>CP021237.1:0-4800000 GCA_002151545.1 Sphingobacteriaceae bacterium GW460-11-11-14-LB5 | reverse complement strand
TACCTGGATCTGCTTACCCGACAAATGCAACTCGTCCCGCATTTTCAGTAATGGATAAATCTAAAATAAAAAGTACATTTAATATTGAAATTCCTTACTGGAGAGATAGCTTGGTGGAGTGTATAAAACAAATTAAAATACAATAAATAGGCATCATTATTCATTTAGGTCTGTAATGACCAATGAAGCAATGGCTAATGAACTAATGACTAAAATATGAAAGGTATAATCTTAGCTGGTGGCAGCGGAACCCGTTTGCATCCCTTAACACTCGCTTGTAGTAAACAGATGATGCCGGTTTACGATAAGCCAATGATTTATTACCCGCTCTCTACCTTGATGTTGGCTGGAATAAAAGAAATTCTGATTATCTCTACTCCGCATGATCTTCCTAATTTCCAGAAGCTATTGGGTGATGGCACTTCATTGGGCTGTAAATTCAGTTATGCGGTGCAAGCAGAGCCCAATGGATTAGCACAGGCTTTTGTGATCGGAGAAGAGTTTATCGGTAAAGATAAAGTGGCGCTGGTGCTGGGCGATAATATTTTTCATAGTGACGGATTGGCTAAATTGTTACAAGCCAGTTCCGATCCTGATGGAGGGGTGGTATTTGCTTACCAGGTGGCAGATCCGGAACGTTACGGTGTGGTTGAATTTGATGGAAGCAACAAAGCTATTTCCATTGAAGAAAAACCTGTTCAACCAAAGTCAAGTTATGCGGTACCTGGATTATATTTTTACGATAATGAGGTAGTTGAAATTGCCAAGAATATTAAACCTTCTCCCCGTGGTGAATATGAGATTACTGATGTTAATCGTGTTTATTTGGAACGTGGTAAATTAAAAGTGGGTGTATTGAGCCGAGGCACTGCATGGTTAGATACCGGAACATTTACCTCGTTAATGCAAGCTGGACAATTTGTACAGATTATCGAAGAAAGACAAGGTTTAAAGATTGGGTGTATCGAAGAGATTGCTTACCGCATGGGGTTTATCGATGCAGAACAGCTTAGGGCTATTGCTACTCCACTAGTTAAAAGTGGTTATGGCAGTTATCTGCTTAAGCAAATTAAGTAAGTCTATTTATGTCATATTTTCATTGGTTTTTAATAGATACAACTACATTTGTTGGAGATTTCTAGTTTTTCGCCAAAAGAGCGGAGTTGTGCGTGGGTGTTTCGTTTGTCGTTTTTGCCCTAATCAAAGAATCTTTATATTGCGAAAATCAAAGATAAGATAGGATTGATACAGGCTTCACTTTAACGTTAGGTTTTCTCTATACTATGTAGCCCTTTGATAACTTCTCTTTTTCTGTACCTTGAATCGCCTATCACTTACTTAAAGGCAAAAGTTACGGTGATATCTGATTCTCATTTAATGAAAAAGGATGGAATATCTAAAAACGGGGCAACTATAAAACTTTAAATAGTATTGAGCTTATGCTTCAATCCATTTATCAGCACCTTTTAACGAAAGATAAAATACTGGAAAAACAATAGGCTACACTGTTATTACCGAAAGGTAATCTATGTTAATACTTATGAACAAATTATCCTTGGAGAAGTAAAATTTATTTTGAATTTGGAGTATATTTCAATTGCTGGCATTGATCCTAATAATTATGATTTTGTTAAGGAAAAGCTATTAATGCATCGAATTATCTACTGTTTAGATTATTTAGTTTAAGCAGATTAATTTTTTATTAAAAATTTCAAAAAGATCTACTTATTGTCTTATTTCGTCTACTTTTACAATCCTAATTACTACCTTTATTTTTAATCCGGATGCCTAGATGCATATTGCGTAATAAATTTGTTTTTTATCAGTTAAGTATGTACGAATATTGTTGTCTCTGTTAAGGTATATAAATATGCTGACCTTTACCATGAGGGCATTTAGGAGTTAAATGATGTTTTTAGTACTATAGCCCAATCACCCGTTAAGTTATATGTTAAGTTTTTTTAGTAAAAAGAATAAAGTTACCGATATCTCCTGGCTTGGGGTGGATATGCATTCGCATATTTTACCTGGTATTGACGACGGTTCTCCAGATGTGGCAACTTCTGTTCGATTTGTGAAATCACTGACTGAACTGGGTTTTGAGCAATTGATCGCTACGCCACATATCTTAAAAGAACTTTATCCCAATACACCAGAAAGTATAGCCAAGGCCAAGCAGAATTTACAAACAGCACTTAATCAAGCCAATATAATAACCAAATTGGGTGCTGGGGCAGAATATATGGTCGATCAGGATTTTACCTTAGATGGACATTTGTGTACGTTAGATCAAAAACATTTATTGATCGAAATGTCATACTTATCAGAAAGTCCTCGCATTAGTCAAACGATCTTTGATATTGAAATTAAAGGATATCGGCCAGTATTGGCCCATCCAGAACGTTATACTTTTTATTTTAAAGATAAAAGCCGATTAAAACGATTTAAAGAAAAAGGGTGTTTACTGCAGCTTAATTTACTTTCGGTATTAGGCTACTATGGTAAAGATGTTAAACATCTGGCAGAATTGCTTTTGAAGGAAAAAATGTATGATTTTGCAGGTACTGACTTACATCATGATAAACATTTAAATACATTAACAGAAGCAGTCCAGTCTGGAAGACTTTACGATTTGATTGGTTTTTATGATTTTAAAAATCAAGAAATTTTTGGATCGGTTTTAGCCTCATGAATAATTACTTCTAATCAGGATTAAAATTCTGGCATTATTTTTATGATTAACGCTCACAATTAAACTATATCAAGATTATCTGAAATTATGCCTTTTAGATATTACAATTAAATGATTAAGTTTGCAAACTGTTCATAATCTACAATATTATTAGGACAGATTTATACCTATGAATAAAAGAAATAATGTGAATAAGGGATCGAAGTTGGCAGTTCTGTTTTTTGCGATTACCCTTTCCTTTTCCTGTGTTAGCAATAAAAAAATTGCTTATTTTCAGGACATTCAGTCTGTTAAACAAGCTAGCTTAGATAGTGCAATCGCTTTCACAGAGCCAATAATACAACCTGACGATATCTTAAGTATTAATATTTTCACACTTAATCCTCAGAGCGGAGCAATTATTAATCAAGCCGCAGCAACACCTACCTTAGGAGGCAATACCAATAACAGTGTATCGACACAAAATACAGGCTTTTTAGTCGACAAAAATGGCGAAATCGAATTATCCCTTATCGGGAAATTAAAGGTTGTCGGTTTAACTACTTACCAAGCAAGAGAGCTCATTCGCGAAAAAGCATCTGATGTTTACAAACAACCAAATGTACAACTCCGCTTTGCTAACTTTAAAGTGAGTGTATTGGGTGAGGTAAACGCGCCTTCCGCATATACCTTACCTAATGAAAAGGTTACGATTTTGGATGCTTTAAGTTTAGCTGGCGACTTAACCATTTACGGGAGAAGAGAAAATGTATTAATTGTTCGCGATAACAATGGTAAAAAAGAGTTTGCTCGTTTGGATCTTAATTCCAGTAGTGTTTTTAGCAGTCCGTTCTATTATTTAAAACAGAATGACGTTATCTATGTAGAACCCAATAAAAGAAAAGTTGCAGCAACAAATTCAGCCCAGATTCAAACCATTGGTTTAATCGCTTCGGTAATTTCTGTAATTGTTCTAGCCATTTCTAGTTTTAAATAATAGCAATCTTTAATGAATAACCCTCCAGAAATGAATACAGTGCAAAGCCGGGATGAGCTTGAGCTTAATTTAAAAGATATTTTTAGTAAACTTTTAGACAAATGGGTTTGGTGTCTAGTTAGTATTTTCGTTTGCCTGCTATTTGCTTTTATATATGGGAAATATACAGCACCAAGCTATCAGATCAAAGCTAAACTAATTGTAAATGACGATCAGAAGGGCGGTGGAATTGCAAAGCAGAATACGGCACTGATGGACCTAGGTGGATTAATGGGCTCTAAAAACTCTGTTGACAATGAAATCGAGATCTTAAAAACAAGATTTCTGATGGAACAGGTAGTCCGGGAAATGCAATTAAACATTGTATACTCAAAAAAAACAGATTTTGTTAGCCGGGAATTATACGAGGCACCATTTAAAATTAATATAATTAAAGGGGTAGATACGATTAGCACCACTAAATTAGATGTAGTTAAGGTATCAGCAAATAAATTTTTAATAAGCGCCCAGGATTTTAAAAAGGAGATTGGATGGAATGAACCTTTTAAAGTTAATGGAATAGGAATATTACAAATTGAGCCTAACCAAAACTATAAAATAGACAATAGTGAATATTATGTTACCATTAGTTCTATAGATTCCAGAGTAGCTTCCTTAATGGGATTACTGGCTGTTGCTGCAAGTAATAAGCAGGTAAGTATCATCGATTTAAGACTTTCATATCCGCTACCTAATAAAGGGGAAGATATTTTAAATACTTTGATAAAAAAATATACACAGTCCAATTTGAACGATAAAAATGCTGTAGCTGACAGCACTTACCGTTTCATTAAAGAAAGATTAAATGTGATTGCTTCTGAACTGGGTGATGTTGAAAATGAAGTAGAATCCTTTAAACAACGGAATCGGTTGTCTGATATGAGTGAGCAGGGTAAGTTATTGGTTCAAAACTCTGGGGGCTTTGCTGCAGAATTAGCCAAGGCCGAAACTCAGGTTACTGTGATCAATGAACTTGAAAAATATTTGAAAAATAACGTAGACAATAAAAAAGTATTTCCTTCGGCACTAATCCCTCAGGATATGGTTTTTTCCAATATTATGGAGCATTATAATTCTTTGCTCATTGAACGGGAAAAACAGTTGCTAGGTTTAACAGAGCAAAGTCCATTTATTCAAAATATAGACAAGCAGATTGCAGAGCTGCGTGGCAATATGCTTTCCAATATCCAAAGTACTAAAAAAACTGCTTTATTTACAAGAGATAAACTTCGAAAGCAATTAAACACTGCAGAGGATCAAATTTCTGGTGTTCCACAAATTGAAAAGAATTATTTAAAACTAGCCAGAAATCAGCAAATTAAACAGGAATTGTATATATTTTTGATGCAAAAAGCTGAAGAAACTAATATTTCTAAAACTTCTAATATCTCAATTGCGAAGACCATCGATCCCCCGAAATCTGATGTTAACCCAATAAGCCCAAAGAAAAGTCTTTTTTACCTGATCGGACTACTCGCGGGGTTAGTTATTCCCATAGCATTTATTTTCGGCCAAGAGTTGTTAAACACCAGTATTAAAACAAAGGAGGAGATTGCGGCCCTTACTAATGTTCCTGTAATTGGTGAAATCAGTCATAATTTGAGTGAAGATAATTTAATTGTTGCGAATCAGAGCCGTTCTGCCATTTCAGAGCAGTTCAGGGCGTTAAGAACCAATCTTTCATTTTACTTAAAGACAGAAAATGAAAAAGTTATTCTTTTAACTTCAAGCATGAGCGGGGAAGGTAAGTCATTCACCGCAATTAATTTGGGTAATATTTTAGCATTAGCTGGTAAAAAAGTGCTGTTAATGGAATTGGATCTACGTAAACCAGGTCTCTCCGCTAAACTGGCTGTTCGCAATGATATGGGCTTTAGTAATTTTACTATAAATTCTGAAATCAAGATGACCGATATAGTTAAGCCTTTATCGATTAATAAAAATTTATATATTGTTTCATCGGGGCCGCTACCACCTAATCCGGCTGAGACTTTAATGAATGAGCATGTACCAAAGCTTATTGAGGAATTAAAGAAGGAATTTGATTATATCATTATGGATGCTCCGCCAGTAGGTATAATAGCTGACGCGCAATTACTTTCAAGGTATGCTGATGTAACGCTATACCTTGTTAGACAAAAAATTACGCAAAAGGATCAGTTGAAAATCGTTGAAGACCTATATCAGACAAAGAAAATGAAGAACCTTGGAATAGTGGTAAATGATATTGTCAGTAAATATTATGGCTATGGTTATGGCTATGGTAATTATGGACAAAGTGCGGACTTAAAATGGTATCAAAAGATATTTAAGTAGAAAATTGATTTTGTTGTTGTAAGACTAGAAGATCAAATAAATGTTTTAGTGTACTTAAATGCACATATGCTTTAGATTTTAATAAAAATTTATAAATGAGTAAACATAAGATTGCTATTATTGGTTTAGGTTACGTAGGCTTACCTCTTGCTATAGAGTTTGCTAAAAAATATGAAGTTATTGGGTTTGATATCAACCAGGAACGAGTTGAAGAACTGAATAATGGCGAAGACCGCACACAAGAGGCCGATTTAGAAACGCTTAGAAGTGTACGCGTTAAGAATGGTATAGGATTGTCATTTGCCTCAGCTGTTAGTGCCATAGAAAGCAGTAACATATATATAGTAACAGTTCCCACCCCTATTGATCAATTTAAAGCTCCAGATTTAACGCCTCTGCTAAAAGCATCAGAAATGCTTGGCAAAATATTAAAGAGGGGTGATATCGTGATTTATGAATCAACTGTATATCCTGGTTGTACAGAAGAGGAATGTGTGCCAGTACTGGAAAAATTTAGCCAGCTAAAATTTAACGAGGACTTTTATTGCGGCTATTCTCCAGAAAGAATCAATCCAGGAGATAAAGTAAACACATTAACTAAAATAAAAAAGGTAACTTCTGGTTCTACACCTCAAATTGCTGAAGTTGTTGACAACTTATACAGTAGCATTATAACTGCCGGCACACATAAAGCTCCAAGTTTAAAGGTTGCTGAAGCCAGTAAAGCTATTGAAAATGCACAGAGAGATGTAAATATTTCTTTTGTTAATGAACTGGCTTTAATTTTTGATCGAATAGGTATAGATACCACAGATGTAATTGAGGCCGCTGGAACAAAGTGGAACTTCCTCAAATATAAACCTGGTTTAGTAGGCGGGCATTGTATTGGTGTAGATCCTTATTATCTGGCGCATAAAGCAGAGTCTTTAGGTTACCATCCACAGGTAATATTATCTGGCAGAAGAGTTAATGATAACATGGGCATGTTCGTCGCAAACAAGGTTATTAAATTAATGATAGGTAAGGGACATCTTATTAAAGGATCCAAAGCTTTAATACTAGGTTTTACATTCAAAGAAAATTGCCCTGACACGAGGAATACGCGGGTAATTGATATTTATCAAGAATTATTACAATTTGGATTGGATGTGGATATTTATGATCCATGGGCTGATCCGCAAGATGTGCAACATGAATATAACGTGCCAATTATTGATCGTTTAAATGGAACTGATTATAAAGCCATCATTGTGGCAGTATCGCACAATGAGTTTTTATCTATCGATTTTCAGACTTATAAAGATAAGGGGGCAGTAATTTTTGATACTAAATCATTTATTGATAGGAATATTGTTGATGGTAGATTATAATTATTTTCATGTCAATTAAAAAATATGATATCATCGTTGTTGGTGCAGGGCTTGTTGGTTTATCTACTGCCTATCAATTAAAAATTGCTCAACCTGAGTTAAATGTTTTAATTTTAGATAAGGAAGATGGTGTTGCAAAGCATCAATCTGGCCATAATAGTGGTGTTATACATAGTGGTATTTATTATAAACCAGGAAGTCTGAAAGCTCAGAATTGTATTTCGGGTTATCAATCTATAATTGAGTTTGCTCAACAACATGAGATTCCTTATGATATTTGTGGGAAAATTATTGTCGCTACAGATCAAAAAGAGCTACCTGGTTTAAACAACATTTATCAGAGGGGGATTGAAAATGGCTTAAAAGGTTTGAAAAGACTTTCAGCTGCTGAGAGTAGAGAGATTGAACCACACTGTGCTGCATTAGAGTCAATTTTCGTTCCACAAACAGGTATCATTGACTATCCGAAAATGGCAGAAAAGATTTTAGAACTTTTTATGGCACTTGGTGGGGAAATATCTTTTAACCAGGAAGTTAATAAGATTCAACAAGATAGTAAGTGCATAATTGTTAAGACTAATCTTGAAGTATACAGTACTGTTAAACTAGTAAGTTGTGGTGGACTATTTTCTGATCGCATAGCCTCTTTAACGGAGGATGACAATAATCTTAGAATTATACCTTTTCGGGGCGAATACTACAAATTGAAAACTGAGCGCGAAAGCTTAGTTAAACATTTAATCTATCCAGTTCCCGATCCGGAATTTCCATTTTTAGGTGTTCATTTTACCAGAATGATTGGCGGTGGAATTGAAGCTGGACCAAATGCTGTTCTGGCTTTTAAAAGAGAAGGATATAAATTCAGTGATTTCAGTTTGAAAGATATGGGTGATACATTAGCCTGGCCCGGGTTCTGGAAAATTGTTGCGAAATATGGGCAAACTGGGATGGGCGAAATTTATAGGTCTTTATCAAAGGCAGCATTTACCCGTTCCTTACAAAAGCTAATACCAGAGATCAATCAGAGTGACTTGGTTGAAGGTGGAGCAGGTGTTAGAGCGCAGGCTTGTGATAAAAAAGGAAATTTAATAGATGATTTTAATATTCTTCAAAATGCAAATATCATTCATGTTAGGAATGCACCTTCTCCCGCCGCAACTTCATCATTGTCGATTGGGAAATTAATCAGTGATAAAATTCTAAATTAAAGTTATGAAAGATGCCATCCAAATGGTAGACCTTAAAGGTCAATATTTAAAAATCAAATCAGAAATTGATCAGGCATTGCTGGAGGCAGTAGAAGGAGCAGCATATATAAACGGGCCACAGGTAAAGCAATTCAGCAATAGCCTAAAAGAATATAACAATGTTAACAGTGCGGTAACATGTGCAAATGGGACTGATGCACTTCAAATAGCTATGATGGCCTTGGGCTTTAAACCCGGTGATGAAATTATCGTTCCTGCCTTTACCTATATTGCAACTGTCGAGGTGATTGCCTTATTAGGGCTTATCCCTAAATTTATTGATGTTACAGAAGATACTTTCGAGTTAGACCATACGAAACTTGAAGAACTGATATCAGATAAAACTGTAGGGATTATTCCTGTTCACCTATTTGGTCAATGCTCCAATATGGAAGCGATTTTAGCTATCGCCAGGAAGTATAGTATTGCTGTTATCGAGGATACAGCTCAGGCCATGGGATCTCAATACATTTTTAAGGATGGCTCAAAAGCCTTTGGAGGAACCATTGGTAATATTGGCACTACCTCTTTTTTTCCATCAAAAAATTTGGGCTGTTTTGGCGACGGTGGCGCTTTGCTGACCCAAAATGAAGCCTTGGGTGAAAAAATTCATATCATTGCCAATCATGGTCAGCGAAAAAAATACTATCATGAAGTTGTTGGTATTAATTCGAGATTAGACACTGTGCAGGCTGCTATACTTAATGTGAAGATTAAATATTTAGATGACTACAGCCTTGCCAGACAAGGGGTAGCCAAAAAATATGATGAAATGATTTCAGGTCTGAATGGCCTTGTTATTCCGGCCAGAGCAAGTTATTCTACGCATGTATTTAATCAATATACCTGTAAAGTTAAGGATGGAAGAAGGGATGAATTCAAGCAATATCTTCAGGATAATGGCATCCCCACAATGGTTTATTATCCTGTTCCGGTACATTTACAAGAAGCTTATTTGGTTTATGGCTATAATGAAGGAGATTTCCCAGTTGCGGAAAGATTATGCAGGGAAGTGATTTCTCTTCCTATCCATACCGAAATGAAAACTGAAGTTCAAGACTACATTATTGAAAATATAATTAACTTTTTTAAATAGATGGATAGTAAATTTTTCGCACATGAAACAGCTGTGATAGATGAGGGGGCAAATATTTCAGAAGGAGTTAAAATTTGGCATTTTTCGCATGTGATGTCAAACTGTATAATTGGTGAAAATTGTAATATAGGTCAAAATGTGGTGATTTCTCCAGGGGTTGAGTTAGGTAAAAACGTCAAGATTCAAAATAATGTTTCAATTTATGAGGGCGTTACTTGTGATGATGATGTTTTTTTAGGGCCATCAATGGTTTTTACAAATGTGATTAACCCCAGAAGTGCAGTAAATAGAAGAGGGCAATACTCAAAAACTCATGTTGGAAAAGGTGCCTCAATTGGTGCGAATGCAACTATTGTTTGTGGCCACGATATTGGCGCGTTTGCTTTTATAGGGGCTGGTGCTGTTGTTACCAAAACGATAGTTCCATATGCATTAGTTGTAGGTAATCCTGCTAAACAAATAGGTTGGGTAAGCGAGTACGGACATCGATTAAATTTCGATAATAGTGGCATCGCAATATGTGAAGAGAGTGGACAAGAATATAAGTTAGAAAATAATTTAGTAATCAGAGTTAAATAGAATGAAAACTGACAAAAAAATAAAATTTGCAGTAATAGGCTGTGGGCATATTGGGAAACGTCATGCAAGTATGATTCAAGGCAATGAAAATTGTGAACTAGTTGCATTATGTGATACCAAATCATCACAAGAGCTTGGCATTGAAGCATATAAAGAAGCTAAATTTTTCTCTTCGATTGATGAATTAATAAAATCTAATTTAGAGATTGATGTAATCTCTATTGCTACGCCAAACGGATTTCACGAAGAACAGGCAATTAAAGCATTAGATCGTAATTGCCACATCGTAGTTGAAAAACCAATGGCTTTAACTAAAGCTGGTTGTGAACGCGTTATATTTAAGGCATTACATAAACATAAGCAAGTTTTTTGCGTAATGCAAAATCGCTACTCGCCTCCATCAGAATGGTTAAAAGGCATTTTAGAAGCGGGCATACTGGGCAAAATATTTATGGTTCAGATCAACTGTTATTGGAATAGAGATGATCGATATTATAAACCAGATCCTAAAACGGGCAAACCAGGCTCATGGCATGGAACGAAAGAATTAGATGGAGGTACCTTGTTTACACAATTTTCTCATTTTATTGACTTAATGTATTGGTACTTTGGCGATATACATAATATTCAAGGAAAACTCAATGATTTTAGTCACCATACAAGTACAGATTTTGAGGACTCGGGCTTTGTTAGTTTCGACTTTGTAGATGGTGGAATGGGTTCTTTAAACTATTCAACAGCAGTGTGGAATAAGAATTTGGAAAGCTCAATCACTGTTATCGCTGAAAACGGTTCGCTTAAAGTAGGCGGGCAATATATGAATGAAGTAGAGTATTGCCATATTAAGGATTATGAAATGCCTGTATTAAAAGAAAGTAATCCACCAAATGATTACGGCCCTTATAAAGGTTCGGCGGCAAATCACCACTATATTTATGAAAATATTGTAGATGTGATTAATGGAAATGGGAATATAACTACAAATGCCTTAGAAGGATTAAAGGTTGTAGATATTATCGAAAGAATATATAAGGCTGGAAACTAAGCTAAATCAAATGCGATTACGACTTGGAGAATATGACAAAAATATTCTTAAATTATTTTCTGGCACAGCAATGGCACAGGCCATATCTTTTCTGATTATTCCAGTCATCGCAAAACAATTTGGACCGGCAGAATATGGTATTTATGCTGGCTTTTTGGCATCCATTAGCATTTTGAGCATTTTATCAACAGGTAAGTACGAACTTGCAATAATGCTTCCGGATACAGAGAATGAAGTTATCGACCTGATGCATCTCTGTAATTGGATTAATCTTGCTGTTTGCGGTATCATAGCAATCTTTATGATCGCCTTGCCACTTGATTTTTTGAATTCAATATTTGGGATTAAAGATAAGCACAGATGGATATTTCTGATTATCCCAATCGCAACATATTTATTAAGCTCATTTCAGATATTAAACTATTGGCTTGTTAGGGAAAAGAAGTTTACAGTACTTTCTCTCAATAAGATTTTGAGGAGCGTGTTATTTGGGGCATTTGCCGTATCGATAGGTTTCTTCTTTCCAACAGCAATTTTCTTAGCCTCGGCGTTAACTTTGAGCCATTTGTTTTCAAATCTTTTTTTAAGATACAAGATAAAGACTATCGAGATGAAATCATCATTGTCGATAAGCACAGAACAGAGGGCGCAGTATCAGAATGTTGGAAAAAAATATGCTAAGTTCCCAATGTATATATTACCTGCTGAATTGATGAATGTACTTTGTGCACAAATGCCAGTTTTTGTTTTTCTATGGTTGTTTAATCCAAAAGATTCAGGATATTTTTCATTTATTCTTACACTCTTGAATATTCCAATCTCATTATTGGCAGGAGCTATTCTTGATGTGTTTAAAGAAAGAGCTGCTAAAGATTATAGAGAGACTGGTAGTTGCCAGGAGGCGTATCTGAGTACTTTGAAAAAGATGTTAGCGATTTCAGTATTTCCTTTTATTTTATTATACTTATTTGGAGATCATTTCATAGTTTTGCTATTTGGAAATCAATGGGCTCCAGCGGGGAAATTCCTAGACATCCTACTTTTCATGTTTTTCTTCAAATTCATATCAAGCCCGCTAAGCTTTATATTTTATATTGTACACAAACAGAAAGAAGACTTTATTTGGCATATTTATATCTTATTTAGCACTGCTTTAGTTTTATATACTGGAGCAGTTATTTATAAAGATATATTACTTACAGTGAAACTTTATGCGATCAATTTTTCGATAATATATATCATCTATTTAGTGCGGTCATTTCAACTTTCCAAAAAAAGAGCTTTGGTATCAGATATATGAAAAGGATAATAAAGAATATATATTGGGGTATAATCAAAACCCTCCCATTTACAAGGTGTATCTATGAAACAAGAAATACACAGACCCCTATTAATTTTAGGTATTTCTTTTTTCAAAAAATATTAGGATTCAACCGATCTGCCTATTGGCAGGTTCACTTTACAAGTATTGTTACTTATCCTAAAAATATTGAAGCAGGAATTGAAACATCACCTGGGATGATGCCTGGATGTTATATTCAGGGCATGGGAAAGATAATTATAGGAGACTATTCTCAAATTGCTGCGAATGTTGGGATTATTAGCAGTAATCATGATATTTATGATACAACTAAGCATTTGGAAGGTACTGTAAAGATTGGAAAATATTGTTGGGTGGGTATGAATTCAGTCATTTTACCTAATGTAGAACTGGGAGATTTTACCATTGTTGGTGCGGGATCAGTAGTGACAAAGTCTTTTGCTGATGGTTATTGTGTTATTGGTGGCAATCCAGCAAAAATCATTAAGTTTTTAGATAAAGAAAAGTGCATTGGTTACGAGAGTCTTTATAAATATAATGGATATATTCCTAATAATAAGTTTGAAAAGTTTAAACAACAGAAATTAAAAATTAATGATTAATAGAGGTTAATTTAACTTTTTGTTAGTTTAATTTGAAAAATATGAAAATTTGTACAATCATTGGCGCTAGGCCACAATTTATAAAAGCTGCGGTAATATCAAGGGTAATAAGAGACATAGAAGGTGTAGAAGAGATTATGATCCATACCGGGCAACATTTTGATGCTAATATGTCTGATGTGTTTTTTGAAGAACTAGATATTCGTAAGCCTGATTTTCAATTGAAAATTGGTGGTGGCAGCCATGGACAGAATACGGGTAGAATGTTAGAGGCAATTGAAGAAGTGCTTTTAGCCGAAAAACCAGATTGGGTATTGGTTTATGGAGATACTGATTCGACTTTAGCTGGTGCGCTGGCGGCCGTAAAAATACATATTCCTGTTGCCCATGTTGAGGCTGGCCTAAGGTCGTTTAACCGTAAGATGCCCGAAGAGATTAATAGAATTCTGACGGATCATGCGTCTGATCTTTTATTTGCTCCAACAATCACAGCTATTCATAATCTCAAAAATGAAGGGGTTACTGATAATAAAGTTTATCAGGTTGGAGATGTAATGTACGATGCAACCCTATTTTACAAGGAAAGAGCGAAACGACCTCAAGTTGATAATATTGAATCAGAGTTTGTACTATGTACCATTCATAGAGCAGATAATACAAACGATTTATCAAGACTTGGAAATATAATCGATGCTTTAAATATAATTGCTGCAAATCATCAAATTATACTTCCAATTCATCCGCGGACTGCAGGTGTGATTAAAAAAATAGATGGTATAAAATTACATCAAAACATTAAAATAATTGAACCTGTTGGATTTTTAGAGATGAACTGGTTGTTGCAAAATTGTTCGCTGGTAATGACGGATAGTGGCGGCGTACAAAAAGAAGCATTTTTCCATTTAAAGCCATGTTTAACGCTTCGCGATGAAACGGAGTGGGTTGAACTCATTGAAGCTGGCGTAAATATGTTAGCCTCTCCAGTAGATGCTGATATTGTAAGTGCTTTTAAAGCAATGCATGGAAAAACAATAGATTCTGGTTTAAGTCTTTACGGTGATGGTAGAACAGGTCAACGCATTCTTGAGGTAATTTCATCTAGATAGAAAAGAAATATTAGATTCAGTGCAATGGATAATAACAAGATATACATACCGAACTTATCGTTAGGGAATACTAAATCGGTGGTAAATATGATTAATCGTTTGGGTGGTGAAGTAATTATTGCTAATTCACCTGAGGATTTACTTCAGGCAAAAAAAGTAATATTGCCAGGTGTGGGGTCTTTTGATGTGGGCATGAAGGAGTTGAACGAACACGGTTGGGTTGAGGCTTTAAATATTGTAGCACTCGAAAAAAAAATACCGGTTTTGGGAATTTGCCTGGGTATGCAGTTCTTTTTTGATGAAAGTGAAGAAGGAGTACTGCCAGGACTCGGATGGATTCCTGGAAAGCTAATAAAGTTTGTATCACAACCCGAAAACCCAATCAAGGTTCCTCATATGGGTTGGAATGCTATAAAGGTGTATAAATCTAATGGGTTATTTCCTATTCAGGATGAAGAACTACGTTATTATTTTGTTCATTCGTATCATGCTGTCTGTGAAGATGCTAATCATGTTGTAGCAACAGCCTATCATGGTTCTGATGTTACTGCTTCGGTACAAAAAGACAATATTTATGGTTTTCAATTTCATCCGGAGAAGAGTCATCGATTTGGAATGGAATTATTGAAAAATTTTTTATCAATATAAATGCTTAAACATAGAGTTATACCTGCCCTGTTACTAAATCAACATGGTGGTCTTGTAAAAACAACCAAATTCGCTGCTCCGAAATACATTGGTGATCCATTGAATGCAATGCGTATTTTCAATACAAAAGAAGTAGATGAGTTGATGGTGCTCGATATTGATGCAAGCAAACTAAAACGCGAGCCAAATTACGGTCTTATAGAGCAATTTGCAGGTGAATGTTTTATGCCATTGTGTTATGGTGGTGGGATTAAAACAATTGACCAAGCCTATAAAATTTTCAAATTAGGAGTTGAAAAAATCTGCCTGCAGACAGCAGTTTTAGAAGACCTCGATTTGGTAAGGGATTTGGTCGCAAGATTTGGCAGCTCTGCTATTGTTGTTTCAGTAGATGTTAAAAAAGACTGGCTTCAAAGACCTAAGCTTTTTAAGTCAAGTGAAGGAAAAAATGCTAATGAAAATTGGATAAGTTATATAAAACAGGCAGTTGATGCAGGTGCAGGGGAAATTTTGTTAAATGCTGTAGATAAAGACGGTACCTTACAAGGATCTGATTTAACATTAATAAAACAGGCCAGTGGAGAAATATCTGCTCCCCTTATCGCATTAGGAGGAATTGGCAGTTTAAAGGATATTAAAGATGCTGTAGATGCCGGTGCTAGTGCAGTTGCTGCGGGTGCTTTTTTTGTTTTTCATGGTCCTCATCGTGCTGTTTTGATTACCTATCCGCAATACCAAGAATTATTAACCTTATTTAATACCAAGTAAATTATGACAAGACCATACGAAATATGTACGAAGTGTGTAATGGATACATCAGATCCGGATATTGTATTTGATGAACAAGGAGTATGTAATCATTGCCATACCCACGATTTGCAGATAAAGCGAAAAGTTTTTTCTGGTGAAGAAGGTGAAAAAAAACTTAAGGAAATTGTAGATAGAATAAAAGATAAAAATAAGAATAATGATTACGACTGCGTAATAGGTGTTAGTGGTGGTGTAGATAGTACTTACGTTGCCTATAAGGTAAAACAGCTTGGCTTAAGGCCTTTAGCTGTACACCTCGATAATGGCTGGGATTCGGAATTAGCAATTAAAAATGTAGAAAATATATGCCGTAAATTAGAAATTGATTTACATACTATTGTTTTAGATTGGAATGAATTTAGAGATCTGCAATTGGCTTTCTTAAAAGCCTCAACTCCCGATTCCGAAATTCCAAGTGATCACGCTATTGTGGTTTCGATGCTTAGAACAGCGAAAATGATAAATGTGGATAATATTTTAACAGGATATAATGTTAAAACAGAAACGCATCTACCTGCAGAATGGTCTCAGGGGCATTTCGACTGGGGATATATAAAAAATATCCATAAGAAATTTGGGAAAGTGAAGTTGAAAACATTCCCACACTTAAATCTGGCTAATTTTCTGTTTCCACCTTATAGTAAAAAATTTATTAACATTCTGGATTATATAGATTTTTCTAAGAAAGATGCGATGCCTATTTTAGAAAAAGAGATTGGATGGCGTTATTATGGAGGTAAGCACTACGAATCTATTTATACCCGTTGGTTTCAGGGATATTGGTTACCTACAAAATTTGGTTATGATAAAAGACGATCCCATCTTTCAAGTCTTATTTGTGCCGGAGAAATTTCAAGAGATTCAGCATTAGAAGAGCTTAAAAAATCTACCTATCCTGAAGACCTGCAAAAGGAAGATACTGCTTATGTTTTGAAAAAATTCGATCTTACTCAGGAGCAGTTAGACAGCATTTTAAATGCACCAAGAAAATCATATTGGGATTACGCTCCTTATGGTAGAGTATACAGAACTTTACTTTACAGAGTGCTCAGAAAGTTGTACAGGGCAGTAAAACATAGGGGATAGTTGATATGAAAAAAGTGATAATGCTTGCTACTTATTTCCCTCCTGCTGGTGGAATAAGTACTTTTCGTATAACTAAATTTGTAAAATACATTCCGAATTTTAATTGGAAACCTGTAGTGGTAACTGTAAAAGAAGAATGTTATAAAGAAAGCAATTTCTTAATTGATACGAGCTTATTAAAAGATGTTCCTAACGACTTAATAATATACAGAACAGGGATTTCTACTGAACCTATTTTTTTAAAAGGCTTGCGGAAAGGATTACCAACCAGATGGTTAAAACCATTGTTTACAACGATTGGATCGATCATAAAAAAAGAGAAGCCTGATTTGCTTTTTGCTACTGGTGATCCATTTTTTCCATTACTTGTAGCGCCTTTTGCTAAATCACGGTATGGTATAAAGTATGTGATAGATTTACGCGATCCCTGGAAATTGGCAGTAGTCGATAATCCACTGAAAGGTTTAAAGGGTAAGATATTTGGACCACTAAATAATTTTCTGGAGCCAATAGTGCTCAATAAGGCATCGCGTGTAATTGTCGTTTCAGAAAAAATGGCGCAACAATATCGCGAAGCCTATCCAAATAGGCCAGCTACAGACTTTATTGTTATTCCGAATGGTTATGATCCTGATGATTATGACCCGATCCCTGCAAAACCATTTAGCAAATTTACAATTACCTACGCTGGCAAATTTCTAAGTGGTAAATCTTTCCGCAACCCAACCTATTTTCTAAAGGCAATAAAAATACTAAAGCAAAAGGGTATTGATATTATATTCAATTACGTTGGCGAGATTAATCCTGAAATTAACAAAATTGTAGCCGATCTTGAACTTTCCGATCATTTTGTTTCGGTAGGATATCTTTCTTATTATGATACCGTTTCTTACATGAAGGGCTCTAATGCATTAATTCTTATTGGTAGTGGTCAGGAGACAGAGCAGACTGGGAAAATTTTCGATTACCTAGGCTGCAAAAGGCCAATTTTAGCTTTAGCTGCTAAAAAAGGAGGGATAGCGGATGTTGTTAATGGAATTGAAGAAATAATCCTAACCGAGAATGAGGATCCGGAAAAGATTGCTGATGTTATTTTAGAAATTTATAAAAGACATCAGGATAACGTCCCAATAGAAAGATTAAATATCTCAAAATATCTTAGAACTAGCCTAGCAGGCAGGTTGACCTCAGTATTTGAAGAGGTAATCAATGAAAAATAATTAGGATTTAATATTTGACTATGAATGTTATTTTTAAAATTCTTAAAAACACATATTTCGGAGTTATTTCGCTGATGGCGCTACCTTTTTCATTGCTTTTTATAATTTTTGGTAAATTGGCTATCTATGCGGGAGCCTATACAGAAGTATCTATAGTAGTGTCAAAGTTTCCGTTTTTATTTGGGCAAAAATTAAGATATTTCTATTATAAGGCCACTCTAGCCCATTTAGGTACCGATGTAGTTTTTAAGTATGGGAGTTTTTGTCAATATCCAACAGCTAGAATTGGAAACCGTGTATTGATCGGATTATATAATGCTATTGGTGAGGTGAATATGGGAGACGATGTTATAATTGGTGGCTTCGTAAATTTTATCAGTGGAACAAGTCAACATGCATTCGACGATCCCAATCAAACAATTAGTGCCCAAAAGGCAGCTGGCAGATCAACAATAACGATTGGTTCTGATGTTTGGATTGGGAGTAATGCTGTGATAACAGCTAATATCGGAACAAGATGTGTAATTGGAGCAGGTAGCGTAGTGGTGAAAGCCGTTGAAAATAAAAGCATATATGCTGGTAATCCGGCGAAATTAATAAGGAGTATTTAGTAATTGATTACATAAACCTTTTTTTGGTAACAGAATTTGTACGCTAAACTTACAATTTTTTGTATCAATACTAGTTTTCATTTCGCATGGAATTATTAAAACGAAAACCTTACTTTTGTGCCTCAATAAATTGTTTAAAACCTTAACCAATAATAAAAAATGTTTTTCAGATTTATTTTAGTTAATGTTTTTTCATTTATCAAGAGATTTTTTGCTTTCAATGCAGGCATATACAATACAATTGTTTTTATTCCATTATTAACAGTTTTAACACCTCGTATATCAAAAAACTCTATTTTATTTGTGCTGATTATTTCCATAATACTTTTTTTTACCGGAAATATTAATTCATACGGAAATTTTATAATGTATTTTTTGTTGCTTCTGGCCATTCCAATGTTTAAGAGAGCGAATTTTGACGAACTTGTTAATAAATCTATCCCTTTTTTTATTGTAGTTTGCTTGTACGGAATTTCACAGAAGATATTTGGCTATTCCCCTGTAGAAATCAATTGGATTCAATCTGGTTTAAGTTTTGCTGATGAAAGAGAATTTATTGGCGGAGGTGATGTTAGGCCCTTTTCAACCTTTGCCAGCATGCCTGAATTTACGCTTTTTATTGCTATTTTTTTATATTATTTTACCATAGAAAAGAAACGATGGTATATAATATTTGCTGTTATAATGTTATATATTGCGGGTTCAAGGGGGGTGTTTATTTCAACTTTAATTGCTTATTTCTTTACCTTTTTTGTTAAAAGGTACAGTTCTTGGTATTTATTTCTTGCCTTTTTAGCTTCTCTCACAATTTTTCTGTGTTTGGTGTTTGTCTTCCCTATAATATTTAATTCTCAGGAAGAGACAACCAGGATGTTGGCATACGGTACGTTTAATGGTAGGGTAGAACTTCTTAATAGAGTACTCGAAACGAGCTCGGCTTCTTACTTATTTACCGGGGTAGATATAAAGAGTATGGGGCTTGAGCCTACTTTTGATAATTTCTACTTTATGCTTACCGCCCACTTTGGAGTTTTCGGGGGGCTATATTTTTTGTTCTTTTTTTTAAGACCAAAAGTTAATAAGAAGAACTATTATTTTTTCGCAATTTTTCTAGGCTACGGATTTTATGCAGATATGGTTTTTAGTTATTACTTAATGTTTCTGTTTTTCTTTGCCATTTATTCCTATAGTGATTCGCTTATAAGTACAAAATCGCAATTACAGACAAGCCTCACGCCAGCCAACAATCATTTAAGTAATAATATATGTTAAGAAAGAAAAGGATCTTGGTTTTAGGACAGACCCCTCCTCCTTATGGTGGACAAGCTTTAATGCTTCAAACACTTTTGGATGGAGAATATAAAAATGCAGAACTATTTCATGTAAGGCTTGAATTTTCAAGAGATTTTGATGATATGGGAAGTTTCAAGTTATATAAGTTTTGGGGCTTATTCAAAGCAATTATATTAACTTGGGTTTACCGTTTCTATTATAATGCAAATATCCTGTATTATGGTCCGGCTGGGCCAAATAAGCTCGGGATGTATAGAGATATGTTATTGCTTGCGCCTATCCGGTTTATCTTTAAAAAAACAATACTTCATACTCATGCAGGTGGCTCTTCTAGGCTTTATGCCAACTTGAATCCAGTGGCAAAATTCTTTTATAGAATTGCATTTTTCAAACCTGATATTTTAATCACACTTACGAACTACAGTCATGGAGATGAAGTGGTTTTAAAAGCTAAAAAGTTGTTTGTAGTACCTAATGGTATTGAAGATGAGTACCCATCATATCACGCCAAGTTTGGATCGGTAAAAAACGAAATACCAAACTTACTCTATGTTGGGGCAATGTATGAAGAAAGAGGAATGCTTGAGCTTATAGAGGCAGTTAGGATACTGAAGGAAAAAAGCATTCCATTTTGTCTTCAACTTGTGGGGATTTTTATCTCAGCAGAATTTAAGGTTCAGATAGAACAGCTTATTGAAAAGTATAATTTAACAAGCGATGTATTTTTTTTAGGTACAAAAATAGAGGCAGAAAAATGGAAGGTTTTTGGAGAAGCGGATATTTTTTGCTTTCCAACGAGAGTTCCTTCTGAAACATTTGGAATTGTGCTGGTAGAATCAATGCAATTTAAGGTGCCAATTATTGCTACCAGATGGAATGGAATTCCATATGTAGTAGATGATAAAGTTAATGGAATCCTGGTTGAACCAAATAATGCAAGTGATCTTGCCGCTAAATTGGAACTACTCATTAATGACAAAGAGTTGCGTAAAACATTAGGCGATAATGGCAGGGCAAAATATGTCGATAATTACTCGATAAATACATTTTTAAAAAATATGGATAACGTTTTTGGTGAAATATGAAGAATATAAAATTATTAATAACCGGTGGCTCAGGATTTATTGGATCAAATTTTATTGACTTGTTGTTGAGTAATGAAATAGATAATTTTATAAACCTTGATAAACAAAAACCCCTAAACTCAATACATAATAAATTTTGGGTAGAGGGCAATATCATGGATGAAGATAAACTGGCTAAAATTTTTAATGAATTTAAACCGACTCATGTGGTGCACCTTGCAGCCAGAACTGATACTGCAAGTGATAAATTGGAAGATTATTATGAAAATACAGAGGGAACGGCAAATTTGATTAAAGTAATTGAGAGCTGCGAGTCAATTAAGCACGTCGTGATTACTTCAACCCAGTATGTTTACAAGTCGAACGAGTTACCATTGCCTTCAAACGATAAAGATTTTAAGCCCCATACTGCATACGGTGTTAGTAAAAAAATCAGTGAAGAGGCAACCGCTAACTCATCTATGCAGTGTGCTTGGACCATAATAAGACCTACCAATGTATGGGGGCCTTGGAATATGCGCTATCCAAACGAATTTTTTAAAATTATAGATAAAGGTTTATATTTTCATCCAAAAGGCGTGGATCCTGTTAAATCGTATGCGTATGTGAAAAATGTTGTACATCAGATTTATGGGATTATAATTTCTCCAATAGAACTTGTTGATAAACAGGTATATTATGTAGGAGATAATCCAATGAACTCGGTCCAGTGGATAAGTGCATTTAGTCAGGAACTGACCAATAAAAAATTAAGGACTTTCCCAAAATTTTTACTGCAATTAGTTTCTTATGGTGGAGATATTCTTAAAAAAATAGGAATTCCGTTCCCTTTACATTCTGAGAGATTTAACAATATGATTGATAACTATCCAACTCCAATGCAGAAAACAATCGATAACTTTGGTTTATCTAATCCTAATTTGGATGAAAATGTTAAAGAAACTATTAGCTGGATCAAAACCGAGGGTAAACCTTTCTTTCCTTATTGGAGCAATAAATAGTTAATTGGATTTAGAATGGCATATAAAATGCAAAAATATTTCAATGTTTTCCTTGAGTTTGATCATCATTTACTGAAAAGTACCATTGAAGAAGCAATAACAAATTCGCAAAAAGGGTATGTGTGTGTGGTAGATGCAAATGTGCTTACAATTGCTCAAAAAGATGAGCAATTTAGGAATGTGTTAAATGGAGCATTAATTAATACCTGTGACGGAAGTTCAATTGCTATGCTGGCGGGCATGGTGCATAAACAGAGATTAAGAGCATTAAATGGCCCCGAAATTTTTGCTTATTATATAGAGAAAAAATACAAACAACTTTTATTAGGTAGTGATGAAGAAACTTCCAATCAAATAAAAGCTACGCTCCAGAAAAACGGTGTAGACAATTCGCATTTAGATGTAATGCCATTACCATTTGAAAAAGTTGAAGATTTCAACTATGCCGAAATTGCAGAAAAAATTAACATATTAAAGCCTGAAATTATTTGGGTATCACTAGGTGCACCTAAACAGGAGTTATTTATAGCAAATTTAATTCCTTATTTAAATAGTGGAATATTGTTTGCAATCGGAGCAGCATTTAATTTTTATATAGGAAAAATTGCTTTGCCTGATGCAAATGTTGGAGCCCTTAAATTTATATGGATCAGTCGGATTTTTAGTGAACCGAAAAAACAGCTTTCCAGAATAATGCCATATCTGAAAATAATACCAAGGCTTTACTGGCAAGAGAAAAGAAAAATTAGGAATAGAAACAAATAAATCGGATAACTTCTTTAATAACACAAGCTCACCAAATGAGATCTAAGTAATTTTTAACATGATACATAATTTAATATTGACTGGATCATCTGGTTTTGTAGGTCAAAATTTGACTAATTACTTAACAAAACATGTTAATTACAAAATTACATCATTGGATCGTGTATATTTGAAAAACGTTAATATCGAGTTTCCAGATGGAACAGAAGCAATTGTTCATTTAGCTGGTAAAGCACATGATTTAAAGAATGTGAGCGGCGCAAATGAATATTATGAAGTAAATTTTGAGCTTACAAAAAAACTGTATGATGCATTTATAAAGTCTGACGCTCAGAAATTTATTTTTATAAGTTCAGTAAAGGCTGTTGCTGATATAGTAGATGGAGAACTAACTGAAAATGCTATTCCTTCGCCAAAAACACACTATGGCAAATCCAAACTTCTGGCTGAACAATATATAATGAACCAACAATTGCCAGCAGGAAAATCTTATTATATCCTAAGGCCTTGTATGATACATGGTCCAGGAAATAAAGGTAATTTGAATCTATTGTTTCAATTCGTTAAAAGAGGAATCCCATATCCTTTAGCCGCTTTTAAAAATAAACGATCATTCCTTTCAGTTGATAATCTTTGTTTTGTAATTAGCAACCTGCTAGAAAAAAATGTGCCTTCAGGTATATATAATGTAGCTGATGATGAAGCTTTATCAACCAATCAAGTTGTTGAAATACTTGCAGGCGCTTTAGATAAAAAGGCCGTTTTATGGAGAGTTAATATAAATTTGGTTAAATTCTTGGCTAAAATTGGAGATTATACTAAAATGCCCCTAAATAGTGAACGTTTAAATAAACTAACAGAAAATTATATAGTAAATAATAAAAAAATAAAAGAGGTAATTAAAGATAACTTACCACTTAAAAGTGATGAAGGATTGGTAAAAACAGCAACCTCATTTGATGTTAATGAATAATATTTATAAAATGAAAAAAGCTCTAATAACAGGTATTACAGGTCAAGATGGAGCATATCTTGCCGATTTACTTTTGAAAAAAGGATATGAAGTACATGGTATAAAAAGAAGAAGTTCTTTATTTAATACAGATCGTATAGATCATTTATATCAGGATCCACATGAAAGTAATGTAAGGTTTAAGTTACATTATGGAGATCTTAGCGACTCTACCAACCTTATCCGTATTGTACAAGAAGTTCAACCAGACGAGATCTATAATTTAGGTGCAATGAGCCACGTGAAAGTAAGTTTCGATACACCAGAATATACAGCTAATGCAGATGGGATAGGAACTTTAAGGTTGTTAGAAGCATTACGCATACTTGGTTTAGAGAAAAAAACTAAAATCTACCAAGCATCTACCTCAGAATTATATGGTCTGGTTCAAGCTGTACCTCAAAGCGAAACCACACCATTTTATCCAAGATCTCCATATGCAGTTGCAAAAATGTATGCTTATTGGATTACCGTTAACTATCGCGAAGCATATGGTATGTTTGCCTGTAATGGAATTTTATTTAACCACGAAAGCCCTTTACGGGGAGAAACTTTTGTTACCAGAAAGATTACAAGAGGTACTGCTAAAATTGCATTAGGGCTACAGGATAAGCTATATTTAGGCAATTTGGATGCGCAACGTGACTGGGGGCACGCAAAGGATTATGTTGAAGCAATGTGGTTAATTCTGCAACAAGATACTCCAGAAGATTATGTAATTGCAACCGGGGTTACAACAACAGTAAGAGATTTTGTAAAGATGTCTTTCAAAGAAGTGGGAATTGAACTTGAATTTAAGGGGAAAGGAGCTGATGAGAAAGCGTACGTTGTATCGTGTATTAATCCAGATTACCAATTAGAAATTGGAAAAGAAGTTGTTTCTGTTGATGCTGCCTATTTTAGGCCTACAGAAGTTGATTTATTAATTGGAGATCCAACAAAATCGAAAACTAAGTTAGGTTGGATACCTAAATATGATTTACCTGCTCTAGTTAGTGAAATGATGGTTTCTGATGTGGACCACTTCAAAAAAGAGTTGATGTTAAAGGCCGCAGGATACAGTGTTAAAAACCAATTTGAGTAACATTAGTAACAAAATAATGTATTAAGAGGCTTTGTAGGCTGCCATCATCAATATAAAATGAATAAGAACGATAAAATTTACATTGCTGGACATAGAGGAATGGTCGGTTCAGCAATACTTCGAAATTTAGAACGCAACGGTTTTGACAATATATTAACTGCAACATCCTCCGTCTTAGATTTGAGAGATACCTTGGCTGTATCGAGTTTTTTTCAAAACGAGCAGCCTGACTATGTTTTTTTAGCAGCAGCTAAGGTTGGTGGAATAGTTGCAAATAATACTTATCGAGCTGATTTTATTTATGAGAATTTGATGATCCAGAATAATGTAATCCACCAAGCTTATGTAAATAAAGTTAGAAAACTGATGTTTTTAGGCTCGTCTTGTATTTACCCTAAATTAGCACCTCAACCACTAAAGGAGGAATACTTGTTAACAGGTGAATTAGAATCTACCAATGAACCATATGCAATAGCAAAAATTGCGGGCATTAAAATGTGCGATGCTTATCGTAAGCAGTATGGCTGTAACTTTATTTCAGTTATGCCAACAAATCTATATGGACCAAATGATAATTATGATTTAAATAACTCGCATGTATTGCCCGCCATGCTTCGCAAGTTTATTATTGCTAAGAAAAATGCAGAAAAGTCAGTTACTATTTGGGGTAGTGGAACGCCTCAAAGAGAATTTTTGCATGCTGATGATTTAGCTGAAGCTTGTGTTTTTCTAATGGAAAAATATGATGAACCAGGTTTAATTAATATTGGTGTTGGAGAAGATATCTCCATTTTAGCTTTAGCCGAATTGGTTAAAAAAACGGTAGGCTTTCAAGGTAATATTTTGACAGACATTTCAAAACCTGATGGTACTCCTAGGAAGTTAATGAGTGTTGATAAAATTAACGGGCTGGGTTGGAAAGCAAAAATAAAATTGGAAGAAGGGGTTTCCAAAGTATACCAAGAAATTAAAGATAATGATTGGAACTAACAATAATACTTATGTGTTAATCATGGCGGGAGGTGTTGGCTCCCGCTTTTGGCCAAAAAGTCGAAACCACTTTCCTAAGCAATTTATAGACATATTGGGATTAGGTAAATCCTTATTACAACTGACATATGAGCGGTTTTTAAACATCTGTCCTAAAGAACAAATTTATATTCTCACGAATGAAAGTTATTCTGGTTTGGTGGCGGATCAGTTACCAAACCTTTTAGCTAATAATATATTGTTGGAACCTAGTCGCAATAATACTGCGCCTTGTATCGCTTATGCCAGTTATAAAATCTTTCAAATCAATCCAGATGCAAATATAGTTGTTGCACCATCAGATCACCTTATTTTAAAAGAGCAAGAATTTTTAACTAAAGTGGATCAAGCCTTAACTTTTGCTGCTGAACACGATGCATTACTTACACTCGGTATTAGCCCAACAAGACCAGATACAGGCTATGGCTATATTAGATATCAAGATGGATTATCGGAAGTAAAAAAAGTTGAAGCTTTTATGGAAAAGCCTTCTCTGGAGAAAGCAGAAGAATACTTAGCCAATGGCGATTACGTTTGGAATGCTGGCATTTTTATTTGGTCGGTTAAAGCAATAAAAAAAGCATTTAATAAGTATGCAACTGATATAGACAAGATTTTTACACGAGGTGATAATTTCTATAATACCAAAGAAGAAACGAATTATATTATAGAAAACTATCCCACAGCGCCAAATATTTCTATTGACTACGCTATATTAGAGAAAGCCGATAACGTATATACCATTCCTGCTGATATTGGTTGGTCTGATTTAGGTACCTGGGCATCCTTACATACTGTAGCCAACAAGGATGTTAATGCGAATGCTGTAAATTGTGCTTTTTTACATTTAGATAAAACCTCTAATTGTATAATACAGTTACCAGATAATAAGGCCGCTGTTATTAAAGGAATGGAAAATTATATTATTGTGGATGATGGGAAAGTGTTGCTGATTTACCCAAAATCAGATGAGCAAGAAATTAAGCAGGTTGCCGCTGGCATGGTAAGCATTTTTGGAAACGACTATTTATAGTTAAACAGGTTAATACTAATGTAAACAGACTGAATTCAAGTCTGTTTTTTCTTTTTTATGCAGCCCCTCTTAATTTTCTTTATCTTCGCCAATATTAAGATTTATGACAGCTATACTTGCAATAATCATCCTTATCGGTCTTTTTATTATTGAAATAATTTATTTCAAAATCGCCGATCGATATAATATAATTGATCAACCCAACCATCGAAGTTCGCACTCCGCAGTTACCATCCGTGGGGGTGGGATTCTTTTTGGGATTGCAGGGCTGCTTGCCTTTTTTCTTTTTGGTTTTCAGTATTTATTTTTCACTATCGGATTATTTCTGATTGCTTTAATCAGCTTTTTAGATGATATGCATACACTAAACAATAAAGTACGTTTAGTGGTTCATGGTTTATCAGTATTGTTGCTATTTACGCAATTAGACGTAATTTATTTTCCATGGTATTTTACAGCCATTGGGGTGATCGTAGTGATAGGGACCATAAACGCCTATAATTTTATGGACGGAATCAATGGGATTACAGGGGGATACAGCCTTTTATTACTAGCTACTCTCTATTACATTGATCAATATATAATTGATTTTACTTCTATCGAACTGCTTCTAACGGTTATCATATCTTTAGTTGTTTTTAATTTCTTCAACTTCAGGAAGAAAGCTAAATGTTTTGCCGGAGATGTAGGCAGTGTAAGCATAGCTTTTATCATTGTATTTGTTTTAGGGCAACTTATTTTTAAAACCCAGAATCCAGCCTATATTTTATTTCTTCTTATGTATGGCCTCGATACAGTGACCACTATTTTCTTCAGAGTAGTAAGAAAGGAGAACATTTTTAAGGCACATCGCTCACATTTTTATCAGTTTTTGGCCAATGAAAAAAAATGGCCACAATTAGCTGTGGTCGCACTTTACCTAGTGGTACAGCTTTTAATTAATCTTTTAATTCTTTTCATTATTCAGGGCAATTTGTTATCGGCATTATTATTGTTGATGGTGTGTCTGGTTGTTTTTGTTACTCTACGGTTTAGAATTGAGGGTAAAGAACATTTGTTTAACTTAAAGTTAAGTAATGAGTGATTGGGTAATTTACGGTGGCGGAGGCCACGCAAGAGTAATTGGCGATGCTATTAAATTGAGGGGTGATCGGTTAATTACTTATTTTGATGATAATAAAGATTTAGCCTCCATTAATGATATTCCTGTTTTTCCTTATCATGAGAGTGTAGAGCAGGAGGCCAAAATGGTCATTGGCATTGGTAACAATGAAGTAAGAAGAAATATTTCTAGGTATATTGTACATGAATTTGGAATCGTTATCCATTCGAAAGCTATAGTTGCCAATGATGTGATTATTGGTGAAGGCAGTGTTATTTTAGCAGGTGCAGTAATTCAATCTGGAGCCCTCATTGGTAAACATGTTGTGATTAATGCGAATGTAACCATCGATCATGATGCAATAATTGGAGATTTCTGTAGTATATATCCAAATTCATATATCGGTGGTGGCGCTGTAATTGGTACAGGAGTAAGTATTGATGCATGCTCTACCGTGGCAAGATTTACAAAGATTTTAGATGCATTCGAAAGGGATGATGTTGTTGAATTAGAATTGTATTAATCTTATTGTAATGCTTATCTTTACTAAAATTTAGCCTATTGTATTTTGTTTACACAAATTAATATTGTTCCTCGCTGGGTCATTTTCTTATTGGATCTGATCATTTGCACATGTTCTTTAATATTTGCTTATTCCCTTAAGCATAATTTAGATTTAACTGCGATCGATTTACCCGAATTGGCCAGGAATCTCTTGATTATTGGCGCCATTAATATTGGGGTTTTCCTACATATTAAGACATATACCGGTATTATCCGTTATACTAGTGCGCAAGATTCGTTTCGTATTTTAATATCTGTTATTATTTCTAACGGTACTTTCTTTGTACTGAATCTAATCGCCATAACTTTTTTTCAGTACCCATTAATTTCTTTTGCAATATTAATTACAAATGGTTTAACGAGCTTTTTGTTATTAATGACCTATCGTGTGCTAATTAAGTATTTTTTTATCTATGTGAAAAACCTTAATCTTGATAAAAAGAAGGTGATCATTTATGGTGCCGGTGAGGCGGGCTTGGCCACGAAAAGAACTTTTGACCATGATGGAAGCGTAAATAAGAATATTGTTGCTTTTGTTGATGATGATCAACGAAAAGTAGGTAAAACAATTGATGGTGTGAAAATTTTGGATGCAGCTAATCTTGCATATCTCATCGGTGAGCATGAATTAGATGAGATTATTTTTGCCTCCTATACCATACCAGATGAGAAAAAGGACGAAATTGTTGATCTGTGTTTAGAGAATGACATTAAAGTTCTAAATATTCCACCTCTTGATGTTTGGACCAATGGACAGTTAAAGCCCGCCCAGATTCAAAAGTTAAATATCGAAGACTTATTAAACCGCAAATCCATCAAAATCGATATTGACGGTATCGGCCAGATGCTAGATAAAAAAAGAATCTTGATTACTGGAGCCGCTGGTTCAATCGGGAGTGAGATTGTTCGTCAACTTTCTAAATTTAATGTGGGTCTGATCATTCTATGTGACCAATCTGAGACTGCCCTTCATGAGCTTTTTCTGGAATTGGAAGAGACCAATAAGACTAAGAACTTTCACGCTTTTATTGGTGATGTTCGTGATGAGCAGCGCATGGATAAATTGTTTGAAACCTATAAACCGCACTATGTATATCACGCAGCAGCATACAAGCATGTGCCCTTGATGGAGGATAATCCAGCAGAAGCCATAAAAGCAAATGTACTGGGGACTAAAACCATTGCCGATAAATCTGTTAAGTACGGGGTTCAGAAGTTCGTAATGATTTCTACTGACAAGGCGGTTAATCCGACCAATATTATGGGTGCGTCAAAAAGGATTGCGGAGATTTATGTTCAGTCACTCAACAATTCATTAAGTACGGATGGATTTATTTTTACAAATGGTCTGCAATATATAAACGAGCTGAATGTTAAACCGATTACTAAATTCATTACTACTCGCTTTGGAAATGTTCTTGGTTCGAATGGCTCTGTTATACCAAGGTTTAGGCAACAGATAGAAAAGGGAGGGCCAGTTACGGTAACTCATCCAGAAATTACACGTTATTTCATGACTATACCAGAAGCATGTCGTTTGGTATTGGAAGCTGGCTGTATGGGCAAAGGTGGCGAGATTTTTGTTTTTGATATGGGTAAGTCGGTTAAAATTGTTGAGTTAGCCAAAAAGATGATCAGACTTGCAGGTTTGGAACCCAACGTTGATGTTAAAATAGAATATTCTGGCTTACGTCCGGGAGAAAAATTATATGAAGAATTACTGAACGACAATGAAAATACTATGCCTACCCATCATGAAAAAATTATGATTGGTAAAGTAAGGGAGTATGTATTTGCTGATGTAGAAAAACAGATTTATGAACTAATTTCATCTGCAAAATCTGATAGTAATAGACAAGTGGTAATGAATATGAAAAAACTGGTTCCAGAATTTAAGAGTAAAAATTCAATATTTGAAGAACTGGATAAGCTAATTAACGAATAGAAAATGATGAGAAAAATCTTTTTAATGGCCTTAATGGCCATTTTTGCTTTAACTGCTGATGCACAAAATCCTACCCCTAATTGCAACATTCCTTATGATTATCAGTTTTATCAAAAGCTAAATCCTTCGGTTTACGATCAACAATTGAAATTCCATTCTGCCATTAAGGGCTTTTATGCGGATGATAGTGCCTTGCAAATGCATTTTGATTCCTTGATGAATGTAGGGACAGACAGTTTAAATAAAAGAAGCTGGGTACATCGTAAATTATTCCAGGAGCATCTTCTGGAATTTAAAAATGAGGACTATAATATTTATGCCGATTTTCTACCGGATTTTCAAATCGGTAGAGACTTTGGTTCAGATCGATCAACATGGCTAAATACCAGAGGTTTTCAGGTAGGTGGCAATGTTGGGAAACAATTTTCGTTCTATTTAAATGGTTTTGAAAATCAGGGCAAATTTGTAAACTATGTAAATAACTTTGTCGTAGCCAACCAGGTAGTGCCTGGGCAAGGATATGGAAAATTGGGAGCAGATAAACAAGATTGGTCTTATGTTACTGCCCTATTGTCTTACACGCCGAGTAAATATTTAAATTTTGCCTTAGGTTACGATAAAAACTTTATTGGTGATGGTTATCGATCGATGTTATTATCAGACGTTTCCTCTAACTACTCTTTCTTTAGGTTAAGAGCAACAGTAGGGAGCGTTCAATATCAAACCATTTTTGCCTATATGTTAGATCCAGGAGCACCTAAGTTAGCTAGCGACAGAAGATTAGGAGATCGTGGGAAATGGATGGCCGCACATTATGTGGATTGGAATGCTACTAAACGCTTTTCTGTTGGTTTCTTTCAGGCGGTTACTTGGGCTGATGCAGAACCGGAAGGCAAACGTGGATTTGATTTTAACTATATCCACCCATTTATGTTTTTGCGCCCGATTGAGAGCACAAATACGACCTCGCCAGATAAAATGCGTTTAGGAATTAACCTAAAATATGAACTGTTAGAAAAAACAGCATTATATGGACAATTCATGTTTGATGAGTTTACTGCAAAAGAATTTTTTAAAGGAAACGGTTATTGGGCAAATAAATTTGCTGTTCAGTTTGGTGTACGGGGATCTGATCTTTTTAAAGTACAGGGATTAAACTATCTTGCCGAATTTAATACTGCACGACCATATACCTATGCACACTTCGATCGTATTTCGAACTATGCCAATTACAATCAATCTTTAGCTCACCCGCGTGGGGCAAATTTCAGGGAATTTTTAGGGATTTTAAATTATAGCTATAAGCGGTTCGATTTGCAAGGACAAGCACTATACTCCAGATATGGTCTAGATCCTGATGGGATGAATTATGGTGGAGATGTCTTTAAAAGCTACGATACCAGATCTGTTCAATATGGAAGCCATATCGGGCAAGGTATAGGTACAGACCTATATTATTTGAAAGGGCAGGTTGCTTATTTACTAAACCCTAAGTATAATTTAAGGTTAGAAGTTGCGGGTACCTATAGAAGAGAAAGTAATGAACTGGGATTGAATAAAACAGGATTAATCACAATAGGGTTAAGAAGTTCGTTTAGAAATATCTATCACGATTTTTAATATCTCTCCGTTATTTAGTTAGGGTAATTTTATCCTGACTTTTTACTTAGTTTATCTCTGTTTAGGGATTGATTGAATAAAAATCCAAAAAAATTAAGAACGGTTTTGGTCAATAAAATTGATTTTTTAAGCGTTTTCATTACTATTTTATTAAGGTGTGCTGGTATTAGCACAAATATAATACCAGTAAACATAGTAACTTAGAAATTGTTTGCAAACTGAAGTAGATTTTTAAAAGAATAAAATAGATTCAGGCTATTCTTTTGTAGTTGTGCTATTTGTCAATACTTATTATTAGGTATTGGATTAAAATTGAGTAAAAAATTTAATATTTCCTTAATATTTTGATTATAATAGCTGAGGTTAGGGCTATATTCCTACATAAAAAATGTTAGGCTTAATTTAACCAGCCATAGTATTGGTTGTTCTTTTGATGGCAACTTTTCTAACCGTTTCAACAATCGCATTTTTATCATATCCACATTCAGCCCAAAGTTCAGCCTGTTCGCCATGTTCGATAAATTGATCTGGAATACCCAGGCGGATTACATTGGCGTGATAACCATGATCGGCCATAAATTCCAATACTGCAGAACCTATCCCTCCGGGTAATGAGCCATCTTCTACCGTAATTACATTTTTGTATTTGGCAAAAACTTCATGTAATAATTGTTCATCTAAAGGTTTTACAAAACGTAAATCGTAATGTGCCGGATAAAAACCTTCGCTGTTCAGTTCGGCGCGGGCTTCAACAGCAAAGTTACCTACATGACCAATGGTTAATAACGCTACATCCTCTCCATCACAGATCTTACGTCCTTTGCCAATTTCTAATGCTTTAAATGGTCGTTTCCAATCAGGCATTACACCATTACCACGTGGGTAGCGGATTACAAATGGGCCAACATTTTCTTGCTGGGCGGTAAACATCAGGTTTCGCAACTCTTCTTCGTTCATTGGAGAAGAGACTACCAAATTTGGGATGCAGCGCATGTATGCAATGTCGTAAGCACCATGGTGTGTTGCACCATCGGCACCAGCTAATCCAGCTCTATCCAGACAGAAAACCACGTTTAGCTTTTGGATAGCCACATCATGAATCACCTGATCGTAAGCTCTTTGCATAAAACTCGAATAGATATTGCAAAAAGGTACCAGCCCTTGCGCAGCTAAACCGGCTGAAAAAGTCACGGCATGTTGCTCCGCAATACCCACATCAAATGCACGTTTTGGCATCGCTTTCATCATGATGTTTAATGATGAGCCTGATGGCATAGCGGGCGTAATGCCTACAATTTTATCATTCGCCTCAGCCAGTTCTACCATGGTATGTCCAAAAACATCCTGATATTTTGGTGGTTGCGGCTTATCAGGAACGCTTTTTTTAATTTCTCCCGTAATCTTATCAAAAAGGCCCGGTGCATGCCACTTGGTCTGATCTTTCTCTGCTAATGCAAAACCTTTTCCTTTTACGGTAATACAGTGTAAAAGCTTAGGGCCAGGAATAGCTGATAAATCTTTTATGGTTTGTGCCAAACGTTTTACATCGTGCCCATCAACAGGGCCGAAATACCTAAAGTTTAAGGCTTCAAATAAATTACTTTGTTTCAGTAAGGTGCCTTTAATACTTTTCTCTATTTTCTTAACGTACTTGTGTGCGTTAGGACCAAGTTTAGATAATCCGGTAAGTACATGAGAGATGTCATCACGGAAACGGTTGTACGATTTCGAGATGGTAATGCTGGTTAAATATTCCTTAAGCGCACCTACATTGGGATCGATAGACATGCAGTTATCATTTAAGATGACCAGCACATTACTGTTTTCAATCCCGGCATGGTTTAAACCTTCAAAAGCTAAACCTGCAGTCATGGCACCATCGCCAATAACAGCCACATGCTGTCTGTCTGTTTCACCTTTTAATTGCGAGGCTACCGCCATGCCCAAAGCAGCCGAAATAGAAGTAGAAGAGTGGCCTACACCAAAAGTATCATATTCGCTTTCAGAAATTTTCGGGAAACCGCTAATTCCGCCGTATACCCGGTTGGTATGGAATAAATCTCTACGGCCTGTTAAAATTTTGTGCCCATATGCCTGATGACCTACGTCCCAAACTAATTTATCGTAGGGGGTATTTAGCGCATAATGTAAGGCAACTGTTAATTCAACAACACCTAAACTGGCGCCAAAATGGCCACCATTTACACTCACAACATCAATAATATACTGTCGTAATTCCTGGCTTATTTGTTCTAAGTCAGAGTCGCTATATTGCTTTAAATCAGCGGGATAGTTGATTTTAGATAATAGGGGGCCAGCTTTTACTTGCATTCGAAATTTATGGTAAAAAACAAGATACAAAGTAAGGTAAATTTGTTTTAATATAGAAAAGAAAAATACTGGTTTATTCTTAAGCGTTAAGCGGTTGGCGATGAGGGCTTAGCATGGAGCGTTTGGCGAAGAGCGGCTGATGATTGCGTGTAGCGTTTTAAGTTAGAGTACCTGAAAATTTTCATTATGTTTGTCTCTTCACATGCAGGCAGAGAATTTTGAAATAAAACTTCCGGTATTCGAAGGCCCCTTCGATTTATTACTGTTCTTTATTGAACGGGATGAGCTTAATATCCAGGATGTGGAGATTGCTAAAATTACGAACGATTTTTTGGCCTATATCCATCAGCTCCTGGCCTTGAATGTAGAAGTGGCCAGCGAATTTATTTTAGTGGCCGCAACTTTGATGCGCATTAAATCTAAAATGCTTTTGCCAAGGATTGAGGTAGATGAGGCCGGAAATGAAATTAATTCGGAACAGGACCTGATCGCCAGGCTAATTGCCTACAAACAGTTTAAATCTGCAGCAGAAGAAATGAAAGTTTTTGAAGAGGAACGGTTTAAACAGGATCAACGCGGTAATATTGCATATGATCTAACCCTGGCAGCTGCATCCTCCACGCATCAGGATGAACTTTTATCATTGGATTTGTATAAGCTTTTAACCATTTACCACCGAACGATGCAGAAGTATGAACTGCGCAGTGAGGAGGTTAAACATACTGTTGTTCAATATCCCTATACTATCGAACAGCAAAAACACTTTATTGCCAATTTGCTTGATATTAATAAACAGATCGATTTCGCCCTAGTCCTTAAAAATTCGGAGAATAAAGTGCATTTTGTTTATAATTTCCTGGCTATTTTAGAAATGTTGCAGCAACAAATCGTAGAGATAACCATTGGGAGCGGCTTTAACAACTTTAATGTGAAAGCATTATCCTAATAGAGCCTAAATTAAATTTGAATTTCTTACTTTTGCAAAAAAAATACAAACCTCATATAATGATGACACGCGACAACCAAATTTTTGAACTTATTGATAAGGAGTTAAACCGCCAAGAACATGGTTTAGAGCTTATTGCATCAGAAAACTTTGTAAGTAAGCAGGTAATGGAAGCTGCCGGATCGGTACTAACCAATAAATATGCTGAAGGCTTACCAGGAAAACGTTACTATGGCGGTTGCCAGGTAGTGGATGTAGTAGAGCAAATTGCTATCGATAGGGCAAAAGAGTTGTTCGGTGCAGCATGGGTAAATGTTCAGCCACACTCTGGTGCACAAGCTAACGCAGCAGTAATGCTTGCCATTTTGCAGCCAGGTGATAAAATATTAGGATTTGATCTTTCTCATGGAGGTCACTTAACTCATGGTTCGCCCGTTAACTTTTCGGGTAAATTATACCAGCCTTTATTTTATGGTGTTGAAAAGGAAACCGGATTAATTGACTATAAAAAATTAGAAGAAGTTGCTTTAGCCGAAAAACCTAAATTAATCATCTGTGGCGCATCTGCTTATTCTCGCGAGTGGGATTATGCTTTTATCCGTTCGGTAGCTGATAAAATTGGCGCTTTGGTTTTAGCTGATATTTCTCACCCGGCAGGTTTAATCGCAAAAGGATTGTTGGCCAACCCACTTCCACATTGCCATATTGTAACCACTACAACTCACAAAACGTTACGTGGTCCACGTGGTGGTATGATTATGATGGGACAGGATTTCGAGAACCCATGGGGATTAAAAACACCTAAAGGCGAAATCCGTTTAATGAGCAACTTGCTTGATATGGCCGTTTTCCCTGGTACACAAGGTGGTCCGTTAGAGCATATTATTGCGGCTAAAGCAATTGCTTTTGGCGAAGCTTTAAGCGAGGAGTACGGAACATACATTAAACAAGTAGCTGCTAACGCACAGGCAATGGCCAAGGCATTTGTAGCGAAAGGATATGGTATTATTTCTGGTGGTACAGATAACCACTTAATGCTGATCGATCTTCGGAATAAAAATATCACTGGTAAAGTAGCAGAAAATGCTTTAGAGAAAGCTGAAATTACAGTGAACAAGAATATGGTTCCTTTCGATGATAAATCTCCATTTGTAACTTCAGGTATCCGTGTAGGTACTGCGGCAATCACAACCCGTGGTTTAAAAGAAACTGAAATGGAAAAGATTGTCGATTTAATCGATCAGGTTCTAACCAACCCGGAGGATGAAGCTAACCTGAATAGTGTAAAAGCTGAAGTGATTAAACTGGTAAGCGCTTTCCCACTTTATAAATAAGATTATACACCAACCCCGTTGGCAATACAATAGCATGAGCAGTTACATTAATTTGTAGCTGCTTTTTTTGTGAAGTAAGTTTATCGGCTTTTTTTCTTTAAAACAAACGTTTGTTTTATATATTTGGCAAATTAATGTGATATAAACTTATGTGTGGAATAGTAGGCTATATTGGTTACAGAGAAGCCTGGCCAATTGTACTGAAAGGTCTTAAAAGATTAGAATACCGTGGTTATGATAGCGCCGGTATTGCGCTGATGAATAACAGTGGTCAGCATATTTATAAAAAAGCAGGAAAAGTAGCTGTTTTAGAAGAATTTGCTGAGGCCCATGATAAATCGGGCACTAGTGGTATGGGGCATACCCGTTGGGCTACGCATGGTGTACCCTCAGATCGGAACTCTCACCCACACACCTCTAATAATGGAAAGCTTTCTATCATCCACAACGGGATTATAGAAAATTATGCCACCTTAAAGGAAGAATTGACTAACCGTGGGCATGAGTTTAAAAGTGATACGGATACAGAAGTGTTGATTCATTTGATTGAAGAAATCCAGGAAATTGAAAATATAGATCTTTTAGAAGCGGTTCGTTTGGCCTTACGCGAAGTAAATGGAGCCTACGCCATCGTGATCATGGATAAAGAACACCCGGATCGTTTAATTGCGGCAAGAAAAGGTAGTCCAATGGTAATTGGTGTTGGAAATGGAGAATATTTCATTGCTTCTGATGCTACGCCGATTATTGAATATACCAAAAATGTAATTTACCTAAAGGATGGCGAAATTGCCCTGATGACCAGGGAGGACCTGTTGATTAAACAGTTAGATAATGTAGTCCAAACCCCGCTAATTCAGGAACTGGAGTTAAAGCTCGAAATGTTAGAGAAGGGTGGCTTCGATCACTTCATGCTTAAAGAGATTTATGAGCAGCCACGTTCGATTAAAGATTGTATGCGGGGGCGTATTTATCCTGAAGAAGGGAAGGTTCAGCTTGGCGGGATCAAAGAATTTGCAGAGAAATTAAAAAATATAGACCGGATTATTATTGTGGCCTGCGGAACCTCATGGCATGCAGGTTTGGTTGGCGAATATCTGATTGAAGAATATGCGCGAATCCCGGTTGAGGTAGAATATGCTTCAGAGTTCAGGTACAGAAATCCGATCATTACTGAAAAAGATGTGGTAATTGCCATTTCACAATCTGGAGAAACTGCCGATACCATGGCGGCTATAGAGATGGCCAAAGAACGGGGGGCAACTATTTTTGGGATCTGTAATGTTGCCGGTGCCTCCATCCCGCGTTTAACCCATGCTGGTGTTTACACACATGCCGGACCAGAAATTGGTGTAGCATCAACAAAAGCATTTACCGCACAAGTAACGGTTTTAACGTTGATGGCCTTTTATATGGCGCAGCAAAAAGGAACCATTACCACTTCAAAATTAATAGAGCTTTTAACTGAACTGGATAATATCCCTGAAAAGATCCAGGTGGCACTTGAGTCGAACGATCTGATTAAAGAGGTAGCAGAAAAAATCAAAGATTCTACTAACTGTTTGTTCTTGGGGAGAGGCAGTGGTTTCCCTGTAGCCTTAGAAGGTGCTTTGAAACTGAAAGAAATTTCATATATCCATGCAGAAGGTTACCCTGCTGCAGAAATGAAACATGGTCCGATCGCTTTAATTGATGAAGAAATGCCAGTAGTTTTTATTGCAACGCAAAATTCATCGTACGAGAAAGTGATTAGTAATATACAGGAAGTAAAAGCCAGAAAAGGAAAAGTGATTGCCATTGTAACGCAGGGCGATACCGAAGTGAAGAAAATGGCCGATTATTGTATCGAAATTCCTGACGCCAATGAAGCCTTTTTACCACTTATAGCAACCATTCCACTACAGTTATTATCATATCATATTGCGGTAATGCGTGGTTGTAATGTAGATCAGCCTAGAAATTTGGCCAAATCCGTAACCGTTGAATAATTTTACAACAAAACAAATAAATAAAGCAGTTGCATTAATTTGTAGCTGCTTTTTGGTTTATAAGCGGTATTTAAATACTGACTCTGTTAACTAAGCCCGATTGAACGGATGCCGTTTTAATTGATAAATACCTTTTTTACTGAGCTTTTAAAACGGCAGGAGGAAAAGCGGGACTGCAGGCTGCCATTAGCACTAACACTAACTTTAAAAAAAATATTTTTGATGATATAGGATTGCGATTAAGAGGATGTAGGTTTTTCAAAAAACTTTTTTTAAAAGTAAAGGGCCGATATTCTTAGAAGAAATATCGACCCTTACCATCTAAATTAACGCTCTCGAATATATAAACGGAAATTCTCGCCGTTTTGTTTTCAGAAAATAAAAAAAATAAATTATTTCTCGTAACTGCCTAAGGTTGAGGGATAAATTCTTGTATCCCCTTTCGCATCCTTAATAAGATAATTAAAATAGGGGTCGGTGCTTAAGTCAGTGCCCTTTTTTCGGGCAATGCTATTGGCAGCCAGCTCAAAATTCTCCAGTTCTTTATTAACAAAAAGAGGGTCGGTGTTTAAAATATTGCCATTGTTACTGTAGGCGTTGTTGCTGGATCGGATTAAATTGCTCCATAAATTCAGCTGCACTATTGCAGCAGTTTTCTTTTGGATATCCAGTTCATTCGTTAAACTGCCCCAGATAATATTATTGGTTAAATCTATTTGAAGTTTATTATAAGCATTTGCCGATAAATAATCTGAAAAACTCAAGGAAGCGGTTTTGCGTGGGAAATTTAAGTTATAACCCGCAAAAGTATTCTGCTTCAAATTGTAATTCCCCCCTCCTACTGCATAAATTAAATAATTCCCACAGTTATACATTACATTATTAAAAGCGAGCAGTTCTGAATGGTAGCCGATATAAGCCGCCACCTGCATGTTTTTAATAAGGCTATTGCTTAAAATTAATTTTGGATTATTATTAACGGATAAAGAATCGGAGGTAATGCCAACAGATGCATTTTTGATGATCGCATTTTTAATAAGCCCATATCCGCTTCGTTTTAAGAAAATCCCTTTCCATTGGCCGGGCTCATCACTATATGTTCTTTCGAGTCTATCGCTACAAAATAGTACAGGCTGAGTAAGGCTGCCATTAACTGTTAGGTTTCCTTCTATATTTAAATTAGCATCCTTATGAAAATAAATTTTGGTCCCAGGCTGGATGGTTAGTGAAGTCCCGCTTTTAACCGTTAAAGATCCATTGATAATATAAGGTAAAGCTTTTGTCCAGATGGTATTGGTATTAATTGTCGATTCATTAACAAATACAGCATTCTGTCCATAGGCTAAAAGCTGAATTACCTGTCTGTTGCCATTTGTATTTAATATGATGGAATCCTGAACCAGGAAGGGGAGGTTGGTTGAATTTGGGTTGATCGAAACTTTAACAAAAAGATTGATTGAATCCTGGCCGTTTATGATGAGGTCATTTTTGTTTTGTGTTGGCTCCCCGTTAATGTTAAGGCTAAACGCCGAATTGCTGCCACCCGATAACCTGATTTCTGATACTTTAACCGCATCATTATTTTTGTTGGTAATCTTTATTCTTTTCGTTATTGAGCCTACAGAAGTAAAAATGGTATCAAATAATACCTCCTGATTAGCAATGTTCAGTTTAGCATTTGGGTCTGAGGTAATGCGTTCCCCCTTCCGGCAAGCTGAAGTAAGGAATAAGATTAAAAGCACTAAACCAATATGTAAACGCATAAATCAAACTTAGAAAAATGTTTGGCTACTTACAATAGCACTTAAACCATACAATCGTATTATTCTGCAAAGGCAAGTGCCGCAATACTCACTTTAGCTGCCCCAATAGCTAAGAGTGTATTGGCGCACGCTTCAAGTGTTGCCCCGGTAGTAATTACATCATCAACCAGTAAAATATGTTTACCACTGATGTCTTCAGGAGAATTGACCTGAAAAACATCTTTCATGTTTTCATAACGGTTATACCTGCTTTTTTTAGTTTGACTTTCGGTAGAAGTATTCCGGATAAGGTGATCTTCGCTAATTTCAATTCCCATTTGTGCTGCAATTCCTTCTGCAATAAAGGTACTTTGGTTATATCCTCTAATCTTATATTTTTTTCGGTGTAAGGGAACCGGGATCACGATATTAATATCTTGGTAAAGAACCTCGGTTTTTAACCGTTCTCCCAGCATGTTACCTAATAGTACCCCAACATCGGTTTTGCCATTGTATTTTAAGCTGTGAATTAAATTTTGAACCTTGGCTCCTTTTCTAAAATATAACATGGCCATTGCAGCGTTTAGAGGTAAGCGGCCCCATAATTGCCTGGCAACCCTGTTATCTGCATCTTGGTGATAGTCTGTAAAAGGGAGATCATATAAACATTTTAAACAAATCAACTGCTCATGCCGAAACAGGTGAGTTCCGCACGCATGGCATAAATTTGGAAATAATAATCCAAATAAATCAGAAGTCCATTGTTTAACCAGCAACATCTAACTAATTTATAAAATATTTGTGAAGACTGCGGTATATTAGATAGAAGGTCTTTTTTTTAGCAAAGCAGGTTTAGTGCTACTATATAGGTATGTCCCCGCTATCCGCTTTATCCCGACTTTAGGTCGGGATGCCCGCTGCTATCGGGTTTAGATGGCACTGACTTCCTAAGTTTCAAGTGGCCGGGTGCAGGAAAAACTTCGGGATTGTCTGGGCGGCGCGCCAATAAACACTTGTTTCCTTAAAAAGTTTTGCCCGTCGCAACATTTTTTCCTGTTGAAAACCATGGAGTTACCTCAGGCCTTTGGTTAATCGGCAGAAAAGCTTTGCAGAAGCATTAATTTTTCCTACTTTTGCATCCCGCTTCGGAGGAAGGGTTTTATTGAAAGGATGGTATTAGAGTGATTGGGTCGGTATTTATTTTAAAATAAATATTGCGGGAGAAGAAAAGATTGCTACCTTTGCAGCCCGGTTCGGAAGGACGGAAAGCTGGTTAACACCGGCATATTGAAATAAGGGGAAGAGGAAAAAAAGAAGACGAAAAAAATAAAATTTATTTTATTTGGAAGTTTAAAAAAGATCCTTACCTTTGCACTCCCAACCAAAAGGAAGGGTAAAAAAATCGGAACGGCGGATGTCGGGAAGGTAACAAAAAAAGATTGAAACGGATTGAAACACAGGTTGGACGAATAAGACCGGCCGGAACTGAAACCGAAGATATATAAATGATCGGCCGCGAGGTTTACCAGATCAACAAGTTCTTAAAAGAGATGTCAATGTAGCGTAGCGAGGTAATGGAGTACCGATCAAAGTACATGATTACGTAGCTTTATTTTAAAGGTGGTGTCTAACAGACAACATAACAAAAAGAAGACTATTTTTAACAATAGTTAAAACTGGTCAGCATCTTACAACACATTTTACAATGGAGAGTTTGATCCTGGCTCAGGATGAACGCTAGCGGCAGGCCTAATACATGCAAGTCGAACGAGATTATCCAGCTTGCTGGATATGAAAGTGGCGCACGGGTGCGTAACGCGTATGCAACCTACCTTTATCTGGGGGATAGCCCGGAGAAATCCGGATTAATACCGCATAAAATCACAGGATGGCATTATCCAATGATCAAACATTTATGGGATGAAGATGGGCATGCGTGTCATTAGCTAGTTGGCGGGGTAACGGCCCACCAAGGCGACGATGACTAGGGGATCTGAGAGGATGGCCCCCCACACTGGTACTGAGACACGGACCAGACTCCTACGGGAGGCAGCAGTAAGGAATATTGGTCAATGGAGGCAACTCTGAACCAGCCATGCCGCGTGCAGGAAGACTGCCCTATGGGTTGTAAACTGCTTTTATCCGGGAATAAACCTATTTACGTGTAAATAGCTGAATGTACCGGAAGAATAAGGATCGGCTAACTCCGTGCCAGCAGCCGCGGTAATACGGAGGATCCAAGCGTTATCCGGATTTATTGGGTTTAAAGGGTGCGTAGGCGGCCTGTTAAGTCAGGGGTGAAAGACGGTAGCTCAACTATCGCAGTGCCCTTGATACTGATGGGCTTGAATGGACTAGAGGTAGGCGGAATGAGACAAGTAGCGGTGAAATGCATAGATATGTCTCAGAACACCGATTGCGAAGGCAGCTTACTATGGTCTTATTGACGCTGAGGCACGAAAGCGTGGGGATCAAACAGGATTAGATACCCTGGTAGTCCACGCCCTAAACGATGAACACTCGCTGTTGGCGATACACAGTCAGCGGCTAAGCGAAAGCGTTAAGTGTTCCACCTGGGGAGTACGCTCGCAAGAGTGAAACTCAAAGGAATTGACGGGGGCCCGCACAAGCGGAGGAGCATGTGGTTTAATTCGATGATACGCGAGGAACCTTACCCGGGCTTGAAAGTTAGTGAATGATCTAGAGATAGATCAGTGAGCAATCACACGAAACTAGGTGCTGCATGGCTGTCGTCAGCTCGTGCCGTGAGGTGTTGGGTTAAGTCCCGCAACGAGCGCAACCCCTATGTTTAGTTGCCAGCATGTAATGATGGGGACTCTAAACAGACTGCCTGTGCAAACAGAGAGGAAGGAGGGGACGACGTCAAGTCATCATGGCCCTTACGTCCGGGGCTACACACGTGCTACAATGGATGGTACAGAGGGCAGCTAGCCGGCAACGGTATGCGAATCTCACAAAGCCATTCACAGTTCGGATTGGGGTCTGCAACTCGACCCCATGAAGTTGGATTCGCTAGTAATCGCGTATCAGCAATGACGCGGTGAATACGTTCCCGGGCCTTGTACACACCGCCCGTCAAGCCATGGAAGTTGGGGGTACCTAAAGTATGTAACCGCAAGGAGCGTCCTAGGGTAAAACCGATAACTGGGGCTAAGTCGTAACAAGGTAGCCGTACCGGAAGGTGCGGCTGGAATACCTCCTTTCTGGAGTAGCACCGCCTACTCGCCACGCAACATGATATTTCTAAATAAGGTAGAGGGTAATAAGGTAGAAGGCTTAAGGCCACCATGCCATACCGGATACTTTAAAAAACACAAGAGAAAAAAAGAAACACCCAGAAGACAACGGTGTGCCATGGCCTAAGGGCAAAGCATAACGGAACCTAAAGATGGGGAAAGCCAAAGGAAAGCAGTAGCGGTAAGATACTATATACTGCATACGATAGCCGACCTTAAATCAACAGTCCCGTAGCTCAGCCTGGTTAGAGCACTACACTGATAATGTAGGGGTCTCCAGTTCAAATCTGGACGGGACTACACGTTTGAGTTTTCAATTGGCAGTTTACAGTGAACGGTTTTGATAACTGGAAACGACAACTGTTAACTGGTAACGACACTCTGGGGGATTAGCTCAGCTGGCTAGAGCGCCTGCCTTGCACGCAGGAGGTCAACGGTTCGACTCCGTTATTCTCCACCACATAATACAAAGGTTACCGGGATCGGTAATATACATTGACATAAAGATTAAGAAGAAACGCCATGGGGCACGGATGTAATAAAGAAAACATCTGAAACGGTTCGAGACCGCAGTTTTTACTAATAAGGCTGAAACGAGGCTTAGTTAGGGGACAATGAAACCCCCTACCTTTATACCCTCCACCTTCAACCTTAATAAAGTTCTTTGACATATTGGAAGAAGTTAAAAAAGAAGAGCAAACAACAATAGGCGACTGTTGTGTTTGTGCTCACCGGAAGAAGGAGCAATCCAGACAACGGTATGAGACATCATAACAAGAGCAAAAAAGCATACCATACGGCGCAAAAGGCGTATGAGTAGAAGAAAGTAATAAAGAGTACACGGGGGATGCCTTGGCTCTCAGAGGCGATGAAGGACGTGATAAGCTGCGATAAGCTTCGGGTATTTGCAAATAGGAATTGATCCGAAGATTTCCGAATGGGGCAACCCGGCTAGTTGAAGACTAGTCACATATAATGAGCAAACCTGCCGAACTGAAACATCTAAGTAAGCAGAGGAAGAGAAAATAACAATGATTTCCTAAGTAGTGGCGAGCGAAAGGGAAAGAGCCCAAACCTACTTTGTTACGGCAAAGTGGGGGTTGTAGGACTGCGTTGTGGCATTAGCAAACAGAAGTGGAATGGGATGGGAAGCCCAGCGATACACGGTGATAGCCCGGTACACGTATAGAATGCTAGCCTAGCAGTATCCTGAGTACCGCGAGGTCGGAGACGCCTTGTGGGAATCTGCCGGCACCATCCGGTAAGGCTAAATACTCCTGAGAGACCGATAGTGAACCAGTACCGTGAGGGAAAGGTGAAAAGAACCCCGAACAGGGGAGTGAAATAGAACCTGAAACCGTGTACTTACAAGCGGTCGGAGCGTACAAGTTGCGTGACGGCGTGCCTTTTGCATAATGAGCCTACGAGTTACTCCTCTCTGGCAAGGTTAAGTGCTTCAGGCACGGATCCGAAGCGAAAGCGAGTCTGAATAGGGCGTATAGTCAGAGGGGGTAGACGCGAAACCTTGTGATCTACCCATGGACAGGTTGAAGGTGCGGTAACACGTACTGGAGGACCGAACCGATAAACGTTGAAAAGTTTCCGGATGATCTGTGGGTAGGGGTGAAAGGCTAATCAAACTGGGAAATAGCTCGTACTCCCCGAAATGTTTTTAGGAACAGCGTGGATATTAAGTTTCATAGAGGTAGAGCTACTGATTGGGTGCGGGGGAGTCAAATCCTACCAAATCCAGACAAACTCCGAATGCTATGAAATATGATCTGCAGTGAGGCGCGGGGTGCTAAGGTCACGCGCCGAGAGGGAAAGAACCCAGACCATCAGCTAAGGTCCCCAAGTTACAGTTAAGTTGAACTAACGAGGTCCGATTGCACAGACAGCTAGGATGTTGGCTTGGAAGCAGCCATTCATTTAAAGAGTGCGTAACAGCTCACTAGTCGAGCGATCGGGCATGGATAATAAACGGGCATTAAACTGTACACCGAAGCTATGGGATTGAAATATATCGGTAGGGGAGCATTCTAGCGGCAGCGAAGGTACCTGGTAATGGGTGCTGGAGCTTCTAGAAAAGCAAATGTAGGCATAAGTAACGATAAGGCGGGAGAGAAACCCGCCCACCGAAAGGATAAGGTTTCCTGATCAACGCTAATCGGATCAGGGTCAGTCGGGACCTAAGGAGAACCCGAAGGGGAAATTCGATGGACAACTGGTTAATATTCCAGTACTTTTTATAACTGCGATGTGGGGACGGAGTAGTGACACTGCCGCGATCTGACGGAATAGATCGTTAAAGACAGTAGGTATTAGAACGGTAGGCAAATCCGCCGATCTAGCTGAAAGTCGATAGTACCGCAAGCCTTCGGGTGAGTGGATAGTGCAGGTAATCAGACTTCCAAGAAAAACCGCTAAGCTTCAGGTTATAAAAACCCGTACCGCAAACCGACACAGGTATCCGGGAAGAGGATTCTAAGGTGCTCGAGTGAATCATGGCTAAGGAACTCGGCAAAATGGCCCTGTAACTTCGGGAGAAGGGGCGCTGGCAGCAATGTCAGCCGCAGTGAAAAGGCCCAGGCGACTGTTTAACAAAAACACATGGCTTTGCAAAATCGAAAGATGAGGTATAAGGCCTGACACCTGCCCGGTGCTGGAAGGTTAAGAGGGGATGTCATCCGCAAGGAGAAGCATTGAATCGAAGCCCCAGTAAACGGCGGCCGTAACTATAACGGTCCTAAGGTAGCGAAATTCCTTGTCGGGTAAGTTCCGACCTGCACGAATGGTGTAACGATCTGGGCGCTGTCTCAGCCATGAGCTCGGTGAAATTGTGGTCCCGGTGAAGACGCCGGGTACCCGCAACGGGACGGAAAGACCCCATGCACCTTCACTACAATTTAACATTGACATTGGATACAGGATGTGTAGGATAGGTGGGAGGCTTTGAAGCGGCGTCGCTAGGCGTCGTGGAGCCAACGTTGAAATACCACCCTTTCTGTATTCGGTGTCTAATCCCGTACTTACGGGAGACATTGTTTGATGGGTAGTTTGACTGGGGTGGTCGCCTCCAAAAAGGTAACGGAGGCTTTCAAAGGTAAGCTCAGTACGCTTGGTAACCGTACGCGGAGTGCAATAGCATAAGCTTGCTTGACTGTGAGACAGACAAGTCGATCAGGGTCGAAAGACGGATATAGTGATCCGGTGGTTCTGCATGGAAGGGCCATCGCTCAAAGGATAAAAGGTACGCTGGGGATAACAGGCTGATCTCCCCCAAGAGCTCATATCGACGGGGAGGTTTGGCACCTCGATGTCGGCTCGTCACATCCTGGGGCTGGAGAAGGTCCCAAGGGTTCGGCTGTTCGCCGATTAAAGTGGCACGCGAGCTGGGTTCAGAACGTCGCGAGACAGTTCGGTCCCTATCTGTTGTGGGCGTAGGAATTTTGAGTGGGGCTGACCTTAGTACGAGAGGACCGGGTTGGACTAGCCTCTAGTGAATCTGTTGTTCCGCCAGGGGCATTGCAGAGTAGCTACGCTGGGAATAGATAAGCGCTGAAAGCATCTAAGTGCGAAACTAGCCACGAGATGAGAATTCCATATAGGACCGTAGCAGACTACTACGTTGATAGGCTACAGATGTAAAGCTGGCGACAGCACAGTCGAGTAGTACTAATCATCCGAAGCTTTCAAAGCAAACAGACTGTTGTTTGTTCTTCATAATAACTTCTTTCAATCATGTTTAAGGTTTAAGGCGAAAGGCAGATAGGCATAAGGGTGAACCTTATACCCTACAACCCTCCACCTTCTACCTCAATAAAATATTTAGGTGCCTATATCGGTGGTGTCCACCTCTTCCCATTCCGAACAGAGAAGTTAAGCCCACCAGAGCCGATGGTACTGCGGTAACACGTGGGAGAGTAGGTCGGTGCCAAATCTTAAAAGAAACCCTTTAACAGTAATGTTGAAGGGTTTTCTTGGTTATATACAAGGCCATGTGTTTTAAGGCTGCATAATTTGAAATATTGAAATCGATATAAAAATATTTAGGTGCCTATATCGGTGGTGTCCACCTCTTCCCATTCCGAACAGAGAAGTTAAGCCCACCAGAGCCGATGGTACTGCGGTAACACGTGGGAGAGTAGGTCGGTGCCAAATCTTAAAAGAAACCCTTTAACAGCAATGTTAAAGGGTTTTCTTGGTTTATAAGCTTTTGTAAACTTTTTACTCTTAATTACCATTAAGCAGTTAAGAAAGTTAAGGATTTAGTTCCCGCAGATTACGCTGATCCCCGCTGAGTATATGCCATCTTCTCTGTTGTTATAGCTCCAGCCCAGCTTGAATAGCCCTGATGGCAGTGGAAATCCCTTTTGGTTAAAGCTATATTGTTGATAATACAACTATCCAAAAGGATTGCAGCGCACAGCAGGACAGAACCCGGCCTACATGGTGCAGAAATTGCGCTCCAAAAAATATATTTATTTGAAAAGATGTACTTTGTTGAAGTGGACTACTTAAATAGCTAGATTAAATTATGCGTTGGCGGCTTCTTCTTTTACCGCTAACTGGCCACAAGCGGCATCAATATCTTTCCCACGGCTACGGCGGATATTGGTATTGATTCCCTGACTTTTTAAGTAATTAGAAAAAGCATCGATCTTATCGCCTTCTGCATTGGTGAAATCGGCGAAAGAAATCGGGTTATATTCAATAAGGTTTACCTTGCAAGGGATATGTTTGCAGAATTTAGCTAAATCCATGGCATCAGAAATTTCATCGTTAAAATGATTAAAAACGATGTATTCGTAAGTTACCGGATTTTTGGTTTTGGCAAAATAGTATTTAAGGGCATCTGCCAGCGCTTTTAACGAGTTGGCCTCATTGATAGGCATGATCTCATTACGCTTTTTATCATCGGCCGCATGAAGCGAAAGTGCCAGATTAAATTTTGCGCCATCGTCGCCCAATTTCTTGATCATTTTAGCAATACCAGCAGTAGAAACTGTAATGCGCTTATAGCTCATGTTTAAGCCATCTGGAGCAGTAATACGCTCAATAGACTTCAATACATTGGCATAATTCAACAGCGGCTCGCCCATGCCCATATACACGATATTGGTAAGGGGGTTATTATAGTTCTGTTTAGCCTGCTTATCGATTAATACTACCTGATCATAAATCTCATCAGCATTTAAATTACGCTTACGATCCATGTAGCCGGTTGCACAGAATTTACAGGTTAAACTACAACCTACTTGCGAGCTTACACAGGCCGTCATGCGGTCTTCGAGAGGAATTAAAACCCCTTCTACAATATTGCCGTCGGCTAGCCTGAAAGTATTTTTTATGGTATGGTCGTTACTGAATTGAGAATTGTTGACCTGAACAGCATTAATAGCAAAGGTTTCATCCAATGCTTTACGAAGATCCTTAGAAAGATTACTCATTTGCTCGAAACTCGTAGCCGACTTTTCCCAAAGCCACTGGTAAATTTGCTTGGCCCTAAATGCAGGCTGTTGCATTGCTACCAGGTGTTGTTGCAATTGAGGCAAATCTAATGCACGGATATCGGTTTTTTTTGCTGTTACCATTTGTTGCAAAGGTACTTAAAAAAGGCAGAAGGTAAAAAGGTGCAAGGTATAAGGCACTTAGATAAGACCGAATTTTACAATTGCTTGGCTTATCTTCCTCTGCCTCTTGTATTTGACTTGCTTGCAGGCTTACCTTTTGCAGGTTTCGAGTTTCTGTTTCCGGTGTTACTTTTACCAGTGGGTTTTGAGCCTGAATGACCAGTCTGTTTTTTGCCAGAAGATTTTTGGCCTGATGATTTTGCCTTAAAAGATTTTTTAGGCTGTTCTTCCCTAAGTTCAGGGATTTCTTCCCAGGCATTGGCTTTTTTCTTAGCAGCACTTTTTGGCTTTGATTTAGCTTCAGAAGATGAATTTTCGACACTTTTGGTGATACTCTTCATCTCCTCTTCTGTAAGTTCCCTAAATTCTCCTGTCGGAATGCCTTTTAAATTGATATTCATGATACGTGTACGCTCTAATTTGGTCACTTCATAACCAAAATGCTCGCACATTCTGCGGATCTGCCTGTTTAAACCCTGAATTAAGATAATATTAAATACGAATGTACTAATCTGACGTACCTTACATTTACGCGTATTTACCCCCAGGATGGGAACACCGTTACTCATCTCGAAAATGAAATCTTCGGTGATGGGTTTATTAACGGTAACTACGTATTCCTTTTCATGTTTATTTCCTGCCCTTAAAATTTTGTTAACGATATCGCCATTATTGGTCAGGAAGATCAGACCTGAGGAATCTTTATCCAAACGGCCAATGGGAAATATCCTTTCGCTATGATTGACATAATCAACAATATTATCGCGTACGCTGCCTTCTGTAGTACTGGTAATGCCAACAGGCTTGTTAAAAGCCAAGAGGATGAAATTACTTTCTTCTTTAGGTTCGATATTATGGCCGTTTACCATCACTTTATCGCCCGCAAAAACCTGATCGCCTACTTTAGCTCTTTTCCCGTTGATGAAAACGGTGCCTTTTTCGATATAACGGTCTGCTTCACGGCGTGAACATAATCCACTTTCACTGATGAATTTATTTAAACGGGTTGCAGAGTTATTGTTCATGCTGCAATTTTACGGAAATAAATCGTGTTATCCATTCTCCAGGCTGGCAACAAATGAATCAACAGTGCTTTTGAGTGCGGTTAAAGTTTCTTTATCTGTAATTGCCGCCTCATTGTCGATCTTCGATTTTGCAAATGAAATCAACTGGGGCGATACCCTCGCTTCAATTACGGTTAAAATATCGATGAGCGATTGATAAGCTTTTTCGCCCTGTGTGGAGGCAACGAGCGCTAAAACAGGTTTCCAGGAAAATGATGCTGAACTTACGGTCCAATCGAGCAGGTTTTTTAGCGAACCCGGTAAACCCATCGCGTATTCTGGGGTTGAGATAATGATGCCTTCTGCCCTTTGAATGGCTAAGCGAAGGTCTTCTATCGCCTTTGGCGGATTTTCCTGGTCTAAATCAGGATTGAAATGTGGAATATCTGCAATGGATGAAAAGTTTGTTACCTCAAAGTCAACGTCCAAAAGCCGGGAGATAGCCTTAATGTAGAGCCCATTGGTTGATACCGTTTTCGTACTCCCGGAGATTGCCAATATTTTTTTCATTGCTAAAAGTAGCAAAGTGGAGATGGAATATCAAGATTGCCAGGTAATCCAACCGTCATTTCAAAACGGGCTGTTGAAACGCACCAGGTGTCAACAGCCCATTCAAAAAAATGATAACAAACTAAAAATTCTGGTCATCGGCACTTGGCCCATAACTTCCAGGGATTGGAATATCCAATAATCTTAAATAAACACCCAGTTGAGCCCGGTGATGAGATGTTTGGCTAAGCGAATGACGGATGGTTTCATATTTAGAATAATCGGCCAGTACCTGTTTGCCCATACTCAATACCCAACGTCCATTCAAGCTTTCTTCTGTAGCTTTTTCTAATTCCGCTTTTCCTTTTGCATAATTTTCTTCCAGAATTTTAACCAGGTCATTGGCATTTTCGACAGGTTGTTCTACATAAGGTGCTGTTTCGAAATCCAGCCCATCAGTAGTTAAAGCCAGTGAAACCCAGCTCGGCAGATCGGCAATATGAACTGCAAGCGATTTCATTTTCATGCTTTTTTCGTGTGGTGCCCAGTCGAATTTGTCAACCGGTACAATAGCCAGGAATTTTTTTGTGGTATTAAATTCGGCTTCCAACTCTTTCAATAATAATTTAATAATGTCCATATTTTTCTGTTTTGTTTTTTCTGCGGTGTTTAAATCCATTAGTAATAAATCGGCTATACTCATGATTTTGATGTTTGTTTACACAAAGAAAATACAGCCCACTGACAACCCTATGGCAGCGTGAAAAATATTATTTTTAATAATTTACAGGAAGCAGATGCATGTATTCGCTCAGTGGCATGTGCTGCGTTTTTTTGAAAGGAATGCCCAGGTTTTTAAGGCAGATGATTCGGGTGAGGTTAAAATCACGGTATTCATTACGGTAATGGCACCAGGCAATTAAATGCCAGCTAAAGGCATAAAAAATCAGGCCAATTGGCTCTACTTCTCTTTTGCTCACTTCTTCTTTATTGTTTTTATAATCGAGTTCGATCAGGTGTTTTTCGGCTATGGCATGCTGAATAAGTGACAGGTATTCGAAGTTAAAATTTAGCCTTTCCGGAATCTGCAGTTTTATATGTTGATTTAAGGTTTCGAGCTTTTCTTTTTGACCCGTTTTTAATACTGCTTTTACTTTTGTCAGTGCTGTAGAATAATGGGTACGGATCGAGTTATCGGCAAATCCATTCACTAAACTTTCAACCAATAGCAGCGCATTGGCTTCGTCCATATTAAAAGAAACTGGTGGCAGGAAATAACCCTGAACCAGATAATAACCTTTATGTTGCTCAAAACTTACCGGTATCCCCTGTTCTCCCAATGCTTTGATATCGCGATAAACTGTACGAATACTCATATCAAATCTTTCCGCAATTTTTTCTGCAGTAATGTATTTTCGGGATTGAAGCAGGGTTAAGATTCCGAAAAGTCGGTCGATACGGTTCATAGTTTGTTTTTTTAGGCGATTAAAATTAAAGTTTTTTAATCAATTTTTCTTGTGGTACGTTATTTGTAAAAGATAAATACATATCAATTCTACAGGTTAAACCGTTATCATTAGGGTTTATCATACATAATCTGAATTAAATGGCTGCTGTTATCCAAAAGCGTTTCTTCCGGGCAATAAAAAGTAAAGTAATTATAGGTTTCCTGTTTGCCTGTTTTGCTTTGTTAATGGCATGGGGCATCAGCAAGTTTGCTTTTACACGGATGCTGGATACTGTTGAAGAAATTTCGGCCCCGAACGACCGCTTAAGGATTGTAAATGATCTCTCGCACAAAATTGCCCGGTTAGATCAGTTGCAAAGGGATGAGGCATTCAATAAACAAGGTACCTATAGTTTTCTGAAAGAATCACGTAAGTTAAGAAACAGTTTAGATACCTTACGTAAACTGTACAGGGGCGATTCTGCCCAGCTGGCACGGATAAAGTCGATCAAGAATCTGCTAACCGACCGGGATAAGCAATTTATCAATTATTTAAAGGTGAGAGAAACATTGGTGAATACCAAATCGTTCTCTGATGAAGTTCAGAAATTAAATGAACTGGTTGCGATAAGGGCAAGACAAACCGATAGTGCGGTTTTAACAACAGAAACAACCACCTCTACCACGACAGTTGCGCCTGAAGAAGAGAAGAAATCGCGGAATTTTTTCACCAAGCTTTTTGGAAAGAAAAAATCGGAGGTATATAAAATTATTAACGAAGAGTTTAAAGTAAAACGCGATACCTTAAATGCAAAGGCGGAAGACAGCATCATGAAGAGTATGACCGGTTCGTTAAAAAACATCGAACTGGAGCAACGTCAGAAAAGCCAGAAATTTTTAAAACGTGAAGCGGATTTATCCAATGCCAGTAATGCTTTAACTGCCCAAATGCTGCAGATTTTAAGAGAGGTGGAGGGTGAAGCAGTGGCCCAGGTAGATTTAAATGGTATACAGGCCAAAGAAGTGGTTAATGACGGGATTACGCAGATCACCACCATTATTATTATCTTTTTTCTGTTAACAGTTATTCTCCTGTATTTAATTTTGGCTGACATTACAAAAAGTAACCGATACAGAAGGGCCTTAGAGCTTGCTAAAGATGAAGCAGAATACCATGGTAAAGCGAAGCAACGGTTCTTGTCGAACATGAGTCACGAGATCAGGACACCGCTACAATCTATTTTAGGCTATGCTGAGCTGATTACCCAGCAGGAGGTACCGAATAAGAAAGATGTGGATGCGATTTATCAATCTTCCATTCATTTACTTCAGATCGTGAACGAGGTATTAGATTATAACCGGATTATTTCAGGTGAATTTAGTTTCAATAACCAGGTATTCAATATCAGAAAAGCCCTGGATGAGGTAGTTTCGGTCATGCGGCCACTCGCAGAACAGAAATCGCTGCAATTAAACGCAAAACTTGATCTTGCCCAGCTTGAATTTGTAAAGGGCGATGCATTTAGATTAAAGCAGATTTTATTTAATTTGTTGGGCAACGCTGTAAAGTTTACCCTGAAAGGTGAAATTAACTTATCCGTTTCATATAAAAAGCAAGGAGATGACCTGCACTTTCATTTTACCATAACAGATACGGGAATTGGCTTCGAAGAAAAAGATATTCCTAAAATATTTAATGAATTTGAGCAGATCGAATCTCCAGAGAAATATATTATTAATCAGGCTGGAACAGGTTTGGGGTTGCCTATCGTTAAATCTTTGATCGAAACACAAGGTGGAAGAATTTATGTGAAAAGTAAACCGGGCATGGGTACTACATTTAATATTTACATGAAATATGAAAATACCACCGAACGTGTAAGCGATACCCTTGATTTAGAACATTATGCCATTGTAAATCCAGGCACAGTTTGGGCAATTGATGATGATAAACTTATTCTCGATTTGTGTGGAATGATTTTTCAGAAAAACAAAATCCCATTTAGAAGTTTCACCCAGGTGGCCGATATCTTGCATGCAGAACCTGAACTGGACTTAAAATATATATTGGTTGATATGCGCATGCCAGAAATGACGGGTTTCGAACTTTGTCATTTATTAAAAAAGAAACTCCCAGCTCACATTAAATTTTACGCCATTACCGCACAGGTTTTACCAGAAGAACGCGAAATGGTTTTAAGCGAAGGTTTTGATGGGCTGATTATGAAACCGTTTAGGGCTGTAGATATCCTTTCTATATTTGACCGGGCCGAAATTTTAACCGAACAACCAGAAGTCGATTTTTCTTCCATTGAGAAAATGACCTTTGGCGACCAGCAAATGTTGGAGAAAATATTGAACCGTTTTAAACAGGATTCTATAGATGATGCTGCATTGCTGAAAAAACATTTAACCGATAATGATCCGGATCAGGCGAGGTTATTGGTTCATCGCCTGGCCGGACGGACAGCACAGATGGGTTCAAAAACGTTAGCAAATGCATTCCGGCTCCTGGAAATAGAAATTGCCGAAAAAGGCTTAACTAAAAATATTAAGTCTGAAGTTTTATTACAGATCAGAAAATTAGATAGTTTAATTGCCTTCATGGAAGAGATGGATTACGCCAGTGCGGAGTAATTATTCTATGCCATATCGCTCCATTTTAGCATAAAGCGTTTTACGGTCGATGTTTAAAATCTTGGCCGCTTTTGATTTGTTATGCCTCACTTTGATCAAGGTTTCAGTAATCAAAGCTTTTTCATTCTGTTCATTCACTGCTTTCAGGTCGGATGAATTACCTGGGGCGGATTGATGATGGACAGATATCATCATTTCATCAGGTAATGCATTAATTTGGGCAACATCACCAGGACTCAATAAAACCATGCGTTTAATCACATTGCTGAGTTCTCTCAGATTTCCTGGCCAATCGTAACTCAGCAGAAGTGCTTTGGCCTCACTCGAAACACTTTTCACGTTCCGTTCTAAATCGCGGTTTGATAGCTGTATAAAATGGTTGATAAATAGTTCCAAATCTCCGCCTCTATCTCTCAATGGTGGAAGCTGGATTTTAAACTCATTTAGCCGGTGATATAAATCTTCTCTAAATTCTCCCTGTTGCATGCTATTGGCCAGGTCGTCATTCGTAGCCGTAATAATGCGCACATTTACCGGAATCTGTTTGGTACTGCCCAAAGGCTGGATTACCCTTTCTTGTAATGCCCGGAGTAATTTAATCTGTACTTCGTAGCTCAGGTTGCCCACTTCATCTAAAAACAAAGTTCCGCCGTTTGCAGCCTCAAACTGTCCTTTTTTGTCGTTTAATGCACCGGTAAAAGCACCTTTTACATGTCCGAATAATTCGCTGGCCGCTAAATCTTTCGATAAAGCTCCGCAATCTATGGCCACAAAAGGTTTATCGGCACGTTTGCTCTGCTGGTGCAGGGTTCTGGCAGCAAATTCTTTTCCTGTACCGCTTTCGCCCTGTATAATTACCGACATATCAGTTGGGGCTACCAAATTGATGTGTTCATACAGTTTATCCGCAATTGCACTTTTCCCTTTTATAAAATCACTGTTTGTTTCTTTTGGTTCAACACTCTTTAAATCCTTTTTAGTTAAAGAATTTTTGATCACCATTAATAACTCATCCGGATTAACCGGCTTGGTAATGTAATCAAAAGCACCTAATTGTATAGATCTGACCGCAGTTCTAACATCATTAAAACTGGTCATTACGATTGCGGGTATAGACAAACCCAGATCACGGATGTGGCTAAGCACTTCAAGACCTGTTCCATCCGGAAGACGGTAATCAATCAAAAGTAAGTCGAATTCATTGTTTTCTACTTGCTTAAATGATTGCTTTACCTGGGTTACAAGGGTGATTTCATGACCGTTTTTGGTTAAAAAACCTTCAAGTAATTGAGCAAATGTGGTATCGTCTTCTAAAATCAGGATTCTCGCCATGTAACAAAAATAAGAAAAGCCGGACATAATCCGGCTTTCTTGTAATAGGTAGATGTAATTATTTTGGGTTTTATTGTACTGGCTTACCGTCTTTATCAATTTTAACTGAACCAGTTTCTGCTTCTTTTTTAACATTGATTAAATAGTATTCCTTTGTTCCTTCTTTAACAGACCAGGCTTCAGTAGCGGTCCATCCTTTATAAGCATCAGATTTTAATGCTGTTGTAACTGGGGCAGGAAGCTCTTCCAGTTTAACCGGAGTTTTTACTGCACTGTCCTGAACTGCAACAATTGCAGCATTTTTGATTGTATTTACTTCACTTGCCTGTACTGCTGAGAATCCTGCAAAAGCTAAGAACGCAGCTGATAAAATTAATTTTTTCATGGGATATATTTTTTAGTTTATGCGCAGCCCGAAGGCCGCGCTTATATTGATTATGCCTATGTGGCGTAATTATTTGAGATTATTGAACTGGTTTACCGTCCTTGTCGATTTTAACCGAACCGGTTTCAGCTTCTTTTTTAACGTTGATTAAATAATACTCTTTGGTGCCTTCTTTAACCGAGAAAGCTTCAGTTGCAGTCCATCCTTTATAAGCATCAGATTTCAATGCGGTGGTTACTGGTTCAGGTAATTCCTCCAGTTTAACCGGAGTTTTTACGGCACTATCTTGAACTGCAACAATTGCAGCGTTTTTGATTGTATTTACTTCACTTGCTTGAACAGCTGTGAATCCTGCGAATGCTAAAGTAGCGGCTAAAATGATCTTTTTCATGATATTCTGTTTTAAATATGGTTGGTAACTTGCGTTACGTTAAATACTCGTTAATTATGGAGCGGTAACTCTTTTTATTATTATTGAACTGGTTTACCGTCTTTGTCGATTTTAACCGAACCGGTTTCAGCTTCTTTTTTAACGTTGATTAAATAATATTCTTTAGTACCTTCTTTAACTGAGAAAGCTTCAGTAGCGGTCCAGCCTTTATAAGCATCAGATTTTAATGCTGTTGTTACCGGAGCAGGAAGTTCTTCCAATTTAACCGGAGTTTTCACTGCGCTATCTTGAACTGCAACAATTGCAGTAGTTTTAAAATCTTTTACTTCACTTGCCTGTACTGCTGAGAATCCTGCTAATGCTAATACGGTTGCTGCTAAAACGAACTTTTTCATAGTATATATTTTAAAATTTAATTTGTGTAACAATACTTGCTAATGTTTCACAATGATGCCAAATCGTATATTTTGTTTAATTTATTGTTTTACAGGTGATTATGTGTGTGCCAAAGTTTTGACGGTGTGGAGTTTCTCCACACTTTGGGGTGAATGACTACAAATTTTGCAGATATTGTTGGCGTTTATAAACCGAGAGGCATTTGTAAACTTATTAAACATACCTAAAACTAAACTCCATACTCCACTTATTGTCATGCTGAACTTGTTTCAGCATCTTTTCAGCAAAATAGCTCCTGATCCCGAAGCTTCGGGACAGGGTGATGACTACTAAAAGATAGATTTCGGGATACTCAAAAAAGAAATTCAAAAAAATAACTTTCAATTTTTAAAAAAGAAGATTTTTTTCTATCATTGCAGCCCGATTAAAAGCCTCCTTAGCTCAGCTGGTAGAGCAACTGACTTGTAATCAGTAGGTCATTGGTTCGATTCCGATAGGAGGCTCTTTTTCTTTCCCCTTTTTCTAATTTCTTTAGAAAGTAAATCAAAAATCATTTCATCATCAAAATAGGCCAGGCGTAGAAAAATATTTTTATTTGCCCCGGTTATTCCGCTAATTTGCGATATGTTAAAATACTTTTCAGCCGATTGGATATTTCCTGTATCATCCCCGCCGATTAAAAACGGTGTGGTAGCCGTAAATGAAGTTGGCAAAATTGAAGAAGTATTAACCGAAGAAGAGGCCGGAGATCTTAATCTGGATATCCTCAGGTATAAAGGCGCAATTGTTCCGGGTTTTATCAATACCCATTGCCATTTAGAACTCTCGCATATGTTGGGGCAAATTCCAGAACAAACGGGCCTCGTAGAATTTGTGCAAAGCATTATTAAAAGCAGACAGGGCGATGCAGAAGAAATTAAAGCAGCGATGTATGCTGCTGACCAGAAAATGTTCGAAAACGGGATTGTAGCCGTTGGCGATATTTCCAATCAAATTTCGTCAAAAGAAGTAAAAGCGCACAGCAAAATATACTACCATACTTTTATCGAAGCCATGGGCTTTAATCCCGAACGGGCCGATGCAATAATGGATTATGCAAAGGGGATTAAGCATGCATTTGGTGCTTTGCCCACCTCAATTGTACCACATGCTCCTTATTCAGTATCTCCTGAATTGTTCCGGTTAATAAAAGAGGAAGCCGAAAAAGATAAGACCTTTATAAGTGTTCACAATCAGGAAACCAAAGATGAAAATGCCTTTTTCGAAAATAAATCGGGTGGATTTTTAGACCTATACCAATTTTTAGGGCTCGATATTTCTTTCTTCGAACCCACAATAAAAACATCGTTACAAACCTGGCTGCCCTATATTAAAGAGCAGAAGACTTTGTTGGTGCACAATACTACTTCGAGTAAAGCTGATATCGCCTTTGCAAAGGAAAACAATAATAATCTGTACTGGTGCCTTTGCCCGCAAGCTAACTTATATATCGAAAATGTTTTGCCCGATGTTGACCTTTTAATTGAAGAAAATGTAAGGATTACCTTGGGTACAGATAGTTTGGCGAGTAATCACCAGCTTAATATCCTGTCAGAAATGATCACCTTGCAGCAACACAAGCAGGTAACTTTTGAAAAACTTTTGCGTTGGGCAACGATAAACGGGGCCGAATTTTTAGCGCTCGAGCAACAAATCGGAACAATAGAAGTTGGTAAAAAGCCTGGATTGAATTTAATCCAGCTGTCTGCCGATTTTAAGATTGAAAATGATCAGGTAGAAAGGCTAATTTAGAATATATGAATCCAATCTGTAAACTTTTCAATATTAAATACCCTATTATTCAGGCCGGAATGGTTTGGTGTAGTGGCTGGAGATTGGCATCGGCAGTTTCGAATGCAGGAGGACTTGGTATTATTGGAGCGGGTTCCATGTATCCTGATGTTTTAAGAACGCATATCCAGAAGTGCAAGCTAGCTACCGATAAACCCTTTGGTGTTAACATTCCATTGCTCTACCCCAATATACAGGGAATTATAGATGTAGTAATCGAAGAGAAAGTAAAAATTGTATTTTCTTCTGCCGGTAATCCTGCCACATGGACCAGTTTTTTAAAAGAAAAAGGTATTACTGTTGCTCATGTAATTGCGAATACAAAATTTGCCATAAAAGCGCAGGAAGCTGGCGTTGATGCCATTGTTGCCGAAGGCTTTGAAGCGGGTGGGCACAACGGGAGGGAAGAAACCACTACCATGTGTTTAATCCCGATGATAAAAGAGGCCGTTAAAATTCCGGTTATCGCTGCTGGTGGTATCGGGAGTGGAAAGGCTATGCTGGCTGCATTTGCATTAGGTGCCGATGCCGTTCAGATCGGTTCGGCCTTTGCTGTTGCAGAAGAATCATCTGCCCATCCGGCGTTTAAAGATAAAATTATTGCGGCTGCTGAAGGCGATACTAAGCTGGCCATGAAAAAACTGGTTCCGGTGCGCTTGCTAAAAAATGAATTTGCTGATGCGGTATCGGTGGCAGAAGCTGAAGGCGCAGATCGAAACCGCTTAATGGAGCTTTTGGGCAGAGCAAGGGCAAAAGCCGGTATGTTTGAGGGCGATATGGAAAACGGAGAACTCGAAATCGGTCAGGTTTCAGCGATGCTGAGTGAAATTAAACCTGCAAAAGAAATCCTTGAAGAAATATGGTTGGGTTTTAGGTCCGAAATACAAAGATTTAACCGTTTACAAAACGAATTGGACTTATAAACATAGGGATACACAATTGCTTTACTAACTTTGCAGTATTAAAAGTTTAACATGACCGAAAAAGATGTAAAGTCCCCTTCAGGGGATTTAGGGGTGAAACACCTCAATATAACGATAACAGGTAAAGTGCAGGGCGTTGGCTTTAGGGAAACTACAAAAATTATTGCCAACCAAATGATGGTACAGGGTTTTGTGAGGAACGAAAAAGATGGATCGGTTTACATCGAAGCAGAAGGGGAAGATATTTTTCTGGAAGAATTTGTAAACTGGTGCCACGAAGGACCCGACCGTTCGCGTGTAGAAAATGTGACGGTAAGCGATGGTGAAGTAAAAAACTATCGTAATTTTGAAATCTTAAGGAAATAAATTGCTGAATTGTTGGATTGCTATATTGTTCCGCTCAGGAGCTTATCTCAATACGCAGTACTCAAATCTCAATCGTAAATGTCTGTATATAAAAAGTTTCTTGGGCAAACAATGGTTTATGGTATCAGCACCATTGCCTCCCGATTACTCAATTTCATATTAACACCAATATTTACCCGAAGTTACGGTGCAAGTGCATTAGGTGTTTTTACCAAAATGTATGCTTATGCCTCTATGATCAATGCCATACTGGCCTTTGGAATGGAAACTACTTTTTTCAGATACCTCAATAAACACGAAGACAAAAAACAGCAGGTTTACAACAATTCTTTTCTGATCGTTGCTTTTATCTCAACACTCTTTTTAATTACGGGTCTTGTTTTTACCGAACCGATAACCAAATGGTTGTTAAATAGTAACATGTCACACTATCAGGATCAAAAAAGATATGTGCAGTATTTTCTTTGGCTCTTGTTTTCAGATGCCATTTGTGTAATCCCTTTTGCCAGGATCAGGGCTGATGGAAAACCTTTCAGGTATAGTATCATTAAATTTGTGAATATCTTAAGTTATGTACTTTTAAGTCTGTTTTTTATTTATGGCATACCACTGATTATTAAACACGATTTACCTGGCGCATCCTTTTTTCAAAACTGGTTCCGCGATAAATGGGTTGGATATGTGTTTATTGCCAATCTGGTTGCCAGTGCGCTTACCTTTTTGCTTTTAGTGCCAGAATTTTTAAAGGTTCAGTTTAAATTTGACCGCTATCTGTTTAAAAAAATGCTTTCTTACAGCTGGCCTGTTTTGATCGCAAATTTATCTTTCATTGTCAATGAAAATCTGGACAAAATACTTTTGGATAAATACACGACCGAAGCAGAAGTAGGTATTTATGGCGCTGTTTGTAAATTGGCTATATTCCTAAGTATTTTCAATATGGCTTTTAGACTGGGTGCTGAGCCATTTTTCTTCAGCTATGCTAAAAATGAAAACGCAAAGGTTACTTATGCAAAAATTCTAGAGTATTTTGTAATTGCACTTTCCATTCTTTTTGTGGCACTCACTGCCAATATCGAAATCCTGAAATACTTTATCAGTCGCGATGCAAAACACCTGGCCGAATATTGGGTCGGTTTACCCGCAGTGCCCTATTTACTGGTGGGATATGTGTGTTTAGGCATTTATATGAACCTGTCGATCTGGTACCGATTATCTGATCAAACGAGGTTTGGATTGTACATTTCTTTAATTGGGGCCTTTATTACCATTGTATTCAATATGATATTGATTCCAAAGTTTAGCTATATGGGTTCGGCCTGGGTTTCGATGGCTACTTATGGAACAATGATGATTATTTCTTATATCCTCGGACAGAAATATTACCCAATTCCCTACAACCTGAAAAAGATTTTAGCCTACTTAATCATTTCCATCATATTGGTATTCTCTTCGTTTTTTGTATTCAACAGAAACATCTATATTGGTAATGCCATGTTAATTGTTTTTGTTGCAGGCATTGCTTATTTCGAAAAGAATGATTTAATGAAAATATTGAAGAGGTAGACGGCTAAAGGGTTTAAGGCTTCTGATTTTACCTAAAATCTCATATCTCCAATCTCAACTCTAATAAAAATGGAAATAAAAATTATCAATACATCCGAACACCCACTGCCACAATACGAAACTGCACATGCAGCTGGCATGGACCTGAGGGCGGCAATAGCGGAAGAAATAATACTGAAACCTTTGCAAAGATTACTGGTGCCAACAGGTTTGTTTATTGAATTACCGGTTGGCTACGAAGCACAGATCAGGCCCAGAAGTGGCTTGGCCTATAAACATGGCATTAGCATTGTAAATGCGCCTGGTACAATTGATGCCGATTACCGTGGCGAAATAAAAGTTTTATTGGTAAATTTATCAGATACAGATTTTAAAATCGTTAATGGCGATAGAATTGCACAAATGGTTGTGGCAAAACACGAAACCATTAGCTGGCAAACTGTTGAACAATTAGGGGAAACTGCACGTGGAGAAGGTGGTTACGGACATACGGGGAAATAGTTCGCAGTCCTGAGTCAGAAGTCTTTAGTCAGGAGTTAATTTTTGGATGGATAAAATAACATGAAATACAAAGTACATTTTCTTGTAGGAGCGACGTTAATGGGCTTCCAGGCTTTTGGGCAGGGAGTGGTTACGCCAAGCAACAATCGCGATAGCAATATGGTAAAACAATTGTTTTTCGCGGGCCTGCGGGAGAAAATGTCTGAAAATTATGTTGTGGCCTCCACCAATTTCAATAAAATTGTCGGCCTGGATCCAAATAACCATGCGGCCTATTTCGAGCTCGCCAATGCAAACCTGCGTTTAGATAAACTTTCAGAAGCGGAACAAAATATAAAACAGGCAATTAAATTAAATGCAGGTAACTTATGGTACTGGCGCTTACTTGGTGAGGTATATAAACGCACCAATAAAATGCCCGAGCTCATTGAGGTGTTTAATCAGTTGATTCGCCTAGATCCCGAAAATGATGCTTATTATTTTGATAAAGCCAATGCGCAGTTTTTAGCCAATCAGCTCGATGCCGCAAAAAAAACCTATGAGGAGATCCAGGCTAAATTTGGCGAATCGAGAGATCTGGTGAATGCCAAAAAACGTCTGCAATCGAATGGGAATGCCTCTGAAAGTGATATTGTTAAATTACTGGAAGGCAATCAGGCTGATGTAAAGAACTACCTGTATGCTGCAGGTTTACTTTTGCAGAAAGGAAATGATCCGGAAGCGTTAAAGGTATTAACCAAAGCACAACAGCTTGAACCCCATAATTTTGAGGTGAACCTGGCTTTGGCCGATATTTACCGCAGGCAAAAAAATGATGAAGCTGCATTTTCTTCCTTAAAATTAGCTTTCGAAAGCAATGAAATGCCACTTACAGAAAAGGTGAAGATTATTGCGGCACTTTTTCCGAAACTTAATCAGCCCATCGTTGCTAAAAATGTAACCGAACTGAGTAAACTGGTGGCTGAAAAAAATCCGGCTGAAGCAAAAGCATTGGCACTTTATGGCGACGTACTTTATCAGCAGAACAATTTAAAAGAGGCATTAACTCAATACCAGGCTGCTTTAAAACTTAACGAACAGGTTTATGTCGTTTGGGAGCAGGTCATTAATATCCAAACACTCCTGGGGCACTATGAGGAAGCCATAAAGGTAGGCGATGAAGCTTTAAGTATTTATCCCAATCAGGCCAGCTTGTACTATTATATGGCTTATGCCTTGTTTAAAACAGGCAAATACGAGCCTGCCCAAAGCAATTTAAAAACTTCACTACAGTTAGATGTGGAGAATAAAAGCCTTCAGGCACAGATTTATGCACTACAGGGTGATATCTACATCAACCAGAATAATTTCGCCCTGGCTAAAACCGCTTTCGAAAAAGCCATTTCAACCGAGCCCGATAATTATCTCATCATGAATAATTATGCTTACTATTTGGCGTTAAGAAATGACGACCTAACCAAGGCAGCGAAATATGCAGAAACAGCGGCTAATGCAATGCCTAATAATCCCTCAATTGTAGATACCTATGCCTTTATTCTGTTTAAACAGCAAAAATACGATCTGGCGAAAACGTGGATCGAAAAGGCTTTGCAAAACAATAGCAGTAAAAATGGTGTTTACTTGGAGCGATATGGCGATATACTTTTTATGAAAGGTGAAAAGGATGCAGCATTAATCCAATGGCAAAAAGCAAAAGAGGCTGGAAACGGTTCAGAAGTATTAATTAAAAAGATAAATGAAAAGAAGTATTTTAAATAGCGCATTCCTGTTAGGAGCTGTAATTTTTGTTTCGGCATGTAAACCTAAAAAAGAAATTGTAGTGGCTCCCCCTACTAAAACAGAAACCAAAACTGATAATTCGAAAGCAGAAGCCCTAACCTTATTAAATAGCAAACAACTTAAATTTAATACCCTTTCTTTAAAAGCAAAGGCAACTTTAGATATTGCCGGCGATGCAAATGATGTAACCATGAATTTCAAGATGAAAGACAAGGAAACCATTTGGGTGAGCATTACGGCCTTAGGTGGAATGGCAGAGGTGGCAAGGGCCTTGATTACGCCTGATAGCATCAAGATCATGAACCGGATGAAAAGCGAATACCTAAAAAAACCATTTAGTTACATTTACAATTTCACCAATAAACAGGTTAATTTTAATACCCTACAAGCCATTTTAACGGGCAATGCCATGGGCGAGTTTTTAACGGCAGAATCTGATGTTAAACAAGAAAATGGTGTTTGGGTAGTCTCGGGAAGCAAATCAGAATTAGATTACAAATTGCTTTTTAACACGCTTTTCAAAGTGTCAGAAACCAATTTAAATGACGCTAAAAACGGTCAGGCTTTAAAAGTAACCTATACCGATTATCAAAAATTAAACGAATCACTATTTCCTAGTGCATTGCAAATCAAAACACTATCTAAAGCAAAGAAAATAAACATCGACTTACAATTTGTAAAAATTGATGGCAATGTTCCGGTCGATTTTCCGTTTAGTGTACCAAAGAGATTTGCTGTTGTAAAGTAAAATAGAACTCATTACTTATTTTAGCTAATTGATTTGCCAGGGGTAGATACTGTATAGGTATAGCGGCTCTGGCAATCTTTGTTGTGCATGAAGATTGAGTGAAGACAGTTCTGTAATAAGCAATTATGACTTTAGTATCTCGATTTTAATATTTTTTACTACAAAATTTTTATACTTTTGGCTTAATGAAGCTACAAAAACTCCTATTTATCCTTTTTTTAAGCGTGTTAACCCTTTCGGCGGTTGCACAAACTGAAAGTCAGCTCAGAAGGAAAAAAGAAGCTATACAACGCGAAATCGAACAGCTTCAAAAGAATTTGAATAAAACTGCCAGTGGTAAAAAGCTTACTATACAGCAGATTAATACGATAAATGCCCAGATTAGGTTGCGCCAGGATAAAATCGGTACCATCAACTCTGAAATAAAAAATCTGGATAACCAAATCTCTCAGAACACAAATACCGTACATACGTTGCAAGGTCAGTTAGGCGATCTTAAAAAAGAATATGCCGGCATGATCCGTTTTGCCCAGCGCAACAGAAATTCGTACGATAAAATGATGTTCATTTTTGCGGCGAAGGATTTTAACCAGGCCTACAAAAGAATAAAGTATTTACAGCAGTTTAGTCAATACCGTAAAAAACAGGCTGGTTACATTGAAAATACGCAGCAAGACCTGAATGGTAAAATTAAAGTGCTGGATAAAACACTTAGGGAAAAAAGTGACCTGTTGAAGGAACAGGAAAGAGAGCGTGAACGTTTAAGTAAAGATAAAAATAAACAGTCAGTAGAATTAAACAAGCTGAGTAAAGATGAAAGGCAGTTTAAGCAAGATATTACCAGCCGTAAAAAACAGCAGGCACAGATAGACAGGGCCATTAGCGCAGCCATTCAGCGGGCAATTGAAGAAGCCAGAAGGAAGGCAGCTGAAGAGGCCAGAAGGAAAGCAGCTGAAGAAGCACGGATAGCGGCGGCAAAAGCCAAGGCTGAAAATAAACCTGTACCTACAGCACCAGCTACACCAACGGCTAAAGCAAAATCGACAGGAGAATTGCTTACTGCAACACCAGAGGCAGCCAGGTTATCGGCAGGTTTTGAAAATAACAGGGGAAGGTTACCTTGGCCGGTAGCTACAGGAACAATAACCGAAAGGTTTGGTATGCATAAGATCGATCAGGCCAGTTATACCAATGATGGTGTAGATATTACCACAACAGACGGGGCGGCCGTAAGAGCGGTATTTGCAGGTAAGGTTGCGGCTGTTCAGGTAATGATGGGTAGAACAGTAGTTTTGATCAACCATGGCGAGTACTTTACGGTATATCAAAACCTAAAATCGGTAAGTGTGAGCGTAGGTAATTCTGTTGATACCAAACAAACCATTGGGGTTGTAGCCAACACTGGCGATGATGCTGTACTGAAGTTTCAGATCAGAAGAGGGCAGGCAGCTTTAAATCCAGAAGCCTGGATTAGTAAATAAACTTAAGACAAGTTAAAATGTCTATATTTGTATAAATTATATTAGTGATGTATCAAGGCACGTTATTAGAGTTTTTAAACATGGGTGGATCAGAGATCGTACTCATTTTAGTGGTCGTTCTATTATTGTTCGGGGGTAAAAAATTACCTGAACTTGCAAGGGGACTAGGGAAAGGGATCAGAGAATTCAAAGATGCCTCTGATGGTGTGAAGCGTGAAATCCATAGGAATATCAATGCCATGGATTTAGATAAAGAAGAAGCAGAAGAAACAGCGGTAAACCATAGTCAGCGCCATCATCCAACAGAAGAACCTTCTGTTGATGAAAAGGCAGAGGCAAGTGCAACCCATACAGAAGCCAGCACGCCTGTTGACGAAAAAATTATAACTGACAAAGAAAAAGTTTAAACAAAAAGTTATGTTAAATACAACAATAGCAGCAATGCTTGGAACGCCAGAAATTATCATTATTGCGGTAGTGGTATTGTTATTATTTGGTGGTAAAAAAATTCCTGAACTGATGAGAGGTTTAGGTAAAGGTGTTAAAGAATTTAAAGATGGTAAAGATGGTGTTGATGGAGAACAAGTAGATCCGTCAAACCGTGATAAAACCGTTTAATTGCAATAATTTTTAGTTTTGAAGAAATACAGCTCTCTTAAAGAGATTCAAGCACTCATTTCGCAAAAGCAATTAACTTTACCCGATTTATTAGCTTATTATTTTAAGCAAATTGAAAATAATGAACACCTCAATGCATTTAATGAGGTGTTTTTTTTGTCGGCTGAAGTTCAGGCAAAAGCGATACAGCAAAAAATAGAAGAAGGTAAGCAAGGTAAACTTGCAGGGATGGTTATTGGTATTAAAGATAATATCTGTTACAAAGACCATATCGTTACTGCATCGTCAAAAATGCTCGAAGGCTTTGTATCTCCATATTCTTCTACAGTTGTGCAACGATTGTTACAGGAAGATGCCATTATTATTGGTCGTTTAAACTGTGATGAGTTTGCTATGGGCGGCTCAAATGAAACTTCATACTATGGAGTTGCTAAAAATGCGGCAAATCCCGACCTTGTTCCGGGTGGGTCTTCAGGTGGATCAGCTGTAGCGGTTCAGGCCGATATGTGTTTGTCTGCGCTAGGAACTGATACCGGTGGTTCGGTAAGACAGCCAGCAGCATTTTGCGGGCAAATCGGACTTAAGCCTACTTATGGGCGTATCTCAAGGTATGGTGTTATTGCTTACGCTTCCTCTTTCGATCAGGTTGGACCAATCACCTCTTCAGTAGAAGATGCTGCTTTGCTTTTGCAGGTTTTAGCTGGCGAAGATGATTACGATTCTACCGTTTCTCCCGTTGCAGTACCCGATTATCCTGCTCATTTAAACGAGCATAAAAAACAAAAAATAGCAGTATTAAAGGAAACGATTGAGAGCGAAGCCCTCGATTCCGAAATCAAATCAGCTATTTTAAGATCAATCGAGCAGCTCAAAGCAGATGGACATACAGTTGAGTATGTTTCTTTTGATTTGCTGGATTATCTGGTTCCGGCTTATTATATCTTAACCACAGCCGAAGCCTCTTCAAATCTTTCGCGTTATGATGGCGTTCATTACGGACATCGTAACCTGGAAGCGAAATCGCTGAACGAACTTTATAAATTATCCCGCGCCGAAGGTTTTGGTGAAGAAGTAAAACGCCGCATCCTTTTAGGTACTTTTGTTTTAAGTGCAGGCTATTACGATGCTTATTATCAAAAAGCACAGCAGGTTCGCCGGTTAATCAGAGAAAAAATGGATGTTTTGTTCCAGGATTATGATTTAATTCTTTCTCCTGTGGCACCAACAGCCGCTTTTAAAATCGGCGATAATGTTCAAGACGCAATTGTGATGTACATGGCCGATATTTTTACCGTATTACCTTCTTTAAGCGGAAATCCGGCTATTGCCTTGCCAATAGGCAATAATACAGAAGGTTTACCGTTAAGTATACAATTTACAGCCAAACATTTTGAGGAAGATAAGCTTCTGGCTTTTTCTCAGGCATTTTTATCATAGTTTTATCGTCATTGCGAAGTACGAAGCAATTTAATGCAAAAAAGCATTATCGTTAAGTATGGCAATGGCATTTCATTAGCTGTTTTCCAGGCATTGTTTGGAAGGTTCGCAGGTTCTTATTTTAGTTCCCTATGGAAAGAAGAAAGGATTTGTACAAAGGTTTGTGGGGACACCAGCCACGGTTAATGAAAATTTGAACCAATAGCCCATGATTAAAAAATTACTTTTTGCTTCAATTTGTGCATGCTTAGGATACATTTCTTCCTCTTCCGCGCAACAAACACTCAAACTGGATAGTCTTCCGAAGATTCACAATAACATCTTTATCAATACCGATACGGTAGCTGTACCGCTAGTTTCAGAAAACCCGTTAAACATGGGCCAGAATTTTATCTATAAACTCAGGCTCGATTCTATTGCGAAAACGGTACCGCTTCCTTACAACGAGTACGTTCAGCAGTATATCGATATTTATGCCAAGCGTAAAGATATGTTCGGGAAAATGATTGGCTTGTCGAGTTATTACTTCCCTATTTTTGATAAAGCCTTAAAAGATTATAACATTCCACAGGAAATAAAATATTTAACCATCGTCGAATCACAGATGAATCCGCATGCCATTTCGAGAGTTGGGGCAACAGGGATCTGGCAGTTTATGTTCGGCACGGGTAAGGCTTATGGCCTGAAGATGGATAACTTTGTCGACGAACGCAAAGATCCGATCCAGGCGAGTTATGCAGCGGCAGCCTATTTTAGAGATGCTTTTGAAGAGCTTGGCGATTGGCTGTTGGCCATTGCCGCCTATAACTGCGGAAAGGGTAATGTTAACCGGGCAATTGATAAAGCTGGCTCGAGGGATTTTTGGGTAATCAGACAGTTTTTACCTAAAGAAACCAGAAATTATGTGCCGGCATTTATTGCTGCGGTTTATGTAATGAATTATTCGGGCAAACATCAGATTACCGCGCAAGCTTCGAGCATGTTTTTAAAAACCGATACGGTTCAAACGACTCGCTTCGTTTCGCTATCTACACTCGCAAAGGTGTTAAATGTTGATGAAGCAGCCATTATGGCCTTAAATCCATCGTACAAGAAAAAGATTGTAAACGGCACAGATGATGAGCCCAAGCGTATTGTGATGCCCAAGTTAAGGGACATCGATTACGCCGGTATTTACGATGTGTTAAATAATCAGGAAGTGGAGGTGAACATGAAAGTGGTGGCCGCCAGTACTGATGATGTAAGAGATTTAAGAAAGAAAAAAACAAAAAGTATCGCTACAACCGCTGTAGTTTACCATAAAGTTACCTCCGGACAAAGTTTGACAACTGTTGCCGATAAATATGGTGTAGAGGTGCAGGATTTAAGGGTTTGGAATGGTTTAAAAAGCAAAACCCTGGTGCCTGGACAAAGATTAAAAATCTATGCTAAAAACCGTACACCATTAAAAGCACCATCGTCTTTTTTGAGTTACAAAGTTAAAACAGGCGATACCTTGTCTGAAATTGCCGAGAAATTTGATGGAGCAACCGTTCAGAGTATCAGAAGAGATAACCGTTTATCCAAAGCCGGTTTGCAAGTTGGTATGATTCTGAAAATTAGCAGGGGCTAATACGGAACCGAAACAATTGTGCTTATTTCTTGATCAGGTAATTTGAAATGGTATCATAAACCTGGTTTAATCCATTGCTGCAACAGGCAGCTTAATGTCGCGTCTTATTTAACTTTTTTGAAGGGCTTTTTATTTTATGCCTCATAAAAAGAATTGTACCTTTGCCCCCGTCACTAATAAGTTACGTAATGAGTAAGACCACTAGAAAGCAAGATGCGCTTGATTACCACTCGCAAGGCCGTCCAGGAAAGATACAAGTAGTACCCACAAAACCTACAACATCGCAAAGAGATTTAACTTTAGCGTATTCCCCTGGCGTTGCAGAGCCGTGTTTGAAGATTGCAGAAAATAAAGAAGATGTTTATAAATATACCGCAAAGGGCAACCTGGTTGCGGTAATCAGTAACGGTACAGCCGTTTTAGGTTTAGGCGATATCGGTCCGGAAGCCGGAAAACCAGTAATGGAAGGAAAAGGTTTGCTTTTCAAGATCTTTGCTGATATTGATGTATTCGATTTAGAGTTAGATACCAAAAATGTTGACGATTTTGTGAAAATCGTGAAGGCTTTAGAGCCAACATTTGGTGGTGTTAACTTAGAAGATATTAAAGCACCAGAATGTTTCGAAATTGAGCGTCGCTTAAAGGAAGAAATGAACATTCCGGTCATGCATGATGATCAGCATGGTACAGCGATTATTTCAGCTGCAGCATTGTTGAACGCCTGCGAAATCTTCAAGAAAAAAATGGATAAGATTAAAATTGTAGTTAATGGTGCTGGTGCCGCTGCAATTTCTTGTACCAAACTTTATGTTTCTTTGGGCGCTAAAAAAGAGAACATCATCATGTGTGACCGTTCTGGTGTGATCCGTAAAGACCGTGAAGTACTTGATGAGATTAAAGCTGAATTTGCTACAGATAGAAAAATCAGCACTTTGGCCGAAGCCATGAAAGATTCTGATGTGTTTATCGGTCTTTCATCAGCCGATTGTGTTACCGCAGAAATGTTAACTTCGATGGCCAAAAACCCAATCGTTTTTGCAATGGCCAATCCTAATCCCGAGATTGCCTACGAACTGGCGATTAAAACCCGTAAAGATATTATTATGGCTACAGGCCGTTCTGATTATCCGAACCAGGTAAATAACGTTTTAGGTTTCCCTTATATTTTCCGTGGTGCGCTTGATGTTCGAGCAACAGGTATTAACGAGCCGATGAAAATCGCTGCCGTTAAAGCCATCGCGGAATTAGCTAAAAAATCGGTTCCAGAGGCTGTAAACTTAGCTTACAATGCCCGTAACCTTAAATTCGGTAAAGAATATATTATTCCAAAACCTGTCGATTTTAGGTTAATTACAGAGGTTTCTATCGCGGTAGCCAAAGCAGCCATTGAAAGCGGCGTGGCCCGTAAAATTATTACCGATTGGGATGCCTATAGCGAAGAACTAAGAAAACGTTTAGGTTTGGATGACGCCATTATGCGTGCCATTACCACCAAAGCTAAAACAGATCCAAAAAGAGTTGTATTTGCTGAAGCTGATAATTACAAAATTTTAAAGGCAGCGCAGATTGTTAACGACGAGAATATCGCCATTCCAATCCTTTTAGGAAATAAAGATAAAATACAGGCGATTATTGATGAGCACGGTTTGGAGTTAGAAGGTGTAGAGATCATTGATCAGATGCAGAATCCTGATAAAACCAAACAATATGCCGAGGCGCTTTATCAAAAACGTCAGCGTAAAGGGGTTTCTCTAACTGATGCCACTAAATTATTGAGAGACCGTAACTATTATGGTGCATCGATGGTTGAGTTTGGCGAAGCCGATGCCATGATTTCGGGTCTGACCAAAAATTATGGATCGACCATTAAGCCTGCTTTACACGTAATTGGTGTTGATCCAAGTGTGAAACGTGTTGCGGGTATGTACATGATGATGACCAAAAAAGGTCCTGTTTTCTTCGGAGATACCACAGTAAACGTAGATCCAACAGCAGAAGAGCTGGTAGATATTACTTTATTGCTTGATAAATCTGTTAAGCAGTTTAACATCAAACCACGCATTGCTTTATTATCTTATTCAAACTTTGGTTCAAATGATGGGGTAACACCAAATAAAGTAAGGGAAACGGTTAAACTTTTGCATAAAAATCATCCTGAGGTAATTGTAGATGGAGAGATGCAGGGAAACTTTGCCATCAACAACGAACTTTTAAAAGATAATTTCCCATTTAGTACCCTGGCAGATGCTCCAGCTAACACTTTAGTGTTCCCAAATCTCGAATCAGGAAACATTGCATACAAATTGTTACAAGAGTTAGGCGGCGCCGAAGCGGTTGGTCCGATCCTGCTTGGACTGAATAAACCTGTTCATATTGTTCAATTAGGTAGTTCTGTACGTGAAATCGTCAATATGGTTACCATTGCTGTTGTAGATGTGCAAGCAAAAGAAGAAATTGCAACATCGAAACGAAAAGGTATATTTGGAAAAACAACTAAAAAGTAGAATTACATGTACGCCTATATTGATGGTAAATTGACATTCAAAAACCCGGCATATGTTGTGGTTGAAGCCGGAGGTATAGGCTATCATATAAACATTTCTTTAAATACATACAGCGCTTTGGGCGATGCAGAAAGGTGTAAACTATACACCTGGCTGCATGTAAAAGAAGATGCACATACATTATACGGCTTCGCTGATGAAGGCGAACGCCGTTTATTTTTACACTTAATATCGGTATCGGGAATTGGACCAAATACAGGTAGAATGATTTTATCATCGATTACACCTATAGAAATCCAGACCGCGATTGTTAAAGCAGATTTACCCCTAATTCAACGGATTAAGGGCTTAGGAGCTAAAACGGCACAACGCCTGGTTTTAGAACTCCAGGATAAACTAAAAAAAGAAGGGGCAGACTCATTAATTTCTATGCCTCAACACAATACTGTTAAAGATGAAGCGTTATCAGCATTGGTAATGCTCGGATTCGCCAAACAAACCGCCGAAAAAACTATAGACCAGATTTTAAAAGTGACAGAGGGAACACTTTCGGTAGAGCAACTAATTAAACAAGCTTTAAAAACTTTATAGATCTACTGCCTTTGAAGAGAATATCTACATTTCTGTTTCTCATCCCTCTTTTTTTAATTGCTTCTCAAAACGCTTTCTCCCAAGTTGTTCCAAGCAAAACGGATACCATTACTCCAAAAAATAATTTTGGTTTACGCGAAAAGGAACGTTTAGGCCTTAGCCCGGCCGTTAATCCATTTTCTCCTGCGCCCAGTAATTTAAAGCGTGTGGTAGAATACGATGCCAAGAATAAACGTTATGTGGTAAAGGAATTAATTGGTGAAAAATTTGTTTTAAATACACAATATTTAACGATCGACGAATACCAGCGATTGGTTAACAGTGAGATAAAACGCAGTAACTGGCGGAGTATTTCAAATGCAGAGGTAAGTGATTACAGAAGTACAGGTATCATTCCCCAGATTCAGGTAAACAGCAAAGCTTTCGAAAAATTATTCGGTGGAACAACCATCGATATACAGCCTCGCGGAGAAGCCGAGCTCACCTTTTTAGGCCGGGTAAATAAAAATGAAAACCCGCTTTTTAACGAACGACAAAGGGTACAGACCAATTTCGATTTTAACCAGAGGATACAAATGGATCTGGTGGGTAACATCGGAACCAAATTAAAAATCAAAAGCAATTACAATACCGAGGCCCAATTTGATTTCGAAAACCAGATCAAACTCGATTATACCGGCGGACCAGATGATATTATCCAAAAAATTGAAGCGGGTAACGTAAGCTTGCCTTTAAATACCTCTTTAATTACCGGAACACAGGCCCTTTTCGGGATTAAAACACAACTGAAATTCGGGCGCTTAAACGTAACAAGTGTTTACACCCAGCAAAAATCCGAATCTAGGGAAATTAAGATTACCAACGGGGCGCAGCAAAATACGACTACCGTAAATATCGATAGCTACGAGGCGAATAAACACTATTTCCTGTCACAATATTTCAGGAACAACTACAACAAAAATCTGGCTAACGCACCCATTATCACTTCGCCAATACAGATTACTAAAATTGAGGTTTGGATTACCAATAAGGCCGGTAATACTACTGATTCGCGAGATGTATTGGGTTTGATGGATTTGGGCGAAAATGCGCCTTTTAATACTTCTTTGCTTACGGGTGGTACTTCAGGTTTGCCAGCGGGAACGACCGCAACGGGTTTTTCGCAACAATCGAATAATTTAATTGCGCAATTAAATGCTTATCAGGGTGGCGCGATAAGGCAAACCAATTCTAATGCCGTACTCTCTTTCTTCCAGACAACGCCTGCCAATAGCAGCAATACCGATAACTTTGCCAAACTCATTTACGCCCGAAAATTAAACGAACGGGAGTTTACTTTTCAGCCGCAACTGGGTTATTTATCACTAAACAACCCTTTAAATTCCGATGAGGTTTTAGCTGTTGCTTACCGCTATACTTATAATGGGGTAGAATACCAGGTGGGTGAATTTTCTACCGATGTTTCTTTTGATGCGGCCAATCCGAAAGTGCTTTATGCTAAATTGCTAAAGAATGAAACGACCAAAATCAAACTTCCTACCTGGGATTTGATGATGAAAAATATCTACTCAATTGGGGGATATCAGATCAGCAGTCAAAATTTCAAACTCGATATTTACCGCATTGATAATGAAACCGGTGTGGATAATCCGGTAATGACCGAAGGACAAAATACGGCGAATAAACAGTGGATTGCCTTAACCGAATTCGATCGCTTAAACCAGCAAAATGAACGTAAACCCGATGGGATTTTCGATTTTGTGGCCGCAAATAATGCCTTTGGTTCGTACTCTACCGCGAGCAATGCCAATCAGGCCAGCATGTTTGGGGTAGGCAGCAACGGGCAAACCTCGTTGGTAACCAATACCAATTCGGGTTATATCACCATCGACCCGGCAAACGGCAGGATTATCTTTCCGGTAATTGAACCTTTTGGTAAAGATTTAGCTGCCAGATTTTTGCCTAGTGAACAGGCATTGATTAATAAATATACTTTTACAGCGCTTTACGATTCGACCCAAACTATCGCCAAACAGTTATTTCAAAACCAGAACCGATATATCATTAAGGTAAATTACCAATCAGATATTTCTTCTGAATTTAGTTTGAACGCCATAAATGTTCCCGAAGGATCAGTAAAGGTTTTTGCAGGAACCATGCCATTAACTGAAGGCATAGATTTTACGGTTGATTATCAAGGTGGCCGGGTGAGCATTATCAACCAGGCACTGTTGGTATCTGGCCAGCCGATTCGGATAACTACAGAAAACAATGAACTTTTTGGTCTGCAGCAGCGCTCGCTTTTTGGAACCCGTTTAGATTACCGGGTTAACAACAAGCTAAACCTGGGTGGTACCATCATGAACTTAACCGAGAAACCTTTAACACAAAAGGTAAACATCGGCGAGGAACCCATTTCGAATACCATTTGGGGAGCAGATATTAACTACAGTTCGCCATCAAGGTTTTTAACCAAATTGGTTGATAAACTCCCTTTCCTTTCTACGAAGGCACCTTCGAGTGTGACGTTTTATGGAGAGTTTGCACAATTGATTCCCGGACATCCGAGAGCATTAAATTTTGCAGGCAGTAAAAATGGGGTAAGTTATTTAGATGATTTCGAGGCATCCAGATCAGTAATCGATTTAAAAAGTGCCATTGCATGGCAGTTATCGGGCACTCCCCAGCTTTTCGCCGAGCATGATAAATCTAACGATTTAACCTATGGCTACAACCGGGCAAGGATCGCATTTTATAACATCGATCCTACTTTTTATAACTCAGCAGCATCTACTACTCCAGCCAATATCAGGAACAACCGGGCTGAACTTTCTAATCACTACGTAAGAGAGGTGATTGAACAGGAAGTTTTCCCGTTTAAAGAAACAGCAACCGGACAAGCCTTAAATATTACCACTTTCGATGTGGCTTATTATCCAACCGTTAGGGGACCGTATAACTTCCGCCCGACTGATTTCAGGCCAGACGGAACATTATTGCAACCTAAAAATAACTGGGGAGGTTTCCAGCGAAAAATCGAAACCAACGATTTTGAAGCCTTAAATGTGGGCTTTATTGAGTTTTGGGTAATGGACCCCTTTATTTATAAACCGAATTCCGCAGGTGGTGATATGTATTTCAATCTGGGTAATATTTCGGAAGATATTCTGAAAGATGGTAGAAAATCGTTAGAAAATGGTTTGCCAGCAACAAACGATCCAAGTAAATACGAGGAAACTGCATGGGGACGTGTTCCCAAATTGCAACCTGTAGTACAGGCTTTTGATAACAATGCCAATTCGCGTCGTGCACAGGACGTCGGTTTGGATGGACTAGCGGATGCAGACGAAAAGGTAAAATTTGCTGCGGCAATTACACAAATTAAATCGCAGTTAAATGCCACCGCTTCTGCCGCACTCGATGCCGATCCTTCATCAGATAATTATGCCTATTTCAGAGGTCCGGCCTTAGATCAGATTAATGCAGGTATTCTTAAACGTTACGAAAAATATAACGGAACGGAAGGAAACTCTAAAACTTCGCAGCAGTCGCAGGAAGAATTAGGACTTGAAAACTCTGCCTCTACTTCTTTACCCGACGGGGAAGACATCAACCGCGATAATAACATGACGCAAAGTGATGAGTATTTTCAGTATAAAGTTTCGATGCGTCCGGGTGATTTAAATGTGGGTCAGAATTTTATTACCGATAAAGTAACATCACAGGTAAAACTGGCCAATGGAAATACACAGGCCGTTTCATGGTATCAGTTCAGAATCCCAATTGGTCAGTATCAGGACAGAGTAGGCGGTATCCAGGATTTTAAATCCATCCGTTTCTTCAGGATGTTTATGACCAATTTCGCTGATACTGCCGTGATGCGTTTTGCAAAGTTGCAGCTGATCCGTGGAGAGTGGAGAGAATACAATGCTGCGAATGAAGCTGCACAGGTAATCGTCGATCCATCATTGCCAGCACTTACCCCTGATAATTCTACCATTGAAGTCTCGACAGTAAACATCGAAGAAAATGGAAAACGTTCACCGATTCCGTACGTTACCCCTCCGGGTATTCTTCGCGAGCGTGACTATAGCAATTATCGTGGCGATACGCGTTTAAATGAGCAATCGTTATCGGTTATTGTAAAATCGTTAAGAGATGGTTATGGCAGGGCGGCATTTAAAACAGCCTACAGCGATTTCAGATCTTATAAACATTTAGAAATGTTTATCCACGCCGAGGCCGTTAACAATCAAATTTTAAATGATAATGATGTTTCTGCATTCTTAAGAATCGGAACTGATAACCAGGATAATTATTACGAATATGTAATCCCGTTAAAGGTGACCAATCCGGGTACAAGCGATCCTGATGCCATTTGGCCGGAAGCCAACAGAATGGATATTGATTTAACGCTTTTCCAGAATGCTAAGCTGGCCCGTAATGTAGCTAAACAAGCTAACGGACAGCCCTGGCCAACAAATGTTCCATTTACCTATACTGATGGAGCGCGGACTATTGTCGTTAAAGGGCAGCCTGATATGAGCAAGGTTAGGGTGTATATGGTGGGGATTAAAAACCCGCTCCGTGCTGCTAACGATGAGCAGAATGATGACGGACTGGATAAAAATGCACTGGTTTGGTTTAACGAGTTGAGGTTAACCGAATTTGATGAAAAAGGCGGCTGGGCAGCTACAGGAAGATTGAATTTAAAACTGGCCGATTTTGCAGATGTAAATATTTCCGGAAGTAAATCGACCATTGGTTTTGGTTCTATCGATTCGAAAGTGAGCGAGCGTAACCGGGCCGATAATGTATTGCTTGATGTTTCTTCTGCCATGGAATTAGGTAAGTTCCTGCCGCAAAAGTCGGGTGTGAAAATCCCAATGTTTGTGAGTTATTCTAAACAGGTTTCTACTCCACAGTATAATCCTAGAACGCCAGATATCGAGCTTAAAAATGCTTTAGCGCAATCGACAAAAGAACAAAAAGATTCGATTTTAAACTTTGCACAGGATTATACCGTTAGAAGAGGTATCAACTTTACCAACGTTAGAAAAGAACGGACCAATAACAGCAAACCTGTCCGCCTTTGGGATATTGAGAATTTTGCAGCAAGTTATGCTTATACCCAATACAATCATCGCGATTTTATTAACCAGAGTAGCATTCAGAATACCTACAGGGCATCGTTACAATACAGTTATTCTAAAGAAGCCAAAACGATAGCGCCGTTCGAAAAAATTATAAAGTCGAATATGCTGGCTTTATTGAAGGATTTTAACTTCAGTATTTTCCCGAGTGCCATTAACTTCAGGATTGATGTAGACCGTTTGTATTCAGAAAATACCTTACGGAATAACGATCCGAATAATACCATTGGGGTTTACCAGAGCGGTTATGGTACCACCTTTAACAAAAACTTTACCATGAGCCGGATTTATGGTATCGCATGGAACCTTACCCGTTCGTTACAGTTAGATTTTAATGCCACAAATTATTCGATCATCGATGAACCGGATGGAAGATTAGACGGTTTAAAACGCGATACCGTCTGGCAGAATTTAAAACGTTTAGGACGCACCACCGATTATAACCACAATTTAAACGTTACTTATAACCTGCCAATTGATAAAATACCAGGGCTAAACTGGATTACCGTAAAAACCCGTTATGGTACCAACTTTAACTGGCAAACCGAGCCGCTTTCTACCTTGCGCGATCCGAATATTAATTTGGGTAATACCGTACAGAACAGCAGAACGGTACAGATCAATCCAACTTTAAACCTAACTACTTTATACAATAAGTTTGGTTTTATCAGAAGTGCAGGCAACGATCAGGAGGGGAGTGGCGCTAAGAAATTTTTTATTAACCTGTTAACGAGTGTAAAAAATGTTAATGCCAGCTTTGTGCAAACCAAAGGTATTTTCTTGCCAGGTTATCTGCCAACCACAAAGTATTTTGGTATCGATAATGCAACAGGAGCACCGGGTTTAGGTTTTGCTTTCGGAAGTCAGCGCGATATTCGCGATATGGCCTTAAACAATGGATGGCTAACCACCGATACCTTGCAGAATCAGCTGTATGTAAACACGCTCAGAGAAGATTTTCAACTTACCGGACAGGTAGAGCCGTTTAAAGATTTACGGATTACACTAAAGGCCAATAAAGCGCAGACAAGAAACTTTTCGACCAATTTCAGGTATGTAGCCAGTGTATCATCGTTCGAAAATTTAAGTGCCATTACTACCGGCGATTATAGCGTATCATACATTGCTTTAGGTACAGCATTTAAAGAAAATAACTCGACGGTAGTCTCGGGCTTGTTTAATCAGTTTATGGCCAATAGGATGATTATATCCAGAAGATTGGGTGCTCAAAATCCAAATTCTGGCGGCGTAAACGGTGGTTTTGCCGATGGTTACAGCAAAGAAAGCCAGGATGTAATTATTTCTGCTTTTATGGCTGCCTATTCGGGTAAAGATGCCGGCAAGACAAAAATGAATGCCTTTCCTAAAATCCCACTGCCAAACTGGAGTTTAACTTATAGCGGCTTAACCCGTATTCCTTTTATCGCTGATAAGTTTTCATCTGTCGATATCAGACATGGATATCGCTCTTCCTACAATATTAATGGCTTCAACTCCTTATTGCGCTATCAGGAAACCAATGGTGCGGTTAGCAGCAGAGATGTAAATAATAACTTTTTACCTGAATACCAGTTTGCTCAGGTAACCATTTCAGAATATTTTTCTCCTTTGGTTGGTGTGGATACCAGGTTTAAAAATAACCTGACGGCTTCTTTCGAATTAAACCGTTCACGTTTATTGGGATTGAGTTTATCTAACAGTCAGCTGGCGCAGTTATCAGAAAACAATATGGTGTTGGGATTGGGCTACCGTACCAATAAATTCCGCTTCCCGTTTGGATGGTTTAAAAGCCTGAAAATGGATAACAACATGGATTTCAAACTGGATGTAGCTATCCGCGATAATAAAACCGTTATTTACCGCGCAGATGTGACCGAAGCCGAAGTTTCTTCAGGAGCAAAGAACATTACCTTAAGGCCAAGTGTAGATTATGTGTTGAATCAGAAGTTTAACATCAAATTGTTTTACGATTCGAATATTACAAAGCCTTATACTTCGCAAACTTTTAATACTTCGTTCAGTAATTTCGGGTTTAGTTTAAGGTTTACGCTGAATTAATAAATTGCTTAAGCAGTTAACGGCTTGTTTTTTTGTGCGGAGAATATTCTGCTAAATACATATGCAGTTAAGAACATGGGGGCGTAACTGAACAGCAAATAATCAAAACTTTTAAAATGCATGGCCCCGCTGATCAGCAAATAGAACAGAAAGATAACAATCGAATGTGCTATCGGCCGGTCATTTATAAATCTTTTATATCCTGATTTTTCGATCAGGTAATGATTTATCGTCATCACTGCCGCAATTATAGCGACAAAAATAAATAGATGAGTAAAGGTAAGGTTGAAATTAAAACTATAATTAAGCGGTTTGATGAGCATGATCAATCCAATATAGGTGAATCCGATGGCCATGGTTGCCGGAACGGAAACAAGTAGTGTGGCAAGGCATACTTTTAAAGTGTAAATTTGTGCAGGTTTCATGTTGAGGGTTAATTTGTTAGGTGAAGATAAAGATTTTTACTGAATCTGTTTAATCTGAACAATTGCCAATTCGGAAGTTCATTACGAAATGCAACATTAAACCTTTTTACGATAAGTTAATTGACCAGGCATTGCGATATGTTAAACTAAATTGTATTTTTGGCGGGTAAACGTCAGGAAACGTTTAATGCATACAAGCTTAATAAAACAAGAAAATTAATATAACTTACAAACCATGAATTTTCCATCAGAATTAAAATACACTAAAGACCACGAGTGGGTTAAAGTTGAAGGTAACGAAGCTATTATCGGTGTTACTGATTTCGCTCAGCGCGAATTAGGTGATATTGTTTATGTTGATATCAATACGGTAGGTAGTGAAGTAGCAAAAGAAGAAGTTTTTGGTACGGTAGAAGCGGTTAAAACGGTGTCTGATTTATATATGCCAGTTACAGGTACAGTATTAGAAGTTAATGCTGAATTAAACGATAATCCTGAATTGGTAAATTCTGATCCTTACGGAAAAGGTTGGATGGTAAAAGTATCTTTAGCTGATTTAGCCGAAGTAGAAGATTTATTATCAGCAGAAGCTTACCAGGAATTGGTTGGCGCCTAATTATTATATGTTGTACAAAGCACTGAAACAACAAAAATGGGCCATATTCTGGACTATTGTCGTTTTGGTGCTTTGTAATATTAAAATGCCCGATTCTGAGGGGCAAGGCTTTTTTTTCGAAGGCTTTGATAAAATGACCCATATGGGTTTTTTCTTTGTTTTATCGGTGCTGCTCTTCTACGGTAAAATCAGATATCAGCATAATTTCGCTTTCAGAACCTTAACCATTTTTAAAATATTGCTCATCAATGCGATCATTGGTGGCGGAATTGAATTGTTACAATGGAAAGTTTTTACCTACCGCTCAGCAGAATGGTGGGATTTTGGCTGCGATATGTTAGGTGCATCAATGGCCGTTTTTAGTTATGTATTGCTTCATAAATTAAATTTTAATGAAAACAAAAGTTAGCATCATCTGTGTAATTGTGGCCATAAGTTTAAGCGGATGCAGTATTTTTAAAAAAAACTGCAACTGCCCAAAAGTATATTACAAAAGTTATCCTTCACCACAAAAATAATCCCCTTTCTGACCGACCTTCCCTTTAGATCAGATCTCCTTCCTGAAAAGCTGTATTTAAAATGTTACCAAGCTTTTAACACACCTTAACAAACCTTTCGGCATTTGCGTAGTCTGATAGCTTAGTTTTGTATTATAATATCTAATTTTTTTTGATGAAAAGAAACGTTCAGCGGGCAATATTCATGGTGCTCCTATTTTGTGGATATATTGCCCAGGCTCAAAATACTGGCTCAATAAGCGGTAAAGTAATTAACGCGAAAGATAAAAAGCCTGTTGACTTTGCTACAATAGCAATTAAAAGCTTGAAAGATTCGAGCACTGTTGCCTCAGGACAAAGTAATCCTGATGGAACTTTTAGTTTTAAGGGTATTGCCCCAGGTAAATATAGAATCTACTCGGCCTTTTTAGGTTTGAAAACAGTAACTAAGGATGTTGAAGTGGCTAAAGTAGCCGTAAATGCCGGCGAAATTGCCATGGTTGACGATGGCGTTGATTTAAAAGATGTTAACGTTACGGCAAGCATTCCGGTAGTGGTAAAAACAGATACCATAGAATTTGATGGAAAATCAATCAAGGTTAGAGAAAACGCGGTTGTAGAAGACATGTTGAAAAAACTTCCTGGAGTTGAAGTAGCAAAAGACGGAAGTATTAAAGCGCAGGGTGAAACCGTTACAAAAGTTAAAGTAGATGGTAAGGAGTTTTTCGGAACAGATCCTTTATTGGCTACCAAAAACCTACCTGCCGATATGGTAGATAAGATTCAGGTAATTGATGAGATGTCTGAGCAATCTCAATTTTCTGGTGTTGATGATGGTACAAGAAATAAAATCTTAAACATCACAACTAAAGCCGGAATGAAAAAGGGTTATTTTGGAAATAGTACAGTTGGATACGGTACACAAGATCGTTATGATGCCAGCTTAAATGTGAACAAGTTCGATAATGACCAGCAATTCAGTTTTATTGGTCAGTTTAACAACGTCAATAAACAAAACTTCGGACAAGGTAATGGTGCAGGAAATGGTTTTGGTGGCGGTGGCCGGGGTAATTTTGGTGGCGGAGGAAGTGGCGCGGGTAGCGGCGGTATTACCACCACTAATGCAGCGGGTTTAAACTTTGCCGATACCTATAAAGATGGTACCCAAATTCAGGGAAGTTACTTTTTTAATAAATCGGCTGTAGCGAATCAGCAAACCAGTTTTACCCAAAACTTATTGGGCGATAAAATTACCACCGTTTTAAACAATGCGGATAATAATACGGACCGGATTAACCATCGTTTTAATTTCATGATCGATACCAAACTGGATTCTTCTACAACGATTAAAATCCAGCCAAATGTATCGTACACTGAAAGTGATGCGACAAACCTGAGTGATTATACCCGAAATCTGATCCAGTCTACAACTGTCGGAAATCAGCGCTATATCAGCAACAGTACTACTCCTAATATTAGTAACAACCTTTTGGTTCGTAAAAAATTCAAAAGACGCGGTAGAACGTTATCACTTAATGTGAATACGAGTATCAATAATAATGATGCTGATAACTATAATTATATATCTGAAACGAATACCATTAACAGTACCCCAACGGCCAGTCTGATCGATCAGTTGAACAAGGTGAACACCAACTCTATTAACAATACCTCCAGATTGGTATATACCGAGCCGTTATCTAAAACAACAAGTTTAGAATTTAACTACCAGAATGGATATAGCCACGACAATCAGGGCCGCCAGGTATTGGATTTCAATTCAGCCAGTGGGCAATATGATCTGGTTAATTTGGATTATACCAATATTTATGAGAACCAAACTTTAACAAATGCTGCCGGGGTAAGTTTTACAACCAATGAAAAGAAATACAACTGGAACATTGGTTTAGCCGCACAACAGACTAACCGTGAAAACACCAACTTAACAACGGGTTTGGTAAGGACACAGAATTTTATCAATTTAACGCCATCGGCCAATTTCAGGTATAATTTCAGTAACTCCAGAAGATTGAATATCCGTTATAGAGGGACAACCCAACAGCCAACAATCAACCAGATACAGCCAATACTTGATAATACCAACACACAAAGTGTTTTTGTGGGTAATCCTGAATTAAAGCCACAGTTTAATAACAATTTAAGCATTAACTATAACAATTTCGATTTCGCCAAAAGCAGGATGTTTTTTGCTTTTTTAAATCTTAGTCAAACTTTTAATGCTATCGGTAATAGCAGTCAACTTGTAACCGATCAAAATGATGTAGACTACGGGAAAATCAGAACGACTTATGTGAATGTTGACGGGGTTTATTCGGGTAATGCAAGTATCAACATGGGCTTGCCAATTTTGCCAGAGCGTAAATTAAACCTGAATGCATCGTTAAATGCCAATTACAACAGGAATGTGAATTTTACAACAGGGAATAACAGTGCCGGACTGCTTAAAAACATCACTAATTCCTGGTCGGTTACCAACAGGTATAATTTCGTAACCAATTTTGATAAGTTTGATCTTACTGGTGGTATTTCAGGAACCTACAATAGGGCAACTTATTCTGCTCAGCCAAATTCAACCACAAATTATTATACTTTAAACCCTAGTTTCGACATTAGTTATTTGTTTCCTGGAAATATCCGCTTGGCAGTAGATTTAGATTATATCAAAAATACAGGTAGAGGTGAAGGATATAATACCGAGTATACTTTGGTAAATTCTTATATCAGTCGTCAGTTCTTTAAAAACAGAGGTACATTTAAAATTGCGGTTAACGATGCTTTTAATCAAAATCAAGGCATTAGCAGAACTGCAACAAATAATACGATTACAGATTTAAACTATAACGTGTTAAAACGTTATTACATGTTCTCATTCACTTATTCTTTAACCCGCATTGGCGGAAGAAATATGAGCGGAGATATGCAGATGCCTGCCCAGGGAGGTGATGGCGGCCGCCGTATGAGAATGTAATCTGTCATTCTTTAATATCGTCATTTCGACCGTAGTGGAGAAATCTAAAATGATACTTCAAGATTTCTCCCGCGAAAGTTCGGGATTACACGCCTGTCGAAATGACGATTTTACTTTAGAAAGGTCTCGGTTTTAACCGGGACTTTTCTGTTTTAAAGCCAGCTGTCTGGAGATTAAATGTATGGTTGACATTTATGTATTTCAAATGTTACCTAATCAAAATAAACCTTTGTAAAAGCCTGTAGTCTCTAAGCTATAAACCAAACTAACCGAATGAAACAGATTTTTACGCTCCTTTTTATTTTATCATCTTTTTTTGCTTACGCCCAGAAAACGGGTTCAGTTAGCGGACGTGTTATTCAGTCAAAAGATAAAAAACCAATTGATTACGCATCCATTGCGGTTAAGAACCTGACTGATTCGAGTATGGTTGGTGCAGTAAGTACAACCGAAGACGGGAAATTCGTGCTCTCGGGCTTGAAACCTGGTAGCTATAGGTTATATGCTGCGTTTTTAGGTTTAAAGAATACTACAAAAGATTTTACCATTACCGCAGATAAAATTAATGTTGCCTTGGCTGACATTATTTTAGAAGGCGGAGCAATTGATCTTCTAACGGTTGATATCAAAGCTGAAGTTCCGCCGATTGTAGTAAAGAAGGATACTATTGAATTTAATGCAAGTTCTTTCAAAGTAATCGAAAATGCGGTGGTAGAAGACCTGTTGAAAAAACTTCCGGGCGTGGAGGTTGATAAAGCAGGCACGGTAAAAGCCCAGGGTGAAACCATTACCAAAGTTAAGGTAGATGGCAAAACATTCTTCGGGAATGATCCTTTACTGGCTACTAAAAATCTTCCTGCAGATATGATCGATAAAATCCAGATCATTGATGAACTATCAGACCAGGCACAGTTTACCGGAATTGATGATGGATCAAGAACCAAGATTATTAACATCACCACCAGAAAGGATAAGAAAAATGGTTACTTCGGCAACACTACAGGAGGTTATGGTTCTAACGACCGTTACGATGTTAACGCGAATATCAATCATTTCAACCAGGATAAGCGCCTAAGTGTTATTGCCCAGTTTAACAATGTGAACAAACAAAACTTTGGCGGCGGTTTAGGCGGCGGAAACGGAGGGGGGAATGGCGGTCGCGGAGGAATTACCGATACCAAAGCTGGCGGATTTAATTTCTCGGACGAATATGCCGATCAGACTCAAATAGAAATGAGTTATTTCGTTAATAAATCTGACAACCTGATCCTCAGAAATAGTGTAACCCAAAATTTATTGGGTGATGAAACCACTATTTTTAATAACAATCAAACCAATAGTTCGGGTCGGTTAAACCACCGCTTAAACTTTATGGTCGATACCAAGCTTGATTCCTTAACCTCACTACGCATACAGCCAAATTTAAGTTATACCGATAACGAGAGCTTAAACAGCAGCACTTATACACGTGATTATAACCGGTATATGATTAGTGGAACACAGTCCCTACGAAATCATAGTACCGCACCATCCATTAGCAATAACATTTTATTGCGTAAAAAATTTATACGCAGAGGAAGAACCCTATCCTTAAACTTCAATACCAACATTAATAATAACGACGCCGATAATTACAATACCAATCCCGAAACGAGAAAAGAAAACGGAACCACCACTCAAAAAATAACCGATCAGTTTAACGATCAGGAGAGTGAGTCCATCAATCAGAATACAAGATTGGTATATACCGAACCTTTGGATAAAACCTTAAGCTTGGAATTTAATTATCAGAATGGTTATAACCACAATACATCCGATCGTTTCACCTATAATTTTAATCCACTTACTTTACAATACGATTTGCTGGATGAAACCTTTAGTAATGCTTACGAGAATACCATTTTAACTAACTCCGCAGGTTTTAGCTTTAATAAAATGGATAAAAAATACAACTGGAATGTAGGTATGGCAGTTCAAAATACAGACCGGACAAATAATAACATCAGCAAAGGATATGTATTGAAGCAAAATGTTTTTAATTATACCCCTTCGGCCATGTTCAGGTATAATTTCAGCAACAGCAAACGCCTGGTATTTAACTATAGAGGCAGTACCAACCAGCCAACCATTCAACAATTACAGCCAATTAGAAACAATACCAATACGCAAAGTATCCCGGTTGGTAACCCCGATCTGAAACCCGAATTCAATAATACCCTTCGCGTAGCCTATAATACATTTACCGTAGGAAAAAACAGGTCGTTGTTCGTGAATTTAAACCTTACCCAAACCTCAAACCGGATTGCAAACAGCAGTAGTTTAATTCAAAGTGGCGAGGATCAGGGAAAACTGGCCATTACACCGGTTAACGTAAATGGTGTTTACTCCGGGTCTATTTCCTCTTCATTAAGTTTGCCGATTATGGCAGAAAATAAACTGAACTTCCACATCAATGTTAGTGGTAGTTACGATCGGGATGTAAACTTTACCAACTCCTTAAAAAATATTACCAACAGCTGGTCTGTTACCAACGGTTACCGTTTGGTTTCTAATTTAGATAAACTCGATTTAACGGCAGGTGTTAATGGTTCGATTAACCGTGCAACTTACTCCGTTCAGCCTAATTCCAATACACGCTACTACACTTTCAGCCCAAATGTAAGTGTAAGCTATTTGTTTCCGGGAAATATCCGCTGGGCTATAGATGCCGATTATAATCAGAATACCGGAAGGGGAGAGGGTTTCGATACGCATTTTACCCTGGTTAACTCTTATATCAGCAAACAGTTTTTCAAAAACAGGGGAACCTTTAAAGCTGCGGTTAACGATTTACTGAACGAAAATCAAGGGGTAAGCCGCACCGCCAATAATAACACCATTCAGGATGTGAGTTACAATGTATTGCAACGTTATTTCATGTTTTCATTTACCTATTCATTAAACCGTATGGGCGGTAAAAACCGCATCAGAGGTGGCGAAGAAGGTGGCAGGGGTCGTGGCGGTAACGGAGGTGGTGGCTTTGGTGGCGGCAGACAGCGGAACTAGATCATTTTAGGGTAAACCTATGTAATTTATATGCTTCATGCCACTTTCTTATTTGGAATAAATCTAAAGAAAGGTTAACTTGCGCCAAATTTAGCACATGAAGCTGTCGCACCTAAAAGTCGGAGAAAAAGGAACAATTGTAGCTTTTACAGATTTAGATATGTCTGTAAAGTTAATGGAGATGGGGTGTTTGCCGGGCGAAGTGGTAGAAGTAGAGCGTTTTGCTCCACTGGGCGACCCAATGGCTATTCGTGTTGCTGGTTATCAGCTTTGTTTGCGTAAAAGCGAAGCCGATGTTATCATTATTCAATAAAAAAGCTGGGTTTGGATATTAAAGTTGCGTTAGTTGGTAATCCCAATACAGGTAAATCTACTTTATTTAATCGTTTAACAGGATTAAATCAAAAAATCGGAAATTTTCCAGGCATCACTGTTGATAAGAAAACAGGTTTTACAAAACTTGCAGGTGGTAAAGAGGCCGAAATAATCGATTTACCAGGAACGTATAGCTTATATCCGAAAAGCGCCGATGAAAGCATCGTTTTTCAGGTACTTGCCGATAAAAAAAACAATAGTCATCCTGATGTTATTGTGCTCATTGCCGATGCTTCGAATTTAAAGCGTAATATGCTTTTGTATTCGCAAGTGGCAGATTTAGGTATCCCAATGATTTTGGCCCTGAATATGATCGATCTTTCGGTTAAGCAGGGAATAGAGATTGATCTGGATAAACTTGCAGAGAAGCTGGGTATCCAGGTGGTTTCCATTTCGGCCAGGAACAACATTGGAATTGATAAATTAAAAGAAGCGATTGCCAATACCAATAAAATTGCCACACAGTTTCAGGATGTAGATGTGAATTTTTTGGCTCCGGAAGCGATTAACGCCATAAAATCTAAACTTAATTCCGACAATGATTATTATGCGCTGCAGGTTTTGCACCAGCATGAACATTTAACTTTCTTCACCGAAAAGGAACAGGAAGAAATTGAAAATATAGAGCAGTCGCACCATTTCGAATCTTCTAAAGTTCAGGCTGCCGAAACAATTGCCCGATACAAACATTTAGGCACTATTTTATCTGATGTGGTTGTGGATAAGGGTACTGAAAAGAAGTTTTCTTTCAGTGATAAATTAGATGCCATCCTAACCCATAAAGTATGGGGCTTTGCCATTTTCCTGCTTATCCTGTTTGTGATTTTCAATGCCATATTTGCCTGGTCGTCCTATCCGATGGACTGGATTGAGACAGGTTTTGGTTTTATTACCAGTATTGGTCACGAATATTTGCCTGCAGGTATGCTTACCGATCTGTTATTGGATGGTGTTGTGGCAGGACTCGGCGGTATATTTGTATTTATTCCACAAATTGCAATCCTTTTTGCCTTCATATCCATTTTGGAAGATACGGGTTACATGGCCCGCGTTACCTTTATGATGGATAAAATTATGAGTAAGGTTGGCCTTAACGGAAAATCGGTGGTACCGATGATCGGTGGTTTGGCCTGTGCCGTTCCATCTATTATGGCTGCAAGAAATATCGAAAACTGGAAAGACAGAATGATTACCATCATGGTTACCCCACTGGTTAGTTGTTCGGCAAGACTTCCGGTTTATATTTTAATTATTTCATTGATTATTCCTTCTCAGACCGTTTTAGGTGTTTTTAACCTGCAGGGACTGGCGCTGATGGTGATGTACCTTGTTGGTATTATTGCTGCGGTATTGGTGGCATGGGTAATGAAATTCATCATCAAAACCAAAGAACGCTCTTATTTCATTATGGAATTGCCGGTGTATCGCATGCCAAGATGGAAAAATGTGTTCTACACGATGTATGAAAAATCGAAAACCTTTGTTTTCGAAGCTGGTAAAGTCATCATCGCCATTTCCATCATCCTTTGGGTAATGGCCTCTTTCGGACCAGGAAACCGTTTTGAAAGCATTGATAAAAAATACGAATCTGCCTTGGCTGATACCACAAAAAATACCGATCACATCAAAACCCTGGTGGCTACCGAGAAGTTGGAAAACTCTTATGTAGGCATTCTTGGTCATTGGATCGAGCCTGCCATTCGTCCACTCGGTTACGATTGGAAGATCGGTATAGGTTTAATTACCTCTTTTGCCGCCCGCGAAGCCTTTGTAGGTACCATGGCTACCATTTACAGTGTTGATGGCGGTGACGAGGATACAAGCACCATTAGAGAGCGCATGTCGGCCTCGGTTAATAGTCGTACCGGTTTACCCGTTTATACTTTTGCTACTGGTATTTCATTAATGCTTTTTTATGCTTTTGCCATGCAGTGTATGAGCACGGTTGCGATTGTTTACCGCGAAACTAAAGGCTGGAAATGGCCTGTCATCCAATTGGCCTATATGACGGCTATGGCTTACGTTGCTGCTCTTATTGCTTATCAGCTGCTGAAATAAAATAGATCCATCATTTCGAGCGGAGTGCAACGCAGCCGGGAAATCTGGCTCCAGACTTAATATTCCGATTAAGCTAAAATAATAGTTTTTACAACAACGTATTATAGCGTTTTGTCGCGCTGAGGGTTAATTTATTGTATAAAAATCAATACAATTAACAGATATATTTTAAGTAGATGATACTATAGATATATCGTCATTCCCAACTCGATTGGGAATCGTAATGCAATACGCTTCAAGATTTCCGCATGCGCGAGAAAGACGACCGCTTTATTGGAGTCTTTCATTGATAGTGTAGTCGAAGGTTAGGAGAGCAATGCCTGTACAATTATCCAGGTTTATTCCCGCTTTCCGTTTTATCCCGATTGAAAATATCGGTATGCCCACTCCAATCGGGTCTAGTTGGCTCGTGAGGTGGTCCTATTTCTGGCTGGATACTTACCTGCACCGGCCCTTGTATCTAAACCCGGTAGTAGCGGTTCCGATTCTTCATCGGAATTAGCGGATAACGGGACTGCTTATCCCGAAGCAATACCAAACGATCGTTTTCTAATTAATTTCTAAAAATTAACTAAAAAGCTTTTTACCATATAAGGTATAAAAGGTCATTTAAGCCCATTGTTCTTCAAGACATCTTTTTGCTTTAACCTTTCCGCTTTGGTCTTTCCTGCTTTACCCCAGCTCAATCTGACGCTTAATACTCTCTTCTAACGAGATTAAAGTCTCTGTTCGTTGGATACCGTTCACGGCCTGTATTTCTTCGTTTAAAACGTGGCGTAAGTGATTGGTGTCCCTGCAAATAATTTTGGCAAACATACTGTAGGCGCCGGTAGTATAATGCAATTCTACTACTTCCTTAATTTTGCTCAGCTGCGCAACGGCATCTTTGTACTGAATCCCTTTCTCCAGGTAAATACCCAAAAAGGCACAAATATCATATCCGGCTTTCTGCGGATCGATGATGAGATGAGAGCCTTTTATAATGCCCATTTCCTGCAGTTTCTTCATCCTAACGTGTATCGTTCCGCCCGAAACAATCAGATCTTTAGCGATTTCTGTGTAGGGTTTAGTGGCATCCTGCATCAATTGCTTTAATATATCGATGTCGAGGTTGTCAATTTCTAAATTGGAATTGTCTTTTTTAAGCATATTTTTGAATTATGATAAGCGAATTTACAAATATTTATCAATATTATAAAAATAAAATTAAATGTTTAAAATATTTGCAAGGTATTGGATGTTCCTTTACATTTGTATCAAGCAATTAACAAAAAGGAAACGTTCTTTCAAAATTGCATAACATAATGTAGGGTGGTGAAACAGGCAGACACACCTCCTTGTCTCGGTGGCGGAGAATAATGGGAATATACCGGTTTCGGTACTAACCACTCCTTGAAGGTTCGATTCCTTCCCCTACAGCCAGTTCAGTTGGCAATTTACAGTTGGCGGTTTAAAAGCTGAAAATTGGAAATTGAAGACTGTTAACTTTTGAAATGTTGGGTGGTGAAATTGGCAGACACGCCTCCTTGTCTCGGTGGTGGGGAATAATGGGACAAACGCAGTTTATTGGGTTGACCACAAATTAATTTTTTGAACTGTAGCTAACTACCCCTTGAAGGTTCGACTCCTTCCCCAACAGCATTTTTTATGAATAATAAGTTAGTTAATCGAGCAATCCTGGATAGGTTGCTCTTTTTCTTTTTCAGACTAGTTTTTTTCATATCCATCATATATTTATAGATATATTGTTATATTACCTGATCAAATTATTCGTTCAATGCCCGTGATGAAGAAACGTGTTTCAATTAAAGATATCGCTAAACAATTAAATATTTCCATTACAACCGTATCGTTTGTGATTAATGGGAAAGCAAGAGAAAAAAACATTAGCGAATCGCTTACCAAAAAGGTTTTAGACCTGGTGGCCGAATTAAACTATCAGCCCAATACCCTTGCTACAAGTTTAAGAACGGGTAAAACAAAAATTATAGGTTTCCTGGTTGATGATATTTCTGAACCATTTTTCTCTGGTATAGCACGCCGTATTGATGAAATTGCGTCGAGTCTTGGTTATAAAATCCTTTTTAGCAGTACCAGAAACGATACCGATAAGGCAATAGAATTGCTGCAGATTTTTAAAGACAGGCACGTTGATGGTTACATTATGGCCTTGCCTGAGGGACTGGAAGAGGAAGTTAAAAAATTAATTCAAACAGAGGCACCTGTGGTACTATTTGATCGTTATGTACAGGATGTTAAAACGGATTATGTGATTATCGATAACCAGAACAGTACCTACGAAGCAACTGAGCACCTCATTAAAAATAATTATAAAAAAATAGGTTTTGTAACCATCGATACCGTTCAGCAACAGATGGTAGATCGTCTGGCAGGTTACGAAAGCGCTGTCGAAAAATATAACTTGCCTGCAATCGTAAAGAAGATAAACTATGTAAACTCTGCCGACTCAATTGAAGAGATGATCAGGTTTTTTAAAGAAGAGCAGCAGCTTGATGCGGTAGTTTTTGCGGCGAACTATATTTGTTTAGATGGTTTAAGAACTTTTAGAAAATTAGGTATTCAGATCCACAAAGACATAGCTGTGGTTTCTTTTGATGATTTCGAAATCCTGGAGTTTTGTGAACCTCCGGTTACTGCCATTGCACAGCCTCTTGAGGCCATTGCAGAAAATGTGATGAAGATTCTATTGAACAAACTTAAAAGAGCAGGAAAGCCTATCGAAAACATGCAGGTATCGTTGCCTACTATCTTAAACGTCAGAGGATCAAGCGCGAAAAAATAAGAGCAATAAAAAAGGGAATAGATTTAAGTCCATTCCCTCTTAGCTTGTATTTTATACAGATTAAACTGTCATTACATCTTTTTCTTTAGCTTCAGCGTGTTTATCAACCTTGATGATATAAGCATCGGTTAATTTTTGCACTTCGCCTTCACCTGTTTTAATCTCGTCATCAGAAACACCTTCACCCTTTAATTTTTGAATTTTAGTGTTGGCATCTTTACGGATGTTACGAACGGTAATGCGGCCTCTTTCGGCTTCTTCCTTAACTTTTTTCACCAGGTCTTTTCTGCGCTCTTCTGTTAAAGGTGGTACCACCAGGCGGATCACGATACCATCATTTTGAGGATTGATACCAATATTCGCTACCTGAATAGCTTTTTCAATTGCAGTTAGAAGTGATTTTTCCCAAGGTTGGATGACGATTGTTCTGGCATCAGGCGTATTAATACTGGCTACTTGTGATAATGCTGTAGCGGCGCCATAATAATCCACGAAAATACCATCCAACATTCCAGCTGATGCTTTACCAGCTCTGATTTTAGTTAATTCAGATTCACAATGATCGATGGCTCTTTCCATTGCAGATTGAGCATCCATTAATTGTAATTGTATGAGGTCGTTCATAATTGTGTGTATTTCTACAAAAATAATAATTTTTATTCCTTATTTAACCAGGGTTCCAATAGGTTCGCCATTAGCGATTTTCATGAAATTGCCATGTTTGTTCATATCAAACACAATAATCGGCACTTGGTTTTCTTCGCAAAGGGTAAAGGCAGTCATATCCATTACATTAAGGCCTTTATCGTAAACTTCTCTGAAAGAAATTTCTTCGTATTTAGTGGCTAATGGATCTTTTTCTGGATCTGCGGTATAAATTCCATCAACACGTGTTCCTTTTAAAACAACGTCTGCTTTGATTTCAATGGCACGTAAAGCAGCAGCCGAATCGGTTGTGAAGTATGGGTTTCCGGTTCCGGCACCAAAAATAACCACACGGCCTTTTTCTAAATGTCGAACAGCTCTTCTGCGGATAAATGGTTCGCAAATCTGCTCCATTTTAATTGCAGTAAGTAAACGTGTTTTAATACCAACTTTTTCTAAAGCATCTTGTAAGGCCATAGAGTTGATTACCGTAGCCAACATGCCCATGTAATCGGCCTGTGCTCTGTCCATCCCACTTTTTTCGGCGCTTAAGCCCCTAAAAATATTTCCTCCTCCAATTACGATTGCGATTTCTAAGCCTTTATCGTGTACTGCTTTAATATCTTCAGCGTATTGTTTAACGCGTTCATTATCAATACCGTACTGTTTGTCGCCCATTAGCGATTCTCCACTAAGCTTAAGTAGGATGCGTTTGTATTTCATGACCCCAAAAATATTAACAATTTTTTAATACCTAGCTATGGTTTTTAATAATTGATGTAAATATTTAAATAGAAACACTCATTTAAAGAAAAAAGGGCAATGTCTTAAAATATTGCCCTTTTTGTGCTATCATTTTTATTGAGTTGCGGCAAGCCGGTGGCTTATATCGTTTCGCCTCTGAAGATTACCTCTTTTAAACTCAGTTCGTCATCCAATACCAATAAATTTGCCTGGTGCCCGGTTGCTATAGTTGCAGTAAGGTTTTCTATTCCAATCAATTGAGCAGGGTAAAGCGTTCCCATTTTAACGCCATCACTTAAACTGATCGCACAGTGTGTTACACAGTTTTTAACGGCCTGTAACATCGTTATTGATGAGCCAGAAAGTGTACCATCGGGCATCACATATTTATTCTCCTTTTCAACATGCTGATATGGGCCGGTAGAACAGGCGGTAACCGCATCTGTAATCAGGAATAAACGTTCTTTTAAAAGTTTCTGTGCAAATTTAAGTACTTCGAAATCTACATGCTGCCCATCGGCAATAATGCTGGCCATTGCCTTATTGTGATTAAAAACAGCTGTTGGTATTCCGGGCTCGCGATGGTGGATAGGACTCATGGCATTAAAGAGGTGGGTGGTGGTTTGGATACCTTTGTTATAAGCTGCTGTTGCCTCATCAAAGGTTGCATTACTATGCCCTAATGAAACCACAACACCATGGTCAAGTAAATATTGTATTACCTCATCATCCTGGATTTCTGGCGCTATCGTCATCATTTTAATTACTCCATCACCAAAATCGATTAATTCCTTAATTTCATCCAGCGAGGCTTTCCGTACAAACGCAGGCACATGGGCGCCTAAACGTTTTGGATTCAAAAACGGGCCTTCTAAGTGCAATCCCAGGCAATTTTTTGCAGCTGACCGATGTTCTTTAGCTGCTTTGATACATGCATTAAAAACTTCGGAAGAATTTGTTGCCATACAAGCTAAAAAGCCCGTGGTTCCTTTTTTCAGCAGATCATCTTCCATGATGGTTAATGATTCGACCGTTGGATCGGCAGAGAATAACCGGCCTGCAGCGCCATAAATCTGTAGATCAATAAATCCCGGAATCGTTAATGATTGGCTCGTTTCTTTATTTTCGGAACTATTAATAATAGAAATGGTACTGCCTTCAATTAAGATATCCTGGTTACTTTTTATCTCGTTATCCTGAAAGTAGGATGTATTGGTAATTACTTTTGGCATATCAAACGTTTGAGTAAATTTAATCTTACACGGTCAAAGTTAAATATTGTAACTATATATTTGATCAATAAGATAAAACCTGACCAAATGAATGAAAATCAGCCAAATAGAAGAAGTTTTTTAAAGGCCGGACTAACTTTAAGTGCTGCTACCTTAGTAGCGCCATCTGCTGCCATTGCAAGCGTACCCCTTAGAGAAGATGAATTTAAAATAGCAGTCGGCCCTTATTTACAAACCAACTTTAATAACTCGATGACCATTCTTTGGTTGACCAATAAAAATGCTGCAGGTTGGGTAGAATTTGGAGAACAGGCCGATCAGTTGAGCCAAAAGGCTTACGGAAAAGCTGATCTGGGTTTAATGCAAGCCAATAGCAAGCTGAATGCAGTAACACTCAAAAACTTAAAGCCAGGAACGAAATATTATTATAAAATAGTTTCCAAAGAAATTAAAGATTTCCAGCCTTACAAATTAACTTATGGTGCAACGGTAAGCAGTGCTGTTGAAGAATTTGTGAATGCCGATCTGGCTAAGGAAGAGGTTTCGTTTTTAATGATGAATGATACGCACGATCGGCCAGAATCAATCCCTCAGTTGTTAGGACTTGTTCCGGATAAGAAGCAGGATTTTATTTTCTTTAATGGAGACATATTCGATTATCAAACCGACGAAAAACAGATCATCGAGCATATGCTCCAGCCCTGTGTAGATAATTTTGCAAAGCATACGCCTTTTATTTACGTAAGGGGTAATCATGAAACACGTGGTAAATTTGCACGCGAATTTCCACAATATTATATGCATGTTGGCCATGCGGCTTTTAGCCTGGGGCCTGTTCGCTTTGTTATTTTAGACACTGGTGAAGATAAAGAAGATGCACATCCGGTATACGCAGGTATTGTCGATTTTGACGATTACAGGGTGCAGCAGGCCGAATGGCTTAAAACAGAAATAAATTCGAAGGAATTTAAAAAAGCACCATTCAGAGTGGTGTTAATGCATATTCCGCCACGCTTTTCTGGCGATGCCCATGGTCCAAAACATTGTACTGAGTTATTTGAGCCTTTGTTGAATCAGGGTAAGGTAGATTTAGTTTTAAGTGGTCACACCCATAAATATATGGTGCATCAACCTGATAAAGCGCTAAACCATTATCCTTTGATTATTGGTGGCGGACCAAGAACAGGAACAAGAACAATCACCAAAATAAAAGCCGATCGAAATAAACTCGTGGCGAGTATGATTGATGATTCTGGTAAGGAAGTTGGCAGCTATACTGCGTTGAGGAAGTAGGAGGGTTGCATGCGGCAATCAATTGGTATCGAAACTCCACTCGTACCGTCATTTCGAGTGAAGTGCAACGTAGTTGAGAAATCTGTATAGATAGATCTCTCTGTTCCGCTGCGCTTCAGTCGAGATGACGCCCTTTCCTAAAATATATAGGCATAAAAAAAGCTCCCGATTCAACATCGGGAGCTTTTTAATATGTTTTTTAGTGCTTATGCACCTAATTGTACACGTTTGAAAGCAGATACAGTTAAACCTTTAGAAGTGTTATCTAAAAATTTACGTACATCGATAGAGCTATCTTTAACAAACTCCTGGTTTAATAAAGTACTGTCTTTGTAGAATTTATTCAATTTACCAGCAGCAATTTTCTCCACCATTTCTTCAGGTTTGCCTTCTTGACGGATAACGTCTTTAGCAATCTCGATTTCACGTTCGATAGTAGCAGGATCAACACCGTCTTTATCAACAGCAACTGGGTTCATTGCAGCAATTTGCATAGCAACATCTTTACCAGCTTCAGTAATATCTGCGCCATTAGCACCTTCAAATACTACTAAAACACCCATTTTACCATTAGAGTGGATATAAGAAACGATTTTCTCACCAGATATATTTGCGTACTCCTGAATAACGATTTTCTCTCCGATTTTACCGGTTAGTTCAGTTATGGTTTCAGCAACTGTACGTCCATCTTCCAAAGTAATTGCTGATAATTCTTCAGTATTAGCAGGATTGTTGGCAACTGCAGCAGCTAAAACAGCTTGAGCTAGGTTACGGAAATCTTCCACTTTAGAAACTGGCTCAGTTTCACAAGCTAAAGCAACTAATTTACCATTTGTGCCATCCGCTGAAACATTGATTGATACCAGGCCTTCAGAAGTAGCATTACCAGAACGAGCGGCAGATACTTTTTGACCTTTTTTGCGCAATAAATCAACAGCAGCTTCGAAATCGCCATTAGCTTCTAATAATGCTTTTTTGCAATCCATCATACCAGCACCAGTTTGTTGGCGTAGTTTATTTACATCAGCGGCAGTAATTTGTACTGTAGACATTTTATTTCCTTTTTTAAATTTTACAATCTTGTTATAACAATTACAGGTTACAAGTTACAAGCGCCAAGTTAAACTCATGTTAAGCCAACTTAAAACCTGAAACCAGTAACCTGCAATTAAAAAATATTACTATTCTTCTGTTTTAGTTTCTTCTGATGCTGACGCTTCAACTTCTGCCTCAGCAGCTTTTTTACGTCTTGGCTCTTTTGCTTCTGGAGCATCAGCTGCAGCTTTAGCCGCTACTGCTTCTTTTTCAGCCTCATCATCTTTTTCGCGTTTACGCTCATCTAAACCTTCTTCAATAGCTTTGATAATTACATCAGTAATTAAAGAGATTGATTTTGTAGCATCATCATTCGCCGGGATAGGGAAATCGATGTTAGAAGGATCAGAGTTAGTATCAACCATCGCAAAAGTAGGGATGTTTAATTTTAACGCTTCAGTAACTGCAATGTGTTCTTTCTTAACATCAATTAAGAATAAAGCTGCAGGTAAACGGTTTAAATCAGCAATACCACCTAAAAGTGATTCTAATTTAATACGCTCACGTTGAATCATTAAACGCTCTTTTTTAGATAAGATCGAATAAGTACCGTCTTTAGTCATTTTATCGATGTTAGACATCTTTTTGATTGACTTACGAACAGTAGCAAAGTTGGTTAACATACCACCTAACCAACGCTCGGTTACGAAAGGCATGTTTACTTTTTTAGCTTGTTCAGCTACGATTCCTTTTGCTTGTTTTTTTGTTGAAACAAATAATACTTTACGTCCTGATTTTACGATTTGTTTAATCGCAGCCGCAGCTTCTTCAGTTTTAGTTAAAGTTTTATTTAAATCTATAATGTGAATTCCATTACGCTCCATGAAAATGTAAGGAGCCATTTTTGGATTCCATTTACGGGTAAGGTGACCAAAGTGTACACCTGCATCCAATAAGTCTTGATAAGTTGTTCTTGCCATTGTCTTTGCCTCCTGTGATTAACGTTTACTGAATTGGAATTTCTTACGAGCTTTAGCACGTCCTGGTTTTTTACGCTCAACCATACGCATATCACGCGTCATTAGGCCTTTAGCACGTAATGCAGGTTTTTTCTCCGCATCTAGTTCAACAATCGCTTTAGCAATAGCTAAACGAACAGCTTCTGCTTGTCCTTTTACTCCACCACCTTGTACATTTACAGTGATATCATAACGACCTACAAGTTCAGAAACTTCTAAACTTTGGTTTACGATATATTGCAATGGTAAAGTTGGGAAATATACTTTGTGATCTTTACCGTTAACGGTAATTGCGCCAGCACCATCTTTTAAGTAGATACGTGCAACAGCTGTTTTTCTTCTTCCTGAAGTGTTAGTAACTGACATTTCTTAAAGTTTAATGGTTTTTGGAGATTGAGCTGCATGAGGGTGAGTTTCACCAGCATACACAAAAAGATTGGTGTATAATTTTTTACCCAATTTAGTTTTCGGTAACATACCACGTACCGCTTTCTCGATTACACGTTGAGGGTGTTTCGCCATTAACTCCTTAGGAGAAATAAAACGTTGACCACCTGGATAACCAGTATAAGAAACATATTGCTTTTCGCTGAATTTGTTTCCTGTCAATTTAACCTTGTCTGCATTGATAACAATTACGTTATCGCCGCAATCTACGTGTGGGGTGTACTCAGGCTTGTTTTTACCACGGATGATCATAGCGATCTTCGATGACAAGCGCCCCAAAATCTCGCCTTGCGCATCAACAACAATCCACTGTTTGTTAACAGTTTTCGCATTGGCCGAGACAGTTTTGTAACTTAACGTATTCACTTGCTTGTATTTAATTTATTAAACAATTTATTATTCCCATTAAATTTGGGACTGCAAAGATAGATAGAATACTTTTATTATCAAATAGTTGATTGAAAAATTTTTACGTTTTTACCTGACAATCGTCATGCTGAATTTATTTCAGCATCTGATAGGCTGTATATTTTTTAGGTTGTGAAAAGCAAAGCCGGAAATTTTTTGGTTGGGTTCAGCCGGACTCTACGCTAAATCTTTTAAATGCATCTGTTTCACCGGTTGCAGATTTTTAGCGCCTTAGCATGACATTGTGAACGGAAACTACAAATTAAAAGGATATCGCTGCAATCCTGTTTATAACTTCGGCTAGTGGAACTATTTGTAGTTAGGCTTAAATATTGAATCGCAATCTTGTCACAAATCATCAGGCATATAACCAATCCTTTTTCTCGGTCCAATTTTCTTATCGATTAGTTGATCAAGATAACTAAAAACCAGTTCGATGTTTTTATCATGGTTATCCACTTTTCGTTTGATTTCGGCGATTTCCAATTTGAGTTCGCCATTATCAAGAATAAATTGACGGATACGGGAGAAAATCCTTACAATTTGGATATTTACCTGAATGGCCTGCTTACTGTTTAAAACACTCGATAGCATAAGCACACCATGTTCGGTAAAAACATTAGGTAAATAGGTTCTTCCACCTCTTCCATTTTTTGAGGTCGCAATTTGCGACTTCAAGTTTAACCATTCTTCATCAGTTAGTTGAAACATGAAATCTTCTGGAAATCTATCTGAATTTCTACCAACTTGCTCATTAAGGCGTTTAGTTTCTACACCATAAAGTTCGGCCAGATCGCTATCAAGCATTACTTTAAGGCCTCTTAGTTCGTAAATTTTATTAACTACAATATTGTCAGGGATGATAGGAAGCATTTGTTTCGCTGTCATATCATTTTTGGATTTGACTTGAAGATACAAAAATTGATTTATTTACGCCAATAGTGAATCTATAATTTTTTTAATCCTCTCTTCACGTTCTGCATAATTTCCACTGATCTGAATATAGTTTATCCCACGTTTTTCTAGCTCGCCTTTAAATAGGTTAAACATTTCTAAGCGCTGGTCTCCAAAATCGCGTAGGTGATCGGCTACCCATTTTACATCAATATCCAATAGGAAATATAAATCGTAGCGGATTTCGTTTTCCAGATCATTCAGAATCTGTGGAACTTCGTTCAGGTAATATTGCGAATAAATTTTTGTGGTAATCAGGTCGGTATCACAAAAGACAACCTTATTGGCCATGCTGGCTTTTTCTTTTACCCTTTCGGTTTGTGCTGTCCCAATTTTGATAATGTCATCAAGGGTAATATCGTTCGATGTGATTAATTCGCGTGCAACTTCAGGAACAAAGGTGGTTTGATAGTGCAAAGCCATTTTTTCGGCCATGGTTGATTTACCCGTACTTTCTGGCCCATAGAAACAAATCTTCTTTACAAAAAACGGGCGTACTTCTTTTGGGATAAATTCCCAGTATTGGAATGGTTTAGTTCTGATTAAAGTTGCGGAAACGGGGATAAATTTTCTTGGTTCGTCAAACAAAATATGTTCAGCATCTAAATTAAAAGCAAAAGGTTCTCCATAAAATTCAGAGCTAAAAAGCATGTCGATCTTTGGATATACTTCTTTCATTCTAATCGCCCAGATATTTGTCCGATCTTGTAAGGCTAGGGTTTCATCATCAAAATCATCCGCAATGATGGCGGGCTTGATGTTCGGCTGATCCTTAAATATTTCCTTGATCCATTTGAAACGCATAGCCGGATCAATCTTGTCAGCAGGTGTATAACTCATCGAAACAATCAACTCATCACATTCTGAGGCAGCGAAATTAATCAACGCAATATGCCCGTTATGGATAGGCATAAATTTGCCAATCACTAAACCTCTTTTCATGCTGGTTTAGAATAGCTTTTATACTCTTTTATCCAATGCCACAACGCAAATGCAGCAATAACGGTAAAAATTAAATATTCTATTCCCATAAATTTGATGCCTTTTAAAAAGTATAGGTAAGTAGCCACTACATCGATGATCAGCCAGATAATCCAGCATTCTATCCTTTTTTGGATCATTAGAAAAGTGGTGATCACGCTCATTACAAAAATAAACGAATCGACAAAAGGATAAGCACTTGGCAAGTTAAATAACATTGGGAGCCAATTGTGGAGCTGACTGGCTAGTGTACCCATCAGTAATGTACCAACAATGCCAATAACCAAGAATATTAGAAACTGTTTTATCGGCATAAAACTAATTTTAAGTTCTTTGTTTTTATCCTCTTCTTCAGGTTTTGGATTCGCCCATCGCCACCAGCCCATTATGTTGGTTACAAAAAAGAAAACCATCAGAAACATATCGGGGTAAAGCTGGCTTTGATAGTATAAAAAGGCTGATAGGAATACATTAACAATACCTGCAGGCCAGCTCCAGATGCTTGCTTTTGCCGAAAGAGAAACTGAAATAATCCCCGTAATTACTGCGAAGAATTCCAGATAGCTCATTTTATAGCCAAGAACAGTAAAAAATATAGTGTGAGCATCGAAAAAATCCATCCTTTCCTTTTTGAAGATTTACAAAATGCTAATGTAAATAATTATTTGGGGCTAGTGGTTTCCTGTTGGCAAACAATCAAAAAATATGGCTGTTATAAGAATATCCATTAGGTGATCGCCGTATTTATTAACCACAGATTTCGTTTATGCAGTATATCGACCAGATTTTCGGTTATCCAATTCCTTTGTTTTTTAAGAATCTCATCATTGGATTAATAGCGGTATCTCTTGGCATTTTAATCAAGTTTATCATTCACAAAACTTTCATCCTGCTTTCGCGATGGTGGGATTTTATCATTATAAAATCGACAGTGAAGCATTTGAGGAGACCTGTAGCTATTTTTATTCCCTTATTGTTCCTTAACTTCTCGTTAACGCTGATGGAGATGGCGCCAACATATCGTCTTCCAATAACCAAGATATTGGAAATTGCACTTACGGTTACTTTTGCACTTATTTTGGTGAGGGCAATTAACGTTTTGGAAGATTATTTCTACCTGAAATATGACCTAAACAAAGAAAATAACCTAAAGGAACGTAAAATCAGAACGCAGTTGCAGTTTGTTCGAAAATTTATTGTTTCGCTTATTATTTTAATTACTGCTGCTATTATTTTATTGAGTTTTGAAAGCATGCGTAAAATCGGGGCTGGCTTACTTACGGGAGTTGGTATAGGTGGGATTATCATCGGTTTTGCAGCGCAGAAATCCCTTGGAAATTTATTGGCAGGCTTTCAGATTGCCTTTACCCAGCCGATCAGAATTGATGATGTTGTAATTGTAGAAGGCGAATGGGGAAAAGTCGAAGAAATTACTTTAACCTATGTGGTGGTTAATATCTGGGATCAACGACGGTTGATCTTGCCGATTACCTATTTTATTGAAAAACCATTTCAAAACTGGACCCGTGTTTCTGCTGATCTGCTTGGAACGGTTTTTTTATATCTTGATTATACCATCCCGATTGAGCCATTGCGACAAGAATTAACCAGGTTATTGAATGCTAATCCACTTTGGGACAAACGTGTAAATGTAGTACAGGTTACCGATAGTACAAAAGATGGCGCCATCGAAGTCCGATTTCTGATGAGCGCTTCTAATTCTTCAAGGGCTTTCGATTTACGTTGCCATGTAAGGGAAGCTATGATTTCGTTTATTCAAACAAATTATCCTGAAAGTTTACCGAAGAAGAGATTGGAGTTTGAGAAACAGTAATTACATGTCAGTCTGAGCCTGTCGAAGACTCCCTAAATACTTCGACAGGCTCAGTATGAGAATTGCCCGTAATTATTTAAACATGCCTTTCAGTTTTGCCAATTTCTCTTGCAAATCGCCATCAGCATCTTTTGGTTCATTACGTGGTTTAAAAATAGGCTTGCTGTTATTGGGTTTGTATTCTTGCTTAGGCTTGTGTTCTTTAGACTCCCGACTGCGGACTTCAGACTTCGGACTAACTTCAGTTTTCATTGAAAGCGAAATTCTTTTACGCGCAGCATCAACTTCCATAACGGTAACTTCTACCTTTTGATGAACTTTTACCACATCATTTGGGTTAGCCACAAAACGGTTGGCCAGCTGACTGGTGTGAACCAGACCATCCTGGTGTACGCCGATATCAACAAAGGCACCGAAGTTGGTAATGTTGGTTACAATTCCAGGGAGTTTCATGCCCACTCTTAAATCTGAAATCTCGTTTACGCCATCGGTAAAGCTAAAAGCTTCAAACTGTTCACGTGGATCGCGGCCAGGTTTTGCCAGTTCTTTTAAAATATCCGTTAGTGTTGGTAAGCCGATTTCATCTGTTACATATTGTTGTGGTTTGATCTGCTTTTGCAATTGCGTATCTTTCATTAAAGCTGAAACCGTAGTACCGAGATCTTTTGCCATTTTATCTACTACGGCATAACGCTCAGGGTGAACACCGCTGGTATCCAAAACATTTTCTGCATTGCGGATGCGTAAGAAACCTGCTGCCTGCTCGTAAGCTTTATCGCCCAAACGAGGTACTTTTTTCAGACTTTCACGGTTTTTAAAAGCACCGTGTGTATTTCTATAATCAACAATATTCTGTGCTAATGTTGGTCCTAAACCCGAAACATAGGCTAAAATCTGCTTTGAGGCAGTATTTAATTCTACACCAACAGCGTTTACCGCACTGATAACGGTATCATCCAAACTTGCCTGTAATTTATTCTGATCAACATCGTGCTGATATTGACCAACACCGATAGATTTCGGATCAATTTTTACCAGTTCAGCCAATGGGTCCATTAAACGGCGACCAATTGAAACGGCTCCACGTACGGTAATATCCTGCGTAGGGAATTCTTCTCTGGCTACTTCTGACGCTGAATAAATAGAAGCGCCACTTTCGTTAACCATTACAATGGTGATGTGCGGTAAATTCAACGCACGAACAAAAGCTTCGGTTTCTCTTCCTGCAGTACCGTTACCAATGGCTATAGCTTCAACATTATGTTTCTCGCAAAGCTGTTGGATAGTAAATTCGGCATTTTTCACATTTCCTTGTCCGGTATGCGGGTAAATTGCCGTATTTTCTAACAACTGACCTTGTTTATCTAAACAAACCACTTTGCAGCCTGTACGGAAACCGGGATCGATCGCCAATACATTTTTTTGTCCCATTGGAGCTGCCAATAACAATTGACGTGCATTTTCGGCAAATACGCGGATGGCTTCTTCATCCGCTTTTTGTTTGGTGAAAACACGAAGTTCGGTTTCCATTGCTGGTTCCAACAAACGTTTGTAGCCATCTTCTAAAGCCTGCTGGACCTGCTTTGAAGCTGCATTATTGCCTAAAATAAACTGGTTTTCTAAAATAGCAATGGCATCTTCTGCCGGTGGAAGTGCATCTAATCTTAAAATCAGCTCCTTTTCTCCGCGGCGCATGGCCAGAACACGGTGCGATGCAGCTGTTTTAACCGGCTCGTTCCATTCGAAGTAATCTTTATATTTAATGCCTTCTTCTTCTTTTCCTTTAATCACTTCTGATTTAAAAGAGGCTTTTTCCTGAAAATAGGTGCGCATTTTGGTCCGTGCCTCTACATTTTCAGAAATCATTTCAGCAATGATATCCCTTGCACCTGCTAAAGCTTCGTCAAGTGAATTTACACCTTTCTCTGCATCGATAAATTTATCTGCTGACGCCTCCAAATCAAAAGCATGCTGCTCAAATATCTGCAAGGCCAAAGGTTCTAACCCTTTTTCTTTTGCTACCGAAGCACGTGTTTTACGCTTAGGCTTAAACGGCAGGTAAATATCTTCTAAAAGCGAAATGGTTTCTGCTTCGTTGATCTTTTTTTCTAGTTCAGGTGTTAACTTGCCAAGCTCGGTCATCGATTTCAAAATCGCTTCCCGGCGCTTGTCTAAATCGCGCAACTGCAAAACCCGATCGCGGATTGCTGCTACCTCAACCTCATCTAAGCTACCGGTTGCTTCTTTACGATAACGTGAAATAAAGGGAACTGTAGCACCTTCATCTAACAGATTTATGGTTGCGGTTACTTGTTTTTCTGCAACTTTTAATTCGGCTGCAATTATTTTATGGTGGGTTAACATATCCTAAAGGTAAAAATTAAAGGAAGCAAAGCTAATCAGGATTTGCGGGATTTAATGATTTTTAGCACGAAGTTTTCCACGAAAATTTGTGAGTAAGTTTTTGAAAAAAAGCAATAATTATATTCATCAGCGTTCGATCATTTTTCCATTTATGATCAGCCAGTTGTTAGGGAAAAGTTTTATAAGTCTCTGCTTTTCAGCCGCTGTAATCTTTCCGGTGAGTTCTAATCTTCTAATTTGAATTTTACCTAGTTCATCAGGAATTGCTATATCTTTTGTGAACTTGATCCTCAATGTGCCTATGCTTTTTAATGTATAGAGTTCTTTTGGAATTTCGCTAATGTTGCTCATTGAAAGATCGTCGGCACTGGTTTTATTGCCGAAAACAGAAGTTTCGGATGGTGCACTGTCTTTATTAACTATTGCCCAGCTCATCTCCGGTTTCATAGTGAAATCTTTGTTGTTTTGGGATAAACCGATAAATCCAGCCCAGATTTCCATATTGTGCTTTGTGTGGCGTACTGCGTCTTCCAGAATAAAAGGGACTTTTACAATTTCAGAAGCCAGATTGTTTACGCTGGTAATTGGTTTTAAACCTGTTTTGTTTCCTTCTTTGGTATAAGGAAAGAACTTTACAATCCAGCCGTCGATTGTATTTACCGTTCCATATTTCTTTTCGGTATGGTATTTTACCATGTTCATCCAGAAATCTTTATTTACTTTTCCTTTTTTTGCCGCTATAATTTCTTCGATAATCGGGATAAGTTCGTTTGTCCACCATTCTAATTTATACTGAGACAGGTATTTTGTTTTCTCCAGTAATTTCTTCCAATCCTGAGTGGTGCCTTCAATGGTAATTTTCGGGATCCCACAGCCAGTGATAATCACTTTAAATTCGAAATAAGATTTTACGGTTTCCATAATCGTAACCTGGCTCACCACTTTCGAGGTGGGCGTGGTCGTGCTAAAATCGGAGGTTAAAACACCTACCAATTTTTTACCGGTATAATCGTTAATCTGCTCGTTAAACTGTGGGAAAATTGAAGCCCAATCTGATTTGGGATTACCAAGCACAATTTTGTCTGAAACAACGGTTAAAGTTTTCTTGCCTTCAAAGCCCACCATCTGTGGCCTGAGCTCTTCCGCATTTTGAGTGATATGCCGGGCAAAACCCTGACTAATCAGCAACCAAAAAATATCAGGGGAAATAACAAATGGCCTATGATCGATATAAGAATTTAAAATGCCCGTTAAAAAAGGATGTTCTCCATAATAAACTAAACTATCGGGCAAATTTTCTACATTTTTTTCAAGATCTGCCTTAAGCGTTTTAAGTATTTCCTGATTAGGAACAACAGGAATCAGCTTGACTGGTTTCGAAAGTGTTTCAATTTCTACAACTGTTGCTTTTTGGCAAAATGATTTGGCAGAGATAAAGAGAAGTAGGAGTAAAAGTATTTTTTTCATCAGGCTAACGTTTTTTAGAATGGTTTACTAGACTGATGCTTTTTTGAGCTGCTTTCCATAATCCACACATCATCTACCCGGATGAAAATACCAGAAGCGTTATGATTTCTTCTTTTTGACTTTCTCCAAATCTCTTTCTGCTTTAAACCTGGTGATTCTGGTAATCAGATCTAGCGGCAAAGGTTTATCTAAAGGAAACTGTACAGCTCCCTTGCTCCATTTATACTGTGCAAACTCTTCTTTAAATGCCTCTATTCCTGAGCCGGTTGGATAAAAGCCGATGTGTTTAGCATAACCTGCAAAATAAACCAATACGGTGTTCCGTTTGAAGGCGGGCATCCCATAACTGATTACTTCTTTGGCTTCTGGTACGGCCTGGTGGATCGTTTCGCGGATTTGCTGTAGCAACTTTTGTGTTTCTACCGGGAAATTGGCAATATACTGGTCAATGTTTTCTGGTTTGGGCTGTTCCATGGTCTGTAATTTTGTAAGCTGAATTTACAAAATTTCTTAAAAACCTATTCACTGATCTGGATATCGTATTTGTGCAATAGCCCGGCAAGCCCGGATTTTGAAAATCTTGCCTTTTTGATCCTGTTATTGTCCGGATCGATGGAGTAATGATAAGCTGTTCTAAAATCGGCCTTTTCGAGGATAGTCCTGTCGAAAGTTGCGTTTAATAAATCACAGTTGTCGAAAGTTGAATTAGCTAAATCGCTTTCTGAAAAGTCGACTTCATGTAATTGTGAATTTTTGAAATCCATTTTCTTTAGTTTTAGTTTGTAGAAGGAAGAATGATCCAGTTTACAATTGCCAAAAGAAAATGCCAGTCCAAAATCGTTACAGTTTTCGAACCTTAAGCCCAGCATTTTGCAATCCTGGAAGTTTACATCAATAAATGAGGTTTTGGTAAGGCTTGCCAGACTTAAATTACAAGAGATAAATTCGCAGTCTAAAAATTTTACACCACTTAAATCAGCGCTGGAAAAATCACAGTTAGTGAATTTACAGTTTTCGTATTCTGCTTTTGGGAGTGCCCGTAAGGTAAAATCGGCTTTTTCGAATATTTGGTCGGCTATGTAATTATCAGGCATGAATATAGATTCTTTATGCCACGAATATAAAAATTATCTGAAGGTTTTTGGTTTGAGCAGGAAACTGAATTAGGTTTCTTGTATAGGCTTGGGTTAACTAAACCCGACAGGAATGAAAATACTTTTTGATGTTGATTGCTGCAGAAGATTGCTTCGTCATTCCTGCCGGCAATAACAATAAATGGAGCTGGTAATCGGCCAAAAAGATTGCAATGGATAGCGGGGCTGCTGAAACCGAAGAATTGCTGACATTGATTTTCAAATATTTGCCACGGAAACACGGAGGGCACGGAAATGGAGGAATAAAAAAATCCCCCAAATTCCTTTGGGGGATTTATATCTTTTGGTCTTTGCCTAAGCTTAGACTAATAATTTGTAATTACTTTTTAACGTACATTACCTCTTTTACCGCTTTAACTACGCGCTCAGCATTTGGTAAGCTTGCTGCGATTAAAGTTGGAGAGTATGGAAGTGGTACATCGGCACAAGTGATACGTAAAACTGGTGCATCTAAATAATCGAATGCATGTTTTTGAACCATGAAGGCAATTTCTCCAGAAAGAGATGCCAAAGGCCAGGCCTCTTCTACCACAACCAAACGGTTGGTTTTCTTAACAGAAGCGATAATGGTATCGTAATCGATAGGACGTACAGTACGTAAATCGATCACTTCAACATTAATTCCTTCTTTCGTTAATTCTTCTACAGCCGGGTTTACAACGCGTGTTAACATTTTACCGAAAGTAACAATAGTTACATCGGTACCTTGTTTGGTTACGTTTGCTTTTCCTAATTCGATATAGTACTCTTCAGCAGGAACATCGCCTTTATCGCCGTACATTACCTCAGACTCCATGAAAATAACCGGATCCTGATCTATAATTGATTGTTTTAATAATCCTTTTGCATCGTAAGGAGTAGCTGGTACTACCACTTTTAATCCTGGTGTATTTGCAAACCAGTTTTCGAAGTTTTGAGAGTGTTGTGCACCTAACTGACCTGCGTTACCTGTTGGGCCACGGAAAACCATTGGGCAGGAGAACTGACCACCGCTCATTGATAAAATTTTAGCAGCACCGTTGATAATCTGATCGATAGCTACTAATGAGAAGTTAAAGGTCATGAATTCCACAATTGGAATAAGGCCTGCTGTTGCTGCACCAGTTGCAATACCTGCGAAACCTAATTCGGCAATCGGGGTATCGATAATGCGTTTCGCACCAAACTCGTCAAGCATGCCCTGACTTACTTTGTACGCACCGTTATATTCTGCTACTTCTTCACCTAATAAAAAAACGCGGTCATCTTTACGCATTTCTTCGCTCATGGCTTCGCGTAGTGCTTCTCTAAATTGGATTTCTCTCATTGTAAATTTTAATAACGGTGGCAAATATAATTATTAATCGCTTTGAAACCAAAGGCTATAATGCCTATGTTTTGTAATAATTATAGGTAATCTGACTAATTATTTGATGTTTTTTAAGCTGTATTTTTTGTTTATCTGTCGAAGTGGGAAATAATATTGGGTAATTGTGTTTTTGATAAGCTTATTGTATTAAAGCTTAAGCTTTTTCCGAAATATCTTCTCCAAAATGGATATGATTACCGTAGTTGTCTAAAATAGAAATCTGATAGGCTATCAACACCTATTTTTAACTTCCAGTTTAGTGCGACGAGAAAGAGTGCTGTAGCTTTATTCATTCTTATAGGTTTTCTAAATCATTAATGTCTTTTGCTCTAGCAGAAGACTTTTTAGCTAGTAAGAGATCATGATAATTTATAGTTCTTATTTTTAATCCATCTTCTTCAAAGAAAACTGAATTCGGATAACATTCTTCAAAACTTAGTCCTTTTACCAGGATCATTAAATCGATTGATATTGGCGGTCTTCCAAAACTAAAGACTTCCCAATCTGGATGATGAAGGAAATTTTCTTTTGTCATATCGAAAACTGGCATGCCGAATTGAAAAAAAGCATTGAATATCTTTCTATAATTTTCCGCAGTTCTCTCCACCCAAATATCCATATCTCCAGTCGTTCTGGAATATCCATGAAGAATTACCGAATATCCACCAACTAGAATATATTTTACATCATGATTATTTAGCGCCTGAATAAATTCCCGGAAATCATCATTGAAAATATTTCCCATTATCTTCTACTTCGAACAGAAAATACAGATTTATCCATTTTGGGAGGGTCATTTTCTGGATAGTTAAAAGCTACACTATTTAAATAGTTTGCAATTCTTAAACGCTCTTGCCACGATAGGTTTTTATAATAAATCCGATCGGCTTTACTGGCTTCTTTTGCAGTTTGTGCATTAAATGCTGTTCTATCTAAACGGTACATACTCAAATATAAAAAATGTTTAGCTGGATTTAATGATTTGGGTTTAATAATCCATAAATCTCACTATCGAGAAACTGGCCCCTGAAATAATAATCTTGCTTAAAATGTGCTTCTTTTACAAAACCATGTTTGATCAGCATTTGCCTGGAAGCATCATTTCCTACGTTAATATTAGCACTGATGGTGTGTAGGTTAACATCTTCAAATCCAAATGCAATTGATTTTTTCAGTGCTTCTGAAATAATTCCTTTTCGCCAGTAATCGGGATGAAGCATGTAACCAATTTCGGCCCTATGGTTTGCAAAATCGGTGCGCCAATAACCTACGGACCCTATCATTTGTTTAGGATTTTCTTTTAAGGCAATTACCCAGGCCAGGTTATCGCCATTTTCGTAGCCATTTCTGAAACGGGAAATAAAATCTTTGATCTCAAAAATATCTTTGGGCCTTTCCCTATCAATGTATTTCATTACATTTTCGTTGGTACGCATGGCAAAAAGGGTTTCGGCATCAGCAAGATCGTGTTCGCGTAGAATTAAACGCTCGGTTTCGAGAACCGGGAATTTTGTGAAATTTAAGGTAAGCATTTTTAAAGATCTTCTTTTTCTAAGGTAAATCCATACTTCTCTGCAAATTCTTTGACTTCAGATTCAAAAGATTTTTTGGCATGATGAATTTCTTGATTTTTAATATAATTGGTCACTGCTTGCAAACCAGATTCGCTAACGGATACAGCAAAATAATCATCCTGCCACATAAAAGGTATGTCTGTTAGCATATTTTTGTTGATCCAAAATGAGGATTCTCCTTTTATGAGCTGCGCTATTTTTGCAATTGTTTGCTCTCTTCCCAGAGATATCAGGCAGTGCATGTGTTCGGTGTATCCATTAATTGCCTGTAGGAAAATAGATTTTTCTCTACAATTATCCATAATGTGTTTTTGAACTTTATAGCGGATGTTTTTTGTTAAATAGGGATGTCGGTTTTTAGTTGAGAACACAAGGTGAACCCAAATTCTTACATACGACATAATTGATGATTTGATTAATCTAAATATAAGGAATTTTTGCAGTCTGTTAAAACAGACTGCGAGGAAATACAAATTTGCCGATAACTAAAATTTACGCTATTCATTGCAATTGGCTTCAGCCAACTGCAATGAATATTATTTTCCAAACAAAGTTTTATAAATAGAATATTTGTAATTATCCTCAACAGCGCTGGCTACAAAATAAGGTGCTTCAAAAAGTTCGGTTAACTTTTTTCTTAACTCAGCAAGAAATTCCGGCTTTATTTCTTCCAGATAAGCTCCTGATAGATTTTGCCTGCCAGACTTAAACCAAACGCCATCTACGCTCATGGTTTTCACTACATATAAATTGGGCTCTACAAAAGTTCTGCCCGAGAATTGTTCATATGCATAGGTGTATAATAAAGTCTGGATTAAAGCTTTGTTGATGTGTTTTCCATCAGAATTGAATAATTCCGGGATATCTTTAAAAGTCAGCTTATCGCTTCCGGTTTTATAGTCGATTATTTTGGTCACCCCATCTTTTACATCAACACGATCGATATAACCAAAAATTTTAACACTGGCTTCTTTTCCATTTAACGGAAAGCTGATTTCGGCCTCTACTTTTTGCTCCAGGCTAATGATGGTAAATGGCGTTTGTGCCGCATCCTGGTTTAAAATGATATTCACATAAGCATCAACAATGGATAAAATCACCTTTTGCATGCCTTTATACTCCATCACCTTATCGGGATTGTTGAACATTACGGCATTAAAAGCTTTCTGTATCAACGATGGGACTTTTTCCCGTTTTTCTTTAATGCGGTCTGCAGTAATTTCAGCAGACTTCAGATCCTGATAAAAATACTCCATCACTTTGTGCAGAATCGAGCCAATTTCATTGGCTTCAACTACAGCACTTACTTCCTTAGGTTCTTTAATCCCGGCAATGTAATTGAAGAAAAAATCTATCGGATTGGAGATGTATTGTGTAAGCGCAGAAGGTGAAAGCACTTTCTTTTTATCAAGGTATTTTTGAAGGGTTTCCTGAATAAAAGCGTTATTTGTTTTTTCGATACGCACTTCTTTAAAGGCTTCTGTTTTTACCTCGAGATTAAGCTCATTGTAGGTGAAATCGAAACCGCTTTCGTATTCCAGCTGCTTTAAAATCCTGCTGGCCTCGCCTGAAGTAGATTCGTCGGTCAAACTGTTATAAACAAAGTTGATATTCTTTGCCCTTTGCATCAGGCGGTAAACCATATAGGATGAAATGGCATCGAGGTTTTCAAGGACCGGAAGGCCATAAACACGGCGGATAGAATCGGGAATAAAACTGTTACCGATGGATGATTTAGGGATAATGCCTTCATTGAAGCCTAAAATCACCACCTTATCAAAGTTTAAGTTTCGGGTTTCGAGCAGTCCCATTACCTGGATGCCGTTTAAAGGATCACCTGAAAGCGGAACGGCAATGGCTTGCAATGATTTTTGAACCAAATAAATCACAAAAGGAATTTCTTCTTTGCCAATATGGTTACTAAAAGTATCGTGCAATCTGTTTAATTCCTGAATGGTTTTTACGAAAAGTTCGGCATCGATTTTTTTTAGTGTTTTCGCATTCGATAATCTCGTTAACACATAATCCAGAACATCCAATAAATTGGTTACCACATGTTGCGGATCGTCGATTTTTTTATAGAAAGCTTCAAATAATCCACTTTGACGCAGTAGGCGTTTATGGTCGATCTCCACTTCATTTTCTTCGAGTAATGCGGTTAAAATTTTATCGCGCATTTTCTGCGTCAGACCGGTTAAGGGGTGGGTTAAAAACGCCTCGACATTTTTGTAGGTTACCTTATCGCGTTGTAAAATTTCCAACTGACTGCCCAACCATAAATCAACCAAGCCAAAAATACTGGAGGTTGACAGGGCAAAACCCATAGTAACATTCAGGTCGATTTCTGTTCCGTTAAATGTTGTTGGAATAGTCTGTAAAGTTGGAATCAACAAACTTTCATCTGCCAAAACCACCACCGTTTTTCCAACTGTTTCGGCATTTGTATAATCTTCTTCTAAAATATTGTTTAAGATTTTGGCCTGTGCCGATTGCCCCTGCACTTTGAAAACATTCACCTGGTGCGCAGCTGTTTTCATTAAACTTTCCTGCTCTGCAAATACATTTTTTAGGCCAAGCTGGTTGATGTTTTTCCGTAAGAACAAACCTGCTTCCTGCGATACATCGTCTAAATAATAAGTATCCGCATCAAAATAAAACAAAGCTTTATCGGCATCTTGAAGCTGGGTGAATATTTTAGCCTCGGCACTGCTTAAGGCATTAAAACCAACAAAAATGATCTTACCCTGATCAAAATTCGAAATAAATTCCTGGTGATTGGTAATGTCGTCGGCCAGGTGGCGGTAAACAGAGCCATTGGTTAAATATCCCTGTTCTTTAAGCGTTGCATGGAATTTATGATAAAGTTTGGGCATCCTGCGCCACATCTTGATGAATAATTCCTGCTGTTTTTTATGTTTTCCTTCGGAATAGGAGGTCCAAAATTGTGAAAGGAACTCATATTGCTCTGGGCTTAAATAATCGAAATCTTTATTAATGACTGATATATCTTCCAGATCACGGTATAATTTTCCTGCATCAACCAGATCGGCATCAATCTGATTAAAATCACTTAAGATAATTTTGGCCAGTGGAAAAAACTTATGGCTCGAGATGCTTTCTAATTGTTCTTCGGCAAGCAGTTGGTTGTAAATCCCGTGTAAAGTGAAAAACTGGAGGTAAAAATCGGCTATTTTATAACTGGTAGAGTTGGCAAAAAATTCCTGAATGGTAAAAAATGATGGACTGAAAAAGGGTTTGCCGATGATATCAGCAAAGTGTTTCTGCAAATAAGCCGATGGCCGTTTATTGTTAAAAACAATAGCACAGTTTTCCAGCTGGTTTCCAAATCTGGTCACTAAATCTTCGGCAACTTCCTGTAAAAATGGTTTCATCTGCATATTATACTAATTTCAATTTACCCTTAACTGCGTAGAAAAGATAGGTTTTGATATTTTGATAACCCATTTCGGAAAGTAATACCCTGTAATTGTTCACCTGTTCGATATGTTTGTCGCTTTCTTCCAAAGTAAATTTATAGTCCAGAATAATTACTTCATCAGCATTAATCAGCACCCTGTCTGGACGGTGGAGTTTTCCGTGGGCATCAATAATATTTTTTTCTACGATGCTTTCACTTGCTTTACCTAAAATGATTTGAAGTTCGGGATTGTTTAATACTTCCAATGCCGAATCGATTAATTTCTGCTTTTCTTCTTCTTTGATAATGCCCTGTAGAACCAGATTGGTGCTATAATCATTTACCTCCTTTTCGGTACTGGCACTGGCCAAAATATCGTGCAATAGCGAGCCTTTTCTGCCTGATTTTTCAATATTGACCAAATGTTTTAAGTGTTTGTCTTCTGAGGGAATATAAAGCTCTGATAAGCGGGTTGTAGTAGGGTAACTTTTTAAGTTGATAAAATTGAATTCCTCAACTTTACTTTCAACAATTACATCATCTACAATTTCATATACCCCATTTTCATCAAACTGCTCATCAAAAGTAAAGTTGATCACATCGCCCATGTTGGATAATTTCAATTCCTTTTTGGCCATCGTGGCGATGTACAAATAATCCTTTGAGCGTGTGGTAGCCACATAAAGCATATTCAGGGCATCCATATTGTTATAAAGTAATTCCTCGTAATATGCTTTTGCAATTGCCGAATCGGCCAATGCCTCGTTGTATTTCAATGGAATGCCCTTGAGTTCTTTATAGACGGTTTCTTCTGAAGATACCCAAAAAGTGCCATTCGGTTTTCCTTTAATCTCCCAATTGCAAAATGGCACAAAAACCGCCCTAAAGGCCAGTCCTTTAGATTTATGTATGGTGATGATCTGTATCGCATCAGCACCTTCGGGCGAGGGTAGTGATTTTTTGATGCCGTCTTCTTCCCACCAGGTTAAAAAGGAAATAATGCCTTTTTCGCCAAGCTTGCCTGCTGACGCGGTTAAATCTCTAAAAGCCAGCAGATAGGGTAAATTGGCGGTCAGATTTTTTAAACCATAACTTTCAATTAAAATTTCTACGAGCTCGGGCAGCGGGAGCTGTAACCAGCTTTGCCAGTTCTCGCACAAGGCTACGGGTAAAACTGCTGTTAGGGTATTTAAAGGCTTATTGTTAAGATTCAGATAATGATTGGCATTGATCTCTTTATCGTGCAGCGAATGGTACAGTGCAATACAATTGGCTTTATATAATGCCGTTTGTGTTTCTAAACCAATCAGCACTTTTAAGGTATTAATGATGAGCTGTATGGCCGAGTTGTTCGAAATCAACAAAGCATCGCCCGATAAAACCGGTAAGTTATGCCCCATTAATTTTTTAACGGTTAGTAAGGCTTCACTATTCGAACGAACCAGAATGGCAATGTCTTTTAGGGCATACTGCTGTTCGTTTTTGAGGTGGTTTATTTCTTCAACAATATCGTCGAGGGCAATATCCCTGAAAACGGTTTCAGTAAAACGCGCTTCGTTAGGTGCATGATCTTTCCCAAACTTCTTAATTTTGATGGTGCCGCCCTTTAAAGTATTGGTGGCAAAATTTTGGGTCGAACCGCCATAAATATCGGTTATAATCTGCTGATAATGTTGCTCATGCCACCATTTAGAGATGCTATCAGGTTTCGTAGCCAGATTTTCATTCAGCTCATTCTGCAGGGTTAGTGGAATAGCTTTATAAAGGAAATTGTTGAAAGTGATAATATTCTCGGCACTTCTGTAGTTCTCTTCTAGACTTTCTTCCAATACATTTTCTGCGCCGACGTCTAATTTGGCATGTTTATGCAGGATGTTCCAATCGCCATTACGCCAGCGGTAAATAGATTGTTTGGTATCGCCAACAATCAGGTGATCGATTAAATCCTGACTCGGCGTAGCCATCGCATTGGTTAATAGTGATTTAAAACTTCCCCATTGGCTGGTAGAGGTGTCCTGAAATTCGTCGAACAAAAAGTTGCGGTAACGATTGCCCACTTTTTCCCAGATGAAGGAAGGGTTGTCGCCTGCATCTTCGGTAATCCCTGAAATCAGTTTCTGTGCATCGCTGATGAGGAGGTTGTCATTTTCAGCCCGATATTCTTTCAATAACACGGCAATTTCCTGCATCAACCTTAAATAGTAAAGGTTTTTATTAAAAGCGATGGCCAGGCTGTAATTGGGTAAATGGGCTAAATAATGTGCTTTTAATTTCTGGAGAATCGGATTTACGGTGTCGTAAGCTTCAGGGAAATTTGTGTTTTTTTGAAACCACTCCTCAGGTTCATCAATTAAATTAAACAGCGGTTCTATTTTAGAAAAATCGCCTCTGGCAACAAAAATAATCTTAGCCAGCGGACTACGCGATTTCCCTTTGAGGTGTTCGGTTTCTACGCCGATTACATTCAGGGCTTCGTTGGCTTCGGTAGCTAGTGCAATCAGTTCCTCTTCAAAATTTTTGATTTCGGCTTTAGTAACACTGATATATTTTTTGAATAATTCATCGATGTTTTCCAATCCGAGTGTACTTACCGCATCTTCGAAAATCTGGAAGCGCTCAGAAAATATTTCTCCGATCAGGTTATAAAGTTCGAATTTATAGTTCCAGCTTTTGTTGTCGCTGATGCGCTCGATAGCCAGATCGATGATCCATTGTAAAAGTTGTTTGTTGTGGTCTAAAGCTTCGTCGAGTTTATTCACGAGGTCATCTTTCACCTTATCATAATTCATTTCTAAATTATAATCGGCATTGAGTCCCAGCTCGAAAGCAAAACCACGAATTACTTTTTGCACAAAACCATCAATTGTACTTACCGAAAAGCGGCTGTAATCGTGCAAAATTTTGCGGTAAATCTTATCGGCTTTAAACTGTAATTCCTGTTGACTTACTGTAGGGTAAGCCTGTAAAATCAGTTTCCGATAATCGTCGATTTTTTTAGATGGATTGCCTTTCGCCAGTCCGAGCAGTACCTCGAGAATCCTCGTTTTCATTTCTTCGGTGGCCTTGTTTGTAAAGGTTACCGCTAAAATTTCGCGGTACTTATTGTCTCCACTAAAAAGCAGCGTGAGGTAATGTGCCGTAAGACTGAACGTTTTACCGGAACCTGCAGAGGCCTGAAGAATTTTGAGGGGTTGGGGCATAATGTTTTCTTTATTCCTCCGATGTAAATCGAGAGGTACCAGTAGGGCAGGGTGGTTTTAATTTATAATATTGAGTTGTTTTTATCGGAACTTTCAGGGGGGTATCAAGGAGGAATAATCCCATACTCTGCAATAATATATTTTTCTAAACCCATGATTACAAAATCCATTTGTTTCATTACATCATCAACTGAGATGCGGTATACTTTTAAACCCAAAGAAATTAAATAGTCTTCTCTTAGTTTATCATAAGCCTGTTTATCATCATGGCTACATCCATCAATTTCAATGACTAAGCCAAGCTTTTTGATATAAAAATCAACTATATAATTACCTATTATGCGCTGTCTGTCAAAATCAATTTTATGAAAGCGTTTTTTGGTTATTTGCATCCAAAATAATACTTCTGGCAAATTTCCAGCTTGGCGAAGTGCTTTTGCCCTTTCTTTTAACCGGGGTTGATAAGGCAAATTTGTAATTGGTGTTAGCTTTAAAGTTGTTCCGTTAATTATGATATCTTTTTGCAAAATGTTTTTTAACACCCCGTCCTTCGGACACCCCTCTGGGAGAGGGGAATTCTGGGCGCCTAAGCTGGCATGGGGGTTAGTTTTCTGTTGCATTTTTAAGTTGGGTTATTCCCCTCCTTTGGAGGGGTGCCCGCAGGGCGGGGTGGTTTAATCTTACCCTAACTTACAACAATTTAAAATTTTCGCGAAATCATGATATCAACAATTCATGAGGATCAGACTTTTTTGCTTTTCCGTTTATTGAGCGTTTTATGGCTAATTCTTGCAGGGCGTTCGGCCATTTCGATTGGAAGGCCAAGCAGATCGCGGATTACAACCGAAGCACAGGCCCCGCCAAATGCTGCGGGCAGATAAGAAACGGTGCCATAAGCCGAACGCTTGAAATTACTCCCATCAGTCATGATCATCGAGTTTTTATCCATTTCCTCTGTGGAGAAAACAGCTTTTATTTTTGCTGCATTGGCAAGTTTATTCAGCCTTTTGCGTACATAACTGGCAAAAACACATTGATAGGTATCAGGAAGCAGGGTAATTCTTAATCTGGTGGGGTCCATTTTACCACCAGCACCCATTGAGCTTACAATAGGAATATTCTTTTCCAGTGCCGTTCCTAACAAAGTGATTTTGGGCATTACACTGTCGATGCAATCCATGATGTAATCGAAATCAGACTCTAAAATTTCCCTGCATTTTTCCGGCGTAAGAAAAGTGTTTACCACATGGAGTTTTAATTCGGGGTTAATGGCCAGTAAACGCTCTTGCATAATTGCAGCTTTGCTTACACCATGATTGGTTGCCAAAGCTGGTAGTTGCCTGTTCCGGTTGGTCGGGTCAACTACATCACCGTCTACAATAGTCATTTCGCCAACGCCTGAGCGGCAGATAAATTCGGCTGCAAAAGAACCTACTCCACCTAAACCAATTACCAGAACGTGTTTCGATTGTAGTTTTTCTATTCCATCATTTCCTACAAGGAGGGCAGAGCGCGAAAGCCAGGTAACATCAGACATAATTTTTGTAATTGACTGTATTCTTCGACAGGCTCAGAATGACAAGTTTATATTAAATTGAATTTTTTCCAGTAGGTAAAAATACGAGCTTTAAGTTCATCAACACTACATTTTTTTAAAATGGCTGCGGCCTGGTAAATTTCTGCAATCGATATATCCGCATCGTCTGTTTCCAGGAAAAAATTATCGGTACTTTGAATGAGTTTTGCCGCACCCGAGCTTTCTTTCAACGCAGCCAAACCAAATGAAAGTAAAAATCCTTTATCCAATAATTGCTGGCCAAGTTTTTCATTTTTATTAAAACCATGGATGATCATTGGTACTTTAACTTTCAACCGGTCTTTAATCGCAATCAGTTCAGAAAAGCATTTCACGCAATGCAGAATCAACGGTTTGTTAATCTTTTCAGCCAATTCTATCTGCTTTTCTAGGATTATTGTCTGATTTCCCAGGTTTTCACCTCTTAAGCGATCTAAACCACATTCGCCGATCTGTTTAACATTCGGTTGATTGGCCACAACCGTTAAATATTTCATTTGAAGCTGCAGGTGATCAATTTTGGCAAACCATGGATGTAAGCCTACCGAAATCGGTTTTGTTTTAGGCATCGCTAAAAAGATATCGTCAGTTAACGACAGGCTTTGAATGCTGGTTACCCCTGCTTGGGTAGCAGTTTTATGGGTATGTATGTCTAAAAAATCCATTGCAGGGCAAAGATATGCAAAAATGGAAGATGGGGCATGGAAGATGGAAAATGTAAAAAATACTTATTGAACTAAATCTTCGTTCCAAATCACTTTCCATTCTACGGACTACGGACTATGAATCTCACATTTTCCATGTCTCTGTAAAGAATTCGCGAATAATTTATTGTAAGATTATACTTTATTACTTTTACTTAATTATTATTCAGAAAAATCATGAAAAGATTAGTCATTTTATTAACGGCTGTATTTCTTTCGACTGCAGCTTTTAGTCAGGCGAAAAAAGAAGGCGTTCATATCTATAACCCACAAGCCGATGCCAAAGCCGAAATTGCTGCTGCGGTTGGAAAGGCAGCTAAAGAAAATAAACATGTTTTGCTTCAGGTTGGTGGGAACTGGTGTAGCTGGTGTATTGCATTCCACAATCTGGTTGACAGCACAGCAACGCTAAAAAAATACATTAACGACAATTTTGAAACTGTTCTGGTTAATTACAGTCCTGAAAATAAAAACGAAAGTGTTTTAGCCAGTTTAGGATATCCTCAACGTTTTGGCTTTCCGGTATTTTTAATCCTTGATGGTAAAGGCAAAGTGTTACACATTGAAAATTCTTCTTATTTAGAAACCGAAGAAGTTGGCGCTAACGGTAAAAAGAAAGTTGGACATGATGTAAAGAAAATTACCTCTTTTTTAAAAGGATGGACAACCACTGCAGTTAATCCCGAAACTTACAAGTCGAAGGCCAAGTAAAGGTTTAAGGTATAAAGTTGTAAGGTTTAGGGAGAAAACCGGGCAACTTAAAAAATAAAAAGCCGTCCTGATTTTACATCGGGACGGCTTTCTTTTTAATCATCTAGATCATCTTCTTCCACTTCATCATCAAGGTTTAACTCGTAAGAAGCCCTAGATGCTTCATCGGCTTGCTCCAGCAGATCTTTGTCGTGTTCAATGCTGGTATCATCACCATTAATTTCATTGATATTTTCTACATCATCCTCTCTGCGTAAAGCATCATTAGGATCGTTTGAATAATTGTCATCTTCCGGGTCTATCATAACATTAAGATTTTATAATTAGATAATCGTTTTGAGCAAAGAATTGTTTTGAAAAAAGGTAAAAGCTGAAAGACTAAAGTAATAGATTGATTATTTCAGAGAAAAAATTATAGAAATAAAAAAATGCCGGAAGATTTAATCATCCGACATCTGATTCTTTGTATTCTTCGTGCCTATGTGGTCAATAACTAAAGCCCGTCGCCGAATTTATAAAACGGAGCCACGCTTACGGGTAACTTGCCAGTAGGTGTCAATCTGTTGTTAATCACTGCAGCAGCCGAAATCTGCATGTAATCTTCTTTTTGATAAGCAACAACCAAACCTTTACTGTTTTCTAAACCAGCTAAGCCGGCCAGATTATATGGATTAGCAAACAACGCAAAAACAGCATTTTTTGCTGATAACTCTTTAATAAAGTTTTTTACGCCTGCATTGAGCGGGATATTGTTTGCTGGTCTTGCGCGGCTATCGTGAATGCCCACAATCACCTGGTCAAATGCAGCGATTTCGCGGGCAATGTTCGAAATTTGTGTTGCATTGGCATCTTTATCCAGCACATAATAAACAGAGTTATAATAACCTTTCGAAATCTCTTTCTGGAAAGTAGTTACCGAGGGTACGCCGATACTGATAATGGCTGTTCTTCTGATTGGAATAAGACGTTTGATATAATCTTTACCTTTTAGCAGGGTTACTGACGCATTGGCCAACTCCTGCACCAAAGCATTACTTGCGTTGCGGTTTACGGCAGCAACAACACCCTGGGTTACAATGGTATCGCGTTTAGCCAAACCTGCCCAATATTTTGCAGTTAATATTTTACGCACGCTTTGGTCGATCTCGGCCATGCTTACACGATCCTGTCTCACCGCTTTACGCACCAGTTTAATCGCCCTATCGCTATTTTCCGAAAGTTCTATGATATCGTTGCCTGCAATAATACCCATCAGATCCGCTTCGCCATCTTTAAAGTATTTTACCACACCTTTCATGTCCATCGCATCCGAGATGATCAAGCCTTTAAAGCCTAATTTCTGTTTTAAAATGCCTGTAACAATCGGCTTGGAAAGGGTAGAGGGTAAATTTGGCGTATTATCTAAAGATGGGATGTTCATGTGTGCAATCATCACGCCAGAAGCCCCTTGTTTAATCAGCTCTTTGAAAGGATACATTTCTAAAGTATCCAAACGTGTAGCAGAGAAAGTAAGCTGGGGTAAATCGTAATGCGAGTCTACATCAGTATCGCCATGACCAGGAAAGTGCTTCAAGGTGGTTAATAAACCGCCATCTTGCATGCCTTTCATATAAGCGGCAACCTTGGTCGCCACATTGTATTTATTTTCGCCAAAAGAGCGGTAATTAATAACCGGATTTTTAGGGTTATTATTGATGTCGGCATCGGGTGCTAAGTTCATCTGCATACCCATGCGTTTGTAATCTTTGGCTACTTCCAAGCCCATTTTATACAACAGCTCTTTATTTTGGATTGCGCCAAGGGTCATTTGATAAGGAAAGGAAATTGTGCTGTCCAGGCGCATGCCCAAACCCCATTCACCATCATTGGCTACGATTAAGGGTACCCTGCTTAATTTTTGATAGGCATTAGTGGCTAAAACCTGCCGGCCGGGGCCTCCCTGAAAAAAGATTACTCCACCCAATTGTTCTTTTTTAATGACCTGACCAACTGAGTCGGTATATTTTTTACCCAGATTGGTATGTGCCCGAACAAAGAACATCTGCGCAATACGTTCTCTACGGTTAAGTTTGTTAAAAACCGAATCGACCCATTTCGGTTGATTGGCCAATAATTCTAAATAGGTTTTCTGTTGTGCGCTTGCCGAAAATGCAGTGCCACAAAGGGCAATAAGTATAAATAAGTTTTTTCTCACGTGTTTTGTTGTATCAGCTGCCGCTAAATTAATAATCAAAAAGCGAATTAAACAAAAACCAATCCATTAATTGATTTAATCTAATAGGTTGTAAGTCTGTTGCTTTTACCGGCAGTAATTTAGGTTGTTAATGTGTGTTATTTGTACATTCCTTTGCCTTCGATAAAATCGATCACTTTATCAGGCAGGAAAAACTGAACATTCTTTTTCTCTTTAATGGCTTTACGGATAAAGGTTGAAGAAATTTCCATTAAAGGGGTTTTGGTAAAAGTGATGGAAGGATGATTTTCCCATTCGCTTACATTTGCCTCTGGTCGGGGGTAAACGTAAATCTGGTAGTTTTTTAAAAGCACCTCGTAGTTTTTCCATTTTTTAAATGATACCAGGTTATCAGCGCCCATAATCAATACAAATTCCTTTTCAGGATATTTTTCATGTAAGTAGGTAAGGGTATCGATGGTGTATGATGGTTGAGGTAGGGAAAACTCGATATCGCTCACACGGATATGTTCTGCATTTTCTGTAGCCAGTTTGGCCATTTCCAAACGGTCGTACATGTTGGTTAAACCACTTTTGTCTTTTAAGGGATTATGTGGTGAAACCACCAACCATACTTCATCAAGCTCAGTATGGTTAGCCATGTAATTGGCAATAATTAAATGCCCGGTATGGATGGGGTTGTATGAACCAAAGAAAAGACCGGTTTTCAGTTTACAGTTGGCAGTTGACATTTTTCAGTTCGCTACATTAATTGATGAACAGTTAAGCAACACCATACTTCTCAGGATTATTGATCATGTGATTTAGCAGTTTCCCAACTTCGTCGCTTTGTAATGTTAATTTTTCGTATTGTTCTTCAGCAATATATTTACATTCGAATGCGAACTTTAGCCAGCCCTTGGTTTCACTATTTTCCATGTCACTATCCGAAAGTTTACTGATGAAGTGCGCTTTATATCTACGTTTTCGGTAGGCTTCTACTAAACAAATATTTGTAGATCGGGATGATCTTCTTATCTGATCAGTTAGCGAATAGGTTTCAGCCTTCGGAAAGGTCTTACTGATTTCAAAAATATCCATGGCCAATTCAAATGACTTTTTATAAACTAATAAATCAGAAAAATCGCCCATAAATTGATTTATATTTATTCGATTAACTCCTTATACATCCAAAACTGAAAATTGGAAACTATAAACTGCTAACTCTTCAAAAAATCCCCCACCAACTGCTCTGCTTCTGCACAAGCTGTAGCCAGATCGTAATTTTTTAAAATCACATCAAACTTATCTGCATAAAGCAGTTCTTTTTCAGCTTTAATAAAACGTTCCTGTAATTTCTCAGGACTATCTGTACCACGGCCGCTTAAACGTTCTTTTAAAACATCTAAGGATGGTGGCTGAACGAAAATAGCCAGCGCATCTTCCTCATATTTTCTTTTCAAACGGATACCGCCTTCTACATCAATATCGAAAATAACGTGTTTGCCATCATTCCAGATGCGTTCTATTTCTGAACGTAAAGTGCCATAAAAAGTTCCGTTATAAACTTCTTCAAACTCCACAAATTCCTGGCGGGCTACTTTGTGCAAAAATTCTTCTTTACTAATAAAATAGTAATCGTTTTCATGTGTTTCAGCGCCTCTCAATTCGCGGGTTGTCGCAGAAATAGAAAAGCTCAGCTCAGGAAATTTCGTTAATAAATGATGTACTATAGTGGTTTTACCTGCCCCTGATGGTGCTGAAAATATGATTAATTTGCCTTGCATTTTTAAAATTTTTGCGATTGGCGTCTGGCGTTAAGCGCTTATCGCTCTCCGCCTAACACTACAACACATTCAATAACTGTTCTTTTATCTTTTCTAATTCTTCTTTCATACCTACAACAAATTGTTGCATTTGGGCATCGTTTGCTTTAGCACCCATGGTATTAATCTCTCTTCCGATTTCCTGAGAAATGAAACCCATTTTTTTGCCGTTTGCTTCTTTGCTTGCTAAAGTTTGCAAGAAATAATCGCAATGGCTTTTTAAACGTGTTTTTTCTTCAGTAATGTCTATTTTATCAATGTAATAAATCAGTTCCTGTTCAAAACGGTTCTGATCGATATTTACTTTACCTACCGCATCGTCCAAAAACTGAGTAAATTTATCACGGATAGCGGTAATTCTTTTAGGCTCTAATTCTTCAACAGATTTGAAATAAGAAAGGATATTTTTAATTCTCAGCTCTAAATCAGCCTTTAACACAGCACCTTCATCTTCTCTGAATTTATTGAAATTGGCCAAAGCTGAAGTGAAAATCTGGAATAAATGGTTCCACTCATCTTCACTCACACTTTCTTCCTTGTAACTGATGACATCAGGAAAAGTTAAGGCAGTTTGCAATAAATTGCTGCTTCCGGCACTTAATTCGTCATTAACGGCAATAAGTTGTTTATAATAATGGCTTAATAATGCAGTATTGATGGTCGCACCTGTAACCTCACCATTGGTACGTTCTACATTGATGCTTAAACTCACCTTTCCGCGCTCGATGTCTTTGCTGCAAATGTTGCGCAGAATCAACTCTTTATCAGAAAAAGCTTTAGGATATTTTAAATTCAGCTCCAGGAATTTACTGTTGAGCGATTTGATTTCGACACTATACTTTGCATTTGCATAATCGGCTGTTGCTAAGCCGTATCCTGTCATGGATTTTATCATGCGCAAAGATAGGGTTTTCAGCCGAAAGGAGAAATAATAATGGATTGGGTGTTAGGATTATGGAAGTTGGTCGTTTAAAAAAATGATTGTTCGAATTTGGAAAACCAGCGTTCAGCATTTCTTCGGGGATTGCAGCCCCGCTTTCATTACAAGTCCTCTCCCGATGAAAATCGGGATGCGGGCTTTTCATTCCAATCGGGTTTAGGTACAAAGCAGAATTGGTTTTGGCTCTGGTCTGTTACCTGCAAAGTACAAATCAGCGTATTTAAATCTGATGGGACTGGGCTTTTATTCCTGATAAATGAAATATAATCCTACTTTTCCAGCATGTTCAAAATAGCATTAAATGTTTTTTGCTTCAGTTCTTCAATATCTTCGGCAACCAGGCCTTTCACTTCAACGGCTTCCCCAAATACTGTTTTAATTAATCCAGGATTTAATAATAATGGATCTGTTCTGGGTAAATGCGCCCTGCTGTTCAATATGGCGAAGGGTAAAACAGGGGTTTGGGTTTCTATCGCTAAACGAAATGCGCCATCATAAAAAGCATTTAAAGGTTGATCAGATTTATTCATCGTTCCTTCCGGAAAAATCAATATGGATTGACCATCAGCCAGATCTTTCCTTAGCTCGGCTACAGAATGGTCCCGGCTTTCTCTGCTGCTTCGGTCAATCACCACCACTAAACGTTTGTAAATCCATCCAAATACGGGTATTTTAAGCATTTCAATCTTCCCCAGCGGACTAAAGGCCTGTGGAATGCAGATCACAATGGCTACGGCATCTAAAAAGGAACTGTGGTTACCTACATAGATATAAGCCCGCGAAGTGTTAATTTTTTTACCTCCAGCAGAAAACCATAGAAAGGTTAAAAGACTAAAAGTCCATGCCCAGCATTTTAAAAAATAGAAGGAAATTTTTCTTCCTGTTTTCTCCTTAAAAATACCTGTACTAATTAGGATAAAAGGGCAAACAATAAGCATGAGTACGAAAAATACAATTGCCGAATAGAGTAAATAAAATCCGCCAAATAGTTTTCTCATCATTATTAACGTTTATTTAACAGTTTGCAAGGTTAACAAGTGTTAATTTTACAAAAATATTGGTAGATAGGAAAGCATTTTCCTTCATTAAGGAAGATAAATTCGTTTTCTGGCCAGGATGTAACAATTAGGCAGAAAACAAACAACAAAACCAATCTGCTGTTAAAATAGAAACCAATCTGCGCTACCCGATCATTTAACTGGCCATTTTAACGCAATGAAGCATTTGAAAATTATTCTTCTACTGATCATCTTCATGCAGGGCTTAAAAATCAAAGCGCAGGATTTTGTGCTGAAAGGGGTAATAATTGAAAAAGGTTCGAATGTGCGGATTGCTTTGGCTGGTATTACCAATATGCGCAGTAAAATGGGCGCAAGCAGTAATGATATTGGGATGTTCCAGTTAAGTGTAAGAATTGGCGATACGCTGTTCATTCAAAAAAGAAACCTGAATGAGCAAAAAATAGTAGTTAAATCAGATGATGACCTGGTTATTTATCTGGTTAGAGGAAGCACAATGTTAGAAGAGGTTACGGTTAAAGGCCAGACCAAAAAGCAGGAAATGGAAAGCATAAAAAGAGACCTGAAAAGAAATGGTTCATTTTATGCAGGTAAACCACCATTAATCTTGTTAAACCCTTTTGGTGGGAGTCCGTTAACATTTTTTTATGAGCTTTTCGGAAAAACACCGGCAAGAGCGCGTAATTTTAACCGTTATTATCAAAAGGAGCTAAGTTTAATCGAGGTGGATAAATTTTTTAATAAAAGTTTAGTCTCGAAAAATACCACCTTAACAGGGAAAGCGCTCGACAAATTTCTGCTCGACTATTACCCAAGCAGTAGCATGGTTAGTAACTGGAACAATTACGATGCTGTTAAATACATCAAAGAATCGGCTAAAAAATATACTGATACTTTGAAACACACAAATTAAAACATAAATGAAAAACTTTAAATTTACCTTCATACTCTTCGTTCTCACCGCAATTGGCTTTGTCGCTAAAGCACAGGATTTTATTATTAAAGGCGTGGTCATCGAGAAAGGCTCAAACGTTAGGATTGCATTATCACAAATTACCAACCTGCGTACCGGTATAGGGGTGGGGAGTAATGATATTGGTATGTTTCAGTTAAAAGCCAGACTTGGCGATACACTTCTGGTCATTAAAAGAGACCTGGTCGATCAGCGCATAGTGGTTACCAGTGAGAAGGATCTGGTTGTTTATCTTGTTCGCGGAAGTACTACATTAGCCGATGTAACCATTAGGGGAAATACGAAACAACAAGACCTCGACGATATTAAAAGAGAGTTTAAAAACAAGGGCGTATACAATGGAGGTAAAACTTCATTTCTATCAGCGGTATTCAGTCCGTTAAATGCGTTGTATAACCTATTTGGCAAAGATCCTAAAAATGCAAGGCGGTTTGGCCGGTATGCTGATAATGAAATTAAACAATCGCAAATCGATGTCTACTTCAACCAAAGCATCATTAAAAACAATACCGAATTAAGAGGCGATACCTTAGAAAAATACATGTTAAACTGTCGCCCTGAATTTGATAAAGCGCAATACTGGAACAGCTACGATTACATTAAATACATTAAAGAATCTTCAAAGAAATTTACGGATACACTGGGAAAGGGGAAATAGGTTTGAGTCCGGAGTCAGTTTGAAGTGATGGGTTTTGGGGGTATAAAATAAGTCCGAAGTCGGAGGTCTGAAGGGTTTAGCCCCGAGTTGAGCATTTAGCGTTAGTAGTTTTAACCCACCTGTACAATTAACCAATTATACAGTTAACCAATCTTCTATATACTCAACGCTTCGCAAGCTTTTTCTGCTGCTAATTTTTCTGCGTTTTTCTTGTTGTAATCTCTGCCGGTACCATATTTTTCACCTTCAACAATTGCGCTAATGGTAAATAACTTGGCACTTTCACCTTCACTGTTTTCGGCCAGTTCGAACATAACATCTTTGCCGTGGCGCTGGCACCACTCAATCAATTTACTTTTGAAATTGGTTTCAGTAAGTTCCAGGGTATGAATATCGATATGTGGTTTTACAATTCTGCGCAATAAAAACTCTTTGGTAAAATTGTACCCCTTATCCATATAAATGGCGCCTACAATAGCCTCAAAAGCATCGCCGAGCATCGAATTGTGTTTGGTTTGTATGCTAACCGAACGCTGGTCAAACTGAATGAGCTTATCAAAACCAATTTTCTTTGCCAACTGGTTTAAATTAGCCCGGTTCACAATTTTCGAGCGCATTTCGGTTAAAAAACCTTCTTCTTTGTAGGGGTAATGTTTAAAAAGCAGCTCTGCTATCACCGAACCTAAAACAGCATCGCCTAAAAATTCTAAGCGTTCATTGCTGCTCCTGCTTCCATTTTTTAAAACTTTCGCTACAGAACGATGTCTGAACGCCATTTTATAGAGCGTAACATTGCCTGGAACAAAGCCTAAAATGTTTTTCAGCTTTTTAACAAACTCCTTTTCAGGAGAGAGATAAAGTTTATATAATTTTAATATCGGCATTAAATAAATAACACAATTAACGGCTAATTAGCATATTTAACTAAGTTATCTATTTTTAATTAGCATACAAAATTATATAGCAGGGCTGTTTTAAATTAATCTTCGTATTTCTTAAAAATAACGGAAGCGTTATGGCCGCCAAAACCGAATGTATTACTTAAAGCAGCTCTAACGGTACGTTTTTGTGCTTTGTTAAAAGTAAAATTCAATTTAGGGTCAAATGCAGGATCGTCTGTAAAGTGATTGATCGTTGGAGGAACAATATCATTTTTAACAGAAAGAATGGCTGCAATAGCCTCAATAGCTCCGGCTGCACCCAAAAGGTGGCCAGTCATCGATTTGGTTGAGCTGATGTTTAAACGATAAGCATCTTCACCAAATAATGTACCAATGGCTTTGGTTTCACTAATATCACCCAGTGGGGTAGAAGTACCGTGTACATTGATATAATCTATATCAGCAGTTGTTAAACCAGCATCTTTTAGTGCATTGGTCATTACCATTCTAGCGCCCAAACCTTCAGGATGTGGTGCTGTGATGTGATTAGCATCGGCACTCATTCCACCGCCAACAAGCTCTGCATAAATTTTTGCACCTCTTGCTTTTGCATGTTCAAGTTCTTCTAAAATAATCGTCCCAGCACCTTCACCAGCTACGAAACCATCACGGTCTTTATCAAAAGGGCGTGACGCCGTTGCCGGATCTTCGTTACGCGTTGATAATGCATGCATGGCATTAAAACCACCCATACCTGCTTCGTTAATGATGGCTTCAGAACCGCCACTGATAATTACATCAGCCATACCCAAACGGATATAGTTAAATGCATCAATCATGGCATTGGTTGAAGAGGCACATGCCGAAACAGTTGCAAAATTTGGCCCACGTAAGCCGTATTTGATCGAGATATGCCCAGGAGCAATATCAATAATCATTTTAGGGATAAAAAATGGATTGTATCTTGGCGTACCATCTCCCTTGGCGAAATTCGAAATTTCATCCAGGAAAGTTTTCAATCCACCTATGCCTGCACCCCAGATTACACCGATCCGGTTGGTATCTAATTTTTCAAAATCAAAACCACCATCCTTCACAGCCTCATCTGTTGCCACAAGAGCATATTGTACAAACGGATCTAGCTTGCGGGCTTCTTTTTTCTCCAGAAAGTCTTCCGGATTAAAATTTTTAACCTCGCATGCGAATTTGGTCTTGAACTTTTCAGTATCAAAACCCTTAATAGGAGCAGCGCCACTCACCCCGTTAGTCAATCCTTCCCAAAAATCGGGAACATTATTGCCTATAGGAGTGAGCGCACCCAACCCTGTTACTACTACTCTTTTTAATTCCATTTATACTGAAAAAGCGTAATTCTATTTAACGTTTTTTTCCAAATAAGCAATCGCTTGACCAACTGTACCGATGGTTTCAGCCTGATCATCAGGAATAGCTACATTGAATTCTTTTTCAAATTCCATAATCAACTCTACGGTATCTAAAGAATCTGCACCTAAATCGTTGGTGAATGAAGCCTCTGGCGTAACTTCGCTTTCGTCAACACCTAGTTTTTCTACGATAATAGCCTTAACTCTTGAAGCAATATCAGACATAATTTTATAATTTAATGGTTAAATAATTCTGTGCAAAGAAAAATAAATTCTTACAATTTTCAAATGTTTTTATTTCGATACGTAATTTTGGTATCTCAATAACACAGCGAATATAGAATTAGTTTTTTAATTTCGTTCTGTAAATAATTTATTTCGCTTTGAATAAGACTTACCTAAAACTTACCTTAGACCTTGATTTTATACTAATTGCGATCACAGCACCCCTAAAAGACTATGTGCTTTGCCACAAAATTAATACCCGATTAAATACACAATTTGAAAAAATAGAAGACCATGAAATATTTTTTAATATTGACGAACCAGCCTGGTCTTTCTCTAAATATTACTTTTTTGTAGAGCAAGGTGAGGTAGAATACTACTTAATTTGCAACAAAAGTAGCGATGGTTTTCTAATTCCGGAGATGAACAAAGTAGATTTCTTTATTATTATTAAAGAATTTATTGATAAGGAAGATTTGGATTATTTAATCAATGGTTTGAATAAACTGCCTGATATACAGGTGGCTGCAAAGATTGATCCAGCCAAGTTAAAGAGCCGTGAGAATTTGGTAATATAAAAATTATATACTTGGTGTATTAAATACACTATATTTGACGGTTACAAACAAAGAACAAAAGAACAAAATATATAAAATTTAATGCAGTTTGATTATTTTAGATAAATAATTATGCTTTCTTAAACTGCATTGCTAAAATCAATTAATTAAATGAAACCTTTTCATTCGAGAACTAAAATTGTTGCCACGCTTGGGCCTGCATCAGCAAAACCAGATGTATTATATAGTATGTTTAACGCAGGTTTAGATGTTTGCCGCTTAAACTTTTCACACGGATCACAAGCAGATCATCAGGCGGTTTTGGATACCATCCGCGATTTAAATAAAAAATACGATTATAATGTAGGTATCCTTGCCGATTTACAAGGCCCTAAAATCCGCATTGGTTTAGTAAAAGAAGGTGGCATTAACCTGATTAATGGTAAAACTACCGTAATTACAACAACCGAATGTATTGGTAACGAGGAACGTATTTACATCACTTACCAAAACTTCCCTCAGGATGTTCAGGCGGGCGAAATTATCCTTTTGGATGATGGAAAGCTTCAAATGAAAGTGATTTCTACCAATTTAAAAGATGAAGTAGTTTGTGAGGTAGTTCACGGTGGTATTTTAACTTCCAGAAAAGGTGTAAACCTTCCAAATACTAAAGTTTCTATCCCTTCTTTAACACCAGAAGACCGCGAAAACTTAGAATTTGTTTTAGAAAATGATGTAGAATGGATCGGTTTATCTTTCGTGCGTAAAGCAGAAGATATTATCGAACTTAAAAAAATTATTGCAGAACGTGGTAAAACTGCCCGTGTAATTGCAAAAATCGAAAAACCGGAAGCCATTGCCAATATCGACGAAATTATTGCGGCAACGGATGGTATTATGGTTGCCCGTGGTGATTTAGGTGTTGAATGTCCGATGGAAGAAGTTCCATTGTTACAAAAAATGATTGTTGCTAAATGTAGAGCAGCTTCTAAACCTGTAATTGTGGCTACCCAAATGTTAGAGAGCATGATCACTACACCTCGCCCAACACGTGCAGAGGTAAATGACGTGGCCAACTCTGTTTTAGATGGTGCTGATGCAGTGATGTTAAGTGGCGAAACTTCAGTTGGAGAATTTCCATTGATCGTGATCGAAACGATGCAAAAAATTATCCAGAACATTGAGCAAAACAACTATCCTTTCAATCCTGATAAGTTTTTAAAACCAAAATCGCCATCTTTTTTAAGCGATGCCATTTGCGATTCTGCTTGTTTCTTAGCGAAACAAACCAACGCGGTAGGTATTGTATCGATGACTTTAAGTGGTTATACTGCTTTTGAAATTTCAAGTCACCGTCCGGAAGCTTTAACCTTTATTTTTACCAGCAACAGGGCCTTATTAAACGCGGTAAGTTTACTTTGGGGCGTAAGAGGTTTTTACTACGATAAGTGGGAAAGTACCGATAACACTATTATAGAGGTGAACGAATTCTTAAAAAGCAAAAAATTGGTTAAACAAGGTGATATCGTGATCAATACGGCTGCTATCCCAATGGAAGCAAAAGGTAAAACCAACATGTTAAAAATTACGGTTATAGATTAATTTCTAATATCATATTTAAAAATGCTCCCGATTTTAACCGGGAGCATTTTTTTTACCAATAAAAAATATACTTTTGCAATCCACCCGGAGAGGTGTCAGAGTGGTCGATCGAGCACGCTTGGAAAGCGTGTGTACTGCAAGGTACCGCGGGTTCGAATCCCGCTCTCTCCGCAAAAGGATTTCTAATATCTAAAAAGGCCTGCAAATCGCATGATAGCAGGCCTTTTTTCGTTTCCGGTAAACACGCTTATTATCCATCCATCTTTCTTAAACCTAATGGTTCATTATTGATAAATATTTTTATGTTTGTATAGTATTAATAAACATTGTTTACAATAATTTGCTTTGATTGCAGTAAATTGTCTGCTAAAATATTGATATCGAAAAACAGACTTAACAATGGCATACCAAAGCTAAACACCCGAAAATCTTATTCTTATAGAAATGGTTTTCATGTAATAACCGGAAATCAATCCCGAAAAACAATAATAAATCTAACCAATTTAAACGTCCTAAAAAACAAACCATGAAAAACAACACCTTACGACTTCTACTTTGGGCGCCGCAAACAGGCAGCTTCCTAAAGTCGAACCAAAGCGCAAAGATGAAACTAGTTGCCGCTTGTTTAATTTCCTCCATCCTGTTTGGTTGTAGCAAGCTCGAAAGTTTTAAAACTCTTGGTGCCGGAAAAACAGAAGCAGTAGTAAAAACCAAAAAAGTCCTTATTATTGGCTTAGACGGCACATTGTGGACTGCACTTACCCAACAAAATGCCCCGCATATAAAAGCACTTATGGATTCATCGTGGGTAAGTACAAATGCCCAGGCAGAACCACCAACCTGGAGTGCAGGCGGATGGAGCGGGATATTAACCGGCACCTCCATTTCAAAACACAAAGCAACTGACAACTCTTTTACAGGAAACGATATCGCCAATAACCCATCGTTCTTCAGGGAAATAAAAACAGCACTACCCAACCTAAGAACAGGTGCAATTGTAGCATGGAGCCCGATTACAACCTATATCGTGAATGCTAACGATGTTGCTTTTCGCACAGCCTACGGCGATAGTGATTATGTATTAAGAGATAGTAAAGTGGCCACGGCCGTAATTAATGAACTCTCGAACAACAATCCTGATGTACTTTTTTGCCACTTTGACAACATTGACCACAATGGCCACGGAAGCGGCTTTTCGACCAGCAATGTTAACTATACCAATGCAATTGCAGCGGCAGATGTTCATGTCGGAAATATTCTTACTGCATTAAAAAACAGGGCAACCTATAGCAGCGAGGATTGGCTTATTGTCATGGTAACCGATCATGGTGGTACCGGAACCGGGCATGGTGGAGCAAGTTATTTAGAAAGAAATCCATTTATCATATTAAACAACAGCGCGATAACGCCTGCGGTGGTAAATACGCTCCCTGGTGTAAGTGGTTCGCATAGCGAAAATGTTGTGGGTTTTGGTAATGGGGCTTATGGAAAACTGCCCGCCTTATCTAATGTAGATTTTGCAACCGGCAATTTCACTATCGAATACCGCGTACGAAAAAACAATACATTAAGTACAAACTACCCACCTGTAATCAGCAATAAAAATTGGGTATCCGGTATTAATGTTGGTTTCGAAATGCACGATCAGATGGGGAAATTAAGGTTTAATATCAGCAATGGCACTACCCGTAAAGATTTTGATCCTGGTATAGACCTTACTGACCAGAACTGGCATTACATTACCCTGGTAATTAACCGTACAACCAACAGGGCAATGGTATATGAAGCTGGATTGATGAAGCTAAACGGAGATATTTCTGCAGTTACAGGGTCGATACAGGATCCTGCTTTAAACCTTAATATCGGTCAGGACGGCAGGGGACTTTATGGGCCAAACCTCTTTAACGGAAACATCACACACCTGCGGATTTTCAATACCGCATTAAGCCCCGCCACAATTGCTAAACAGTATCAGAATAGTAACCTTACTTCAACCAACCATCCTGATTATGCGAGTTTAAAATATTATGCAAAAGGAAATGATGGATCAGGCTCGGTTTATACAGGTATTATTGGAGGTAATGTTAATTTAATCGGAAGTGGCACAAGTGCACCATCATGGTCAAGTGCGAGCGCTGGCAATTATGTAAGTGGAAATCCGCCGTTTATTTATGGCGTTGCCCCAACCGTCCTTAAGTTTTTAAATGTACCCATTCCAGCACGATACGATGCTGCGAGTTTGGTAAATTTTTAACAGTTATACCGATACATGAATAAGTGAACACGATCTCTTGTCGCAGTTTATAAATTCATAAAATACCCGGGATTGAGTAAAGCCTGAAATTGAGAGATTTCAGGCTTTATTTGTTTTCGCCGGTGGGTATTTAACCTGAAAGGAAAACTGCAGTTGCACCTATGGTTTACTGGCATCTTTTTTCAGAAATGCGATGTTTGTTACTTTATAATTCAGTGCGCTTGTGGTACCTGCTGTTACATCGATGGTAACCCCTGTTATTTTACCAGCCATAGCCGACGCAAGAAATACGGCTGTATTGGCTATATCTTCCATGAGCGGTAACTGTTTTAACATGGTGTCGCTTTCCATTTTCTTAACGAATGCTTTCACTTCATCGCCACCGGCATCTATTGCTTCCTTAAAAACCCTTGAGTCCGGAGATCCGGCCGAACGGATGTTTATCACACGAATTCCATATGGACCCAGTTCTGAAGCCAGGTTTCGGGAGAATGCCTCTACCGCATTACAGGCAGGACCAAATCCGCCCACGTTGGCATAACCGATACCTCCGGGTGTAGCGGTGAGCGAAAGGATCACCCCGGATTTATTTTGTTTCATCACCCTTCCTGCAGCGGTTGCAGTGATGAATTGGCTTTCCATGGCAATATTTATCGGACGGAGAAAATCATCAAGCGCCATATCAACTAAAGGCATGTCTTGTGTATCCTGCCAGCCGATTGCATTGAAAGAGATATCAACCGATCCAACGGCCTGCATCACTGTTTGTACATGGTCATTTACAGATTTCTCATTCCTCGCATTTACCTCATGGAATGAAACCTTCCCTCCGGCAGATGCAATCTTATTTGCTGTTTTTTCCACACTGTGTATATGATGGCCTGTAAGAAATACCTGAGCACCGGCAGAGGCGAGCGCACTGGCTACCGCAGCGCCAAGAGATCCGCCAGCGCCATAAATAATCGCGATTTTACCTTCTAATAACATCATTCAGTTTTTTTGATGTTTAAATTTAGGTGTAAAAATTACTTTAGGTGCTGTACCGTTATGACAAATAAAGGGGCATTCGCGCCAGTATTAAATCCAAATGACTCATCTAATTCATTATAAAGCGCTTTGCTTTTAAACAAACGTTTGTGCAGTAATAAACTTTAAAAACCAATGATATTTCTACAAATTGCTGTATCAAAACCTGATATAACCAATCATGAAAAATATTTTTACGGTACTGATGCTGATGTTGGCATTCCGGAGCCAAGTATTGGCGCAAACCAGTATTATACCCCAACCCAGGGATTTCAAAGCAAACGGAAAAGTTTTTAAGCTGAATGCCCAGACAAAAATTTATTATCAAAAAGGACTCAAGGACCAGGCACTGCTCCTGGCATCGGCTTTAAGCCCGGCTACGGGTTATGATTTTGCGTTACAGGAATTTAAAACTGTACCACTTAACGGAATTATATTAGCTACTGCTAAAGGAGACACCAATAAGGAAGCCTATCATTTATTGGTCGATAACAAACAAATTAAAATTACTGGCGCTAACAGCGCAGGCGTATTCTATGGCATTCAAAGTTTGCTACAGCTGTTGCCCGCCGAAATATATAATAAAGAGCGTCAAAAAAATATAGTTTGGAATATCAAGGGCGCGGTGATTAACGATAGCCCGGAATACCCGTGGCGTGGCATGATGCTCGATGTTTCGCGCTATTTTTTCAGTAAGGAATATGTGTTGAAATTTATTGATATGATGGCCATGTATAAAATGAACGTTTTACACTTTCACCTTATTGATGATGCCGGATGGAGATTAGAAATTAAAAAATACCCGAAATTAACCTCAATTGGTGGCTGGCGTGGTGTTGGTGCAGAAACAACCGGAGGTTATTATACCCAGGAAGATATCAAAGAAATAGTAGCCTATGCGGCAAAGCGAAATGTAGAGGTGGTGCCCGAAATAGAGCTACCTGCACATACCCTCGCCGCAATTGTTGCTTATCCTTACCTGGGTTGTACAGGGCAGCAATTCGTAATGCCTACCCAGCATTCAATCAGTAAAGAAATCTATTGCGTGGGCAAAGAAAGTACCTTTAGTTTTTTAGAGGATGTTTTTAAAGAAACCGTTTCACTTTTTCCATCCAAATATCTTCATATTGGCGGAGATGAAGCCAATTACAGTAGATGGAAAGAATGTGCAGATTGCCAGCGGAAGAAGAAAGAATTGGGACTAAAATCAGAGGCCGAGCTGCAAACCTATTTTAATAACCGTGTACAAACGATACTGAAAAAATATGGTAAAACCATTGTAGGCTGGGATGAAGCCATAGAAGAAGGCCTAAAAGAGCCGATGGTAGGGATGATCTGGAACGATCCGAAAAAAATACTCAAAGCAGTTGAGGCCGGCCACAGTATCGTTCAATCCCTTACTTCTTATTGTTATTTTGATATGTCCGAAGCAAACATTCCGGGCGAAGTGCAAACTGCAACCTGGGTAGGACCAGTTTCTTTAGAACGGGTGTATTCCCTAAACCCGATGGTGAAAGGTTTAGACGAAAAATATAAGGGGCAAATCCTCGGTGCTTCAGGAACATTGTGGGCAGATCAGTTTATCCACGGAAACAAGTTGCCAGAATTTGCTCCGCTAAATGAAAACCGTTCAGAAAAATATTTTGATTACCTGGCCCTGCCAAGACTGAGCGCGCTGGCAGAGGTTTGCTGGACTCCCTTCGCCCGGCAAAGCTGGACAGATTTTGAAAACCGGATGGCTTCACATTACAGCCGTTATCAAAATGCGGGTTATGGTTTTCGCTTGCCTCAACCGAAGCTGATGAGTAAAACTAAGACAGACAGTACCGAAACCATCACCTTAAAAAATATTGTCGACCATGCGGAAATACGCTATACCACAGATGGCTCTTTCCCGAATGCTTACTCTCCTGTTTACACGCAGCCGGTTAAAGTAGGTAGACTTAATAATTTCTTAGCCATCACTGTGCTCAACCGTCAGCAATATTCCCTTCCGCTTTATTTTCCGGAAAAGTATGAACGTTACAAAAAATATGGCACCTTATTATCAGAATGGAATCCATCAAATATTAAGGCAAAAGATTTTGCGCTAATGGAAATCAATGCCACAGGTAAAATTAATTCAAATGGAAAATATGTATTAAGTTTTCAAGCTACCGGAGGCAGGAGCAAGCTTGAAATACAATCCATCGAAATTTATAAAAATGGCACCAAGCTTAATGGAGGCGTGCAACAGAACACTACAGAACAAAAAGAAAACAGTTATAAATTCGAAATCAATGAGTATGAAACCGGTGCCGCATTTACCATTAAAGCCTATGTAAGGGGCGATACCAGTAATGACACTAACGGCGCAATTTTCATCCGGAAAGAAAACTAATTAATATCCTGTTTTGCATATAGTCCGCATTTTTTGAATGCGGACTATATGTGGTCTTTCTGTTTACCGGTAAGACTTAATCATCTGCTATTGCCCAGAGATGTGGCCGTTGATCAACCGCTAATGCCTTAAAAAATTTCTTTAGTTTTTAAATCCTGCAGTTGGGGCGAAACCACCTTGCCTATTCCATTAAATACAAATTTAATCCCCATTACTTCGCCTATGGATTGTTTATATTGCGTAGTGAGCACTTTTTTTCCATCAAGGTAAATAGAAACCACTTTATTTGCTACCCTGATGGTTACATCCCCACCATGTTCGGGATTAAAGGCCAGATTACTGAGGTTTTTATCTGAACCCAGCACACGCAGTTCTGAAAATTTATAATCGCAAAAGGCCGAACAACTTGGCCTGAACAGATTGATCACATGTTTATCTTTCGAGCCCAGGATGAGGATAGCGGTTCCTACGCATTGTGTGCCTGGCCTGTCTTTTTCGGAGAAAATCTTACAGTTAAAAGAAAAATTATCGCCACTGATGTGAGAAGGCTTAACATAACTGAAGCCAACCATAAAAGGTTTTGCAGTATCGAGACCTGCCGAATCGAGTTGTTGGGGAGAGACATAAATATTTGCCGGATGGAGTGTTTTAAGCCCGATTACCGGAAAAGCGCGTGATGTATCATTCCCCGAATTGGCCACCCATCCTTTGGTCTGCATAAAGACGCTAACGGTATCGATGGCCTTGCCATTGTGAAGCAAGGTGGCATAAACCACGCCCGGATTTTTAAAAAACTTGGTTACTTCTTTCTTTCCGCTAATTTCCGACCGCATCGCTTCTTCTAAAAAATCAAGCTGAAATTTCTCGTCCTGACTATAACCTTTCATTGCTTCCAGCCTGAACGTTGCTGAGTGAGGGACTGCTCCGAAGGGATTGGTACACACCAGTTTTACATGCATCTGCTCCCCATGTTTAAACAAAATTATCGCAGCTGCACAACCCAAAACCAACAGGATACTTAGAATTGCTACAAAGCGGTAAGATTTGCGTGCTCTTTTGACGGCGCTTACAGGTAGCATTTTCTGGTCTGCCAGATTCTCCGCTGTCGCCTGGCTATTTTTTTTCGTGGTTTTATAAACCAGCTCAAGCTCCTGCCAGTCGCGGTAACCTATAAATTGTGCCAAAGCATCCCTTGTTGCCTTCTGTGGATAGTAGCGTTCTGAGGTTTTCAATTTGCCCAGTATCCGCCTGAGTGTATTTTCGCTTAAATAAACCTTGGTCTGTTTTCCTAAATGGCTACTCAGGGCCGTATAATCTGTCGAACGCCATTCGGCAACAGGCAGGTCCCCCATTTTTTTTATGATCTCGGCCACGCAATAATCCAGCAATTCGAAAAAAGCGTGAGTTTCCTTATTTCCAGAATTCGATTTCATAAAAAATAATCAGCTATAAATCAAATAGTTAAACATACAAAACAATTCAAAAACTTTGTAGCCTTAATCATTAACTACAAAATTATATTTCCAATAGTTTTACTAAACCCTTGCGATCACGTCGCAAACATAACATAATCGAATTAAATACAAGTGGGAATTTGTATTCATTATTAGCACTAAAACAACTACAAAATTTTAAATCATCATCCCTGAAATCGTTTAAAAACAAAGCAACCAATACAACCAACAAAATTATGTCTTTAATTAAACAACAGAATGCTCCACGCAATGGTGTGGAGTGGTTATCGATTAAAAAGCGATCTCAAAATCGAAAGTTGATTTTGGCACTTGCTTTCGCAATGCTTGCATTTCAATCCAATGCAAAAAACGTACTATTCGAAGTTTCGGATAGTGATGCAAACGTCGGAAATACTCATTTGTCAACCGGATACTCATTTCCAGGGAGCAGGTATCTTGATGTTAGTGGAAAAATAGTTGATGAAAATGGACAGCCCATTCCTGCAGCAACAGTAAGCGTTAAAGGAACAAAAATTGTTACCCAGGCTGATGCCAATGGCGTATTTCAGCTCAAAAACATTGAAGATGGTGCCGTTATTATTGTTTCTTATGTAGGATACAAGCCGCTTGAAGTAAAAGCGTCATCAGGTATGACGATCAAAATGATACCTCAATCTAACCTTGAAGAGGTTGTGGTGGTGGGTTATGGAACGCAGAAGAAAGGCAATATTACGGGTTCTGTCTCCTCTATTAAAATGGACAAAATTGGTTCTATTCCGGTTTCTAACTTATCTAATGCCTTAGCGGGCAGGGCACCTGGTATTACTGTTACCAATAGCTCTGGGCTTGCTGGTGCTACCTCAACCATACGTGTAAGGGGAAGTTTTAGAGAACCTTTGTATGTGATTAATGGTGTGATTAAAAACAAAGCCTCTTTCGATGCACTGGATCCAAATGAAGTTGACCAAATGAGCGTTTTAAAAGATGCAGCTTCGGCATCTGTTTACGGTGCACAGGCAGGTAATGGGGTAATCGTTGTGACAACCAAAACCGGTAAGGTACAAAAAGCACAGTTTAACTTTCAGGCATCAAATACCTTAGCCACCACGACTAAAACGCCCTTGGGCGATATTACCACCGCCGCCGATGAGCTCACCTATCAAAACAGGGTAACGAGATTTGAATGGGAGCAAGGTGCCAGAACCACGCCCTATGTGCAACCCAATAACCAGAGAGAATTCGATTATTTTAATGATAAGGTTTACAATGTAAACGATTGGGTTTGGCGCAATCCAAATTCACAAAAGTACCTCCTTAGTGTGAATGGCGGTAGCGAAAGAATTACCTATTATGCCATGGCAGGTTATACCGATGAGCAGGGTACTTACAAAAATGTAGATTTTGGTAAATTCAACCTGCGATCGGACATTACGGCACAATTGAGCAATGCCATTTCTATGAATTTAAATTTATCGGCATCTCAGCAAAATAACCACCGTTTTTTTTGGCAGGGCGATTCTGCTGATGATTTTAACGTGGGCGATTTTTATCGTGTAACCTTCAACTGGACTAAATTATATCCTTTTTATACTGAGGCTGATGGCACTCCGGCTAATCAGGTTACAGCTTTTCCGGTACAAACCCCATTGGGCAGTTTTCAAGCCTGGAGCGTAATCGATCAGGTTAATGGCGATCGGTATGTTGATACAAAAAACAGGCAATTTAATCCTATTTTAACCTTTAACGTTAAGTTAGACGCCATTACCAAAGGTCTTTCTGCTAAAATCGCAGGAAATTATGAAGCGGTGGATTACATGCGTAAAACGTTTATCACTTATCAGAAAAATTATGTTTATTCTCCTAAAGATCCATCGGGTAACCGGTTCATTCCTGCAGCACCAGATCCTGCAAAAACAAATACCTACACTTTCGGGCAAGCCCAGCCAAGCTTAGGTTATGAGATGAATAATGCCTGGAGGTACCAGGTTAATGGTTTCTTAAACTACGATAGAACTTTTGATAAACATAAAGTAACGGCACAAGCGATATTCGAACAGTCGGAGTTTAAAACGACCTATATCACCACTACGGGTTTTGCGCCTACAGCCAGTATAGATCAGATGTTTGCCTACTCTGCATCAGCGGGTAACAGAACGGGTAATGCTACAGAAGCCATTGGTGTTAACGGAGGAAATGCATTTAATTCATGGATTTCGAATATTGCATGGGTTGGTAAATTGGGTTATAATTTTGACGAAAAATACCTTGTTGATTTTTCATTCAGATATGATGGAACACCCTTAGTTGCTGAGACCAAAAGATGGGGTTTCTTCCCGTCAGTTTCTGCAGGATGGAGAATATCACAAGAAGGCTTTATTAAGGATAACGCTAAATGGTTGAGTGATTTAAAACTGCGTGCCTCATATGGTACAACAGGGAATCTGGTAAATACGAGTAATAATACTATTGGCGCTTTCGGATTTGAACAAACCTACGGAAACGGGAACTCATATATTTTTGGCAATACGCTTTTCCGTGGTGTTGCACCAGGTAGCACACCTACCCCTAACCAAACCTGGGCAACCATTTATAACTACAACATCGGTTTGGATTTTGGATTGTTAAAAAATAAACTAACCGGTTCTGTTGATGCCTTTTTGAATAACATGAAAGATATCCTCGGACCACGGGATATTATCGTGCCGGCATCTTATGGAGCAACGATAGCGCCAGAAAATTATGCCGCCAGAAGCTTCAGAGGACTAGATTTTAACCTGGAGTGGCAAGATAAAATTGGCCAGATAAATTATTCATTGTTCGGTAATTTGGGTTATGCCAAAGACCGTTGGGATGTATTGGATCAAAGTGCTGATTATTTACCAGGTGGTGTTAACGAATGGCGCTCCGCCATCGGCCAGCCCGCCAATAGAATTATTGGTTTAAAAGCAATTGATTTGATCCGTACACAGGAACAGTTAGATGCCTTAAATGCTAAAGGATTTTTGCAATATGGCAGAAAACCATATTTAGGTGCTATTCTTTATGAAGATGTACGCGGCGATGCATTTAAACCCGGGGCAAATAATAAAATTGACGACAATGACCTTCAGGTATTGAGTAACAATGCAATACCAAGAATAAACTTTGGTTTTGGTTTTAGGGTCAACTGGAAAGGCATTACTATTGATGCATTGCTGCAGGGTGTAGGTGCTTATGACAGGATGATCAGTAACCAGGAGGGTGGTGGTATGCGCCAGCATGGTGGTAACTTCCGTACCTATTATCCAATATGGGCTGGCGACGTTTGGACTGCTGAAAACCCTAACGCTAAATACCCTAGGCCGGTCGGTCAGAACTGGCAGGAATCTGGTACAGGCGCCTCTAGCTTTTGGATGGTTAATGGTGCTTACTTACGCTTAAGAAACATTAATGTCGCTTACGATTTACCACAAAAATGGATGAATAAAGCTGGCTTAGCTGGTACGCAGATTTTCTTCAACGGAACCAATCTGTTAACCTTCTCGGCTATGAAAGAATTTCAGGACCCTGAGCAGAACAACTACGATTCTTTCCCTATTATGAAAACCTTCACTTTGGGCTTAAATGTTAAATTTTAAACCGGTTGTTATAAAAAAATGAAACCGGCATGGGCATACTGCTTAAAAAGCGCAGTGATGATGCTCATGCTAGCTTCATGGCCGATAAAAAACAAATTTTTATGAAAAAAATATTCATATTCCTCATCGCCGTAACGCTGTTTTCGGCATGTAAAAAAGCATTAGATGTTGACAATTTAACGGCATATGATCCCAATCAAATTTGGAACGATCAATTATTAGCTGATGCTTATTTAACCAATATTTATCCTACTGCCTTCGGCAACTGGAATGCAAGTGCCGATCGCAACAGCGATCAGCTATCGGGTATTGCTTTTCCGCAAGATGCTGTAACCATCACCAATGGCGGTTTGGGTAACTGGAATTACGCTCCGGTTAGGTTGGTTAATCAAGCTATTTTGGATATACCTAAAGGAACTTTACCCGATGCCACCAAAAATAGAATTTTAGGAGAAGCCTATTTTCTCAGGGCCTACTTTTATTTTGGAATGGTCCGTACTTATGGTGGTGTCCCTTATATCAAAATCCCACAGGATAAAGATAAGGATGAACTTAATGTGCCTAGAAACTCAACCAAAGAGTGTTTTGATTTCATGAATGCCGATTTAGATCAGGCTATTGCCTTGCTGCCAAAACGTAATTTGCCGAGTTCTGCCAGCTGGGGCAGAATTGATGGTAACTTCGCCCTGGCTTTTAAAGCAAGAATGTCACTTTATAAGGCTTCACCACAATTTAACCCAGGCAATCCATGGGATAATGCCTATTGGGCCGATGCTTATACCGTAAATAAAAAAGCTTATGATGATTTAAAAACACAGGGTTACAAACTGGTAAGTGACTATTCGACGATAGCACTTGCTGAGCGTAATACCGAAGTAGTTTTTTCTGTAATTAATCAGTTTCCGGATAAAACGGCAAGCTGGGACAACGGACTTCGCCCCTTATCTTTAGCTAGAGGCAACACTGCTGTAACCCCAACTTACGAATTTGTAAAGGCCTTCCCCATGAAAGATGGAAAACTTTATAATGACCCAACCAGTGCCTATTTTGTATCTGATGCTGATATGCTAAAATCGTATTGGAAGAATAGAGACCCAAGGTTTGAAAAATCTATCGTTTGGAATGCAAAAACCTATCCTGTTGCAGGTACGGCTGCCGGCTATCGGCAATATACTGCATTGGGCATTGCCAATGCTTTGGATAATAACGGGATTAATCCAAATTCTCCAGACCGCTCTACCAATAATAATGTAAATGCAGGATTCTTTGTGTTAAAAGGTTGCGATTTAACCTTAACGCAAGCTACTGTATTACAATCCGGCGTAGATTATGTATTGATGCGTTATGCAGAAGTCATGTTAAACTATGCAGAAGCTGCGAACGAAACGAATCATTTAGCAGATGCATTGGATATATTGAAACAAATTAGAACCCGTGCGGGTATTGAACCCGGTGCAGACGGAAACTACGGTATAGTTGCCACCTCCCGTGAGCAAATGCGTAAAGCCATTATGGACGAAAGGAATATTGAGCTTTGTTTTGAAGGTTTTAGGTTTAACGATTTGAGAAGATGGCGTATGTTTAGTTTGTTAGATAACAAAGGCAAAACGGGCTTAGAAGCCATTGCCATAGAAGCCAATGGTACAGAAATGGCACTGGCAAAAGCGAGGTCGCTCGGCCAGGCTAACCAATTGTTAGAAGAGAACTTCAAATATGTTCCGTTAAGTGTACCACAAACCGGTAACAAACTCAATATTGTTCCTGACAAATATTATTTTGCACCTATAGCACAAAACATCATTGCAAATGCTAATAAATTACAGCAAAACAAAGATTGGGGAGGCACTTTCGACCCTACGCTCCAATAATTAACAGAAAGTATAAAGGGGTATGCTTTTTCATGGCGGCCCCTTTTTTAATAATATAATTTTAATAACAATAACACAAATGACCAAGTCCATCAAAACCTTTTCCTACTTATTTCTTGTTTTCTTTCTCCCCTCATTATTTTCAAAAGCAGCAACACCTATAGAAGATCTGGCAAAAAGGATTGTTAAACCTTATGCTAAAAACATCATATTTGAGCAAAGCCAAACCGCTTCAGGAAAAGACTATTTTGAACTGGAAAGTAAAGAAGGTAAGCTGATTGTAAAAGGGAATAGTTACAACTCGATGGCTTATGGCCTAAACCACTACCTTAAATATTATTGCAACACCTCCGTTTCCTGGTACAAGGATGATCAGATCGATCTTCCCAAATTAATGCCCGTGTTAACAAGTAAAATTAACCAGGAGGCAAGGGTTAAAAACCGTTTCTTTTTAAACTATTGCACTTTCGGTTATACGATGCCCTGGTGGGGATGGAAAGATTGGGAGCATTTAATTGACTGGATGGCCCTTAACGGCATCAACATGCCGCTTTCCATTACCGGGCAGGAAGCCATCTGGTACAAAGTGTGGTCGAAAATGGGTTTAAGTGATGAGCAGATCCGCAGTTATTTTACCGGACCAGCATTTTTGCCCTGGCACAGGATGTCGAACATCGACCACTGGGATGGCCCATTGCCAAAATCATGGCTGGATGACCAGCTCGCCTTACAAAAGAAAATCGTTAAGCGCGAACGCGAGTTAAACATGAAACCCATTTTACCTGCTTTTGCCGGACACGTTCCACAGGCCATTAAAACTAAGTTTCCGAATGCAAAAATTACTGATTTGGGTACCTGGGGAGGTTTTAGCGAAGAATATTACAGCCACTTCATCGATCCGTTCGATCCATTATTTAAACAGATACAGACCGCCTTTTTAGCAGAGCAGACTGCGGCATTTGGAACGGACCATATTTACGGTGCTGACCCTTTTAACGAGGTAACCCCACCGAGCTGGGAGCCTAAATACCTGGCCAGTGCTGCGGATGTGATTTATAGCTCCATGAAATCAGTAGACCCGTCGGCCGAGTGGCTGCAAATGACCTGGGTATTTTACTATATGCGCAAAGAATGGAACAACGAACGCATCAAAGCCTTTGTTAGGGCCGTACCGCAAGATAAAATGACACTCTTAGATTACTATGCCGAAAGTACCGAAGTATGGAAACTCACTGAGTCGTATTTTAACCAGCCTTATATCTGGTGTTACCTGGGCAACTTTGGTGGCAACAGCATGCTGGTGGGAAATTTGCAAACCGTTGAAGACAGAATGGAAAATGCATTTAAAAACGGGGGTGCGAATTTAACCGGAGTAGGCTCAACGCTCGAAGGTTTTGATGTTAATCCGGTGATGTATGATTATGTTTTTGAAAAAGCATGGAGCACCGGCAAAACAGATGTAAACAGCTGGACGAACAATTGGGCCAACAGAAGATTGGGCAGTGTAGATACCAACAATCAGGCGGCATGGAATGAGCTGATAAAAGAAGTGTATAACAGGCCTTCGCAACTGGGGCAGGGGATTTTAGTAAATGCAAAACCCACTTTAAAGGGTACCGCACATTGGACTCCGAATCCAAAGTTTAACTATAACAACAAAACACTTTTTGGAATATGGCAGAAAATGCTTGCGATTCAAAATCCGGCTCACCAATCCTTTAGTTATGATCTGGTTAACATCGGCAGACAGGTTTTGGGTAATCATTTCATTACGTTGAGAGACGATTTCGCGGCTGCTTACGAGAGAAAGGATATTGTAGGAATGACCAAAAAGAAAGCGGAGATGTTAAGCCTGATTGACGACCTGGATGAACTGTTGGCTACACAACCGAGTATGCTTTTGGGAAAATGGATAGCTGATGCCAGAAAATTAGGTAAAAATGCCCGGGAAAAGGATTATTATGAAAAAGATGCTAAAATGCTGATCACGGTTTGGGGCGGCAAACAGCGTTCGTTAAACGATTATGGCAACCGCAGCTGGGCAGGCTTAACCGGCGATTTCTACAAAAAAAGATGGGAAATGTTTTTGAATGATGTTTTACTCAGCGTTAAAGAAGGAACTAAATTCGATGAAAAGGCCTTTAAACAGAAAACATACAAATTTGAAGACCAATGGGTAAATGAGCACAAGGCTTTTAACAGTTCACCTGTTGGCAATAGTTTTCAGAAAAGCCAGTTACTGATGCTCAAATACAGCCCTTATTTCGATTAAAATACAGTTTTAAATATTTTAGTGGATATAAATAAATCTGCCAAAATGCTTTCAAAAGCCTGCAAGTCGTATGGATAGCAGGCTTTTTTTATTTTCTGCCATGAGGTGGGGCAAAGGCGTATGTTCCACTGGATAAGCTTCCACAATCCATCTTTTCAGCTCTCGTGTTTGTATACATATGAGCACCGGTTTATTGGCTTTCCTGACAGGGAAAACCCCGGAGCAGAAGGAAATCTATATAAATTATTACCCCTTTGTTGTAAGGATAACGCCAATACTTCACCCATTATTGCGCCTGGAAAAATATAGTCAAAAAACGTTGTTTTCGTCTTTTATACCTTATACTTTTGACTTTTCGTCTCTGTGAAAATTGCTGTTAAAGCGTTGATAAACAAAGTTTAAATTGTTTTTTGTAGGGTGAAGAGACAATTTCTACCAAAAAAAGGAAATGATATGAGCACATACGTAACTGGTTTTCGGGAAATCGACAAGGCTGACCTTTTGAGCGTTGGAGGTAAGGGTGCCAATCTTGGCGAGCTATCTAAAATTGAGGGTATCCATGTGCCCGATGGTTTTTGCATCAACACCGAAGCGTACAAAAAAATAACGTCGAACAATAAGGAACTAAATGGCTTAATGGATGAATTGAGTCAGCTTAAAACGGAAGATCGGTCTGCGGTTAGCAAAACCAGTGCAAAAATCCGTGCAATTATCGAAAACATATCCATTCCTGATGACATAAGCGAAGAGATTGAAAATTATCTTGCCCGTTTTGATCAACATACAGCCTTTGCTGTCCGATCGAGTGCTACCGCCGAAGACCTTCCAACCGCATCTTTTGCAGGTCAGCAGGATACCTACCTGAACATTATTGGAAAAACAGCTGTCCTAAAACACATCAGCAAGTGCTGGGCATCCTTATTTACGAACAGGGCTATAATTTATCGCATCCAGCATGACTTTGATCACCATAAAGTGCAGTTAGCCGTGGTGGTGCAGCAAATGGTTTTTCCGCAGGCTGCAGGAATCTTATTTACGGCCAATCCGGTTTCCGGAAATCGGAAAATCTTATCCATCGATGCCAGTTTTGGCCTGGGTGAAGCCATGGTTTCAGGCCTGGTGAATGCCGATAATTATCAGGTGTGCAATGGCAGGATTACAGATAAAAAGATATCGACCAAGAAACTGGCTATTTATGCCTTAAAGGATGGAGGTACAATAACTCAGGAACTTTCTGCAGAAGCGCAAAACAGGCAAGTGCTCACTGACGAACAGATTTTACAACTTGAGCAAATGGGCCGAAAAATCGAAGCACATTTCGGCCAGCCCCAGGATATAGAATGGTGTTTGGCTGATGATGTATTTTACATGGTACAGAGCCGGCCAATTACTACTTTATATCCCATTCCGGAAACAAATGACGCTGAAAATCATGTGTATATATCTGTTGGCCATCAGCAAATGATGACGGACCCGATGAAACCACTGGGATTATCGCTATGGCAATTAAGAGCGGCCAGGCCGATGTTTAGCGCGGGTGGAAGATTGTTTGTTGATGTTACCGATAGTTTGATTACGCCATCTGGAAGGGAGAATTTATTAGATGCAATGGGGCAACACGATCCGCTCATCAAAGATGCATTAATCACCATTACCGGGCGAGGTGATTTTATCAGATTGCTACCAGATGATGGAAAGGTAACCCTGCTGGCCAAAAGTACTAAAGGCATGTCGGCTTCGGCGATTTTAGCACAAGTAGGAAACGACCCGGCTATTGTTGCTGATCTGATTAAAAAAGATGAGGCATCAGTAGCAGCACTAAAGCAAGCTATCCAAACGAAATCAGGACCTGATCTATTTGATTTTATTCTGGAAGATATCGGGCAATCGAAGAAGATGATATTTGATTCGCAGCACATGGGTGTGATCATCGCCGCAATGAATGCTGCAGCCTGGATCAACGAAAAGATGGACGAATGGTTAGGTGAAAAAAATCCGGCAGATGCACTGTCTCAGTCGGCACCCAATAACATCACCTCAGAAATGGGTTTGGCACTATTGGATGTGGCAGATGTGATTCGCCCTTATCCAGAGGTAGTTAACTATTTACAGGAGGCAAAGGAGGATCATTTTTTAGATGGCCTGATGCAGTTTGATGGAGGTAAAGAAACCCGCGCCGCAATTAACGCATATCTCGAAAAATACGGCATGCGCTGTGCCGGAGAAATTGATATTACCAATACACGCTGGAGCGAAAAACCATCCATACTCATTCCCCTGCTGCTTAGCAATATTAAAAATTTTGAACCCAATGCCGGCAAGCGAAAATTTGAGCAGGGGCAAAGGGAAGCTTTAAAAAAGGAAAATGAATTATTGGATAAATTGGCATCTCTGCCAGAAGGCGAACAAAAAGTAAAGGAAACCAAACAGATGATCAACCTGCTACGGAATTTTGCAGGTTACCGCGAATATCCAAAATACGGAATCGTTAACCGCTTCTTTATTTATAAACAGGCCTTACTGAAAGAAGCCGAAAAGCTTTTAAAAGCCAAAGTGATCAGCGAGAGCGCAGATATTTATGACCTCACCTTTCAGGAATTGCGTGAAGTGGTAAGCACCAATACATTAGATATTCAGCTTGTACACCAAAGAAAAGAAACCTTTAAACAGTACGAAAAACTAATTCCACCAAGGGTAATTACATCCGATGGAGAAGTTATAAGGGGTAAATACAAACGCGAAAATCTTCCGGCCGAAGCCATTGTAGGTTTGGCGGTTTCTTCAGGAGTGATTGAAGGACGGGCACGCATCATCCTAAACATGGAAGATGCCGATCTGGAAGATGGAGATATTCTCGTTACCCCATTTACCGACCCCAGCTGGACACCCTTGTTCGTCTCCATAAAAGGCCTGATTACCGAAGTTGGCGGATTAATGACGCATGGCGCTGTGATTGCAAGAGAATATGGCCTGCCCGCAGTTGTGGGTGTAGAAAATGCGACCAAACTGATCAAAGACGGGCAGCGCATTAGGTTAAACGGAACGGATGGATTTGTTGAGATCCTGTAATTGGAGCAAAGTTTGGCCAGGTAAAATCACTAGTTCTATTATCTGAAAAAGCTTTCTATTCAGTTTATATAGCTGTGCGGGATTGATGTTCCCCAAGAACCACCTAACCAGGTTAAATAAACCTTGATCGCAGCGGCACGCAGTAGCGCGAATGAGCAGGACTTTCGGGGCCAATGCACACAGGAACCTGCTTTTCCAAAAAAAAGAAAGATTATGATGCTTGGGGAAATTATATCAAGATTAATACCAATCATTTCCTAAAACAGTCTTATTTTTATCGCAAGATTAACTAACATGATAAATAAATATTGGCTTACCGTAACGGCTTGTGCTTTAGCCATTACAGCAAATGCTCAGCAGAAAGCTTTAACCGTTAAAGATTACGAAAGAGCGGAAAGTTTTATGAGCTACAACACCGCAAAGTACATCGACCATGCCAGTGTGCAACCAAACTGGCTGGATGGCGATAAATTCTGGTACACCACTAAAACCAATGGTGCCGAACAAACTTTTTTGGTAGATCCGGTAAAGAAAACCAAAACGTTAACTACCGACTATAAAAGCAGTGCAACGCCATCACGCCGGGGCGCTGGCCGCAATGAAGTTTTGTCTCCTGATGGGAAAAAAGCCGTTTTAATTCAAGATTACAACCTGTTTGTTAAGGATGTAGCCACAGGAAAATTAACACAGTTAACCACTGATGGCATTAAAGATTATGGTTATGCTACCGACAATGCGGGATGGAAACATAGCGATGCACCGATTTTGCGCTGGTCGCCTGATTCGAAAAAGATAGCCACTTTTCAGCAGGATCAGCGAAATTCGAAAGACATGTATCTGGTAACCACTAATGTAGGCGCGCCAGAATTAAAAGCATGGAAATACCCTCTGCCTGGTGATAAACAGATTGCAACGATTAGAAGAGTAGTTATTGATGTAGAAAATGCGAAGATGGTTTCGCTAAACATCCCGGCAGATCAACATCGTGCAACCTTAAGCGATGATATTTCGAGCAGCGGTACTTTTGATGATATCGACTGGAAAGCCGATGGTACTGAAGTGGCCTTCCTCTCTACTTCCCGCGATCATAAAAATGAAAAATTCCGCATTGCCAATACTACAACAGGCGCGGTTCGCGAAGTTTTTGAAGAAACGGTAAAAACACAATACGAATCTGGTCAGGGAGCCATCAACTGGCGCTACCTTCCGGCATCAAAAGAAATTATCTGGTATTCGGAAAGAGATAACTGGGGCCACTTGTACTTGTACGATGCGACCAGCGGAAAATTGAAAAACCAGATTACCAAAGGCGATTTCGTAGTGACCCGTTTAATTAAAGTTGACGAAAAAACACGCACACTTTATTTCATGGCCAATGGCCGCGAAAAAGGCAATCCTTATTTCAGCCATTTATACAAAATCGGTTTCGACGGGAAAAACCTGGCATCGTTAACCCCTGAAGAAGGCAACCACCAGGTGGTATTTTCTCCTTCGTTTGCATATTTTGTAGATACTTATTCGCAACCAGATGTACCAGCGGTTACTGTTTTAAGAAGTATCGATGGGAAACTGATCAATACTTTAGAGAAAACAGATGTATCGAGGTTAAGCGCTACCGGCTGGAAAGCCCCTGTTCCGGTTACAGTTAAAGCCAAAGATGGCAAAACCGATATTTACGGACTGGTTTTTACACCAACCAAAATGGATGCAGGGCAGAAATACCCGGTGATCGATTATATTTACCCAGGTCCGCAGGGTGGTAGTGTAGGCAGCTGGTCTTTTGCGGCTTCGCGTGGCGATAATCAGGCTTTGGCCGAACTGGGCTTTATTGTAGTGGTAATAGAAGGAACCAGTAATCCCGACCGCTCTAAAAGTTTCCATGACATGAGTTATGGCAATATGGCCGAGAATACCCTGCCTGATCAGATTGCAGCCATCAGACAGCTTTCTGCTAAATACCCTATTGATACGACAAAAGTAGGGATCTGGGGGCACTCGGGTGGTGGTTTTGCCACCGCTGCGGCCATGTTCCGTTATCCGGATTTCTTTAAAGTGGGAATTTCAGAATCAGGAAATCACGATAACAGAAATTATGAGGACGATTGGGGCGAGCGTTACAATGGTTTGGTAGAAAATTCAGATTACGAAGCACAGGCCAACCAGAACTACGCTAAAAACCTGAAAGGAAAACTGATGCTGGTACATGGTATGATGGATGATAATGTACCACCTTACAATACATTACTCGTAGTTGAGGCATTAGAAAAAGCAAACAAATCTTTTGATCTGGTTATTTTTCCAAATAGTGCACACGGTTATGGCGATTACTCGCCATATATGACCCGACGACGCTGGGATTACTTTGTACAACATCTTTTAGGAGCAGAACCACCTAAAGATTACCAGATGAGAGGCCCCTCAGCAAGATAATTTTTTAAGAGCAACTTTAACCGGTTGCTCTTTTTGTATATTGTGCTAAACAAAGCTTCTTTTGGATCGTTTTAGTTCGTAAACAATAATCATGGGAAAAACCAGAGGTCAGAATAACATAATCATCACCGGTGCTACAGGAATGGTTGGCGAGGGCGTATTGATGCAATGTTTAAACAGTCCGGAAATTGATGGTGTTTTAGTCATCAACCGCAAGCCTTGTGGGTATACGCATCCTAAGCTAAAAGAAATTATCCATGCTGATTTTTTCGATTTTTCGCCAATTGAAAATCAGCTTTCGGGTTATAATGCCTGTTTCTTTTGTTTAGGCATTACCTCAGTAGGTGTTGATAGCGATACTTATTACAAAATGACTTATACCCTAACCATGCATGTTGCCGAAACCTTAAGCAAGCTGAACGATGGAATGACTTTTTGTTATGTTTCAGGAGGGGGAACTAATGCGAATGGCCGGTTGAAATGGGCGCAGGTAAAGGGTAAAACGGAGAACGATTTAATGAAATTACCTTTCAAACAGGTATTTAATTTTCGCCCGGGTTTTATTAAACCATTGCCAGGACAAAAATACGCACACAAATTTTATACTTATATCAATTGGTTATTTCCTGTTGGAAGGGCCATTTATCCTGGTGGATTTTGCACCATGGCCGAGCTGGGCAATGCCATGATTAATACTTTAAGCCATAATGACGAGCGACGGATTTTAGAAGGGAAAGACATTATTGCCTTGTCAAAAGAATAAGCCCAGGTACTACAATGAGTGCCCGGGCTTAATCATTTTATCAGCTCCTTATAGACCAGTTTAGGTTTGTTTAGTTGTTTTTAGCAAATTTTAATACAATGCAGCAGTGGCATCTTTATCTTTTTGTGATAATACTGTTGCGCCCGATCCACATTGGCCACCATTCATCAGTGATAAAGCATCTGTTCCGGTAACACCAGGAACGTTTGTAGCCGTAGATTCGCCCTGAGCTGACCAGTTCGTATGTCTGAAAGAAATACAGTGTCCAAACTCATGGCATATTGTTCTTGCACGTTGTGCAAAGGAATTACCTGCAATGCCTGCTTTGTTAATTCTAACCAGCGCACCAGCACTTCCGCCCGAAGGGAATTGTGCCATACCACAGGTAACATATCCCGGAGGCGCTGTTAAGGCTTCGTCTTTGATTAAGATATCGTATGGCGCTGTAGTTACGATACTAAACCTTAAGGTTGAACCTGATACACCATTCCATTGCGCAATTGCACTATTGATCTCGCTGCTCATAGAAGTCATAGATGGATCTACAAAAATTCTAATATTCAGTTTTTTAGTGCTGTTTACAATGCTTCCGGTGTAGTATTGCTCTGTTATTGCGCCAGCACCATTAGCCGGGATTTCCATGTTTTTCGGAAATGAAATATCCTCTTCTACGATAAATTCATTGCCATTATCAACAATACTTGATGCAGGGAAACCAAGGTCTTTAATGTACTGTAAAACTTTGTCAGCATTTTTTACCGTTTCTTGTGGCGCAGTGGTCGATTCCTGATTTTTTTTACAGGCGGCAATTACCAATGCCACCATGGCAACGATGGCAATCTTTTTTAGATTATTTTTCATGAAGTTTAAGTTAGTTAAGTCCTTTCGGAGCTGATAAACAAATGTAACAGAAGGTGTTACATTAATATCCGCCCATTTTATTATTTTACACGAAAACTTAATTAGCATATGATGTAATGTTGTAAAGCTATATTTGTATTTAAAAATTTACACAAACAGTCTGTTTTTATGGATTTTTTTTAATGGGATTGATTGGTAAACCGAAAATAACGTGCGGGCGGCACCGCTTGCAGGTCGAAAAAAAACAGACTACCAGTTAATTCTTCTTACCTTACCAAATTATGGCCGGAAGGCCCAAATTTTATAGTATGCAAAATGAGAGTATAGCCTTACAGGCGAAGGTGTTTTTATACCATTTAAACAATGCCAACAACGAAAATGGTTTTCGGGCCAAAGAATCTTGGAAGTTTAGCCAGGTAAGTGAGCAGGGAAAGGCCGAAATAGAACATGATTTCTTTCCGACGGTTTCTTACCGGGTAGATCCAAAAAAGATACATGATTTTGCAGCGAGCGTATTATTGCAGCTTAAAGAGCAACCTAAAGTTAATGTGCCCGATCGGAATGTCAGTATCCAAACCGGATCGGAGTATTTTATCGCCTATTCTCCTGATAGGGTGATCAGGTAGGAGGCAAAGATGGATGATGTAAGATGGGAGATGGATGATGGAAAATGGATGGGGAAATGTTTATTTTAAAAATATTTTCATGCTGATTTTTACACTGCCATAGGGTTGTCAGTGGCCTGTGTTTTCTTTGTGTAACTAAAGCAAAAAAGACATGGTACAGGAACAATTATTCGCAGAAACAATGGAAGAAACTTCCCTTGTGTATTTAATGAAAAATTATGCAAACTATAATTTCTGGGCAAATTTAACCTTGGTAAACTGGTTAAAAAATCATCCGGAACAATTATTGGAGCAGGAAGTATTATCGAGTTTTAAAAGTGTAAAGTTAACGCTCGCCCATATTTTACAGGCGCAGGAGTATTGGTATTCAATCCTCACTAAAACCGAATTCGAATTTCGCGAATATGGAAGTTTGAATGATATTTTTGATGCGCTGTTGAAACAGTCAGAAAATTTAGCCGTTTATATTACCGCAATTAGTGAAGATAGATTTAATCAGAAAACGGAAATCCAAAGCCCCTGGTTCACTTCCGACTTTCAGAATTTCGAATATGTGTTACATGTTTTCAACCACAGTACTTACCACCGTGGCCAGATCATTACGATTTGCCATAATTTAGGCATAACAGGTGCACCCATGACGGATTATAACTTCTATAATGTAATGGCGAAATAAAATGCCATTTATTAAAAAAGGCTTGTCAGGAAATCTCATTCAATAAAGATTTTCCGACAAGCCTTTTCTTTTGGTCATATTAAACGACCTTCGATTATTTTTTATTATCGTACTTCCGTTGATTATCCTTGTTAGAAGTTTGATCTGACCGCTGGCCACCGCCATTGGTTATTCCCTGGATTTTTTTATCCGTTTTAACATCGTGGTTCGCCCGATCGGCTATTGAACTGCCCTGAACGGTTGGATTGTTTTTTGGTGTGATCGTGTTTTTCATCATGCTAAGATTTAGTAAATAAATTGCAGCGCGCTATAATAACAACCAATATGTTATCGGATATGTTTTGATTTTTTGAAATTGTTCGTCATTTCGAGCAAAGTGCAACGGAGTCGGGAAATCTATATAAAAAGATCTCTCTCCCGATAATTCGGGACTACGCTTCAGTCGAGATGACGATTTTATCTTAGTACAACAAAAATATAGTAGGTTGTTTATGAAGATCTATTTCCTCTTTGCGCCAATTGTAAACACTTTGGGTTTTAATAAACTCATCTTCTGCCGTGAGGTTACTGGCTACACAAACCTGCGTATTGGGTTTGCAGCTTTTCAGCACTTCTTCAAAAAGCTGGTTGTTGCGGAAAGGGGTTTCGATGAAGATCTGGGTTTGTTTGTAACGGCTCGCCGATAAATCTAAATCTTTAATGCGTTTGGTCCGCTGTTCTTTATCAATTGGTAAATAGCCCCAAAATGCGAAACTCTGTCCGTTAAAACCTGAGGCCATTAAGGCCAGTAAAATCGAGCTTGGCCCTACTAATGGTACCACTTTAATGCCGCGTTTATGTGCTTCGGCGACAATATCAGCCCCGGGATCGGCAATGCCCGGACAACCCGCTTCGCTCATTAAACCTACATCTTTTCCGGCGGCAAGCTCAACAAAAAACTGACCTAAATCTGTCCGGTTATGTTTGCCATAATCGTGCACGATTAAATCTTTTTGAGGTGTTTTTAAACCAGCCTCTTTTAAAAACCGGCGGGCTGTTTTACTATTTTCTACAATGTAGGTATCAATCTGGTTAATGGTATCAACCAAATAAGGGGTAAAAGTTTTGTGTGCTACCTCTTCAGCCAATGGTACGGGAATAAGGTATAAAGTGCCTTTTTGCATGCTACAAAAATACTTACAATAAATAGAATTTAAGTTCTAAAATTTGCGGTACCGGCAATATAATCTCTTTTGTAAGCAAAGGTGTAGCAAATTTTATTTCTAACTGACTTATTTTCTGCACAATTAAACTCGGCTTAAAACGTTAAATATTAGTTAAATATGCCTTGTAGGGCAATATTTGAAGGAAAACGCAGAAACTATGCATGCATATTAAACCTTCTATATTTTTGGTTCTCTAATTGATACACACACATTAGGTTATTAAAATAAAACACACAAATGAAAACACTGAAATCTACGGCACTTGTGCTGGGGCTATTTGCGCTCCTTGCCGGAACCACAACCCTTGTCAGGGCACAAGACTATCAAAACGATTACCAGGACGATGGTTATAGCACTGGCAATGTTTCTTTACAGACTTTTTACGATGAACTTTCGCCTTATGGCACCTGGATACAAGATCCTCAATATGGCTATGTTTGGCGCCCGGATGTAGATCAAAGCGAATTTCGTCCATATTATACCAACGGACGCTGGGCCATGACCGAATATGGTAATACCTGGGTTTCTAATTACGATTGGGGCTGGGCACCTTTCCACTATGGCCGTTGGGTGATTAACAGTTACAGGCAATGGATCTGGTTACCAGATACCAATTGGGGACCAGCCTGGGTAGATTGGAGAAGCGGCGATGGATACTACGGATGGGCACCAATGGCACCAAGCATTAATATTAATCTGAGCTTTGGCCGTCGTTATGCTGTGCCAGATTTCTGCTGGAACTTTATCCCGCAACGCAATATCTATATCAATGTATTTCCAAGATATGATTATGGTCGCAACAATGTATATATCCGAAACACCACCATTATCAATAATACCTATGTGTATAACAGAAGAACCTATTATGGTGGCCCAAGGGTTGAAGATATCAGACGTGCAACCAACAGGGATGTAACCGTTTATAGGTATTCACAAGGTTCAAGACCAGGTGCAAGCAGGATTAATAGCAGGGAAGTATCTATTTACAGACCTAGACCAGAGCGTAATGCCGACAACCGTAGTGCAGCACCAAGAAAATTTGAGCAAGGTAATGCTGGTATTAGCAGGGGTGGTAGAAATGAAGGTTATAGCAATCGCGATCAAAGAGGTGGTAGTAACAATAATAATGATAACCGTTTTGGATCAAGAGGAGATAACCGTACCGCACAACCTGACCGGAACAATGGTACCATAAGCAGAGACAATAACAATCAGCCTAATAACAGAGGTGAAGTTTACAATAGAGATGCTAATGGTCGTGCCAGCCGTGGAAATGCCAATGGTGTAGACGGAAGAAACGGACAAGAAAACGTAAACCGCGGTCAGGATCAGCAGCGTTTAGAGCAGATGAGGCAACAACGTACGCAACAAGACCGTATGAGCCAGGATCAGCAACGTACACAGCGCGATGTTCAAACACAGCAACGTGGTCAGATAGACCAACAACAACGCGCGGCCCAAATGGAGCAGCAAAGAGCACAGCGTAATGAGCAATTTCAGCAACAACGTACGCAACGTGATGCCCAGGTACAGCAACAACGTAATGAGCAGTTGCAACAGCAACGTGCACAGCAAGCCCAGGCCCAGCAACAGGAAAGGACTCAGCGAGATGCGCAGATGCAACAGCAAAGAAATGAGCAAATGCAACAACAACGTGCGCAGCAAGCTCAGGCTCAGCAACAAGAAAGAGCGCAACGCGATGCTCAGGCACAGCAACAACGTGCCCAGGCGCAGCAACAAGAACGTGCACAGCGTGATGCGCAGGCTCAACAACAAAGAGCACAGCAACAGCAGCAGCAAATGCAACAAAGACAAGAACAAAGAAGAACAGAAGCACCACCGCAACAACAACAACAAAGGGGTGGTGAAAGAAGCGGCTCTGAAGGAGGAAGACCATCAAGAGGTGGTAGAGGATAGATTGATAAGTCCCGATGAAAATCGGGACTTTTTTTGTTTTATTTTAAATAGATCCCACTGGCATTTGCAGTTTTTCTTTTTTAAATTTCGGAGGGATTAACATGATTAACCATATTGTTGAACCTATAAAAAATGATAAAAGTGTCAGAAATAATTGATGGCTACCCCTTTTTTCAAATGGAGTATATTTAGGTATTAACAAAACAGGATTTATTGGTGAACCGGGATCAGCATGGGCAATACCTTTTTTGAAATTTTTATAATCCTTACTGTTGCCTATTTTCTGCAGATAATCAAAATTATAAATTTTGTCGTGCAGGAAACTCAGATGTGAATCTTTAAGGAACGTCCTAAACATATTATCTTTTGTTTCTTTCGTTAGTCTGTTGTTTATTTGTTTTGTCATTTGCCAGCCAAGCCAGGCTTTTGGCCGTAAATCATCTAGCTCCATCTTACCTGAAGATTTTACTCCATATTGAAGCGATCTTGCTTTTGATGGAGATCTCATTAGCGGCGGTGTTGGTTCATTGTAAATTGGAATGGCCGTATAAACTGTAAATTTTAAATTTTCGTTGTGTTTGCCAGTGGCTTTGGCTTCAACCTGTACAGCACTATGTGTCTTATCAAGATACAGATTTTGAACCTTATAAAATTTGGTGAGGTAACTTTGGTCGATGCTGCTAATTGTTTTTAATTCGGTGAGTTGGCCAACTGCGCTGGTGATATATTTCTGTGCAAAAATAGAAGGGCATATAATGGCAAACCATGCAATGATCAGGTAAAATTCAAATAAATCTTTTCCATTTTTTCTTTCCAGCCTTAAAAGCTTTAGTCGTGGCCTCAACCAAAAAATTACTGGAAGTATAGGAAGGAGCATGGGTATTAAAAACTCATAAAAAAAGTCTTCAATGGGTATAAGCTGTGTTTGAAAGAGGCATATATTTACTATTGAAAAACCAACAATTGAGCCTAATGTAATGATAAGATAACGGGAATAAATTAATTTGAGCTTATAACTTAGGTAATCCATATTGATCTGGGACGAAATAAAATTCAAAAGTATTTAATTTTGAATTAGGAGCAAGTGGGTTAGTTAAAGAAATTACTGCTTGCTGCTGGTAGGGGTTTAAAAACAAAGGCTTATGCAGCTGAGCACCCAGCCAAAAATAACACCACCCCACGAGCTATCTAGACCCGATTGGAGTGAGCACGCAATCCCGATCTTCATCGGGATAAGTAAAACGGAAAGCGGGGAGATACTTAAATAATTGTAGAAAACTGCTCTCCTATTAACTTTATAATATTTATCTGAAAATGTAAATGCAGTACTGCTTCGGGAACAACAGACAGGCCATCTTCATGCAATGGGGGTGTTGCAATAAAGATTGCTTCAGCCAATGAAAAACTGGCTTCACAATGACGGCACCTTACTGCCCTGCTGCCTTATGCAAATTACTTAAATCAATTCCCCTAAAAGTGCTTTTGGCACCTGGATGCAGGTTTTCGGGATCGAGTAAAAATGTTTCAATCCCCAGTTCCAGTCCGAATTTAATTTCCGATTCGGCATCATCACCTATAATTAAGATATCATCTGTTTTAAGATTGTATTTATCAATCAGCAGTTTGAAAGCTTCCTTTTTGTTGGTGGTCGAAACATCCACAACATGTATTTCCTCAAAATCATCAGCGATACCCAACATCTTCACCTTTGAGGTTTGCTGTTTCGGAAAACCCGCCGTTACAATAAATTTACGTCCTTTAAGGCTTTTAATGTAATGGTAATCATTGCTCGGTTTTAAGGGGCTGGTTACTTCGCGGTTTTTTAAATAATCAACCGCACGATCAACGGCTAATTGTTTAAAGCCATATTTTTTGGCTACTTTCTGGAAAGGGGTCCTTAACATATCTTTTTTCGATGTTTGATATACCTCATCAGAAACTCCTAAATCTTCCTGGTCTAAAAGCTGGTATAAACCACTCATCAACTGCTCTTCGTTAGGTTTGGTAAAATAGATGGTATTGTCCAGATCGATAAAAAAAATATGCTTCATGTAAATGGAATGATTTATGTTAGAATAAAACCAAAACAACAAGTGCCAATTAATGTTTAATTATTAAATAATAAAGTTATGACAAAGGAAACAAAAATTATAGTAGGCGTATTAGCTGGAGCAGCACTTGGTGCAACAATCGCATTGGCATTATCTTCTGATTCTACCAGCGATTTAAAGGGTAAAGTATCAGACTGGTTAGCGGATATTTTAGATAGTTCGAAAGATAAACTTGCAGGTTTAGCAGATAAAGCAACTGGTGTAGCTGATAAGGTGAAAGATAAAATAGCAGAAATAAATGCATAAAGAATTGGAAGTGCCGGAAATATCCGGCATTTTTATTCTATATATATTTTCTAACCACCATTTAGATGAACATTGCTTTTCATGGTGCCGCCCGTACTGTTACGGGGAGTAAGCACCTTATTACCTTAAAAAACGGCACCCAGATTTTATTAGATTGTGGCTTATTCCAGGGGATGGGCCGTATTACCGATAAATTAAACGATTTTTTCGGCTTTGATGCCAAAAAGGTTACCTACCTGGTTTTATCACACGCACATATAGATCATTGTGGTTTATTGCCCAAACTGGTTGCAGAAGGTTTTGAAGGTAAGATTTTCTGTACCTCGGCAACTATGGATCTGGCCCGTATTTTAATGATGGATTCTGCCAAAATACAGATGCAGGATGCCGAATTTTCTAACCGCCATCTGCGCGAAGGCGAGGAAATGGAAGAGCCACTTTACACCGATGAAGACGTGACTAAAACGGTTAGTCAGATGAAGATTGTGGAGTATGAAGAGGATTTCGAGATTGAGGCAGGCATTCGCTTAAAGTTTACTGATGCCGGCCATATTTTAGGCAGTGCTGCGGTTCACCTTACCATTACAGAAGACGGAAAACCGATACGAATTACCTTTTCAGGAGATGTGGGCCGTTATGGCGACTTGCTTTTAAAGAGCCCGCAACAGTTTGATCAGGCCGATTATATCTTAATGGAATCTACCTACGGCGATTCGCTGCATAAAGATCTTGATCCGATCGAAAACATGCTTTTAGAAATCATTAACAATACCTGCAAAGTGAAAAAGGGGAAAGTGATTATCCCGGCTTTTGCCGTTGGCCGTACGCAGGAGCTGCTTTACGCTTTAAATGGGCTGGAGTTAAAAGGTAAATTGCCTGATGTTCCGTACTATGTAGATAGTCCTTTATCATCAAAAGCAACTGAAATTCTTAAAAACCACCCTGAAGTATACAATAATGGCGTTAAGGAAACTTTAAAAGTAGATCATGATATATTTGGTTTTAAAGGCCTGCGTTTTATCGAAAGTGTAGAAGAATCGAAAGCTTTAAACGCCGATCCCAGACCATGTGTGATTATTTCTGCATCAGGTATGGCAGAGGCTGGCCGTGTAAAACACCACATCAGGAATAATATTGGTAATCAGAAAAATACCATTTTGATGGTGGGATATTGCGAACCTAAATCGCTTGGTGGTAGGTTAATTGCCGGACAAAAAGTTGTGGAGATTTTCCGCGATGAATATGAAGTTAAAGCCGAAGTACGATCGATAAAATCGATGAGTGCACATGGCGATTATGAAGATTTATTACATTTTTTATCAGGTCAGGATCCCGCTAAAGTTAAACAACTCTTTTTGGTACATGGCGAATACGAAGTGCAGCAAAATTTCGCCAGCAAATTGAAAGATGCAGGTTTTAAACATGTGGCTATCCCCGACTACCATCAGGTATTTGAGATCGAATAATGATTAAGTTGGTCCGGATTTGTAGGGCGCCGTCATTTCGAGCGGAATGGAGAAATCTAAAATATAGATCTCTCCATTCCGCTGTGCTTCAGTCGAGATGACGATTTTTCTTTTTACATCCTCAAAGGTAGTTAAGAAGAGTTTGTTTCATCGGCTCCTTTTCATACCTCTTCCATTTTCCATCTCACCTCATCCATTTTCCATTTTACTTTCATTCTTCAAATTTATAGTCTGGTTTTCACTTGTCTTTTGAGGATTGGAAGTCCCTGGCTCCTAAGACGGGATTACAAATCCCGACTAACTTAAATCCCAACTAACAGCGTAATTATAAATTTCCATTTTCCATCTCACTTCATCCATCTTCCATCTTACATCATATTCAATTTCCCTATCTTTGCCCGCATGGATGTTTTTGGTAAAGCGTTAACAGATATTTACAGAACAGGCGAGGCTGATACCCTTTGGTTGCACAATTCGTATGGGGAGCCAGAAGAAATGCCTTTAGAATTCTTCTTCCGTGATGATGAAGATATGCCCGTTTTAGAACTTCAGGCCTTACACATGTGCAGCGGCAAGGTATTGGATATTGGCGCCGGTGTGGGCAGTCATGCTTTACTTTTACAGGCTTTTAATATTGATGTAACGGCTATTGATATTTCGGAAGCAGCGGTGAATATTATGAAAGACCGCGGTGTAAAAAAAGCATTCGTGCAGGATATTTTTACCTATCAGGAGAAATTCGATACCATTATCATGCTCATGAATGGTATTGGTTTAACCGGAACTTTACCTGGTTTTAAGGATTTTCTCATCAAATTAAAAGACCTCATTAACCCTAACGGACAGGTAATTTTCGATTCTTCTGATATTGCTTATTTATATGAAGATATGCCAAAACCACAAAACCAATATTATGGAGAGGTATCTTATCAGTACGAATATAAAGGCGAGAAAGGCAATTGGTTTAACTGGATTTACATCGATGAAGAAACCATTAAGCAGATTGCGAAAGAAACGGGATGGGATGCTGAATTGATTTTTGATGATGGCGAAGATCAGTATTTAGTCAAACTAACCCCAAACCCCTAAAGGGGCTTTACTTGTTTTAAAAATAAAAAAGGTGTTTTTGTGTTTTCGCTCTAAGTTCCCCCTCGAGGGGGCTAGGGGGTAATTTAAAAGTCATAAAGCTTTTCGTACTCCTGTTTTAAATGAGCAGGCTCATAAATTTGTTAGATACGAATATGAGCAATACAAAAATAAAACTAAGTGTGTTAGATCAGTCACCGGTTCGCAAGGGTGTTACTGCCCGTCGTGCCATTGAAGAAACCACTATACTTGCACAAGAAACCGAAAGGTTAGGGTACCACCGTTTCTGGGTTTCAGAACATCACAATACCACCAGTTTAGCAGGTTCAACGCCCGAGATCCTAATTGCGCATTTGGCCAATCATACCAAAACGTTAAGAATAGGTTCGGGTGGTATTATGCTGCCTAACCATAGCGCGTTAAAGGTTGCAGAAAGTTTTCGTTTGCTGGAGGTGATGCACCCTAACCGTATCGATCTGGGTATGGGGCGTGCTCCGGGTACCGACCGCATTACCGCTTCGTTGCTTAACCCCTCAAACAATTGGAGCGAGCAGGATTTTGTAGAACAACTGCGAGAGCTGCAGCATTACTTACACGATACTTCAGATGGCGGAATTCAGGCAAAAATAAAGGCTATTCCGATTGCTGAAACCATTCCGCAACAGTGGCTTTTGAGCAGTAGCGGACAAAGTGCTTTATTTTCGGCACACTTTGGAATGGGCTTTTCTTTTGCCCATTTTATTAACCCACATGGAGGGCCGCAGGCTGTTCAATACTACCGGGAACATTTTAAACCTTCCGTTGACCTGGCAAAACCAGTAGAAAATGTGGCCCTTTTTATTTTCTGCTCAGCAGATGAAGAAAAAGTTAAACAGCAGGAGGCCTTAATGGCTTATCGTTTTCTCCAGCTGGAAAAAGGAGGAGGTTTAACTTCGGTCGGCTGGAACGACATTAAAGATATCAATTATAATGCTGCAGAGCAGGAACGCATTAAGGCCAATAAACCAAGAATGATTTATGGTACCCCGGAGGTAATTAAAGAACGACTGACCAAACTGGCTGCCGATTATGATGTTGATGAACTGATGGCCGTTACCATTACTGAGCATTTTGAAGACCGTATAAAATCGTATGAGTTGCTTGCCGAGATGTTTTTGTCGTGATAAAATCGTCATTGCGAACTGAAGAAAGGGATTTGCGAAGGAGTGAAGCAATCTATTTGATGAATTGACAAAAAGATTGCTTCGGCTCGCACTTATCCGGCCATTATGAAAAGTTTGAAACGAGTAATTTTTGCGGAGCGCTGTGTGGACACAGCCCCCTGCATCAGGAACGGGCGCTTTAAAAACTAAAAAACGTTTGCCGGCCACCAACTTTTTGTCCAAAGTTTTGGATATTATAAGTAAGCGTAAGCATGCCATATCTACCCAGGTTATTACTCTGTGTGTCGATAATGCTATTGCCTGTAATCTGGATATTCCTTCGTACATTGCTCTGTAAAATATCATTCACCGAGAATTTTAATTGCGCCCTGTCGTTTTTCATGAACAGGTAAGTAAGGGCAGCATTCCAGAATTTGATGTTATTGTTATATCCGGCAATGTTTTGATCGTTGATGGTTAGAGAATAGCTGGTTTCGAAAACCAGTTTTTTGGGATAACGGATAATTAGTTCGGAAGTGCTTTGATGGGTATTGTAACTGATATTGGTGTAAAAACTGTCGTCGTATCTACTCCTGTTCAGGTTAACGGAATACGATTGGTTAATTTCTACCTTATCATTCAGGTTTAACCTCACACTTCCATTTGGCCCTACGTAAAATACATTCGCATCACTTTGGATATTATTCACTATCACCGGAGTATGATCAAAATTGGCCCAGAAACCTAAACCTACTTTTAAACTGGTTTTATCTTTTTTGAAATCTTTCGAAATATTGGCCCCGCCACTAAAATTGTATATACCGCTCTTGTTAACCGGATTGATTGTTTGGACGCCATTATTTATGGTAATCGTGTTAACCACACCATTTTTTGTGAAACTACCGTAGCCGTATAAATTATAATTGATGAGACTTTTAGGATCGTATTTGTACATATTCATGCTTAAATTCTGCGTACGGGCGGGCAATAAGTTCGGATTGCCGTTTCTGATGTAAAATGCATTGGTATTATCTGCCACGGGCTGAAGATAACTTACATTCGGCTCTGCAAAGCGGGCTGAATAGTTAAAACGGAATATTTTGTACTTCAACTGGAATGTCGGCCACATAAAATTATAACGCTGATCGATATCTGCGCTATTGGTAAAGCGGTTGTTTAACGAAATATAGTTATGTACCAATCCTGGCTGAAGGAAGAGGTCTTTAGTTACCTTGTATCCGAGGCTAATATTGGTATTGGTTTTGAAACCGGCTTGTTTAACGGTTTGCGATAAATTGGGGATTGCAATATCGTACAGCTGGTTGGCCGGATTGCGATAAAAAGTGCTGAGTGCATTTTCGTTATTAATGATGTTTCCACTTATATCGGCTTTAAAATAAAATTTTTTACTAATCGGTTCGGTATAATTGCCATATAGGTAAGACCTGAAATTATCAATGGTATTGTTCCTCAACTGATCTATTTCTGAGGTGGAAGGTGTGAGGTAAAAAACACTAATGCTTCTGTTGTAATTAAGAATTGGATTTGGTGTTGCCGAAATATCGGTGCCCAGGTTTAAAGATCTTCCTGCCTTTTTAAAGTCCTTGCTAAAATCGGCTCTAAGCTGATATTTGTTGCTCGAAGTATTCAGGTCATTTAAATTTTGGAGCGTGTTAATGAGTTGGTTGTTCGCATTGTTATTACGCGAAGAGACCTTGCTTACCGAATTGTTAGCACTTAGTACAATTGCCGGCTCGATAGTGAGCTGTGTTAAAGAATCGATTTGCCAGTCTAATTTTCCGCCTATATTATGTTTCAATATCAGTGCATTGGTGTTTTCGCTGGCATTGGTAATCAACCTGTCGGTACCTAATGTCTGGTTGGTATTGGTGAGTTTTTCTAAAAGATTGTCCGATCGGCCAAAGAAATATTGTGTGTTAATTTTGATCCCCTTTTTGGTTAGGGTGTTAAAGTTAAAACCACCACCCGAAGAAGTTTGGACACCATTATAACTGCCGCCGAAATTAATGCCATTAAACTCGAAATAACCGGTAGAATTCATCATCATGGAATTGATGCCACTGCGGTTAAAACCACCTATCCGCTGTACATCGTTAGGGTTAAAGCCTGGCTGGTTAATGTTGTTGCCATATGCCAATATACTCACCTGTGTGGTATCCCTAAAAAAGTTCATTAATCCACCGGCCTGATACAGCTCTTTTAACCCTCCACCAGCATATAATTTACCGAAAGCACCCTTTTTAATGGCTTTTTTTAGTTTTAAATTGATAATCTGCGGAATTTCTGCTGCGGTTAAATCCGGATCGCGTCTTTTAGCCTGCTTATCATCAACCACCTGCACCTTATCGATGATGTTTGCGGGCAGGTTTTTCGTTGCAATCTGCTGGTCGCCACCAAAAAACTCCTTTCCGTCTACTAAAATTTTACTCACTGCTTTGCCATTAACCTGTATAGACCCATCGGCAGCGATTGCAACCCCAGGTAGCTTTTTTAGCAGATCTTCTACCACCGCCGATGGCAGTGTTTTAAAAGACTCGGCATTAAACTCAATGGTATCTTTACGTACAATTACAGGTGGTCTTTCTCCCGAAATTACCACTTCATTTAAGTCATTCGCCTTAACAGAAAGATAAAGGGTGCCCAGATTTAAGGCGGGGTTGGCTGCAGTTAGTTCTACTTCTTTCCGGTATGTTCCATATTGCCATGCGGTTACCACTAAACGGTATTTTACGCCTATGATTAGTCCGTTGATTTTGAAAATACCTTTATCATCCGATAATTTATAAGTGTTTAATACACTATCGCCAACTTTATACACTGAAACTGTGGCGTAATTTAAGGTGATTTTGCGATTGGCACTATCGGCTAAAATTCCGGTAATGCTTCCGTTTTTTTGTGCAAATAAATTAAAAATAGTTAGGATAAGGCCGATTGAAAGCAGGAGTTTCTTCATGTACAGGTTTAAATAAGCAAACTAAAATTAGGCGCTATGTTTTTACGGTATAGATAAATGTGATGAACGATATAAAAAATGTGACAGACTAAATGTCTGGCTTAATTTCATTAATAGACGTACGGGCTAACTAAACGTTGCATTTCAACCGAAAACAACTAATCTTTTAGGTAAAAATAGCCCGCTTACCATATTTTTGCAAATACAAAACGAAAAAATTACATGGACTAAAATAAAAAAGCCTCAAGCTAATGCAATGAGGCTTAATAATAGGAGCGTATAATATATTAATGTAAATCGTTATAGTTGATAATTTTAACAGCTGGGTTTTTGGCTAAAATTTCTTCCATCCACTTGCGGTGTGATGCGCCAACACCGACCACAATCCTTTTGGCTTTTTTTGCCTTTGCCTGATCGATAATATTTTTACACATCCCTTCGTTTCTTAAAGTCCATTGCACAATCATCTCTTTAACCGTCTCGGTAGGGAAACCCGCATAACCATAAAAGTGACGGCCACCATAAAAATTAATAGATTCATCCAGTACACCGTATCTTACGGTATTCATGCCAGCATATGGATCGGCGTTAAAAACCTTTGATTCTTCATCACTATAGCTCCAGTATTTTTCCAGTGCTTTAACGGTAAGGGCCTCTGGTGAAGTGGTATCGGCCTTGGCTGTATTGATCAGGATTTTGTATAACGAATCAGTCCTGGCCCAGGCTTCGCTCCACGATTTATCGTAAGTCTGACAGTCCATATTGTAGATCTGATCTTGCTTCAACTGATAAATAAGTGGGAAATAGATTTTAGTATATTCACTCCCGGTTCTATAAAAACCAACTTTTTTTAGTGAATCTATGCTGCCGAACATTTTGGTGTATTCAGCCTGTTCTTCTTTGCCAAAGCTTTCTTTCATATAATTCTCGAGTACAAAAATCTGGTAATCGGCATTTCCCCTGTCCCAGTTTTTAGCATAGTGAACAGCTAAATTCATTCTGGTTTTATGGTAATAAGGGAATGAGGCGAGTGCTTTTTGGTGTTTTTTAATTTGTACATCAATATTTTTCGGTGATGCCGGATTTAATTTTTCTAAATAATCATGTCCTTTTCTAAACGATTTTTTAGCCCAGTTGCTTTCTTCCAGTTTGGCATAATCGCTCTGGGGCAGGTATTCGCCAAAAACCATATCAGGTTTAAAGTTTTTAAGTTTATCAATGATCGCCTGAAAGTTTTGTGCCGATTTGGAGTTGTCGTGCGAAGAGCCTACTATAACAATCTCAATGAGGTTCTGGGCATTCGATTTAACTGCAGTTGCGATTAACAATAAAAATGCAAGACTAAGTTTTGGGATGGTTTTCATAATGAATCGTTTTTGTTGATTCAAAGATGATTATACAGGCTTGATTGCTATATTTAATTATCCCAAAGGCCTGTAATATTATCCCAACCGGTGAAAAAGGAATCCAATCGTTGGGTGTTCGACATTAAAGGTTTGAATCGAAAAGAGGCTACTCCATCATTTTTTGATTGAACGCAACAATTAATTTAAACAGATCCTGATATTCGGTAAGTGGTAACGTTTCTGGCTTATCGAACACATCGTGATAGGCAGTGGGACCGCCCTGTGTGTAAATGAAGAATGCAGGGACACCTTTTTCGGTAAAGAAATAATGATCGCTGTTGGCGGCTTTACCCCTCTGGTTTATTTTGGAGATATATTGATTTTCATTGTTGATGGCGTTGAGCATGGCAAATGCTTTAGGATAAACAGATGCGTTAACTACCGTCATTCCAGCCTCGCCGGTGCCAACTAAATCCAGGTTGATCAGAAATTTTATTTTGCTTAAAGGAACCAAAGGGTTTTCTACGAGATATCTCGATCCCAATAATCCGGCTTCTTCGGCGGCAAAACAGATAAAACCAATAGAATAGGCCTGGGGATGTGCGGCATAATATTTGGCGAGGCTCAATAAAGTGGCTACGCCGGCAGCATTATCATTTGCACCAGGGAAATAAGTGTCGGCACCCATTCCGCCCAAATGATCGTAATGTGCAGTAATGATTAAAAGAGAATCAGGAAATTTAGTGCCCTTAACTAAACCGCAAACATTGGCAGCCTGAAAATCGGGAATGAATTTATTTTCGATGTCGACGCTAATTGTTTTCGGTATTGCTGTTAAACGCTTTTTATTGATCTGAATCGTTGTTAAATCGCCAACTTCTGTTGCTACAGACCAGGTTAATTTATCTTTTAACAAAATATTTAATGATGACGAAGCCTGATAATGGAGGCTATCTATCTTGTTTAAAATTGCTTTTTGTTTAATACCAGGACTTTCGTTATTCACAATGAAATCTTTACCGGGAATGAGTTTTTGGCCGTTAATGGCCACCATCATTTTTCCTGGAAAAGTATTTACAGGGAAATTAAAAACCTGTTTATAATTTGCTCCCATCGGTAATAGACCGATTTTCTGATAAGTTTCTGCAAGGTATGTCGCAGATTTTTTCATCCCATCTCGGGTATAACCCCTGCCCCAAAATTCTTTTGATGTCAGGGTGTTAATGATATTTCTGGTATAAGTAGAATCTTGTGCGAAAGTATTGATTGCTAAAAAAAGGAAGATGATGAAGCCAAATTTTTTCATCCCGAAATTTAATAAATTAAATTGGACAACAACCTTACGGTTTTTAAACGGTATAACCTTGATACACCTACAATTTAGATAGTCAATTTTTTGTAAATAAAGGTTCGGTGTGCTTCGTTTACGAAAGTCCTGCTATCGCTTCAAGTCCTCACTCGTGCCTCGTTCCGGGCTTTCCGCTTTATCAGGTTTATTTAACTTGGGCCTGTAGTTCTTAAGTTTAAAGATGAAGCTAGTCAAAGCCGTAAGGGTATTTTATTATTGTAAATCTGCGTTAGGGATTGTAAGGGTTCTGTGCCGGTTTTCACCGGTACCGGAACGCAGCGCAGCCCTGAAAAGCCCGACCCTTTCCCGTATTTCACGGGATTGGGGAACGCCCATATCATTATGTAACTAATAAGTAAAAGGTTAAAATGGCTCTTGCTTATCGCTTGTAAGGTTTAAGTAAAAAATGGTTGATAGTTAACAGACCATTGCTATTAACCATCAACCATTCGTTATAAAAACAATTATTTTACTTTACCAGATAAGGCTGTAAAGCAGTTTTAATTTTTTCTTTGTTCTGGTTTGCTGACCATTTTTCTTTAATAGATTGATCGCCCAGGTTAAAAAGGGTTTCGTAAAGCAATTTGCCGTTCGCCATGGTTTGTACTTTAAATGTATTTTGCGAGCCAATAATATCAGCCCAAACACCGCGTACATCTGCCCAATAAGTTTGCTGGCTGGCCCACCATTTTTGTGCATATGCAAAAGTTTTAGGATCTATTTTCGTAAATTCCTCATAACCTTTTTCAACAGCTAAAAGTTTATCGCCACTGGCCGAACGCACAATTTTTTTATTATCCTGCTCAAACATCCAGCCATTTTTAGTGATGGTGATTCTGCTGCCACGGTTTAATACATTGTAATCTTTACGCACAGTAGATTCTCTTCTTGGTAGTGGAGAGTCGGTTTCGCTCGACCATGAATCGTGACCGCCAACATGGCTCCAGGTTCCGTAGCCCTGGTAACGTGGACTATCATCAACCTGATAAACTTTTTGCGTCCATTTTCCTTTCACATCAGCCGGAGTTAAATTGCCCTTTTTCCACGCATTACCTTCGGTATAAAGCATGATGTTGGTATCTTCATACGTCCAGTCCTGGCGCCAGTGTTTAATAACCGTGGTGTCGTTAATGGCCAGCATGTGTTGAATCACAATTCTTTTAGGTTCATCTACAATAATTTCTGCCCATTCGTTGCCATGGCTTTCGTAAGGTTTACTGAATTTGTAGTTTGGATCTGGAGCAGTAACTTCACCATAGTTGAAGTTCACTTCATAAAAGCCAGCTAAAGATTTTATTGCTTTTCTATCCTTTTCTAGTTTTTCTTCGGGAGTGTCTGCTTTTGTTTGTGCATGAGCATTAAGGGTGATTAAACCGCTTAATACTAAAATTAGGTTTAAAAATTTCATTTTTATGATTAATTAGGGTGTATTTAGTTTTCCGCCACTGCGGTATTTTTTTTCTTTTTTCCTTTTCCCCACCAGATAATAAATCCGGTTATGGGTAAACTTGCTGCGATTAAACTGGCAAAAAAGGCCATTATTTTTCCGGTTAATCCTAAAATGGCCCCAACATGGATATCGTAGTTCATGCCAATTACCGTTTCACCACCATTTTTTTCTGATTGGTTTGTTCTATGCAATAACTTGCCCGAGTATTGATCGAACTGGATCACATCATAATTCCAATAGGTTTCTTCACCACGATAACCTGTGGCATAAATGGTTGCTGTACCAGGTGCTGCCGGCGACATCCCAATGCGGTCTTCATTTTTAAAGATCTTTTTGGCCTGATCAAAAACAATATCGAATGGAACGGCTTTAATGCTTTTTGTTGAATCTGATTTTACTTCTACCACTTTGGGTGGCGTAGTGCTTCCTGATGCCACCACATAAACTGCCCCCTGAAACCATTGGAATGCCCAAACCAAACCTGTTAACGCCAGCATTAAACAGATCAGCATAACATAAAAACCCAGTACATTGTGCATGTCGTAGTTAATGCGTTTAAATTTGGCCTTCCATTTTACTTTAAAACTCTTATCGAAGTTCGATTTTTTGAGGTTTTTCGGCCACCACATGACCATGCCTGAAATGAGCAGGAAAACAAAAATGAAAGTCGACCAACCGATGATCTGCTGACCAATGGGATGATTGATCAGTAAACTCCAGTGGATCATTTTAACGACGGCAAAAAACTCATATTTATGGTCGGCAACCAGGGTTACTTTTCCTGTATATGGGTTTACCAATACGAGATCGTAATAATCAACTGAATCGAAATACCAGAAGGCTTTAGGGTCGCCGGCCTTATAAGTGCCAAATTCCCATGCCCTTTCCGGTGTTTTGTATGTAGAAATAAAGCTGATTTTCTTTTTATTCCCTAATGCTTTTTCGGCATTGGTTTGTAGTAAACTTAATGGTAAGGTTTTAGGATTTGAAGGAACATCAACAAAATAGGCTTTGCGGTGAATCAGTTCAGTAATTTCTTTTTGAAAAACGTACATGCATCCTGTAACGCCTAACATCAATACAATTAATCCTGATGCAATGCCCAGCCACAGGTGCAGCCAGTCGCTGATCCGTCTTAGTCGCGATTTCTTGTTTTTTGATTTGGTTGATGTTTTTGTTAGTGCCATTAGCAAAGTGGTATGAATAAAAGAACCAATTAGCCTTTTTTAAGACTAATTGGCTTTAAATTTTTATAAAAATTTACGACTACTTAACTGCAGTAGTATAAGTGACTAAATGCCAAACTTTATCGTAATCTTTTCCATTTAATTTTCCGGGCGTTTTATCTTCTGTAAAGGCTTCCAGAAAATAATTTCCTTTTTGTTCTGGTTTGAAAGTGAATTTTCCTTCTGCATCGGTTTCAGTAGGTTGTGCTTTTCTTTCAGCATTTACAACCGTTAACTTTTGTTTTGCAAAAGGAGCTTTGTTGTAAATTACCTGATGAACTGAAGTTTCACCCACTTTTAAAGCATGTTTATCCGGTCTGATGGTTAATGCTGCAGTTGCAGGGAAAGCCGTGTTTACTTTAGCATTTCCTACTGCCACATCTGCAAAGGCATAATATTCAATTTTAGCTTTTTCATAAATGTCAGCAACTTCATGAACTACAGAAAGTTTATAGGTGCCATCCTGATCAGGAGTGAAACTTGCTTTAAAAAAACGTACATCCGGAGCTGTGGTTAACACCTTAGTTGTTCCGTTTGGAGCGGTTAACACCAGGCTGAATTGTTTTAAATTGCTAAACCATTTTGCGGCTGAGTCAGGTTCGTTGCTCTCGTATTCTCCGAAGAAAACTTTCACTTCCTGTGCTTGTCCTTTTTTACCTGTTGAGGCTGTTTCTATCCATAAAGCATGTGCAAATGCACTCGAAATGCTAAAGGCTAGAAAGAAAAATAATAATGAGATTTTAGTTTTCATGTTTTCTGGGTTGGGTTTTAAAACCAGGAGAAATTGATCTGATTCAATTGCTCCTGATTGATTTAATTAAAATTTATAGGCTACACTTACTCTGTAGTTTCTTGGTGCTTCGGCTTGCCATGAGTAGACTGGTAGATCGTAGGTTGGAGCATTCCAGTAATTGGTGTAATACGCACCACTATACAAATACTTGTCTAAAATGTTAAATACATTGGCGGTTATTTTTATTTTTTTATGCGACCAGAATAAGCCTCCATCCAGTTTAAAATAATCAGGAAGATTTTCGTTAGCGTTTTCTCCGCTGTATGTTCCTACTGCTCTGCCGGCCAGGTATGTAAAACCTCCAGAAATCCCTGCACCTTTGAGCAGGCCATTCTGTAATGAATAGGTTAACCATGCATTCGTGGTATGTTTTGAAAAACCTGGTACAACCTGACCTACAAAAACGCCTTCAACTCCATCTGCTACCTTTGTTACCTTCGCATCAGTATAGGCATAGTTTGCAATTAAGTTTAATCCTTTGGCCAATTCACCACGGATATCAAACTCTATACCTTGTGCTCTTTTTTCGCCAATTACAATACTGAAAGTTTCTCCGGCCTTGTTAAGTGGATCTCCGGTAATCTCATTCTGTTTGGTAATTCTATAAACGGATAGGGTGGTGTTCCAACGGCCGTCAAACCAGTCTTTTTTGATACCCAATTCTTTGTTGTTACCGGTAATGGGTTTTGCGGTGCCACCATCCCGGAAAAAGCCGGTCTGTGGGGTAAAAGCTTCATCATAAACTGCATAAACAGAAGTGTTTTTATCAACCGATACGCTTAAGCCAACCCTTGGGGTTACATGTTTGGCTTTATCAGGTGAACCACCCCAGGCCGATTGACTTACATAAGTGTAACGACCTGCAAGGGTTAAACGAACAATATTATCGAAAAAGCCTAATTCATCCTGAACGTAACCGCTTAAGTATTTTTGATCCATTAAACCTCCTGCTGCAACAGCCCTTTGTTCTAATGGAGTAACACGGTCAAAGTTTGGATAACCGTTTGACGGGAAGCCATAATTCGGATTGTATAAATTAAATGGAGAACTGGCGAGATCTAAATCGTGAGACTGACCCCAATCGGCCATATAATTTTTCTTGCCACCATCAAAACCAGCTAAAATGCGGTGTACAATGCCACCTGTTTTAACCGTTCCGTTCACAAATAACTGAGCTAATTTCATGCTGCTTTCAGCATCCCATATCCCAACATTACGAATAATGGTACCATTTGGATATACTGCTGATGGCCATGAGCTTGTGCCATTTTGTAAATATTTATAATAAGCTGCCTGTGCAGTTAATTTCCAATTCTGACCTAGTTGTTGTGTTAAGTTCAATGTTACACTATGGTCGTTGATTCGGGTAGGCTGTACGCCAGGTTGTGTTAAAGTAAACTCCCTTGGTAAGCTGGCATACCCGGCAGTATTAAAAATATAATAAGAACCTACCTCAGTCATTTTTGCATTTTGCAAGGTATACTCTGCTGTTAGCTTGGTGCTTGGTGTTATTTGATAACTTAATACGGGTGCAAAACTGTAGCGGTCATTTTGTTCGAATGGTCTGAACGATCCCTTATTTTGTGCAGCTGCGTTTAACCTGAATAAGAATTTACCATCAGCAGTTAGTTTGTGGTCAAGATCAATTGTTGTACGGTATAAATCGAAGCTTCCGGCAGTAAACGAAACCTCGCCCTGGTTTAAACCGGTAGGTTTTTTAGTCACCACGTTATACATGCCGCTTGGATCGCCATTGCCCAGCATAAATCCGGCAGGACCTTTAACAAACTCAATATGGTCAACAAAGCTCATGTCTTCGGTTAATGGCCCCCAGTAAGATGAAACCACATTGAAACCATTACGCATGGCCTGAATTTGCGATCCGCGCATTAAAATATTGGTGTACATATCTCCCCAGTGTTCAAGACGAACTGCACCACTTACATTTCTAATCAAGCCATCGCTCATGCTAATGATCTGCTGGTCTTTAAGGATTCCACTACTTACGATTTGAATGTTTTGTGGTGCCTCTAACAATGGTTCGTTTAACCTGAGTGTAGCAGAAGGTAAGCTTACTTTGTATTTTTGATTAATCCCCGCTATTGTAATTTCCTCCAGCGCCTGGTCATTTTCTTTAAATACGAAATCGATAATTTTAGTCTCACCTGCAACAATCGTAATGCTTTTTTCTGAGGCGTCGATACCAACTGCAGAAGCTTTAATTGTATAAGTTCCGGCTTTAACACGGTTTATGGTGTATAAGCCATTATCATCTGATGTAGTGCCTTGACCCTTGCCCTTTAATCCAATTGAAATAAAGGCCGCTGGTTTTCCATTAGAAGTGCTAATCTTTCCCTTTATTGTTCCAAATTGTTGCGCAAATGAGAATAAGCTAAAGAGAGAGCATAAGAACGTTAAGCTAATGGGTTTAATTTTATTCATTTTTTAATATTTATTGTTGTTTTTAATTAGAATTTGTAGGTAACGCTGCCGGTAACAGTTCTTAGGTCTTGAGGATTCATGGTGCTGTAACCTGTCCAGTATTTTTGGTTGGTGAAGTTGTCTACTTTGGCTCCGATCCTGAATCTTGAATGGTCGTAAAATACCGAGGCATTGAAAACCTTATAAGCAGGTAATATAAATACCCCCTGGCTTACACTATTTACAATTTTGTTGTCGCTTGCATAATTACCGCCTGCGCCTAATCCAAAACCCTTAAGCGAGCCGGCATTGAATTTATAACTGATCCATAAGTTTGCTGAGTAGGGTGCCGCTGAATAAGCATCTCTTCTGCCCTCTACATCTGGCGATGCATTTTCTAAATGGTTATCGTTATAAGCGAAACCTGCAATAATATTTAAACCGTCAACAGGGTTTGCAATAACTTCAGCTTCTATACCTTTGCTAATTTTATTACCATCCTGAATTTGTGCATTAGGATTACTGGCATCTTGGTTATAACCCCTAACAATATCTTTAACTTTAATATAGTAGTAAGATACAGCGCCTGTTAATTTTCCATTAAAGATGTTCGTTTTAACACCACCTTCAATTTGGTTTGCCTGCTCGGCTTTAAAAGTATCACCTTTATAATCGATACCATTAACATTGTTAAAACCATTCTGGTAATTGGCAAATAATGATAACTGATCTTTAATCGGCTGAAATACCAAACCGAATTTTGGAGAAAAAACAGTTTGCTTGTAAGCACCTTTTGGAGATGAACCTGCACGGTCAGAGTTACCTTTGTTATCAAACCGGTCTACTCTTAAAGCGGCCAGGGCAATTAACCTGTCTGTTAAGTTAATTACATCAGAAACATAAGCACTGTAGGTATTGGTTTTAAAGTTATACGGATATTTAGGAACATTAGGAAGTGCCGCATAAAATGCAGCCAGATTATGTTCCGTAAAATCATTGTAATTTGCACCGGTTCCGTTTTTATTGGTTATATCAAAAGTATCGATCGAATAAAATAGCTGATCGGAGTTTTGGCTTAAATAATCCAGACCTAAAACCATTCTGTTTTTTACCGAACCTAAGTTGAAAGTGCCATTGAAATTTTGTTGAACCTCGTAGGTAAAAACCTTACTATTATCAGTTGATTGATCTGCTCTGGATAAAACTTCGGCGCCTGGTGCGGCAGCAGGGTTAAAATAGCTGTTTGGTACCAGGAACAAATATGTGCCACGCCCATTAGAGAAACTATAATTGCTTGAAAAACTGGTGTGCGAAGACCAATTATCGTTAAACTTATAATTAGCCTGTGAGAAGAAGTTAGAACTATTGTATTTCTGCTTCATCGCGTCGCCCGTAAAGGATTTGTCGTAAGCTATTCCAGCTTGGTCTGCCCTGTCAAAACCCAGTTGTGCAACCGGGAAATAGAAGAAAACAAAAGGTTTTAGGGTGCTTGTACCATTCGCAATTTCGGCGTCGAAAACAAAGTCTAATTTATCGTTTACTTTATATGATAAGCTCGGCGCAATGAAGAAACCTTTGTCAAACACATTCTCCTGAAAAGAACCTTTGTAATTATAAGAAGTATTTAATCGGGCATAAATGTGGTTATCTTTATCAACAGGAAAATTGAAATCGGTACTAACCCTGTTAAAATCGTAGCTGCCTGTCGAAAAACTTACCGCGCCTCCGGTTCCTTCAAAAGGTTTTTTGGTAATACGGTTAATTAAACCACCATATGAGGTTAATGTACTACCAAATAAAGTAGCAGATGGACCTTTAATAAACTCTACATTTTCTAAGTTAGCAGCATCGTTACGGCCGGTTACGTTACCAGCAATTCCGTTTCTCAGTTTCGCCTGTACAATAAAACCTCTTGATGCGTAATAAGCACCACCATCGCCACCCCGCGAAGTTGATTCCCACATTTTTTGAACACCAGTGGCATTACGGGCTGCATCATCAACCGAAAACACAAGCTGATCGGCCATTGTTTCTTTCGTAATTGTGGTATATACCTGCGGGTTTTCTAAGTTATTAAGTGGCATTTTCGAAACAAATTCACTTTTCTTAGCGATATACTTATTTACGCCCTGGTTAATATTTACTTCATTAAGCTGGTTTGAATTTTGGTTGATTACAAAATCAACGGTTTTGTGCTCACCAGCGGTAATCGTCACTGGTTTTTCTATGTTTTGGATACCAACAGCCGATACCCTTAATATATATGATCCTGGTTTAACCCGCTGGATTTCGAAAATACCCTTTTCGTTAGTTACATTTCCCAGACCTTTTCCTTTTAAACCTACTGAAATATAAGCTGCTGGTTTACCGTCGGAAGTGGTAACGGTACCACTTATGGTCGCAAACTGCTGAGCAAAGGAGAGTAGACTGGTAAAAGTTAAAAGAAACGTTATACTGAAAAGTCTGATTTTAAGCATGATAATATTTATTTGGATTAATTCTAAACAGCTGCAAAATAACGGTAGAAAAACGTATTATCCAAATTATTTTGAATTATTCTAAATAGATGAATTTGAGGCCTGTATTTCGGTGTTATATTTCTCTTTTTGGGCAAAAAGAAACGAATTACTTTAACGTTTTAGTCGATATTTTATCCGTATTTAAGCGCAATTTTTTACAACTAAACTTTTGGTAGAATTTCTCCAATTTTAATTTGGTGATGGGTGAGAATATGAGCTTATTTAGTGAAATGAGGCGTTTTGAGCAGTTAGCGGTAGATTATTAATTACAAATGTCATTTTTTATGAAACAAAATATGGTATATCGACCAATTTTTAGGTTAAAATATGGTTCATTTTGATTAAAAAAAAATTAAAATTTGAGTAAAAATATTGATACTTTTAGTTTATAATCAAACCTAACTAATCATCCTATCCCAACCATCAATGGAAAAAACTTCTACAAGACATTGCTATGTGAAATTTTTAGCGGCAACTTTTTTTTATTTGCTCATTCCCTGGCTCGCTTTTGCGCAGAAAACAATCAAAGGAACCGTTTTAGATCAGAATCAAAGCCCCATCCCCGGGGTATCTATTTTAGAAAAAGGGACAAAAAATGGTACATCAACAAATGCCGAAGGTAAATATGTACTGACCATACAAAACGAGAAGGCCGTTATTGTCGCCAGAATAGTAGGTTTCCTGCCGGTAGAAAAACCGCTTAATGGAAACAGTACTTTAAACTTCACGCTGGCTGATGACAATAAGATGCTGGATGAGGTGGTACTTATTGGCTATCAGAAAATTACAAGGAAGAAAACAACTGCTTCGATTTCCAGTATTTCGGGAAAAGAACTGGCCAATTTACCTGCATCAAGTTTCGATCAGTTGTTACAGGGTAGGCTTTCGGGGGTAAATGTTCAAAATTTTACGGGTCAGCCCGGCGTATCTCCATCTGTATCGGTGAGGGGTAACTCTACAGCGAGCACCAGCTACGATCAGTATAATACGATACGATCACCTTTATATGTGGTTGATGGAATACCGCAGTCGTCAGATGATTTTGTGCCGCCTGGAACAGGAACCGGTACTAACTATTTAGCGGGTATCAATCCGAATGATATTGAATCGATAGATGTACTGAAAGATGCATCTGCTGCAGCTATTTATGGCTCCAGGGCAGCTAATGGTGTAATCTTAATCACCACAAAAAAAGGAACAGGCGGCGAAACTAAAGTTAGCCTGAGTTCTTATGTAGGTTTTGTGCAAAGGCCGGATTTAAGAGAGGCAACCATCGGTGCTACAGAACGCAGACAAAAGATGGAAGTTTTGCAAAGGCAGCTTACCTACGACCAAAGAAGACAGCTACCTTATATACTTACGGATAGTTTAAACCCGGCTTTTAACGGAAATACCGATTGGCAGGATCTGTTTTATCAGGTAGGTAAGATTAATGACAACAATTTAAGTTTAACCGGTGGCGGAGAAAATGGGATGACCTATCGTTTTAGCGGAGGCTATTATAACGAACAGGGTATTATCAAAGGGACCGGATTTAAACGTTATAGCAGCAGACTTAACTTGTCATCAAGGGCATTGAACAAAAAATTGATGATCAATCCACAGTTTTATTATTCAAGGGCTGATCGGGCCAGGGGAAATGAGGATCCTGACGATCCTTCGAAACCTACCAAAATAGGCTCGGGTAATTTACCTTCTTCTCTGCTTAATTTGTCGCCAGAGAAACTCGACTTTTTTGTAAATCCCAATAGCGAAAACCTGGATAAAAATATCAGTAACCAGTTTGGGGTAAACCTAAATTTATCTTATGAGTTTAATAAACACTTTACACTAAACTCTCAGTCATCTTACACCGCAGATAATGCACGTAGGGATGCGAGTGTGAGCAGTTTATTAAACAATGGTTTCGGTAACGCCTCTACCAGCTTCTCTTCAAGTGCAATGGGTTTGAGAACCTCTAATTATTTAAATTATAATGGTTCGATACAAAAACACTCATTCACGGCTGTTGTTGGACAGGATATAGAGTACAGTCAGTATCAAAATACACAGGCTGCCGGATTTGGTGGTGCTTCTGATAATATTGAGGTGGTCACCGGATTTCAACAAGCCAATATCAGAGCATTATCGCAATATAGAGCCCATGGTTTAATTGCCTATTACGGACGTTTTAATTACGATTATGCGGAGAAATATTTATTATCTGCAACCATAAGAACCGATGGTTCATCAGGTTTTGGTGAGAATAACAAATGGGGCGTGTTTCCATCGCTATCTTTAGGCTGGATCTTGTCTGAAGAAAATTTCATGAAAAACATCACCAATAACCCATTTACACTGGTAAAAATCAGGGGTAGTTATGGTGCAACAGGTAATGAAGATTTAAGAAATGCTTACGTACAGTATAATAAGTATGTTGTTAATAATGGTGTTTTTGAAGGCAATGGTTTTATTGCTGGCGATGGTGGCGCCACTTCTTACAACGGCGTTACTGCAATAACACCAAACTTTGTTAACGGTGTAGCCCAAAAAGACCTAAGCTGGGAGAAATCTACCCAATGGAACATTGGTACCGATGTCGAAATACAAAATGGAAAATATGCATTCTCATTTGATGTGTATAATAAAGAGGTTAAGGAGAAACTATTTAACGTAGACCTACCAGTTACTTCAGGTTACGATGTTGCTTATACCAATGCCTTTTCGGTACGTAATGCAGGTATGGAACTTACTTTTACCGCAAACCCAATCAACAAAAAGATTAAATGGTATACCTCATTTAATATCTCCTACAACAAGAACCAGATCATGAGTTTGCCAAACGGCGGTAGAGATATCATTTTGAGTGGCGACAGGTTTGATAAAACACATATTTTATCGGTGGGTAGCCCTATTAATGCATTCTATCTTTATCAAACCAGGGGTGTGTTTTCGAGAACTTCAGATATTCCGCAGAACCCTTTCACCGGCGAGCGATATAGGAATAGCAACGGAACCTTTAACGAGGGGGATTTTTACCTGGCGGATTTAGATGGCGATTATTTCGTTGATATTTTTAATGATGGTATTAACCCGGATAAGATGCCAATTGGAGATCCAAATCCTCGTTTTACAGGTGGTTTTACCAATAACCTGAGTTATAAAAATTTCACACTTGGTATTTTTACCACCTTTACCTTTAAAAGAGATGTACTCAATTTATTCGATTCCGATCGTTTTGCAAACTCTCAGGATGGAAATGCTGTAGCTAATTTTGCTAATTTTTCTACGCCAGATCTGGATCGGTTGAATATCTGGAGAAGTGCAGGCGATAATGCAGAATATGCCAAGTACGATTTAGGTACTTACAGATATTATTATACAGGAGCACAAACTTTCTTCTTAGAAAAAGGTGGTTATTTAAGAATAAAAAGTATAAACCTTGGCTACGATCTTAATGCAAGCACATTAAAGAAACTGGGCTTAGGTCAATTTAAAATATTTGCCGTAGTAGATAATGTATGGATGTTCCAGCAATCTAAAAAACTACCAGATGCAGAGGCTGTAAATGGGTATGGCGAGTATAATGGAAACGGATATCCGATTCCGAAAAAATATACTTTAGGTGTTCAAGTTCAATTTTAATATCATCAATAATGAAAAATATAATTACAAAACTCAGCATATTAAGTACTGTAATCATTATAGTTACCACCAGTGCCTGTAAAAAATTACTTTACGAAGAACCCAAAGATGCGCCATATGAGCAAACATTTTGGAAAACAGCCAAAGATGTAAGGAGTGCCATGGCTGGTAATTATGCGATGTTCCGTAGCGCTATTACCAATAAAAGTAACCGGTATTTCATGTATGGAGATGCAATCGCCAAAAATTACTTTACCATCCAATATACAGGAGATGGCCTGGAAGGTATACAGAATGGCGATTTTACCTTTCAGTACAACTTAAATAGCCTGGCAAATTATACCTTATATTATAAAAGCATTGCCATGTCTAATCTCATTTTGCAAAAAGCAGCTGGCATGAGCAATTCTCAATTGTCTTCTGAAGATGATCCTGCCGAATTTAGAAATAATATTATGGGACAGGCCTACTTTCTAAGAGCATTGAGTTATTTTATGATGGTTAGGGTTTGGGGCGATGTACCTGTTGTTACCGAAGCCTATGAAGATCCGATTAATGCACCTCAATTGCCTAGAACATCGAAAGCAGAAGTGATGAAACTGATTGAGAGCGATTGCCATAAAGCCATTAATTTGTTAAGCTGGAATTATGCCAACAGTGGCGATGCAAAAGTGACAGCCAATAAAGGGTCTGGTTATGCGCTTTTAGCTCATTTATTTTTGTGGCGCGCTACTATGTCCAATGTAGCCTCAGATGCACCAAATATGGTTGACGTGAATAGTGCCGATACCACCATTAACACCTTAATTAGTCGTGGAGGTTATACATTAACAGATACTGCAAATTATAAAAACACCTTTATAGGCCGTTCTTCAGAAGGTATTTTTGAGATCAACATCAGTGAGAATACCCTTGAAGGCTCAAATAGTTCGGTGGGTGGATTTTTCTTAAACGAATCTTATATTGTTGGAAATGGCAACAACCCAAGGTATTTTGTAGTGCCGAGGTATTTAGATGATCATTTTTACACGACTACCGATATCAGGTATAAAAAAGGATTTGATTTAACCATACCAGAAAAACCAGCGTCTTTAAAATACAGTAATGTAACCTATCGAAACCCAGGACAAAAATTAAATCCTTATTTAAGCAATAACATCATCATATTCCGTTTAGCTGATATGAGGTTGTTAAAAGCCGAAATTGCACTGTATAAAGGAGATGCGGCTACCGCAACAACTATTATTAACACGTTTAGAACAAGAAACGACCCTAATCCTGTTTTGGTAGATCCTGGCTTAACGGTAGATGAGGTGATGGATGAATACATTATAGAGCGTGGAAGAGAAATGTTTTTAGAAGGACACCTGTTTTATGATTTATTGAGAACCAGAAGGTATGGATTCCTTGTAGACTGGCTTCCGGTAGAAAGATTTAGAAAAGAGGGCTTTTATTGGCCGGTAGATCCTGCTCTGTTTAGGAATAATCCATATTTAAAACAAACCACCTATTGGTTGGGTAAAGTGTAAATAAATTAATCTTTAGATTAAAAATCATGAAAAATAATATTCTAATATATATAGCTATAGTCGTAGTCGCTTTCTCGGCATGTAAAAAAGACGACTATAAGCGCGATGGAGGGCCCAGCAACGCCTACGTGGATATGACTACCTACGATTACTTAAAATCTAACCGGAATTTTGATTCTTTGGTTAAAGTAATCGATAAAGCTGGTTTAAAAGATGCTGTAAATGGAAATGTAACTTTCTTTGCCACCACTAATTATAGTGTTGCCGATTATGTAAAGGCAAAGAAAAACCAAAAGGCTATTGAAACCGGAAATGAAAATATTAATTTCGGAATAAAGGATATTCCTGCTCAGGAGCTTAGTGATTCGTTGAAGACCTATCTTTTTGCCGGAAAAATTGATAGAGATCAGATTACGCTGGGAGGCAAACTATACAACAGCGCACTCGGTGTAATTCCCAATGTTCAGTATTTAATCAAATTCAGACGTTCTTTTGAATATGGGCAGTATGTAAATTACGTAGATTATGTTACCTATACCAAGGTAATTGGTACACGTGATGATAAAGAACCTAATCAGGATGCAATACCTGAAGATCAAAAAGACAAAGCGGTAGACGTCCAGACTTCTGGCATTATCACAAAAACAGGGATTGTTCATGTTTTAAGTGGAAATCATAGGTTGTTCTTTAATGGGCAGCCACTAGGGAATTAAATCATAAATTATTTAAATTATGAAAATTAAATATATTTTGGGCATACTATTCTTGTTGAGTATTTATGCCTGTTCAAAAATTGAGAATGGTTTCCAAAGTGACTCCATTCGCTATAAAGACAACGATATTTTTGCTAAAAGAGGCTTGATACTTTTCCAGTCTGACAGGATTAACGCAGATGGTTCAACACCACCTTATACCTTTAAAATGTTAAACCTGAGAAAAGAAGATGGCTCTCCGGCGCCGGCTGAGTTTTCTAAAGAATACGAGATCCTGGTGTTCAAGGAAGGTACAAGTTTTAATGCCGAAACTGACGTAACTGTTGAGCTGCTGAACAAGAAAAGAGAATTGGTGAAAAAATTACCAATGTATTTTAACGAAAATAGCGGGCAGCTAACTTTTAACAGGGCATCGGCTAATTTACCGTTGGGCAGATATGTGTTTGATGTTGAAATGACCAATCGTACAGGCACAAAACTTTTTCCTAAAATGGCCACCATAAATGTTGTAGATCCAATTGGAGAAGATTTATTCGTGATCACAGATAATGTTTCTAACGGTTTTAATGATGTTACGGGTGTAGCCACGCCGATGAAAAATCCAATCATTACCTGTACCAAAATATCTAACCAGGGAGCAAGGGCCATTTTAAAGATGGTTGATAAAAATGGTAAAGTTTTTAATCCTAAAGCAGGAGAAATTATAGCAAGGGGAGATAGGCCAATTTTTGAAAACTATGCTAAATTCAACCCGGTTATTCAAACTGATACCGCCATGATCTGCGATTTTGAGGTAGCACCGTTTCCTTTAACAAAATATGTTACACCAACTACCGATTGGGGTTTCTTAATGTATTACAGGATACCGAGCACCTTTGTAAAGTCAATAGATGGCTTTCCGGCATCACCAGGTTTTTCTGTAAATCCAAGATGGTCGTGGCAGTTAAAATTAGAGGGAACTTATGTCATCCAGGTGAAATTTACTGATGTGGTCAAAAAATAATTCAAGAAGAGGGCTATGTCATTAATGGTCTCTTCCTGAATTGTAAATATAAAAAGGGCAATTTTCATATCGAAAGTTGCCCTTTTTTATGGATCAATATTTTTATGCGATTATTTAATCAATATGGCCTGCAAACTTAAAGGACGTTCAGTTTCATTTGCTGGTGTTACCAAACCGCCACAAATAATGTCATAATGATAACCCGCTGTAAAAGTAGTGCTGGCAGAAGTAGCTTTAACAGTTCCCGATGAAGTTTCTTTTGCATCCAATGTATAAGTTCCTGCATCTACAGCAATAAAACCACTTGCACTTTTATAGGCTTTATTAGTAGCCAGCATGGTGGTAGCGCTGGTTTTTGCCAGGTCTAAAGCCGGTGCATCAGGTGATAAGTTGATAAAACGGATATAAGCTTTATCCGTTGATGGAATAGAAAGATCATCCCCAATGGTATAAGTATCTAATGCAGCAGGTTTGTTAATTAAATAAGAAGAATAATAAGTGCCCGGACTTAAGGTAAGGGTTTTGGTTAACAAACTCTCTGTACTGCTGGCAGTAGTAAATTTTAGACTGTAGCTGCCTGCGGGATAAGAAAGATAGGCAGCGGAGCCACCGAATGGTAAAGCTGCCGAATTAACTATGCTCCCGTTAAAGTAAGCATTGTAGGTTGCCAAAGAAGGTGATGCATTGATTACCCTTAAATAAGATATGGTAGGATCGGCAGTTTCGGTTTTTTTACAGGAAGTTAATGCTGTAAAAGCGATTAGAACAAATAAAGTGATCGATTTGAAATGAAATGGCGTAAAATTCTTCATACAGTTAAAATTTTGATTTAATATTTAAGAAGTATCCATAAAACGATAGCCAGATCGCATTCGCTACAGACGTACAAATATTGGGGTTAAACCGTATTGCAGGATGTTAAATGATGTTAAGCAGATGTTAAAGTTTGTCGCGTTTTTTTAACAATGTTAAAATTGGTAACTGTACCAATAGCCGAACGATACATTACCCGAAAATTTTTAAAAGCCATTAGCTGCCCAAATCCTCGTTTAAGTCAGATTAATTCAATAAAATGGAAAGCTTAACATAAAAAAATGACGATATTATTGTGTAACTCGATTTTTATTTAAACCTTTGCACCTCAATAGAGTTAAAGCCGTTTTAATACGCAAGAAATGATTAAACAAATTTTATATAAGCTTTCTGTTTCCTCAGCACAAAATGTGTCTGGGAAAGGTTTGTTTATTAATCATTTTCAGCCCGTATTTTATTATCCCACAAGCCGGCAAAATTTCACTCCACGTATTTAGTACCCACACTAAACGTAACGAGGAATTGATCCTCTCTAAAAACCCAATTAACAAGAATACTTATAATTTTTCGTTAGAAAACGAATGGATATTAACGAATTTATAGTGCAGGTTGCACTTCCTGAACATCGTGTATTTGCCGAAGAAATAGTAACAGAGATGGCTGAATCGGCAAAAGCTCGTGGAACAGGCATTGCTAAGCGTTCGCCGGAATATATTTCTAATAAAATGCAGGAGGGCAAATCGGTTATTGCTTTCCACAAGGATGGTTCCTGGGCGGGATTTTGCTATATAGAAACCTGGAGCCACGGACAGTTTGTGGCCAATAGTGGTTTGGTGGTAAGCCCTAAATACCGCAAAGCGGGATTAGCAAAGGCCATTAAAAATGAAATTTTCGGTTTGTCGAGAAAGTTGTACCCAAAAGCGAAAATATTTGGTCTAACCACTGGCTTGGCCGTCATGAAAATCAATTCTGATTTAGGCTATGAACCTGTAACCTACAGCGAACTTACCCAGGATGAAGAATTTTGGAAAGGCTGCCAGAGCTGCGTAAACTTCGAAATCTTAAAAATGAAGGAACGCAAAAACTGTATGTGTACAGCTATGCTTTACGATCCGGCTGAGAAAAAGCACGAAGTAGCCAAGCAATTTGCCGAAGAACTGCAAAAGAAACCCAAATTATACGAGCGCTTTATGCGCATTAAACAGCGCTTAGTTGTTAAACCTAAGCCAAAAAATGGCTTAAAAGCCCTTTTATTTTTATTTACCTTTTTATTTAAATAGCATGAAAAAAGTTGTTTTAGCATTTAGCGGAGGCTTAGATACCTCATTTTGTTGTATTTACCTGGCACAAGATCGTGGATTAGAAGTTCATTCAGTAATCGTAAATACTGGCGGTTTTTCTGATGAAGAATTACAGGAAATTGAGAAAAGAGCATATGCTTTAGGCGTAAAATCGCATGCTGTTGTAGATGAAACTGAAAGTTACTATGAAGGTTGTATTAAATACCTGGTATTTGGTAATGTATTAAAAAATGCCACTTATCCATTATCAGTAAGTGCAGAACGCGTTAGTCAGGCAACTGCTATTGCCAATTATGTTAAAAAAATCGGTGCAGATTACGTGGCTCATGGAAGTACTGGTGCAGGTAACGATCAGGTACGTTTTGATATGATCTTTAATATTCTTATTCCTGAGGTTGAAATCATTACGCCAATTAGAGATTTAAAATTATCCCGCGAAGCGGAAATAGAATATTTAGCACAACATGGTGTAGAATATAGTGCCGAAAAAGCAAGATATTCGATCAATAAAGGTTTATGGGGAACTTCGGTAGGAGGAAAGGAAACTTTAACCTCACACGAAACCTTGCCGGAAAGCGCCTGGCCAACCCAGGTTTCAGAAACAGAATCGCGTAAGGTAGAATTAACCTTCGAAAAAGGTGAACTGGTTGCCATTGATGGCGAAAAATTGGCACCTGTTAGGGCCATTCAAAAATTACAGGCCATTGCTCAGCCTTTTGGTATCGGTAGAGATATCCACGTAGGTGATACCATTATTGGTATTAAAGGCCGTGTGGGTTTTGAGGCGGCTGGTCCCATTCTCATTATTAAAGCACACCACACTTTAGAAAAACACACCTTAACCAAGTGGCAGTTAAGCTGGAAAGAGCAACTATCATCTTTTTATGGCAACTGGTTGCATGAAGGTCAGTTCCATGATCCGATTATGCGGAATATCGAGGCCTTTTTAGCCGATACACAAAAATTTGTGAGCGGTAAGGTGTTTGTAGAGTTGTTGCCATATCGTTTCCAGATTATCGGAATTGAATCTAACCATGATTTAATGAGCAATAAATTTGGTAGCTATGGCGAAATGAACAATGCCTGGAGCGGAGAAGATGTTAAAGGTTTCTCAAAAATATTTGGTAACCAGGTAATGATCTGGCATAAAGTAAATAACGAGGCATAACCTCGGAGATTTGAGGTATAAGGTTAAAGGCGTAAATTAAAGCGCCCAAACCTTAAACCTCGAGTTTCAAACCCTAAACCTTTTTAAATATGAAAATTAAAGCAGGAATAATTGGTGGTGCGGGTTACACAGGTGGCGAAATGCTACGTATTTTGGTTAACCACCCCAATGTTGAAATTGCTTTCGTAAATAGCACAAGTAACGCCGGAAACTTAATTTCCGATGTACATACTGATTTAATCGGCGATACGGATTTAAAATTCGTAAGTGATATCCCGCAAGATATCGATGTATTGTTTTTATGCGTTGGCCATGGTGATGCCAAAAAGTTTTTGACTGCAAATCCAATTAAAGATAACATTAAAATCATCGATCTTTCTCAGGATTTCAGGTTGCATGCAAATGCTAGCTTTTCGACCAAAGACTTTGTTTACGGATTACCTGAGCTGAATCGCGATAAAATTAAAGCAGCTAAAAATATTGCTAACCCTGGCTGTTTTGCGACTTGTATTCAATTGGGTTTATTACCATTGGCTGCTAAAGGATTGATTCAAAATGAGGTTCATATTAATGCAACTACGGGATCAACAGGTGCGGGACAGAGTTTATCAACCACTTCGCATTTCAGCTGGAGAAACAATAATCTTTCCATCTACAAGGCATTTGAGCACCAGCATTTGAATGAGATTAGCGAGAGTTTATTGCAGTTGCAACCATCCATTTCTGAAGCTTTAAATTTTATCCCACAGCGTGGAGCATTTACCAGAGGTATTTTAGCGGCAATGTACCTGGAAAGTGATTTGAGTTTAGAAGAAGCACAAAATATTTACGAAGCCTATTATAGTGCGCATCCTTTTACGCATGTAAGCAGGAAAAACATCGATCTAAAACAGGTTGTGAACACCAATAAGGCATTGGTACACCTAGAAAAACATGGTGGTAAATTATTTATCATCAGTATTATTGATAACCTGTTAAAAGGTGCCAGCGGACAAGCAGTTCAGAATATGAACTTAATGTTCGGTCTGGATGAAACAGCAGGACTTAAATTAAAAGCCGCCTATTTTTAATTATGGTGGAGGGTGTAAGGTTTAAGGCGTAAGGTAAAGCATGAGAGATTATAAAAAACTTGACGTTTGGAAAAAGGCACATGAGCTAAATATGTTTATCAAACAGAATATTGCAACTCAATTTCCAAAAGAAGAGCGATTTGAATTAACCTCACAACTTACCAGGGCTTCTTTATCTATCCCCTTGAACATAGTTGAAGGATGTGGGAAATTTACAGATAAAGATTTTGCACACTTCCTTGATAATGCTTTAGGCTCTGCTAACGAGATAGATTATTGCTGTTTATGTGCTTCTGAATTAAAGTATATAAGCGAAGATGATTATTTAAAAGTAAACCAATCAATTAACGAAGTTAGGGCAATGCTAATTTCATTTTTAAAATTTTTGAGAAGTGGAGGGAAAAAGCCTTAAACCCTACACCTCAAACCTTATACCTCAAAAAAAATGCAACTATTCGACGTTTACCCACTTAACGATATAGAAATAACCAAAGCAGCAGGCAGTAATGTTTGGGATGCTAATGATCAACAATATTTAGATTTATACGGCGGTCATGCGGTAATTTCAATCGGACATACTAACCCACATTACGTAAATCGCTTAACTGATCAGTTAAATAAAGTTGGTTTTTACTCTAACTCGGTGAAAATTCCTTTACAGGTTCAACTGGCAGAGAAACTTGGTGAAGTTTCCGGTAAAAAGGATTTCCAATTGTTCTTGTGCAACTCGGGAGCCGAGGCCAATGAAAATGCTTTAAAACTGGCTTCATTTTATAACGGAAGAAAGAAAGTAATTGCTTTTACGGGTGCTTTCCACGGACGTACCTCTTTAGCGGTTGCCGTAACCGATAATCCTAAAATTGTAGCACCAGTTAACCAGACCGAAAATGTAATCTTTTTACCTTTCAATAATGAAATTGCTTTAGAAGAAACCTTTAAAGCACAGGGTAATGAAATTTCGGCTGTTATTATTGAAGGTATTCAAGGTGTTGGCGGGATTAAAGAAGCCTCGAAAAGTTTCTTGCAGAAAATCCGTTCACTTTGTGATGAATATAATGCCGTTTACATTGCTGATAGTGTACAATGCGGTTACGGACGTACAGGTTCATTTTACTCGCACGATTACTCAGGTGTTGAGGCCGATGTTTATACCATGGCGAAAGGAATGGGTAATGGATTTCCGGTAGCGGGAATCTCTATTGCGTCCAAATTTAAACCTTGGCATGGAGAGTTGGGTACCACTTTCGGCGGTAACCATTTAGCTTGCGCTGCGGCTTTAGCCGTTTTGGAAGTGATGGAAAAAGATAACCTCATCAAAAATGCGGAAGAAGTTGGAAATTATTTAATTGCTGAATTGAAGAAATTTGAGCAGGTGGTAGAAGTGCGTGGCCGTGGGTTAATGATCGGTATCGAGCTACCTGCAGAACTGGCGCATGTTAAAAAAGAATTATTATTTACACACCATATTTTTACCGGCGAGGCAAAACCGAATGTAATCCGTTTGTTGCCAGCCTTAAATTTAACGAAAGCACATGCTGATGAGTTTTTAGCCGCTTTTGAAAAAGCGGTAAAAGGTGTAGGGCAAAAGGCTTAAGGTGATGAGAGACTATAAAAAACTTGACGTTTGGAAAAAAGCTCATGAATTAAATATGTTCATCAAGAAAGATATTGCAATTAGGTTTCCAAAAGAAGAAAGGTTTGAATTAACGTCTCAATTAACTAGAGCAGCACTATCTATACCTTTAAATATTGTTGAAGGATGTGGAAGATTTACCGATAAAGATTTTGCTCATTTTTTAGATACAGCGTTGGGCTCAACCAATGAAATTGATTATTGTTGTTTATGTGCTTCAGAATTAAAATACATAAGCGAAGAAGAATATTTAAAAGTTAACCAAGCAATTAATGAAGTTAGGGCAATGCTAATTTCTTTTTTGAAATTTTTAAGAGCAGGTGGAGGGGAAAAACCTTAAACCCTACACCTTAAACCTTATACCTTAATATGAAACTTTTCACTTCCGTACACGATGTTCCAAGCATCAAACAGTTTGTAAATGATGCGCTTGCGTTAAAGGCAAACCCTTATGCCCACCAGGATTTGGGTAAGAACAAAACCTTAGGTTTGGTTTTTATGAATCCGAGTTTACGTACCCGGTTAAGTACGCAAAAAGCGGCCTTAAACTTAGGTATGAATGTAATGGTGATGAACCTGGATAAAGAAGGATGGGCTTTAGAAACACAGGATGGCGTGGTAATGAATGGTTCAACCGTTGAACATATTCGCGAAGCTGCTGCGGTGATGGGCCAATACTGCGACATTTTAGGCTTGCGTTCTTTTCCGAAACTGAATAACCGTGAGGAAGATTATAGCGAAGATTTCTTCAATAAATTTGTGAAATATTGCGCGGTACCTGTAGTGAGTTTGGAGAGTGCAACACGCCACCCTTTACAAAGCTTTGCCGATATTATTACCATTCACGAAACCTGGACAAAGAAACCTGATGGTCGCAAACCTAAAGTAGTTTTAGCATGGGCGCCTCATGTTAAAGCATTGCCTCAGGCAGTACCAAATTCTTTTGCAGAGTGGATGTGCAAAGCTCAGGCGGAAGGGATGATCGATTTTACAATCGCGCAGCCGGAAGGTTACGAACTTTCGGAAGATTTTACACCTGATGCCAATATTCAGTATAATTTAGAGGAAGCTTTGGCTGGTGCCGATTATGTGTATGTGAAGAACTGGAGTAGTTATAAAGAGTACGGAAAAGTATTGACTTATCCTGACGGCTGGATGATGAATAATGAGAAATTAAAATTCACAAACGATGCTAAAGTGATGCACTGCCTGCCTGTTCGTCGTGATCTGGAATTATCATCGGAAATTTTGGACGGACCAAACTCACTGGTTATCCACGAAGCAGGGAATCGTTTATGGGCTGCACAGGCAGTAATTAAAGCGATGCTGGAAGAATTGAAATAACATTAGCTGTGTGGGAGCGCCGATGAAAAATATAACAACAGATTTCGAACAGATTATTTTGATCATTACTGAAGCCCGGAACCGGGTTTACAGTAAAGCAAATGCAGAGCTGGTAATGTTATATTTTAATGTTGGTCAAATTGTTTCTGAAAAGGTTGCGAATGGCAAATGGGGTGAGGGGACTGTAAATGATTTAGCAGATTATATTGCGGAGAAACAGCCATTATTGAAAGGATTTAACCGCCGCGGACTTTATAGAATGAAACAGTTTTATGAAGTTTACAGTGATAAAGAAATTGTGTCATCACTGCCGACACAATTTCAAGGTGCTGATATCGACTTGGATAAATTTGTGTCAGCACTGCTGACACAAATTAGCTGGACCAACCATTTGTTGATTTTAGCTAAAACAAAAACAAGTGAGGAGAAATTATTTTACCTCTATCAGAGTATAAATGAAAAATTATCTTCACGTGAACTCGAGAGGCAATTAAATTCTGCTACTTTTGAACGAATTATGCTTGGTAATAAGTTTAATTCGACAATCATCAAACAACTTCCCCAAGGAATTTTTAAAGATCCTTATATCTTTGAGTTTTTAGCTTTACCAGAAATTCATTCGGAAGACGATCTACAACAAGCATTAATTAAAAATCTCCAAAATTTCATATTGGAAATGGGTAAGGCTTTTACTTATATGGGTAGTGAGTATAGGTTACAGGTTGGAAATAAAGATTATTATACAGATTTGCTGTTTTACCATCGTGATTTGCAATGCATGGTTTTGTTCGAGTTGAAGATTGAAGAATTTCAACCTGAATTTTTAGGGAAACTAAATTTCTATCTTGAAGCTTTAGATAGGGATGTAAAACGACCACATGAAAATCCGAGTATTGGCGTTTTATTGTGCAAAGGTAAAGACATTGAAGTTGTAGAATATGCTTTGGCCCGGAATTTATCACCAGCTTTAATTGCAGATTATGAAACGAAACTCATTGACAAAAAGCTACTAGTAGAAAAACTACATCAGCTTTCAGAAATTTTTTATAGAAATGAAGAATAAACAACTCACTATCATAAAAATCGGCGGAAACGTAATCGATAATTCAGAAAATCTACACCAGTTTTTATTGGATTTTACAGCACTGCCAGGAGATAAAATCCTGGTGCACGGCGGGGGTAAAATTGCAACGGAGCTGGGCGAATCGCTAGGCATTGAAGCCAAAATGATTGATGGTAGAAGAATTACCGATATCGAAACCTTGCGTATTGTAACGATGGTTTATGCCGGACTGATCAATAAAAATATGGTTGCCCAGCTACAGGCCAAAGGGAGTAATGCGATCGGTTTAAGTGGAGCTGATGGTAATGTAATTAGAGCAAAAAAGAGACCGGTTATTACCAAAACTTACGGAGCTGAAAGCGGACCAATGGCAGGAGCTGTAATCGATTATGGTTTTGTTGGTGATCTGGACGAAAACGCTGTGTCTTCAACAACTTTAGAAAGTCTGTTGAAAGCTGGCTTAGTTCCGGTTTTATGTGCGATTACACATGATGGTGATACACAACTTTTAAATACGAATGCCGATACCATCGCCTCTTCGGTTGCGGTAGCCATGTCGGCTTTATACGAAACACGTTTGGTATATTGCTTCGAGAAAAAAGGGGTGCTTAAAAATGTAAATGATGATGGTTCAGTAGTGAGAGAAATCAAAGCTGATGAATTTGAAGGGCTAAAAGCAGATGGAACGGTGCAAGGTGGAATGATTCCTAAATTGCATAATGCTTTCGAAGCGATTAAAAAAGGAGTTTCGGCAGTGTATATCGGTAAAGCCGATGAACTGGCTGAGCTTGCTGAGGGAACTTTTGGTACAAAAATGCTGAAGTAAGGATTGAAGGTATAAAGGTTGAAGGCGGAGGGTTTTAGGCGGGACTTGTAACGAATAGCAGGACTGAACATTAATAGCAATGCTGGAATTGCTTTTCAAAAGGAAATATAAATCAGTTTAAACCACTGAAATAAAATAAAACGAACCACATGAAGAAAATAGCCATAATCGGTAGCGGAAATATCGGTTTATCTTTAGCAAAAGGATTGGTTAAAGCCAATTACACCACAACCAAAAACATTATCTTAACCAGACGCAACACAGCCAATTTATATAAGTTTGCACAAGAGCGCTACAAGGTTACAGCGAATAATGCCGATGCAGCAGCTGATGCAGATGTGATCATTTTAGCTGTTTTGCCTCAGCAATTAAATGTGGTTTTAGAGGAAATCCAATCGGCCATAAATCCTGCCAAACATTTGGTTATTTCGGTAATCTCAGGTGTAAGCTGCGCAGCGGTTAGGGAAAAACTGGATAGCAATGTTCAAATTATCAGGGCAATGCCGAATACGGCTATTGCAATAGGGCAATCGATGACTTGCATTGCAAGCGACAACGCTTCGCCACAAAATTTGGAAGACGTAACCCGCATGTTTGAAACGGTAGGTTCGGTAGTTAAAATAAACGAAGATTTAATGACTTCGGCAACGGCACTTTGCGCCTGTGGTATTGCCTTCTTTTTAAGGGGAATTAGGGCTGCAAGTCAAGGTGGGGTAGAAATTGGTTTTCATGCGGATGAAGCTTTAAAAATGGCTGTTCAAACGGCTAAAGGAGCGGCCGATTTGCTTTTATTACATGGAACACACCCAGAATCAGAAATAGATAAGGTAACTTCGCCCAAAGGTTGTACCATCGCAGGTTTAAATGAAATGGAACACAACGGTTATAGCTCTTCGTTGATAAAAGGTATTAAACTTTCGGCCTTAAAAGCGGGAAATTTGTATACTAAAGAGGGTTAGAGGTGTAGGGGTTTAGGGCATAAGGTCTTAATTGCAAACATAAAACTGAAAGCCAAAATAAAAGGTAGAAAGTTTAAAGACGGGTTTAGTCTTGATACTTAATACTAATTACTTGATAATATGTCATTAGAAAATATACAAAAAGAAAGTCTGGATTTATTGCGACAGTTGATCCGCATCCAGTCTTTTAGTAAAGAAGAAGATCGGACTGCGAATTTAATCGCCCAGTTTTTGGAGGAGAGAGGGATTAAGACTCAACGCAAAATGAACAACGTTTGGGCTTACAACAAACACTTCGATGCCACTAAACCAACATTGCTTTTAAACTCACATCACGATACCGTTAAGCCAAATTCTGGTTATACCCGCGATCCTTATGATGCAGCAATTGAAGGTGATAAACTGTTTGGTTTGGGAAGTAATGATGCCGGCGGTTGTTTAGTCTCATTAATTGGCACATTTTTATACTACTACGAACAGGAAGGTTTAAAATATAACATTTGTTTGGCGGCCACTGCAGAAGAAGAAATTTCCGGAAACAATGGCTTGGAATTGGTTTTGCCAGATTTAGGTGAACTTGAATTTGGTATTGTTGGCGAACCTACAGAAATGAATTTAGCCATTGCAGAACGGGGTTTGTTAGTTTTGGATTGTGTATCGCATGGTAAAGCCGGGCACGCTGCCCGTGAAGAGGGAGAAAATGCCATTTATAAGGCCTTGAAAGATATTGAATGGTTTAGAAATTACCAGTTCCCGAAAGTATCGGAGGTTTTCGGTCCGTTGAAAATGACGGTGACTATTATCAATGCAGGTTCGCAGCATAATGTTGTACCGGCAAATTGTACCTTTACGGTTGATGTACGCGTAACCGATGCCTATACCAATGAAGAAGTATTAGAGATTATCAGGGCAAATGTTGATTGTGATGTTACCCCGCGTTCGATCCGTTTAAAACCATCGTCGATTGATAAAAATCACCCGGTTGTTCAGGCCGGAGTAGCACTTGGCAAAACGACTTATGGTTCGCCTACTACTTCTGATCAGGCGCTGTTAGATATTCCATCAGTAAAATGTGGTCCGGGTTTTTCCGGCCGCTCGCATATGGCCGATGAATTTTTATATGTTAGAGAAGTAGCTGAGGGTGTTGAAGGATATGTTAATATGTTGCGACCTGTAGTTATTGGCTAAGCTAAATCAAAATTCTTATAATATTGTTTATCTTTACGTGATGAAAACATATCCTAATTTCATAGAGATCGATGCAAATAAACGTTTCGGCAAGCCTTGTATAAAAGGAACAAGAATTGCAGTTTATGATGTGTTGGGCTGGCTGGCCAATGGCATGACGATTAAGGGTATTCTTGAAGATTTTCCTGAAATTAGCGAAGAAGAAATATTTGCGTGCCTGGCATATTCGGCTGATAGAGAACACAATATTAGAGTGGCCTAGTGAAGTTGCTGTTCGATCAAAATATTTCTCATAGAATTATAAAGCTTTTAGCGCATGATTTTCCAGACTGTGACCAAATCCGGCGTTTAAATCTGGAAAATAAATCAGATAAAGAAATCTGGGAGTATGCAGGTCGAAACAATTATGTTATTGTTACTTTCGATGCAGATTTTTATGAATTTTCAAATCTATACAGTCATCCGCCAAAAATAATCTGGTTGCGGTTTGGTAATAACACAACAATAGGAATTGCACAAGCATTAATAAATAAAATAGATCTAATAACTGATTTTATTAAGCAGAATGAGTTTTCTTGTTTGGAACTTAAATAAATCTTAACCCTGGATAATAATAAACGCCCAATGAAAATCTGGCAAAAAAATATAGATGTAAATCAGTTTGTAGAAAGTTTTACGGTTGGAAAAGACCGTGAACTGGATCTGCAAATGGCAAAGTTTGACGTATTGGGCTCTTTGGCGCATACTCAAATGTTAGAAACCATTAATTTGCTAACCGCCGAAGAACTAAAAACCGTTCAGCACGAGTTGAAAAATATTTATGCAGAAATTGAAGCTGGAAATTTCACCATCGAAGACAGTGTAGAAGATGTGCACTCGCAGGTAGAGTGGTTGCTTACTCAACGCATTGGCGAAGCAGGTAAAAAAATCCACAGTGGCCGTTCGCGTAACGATCAGGTTTTGGTTGACTTAAAACTTTTCTTTAGGGCCTGCATTGAAGATATGGTTGGCCAAACTTCAACCTTATTTAACCAGTTAATTGAACTGAGCAATACACACAAAGATAAATTAGTTCCAGGTTATACACATTTACAGATTGCCATGCCATCATCTTTTGGCTTGTGGTTTGGTGCTTATGCCGAAAGTCTGGCAGATGATATGGAGCTGATGCTGGCTGCATGGAAAATCTGCAATAAAAACCCACTGGGTTCCGCTGCTGGTTATGGTTCTTCATTCCCTTTAAACAGAACTTTAACAACCCATTTGCTTGGGTTTGAAACTTTAAACTATAATGTGGTTTACGCGCAAATGGGACGTGGCAAAACCGAAAGGATTTTAGCACAGGCCATGAGCGCGGTTGCAGCAACTTTAGCTAAAATGGCCATGGATGTTTGTTTGTTCATCAATCAGAATTTCGGATTCATCAGTTTTCCGGCAGAACTGACTACAGGGTCGAGTATTATGCCGCACAAAAAAAATCCTGATGTTTTTGAGCTGATCCGCTCGCGCTGCAATAAAATTCAGGCTTTGCCGAATGAAATAGCCATGATGATTACCAATTTGCCATCAGGTTATCACCGCGATTTACAGTTGCTAAAAGAAAACCTTTTCCCGGCAATCACTTCATTAAACGAATGTCTGGAGATCGCTACTTTCATGTTCCAGAATATCACGATAAAGGATGATATTTTGAAAGATAAAAAATATGATTACCTGTTTAGCGTTGAAGTAGTAAACGATCTGGCTTTACAAGGTGTCCCATTTAGAGAGGCTTATAAAATTGTTGGCGAGCAGATAGAAAATGGCAGTTTTGCACCTTCTGGCCAAATACACCATACACATGAAGGAAGCATTGGCAACCTGTGTAATGAGCAGATTTCTGCAGCAATGCAAGCTGTTTTGTCGCAATTTGGTTTCGGAAAAGTGAATAAAGCAATTGAAGATTTGGTTAAATAAATTTTGCTAAATTTGTAATTATGACAACTTTAACAATAGAAATTAAGGATAAAGACGCAGGTTTTGTAAAAGAATTCCTTAGCAAAATTGGTGCTAAAGTTAAAACAGAACCAACAAGCCAGATAACTTCTGAAATTGCTCAGGCTTTAAAAGAAATTAAGGAAATGCAGCAAGGAAAACGGAAGCCTTTAAGTTTAAGAGATATTTAATGGCTAATGAGGTTATTTATTCAAACGTTTTTATAAAAAAAGCCAAAGTCTATAAAAAGAAATATCTTTCTTTAGTAGAAGATCTCTACGAACTCGAAGAAAAACTTCTTGAAAATCCGCAGCAAGGTACTGATCTAGGTGCAGGTTTATACAAAATTAGACTTGCTGTAAAAAGCAAGGGAAAAGGTAAAAGTGGAGGATTTAGGATAGTAACTTATTTAGTTTCAACTACCCCCGATGGTACAATTATCAATATGTTAACCCTCTACGATAAATCAGAAGAAAGTAGTATTGATAAGAAAGAACTTCAAAAAATAATTAAAGCATTATAAATCTGCTAACATTAGCATTCAATATATAAGTATGAAAGTTTCAGTATTAGCCAGTTCATTAATTGGCTCAGAAATTATAAAAATTGGTAACGAGGTTAATGAAATGAAACGCAAAGGCGCTTCAATTGCTAACTTAACCATAGGCGATTTTGATGCAAACATTTACCCAATCCCAACTGAACTAAAAGCCGGAATTGTGGAGGCGTACAATGCTAATCAAACCAATTACCCTCCTGCTGATGGTGTTCTGCCTTTGAGAGAAACCGTTTCTGAATTATTAAAAGATAGATTTGGACTGGAATACAACACGAATAGTATTTTAGTTTCTGGTGGCTCCCGTCCATTAATTTATGCTACTTACCTGGCTTTGATCGATCCGGGAGATACCGTGGTTTTCCCTGCACCATCCTGGAACAATAACCACTACTCACATTTAACTTCAGCAAAAACAATTGCGGTAGAAACCGATGCTGCACATAACTTTATGCCAACAGCTGCGCAATTAAAACCGCATTTAAAAGGCGCAACTTTATTGGCTTTGTGCTCGCCATTAAACCCAACCGGAACCATGTTCGATGCGGATTCGTTAGCTGAAATCTGTGATGCCGTTTTAGAAGAAAATGCTTCACGTGGTGCTGATGAAAAACCACTGTACATGATGTACGATCAGATTTATTCGCTTTTAACTTTCGGAAAAGAGCATGTAAATCCGGTTTCTTTACGTCCGGCGATGAGACCGTTTACCGTTTTTGTTGATGGTAGCTCGAAATGTTTGGCTGCAACTGGTGTACGTGTAGGATGGGGTTTTGGTCCGGAAGATATTATTAATAGAATGAAAGCATTGGTTGGTCATATGGGTGCCTGGGCACCGAAAGCTGAGCAAGTGGCGATGTCTAACTATTTTAATGATAAAACACAGGTAGATACTTTTTTGACCAGTTTTAAAGGCCAGATACAGGATAGTTTAAATGCCCTTTACAATGGTTTTAATGAACTGAAAAATGAAGGCTTTAATGTTGATGCCGTGGAGCCAATGGGTGCCATTTATTTAACCATAAAAATCGATTACATCGGAAAAACAACTGAAGATGGTCAAATTTTAAAAGACAGTGCAGATGTAAACTTCTATCTGATCAAAGAAGCCGGAGCAGCATTAGTGCCATTTTCTGCTTTCGGAAATGAAGACAGCATGCCATGGTTCAGGGCATCTGTTGGTGCTTGTACCCTGCAGGATATTAAAGACATGTTACCAAGGATTAAAACGGCTTTGAGTAAGTTGAAATAATTATCTGTAGGTATAGGACAATATAAGCGTTTTTTTGGAACGCAATTGTTGTACTAACTGGTTACTGCAGCCCTGCTTTTTGTTCCAACAAAAGCTGAAAAAGCTTTTTGTTTCCACTTCAATCAGGTTTATTTAACCTGGAGCTGAGCAAGTCGGTTTTAATAAAATATATAGAAACCCTCTTCAATTAATTTTGAAGAGGGTTTTTTGAGTTATCCTGAGAAGTACATTGATTTGTCTCTTAACCCCGACCGTCATACTGTCCCGAAGCTTGGGAATCAGCATCTTTCTTGCAAGATAGACCCTGAAATAAATTACCTTCGGTGAGCTCGCTAAGGCTCGGTTCAGGGTGACGATTTTACTATAGACTCCAGACTAAGGACTTTGGACTAAAACTCCAAACTAATCTTCACGACTTCCATCATCAGCCATTCTCACCATTTTAGGCTCAAATTTGGCAACTACATCAACCAGTTCGGTTTGTGCTGCCATTACTTTGTTAATGTCTTTATAGGCCATTGGTGCTTCATCTAAACCTGCGCCAATTAAAGTAACGTTGTGATCTTTTAAAATGGCTTTCATATCCGATTTGGTAATCGATTGAATGGCTTTTGTTCTGCTCATTAATCGCCCTGCACCATGTGAAGCCGAATTGATAGCACTCATTTCACCTTTACCGCGCACTAAAAATCCGGGTGCTGTCATACTTCCGGGGATAATCCCCATCACCCCTTTACCTGCTGGCGTAGCCCCTTTGCGATGAACAATCACTTCCTCGCCATCAAGCATTTCTTTCCAGGCAAAATTATGATGGTTTTCTACTTTAGCTAAAACTTTAGCGCCAATGGCTTTGGTTAATCTTTTATGGATCACCTCATGACAGGCCGAAGCATAATCGCCGGCTAAGTTCATGGCAATCCAATATTCTTGCCCTTCTGCAGAATTTAAATCCAAATAAGCCAGATTTGTAGCCTCTTTCGGGAGTTTACAGATATCTTTTGCCAGTTTGGTATAATGACCAGCAATGGTTGCACCCAATCCACGGGAACCTGAGTGCGTAAGTAATGCTACATAACGCCCTTTATCGATATTTAAAATTTCATCGCGTTCTGCAAAATCAATAATCCCCCATTCTACAAAGTGATTTCCACCACCCGAAGATCCCAATTGTGCCCAGGCCTTTCCATGTAAATTTTTGAGAAAAGCTGTGGAGTTGAAAGCCTCATTTTCTAAAACATCGTGGTCGGCTTTTTCACGGCCATTAAAATTCTGACCTGCACCAAATTTGGTAAAAGCAATTAACTCTCGTTTGTACATGGCATCTTTCCCGAAATAATGTTTCTCTGGAATATCGAAAATGCTCAACGCCATTCGGCAGCCAATATCTACACCTACACCATAAGGAATAATTGCATTTCTGGTTGCTAAAACACCACCAATTGGCAAACCATATCCTTGGTGGGCATCGGGCATTAATGCACCAGCTACCGAAACAGGCAGTTTCATCGCAATATTCATTTGATTCCTGGCCCCTTCTTCGATATAATCAGCACCGAAAATCGAATATTCTTTTGCGTTGTTGATCAGTGCAATGGTCTCGTCTGATTTTGGATTGGCTTCCTCAATCACAGCCGCTGCCAGTACACTTAATACTTCATCATCCAAAAAACTTTCCGGATAATCTTTTACTTTTTTAAATAAGGCCAGTAATTCTTTTTCTTCAATATCCCTGAAATTTTCATTCAGGATAGCTAAAGCCAGACCTACTATTTTTCCTTCGGAATAACCTAATGCTATAAGGTTTTTTCCTGTTATGTTGTTGTTCATTGTTTAATCTTTTAATCGGCATAAAGTTCTGCTCTGATCTCAACAAGTATCGATTCGATTAGTTGAGCATCTGGTTTTTCCTGAAGCTTACTTTTTGTTGTTTCTTGTTCTGTTTGTAGCATTAGTTTTTCTGCCATTTTTAATACTTCGTCATAATCAAGTTCCCCTCTTTTTATTAAAAGTAACTCATCCCGATTTTGTCTTTTTACATTTAGTTCTCCATCGCGTACAATCTCAAGCGCTACCTGCAAAAGTCTAATGGTATGCATCATATTTTTGGCATCGTAATCTTTGCCATGGCTTTTATTTAAGCTGTACCTATTTTCATTTCGTTTTTCTACCCAATCCCAATATTCATTGTACTCTTTGCAATAAGATGAATAGCTATCCTTGTTGAAAAACAAATAGGCGATTTCTTGTTCTCCTATAGGTATTGATGAGACTGATACTTCATTTGCCGCTTCCTTATTTGCAATCCCCTTATAATTCAATTTCTTCTCCGCATCATAAAACAAGGCATACAGATCTTTAGCATTTGGAATTTTCGACAATCCACAATCAGCTTTCGAAATAGCATTTTTTGCAAGCCAGCTTTTCGCTTTTACAGATGAATAATTTTCTGTGATGAAACAAAAATCCAATACTGTTTTTCTGGTCTTCGGCATTGGATTTAAAATCTTCTTGTTCAAACCTTTTGCTTTTCTAATCTGTGTTAAAGCATATCCGCCAAAGGTATCTTTGCACAGCTTTGATAAAATCATGTCAATATTTAGTTTATCCATTATGGGATGCTTATATAATATACATTCTTCTGGTGTTGCCAGGATTTCTACAATATTTGGATTGTTCTTAATCAATAATTCAATAAAACGGCCAATTTCATAGTAAACTTCATCATTACTTTCATTGCTTATCTGTGGGATATACTTCAAACCAAAAAACATTTCTTTTGGCATATAATATATTCCTTTAATATCAGTATCAGATTGTGGAGTATCTAACCCATAAGCCTTACTCCCGCTTAAACATTCAAACAACAGTAAATTTTTATCCTTTAAATCTTTAATCGTCATAACGGGTTATTGTATCTCTAAAAAATGTATCAAGCATTTCTGCATTAAAACTTTCTTTTGGTAAATCTTTGGCTCCTTCAGTACAGTTTTTAAATTCAGCATCAATGTATCTGCTCAACTCAGGAGCTATCTTGATGATAAAACCTTCTGCTGAGGTCGATTTTAATATGATTAAATCCCTTACCAATGTTTGAAGATGCTCGGGCATTAATGTTAAAAGCGGCCCGATGGTCATCGGCGCTATCGTGTTTTTCTCCAAGCACCATTTAGCCGAAAGTAAAGGACGAAGTACATAAAAAAGCTTCTTTATTTTAATTTCGTCTTCATTTACCACCGTTTCTAGTGCGCTGTGTGCTATTCCTAAATAATGATTGATATTTGTTTTTCTGTAAAAGTATGATTGACAGAGTGTCCATAAATCATTTCTAAAATTACCCAGTTCACTATAAATGATTGGCGATTGTAACCATTCGAAAGGAGTAGTATTAGATTTCCGTATCAATTTAAGCACCTTCCTGATGTCCCATCCGTAAATATCCAGCTCATAATTAATAGGAAAACCCAATTGATCATCCTTATCCTGAACAGAAAGATAAAAATTGAGCGGGCGCACATAAATAAAGCGGACATCGAAATCACTATCCGGTGAGGGAAATTCCCACCCCCTGCTACCTGATTCACATGCAAATAATATTTTGATATCATTTGATCTTTCTATTTCTGTAAGTCTGTTTATTATTGTGGTTTTCATTTTATTCTTCATTAATCCCCGGTAGGTAATACTCACCTAACCGAGGGGTTTCTAAATTTAATTTATTTTACGAAGATCTGCTTCAATTGATCTACAATTTGTCCACTGCCCGATAAGCTGATGTTGTTGATTTTCTCAGCGATTTTCTCTACGTATTCCATCTCTTTCAACTTATACAACATGCTGTTATCTTCCATTAATTTGGCGGTATTCAACAAACTTCTGGTCGAGGCCGTTTCTTCTCTTCGGGTAATGATATTGGCTTGCGCTCTTTTTTCGGCAACTAAAACCTGGTTCATAATTTCCTTAACGTCACCTGGTAAAACGATGTCTTTAACACCACAGTTGGTTAATTTTACACCCAAATTTTCAACCTTATCTAAAGTGATGGCCATTACCATTTCAGCAATTTTTTCCTTGCTTTCCATCAATTCGTCAAAAGTCATTAAGCCAATAGATTCTCTTAATGCCAATTGCATGGTGATGTATAATTGTTTTTCAAATTCCTTGTTCTCCAATAAGGCTTTGATGATGTCATCAACTTTATATTGAATACTGAAGTTTACCCTCAATTGTGCTTTATCTTTAGTTAAGATTTCTTGTCCGATAATCTCCATATTCAATTGCCTCATATCGGTTTTTAAAACCTGAACGGTGGTACTGTTTTTCCAGTAAACGTAGTTTCCAGCTTCCAATACGTTTTCAAATTTACCATCGATAAATAACAAGGCTTTTTCGAATGACTCTACTTTGTAAGCCCTGATGTAATTCACTAATGGTGCTTTCTCCAACAAATTTTTGTCAATGGTTTCATCGATTTTGATATTGCTGATATTTACTTTAATAAAATCATAAGTCGATAAACCTTTCCAGATGGCATGTCTGCCAGCGGTTAAAACATTCTTGAAGTTTTTGTTTTGATAAACCAAAGCCAATTCATTATCGGCCACACTTACCAAGTGAATCAAATTCACAAAATCTATGTTTTCCAACAAGATATCTAATTCAGCTACCGAGTAATAATACTCTTTGGCCATGTCGTACAAAGTAATGTTTTCACCGAAACCTAACCAATAAGTTCCTGCGGTTAAAACGTTTTTTAATTTTCCTTTTTTAAACACCAATCCAACATAATTGGTGTTAATGGTTACTCTTTTCATGTTTTCTGGAGTTAGCCCACCTAAATCCTCCCCTAATGGAAGGACTTAAATGAGTATTGTTAATTTATTTTATTCTTTTAAAAGCGTTGCGGAAGAACATTTACCTGTTTTCTGCGGAAGTAAAAGTTTGTCAAGTTTGTTTAAAAATGAAACTTTGTTTTTCTACTCAGGCCTAAGCTCATGAAGCATTTTGCCTTTTCGTTTTAACTCATTTGATTTTTAAATCTTTTCTTGCTGCACTGATCCTTGCTGAACAAAACACAGATTTGCTTGTTGGATTTCGAAAAATCCTGAAGCCAAATGCGGTTGCGCAACGCTGGTTTTGGTGGGCGGTTTGAAAAGTTGCCCTTCTTTTAAGATGGAACCCTAATCCATTGCATTACCATTTTGCTATTCCAAGTGATGGTTGGAAGCAGGATTCGAACCTGCATGATTTGTTGTTATTCTACCCCTGAATTATTCCGATTGCTCGGAAGTGGGATTCGAACCCACGACACACAACGTGTTTAGACAGTCTATCATAATCCTGATCAGCATATTCTACGCATATTGCCCGAATACTTTGGGGCTATTCCGAAACCCACAACATTGGATCAGTTTTATTTAGTATTGCCATTCCGATTATTCATCAGAATTTCTTTATTTGGTCTGATTTGCACTTACATTACCCTGTTCCACCAATCGGGAACAGGGGCTTCTGGCTAGGCCAGTAAATTGGCACAAGCTAACGGAGAGCGCGTATTATTTTAAAACAGAGAACTGCCTTTTACAAATCAGATTGCTATTATTAATATTTATCAAAGAACATTATCGACTGGCGACATTACAAAGATGCCACTACCACTACGCGACCAATTTGCGCAGTATAAATTATTTTCATGTAATATCATTAATGTGTTGATTGTTAGTTTATTAAATTTTGTTTTCCGTTTAAATACTCGTTTTTATTCTCCAATTGCGCAATTGTATTGCGTAGATGATAAACACTTTCTTATATTTAGTTCAGCTTTAATGATCAGAATTTACCCTGAAACTCAAATTGATTAAAAATGGCCGTAAATAAATTAGCGCTCATCCGGTACAAAACCATCGACGATTGTTTGAAGAATCGTTTCCGTAAATGGACATTAGAGGATATTATCGAAAAGGTATCGGCAACGCTGTACGAACTGGAAGGAATTACCACGGGTGTAAGCAAGCGGACCATTCAGGCAGACATCCAACTGATGCGGAGCGACAAATTGGGCTACAATGCGCCAATTGTGGTAAAAGATAAACGCTTTTATGCTTACGAAGACCCAGCTTTCAGTATTACAAAAGCCCCGATTAATAATGCCGATGTAGATAAAATGAAGGAAATTGTTGGCGTACTCAAGCAGTTTAATGCCTTTAATTATTTCGACGAAATGAGCGATATGATTGCCCGCTTAGAAAATAACCTTTACAAATCGACCAAACAGAGTGGCAATAATATCCAATTGGAAAGCAATAAGCTGGTTAAAGGTTTAGAGTGTATCCCACCATTGTACCAGGCTGTTTTGAACAAACAATCGCTATTGATTGAATATAAATCTTTCAAAGCGCAACAATCGCAGCAAGGGATTTATTATCCCTATCTGTTAAAAGAATATCGCAACAGGTGGTTTTTAATCTGCAAGGCTAAAAAACGGCCAGGAATATTAAACCTGGCATTAGATCGGATTATAGAATTTCAGGAATTGCCCAACGAAACGTTTGTTGCCTACCAAGGGGTAGATTTCGATCGGTATTATGAAGATCTGATTGGTGTAACGAAAAACGAACGCGATCGTGCGCAAAAAGTAATCCTCGAGTTTACCAACGATCATGCGCCTTATGTGCTAACGAAACCTATGCATCAATCACAAGTGGTATTGAGCAAAAATGAGAAAACTACCACTTTCAGGATCGATGTGGTGTTGAATTATGAACTGGAACGCGAAATTTTAGGCTTTGGAGAGTGTGTTAAAGTACTTTCGCCACGATTGCTAATCTCAAAAATTAAAAGGCGTTTAGCACAAACGCATCAGCAATACAATAGCGTTGATGAAGAAAATTTTGTAAAGCGCTCAGGAAACTAGTTAAACGTTTTAGTAATTGAATTCTTATTTGTAATTTGAATTCAATTATGTTCAAGACCAAATATATTCTCGCTTTTTTAATGTGCTGTTCGATAAGTACTTTCGCTCAACAGCCTACGCCTCAATGGAGGCCGACTTATCATTTTACAGCACCATCAAATTGGTTAAATGACCCAAACGGGTTAATTTATCTGAATGGTGAATTTCATCTTTATTATCAGTACAACCCATTCGAAAATAAATGGGGGCACATGAGCTGGGGCCATGCCACCAGTAAAGATCTGGTGAACTGGAAACATCTTCCGGTTGCTATTCCCGAAAAAATAACAAAAGATACGACTACCATGATTTTTTCGGGTTCGGCTGTGCTGGATAAGCGCAATGTAAGCGGATTGGGAAAGGGAAAAGCGCCGGTTGTCGCTTTTTATACCGCAGATCTTCCGAAGCAGCGCAACGAATCGCAGTACATGGCCTATAGCAACGATGGCGGATTAAGCTTTACCAATTATGCGAAAAATCCCATCATCGATTTAAACAAAAAAGATTTCAGGGATCCTAATGTCTGGTGGCATGAAAGCACTCAGCAATGGATCATGACTGTTGCGATGGTAGATGAGCATCAGGCAAGGTTTTATGGCTCAAAAAACTTAAAAGACTGGACCATGCTGAGCGATTTTGGGAAACAAGGTAATCAGGGGAGTGGCTGGGAATGTCCTTTTATTATTCCTCTGGCTGTTGATGGAAATAAAGACAATACTAAATGGGTGTTGGCCATTTCATTGTTCGGGCCAAAAGGACCAACAATGCAATATTTTGTCGGCGATTTTGATGGCAAGACCTTTAAAAACGATAATGATGGAAAATTAACCTTGTTGGTGGATGAGGGTGATTCTTTTTATGCGGCCATTCCCTGGAACGATGCACCAAAACGCCAAAGAATTTTATTGGGCTGGTTACAGCCCGGCGGTAAAGAAACATTCCCATGGAAAGGACAGATGTCTATCCCGAGAGATTTAGCCTTAAAAACTACACCCGAAGGAATTCGCTTGTTTCAGCAGCCTGCTAGCTTAATTGGTGATAACATGAAAAAACATTCAGGTGGTAAAGTAATCACCAGGCAAAACCTTATTATCGATCAGCATATCGACTTAGGCACCAGCCAAAATTCCTATTGGATTGATGCCGAATTTTCTGTCAGCGATGCTGAAAAAATAGGTTTTAAACTTGCTCAGCTAAAAGATGAGAAAGGAAATGTTGTTAAGGAAGTAGAAGTTGGCTATGATGCTATTAAAAAACAACTTTATGTTGATTGCACACGTTCAGAGAAAGGGATTAAAAATGATAAGAACATCATTCAAACTGCAGCCGTAAATTCGGTAAATGGTAAAATTAAACTTCAGGTGCTGTTTGATAAATCTTCGTTAGAAGTTTTCGGAAATGCTGGCGAAAAGGTAATTAGCACGATGATTTTTCCCGATGAAAAAGCCACGGGTTTAGCTGCTTTTTCCAACGGTGGTAAAGCGGTATTAAATAAGCTTAAAGTTTGGGATATGAGCGGGAGGAAATAAGGATTGAATAAGGGAATGATTGAATCTCTCATTCAATCATTCTCTTATTCAATTTAACTCTTAAACTCACTGGTTTTATGGAACTCAATATCAGGATAATCCTGTTTCGTTAAATTAATCATGTATTCACTATCTGCCAGATAAACCGGATTAGCTTCTTTATCGAAGCCGATGTGCTGTTGTTTACGTTTTACAAATTCATCCAGTTTCTTTCTGTCGGTAGAAGTTACCCAGCTCGATCGGGTATAACTCAGCGTACGGAAACGACATTTTGCACCATACTCATGCTCTAACCTGAAATTAATTACCTCGAACTGAAGTTCACCAACGGCACCAATCACTTTTCTGTTTCCGGGTTGCATCACGAATAACTGTGCCACACCTTCATCGGTTAATTGTTCAATACCTTTTTCCAGCTGTTTAGTACGCATGGGGTCCATGTTTTCCACCTCTTTAAAAATTGAAGGAGAGAAACTAGGAATTCCCTTAAACTGCAGTTTTTCGCCTTCGGTTAAAGTATCACCGATTTTAAAGTTACCGCTATCGTATAAGCCCACTACGTCGCCCGGCCAGGCCTCTTCCACAATACTTTTTTCGTTCGCCATAAAATCCATCGGGTTAGAGAACTTTAATTTCTTATCCTGACGGGTATGGTAATAGAATTTATTGCGTTCAAATTTACCTGAACAGATTCTTAAAAAGGCAATTCTGTCGCGGTGTTTCGGATCTAAGTTCGCGTGGATTTTAAACACAAATCCGCTGAAATTTTTCTCTTCCACCAATACATCACGTTCTTCAGCTTCCCTGTGTCTGGGACTTGGAGCGATATCAATAAACGTATCTAAAAGCTCTTTTATCCCAAAATTATTGATCGCACTACCAAAAAACACAGGAGCAACCAGACCATCGGTATATAAATCCTTATCTATCTTACCATAAATGCCGTCAACCAATTCAACATCATCTTTTAAGGTATTGATTTCGTTTTCTTTCAGGTAATTTAATAAAGATGGATCATTTAAATCACTTGCCGCCACAACCGAATCAGTTACTTTGGTTTTATCCGAATTGAATAAATTTAAATGTTTGTTGTAAATGCTGTAAACACCTTTAAAAGTGTGTCCCTGGCCAATAGGCCAGGAAAGCGGGCAAAGGCTGATGTTTAGTTTTTCTTCAATTTCATCTAGTAAATCGTAAGCCTCTTTACCCTCGCGGTCCATTTTGTTGATGAAAATGATTACCGGAGTATTACGCATACGGCAAACCGACATCAGTTTTTCCGTCTGTTCCTCCACACCTTTCACACAGTCGACCACTAAAATCACACTATCCACTGCTGATAACGTTCTGTAGGTATCTTCAGCAAAATCCTTGTGACCAGGTGTATCCAGAATATTAATACGTTTACCACTGTATTCGAAACCCATTACCGAAGTGGCCACCGAGATACCACGCTGCTTTTCGATCTCCATAAAATCGGAGGTATTACTTTGGTTCGCTTTGTTCCTTTTTACCGCCCCGGCAGTATTAATGGCGCCACCAAAAAGCAGAAACTTTTCTGTCAGTGTGGTTTTGCCCGCATCGGGGTGACTAATAATGGCAAAGGTTTTACGTTTTTCTATTTCAGGGTTAAGCATAATAAAATTTTGGGTGTAAAGATTGATGAAACCTTGTTAAAGGAATTTAACAGCGATAAGATTTGAATATTGTTGCTTCATCAGGCCGCAAAGATAAGAAAAAGCTTTATCATTAATTGTTAGGTTGTTGTATTGTTTTATAGTGTGGTTGAATAGATTTAGAAAAGCAGGGACAGTGGTTTTTTTGTTATTACAGTCCTGCCATACACTATAGTCCCGACGAATCCCGATGTAAAATCGGGACGGGAGCTGTCGTTTCTGTCAGGTTTAGGTTGCTTTTGCAGTAATTCTATTAAGATTTTTTATTCTGGCTAACTAAGACTGTGTTGATTAAACAAATGCTTAAATCAAAAATTATCCTCCGAAAATTTAATTTTCTCATCAATCATTGTTTAGTTTTGTGCTAAAATGTTTAGCTTTATTCATCCCTCCGTTTATTGTAAACTAAAATTTTACTGCCGATGCCCACTTTAGAAGAAACTTCTATGCCTGCAGAAATTGCGGCTAAATTTGTTAATTATACCTCGAAACACGTTTTTTTGACTGGAAAAGCAGGTACAGGTAAAACAACTTTCTTACGGAAACTGATTAAACTTACACATAAAAAAGCCTTAATTGTGGCACCAACCGGTATCGCTGCAATCAATGCATCGGGGGTAACGATCCATTCGCTTTTCCAACTTCCATTCGGTTCTTTCTTCCCAGATGCTGCCGGAGGCTTGATCAATGAAAATATCAATTTCAACTTCAATACGCCAAAAACTTTAGTAAAACATTTAAACATGCAGGGCAATAAACGCCGCATGTTGCAGGAACTGGAGTTGCTGGTCATCGACGAGGTGAGTATGTTGCGGGCCGATATGCTCGATGCCATCGATTTTGCTTTACGTTATGTACGCCGGAACAGAAATCTTCCGTTCGGCGGGGTACAGTTGTTGTTTATCGGCGATTTGCACCAGTTACCGCCTGTAGTCAAAAACGATGAGTGGCGCATCATGGCCAAATTTTATAAGAGCATTTATTTTTTCGATGCCCTGGCCCTGCAGGACAATCCACCAGTTTATATCGAACTGGATAAAATTTACCGTCAGGATGATTCGGTATTTATCGATCTGCTGAACAACCTTCGGAACAATAAAATTACGACTGAAGATACCGCTTTACTGAGACAGCATTTTAAGCAAGATTTTAAACCTGCGGCCGATGAAAACTACATCACATTAACCACGCACAACAATAAGGCAGATAGCATTAACCGCGAAAGACTAGCCCAGCTGAAAAGTAAATCTTACTTTTTTGAAGCAAAAATTCAGGGCGAATTTAATGAATACGCTTACCCGAATGATAAAAGTTTAGAGCTAAAGGTTGGTGCACAAGTGATGTTCATTAAAAATGATATGACAGCCGAGAAAAGGTACTACAATGGCAAAATCGGCGTGGTACATCATATCGAGAAAGATATCATTGAAATTGAACTCCCTGAGGATAGGACAGTCATAGAGATTTCCCGTTATACCTGGGAAAACGTAAAATATAAGCTGGATGAAGCAAGCAACGAGATTAAGGAAAATGTAGCTGGTTCATTTATTCAATATCCTATTAAACTAGCCTGGGCGATAACCGTACATAAAAGCCAGGGTTTAACCTTTGATAAAGCCATTATAGATGTTGGTGATGCTTTTGCGCCAGGTCAGGCTTATGTGGCCTTATCGCGCTTACGCTCATTAAAAGGTTTGGTTTTAACTTCTCACCTGCGCGATAGTGGTTTACAACAAGATCAGAATGTGCATTATTTTTCTAAAACGAAGCAGCCATCAGAAGTACTGAACGAACAGATCAGTATAGAAAGTTATACTTTTATCCGCAGTTACCTGCTTGCTGCATTTGATCTGAATCTGATCCGCTACTATTTAAAAGAGCACCGTCAGACGTTTGATAAAAGTGAAAAATCGGCCAAGCAGAAACATGAAGATTGGACCGATACTATTTATACCGACTTTCAAAAAATAACGGCAACAGCGGATACATTTGTGAATCAGCTGAAAAATCTCTTCGCACAGCAAACCGAACATACTTTATTTAATGTATCGAAAAGGGTAGAGGCTGCTTTAAAATATTTTAATCCGCTGGTTAAGGAGATTTCAGATCGTTTTTTGGCTCAAATTGAAGTGATAAAGGAAGAAAAGCAAATTAAAACTTATGTTACCGAACTGTTAGAACTCGAAATTCTGGTATATGAGCAATTGAAAAAAATGCATAAAAGCAAAGCCTTGTTGCAGGCACTCATTGCAGGGAAAGAGTTTAGCAAAGCCGATACCGATGCATTGTTAAATACAGTTGAAAGAAATAATCAGCTCCAAAAGGCAATCCAGTTAAAAGGCGAAACACTTAAAGTAAAGTCAGCAGCTGAGAAAAAGAAAAAAGAGCCAAAAACCGACACCAAGCTGGTCAGCTTTGAGCTTTACGAGCAGGGCAAAACCATTGATGAAATTGCAAAAGAACGTGGTTTTTCTGCCGGTACTATTGAGGGCCACCTGGCTTATTATGTTTCAACCCAACAATTGGATGTAACCAAACTGGTAAAGGCAAATAAGATCAGAAATATCAGTGATGCGGTGGAGAGCCAGAAAACAAAATCAATGGCTACAATAAGGGAGTTTTTGGGGAAAGATTATTCTTTCGGAGAGATTAAACTGGTGCTGGCATCGTTGTTTCCATCAGAAGAATAGGACGAGTTTTAACCACAGAGAGAACAGCGTGAGGCACGGAGAACACAAAGGATCATGGAAGAGGATTTATTAACTAGAATATGATCGGGCTTGCTATAGATATTTATACTGGTCTCGGACCAGATTTGCTAGCGCGCGTTTATAAAGAATGATTGTTCTATAAATCTGATCGTCATGCTGAACTTGTTTCAGCATCTTTTCTGCCAGATAGACCCTGAAATGAATTACCTTCGGTGAGCTCGCTAAGGCTCGGTTCAGGGTGACGACTGTATGTTTAAGAATTACAGCACATTTTTCCCAAAATAGATTATTTATCTATTGAGCTTATAAACTTTATTGTTAATGGGTACTAAAACATCTCCGTTTTCTCTGGGGCAAACTTAGCCCACTCTGTGGTTTTAAGCTACAAGAAGATTCTGTTTTCTTGTGTAAAACTTTGTCTCTTTTGTGGTTAAACCTTAAAATTATTTATCTTAGCATTCGTGGAAAAGGTTAAAGTTTTAGCGCAGTACATGCCCGAGCCAGCGGCACCGCTAATTGCAAAGTGGATAGATTATTTTCAGTGTGAATTTAAAATTGCCAAAACCCGTTCTACAAAACTAGGCGATTACCGTCATCCTTATCAAGGTAAAGGCCATCGCATTTCGGTGAATTTTAACCTCAACCATTACGCTTTTCTGGTTACTACCGTACATGAGTTTGCCCATTTACTCACCTGGAACGATTTCAAGAATAAAGTAAAACCACATGGCTCAGAGTGGAAGAAGAATTTCCAGCGCATGATGGTTCCTTTTTTTGACATGAATATCTTTCCTGATGATATCCATAGAGCGATTGATAACTATATGTCTAACCCGGCGGCTTCAAGTTGTTCCGATCTGCATTTATCGCGTGCTTTAAAAAAATACGATAGCAATAAAACCGAGACTTTACATTTAGAACAATTGCCCATTAATACCACTTTTAAAATCAAAGATGGCCGGCGCTTTACCAAAGGCGAAAGAATCAGGAAACGGTATCGTTGTATTTGTTTGGATGATAAACGATTGTATTTGTTTAACCCTTTAGCCGAGGTTCTTGTGGTGGAATAAGATTAGCTGATATTAAACTAATTGATTAACTTTAAGTTATGGAAAAGATTTTTGACCGTATATACATTGATGCAAATATTTGTAGTGGTAAGCCAATTATAAGAGGTAAAAGAATTACTGTGCAAACGATAATGGAATTTTTAGCAGCAGGTGAGACTTCGGAGGAAATCTTGAAGCAATACCCATCTTTGGAAGCTGAGGATATTACTGCTTGTATGCTATATGCAACTGAATTAATGAACCATAGTTTTATAATTAAGCAAGCTGTAGCTTAATGCAAAAAGTTTTTCTTATTGATGTAAATTTGCCAAGATTCTTTTCTTTGTGGAATTCTGAAGAATATGTCCATCAATATGAGCTTGGCGATGAATGGTCGGATACCGAAATCTGGAAATATGCTCAATTAGAAAACTTAACCATCATTACTAAAGACAGTGATTTTTCCTCACGTATTTTGCTACACAATCCTCCCCCAAAAGTTATTCATATTAAGTTAGGAAACATGAAAATGAACCGGTTTCATGATGTTCTTACTAACCTTTGGCCTCAGATAATTGAACTTAACAAAGATTTTAAATTGATTAACGTCTTTATTGATCGGATTGAGGGGGTAAAATAATTTAAACAAACTTAAACTCATCCCCATCAAATAAGCCCTTATCACTCAATTTTAAGTGAGGGATCACCAATAAAGCCATAAAAGAAAGCGTCATGAAAGGTGCAAGTAGGGTAGAACCCAGGTCCTTTGCAAACTGATCTATGGAGGTATAACTTTTTGCAACCTCGTAGCCATTATGATTGCTCATCAAGCCTGCTACCGGTAAGGCCAGAACTTCTTTTTTCCCATTGCCCAATGCCACTACACCACCAGTTGCTGCAATTACCAGATTTACGGCTTCGCAGATACTTTTATCATCGGCACCAAGGGCAATAATGTTATGACTATCATGGGCAACACTTGATGCAATGGCACCCTGTTTTAAGCCAAAGTTTTTTACAAAGGATATTGCAATAGGTGCATCGTGATAACGGTTTACCACTACCATTTTCAAGACATCGTTTTCCAGATCACTAATGATATTTTGATTTAAAACTTTTGGTTTGGCCGATAACCTGTTGGTAATCAATTGCCCGTCTAATGCTTCAATAACAGGGATTTCTTTTTGTCCGGTAAATGGATATGTAAAATCTTCTACCTTTTTCAAACTGCAGTCGAAGTGGTTTACCGACTCGCGATCCTCGACATGTTTTACCCAATTACCTATTGTTTTTCCATTTTCGGCAAGCAATAACCCATTGATATAGGTTTGTTTTACCTTGAAGTTTTTTAAATCTTCAAGTACAATAAAATCAGCATCATCATTGATCTGGAGTGAACCAACATCCAATTTATAGTGTAGGATAGGGTTAATGCAGGCTGCTTTAAGGATATGGAATATGTCGATTCCTTTTTCTACTGCCCTTGCGCAAAGCTGATTAATATGATTTTCAACTAAACTATCAGGATGTTTATCATCGCTGCAGAACATCATCATTTCTGGCCAGTCGTTCAGCAGATCGATCAGTGCTTCGAAATTTTTGGCGGCGCTTCCTTCGCGGATCAGGATTTTCATGCCACGTTGCAATTTATCCAGTGCCTCTTCTGCAGTAAAACATTCGTGATCGGTAGAAATTCCGGCATTAATGTATTGTTGAACCGCATCACCGCGTAAGCCTGGGGCATGTCCGTCAACAGGTTTTCCCAACTGGTGCGCAGCGGCAATCTTTTTTAAAACTTCTTCATCTTTATAAAGCACACCTGGGAAATTCATCATTTCGCTGAGGTATTTTATTTCCGGACGTTCTAAAAGTGCCTTTACATCATCGTGATTTAATTCAGCGCCAGCCGTTTCGAAAACCGTAGCCGGAACGCAGCTTGGCGCCCCAAAATTAAATTTAAAAGGAACGGTATTGCCATTTTCAATCATAAATTCCACACCTTCCATCCCACAAACATTGGCAATTTCGTGCGGATCGCTAATGGTTGATACTATTCCATGAACAACCGCCAACCGCGCAAATTCACTTGGAATTAACATGCTGCTTTCGATATGCACATGGCTATCGATAAAGCCTGGGGAGATAAAATGCGCTCCTTCTTTCTGTTCAGAAATTTTGGTGATTGATTTTATTTTTCCATCTTCAACGGCTACTTCGCCAAAGAAAATATTCCGCTTGGTGATGTTGATGATATTCCCTTCGACTTTGAAATTGCCCATATATTCTTTATGTTTAACTGGTTAATTGTATAAATTGGTTAACTGTAGATTTACCTTAGCAATTAACCGATTTGAACAGTTTATACAATTAACCTTCTCAATATTTCAATAATTTATCAATCGTTTCGGCTAGTCTTGCTTTAGCTAGAAAATCTTCTTCTAATATTTTACTCATTGGAATGGCGGTATCTAAGCTCGCACAGCGCATTACAGGAGCATCCAGATAAGCGAAACAGTGTTCGCCAATCCAGGCAGATAGCTCGGCCCCAAAACCATTTGTTAAGGTATCCTCATGCAAAATTAAAACCCTTCCGGTTGCTTTAACTGCTGCGCTTACAGTTTCCTTATCCCAGGGCTGTAATGTACGTAGGTCAATTAATGTAGCACCACTTTCCGGATATTGCTCCATATAATCTAAAGCCCAGTGTACGCCCAGTCCGTAAGTAATAATCGTGAATTTATCTCCTTCAGCAAGCCTAACGGCTTTACCAATTTCTGTCGTATAATAACCATCAGGAACAGGAGCGCTTAAACTTCTGTAAAGGTATTTATGCTCAAAGTAGAGCACTGGATTTGGATCTTCGATTGCAGCAAGCAGTAAACCTTTCGCATCTTCGGGGAAAGCTGGATAAACGATTTTCAACCCTGGTGTTTTGGTAAACCAGGCTTCATTGCTTTGTGAGTGGAATGGACCAGCACCTGTTCCGGCACCTGTAGGCATACGCACCACCACATCAGCTTTTTCGCCCCAGCGGTAATGTGTTTTGGCCAGGTTATTCACAATCTGATTAAAGCCTACAGTTACAAAATCGGCGAATTGCATTTCTACAACTGCTTTATAACCATTTATAGACAGGCCTAAACCTGCACCGACAATGGCCGATTCGCAAATTGGGGTATTGCGCACTCTGCCTCTGCCATATTTGGCTGTAAAACCATCTGTAATTTTAAAAGCCCCACCATAATCAGCAATGTCTTGTCCCATTAAAACCAGATTAGGATACTTTTGCATGGCCAGGTCCAGTCCATCTGTTATCGCATCCAGGTATCTTTTTTCAGTTGAAGATTCATCGGGCTGAATAACCTGCTGCCTGTATGGGAAATACATATCGGTCTCTTCCTGATCAGCATTAGCTATCGGCTCATCCTCGTTAAAAGCTTCTTCAATTTCCAGCTCTATATCTCTTTTTACTTGGATTTTGATGTCGATAACGGTATCCGGTGTTAAAACACCCTGCTCAATTAAATACGCTTCATAATTATTCAACGGATCCTTCTTTTCCCATTCATCAAATAATTCTTGCGGAACATATTTAGTACCTGATGCTTCTTCATGTCCACGCATTCGAAAAGTAAGGCATTCTACCAAAACCGGCCTTGGATCTTTTCTGATTTCCATAGCCAGTTGGTTGATGGTATCGTAAACTTCTAAAATATTATTCCCGTCGATCTGTATGCCCTCTACGCCATAACCAATGGCTTTATCCACCAGGTTTTTGCATCTGAACTGCTCTGATTTTGGAGTGGAAAGGCCGTATCCGTTATTCTCAATTAGAAAAATAACGGGAAGATTCCAAACTGCGGCAACATTTACCGCCTCATGAAAATCGCCTTCGCTGGTTGCGCCTTCTCCGGTATAAACCAAAGTAGCGTGGGGCTGGTTGCGTAAAACATCCGCCAGCGCGATGCCATCGGCTAAGGCCATCTGCGGACCCAGGTGGGATATCATCCCGATGATTTTATATTCTTGCGTACCGAAATGAAAGGAGCGGTCGCGGCCTTTGCTAAAACCGGTAATTTTGCCTTGCCATTGAGCCATTAATTTTTTTAAAGGAATATCACGTGAAGTGAAAACACCCAAATTGCGGTGCATGGGTAAAATGTACTCATCACTTTGCATGGCTAAAGTGCTGCCCACTGCAATGGCTTCCTGGCCAATGCCCGAAAACCATTTACCAATTCTGCCCTGACGCAAAAGCTTGAGCATTTTATCTTCAACCATCCGAGGGTAAAGTAATCTTCTGTATAAGTTCAGTAAGAACTTGTCGTCTTTATCACCTCTTTTAAATTGCATATCTGGTTATTTTGACTAATGAGCCTTAACTTAAGATTCCTTACTTTTTTTCATTTCTTCCCATTGTTTAGCAAAAGATTTATCGGCAACTTTAGGCATCTCCCGGTATTTACCCCAGCTCTTCTTGAAGAACCTTTTGAGCATAAAGTTTTTAAACTTCCCACCAAAGAAATCCATCCATTTGCGTTTTTGCATCATTCTGCTGAACATGCTCCAGCCAATTTCCTCCTTTTTGCCATTTTCGTGCCCTGCAGCAGCATCTCTACGGTTAAGTAAGAGCATTTTATGAATATCGATTTTTACCGGGCATACTTCCGAGCATTTGCCACAAAGGCTGGATGCATAGCTTAAATGTTTAAACTCCTCCATACCCTTTAAATGCGGGGTGATAACCGAACCGATTGGCCCACTATAGGTTGTATTATAAGTATGGCCACCAATATTTTTATAAACCGGACAAGCATTTAAACATGCACCACAACGAATACAGTATAAGCCTTGGCGCTGGTCTTTTTGGGCTAATAAATTGGTACGCCCATTATCCAGTAAAATCACATACATTTCTTCCGGCCCATCGGTTTCATTGGGCTGGCGAGGACCACTTAAAATGGTGTTGTAAACCGTTAAGTTTTGCCCGGTGCCGTGCGATGCCAGTAAAGGCCAGAACAGATCCAGGTCGGCAATAGAAGGAATTACCTTTTCGATGCCTACTATCGCAATATGGATTTTAGGAAATGTGGTGCTTAAACGTGCATTGCCTTCATTTTCGGTTAAGGCAATACTTCCCGTATCAGCAATTAAAAAATTCCCGCCGCTAATACCGATATCGGCATTCAGGTATTTATCGCGGAGTAATTCTCTTGCTTTTTGTACCAGCTGCGGAGGCGTAGCATCGATAGGTGTGCCAAATTTATCGTGAAACAATTGGGCGATATCTGTTGCACTCAGGTGCATGGCCGGGGTAACAATATGATATGGCGCCTGACCAAGCAATTGAACAATGTACTCGCCCAGATCACTTTCTAAAGATTCGATGTTGTTCTTTTCCAGAAAATCGTTTAAGTGGATTTCCTCGGTAGTCATCGATTTTGATTTGATAACCGTTTTACCGTTGTTTCTTTTGATGATATTGAGGATTTCCTGCTGAGCTTCTTCGGCATCATTTGCCCAGATTACCTTACCGCCACGCCGTTGGAAATTTGATTCGAACTCTGGCAGGAATTTATCGAGGTTTTCCATTACACGCCATTTAATTACGTGTGCCTTTTTTTTAGATGCCTCTAAATTTTCGAATTTTGATAAACCGCGTTCAACAGCTGCATTATATTTACCAATATTATAATTTATGGTTTTACGATGCGGTAGATCGAAAGCTTTCTCGTCAGATTTCTCTAAAAATTCCTCGGCAATATTCATCAATAGTTATTTTGTAATAGGGTAACGAATATTAACTGATTTTAGTTTTTAACCATTTCGTTATCACATCAAAGATAGGAAACCATGTCGATTTTATTTTAGAAAAGTAATACAACGAAAATTGTTATTTTTTGAATAGACTATTCCCAGATAATTCTGGTGGTATATTTTTTAGCTATTTCATCACTGGAAATAAGGTCTAAACCTAATTCCATACTCGTCGCGATAATAATCCTGTCAAATGGATCGCGATGTAGGAACGGCAAAGCCTTAAGTATCTTTAATGTTCCGTAATCTATAGGAAGAATGGTAATATTACTTGCGTAGCAAGAATTGATAAGTTCGTCTAATGAATATTCTAATTGTAGCTTGCCCAGAGACTGTTTTATTGTGATTTCCCATAAACTAACTATGCTTAAATAGATTTGGGTAGTTGAATCTTCTAAGATTTTCCTTGCCGTTTTAGATAATGCAATATTGTCATCCAACATCCAAAGCAAAACATGGGTATCAAGCAAATACTTTTTCACTACATATAATCTTTGAAATCATCCAATGGTGCATTGAAATCATCACTCATTTTCATTTTTCCTTTCAGTAGGCCAAGTTTCCTTTTGGTTTTTTCTTCATCTTTTTTCTTTACTTTCTTTTGTAAAATAAAATCAATGAAGTCTTCTACCTCTTGCTGATAGGCAACAGGGATCATTTTAATTTTTTCTAAAATATGCAACTGATCCATAACTCGGTTTTATCAAAAATAACATTTTAATCTTGAAATAGAAAGCTACATCATTAAGCATAAAAAAGTCCCGATGTTAGATCGGGACTTAAATTTAGAATTATTATTTCTTTGGATTACCTTTTCCATCCATATCTACTGCGGGACGTTTAGCTCTGTTGGCTAATTCCCATGCGGTAAAGTAAGTTAATTTTGCTCTTTTCGCCAGAAGCGGGAAGTTGATTTTACTTACTTCATCACCAGGTTTGTGGTAATCTTGTTGCAACATTCCATCGTAATAGAAGATGATCGGAATGCCTAATTTCGCGAAGTTGTAATGATCTGAACGGTAATAAATTTGCTCAGGATCTTTTGGATCATCGTATTTATAATCCAGTTTCATTTTGGTATAGGTTGCGTTAACCTGCTCGCTGATGTTGGCTAAATCGCTGCTCAACATTTTCGAACCTACCGAATAAATGTAGTTTGCTGAATCTGCTTTGCCTAAATATTCTTCACCTGTACGGCCAATCATATCGGTATTTAAATCAGCAATAGTATTTTCGACAGGGAAAACCGGATGCTCCGAATACCATTCAGAGCCCCAAAGACCTTTTTCTTCACCAACAACCGTCATGAAAAGGATGCTGCGTTTAGAACCTTTTCCAGCTTTTTTAGCATCTGTAAATGCTTTTGCCATTAATAAAACGCCGGTAGTTCCTGATCCATCATCATCCGCTCCGTTGTTTACTTTATCTTTAGCATTCGGATCTGTTTCTAGTCCAATGTGGTCGTAATGGCCGGTTAAGATCAATACTTCTTTTTTAAGTACCGGATCAGAACCTTCTAAATAACCCAGTACGTTTTCACATCTAACTGGTGTTTCTGTTTTGGCTGCACTAGCAGAGAAAGGTACATTCAATACCTGTGAGGCAGGAGCCTGGCTATCTACTATTTTCTTTTGTAGGTCTGCAACGGTAGTATTCGATGCCTTTAACAATTCGTTGGCTAAAGCAACCGATATCGAGATTCGTGGAATGTCGTTTTGCTTTTGCGCTTCGATAGCGGCATTGGTTTTCACCATTACCTTACCATTTTTAAGGGTTTGTTTCGTGTTTTCGGTTATTCTATCCACTGCCGGATCGATCAGAATAATGGCTTTAACATTGTTTTCTGCAAAATATTTTGCCCTTGCCTCAAGTGTTGCACGGTAAGCTGCTCTATCAATTCTTGTACCCGGTTTTATGGTTGGGTCTCCACCATTGAACATGATAACCACTTTCCCTTTAATATCGGTGCCTGAAAAATCGTTATAGTTGTCTTTTTTTAAACCATAACCAATAAATACAAGTTCGTTGGCCGAGAAAGTAAAACCTTGATCGCTGATTAAGCTGGGTGATACTAAATAATCTTTCTGGTATTCTTTAGGCTGACCATTTACTGTTACCTGACTTTCTTTCAATGTAACGTTAACCAAATCAATTTTTTGGAAATAACTGCCATTTACTGGTGCTTTTAAACCCAAAGATTTGAAATAATCGCGGATATAATCAGCAGCCATCCAGGCGCCTTTTGTTCCCGTTTCACGGCCTTCGTATTCATCTGAAGCCAGTACTGAAAGATGTTTGTATGCATTTTCAGGACTAATGGCCTTACTGAATTTTATAGCATCCTTATTCGGTATAAGGGGCTTTACCTGGCTAAAGCAACTTGCGGTAACAAGCGATACCAGGCCAAGGGTTAAAAATTTTTTGTTCATTATGATAATAGTTAGTTAAGTTTCTGGTTAACACGAAATTTTTTCAACCCTGTTCTGGTGACGGCCGCCCTCAAATTCAGTGCTTAAAAAAGTTGTGGTAATCTCTTTGGCTTGTTCTGCTGAAACAAATCTTGCCGGGATACATAAAATGTTTGCGTTATTGTGCTTACGCACTAATGAAGCAACTTCATTTTCCCAGCATAAACCTGCCCTGATCTGCTGATGTTTGTTAGCCGTAATGGCTACACCGTTGGCTGATCCACAAAGTAAAATTCCGTAAGTAAATTCTCCGTTTTCTACTGCAGAGGCCACCGGATGGGCAAAATCCGGATAATCAACAGAATTCTCTGAGTATGTACCAAAATCTTTTACTTCGTAATCCTGTAAAAAATCTTTTAATATTTCTTTGTATTCAAACCCGGCGTGATCCGCTCCAATAGCAATTTTAATTTTTGTATCAGACATTGTCAAATTTATAGAGAATTATAAAATCTATTCGTAATGTTTTTGTTAGTTAGCATAGAAAGCAGCATCAGCCTTTTTCTTCTTTTTTTCTATATAGGCCGAAACAAAAATACTCAGCTCATAAAGTAAGAACAATGGCGTAGCTACAATCAGCATCGTCATAATATCAGGTGTTGGCGTAACGATAGCAGCAATAATCAGAATAATTACCGCGGCATATCTTCTGCTTGATCTCATCAGCTTTGGTGTCATCAACCCAAGTTTCGACAAAACGAAAATAATAACCGGAAGTTCGAAGATAATCCCTGTACCTAAAGTTAAAGTGGCAACAGATGATAGATAGGAATCTACTGTGAATGTATTTTTGATTTCGGCACTTACCGTATAACCCGTTAAAAAGTTAACTGACAATGGGCATACCACAAAGTATCCGAAAAAGATACCAACAATGAAAAGTACCGATGCGAAGAATACAAAACCACTGGCCGATTTGCGTTCATTTTCGTGTAAGGCTGGTTTAATAAAACGCCAGATTTCCCATAATAAATAAGGAAAACCAACCACAATACCGCACATTACACAAACATTAAGCTGGAGGTTAAATTGTCCAGCCATCTCGGTATTAATAATTTCACCATTAATTTTGGTGATACACATATCCTTACCCAATGATGGAAAATGCTCCACCAGTTTACACATCATGCGGTAGGTCCAGAAATCTGGTTTTTTAGGTCCGAAGATTATTTTATCCAGAATTTCTTCATTGAAGTAAAAAGCGATACCCGTAAAAACGGCAATGGCAATTACGGCTCTGATTAAATGTTTACGGAGAACATCCAGGTGATCGAAAAAAGACATTTCTGCCTCTAAGGTGGTGCTCTTTTGCCCGATAGCTTTTGTAAGTGAAGTTTTTTTAGTGTCGCTCATGTTGAAAACAAAAATACCATTCTATTTGAATAGAATGGTATTTACGTGTTAAATATAGAAATAGTTTATATTATTATGAGAAATGACTGCAAAAATTGAACCCAGCTATGGCAGTAGTTTTAAAGTTGGTCTTTAATTAAGCTGAGTTGCCTTAATTTTGCCGCATCGTTATAATTAAATTGATATACGCCATCTTCTCCTGTAACGATTAAGGATTTAGGACCAGCAATCACATCAAAACTTTTAATAGTACTTAAATGCTGCAACATGTTGTCGCCAATTTTGGTTTTATCGGTAATATTAAAGCTCTTTATTCCATAGTTACCTTCGCATAGAAATAAATAATTACCACTGGTGCTTAGGCCATGAGGATTTTGCATAGGGTAAACCGCAATCTGTTTAGGCTTGGTGGGATCTTCTATATCTACCACTTCCAATTGATTGCTGGCCTGCCTGCACGTATTGCCTGTACGTAAAGTAACGTAAGCATATTTTCCTTGAACAACCACGGGATCGCAGGCAAAAACATGGCTATAGGTAGAGAGTTGAACAGGATTGGCCGGATCGGTAGCACTAAAAATATGCATACCTCTATTGGTGCCTATAAATAATTTATTTTCGTAAGGAAAAATGGTTTCGACACCCCAACCTAAATTAATTACCTTCAGAAAAGTTGGATTTGATGCTGTTTTAACGTCAAATAAACTTAAATTATTGATACCAACAGTATATAAATAATCATCCATCAAGGTAAACCTGGCCATCGATCCCCCTTGACCGGAAGAGCTACTGCTGTTAGCGACCACGTCATTATAATATACTTTACTTGTCTCTTTCTTTACCAACGTGTCTTTATAGATGTAAATATACTTTTGAGCGCCGGTGGTACCCAATTGATTGAAAACATCAGTTACTCGCTTAACTTGTTTGATATTGCCCATGTTGGAGAGATCAAAAGCGAGCAAATCAATAAAATTGTCGGCATAAAGGATATTGTTACGGATTGCTAAATCTACATTTCCTGGAATTTTTAGAAAGCCCATATTTACAGGAGCACTCGGATTAGCATTGTTGTAGATATGAATACCTTCGTTGGGCTCATTAATGAAAAGATAATCGTTGTAAATGTATATTTTTCCGGTTCTTTTGGCAGGAATAGCTTTGGTCATCCCTACAGGCAATGCCCTCATTTGCTGAACAGAAATCATTTTTGCGATCTGTATCATTTCATACTCGTCTTTTTTGCATCCTGTAAATACAGCGAAAACAAGTAGGAGGAGTAACGCGTTAATTAGATTTTTTTTCATATTTGGAGTGTTTTGTTATTAAACGTAGCGAATTAATTAAACGCTACAGCATTGGCGTTAAATATTAATTATCAGGCGTTTATCCGGCAATAGTTGAAATCTAAAGCAATAAAAAAGGCTATCCAAATGATTTGAATAGCCTCCTTGTATGATTAAGTATAGAAATACTTTTATTATTCTGAAAATTCGAACGTTTCCATGAATTTCGTAGTGAAATTTCCTGCTCTGAAGTTTGGATCTTTCATCAACTGCAGGTGGAAAGGAATGGTTGTTTTCACCCCTTCAATTACAAATTCGCCTAAAGCACGCTCCATTGTACAGATTGCCTCTTCGCGCGTTTGTGCAACGCAGATTAATTTAGCAATCATCGAATCGTAGTTAGAAGGAATTGAATAGCCAGCATAAACGTGTGTATCAACACGAACACCATGGCCACCCGGAGAGTGGAAATTGGTGATTTTACCTGGTGAAGGACGGAAGTTGTTTGCTGGATCTTCGGCGTTGATACGGCACTCAATCGCGTGCATATCAGGGAAGTAGTTTTTACCCGAAATCGGAATTCCGGCAGCAACTTTAATCTGTTCTTTAATTAAATCGAAGTTAATCACTTCTTCAGTAACCGGGTGCTCTACCTGAATACGGGTATTCATTTCCATGAAGTAGAAGTTACGGTGTTTATCAACCAAAAACTCGATTGTACCAGCACCTTCGTAATTTACGGCCATTGCACCTTTAATAGCGGCTTCGCCCATTCTTACGCGAAGTTCATCGGTCATGAAAGGAGAAGGAGATTCTTCTACCAATTTCTGGTGACGGCGTTGGATTGAACAATCGCGTTCTGATAAGTGACAGGCTTTACCAAACTGATCTCCGATAATCTGGATTTCGATGTGGCGTGGATCTTCAATGTATTTCTCTAAATATAAACCATCGTTACCAAAGGCGGCACCAGATTCCTGACGGGCACTATCCCATGCATTTTCGAAATCTTCGTCTTTCCAAACCACACGCATCCCACGGCCACCACCACCGGCAGTTGCTTTTAGGATCACCGGATAGCCCATTTCATTTGCAATTGCAATACCTTCTTTAACGCTGGTAAGCAAACCTTCTGATCCTGGAATGGTTGGTACACCGGCAATTTTCATGGTTTCTTTTGCAGAGGCTTTATCGCCCATGCCATTGATCTGCTCTGGTGTTGCACCAATAAATTTGATGTTGTACTCGCGGCAAATGTTAGAAAATTTAGCATTTTCTGATAAGAAACCATAACCTGGGTGTATGGCATCGGCGTTAGTTAATTCTGCAGCCGAGATAATATTTGGAATATTTAAATAAGAATCTTTACTAGGAGGGGGGCCAATACAAACAGCCTCATCAGCAAAACGTACGTGTAAACTTTCGCGATCTGCGGTAGAGTAAACAGCAACCGTTTTGATGCCCATTTCCTTACAGGTACGGATAATACGCAAAGCGATTTCACCCCTGTTGGCAATTAGTATTTTTTTAAACATAATTTTTTACGTTTCGTCTCTGTTTTAAAATAATCGTCATGCTGAATTTATTTCAGCATCCATTTAAAAAGAAGACCCTGAAATAAATTCAGGGTGACGTCAATCTTTAAATAGGTTCTACTAAAAATAACGGTTGATCGTATTCTACTGGTGAAGCATTATCAACCAAGATTTTAACGATACGACCAGAAATTTCACTTTCGATTTCGTTAAAAAGTTTCATTGCCTCGATAATACAAACTACTTTACCTGTGCTAATTTCGTCGCCAACATTAACAAACATTGGTTTGTCTGGGCTAGCCGAACGGTAGAAAGTACCGATCATCGGAGATTTGATGGTTAAGTATTTTGAAGTGTCTTCTGCAGCTGGTACAGCAGGTGTAGCTGCAACCGGAGCAGTAGGAGCTGTAGCAACAGGGGCAGCAGCCTGTACAAGCGGAGCCTGTGGTACGGTAGCATGCACAACTGTTGGTGCTTGGTTTGTTTTGATCGTGATTTTGAAGTTTTCCTGCTCAATAGCAACTTCATTTACTCCAGAACGAGAAACAAATTTAATCAGTTCCTGTATTTGTTTGATATCCATTTTTTAGGCTAGTTATGTAAAAAATAGTGTTTATTGAATTAACTAAGTTATACTTTTTTTGTTTTATTTTTTTATTGCTGAAGGCCATTAATCGGACTCCGGACTAAGGACTTCTGACTAGTTAGTGTCGTAAGCCCATTTAAGGTATACCGAACCCCAGGTAAAACCACCACCGAATGCAGCCAAAACGATGTTATCGCCTTTTTTCAGTCTGCTTTCCCATTCCCATAAACATAAAGGAATTGTGCCGTTGGTTGTATTTCCGTAACGTTCGATGTTGATCATTACTTTATCGGTAGTAACGCCCATGCGGTTGGCAGTAGCATCGATAATGCGTTTGTTCGCCTGGTGAGGTACTAACCATGCCACATCATCAGCAGTTAAGCTGTTGCGTTCCATAATTTCGGCAGCAACATCGGCCATATTGGTTACCGCAAATTTAAATACTGTTGGGCCTTCCTGGTGTGCAAAATGTAATCTGGCATCAACAGTTTCGTGTGTTGCCGGCATAACCGAACCACCTGCTTTCATGCCTAAGAAATCTCTTCCTGCACCATCTGTTCTCAGGATAGAATCCTGAATACCAAAACCCTCTTCATTTGGCTCTAATAAAGCACAACCACAACCATCACCAAAAATGATACAGGTTGTACGGTCTTCGTAGTTGATGATTGACGACATTTTATCGCCACCAACCACTAAAACTTTCTTATGTCTTCCCGATTCGATGAACGATGCACCTGTAGAAAGCCCGAAAATAAAGCCAGAACAAGCGGCCTGTAAATCGTAACCCCAGGCATTGGTAGCACCGATTTTATCAGCTAAAACGTTTGCTGTTGCAGGGAAAGTAAAATCAGGAGTAGTGGTGCAAAAGATAATCAGTTCAATTTCTTTTGCATCAATTCCTCTCTTTTTAAGTAAACCGTTTACAGCGTGAACAGCCATATCGGAAGTACCTAAACCTTCTCCCTTTAAAATTCTACGTTCTTTAATTCCCGTTCTGCTGGTAATCCATTCATCCGAAGTGTCAACAATGGTTTCTAACTCTGCGTTTGTAAGCACATAGTCGGGAACGTAACCATTTACTGCTGTAATAGCAGCGTGAATTTTACTCATTTTAAGAATTTTAATAAATTATTTAAATGCCATTCTAATTTTTTCTACTAATCCTGTGGTGATCATTTCCCTGGATTGCAGAACCATATTTTTAACAGCTAACGGACTAGAAATTCCATGTCCGATAACAACGGGAGCGTTAACACCTAAAACCGGACTTCCACCGTATTGTTCATAATTAAAACGATCGAAGAATTCATCTTTAAGTCCCTTTTTAATGGTCAGTACATAAAACGATTCTGCTAATTTTAGCATTACATTTCCGGTAAAACCATCACATACAATTACATCGGCTTTATCGTTAAATAAATCTCTTCCTTCCACATTACCAACAAAGTTGAAGAGGTTGGTGTCTTTCATTAACGGAAAAGTAGCCATGCTTAACATGTTTCCTTTCTCATCTTCTTCGCCAATATTCATCAGGGCTACTTTCGGATCGTTTATCTGCAAAAGATTTTCTGCATATAAACTGCCTAAAACGCCAAATTGTAATAAAATATCGGGTTTGCAGTCGGCATTTGCACCTACATCTAACAGTAAGCCCGTGCCGCCTTTAATTTTCGGAAGAATGGTACATAAACAAGGGCGGATAATGCCCGGGATGGTTTTAACGCTAAAAACTGCGCCAACCAACATGGCTCCAGAGTTACCAGCACTTGCGAAAGAATCGATTTTACCTTCTTTTAAAAGGTTAAAACCAACTGCTATGCTCGAATTTGGTTTCTGAACGATTGCTTTGGTGGGATGTTCGCCCATACCAATTACTTCATCAGTATGAACGTATTCAAAATGATCTGGATTAAAACCTTCTTCTGCAAGAATGGGTTTAATCTGTTCGGTATCGCCAATAAGAACTAAATGCTCTCCAGCGTTAAGCGATTGATGAGCAGCTATTGCTCCCAAAACAATTGCTTTGGGAGCATAGTCTCCGCCCATTATGTCGAGGCCTATTTTCATAGAAAAAATCTGTTTGTGTTAAGTCAGGTGTAATCCTGAATTTTTCAGTTGACTAAGGTATGACTAAAGCCGCTGAAAACACAAACAATTTTTTAAGAAAATTACCCTATCTGAGTATTTTCGATAACCAGTTTGCCGTTGTAGTATAAGTTACCATCAACGTTGTAAGCACGGTGAGGTACGTGAATAGCACCTGTTGCCGAGCATGTTGCTAAAGAAGGAGTAACAGCTTTATAGTGTGTTCTTCTTTTATTTTTTCTCTGTTTCGAGATTTTCCGTTTTGGATGTGCCATTGGTGTATAATCTAATTATTTTTTTAACTTATTAAGGGCTTCCCAACGTGGGTCGCTTGTTTGTTCATTTTCTTCAGCCTGCTTCTCGATCGATAATTGATTTAAACGATCAATCATTTCCTGATCACAATCTTTATCTGCCTGCTCGCAGTTTTTGATATAAGGTACCGCTACGTTAATCATCTCGTATAAAGGACCAGATATATCAATCTCGGTATCTTTACGGCTTAGCGAAATAATTTCTTCGTCGTCACTCTCCAGTTCATCTTCAGCAAACTTTACAATCTGCCTTTCATAAAGATTTACCGGTAACGAAAACTCAGATAAACATTTATCGCAATCTAAATTTACGGTACCAATAACTTTGAATTTTAGAAGCAACATGGTCTCTTGTTTCTCAAGTTCCAGGTCTACTTTTAAATTTCCGCTTTTAATTAACGAATACTCAAATGCATTAAAAAAGCGGTCATCAAGCTCATAATCAAACTGATGAGTTCCCAATTTTAATCCGGTAAACGGTAATGAAAATTGTTTTAGTGGGTTCAAAGTACTGTAAAATTTTAGCCTGCAAATGTAGGGATAAAATAATTAGATTAAAAATGTTTTTTAAAAATTGTTGATGTTAATCGAACAGGTTTTCAGAATGTTAATTGAAATACTGTAAGACCTTACAGGTTTCAGAAACCTGTAAGGTCTGTAAGAAGGCTAATCTGCCAAAATCATTTCTTTGTTATTCCTGCTCCATTCGCTCCACGAGCCAACATAAAGTTTAGGAATTGGTAAGCCTGCATAATCCATTGCTAATAGCGTGTGGCAGGCGGTAATGCCCGAGCCGCAGTGTACAATTACATTTTCGGGTTTAACATGTGCCAGGGCTTCAGCATATTTTTCTTTCAATATTTCGGGAGCGAGGAAAGCACCTGAAGCATCTAAATTTTCGGTATAGGGAATATTTGCCGCACCTGGGATATGGCCTGCAATTAAATCGATCGGTTCAGTAAGGCCTGCAAAACGGTTGGCATCGCGCACATCAATCACGATGTGATCGTCGGTTTTGGCTACTTTTTCAACTTCGTTGATATCTGATAGTGGCAGGTTCCAGGCTGTGATTTCATATTGCTCAACAGATTTTGGGATTTCTATTTTATCAGTTGTTGGGAAGCCCGCTTTAACGGCTGCCTGAAAGCCTCCGTCAATTACCTGTACCTTTTTATGGCCGATAGCTTTAAGCATCCACCAGAGCCTTGCAGCTGCGTTACCACCGTTTTTATCATCGTAAACAATCACATGGCTGTTTTTGGTAATGCCGAGCCGCTGTAAAACAGCTGAAAATTGCCCGAAAGTAGGTAAAGGATGTCTTCCGCCCACCGCAAAATCTACGATGTTAGCTAAATCGTTATTTACATCGGCAAAGAGGGCGCCGGCCAGGTGTTGTTCGTCGTATCTGGCTTTTGACCCGGCACTTGCATCGATAATTACGATTTCATCGTCTTGGTTTAACCAGGTTAATTCTGCTGGTTTTATGATAGGTGATTGTGAATTCATTTTGATTTTTTTCCTTTTAATATCTTTTTTATCTGATCTTCTTCTGATTGGTTAGACAGCATGGTTCTGCTACACTGATCCGTCCAATAGGTATTGATGTCTTTTGATTTTCGCTCAAATTTGCTTGACATAAATGTCGTGTCGTGGTTGGTTGCATATACAATATATTCGTCGCCGATTTGAAAGTTAAAGTCACAACTTGCGCTCATTTTCGGAGTGATCATTGTGATAGTGTCTGAGGAAATTTTTCCTTTGTAAAGCTTGTTTATTTTGATTTTCACCACTGCCATTAAAATCCTATGAGCCATTACATAATGAATATTTGTGGTATCGCTGGTTTTTATTGTGCTTATATCAGAAAGGTTATGTGTTAAAATTTTTGAAATAACTTTCCCCTTCATTACAATCTGCGCACCGTTAATAGCCTGCTTTGTTGTGATTTCATAGCATGTACAAGCAAATGCCTGTATATTGATTAGGCATAACAAAGCAATTATGAGTTGGAATTTCTTCATTTTACATCATTATGCTTTTTTAATAGTGCCACAATACCCAAAACTGGACCAATAGCCAAAACCATATAAAGATAATGGGAATTTATTTCTTTAGCTAACAGATTAATCGCCTGGATACTGACAATTGTGATGGCAAAACCGATACAATTTACCAGGGTTAACGAAGTTCCCCGAAGGTTTTCGGGTGCATGTTTGGCAATTAAAGAAGAGAACAATGGCGAATCTGCCGTGCCAGACAGACCCCAGCAAAATAAAAATATCATAAAAGGATAAACCGAACCGCTGAATAGAAAAACAGGAGAGAGCAAGCAGCATAGGCCAGATAGGCTTAAGGCAATGGTGGCAATCCGTTTTGCCCCAAATTTTTGGGAGAGCAAACCGCCAATCATGCAGGATAGGCCTCCTGATGCGATAATTAAGAAGGAAAACAGTGGGATATTTAGCGTAACATGAGGATGTGTAGTATTGAAAAGCAGCAACATGCCGGGTAAAAATGCCCAAAAGGTATAAAGTTCCCACATGTGCCCGAAATAACCGAAAGCAGCAGATCGAAAATGCGGATTTTTGAAGCCATTAAAACAAGAATGGAAATTAAATTTTTGCCCGACAGTTCTAAACGGACCATTGGGTACAAACAACAAGATCGCCAAAGCGCCAGTTGCAGATAAAGCAGATGTAGCAAAGATTACATATTGCCAGGCAAAATTTGCTGTAAATGTTTTTAACAAATGCGGAAATGCAGTGCCAAGTACCAATGCACCAACTAAAAAACCTAAGGATTTTCCCAGTCCATCTTTAAAGTAGTCGGATGCTATTTTCATACCAACGGGGTAGATTCCAGCCAACATAAAACCAGTTAAAAAGCGAAAAAGCAATAATAAGTGAACATTGGGTAATTCCACACAGATGCCCAGGTTAAATAACGCAGCTGCTATGCCGCAGATAAAGAACACTTTTGAAGGTGAAAAAATATCGGAAATGGCAAAAAAAGCGAAAACTAATGTTCCACTGATGAAGCCAAACTGCACCATGCTGGTCAGATTGGCCAGCAGATTGGTTTCGGTAGGGAAGTTTTTAACAATATCGGGTAATACCGCATTGCCTGCAAACCACAAAGAAGTACATAGAAACTGCGCAATAACAATTGTGGGGAGAATGTAACTAGGTTTTTTAGTGCCGCTCATTTTAAATTTGATGCACAATTTTAACTAAAATAAACCTGATAGAAGTGGAAATCCTTTTTTGTTGCAGTAATTTAACAGCACAGCCTGGCAATTACAAAAAAGATTGTAACGCATAGCAGGGCTTTCGGAACCGATGAAAAACAGGCCTTGCTTTGCAAAAAAAATTGACCACCTAAGACACCTTAATACACCTAAGTTTTCAATAAGTCAGGTGTCGGGTGTCCGAATTCGGAAGACAGGTGCGCGATTTGCAAACCTTCCACCTTTCTACCCTCAGCCTTCTACCTTAAGAAGCATCATCCTTAATGTCAAACTGTGTTTCAACCACTTTACCGCCTGTGCGTAATTGATTGCCCAACATTTCTTCTTGTTCTCTACGGTTTTTTACAATGTGGATAGCTGAGAATAAAGCTTCGGTAAATGAAGTCGAATCCGCTAAATCTTTACCTGCAATATCGTAACCTGTTCCGTGATCGGGAGAAGTACGAACGAAATTTAAACCAGCGGTATAGTTTACACCATTATGGAAAGCCAGTGTTTTAAAAGGAATTAAACCCTGATCGTGGTACATGGCCAAAACTGCATCAAACTGTTTGTAGCTGCCATTGCCAAAAAAGCCATCAGCCGGGTATGGACCAAAACAAACGATACCTTTATCGTAAGCTTCCTGAATAGCTGGTGTAATAATTTCTGCTTCTTCGGTGCCTAACAAGCCATTATCGCTGGCATGAGGATTTAAGCCCAGAACCGCAATTTTTGGTTTTTCGATCCAGAAGTCTTTTTTTAAACTTTCGTTAATCAGCTTTAATTTGCTGATAATTTTTTCTTTTGTGATTGAGGTCGGAACATCTTTCACCGGGATGTGACCAGTTACCACACCCACGCGTAAATTTTCGCTGATCAAAAACATCAGCACATCTTTACTGCCGCTTTTTTCCTGCAGGTATTCGGTATGGCCGGGAAAAGCAAAAGTTTCTGACTGAATGTTATGTTTATTGATCGGGGCCGTAACCAGCGCATCAATATCGCCATTTACCAGATCGGCTGTGGCACGCTCTAATGATAAGAGGGCATATTTTCCGCCGGTTGCCGTAACCTGACCCAATTCGATTTTTACATCTTCTTCCCAGCAATTAATCATGTTTGCCTTTTTTGGCTGTGCCTGGTTGGCATGGCTAACAACATTAAAACTAAAATCGCCCAGGTTATTTGCCTTTCTATGAAAAGATGAAACCTTGGTGTGGCCATAAACAATTGGAGTACAATAATTTAAAATGGCAGGATTGGATAATGTTTTAATGATTACCTCTAAACCTATACCGTTCACGTCGCCTATACTGATGCCAATTTTAAGTTTATTGCTCATAATTACTGGAAAATTTTAGCGCAAATTACTGATTTTCGTTTAAACCCTTTAAAAAAAATGAAACCGCAAAGTACGCAAAGTGATTTGCAAAGAAATAATAAGCCTATCTTTGCAAAGAATTTTAATTTTTAAAGCCCCTTCAGGGGTTTGGGGTATGAGTTTAGTAAAAGCGAAAAAACATTTAGGTCAACATTTTTTAACCGATAAAGGCATTGCCAACCGCATTGTGGAGGCTTTGGTGAATACCGATAAATATAAACAGGTTTTAGAGGTAGGGCCTGGAATGGGGATCTTATCTGATTTTTTGTTGCAACGTACAGACTTAGAAACTTATCTGATTGATATCGATACCGAATCTTTCCATTTTTTGAATGAAAAATACCCTCAGCTTGGCGACCGGTTGATTAATGGCGATTTTCTGAAACTCGATTTCGATGCTATTTTCCCAGGTCAGTTTGCCATTATCGGCAATTTTCCATACAACATCTCTTCTCAGATTTTATTTAAGATTTTAGATAACCGCAACAAGGTTGTAGAAATGGTTGGCATGTTCCAGAAAGAAGTTGCCCAACGTTGTGCGGCGCCTGCGGGTAACAAAGAGTACGGGATTTTAAGTGTGTTTCTTCAGGCTTATTATAAGATTGAGTATCTGTTTACGGTTAAACCGGGTACATTTAATCCACCGCCAAAAGTGCACTCGGCAGTGATCCGCTTGACCAGAAATGAAGTGGAGACTTTAGACTGCGATGAAAAATTATTCTGGCGGGTGGTTAAGGCTGGTTTTAACCAGCGGAGAAAAACTTTGCGTAATGCGGTTTCTGCGGTAATGCCTAAAGATAAAATGGACGATCATATTTATTTTGAGAAACGTGCAGAGCAGTTAACCGTTGCAGATTTTGTAGCCTTAACACAACATGTAACTAAGTTGATGGAAGCTTAGTGATGCAATCGTCACCCTGACCTGTAGCGCTGCGAAAAGCCACGCAGTAAACCGAGCTTTAAGCGGGCTCACCGAAGGTAATTTATTTCGAGATCTTTTTTAAACGCGAATGTTATAAATACGAAAAGCAGGTTTCTGTTCATTTCGGTTGCAGCGGTCCCGCTATCCGCTTCAAAGCCTTGGTTCGTTCCTCACCTTCGTGTTTTTCGCTCCTATCGGGTTTAATCAAAAATGGGACACTACAAAAATCAGCATTTATACGATCATAGAATTCTTTTTCTTGCCAGCTGAAACAGCTGTGTAATCCCAAAATCTGTGCAATTAATCGCCTGCGTTTTCTTGCAAATCCGTGATTATTTTCATTGAATTTCTCCTTTCCTTTGCGCTGTAATTTTAGGAAATCTTATGATAAATTATCGCGAAATTTTTGAGGAACAAGGCATAGACTATTTAACCTACCGCGCATTGATTGACCAACTTCTGTTAGAGGGAAAGGCTACTGGTGATGTAACTTACGATTTGCACTATACTAAAATGAATGTGCAAAGGATGAGTCGTGTGGATAAAACGATCAGCTTAACTGATGAGTTGATTTCAACCATTGATCACCTTAAGGGGAATTATAAATTTTTGGTGATTACTGAAGGGTGGTGTGGCGATGCTGCTCAGATTGTTCCGGTATTTAATAAAATCGCGACGGCCTCATTAGGTAAAATTGACCTGAAATTTGTGCTTAGAGATAAAAATCTGCCATTAATTGATGCGCATTTAACCAATGGAGGAAGAGCTATTCCGGTTTTAATTGTGTTAAATGAATCAACAGACCAAGTTTTAGGAACCTGGGGTCCAAGACCACAAATTTTGCAGGAGCTTTTAAAAGAGTGGAAAAAAGAAAGTACTGATATGCCAATTTTAGCCGAAAAACTTCATGGCTGGTACGCTAAAGATAAAACGCAGACTACACAGGCTGGATTAAATGAACTTTTGAAGGGCTTGGAAGGGTAATACCTGGCTGCGTTTTTTGTAGCTCGTCACCCTGAACCGAGCCTTGGCGAGCTCACCGCAGGTAATTTATTTCAGGGTCTATTTTGCAGGAAAGATGCTGAACCAAGTTCAGCATGACGATTCGCCGGAAAATAGCCTTAATCAACAGAAACCGTTAATCCTTCTTGCTGTAAAATTTTACGGTAAACTTCCATTTCGGTAAATGAGCCTTCCAAAACCGGGCATTTTCCATCATTATGCACTTTCCATGCAATTTTTTCGGCCTGCGATTCGTTATAATCCAGGTATTTCATCATACAATAAATCACATGATCGAAAGTATTGATATCATCATTCCACAAAATAAGGCGATGTACGGTTTTTAGGGAAGTTAAAATTTCTTCGAGCGTAAAGGTCTCTTCTTTGGTTTCTGTAGACATGGTGCAAAAATAACTATTTTTATGGAAGATGTAATAGTTTTAATGTAAGATGGAATAGGTAAAATGGATGAGGTGCAGTAACATAAGTCCATACAACATCTTACATCGTACATTTTACATATTCTTCCGTCCCTTTTAATACATTTGTTAACCAAATAATATACGAGTATGCACCAGTCTAAAATAGCCGGAATAGGTTACTACGTTCCGAAAAATGTATATACCAACGATGATCTAAGCCGTTTTATGGATACCAACGACGCCTGGATTCAGGAACGTACGGGTATTAAAGAACGTCGTTTTGCCGATCGCAATGAGGAAACCACTACCACCATGGGCATCGAGGCGGCCAAAATTGCTATAGAAAGAGCCGGGATTACCGCTAAAGATGTCGATTTTATTGTTTTTGCTACCTTGAGCCCCGATTATTATTTTCCGGGATGTGGTGTGCTGCTGCAGCGAGAAATGGGCATGGGCGAGATCGGTGCTTTGGACATCAGAAATCAATGTTCTGGTTTTGTATATGCACTTTCGGTGGCCGATCAGTTTGTAAAAACAGGCATGTATAAAAATGTGCTGGTAGTGGGGAGCGAGAAACATTCGTTTGCCATGGATTTTGAAACACGAAGCCGTAATGTATCGGTTATTTTTGGTGATGGTGCTGGTGCTGTGGTACTGCAACCTACAGACGAGCCGGGGAAAGGAATTTTAAGTACACATTTACACAGCGATGGTGCCGATGCCGAAATCCTGGCCATGTATTATCCAGGCGCTCATGCCAATAAATGGTTGAAAGATAAACCTGCCTATCCTGAGCAAGAATTAGGTGGGTTATTTATGACGCAGGAAATTTTAGACAGTGGCGCAGCTTTGCCATATATGGATGGTCCGTCGGTTTTCAAAAAAGCAGTGGTGAAATTTCCTGAAGTAATTAAAGAGGCCCTTGCGGCAAATAACCTAACGGAGAAAGATATTGATATGTTGGTGCCACATCAGGCCAATTTGCGTATCAGTCAGTATGTGCAACAGTTGTTAGGCCTAAATGATGATCAGGTTTTTAATAATATTCAAAAATATGGCAATACCACGGCTGCTTCTGTTCCGATAGCTTTATGTGAAGCCTGGGAAGCTGGCAAAATTAAAGATGGCGATCTGGTTTGCCTCGCGGCATTCGGTTCAGGCTTTACCTGGGCCAGTGCGCTGATTAGGTGGTAGTTTTAAGGTTTAGGGTTTAGGGTTTAGGGTTTAGGGTTTAGGGTTTAGGGTTTAGGGTTTAGGGTTTAGGGTTTAGGTAAAATAGTCAGGCAAGTTAGGATAAAATAAGTAATTGTCTCATCAATATAAATTCGTCATTTCGAGCGGAGTGCAACGAAGTCGAGAACCACGTAGTGCTCAGCGAAGCTAAATCTATAGCTAAAGATCTCTCCACTCCGCGTTGCTTCGGTCGAGATGACGACTGCATTTTTATTAACTAACTTAACTTCTTAATGGTCAAACGTGACTATTGCGTTTTTGGCCTGATAAAATCTCCCAGATAACTGCATTCGCCAGCTGCGACAGCATAAAAAGGCGTTTTTGCATAACTAAACCTTAATTCTTTAAGATAAGGGTTGTTATAATTTGCCTTGATAAAATTTCTCCATTTCACATCTTTTTTATCGTAATAATAAAATGATAGCGGATTGGCATTCATGATAATCTGCTTTTGCAAACATTTAGCCAACATAAAAGTACATTTTGCCTTAAAATCGGCATTGGTACTTAATGCCCTGGCTTTTAAATACCAGGCTTTTGCTGTTTGCGCTTTTTTATAATCGCCATCATATACATATTTTGCCGGGTTGCTGTTGTCATATGATGACCAGTCGTAGCTGATTAAAAACCAGCTGTTGCCATAATAACCAGTTTGATAAACAGCATTCGCCATTTTGTAATAATAAAGCGCAGCGTTCTTTTTATCGCTAATGCTTAATTTCTGTAAGCGGAGCATTTCGGCCGCAAAAGCTTTTTTGGTAATGGATGCTTTCGCCGTTACATACTTTTTCGGATAATCGTTTATCGTTTCGATGAAAGGATTAGCATAAAGTTTTGCATTAGATTCATCTCCATACCAGTTTTCTGGATTAAAATATTTATAGTTTGGAGAAACCTTTGCAAACATTTGAACAGCCTTATCGTATTGATGTGTACGTAAATAAGTAGTACCGTACAATTCATAAAAGTCATCATTTTTAAGTTGGTTTAAGGCTGAGGCCAATAAAGCAGTAACATCATTACCAGCTGCTTTTGTTTTGTAAACGGCCAGCCCCTGCATACTTTTCGGGCTCAAATTTTTCTGCCAAAAAGCAATGCTTTGATAACTCATATTCTGGAAAAGCGAATTCTCTTTTAAGGTTTTGTATTCCAGGTCGCCTTTAACCATGGCTAATGCTGCTTTTGCGGTATCGCCCATACTCAAATAAGCTGGAGCCAATAACTGCTGATAAAAGTTTCTGGTCGTTCTGCTAAAGCGTTTGCTGGCGCGATCAGTATCATAATAATATGGCCCTTTTGGTTGCTCACTGTTTTCTGCAAAACGTTTTTCATCAAGCCATTTTAAGGTCGGCAATAAATCGTTCTCATTAAAAGGATTTCCTTTTTTGATGTTTTTGGCCTTGATCAATAAATCGGTGATTCGATATTGATCGCGTAATCTTTCCGGTAATTTATCTGGTTTTAATATGGCCAGGTAATTTGAGGCTAAGAAATCTTTATTCTCCATCCATGATAAATAAGCGGCGGTTAAGGTACCCAGTTCAGGCTGAGGATATTTCTTCTCCGTGGCCAGTTTTACAGCAAAATTCCTGATTTCATTCAGGTGTTTTAGGTTAATATTTTTTAAACTGTCTTTATATTTCGGATTGCCATTATCAGAAAAATAATAATTATAGCCAATTTTGGCAATATCGTTTGCCTCGATAAGATCTTGCTCTAATTTGTTTACTTCGCGCACCAGCAGCGTGCCGTTAAGCTGGCTTTTCGGTTCGTACTGATAAACTTTATTCAGGCTTTCTATACCCGAATCAGCATCACCAAATCCATTTATTGCCCAAATATTGGCTTTCTCGTTATTGGTTTTGGCATATTTCAATGCCCCATTAACGGGCGAACTGGTATAATAATAATTTTTATAGGCCTGGACTCGTCGTTCGGGATTACTCGCAAAAACCTTCGAGAATAAAAAGGCCGATTCTTCAGGATTGCCCAACCTGCGCGTCGATCCGGCATACAATGCCAATGCCCAGCCCTTAACCGAACTGTTGAGCTTGCTTGTTTTAATATATTTCTCGTAAGTTGATTTACTTTCGCTGTGATAACCGGCAAAATGGAACATACGTTGCGATTGGTAAGCATAACGTAGTTTCAGGAAATCGTCTTTTTCAGCTTCTGTTAATTTCAAAGCTTCTTTGGCTTTTGAGCCCATCGTTGTGGTATCGCGTGGTTTTGGGTCCCAAAGACTAAAATCTACATTGGCCAGCGGTTCGCAGCTTTTGGCGAATTGATAATACTTTAAAGGTTCTTTGCGTTTGCTTAAGGCCTGGATAAAACTGTTCTGTTGTAAGCTATCCGGTAATTGAGAAAGATTTCCATCAAAATTCACCAGTTTTACATCAGTGGCACTGTCGGTTTTGTACATTACTTTTAGCACATCCTCCTTTTTTACGTTGAGGTATTTTGCCCATTCACGGCTGTTGATATCAGGCTCGCTTTCTATATCCGTTTCACTGTTCAGGTACACCATCTGGTTATAGGCGAAGGGAGAATATTCATCTCCTTCAATATTGTTGTGGAAATAAGAAATGTAATAATCGTAGGGATCTATCTCACCGCCACAGGCAAGATTTACGGCAATTTCGCCGAAAAAAGTAATCAGGAATACACTAAAAATTAGCGATAACTTTTTGAAGGTCTTCATGGGTAAAATGTTTTAATAGGTCGGTGTCTAAATGGTAGAAAACAAGATTCCGGTCTCTGGGGGCTAAATATCGTGATAAAAATTTAGAGGTATGTAGTAAATCTTCAGGAGAAATCTGTTCCCATCTTACCACATCGCCCTGTTTTAATCCAGCTGCGGGATAATCAGCCAGCAAGTCGTAGAGAATGGAATTTCCCCTCTGCTTAAAAAGTTTTTTATCCTCGATCTGGACTTTGCCAATCCGCTTTGAAATACCTCCGTATTGTTCGTTCCTGAATACCACTGCCCATTCGAAAATGGGTAAGGCAACATCAAGTGCTAAGGGATATTGCTCCAGATAATCCTTAAGGTAAACATCCATTTCGTGCTGATCCAATATCGAATTCTGTTCGCCGTATTTACGCAGGTTACCCATGTTGTAACACATTAACATGCCTTTCTCTACCGGGGGAACCCCGCTCGACACCATATTTTTGATTTGGTGCAATCGCAAGGTTACCGAAATGGTTTTGCCCTTTAAAAGTGGGTTATCCATTAATTGCGCTAAAAATTTAAAATACCTGTTTCTGGTGCCTTTGGTCCAATCGCAATCTATCTGAAGCTCTTGGTAGTTTTGTTGTCCAGACTGTTTTACCTTAGCCTCCACAAATTTAGCAATGCGATTGGCCATCACCGCTGTTTGCATGGTGTCAATCTTGTCAAAAACCTGGTTTACGATAAATACAACAGGAATAATATGAACCTGTTTAGGTAAAGGATCTGAAAATTTAATCGGCGAAACAGGCACTGGGAGTTGCAGATCAGGATTAAAATCTACATCCATAATCCGTACGTATAAAGATTTCGACTTAAATTGATCGAGATAACCGGTTTCTGCTTTTTTGTTTTTATAATCAGTTTTCCAATAATAAAAAGTTGGATGAACAATTGATTTTTGCCTGCAACCAAAGAAGAGAAATACAGAAACCACTAAAATACTTATCTTGCGCATATCAATTTTATTGAGCAAAAGTAGTATAAAATGCGAGCAGTTTTACAAAGAGTTACACAGGCAAGTTGCACGGTTGATGAAGTGGTAACAGGAGCAATTGAAACCGGATTTTTAGTGTTGTTGGGTATAGAAGATGCCGATACTTTAGAGGATTTGGATTGGCTGGCGCAGAAAATTATCGGTATGCGTGTTTTTGGAGATGAAAACGGATTGATGAATAAAGCACTCGCTGATGTTGGTGGCGACATCCTGTTGATCAGTCAGTTTACATTATTCGCCTCAACAAAGAAAGGGAACCGTCCGGGTTTTACGAGGGCTGCACGACCAGACATCGCCATTCCGCTGTACGAGAAAATGATCGAGAAATTATCCGGATTGTTAGACAAAAAAGTAAAAACAGGGATTTTTGGGGCCGATATGAAAATCGCTTTATTAAACGACGGTCCGGTTACGATATTGATTGATACGAAGAATAAAGAATAGGCCAAATTCGCCCAGGTATGGAAAATAAGATGAATCATAAAAAGTCGAAGTCTGCTCTGGTAGATTTAGGGATTCTTGTTTTTTTCGTTATTTTAAAACTGATTTTACCTTTCTTATTGGTCAATGCGGCTTATAGCTTACACCGTGATGAGTTTTTGCACTTAGATCAGGCCAATCATTTGGCCTGGGGCTTTCAGTCTGTACCACCGGTAACTTCCATATTTGCGCTGATTATTAAATTATTGGGTAGTAGCGAGGCGGTAGTCCGTTTGGTATCAGCCAGCATCGGCGGGGCAACCCTGGTATTTACCTGGAAAATTGTGGAAGCCTTAAAAGGCAATTTATACGCTAAAGCCTTGTCGGCCATTGCCTTAATCTGTTGTGCTATTGGGCGCTTAGACTTACTTTTTCAACCGAATGCATTCGATATTTTAAGCTGGACAGCTGTTTATTTCATCCTGATCAGGTTTTTTGATACGAAAGAAAATAGATTTCTTTATTTCCTAGCCATTGCACTAGGGCTGGGGTTTTTAAACAAATACAGTATTGTGTTTTTGGCTGCGGGTTTAATTCCAGCTTTGCTGATCTCGAAGCAACGAGCGGTTTTCAGGAATAAACATCTTTATTTTGCGGCCTTGCTGGCCTTGTTCATCATGCTGCCTAACCTCATCTGGCAATACACGCATCATTTTCCGGTAGTTGGCCATATGAAAGAATTGGCCGCAACACAGTTGGATAAAATTAACCGGATCGATTTCCTGAAAGATCAGTTGCTCTACTACTTTAATGTTATTTTTATTGTTTTGGCTGGGATTATCGCATTGCTGTTTTATAAACCTTTTGCAGCTTTCCGTTGGGTAATTTTTGGCTTTATAATTTCCCTAGGTTTGTTTACCTGGTTTAGGGCAAAAGGATATTATGCTGCTGGTTTGTACCCTGTTATTATTGCAGCAGGATGTGCATATTTTAGCCTTGTTCTTCATAAGGGTTGGAAAAAATATCTGAAAGTATTGATGATTGTTTTGCCCATTGCACTATTTAGCATTACCATGAAGTTTGCCTATCCGGTTTTAAGTCCGGAGCAGATTATAGCCAAACACGATAAGTTTGGTAAAATAGGTATGTTGCGTTGGGAAGACGGTTTACAGCACGATTTGCCGCAGGATTTTGCCGATATGCAGGGCTGGAAAGAAATGGCTGCCTTAACTGATCTAGCCTATGCAAAGGTTAAAGATAAATCTGCTTTGCTGGTTCGGGCTGATAATTACGGAGAGGCTGGGGCCATCAATTACTACTCGAAGTTTAAAAATATCAACGCTGTAGCTTACAACGCCGATTATTTGTACTGGTTTAAAATGGATAAACCGATTAAACATTTAATTTTAATTAGAGAGCTAGGTGAAGAAGATCCTCAGCGTAAAAAAGAACAGCCGTTTTTTGGGAAGATTACCAAAATTGGTGAAGTAACTACGCCATATGCCAGAGAAAAAGGCGCAAGTGTCTTTTTACTCGAAGATGCCCATATCGATATTAACAGTAGAATCAATTCAGAAATAGAAGAAGAAAAACATGACCATTAACGAAGCACAGGAAACCGTAGACCGTTGGATTAAAACTACAGGCATCCGTTATTTTAACGAACTGACCAATACCGCCATTCTGATGGAAGAAGTTGGAGAAGTTGCCCGTATCATGGCCCGTAAATACGGTGAACAGTCGTTTAAAAAAAGCGATGAAGAGGTAAACCTCGCCGATGAAATGGCTGATGTAATGTTTGTTTTAATCTGTCTGGCTAATCAAACGGGCATAAATCTTACCGATGCTTTAGAGAAAAATCTGGAGAAAAAGAGCATCCGCGATGCAGACAGACATAAAAATAACGAGAAGCTTAACCCCTAAATCCCCTAAAGGGGACTTTATATTTCTAAGGCTGTAAGCCCCCTCTAGGGGGTTGGGGGTACAAACTCCATCAAAGTTCTGTACGCCACAAAGCGGTTTTTGTATCTTTCGTTTAGCTCAGCCTGTAAAGCAGGTGCAAATACTTCCTGGTATTTATTATAGTTCTCTAATGTTTCAGCAACATATTGTGCACAGTAGGTTACGCCTTCATTCGGCGAATCTACCACCTTTAATAAACGGTTAGAAACAAACATTCCCGTAGCCATAACCTGTGGGATATGGATTTCCTGCATCCACTGTAACCATTCTTCAGCTGCTGCATCATCTAAGATGAGCGTAACATTATATAAAAACATGGCACAAAGGTAGATAATATATAAATGCTAAAAAATTGATGAAGATGGATTTTATTCTTTAAAGTGATGTGAATCGTTTAAATTTGCCAATTCCCATTGTTTTTAAGCATGATACGAACTAACAGCTCTCAAAAAATAGACAACTCGACACGCAATTACATTTATACAGGTTACCTAACTGCAATTTTCGGCGGCATTCTAGGGCTGGTTATTGGTTGGGATTTAATGAAAAAGCGGAAAACACTGATTACAGGTGAAAAAGTGTTCTCTTATTCGTTAACCGACCGGCAGCATGGAGCAAGAATTCTGATCTTAGCCGGTATCTGTTTCATTTTATTATTAACGCTGACTATTATTGCACTGGATGCTTAGCGTTGAGCGTTAGGCGACAAGCGTTTGGCGGTTGGGTACAATTAACCCCCTGAGCGTAGCCGAAGGGTATACCATTAACCGATTAACCAAGAATACAGTTCTCAGTTAGCAATTTGCAGTTACCAATGAACCAATGACAAATGAACTAATTAATCTGCTATATGCCTGATTTTTTAACCTTCCAGCGATTTAATGATAAAGCAGCAGCTTTGGCACTGGCCGAAACATTTAGAGAAAATAGGATTGAGTGCGGGTTGGAAGATGTTTCTGAAAATTTTGATGTCTCGTTTGCCAATAATGAAATCAATAAAGATTTTAGAATAAAGTTGAAGCCTGCAGATTTTGAACGGGCCGACACTCTGCTGCTTCAACTGGCGGAGAAAGGTTTAGCAGATATCGATCCGGGATACTATATTTTTGATTTCAGTGACGAAGAACTGAAAGAAATTATTGAAAAACAGGATGAATGGGGCAGCCTGGATTTTTTACTGGCAAAAAAAATATTAAAAGAACGCGGTGTAGAAGTAGAAAGAAGGGTCGTCGAAGATTAAAAATAGTACAACTTGGGGACGCATGTACAAAAGTAAATTTGATGGACTTTGGTGGTCTGTTGACAAAACAGGGCATGGAGGAAGTAAATTTGAAGTTTTTACAGAAACACCAAAAGGACTGGAATGGTATAAAGATGCTGATGGATTTGGAAATTTTATACAAGATAAATACAAGGGAGAGACTGGGAAATTTATTCCGTGGAGCAAATTAAAATCGGTTCAATAAAAATGACAATACTAAACTCAACTAATAATCAAGATTTTCCATTTGAGTGGGTCAATCTTGATTTTTTCCCAGATAGCAAGGGAAGTAGATATGAGATATATCTAAATAAAAACAATAATCTTTTAGAAGATTTATTGCAGATGTTCCGTTCTTTATTTCAAAGTGTAGACAATAATATTAAAATATATAACTATTCTTGGTGGGACTTTTGCTTAGATACTTGGGATATAGAAAATGATGACTACAATTACGAATTAACAGGTAAGTCTAATGAATCGAAAGCTTATTTAAAAATGCTGCAAAGTTCCTTTATTGAGAAAGACTATTCTGGTATATGTACATGTAATGATTGGAACAAATTCTTACCATTAGTTCTAACCTGTATCTTAACTCATCAGGCTCCATATAGTCCGCTATTTTTTAATACTGAAGAAGATTTTTTCTTTTATTTTCATCATACTGGTAGCATTGGATTTTATCATAACTCTGAGAGGACTTCGGTAAAAAAAATAATGAGCATTGCTGAAAGAGAATATCGAATAGTGGCTTATCCTCCTCCCTGCTAGTCCGAGCGGATTGCAATTAGACAAATGGTGCTGGTGCGAGTTTTTAACTCGTACCAATAAAAAACCTCACTAGCGCAAGTCTTAGTGGGCCAGATGACTTGTGCTTTTAAAATAATCTTAGCCTGGCGATTGTGCCGGGCTTTTTACTTTTCCAGCATTTCGAGTTTGATGAGCCTGGCTTTAATATATGCCTATACAATATGTGGATTTAGATGGATTAGAGCCAGCAAAAAAATCTAAAGAGCCAGGCCTAGCAGAAGCCGATGTTAGTCAGATCCAAACACTAAAAGAAAAAAGGTTAGAAGCGTTAGCTGAGCCTGAAGAAAGTCCGAAGGTGCTGATTGTAGCGGGCTATATTTTGGCTGTTGTTGGAGGATTAATAGCCATCATCATCGGAGCTTATTTACGAACGCATAAAAGAACATTGCCTAACGGAGAATGTGTATTTAATTACGCTCCGGCAGACCGGGCACATGGCGAAAGGATTTTGATTATAGGTATTTTAGCGTTAATACTTTCTGCTGGGTACCAGTTTATGAAGTATATTTAATCTGGTTTAGTGTTCGGCGTTAATTAATCTTTTATTGACCATTAAGAAGTTAAGAAAATTAAGGTTTTAATGATTTTTATGAGTCATTTATTAATGAATAATTGAGGGGAGTAAATCGCTTGCTGGCTGACGTTTCGCCGGTAGCAATCATAACAATAAAACAATTAGCGCAATACGATTAACCAATACTGCAGTTTATTTTATCATCTCAAGATAGATCTCTCCATTCCACTGCGTTCCAGTCGAGATGACGACCACTTTTGTCATCCTGCTCATCGGTTTCATAACGACGAATGGAAAGATTAGGTGAGTAACAATTAACCAGTTTAAACAGTTAACCGATTAAAACAATTAACCGATTAACAATTACGAATGAACTAATGACTAATGAACCATTGAACCAATCAAACACCATCTCCGCGTAAGTTCCTAAACCTTTTTCTGGCTTCGGCACTGAACATGCTGCCCGGGTAATCGGTAATTAACTTCTGGAAATAAATTTTGGCCTGCGCGATATCGTTCAATTTCTTTTCATAAAGATCACCTAAGGTAAAAAGGGCATCGTCTGTCCAGATACCATCTTTAAAGTCCTCAGTTACTTTTTTCAGTATATCGGCGGCTTTTTGGAAATCGTTGGCTTTGATGAAAATTTTTGCTTTGCTCATCATTATCGCATCTGTCAAACTATTTTGTGGAAAGGCTATCGCAATACTATCCATTTTTTTAACGGCGCGTTCGGGCAGGTTCCTGAATAAAAGCATCTCGGCATCAGCATACATTTTTAGCGCATTACTATCTGCAGGGGTTTGAATATTATCGTTAATCAGTAAACTCAGGTTCAGGGCATCGTTTGCAATGAGTTGTGAGGTTGCAGCCTTTAAAACCAGGCATTGGCCATTGCTGTAGTCAAAATTACCCTGATAAAAGGAAAGTTTAGCACTCCTGAAACGTGCTTCATTTCCCACAGGTTGTCCTTCAAACTGTTTGCTCACCTGTTCGTATACCAAAAAAGCTTCCCAGGGCTGGTTGGTTAAAATATAAATGTCGCCTAAATCGAGTTTTAGCTGGCCTAAGTCCTGATCGCTAATGCCAGGCATTTTTATCGCTTCTTCCAGTTCTTTTTCTGCATTGCCGGGTTGATTTAAATAATAAGCCTGCAAATTTGCCAGTTTTTTTATCGCGAACAGGGTGTTCCTATTTTTGCCATTTTCGCCCAATAAGGCCTGATAATCTTTCGCTAACAAATCAAGATCAGCTACCGTATATTTCCCGTTGGTACGCAGGTTATACTTCGTATTCAGCATTTCTATTTTCGAAGGAAGATAATACTGGTTATCCTTTCCTTTGGTTAGCAAGTAATCGTAGGCTTTAATTGCGGTTTCGTAGGCACCATTATCCACAAAGGTATAAATGGCATTAAATAAAGTGCCGCCATCAGCTTTGGTTCGTTTATCGTAGGCAATAAGCTGGCGCAGGGCCATGTCAAATTCCTGTTGCTGAATATAGTTCCAGGTAAGTAACTGGATATAAATTTCGGCGTCGGGCTCTTTCTGCACTTTTCTTAAAATGGCCGCCTGAAAGGTTTGGTAATCGTTTTTATCTTCAAAAATAGAAGCCAGTACCGCTTCAGCCTGCGGTAAAAGCTGCGGCATTGTTCCAAGCGCATCAAGATACTCCTGCATGAGCATGGGTTTATCCTTTTTAAAACGGTAGATGTTTAATAACTCAAAGGCAAATAGCTGATCGTTGCCCAACAGTTTTCGGCCCTGTTTAAAGGTTTGAACCGCAAACTCATAATTTTCAAAACGGTAAAAGCTATTGGCTAAATTTCTGATCTTAAACTCATCTTTGGGAAGTTTGCTGATCACATCGCTGAAAATTTTATTTGAATTTTGCGTATCGCCTTTCTCCTGATAAAGTTTGCCTAATGCTATGGGATAAATATCGTTCTGCGGATTTTTTTTGATTTCCCGTTTAACCACTTTTTCTGCCACATCATAACGCTTCAGTTTTAACAATGTATTAAAGTAAATATCGAAATAGGCTTCGTTATTGGGAATGGCATAGAGTTTTTCCAGTAGCACAACTGCCTTTTCATAATCTCCATCCTGGTAGTATTGTATAGCCAGACTACTTTCATCAGGGGCAATCTGTTGGTTGGGACGAAAAATCTGTGCATTGGCCCCAAGCGATAGCAATAAGAATATGATGAAAAACAAGCGGTTCATAAACCCTAAATTATAAGTTTTAAATGTAACATTTTAATACATCTTTAGCTAAACCGCCAATTGATATTAAACGTATTTTAAATGTTACCTGTATTTTATTTTGTAGGTATTTTATAAATACTAAATTGAACCACGACTTATTATTGATTGCATAAGTAACATTGTTGGTGTAAATCGCGGTTAAGTTGTTGTGATACTTATTTTTGTCATCCCGTAAAGGATTTATTTATGCTAAAAAAGATTTTTCTATTGTTAATGGTTGCATTGATTTGGGCTTGTAAAGGCACGGACAATGATACTATTCCTGTGGACGATTTTTTTAAAACGCAGGATAAAGCCTATTATCGCATTTCTCCGGACGGGAAAAGTCTTTCTTATTTAAAACTCCATGATAAAAAACTTGATCTTTTTGTGGAAGATCTGGCCACTGGAAATAGTGTTCAGTTAACCCATTTGAATGGAAAGAATATCAGTTTTCATTTCTGGACCAGCAATAATGAGTTGATTTATTATACTGAAGACGAATCTAAAGAGCGTAAATCGGATATTTTCGTCATCAATAAAGATGGAAGTAAGCAGGTTCAGCTGAGTGCCAACGAGAAAAATAGGCTGAGGGTAATAGAAGATCAGTTAATTGATGATAAATATATTATTGTTGCATCCAACAAACGCGATTCGACGGTTTTCGATGTTTATCGCTTAAATGTTCGGAATGGTAAGATGGATATTGCGGCCAAAAACCCTGGTAACATTACCGAATGGATGACGGATAACAGAGGGGTATTGAAAATTGCAGTAGCGAGCGACGGGGTGAATGAAACCTTAATGTACCGCGAAAACGAAAATCAAGCCTTTGCTCCGGTAATTACCAATAATTTCGAAACCACTTTACAGCCAATTGCTTTTTCAGAAGACCAACCGAATATACTCTATGTTATTTCTAATGTAAATAGGGATAAGAATGCACTTGTGGCACTCGATTTAAAAAGTGGTAAAGAAAAACAGGTGCTTTTTGCAAACGATACCTTAAACGTAGTTGATGCCAAATACTCGCGACCACAAAAGAAAATGCTTTTTGTAACCTGCGAAACCTGGAAAAAGGAAAAATATTACCTTGACGATAGTACCAAAATTACCTATTCGAAAATAGACCGGCTTTTGCCAGGCACCGAATGGAAGATTATGGATAAAGATAAAATGGACAAGGTTTTTGTAGTAAGAACATTTACCGATAAAAATCCAGGCTCTTATTATCTATATACGGTTAGCGAGAATAAACTTAAAAAACTAACTGATATTAGCCCATCTATTAAACAGGGCGATATGAGTGCCATGAAACCCATCTGTTTTAAAAGTTCTGATCATTTAACCATTAACGGCTATTTAACCTTACCCAAAAATAAAAAGGCTGTTAATTTACCTGTTGTGGTTTTGCCACATAATGGCCCTGCAGGAAGAAACAGCTGGGGTTATAATGCAGAAGTTCAGTTCCTGGCTAACCGCGGTTATGCTGTTTTGCAGGTAAACTATCGTGGATCTACCGGTTATGGAAAATCTTTTTATGCGGCTGGTTTCAAGCAGTGGAGCGATAAAATCCAGGAAGATGTTAATGATGGCGTAAAATGGTTAATTGCCAAAAAAATTGCCAACCCTAAAAAAATCGCCATTTATGGCAATGGTTTTGGTGGTTATATCGCATTAAATTGTTTGTATAAAAATCCCGATCTTTATAAATGTGGTGGATCAAATTCAGGTGTAATCAATTTGTTTAGTTACCTGAAAACCATTCCGCCGTTTTTAAAAGCGAATCTGCAGATGTATTATGAAATTGTTGGCAATCCGGTAACCGATACCGATTATATGCGGTTTGCATCGCCTGTTTTTCATGCCGATCGCTTTAAATCTCCTGTTTTTATCGCACAAAATCCTAAAGATCCGCGTGTTAATGTAGCAGAAGGCGTTCAGTTTATTAAAGAACTGAAAAAACGAAATGTTCAGGTTACCTATATCGAAAAGGAAGAGGGACCAAACCCGATTGTCCGCCAGCAGAGTAGAACGGCTTTGTATAAAGCTTTGGAAGAATTTTTACAGGAAAATCTAGGTAAGAAATAGGGTATGGCCTTAGATAAAAAAAGTGGTTATCGTAAAAATTTCTCCCTCGGTGTAACCTTCATTGTACTCATTTCCATTCTTTTTATCCTATCGCTTTTTTTAGCGTTTAACTATAGCAAAAAATCGATTGAGAACGATTTTGTATCTGAAAAAGTCAATGTGCTCGAGCAAAGTATTAAACCTTACAACGATTTCTTTCAGAATAAAATGCCCGAAGTTTCTTATTACAGTGGCTTTTTAGATTCTTCTACAGCAGCGAAGTTTGTAGATACCGTGATGTTAAAATACCCTTTTATCTCGAAGGTTACTTTTTACGATACGGAGGTGAAAAATGTTCCTGTAAAAGATGGGATCAATGCCAACCACCTGGGCATTGGGCCGAAATCTATTTTCCAGTTTGGTAAGGGCGTAAAGCCCGATTCGGTAAAATTGTATTCAGAAGATGATACCAGGTCTTTTAATGTAGGGAGCGATTTTAATGCAATTGCCATTAAACTGGCCACTTTTGTTGAGGATCTTGATACTGCATCGGTACCTACACAAGAAGAGCTGTTTACCAATTTTTCTATCGTTAACTCGAACGAAAATAAAATCACCTACCTTAATATTCCCCGTCGCGAGGATTTAAGGATTTATAAGGATATGATCAGGCGCAAGCTTAACCCGGCTCCCGTTTATCCACAGGATGTAATGGTTTTTAAATTGGATGCGCATAAAATAAAGATCGTTAATACAAGACCTTTGTTGTACCAAACCATCAGGATTGAACCTTTAACTTACGATCCGATTGATACTTCTGATGAAAATATTACTACTGAAATAGCCTTGCCTGGTGCATTTTCTGATTTTAAGCTGTACCTCATTTCATCAAAATCTTACATCAAGAAAGAAATTTTTATTTACTTCATGCCAATTGCCCTGGTGCTCTTGCTGGTATATGGGGTGCTTTTATTGGTTGCTTTTTTAATTTACCGTAACCTGAACATCAATAGTAAAATGTTTAAGTTGCAGTACGATTTTGTGAATAACCTTACGCACGAGTTTAAAACGCCCGTCAGTGTGATCAAGATTGCAGGGAACAATATTAAAAGTGCTACTGCACTGAGCCAAAGGGAACAGCAGCTTTATGGCAAGATACTGGATGAAGAAGCCGATAAACTGAATGGTTTAATGAACAAATTACTGGCCTTTACGCAGATCGAAAATAAGGCAATTAAGCTGAACCAGGAAGAGGTTAATATTGTTGACTTTATAGAGAGCACCATCGAATCGCATACATTGAAGCATCCCGATTTTAAGATGACCTATGAGGTGGTGGGCTTTAAAACCTTTATTACCGATCCGGTGTTATTGGGGAGTTTATTCGATAATCTGGCAGAGAATGCCTATAAATATTCGAAACCAGAACAGAAAAAATTACACATTAGCGCAAAGCTGATTAAAGGGGTACTGGTTTTCCGCTTTGCCGATAAAGGGATCGGTATCGCAGCATCAGAATTAAACAATATATTTAAGAAGTTTTTCAGGATTCAGAATGAATATAACCAGATGGGCAGTGTAGGCCTGGGTTTGGCATTCTGCAAAGAACTGGTTAACTTTATGGAGGGAGAAATCTCGGTAAAAAGTAAAGTAGGAAGTGGTACCGAATTTAAAATTGTACTGCCTTATAATAGTTAAAATTGGAAAGTTAAAAGTTGGACTTAATCTTCAAACATTATAACGTTTCAACATTACAACCGTATAAAACACATACAAATGTCTAAAGAAGTAAAAATATTAATCGTAGAAGATGATGAAAATCTTCGCTTTCTTGTGGCCCACCGTTTAAAGGCTGAAGGTTATACTGTGCTTGAAGCAAATGATGGCGAAGCTGGTGAAAGAATGATTTTGGCCGATCAGCCTGATATTGTTTTATTAGATTGGATGATGCCGGGCAAACAGGGCGCCGAAGTTTGCGAGAATGTGCGCAAGCAGGGTTTCGAAAACCTTATTATTATGATGACTGCCAAAGCACAGGATGTAGATAAAATCGACGCTTATAACTTTGGTGCATCTGATTATATCACCAAACCATTTAACATGGATGTTTTAGTGGCGATGTTGGAGAGCAAAGTGAAATTTATCGTGAATAAAGATACCGCTGAAATTCACCGTTTTGGTAATATGGAACATCATCCAAACATCCACACGTTGTTCAGGGATGGAAAGAAAATTGAGTTAACGATATTGGAAAACCGTATCCTGCTTTATTTCCTGCGTAATCCTGGTAAGGTAATCAACCGTGATGAATTAATGCTGGTGGTGTGGGGTTACAACTCTGATGTAAATACCCGTACGCTCGATATGCATATTGTGCGCTTACGCAAGAAGATAGAATTGAATCCCGATAATCCGCAGTTGTTACAGACAGTAAGGGGTGTAGGGTATCGCTTTAACGCGGGATAATTATATTATGACGTCAGATGTTACCATCTGACGGTTATATACTTGTATAATAGTCGTCATTTCGACCACAGTGGAGGAATCTAATGAATGATTCACTTATTTATCTTTTATAGATTTCTCCATTTCTTTGCAATCAATCGAAATGACGAATTTTAATATCTATGCCCGCTTTAAGGTAAATATCGTGATCTCCGGTAAAATGCCAACCCTACCCGGATAACCTAAAAAGCCGTAGCCTACATTAACGTAAAGCTGTTGCTTTTGCTCCTGGTATAAACCTGCCCATTCTTTGTAAATGTATTGCACCGGGCTCCATTGAACTTCCTTTAAACGAACACCAAACTGCATGCCGTGGGTATGTCCGCTGAACATGGCATCTATTTGCGGGTATTTTTTCAAAACCTCTCCGCGCCAGTGTGAAGGATCGTGACTCAGTAATAGTTTAATGGGTAAATCATCCGTATTTTGAACCGCCTGCTCCATTTTCCCATATTTTGGGAAACGGCCCATTCCCCAGTTTTCGATCCCTAAAATCCCGATTTCTTCTCCGTCTACTTTTAACCTGCGGTTTTCGTTCATGAGCAGGTCGTAACCCATTACTTTATGTACGTCAACCATATCTTTCAGGTTTTTTACCTTGGCAGGAGAAGATTCTTTGCCAAAATAATAATCACCGTAGTCGTGGTTGCCTAATGATGAATATACACCGAGGGGTGCTTTTACTTTCGAAAATATATCCTGATAATCTCTTACTTCATTGGTCAGGTTGTTCACCAAATCGCCGGTAAAAAAGACGAAATCTGGTTTCTCGCCCAACAGCATTTCTACACCGCCTTTTACGGCTGTTTTATTGTAAAAACTTCCGGAGTGGATGTCGGAAATCTGTCCCATGGTGATCCCGTCAAAAGCCTTCGGTAAGTTAGGGAGGATTAAATTTACCCGTCGTACCTGATAATCGTATGCGCCGGAAATAATGCCCCAGCTTAGCGAAGTTAAGGGCACTGCCGCGGCCACCAATCCGGCTTTAACTAAAAATTCAGAACGTGAGATGGGTTCTGCCACAGTTGCTGCACTTTGTGCAGTTGAAACTTCACTTTTTCTGTTCCTTCTAAAAATTTTAATGAATAACCTGCGTAAATCATCCAGTACCAGAAAAGGCAACATCGCCAGTTTACAGGCCACTGTTAAAAAGAAAGCCACCAAAATAATGGCCCTTAACGTAAGGAAAAGGTTGAGGTAAATGCCACAGAAAACACCAATAATCAATAATGCGCTATAAGTCCAGTAAACAATACCAAATATTTTTTTAGTAGTCGGTTTCCATTTTTTAAAAACAGCAATAATGGCTTTATAGCAATAAATATCAAATGCAATAATAAAAATGCAGGCGGCAATGATAAAAGGTAATCTTCCCATTATGTTTAGGGTTTGTAAATAAAAAGCTTCGACAGATTCTTCCTAGAGAAAGAATTTGTCAAAGCTAATCAAATTAGAGAAATTCAATATTATCTGAAATCGTCTTCGTCCTCTTCTTCATCAAATTCGGCGTTAAATAAACTGCCAAACATATCAGCGAAACCGAAGCCGCCATTTAAAAAGTTTTTGCTCAATTGTGAGTACTCGGCTAAACCATGCAACACGAATTCCATTAACAATAAAGTCTGGTTTTCGCTTAATTTAGGATGAAATTTCTTGACCAGATCATATAAACCAGGCACCAGCATCAACGCTTTTTTATACTGTGCATTGGTTAAAGTATCGGTAACATCAACATTATTACCTTCGGTAAACCATTCAGTTACTTCGGTATAAGGGTTGGCCGTTTTGCTTTTTTTCGCTTTTTCAGGATCAGGGAAGTAACGTGCAAATAAAGTTTTAACTGCTTTGCCAATTAAGGTGGTGGCAACATGTGCTGGGCCCTCCAGTTCACCTTCGTAAACCAGTTCAATTTTACCGGTTATTGCCGGGATAATTCCTGCCAGGTCAGATAAGCGGATAAAAGTATTTTTCTCACCAGCAATCAGCATTCTTCTTTCTGCTGTGCTGATTAGATTTTCATAAGCCGAAATGGTTAATCTTGCCGATACACCCGATTTTTGATCGATATATTCGCTTTTACGCGCCTCGAAAGCAATCTGTTCAATCAGGTCTTTCACCAGACCATCAGCTTCAATATTGGCTTTTTGATCGGCGGTTAGTTTTGCCTCCTGAAAAGTGATTTTACGAGAAATTTCGATGGTTTTAGGGTAGTGGGTTAAAATCTGACTTTCAATCCTATCTTTCAAAGGGGTAACGATACTTCCACGGTTGGTATAATCTTCAGGGTTTGCGGTAAACACAAACTGGATATCCAATGGTAAACGCAATTTGAAACCACGGATCTGGATATCTTTTTCCTGTAGCATGTTAAATAAGGCCACCTGGATACGCGCCTGTAAATCGGGCAGTTCATTAATCACGAAAATGCTGCGGTGTGCACGCGGAATTAAACCAAAGTGGATTACACGTTCATCATTATAAGTTAATTTTAATGTAGCAGCTTTAATCGGGTCAACATCGCCAATTAAATCGGCAACAGTAACATCCGGTGTGGCCAGTTTCTCGGTATATCTTTCGCTGCGGTGCAACCAGGCAATTTCGGTATCATCGCCTTTTATGGCAATTTCGTTTTTCGCATACCATGAAATTGGGTTCAATGGATCATCAAAAATCTCACTTCCGGCAACATATGGTACATATTCGTCTAATAGGTTTACCATTAAACGGGCAATACGTGTTTTTGCCTGCCCACGTAAACCTAAAAGTAAAATATTATGGCGCGATAAAATGGCGGTTTGCAATTCAGGAATCACCGTTTCATCATAGCCTATAATGCCTTCAAATTCGGTTTTTTTATCGCGGAGCACTTTAATCAGATTTTCCCTAAGCTCTTCTTTTACAGATCTCGATTTATATCCTGTTGTTTTTAATTCGCCTAATGTGGTGTTTTGCATCTTTTTAAAATCGGTTTTAAGGTTTAGGGTTTAGGGTTGCAGCGCACAGCATTCAACCATTAAATCTTCGCCTGTTTAAAATGTTTTCTTAGACTCGTTAGGTAGGTATTTACGGCATTGGGTTTTGCCTTAAACCTTCCACCTTTTTGCCCTCTACCTTATTTAACTGTCTTACGTCTGTTTTTAATGTAATCTTCAAAAATGTATTCGCCCAAACCATTTAAGGAGCTATAAAAAGCCCTGCCGCCGTTAATTTCGGTAAACTGGCGCACAAACTGTTGCAGATAAGGGTCTTTGGCAATCATAAATGTCGTAATCGGGATCTTCAGGCGCTTACATTGAGCTGCCATGTTTAAGGTTTTATTAATTACCTTCCTATCCAAACCCATACTGTTTTTATAATATTTGCCATTTTCTTTTAAGCAGGTTGGTTTTCCGTCGGTAATCATGAAAATCTGTTTATTATGCGTTTTCCTGCGGCGGAGTAAATCTGCAGCCAGTTCTAAGCCTGCATAGGTATTGGTATGGTAAGGGCCAACCTGTAAATAAGGCAGGTCTTTCACGCTAATTGGCCAGGCATCATTTCCGAAAACCACAATGTCTAAAGTATCTTTAGGGTATTTCGTTTTAATCAGCTCGGCCAAAGCCATGGCTACTTTTTTGGCAGGCGTAATCCTGTCTTCGCCATATAAAATCATGGAGTGCGAAATATCAATCATCAATACGGTAGAAGTTAAAGTTTTAAAATCCTTTTCCTCTACTTCCAGATCACGGTCGGTTAAAGTGAAATCGCCAATGCCATGGTTAATCTGTGCATTGTGGATAGAAGCCGTCATATCAATCTGATCTAAACTATCCCCAAAACTATATTCGCGTCTATCGGCATTTTTCTCTTCACCAACGCCTGATTGATTACTGTTGTGATTTCCCCGGCCTGATTTTTTGAGTTTCCCGAAAATTTCATCCAGTGCCGACTTGCGGATTGTCTGCTCGGTTTTAGCCGTAATTTTAAACTCGCCAGATTGATTGTCTTCTGTCAGATAACCCTTGTCTTTCAGGTCGTCGATAAAATTGCCAATACCATAATCGTTATTGGTGAGTTTATATTGCTTGTCGAGTTCGTTCAACCAGCTTAAAGCCTCTGCGGCATCTCCGGCTGTATAATTCAGCAGTTCGCTAAATAATTTCAGCAACTCATCAAACCCACCCTTTGGCGCATCGCCCGGCTTATAATCAGAAAAACGAAAACCTCTCATGTGCTTGTATTAACGATTTATCGAAGATAAAAGTTTCGCTTTGCATTAATTTAAGCGCGGTGTCATTTTTAGAGACAAGCAGAAAGGTAAAAGTCGTGTTTCCGTGGCTAAAAACTAAAGCTAACCCAACGCCATATGATAAATCTTTTTATTGTACTCAGGATTAGCGCCAGCTTGCGAGGCTACAAAGGCGCCAACTTTGCAGGCATTATCTAATGTAGTTTCCATTGGGTATCCTTGCAAATAGCAAGCAATAAACGTAGCTAAAAAGGCATCGCCTGCACCCACTGTATCGGCTACCTGTACTTTGTAACCTGCATGTTTAAACAGTTTGCCGTCTTTTAAAACACAGGCACCTTTATCACCAAGTGTAAGGCAGATGATTTCAATATTAAACTGACTGGAAAGCTGCTTTAAAAGTTGTTCGTCTGTATTACCGCTCAAGCCAAAAGATTCTTTCACCCATAAAATTTCATCTTCATTTATTTTTAAGATATCTGCCTTAGTCAGAAGCTCAGCAATTAATTCCCTGGTATAAAACGGAGCGCGGAGGTTGATGTCGAATATTTTAGTTTTGGCATTTTCTAAAAGTTTCAGAATGGCTTTTTTAGATTGTTCCGATCTACAAGTTAAGCTGCAATATACTAAAGCATCTGCCTGTTTAACAGCAGCAATATTTTCGTCGGTAATTTTGATATCATCCCATGCCACGGGTTGTTTAATGGTATAAGTAGCCTGATGGTTTTCGTCAAGCTGTACCACAACCGTACTGGTCGGCAATTCGCTATTTACCTGAATCAAATCAGTTGCAAAATGATTGCTGGCTAAAAAATTAAATAATTCCTTGCCATTTTCATCATCGCCAACCGCACTAATAAAACTGCTCTCTATACTTTGTTTATGTAAATTAAGGGCAACATTCATGCTCGAGCCGCCAGCTTTTTTACCCTCTGGGAAAACATCCCAGAGTATTTCGCCAATTGTGATTACTTTATTTTGCATAGAAGATTTATAGATGTGTAAATAAAGAATTTTTACGCATGGAACAAAATAATTTGTTTCATATCTTTAATTTTTACCTCAACTCAGATAACATGAAAAGAATACTTGTAATTGCATTGTTTTTAGCTTCTTTTAGTGCTTTTGCGCAAAATGCGAAAGATAAACAGGCCATACTTAATTTACTCGAAAAGCAACGTACAGATTGGAACAAGGGCGATGTTGAAGCCTTTATGCAAGGTTATGAAAAATCAGACAGTTTACTTTTTGTAGGTAAAAACGGACCAACTTATGGCTGGCAAAAAACGCTGGATAATTATAAAAAAGGCTATCCGGATAAATCGGCCATGGGATTTTTGGTGTTTGGCATTAAAAAGGTCGAATTTTTAAAACCTGATTTGGCTTTTGTATTAGGCAGCTGGAATGTTAAACGCGAAAAAGACGAGCTTAAAGGATATTTTACACTTCTGATTAAAAAAATTAAAGGCGAGTGGAAAGTAGTTGCTGATCATAGCAGCTAATATAAACGGGTTCTCATTCCTAGCTTGATTGGGAATCATAGTACAATAAGCTTATAGAATTGTCATCCTGAGCTTGTCGAAGGATCTGCCAAACCTGTATAAGGCGTTTCGACAGGCTCAACGTGACAATTCTAATGAAACTAGATTTATAATACAGCCTCTAGAATAAATTTAATGGCAATAAAATCGCCCTTCTCATACATCCCGATTGGAAATCGGGACGATTATTTATTCCCCCAACTTAAAATCTTTGTAATAATAATCCTTATCCGCATCTGTTAACTGGCGGATTACCCGACACGGGTTTCCTGCAGCGAAAACATTATCCGGAATATCTCTGGTAACCACACTGCCTGATCCGATGACTACGTTTGAGCCAATGGTAACACCCGGATTAATCACCACGTTTCCACCAATCCAAACGCTGTTGCCAATGCTAACTTCCTGCGCCCATTCATATTCCTGATCGCGTAAATGTGCATGTATCGGATGCCCTGCAGTATAAATGGCTACGTTTGGCGCAATAAAAACACTATTGCCGATGCGTACCTTAGCGCAATCCAGAATCACCAGGTTAAAATTTGCGTAAAAGTTATCGCCGATTTCGATGTTGTAGCCATAATCGCATCTAAATGGCGGTTCTACATAAAACATCCTTTCTGTTTTTCCGAATAACCTTTTTAATAATTCTTTCCGTTGTTTGATAAATTTCGGTGCCAGGTTATTAAATTCAAACACAATTTCACGTGCTTTTAATCTTTCTTTTGATAGTTCTTCGCCGCCAGCCTGATAAGCTTTGCCAGCCAGCATTTTTTCTTTTTCGCTAAGTATGTTCGTATCCATTTTGGTATCTGGTCTTTTTAAATTATGCTAATCTTAAGCATTCAGAAAGCAATAATAACAAAAACGGGGCTATCGTAACCGATGCCCCGCTGTATTTTACTTTTTCAATACTTTTTTATGGTCTGCCTTTGGCTAAAGCTCTTTCAGCAATTTTAACTGCTTTTTTCTCTCTCCAGTGGGCATATTTTTCTTTGAAAGTCATTTTGATTAAACTGTCGATGGCGCCATGGGTAAATAAACTCCAAACGCTCGCCACTTTTCGGGTAATCGATTGATCCCAGGCCCTTAAACTTAACGAGAACGAACCATCCAGATATTTCATCCAGTGCCACATTCCGGTAGGCATAAATAAAGTATCACCATGTTCTAAGAAAACCTCGTAACCTTCTACACCATTCAGTGCCGGGAATTTTTCGAAATCAGGATTGGCCACATCGTAATCTTCTAATGCATAAGTTGCATTTGGTAAGCAATACAACCTGTCTTTCCATTTATTATCGAAAAGAACAATGTGTTTTCTGCCGCCAAAATGCGTATGGAAAATATGTGGTAAATCGATGTCGTAATGTAAAAAGGTTACCGAGTTAGAACCACCAAAAAACATAGCAGGCATACTTTCGATAAAACCACCCATTAAATCTTTAGGGATTTTTACATCATTAATTAAACTAGGTACTTTTTTAAACAGGTTAAAAAAGAATATACGCAGTTCCGTTGGCTCACGTTTAATCAGGTCAAGGTAATCGCCGAACTTCATGTGTGCTGTAGCCGCATTAATCGGTTTTGATGGATCGGCTTTAGAGTTGTCGTAAAGCGGAACTTCAAGCTCACCGCCAATTTCTTTTAAATATTCAGTCGTCCATTTTTCTCTGGCAGGCCAGTCTTTAGTTAGGCCCCTGATTACTAACGGACGTTTAGTTTTCAGATAATTTTTCTTAAAATCTTCGGGAGTGATGCTCTCAACGATATCAACAGGTTTTAAAATGAAACTCATGCGCTTAAAATCGGTTATTTGTGCCGAACAACAAATGTGTAAATTTTATTTTACAAAATTGATGTTAACAGGTAAATGTGACTAAAATCACGTAATCTAAAATTAGTAAATACTTAACAATTTAATAATTACGCCTCAACTTTATTTTGAACAATTTCAGCATAGGCAGCGTCCCACAGGTCGATCCTTTTCTGTAAGGCTTGTTTTGTGGTCTCTTCTGCCTCTGCCCAAAAGGCTTCATCTTTTTCACAAAGCTTCTCTGTCATCGAGAGTGCCAAATGGCTATGGTGATCGCCATCTACTTCGATATGGCGCTCTAAATAGTATTTAAAGATCGAAACTTTATCAGCCTGGGTACTGTTCAGGTCGTTTACCATACTGAAAAACATGTTTGGAATTAAATCCTCGCGGCCAAAAGTAAAACTTGCTGCCTGTAAATGTGTTTTTCCGCTGTTAATGGTATCGAATGTCGCATTAACAAAATCTTTTGCTGTAGCAGGTACCTCAGCAATTTCGAAAGCCTCATTAAAGCTTTTTCCGTTTTTTAGTTCCTGTAAAAAGATATTGATGGGTTTTGTATTGGCACCACATTGCTCCATGGCATCCAGGTAGAGTTCAAAATGGCTCTTAATCGCCCCGTTGGCATCCACATCCGATTCTTCACCTGCAACTATTTCATTAATCAGTTGACGGGTAACCGGATCGCCCACCGGGAACCAAGGTAGGGTAGTGCAGGTTAAATTAATTTGTAAAGCTTTAAGTAGCGACATAAAATCCCACACGGCAAAAATGTGGTGTTCCATAAAAATCCGGAGATCTTCTATTTCACTAATGGCCGAATAAACTTTATGGTTAATAATTTCCTGCCTAAGTGGCTCTATTTTTTCCTGGATTTTTATAATGTTAGGATGCATGTTTGAGTTTTGTGTTGGGAGTTAAGGGTTTGGCGTCCAAACCTCATCATCCTATTTAATCGTTGTCTTTATTCTTTCGCTTATTTTGGCAAATTCTTTTCCAGTGCCCTGCTCGCTCTTTTAATGGCAAGTTCCTCTTTCCATTGCATGTACTTTTCGCGGTAGTTTGCTTTCATAAAGTCGTCAAATTTACGCTGTAAAGTTAAGTTATACAAGCTTTTTGCTTTTACGGCCCAGCTTTTATCCCATGCCCTTAAACTAATTGAAAAAGATCCGTCCAGGTATTTCATCCAGTGCCAGTAACCGGTTGGCATAAATAAGGTATCGCCATGTTCTAAAAACGCTTCAACGCCCTGAACACCTTTTAATGCGGGGAATTTATCAAAATCGGGATTTTCTACATCATAATCCTCCAGGGCATAAGTGGCATATGGAATCTGATATAAACGTTCTTTCCATTTGTAATCGAATAAGATGACATGTTTTCGTCCATTAAAGTGTGTGTGAAAAATGTGCGCTAAATCGATATCATAGTGCAAAAAGGTTACCGAACCTTTACCGCCAAAGAACATATTGGGATAGCTATCTAAAAAACCACCCATCAAATCTTTTGGAGCGATATAATCTTCGAGTAGTTTTGGCGCAAACTTTATGGGATCGAACAAAAAGATGCGCAGATCGGTCGGTGTTTCTTTAATCAGGTCTATATAATCGCCAAATTTCATTTCGGCAGCAGATGCATTTATAGGTTTAGAAGGGTCGGCTTTAGCACTGTCGTAAAGTGGAACAGTTTTATCGCCCACCACCTCTTTCATGTATTCCATCGTCCATTTTTGGTATGCCGGCCACTTTTTGGCCATATTTTTTATAACCAAAGGTTTACGTGGTTTAAGGTAGTTCAGCTCGAAATCTGATTTAGATATGTCTTCAACTACATCTATCGGAGATAAATTGAATTTCATGTTAAAAAACTATTAATACAGCAAAATTAAATAGTTAAAAAACACTAAACATTACAAATGGAAAAACTTGAAAAAAAACTGACAATTCATCAAAAAAAGTCAGAAAGTATATTGGTGATAAATAAAAAACGCCCCTACGTTTAAGAAAGGACGTTAGTTTTATAATCACACGGGACGTGACGTATGTTTTTAATAAGGATATCTTCCAGTGTTGTGTATATATGTACGATGAAAAAATAACGACGGATTTTAAAAGATGATTTTTTATAAAAGCAAAAACGCCCAGACCAAAGCCAGGGCGTTTTATACTGATTAAAAGGATATATCAATTTTACTTCGGCATTAAAACGGTATCCACTACGTGGATCACACCATTTTTTTGATAAACATCTGCAATGGTTACGGTACTCATTCCACCTTTTTCATCTTTTAAAACTAATTTTTTACCTTCCATCCAGGCCCAAAGTTTGCCGCCTTGTACGGTTGTAAGTTCAGCTTTGCCACCACCAGCTTTAATTGCTTTTGCAATGGCTTTGCTGTCCATTTTGCCGGCAACAACATGGTAAGTTAAAATCGTAGTTAAGGTTGCTTTGTTTTCTGGTTTAACCAGATTGTCTACCGTTCCGGCAGGAAGTTTATCAAATGCAGCGTTTGTTGGTGCAAAAACAGTAAACGGACCAGCACTTTTTAAAGTTTCAACTAAACCTGCTGCTTTTACTGCTGCTACCAGTGTGGTATGGTCTTTTGAGTTTACGGCATTATCTACAATGTCTTTAGTCGGGTACATGGCTGCACCGCCAACCATTGGATTTTTTTGAGCGTAAACTTGTGTGGTAAATGCCATGGTAATTACAGCAAATACGGTTAAGATTAAATTTTTCATTATTTCTAATTTTTAAGTTTCTGTTATTTGATTCCATTTACGACGGCTTACAGATACTTGGTTTTTAGAAATAAAATTTATTGTTTAATGGATTGATTATTAAATGATTAATTTTTGTTTTTTGATTTTGAAAAGGTGCTGCAGTGGTTCTTCGGAAATTACATTCCCGCTTTTTGCTACCTTCGATGAAGAATCGAAACCGCTGCCATCCCTTAGGTTTGAGAAAGATTATCAAAGAATTAAATTTGACAAAGGAAACCTTAAAAGCAGAGGTGAACTATGCTGCGATCCAGACTTACGATCTAGAACCTGTAACAGACCTCTGCTTTTTAGTTGAACAAGAACCATATAGAATTTTAGTCTAGCGGACTATTAAGGGATTCAGTTTTATTCAACTTTAGGATTTCCATTTCACTTAACCGTAAAGTTATGAATTATGAACTATTTGTTGGAATAGATATTTCCAAATCAACCATCGATGTTGCTGTTGTTACACAGGCCTGTTTCGACAAGCCCCTTCACCATGTTTTTAAGAACAGCTATGATGGCTTTGGCCTAATGCTGGAATGGCTTTCCATACATGGTATCGCGCCTAAGAAGGTTCTTTTCTGTTGCGAGCATACAGGTATTTATATCTGCCCCATAACCAACTTTATGCATGCAAATGATTTATCTATATGGGTTGAAAACGGGCTGCACATTAAGCGTTCCATTGGACTTAAACGGGGGAAATCTGATAAGGCTGACGCACAGGCAATCGCAAGCTATGCTTTTTCAAATCAGCACAAAGCCCGTCCTTACCTCCTTCCTTCGGCAACAAGCTCAAAACTCAAACACCTGCTGGCACACCGCGAACAGTTGGTAAGACACCAGACCTCTTTTAAATGCACTTGCTCAGAGCTTAAAGGATTTGATAGGGAGAACGCTGGCTATTGCATAGCCGATAGCCAGGAAATGCTTGCCCTTTACGCCGAACGGATAAAAAAGGTAGATATCGAGTTGGCAGCCTTAATAACAGAGGACCAGGAACTAAACGAACAGTTCAGCCTTGTGCAGAGCGTGCATGGGATCGGAAAGCAGACGGCTATGTTTATCCTGATCCATACTGAAGCCTTCGCTGCATTTTCAGACTACAGAAAGTTTGCGAGCTATTGTGGAATAGTCCCATTTCCACATAGCTCGGGGACGAGTATACGAGGGAGAAACCGGGTAAGCAACCTCGCCAATAAAAAACTAAAGGCGTTACTGACCATGTGTGCGCTAAACACGATAAAAAAAGATAACGAATTCAAACGATACTATGATCGAAAAAAAGCTGAGGGAAAAAACGCTATGTGTGTACTGAATGTGATAAAAAATAAGCTACTGAGCAGAGCTTTTGCTGCTGTTAAAAGAGGTACGCCATACCTCCTGGAGCCTGCTGCATAAATCTAAAGTAATGCTTCTCAGAAAAAAAACTTTTTATTTGCATAAACCATAGAATACGGGTTTATTTAACAGGGGGCTCTTGCCAAGACTCACGATTTGACAGATCCACAAGCCATCAGGAAATCGCTGGTCACGCTTAACGCTCACCGCAAAACGCCAGTCTAATTCACCTTCGCTGTTCTTACCTTTTTAGAAAAAATCTTCGGAAAAAAGCGTTTTAATAACACGGCTCTGGTTTCTTTTCCACCAATATAAACCTCTTCTTTTTTGTTGCTAACAGCCAGCACGATTTGTTTGGCACATTCAGCAGGTGTCATGGCATTTTCATGTGCATCGCCCATCATATTAAGTGGGTTGCCATCTCCGGTAAGTGCATTGTAGGTAACGTTTGTTTTGATAAAGCCCGGACAGATAATCGTGATATCGATGTTTTTGTCGTAAACTTCCGATCGGAGCGAATCGAAATAACCATGTAATGCATGTTTTGACGCCGCATAGGTAGAGCGGAATTTCGTGCCGAATTTCCCAACAAGGCTACTGATGATAACCAGTTGTCCGCCACCATTGCTTATCATCGAGGGCAAAACCGCTTTGCTCAAAACAACCGTTCCCCAGAAATTGGTGTCCATAATTTGCTGTTCGGTTTGCAGGTTGGTTTCGAGTGATAAACTCCGCTGACTTACGCCACCGCTGTTGATCAGTAAATCTATTTTTCCAAAAATGCGGATGGCATCGGCCGCTTTGTTTTCGAGTGTAGCCGTTTCGCTCAAATCGAATGGGAGAACATGTACATTAAAAGAGTTTTGGCAGTTTCCTTTTACACGGAACAACTCATCGCGATTTCTCCCTGAGATAATCAGTTTGTTACCCCCTTTAAAATATTCATATACCAGGGCCTCGCCAATACCTGATGATGCGCCTGTAATCCATACAATTTTTGACATAATTTTTTAATTAAATACTGAATGATTGGGTTTTGAATCAGTGAATGTTGTTTTTAAATCCTTCATGCTCTAATTCAATCATTTTCAATTCACTCATTCGTCTCCTACAATAAACAATTCTGAAGCAATATGATCGGCAAATAATTTTCCGTTCTGACTTAAACAAATTTTATCTCCGTCAATCACCAGCCAATCTTTATCCTCAAAATTTTTAAGGTTATGTTTTGTTTCTGCTAAAAAGTCTTTCCCGAAATCGGTATTTATTTTTTGTAAATCAGTTCCCCACATAGTTCTTAACGAAGTCATGATGTATTCGTTAAATCTATCGTTTAAACTCAATTCTTCAACAATTTCAGGGAGCTTGTTGTGGCCTAAGGTTTCCATGTACAAGGCATTATTGGCAGGATTCATATAACGGTTTTGGCCGTTAAAGCCGTGTGCCGATGGGCCGACACCAATGTAATCTATTCCCTTCCAGTAATTGGTGTTATGCACGGCATAATGATCTGGTTTGGCAAAATTCGAAATTTCATAGTGTTCAAATCCGGCATCGACCAGTTTATCCATCAAAATTACAAACTGAGCAGCACTTTGGTTATCGCTTACTGGTGTCTGTTTTTTGTTTTTGATGGCGTGGGCTAAAGCTGTACGGGGTTCTACCGTTAGCGCGTACGCCGAAATATGTGGCACCTCCAGCTCAATTGCTTTCTGGATATTGTTCAGCCATTTTTGGTCTGTAAGCAAAGGATAACCATAAATTAAATCAAGGCTTAGGTTTTCAAAACCGGCATCCTGACTTCTTCTGATACAACCTTCAGCTTCCTTTGCCTGGTGCGCCCTGTTCATCCAGGTCAGATCTTCATCGTAGAAAGATTGAATACCCACGCTAAAGCGGTTAACGGGTAATTGTTTCAGTTCTTTTAATTTTTGCGCGGTTAAATCATCCGGATTGGTTTCGATCGTAATTTCGGCATTTGAATCGACTGAAAAGGTATGATTAATCGTATCGAAAATCTTTTGCAGTGCTTCCTGAGACAGGATAGAAGGTGTTCCTCCGCCCAGATAAATACTTCCAATTTGTCCGCTAATCCGATCTTTTTTCATTTTAATCTCCTTGCAGATCGCATCAACCATTTCGTCAGCATATTTTAGAGAAGTGCTAAAATGAAAATCGCAATAGTGACAGGCCTTTTTACAGAAGGGGATATGGATGTAGATACCGGACATTTAATGATTTCTTATAATAAGGGTATAAAGCACCATAGAATGATGTAGTTAAGTTTTTGTTTTTTTAATTAGTTGTGTTTCTGTTTTTTGGCTAGCTTATTTTGTGCAAATTTTAATTAACCTACTTTTGTTACTGATAAAGCTAATCGTTCATTTTTCAAGTAACAAGAATAACAAATAGTAAGCGTAAGATATAAAGAACTTAAAAATGGTAAACACATGCCTGTCTAGATATTTATCTTAATACCGCAGGCAAAGGTAAGTGCAATTATGAATTTCTAAGCATGTATATAACCCCTGTCAAAATACGCTAAAAAATTGAGGTATATTTGTAAACAAGAAAGCCCCGGATGCGACCGAGGCTTTAAAACTTCACTTAGTTACGCTTTTCCGAAGAAAAGGAGGCTTGACTAAGCATAACATGACAAAGTTAAAAATATTTATAATTAAACCAAAATTTTTTAATGAATTACGCTCAATTAGAATCCTACCTTTCACAACCTAGATTAAATCGTTTTCTTCGAGCTACAGGTAATTCGAAAGTTAAGGCACAAAAATTATACAGGATAAATCTTCGTGTTTGCCAAGCTTTTTATCCCATAATGAATCTGTTTGAAACCTTTCTTAGAAATGCCGTTTATAATACAATTGCAGCACATTTTGCGGATAATGATTGGATAATTAATCAAAAAAGCGGCTTTATGAGCCACCTTTCTCTAGCCCCGTCAAGATATTATCTAAAAGGCCAGGTAGATAAGGGGGAGGTTGAAATTAGAAGAAAAAGAAATGTGGTTACAGCAAGTCGATTAATTGCTGAACAAACATTCGGTTTTTGGACAGCTTTTTTTGATAATCACCATTATATACTTGTCGGCGGTGCCCCACTCAATGCTTTTATACATAAACCTCAGAATATTAATCGTTCTGCGCTTGCTGCAAAGCTTTTGCGAATAAGAACTTTAAGAAACCGTATTTATCATAATGAGCCAATATGTTTTTCGGGGAATACTGTAGAATTTAGTTTGGCACGCAAGGTTTTAGACGATATTCATGATATTCTGGAATGGATAAGCCCCGATTTGAAAAGCTACACTGATTCATTTAATAGTATCGTGGCGAAAATTGATCAGGTAAATAATCTATAAATTTTATTTCCTAAGGACGGTTATGCGTTTAGATACTTAAATTTTAAGCCATATTTATTAATCGAACTCATGTTAAAAAGTAAAGATATAGCTTTACTTTATTGTTGTTTTTGTCAAGTAATAGCTTTACTTATGGTAATGCTTGATTGAAATTACTTCCGCATTTCTTTGCTGCTGTAAGTTTTTATATATCTTTTTCCATCTTTATCTCCATTCCAAACATTTGTAACAGCTGAAATTTTATGCGGTAGCCCTTTCTGTTTAATAATCAGGATTTTTGAGATTCTTCTAAAGGTTTTGTTCCATCGTCTTTTATCTAACTTTTCTGAAGTTGCAGTTGTTATTCCGATTATTGGCGTTTTCTTCTTTGAATTGGACATTATTAAAATTAAATATCGTACTGTTTTTCCATTATTGCTAAAGTTATTAATTAATCAACTTATTTTCTTTAGGTAAACAATGATTATTCAGCTACTTTTGCATCCTTAAGTTTTGATTTACAGCATGCCGAAATTCATTTTCATTTTGTTCGCGTTTTTATGTTCTACCCATTTTGTAGCAGCACAAGAAATTCCTGTTCAAACAGATAGCGTAACGGTAAATCAGTACCAGTATAGAAGGTATCGTCCCGATTCGGCAACACTGGCCAGGCAGAAATTTTCAACGGATTCGCTTGTTCGTCATACCTGGGTGCTGCCAGATAGTTTAATCAATAAAGGGGCACTGCTCGATACCATCGAAAAGGAATATCTTTTCCCTAAACTCGATTTACTGGCCTGGCAGAAGAAATACCAGCACTTAAAGAAAAAGGCAAATCCTTATCAATTGGGTACAAAAATTCCAAAAGGTAATGTTGGTTTGCTTGGATTTATTTTTGGTATGCTCATTATTTTTGCGATTCTAAAAAATGCTTTTTCTAAACAATTATCGGCCATTGTGCAATCGTTTTTTAGTAACCGGATTCTAAACAATATCAATAAAGAAGATAACCTGTTTAGTTCGTGGCCGTTTTTGTTGCTGTTTGTGCAGTTTGGTTTCGTTTTTGGGATGTTCTTTTTTCTGGTTGCCCAGTGGAATGACATGTATCAGGCTAAAGACGGATTTAAGTTTTTCTTTAGTATATCGATTACTATCATTGTTTTTTATGCCCTTAAACTGGTTCTTTTACGCTTTTTGGGTTACCTGTTTAATGTGCAGAAGCCAGTGGGCGAATACATCTCCATTTTGTACCTCAGCTACTTCAATGCATCGCTGCTGTTTATCCCTTTAGTTGTTGCTTTTGCCCTATCACCACTTAAATACGGTGCGGTTTATATCGTGTTGGCATTCTTGCTGTTAGGCATTATTTTTGCTTTTCAACTATTACGGGCAGGTATAACGATACTTTCTAATAATAAGTTTTCTAGAATGCATTTATTTTTGTACTTTTGCGCCCTCGAAATATGTCCTATCCTAATACTAATTAAAACGATAGGACTGTAGCAGGAAAAAGGAAAATGCAAGAAAAGAACGACTCTAGAATCCGCAAAGTAAAAAGTATTTTGGTTACTTTACCAAAACCTGAAACAGAAAAATCTCCTTACTACGATTTGGCCAAAAAACACAACTTAAAAGTTGATTTTAGGTCCTTTATTCACGTTGAAGGTGTACCCGCAAGAGACTTTAGAAAGGATAAAATTAACCTGGCCGATTTTACAGCGGTAATTTTTACCAGCCGTAATGCAGCCGATCATTTTTTCAGAATCTGTGAAGAAATGCGTTATGAAGTGCCGGCAGAATTGAAATATTTCTGTCTTTCTGAGACCATTGCTTTGTATCTACAGAAGTACATTCAATATCGTAAGCGCAAAATCTTTTTTGGTAAACAAACTGCAGCAGATTTAGCAGAGGTACTAAAAAAGCATGCCAACGAGAAGTTTTTATACCCTTGCTCTGATATGGCTACCGAAGACACGATGAAGTTTTTGGAAAAAAGCGGGTATAATTTTACCCCTGCTGTTTTGTTTAAAACAGTGGTGAGCGATTTATCTGATTTAGCCGAAGTGTTCTACGATGTTATTGCGTTTTTTAGTCCCTCAAGTATTCAGTCCTTGTTTAAAAATTTCCCCGATTTTAAACAGAATAATACCCGGATTGCCGCTTTTGGAACCAACACAAGTAAGGCTTGTACCGATATGGATCTGATCGTGGATATTGCTGCGCCAACCCCGGGCGTTCCATCTATGACGATGGCTATTGAAAATTACATCAAAATATCTAATAAATAATACGATTAATAATTTATTTTAAGTCAATACAATAAATGCGTAACTTTACTGTTAATAAGAGAGTTACGCATTTTATTGCACAAAATATAAGGTTGTTGGAAAAAAGTTAATCTAACTTTAATTGCCTTTGAGTGATGATTTAACGTAAAATATTTGCTTTTGTTGATAATTTCAGTGATTTTTGATAAAATTGCTCCTAATCGTGCTGTGCACACTATAAAAAATATGAAGAAAATCTACCTTCTAGCTATTGTAGGTATAACTGTAATGCTAGCAAGCTGTGGTCATGGCGGCCAAGGCGAGCTGGTTGGTGCTTATAACCGAAAATTCAAAAACGATAGAATCCCACTAGGAATGGTTTACGTGCCACCAGGGCATACGCCTCTGGGAGGTTCGGATGAAGATATCACTTTCTCTCAGAATGGGCCAAGTAAAATGGTAACCATTAGTGCGTTCTTTATGGACCAAACGGAGATTTCCAATGCAGAATATCGCCAGTTTACCAATTGGGTACGCGATTCGATTGCGATTGCGATGATGGGTAACCCTCAACAATTTATGATTACCCCGAGAGGAAATGCCGCAGCTGCTGTTGGTGGGGAGAAATACATCGACTGGAAAAAAGTTGGGCCAAACGGAGCCAACATTTGGCGTAATAAAGGTAGAGGCGCAGCCGCTGCTCAGGTGAGCCAGTTAGATGGGATGTATTATTCAGGTTTAGATGCGCTTCCGGGAAAAAAGGAATTAGATGTTCGTAAATTCGAATATTCTTATGCCGAATTAAATATGGAGAAAGCCGCTATCGGACATAAAGATCCAAACAGCAAACGCCAGGATTATATCGATCGTTATACCGTTGCCATTTATCCAGATACAATGGTTTGGAAAACAGATTATTCTTATTCACAAAACGATCCGATGGTGCGGGGTTATTACAACCACCCTTCATATGATGATTATCCTGTGGTTGGTGTAAGCTGGGAACAGGCAAAAGCATTCTCTCACTGGAGAACCAGGTTATATGATGGCGTTGCTACAGCAAGAAAATTACCTGTAGGATCTAGATCAGATTACAGATTACCAGCTGAAACTGAATTTGAATATGCAGCAAGAGGTGGTAATACCAAAACCAAATACCCTTGGGGCGGTCCTTATATCAGAAATACAAAGGGATGCTTACAAGCTAACTTTAAACCAGGCCGTGGCGATTATTCGAGCGATGGTGGTATTTATACGGTAGGTGTTAGGTCGTATTTCCCTAATGATTATGGTTTGTACAACATGGCAGGTAATGTTTCTGAATGGACATTAACCGCTTACAATAAAGGTGCAAGCCCGTTATTACACGATTTGAACCCGAATTTTACTTATGATGCCGGCGCAACCGACAGTAAATACAAAAAACGTAAAGTTGTAAAAGGCGGTTCGTGGAAAGACACCGGTTATTTTCTACAAAACGCTGTAGCAACATACGAATATCAGGATACACAAAGATCATATATTGGTTTCAGATGCGTTTCATCTTACCCTGGTACCGACTTAAGACATTAAACCAAACAAACTAAAAACTAAAGAAAAACATCAAAATTTTATGGCAGCAAAGAAACAACCAGGCTGGTTACACGTAGCGATTTCATGGGGAGCAAGTATTGTAATTATCGGAGCGTTATTTAAAATTCTACACATTGGTGGAATTTTGGGTAACTACATGATCGGTCTTGGTCTTGGTGTAGAAGCATTTTTATTCTTTTTAACAGGATTTTTCCCGCCAGAGCCAGAACCAGCTTGGGAAAGAGTTTACCCTGAATTAAAAGCAGATTTTAAAGGCGAGTTACCAACTGCATCAGCCAGACCAGTGGCAGCAACTGCATCGAATACAGCAGCTTTAGATAAAATGTTATCAGATGCTAAAATCGGTCCTGAATTGATTGAAAGCTTAGGATCTGGTTTACGTACTTTTGGTGATAAAGTGGCAACGATTTCTAATGTTGCAGATGCATCTACCGCAACCAACGAATTTACTGGCAAAATTAAAACAGCTTCAGCTGGTTTTGATAACTTAAGTGCATCTTTTGATAAAGCTACAGCTAATTTGAAAGCAATGGGCGAGAGCAGTGTAGATTCTCAGGCTTACCATGATCAGGTGAACAATTTAGCTAAGAATTTATCAGCTTTAAATGCAGTATATGAATTAGAATTGCAAGATTCAAGCGCGCATCTAAAATCGATGAATAAGTTCTATTCAAACTTATCATTAACCATGCAAAACTTTAACGAATCGATGGAAGATTCGAAACAGTTTAAAGAAGAGGTGAATAAGTTGGCTAAAAACCTATCATCGCTTAATGCAATTTATGGCAATATGTTATCGGCTATGAACGGCCCACGTGTATAATTTGTTTAGTTTTTAATTTTTAAAGGAAAAGCTACATCAAACATGGCAGGCGGAAAAGAAACAACAAGGCAGCGGATGATCAATATCATGTATTTGGTATTGTTGGCTATGCTCGCCTTAAACGTATCAGATACCATTTTAGATGCATTCAAAAATATCAACGATAGTTTGGATACCTCTAAAAACAATGTAAATACAAGTATTAATCAGTTATTTTCTGCCTTCGAAAATTCGAAGTTGAAAGAAGAGCCAGCCCGTGCCCAGCCAATTTACGATAAGGCAAAACAGGCGCAGAAGGCAGCTGATGACTTAAATAATTATATTGAAAGCATTAAAAAAGAATTTACCCAGGCAGGTGATGGAATAGATCCGGAAACCGAGGATTTGGTAAATAGATCAAATCAGGATATTGCACAGAATATCATGATCAATCAAAAGAAAGCGGATGAGTTGAAAAAGAGAATTAACGCCACGCGCGAAAAATTAATCTCTTTATTAGATCCGGCTGATAGGGCAAACGTATCATTCTCTCTTGAAGCTAAAGATCCGGCAAGAAAAAGAAAAGGAAACTGGCAGGAAACTTATTTTGGTGAGGGAACGCCTTTAACTGCTGCAATGACTATTTTAACCAAACTGCAAACTGATACTAAAAATGCTGAAGCAGAGGTGGTTAAAAAATTATTCGGAAATATGGATAAAGCACAGGTTAATTTGGATCAGTTTGCGGCAGTTGCAGTAGCACCTACTTCTTATGTAATTCAAGGACAACCTTATACTGCTGAAGTATTTTTAACCGCTAGTGATTCGAGATCTACTCCTGATATTACCGTTAACGGAAGTAAATTATCGGTTAAAGATGGTAAGGGAACTTATAGCGGTGGTACCAGCAGTGTTGGTCAGTTTACCTGGGTAGGTACGGTTCGTGTTCGCCAAACCGATGGTCAGGTAAAGGAATACAAAACCCAACCACAAACTTATCAGGTAGCGAAACCATCTGCATCGGTTTCTTCAACAAAACTGAATGTAATTTATGCCGGTATTCCGAATCCATTTACGGTATCGGCAGCAGGTTTTCCATTAGAAAGTATTCGTGCTTCCATTTCTGGCGGTTCAATGTCTGGTAGCAACGGGAACTACAATGTTAAAGTTCCGGGAAGCCTGGTTGGACAAGATGTTTCTATCAATGTATCAGCAAACAATGCCGGTAAAACCGTTAGCTTAGGCTCACAAAAATTCAGGGTTAAAGGGATTCCTACTCCGGTAGCTAAAGTTGGTGGCCGCGCTGGAGGCGATGTAGCTTCAGTACAATTAAAAAGTGAAACTGAAATTGAGGCAGATCTTGACGATTTTCCTTTCGATGTGAAGTTTAAGATACAACGTTATAAGTTAACAATTATCAAACCGCGTTCTGATGCTGTTACCATTCCAGGTAGCGGTGGAAGTTTCGCAGGTGCGGTTAAAGGTGCAATAAACTCGATTACACCAGGTACAAGAGTGTTTTTTGAAGATATTGTTTCGATAGGCCCAGATGGCCGTCAGAAAATTTTGCCTTCATTAGCGTTTAGCGTAAAATAAAAAGAAGATGAAAAGGATTTTAAGTATTGCTATTTTAGTGTTGTTAACCACGTTTGCTTTTGCACAAAAAAAGCCTACCAGGTTAGCACCGAAGAAAGCTGCACCAGTAGTTGCCGCACCTCCTGTGGCAGACACGGTGAAAGCTCCAGTTAAAACAGCTAAAAAGAAACTTAAGGTACCACCTAAAGATGGTTTTTATGCCCGTAAGGACATTGACAGTACTGAAATGGTTCCTTTGGCAGATGTGAGAGAAGAGGATGTTTTTTATGCAAAACGGATCTGGAGAGAAATCGATTTACGTGATACGGTTAACTCGGCCTTAAAATCGCCTAAATCTCGCCTGATTGATGTATTAATTGCCGCAATTAAGAAAGATGAACTAACAGCATACTCGCCAATTGACAGTGCGTTGAACGAAGATGATGCGTTTCTTAATCCAATGTCGGCAGATTCTGCAGCCAAATCGGCTTTAGGAACAGCAGAGGTTTCGAACAATAAAACCGGAACGGTTACTACGGTAGTTAATGATTTTAACCCGGAGTTATTCTTAAAATTCAGAATTAAAGAAGACTGGATTTTTGATACCAAACGTTCTGTTTTCGAACCGCGTATTGTAGGTATAGCACCATTAAAATACAATGAGGTTTCTAAACAATGGCAACCGGTATTTTGGGTGTACTATCCGGAGGCGAGGGAGATTTTAACGAAGAAACGTTTGATCAATACCAATAACGATGCTTCTTCATTGAGTTTCGATGATTTCTTTATCCGCCGCTTATTCAGCAGCTACATTGTAAAAGAGTCAAATCCTGGCGACAATAAGATCAGAGATATTATTACCGATCCCCGAGAAAGGTTGTACGAATCAGAAAGGATTAAAAAATCTGTTCTTGATTACGAACAAGGCCTTTGGGAATACTAAATATTACGAAAAAGCTCCGATGAAAGTCGGAGCTTTTTTTGTTTATATCGTTTCGACTATATGATAGAAATTGAGATTGCTTTTCAAAAAGAATGAGGATTAAAAGCGTTATTCCTGATTAAAATAAGCCTGAAGGGTGATGACCTGCTTTTTGTTCAGTATTTCGGCCAGCTCTTTCTCGGTAGCTTCTTTGATTTTTTTAACCGATTTAAAATGGGTGAGCAATTTATCCGCAGTAGTTTTACCGATACCTTCAATCTGTTCGAGTTCTGTTTTAAGTGTCCCCTGATCCCGTTTCTTGCGGTGGAAGGTAATCCCAAAGCGGTGGGCCTCATCACGGAGCTGTTGGATCACTTTTAAGGTTTCTGATTTTTTATCAAGATACAATGGATAGGAATCGCCAGGATAGAACAGTTCTTCCAAACGTTTGGCAATACCAATTACGGTAACTTTGTTTTCTATACCCAATAACTTTAAACTCTTCACGGCCGACGAAAGCTGCCCTTTACCGCCATCAATGATGATGAGCTGAGGCAAAGTCTGGTTTTCATCTAACATTCTCCTGTAGCGACGGAAAACAGCTTCTTCCATAGTCGCGAAATCGTTAGGACCCTCTACCGTTTTCACATTAAAATGGCGGTAGTCTTTCTTTGATGGTTTTGCATCTTTAAAAACAACGATCGCCGAAACCGGATATTTTCCCTGAAAGTTGGAGTTATCAAAGCATTCTATATGTTTTGGAAGCTGCGTTAAGCGCAGATCTTTCTGCATGGTCGTTAAAATACGATCGGTGCGTAAATCGGGGTTTAACTTTTCGTATTGATTGAGTTTCTCTTTTTTGAAAAACAATACATTCTTCTGCGAAAGTTCTAAGAGTTTTTTCTTTTCGCCCAGTTTAGGAACGGTAAATTTTAAACTTTCATCTTCTAACGAAGGCTCAAAAGGAACAATAATTTCTTTAGAGGTACTTTTGAATTTCGTTCTGAACTCTAACATGGCCAGGGTTAAAATCTCATCATCACTTTCGTCGAGCTGTTTTTTAACCTCGATGGTCTGCGTCTGAATAATCGTTCCGTTCATCACCTTCAGGTAGTTCACAAAAGCATAACGTTCATCTGATGCAATACTGACTACATCTACATTGGTGATGGCGCTATTTACCACGGTTGATTTGCTCTGGTATTTCTCCAGTACTTCTAATCTCCTTGCATACTGATGCGCCAGTTCGAAGTTCAGGTTTTCTGAAGCTGATTTGATGATTCCTTTAACGTCACGGATAACATTTCCGATTTTGCCATTCAGGATTTCTTTGATCTCCCCTATGTTTTTATCGTAGTCGGTTTCGGTCTGGTAGTTTTGACAAGGGCCCTTACAATTGCCGATTTGATACTCCAAACAAACTTTAAATTTTCCTTCAGCGATATTTTTCTCTGTTAAGGGCAAAGTGCAGGTACGTAACGGATACGTTTCCTTAATCAGATCCAAAATAGTATGCATCATACCTATCGAGCCATAAGGGCCAAAATAGGTAGAGCCATCTTTAATCACTTTCCTTGTCCAGTAGATTCGGGGATAATTCTCGTTTTTAACAATAATCCATGGATAAGTTTTATCATCCTTTAGGTTGATGTTAAATTTTGGCTGATGTTTTTTAATTAAGCTGTTTTCAAGTAACCAGGCATCAATCTCCGTATCAACAATAGTGAAAGTAATTTTACGTATTTTGGATACCAGTACCCTTGTTTTGCCATTAAACTGGTTTCTGTCACTATTAAAATAAGAGCCCACACGGTTGCGCAGGTCTTTAGCCTTTCCAATATACATCAGCTTTCCATCAGCATCCCAATATTGGTAAACACCGGGTTTATGCGGAATTGCGGTTAATGCTGTTTTATGGTCGAAACTGCTCATGGGAAATTAAAGGAGCAAAAATTAGGTAATTTTTAATAAAGAATAATGTTAGGCATAAAATCGAAATCTTTTTTGTTATAAGTAAACAATTCAATTTTATTTACAATAGCTGTTGCCCCAATGATTGCATCTGGTATTTGAAGATGATGACTTAGTTTGAAGTTTTCGATAAGTTCTACGGATTTCTGAGATATATAGTTGTCAAAATGGATAATATCGTAATACTTGATCTTTTTCTTCATCTGCGCTAGCTCTACTTTATTTCCCATGCCCTGCAAAAGTTCCATGGTCGTAATTGATGAGAGCAGAATGTTTTTGAAACCTATTTCTTCCAATATTTCGATGGTTGAGGTATTACCATTGAAAGCATGTATTAAAATATTAGTGTCACACAAAATCATAATTATTTTTTACGATCCCATGCTTTATCCCTTATATCTTCTAAATTTCTTGGTGAGTCCTTCCATATACCAAAAAGTTCTTTAGGATTAAGTGCTTTATCCCCTTTTAATATATTGGGCTTACTATCCTGCTGTGAAGAAATTATTTTAATATTTTCTAATTTCATAGTCTGAAATAAAGAAAGGAGTTTTTCCATCTCATCAAAATTTGATATTTCTAGTGTAACTCTCATATATTTCAATTTTCTATTACAAATTTAATATTTATCTCGAATAGTTTACCTGAAAACTTTTGGAATGACTATAGTACCTAGAATCCCAACTTCTCATCCAATTCGGTTGCGCCTTCTTCCTGTTGCTGGTATTGATTGCAATCGTAGGTGATGGAAACACCTGATTTTGGTGCCTCAAAATCAGCATGACTAATTTTTAAAGCAGGATTGGCGTATACTCTTTTGATAAAACCTGCAAAAATTGGTAGCGCGGTATTGGCACCTTCACCCTGATTGGTACTGATAAAGTGGAATGCCCTATCTTCGCAGCCCGTCCAGATGCCAGTTACCAATTGAGGGGTAATGGCCATAAACCAGCCGTCAGAGTTATTCTGCGTCGTTCCTGTTTTGGCACCTACTGGTGCATTTACATGGTATTTATAATTTAATCTCGAACCGGTTCCGTTGGTGACTACACCTTTAAGCATTCTGGTCATTATATAGGCAACTTCCTCGCTCATAATCGGCTTTGGTATCTCCTTTTGAGAAAACAATACCACCCCGTTTTTATCTTCAATTCTTAATAAATAAATGGGTTTGGTATAGGTTCCCTTGTTTGCAAAAGCACCATATGCGCCAACCATATTATAAATCGACGAATCGAATGTTCCCAAACAAATGGATGGAAACGCCGGAACGTTAGGAATTCCCATTTTGGTCGCTAAGGTAGATACCGCAACCGGACCAACCTGTTTCATTAAATAAGCGGTAACAAAGTTTTGTGAGTAGGCCAATGCCTTCTGTAAAGTGATATTACCAGGTAAAGGTTTGCCTGAGTTTCTTGGCGTCCATGGTTCTCCATAGCCATCAATCGTTACTGGCACGTTGGGTACGGTGTAACATGGCGAATATCCATTTTCAATAGCTACGGCGTAAGTAAATGGTTTTGCAGTTGAGCCCACTTGTCTGGTGCCCATTTTAACCTGATCGTATTTAAAATGCTCATAGTTAATCCCGCCAACCCATGCTTTTACATGGCCATTGGTTGGATCCATCGTCATCATCGCATTGCGCAACAACATTTTATAATAACGCACAGAGTCGATCGGTTTCATTACCGTATCAATATTACCTTTCCAGGTAAAAATGGTCATTTCTGTTTTGGTGTTAAAATCGTCTTTAATTTCATCGTCCGATTTACCTTCCAGTTTTAACGATTTGTAACGATCAGAGCGTTTAATACCCTGTTCAATCTGTAAAGCTTTATCTTTAAAAGGGTTTCTGCCTTTCCAGCTGGCGATAAACTGCGCCTGTAGAATCTTCATATATTCTTTTTGCGCTTCTTCGGCGTATACCTGCATATCATAATTCAATGTGGTATAAATTTTCAAACCATCGCGATCTAAATCGTAAGGTGTGCCATCAGGTTTGGTAATCGACTGCTCCTGAAAAATGGTTTTGATATCATTCTTCAATACAGAACGGAAGTAAGGTGCAATACCATCGTTAACGGTTGCGGCATTAAAATGCAGGTTTAAAGGTTTCTCTTTTTGCTCATCGAATTCCTGTTGGGTTAAGAGCTCAGATTTAACCATCATCGCCATTACGGTATTTCTACGGTCTCTCGAGCGCTCAGGATGACGTGTTGGCGAATACATGGTAATCCCTTTTTGCATGCCCACTAAAGTTGCTGCCTGTGTTAAGGTTAATTTATCGGGCGTGGTATTGAAATAAACCCTTGCGGCCGATTTAATGCCATAAGCCTGGTTACCAAAATCGACTGTATTTAAATACATGGTAATAATTTCTTCTTTGGTATAGTTCCGTTCTAATTTAACGGCAACTATCCACTCTTTAAACTTGGTTAATACCAGGGAGAAAAAATTCAGGTTCGATTCTCTTGGGAAAAGGTTTTTAGCCAATTGCTGTGTAATGGTACTCGCACCTTGTTTTTTGCCAATTAAATTGTAACCGATGATGGTAAAAGTACGTTTAAAATCGATGCCCGAGTGTTCTTTAAAACGGGTATCTTCTGTTGCGATTAATCCATTAATTACATTTTCAGAAATTTCCTTATAAGTCACATTCGATCTGTTCTGAACAAAATAAGTACCTAAGGGACGACCATCCTCAGCAATAATTTCTGAAGCCTGATTACTTTTAGGGTGTTCGATATCTCTGAAGGAAGGTAATGCACCAAAAAGCCCCAAACCGATCATCGAAATGAAAATCGCAAACAGGGCAATTCCCCCGATTAATATTTTCCAGATGATTAAACTATATCTTTTTGTTTCTTGTGCAGAAAGGGACTTATTCATTTTGTATTGTTATTTTCCATTAATCTCCAGAATAGAAGATTTTGGATGCAAATTTATTAATTTTTTATAGAACAGGTTTTTCACCACCGGCTCAAATCATGCTCCTTATTTGTAATTGTCTTTTAAAAACTCCAGATACGCATTAATATGTGAGCGATCTGTTAGTTTTTCGAAGTTTTCTTTACTGATGATAAAACCTTTATATAAGTTAGCCGGAACTTTCATAATGTTCTTTAATTGGCCTGTAATACTCGATTCGTAAAGTTTAGCATCTTCCAAATCGATAAAACTTGTAATGTAAATCAGCTGATCATTATCTAACTCTACCAATTTATGTTCCAAATCATTATCAGGATAATTGCCACGGTTAAATTGTCCTATTCCAAAACGCGATGAACTTAAGGTTAAAGTGGCATCCGCTACGTCGATTACATAATAGTATTCTTCTGATTTAGCTGCACTAAAAATGCTGGCCGGTTTGGCAAGATCAGCAGGTTTAACATCAACAGGTTTGGCTACAGGAGCAGGCTCTGCCGTTTTTACGGTTGCATTATCGGTTACCAAAGGTTTTGTTGGAACGGCAATTGGGGTAGCCTGGCTTACAAAACGTGGTGCGTTGGCATCGAAATCAACCAGGGCAAGTGGCCTTTGTTTAAATTCCTCCAGGTTCGCTTCAATATATTTTAAATGATCGCGCACCAAAGGCGTTATAATTTTATCGTTTGGATAAAGCGTGGTAATCTGGTTAAATTCGGTAAGCAGGGGATCAACTTTTGCTGTACGGCCAATGGCAATTGCTTTTAAATAAGCGTACTGCGGTGCAAGATCATTGTTTGGAAAAGCAGTGATGTTATCGTTAGCCTGTTTTACCACACTTGCATAATCTTTTTTCGCATAGGCATCAAAAGTCACATTATAATTGTTGATGGCAATGTTCTCCATTTCAGTTTGTTTGGCCGAATAGGATGGATCTAAAATGTTTTTGGCAAAGTTAGATTCAGGGAATTTCGTAAGCACCAACTGCTTGTACTGATCTGATTTTATCTCATCTGTACCTTTATAATTAAGGTACAAACTGTAATAAATGGCAACTAAATGATTGTTATCCGGATATCTTTTAATCAGTTCCAGGTATATTTTGTTTGCTTCTGGTTTATCGTTCAGTTCCTGCTGATAAAAGCTGGCGATTTCGAAATAAGCATCGATAATTTTCTGATCAGATGTGGCCAATAATGCCGGAGTAGTAGGAAGGCCATCTAAAAACTGTTTTTCTAATGAAGTTTGGTCCTGTGCAGCCTGATTGGTTTCTCCATTTGCGGGTTTTACTCCGGTGGCTACATTTCCGCCTGCCAAAACCTGATTGGTTTCCTGAGCAGAAGACCGGGTGCTTTGTCTCCAGTTATCTTCCAGTTGCCTGTTGCCCCAACGTTTCTTAAAATCGCCAAAGCCATTGCTAATCGCTGCATTATTATTAAAATAAAAAGTATTTCCGCCAATTTTGTTCGAGGCGTTTAACGATTGATTAGGAAAATCGGGGTCGTTTAAATACTGGTTACTGATTACTCCTCCGGTATTGCTCACCTCAACTTTTGGTGTTAAATAAGCTTTAACCTTTGCTTCACGCTCTCCAGCAGGAAGTTTAGCTATGGCCTGGGCGGTATCTTCCTTTGCAATAATGGTATACCTGTCGGTCAAATATTTCAGATTATCGGCTTTTTTAACAATGTTGTCGTAATCAGGAAAGTTTTTAGGCAAAATCATTACCGTACTATCGTAATACAACTTTGCTTTAATGTAGTTGTTAAATTCTTTAAAGTTTAAATCAGCAATTCTTAAGTACGACAAGGCTTTTTGATTTTGGTTTCTGGTACTTTTTGCAACCGATTTTTGGTAATTTTCTTCCGCTTTTACAAAGTTTCCTTCTGCCGAAAAAAGTTCGCCAACCTGGTAGTAAATCTGGTCGGTATAATCGAAGTTTTTATCGTCTTTAAGTAATGCTAAAAGCTGTTCCTCTTTGTTCAGGTTTACGCCGCTTAATAATGCTTTTAATTTAATCCGGTTTAAATTGGCATGAAAATACATTTCAAAAGGGGCGTTGCTTTTTTCAACTTTGGTGAAGTTGGCATAAGCATCCTGAAGATTTTTTTCTTTTTCCTGCAACTGCGCAAGGATAAAGCGCCAGCGTATACGGAGCTGTTTTTCGGCTGGAAGTGCAATTGCCGACTCTAAAAACAGGATTGCTTCCTTATTGCGTTTCTGGTAAATGCGCATCTGTGCGGCAGTAGCCAAAGGTTCTGCCAGATCTTTTTTTAGCTCATCAGAAGCACGCAACATGGTGTCGAGAATTTTATCGGCCAGCACCATATTGTTTAATTGCATTTGGCTACGTACTTTCCAGTTCATAGCCATAATAAATGTTTTTAAATCGTTGTTATAGGTTTTAGCCGTATAATCAAAGTATTCTGACGCAATAAAATAGTTGCCTTTTAAGTAATTCGCCTTGCCTAAAAGCATGTAGGCATCATCAATATAATTACTAAAACTTTTATCGTTTATAACAGTTTGTCCTTTGGTAATAACATCATCGAGCTGTTTATTGGCTACACCTGGTGTAAGTACCAGATTTACCTGAGGCTCGGGATCAAGGTAAACAGGCAGGGTTTTTTCGTAATTATCTGCATAACTTTGTAACAGGCTCTCATTATACTCGGTTAGTAAAACGTTGGAGTTATAGATATAGTTATACCTTGCCGTTAAGTTTTGAAACCTGCGATCTACTGCTGTATCTTTATTTGCGACACAGCCATAAATAAGGAGGACACTTATAAGGATGAGGAAGGGATTTAAGTTTTTGTTAGCGTAATTTTTCAAGTATGATAAATCTCTTAGGTGGATATACAATAAACAATATATGTAGAAAAATATTTTATTTGGCAACAAATTTTAATTATTCAAAGTTAATTTAATTATTGCATTAAAAAATGGAAAATCCGAAAGAAGAAGATACAAAGAAAAAGGTAAATGCAGCCGCCAAATATTCTGCTATTGGCTTCCAAATGATTGCCACCATTAGCCTTCTTACTTTTATAGGTTACAAGATCGATGAGCACAGAAACAGCAAAACTAATTTAATTACTGCTGCTTTTGCTTTGGCAGGGGTGGGGATTGCATTATATCAGGCCATCAGGCAGGCGACTAAACCGTAAGTTTTCAGTTGGCAGTTTTCAATTGGCAGTTGGCAGTTAACAGTTGGCAGTTTACAGTTGGCAATTTTCAGTTGGCAGTTTACGGTTCAGCCCTTGCTTCAGTTAACCAGTTAACCAATTCAACAGTTAACCAATTAATCAACCTCATAATAATTCTGCTTTGCACTACTTAATGATACTAAAAAGCTTATCTTTGCCGGAGTTTTTATCTGCTAAGAAATTATACATTGACTCTAGCCAAATTTACCAGTATCTATTTCATTTTCGTTGGCCTATTAATAGGTGTAATTGCCGTTTTACCTGTCGTATTTCCTAATCAACAATTGTTCGTGAATAACTTTTGGGTGATGTTTGGCTTTTTGGCCGGCATAACTTACGTGGCTTATATGCTTGTTGATATCGGTATAAAACGTGATCCTGAAGTAGGTGTGATGGCTATTATGGGATCAATTGCAGTGAAGATGATTTTTTGTATGGCTTTTGTATTGATTTACAGTATAAAAGCGAAGGGAATTGGGCTAATATTTATGCTTAATTTTTTTTCTTTATATTTATTGTTTACGGCCTTTGAAATTTACTGTTTGTTACGTAACTTGCGCCACCAAAATTTAAAGTAAAAAACTGCCAATAAATGGATTGTAACCGAGTTTTTGTGTCTAAAGTTAAAAGGCTAACTATTGTTTTTACGCTTTTAATCGCGTTTTTATCTATCAAAATTGATACTTTCGCTCAGGTTGATAGCGCTGTTGTTCCTGTTGATAGCGTTGTAGCCGGATCTGCCGAAGCAGTTTCTGGTGAGCATGGCGCTGCTAACCATGGTAAAGAAAAATTCGAGCCAACTAAAGTGATCATGGAGCACATTGCTGATTCACATATGTGGCACCTTTGGGGACATACTTCATTGCCTCTTCCGGTAATTTTATATACAGCTAACGGTTTAGAGTTTTTCTCTTCTGGTCACTTTCATCATGGTGAACATGATTATAACGGTAAATACAATAACTATCGTTTAGAAGAAGACCACATTAAAGTGGTTGGTGCTGATGGAAAAATCGATGAGGAAGCGAGTAAATCTGTTTTAGATTTCTCAATTACTAAAAACGTTGCTGCAATGTTCGTTGCGATTTTTGTCATACTGGTAATATTTATTTCGGTGGCAGCTTCTTATCGTAAACGTGTAGGTAAAGCACCTAAAGGTTTACAATCTTTTATGGAGCCAATTATCATTTTCGTGAGAGACGATATTGCTAAACCAAACATCGGTCATAAATACGCTAAGTTTATGCCTTATTTATTGACGACGTTTTTCTTTATTTTATTCAACAACTTATTTGGTTTGATTCCAATTTTCCCGGGTGGCGCTAACGTTACCGGTAACATTGCCCTGACTTTTGTAATGGCATTGGGAACTTTAATCATCGTTAATATTAATGGTAACAAATATTACTGGAAACACATCTTTAAACCAGATGTTCCCTTTTGGTTGTATCCGATTATGATTCCGGTAGAGTTAATTGGTATCATTTCTAAACCATTCGCTTTAATGGTTCGTTTGTTCGCAAACATTACGGCTGGTCACATTATCGTATTAAGTTTAATATCCTTAATTTTTATTTTCGAAACATTGGCTATTGCTCCGGTTTCTGTTGCATTCGTATTGTTTATGGATGTGTTAGAATTACTGGTGGCGTTTTTACAGGCCTTTATTTTTACATTATTAACTGCCTTATTTATTGGTATGGCAGTAGAAGAGCATCATTAATAGAAAACTATTTTTTACAAATTAATATAAATTAAATTAGTTATGGTAGGTTCAATCGCGGCAATTGGTGCCGGTTTAGCAGTAATCGGTGCAGGTATCGGTATCGGTCAAGTAGGTGGTAAAGCAATGGAAGGTATTGCTCGTCAACCAGAAGCTGCATCAAAAATTCAGACTGCAATGATTATCGCTGCTGCCCTTATTGAGGGTGCTGCTTTATTCGGTGTGGTAGTTGCATTATTAGGCTTAAACGGTTAATAATCACTGAAGAAATTAGGTTGGGTATTTAACGATTGGTTATTTACCCAGCCCTATTAAAAAGATTGTTTTTAAAAATTAGATAAAATGGAATTAGTAACCCCAAGCATAGGATTGGTTTTTTGGACGTCGTTAGCATTCATTTGCTTATTGATCTTACTTAGAAAATTTGCATGGAAACCTATTTTAGGTGCAATTCACGAACGTGAGCAAAGCATTGATGAGGCACTTAACAAAGCTGAATTGGCCAAACAAGAAATGGCTCGTTTAACCAGTCAGAATCAAGATTTGATGCAACAAGCTCGTGCAGAACGTGACGAAATTTTGAAGGAAGCTAAAACCTTAAAAGATGGTATCTTAAACGAAGCTAAAAAACAAGCTCAGGTTGAAGGTGCTAAATTGATCGAGAAAGCTAAAATCGAAATCGAGAACCAAAAGAAAGCAGCTTTAGCTGAAGTTAAAGACCAGGTTTCTTCATTATCATTAGAAATTGCAGAACGTGTTTTACGTACGCAGTTAGATGATAAAGCTAAACAAGAAACTTTAGTAGCTAACTTGTTAAAAGACGTTGAATTAAACTAGTTTGAGAAAATAGATTTGAGATACTAGATATTAGATAGGAGATTCGTTCTCACATCTTCCATCTCACATCTCACATCTCACACCTAAGAATATGTCAGAAATTAAAGTTGCAAGCAGATACGCCAAATCATTAATAGACCTAGCCGTTGAAAACAATGCGCTGGAAGCATCTTATAATGATATGGTTTTGTTTGAAAAAGTGGTTGATGAAACTCCTGAACTAGAAGCAATATTAAAAAACCCGATTGTACCTTTAGATAAAAAAACAGGTATTTTGAATGGTATTTTTGCTGATAAAGTAAGTAAACTAACCATCTCATTTTTCAAGATCGTAGTTAATAAAGGCCGTTCGGCAATTTTATTTGCCACTGCAAAACAGTTCGTTCAACAATATAACTTAATTAAAGGTATTGTTACTGCTGATGTAACTACTGCAAGTGCATTAAGCCCTGCAGCTAAAGAGCAGATTGTTGCGATTGTAAAAAGAGAATTAAACGCCAACCAGGTTATTGTTAACGAAAAAATTAACGAAAAATTAATTGGTGGTTTTATATTGAAAGTTGGTGATAAGCAATTTGATGCAAGTATTGCCAGCGGTTTAAGTAAACTAAAAAAAGAATTTGCGCAGTAAGCGCGTGGCGATAAACGTATAGCGGAAAACGCCGTGCGCCAAACGCCAAATAAAAGAATTGCGATAAGCGGATGGCGAATAAATGCCAAGCGCCATGCGCTAAGCACTAAACATTTACAAAAAGATATAAAGTAAAATTATGGTAGAGGTAAGACCAGACGAAGTATCGGCAATTATCAGACAGCAATTGGCGGGCTTCAAATCAGAAACCGAACTGGAAGAAGTTGGTACCGTGTTGCAAGTGGGCGACGGTATTGCCCGTGTTTACGGTTTAACTAAAGTTCAATCGGGAGAATTAGTTGAATTTGCAAACGGCCTACAAGGTATTGTATTAAACCTTGAAGAAGATAACGTTGGTGTGGTACTTTTGGGTGCTTCAGACGAGATCAAAGAAGGTGATACGATTAAACGTACCAAAAAAATTGCCTCTATTAAAGTTGGTGAAGGTATGCTTGGCCGCGTAGTGAACACTTTAGGTGAGCCTTTAGATGGTAAAGGTCCAATCTTAGGTGAAACTTACGAAATGCCTTTAGAGCGTAAAGCACCAGGTGTAATTTATCGTCAGCCGGTAAATGAGCCTTTACAAACTGGTATTAAAGCAATCGATGCCATGATTCCAATCGGTCGTGGTCAGCGTGAGTTGGTTATTGGCGATCGTCAGATTGGTAAAACTGCCGTTTGTATCGATACCATTATCAACCAAAAAGAATTTTATGAAGCAGGCCAGCCTGTGTTCTGTATTTATGTTGCTATCGGTCAGAAAAACTCTACTGTAGCTAATATTGTACGTACATTAGAAGAAAACGGCGCTTTACCATATACAGTTGTTGTTGCTGCTTCGGCTGCAGATCCTGCGCCTATGCAGTTTTATGCTCCGTTTGCAGGTGCTGCAATTGGTGAGTTTTTCCGTGATACAGGTAGACCAGCTTTAATTGTTTATGATGATTTATCTAAACAAGCTGTAGCTTACCGTGAGGTATCTTTATTACTTCGTCGTCCACCGGGCCGTGAAGCTTATCCAGGTGACGTTTTCTACTTACACAGTCGTTTGTTAGAAAGAGCTGCAAAAATCAATGCTAACGATGATATCGCAAAAGCAATGAACGATTTACCAGAATCGATTAAGCATATCGTTAAAGGTGGTGGTTCATTAACAGCTTTACCAATTATCGAAACTCAGGCAGGTGACGTATCAGCTTATATCCCAACCAACGTAATTTCGATTACTGATGGCCAGATCTTCTTAGAGTCGAACTTATTCAACTCAGGTATCCGTCCGGCAATTAACGTAGGTATCTCGGTATCACGTGTAGGTGGTAATGCGCAGATCAAATCGATGAAAAAAGTAGCAGGTACTTTAAAGTTAGATCAGGCTCAATACCGCGAGTTAGAGGCTTTCTCTAAATTCGGTTCTGATTTAGATGCGGCAACAAAATCGGTATTAGATAAAGGTGCACGTAACGTAGAAATGTTGAAACAAGCACAGTTCTCTCCATTTACAGTAGAGAAACAAGTTGCAATTGTTTACGCAGGTACTAAAAACTTAATGCGTAGTGTTCCGGTTAACAAGGTTAAAGAATTTGAAACTGAATTCTTAACTCAATTGGAATTACGTCATCCAGAAACTTTAGCTGCATTAAAAGCTGGTAAATTTGATGATAGCATTACTGGTGTTCTAGATACAGTAGCAAAAGAGATTTCAAGTAAATATTAAAAAGCTAAGCGCAGGGCGTAAAGCGTTTGTAACCCAAGCGCGCTACGCCCTACGCTCTTCGCACAAATAAAGAATGGCTAATTTAAAAGAAGTAAGAAACCGGATTGCATCGGTACAATCAACACAGCAGATTACCAAGGCTATGAAAATGGTTTCGGCAGCAAAGTTGAAACGTGCTACTAATGCAATTATCGCTTTACGTCCTTATGCAACTAAACTGAAAGAGATTTTAGGTAATCTATCTGCAAGTTTAGAAGGGTCTTCATCACCTTTTATCCAAGAGCGTGAGCCCAATAAGGTTTTAATTGTTACGGTATCATCAAACCGTGGTTTGGCTGGTGCTTTTAACATGAACGTAATTAAAGCGGCCAACAATTTAATTGCTGAAAAATATAGCGAACAGTTGAAAAACGGTAATGTGAGCATTATTTCTATCGGTAAGAAAACTCAAGACTTTTACGAAAAACGTAAATACAATGTTATTGGCAATAATAACGAGGTATACTCGGCGTTAACTTTCGAAAACGTAACTAAAATTTCGGATGCGATTATGGCTGGTTTTATTAAAGGTGAGTTTGATAAAGTAGAAGTAGTTTATAACCGTTTTAGAAACGCAGCAGTACAATTTATTACTACGGAGCAGTTGTTGCCTTTACCTAAAGCAGAAGAAGCCCCAGCTGATCTAAAAACAGATAAGAAAACAACAAATGTTGACTATATCTTAGAGCCTTCTCAAGAAGAAATTGTAGAGCAGTTAATTCCTAAATCAATTAAAATTCAGTTATACAAAGCCGTATTAGATTCTCATGCTTCTGAGCACGGTGCCCGTATGACATCAATGGATAAAGCAACTGAAAATGCCGGAGAATTATTGAAAGCTTTAAAACTTTCATACAACCAGGCACGTCAGGCAGCAATTACAACTGAGTTAACTGAGATTGTAAGTGGTGCAGCAGCATTAAACGGATAAGATCAAGTCTAGAGTCGGAAGCCTTTAGTCAACAGTCAAAATTACCAAAGCCCATTTCTGAATTGAAATGGGCTTTTTTATGACCCATGTTAAAGTAAATCCAAAATTATTATGGTTTTTGCGGATTGTAATCCAAAATTATTATGGTTTTTGCGGATTGTAATCCAAAATTATTATACTTTTGTATGGTAAAGATTTGCTATGATCATTAGGAAACAATTGGATTATGCCTCTGCAAGGCTCTTTAAGGGCAAGGCGTTTATTATATTTGGCCCAAGGCAAACCGGTAAAACTACTTTCGTAGAGCAGTTGTTAGCCAAAGTAGATAAAAGGACATTGTACCTGAACGGAGATGATGCAGATGTGAGGGAAGCTTTAGCCAGGCCCAATGCCACACAAATTGCGCAGCTGCTTGGTAATTATGAAATGCTTTTTATAGATGAAGCCCAACGCATAAATGATGTTGGCTTATTAATTAAAATTATTGTAGATCGTTTCAAAAACGTTCAGGTAATTGCTACAGGCTCGTCGGCTTTTGAGTTGTCAGGAAAGATTAACGAGCCTTTAACGGGCAGAAAATACGAAATGATGTTATTGCCTTTTTCGTATGCGGAATTGATAAACAATACCGATTTTCTTACGGAAGAAAGATCCCTAGAACAACGTTTAATTTACGGTTCTTATCCCGAAATCATTAATGATCCTCAAAATGCTGAAGAACATTTAAAGTTGCTTGCCGACAGTTATTTATATAAAGACTTATTTGCCCTGGAAGAAGTGAAAAAGCCTTTACTGTTCGAGAAAATAGTAAAAGCTTTGGCTTTGCAGATCGGGAGCGAAGTAAATTTTTCCGAGTTGGCTCAATTGGTAAAAGCTGATCAGAAAACGGTAGACAAATACATCAATTTACTTGAAAAATCTTTTGTGATTTTTACTTTACCAGCCTTTGCAGGCAATGTGCGTAATGAAATCAAAAAGAATAAGAAAATCTATTTTTATGATACCGGCATTGTGAATGCCATTACGCGTAATTTTAATTCAATCGCAAACAGAAATGATGTAGGTGCATTGTTTGAGAATTATATGATTGCAGAGCGGATGAAGTTTTTACATCAGCATCAAATGGAAGCAGATTGCTTTTTTTGGCGCACTACACAGCAGCAGGAAATCGATTATATTGAAAAAACGAAAGATAAATTATTAGCTGTTGAGTTTAAATGGAACGAAAGAGGTAAAAATAAAATTCCTACAACTTTTACACAAGCTTATCCGGAAGCAGAAACGCTAATCTTATCAAAAACCGATCGGGGAAGCTTTTTGAATGGTTAAATCTTATCTTTGTCCTTTATTTTACATGATGAGAAAATATATCCTAATTGCCTTATTGCTTGCCCCATTTTTTGTAATGGCCCAAAACCCTGCCCGCGATTATACCAATGCGGTGCTTTGGCAGCAAACGTCGGGCGAGTATAGGGCGTTATGCTTTCAGGCTTATAACTTTTCCCGTTTATCGCTAAAAGAAGCATTATGGGCCGATACCAGTAAAAAACCAAATTGTGTGATTGTTGATATTGACGAAACCGTTTTGGACAATTCTGCTTTTCAGGGGCATGAAATTAAAAAAGGACTAAGTTATGCACCCGAAGACTGGACCGAATGGACCAATCTGGCGCAGGCCGATACCGTTCCGGGTGCTTTGGCTTTTTTAAAGTTTGCCGCATCAAAGCATATCGAAACTTTTTATGTGAGTAACCGCGATGAAAAGGATTATAATGCAACACTGAAAAACCTACAGCACTTTGGCTTTCCCTATGCAGATGATGCACATTTAATCGTCTCGAAAGGAACTTCAAATAAAGAACCACGCCGTCAGAAAATTAAAGAAACACATGATATTCTCCTGTTATGTGGCGATAATTTAAGCGATTTCAGCAATATTTTTTATCGCGAAAATAAAAATACCTTTGCCCAGGTAAACGCAAATCAGAACCTGTTTGGAACAAAGTATATCGTATTACCAAACCCAATGTACGGCGATTGGGAAAAGCCTTTGTATCAGGGAGAAAAACTGAATGATCAGGATAAAGCGAAACAAAGATTAGAACGATTAAAAAGTTACTAAGTTTTATAATTATTCAGCAATAAGTATTACTTTTGCAGCATCATAAAAATAAACATTATGGAGAACAACGAATTAAAGCACAATACAGAAAGTATGAAAACGGCTAACCAGCCAGGAATTTATAAATTAATGATTTTTGGTGTACTGGTTTGCATGGTGGGTACTTACGCACGTTTCGCTTACGATTCGTGGCAAGTATCTTTAGCATCCTGGATTGTTTTGTTCATCGGTGCAATTATTGCCATTAAAGGTGTATTCAAAATATTAGATGCATAAGCGTTCTACTATCAAAATATAAAGCCGGTCATGTTCATTCATGACCGGCTTTTTTGTTTTATCATTCAAATTAAAATTAGTGTGTCTTTTTTTTGAAAAGCAAATTCAGAAGCAGTTTGGTTAAAACAGTCCCGCTATACGCTTTACTTCGTTGCACTACGTGTTCGCTCCTATCGGGATTTAGGATAGAAAGGGCTGCCCGGGTAACTTAAACCTGGCAGGAGCGGGCACCGAACGCAGAGAGGTAAAGAGGATGGCAGGGCTTTCGGAACCGATGCACACAGTAACCTGCTTTTCAAAAAAACGGTGAGGATTATCATAATTGCCCCTTAAACTCCTTTCCCGCTACTTCAAACCCAACATTGGGTTACCTAAATATAATTCTGGTATTAAGGGAAAACACAGCGTTAAAAGCTAACCAAAACGCTGTACTTCTTATGGCCATTTGAAGCAAATATTTAAATGATTATTTATTTAAAAACACACAATCATGAAAAGGAATATTATTGCTATAGCCATAATTTTGGCTCTGTTTGGCTGTAACGCTGAAAAAAAAGACTACGCCGGCGCCGATGTTGTAAGCAATGGAGAGCTCAACCGAGAAAGCTCAGATAGTACCGCTGTAGAGAAAATTGTCAAAACTGCTGATATGCGGTTTCGGGTTAAGGATGTGCAGAAGACCAAAGAACAGCTGAGTAAAACCATCAAAGCAGAAGGCGGAACGGTGGCTGAGTTTTCTATCGAAAGCTCTATCCAGGAAACCGATAAGGTTAAACAATCTACCGACTCGCTAAAAGAAATTACCTCCTATCGTACGCAGGGATACCTGGTGGCTAAGGTTCCATCCGATAAACTAGACGAATTTACCAATACCATTGCAAAAATGGCTGTCTTTGTCGATAACCAATCGATGAAAATGGATGACCAGAGTATCGCTTATCTCGCCAATAAACTAAAGGCACAGAACAGGATTGATGCGATTGAAAAAATTAATAAAGTAGCCACGAAGAAAAGTGCCAATGTAGAATCTTCTCTTTACATTAAAGATGATTATGTGGATAAGAAAATCGAGAATATGCAAATCGATAGCCGCGTAAAATTCAGTACCATTACCCTTAATTTTTATCAGGACAATACGGTTAAAACGATGATTGTTGCCAATGACAATCTGTACGATTACCGTCCGGCATTTATAAACAGGCTTTGGTTAGGTATTGTAAACGGCTGGACCATATTTAAAGAGATTATAATTGCTATTTCTAATTTATGGATGTTAATACTGGTGGGTATTGCAATCTTCTTTACTATAAAATATTTTATCCGTAAAAATAAATTAGCGATGGAAGAGGCCACCAAAACATGATCGATCAGGCCAGGCAATAAACAGTTATTTCATTATCGCTCCATGGCCCGTGTTCGCACGGGCCATTTTAAAATATACATTTAACAATAGACCCCGAAATAAATTTACTTCGTAACTTTCGTTAACTCAGGTAAGGGTGACGGGAACTTTTGGAACTATTTCTTCACCTTAACCGCTAAACCTTTAACCTTGGTTTTGTTATCGCTTACAAAGGATTCCCAACCCGAATAGTTTTTAGATTTACCACCTGTGGTAATTTTCTGAAAGGAATGGCAAACCGCTACGGCTAAACCATCGGTTGCATCTAAAAACTCTGGTGTTTCCTTGAAATTCAACAAGCGCTGCAACATGGCCGCCACCTGCTCTTTCGTGGCATTGCCGCTACCAGTAATCGATTGTTTGATCTTTCGTGGTGAATATTCGGTAACTGAGATATTTCTCGACAGGGCGGCTGCAATAGCAATGCCTTGCGCACGGCCAAGTTTTAATAATACCTGAATATTTTTACCGTAAAACGGGGCTTCGATGGCCAGAACATCAGGCTTATACTGATCGATTAAAACCACTGTTTTTTCGAATATCCGTTGAAGCTTAAGGAATGGATCATCTAAATGGGTCATCTTTACCACCCCTAAACTGATCAGTTCTGTTTTATTTCCCTTCTCTAAAATTACGCCATAACCCATCACCGCCGTGCCTGGATCAATGCCCATAATAACCCGTTCCTTTTTTTCGTTCAACATTACAGCAATATTAAGCATATTTGCAAACTAAAAAGATAATCTTGACAGGCAAGAACAAAAAAATATTATCATTTCTCATCAAAGCTGCAATCGTCATATTTGCTTTTTGGTTTATTTACCATAAGCTGGTGGCGAATAAAAATCTTCACGATTTCAGTACACTGTTAAAAGATATTCCGCAAACAGAAATTATTACGGTAATCGGTATCGTGGTGTTATTGATGTTTGTAAACTGGTTTTTAGAGGCCGGAAAATGGAAATACCTCATGAGCCACATTGAGCCCATTAGCTTTTACCGTGCCATCGAATCGGTATTTTGCGGATTAACACTGGCCATTTTTACACCCAACAGGCTAGGGGAATATGGCGGGAGGGTATTTTTCCTATCGCCTAAAAGAAGGATTGTGGGCATTGTAGCCATGAGTGTTGGCAGTATCGGTCAATTGGTACTAACCAATGTTTTTGGCGCTATTGCAGCCTGTTTTTTTGTTTACCGGTTTATCCCGATCGATCGTGTGCTGTTTATTGCAGTGGTATTTCTGGCTGTATTTTTCTGTCTGTTTTTCCTGGTCTTTTACTTTAATATCCGCTGGTTAAACGCGATTTTGCTCTCCATTAAATTCACCAGGAAATACAAGAAATTTTACAGCATTTTGGGCCGCTACCGAAAAAGAGAACTGTTTAAAATCATTACATACTGTTGTGCCCGCTACCTGGTATTTAGTTCGCAATATTTCATTTTGTTTATCTGGTTGATCCCGGGTTTGCATTATGCCGATATTATAATGATGACCTGTTTGCTCTTTTTGGTTCAATCGGCATTACCATCTTTAGATCTTTTTGATGTAGGCATCAGAAGTGTTACGGCGGTTGAATTATTTAAACATGTAACCGATCAACATGTAGCTGTTATTGCATGTACTGCAAGTATATGGCTCATAAATATTATAATTCCTGCTATCTTAGGCACTTATTTCGTTTTTAAACTCAATTTTTTTGGAAATCTTAAATCTAATTAGTCTTATATCCGCAGCTTTAACCTTAATTTATGGTTTTCTGGTGTTTAATTTTATTAGAGGATGGCATAACCTGATCTATTTTACGCCTCAAAAATCAGATCCGCAAACTAAAGTTTCTATTATCGTTGCTGCAAGGGATGAGGAAGCGAACATCACCAAAACCATTGATGACCTGATTGCACAGCAATATCCTAAAGTTTTAACAGAGATTATTATTATTGATGATCACTCTACCGATCGTACCGGCGAAATTGTATTGAGTTATGCAGACAGGAATGTGAAACTGATCAGGCTAAATGAAGACAGGGCCTTAAATTCATATAAAAAGAAGGCCATTCAAACTGCAGTAGGTACCTGCTCTGGCGATCTGATTATTACTACAGATGCCGATTGCAGGATGGGAGCCGATTGGCTGGCGACCATTGTAAACCTGTACGAGCAGAAAAATTATAAAATGATTTCTTCTCCTGTAGCTTACTTTCAGGAGAAAAGTTTCTTTGAGCGATTGCAATCTTTAGAATTTCTATATCTGATTGGTTTAGGGGCCTCTACCATTGGCAATAAGGAACCCTCTACCTGTAATGGTGCAAATTTGGCCTACGAAAAAGCAACTTTTTATGAGGTTGGTGGCTTCCAGGGAATAGATGATCTGGCATCGGGCGATGATGAGCTGCTATTGCATAAAATTGCAGCCAAATATCCAGATCAGATCGGTTTCCTCAAAAACAGGGAAGCCATTGTATATACCCATGCCAAAGAAACCTTAGGTTCGTTTATACAGCAGCGCAAGCGGTGGGCCTCGAAAAGCACCCGTTATAAAAACAAAGCCATTATCGTATTGGGCGTACTGATTTGGATTTTTAATCTTTCTATTCTCGCAAATTTTATTACCGGGCTTTTTGTTCCGGGCTTTTTAGCGATCACATTTTATCAATTATTGGTTAAAATGGTTTTAGAAACATTATTTTTATGGGATGTAACCGGCTTTGCAAAAAGACGTAGTTTACTCATTTTAATACCGGTTTTAAATGTGCTGCATGTAATTTATATGGTTTACATCGGCATTGCAGGAAACAGCGGCAAATACAATTGGAAAGGCAGAATGGTTAGATAATGGATAATAGCCCATCAAAAAAAGTATGGTTAAAGTTTAAACGGAATAAATTTGCTTTCGGCGGATTGGTTTTTATTTTACTTTTAATGGTGATGGGCATTCTGGGCTACCTCATTATGCCTGATGATTCTCCAAATGCCAATGTTCAGACGCTTCAGTTAAACAAAAAGAAACCCGGCAGTACATTCACTTTTTTAATTTTCAGCAGAAACCCGAAAGTAGAAAAGCTTAACTTTTTCGAAAGAATGTTAAACGGGCAGACACCAACTTTTAAAAGCATCCCGATTACTTCATATCAGATAAAAGATCAAGCCGTTTTTGTACAGGAATATATCGGCGACGATGAAAAAGCCAAAGAAACCAGGTACGAACTCAAGGACTTGTGCCCCTCTTGTGTATTGCCGTCGAAAATGGGTACACCTCAAGCGCTTTTCGAAAAAAATAACATCTACAAACAAACTTATATTTTAGGAACAGATATTTACGGACGTGATTTATTGAGCCGGTTAATTTTAGGTATCCGTGTTTCACTATCGGTGGGTTTAATGGCTGTGCTGATCTCCCTTTTTATTGGCGTGAGTTTAGGTGCTATTGCAGGTTATTTCGGTGGCCGTGTAGATGCTGCGATTAGCTGGTTTATGAATGTTGTTTGGTCGCTGCCATCATTATTGCTGGTTATTGCGATATCATTTGCTTTGGGTAAAGGTTTCTGGCAGATTTTTATTGCGGTGGGCTTATCCACCTGGGTAGATGTAGCCAGATTGGTACGCGGGCAGGTAATGGCATTAAAAGAGGTAGAATTTGTGGAGGCAGCAAGGGCCTTGGGCTTCAGCACGAGCAGAACCATTATCAAACATATCTTACCGAACATTGCAGGCCCGATTTTAGTGGTAGCCTCCTCTAATTTCGCTTCAGCTATATTATTAGAAACCGGCCTGAGCTTTTTAGGTTTTGGTGCCCAGCCACCGATGCCCAGTTGGGGGAGTATGATCAAGGAGCATTATGGTTATATCATTATGGATGCCGCTTACCTGGCTGTTTTGCCCGGTTTAGCCATTATGTTTACGGTTTATGCTTTTAATGTGCTGGCCATAGGCTTACGCGATGCCTTTGATGTAAAAGGACAGAACGTAACCGTTTAATCATAAAAAAAGCAGTACCAACTGCGATACTGCTTTACCCTCAAAAACAAAAATTTACGCTGTGGCAGTCAGTGTATTTCCTGAAACCGTAATCGGATAAACTTTTAGTGCACTCGTGGTGCCACCATCATTCGGTTGGGCTAAAATGCTTCCCGAAGTGGTATACCTCGAACTATGCAGGCCACATTGAATGTAATTGCTGGCCTGGATAAAACTTAAAGCGCCACCCTGGTGTGGACAAACGGCTTGTGTAGCCACAAATGAGGTACTTGCATTTCCTGTTGCAGTACGGATAAACAATATGCTGTTTACAGTGATAGATGCGCCAACAGTAAGTAACTGCGTACTCAGATCTACACTTGCGGTAGTACCTGAAGGAACACCCCCGCCATTAGGTTTGTCTGGTTCTGGTGAATCACTTTTTTTACCGCAAGCCGAAAAGCAAGCTCCGGTACAAACCATGGCAACACCCAGTCCCAATGATTTGATAAATTCGTTACGTTCCATAATTGTTTAGTTAATTTATATTTGGTTGAATTTGATCTACTTTGCTTTCTTCTTATCGAAGGAAAACCTTCGGGCAATACTAAAACCCCAACGGTATTGTCCTTTAAGCCAGGAAGTATTGGTATCGGTAATAAATTGCGATTCCTGTATAGCAGTGGCGTTGGTAAAATTAAGGTGGAAAATATGTCCGCCAGTTTCGAACTCTAGTCCGGCGCCAAGCGTTTTGTAATATTGTGTGCCCAATGTGCTTTCCAGATAAGTCTTTTTATCTTTATCCCTGAACGGAATGGTATAATCGGCAACAAAAGCCATGCGTTTGGTGATTTTGATACGGCCACCAACCGATAAGGCAAGCATATCGTTCTGATCGCCAAAAACAGTAAAATTACGATGGATGTAGGAGGGCATGATCAGCATCGAGAAGTTCGAATTGAATTTACGGGCAATTATGGCTTGTACTACATAGGTTAAACGGTCTTGAAATTCGCTGTAGGCATTCACGGCAGTTGGATCGGTTGAGGCTTTTACCGCCGCAATGGTGGTACTGCCAAATAATGTGACCGATACGGGTACTTTTTCATCAGATGTTTGTTCCAGCAGGCGATATTTTAAATTTCCTTCGTATAACTGAGTTACTATTCCAGCGCCTTTTGCCCTGGCTAAGCCTACAGAAAGTTTATCGCTGATTCCATATTCAAAACCGATGCGGATATCCGTTGATTGGTCCAGACCAAAAAAGTTTTTAATTCCACCCCCATGGCCAGCTATATCCCCAAACCGGTGGTCTACCCTAAAATCCAATTCGTTTTTAAAAATGGTTTCATTGGTTTGGATGTTAATGAGTTTAGTGGCCTTAAAAGTTGCGCTTACATTTTTCTTTTCAATGGGCATCTTCAGTGCATTTTCAAGCGAATCCTGGGCGAAAGCCAAAGTTGGCAAGCCAAAAATAAATAGGCATGTAAGAGATTTCAGATGATATTTCATAAGGTTTTATTTTTTAGGTTGATAAGTTGCGGTCATTTTTACCAGCACTGTTTCTGCAATTTTATTGAAAACAATTGTTGGGATTTTGATGGCGTGATCAGCAAGTTTCACATTAAATGCTGAAGTTGCCCTCACCTCATCAGCTGTAATCACCAGCGAACCTTTAACCTGATATTCTTTGGTAACGCCATGAATTTGCAGGTTCCCTTTGATGGTGATTGGATAAGTGCCCGGTTTTGAAAAATCAATTTGTTCTATAATTTTTCCTTTAAAATCTGAAGTGGGGTATTTATCGCTTTCGATATAGTTTTCGTTAAAATGTTCCTGCATCAACTTCTTTTTAAATTGAAAAGAAGTATTGTTGATCTTGAAAATGATCTCGTTGGTTTTGATATTAATGGCCGAAGCACCTGTTTTGCTCAATGCATCGATATCTTCAAGAGGTGTTGAAGAGAAAAATGAAGAAGTTACATTTTTACTTGTCCATATCTGCGCTTTTATACCGGTACATAATAACAAGGTTATTAAGGTGAAAAGTAGTTTTTGCATGGCTGTATTTGTTTAAATTTTTAATGAAACCATCTTGATTTTAGCGTTAATCTTTATTTATTATTCTGGCATACCTTTATCAACCCAGGCTTGTAGTAATGCTCTCTCGTTCGTGGTTAAAGAGCCGCCTTTGGGCATCGTTTTAGTAACCAAAACCGCATTAGCTACGCGGGCATCATTTTTTATGGAGGCTAATCCATTTAATGCCCATACACTTTTCATGGCCCCATTTGGCCCATGGCAACTATTGCATTTGGTTTGAAACAGTGCCCCGCTAAAATTAGTGTAGGTTACATTCGCCGTGGTTACAGGTGTTGGACCATTGGGTGTTGGTGTTTCGGGCTTTAATTCCTCTGCCTGTTTTTTTGAGCAGGCAAAAAGCAAGGCGGTAATGGTGGCCAGTAAAAAGATAGAATTTTGTTTTTTCATAGGTATTTAGTTAAGATTAAAATTGGTGGTAGATTCATTCTATATCATGTTCGATTGGTATGTGGCGCAATTGAAATTTTTGCCTTCACGTCTGAATTAGCTTTTGCTTTTACCGATATGCATAACATGATCAGAAATACAGCAAATAGAATTGCGATAACTTGTTTTTTTGCAGCCATATCCGATTTTTTAAAGATTTATGTTTTGTTTATTTAAAAACCATAACTGTTTTTACAGCAATCAAAGGTTTTTAAGTAATTTCTATTGAAATCTTAATCGTTACGTACACTTTTATGAATTGGTTGCCTGCAATAAAAAAAACACAAAAAAAAGCCGTCCCAATTTTACATCGGGACGGCTTTTAAGATAAATTATATCTAAAAACTAGTTAAAATCTTCAGCCTTTAATGGCGGATTAACTTTAATATCTTTAATTACAACTGAAAACTCCTGTGAACCTTGTGGGGTTGCCACCGATTGGGTTAAAGTAAACGGAAATAATACATCACCAACTTTCTTGTAGTTTGAATATTCCGTTGCCTGGCTAATTTCAGCTCCACCTTTGGTAGTGGTGCTCTCATCTTTTAAAAGCAGGCCCGATTTGGTGTCGTAATATTCAGTTTTCTTTTTGCCTGAAGGAGAGGTAATATTTAATTTAAATGCATCAGCAGTACCCACTTTGGCAGTACCTGCAGATTCAATTTTAGTTCCATCAGTGGCATAATACAGCTGACCACCATAACCTCTATCATCTTTCTTTTCAGCCAGGTCATCGCCAGTTAATTCGGCTTTTTGACCCATTTGCATTGCATAACCAGTTTTACCATTGTAAACTTGTTTCATCGCCGTTTGGCCTCCCATAGAAATTTCCATGCTGCTCAAGTTAGGGGCCATATTTTTGATGGTAACTGTAAGTTTTTGACCTTGCATTTCCATTTCACCATTTTGCTGTAATGACGTGATTTTTTTAATGGCTTCTTCGCCACCAATGGCTTTAATGTAGTTTTTGATAATTTCTGCAGGTGCAGCTGTTGGTACAGCAGCAGTTTCGGTTGCTTTAACCGAATTTGCATAGTTATCATAAACCTGTGTTTTAAAACCTGCTTTAGTTAAGCCTGCTGCAAATGCATCGGTTTTGCCTACAATAACAATACGTGTATTGTCGTGGTTAAAGTATTTTTTAGTTACCCTTAAAATATCATCGGTAGTTACCGCATTAATCTTTTGTAAATAAGTACGGTAAAAATCCTTCGGTAAGTTATTAATCAAGATATTGCTCGCAAAACCTGCAGTACGGGCCGGATTTTCTAAACCCAGTGCAAACGATCCGTTGAAAAGATTTTTCGCATTCTGTAATTCGTCAGCAGTTACCTTTGTGGTACGAATGGTGTTAATTTCTCTTAAAAATTCTACCACTGCACTGTCGACTTTCTCATTTCTAACCGCAGCATTGGCCGAAAATTTAGACTGGAAACGACCTGAACCTGTGCTCGAATACGCACCATAAGTAAAGCCATGCTTCTCACGAAGGTTGTCAAATAATCTCGATTCACTACCACCACCTAAAATCTGGTTGGCCAATAAAATCGGGAAATAATCAGGGCTGCTCATTGGCAAGTCGATTAAGTTTACAACCGTAATTTCCGATTGAACGGCGTTGCTCACATTAATGATATCAACTTCGGTTTTGGCAGGATTAGCAACTTTAGTCAGTACTGGTAAAGTTAATGCCGTTCCTTTCCAATCGCCAAAGGCCTTCTCTGCTAAAGCTTTTGCTGCTTCCAGTTTAATATCGCCTACAAAGGTTAAGTAACCTCTTGATGGGGTAATGTATTTCTTATAAGCTGCTTTTACATCATCTAAAGTAATGCCTGTGATTGAAGCTTCGGTTTCAAACTCTCCGTAAGGATGGTTTTTGCCATAAGCCAATGCATTTACAACACGTGCTGAAATGGCTTTTGCACTTTTCTCATTCGATTTTAATCCAGTGATGGTTTGCGATTTTAGTTTTTCGAAAGATTCTGCAGGAAAAGCAGGTTTACGGATGCTCTCTGCCATTAAAGCAAATGCCTGAGGGAAATAACGGGTTAAAGCCGAAACACTACCGCCATAAGCACCAGCACTTACATCGGCACCCAGCTGATCTACTGCCTCATCAAACTGTGCTTTTGTTTTGGTGGTGGTTCCTTCATTCAGCATATTGCCCATTAAACCAACCACGCCGGCTTTTGCGCCTTCAGTAATAGGACCTGCATCGATACTGTAACTGGCTGATACTTTTGGCAGTTTATGGTTTTCTACCACCAAAACAGTGATACCATTTGCTAATTTATAAATAACAGGATCGCCAACAGTAATAACAGGCGCCGGACCTGGTTTTGGTTTGTGACTTCGATCTATAGTTTGTGCTGAAATACCTTGAGCCAATAAGGAAACTGCAGCTATAATGAATAATTTCTTCATGTTTTTAATAATTAAAATGAAAAAGCGGTCAGCTTATTTCTTAGGTAAGTAATACAATACAACTCTTTGGTTTTTGTTCAGGTACTTTTTAGCAACGTCTCTGATCTCCTCGCGGGTAATGGATCTGATGACCTCAAGTTCCTTGTTGATATCGTTTGTATCCTTATCATGGAAAGTATAACCATCTGCAAGATTTTCGGCAACGCCTAACATTTTACTGTTTGCACTTACATAGTTGTTTTCGAATTTATTCTGCAGTTTTTTATAGTCGCTTTCGCTAATTAAATCGGTTTGAAGGCGTAAAACTTCTTCATCGATATCTTTTAATAAATCGTTAAGCGGTGTATTTTTATTGGGTAATGCCAGGGTGATGTAAGCACCGTAATCTTCAAGCGAATAGTTAAAAGCAGCAACCTGTAAGGCTGTTTTCTTTTGATCGACCATTTTAGTGCTTAATCTCGAGCTTCCGCCTTCTGATAAAACAGAGCTGATCATACCTAATACCTTGCTCTCTCTGCTCTTCATGCCTGGTACACGATAAGCCGCGAAGATGGCTGGGATCTGGATATTAGCATCGTAAGCGGTATCGATAATCTCTTTGGTAATTTCTGGTAACTTGAATTCCTGACGTACAATTGGTGCACCTTTAGGTACTTCGGCGAAGTATGATTTTACTAAAGCTTTAGTCTTCTCTATATCTAAATCGCCGGCAATGGTTAAAACCGCATTGTTTGGCACATAATACTTTTTAAAGAAGGCAATAAACTCACTCAGTTTTGCAGCATCTAAATGCTCCATTGAGCCAATTGGTTGCCAGCGGTAAGGGTGACCAGCAAACAAATGGCCGAAAATTTTCTCTGTAAATTTTCCATATGGTGAATTGTCTATGCGTAGACGTTTTTCTTCTTTTACTACTTCGTTTTGTGTTTTTACCCCGCCTTCGTTAATTACCGGGTGCAACATTCTTTCACTTTCTAACCATAAACCGAGTTCCAGTTGGTTTGATGGAAAAAGTTCGTAATAAAAAGTACGGTCCTGAGAAGTATTGGCATTGTTCTGTCCGCCATTACTACTCACTAATTTCATAAATTCACCTTTTTTGATATTATTCGAACCTTCAAATAATAAATGTTCGAAAAAGTGAGCAAAGCCTGTACGTTGGGTTTCTTCATCTTTAGAGCCAACATGGTACATTACTGAAACGGCAACAACGGGAGCGGTTTTGTCTTGGTGTAGGATGACATGGAGACCATTGTCCAGGTCGAATTCCGTAAACTGTACTTTTTGGGCAGAAGCACTTAAGCACAGACCGGAAATGGCCAAAGCAAAAAGAATTCTTTTTTTCATAGATAATTTGTTTTTAATGATTAGAAATAATCAAAAGCGAAAGCGAGCAACTATTTCATTAAATAAGTTAATTTGGATTTTTCACTAGCGTGAAGAATAACAAGGATGGGCCTAAATTATGGATTTAAACAAAAAAAGCGAGTATTTACACTCGCTTTTTTTAATATATTTTATCTCCAGACCTTGTATTGGTTAATTAAGCCGTTGGTAGAACTATCGTGGCTCGAAACTTTTTCGCTGCCGGCCAGCTCAGGAAGAATCTTTTTGGCCAGTTGCTTGCCAAGCTCTACGCCCCACTGATCGAAACTAAAGATGTTCCAGATAATTCCCTGAACAAATATTTTATGCTCGTAAATGGCTACTAAGCTACCTAAGGTATATGGCGTTACTTTTTTCAATAATATAGAGTTTGTTGGGCGATTGCCTTCAAATACTTTAAACGGCGCAATTTTTTCAATCTCTGCAGCTGATTTACCTTCTTTCTTTAACTCGGCGGTTACTTCTTCTTCGGTTTTGCCGTTCATTAAAGCTTCAGTTTGAGCAAAGAAATTCGATAGTAAGATCGGGTGATGATCGCCCAGTGGATTTAAACTCTGTGCCGGAGCAATAAAATCGGCAGGGATAATTCTGGTACCCTGGTGAATTAACTGGTAAAAGGCATGTTGGCCATTTGTTCCAGGTTCGCCCCAGATAATCGGTCCGGTTTCATAATCAACCTCATTCCCGTTTCTATCAACATGTTTACCGTTGCTTTCCATATCTCCCTGTTGGAAATAAGCCGCAAAACGGTGCATATACTGGTCGTATGGTAAAATAACCTGTGTTTCTGCATTGTAGAAATTAATGTACCAAACCCCTAATAAACCTAAAATTACCGGTAAATTGCTTTCAAATTCAGCAGTTTTAAAATGCTCGTCGGTTGCGTGTGCACCAGCCAGCAATTGTTTAAAATTATCAAAACCTATACTTAAGGAGATGGATAAGCCGATAGCGCTCCATAATGAGTAACGACCGCCAACCCAATCCCAAAACTCAAACATATTTTCGGTATCGATACCAAAAGCCGAAACATCTTTGGCATTGGTAGATAAAGCTGCAAAGTGTTTAGCAATATCATTTTCTTTTCCACCTTTATCTAAAAACCATGTACGGGCAGAGTGTGCATTCGTCATGGTTTCCTGTGTTGTAAAAGTTTTTGATGCGACTAAGAATAATGTGGTCTCGGCATTTAAATCGGCTAAGGTTTCGGCAATGTGTGTGCCATCAATGTTCGAAACGAAGTGAATGTTTAAGTGGTTTTTATAATGCTTTAAAGCTTCGGTAACCATTACGGGGCCTAAGTCTGATCCACCGATACCGATATTAACCACATCAGTAATGGCTTTACCAGTATAACCTTTCCATTCGCCGCTGATGATGCTATTGCTAAATTTCTCCATTTTAGTCAGTACTGCATTTACTTCAGGCATCACATCTTTGCCATCAACTAAAACTGGGGTATTGCTTAAATTACGGAGGGCAATATGAAGCACCGAGCGGTCTTCGGTTTCATTAATCTTATCGCCGTTATACATCGATTTTATCGCATCGTCCAATTTACACTCGCGTGCCAATTGAATCAATAATGCCAATGTTTCATCGCTGATGCGGTTTTTGCTGTAATCCAGCAGAATATCCTCAAAAAAAACAGAAAACTTATTGAAACGATCTGCATCTTCAGCAAAAAGATCTTTAATGCTTTTTTGATTAATATCTATAAAATGATCGGCTAAATACTTGTAGGCCTCTGTTTCTGTGAAATTTACTTTAGGTAACATAATCTTTGTTTTTTTGTAAAAGTAATAAAGCAAAAATTTAAAATGGTCTTTTTAATGTTCTAAATCAATAAGAATTTTTAATGTCGATTAAACCACTTAACTTTAATACACCGTCCCTGTTAGTTCATCAATTATTTTAACCTTTAATTCTACGTTATGTTAGAAAATTTAAATGAAATGGTGCGTGAAAACGTACAGGAGAGTGTTGTAAACAATACTGCTATTCCGAACGAACACAATGAAGCCGTAATTCAGGCTGCGTCGGGTTCGATTTTCGATACACTGAAAGACCAGGTATCATCAGGTAATATTGGCGCATTAACGGATATATTTAATGGTAACAAGGCAGAAGGTACTCAGGTTGCCGCGCAGGCTTCGGGGAGTTTTATAGATAAATTAAGTGGTCTGGGCATTAATGCCGATACCGCAAAGTCTTTGGCGGCAAGTATTATTCCGGGCCTAATAGCCAAGTTTACCCAAAAAACAAATGATCCGAACGATAGCGCTTTTAACATTAAAGATGTGTTGGGAAGTTTGGGAGGTGATGATGGTAAATTTGATGTTAGTGATGTAATCGGGATGTTTAATGGTGGCGGGCAGGCACAGCAACCCGGCCAAACCGGTGGTGGCGGTATTATGGATAAACTGAAGGGGATGTTTGGGTAAAAATTTCTCTTGCTCATTCTACAATTAAAAAACACAAATCTTTCTTAAAAAGAGTTGTCAACTTTAATAGCAAACCAGCCATTAAAGTTGACAACTATAAATTTACACCTAACACAAGGCACAATTCCATCTCTCCCCAAAATTGTTTAGCTTAGGGCACCTAAACTAAATAGTTCATATATGAAGAAAATATTCCTGATCGGTTTTTCGTTACTGGCATTAAATTCTTTTGCCCAAAAATCAGATTTAAGACCATTGGTTTCGAAAAAAGCGGATGCCATCGAACAAAAAGTAATTGCCTGGAGGCGCGATTTTCACGAACATCCTGAATTGGGAAATACTGAAGTACGAACAGCCGGCATTATTGCAAAACACCTGGAATCTTTAGGTATACAGGTAAAAACAGGTGTAGCCAAAACAGGCGTGGTGGGTGTGCTAAAAGGCGGCAAACCCGGCCCAGTAGTGGCCTTGCGTGCCGATATGGACGGCTTGCCGGTTACCGAGCGGGTAGATGTTCCATTTGCCTCAAAGGTAAAAACACAATATAACGGACAAGAAGTAGGTGTAATGCATGCCTGTGGACATGATAGCCATGTGGCTATTTTAATGGGCGTAGCAGAAGTGCTGGCTTCTATGCAAAAAGATATTCAAGGGACAGTGAAATTCATTTTTCAACCTGCCGAAGAAGGTGTACCTGCCGGAGATGAAGGTGGTGCAGCTTTAATGATTAAGGAGGGTGTGCTCGAAAACCCTAAGGTCGATGTGATTTTCGGTTTGCATATTAACTCTCAAACTGAAGTTGGCGATGTAACTTACCGCCCGGGTGGAACAATGGCTGCTGTAAACGATATGAAGATTACCGTTACCGGCCGCCAGGCACATGGGGCTTATCCATGGAACAGTATCGATCCGGTGGTGGTTTCGGCTCAGATTATTAACAGTTTGCAAACTATTGTGAGCCGGAATTTAAATGTGACCGAAAATCCAGGCGTGGTTACCATAGGAGCCATTAATGGTGGTGTTCGGTCGAATATTATTCCCGAAAAGGTAGAGATGCTGGGCACGGTACGTAACTTTAGCAAAGAAGATGAGGCCATGTTTATCGAAAGGATTAAAACCATCGTAACCAAAACGGCCGAAGCAGGTGGGGCTACCGCCGAGGTTAAAATCCCCTACAGCAACCATTATCCGGTTACTTTTAATCATATTGCCCTAACCGAAAAAATGCTACCAAGTATGCAAAATACAGCAGGTAAGGATCATGTGAAATTAAAACCACCCGTTACAGGCGCAGAAGACTTCTCTTTCTTTCAGGAAAAGATACCAGGCTTATTTGTGTTTTTAGGCGGAATGCCAAAAGGTAAAGACCCCTTAAAGGCCCCATCGCACCATACCCCCGATTTTTATCTTGATGAAAGCGGCTTCGTATTGGGTGTTAAACTGCTTTCAAACCTTACTTTAGATTATATGTCGATGAAGAAATAAGATGATGGTTAAATCATCTTATTTCTTTACTGGCTTTTTGCCAAACTGCCTAGGGTAATACGAAAAGGTCGTCATAAAGTATTGTTGTAATACATTTTGAGTGCCCAGGGTAAAACTGTTGGCGCCACCGTAATTAATGATGTTGGTGTTTTGATGAAGTAAGTCCATTGCTGAGAATTTAAACTCCGCATTATTCCCTTTCAGAAAGCGATAAACCGCACTGGCATTCCAGATGGCAAAATTAATACTGGCAGCACTGTTCGATTTGCTGGAGTTAAAGCTGATGTTACTGCTTAAGGTAAATTTTTTGGTCACATTGTAAATGCTGCTTAACGAAGTCGTTATATTTAATCCACTGTATTTGGTGTTAAAAGCTTCCTGCTCCGATCGATAAGTATTAAAACCCTGTGCTACTTCAGTAGCAAATTTATCCTTGTAGGTATAGTTTAAACTTAATTTTGCTTCTGTATTTAAAGTATTCGAAAAACTGAATACATCATTTAAATAACCTGGGTTTTTGGCAATATCTATACCTCCATTTAAGCCTAGCTGCAGTTCAGAAGTTTTTAGTTTTAAAGCTTTTCTTAAATAACCATCAACATTTAAATACTTATTTCCATTGGCATTGGTTAAATAAGCTGTACGCTTATTTTGGCTGTCGATAAAAATACTATCTACTATAGCATCATCAATCATACCCGCCGAAATACTAAAGTTATAATTTAAGGTGTTTTTGCTTTTCTGATCCGACCGGTCTAAGCTAAAGTTAATGGATCTGTTGGTGGCTTCCCGCAGTTTAATATTCCCCCGCTGCAAATTGTACAAATTGGTACTATCGGTTAAAGGGGCCAGTTGTTGTAAATTGGGTATGGTGATATCTGTTTTATAGGTTAATGATATTGAATTATAAGATTCGCCATACTGATAATTGCTATAATTGATATTTACCTCTGGCACAAATCTGTTGTAAGTTCGGTTAATATTTTGCTGCGCCTTATCCGATCTGTTATCCTGAAAAATAAACCGCTGTTTCGCAGAAATCCCAATATTTAAACTTTTGCTGAATCTGTTTGATAAACTCTTGTGGAAAGATTTACTTAAAGTTAAGCCAGGGGTTTCGTCAGCGGTACTGGTTTTGGTGTTATTGCTTAAATAGGTATTTGTAGCATAGGTACCAGCCGTTAAATCTTCTACCAGGTTATGATCGGTACTGTTATTAAGTGCTAAATTATTGTTTAAGGATAAATCGAAGCCTGCAAGATTTTTATAGCCGAACAACAATGATTTTAAATTCGGCAGTTCTAATGATAAGGTCTGGTTAAAAGATTTCCGCTGTGTATCATACCGCCTGTCATAATCTCTGTTAGTGGACGCATTTACAAAGGACCTGAAGGAAGTTAAATTCGATCTTTGGCTATCATTGTCATTTACTGATAACTGATAATTTGCGTTAAGCCCACCAAAAGTATGTTCTCTTCTGGTGATATAATTGGGAGACATACCGTACCTTATACCAAGATTAAAGCCCTTGTTATTAAAATCATTTTGACCTTTTGTATTATTGGTGCTTGTTAACACATTTTGGCCATTAAAAGCACTTCTTTGCGTGTCGTTACTCGAGTTGCCATTGTTTAAAGACATCGATTGGTTAATATTTAAACGGTGGTTTTTTTTAACAAAATCGAGACTGGAAGTAAAGTTTTGATTGGTTGAGGTGCTATTCCCCGTGGTGGTGTTGGTGTCGAATATTTTATCGGTAGCATTTATAGATGTGGTTGTTTGCGCATCATATCTATTTTCATTATTTCTATTCTGTACAAAATAGTTGGCATTTATGGTACTTCTTTTATCGTAAGCGGGCTTTTCAATGAAATTATAAGTAAAAGTTACGCCGCCAATATTCGGTTGATTGATACCTGATTGTCTGAAATCGGGCTGATACTCTACATTGGTCGTTAGGCCCTTAAAAGTACTGTTAGCGGTTAGCGATCTGATGCTACTGGCGGTTTTATTAATGTTGTTGCTTGCACCAATAATACCGAGTTGCATTTTGGGAGAAAACACATTAAAACTTGCATCAGTTTCGTACTTCTTAGTAGTGCCATAACCCGCACCAATTTTGCCAAAATAACCAATGTCTTTGCCTTTTTTAAGCTTTAAATTAACCGTTAAAGTACTGTCAAGCGGGTTGTCCTCTTTCCGTTGTCGATATACCTGTACCTTTTCTAATGCATTTTTTGCAATGTTTTGGGTAGCCATTTTAATGTCACCACCAAAAAACTGTTTTCCGTTTACCAATAAGCTCTCTACTTTACGACCGTTAACGGTAATCTGCCCATCACCCCAAAGGGTTACATTGGGTATTTTGCGCAAAAGGTCTTCTACAACCGCATTACTATCCAATTTAAAAGCTGCGGCATTAAATTCTAAAGTATCACCATTCATGGTAATGGGGGCTACCCTAATCTCTACATCCTGTAAATTGTTGTCTTTTATCGCGATAATTAATGTTTTTAAATCCAGTGCGGCTTTCCCGTCAATAATGGTGAAGTTTTTACGGAGCAGCTGGTAGCCGATATGGCTTATTTCTACATACATTTTAGCATTGAGTGGTAAGTTTTTGAAGCTAAACTCACCGTAGTTATTGCTCAGCTGATAGCTGATTAAGGTGCTATCACCTTTAAACAACGATACTGTTGCCGATTTTAAATTGTAGTTGTGTGTAGTATCTCTGATCACACCCTTTACTGCCCCAATTTGTGTGGGGTTAGCTTGTTGGGCTTTAGCATTGTAAGAACTGAATAAGATTAAAAATAAGATGAGGTAGCGTAAGGTATGGCGCATTTAGATGGGGAAATTAATTTTGTTTAGGTTTAAGTTTAATAATGATGGGGTTGCTCTTTTTATTCTGCGTTTTAAAATAAGCTTCCAGATTTGGCGGGTATTTTGTTGTTTTTCCTTCGCTTTGCTCTTTAAAAGTAAACATGGCTAAAGAAGAGTAATTGGTGTAGAAATAACCGTTTTCGTACATATGAAAGCCACGACTTTTAAAATCATAAAAATCACTGCTGGCATCAGTAACGGGTAAAAAAGACGAAAGTGAATCAGGCTCCAAATCCTGCACAGAGGTCAGCTCACCGGTTTTCAGGTTGTAAATAATTGCGCTTTTAATGCTTGGATCCCAGCCAAAATTATTCATTTGGAGGTAAAGATTATTGCCTACTAAATAAGTATTGCTTAAACCGTAAAAAATCTTAGGATTGTTTCTAAAGTACTCTATGCGCTTTTTAGTATAAACAGGGTTAGTTAAAAAATCGTTAGGTAAAGAATTTGTTGCAGGAAATATAATATGATAGGCAAGCGAAAGTTTAGTAGGACTTACCTTGAAGATGTCATTTGAATAGTAATTTAAAAAAAACATTTCATTTTCCGATCCATATTGATAAAAGTGTGAACCCGCGCTAATAAATTCATCTGTTTGATACCTTTTTTTGTTATAAGGGAAATAACCAACCGAATCCTTATTATTAATTATACCCAATTCATAAAAGGTACTATCCTTACCGGCTTTTAGGATGAAATCGGGCCTCACCAGCGCTTGGTTAGCCAGTTTAAAGTCGCGATTGTTGCCCTGTTTATTATGCTCTTTGAGGGGTATTTTTTTGATCTGCTTGCCATTTAGATCAAAATAAAAGGCATTGGATTGGGAAGAGAGAATTATAAATTCAGTATTGTTTTCCTTCCTGGTGGTAAAGCCATAAAATTGTGCCTTGTCTTTGTCGTTTTTTTCTTGCTCTATTTTACTTGCGTTAATTTTTGACCTGAACTTACCATCTTTTGTAAAAATAAGAATAGTTTTGGTGTCGTAATCAAAAATTACATAATGGCTGTCAATAATCTTCAATTTATGTATATTGCCAAAAAGACTTTCTTTAGTCGTTTCGAGGGGGATAAATTCTACTTCGCTAAAAACCTGAGAAACAGCTGCGCCACGCGCAGTTTGAGGGTCGATACGCAGTGTGGCCATTTCAGAGCTATCTATTTTACCTGTTTGCGCAAATGTTGCCGTACAGAAAAATAAATACCCTAAAATAAAAAAGAGCATTTTCATTTGTGTTGGTTAAGATGTTAATATTTGTTTGGTACTAACAGACTGATTTGAACTTCGCCACTTTATATAATGGCGTGTATTTGAATTCCGGTCGATCTGATAAATATTCCCGAAAATTAATCAATTAAATAGTTAGTTGATTGTTCATTTTTTGATTTTAACAAGTTTTAACAGCCAAGTTACTGGAAGTGTTAATTTACGGTTACCCGTGGTTAAAATATAAGTCATTTAATTTAGTCAAATGCTTTTTCGATATCCTTAATTTCTCAATGGTAAAAGGATCTAAATTATTGTAGACCATTAAGAAGTGAAGATAATTAAGGTTTTGGTCCGACCCTCTTAATATCCTTAATTTCTCAATGGTAAAAGGATCTAAATTATTGTAGACCATTAAGAAGTGAAGATAATTAAGGTTTTGGTTAGATCCTTATTAATGTCCTTAATTTCTCAATAGTAAAAGGATCTAAATTATTGTAAACCATTAAGAAGTGAAGATAATTAAGGTTTTAGTCAGATCCTCTTAATGTCCTTAATTTCTCAATGGTAAAAGGATCTAAATTATTGTAAACCATTAAGAAGTGAAGATAATTAAGGTTTTGGTCAGATCCTCTTAATGTCCTTAATTTCTCAATGGTAAAAGGATCTAAATTATTGTAAACCATTAAGAAGTGAAGATAATTAAGGTTTTGGTCAGATCCTCTTAATGTCCTTAATTTCTCAATGGTAAAAGGATCTAAATTATAAACCATTAAGAAGTTAAGATAATTAAGGTTTTGGTCAGACCCTCTTAATGTCTTTAATTTCTCAATGGTAAAAGTATTATGGCTGTTTTCTCCACCATTAATAAGGGATGATCGTTAAGGTTTTGGTTAGCGTCTCCTTAATAGTATCTCATATTTACTATATTTGCTACCATGACCAAAGAAAATATTCAAGATTTAAGGGACAGAGTAACGTCGCTGAGGAGGTATCTTTGACGTTGATGAGCTACTTTACGCCATACGCGAAGAAGAAAAATTAACAATGGCGCCCGATTTCTGGGACGACCCTAAAAAAGCAGAAAAAATTCTTGCCGAAATTAGTTCAAAGAAAAAATGGACGGATGGCTTTAACCAAACCAATAATGCGGTTGAAGATGCAGTTGTGATGTTCGAATTTTTTCAATCGGGCGATGCTTCTGAAAAGGAATTACAAGACCAGTTCGACATTAGTAAAACTGCCGTAGAAGAGCTGGAACTTAAAAATATGCTCCGTAGCAAAGAAGACCAGCTTTCTGCCGTTTTACAAATTACTGCCGGGGCCGGTGGAACAGAAAGCTGCGATTGGGCTTATATGTTGATGCGGATGTATATGATGTGGGGAGAAAAAAACGGTTATAAAATTACCGAGCAGGATAGTCAGGAAGGGGAGGTTGCCGGTATAAAATCGGTAACGCTTCAATTTGATGGCGATTTCTCTTACGGTTATCTTAAAGGCGAAAATGGTGTACACCGTTTGGTACGGATTTCTCCATTCGATTCGAATGCCCGCAGGCATACGTCTTTTGCCTCTGTGTATGTTTATCCCCTGGTTGACGATACCATACAGATTGATATTAATCCTGCTGATATAGAATTTGAAACATTCAGGGCTGGTGGAGCAGGCGGACAAAATGTAAACAAAGTTGAAACAGCTGTGCGTTTATACCACAAACCTTCAGGCATTATTATTAAAAACCAGGAATCGCGATCGCAGTTGCAGAATAAAGAGAATGCGATCCGTTTATTAAAATCTCAGTTATATGAAATTGAAGAACGGAAACGTAATGAAGCAATTGCTGCGGTGGAGGGATCGAAAAAGAAAATAGAATGGGGCTCACAAATCAGGAGTTATGTGCTCGATGACAGGCGTGTAAAAGATCACCGTACCAATTATCAAACCTCAAACCCTGATGCCGTTTTAAATGGCGATATAAACGATTTCCTGAAGGCTTATCTTATGGAGTTTTAAACTAAACCTTCAGCTCAGTTAATTCTAAATTTTGTATATTTGATTGAAACACGGCCTTACCAATCTTAATCTTTATGGATACATTGATCATAGAACTAACCAACCAAAAAGCTTATAAGCTTTTAAAGGAATTGGAAGAATTGCATCTTATTAGAGTGATTAAAAAAACCGTTAAAACTTCTGAACTTCGTAATCAAATTAAAAGTCAGATGAATGCAGAAGCCATAGATGCACAATTAAATGATTTGCGTGGAGAATGGCAGAGAGATATTTAATTGATACATCGGCAGCTATAAAATATCTAAATGGAACTTTTTCTCTGAAAGGTTTGAAATACATGGATCAGATTGTGGATGCGGAATCTGTGTTGTCGTTTATTTCAGAAATAGAACTCCAGGTATGGAAGCCAACTAATCCAGATGATATTATCATATATCAAAAATTCGTATCAAATTCAATTATTTTAGGTTTGGGAGATGGAATTATTGCTGAAACGATAAGCGTTAGAAAAACGTACAACTTAAAACTACCTGATGCATTAATAGCGGCAACTTGCTTATTAAATAACCTTACTCTTATAGGGGATAATGATAAAGATTTTGCTAAAGTTAAATCTTTAAAATGTATTAATCCGAGTCACTTATAGTTATGAACAAACTTTTTTTAATACCAATAATGGTTCTTTATTTCATTACAGCGAATGCCCAGGAAATTGTGCCGTTGTATTCAGGTGCAATTCCTGGTGCCAAAACTACTCCTGCAGATTATATAGAAAACACCGAGGTTCGCGCAAATGGTACTTTGAGTATTACTAAAGTATCGGTACCAACATTTACGGTTTTTGAAGCACCTAAAAATATCGCCAACGGAACTGCAATAATCATTTGCCCGGGTGGAGGTTATGGTGCTTTGGCGTTTAGCCACGAAGGAACCGATGTGGCCAAAAGATTTAATGCCATTGGCGTTACCGCTTTTGTATTGAAATATCGGTTACCAAGCGATCAGATTATGGTTGATAAAACCTGTGGGCCTTTACAGGATGCACAGCAAGCCATATATCTGATCAGGAAGAATGCCAAAAAATATGGAATTAAAACCAACAAAATCGGGATTATGGGCTTTTCGGCTGGTGGTCATTTTGCCTCTACCCTTGTTGCACATTATAATGATCTTAAAATTGCCAATCCGGAAAAGATAACGCTAAAGCCTAATTTTGCTGCATTAATTTACCCTGTAATTAGTTTTGAAGAATCGGTGCATACCGGTACCATGAAGAATTTATTGGGACCAAATCCTGCTGATAGTTTAAAACATTATTTCTCTGCCAATAAAAATGTTAACAAAAAAACGCCTCCTGTCTTTTTTGTACATGCTAAAGATGATAAGACCGTGCCTTACCAAAACAGTGTGTTGATGAATGAGGCGCTAAAGCAGCATCAGGTAGCAACCGATATTTACCTGTACGAAAAAGGCGGTCATGGTTTCGGTTTGATCAACAAAACTTCTGATGTAGATTGGTTTAACTTGTTGGCTACCTGGATGAAAAAAGAGAAATTTTAATATCTTTGCCGATATTTTAACCTCTTAACCAGAAATTTTAATGCAAAAAACAATTAAATATGCAATGGTGGCCCTGGTGGCGATTATTGCAATTGCAGGTTGTAAGAAAGAAATTAATTGGAATGCACGCCTGGATCCGAACAGCAATGGTTGCCAGTTAACGACAGTAAATACCGATTTAGGTATGTTTGGTCAATATTCAATTAGCTATACTTACGATGCTTCAGGTAAACTCACTAAGGCTACAAGTGATGGTGAATCTAGGGTTTATACTTATTCTGCTACAAAAATTACAGGTGTATTGCCTGATGGCGAAATTACAGAACTTACTATAGCTGATGGAAGGGCGGTTTCCAGCTATAATTCAGATTTTTTTAGTATAAATGGTTCAAAGACTCCAGTTACCCGGACCTATGCCTACAATGCAGATGGCTATTTAAGTGTGGTAAAAAGTTATCTCGATACCCAACTTAACTCTACTGCCGAACTTACATACACCAATGGTAACTTAACACAGGTAAAGGTTATTTATTTTGATGGGGTAGTGGAAACCACTATTTATGAATATTCAAATCAACTTGCTGTAAATACTTACGAAACATCTGATCCTATTTCGCTGGTTATAGACTACATGCCTGGAAATTACTTTGGGAAACATTCCAAGAATGTAGTGATCAAATCTACAACCCAATCTTCCGGAGATGCCAATGCAGTAATTTCAGATTACAGTTATAAGTTCGATGCCAAAGGAAATGCAACATCTATCATCGTAAAAAATACCCAGAAATCAAGCTCTGGTGCCATATTTGACGAAGTATCAACTTCCTATAATCTGGTATACAACTGTAAATAAACGATATACCTTAATACATCTGCAAGTAACGTAAAGAAATGCATAAGAGCCTGATCATGAGCCATGATCAGGCTTTTGTTTTTGATAACTTTTTCGTCAATAAAGTCAGATACCTACAATGATTGTAAATCAGAATAACCTGCCAAATTAGAAAAGGCAAGTAAAACGCCCATTTTACCACTTCATTTTTACCATTTAGACCCTCATTTTCTAGTGATACGTCGTCTACCTTTGTTTACAGGCATGTCGGTTGTAAGTTTAGATATGCCTTTTATCTAACCAAATATTTACCTAAATCAAAAAAAATGAGAAATGAAAAAATGAAATTATGCATGCTATTTGTATGCATGTTTGTATCAATTTTATCTTGTAAAAAAGATAAAGAAGAAATTAAAACAGAAAAAGGCCAGGTTAAAGCATGGGAAACATTGATTGACGGGAACTCTTTTGCCAATTACACTAATTTTGAGGCGCAATGGAATTATAATTATCCCTGGGGCACCGATCATAATGGATCTGCACGTATGGTGGGCAGCGCTTCTAACCATAATCAAATTTCGTTAAGTGGAGGTGTGTTAACGATTAAAGCTACGCGCTTAGCTTCATCTCCGGGAAACAGTACGGCTAACGGTTTTACTAATGTGGCGATATGGTATAACTCTGGTGCCTGCCATGCCAAACAGCAGGTGCTAATTAACGATCAGTTTCCCAGTTATACCATTTCTGGCGATTTCGCTGTACCAACAGGCAAAGGTACCTGGCCTGCTTTCTGGATTACAGGAGTAAACTCATGGCCACCTGAAAGCGATATTATGGAGTTTAAAGGCAGTAACACCAATTGGCAGAATACTTATGATGGTGGCTGGGAGAATAAACTCACAGCAGTTTCTAATGCTGGCTCGTACCATAATTACAAGTGCTGGTACAATAAAGTAAGCGCAACAGATGTAGACTGCCATTATTATATCGATAACGTTTGGGTAGCTAAGCACACCATGAGCAACTCGGTGAACAAACCCATGTGGCTCATCATTAACATGCAAATGGAAGGTGATAGTGGCTCTCCAGGCCCGTCTGGTAATACTTTTTACACTGGTAAAAATATTTACCTGGGCAGAGAAAGAGCCTTCTAATCTGGAAAATCAAACTTTTAATTTGGAGGTAGCCTTATGGCTGCCTCCATTTGCCATATAAAATAGAATATGAAAAAATACCTAATTGTGCTGACTGGTGTCTTGCTCTGCATTTTATTGGTGCAGTGCAAAAAGGAAGAAATAACCTTGCCGGAAAGCAATGTTGATTTATTGATTGGCAAGATTAACCTACTCAGACAAAGCGGATGTAATTGTGGTACGGAATACATGCCTCCAGTACCTGAGTTATCTTTGAATAAACAATTGCAAAATGCGGCAATACTTCATGCCAAAGATATGGCTCAGCAAAACTATTTTGATCACTTATCCCCAGATGGCGGTACTCCCGCCGAGCGGGCATTAAATGCTGGTTATAAAGGCGATTTTAAGGCAGAAAATTTAGCAAAAGGGTATAACGAGGTCGATCTGGTAATTACCGCATGGAAAAATAGTGTAAGCCATTGTAAAGCCATGATGGATGCTAAAAGTAAAGAAGCTGGAGCTGGTATGGCACAAAATTACTGGGTGGCTACCTTCGGTAGTCCCTTATAATTCTTTTATCGTTTTGTCAATCACATCCAGTAGTCCATTGCTATAAGCATCATCAGTCAACTCCCAAAACATGATGCCATTTAATTTTTGGTCGATAACATATTTGGTTTTTAATGAAATTGATTTAGGATCATCAAAAGTGGCGAGATACCTTGTTTGTTGGTTATAGTAATAAGGTGCTTTGGCTGTCTCATCCCAATAGTAGGTATAGCCATTTTCAGCAGAAAATTGTTTCGTAAAGTTTTTAAAAGAAACACCTCTTAAAAATTTGGTCGGCTGGTATAAACCCTGGTTTGCATCGGTAGTATTTTCGAAAATACGGGCGTAAAATGCTGCTCCTAATGCAATTTTTTGTGCGGGTACACCTAAATCGATCAGCGCTTTTACCGCATAATCGCCTGATAAAGCTTGTTGGGCGGTAGCGTACAATGGGGTATGATGGCCGCTTTGGGTGGCATATCCGCTTACCAGATCGTAACTCATTACATTAACCCGGTTTACCAGTGGCATGACTTTATCCCATTCGAAACAAGAATCGATGCAGTTTTTTGTGCCGCCTGCAGCAAAACTAATTTCGGCCTTTTTGCCTAGTTTTTTGCGCAATTCTTTAATCAGTAAGGTGAAGTTATGTTTATCCTCTACCGTGTAACGATGCCCGGGGAAGCCCACTACAGCGGGGTATTCCCAATCAATGTCTATCCCATCAGCATGAAAAAAGTCGAGTATTTCTTTGGTGGTTTTAGCAAATGTTTTTCGCCCATCGGCCCTGCTAAATACTTCAGAGCAGTTTTTACAAGCACTCCAGCCGCCCATGGCAATCATCACCTTTAAATCGGGATTACGCTTTTTTAAACTGATCATCTTCGAAATCAGCGCAGAATCTTTTGCCGATCGAATGTTTAAACTATCGCCTTTTAAGTGTCCAAAACTGTAAATTAAGTGACTTAGTTTTTCAATGGGGAAACTATCTATTACTGTATTTTGCCCGGTGTAGTATGCAATTACATTAGGTTTTACTGTTTTTTGCGCTTTTACATGGAAACTAAACAGTAGTGTCAACATCACCAAGGCAGTCATTCTGAATGTGATGGTGTGGTAATTGGCGTTTCTTTTCTGCACGGGCTAAAATTAAAGGGTTATTTTTCGGCAATAATATTTTGTAATTCGTTTAGTTCGGCAACTTTTTCTGTTGCACCAGCGTTTTCGTATGCCGAAATCAGGTTTCTGATTACACGGCGGATAATATCGGTATTGCTACATGGCCTGTAATATTCGGGCAGGGCTTCTAAATTAAGCTGGCGCAGAAACTGATCAACATCATGTTTGCCGAAGATGTTACCGCGGTTAAAGGCATTGATGTAAAAAAGCACACCATATTCGCTTCCTTCCTGTTTGCTATCGTCTATATAACCCAAAATAAAGTGTTGCGGCAAATTGATCCCATAAACAGGCAAATCTAATTTCTGTGCCAGGGTAGAATAGATGATGGCCAGCGAAATCTGGTTGCCTTTTTTACTTTCCAGCACCTGGTTTAAATAAGAATTTTGGGGATCGTGGTGATTTTTGGTATTACCCCCAAAACCATATTGTTGATACAAAACGTGATTGATCAGTTTTACTTTTTCAACCGAACTCATTTCGTATTGAAGCCCCAGCCAGATATCTCTTTTAATTTCTTCCAGCTGGTTAATTACCTTTTGCTCATCTAAATCTGGGTATTGGTACCGGTTAATAATTAATGCACCTTGCAATAAATCAAAAGCACCACTTAAATACCATAAGTTTAAATCTTCTTTAACCGTTTTAAACTGGATCTGATGAACAATATTTTCAATCCGCTCCTGCAACAGGCCATCAAAAGACTGTTCCCAGGCATTTTCTAAAAAATGTACTACCTCACCGCCATATTCAAGCAGTTTCTTCTCTACATGATGGAACACTTCCTCGTCAGGATCATCCAACAGTTTTACTAAAGCACTTATCTCTGCGTTATTTTCCATAAAACATACCTACGTTTGCAGTGTTTAATTACTTTTGCAATATTATGCTATTTCAATTTATTACAGATTACCTTAAACACCGTTTAACAGCAAAAAGCCGACATGGAACGCACTCACCATTCGTGTACAAGCTCGCTGATGAGGTAATTTACGATTTTACAGACAAATCTGAATACAAAAACATAGAAGAACAGCGAAAAAAACTTTTTAATGACGATTCGATAATCACGGTTACAGACCTTGGAGCGGGTTCTCACCTCAATAAAAACCGCACAAAGAAAGTAAGTCAGATTGCCAAGAATGCGTTAAAAAGTCCGAGGCTGGCCAAGCTTATTTATCGCCTGGCAAAAAATACACATCCAAAAAGTGCAATCGAATTGGGTACCTGTTTGGGTATTACCACGGCCTATCTGGCTAAGACAGATCCGCAAACCGAAGTAATTACGATAGAGGGTTGTCCGCAAACGGCAGAAGTGGCGAAGAAAAATTTCCAGGAACTTAATTTAGAGAATATCGAACTTCATGTGGGTAATTTTGATTTAATCCTGCCTGATATTATTGCCAAACAGCCCAGTTTAGATTTCGTTTACATTGATGGTAACCACCGCAAAGATGCTACCCTGAATTACTTTAAATGGTGTTTGCCTAAAATTAATGAAGATTCGCTCCTGATTTTTGACGATATTTATTGGAGCGATGGCATGAAAGAAGCCTGGGCAGAAATTAAAAACCATCCTGACGTTACCGTAACCGTCGATTTGTTCTGGATCGGTTTGGTTTACTTTAAAAAAGGGCAGGCCAAGGAACACTTTAAGCTTAAATTTTAAAAAATGAATGTAGAACCCAAGTTAGCAGGTATCCAGAAACGATCAGCCATGTTTATTTTGTTGATTAGCTTATTTTCGGGTATTGCTTTTTATTTGGTTTCGCTTTTTATTGAAATGAGTGTGCTTACGCACATCATGTTGGGTTGGGATGCGTTTTGTTTGATGCTGATTACCCTCCATTGGTACATGTTTTTTCATACCTCTGCTGCTGAAACACACCTGAAGGCCAAAATGCAGGACGAAACCCGTGGCGAAATTTTTGCCATTGTGGTGGTATCTACCTTTGCAGGTTTACTCGCTGTAATTCTGCTGTTAATTAATAAAGATATCGAGCCGCTCGATCTGGTCGTGGCTATTGCAGGCATGTTTTTGTCGTGGTTTTTGGTGCACACTACCTTTAGCATGCGTTATGCGCACCTTTATTATGGCGATAAGAAGAAATCTACTGATAAAAAAGGAGCCGGACTGGAATTTCCTGGTGATGACGAACCCGATTTTATCGATTTTGCTTATTTCTCTTTCGTGCTGGGCATGACTTTCCAGGTTTCGGATGTTGAAATTTCTGATCGAAAGATTAGAAGACTATCACTGCTGCACAGTTTAATCGCCTTTATCTTCAATACGGTTATTGTAGCCTTAACCATTAATGCATTGGCAGGCTTAAGCAAATAAGGATTTCAAATTCCGACTAACTAGAAGAAATCTATCATACCGCTATTTTTTGTCATCCTGAGCGTAGTGAAGGATCTTTAAAATTCAATATTTTAGCCATAGTGGGGCGTGGAAAGATTTATGCTCAACAATTACAACAGTTTTTAGGAAATGAGCAGTTCCGTTTTTGTGGCGGGCATCAGTCCCGCTCCCGCTGCTGCCGGGTTTGGGGTAGCAAGGATGGATGCCTTTTGACCCCATGTCAGAATCCTGACCTTTGGAGTTAGAATTTTAAATCCCATCCGGTAAAAAATATTAGATTAATCACCAAACGTTCCTAGGGAACGAAACGCCAATCGTACAATTGGCTACCCAGGAATCGTCCCGATGGGACGGTCTGCGAATATACGTCCCATCGGGACGGCTCTTGGGTAGAAAAAAAATTATGTTTTTTTTTCGTTCCGTTAGGAACGTTTGGTGTTTTGCACCATGGTGAGAGACCGTTGTTCAATAAACCTGTATTCTATGGTTTATACAAATAAAAAGTTTTTTTTCTGAGAAGCATTACTTTAGATTTATGCAGCAGGCTCCAGGAGGTATGGCGTACCTCTTTTAACAGCAGCAAAAGCTCTGCTCAGTAGCTTATTTTTTATCACATTCAGTACACACATAGCGTTTTTTCCTTCAGCTTTTTTTCGATCATAGTATCGTTTGAATTCGTTATCTTTTTTTATCGTGTTTAGCGCACACATGGTCAGTAACGCCTTTAGTTTTTTATTGGCGAGGTTGCTTACCCGGTTTCTCCCTCGTATACTCGTCCCCGAGCTATGTGGAAATGGGACTATTCCACAATAGCTCGCAAACTTTCTGTAGTCTGAAAATGCAGCGAAGGCTTCAGTATGGATCAGGATAAACATAGCCGTCTGCTTTCCGATCCCATGCACGCTCTGCACAAGGCTGAACTGTTCGTTTAGTTCCTGGTCCTCTGTTATTAAGGCTGCCAACTCGATATCTACCTTTTTTATCCGTTCGGCGTAAAGGGCAAGCATTTCCTGGCTATCGGCTATGCAATAGCCAGCGTTCTCCCTATCAAATCCTTTAAGCTCTGAGCAAGTGCATTTAAAAGAGGTCTGGTGTCTTACCAACTGTTCGCGGTGTGCCAGCAGGTGTTTGAGTTTTGAGCTTGTTGCCGAAGGAAGGAGGTAAGGACGGGCTTTGTGCTGATTTGAAAAAGCATAGCTTGCGATTGCCAGTGCGTCAGCCTTATCAGATTTCCCCCGTTTAAGTCCAATGGAACGCTTAATGTGCAGCCCGTTTTCAACCCATATAGATAAATCATTTGCATGCATAAAGTTGGTTATGGGGCAGATATAAATACCTGTATGCTCGCAACAGAAAAGAACCTTCTTGGGCGCGATACCATGTATGGAAAGCCATTCCAGCATTAGGCCAAAGCCATCATAGCTGTTCTTAAAAACATGGTGAAGGGGTTTGTCGAAACAGGCCTGTGTAACAACAGCAACATCGATGGTTGATTTGGAAATATCTATTCCAACAAATAGTTCATAATTCATAACTTTACGGTTAAGTGAAATGGAAATCCTAAAGTTGAATAAAACTGAATCCCTTAATAGTCCGCTAGACTAAAATTCTATATGGTTCTTGTTCAACTAAAAAGCAGAGGTCTGTTACAGGTTCTAGATCGTAAGTCTGGATCGCAGCATAGTTCACCTCTGCTTTTAAGGTTTCCTTTATCAAATTTAATTCTTTGATAATCTTTCTCAAACCTAAGGGACAGCAGCGGTAGCCCCGATTTTTTTATGAGGGCTATAGCGAATGGCGGGGCTACAGTTGCCAATCACTACAATCTTTTCGTTTGCTAATTAAAAGAAATTTGTATTTTATTTATCTGTAAATCAGTTAATTAATTTTTTAAACTGATTTTTCAGTAATACAACTTGTTTTTTAGTTGTAAAACTGAAAAGTAAGTTATAGATTTGGGTATGGAAGAATTAACTAAAGCAGAAGAGCGTATTATGCAGATTTTATGGAAACTGCAAAAAGCATTTGTGAAAGATATTATTGATGAGCTGGAAGAAGAACCTAAACCACCTTATAATACCATCTCATCAATTGTGAGGCTTTTAGAAAAGAAAGGTTATGTTAATTATAAGGCTTATGGAAAAACCTACGAATACTTTCCGTCGATTACCAAAGATGAATATGCCAAAACTACCTTTTCAAAATTATTTTCAGGTTATTTTGATAATTCTCCAACCAGTCTTTTATCTTTTATGGTAAAAGAAGAAAAACTAAGTGAAAAAGATATAGAAGAAATTAAAAAAATCATTAACCAGGATTCGAAGTCATGATTTTAATTTACTTATTAAAGGTTTCGGCCTGTACCGTAATCTTCTTTGCGGCCTATCAGTTCTTGCTGGCTAAACTCACGTTTTTTAACCTGAACCGTGCTTATTTATTAATGATGCTGGTATTGAGTTTTAGCATCCCGGCAGTGACCATCGAAAATCGCCACGAAGTAACAGTAGCCAGTCAGGAGATTCCCTCAAAAATAGCGTATAGTAATGATGGTTTTGTAGAGCAGGATTTTGCAGATGAAGGCAATGCTACTAACACTAACATAAACTGGAACCAGCTAGTGATGTATGGTTATTGTTTAATTCTGGCCGCCCTTGTTTTTAGAATGCTTTTGATGATGGTACGCATCCAGATTCAATTGCGCAAACATGCGATAGATAGAAATGGAGCTGTAATCTTGGTCGATGGTAAATCAACCATAAAAAACTGCTCTTTTTTTAACCAGATTATTGTCGACGACTCGTTACAGTTGGAAGAGAAGAACCTGGTGATTAAACACGAATCGATCCACGTAAAACAGTGGCATGCTTTCGATAAACTTTTAGTTAACCTCGTAACTGCAGTCCTCTGGTTTAACCCCATTATTTATTTTTGGCGGAATGCCATTGATCATAACCACGAATTTCTGGCCGACCGTGAAACTTCTAAAGTTGCAGATAAGAAGGTTTATGCTTCTTTACTTTTAAATCTGGCTATGCCAGCTAAAAAATTAGCCATTAATAGTTTTAGTAAACTTCCACTAAAAAATAGAATCATGATGTTGTACAAAGAACCAAACGCAAAGCTGCAAAAGCTTGTTTATTTAGGCATTATTCCGGTTTTAATGATTTGCTGCATGGCATTTATAAACCGCAAAGAAATTATTGTTGAGAAAACATTGGATGGGAAACAGGCCTCGGCAGATGCACCGATAAAGCCAAATGTTTATGCCATGAATTACTTAAACAGCACGATTAAGGTTAATCCAAACCCTGCTTTTAATGAAGTAGAACCTATATTGGTTATTGATGCCGGCCATGGTGGGAAAGATGGAGCTGTAAGCGCCCTGGATGGTCAAAAGGAAAAAGACCTGAATCTAAGGGCAGTAAAAATCATTAAAGAAGAAGCAGAAAAAAGAGGGATTAAAGTTGTATTGACGAGAACTTCTGATGAATTTATCTCACTTCGCGATCGTTTGCCTAAACAAGAGGCTATGGCATTTATTTCCATCCATCATAATGCAGCAGTTGCAAATGAAGCAGTGCCTTTCGGTGGTATTGAGGTTTATGTTTCTAAACTGAACAGCAATATTAAAACAGCGGAAGACCTGGGTGCCGGAATTTTAAGCAATTTAAAGCAGCTTAAAGGAATGGAAGTAAGAGATTCGTTAAAAAATGCAAACCTTTTATTACTCCGTGAATCTAAAGTGCCTGCAGTTTTAATCGAGCTTGGCAATATATCCAACAGTAAGACCCTTGATTACATTAATAAGGAGAAAAATATCCGAAAAATCAGCAATCTGATTTTAGATGGCTTTGTTGCCTTTTCGAAACGTGGTTGTTAATTAATGATAGCTATGGAATGGTTAACCTATCTGCTTAAAGTTACCGCCTGTACGGTACTGTTCTTCGGATTTTACCTGGTGGTTTTAAGAAAACTCACTTTCTTTAAGATCAATCGCTTTTATTTGCTGGCTACGCTGTTGCTGAGTTTTATTATTCCGGCTTTACATTTTGAAATTAAACGCGAAATAACAACGGTAGAAACTGAGGCCCCGGTTAATATACCTGAAATAAAACCTGCTGATGAGGCACCAGTGCAGCTTATTCAGCCCATTATGCTGAAGTACCAGCCAGAGGTAAGAACTCAAGTCGACTGGATGCTGCTGATGTATACTGTTTACGGTGCTACGGCTGCACTTTTATTGTTGGTTTGCCTATGGCGGCTGTTTGGTTTGCTTAAACACACCGGTAGTTACACCCAAAATTACGACGGATTAAAGCTAATAAGCAAAACACAAGGTTTTACCAACTGCTCCTTTTTTAACTATGTTTTTATAAATGATGAGGATTTAAGTGCTGCTGATCTATCAGTTTTGCTGAAACACGAGCAGGTTCATGCCAGGCAATACCATTCTATAGATAAGCTAGTGCTCATGGTTTTTAAAGCTGTTTTATGGTTTAACCCTGTGGTTTACCTATACGATAAAGCTTTAGAGCAGGTACATGAATATGAGGCAGATGAAGTCACCTCAACAGGTTATGGCAGTAGGGCATATGCCAATCTTTTACTAAAACTGGCCATAACCAAGAGCGAGATGCCATTGATCCACAATTTTGTTAAAAGCCCGATTAAGGACCGTATTAAAATGTTGTTTAACCAAAAATCAACGAACATGAAAAAGTTAGTGTATGTATTGGCATTGCCGATATTATTGGGACTGGTGTATAGTTTTACAGTAGCATATGTTGATGTTGCCCCTACGGTACAAACCGAGATTAAAACATTGCAAACCGATTCTTTACTTGGAAAACCGATAGAAGGCGTGGTGATTGAATTTGGTAAGAAAAGGAACCATAAAACATTTGGCTTAAAAACGGCAACTGGTACTTATTCAATAGAATATAACAATGTTAACAATAAACTTAAAATAGGCGACAAAATAGTTGTACTAATTAGCGCAAGTATATTGCCGCCTGCACCAATTGGAGAGCCCAACCGATTTAAAGATGTCGACATTACTTACGTGCCACAAACCATAAAGGATTTAAAGGGCAATTTGATTTACGAGTATAAACCTGAAAAATATGCTTTTCTGTATGAAGCCAATAAGGCCCGTTTTGCCACCTCTAAAATTAAGTCGATAAAAAAAGGTGCGAATAATAAACTTGAAAAAATTGTTTTAAATGATGGCCTTTTTACTATCAATTTAAATCTTACCGCTCAAAATATAAAAGATGACAATTTTAAAAGGGGCGATAAGGTACTGGTGAAATTTATTGGCGAAAAGTTGGTTTCAAAGAATACCTATACGACTGATAAGCTGATCATTTTGTATTCTGAGCCTAAAAAATATATAATTAAAAATGAGGCGCTCTATGACCGTTTTTATCATCAGGATGGGAAGCAAAAGATTGCTGTTTTGAAATCGAATGATTATGCTGCGTTAGTGCCAAAAATTATTTCTTTCAGGACGCTTCGTGGAGATGTTAAAGGAAATATATCTTATTTCTCATTTGCTGACTTAATAATCGGGAATAGTAAGTTGATCGCGGAAGAATTAATTTGGGATAAAGAAAAAGGTTTAATAACTGCAAAAAAGGCAAGATTAGATGATAAAATGGGGGATGGATTCATTTCTGCACAAATTGTTCTGGACCTTAATAAATCAAAATCAAAAGATTTTTCTTCTAGCGGAAATGCAAAATATCTAATTACTTACATTGAGGATGGTCCGGCAAAAGGGAGTTTACTAGGGACTATAAAATATGGCGCTATAGATTCAGTTAAAACATCTAAAGATCAAAAACTAATAAATCTGTATGGAAGGGCTAGAGTTTATAATGATGATTTAATGTTAGAAGCGGATAAAATTATTTTTAATAAGCAAAACGGTGATGCAAAAGCTATAAATGGCTCACTATTAACCAAGTCTCGTGCTGGCGTCAAAAGATTTGATAGTCTACATGTAAAGTTTGATATTCAAGATAAAAAGAACTGAAGATCTGTCTTTTAGGAAAAGTAATTGGAGCATTTGGAATTGTAGGTCCTTCACTGCGCCCAAAATGGCAAAAAGCAGAGTATATATTCCGTTATCCCTTTTCCATTATACATCTTACATCCTTTAAAACGCTTCTGCTAAACTGATATAAAATCCCGATTGGCGTTTTTCGTTTGGCAGTTTTTCGCCAATGCCGTAATCTACCCGCACACTTAAACCTTTTGCCGGATCGAAAAAGTAGCGCCCTCCAAGGCCAAAGTTTGGTTTTAATCCATCGGCATTAAACTGGCCGTTTGCAAATACCTTACCGGTACCCGCAAAAGCTACAATACCAAAACGGTTCATAAAACGGTAACGGATTTCGGCTTGTGTGGCCATCAGGTTTTCATCACGGTAGCGACCGCTGTAATAACCGCGCATCATTTGGTCGTTGCCTAACTGTTGTAAAAGGTAAAATGTCGTAGCTTTACTTTGTATGGTGTAAAAAATACCCTGTACCCCTAAAACTACTTTTGGCGCCAGACTGAAGAAACCGCGAAGATCTAGCTTCATCTGTGAGCCGGTAAAACTATCGCCACCAAAAAAATCGGGTGCATACTGGTAGGTTGCCCTGCCAAAAAAACCCTTTGTTGGGTAATTGTTGCTGTTACGTGTGTCGTAACTCTGCGATGCACCTATCCACGCTACTGAGCCTCCATCTTTATCTAAAATTTGTGGATTCGTTGTATAAATGCCACCAATTTCCTTATCTATAAAGCGGTAATTCTCGAAACCCAATGATACTCCTGTATATGCTTTGGGTAAAGTGTTCATCTCGGCATCGAACAGCGTTTTAAAAACCCGTTGGTCTAATTTATCTTCATCTGCTTTTTGTGCCTTATTGCCAATGCCGTAAAAATTGAAAGGCTGATTTTTAAAACGGACATCGCCGATAAAATGGTATTTATTCCCTTTGGTCCAGGAATCGCCCTTAAGCATAAAATTGGCAGTTTTTTTTGTAGAATAGGTCGTGTTCAAAGCGAAATTCGAACTCCTGTTCAAAGTATCTTTTCTATCGACATAAAAGGAGTAAATCGCGCCAAGCCCAAATTCAAAACCGGTTTCCTGACTATAGCCGAAGGCGGGTAAAGGTAAAAAGCTGGCTTTGCGGGTGGTATCTTTTTCGTTCGAGAGCATCTTTTTAATCAATTTCATCTGCGCCATACCAGGCAGCGTAATTGTTAAAAGGAAAAAGAAAATGTAGATTCTTTTCATGGCGCAAAGAAAAGGAATTTTAAATTATGGTTTAACAATTGTCTGATTAAATTAATTTTATAAATTGAAAACAAAAGTAAAACGCTCTAAATAACGATGTATAAATTCGCGCTCCTAGTATTGGTATTCTGTTTTGGCAATTTTGTGACTATGGCTCAGAATAATTTTGCCATTAGTGGGGTAATTAAAGCTAAGGATGGAAAACCCATTGAGGCTGCTACTGTGTTTATAGCCGATTCGAAAAGTATTACCTTAACGGATGAGAAAGGAGCGTATTTTATTGGTGGATTGGCGAGTGGTAATTACGAATTAGTCGTAAAAATGATTGGTTATGTTTCTGAGAAAAGAAATATGAGCATTAATGGCAAATCGTTGGTGCTGGATATAAAATTAGCAGATGCAGTTGTAGAATTAAATAGTGTAACCATAAAATTTGACAAGAAAAGAGAAGAATATTTAAGGATATTTAGAGATGCCTTTTTAGGAACGTCGCCAAATGCAGCCAGTTGTGAAATAGAGAATACAGATGTTTTAAAGTTTAAATCTAAAACTGATTATTTAAATGCCACATCCAGCGATTTTTTAATCATTACAAATCATATGCTTGGTTATCGGATAAAATATCTGCTAAAGGACTTTACTTTTACCAGGGCTAGCCGTTTGACCAGTTTTGATGGTGATTGTGTTTTTGAAGAACTAACAGGTAATCAGGAGGAGCGAAGCGAGTGGATGGAGAACCGGAAAGTTGCTTACTTTGGTTCTTTTATGCATTATTTAAGAACTGTGTTTGCAAACAATGCAGAGCAAAATGGTTTTTTACCTATGCCGCTATAAATGAAACGGGACCGATGAAAATAAGTACTCAACCTACAAATCCCAGTATGTTTACGAGTGTAGTAGATAGTAATTTTATAAAACTTGAACTCCCCAGATCGGTGTATGTGTTGTATAATCATAAAATTGCTACGCGTTTGGATTATAATGCTGGATCACTTTTACGCCCTTACCTTAAGCATACACTGGTTGATAGCAAAGGTAGTTATGTAGATTATAAAAGTTTTTACGTGCGTGATTTTTGGGGCGGCAAAAGAATAGGGGATAGGTTGCCATTTGAATACCAGCCTTAATAATAGGTAAATGAGATTAGCTTAATTTCCACGAAAGATCCTGAAACAAGTTCAGGATGACGAAGCACGAGGGGAATTGGTTAACTGTTAATTAATAACTGTCAATTGCCAACTATTTCCATGAAAGATCCTGAAACAAGTTCAGGATGACGAATCGCGGTGTGAATTGGTTAATTGTTAATTGCCAACTATTTCCATAAAAGATCCTGAAACAAGTTCAGGATGACGAAGCACGAGAGGAATTGGTTAACTGTTAATTAATAACTGTCAATTGCCAACTATTTCCATGAAAGATCTTGAAACAAGTTCAGGATAACGAATCGCGGGGCAATCAGTTAATTGTTTATTGATAACTGTTAATTGCCAACTATTTCCATTAAAGATCCTGAAACAAGTTCAGGATGACGAACCACGAGGGGGAATCGGATAATTGTTTATTGATAACTGTTAATTGCCAACTATTTCAATAAAAGATCCTGAAACAAGTTCAGGATGACGAACCATGAGGGGAATCGGTTAACTGTTTATTGATAACTGTTAATTGCAAACTGTACTATTTCTGCTGCCCGTTGACACCTAAACCGGATTGAAGGGGAAAGCCCACAGGCGAGGTACGAGCCGAGGACTTTTACCGAAAAGCCGGACTGACGTTAAAAGGATTGCTGCAATTGCTTTTCAAATAAAGGATACTAGCTTAATTTTCATAGAGATCCTGAAACAAGTTCAGGATGACGAACCACGAGGGGAGAATTGGTTAATTGTTTATTGATAACCATTAATTGCCAACTATTTCCATTAAAGATCCTGAAACAAGTTCAGGATGACGAATCGGGGAGGGAATCAGTTAATTGTTTATTGATAACTGTTAATTGCAAACTATTTCCATTAAAGATCCTGAAACAAGTTTAGGATGACGAACCGGGAGGGAATGATCAGATAATTTTATGTAAGTTAATTGGCGCCATGCCCTAATCGCCATGCGCCAAACGCGATGCTCCAAGCGCTAAACGCTTTTACGTTTTAACCTTTCGGCCTAAATACCTATTTTTGCGGCAAACAATACAAAACGAAATGAGCAATACAAGAGGACCAATATCTCAGTTTATGGAGCGTAATTACCTCCATTTTAATGCTGCGGCAATGATGGATGCGGCTAAAGGATACGAAACGCATTTAGACGAAGGTGGTAAAATGATGATCACACTTGCTGGTGCAATGAGTACTGCAGAATTGGGAATTTCACTTGCAGAGATGATTCGCCAGGATAAAGTGGCGATTATTTCTTGTACGGGTGCGAACCTTGAAGAAGATATTATGAACCTGGTAGCACATTCACATTATAAACGTGTACCAAACTACCGCGATTTAAGTCCGCAGGACGAGTGGGATCTTTTAGAGAACCATTACAACCGTGTTACCGATACCTGTATCCCGGAAGAAGAGGCTTTCCGTCGTTTACAGAAACACATTCATAAAATATGGAAAGATGCAGATACGGCCGGTGAAAGATATTTTCCGCATGAGTTCATGTACAAAATGCTTTTAAGTGGCGATTTAGAGCAATATTATGAAATAGACCCTAAAAACTCGTGGATGCTTGCTGCGGCAGAAAAGAATTTGCCAATTGTAGTACCGGGATGGGAAGATTCTACTATGGGTAACATTTTTGCCTCATATGTGATGAAAGGTGAATTGAAAGCAACTACAATGAAAAGCGGTATTGAATATATGGGCTGGTTAGCCGACTGGTATATTGCAAACAGTGGTGGCAAAGGAATTGGTTTCTTCCAGATTGGTGGTGGTATAGCCGGCGATTTTCCTATTTGTGTAGTGCCAATGCTTTATCAGGATATGGAAATGGAAAATATTCCTTTCTGGAGTTATTTCTGCCAGATCTCGGATTCGACTACTTCTTATGGCTCATATTCTGGTGCTGTACCGAACGAAAAGATTACCTGGGGTAAATTAGATATTCACACCCCTAAGTTTATTGTAGAAAGTGATGCAACAATTGTAGCACCATTAATGTTTGCCTGGATATTAAAACAATAATCAGAAAAAATAAATAAACCAAATTGGTTTCTAGTATGCCCATTCGAGATAACATATCGAAAATGGGCATTTTTATTGCCTGAATGGCCTGAAACGACATTTGTTTAGAATGATTATAAATTGTATTTCCAGTCACTATTATGTCATGGGATTTATTAATAAGTTATACTTTTGTTCAAGTTTTGGTGGGGCTACCCCTAGTTCAGCATCAATTTCACAACAAAAAGTAAATTAAATAAGTATAAAGTGTTCATTATGAGAGATATCTCGATGATTTTAAAAAGCGTTTGGAAGTCGTTATTCGTATTTTCAGCAATTTCCGTAATAGCGGTTTCTACCGTAAGTGCGCAGGATGCTAAAGAGGGAAGAGCGCTTTTCAAAGCAAAATGTTCTTCGTGCCATGCGTTAGATGCTAAATTGGTTGGTCCGGCCTTAACTGGTGTAAGCGATCGTCATGATGAAGCATGGCTTTTGAAATGGATCCCTAACAGTGCTGCATTAATCGCTTCTGGCGATGCTGCTGCTGTTAAAGTTTTTAATGAGAACAATAAGGTGGCGATGACTTCTTTTCCTGAATTGGATGAGACTAAAATCAAAGACATCTTACAATACATTAAAGAAGGTGAGCCAAAAGCAGCTACTCCAGCAGGTGGTGTTGCAGTAAAAGACGAATCTACTTCAGGTTTATCAATTGCAGGTATCGTTGCTATCGTAGTATTGGCAATTGTGATTTTAGTAATCTTAGGTCGTGCTTCTAAATTGTTAGAGCGCCTGATTTTACAAAAACAAGGTATCGAGATTGAGGAAGATGTGCCATTAAAGGTTGGTGTGCGCAAGATGTTCAAAAACAAGAAATTTGTGATGTTCTTTATCTTGTGTTTAATCATCTGTTTAGGTTCGTTCGGTTGGATGGGCATGTGGAATACGGGTGTTCATACCGGTTACCAGCCAGTACAGCCAATTAAATTCTCTCACGAGTTGCACGCGGGTATCAATCAGATCGATTGTCAGTATTGCCACAACGGTGCATTTAAATCTAAAAATGCAACTATCCCATCATTAAACGTTTGTATGAACTGCCACAAAGCGGTTCAGGCAAGAGATAAATATGATGGTGAGATTTCTCCTGAGATCAAAAAAATCTATAATGCTTTAGGTTACGATCCTGAAACACAGAAATACGATGAAAGTAAAGCTAAACCAATGGAGTGGGTACGTGTACACAACCTTCCTGATTTTGCTTACTTCAATCACTCTCAACACGTAGTTGTTGCAGAAGATGCAATCCGTAAAGCAAAAGGATTACAACCAACAGAACCTGTATGTTTCGCTTGTCACGGTCCGGTTAATACCATGGAAGAAATTTATCAATATTCTCCATTAACCATGAAATGGTGTATTAACTGCCATAAGGAAACAGATATTTCTGGTCAGAAAAATAATGCTTTCTACGCTAAGGTTATCGAAGCGCACGAAAAGATTAAAAAAGGCGAGAAAATTACACCAGCGTTATTGGGTGGTTTAGAGTGTGGTAAATGCCACTATTAATAGATAGAGTTTAGTAAGAACGTTCGAATAAACAGTAATATAGCTTAAATGGAAAGCAACAAAAAATACTGGAAAGGCTTAGAGGAGTATAACAATACACCCGATTTTGTTAAGAATAACAAAAACGAATTCGCCGAGCCACTTCCAATAGAAGATGTTTTAAATGAAGCAGGGTTAAGTACCGTTACCCCACGCCGCGACTTTTTAAAGGCGTTAGGTTTTGGTTTAGGTGCAGTAACTTTGGCAGCCTGTCAAACTGCCCCTGTTCATAAATCTATTCCTTACCTGGTAAAACCTGAAGAGGTTACTCCGGGTATTCCTAACTATTATACTTCGAGCTTTAATGGCCAGAGTATTTTAGTTAAAACAAGAGAGGGACGCCCGATTAAAATTGAACCAAATCCAAATGCGGGTCAATTTAACTGTGGTACAGATGCGAGAGCCCAAGCTTCGGTTTTAGATTTATATGATGTATCTAAACTAAAAGCACCAGCTTTAGTAAAAGACGGAAAAGTGGAAGAAACCACCTGGGCAAAAATCGACAGCTTTGTAAAAGGCGAGTTGGCAAAAGCACAGGCAGGTGGAAAGAAAATCCGTATTGTATCATCAACAGTAAACAGCCCATCAACTAATGCGGTTATTGCACAGTTTATTGCAAAATATCCTGCTGCTAAATTGGTTCAGTACGATGCGGTTTCTTATACTGGTATTATCCAGGCCAACCAAAACAGTTTTGGTAAAGCCGTTTTACCAAAATACAACTTTGATAAAGCCGATTTAATTGTAAGTTTCAGTGCCGATTTCTTAGGTACCTGGATTAGCGGAGAAGAGTTTACCGCTCAATATACCGCTAACCGTAACTACAAATCGTTAGAAAATAAAAAAATGAGCCGCCACATTCAGTTCGAAAGTGGAATGAGCTTAACAGGTACCAATGCAGATACCCGTGTTCCGGTTAAATTATCGGAAGAAGGACCTGCTTTAATTGCTTTATACAATGCCATTACCGGTAGCGCTTTACCTGGTGGAACATTAGGTAATAACACCACTGCCGATAAAGTAATTAAACTGGTAGCGAAAGAATTGGTACAAGCTAAAGGTAAAGGCCTTGTAGTTTGTGGTTCGAACGATGTTTCTACGCAGATTTTAGTAAATGCCATTAACGCCGCTATCGGAAGTTATGGCACTACGATCGATTTAGATAACCCTTGTTATTTATATGCAGGTAACGATGCCGAATTTAATGGCTTAGTTGCTGAAATGAGCCGTGGCGAAGTTGGTGCTGTTTTATTCTTAAACAGTAACCCGGTTTACGATGCAGCAAATGCAAAAGCGTTTACTGATGCATTGGCTAAGGTTCCGGCTAAAATTTCATTCTCTGATCGTGCTGATGAAACTGCAACTGCTTGTGATGCCATTGCAATTAACCATAACTATTTAGAATCGTGGGGTGATGCAAATGCTTACGAAGGATATTATTCTATCGTTCAGCCAACCATCAACCCGGTTTTCAATAGCCGCCAGGCTGAAGAGAGTTTATTAACCTGGGCTGATGCTCCGGTTAAAGATTACTATCAGTTTGTACGCAGCAACTGGGAAGCTAAAATGTTACCAGCTGTTGGTTTGAAATGGGAAGAAGTTTTAGAAAAAGGAGTGGTTACGGCAACAGCAAAAACTGCCGGAGCTTATTCATTCACACAATCTTTAGCGCAAGTTGCTACTTCAATTGTTAGCAGCAGCAAAGCTTTAGATAAAGATATTCAGTTACAGGTTTACGAAAACATCCCGATGCGTGATGGTAAAAATGCAAACAATGCATTCTTACAGGAATTACCTGATCCGGTTTCTAAAGTAACCTGGGATAACTATGTTGCCCTTGCACCAAAATTTGCTGAGAAATTAAAGGTTAAAGAATTTGATGTGGTAACGGTGAAAGCCAGCAACGGATATTCAGTAGACCTTCCGGTATTGATTCAGCCAGGACAAGCACAACAAACTGCATCTATTGCATTAGGTTATGGCCGTACCAAAGTGGGTAAAGCCGGTAACGATGTGGGTAAAAATGCTTTCCCTTTTGTTTCTTTTATAAATGGAACCTTCCAATATGCCACTACAGTAACCATTACCCCAACAGGCGGTTACTATGAGTTAGCTCAAACACAAACTCACCACTCTTTCGAAGGTCGTGCAGTGATTAAAGAAGCTACTTTTAAAGAGTACTTAAAAAATCCTGGTGCGGGCAACGAAAAAGGCGAGCATAAAGATTACGATCTTTGGGATCAATACGAAAAACCAGGTAACAACTGGGTTATGGCAATCGATTTGAATGCCTGTACAGGTTGTGGTTCTTGTATTGTTGCTTGTAACGTTGAAAATAACATTCCTGTTGTAGGCCGTGATGAGGTTCGCCGTCGTCGTGAAATGCACTGGATCCGTATCGATCGTTATTACAGCTACGAAACTAAAGACGGTGACGTAACCAGAGAAAAAGAAATTGCTAAGTTAGAAGACTTAGATCACGTTTCTGTGGTTCACCAGCCAATGTTATGTCAGCACTGTGATCACGCACCTTGCGAAACCGTTTGTCCGGTATTGGCAACGGTACACTCAAGTGATGGTTTAAACCACATGGCTTATAACCGTTGCGTAGGTACACGTTACTGTGCAAATAACTGTCCGTACAAAGTACGTCGTTTCAACTGGTTTAACTACTGGAACGATTCACGTTTCGATAACTATTTAAATAACGAGTTTACCCAATTAGTTTTAAACCCTGATGTAACTACACGTTCGAGAGGGGTAATGGAAAAATGCTCTATGTGTATTCAACGTATACAAGGTGGCAAATTACAAGCTAAACTGGAGAAACGTCCATTAAAAGATGGCGATATTAAAATGGCTTGTCAGGAAGCTTGTTCAGCAAATGCGATTGTATTTGGTGATGCAAACGATCCAAATTCAGAGGTTTCAAAAGCATTACGTTCTGAGCGTATTTACTACGTATTGGAAGAGATCAATGTGAAACCGGGTATCGGCTACATGACAAAAATTAGAAATACAGATACAACAGTACAAGCGTAAGCTTTAGTATAAAGAAAATACAAATTATGTCAGGACATAACGAATCAATACTTAGAGAACCATTAATTACCGGAGATAACATCACGTATGCAAAAATTACGGATGATATTTTAAGCCCGGTAGAGAACAAGCCGAACAAGGCTTGGTGGATTGGTTTCATCGTTGCCTCATTAGGTGCTTTACTTTGGGTAGTAGCAGTAAGCTACACTTTCTGGAATGGTATCGGTGCATGGGGTTTAAATAAAACAGTTGGTTGGGCTTGGGATATCACCGGTTTCGTATGGTGGGTAGGTATCGGTCACGCTGGAACACTAATTTCAGCAGTACTATTACTCTTCCGTCAGAACTGGCGTAACTCCATCAACCGTTCGGCAGAGGCGATGACCATTTTCGCCGTAATCTGTGCCGCAACTTACGTTGTATCGCACATGGGCCGTCCTTGGTTAGCTTATTGGGTTTTACCTTTACCGAATCAGTTCGGATCACTTTGGGTAAACTTTAACTCACCATTGGTGTGGGATATGTTTGCGATCTCGACTTACTTCTCTGTATCATTATTATTCTGGTACACAGGTTTATTACCAGATATCGCTACCATCCGCGACCGTGCAGTGGGTACACGTAGAAAAATCTATTCTATCTTCTCTTTTGGATGGAGTGGAAGTGTTAAAACCTGGCAACGTTTCGAAGCGGTGTCTTTAATCTTAGCAGGTATCTCTACACCACTTGTACTTTCGGTACACACCATTGTATCAATGGACTTTGCAACATCGGTAATTCCGGGATGGCACACCACCATCTTCCCTCCATACTTCGTGGCAGGGGCGATCTTCTCAGGATTTGCGATGGTATTAACCTTATTATTGGTTGCACGTAAAGTATTGGGCTTAGAAAACTACATCACCATGTTCCACATCGAGTCGATGAATAAAATCATCATCTTAACCGGATCAATCGTAGGTGTGGCTTATTTAACTGAGTTCTTCATCGCATGGTATTCAGGTTCGGAATACGAGCAGTATGCATTTATCAACAGGTCTACTGGTCCTTACTGGTGGTCGTACTGGATGATGATGACCTGTAACGTAATCTCTCCGCAGTTGTTATGGTTCAAAAAGATCCGTTTAAGCATTAAAGCGACCTGGATTTTATCAATCGTAGTAAACGTGGGTATGTGGTTCGAGCGTTTCGTAATTATCGTTACTTCATTACACCGTGATTATATTCCGTCAAGTTGGGCAATGTTTTATCCAACATGGGTTGATATCAGTGTATTCGTAGGTTCAATCGGTTTGTTCTTTACTTTATTCTTATTATTCTTAAGAGTATTGCCATCAATCGCTATAGCAGAGGTTAAATTATTATTAAAAACTGCAAGTGAGCAAGCTAAAATGAAACAGATTAAAGAAGGGCATGAGAATAAAGAATACGTTGCAGAATACGTAGAGTCTTTAGAGAAATTTGATAGTGTTAAACAAGAAGATTACGCAAAAATATAACAATGAGTGATATCAAATATATTTTAGGCAGCTTTGGCGATCCTGACGAAATGATGCACGGCATCGAAAAGCTTCAGGAAAATAACATCAGCATTCATGATGTATATACACCGATGCCTATACACGGAATAGAAGCCAAATTAGGAATTAAAAGATCTAGAATCGATATCGCAGCATTTTGCTTTGGTATTACCGGTACTTGCTGTGCGTTCGCTTTGATTTATTTCTGCGCAGTAATCGATTGGAGAGTAAACATAGGTGGTAAACCATCATTCGCATTGCCGGATTTTATTCCGATAATGTTCGAGCTTACAGTATTATTCTGTGCTTTCGGTATGGTGTTAACTTATTATGCATCTACTCACTTATTCCCAGGAAGAGCACCAAGAGTGATGGATTTACGTGCTACTGATGATCGTTTTGTTATTGCAGTTGATGCAAAAGACAATGTGGAACATACTGTAATTGATGGATTATTAAAAGATGCAGGTGCTTTAGAAATAAAGTATAATGAAAGAAAGTACATTAGCTATGAATAAGAATAAATTTGTTTACACGGCGTTTTTAGCTATCGCTTTTGCAGCTACCTTTTCTGCTTGTAAAGATAAACGCAGTACTGGCTTAGAATATGCCAGAAACATGTATGATCCGATTGCTTACAATCCGGATCAGCCAAACAAAAATTTTAAAGATGGTAAAACAGCCCAGTTGCCACCTGCACATACTAAACCAGTAGGTTTTACTGAATATGATGAGTATCCTAATACAAAAGAAGGATACGAAGCAGCAGGTGTGAGCATGGTTAACCCTTTACCAGTAGATACTGTTAATTTAGCTCAGGGTAAACATTTATTTACCGTTTTCTGTAGCCCTTGCCATGGTGAAAAAGGCGATGGACAAGGACACTTAGTTAAAATTGAGAAATTTAGTGGTGTACCTGCTTATCAAACAGGCGCATCATCTAGAGGTGGTAATATGGTTGATCTTACCGCAGGTAAAATTTACCACACCATTACTTACGGTGTAAATAACATGGGCTCGCATGCTTCGCAAATCTCACCAACAGATCGTTGGAAAGTGGTGATGTATGTTCAACAATTACAAAAAGGACAATAGTAAAGCAAATATAAATGGGAACTCACAATATTAATTTTAGTGAACAGTTTGAGTTTACAGGTAAAGTAAAAACATTAAGCATCGTTGGTATCGTTATCGGTATTGCAGCTGTATTGTTCGGTTTCTTAGCCGGCGATAAAGTAATGCACGAGCGTACTTTTGCTAACCTGTTGCTTATGGCATATTACTTTGCATGCGTTTGTATGTCGGGTACATTTTTCCTGGCTGTTCAATATGTAGCTCAGGCAGGTTGGTCTGCATCAATTTTACGTGTACCGCAGGCTATGGCAAAAACATTGCCTATTGCAGCTGTAATACTGGTTGTCGTAATTTCGGCAGGTTTGTACACACACAACTTATACCACCACTGGCATGCAGATGGATTAACGGATCCAAACAGTGCTAATTATGATTCTATCATTGCTGGTAAATCGGTATTCTTAAATGTACCTTTTTTCTTAGGTCGCCAGGTGGTGTTCTTAGGTATCTATAGTATATTTTCGATCATGTTTGTTAAGTTTTCTTATAATGAAGATTTAGCAGGTGGTTTAAATTCTTACAGAAAAAGCTTTAAAAATGCTTGTATCTTTCTGGTAATTTACGGTTTTACAACACCGATTTTTGCTTTCGATACGGTAATGTCATTAGAAGCACACTGGTTCTCAACCATGTTCGGCTGGTATAACTTCGCCGCTATGTGGGTAAGCAGTTTAGCTACTATCGCCATTATTCTTATCTTATTAAGAAGAGCGGGTTATATGCAATGGGTTAACAATAGTCACTTGCATAATTTAGGTCAGTTTATTTTCGGTTTCTCTATCTTCTGGACTTATGTATGGTTTGCTCAGTTCTTATTGATCTACTATGCAAACATGCCTGAAGAGACTGTATATTTCTACAAACGCTTTGAGTATTACAAGTTCTGGTTTTTCTTAAACCTGGCCATGAACTTCTTAGCGCCAGTATTATTATTAATGGATAGAGATAACAAAAGAACAGATGCGAAATTATTATTCGTTTCTATCGTGGTACTTTTAGGTCACTGGGTAGATTACTACCAAATGATTATGCCAGGAGCGGTAGAAGAAGGACATAATGGTTTCGGTATCATTGAAATTGGTACTGCAATTGGTTTCGTAGGATTGTTTACCTTTACGGTTTTAACATCATTAAGCAAGAAACCTTTAATTGCAAAGAATCACCCATTATTACAAGAAAGTTTGCATCATCAATTGTAGTGGTGATAAGATAAAGCAAATATTTAATTATTATTATAATTAGCAGTACAGCGTACTACTTTTAAGAAAATGAGTTTAAGAAAGTTTATAACGAATAAAACGACCGCAGCTTTAGCAGTATTGATTACTGTTTTTGCAAACACTAGCGTATTTGCGCAAGATGCAGCAGCAGGTGCTGCCGCGGCACCGAAGGTTGATATGGGCGAGGTTTATAAATCGGTAATATTTTATATTCTGGTTTTCCTTGCCGTATGCTTATTCATTGCAATTATTGGTAAAGCCATAAAAGTATATGAATTAAGCCGCGAAGCACAAGGTAAACCTGTTGGTATTAACTGGAACAGGGTACACGCAAGTTTATTTGCGCTGTTTTTAGTGATCGGTTTATATGGTGTATATTGGGAATATACAGTACATGGGGCAATGTTACTTCCTGATGCGGCATCTGAGCACGGAAAGAAAATTGATGAAATGTTTAATTTAACATTAATCATTACCACTATTGTATTTGTAGTTACACACATCTTATTATTCGGATTTTCTTACATCTATAAATACTCAGCTAAAAGAAAAGCTTACTACTACCCACACAATAATACCATCGAAAAAATCTGGACAATCGTTCCGGCTTTAGTATTAACCGTTTTGGTATTAATGGGTTTCTTAACCTGGAGATCTATTTTCTTCAAAGTTGAAGATCCAAATAACAAACCATTACAGATCGAAGTTACTTCTGAGCAGTTTAAATGGTCTATCCGTTATCCTGGAGCTGATGGAATAGTAGGTAACAAAAATTATAAGCTAACTACTGCTACTAACGCGTTGGGTATCGATTTTAAAGATATCAACTCCCGCGATGATGAAATGGCTGATGAGATGGTGCTTCCTGTGGGCAAACCAGTTAAACTGATTTTAACCAGTAAAGACGTAATTCACAGTTTTTATATGCCACACTTCAGAGTACAGTTAAATACCGTACCGGGTATGAGAACGATATTTGAGTTTACGCCTACAAAAACAACTGCAGAAATGCAGCAAGAAACCAACGATCCTAACTTTAAGTACCTTTTCCTATGTGCTAAAATTTGTGGATCAGGTCACTACAACATGCAAAAAGTGGTACGTGTAGTTTCTGAGGCTGAATACAAAACCTGGATTGCAGAACAGAAAACATACTTAAACGACGATTTAAGAAAACAATTTAATTTGCCAGTGGCACCTGCACCTGTTAAATCAGTAGCAGATTCAGCAGCTAAAGATTCAGCAGCTGTGAAAACTAACCAAATGGCTTTAAATAAATAATATTAAGCAGGAGCGAACGAATTATGTCAACAATAGCATTACACGACGAACACAATCACGATCACGCTGATCATGGGCATCATAAAGAGACTTTGATTTCAAAGTACATCTTTAGTATGGATCATAAAATGATTGCTAAGCAGTTTTTAATTACCGGTATTATTATGGCGGTAATAGCAATGGGCTTATCCATTTTATTCCGTATTCAATTGGCATGGCCAGATCAAAACTTCCCTTTCTTAGAAACATTTTTAGGTAAATGGGCTGAAGGTGGTCGTATTAAGTCCGACTTTTATCTGGCTTTGGTAACCATTCACGGTACCATCATGGTATTCTTTGTACTAACTGCCGGATTGAGTGGTACATTTAGTAACTTACTTATTCCGCTTCAACTTGGAGCAAGAGATATGGCTTCGCCATTTTTAAACATGCTTTCATACTGGTTCTTCTTTATGGCCTGTGTGATCATGATGTCATCATTCTTTATTCAAACAGGTCCTGCATCTGGTGGTTGGACAGTTTATCCGCCATTATCGGTTGTTGCTAAAGCAATGCCGGGTTCTGGTTTAGGTATGACTTTATGGTTAATCAGTATGGTACTTTTCGTGGCATCATCTTTAATGGGTGGTATTAACTATGTAAGTACAATCTTAAACATGCGTACTAAAGGTATGGACCTTTGGAAAATGCCATTAACCATCTGGGCTTTCTTCTTAACCGCTATTTTAGGTATCTTATCATTCCCTGTTCTTGTAGCCGGGGTAGTGTTAATGGTATTCGACCGTAGTTTCGGAACAAGTTTCTACCTGTCTGATATCGTAATGGGTACCGATATTTTACCAAATGAAGGTGGTTCTCCAATTTTATGGCAACACTTATTCTGGTTCTTAGGTCACCCTGAGGTATATATCGTAATTATGCCGGCTTTAGGTATTTCATCTGAAGTAATCTCGGTAAACTCACGTAAACCAATCTTTGGTTACCATGCAATGGTTTACTCGTTAATTGGTATTACTGTATTGTCATTCATCGTATGGGGTCACCATATGTTTGTAACCGGTATGAACCCATTATTGGGTGGTGTGTTTATGATTACCACGTTGATCATTGCAGTACCATCGGCAGTAAAAACATTCAACTACTTAGCTACATTATGGCGTGGTAACATCCGTTTTACACCGGCAATGTTATTTGCTATTGGTTTAGTTTCGTTTTTTATCTCTGGTGGTTTAACCGGTATCTTCTTAGGAAATGCTTCATTAGATATTAACTTACACGATACTTATTTTGTTGTTGCCCACTTCCACCTGGTAATGGGATCTGCAGCAATCTTTGGTATGCTTGCAGGTGTGTATCACTGGTTCCCTAAAATGTTCGGTAAAATGATGAATGCCAAATTAGGATATTTACACTTCTGGTTAACTTTCATTGCAGCTTACCTGGTATTCTTCCCACTTCACTTCTTAGGTTTAGATGGTGTACCTCGTCGTTACTATGCATTTACCGAGTTTGAATTTATGAAGAAATGGTTAACTGTTAACGTATTTGTAACATGGGCAGCTATTATGGCAGCACTGGCTCAGGTAGCGTTTTTGTTTAACTTCTTCTACTCTATCTTTAAAGGAAAAGTATCTCCTCAAAACCCTTGGGAATCTAATACATTAGAGTGGACTGCTCCGGTAGAACACTTACATGGTAACTGGCCAGGAGAAATTCCTACGGTTTACAGATGGCCATATGATTATAGTAAACCAGGACATGATGCAGATTTTATTCCTCAAACTGTTCCTTTCTCTCAAACCATGAGCTCTAACTTGCCTCACGATTTTGAAGGAAATGCAGAAGCAGAAAAAATACAGCAAGATTGGGAATTAGCTAACCCTGTTGCAGAAAACAAGGGCTAGTTTAAGCTTCAAATAAAATTTTAAAAGGGGTATCTGATTAAGTTTCTGCTTATCCGGATACCCTTTTCATCTTAATAGATATATGGTCAGCAGATCAGAACAACGTTTCATTAGCATTAATCTTATAACCATTATAGTTACGCTATTGGTTATACTTGCCGGAGGTATTGTACGCAGTACCGGATCGGGCATGGGCTGTCCGGATTGGCCAAAATGTTTCGATCGTTATATTCCGCCAACTGATGTATCGCAACTACCTGCCAACTATAAAGAAAAGTATGTAGCAGGTAGGTTAAAGAAGAATGAGAAATTTGCCAAATATCTGGAAAGCATGGGCAAAGTAGCCTTAGCTGATAGTATCAGGCATGATAAGAGTATAACGATACCAGAGGAGTTTAACCCAACTAAAACTTGGACAGAATACTTAAACAGATTGGCAGGGGTAGCTGCAGGGATATTCCTGTTTTTAACAGTGGTTTATTCTTTTACCTACCGCAAAACTGCTAAACGTATTATTGTACTCAGTATCCTGAATCTTTTTGTGGTTGGATACCAGGGCTGGTTAGGTTCGATAGTGGTTTCTACCAATCTGACACAATGGGTGGTAACCGTGCACATGTTACTGGCATTGGTTATTTTGGCGATATCTATTTATACCTACAATTACGCGAAGCAATTGAATAAAGCGCCTTCTGTAATTATGTACCGCATAGCCTGGTTAAAAGGATTTTTGTTCTTTACCCTGGTCATTAGTATCGTTCAGATTGTTTTAGGAACCGAGGTTAGAGAGGCCGTAGATGTGATTGCAAAATCGCTCTCTTATGGAAGCAAAAATACCTGGATTTCGAAGGTAGGTGAAGTATTTTCCTATCACCGCGATTTAGCTATTCTGGTGGTAATTGCCAATGCTGTAGTGTATAAAATGGTGATCGACCGTTTTAGTGGTAAGGCTGCCCCGCTGTTAACGGCAAGGTTTATGTTAATCACGCTTCTCGTACAGTTATTAAGTGGTTTTGCATTAGCATATATAGCTTTCCCACCGGCAGCGCAGGCATTGCATATTTTATTCTCTACGCTGTTATTTAGTTTACAGTTTTACCTGTACTTATTGGTTTACCGAACAAGTACATATAAACAATAATATTTAAGAAAATTGAAGCAATATCTTTCAGATTTTTCTAAGCTTATCAAATTCAGGCTATCGTTTACGGTGGTGTTTTCGGCATCGATCTCTTTTTTGATCGGACAGAAAATGCAGGTGGGTAGAGGCCATATCCCTAGTATTGATTGGGGCAACTGGTTGATACTGATTGCTGGTGGTTTTTTAGTTACCGCTGCTGCAAACTGCTTTAACGAAATTATTGAGAAGGACCTCGATAAATTAATGTCGAGAACTAAAGACCGCCCTATGCCTGCGGGTAGAATGACTACCGGACAAGGATTGATTTTAGGGGTTTTCATGGCCTTTTTAGGGACCTGGTTACTCGGTAAATTAAACCTGGAAACAGGCCTGCTTTCTGTATTTTCAATCCTGTTATATGCTTTTGCTTATACACCGTTGAAAAGAAAATCGCCAATTGCTGTTTTCGTGGGTGCCATTCCAGGCGCTTTACCTCCGCTTATTGGGTATTTAGCCGCATTTGGTAGTTTAAAAGCCGAAATGTTTCATGAAATTGATTATTACATTGCTGGCATTTTGTTTTTAATTCAGTTTGTATGGCAGTTTCCACATTTCTGGGCAATTGCCTGGGTTTTGGACGATGATTATAAGAAAGCTGGTTTTAGGTTATTACCAACCAAGAAAAGAGACAAAACTTCAGCATTGCTGACCTTTTTAAGCACACTGGTTTTAATTCCGGTAAGTTTGTTGCCAACCATTTATGGGTTTGGCGGTTATTACATTGCAGGTTTATCTTTAATTGCCGGGCTCATATTTAGCTGGTTAGCTTTTAAACTTTTAATGAACAGGGAATTGGCTGATGCCAAGAAAGTAATGTTCTGTTCGTTTTTTTACATCCCGGCAGTACAGCTGGGCTTATTATTAAATTTTATAGCAAAATAATTTATGGTGCTAACAATGGAAAAGATGCAGGATACGTTTGACCCTAAACCAAGGAAATTTATTGTTTGGTTATTTGTCGTATCATCAACGATTATGTTTGGTGGTTTTACCAGTTATTACCTGGTATTTGCTGCTTCGAAGGGTAAGGGGCATGGTTTAGTTTTACCTGATGCTTTTATTTACTCAAGTTTGGTAATTATTGCCAGCAGTATCACTTTGGTGCTTGCCTCAAAAGCTTTAAAGAAACTAAACTTTAGCTTACAGCGCAATATGCTGTGGATTACGGTAATATTAGCCATCGCTTTTGGTGTAATGCAGTTTAATGCATGGGGAAGCATGGTTAGAACCGGAGCAACCCTGGTAGGAAATAATGCCGCCATATCATTTATATATGTGGTATCGGGCATGCACTTATTACACATTATTGCAGGTGTTGGCCTTATTATTAATGCTTTAGCAGGAAGTTATAAAAGCCTTCCTATTGCCAAAGTCCAGTACAGAATGGAAATTGCTTCTATTTTTTGGCATTTTATAGATATATTATGGATATATCTGTATGTTTTTTTACTTTTGAACCGTTAAATTTGTTAACAAACTATTATACTATTTCCAAATGAATGCAGTATCACAATTAGATCAAGTTAAAACCGGACCATGGAATGGTGGTCGTTCTCCGTGGTCGGTAGAATATGGTAAAATCATGATGTGGTTTTTCCTTTTGTCAGATGCTTTTACCTTTTCATCTTTATTGATCTACTACGGCGCTCAGCGTTTTTCTAAATTAACATGGCCAGCTCCAGATAAGGTTTTCCAATCTATCCCAGGTATTGCAGAACATGGCGCTCCATTAGTTTTCGTAGGTATCATGACCTTTATCCTGATCATGAGTTCGGTAACCATGGTTTTAGCTGTAGAGGCAGGTCACAGACGTTCTAAAAAAGAAGTTATCGGCTGGATGATTGCAACCATCATTGGTGGTTTCATGTTCTTAGGCTGTCAGGCAATTGAGTGGACTCACTTACACCACGATGGTTTCTGGTGGGGACATATTCCTTCTGCAGAAGAATTAAAACACTTCTTCCTTAAACCAGAAGATGTATCACTTGTGGCTTCACAACAGTTTGCAAACTTATTTTTTACCATTACCGGTTTCCACGGTTTCCACGTATTTAGTGGGGTAATCATTAACATCATCATCTTAATCATGACGATTAATGGAACTTTCGAGAAGAGAGGACATTATTTAATGGTGGAGAAAGTGGGTTTATACTGGCACTTTGTTGATTTAGTTTGGGTGTTCGTATTTACATTCTTCTATTTGGTTTAATTTATCATATTATAAAAATATTTTTATGTCAGAGCACGCACATAGTACAGAAGGCCACGGCCACGAAGAACATGCAGGTTTATCAAAAGGTAAAATCTGGAAAGTTTTTGGTATCCTTTTATTAATTACAGTTATCGAGTTTATTATCGCGTTGGTTTTTATTCCCAAAGGATATATGACCCAGCACATTGGTAATTACATTTATATTGCATTAACGCTGTTAAAAGCATTTTATATTGTAGCTTATTTTATGCACTTAAAATATGAAAAGCTTGGCTTACAACTATCATTAACGGTTTCATTCATTTTCATTATTTACTTTATTGTTTTAATGCTAATAGAAGGTGGGTTTTTAAACATCCACATGATGAACCATTAATGAAAAGAAGTCCTATAAAAAAGGTAATAATCCTGGTAAGCATTTTAGCTATACCGGGATTTTTGTTTTTTTACTTATTGCCACAGTTTGCCAAGAACAGGTATAAGAGCTTACCCATTTTTGGTGAGAAGGTTGTTGCATCAACCTTTCACAGTGTAAAAGGGAAAAAAATACCAGATACCATTTACCATCTTGTTCCTGATTTTAAACTCGTAAACCAGCATAATGATACGGTTACCTGGAAGTCGCTAGAGAATAAGATTGTGGTGTTGAATATGTTTTATACCAGCGCAAACAATCAGGGAACGAGTAAGTACATTAAAGAATTAGCTGATGGTTATGCGCAGAAACCTTTGGTTAAATTTTTAAGCTTGTCTGTCGATCCGCTGGATGGAACCAGGATAAAAGATTTTGCTGAGCAGTTTAAAGCGAAGGCTGGAAAATGGGATTTTCTGGTTGGCGATACCATTCAAACCTATCCACTCATTAGAAAGGGTTTATTACTCGACGTAATTGCGGATGAAACGAAAGAGAAAACCAATTTTATTTTTAGTAATAAAATTGTACTTATCGATAACCTGCACCGTATACGCGGTATTTATGAGGCCGACGATGCGGGCGCAAATGCCAGGTTAGAAGATGAAATTAAAGTACTTATCGCTGAGTATTTAAGGAACGTTAAAGACGGCAGGTAGTTAGTCTGAAGTCGATACAAAAAATAATAATATAAAAGAGATTTAAAAACTCATGGAAAATAGTCCGATCGAGAAAAAATATAGCAAGTGGATCATTATTCTTTCCATTTTTATACCCGTAGCTGTAGCCTTTTTATTCGTAGTGAAGTTAAAGGATCTGGGAATTGATGCGCCAGCTTTACCTTTCTTACCACCAATTTACGCTACCATTAACGGGATAACAGCTGTACTGCTGGTTGTTGCAGTATGGGCGATAAAAAATGGTAAAATACAATTACACCAAAACCTGATGAAAACCGCTATTGGCTGTTCGCTATTATTTTTGGTCATGTATATCGCCTATCATATGACTACGCCATCGACCAAATTTGGAGGCGAGGGCGCTATTAAGTATGTATACTTCTTTATCTTGTTAACGCATATCCTATTGTCGATAGCCATTATTCCTTTGGTATTGGTTACTTATGTAAGGGCCTTAGCGGAGCGTTTCGATCGTCATAGAAAAATCGCCAGGATTACTTATCCACTATGGCTTTATGTAGCCATAACAGGTGTAGTGGTTTACCTGATGATTTCACCATATTATCAATATTAGCGTTTTTCGCTTTTAAAAAAAGACTGAAGCCTTACCTAACAAGTAAGGCTTTTTTAGTTAATGTGATTTAAAGCGGTACATGATATTTGTTTTAACCCAAATTTTTTTTCACTTTTATGTATATTACATCACACAACAGAACACTTATAAATTTGTAAGTGAGCAGGCAGATCGACTAATTTATGGCTCCAGGAAGGATAGAAGATGAACGTAAGCTTATAGAAAAAATCGTCGGAGGAGATGAGCAGGCTTTTTCTGTTCTTTTCTTCAAATACCTTCCTGTACTCCAGATTTTTGCCACAAAGTTTACCAAATCTGATGATGCGGCAGAAGAGATTATCCAGGATTCATTTTTAAGGGTTTGGCTAAATCGCGATAAATTAGCAGAAGTAGATAATGTAAAGGCCTATCTGTATAAATATGTTTCTAACGAATGTTTAAGCTACCTGCGAAAAAAATTAAAAGAGGATAGGGTTGTTGATGCCTTTACTGCCAAGCAACAAAATAGCCATAATAGTACAGTTGAAACAATTAATTTAAACGAGGTAACTAAAATTATTGCTATTGCCGTCGAAAAATTACCCGATCAACGCAAAAATATATACCAATTGAGTAGGCGCGATGGTAAAACCATACCTGAAATCGCAGAAATACTCAATATCTCGCCCAATACGGTAAAAAACGCCCTTGTAACTGCCTTAAAATCGATACGGATACAACTCGATCAGCATGGCATTGTGTTCATTTTCCCGATTGTTTTTTTCTTTTTGAAAATAAAATAGAAAAAAATTAATATCCCGATAGTCCTAATCTTCTTTTGCTGCTTCTTAGTATCAGAATCTTTATGGAAGAACGTATACATTATCTCTTACAACAGTTTACAGCTAAGACCTTAAGCGAGTCCGAAAGGGAAGAACTTTTAGTTTTAGCAGAAAACAGCACCTCATTGCTTTCTGACGAAATCGTGAAAATGATTATCGCAGAAGAAGAACATGCAGTTGATGTTGTTGAAGAAAAATGGAATCCGGTTTTAAATAAAATTCTGGCGGTAGACAAACCAGGCCGTTCGCCTAAACGGATTTTAATGAATAGCTTAAAATGGGCTGCAGCAGCAGTTGTTTTTATTGTGTTTTCGTTAACCGCTTACATTTCTCTACAGAAAAAGAAGGAACATATTTTTGCTACTGATGTAGCACCGGGAAAAAATAAAGCTATTCTCACCCTGGCTGATGGTAAGAAAATTTCACTTTCAGACGCGATGAAAGGTGATATTGCCAAAGAGGCTGGTTTCTCGATCACTAAAACTGCTGATGGCCGGTTGGTGTATAATGTAGCAGGATCAGAAAATGTAAACGATACCAGATTGAACACCATTTCGACCCCAAATGGTGGCGAATGGCAAATCCAGTTACCTGATGGTTCTACGGTTTGGCTAAATGCAGCATCTTCTATTCAATATTCGTTAAATATCGGAACAGCGAAACAGCGTAGAGTGAAACTGGATGGTGAAGCTTATTTTGAAGTAGCTAAAAACGCTGCACATCCTTTTATTGTGGAAACTGATAAACAAGCTGTTGAAGTATTGGGTACACACTTCAATATTAACAGCTATAGAGATGAAAGGCTAACTAAAACCACCTTATTGGAAGGAAGCGTACGTGTTTCGCACAAGACGACTAATGAGAGCGAAGTGCTTAAACCTGGAGAGCAATCTTTGGTATCCGTTTCTGGCATGGATGTGAAAGAAGTAGATGTTGATGAAGCAATAGCCTGGAAAAATGGCTATTTCATGTTTAATAACGAGAGGCAGGAAAGCATTTTACGCAAAGTTGCGCGCTGGTATAATGTAGAAATAGAATATGCCGATCCTGCTGCAAAAGAGGTGATGTACTACGGAACAGTAAGTCGCTTTGAGAAAATTTCGAAAGTATTAAGAAAATTTGAGCAGACCGGAGAAGTGCGTTTCGATATTAAAGGCAATAAAGTAATTGTCTATAAAGAATAAACGAGAAAAGATGAAGGAGTAACTAACCTTTATCTCTAAAAATAAACTAATTAATCAACCCTTAACCTAACAAATGATGAATAAACTTCGACAAAACTCCTGACGATTCAAATGTTGAATAAATAAAAAAGGAGTGCTTGCAACACCCCCCTTTATTATCTGTTTAGCTATTCCGTAAGCCGGAATCGATTAAAAATCAATTATTTCTTGGATAACCGCGAAACGCTTTTTGGCGTCTAAACTTTATTGCGCTTCGCACAAAACAGACTATTAAATGTACAAAATTTATATTAGAATTTTATGTACGCATCAACGCTACATACCTAAATTGCTATTAATTATGAAGTTAGTTACGGTCATATTGCTTGCCTCGTTAATGCAGGTAAGTGCAGCTTCATTTGGCCAGCTGGTTACATTAAAGGAAAAGAATGTAACATTAGAGAAAATGTTTAGGGAAATCAGACAGCAATCTGGTTATGATGTATTGTTATCAACCAATACCATTAAAAGTACAACTACTTTAAATGCGAACTTTAATAATGCTACCATTGAAGAAGTAATGGCTAAAATTATTTCAGGACGGGATTTAACCTATACTATTGAAGATAAAACCATCTTAATTAAACCTAAAGAAAAGAGTATTTTCGATAAAATTGTTAACTATTTTGCTGTTATTGAGGTAAAAGGGAAAGTATCGGATGATAATGGAAGTGGAATCCCGGGTGCCAGTATCCGTGAAAAAGGAACCACTAATTCTACCACAACCAACGCTAATGGTGAATATACAATTAGGGTAAGTGATGCCGGTACACTTGTTTTTAGTTATGTAGGTTACAACACGATTGAATTGGAGGTTAACAACCGCACGAGAATTAACGTAAGTCTCAAAGAAAATGTTAATGATCTAAAAACAGTTGATGTAGTATCAACAGGATATCAAAATATACAGAAAAAATTATTTACAGGATCCGCAACAACCGTTAAAGGTAGTGATGTAAAACAAGATGGTGTTGTAGATGTTAGCCGGATGTTAGAAGGCCGTGTTGCAGGGGTTTCGGTACAGAATGTTTCGGGTACTTTTGGTACTGCACCAAAAATCCGCGTTCGTGGTGCTACGTCTATTTCGGGAGAGAATAAACCACTTTGGGTAGTTGATGGAATTGTATTAGAAGATATCGTTAACATTTCTAATGATCAGTTATCCAGCGGAGATGCTTTAACGCTAATCGGATCATCGGTAGCAGGAATAAATGCCGATGACATAGAAAGCTTTAACATTTTAAAGGATGCTTCGGCAACTGCACTTTATGGTGCAAGAGCCATGAACGGGGTAGTCGTAATTACAACCAAAAAAGGAAAGATCGGAAATACAACTATTAATTATAGCGGTAACTTTTCTTCTTTCTTAAAACCAAATTACGATTCCTATAATATCATGAATTCTGCAGATCAGATGTCGTTATATGCAGAGGTTTATCGTAAAGGTGGATTATCGCCAAATATTGTAAATGGAATGAATGGAGGTGTATTTGCAAAAATGTACCAGGAAATTAATAAGTATAATAGCAGCACCGGTCAATTTGGTGTTGTGAATACACCAGAAGGAAGAGCGGCATTTTTGCAAAAATACGCAACCGCTAATACCGATTGGTTTGATGTGCTTTTCAAAAATTCTTTTGTGCAGGAACATTCAATCAGTATTTCTTCGGGATCTGAAAAATCACAGCACTATTTCTCAGTTGGTTATTATAACGATAACGGATGGTCTATTGCAGATAATGTGAAGCGATATACCATGAACCTTCGCGGAAATTATACCCTTTCTCCTAAAATCAATATTGGCTTATTGGCTACAGGAGCATACAGGCAACAAAGGGCTCCGGGTACATTGGGCAGAACCAGTAATGTGGTAGAAGGAACCTATACACGCGATTTTGATATTAACCCTTTTAGCTATGCATTAAATACTAGCCGTACAATAAGGGCATATGATGACAATGGTAATCTGGAATATTTTACCAGAAATTATGCGCCATTTAATATCCTTAACGAAACGCAAAACAACTACATCGATTTAGATATGTTGGATATGAAAATGCAGGGGGAGTTTAACTATAAGTTTATTAAAAACTTTGAATTCAGATCTGTAGGTGCAATGCGTTATGTAAAAACAACCCGCGAGCATAAAATTACAGAATATTCGAATATGGCAACTGCCTATCGTTATGCACCAAATTCTACTATTGCCAATGCTAATATTTTCTTATACGATGATCCGGACCGTCCGGAAATTATCGATAAGGAAAGTGTACTCCCTCAAGGTGGATTTTACAATAGAAACGACGATTATCTGTTAAATTTCAATGTAAGAAATCAAATTGATTGGAAACAGGACTTTGGTAAACATGCACTCGGCGCTTTTATCGGACAGGAGATCAAATTTGCAAACCGTCAAAACAGTTTCAATAATGGTTATGGTTATCAATACGACAAAGGAGGTGAGCCATTTATCGATTACAGAATTATTAAAATGCTATTGGAAGGTAATTACAATTACTATGGCATGGATAGATTTTTTGATAGATATGCGGCCTTTTTCTTAAACGGTAGTTATTCTTACGATTCTAAATATGTATTTAACGGAACATTCAGGTACGACGGAAGTAACCGTTTGGGCGAAAGTGCTGTGGCAAGATGGCTTCCAACCTGGACTTTAAGTGCAGCCTGGAATGTAGATCAGGAAGAATTTATTAAAAATATTTCGCAAATCAGTTACTTAAAGTTAAGAGGTGGTTACGGTTTAACAGCAAGTATGGGTAGTGCCACTAACTCATCTGTAGTTTTAGCCAATAGCACCACATTAAGACCAAGGTTATCTGAAGTAGAGCCACGAATTACTTTAAATGGATTAGAGAATTCGGAACTTACCTGGGAAAAACAATATGAGGCTAACATTGGGGTAGACTTAGGTTTGTTCCAAAGCCGCTTAAATGTATCATTAGATTATTACAATAGAAAAGGTTTCGACCTGATCGGCAACTTTAGAACTTCTGGTATTGGTGGTGAGTTTACAAAATCGGCCAATTATGCTGATATGAATTCACATGGATTTGAAGTAAACCTGAGCGGTATGCCTGTTAAAACGACTGATTTTAAATGGAATACCACCTTTACATTTGGATACAATAAAAACACCATTACCAATTTAAAAAGTAAACCACGTATTTACGATTTAATTATCCCGGAAGGTGGCCCTAAAGAGGGTGGTGCGGTAAGAGGATTATATTCTATCGACTTTCAAAAACTAAATAACCTGGGCGTACCGGTATTTACAAACGAAAGTGGTGTAGCCAGCAGTAACGTATACGTACAAAGTACAACCACAGATTACCTTAAATACGAAGGTTCCGTTGATCCGCTTTACACTGGTGGTTTAAACAATACTTTCAATTATAAAAATTTCGCCCTAAACGTATTTGTTTCTTATCAAGCTGGAAATAAAATCAGGTTAACAAATGTTTTTGCAACTAACTACGATGATAGTGATGCAATGCCAAGAGAATTTTTAGATAGATGGACTTTACCTGGTGATGAGACCATTACCAATGTACCATCAATTGCCGATTATTTATTAAGAAAGTCTTTAACCGGAACTTATCCTTATACGGCATACAACTATTCTTCAGATCGCGTTGCTGATGGTTCTTTTGTACGATTGAAACAAGTTTCGTTAGCATACAATCTGTCTACAAAATATGCGAAATCGATCGGTTTAAACTCGTTATCGTTAAAACTGCAAGGAAATAACATTTGGTTAATCTATGCCGATAAAAAACTGAAAGGGCAGGATCCTGAGTTCTTTGGATCTGGTGGTGTAGCATTACCAATACCTAGACAAATTACTTTATCCCTAAAAGTTGGTATTTAATAAGAATTAAAATGAAGAAATATATAATTTATTCGTTCATCACGCTTGCAGCATTTGGTTCTGGCTGTAAGAAATATTTAGAGGTATCGCCAGATCAGCGTACCAAATTAAACACGCCTGAGAAAGTTTCAGAATTATTAGTTACTGCTTATCCTGGCGGAAGTTATGTGATGGTAGCAGAAGCCATGTCTGATAACCCATCTTTTGTAAGTTTAACAGGACTTGATAAACCTGAAAACAGAGATGCTTATTATTGGAAAGATGTGCAGGGTACTGGTCAGGATACGCCAAATAACTATTGGAATAACTGTTACGAAGCGATTGCTGCTGCAAACCAGGCATTAGATGCCATTGATAAAGCACCGGATCCACAGAATTATACACATCAAAGAGGAGAAGCACTAGTGGCTAGAGCCTATGCGCACTTTATGTTGGTTACTTTCTTTTCGAAATGTTACGATAGTGCAACAGCAGCTTCTGATTTAGGTATCCCATATGTTACCACACCGGAAACAGTGGTACTGAGAAACTACGACCGCAAAACAGTGGCTTATGTTTACGATCAGATAGAAAAAGATTTGCTTGAAGGTATTCCATTAATAAAAGATGAGCTTTACAGAGTACCGGCTTATCACTTTACACGTAAAGCATCATATGCTTTTGCCACACGTTTTTATTTATTTAAGAAAGATTATGAGAAGGTAATTACCTATGCTAATTTAGCTTTTCCTTCCAACAACTTTGCTACAAATGTAAGACCGTGGTTTGCTTATTCAGCACCGACAGGTGGTTCAACTGAAATTGCTCAAAACATGTCGAGTGCGGCAAATCCTGGTAATTTATTGTTAGCAGAAACCGCATCTTGGTGTGCCAGGAATTATAAAACTACGGTCTATTCTTTAAGTCAGAATAGACTGAATACCATTATTGCTCCACTAGGTATAAGTTTAACGGCATATCAACGATATTCAAGCTCTTCAACCTTTTACTTTATTCCTAAACATTATGAACATTTTGTACGTACCAGTATAAACGCAAGTACAGGGGTTGGGTATGTAATGCAAACATTATTAACATCAGAAGAGGTATTGTTAAATAGAGCGGAAGCCTATATTATGAGAGACAGGCTTAGTGATGCTTTGGTGGATATGAATACATTAATTAGTCAAAGAGTTGCTGGTTATGTAGCATCTACCCACAATTTTACCGATGCAAAAATTAAGAGCTTTTACACTTCAAGAACCTCTGATGCCAAACAGGCCTATATTTTCGCTTTATTGGATTTGAAAAGGGCAGAGTTTGTAGAAGAAGGAATGCGTTGGATGGATATTTTAAGGTATAAGTTACCTGTTAGCCATCTTGATCCAGATGGAAATACCGTAGAGTTAGCTGCTGATGATTTGAGAAAAGTTTGGCAGTTGCCAAGTGAAGTAACCTTAGCAGGAATGCAACAAAATCCTAGATAACCTAAAATTTATCAACATGAAAAAATTATATATTTTAATGCTGGCGCTCTTAGTTGCGGGTTCTGGTTGTAAAAAAGAAGACGAAAACCTTAACCGCGAAATTGTTGGGCTGGGTGGCGATAAATGGGAAGAAACTACCCTTGATAAATGGCTATTCACCAACTTTACCCAACCCTACAATCTGTATGTAAAATACAGATGGGATGGTACAGAGTACGACAATAGTAAAACCCTTACCCCTGTAAAATACGATAAGGTACAACCATTAATGGAAGTGGTAAAAGGTTCATGGATTGATCCTTACACTGCTGAGGCTGGTTCAGATTTTATAAAGAAATACTCTCCTAAACAATATGTTTTAGTTGGAAGTCTTCAATATAACTCTGGCGGTACTGTTACGCTGGGCGAAGCTGAAGGTGGAGTTAAGGTAACTTTGTTTAACGTTAACAACTTCGATAAATCTGAACGCTCAGTAGCGAAAAGAGTTTTAAAAACCATTCACCATGAATTTACCCACATTTTAAACCAGACGATTACTTATCAAAAAGAATTTCCGCTGATTACGCCGGCTGGTTATACTGCCGATTGGAACAATAGTACAGGTTTTGCAGCTAATGGCTTCATTAGTCAGTATGCACAGGCTGCACCAGGCGAAGATTATGCAGAAATGGTTTCCATTATGTTAACCGAAGGGAAGTCGGGTTACGAAGCATTGCTAAAAGCCAATACTTCTGCTACTGCTGTAGCCTCCATCAGGGCAAAAGAAGCACTGGTTGTAGCATACTTTAAGCAAACCTGGGGAATAGATTTTTATGGATTACAAACACGGGTTCAAAAATCTTTCAATGATTTATCGCCGATAAGTTTATCAGGCTATTTAGGTTTTGGTAAAGCATTTAGCTCCGTGAATATTAATCCCGCAACCACTACAGGTTTATCGGATGAGTTTACTACAGCTTATAATAATGCTAAAACTGCACTTTTAGCTTTAAATACCACTGCAAAATATGAACTGGATAATATGACCATCACATTTACCAGTGCAACAGAGATGCAGATGAAGGTTAATTTTCATGCTACTGCAGGAACAGCGATTGGAACAGCTTATACTGGCTTATTTACCCATACTTACGCTGCGACTGGAAACCAGGTTACCTTTACGGCTACCACCAGAGATGCAAATGCAAATGTAATTGCTACAGCTGTTGCCCCGCTAACGGGCTATTTTGTTCAAAGTCCTTTATTGTTAAATTATTTTTATACTCCAGATATGAGGATAGAATATGGTGGCTTTAGAAAAACTACCAATGCTGCATCATTCACTTATGGCGTTTTAGGAAATTAATTTTATAAAACATGAAAAATAAAATTTTATATATAGCACTTGTTGTCTTGTTAATGGCGAGTTGTAAAAAGGATTCAGATCCTATTTTGGACGATCCTGATACTAGATTAACAGCTGAGCTGGCTGCTAACCAAGCTAAATTAATAGCTGCACCAAATGGATGGAAAGCCACCATTTACCCTTCGGGAGGAAAAGGTTTTTCTTTTTACTTTAAGTTTTTGGCTGACGGAAAGGTTGATATGATGGGCGATGTGAACAACGCGTCGTCTACAGCACCACAAACTAGCACTTACCGGTTAAAAGCTTTGCAAAGACCAACTTTAATTTTTGATACGTATAACTACATCCATTTAATAGCCGATCCTGATGCAAGTATCAGTGGTGGCGCAAATGCGAGTGGTTTAAAATCTGACTTTGAATTTGCTTTCGCAGGCGTTGCAGGCGATACCCTTAAATTTGAGGGAACGTTTTACGGAAATAAGATGTCGATAGTAACTTTATCTGCTGCAGAAAGCCAAAGTATATTGGCCGGCGGTTTAAAAACCATGACCGACGCCAATACAGCATATATTGCAGCGAATAAAAACCCGTATTTGCAATTTGCGGATGGAACAAAAGGAGCTTTATCTATTGATCCAACTTCAAAAACTTTAAAGCTAACCTATTTAGATAGCAAAGGAGTTGTCCAATCCAAAAGCGTAACTTTTGCATATGGCATCAATAAACTCTCACTAAGTGCTTATTTAAATTACGGAAGTGTTTATTTTAATGAACTGTTTTACGATTCGGCAAGCAAGACTTATTATATTATGGTTGGTACGACCAGGATTAATGTACAAAACTCTAACGTTCCAATTGTACCACTATCATTGCAATTTGGTTTCCCATCTGCTTTTGCTTATAGGAGTATTAACATTGGTACAAGTTTGCCATTAGGAGTAACGTCAGGATTCAACGCAATATATCAGGCAAGTGTAACTAAATTTGCAACAACTCTTACTCCATCTCGGACTCTTGTAGCCGTTCGTTTTGCATTGACTAGTAATAATACTGCAACGGTGACAACCCAAAATAACAATGGTACTACTACACTTACAGCAGTAGCGACATACAATTATACAATGAATGATGGAGTTATTACACTAAGTAATCCCATTTACGATAGTAACTGGGTTGCAAGGACAACCCAGTTAATTGATATTCAAAATTATTTTTTAACCGGTCCGTTTAAAATTGATTGGGTAAGCAGTACCAATGTAAATAGTCCTTTGTTGGGAGGCTTATACCGTACAGCAGATTTAAGTTCTTTTATGTACGGAACGCTATAAATAATTAAAATCTAATTTTAATCTATCTCTCCCGTAACCCTTGCCCTAAAAAGCAAGGGTTTTTTTATGACATAATTTTTAAACCCCTCCAAGCGTTTATGCTTATATTTGTACCGAATGAAGAAGAAAGTAATTTTTATCCTGTTTGTACTGGTATGTACATTTGCGGTAAGTCCCAATGTTAATGCCCAATGCTCTATGTGTACCATTAATGCCGAACAAGGTGTTAAAAACGGGAATACACAAACCGCAGGTTTAAACACAGGTGTATTGTATCTTTTATCTCTTCCCTATTTAATGGCTGTTATTGTTGGTGTAGTGTGGTATAAAAAATACCGAAAAAAGAATGTGCACCTTAATATGAAAAAGGAACCTTTTAATTTAAATTAAAAGCATGTCTGATCAAACAACCTCAAAGCTTTACGCCATTGTACATTGTAAGTGTCCGCATTGCCGCAGGGGAGATATTTTTACCGGCAGTATGTATGGCTGGAACATTCAGCATACCAAAGAAATCTGCGGGCATTGTGCACAACGTATAGAAATTGAACCCGGTTATTTCTATGCCGCCATGTATGTAAGTTATGCCATGAACGTAATAGAGATGCTTTTTGCCAGTTTGATCACCTATCTAATTTTTGGCCCGCTTACCGATGAAACCTTCTGGCCTTATCTGATTGTTATTTTTGCAGGTTGTTTTACCCTGTATCCGTTTAACTATCGCTATTCTAGAATGATACTGCTCCATGTTTTATCGCCAAATATAAAATACAAACCGTATTACGATAAGTAATTATTGGTTAATCGTTTAAATCGTTTAGACTGGTTAATTGTGACATTTAGCGATTAAACAATTAACCGATTAACCAGTTAACCCAATGCTGTATGTTAAAAAAAGAGACCCTTAGTTTTATAAAAGATGTAGCGGAAAATAACAACCGCGAATGGTTTGCCGATAATAAAGAAGTTTATGAAAATGCAAAGGCTGATGTACTCGAACTTGTAGCGAGTATTATTCCAGAGCTGGCCAAAGCAGACCCCATGCTTCCTGCAGAGATGGACCCAAAGAAGTGCCTTTTACGCATTTATCGTGATGTCCGCTTCAGCAAAAACAAAGACCCATATAAAAATAACTTCGGCGTATGGTTCTCTACCAAAAAAGGAGGTAATGACCCAGGTTATTACCTGCACATTCAACCTGGGAAAAGTTTTATAGCCGGTGGATACTGGATGCCTGATGCGCCGCATTTAAAATTGATCAGGCAAGAGATCGATTATAATATTGGCGATTTTAAAGAAATTATAAATAACGCAGCCTTTAAGAAAAACTTTAAACTGGGTGTTGATAATGCCCTTAAAAATGCACCTAAAGGTTATGATCCCGCAGATCCAAACATCGAATTTTTAAAGTTGAAAAGCTTCGAGGCCACCACAAAAATCGATGATGCAGAATTTTTACAACCAAACCTCGTTAATAAGTTGATAAGTTCTTTTAAAATAGTACAACCTTTAGTTGCATTTTTACGGAATGCAATAGATGGTTAATTGTATAAATCGTATAAGTTGGTTAACCACCACGATTAAACAGTTAACCGATTAACCAGTTAACCCCCAAATAAAATAATGAAAAATACCTTTCTTGCATTTGCGCTTCTCTTGTTTATCTCTTCCATAAGCTCGTGTGTTATTTTATCGCCTAAAAAGTATAAAGCTTTATTGGGTACTAAAGATTCATTGTATACTGCTTTTAACGAGGGCTTAGTTAAGATCGGAAACTTAGAAAAAGAAGTAAGCAAGCTTAAAAAGGATACAACTTTAATGGCTGAAGAACTTCGCGATTTGCAGAACAACTACAATGCAATGGATGCGAGCTATAAAAAGCTAAAAAATAATTCCTCATCAGAAATCACCAAACTATCTGGCGATTTAGCTGCCCGCGAAAAACGGTTAAAAGAAGTTGAAGAAGTTTTGCGTAAACGCGATGAGGCAACCAATGCCCTGAAAGAAAAACTTCAACAGGCTTTATTGGGTTTCACCAAAAGTGGTTTAACCGTAGAGATTAAAAATGGTAAAGTTTATGTTTCGCTAACCGATAAACTGTTGTTCCCTTCGGGAAGTATTATTATTGATGAAAAAGGAAAGCAGGCCCTTACCCAATTGGCCAATGTATTAAAACAACAACCTGAAATCAACATTGCGGTAGAAGGCCATACCGATAATCAGAAAATAAACAACCTGGGGCAGATTAAAGATAACTGGGATTTAAGCGTGTTGAGGGCTACCTCTGTGGTACGTTATTTAACGGAGAACGGAAAGGTAGAAAGCGTGAGGATGACGGCTACAGGTAAAGGCGAATTTCAGCCGCTGGGTACCAACGCCAATGCCGATGGAAGAAGCAAAAACAGAAGGATAGAGATTGTGCTTTCGCCTAAGCTGGATGAGCTTTATAATTTGATTAAATAAAATCACAATACTTAAGGGAGGGTCTGTTGTTTGTACAGGCCCTGCGTTAAATAAATCTTAACGAATAATTCTATCGGTTGGTGTCTCACCGACCGAAATCAAGGAGCGCCCATAAGCATCATCATGTTTTTTATGATTAGGGAATGGGCGGCTTGTATTTCTTGGCAACTACAGCCCCGCTATCGCTTTATCCCGATGAACAATCGGGATGTTCGCTTTATCGGGTTTAGGAACAAGGTTTTTTGCACCCGGCAACCCCAAAAATGAAAAACTGGTTTTGCTCCCCAGCCCCCTGCCCGAAGCAGGCGGGCGGTTGCAGCGTTACCCTGCAGCGACGAGGTACGAGGAAGCGAAGCGTAAAAGCGGAAAACGGGAAGAAACTTTTTGTAGTGTACAGGCTTTGCGCTCCAAATAAACCTTAACGAATAATCCTATCGGTTGGTGTCACCGACCGAAATGAAGGAGCGCCCATTAGTATCATCATGTTTTTTATGATTAGGAAATGGATGGCTTGTGGTTCTTGGCAACTACAGCCCCGCTATCGCTTATAGTCCTCGCTACGCTCCGGGCTATGACGCTTTATCGGGTTTAGGAACAAAGGTTTTTGCACCCGGCAACCCCGAAAATGAAAGTCTTGCCATTCGCCGGGCTTTTTTCTATAGGTTTTGGTGCCGGCGGTAAGATTTTAAAATCTTAAAGGTATGTTCGAATTCATGACTGCTCAAGTTAGAATAATCGGGCATGGAGAGTTTATGTACCGTTAAAAAGTTTAGCAGTTCTTTAATTACGTTCGATACTTCTTCCGATTCTTCCGTATGTTTTAGGGTATCGATTTTGCTTAATAACAGGGCAATCTCGAACATCTTAAAATCATTCTTCCTGGTAATCTCCAGGCCAATATTCGTTTCAATAAGTGCTTGCTCGTAATTATGTGTGGCGCTGTAAAAATTGGCTTTAAAAACACTAAAGCTGGCCGATATAAAATTGGTATAATAGGTATAATCGCTGCTGATGATTTTATCAACGAACTGTATAATGCGCTGCGCCTTTTTAAAATAGTTGAGCTTGATATAGGTTTGACCCAAATGAAGCAATAAAAAAGGGGAGAAAACCGAATGTCTTACATAAAATATATTGGGATACTTACTCAGTATGGCCATAATAAAACGGTGGCATTCTGCATAACTTTTTTGAGAGAATAAGGTAATCAATACCAGCCGGTAAGAAAGTATTTCGGCAGAGGTAATTTCTTCATTTTTAAGCGGTTTACTCTGATCTATCTCCTGGCAAAGTTTTATGATTTTATCTTCGAGCGTTTTGCTCTCATTGGGTTTGTTAACAAGATTATTGTAGAAATAAAGAATTAAATCATAAGGGTTAATCGGGAAAAGTTCGTTTAACCTTTTATAATTTCGCTTTAACAACTGCATGGTATTGGCTAGAGCCACTTTATCTACATCGATAAGGTTAACGTTACATTCTATTACATGCAGCATAATCTGAACATCTTCATTCAGTACATTCTCCGAAATGGTTTTGATGGTTTCCTTATACAGGTTACTCATGGTTCGCCCGGTAGCCATAATGTCGATAAAATCGATGCCAATGCTTAACTTATTGAAGTTAGAATTGGGTTTACCGAGTTCGTATTTAGATACATAACAGATAAAATCGAAAGCACTGTTTTTTTCGCTGTTGGTAAATGGCAGTCTGAAAATGCTTTTTAAAGCGGCAATTTCGTTCCGGTTGATACAGAATCTGATGGCCCAGTTCAGTATATGATCTCTTCGGGAGGTTTGACCAGGGAAACTGTTTAAGATATGCTCGAAAAATGATTTACAAGGTTTATATTCAAATTTATCGGTGATCTGTATAAAAAGGAAATAGGTATAAATATCGTCGTTTAAAAAACGGACAATTTCTGTCGGAATGGTTGTACTTAATCTTTTTTCTTCAATGATAATCCCGGCATGTAAAAGTTCTTCATATGCATCAGGGTAACAATTGATATAACTCAGGATTTTTTCTTTAGCAACCCTTAATTTTTTATTTCCTTCTGAAATGCAATCGCTTATTTTTTTGAGGAGAAATATTTTTTCAGTGCTTTTTTTTGCAAGAAATACGCGTTTTTCTAGAAAATAATTAATTAATTCATAACATAACAAAGGGTTATTCAACTCCAGATGGTGGTTCTCATCTTTGAGCTTGAAATAAACCTGTAACCAGAATGGCGTTTTAAACTGTGCTAATAGGGGAGCGCTTACATCTGCCCGATTGATAATTTTATTTTCTATATGGCTTAGGGTATAGAGTACCTCATCAACATTTAGCGATGGTACATTGCTTAAGGTATCCTCATCATAAAATAAGCCCGTATACCAGGCTTTAGTTAAAGATGCAGAACCGTAAATAGCGGGTTGAAGATTAATCCAGCTATTTGTTCGCAGGCCAAATATGAGTTTAACAAAGTTGTTTTCTTCTATACTATATAAAAAGTCGATAAACGTTTTAAAATAATTGCTTCTGGCTAAATGTTCATCAATACCATCAACAATAATAATGAAACGGCCTTCTCTCTTCTCGGGATTTTTTTTGAAAAAACTGATTAACTCCGTCAGGCTCCCGAATTTAAACTCTTTTAAAAACCAGTCTTTTAAAGTATTTCCATTTTGGATAATGGTATTAATACTGGTAGAGTTAACCAATAATACGATATCGTTTTTGTAGAGGGCATTTTCTGATAAGAAAAAATATTCTACCATGTGTGCAAGCAATATCGATTTCCCCTGACCCGGCTGAGCACTTACTGTGGTAAACTGGTAGTTGTTTTTTAAGAAGTAATCAAAATCAGGATAAAAAAAACTTCTGTTGGCGGTAGCATTAAACGGAACGCCTGAATTATTTTTATTCGCAATTAACGAGATCTCTGTAATGGCATGTGCTTTTAGCTTTAAATCCTGCCAGATACTTTGAACAGAGGTGGTTTGATTTTCCTTGTCTTTACAAAACGAATCCCAATCGTTATAGCCAATATATTGTGATAAGCTATTTAAAGTAAATAAAGAGAATTTATGTAAGGTGTTTGCGAAGCCAAAGAATCGCTTGATCGTTGTTTCACTTACATAATTTTTGGTTTCTTGAAATACATACTCAGAAATAATCTTACAATGAGCTGGGTCGATATTTCTCAAACCAGATTTTATAAGGACAAACTTCCTGAGTTCGATAAGGAGATCGTTAGCATTCATTAATTAACAGATGGGATGACTACCGCTAATGTCATCATAATTTCACAATTGAGGAAATCTATTCATGAAGAAAGTCCTGTATGAATAAAATGAATGAAATGGATTGCATAAAAATGAATAGCAATGGATAGGATAGGATGCTATTCTAGATTTAGATTTGTCATAATTATATAATGCCTGAAAATCATTTACCAAACAGCAGCATTAGCACATAGTAAGTCTCCTAAAATAACGCCTGACATGATGAAAACTTATACTTTCTCGTCCCGAACAGGGATAATTCGCAATACTTGTGTTGCAATCATCATTCTATTAACGCTCTTTTCCTCGAAATCGTATTCGCAAACTAAAATTTTTGCAAATACGGTTACCAAATCAGATCATGTAGATAATGCAACAAATGCAACATTAAACAACAATAACTTCGCTACGGTAAATTCGTATGGCGGAATTGCTGTTGGTATAGGGTCGTATAGTGGCGAACTGGAATTAAAATATCCGGCTTTGGTAGCTGCAGGAGTTACATCTTATATCAGAATAGATTTTGATGGCGACATCCTGAACAGGTTATTAGGTGGTAGTTTAGGTACCTTACTGGCCAATGTGGGTGGAACCGTAGTTCTTGGAAACCATTCATTCCAGGTAGGAGCCAGAAACGGTGCTTCGGCAGTACCCCCGGCAGGGAATAGTGTAGACGGATTTTCTTCAGATAATTTACGACTGGTAAAAGATGCAAATGGTTTCTTTTATATTGCAGTAACTCCTACACAGGCTTATGATAGGGTGTTTATAAAAGATGTAACCAATGCACTTTTGCTTTCAGTAGCTAATAATACAAAGGTTTATTACTCATTTTATACTTCAGGAAATGATCCTTGTGCGCAGGCATTTACTACAGGTTATGAAGGTACCGGTATTACACTCGATGCCTTGCAATTGGGCAGCTCAGGGGTAACCAATAGCGAAAGGGCCATTGATACCGACCCAAATAATTTTTCTCAACTTAGTTTAGGTATACTTGGCGTGGGCTCATCCATTAGCCAAAATTTTTATTTTGCAACGCCATCAAATCCTGGCGACGATATTAACCTTCGGTTTAGTTCTACTCCTGCTTTATTAACAGCAGGGCTTTTGCAAAATATTTCAATTACAGCATATAACGGCGGTACCCAGGTATATACCGGATCAGTTCCGACTACCTTAAATCTGGATTTACTGGGTTTATTAAATAGTGGTCAACCGGTGTCGATACCGTTTTCTCCAGGTGCAAATGTGGTATACGACAGGGTGAAAGTAACACTGGGCTCAGTAGTTACCTTAAACCTGACGCAAACCCTTAATGTTTATGGTGTAATTCGCTCTGCAGGCAGACCAACGCCGGCGAGCACGGCCATTGCTGCATGTTACAACAGTACAGTAGATTTAAACGCCACTACGCCAAATACCAATGAATTGAGATGGTATGATGCCATTGAAGGTGGAACAGCTTTACAAACAGTTGCTTTTAATGGTACTTTCACAACACCTGCATTAACTGCTTCTAAAACTTATTATGTTGCCGCCAGAAGAATAGGCTGTACAGCAGAATCGACAAGGATTCCTGTCGTAATTACAGTAAACCCACAAATTATTTTTAATGGGGCAACATTAACCAATGCGACACCGGGCTTTGCTTATTCTAAACAATTAACAGCAGCTACAGGTGGAACAGCAGGTTATACTTATGCTTTGGCTGCGGGCAGTGCCTTGCCAGCTGGCTTAACCCTGTCGCCAACTGGTGCAATTACAGGAACACCAACTGTAGCGGGTAATTCAACTTTCGATGTGGTTGCAACAGATAGTAAAGGCTGTAAAGCAACTGCAACTTACAGTTTAACAGTAACAGCTTCGTTGGTATTTGCACCAGGTACCTTGCCTGATGGTGTGACCGGAACGGTTTATCCAACACAAACTCTTCCGGCAGCTACTGGCGGAACAGGACCATATACTTATAGTGCAACAGGTGTGCCTCCGGGCTTAACATTTAATCCGGCAACCAGAGAAATTACCGGAACACCAACGCAACCTGGAACATATTCGATTCCGGTTACCGTTGTTGATGCGAATGGAAACACCATTATTTCGAACTATACGATCAAAATTACTGATCCATTGTTACTACCTGCGGCCACTTTAGCTGACGGTACAACAGGAACAGTTTATCCTACGCAGATTATTCCGAGTGCAACTGGTGGATCAACACCTTATACTTATTCGGCAACAGGCCTTCCTCCGGGATTAACTTTTAACCCGTCAACTAAAGCCATTACCGGTACACCAACAACACCGGGAGCTTATACCGTACCCGTTACGGTAACAGATGCTGACGGAAAAACGGCGACTACAAATTACAGCATTACGATAAACAGTCCATTGGTATTACCATCGGCAACTTTACCAGATGGAACAGAAAATGTGGCTTATGCTACACAGGTTCTTCCAGCTGCAACAGGTGGTGTTGGCCCTTATACTTATATCGCTACTGATCTTCCTGCAGGCTTAACGTTTAATCCGGCAACAAGAGAAGTTACAGGTACGCCAACCCAGGCCGGTAATTATGCAATAAATGTTACCGTTACTGACAGTCAAGGTAAAACAGCAAGCAACACCTATCCAGTTAAAGTAATTGGAACGTTAACCTTGCCGACTAAAACTTTACCTAACGGAATTGTAGGTACTTCATACTTACCACAAACTTTACCTGCGGTAACAGGTGGTACTTCGCCATATACTTATGTAGCTACGAACCTTCCTCCGGGATTATCGTTCAACCCAGCTACAAGAGAAATTACCGGAACGCCAACACAAGGAGGTAACTATAATATTTCTTTAACAGCAACTGATGCAAATAACAATAAAGCAACAACCACTTATGCCATAACCGTAACAGTAAATGCTCCGGTTGTAGCTTCTGCTACGGTATGTTTAGGTAGTACTGCAACTTTAACGGTTAGTAACCTGCAACCAGGTGTAACTTATAACTGGTATGCATCTACCGGAAGCACCCCATTGGTAACTGGTAACAACGGTACTTTTGTAACACCTGTTGTAAATTCGGCAACCGTGTTTTATGCTGAGGCCGTTTCCGGAACAGCAATCAGTTCAAGAACATCGGTTAGTGTTTCCGTTAATCCGCCTGCAACTTTAGCGACGGTTACGACGAATAACCAGGTGATCAACTCCGGACAAACTACAACGTTAACGGCAACTGCCGACGCTGGAAATACCATCGCCTGGTTTGATGCACCATCAGCAGGAACACAGGTTGGAACAGGAACTTCGTTCACTACCCCAGCTTTAACTGCAACTAAAATTTATTATATAGAAACCACAAGCAGCAATGGCTGTAAAAGCGCAAGCCGCGTTCCGGTAACAGTAACCGTAATTAACGGCGGTGGTGCTACAGCTTGTAATGCCGCTAATGGTCAGAATACAGGTATTAATGGGATCTGTCTGTTATGTGCGGTAAATGGCGCAGGTAATTCAACTGATGCTGATGCCAACAACTTCACCAGGATTTCTCTTGCTGTAGGTGTTGCCGCTACAGGTTACCAGCAATTAATTTTCCCATCTACAGGTGTGGCTACTGATAGCATCCGTTTAGATTTAGCTTTACCAACCGGTTTAGCTGATGTGGGTCTTTTAAACAATGTAACCGTAACTGTATTAAACGGTGCTACCGTAGTAAGAACAGTACAATTAAACGGAGGATTATTAAACCTTCAACTTTTATCGGGCAATCGTTTTGCAGCAACTGTTTTGGCAGGTGGTGCGTATGATAGGGTTCAGGTAAGCTTCGGCGCATTAGTTTCGGCTTTAACCAGCTTAGATATTTATGGTGCAACCGTAGTTTATCCTAATCCAACATTTATTGCTGGTGCACAATCTATTTGTTCGGGCAGTACAGCAACCTTAAGTGCAACTGCAAATGGTGGTACAACCTTAACCTGGTTCGACGCACCAACAGGTGGAACGCAAGTGGGAACAGGAGCCAACTTCACTACTCCTGCTTTAACCACCACTACTACTTATTATGTTCAGGTAACTAAAGGAACCTGTTCAAATACAACAAGGGTTCCGGTAACAATTACGGTTAATCCGGCAATTGTATTCGCAGGTACTACTTTAACCAATGCAACCATTGCATCTCCTTACAGCAAACAACTTCCGGTTGCTACCGGCGGTACACCAGGTTATACTTATACCTTAGCTGCCGGCAGTACTTTACCAGCTGGTTTAACCTTATCGCCAAGTGGTTTGGTAAGTGGAACACCAACTGCAACGGGTAACCCAACATTCGATGTTGTGGCCACCGATACCAAAGGCTGTAGCACAACTGCTACTTTTACCTTAACGGTAACACCAGCATTAGCGTTGGCTCCGGGAGCATTGCCTAACGGCGTAACCGGTACGCCATATACTACAAATGGAATTCCAGCTGCAACAGGCGGAACAGGTCCTTATACTTATTCGGCTACTGGTGTTCCTCCAGGATTAACCTTTAATCCGGCAACAAGAGAAATTACAGGTACGCCAACTCAAATCGGAACATTTACGATTCCGGTAACCGTAACAGATGCCAATGGCAATACCATTACATCTAACTATACGCTTAAAGTAACCGATCCTTTGGTGTTACCTGCGGCAACTTTAGCCAATGGAACCACAGGAACTGTTTACCCTACACAAACTATTCCATCTGCAACGGGTGGAACAACACCTTATACTTATGCGGCAACTGGTCTTCCTCCGGGATTAACTTTTGATCCGGCTACAAGAGCAATTTCAGGAACGCCAACACAAGCAGGTACATTCACTGTACCGGTAACGGTGACCGATGCTGACGGAAAAACAGCAAGCAATAATTATAGCATTACGGTTGTTAATCCTTTAGTCTTACCAGCAGCAACTTTGCCTGATGGAACTGAAGGAACAGTATATGCTACACAAACCCTGCCTTCGGCAACTGGTGGTGTTGGTCCATATACTTATGTAGCAACTAATCTTCCAGCGGGATTAACTTTTAACCCTGCAACAAGAGAAGTTTCGGGTACACCTACACAAGCCGGAAATTATTCAATTGGCGTAACGGCTACCGATAGTGAAGGCAGAACCGCAAGTAATACTTATGCACTTAAAGTAATTGGGGTATTATCATTACCTGGTGCAACTTTACCAAATGGTATTGTAGGTACACCATATCCAACGCAAACTTTGCCAGCGGTAACCGGTGGAACAGCACCATATACTTATTTAGCAACAAACCTTCCTCCGGGATTAAGTTTTAATACGGCAACAAGAGAAATTACAGGAACACCAACTTTAGGTGGAACGTTTATCATCTCTTTAACCGCAACAGATGCCAACGGAAACAAAGCAACAACAGCCTATAGCTTAACCGTAACGGTCGATGCACCAGTGGTTGCAGCAGCTACAGTGTGTGCCGGAAGCCCTGCTACCTTAAGCGTTAGCAATTTGCAAGCTGGTGTTACCTATAACTGGTATGCTTCTACCGGAAGTACACCTTTGGTGACCAATAATACAGGTGTTTTTGTAACACCTGCAGTAACTGCTCCAACAGTATTTTATGTAGAGGCGGTATCAGGAACAGCTGTAAGTTCAAGAACTGCAGTTAATGTTTCGGTTAACCCACCAGCAACTGCGGCAACAGTAACCACCAACAGCCAGGTAATTAACGCCGGACAGTCGACTACTTTATTGGCAACGGCTGATGCCGGAAATACCATTCAATGGTACGATGCTGCTACAGGTGGAACACAGGTAGGCGCAGGAACTTCATTTACTACACCAACATTATCGGCTACGACTACTTATTATGTAGAAACGACCAATGCCAGTGGTTGTAAAAGTGCAAGCCGCGTACCAGTAACCGTTACCGTATTAAATAACGGTGGTGGTACTGCATGTAACGCTGCTAATTCACAAAACTCAGGTATAAACGGAATTTGTTTATTGTGCGGTATAACCGGCGCAGGAAATTCTACTGATGCTGATCCTGCTAACTTTACCAGAATATCTCTTTCTGTAGGTGTAGGTGGCTCAGGTTACCAACAATTAATTTTCCCTAACGCTGGAACAGCTACAGATAGTCTTCGTTTAGACTTAGCATTACCAACCGGTTTAGCTGATGTTGGTTTATTAAACAACGTAACGGTTACCGTATTAAATGGTACTACCGTTGTAAAAACAGTACAATTAAACGGCGGATTATTAAATCTCCAGCTGTTATCAGGTAACCGTTTCGCTGCAACCATATTAGCAGGCGGTGCTTATGATAGGGTACAGGTGAGCTTCGGCGCATTAGTTACAGCTTTAACCAGTTTAGATGTTTATGGTGCAACGGTAATTTATCCTAATCCAACGGTAACTGCAGGTGCTCAAACCATCTGTGCCGGAAGCACTGCAACTTTAACTGCAACAGCAAACGGTGGTACAACATTAGCCTGGTACGATGCTGCAACCGGTGGTACACAATTGGCCACTGGCGAAACATTCACTACACCAGCTTTAACTGCTACTACCACTTATTATATCCAAGTAAGCAAAGGTGGTTGTCCGAACGTAACAAGAGTTCCGGTAACGGTAACGGTTACACCAGCATTACCAACACCAGTATTGGCTACAATTGCTAATGTTTGTGAAGGATCATCAGCAACTTTATCGGTTGCTAATCCAGATGCTGCGGTAACTTATAAATGGTACGATGCTGCAGTAGGTGGAAACCTGGTTTTCACAGGTGCAGTGTTCCCAACACCAGCATTAACGGCAGCTACGACCTATTATGTTGAAGCCGCTCAAGGAAACTGTACAAGTGCTGCACGTGCTGCGGCGGCTGTATCCGTAAATCCTCGTCCGGTTTTACCTGTAGTAACTGCAAGTTCATCAACAGTGAGCGCAGGGCAAACTGCAATTTTAACAGCCAGCTCGGCAGATCCAACCAATACTTTCAATTGGTATACTTCTAATACTTCAACTACACCAGTTTATGTAGGCGCTACTTATGTTACTCCTCCATTATTGGCTACTACAACCTATTATGTAGAATCTGTTTCTACCAATGGTTGTACTTCTGCAAGTCGCGTTCAGGTAACCATCACCGTTGATGGAAACGGATCTCCAAATCCGGTACCATGCGAGGCGGCAACCACACAAGTTGGTGGCGTTACAGGTGTAGCTTTATTATCAGGCGTGTTTAATCCAACATTAGCGATTGATAACGATACACAAACTGCATCTTCACTGGTTATGCCAGTTGGAGCACTTGGTGCATCTGTTTATCAAAGAGTTGGTTTCGGTTCGTTATCTAAAGTTGGTGATACCGTACGTGTTCTGGTATCATCACCAGGAAAACTATTATCACTTTCGTTATTAGGAAACGCCTCTATTACCACTTATGTTGGAACCAACAGCAATGGTGATTCGAGATTGTTAAATGATAACTTAATCAATATTCAATTGCTAAGCGGCAATACCCAGGCTTTGATCACTTTTGTACCAACGAATGTTTTCGATGGGGTAGAAGTAAGGTTAAACTCTGGTTTATTAGGTGCTTTAACATCAATCAACTTAAATTACGCACAACGTATTTTAGTGGCACCAACTGTAGCATCAGCAAATGTTACGGCTTGTGTGGGCCAAACCGCTCAGCTTGAGGTAAGCAACCCATCAGCAAGTTTAACTTACAGGTGGTACGATGCCACAGGCACTTACTTAACTGGTAAAGATGGTATCATATTTACCACACCAGTATTAACAGGCGATACGAAATTCTATGTTGCCGCAGTTTCTGCAACAGGTTGCGTAAGTTATAAAACAGTAGTTAATGTAACCACCAACCCGGCACCGGTAACACCAGATCTATTATCAGCATCTGTTAATACTTGTCCGAATACATCGGTTACTTTCCAGGTTAAAAATCCAATTGTAGGCACAACCTATAACTGGTACGATACAGCAGTATCTACAACCGTATTGTTTACAGGTGATAACTTTACAACACCATTAATTGCAGCCAACAGAAGTTATTTCGTGGCAGCGGTAAATGGCTGCGGTAGCTCGTCAACAAGAACTGAGGCTAAAATTATATTGGGTACTATAGATGTTCCGGTAATTACGCCGCCATCAATTACCATCAGTGAAGGTTCTGTTGCCGTATTAAAAGCAACTTCGAGCACAGCAGGTGCAACCATTAACTGGTACACTACTGCAAACGGACTAGTTCCGGTATATACTGGTGAAACTTATGTAACACCACAATTAACCGCAACTACAACGTATTATGTAGAAGCTACAGTTCCGGGTGGATGTACTGCAACAAGCAGGGCAACGGTAACGGTTACCGTAATTCCTAATGGTACACCGGTAACCACACCTTGTGGAGCGGCTACCACAACAGTTGCAAGCGGTGTAACGGGCGTAGCTTTACTGGCCGGTGTTTTCAATCCAACTTTTGCGGTTGATAACGATATCAATACCGGATCTAGTTTAGTTATCCCAGTGGGATTACTTGGTGCATCTGTTTATCACCAGGTTGGCTTTACCGGATTATCAAATGTAGGCGATACTTTAAGAGTGAAAATTACCACTCCGGGTGCATTGCTTTCAGTAGGGGTGTTAAACAACTTAACGGTAACTACTTTCCAGGGTACAACCAGCAATAACGATGCGGTTTCAATATCTAACCCATTAATCAGTTTAAAATTATTATCAGGCGGTACATCTGCTATATTAACCTTCGTTCCAACCAGTAAATTTGATGGAGCAGAATTGAGGTTAAGCTCGGGCTTATTGGGCGCATTAACATCTGTTAATTTAGATTATGCACAGCGTGTAATCACCACACCAACCGTTAGCGCTGCTACAGCAAGTGCTTGTCAAGGTTCATCTGCAACATTGAGCGTGCAGAACCCACAAGCAGGAGTGGTATACAAATGGTACTTAGGCTCAACTTATCAGGCAGGAAAAGACGGAACAACTTTCACAACAGATCCAGCTTTAACTGCAGGTACTTATACCTATTCGGTAACGGCAACAGCTAATGGTTGCGAGACTTTAGGAACCAAAGTAGTGGTAACTATCTTACCTCCGGCAGTAGCACCGATTCCGTCTACTACCAACCCAGCCACAACTTGTATCGGCTCATCTGCTACCTTAAGTGTACAGGCAGTGGCAGGTATTACTTATAACTGGTACGATGCTGCTACAGGCGGCAACATGTTGGTAACCAACAACAGTAGCTTTACTACACCTGCATCGCTTGCAGTAGGACCACATGATTACTATGTGGAAGCCGTAAGTGGAGCGGGTTGTTCAAACTCAACACGTACCAAGGTTTCCATTACAGTTAATCCATCAGCAGTTGCTGCCGATGTAACAGTAACCGGAACAACATCATTATGTGCTTCTGGAACAGCAGTACTTACTGCAAGTAGTACAACAGTGACCAGTCCCGTGTTTACCTGGTACAGCGATGCCGCCTTAACACAGGTAGCTTTTGTAGGTGCCGTATTTAATACACCAGCCATTACCGTAACAACTAAATATTATGTTACCGTTAGCGGCACAAATAAATGTGCAAATACAGCAGGTAATGCAAAAGAGGTAACCGTAACGGTTAACCCAGTTGCCGGCCCTACTGATATTAACTTAGCAGGAACAAGCACCATTTGCGGTGGCTCTTCTGTTACTTTAAATGCAACCAGCACCACAGTAACCAACCCGGTATTTACCTGGTACAGTGATGCGGCTTTAACTACGGTAGCGTTTACAGGTGCTAACTTTATTACACCTGCACTTAATGCAACCACCACTTATTATGTAACGGTTAAAGGCGATAATAAATGTGAGAATACAGCAGCTACTGCAAAATCGATTACCATCACTGTTAATCCGGCAGCTACTGATTCAGATATTGCCATCAATGGTATAACAACGATCTGTAAAGGATCAACAGCCGCACTGTCTGCTTCAACAACAACAGTAATTAATCCGGTATTTACCTGGTATAGCAATGCAGCATTAACCACTGTAGCTCATGTAGGTGCCAGCTTTACTACACCTGCACTTAGTGCCACCACTACTTACTATGTAACCGTAAGAGGTGATAATAAATGTGAGAATTTAGCGGCAAATGCTAAGGTAGTTACCGTAACCGTTAAAGAATTTGCAACAGCTGCAGATATTGCAGTAAGCAATGCTAAAATCTGTTCAGGTTCTACTGTAATGTTAATGGCTTCGAGTACAACAGTAACCCAGCCAGTATTTACATGGTATAGCGATGCTTCATTAACCAGTGTAGTATTTACGGGTCCAACGTTTACCGTAACCGGATTAACGGCCACCACTACTTATTATGTAAGCGTTAAAGGTGCCAATAAATGTGAAAACACTGCAGCTGATGCTAAAGCAGTAACCGTGACGGTTAATCCATTGGCAACAACTACCGATATTATTCTAAACGGAAGCACATCTGCTTGCGCAGGATCATCGGCCGTATTAAGTGCAACATCACCAACAGTAACTAATCCGGTATTTACCTGGTATAGTGATGCCGCTTTAACCAATGTAAGTTTCATTGGCGCAACCTATACTACACCTGCTTTAAACAGCACCACCACTTATTATGTAACGGTTAAAGGCGATAATAAATGTGAAAATGCACCGGGTACAGCCAGGGTAATTACAATAACCGTTAATCCGGTTGCTACTGCTGCAGATATAACAGCAACTGATGCCACAATCTGCTCAGGATCTGGAACGACGTTAGTAGCCAGTACAACTACCGTAACCAATCCAACATTTACCTGGTACAACGATGCGGCCTTAACTTCGGTAGCTTACGTAGGAACATCATTCGTTACCCCTGTATTAACTGCAACAACTAAATATTATGTTACAGTTAAAGGTGATAACAAGTGTGAAAACTCAGGTATCACGGCTAAAGTGGTAACGGTTAATGTTAATCAAGGCGCAACAGCTGCGGATATTACCTTATCAACCCCAGCTAGAATATGTGGTTCAGGAACAGCGGTAATCAATGCAAGTTCAACAACTGTAACCAATCCGGTATTTACCTGGTACAACGATGCTTCGTTAACCAGTGTGGCCTTTACCGGACCAATATTTACCACTCCTGTATTAACAGCTACTAAAACTTATTATGTAACGGTTAAAGGAAGCAATAAATGTGAAAACACTGCGGCGAACGCGAAAACAGTAACTGTTACTGTTAATCCAAATGCGGTGGCAACAGATATTACCGTAAACGGATCAACTTCAGTTTGTGCAAGCACAGCAGCAACATTAGCAGCAAGCAGCACAACGGTGACTAATCCAATATTTACCTGGTATAGCGATGCGACCTTAAATACAGTGGTATTTACTGGTCCAGTGTTTACTACTCCGGTATTAACGGCAAACGCCACATACTATGTAACCGTTAAAGGTGATAACAAATGTGAAAATACCGCTGCAACAGCAAGGGCTGTAGCCATTACCGTAAATGCATTACCTAACAATCCAGTAGTATCTGGTCCGAATGGTGGTGTTTGTGCAGGCGATGGAGCAACACTAACCGTAACGAATGCACAAGCAGGAGTGACCTACGAATGGTACAATGCAGCAGTTGCCGGTAATTTATTATTCACCGGTACAACATTTAATACTACCGCTTTAAGTGCCACCACAGATTACTACATTTTAGCAATCGGTACGGGAGGTTGTAACAACAACGGTGGGCGTGTTAAAGTAACGGTAACTGTAAATGCGAAACCTACGGTACCAACAGTTGCCGCAACATCTGTTAGTGTTTGTACAGGAAGTCCGGCTGTATTAACGGTTACCAACCCTCAAACTGGGGTAACCTACAATTGGTACACCGCAGCAATAGGCGGAACGTTAGCAGGCACAGGCGTAAACTTTACAACACCTGCAGTTAACGCAAACATCACTTATTATGTTGAAGGTGCAAACGGAACTTGTATTTCATCATCTAGAACGCCAGTAAATGTAATTGCGCTACCAGTACCAGTTGCACCAGCATCGGTAACAGCAGCAAACGGAACACTTTGCGCAGGTAGTTCAACCATATTAACGGTTAATAATCCGGTAACAGGATTAGTTTACAGATGGTATGCAGCAAGCTCTGGCGGACCCGTATTAGCAGAAGGTATAACCTTTACTACACCAAACTTAACGGCTACCACAATCTATTACGTAGAAGCAGTAGCAGTGGGTGGTTGTGCAAGTCCAACAAGAACGGGTGTTACGGTGAATGTATTGCCGGTATTAGAAAAACCAGTAGTAGTGGTACAAAGCACAACACCAAATAGTGTAACCTTTGCATGGGCTGCGGTTGCAGGTGCTACGGCATACGAAGTTTCGCTGGATAATGGTTTAACCTGGATCAATCCAACAAGTGGATCAACCGGAACAACCTATTTAGCTACAGGCTTGAAACCAGATCAAAGTGTAACCATTATTGTAAGGGCCAGAGGTCAGCTTGAGTGCCAAACCAGCGCAAATTCAACTCCGGTAACTGGTAAAGCTGCTAATCCTTTTGGAGATCAGGTTTACATACCAAATGCATTTACGCCGAATAACGACGGTAAGAACGATACCTTCTTAATCTACGGTAATACCATATCAAGCGCCAAAATGAGTATTTACACACAATGGGGTCAATTGATATTCCAGTCAGACAATGTAGCAAATGGATGGGATGGAACTTTTAAAGGTGTAAATCAACCAATTGGTGTGTATGTGTATATGGTTGATATCACCTTCACCAATGGAACAACATCATTGAGAAAAGGTACAGTAACGCTGATTAGATAAGAAGAGGATTAATAATAAACAGATAAAATCAAAGACCATGAAAATACTATCGGCTTTAAAAATATATGTTGCAGTGCTAGGATTGCTGCTGTGTACAGCTAAATCCTTTGCACAAACTGATCCGCATTTTTCACAATATTATGCAAATCCGTTATACCTTAACCCGGCCTTAACCGGGGTGATAGACGGCGATTACCGTGCAACGGTAAACTTTAAACAACAATGGAGTGCACTTAACAGTTCTTTCTTAACAGGTGGTGCCTCCTTCGACATGGCACCAAAAAAGAACTTTGCATTTGGTGCAACCATTTTAAACCAAAGGGCAGGGGAGTTAGATTTTAACTACCTGTCGGCATTGGTATCCGGTTCGTACCGTTTGAGGTTTGGGGCCGAAGGTTTACAGATGATTAGTTTTGGATTACAGGCGGGGATTATTAACCGTAGCTTCGATTTCTCTCAAGCCAGGTTCGGCAACCAGTTTAATCCGATTTCGGGTTATGATGGTGGAATGATGAGTGGTGAAACACTTTCATCACAGTCTTCATTGGTTCCGGATGTTAATGCAGGGATCATGTTCTTTGATGGTAACCCGAATAAAAGTGTTAACGTTTTCTTAGGCGCAAGTGCAGCACATTTAACACGCCCAACCGATCGTTTCTCTGGTTCAAACTCACGTATCCCTGTTCGTTTTACTGCACATGGTGGCGCGCGGATCAAGGCTTCGGAGTTATTGGATATCGTACCCAACGCATTGTTTATGTATCAGGGTAATACAAACGAAGTTTCGTTAGGGGCTTATGCACAACTTAACGTTAATCCATCAGCAAACATTTTGTTTGGTGGCAACTACCGTAATAAAGATGCTGCAATTGCCTTTGTAGGCCTTCAGTTAAAAAACATGGTGTTCGGATTAAGTTATGATGTTAATACCTCTACTTTCAACCGGGCATCAAACAGTAACGGTGGTTTAGAGCTTTCCATATCACTTATTGGCCGTAACGGAATTATTGGTCCAAACTTCTTTTGTCCACGTTTATAATAGAAATCCAAATGAAAAAAATATTACTCTTTTTGTTAGTGGCATTTGGCAGTTTTGCAAACGCTCAGTATGTGGTAAATTATAAAAAGGTTGCAGATACTTATTTTGAAAATAAGGATTATTATGCTGCATCTACTTTTTATAAAAAAGCCTTAAAAATTACCGGCGATAGCAGCCAGGTTATTTTGCCATATGGTAAGGAAAGAAAATCGGCAACTGATGATAAAGTGATAGAAGATTATGAAGGATCGATCTTTAACCTGGCCGAATCTAGCAGGCTGTACAGAGAATTTAACGAGGCCGAAAAATATTATGGGGTAGCGATAACCTTTACCAATACACGTTTTAGAAAAGCCTTGTTTTATTATGCCGAAAGCTTAAGGGCAAACAAAAAATTTAACCTGGCTATTGATGCCTTTCAGCAGTTTATCCAAAAAAATCCTGGTGATGTTTTGGTAAAAGATGCCCAAAAAGAAATCGAATCCTGCAAATTTGCGATCGAAGAAATGCGTTTTCCACGTATGGTTCAAGTCAAAAAAATGCCAGCTAACGTAAATGGTTTAGGATCTAATTATGCGCCTGTTAAAATTAATAACGAATTTTATTTCACCTCATCGCGCCCTGTTGCCGTAGGAAGTAAAAAAGACATGGTTAAAACTGATGCCGGAGAAGTTCAGGTATCCACTAAAACCAATCCTTTTATTAACAACCTTTATTCAGCTAAAGGCGAATTAACTGCTGCTGATGTGGCTGTAAAAAAGATCGATATTAATTTTCCTAAAAATGTAGAGATTGCAGCGGCCAGCTTTACACCAGACGGAAATACCGTGTATTTTACCACCTGGAGAGAAAAGGAAAAATATGCAATTTATAGCGCTAAAAAAACGGGCGATAAGTGGTCAGATCCGCTACCGGTTGGTTTACAGGTAAACAGTAAAGATTTTAATTCATCACAACCTTTTGTAACCAGCGATGGTAAGTTCCTTCTTTTCTCATCAGATAGAAGTGGTGGTTATGGTAAATTCGATCTTTGGTATTGTGCCGTGCGCGAAGACGGTTCATTAGGTCAGGCGGTAAATTTTGGCCCAACCATTAATACCGAAGATGACGAACGTGCACCATACTATAACCCCCTAACCAAAAAGTTATTGTTTAGTACCGATGGACGGGTTGGTTTCGGTGGTCTTGATTTCTTTGAATCAGAAGGCGATCTGGTAAACTGGTCTAATCCTAAAAACCTGGGTTATCCATTCAACTCATCAAAAGATGATCTTTACTTTACCGCAACTGATGATAAAGGAACAAAAGGTTATATCAGTTCCGATCGCGAATCATCCTGCTGTTTAGAATTGTTTGAAGTGAAAAAAGAATTCCTTTCAATCGCAGGCCTTTTAACCGATTGTAAAACTAAATTGCCTTTAGCAGGTGCCGATGTCACTTTAACCAATGCCGAAGGACCACAGAAAATAACGACTGGTAGCGATGGTATTTACAGGTTTAAAGTAGATTCAAAAAGACCAATTAAATTGCTTTTTGCAAAAGATAATTATTTCGCAGTAACTAAAAACTATCCTTACGAAGAACTAGCAAAAGCAGATACCTTGATTTATAAAGATTACTGCTTAAGCCCTTTCAAATTGGGTATTCCGATGGCTTTGGATAATGTTTATTACGAATTTAACAGTGCCGAACTGACCGAGCCTTCTAAAAAAGTATTAGACTTCCTGATCCCGATTATGGAAGATAACCCTGAAATGGAAATTGAATTAGGTTCTCATACCGATAACATCGGAACAGATGAGTATAATTTAGATCTATCGAACAGAAGAGCAAAATCTTGTACTGATTATTTAGAAAGTAAAGGAATTGCTGCGGCCAGAATGACCTCAAAAGGTTATGGAGAATCGATGCCGATTGCGCCTAACGAAATCGTAGTGAAACGCAAGAAAAAAGATAATCCGGAAGGAAGAGCAAAAAACAGAAGAACTGAATTTAAAGTAACCAAAAAATAAAATATAATCACATCCCGGTGAGCCATCTTCCTAAAAAGAAGATGGCTTTTTTGTTTTAATTAAGCTGGTCCGGATTTGTATTCCCGCTGATTTGTAAACTGAAAACTGCCAACTGAAAACTGATAATCTAAATTAATCATTGCTGGTCCGGATTTGTATTCCCGCTGATTTGTAAACTGAAAACTGCCAACTGAAAACTGATAATCTAAATTAATCATTGCTGGTCCGGATTTGTATTCCCGCTGATTTTAGATGATAAACGCAGAACCGGAAACTGATTTGTGAACTGAAAACTGCCAACTGAAAACTGATAATCTAAATTAATCATTGCAGTTCCGGATTTGTAATCCCGCTGATTTTAGGTGATAAACGCAGAACCGGAAACTAATTTGTGAACGGAAAACTGCCCACTGAAAACTGATAATCTAAATTAATCTTTGTAATTTTCCCCTGACATTTAAATTCAATGAAGCTTAATATCCAACCAACTGTAATTTTTAGAACACCTAAATTTTCATATCAATCCGAACTGGTAGATTGTTGGGAGGAATTAAAACTGGCCATATCCGTATCTTCGGCAGCTTTTTACGAAACCATAAAAGAAGTAAAAGCAAACGAACTTAAAGATCTTCCACCTAAGGTTTATTTTACCATCTGGAAATATTTTAACCGTGCGAAATTCCGGTCAACCCCTTACGGCACTTTTGCAGGTTTTAGTTTATTAAACGATGCCATTAAGCCATCTGAAAGCAGAATAGTAATAGAAGAAACCCAAAAGCTCCGCGAACTGGTTGATTGGCCATATAAGAATAATATTCAATTGCCATTTGCAGAACTGCTGCAAAAAAACTGTCTCCTGTTTAGTAATACTAGTTATTATTTAACGCCCAACAGTATTCGTTATATCGCCTGTACAGATGGTGTTTTCGAACTGGCCGAGTTAGATCAGGATGACTTTGTAATACAAATATTAGCGGCCTGCTTAACACCGGTTAGGCTTAACGATCTGGTAAAACACATAAATTTAAATGAGGCTGAAACCGAAAACCTATTCGCTTTGCTGCAGGATATGCACGATTTACAGCTTGTTTTTACCAACTACGATCCTAATATTATAGGTGATGATTATTTTGAACGTTTAGGCCTCACTGCTACAGCCGAGTTGCCAAAATATCTTATCGCGCAGCGTAATGTTTTGTCGGGTGGCATTAATGAACGGTTGTTTCAGGCTATTCCAGGTCTGATCAATATGCTCCATGGTATAATGCCTGCTAAAGATCGTGATGCGCTGAGTCAGTTTCAGCTCAGGTTTAAAAAGAAATTCGAAGATCAGGAAGTACCGCTTTTATTGGCACTAGATCCCGAAATGGGGGTAGGTTATGATGAGCTGGAACAGGCCGGTGAAAACAGCGAGTTTATCACGCGTTTCAATAATAAGCCGCCGAAAAAAGCGGAAAGCGAAAATATTAAAACGGCATTAAGAACATACCTGACCGCGCAAAACTTCGAAAAAGATAAAACTGTTTATCTGAACAAACTGGCCTTAAAGCCCAATGATAAATTAGTATCGCTACCCAATTCATTCAGCATGGTAATGGCTGTTCACGACGATTTGATTTTTATCGAACAGATTGGGGGAGCAACATCGAATGCCTTAAGCGGAAGGTTTACAATGGCTGCCGATGAGGTAGCACAGTACGCCCAAAATATTGCAGCTGCAGAACAACAGGCAAACCCCGAGGTGTTATTTTTTGATGTGGCCTACATTGTAGAAGCCAATGTAGATAATGTAAACCGGCGCAAACTGATTTATGGACATCAATTATCAATCTTAAATTTCGATACCTCAGCATCGCCACTTGCCTTAAATGATATACAGATTTCAGTTCGGGGCACAGAGATTATTCTTCGATCTAAACATTTCAATAAACGGTTGGTGCCGAGAATGGCTTCAGCCTATAACTATACCCGTTCAGATCTTTCTGTATTTAGGTTACTGTGCGATTTGCAACATCAGGGTTTACAAACAAATCTTTCCTTTTCACTTGATACTGTTTTCCCTGATCTGGATTATTATCCAAGGTTACAATATCAAAATATAGTTTTAAGCAGTAATAAATGGAAAATTAAAAAAGAAGCCCTCTTAGGACCAGATCAAAAGTGGCTATCCATTACCGATTGTAGAGCATACCTGAGCAGTTTAGGTGTTAGTGAATATTTCAAAGCAGGTATATCCGATCAAACTCTATGCTTTGCTTTGCAAAACGACGATGATTTAAATGCTTTTCTGCAATATGTGCAAAAACATGGCGGTACTTACATTGAAGAAACATTGCTGCCTCAAAACAGTATCGTGGTTGATGAAGCAGCCAAACCCTATTTTGCTCAGTTTGTTTTAAGTATAGGGCATGGCGAACAGGTTTATCGTGGTTTAACTAAAACTGCTGCAAACGCAGGGGTAACGCGATTTTTCCTGCCAGGCAAAGAATGGCTGTATTTCGAAATTTATTGCCACCAGCAGCGCAGTGATCAGATTTTGACAGAAGTAATTGCACCCTTCCTCAGCCATCATACAGGTCAGATCAAATCATGGTTTTTTATCCGCTACAATGAAAATGGAAACCACATCAGGTTTAGGGTTCAGCTAAACGATCCTATGGATGGGCAGCTGTTAACCTCAAAATTTATGGATGATCTGGAATTGTTCATAAATTCAGGACTGGTATCCGATGTGCAGATTAAAACCTATAAGCGTGAGTTAGAGCGTTATGGTCATAATATGATTGAAGATGTTGAGCAGCATTTTGAGCTGGACAGCGAATTTGTATTATCACTTGTAGCAACCCAGGCTGATGATTTTAACAAATATAAAGGGTGTAGCCTTTTGGTCTCAAAGATTATCGAATCCAACATTCTGGATAAGCTGGCTATCCATAAAATAGTGAAGTTAATGTCTGATAACTTTAATGAGGAACACCGGTTAGATGCCGCTGATTTTAAGCAGTTAAACAACCACTATCAGGAGTTTCGTAAAACAGAATGGACAGCATTAACAGCAGAGCAGGAGCAGGGCTTTGGCATATTTTCAGATTCGTTTATCAGCATTCTTAAACAATGTGCGCCCGAAAATGCACTAAAGCTATTAACCGATTTAATGCATATGCACGTCAACAGACTTTTCAGCAAAGACCAGCGAACACATGAAATGGTCATGTACTATTTTCTGCTAAAAGATATTCAGCGTCAAAATGCAATGAAAGTTTAACGGTTTAACCTGGCCAGCGGGTTGACTACAGTTACCTCTATTTCGGTAATATAACGGTTAAGGGGATCTTTGTAATACCTGAAGATATAATCATTGCCATAAAAATTACTCAGTCGCTTGCCAATATTGTCAATTCCAACATGATGGCTTTCGGTCTGTTTGCCTTTATTATCATTAATCATGTTGATGGTGCTGATATTTAGACTATCTTTTTCGTAAGCAATTTTAATCAGGGCAGGTTGAGTAGAGTGCGAAACATTTCCGTGCTTAAAGATGTTTTCTACCAAAGTTAATAAGATCAGTGGTGGAAACCTTAATCCGAACATATCGCCCGTTACTTCAAGTTCCAGGTTAATGGTGTTTGCCGTTCGGAGTTTATGGAGATTGATCAGGTGTTCAATTTGCTCAATTTCTTCACTTAGTGGAACCATCTCTGATGCTTCAGGACGTTTTAGTGCATAACGCATCATTTCGGCCAGATTCATAATTGCATCTGCCGCCATGGGTGCCTTTTTGCGGGCGTCGTTATAAATAAAGTTTAAAGTATTAAAAAGAAAGTGTGGGTTGATCTGACTGCGGAGATAATTGTTTTGCGATTGAACCAGATCATTCTCTAAAGCCTGTTTCTCTATCTGGGTAACCAGGTTTTGTCGTTCTAAGGCTTCTACTTTCTTCTGATCTTGAAATGATTTGATTAGATAAACATAACCCGTTGCAAAGCCGATAAAGTATAAGGATCTATACATGCAGGAAAGTATGAAATCACGAGGGACAAAATTCGCCATGTTGAATTCTATGACCCCGATTTTTTGAAATAATAAAAGGAGTACATAACTTGCTGCGATGTAGGTTACTAACATAGCAGCAATCAGTAATAGAATGTTTACAATTCTGAGTGTGGTATTTTTTTTACTTAATACTTTCTTGAGCAAAAATGTATGAAGATAAAAAGTAGAAATATTAGTTAAATATATAAGAAGATAAATGCCTGGTGGTTTGAACTGTTTAGATGCATAACCTAAAATAAATACTTCATATATGATGTAAATACTCCAGATAAGTAGGTGGAGTTTGTATTTTTTATATAATGTTTTGAGGATTGAAAAAGTCATTTTTTCGCTTTAAATCTATTGAAATAGGGTTTTTATCTCCTAAAATTGGGGTTTTGTGTAAAAAAGTAGTTGAGGTTAATTTTGCGCCGCATCTTTACAGAAATTAATAACAACAATAAATAATCACATTAAAATATAAATATCATGAAAGCTCAAAACACAACTAAACTAGCTAAAAAAACTGTTTTCGTTTATAAAAACATCAAAGCTCAAAATAATTATTCAACTACACCTACAGGTGACCAAAGCCACACAGTAGTAATGACTAGCTGGATCGTAGACCTTTAGTAGTTTATTGATTTCGATTAGATTTTAACAAACTGCTCTGTACATAGGCGAAGAAAGCTTCTTTATAACCTTCGCCAATTTGGATCATCTCGTTATTTACCAAACGGATTATATTTCCATCTACTTTTTTAATTGCCGCTTTAGCAACAATGTTCGATTTATTAACACGGATAAATGCGTGGTTTTCTAAGGCCTTTTCAATTTCCTTCAGGGTAAGGTAGGTAGTGTGGGTTTCAGATTTAGTAATAATCTGTATATAATTCTGTAGCGCTTTGATGTAAAGTATTTCATCAATAGCGATGTTAGAAAAAGCATATTTATGGTCGCCTTTAATATAAAGTGCCGCTACCTGATCAGCTTCTTTCGTGCTCACTTTGGTATTATTTGCTTCCTTTTTTAAAATCCTGTCAATACCTAATGCAAATTTTGCAAAGGAAATAGGTTTTAATAAGTACTGATCTGATTGTACATCAAATGCTTGCAAGGCATAATCAGGATGCGCAGTAGTAAAAATCAAATATTTTGCTTTTTCTCTGATATTTTTAGCCAGCTCCAATCCATTGATCCCTGGCATATCAATATCCATAAACAATAAATCAATTTCGTCCTCGATACTTATCTCTGTAAGTGCCTGGACAGGGCTGGTAAAGGTTTTAAAAACTGTTAAACCAGGCATTTCCGCAATGTGGTCAGTTAATACTTCAATTGCATGTTGCTCGTCGTCTATAACAACGCATTTTAGATTCATGAGTATAAATATGTTTGTTTTATTTGATTTGAATGCAAGTTAAATAAAAATGAATTGAATTAACAATAGCACTAAAAAACTTATCCAGGGTTTCGTCTAAAAAAAACCTGGGTTTCGTGTAATATTCTGGGTAGTTGATGTAAAAAAATTATCCGAATCCCTTCTTTTTATAATCTTTATACTGTTTGCCAAAAACAAAAACAGTTAGCAGTGAAAACTACTAGTTGTGAAAAACATCTGCCTGCCCAATCTTGTGTAGCCTGTAGATAATAAAATTAAAAACAGGCCATACAATACTGGGTTAAAGATTATTAAAAACTAAAAAAGATAAAATTACCGAAAAGCAAAGAAATATTCCCCCTACATCTACCAAGCCTCCACATGAAACACAACGAATACGAGTATTTACTTAATAAAATCTACTACAAGGGGATTCTAAAAAATCAAGGAATCAACGCAGACATGTACCAGAGAATGCAAAATGAGTATAGCAATCTTGACGGACAGAAGCCTGTTAAAGGCAAGTTAGATGGCGAATACGCATTCAGAAAATCTTTTTTAGTTGTACGTAATTACGTTCAGCAAGCCATAAAAGATGGTATGAAAAGTTTTCAGTTTACCATGCGGGCAACTGATATCAATAAATTAACTTATATGGTTGATATGTTGAACAGAAACTTTTTTGATAAACAAAGTTTAGATCAAATTATTATCACTGCAAATTCGGTATTTAATCAATACAATTTAAAAAACTAACTACCTATAATAGATAACAACATGGAATTGAAAGACGAAATCGGGCAGTTTGCCGTAAGAATTAAGAAAATGCTTCCACAAGTTCAATCTGAGGATTTAACAAGGAACGCGTTAGTTATGCCTTTTATCCAAATCTTAGGATTTGATCCCTCAGAGGTTCAATCTGAAGCTGTTCTAGACTTCGGGGTTAAAAAAAGTAAAAAAGTGGATTACACCATTATGAAAGATGGCGAACCAACCATTCTGGTTGAATGTAAACACCACAACGATAATTTAGATATTCACGATTCACGCCTATCTAAATATTTCCGTAAAACAAAAGCTAAATATGGTTTATTAACCAATGGTTTAGTGTACCGCTTTTACACAGAAAAAATGGTGAGATCTAAGAAAAATCAAGAGCCATTATTCGAATTTAAAATAACCGATACTAAAGCCGCTACCATTGCTAAAATGATCGAAGATCATAAAGATTACTTCAATGTAGATCAAAAAGCGAACGTTGCAAGCTAAACAATATTAATTTTAATCTAAGAGTTCCCGAAAATTCTTGCCTAAAAGTCTTGATCTGATCAGGACTTTTTTTATGCCCATTCACCAAAGAAAAAGGGAGAAACCGATTCGGTTTCTCCCTTTAAACTTTAACAGGTTTTCCTGATTAAATTAATTCTACACTTCTGCTTACAAAAGCAGTTAATTCTGCACCAGTTAACATACCTTGTGCTAAAAGCGCTAAATCTACCGCTTGTTTAGCCAGGTTGCTTTGCTCTTCTCCCTCAGCCTTTAAAATTTTACTGACCAATTTATGGTTTCCGTTAATGGCAACTTTGTAATTGTCGGGCATTTGGCCGTAAAAGCCCATTCCGCCACCCATAGCAGCCATATCTTTCATCCGGCGCATAAATTCATCCATGGTAATGGTAACTGGTAATTCTTCAGGATGTAAAGCCACAATTTCTACATGCATACCTGGTTTGGTAATGGCTTTTTCAAAAATAGTGGTTACTTCTTTTACCTGATCTTCAGTTAAAACATGCTCATTTTGTTCGTCTTTCTCAATTAATTTATCCGCAACGCTGGAGTCAACACGTTTAATTGATGTTTTCTCTAATTTTTGCTCCAATTGATTGATAAAGTGATTGTCGATTGGTGAGTCTAATAATAAAACATCGTAATCTTTTTTGTTCGCCGATTGGATAAAAGCATCTTGTTTAGCCGCATCGTTGGTGTATAAATAAACCACAGTGCCATTTTTATCCGTTTGTAAGGCGCTTACCTTCTCTTTATACTCAGGAAGTGTGAAAAGCTCATTTTTAGTGTTTCCAACTAAAGCAAAATCTTTAGCTTTATCGTAAAACTTCTCTTCACTGATCATACCGTATTTTACAAAAAGACCGATGTCTTTCCATTTATCTTCATAAGCTTTACGGTCTTTGGCAAATAACTCACCTAATTTATCAGCAACCTTTTTAGTAATGTAGTTATTGATCTTTTTAACGTTGCTGTCGGCCTGTAAGAAACTGCGTGATACATTTAACGGAATATCAGGAGAATCGATTACACCGTGTAATAACATCAAAAACTCAGGAACAATATCTTTAACCTCATCGGTAATAAATACCTGACGTGAATATAATTTGATTTTGTTGCGCTGCATTTCGAAATCGTTTTTCAACTTAGGGAAATACAATACGCCGGTTAAATTAAAAGGGTAATCAACATTTAAGTGGATCCAGAATAATGGTTCTTCACTAAATGGATATAATTCGCGGTAAAAGTTTAAATAATCCTCGTCTGACAAATCTGCAGGAGCTTTTGTCCAGATCGGGTTGGTGGTGTTGATTATGTTATCAACTTCAACGTCGTTATACTTGGCTTTACCTTCCTCATCTACGCCATCTTCAACCGATTCTGTTTTAGTGCCAAACTTAATAGGCACAGGTAAAAATTTAGCGTATTTATCCAGGATTTCCTGCAGTTTACTTTCTGCTAAAAATTCTTCCGAATCTTTGTTTACATGCAGGATAATATCGGTACCGCGAGTGGTTTTAGTTCCTTCAGTAATTTCAAATTCTGTACTGCCATCGCAAACCCAACGTGCAGGTTCTGCGCCATCCTGGTATGATAAAGTTTGAATCTCAACTAAATCTGCAACCATAAAGGCCGAGTAGAAACCTAAACCGAATTTACCGATGATTTCATTGGCATCTTTAGCATCCTTAAATTTCTCTACAAACTCACTTGCGCCAGAAAATGCAACCTGGTTAATGTATTTTTTAATCTCTTCGGCAGTCATTCCCAAACCGTTATCGCTAATGGTAATGGTTTTTGCATCCTTATCAACTGCAACTTGCACCAATGGCTGACCAACTTCGCCATTAAACTGACCTAATGAACCTAGTCTTTTAATTTTCTGAACCGCATCTACTGCGTTAGAAACCAACTCACGAAGAAAAATTTCGTTATCAGAGTATAAAAACTTCTTAATTATCGGGAAAATATTCTCAGTGTGTATCGAGATATTTCCTTTTTCCTGTATGCTCATATGTAAATAAATTGTTTAATCTACATCCTGCATAACAAGGCTTGTTCCAAAAGAATTTATTTGCCAAAATGACAGCATCCATAAATCCATCATTGCTGGTTCCATGGTCTGTGTCTCAGAGACCACCAGTTGCTTTTATTATTACAGTTTAATCATGATTTGCAAAGCAAAGCCTCATTATTATAAATTGAAATTTACGCCTCTTCACCGTAAGCCAGTTCAATATCAATAAACTGAATAATCAGTGCGCAAATATTACCTTCAATATCAAAACCATAATAAACGGGGTAGGTGCCATCGCCAAAACCACTTTGAAAAAATGGAATATGGTAATCCGTCCCTGGGATTTTCCAGTTGATCCAATCGCCACCTTCACGCTGATGAATAGGGTTTTCGGCATAATTACCTGCAAAAAGTGCCGCGAAGTAATCATCGTACAGATTTTTACCAGGATTCTCTCTGTTAAACTTGTCTTGAAAGGCACAGAAATGTTTTAATGTTTCTTTATCCAGCACACAAGCTAAGCCTGCATCTACATTAAAACCAAAAAATTCTCCTTCATTAAAATTAACAAGGTCTTCTGTTCCGATTAATGCCTCTTCAAAGCGTATCGCATCATAAGCTGTAAACTGCACTTTAACGGCAGCATATCTGGCACAATCTTCATCATCGGGAACCACTACGGCTGCCGTTACCGGGAATTCGCCTTTTGGTACTTTAATTAAATATGGTTCAGCATCTTTCTGGATATAAACCAGTGGATCACGCACCAGAATTTCTCCTGTTGGAATAGAAACGCTTCCCAGTTCAAGGTGATCTATTTTTTTGCCAGCAACTGCTGTTTCTTCAAAATAATCATTCAAATTGTTAGGACAGGCTAATAAAGAGCGTTTCTCGTTCCAGGTTGTTAACCATTCATTGCTTGGTATCATGTCATTAAATTTATAGGAAAGTGTTTTTTTTATAAAAATAAAAAAGCCAAGAGAAACTTAAGATCCTCTTGGCTAAATATTTTAAGGCTGCACTAACTTAATTTAACAGAAAACTTGGTTTATCTTCTTCCAGTGAAAGAATTTTAGAGATCTTTTTAAGCAGTACATCCATTTGGAATGGTTTTGATAAGAAATCGTCCTGACCGTAGTTTAAGGTTGTAAAATCTTTTGGATCGTATAAACCTGAAATCAGTAAAATTGGAATTTTAGAGGTGCTTTCAATGGATTTTAGCTGCTCGCACAACACACGCCCATCGATATGCCCTAGAGAAATATCCAGTAAGATTAAATCGGGACTAAATTTTTCAATTCTGTTAAAAATTTCTTCGCCATCATTTAGTGCCGAAACTTTAAATCCCCCGATTTCCAGTATTAATTGTATGGTTTCTAAAACCTCAATATCATCGTCTACTACCAGTATTCTCTTCATATGTGTTAGCATTTATATGCCGTTAAAAATATAACAAAAGTTTATGTTGTTATGTTTACAATCTTAAGAATATTTTAACAATAAATTTATAATAGCTAAAAATAAGACTTCGATTTTAACTTGCCTGTTGTACTATTCCTTCTTTATTTAAAATAAAATTAAACAGCTCTTCAATGGGTTTCTGTAGTATTTTCCCAGGTTCAATGCCATTTTCTAATAACACCGAAATTAATGTTTCCTGATAATAATAGGCGATTGAACCTACAAAATGGCAGGGAACATTTTTATGTTTAGGATAATCTTTAACGTTCGTATCTACAAACTCCTGAAAGCCGGTTCTTAAAATATCCTGAATAAAGGGATGGTCTTTATGGCTGGCCATAAAGCGGCTAAAACCTGCTAAATAGATGTTAGGGAAAGGTTTTTGATATACATTGGTAATAATCTGTTCCTTTTCTGAAGGGAAAGATTTTTTAAATTCTGCCGCTAAGTTGGAGGGCATTTTATTGTATAAATAGCTTAAAAGTACTTTTTTCCCAAAGAAAGTACCAGAACCTTCATCGCCAAGCACATAACCTAAGCCGTGGTGGCCATCGTGGATTTTCTTTCCATCGAAATAACAGATATTCGATCCGGTACCTAAAATACAGTTTAAACCTTCAGCATTTCCGCAGGTCGCATATACCGAACCCAAAAGATCGTGGTCTACTGAAATAAAGGCATTACCAAAAACGGCCGACAAGCCATTTGAGACTACTTCATGTTTGTCGGGTGAAGAACAACCGGCTCCAAAGAAGTAGATTTCTTTTACCTCATCAGCATATTGTAATAAGGATTCATTTTTAGAAATCAGCTTGGTAATTTCTTGCTCACTTAAGAAATAAGGGTTTATTCCAGGAGTGCTAAACTTAATGGTCTCGCCATTATGATAGCCCATCCAATCGGTTTTTGATGAGCCACTATCTGCAACAAGTATCATGGGACTAAATATAAAATATCATGGGTTTAAATATAAAGATTAATTAGATAAATTTATATTTCCACTGATTTCTTTCAGTGTAGTTTCGGCTATTTTAGCTTGATATTGCATTTCAATGAAACGGTTTTTGGCATCAATAGCATTACGCTGTGCTTCTCTTAATTCTAAAGGCGCAATACTGCCTAAACGGTATTTTGCCAGGGTAATATCTAAGTTTTCTTTTGCAATATCTACATTTCGTTGTTCTAACTTAATCAAATCGAGATAAGTGCTATAATTTTCATATGCGGTAAGCAACTGCGAATTTACATCGAGTTTGGTTTTGTTTAAGGTTAAGGCCGAATTATCGATCTCAATCTTCGCATTACGTTCTTGCTGGCGCTGTAAAAAACCATTAAATAAATTTATACTCGCAGTAACGCCATAGGTAAATCCATTTGCAGCAAATTTTTGGTTAAAGCCAGTAGGGCTGGTACTGTTTGCCCGGCTATAACCAGAGTTTAGGCTAACGGATGGATAACGTGCGCCACGGATAGATTTTAGATTTAACGAGGCAATACGCTGATTAATAAAAGCATTCTGCACATTCGGATTCTGTTGTTCGGCCATCTCGGCCATTTTGCTAAATAAAATGCCTTTATCTACATCAATATTATTTGCAACAGAAAAGGAGGTGCCAATATCTCTAACCATTAATTGATTTAAACGGACTTTAGCTACCTGTAGGGCATTTTTGGTTTGCAGGTAATTTGAGGTATCGGTATTATAATCAACCTGTGCGGTTAATACATCCAGTTTTGAACCACGGCCAAGCTGTAATTTTGTTTTGGCAATACTGGTACGTAATACCGAAACATCCATCGCACTATCTGCTGCTATCACCAATTGTTGCTGCCTTACAATATCATAATAGGCCGTAATTACATCTGCAACAGTAGTTAAAATGGTTAAGCGGGCGTTTAACTCGCCCTGCTTTTGCAATTCTTTTAAGCGATCGTAATTGGCGAACATGCTAAAACCATCAAAAATAGTCCAGTTTAAATCGGCACCATAACTGTTATTGGTACTTTTTGCGCCTGTAATTACCCGGTCAGGGCCAGTGGCAGGCGTTTGCCTGGTGTTCTGGATACTTCCGCCATTGGTATAACTTCCGGTTAAGTTAGGTAACATACCCGCATTGCCGATATTGGCATTGTTCTTTGCTATATCGATCTGGTTTTTACTGATTTTGATGTCGTAATTGTTCTGTAAAGCAATGGTAATGGCTTCCTGCAAGCTCAGCTGTTCTTGTGCAAAACCCGAAAGGGATAAGCTTAACAGTAGGATAAATATTTTTAATTTCTTGCTCATCTTATTCTTCTGTATGTAAAGCTTCTTGTTCAAAACGATGGGCTTCTTTTAATTCTTTATTCGGTTTGTATGGTTTAGCCCAGTAAGAGTAAATGGCTGGTATTACAAATAAGGTTAAAACCAATGAGAATAACGTACCACCAACAATTACGGTTCCCATACTCATTCTGCTTTTTGCCGCGGCACCTAAAGCCAGTGCAATGGGTAGTGCGCCAATGGCAATGGCCAAACTGGTCATTAAAATCGGGCGCAAGCGCGAAACAGCCGCTTCGCGTATGGCTTCGGGGATTGGAATGCCTTTTTCTTTTAGCTGGTTGGCAAATTCAACAATTAAAATACCATTTTTAGTTACCAGACCAATAAGCATGATGGTACCAATCTGGCTGAAGATATTCCAGCTTTGACCGCATAACCAAAGCGATAAAAACGCACCTGCAACGGCCATCGGTACAGTTAAAATGATAATGATCGGGTCTTTAAAACTCTCAAACTGCGCCGAAAGAATTAAATAAACCAACAGAAGGGCCAGGCCGAACGCAAAGAAGGTATTTGAAGAACTTTCTTTAAAATCACGCGATTCTCCACTTAAATCAGTAGAGAAAGTTTCATCCAACACTTTTTTAGAAATGGCATCCATGGCATCTATACCTTCACCAATGCTTTTACCAGGTGCTAAACCTGCCGAAACAGTTGCCGCGATAAAACGGTTGTTCCTGTAGAGCTGTGGCGGACTACTTTCTTCTTTCGCCGTAACTACGTTATCGAGCTGAACCAATTCGCCCTTATCATTACGCACATAAACCGAACTCAAATCTAGTGGGTCTTTCCGGTCGCCGCGATCGAACTGACCAATTACCTGGTATTGTTTTCCATTCATGAAGAAATACGAAAACCTTTGACCGCTTAAACCTAAATTTAAGGTTTGGGCAATAGCAGATATAGAAACACCTAAGTTTTTTGCCTTATCTCTGTCGATGGTTAAGTTGATTTCAGGTTTATTAAATTTCAGGTTGACATCCGAAACGGTGAATGTTGGATCTTTCGATACCGCATCCATAAACAAAGGGATTTTCTCTCTTAGTTTTTCGAAATTTTGTGCCTGGATGATATAACTGATGGGCAAACCACCTCGACGGCCAACGGAAATAGTGGGCTGTTGATTCACAATGGTTTTACCTTCTGTATATTTCTTTGTGACGCGGGTAAGCATATCCGCAATGTCTTTTTGCGAACGTTTACGATCTTCAGGATCTACCAGGCCCATTCTTACAAAACCCGAGTTTACCGAGCCTGATCCACCAAAACCTGGTGAGGTAATGGTAATGTTTACATTTTTTTCGGGCACAGAATCAAGAACCAGTTGGTTCAGTTTCATAATAAACTGATCGGTATAGGTAAATGATGCACCTTCAGGCGTAGTTGCATTAATGTTTATCGCACTTCGATCATCATAAGGAGCGGTTTCTTTTGGTAAAATCTTCCAGAATAAGAAAATTAAACCCATACACACCAAAATAATCGGAACGGAAAGCCACCTTTTATCCAAAAACTTATTCAGGTTCGATTCGTAGGCATCATTTAACTTCACAAAATAGGGCTCTGTCCAGTTGTAAAATCTGGATGGTTTATGTCCACCTTTTTTCATCAGGTAGGCATTTAACATCGGCGTTAAGGTTAGTGATACAAAGGCGGAAACCAGTACCGCTGCACCGATTACCACACCGAATTCCCTAAATAAGCGGCCAACAAATCCCTGTAAGAAAATTACCGGTAAGAATACGGCTGCAAGAGTAATGGAAATCGAAATTACAGCAAAAAAGATTTCATTTGACCCTTTAATGGCTGCCTCGAATGGCGACATACCTTCTTCAACCTTTTTAAAGATATTTTCGGTAACCACAATACCATCATCTACCACCAATCCCGTAGCCAGTACAATAGCCAGTAAGCTCAACACGTTAATGGAGAAGCCAAAGGCATACATAATAAAGAAAGTGAAAACCAGCGATACCGGGATATCGATTAATGGTCTGAAAGCGATTGCCCAATCCCTAAAGAAAAGGTAAATAATCAAAATTACCAGTACCAGCGATAAACCAATGGTTTCTGCCACTTCGGTTACCGAACGTTTGATGAAAAGTGTATTATCTAATGCAACCTTCAGTTTAATGTCTTTTGGGATATCGGCTTTTAACTTATCGAAACGATTGTAAAACTCTTTACTGATATCGAGATAATTGGCGCCCGGCTGAGGGATAATGGCAATGGCCACCATCGGCCGGCCCGATTCGCGTAGAACGGTTTCTTCATTTTCTGGCCCTAAAACGGCATAACCTACATCTTTTAATTTAACTACCTGATTGCTGTCGGCTTTTAAGATTAAGTTGTTAAACTGACTTTCGTTGGTTAGTTTTCCTAAGGTTTTAACGGTGAGTTCAGTAGTCGCTCCGGTAATTTTTCCTGATGGAAGCTCTACGTTTTCATTGTCTAAGGCAGTAACAATATCCTGCGAAGTTAAACCGTAAGCGCTCAGTTTATTCGGATCCATCCAGATGCGCATGGCATATTTTCTTTGCCCCTGGATTTGGACGCTACTTACGCCCGGAATGGTTTGGATACGGTCGGCAATTACATTTTCGGCGAAATCGCTTAATTCCAGTGTATTGCGTTTGTCACTCTGGATGGTCATCGATAAAATCGGATCAGAGTTGGCATCAGCCTTACTAACAACGGGTAAACCGTCGATATCTTTAGGTAAAGTTCTGGCGGCCTGCGATACTTTATCACGCACATCGTTTGCGGCCTCTTCGATATTTTTATCGAGGTTAAACTCGATGGTGATGTTACTTGTTCCCTGATTACTTGATGAAGAAATATTCCTGATCCCATCAATAGAGTTGATCGATTTTTCTAAAGGTTCGGTAATCTGCGATTCAATAATATCGGAGTTGGCCCCCGGATAAGAGGTTCTTACTGAAACGACGGTTGGATCAATAGATGGATACTCGCGAACACCCAAAAAGGTATAACCGATTATCCCGAATAAGACAATCAGTAAGTTCATCACAATAGCCAGAACCGGCCGTTTTATACTCGTGGTGGAGATACTCATAATTATTGTTTAACCAAATGAACTTTTACTGGAGCATCTTTTTTTAAGGCCATCGATCCGGTGGTTAACACCGTGTCGCCGGCTTTTAATCCCGAAGTAATTACAATGTTTTCATCGGTGCGTGTACCCGCCTCCACTTTAACTTCCTGTGCTTTTCCGTCTTTCTGTATGTAAACAATTTTACCTTTCAACACGGGTATTACAGCTTCATTAGGAATTAGTATGGCGTTTTGTACCGTATTTAAAGCCAGTTTAATTTTGGCAAAAGAGCCTGGTAGTAGGGCATTATCTGCATTAGGCGCTAAAGCCCGAATTTGTAATGTTCGGGTTGCGGCATTAATCCCGGGTTCTATGGCATAAACTTTTCCTTTATTTTCTTTAGATGAACCATCAGTAGTGAATATGATTTCTGAATTCATTTTAATCTGCCCTGCATATTTCTCCGGAACGGAAAAAGTAACTTTAACCGGATTGGTGCTGACCAGGTTGGCAATTACCGTTGCGGGTGTTAAATAGGTTCCAGCAGAAATGCTACGCAAACCCACTCTACCTGTAAAAGGTGCACGGATAGTGGTTTTTGCCAGTTGTGCCCTGATTAATTGTGCTTGTGCCTGTAGCGATTTTAAATCTGCTAAAGCGGTATCGTATTCTTCCTGGCTAATTGCCCCTTTCGCCAAAAGCTGTTTTGCACGGTTTTCATTAGTTCCCGAAAGTTTTTGCTTGGTTAGGGCATCCTGTAATTGTGCCTGTATATCTCTGTCGTTTACTTTTACCAGTACACTTCCTTTCGATACTGTTGTACCTTCCTGAAAGTAAATTCCGGTTACGAGGCCCGAAACTTCACTTTTTAATACAACCGATTCGTTTGCATCAATAGCACCGGTTACCTCTAAATCATTATCAAACGATACCGGTTTTACCACAATTCCATCAACTACCAATGGTGCAGAAGAGCCTCCTTTACCGCCTTCTTTGCCTTTTCCTGCCCCTGCAGATGCGCCGCCTTTCCCTTCGAGTTTTTTATTTGCATTAATTCTGTAATAGACTAAATAAGCTAAGCCTATAGCTAAAACAGCATAGATGATATACCTTTTCTTCATGTTTTTTATTTGTGTTGTGCGTATTCCAACATTAAAATGAAATTAATGTTTAGAATTAGAGCGTAAAAATATTCAAATAGTTTAGTCCTAAATTTGTTGTATTAAGGATGTTACCGATTTTAGCCCGAAGTCTGGAGTCGGAAGTCTAAAGTCTGGATGCAAAATAACAAGTCTAAACCAATTATTATCGCTACAATAATCAACAAATTGATGTTTGATAGGGCTCCAGTGCCTAAAGCGCGCTTTACTTCCCGCAAACTGCTAATCGCCAAACGCTGGACGACCGAAACAACTATTTTACACCACATTTAGCTATTTTGTTCCAAAACCCCATCAATAAATCTAAATTTGCAACAAAACACAGTCAATATCAATATGTTTAACAAAAAATCAATTTTAAGTTTAGTTTTACTACTAACGTGTATTATGGCAGCGAAGGCGCGGGTAAAAATAGGCTTTGAGGTTTCTTTTAAAGAGCCACAGGCACACTATGCTGAAGTTCAGATGAATATTTCTGGCTTGGCAAAAGATTATGTAGATGTAAAAATGCCCGTTTGGACACCAGGTTCTTATTTGGTTCGCGAGTTTGAAAAAAGTGTAGAAGAATTTAAGGCTTCTGCAGGGGGTAAAGCTGTAAAAGTCGAAAAAGTAAGAAAAAACACCTGGAGAATTTTTTCAGCGAAGGCTGCCAATATCCAGATCAGTTACCGTGTTTATGCATTTGAAATTTCTGTGCGTACCCCTTTTATCGACGAATCTCACGCTTTCTTATCTCCAACAGGGATTTTTATGCATCCTGATGGTATGATCAAATCGCCAAGTACGGTAAAAATTGTTCCTTTTAATACCTGGAGTAAAGTTTCTACTGGTTTAACTCCTGTTGCGGGTGAGCAGTTTACCTATAAAGCTACTGATTTTGATATTCTTTACGATAGCCCTATTGAAGTGGGTAATCAGGATATTTTCGAATTTACAGCTGCTGGCGTTCGCCACGAAGTAGCCATGTACGGCGGTGGTAATTACGATAAAGAGAAACTAAAAGTAGATATGGCTAAAATTGTAGAAAAAGAAACTGCAGTTTATGGCGAAAACCCTAATAAATACTACCTTTTCATTGTTCATAATTTCTTAAAAGGTGGTGGCGGTTTAGAGCACTTAAACTCTACCACTTTAGGCGCGACCAGAAATGCTTACAATACGGCCGAAGGTTATAAAGGCTTTTTAGGTCTGGTTGCCCACGAGTACCATCACCTTTGGAATGTTAAGCGTCTACGTCCGGTAGCGTTAGGCCCTTTTGATTATGATAACGAAAATTACACGACCAACCTTTGGGTAGCTGAAGGATTTACCTCGTATTACGAAAATAAATACTTACACAGAGCTGGTTTTACTGATGTAAATGAATTTTTGAAAGATTTGGCAAGTGGTATAGGTACGGTGTTAAATACACCTGGCGCTAAATACCAGTCGGCTGCTTCATCCAGTTATGATGCGTGGATTATCGGTTACCGTCCGAATGAAAACTCAAAAAACAATTCCATCTCTTACTACAATAAAGGAGAAGTGATCGGTATTTTAATGGATCTCGAAATCATTAATGCCACTAAAGGTGCCAAAAGTTTGGATGATGTAATGAAAGCCATGTATTTGCAATGCAAAACTTTAAAACGTGGTTATACAGATGCAGAATTTAAAGCCATGGTTGAAAAAATCTCCGGAATAAGTTTTACCAGTTTTTGGGCAAAATATGTTAACGGGGTAGATGATGTAGAATATGTAAAATACCTGGGTTATGCAGGGGTTGATGTCTCTACAGAAAATGCAACGCCTGGTAAACCAGTTACTGGTGCAGCTGTTCAATTGGCTACTAAAGGTTTAGAAGTAACCTCGGTTACCAGAAACACGGCAGCATGGATAAGTGGCTTAAATGTAAACGATATTATTATCGAGATTGGTGGCTCCTCATTGAGCGATGTGTTGAAAAATGTGAAATTAAAGGAGCCAAAATTTTCCTTAGATATTTTACCCATCATTACGGATAAAAAAACAGGCGATCTGTTAACGGTTAAAGTAATCCGCGATGGACTTGAAAAGGAAATTTCTTTAAGCTTAAAAGAAAATCCAAGTGTACGCTTAAAAGCAACTGTAAATGAAAATGCAACACCAGCGCAAAAAGCAGTGTTAAAAAAATGGACAGGAATTTAGTCAGTTTGCAGTTAAAAGTTTTCAATTTGCAGTTAACTTAAAAACCCATAAAAAATCCCGTAAGATTAATTTCTTACGGGATTTTTTATGGGTTTTAATTTACGCTTCTCGCTCAGCGCCATGCGCTTTGCCTAGAAGGTATATCTAAAACCTAAGCCGAATCTTCCAGCGTTAAAATCGCTATCGTTATCGCCTATGTAAAGTCTTGGTCTCCAGTCTAAAGCTAATGCCAATGGTGCGCCAGAGAATTTATAATCTAAACCAACCATCGGAACCAGATAAAAACTAGAACCTCCGTCATACAATTGAATAGACGGACCACCACCTAAATACCAGTCTAAACCTTTAGCACCTGGGATAGATGAATTGTATTGAAGAAAACCCTGGATAATAGTCGAGTTTCCACCAAATAAAACTTCACCTTGAAGTGCAGCTTTAGGACTGAAATGATGCCTAACTGAGGGGCCAACCAATGTAGCGCCATCTCCAAAGTCGATACCTAAACCAAGTCCGGTTTTATAGTTTTGGGCTTTAACGTTTGTTGTAGTAAGGGCAAACAATGCAATGCATCCTAAAATTGTAAATAACTTTTTCATAATTTAAATGTTTTGTAAATAATTATCAGCCTAACAACTTTAATGCCGTTTCTGTTTTTTGGGTAAAAATCCATCAGGATAAAAAACAATGCTTGCATAGTAATTTTGTAATCACTAAGTTTATTTAAATATTTTTTAGAAAAAGTAAATACAGCGTTTTATCAACTACGAGGTATTATTTTTATTAAAAAGGCATATAGATGTTAATCTTTATGTTTGATTTTTTAACTTAACCAAATAATATACAATTCATATGGCGGCAGAAATTAAACGGGTTTTTGATCTTTTGAAATATAGCCTCGAAAATCCTAAGCAAGAATTCATCAGCGGAAAAATTAATGGAAAATGGATAAATTATAGTACAGCCGATTTTTGTACTGCTGTAGATAACCTAAGTCGCGGATTAATTAAACAAGGTATTGGCAAAGGGGGCAGGGTTGCTGTGATGTCGCATAACCGACCGGAGTGGAACATTGCCGATTTTGCAGCCAACCAGATTGGTGCCTATCAAATTCCCTTATACCCAACTTTGGCCGAGCACGACATTCAGTTTATCTTAAAAGACGCAGAAATCGCCATTATTTTTGTAGCCGATGAAGATTTGTATAAAAAAATTAAGCCTTGTGCCGATGCCATAAACCCAGCTATCAAAATTTATAGTTTTAATGAAATTAAAGAAGCCGAAAACTGGAATACGCTGATTGAACTGGGCAAAGCAAGCACAGATATTGATTTGGAAGAATACCGCGCTAAAGTTGCACCCGAAGATGTATTAACCCTGATTTACACATCGGGCACAACGGGTACACCAAAAGGTGTAATGTTAACGCATCATAACCTGGTTGCAAATTTTGTTAACTCGGCTGTGGTGATACCCGAAGGTGTAAAAAAAGGGTTAAGCTTTTTGCCACTTTCGCATATTTTCGAGCGGATGATCATTTATTTATACCTGTTTAATTATACCGGAATTTATTATGCCGAAAGTATGGAAACCATTGTAGCCGATATTCAGCATGTAAAACCCAATGTATTTTCTACCGTTCCAAGACTTCTTGAAAAAGTGTACGATAAGATCATGGAAAAAGGGAAAGCATTAACAGGCATTAAAAAAGGGATTTTCTTCTGGTCGGTAGCTTTGGCCGAAAAATACACAATTGATGCGGGTGCGTGGTATAACTTTCAACTGGGGATTGCCCGTAAACTGGTTTTCAAAAAGTGGCAGGAAGCTTTAGGCGGTGAAATCGTCGTGATTGTATCGGGTGGAGCGGCCTTAAATCCGCGTTTGGCCAGGATCTTTTGGGCAGCGGGTATGCCTGTTTTTGAGGGGTATGGATTAACTGAAACCTCGCCGGTAATTACCGTTAATCATTTCGGTGGAACCATGTTCGGTACCGTTGGTGAAGTAATTAAAGGTGTGGAAGTTAAAATAGCAGCAGATGGCGAAGTATTAACCCGCGGACACCAGGTAATGAAAGGTTATTACAACCGACCTGATTTAACCGATGAGGCAGTAGATAAAGAGGGATGGTTCCATACCGGGGATATAGGAGAACTGGTTGATGGTCGCTTTTTAAAAATTACCGACCGTAAAAAAGAGATGTTTAAAACAGCTGGTGGTAAATACGTTGCCCCGCAAATGCTGGAAAACAAATATAAGGAATCGATTTTTATCGAACAGATTATGGTTTTGGGTGAAAATAGAAAATTTCCATCTGCCTTGATCGTTCCGAATTTCGAAACCCTAAAAACATGGGCAGGAAGAAAAGGCATTACTTTTACTTCGAACGAAGAGATGATTAAAAACGAACAGGTACTCACTAAATATAATGAGGTTATCGAAGCAGCAAATGGAGGTTTTGGTAAATGGGAGCAGGTAAAAAGATTTGCCTTGTTGCCTAAAGAGTGGAGTATTGATGGTGGCGAACTTACACCGAAATTAAGTTTGAAGCGAAAAGTAATTACCGAGAAAAATAATGCGGTAATCGAAAAAATATATAAAGATGCAGAAGGTTATAAGCAATAAGAAGCGGATTAAATTTCCTGATTTTAAATGCACTACATCTTTATTGGTGGCATACTAATTAATATTAATCAGAGGCGGGTGTCTTCACCCGCCTTTTTCAATGAGTAAAAAAATAATTCATTTTTAAACAGTTTCTAAAATATCTTCAATATTTGTGTTTCAGCTTAAAACACTATGAAAAAAATAACCCTCTTCATTTTATTGTTTACTGCGGCAATAAATTCTTTTGCACAAGAAGCGAAACTTAGTATCAAAAATTTACGTGCTAAAAATAATACGGTAATTATCCAAATCCCTGTAGATGATACATGGTTTTATCCAGCCAAAAAAGAGCTTAAATTTGGCGATGATAGCACGGTAAACTATGCTTTAAAGATTAATAAACTGGCCTGGTTAAGAATTAACAATAATACCGTATTGATAGAGCCAGGTACTACACATTTAGTTTTTGATAAGGGGCTTTTGGTGCAGAGCGATAAAAATAAGGAAGGAATGTTGCTTTTTAATAAAAGGAATGTGGAGTTTTATCAATACAGGGCTAGAAATTATTATAAAAAGGATAGCACTGCAGCCGGTTTGTATCAATTGCTCGAAAATGATCAGAATGAAGCACTAAAACCTTATACAGAACTGTTCTCGAAACACAAGATTTCGGCAAACTTTTATAACGAAATAAAAAGATACTTTTCAACCGAACAGATCATTTTGCAAGCCGCCATCCCCATGGTCGTTTTTAGTGCAAAGCAAAAGATAAATAACGATTTGGATAAAATGTGGGCAGATGCCTATAAAAAGTATTCCATGAACAATCTTAGGGATGCTTTTTACCCGGATTTTTATTACCATGCCAAATATTACGTAAGTACTTACCTCAATTATTATCTCCCGCTAAAAAACGGAACGCAATTGCCTAAAAGAGATGAGGATATTTGGCTTAAGAGTATATATAAAACCTTCGAAGATAATTATACAGGCAAAATGAAAGAATTTTTGCTGGCTACTTTTCTATATGAGGAAATGTTACAGACCAGGTATCAGAAAGTATTGGTCGATTTGTTCGATTCATTTAAAGCCAGTTATCCTAAAAGTAATTTTGCGCCATATTTGCAACCAACGGTCAATGAAATTATAACCTACCATAATAAGGTAAAAAACGATTTTGAACCCGGGCAAAAAATGTTGGCCAACTACGATAAATTTAACACCCTGGATAGTTTAATTGGCCAATTTAAAGACAAAACGGTATTTGTTGATATTTGGGCAACCTGGTGTGGGCCATGTAAACAAGAATTTGAATATAGTAAAGACCTGGAGCAATTTCTCAAAGCAAAACAGGTTGAGATGCTTTTTATCTCCATAGATAAAGATGATGCAGCGCAGCAATGGAAAGAGATGATAAAATATTTTAAACTTTCTGGCAATCATGTTCGGACTAATCAAGCCTTGAGAAAAGATTTGAGTGATAAATTAGGAAAGGACGGGAGTTATGGAATACCGCGTTATTTAATCATTAAAAACGGTAAATTAGTTGTTGCCGATGCTTTAAGGCCAAGTGATAAAGAAAAATTATATGCGCAGATTAGTAAATATTTATAATCCTTAGAAACAAGTATTTTCTATCTGAAAATTAAGCTTAAAAGAAAAGTAATTACCGGGAAAAAATAATGCGGTAATCGAAAAAAATATATAAAGATGCAGAAAACTATAAGGCCCCTCAATAATATTAAAAAATCGTTAATATACCTCAGTGTGGTGGTGTTATTAACTGGTTGCGTAACTGGTCAGCTGGGTAAAAATAACAGTGGCGAATATAAAAATGGAATGGTGGTTTCTGCCCATCCGGAAGCATCGCAGGTGGGTATAGCTATTTTAAAAAAAGGTGGGAATGCCGTTGATGCGGCCGTTGCAGTTCAGTTTGCACTTGCCGTGGTTTATCCAAACGCGGGAAATATTGGTGGGGGTGGTTTTATGGTATACCGCGGGGCAAACGGAGAAATAAATGCCTTAGATTTTAGAGAAAAGGCAGCTGCGGCAGCCAGCAGAGATATGTACCTCGATTCATCGGGGAATCCGATTGTGGATAAAAGCCTTTACGGCCATTTAGCGGCAGGCGTACCAGGATCAGTAGATGGAATGGTAGAGGCACACAAAAAATATGGAAAGCTTTCCTGGGCGCAGGTATTAGAACCAGCGATAAATTTGGCTCAAAATGGTTTCAAAATTACCAAGCGACAAGCTGGTGAATTGAATGGTTTGCATAGAAAGTTTATGGATTTTAATCCGGATGGAACGGCCTTCGTAAATTTAGAAAGTACCTGGCAGGAAAATGACCTTTTGGTTCAAAAAGAACTGGCCAATACCCTAAAACTCATCCAGGAAAAAGGCAGGGCCGGTTTTTATGAAGGTGCTGTGGCCGATTCGGTTGTGGCCGAAATGAAGCGTGGCAAAGGACTTATTACCAAAGAAGATTTAAAAAACTATCACGCAACCTGGCGCAAACCAATAACGGGTAATTACAGAGGTTACAAAATTATTACCATGCCGCCAACTTCGAGTGGGGGTATTGCGCTGATTCAATTGCTACAAAGTGTAGAAAATTTTCCCCTAAAAAAGTGGGGTCATAATGCAGATTCCACAGTTCAGGTTATTGTAGAAGCCGAAAGAAGGGTATATGCCGACCGGGCAACACATTTAGGCGACCCAGATTTTTATGCGGTTCCACAGCAGCAAATGTTAAGTGCCGAATATAATAAAAACCGCATGGCAAACTTTAGCTGGGCAGCAGCAACGCCAAGCAGTGCTGTTTTGGCTGGGGAGATTAAAGGTGCAGAGCACGAAGAAACGACACATTTCTCTATTGTAGACCGAGATGGAAATGCCGTTTCGATCACCACGACCTTAAATGGCTCTTACGGTTCGTTAGTGGCGGTAAAAGGCGCTGGATTTCTATTAAATAACGAAATGGACGACTTTTCTGTTAAACCCGGAGCGCCTAATATGTATGGCTTAGTTGGTGGCGAAGCCAATGCAATTGCCCCAAATAAACGCATGTTAAGCTCTATGACACCGAGTGTTGTAGAGAAAGACGGGAAATTATTTATGGTGGTAGGTACACCAGGCGGTTCAACCATCATCACATCTGTGTTTCAAACCATTATAAATGTCATCGATTTTGATATGTCTATGCAGTCGGCTGTAGCGGCTAAAAAGTTTCATCACCAATGGTTACCAGATGAGGTGTATGTAGAAAAAGATGCTATCGATAGTTTGTCAGTAGAAAAATTAAAAGCAAAAGGCTATAAAATTGTCCCTAGAGGTCCGATTGGCAGGGTTGATGCCATCTTAAAAACCAAATGGGGCAATTATCAGGGTGGTGCCGACCCGAGGGGAGATGATAAGGCCATCGGCTGGTAGCAATTTCTCACATCTATTTTTTATCTTAGCATTGGTCAATTTTTTGCAAGTCAAATAGTTGCTGATTTAAAGTTTAAAGAGATGAGGAAGCGCATATTTAACATTGTTCAAAACTATGCCGATTTGCCTGAGGTAGATTCGTCGATCTCTTTTGGCCCTTTTATCAAATACCTGAAACGGAAAATTGAGGAAGAGCAGACGGTAAAGTCCGTCCTTTATAGCAATGCCCTGAAAGAATTTAAAAAACAGGGGGTTGATGATCAGGTGATCGCTCTTGAAGATATTGATCAACATGAACTGTTACTGGAACACATGTATGCCTGTCTTTCACCGGCACTTTTAACAGAAGACCATCAAGCCTGGGGGCTTTGTGCACCCATGCAGCCCATTACTTTTTATGGAACAGAGCTGATGTACGAATTGCTCGAACACCAGAAGAAAGACCAAAACAGTTTTGCGGGATCAAAAACACTCGAACAGCATCAACATGATCGGCTGCATTACATCTATTCCTTCATCTTTGGCGAGCTCTACGCATTCCATTCGCCGATAAAGGAAAAATACCATTCGGCTATCAACGCTGATACCGGTTTGCCAGGTTATTTTCATATTGGCCTGAATGCCAGTTTTATTGAAGTTAAGGCCAAACAACCTTTGCCCGATCTCAGCTACCGTGAACTGCAACAATATTTGAGTGAAGAAGCTGGATTGGATAAATTGCAACAAGTTTTGCCTTTAGACCTTTTTGAGCTTAGAGGCATTTCTGTGCTTACCATTTCAGATGTTACGGCCAAACAGGCTGTAGAAAATATTAAAAGTGTAAGGTTGAGTCGTGTGCCCGGCAGCGAAAGCGTTGCTTACGGAGAAGTGATACAATCGCTTAAAGTACTGGTGCAAAATGCCAATATTCAATTCGATCTTTTCCCTTTCGTTAGAGTAAACAACAAAATGGTTTATGGGTGGGTAAAAGGAGGGAGTGGTTTGTTGTTTTCGGTATGGGGTGAGGAAACTTTAAGTCCTGAAGCTTTTCGACAGATTGCCGAAGGTTATGCTGCAAATCCGAATTCTTTTTACTCACCCGATATTTGGGCAGAAAGCAAAGAGATGTTTCCCTGGTTAGACAGGTTTAGAGAACTGAATGTAAAATCGATGGCGCTCATCCCCGTATTTCACAACCAGATTCTGGTAGGGGTATTGGGTATGCATACCTGGGTGGGAGAAACTTTCGATGAAAAGAAAATTACCTTATTGGACCCCGTTTTAGCACCTATTGCCCAACTCTTACAGGTTTATATAGACGAGTTTAACCTCGAGATTGAAAACATCATCAAAGAAAAATATACCTCTATCCAGCCAGCTGTGCAGTGGAAGTTTAATGAAGCGGCCTGGCATCACCTCTACAATAAGAAAAAGAACTTGCCCCAGCATAATGAGGATATTAGTTTTGCAGACGTTTACCCTTTTTATGGTGCAATAGATATTAGAAATTCTACGACCGAACGCAATGCAGCCAGTAAAGCCGATCTGAGCCTGCACCTCAGTCTGTTTCGTGAAACGCTCGATCAGCTGAGCAAAACTTACAGCGATGCTTTGCTGGTCGAAATCATTTTTAACTGCAATAAGTGGAGTGATATTTTGCAGGGCGATGAGCTGAATACAACCGATGAGAACAGCCTCAACATTTTCCTTAAAGAAGAAACCAGCGATTACCTTAAGCTCATTTCCCAGTCGCACCCAGATACCCAAAAGGTAATCGGTAAATATCTTGATCGCATTTCTGCGCCTCATGGTGAGGTATACAAACACCGCCATGCTTTGGAAACATCCATGCAGCTGATCAATACGGCCATTAACAATTATTTTGAAACCGAACGCGAAAAATTGCAAGATTCTTATCCCTGCTATTTCGAAAAGTTCAGGACAGATGGGGTTGAATACGACATTTATATCGGGCAGTCAATTGCGCCCGATAGGATTTTTAATCATTTCCACCTTAAAAACCTAAGGTTATGGCAACTATCATCAATGGCTGAGATTGCCAGAATGGTGCAACTGCTCCAGCCCGATATGCCCGTTAAACTGACCACCACGCAACTCATCTTTATTCATAATCATCCTATAGACATTAGTTTTAGGATCGACGAGCGGAAGTTTGATGTAGAAGGTGCTTACAACATCAGGTATCAGATGATCAAAAAAAGGATTGACAAGATACTCATTCGCAATTCGCAGGAACGCCTTACCCAGCCCGATAAGCTGGCATTGATTTATTTCAACAAGAGAGATATTGAAGATTACCTGCCTTTTGTAAAATACCTGCAGGAAACCGGGGTATTGAAGCCCGAAACGGAAGATCTTGATCTGGAAGATTTACAGGGACTAAGCGGATTAAAGGCATTGCGCCTAACTATTTTATAAATTTCAGTTGTGGGCATCCAGTTAACAAATTGCCGAACATTGTAGCAGTTCCCGATTTGGCTTATAACGATATCGCGGCTTCTTGAAAAGCAAAGACCATATTTCATTTGATGGTTAGTCCCGCTTTCTGCTAAAGGCTTAAGTAAACTAGCCCAGATTGAAGCGACATCCTTTTTTGCCTGCCAAAGGCAAAAAAGATACAGCGAAAAGCTGGACTGACCTGAATTTTAGCACAGACACTGCGCTTCAAAAAAATAATGAATAGGTAATGATAACGCGCATTGGCACTTTCGCCAGCAGACTGTGAAAGCCTGTTGGTGGGGACACAACAAACGAATAAGTTACACGCTCACCTTACAGCGAATAATCTCGTTTTACTTATATTGCGTCAGCTAATCAAAATTGCACCAATCGCCATGCCTAAACTATTCGCTCTGTTTTTGTTTTTAACAGTTTCCCTACAATTACAAGCTCAAACCAATGAAGCCAGTCTGGTCAGTCCGCTGATTAATCAATACCAGTCAGACGAGACCATGCTTAACCGTAAATATACGCTCAAACAATCTGAGGAGTACTTTACGCGGATGCAGCGCTTTTATACAGCCTGGCAAAAACAACTAAAAGCATTGCCCTTTAACAAACTAAGTGTAAATGAAAGGGTAGATTATATTTTACTTAAACGCGATATCCGATCAGACTCGGCAAATTTGCAACAGCACTATGTCGAGTTTAAAAGCAATATTTTTACTTTGCCTTTTGCCAAAGCAATATTGGATTTTGAGGCAAAACGAAGGATTGGCCAGCAACAAGATGGTAAAACCACACAAGCGCAATTCGAACAACTGAAAGAAGATATCGGGAAAACTTCAAAAGCTGTAGAAAACAAAGACCTGGCCGTTACACCAGTTCAGGCATCCTGGGCACAGCAAACCATTAATCAATACCTAACCGTATTTACCGAAGCCTATAAATTTTACGATGGTTACGATCCGCAGTTTACCAAAGCCACCAAAGCAGTTTATCCCAAAGTAGTAGAGGTATTAAAGGATTATGCCGCTGTATTGGGTAAAATAGCCAAACCATCAGATGCCAAAGATGATGGAAGTGGCATTATTGGCAATCCGATAGGGAGAACAGCATTGTTGAGTAGCCTAAAAGATGAGATGATTGCCTATACGCCTGAGCAGATTGAGGCCATTGCGATGAGGGAATTTGCCTGGTGTGACGCCGAAATGCTCAAAGCTTCGCAGCAAATGGGCTTTGGTAATGATTGGAAGAAAGCACTGGAAAAAGTGAAAACCGATTATCCTGAACTGGGAAAACAACCCGAACTGGTTTATGAACTGGCTAATGAAGCCATAAACTTTGTAGAGAAAAATAAACTCATCACTATTCCGACCCTGGCCAAAGAAGGCTGGCGCATGCGCATGTTAAGTCCGCAGGAACAATTGTTTGCGCCGTTTTTTCTCGGTGGAGAATCGGTATTAATTGCCTATCCGACCGAAGATATGAGTGAAGATGCCAAAATGATGACCCTGCGGGGCAACAGCCGGCACTTTTCAAGAGCCGTAGTTTTTCATGAACTTATTCCGGGACACAATCTTCAATATTTTATGCAAAGCCGCTACAAACCTTATCGTAAGGTATTTGGTACGCCTTTCTGGACGGAAGGATGGTCGTTGTACTGGGAGATGTTGCTGTGGGACCAGAATTTCGCGAAGTCTCCGGAAGATAAAATTGGAATGCTTTTTTGGCGCATGCACCGCTGTGCACGTATTATTTTTTCGATGAACTACCATTTGGGTAAATGGACACCTAAGCAGTGTATCGACTTTTTGGTAGATCGGGTAGGTTTTGAGCGTGCCAATGCAGAAGCCGAGGTACGTAGATCATTTACCGGGGGATACGGACCGTTATACCAGATTGGGTATATGTTAGGTGGATTACAGTTTAGGGCATTACATAAGGAACTGGTACAAAGTGGGAAAATGACCAATATCCAGTTTCATAATCGCATATTGCATGAAAATAATATGCCGGTCGAAATGGTAAGGGCCTTATTAACCAATCAGCAATTACCCGAAAATTTCAGTACCCAATGGAAATTTGCCGGCGATATTAAATAGTTTAACAAGTGGATATTGCCCTTAACAGCCATTTGGGAATTATCGACACGAAAACAGGACATTAAAGCTCGAAAGCGAACATTTTGATTTTAGATGACGTCTAAGCTTTAAGGAAATTAAAAGTGCCTGAAGCTCTTATGTTATAACGCACTTTTTAGTTCTTCCAGGTCTATGGCACAGGTGATAAGTGTTAAAAAGTTGATAAGTATTTTTACATGCCTGTATTTTTGGTATGGCTATTGTAATACAAGTGCAAACGCTTATTCAACGTTAATAGAAAATTTATGAAATTACAACTATTTAAATCACTACCGGTTGCACTTGCTGGTTTACTCATCGGATCAGCTGCTTCAGCTCAGGAAAGCCCTGCAACTTCGACAACAACATTTAGAACATGGTCTATCGGTGTAAACGCTGGTGTACTTACGCCATTATCGCCATTGGGTGGGAAAAATGATTTCAGTAATAACAAATCAAGTTTAGGTTATGGCCTATACATTAAAAAACAATTTACACCTTATTTCTCTCTTCGTTTAGATGGAGTTCGTGGTAAATTAAAAGGCGATAATACTGAACCTTATGAAAGTGGTTTGGTAAACAACTCACCGGTAAAAGCTTTCGATACGGAATTATCTTATTCAGGAAGTTTAAATGCTGTGGTAAACATGTTTAATATCGATATGTTTAAAAAAGAGAATACTTTGCAGCTTTATGCTTCTGCTGGTGCGGGTATTGCGGCTTACAAGCCCACTATTACTACGGCAGCTGGAACTTCGACACTTAATGGTGGCGATAACATCAACGAATTAATTATTCCGGTAGGTTTAGGTGCTAAATTTAAAATTTCTGATGCTGTGAATTTAGATTTAGGCTGGACAATCAACTTTGTTGATGGTGATAACCTTGATGGTTATTACAGAAACGGAAACGATAAATATAACTACGCTTATGCTGGTTTAGAGTTTGCTTTAGGTAGCGGAAAACAATTGGCTTTCCACAATCCGGTAGCTTTAACTTATGATGAAGCTTTAAAAGCAAAACAAACTGCTGAAGGTTTAAAATCTGATTTAAATGCTCAAAAAGCTGAAAATGCAAAACTACGTTCAGAAATGAGCGACATCTTAAAAGATACAGATGGTGATGGTGTTGCCGATAAATTAGATAAATGTCCTGATACTCCAGCAGGTACTGTGGTTGATGGTGCTGGTTGCCCGTTAAAAACTCCTGAAAAAGTAGTAGAAAAAGTAATCGTAACCGAAGAAGATCGTAAAGTTGTTAATGAAGCGATTAAAAACTTAGAGTTCGATTTAGGTAAAGCCACTATTCGTTCTAAATCTTATGCTTCACTAAACAGAGTTGCAGCATTGTTGATTCAGAAAAACTTCAGTTTAAAATTAGCTGGTCATACAGATAATACTGGTTCAAAAGAATTAAACTTGCGTTTATCAAAAGATAGAGCAGAATCGGTAAAAGCTTATTTAGTTTCTCAAGGTGCAAATGCATCACGTATTGAGGCTACAGGTTATGGCATGGGCCAACCAATTGCTACCAATAAAACAGCAGCTGGTCGTCAACAAAACCGTCGTGTAGAGTTTACACTTTACTAGTCTGTTTTTAACTAACATTAAAAAAGTCCCGATGCAAATCGGGACTTTTTTGTTTTAAAGATTTTATTTTATCGACGTAATTACTTTTTTAATCTCACTTAAATCATTCATTTCAAAATTAGGCGATTGAGGATAGAAGCGCTGATAAATGATTTTATCATCTTTGCTATCGTAAACACTGATGATTTTATCGTTAGAACGTTGCGTGTAAATTAAATACTTAACGTTGAATTCATTGCCCAATATTAAATTATCTAACTCCTTGTAGGTTACAAATTTGAGTTTGTAATTATAAGGTTCTGCTATTATCCCTGATGTTGGCAAAAGGGTCAATTTGGATGAAAATACCTGCTTAATATATTCAGGGAGGTAAAGCGTTTCTTTGGCTAATGCTGGTAAACGTACTTTATTGTAAAACTGAAAATCCAAATTACAATTCTCGTTTGCGAGCAATCCATCATTAATCTGTTTTAAATAACCGGTTAAAAATCCTGGCGACCAGTTGAGGAAATTCGACTTGTTGTAAAGGGTTGATATCAGGCTATTTCTGATGGTTCTTTTTGAACCGGTATAGCGGTCCTGGATTTCTATTTGAAGATTGGTCGCCCGATCAGCAAAAAGTGTAACTGTTGCAAGTACACTTTCTTCCTTTGATTTAGGTTTTTTAGATGGGCTAACCAGCTTTAATGCATAAACGACGTTTACATTTGTGGTACTATCCAGCTTATCGGCATATCCATCAAAATAGAAGAACGAATAGTTGGAAAGTGTATCATAACGGGCAAGCTCTTCGGGTTTAATAATTTTGTAAGGGGTAATGGTCCAGTTTTTTTTAATGGCCTGATCAAATTTTTCCAGCTCCGCATAATCAGCATACTGTAAAGTAAACAAGGTTGTTGTTTTTTTAAAGGCAGCTAATTTTTCACTGTTTAACAGGTTTTCACCGAAATAAGAGACCTGACTTTTACCAACTACAGCCCATAAAATAAACAGGCTGAAGAGGAGGATGCTCTTTGCTTTCAACATCATAGACATTTTCATTTTGTGTGCATCTATAATAGGAAAATTTTGACAATTATTTTCAATTTTCTACTTGCATTAACAAAATACATTCGCTAGCTTTGTTATGCAAGCATAATAAATTAACAAAATGAAACAACAACAAACCATAGATTACCACGTTAAGTTTGCCTGGCAAAATATGTTTAATAAGTACAATCAAATGGCATCCAGCTTTGGGATTACCCAGGCTATTGGCTACATGCTTATTAATATAGACGACGTAGAGGGCACAGCCGTTTCAAATTTAGCTGGCTTGCTTGGGGTTAAAGCAACTAGTTTATCCCGCATGTTAAACAATATGGAAGAGGCCAATCTCATTTATCGTGAAACATCTGCAGGCGATAAACGTTCGGTAAAGGTTTTTCTGACCGATTTTGGTAAAGAGAAAAAACAACTGGCCAAAGGTGTTGTTCGAAAATTTAATGAATATCTCGATGAGCATTTCTCTAAAAAGGAGAAGGAGACTTTTATTAATCTGTTGATCAAACTAAATGATATCACAGTAGCCTATACTGTTGATTAACGAATATAATAATCAAATCTGTTTGGTAGGTTGCTACATAAAATGGTGCTATCAAACTAATGAAAAGCAAATAGATAATGAAACGAAGCATTAATAAAGTTGCAGTTTTAGGTTCGGGTATTATGGGGTCCCGTATTGCATGCCACTTCGCCAATATTGGGGTAGAGGTTTTGTTGTTGGATATCGCCCCTAAAGAGCTAAGTCCCGAAGAGCAGGCAAAAGGCTTAACACTGGATAACCCGGCTGTAAAAAACCGGATTGTAAATACAGCCTTGCAAACGGCTGTAAAAACAAATCCATCGCCAGTTTATACCAAAAAAGCATTAAATAAGATCAAAACTGGGAATTTCGCTGATGACATGTCGAAAATTGCCGGTTACGATTGGGTAATTGAGGTTGTAGTCGAAAATCTTGATATCAAGAAAAAAGTTTTCGAGCAGGTAGAACAGTTCCGCAAGCCAGGTACATTAATTACCTCGAACACTTCCGGTATTCCGATCCATTTAATGGCTGAGGGAAGAAGCGAAGATTTTAAAGCGCATTTCTGTGGAACACACTTTTTTAATCCACCGCGTTATTTAAAATTATTGGAGATTATTCCAACGCCACATACACAACCAGAAATTGTTGATTTCCTGATGCATTATGGTGATAAATTTTTAGGAAAAACAACCGTTTTATGTAAAGATACTCCGGCTTTTATTGCTAACCGGGTAGGTGTTTATTCGATTATGGCGCTTTTGCATTTGGTCGAAAAATTAGATTTAACGGTAGAAGAGGTTGATAAATTTACGGGGCCGGCATTGGGCCGACCAAAATCGGCTACTTTCCGTACTTCGGATGTGGTTGGTTTAGATACCATGATCAAAGTGGCGAAAGGGCTTTACGATAACTGTCCGGATGATAAAGCGCATGATTTGTTTAAACTTCCTGCATATGTGCAAAAAATGGAAGAGAACAAATGGCTTGGTGATAAAACCCAGCAAGGTTTCTATAAAAAAACGAAATCTGCCGATGGTAAAACCGAAATCCTTGCACTGGATTTAAAAACCCTGGAATATAAGCCTCAGCAAAAAGTAAAATCGGCTACCTTAGAAATGACCAAACCGATTGAAAATCTGCGTGAGCGCATGAAGATTTTTGCGAAAGGAAAAGATAAAGCCGGCGAATTATTCCGCCATTCTTCTTTTGGTTTATTCGAATATGTATCGGATAGAATTCCTGAAATTTCTGACGAATTGTACCGTATTGACGATGCCATGCGTGCAGGTTTTGGTTGGGAACTTGGTCCCTTCGAACTTTGGGATGCCGTTGGCGTAAAAGAAGCCATTGAGGGGATGGAGCAATATGGCAATAAAGCTGCGGCCTGGGTGCATGAAATGCTCGATGCCGGAAATACTTCATTTTATAAAGTAGAAAACGGCGTTAAAAAATATTACGATATCCCTTCTAAAAGTTATAAAGCTTTACCAGGAACAGATGAGTTTATCATTTTAGATAACCTTCGCGAAAATAAAACGCTGTGGAAAAATTCAGGTGTTTCGATTATCGATCTGGGTGATGGCATTTTGAATGTAGAATTCCACACCAAAATGAATACCATCGGCGGTGATGTCATTTCGGGAATCAACAAAGCGATTGATATGGCCGAGAAAGATTACCGCGGTTTAGTTATCGGTAATGATGGTGCAAACTTCTCTGCCGGTGCAAATGTGGGTATGATTTTTATGATGGCGGTAGAGCAGGAGTGGGATGAATTGAACATGGCGATTAGGATGTTCCAGAATACTTCGATGCGCATCCGTTATTCTTCTATTCCGGTTGTGGTTGCCCCGCATAATTTAACCCTGGGCGGTGGCTGCGAGTTTAGTTTACATGCCGATCACGTTCAGCTTTCTGCTGAAACGTATATGGGTTTGGTTGAGTTTGGTGTTGGCGTAATCCCTGGTGGCGGCGGAACTAAAGAATTTGCTTTGCGTGCATCGGATGAATATAAAGATGATCAGATTGTTCAGAATGCATTGAAAGACCGTTTCTTAACGATTGGAATGGCAAAAGTTTCGACTTCGGGTTATGAGGCTTACGAACTGGGTTATCTGCAAAAGGATAAATTCTCGATCTCGATGAACCGGAACCGTTTATTGGCCGATGCCAAAGCGAAAGCAATAGAACTGGCTGATGCGGGCTATACCAAACCCGTGCAACGAAACGATATTAAGGTACTGGGCAAACAAGGTTTAGGAATTGTTTATGCAGGTGCGAATAGCATGTATGCGGGGCATTTCATTTCCGAACATGATAAAAAAATCTCCGAAAAATTAGGTTATGTAATGTGTGGCGGCGATTTATCCGCTCCGACAGAAGTAACCGAACAATATTTATTGGATCTGGAAAGAGAAGCATTTTTATCACTTGCTGGTGAGCGTAAATCGTTAGAACGGATTCAATCAATTATTACAAAGGGAAAACCGTTGAGGAATTAAGTTGACACTGGAGATGTGAGACATTAGATTTGAGAAAGTAATTGGTCTCACATCTAGCGTCTCAAATCTCATATCTAAAAAAACAATAATCGGTTTGAGTTTGAATTTGGGCAGGTCTCAAATCTCAAATCTCAGATCTCAAATCTTAAACAATGGAAGCATATATTATAGCCGGATATCGTACAGCAGTGGGTAAAGCACCCCGTGGCGTATTCCGTTTTACAAGAGCTGATGATTTAGCCGCAGAAGTAATCAGGGCTTTGGTGGCATCGGTTCCGAATTTAGATAACGAACAGATTGATGATGTAATTGTAGGTAACGCTACACCAGAAGCAGAGCAAGGCTTAAATATTGGCCGTATGATTTCGCTTATGGGTTTGGATACCGATAAAGTTCCGGGGGTTACCGTAAACCGTTATTGTGCATCGGGTTTAGATACCATTGCCACAGCAGTTGCCAAAATTAAAGCAGGCATGGCCGATTGTATCATCGCCGGTGGTGTAGAGGTAATGAGTGGAATGCCTTTTGGTGGATGGAAACTAGTGCCGAATGCAGAAGTTGCAAAAAATAATCCAGACTGGTATTGGGGTATGGGTTTAACGGCCGAAGCGGTAGCTAAAGAATATAATGTTAGCCGTGAAGATCAGGATGCCTTTTCTTTAAAATCTCATGAAAAAGCTATTCACGCGATTAAAAACGGTCATTTAAAAGATGGTATTCTGCCAATCACCGTAAACGAAAATTACCTGGACGCCAACCTGAAAAAGAAAACACGTTCTTACGTGGTTGATACCGATGAAGGTCCACGTGCAGATACGACTTTAGATAAGCTGGCGAAACTGAAACCGGTTTTCGATGCTGTTGGAAGTGTAACTGCAGGTAATTCTTCGCAAACATCAGATGGTGCTGCTTTTGTTTTGGTGGTATCTGAAAAGAAAATGAAAGAATTGAATGCCGAGCCGATTGCCAGATTAGTGAGTTATGGCATTGCTGGTGTTCCGCCACGTATTATGGGTATCGGGCCAATTGAAGCAATTCCAAAAGCACTGAAACAAGCAGGTTTGAAAAAAGAAGATATCGATTTAATTGAACTGAACGAAGCTTTTGCCTCCCAATCTTTGGCTGTAATCAGAACATTAGATTTAAATCCCGATGTGATTAACGTTAACGGCGGTGCAATTGCATTAGGACATCCGCTAGGCTGTACCGGTGCAAAACTTACCGTGCAAATAATGAACGAGTTAAAAAGGCAGAACAAAAAATACGGAATGGTAACCATGTGCGTAGGAACCGGGCAAGGTGCTGCGGGGATATTTGAGTTGCTGTAGGATATAGTATCAAGATATGAGTATCAAGTATCGAGATTGATAGCAGGACATAAACCAGTAAAATCATCCCAAACATATTTGTATTCATAATTTAATACTAAAGCATATGCACAATTTTAAAGAATTAAAGGTTTGGCAGAAATCTATTGAACTAGCGGTTGAAGTATACAAAGCTACATCGTTTTTGCCTAGTGATGAAAAGTTCGGGCTGATTTCGCAAATGAAAAGATGTTCAGTTTCAATTCCCTCAAATATTGCTGAGGGCTCTGGGAGAGGAAGTAGTGCCCAGTTCAAGTATTTTTTAACTATTAGTCAAGGTTCAGCTTTTGAATTGGAAACACAGTTAATTATTTCGAATCAACTTGGATTGTTGGATAACACCCTCGCCGCAAGACTGATTGAGAAAACTACTGAAGTACAAAAAATGATTTATGCGCTTGAAAGAAGATTAATCAAAAGTTAGATGGTTAGAACTAAGATATGGGTGTCAGGATCGATTATCCAATGAAAAAAAATAGCGATTCTGGTCTGAGCTCTCTTGATACTTGATATCCGCTACTTAATACAAACAAGAAACAATGGCGATTTACGGTGTGAGCTTAGTCTCGATACTTGAAACTCGCTACTAGATACTATTAAAATGGAAACAACTGAAAAAAAGACAATTAAAGGTGGTGAATTCTTAATTAAGGATACCACTTATCAGGAAGTATTTATCCCTGAAGAATTTGATGAAGAGCAGCAGATGATTGCGCAAACCTGTCGCGATTTTTTGGCTGCTGAGGTTTATCCCAATTTAGATAAAATTGACAAACAGGAAGATCCTGAGCTTATGCCAACGCTTTTAACCAAAGCTGGTGAACTGGGTATTTTAGGTGTTTCGGTACCAGAAGAATACGGCGGTTTCGGCAAAAACTTTAATACTTCCATGCTGGTTGCAGATGTGGTAGGTGCGGGGCACTCTTTTGCTGTTGCACTTTCTGCACATACCGGAATTGGTACACTACCGATTTTGTATTATGGTAATGAAGCACAAAAAGCAAAATATATTCCTAAGCTAGGCTCGGGCGAATGGAAGGCTGCTTATTGCTTAACCGAACCAAACTCAGGTTCGGATGCAAACTCTGGTAAAACTAAAGCCACGTTAAGCGAAGATGGTAAACACTATATCATCACCGGACAGAAAATGTGGATTACCAATGGTGGTTTTGCCGATATTTTTATTGTTTTCGCTAAAATTGACGATGATAAAAACTTAACTGCATTTATTGTGGAGAAAGATTTTGGTGGCATCACCATGAATCCCGAAGAGCATAAAATGGGTATTAAAGGTTCTTCAACCCGCCAGGTTTTCTTTAACGATTGCCCTGTGCCGGTTGAGAATATGTTGAGCGATAGAGAAAACGGTTTCAAAATCGCGGTTAACATTTTAAATATCGGCCGTATCAAATTATCAGCGGCAGCTATTGGGGCTTCAAAAGCAACATTAAATACAGCAATTAATTATTCGAATGAAAGGATCCAGTTTGGCCGCCCGATTTCTAAATACGGGGCTATCCGTTTTAAAATTGCAGAAATTGCTTCAAAGTTATATGCTGTTGATGCTGCGAATTATCGTGCGGGACAGAATATCGATGATACTTACGATCAGCTGGTTGCCGGTGGAATGGAATCTGGTAAAGCAAGACTGAAATCTGTTGAGCAATTTGCAGTAGAGTGTGCCATTTTAAAAGTATGGGGCTCAGAGGCATTAGATTATACCGTAGATGAAGGGGTGCAGATTTATGGTGGTATGGGCTTTAGTGCCGATGCACCAATGGACAGGGCGTACCGTGATGCACGGATTAACCGGATTTTTGAAGGTACAAACGAAATTAACCGTTTGTTAACGGTTGATATGATGCTGAAACGCGCCATGAAAGGTGAACTGGATTTAATGACGCCAGCTACAGCAGTTGCAGCCGAACTGATGAGCATTCCTGATTTTGGTGAAGAAGATACCACCCTGTTTGCTGCAGAGAAAAAGGTATTATCGAATTTGAAGAAGGCAACTTTAATGGTGGCTGGTGCTGCCGTTCAAAAATTGATGATGACTTTAAGTAAAGAGCAGGAAATTTTAATGAATATTGCCGATATGGCAAGTTATGTTTATGTGCTCGAATCGGCATTGTTGAGAACAGAAAAATTAGCAAGTACGCGTGGTGAAGAAGCCATTGCCGGCCAATTAGATCTGTTAAGAATTTATCTGGTAGAAGCGGTTGATGGAATAGCCAAAGCAGGTAAAGAAGCACTTTGGGCTTTTGCCGAGGGTGATGAGCAACGGATGATGCTGGTTGGTTTACGCCGCTTTACAAAAGTAGAGCCATTTAACGTTAAAGATGCCCGCCAAAGAGTTGCACAACAGCTTATTGAGGCGAATAAATATATTTTTTAAGGTAGGTTTAAGGTTTAAGGTGTAAGGCTTAAGGTTTAGGGTTTGGGTGCATTAACTCAGGCGCTAAACCTTTTTTGGTTTGTGATACATAGTGTATTATCGTATGAGTTATTTTTCATCTTATTTTGTCATGTTGAGCCTTTCGAAACACCTTAGTCTGAATTTTAACAAATGCTCGTTCCTAACATTTATGGCTTCCAAAAGAAAGTTCGTCATTGCGAGGAGGAACGACAGCCTGTCCTGACCTTTCGGGGAAGCAATCTTACAACTATGGGGTATAGCGACTGCATTAAGATTGCTTCATCACCTTTGAAAAATTAGCTTAGTTTTTAGGCTTGTGCCATTAAAATCCTATTTTCGCGCATGTTTAAATTTAGATTTCTTACGATACTTCTTTTATGTGTGGCTGTGGTTTCATCTTGTAAAAAAGATGAGGATGCTGAAAAACAGATTACAGATTTTATTAAAAAAAATAATATTAATGCCGTTAGAGACGACTCTGGTTTATATTATCAAGTGATTAAACCGGGTTCAGGTTCGTTTACTTATCCAAATAACACCAAAATAACCATTAAATACGAAGGAAGGTTATTAAACGGAAATGTATTTGATAACGGTGGGGCTAAGGAGCAGACCTTTAACCTTGCCGAACTTATATCGGGTTGGAGAATTGGTATCCCCAAAATTCAAAAGGGTGGAGAAATAAGATTAATTGTCCCGCCGGCTTTGGGTTATGGAAGTGGAGCGGTAGGCCCTATTCCTGGCAACTCTGTGTTGGATTTTACCATTCAGCTTTCAAATGCACAATAACTGTAAAGACTAAAGCTGAAAGAGCAAGACTTTTCGATGCTTCTTTAGTCTTTCTGCTTTTATCTTTAAGCGTCTTTAAATTGTTAAAATAGGTTAAAAATTGTAGCATCCGTATTAAAAGCTTATTTTTGCGAATGATGGTTAAGTTTAAATATTTTATACTCATGATATGCCTTGCAGGATGCTTAGCGGCCTGTAAAAAAAATGTGCCGTTAGACGATTACGATCCTACGCCACAGTTTAAGGCAGACACTGCTGCAATAAGCGCTTTTGTTAAGACAAATAATATCCAGGCGACAAAAGATGCCAGTGGTATATTTTATCAGGTAATAGAGCCTGGAACGGGAAGTGTAGTATACACAGCATCTACAAGAATTACCTCTGAATATGAAGGTAAGTTGTTAAACGGAACTGTTTTCGATGGTACCAAGGGAACCCCAGCCTCGTTTCTACTCGGAAATGTTATTGTAGGATGGCAATTTGGAATTCAAAAAATACAAAAAGGTGGTAAAATCAGATTGATTATACCTTCTTATTACGCTTATGGAACACAATCTCCATCATCTTTGGTTCCGTCAAACTCAATACTCGATTTTACTATAACACTTACTGACGTACAATAATAAATGAACAAATTTACTAAACTTAGCCTATTCGCACTTTTACTGGCTACTACAATCTTCAGCTCATGTAAAAAAGAATATGAGTCAGCGCAAACTGTAGATGATGCGGCTATAAAATCATATATATCAAAGAATAATTTAACAGAAATGAAGCCTGATCCCGATAAAACTGGATTTTACTATCAGGTTACAAACCCTACTGATGGTACATTTTTCTTAAATAAAGATTCAGTATTGTACGATGTTACAGTTAAATCTATGACGAATGGAACAACTTATCTTCAGTCTCCATCGAACAGTAATCTGGGTACATATGTTGGATACTTAAATGGCTTTTTCCAATCATCATTATCAACAACTGTTACCTATAATATTCCCGCATTAAGAACAGCTGTGTTAGGATTAAAACCAGGAGGTACAGCTAGGATTTTGTTGCCATCATATTTAGGATTTGGTAGAAATGGTGCGGGACCAATCCCATCGAATGAAAATCTTGATTTTATAATCAAAACTTATCCATACCGCAAACAGTGGTTATTTGATGATGCAAAGATCCAAAGTTATTTAACTGCAAAAAATTTATCAGCAACTAAAGATCAAAGTAGGGTTTATTATATTGTCGGAACTGAAGGAACAGGAACTGAGGTAATCACTAATGAAAGTACACTTATAATTAAATATACTGGTAGATTTTTGGATGGTACTAGTTTTGATTCTTCAACAGACGGAACTTTTTCAACAACATTGGATGGTGTAATAGCGGGATGGGGATTACTTACTAAGTTTAAAGCAGGAACAAAGGTTAGGCTTTTTATTCCTTCGGATCTCGCTTATGGAACAGGTGGCCGTGGCGCAGTCCTACCCAATTCAATATTAGATTTTGATATTGAAATTGTAAGCGTTACGAATTAGACAATATGAAAATATTCAAAAAATGCTTAACTAATAGTTAAGCATTTTTTTTGTACTAAAAAATTTGCCAGAAATTAGAATAAATTATAATTATTTTTTAAAACTTAATTTTTAGTTGTATGTTTGGTTTTGTAAGGGAAAACATACTTATACTATATGAAAAATAAAACTAATTTACGCTGCTTAATACTACTTGTATTAGGTGTTATCTCAATTACTTCGTGTAAAAAGGAATTCAATGTTGGAAATCCAGAAGAAAAAAACCTATCAAATGCCGTTGTAATAGAAAACGGATATCTAAAATTCAGAGATCAAAAAGCTTTTGATTCATTACTCAGTATTCTGGTAAAACCAGAAAATCTTAATTCGAAACCAAAAGAACTACGATATTTTAAGTCTTATAAAGATATCTTTCTAGAAATAGAAAAGCAATATGAGGCTGTAAACAGCAGCAAATCATTTGATGATTTTAAGGATAAATATGTCGATCTTGTAACTGTTAGGTCCGATAGTTCGCTAATATATAAATTTGGAACACCGCTTTCTGCTTTATTTACTAATGGGTATGGGGAAGTAAAAATTGGTGATTTTACGACGGTTTATACAAAAGATCAGAGAATGGTTTCTTATAAAGGAAATCATAAGAGTGAAGAACAAGTTAATAATATTAAAACTACAGACGCTAAAGCGGGGGTATTTGTATCTGATATTTTGAAAAGCGTTTCTGTTGCAACTACAGAAAATACTTACGGACCCACTACAACCGCTGCCATAAAGTCTGAATTGTATTATAATGAAGATGGTAAAAGAAGATTATTTGTGGACTTATGGAAAGAAAATACTCCAAGAACTGACGGCTCTTGGACACCCTCAGAAACGCCATCAATAGTTCATTATTATTTTACTTCTCGACAAGAGTTAAAAAAAACCTTTGGTGGATGGAGAACAAATGAGACGGATTATTATTTCAGCAATTTAAATTATACTTATACCTTTAAGAGTTTCGTAAGCACAACTCCAACATCATACAACTTTAATTTGCCAAATTATAGCGTTGGTAATGCAACAGGCACAATTATTATTGATATAGGAACGCAGGAAGGTGTTGCGATGGGGATTTACGGTACTGGTCGTTTTTATTCTGGCGGAGTACCTAACGCCCCTTCATTTAACGTACCTAATTAATAAATTTAACTTAATGCTTCTTTAAAAACTTTTAAAACTCTTTCCCTTGCAAATGTATGCTCAACTATTGGTTGGGCATATTTTTTTGTCCCAAATTCTGGCACCCACTTTTTAATGTATTCGAATTTTGGGTCGAATTTTTTAGTTTGAAGTTCTGGATTAAATACCCTGAAGTAAGGCGCCGCATCATTTCCCGATCCTGCGGCCCATTGCCAGCCGCCCACATTGCTTGCCATTTCGTAATCCAGTAATTTTTCGGCAAAATAGGTTTCTCCCCAGCGCCAATCGATGAGTAAATGCTTGGTTAAAAAACTACCCACAATCATGCGTACGCGGTTGTGCATCCAGCCGGTTTGGTTAAGCTGCCTCATGCCGGCATCTACAATAGGATAACCAGTATTGCCCTCGCACCAGGCCTTAAACTCATCTTCATTATTGCGCCATTTAATTTTATCATACTGTTTTTTAAACGAATCGAAAGCCGAGTAGGGAAAATGCCAAAGTATGGTCATATAAAATTCTCGCCAGGCCAATTCAGAAAGCCAGACATTCGATTTTGCTTCCAAAGCATCTTTAACTGCTTTACGAATGCTTAAGGTTCCGAAACGTAAATGTAGGCCGATATGTGTGGTGCCATCAAGAGCAGGGAAATCGCGTTCTTTTGCATAATCATCGAGTTTGCTTTTATAACTGATTTTCGGAAAATCCAGCTTACTCTTTTCAAAGCCCATTTCGTTTAAACCTGGACAAGGCAAGTGTTTGCTTTGCAATAAGTTTTTGAAGTATTTTTTAGTGGGGTAGGCTTTCACATAAAAATCGTTCAGCTTTGCATGCCATTGTTTGTAGAAAGGTGTAAAAACGGTATAAGGGGTGTGGTCAGCTTTTAGGATTTCGTTTTTTTCAAAGATAACCTGGTCCTTATATGTCTTGAAGGCTATTTTTTCGCTGGTTAAAAATTCGGACATGTTATCATCACGTTCGCGGGCATAAGGCTCGTAATCATGATTAGTGTATACGCCCTTAACATCGTATTCCTTTAAAATTTCAGGCCATATTTTTTCGGGCTTTCCATATTTCACCAATAAATCTGATCCATGCAGCCGAAGCGCTTCTTTTAGATCCTCAATGGTTTGGTGAATAAAGGTTACACGGGCATCGTCTTTTGGAAGTTTATCTAAGATATGCTGGTCAAAAATGAAAAGCGGAAGAACAGGATAGTCGCTTTTAAGGGCATGATACAAAGCAGCATTGTCTGTTAAACGTAAATCGCGGCGAAACCAAAGGATTGAGATTGAAGTCATTGATGGGAATTAGAAATTAATTAATTACGTCATGCAGAACTTGTTTCAGCATCTATCCTGGAAAGATCCTGAAATAAATTCAAGATGACGATATTTACCTACTTGTACAAATCTTTTAAGGCATGGCCCAGATGCGTGAATTTGAATTTGAATCCTGCATCCAGAATTTTTTGTGCGGAGGTATTGTTGCTCATTAAAACAGCTTCAACGCGCTCGCCCAATAACAATTCCAATGCCTTTTTCGGAACTTTGATTGGCCAAAAAGGGCGGTGCAGCCGTTTGGCAATAGCTTTGGTTAAGGCTTTATTGGTTACCGGAAAAGGGGCACAGGCATTATAACAATTCTCCATTTTAAGATTCTCCAGTGCCTCGATGTACATTTCTACCATATCATCAATGTGCAGCCAGGGCGTCCATTGTTTGCCTGTACCTAAAGCAGCTCCGGTAAATAACTTTACCGGTTTATCTAACTGTGGTAAAGCCCCGCCATGATTACTTAAAACAATCCCGGTGCGGAGTTTTACAATCCGGAGGCTGAGTTTTTTGCCCTGGTCTACGGCATCTTCCCAAAGTTTACAGCACTCAGCTAAAAACCCGTAACCATTTGGACTTTCTTCAGTTAAAATTTCATCGCCACAATCACCATAAAAACCAACTGCCGAAGCAGAAATGAAAGATTTTAGCTGATGATCAGGTTTAGATTTAATGGTTTTAAAGAGTAATTCTGTCGATTTTACGCGGCTATCAATGATCTGTTTTTTGCGCTCATCGGTCCATTTTTTATCGGCAACGGGTTCTCCGGCTAAATGGATAATGGCATCTACACCATTCAAACAATCCGCATCAATAGTTCCTTTGTAAACATCCCACACAAAATTATTCGGATTGTTGTCTTTCTTTCGCGAAAGTGTATTCACCTCGTAACCTTTACTTAGCAAATGTTTTTTCAGCTCAGTACCCACAAGTCCTGTAGCCCCGGTAATCAGAATCTTCTTTGCCATCTTTTTAAAACACTAAAGATACAAAAGGGTTTTTATGGTATCATTTAAAACGATATTAATTCCGTTCTAATTCTTTTGTTACCTATTTGTAAAGAATTATTTAGGGGTTTGATGAAGAGGAAAAATAAGATAAATTTGTAAACGCGTTCTTACACCCTTTTCGATAAAAGATGTCCAAAAAAATTTTAGTCTGGTTTAGAAATGATCTTCGCTTGCATGATAACGAAATGCTGGTCGAGGCGATTGCTAAATCTGATTCGATTTTGCCTGTTTACATTCTCGATCGCCGTTCTTTTGGCGAAACCAAATACGGTACGTTAAAAACAGGTAATATTAGAGCACAGTTTATTTTAGAAAGTGTTTTAGGTTTACGCAATTCTTTAAAACAAATTGGTGGTAATTTGCTTATCGCCGAAGGCAATCCCGAAGATATTATTCCTCAGCTTGCCCAGGAATATGAAATTACCGAAGTTTACCATCACCGTGAAGTGGCAAGGGAAGAAACGCATGTTTCAACTTTGGTAGAAAATGCGCTTTGGAAATTACGCATCAACCTTAAACATTTTATCGGTCATACCCTATATAATAAGGAAGATTTACCTTTTCCCATTAAGGATATTCCTGATGCTTTTAACCAGTTTAAAAAGAAAATTGAGCGCGATTCGATAATCAAGCCCTGTTTCCTGGCGCCCGACCGCATTAACGTTGCCGAGGTGATTGATTGGGGTATATTACCATCGTTAGCAGATCTTGATCTTTTGCCACAGCAAAAAGACCAGCGTGCTGATTTTGAATTTGTGGGTGGCGAAGCCGAAGGTTTGGCCCATCTCCAAAAAGTGATTGTAGCCATGCAACAGGCTGCAACAACCAAGAATTTAATTCTGGCTTCAAAATTATCGGCCTGGTTGGCCATGGGCAGTTTGTCACCACGAAAAGTATACTGGGAAATCAAAAAGATGGAAGGTGTGCCCAATACCAAAGCCATGTTTAATCACATTTTATTGGGATTGCTTTGGAGAGATTATTTCCGTTTCATGTTTAAGAAATACGGCAATACATTTTTTAGTCCGGATGGATTTGGCAGCCAGGGACTGATTGACATAGTGAATGAGCAAGATAATTTTAATAAATGGAAAAATGCGCAGACAGGTTTTGCTGTTGTAGATGCGGTGATGACGGAGTTAAATCAAACCGGTTTCATCTCGAATATCGCCAGACAAACTGCCGCTTTATACCTGATTAATAATTTGGAAGTAAGCTGGATTTTTGGTGCAGCATATTTTGAAGAAAAACTGATTGATTACAACCCTGCAAGTAATTGGGGGAACTGGGCAAATGTAGCTGGTGTAGGAAATGATCAGAAATCAAAAAGTGTTTTCGACCTGGATAAAAATATCAAAAACCTCGATCCGAAAGGCAATTATTCCCTAACCTGGGCATCATAATTGTAAGGATCGAATGGTAGAATGATGGAGTGTTGAGTGAGCTGGTTTGGAAGGATTGGATGACGCCGTTTTAAGTAATTAAATTTTAACGAAGTTTGCCCATTTTTTGTCTGTTAAGTTGTGCCATTCTCTCATTCTTCAATTTAAAATCTGCTCATTTATTTTAATCGAGATTTTTGCCATTTATATAAGGTAAAATTCTAATTTTGTAATGCTTATAGTAAACAGTTAATAATGGATAAATTATCTTATCTTAATGGCGCAAACGCCGAATATATAGAATCTTTATATCAATCATATCAACAAGATCCTGAGTCTGTTGAATTTGGCTGGCAAAAATTTTTCGAAGGTTTCGATTTTGGAAGAGGATCGGAAGCCCCTACGGTAACCGCAGAAACTCCTGAACAATTTCTAAAAGAGGTTAATGTTTTAAACCTGATTGATGGCTATCGTAGCCGCGGTCACTTGTTTACGCACACCAATCCGGTTCGCGAAAGACGTAAACATTTGCCAACATTAGATCTTGCAAATTTTGGATTGTCGGATGCCGATTTAGAAACCGTTTTCAACTCTGGTGTGGAGATTGGTATCGGTGCAGCAAAATTGAAAGATATTGTAGCCTTTTTAAAACAAACCTACGCACACTCAATCGGTGCAGAATATAAATTTTTACGTACACCTGAAGTGCTGAACTGGATTCAGCAAAAAATGGAAAGTGCACGTAATACCCCTAATTTCTCCATCGATGAGAAAAAACGTATTCTCCGGAAATTAAACGAAGCGGTAAGTTTCGAAAATTTCTTAGGCACAAAATTCTTGGGCCAGAAACGTTTTTCATTAGAAGGTGCAGAAGCTTTAATCCCGGCTTTAGATTCAGTAATCGAAAAAGGTGCTGAACTGGGTATCGAAGAATTTGTAATTGGTATGGCACACCGCGGTCGTTTGAACGTGCTGGCCAATATCATGCAAAAAACATATAAAGATATTTTTGCTGAGTTCGAAGGTAAAAGCTACAATCCGGATACCCCATTTGGTGGTGATGTAAAATACCACTTAGGTTATTCAACAGATGTAACTACCGTTTCGGGCAAAAGTGTTCACTTAAGTTTATGTCCTAACCCATCACACTTAGAAACGGTTGATGGTGTGGTAGAAGGCATGAGCCGCTCGAAAATCGATTTCAAATACGGTGGCGATAACAGTCGTTTAGCACCGATTTTGATTCATGGTGATGCATCAGTTGCCGGACAAGGTATCGTTTACGAAGTAATTCAGATGGCAGGTCTTGAAGGTTATAAAACCGGTGGAACGATCCATTTGGTGATTAATAACCAGATTGGTTTTACGACTAATTATAAAGATGCCCGTACCAGTACCTATTGTACCGATATTGCTAAAGTAACCTTATCTCCGGTTTTCCACGTCAATGGTGATGATCCTGAGGCTTTGGTTTATGCCATTAACCTGGCCATGGAATACCGTCAGAAATATAAAAACGATGTTTTTATTGATATTCTTTGCTACCGTCGTTTCGGTCACAATGAGTCTGATGAGCCTAAATTCACGCAGCCATTATTATACAAAACAATCGAAAAACACCCTAATCCAAGGGAAATTTATATCGATCAGTTAACCAAAGAAGGTAAGCTGGAAGCGGGTTTGGCAAAAGAAATGGAAAAGGATTTCCGTGGTATTTTGCAGGAGCGTTTAAACGAAGCTAAAGAATTTGTGGCGGGTAATGCCGAAGTTAAATTTGGTGGTGCATGGGCAGATTTGCGTATGGCTACACCTAAAGATTTCGAATCTTCTCCGGTTACTGCAGTTAAAAAATCGACTTTACTGGAAATTGGTAAACGCATTACGGCTTTACCATCAAATAAAAAGTTCTTCAAAAAAATCGAAAAACTATTTGCTGAACGCGGCAAAATGGTTAACGAAACCAATGTTTTCGACTGGGCAATGGGCGAGCAGCTGGCTTATGGTACTTTGTTGTCAGAAGGTAAACGTGTTCGTTTAAGCGGTCAGGATGTAGAAAGAGGAACATTCTCTCACCGTCATGCGGTATTAACCCTGGAGGATAGTGAGGAAGAATATGTACCGTTGGCAAACATTTCAGATCAACAGGCTGCTTTTGATATTTACAATTCGCACTTATCAGAGTATGGTGTTTTAGGTTTTGAATATGGTTATGCCATGGCAAATCCAAATGCATTAACCATCTGGGAAGCACAGTTTGGCGATTTCTTTAACGGCGCGCAAATTGTTGTCGATCAATATATCGCAAGTGCTGAAACCAAATGGCAACGCGAAAACGGTTTGGTGATGTTATTGCCTCACGGTTACGAAGGTCAGGGACCAGAACACTCATCAGCACGTATTGAGCGTTTTATGGAGCTTTGTGCCGATTATAACATGCAGGTAACCAACTGTACCACTCCGGCTAACTTTTTCCACGTATTACGCCGTCAGTTTAAACGCGATTTCCGTAAACCATTGGTTGTATTTACACCAAAAAGTTTATTGCGCCACCCGGCTTGTGTTTCTAAATTAGAAGAATTTACCGAAGGTGGTTTTAAAGAAGTAATTGACGATGTAAATGTTAAAGTTGCAGATGTAACGCGTATTGTTTTCTGTAGCGGTAAAATTTACTACGAATTATTGGAGAAACAACAGGCTGATAAATTGAAACACGTAGCCCTGGTTCGTGTGGAGCAATTGTATCCAACTCCGGTTGATCAGATGGAAGCCATCCAGAAGAAATATAAAAATGCTAAAGAAATTTTCTGGGTACAAGAAGAGCCAGAAAACATGGGCGCATGGCCATATTTATTCCGCAGGTTATACAAAACAGCATTGAAAGGTATTGATGTAATTTCGAGAAGAGAGAGTAGCAGTACTGCAACAGGTTTTGCAAAACAACATTCCAACCAGCAGGCTTATATTTTAGCAAAAGCTTTAGAGATTTCGGTAACGGAAGATGTAAAGGATATCGCCAAAAAAGCAACCAAAAAATTAGTGCAGATCGATTAGGTGCATTGCGCTAAGCGTTTGAAGCATAGCGTTTGATAATTGATTATTGAAATTTGATCATTAGAAGATAATAAGATATATATTACATTATGAGTTTAGAGATAAAAGTTCCACCTGTTGGTGAATCGATAACCGAAGTTGTTTTATCAAGATGGATAAAAAACGATGGCGATGTTGTTGAAATGGATGAAGTTATTGCCGAATTAGAATCGGATAAAGCTACATTCGAATTAACGGCAGAACAAGCTGGAACTTTAAAAACCATAGCAGCCGAAGGCGATACCCTAGCCATTGGTGCAGTAGTTTGTAAAATTGAAGATGGTGGTGCAGCTGCTAGTCCGAAGCCCGAAGCCGAAAGTCCGAAGTCTGATGCACAAGCTCCGGCTGCGGTAGCTGAAGCACCTAAGACTCAAGACTCAGGACTTGCGACTAAAGACTCTTACGCTACAGGAACTCCTTCTCCTGCGGCTGGTAAAATTCTGGCAGAAAAAGGAATCGAAGCCAGCGCTGTAAAAGGTACTGGTGTTGATGGTCGTATTACCAAAGATGATGCGGTTAAAGCAGAAGCTGGTAAAAAACCTGAAGCGCCTAAAGCAAGTGCTCCTGTTGTAGCTGCTGCCCCTGCAGGTAGCCGCGGCGAGCGTCGTGAGAAAATGTCTCCACTGCGTAGAACCGTTGCAAAACGTTTAGTTGCTGTGAAAAATGAAACCGCAATGTTAACCACTTTTAACGAGGTTAACATGAAACCAATTATGGATTTACGCGGAAAATATAAAGATCAGTTTAAAGAAAAATTTGGTGTTGGTTTAGGTTTCATGAGCTTTTTCACTAAAGCAGTTACCGAAGCTTTAAAAGACTTCCCTGCGGTTAATGGCCGTATTGAAGGTGAAGAGTTGGTTTACAACGATTTCGCTGATATTTCGATTGCGGTTTCAGCTCCAAAAGGTTTGGTGGTTCCGGTAATCCGTAATGCAGAAAGCATGACTTTAGCGCAGATTGAAAAATCGGTGTTAGAACTGGCTTTAAAAGCACGTGATAGCAAATTAACCATCGAAGAAATGACTGGTGGAACCTTTACCATCACTAATGGTGGTGTATTTGGTTCAATGATGTCGACTCCAATTATTAATGCGCCACAATCGGCTATTTTAGGCATGCACAATATTGTTGAGCGCCCGGTAGCTGAAAAAGGTGAGGTGGTAATCCGTCCGATGATGTATGTTGCTTTATCTTACGATCACAGAATTATCGATGGACGTGAGTCGGTTGGTTTCCTGGTACGTGTGAAACAATTGTTAGAAGATCCGGCTAGATTGTTATTAGGCATTTAACCCCTAAATCCCCTAAAGGGGACTTAGATCTTTATAGAAAGTCAAGATAAAGAAGTCAAGTTTTAATGGCCGGTGTGCTATAAAAAACTTGACTTCTTTTTTTATACTCAAAAATGAAATTAACGTTTAGCTTAAAGTTTCTCCTGATTTTCATGGCGATTTTTATTACGGAAATCTTAATTGGCAAATACCTTGATGATGCCATTATACGCCCTTTTGGCGGCGACGTATTGGTTGTGGTTTTGATTTATGCCTTTTTTAGGGTTTTTCTGAAAACCAATAACAAGTTGTTGGCATTAGGCGTCTTAATTTTTTCTTTCGCAATTGAGTTTTTGCAAAAGGCAAATTATGTTACCTGGCTGGGCCTGGAGCATAATAAGTTGATGCGTATTGTTTTAGGAACTTCTTTTAGTTATTATGATTTACTAGCCTATTTTGTCGGTTATTTGATCTGTCTGTTGTTTAAAGATTGAGTTCATTTGTGGTTCAGGATTTGTAACCTGGATCAACCGTTCTTTAGATTTACAACCTGTTTTACTGTTATGTTAAGAAATCCATTTCCCAAGGATTAAAAATCCTTAGCCCGATAGTCGGGATTGCAAATCCCGACTAACAGTTTCTTTTTATTTAGACAGCGCTTTAATTGGTTTTAAATCCAATTGTTTAAATTCTACTTCGCTACCTTCTGCCTGTAATGCAATCTGGCCGCTGTTAACCGTGCAGTTTGTGCCATAGTTTACCAAAGTGTCGTTTACCCACACTTTAACTTCGTTATTTAAACATTGAATAACCATGGTATTCCATTCGCCAAGCGGTTTTTCGCTGCCATCGGTTAAATTTTTAATCCGGCGGAGTTTATCGCCGTTTACGCCCCAGTTTTCCTGAGGTCCGCGCCTGGTAACCATATCGGGTACGGTAATATCTTCTTCAATACACCAGAAATCGCCGGCATCTGTATGTTGCATCTGTACTTCCAGCGATTTTGGAAACATACCATATAGCGCCCTTGGCGTTGAAGCATGGACTAAAACGCCACAATTACCTGGTTTTCCGGCAAAACGGTATTGTACGGTTAATTGATAATTTTTATAAATTTTATCGGTTATTAAATGTCCGCCTGGTGTGCCTAAACTTACCAGCATCCCATTGCGTACAATAAACGGATTAACGGTATCAGGCTTTTTGTCCATTGCAGGTACATCTACATGCCAGCCACTTAGATTTTTTCCGTTAAAAAGGCTTTTTTGTGCAAATGCGGAGTTGCTCATGATCAGGAGCAGTAAAAAGGCGGAGTAGAGTTTCATGATATATTTGGTTTTTGTATTCCAAATATATTTTAAAAAATTGGAAAACCGTAGTGATGGTTGTCTTGCTGAACGATCAGTTTTAAAAAAACAAAGGAGCTGGGTAATAGGTTAAGATAAATCGTCATCTCAACCGCAGTGGAGCGGTCTTTTAACCTGGCCCAAAGATCTCTCCACTCCGCGTTGCTCCGGTCGAGATGACGACTGATTTTCTCACGGCTAGACCTAACATCTCGCTAAGAATCCAGTTTCAGTAATGCCTCATAAGCATCTCCCTCAATCTCCAGTAATTTTGCAAAAGCTGGTTCGGTTTTATAACCTTGTTTTTTTAAAGCAATAATTTCCTGCCTAAATTCTTCGCCTTTTTCTAAGAGTAATTTGTGTTCGATAAGCATGTGGCAGTAGGCATTTTGCTGCTTTGTAGGCGTGTTTTGCCCGAATAACTCTATCTCTAATCCATCGATGATAAAATTTGCTTTAACGGCTTCAAAATTAGTGCTTTCGGAAATGGAAAAATCTTTTTCATTGCCAAACAGCGTATTTACATGAACAATAAATTCATCTTTATTGGAAACCTGGCAAATAACATCCAGATCGCTGTTTTCGATATCGATATTGATTGGAATGGTACCAACTACTATAGGATGATAGGGCGAAAGTTTTTCTAAAACCTGCTTATCAGTTAAAACCTGATAGGCCTTCTGTTGCCTTTCGTTACCTGATTGCAAATAAGATATATCAAGGAAGTTGATCATTTGTTTTTGGTTGTAATTTTAACCTTTGTTTCGTGCAGTATCCAAAGTTAATAAACCCGATAGTATGAATGCCAATGCATTTTAGTACGGCCTTAATTATCTGCTGAAAGGGAGTTAAAGCACAGGCTGCATTGGCAGCAAGGATAGCGGGACTGAACTTAAATAGCTACTTCTGTACTTGCTTTCCAAAAGGATCTAACGTATTGTCTTATTGGTCGGTGCGACACCAACCAATAGGATTTAATGACGATTCTTCCTAAAAAAAGCCCATCTCAGTTAAGAAATGGGCTTTTAGTATTTATGTGGAGTCCTAAAAAAGGTTGACCAAATCTTAACAAAATGGTCAATAATAATTTAAAAAAATTGCAACGTTCACCCCGGAGTTACAGTGAAAGTTTCAAGCGATTAGTGGTAGAGGAGTACGAGAACGGTCATTTGAATAAAGACCAGTTGCAACGTAAATACGATATCCGCGGAAATCAGTGTATTCAGAATTGGTTACGAAAATATAGTAAATTAGCCTATCCAAGATATAAAAGCATTGGCAGGCCTATGAAGGACAACGATCAACAGCGACTCAAAGAGCTTGAGTTCGAGTTAAAGCAAGAGAACAAGGCATTGGAAAAGAAGTTAAGGGAAGCAGAACATCAGCTTTCCATGTACAAGAAATTTGTTGAGATCGCGGAGCGGGAACTGAACATCGAGATCCGAAAAAAGTCTGGCGCCAAGCAGTTCAAGAAATAGCACTTTTATCCAGTAAGAACACTATTACTAAGTTGTGCAAGCTGTTTGGCTACACGAAACAGGCTTTCTATAAGGCAAGATCCAATAGCTCAAAAAAGACTGTTGCAGAGCAGGAGATCAAAGAGATGGTCCTGAACATTCGACATAAGCTACCGCGGACCGGGGTCCGTAAGCTGCATGTGATGTTACGGGAAAGCATGTCCCGCAAGAACATGTGGGTTGGACGCGACAAACTTTTTGGGATATTAAGATCACAGCATCTGCTGGTCCAACGGAAACGCAAGTATACCAGAACAACTGATTCGAAGCACTGGATGAGGAAATACCCCAACCTAACTAAGGACCTGGAACTAACCATGCCTGAACAGCTATGGGTTTCAGATATAACATACCTACAAACGGTTGCAGGAAATGAATATCTGCATCTGGTTACCGACGCAGGCTCGAAGCTAATAATGGGGTATGAAGTCTGTGGCGATATGAAGGCTGTGTCTACGAAAAAGGCATTGGAGATGGCCATAAGCAAGAGGGAGTATGAGCATCAGCTCATCCACCATTCTGACAGGGGACTACAGTATTGCAGCTATGATTATATCAGGCTTTTATCGCATAACAACATCACAATCAGTATGACTGAAAATGGTGATCCATATGAAAATGCAGTCGCAGAAAGAGTCAATGGGATTTTAAAGGACGAATTTGGATTGGATGCAGTCTTTAAGGGGAAAGCCCAATTATATAAACAAGTGCACCAGGCGATTGAATTATATAACCAGATGAGATTACACTCTTCAGTAAATATGTTAACGCCGAGGCAAGCGCACTCAAAACCTAAGATATTTGTAAAACGGTGGAAGAAAAAAGAACCATCAAAATAGATTTTAATGGTTCTTTTATTTTTATAATTTAGTAAAATAAATAGTCAACTTTTTCAAGGACTAGACATTATTTCAATGTTTTAAGATGCTGAATCAGGTTCAGCAGGACGAGTTACTCATTAATCTTCTACAATCTCACTGTTAATGCTCACTTCATCTTTTACATCTTCTTTAAAGTAGTTTTTCTGAAAGATGAGGATCAGGATCACTCCGATTGAAATGGCTGCATCTGCGAGGTTAAAAACAGGTCTGAAGAAAATAAATTCCTCGCCTCCCCAAATCGGAATCCAGCTAGGGAAATGCCCCTGCGCCAATGGAAAATAGAACATATCTACTACATTTCCATGAAGAAAGGAAGCATAACCTTTTGAGGAGAATTTGGCAAGACCATCATATCGGGTATAATCATTAAATGAGGCATTATAAGTCATCCCTTTATCGAAGATTGCACCATAAAATACACAATCGATAATATTTCCCAATGCGCCAACAAAAATCAGCGATACGTTTAGTATTAATCCCCTGTGGTACTTTTTCTTGATCAGATAATGTAAGCCATAACCAATTCCACCGACGGCGATAATTCTAAATAAGGACAATGCCAGCTTACCAAACTCACCGCCAAATTCCATTCCAAATGCCATTCCAGGGTTTTCTGTGAAATGCAGGCCAGATTTTCCAAAAAACAGAATTTCATCGCCAATCTGCATATGGGTTTTGACCCAGATTTTAAGTGCCTGGTCGGCCAGTAAAACTAAAAAGATAACAATTAGAGGTTTGGTATAGCCTTTCATTAACTCTGCTTTAATTTAGCTTCCATGCTTAATGTTGCATGCGGTACCGCACGTAAACGTTCTTTTTGGATTAATTTTCCGGTTTCGCGGCAAATACCATAAGTTTTGTTCTCGATACGCACCAATGCATTCTCCAGGTTATCAATAAATTTTTTCTGACGGGCAGCCAATTGATTGATCTGCTCTTTTTCCATTGTTGCAGAACCGTCTTCTAATGTTTTGTAAGCACCTGAAGTATCTTCTGTTCCGTTTGCGTTTGGATTACTCAAAGAAGTGGTTAAAGAGTTAAGTTCCTCTTTAGCCATGCGTAATTTATCTTGAATTAATTCTTTAAATTCTTGTAATTCACTGTCTGAGTAGCGTGTTTTGTTGCTGTTTTCCATGTTCGTTTTCTAATTTTCTAATATATGGATTTATATTTTAGTTACTGAAATGCTTAACTCAACATCGTCGATAACGATTTTGTTTGCATTATTTACAGTATCTGTTAATTCAAATTCGTCGGCTAATATTTCCGCGCAAATGTAATCCTTGTTTTTAGCAACTGCGCTGGCCACCAAGTTATCATTTTGTAACGAAACTTTAATCCTATCGGTTACCTCAAAGTTTAATTCTTTTCGTAAATTTTGGATGCGGTTAACCAGTTCGCGCGAAATCCCTTCTTGCTTTAACTCTTCAGAGATGGTAACATCCAAAGCCACGGTTAAGTTACCCAGGTTGGTTACCTGCCATCCCGGAATATCTTCAGCAAAAACTTCTACATCATCATTTAAATCGATCGCATGCTGAATGTTGTTGCTGCCGAAAACGTTAATGTAACCATCAAGTTCTAAACGCTGGATATCATCCTGATTCATGTTCTCTAAAGCTTCTTTCACAATACTCATATCCTTGCCCACTTTTTTACCCAACGATTTAAAGTTAGGCTTCAGTTTTTTCTTTACGATGCCATGTGTATCGGTAATGAATTCGATATGTTTTACATTCGTTTCAGAAAGGATATAATCGGCAACCTTTGAGATTTTTTGTTCGAAATCGCGATTTAAAGAAGGGATTAAGATTTTTTCTAAAGGCTGACGTACATTAATGCTCGATTTTTTACGCAACGATAAAACCATTGAAGAGATATCCTGGGCATAAACCATTCTTTCGTTTAGTGCATTGTCGATTAAACTTTGATCAGCTTCTTTCCACAAGGTTAAGTGAACCGATTCTTCTGCATAAGCATCCGTTACGGTTAAGTTTCTGTACAACCAATCGGCAAAGAATGGTGCAACCGGACTCATCAACTGCGCCAAGGTTTCTAAACAGGTATAAAGTGTTTCGTAAGCGGCACGTTTATCATCAGTCATTTCGCCTTTCCAGAAACGGCGACGACTTAACCTGATGTACCAGTTACTCAAATGCTCATCAACAAAGGTTTGGATGGCACGTGTAGCTTTAGTTGGCTCATAAGTATTGTAGCTTTCATCAACTTCGCTGATTAAATTCTGCAACAACGATAAAATCCAGCGGTCTAATTCCGTTCTGTCTTCAACTTTGCTTAAATTATTTTTGTCGATCTCAAATTTATCGATATTTGCATATAGGGCAAAGAAAGCATAAGTGTTGTAAAGTGTTCCGAAGAATTTACGGCGCACCTCATCTAAGCCCTCTAAACTAAATTTAAGGTTATCCCATGGCGATGCATTGCTGATCATGTACCAACGGGTAGCGTCGGCACTGTAAGTTTCGATGGTGCTGAAAGGATCAACTGCATTGCCTAAACGTTTAGACATTTTGTTGCCGTTTTTATCCAATACCAATCCGTTCGAAACGACGTTTTTAAAAGCTACACCAGGGTTGCCCACTTTAGCATTTACGGCTTTAATTTCATCACTGGCCTCGCTAAGCATTACGGCAATAGCGTGCAGGGTAAAGAACCAGCCACGGGTCTGATCAACACCCTCTGCAATAAAATCGGCAGCATAAGCATTTTCAAACTCCTCTTTATTCTCAAAAGGGAAGTGCCATTGTGCATAAGGCATGGCACCGCTATCGAACCAAACATCAATCAGATCGGTTTCGCGGGTCATTTTTTCACCTTTTGATGAAGTTAAAATCACGTCATCAACATAAGGGCGATGCATATCTTTCAATTCGAAACCTGCAGGCATAAACCCCGCTTCGATCGATTTTGCAATCTCTGCATTCAGGTCAGCGATAGAGCCGATACATTTTTCTTCCGTTCCATCGGCAGTACGCCAGATCGGTAATGGAGTTCCCCAATAACGTGAACGCGATAAATTCCAATCCACCAGGTTCTCTAACCAGTTGCCAAAACGGCCTATTCCTGTCGATTCAGGTTTCCAGTTGATGGTTTTATTCAATTCCACCATTTTATTTTTAACCGCAGTAGTTTTGATAAACCAGCTGTCTAACGGATAATATAAAACCGGTTTGTCTGTTCTCCAGCAATGTGGATAGGTGTGTACGTATTTTTCAACCTTAAAGGCCTTGTTCTCTTCTTTTAACTGGATGGCCAATTCAACATCAACAGATTTATCTGGTGCTTCGCCATCTTTATAATATTCGTTTTTAACGTATTTGCCACCATAATTACCACCTAAAGAAGCGATAAATTTCCCCTGTAAATCAACCAAAGGAACTGCATTCCCTTTATCATCCAAAACCAGCATTGGTGGTACTTCTGGTGTAGCCAATTTGGCGACTCTTGCATCATCGGCACCAAATGTTGGCGCAGTGTGTACGATACCTGTACCATCTTCGGTAGTTACAAAGTCTCCCGATATTACCCTAAAGGCATTTTCCGGATTTTGGTAAGGAAGCGCATAAGGTAATAATTGTTCATACTTAATGCCAACCAGGTCTGCACCAACAAACTCCCCTAAAATGGTATAAGGGATTTTCTTGTCTTCCGCTTTAAAATTGTTTAAATCTTCGTCACTTTCCGCTAAAAAGTATTTGCCTGCAAACTGTTTGCCTACAAGTGCTTTGGCTAAAATAACCTGGATCGGCTCAAAAGTATATTGATTAAAAGTTTTAACCAATACGTAATCTATTTTTGGTCCTACGGTTAATGCCGTATTACTTGGCAAAGTCCAGGGGGTAGTTGTCCAGGCTAAAAAGTGAACTGTACCAAATATTTTTAAGGCATCAGGTAAAGTTTCATTAATGGCTTTAAACTGCGCAACAATCGTGGTATCGCTTACATCTTTATAGGTGCCCGGCTGGTTTAACTCGTGCGAGCTTAAACCTGTTCCTGCAGCAGGAGAATAGGGTTGAACCGTATAACCTTTATATAAAAATCCTTTGTCGTAAAGTTGTTTTAAGATCCACCACAGCGTTTCGATGTATTCGTTTTCGTAAGTGATGTAAGGATTTTCCAGATCAACCCAATAACCCATTTTCTCGGTAAGGTCGTTCCAAACATCCGTATAGCGCATCACTTCAGTACGGCAGGCCGCATTATATTCATCAACACTGATTTTCTTGCCGATATCTTCTTTGGTAATACCCAGTTTTTTCTCAACAGCAAGCTCAATCGGAAGACCATGCGTATCCCAACCACCTTTACGTTTAACCTGGTAGCCCTTTAAAGTTTTATAGCGGCAAAAAATATCCTTAATTGCACGCGCCATTACGTGGTGGATTCCCGGCATGCCATTGGCAGACGGTGGTCCTTCGTAAAAAGTAAACGGATTAGATTTAGGGCGGGAAGAAATACTTTTTTCAAAGATATTTTCCTTTTTCCAAAAATCCAGTATTTCTTGCCCTATTTTGGCAAGTTCCAATTGTTTAAATTCGCTATACATCAATCAAGTACCTCAAAAAATTAAGGTTGCAAAGTTAACAGAATTGACTGAATTTTGGTAGTTTTGATGTAAATACTTTTAACGTGAAATTATTTAATATCGGGCTTACACTGATGATTGTTGCCGTAATTGCCTTGCCAATTGTTGCGGTAATAAATCCGTCAGACCGGGATTTTGTACTTTATGCTTTTTATTTCTGTGGCTTGCTCGAACTAATTGGGCTTATTTTTGTTTTAATCCATATTGTAACACTAAAAAGAAAGAACCCATGATCAAGCTCTTAAAATTGCAGAAGGCCGTTTTCGTACTCATCGCTGGCGTACTTTCTTTTGTCGCCTATAAAATTTTAGATGCTTACGAAGTAAAAGGAAGTATCTATTTTCAAATGTTGGCGGGCGTACTCATCATTATTGGTGCGTTGTGGCTGTTATATCCAATTTTATTTGCCAAAAAAGATAACGATGGCAATGCCGAAATCATTACCGACCCAACGGTTGAGGTTCCGGTAGATGAGGAGGAGAAAAAACCTGCAACTGAATAAAACCTCACCCTTATTGCCTTGGGTTTAAACCCAAGGCAATAAAAAAATAAAAATCCACGTAGGGGTAAATCTCTTATGAGTTGTATTAGCTCTAAATTAACAAATAGAGATACTATGATTCCTGCATTAATTATTTGGCTCTGCAAGAAATATCTTGCTCCAAAAACCTACAAAACCTTCTCATCCAAAAGTCCGATCAATCCGAAAAGCGTTGCTTCGCTACTTTTTCTCATCTGTTCGTTTTCATCGGCGTTTGCACAGCAAAGCAAATTTAATATCAAGCGCAATGGTGAAGTAATTGGTCAGCTGTATTTACAGCAAAAAGATGAGGGTGATAATGTTTATCTAAAAATAACTTCGAAAGTACAAACCCGTTTCGTTTTTAAAATCGATGTAGAAACGGAAGATGTAGCGCATTTTAAAAATGGAAAGTTGCTCACTTCAAATGTAAACAGAGTAGTAAATGGTAATGCCAAAGAGGCTAAGAAAACAAGCTGGATCAATAATGTTTATCAGCTCAGAACAGGTGATAAAATCAGCACGATAAACCAGCCAATCAGTTATAATATGATGCTTTTATACATCAAAGAGCCCGTAAATATTCCCGAAATATATTCTGATAATTTTCAATGTTTTATCCCCATTCAAAAAAGTGGGGCACATCAGTACAGGATTAATCTTCCCGATGGAAATTATAATGATTACCACTTCGAAAATGGAATATGTAAACTGGTTGTGGTAAATCATTCATTGTACACCATTAGGATGGAAAGGGTTTAACATGGAAACAGTAGCAAATAAATACCTGAGGGTTTTGGTTACAGGGGCATCAGGCTTTATCGGCCGGAAATTAAGTTTTGCATTGGCAGAGATGGGTTACGATGTAGTGGCCCTCTGTAGAGATGTGAATCATCCCTTTCTTATCCGGCACCGCAATATTCAGTTTGTTAGAGGTGATGTGTTAGATCCTGAAAGTTTAGAAAATGCCATGAAAGATTGTTACCAGGTTTACCATACTGCTGCGATGGCCAAAATGTGGTGCAGGAACGAACAGGATTTTTATGATGTTAATGTAACCGGGACTAGAAATGTACTCAATTGCGCATTAAAACTGGGTGTAGAAAAGGTTGTGCATACTTCAACCTGCGGCGTATGGGGACCGACATTAAATTTGCCGGTTTCGGAGAACGACCCAAGGGCTGTTGGCTTTCCGATCAGTTACGAACGCACAAAATACCTGGCTGAATTAGAAGTTAAGGAATTTGTAAAAAAAGGGCTGGAAGTGGTGATTGTAAACCCATCAAGGGTATATGGCGATGGGCCGATTACCGATAGCAATACGGTGAGTAAAATGGTCACTGGTTATCTAAAGGGTACCTGGCATTTTATTCCAGGCGATGGAAAAGCAATTGCCAACTATGCTTTTGTAGATGACGTAGTAGATGGGCATATTGCAGCCATGCAGCATGGCAGGAATGGTGAACGGTATATTTTGGGTGGCGTTGACGTGTCATTTAACGGGTTCTTCAGTACCTTAAGACAAATCACGGGCAAAAAAAGAAGTCTGTATAAAATTCCGGTGAATATCATTAAAGCTTACAGTGTGCTGGAATCTTTAAAATCGCGGCTTTTTAATCTTAGCCCGTTTTTCCTGCCTGAGTTTGCCGATAGGTTGAAATGCAACCAGCAATATTCGAGCAATAAAGCCATTGCCGAACTGAATTATAGGATAACACCTTTTGCTGTAGGACTATGGAAAACTGTGAACCATTTTCAAAGTAATTAATTAAACCATCGTCCTCGTTTGCAACGAGGACGATTGAGGTTCACATTTGTAATATAGTGCTAAGGCTCGAAAGTCGATGCAATCGACATTCACGTACGTCCTCGTTACAAACGAGGACGATATATAAAATAAAAAGATAACCGCTATAAACGGATATAAAATGAAACATTTAACAGTATTGATTACGGGTGCAAGTGAAGGTTTGGGTAAATCTTTTGCCATCGAATCGGCCAAACGCGGGCTAGGTTTGGTGTTGGTTTCGCTGCCGAATAGTGGATTGGAACATTTAGCGAATTACCTTCGAGTAAACTTTAACAGCAAGGTATGCTGTATTGAAATAGATTTAACCAAAAGTACTTCCGCCAGCGAAATATTTGAGAAGCTAAAAGCGCATAAAATCGAGGTTAATGTTTTGATCAATAATGCGGGTTTAGGGAACTGGAGTTGGTTTGAAGATAAAAATGTCGATTTTTATAGAACACAGATCGACCTTAACATTACCAATACGGTGTTACTTACACGGTTATTTTTAAATCATATTGATAAAAGTAGGGCCAGCTATATTTTAAATGTGGGCAGTTTAGGAGGGCATTTTATTGTTCCGAAAAAGCAGGTGTACGGCGCAACCAAATCTTTTATCGGTTATTTTACCCGTTGTTTGCAACTCGAATTGAGCGGTACAAATGTGCATATCAGTTTACTTAGTCCGGGCGGCATAAACACTAAACCAGAATTATTGGTGATGAACAATGAGCTGAAAGGTTTTGCAAAAGCCACTATTTTAGAGGCCGATTATGTTGCCAAAACAGCAATAGATGGGATGTTGAAAGGGAAGAAAGAAATCATACCAGGTTTTGCCAACCGCTTTTTAATGATGTTGGATAAAATTATGCCAGGCTTTTTAAAAGAAATTATAATTAGGCGTAAATTGAAATCGATTTTAACAACTTAGATTTTAAACCGAATCTGTGAGGTTTTTAAAACTTTGCAGATTTAGCTTTATGGAAAGTAACGATACCCATCTGATCGGATTAATTAAAAGCGGCAATAAGCAGGCTTTCGACGAAGTGTTTTTAAAACATTTCAAGAGTTTGCATGCCTATGCTTTTACCATAATTAAAGAAAAAGATGATGCCGAAGAAATTGTTCAGAATGTGTTTGTACGCATCTGGACAAAAAGAGAGCAACTTAAAACAGATGGGTTTTTGAAATCATTTCTCTATCGTTCAGTACACAACGAAAGTCTGAATTACCTGAAACATCAAAAAGTGAGATCGAATTTTAACATTCATTATGCCGATGCAGTGAAAAACGATACAGGGAATTTAAATACAGAGATCATGGCAACAGAACTGGAAAAGAATATCCATTCGGCAATAAACGAGCTGCCCGAAAAATGCAGAAATGTGTTTCAGTTGAGCAGGTTCGACCAGATGAAATATCAGGAAATTGCCGATGCACTAAATATTTCGATCAAAACGGTAGAAAACCAGATGGGAAAGGCGCTAAAAATTTTACGCCTTAGGGTGGTCGATTTCCTGATCCTCATTTTTATTTTATTGAAATAAGCTTATGGATAAAAACTATACACATATTAACGATGATTTGCTGGCAAAATACTTGCTTGGAGAGGCTACTGTGCCCGAAAGTGAGCAGGTTGAAGCATGGGCGGCATCAAATCCTGATCACCTTAAACAATTAGAAGATTTCAGGACAATACTGGAGAAAAGTAAACTGCAGATTGATCCCGAAATTGATGAACACCAGGCTTTAGAAAGGTTGAATATCCGTTTACAGCGTGAGAAAAAAACGTTCAGCTATAAATTCGTTTTACGTTGGGTAGCCATTGTCGCAATTGTTTTGAGTGCGGGTTTATTCTTTTACAATAATTTAATTGGCCATAAAATAAATGTAAATAGCGGCGAAAGCACTTTAACACAAACACTTCCTGATGGTTCTACAGCAATCCTGAATAAACAATCTGAACTTTCTTTTGTAGGGGGATTTTTTAATAAAACCCGTAATGTTAAACTAAAGGGTGAAGCCTTTTTTAAAGTCAGCGCCAATAAGTCGAAACCATTTATTATTAGTGTTAATGATGTGCTGGTCACAGTTGTAGGCACGGCATTTAATGTGAAAAGTGATGGGGCAGCCGTTGTGGTAATTGTAGAAAGTGGGATCGTTAAGGTAAACAACCGAAATGATAGTGTGCGTTTAACTGCCGGCGAAAAAGTAGAAGTGAGTCAAAATCAAGGCCATTTATCAAAGGGAGAAAATCAGGGCAAGTTGTACAATTACTATTATACAAACGAACTGGTTTGCGATGGAACACCGCTTCGCGATCTAGTCGAAGTGCTTAATGAAAAATTTAAATCCAATATTGTTATCGTAAATCCCGCATTAAAGGCACTCCCAATCAGCACAACCTTTAAAAACGAATCGCTTAAAGAAATCCTGAATGTAATCGCTGAAACTTTTAAAATAAGGGTAGAGTATGGGCAGGATGTGATCAAACTTAAATAAGAACCAATGCGTACGCTCAAAATTACTGTTCTTTTTCTCTTTATTTTCTGTTCATTAGTACGTGCCCAGTCGAATTTATCCAGAAACATCAGTCTCAATATCGATCAACAAAAATTAAGTTCTGTATTGGCGATGATAGAAAAGAAAGGCGGTTTTAGGTTTTCTTATAACAGCAATATATTGCCGGTTGACAGCTTGATTAGTATCCACGAAAATAACCTGAATATTGCCGAAACACTGGATAAAATATTAAACCATAGGTTCGAATATCGTCAATCGGGTAATTTTGTAATTATCAGGTATGCACCGCTCGAATTGCTTTTATTGGTGAATGAATCAGTGGGTAGCCCCGAGCTTTATACCATTACAGGCCAGATAGTAGACAAACGGACCAATAAACCTATTCAAGACGCCAGTATTTATGAACGAAACCTGTTGGTTTCCGAAATATCGGATGGAAATGGTTATTTTTCCATGCGGTTAAAAAATATCACGCAACCCATATCATTAACCGTAAGCAAGGAGAACTATAAATCTACAGTTACCCATTTCCTGGCAGAGGTGAACATTACCAATAGAAAGGAGAATCCAGCAGAAAGATTTATCAGCGGAAATTTAGATGATGTAGAAAAAACCTGGCTGGGGAATACACTGGTTACGGCGCAACAAAAAATCCAGTCGATTAATATCGGTGGTTTTATTTCAAAGGCTCCCTTTCAATTTTCAATTATTCCGGGTTTAAACTCTCATGGTTCGTTGAGTGGGCAGGTGGTGAACAAATTTTCGCTTAATGTTATAGGGGCTTATAGCGCAGGAGTAGATGGAGGTGAAATTGGTTTTATTTTTAATATTAATAAAAGTAATGTACGGTATTTTCAGTTTGGAGGAGCATTTAATTTAGTTGGTGGAAACGTTAAGGGTGTTCAGATTGCAGGTTTATTTAACGATGTAAAGGGCGGTGCCGAAGCGCTACAAGTTGCAACTGGATTTAATCGTATTGGCAAAAACTTTAGAGGGGTTCAAGTTGGTGGCATTGGCAACTCGATTAAAAACAATTTTAATGGCGCACAGTTTTCTGCTGGTATTAATGTAATAGGCGATACTTTAAAAGGTATACAGGTTGGTGCTTTTAACCTGGTTGACAAAGAGACAAAAGGTGTGCAAATAGGAGTTGGCGGGAACATTGTGAACGGTAGAACCAGTGGGATACAGATTGGCGGTATTGCCAATATCAACCATGAAACCAGTGGATTAAATCTTGCTGTACTCGCCAATTTTACTTCACAAACTGCGAGCGGATTTCAGGTTGGAGCGATTAATTATGCCAAAAACTTAAAAGGCATTCAACTTGGGATACTAAATGTTTCGAATGAAAATGACGGCTATTCAATCGGACTCATCAATGTTGCATTAAAAGGTTATCATAAATTTAGTTTCAGCACCAATGAAAGTACAACTTATAATGTGGCATATAAAGGTGGAAGTAATCGTTTATACAATATGCTGATCTTTGGTATGAACAAAAAATCTTCTGAAAAAGCATATACCGGCGGCTTGGGTTTTGGCAAGGAAATCAGATTGTTTGGAAGTGTTTCCCTAAATCCTGAAATAAGTTCTCAGTATGTATATCAAGGCAGTTGGGATTACCTCAACCTGCTGAATAAATTTGAGCTGCCGATAAACATCTGGTTAAATAAATGGCTGGCCATACAAGGCGGTCCATCGGTTAATATTTATTACACTAAACAAAACACCAGGATCGGTGGATTTGGTTTATTGCAGGAAAAACATCAAGATTTCTCTTTTAACAATTCGAGATATACCGGTTGGTTGGGGTGGAATGTAGGGTTGGTCATTTTATAAAAATAGCCTTGAAAAGACCTATAAGGTTTTTAAAACCTTATAGGTCTAAATCTATGAACCCCTCTTTTTGATGAAAGGCTATAAACTCTTCAATTCCGCCGAACCAATCAAAAACAGCATTTCGCTCAAGTTTTGAATTTTTATTGATCGAAATTATTGTGTTGTAAGAAGAATAATCCCATTCCGATGCTGATTTGCAAAAGCCATGATGCACTGGGTTTTGGTGTATGTACTTAATTAACCTAGAGAAATAAAATTCATCCTTGATTTCTTTTCTTCGCGTGAAGTCTAAAAATAAAGCGCCTTTTCTATTATGTTGTTTGTTGAATGCTTTGGCATAACTATTTAAAAAATTGCTGAGTTGTTGCATAATAAATTTATGGAAATCAAATTCACCATCATCATTTTTTGACAGCAGTCTGATTGCCTTTTCATCCCTCACCTGTATTAATACATGAAAATGATTAGGCATTAAACAGTAGCTAAATGTTTTAGCGATAGGAGATATGTATTTATCATATCTACTTAAGAAAAAGATAAAATTATCATGCTTTCTAAAAAGATTCTCATCTCCTACAGCGTGATTATAGATATGGTAAAAATTGTCGGGATGAAATTTGTCGAAATATTTCATGGCAATTTTTTTATAAATATAAGAATCCTATAAGGCTTTTAAAATCTTATAGGATTTAATCTATACTGCCAACCCCTAACTGCTTAATGGTCAAACTCACCTGCATTCCTGGCTGATTCTTCATCAGATACCAGTTTCCTTACTTTCTTTTTATCTAACCACAATACCAGTGCTGGCAATAAAGTTAAATTGAAAATTAAGGCGACCAATAAGGTGATGGATAGGAGTAAGCCTAGTACTACCGTTCCTCCGAAAGTAGAAGCCGTAAAAATTCCGAAGCCAAAGAATAAAATTAAAGCAATGTGGGTCATGCTCACACCTGTTTCGGTAATGGTATCGGTAATCACTTTCGGTACGCTGAAATTGGTCAGGTTTAATTCCTGCTGATAACGCGTTAAGAAATAAATGGTCTGATCGGAAGCTAAACCAAAGGCAATGGTGAAAATTAATATGGTAGAAGGTTTTAGGGAAATTCCAAAATAACCCATAATCCCCGCGGTAATAATTAAAGGAACAATGTTGGGCAACAGCGAAATAAACATAATACCCAAACTCTTAAATTGGGCAAGCCTTAAAAGAGAAATCAATACGATGGCAAGTGCAATACTTTCAACCAAATGCCTTAACATATAATCGGTTCCTTTAGAAAAAATAATGCTCGATCCGGTCAGTTCTACATCAAACTTAGATGGAGGCAAAATACTATCGATACGCGGTTTTAACTCGAGCATAATTGCATCCAAACGTTTGGAGCCAACGTCAGCCATTTGAAAACTGATCCTTGTACTCTGGTTTCCCTTGCTGATGAAGTTGGTTAACAGACTTGCATTTCCCTTGCCGCCGTTGGCAATGTATGCCAGAATAAAATTCTTTTCTAAATTATCCGGTAAACGGAAAAAGGTAGAGTCATTATTGTAGAAGGCCTGTGTAGCATATTTCAGACCCATATTTACCGAAATAGAACGCGAAAATTCAGGATAGGAAGAAATCATTTTTTCCAGTTTCTCCATTCTTTTCAGGTTGGTTAAATTGAAAACACCATTCTTTTTCTTGGTATCAACACTAACTTCCAGCGGTAAAATGCCTTCAAAATTTTTCTCAAAGAATTTTAAATCTGTTAAAATCTCTGAATTTTTAGGCAGGTCATCAACCACGTAGCCATTCACATTAATTTTCATTACCCCAATAAAGGCAATGATGGAGATAATAATTGTTCCGATATAAATCAAGCCACTTTTGTGTTGAACAAGCGTATCGGTTTTAACCAGTAACTTGTGTAAAAATCCTTCCTCAACATGTGTTTGTGCTTTAAGTTTTGGTGCTGGTAAGTAGCTAAAGATAATCGGGATTAAACATAAACACATTAACCAGGTAACCATTACATTAATGGAGGCCACGCTGCCAAATTGCATCAAAAGTTCACTTCCGGTAAAGTACAACACGCCAAATCCGATAGCTGCAGTAATATTCGCAATTAGCGTGGTAATGGCAATTCTTTCTATGGTTACGCTTAAGGCACGCTGTTTATCGCCGTCTTTTCTAAGTTCATTTTGGTATTTATTCAACAATAAAATACTGTTAGGGATACCAATAATTACAATAAGCGGTGGAATTAGCCCTGTTAAAATGGTCAGTTCAAAACCAAATAACACCAATGTGCCGATACTCCAGATTACACCCATCACCACTACTAAAATAGGGAAGAACACCGCGTAGAATTTCTTGAAGAAAAACAATAAAATTAGTGCAGAAACCAGGATCGATAAACCTAAAAACAGTACAAATTCGTTACTGACCAGTTTACTTACCGCGGTGCGAATATAAGGCAGGCCTGAAATATGCACCTGAATTTTTGTTGCTGTTTGAAAAGCTTTTGCCTTAGCCTCAATTTCTTTTAAGATAGGATTACGTTCGGCAGTGTTTAATATTTTCGTGTCGAAAGTGATGGCCATTAAAGTTGCATTCTGACGGTTGTAAACCAGTCCTTCGAAAAAAGGATTGCTATAAATGGTATTCTTGATCGAATCCATCTCGGCATCGGTTTTAATCAAACCACCAGGTAGCGGCTTTAAAACAAATTTTTGGTTCACCGTATCCTTTTCCAGTTGAAAAATCCTTCCTGATGATAAAACCTGCTTAATACCTTTTAATTTCTGGATATCGTTAGAAAGCTGAACCCATTGGTTGTACACTTCTTTTTTAAAAATATCAGGCGATTGTATACCTACCACCATCACACTTCCGTCTTCGCCGAAGGTCTTTTTAAAAGCATTATATTTTACGAATGCGCTATCGGTAACAGGCAGGATTTTGCTCCCGGTGTAGGAGAGTTTTACATTTTTGGCCTGATAAGCCATAAAAATTGTTCCTAATACGAAAAATACGATGATTGCGATACGGTTCTGAAGAATAAATCTCGATAGCTTAACCCACATGTGTAGCTTAGTTTTTAATAATAATATAACGGCAAAACTAATCTTATTTGTAAAACGTGATTACTTTTTGCACAATTAAATTTGCACAAATAACATACTTTTGAAAAAATTGTTTTAATCGCATGTTGCACAAAGTTAGAGGCATTGTTTTAAAGACGACAAACTACAGCGAAAGTAGTGTGGTGGTGCAGGTGCTTACCGATAAATTTGGCATGCAGTCTTACCTCATTAATGGTGTTAAAAAACCAAAAGCAAAGATTAAAATGAACATGCTGCAATCGCTCCATTTGCTGGATATGGTGGTTTATCATAAAACAAATACCAATATTCAAAGGGTATCGGAAGTTCGGCAAACACCGGTTTTTAAAAGCATTCCTTACGATATGATTAAAACAAGTATCGTTATTTTTTTAAATGAGGTATTGTATAAAAGCATCAGGCAACAATCGGCCGATGAGAGTTTATTCGATTATATTTTTAATTCGATTGCCTGGTTTGATGAAATTGAAGAGATTAATCCCAATTTCCACTTGTCATTTTTGTTAAAACTCACCCGTTTTTTAGGTTTTTCGCCCAACGAGAAAAGAAGAAACGACCAGATTTATTTCGATTTACAGGAAGGTGAATTTACTTCCAGGTTACCTATTCACTCCAATTACCTCCAGTTGGAAGATGCCCTTGGATTTATTTCCCTTTTTCATACACCGCTCGAAAAAATTTCTGAAATAAAAATGAGCAATGCACAGCGGCGTTTTTTGTTAGATAAGATATTGGTTTTCTATACCTTACATACAGCGTCGTTCGGGGTGGTACAATCGCATAAAATCCTCGAAACTTTGTTAAGTTGAAAAAAAAGAAAAAAAGATTTGCAGAACAGTTTTATAGCGCTATATTTGCATTCCCAAACGGAGGATGGGGCATTAAGTTTGAAAATATAAAAAGGGAAATTAGCTCAGCTGGTTCAGAGCACCTCGTTTACACCGAGGGGGTCGGGGGTTCGAACCCCTCATTTCCCACCAAGCCTTTCAGTACAACTGGAAGGCTTTTTTATAAAAATTTGAAATACCCTAAAGGGAAATTAGCTCAGCTGGTTCAGAGCACCTCGTTTACACCGAGGGGGTCGGGGGTTCGAACCCCTCATTTCCCACTTAAGTCCTTCAGTTTTACTGAAGGACTTTTTTTGTTTTAAGATTAGCTTCATTGAGCATTACATGGTTACCGCATAAGCGAGAATGATGTCAACTAGAGATTTAGCTAGGCTCCCATAACTCAATCTTATTGCCTTCTCCATCCATAATATGGATAAATTTCCCATAATCGTAAGTGGTAATCTCATCAAGTATGGTTACGCCGTTTTCTTTAAGTTTCTCAACAAGGCCTTCAATATGCTGTACGCGATAGTTAATCATGAAATCCTTTTTAGACGGCGAAAAATATTCATCTCCTTTTTTGAAAGGGCTCCATTGAAGTGATTCGATCTCCTCAGGATTATTGAGACTTCTGGACTCAAAACTCGTGGTACCCCAGGCACTCATTTCAAATCCTAAATTTTTAGCATACCAATCTTTCGTTTCCTGCGGATTATCGGAAAAAAAGAAAATGCCGCCAATACCTGTCACCTTTGGTGTGGTATCAGCAGCTGAAGTTAAGTTGTCTTTTTGTTCTTCCATATTATTTTTTTTCTAGTTGGCTGATTGCAAGTACTGTTGCAACCGATATCATTATTGCTGGTGTTTTTTATTGATTTCAAGATAGCAGAAAATCAATTCTTCCCAAGTATATTTTTCTCCACACAAACGATTGATTATAAGTTCAAGCGGAACGTAATTCATGTTTTAATTCGACTTATTGAACCGTTTAAATCAGGCTAACAACCCTGCAGAATAACCCGATTCAGGTTATGCGCTACTTGTAGTATTAATACTTCTTTACTTCAGTTATTTAGTTGATTTTACGGGGAATGTAAGTGCTTTAAACACAAACGTTTGCGTAATGTTTTGTCGAAGATTATGGTTGAAATGCTCAATTGCTACATTAAATTAGAGAAAGCAAGCCGCTGCTATAAGTCCCTGTTTGATACATCATTACTAACCATAAATCTCAACCAAATCAATGAAAAAGTCTATCAAATCAATTTCAAGCCTGGCAATATTAGGGTTTGTATTATTTACCAGTTCTTGCAAAAAGCAGGAAAATTTAGCGGGTGCAGATGATGCATCTTTAAATCAAAATGAAAAGCTTGGTCTTGTAGGTACCCAGTCGCTAGGCGGTACATCATTAACGGTTTCGATGGGGGGAAATGCTTATGTAACCACATTGGCATCTGGAGGAGTAGAAACGGTAACTTCAACAAAACTGGCAAACTGGACGAATGCCAACAGTATTTTTAGCTCTTATTTCAGGATCGGAAATACAGGTGCATTAACGGTAGCCGTAAAAGCATCAGTACCGAGTGGTACAAGTGTTTTAAAAATTACCATAAATGGAACGCCGTTTAATGTAACGGCAACAGGTACAGCAAATACCACTTATACCGTTGGTACAGTAAACATTACTACTCCCGGTTATGTAACTGTTCAGTTTCAGGGCGTAAGTAAAACAGGTTCGTATTTTGCTGATGTTTCAGATCTTGTGATCAGTGGAGCAGCCGTGGCATCGAATGTGTATTATGCGAACGATCCTGCTAATTATTATTGGTCTAGAAGAGGCCCTTCAGTTCACCTGGGTTTTTCAACGCCGGCCAATACAGAGTGGTTTTATAGTGAAATTACTGTTCCAACCGGAGAAGATAAAATTGGAAGTTATTACATGGCCAATGGTTTTAGTGGTGGCTATTTCGGAATGCAGGTTAACTCGGCAACAGAACGCAGGATGCTTTTTTCGGTATGGAACCCTACTGGTGGAACCACAACCTGGACCAGAAAAGGCACTAATGTTGTGGCGACTAATTTTACAGGAGAGGGTGAAGGCGGGCAGTCTTACCTGATTTATAATTGGGTTGCTGGAAATACCTATAAGTTTTTAACACAGGCCAAGCCAGATGGATTGGGAAATACCATTTATTCTTCGTGGTTTTATGCACCAGAACTAGGTACCTGGTCGTTCATGGCTTCATGGAAAAAACCAAATACCAATAGCTATTTAACAGGATTATATTCTTTCTTAGAAAACTTTAATGATAAAAACGGTTATCTGGGCAGAAGAGCCGATTACAATAACCAATGGATCCGCAATACTGCTGGTACCTGGACAGAGATTACTACAGCCAATTTTACAGTTGATGCCACAGGTACCAATCAACAAAGGATGGATTTTGCAGGTGGTGTATCGGGCGGTAAATTTTATTTGCGAAATGGTGGGTTTTTTGCCAATTACGTTACGCCGAACCAGTCATTTACCAGAACAGCTACAGGTACAGCGCCAACGGTTAACTTAACCACGCTTCCATAGCTTCCAATAAATACCTTAAGCACAAAGTAGGTTGATGTATACTGCTTTGTGCTTTATTAATCTTTATAATTATTTACCTTATTCAATTATATATCCGAAATTGCCTGCCGATAAACAGTGGCAAATGTTCGGTAAAATTATCAGGTTCATTTTTTATGGAAACTACTTCGTGGGCATTCTGGCTGTTGCGCTCACGCTCGAAGCAACCTTCCAATTAAGGCTGCCGCTTAATTCATTAAATTACTACCTGTTGCTTTTTCTGGCACCAACTATCTATTATACCTACGCTTACAATAAGGTTTCTACCAAACCATCTACAACCAATCCCCGCAATCAGTGGTATTTCAAGCATAAGCGGTTTATCAACTGGAGTCAGGCTGTGCTTTTTATTATTTGCATGCTGCTGGCCATCAACCTGCTCTACCAAAACTTTCAGCATATCCTGGCTTTGCCATTTAGTTATTGGGTGGCCATATTGATCATCATCACCGCAGGAGGATTATACTATGGTTTGTTGCCCAGATCTTTTCTCCAATTTAACCTGCGTAATACTGGCTGGTTAAAAGCTTTTGTAATCGGTTTTGTGTGGGCCTGCTGTGCCAATGTATTGCCGTTAATTATGCTTAAAATTGAAACAGGGGTTGGTTACCATGATTCTGTACTTTGGACCTGGTTATTTATTAAAAATTGGATGTTTTGCACGGTAAATGCAATCATTTTTGACATTAAAGATTACCCAACCGATGCCAATAAACATTTAAGAACATTTGTAGTGCGTTACGGTCTGCGCAGAACAATTTTCAGTATCCTGATTCCATTGCTGATTATTGGCTTAATTTCTTTGGGCATATTTGCGCGTTACAAAGGTTTCGGATTGCCGCAGGTTTTATTTAATGTGCTGCCTTTTATCCTCACGATTTACGTGGCCTATTCCATGCACAGAAGAAAAAATATTCTTTATTATTTGATGGTAATTGATGGACTCATTTTGTTTAAAGCGATATGCGGAATAATCGGAATGCAGTTTGTACGATAGGGGTTAATGGTTTAAATCGGTTAAGGGGTTAATCGGTGTTATGTCAATTAACCAATTTCAACAATTAAACAGTTAACCAATGAACAACAACTACGATAAATTAGCAAACCATTACGATACTTTAAGTCGTTTGGTGTTTTTTAAATCGCAGGTGAATTCGCAGATCAATCAACTTCAATATATTCAGGAGAATAGCCATGTATTAATTGTAGGCGGTGGTACCGGGTGGATTTTGGAGGAACTGGCGAAGGTTTACACCAACGGGTTAAAGATTGTTTACGTAGAAATATCTGCCAAAATGATTGCGCTTTCTCAAAAACGAAACTATAAAGACAATCAGGTCACATTCGTAAACCTTGGTATCGAGGATTTTAAAACTGATGTCTTATTTGATGTAATTTTAACACCTTTTTTATTTGATAATTTTGCGGAGCAACGGGCTGTAAAAGTATTCAGGCAGTTACATGACTATTTAAAGAAAGAGGGATTATGGTTTCTGGTCGATTTTTCATTCAACAAAATCAATGGAAACTGGTGGAAATGGCTGCTGCTCAAATCCATGTACAGCTTTTTTAGATTGTTAGGTATTGTAGAAGCGGATGAGCTTATCAATATGAATCCATATTTTTTCAAAGCCAGTTATCTGATTGTGGAAGAACGACTCTATTATGGCGGTTTTATCAAGGCAACCATCTTCAGAAAATAAAATGACATTAATTTAATGCAATAATGTTGCATTTGTGTATTCGTTTTGGATCTTTGTAATAAAAGATTTAGATATGGATTTTGATGTAATCATTATTGGCGGAAGCTATGCAGGCTTATCTGCTGCTTTAACTTTGGGCAGGGCCACGAGAAATGTTTTGGTCATCGATGCGGGCAAATCGTGTAACAGGCAAACCCCGCATTCGCATAATTTTTTAACGCACGATGGTGATAAACCTGCTGATATTGCTAAAGCTGCGAAGACAGAAGTGCTGAAATACCCAACATTCAGATTTTTAGAAGGGAAAGTTATTTCGGCCAGGAAAATAGATGGAGGTTTTAGCGTTGAGATAGCGAAGGGTGAAAATTTTACGGCACGGAAAATATTATTGGCTACAGGTTTAAAAGATGTACTACCTAACATTAAAGGTTTGTCCGAGTGTTGGGCCATTTCTGCTATACATTGCCCTTATTGCCACGGCTACGAGGTGAAGGGTGAAAAAATAGGGCTGTTAATGAATGGCGAACATGCATTTGAGATGGCCAAAACCCTGAACCATTGGAATAAAGATTTAACGATATTAACTAACGGTAAATCGCAGCTAAGCGCCGAGCAGACTGAAAAATTAAAAGCTAAATCAATGACCATCATAGAAGATGAAGTTGTTGAACTGCTGCACAATAATGGCTATCTTGAAGAGGTTGTTTTTAAAAACGGTGAGAAATTGACTTTGAAAGCGATATACATAAAACCCGATGTGGAACAACATTTCAATTTCAACGAGCAGCTCGGATTTGAACTCACAGATTTAAAAACAATAAAAGTCGATGAGCAACAGCAAAGCACGGCCAAAGGCGTTTATGCCGCAGGAGATTGTGCAACCCTGTTTAGGTCGCTATCTATCATTACAGCTGCAGGAACAATGGCCGCAGTGGTGATGAATAAGGAAATGATTTCTGAAGATTTTTGATCAATCATCGGAAATTAAAATAAAATTGCACCAACAATGGTGGCAATAAATATCGCTGCGATCACAATTCTATCGGCAGTAATCCATTGCGCTCTTGTGAGTGGTGTAACGCTTTTTTTTACGGTTTCTGCTTTATGCCTCGAAAGCCTGAAAACGGATGTGTCTAATTTAATAAGCATAGGGATGAGTTTAATAGGGTTAATTTCCTTAAGACAAATCCCAAGCCAAAAATTAAGAAAAATGTGGAATTGTTAATAACTTATATTTTTTTGTTATTCAACTGATATTTATACGTTTATCAATCCCATAAGGCGAATAAATAGCCGATTAAGCTGTATAGAAAATGAAACAGCTTAATCGTGCCAGATGTATAGTAATGAGTTTATTACCTATAGTTTTGTCTGCTCTTCCTGGGCTTTTAGTTTGCTATTCTTTTTGCCGTACCAGAAGTAAATGGCTAAGCCAATAATTAACCAAACCGCCAGCCTCAGCCAGGTTTCCCAGGGTAAAAATACCATCATGGCAATACAGGTTAAAATGCCTAAAATGGGAATTAAGGGTACAAATGGAACTTTAAATGGGCGTTTAGCTTCAGGATTTGTTTTTCTTAAGATCAGGATGCCCACACAAACCATTAAAAATGCCAGTAAGGTACCAATGCTAGTCATTTCGCCTACTACATTCATGGGGACAAATGCTGCAAAAAGTCCAATAAATACACAAAGGATAATGTTCGATTTGTAAGGTGTTTTAAATTTTGCATGAACATCAGAAAACATTTTTGGCAATAAGCCATCCTTACTAATGGAATAGAACATCCGCGATTGCGCCATTAAATCGATCAAGATTACCGAAGTATAACCGATCAAAATGGCCAGAATAATCGCCTGACTTAACCATGCATAAGGTGTTTTTTCGATGGCAATGGCTACAGGGGCACCGCTGTTGGCAAATTCTTTATAATTGGCCAGGCCAGTCATCACGTGCCCAAATAAACCGAATAAAACCGTGCAAACCAGCAACGATCCAATGATACCGATAGGTAAATCGCGGGCAGGGTTCTTCGTTTCCTGCGCCGAAGCGGCAACAGCATCGAAACCTATAAATACGAAAAAGACTAAACCAGCGCCACGTAAAACGCCGCTCCAGCCAAACTGACCAAAGGTCCCGGTATTTTCGGGGATGTAGGGATGGTAGTTGGCCGGATCGATATATTGCCAGCCCAATGCGATGAAAACCAATACCACGCCAACTTTAAGAAACACAATTATCCCGTTTACAATGGCCGAGCCTTTGGTACCGCGGATTAATATGGCTGTCATTAATACCACCACCAATGCTGCGGGGATGTTAATGATGCCATTAACGGTAGAACCATCGGCCAGTTTAGCGGTTTCGAAAGGAGATAAGGTTAACTGCGGAGGGAGATAAATATGCAGGCTGGCCAAAAATTTGGTTAAATACTGCGACCAGCTGATGGCTACGGTAGCACAACCCACAGAATATTCCAACACCAGATCCCAGCCTATAATCCAGGCGAAAAGCTCGCCCATGGTGGCATAAGAATAGGTATAGGCACTACCCGCAACCGGAATCATGGATGCAAATTCAGCATAACATAAAGCTGCAAAACCACAGCCCAATGCTGCAATAACAAAAGATAGTGTAACTGCTGGCCCAGAGTGGTTGGCCGCGGCCAAACCTGTAATCGAAAATAAACCTGCACCAAGCGTTAAACCTACGCCAATTAAAATAAGGTTAATGGGGCCTAAGGTTCTTTTTAGGCTTCCTTCGCCACTCTCGTTTGCCTCAGCAACTATGCTGGCAATAGATTTTTTCATGAAAATAAGTTAAGACGCTGCAAAATTATTAAAATATATTAATTCTATAGTATTTATATATATTATTCGTGTGTGGCCTACGAGGTTTAAAAGGGTAGGTATACGGGCAGACTTTGGAACGCTAAAGCAGTTAGAATGAATTTCTTCTTTTGGAAAATTTGCGTGCCGCTTTTCATGGGAGCTGTAGTCCCGCCATCGCTTGTAGTCCTCTCCCGATGAAAAATCGGGCTGCGGCCTACCCGCTCTGTCGGGTTTATTTACAGGGGGCTGTTCTGGCATTATCTCAAAAATCATTAATCGTAACAATAGCCCTATCCACCTTAAACCTGATAGAACCAAATAGCTCCCGATTTTATCGAATATTTTATATTTAAAAGCCTATCTAAATCGGGACTATAGGTGATAGCAGGACTACAAAAACCGAAGGATTACAGGACCTTGCTTTTCTAAAAAGTATTAAAAATTTTCAACTTTTACAGAATTATTTCCGAAACACAAAATTTAATTTAAAATTATTATGCTGATAATCAGTTATTTGTGAATTTAATTTGATTTATTTTAGTACTATGTATTGCATGGTAGTATATAAAACATATATCTTTGTTATATGATAGCAGAAAATACGCAAACACAAATGCGGAAGGGAATTCTGGAGTACTGTGTTTTATCAATCATCTCCCGGGGCGAAATATATGCTTCGGATATTATTGCCGAATTAAGGACGGCAAAGCTATTGGTGGTTGAGGGTACATTATATCCATTATTAACCAGGCTTAAAAACAACGGTTTGTTAAGCTACAACTGGGTAGAATCTACCTCAGGCCCACCGCGTAAATATTATACCTTAACCGAAGATGGCCGGGGTATTTTATCACAATTAGATCAAACCTGGCAGGAGCTGGCTTATGCTGTAGGTATTTCACAAAAAGGAGCCAATTCATAAATATTAAAAAGGAAATGGAAAAGACCATCATCATCAATATAGGGAACACGATTATTCATATTGAAGAAAGTGCTTACGAACTCTTAAAGGCCTACCTGAACGAAGTAAAACAATATTTTGCCAACCATGCAGATGACCTTGAAATTGTAACGGATATTGAAAACCGGATTGCGGAACTGTTAACCGAGCAATTAGAAGAGCAGAAAAAACAAGTGGTAGATTCGACCAACGTAAATTCGGTGATTGCGCAAATGGGTAAGGTGCAGGATTTTGATACCGTAGAAGAAGGTGAAGAGGAACCTGTAATGAACAGCGGTTACCAGCACCAGTATGTAGAGAAAAAATTGTACCGCGATATGGACGACCGCGTGGTAGCAGGGGTTTGTGCAGGTATTGCGCATTATGTAAACGCCGATCCTAAGTGGATTAGACTGGCAACATTGCTGATCAGCATAGCAGGTGGATTTGGACTATTGGTGTATGCCATCCTTTGGATCATTATGCCAAAGGCTAAATCGCGTATCGAAAGAATGGAAATGAAAGGTGAACCTGCGAATCTTCAGGGATTTCAGAAAAACCTGGATGAAGAATTACAAGCCGTTAAGGAGCGTTTAGGTGAAGTAAATAAACATGCCCAGCCTATATTTGCCCGTTTAGGGAATTTTATCGGAGAGTTTTTCGAGTGGCTTGGCCGGTTTATTTCGGGTACCGGAAAAGTGATTTTTAAGATCATTGCGGGTTTCATCGTTGTGTTTGGTGTACTCTTTTTAATTACTTTAATTATAGGTACGGCCGCTTTTCAGGGATTTTGGGATGCCAGTATTTATGAATATTTTCCCTTCTCTATTATTAATGAAGGCAATAGGGGGGCAATTTTATTTGGTGCATTTATTGTTTGCTTTGTACCGGTTTTAGCCCTGGTGTTATTCTCGATCAGGGTAGCTTTTAACAAACAGGCCATTAACAAAACACTTTCTTTTGCGCTGTTAATTATCTGGCTGGCGGGTGTAGCCATTACAGGTTATCAGGCGGCTAAAATATCATCAGAATTTAAGCAACATGCGGAGTTAACGCAAACAACCGACCTGAAAGCTTATCCGGTATATACCATCAATATCGATAAAAGTAAATATTTCAGCAAAGAAGATAGCGTGGCTTACCATATTGATGCGAATAATCGCCATCAGATTGTAGTTGATGATTTTGAAGACGGACCTTTTGTTTCACCGAACCATATCCGCATTGATATTAACAAGAGTGAAACTGGTGTTACCCGTTTAACACAGAAGTACGAATCGCAGGGTAAAACTTTTCAAAGTGCCTTGCAAAATGCGCAGAACATTAGCTACAATTATGTTGTGAAAGATGCTGAACTGATTTTTAGTCCGCGGTTTCAATTGAGAAAGGGAACCATTTGGAGAAACCAGGAAGTAAGGTTAAATCTTGAAATTCCGGTGGGTACAAAATTAATTTTAAAGCAGGATGCTTACCGCTATGTTAATAATTACTGGACTTGGGAATGTAACGACAGCGAAAATGATCACAACGATTCCAGCATATGGATTATGACTGATGATGGTTTGAAATGCGTGGCGAAATTAAAAGAAGAGGCGTTAAAAAAGGAAAAGTTAGAGCAGGAGCTACGTGATTTAGACCATTTGCGTCAAGATAAACCTAATGATACCCTTTACCAGGATTCCGTATCAAACCGAATTAAAGAAGTTAAAGAAGAGTTGGGTATAACGCCTGAATAATTGTTGCGTCATTTCGAGGGGGCCTAGGCTGGTTCGTCATTGCGAGGCACGAAGCAATCTTAATGCAATAGCTCACTTTTAGCTATTCAATAATTACAAACCCATAGTTGTAGGATTGCTTCGTGCCTCGCAATGACGGATTTATCTCAACACTAAAAACATAACGCCTAAAAGAAAAACATGAAAACATTATTTACGCTGCTGGCATGCTTTATTGCATGTGGGACTTCTTTTGCCCAAAAATTAAATAAACTTACGGGGAAAATTGTTGATGAAAAGACTGTTCCGGTATCGTTTGCGGTTGTTCGGGTGCTAAATTATCCTGATACCACCGTGGTTAAAAGCGTATCGACCAATATTGAAGGCGAGTTTGCAATTGATCAGCTAAAAAGCGGTGAATATGTGTTATCGGTTTCTATCGTCGGTTTTAAAAGTAAAAAGACCAGCCATTTTTCGCTTAACGAAGATTTGAAATTACCTGCCATCACGATCGAAAATTTAAGCAAACAATTAAAAGAAGTGAGTGTGCAGGGCAAGAAACCTTTTATTGAACATCAGATTGATAAAATGGTATTGAATGTAGAAAACAGCATTATTGCAACCGGTGGCACGGCGCTCGAAATTTTGGAGAAGGCACCCGGCGTGCAGATCGACCGCCAAAATGACCAGATTTTACTGAACAATAAATCGGGTGTTATGGTGATGATTGATGGGAAGAACAACTTTTTATCGAGTGCTGATTTAACGGTTTATTTAAATGGCTTAAGCAGCAGTCAGATTGCTACCATCGAAATTATTACTAACCCATCGGCTAAATACGATGCTGCCGGCAATGCAGGTATCATCAACATCAAATTAAAAAAGAACAAAGCATTTGGTACTAATGGAAATGTCTCGTCAACCTATCGCAATGCAATAAGGGCTAATTTACCCACCAATATTTACGGATCGGAACTTAACTTCAATTTAAATCACAGGGTAGAAAAGTGGAATTTTTTTACCAATGCAAATGCGTCAAAAAATAATAATTTTTCGAATTTATTTTTAGAGCGGAGCACCTATGCGAATGGCTTACAGAGTATGTTTAACCAGAATTTCCAGAAAATATATACTGGATCGCGGTTGGCTGCAAAATTAGGTGCAGATTATTATGCAACTGAAAAAACAACAATAGGTGTGATGTTTGATGGCAGTACCAGTACACGTAAATTGGATAATTTCTCCCAAACCTTTATAAACGAAATTAAGGATGGAGTTGCCGGCAATAATTCGCTGATCCAATATTCTGATGCAAATACCCCAAACAAAAACTATAGCGCAAACTTTAATATCAGGCATGAATTTAAAAAGGAGGGTGCAAGTTTAAACTTTGATGCCGATTACTCTGGCTTTGATTACTCAGGACTGGAAAATTTTAACACCAATTTTTACGATGATAAGGGTGCTGTTTTTAAAAATACAGTGATTAGAAATAATAGTAAAACCGCTATTGATATTTATGCAGCAAAAACAGATTTTACCTGGCCAATATCAAAAACTACAAAGCTTGAAACAGGGCTGAAGAGTGCTTATGTTAAAACCAATAACGATTTTCTTTCCTCAGCGCTGGTTAATAACGAATGGCAAAATGTTGTAGGGCAGAGCAATAATTTTATTTACAAAGAAAACGTAAATGCGGCCTATGCAAATTTATCGAAAGATTTGGGTAAGTGGCAGGTTCAGGCTGGCTTACGGGCAGAGTTTACACAATCAACCGGAACATCGGTAACCAATAATACATCGGTAAAACAACATTATTTATCGTTATTCCCAACGGTTTTTGTGAACCAGAAAATTTCTGAAAGCAGTAATCTGCGTTACACTTATGGCCGAAGGATAGATCGGCCAAATTACCAGCAGTTAAACCCATTTAATTTTTATATGGATCCTTATACCATAGCACAGGGAAACCCATACTTAAAACCCCAGTTTACCAATAATTTTGAGGTGAGTTACAATTACAAAAGCGGATTGTTTTTTTCATTGAGTTATGCTAAAACAAAAGATTTAATTTTAGATAGTAAAACCGCACAAAACGATAGCACCAGGATAGTTACCGTAGGGCAAGGCAATATTGGCAGCGGGCAATACTATTCGGCCGGGTTATCTGTTCCAGTAACCATTGCCAAATGGTGGAATTTGCAGAACAATTTTAGGGTTTCCTATAATAAATTTAACGATGATAATTTAGAAGGCGCCCCATTTGCTTTAAGTAAAGTGTTTTACAACTTCAATACTGTTAATTCGATTATTTTAGGAAATAACTGGGCATTAGAAACCAATTTCTGGTTAAACTCACCTAAAGTTAGGGGCTTAGAACGAACCACTATTTATCAGTATGCTTTAAATATAGGGATGCAGAAAAGTTTCTTAAACAAAGCTTTAAAGCTGAAGCTAAATGTTGATGATATCTTCCAAACCAACTACTGGAAAGGAACACTCGATTACCAGAATGTGAATTTAAGGGTGCAGAATAATTACATCAGCAGAAGGGTATCATTCAATATCAGTTATAGTTTTGGTAACCAGAATTTAAAATCAAACCAGGACCGGAAAACGGCGGCAGATGATATTAAAGGAAGGGCGGGAGGTTAGGTTTTTAGTCCTAAGTCTAGAGTCCTCAGTCTGGAGTCGGAGGTCCGGAGTCGGGAGACCGAAGTCTGGGCGAAAAACCCAGTCCCCTTCGGGGTATGTGTTAAATCCCCGATTAACCAATTTAAACAGTTAACCAATTAACCAACAAAACATGAAAAATATAATCTATAGTATCGCAATTTTATTGACCGGCTTAGGTTATGGATGTCGTAACAGTGGTGGACATTTATCGCTAAGCACAATGGATAACAATACCGATTTTAAATTTGAAGCAAAGTATGCCGAGCATAAAACCGGTAAGCTGGAAAAATACCTGGATAGTGCCTTGAATAATGAACTTCCGTTAGATCAGAATATCGATCTGTTCGTGAATTTAAATGGCAGCGATAAGTTTAACCTTAAAGCCAAAAAGGGCTGGTTAGTAATCGACTTCGATAAACGGAACAATTCTTTGGCAGGTTATATGAAAGTGAAAAAACTTACTGAAGGCATTAAACAGCAATTAACGGAGTAATGTGTTTAACCGCAAAAAGAAGGTGCATTAGGCATAAGGAGGGATTGTCTGCGTAAATCAGTGTGATCAGCGGGCAACCTTACCGCCTTTTTCTCCCGCAGATTTAAGGTGATTAGCGCAGAGTTTAAAGTGATCCTCATTCACATGCAGGCGGGAACCACGCTTGTTCAGTGAGGCTAATCTTAATGCTTCCGTGTTTTCTGTGTTTCCGTGGCTTTTTAACTGCAAAGATCACAGAGAGAAAGCGCAGAGTGCGGCATTAAATTAAAGAGGCGACCACGAAGGCAAAGACACAAAGCAATGGTTTTATACGTGTTGCGAACCGAAGCCTTTGGATGTGTGGCGCGTAAAGAAATTTTTTGTCTGCGTAAATCCGTGTGATCAGCGGGCAACCCTAACCATCTCTTTCTCCCGCAGATTTAAGGTGATTAGCGCAGCGCTTAAAGTGATCCTCACTCACGCAGACGGGAACCACGCTTGTTCAGCGAGGCTAATCTTAATGCTTCCGTGTTTTCTGTGTTTCCGTGGCTTTTTAACTGCAAAGATCACAGAGAGAAAGCGCAGAGGATGCAAAGTTGGATGGTCTTCGACTACGCTCAGACTGACAATTTATAAAGAAAAATCAATGTGATCAGCGGGCAACCCTAACCATCTCTTTCTCCCGCAGATTTAAGGTGATTAGCACAGAATTTAAAGGCGATCCTCATTCCCGTGCAGGAGGAACCATGCTTGCTCAGCAGGCTAATGTTAATGCTTCCGTGTTTTCTGTGTTTCCGTGGCTTTTTAACCGCAAAGTAAACGAAGAGAAGGGAGCGATTAACTGTTTTTATACAATTCTATTTTCCGTCCATCGGGATCAATGATTATTGTCATAAGACCAAAATCTGTTTCATTTGGTTTCTGCGTAAAAGTAATCCCTGCTGTATTTAATACCTTTATCACCTGATCAAAGTTTTCAATACCAAAGCCTAACCTTAAGTTTTTGTCTGGTTTATCTTGGTTTTTAGTTAATGGATAGATTTCAAGAACAGTTACCCCAATTGTAGCCGAATAATGATACGGTGAATTACCATGTTTGTGATATTCAAATTGAATTCCAAGTAAATTGTAAAAATCGGCTAGAAGTTTTGTATCTCCAGTTCGTAGTACCAGTAATCGAATATCCATATTTATTTTTTATTGAAGCTAAAAACTAAAAGTGCTTTATGTACAATCTATTCAAAGCATTGTGTTTTTCTTAATGAATTGGATATCTGGTCTTTCTGAGGTAATCCAAATTTCAAATTCATAAGGTTTATGGCTTATCTCAAGGATTAATTTTCTTTGATTGGAGTTTAATTTTACATCGCTCCCAATTTCTTTAATTTTTCCTTCACATATTGAAGTATAAATTTCTGCCCGGCCATTCTTTATGGCATATGGGAAATACCGGTCTTTTAAGTCAGGATTAAAAGATGCAACATTACTTTTTACATTGTCAATTAAGATTATTGCAAAACAATGATTTCGTGACACCTTTACAGATTTTAGGATGCCTGTAAATTCAATGTTGTTCTTTAATAGCTTGTCATTTTCAGTTTTTCGGCTTCTACCAGTTTTATACCAGATAAAAATAAGTAATAGCCAAAGGATAAAAAAGGCAAAAACAATTTTTGGGTGTTTCATCGCGTAGGAAGCTTGAATGTTAATTTAATATGCGTAAGTCCGTGCAATCTGCGTGTTTAATTATATCAGTAAATCACTAAAAAATCATCTATTAATTCCCCATTCAAGCCGAAAACCAATCTGTAATAGCCTATTTTATTGCCACCTTGATCCATTTGGCTTTTGAAGGCAATCGAATCCCCATCAAGCAGTTCGAAATCGAGGTTTATGGTCTCTATTGAAATATTCTTATGGCTAATGTCTAAATCTGCACAAGTATTTTGCTCCATTAATGATCTGAAAGATTTGATGAACTTTTGCTGTATATCATATACCGCTATAAAATCTTTTATTTGGAGGTCGGTCATCATATTATTTCTTACCAGTCAATAGTTTTACTTCTAACCTCGTATTTATTCCTCTTTTTCAACCGAACAGCTGATCCAATACAGACCCATTTGCCCTCTGTTATCCATTGTTCCTTTAGGCAATTGTTTTTTTGGACAAGCCAAAATGGTCGTATCTACTTCTTTGACAAATTTTGTTAATGCACTCAAATTGTTTTCTGAAAAAGGAAGTATGGCGAAATCCCAACTCGAATAATAGGATAACATCCATTTAAATTCTTTGTCGATTTTATTGTCGATGAGATATTCATTTAAAATTGAATACGACTCGAAAATGATTGAACTGTCGAGATCTTGAATACCGGTGAAACAACTCGGTTCAATTATGCCGTACCAGTTCAAAAACACAAGGCGTTTCAGGATTTCAAGTTTTGTTTCCTCGTTTTCTGTATTGAAAAATAAATCAAGATAGCTTTTGTGGATCTCTCGATATTGATCGAAGATGCCACGCGCTTGAAGTTGCTTTTCCATCTGATCCATAGTTCCTTTTAAAGAATCTGTATAGTTGTATAGCTTCAATTCTTGAATGGATAGGCTATCGATAGTTATTTTCATGTTTATAAATTCAGGATGTACTTAGTGTTCACACGACTACCAAAGTTTCCACCATGACTTTTTTGACTTTATCTCTTTAAAATTTTTGATGTTTTCATTTGTCAGATCTATTGAAACAGAACCATCAACATCTGGAAGCCACAAGGATGTTTTATCAAGATTTATGTTGTTAAGATTTAAGAAAGTTTCTACCTGTTGCAGTAAAAACATATTTTTTGTCTCTTCCCATTTCACTTTTGTTAGTTCATCTGCTTCCTTGCCAAAGTAAAAGTCGAACTTATTATTGTAATCATGATTTTTAATTCTTTGATTTAGAACCTCAATTAATTTTTGGTCAGATAAGGTATCAACAAATTGTTGCATAAAATTTTTCCTGTCTTCTACTGTAACCCTTGGAATTGAAACTATAGTATGGTCATTTTCTTCAATTTTTTTTATTCTGTTAACTATATAATCTTCTTGTTGTTTTGAGTAATTGGTAGTTACATTATTGGCTAAATTTAGCTCTTCATCAAGTATAAAATAGTCTGTAAATAGGATTGAGAAAAATTCGGCATCTTGTTTATCGTAGTAAAAATGCTCAGTCAAACTACCATTCGGTTGTTCGAAGCCAATGGCTAACCAATTTAATATTTGTGTAGGAGAGGTCATTAAGATTGAATTTTATGTTTTTAAACTTTGTCTCAGACAAATTAAAAATATGTTATATATTAAGTTAAACCTTTCTTTTAAACAAAACCAATTAGCTGTTTTTATACAATTCAATTTTTCTGCCATCGGGATCAATTATAATGGCCATAAAACCAAATTCTGTTTGGGTTGGTTCTTGTGCAAAATCAACTTGTAATATATTTAATTTATCCATCACCTGTTCAAAGTTCTCTATACCAAAGCCTAACCTCAAGTTTTTGTCTGCTTCGATTTGGTTTTTTACCAATGGATAAATTTCTAGAACAGTTAACCCAATTGTAGCCGAATAATGATATGGAGAGTTACCATGTTTGTGATATTCAAATTGAATTCCAAGTAAACTGTAAAAATCAGCCAGAAGTTTTGTATCTCTAGTTCGCAGTACCAGTAATCGGATTTCCATGTTTGGTTCTTTTAAAGCTTCAATAACTTTGTTCATTTGCTTAATAATGCCGTTTTCATTAAGCTAGGTGTTTTTAATATCATTCAAAAAGAAATCAAAAGTTTTATCTGACTTAGCGAGCTCTTCTAAGTCACTAAGAATTTCCTTATAATTTGAATAAAATTTAGACTCCTCAAGCCTATGTGCTAAATCTTTTAAACTGATTGATAATTGCTCATTTGATATTTTCGTTAGAATTGTTCCATTGATTAGTTGGTCAAGTATTTTAAATAAAATTTTCTTTGCATTGATAATCTTTGGCATTGTTCTAAACATGTCAAACAACTTATAAAATTCTTTCAGCGCTCGTTTCTCATCACCAAAATTTTCAGCCAAAATAATATTTTTCCAACCCGCTGTAGAATCACGATACAAATAATAATTAGCAACAAAATCGTGAAATAAACTAAAATCAGGCTGCAATTTTTCATCAGTTCCATTTATGCCGCAGGCCCAGTAATAGCCACCAATACAAAAATATAATGCAGATAACGATTCATCTCCAATATACATCGCTGTGCGGACCTTTGTTAAATCAATAAATTCGTAGAGATTTTTTGCTTTAGTAATTTGATTCATTGTTTTTCTTTTCTCTTTGTTTTATTTCTTCAAAATCAGCTGAGCTGCAGAAGCCAAGTTGCTTTTGTTCATCTGTAATTGTAGAAAATTTTTCATCTTGTTTATGCAAGAGCTCCAAAATTGCCGGTATTCTGTTCTTGAATTTAAAAATGCAAAGATGTTTATGTCCATGTTCTGCACCCTCCATAGGATACCATGCCTCATAAACAATTTGTGTCAATTCATATTCTTCTTTAACATAATTTTCTGGTTCGTCTATTTGGAAAATAATATCGAATTTTTTAGGGATTTTGAAGTCGGCATATGCGTATAATGTAAACACAGCAATTTCATTTTCTCTTTTCACCCAATTCACATATTTGTGATAAACGTCATCCTTGGGTTTATTCTTACATCTTTTTATGCATTCAGTTTGCCAAATCGCTATAGCACTGTCTGTAAAATATTCCGTACCCAATAAATAGCGTTCACTTGCTTCGGTTTGTTCTTCTTTTTGCATTAACTAAATGATTTCTGACTAATTACTGCTAAGTCTGGCATTCTTGAACTTTGTTATATATGCTTTCAACGATATCGATAAGCCAGTCTAGTGTACGGGATCAAATTTATACAAGATAAGGGTTTTTGGCAGATTTCAGTTGACCGGTTAAACATAGTTAACCATATCAGAAATGTATGGAACATATTTAAAACAATCGTTATTCAACCTTGGCAAAAGTTACAGGTCCTCCTCACTAAACCCGACAGTAGCGAAAATCCTTTTTGTTGCTTCTTCGACAAGCTCACGATAATAGCAACAAAAAAGATTGTAGCGAATGGCGGGGCTGCGCTATCCGAAGAACACGGAACCCTTCGTTTCCTAATCCTTCACTATTTCCGGTTGGCTTTTCAGTTAAACAACTAAGCACTTAACCATATAAGAAATATAAGGCCGTATAAGTTAAAACCCTCAAATGATAATATAAGCGGTAAAATGGAAATGTGATTAGATGTGGAAACTTTACGTCAACTATTATATCAAATACAAATGGTCATGAAAACGCCTTCTTATTGTCACGATTGCCCCGCATGTGTGTGGCTCTTACATTGTAACTTTATCATCATCAAATAAATAGAAAATAACATGAGAAAGATCAAAATAATGGAACATATCTCGCTTGATGGCGTAATGCAGCACGAAAACAGCGAGGATTTCGCACATGGCGGATGGACAACACCTTATCGCAGTGCAGAAGGTATGGCAGCCGTACTGGAGGCACAGGGCACTCACATCGATCTGCTGCTGGGCCGCCGTACCTACGATAGCTGGACGCAGTTTTGGCCGAAGGCCGGTGATAATCCGATGGCGAATAGTTTAAATAAAGGCAAAAAATATGTAGCCACCCATAGACCAGAAAGCCTTGAATGGGGGCCAGTTGAGGATTTAGGCAGTGATATTATTACGCGTATTCGCGAACTCAAAGCAACAGATGGACCTGATCTTGTTTTGTATGGAAGTTCAACGGTAGTTGCGGTGTTATTGGAGCAGGGGCTGGTAGACGAGCTTGTACTAATAGTATACCCGGTATTGCTGGGCACAGGCAAACGCTTCTTTTCAGCTACTGCCGATCCGCGCGTACTGGCTTTTGTAAGCTCGAAGGTTACACCTACAGGTGTGCAGGTGAACACTTATCGGTATGTAGGGGAGCTGGGGAAGGGTTAGTTTAAAGTCCGGAGTCGGAAGTCGGAAGTCCGGAGTCTGGGATTCTAAAAACGAAGCGATTCATCATTGCGAACGGAAGCCGGTCAGCTTATATTTTCTTCAATTCCTGATATGCTTAAATGTATTTGGTTTGTTATCCCCTTAAACAAAATCAACCGGAAATATTGAACTTTTCCGGTTGATTAAGCGATTTGTAACCTTAGGTTTCGAAATATGAGCATTATTGCGATACGGGCAATTAATCTTTCACTAACCTTACTGCAGCGCCTGTGGTTTTACTATAATCGGTTACGCGCGGTTCGCTGTATTTGTTAAAATCGAGGTAGTAGGCAAAGCTGTCGCCACTCGATTTGGTACTGCTCGACCACCAGTAGCTTAACCATATTCCATACTTGAAAGACTGGCCACCGCCATATTCATCGCCGCCTGCACTGCCATTGGTCAGTAAATTAAGACCTGATGAGTTATCGCCATTGCCATGTGCAAATTTGTACGAATCTTTGATGTCCCAGCCGGTCGTACCACGCATTTTTTTACCAGCTACCTTTTCTCCACCTAAAGCCGAAATAAGGGTTAAAAATTCATTACTGCTGGGCACATGCCAGCCGGCCGGCGCCAATCCACGGCGATCGGTAACCGCATAAAAGTTGTACAGCTTTCCGTATTTCTTTTCATTACTGCTATCGAAATTAAGGTAACAATAAGCCGGAATCTTTTCCCTGCTTACTTTTTCCCATTCTTTTTGATTGGCCGCATAATAAATCTGCTCGCCGTTTCTATAGGTACTCACGTTTAAATTGGTGCTTGTCCATACCTGGTTGCCAATTTTTACCGGACCGGTAATTTCTGGCGAAGCATTATATATTTCTTTTAACTGCGCCGCTTGTGCTGCATTACAACTCCAGACAAAGTTGGTCGGTTGTATGCCGCCGCTTCTTTTTAAACATTCTTTGGTCGCTATTGCATCAGCTTCTTCTTTCGTTTTCGCAATACCCCAGCCAAATGCCGTACCCACATTGCCGTTTATGGTGCGGTAGGCGGCACAACCTGTACCCGAATAGGTGAGTACAATACTGCAGGCGCCACCGCGTTTATTGCATTCGGCAACTGCTCTTTTTTCGGCTTCGGCCAGGTTTGGCTGATCGAATGAAAAACCATAATAAAAACCATTTGATCGGTCTACAGCCAACGCGCCGTATTTGGTTTTAACGGGAACAGCTGCTTTACTTGGCGATTTCTTTACCTGCGCGAATACACTTGATGCCATTACCAATAGCATAAGCCCTGATGCCATTGGGAGGAGTTTGTTTAATTTCATGCCCTGATTGTTTGTTTGTTGCAGGCAAATTTCCCAATCAACCCACTTGGAAGCAATACCATTTACTGGGTATATTTTCGGGTTAGTCAGAAGTCAGGAGACGGAGGTCCGAAGTTTGGGTTTCTAAAAGTGAAGCCATTCGTCATGACGAACGGAAGGGCAGGATGGCGAGGTATACGCTTTTTTGTTTCTTTGCCTAACGCGATCGTCATGCTGAACTTGTTTGAGCATCTATTAAAAACGGTTTTTATTAAAGCTTTAAGTTTTCAAGGCACAAGTCGGGCCTTTGCATGGGCCAGGGCGCTAAGACTTGCGCTAGATGTTTGATAAGTTAGTCCGGAGTCGGAGGACTGGGGTCGGAAGTTTGGGTTTCTAAAAGTGAAGTCATTCGTCATGGCGAACGGAAGGGTAGGATGGCGAGGTATACGCTTTTTTGCTTCTTTTCCTAACGCGATCGTCATGCTGAACTTGTTTCAGCATCTATTAAAAACGGTTTTTATTAAAGCATTAAGTTTTCAAGGCACAAGTCGGGCCTTTGCACTGGCTAAGGCGCTAAGCCAATTAATTTTTCTACCTGAAACTATTGCCACCAACATAGAGGTCGAAGTTTATTGCGAGCCCAAGGTCCTGCATTCTGGTTATGTTTTCCCTGCTGATATGTGGGCCGCCAATCATTCCATTTCCATTATGAATATCCATGGCAACCTGAATGTAGCCTTCAGCCTTTTCTACAAGTTCACTAATGCCTTTCTTGTCTGTTTCCAGATAGGTTAATAACTTATCGAGTTTATCTTCAAATTCATCTGGCTCGCTGTTGGGCATTATTTTTAAAGCACTAAATTGATGCGTTACCTTTCCGTTTTTCTTTAAATCTCCCTTATTCCAGCTTTCGTATACTGATAGGATGCACATGGATTTGAGCTCAGTTGCCGACAGATTTTCAGATGTGGCAATAAAATAGACATGGTGATCAGGCTCCGTACCGATATTGATCATTTCGCCTGAATCACTATCGATGTATATCGCAAAGTAAAACCGTTCATTCAGCACAGGCAGATAGGTTATAATGAGTTTGTCGCAATCGCGGTCGATCCGCGTGATCTGTAATTTATTGTTGATGTAGATTGGCGAATGGATTTCAAGATATTGTTCGGTTGCTCCAAATGTTTTATCCTGAAACTCTTTTTCAATCAGTTCTATGGCTTGTTCGTCTGTCATTTATTGTTTGTAATGCCTAAATATAAGCTTTGATTTTAAAAATGAACCCATTCGTCATTGCGAACGGAAGGGGAGGATGGCGAGGGAGCGTGAAGCCTGTCTGTTGCAGGCAGGCAATCTGTTTGAAGCCTATAATCTTCCATAATGGGGATGTTAAGGTTTGGAGTTGGAGAAGGTTTTGGAGCGCAGGGTCTGTAGTTCTTCGGATGGCTTCGGTCCTGCTGTCCGTTACACTTCCATCAGGGCTATTTAACAATAGACTGTAGCCCGAAAATGCAAGAATTAGACGAAGTAATCTGTTTGATAAGTTAGTCCGGAGTCGGAGGACCGGGGTCGGAAGTCTGTGCTTATAAAAATGAGCCAATTCTTCATGGCGAACGGAAGGGGAGGATGGCGAGGCATACGCTTTTTTGTTTCTTGCCTAACGCGATCGTCATGCTGAACTTGTTTCAGCATCTATTAAAAACGGTTTTTATTAAAGCTTTAAATTTTTAAAGCACAAGTCACCGCTGGCGCACGCGTGCCGCGTGTGAGAAAACATGATTAAGCCTGTCATTTAATTTTAGTGGTTAAACTGCACACACGGAAGGCGTGCGAAACGGAGTGAAGTTATTCTGTATTTTATGAAAGCACAAGTCAGGCCTTTGCATAGGCTAGGGCGCTAAGACTTGCGCTAGATGGGGTGAGAATCGACAGTCGCAAAACAACGGGATTCGATCTATGCTTTAATTAATTACATTCTATTTTGATTATGACTTCATCAGAACTTGATGGTCTGGATTTAATGGTGTATGTTTTGCCATTTCTTTTAAACCGATATGTATGTTTTTCAAAAAGTCTTTTATCTTTCATATTCTTCTCAATAAGTTTTTTTAAAGAGTCGTTTTCATTATCTGAAATTAGTTTTCCCGACTTAATATCGTATTCAGAAACCCTCTTCCAATAAACAGTCTTCACCAATACTTTTGAATTGATTGTATCAAGCCAATGACCCGAATAAGGATGATTGAACTTAGCTTTCCAAATAACTTTTCCTTCTTTATCAAAAGTAGAAATATTGCCTAGATACGAACAGTAAATCACTGTATCATTTTTAAATGATGCTGATTGGCTTGCAAAAGCGTCAATATGTCCACGCCATTCAACGAGTCCATTCTTTGGATTTAAGCAATAAAGAAAATTGTCGCCTCCAATGTCAATTGTATTGCAGTATATTTTATCTCGATAAATAATTGCATTCTGCAATCCTCTTTGATCAAACTTGTCCACCCAAAAATCACCTGGGTTTAAGAGGGGGTATGGAACTGAAGGATCAAAAACAAAGTTTGAGTTGTTCCCTTGACACGAAGTCAAGACAATTAAAATTAATATACTGAAGAATCGCCTCATTAATTACTGCCCATTTATTGATACCCCTTGGAAAGGAGTGAAATTTGAAATGTTTTTACTTCTAAGCACTACAAGATATTTCCGTGTTAAATTATTGAGTAACTATGCTTGCCTAACAATATCGTGTTGCATTTGAAGTTCATAGTCTTCTAGCGGGATTTTATTCCAAGGGTTCTCAACCATAGTTAATCCGAATGCTTCGTTTATAAGCAAATATAGGCAACTATTGATATTTGTATTTAGATAACTGGCGCAAGTATGTTAATTTATTAAAAGTACATTCAGGTCTTGTTTAGGCTAAGGCGCAAAGACTTGCGCGAGATAGGCAAGAAAGAGAAAAGGGTTAGCTAGGAATATAGTTAATCTAATTACTGATCAACCTCAGGAAATATAGTCACTAGCGTTTCGTATAGGTTATTGAAGTCACTGTAATTATGCTTATGCTCATCTTTATAGCTTTCCTCATCGAATACATCATTTCCGTCAAAATAGTAGTAATGGAAAGAGTATATGCCATCATGCAATTTTAAGAAAATAGTATATATAATTTCATCCAGCGACTTCCAAGACAATCTTATTTCCTTGCCATTCCTTAACTGTTTAAACGCTAATTTTTTATTTAACATATTTAATGTTTTTGGTCGGCTTCGTAGAAGTTAAGAAGGACCTCAGAAGTCCCGAATATTAGAAGCATAGTAGGAATAAGATTGGGAAATAATAAAGGCTTGGCTTAGGATTGCGGTTGTTTCTTTCTGTTCCATCGCTGCCAGTAATATCTAGCTGCTCCAGATATACCGCCAAGAAAGCAAAAGGCTTGAAACAGCGGGAAAACTGGATGCTGAAATATATCCAAAGGATAGATTAAAAATGTAAATAACGCCAAAAGCACTAACACCGGTATAAAGATATATATCCACCTAAATATTGGATTTACAAACCCTTTAATCATGAAGAATAATAGTGTGCTATCTATGAGAGCAGTCATTAAAGCTTTCGTTAATAATTTGGTTATAATGTATGCGTCCATTGAGCGTTAATTTATACTTCAAGTATAATAAAAAAAGGGCTGCATTGCTATAGTTCTTAAATCATATTAATCTGATGGCGAATATTACTAACTCTCCCCTTTTTTATCCTATATTTATTCAATCAGACTTCTTAGCTCAGTTGGTAGAGCAACAGACTCTTAATCTGTGGGTCCAGGGTTCGAACCCCTGAGGGGTCACCATTTATTAAAGCATTAAATGGCTAGAGAATCAATTCACAAAACATTACGTTTGGGCATAAAAAAACGCCCATACCTTTCGGCATGAGCGCGTTTGTTTGTTTATTTTCTTTAATTTTTTACATCAGCTGGGGCGTTGGTGGTCGAATCTGCTGTAGAATCGGTATGGGTACTGTCAATCACCTTGCCGGTGTCCGTGTATTTGTATAGGCTATCTGCATTTTCCTGATCAGCTTTTTTACCGCTACAGGCTGATAAGGCCAGGCCAAAGGCGGCCACTAAGATTATTATTTTCGTTTTCATATCAAATTGTTATAGGTGTGCTTATATAATTCTTTTTAAAGGGCAATTGTTTTGTTAATTGTTAAAAGAGGGAATTTGATTAGTCGGAAGTCGGGTGACCGAGGTCGGAAGTCTGGGTGAATCAAATCTAGCATACGTCGATTTTTTTAACCGCAAAGGTCGGGAAGAAGAGCGTGCAAAGGACGTGGAGAAGTGACAGCGGGGGGATTAGTTGAAAAAGATACGTCATTGCGAACGAAAGGGTAGAGCTGTTGTGGTGGCGTGAAGCAATCTTTTTGGTCCGTTTTCAAAACTTCTCTCCGTAGTATTCAGCGCCGCGTCACTACGGAGTAATACGAACACGCAATTACGCTTCTAAACCCAAAGAACAGATCGGTATCTGGTTTTGTGTGGTATTTGCTATGCATGCATTATAAATCTATTATCTTTGCAGCTTTTATCGTTTGATCAGCATTCATTAACCTATACATGGGCAAAAACAGCATCGGCTCTACCATTTCGTATTTCTTTTTAGGCGAGTACTTTTCTGATGCCCTGCGCACCACCATTACTGTGGTATTGCCCATTATTTTATTCTTTTACCTGGGCAATCCGGAGGCGGCGAAGGGAATAGGGGTTGGGGCTTTGTTAATCAGTCTGACCGATTTGCCCGATAACCGCCTGAACAAACTGAAAACAGCCCTCTGGAGCATCATCGTCTTTTTTGGCACTACGCTCGTGGTATCATCGGTTTTAGATCATGTTTACCTTACTGCAATTGTAGTGGTTATCGCGGCTTTCAGCTTTTCGATGTTTGCGGTATACGGGCAGAAACTCTCGCTGATTGGTACCATGGCGCTGATTGTGTGTACATTTGTAATGGGCCTTCACCCGGCGCGACCGCTGTATTTTAGCAGTTATATTTTGCTTGGCGGCGTTTGGTATTATGTGATCAGTTTGATCCAGATTTTAATCCGCCCTTACCGTTCGCTTCACCATGCCATTTTCGAGTGCCTGATGAGCAGTGCGGTGTTTTTAAATGCCAAGGCCAGGAATTACGATGTGGATGTTCCACTCGATCTGCAGCAAAAAGAAGCCATAAAACTGCACATTGAGGTAAACCAGAAACACGAGCTGATCCGCAACCTGTTGCTTACCGATAAATACGCCATGAACCCTGATAACCCCAAAGGACAGCTGTTGCTGGAAAGGGCGAGGTTACTGATTGATTTATATGAACAGTTGAATGCCGTACATTACGATTATGCTTTGGTACGCAAAACTTTGGCAACGGGCCCGAGCCTGAAACTGATTGCCAGCTTAATTGAATTGCTGGCCAAAGAACTCGAGCAACTGGGCAGGCACGTGCGGTCGGCCAAGGCGTATAAAGGTGAGGTGGCAACCAATATTGAATATTACCAGAAGCGCGTCATGTTATTACAGGAGATGGAACGTTTAAACGAAAGCCAGCGTAAAATTGTGCTGAAGGTGGTTTCGAACATGAATGATATTGTGCGCATTATCGAAATGATCAGGGGCAATGAGCGCACGCCCGAGAAACACTTACAAGAATTGAGAGGATCGATTTCATATCCCTTATTTATTACCGGCGATCGTTTTTCGATTAAAGAGCACCTGACCTTAAAATCGCCCATTTTCAGGTTCTCGCTGCGGCTGGCCATCTGTTTCCTGTTTGGTTTTTTGCTGATCTGGCAGTTGGAGCCGAGTAAATACAGTTACTGGCTTTTCCTCACCCTGGTGATTGTGGCCCGGCCGAAGTTTTCGATTACCTGGAAACGGAATTTACAGCGCTTAAAAGGAAGCCTTGGCGGGGTGGTCATCGGATTGATCATCATCTATTTTGTGAAGAGTCAGGCGGTGCTGCTTTCTTTTTCGGTTATTTTTCTACTGGGCTTTTATGCTTTTAACCGTTTAAATTATACCGTAAGCGTGTTATTTATCACCCCTGCAGTAATTTTAACTTTAGGCAGTTACCAGGGGCATTTCGATCATATTGTACACGACCGGATTATGTTCACCGTGCTGGGCTGTGTAATTGCCATTTTTGCCACCTATCTTTTTCCGATATGGGATAGCCGCCAGTTGAAAGCGAAAATAAGCAAAGCAACCAATGATAGTTTACATTATCTGCAGGTAGCGATTGAAAGGAAGGAAAACCTGGGCGAGAACATTTCGCGCATGGCCAGGAAAAATGCCAACCTGAGCTTATCGGCCTTAAGCGAGGCGATTGAGTCGGCCAGCCAGGAGCCGATGCGGAAACATATCGATTTTAACGGTTTGTATGGCGTACAGTCGACCATTTACCAGATCAATGCGATTATTACTTCTATATACCTTTCGCTAAACCATAAACCCGAACAGGCCGATCCGTTGCTGGTTAAGCAGATTGTGAGTAACCTCAGTAATGAAGCGGTATTAACAAATGATGCGATAGCACCTGTGGATGTGATGGATGTCAATCATGATGACCATTCTACCAGGCAGAAACTGGCGCATATTGCGATGTTATCATTCGATTTCAGGAGGTTTAGTGCTGGTTTCCGGGGATAAATTTCATCTACTCCGCTATCTTTGACAGGCACCAATAGAATGATCGTCATTCCCGCGTAGGCGGAATCTTAATGCAACCTACAAAACCTACCAAGGCATTACGATTATTCATATGCTTTCCTTTTTTCAGAGGCATTCATGAGCACTCCGTGGTTCCCAATCGAGTTGGGAATGACGATCTCCCGCAGCCTACGATTAGCAAAAAAAATGTCATTTATATTGACTTTTATACAATAAGTTAACCCTCAGGATGATGAACGCATTGTGATTTGCGATATCAGCGGGAAACCCCTATTCTTATTTGCTCCCGCAGATTAAGATGATCGGCGCAGAAAATCAAGTTGATCAATTTTCAAGCGATACATTAGCTGTTTGAGCTTATATGAAACTTATATGCCTTAAATGGTTAAAGAAAAGATGATATTGTACTAATGATCACAGATTATTCGTTAATACTCCTAAAGAAACGCAGCCTGATGAAGCTCATCGTTTGCCATTTAAACTGATTAGGTTTTGTTGTGTAGCAATTCTTCGAAATTAAATTAATTGATTATTAATGTGTTACTATTCTTTTAGTTAATAAATTTTAATTATTTAGAATAGTTCTAAATAAAGAGCTATATTTGTTTATCATTATATGTTTGGTTAGTTGATGATAGCAAGACCTGTTTGCCTGCATTACTCAATGCAGGCGAATCAGGCACTATTCCACAAGAATATTCCTCAAATTTCTTGATCGGCACACTGCCTCTTTGAAGCAAGGTTTTGGTTAATCGGGCGTAATAAATTTGATTGAATCGATTGTAAAAAACAGGATATTGGTATATTGTGAGCCTCAGCTCCTGATGCGTATGAAAAAATCATTTTTAAGCCTCTTTTTGATTGCTTTTTTAACTGTAACGGCCTTCGCCCAAAAGAAGCCCAATTTTTGGGATGATGTGCAAACCATTAAAAAGTACGATCAGATGTATAAACCGCCGGTTCATCCGGTGTTGTTTGTAGGAAGTTCCTCTATTCGGAAATGGGACGACTGTACACAGATTTTTGCTAAATACAACGCATTGAACCGTGGAATAGGCGGTGCTGTAATTAACGACATTACTTATTATTTAAATGATGTTGTTTTTCCTTACCAGCCAAAACAGATTGTATTGTATGTGGGAGAGAACGATTTACCAAATGAAACGGTTACACCAGATACCGTTTTGAACCGTACCATCCGTTTGTACCAGGCCATTAGGGCCAAATTACCCACGGTGCCTATTGTTTATATTTCTATTAAACCAAGCCCGAGCAGGGATAAATTTAAAGCAAAGGCAGTAGCATCGAATGCATTGATCGAGAAATTTTTAGCGGGAGAGGCCAACACTAAATTTGTTAATATATATCCGCTGATGCTCACCAAAGACGGACAGCTTAGACCAGAACTTTTTGTGGATGATATGCTGCATATGAATGCGGCGGGTTATGCGATCTGGCGAAAAGCAGTTGAACGGCATCTACTGAAGTAATTATTTTTCTTCTCAGCACTTAAGGAACCAAAGGATTATTTAACATATCAGTTATATAAGAGCACATAAGCTTATGTGAATTAAATTTATTATGGGGTAAAAAAAAGCGCCACTTCTTCGAAAAGCGTTGTATTTTTTCTGACCACCTTAGTCACCTGAGGGCACCTAAGAATTATATTTTTATTACACTGCCCCCAAAAAACTAGCCCCGATTGAACGGTAAGTCCGGAGCGAGGTACGAGTGAGGACTTGTAGTGAAAGCGGGACCGGAACACACCGAAGCACCACGGGTATTGCGCTTCAAAAAATAAGCATCATTATTTACCACCTTAGTCACCTGAGTACACCTAAGGATTAGATTTTTATTCTACTGCCTCCAATAAACTAGCCCCGATTGAACGGTAAGCCCGGAGCGAGGTACGAGTGAGGACTTGTAGTGAAAGCGGGACCGGAACACACCGAAGCACCACGGGTATTGCGCTTCAAAAAATAAGCATCATTGTTTTACCACCTTAGTCACCTGAGGACACCTAAGGATTAGATTTTTATTCTACTCTCTAAAAATGGGCGACCTGGTTTAACAACAGCGCATAGTTGTATGTAAGGTTAATCGGAATTAAAATTATATATTTATTATTGCGTTCAAATCGTCCTCCTTTAGCCAGATGAATAAATTTCTAGTTGTTATCTTATTTTTTTTCGGTTACCATGTACATGCTCAGGACCTTTTGGGGATTCCGCAGATTGTAAATTACAATAACGAGCAGTATAATGCGGGGATGCAGAACTGGGATGTAAAGCAGGATAAAAACGGGGTGCTTTATTTTGGGAATAATGAGGGGCTGCTTACTTTTAACGGCCGCTACTGGAACCTGTTTCGCTTACCTAATTATACTTCTGTACGCTCCATCGGGATCGATTCTAAAAACCGGATTTATGTTGGCGGTCAGGATGAATTTGGTTTTTACTACCCCAATGAGAAGGGGATTTTAAAATATACTTCGCTTTTAGGCCTGCTGCCCGAAAACCTGCGCAAGCTGGCCGATATATGGGACATTTCGATTATTCATGACGAAGTTTTTTTCAGATCGAACAATGCCATTCTGCACTATAAGGACGGTGTGGTTAAGAACTATAAACCCAGTAATGCCTGGCTTTTTATGGGTATAGCCAATAATAAGGTGTTTGCCCAATCGGAAGAATCGGTATTAATGGTTTATGAGCAGGAAATGTGGAAACCTTTTTGTGCTGATCCGGTTTTCAAAAAATCGTCTGTTACGGCTATTTTACCTTATAATGGCGATACTTTAATGGTTTCTACTTTAAAAGGTGGTTTTTTTCTGTTGATTAACCACCAGCTTAAACCGCTAAAAACCAGTCTCGATCATGTGTTTTTTAACGACCGGATTTATTTTGCCGATCGGATCAATCAAAACCTGTATGCAGTGGGTACTACCTCTGGTGGAGTATACATTATGAACAAAAGTGGAGAACTGATTCAGAAATACAATTACAGGGAAGGTTTGCAGAACAATAATGTAAGGGGAATTCTGCAGGATAGGGATAAGAACATGTGGCTGGCTTTAGATGACGGGATTGCTTATGTGGCCATCAATAGTGCCATTAAAAGTATTTTTCCTGACCGAAATAAACAGATTACGAGTTATGCTTTCAGAAAATTTGAGCAATCGGTTTACATCGGTACATCGAACGGTTTATATCGAACAAATGTTAATCCTGCTGCCAAAGACTTAAGTTATGCCACCGCGAATTTTGAAGAGGTAAAAAATACCAAAGGGCAGGTTTGGGGGCTTGATGAGATTAATAACCAATTGTTGCTGGCACACGAGGAGGGCACACTTTTGGTGCAGCATAATGTAGCTAAGCCGCTTTACAATTTACCCGGTACCTGGTTGTACCAAACTTTAGACCGGGTTTATCCAAGCAGCGAGGTTATTGCGGGGACCTATTGGGGTTTACAACGACTAAGTTATAAGGATGGGCTATTTAGCAATGGCGGAAGAATAGATGGGATAAACGAACCGCTGCGGTTTATTGTAGCCGATAATAACAACCCTGATCATATCTGGGCATCGCATCCTTACCATGGAGTGTATAAAATAGAATTGCAGCCCGATCATAAACGTGTACTGCGCACCACCATGTATACCGACCGTGATGGACTACCCTCTAAATTGTACAATTATGTATATCACATTAAAAACAGGGTGGTTATTGCCACGATAAACGGCGTTTATGAATATGATACTGCAAAGAAAAAATTTGTACGCCTAAAATTATTGGCCAACGCCATAAAAGGGATTTCGGTGCAGTATATGAAGGAGGATAACGACGGAAATATCTGGTTTGTAAGCAATAAGAAAGTGGGTGTTATTGATTTTAACCGGCCATCAGGCTCGAATCCTTTTAGTATTTTTTATCTGCCCGAATTAGATGGGAAAATAGTGGGTGGCTTCGAATCGATTTACCCCTTAGATAGTAAAAATATATTTATTGGTGCCAATAAAGGTGCCTATCATATCAATTATGAAAAGTACATCGAAAATATAACTAAACCCATTGTAGTGCTGGGGCAGATTAAACTGCTTGGTAAAAAAGATAGTTTGGTTTTTGGCGGCTATTTTGTAACTAAGGGAGTAATTTCGCCTAGACAGGACCAGCACGAAATACCAGAATACACCAATAACTTAAATTCCATGCATTTCGAATATTCCTCTACACTGTTCGAGCATGATAAAAATATTAAATTCAGTTATCAGCTGGTTGGTTTCGATAAGGAGTGGTCGGCATGGACTACAAAAAGTGAAAAGGATTATACCAATTTACCTGCCGGGAAATATACTTTCAATATTAAAGGAAGAACAGATATAGGCAATGAGTCGGAAGTGGTGGCTTATACTTTTGTTGTGCTGCCGGCCTGGTACAATACCATATGGATGAGGATTTTTTACCTGATTTTGATCGTGTTGTTGATCAGGTTGATTATCAGGTGGCAAAAGCGGAAACACATTAAAGAGCAGGAGCGGATGAGTTACCTGCATCAGCTGGAGCTGGACCGGAATGAAAAGGAAATTGTTAGGTTGCAGAACGAAAAGTTAGAAGCTGATGTAAACTACAAGAATAAAGAACTTTCCAGTATGACCATGCACCTGGTACAGCGGGGCAAGGTATTGGCGAAAATTAAAGAAGTGATATCGGCTGTTATTAAAAACCACGATATAAATGAGAGCTCGCCAAGTTTCAGGCACCTGATCAGGCTGATCAGGGATGTAGAAAAGAAGGACCAGGAACTGGACCATTTAAGCGTTCACTTCAATCATGTAAACACCGAATTTTTTAATAAACTCAAAGACCTCTATCCGGATTTAAGTCAGAACGATTTAAAGTTTTGTGCCTACCTTTCCATGAATCTTTCATCAAAAGAAATGGCGCAGCTAATGAATGTAACCATAAAAGCCATCGAAGTAGGCCGATATCGCTTAAGAAAGAAGCTTCAGCTTAAGCCTGAAACTAATTTATATGAGTTTCTGATTGATATTGCCCGTCAAAAAACACCTTAAACCAATGTTTTTGTTACAATAAAAAACATTTTTTGTTAAAACCAATTAAGTGTCTGATATTCAGTTTACTTGTGTTTTCCTTGTAGGGCTTATGTAGGCCTAAAAATCTGTTTTTTAGGTGAATTGAGGGCTTCTGTATGGTTTGTGTAGTAGCGCCAAATTGTTCTATTGCACTGCACCGCTATAGATTTGATTTATGAAACGGGCTACCAAGAGCCCCGGTCATTAACTAACCAAATATTAACTTAAAACTAATTTCTATGAGAGGAAGATTTACATTCGTATTCTTCATTTACTGTATCATGGCATTTCCGCTGGCCTTACTGGCACAAGATATTCCGGTTACAGGAAAAGTAACAGAACAAAATGGTAGCCCTTTACCGGGTGTAACAGTTAAGCTCGATGGAACTACCAGGGCGGCATCTACTGATGCCAATGGTGTTTTTAGCATTCAGGCACCTGTAGGAGGCAAATTAACCATCAGTTTAATTGGTATGGCGCCACAAACGGTAACTATTCCGGCAGGCGGCCGTATTAATGTATCGCTTACAGCCGATTCGAAAGATTTAACAGAAGTAGTGGTGGTGGGTTATGGTACCCAAAAGAAAAGTGTGGTAACGGGGGCAATCTCAAGTGTTAAGGCTTCAGATTTAGAAAATCAACCTGTGGTTCGTATCGAGCAATCATTACAGGGCAGAACCTCAGGTTTAACCATTGCGGCAACTTCTGGCCAGCCAGGTTCAAGCTCAACCGTACGTTTAAGAGGTTTTACTTCTTTTGGTAATAGCAAAAACGATCCGCTTTGGGTAATTGATGGTGTGGTGATTGATGCAGGTGGTATTGGCTATTTAAACCAGGATGATATCGAATCAATCGAGGTGCTTAAAGATGGTGCTTCTGCCGCCATTTACGGAACACGTGCTGCTGCGGGTGTTATTTTGGTAACCACCAAAAAAGGTAAAGCAGGTACGCTGAACATTAACTACAGCGGTTACTACGGCACACAGGCGCCAGCTAAAAGATTAGACTTGTTGGATGCTACACAATATGCAACTTTGCGTAACCAGGCACTTGTTAGTGCAGGTAAAGCCCCGGCATTTGCCAATCCTGCAGCATTAGGTGCGGGTACAGATTGGCAGGATTTGATTTTTAACAATAGTGCTCCAAAGCAAAGCCATGAGTTTAGCGTATCTGGAGGAAGTGAGAAAGCAACTTATTTTACCTCTTTTGGTTATACCGATATTAAGGGGATTGTAGCAACACCTATTTCTAAATTTAACAGGGCAAATGTGCGTATCAATACCTCATTTAAGCCCATTAAAGGTGTAACATTTGGCGAAAATTTAGGTTATAGCCATGGGGTTAACAGTGGTATTGGTGAGACTAACCGTGAGTTTGGTGGCGTATTAAGTTCGGCAATTAATTTAGATCCGATTACGCCTTCAATTATTACAGATCCGGCTTCACAATCGGCTTTTTTCCCTTCGGCTACAGGCAATCCGGTACAAAATGCTGCAGCAACCAGAAATGGTGATGGGCAGCTTTTTGGGATCTCACCTTATGTACTACAGGAAATGAAGAACCCGCTGGCAATGATCCAGAACCGATTAGGGAACTATGGCTATGACCATAACATTGTAGGTAATGTTTTTGCCGATCTCGAACCTATAAAAGGTCTGCACATTCGTTCATCGTTGGGTACAAAAATGGCTTTTTATGGAAGTAACTCATTTACCCCGATAGCCTATTACAATACTTCAACACCTATTAACCAATCTTCGTTATCAAGAGAGAATACCTATGTAATTAACTGGAACCTGGAGAATACGATCTCGTACAATAAGGTGATAGATAAACATAATTTCACCTTCCTATTGGGTCATGGGGAGTATAAAGATGGCAACCAGCGCAGGGCGACTGTAGTGTACAACAATGTACCTGCAAAAACTTTCGATGAAGCATCTTTCAGGTACAATGCCTTGCCTGCCGATAGAACAAACAGTAGCGGTGGCGATGGTACCGATCACAGAATCAACTCACTTTTTTCAAGGATCCAGTATAACTATGGTGAGAAATATCTGTTTTCTGCCTTGATCAGACGTGATGGATCATCAAGGTTTGGAGGTAATAATAAATTTGGTTACTTCCCTTCAGGTTCGATAGGATGGGTACCTACTTTAGAAAACTTTTTCCCTAAAAATGATGTGCTTACCTTCCTGAAAATTCGTGGAAGTTACGGTATTACCGGAAATGATGGTATTGGCGATTTTCCTTATATCCCAATTGTAGGGGCAGGAGGAGATCGTAATTACGTATTTGGTTCTACAAATGAAACCGTTTATGTAGGGTATAGCCCAGGTGCTCCGGCCAATCCTGATCTGAAGTGGGAAGAAACCCGTCAGGCAGATATTGGTATCGATGCAACACTATTCAAGAACTTAACCTTAACTGTTGATATTTATGATAAGAAAACCACGGGTATTTTACAAAACCCACCAATACCGGGGTATGCTGGTTACGGAAGTTTTGCGCAAAACGTGGCAGATATCCAAAACAGGGGTTTAGAGATTGAGTTGGGCTATAGAAATAAAATCGGTCAGTTAGATTTTGGTGTAAACGGAAACATTTCGTTTTACAAAAACAAAGTTACGCAGTTACTTCCCGGCAACCTTTTCTTAGAAGATAATAGCGCAACCTTCCAGAATTTTGGAAACATTACCAGAACAGGTTTAAATCTGCCTTACCAGCAATATTATGGCTACCAGTCTTTGGGTATTTTCCAAAGTCAGGCCGAAGTAGACAGTTATTTTGGAGCTGATGGTGTAACCAAATTACAACCCAATGCAAAACCTGGTGATTTAAAATTTGCCAACTTAACTAACGATAACATCATCAATCCTGATGACCGTACCTATTTAGGTAATCCAAACCCCACTGTAAGTTATGGTATCACGATTAATCTAGGTTACAAAAACTTCGATTTTACTGCTTTCGGCAGTGGTTCGGGCGGCAATCAAATTTTTCAGGGCTTAAGAAGGTTAGATATTGCTACAGCAAATTACCAAAGCAAATATTTAGATGCATGGACCCCAAGTAATACCGGAGCATCCCTTCCACGTATTGTTGATGGCGATCCAAATGGTAACTACTCTAAATTTACTAACCTGTACCTGGAAAGTGGTAATTTCTTCAGGTTAAGAACCATGCAACTGGGTTACTCATTGCCTAAAAACATCATTAGCAAATGGGGCATGAAAAAACTTCGGGTTTATGTGCTTGCAGAAAACTTATTTACGATAACCAAATACACGGGTTACGATCCTGAATTGGGCGTAACTGCCGATTCTGGTGGTGGTGCACAATACGGTATCGATCGTGGTGCTTATCCACAGGCAAGGGCATTTTTGTTTGGCTTAAATGTTGGATTTTAATATAATTTAAATCATGATGAAAAAGAATTTTTTATACTTTACAGCAGTTGTACTTTCTGTATCGTTGGGTTCGTGCAAAAAGGATTTGGAAGTAAATCCGCAAGACCGTATAACTTTAGATAATTATTATAAAACACAAGCCGATGCCTTTACGGGTTTGGTGGCCATATACGATAGGTTTGCTTACCAATCGGGTGGCTTGTACGATAAATCGGCTGTCATGAGTGTTGCAGGCGATGATCAGCTTGCAGGTGGGGGCGGCCCAAGTGATATTAATGATTTGCAGGTGATGCAAACCTATACACTTAATGCCAGCACAGGTCCTCAGGGTTACCTTTGGAGCAGAGGATATAGCGGAATTTATAGAGTGAATGTTCTGCTGCAAAAAATTGTAGATATCCCGATGGATGCGACCTTAAAAGCGAGGTATATTGCCGAAGCCAAAACCATGCGTGCAGCATTTTATTTCGATCTGGTTACCTTCTTTAAAAATGTGCCAATTATAGAAGGCACTGTTGATCCAAAAGATTTATACAATGTTGTTCAGGCTGCACCAGCTGCAGTGTATGCTTATGTAGAAAAAGATCTAGCTGATGCTATACCAGGATTGCCAAATACAGTTCCGGCTGCTACAGAAGGTGGTCGCTTAACTAAAGGTGCTGCACAGGCCTTACTGGGCAAGGTTTTATTGTACCAGAAAAAATGGCAGGCAGCTGCAGATCAGTTTGCTGTGGTAAACGGCACTGCACCTGGTGTTTCACCTTCGGTTTATGGCTACAAGCTTATTCCTAATTTTGGTGATTTGTGGAAACCAAGCAATAAATTCAATTCAGAAGCCATCATAGAGTTTGTGCACAGCAATAAATCTAACGGTAACTGGTCTGCAGCCGGTAATAGCGAAGGTAATTTATTATCCATCACAACGGGTCCACGTGGATATAGCAAAACGGTTTCTACTGCTCCTGATTATTTTAGCGGCTATAGTTTCCTTGTATTTACAAAAGCCTTTTTTGATTTCATCCATTTCGATCCGAGAAATGCGGCCACGGTAGCCAACTTAGATAGTTTGCAAACTAATGGTATTGCCAAGTACACTGCCGGGTACAATAACACAGGGTATTTCTTTGCTAAGTACATGGGCTTAACTACCCAGGCAGCCGCAAATACACCAGAGTTAAATTTCGGAATAGATGAATACGAAATCCGTTTGGCCGATACTTATTTAATGGAGGCTGAAGCTTTGATGAATGCCGGTGCGGCAGTAGGCGCAGGCTCAAGGGCTTATGCTTTGCTTAATGCCGTTCGTGCAAGGGTAGGATTAAATCCCGTTGCCGTAACACAGGCCAACATTGAAAAAGAAAGAAGATTGGAACTAGCAGGCGAAGGCCAGCGTTTTCCTGATCTTGTACGTTGGGGCAAAGCTGCTGCAACATTGGCTTCGAAAGGTTTCATTGCTGGACGTCACGAAGTTTTTCCTATTCCGCAAGGCGAACTGAATAACACCAAAATCGAGCAGAATAAAGAATGGGGTGGTACCAAATAAAATCTCATCTATGCACGCTTAATGTTTAATTGTTAACAGGGAGAAAGCGAAATCTTTCTTCCTGTTTTTTTTAATCTGATCATCATTTATCTATGCTTTCTACCAAAGCTTTTCGCCTTTTTATTGTTGCTGTTTTTACCTTTCCTTCCTTTGCTGTTATTGCCCAAAACCAGCCTGAAGTTTGGCTGACCAAAGCAGATCGGTCTGTTTTATTCGCCAGGCAGGCAGCCGCTTTAAGTTTTACGGCTACAAAAAACAATTGGCCAAGCATTACCGTAAACGATAAAGAAACCTATCAAACTATCGATGGTTTTGGTTATGCCTTAACCGGTGGAAGTGCACAACATATCATTAAAATGTCGGCACAAGCCAGGGCTGCCTTACTCAAAGAATTATTTGCTACCGATGGAAACAACATTGGGGTAAGTTACATCAGGCTAAGCATTGGCGCTTCCGATTTAAATGAAAAAGTATTTTCTTACAACGACCTTCCAGAAGGTCAAACCGATTTAACGCAGGCTAAATTTGACCTGGGCCCCGATAAAGTGGATGTGATTCCGGTAATGAAGGAAATCCTGGCTATAAACCCAAAGTTAAAAATTATGGGTTCGCCATGGTCTCCCCCCTTATGGATGAAAACCACTTACGATGCCCGTGGCGGGATGTTAAAACCCGAATACTACAATGCTTACGCCAGATATTTTGTGCGGTATGTAAAGGAAATGCAAAAAGAAGGAATCCCTGTTGATGCGGTTACCGTTCAAAATGAACCTTTGCATCCGGGCAATAACCCTAGCTTGCTGATGGTTGCACCAGATCAGGCACTTTTTGTAAAAAAATTCTTAGGCCCTGCATTTGCCAAAGCCAATATCAAAACCAAAATTATTGTTTACGACCATAATGCCGACCGGCCCGATTACCCGATTAGCATTTTAGATGATCCTGAAGCCAAAAAATATATCGATGGATCTGCCTTTCATTTGTATGGGGGAAAGATCGAAGCTTTAAGTGATGTGCACAATGCCCATCCTGATAAGAATATTTACTTCTCGGAGCAAATGGTCGTTGAACAGCCAGATGCTACAGATATTAAAATTGTGAATCCCGTTAGGCGCTTAATTATCGGGGCTACCCGTAACTGGAGCAAAAATGTGCTTGAATGGAATTTAGCTGCCGATCCTGAAAATAAACCTTATACCGACAGGGGCGGTTGTTCGATGTGCCAGGGTGCAGTAACGATTGATCAAGATACCTATAGCAGGAACCTGGCTTATTATTCCATTGCGCATGCTTCTAAATTTGTACGACCGGGTGCTGTTCGGGTAGCTACAAATGATTTGACCGATCTGCCCAATGTTGCCTTTAAAACCCCAGATGGTAAACATGTTTTAATTGTAGCCAATAGTGGAAAAAACGCCAATACCTTTAACATTGGTTTTAATGGCAAAATGCTCGTTGCAACACTCGATAAAGGATCTGTAGCCACTTATATCTGGTAATTCTCTAAAACCTAATCTTATTTTTATGTCTTTCACAAAATCGATATTATATATTTTTCTGCTCAGTACCGTTTCGTTTACAGGGTTTAGTCAGGGTTTTTTAAAAGCCGATGGTAAAAGAATAGTGAACCAAAAAGGGGAGAATGTTTTACTCCGTGGTTTTGGTTTAGGTGGCTGGATGTTGCAAGAGGGTTATATGCTCAAAATCAATAAAGAGGCACAACAGTATCGGATTCGCGAGCGCATAGAAGAATTGATGGGCCCAAAACAAACCCAGGAGTTTTACGATGCCTGGCTGGCCAATCACATGCGCAAAATCGATGTGGACTCCATGAAACGCTGGGGCTTTAATTCCATCCGCCTCCCTATGCATTACAATCTGTATACCTTGCCGGTAGATAAAGAACCTGTTGCCGGTAAAAATACCTGGCTGGAAAAAGGCTTTGCTTTAACCGATAGTTTGTTGTCGTGGTGTAAGGCCAATAACATGTACCTCATTTTAGATTTACACGCTGCACCCGGCGGACAAGGGAACGATCTAAACATCGCCGACCGTGATCCCTCCAAACCGTATTTATGGGATAGTGAGGCTAACCAGGAAAAAACCATAGCACTTTGGAAAAAACTGGCCGAACGATATAAAGATGAACCTTACATTGGTGCATACGACATTTTGAATGAGCCTAATTATGGTTTCACCAATCCTGAAGAAGATAAAAACGGAACGAAAGAAAAAGTGAATGCGCCTTTGCGTAAGTTAATGGTCGAGATTACCAAAGCCATCCGTGAAGTTGATCAAAAACACATCATTATTATCGAAGGAAATGGCTGGGGGAATAATTACAACGGCATTTTCCCGCTTTGGGACAAAAACATGGTACTGAGCTACCACAAATACTGGAATTATAATGATCAGGCTTCAATAGCCCATATTATTAAAGCCAGAGATGAACAGAACGTTCCGGTTTGGCTGGGCGAAACGGGCGAAAATTCGAATGTTTGGTTTACGGATGCCATCCATCTATTAGAAAAAAATAATATCGGCTGGTCCTGGTGGCCATTGAAAAAAATCGGCGGCAATAATCCGATGGAAATTAAATCCAATCCTAATTATGATGCACTGGTGAAGTACCTGAATAACGGTGGAAATAAGCCTAAAGATAGCAATGTGTACAGCGGTTTAATGGAGCTGGCTATTTATTCGAGATTAGAAAACACCATCATCCACCACGATGTGATCGATGCCATGATCCGCCAGCCCTTTAGCAATGGAACCAAACCTTTCAAGACCAGTTTAATCAAAAATAAAAGTATAGTGTATGCTGTAGATTACGATTTAGGTAAAAATGGCAAAGCTTACTTTGATACAGATACAGCCGATTACCATACCTCAACCGGAAAACGAAGTGCAGGTAACCGCGGCCGGATTTACCGGAATGATGGTGTAGATATTGCAAAAGATTCTACACAGTACGAAAAGTATTATGTAAACCATATCGAAAAAGGAGAGTGGTTACAGTACACCGTAAATGTGTCGCAAAAAGGAACGTACACGTTAAAAATAAATGCTGCAGCCGATAATGCCGCAGGCAGGATTAACATTATTGTTGATGGTAAACAAGTTGCTCAGAATGTTGTGATCCCTAATACCGGAGACCCTAAAAAGTTTAGCACTTTTGAAGTTAAAAAGGTAGCTTTAAAAGCAGGCAAACAAAAAATTAAGATTTTAACCGCTGCAGGCGGTTATAATTTTGGTTATATTCAATTTGTAAAATAAAAACAAAACATCATCTTGAAAGGCGCAAAACGTATCCTGTTTATTTTAGGGGCAATTGCCGTTGCAATCATCGTGCTGTCGAGATGTATGAATGTGGCTGATCAATTACCCGTAGATGTAAGAGGTGAGGCCTATACCGGAGCGGCGACCTGTGTGAAATGCCATAAAGATTTATCACAGTCTTATGCGCATAGTGCGCACGGACTTACCTCTAAACCTGTGGTAGATGCACAATTGTTAAAGGTTTTTGCACCCGATTCGAACAGTTTTTTGTTCAGCGCACACCAAAAAGTGGTGATCGAAAAAAGAGATAGTGGTATTTTTCAGGTGGCTTATCAGGATGGCCAAGCAGTTCGTTCCCAAAAATTCGATATCGAATTCGGCTCGGGCGAAAAGGCTTTTACTTATGCTTATTGGCAGGGAAAGAAATTGTATGAATTGCCTTTGTCGTACTTTACTGCCATTCAGAATTGGGCCATCAGTCCTGGTTTTCCGAAAGAAAGTTTTTATTATGACCGGGCAATAACCAGCCGCTGCCTGGAGTGTCATGCTTCCTATGTAGATATTAAGCTCACTCAAACATCTACTTTTTCAAAAGATGAGGAAATGGAGAAAGGTTCTATCATTTATGGGATAGATTGCGAGCGCTGTCACGGGCCGGGCAAACAGCACGTGGTGTTCCATATGGAAAATCCTGAAGAAAAGACTGCGAAATTTATCACCCTGTTTAAAACACTTACGCGTAAACAGAAAATGGATGTTTGCGCCGTTTGTCATTCGGGCAATACTTTGGTGGCACAGCGATCTGTATTCGGTTTCCAGCCCGGCGACGATCTGGATGCCTATTATTCGCAGGATTTTACAGGTTTTGGTGGAGGTAATATTGATGTTCACGGTAATCAAAGCGCCATGTTACAGGGAAGTAATTGTTATCGGAAAAGCGAAAACATGACTTGCCAATCGTGCCACAATTCACACGAAAATATTAAAGGGAATTTAAGCCTTTACTCGCAGCGTTGTATTAATTGCCACAAAAGCACCAATCACAGCAAAATCACTTTAGCAAAAGGAGCGCTCAGTAGCAATTGTATCGACTGTCATATGCCTAAAGAATCTTCAAAATTGATCAGCTTTCAGCAGGCGGGTAAAGATCATTTAAGTCCATACCGGTTACGCTCACACCATATTGCCATTTATCCCGTTATTAATAAGTAAAAACCAAACTTGTATTAAGAAATTCACCGTTACCCATTAATAGGGCTGGGATTTCGTACATTTGGTTTCCACCTTAAAAATTAGATAGTAGCCGATATGCTCATAAAATACTACTTAGCTTTATTCTCCCTTCTTTTTCTCTCCACAACTATTTTTGCTCAAAAAAAAATTACCCTTAGCGGCACCATTCGCGATGCAGGCACAGGCGAAACCTTGATTGGTGCAACGGTAAGGATTTCCGGCGCTTCTACAGCTGCAACCCTAACCAATAATTATGGTTATTTTGCATTAACACAAACCGAAGGTACCTATACCGTGGCGATAAGTTATACGGGTTACACATCCGTTGTTAAAACCATCAATTTAACAAAAGATACCAAGTTAAATGAGGAATTAAAGAGTGCAAACGATTTAGACGAAGTGACGGTAAGTGCCAACAACCGTAAAAACGACAACGTTAAAAGTGCGCAGATGGGCCTGGAAAGGATTGATATGAAATCGCTTAATTCTATCCCGGTGTTGCTTGGCGAAAAGGATATCTTAAAAACCATCCAGCTGTTGCCCGGCGTAAAATCTGGCGGTGAAGGGAATACAGGTTTTTATGTTCGCGGTGGAGCTGCCGATCAGAATTTAATTATTCTGGATGAGGCTGTCGTGTATAACTCATCACACTTACTTGGCTTTTTCTCTACTTTTAATGCCGATGCCATAAAAGATGTAAGCTTATATAAAGGTGGTATGCCTGCACAATATGGAGGTCGTTTATCGTCGGTTTTAGATGTTAAAATGGATGATGGGAATAATAAAGAGTTTAAATTTCAGGGCGGTATTGGTTTAATTGCTTCGCGTTTAAAAGCAGAAGGGCCGATTGTAAAGGACAGGGGCTCCTTTATGGTGAGTTTCCGCAGGACTTATATCGATCTGTTTTTAAGGGCTTCGCCAGATTCATCCGTTAACGGCAGTACTTTAAATTTTTACGATATTAATGCCAAGGCGAATTATAAAATCAATGATAAAAATACCATTTACATTTCCGGCTATTTCGGTAAAGATAATATTGGTGTTAAAGACCTGTTTGAGAACAACTGGGGGAATGTAACCACCACCATCCGTTTAAACCATATTTTTAACGACCGTTTGTTTTCCAATACCTCGTTAATTTACAATAACTATAATTATACCGTTCGCTTGCTAAATGATGCCACCAATTTTAAGGCCACCTCATTGGTACGCGATTTTAACTTTAAAGAAGATTTTCAGTATTTCAGCAATAAACATACCCTTCGTTTTGGGGTAAACGCCACTCAGCACCGCATCTCTCCGATCGATATCGACAGCGATGAAGCATCGCAGGTGAATTCGCTGACACAGGAAAGGCGTTACGGGATCGAATCGGCTGCTTATATTTCTGATGAGTGGGCGGTAAACGAACATTTAAACTTTTTATATGGCGTGCGTTTGGCGGCTTTTTCTTTAATGGGGCCTGGTAATTTTAGCACCTATGATGCTGATGGAAATATCATATCGACTGAAAATGTAGCTAAGGGTAAATTCCATAAAAATTACTTTAACCTCGAGCCACGTTTTTCGGTAAGTTATCTGTTTAATGAAGAAAATTCGATTAAGGCTTCTTACAACCGCAATACACAAAATGTACATATTTTAACCAATGCCACCTCTAGTTCGCCAACCGATCAGTATGTGTTGAGCAGCAATAATATCAAGCCCGAAATAGCCGATCAGGTGGCTTTGGGTTATTTTAAAAATATCCAGGATAATAATTATGAACTCTCAGGTGAGATTTATTATAAGTGGCTTCAGAACCAGATCGATTATAAAAATGCAGCCGAATTATTGGCCAACTCCAATGTAGAATCAGAACTTTTATATGGAATAGGCAGGGCTTATGGAATGGAGTTGTTTTTTAAGAAAAAATTTGGCAAGCTGAATGGTTGGGTGGGTTATACCTTATCGCGCACGGAGCGTAAGTTTACAGAACTTAATGATGGTAAATATTTTCCGGCAAGGCAGGATCGTACACATGATATCTCAGTGGTTGGTATTTACAACATGACCAAACGGTGGACTTTCTCTTCAAGCTTTATTTACAGCACAGGTAATGCCGTAACCTATCCGGCAGGAAAATATAGTGTTGGTGGACAAATGGCCTACTATTATACGCAAAGAAATGCGGGTCGTATGCCTTACAACATGCGCTTAGATGTGAGTGCAACCCTTGAAGGAAAGGTGAGGAAGAAATACCAGTCGAGCTGGAATTTTGGTATCTACAATCTACTTGCCCGCAAAAATCCTTACGCCATTGAGTTTATTACCGACCCGGATCATCCGGGTAAAACTGCTGCCCAGCAAACTTCGCTATTCGGTCTTATTCCATCAATTACCTGGAACTTTAAATTTTAAAAGGATGAAAAAACTGATTATATACTTTTCGCTGTTTGCTTTCTGTTTAACAGGTTGTAAGAAAATTATTGAAATTGATACGGAAAATGCCGATCCTCAGCTGGTAATTGAAGGTAGAATTAACGATTCGCTGATCGATCAACAGATTAAGATCAGCAAAACCATCGGTTACACCGAAACCAATATTTTTCCGAAAGTTTCGGGTGCTTCAGTTACGGTTACCGATAATAAGGGAAATACTTTTGTATTTAAAGAAGCTGGCACCCCTGGTACTTATATCAACAAGATGAAGGGCGTACCTGGTGTTACCTATAATTTAAATGTTACTGCCGAAGGGCAAACTTACACGGCCAGTTCGAAAATGCCCAATGTGGTTAAAATGGATTCGATAGGCGTGATTAAAAACTTTTTCTTTGGGAGAGAGCGTAAAACCGCTGCCGTATTCTTTAAAGATCCGGCCAACGAAACCAATTTTTATCATTTCAACCTGTATGTTAATGATATTTTATCAGAGCGTTTTTATGTAAATAACGATCGTTTAACAAATGGAAACGACTTAAGGATCCAGTTATTTTTTAAACCACCTACCAACGATCACGACAGTGATGAGTTGAATTCGAACGATAAGATTAAAATAGAAATGGAGTGTATCGATTCGAATATTTTCGATTATTGGTATGCTTTGAGTCAGCAATCCAACCGTGGGCCAAACCAGGGAACCACTCCGGCCAATCCAACTTCAAACATCTCCAATCAGGCTTTGGGCTACTTTAGTGCAAATACTTATCAGGTAATTACGGCCACCGTTAAATAAAGTGATTTGGTGGTAGTTTAAATGATTAAAAACACCTGATAATTTTTAGTGTTAAATAAAACATGAAAGTATTTATAAGTGGCAACATCGCTTCAGTTGGAATAAAAGAACTGGAAGAAAACAATATAACCATCACCCAATGGAAAGAAAACCGGCAGATTACAGCAGAAGAACTGATAGCGGCCTGTCAGGATCAGGATGCCTTAATCAGCGTGGGTCCGAATAAAATTAATGCTGCATTTTTAAAAGCCTGTAGCCATTTAAAGGTGATTGCGCTACACTCTGTAGGATACGATCAGGTAGATGTAGCTGCAGCCAAAAAATTGAATATCCCGATTGGGAATACCCCTGGGGTTTTGAGCAAGGCAACTGCCGATACTGCTTTTTTATTAATGCTTGCGGTATCGCGGAAGGCCTTTTTCGCACACAAAAAAATCATTAAAGGCGAGTGGAAAAACTATGAGCCCACACCCGAACTTGGGATTGAGGTGAACGGCAAAACCCTTGGGATTTTTGGCCTGGGTAAAATTGGACTGGAGATGGCCAAAAAATGCATCGGTGCTTATCAAATGCCCGTAATTTATCACAACAGATCGCGTAATGAAGAAGCTGAAAAAGAAATCGGTGCAAAGTATGTATCCTTCGAAACGCTTTTGGCGCAAAGTGATGTACTCTCTGTCCATACCGCACTAACACCCGAAACCAAGGATAAATTTACACTTGATGTTTTTAAGCAGATGAAAGCCAATTCAATTTTCATTAATACGGCCAGAGGTGCTATCCATAACGAAAAGGATTTGATCAAAGCTTTGGAAAAGAAAATAATATGGGGAGCAGGTTTGGATGTAACGAACCCCGAACCGATGGATAAAAATAATCCTTTGCTGTCAATGGAAAATGTTGCTGTTTTACCACACATTGGCTCAGCTACCGAAGAAACCAGAGCAGCCATGGCCCAGATTATTGTTAAGAATATAATAGCAGGATTGAATGGCGAGAAGCTTCCATTTGAGGTGGTTTAGGATGTAAGATGTAAAAATGTAAGATGGATGATGTAAAATGTAAGAGGTAAGAATGTAAGGTGGATGAGGGGCTAATCGATAGCTAAAATTCCATCATCCATCTTACATTTTCCATTATTAAGCCATAAGCATCATCTTTTTACTCCATTATCCATCTTACATTTTCCATTTCAGCCATTGGCATCATGTTTTACTCCATCATCCATCTTACATTTCCCATTACCCCTCTACTTAACCAGATACTTAAATACCGATCTTCCTAAGTTTCCGTTGGCATCTATACCTTCAATAATTACTTTATACTGGCCTTTACCATCTGCGTTATAATATTCGAACGAAGCATTACCGGTTGCATCAGTAACAACTTTTGGATTCCAATAAATGGTGGTTCTTAAATCGTTGCGGTTCGTGCTGGCAGGCACATCATATTTTGGAGAATAGAATTGTTTTTCTTTGTTGTAACCCTGTGGTGAAAAGGTTAGCTCATAGTATTTTGGTAACATATCCATCAGCTGTGCTTTAGATATTTTAGTGCCTTTAGGCGCTTTCTTTTGATTGAATACAATTACCCCGTTTACATTATTTGCACGGTTAACCAGGCCTAAATCATCTCTTAAGAACACTTCAACAGATTCGAGCTGGTTAGCATCTAAAGTATTAATCTGGTTTACGTCAACATTCATTCCGTTAATAAAAATTCCCATGGGGATCTTTTTACCCTGGTTATAATCTCTCGTCACATAAAAATTATTATCTACAAAGGTTACACCCGGTAACATGCCCTGTAAACAGTTAATCAGTAAGCCACAACCTTTTAGTCTATCGCCGCTCACTTCATGGTCGGCCATTTGGCTCAGTCCGCTTAAGGCCGGGTAATCTTTATGGCTGACTTTCGGAATTACTGCCGCTTTAATATTTACGTCTTTCAAAGTATGTAAATAAGCGTATTGTCTTTTGCTGTTATCTAAATAACTGGTTAGCGCACTATCAATATTTAAAACCTCCTCAGCTGCACTAAAGTTTCTGGTTAGTGTAGGCACTGGCGCACCATTTAAGCTTAAGGTCATGTTTTTATAGTTTACATTATACTTAGCCGTAATGGTAACTTTAGATGAGTCATTAAACATCAGGTTTTGGAATTTAAAATTCCCTACAGGATCTGTGGTCGCTTCTAAATTAAAACGTTTGTCGGGAATGGATAATAACAATGCTCCTTTTCTAACCGGAATGCCGTTATTCTGTCTTAAAATACCCGAAATTTCGATGCCTTGTTCGGGTAAGAAATCTATTTTAGGTAATTTATTGGCAATAATATCAGTGTATTTAAAACTGCGATAGCCCTGGGTAAGCAACAATACATCTAAATCTGCATTTTTCTTCGCATCGGGTGCATTAAAGTAATAATTTGCTTTTTCGATATAACCTTTAACATCGCTGCTTAATAATAGTCCTGTTAATATGGTACTGGTAGCATCTTCGTTTGATGGAACCTTCGACTCATCTACAACAGCTACCGAGAAGCTACCTTCTACCGGGGCGCCATCTTTTTTAGCCGCCACATTTATTTTAACCTTTTTCTTAATTCCGTAGGTGGTGGCAGCACTGGTTAAGGCTACTGCCATTGTGTTTTTATGCTGAACAAACACCAATCGCTCACTTAGTGGTTTACCAAATTCATTAAACAGGGTAAATTGGGCAATTCCATTTGGGAATTTAGATTTAAGTACGGTGGTATTGTATTCTTTATTTGATAATGCGGTTTGTGCCCCATAGCAGATAACACCTTTACTCTGCGCAATTAAATAAAGCTTTTTACCTTGATTTTGCTCAAAGAAAGCATCATTTGCTGCAATTTTTATGGCTATATTATCTGCACTGCTGTTATCTATATTTACCGCAACGCCATTTGCAGCAACTGCAGGCAAATTATAATTTTGAGTGGTACCGTCGGCATAGGTAACTGCCGCTTTGTAGGTTTTTCCGGCTTCCGCCAATAAGCTGAAACTGCCCATTCCTAAATGCTGCGCAGTAAAAGTAGCTACAGTTTTGCCATCATTATCAGTTACCGTGCCTTTTGAGTTAATGCCTAAACCATCACTTTTAATGGCTTTAAAGGCTACTTTGTTGCTTAGGCCGGCAATTAAACTTCCCCCTTCGGGAAAAAATTGAAAATCTTTGCTTACAATCGCGTTTTTAAGCTGAAAGCTACTGTTGGCCACATCTTTATCGGTGGTATTAATGCTGGTAATCAGTTCGCCTTTTTGTAATTGATATTCTGCCTTTTGTGCATTGCTCATGGCTATTGTTAAATAACCGCTGGCATCTGTGGTGCCCCTTCCTTTGGCAATAACCGTATAACTCGTTACCACTTGCCAGCTTACATTTTTATTGGCATAAGGTTTATTGTTGGCATCTTTAAATTGTACGCGTGCATCAATTTTTTCTAACTTATCGGTAGAGGTGTTTTTATAAGTGATATGGGTTTTTACTTCCTTGTCTATTGCTTCTCCCACATAAAAAGTCTTGTTAAAATAAGCCGGATCTTCAGTGTTAAGCATCCATAAGGTATACGCCCTGATGTGGTAATTTCCTTGTTTATAGTTGATCTGATCTAAAGGGAAACTGCCATAGGCAAAACCACCTGTAATGGGTAATTTTAAGGTTTGGATAAGCGAATCTTTCTGGTTAATCACATCCACATAAATGATTTTACTAATTGCAGATAAGAAATTCTGGTTTTCGGTAACGTAGGCTTTAAACCAAACGGTATCGGCTACCGCGTAATATGGTTTGTCAAAATGAAGATAAATCTTTTCAGCAGGATAATCGCTCAATACCTTATTCGTTTTGGTAATGATGCTGTTTATGCTGATGGTATCGGTTTGGGCCGAAGAAGAAAAACTTAGTGCTGATAAAAGTGAAAGTATTATAAACGATAATCTAAAAATCTTCATGGATTGGATATTAAATGCTAAGCCCGTAAATATATCCAATTATAAATAGAGCACATAAAATGTGATGATGTTTAACATTTTTTTACAAAAATTCCAATGTTCATTGTTCTCGTTTGTAACGAAGATGAGGAGGAAGAGCGATTTTACTACCACGAAATGGTTGATAGCCACATTACAGATGTGGTTCTCGCTATCATCGTCCTCGCTTGTAACGAGGATGGGAGGAGAAGGGCGATTTTATCGCCACGAAAATAGTTGATAGCCACATTACAAATGCGGGTCTCTTTAATACTCTGCATACCGTCGTCCTGAACTCGTTTCAGGATCTTGAAACAACCGATAAGGATGCTGAAATAAGTTCAGCAGGACGATACATTGGAAGCCGTCATCAAAATATGTTCTAAAACAAAACCGGCCGCTATTTTAGCGGCTGGTTTCAAATTATGATGTTGTTTGCCTGTTATTTAAATTCGATTAAGAATTCTTCTTTAGGTGAACGTACCTTTTTAAGGTTTACCAGCCAGTCGCCGGCTTCGTCTCTGTTCCCTAAAGGCAATAGGGTAACACTTTTTAATCCTTTTTTATCTAAACCTAAAAGTTCATCTAAAGCCGGACCATTAAAGCCCTCCATTGGAGTAGCATCAACTTTTAACAAAGCGGCTTCTGCAATAGCAATACCGAAACCGATATAAGCCTGACGGGCTGCGTGGTTAAAGTTTTCTTCTGCAGTTCTGGATAAGATCATACCTTTTAACTGCGCTTTGTATGCATCAGTTCCGCTTTCTGGTAAGCCACGCTCCGCATTCATTCTGCTGAAAACGGCATCAATACCTTCTTCTGTGTAGTTTTCGTTAGCGGCAAAAATCAATAGGTGAGAAGAATCGATCACCTGCGACTGGTTAAAAGCAATCGGCGCAATTTTCTCTTTCAACTCCTGGTTGGTTACCACGATAACTTTAAACGGCTGTAAACCTGATGATGTTGGTGCCAAATGTGCTGCAGCAATAATTTTATCAACCTTTTCTTGTTCAACAGGTTGACCGTTCATTTTCTTAACGGCATAACGCCAGTTTAGGGCATCTATTAAGCTCATATTTTTGAATGTTTTTTTTAAATTTTATAGGGCAAATATGCAGATAAGCGGTAAGTCTAATGTTGATGTATGGTAAGAAAATTTTTTGCCTGGTCTCGGTTGGCTAAGAGGGATTTTTCTTAGCCGTTGACTTCAGTCAACGGGAATATTTAATAGAAATTAAGGTACAAACCTCAAATCGCTGCGTACCGGGAAGTGGTCGGATAATTTGGCCTGGGTAATTTTGTAATTTAATACCTCCAGTTCTTTAGAGGTGGCAATATAATCGATCTGAAAATTAGGGAATTTGCCATTATAGGTTTTGCCAAACCCGTTTCCCTTTTTAATAAAGCTGTTGTTTAATCCGGCAGTAATTTGAGTAACCACGTAAGATGCTGGCGTATCGTTAAAATCGCCTGCAATGAGGTAAGGCGTTTTACAGGTGGCCATCTCCTTCTTCATAATATCTACCTGACCGCTACGTTTTAAAAAAGCACTTTTCAGCATTCTTAAAATCCGTTTAGATGGCTGGAGTTCGGTATTCATTTCCTTCACTTTGTCCAGGTATTCGTAATCCTGTTTTTCGAAAGATATCGACTGAAAATGTACATTATAAACCCTCAGGGTTTTTCCTTTAATGTTTAAATCGGTATAAATACTCATGTTACCAGCCAAACCTTCAACAAAAGGGATTTTACCAGAATCTTTAATCGGGAATTTAGAGAATATGGCTAAGCCAGTGGCTTCGTAATCATTTTTATTGGTTGGTACGAAGTAGTAGTATTTTGTATTCAAAAGTGCTTTTAAGCTGTCAACCGTGTCAAATGCGCCTTTATAACGGGTAAAAAATTCCTGAAAACAGATAATATCTGGATTTTGATCTTTTACCACCTGAAGCATTTTTTCTTTTACCGATTCGGTATTGTCCTGGCCATATAATTTAAAACTATGCACGTTATAAGTCATCATTCTGATGCTGTTTTCTGCCTTTTCCGCGCCACCTTCATCACCTCCAATGGCAAAGGTGGCCTTTAACGTTTTAGCACCAAGCGCAATAATCAAAATGGTGGCGATTGCGAAAACCCATTTTTTGCTTAAAAGCCACCAAACCAGAAAGATAATATTAGCGAATAAAACAAAAGGGTAGGCCAGTCCGAAAAAAGCAATAATGGTGTGCGCTCTTGGATCCATATTACCGGCGAGAACCCCCAAAAGCATCGCAATTGCCAATGCAACAGCAATGGGCAAAAGGAGTTTATCCATAAAACTATATTTCTTCTTTTTTGTGGCCATTAATCTTTACTTGCCTTAAATAGTTTTTCTTTTTCTACCGCTGTTAATTTATCGTATCCTGAGGTTGATATTTTATCTAAAATGGCATCTATTTCCTGCTGAGAAACACCGCCTTTAAATTCAGGTTTTTTAACCGGTTTCTCATTCCGAACTACTTTTAGTTTTGGTTTGCGCTCAAAAATTTTGCTCCAGTCTCTTCCGCTTTGCAAACTTTTAATAAAGGTGAATCCTAAAAGTGCACCACCAATATGGGCTAAACTTCCACCTGCATTTACTGATCCGATGGCAATAAAATCGAGGATGAAATAGACAATGGCAATCCACTTAATTTTAACCTCACCAAAGAAAAGCAACATGATGGTGTAATTCGGTACCAGCGTTGCTGCGGCAAAAATAATGGCCATTACTGCGGCAGATGCCCCTACAATGGTTACGCCTGCTAATCCGCTGGCATAAAGCGGAAATATATTTAATGCGGCAACAGCAAATAAACCTCCAAATAAACCACCCGCCAGGTAAACAAAATGAAACTGACGGCTTTTTAAGAAATTCATGAAGATGTTACCGAACCAGAATAAACCAAGCATATTGAACAGGATATGAAGAATCCCGTCATGAATAAACATATAGGTAAATATGGTATAAAATCGCTCAGGTAATTTTGAAATACTGGCAGGTAAACCTAAATAATCGCTTACAAATAAATCAACTGTGTTACCTTGGCCACTTAGCTTGCTAAATACACCAAAAACAGCGATAATTAAAAACAACATTACATTAATCCCAATGTAAAAGAACAATGGGTTGCCCGATTGAAAAACCTTGTATTTTAAATCTTTGAAAGTATTATTCATAGAGTGTATAAAATGTATCGTTTTTGTCTTTCCATATTTTAACCAGTATAAAGCCAATTAAAGCGCCCCCAAGGTGGGCATAATGGGCAATAGAATCGCCCTCAAACTGGGCAACACCCAAAGATAACTCTACTAAAATATAAATTGGTATAATATATTTTGCTTTTACCGGAACCGGAATAAACATAATTAGCAGCTCGGCATTTGGATAAAGCATGCCAAAGGCCACCAGTAAACCAAAAATAGCACCAGAGGCACCAACCATGCCGCCGAAATAAATGCTGCGTAACGTAACCGCCTGTGCCATTGAAAGTTGTTGTGTATTAAACTCTCCCTGAAATAATGCGGTAAGATTTATCTTTCCGTTATTAGTGGCACTACCGATAATCTGGTGTACTTCGTAAGCTTGTACGGCCCATTGTAATGCAAGTGCTCCTAATCCGGTAATAAAATAAAAGATAATAAATTTTTTGCCTCCCCATCTCGATTCTAACAAACTTCCAAAGGAATACAATGCAAACATGTTAAAAAAGATGTGTGCTATGCCACCGTGCATAAACATATAGCTAATCGGCTGCCATAACTCAAACTTCGGAGAATCAAAATAATATACTGCTAACCGATCATCAAGGTGGAGCGTTGTTAGCAGGTAGCTAGCCACGAAAAATAAGATGTTAATAATCAGTAGGTTTTTTACTACTGGTGGAATATATATGTTATTCATTTAATTTTAAAAATCGGTTATTTTTTAAAAGGGTTAATCGACGCTAAACGCCTAACTCCAAATTTTTTTACCACCTCAGAAACCTAAGGGCATCTAAGTTTTGTATGACCGTTAATCACCAGACTTCTCCTGAATTCCAGCTTAATACTCCAAACGCCCAACTCCAAACGCTTAACCTGGTTAATTGTTTAAGCTGGTTAACTGTTTAGTTGGCTTCAACTTCTGCTATGCCAATCAATCTTCGGTCTTCGGACCCCTGACCTCCGACTTTTTCTCTTAGTCTTCCGACCTCCGACTCCGGACCTCCGACCTTTCTAACCTTTCTCAAACTTTTTATCCAGTTCTGCCAAAGTAATGGTTTGGATAATCGGTTTACCACTCACGCTAAAGTTAGGCGTTTTACAGGCAAAAAGTTCATCAATCAAGGTATTCATTTCTTCCTGGCCAAGGCTCGTTCCTGCTTTAATGGCACTGTTTTTTGCTAAACTCCTGGCAAGGCTGTCGCGTTTGCTTAGTTTTAATTCTTGTTGTGAGTTTTTAAAGCCCTCAATCAATTGTTCAAATAACTGTGTTTCGTTAATGTTACTGCTGCCCAGGTCAACAGGAACACCTTCTACTACCAACGTATTTTTCCCAAATTCCCGTACATCAAAGCCTAAACTTTTTATATCATCCAGTAAACTTTTAGCCAGTTCAAAATCGTTGGCATTAAGTGTAATGGTTTGAGGAAATAAACTCTGCTGCGATGCACCTTTGCGGTCATCCAGATGTACGAGAAAACGTTCGTAAAGGATCCGCTCATGTGCCATTTGCTGGTCAATTACCATTAATCCCGACTTAATCTGCGAAACAATATAACGGTTGTGCAATTGCATGTACTGCTTTTGCTTGGTTTCTAAAACAGTTTCATCCGCATAAATAGAGGTTTGCTCTACAATAGGCTGTTCTGTTATTTCGTAAAGCGAGCCCCAGTTTTTAGCACTTGGTTTGGCTTCATAATTTCTCGGTGAAGTAGCATAACCAGATGTAGAACTGCTATCGCTGGCAAAAGGATTAAAATCTGGATTAAAATTAATGCTCGGTGGTACAATATCTTCAACCGCTTTATGGGTAATCATATTGCTAAAGCCAGTTTCCTGATCAAAATCTAAGGTTGGTGCAATGTTATACCGGCCAATGGAACGTTTTACGGCCGATTTCATGATGGCATAAATCGACTTTTCGTCCAGATATTTAATCTCTGTTTTAGTAGGATGTACGTTTACATCGATTTTCGACGGATCGATCTCAATAAACAGTACATAGAGTGGATAACTATCATCAGGCAGTAACTCTTCAAAAGCAGAGCTTACCGCATGGTTCAAATAAGGATCTTTAATGAAGCGGTTATTCACAAAAAAGAACTGTTCGCCCCTGGTTTTCTTTGCAAAAGCAGGCTTGCCAATATATCCTTTTAGGTTAATAATGGTCGTTTCCTCTTCAACAGGAACCAAACGTTCGTTATAATTATTGCCAAAAAGGTGGACAATGCGCTGTTTTAAATTGCCTTTTGGCAGGTTAAAAATCTCGGTTCCATCATGGTGCAGACTAAAAAACACCCCCGGATGTGCCAGGGCTACCCGTTGAAATTCATCCAGAATATGGCGCATTTCAACCGGATTACTTTTAAGAAAGTTTCTTCTGGCTGGCGTATTAAAAAATAGGTTTTTAATCGAAATCTGTGTTCCCGGGGAAGTAGCTACGGGTTCCTGATTGGTTACCTGTGCACCTTCTATTGAAATGCAGGTACCAATTTCGTCTTCATGCCTGCGGGTTTTCATTTCTACCTGCGAAATGGCCGCAATAGAAGCCATGGCCTCACCACGGAAACCCATAGTGCGGATGGCAAATAAATCTTCTGCTTTTTTTACTTTCGAGGTGGCGTGGCGTTCGAAACACATTCTGGCATCGGTAACGCTCATTCCACAGCCGTTATCTATAATCTGAATCAGTGCCTTACCGGCATCTTTTACTACCAGTTGAATTTTATCTGCGCCGGCATCTATCGAATTTTCGAGCAATTCCTTTACCGCTGAGGCAGGTCGTTGAACAACTTCTCCGGCAGCAATTTGATTGGCAACAGCATCAGGCAATAAGTGAATAATATCAGTCATGTATTATGGCAAAGTGAATTCGCTAAATTATGCAAAATAAGCTTAAAGAACCCGATTTGTTTAAAACTCAACATGTAAATGACTGTAGCTAAATAGAATTAATTGCCTGGCAGGCTTGTTTTTCTTGAGTTGTCATGCGGAGTGCCGTAAAGAATCTGTTTGAGAACGAATTAATTGCTTATACTTCAGTTTCTTATTTTCTTTTTTTGAAAAGCAGGTTCCGGTGCCAGTCGGTTCGGGTAGTCCCGCTGTCCGCTAATTCCGATGAAGGATCGGAACCGCTTCCATCGGGTTTATTTCACTTGAGCCAGTCATTACAAACGCAGTAATCAATCATCCAGGTTACGAAGAGTCGTCCTCCTGAACTTGTTTCAGGATCTATTACGCAAAAATGTTGTTATTGAGGTTGTCTGTGAAGCACAGGCCAAGGCGTAAATTAAAAATCCATGCTTTCCGTGTTTCCGTGGCAAAAAAAATAAGAGAACGAAAGCTGTACTTTCGGTGCTTCTGTGGCAAGAAACCAAGAAAATAAAATCCATGCATTCTGTGTTTCCGAGCCAAAAAATTCTACCCTCTGTAAAACCGAATTTACAAATCCAAATGCTTTCAATTTTCTATCTTTATCGATATGAAATCCATTTTATACAGCCTTTTTTTTGTTCTGCTGCTCAGCTCCTGTAACCAAAAGGAAAAAGTTGATGTAATTGTCTATCACGCAAAAGTGTATACCGTTAACAATACATTTGATACGGTTGAAGCTTTCGCTATAAAAGAGGGCAAAATTTTGGCGTTGGGTAAAAGTGAGGATATCAGGGCCAGATTTGCGGGCAAAGAAGAAATTAATGCAGACGGTAAGGCTATTTATCCCGGTTTTATAGATGCACATGCCCATTTTTATGGCTATGGACAAAGTTTGCAAACAGCCGATTTAAGGGAAACAAAATCCTGGGATGAAGTGCTTGCCCGCTTAACTGATTTTGCTAAAACGCACCCCGATGGCTGGTTAATCGGTAATGGCTGGGACCAAAACGATTGGGACAATAAAGCCTTCCCGACAAATGAAAAACTAACGGCACTTTTTCCAGATCGCCCGGTATTCTTAAACCGTATCGATGGGCATGCGGCCATTGCCAACCAAAAAGCCTTGGATGATGCCGGTATTAAAGGCGAGCAGAAATTGGAAGGTGGCGATATGTTTACCCAAAATGGAAAGCTCACCGGTGTTTTAATTGATAATGCCGTAGCTTTAGTAGAACGTAAAATTCCTTCACCAGACGCTAAACTAGCCGAAAAAATATTTATAGATGCGCAGAAAAACTGCTTTGCTGCTGGTTTAACCACCATTGACGATTGCGGCTTAAGTTATCTGGCGGTCGACTTTATCGAAAAACTGCAGAAAGAGAATAAACTCAAAATGCGGCTCTATGTAATGCTTTCGGATGAACCCGATAATTATAAATACCTGTTTAGCCGCGGGCCGATTAAAACCGACCGATTGAATGTTCGGGCATTTAAAGTTTATGCCGACGGTGCTTTAGGTTCGCGCGGGGCTTGCCTGTTGCATCCATATAGCGATATGCCCAATAAAACGGGTTTTTTGCTGAGCAATCAAAAACATTTCGAAGAAGTAGCCACAAAAATTGCTGCCAATCATTTCCAGATGTGCACCCATGCCATTGGCGATTCGGCGAATCGGGTAATCCTGAATATTTACAATAAAATTTTAAAAGGCAAAAACGATCAGCGCTGGCGGATTGAACATGCCCAGGTTGTGAATGCGAACGATTTTGATCTTTTTGGAAAGGCGAGTATTGTGCCTTCGGTACAGCCTACGCATGCCACTTCTGATATGTACTGGGCCGGACAGCGTTTAGGTACTGAAAGATTAAAAAGTGCTTATGCGTACAAACAATTATTAAAACAAAATGGTTGGATTCCTTTAGGTACCGATTTTCCGGTCGAAAACATTAATCCATTATTAACGTTTTATGCAGCAACAGTGAGAGAAGATGCAAAAGGTTTCCCTAAAGGAGGCTTCCAGATGGAAAATGCCTTAACACCCGAAGAAGCTTTACGTGGAATGACCATCTGGGCAGCAAAAGCCAATTTTGAAGAACATGAAAAGGGCAGTTTGGAGAAAGGCAAATTAGCCGATTTTGTAATACTCGACCACGATATTTTGAAATCAACACCACAAAACATATTAAAAACCAAAGTTTTAAAAACCTACCTGAACGGAGAAAAAGTATATGAAGCGAAATAGATTGTGTATCCTGGCTGTAGCATTTTGCTGCAATATTTTATGTTTAATGGCTTGCGCACAGGAGCATACAGCGAATGAGAAAAAACTGGCTATTGCTAATGCCATAGCCAATACAACCGTGTTGTTAAACAATCAGGAGGGCATTATTCCTTTAAAATCATTGGAGAAAAAGAATATTGCTTCGGTTAGTCTGAGCTTTGCTTATAGTACCGTGTTCGATAGTTTGGCCAATAAATATGGTAAAATCACTTCATTTTCTGCCGATTCTTATAAAGATAGTGTGAACCTGAACGATTTAGAAGATGATCTTAAATATTTTAATACCATTCTAATTACCATTGATGATCAAAATGTAAGCAAAGCGAAATACATCAATTTCATCAACAGTATCAGCAAAAATAAACAGGTAATCATTTCTTTTTTTGGTAACGGACCTGGTTTAAAATCATTCGATTTATTAAAATCGCCAATTGTATGGACAGGTCAAAACAATATGGATGCTGCAGCCATTGTTCCGCAGTATATTTTTGGTGGAATTGCCGCTTCAAATAAATTAACTACAGCTTACTCGGCGCGTTATACCATGGGCTTGGGTTTTACAACAACCGCCACCCGCTTAAAATACACCGTGCCTGAAGATGCGGGTTTAAATTCGAATAACTTAAAAGAGATTGATGCTATTGCTGCCGAAGCGATAGCGCAAAAAGCAACACCCGGACTGGTGGTCTTGGTTGCCAAAGATGGTAAAGTCATCTTTAATAAAGCTTACGGTACCCATACCTACGATACCCATGTGCCTGATCAGGTAACCGATATTTTCGATCTGGCTTCGGTAACCAAGGTAACCGCAACTACCCCTGCGGTAATGCGTTTGTTTGAAGAAGGAAAGCTGAAACTGGATACCAATATTGGCGCTTATATCCCGAAAGCGCGTACTACACCCATGAACAATATTCAGGTGCGTGAAGTGATGTTGCACCAGGCAGGTTTTATCCCTTACATTCCTTTTCATGATTATGTAAAAACAGGCGATTACAGCAGGGATTCATCTGCGGCTTATCCAACCAAAGTGGCCGATAACTATTATATCAAAAAAGGCTTTTTCAAAGACTTTATGTGGCCAAAGATGCTCAATTCGCCGATTAAAACCCGTGGTAAATATGTGTACAGCGATATCAGCATGTATGTGATGAAAGATATTGTTGAACACATTAGCGAAGAACCTTTAAACCAATATACCTACGAAAACTTTTATAAGCCATTGGGTATGCAAACCGCAGGTTTTTTACCACGTAACCGTTTTAAACCGGAGCAGATCATACCGACAGAAGATGATAAGTATTTCAGAAAAACTTTGCTAGTGGGTTATGTTCATGATCAGGGCGCAGCTTTGGCCGGTGGTGTATCTGGTCATGCCGGTTTATTTGCCAGTGCTAACGATCTGGCTATTATTTATCAGATGCTTTTAAACCGCGGTACTTATGGTGGTGTAACATATTTCAAAAATTCAACGGTAGATATGTTTACGTCGAAACAATCGAATGTAAGCCGCAGGGGTTTAGGTTTCGATCGCTGGGATCCGGATACGACCAAACATTATCCTTCAGAGCTGGCTTCTCCTCAAACTTATGGTCATACAGGTTATACCGGAACCTGCGTTTGGGTCGATCCATCAAGAGGTTTGGTATATGTGTTTTTATCAAACCGTGTTAATCCCACCGTTACCGATAAGTTATCGAACTTAAAAATTAGAGGCAGGATTGAGGATGTAGTAAACAAAGCTATTGACGAGTCGAAGAAATAGAATGTTATAGTAAGGATGGAGCAGATTTAATTATTATTTGTAATTTCAGTACCTAAACCTAAAACAGAATACTGATGATAAAATGTATCAAAACTATAGCTTTTTTGCTGCTTTTTTTGGGACTTAAAACAACCGTAAATGCACAGCAGATTAAAGACGGAGAAACTGTAAATTTAAATGGAATTGCGGTAACCTATACCGTTGTAAATAAGGAAAAGTTAACCATAAAAGATCAGGATTTCGACCGCTATAAAGTTTTGGCTTCTGTGAAAAACAATACAGGCAAATCTTTTAACATCCGTTTGGCCAGTTCGCTGGATTTATCAGCCATCGGCAATTCAAAAATTATTGAGCTGGATTGCATTAACGCAACAGGAGCAAGGTTAACTTCTAAAAAGGTTCAGGTTGGTATGAAAAGCCATTTAATAAACGTTACCTATTATACCAAAGATAAAGACGGAAAAATGATCAGCGCGATAATGCCGGTTACCGCAGGTTATTATTTCGATGAAGGGCAAGCGATAGAAAATGACGCCATTTTTATAGTACCTGCGGGTGAAACACCACAGGTTTCTGTACGGAGTTTGCTGAAAAATTAATAGGGTTTGTCAACTTTAATGTTCTCAGGTGACTTAGGTGGTCAAACAATAAAGCAATTGATTTTAAAAATTGACCATTAAGAAATGGAGGGCATAAAGATAGATTTCAGGGTTTAATTGAGAGGTCATAACAATTTAGCTGATTCAAATGGCCCGCCCTTTTTAAATCGTTAATCTTTAGGTCTATAATAAGCATCAAAAAGTTTATTTCTAAATTTATAGTCTGGGTCGTATTTTTTCTTTAGTTTAAAAAATGCTTCTGCATTCGGATAGCCTTTTGAAAACTGTGATTGAGTAGCCTGTATTTGGTAGGGAAGATAGTAGGTGCCCTTTTCAGATAAAGATGCATCAATCAAAGCTCTTGTCCATTTGGTTACTTTTACTTTTTCTGCATCAGATACTTCCTGCTTATAATAAATTACGAATGCAAAAACTTCTTCCTTAGCCCAGGCGAGGTACGATCCAGAATCCTTATTCGCATGCCTTACTGAAATATTGATTACATTTACATCATTATCTTTTAGCACTTTGACCATCTTTGGATAAAAGGACTCAAAATGATTTATTGGTGTAAAATATTCTTGTAAAACATAGGTTGCTTTTTTTCTTGAATTGGGTTCTAGATCCTTTACATCGTAGGTAGCTTCATAATTTCTCCACTCAACAACTTTACCTGTATAATGTATGGGGTCTATCAGGTGTTGTCTTAGCCACTTTCCAAAATCAGAACTGGCTACAACTTTCATTGCAAATCTTTTCAGCCCAAAGTTTTTGTCGTTTGGTTTTAAGCGCTCGGTTACAGTTAATTTCTTTTCGGTTTTGGTATAAGTAACCGCCCTAACTTTGGTGTAATTATTGGGATATATATCTGCATTATGAAATACAAATTGAGGCTTATTTCTAATGGTAGAAAAGAAAAACTGCTTGTAAGCAGCGATATCCATCAAAGTGTCTTTTCGCTGAATTTTATAATTCTCTGTTAGTAATAAGGTTACTTCGGTGATTACGCCAATTCCGCCGTAGCCACCTATAGCTGCATAAAAAACCTTGCTATTAACCGTTGGACTTGCGGTGATGAAACTTCCGTCAGCTAAAACAATCTTAAAACTTTTAACTGATAAAATTACTGGTCCCTGTCCAACATAACGGCCATGAACATTAACACTGAGCGAACCGCCAACCGTGAAATTTGCGTAAGTCTGCATAATTTTAACCGATAAATCATAGTGATCTATAAACTGAATTATTTCACGCCATCTTATTCCTGCCTGAACTGTAATTTCCTTTCTTTCTTTTGAGAAACTTAATATTCGATTTAACTTTCTCATATCAATTTGCAAAGCATTTTCTGTGGCCGTTTGCCCACCTTGACTAAATTGGCCTCCCCCTATGCAGATCGGTCCATTCTGGGTTTTAACTGCTTTAATAATTTCAGCGGAAGTTTGTGGCGTAATTATTTTAGCAACTTTTATAGGATTTAGTTGTGTAACATCGTTTACTGTGTTTTTTTGTGCAACTGGTTGATCAGTATGACAAGCAAAAAGTAAAGAGATGAGAATTAGAAAAATGCTGAGAGCTGTACGTTTCATGGTAGTCAGGTGTTTTTTCTATGTTTATAAACAAATGAAAGAGGTGTTAACTTTAATAGCCAATCTGCCAGAAAGTTGACAACTCTTTCACCTAAAAATTGATTACCAACTTATAAATTACTGTTTTAAGCTCCTCCGTATCACGGTCTTCACATAAGAGAAAAGTGGTGTTATGCTCGTCCTGGCTTAATAAAGTAATGCCTTCGAATTTATGTTGATCAGAGATTTTATTGCTAAAGTTTAACTTTAAGGTTGGCAGGTTAATACTGCCAACAAAACTGCCCAGAATTTCGCCATCGGCATAAGTCGATTTGGTGTCTTCAGCAGTAGCAATGAAAAATATTTCATTTTTAACCCGTGTTGCATCCGTAAAAGATGATTCCACATGATCAATATTGGGGAGTTTAAAACTGTTAAATTTAATTTGGTTGGTGTCGGTTAAATCTGCTCCAGGGATTTTAAATATGCCATTCTTTGCATTGATCCCGTTGCCACGGTTAAAAAGCAGCCACTCCTTACCCGTAAAAATTGCCCCTTCGAGGTTCAAATTCTGATCATCTATTTCAGCAATAGCTTTAAGTCTGGTGTAGGTTTCGGTCAGGTCTTTCTGAATAACTTTTTGAGTTTTCAGGTCGAATTCGATCATCAGGTTTCTTTTTGGAGTTGAACCAGAACCTAAAAGGTATAATTTATCATCGTGCTGACAAAGGATTTCGAAATCGGGTTTTAATGATTTAGGAATGTTTTCCAGCTGCTTTAGTCCTGTGTTAAATAATACCTGGATCTTGCGAAGCTGTTTGGTTTTAATGTTGTATGCATTTAAATAAGCACTGTTATCGCCTATAATGTAAAGCAAATTTCCACTTGCGAATAACCCTGAGGCAGAGCCAATTCCCTCAATTTTGGCGAAGATATCTAATCGTGTTGTATACATATTATGATAAATAAAAAAAGCAAATTAGCTCTTCTCAACCCATTTTAACCCCTAAACTTTCGTTAGGTTCTGTTAGAGATTTCTGAAAGCATATGACCAGAAAGCCAAATTATTTGGGGTAAATTAAGCGAAAAATGTGTAAGATTACACAAATAATATTACATATGATTTTGCCTAAAAAGACTATTTTATTTTTATTAATTTTTCTACCCCAAGTTTTGTTGGCGCAAAATATGCTTTCTGGAAAAATAATTGATAATGATAGCGGTAAGGCAGTTGCGGGAGCAAATATCTATATTAACAATACCACAATTGGTCGTATGTCAAATGAGGAAGGTTTTTTTTCGTTTGATAATATCCCTTTAGGCACGCAGGAACTTGTGATTACATTTGTTGGATATGAAACAATATCTTATTCATTTTCTTCATCTCAATTGCCATTAAAACTCGATTTTAAGTTAAAACAGAAAACACAAGAGCTTGATGAAGTTAAAATAGGTGCTGATTATATTGTTCTGGATTCAAGAAATCCAAAAAACTGGCAGAAATTTAAAGACGGTTTTTTAGGGGTAACACCATATTCAGATCAATGTGTCATACAGAATAAAGAAGATATTGAGTTGAGGTATATCAAGGAAACTCGTGGGATGAAGGCCGTTGCTAAGAGACCGATCGTTATTTTAAATAAAGCCTTAGGATATATTGTCGAATATGATTTGCAAAATTTTGAACTTTCATCCTTAGGAAGGAGCCTTGTCGGAAAATCTTTTTTTAGGGAATTAAACGATAAAGAATTGTCAGATAAGAAGACGAAATTAAGAAATGCATCTTACTATGGCTCTATGATTCATTTTCTTAGATCGGTTTATAGTAACACCATCAGTACGGAAGGTTTTGAAGTGCGTAGTATTACTCGAAGCAAGAATACTGAGAAAGCAAGGGTATTGAAAATTATAGCGCAATTAGATTATGCAAGGAAAAGCGAATTTATTGTTAATAAAAACAGCACAGCGCTTGGCGATTCTTCTGCCTATTATAAAAAAATTTTCAATGAGCCTGATAACTTTGAAACGCTATCAATTAATTTGCTTAATTCCGATGATTTTAAAACGGTAAATAGCAGCGGAAATACCATATTTAAAACAAAAGATACACTACTGTCAGTAACTTTCACAAAACCGATAGATGCTGACATATATCGTTCTGTGAAAAATAACCTGTATCCTAACAAATTTCAGGACCATAGGGATAAAAATATATATGAAGTTAATAAATCGATTGTTGAATTAAAACGTAAAGAAGTAATCATTAACCCTAAAGTTAACGGGATTTCAAAAGGGCTTAGGCTCACTGGTTTTTTTTCATCTATTTATGGGATTTCAACTTTGTTACCTGACGATTATGAACCTTAATCAATATTGGTAGGGAATAAAGATTTGTTACGTATAAATCTAAATAACAAAAAAGCACCGGTTTTTTAACCGATGCCTTTAAATTTTCTATTTGTGATTTGCCAGAACTCCAAACTGAGAACTCCCAAGCCCAACTACTTTTTCAATCCAATTTCTCTTAATCTTTCATCTAAATATTCTCCTGCGGTCATATCGCTATAAGCTTTAGGATGTTCAGCATCAATGGTTGATGGTAAACTGGTTAAGTCCATATCGCTACGTGGATGTAAGAAAAATGGAACCGAAAAGCGTGAAGTTTTCATTAGTTCACGAGGAGGGTTTACCACCCTGTGTGTCGTCGATTTTAATTTATTGTTGGTTAAACGCTGTAACATATCGCCCACATTCACTACAATATCGGTATGGTGTGCTTTAATTGGTAACCACTCATTACTGCGGGTTAATACTTCTAAACCATCTGCACTGGCACCGATTAACAAGGTGATTAGGTTAATGTCTTCATGTGCGCCTGCACGAACTGCATCATCAGGAATGGTTTCAGGATTTTCGATCGGGAAGTAGTGGATGCCTCTCAAAATCGAATTTCCGTTATGAACATGTTTGTCGAAATAATTGATGGGTAATTCTAAATAGGTTGCAATGGCACGTAATAAATGTGTTCCGTTTTCTTCCAGTTTTTTATAAATGTCGCCGGTTACCTGGTTAAATTCAGGTAATTCCTCCAAAATTTCGTTATCAGGGTATTCATTTTTAACCGGATCGCCATCAGTTACTTCCTGTCCGATTTGCCAGAATTCTTTTAAATCTGGAGTTTTAGCGCCTTTAGCGGTTTCTTTACCGGCACTGGTATAACCGCGCTGGCCTGCCAATTCTGGTTTCTCGTATTTCCTTTTGGTTTCAACAGGTAACGAAAAGGCCGCTTTAATGTTTTCGTAAAGTTTATCAATTAATTCCTGACTTAAACCATGGTTGGTGATGGTAACAAAACCCGAATCGTTAAATGCACGGCCCAATTCATCCGAAAACTTTTTGCGGTCTTCTGCTGAACCATTGATGTAAGAGCCTAAATCTAAACAAGGAATATACGGTGTAGACATAATTTTATATTTAATGTTATACGAATTTAAAAAGAATTGTTAATAACTGCATTTCGGCTGGATCTTAAGTATTTAATGAATTAATATACAGGTTTTTAAGTTATTAACAAAATTGCAAAATCCAGGTGATATTCGATTGTCACACTAAATCCATTATAATTTAAATGCAAACTACAGTTTATTTAATTTCGTATAATTAAATGGAAATAACATAAACAAGCTGTAAGGTAAATGGGGTATTTGCGACTAATAAAATAAAAACACACATGAAACCATCATGATTTGCATTTTGCAAGTAATAGAGCAAAAAAATCATGATAGCCTCATTACAGGTAAAAATAAATAAACACAAAATGAGAAAAATAATTTTAGTTCTGTTAGCAGTACTGGCCCTTAACCAGGCTAATGCACAAGGGAAAAAGACGGAAAAGGCTACTTTCGGTATGGGCTGCTTTTGGTGCACCGAAGCTATATTTCAGCGGTTAAAAGGTGTCGTGTCGGTAAAATCGGGTTACGAAGGCGGTACATTAACCAATCCAACTTACGAAGAAGTATGCACCGGTGCTACCGGTCATGCAGAAGTTTTAGAAATAACCTACAATCCACTGGTGATTTCTTATGATGACTTGTTAGAAGTTTTTTGGAAAAGCCATGACCCAACTACATTAAACCGCCAGGGGGCAGATAGTGGTACACAATATCGCTCGGTAGTTTTTTACCATTCAGCAGAACAAAAAGCTTTGGCCGAAAAATACAAGGCAGAATTGAATAAAACCAATGCCTATGGCAAGAAAGTGGTAACCGCTATAGAAGCGGCCAAACCTTTTTATGTCGCCGAAAATTATCACCAGAATTATTTCAATAAAAATGGAAGTGAACCGTATTGCAGGTTGGTGATCCAGCCAAAAATAGAGAAACTGGAAAAGATATTTAAAGCGAAGCTTAAAAACTGATAAGCGTGGTTGACTAGCCCTGCAATAAACATTGCAGGGCTTTTTGTTATCTTAGGAATTTAAACTTCTGTTTATGGTAAAAAGAATAGTGCTTAATATCGATACTCAAAAAATTGCAGAAGCAGCAAGTTTTTACAAGGATGTATTGGGGCTGGATTTAATGATGGATCACGGCTGGATTGCAACCTATGGCGCTGCTGGCCAAAAAATGGATGTACAGATCAGTTTTGCCGCTGAAGGTGGATCAGGTACCCCAACACCAGATCTATCCATTGAAGTTGAAAATGTTGATGATATCTTGAAGAAGGTTAAGGCCGCCGGGTTTCCTGTCGAATACGGTCCGGCTGATGAGCCATGGGGCGTCAGGCGATTCTATACCCGAGATCCATTTGGTAAATTGGTTAATATTTTAAGTCACTACTGAGATCTAATTTATTGCCTAAAGGTCAATAAATGCATAGGTAATTTTAAGTAGGTGATACCTCTCTGGATATCGTCATTCCCAACTCGATTGGGAATCTTAATACAATAAAGCGGTCGTCCTTCCCGCATGCGCGGGAAGGACGACCGCTTTATTGGAATCTGTTAGTAATGGCGTAGGCGAGAACCCGAAGACACTGCGAAGTAAAATCTTTAACTTTCCAAAGAAAGTTAAAAAGCTCTCGCCCTAAGTTCAGGACTGCGCTCCAATCTAAATGAAAAACTACCTTTTAGTTCAAAAACCCTTTAGCTTTTTCGAGCAGCTCGCTGCCTTTCTTGCCAATCTCTTTTTTACCCTTTTCGATGGTTGAAGGTTGTGTGTACTCACTCACCGAATTGGAAAGCGCTTTAAATTTGCCGATGCCGGCAAATACTTCTTTAGTATAAGGAACTCCCTGTTGCTTCATCAGTTTTTCCCAATCAACCTTCGATAGCAGTGCGATCATATATTTGGTGGCAATTTTGCCTATAAATGCTTTGTCGTATACTCCTGTTAGTGCCTTATCTGATTTACGATCTTTTACATAGACAATGGTTTGCTGCAGGGCTTCACGTTCACTGTTAGAAAATAATGGGCTTTTGCTTAGCTTTTCTAATGCCGGAAGCGACTGCTCTGGTCTTTCTTTTTTTAAATTCAGGTAAGCGGTTATCCCCCAAACCAGTTCATTTTGGACGCCGAGTTTATTCATGTCGTTTAAAAAAGCCTCAAAATCTTCAAGCGATCGCTCCTCATCAATTTTGCGCTCCATTCTCATCCGGTCAAAACCTCTGAAAAGGTAGTTCATGCCATGAAAGGCAACATGGGTTTGTTCATCATTTAAGCGGCTCCAGCCAAAAAAGGCTTTCGTGTAGGGGAGTGGAATTTTCTCATTTTTATCAAGCCATTTAATATTTCGCGAGAGACCATCTTCTGACAGGTAAAAAAGATTATTGCCAAAAAACAGAAAGCCACGGACAAATTCGAGCAAGGTTTTAACTTCGCAATCATCCAGCAACTCTGGCTGAGTTTTAGCGCATTCATATAATGCAAAAGGCTGCCCTAAATCTCTGGTGGTTAAAACTGCCATACTTAAAATGGCATGTTCAATGTTTTGATAGTAAACCTTTTTTAGGTCTTTAAAAAAAGGATCCGGTGTTTTAACGCCAGTCTTCATTGCAATAAATCCAGCTGTTAAAAGCGGGAAAACATCTTCGTCGGTTTCTTTCACAAATTGTTTAACCGAGCGGTATTCTTTATACAGCCTTAAGGCGTCTATTACTGAAATATTTTCGTCGCCATTTCCGTTCACCTTATTTAAGGTACGAACAACACTTTGTGCCTGTTTACTGAATTTTTGATATTCGGGTTGAGTTGTATCTTGAACTGCAGTTGAACGGACAGCTATTTTAGCGAACTTATAAAAGATGATTTTATCATAGTTAATGTTTGCTGTCAATTTCTTCTTGTCAAGATCGAGCAGCACCTGATCTGTTTTATCACCAGAGCAGGCAGCTAAAAAAAGTACAGTGCAAAATAAAACTAAATTCTTCATGAGGTAATTTTTTAAACAAATAGAGGTATAAAAAAACATTTTAGGAGAGAAAAAAAACAAGAACTGTAAACATCTTCTGCATTTAACCTGTGAAAAGGCAGGGCTGTTTATTAAAATTTAATTTTTTTAAGCCATTTGAATCTAAAATGACAAATATTTTAAAAAATTAGGTAGCGTGATTAGCAAATTAATAATGAGCTTTTAATAGTGCGTTCATGTCTTTTGATGTTTGTTCCTGGCCGGACAGTTTTTTGGATTAAAATTTGATTAGAAGTTGTCAAAAAACAGAAAGTATTTCTAATTTTTTGGCAATTTTTTCAGAATTAATGCCTTAAAATTCGTGGGATGTTTAAAATCATCCTAAATTTGTAACTCCTTTAAGCTAAGATGACAAAAAAGAAAAAGACAGTTGGTAAAACTGACGCTGATGTAATTTTAATAGGGGCTGGCATCATGAGTGCAACCCTGGGTGTTTTGTTAAAACAATTAGAACCCAATTTAAGCATAGAAATTTACGAACGTTTAGATATTGCGGCGGCAGAAAGCTCTGATGCCTGGAATAATGCCGGAACGGGACACTCTGCTTTTTGCGAATTAAACTATACACCCGAAAAGAAGGATGGTACAGTTGAAATAAAAAAAGCGGTTCAGATTGCAGAACATTTTGAGGTTTCTAAGCAGTTCTGGTCATATTTAGTGAACAAGGGATTGGTTTCAGATCCTTGTAATTTTATTCGCAATATTCCTCACATGAGTTTTGTTTGGGGAAAAAAGAATGTAGAATATCTTAAAAAACGCTACGACGCATTAACCCAATGCGATTTGTTTAGCGATATGCAATATACCGAAGATACCGAGTTGGTCAAAAACTGGGCACCTTTGATTATGGATGGCCGTAAAAAAAGCGAAAAAGTTGCGGCTACTAAAATGGATTTAGGTACCGATGTTAACTTTGGTACGTTAACCCGCGACATGTTTAACAACTTAAAGGAACAAAGTAACGTTAATCTGTATTTCAACCACGAAATCCGCGACCTTAAAAAGAATAAAGACGGCAACTGGATTGTAAAAGTTAAGGATTTAGAAAGCGGAGACAAACGCAAACGTGTAGCTAAGTTTGTATTTATCGGTGCAGGTGGTGGTTCTTTGCCACTACTGGAAAAATCAGACATTCCTGAAGGAAAAGGTTTTGGCGGTTTCCCTGTAAGCGGACAATGGTTAAAATGTACCAACGAAGAAATTATTAAAAAACACCATGCTAAGGTGTATGGAAAAGCGGCTGTTGGTGCCCCACCAATGTCGGTTCCACACCTGGATACCAGAATGATTAATGGTAAGCAGGCGCTATTGTTTGGCCCTTATGCTGGTTTCTCTACCAAATTCCTTAAAAATGGTTCATTCTTAGATTTACCAAAATCGATAAAATTTAATAATATCCGCCCGATGCTGTCGGCAGGATTGCATAACCTTGATTTAACAAAGTATCTGATTGAGCAGGTTAGGCAGTCGCCGGAAGACAGATTGGAAGCATTGAAAGAATATTTACCAACTGCCGAGCTTAAAGATTGGGAACTGGAATATGCAGGTCAGCGTGTGCAGGTAATTAAAAAAGACGAAAAACAAGGTGGTATTTTAGAATTTGGAACAGAGGTGGTAAGTGCCGCCGATGGTTCTATTGCAGCTTTGCTGGGTGCATCTCCCGGAGCTTCAACAGCCGTTTCTATTATGCTCGATTTATTAAACCGTTGTTTTGCTGATGATTTGGCTACTGAAGAATGGCAGGCCAAAATTAAGGAGATGATTCCTACTTATGGAAAATCGCTTGCGCAGGATGCAGATCTTTGCAAAGAAACCAGAAACAGAACCTCAAAAGTGTTAAAAATAGAAAATGTTGTAGTTGCTTAATTGCAACCACAATAAGAATATACAAGGTCCCGACATAAATCGGGACCTTTTTTGTTTTGGCATTTCCATGGTATGTGTTCTTACAGACCGTAATGGGATCGGGTATTAATCATTTACATCACCAAACGTTCCTACGGAACGAACACAAATAACAAATGTTATTTGCTACCTACCATTCGTCCCGAAGGGACGGCTGATGGATAAGGTGTGAAAACGAGTTTTCTCGTTCCACCGGAATGTTTGATGCTTTGTTCGAAGGCATTGTTTTCATAAACCTGCATCCTTGCGCTGAGCCAAGAGATCGAAAGTCAATAATAATCACTTCCCGTTGCATTATGGACGGCTGATGGATAAGATGTGGAAACGAGTTTTCTCGTTCCACCGGAATGTTTGATGCTTTGTTCGAAGGCATTGTTTTCATAAACCTGCCATCCTTGCGCTGAGCCAAGAGATCGAAAGTTAATAATAATCCCGTTCCGTTAGGAACGTTTCATGGGTAACAAGGTGGTAAAATGTTTTTTTTCGTTCCGTAGGAACGTTTGGTGTTTTTCTCTTCACAGGCTTTACCTTAATAAACCTGATGGGAACGGCAGCTCCCGGTTTTTTCAACCGGGACTATAGTGCACAGCAGGACTACAGTAGCCGATAGCAAACTGGACATTGCTTTTCAAAAAGAAATAAAATTATTTTTAAACTTGAGCCCTTAAAATAAAAAAAAGCGCCTAAAAATGTTTTTAAGCGCTTTAAACCCTGAAATAAATCCGATTGCTATCAGATCAGGATGATTTCTCTTATTGTATTTAATTAAGCAGCAATCACTTCTGCAACTTCATCAGCGGAAATATCACTATGTGAGGCTTCCAATACACAATCGCCATCTTTAATCAATAAAATCTGTGGCGATTGATGTGCTACCTGAAAAACTTCGGCAATCTGGTTCGAAATATCACGGTAGCTAATTAAATCTAAAAAGTAAAGTTTTGTATCTGCCGGAATAATGTCCCAGTCAAATTCGAAATTCTTTTTAGCCATTAAACTAATGGAGCAACGTGTGCTGTGTTTAAAAATAAGACTAAAACCGCTTGCATTTTTGATTTCATCAAGCTGTTCCATTGAAGTTAAGTTAACCCAAGTCATGCTATTATAAGTATTGTTTACAGGACAACAATTGCAGTTAAATAAAGTTCTGCAAATGACCTGAATATGAGATTACAAATAAGGTAGATTAATTCCTTCTGCGTTTTCCTTCCGGGTAAGATCCATAAGCAGGACAAAGTTTAGAAGAACAAGATTCTAATATGGTAATGGTGCAAAACACCGCCAATAGTAAGATGGCTACTTTTTTCATCCGTATATATTTGTTATTTCAATGGTGATGAAGCGATCATGTTAGTCATGATGGTTTCATCGGATCTGATAATTTTTAAACTTCTAAGTTACAAATAATTATTAAAACGCAAGTTTAAATTTGAGCTGAAAAATCAGCCATTTTAATGGCCGTAATGGCTGCTTCATCGCCTTTGTTGCCATGTTTGCCGCCAGCACGATCTTGCGCCTGCTCCAGGTTATTGGTGGTTAAAACCCCGAAAATAACCGGTTTACTGTATTTAATGCCAACATTGGTTACCCCTTGAGCTACTGCATCGCAAATAAAATCGAAATGTTTGGTGTCGCCCTGAATTACGCAACCTAAACAGATTACCGCATCGATATCATTTCTTTTGCTCAATAAAATTTCTGCACCACCTGTTAATTCGAAACTTCCTGGCACGGGTAAAGAAATTATATTTTCCTCCTTAACCCCATTGGCTAAAAGCGTTTTTAATGCACCATTGTATAAAGCGCCGGTAATTTCGGCATTCCACTCGGCTACAATAATCCCGAATTTATACTTTGCTCCACTCGGAACGGTGGTATGAGAGAAATCAGATAGATTTTTTAATTGTGTTGACATGGGGCAAAGATAATGTTATGCTGCGAATGTTAAAAACGTTAATGTTTGCGGCTTGTAACATTTAATGTATTAATAATTAGATTCGTAAATAATCACTTAAAATATTAATCTTTTATGGAATTTTAGTATTTGCCCCATCTCTATTAAAACTCAACGTTATTTTATGAACCCATCTTTACGCTTTTCCGCTTTATTGCTTTTTATCATTTGGTTTTCATTCGAGGCGGCAGCACAGCACCAGTATACCCAGGCAGATTTTTATCGGATTGATTCTATCGCCAACCAGGGCAAACCCAAGGATGCGCTGGCTTTGATTGAAAAAATAAATCAACAGGCACGCCAGGAGCGTAATACCCCATTGCTGATTAAATCGGTTATTTATAGGATGATGTTTCAGGGTTATTTGGTAGAGAATGCCTTTGATAAAATCCTGATTAATCTTCGTGAAGACATTAGCACGGCCAAACAGCCCGAAAAAAGTATTTTACAATCTCTTTTAGCCGAAACCTATTGGAATTATTTGCAGCAAAACAGGTGGCAAATTAGCCAGCGTACATCGGTGCAGGGCGATATTGGTGATGATATTAAAACCTGGAATATTAAAAAACTGAGCGATGAAACCGTAAAATACTATCTCTTATCGTTAAAGGAAGTTCAACTTTTGCAACAAACTAAAGTTGATGTTTTGGACGCTGTTTTAGCAGGTGATCAAAACAACCGGGTTTTCAGGCCTACCTTATACGATCTATTGGCACACCGGGCCATCGAAGTTTTTAGCAACTCACAAATTAACATCACTCAACATGATGATGAACTGTTTGATGCGGACAATATAACTTGGTTTGGCGATAGACAGCATTTTCTTACCGCTGAATTGCCCTCAGACAGCACTTCGTTTAAACTGCAGAATCTGTTGTTGTTTAGAAACCTGATCACATTTCATCAGGGCAACAATAATTTATCGGCATTGGCCGATGTTGATTTAAAACGTTTAAAGTTTGTACAGCAAAATTTCGGAGGCGATAACCAGGAATTGTATTACAATGCATTAAGCGCGTTAGCAGAACAAAGCATTCAAACGGAAGTTTATGCTGACATTTTATATGAACAGGCCAATATGCGGAAAAATGCAGGTTTACCAATTGATACCAATAAACAGCACCTGATTAAAGCGATAGCCTTAGCTGAAAAAGCCGTTAAGGCTTACCCAAAAAGTATCGGTGCACAAAACGCCAGAAATTTAATACAGCAAATAGAGAGCAGTGAATTATCAACTAAAACCAAAGGATATGTTTTGCCTGATAAACCAATCCAGCTGCACCTATCGTATAAAAATGCAGATACCATACAGTTTAGGTTATTTAAAACCCCTGAGTCTCAATTTGAGTACGAGCAATTTAAAAACAAGGCAGATTTTTTGACTTTTTTCAATAAAAATAAAATAATCAAACAATGGACTGTAATTACGCCAAAAACAGGCGACTACCAAGGCCATACTTTAATTGATAAAATAGAGGGTTTGCCATTTGGTGCTTATACCTTAATTGCCCAAACCATTAACCGGAAACAAAAAGATAGCGTTTATAGCAACGTTAACTTTAAGGTTACGGGAATAGCGGTGATTAACAGGCGAAATATTGAAAAACAAGAATATTTTGTGAATCAGCTTAGCGATGGAGCCCCTCTAAAAAATGTTAAAATTCAACAACGGAGATACGATTACAATACACGGAAATTTATTGAGGGTGATTTAATTACGACGAACGACAAAGGTTATGCGAGTACAAACGAAACGGACAGGAATGTGTCTTCCGTAGTGGTTACCCACGGAAAAGATGAATTGAAACTCAACATCAATAATTACAATGGCTATCAGGATGATGAGGATAAAGAGCGCGTGATTCTTTTTACCGACAGGCCGATATATCGCCCTGGCCAAACCATTTATTACAAAGGCCTCTATATGAAATTTGAAAAGGGCAAAAATAAAATTGAGGTAAATAAGGAACTGGAGGTTATTTTAAATGATACGAATGGAAAAGAAATAGCAACAGCTAAGGTTACCAGTAACGATTACGGGACTTTCCAGGGCTCGTTTAGTATCCCAATGGGAAAGCTTAACGGCAATATGCAGATCGAAACTGATTATGGAAGTATTTATGTACAGGTTGAGGAATATAAACGCCCGACTTTTGAGGTTGTTTTTGATAAACCTATTCAAAAATACAAGTTAAACGATAGTATTAAAGTAGAAGGTAGGGCCAGTGCTTTTTCGGGATATTCAATAAACAATGCGAAAATAAATTATAAGGTTTTCCGCAAGGCAATCTACGATTATCGGTTAAACTATGCACAGCGTATTGCTGTTTATGGTTCAGGTAGTTTCGATAGGAAGCAAATTGCCATTGGTAAAACAAGTACCAAAGCAGGTGGTAAGTTTGATATCACCTTTTTTGCAAAAGCGACTGATACCAAACAAAATTATAGCTACGATATTGAAATTGAGGTAACGGATTTGAACGGCGAAACCCGAACAAAAAGTACCAGCATTAATGTCGGACAAAAAGATATTAACCTTAATATCAGTACCGAACAGGTTATTTATACCAGCAATAAAACAGATAGCATCGCGTTTTGGGTAAGCAATTTAAATAACGAACCTATAAAAGCCAACATCCAGGCAAAATGGAGTTTATTGCAGTCGCCATCCAGGTTGATGAATAAAAGCCCTTTTTATGCGGAGGGTTATACCATGAATAAAGATGAGTTTATCAAAAATTTTCCTGATGAAGATTATAACAACGAACTCGAAGTGGCTAAGTGGCCGGTAAAATCGGTAGAACTGAAACAAAACCTATCGATTATTGATGGTCGTGGGAACTTAACCTTTAGTCAAAAGAACCTAAAACCAGGTTACTATAAAATAAGCCTGCTGGCTGTAAATGAGCAGAAGGATACCATTAAAGTCGACAAGTATTTAGTGGTTTATAACGACCAGCCTGCTGTAATACAATCGAATGTCGAATGGATTTCGCCTGAATTAAATGTAATTAAACCAACTGAAAGTGCTGTTTTTCGCCTGGCTGGTTTGGCCAATAACAGTAAAGCTTATTATGAAGTTTATTACCGGGACAGCATTGCCGAAAAGGTGTGGGTCGATTTATCTCCTAAACAAAACATCGTTAAAATTAAGCCAAAGACAAATTACGAAGATGGTTTCGCGGTACAGTTTACCATGATACATCAGGGTATGGTTTACAATTCGATGCAGCAGGTTAAAATTATTGACCCTGAAAAAGAATTGAATATTAAGTTTTTAACTTTTAGAGATAAACTGCAACCTGGCGAAAAAGAAAGCTGGAAACTGCAGATCAGTAATAAAAATGGTGAAAAGCAGATGGCCGAAATGGTGGCTACGCTTTACGATGCAAGTTTAGATGATCTGAAAAGAATGGATTGGAATACGCATTTACAAACAGGTTTTAACTACTATTATTACAACTGGAATTATAATGCCAACGATATCACAAATCAAAGTTATTTATGGTTTTTAAGACCTAACCGGAATTATGCAGTGGTTACACGGGCTTATGAGAACCTTAATTTATTCGGTTACAATTATTATGGCGGCTACAACTATAGTTACCACAATTACATAAACAATTTGAAAAGACCCAAAAAAAGAGGTCTGTCTCCTGAGGCTGTTGAGAAATTAGCGGAGTTGGCCAATGGCAAATTAACCTATGGTGTGGTATTCGACAGTTATGGTGAAATATTGCCGGGTGTACAGGTAAAATCTGGCAAAAAGGTAAGCACTACCAATGTTTTGGGGATTTATACTATTGATGCTAAAGCAGGAGAGACATTGAGTTTTGCTTATTTAGGTTTTAAGGGCCATTCTATAAAAATAGGCGATAAAAAGCGGATTGATGTAACCCTGAAAGAAGATGGAAATGCTTTGAATGAAGTGGTTGTTGTAGGTTCTGCCGTACAGCAAAAGAAAATGTTGGCGGGATCTGTTACTCAACTTGCTAGTGCGCCTTTAGAGGGTAAAGTAGCAGGTTTAAATATCCAAAACAATACTGGTGTACCAGGTGCAAGAGGTAGTGTCATGATTAGAGGAATAAGCAACATTAATGTTTCAGGAACGACTAACCAGGGTAATAATTTAAGCGAAGTGTTGGTTGGCGGAAAAATAAAAACCAGTAACATCACAGCCCGTACCAATTTTAATGAACTGGCGTTTTTCTATCCACAATTGTTAACCAATGCCAAAGGCGAAATTAAAATTGAATTTACCATACCGCAAAGTTTAACCCGATATAAGATGATGGGCTTTGCACACACCAAAGATTTAAAAACCGCCTACATCACCAATGAATTGGTTACGCAAAAACAGTTAGCCATTGCCATCAATGCCCCACGTTTTTTTAGGGAAGGAGATACTATTCTATTAAGTGCCAAACTGAATAATCTGGCAGGCAAAAAACTCATTGGCAATGCCAGTTTAGAACTTACTGATGCCTTAACGGCAAAACCCATCCGGATTTTTGGAGCAAACGAAAAAACAGAAAAAACTTTCGAAGTTGATGATGCAGGCAATACCGTTTTAAAATGGACATTAATTATCCCATCAGGCCTTAGTGCCATTACTTATAAAGTTTTAGCCCAAAGCGGCAAATTTAGCGATGGGGAGGAAAATACCATTCCGGTTTTGGCAAATGCCATGCTGGTTACAGAAAGTATGCCTATAAATGTGCGTGGTAACACGAGTAAAACTTTCGATTTTGAGAAACTGGAGAAATCAGGAGCATCAAAAACCTTACGGAACCAAAGTTTAACTTTCGAGTTTACTTCAAATCCAATTTGGTATGCCGTACAGGCCTTACCCTATTTAATGGAATACCCTTATGAGTGTGCTGAACAAACGTTTAGCCGGTTTTACGCCAATAGTTTTGCAACGGGTATCATTAATTCATCACCAAAAATTAAAACTGTTTTTGAGCAATGGCAAAATACCAATAACGGCGAGGCACTTTTATCTAACCTGGAAAAAAATCAAGCGTTTAAATCAATTTTGTTAGAAGAAACACCATGGGTACGCCAAGCGGATAACGAAAACGAACGTAAAAAACGTTTGGCTGTGCTTTTCGATTTAAACAGAATGACTTACGAATTGAAGGACAATTTCGAAAAGCTGGAGAAAATGCAATTTAATAACGGGGCTTTTCCATGGTTTAATGGTATGCAGGAAGATCGATACATTACCCAACACATCGTTTTGGGGATGGGGCAGCTAAAAAAACTAAAACTGATCGACGAAAAAGCTTATCCAAATTTTAATGCCATGTTAAATAAAGCCATTATTTATTCTGACGGGCGATTGGTAAAAGACTATAAGGATGAAGTTGAAGGCAAACGTTTTGGATACTTGCCGCTCCACTACCTTTTTGCCAGAAGTTATACCAATCAAAAGAATACAACTGCCGATTTTACCAAAGCCAAAGATTTTTACCTTAAAAAATTAGCTGCCACCTGGAAAACCCTTGATACCTATCAGTTGGCTCAGGCTGCCCTGGTTTTAAATAGAAATGGTAATCATGGGGAAGCAAAGAAGATCATTACATTGTTAAATCAAACTGCCCAGCAGAATGATGAAATGGGTATGTACTGGGCTACGAATAGAGCCGGCTGGTGGTGGTACCAAAGTCCGGTTGAAACACAAGCCTTATTGATTGAGGCATTTGACGAAGTGGCTAATGATACCAAAGCGGTAGAAGAAATGAAAATCTGGCTGCTGAAAAACAAACAAACCAATGATTGGCAAACAACCAAAGCTACTGCCGCCGCCTGTTATGCATTGTTAATGAAAGGTACCGATCTGTTAAGTGAAAGTAATGCGCCTGAAATTATGATCGGAAATCAAAAACTAGCCGATTTACAGGAGCCAAACGCCACAAAAGAAGCCGGAACAGGTTATCAAAAGGTAAGCATTGCAGGTACTGACGTAAAACCAGAGATGGGTAAAGTACAGGTTAAAAATAACAACCAAACAATTGCCTGGGGAGCACTTTACTGGCAGTATTTTGAGCAATTGGATAAAATAACCACGGCCAGTACTGGTATTAAGATCAAAAAGCAGTTGTTTATTCAAAAAACCAGCACTAAAGGAGATGTTTTAACGCCATTAACAGCAACAAATATTTTAGCGCCGGGCGATTTATTAAAGGTGCGCATAGAGATTTATTGTGATCGAAATATGGAATATCTTCATTTGAAAGATATGCGGTCATCGGGTTTTGAACCTGTAAATGTCATCTCACGCTACAAATATCAGGATGGATTGGGTTATTATGAAAGTACAAAAGATGCTTCCACTAATTTCTTCATCAGTTATATGCCAAAAGGAACCTATGTATTCGAGTATCCGTTGCGGGTTACACATGCCGGGAATTTTTCGAATGGAATTACCAGCTTGCAAAGTATGTATGCGCCAGAGTTTACCACCCACTCCGCAGGAATAAGGGTAAATGTAAAACCCTAGTATATTGCCATCACCCTGACCTGTAGCGCAGTGGAAAGCTACGCAGTGGCCCGAGCTTTAAGCGAGCTCACCGAAGGTAATTTATTTCAGGGTCTAAATGAACAAAGTGCAAGTGGTTATATCATAAAATAGATTTGTCACCCTGAGCTTGTCGAAGAACCTGCCCAAATCTTTAAGGTGTTTCGGCAGGCTCATCATGACATCATCTGAGCTGAATCGCCTTTATGATGTAACTTTTTAAATCGAATTAAGTAAGTTTAATATTGATATACGTTGCACCAATAGGAATAATTTTTTCTCCGATCCAAATTTGGCTGCGGTCGAATTTGGATATTTTATTTTTAGCGACAATAAATGCCCGGTGACAGCGGATGAAATCTGCTTTTGGCAACAGTTCAGCCAAATCGTTAATGGTAATCCTCGAGCTTAAAAGTTTGTCTTTGAGTTGTATCTGGGTATAGTTGCCAGAGGCCTCCACGTAAAGAATTTCACCTAACTCCACCTTAATTTGTTCGTAGCCATCTTTTATAAAAATGTATTCCGTTTTTGTTTCCTGCTTCTGGTTGCGCAGGTTAAACAACTCTTGTGCTTTATTGCAGGCTTTTAAGAAACGCGAAAGAGAAAAGGGTTTTAACAGGTAGTCGACAGCATCGAGTTCAAAACTTTGTACTGCATGTTCCGTATAAGCAGTGGTAAAAATAACCATGGGCGGTTTGCTCAAACTTTTTAAAAAATCGATACCGCTGATATCTGGCATTTTGATATCCAGAAAAATGAGGTCAACCTTGTTATGCTGGAGGTAACTGATGGCCGCAAAAGCATCCGTAAAAGTTTGCTGTAAGGTTACAAATGGAACTTTTGAGGCATGCGACTTTATAATCTCTAATGCAATCGGTTCATCATCTATAGCAATGGCAATCATTTTGAGTTTGTTCTTTTCTTTACGTTTTTTTCTTTTTGTGATGCTAACAAAGGAAGCATTTCCAAAGTAACATGCAATCGTCATCTCGACTGAAGTGAAATGAAATGGAGAGATCTGCTAATATAGATTTCTCCGCTTCGTTGCACTGCGCTCGAATGACGACATCTCAAGATCAATAATAGGGATTTTTACAAACAAATTTCTGGTTAGGCCAATATTCGTTTATCAATTGTTCTCTTGGGGAACTTATCGCCTTAATCCAACTGCAAAGTTAAATGAACAAAAAACTCGTTAGCACTTTCGCGGATAATTAATTCGTGTTTTCCGTAATACAGCAATGATAAGCGTTGTTTAACATTTTCAAGTCCGATACCACTTTTTAATTTCTCAGGGTCGTTATCTGCCTTAATGTAAATGCTATTGCTTACATCAAAATATAAGGTTTTTTCTTTGGTTTGCAAGGTAATCTTGATGTACGAAGGTTGTTGCAAGCTGATACCGTGTTTAAATGCATTTTCGATAAATGGAATCAGCAACATCGGCGTAATCTGCAGGTTATTTAGCTGTTCTTCGATATGGGTATCAATCCTGATTTCTGCAGAGCGGGAGGTGCGGAGCTTTTGTAAATCGATATAATTATTCAGGTATTCTACCTCGCGGGTTAACGAAATTTTGTCCTGTGTATTTTCGTGGAGCATAAAACGCATCATATCGCCCAGTTTTTGGATGCCTTCGCCTGTTCTTTCTGCATTTTCCTGCAAAGCTGTTCCAAATAATGTATTTAAAGCATTGAACAGGAAGTGCGGGTTGATTTGCGATTTTAAGAAATTGAGGTTCGCATCCGATTTACCCAACTCCGTTTTAAGCATCTGGATTTCGCTGAGTTTTTCAAATTTATGCTTGTAAATGTACCAGGCAGACGGCGTGGTAATGCACATTAAACATATGGCATTTAAAATTAAGGCAATGGGTACAGCTTCGCCGTTGCGCATAAAAGGAATGAGTATCATCATCAGCAGCAGTGAAATGATAATGGTTAAACCTACATTTCCCCAAAAATACCGGCCAAAACCTTTAAAATTCTTTCTGAGATTTGGAATGATGTAATAAATAGCACAAAAGGCAAAGAAAATATTTACGGGTGGTACAATGAGCCAGATAATTAATATTTCGTGATCGATCTTTAATGAAAGTATTGCGGCAAATACCATGAGCGAAATCAACCAGACTCTAGTTGAAATAAAAATTTCTGGAATGATGTTGTTATTATAATGCTTTAAAAAGGGAATTCTTTTGAGTAATTCTAAACCCCGCTCATTAAAATATGCGTAGGCATTAAAAAGCAGATAGAGAAAAAAGATATAGGTAAAGGCCTCTCCAAAAAAGATACCATAAGCGTTATCCATGTTATCATATTCTAACAATCGGTAAGCTTGAGAATAAGTATTAAAAACCATCCATGCTACAACAGAAAACGATGTAACTAAAATGGTAAGAATAAGATTGAGTGCGATATTTTTTCTGTTTGCCAGCTGAGGCATGAAGCAAAAATTGAACAATAAAAAGCTGACATATAATATGCTGATCTTAAATACTTCGGGTACAAAGAAATTTGATATTACACTATAAACAATTTGGCTTTCTTCAAAACGATAAGAATTACCCCTGCTGTAAACGGTAGAGGAACAAATACTGATCAATGCCAGGATATATAGCGTTGTGGAGATCCAAAACTCAAGCTGGTTGATGTTTTTGGTTTTTGTTGCGGATGGGTTACCTGAAAGAATTACCATAGTGTTTTGTTTATGCCACAATTTTACGAAGAGAATTTACATCGGTAATTAAAATGTGATGGATGAGCTTAAAAATGTGACGAACGAATAAGATTTTTAGAATTGTGGGATTTTAGAGTTGTCAACTTTCATAGCCCCCTCGCTAAAATGTTGACAACGCTTGGATAATGTGTACAGGTGTTCTCATCACTGGAGTTAATGATTACTATTAGAGGTTGTATCATAAATATAGATTTGTCATCCTGAGCCTGTTGAAGGTTTCATTTCATTTAAATACGCTATAAGGTGTTTCGGCAGGCTCAACAAGACAGCATCTCAGTTGAAATCGCCTTTTTGATACGCTCCACAATAAAAACAACGATCTTCAAAATATTAAGTATAAAGCTAAACAGTTTATTAACTTTGCTTCTTGCGTTCAACACTCATTCAAAATTCAATAATTTATATGACCGTTTACGGAATTCCAAATTGCAATACAGTTAAAAAATCGCTCGATTGGTTAAAAGCACATCAGGTTGATTTTGAATTTCACGATTTCAAGAAAAAAGGCATTACCACAGAAAAGCTAAATGAATGGTGTAATACCTTCGGTTGGGAAACCGTATTAAACCGAAAAGGTTTAACCTGGAAAAAACTAACTAAAGAGGAGCAGGCTAAAATTGATAACCAGGATTCGGCAATTGCTTACTTAAAAGAAAATACCAGTGCCATAAAACGCCCGATTATCGAGCAAAACAGCAAAGCCATATTAATTGGGTTTGATGATGACAATTATTTAAAAACACTCGCCTGATTCGATTGTTCTAATGTTAAAGTTTGTTAAATGCAGCTTTTAAATGTCGAACTAAGTTACTTTTGAGTATGTACAAACTGATCATTTTTCTATTGCTTGCCTTACCTATTGGCGTTTTTGCACAAACGGTAACTACAGGTACAGTTTTCGATTATTCGAAAAAAACGCTTTCTCTGCCTGGTGTTACCATCAGAAATCTGAACAGTAAAAAAACAACCAGTACAAACAAAGAAGGCAAGTACACTATAGGCGCCAATATTGGTGATCTGATTGAATTCTCAGCCATTGGTTATCATACCGATACTTTGTATCTAACCAATTTATTAAATAGAACAATTTATCTTCCGGTTAAAACGAATAGTTTAAAAGATGTCGATATTACAGCTGTAAGAATGAATAGTCAGGTTACAGATGCGAAGGATCCACTGGCCGAAAAATATACGCTATTGAGTACGGGCGGAAATCTAAACCGTAAACGCATGACCGATAAGGTTGGCGGCTTAAACTTAAACCTTGGCTATGGTAAATACAGAAGACAACAGCGAAAAGAGGCCGATTTAGAGGAAAAGGAAATGTATCTCGAAGAAATTGATGAGAACTTTACCGCAAAGGCCATTACAGATATGACCAAACTAGAGGGTGAAGAACTTAAAAACTTCATGATTATATATCGCCCTTCGGTAGAGGCAGTAAAGGCAGAAAGGCCATACCGTTATGCTTATTATATTTCACGCGCCTTTGTAGCCTGGAAAAAACTAACGCCACAGGAAAGAAAACTGCAGGATTTACCCAAATTGAAAGCGAATTAACAAAGACTCGTCACCCTGTCCCGAAACTTCTGGATCAAGGTCTATTACAGGAAAGATGCCGACCACATAGTAGCTACTAGATAATTACAAATACTATTTCTACTGTAAAATAAATTACCTTCGGTGAGCTCGCTTAAAGCTCGGTTTACTTCGAAGCTTTCCACTTCGTTACAGGCCAGCATGACGGCTCGCGTTAGGAAAGTCAATTATATTGATAAATAAGAATATGTATTGATCGAATTAAATTTTAAAAAAGCATTTTTAACTGTATTATAACCATTATTGGTAACATTCTAACCACATATAAATCCATATGTGGTTATTTTTTATCTTTACCGCCTGATTACAACCTTATTATTATCATGAAATTGACTAAACTAATCACTTTTTGTTTGGTTGGTTGCGCTTTTGCCTTTTCTGCATCGGCTCAACAAGCTACAACACCGGCACCAGCTAACAATTATAACCCTGCTGAAGCCTTTGGACCACTATTTTATACGCAAAACGGGAATGAATTCCGTTCTGCCATTGGTGCACCAGGACCAAAATATTGGCAAAACCGCGTTGATTATAACATTACAGCTAGTCTCGACGAAACCAAAAATACGGTTACTGGTACCGTTACCATTACTTACAAAAATAACAGTCCCGATAAATTGCCGTATTTATGGCTGCAATTAGATCAGAATACCTTTAAAGAAACTTCACGGGGTTATGCCATTACGCCGTCGAAAAGCCGTTATGGTGCCCAGGGCGAAAAATTTGATGGTGGTTATAAAATCCAGAACATCAGTGTTTCGCAAAAAGCTGCAGCAGTAAAATTTACTTCTCTGGTAGAAGATACACGTATGCAGATCCGTTTAGACCAGCCACTGGCCGCTAATGGCGATATTGTAACAGTTAAAATGGATTATTCTTTTGTTTTACCAAAAGAAGGATCAGACAGAACCGGACATTTAACTACAAAAAACGGTGAAATTTTTGCCGTGGCACAGTGGTTTCCACGCATGTGTGTGTATGATGATGTGATAGGATGGAATACTTTGCCATACTGGGGCGGTGGTGAGTTTTATTGCGAGTATGGCGATATTAACTTTGCCATCACTGCACCGGCAAGCCACATCGTAATGGGTTCAGGTGAATTATTAAATCCGGCCGAAGTCTTTACACCAGAGCAGTTACAAAGATGGAATGCAGCTAAAACCAGCGATGCTACTGTTCATATCCGGACCGAAGCAGAGGTTACCAACCCTCAGTCACGTCCGGCTAAAGACAAGCTAACATGGAAATTTAAAATCCTAAATGCACGCGATGCGGCCTGGGCCTCATCTAAATCTTTTGTGTTAGATGCCGCAAAAATTAATTTGCCAAGTGGTAAAAAAGCTTTAGCCGTTTCTGCACAACCAGTAGAAAGCAATGGTGAAGATGCCTATGGCCGTGGAGTAGAATATGTAAAATCAACCATTGAGCATTATTCTACAAAATGGTTCGAATATCCATATCCCATGGCTGTTAACGTGGCTACCAATGTTGGTGGTATGGAATATCCTGGCATTGTATTTTGTGGCTGGAAAGCTAAAAAAGGAAGTGCATGGGGCGTAATCGATCACGAATTTGGCCATACCTGGTTTCCTATGATTGTAGGTTCTAATGAACGTAAATATGGCTGGATGGATGAGGGCTTTAATACCTTTATCAATGGTATTTCTAAAAGTAGTTTTAATAAAGGCGAGTATGCTGCAGCGCCAACCGATATGAATAAAGTTGGTAAAACGAATATTGGAAACCCGGTTTATGAAAACATGATGTTAATGCCCGATGGTATGGCAGAGCGTAATATTGGTGTGAATTTATACTATAAACCAGGATGGGGCTTAGACATCTTGAGAAATCAGATTTTAGGTGAAGACCGTTTTGATTATGCTTTCCGTCAATACATTAAAAACTGGGCATTTAAACATCCAACACCTTTCGATTTCTTCCGTTCGATGGAGAATGGTGCGGGTGAAGATTTAGCCTGGTTTTGGAGAAGCTGGTGGTTAAACAACTGGAAAATGGACCAGGGTATTGCTGGTGTTGAAGCTGTTAAGCAAGATGATAAATTGGTGGGTTACGCGATTAAAGTAGTAAACCTGGAAAAAATGCCAATGCCAATCATCCTGCAGGTTAAAACCAAAAGCGGTAAAACAGAGATCGTAAAAGTTCCGGTTGATGTTTGGATGAAAAACGCAACCTGGTTGGTACGTTATCCAACTAGCGAAGAGATCGAATCAGTTACTTTAGATCCAAATAAAGTATTACCAGATTCGAATACAGATAATAATACCTGGACCGCTACAGGTAATTAGTTTAGCCTGGGCACCATAATTATAGCCTCCTGATTTTAAAAGATCAGGAGGTTTTTTATTGCAAACAACCGACGGTTTACTATTTCTTATCGAATAATTTAGCACCTGTTAAATTTACAGCAGATGGAAAAACCAAATTTAGAAATCACTAATCCCGAAGGTATATACGATCCCCGTCCGCATGGTTATTCTCATTTAGCCTCTGTTCCGGCCGAAAGCCTGCTGGTATTTGTTGCCGGCCAGGGTGGTAGCAGGATGGATGGTGTACTCAGTGCCGATTTTCGGACACAGGTAAGTATTGTATTCGAAAATATAGCTTTGGCTTTAAAAAGCAAAGGTTTAACCATGGCCAGTATAGCTAAGCTCACGACCCTGGTGGTAGATTATGATGAGGAGAAACACCATATCTTAATAGAAGAATCTACGAAAATATGGCCGGATCTGAAATTTCCGGTGAATACACTCATTCCTGTACAGCGATTAGCTTTAAACGGCATGCTGATTGAAATTGATGCCACAGCTATCGGCTAATTAAAAGACTCTAATATGGAAAAAGGAGAACGCAAAAACGTATATAAAGTTTACAATAAAATCGGAAAGTGGTTCGCCGAAAACCGCTATTCTTTTTTAGGGGAGAAAACCTATCTGGACGATTTACTTAAGCAACTGCCTCCAAATGCAAGTGTTTTAGATTTGGGCTGCGGTAGTGGAAAACCCATACTCGAATATCTGATCAGTCAAAATGTAAAAGTGCTGGGGGTTGATGCCAGTGAGCAGATGCTCGAAATGGCCAGACTAAATTTTCCCGGTACGCCGTTTATGCTGAAAGATATGCGTAAACTAGACCTGGATGAAAAATTCGATGCGATCATTGCCTGGCATAGTTTTTTTCACCTCCCGGCAGCCGATCAGCCTGGTATGTTCGGTATTTTTAGTCGCCATCTTAAACCAAACGGCGTTTTGTTGTTTACCTCAGGAACCGGTAGAGGAGAGGTTTGGGGACTGAACAATGGTGAAAACTTATTTCATGCTTCTTTAGGTATTGATGAATATCTGTCATTGCTTAAATCTAATCATTTTGAAGTGCTTGTCCATAAAATAAACGATCCTGTTTGTGGTGGCGCAAATGTTTGGATGGCACAATATAAACCCCGATAATTTTGCCTTAACTTTGCGGCATGGCCGAACAGCAAAAAAATAACCCTTTACACGGTATTACCTTAGAGAAAATTGTAACCGATCTGCAGGTGCACTATGGTTGGGAAAAACTGGGATCACTCATCAGGATCGATTGCTTTAATAATAACCAGACGATAAAATCGAGCTTGAAGTTTTTAAGAAGAATGCCCTGGGCACGTAAAAAAGTAGAGGAATTATACCTGGATACCTTTCATAAATGAGAATGAGTGAGTTTTGAATGAGTGAATATCCTAGCAATCAATTCCAGGATTTAACCATTCTCTAATTCGCTTATTCAATAATTTCCAGCCTCCTTGCAACCTTTATCTAAGCGCAGTCGTCATCTCGATCTAAACCCTATCAAATGAAAAATATTTCCTTTTGTTTTTTGTTCATGCTTATGCTGGGCAGTTGTTCGATTCAGACCATGACGACATTCTATTCCATGTCGAAAGGCAAATTAAATGTTCCTAAAAAAGAAAGTTACGAGGTTGTTTATCAGGCCAGCTTTGGCGATGGTTTAAAAGCAGATGTAACTTACTCCAATGAAAGTGGAAAAGAAACTGAGCTAAAAGAAGTAAATGGCGCCTGGGAAAAAAGCGTTACCTTAAAATCAGGAACCCACGTTCAGTTTACAACTTTTGCCATTGCTAAGACAAAATCTAAAGGTGAATATAAGATATGGGTTGACGGAAAGGTCGTTTCTGAGTATGTGCTGAGCGGAAAAAAGTTAAAGTATACTTACGCTTTCGACTTGCCTTAAATTCATAAAATCTTCATCTTGATTTTTGAGATTTAATAAACAAAATAACCAGGTTTATTCATCATTAATCAATTTGAAAATGAAAGCAATTAAAGTTTTAGTAATCGCATTAGTAGCCGCTTTTACCATTAATACCGTAAGCGCTCAAACCACTGTTCCGGCAAAAACAGGTACAGAAAAATCTCAGACTAAAAAAGGTCATAAAAAACATCATAAAAAGCACAAAAAAGTTGCTAAAGCTTAAAAATAGAAAGTCTTTCAGGTAAAACTGAAAGACTTTTTTGTTGATCATCAAAGTACTCAGACTTCCGAAGTTTGCCCCTGCACTTGCCTTTGAGATTTCATAAGTCGGTCTTCGACTAGGCTTATTAAAAAAAAATATCTTTTTCTGTCACACTTTGGTTCTTTTTGTGTCTTATAGCTGAATCCTTTGAAGAAAAGGTTGAATAAAAACCAAACTAAAAATCAAAATTTCAGCTATGAAAACTTACTTATTGATGTTGCTGTTCATATTATCTACGAAAGTCTTCGCACAACAGAGCGGTAGTATTAATGGAAAAATTATCGATGGTAAAACAAACCAGCCAATTGAATATGTGGGTATCGTTTTGTCAGGTAAGTCTGATTCGACCAAAAAAGTAGGTGTAGTAACCAATAAAGCCGGAGAATTTTCTTTTAATGTTGTGGCCATCGGCAATTATAAAATCAGGATTTCCGCAATGGGTTATCATTCCATCACTAAAAATATAAATGTAAACGGAAAGGCCATTAACCTGGGGACATTAAAAATAGAAGAAGATGCCATTGCACTTAAAGATGTTGCCGTGAGTGGCCGTTATGCTACCGCAATGGTTAAAAAAGATACCGTAGAATTTAATGCCGATGCTTATAAAACCAGGCCTAATGCAGCAGTAGAAGATCTTTTGAAAAAACTACCTGGTGTTACGGTTGATAAGGATGGAAGTATTTTGGTGCAGGGGCAGAAAGTGACCCGGTTAACGGTTGATGGTAAAGACTTTTTTGGCACTGATCCAAAAACGGCAACCAAAAACCTGCCCGCTGATGCCATTGCAAAAGTGCAGTTAATTGATAGTAAAACACAGGAAGCTAAAGCCACCGGAATTGATGACGGGCAGAGGGAGAAGGTTTTAAACCTAACGATTAAAGAAGACAAGAAAAAAGGTTGGTTCGGAAATGCCAACCTCGCGGGCGGAACAACCGATAAATACGGAAGTTATTTAAGTGCTAACCACTTTAATAAAAACCTGCAATTTGCAGTTTTGGGCATGAGCAATAATACCAACGATGCCAGTTTTGGCTATGATGACCTGAGCAGCTTCAGTGGCGGAAACATCGGGAATATTTTTGCCCCGCCTGCCGGAGGAAGTTTCTCTATCAATAGCAATAATGGCAAAACAACGATAGGTGGGAGCGGTGTTTTTGATAATAGTGCCATAGGACTTTATACTACACATAGTGGAGGGGTAAACTACAGTAACTCCTGGGGCAAAAACAATAAACTGGCCATTAGTGGAAGTTATTTTACCTATTTCTCTTCTGGTTTAGGTAATAAACTATCCAATATCCAGGATTTAAGCTCAGGTGATATTTTGCGCACTTTAGACAATACCGATCGAAACAGCAATAATCAGGCACATCGTTTTAACTTCAAGGCAGAATATCATCCCGATTCGTTAACCGATATTGTACTGCGCCCGAATGTGATCCTGAACAATACCACCAATATTAATAACCGCACTTTCAATGCTAATTTTGATGCCACAGGAAAGGCCAATGATGGAAACCAGTATTACAATCAGCATAATTTTACGCCTTCTTTATTTGGAGAGTTTACTGTGCTCAGAAGATTACCAAATAAGAAAGGTTCGGTTTCGCTCCGTTTAAATGGTACGCAAAATACCTATAATTCTGACTGGCTAAATCAATCATTGCTCAACCAATATGCAAACGGGAGTAATACTGTTACCAAAATCAACCAACAGGCCAATCAGGAAAATGCCTCGACAACATACACCATCAATGGAAATTATGCCCGCCCATTAAATCAAAAATGGAGCGCCAATATTGCTTATGGTTTTACACGGAGCTTGGTTGATGCGCAGCAGATCACTTTTGATTATAACCCAACTACCGACCGTTACGAGACCGTTGTTCCATCGTTAACCAATACTTTCGATAACCGTAACAGTTTGCAAACAGCCGGATTGGGTTTTATCTACACTGGAAAAGATTGGACCTATAATTTCGGACTGAATGGACAGCAAAGTTTATTAAATGCACAAGTATTTAATAATGTGGGGGCTAACATCGGCAATATTGAAAAATCATACTACAATTTATTACCCCGGTTAACGGTCAATTTTAAGAATAAGGCCAATCAAACCATCGCTATAAACTATAGGGCGAGCGTTAACCTGCCGTCGGTAACCGATTTACAGCCTGTGCAGAACAATACCAACCCGTTATATCAACGAATCGGAAATCCAGATCTCGAGGCTAGAAAAAACCACCGGTTATCGGTAAATTTCAATACGTTTAGCCCGGATAATAACCGGTATTGGAATGGTTATTTCTTATATAACTTGTCTTTTGATGATACCGGAAATGATATTACCTATAATAACGGGATCCAGACCGTTAAACCCATTAATGTAAACGGCAACTATTACCTGCGTGCCGGAACATTTTTTGGAATGCCCTCAAAACTTAAAGGTTTGAGGATGAATTATGGGATGAACTTTTTTACCGAGCATAGAACAAATTTTATCAGCAGCAATAAAAACATCACCAACAGGTTCGAAATTGGGCCAAACATCAATTGGAGCTACGATATTGATGATAAATTTAACGCAGGGATTTATGCTTATGTAGCTTATACCAAAGTAAATAATACAGATGAATCGGCGATTGACAATAAATATTTTACGCTAAACAATTCTTTAAATCTGAGTTACGAATTCATTAAAGATTTAAGGGTGGAAGCTGATTTGGATCATATCGGCTCAGCGGGCCGTGCGGATGGATTTAATAACAATTATTTCTTGCTTAATGCCGGGATAAATAAATATTTAATGAAACGCAGGGTAACTTTAAGTTTAAAAGGATTTGATATTTTGAATCAAAATACCAATATCGATAGGATTGTAAACAGCAGCCGGATTGAAGATGTGCGGTACAATAACATTACCCGTTATTTTTACCTATCCCTAAATTACAAATTAACCAAAGTAGGAGCGAACAACGAGAGAAGCAATCCCCGCAGTACGGTTAATTAAAAAAATGTTTAAAATTTTAATCAAGTCCTTGGCATTTGTTTCTTAGCAGTAAATGTTAAGGAATTTTCTTTTCCTGATTACCAAAAATTTTAACAGAAACGTTGTTAAGGTTTTGTCTAAGTAAACACTTTCCAATTAATGGACTAATTTTTTAATTAATCAAATTAATAATCTGGATGTATATATAGATTATATCTCCGTTGGCTAGCGTATATGAAATTAGATGATTGATGGATTTAAACAAACGTTTGCGTAGTGTTTGCCATGTTTATGCCTGTTAAATGGCATAAATTAGGTTTTTAAACCAGGTCTTTTTTAAACCGCAAACAACAGGCAATATTTCTTGATAAGCAGCGAAAATTAGTGTTATATTGTTTTTATTATTCAAATTGATCTTTAAGCGTAACAAATGGAGTTATCAGTACCAAGCGATATAGCCAAAGAAAAGGTGTCAATAAAATATCTTTTCTTCACCTTCCTTAAAATTGGCTGTGTAAGCTTTGGTGGACATATGGCTTTGGTTTCGCTGATTCAGCGCATTATGGTTGAGCAGGATAAAACCATTGATAATGAGGATGTATTAAATAGTGTAACTGTAGCTTCTTTTATGCCTGGCCCCATGGCGGTAAATGTTGTTGCCAATATAGGTTATGCTTTAAAGGGTAAATTAGGTGCTGCGGTGAGTATGTTCGCCGTTTTACTGCCGGCAAGTATTTTAATGCTTTGCCTGGCTTATGTTTATTTTTCAAACGGGCTCAATATATCCTGGAGCTTAATGATGCAATATGTAGGCGCAATTGTAAGTATGATCATTTTATCGACAGGATTACAGTTGTTTAAAAAAGAAATTTCGCTTCATTATGGCAAAATCTTTGTTTTTTTGATCGCCATCACACTCGATCTGATTAAAGGGAACTACCTGATAACAATCATTCTTATTGCCATAGGAGCCATTGCCGGGCTGATGTTTGACCAGAAAAAAAATAATTATGCTGAAGTGGTAACTAGTTTTAAGCAGAAGTTTAAACTTAGGTTAAATTCATTTTCGTTTATTGCGGTTGCCATTTTATTCATCAATCAGATTTTATTTATTACGGGAGCATTTAAGTCTTATCAGAACATCTTTTTTAAGATCGGAACCGTTTTTTCGGGCATTAGTATTTCCTTATTTGGTGGTGGGTACCTCGTTATCCCCATTATGCAGTCGCTACTGGTCAAAGATATGCAATGGTTGAGTGCGAAAGAATTGATAGATGCGATTGCTTTTAGTCAGGTTACACCCGGGCCGATTCTAGTGAGTTCAACCTTTATTGGTTTTAAGTTAGCTGGTTTTTTAGGCGCTTTGGTTGCTACCTGCAGTATGTTTATACCATCGGCTATTTTAATGATTGTTGTTTCTAAAATCTTCAATAAAACAAAAGATCATCCCCTTATCAAAAGCATGATATCAGGAATTAAGGTGGTCGTTGTCGGGTTAATTATATCATCAGCCTTAAAAATATTATTATTGCAACCAAGAACACTTTTGGTAGGTGCTATATGTGTTGTTTCTTTAATATTAAGCTATAAGTATAAACTCAGCCCGGTATATTTAATCCTCGGTGCTATTTTTTTGGGAACAGTATCAATTTTTTATAATGGAAAGTTTTTTTAAACCAGACGGTATTCAGATTATCGGAACGCAAAGATCTGGTTCCAATCTGCTAAGGGTAATATTAGATCAATCTAATCAGATTGCCTCTCCGCACCCACCTCATATTTTGGTCACTTTTGTGCCATTGTTGGGTTTGTATGGTTTTTTAACAGAAGCAAAATATAAAACCTTAATTAGCGATGTTGTAAATTATTTAAGGGCTAACCCTGTACCATGGGATGGCGTTGAGCTGGATGAGGCCTGGATTTATGAAAACTCAAAAAGCTACAGCCTTTTCGAAATTAACCGATTGGTATACGAAACTGCAGCAATAGCAAAAAAAGCTAAATACTGGTGCTGCAAGAGTATGGCTAATGTGCATTATGCTGCTGATTTGGAAGCGCATTCGCCCAATCTGAAATATATTTATTTATACCGTGACGGGAGAGATGTTGCGCTCTCTTTTAAAAAAGCAATTGTTGGCGAAAAGCATATTTATCATTTAGCTAAACAGTGGTATAAAGATCAAAGTGCCTGTATCGAACTGTCGAAAAGAATCGGTAGTGATCGTTTTTTCTCTTTAAATTATGAGGAATTAATTGCAGATCCGGCAAAGCTTATTCAAAGTTTATGCAGGTTTCTGGCCATTGATTATGCTGAAACCATGCTCGATTTTCATAACTCAAAAGAATCGCTGGCTACGGCCAATGCAGGCGAAATGTGGGAAAATCTGGCCAAGCCAATCATTAAAGACAATAGCGGTAAATTCCGTAAAGAATTGAGCGCAGCAGAAATTGATATCTTCGAATGTATTAACCACCAGACCTTAACTGATTTGGGTTATGCTTTAGATCGCCCGGAGAATAAGGATAAATTAATTTCTGCCCAGGATATAGAAGAATATAACCTTGAAAACGATTTGCTCAAGAAAAATATCCTGTTAAGTGCCCGTCAATCTGACCTCGACAACCGGGGCCCTCAGCTGGAGATATTAAAAGAAATAAAGGCCAGGCATTTAGCCACAAAAGTATAGAATGAAATGATAGATACCATTGATATAAATGCCATACTGCAAACAGCTGTTGAGGCGGGGAAAGCAATTTTAACCGTTTATGATGGGGATGATTTTGAGGTATCAACCAAAAGCGATTCTTCTCCTTTAACTAAGGCAGATAAAATAGCAAATGATATTATTTGTCGCGATTTAAAACAGTTATACCCGGCCATTCCAATTATATCTGAAGAAGGGAAAAATATTCCTTATGAAGAGCGGAAAAACTGGGCGCTATACTGGTGCGTCGACCCGCTGGATGGAACCAAAGAGTTTATCAAGCGAAATGGTGAATTTACGGTAAATATTGCTTTAATCCGTAATGGGGTGCCGGTGCTGGGCGTCATTTACATTCCGGTACAAAACCTGTTATATTTTGGTGATGAGCATTCTGGAAGCTGGAAACAAATCCCTGGAGAAGATCCTATTCAAATTAAAGCCATTAAGAAGAACGACGAATGGACAGCAGCAGTAAGCAGATCGCATGCGGATGGTGAAGAAAAAGCCATTCTTAGCAAATATCCGATAGTAAATTTTATTTCGGTAGGGAGTTCGCTTAAATTCTGTTTGTTAGCAGAAGGTAAGGCTCAGATTTATTTACGCACCGGACCAACCATGGAATGGGATACCGCTGCCGGTCATGCCATTATTTTATTTAGCGGCTGTAATATCCGTACATTAACTGGTCGCGAAATGTTATACAATAAAGAATCGTTGCTAAACGAAGGCTTTTTGTGTAAGGTAGATTAATGATCATAACAATAAATTATGTCGCTTCAAACTACAGCTAAAAATGGTTTTGTTATTCCAGATCAAAAGGGAATAGTGGTTTGGCTATTTGGATTGTCGGGTTCCGGAAAAACCACCATTTCGACTTTATTAAAGGAAAAGCTCGAAGAAGAAGGGTTTTTCGCGATAACATTAGACGGAGATGTACTTCGGGAAGGTATCAATAAAGATTTGGGCTTTAGCGAAGCCGATCGGGCAGAAAATATCAGAAGGGCTGCAGAAATAGCCAGACTGATGATGATGAACAATGTGATTACCATATGTTCATTTATCACCCCTCTTGAAGAACATCGGGCATTGGCTGCTCAGATTATTGGAGAACAGTATTTTGAAGTCTTTTTAGATTGCCCGCTGGCTGTATGCAAAGAAAGAGATGTAAAAGGTTTATACAAAGACGCAGACCGAAACCTGATCTCAAATTTTACAGGCGTGAGTGCCAGGTTCGAGCCTGCCTTAAACGCCCATCTCATTATCAAAACCAATACAGAAAGCCCTGTTCAGAGTAGGGATAAGCTATTTCTGGAGATCATTTCTAAAATCAAAACCCAGGCTTAATTACCTAATTATTAAGCAGTATTGGCTTAATTTATATCGGTTTAATTCTAATTTATCCAGTTTATCGCATTTAAGAGGTTTAGTCAATCGATTGCGCAGTGTTTTTATATATAAATGCACCTTTTAATTCCTAATATTATACTACTAAGAATTAAAAGTCATTTTATCCTTTTAGCAACAATCAGCTATAACCAAAACCGCTATGATTACAATTTACAAACCAACAAATGGGGATTGTAGGACAACTGTTCCTATACTAAACCGCTCATTTTTTAATGCTCTTTTTAAATTTTTTTATTGTTCTTTATTTATTTTAATCCCTATTGCAGCCAGTGCGCAGACGGTTGTAACCGGGACGGTGAAAGATGAAAAAGGACTGCCGGCTGTTGGAACATCAGTAACAGAAACTGATGTGAAAAACGGAACATCGGTTGATGCTAACGGTAAGTTTACCATCACCTTGAAAGGTAATTTAAAGGTTTTAAACTTTACACTTGTAGGTTATAAAACCCAGCGGGTTACCGTAGGTGCTTCAAATGTGGTAAATGTAAACTTAGAAGAAGACCTAAATAAACTGAATGAAGTTGTGGTTGTGGGCTATGGTACACAACGAAGAGGCGACATTTCTGCCTCCATAAGTACAGTTAAGGCAAGCGAAATGAACCTTGGCGGAAGTACAAGTAACATTGGCCAGGCCATACAAGGTAAGGCTGCGGGTGTACAGGTGCAGCAAACCAGTTTTGCTCCAGGTGCCGGGATTCAAATTACCATCAGAGGTGGGAATTCCATTCAATCCAGCAACAGCCCACTATATGTAGTCGATGGTTTTATTTCTGAAAACGGAAGTACCATTAATCCAAATGACATTGAAGATATTCAAATCTTAAAAGATGCCTCTTCGGCAGCCATTTATGGTGCCAGAGGGGGGAACGGTGTGGTATTAATCACGACCAAAAAAGGAAAGATGGGTAAAGTAAGTATTGATGCCGATTACTCAACTGGTCGTCAATTTTTGACCTACAAACCGGAGCTTCTAACAGGTCAGCAATATACAGATATACAGAATGCAACTTATGCTGAAAATGGCAAATCGCCACTTTTCCCTGCCAGCTTTATACCTACAAACACCAATTGGTTAAGCGAGGCTACCCAAAATTCGATAGTTGATAATATGAATGTAAGTATTAGCAGTGGAGATGCAAATTCAAAGCTCTATGTATCTGGTAATTATATTGATCAGGTTGGTGTATTAAAAAGCACTGGATTTACCCGATACACGGCGAGAATCGGGGCTGATAAAAAACTAAACGAAAGGGTAAGGTTGAATGCCAATTTTTATGGTGCCAGTTCCAAGTCAAAGCAACAATCGTATGGCGACGGGATTACACCACCACTTTTTGGTATTATAACTTCATTACCTAATTTACCGGTTTATAATGCAGATGGTTCATATTACAATTATCTCGGTAAGAGTAATGCAATAGCGAACTTATTGGAGCCAACTAATAATAGAGACAATAAATTGGCTAACGCTAATGTTGGACTTGATTATGAGGTAATAAAAAATCTAACTTATCATTTAGGTGCAGGAGGTGAGTTTTCGCAGACTGATTTAGGAACTTATACTCCACAAACCATACCTGCTGGCGTTGCCAATAAGGGTTTAGCTAGTATTACGAGCTCATCAACTTTTAGATGGTTAATCGAGAACTATTTAACCTATAAATATAAATTTAATGATCATGATTTTACGTTATTAGGCGGGGTTTCTGCCCAAAAAGATGTTGCACAGTCGGTAAACGTGGGTTCAAAAGGTTTTTCAACGGATCAATTTCTGTATTATAACCTAACTGCTGGTGCATTGCCAAATGGATATGGTAGTAATAAAACCCAAACCAGTTTTAATTCTTACTTTGCAAGGTTAAACTATGCTTTTAAAGATAAGTTGTTAGCTGCATTTACTTTCAGGGGCGATGCTTCCTCTAAATTTGGAGAGAATAACCGCCGGGGTTATTTTCCTTCAGGGTCTTTAGCCTATAAGTTTACTGATGAGGATTTCATTAAAAATCTTAATACTTTTTCTAATTTAAAAGCAAGGGTTAGTTATGGTGTAACTGGTAATGACAGGATTCTAGATTATGCCTACTTAGCTCAATTTGGTAGTTATAATACCGCAATAGATGCCGATGGCGGCTTAGTCTCAGGAATTGAAGCTAAAAATTTAGCCAATCCTGATTTGAAATGGGAAAGCACTGCACAACTGAATGCTGGTGTAGATATGGGCTTTTTTAATGGCCGATTGAATGTTTCGATTGATTATTATAATAAAAAAACAACCGACCTGCTTTTGAATGTACCTGTTGGAAACTATTATGGCCAAACGATTCAATTGGCAAATGCCGGTTCGTTACGAAATCAAGGTATTGAGTTAGCTGTAAATACAACAAACATTGCCAGCCCGGCATTTAACTGGAACTCTACATTCAATATTTCTTACAACAGACAGAAAGTACTTTCTTTAGGCGATCAAATCGATAATATCCCGGTAAATACAGCCAATCCAAGTGGTACGGTTTCCGGAAGAGAGTTTACCCGGGTATTGCCGGGCAGAGAATTGGGTGAATTACGAGGATATGTATATGCAGGTGTAATTAAATCGGGCGAAGTTTATGCACCACAACCAGCAGCAAAACCTGGAGACCCGAAATATGCTGATATTAATGGCGATGGTGCAATTACTCCTGATGACCAACAATATCTAGGAAATACCACTCCTCGTTTTAGTACAGGTTTGGCAAATGATTTCAGCTTTAAAGGTTTTAACCTTAATGTTTTTTTTCAGGGCGCATTTGGGTATTACTTATATAATATGAATCGTTTGGTATTAGAATCAACAACCGGTGCTGATGCGTTAAATAGATTTGTAGCAGGTAAAAATGAAAATACCGATATTCCCAGAGAAGGTTACTTTCTAAGTCAGTATGGCGGTTATGTAAACTCCCGGTTTGTAGAAAATGCCGCATATGTAAGATTGAAATCTGTCTCGCTGGGATATTCAATACCGGCATCTTTATTTTCAAAAACTAAGTTAATCAGCGGATTAAATGTATATGTGCAGGCTCAAAACTTGTTTACCATTACAAAATATACTGGAACAGACCCTGAAGTAAATACGCATTCTGGCTCGAACACTGGTGGTGGATTGGATTTTAATGCTTTCCCTGCCTTTAAAACAGTAACATTTGGAATTAAAGCCTCTTTTAATTAATGTATTTTGTACAGGAACACCTTAAATTTAACATCATGAAAAAATATAATATCATTCTTTTACTGACAATTGCACTTGTTATACAATTTTCTTGTAAAAAGAGTTTAGAGCCAAAAGTGTACAGTATTCTAACTGAAAAAAATGCTTTCGTCACGAAATCGGATGCCATTGCTGGTGTAAATGCGGTTTATGCGAGATTAAAAGGACCTTCAGTTGGCGATAATTATGACTATTGGACGGTTCGTCATTTTGCCTTAACAGATTTAACCACAGATCTTGGTCATTGCGATTATGGGGGTGATCCAGGTCAACTTTCAAACATCCAATGGAACTCATCAAATGGGTTAATTTTAGAAGATTGGAGGCAGATTTATAAGTTAATTGCAAATGCAAATGTGGCAATTTCAAATATTACACCTATGAAAAGCATTACGGATGCTGAAAAAAGTAAATTTTTAGCGGAAATTAGGTTTTTAAGGGCTATTGCTTACATGGATATAACAGATATATGGGGTCCTTCTGTATTAATAACTGAAAAAGAAATGGCTGCTAAAGATTATAGCGCCAAACCACAGCTAACTTCCTTAGCCGACATGAACAAGTATTTAATCGGCGAGTTAGAATATGCAGCTGCCAATTTACCATTGAACTATGTAAATAATCCTATTTATCCAAATAATGATGTGGGAAGGGCAACCAAAGGAGCGGCTCTTGGAATGTTGGCAAAATTATATTTACGCGATCATCAATGGCAAAAAGCAGCAGATTATTGCCAGCAGGTGATTGATTTAAAAGTGTATGATTTATACCCAACCTACGCTGGATTATTCGCGGAAAGCAATACCTGGTGCGTAGAAAATATTTTTTCTGTATTAAGCGATGCAAATGTAAACGGAACAGAGCTATTAAATCACTTTGGGCCATTAGAGCACCCAGTGCTTACCGAAAGGTGGCAATATTATGCCGTTACATGGGATTTCTATAATAGTTTCAATAATGCCGACGATAGGAAAAAAATGTTTTTTGCAGAATATACGGGTACCGATAATTTGATTCACAAACAAGCCCCTACTTTAGGCGCTATTGCTCCGGCTGGAGTGTTATATATGCCTAATGTTGCTACATCAAAATATGCTGATCCGAACGGAGCCAACACATATTACGATGGTCACAGTGTTAATATCCTTCGTTATGCAGACATTTTGTTGAGTAGAGCAGAAGCATTAAATGAAATTAATGGAGGCCCTTCAACTGAAAGTATAGAGTTGGTGAATAAAGTTAAACGCCGTTCTCATGCAACTGAACTGGTTTTAGCTAACTTGAATCAAAGCACATTTAGAGATGCAATTTTACAGGAAAGAGGCTGGGAACTATTTTATGAAGGTAAACGCAGGGCTGATTTAGTAAGAATGGGCAAATACGAGCAAGTCGTTAATGCCTATCTGGCTAGAATAGGTAAAAGCCCGTCTATACAAATGCCAAGAGATCAATTTTTCCCTTATCCTACGAGTCAGGTTAGCATTAACCCTAATTTGAATAATGCTGGCCGAAGAAATTAAGACAGAAATTATTATTAATGAAAAAGAATATGTAGTTTTTACTGCATATTCTTTTTTATTTACAAACGCTCCTGCATTTTAATATTTTCAATTTATGAGATACTTTTTAAAACTTGTTGCTTTACTGTTAATATTTGCTTTTTATGGATGTTACACGAGCGATGGCATCGAAGAAATAAAGGTAGGACTACATAATAACAATGTATTAAAAATACAGATTGATGTAACGGCCAATACTGCCGTAGATGCCTATGTAGAATATTGGCCAGATAAAATTGCAAACGCACAAAAGGAAAGTACTGCGCTATCTAAAGATAAAAGCAGTCACAAATTTGTGCTATGCAATATTATTCCCAAAACAAGTTATGCTTATCAGATTATTACCGTAAAAAACGGGGCAAAAAAAACAAGTAAGACTTACACTTTCGTTTCTAACGATTTGCCTGAATGGCTTAAAGACCAGTTTAAAGCAAAAAGTGCCGATGATAAACTAATTCCCAAAGAACTTAAGAACGGATTAATCCTGGTTAACAAACGATATTCGCCTGGGATGGCCTATCTGGTCGATTATAAAGGGAGGCTGCGGTGGTACCATATGATTGATAATGTAGGTTTCAAAGTAATTAATTTTACAAAAGATAAAACCTTGCTTTCTATTTTGGGCGGCAATGATGAACCAACAAGCTACGGTAGCCAGATATTGGAAATTAACTTAGATGGAGATACGGTTTTAAACTTAAAAAAAGGCCAGGGCGATTTTAAGCAGACCATCCACCACGAGATTTTAAAAAATCAAAAGGGAGAGTTGGTTACACTTTTTGTTGATCAGAAAATAACCGATTTAAGCCATATCGGCGGTAGCAAACAGGATACAATAAATGGTGATGGTATCTTAGTGATGGATAAAAAAGGTAAACAGATCTGGAAATGGAGTGTGTTTGATAGCCTTGATCCTTTTAGTGACAAGTCTTTACTTAAAACCAAAAAAGACTGGATGCATGCCAATAGCTTAAACTATGATAAAGACGGGAACTACATCATTTCCTTTTACAATAATGGGCAAATTTGGAAAGTTGATGCCAAAACAGGCAAAGTAATCTGGAAATTTGGCAAAGGTGGTAACATTAAAATGCCAGCTCATACAGATTTCTCCCAGGCCCATGCAGTGCATATTAATGCTGAAGGTAATTTAATGTTTTTTGATAATGGAATAGAAAAACACCGATCAGGAGCTTATGCTTTTAAATTAAACGAGCAGACGCAAAGCGCAAGTTTAGATATGCATATTCAGCTGCCCCCACAAATCTATAACGATCGCATGGGAAGCGCTTACATGATTAATAAGGACAATATATTGTGCTGCAGCTCAAAAAGACACATTGTTGTACTCACGGATAGAAAAGGTATATTGTTATGGACAATGGAAGCATCTGTGCCTGCATATAGGGGGATATTTGTAACTTCGGAGCAATTAAGCCCTTATTTAAAACCTTAACCATATGAATAAAACTTTACCACTCATTTTTGCAATTTTAATAACCCTGTCTTTTTCGGCATGTAAAAAAGGCGAAATTAAAAACTTAAACAGCATTGGTTATGGATCGTCGTTTGGGATGTGTGTGGGCTATTGTTCCAATAATTTACTTATCAGCGATTTGAAACTTACTTTTTCTAAATCGAAAAACGGGCAGACAGCTGATACCAAAACTTGCAGCAAAACAATTTCTGAGGCTGATGTAAATGCCATTAAAAACGAATTAAATCTGGAGAAGATTTCAGCTTTGCCAGAAGTAATTGGCTGCCCTGATTGCGCAGACGGAGGAGCAGAATGGATTGCCATCAATGCCGATGGTAAACAATACAAAATTACCTACGAGTATGGTAAAGCACCTAAAGAACTAGAGGCAGCAGTAGCGCGGTTAAAAGTACTTAAGGATAACTTTAAGGATTGTAATTAATAACAGCTTTAACGATGGTTCCTTCAAAGGTTATTCGTTTATCCTGTGTACTTACTAATTCAGAAAGTTCATATACATTTCTATATCCATAGCCATATAGGTTAATGTAAGTAGGGATATTTAAGGCCAACGAAATAGGGGCTATTTTTTTCTTTATTAAAACAGGCATAACTACTTTACTGGCGAAATTTACCTGGTCATCAATAAAATTATTATTGCAATAAATTAATATTTTGGTATCCGCATTGGGGATAATCCTTAACAGATTTTGTTGCGTGAAATCAGCAAAATTTAAATGAATGGCGCCTTTAACATGTTTCCGTTTAAATAGACTGTCAGAACGGGTATCTAAAATAACAGTGCCTTTCTCTTGCGCCATTTTTAAAAACGTTGGTAAATCAATGAGCTTACTTTTGCGATGGGCTTTAACCTCGGGGATGAGTTTCTCGTAAGCATCAAAATCTACATTGGCCTTTCTTTTGGTAGCTGATGATGTTTGCGCATTACACAGATATGCGATGCTACAAAATATGATGGTGATGATTTTTGTTTTCATTGGTCTTATCCATTAGTTGAAACTATGCACTCTTAGTGCAAGACTTTCTTTTCTGCAAATTTTATTTTTTTGACACAGATTAACTACAATCTGCGAATCTGTGGCTTTTTTTAACAACTAATTTCATTCATCATTAAACCTATGGACTTTTAGTCTATAGTCGATTTTTTTTTGAATTTTCATGAATTAATTGCCACCTAAAATAATCGGTGCGGTTTTGCCATTACCCATAATAATCACTTTGGTATTGGCCGATTTCGCAATTTCTTTTTGAGCCAGAATCGATTCGTACTGGAGCTGGCGATCGCTTAATCCGGTAGAAAGGATGCGCTGATAATCAGCAATACCTTGTGCTTCTACTCTTTTCCGTTCTGCTTCCTGGCGTTCCTTTTGAAGCACAAACGTCATCTTTTGTGCATCCTGTTCGGCATTTATCTTAGATTCGATACTGGCTTTTACTGATGCTGGCAAGGTAATGTTACGCACCAGAAGTTGTTCTAGCTCTAAACCTCTTTTCGCAAAACTCTTTTCTATGGTGTTAAATATTTTAGATTGAAATTCATCCCGTTTACTCGAGTACAATGCAACGGCATCATAAGCAACGGCGTTATCGCGTATGGCGGTACGGGAAACCGGGCGAACAATCTTTTCCAGATAATCGGTGCCTATTTCCCTTAAGATATTTGGAGCAGCACTTCCCTTTACCCTGAAGAGTACGGAGAGATCGATGATCACCTCCAGGCCATCTGCCGATAAAACACGTAAAGCATCATCAGTTTGCTTATTGCCCTCATCATGCACGCCAGACATGGTGTAGTTTTGGGTTTTAACATCAAAAGGGGTAATTACGGCAATGGGATTAATTACGTTTAAGCCGCTATATAAAACTTCGTTATCAACCTTTCCGAAAACGGTTTTAACCCCAACCTCGCCTGCATCGATAACTTTAAACATAGAAAATGATAAGCCAATGATCACGAACACTACACCAATAATTTTAGTGATACTGCTATAACGACCAATAAGGTTATTTTGGCTTGATACGGCAAAGCCGATAAAAATGATAATAATTCCAACAATACTTAAGAACATATAATTTAGATTTTTATTAAAGATAAAGTATTTACTACAATCTTTTATGAATTAAGGCAGGTGTGGTTTTGAGTATATGGAAATTAGCTTCGGAAAATCAGTCCGTTAACACGCTCGGTTTACCTTGCTAACTAAACCTGATATACGTGGAAAGCGAGTTTTTCGCGAGCTTGTAACATTAGCAGGGCCGAAGCCAGCCTAAGGATGACTGAAACTGCTTTCCAAAAATTATTTGAACAGCTCAATCAGATGCTGAAACAAGTTCAGCATGACGATCACGCCAGGGGATTTAGAGCGAGAACCGTTGACTGAAAACTCAAAACTGAAAACGGAACTGCAACGCCTTAATCTTCAACTGAAAACTGATAATTGCAAACTCAAAACTTTTTACGCTAACCCCTTGATTTTTAAAAAGAATTGTTCTACTTTTGCAGTCCGTTTTATGGGCTATCTGCAAGGATGCCGGGGGAGCGGTAAATTTTTTAAATAAAAAACATAAAAAAGCACAATGCCAACCATTCAACAATTAGTTAGAAAAGGTAGAGTAGCACTGGAGTTCAAGAGTAAGTCTCCAGCGTTGGACAGCTGTCCACAGCGAAGAGGTGTATGTACACGTGTGTACACCACTACCCCTAAAAAACCAAACTCAGCAATGCGTAAAGTAGCCCGTGTTCGTTTAACGAACGGTAAAGAGGTGAATGCTTACATTCCTGGAGAAGGTCACAACTTACAGGAGCACTCAATCGTATTGATCCGTGGTGGTCGTGTTAAAGATTTACCAGGTGTACGTTACCACATCATCCGTGGTGCATTAGATACATCAGGTGTAGCTGGTCGTAACCAACGTCGTTCTAAATATGGTACTAAACGTCCTAAACCAGGACAGGTAGTTGCGGCACCAACAAAAGGTAAAAAGAAATAATCGGGAGGAAATAAGAAATGAGAAAGTCAAAACCAAAAAAGAGAATTATTCTTCCTGATCCAAAATTTAATGATGTTCAGGTAACTCGTTTTGTAAACAATATGATGTACGATGGAAAAAAATCTATCGCTTATTCAATTTTTTACGATGCTGTTGAAATTGCTGAGAAAAAAGCAGGCGAAAACGGTTTAGAGATCTTTAAACGTGCTTTAACTAACATTATGCCAGCTGTAGAGGTTAAATCTCGTCGTGTTGGTGGTGCTAACTTCCAGGTTCCAACTGAGGTTAGACCAGAGCGTAAAACAGCTTTAGGTATGAAATGGTTAATTTTATATGCTCGTAAACGTGGCGAAAAAACCATGAAAGAGAAATTAGCTGGTGAAATCGTAGCTGCTGCTAAAGGTGAAGGTGCTGCTGTTAAGAAGAAAGAAGATACGCACAAAATGGCTGAGGCTAACAAAGCGTTCTCTCACTTCAGATTCTAATTTAGGATTAACAGATTAGTAAGATTACACAGATATTATAGGATTACACAGATAAAATTGATTTCACCGATTATGTAAAATGATCGGTGAAATCTTTTAAATCGGTGAAATCAATACTAAAAACATAATGGCAAGAGATTTAAAATTTACAAGAAATATTGGAATCGCGGCTCACATTGATGCGGGTAAAACTACAACAACTGAGCGTATTCTTTATTATGCTGGTGTAAGTCATAAAATTGGTGAAGTGCACGAAGGTGCTGCAACAATGGACTGGATGGCACAAGAGCAAGAGCGTGGTATCACGATCACTTCTGCTGCAACTACGGTTGAGTGGAAATACAGAGGTCAGGCTTACCACATGAACATTATCGATACACCAGGACACGTGGATTTTACCGTAGAGGTAAACCGTTCGTTACGTGTATTAGATGGTTTAGTGTTCTTGTTTTCTGCAGTTGATGGTGTTGAGCCTCAATCAGAAACCAACTGGCGTTTGGCTAACAACTACAATGTTGCCCGTATCGGTTTCGTTAACAAAATGGACCGTTCTGGAGCTGACTTCTTAAAAGTTGTTAAACAAGTTAAAGATATGTTAGGTAGTAATGCAGTTCCATTACAATTACCTATCGGTTCTGAAGATAACTTTAAAGGTGTGGTTGATTTGATCAACAACCGTGGTATCGTTTGGAATGAGCATGATAAAGGTATGACCTTTACTGAAGTGCCAATCCCTGAAGATATGTTAGATGAGGTTGCGGAGTGGAGAGAGAAATTACTAGAATCAGTTGCTGATTATGATGAGTCTTTAATGGAGAAATTCTTTGAAGATCCAAACTCAATCACTGAGCGCGAAATTTTAGATGCTTTACGTGCAGCTGTTTTAGATGCTAAAATCGTTCCTATGGTTTGTGGTTCATCTTTCAAAAACAAAGGTGTTCAAACCATGTTGGATTATGTGATGGAATTATTGCCTTCACCTCTTGATTCAGAAGGTGTAACTGGTACTAATCCAGATACAGGTGCTGAAGTTTTATTAAAACCAAGTATCAATGAGCCATTTGCAGCTTTAGCATTTAAAATTGCAACTGACCCATTCGTAGGCCGTTTATGTTTTATCCGTGTTTACTCGGGTAACTTAGAAGCTGGTTCTTACGTGTACAACACCCGTTCAGAAAGTAAAGAGCGTATTTCCCGTATCTTCCAAATGCACGCTAACAAGCAAAACCCTGTGCCTAATGTGGCTGCTGGTGATATTGCTGCAGTAGTAGGATTTAAAGATATCAAAACTGGTGATACCCTTTGTGAAGAGAAAAACCCAATCGTTCTTGAGTCTATGAACTTCCCTGAGCCGGTTATCGGTTTAGCTATTGAGCCTAAAACTCAAGCTGACGTTGATAAATTAGGTATGGGCTTGGCTAAATTAGCTGAAGAAGATCCTACATTCAGAGTGCAAACTGATCAGGAAACTGGCCAAACCGTTATCTCTGGTATGGGTGAGTTACACTTAGATATTTTAATTGACCGTTTAAAACGCGAATTTAAAGTTGAGGTTAACCAGGGTGCGCCACAAGTAGCTTACAAAGAAGCAATTTTTGGTAGTACTCAACACCGTGAAACTTATAAAAAACAATCTGGTGGTCGTGGTAAATTTGCCGATATCCAGGTGGTTATTTCACCAATTGATGCTGATTTCGAAAAAGGTGGTTTACAGTTCGTAAACGAAATTACAGGTGGTTCTATTCCACGTGAGTTTATCCCTTCAGTAGAAAAAGGATTTGCTGCTGCAATGGCTAACGGTGTATTAGCTGGTTATCCGCTTCCTGATATGAAAGTACGTTTGATTGATGGTTCATTCCACGCAGTCGATTCAGATGCTTTATCATTCGAGCTTGCTGCCCGTATGGCATATCGTGAGGCTTTACCGAAATGTAAACCTACTTTGATGGAGCCAATCATGAAAATCGAAATCTTAACCCCTGAAGAAAACATGGGTGATGTAATCGGTGACATGAACCGTCGTCGTGGTCAATTATTAGGTATGGATACCCGTAACGGATCTCAGGTAATTAAAGCTACTGTGCCACTTTCTGAAATGTTTGGTTATGTAACGCAGTTACGTACAATCACTTCAGGTCGTGCAACTTCTACAATGGAATTTGACCACTATGAAGCTGCGCCTAAAAACGTACAGGATGAAGTAGTTGCTAAATCTAAAGGAAGAGTAAAATCTGAAGACTAAATAAGGAATGAGGTAAAAGGCGTAAGGTTAAAGGTTTTAAACCCTAAGCCTTACACCCTAAACCCTCCACCTTTTTAAAAATAAATCCGGTTTCTGTTGTTAATAGCTCTAACAGGAAACCATAATTAAAAATAAGATGAGCCAAAGAATCAGAATTAAATTAAAATCTTACGATTACAACTTGGTAGATAAATCTGCTGAGAAAATCGTAAAAACTGTTAAACCTACGGGTGCAGTTGTAAGTGGACCAATTCCACTTCCTACAGAGAAAAAAATCTTTACTGTTTTACGTTCTCCACACGTAAACAAAAAAGCTAGAGAGCAGTTCCAATTGTGCGCTTACAAACGTTTATTGGATATTTATAGCTCTAACTCTAAAACAGTTGATGCTTTAATGAAACTTGAATTACCTAGTGGTGTGGAAGTTGAAATCAAAGTTTAATTGATTTTAAAAGAACAGAAAAGGTCTCGATGCAAATCGGGGCCTTTTTTTTATGCACCTAAATTCCAAAACAAAAGCAGGCCTGGCTGGTTGTACTGATATGACTAAGGAAGATAAAAAGCACGAAGGATTACCGGTTGAAGGTCAGGATTTTGCTGATCCTAAAGAAGAACGGAAAGAAAAACCCTCTTCACATGGCGAAGTGGGCAATCAAAAAGATGGTGATTTTTCTGAACTGGAAGAAAGTAGAATGGAAAATCCACCAAAACACCGCGATGAAAATGGATCGTCTAAAGACGATTTAGATAGTGGAACGCAGCTAGAGCAGAGTAAAGGTGTAAAGTAGCTGAGAATGGATTGTAAGGTGACGCCTGTTCATACAAAATGTTCATACAGGGTTAAATAAAAGGACATTATCCAATCTAACTCAGGTTATTAATACTTGAAGTAAACTTTTTTATCGTACAAATTGTTGTTATAGTATCTACAAAAAATGATGGCTATGGAAATGAATGAGAATAAAAATATAGACCCTAATTCGGAGATTAACCGGAATGAGGAAGATATTGAATGGGATAATGGAGAGGCTACTTATGGACATAAACGCGCCGATTTTAAACGCAAAGATCAACCTGAAGAGTCGCACTTATTGAAAACAGAAAATGATCCTAAACATGCCGTAAATGAAAATTTAAATAATTCGAATTTAAGCCAGGGTGAAGACATTGGGAATAGAAACAAGAATAATGAAAAAGGTTTGAGTGGGAAAGATTTATGATCTATTTATAAAGAGACTATTCATGTAGAATAATCCCTTTATAAGATCTATGCATTTTCCGGTAGATGGAAATTAATTAGGATTCCACAACTGAAATGCGTTAATCAAGTAGCAAATGCCCTTAAATAGTTTAGTCTCTGATTTTATTAATCTTTGTCGCGAATCCTACAGCCCTGCAAATTTCAAGAACTTATTGTCAATTTACAAACCGTAGGGCATTAACATATTGATATATGTCAATTACGGATGTCTTTCTGTACCCGATTAATTGTCAGTATAAATCGCTTGTCTGGCGATAGTCCTGCCTTATTTGTTCAGAATAATTTTTAACCTTATCCACATACCCTGGAGCTTTTTCCTTAAAGTCATCAATTAACGATTTTCCGTCAGTTGCCCGCTTTTTTGTAGCATATTTAAAACCATATACGGCTGCTGCGCCTAAAATGGCATATTTTAATAGTCCCATAATTATTTGTTTATATTCCTGTATTTAAGGCATGATTTTCATCAGCTTCGTTAATGCCGTTATTCGTTTTGAAATCGTCAGATGAACTTCCGGTATGGCTTGCGGCACTCTGGATGCTTGGGTTCTTATCTGAACTGTTGTAGGCATCGTCACTAAGGGAATCTTTACCTTGTGTACCTGAATTATCCAGGCCATCTTTTGCTAAAGGATTTCCCTTAATCAATTCGCTAGGTTCTTTACCATAACTGGTTACGACATCGGTATCATTAGCAGCTTCATAAGCCTTTTGTACATCAGACTTTTCTGATTGCTCATCGCCTGATCCTACATAACCTTCAATATGCTCTTCCTTGTTATATATGTTCGTTTTCATAGTATTGTCTATTTACATTAAACAGATGAGCTTAGAAATAGTTTGAAGCACAATTTTAATGGTAAAATTTACCTATGTTTTTATGCTTAACCATTTTCGCGTTTTGTTTAACTTGCGCCAAATTTTAAATGCCAACGCGATAATGGAGTGGAAATATTTACTTTCGAATAAGAGATACGGACAAGAGCAATACGGTGCCAGCACAGATCGGGCACGTTCAGATTTTCAGCGCGATTACGACCGGTTGATTTTTTCGTCTCCTTTCAGAAGGTTGCAGAATAAAACCCAGGTTTTTCCATTACCGGGAAGTGTTTTTGTACATAACCGTTTAACGCATAGTTTAGAGGTGGCCAGTGTAGCCCGCTCCATGGCCAATATATTTTTAAAAAGCGTGGAAGAACACCAGCCCCAACTGATTAAAGATGTTCCATTAATTAATGAAGTGGGTAATATTGTAGCTGCCGCTGCACTGGCGCACGATTTGGGAAACCCAGCCTTTGGGCATTCTGGTGAAGCCGCCATTTCAAGATATTTTACCGATGGTGACGGAAAGGTTTATCAGAAAGAAATGAACAAATCGCAGTGGCATGATTTAATTAATTTTGAAGGTAATGCCAATGCCATCCGGATTCTTACCCACCCTTTAAAAGGAAAAGGGAATGATGCTTATGCCTTAACCTATTCAACCTTAGCTTCGATTGCAAAATATCCCTGCGCCTCCATTGCTGGTAAACAAAAAGGATTGTTGCATCGCAAAAAATACGGTTTCTTTCAGTCTGAAGAAGAAACTTTTAAAAAGATCGCAGCCGAACTTCAGCTGGAGAAAGAAGAAGGCGAATACCTCATTTATAAACGCCATCCTTTGGTTTATCTGGTCGAAGCTGCCGATGATATCTGTTACAGCATCATTGATTTGGAAGATGCACACCGCTTAAAGATCCTTTCCTACGAAGAAGTAAAAAGTTATCTGTTACCATTTGCCAATTCTACCACCATAGAAGACCGGTTAAAGCACGACTATGAAGACGATGATGCTAAAATTGGTTTGTTGCGGGCCAAAGCGATTAATACTTTAACAAACCAATGCGCGGCCATATTTTTTAGAGAGCAAGAAAAATTATTAAAGGGAGAGCTGAACCATAGTTTAACCGATTTACTGCCCGAACCCTATATCTCGGCCTGGAAAGCTGTTGAAAAAATTTCAGTCGAGCGGATCTACAATTTCTCATCAGTGATACAAAAAGAGGTTGCCGGTTATAAAATTATGGCTGGTTTATTGGAAGAGTTTGTCCCAGCACTTATTCATAACAATACACACTATTACAAAAAACTGGTTAAACTTATACCCAAACAATACCATACTGATTTGACCGATATTTATTCGATCATACAGAGTGTACTGGATTTTGTTTCGGGTATGACAGATTTGTATGCAGTTGATTTATACCGCAATATTAAAGGGATATCCTTTCCTTCAGAAACCTAAGAAATCTGATTTTGCTTTTTACCTACGATTAATCGCAGTCAGGCGCTGTTTTTCTTCTGATTTCGAGGCTTAAGCAAGCCTTAAATTCGGTGTTTGTGTAAAATTATAAAATTAAATTTTATTTAAGTTGTTGATTTGTAGTTGTTTAAAATCGTTTTAGTATTTGTAATTCGCCTTTCGTGTAAAGCGAATGCAGTAACTTGTACTAATTGTTAGATTTGATCGTTGGGCTCCTTATTTTTTAGGCCTGATACTTTAGATCTCATCCCGATTCATGAAAAAACTTTTACTAATTGCTTTGTTAAGCATGGGCTTGACCTTGGCTGTTAAAGCGCAGGCACCACAACAATTTAACTATCAGGGAGCGGCAAGAAATGCCAACGGTACTCCATTGGCCAATAAAAATATAGCCTTGCGGATTAGTATTTTGGATGCCTCTTCAACAGGGACCGTTCAATATTCGGAAGTAAGAAATATAACGACCAATGCTTTAGGTTTATATACCTTAGTAATTGGCGCTTCGGGTGCAAGTTCGGTTAATGGTACAATAGCTGGGGTAACCTGGGCAAGCGGATTAAAGTTTGTTAAGGTTGAAATCGATCCGGATAATGGTACAAATTTTAGCCTGGCCGGAACCGCACAATTGCTAAGTGTTCCGTATGCACTTTATGCTGCCAACGGGCCTGTCGGACCCAAAGGAGATCCGGGTGTAGCTGGCCCTGCCGGTGCACAAGGTATTGCTGGTCCACAGGGGCCTGCCGGTATTGCTGGCGCCGCTGGTGTTCAGGGGCCAATTGGTTTAACTGGAGCGGCGGGAGCACAGGGGGCAGTAGGTGCAACAGGCTCGCAGGGAGCAAAAGGAGATACAGGGGCAACTGGAGCTACGGGATTACAAGGTTTGCAGGGGATACCCGGAATAAAAGGCGATAAGGGAGATAAGGGGGACATCGGCCCGGTTGGTCCATCTACAGGCGTAGCCGGAGGCGACTTAACAGGCAATTACCCAAACCCTACATTAGCTAATCTTCAGGGAAAAACATTAAATGCCGCTTCACCAGTTAATAATCAGGTGTTGCTATTTGATGGGGCAGCCTGGAAACCCGTAACATTGGATGTGAGTCAATTATCAGGTGCTAAGGCATTAAGCTCAACCGATTTAAGCATTAGCGCTAATGGCGCTACGGCTTTATTGAAAGATGTGGTCATTGATATCAATGCCGGAGCGGTTAATACCCTTAAACTGGCAGATGGATCAGTAACAACGCCAAAATTAGCCGATGCTGCCGTAACCTCGGTAAAAATTGGAAACAAAGAAGTTAAAAATATCAATATAAACGATGCAGCTGTTAACACACTGCAGCTTGCAGATGCTTCGGTAAGCACGCCAAAACTGGCTGATGCTGCTGTAACCTCTATAAAAATCGGGAATAAAGAAGTTAAAAATATTAATATCGACGATTTGGCCGTCAATACGCTTCAACTAGCCGATGGATCGGTAACCAGCCCAAAGCTGGCGGATGCTTCGGTTACCCTAGCTAAACTAACTACCGATGGCCTGAGCGATGCCAACAAAGTGTACATCACCAACGCAACAACAGGTAAACCCGAATTAATCAGCAGGACATTATTTGCAAATGCTAATGCATGGGCATTAAAAGGGAATACGGGTAATACCGATCAAGTCAATAATTTTTTAGGCAATACAGATGATGTAGCCATTAACTTTTTGGTTAACGGTTTAAAATCTGGCCGTTTAGGCAACTCATCCGAAAACAATATTTCTTACGGTTATAAAACACTTACCGCCAATGTATCGGGCTTTTACAACAGTGCATTCGGGCGCGAAGCATTATCTGTAAACATTTCAGGTTACGAAAACAGTGCTTTTGGTTACCAGGTTTTACAGCGCAGTTTTAGTGCGATCAACAACAGTGGTTTTGGTTCGCAGGCCCTGGCCATTAATACGGTAGGATCAAACAATACAGCTGTGGGTACTCATACACTAATGGCTAATGGAACAGGCATTTCAAACACGGCTATAGGAAGCCTGGCGCTCGAAGCCAGTAATGGCGACAATAATACCGCAGTGGGTTATGCAGCTGGTTCGAAAAACAATGGTGCCGGGAATGTTTTTATTGGAAGCAATGCTGCAGCTAACAGTACAAACGTAAGTAATACCCTGGTTGTAGCTAACTCCAGTACTTCATACCCATTAATAACCGGCGATTTTGCAGCGAATGGCGGTACATTAACCCTTAACGGAACTGCGGCTGCTACTTCTACGGCTTATGCCCCGGCCAATGCCAGTACTTTAAACATTAATGGTTCTGTTGCAGCAAGTATTTTAACCTATACGGCCACAGGCGCATTAACACTCGATGCGAGTCATTATGCGGTCCGGATAAAAAATGCAGGTACGGCGGTAAATGTTAATCTTCCAACCGCATCGAGCTGTAAAGGAAGGATTTATGTCATTGTGAAGGCTTTATCATCTGGTGATGTTACGTTAAATAGTCCTGTTTTGTTGAATGATGATTCTAATATCACCACCATTACCGGAGCAAAAACCTTCACCATTCAAAGTGACGGCGCAGCCTGGATTTCTTTAAACTAAACACGATGAGAAAAATATCCTATTTGTTTGTTCTCCTGCTGTTGATGTTTTTCGGGAGAAAGGTAAATGCGCAAAGTTTGCCCTATGTGGTTAATTCGGCCAGTGGCAGCGGTAAGATTAATAATCAATTATACGATTTTAGTATCGGTGAAATGGCCCTGGTACAAACTTTTCAGGTCACCAACACAACCTTAACCCAGGGTTTTTTACAGCCCTTTCTCATTATACAAACTACTGCCGAAGTAGCTATTGTAAATAATATTCTTAGCCCAAACGGAGATGGGAAAAACGATTTTTTTGTAATTAAGGGCTTAGAAAAATATCCGAACAACAAATTATCCATTTTTGATAGGGGAGGAAGGCTGATTTATGCTACCCAAAGCTACCAGAACAACTGGGATGGCTACTTTAATGGGAAGCCACTTACGGAGGATACCTATTATTATATGCTCGATTTGGGGGCTGATGGCTCTATTAAAGGTTTTATATCAATCTTATATAAAAAATAACAGCGTGAGAGAAATGAAATGTTATATAGCGGGGCTGTTGTTTTTGTTTGCGATGCCGGCACTTGCACAGCTTAACCCAATGGGGAGCATCTACTATCAGAACCAGTTTCTGGCCAATCCGGCAATGGCGGGTTTAGAAACCGGATTAAATTTAAATGCCGCATTTAAAACGCAGTGGACAGGAGTAGATGGTGCGCCAAAAATTCAATATTTAACTGGCGATTATGGTTTGGCCGGTAATAAAGTAGGTTTGGGGGTGCTTTTTTACAATGAAGGTGCCGGAGCCATTAACCGGACGAGGGCAACCGTAACCTATTCTTACCATTTACCTTTAAACGGCGAGGCCAGCTTCCTGGATTTTGGTTTATCGGCTGGTATCATGAACGAATGGGTTGACCTTGGTAAAGCCAAAGGCGATTTAGACGATGATGTACTCAATAGTTTTAATGATCGCAGGTTATATCTGGATGGCGATTTTGGGGTAGCTTACCGCACCGATAGATTGACGCTTCAGGGTGCTTTGCCTAATCTTAAACGGTTTTTTAAAAGAGATGTACTGCGCAACGTGGTAGACCGATCGATTTATTTTATTGCCGCAGGTTATAAATTTAATACCGATAAGGTCATAAACAGTATCGAACCAAAATTGGTGTACAGAGGGGTGCAGAATTATGATGGTATTTTCGATGCAGGTGTAAACCTCCAATTTTTAGAAAACAAACTCATGCTGAACGGCATATATCATAGTACCAACAGCTTTACTGCAGGTTTTGGCGCAAATTATAAAAATCAGTTTTCGGTTTTGTTTCAGTACACTACCAATACCTCAAAAATGCAGAGTTATAGCAACGGCGAATTTGAAGTTGGCTTGAAATATAGCATTAAGAATTAAATATGTTATCGTCATTTCGACTGAAGTGTAACGGAATGGAGAAATCTATTGTTAAGTGTACACACAGATTTATCCAATAATTTAATTGTTTTTTTAACCGTTATCTTTTTGGAAAGCAGTTCCATTAGCTTTGGCGAAAAGCAGTCCCGCTGTCCGCTAATTCCGATGAAGGATCGGAACCGCTTCAATCGGATTTAGGTGGCCAAATGGTGTGGTCTATTAATGGGTCTATCACCAAACGTTCCTACGGAACGAAAAATGCCCATGATATCAATTGGCTACCAGGCAGGCGTCCCGACGGGACGATTTGTGATGATAAGGTTGCCCATGCATTCTGTCTCATCGTGTACTGTCATCAAGCTAAGAAGAAAACAGGTACTTTTAGTGTTTAGCTACCATCCAACCTTTTGTTTTGTATAAGGATTATTCGTCCCATCAGGACGATTTGTGATGATAAGGTTGCCCTTGCCTTCGGTCTCACCGTGCACTGTCATCAAGCTAAGAAGAAAACACGTATGTTTAGCTACCATCCAGCCTTTTGTTTCGTATAAGGATTATTCGTCCCAATAGGACGATTTGCGATGATAATTTGCCCATGCATTCTGTCTCATCGTATACTATCATCAAGCTAAGAAGAAAGCAGGTATGTTTAGTCTTTAGCTACCATTCAGCCTTTTGTTTCGTATAAGGATTATTCGTCCCAATAGGACGATTTGTGATGATAATTTGTCCTTGCTTTCGGTCTCATCGTCTACTGTCATCATGCTAAGATGAAAACGGGTATGTTTAGTGTTTAGCTACCATCCAGGCTTTTTGTTGCGGATAAAGATTATTCGTCATGACTGAACGATTTGTGATGATAATTTGCCCTTGCATCCGGTCTCATTGTGTATTTGTCATCAAGCTGAGAAGAAAACAGGTATGTTTAGTGTTTAACTACCATCCAGGCTTTTTGTTGCGTATAGATATTACGTATAGATATTAATCGTCACGATCGGACGATTAGTGATGATAATTTGCCCTTGCCTTCTGTCTCACAGTGAACTGTCACCAAGCTAAGAAAACAAGTATGTTTAGTGTTTAGCCACCATCCAGGCTTTTTATTGCGTATAGAGATTATTCGTTATGATGGGACGATTAGTGATGATAATTTGCCCTTTCCTTCGATCTCACCATGCACTGTCATCAAGCTAAGAAGAAAACAGGTATGTTTAGTGTTTAACTACCATCCAGCCTTTTGTTTCGTATAAGGATTATTCGTCCCGTAGGGACGACTCGTAGGTAGAAAAAAAATGTTTATTTTTTTTTCGTTCCGTAGGAACGTTTCGTGTTTTAGGCGTGTGGTATTTTCTATCAAGCACAAGCCTACATTCAAATAAACCCGACAGTAGCGAACACTGAACGTAGTGAGGTAAAGCGAATGGCGGGGCTAGCGGAACCGAAGTACCACAAGCCCTGCTTTACTTATGAAAAAGTATGGTCATCCTGAGTTTTAATTGATTACATAAATCAATAGTTTAAAGATCTCTCCGCTCCGCGTTCCTTCGGTCGAGATGACGATTTTTCTATTGAAGTCTGTCAATGGTGGCCTGTCGAAGGATTAAGTTATCTTCCCCTTCCGTCGTCCCATTTATTACGTTCATCCTGCAGCTCACGTGCAAGTTTCATTTCTTTATCTTTTGCTTTTACCTTGTGTGCCTGAAACTCATCGGCCACTTCCTGATAAAGCTCCGTTCTGTATTTCGCTTCGTGCCTTAATTTGCCGGATTGAAAAATGACAAAGGCCAAACCTACTCCAAGGACAATAATAATGGCCCAAACAATGGTATTGTAAGTACCTTTATTAAAAGATATGCCTAAAAATTTAATTTCGTTAACGGCTGCATTGGCATTGGCCAGCGAACTTTCTTTTCCATTTACTTCGCCTTTTAAGCTCGAAATGTTATCGGCCTGTGCTTTAATTTCCTGACGTGCCTCTTGCAGCTGCTTGCGTTCTTTTCTGAGCGTATCACTAACACTTTTCCAAAGCGATGATAAGCGTGACGGATTGATCAGCCTTGCGCCGTTGAAGCTTTTAGATTTCTTTAACATGAACTGATACTGGCCATTTAATGATGGATCGGTATTTTTCGTGGTGTCAGGTAAAGTTTGCCCAAACGCAACGTTTATAAATAGCATAGCGCCTAAAAACAATAGGGTGTGTTTAATTTTCTGCATAGTTTAAATATAGGTGTTAGAATGTAAAACTACATTTTTATCTATTTTCCGGTTAATAAAATTTGTTTAAGGTTTTGGCAAATCGATAAAATTGTTCTGGTTTAACATTCTAAATAACAATTTTATCTAAGTTTTATTATAAATTTATTTGCGATAGGTTACATTTGTTTCATGCAAATAGGAATTATTGGTTTAGGCGATATGGGCAAATTGTATGCGCTATCGTTTATAAACGCTGGTTATAAGGTATGTGGGGCAGATATGCCCTTGCGTTTTACAGATTTAAAAAATGAGCTGGAACCTAAAGGAATTGAAGTTTTAATCGATGGACATGAGGTAGCGCGTAAATCAGACTTTATTATCTATTGTGTGGAGGCCGAAAAAATTGATGAGGTAGTGGCTACTTTTGCCCGCTCTACTAAATATGGCGCCATAGTTGCCGGACAAACCTCGGTTAAACATCCCGAAATTGCAGCTTTCGAAAAACACCTTCCAGAAGATACCCAGATTGTAACCTGTCATTCTTTACATGGTCCTGCATTTAGTCCGGAAGGGCAAACGCTGGTAGTGGTGCGCCACCGTGCTACCGATGCGGTGTATGCCAAAGCGCTGGAAATCTATAAATCTTTAAAATCGAACATTATTGAAATGGACGATTATAGGGAGCACGACCGCATTGTGGCCGATACGCAGGCGGTAACACACATGGGTTTCGAAAGCATGGGTTCCGCCTGGAAAAATGCAGGGTTTTTCCCCTGGGATAATCCGGCTTATGCAGGAGGGATCGATAATGTGAAAATTTTAACTACACTGAGAATTTTTAGCTACAAATCGCACATTTACGCTGGTTTGGCCATTTTAAATCCTTATGCACAGAAACAGGTAAAATATTATGCGCAGGCAGAATCTGAATTGTTTAAGCTGATGATCTGTGAAAATGAAACTGAGTTTAGGGAAAAGATTTACGCTGCACGCGATTTCGTTTTTCACGAGAGCCGGGCACTTTTACTGCTGGACGATAACATCATGAAAGAATTCAGCTTATCGGATGCGAGCCATAAACAGAAACCCAATTCGCATTTAAGTTTGTTAAGCATGGTATATGCCTGGTATAAAATGGGCGTAAACCCTTACGATAACCTGATCTGCCAAACCCCGCCCTTTAAACTAAGGTTGGGCATTGCCGAATACCTTTTCAAAAACGAAGCGATGTTGGAAGAATCAATCAATACGGCTTTATATGATAAATCTATCCGTGGCGACGATTTGGAATTCCACACCGCGGTGCACGAATGGGCATCGATTATCGGTTATGGCGATTTAAAAGGTTACAAAGAACATTTCGAAGCTGCCAAATCATTTTTTGCCAACCGCTTAAATGATGGTAGGGATTTAAGTGCGGAAATGATTAAGCGCTTAGGCAAGTAACGGTTAGGGATGAAAACCAATCTCAACAAAGCTGAACTGGTTTCGCTGTTGCAACAACAATTAAAGGATATAGAAGTGTTTTGTAGTGAGTATGATAGCGGAACCGATGCTGTTATTTCTTCAATTGCGGAGAAAATCGCTTTAATTTTTCATAATTCCGATCACGCAAAAGCATTGCTGGGGCAACTCAAAGTGAATCACTATGAAATGTATTGTAGTGCTGAAATCTATAATCCTAAAAGCCTGACCAATTTTATCGGTTTATTGAAACTGACCCATCAAACAGGGAAAGGGTGGGGTTATGCTGCTAAATTAGATCGTTCCGAATTAAAAAAAGTATCCCAGGAAAACTGGTGGAATAATAAAAAGGTGATCATTGATTCGGACGGGATTGCGTATACAAGAGGCAAGTTAATTAAATCAGCGGCTACCGGTAGTATTGTGTTAAACACTTCGGGCTGGACGATAAAAGATGCCGGGGGTAACCAATCCACCATTAACCCAATACCCGAAACGGTTAGGCAAATTGCTTTCGAATTGCTGGAAAGTTTCCGGCATGTGGATTTGAACAAGGAAAGTAAGCTTCATTACAAGTTTTAGTTAAATGGCCTATCAAATTTGACAACAATGCAATTTTAAAGGTAGAACGGTTTAACAATTCTGCATATTATTTTTTAACTTTATAATTATGATCACGCTAACTGTAAATATAGACAATAAGAAATCAGAGAAAGCTGTTAAGGCTGTTTTGGATGCATTGGGTCTAAATTATAATATAGATAAATCTGAAGGAATACTTGAGAAACCTCAAACATTGGAACAGTATAATGCAGAGCTTGAAGATGGGGATTCTGAAATAGAACAAGGTGATTTTATTTCTGCAGCTCAATTAAAAACTGAGGCTAGTAAATGGTAGTTGTTTGGAGTAAAGGAGCAAGGCTAGAACTGGAAAAAATTTATCATTATATCGCATTAGATTCTTTAAAGCACGCAATATTGGTTCGCGATGAACTTATTGATTAGACTATAGCACTTAGTGAGCATCCCGAAAAATACGCTCTAGATAAATATAAAATCAATAATGATGGCAGTTGGAGGGCCTTTGAAAAATATCATTATAGAATATCGTATAAAATTACTGCTCACCAAATACGGGTAGTGCGTTTACGCCACACAAGTAAATCTCCTTCTATAAATAAATTTTTCTCATCTGTTGCCATTTTCCATCACCCATCTTACATCATCCATATAACATATAGACTTTATTTTATTCCCTCAATCCTTCGTTTAGCCAAAAACAGTGCATTATATTTGTCCGCATGTCGGTATTGCTGTTTACCATTATCGTTTTATTAGGTGCTTTTTTAGCCGGCTTATTGGGCTCGCTAACAGGCTTGGGTGGTGGGGTAATTATTATACCCTTACTCACGCTGGCTTTGGGGGTCGATATTCATTATGCCATTGGTGCATCCATTGTTTCTGTTATCGCTACTTCTTCGGGGTCTGCGGCTGCTTACGTAAAAGAAGGGATTACCAATATTCGTATCGGTATGTTTTTAGAGATCGCTACGACAATAGGAGCCGTTTGTGGGGCAATTGTAGCCGTTTACCTTAATGCCAACTATATCGCCATTCTATTTGGCTGTATCCTGATTTTTTCGGCCATCATGACCTTAAAGAAAAAAGTAGATCATACTACTTTAGATAATTCCGATAAATGGGCCAATTTTTTTAAACTTAACGGATCTTATCCTGATAAAGGTGTAGATCATGCTTATGCAGTAAAACATGTTCCGGGCGGGTTTTTAATGATGCTTTTTGCCGGAACATTATCGGGTTTGCTGGGTATTGGAAGTGGAGCACTAAAAGTAATCGCAATGGATAATATTATGCGTTTGCCCTTTAAGGTATCAACCACGACCAGTAATTTTATGATGGGTGTTACGGCGGCGGCCAGTGCAGTGGTTTATTTGCACCGTGGCCAGATTGATCCGGGCATTGCCATGCCGGTGTGTATTGGCGTTTTAACCGGCGCAACCGTTGGCTCGAAAGTTTTGTTAAAGGCTAAAACCGGTAGACTTAAAATTGTATTTGCGGTGGTGGTTGCTTTTTTGGCACTGCAGATGATATATAAAGGAATAAGCGGATTATAATGAGTAAAGCAGGAAAAGAAAACCTAAACGATAAAGATATCCAGGTAATTTTGGGTACGCTTTTGCGTGCAGGGGTAATTATTTCGATGAGCATCGTATTAATAGGTGGTGCCATTTTCCTGATCCATCATAATGGAGCCATTACCGACTATAAAGTTTTTAAACCCGAGCTCAGCAAGTTTTCTTCTATAGTGGCCATATTTAAGGGGCTATCTACATTTCAGGGCGATGCCATTGTGCAGTTTGGGATCCTGATGTTAATTTTTACGCCAGTTGCCCGCATTGTTTTCGCTATTTTTAGCTTTTTAATTGAGCGCGATTACCTATATGTACTGATTGGATTTATCATTTTAACCATCATAACCATCAGTTTAAATGGTGGTTTGGCACATTAACATCTCTTTTTTAGTTAAATCCCATCATATCAGCAATTTATTTGAAAAAATATTTGGCTAACTATTTGAAAATTAATAATTCTTGTCTATCTTTGCCGTCCCTTTCGGGGGATGTACAACCACCTTGAACGAAGCCCTACTGCTTCGATGGGTGTTAAAAAGAAAAGATAAAATGTCAGGAATTATTGGAAAAAAAGTAGGAATGACCAGTATCTTTGATGCCGAAGGAAGAAACATTCCTTGTACGGTAATCGAGGCTGGGCCTTGTGTAGTTACACAAGTAAAGACCGAAGAAAAAGACGGGTATTCATCAATCCAATTGGGTTACGATGAGAAAAAAGAGAAAAACACAACTCAACCGTTAAAAGGCCATTTCGCGAAAGCAAACACAACTCCGAAACGCAAGCTGGTAGAATTCGATTCGTTTACAACTTCACTTAATTTAGGTGATGTAGTAACCGTTGACGCATTCGCAGAAGGCGATTTTGTTGATGTTGTAGGTACCTCAAAAGGTAAAGGTTTTCAAGGTGTTGTAAAACGCCACGGATTTGCCGGTGTTGGTATGCAGACTCACGGTCAGCATAACCGTTTACGTGCCCCAGGTTCATTGGGAGCATCATCATTCCCTTCACGTGTATTCAAAGGAATGCGCATGGCAGGAAGAACAGGTGGAGACAGGGTAAAAGTTCAGAACTTACAGGTTTTGAAAGTTTATGCTGAGCAAAACTTATTAGTAGTTAGTGGTTCCATTCCAGGAGCTAAAGGTTCTTACGTAATCTTAGACAAGTAATCAGATGGAAGTTAAAGTATTAAACATTTCAGGTAAAGAAACAGGTGCCAAGGTGCAACTTCCTGAATCGGTATTTGGTATCGAGCCTAACGACCACGCGATTTATTTAGATGTAAAACAGTATTTGGCTAACCAACGTCAAGGTACTCACAAATCTAAACAACGTAATGAGATTGCTGGTTCAACTCGCAAACTATACAAACAAAAAGGTACAGGTGGTGCCCGTGCTGGTAGCATTAAATCTCCGTTATTTAACGGTGGTGGTCGTGTTTTCGGTCCTCAGCCACGTGATTACAGTTTTAAATTGAACAAGAAATTAAAATCATTAGCACGTAAATCTGCTTTAGCATATAAAGCAAAAGATAACAACGTGGTAGTTTTAGAAGATTTCAACTTCGATACAATTAAAACTAAAAACTATACAAGTTTATTGGCTGCGTTAAACGTAGGTACTCAAAAAACTTTATTGGTTTTACCTGCACAAAATAATAATATCTATTTATCAAGCAGAAACGTTCAGAAAACTAAAGTGATTGCTGCAGCAGATTTGAATACTTATGATGTATTAAACGCTGGTGTACTTGTGTTAACTGCTGATTCTGTTAAAACTTTGGAGGAGGCATTTGCCAAATAATATGGACATTTTAAAAAAACCAATATTAACCGAAAAAGCTTCAGCTTTAACTGAGAAATCTAACCGTTTCACGTTTAGCGTTAACCACAAGGCTAACAAAATCCAGATTAAACAAGCCATTGAGAAATTGTACGGTGTAACCATCGTTGCAGTGAACACTATGGTTGTTGATGGAAAAGCTAAATCTCGTTACACTAAAGCAGGTTTTGTATCTGGCCGTAGCCCGAAATACAAAAAAGCAATCGTAACGTTAAAAGACGGCGAAACAATAGATTATTACGCAACCCTTTAATTTAATAATTCATTATAACTATGGGCTTAAGAAAATTTAAACCAGTTACTCCAGGTACCCGCTTCAGAGTTGGTGCTAGTTTTACGGAGATTACAGCAACCAAGCCCGAAAAATCATTGGTTGTATCATCAAAAAAGTCTGGTGGACGTAACAACACAGGAAAAATGACTATGCGCTACATGGGCGGTGGTCACAAAAAATCATATCGTTTAATCGACTTCAAACGCGATAAATTCGATATTCCTGCAACAGTAGCTACTGTTGAATACGATCCAAACCGTACTGCCCGCATCGCATTATTACATTATGCAGATGGCGAGAAGCGTTATATCATCGCTCCTGAAGGATTGCAAGTTGGTTCGGTATTATTATCCGGCGACAAAGCAGCACCAGAAGTAGGTAACACTTTAAAATTATCGAACATTCCATTAGGTTCTATCATCCACAACGTGGAGATTCACCCTGGAAAAGGAGCACAATTAGCTCGTAGTGCAGGTGCTTACGCACAATTAGCTGCCCGCGATGGTAAATATGCTACTTTGAAAATGCCTTCAGGCGAAACCCGTTTAATCCTGACTACTTGTCTGGCTACTATCGGTGCAGTATCTAACTCAGATCACGCAAACGAAGTATTAGGTAAAGCTGGTCGTAAACGTTGGTTGGGCCGTCGTCCGAGAACTAGACCGGTAGCGATGAACCCGGTAGATCACCCAATGGGTGGTGGTGAAGGTAGATCATCAGGTGGTCACCCACGTTCAAGAAATGGTATTTTAGCTAAAGGCTACAAAACCAGAGAACTTAAAAAATATTCTAATCGTTACATCATAGAGAGAAGGAAGAAATAATGGCTCGTTCGATAAAAAAAGGACCTTATATTGACCATAACGTAGAGAAAAAAGTAAACTCTATGAATGATTCAGGCAAAAAGTCTGTAATCAAAACTTGGTCTCGCAGATCAATGATATCACCAGATTTCGTGAATCATACATTTGCTGTACACAACGGAAATAAATTTATCCCTGTGTACGTAACAGAAAACATGGTTGGTCACAAGTTGGGAGAATTTGCTCCAACCAGAACATTCAGAGGACACGCTGAAAAGAAAAAATAATTAGACAATGGAAGCAATAGCAAAATTAAACAATTGTCCAACCTCACCGCGTAAGATGCGTTTGGTTGTAGATCTTATCAGAGGTGAACGTGTAGAAAAAGCATTAAGCATTTTAAAGTTTACCAATAAAGAAGCAGCAATAAGAGTTGAGAAATTATTATTATCTGCTATCAAAAACTGGGAATCTAAAAATGAAGGTGCTCGCCCTGAAGAAAACCAACTTTTTGTAAAAACAGTTATGGTTGATGGTGGCCGTCAGTTAAAACGCTTACGTCCAGCTCCTCAAGGCCGTGGATATAGAATTCGTAAACGTTCTAACCACGTAACGCTGATTGTAGATAGTAAAAGTACAGAAACAACTCAAAACTAATTTTAGGAAATGGGACAAAAAGCAAATCCAATAGGTAACAGGTTAGGTATCATCAAAGGATGGGATTCTAACTGGTTCGGTGGCAACAACTACTCCGATAAATTAGTTGAAGATGAGAAAATAAGAAAATACCTTTCTGCCCGTATCGCTAAAGGCGGTGTTGCAAAAGTAGTAATCGAGCGTACGTTAAAACGTATCACGGTAACTATCCACACAGCTCGTCCAGGTATCGTAATCGGTAAAGCAGGTGCTGAGGTTGATAAAATTAAAGAAGAGTTAAAGAAATTAACTAAAAAGGAAATTCAAATTAACATCTTCGAAATTAAACGCCCGGAACTTGATGCACAATTAGTTGCAGAAGGTGTTGCAAAACAATTAGAAGCAAGGATCTCATTCCGTAGAGCAATGAAATCTTCTATCGCATCAACCATGCGTATGGGTGCTGAAGGTATCAAAATCATGACTTCTGGTCGTTTAGGTGGTGCTGAGATGGCACGTACTGAGCAGTACAAAGAAGGAAGAGTGCCTTTGCATACCTTCCGTGCTGATATCGACTACGCTTTAGCTGAAGCCTTAACTACTTATGGTAAAATAGGTGTTAAAGTGTGGATCTGTAAAGGTGAGGTTTATGGAAAACGTGATTTGTCTCCAAACATTGGTGCAGCAAACAACGGTCCAAAAGGCCAGTCAGATAAACCAGCTTTCGGTGGAAGAGACAACCGTGGTGGTGGAAGAGATAACCGTGGCGGTGGTAACGACAGACGTGGTGGAAACCAAGGCGGTGGTCGTGGTCCAGGCCAGGGTGGTGCAAACAGAGGTGGTGGCGCAGGCGCTAACAGAGGTCCTCGTAAATAATTGATTTATTAACATCGTTTAACGATTAGAACAAAATAAAATGTTACAGCCAAAAAGAACGAAGTTCAGGAAGATGCAAAAAGGCAGAATGAAGGGTTTAGCTTCTCGTGGAGCTGAATTAGCATTCGGATCTTTCGGTATCAAATCTTTAGAAGCTACTTGGATCACAAGTCGCCAGATAGAGGCTGCCCGTATTGCCGTAACACGTTTCATGAAACGTGAAGGTCAAGTATGGATCAGGATATTCCCGGACAAACCAGTAACTAAGAAACCTGCTGAGGTACGTATGGGTAAAGGTAAAGGTGCTCCTGAATATTGGGTAGCAGTTGTAAGACCAGGACGTGTAATTTTCGAAGCTGAAGGTGTGCCTTTAGAAGTTGCTAAAGAAGCATTGCGTTTAGCAGCTCAGAAATTACCGATCCAAACCAAATTCGTAGTACGTAGAGATTACGTAGAAGCATAGTAAAGTGTTGAGGTGAATGTTGTAAATACTTGTTTATTATAACCGCTACACTCAACGTAAAAGAAAAAGAAAAATGAAAAATTCAGAAATCACAGGGCTTTCAAAAGAAGAATTAGTAGCTAAGATTGCGGAAGAAAAAGAGAACTTATCAAAATTGAAGTTCGCTCACACTATTTCAGCTATCGAAAATCCTTCACGCATTGCAAAAGTAAGGAAAGACATAGCCCGTTTAAACACTGAGTTGACTAAAGTGAAAAACACTGAGTCAGCTACTGAAACTAAATAATTTGAGAGTCGACATGGAAAGACAATTAAGAAAAACAAGAACCGGGTTAGTGGTAAGCAACAAGATGGATAAATCTGTTGTAGTGAGCGTGGAACGTAAAGTAAAACACCCGATTTATGGTAAGTTCGTAAAGAAAACTACCAAATTTATGGCTCACGACGAGAAAAACGAATGCGGTATCGGTGATACAGTATTAATTATGGAAACTCGTCCTTTGAGTAAAAACAAGAACTGGAGATTGGTACAAATTTTAGAAAGAGCTAAATAAGATGGTACAACAGGAATCGAGATTAAACGTTGCTGATAACAGCGGCGCAAAAGAAGTATTAGTAATTCGCGTGCTAGGTGGAACCGGCAAACGTTATGCTTCAATTGGTGATAAAGTAGTTGTTACCGTAAAAAGCGCGTTACCTTCAGGTAACATTAAAAAAGGTACAGTTTCTAAAGCAGTTGTTGTAAGAACTAAAAAAGAAATCCGTCGTAAAGATGGTTCTTATATCCGTTTTGACGATAATGCTGCTGTATTATTGAACGCACAGGATGAGCCAAGAGGTACACGTATCTTTGGCCCGGTTGCGAGAGAACTACGTGAAAAACAATTCATGAAAATTGTATCATTAGCACCGGAGGTATTATAAAATGGGAAACAAAGTAAATACACCATCAAAACTTAAAATCCGCACAGGAGATTTAGTTAAAGTCATTGCTGGCGATTCAAAAGGTCAACAAGGAAAAGTACTTTCAGTACTTATAGATAAAAACAGAGCCATTGTGGAAGGCATTAACTTAGTATCTAAACATACTAAACCAAATGCTGCTAATCCAAACGGTGGTATTATTAAAAAAGAAGCTGCTCTTCACATTTCTAACTTGATGTTGGTTGATCCAAAATCTGGTAAAGCTACCCGCGTAGGTCGTAAACTTAACGCAGATGGTAAATTAGTTAGAGTTGCTAAAATTTCAGGAGAGGAGATTAAATAATGGCTACACCTAGATTAAAAAGCAAATACAAAGAAGAAGTTGTAAATGCACTAAAAGAAAAATTTCAGTACAAAACTGTAATGCAGGTTCCTAAATTGGAAAAAATCTGTATCAATCAGGGTGTTGGTCGTTTTTCTGTTACAGATAAAAAGATTATGGATACCACGATCGTTGAGTTGACTACCATTACTGGTCAGCAAGCGGTTCCGGCTAATTCAAAGAAAGATATCTCTAACTTTAAATTACGTAAAGGTATGCCGGTAGGTGTACGTGTTACTTTACGCGATAACAACATGTACGAGTTCTTAGATCGTTTGATCTCTGTAGCTTTGCCTCGTATCCGCGATTTCAAAGGTATCAATGATAAAGGATTTGATGGAAAAGGTAACTATACATTAGGTGTTACTGAGCAAATCATCTTCCCTGAGATTAATATCGATAAAATCAATAAAATTTTAGGTATGGATATAACTTTCGTAACTTCGGCAAAATCTGACGTTGAAGCGCTTGAGTTATTGAAACAATTCGGATTACCATTTAAAAATCAAAAAACAGCAGAATAATGGCAAAAGAAGGTGTAAAAGCACGCGAAGTTAAGCGCCAAAAATTGGTAGCTAGATACGCTGAAAAACGTGCAGTATTAAAAGCTGCAGGAGATTTCGAGGGTTTAGATAAATTACCTAAAAACTCATCTCCGGTACGTTTACACAACCGTTGTAAATTAACTGGTCGCCCTCGTGGATATATGCGTACCTTTGGTATTTCAAGGGTAACGTTCCGCCAGATGGCACTAGACGGTAAAATACCAGGTGTTAAAAAAGCATCTTGGTAATATAAAGTACTAGTACTGAGTATCAAGTATAGAGTAGCAAGTATCAGGACCATATGGGACTTGATACTTGTATCTTATTACTTGATACTTATTTCTATACTAAAAAAGAATTTTAACCGGTAGCAGGTCCCATCGCCGGGTGGTGACAGGAAACCACTACCACAAATAATAAAAAATGAATACAGATCCAATAGCAGATTATTTAACAAGAGTAAGGAATGCCATTAAGGCCAACCACCGTGTTGTAGAAATTCCTGCATCAAACCTTAAAAAAGAAATTACTAAAGTTCTTTTTGACAAAGGTTACATCGCGAACTACAAGTTTGAAGATACTACAGTTCAAGGCACCATTAAAATTGCTTTGAAATACAATCCAATTACTAAAGTTCCTGCTATTCGTACATTAGTGCGAGTAAGTAAACCAGGTTTGAGAAACTATGCTGGTGTTGAAAATATGCCAAGAGTATTAAACGGTTTAGGTATCGCAATCTTATCTACTTCTAAAGGTGTAATGACCGATAAAGAAGCAGCCAAATTAAACATTGGTGGTGAGGTATTGTGTCACGTTTATTAATATTAGGAGAACAGCACAATGTCAAGAATAGGAAAAGCCCCAATTACAATCCCTGCAGGTGTTACAATTACCGTATCAAAAGATAACGTAGTAACTGTAAAAGGTCCTAAAGGTGAATTAACACAAGCAGTAGATTCAGATATCACTGTAAGTCAGGAAGACGGAATTTTAACAGTTCAACGTCCTTCAGAACAAAAGAAACACAAAGCATTACACGGTTTATATCGCTCATTGCTTAACAACATGGTTGTTGGTGTTACAGAAGGTTATAAATTAACTCAAGAATTAGTAGGTGTTGGTTACCGTGCTACAAACCAAGGTAACACACTAGATCTGGTTTTAGGTTATTCTCACCACTATGTATTCCAGTTACCAGAAGAGATTAAAGTAACTACATCTTCAGAAAAAGGTCAGACGCCTAAAATCATTTTAGAAAGTATTGACAAACAATTGATCGGTCAGGTAGCAGCGAAAATCCGTTCGTTACGTGCACCAGAGCCATATAAAGGTAAAGGTATCAAGTTTGTAGGTGAAGTGTTAAGAAGAAAAGCAGGTAAATCAGCATCTAAAAAATAGTAATCATGGCAGGTAAAAAATTATCAAGAAGAGATCGTATTAAAAAAGGGATCAGAAAAAGACTTACCGGTTCGGAAGAACGTCCAAGGTTATCTGTATATAGAAGCAATAAAGGGATTTATGCGCAGGTAATTAACGATGTAACCGGTAAAACAATAGCATCAGCATCATCATTATCGAAAGATTTTACTGGTACTGGAAACAAAAGCGATCAGTCGGTTGCAGTAGGCAAATTAGTTGCCGAAAAAGCAATCGCTGCAGGTGTTAAAGAAGTTGTTTTCGATAGAAATGGCTATTTATACCACGGTCGTGTAAAATCGTTGGCAGAGGGTGCCCGCGAAGCTGGTTTAGTATTTTAATCTGAAGAAAAAGTAAGATGTCAACTATTAATATAAAAAGAGTAAAAACCACCGATATCGAATTAAAGGATCGTTTGGTTAGTATACAACGTGTTGCCAAAGTAACCAAAGGTGGCCGTACTTTCAGCTTCTCAGCAATTGTTGTTGTAGGTGATGAAAACGGTGTTGTTGGTTTCGGTTTAGGTAAAGCGAAAGAGGTAACTGAAGCAATCGCTAAAGGTGTGGATGATGCTAAAAAGAACTTGGTAAAAGTTCCAATTTTAAACGGTACTGTTCCTCACGAGCAAATCGGTAAATTCTCAGGTGGTTTCGTTTTAATCAAACCAGCTGCAGTAGGTACCGGAGTAATTGCTGGTGGTGCGATGCGTGCTGTATTAGAGAGTGCTGGCGTGCATAACGTATTGGCAAAATCTAAAGGATCATCTAACCCACACAACGTGGTAAAAGCAACTGTTGATGCATTAACTAAAATGCGTGATGCTTATACAGTAGCCCAAACCCGTGGTATAGATTTAAACAAAGTATTTAACGGATAATATCATGGCTAAGATCAAAATAACACAAGTAAAAAGCGTTATCGACAGAAGCGAGCGCCAAAAAAGAACCGTTCAGGCTTTGGGTTTATCTAAAATGAACCAAAGTGTTGAGGTTGAAGCTACACCGCAAATTATCGGTATGGTTCGCAAAGTGAACCACCTGGTAGCAATCGAAGCAATCTAGTAAAAGTTTTAAAGGTAGTATGGGCTAAAACCTGTACTACCTTTATATATGTTTAATCGTTGTACCTGTTTAGTGAAAGCGAAGGGCAACACAAATTCAAAAAAATGAATTTAAGTAATTTAAAACCTGCAGTAGGTTCTACAAAAAACAGCAAAAGAATTGGTCGTGGTACAGGTTCTGGTCGTGGCGGTACTTCAACTCGTGGTCACAAAGGTGCGGGTTCTCGTTCAGGTCACAAAACCAAAATCGGTTTCGAAGGTGGTCAAATGCCTTTACAACGTCGTGTGCCTAAAGTTGGTTTCAAACCAATCAACCGTACAGAATATGTTGGTGTAAACTTAGATGTTTTACAAGCATTAGCTGAAAAACACAGCTTAACAACTATCGATTTCGCTGCTTTACAAGCACATGGTTTAGCTTCTAAAAACGACTTAGTTAAAATTTTAGGTCGTGGTGAAGTTAAAGCAAAGCTAGAAATTACAGCACATGCGTTCTCTGCAACCGCACAAAAAGCTATTGAAGCTGCAGGTGGTTCTATTGTAAAATTGTAATTATTAAATGAAGAAGCTATTTACTACTTTAAGTAATATCTGGAAAATTCAGGAATTAAAAGAGCGTATATTGTTTACGCTCTTAATTCTTTTGGTATACCGTTTCGTATCTCACGTGGTTTTACCAGGTGTAGATCCAACTGCTTTAGGCAATAACGAAAAATCAGGAATCTTAGGCTTACTAGATATGTTTGCCGGAGGTTCTTTCTCTCGTGTGTCTATTTTAGCATTGGGGGTAATGCCTTATATCTCTGCATCGATTGTGGTGCAACTATTGGGTATTGCTGTTCCTTCTTTCCAAAAAATGCAGAAAGAAGGCGAAAGTGGTAGAAAGAAAATGAACCAGATTACCCGTTACCTAACGGTAGCGATCACAATCGTTCAATCTGTTGGTTACGTTAAAACGCAAGTTCCTGCAGAAGCTATTTTATTGCCAAATACTTTATTCTTAGTGTTGTCTACGTTTGTATTAACAGCAGGTACATTATTTGTAATGTGGTTAGGCGAAAAAATTACTGATAAAGGTATTGGTAACGGTACATCACTAATCATTATGGTTGGTATTATTGCCCGTTTACCAGTTGCAATTTCTCAGGAATTTAGTGCACGCGTAGGTTCATCTAGTGAAGGTGGAGGTCCCGTGGCATTGGTTTTAGAGATCGTTGCATTATTTGCAGTGGTAATGTTTACCATTTTAATTGTTCAAGGTGTACGTAAAGTACCTGTACAATACGCAAAGAAAATTGTTGGTAACCGCCAGTTTGGTGGTGTTCGTCAGTACATTCCGTTAAAGGTAAATGCTGCTGGTGTAATGCCAATCATTTTTGCTCAGGCGTTAATGTTCATCCCAGGTGCTTTAATGCAGTTTGTTCCTTCATTACAAGGTTCTTGGTTAATCCAGTTCAGTAACACAACTTCGTTGGCTTATAGCTTAACGTTCGCATTTTTAATTATCGCATTTACTTTCTTCTATACTGCAATTACAGTTAATCCAACTCAAATGAGTGACGATATGAAGAAAAATGGTGGTTTTATCCCAGGTGTTAAACCGGGTTTTGCAACATCAACTTTTATTGATGATGTAATTTCTAAAATCACTTTCCCAGGTGCGGTATTTTTAGCGATCATTGCTATTTTACCTTCGTTAGCGGTTAAGTTCGGCATTAAACAAGAGTTTGCGCACTTCTTCGGTGGTACTTCTTTATTGATTTTGGTTGGTGTTGTATTGGATACTTTACAGCAGATCGAAAGTTATTTATTGATGCGCCATTATGATGGTTTGATGAAAACGGGTAGAGTTACTGGCAGAACAGGTGTTCCTGCTGCAAGTAGCAACGCAGCGTTGTAGTGTAACGGATGTCTAAAATTTATTACAAATCTCTTGAGGAGATCGAGTTAATAAGAGAAAGTTCCATGCTTGTTTCTAAAACTTTGGCCGAAGTGGCTAAGGTGATAAAAGCAGGCATGACTACTATCCAGTTAGATAAACTAGCCTATGAGTTTATAAGTGACCACGGAGCGATTCCGGCATTTTTAAACTATAATGGTTTCCCAAATTCTTTATGTATTTCGCCAAATGAGCAGGTTGTTCATGGTTTTCCAAGCGAATACATCATCAAGGAAGGCGACTTGATTTCAGTTGATTGTGGCGTAATTAAAAACAATTATTTTGGCGATTCGGCCTATACTTTCTCCATCGGGGAAATTGATGCCGAAAAACAGAAATTGGTTGAGGTTACCAAACGTTGCCTGGAACTGGGTATAGAAAAAGCGGTTGTGGGTATGCGTATCGGTGATATCGGTTTCGCAGTTCAACAATATGCAGAAGCTAATGGATTTGGGGTAGTAAGAGAGCTTGTAGGACATGGTGTTGGTGTAAAACTTCACGAGAAACCAGAAGTTCCGAATTATGGGAAACGTGGTGCAGGGCCAAAACTTGAAGAAGGAATGGTCATTGCGATAGAACCCATGATCAATGCAGGCGTAGCCGGTGTTAAATTCCATAACGATGGATGGACGGTAACCAGTAAAGACAATAAACCATCGGCACATTTTGAACACACAGTAGCTGTAAAAAAGGGCAAAGCAGATGTTTTATCAACGTTTTCTATAATAGAAGAAGTTTTACAACAAAAAAAATAAATAATTAAAATTTTTTATTTAATTTTGCAACCCTGTTTAGAAGCAGCTAATTAAGTAACAATCAATAAAATATGGCTAAACAAGCCTCAATTGAACAAGACGGAGTAATAAGAGAAGCATTATCCAATGCGATGTTCAGAGTTGAACTCGAGAACGGGCATGAGATTATTGCGCACATTTCAGGAAAGATGAGGATGCACTACATCAAGATTCTTCCTGGGGATAAAGTTAAATTGGAAATGTCTCCTTATGATTTAACAAAAGGACGCATTACTTATAGATACAAATAAAATGAAAGTTAGATCATCAATTAAAAAACGTAGCGCTGATTGTAAGATTATTCGCCGTAAAGGTAAACTTTACGTAATCAACAAGAAAAATCCTAAATACAAACAACGTCAAGGGTAATTAAAAAATATTGTAATTAACCGCACAACGGTGGCCCGCCGTTCGGAATTACTTAAAACATAAATAAATATGGCAAGGATTTCAGGTATTGATTTACCAAGAAACAAAAGAGGTGAGATCGGTTTAACCTATATCTACGGAATTGGTAGAACAACTGCTCAACGTATTTTAACTACGGCAGGTATCGATTTAAACAAAAAAGTACAAGACTGGTCTGATGATGAGTTATCAGCAATCCGTACAATGATTAACGATGAGATTAAAGTGGAAGGTGCTTTACGCTCAGAGGTTCAGTTAAACATCAAACGTTTAATGGATATTGGTTGTTACCGTGGTTTACGTCACAGAAAAGGTTTACCTTCTCGTGGTCAGCGTACTAAAAACAACTCACGTACTCGTAAGGGTAAGAGAAAAACAGTTGCTAACAAGAAAAAAGCTACTAAGTAATAGATAGGTATGAGGTGTGAGATTTTAGATGTGCGAACCATATCTTTAAAATCTACTCAGATCTGGAATAAAAGATAAATAGTAGGATACTGAGTATCGGGGTAGAGAAAGTCTCATATCTCAAGTCTCATATCTAAAATCTAAAAGATAAAATGGCTAAGAGTAAAAAAGTAACAAAAAAACGTATCGTTGTAATTGAGCCTGTTGGTCAGGCGCATATCAATGCTACCTTCAACAACATTATCGTTACCTTAACAAACAACAACGGACAGACTATTTCATGGTCATCTGCTGGTAAAATGGGCTTTAAAGGTTCTAAAAAGAACACACCTTATGCAGCTGGTCAAGCAGCTTCAGATTGTGGTAAAGTTGCGTTTGATTTAGGTTTACGTAAAGTTGAAGTATTTGTAAAAGGTCCGGGTTCAGGTCGTGAGTCTGCAATCAGAACTTTGCAAGTAGCAGGTATCGAAGTAACATCTATTAAAGATATTACTCCACTTCCTCACAACGGATGTCGTCCTCCTAAAAAGAGAAGAGTTTAATTAATTTTAAAGCTAAGAATCTCCAGCTTCAGGTTGGATGATACTTTAAAACAGAAAAAAAATGGCAAGATATACAGGCCCAAAATCAAAAATCGCCCGTAAATTCAGAGAACCAATCTTCGGTCCTGATAAGGTGTTAGACAGAAAAAATTATCCTCCTGGGCAACATGGCTCATCAAAAAGAAGAGGAAAACAATCTGAATATGCGATCCAGTTAATGGAGAAACAAAAAGTAAAATATACTTATGGTGTATTAGAAAAACAATTCAGTAACTTGTTTAAAAAAGCATCTTCTCGTGCTGGTATTACCGGTGATAACTTACTTCAGTTATTAGAAGCACGTTTAGATAACACAGTTTACCGTTTAGGTATTTCAACAACCCGTTCTGGTGCACGCCAGTTAGTTAGCCATAAACACGTAACCGTGAATGGTGAAGTTGTAAATATCCCTTCTTATCAGTTAAAAGCTGGTGATGTGGTTGCTGTTCGTGAAAAATCTAAATCTTTAGAATCAATTAGTAACTCAGTTGCAGGTAGAACAATTAATAAGTTTGCCTGGTTAGAATGGAACGCTAGTGAATTAACTGGTAAATTCTTAACCTACCCTCAACGTGATGAGATTCCTGAAAACATTAAGGAAAACTTAATCATCGAGTTGTACTCAAAGTAATAAATGATCTGGTTAATTACCTCAAAAGGGTAATTAACTTTTTTCATGTTACTATATATTCAATAACGAATTTAAAAAATTATAAATGGCAATTTTAGCATTTCAGAAACCAGACAAAGTGATCATGCAGAAATCAACTGATTTCGATGGCACATTTGAATTTCGTCCTTTAGAGCCCGGTTTCGGTGTAACAATTGGTAATGCCTTAAGAAGAATCTTACTTTCTTCATTAGAAGGTTATGCTATTACTACTATTCGTTTTTCAGGCGTTTCTCACGAATTTTCTACCATGAAAGGTGTTGTAGAAGATTTAACTGATATTATCTTAAACTTAAAACAAGTGCGTTTTAAGAAAACAGGTGATTCAGGTGATTCTGAAAAAGTTTTCATCATCGTTAATGGTCAAGATCAGTTTAAAGCTGGTGATATCACTAAATTCTCTAACAACTTTACAGTTTTAAACCCTGAGCATGTAATTTGCAACATGGATAAATCTGTTACTTTGGAAGTGGAATTAACCATCAATAAAGGACGTGGTTATGTACCTGCTGAAGAAAATAAAGTTGCTGATGCTGTTGTAGGTGTAATCGCAATCGATTCGATTTATACTCCAATGAAAAATGTAAAATACACGATCGAAAACTTTCGTGTTGAGCAAAAAACGGATTATGAAAAATTGGTTTTAGATATCTCTACTGACGGTTCAATTCATCCTGAAGAAGCATTAAAAGAAGCGGCTAAGATCCTTATCCAACACTTTATGTTATTCTCTGATGAGAATTTGGTATTAGAATCTCAAGCTAAAGAAGAAACTAAAGAAGTTGATGAGGAAATTTTACATATGCGTAAAATCCTTAAAACTGAATTAGTGGATATGGATCTTTCAGTTAGGGCATTAAACTGCTTAAAAGCTGCTGATATCCGTACTTTAGCTGATTTAGTTTCTTACGATGTGGCTGATATGTTAAAATTCAGAAACTTCGGTAAAAAATCTTTAACAGAGATCCAGGAATTAGTAAAATCAAAAGGTTTATCATTTGGTATGAACCTGTCTAAATTTAAATTAGACGAAGAGTAGCCCCTAAATCCCCTAAAGGGGACTTAGAAAAATAAATAATTTTTCACAGTGTATAATTCCCTCAGCTTAATTGCAACGAGACGGTATACACTCAATTAAAAAACAATGAGACACGGTAAAAAAGTAAACCACTTAGGTAGAACCGCAAGCCACAGAAAGGCGATGTTAGCTAACATGGCTTCATCACTTATTTTGCACAAAAGAATTACAACAACTTTAGCTAAAGCTAAAGCTTTACGTACTTATGTTGAGCCAATTATCACTAAATCAAAAAATGATACTACTCACTCACGTCGTACAGTATTTGCTTACTTACAAGATAAAGAAGTAGTAACTATTTTATTCCGCGAAGTTGCTGAGAAAGTTGCAAACCGTCCAGGTGGTTACACTCGTATCATTAAATTAAACAACCGTTTAGGTGATAACGCTGAAATGGCTTTAATTGAATTGGTAGACTACAATACAGTTTACGGTAAAGATGCAGAGGTTAAAGAAGAGAAGAAAACAACTCGTCGTGGTAGAAGTAAAGCTACTGCTGCACCTAAAGCTGCTGAAGCGAAAGCTGAAGTTGCCGAAGAAGTTGCTCCTGCTGAAGAAGCGCCTGCTACAGAAGAACCTAAAGGAGAATAATTTTATTCACCTTAAGCATAAGAAAGTCCTGTTCGAAAGAGCAGGACTTTTTTGTTTTTGTGCCGTTATATCGTAACATCAGACACCGCATGATCCATGGCATAAATTCCACTAGGCAACCGGCTACCTGCTAATAAACCATTGACTAATGAACTCATGAACGAAATGAGCAAACGTTTGTCTCATTTTTTCATTACATAGCTTTATTTCAGTCAGGTATCTATAAATTAGCCAAAAACAAATTTGAAATGAAATTTAGGCTTTTTCTCTTACTCTGTCTTTTCGGACAGTTATCTCTTAATGCTCAAACACTAAAATACACCAATGGTAATAATGCCTGGAATCCCGATTCGTTAGGTAACCATAGGGTTGTTGTACAGTTTGCCGGTACAGGCAAAATTGCCCATGCAAAAATCGATTGGCGCAGAAGGGATGAACATCCGGAGCTAAAAGGAATCATCATAAAAGATGCAAATGGTAAAACTGTTTCAGTTGCAGGTACAGATAAACTGACCAGGGAAAGTGCTGATATTTATTTTGAAGCAGCAGGAGCTGGAAAATATTATATCTATTATCTTGCATATAAAAATGAAGGCAGGGACAATTATCCTAAAGGCGTTTATTTAAAACCTAAACAAGTAGATCAAAGCTGGTTAAACCAGGCTAAACTAGTAAAAGTAAATACATCTGTTTTAGAGATTCAATCTATCGATGCTTTTAACGCTTTTTATCCGATGGAGGTTATTGCCACAGGTAAAGAAACAGCAGCCATTAAAGCTAAATATGCAGCAGAAGCTTTTATTGTTTTTCCGGAGGACAGGATGTATCCGATTAAGATGCAAAATGACTTACCTTATCGTTGGGTACAAAAAGGCGCTACAAATACTTTTACAGGGTCAGCTGCTAAAGGCGAAAACTATGCTTTTCAACTGGGTGTATTCGCATTGAGAGAACTGAAAAATGTAGTGGTTAGCTTCGGCGATTTAAAAACCGCAACAGGAAAAGTGATTTCTTCAAAATACATTAATTGTTTGAATACCAATGGAACCAGTTACGATAACAAACCTTTAGTTGAAACCGTAAATGTAGCTTCTGGTAAGATTCAGCCCATGTGGATTACGGTGAACGTCCCTAAAAATACCGCTGCTGGTATTTATGCTGGAAAGTTTACAGTGAAAGCCAATGGGAAATCTAAAGTAATCGATGCCAAAATCACGGTAAGTAATGAAGTTTTAGCCGATGCCGGTGTAGGCACTCCAGATAAACAGACCCGCTTAACCTGGTTAAATTCTACTTTAGCACAATCGAATACAGTTGTTGCTCCTTATACGCCACTAACGGTTGATGGCAATGTGATCTCGCTATTAGGAAGAAAGTTCGAAATTAATACAGATGGTTTCCCTAAGCAGATTCAAACCTTCTTTAATGCCGAAATGACGGCTTATAGCGAAAAACCAAATAATATCCTGGCCGAGCCTATTCACTTTCATTTTTTTAATACACCAAAAACACAAGAGAAATTGGTTCCTAGTAATTTCCGGATCACCAGTAAGGAAGCTGGAACGGTAAAGTGGACGGCCACGAATACTTCAGAAAACCTGAAAATGGATTTGGAAGGTGCTTTGGAGTTTGATGGTTACGTACATTACGTAGTTAAGGTTACCGCTTTAAAAGATGTGGAGTTTAGCAATGTTGATTTTCATATCCCATTTGATAAAAATTCAACAAAATATTTGATGGGCTTAGGTGAAAAGGGTGGTGTTAGACCAGATACCGTAAAATGGAAATGGGATGTGGCCAATAAAAACCAGGATGCCGTTTGGATTGGGAATGTAAATGCCGGGCTCTACTATAATTTAAGAGATGAGAACTATGTTCGCCCGCTTAATACCAATTTCTATCTTCAGAAGCCTTTATTATTGCCTAAATCGTGGGGTAATGGAGATAAAGGGGGAATCCAGATCAATGTTAAAGGCAGTTCGATGCTTGCTGATAACTTTACCGGTGCAAGAAACATGAAAAAAGGCGATGTGCTTTATTATAATTTCAATTTATTAATCACGCCCTTCCACTTGCTAAACACCGATTTTCAATGGGATAACCGCTTCTATCATAAATATGGCGATTTAGATACGATTAAAGCTAAAGGTGCAACCGTAGTGAACATCCACCATGCCACACCGATCAATCCCTGGATCAACTACCCGTTTATCGAATGGAAAAAGATGAAAGATTATATTGGTAATGCACATTCGAAAGGTTTAAAAGTTAAAATTTACAATACGGTTCGCGAGTTATCTAACCATGCATATGAGTGGCCCGCTTTAAGAAGTTTAGGTACTGAGGTGTACTCTCCGGGTAAGGGCGGTGGCTTTAGCTGGTTACAGGAACATTTAGATTCTAATTATATTGCTGCCTGGTTTGTGCCTGAAATTAAAGATGCTGCCGTAATTAACAGCGGTATGAACCGTTGGCACAACTATTATGTAGAAGGTATGAACTGGTTGGTCAACAATGTCGGGATTGATGGGGTATACTTAGATGATGTGGCTTTCGATCGGGTAACGATGAAACGTATTAAACGTGTATTGACACAGGATAACCACCCTGGTATTATCGACTTACACTCGGCCAATCAATACAACAAAAGCGACGGCTTTAACAATAGTGCCATCCTATATTTGGAACATTTTCCTTACCTGAACCGTTTATGGTTTGGTGAGTATTTCGATTACCAAAAAAACAATCCCGATTTCTTTTTAACAGAAGTAAGTGGAATTCCTTTTGGATTAATGGGAGAGATGCTGCAAGATGATGGAAACCCTTGGCGCGGTATGATTTACGGTATGACAAGTCGTTTAGGCTGGTCTGACAAAAGTGATCCAAAACCTTTATGGAAGGCCTGGGATAACTTTGGCATAAAAGGATCTGAGATGATCGGTTACTGGAGTGAAAATTCTCCGGTTAAAACCGATAACGCTAAAGTATTGGCAACTGTTTACAAACAAAAGGGTAAAACCATGATTGCATTAGCCAGCTGGGCAGAGGGTGATGTAAAGGTTAATTTAACCATCGATTGGGCCAAGTTAGGTTTAGATGCCGGTAAAGTAAAAATAGCCGCTCCTGCAATTGATAAATTCCAAACAGCTGGAAGTTATCCCGATGGAAAATCTATTCCTATTGAAAAAGGAAAAGGTTTGATATTGATAGTAGAATAAAATATCGTCGTCACCCTGAACTTGTTTCGGGAACTTTGTAACAGAAACGACGTACCGATAATGCAAATAATATTATATCGTCATTTCGAGCGGAGTGCAGCGCAGTCGAGAAATCTATTATAGATCTCTCCATTTCGCTATGCTCCAGTCGAGATGACGATTTTTTTTGAGAAGCTATACCTTCACGTTCTCCATTCCGTACTGTTTCAGCACATCTTCAGGAACACCGGCCCATTGGTTTGGTGCATTACCGACATAACCAATATCTTTTACGCCAATTTCTGTAGTGTAAAAACCTGATGCAGTTAAATCTCTCATTCTATTGAAAAAAGTTACACCTGCCTGCATTTCGGGTCTGGCTTTTTTAGGATAAGCAATTTCATCCACAATCGAAATCTGTTGGTCTGCTGATGCTTCCACAAATGATTTTTGGAATTTATTAAAGCTATATACATCCAGCCATTTTAGGCCACCACGCATGGGTACTTGATGTTCAGGGATATCTTTTACAATAAATTCGATAAACTCTGGCACTTTAGCATCAGATGCGCTGCCTGATACATCATCTTTAGGAATAATAATATCAGCCAGAACGGTAATGGTGGCCATTTCATGTTTAGTAAAAAATGTCTCGGCCTTTAATTTCTTATCCCGGTCTAATTCCCATTGCTCTCTTCCAGCTTCTTTTGCGCTTTCTTCTGGTGCGGCAACTTCGGTTTTGGTTTCGGGCTGCTTACAGGCATCAAGCAGCACAGTTGTACTTATGGCTGTTAAACCTAATGCTTTTAGCGAATCACGTCTGTTCATATGGTAATTCTTTAAATGTTTTGTTTTTTCTTTTGAGCTAAAATATATTCGGCGGTACGCATAGAAAGTGCCAAAATTGTCCAGGTGGCATTTTTATCACCTTGTTGAACAAATGGACCAGCATCTACTACAAACAGGTTTTTACAGTCGTGTGCCTGGCAGTATTTGTTTAACGCTGATTTTTTAGGGTCGTCGCCCATGCGAATGGTTCCAACTTCGTGGATAATTTTTCCGGGGTTGAGTAAACCGTAATTGGTATCTGCGCCCTGAATTTCAGAAGTAACCACCGCACCCATTTCTTTCATGATGGAAAGGAAGGTTTCCTGCATATGTTTAGCCTGCAGAATTTCATCTTTAGCCCATTTATAGTTAAATCTTAAAACCGGGATACCGTATTTATCTACCGTATTGGGGTCAATTTCACAATAGTTATCTTCTCTGGCGATTGCCGTACCACGGCCAGCCATTCCAACACCAGTTCCATAGAAACGACGGTAATCATCCTTCAACGATTTTCCATAACCTCCGGCTTCTTTCATTTTGCCATCCCTGCCAGGTACCATTCCGTTCATCTGCGCTACGCCGCCGCCAAAGCCATATGCAGGCATGCCCATACCACCCCAATATTCGATGTGGTAACCACGTGGAAAGTTTAGTTTACGGTTATCTAACCACCATGGCGAATAGATATGCACACTGCCCAAGCCATCTTCATTATAACGTTTTCTATCCATTAATTGTGGAAGAAAACCCGAAACACTTGCTCCGGTAGAGTCATGCAGGTATTTTCCAACTACACCACTGCTATTGGCCAAACCATTCGGGTGAGATGTTGATTTTGAATTCAATAAAATACGCGCTGATTCGCAGGCGCTGGCTCCTAAAATAACCAGTTTGCCATTTACCTGGTATTCTTGCAGGTCTTTTCGGTTTACGTATGAAACGCCTTTTGCAGAACCATCTTTATCGGTAATAACTTCGCGCACCATGGCATCGGTAATTACAGTCAGGTTTCCTGTTTTTACAGCAGGGTTGACCAAACATGATGACGATGAAAAATCGCCATAAACTTTACAGCTTCTACCGCATTGGCCGCAATAGAAACAAGGTGCACGGTCGTTGTTATTGGGCAAGGCTTCGGTAAGTACCGATCCACGGCCGGTAATTACTTTTACCCCTGCCTTTTCTGCACCTTTTTTTATAAAAAGTTCGTTTAATCGTGGTTTTGGCGGTTTCATAAAAATGCCGTCTGGCTCATTTTCCAAACCTTCTGCAGTTCCATAAATACCAATCATGCGGTCGACTTTATCGTAGAAGGGTTTTACATCAGCGTAGGTAATAGGCCAGGCATCAGTTAAGCCATCTTTAGGTTTAAAATCTTCAGGCCCCATTCGCAAAGAAATCCTTCCCCAGTGATTGGTACGGCCACCGAGCATACGCGAACGGAACCATTCGAATTCGCTTTTATTTTTCTGGGTATAAGGTTCGCCTTCTAATTCCCATCCTCCATAAGAAGCATCAAAATCTCCAAATGGACGTGTTGTACTGGCGCCACGACGGGGAGATTCCCAGGGCCATTTTAATTGATGTGAATCTAGTCGTGGATCGAAATTTTGACCAGCCTCTAGCAATAGAACCTTTTGACCTGCATGTGCCAGAACGTATGCGGCCATTCCGCCACCTGCACCTGAGCCAACAATAATGGCATCATAAACGGTAGGCGATTTTTTTATCTGAAAGTCACTCATGAATTGTGGTTAGATGTTTTTATATACTCTAATCTAAAACTTAATTTTTTGAAAAAAAAGTGTTCAGCTACTTTGGAATCAATATAGATAATATAGCCCATGCGTATTTCTAAATCGTATTACGTCATTCATTTATTTAGAGCTCTGATAAAGGTTTTCTAGCAGAAATTCATTTCATTTTCCCTTTTACATCTTCCATCATTCGCTGTATAGTCGCTCTATTGTTACATTATTTCCTGAATGTTCAGCTCCGGATAAACTTGATTATCTTTGCAGTTCAAATCAATGTCAGTGTCAGAATACAACAACCAATTTACTACTGCTTTAAAAGAAAGCCTGGATGCCGAAACTTTTGTCAAAATTTCTTTGGGAAATTACAAAGGAGAGGAGGAAGCATTAAAACAATTGCTGATTCGTAAAGTGATCATTAAACGCGAAACTAAACTAGCTTTTACCTATCGTTACAAAACACGCGATGTGGTTAAAAACTATGCGATTGATGATGCTGTTGACCTAATTTCCGGTTATCTGGCTAATGGATTTAAGATTGCCACCTTGTTTAGCACTGAAAAAGACCTGATTTTGGAAGAACTGAACAATGGTAAGGTTGTTTTTAGAGAAAGCAAAGCATCAAGTGCAGCAGCCCCCTCTGCCAGTCACGACAAAGAGAAAGTAAGGTTAATTAAACCCGAAGCAAAGTCTTATTTAACGGAGCTGAAAATCACCGATGTAGAAGGTAAGGTATTCAAAAATGCGCAGGATAAATTCCGCCAGATTAACCATTACATTGAAATTTTAAGTTCTTTAATTAAAGAATTGCCTGAAGGTAGCATTAAAAAGGTAGCCGATATGGGCTCAGGTAAAGGTTATTTAACTTTTGCCTTGTACGATTACCTGCACTCGGTTTTAAAATTGGAAACTGAAGTGGTAGGCGTGGAGTATCGCCAGGATATGGTTGATTTGTGTAATCAGGTTGCCGAAAAATCTTCATTCGCTCAATTGAATTTTCTTCAGGGAACGATTGAGGATTACAAGGCTGAAGATGTAAACTTGTTAATTGCCTTGCATGCCTGTGATACCGCTACCGACGACGCCATTTTTAAGGGAATTAAAGCCAATGCCGAACTGATTGTGGTTGCGCCATGCTGCCATAAGCAGATCCGCAGGGAAATTGAGCAAAATAAAGTAAAGAACGATGTTTCATTTTTAACTAAATATGGCATCTTTTTAGAACGCCAGGCAGAAATGGTTACCGATGGAATCCGGGCGCTGATTTTAGAGTACTTCGGGTATAAAACCAAAGTGTTCGAATTTATTTCAGATGCGCATACGCCTAAGAATGTTCTGGTTGTTGGCGTGAAAGGCAAAGGGCTTGGCGTAGAGCGGAAAGCAGAAATTTTACAAAAAATTAAAGCAAGTAAGGAATATTTTGGAATTGGTTACCATCACTTAGAAAGATTGTTGGAGTTGTAAATTTCTAATACTGTCGTCATGCTGAATTTATTTCAGCATCTATTATGTACTATAAAACAGATGGGGCATTTTCGTTGGGTGAGACACCGACCGTTTGTATCGATTCTCCTTATTAACCAGGTCCTGAAGCAAGTTCATGGCGACGACCGCTTTTATTAATTTAACATTTATTCATAAATCCAAAGCAGTACCGGTTTTTTTTTGGTTTTGAGCAGCGCATCAATTTTTCTCATGGTACCGTCTGATAAAACAGGGCAGCCGGCACTTTGTCCGAATAAAGTTTGCGGATAAATTTCTTCGTTTGGAATAGGGGTATAAGAATGTAAAACCACAATCCGTTTAAAAGCATTACTGTTCGTTTTTTCTAATCCATACATTTTATAGTGGATATTGATCCCCCAATTGCTATATGAGCGTCCTTTAACTTTGTATTTGCCTAAAGAGGTGCAATAACTCCCTTCTTTGTTGCTGAAAACAGGTTTGTTTGGCGTACTACCACCGCCAACACCATGGGCACAAAGCCCTTCGATGGCGATTTGTTTTTTCTTAAAATCGTAAACAAAAATTCTGTTTTTGCCTGAGTGGATACTCATATCAACCATGATGGTGATTGAGGTATCCATATTATTTTTCTTGCAGAAAGCTAGGGCTTCATCAATTTTATCCTCACTTATTTTATTATTTGCAATAGGTTTAAAGCTTAACAGTGTAAATAAGATGAGGAGCGTAGATAATTTTTGCATATAGAATTAATGACAAGAAGAACACTATTTTTGTTGGTGTGACACCAACAAAAAGAAATAACATGTTTTTTAGTATGAGCTACAGCATGCTTGTTATTTTTTAAACCTTAAAGCGTTAAAAATAACTGGTGTTATATATTTTTTAATGTTTTCCATATCATCACTTAATATAAAAGTATAAGCGTCTGCAATATCTTGTTTGTGTATGGCAACCATCATGCAAAACTTGTAGTTTTTGCCGAAATTTTTTGTTGGCGTAATAGTGGTAAAAAATCCGGCGTCGGCATTGAAATCTTTTTTTACCGACTCAAGAGGGAATTGTTGTATAGCTGGTGGTTTAGTGAATTCATTAGCGATGTTCATCCCTATTGCCATAATTGAGGCGCGAACCATCCTATTGGGGTCTGTTCTAATTTCTCCTTCTTTTTTCGTCTCTTGCCACTTTTTGTATTCTTTTACCCGTTCTATCAAGGAGCGAACAGCATATCTGATCTCAATATGTTTTGTAGTATCGATAACCGCATATTCATACATCATACCTGTATTTTTAATTGGTTCTGTTTTTACAAAACCTACTGGTTGATCCAGCATTAAGCTATTATTCTCAATTGTTTTTTCAAAACTTTCTAGAGGTTTAACATTTTGAGATTTCGCGGTATAGATGATACCCATGAGCGCTATTGCGATAAAATATTTCTTCATTTGTTTAATGGTTTAAGGAATGATGTAGAGATAAGCTAATTTCCATAACCAAAAAGGTAAGAATTAATGAAAAAACAAATGAATCGCGTTTCGGTCGGTGTGGCACCAACCGATAGTACCGAGCTTATAGGTGTAATAAAATCAATGCGATTAAAGCCGGTATTGATTGTACATAAAGAATTTTTTTACTGGCAGTTGCGGCACCATAAATGCCGGCAATAATTATACAGGTTAAAAAGAATATGGCCACATAAAACCTCCAGTGATGATCGCTTATACATAAGGACCAGATTAAACCTGCAGCTAAAAAACCATTGTATAATCCCTGGTTTGCGGCCAATGTTTTTGTTGGTACAAATAAGTCCTTAGGTATAGTTTTGAATACTTTCGGTGCTTTGGTGGTCCATGCGAACATTTCTAACCAAAGAATGTAAAGGTGAATCAAGGCGACGAAGCCGACTGCGATTTGAGCTGCTAATTGCATTTTATAAGGGATTACACAGATTTAAATGATTGCAAAGATTAGGTTCTGTATATTAAAGATATGAAACTTTGAGGATTATTTTGTAATTGTGTTTTAGCTTGCCAGTTGTTGGTTTGCACTGCCGCTGTAGAATAAACCCGATAATAGCGAACACGAGTGCAACGAAGTAAAGCGGATAGCGGGGCTGCTGCCCCCCGAAGGATTACTTACGCACATTTTCAAAAAACAGACAATTTATACTTTGCTTTAGTCTTTAAGCTTAACCCTTTCTACTTCCATTATCCATCTTTCCTACCACATCTTCCATCAATTCTGTCATGCTGTCAGTAAACCATAGCCTCTTTTTTTACATTTTATCAGTCTTTTGCGCATATTATCTGCCAAAAACCAATTGGCACAAGCATTGTTTAATAGCAGTAGAAATTATAATACTTTAAAAAGAGAAATTAAAAATACAATGGGAAAAATTATTGGAATAGACTTAGGAACAACAAACTCTTGCGTAAGCGTAATGGAGGGCAACGAGCCTGTAGTTATCGCAAACAGTGAGGGTAAACGTACTACACCGTCTATTGTTGCTTTTGCAGAAAACGGTGAGCGTAAGGTTGGCGAGCCTGCTAAACGTCAGGCTATAACCAACCCAACAAAAACGATATATTCGATTAAACGCTTTATGGGTAACAGCTACGACGAAAGTGCGAAAGAAGCTGGACGTGTACCTTATAAAGTGATTAAAGGTGATAATAACACGCCACGTGTTGAAATCGATGACAGAAAATATACTCCACAGGAAATTTCTGCAATGATTTTGCAGAAAATGAAAAAAACTGCTGAAGATTTCCTGGGTCAGGAAGTAACTGAAGCGGTAATTACGGTACCTGCTTATTTTAACGATGCACAACGTCAGGCAACTAAAGAAGCTGGCGAAATTGCAGGTTTAACTGTAAAACGTATCATTAACGAGCCAACTGCAGCTGCTTTAGCTTATGGTTTAGATAAAGCACACAAAGACATGAAAATTGTGGTGTTTGACTGTGGTGGTGGTACACATGACGTTTCTGTTTTAGAATTAGGTGACGGTGTTTTTGAAGTAAAATCTACTGATGGTGATACACACTTAGGTGGTGATGACTTTGACCACATTATTATTGATTGGTTAACAAGCGAATTCAAAGCTGAAAACAGCATGGATTTAGCTAAAGACCCAATGGCTTTACAACGTTTAAAAGAAGCTGCTGAGAAAGCTAAAATTGAGTTATCGAGCACAACTTCAACTGAAATTAACTTACCATACATTACTGCTGATGCCAGCGGCCCTAAACACTTAGTACGTACATTATCTCGTGCTAAATTTGAGCAATTGGCTGATAGTTTGATTAAACGCACGATCGATCCTTGTAAATCTGCTTTGAAAAATGCTGGTTTAAGCACAAGTGATATCGACGAAATTATCCTGGTAGGTGGTTCAACCCGTATTCCTGCTATCCAGGAAGCAGTTAAAGCTTTCTTCGGTAAAGAGCCAAGTAAAGGTGTTAACCCTGATGAGGTTGTAGCTATCGGTGCTGCTATTCAAGGTGGTGTGTTAACTGGTGATGTGAAAGATGTATTGTTATTAGACGTTACACCTTTATCATTAGGTATCGAAACTATGGGTGGTGTAATGACTAAATTAATCGAGTCTAACACTACAATTCCAACTAAAAAATCAGAGACTTTCTCAACTGCAGCTGATAACCAGCCTTCAGTAGAAATCCATATTTTACAAGGTGAACGCCCAATGGCTGGTCAGAACCGTACAATTGGCCGTTTCATTTTAGATGGTATTCCACCAGCACCTCGTGGTGTGCCTCAGGTAGAAGTATCGTTTGATATTGATGCTAACGGTATCTTACACGTAAGTGCTAAAGATAAAGCTACTGGTAAAGAGCAAAAAATCCGTATCGAAGCATCTTCAGGTTTAACTGATGCTGAGATCAAAAAAATGAAAGAAGAAGCTGAAGCTAATGCAGCAGATGATGCTAAGCAGAAAGAAGAAGCTGATAAAATCAACGGTGCTGATGCTTTAATTTTCTCAACTGAGAAACAATTAAAAGAGTTTGGTGATAAATTATCTGCTGATAAAAAAGCGCCAATCGAAGCTGGTTTAGAGAAATTGAAAGCAGCACACGGTTCTCGTAACTTTGCAGATATCGATGCAGCACAAGCTGAATTGCAAAATGCATGGAACGCAGCATCAGAGGAAATGTACAAAGATGGCGGTCAGCCTCAAGGTGGCGAACAACCACAAGCTGATGGTCAGCCTCAAGGTGGCGATAACGTGACTGACGTTGATTTTGAAGAAGTAAAAGAAGACGATAAGAAATAGTCTTATAGTCGGAAAGTCTGAGGTACGTAAAGTCCGAAGATTTAAATATAAAAAGCGTTCCTGATTAAATACAGGAGCGCTTTTTTTTGTGCGCTATTCAAACCTCGCAGGTTTTAAATATATCTTTTGTTTTTATTGAAAACGAACGGTTTAGTACTCTTCGCAAACAACAGTCCCGCCATTCGCTAATCCGATGAAGGACCGGAATTGCTGCTGTCGGGTTTAGTAAGGCACGTCTGTGCTTTAATAGCGGTGGGCGCTTAGCTTATATGTCTCTTAAATACCTTATATGGTTAAAGAAAGGATTTGGAAATGAAGGGTTTGGTGCACATTGGTGACGGCAGCCCCGCCATTCGCTTCAATCTTTTTAAACCACTACTGTCATGCTGAGAAACGAAGCATCTTTTCTATTGGTTACTTTGCCTCGTATTAGCGCAACTATTTTAAAAAAGTATTTTCGCTGCTGTCGGGTTTATGGAGAAGGGTCTAGTGCTTTTTATCCAGATTTTTAATTAGCAACTGGCCTAACTTACATTAGCTTTCAATTGTCTTATATTGTTAAAGTGCATCAATTTGATTTTTTTTGATTAAATAGAAAGACGATCCTTTCTGTTAGAAAACCATAAAATAGACAGTTATATACCAGCCCCAAAAAGAATAGAGGACTATTCATAATACTAAAAAACAAAGTGTGTGTAGGAAAACGGAAAATATAATATAGCCTGGCTATTGCGCGTGTTATAGGGTTATTCCCATCCGTACCCTCTTCAACAGCTCCGTATGCAATAAATGTTATAATGGTGAAAGTGAGAAAAAGAAGAGATGCGGAAATAAAAAGCCAAACTTTAAAATTATTTATTTTCATGCTGCTCATTTGATGTTCTGAATATCAGGGTGACGAAAGAACTAAACCAAATTTTCTTCAATAATATCCTGTAATTCTTTTTCGTTTACCGATAATTCGTGTAATAGTTTAAACTGATTTTTTGCCCGGTCTAAATTTTGTGCAGGATAGCTTGTAGGATAATAATTATTGCCACTTAAAAAATCGGTTAAAAAGCGTAAAGCCTGCATATAAATAATATACTTGCCCGAAAATAGGATAAGCTCTTTTTCGGTTTCAGTTAAAATGCTTTTCATTTCCGATAAATAACCTCTTATCATCGCTTCGAAATAGGGTAAACGTATCTTTACCTTATCCATATCGGTTTCATTCTCTGAGAAGGCACATAGGTAGGTACGCATCATATCGCCCAGATCGGAAATAAATTTTCCAGGCATAATCGTATCCAGATCAATTACACAAATCCCTTCATTGGTTTCATCATCTAACAGCACATTACTGATCTTGGTATCGTGGTGCATTACCCGGTCTGGGAAATCTTTTCTGTGCGAATAAGAAGTATAATAATCCAGAATATACCGATGTGTTAAAGCGTCTTCAATTTCTGATTTTGCCTCATCTTTTAATGCTCCTGCTGCCTGGTTTAGCGTCAGTGCAAACTGTTCGTACCTTAAGCCTAAATCATGGAAACCCGGAATAGTAGGCTGAAGGGTTTTCGCGTCAAAGTTATCTAACAGCCTGCTGAGTTTTCCAAATTGTTTAGCTGCTTCATATGCCTGTTTTGGGGCAGCCAGTACATCTAATGAAACGGTACCGGTTACAAAAGGAAGCATCCGCCAATATTCATGATGAATATGTGCCATTTCTTCGCCATTAGCGGTAGAAACTGGTTTTATAAAAAGATACTCAGGATAAGCAAAGTTAAGGTAGTCGGCAATGGCGCGAAGATTATTTGCAATAGCTTGCGGCGATTTGAAAACTGAGGTGTTGATGTTTTGAAGAATATATTTTTTTTCTTCTGCCAGGGGCGAAAGCAAATAAGTACGGTTAATTAAGCCCGTACCTATTTGTGTAATTTTTGTATTTTCTTTAGTGTATCCGTAGGCTTTTAAAACTTCGGTATCTAAATTTAGTTCCATAGTTTTTCTGGATATGTTCCGTTTTTAACCAATTGGTCAATACAATCCTGAACATACGGTTTATCTTCTTTATAGGTTACACCAAACCATTTGTTTGAGGTTGGTACAACTTTAAAGCTTGCTGTATTACTTTTTACCAGGTTTTCACCTATTAACGGGATAAAGAATTCTGCTTTTGGTTTATCTTTATTTGCCTCAGCAAATGTTCTGAACAAATCTTCGGTAATTTTAAAAACCGCTGGCGTAAATCCCCAGAAATTCATCGAAACCGGAGTTTCGTAAGCTAAAGGAAACTCTTCACCATCTTCTTCATAAAAAATACTACCGTCTTTAGGATAAACTTTTGTACGTTCTACAATCTCTTCCAGATTACCTGATGCATCAACTTTGCAAACGCCACGCGAAACCGCACCAAATTCTGATAAGGTTTTGCCAACTTCGTAACCGATAATAGCATAATTGCTGTCTGTTACCTCTGTAGTTAAGAAATCGACCATTTTTTTAAAGGCATCAAAACCGTAGTAATCATCAGCGTTAATGACGCAGAATGGTTCTTTAATTTCGTTTCTGCCCGAAAGGATTGCATGTGCGGTACCCCATGGTTTTTCTCTGTATATTTCTTCTTCAATACCAAACTGTTTTAAGTCGAAATTTTGAAAAACATACGCAGTTTCAATTCTTCCCTCAAGTTTAGGTTCGAAAATAGCTTTGAACTCTTTTACAAACTCTTCTTTAATAATAAATACAACTTTGCCAAAGCCGGCATTAATTGCATCATATATTGAATAATCGATAATGGTTTCGCCATTCGGACCAAAACCATCAATTTGTTTCATACTTCCATAACGGCTTGCCATACCTGCAGCCAATATTAATAGGGTGGGTTTCATCTATTGTTATTTTATTTTGAGAATTTTATATGATTAAGATTGTTACTTTAATCATATTGTATTCATAATGCGAAAATAGTAATAGCTATTTAAATTTTAATTATAAATAACCAGGTGTTTTATTTTATATTTTAGTTAGATATTCAAATAACTTTTTTAAATCCTTGTCTTGTTTGAAAATCAGCTTATCATCCATTACATTATACTTTAAGGGCATGTTTTCATAATGTTTACCAGATTTGGTGGTTACTTTTCCATTAACCCAGTAATCAAATAAATAAGGAGATCCTGTTACATCTTCGTATTTTATTTCTCTTAATTGGGTGCCCTGAACTTCTGCAAATGGCGTAAGTGCATATTGACTGTAGGATTTTAACGAAATAAGCGAGAGCACTAAAAATAGATATTTCATAGTTAATTTATTTAAAATCCAAAAAGTCCGCCACCGGTTTTTGAACGTGTTTTCTTTCCTGTAAGCATACCAAAAATGCCCCTGACAATTTCTTTACCTATTTGACGGGTTATTGTTGCCCCCATTACCTGTTCAACAAGACTCTTTTCACCTGGTTTAGGTTTGCTTTCTTGTTCGGCCTGTTTTTGAGCTTCGGCTTCCTGTTTTTCCTGTTCTGCTGCTGCAGTTTGCTCATTAATGCGTTTAGTTAGAATATCATAAGCACTTTCAGGATCGATAGGGTCTTTGTATTTAGTATACTTCGAGCTGGCATGAACAAGCTGATCGAAATCTGCAGCTGTAAGTGGTCCCATTACGGCCCTTGGTGGGGTAAGCATGGTAGCAGATACTTCCGTTGGAATACCTTTTTCGTTCAAGACAGTAACCAATGCCTGACCTGTTCCCAGTGAGGTTAATATTTTATCGATCTCGTAAAAATCTGATTTTGGGTAGGTATTAACTGTTTTTTTCAAAGCATCTACATCATTAGGCGTAAATGCCCTTAATGCATGTTGTACACGGTTACCCAATTGTCCTAAAACACTTTCCGGAACATCTGTGGGAGCTTGCGTACAGAAGAAAACACCAATTCCTTTTGAACGGATTAACCTGATGATGGTTTCAATCTGCTCTAAAAATGCTTTCGAAGAATTTTTGAACAATAAATGCGCTTCATCAAAAAAGAAGATCAGTTTTGGCTTATCTAAATCGCCAACTTCGGGCATGGTGTTAAATAACTCAGCCAATAAGCTTAACAAAAATGTAGAGTATAATACGGGCTGATTTTGAACGTCGGCAATATTTAACAAACTTATGGTTCCTTTGCCATCAACACGCTCGAAAAGATCTTCAATATCAAAAGATTTTTCACCGAACATACCTGCTAGTCCTTGTTGCTCTATGGCGACAATTTTTCTTAATATGGTACCAGAAGTGGCGGTTGAGATGGTGCCATAACTACTTTTTATTTCGGCGGCACCTGCACCTTCTGATAAATAAGAAACCAGCTTCTTTAAATCATTTAAATCAATAATCGGCATTTTGTTATCGTCGGCATATTTGAAAATTACAGCCATAACACCCGCCTGCGTATCGTTTAAATCTAATATTTTGGATAAAAGCGTTGGGCCAAATTCTAATACCGTTGCCCGCATCTGAGACCCCATTTTGCCCGAAAGCGAATAAATTTCGATGGGAAAGCCGGATGGTGAAAAAGGTTTGTTGAGTTGTTGTGCTCTTTCTTCTATTTTTGGATTCACCGAACCAGGTTGATTTAAACCTGATAAATCACCTTTCACATCCAGCATGAAAACAGGAACGCTGGCATCTGACAGTTGTTCTGCCAATAATTGCAGGGTTCGCGTTTTACCTGTTCCGGTCGCTCCGGCAATTAAGCCGTGTCTGTTCATCATTTTTAGCGACAAATTAACTTCAGCTTCGCTGTAAACCTGACCGTCTAAAATTCCGGCGCCTAAATAAATGTATGAGCCTGTAGGGGCATAGGATGATTTTATTTTTTCGATGAATTTTGAAGAAATATCGCTCATATTTTAAGATTAGATTGCCAATTTAAGAAACAAATCTTAAAAAGGTTGTTTTTTTGTTTCCAGTTTTGATGCAAAATTATGCACAAACGGTTGTTTAGTTATGTTGGTTAAATTGCTTATAATAATTAAGTTCGTTCTGTAATGCCGTTATTTCTTCCTGCATTTGCTGTACCTGATTAAGCAGATGGGAAACCGCATGGATGCCTTCTAAATTAATCTCCAAATCTTGTGCTAAACGAAGATATCGCTCCAGTTTGGTCAATTCATCAACAGGTAAAAAGATCGACTGTTTTTTAACCGTCGTGTGGATGAGGCCAAAATCTTCCAGCGACTGGATAAAGTTAATCTCTACATGGTGGTAGGCACATATTTCTTCTACAGGTATTAGATTGGTTTCCATAATGGTTAGAATTTGGAAAGTTTTTCGAATAGTTCTTTTTGTTCTGCATTGAGGTTGGTCGGTAATTTTACCAGCCACTTGATATATAAATCGCCAAACTGATTTTCCTTTTTATAAAGCGGAAACCCTTTTCCTTTTAAACGTAAAGTGGCATCGGGTTGTGTACCTTCGGGCACCTTAAGTTTAACCTTGCCATTTAAGGTTTCTACAATTTTTTCGCCTCCTAAAACAGCGGTATATACATCTATTTCTTCCTGGATATAGATGTCGTTTCCCTTTCGTTTAAACTTAGGGTTATCTGTAATATTAAATTTGATGTACAAATCTCCGGGAGGGCCATTGTTTACACCTGGTGCACCGTAACCTGGTAGTTTAATTTTCTGTCCGTTCTCTACACCTGCCGGGATGGTAATACGCACTTGTTTCCCATTTACAGTTAAAGTTTGTTTGTGAGTAGTATAAGCATCGAGCAGGTTTAGCTGAAGATCGGCATTGTAATCCTGACCTTTAAAAGGAGAATTTCTGCTGCTTCTGCCTCCACCACCAAACATGGAAGAAAAGAAATCAGAAAAATCATCGCCGCCAAAACCTCCTGAATAGCTATTGCCTCCATAACCTCCGCCTTGCGATTGGTACTGCCTTTGCTGCTGTTGCTGGGCATCTAACTGATCGGCATGCTGCCAATCTTTACCATACTTGTCATATTTTTTCCGCTTCTCAGGATCACTCAAAACCTCGTTAGCCTCATTAATTTGCTGAAATTTTTTATTGGCTTCTTCATTGTTTGGATTAAGATCGGGGTGATGTTTTCGGGCTAATTTTCTATAAGCTTTTTTAATATCCTCAGTTGTTGCATCTTTCTTTAAATCGAGGATTTTATAATAGTCTATGTAGTCCATAATGGCTTAACAAATAAGTAAAGGTAATGTTCAGTTTTATTGCATAAATGTAGGCTTTATAATGGTAGATTTCAATGAGGATTGGTCAGTGTAAAGTAGGTTTGCTTTTCAAAAGCGGTAGATACTAAGTCATTCAACTAACAATTGGTTTACAGTTTCAGATAGAATATCTGACACACGAAAAGGAAACATAATTAAATAAAAAAAGTGCCCCAAATGGAGGCACTTTAATCGATAAAGGTAGAGAGAGATTATTTTTTGTTTTTAACGTATTTTTCTAACCATTGGTCTTGCTCCCAAAGCATATGCAACAGGTTTTCTTTGCCACGGTAGCTGTGTGCTTCATAAGGTAAAAATACAAAACGGGTAGTACCACCAGCACCTTTAATGGCATTAAACAAACGTTCGCTATTAATAGGGAAGGTACCTGGGTTATCGTCAGAATCGCCATGGATTAACAATATCGGGGTTTTAATTTTATCGGCATAACTAAACGGACTCATTTCGTAATACAACTGTGGTACCTGCCAGTAGGTACGTTCTTCATTCTGAAAACCAAATGGCGTAAGGGTACGGTTATAAGCTCCGCTACGGGCAATACCTGCAGCAAAAAGGTTGGTATGGGCCAATAAGTTTGCGGTCATAAATGCACCATAACTATGTCCTCCAACAGCCATACGTTTTTTATCGCCAACACCTAACTCTGCCAGTTTATTAATGGCAGCCTCAGCATTTAACTGTAATTGATCTACAAAGGTATCGTTAGGTTTTTTGCCATCTATGGCAACAATTGGCATTTCAGCATTATCCAGCACAGCATAACCACGGGTTACCCAGAATATAGGTGAGGCCCAGCTAATGGTTGTAAATTTATCTTTTGATCCACGGATCTGTGCGGCATCTGCTGCGGAGTTAAACTCACGTGGATAAGCCCAAATTAATGAAGGTAGTGGCCCATCCTTATCTTTATTATAACCTTTAGGTAAATACAGGTCGCCTGTTAAATCTACACCATCGGCACGTTTGTAAGAAATTTTCTGTTTGGTAATGCCTTCTAATGATGGGTATGGATTAGTGAAATTGGTAATTGGCTGATCGGCGATGCGGAGCATCAGGTTTTTAATAAAGTAGTTCGGTACCAATTTCTGACTCTCTTTGCGGGTCAGCAAAACCAGTTTATCAGGATTAATTACATCGCTTACATATTCGAAGGTTCCTTCGGCACTGCGCCAGATTATTTCATTCTTTTTGGTGGTTAAGTCGAATTTAGCTAAGAAAGGTAAATCTCCTTTTTCTGATGAACCTACCGTATTGTTCATTAACAGTTTGGTGCCATTGTCAACCGTTTTAATGACCTGCCGGCCATATTTGTTTTTAGTAGTAACCGGAGAACCTGGATTGCCATAGGCATCTGTCTGGTTGCGGCTGTATAATTCTTCTACTGCACCGGTTGTGGGGTTATAGCGGCTCACTTTACTGGTTTGTTTGCTGCGTAAGCCTTCCATAATCAGGGCAAGGTTGGCATCGCCCCATTGTACACCGCGGTAACGGGTTTGTGTTTTAAATAATTCTTTTTCTGTTCCGGTAAAAGGTGCACTTAACGCATAAACTGCATCATGAAAGGGAACATCCTTTTTAATTAAACCACTATCCAATGGCTTGCTCCAAACCAATGTTGCAGCTTCATCATCTCTCCAATCGAAACCGTGAGGTACATTTTGTGTATTATCATAGCCAGATGGGGTACCTTCAGATGAAGGCAGTTCCGCTATCACTTTAATGGTTTTTCCGGTTAAATCGGTAATACTTACTGTGGATGGAAAACCATATGCCGTAACCAGGTAAGAAAAAGGTTTACGTATGGTTTCGATCATCATGTAGTTTTTATCGGGCGATAAACTTGTTGAGCCATAAATAGCGGGTTTACCAATGGGCGTTTCTACGCCTGCTGTATTTTTCACCAATTGCGAGGTTGCGAAAAACTCAAACAATTGCTCATCAAAAGGTGATTTAATTAAATCCTGAAAAGTGGCGCTGGGCGCAGCTTTGCCTAAATTTTGCTGAATAGTTGGCCCTTTAGGCATTAATGGTTTTGCTGGGGCGGCACTGGCGGGTTTAGTTACCGTGCGGTAGATAATGGTGTTATCATTTAACCAGGTAAGGCCACTACCTAAAACTACGTTTAAAAAAGCTTTATTGGTTTTTACCGCTTTTTTTGTAGCCAGATCAATAATGTAAAGATCTACCCCTTTTTGAGTAGTGTGGGTAAAGGCAATTTTATTTTCTGATGGATTCCAGCTGATGTTGCTGGCATATAAAGGCGTTGGTAATCCTGTAACCTGAAACGTTTGGTTGGATTTGATGTTTTTTAAACTAAAATTGTTGATGTAGGTTTGCCTGCTTGGCGAGTAATTATTGGGGTTCAACCTCAAGCCTGCAATTCTGTATTCGGGCATGGCCAGCTCTTCTACCGAAGGATAAGAATTGCGCTCGCTAAACAAGATCCATTCTGCCTTGCCATCTATACTTACGCCGGGTGTTGGTTTGGCAAGTAATAAATCGGCAATTTCTTTTGGTGGGGTTTGGTAGCTTACGGCATCTTGTGCAGCTGAATTAAGCGAAATAGAAGCGCTCGCTATCAATAAATAGAGGTGTAGTTTTTTAATCATTTCCGGTTTTTTGTTCGATATAAGGAATAATCAAATATTGTAAAATTTAACTTATTATCGCGTAACTTCTTATTTACATCTATAAGCGGATAGTGCTTCTGTCATGCTGATCCGATCGCTGAAGAATAAATGACCCTTATAAATTTCTAAATGATAATCCTATTTCAACCATTAAGGGGTTAAATCTGTGCTCGCCTGTGACAACAGAAAGCACGGTTACTTTCCATCATACATTTTACACCTTCCATATTTAAGGATAGAAACTTTTTGTATGCGCTACAGAATTGGTAATCATTTCTTTTAAAACAGCAATATCGATATCACTCATTTTTTTTAGGTAAATACAGGCTTTAGATGTTTTATGTTTACCGAATTTGGAAAGCAATTGTTCCCGGTCTTTAAATTGAGAAGACAGATATAAAACGATAGCCTCTTTCCTTGGCGAAAAGCCGGCTAATGGCGCATCACCTTCGCGGCCACTTTCATATTTATAATGATAACTGCCAAAACCAACAATGGCATTGCCCCACATTTTAGCTTTAAAACCAGTAACCTGGTTGATAATATCCGATAGTTTAAAACAATCAGCTCTCTTATTTTCGTCGGGAACGGTATTTAAAAAATCTGGAACGCTTAAATCGTTTTCGGTGGTTTTATTCTGTGCCATATCTTTTTTTAAGATGAATATAAGGCTTTAACCAAATAATTTCAATTTTTGAGGTGATTGTATTTGAAGTAATACGTCATCTCTTGAAAAAAATAGGTTTAAAAAACGGCGTTTTTTGAGGGGTTTTACAATTATTTGCTATAGTAGTTTGATATATGTCAAAAAATTAACACCTTTTATACAACCTTTTACACTTATTCTTACATTTGAATTGTCAATCGTCCCCGATAACTGATTTAATTATTTTTTCATTTTTTAAAAATTAATTATCTCAATGACAACACAATTAAAACAAGGTGAAATTCTTGAGCGCTTAGTGCGCAGAGATCGCATGGGCATCAGCGAGCTGTCCAGAAAGCTTAATGTGAGCCGCAGAACAATTTACAACTGGTTTGGTCAAGACAGAATTGGGCATGAAGTAATTTGGCAGGTAGGCAAATTATTAGGTCAGGATCTTTCTTCGGCATTTCCAGAAGCTTTCCCCAAGTACAACCCCGAATCCACCAATCAAACGGCAGACCCTGGTAAACAAATTGGTTCGGATAATAATTCAGTATATTTCTGGATGAACAAATACATTCATCTGCTTGAAAAATACAACGACCTGTTAATTACAGAGGAGCCACAAGAGCTTGATCCGATTAATAAGGAATTTTCGCTTAGAAATAAAAGATCTGAAACATTTTTATATCAATAAACAACTTTTTACACAATAAGAATACACTAAATCATCCCGTTAGATTTTTTATTTTTATTTAGGCCTTAAATTTCGTCATCCCATTTTCCTGTCTTCAACATTGTAATATTTTTGGGTATTAGTATCAAGCGCTTTTTAAATTTCTAATTTGGTAATCATCAAATTTTAGAAAATAAGCATATGATAACTACTTATCTGATCAGGTGTTTTTTTAGAGCCAATGGCTTTCTTATTTGCTTTTTACTTATTTCTTTCGCTGTTAAAGCACAGCAAAAATTAAATGTGGCCATAGCAGGGCTCAGTCACGATCACGTTTATCTCATCATGAACAGCTACCAGAAGGCTGAAGTTAACATTATTGGTATTGCCGAAAGTAATCCTGAGTTGGTTAACCGGTTCAAAAGCCGTTATAAAATTCCTGATAGCCTGTTTTATCATAATCTTACAGATTTATTAAAGAAAAAGAAACCTGATGTGGTTTTAGCTTACAATGCCATAAGCGAACATTTGGCAGTAGTAGAAGCAGCAGCTCCTCTTGGCATATCGGTAATGGTAGAAAAACCGCTGGCCATAACCGTTAAGCAGGCAGAAAGAATGGCTGCATTGGCTACAACATATAAAGTGCATGTGCTTACCAATTACGAAACTACCTGGTATCCGAGCAATCAGGAACTTTATCAGGATGTAAAGGAAACCAATACCATTGGTGCCTTACGCAAAATAATTGTGCACGATGGCCATCAGGGGCCGAAGGAAATTGGCGTGAGTGCAGCATTTTTAAGCTGGTTAACCGATCCCAATCAAAACGGGGCAGGCGCATTGGTAGATTTTGGCTGTTACGGTGCTAATTTAATGACTTGGCTAATGGATGGAAAAGCGCCAATTTCGGTTACTGCAATTACCCACCAGATTAAAAAAGATGTTTATCCAAATGTTGATGACGATGCAACAATTTTATTGGAATACCCATCGGCTACAGGAATTATCGAAGCGTCGTGGAACTGGCCCTTTAGCATAAAAGATATGGAAGTGTTTGGCGCAACCGGATACATCCAGGCCATTAACGATAAAACTTTGAGACTAAAGAATAAAGGGATGGGTGATTATAAAATTTACCAGGCAAAGCCTTTAAAACCAATTTATTCAAATCATTTAAGTTATCTGTCTGCCGTTTTAAATGGAGAAATTAATTCGGCAAATGATTTATCGTCGCTACAGAATAATTTAATTGTGGTGAAAATTTTAGCGGCTGCGAAGAAGTCGGCTCAAACCGGTAAAAAGGTGGTTTTAAAATAGCCTGATCCCTAACAAAAATAGCCACCTGTGCGATGGCTATTGCGAAGAAGAATGGTATCTTCTTTATGGTGTGCCTGCCCTCCGCGGATCTCCCGCTCACAGGACTTTTTTATCTTTCCTTTATGCTTAACAATTTAGGCAATAGTTGGTTTTTATTCGCATAATAATTTTGCACATCGTGTGGAAAATGTTAATATCTCTACAGAATGGTATATGATATTTACATAACAGGACAAAATACCACTATATGTAAAGTAGGTTTACGTTATTTTTTTATATAAAACATTTTACGGTGTATGGTGTTTGTGATTTGACTGCTCAGGAGCTTCTTAATTATCCTTGTGTACAAGTTATCAAGCACTAAATCATGACCGAATTAAATAACGAACTTTTTTGTAATCTGGGGGATCGTTCTGCTGACGGATATTTTATTTTCGATGATACGGCACAAAATTTTTCATACCTCAATAAATCGATAAGTAAAATTTGGGAACTCAGCATTGATGAAATTATAGCCAATCCAACTGTACTGCTTAACCGCATACACCCCGAAGATATAGCGCATGTAATATCCTGCTACCAGGAATGCCTTGAAGATGGTAAAGAGAAAAAATATGAATTCCGTTTGTTGTTTCCCGACAGAGAAAAATATTTACGGGTAATTGTGTTTGCAATTGCAGATGGAGAGATAAAGCGCTTAGTCGGTACAGTAGAAGATACCACTGTAATGCGCCATAATAAAATCCATATCGAACAAATAAATGCCCGAAAAAATATCACCTTAGAAGTATTGGCGCATGATTTAAAAGAACCACTGGGTATGATGAAATTAACAGCTTCATCCATGTTAGCCGGTATTGAACAAACAGGCGATGAACAGATGATAGATGCGTTATCTTTTATTCAGGATATGTGTGAACGTAACCTGCTTTTGGTACGGAGCATGATTAACCGGGAGTTTTTAAAGTCATCTGTCATAGAAATTGGTAAGGAACGAAATGATTTGGTTTGGGAACTTAGAGATGTAGTCCGTTTTTATAAACGATCGAAACTGGGTAAAATGAAGAACATTAAGCTTACCAGTTCTGCTGAACAGATTTATCTGCGCCTTGATAGCATGAAGTTTTTGCAGGTGATCAATAACCTCATCTCCAACTCAATAAAATTTACTGCCGATTATGGAAATATTTCGTTACATGCCGAAGAATATGAAAGTACCGTTTTAATTACCGTAGCTGATGATGGAATTGGAATTCCGGAAGAACTGCAGGCCGGACTTTTTGACCACTTACCCGAAACCTTAAGGCCAGGACTTAAAGGTGAAGAATCTGGTGGATTTGGTATGGGCATTATTAAGGCAATTGTTGACTTACATCAGGGAAAAATCTGGTTTGAGAGCAAAACCGGTGTTGGAACCACCTTCTATATCGAGCTACCTAAGTAGCCGTTTTTAATTTTAAAATGGCGTAAGTTATATTTGAATTATGATTAACATTATTCTTGCGGATGATCACCATATTATCCGGACCTCACTTAAAGCACTTATAGAAAAACACGAAGGCATCAAGGTTGTTGCAGAAGTATCAGACGGTTTAGCGGTTTTGGAACTCCTGGAAAAAGGAATAAATGCTGATATCATATTATCAGATATTGTAATGCCAAGGCTTGATGGAATAGCTTTGGCCAGCACCATAAAGGAGCGAGGGTATACCACAAAAGTAGTTGTTCTGTCTATTTTAGACGATGAAAAGTATGCGTCAAATGCCTTTATTTCAGGAGCTTTTGCTTACCTGTCAAAGGATATTGAAGAAGATGAATTACTGTTTTGCCTGCAGCATGTAATGAAGGGGAAAAGGTACCTTTCTTCTAATTTATGCATCTCCATTTTAGAGCGTTTTAATACCCAGTTAAATATGCTTTCGCAAAAAATGAATACCGAAATTAACTTTTCTGAACGCGAAATTAATGTGTTAAAACTTATTGCTGATGGCTTAACGAATCAGGAAATAGCCGATAAATTATACTTAAGCAGGAGAACCGTAGAGAGCCAGAGAGAAGCTTTAATTAGTAAAACAGGCACCAAAAACTCGGCTTCTTTAGTTCGTTTTGCCATGCGAAATGGTTATGTAGCCTAGTATTTTTGATCGTTTTAGGGTGCTTTTTTGGCTGTTTTAAATAAACCGTAAAAAATCGGGTATTTCTACAAATAACATTGGATGGTCCTGTTTGTTGAATATCTACAATCAGCCTTAAAACGATCATGGATTCATTAAATTTCAATTGTGACATATACCAATACAGACAACCACTTTTCGATCGTGCACTAGCATATACGCATGATGAAGACGATGCGGCTGATTTAGTTCAAGACACCTTTATGAAGGCCTTCAGGTTTTCGGCTAAGTTTGAAATGGGAAGTAATGTGCGGGCCTGGCTTTTTACGATCCTAAAAAATACCTTTCTTAATCATTATTATAAAGTAAAACGCAAAAACGAAATGATCCAGCAGGAAGACGATTTAACTTCCGTTCAACTGGCTCCAAGCGCTTCGTCTAACGGGGGTGCCGCAAAGTTTATGATGGAGGATATCCAGAAATCGTTAAATGCCTTGCCAGAGGATTGCCGTTTTTGTTTTTGTCGTTATTTTGAAGGTTATAAATATCATGAAATTGCTGCTGAGCTCGATATCCCCCTGGGCACTGTAAAAACCAAAATACATGTAGCAAGAGGTCTTCTAAAAAAGATGCTTAAAAATTATAAATCTGGTTTGGCTTCATAATATCATTTCTCCGACCTGGCTGCAAAGCCAATGGCTAATAGAAACTGGTAATGTTTGAAGATAAAAAAAGGGATAAGCTAAATAGCTCATCCCTATATCTAAACTCAAACATGCGCTCAAACATGAATGAATCTCCAAAATTAAACATTTTAGTTTATTATTAGTTTTAAAAAAATAGGGTAAATAGTTAAATATGATGCCTTATATTCATGCTAAGCCAATTTAGCTTTACGATGTGAAATACTTAGTTTCATTTTTGAGTTTTATTGCGGAGATTTATAAAATGAAACCATCATGATTTTCAAACATCCTATTTCGGATTATTCATGATAACTGCCATTGCAGGTAGGGTTTCATCACCATAAAGCATATTTATACAGATGAAAATAGCAACTTATAATGTAAATGGAATAAACGGGCGTTTACCTGTTCTGTTACGTTGGCTGGAAGAAACCCAACCCGATGTAGTGTGTTTACAGGAATTAAAAGCCCCGCAGGAAAAATTTCCGGAGCAGGCTATTAAGGATGCTGGTTATAATGCGATTTGGCATGGCCAGAAAAGCTGGAATGGCGTTGCTATATTAGCCCGAAATCTGGAAATAAAAGAGCTGAAACGAAACCTGGATGGTGACCCTGAAGATTTGCATAGCCGGTACATTGAAGCAATGGTAAATAATGTGATCATTGGTTGTCTTTACCTTCCGAACGGAAACCCGGCACCAGGACCTAAATTCGAATATAAGTTACGATGGTTTGAGCGTTTTACAGCGCATGCAGCAAAACTATTGGAATATAAGTTGCCGGTAATTTTATGCGGTGACTATAATGTAATACCTACAGAGCTGGATGCATATAAACCGGAACGCTGGGTTGACGATGCTTTATTTCGGCCTGAAACCCGGCTGGCATTTCAAAATTTAATGGCGCAAGGCTGGACAGATGCAATCAGAAAATTATACCCTACTGAAACGATATACACTTTTTGGGATTATTTCAGGAATGCATATGGTAGAGATGCGGGATTAAGAATTGACCATTTTTTACTAAGTCCTCAGGTTAGTGATCGCTTAAAAGCTGCCGGAGTAGATAAACAAGTGAGGGGCTGGGAAAAAACAAGCGATCACGGTCCGGTGTGGATTGAACTAAATGAGGCGTAAAATTACAGGGGTTTATTTTTTAAATCGGTTACATCTAAAATTGTTCCTATTAATTTTAAGCTTTCACCATCCTGCTGGGATAGTATTCCATCAGCTTTAATCCATCTAATCTCCCCATCAGGCCGGCAAATTCTATATACCGAGTGGTAACTGTTTTTTTCTCTCGAAACCGTAAGTTCAATCTCATCCTGAACGTGATCAAGATCTTCAGGTAAGATTAAACTTAAAACTTTGTCATAACTTAAAACCTTATCTGGCGGGCAGCCTAAGTTTTTTTTAAACGACCGGGTGGAACGGAGTATGCCTGTTGCTATGCTCAGCTCCCAAAAACCAAGGCCAAGGTGGTCGAATACCACATCCCAATGATCATCGCAGATAATGGATAGATCAATATTTTTTTTATTCATACTCATAAATAAAGGATAAACTATTAGGGTAAATTACACAAACAATGTAAAGATATTTTGAGTATTAATAAAAATAAACGTAGTGCTCAGGGAGTTAAGCGAATGTTGGGCAAGAGGTAACCTGTGCTACAGTGACTGCTGGATTAGGACAAAAAAAAGTCAAGTTTGAAAAAACTTGACTTTTTGGAATTTAATTCTGAATTAATCTATTTCGTTTGTCGATCAGGAGATCAATTCTCAAACCTCGATATTATCCCACTTCTCGTTTACTTTTTTTGCCTTTTCAATGGCCTCTTTTTGATCTGTTAAATCTTTGTAATAGAAATAACCACCAAATCCTAAGATGAGGATGATATTACTTATTTTAAAACTATGATCAAGCCAATAATTAAATGGTGGTACATGACCGCTAAAACTCTGTTTAATGCTTGGCCAGGAGTTAAGAATAAAAATAATAACGACCATCAGCAAAACCTTTAGCAAGGTGCTGATGATGATTTTTTGGTGGTTTACCTTTTCCATTATTTAAACTCCCTGAAATCCTGTCCGTTGCTTATGTTCAACAAGCTTTCATAAATCAGGCTGATTACATTGTCAACATCCTCTTTGTGTACCATTTCTACTGTAGTGTGCATATAGCGTAGCGGCAGCGAAATTAATGCTGACGGTACCCCACCATTCGAATAGGCAAATGCATCGGTATCGGTTCCGGTAGAACGCGAAGAGGCCTGACGTTGGAATGGAATATGGTTTTTCTCGGCGGTTTTAATTAATAATTTATTTAAATTGGTTTGAACAGCTGGCGCATATGAAACTACAGGACCTTTACCGGCTGATAAATCGCCCTGAATATTCTTGTTAATCATTGGCGTAGTCGTATCGTGCGTTACGTCGGTAATAATGGCCACGTCTGGTTTAATACGCTGGGCAATCATCTCAGCGCCGCGTAAACCGATTTCTTCCTGTACTGAATTTACGATGTATAAGCCGAAAGGAAGTTTTTTCTTGTTCTCTTTTAATAAACGTGCCACTTCGGCAATCATAAAGCCACCAACACGGTTATCTAAAGCACGGCCAACATAATAGCGGTCGTTTAAAACCATAAACTCATCTTCGTAAGTAATTACACAGCCTACGTGAATGCCTAATTTTTCTACTTCTTCTTTTGTGGTGCAGCCACAGTCTAAAAAGATGTTTTTTAATTCTGGTGCCTGTTCTTTTTCGCCATGGCGGGTGTGAATGGCCGGCCAGCCGAATACCGCTTTAACCAATCCTTTTTCGGTATGGATGTTTACGCGTTTTGAAGGGGCAATCTGGTGATCTGAACCACCATTGCGGATCACATAGATTAAACCATCTGCAGTGATGTAATTTACATACCACGAAATTTCATCTGCATGCGCTTCAATAACTACTTTAAAAGCAGCTTTAGGGTTAATAACACCCACAGCGGTACCGTAGTTATCGATGAAATGTTCGTCGATATATGGTTTTAAATAGTTTAACCAAAGTTTTTGCCCTTCCCATTCGTAACCGGTAGGGGCAGGGTTATTGATGTATTCTTCAAGAAACTGCAGCGATTTTTTAGTAACTACAGCAACATGTTTTTTCTTTTCGTCGTCTTTTTTCTTAGCCATATGATTATTCTATAATTATTCGTCATCCTGAACTTGATTCAGGATCTTACTAATAAGATGCTGATCCCGAAGCTTGGGGACAGCATGACGATGAGTAATTTATAATTCTTTTTCCATTACCACAAAATCGTAACCATCTTTAAAAAAGGTTTTATCGGTTTCGTGGAAGCCAAATTTAAAATAAAATTCCTTAGCATTTACACGTGCATTGCACCATAGTTTTGTCGCTTTTTGAATTTTACAAAAATCGAGTATATAGGCCATGAGTTGTGAGCCATAACCTGCTTTTTGAGTATCGGGCAGAATGGCAAGTTTACGGAACTGATAAACATCCCCATTATGAAATAGAGAAACTACTCCCGCTAATTTATGATCGAGGTATAGTCCAAAATGGATGCCGTCAAAATCATCCGGAAGCTTTACACTATCAAAAGGTAATTCAGGATACATGGCCTCGTGCCTGATCCGCCAGGTTAAAGAAGGGAATATTTGCTCAATTTGAACCATAATTATAATAAAAAGCTAAAGCCAATTTTTCCACCGACTCCATAATAGATATCGACTTTGTTAACTGCAGCAAGAGGACCTAAAGCCAACTCGAAGTTAACTTTTCGGCCAACACTGGTTTGAAATCCCCATTGTGGCATAATATTAATCTGGTAACCATATACATTGTCGCTTTGCGTCGGGATGATGGCTAATACATCAAGTCCTACATAACCTGCACTGTTATTTATGGTTTTTTTACCCTTTTTAATCCTGCTGTTAAAATTATAATAATGCCTAAATCCGGCATTAAGCGCAGGATAAACTTTGAAATCTGTTTCTGTGTTCGCACTAAAATTATAATTGTTATCAATAGTAATCTCGGTTTTATAAATAAAAGCTCCTTCGGCTCCCGCACCAAAATAAACTGAAGTTGTTTTACCCACTTTTTGCTCTCTTTCGTAACTGAGTCCTAATAAGGTCAACCTGATTTTATTTAACGATTTTACTTCTGTGGGTTGTTCAACTTTTGTACTGTCCTGAGCCTTTGCTTTACTGAAAATGGCCAGACAAACAAGTAAGGCCGAAAGTGTTTTGATTGCGTTTTTAGATTTCATGAAATTTATTGATTGGTTATTTGTTTTTTCTTCCGTAAAACTGATAAATTAAAATATTCAGGACGATTATGCCCGTCATTCCGTAACAGAACAATGCCCATCCGCCTTGGTCCCAAAGCCATAAACCCAAGGCAGAGCCGCAGCTGGCACCAATAAAACTAACCGACATAAAAATGGTGTTAAGTCTGTTTCTGGCCTCTGGTATTAGGGTATAAATCCGGGTCTGGTTGGTTACGTGTATGGCTTGCTGACCGATGTCGATAAGCACAATGCCGATTACAAACAGGTACAAATGGCTTCCTGTAAAATAAAACAAGGCGATACTCACAATTTGTAATATAAAACCAATCATTAAATTTTTACGTGGATTGTTGCCATCGCTTAATTTACCAACCAATGGAGCAGCCAATGCGCCTGCAGCTCCTGCAATTCCAAATAAGCCAATCTGTAAAGTCTGGAAATTAAAAGGAGGGTTAGCCAGAAACAATACCATAGTCGTCCAGAATGCGCTGATAATGGCGAAAGCCAGGAAGTTGATAATCGATGTCTCCCTTAAAGCCGGCTGGGTTTTGATATAACTAAACATCGAGCGCATAAGCTCTTTGTAGGTTCCTTTAAAAGCGGGGTAGCTTTGTGGAAAACGTTTGGCCATTAACAGAATAAGCAAGCTACAAATTCCGGCGGCGATATAATAAACGGCCCTCCAGCCTAACCAAAAACCAATACTTCCGCTTACGGCCCGGGAGGCTAGAATTCCAACCAGCAAACCACTCATAATCATGCCAATATTGGCCCCACGGTTTTCATCGCTACTTAAATTAGCCGCTAAGGGCAAAATGAGTTGAGGTACGATAGAGCAGCCTCCTATTAAAACAGAGGCAACTTCTAGTATAAAAAAAGTATGCGAAAGCGCAGCGACTAATAATGCCAGAATAGCGAGACCGGTAATTACGAGGATCTGTTTTTTACGCTCAAACATATCACCCAATGGCACCAAAAGGAAAAGACCTAAAGCGTAACCGATTTGTGTGAGGTAGGTTATCCTTCCCGCATCGGTTTCAGTAAGATTAAAATCTTTCGCAATTAAGATTACCAAAGGTTGGCAGTAGTAAATATTTGCAACAATCAGGCCTGTGCAAAAAGCCATGAGGAGGATATCGGCGCGTTTTAACATGTAACGAAATGTAAAATGTAAATAGTGAATGTAATATGTATCATGTAAAACGGGTGATGGGAAATTAGTCCATTATCCATCTTACCTCATCCATCTTTCATCTTTACAAAGGTATATTTCCATGTTTTTTTCTTGGATTATTCACCACCTTATTTTCCAACATCTTAAAAGCTTTTATCAACTTTATACGGGTTTGGGCCGGTTCAATCACTTCATCAACAAAACCACGCTCGGCCGCACGGTAAGGATTCGCGAAGATATCTGAATATAATTTTTCTTTTTCCAGCCATTTTTCTTCAGGCTTTTCTGCTGAAGTAATTTCTCTTTTAAAAATGATTTCGGCTGCTCCTTTAGCGCCCATTACAGCAATTTCTGCACTTGGCCAGGCGTAATTCATATCTGCGCCAATATGTTTGCTGTTCATCACATCGTAAGCACCACCATAAGCTTTTCTGGTAATTACGGTAATGCGTGGTACGGTGGCTTCGCTAAAAGCGTACAATAATTTTGCACCATTGGTGATAATGCCATTCCATTCCTGATCTGTACCAGGTAAAAATCCCGGAACATCTTCAAATACGAGTAATGGAATGTTAAAACAATCGCAAAAACGGACAAAACGGGCAGCTTTGGTAGAAGAATTACTATCTAAAACGCCTGCTAAATAGGCTGGTTGGTTGGCTACAATACCAATACTTCTTCCCGCCAGGCGTGCAAAACCTACCACAATATTTTCAGCATAAGCCGCGTGTACTTCTAAAAAACTATCTGTATCAGCCACAGCAGAAATTACTTCACGTATATCATAAGGCTGTGAAGCATTTTCAGGCATAAAAGTATTGAGTTCCGGCCGGCTTTCATCAGCGGTTTCGTAAGGTAAATGATCAGCTATTTCCTCACAGTTTTGTGGCATATAACTCAGAAGCTTTTTTAAGTGGTTAATCGCTTCGATTTCATTGGCACAGGCAAAATGGGTAACGCCCGACTTTGTAGCATGTGTACTGGCACCTCCTAACTCTTCTGAAGTTACTTCTTCGTGTGTTACCGTTTTAACTACGTTTGGGCCAGTCACGAACATATAAGAAGTGTTTTCTACCATTAAAATAAAATCGGTAATGGCTGGCGAATAAACGGCTCCACCTGCACAGGGTCCCATTATGGCCGATAGCTGCGGAATTACGCCCGAAGCCTGTACATTTTTATAAAAAATATCGGCATAACCACCCAATGAAACCACACCTTCCTGAATGCGGGCACCACCACTATCATTTAAACCGATTAACGGCGCACCATTTTTCATTGCCATATCCATCAGCTTGCAAATTTTCTCTGCATGGGTTTCAGAGAGCGAGCCACCGAATACAGTGAAATCCTGAGAAAACACATAAGTTAACCTGCCACTAACTGTTCCATAGCCCGTTACTACACCATCGCCCAGATATTTTTCGCGTTCCATACCAAAATCGGTACTGCGGTGGGTAACCATCATGCCAATTTCCTCAAAGCTTCCTTCATCCATTAAAAAATGAATGCGTTCGCGGGCAGTGAGTTTACCTTTTTTATGCTGACTGTCGATCCGGGCCTGTCCGCCACCAAGGTTTGCCTGGTTGATTTTATCTTTAAGTAATGCTATTTTTTTATCCATTGCTGAAGCTATGAGATTTTAAATTTAAAAATTACTAACGGTAATGCAAGGTCAGGGGAATGTTATTTCTCTCAGAACTAAACAGGATGTTAAGTAAAGCAAATGGCGTGACCATAGCAGCAGTGAAAATACTGATGGCAATTTTCCTAAAATAAAAGTTTTTAAGATGATTAGGAAACGGTTGGTTCTGTGCTTTTGGCCATTGTAGTCCTGCTTTTTGGTACGAGTTCCGATGCTAATTTAGTGCCGATTTATCGGTAAAGGATCGGAAGCTGTTCCCGGCAATCAGGTTTATTTAACTGAGGTGGTGCAGGAAACCCTAGCAACAGGCTTTTGTTAACTAAACCCGACAGGAGCGAACATCCCGATTAAAGCACTGTCTGTTTTGTCTTTGATCGTGTGCTTGCTTGTTTCACAGGTTTCATCGGGATAAAGCGGATGGCGGGACTACAGTCGCTATGCAAGGCTGCCCTTTCATTTCCAAAAAAAGAAAAAAATAATATAATTAGGAAACGGTTGGTTCTGTGCTTTTGGCCATTGTAGTCCTGCTTTTTGGTACGAGTTCCGATGCTAATTTAGTGCCGATTTATCGGTAAAGGATCGGAAGCTCTTCCCGGCAATCAGGTTTATTTAACTGAGGCTGTTGCAGGAAACCACGGCTTTTTATAACCGGAATCAAGTCTTTCCAAAACCTTTAAACGTTGAGTTTTTCATGCGGAATGCAATCGCCTATCTGTTATATTACATTTTTTTTACAGCTTAAAGCATTGAAAAACCAATAATCCGTTTATTTTTGTAACGATAAGTATTAAAACAACATTAGAATTTTAGATGTTTTTAAGGAAATACAAGTATTTAATCGTTGCCTCATTCATGTTCATCTTCATGGCGAAGATGGGTATATCTGGTGCGCCGGTATTTTGTACGAGTATTGACAAGGAAATCATGAACGCCGTAATCATGCAAATCGAGTTAGAGCATGAAGGCGGAAAAGATACCGCCAAAGACACCGCAAAGTTTACCGATTTCAAACTCATCGAGCTTAATCACCCGATCTTTTCTTACGAGTTCTCTTCAAGCCATTTCTTTTTGAAGAGCAGTTTTATAGAACATTTTAAAAGATATGTAGATCCATATCATCCTACTGTTCCAACACCGCCGCCTAACTTTATCTAGTATTTTATTATTTGGGGTAATTATTGTGCCTGCTCAATTGAATTGAGCATATCTGCTGTGTTTAAAATTTTTTACACCGTATGGTTATGCCATTCTGAACAGGCCTCAGGATTTCCCCCGCGATTTATTCGTTAAAATTTACCAGATAATTATATCGTTATGCAAAAGTTTAACCCGGCCTTTTCAGGCTCGGACGTGAAGAAATATATTCTTAAAAAGAATTTAAAGAAAGATTTACCTGCAAGTATTGTAGTGTTTTTAGTGGCATTGCCATTATGTTTAGGTATTGCACTAGCCTCAGGTGCGCCATTATTTGCTGGTTTAATCACAGGTATTATTGGAGGGGTAGTGGTTGCCTCTTTTAGTGGCTCACAATTAAGCGTGAGTGGCCCTGCAGCGGGTTTAACCGTTATTGTATTAGGTGCCATCACCTCATTGGGTAGTTACCAGACCTTTTTACTGGCCGTGGTATTAGCGGGGGTATTCCAGTTGATTTTAGGTCTGGTTAAAGCCGGAACTATTGGTAATTACTTCCCATCGAGTGTAATTGAGGGGATGCTTGCAGCAATCGGACTGATTTTGATTTTAAAACAGTTGCCACATGCTTTAGGTGTTGATACCGATTTTAGTGGCGATGAAGGGTTCTTTCAACAAGATCACGAAAATACTTTTTCTGCGATTACAGCAGCAATAAGCCATTTTAGTTTGGCTGCGGTGGTTATCAGTTTATTATCCATAGCTATTCTGATCGTTTGGCCTAAGTTTCCAAAATTAGCAGTTGTACCTGCACCATTATTGGTGGTAACTTTAGGTGTGCTCGGAACTATACTGTTTGCGGGTACCGATCACCCTTTACGTCCCGACCAGATGGTGAAAATCCCGGTAGTAAATGGTTTCGGCGAATTTTTGGGTCTATTTACGATGCCTGATTTTTCGCAGCTGGCCAATAAGAATGTATATATAATAGCTTTAACCATTGCTGTTGTAGCGAGTTTAGAAACTTTACTCAGTATTGAGGCCATTGATAAAATAGATCCGATTAAACGTGTATCGCCAACAAACCGAGAGCTAATGGCTCAGGGTTTAGGTAATATTGCCAGCGGTATGGTGGGTGGTTTACCAATGACATCGGTAATTGTGCGGAGTTCGGCCAATGTAAATGCTGGTGCCAGAACCAAAATGTCGGCTATTTTTCATGGTGGTTGGTTACTATTATCGTTGTTATTTATCCCGGGATTAATTAACATGATTCCATTATCGTGTTTAGCCGCAATTCTTTTGGTAACCGGATATAAGTTAACGCGGATTAGTTTATTCAAACACATGTACCACAAAGGCTGGGATCAGTTTATTCCTTTTGTGGTTACGGTATTAGCGGTTTTATTTACCGATCTGTTAAAAGGTGTAGCCGTTGGTATGTTGGTTTCGATTTTCTATTTATTGCGTACCAATATGCGTAACCCCTTCTTTTACAGAATTACCAACGAAGGCGACAAAAAACACATCAGGATTAAACTGGCAGAGGAAGTTTCTTTCTTAAATAAAGCAGCGATACAAGTAGTTTTAACGAATATTCCTAAAGAAACAAACGTAATTATTGATGGATCAAATGCAAGGTATATAGATCCTGATGTATTGGAAACCATTTATAATTACAAACATAATGCCTATACAAAAGGTATTATTGTAATGCTGGAGAACATCCAAAAACATTATACAGTACCAAAATTAAATATAAAAGTAGAAGAAGATATAAACAAGTCATAAATATGTGCGCAAAAACAATAGATACGAAAGATATAACATACGATAGTCTGTTACAAGGGAATAAGGATTGGGTTAAAGATACAATCGACAGCGATCCTACCTTTTTTGATAAACTTTCTGAAGGTCAAAGTCCACCGGTATTGTGGATTGGCTGTTCTGATAGCCGTGTGCCTGCCAACCAGATAACCAATACAAAACCAGGCGATATTTTTGTGCATAGAAACATTGCGAATGTGGTGGTGCACACCGATATGAATTTACTTTCAGTACTGGATTATTCAATTAATGTATTAAAAGTTAAACACGTTATTGTTTGTGGCCATTATGGCTGTGGCGGCGTGAAAGCTGCATTAGGCAATAAACAGGTAGGAATTATTGATAACTGGTTGAGAAACATCCGCGATGTATACCGTACTCACGAAAGTGAAATGGCGGCAATCAATGATCCTGATCAACGTTTTGACCGCTTAGTTGAATTAAACGCCATTGAGGGTGCTGCAAATGTAACCAATACCTCAATTGTACAAAGCGCCTGGGCCAATGGTCAGGAGCTAGCTGTGCATGCCTGGGTTTATAGTTTAAAAACAGGAATCATTAAAGACCTTAAAGTAACTTGTACTGGTCTTGATGATGTTGCCCCTGCATTTAAAGTAGGATAAAAACACCACAACAGGTGTTATTTTTTAGTTGTTAGGAAAAGCCCCACGATTTTAATCGGGGGCTTTTATTTTTTTGTGGTATTGGGCATGTTTCCCGCTTCGCCCTGATTGCCTTTTTCGGCATCCGTTCTGGCTTCTTCAGATCCAAAATCGCCTCTGCCAAAATTTCGGCCAAGGTTGCCTGCATCTGTTTCTACTGTGTTTTTCTTTTCTTTATCGTTACTCCGGTGGCGGGGCACCAATTGATCGGGCATATTGCTTTTATCAGCAGTGTTATCTGCTTTTTTATTACCCAGGTTTTTGTTATTATCTTTTGTATTTTCCATGATCTTCTTTTAAACTGCTTATATAAAACAGCAGAAAAGAAGATTGGTTTTACATCTTTAAACTGGAAGATTGAGATCCAACCAATCCACCTGCTTTATTTGGTTTTAGCTTCTTCTGTACTTAATAAGGCTTCCAGTTCTTTTACCTTTTCAGGATATTTTAGGGCAAGATTGTTTTTTTCACCCAAATCATCTGTCAGGTTGTACAGTTGCACCGTAGGCAGGTTTCCGCTATCGGTATGGGTAAGCTTATAAAAAGCTTCTCCTTTTGATGGCCTGATGTATTTCCAGTTATCCTTAACAATTGCCAGTTGATTACTCTGTTCAATAAAGAAGTCACGACCTTTTTGGTCTTTCCCGATAAAGGCGTCCCATACATTTTTACTATCAATTGCATTTTTGCTTTCCAAGTTGAAAAAACCGGCAAATGAGGCCAAGAAATCAATTTGTGAAACCAAGGCTCCGGAAACACCAGGTTTAATTTTCGCTGGCCACGAAATAATAAAAGGTTCGCGTGTACCACCTTCTAAAATGCTGTATTTTCCTCCGCGTAAACTACCTGCAGGTGTATGGCCGTTTAATTTTTCGAAACCCTGGTCTTCGTAACCATCCATAATTACAGGACCGTTATCGCTGCTAAATATGATCATCGTATTTTTATCAAGACCAAGGTATTTCAGTTGTTTGGTGATTTCGCCAACTGCCCAATCGAGTTGTAAAATTACATCGCCGCGATTGCCCAGCTCGCTTTTACCTTTAAACATGGTGGCAGCCAGACGTGGTACATGCGGTTCGGTTAAGGCATAGTACAGGAAAAATGGCTCTTGTTTATGATCTTCGATAAAATTTTTCGCTTTGGTTAAAAAGGTAAACGGAAGTTCCTCATCCGTCCAGCGGGCAAGCTTGCCCCCCTGCATATAACCAATGCGGCCAATGCCGTTTACAATGGTCTGGTTGTGCCCGTGATTAGCTTCAGCAGGCATTTTTAACAGTTCAGGATGGTCTTTTCCTGTTGGATCTGTACCAATTGGATTTTTATAATCAACTGCAATCGGATCTTTTGGATCTAAACCCACCACCAATTGATTTTCCATAAAAACAGTTGGCACCCTGTCGGCTGTAGCCGGGAAAATAAACGAATAATCAAAACCTACTTCTTTTGGTCCGGGTTTTACTTCTTTATTCCAATCCTTCTCTACTGCGTTGCCCAAACCCAGGTGCCATTTACCAACAAGTCCTGTTTTATAGCCGGCTTGCTGAAAAATTGAAGGAAGAGCGGTATTGTCTGTCGGAATAATTAGTGCGGCATCGCCCGGCAAAACACCTGTTCCTTTTTTACGCCATGCATATCTTCCCGTCATTAAGGAATAGCGCGAAGGTGTACAGGTAGATGCGGTAGCATGACCATTGGTAAACCGTAGTCCTTGCTTTGCCAGTGCATCTATATTTGGGGTGTTTATTTTTGTTGCGCCATAACAGCTGAGGTCGCCATAACCCAAATCGTCGGCGTAGATGATAATTACGTTAGGTTTCTTCTGTGCGGCAGCGTAAAAGTTGAAGCTGGCCATTACGACAAGCAGGGATAATAAAAATTTGTGGTTCATGGTTAGAAAAAGGATAGTGTTAGATAAATTTAAGCGATACAATCGCTGCTCTCTTCAATCCCCGTTACACACGAGGATTATGCGTATAAAAAAGGCCAAACAATAATGCCTGGCCTTGTATGTAAATATTAATCTTCTGCTAAGAACGGATAACGGTAATCAGTTGGTGGATTAAAAGTTTCTTTAATGGTACGTGGAGAAACCCAACGCAATAAATTGATCATTGCTCCGGCTTTATCATTCGTGCCTGATCCTCTTGCCCCGCCAAATGGTTGTTGTCCAACTACAGCACCTGTACATTTATCGTTAATGTAAAAATTACCGGCTGAGTTGCGCAAAGCGTAACTGGCTTTTTCAATCGCATATCTGTCTTGTGATAAAATAGCCCCCGTTAATGCATAAGGTGAAGTGGTGTCAATTATTTCTAAAACCTGGTCAAACTCTTGATCTTCGTATACGTATACAGATAACACCGGACCAAAAAGCTCCTCACACATGGTGGTATATTTCGGATCGTCTACTACCAGGATAGTAGGTTCGATAAAATAACCTTTGCTCTTATCGTAGTTGCCACCGGCGATTACTTCTACGCCTTTATCTTTTTTAGCCTGATCGATATATTTAGCCAATTTGTCGAAAGAACGCTCGTCAATTACCGCATTAATAAAGTTGCTGAAATCTTCGGTTCCGCCCATTTTAAATGAAGCTAAATCCCTGATCATTAATTTTTTAATCTCAGGCCACAGACTTTTCGGGATATAGGTGCGGCTAGCTGCAGAACATTTTTGTCCCTGATATTCGAACGCGCCCCTAACAATTGCAGTAGCTGAAGCAGCCACGTCTGCACTAGGGTGAACCAGGATAAAATCTTTACCACCAGTTTCACCAACTATGCGTGGATATGATTTGTATTTATGGATGTTTGTTCCGATGGTTTTCCAAATTTCCTGAAAAACTTTCGTTGAGCCTGTAAAGTGAATACCGGCAAAATCAGCATGATTGAAAACTACATCGCCAACTTCAGGGCCATCGGCAAAGATAAGGTTAATTACACCGTCTGGTAAACCCGCTTCGCGGAAGATCTGCATAATTACATTGGCTGCATAAACCTGGGTATCTGCAGGTTTCCACACCACTACATTACCCATCATGGCTACACAAGCAGGTAAATTACCAGCAATTGCGGTAAAGTTGAAAGGTGTTAAAGCAAATATAAAACCCTCTAAAGGACGTTGTTCTGTTCTGTTCCACATGCCATTAGGCGATACCGGTGGTTGTTGGCCATAAATATCCTGCATATAACTTACATTAAAACGCAAGAAATCAACCAGCTCGCAAGCGGCATCAATTTCAGCCTGATAGGCATTTTTACTTTGCCCAAGCATGGTTGCTGCATTAATTTGGTAGCGGTATTTTGTGGCAATCAAATCAGCAGCTTTCATAAAAATGGCAGCTCTATGTTCCCAGGCTAAAGCTTCCCAATCAGCCTTGGCGGCCAAAGCAGCATCTATGGCTTGTTTTACATGGCTTTTATCGCCATAACTAAAGGTAGCCAATACATGTTGATGATCGTGTGGAGCGACTACTTTCTTTTTATTTTTAGTATGTACCTCTTGTCCGCCAATAAACATCGGAATATCCAATTGTTTAGAACGCGCATCAGCAATAGCCTCTTTTAAAAGCGACCGTTCTTTTGTGCCTGGCGCATAGCTATTAATGGGCTCGTTAACCGGGGTAGGTACGTTAAAAAATCCTTTAAGCATATTTTATTTTTTATGATTTGGGCAAAGATAACGCTTTTTGGAATAGCCAATTCTATTATTCTGTAAAGAAAATAGGGCAAACGTTTGACTGTGCAACTGAATGATTAGCCGGGTTAATTAAAGGGGGATTTCGGTTAAAATTCGCCTAACCTAAATATGAGTTAACGGGTTTGCTGGCTTAAACAGCATACTCATTTACAGCAGCAGTTTTTGTTTCATCATGTCCAGAAAATCTTTTCGATAGGTTTCACCAATTAATATCTCTGCTGAAATACCTTTTAAAATGATCCTGTTTCCATCTATTGAAGTGATTTTGTTCAGTGCTACGATGAACGATTTCTGCACCCGGATAAATTGCGCTTTGGGCAATCTTTCCTCTACATCCTTCATGGTTAAGAGTGCAAGCGTTCTAATCCCGTTATGGTGAAAAGCGATATAGTTTTTCATGCCTTCAACAAAATCGATTTCGGCAATATTAATTTTAAGCATTTTACCTTTAGCTTCCGTTTTAACCATAAAATAATCATCATCCTGCTGGTTAACCGGTATGTTGGCTTTTTTGCTGTTGATTATCTTTTGTGCTTTATTTATGGCTTGTAAAAAACGAGGCAGCGGGATAGGTTTAACTAAATAATCAACCACATCGAGGTCAAAACCAGCGGTAGCAAACTCCTTATAGGCGGTAGTCAGGATCACCTGCACATCTTTGTTGTTCATTGTTTGGATGAAATCAATTCCCGAGATCTCCGGCATATGGATATCCAAAAAAATGAGTTCTACCGGGTTGCTGCTTAAAAAGCTCAATGCATCAATCGGATTGGTAAATGTTGCAGTAATCTGTATTGCTGCAACAGATTTCAGGTAATGTTGTATTACTTCAATGGCATGGTCTTCGTCATCAACAATAATGCAGTTAATCATGAGGTATATGGTTGAGGTTTAATCGGCGGTAACTTGAAATGTTCTAAAAAGCCCAAATTATCAAATGAACTTGGTTTTTCCTGATGATCGGTAATCTTATTGTATGGTAAAGTTAATTCAAGACTATAATCAAATTCGGTTTCGTTAATATTTAAGGCAAAGCCTTTGTTGTAATGATTGGTAAGGCGTTTTTTTATGTTTTCCATACCTATTCCACTCGAGAGTTCTTTAGGCCCGTTTTTCTTTTTGTTCCAGGTGCTGAGATGGATATTATGGTCGATTTCATTAATACTTAGCAATATTTTAACTGGATGCATATTTTCTGTACAGTTACCATGTTTTAAAATATTCTCTACAATGGTAATTAGAATTAACGGAATCAGTCTTACATGATCGGTATTTCCATTCACTTTAAAATCGATCTGCAACTTGTTGTTGAAACGAAGCTGATTAATTTTAATTACGTTTTTAATGTGATCAATTTCCTCGTCTATTAAGGTCATCCGGTCGTCTTTATCTATTTCTAACGAATAGCGCATGATTTCACTAAGCGTCATGATGCCATTGGCCAGTTCTTCTGATAAGGGTAAGGATTTTGCAAAAAAGAAATTAAGGGTGTTATTTAAAAAGTGAGGATTAATCTGTGCACGGAGAAAAGCATATTCTGCCTCATGTTTTTCTTTTTCGATAAGGCGTAGTTTTCGTTCACGTTTAATTCCTTCAGAGGCAAAATGGTAGCCAATACCTATAATTGAATACCGAATAAAAACCAAAAGTACGGCTGCCCCATAATTTATAAAATTGAATGGGGCTGGAGTTGATCCATTTGCATTAACATAAGGCCTAATATGATAAGTTGTAGCATACCAAAGGAGGTAAGAGCAAGCGAAAGCAATCGTAATTCCTAAGAATAAGGAAAATGGTTTTAATGGGTTGGTATATTTTCTACATGCTAAAATGCATAAATATACGGTACAGATATTCGGAATTTGAAATAGAAAAATGTCCCCAATATTAAAAATATAGCTTTTAGGATTTTGAGCGTAAGTCAAAATATTATTTAGTAGCACATAAATCACCCAAAATATTATGTGGTAGGTAACTAGTCTATATTTATGTTTTATCATTAGTTACTTTTGTAGTTTTTTACATAGTTTACCCAATCAACCTCTTGATCAGGGATAATTACATTTGGAGCGATTCCTATATTATCTAATGGCCGTTTTATGGCGTGTAGCGATTTTGCTACTGGATAAACAAGAGTGAAAAATTTGCAAGGAGGATGAGTAATTACCATTTCTCCGTAATCAACACTTCCAGCAGTATTTTGTCCGTATAAAGTTACTTTTTTACTTTGTTCAGCTCTTAAAATAAAAAATTCGCCACTACTTGCCGTATTCCCGTTAATTAGGATAGAAATACGTTCAGGGTTTTTTAATACTTTCGATAGCTTCAGGGTACTGGATTTATAGAGTGGGTAAAATTCATTTAAATTAGCTCTCAATTTTTTCGCGTTCTTTTTTAATTCTTTTCTTGAAGCTGCTGATGCATATGGATAATCTTTTTCGTAACAATCACGAATATTGTCATCTGTGGCTAATACAATACCACCATCAATATGTATGGGGTTCGTATATAAATAAGGAATTATTTTTTCAAAACAACCGGTTGTACCTCCTGAATTATCACGGACATCAATAATAAGATGCTTAGTATTAGCTAAATTATCCTTATTTTTTTCAATTAAACCATCTATTCTTGTTTTATACTTCGAATTGAAAGAAGGAAGTAAAAGAAGGGATGTTTGATTATCTAATTTTTTAAAACTAGACATTAAGTTAGGTTCGGTGTATACAGGAGGAGGTATCGTTTTCGCTTTTCTTTCACCTCTTATCCATTTTCCCAAAAAACCAAAATCTAGTACGTCATTCTGTTTAATTAAAGCGGGGTAATTAACCGAATGATCACCGCCGCTATAGTAAATAGTTTTATACTGATTGTCAGTCTTCCCGATTTTAAATTTTATTTGTTGTGGCATCCATCGTACACTATCGGCTTTTATCACAAAACCAATAAATTCAATATTTTTTTTGGTGTGATCTTTAACAATTCCAATTTCATACATCCCATAATTCCAAATTCCTTCTATACTATCTAGCGTTTTCTTATTTTCCTGTAGATAAGATTTAAAACGTTTTTCTGTCCAGGTTGTTTTCTCTTCATTAGCAAAAAACATCTTCACTGAATCAGGAGAAAGTTTGCTAAAATCCATCCCGACATCAATGTGCTTGTCTTTGAAAAAACTGAGCCATTCTCTCATTAAGCTTAAACACTTGTAAGAATTGGAAGTAGAGGCAACGTGCTGTAAACTATCCGTAAATTTTTTAAATTGAAACTGGTTTGAAGGATTTACTTTATCAGGATAACCAATGTAGTTTTTTTTGATTTTTTCTACCAGGAATAGAAAATTATCATTACAGTTACAATTTTGAGCTTTTAAGGCAAATGAAAAGATAAATAAGAAAAAAAAGAGAAATATATATTTCATCAATAATGGGATAGTGTTTGCAAATGTTTTAATTTTAAACTGATTTGATGCATAAATACTAACCACTTAAGGTTTGATTATGTATTGTTTTATTTTCACAATCAGGCTCTCCTGATAGGTTAGTAGTTGGACTATTACCTCCGATAATTTTCTTCATTTGCTCTTTCGTCAAATGGGTAAAGTCGTTTCTCTTAAAAACAAATAAAGTCTTTTTTTCTAATTTTTTGTTTTTCATAATTAAAATAATGGATAGTTAAATAAATGTGTTTAAAAGTGTTATTTCTGGATGTAACAGCCAAAAAATATACACCAAACGGCTGTTTAACTGTACCAAACCAATATATTGTGTAATTTAACTAGTAAATCTTTTTAGTTTTATACATCTTTACATAATCAATCCAATCGGTAACATGGTCTGCCATTTTATGGATGAGACGTAAAGAGCCAACATAATTTTTAAAATTCTTTCTGTTAAGCATTGAAATCATCACTACAGTTTCACTTCTGCGCTTATAAATTATAGAATGGACATAAGCATAATAAGTAGAAGATAATTTTTTTCCATCGTTTTCAATTACAATTATAGTCGATATTTATATTTAAATGGTGAACTATTTTAAAATACATATTTGTCTTATTTTCTATGTAGACAGAGATTTGGATTAGCGCCAGTTTCATTCAATGTTGTAATTTTTGGTAGTGTTTGATCGTATTATCCCTTTTTGTACTTATAAAAAGCCTTTTAGTGTATCTTTTTTTTGGTTGAAATTTAATATCCAATACTTGTTTCATGTTAGGCCAACATAGGCGGAATCTGAAAAGCCTTAAATGAGTAAGAAAACTTAAGTGAAAAACTAATTATGAAAAATTTAAAATTAGAAAATTTTGGCGTTCAGGAAATGGATGCTAAGGAAATGATTAACACCGGTGGAGAAGGATTTCCATGGGCAGCTTTGGGCATAGCTATAGCTATATCAGCAATAAATAATTGGGGAGATATTAGAGAAGGATGGCATGATGGTGGAACTGGGAAAGCTCGTCATTAAAATATTTAATATAAAAAAAGAAAAAATATTGAATTTTTTCATTAACGTAATTATAGGTCTTGGAATATATGTATTTATTCAATACGCACCAGATCTATTCCGTCTAATTTTTTAATATAATATTATGAAGAATTTACAAGAATTAAGGGTAGATGAGTTGAGTTTAGAAGAGTTGTTAAATATCGATGGAGGAGAATCTGCATGGTATTGGGTGGCATTCTACACTCACGAATTTCTTATCTATGCAAACGAACAAGGTAAAAGTTCACATATGCATAGTGCAGGATAAATTGTAGTTTAAAAGGGGGCATACGAGATATCGATGCCCTCATTTTTTATGGAGCAAAAATTACCTGTTATAATTTAAAAAATGGAAATTAAACTTTTTTCTTAAACTTTGATGCAAAAAAAAGAATGAAATTGTATTTTAAAAAAGTAAGCGGGAATATTTATTTGCTTTTTCTAATTTGTTATATTTTCTCTATTATCAACGGAATTATCTTTAACTATTTAGATAAATTATTTCCGTTAAATTCTAATCAAAAGAACGGATTAGAAAACTTATCTGGTAGTGCAAAATTCATATTCATTATGATTTTAGCGCCAATAATTGAAACTTTTATTTTTCAGTATTTACCCAATAAAATTTTAACATTATTTAACGTTAAAAACTTTTACGTCCTACTAATTATTCCTGTAATAATCTTCTCATCGATGCATTTTTATAGTTATATATATATCGCTATGACTTTTATAGGAGGGTCATTCTTGAATTTTTTTTTCCTGAAAGCGAAAGAAAAAACTATCTTTTATCTACTTTTAACCATTCTTTTTCACTCGCTTTACAATCTATTCGGCTATCTGTTTATTGTTTAGTTGCCTTACCATTCTAGAATCGTTTAATGTTTGAAAGAACTACATTCTGTTTAATATTCAACCTTTTCATCCCTACAATCTCCCTTTTCGTGTATCTTTTTTTCAGCATAAATTAATAATCACAAACTTGGCCTTAACCAAGCCAGTTGATGATTATGCCTTTAACAGAAGACGCCAATTTCGAAGATAATTCCATCATTTTTTTACACCATACCAGGGTACGTACGCAAATTATTTATTCTGCCACAATATTGTCCATTCTTGCTGCTTTTGCTACCTTACCATTTATTTACACCACAGTAAGCGTTAAGGGGAATGGTTCTTTGCAGAGTAATATCGAAAGAACAGAGTTATTGGCACCAGTAGGTGGGAAAATTACGCTGATTAATTTAACAGATAATAAAAAAATAAAAAAAGGACAACTTCTTTTAAATATAGACCCTACTCTACCTGAAACGCAAAACGTGATTTTGAATAATCGCTCAAGTGAATTAAAAGATTTATTAAATGATGCGCTCCTCCTCTTAAAACTGGTCGATTTAAGCAATGCCGGGCAACCTGCATTGCAAACCGGCCTGTATGCCGCAAGCTGGCAGCAATATGCAGAGCAAATTCAAAATGCTTTAAATGCCCGCGAGCAGGCTTACAAGATTTATAAAAGGTATGAGATTCTTTATAGCAAGAAAGTAGTTACTGAAGCAGAGTATGAGCAATATAAGTTCAATTACGATCAGGCGCTTTCCGATTTCAATCTGGTGGCTAAAAAATACAAAACACAGTGGCAAACGGAATCAAATCAGTATAGAAAAGAATTAAAAGATCTCGCTGGTCAGAAAATCCAGTTCACCGAACAGGAGAAATTATACCATTTAAACGCAGGGGTTTCCGGAACGGTACAAAATCTATCAGGTTTACAATTGGGTTCTTTTATTACGGCCAATCAGAAAATTGGCGAGATATCGCCTGATAGCGCTTTGCTGGCCATCAGTTACATCAAGCCTGCTGATATCGGTTTAATTAAAGCTGGTCAAATTGTGCGGTTTCAGATCGATGCTTTCAACTATAACCAATGGGGGTTACTGGATGGTGTAGTAACCGACATTTCAGATGATATCATACTGATTAACCAAAGCCCTTATTTTAAAGTGAAGTGTAAGCTGGACAAGGATTATTTAAAGCTAAAAAACGGTTACAAAGGACAGGTAAAAAAGGGGATGACTTTTAATGCACACTTTACTATTGCAAAACGAAACCTGTATCAATTACTATATGACAAGGTTGATGATTGGTTAAATCCAAATGGAACCAAAAGCTAAAAAACCAAAGCAGAAAATTTCAAATTTCTCAAACCCACATCTCAGTTCGCCAGTCTCAAATCTCACATCTAAAACCCATGTCTACACGAATAAAACAACGCGATATTACCGATTGTGGTGCTGCTTGTTTAGCATCTATATCTGCATTTTATAAACTGAAAATGCCTGTTGCGCGCATCCGTCAACTGGCCAGCACCGACCAAAAAGGAACCAATGTTTTGGGTTTGATAGAAGCGGCAAATAAACTGGGTTTTGAAGCAAAAGGTGTAAAGGGCAATTTAGACAGTCTTTCTAAAATTCCATTACCGGCCATTGCCCATGTGATAGTGAAGAAGCAATTGCAACATTATGTAGTTATTTATAAAGTAACGGATAAATACATTGAAGTAATGGACCCGGGCGATGGGAAAATGCACCGCAAAACTATTGAAGAATTTACAGGCGAATGGACGGGCGTATTGGTGTTGTTATTACCTGATGAAGGTTTTAAACAGGGCAATGAAAAGGTTGATACTGGAAGCCGCTTTTGGAACCTGATTAAACCGCATAAAAGTATTGTCATACAGGCGCTTTTTGGTGCTTTAATTTATACCATACTGGGACTATCTACCTCGGTTTTTGTTCAGAAAATAACCGACCACGTTTTGGTAGAGGGTAACCGGAACCTGCTTAATTTAATGAGCTTAATGATGGTAGCCATTTTAGCGCTGCAATTGTTTATCGGTACCGCTAAAACTATTTTTACTATCCGCACCGGGCAACAGATAGATGCCGGTTTGATATTGGGATACTATAAACACCTCTTAAAGCTACCTCAGCAATTTTTTGATACCATGCGGGTAGGCGAAATTATTTCGAGGGTAAATGATGCCGTTAAAATAAGGGCTTTCATAAACGATGTTTCTATTAATCTGGTGGTAAATGGCTTTATTGTGGTATTCTCTTTTATTTTAATGTTCAGTTACTATTGGAAACTGGCCTTATTGATGCTGGCGGTTATTCCATTGTATCTGCTGATTTATTTCATCAGCAATAAACTAAACAAGAAAATGCAGCGGAAGCTGATGGAGGAGTCGGCCGAGTTAGAATCGCAGCTGGTTGAGGGCTTAAATAATGTGGCCACCATTAAAAGATTTGGCCTTGAAAGGTTTACCAACGAAAAAACTGAAACGCACTTTATTGGCCTGCTAAGAACAATTTATAAATCAGGCTTAAACTCTGTTTTCTCCGGAACAGCAACCGAGGTTATTGCCCGTATGCTCACGATCATATTGCTTTGGGTGGGTGCAGGTTATGTTTTGGACGGAGAAATCACGCCAGGTGAATTATTTTCTTTCTATACCCTTATTGGTTATTTTACGGGTCCGGCTACCTCGTTAATTGGTGCAAATAAATCTATCCAGGATGCCATGATCGCTTCCGATCGTTTGTTTGAAATTATGGATCTGGAAATTGAACAAAATTCATCGAGTGTTTTCCTGACCAAAGAATTAATGGGCGATATCCGTTTCGAACATGTAGCCTTTAGGTATGGCAGTCGCGTTAATGTGTTTGAAGATTTAAACCTCAAGATTAAGGCCGGGAGTTTTACTGCGATTGTAGGGGAGAGTGGATCTGGTAAATCTACCCTAATGTCGTTACTTCAAAATATTTATCCCATACAATCGGGCAATATTTTTATTGGTAATCATGCACTTAAGTATTTGAACAATGCTTCTTTAAGAAATTTACTCAGCGTTGTACCCCAGAAAATTGATCTTTTTGCAGGAAATGTAATCGAGAATATTGCCATTGGCGATTATGAACCCAACATGCAACAGATTATTAGTATTTGTACACAGTTAGGGATTATCGATTTTATTGAAGCTTTGCCAGAAGGTTTCCAGACTTATTTAGGCGAAAACGGAGCTTCTTTATCGGGCGGACAGAAACAAAGGATTGCAATAGCAAGGGCATTGTACCGTAATCCTGAGATTTTAATTCTGGATGAAGCGACTTCCTCTTTAGATTCAGCTTCGGAGCAGTATGTACAGCGGACAATAGATCTGTTAAGGATGCAAAAGAAAACAATCATCATCATTGCGCACCGCTTACCTACGATTAGAAAAGCTGATCAGATTATTGTGTTGGATAAAGGAAAGGTTGTAGAAGAAGGAAGCCATGCTGAAATGATGATTGCAAATGGCCACTACGCCAATTTATGGAAACAACAATTTGGTGATGAGGATTTAACAAGTTTGATGATGCCTTCATTTCTCTAAGAGTTGAACTTTACTAGCAAGTTGGCAAGAAAAGTTGCCAGCTCTTGAATTTAATACACTAAAGCCACATCAGTTTTATTATGAAATTATTAGAATACATCGATCGCATTAAAATTATCCACAAACTGATAAAAGAAAGCCGTACAGGTGCACCAGAAAATTTAGCCAGAAGATTATCAATTTCAACCTCGCGATTATACGTGGTATTAGATGAGTTGAAACTAATGGGTGCTCCGATAGAATACTCGAGACAGTTACAAACATATTATTATACCCAGGCATTTGAAGTAAATATTAGGGCTGATTTTACGGTTTTAAAGCCTCAGGAGTTAATGAATGTAAATGCTGGATTTTTTTATCAGCAAAATTACCCACTCCTTTTTTTGTAGAGTGGGCAAAAGTAATTTAGTAGTGTTGCAACAATAGGCGGTTACCGAAAAGCCTTTAAAGAGTAGGTACATCATTAAAAAGAATTAAATCATGAAAAATTTAAATTTAGAAAACCTTAGTGTTCAGGAAATGAATGCTATCGAAATGCTTGAAGAAAACGGTGGAATGGGATATGATGCTGGTGGTTATGGACTGGTATATGATCGTGCAAAAGGAGACGGCGCATTTTACAAAGGTTTTTTTAAAGGTGTATACGATGCTATTTTTAACTAAAATTTATTATGATACAAGAATTAACTAAAAATGAACTACTCATCACGAATGGTGGTAGTGCTAAAGAGATAACCCCTGAAGATCTAGGCTATGAAGTTGGTCATTGGGTTGGCAAAGCACTTATCGTTTGGGCTACTTTCTTTAAAAAATAAAGAGTGACATACGATTTTTTTAAATCTTATTATTCAGTTTAAACAGAGCAAATCCTTTAATAATTCATTAAAGGATTTGTTGCATATAATACTTTATGCTCTATGTCGCCTGTCATCAGGTTATAGTTAACTGCTTTTCTTCAATATATTAACGCTAGATACCGTCCATGGTGGCTTACGCAGCCTGGTTTAGTGCTTTTATAATCAAAAAGGTTTTCCGGAGATTGGTAAATATTTATATTGATTTCAGCTAATTCATTATAAACTGCTGAGGCTATCGTATGAAGGTAGCTCAGATGTAAATCGCTTTTAGTGAAATATGTATGCTCATCAATGTTTACCAGACCTTCTACCTGCCTGATGCTGGTATAAATTGAACACTTTAAACTTTTAGGCGCAAAATTTCGGATGCCTGTTGTACGGTTATGGATTTTATAGGCCGATTCTTTCATACTCCATAACAGCCATACCATTTCATCCGAATTTTTTGCTGATGAAATGAGTAGCTGTTCGTCGGTTGTGAAAATCTTATTCAGGTAGTTTTTACGCCTCCAGTTACTTTGGATTTTTGCCAGATCCAGGTCAACGATATCGTTACCCAGCATGTGCTTCCAGCTTTTGAGCTATAATTTCGGTCGTGGCTTTTACGTTGAGCATTTTCGCCATCGAATCGTTGTCTATTTCGATGTTGAACTTCTCTTCAATATCTAAAACAATATCAACCAGGTTGGCCGAATTTATTTTTAAATCGGTTATAAAATCAGTGTTTTCGTCAATATGTGCCAGGGCTGTTACCTCTTCGCTGTAAGGTTCGACAATTGTTTTTAAGGCTGCGATAATCTCTTCTTTATTCATGAGGGTATTTTTTAAAAATAATACAGGCATTAATATCGCCAAAACCAAAACTGGCTTTAGCTAAGATATTAATTGGTTTTTGAATTAAAGTTTGTGGAATGCATTTCGCATTTATTAAAGTGCTGATCTCGGGGTTTAAGTCTTCGCAGTTAATATTCGGGAAAATAAATCCTTCCGAAAGTTCAAGTATCGAAGCCACACATTCTATGCTCCCTGATGCTGCAATGCAATGGCCAATCATACCTTTTAATGAATTGATATACGGGAAATCGTCAGACGATAATTGTAATGCTGCTTTCCAGTTTTCTATTTCGAGTGCATCTTTCGTTGTTGCGGTAAGGTGACCATTAATTACATCTATTTCACGGGCTTCAATACCCGCATTTTTTAATGCTGCCTGGATACACCGCTGTACAGCGGTAGGGTTTGGGGCAGTCATGGTGCCTAAACCCCGCTGACCACCTGAGTTGATATGACCGCCAAGCACCTCGCCATAAATTTTGGCTTTCCTTGCCATTGCGTTTTCGAGCGATTCTAATACCAGGGCGCCGGCGCCACTGCCAGGTACAAAACCACTTGCGCTTGCACTCATTGGGCGGCTGCCTTTTTCGGGTTCGTGGTTATGTTTAAAGGTGCAAACTTTCATGGCATCAAAACCACCCCAAATGTAAGGGCCACTGTCGCTGGTACTCCCCGCTAACATTTTTGTGGCCTGACCTGTTTTAATTCTTTCGTAAGCCAGCAATATACTTTCAGCTCCTGTGGCGCAGGCCGATGAATTGGTGCTTACCTGATTCCCCAAGCCTAATTTTCCGCTGATAAAAGCACTTACGCCGCTGGCCATGGTTTGTATCACGACCGAACTTCCCAGCTTTTTGATTTCAAGTGCATCTATTTTATTAATGGCCCATCTAAATTTATCGATACCAGAAGTGCCCGCACCGAAAATGGTTCCGCTATCCCAGTAGGGTTCGTCATTATTCTCAATTGTTAAACCCGCATCCTTCCAGGCATCCAGGCCAGCAATAACACCATAAATAATTCCTGTACTATTTAGGTTTCGTAATTCAAGTGGTGTAAAATATTGGCTGATCCGCGCTTCGCTAAGTGCTGGTTTGCCTGCAATCTGGCAAGAGAAGTTTAAGGCTTCCAAATCGGGTTGATGGCGGATTCCGGAAAGCCCTTTTTTTATGGCCTCCGAAAACTCATTAATGGTTGTGGCATTGGGTGCGCATATGCCTAAACCTGTAATTACAACTCTGTTACCCATTTTCTTTCGAAATTAACATCCCGGAAATATTTCCTTTGCAAACCGTTTCGCCAACTGCATTTTCCATTTTTACCTTACAACTCAGTTTATTAAACCTGAAATATACTTTCTCACTCGTTACGGTAACCTGTTCACCAGGGTAAACTGGTTTTAAAAAATCAATAGCGTTTGACGTCATGGCGATCGATACATTTTGATCAATATCTTTTAACAGGTAAATACCTAAACAAACCAATCCGATTTGTGCCATGGTTTCGGTAAGTATGACTGCAGGGGTTAGGGGATGGTTTTTAAAATGACTTTCGTAAAAGGGTAAATCTTTGGCATAAGTATAAGTGCCCTTCGCTCCATTTTCATCAATGTGCAACAATTCATCAACGAAAAGAAAAGATTTACCGTAAGGCAGTTGATCTATTATTTCTTGTGTAGTCATGGCTGAAGGATGGAGTTCTTGAATAATAGCATGATTGAATGAATGGTTACCATTGTAAAAGTATGCGCTGTGCTGAAAAACCCGGGCCGAAGCTTAACATCAGTCCTTTTTCTCCAGGCATTGGCTTTTTCTCCATCATCCGTTCTAAAACATAGAGAACTGTTGCGCTGCTCATGTTTCCGTAAAGCCTTAAAACTTCTTTTGTTTCATCTATATTTTTGTTTAACTGACTAAATAGCTCTTCAACAATCTGGATAATCTTTTTTCCGCCCGGATGGAAGATCAAATGGTCGATATCGTTAATTCCAAAGCCGTGTTTGGTCAGAAAAGGGTGAATGATATCCGGAAAATGACTGGCAATGGTTTCCGGAACAGCCACATCCAGTACCATTTGCAATCCGGTATTGGTGAGCTTAAATCCCATCATCTCTTCAGCATCGTAAAAATGGTACATTTCTTCGGCTAAAATTTCTGGCCCGCTATCTTCTTCATTCGAACTTAACAGTACACAAGCGGCACCATCGCCAAATATCGCGGCACTTACAATGTTGGCCATCGAAAAATCGTTTAATTGAAAAGTTGCCGTTGGCGATTCTACTGCAACAACCGCGGCGCGTTTGCCCGGATTGGCTTGCAGAAAATTCTTAGCGTAAATCATGCCCGATACCCCGGCAGCACAACCCATTTCGGTTACGGGTAAGCGAACAATATCCTGACGCAGTTTGAGGAGATTAATCAGATAAGCATCTAAAGAAGGGATCATAATGCCGGTGCAGCTTACCGTAATGATGTAGTCTAAATCCTGTGCCTGCCAATTGGCTTTCTGGAGTGCGGTTTCCAAACATTTAGCACCTAGTTTTATTCCTTCCCTTACATAAATGTTGTTTCGTTCCTCAAAACTTAAATCACTAAAAACTTCTTCAGGCGACATGATCGAGTATCTTTTATCTACCGCGGCGCTTTCAAAAATCTTTTTTACCTTCCTGATCAAGCGATCATCCTGGTCTTTTAACCAAATATCCAGAAATGGTAGAATCTCGGTGGTTGACCGCGAAAATTCGGGCAAGGCTTTACTTACTGCTTTTACGGTTACGCTCATATCGTTTTAATTATCCATTGGTAGCGGAAAGCCCATTTCCATTTTATTGAACTCGATTTTAAGTTTAATTGTTTGCTGTATTTGAGCAAATCTGCACTTTTAAACCCGCGTAGAATGGATATTAAACCGTCCTCCCGCGACATATCATTTAAACGGAAAACATAACACAAAGCTTTAAACAGGTAATAGGCTACTGCACTCCGTTGCAGATCGTTGATCACAATGCCTATGGCTGCCGATCTTTTAAAATTTTCTAGCAGATCAATAATTTCTTCATCTTTAAAATGATGTAAGGTTAAGGTACACAGCATAATGTCGCAAGGTTCTGTTTTACTTAAATCATCAAATATATCGCTACAGGCATAGGTGATATTCGGGTAGTTTTCAGATAAACTTTGCGCATGACTGATGGTGAATTTATTGGCATCTATCCCTTTTAAAATAAAATGTAAACCTTGTTTATTAGCATAATCGGCCAAGGTGCGTAACATATCTCCATTTCCACAGCCGATATCAGTAATACGTATAACTTGATCTAATGGTTTGCCGTTGATTAAGGTTTTCACCCCATCGAGTGTAACTTTATTACCCCCAAGGAGCTGATTAATACTGGCTATTTTGTCGAGTGCATCGCGTAATACCTCACCTTCCATGGCGAAATCATCCATAATCTCGGGTGCTGTGCTTCTATATGTGGTATCTACTGGCATTTATGATGAAATCTTGATGGGTTTACCATGAGTCTGTTTAATTATTTTATGGAGTAAAAAGGGCATTTTAGTCAAGGCATTCATCGCCAGACTTTCGAAATTATGGTTCCTGAGCAAAGCAGATAATATTCTTCCCGTTTTTAAGCGGCTTTTAAATTCCCTGTTCCAGTGTAGAGTATAATTTTCCTCCAGTGCCACACGTGAATTGATTTGTCCGCCGATTCTTTGATGCAAAAGTTCTGAAACAATTTTGGCACTGTGAATGGCCATGGCCATACCGTTTCCACAAAGTGGATGAATTAATCCGGCAGTATCGCCAATCATTAACATATGGTTATATACAGGTTCTTTGCCCTCAAAAGAAATCTGACTGATGGTTAAGGGAACATCAAATAAACTGCTGGCATTTTCGAAAACAGCCTTCAAATACCTGTTTTTATAAAGCACATTTTCCTGGAAGGCCTGCAGGTTTTTGTGTTTTTTAAAACGCTCATAGTTCGCCAGATAACAGATGTTTAACCGGTCATTTTCAACCTTTGAAACCCCACAATAACCACCTTGAAAATTATGCAGACTAACCAGGTTGTTCGGAAAATCAGCCTTATAATGTGCTTTAACTGCCAGATAAGGCGATCGTTTATTAATGAAACTCCGGTTTAGCTTAATATCAATAGCCGATCTTTTTCCATAAGCACCAATAACATAAGCGGCAACAAAAGAATGGTTTGCCGTTACTATTGTAAATTTATTTTGGGCAAAGTTTATTTCTACCACGCGATCATGAATTACATTTACCTTCCTCCTGATCAGTTCGGTATACAGGTAATGATCCATGGTATACCTGCTTAAACCAAAACCACCCAGCGGCAATTTAGTTTGTATACTTTTGCCCGAAAGGGAGGTGAAAAGCAGATCGCTGATTGATGTGGGCGCAAGATTTTCAATATCCAGGCCGAGCCATTCAAAATAGGGGAGCACCTCATTCGAAATGTATTCGCCGCAAACTTTATGGTGGGGATAGGTATCTTTTTCGATCAGCGTAACATTTAAACCCAACTTATTCAGGTGAAGTGCGGCCGTTAAACCTGCCAATCCACCACCAATAATTAAAATTTCTGTTTCGGACCGCATAAGATGAGATGGAATACTAATATAACGTTTTAACCATTTGTTTGTTCCATCTCCGAATTTTTAACCACAGAGATAATCGAAAAAAGAGCACAGAGGGCACCGGGTTGGGTGTACAATGGAGGCTATATAGTTATAAATTGTCATCCTGAGCCTGTTGAAGGGCCTGTTTAAATGCCTCTCAATTTCGTTAGTGCCCGTTTCCAAATGAGTGCAGAAATGCTTTACGATTTTATCGTTTGTAACAATTGATTGTCTTTTCCGGGAGCTTCAAAAAACTTTAATAGCAGCAGTGTCTGTTTTGAATAAACGGGATTGCAGCGGCATCTCCCGATTCTTCATCGGGAATCTAGCGTAAAGCCCGACGAACATTAACAATGTTTACCAACACTGCTTTGCTAAACAATCTTCAGGCTATATTAATTGGCTAGCTGCCGTCAAAAGGTTACATAAATAGCTGTACCATTTCATTATTAGAAGCGGGCGTTGACATCTATCTGTCGCTTCTTTCTTCCATATTCAAATCGGTATCAAAAGGACTTTTGGTAAAGGGATAAATGGATTGTTTAACAAAACCTTTCGGATACGAAGCTTCATGTACGCCCGTTCCGGCGGGCCATTCTTTGCCTGGTAAATAATAAGTACCAAACATCATATCAATAAAAGGAAATATGGAAGCGAAATTATGTCCATAGTATTTAGGATCTTCGCAATGATGCCAGTGGTGATATTGTGGTGTCGTAAAAATGTATTTTAAAGGGCCAAAATTAATCCTGGTGTTGGCATGGATGAGTACTGCATGGATGGCAATAAATATAATGTACACATTGAACACGGTTGATGAAAAGCCTAAAACATAAAGCGGAATGAAAGTCATTGCGCGGGTGAAAAAGATATCGATAAAATGTGTGCGGCTTCCTGCCAGCCAATCCATATTTTGTGTAGAGTGGTGTATGGAATGGAAACGCCAAAGGGCTACCCGGGTATGAAAAAAACGATGTGCCCAATATTGAAACAAATCGGTACTAAAAAAAGCCAGAAACAAAGCTACTATAAAAGGGAGTCCCTGTACCCAGGTGTGCAATTTATCTAAACCGATCCAGCCAAAAAATAATACGGCAGGTTTTTGGGTTACAATACCGAAAAACTGAATAAACAGATGGCTGATTACAAAATAAGTTAAATCGGTGCGCCACTCTTCGTGGAATTTAGTCTGCTCATTGTTTTTGGGGAAGAATAATTCTAAAGGAACAAAAATAGCGACCATTAAAAGCAGATCTAAAATCATCCAGTCTAAGCCAAAATGCCAGCTCGATTTGGCTACATCTCTCCCTTCAACACTCAAAGCGCCCAATATTACGGCCAAAGCACCAAGTACAAAGCCTGGCCAGGCCCATTTGAGTTTTTTACTGAGGATTAAACTCAATAAAGAAAAAAAGAATGCTGCAATAACACCGCCAAGCATTAGTGCTTCCATGCTGTTTTTCGTGTAAATTTCGCGGAATTCGGGTGTGGTAAGCTTTTCAGGATAATGAAAACACAGGATACCTAAAAGCGCCAGCACAGCTAAAAAAATAGAAATATACCCACTAATCTGGCCCTGGCCCACTACTAATCTTTTGTTCGGAGACATTAAAATATGTTTTGGTAGATAACAATGATAATAAAAAAAGATAAAATATAGTCGAATAAGTGATTCGAAACTTCAAACAGGTTAATTGACTTTGGACTCCAGACTACCGACTTCGGACTAAATCCTCTTCCTGCAAACCATTTCATTCGCTCAACGGTTGCTTTATCGGGCATTGACCTAAGCCATGCCATTCTTTTTTAAATAATCAGTATTTTTGAAACCACGATATGCTACTTAACTATCTACGCCTTTTGCTGCTTCCTTTTTCACTCATTTATGGAATGGCTATTGTCCTCCGTAAAAAACTTTATGATTGGGGATTGATGCGATCTGTAAAGTTCGGTTTACCGGTAATTTGTGTAGGCAATTTATCCGTTGGCGGATCGGGTAAAACACCAACCACAGAATATTTGGTGAGGTTGCTGGCCGATTATAAAATAGCCATATTAAGCAGGGGCTACGGACGGAAAACGAAAGGTTTTATTGTTGCCGATAGCACTGCAACTGCTGAAACAATTGGGGATGAGCCTTTACAGTATCATCAAAAATTTGCAGCTGTTACCGTTGCTGTTTGCGAAGACCGTGTGAATGGGATTAAGCAATTGAAAGACAACCATGATCTGATTATCCTTGACGATGCCTTTCAACACCGCGCGGTAAGGGCGGGTTTTAATATTTTGCTTTTCGAGTTTAGAAAGCTGGGTACTTTACAGTTTTTGTTACCTGCCGGAAATTTAAGGGATGTTTTCTCCTCACGCAAAAGGGCCGATGTATTGCTGGTCACAAAATCGCCGGTTCCATTGTTACATGTAGCGCAGCAGGCCTCGGTAAACGAGCTGCAGCCAAATGCAAATCAACCTGTATTACATTCCTATTTAAAGTACGGCGATCTTATCCATTTATACCATAATGAAAGCCGCACACTCGAATCGATTAAAGATTTCGAAATTTTCCTGCTCAGCGGAATTGCAAATCCAGCCCCGTTAATAGAAGAGCTTGAAAAATATGCTGAAACCATAAAACACGAAGAATTTCCTGATCATTATGCTTTTAAAAATGATGATATTAAGAAGCTTAAATCGGTTTTTATGGCCAGTACTAAAAAAGATAAAATCATTATCACAACAGAAAAGGATAGCAAGCGTTTAAGAGCTACCGGATTTGAAGATTTACTGGTAGATTTACCTGTATATTATTTACCCATTGAGGTTGAATTATTTGAAGAAGATAAGATTACCTTTGACGAACTCATTTTAAACTATGTTAAGAGCAATAGAAGAAACCGTTGAATATATAAAACGTAAAACAGAGAACTTTAAGCCAGAAATAGGTATTATTTTAGGTACTGGCTTGGGTGGCTTGGTAAAAGAAATCGAAGTTGAGCATCAATTGATGTATTCTAATATTCCGAATTTTCCAATTTCTACTTTAGAATTTCATAGCGGGAAACTAATTTTTGGAACATTAAACGGGAAGAAAATTATTGCCATGCAAGGGCGCTTACATTATTACGAAGGTTACAGCATGCAACAGATCACATTCCCGGTTAGGGTAATGAAAGGTTTGGGTATCGAAAACTTAATTGTATCTAACGCTGCGGGCTCGCTAAATCCTGAGTTTAAAAAAGGTGATTTAATGATTATCGCTGATCATATTAATCTGCAGCCAGATAACCCATTGAGGGGTTTAATCGAAAGCGAATTAGGTCCGCGTTTTCCGGATATGAGTCAGCCTTATAAGCGGGATATCATTGCCAAAGCACTTGAAATAGCTAAAAATGTTGATATTAACTGTCATAAAGGGGTATATGTTGCGGTTTCTGGTCCGAATTTAGAAACCAAAGCCGAGTATAAATACCTGCGTTTAATTGGCGCCGATGCCGTTGGCATGAGTACTGTACCTGAGGTGATTGTGGCCAACCACGCTGGTTTGCCTGTTTTCGCTATCTCCGTATTAACGGATGAAGGTTTTCCTGAAGATCTGCAGCCTTTTAATTTAGATGAAATTTTAGCAGCAGCAGCCAAAGCTGAGCCTAAAATGACTGAGATTTTAACCCGCTTAATTTCTGAACTATAAGATGTATAAAGTCGTTAAAATCTGTTTTTTTCTCTTCCTGCTGTTGGGCATTAACAAAGTCTTTGCGCAAGATTTAAAAACAAGTGTTGGTACCAATAAGGAACTTGATTCTGTTCGAAAGAAATTAGATTCGGGAAAGGATTCTGTTGTTTTTACCGCAAAATATATCAGGTTTACCAAGTTATCGTTGACTAAAGATAGTATTGTACTGCTGCCTTTAGATACCTCCACCACCAATATTCAGAATTATAGTCCGCTTTTACAACCCCTGCACCCCACCATAAGCAATGGTAACATGGGTTTGGCCGCGAGGCCATTATTGTATGAGCCTAGTAAAAGGATTGGCTTTGATGCCGGATTTCATTCGCTTGACTATTATGCTTTAACGCCTGAAGATATTATTTACTACCAGGCCAGAACTCCCTTTACCAGCTTATATTTTGTTAGTGCCGGACAAAAAGAACAACTTTTCAGGGCCATACATACACAAAATATTAAAAAAAACTGGAACGTAGGTGTTAATTTTAACCGTGGCGATTCTAAAGGCTTTTACGCCCGGCAGCGTGGCGATAATTTGAATGTTGCCGTATTTTCATGGTACCAGTCGCCAAGCAAACGTTATAATATGTGGGCATCGGCAATCTTTAATACCATGCGTGCCTACGAGAATGGTTCAACGGTAGCTACAGGTTTATTTGATAAAGATTATTCTAAAATTGCGAGAGAAGCGGAGCCCGTAAATTTATCAGACTCAAGAAATATGTACCGGAAAAATACGGTTTTCTTAAAGCAAACCTATTATGTAGGCCGGATAGATACCTCTGCAAATGTGAACAATGCTGTTTTACCAACGAACAAGGTTTCGTACACGTTTGAGTACAATAACGACAGTTTCGATTTTTACAAAAATGGAGCGGATGTTAATAACGTACTGCCTCCTGGAATTGCGAGTACCCTATTTACGAATGACTCAACCCATGTAAAACATATTAAAAATGAGTTTATTTATAGTTTCTTCTTAAGGCCTAAAAACAGTTCGGTTATTAAAAACGAACTAAAGGTTGATGCTGGGGTTAGGCACGATTATTACAAGCATGAATATCTGGGCATAAAACAAGATGCAACCAATTACGAGCGCAGCAGATTTGCTTATCAAAACATTACCATTTTAGGGGCAGCAGGTTACCGGTTCTCTAACAATATCGATTTTAATTTAGATGTACAGCAAATTTTGCAAGGTGAGAACGCAGGTGATTATTTATACGAGGCAAAAAGTAAAATTCTTTTAGGTAAAAACATAGGTAGAATCGAATTGGGTGCCTATGCACAAAACCAAACACCAGCGGCTATTTTTAATTACTATCATGGTAATCATTACCAGTGGACAAACAGTGATTTTAAAAACACTAAAATTGCCAATTTATCATTTAACTATATCAATGATAAGTATGGTTTTACTGCAGGGGCCAAATATTTCTTAACCAGTAATTACGTTTATTTTGCTGCCGACCATAGCAATGGAACAAATGCCATTTTGCCAAAACAAGCTACTGCTGATATTAGCTTAATCAGGCTGGATGTATCAAAGAAATCGAGATTTGGTAAGTTTGTTATGGAAAATTATGTTGCTTATCAAAAAACAGATAAAAATTCAGTATTAAGAACGCCAGAACTTTATACTTATAACAGCATTTATTTTGATAATACTTTTTTCAAAGTATTAAAAGCTAATGTGGGATTTGATGTGCGGTATAACGCTGAATATGCAAACTATTTATATTCACCTGCAACGGCGCAGTTTTATATCGATGAAAGCAATCCAACCAATTTAGCTTCAAAACCAGTAATTGATGTCTTTTTTAAAGCAAACTTAAAAAGGGCTAATATTTTTGTTAAATACGATTTTGTAAATCAAGGCTTATTCCAGCCAGGTTATTACACTGTGAACAGATACCCCATGCAAGATGCACTATTAAAATTTGGGGTTAGCTGGAACTTTTACGACTAAATAATCAAGCATAAAAAAGCCTCCCGATTTTTAAACCGAGAGGCTTTTGTTTTTAAGGCTTTTCTTAGAATGAATAACCTACTGTAAATCCTAATACACGGTTAGTATATTTATTTGAATTAGCTCTCGAATCTTTTGGAGTTAAATCACTTAAACCTAAACCATAATTAGCACCTACTAAGAAACCTGAAGATGTACGGTAAGCTAAACCAAAGTTTGCACCGAAATCTGTACCACTTGCATCCTTATCGGTTGCACTACCAAAACTTAAATCTTTATCATTGCTGTTGGTAGAAGTAACGCTTGAGTTGGTGTTGTTATTTACTGTTGTAGTTGTAGTATTTCCTTTGTTTTTACCAGAAATGTTAAATCCAACATACGGACCAGCACTAATCTGTACTGCACCACTTTCACCAGTAGGGATATTAAATACCGCATTAATTGGTACCTCTATAGCCATTACATTTGTTTTCAACGAAGTTGTTGTAGTAGTTGTTACTGCGCCAACTGTTGCTGAATTGGTGCCTTCAAATTTAACACCTTTGTTCTGTAATGAAATTCCTGGTTGGATAAAAAAGTTGTTGGCTATTCCGAAGTCTCCAAATGCAGTAACATTGTAACCTAAATTATTTTTCGCATTATCGTTGTACAATGCTTCATTGTCGCCACTCGAATGGATTTTAGCTAAGTTAACTCCAGCTTTGATACCGAACCTTGAAGTAGTACCTGTAGTAGATTGAGCGAAAGCACCCGTGGCTAATAAAATAACTGATGCACTTAATAGTAACTTTTTCATAATATTTTTCTTTTAGAAGAATCTTGTTTAAAAATTTCAGGCTTTAACCTGTTGTTAATTACAAGTCTCAATTCCAAAAGCTGTGCCAAAGTATCAAGTGTGTTACAATTGAGTAGCTAATGTATTGGTTTTCAGTATGCTTTTTGCAGCATTTAAGTGAAGCGATGATAGGAATCAGAAATCATATCAAGCACAATTTACTGTATACATAACAGGAATATAGTGAAAAATTAACATTTTTTTTAACCTGAAATCGGTAATGCCAAAAGCTAAATTCTGGCAAATTATGTTTTTTGAGGTTTCTTTTTTGCCGCTGGAAAAAGCACATTATTTAAGATTAAGCGATAGCCTGGCGAATTTGGATGCAGATTTAAATCTGTTGGCGGATCGCCTACGGCGTGCTGATAATCTTCCGGATCGTGCCCGCCATAAAATGTAAACTGACCTTTGCCAATTTCTCCATGTAAATACCTTACTTCTGCAGCGCCTTTATTTTCGCCCAAAACAGTTACACTTGTTTTCACTAAACTCTTTCTGAAGGCTGTGGTTTGCCCCATAAAACCTTTAATCACCTTATCATGATCCTGGGTAAGCATGGTTGGAACAAGATCCCATTTGGCCGAAAAATCGAATAAAGTAAAATAATCGTTGGTTTGGTTCAGTGTACGGGTTTGAGTCGCATCGATATCCGAAAATTCATAATTCATCGGGTTGTTATCTAACTTGAAATTCTGGAAGGCGAGTGTTTTATTGAAATCCAGTTTACTTTGTGCATTTGGATCTGCGCCATCGCCATCAAACATTTGCGCACAAATATCTACGCCATCGGCGGCAAGCGCAATGTCGAAACTATCCGTACCAGAGCACATGGCAAATAAGAAACCTCCACCCGCACAGTATTCTTTAATGTGTTTGGCAACGGCTAATTTCATCTCCGAAACCTTTTTATAACCCATGCGTTTTGCTAAGGTTTCCTGGTTTTTAACATCTTCCTGGTACCAGGTTGCATACCTGAAGTTGGCCCAGAAACGTCCGTATTGCCCGGTAAAATCTTCATGGTGCAGGTGTAACCAATCGTATTTGCTTAATTTATCCTGTAAAATATCATCATCATAAATTACATCATACGGAATTTCAGCATAGGTTAAAACGAGTGTAACGGCATCATCCCAGGGCAATTTGCTTTTTGGTGAGTATACCGCAATTTTTGGTGTTTTCTCCAGTTTAACCATCTCCATGTTTACCGATGGATCGCTGATTTCGTTTAAAAGATTGGTTACTTTTCCATCGGCCATTACTTCGTATGATACGCCGCGGATTTTAAGTTCATCTTCTACGGTTTTATTGTACTTAATTAAAAAGCTGCCGCCGCGGTAATTTAAAAGCCAATCTACCTCCAGCTGTTTGCTGATTGTCCAATAGGCAATTCCGTATGCTTTGAGGTGGTTTTTTTGGTCTTCATCCATGTAAATTAACAATGATGAGGCCCTTAAGCCCAAAGAGCAAAGCAGGCAAATGAGCAGGATATAATATTTCTTTATCAAATCGGTATGCTTAAAACACTAAAATAACTTATTTAGCGTGTTAACTAAAATATAAAGTGCTTAATTTTTTTCGATTTTACGGCTTGCACCAAATTGTACCTAAACCCGACAGCAGCGGCAGCCCCGAGTTTTTTACGAGGGCTACAGCGAATGGCGGGGCTACAGGCCGCCAAGTACGAATTACTGTTCATTTACCTATAATTACTCTTAATATTAGGTAGATTTATAATTTAAAGATGTTCTATTTATACAATTTTGTTATTTTTGCCCTTTACTAAAAAAATATGAATTTTTTTTAGCTGAACAAAATTTAAAATTAGTACCGATATTGATATGAGTAAAGCAATAATAAAAACAGAAAAAGGCGATATGACCGTAGAGTTCTACGAAAATGATGCGCCGAAAGCCGTTGCAAACTTTAAAAAATTAGCTAAAGAAGGCTTTTATGATGGTGTAACTTTTCACCGTGTAATTCCTAACTTTATGGTTCAGGGCGGATGTCCGAATTCAAAAGATCCGGCTAAAGCGCATTTGGCAGGTACTGGTGGCCCAGGTTATAAAATTGATTGCGAATTAGATGGCGAAAATCAGTATCACGACCGTGGTGTTTTATCTATGGCTCATGCTGGCCGCAATACTGGTGGTTCACAGTTTTTTATCTGTCACAGCAGAACCAATACTGCTCATTTAGACCGTAACCATACTTGTTTTGGTAAAGTTGTGGAGAATGTAGACCTTGTAGACGATATCCGTCAGGGTGATAAAATTTTAAACATTGAAGTTTTAGAAGATTAGTGCGCCATGCGTTTGGCGATAAGCGTTTAGAGCGCTGATACCAATTGCTGAATATTGAGGTTTTTAAAACATTAAAAAACGCGATGCGTTTGGGGGCGAGCGTGTTATAACGCTAAACACCAAACACTAACCGCTAAACACACATAATATGAATTTAAGAGGAATTGTTGCCGTATCTGGCAGACCAGGTTTGTTTAAACTGGTTGGACAAAATAAAGTAGGTTACATTTTAGAAGGCTTAGATGCTCAAAAAACTAAAATTGTAGCGAACATCACCAACACAAAATTAGCTTCTTTAGAAGATATTACCGTGTATGGTGAAGATGAAGAAATTAAATTGGCCGATATTTTTGCTAAAATTTCTGCAAAAGGATCTACTCCAGATTTGAAAGGCGACTTACGTGCTTATTTCCTTGAAGTAGCTCCAGGTCACGATCAGGAGAAAGTGTATGCTTCTGATATGAAGAAAATTATCACCTGGTATAACTTATTAAAAGATCTGCCTTTGTTTACGGAAGAAACTCCTGAAACTCCGGGTACATCAGCAGAGGTTAAGTTGTCAGAAGAAAAAGCAGCTTCAGATAAAAAGCAAAAAGCCACAGGATCTAAAGCATCAGCTAGTGCTAAAGCAACTACTAAAACTTCAGCTCCAGCTAAAAAAGCAAGTATGACCAGTAAAAAAGGCGTTTAAGCTTTATTTACCGAAATGATAGGGAACACCAGGCAATTTGTCTGGTGTTTTTTTGTGGGTTTAATCGAAGAAATAGTAAAGCAAAGCTACAATAACCAAAGAGGCAATAATGCTGATCCATAGGTATTTATTGTTGCCATTCTGATTGCTTTTATATCTGTATTCCCTTTTATATTTATCTAATAGCATAATTTCTTTTATTTAATGATGATTATAGCATAATTATTCCATAAGGTTTTTTATTTACATTTTTCTTTTGCAAATTGTTTTGCATTCTGATCACCCAGACTCGCCGCTCTTTTTACGATTGGGCAACCTTCTTTTTTATTATTAAGAAAATATAGTGCCATTCCTTTTGTAGTGAGTACCTTAACGTCTGTTGGATCGTTTTTGAGAACAATATTTGCATCAGCAATGGTTCCTTTATAATTTGCGAGTACCCCTCTAACCAGTGCCCGATTCCTGTACGCTAAAAAATAATTGGAATTTAAATTAATAGCTTTCGTTAAATCATTTTCAACTTCCTTTAGGTGGTTCAGTTTGGCATTCGCTAGCGATCTATAAAAATAAGCCTCAGCTGTAGGATGGATTGCAATAGCTTCGTTTACTGCTTTCAGACAATCGTTAAATTCGTTAAGCCTAAAATGTGCTTCTCCTTTTGCCAGGTACACCGTATAATCTTTTGGGTAAAGTTTCAAAAGATCATTACAATCTGAAATAGTCGCCAAATAATTGCCGTTCTTAAGATTGGCCTGTGCGCTATATTCATATGCGAGTTTTATCAAAGATGTATCAGGTTGGATGTTAAAATCTGTAATGATTACCTTGCAATCTTCAACGCAACCTGTGTAGTTGCCAGTTAAAAATCTTGTTTTAGCTCTATCGTAATGATCCCAATAAAACATAGGATTATCTTTTTTTACAAGTCTGATATCATGATCAAAATCTGATAATGCCGATATTGTATCGCGAAGTTTGAGGTGCAATTCTGCCCTCTGCCTATAGAACGTAGATTGATTAGGGTCGATGAGAATTGCCTGGTTTAAATCTTGTAAGGCGCCAGGCAGATCATGAGCAGAATCTTTAATAACAGCTCTTTCAGTAAAATTATAAGCATCTTCAGGATCGATTGTTATTGCTTTATTGAGGTCCAGCTGTGCCGAAACGGTATCTTGTAATTTTGCATAAAACTTCGCTCTATCTCTATAATATTCACCTTTTCTTGGCGCAATTTTAATGGCTTGGGTTAAATCTTGCACAGCACCTTTAATATCTGTATTTGAACCTTTTGCAGAAGCTCTATAACCAAAGTTATCGGCATCATTCGGATTGAGCCTTATGGCTTTATCAAAATCTGAAATAGCATCAACAAATTTACCCTGATAAGATTTGATAAAGCCTCTAAGTTGATAGGTGACATATTCATCATTTTTAAGATTTATAGATGAATCAAGGTAAAGCACAGCCTGGTTATCTAATTTCTTTTGGAAGGCGTTTAGCCCTTTTTCATAATAATCCTTTGCCTTTTGAGGGAAGGTTTTAAAATTTGTAATGAATAAGATCGAGAGTATTAATAAAATTCTTTTCATGAATAATAAGATGGGATTTAATGGTATAGAGTTTTTAATGCCAAAATATAATGTTAAGCGTGGTGATATGGTTCGCCTTTTAAAATGCTAAATCCACGGTATAGCTGCTCTACAAAAAACAACCTGATCATTTGGTGCGAAAAGGTCATGTCGGATAAGGAAATTAAACCGTTTGCTCTTTTGTAAATGCTTTCATCAAATCCATACGGGCCGCCAATAATAAAAATTAAATGCTGCACACTACCAATCATCTGTTTATTTAAGTAGTTCGAAAATTCTACTGATGAATATTTTTTCCCTTTTTCATCCAGCAAAATAACAACATCGCCATTATTAATTTGTTTGTGCAACAGTTCGGCCTCCTTGGCCTTTTGCTGCGCTTCACTTAGGTTTTTAACATTTTTTACATCTGGCAAAGCCACAAAACTAAAGTTAATATAATGTTTTAAGCGGTTGATGTATTTATCAATTCCTTCAATCAGGTATTTATCTTCTGTTTTGCCAATGGCGATCAATGTAATCTTCATTTAATATTTTGCCTATCTTTAGAATTTCGAGATTCAAACTTAGAGAAAATTGTAACAAAAAATACAATCTATCGATCTTATACCTTCGAAAATAGATACACCGAAGCGATACCATGTTAAAACAACAAGCAGAAATAATAGCCGATTACGATCAGAAAATTAAACAGGTTACAGCAGATATAGATCAAACCAGGAAACGGATCGATCAGCTTTCTTTAATGCGCATAGGTGTATTCCTCGCTGAAATTTTATTTTTCGTTTTGCTGCTGCGCTCGGCAGACGACAGCCTGCGGACATTAATTCAGATTTGTTTGCTGCTGCCTGTAATTGCCTTCGTTTTTATTGTCCGCAGACAAAGTCAGCTCGACCGCGAAATCGATTATAAAAAGCAACTCTTATGGGTTTATCAGAATGAATGGAATGTTTTAAATGGTGCGGCTAACGGATACGACCATGGTCAGGTTTTCGAATCTGAACTGCATCCTTATACTGCTGATCTTGATATTTTTGGTAACGCATCATTGTTTGCCCTGATTAACCGTTGTAGTACCAAAAACGGGAATAACTTACTGGCTAAAAATTTCGCAGAAAAATCGACCAGAGACCGGATATTACTCCGCCAGGGAGCTGTAAATGAAATAAGGGAAAAGATAGCAGAGACCTATAGTTTCAGGGCTAACCTGCATGGCTACGATCCCAATAAAATAGAGCAGATTAAAATGCAGCTTAAACACCAGTTGGGTGCACAATTGGAATTTGTAAAGAGCAGGTTGATGAGGTTTTATGTTAAACTCGTGCCTTATATTTCTATTACATTGATATTGGCCGCTGTTTTTGTCAGCGGTGTTTTTTGGAAAGTGCTGGCACTTCTATTTGTCATACACACGGGATGGAACGTATGGTTAGGTGCGAAGATTAATAAAGTTTTTTATTGTTTCGGTGGAAGTTCGGGTTTGTTAAATGGTTATGCCAGTGCTATTTTATGGACAGAGAATCAAAGCTGGAAAAGCGTTTATACCTTAAGTTTACTGGACTCAAAAATCCCGGTTAGCAAAGAAATTAAAGCATTGTCTAAAATTATCCAGAATTTTGATGCCAGGCTGAATCTCCTGGTCGGTGGTGTATTAAATGCGCTTTTGCTCTGGGATTTAAAATGCTGCATCAGTTTAGATATTTGGTATACATCTTCATCAAGGGATGTGGTTTCGGCCCTTGACCACTTAGGCGATTTTGAAGAGCTGATTTCGCTGGCTACAACGGCCTATAATCAGCCTGATTGGGTTTTCCCAGTACTTAGCGATCAGTTTGCATTAGCCACCACACATATTGGGCATCCGCTTATTCCAGCGCAAATAAGGGTGAATAACGATTTTCATTTGGAAGCAAAACCAACAGTAGATATTGTAACAGGTTCTAACATGGCGGGTAAAAGTACTTTTCTACGGACTTTAGGCATTAATATGGTATTGGCTTATGCTGGTGCGCCGGTTTGTGCCAAAGAAATGCAATTATCTGTTTTTTCGATCAATACCTATATGCGGATTAAAGATTCGCTGAACGAAAGTACCTCTACTTTTAAAGCAGAGCTAAACCGCCTGAAAATGATCTTGGATCATGTGGTGAAAGACAAAGATACTTTTGTATTGATTGACGAAATGCTGCGCGGTACAAACAGTCGTGATAAATATTTAGGCTCGAAGGTTTTTGTACAGAAGTTGATTGCCGAAAAAACACCTGCACTTTTTGCTACCCACGATTTACAATTAGCCGATCTGATTGTGGATTACCCAGAAACCGTCCGTAATTTTCACTTCGATATCCAGATTACCGAAGGCGAAATGAAGTTTGATTATCTATTGAAGCAAGGGCCTTGTAAAACCTTTAATGCGGCAATTTTATTAAAGGAAATTGGTTTAACGTTGGATTAATATTAACATTATTGGATATTTTGCTCTGCTACTTAATTGATTAAATTTTTGATTTCAATTTTTTTGAAAAAATGCCATAACTATCTAAATTTCGATATCTCAATGAAACAGGCCATTATTTACTCCTTAAAAGTAACATTAACTACACTGTTACTTTGTCTTCCGGTCACCTTTGCAATCATGATGGCATACCTCAAGATGTTGCCAATTATTACTTCAAATTATAGCGTTAATGTTTATTTGGATCTAAAAGACGCCGCTATATTTATTGCTTTAACTTTTTGCGCACTTTTATTTAATATGCGTAAAATTAATGGCAATGCCCAATCAGTTTATAATAAAAAGAGGATTGCAGGCAATGCGCTTATGACCTCAATAGCATTGTTTATGCTTTATTTATGGGCATTTGGAAAGTTAATGCCTCTTGGTGTTGATGAGTTTTTGGTTACCTACGGGCCATCTTTTTTGATTATGTTTATTTGTATGAGGGTTTTCCCGCTTCGGAAAGAAGAGGAGAGTGTATATAATGATTCAAAAAGCATTATTGTTGAACCTTTTGGTCGATTAATCTACAACAGAAAAGATAAAAAATGGTTTGGGGTAGTGCCAAATCTTCATCCTGATCATAATATTGAACTATCAATCGGTACAGAAAGCCAGGATCAGCAAATAGACGATAAAGTAGAGCTCGTTAAAAAACTAGCTTCTGATTATGACGCTATAATTGCCAGTTTGCAATATTTAATCTTCAAAAGATTTAAGAATACCAACTTTGAAAAATCATTGGATGAGATAAAAGAGATGTACTATTTAATCAGTGTAGATTTAAAGCCAGATAATAAAACTTGGTGGCTGGTTATGGAGCCGGATTTTAAGGTGGCATCAATATATAATCACTATCAACGTTTCACTATGGTGGATCGGGAAATTGTTTGGGCAAATTTTGATATTGATCATCATATTTCATCAAGAATGGTTTGAAGTATTAAATCTTATAAGATGAACATCTGATTATTATCCAAAAATGTCTCAGTTAAACCTGTTATCCCTATACTGTTTTGGCGAAATACCCATGATGCTCGAAAACAGGCGGCTAAAATAATAAGGATCGCTGATGCCTATTTTTAGTGCAATTTCGTTAATTCGGAGGTTGGTAAAGAGTAGATACTGTGTGGTTTTCTGAATTTTAAGCTGGTTAAAGTAATCGATAGGAGAAGTACCTGTTTTCTTTTTAAATATAGCCGATAAATATGATGGCGATAGGTAAACAGCCAGCGCCATTTCTTTTAATGTAAGTATTTTTTCGATGTTATTTCGCATAAAATCTATAAGCTCTTCAACCTTATCGGGTTCCATAATTTTATCATTCACAAGATGTTTGTCGGTATAAACCACCTCGGCAATGTACTGGTGGAAGCACAAATTGGCATAAACAATATTCTCTCGGCTAAAACCCCGCTCAAGGCGGCTATATATCGTATTAAAAATGGTGTTTCGTTCTTCACTAAATCCGGCATATCCCTTATAATTTTGTAATTGTGCTACCAAAGCATCAGCACCGGTACCCGAAAAATGGAACCAGTAAATTGTCCATGGTAAAATTAAATCAGCCTGATAAACATGAGCTGTTTTTTTTGGGATAATAATGTAGTTGCCAGCCTCAATATGATAAGTAGTATTTTCTAATGTTACACTACCTTTTCCGTCGGAACAGTAAATTAAAATATGCTGTTCTGATCCGTTTGCCCTTTTTCGATAATGGTTTAGGGCTTTAGGGTAAAGGCCAATATTGGTGAGGTATAAATTGCTTATGATTTCATTTCCAATGCATTGCTTGCTAATTACATTTCGTGGAATGATAATGGTTCTTTCATATTCGAACCCATCTTTTTTTGCATTGGACTTTTCGGTCATCACTTGTGTTTTTCACTAAATTACATATTTTAAAAGTAATATAGTCCATCTTTTTCGCAACTTAATACATTTTTGTTTATAGCTTTTATAAGGACATTTGATTAGATCACGCCTAAAAATATTAAGCACAAAATAAATAATTTCATTTTCAGGGTTCTGCTGGATCTTTAACACTAAGAACTGCCGGAATTACCTCTGAATTGAATACTGACCAAATGTTATTAAAAAGGAAAATATTATTTGCATCCGGCTTTACCTTAGTCGCTATAGGTTTAATTGCTTTTTCACTCTTTTCTTCTGAGGAAGAGATCGATTTTAACTCGCAGGTTAAGCCCATTTTAAATAAAAAATGTATTTCTTGCCATGGCGGCGTTAAGCAGCAGGGCGGTTTTAGTGTATTGTTTCGTGAAGAAGCTTTGGCTAAAACCAAAAGCGGCAAACCGGCAATCATTCCAGGTCATCCGGAGGATAGCGAATTTATTAAACGGTTAAAATCTAACGATCCTGAAGAAAGGATGCCATATAAGCACCCGGCGCTAAATAATGAGGAGATCGATATCCTGAGTGGCTGGATAAAGCAAGGTGCAAAATGGGGTAACCATTGGGCTTATGTTAGTGTAAAACCTACTGAATTACCAGATGTAGATAACAGTTGGATCCGCAACGATCTGGATAAATTTATTTTTGCGAAACTAGAAGAAAATAAACTGGAACCATCTAAAACTGCTGATAAGGCCACCTTATTGAGGAGAGTAAGTTTAGATTTGATTGGTACTTATCCTTCAGACAAACTGGCCAAATTTTATTTGAATAGCAAAGATGAGCAGGCAGCCTACAAGGTGCTGGTTGATAGTTTACTGGCTTCGCCTAAATTTGGCGAGCGATGGGCATCGATGTGGCTGGATATAGCGCGTTATGCCGATACCAAAGGTTATGAGAGCGATCCTAACCGAAATATCTGGAGCTATCGCGACTGGGTGATTAAAGCCTTTAACCGTGATATGCCCTACGATCGTTTTATTACTGATCAGATCGCCGGTGATTTATTCCCAAATCCAACAGATGCCCAATATATTGCTACTGCATTTAGTAGAAATACTCCAACCAATGATGAAGGCGGAACCAATAATGAAGAGTTTAGAACAGCGGCGGTATTAGATCGTGTAAATGCCACCTGGGAAGGCTTAATGAGTACCACTTTTTCTTGCGTACAATGCCATAGCCACCCGTACGATCCCTTTAAACATGATGAGTACTATAAATTCATGTCGTATTTTAACAATACAAGAGATGAAGACGTTTCAGCAGAGTACCCTTTGCTTAAAGATTTTAATGATAGCCTTAAAAATGAGCTGAATCATTTAACCAGCTGGGTTAAAACTGTTGCAGGTAAGGAAAGAGCTGCCGAAGTTGATTTATTCTTAAAAACCGGTCAGCCAGCAATAAATTCTACTACGGCCGATCAACTGGTTAATTCGGTAATCGGTAATAATAACATTGCATTATTTTTTAAAAATAGCTCTTCGGCAAGACTAAAATCAGTCGATCTTAATAATGTTGATCAGTTAATCTTACGCTACAATTGTAGCAAACCAGATGGTACAATGAGCCTGCATTTAGGTTCGCCAAATGGTCCTGTTGTAAAATCGTGGAAAGTGGGCCAAACCAAGGGCTATGAAAATGTAGAAGTTGATTTTGCAAAACAAAGTGGGGTACAAGATGTGTATTTAAAGTATAACAATCCTTCGGTAAAAAATCCTGACGAATTTATGTTGTACTTCGATTGGTTTTATTTTACCAGACAGTTTCCAGGAAAAGGTAAACCTGATTATTTGGTCAACAAAAAAAGGTTTACTGGTTTAATGAATGCAAATGTGCCCACTACACCAATCATGGTTGAAAATCCACTGAGCATGCAACGTAAAAATTATGTGTTTGAGCGTGGTGCGTGGACTTCGAAAGGCAAAGAAGTTAAAGTTGGTGTGCCTAATTCTCTGGCATTTGCCATGCCTAAAAATGCACCAGATAACAGGATGGGTTTAGCCATGTGGCTTACCGATAAAAGAAATCCGCTCGTATCCAGAACCATGGTAAACAGATTGTGGGAGCAGTTGTATGGTGCAGGTTTGGTAGAAACTTTAGAAGATATGGGTACCCAGGGAATGGCGCCAACCCACCAGGAACTTTTAGATTTTATGGCTTATCAGTTTATGTACAAATATAACTGGAGTGTTAAAAAAATGTTGAAGGAACTGGTGATGATGGCCACTTACAGGCAAGACAGTAAGGTAACAGAAGAACTGAAAGAAAAAGATCTGTTTAATAAGTTTTACGCCAGGGGCTCCCGCATCAGGTTAAGTGCCGAGCAAATAAGAGATCAAAGTCTTGCGGTTTGTGGAGTATTAAGTAATAAAATGTACGGACCACCGGTAATGCCCTGGCAGCCTGAAGGCATCTGGTTCTCGCCTTATAGTGGTGCCAAATGGGTGTTAAGTGGCGGAGAAGAACAATACCGCAGGGGAATTTATACCTATTGGAAAAGAACAGCACCATATCCATCTGCTATTGCTTTCGATGGTGCATCGCGGGTGGTTTGTAGTCCGCGCCGTATTCGCACCAATACACCTTTACAAGCCCTGGTAACCTTAAATGACAGTGTGTATATCGATTTAGCTAGAAAACTGGCCGTGCGCATGGAAAAAGTGGGTGGAAGCACCAGCAAATCGAAAATTGCAAAGGGTTATGAATTGATCTTATACAAAACGATCCCTCAAAACAGATTGAAAGTATTTGAAGACCTGTATGCCAAAGCCTTTGGCGAGTTTAGAAAAAATTCGGCAAGTGTATCGGCATTTATGGGCGATAAGCAAAAGAAATATAAGCCAGAAGATGCGGCAATGGTACTCGTGGCCAATGCCATGCTTAATCTGGATGAAGTGGTTACCAAAAATTGATTTGACCGGTTATGACAAGAGACGAATTAAACGCACATAGGTTAATTAAAGAAGCGCATGAAGCAAATGCACGCCTGCACTCGCGACGTCATTTTTTAAAAGAAAGTGCAATGGGTTTGGGTGCTTTGGCAATGGGTTCATTACTGGGTAGCTGTGGTAATCTTTTTTCAAGTCCGCAAACCAAAATTGCTTACGATCCTGCGCATCCGTTATTGCCAAAATCGCCACCACTTGTAGGTAAGGCACGAAGTGTAATTTATTTGCACATGGCAGGCGCTCCATCTCAATTGGAATTATTTGATTTTAAACCAGAATTGATGAAAATGGATGGCCAGGATTGTCCTCCTTCATTACTCGCCGGGAAAAAATTTGCTTTTATAACCGGGGTGCCTAAAATGTTAGGGCCACAGGCTATTTTTGCCAAATATGGCCAATCGGGTGCTTTGGTTAGTGATAATTTACCACACTTTTCTACCATGGTAGATGAAGTAAGCTTTTTGAAAGCGGTAAAAACGGATCAGTTTAATCATGCTCCGGCGCAGTTGCTGGTGCATACCGGTTCACCGCGATTGGGCAGGCCGAGTATGGGAAGTTGGGTAACCTATGGTTTAGGATCAGAAAACCAGAATTTACCCGGATATGTAGTATTGACCAGTGGAGGTAGTTTCCCCGATGCCGGAAAAAGTGTTTGGGGAAGTGGTTTTTTACCATCCGTTTATCAGGGTGTACAATGCCGGAGTGAAGGAGATCCGGTACTGTTTATTAAAGATCCGGATGGAATGAACCGCGATTTGAGAAAAGCCTCTATCGAAGCCATTAATAAAGCCAACGAACAACAATATCAGGAGTATAACGATCCCGAAATTTTATCGAGGATCGCACAATATGAAATGGCTTACCGCATGCAGATTTCGGCACCAGAGGTGATGAATATCAATGATGAACCTGCTTACATTCACGAAATGTATGGCACACAGCCCGGTAAAGCCTGTTTTGCCAATAATGTACTGCTTGCCCGTAAACTGGTAGAAAAAGGCGTACGTTACATCCAGTTATTCGACTGGGGCTGGGATGCACATGGAGATAGCCCAAACAACTCACTTAATATCGGACTAAAGAATAAATGCAGAACCATTGACAGGCCAATTACCGCTTTATTGCTCGATTTAAAACAACGTGGTTTATTAGAAGAAACCCTGGTCGTTTGGGGAGGAGAATTTGGCCGTACCCCAATGATGGAAAACCGAAATGGTATACAAAACCCATTTAAAGGTAGAGATCACCATACAGAAGCATTTACTATATGGATGGCCGGCGGAGGTGTGAAAAAAGGATTTACACACGGAGAAACAGATGAAATTGGTTACAGTGCGGTAAGTGGAAAAGTAGATGCCTTCGATATTCAGGCGACCATTTTAAACCAGTTGGGATTCGATCATGAACAATTTACCTATCCTTTCCAGGGTCGGCCGTTTAGGTTAACCGATGTGGCAGGTAAGGTAATATCAGAGATTGTGGCTTAAGTCGGGAGTCGGGAGTCGGAAGTCAGGAGTCGGAAGTCCGGAGTCCACAGTCGATTAACCCAATGAGTTACCAATAAACTAATGACCAATGAACTAATGACAAGTGAACCAATGAACTAATAACAAGTAAACGAATGAGCCAAACCAGAAGAAAATTCTTACAAAATACAGCTGTTGTAACGGCAGCTTCAATTTTAGCCCCTATCCAAAACATGAGTGCTAATGAACTTAAAAATATAAAAGCAAAAGCCGGCTACGAATTATTATTTATGCAAACCGATTGGGGTTTTGGCGGTACAAGAGATGAATTTTGCGCAGCAGCAAAAAAAGAAGGCTATGAAGGCATTGAAGTATGGTGGCCAGGCGAAGAAAAAGCGATAAAAGAACTTTTTGATGCGTTAAAGAAATATAAATTAGAAGTAGGATTTTTATGTGCCGGATATCAGGCGAATATAACGGAGCATTTAGCCACTTTTAAACAAAATGTAGATGCCATTTGTGCCAATACTTATCAAAAACCAGTTTACATCAATTGCCATTCGGGAAAAGATTATTTCACTTACGAAGAAAACAAAAAGATTATCGATTACGCAACAGCGAAAAGCAAATCGTCGGGTATACCAATTTATCACGAAACGCATCGTAGCCGTATGATGTTTGCAGCACATGTTGCCAAAAACTTTGCGGAGAAAAATCCGGAACTGAGATTTACTTTAGATATTTCGCATTGGTGCAATGTGCACGAAAGTTTATTGTCTGATCAGAAACAAACCATCGATTTCATTTTAGAAAAGGCAGAACATATCCACTCGCGTGTTGGGCACCCGGAAGGGCCACAGGTAAACGATCCAAGGGCACCAGAATGGGCAAAAGTGGTAGAAGCACACCTGGCCTGGTGGGACAAAATTATCGCACGGAAAAAGAAAAACGGCGAACGTATGACCATTCTTACTGAGTTTGGCCCGGCTGATTATATGCCTACCTTGCCTTATACACGCCAACCCGTTGCCGATCAATGGGCAATAAATGTTTACATGATGAATTTATTAAGAAAGAGATATCAATAAGATGCTAGAATTTTTTGGGCGCTTTCACCCGGTTTTTGTCCACCTTCCTATCGGGATTTTGTTACTTGGCTGTATTTGTATGCTCTTATCATTTACTGCAAAATTTATGAACCTAAAACCAGCCATTCCTATTATGCTGCTTCTGGGTGCGTTAAGTGCTGTAGTATCTTGCATTACAGGTTATTTATTGGCCAATGGAGGGGATTATGATGGTAAGCTGGTGAGCAATCACCAATGGATGGGCATTAGTGTTGCTGTTTTGTCTTTTATCTTGTGGATCATCTATCAGAAAGTTAAATCGAATGCCATATTGGGCACAATTGCTGCGGTTCTTATCGTCCTCATTTCGATTACTGGACATTTGGGTGGTTCTTTAACCCATGGTTCTGATTATTTAACTGCCCCGTTAAAATCGGGCAGTACTAAAGGGGGTGCAGCTATTCCGCCAATTCCCAATGTTCAGGAAGCCTTCATTTACCAAAATGCGATTCAACCGCTCTTTCAAAATAGATGTTATAGCTGCCATGGCAGCGAAAAGCAGAAAGGTAAGCTGAGGTTAGACCAGGAGGAATATATTTTAAAGGGTGGAGAAGATGGGCATACCATTGTAAAGGGTAAAGCTGACGATAGTGAGCTGATGAAACGGATTTTATTGCCATTGAATGATGAAGACCATATGGCGCCAAAAGAAAAACCCCAACTTACCACCAACGAGATTGCCTTGGTAAAATGGTGGATTGATAATGGTGCTGATTTCAAAAAGAAATTTAAAGATCTCCCCCAGCCAGAAAATATAAAAACAATTTTAGCCAGCCTGCAAAAAGGCGAAAGTGGTGCTGAGCAAATCAAAGTCAGTGATATTCCAGCTCAAGAGGTTTCAGCTGTCGACAATAAAGTATTGAAAAAATTTACTGATGCAGGGATTACGGTATTTCCCGTTGCCCAGAATACCAACTATCTTTCAGCCAATTTTATTAATGCGCAATCGATGGGGAAAGATGTTTTAGACTTGATAAAATCGATCGAAAAACAACTCCTTTGGCTTAAGCTGGAAAACAACAAGGTAAATGATCAAACCTTAACGGCAATAAAGGATTGCAAAAACTTAACCAGGTTAAACTTAAACAATACGCAGGTAACAGATGCGGGTTTAGCATCGCTTAAAGACTTAGATCAGTTACAATCGTTGAGTTTGGTTGGGACAAAAATTACGGTAAAAGGGCTTAATCAGTTACAGAAACTTAAAAATTTAAAATTTCTGTATGTATATCAAACCGGTATCGGTAAAGCCGATTTAGCCAGTATAAAAAAACTATTGCCTAAAGTAAGTTTAGATACCGGAAATTACACGGTGCCTAAAATTGCCCAGGATACTACCGTATTTAAAGCACCTTAACTGCTAACCTGAATACATTGTTAAATTACCTGAGGAGCGTTATTGAACCAGAATATTTAACCGTATTATTCGATATGTTGGTGCCCAATATGATATAATAATATACGCCAACAGGGAGCTGGTTGCCTTTAAAAGTACCGTTCCAGTTTTCGAATATATTATTGGTAAAGAAAACCTGACTGCCCAGGCGGTTGTAAATCTGAATGCTATATTTCTTGAGGTTGGTTACACCAATAACCAGTTCATCATTAATTCCATCGCCATTTGGCGAAAATGCATTTGGAACAAATGTAGAGGCATTTTTTTTGATGATCAGGTCGCCCTGGGTAATAGCATTTGCACAGCCGTTTTTAGAGAATGCAGTTAAAGTGATCCTGAATAATCCATCGGTTTGATAAATATGGGTAGGGTTTTGTTCTGCAGTGGTAAAACCATCGCCAAAATTCCATTCATAAAAATCACCATAAAGCGAAGTATTGGTAAATGTTATAGGTACAGGAGCAGAAAACTTGGTGTTAAATGTGGGTTCAGTATAAAACTGAGCAACCGGAACCCTGGCAATGGCCGGAATAACGATGGTTGCAGCTTCGGAATTACAGGTGCCCGATGTTAATACAACCTGATACGTACCTGCCAGATTAAGATCTGTTACCGGAATTTCAATAGCATTTGTGCTGGCGGTATAATGGTTTGGTCCGCTCCAGGCATAAGAAATACCTTCTTGTGCCGGCACAGATAATTTTATCACATCTTTTAAACAAAACAAAGCCTGATTGATACTGATTTCTGGTTTTTCGGGCTTCAATTCCACCAGAATATCTTTTTTAAAAGTAGAAATGCAGCCATTGTCGGTTTCAACCGTTAAGGTGATGGTTTTAGGCCCCGGATCAGTAAAGGTTAATACTTTGCTATCGTTACCGGTGTCAACCTGACTTTTTACGCCGGTGCCAAAATCCCAGGTGAGCTTTGTATAATTTTTAGAAGTATTAATCAACGAATAAGATTGGTTTGTTTCGCATCTGTTATTAACCTCAATCGAAAACATCGCTTCAGGTTTTAAATCGACCGATAAAATATCGATCGAATTTACTTCACTCACACAATCTCCAACCTGAACATAAAGTTTGTATGTTCCAACTATTTCTGGTCCGCTTACCGGGATTTCAGGATTTTGTTGTGTTGAACTAAAATTTGGCCCCGACCAGTGGTAAGTGGCTAAATTTATAAAAGGAGTTGATAATTTTAATACATCTCCCTGGCATAAATTAACATTCGAAGCCGTTATAGGAGGTTTTTCGGGCGTATTTGCAACAATAAAAGTTTGCGTGGTCACTACGTTACATCCGTTAGTGCCTTTGGCTTCTAAAACCACAACTTTCTCTCCAGGGGTGCTGTATGTTACGGTAAATGGCCCGGCGGTGGTAGCTGATGCCAAACTTGCGCCTTCTCCAAACGACCATTTTAATGAGGCGAAATTTGATGCTTTGCTTTCGAAAATATACGCCTGGCTATCGGTACAGGGATTTAGTTTCTGAACATCAATCTCCGCTGTAGGGCCAGCAAAATCGGCAGTACCTCCAAATTCTAATGTAAAGCCATTATTTCCGCCAGAAAAATTATCGATTAGTAAGGCATAAACATGGTCTTGTTGCAGCTCTACATATTTCACAAAACCATTTTGACCAGCGGGACAATTTGGCGCTTCTGTCAAATCAGTTTCCGTCATACTTAAGCCGGTTTTATAATAAGTGGGACTACAGGTAACGCCACTTCCCGAGGCACATCGGATAGCATTTGCTGCATCTATTTTACTACAGTCGCCGTTTACACCTAAATCGTAAAAAATCCAGTCAATGTCGTTTGTGGTTACTGTAGGTGTGATCACAAAAGTAAAGTCGCCGGGTGCAGAGGCTTTAAACATATACCAGGCAGAGTTCGATTCGGTACCCAGGCAGGTACCTGCCGATTCGTGGTTGTTAGCTCCTGAGCCTGTAACATTTAACTGGGTAAAGGTTTCTTTTGTACATAACACGGAAAATGTCCCGCAATCTTGCCCTGGTTTTACGGGCGGGAAATAATTATCGATACAAAGTTTAAAAGTACCGGTAGCATCATTTGCTGCGCTTATCCTAACATAGTAAACCTGGCCTACCGTTAAAGCCCCTTTGTATAAAGAAATAACATTGTTTGATGTGGCTTGCGTGCCAGGTAGCTCGCTTATAAAACCAGTTGCGGCGTCAAATGAATATAAGGCAACCAATGGATTAATTAAAGTGTTTGTGCTATTGGCGTTAATTTTTCCGCTAACAGAAATATTTACATCAAATTTAGATGCGGTAAACTTAAACCAAACATCCTTTCCAACAGTCTGCCAGTTTAAAGCTTTATTATAATTGCTCGGGCTAGCTTCTAAATTGTTAAATTCGGCATCACCGCTGCAATATGCACTGGTATTGGTAATATTTATGGCATTTATCAGTTCATCATTAATGGGGGGCGTAAATTTTCCAAAGGCAGCGAGGTTTAATATTACCAATAGAAAAGAAATTAATGAGAAGTAGCGCATTAGGTAAAAATATTAAAAAATGTTTTCATTTCGAATCATTTCGATTGTTAATGATTTGTTAATATTAAACTCGCAACTTATGGCAATTAATTGATAACGAATGATTAACGCAAGTGATTTTGGTCAAAATTTTTTATGGGGTGTGGCTACCGCAGCAGCCCAGATAGAAGGCACTGCTACCCAGTATGGTAAAGGCCCATCCATTTGGGATACATTTACGGCGAAAAATGGAAAAATAAAGAAGAACCATAAATTAGATCCCGCCTGCGATTTTTATCACCGCTATGCCGAAGACCTCGCTTTAGTTAAACTGCTGGGCTTTAAAGTTTTTAGATTTTCCATTGCCTGGTCGCGGATTTTGCCTGCAGGCAGGGGAGAGATTAACCAGGAAGGTATCCGTTTTTATCACAATCTTATTGATGAATGTTTAACCCAGGGGATTACTCCCTACGTAACCCTTTATCACTGGGATTTACCGCAGGCTTTAGAAGATGAGGGCGGCTGGACAAGTTTTAGCATTAACGCGGCTTTTAATGCTTTTGTGAGTATTTGTGCTATAGAATATGGCGATAAGGTAAAAAACTGGATTGTATTGAATGAGCCTTTCGGTTATACCTCTTTGGGATACATGCTTGGGGTTCATGCGCCGGGAAAAACGGGCTTAGGCAATTTCTTTTCAGCAGTGTTACATACGGCACTCGCCCAGGCCGATGGCGGTAAAATTTTACGTGCTGAAATTAGCAAAGCCAATATCGGAACTACTTTTTCTTGCTCAGAAATAATTCCCAGTACCCAAAGTGATAGTGATGTGCTTGTTGCCAGGCGGGTTGATTGTTTAATGAACCGGCTTTTTGTAGAACCTACGCAGGGCATGGGTTTTCCAACTGCCAATTGGGATGCGTTAGAGAAATTTCAGATCGAATATGGTACCTGGCGACTTCACGAACGCATGAAATTCGATTTTGACTTTATTGGTCTTCAAAATTATTTCCCGCTGGTGGTTAAGTATAATGCCTTTATTCCGGTTATTCAGGCCTGGGAGGTTAAAGCCAAAAGTAGAAAAAAGCCCCATACTGCAATGGGGTGGGAGGTAAATGCAGATAGTTTTTATAATATCGTTAAACAGTTTGCTGCCTATCCAAATATCAAAAATATCCTGATCACCGAGAACGGCGCCGCTTATCACGATAAATTAATCAATGGCAAGGTAGAAGACCCTGAACGCATTGAATATTTTAAACTTTATTTAAAAGCACTGCTAAAACTTAAAAAAGAAGGCATAAATGTAACCGGTTACATGGCCTGGACATTAATGGATAATTTTGAATGGGCAGAGGGCTTTACAGCAAGGTTTGGACTGATCTATAATGATTTTAAAACTCAGGAACGCAGCATTAAAGATTCCGGATATTGGTGGCAGAACTTCCTAAAAAGTTAGTTGATATTTCGCTGTTTCCTTCTTCATTATTAAACAAATTCTTAAGTTTGATTTATGAACGATAGAACAGTAGTTTACAGCACCTATTATAATCCAATGGAGGCCAATATTATTAAGGCTAAATTGGAAGACAGCGGATTTGCTTGTTTCCTTGCCGATGAAAATGTTGCCACGTTAAATCCACTTTACAATCAGGCTATTGGTGGTGTAAAACTTATTGTTTTTGAAAGAGATGTGGCGGCCATTAATGCTTTATTGGCCGAAGACCATAGTTTGGGCTTTGATTCATCGGAGGACATTATTGATGAAGATGAACCAGGAGATAATAAAACGGTTTGTGAGAAATGTGGTTCAACCAATGTGGGTTATGGGATGGCTACCGATAAAAAATATAGCATTTGGGCAACTGTACTTGCTTTTTTAACTTTAACGACGCCGATTAAGGCCAATAAATGCCACCACTGTTATGATTGTGGTTATGAGTTTGAATAATTCCAAAAGCATAATGCAATTATTTACAACATCATTTGAAGCGCAAGGCCAGTAGCAGCTATCAAAGTCTGTTCCCGTGCTCCGCTATATCCTTTCGCTGCGCTTCAGGGATGCCGCTATGCCCGGGGGCTAGTTACCCGATGACTGCAAAAATTAGGCAAAATTTTCTTCAATAGTGTATTTGTGCTTTTAATGCACAGGCCTTTGTTTAATAAACCTTATTGAAGCGCTTATACTTTTTGTTGCACAACCAAAAACAATCCACTTAGCAGCACAAAAAGATAAAAGCGGAAAGAAGGACTACCCAAACGGACAGGCAATGAAGCCGATTTTCAACAAAAAATAAAGATTTTCGTTTGAAGCGCAAGACCAGTAGCAGCTATTAAAGTCTGTTCCCGTGCTCCACTATATCCTTTCGCTGTGCTTCAGGGATGCCGCTGTGCCCGGGGCTATAGAGTTCATGTACTGAAAGGGATAAACCTCTCTATCCAGACTTTGTCCCTTCTAAAATAAAAAATCCCGTCCTGACTTAACAGTACGGGATTGGTGTGCTATCTCACAAAAAATATTGTAACCTTATAATTTACGAGCAGTAATCGTTGTATTTTCGGTATATGTCTCCCCGTTCTTACTTCCAATGCTTGATTTATCGGTTCTCTTCAAAATCAAGATATTGTTTGAGATAGAAAAGTTAAAACTATTGTGGTTAAAGGCTAAATTCCCACTGAGGTTTAATTTGTCACCAGCAACAGTATATTTTACCTGCACATCTTCTATTGTATTCTGGTTGTTTCCTTGCACATCTTTGAAATAAAAAATAGCATGTAAACTACCGTCTTCTTTAAAGTCTAAAGTTGGCCTCGGGCTTTCGCCTTTGGTATCGTCCTGATCTTTTCCTGTATTTTCGAAATTAGTGATTACATATGATTCAACTTGCCATTTACCGACAATAGAATTATTTTCAGACTCCGTTTTTTTGCACGCTGTTAAATTAAATATCGCCAGGATGGCAAATGATAATAAAAGTTTTTTCATGTTAAGTAATTATGGGTATGATAAAATAATCCCGTCCTGACTTAACAGTACGGGATTATTTTTTTAAAAGAATATCTAATTAAAAGCCGAAACCTAAAGCAATACCAGTACGAAGTCCGAAACCTTCAATACCACCTTTAATATCAGGTTCATTGTTGCCTTGTGTAGCTTTATAATTTCCATTGTTATAACTTGGACCAAAGAAAATATCCAATACAAAACCGCTTCCATATACCCATTGGCGTCCGATTAATGCACCGCCACCAAATGAATTGTAATTTCCTTTATCAGTACCATCGGTAACCGTATAATCCTGGTATCTCAGAAAAGGGGCTGCATATAAGCCGCTAATTGCTTTTTGTTTCAAGTAGAAGCGAACTTCTGGCGTAATGGCAACACCAGTAAATTTAACATCATCCAGTTTTAAACCGGTATAGGCTACACCCAGTTGTAAAGAAACGCCATCGTTCAATTTACGTTCATAAAATACAGAACCTGTTTTTAGTAATGCACTTAAAGGGTTGATTTTGATTGTGTTTTGGGCATCCTGTGCTTTTGCACAAAAGAAAGTCATGGCCGTAATGGCACAAAGAAAGAGCTTTTTCATTAATTTGATTAGTTTATTTTACTGGCAAAAATAGAACTAATATGGTAGTTTCCAAATAAAAAAATCCCGTTCTGATTTAACAGAACGGGATTGATATTTTGGCTTTAGACTTAGGACTAAAGACTATGTACTTTCAAGACCATTAAAGCGCAGCTTTCGCAGCAGCCTCAGCCCGAATAATATTGAGTGCACCACCCGCTTTAAACCAATCAATTTGTTGTGCGTTATAACTATGGTTAACCGGGAACGACTCTTGTGTACCATCTGCATGGTGTAACACTAAGGTTAATGGCTGGTCTGGCGTAAATTCTGTTAAGCCTAAGATATCGATGGTATCATCTTCTAAAATTTTATCATAATCATCTTTATCAGCAAAAGTTAAACCTAACATGCCTTGTTTCTTCAGGTTGGTTTCGTGGATACGGGCAAAAGATTTTACCAATACAGCACGAACACCTAAATGGCGAGGTTCCATAGCAGCATGTTCACGAGATGAACCTTCACCATAGTTTTCGTCACCAACAACGATAGAACCCAAACCTGCCGCTTTGTAATCGCGTTGGGTTGCTGGAACCGGGCCATACTCGCCAGTTAATTCATTTTTAACGTTATCGGTTTTATCGTTGAAGTAATTTACTGCACCAATAAGCATGTTGTTAGAAATGTTATCTAAGTGACCACGGAATTTTAACCATGGACCAGCCATCGAGATATGATCTGTTGTACATTTACCTTTAGCTTTGATTAAAAGTTTCAAACCTTGTAGGTCAGTACCTTCCCAAGGCGTAAATGGATCTAATAATTGTAAACGGTGTGACGTTGGAGAAACCAAAACCTGAACGGACGAACCATCTGCTGCCGGTGCCTGATAACCTGCATCTTCTACCGCGAAACCTTTTGTTGGCAATTCAAAACCAGTAGGTGGATCTAATTTAACCTGTTCGCCTTTATCGTTGGTTAATGTATCAGTTAATGGATTAAAGCCTAAATTACCTGAAATGGCAATTGCGGCAACCATTTCTGGTGAAGCCACGAAAGCGAAAGTATTAGGGTTACCATCCGCACGTTTAGCAAAGTTTCTGTTAAATGAGTGTACAATGGTATTTTTTTCTGCTTTTTCTGCACCTGTACGGTCCCACATACCAATACATGGTCCGCAGGCGTTTGTGAAGATGGTTGCATTTAAATCTTCGAAAGTTTTTAAGAAACCATCGCGATCTGCAGTATAACGTACTTGCTCAGAACCTGGATTAATGCCAAAGTCAGCTTTAGTTACTAATCCTTTTGCAATGGCCTGGTTTGCGATAGAAGCCGCTCTTGATAAATCCTCGTAAGAAGAGTTGGTACAAGAACCAATTAAGCCCCATTCTACCTTTAAAGGCCAGCCGTTTTTCTCTGCCTCCACTTTCATTTGTGAAACCGGAGTAGCTAAATCCGGCGTAAAAGGACCATTTAAATAAGGCTCTAAAGTATCTAAATCGATCTCAATGACCTGATCGAAATAGTTTTCAGGGTCAGCATAAACTTCTGCATCACCTGTTAAATATGCGGCAATTTTGTTGGCTTCATCAGCAACTTCATTTCTGCCGGTAGCACGTAAATAACGTTCCATGCTTTCATCATATCCGAAAGTAGAAGTGGTGGCACCAATTTCGGCACCCATGTTACAAATGGTGCCTTTACCGGTACAGCTCATTGAAGTTGCGCCATCGCCAAAATATTCTACAATTGCACCGGTACCACCTTTTACGGTAAGGATACCCGCAACTTTAAGAATAACATCTTTGGCAGCGGTCCAGCCGTTTAATTTTCCTGTTAATTTTACACCGATTAATTTAGGGAATTTAAGCTCCCAGGGTAAACCGGCCATTACATCACAGGCGTCAGCACCACCAACACCAATGGCAACCATACCCAAACCACCTGCATTTACAGTATGCGAGTCAGTTCCGATCATCATTCCACCCGGGAAAGCATAATTCTCTAAAACGACCTGGTGAATAATACCTGCTCCTGGTTTCCAGAAACCGATACCGTATTTATTCGAAACAGAAGATAAGAAATCAAAAACTTCAGCACTTTCGGTTTTGGCATGAGGTAAATCTATAGCAGCACCTTCTTTAGCCGTAATTAAGTGATCGCAATGAACCGTAGAAGGCACAGCCACTTGTGGACGGCCAGCCTGCATAAATTGCAATAATGCCATTTGCGCAGTTGCATCCTGCATCGCAACACGATCTGGTGCAAAATCTACGTAGTCAGAACCACGTTTAAATGCCGTTTTAGGATCTCCATCCCAAAGGTGCGCATACAATATTTTTTCAGATAATGTTAAAGGTCTGCCAACTACTTTACGCGCAGCCTCAACGCGGCTGCCAAAGTTTGCATAAACCTTTTTAATCATGTCTATATCAAAAGCCATACTTTATTTTTTTAAAATTATTGTCAATAACAACACTAACTAAATTAAACAATTTTTAATAGACTTATTTTTAAGATTTGTCAAATTATGTTATTTAAAACCATTCTATCCAATTGTTAGTGTAAATAAAAAGGCTATCTGATTATCGGATAGCCTTCATGCTTTATTAACAATAAAATATGTTTATTTGTTTCTTATTGTTTTGTAGAAATAGGGGTAAACTTGGTTAAGTTAATACCTTCTACCGCTACTTTATATTCTTCAATACTTGGAATACGTCCTAAAATAGCAGAAAGAACGACTACTGGTGTAGATGCCAGTAAAGACTCTCCTTTTTTACCATCTTTATCTTCTACCACACGACCCTGGAATAAACGTGTAGATGTAGCCATTACGGTGTCGCCTTTTGCCGCTTTCTCCTGGTTACCCATGCAAAGGTTACAACCCGGACGTTCTAAGTACATGATATTCTCATATTCTGTACGTGCTGCGCTTTTTGGTAAGGCATCGCTGAATTCAAACCCAGAGTATTTCTGTAAATATTCCCAGTCGCCTTCTGCTTTCAACTCATCGATGATATTGTAAGTAGGGGCTGCAACTACCAACGGCGCTTTAAACTCTACTTTACCGGTTTGAGTTTCTACGTTTTTCAACATCTGTGAAACGATTTTTAAATCGTCTTTATGCACCATACAAGAACCTACAAAGCCAAGATCTACTTTTTTATCGCCACCATAAAAAGTTAAGTCTCTGATGGTGTCATGGGTATAACGTTTAGAAACATCTGCGTTATTTACATCCGGGTCGGCAATCATTGGTTCTTCAATTAGATCCAAATCGATTACAACTTCAGCATAATATTTGGCATTATCATCTGGCATTAAAGCTGGTTTAATACCGGTTTTAATTTCCTCAATACGTTTGTTTGCTTTATTGATTAAACCTTGTAGAACCTGGTTATGGTTATCCATACCTTTGTCTATCATGATTTGAATACGATTTTTAGCAATTTCTAACGATTGGATTAAAGTATCGTCCTGAGAAATACAGATAGATGCTTTTGCTTTCATCTCTGCTGTCCAGTCGGTAAAGGTAAAGGCCTGATCGGCTAATAAAGTACCGATATGCACCTCGATAATGCGACCCTGGAATACGTTTTCACCATCAAACTGCTGTAACATTTGCAATTGTGTCGCGTGTACCACATCACGGAAATCCATGTGTTCTTTCATCAGCCCTTTGAAGGTTACTTTTACTGACTCCGGAATTGGCATAGAGGCCTCGCCAGTTGCCAGTGCTAGTGCCACTGTACCCGAATCTGCACCAAAAGCTACCCCTTTAGACATACGTGTATGCGAGTCGCCACCGATGATGATTGCCCATTCATCAATCGTAATGTCGTTCAATACTTTGTGAATAACATCGGTCATGGAATGATATTCGCCTTTAGGGTCGCGGGCAGTAATCACGCCGAAGTCATTCATAAACTTCATCAGTTTAGGGATATTTGCCTGTGCTTTTTTATCCCACACAGATGCGGTATGGCAGCCTGATTGATAGGCACCATCAACAATTGGAGAAATAACTGTAGCAGCCATTGCCTCTAATTCCTGAGCGGTCATTAAACCTGTTGTATCTTGAGAGCCAACAATGTTCACTTCAACACGAACGTCAGAACCGGCGTGTAAAACTTTGCCTTGTGTTAAACCTACAGCATTTCTGTTGAAGATTTTTTCTACCGCCGTTAAGCCCTGACCTTCATAAGATACCTCTTTAGCTGGAGCGAATACTGAAGAAGCTTCGATACCTAAAGTTTTTGCTGCAAAAGTTTGGATTTTTTTACCAAAAATGATGGCGTAAGAACCACCCGCTTTCATAAATTCCATTTTTTGCGGCGTTAGGGCTTTTGAAATATCGATCAGCTCTTGTTCGCCATTGTATAATTTTTTAGTTTTTGTATTGATGGTGAGCACTGTTCCCGTTTCTACAGAAAATCTTTGCTCTAAAATGGGCTCGTCTTTTTCGTTACGAATAACATTCCCGTTTTCATCCGTTTTCTTTACCCAGTTTTGAAGATCGATACCTATACCACCAGTAACATCAACTGTGGTTAAGAAAATTGGCGAAATGCCATTGGTACCACCTACAATTGGAGCGATATTTACAAACGGAACATATGGACTAGATCGTTTGCCCGTCCAAAGTGCCACATTGTTAACGCCCGACATACGAGAAGAACCTACACCCATGGTGCCTTTTTCAGCTACCAACATTACGCTTTTATCAGGGTGTTGAGCCTGCAATGCTTTAATTTCTTCCTGAGCCTCTGGCGTAATCATACATTTACCATGTAATTCACGGTCAGAACGGGAGTGTGCCTGGTTACCTGGCGACAATAAATCTGTAGAAATATCGCCAATACCAGCGATAAAAGTTACCACTTTGATTTCTTCTGCTACTTCAGGAAGTTTGGTGAAGAATTCGGCCTTAGCATAACTCTCCAATATTTCTTTAGCAATTTCATTACCGTTGTTATAAGCATCTTTTAAACGATCTGTATCTGCATCGTACAAGTAAACTTGTGTTTTGAGAACATCTGCTGCTTTTTTAGCCTTATCGCCATTATCTGCCAAAGCGATGTCTAACAAAACTTTGATAGATGGACCGCCCTTCATGTGGGATAACAATTCGAAAGCAAAATCAGGTGTGATTTCTGCAACAATAACTTCAGCCAGAATAATTTCTTTTAAGAACTGTGCTTTAACAGCAGCTGCGGCAGTGGTGCCCGGCAAAGTGTTGTATATGAAAAAGTTAACAGCTTCTTCTCTGTTTATGTTGTTTACATTTTTGATTTGAGTAATAATTTCACTCAATAATTCTGCTCCATCAATAGGTTTAGGGTGAAGACCTTGAGCTTTTCTGTCTTCAATCTCCTGGATATAATCGTTATAAATACTCATCTTAGATATTTTATTCTTTTTGCTATAAGATTGTGCTACAAACACCCGCTTTTTACAAAAAAGAATACTGTTTTGTATATTAATTTGCGTTTATTGAACCCATAAGGCTCAATTTTTTGGTTAAAACAAAAATAGCAAAAAACAACCCTTAAATGCAATTTAGGCAGGCGATTGCGTAATTTGGAATTGTTCTAAACTACGAAAAAAGATGTGAATTGAAGGTCATAAAAAAGTATAAATGATGAAAAAAATATCGGCTGGATTTATGCTGATAAATGTGTGTAGGCGCTAATTATTTCAAGGTCTTGCGAGCGGAAAAGCTTATTTTCAATTTAAGCTTATTTGTACTTTTAATCATAACAGGTATAGTCATCAACATCATAGAAAAAACCCAGGCTTTTAGCTTTGTAATTACCTAAAGTATCAATGCTAACCTTAAAGGGTTCTGTTCTCACGGTGCACTTATGGAATTTTACCAGATAGAATTCATAACCATTTTTAACTTTTTTATACGAACTGCCAATAGCTCTTGTATAATCGACCGATAAATTATGGATATCTGCAATGAGCAAAGCTTCTTCTATGCTATCAATCTTGCCTATAAATTTGATCAATTGTGCTTCTTCGGTAACCAATTTTAAGTGATTATGATCTACATAAGCAATATAAAAATAGCCTTGCCACATTTTGTATAAGAAGCCTAATTTAGGGTCGTCAAATTTATTGTTCATCAGGTAAGAAATGTCGCCCTTTCCGGTGATGATTTCCGTATTGGTATTTGGATTATGGAAATATCCCTGCCGAATACACGCCCAATATTGATAATCTTTATCCGGTCGTATCGCCCTAATAAGATCTTCGGTTACATTCAGTCCGGGCGGGATTTTTTCAAAACCTTGTTCAACGTTTCCATTGCATGATAACAATAGTAAAGTAAGAATAAAAAGATAATATCTTGCTGACAGTTTTTGGAACATGTTACGCTTTTAACTGATGATGGATAATAACAGGCTTTTCCATAACCGTTCGTTATCGGACAAATTTGTGCGGTTTTGAACAGTTGTCTATTTTTATTTATCTTAATATTTTGATTGTCAGGTTTTTACTTGTTGATAAGAGCCTTGGCATAGGATTGGCTAAGGACTACAACGTTGAAAATGTAAAACCTTTTTCAGTAAAATAAGCCAATACTTTGGGAAGGGCGTAAGATAAACGATCGAATGCTTTTAAACTATCGTGAAATACAATTATAGAACCATTTTCGGTATGTTTAATCACGTTTTGATAACATTTTTCGGGCGAAAGCTTAGTGTCGAAATCGCCGCTGAGTACATCCCACATTACGATGTTCAGTCCTGAGTCGATGGTCCTTAGTCCTAAGTCAGATTTTTGATTTTGGAATACGGTCTTCGGGCTACGGACTACGGACTTCAGACTTTTAATCTGGCTTTTCCTGATTCTGCCATAAGGTGGGCGGAAAAGATTGGTTTGCGTGAGTTCCTGGCATTTTAGCGTATTTTGAAGGTAGGTTTCATTATCGGTTTTCCAGCCTTTTAAATGATTGAAAGTATGGTTGCCAATGGCATGTCCGTCGTTTTTTACACGTTCAAAAACTTCGGGGTGTTTTACAATATTATCGCCGATGCAAAAAAATGTAGCTTTAGCATTAAAGACTTTTAAAGTTTTTAATACAAAATCTGTAACATTGGGTATAGGTCCATCGTCAAAGGTCAAATAAATAACTTTTTCGGTGCGGGATTTATTCCATAATAGTGATGGATAATACCATTTTAGCAGAAGCGGTGATTTGATCAGGTACATTTTAGCGGTAAAGTTACTAAATGCCTGTACAGATTGAAATTATTAAAGTTGTTTATATAGATTTGAAACAAATTATGAAGATGTTTACCAAGAAGAAGTTAGTTACCGGTTTTACTTTTGTTATCGCGCTCAGTTTTGCCAATAAGGCTAATGCACAGCAAGTTTTAACCATCCAACAGGCAGTAGATAATACCCTTAGAAATAATTTACAGATCAAACAGGCTGCATTTAGTGCAGCTTTAAGCAATGAAACGCTAAGTCAATCTAAAAATGCGCTTTTACCAACGCTTAACGGATCAGCAAGTTATAATAAAAACTTCGGTCGTAGCATCGATCCATCAACCAATCAGTTTATTTCACAGCAATTCTCGTCAGCCAATGGTAGCTTAAGTGCAAGTGCCGATCTTTTTCAGGGCTTTCAGAAAATAAACCAGATCAAACAGAACAAACTTTTGCTTGCTGCCGATCAAACCAATGTAGAGAAAATCAAAAACGATTTAATTTTGCAAGTGGTAACCTCATATATGCAGATCCTGTATAATAAAGACTTACTGGCGGCTTCGCAACAACAGTTAGATGTGGCTAAACAGACCTTAAAAAGGGAACAAGCTTTGTTAGATGCCGGTAATAAAACCTTAGCCGATATTTCGCAGGCAAAATCACAGGTGGCAACTGCAGAGTTGAATACTACAAATGCTCAAAATACATTATCGGTATCTTACTTAACTTTAAATCAATTGATGGAAATGCAACCAGAAAACAGATTTGAGGTAAAGGCACCGGTTATTGCAGAAAACTATTCTTTACAGAACAGTTATGATATCAATACCATTTTCACCAGTGCGGTAACCAGTTTCCCGGATGTTAAATTAGCATCGTTAAGAACAGAAGCTGCCTTAAGAGGAATTAGTGTTGCAAAATCGTCTTATTACCCAAGACTTTCAATCGGAGCTGGTTTAGGATCTAATTTTTCAAGTGGCAGAAGTAAGGTTGTTTCAATTACCCCAAACGGATTTTCTGAAATTGGAAGAACCTTAACCACTAACGAATCTGTTGTTGCACCAGACTTTGTAACTGTTTTAGGGAAACAAGCTTTCGGCTCGCAGATAGAAGATAACTTTAACCAATATGTTGGATTAAATCTTTCTATTCCTATTTTTAATGGTTTCCAGGCGAGAACAAATGTTAGAAAAGCAAAAATTAACTATCAGAATACTCAGGTACAGGAACAACTTACCAAGAATAATTTAAGCAAGGTAATCTCTCAGGCTGTGTATGATCTAAAGGCCGCAGAAAGTCGTTATTCATCAACTCAGAATGCATTTCAGGCGCAAAAAGATGCCTTTTATGTAATTGAGCAGCGTTATAATGTTGGTTTAGTAAATTCTTTAGATTATAGCACCGCTCAAACCAATAGAAATAAAGCGGAGATAGATTTTATACAGGCTAAATATGATCTTTTATTCAGGGCAAAAGTAATTGATTATTACCTGGGCAAACAGATTGTTTTTTAAAACTAAAAACTAAAGCGAAAAGTATTAAAAGCTTTCAAGTTTAAAACATTACAAACTTTAATACAAACAAACGAAATACAATAAATTATGAAACTGAAGCATATTATTATTACCGTAGTTGCTATCGTAGCCCTTCTAGTGATATTAAAACTAGCCGGAGTTATTGGTGGTGATAAGACCGAAAAAGTAACTACAGAAAAAGCGTCAGATAAAACTGTGGTTGAAACCGTAACCGCAAGTGGTAAAATACAGCCGGAAACAGAAGTTAAATTAAGTTCTGAGGTATCGGGAGAGGTAGTAGAGTTAAAAGTAAAAGAGGGCGATATTGTTAAAGCCGGTCAATTGCTTTGTAAAGTGCGTCCGGATGTTTTACAATCAGGATATGAAAGAACGGTAGCTAGTTTCAATGCTCAAAAAGCAAGTGTGGCTTCCGCTCAACAACAACTGGTACAAAACCAGGCTAACTTTGTAAACGCAGATGCTACTTATAAACGTAATGTTGAACTGTTTAATAAAAAAGTGATCTCGGCATCCGAATTCGACGCAGCTAAAGCCGCATATTTAACAGCTAAAGCAAATTTAGCCAGCGCGAAAGAAAGCGTAATAGGCGCTAAATTTACTTTAGAACAAACCGGCGCAAACGTTAAAGAAGCAGGGGCAAACCTGGCTAAAACGACTATTTACGCACCAGTTGATGGTGTAGTGTCGAAACTATCAATCGAATTGGGCGATCGTATTTTAGGAACTTCGCAAATGGCAGGTACAGAAATTATGCGTATTTCTAACCTATCATCAATGGAAGTTAACGTTGATGTTAACGAAAATGATATTACCCGTGTTAAAGTTGGCGATAAAGCTTCGATAGAGGTTGATGCTTTTTCTGATAAAAAATTTAGAGGCGAGGTAACTGAAATTGCAAGTTCATCAACAGCAGTGGGTACCGCCGTATCTACCTCAGTAGATCAGGTAACCAATTTCTCGGTAAAAATTAGAATTACTGAAGAATTAGCTGGCAAACAACAATCGATTTTCCGTCCGGGAATGTCGGCTACTGTTGATATCGAAAGCGAATCTTTAACTGGTTTGGCCATTCCAATCCAGGCGGTATTTACTGATAATGCAAAATCTGCCGATGCCAGCCAAAACCAGGGTAACCAGGCAAACACTGATAAGCAAAAATCTAAATTAACCGATAAAAAGGTGAAGCAGTATATTTATGCTTACGATGCTAAAACCAAAAAAGTTAAAAAAACAGAGGTAACCACAGGTATCCAAAACGATCAGTTCATTATCGTAAAATCTGGTGTTAAAACTGGCGAAGAAATTGTAACAGGTCCTTACTCTGCGATCCAAAACAAATTAAAGGACGGAATGATTGTAGAAAAAACATCTAAAGACCAGTTGTTTAACAAAGACGCTAAGAAGTAGCCTCTTGAGGTATAAGGTTAAAGGTGTGAGGTGTAGGGTATTGCCTATCCGCCTCACACTTTTTAGTGTAAATATCTATAAGAAATAGTAACTTGCGGGCTTGAGACGTAAGATTTTAGGTATGAGATATGTTACTCGAGTCTAAATATTACACCTTTTACCTTAAGCTTTAGTACGTAGGCCATAATAACCTTATGCCTTTTACCTTAAGCCTTATACCTCTTTAAAATATGGTACCTAAAATAGCAATGATAGGGGGCGGGAGCTGGGCGACTGCCATTGTAAAAATGCTTGCAGATAATTTAGCCGAAAAGGAAATTTTTTGGTGGATGCGTAATGAAGCTGCTATAGCGCATATTAAAAAATTTAAGCACAATCCAAATTATATTAGTTCTGTTGAAATTAAACTTACGCAAGAGAACAATATATCCTCTGATATCAATGCCATTATCAATTCAGCTGAATTTGTAATTTTAAATGTTCCGGCAGCATTTCTCAAAGAAACTTTATCTACCATCACCGCAGAAGATTTAAAGGGGAAGAAGATTGTTTCTGCCATTAAAGGAATTGTTCCTGAAGATAACCTGATTATAGGCGAATTTCTGCATAAAAATTATGGTATTCCTTATCATGATATTCTGGTGGTAAGTGGTCCGTGCCATGCCGAAGAGGTGGCGTTGGAAAAATTATCATACTTAACCATCGCCTGTACCGATGTAGAAAAAGCCGCTACATTTGCTTCATTTTTAAATACCCGTTATATTAAAACAAACGTGTCGGATGATATCTTTGGGACAGAATATGCAGCAGTTTTAAAAAATATATATGCTGTTGCCAGCGGCATTTGCCACGGCATAGGTTATGGCGATAACTTTCAGGCGGTATTGATCAGTAATGCGATCCGTGAAATTAAACGTTTTGTAGATGCGGTTCACCCCATCGACCGCGATATTAAAGAATCAGCCTATCTGGGCGATTTACTGGTAACCGCTTATTCGCAATTTAGCCGTAACCGTACCTTTGGTAATATGATAGGGAAGGGCTATACCGTTAAATCTGCTCAGCTGGAAATGAATATGATTGCCGAGGGTTATTATGCGGTGAAATGCATGCATATTAAAAACCAGGCATACCATGTAGATATGCCAATTTGTAAGGCGGTACATAGCATTATCTACGAAAACCATTCGCCGCATATCGAAATGAAATTGCTGGCCGAGAAATTAAACTAAGGTGATGTTCAGCATTTAAGGCGCATATAATCTCCCGAAAATTTCGCAGAAAAGTGCTGATTTGTAATTTTAATTTGCGTTAATCTGTGTGATCAGCGGGAAATTCACACTAAAGGCAGTAGGTATATTCACATTTGCCGTGTCTTATAAAGCAATCTTTATTTTTTATTGAAAAGCAGGTTCATTGCTTTTCGGTTCGGGCAGTCCTTCTTTCCGCTTTTATCTTTTTGTGTTGGTTAGTGGAGGTTTTTTGGGGTTGTGCAACAAAAAGGATAATCACTTCAACAAGGTTTATTAAACAAAGGCCTGTGCATTAAAAGCACAAATATTCTTCGAAAGGAAATTTTGCCCTCGTTTTTTACAGTACCCTGGTAACTAGCCCCGGGCGCAGCGGCATCCCGGAAGCGCAGCGAAAGGATACAGCGGAGCACGGGAACAAACCTTAATAGCTGTTACTGACCTTGCGCTTCAAAAAATATTTTCTTATCTCAATCCTGCTCTCGCTTTTTAGGAATAAGATTTCTTTAATATGATGTAGCTATAAAACAAAACCAGCAGATTACCTGTTATCATTTAAATAAAAATATAGCTGTCATGAAAAAGAAATTAGTAATGGGTTTATTAACGCTGGCCTTGTTTGGAGGTGTAGCTTTAAACGTAAATGCTCAAGAAAAGAAAAAAACTGAAGTAGGTAAAGCATTAGATCATACCGGAAAAGCAATTAGCAAAGGTGCTAAATCTGTAGGTAATAAAACTGCAGAAGTAGCGGTAAAAGGCAGTTCGAAAGTTGCTGATAAAACCTGGAAAGGCAAAATGGCACCAGATGGATCTGATGTTTATATCAATGCAAAAAATGAAAAATATTATGTGAACTCGAAAGGTGCTAAAATCTGGTTAAAAGCTAGTCAGATTAAAAACAGACCTGAACCTAAAAAATAACAACATAAAAAAAATCCGATGAATAACTCATCGGATTTTTTTATGCAGAATTTTATATATTTTTCTAAACTATGGTTCCGTACAAATCGAAATCTTCAGCCCGGTCTATTTTTACATTTACAAAACTTCCGTTAGCTGCATAACCGGTTGCGGCATCGATTAAAACTTCGTTATCAACCTCGGGCGAATCAAATTCGGTTCTTCCAACAAAGAAATCACCTTCTTTTTTATCTACCAGTACTTTAAAGGTTTTGCCTACTTTTTCCTGGTTAATATCGAAGGAAATACCCTGCTGAATTTCCATAATATCATCTACACGTTGTTGTTTTACTTCGTCAGGGATATCATCCACTAAAGTATGTGCGTGTGTTTTTTCCTCGTGCGAGTAGGTAAAGCAACCTAGGCGGTCGAATTTTGTTTCGGCAACCCATTCCTTCATTTCTTCAAAATCGCGTTCGGTTTCGCCAGGGTAGCCACAAATTAAAGTGGTACGCATGGCAATGTTTGGTACCTTATCCCTAATCTGATTGACTAAATCGATGGTTTTTTGTTTGGTCGTACCACGGCGCATCGATTTTAGCATATTATCTGTAATGTGCTGTAAGGGCATGTCCAGGTATTTGCAGATATTGTCGCGTTCGTTCATGGCATCCAAAATTTCCATCGGGAAACCAGAAGGGTAGGCGTATTGCAAACGGATCCATTCGATTCCGGGAACATCCGATAAACGACGCATCAACTCATCTAACTTACGTACACCATAAAGGTCTAAGCCGTAATAAGTAAGATCCTGAGCAATTAAAATCAGTTCTTTTGTGCCGTTTTTGGCCAATATTTTTGCTTCGTTAACCAATTCTTCCATTGGTTTACTCAAGTGTTTACCACGCATTAAGGGAATGGCACAGAAAGAGCAAGGACGGTTACAGCCTTCAGCAATTTTGAAATAGGCAAAATGAGAAGGGGTGGTTAGCAAACGCTCGCCGATGAGCTCATGTTTGTAATTGGCGCCTAACTCATGTAATATATTTTGCAGATCGTTGGTGCCGAAAAAGGCATCAACGTTTGTGATTTCTGATTCCAGTTCGGGTTTGTAGCGTTCAGATAAACAACCTGTAACGACTACTTTGCCAATTTTACCGGCTTCTTTCAGTTCGCTGAACTGAAGAATAGTGTCAATTGATTCTTGTTTGGCATTATCGATAAAACCGCAGGTATTAATTACAACGATATCATCTTTACCCATCTTGTCTGATTCGTGCACAACATTTAAATTGTTGCCACGCAACTGCCCCATCAATACTTCCGAATCGTATATGTTCTTTGAACAACCCAATGTAATTACATTAATTTTAGGTTGCTTAATTGCGCTTTTACTTCTTACTATTTTGGTATTCATCTTTTACACTTGATCTTTACTGTGTTAATATAGCCGTCACCCTGAATTTATTTCAGGGTCTTCTTTCTAAATAGATGCTGAAATAAATTCAGCATGACGATGGCATTAAAATAATTACGCCTATTTAAACAAACTATTCACAAACTCTTTCTTATCGAAAAGCTGTAAGTCGCCAATTTTTTCTCCTACACCAATATATTTAACAGGAATCCTGAATTGATCTGATATGCCGATTACGACACCACCTTTAGCTGTACCATCTAATTTGGTAATGGCCAGTGCATTCACATCTGTCGCTTCGGTAAACTGTTTGCACTGTTCAAAGGCGTTTTGTCCGGTTGAGGCATCCAATACCAATAAAATTTCGTGCGGTGCGCCTGGTACAACCTTTTGCATCACCTGTTTAATTTTACCCAACTCGTTCATTAAGCCGATTTTGTTGTGTAAACGTCCGGCTGTATCGATAATCACTACATCTTCACCATTAGCAACAGCAGACTGTAAGGTATCAAAAGCAACTGAAGCAGGATCAGAACCCATGGCTTGTGCTACAACCCTCACGCCAACGCGTTCACCCCAAAGCTTAATCTGATCAACAGCTGCAGCTCTAAAAGTATCGGCAGCGCCTAGTACAACTTTAAGTCCCGATTCTTTAAGTTTATGTGCCAGTTTTCCAATAGTGGTTGTTTTACCAACACCATTTACGCCAACCACCATAATTACATAAGGTTTATGGTCGCCATACTCAAACTGGCGGAAATCGTTACTATTGTTTTCAGATAACAGCAACTGGATCTCGTCGCGGAGAATAAAGTTAAGCTCAGAAGTGTTTAAGTATTTATCTTTGGCAACACGTTCTTCAATACGTTTGATAATTTTTAATGTCGTACTTACGCCAACATCAGAAGTGACCAAAACTTCTTCGAGATTATCGAGCACTTCATCATCAACAGAAGATTTTCCTGCTACAGCTTTGGTAATTTTATTAAAGAAACCGTCTTTGGTTTTCTCTAAACCTTTATCCAGTGCTTCCTGAGCTTCAGGTGCAGTTTCTTTCTTTTTGAAAAAATCGAATAAACCCATATCTAAATTTTTATATAACAAAAAAAGCCCTTCCGGTTAAAACGGAACGGCCTTTAATATCTTTTAATATTAAAAAATATTAACCTTATTTAGATGCAATAGCATCTTTTACGTGGTCGTTATGTACGATAAGTTCTTTGAATGAGTAAGCACCGGTTTTTGGTGATTTTACCATTGTAATTACTTTCGAATATTCTTTACCTGTACCTGTTTTAAGGGTTGCAACTACTTTCTTTGCCATGTTCTTATAAAATTTAATGATTGAATGATAGATGGATAGAATGGGGGGGATGTATACCCTAACCTTCTACCTTTACACCATCAATCTTATTTAATCTCTTTATGTACGGTTACTTTTCTCAATACTGGATTGAATTTTTTTAATTCTAATCTTTCAGTAGTGTTTTTACGGTTTTTGGTAGAAATATATCTAGACATACCTGGCATGCCACTTTCTTTATGTTCAGTACATTCTAAAATAACCTGAACTCTGTTACCTTTTTTTGCCATTTTAATATAAATTGAAAACTGTTAATCTCAACAGTTAATGTTTTTTACAAAAATCCTTTTTTTACGAAACGGTTAATTGCTTCGCTAATGCCCACTTTATTGATGGTTTTAATCGCTGAAGTAGAAACTTTCAACGTAATCCAACGGTTTTCTTCAGGAATATAAAATTTCTGAAGTTGTAGGTTTGGGTAAAATTTGCGTTTGGTTTTAACGTTTGAGTGAGAAACGTTGTTACCTACCATTGCTTTTTTTCCTGTTAAATCACAAACTCTTGACATGACTTGTAAATATAGTTGTTAATATCGTCCGCTTAATTTTTTTAAGAGTGTGCAAATATCTGAATAATAATTGTAAACGGCAATAGCCTAGCTAATTATTTTTTATAATTATTATTTACCCGCGGTAAAGGTTATGTAATGTTTATTAATGCCGAATATGAATTTCTTCTTATATTAAGCTATATTAAAAATAAATATTTCTGATCAAACGTTTGATATTCATTTTGATACGATTAAGCTATTTCTCCTTATGATTATTTATTTAAATTAGCCCCCACTAATCCAAAATATAAGAACGAGCAATGCAAATTACATCTTTTAAGCAGTACGAAGAAGATTATAAGAAAAGCGTAGAAAACCCAGAGCAGTTTTGGGGCGAAGTAGCGCAAAACTTTCAATGGCGTAAACCCTGGTTTAAGGTATTATCGTGGAATTTTAACGAACCAAATATCAAATGGTTTGAAGGGGCAAAACTTAACATCACCGAAAACTGTTTAGACCGCCACTTAGCTACCAATGGAGATAAACCTGCTATTGTTTGGGAACCTAATAATCCTGAAGAAGAAAGTGTGACTTATACTTATAAAATGTTGCACGAACGCGTTTGTCGTTTTGCCAATGTTTTAAAACGTAACGGTGCTAAAAAAGGCGATCGTATTTGTATTTATATGCCAATGGTGCCCGAACTGGCTATTGCTGTATTGGCCTGCGCCAGAATTGGTGCAGTACATTCGGTTATTTTTGGCGGATTTTCGGCTAAATCTATTGCTGACCGGATTAATGATTCGAAATGTAAAGTGGTGATTACTGCCGACGGTTCTTATCGCGGTAATAAACAGATTCCTTTAAAAGATGTAATTGATGATGCATTAATTGGTTGCCCAACGGTAGAAAAATGTATCGTATTAACCCATATCCGTACCCCTGTTTCGATGCTGAAAGGCAGAGATGTGTGGTGGGAAGATGAGGTTAAACACGTAAACGATATTTGTGAAGCCGAAGAAATGGATGCAGAGGATATGCTGTTCATTCTCTATACTTCTGGCTCTACCGGTAAACCTAAAGGTGTGGTGCATACCTGCGGCGGTTATATGGTTTATGCAGGTTATACCTTTTCGAATGTGTTTAATTACCAGCCTGGAGAAGTTTATTTTTGTACAGCCGATATTGGCTGGATTACAGGCCACTCGTATATTGTTTATGGGCCGCTTTCGCAAGGGGCAACATCTGTATTGTTCGAAGGAATCCCAACCTACCCAACGCCTTCTCGCTTTTGGGATATTGTAGAAAAACATAAAGTAAATACCTTATATACAGCGCCTACCGCTATTCGCTCTTTAATGAGTTATGGTGATGATCCGCTTAACGGTAAAGATTTAAGTTCAATCCGTGTTTTAGGTTCTGTAGGAGAACCAATTAACGAAGAGGCCTGGCATTGGTTCGACGAAAAAATCGGCCACGGTAAAGCGCCTATTGTCGATACCTGGTGGCAAACCGAAACCGGGGGGATCATGATTTCACCTATTGCTACGGTAACCCCAACCAAACCTAGTTTTGCTACCCTGCCATTGCCGGGTATCCAGCCAATTTTGGTTGATGAAAATGGTAATGAAATTGAAGGAAACGGCGTAATGGGAAATCTTTGTATCAAATTCCCTTGGCCAGGTATGTTGCGTACCACTTATGGCGATCATGAGCGTTGCAAACAAACTTATTTCTCTACTTACGATAATTTATATTTTACCGGTGATGGTTGTTTGCGCGATGAGGATGGTTATTACCGTATTACCGGTCGTGTGGATGACGTATTAAATGTTTCAGGGCATAGAATTGGTACCGCTGAAGTAGAAAATGCGATTAATATGCACGCTGGTGTGGTAGAAAGTGCGGTGGTAGGTTATCCGCACGATGTAAAAGGTCAGGGTATTTATGCTTTTGTAATTTATCCGGAAATGCACGGAGAAGCCGAATTATCTAAAAAAGATATTTTACAAACGGTTACCCGTGTAATTGGTGCGATAGCAAAACCTGATAAAATATTGTTTGTTTCTGGTTTGCCAAAAACACGTTCAGGCAAAATTATGCGTAGAATTCTACGCAAGATTGCTGAAGGGGATACCAGTAATTTAGGCGATACCTCTACACTGCTTGATCCGGGAGTGGTTGAAGAAATTATAGCTGCTGCGAAAAAGCTTTAACAATAATTTTAAATAAACAAATGGCCCCGGTTTTTCGGGGCCATTTTTGTTATCTGCTATTTCTAGTAACCTGGGTTTTGAACCAGTTTTGTATTTGCATCAATTTCCCTTTGTGGAATTGGGAAAACTAATTTGTTAGAGTTCCAGGGTAAGCTACCAATATTGGTTTGTGTTCTTTTTGCATCATGTAATGCAAAGCCTTCAAAAGCAAACTCCAGCTTTCTTTCATTAAGGATATTTGCCAGGGTTGCGGTTAGGGTTGTTAAGCCAGCCCTGCTTCTAACGGTGGCTAAATCTTGTAGCGGTGTAACGCCTCCAATAGGAGCAGCCGGAGCTAAGCGGACATTACATTCTGCCCTGATTAAATACATTTCCGCGAGTCTGATTACAGGTATATTTCCAAATTGATTTCCGAATTTCGACGTGAAAATATCATCATCATCGTAAAAAGCATTAGCCCTATCATCGCCTGCGGTATAAGTTGCATCAATCCAATCTTGTGAAATTACGGCATCTCCACGGCCACCAAATGTTGATGAACCATAAAACTCATTAAAACCGTTAAATCCGGTTAAAGTTGTTACCTGCATGGCAAAAACATCTTCAGTAGTATTGTCGCCTGGTTTTGCCGGTTTTCCGCTTTCAGGCATTTTAGGGAAAGCATCCAGGTAAGTTCCTGTTAACTGGTAATTTCCTGAAGTAATTACCCGATTTGCAGCAGCGGCGGCAGCACTATAATTGCCCATTTGTAAATATAACCTGGCTAACATTGCAGCTGCTGAAGATTTAGTCGCAAAGAAACTGTTGGTTGCAGGCAATTTAGCTTCTGCATCGGTTAAATCAACTATAGCCTGATTATAAACAGCCGCTACAGTAGCCCTGCTTACATAATTTGCTTCGCTGATGAGGTTAGTTGGTGTTAATACTATCGGAACCCCCAGGTTTGTAGCTGGCGAACCATCATTATAGGCTTTTCCAAATAACCTTACCAGTTCAAAATATGCGGCTCCTCTAATAAATTTCGCTTCACCTTCAACCCTGCTTTTTTTGGCCGCTTCTACTTTATCAATGGCTGCTATAACATTATTGGCATCATTAATTGATGTGTAACCTGCAGCCCAAACATTATCGACAAAGGTATTGGTTTTTAAAAGTGATTTATTAATGGCTTGAGTTAATTCCTCGTAGGTGCCAAACCATTCAATGGCATCAGTATTTGCTAAAAAATCCGTTATTAAAAACGGACGGCCACCAAAGAAATTACGGCTGCCAAGATCTGAGTACGCACCAACTAAGGCACCTTCAACATCTTTTGAAGTGAGTAAAGCATTTTTTTGCTCAATGGTATCAACAGGATTTATATCAAGCGGTTTTTTGCACGATGATATCGCCATCAAAAGCATGCAAGTAAATATGATATTATTTATATATGTCTTTTTCATTTTGATTCTTTTTTAATTATAGGCCAATGTTAATACCAAATGAAATTACACGTGGTTGTGGTGCAGAATAAAAGTCTACACCCTGATTAATATTTGTCGATTGATAATCGGCATTTACCTCTGGATCCCACCCTTTGTAACCTGTAATTGTCGCTAAATTTTGTGCTGTAGCATATAATCTTAATTTGCTCAATTTAATTTTTGTTAATACCGAAGCCGGGAAGGTATAACCAAGGGTTAATGTTTTTAAGCGGACGTATGAACCATCAGAAAGGTATCTGGTGGAGTTTCCAATGCCGTTACCTGCAAATAAGCGAGGCTCGGGAACAAGTGTTACATCACCTGGTTTATCCCAATAATTCATTTGATCAGCCGTTTGGTTATCATAACCGTTTGATGCATTTGCACTCATGTACTGGCCACCTGCATTGAAAATTTTATTGCCTTTTACACCCTGGAAAAATATACCTAAATCAAAATTCTTGTACGAAAAAGTATTGTTTAAGCCGAATGTATATTTAGGGTTGGGGTTGCCTGCAAATATTCTTTGTGCTTGATTAATATCTGTAGTGGTTGATCTGTTTACATTGCCCGAAGCATCAGTAGTGTTGAGGTAATAAAGCGCATCTCCATTTGCAGAATTTACACCTGCGTATTCCGGTATGTAAAATACTCCGATTGGTTGACCTGAAATGGCCGCATTTATTTCATTACTGTTTAAAATCTGCCCACCTAAATTGGTAATCTTGTTGTTGTTAATGGCGCCTGTTATGGCAGTTGACCATTTGAAGGCACCTACAAAATTTTCGGTGTTAATGCCCAATTCAAAACCTGTATTTTTTAAGGAGCCTAAATTTTGAGTTTTGGTAGAGAAACCCGTTGTTTGCGGAATAGGTACATCCAACAATAAATCGGTTGTGTTTTTTTGATAGAAATCAAAAACGCCTGTAATTCTATTCTTTAAGATCCCAAAGTCGAAGCCAATATCAAGTTGTTTGGTTTTTTCCCAGGTTAAATCGGGATTGGCAATCCGCGAAGGTATTTGTCCGGGTAAACCTCCGTATGCGCCTGTTCCGCTAAATAAACCACGGGCAGAATAATTGCCGATTTCGGCATTACCTGTTAAACCATAACTCACTCTAAATTTTAATAAACTGATGGTTTCGCTTTGTTTTAAGAAATCTTCTTCAGAAGCAATCCAGGCCAATGAACCTGCAGGGAAATATCCGTACCTATTATTAGTTCCAAAACGGGATGAACCATCAGCCCTTACGCTAAAGCCAAGTAAATAACGTTCGTTATATTTGTAATTAGCCCTAAAGAAATACGATAAAAAGCTAAATGCACCTTCGTTGCTGGTTGCGATCACCTTGGTTGCAGCAGATCCCAATTTAATGTAAGAATCGCTTGGGAAATCCTGCCCTTCAATGGTGCTGTATTTGGTGGTTGATTTTTGATAACTCGTACCCAAAACAAAATCAAAAGCACTTTTTCCGATTGATGCATTATAACTGAAAAAGTTATTGGTATTGGCATTAATTACAAAAGTTGAAATATTTTGCCCATATCCATTTGAGGTACCAGTGTTTCTAAAGGTTAATGATCCATAATAACTTTCTTCGTTTTGATTTAAGTTATCGATAGAGAAATCAGTACTAAACTTTAGTCCTTTGGCAATGTTGATGTTCGCAAAAGCTTTACCAATGGTTCTGTATACGGTTGCTTTGTAAAAAGCATTGTCGACACTGATAAATGGATTATAATAGACCGGATAATTTGAAGCTGCTCCTGGTAAGGTTCCGCTAATTAAACCCGATCGGGGATCGATAAACGGTGTGATCGGTGAGAGTGCAACAGATTGTAACGGACTTGAAAAAGCATTATCATTTGATAACCTGTTATTAATGCTATTTGAGAAATTAAGGTTAACGCCAACTTCTAAAAAGTCAGTTACTTTATTGGTCAGGTTTAATCTGCCGCTATAACGTTTGTAGCTGTTCCCAATCACAATTCCGTTTTGATCTAGCGCCTGGCCACCGATATAAAATTTTGTCTTTTCATTTCCGCCTGTTAAATTCAGATCGTATTGCTGGGTAACCGGATTGTCTTGAAAAGATGCAGCTTCCCAATTGGTATTGACCTTGTAAGTCTGATAATCGTTATTGCCTGCCGAATAACGGTTTAAACGTGCTTCAACACTTGCACTGTAATCGTCAAGTGCTTCTTGTAATGTTGCATAATCTCCGTTAAGGAAATCCTGATTTGCTGCACCCTGGCCTGCTCTGCGTTCTATTTTAACATATTGTTCAGCAGTTAGAAATTCTCTGTGATTGGAAGGTGTACTGATGCCGCCCAGTGCATTAAACTGGATAAGCGTTTTGCCCACCTTACCTTGTTTCGTGGTAATCAAAACAACTCCGTTTGAAGCTCTTGCACCATAAATTGCAGAAGCAGAGGCATCTTTTAATACTTCAATAGATTCAATATCATTGGTGTTTAAATCTGCCAAGGCACTGGTTGGCGCCGTGGTGCTGGAAAAATCACCTGAAGTAATCGGGATTCCATCAACAATATAGAGTGGTTCACTTCCAGCCGTTACCGATGCAGCCCCCCTTACTCTAACCGTTATGCCTTGCCCCAGTTTTCCATTTTGTGCGGCAATCTGTACACCAGCTGCCTTTCCCTGAAGGGCCTGCTCGAAGCTTGTTACGGGCAGGTTCTCCAGGTCTTTCGATTTAACAGAAGCTACAGAACCTGTTACATCCCGTTTATTCTGAGTACCATAACCCACCACAACCACATCAGATAAGGTATTATTTTCCTCTTCCAGATTTACATTGACCGTTTGTCCGCTAATGGGTACTTCTTTGGTCTTAAAACCGATGAAGCTAAAAACGATTGTTTTGGCATCTTCCGAAACTGTTAATTTAAAAGCTCCCGTGGCATCGCTCTGCGTACCGGTTGATGGTGAGCCTTTTACAAATACGCTAACCCCAGGAATGGGTCCTGAGGCCGACGTTACTTTCCCGCTAATTACCTTGCCTTGTGCGAAAGCAAATGAAATTACACCGAGAGATAAAATCATACATAAGAGTAGTTTTTTCATCAAATTGTTAGTTTAGTTAATAATGTTTATTCATTCATAGAAATGATACTCTTAATGTAACTAAAAATATGTAAAAAACCATGTGTGTCAGGACAAAATCAGCCCATTGTTTGGTTTAATATGCTTAAATCAAAACAAATAGTGGCGAAAACTGTTATTAGATTTAGAAATTACATTGTTTAAATCAAAAAAAATACGAGCATGGATAAGTTAGAATTAAAAGGAAAGTGGAATGAAATAAAAGGAAAGGTTAAACAAGCTTATGCTGATTTAACTGACGATGATTTAAAACACGAAGAAGGTCAGGACGATGAATTGTTGGGGAAACTGCAACAAAAGACAGGAAAAGGAAGAGATGAACTTGTGAAATGGATAAACTCCTTATAATATCAATTCAATAGCGGAACAGGCGGTCAAATTTTGGTCGCCTGTTTGCTTTAAAAACATTTTTATGGCCGATATAGCCCAGCGGTTTCCTCAAAATCCAATATTATCTCCAAAAGATCTCGTACCCAGCAGGGAAGGTCTGGAGATTGTATGTCTGCTCAATCCCGGCGTTTTTACATTTGAAGGGAAAATATGGCTGCTGATCCGTGTTGCCGAAAGACCAAAACAAAAGGAGGGTATAATCTCTTTTCCGGTATTGAAAGCAGGTGGTATAGAAATTATAGCTATTGAAGAAAATGATCCGGAACTCAATGCCAGGGATCCAAGGGTAATTAATTACAAAGGTGCTGATTACTTAACCACGCTTTCTCATTTAAGATTGGTTTGCAGCGATGATGGTATTCATTTTTATCAGCCAGCGGGTTACCCTTTACTGCAGGGAGAGGGGGAGGATGAAACATTTGGAATTGAGGATTGCCGTGTATCCTTAATTGGCGATACTTATTATTTAACTTTTACCGCTGTTTCGGAGCATGGAGTAGGTGTGGGGATGCGTAGCACGAAAGATTGGAAAACTTTCCAAAATCACGGCATGATTATCCCACCACATAATAAAGACTGCGCCATATTTGAAGAACGCATTAACGGTAAATTTTATGCTTTACACCGCCCCAGCAGTGTAGCTTTGGGTGGTAATTATATCTGGCTGGCCGAATCTCCCGATGGCGTGTATTGGGGCAAACACAAATGTATTATCAAAACCAGAGCTAACCTGTGGGATAATGCCCGCGTGGGCGCAGGTGCCGCACCCATAAAAACCACAGCAGGGTGGCTCGAAATATATCATGGTGCTAACGAAAAACATCAGTATTGTTTAGGTGCATTTTTAATGGCGCTCGACGATCCATCTGAAGTACTGGCCAGAACCGAAGAACCGATTATGGTGCCAACTGCCAATTATGAATTACATGGTTTCTTTGGTGAGGTGGTATTTACAAACGGGCATATCGTTAACGGAGATGAATTAACGATTTATTATGGTGCCGCTGATGAGTTTGTTTGCGGGGCTAAATTTTCGGTGAAGGATATTTTGGATGCACTGGTTTTTTACCGCTAAGGCACGAATACACAACTTGTTTTTCTGGATCACACAACCAATGAACCAGTGAACCAATAACGAATGAACTTTTTAGCCACGGAAGCACGGATTAACACGGAAGATGTTACTGCTTTTGACCACCAAGACACGAAGACACAATTTGTTTTTTTTGCATCATGTAACCAATGAACTAGTGAACCAATGACTAATGAGCTTTTTAGCCACGGAGGCACGGATTAACACGAAAGATGTTACTGCTTTTGACCACCAAGACACGAAGACACAATTTGTTTTTGCATCATGCAACCAATGAACTAGTGAACCAATGACTAATGAACTTTTTAGCCACGGAAGCACAGATTAACACGGAAGATGTTACTGCTTTTGACCACCAAGACACGAAATACAATTTGTTTTTTTTCATCATGCAACCAATGAACTAGTGAACCAATGACTAATGAACTTTTTAGCCACCGAGGCACGGATTAACAGGGATTTTTTTGCATCATGCAACCAATGAACTAGTAAACCAATGACTAATGAACTATCGAACTAAACAAAAAAGCGATCCCCGTTTCCGGGAATCGCTGGTCATTTTGATATTGAAGCATCAGGTTCTACCTTAAACCTTCCGCCTTCCTACCCTCTACCTTTTTAATATCCAAAAATCTGCTCCAGACTTAATTTAGTTACCGGACCGAATTTTGCTAAATCAGCCATGTTGATTTTCTTTTCGGAAGCCACAATACAGTAACTGTAAGGTTTGCCCGAAAGATTAGTCTGGTGGAATGATTTTACATCATTAAAAGTTAATGGTTTTAAATTCGCATATTCATCAACTCTCGAGTCGTGATCAAAACCTAATTTTTTATCTGCCAAATAGGTATAGATAATTCCATCTTTGGTAATACGGCTGGTTTCCATACCGTTTAATGAATTTGTTTTAGATAGTGCAAATGACTTATCCGACTCAGGTAAAGTGGTTAATAACTCATTCATACCTGCAACTGCTTCGTTCATTTTGTCGGCTTGCGTACCTACATAAGCGATAATGGTATTCTCTTTCTCTTTAGTGTTAGGAGAAGAATATACCGCGAAAGTAGAATAAGCCAGTGCTTTAGATTCGCGAATGGTTTGGAATACCACAGAACCCATACCGCCTCCAAAATAGTTGTTAAATAAGGCAATTTTTGCAGCATTGGCTGGATCGTAAAGGCCGGCATTACGTACCCAACGGATTTCGGCCTGTACCATATCGTAATCGGCAAAGTAAACTTTGTTCGAATCGGTTTTGGTGTACACAAACTTCTTAATTGGCGCAGCATCATTAAATTCTTTTGCCAATGGATGTGCTTTTACAATATCAGCAGAGAAGGCTGTTAAAGTTTTAGGCCCATAGTAAGTAATGGTGTGTTTGTAATTGGTCAGGTTGTGTAAGATGTAGATCAAATCTGCAGATTTCATATTTTTGATCTCATCGTTAGTTAATCCATAATTGAAAGGATTATCTGCGCCATATTGTGCATAACTCATTAAGCCGCCAAGAATTGACGATTTATTCAGTTTTGCGTTATCTCTCGATTTTAACAAACGACCTTTTAAATCTTCCAAGGCTTTTTCGTTTGGTTTGCAGTGAGCCAGTACATCTTCTACCAGGGCTACTGCTTTATCAAAATTTTCTTGTAAACCGCTAATTGAAACGGTAGTTACATCGGTGCCAACATTTATGCTATAGCTACAGGCAATGTTGTAAAATGCTTTACTAATATCCTCAGCCGAATATTTATCGGTACTTAAGAAAGCTAAATATTGAGCAGCATAAGGCAATAACTTATAGTTGTAAGAACCCATATCAAAACGGTAACTCATACGGAAAATTCCGTTTTCGGTGTTTTGAACGGCAATTACATCAGCAATACCTGCTTTACCAAAATTAAGGTCTTTGGTATAATCTAAAAATTTAGGTGCTATAGGTTTTACCGGAGCAGCTATAATATTTTTGGTGAATGGAGAAACCTCATTAACATTAGTTTTTACCGCGGTAATGGCTGGTTTTTCTACTTTAATAATGCTCTTGTCTTCGCCTTTATGTTTTAAGATAGAAACATAATTATTGATGAAAAACTTGTTGGCAAAGTCTACAATTTCCTTTTTGGTTACTTTGGCCATTGCATCGGTTGAGGCCAGGGTTTTATCCCATTCGGTACCGCGATTTTGGATAAAGGCGTTCATGGCGAAATCTGCACGAACATCATTATTGTCGAAGCTTTGAAGTTCGGCCAGTTTAATGTTAGAAACTGTTGCTTTAATCAGGCTTTCGTCGAACTCACCTTTTTTAAGCAATTCTACCTGCTCCAATAATAATTTTTGGGCATCTTCTAAACTTTGTCCGGCTTTAGGTGAGCCTGATAAAATGAAAATTCCGTAATCTTTCATCGAGTTATAACCAGCACTGGCCCTCAACATTTTTTGTTGTTTATTGATGTTGATATCCATTAAACCCGCTTTACCGTTTGCCAAAATGCTACCGATTAAATCTAGTAATAAACTTTGGTGGGTATTTTGGGCGAAACCCCTGTAAGCAACATATAAGTTTTCAGCACTTGGACCGTAAATGTCAACCGTTTGAACCTGTGTTAATGGTTTTTCTGGTGCCGGATTGTAAAGTGAAAATGGTTTTGGAACCATGTAGGCAAAATCTTTGTCGATTTTTTTTATTAAATCATCATAATTAATATCGCCACTCATAATTAAGGCCATATTATTAGGCACATAATATTTGTTGTAATATTTTCTGATTTCGATTAACGACGGATTTTTTAAATGCTCGATCGTACCAATGGTGGTTTGTTGTCCGTAGTTATGTGTTGGAAACAAAGCATACAACATTTTCTCGTACATTTTACGGCCATCGTTGTCCATACCAATGTTTTTCTCTTCATAAACCGCTTCTAACTCGGTATGGAAGATGCGGAAAACAGGGGCACGGAAACGTTCTGCCTGTACAGCCAAAAATTTATCAATGGCATTTGATGGCAGGTCTTCTTCATAAACCGTTTCTTCTACCGAAGTGTGGGCGTTGGTAGAATTACTTCCGATCGATTTCATCATTTTATCGTACTCATTTGCGATAGAATAACTAGAAGCTTCGCCCGAAGTTTTATCAATTTCCTTATAAATCTCTTTACGTTTAGCCGGATCGGTAGTTTTGTTGTAGGTTTCGTAAAGGGCTTCAATCTTATCTAAAAGTGGTTTTTCTTTGGCATAATTCAGCGTTCCGAATTTATCCGTTCCTTTAAACAGAAGGTGCTCTAAGTAATGTGCCAAACCGGTATTGGTACGCGGATCGGTATTACTGCCCGCTCTTACCGCCATTTTGTAGGTAATATTAGGCTCTTTGTTATTTTGAGATAAAATTACTGTCAAACCGTTTTTTAAAGTATAAAAACGTGTTTTGGTCGGATCGTTGGTTACATACTTGTAGGCAAAGCCACCAGATGTTCCTGTTTTCCATTGGTAGGTTGTTTGCGCCTTCGCTAAAGAACCCGTAATTAGAAAACAAGCCAAAGTAAATAGTTTGAATTTCATTGAATTGGTTTTGGTTTATGATCATGAATGCGTACCTGTTGGTTTAAGTGTGATCTCAAATACAGCCTTCATTTTTAATAAGTTATTTATTCAAATATATATGCTTTCTTGCAGGGAATGAAATAATTTTGATTTCAAAACTAAAAATCTAGGAATAAATGATTTTTGCATATAAACCATGCTTTATTGTGCCTTGAATTTATAATCTGTATTTTTACCGGCATGACAAAGCAGGGCACAAAACCAAATATTTTAGTTGTAAATGATGATGGCATTACAGCTACAGGCATTAAAAATTTAATGGAGGTAATGCAGGAGCTGGGCAATGTGGTGGTGGTTGCACCAGATAGCCCGCAAAGCGGAATGGGACATGCCATTACCATAGGTAAACCAATCCGTTTTGATAAGGTTGATCTTTATGCAGGTGTAGAAATGTATAAATGCAGCGGAACCCCGGTTGATTGCGTTAAAATTGCTGTAAATAAAATTTTTAAAGGTAAAAAACCTGATTTGTGCGTGTCGGGTATTAATCACGGACTAAATAACTCGATTAATGTACTCTATTCAGGTACCATGTCGGCCGCAGTAGAAGGCGCCATAGAAAAAATTCCATCTATTGGTTTCTCTTTAGACGATTTTGCAGCCGATGCCGATTTTAGTCATACCAAAAAATACATTAAAAACATTTGTGAGCAGGTTTTAGCCAATGGTTTACCTGAGGGAACCCTTTTAAATGTTAATTTCCCGAAGGGCGATCAGCTGAAAGGCGTTAAGGTTTGCCGCCAGGCTAATGCCAAGTGGATGGAAGAATTTGATGAAAGGACAGATCCTTACAAACGTCCTTACTATTGGTTAACGGGTGTTTTCGAAAATTTCGATAAAGGAGAAGATACCGATGTTTGGGCTTTGGAACACCATTATGTTTCGATCGTTCCGGTTCAGTTTGACTTAACCGCGCATCACGCTATACAAACCTTAAACAGCTGGGATTTTATAGGGAACAAGGATTCGAAGCCTGCTGGTGCTAAAATTTCAGCGCCCGATGGCATTAATTTAGGTTAAGCAATACCCTTATGATTGATCAGTTAAAAAGATTAAATAATTCGGTATGGATGGGTTTGGGCATTGGTTTACTTGTGCCGGCAATATTTTGTTCTATGGCCTGGTATATCATTCACCATGTGGCTTCGCTTGCTAAAGCAGATCTGTTATACATTGGTGGTATTGCTATAAATGCTTATACCATGCAATACTTTTTTAAATACAATAAAGAAAATATCGGCAGAGGTATATTGGCTGCAACGTTTTTGTGCGCTTTTGTATTTTTTGCTTATAAAGTTTTTTAAAGATGGAAAATGGAACATGTAATAAGGATGACGGGGATTTTACCTGCATCTGCCATTGTCCATCTTCCATTTTACCTCATACATCATCCACAACATGAAATACTACCTCGTAGCCGGAGAAGCCTCAGGCGATTTACATGGCGCCAACTTAATGAAAGCCTTAAAAGCGGAGGATGGCGAAGCTGTGTTCAGGTATTTCGGGGGCGATAAAATGGAAGCCGAAGGTGGAATGCTTGTTAAACACTATGCCGATATGGCTTTTATGGGTTTTACCGAGGTGATCTTAAATTTACGAACCATTTTCAGAAATCTTAAGGCCTGTAAGGATGATATTTTAAAATGGAAGCCTAATGTGCTGATCCTGATTGATTTTCCGGGTTTTAATTTAAAAATTGCGGAGTTTGCAAAAGCCAACGGTATAAAAGTATGTTATTATATTTCGCCTAAAGTTTGGGCCTGGAACCAGAAGCGGGTGCTGAAAATCAAAAAGGTGGTCGATCATATGTTCTGTATATTGCCTTTTGAAGTGGATTTCTACCAAGAGTGGGGCATGAAGGTGGATTATGTTGGTAACCCGCTATTAGACGAAATCGCGCAGTTTACACCAGATCCAGATTTTCGTGAAAACCATCAGTTGGGAGATGGAAAAATTATTGCCTTATTACCCGGTAGTCGGAAACAGGAAATTGAGCGTTTACTGCCGGTGATGTTAAGCATTACGGAAAGTTATCCCGATTTTGTATTTGCCATTGCTGCTGCACCAACCTTTACCGAAAGTTACTATCATCAGTTTACAGGAGACAAAAAAGTTCACCTGCTTTTTAACAATACCTATAATTTGTTGCACCATGCCCATGCTGCAATTGTCGCTTCCGGAACGGCTACCTTAGAAACCGCTTTGTTTAAAGTTCCACAGGTGGTGGTTTATAAGGGCGGGACCATTTCAATTGCCATTGCCAGAATGTTAGTAAAAATTAAATTCATTTCGCTCGTTAACCTGATTGTAAACAAGAAAATTGTAACCGAACTTATCCAGGAAGATTGTAACACCCAAAAAGTAAACGGAGAACTTAAAATGATCCTGGAAGGGGCTGGCCGGAACGAGATGTTAAAACATTACGACGAGCTGCTTTTACTGATGGGGAAACCAGGTGCTTCGGCAAAAACGGCCAGGTTAATTACGACGTATTTACACTAAATAATTCGATAGGGTAAAGTGGTTTAATGATGAACTTACTGTTACATGCAGGATATTAATTTTGATACAAAAAGGTGCCTTATCGGCGTCTTTTGTTGTTTTAAGCTTTCCTGTTTACATTGTGACATCCTTTAACAAGCGTTTCTAAAACGATTAACATAAAAAATGTTAAATTGCGTCTTTATAACGGACAAAAATTTAAAAGCTGCAATTTTTATTTAGCTTTGAATCGATTAACTTAAAAGAATCCAACCAAATGAAATCGCTTTCTATCAAAGATATAGCCGTAAAAGCAAATGTATCCATTACCACAGTTTCGTTCATTATTAACGGTAAAGCAAAAGAGAAATCGATAAGCGAAGCAGTAATAGAGAAGGTGGAGAAAATTATCGAAGAAAGCGGTTATAAGCCTAATCAGATTGCCAGAAGTTTAAGAACCGGTAACTCCAATATCATCGGTTTAATTATCGAAGATATTTCCAATTCATTCTTTTCCAGGATTGCCAGGTTAATCGAAGATAAAGCCTATAAAAAAGGCTATAAAATTATTTATTCCAGTACAGAAAACAGTATCGATAAAGCGAAAGAGCTGATCAACATGTTCAAATCGCGAAAAGTTGATGCCTATATCATCTCTCCAATTAAGGGAATAGAAGAAGATATACAAATGCTGCTGGACGATGGAAATCCGGTAATACTCTTCGACAGGAATTTGCAGGATATTAATACCAGTTATGTTGGAGCAGATCATTTTAATGCCTCATATCAATCCATCCAGAGTTTTATCGATCAGGGTAAAAAGAACATCGCCCTGGTTACCACTGATATCAATGTGCAACAAATTATAGAGCGATACGATGGTTATAAAAAAGCCTTGGAAGATAATGGAATCAAATATGACGACAAGCTGGTTTTAAAGATCCATTTTAATCAGGAAGAAAGCGAAACCATTGCGCAGATTCAAGAGTTACTTCAGCAAAAACAAATAGATGCCGTGCTTTTTGCGACCAATTATCTGGCCATTAGCGGCTTAAAGGCGCTTAAACAAATCAATAAAAAAGTAGGGGATGATTTCGGAGTGATTGCATATGATGATCATGAAGCATTCGAACTGCATACCCCACGTATTTCGGCTATCCAGCAACCCCTGGAGGAAATAGCCGAAACCATCATCAAACTCATTTTAAGCCGGCTTTCTTCAAAAGGTAAACTGCCTGCAGAAGAGGTCATTATCCCCGCCCGCTTAGTCATTAGAGACTAAAAAAAATTGACCTTCGTTCAATTGTAATATTTTTTTTACTTACTAAAACGTTTTATTATAATTTAAAATACCTATAATTGATTTGCTAAAACGTTTTAGCATAACCAAGTCGTTTTTATGAGAATTACAGCATCCCCTTCTGAAATTTAACAGCTCCATGAGACTGCAGAGATAGACTTGATGCTTGAAGTTCGTTTCTGCTATTGCCAATCAAAATTTTAAATCAATAAAGCACTCGAAAATGTCAGGCAAGTAATCCAGTCTGGTCATTTCCATCACAGATAAAATATTACCAGGAAAACAAATAACTAATCATTTATAATTTAACAAAACCGTTAATGAAAATTAATTTACTTAAAATTACGGGGCTGTCTGCTGCAATTGTGTTGCTAAATAGCCCGGCATTTTCAATGAATCCGGAGTGGGAAGGTACAGGGGGAGGCTTGTATGCAAATTCATTTACCGGGTACGTCCAGACGCAAAAAAATGTGGCAGGAACCGTTGTCGATGAAAATGGCCAGCCAGTACCGGGTGTTGGTATTAAGAATATAACTTCGGGCAAAGGCGCTGTAACAGATGTTGCCGGCAAGTTTACTATCGAAGCCAGTACAGGTGATGTGATCAGGATCAGCTATGTAGGCTATTTAACGCAAAACATTACCATAACAAATCAAAACACATTAAACATTAAATTAGTGGTATCTGCTGATACTAAATTGGATGATGTGGTAGTAGTAGGTTATGGCAGCCGTAGTCAAAGAGAGTTAACATCTGCTATCACTAAAGTAGACACCAGCCAATTCAGGCAAAGTGGTGCTAGAAACGCGCTGGATTTATTACAAGGTAAAGTAGCTGGTTTACAAATTACCAGAAGTAGCTCTAACCCCAACACCGGCGTAGCTATTCAGCTTCGTGGTGTTACTTCAATTTCAGGTACAGCGAGCCCGCTTATTGTAATTGATGGAATTCCAGGTGGTAATTTAGATTTATTACAACAAGATGATATCGAATCTTTCACTGTATTAAAAGACGGTTCTGCGGCAGCAATTTACGGTACCAGGGCCAATGCGGGTGTTATTTTGGTTACCACTAAAAAAGGCCGTAAAGGAGCTGCTCAATTCAGTTACAATGGTTACGCAAAACACGAAACATTGTACGAGCGTCCTGATTTCATGAATGCAACTCAATTCAGAGAAAAAATTGCAGCTGGACAATATACAGCTAAAGATTATGGCGGCGACTTTAATTATTTCGACGATCTTATTAATAAAGATAATTTAACGAACTATCAGAATTTATCGGTTTCTGGTGGTAGCGATAAATCAAACTATCGTGGATCATTTACATATAATAAGTTAGATGGTTTTGCAAGAGAAAACAGCAGAGAACAATATCAATTTAGAATGAGCTTAACACAAAAGGGCTTTAAAGATAAAGTTACTGCCATGTTTAATGTTGCTTCGAACATCAATAGGGCCAATTTATTAGGTGGGGGTGGCTGGGAAGCTGTTTTAACCAAAAATCCTACTGAATCGTATTATAATCCTAATGGTTCTTATTTATTTACCAGAAATATTACCAATGAGATTGCTCGTTTAGCACAAGAGACAAGTAAAAGAAATCAGCAAACTTATTCTGTTGATGGTAAAATAGACATAGACATTATGAAAGATCTGAAAGCATCAGCATTTGTTGCTTATCAGAGAAATCAGTTTGTTGATAATCAATATCGTTTACTTGGAAGTCAAAATTCTGTAGAAAATGGTGATGCACCAGGTGGTGGTTATGCTTATAAAGGGACTGAATTAAACGAAAACTTTAACTTTGAGCCAACAATTGAGTACAGTAAAACGATTAAAGATAAACATCGTTTAACTGGTATGATTGGTTATTCTTACCGTTATGAAGTAAACGAATCTTTCAGCGCAAACAACCGCGGCTATACAAACGATATTTTCGAGGAAAACAACTTGGGAAGTGTGCCGGTTGCAGTCAATAGAATCGGTATTGCCAGTAATAAAAACGATAACACTTTAATAGCTTTATTTGGTCGTGTGCACTATACTTTCGATGGTAAAGTTAACTTCGAGGCTGTATTAAGAAGAGAAGGATCATCAAAATTTGGAGCGAACAATAAGTGGGCAAGTTTCCCAGCAGTTTCTGCATCATGGGAAATTACCCGCGAGAAATTTATGGAAAATGCCAAATGGCTTAATTTCTTAAAAATTAGAGCAGGATACGGCGAAACTGGTAACTCTGGCTTTGCAAACTATGCATCTTTAGTAACCTTAAGTACAGGTAATCTCTATCCTTTTCCTGGAGGCCAGTGGCTACAAACTTATGGCCCATCACGTAATCCAAATCCAAATTTAAGATGGGAACGTAAAAAGGAATATAACTTAGGTTTGGACTTTGCCATGTTCAACAACAAATTGAGTGGCTCGGTAGATGTTTTCAAACGTGATATTGAAGATTTACTTTATACTTATACTTCTCCACAACCTCCTTATGTTGCAAGTACTATTTACACTAACGTAGGTACAATTTCTGCAAAAGGTATTGAATTAACGTTGAGTTATGCCGCAATAAAGAATAAAGATTTTTCATGGAATGTTGATTTTGCAGGAAGCACAATTGATAACAAGCTGGTAACTTTTTCAAATGACGAATTCAGAAGAGATATGGAACAATTTGGAGGTATCGGTGGCGCAGGCGATCTCGGTAACGCGTTCCGTACATACGAAGGTCGTAACATTGGCGAATTCTGGGGTAAACGTTTTAACAGCTTCACACCAGATGGTAAATGGTTATTTACTAATCGTGCTGGTCAAGCGGTGCCAAATGCACAAATTAATACGTCTCCTTTCCGTGATCAAACCGATTTGCAGGTTATTGGAAATGCAATTCCTAAATATTACTTGTCACTAGGAAATACTTTTACCTACAAGCAATTTGATTTGAGAATTTTCTTAAGAAGTAAATTAGACTTTGATGTATTAAATACTGTTGCTTTATCTTATGGAAACAAATTCGGAACACAGGGTAACTTATTAAACAGTGCCTTTACTAAATATGCGGAAATCAACGATACGTATATGTATTCTGATTATTATCTGGAAAACGGAAGCTTCTTAAAAGTTGATGAGGTAACTTTAGGTTATACATTCAAATTTAAAGATAAGGCAATCAGAAGCTTACGCTTATATGCCGTTGGTCAAAACCTGGCATTATTAACGGGTTATACAGGTAACGATCCTGATTTGATTCAAGACACGGGCTTGGGGCAAGAAATTAATGGACGCAGTTTAGGTATTGATACCAGAAGTCCTTATCCAACAACCAGAAGTTTTGTGTTCGGTGTTAATTTTGGATTTTAATAATAAGAAAAATGAAAACATATAAAAAAATTATTCTGTCTGTACTCTTAGTTTCACCTGTATTATTTAATGCATGTACTAACTTAGACGAGAAGATATATAGTCAGCTAATCACTGATAATTATTACAATAACAAAAACGAAGTTTTATCTGCGGTATTAAGACCATATACTCATGCAAATGCTTGGGCAACACCATCAGGTCAAGATGGATGGTGGAGACCATCAGAACTTTCTGGCGATCAGTTGGCATGGCCAACAAAAGGAAGACATGGAGAAGATGGTGGTAAATGGAAACGGTTACACTACCATACCTGGTTAAGTGATGACGGGCCATTGAATAACGCTTGGTCTTTAATGTACGGAGGTATTGGATACTGTAACGATCCAATCGAAAACTTAGAAAAGCGTAACTTAGAGCAAATGGGCATAACCCAAATAGAAAAAGACGGTTATATTGCTGAATTAAAGCTTTTAAGAGCATATCACTATCTAAAATTGATGGATCTTTTTGGAAACATTCCGATAGTAACCAAAGTGGGTACTCCTGCAAAACCAGAGACTAGACCGCGTGCTGAAGTTTTTGCTTTTATCGAAAAAGAAATCAAAGATAATATTGATAAGGCACCAAACTTATCAAGAAATATGATTGGCCGAATGACTAAAGCTGGTGGTTATGCTATGTTAGTTGAACTTTACCTAAATGCTGAAATTTGGACAGGAACTGCTCGTTGGGATGATTGTATAGCTGCTGCTGATAAATTAATTAACAATGAAGCTGGTGGACAAAATGGAAATATGGCACTTGATGCAAATATTACCGACCAATTTAAAAGCACAAATGATTTGTCTAAAGAAGTGATTTTTGCTATTGCTTATGAATTTAGAATAGCTAATTCACAGCCATCATGGACAGGTGAATTCTTCCATTTCCAACAAGACAGAATCTATGGTGGTTCTAGAAATGGAAATAATGGAGTGGTAATGGTTCCAGGTAACTACACAAAGTATAATACTGATGATTTGAGAAAAACAACTTGGTTATTACAAGGCCCTCAAGTTAGATTTGACAATGGGCAGCAAGCACTTGCTTCTGGTGGTAATGAGTACGATGGTCAACAAATTAATTTTGTTGATGAAATTCGTCGTGCCAAAGTAGGCTCTACAGTTTCTAACATGAGTGAAGGAGAAGAAAACAGTGGTGTTCGTTTTAATAAATATAAATTAGGAAACAACGTTGCTGGTACAGTAGGTGGCTTGCCTGTTGCAATTGATCTTAACTATAATTGTACAGACTGGAATCTATATCGCTTAACTTGGGTTTATTTTGCAAAAGCCGAAGCATTAATGCGTAAAAATAGTGGTACAGCAAATGCTCAAGCAGTTCAGTTGGTTAACGATTGCAAAAAACGTGCATTTACGTCTGCAACCTGGCCTGCAAATGAATACACAACTGCAACTTTAACACTTGATGAGTTATTGAACGAGAGAGGTAGAGAATTTGTTTTTGAAGGTTTCCGCCGAGATGATTTAATTCGTTTTGGTAAGTTTACTACCGGAAGCTGGTGGGATCATGCACCTTCTGCAACATTTAGGAACTTGTTTCCAATTCCACAAGTTCAACGAACACTTAATGAAAACTTAGCACAAAATCCCGGTTATAATTAATTAGGTAAACATAAAAAGCCGTATCATAATAATTGTGATACGGCTTTTTTGCTCAATAATACAACTATAATTATATGAATTAAACTGATGATAGTTCTAATTTATATCCCCAATTTTTAATTAAAGGAGTTCTTGATCTTTTTTTATTTATTGAAAGTAGTTGTTTTTTATCCATTTTTAAATCAACTCTTTGTAACCTATATGTTACGATTTGGGGAGATGAAAAATGTATATTTTTTTACTAATATTGATACTAGTAAAACGTTTTACTTTGTTCAGCCTTTTACAAACAAAAATCCAATTTAAACCAGCATTATCTTTCGCAGCTTATTCAGCCCTGGCATAAGGTATTTGGCAGATAAATTGGTAAAACGTTTTATCAACTACAATGAAACCAAATATTAATTTATGAGAAAACTTTCCTTAGCAGCACTTTGTCTTTTTTTTAATTTAATTGTAAAAGCTCAAGATAAAGCACCCGCTTATCCATTAATTACACATGATGCTTATTTCAGTATTTGGTCTTTTGGCGATGGGCTTAACCAATCGGTAACTAAACATTGGACAGGCAAAGAGCAATCGTTACTGGGTGTTATTAAAGTAGACGGGAAGTTTTACCGGTTTTTAGGCGAAGAAAGCAAAACCTTTACAGAAATACTCCCAGCTGCTGATGTTTTAAAATATCAGGCCAGTTACAATTTCGATAAACCTGAAGCAGGTTGGGAAAATAATAGTTACAACGATAACGCTTGGAAAAAAGCCGATGCCCCTTTTGGCGATGATCATTCTGCCAAAACTAAATGGAATAGCGATGACCTGTATTTCAGAAGAACCTTCGATATCACCCATGTATCGGCCACAAAAAAATACCTTAAACTCAATCACGATGACAATGTAATTGTTTATTTAAATGGTAAAGTCATTTACAAAAAAAATGGATGGGTTTCTGATTATATATACTTACCCATTGAAGATGGTATCTTAAAAACAGGGAAAAATGTATTGGCCATCCATTGCAAAAATACTGCTGGTGGCAGGCATTTAGATGCCGGGATTGTAGAAGAAGATATAGATCTTGTTAAAATTCCGCCCGCAACCCAAACCAATGTGTCCATCGAGACTACTACGACCAAATATACTTTTAGCTGTGGCAGTGTAGAACTTCAGGTAAGTTTCACCTCTCCGCTATTACTCAACGATATTAAATTAACCGCAAGGCCAATCAGTTATATCAATTATACCGTAAAATCTACTGATACCAGGGCGCACAGTGTAGATCTTTTCTTTGGGGCATCATCAAGCCTGGCAGTAAATACACCAAACCAAAGTGTATCGGCCTGGAAGAGTACGAAAAACAACCTCTCTATCTTAAAAACAGGGACAGTAGAGCAGTCGGTGTTAAAGAAAAGGGGAGATGATCTGCGTATCGATTGGGGTTATTTATACGTGGCCGTTCCTGCCAGGTTTAATGCGACTCAGTTTATAGCTACGCAGAACGAAAGCTTAAAAAGTTTTGTTGGTTCCAAATATCCAACACCAACACAGGTTTTAAATTCGAAAAACCTAAACCTAAGCAGTATCATTCCTTTTGGTTCGGTTTCTTCAACCCCGGTAGATAAATATATGATGTTGGGTTATGATGACCTAAAATCGGTTGAATATTTTGGCGAAAAGCTGCAACCCGTTTGGAGGCTTTCGGGTAGTCAGCAGTTTGAAGATCAACTGGCAGAGGCCAATGCCCAATATCCTTCGTTAAAAACCAGCTGTGCCACTTTTGATGCCAAACTATATGCCGACGCAGAAAATGCTGGAGGAAAAGAATATGCTGATATGTGTAAACTGGCTTATAGACAAGCTATCGCGGCGCACAAAATCGTGTATGCCCCAAATGGTGATATCCTGTTCTTATCGAAAGAAAATTTTAGCAATGGCTCAATCAATACAGTGGATGTAACTTATCCTTCAGCACCACAATTTTTAGTTTACAATCCCGAATTGTTAAAAGGCATGTTAAATGGTATTTTCTACTATTCAGAAAGTGGAAAATGGAAGAAACCTTTCGCTGCACACGATTTAGGTACTTATCCTTTAGCAAACGGCCAAACCTATGGCGAAGACATGCCTGTAGAAGAGGCTGGCAATATGATCATCTTAACCGCGGCCATTGCCAGGGCAGAAGGAAATGCAAAATATGCCGCGAAACATTGGGAAGTAATGTCGGTATGGGCAAACTACCTGCTAAGAGAAGGTTTCGATCCGGCCAATCAATTGTGTACCGACGATTTTGCCGGACATTTAGCCAGAAATTCGAATTTATCGGTCAAAGCTATCGTAGCTTTAGGTGCATATGCGCAAATGGCGCAATCGTTAGGCAAGGCCGATGTGGCTACAAAATACCGCACAGCTGCTTTACAAATGGTCCAAAACTGGATGAAACTTGCTGATGATGGCGATCATTATGCCCTAACTTTTAACAATAAAAATACCTGGAGCCAGAAATATAATTTGGTTTGGGATAAACTTTTAAAACTCGATCTGTTTCCGAAAGCGCTTTATAAAAAGGAGATTAATTTTTATTTAACCAAACAAAAAGATTTCGGATTACCATTGGATAGCCGCAGAACCTATACCAAGTCTGACTGGATTATGTGGACCGCTACTTTGGCCGATAATGATGCAGATTTTCAAAAATTTATAACTCCGATTTATCGTTTTGCTACTGAAACAGAAAGTAAAGTGCCACTGAGCGACTGGCATGAAACCACCAATGGGAAAATGACTGGCTTTCAGGCGAGAAGTGTTGTTGGCGGTTATTTCATCAAAATGTTAGCCGATAAATGGAATATTAAATAATCATATAAATCAGCATTTGCAGGCCTGTAACTGCGCCAACAAATGCCGGTTTTTTATAATATACAGTCTGGTTTTGGTTATATCAGCTGGAAAGAATAAACACAAACAAATGAAACTTAAATTAATCGCATCCGTTTTATGCTGCCTGGTTACCCAAAACTTACGGGCGCAGCAGAAAGATTGGGTTCACTACGTTAACACCCTTCAGGGCACAAATTCCAAACACGAACTCACCCGAGGGAATACTTACCCAACAACTGCGCTGCCATTTGGCATGCACACCTGGACACCCCAAACGGGTAGAAACGGTGATGGCTGGAAATATCAATACTTTAAAGACAAAATCAGGGGCTTTCAGCAAGCGCACCAATGCAGTTCGTGGACGAGAGATTATGCGGTATTTTCTTTAATGCCGATGGTTGACGAACTGATTGTAAATGAAGATAAACGCGAGGCTAAATTTAGCCATCAGGATGAGATTGCTAAACCAAACTATTATAAAGTAACATTCGAAAATGATATCACCACCGAGATTTCACCATCAGAACGTGGCGCGCACCTCAGGTTCAGTTATCCAAAAGGCAAAAGGAGCTTTTTAATTTTAGACGGGTATAATAGGTTAAGTGGGGTACAGATCTATCCTAAAGAAAATAAAATCACTGGCTGGGTAAACAATGGCGAAGGTTTTAAAAGAGGTTGGAAAAGTTATTTCGTAATCCGGTTCGATCAACCGATTAAATCTTACGGCACCTGGGAGAACAAAGGTAATACCATTACAAAAGATTCCATTTCAGCTGAAGGATTGGGTAAAGGTGCATTTGTACAGTTCGAATCTGGTGCAAAAGTGCAGGTGAAAACCGCTTCATCTTATATCAGTTTACAACAGGCCGAACTGAATTTAAAAAGAGAACTCGGCAATGATCAGACTTTAGAAGATACTAAAGCCAATGCTGCTGCGGTATGGAATAAATCGCTTGGTAAGATAGAAGTAGAAGGCGGATCGAAAGCAGATATAGAAACTTTTTATTCTTGCTTTTTTAGGGCAAGCCTGTTCTCCAGAAAGTTTTATGAAATAAATGAAGCCGGAAAACCATATTATTTTAGTCCGTATGATGGTAAAGTTCATGATGGGTATATGTTTACTGATACAGGTTTCTGGGATACTTTCCGGGCGCAATTTCCACTAAACACACTGGTGCAGCCAGAAATGCACGGTCGTTATATGCAAGCCATGCTCGATGCTTATGAGCAATGTGGCTGGTTGCCGTCCTGGTCTTTCCCGAGCGAAGCAGGAAGCATGATTGGTAACCATGCCATTTCGTTGCTAACTGATGCCTGGGCAAAAGGAATCAGAACATTCGATCCGAAAAAGGCGCTGGACGCTTATTATCATGAGGCGATGAACAAAGGACCCTGGGGGCCGGCAAATGGTAGGGATGGCGTAACCGAGTACAATCAATTGGGTTATGTTCCCTATCCAAAATACAGGGAAGCTACTGCTAAAACATTAGAATATGCTTATGATGATTTTTGCGCTTACTATTTGGCTAAAATGATCGGCGATAAACATTATATGGAGGTTTTTGAGAAACCGATGTTCAATTATAAAAATGTTTACGATGCTTCTACACGTTTTATGAGAGGGAGGAACGCCGCAGGAAAATGGTCGCCAAATTTCGACCCAACCGAGTGGGGTGGCCCCTTTACCGAAGGAAATGCATGGCACTGGCAATGGTCGGTTTTTCAAGATACCAGGGGTTTAATTAATTTGATGGGAGGGAACAACAATTTCATCGCCAAACTCGATTCTGTTTTTAGTGAACCCAATAAAGTAAATGTAGGTTCGTATGGTGGCATGATTCACGAAATGACCGAAATGGTAATGGCCAACATGGGGCAATATGCACATGGAAATCAACCCATACAACATATGGTTTATTTATATAATTATGCCAACCAACCCTGGAAAGCACAGTTTTATGCCCGGGAGGTGATGCATAAACTGTACGATGCGACAGAAAATGGTTATCCGGGAGATGAAGACCAGGGACAAACCTCTTCGTGGTATGTGTTAAGTGCATTAGGGTTTTATAGCGTAACACCAGGAACAGGGGAGTACGTTTTAGGAAGCCCCATGTTTAAAAAAACGACCATTAATTTAGAAAATGGCAAAAAATTCGTCATAGAGGCGCCTGCCAATAATGTTGCCAATGTTTATATCAAATCGGCAAGCTTAAATGGTAAAAATTATACCAAAAATTTTATAAACCATAGCGATTTATTAAGAGGTGGGGTGTTAAAATTAGAGATGAATGTTAAACCTTCGTTAAATAGAGGGTTATTAGAAGAAGATAAGCCATTTTCAATCAGTAAATAAAGATTGAATTGCTACTTTTGGCGAATTAATTCAGATTAATAAAGAATAGATAACAGAAATATATATAGAATGGAAAAGCCTGTTGCATTAGGTGTAGATATTGGTGGCTCGCATATTACGGCCGCATTGGTGGATTTAGAAACAAGAACTTTGGTGAAAGATTCTATCAAACGTAGCCCTGTGAATTCGCAGGAGAGTAAGGAAGTGATTTTATCGGCATGGTGCGATATCATCAATAAGGCTTTTAAAAATATTAAAAATGGTGCCCGGAACGTTGGGATTGCCATGCCAGGTCCTTTTAATTATAGCGAAGGTATTTCATTAATTAAAGATCAGGAAAAGTTTAAATCACTTTACCAGATCAATGTAAAAGAAGAATTGTCTGAAAGATTGGATATCCCGGCAGAAAATATTCACTTTATAAATGATGCCGCAGGTTTTTTACAAGGTGAGGTTTTTGCCGGCGCTGCCAAAGGAAATGCCAGTGTGTTGGGCCTCACGCTTGGTACCGGGCTTGGTTCATCGCTTTGCCTCAATTATAAAGCCTTTGATGCTGACCTCTGGAACTCCGAATTTTTAGACGGAATTGCTGAAGATTACTTGTCTACGCGCTGGTTCGTAAAACGTTTTAACCAACTTAGCGGAAAAGTAGTTGCAGGCGTTAAAGAGCTGGTAGAAATTGTAGATACCGATCATCATGCAACCATGGTTTTTATGGAATTCGGTTATAACCTGGCGCAGTTTTTAATCCCGGTTATTAAGCAGCATAAAATTGATACGGTGATAGTTGGCGGTAATATTGCGCAATCGTTTAGTGCTTTTGCACCTGAATTAATTGCAACACTTAAAGGTAATGGGGTTGAAACAGAAATTAAAATCTCAGAACTGAAAGAACATGCTGCATTAATTGGTGCGGCTAGCTGTTGTGATTTAAGTTTGACCTAAAATTAGGCTTTAACAGCCCTAATCTCATTGTTTGGAATGGATTATTTAAGAAAAAACTGCAGAACTGTAATTTAATCAATTAATTCTGCAGTTTTTTGCTCCTTAACACAAGGCGACACTATTTTATGTCTCCTTTTTTGTGTGTATCTCATTTGTTTTTAGTGTAATTAGCTTTATTTTGGTTTATTTCTTCAAAAAAATCGAAATAAATTTTTCGTTTGCAATAATATTCTTATAATTGTTTAATAAAACGTTTTAGCTAATTAATAAACTAACTTTAGCCACATCCCATTTTTTAATATATCAGGAAAAGTTTTAATCTAATGATTGAGGCTTTTTTTTGAAACAAATTACTAAAACGTTTTAGTTTGATAAAAAAATAACTATTCACTAATCATAAACCCAAAGAGATCAATATGAACTAAAAATTTACACCTATTCAAAAATACCATTCCGTTCCCAGCGGATAACAAACCAAACAAAAACTCAAACGATGAACAAAAAATTTACCAATTTAATTAAGCGAAAGCTTTTATTGAAAGGCTGTGCGCTTAAAATGACCACAGCATTATTGATGGTGGGCAGCTGCTATGATGCATCTGCTTCAGCAATTACCCTCCATTCAAACGAATATTCAGAAAATAGTAGTGTCGTTTCTGGCGTGCAGAAAGACATTGTAATCAGAGGTATAGTTAAAGATGAAACAGGTGCCGCACTTCCAGGTGCTGGTGTAAAAGTTAAAGGCACATCAATATCGGCTTCAGCTGATGTAAATGGTGCTTTTAGCATTACCGTTCCTGATCAGAACTCCGTATTAATTTTCTCTTATGTTGGTTACGAACTATTAGAAATACCTGTTGGCACCCAGACAAGCATTATTGTTAACTTAAAACCAACAGGAAATGACTTACAGGAGGTAGCAATTGTTGCTTTCGGTACGCAAAAGAAAGAAAGTTTAGTTGGCGCACAGTCATCAGTTAAGGCATCTGACTTACGACAACCCGTAGCCAACATCAGTTCTATGTTAGCAGGCCGACTTCCGGGAGTTGTGGCCGTAAATAGAAACGGTGAGCCCGGATCTACGAATGCTGATATCTGGATCCGTGGTATTTCCAATATTGGTGGAGATAGAAGTCCGCTAATTGTAGTGGATGGCGTTCCAAACAGACCAATTGATGGGTTAAGCTCATATGATATCGAATCTTTTACGATTTTAAAAGACGCGGCCGCTACTGCCGTTTATGGTATTAGGGGTGCAAACGGTGTAATTTTAGTGACGACCAAACAAGGTAAAGTTGGGCCACCACGAATTAATGTTGATTATTTCCAGGGAATTAGTCAATTTACAAAGAGCCCTAAATTGATTGATGGTGTTGATTATATGAACTTAGCAAACGAGGCTAAGCTTACAGAGTTTGTAAGAGGTGGTAGCGCCGGAACATTTACACCTCAATATAGCCAAACAACGATCAATAGAACGGCTTCGGGAGAAAACCCTGTACTTTATCCTAATGTTGATTGGTTGGATGCCATTTTTAAAAACTGGGGTCAAAATCGTACTGCAACAGCCAATTTATCAGGAGGTGTTAACAATGCGCGTTACTACGTATCATTAGGCTACTATGATGAAAATGGCTTATTTAAAACAGATAAAAACCAAACCTATGATGCAACCCAAAGTTTTGCAAGATATAATGTAAGCGCAAATTTAAACTGGGACATTACCGGTACTACCAAAATGGATTTGGGTATTAAGGGGATTTTAAGCTCTGGGAATTATCCTGGTGTTGATAATGCTCAAGGCGTTTTCAATCAGGCTTTCCAGTTAAACCCTACTTCTTTTCCTGTTTCTTATCCAAATGGTTCCATCCCAGGCATTAGCGCTCAATCTGATCAGCGCAATCCCTACGCCGATATTACCAGAAGAGGTTACAGAACTACTTTCACGAATCAGTTGTTCTCGAATTTGCGTTTAACGCAGGATCTAAAAGCGATTACACCTGGATTATCGGTAACAGGTATGTTCTCTTTTGATGTAAATAATACGAATAATATTAATCGTAATAAGCGTGAAAGTACATATTATATCAATCCAAACGATCCATACAACGCTGATGGATCGTACAAATACGGATTAACATTTAATGGCCAAAACTTTTTGGGTTATACCAGAGCCAATGGTGGTGACAAGAAAATGTACGCAGAACTTGCATTTAATTATAGCCGTACATTTGGCAAACATGCGGTGTCTGGTTTAGTCCTTTATAATCAAAACGATAATTTAAATGCTTTTGCCGATAATTTTACATTGGCTATTCCTTACAGAAGTCAGGGTATTGCATCTCGTGTAACTTACGCCTATAACGACCGTTATTTTGCAGAAGCAAACGTGGGTTATAATGGATCAGAAAATTTTGCACCAAATAAACGCTATGGTTTTTTCCCGGCTTTTGGTGTGGGATGGATCTTATCGAACGAGAAATTTTTTGAAGGCCTAAAAAATACTTTCCAGATGGTTAAATTCCGTTATTCTGATGGTATTGTTGGAAGTGGAGGTAGCTCAAATGGATATGTTACCAATGAAGGCGATCGTTTTTATTACCTAACTAAGGTAGGTTCTGCTAATGGCTATACTTTCGGACAAACAAGAAACATTTCACCAGGAGGTTTAAATGTAACTGCATACGGTGTTGATATTACCTGGGCTGAAAGTCGTAAACAGGATTTGGGCTTTGAGGTAAAAACCTTAAATAACAACTTATCTGTTATTGTCGATTTATTTAAAGAACACAGAACAGGTATTTTCTTAGGTAGAGGCTTGGTGCCAAACTATATTGGTTTAGTATCAAACCCTTCAGGAAATCTAGGTGAAACCAGAAACAAAGGTATTGATGGAACAATTGAATACAATGCAAAATTCAGTGATGATTTTGACATTACCTTTAGAGGGAATTATACCTTTAACAAAGATCAGATTGTAGAAAATGATCAGGCCCCAACCAAATATCCTTGGCAAGAACTAAGGGGAAGTAATATTTTGGCACGTACAGGATATATTGCTGAAGGTTTATTTACAAGTCAAGCCGAAATTAATGCAAGTCCTAAACAGTTTGGAACTTTGCTCCCTGGAGATATTAAATACAAAGATTTAAATGGTGATGGTATTATCGACGCATTTGACCGAACTATTATTGGCAGAGGCGACGTTCCATCAACAATGTATGGATTTGGATTCTCTTTGAGGTATAAAGGTTTCGATTTAGGCGCTTTTTTCCAGGGTCAGGATAATGCTGATATCATTTTAAGTGGTGATGCCATTCAGCCATTTACGGCATCAGGTGGCTTAGGCAATTTACATGCTATTGCTACAGACCGCTGGACGGTTGATAATCCACGTCAGGATGCCTTTTATCCAAGATTATCCTATGGTGTAAATAACAACAATTTTCAAACGAGTACCTGGTGGAAACGTGATATCAGTTATTTAAGATTGAAAAATCTTGATTTGGGTTACACAATAAAAAATGGAATCAAAAAAATTGGTATCAATCGTTTAAGAATTTATGCAACAGGTTACAATGTGTTTACGATCAGCAAGTTTAAACTGTGGGATCCGGAATTAGCCTCTAGTAATGGAACCAAATATCCGCTAACGACCACTTATACCTTAGGTTTTACAGCTAATTTTTAATCATCATGAAGAAGATATATATATTCACAATAGCAACCTTGCTGGTTTTAAGTAATGCAGGTTGCAAAAAATTCCTGGATCAGGTACCTAACGACAGGTTAACATTTGACGAATCGTTTGCCACCAAAGCTACCGTAGATCAGTTACTTGCAAACGTTTACTCTACCTTACCAGATGAAATGCAGCAACGTTTTCCTGCAAATGGTTATACAGCGGGTCCATGGACAGGCGCTTCGGATGAAGCAGATTACACCTTGCCAAGTAGTTTTTCAAATAACCTTAATAGTGGTAACTGGGATGCAACAACAGGACAGGTAAATACGATGTGGCAGTTATATTACAGAGGTATACAGGCATCGAGTAATTTTATGGCGAACGTTAGCAAATGTACAGACTGTAATTTAAATGGGGTTGATTTTATTTCCAGGTATTACAATGAAGCTAGAGCAATCAGAGCCATTTATTATTATTATTTGCTGCGTCAATACGGTCCGGTAATTTTATTGGGTAATGAGCCGATAGCTGCAGATGCACCGATTGAAACGATAAGTAAGCCTCGTAATTCATTCGATGAGTGTGTAGATTATATTGTAAGTGAGCTTGATGCTGTAACTGCAAATTTGCCTGCTATTCCGGTATCGAACGATGATTATGGTCATGTTAACAAAGCAGTTGCACAAGCCTATAAAGTACAGGTTTTATTAACAGCAGCCAGCCCCTTATTTAACGGAAATACAGACTATGCAAATCTTAAGAATAAAGATGGTAAACAATTAATTAGTCAAACGGCTAGTGCTGCAAAATGGAAAAGAGCAGCTGATGCGGCTAAATCTTTCATTACAACCTTTCCTAGTTTCACGCTGTATGTTAAAACAGGTACCACTCCTTTTCTTACTGCATTCCTTTCTTGTAGAGATGTAATGTTAACCGATTGGAATTCGGAGGTGATCTTTGCTAAAGGTAACGCCGATATCACCAATTTACAATATAACATGGCACCTAACCATAACAATGGAACTGGTGGTGATAAAGGAGGGTCGTTCCTGTCAGTTTCTCAGCAACTGGTAAGAGCGTATTTCATGGCTAATGGAAGATCAACTGATGATCCGCTTTCGGGTTATAGTGAAACAGGTGGATTTACCAGCTTTCAGGCGCCTGACGACAATGTTACAAGACAGGTTAGCAACATGTATGTGGGGAGAGAGCCACGTTTTTATGTGGGGATAACCTATACCAATAGAAAATGGATTAACCCAAATTCTAGCTTGATAACCAGTTTCGAATTTAACGGAAATGCAGGTAAAGGAAGCATCAGTAATACCGATTACTCAGGAACAGGCTATACACAAAGAAAAAATCTTTCTTTAAGTGGTTGGAGTACTGGTGGTAGAACAAATATTTTTATCCGCCTTGCAGAGATCTATTTAGATTATGTAGAAGCATTAAATGAATCTGATCCAGGTAATCCAGATATTTTAATCTATTTAAATAAAATCCGTGAGCGTGCAGGTGTTCCTCAATATGGAGCTGGAGCTAATGCATTGCCTATCCCCGCTGATATGCGTGATGCGATCAGAAGAGAGAGAAGGGTTGAGCTTGCTTTTGAATCTCATCGTTATTTTGATACAAGAAGGTGGAAAATTGCTGAAACTACAGATAAAGTAATTTTAGGTTTAAATATTCAAAAGAATGCTGCCGATGGCTTTTACAATGTGGTAACTACTGAATCTCGTGTATTTGATAAGAAACATTATTTATGGCCTATACCAAACGGTGAGGTTCAAAAAGTACCATTAGTCGTTCAGAATACAGGCTGGTAAAATCCATATAGCACCGGGTGTTTCACCTGGTGCTTTTTTAACCCATTAATACTACCGCTATGAAAAACATGTTATCGTTATCGGCAATTTTGCTGTTTGCTGTATTAGCCTGCAACAGTAAAAATGCACCATTAGAAACCGTAAAGCCAGCGCCACCGTTCGTAGAAAGCGTAGATCCGCCAGATGCACCACCTAAAACATGGAAGGAGCATTGGTTTGAACATGTTCAGTTGCTAAACCGTGTTTATTACGATACCAGCGTAGTGGTTTATTACGACGGCGATGTTAAACCCACTGTTGCCTGGCCAAAAACATATATGGCCGAAGCCTGGAACTATACCAAAAAAACTTATGGTAAATTCGGAGATGATAGCCGCTTATTTGTAATTTATCATGCAGGTAAATATAGCGGGGGGCACCCGGGTACTTATCTGGATGCAGGGCACGATTATAGAAACGTAACCGATTGCGGCGCCAGTAGCCTTGATGCCTGGACCACTGGCATTGATAATGACATTGATTTATCTACGCACGAAATCGGCCATATTGTAGAAGGCGCATCAAAAGGGGTAAAAGAATCGCCGGCTTTCGATATCTGGCATGATAGTAAGTGGATGGAGATTTATCAATACGATGTGTATTTAGGCTTAAACAGAACCGCTGATGCACAACGTTGGTACAATAAAATGATGACCGTTACCGACAGTTATCCTAAGGCAGGCACACAGTGGTTCAAGAATTGGTTTCTTCCAATTTATGAAAACTACGGTAAAGCAAAGGTTTTAAATGGTTTCTTTACCTTGTTGTCTCAACAATTTCCTAAACAACAAATCACTGTACAAGGTAAAAGCTATCAGCAATATACCAGAAAAATGAATTTTGGAGAATTTATTCACTTTTGGAGCGGGGCAGCGAAAGCAGATTTGGCACCGCTTGCATTAACAGCTTTTGGATCGAAAGACGAAAAAGGAGCAGACTGGGCGCCAATGCTGGCCAAAGCTAAAATCGATTTTCCAGCTATTACCTATTAAATTACAATATAATAAACCCACAGAAATGATTTTGCCAACAGCAAGATCATTTCTGCTTTTCAAAACCCACACAAAAAAATCATGATTAAGAAGTTATTATTTCTCGCGTTTATATCTTTTATAGGTGCAAATACTTTTGCTCAGAATAGAGAAAGAGAATACAAAATTACCATTAACGATAAAGACAGTGCTACCAATGCGATAGTAGATGCCAAACTTAAGGCGGCTTTTTTTCAGGTCTATCCAAAATTTGCCCAGGCAGATGGATACCGTACCAAAAGAAGCGTAGTGTTAGATCTGGTAACAGCAGAAACGCCAACAATAAAAGCCAAAGCTGGAGAAATTAAAGTAAACAGCCAGTGGGTTAAAAATAAATCACAAAAGAAAATCCAAAAGGAACTGTTTTCCGCACTCTCAAAAAACTGGGTTTCTTACAGTAAAGAAAAACACAAAGGTTATGAATTAACATTTATCAGCAAAGATCCGGACTTAGATCCGGCGTTAAGAAAAAAGTTGATCGCTACTTATTTCGAAATCTATCCAACCTTAGTTAAAACATTTAACGATAAATCGACACATGATGTGTTATTTGTAGTAGATACCGCCTATAAAGCAGTGGCAGAGGCAAGTGGAAACAGAATTTTGTTCAGTGCCGGTTACATGAAAGCACATCCAACCGATATTGATGTGGTAACACACGAAACCATGCATATTGTACAGGGTTATGGCTATAGTGCAGGCCCGGTTTGGCTCACCGAAGGTATTGCCGATTATGTACGCTATAAATATGGTGTTGATAATGTAGGTTCTAAATGGAGTTTGCCGGAGTATAATGCAAAGCAGAATTATAAAAACAGTTACCGCATTACCGCCAGGTTTTTTGCCTGGTTAGAGCAAAATGTTAAACCAGGCTTAATTGCTACTTTAGATCAGCAGTTAAGAGCGCATCAATATAATGAACAATCCTGGGCAGCCCTGACCGGAAAAACTGTCGACCAGCTTTGGGAAGATTACAGTAAAGAACCGCAAAAGGTAAGCCTTACTTATAGCAGCAAAAAATAAGAAATTTATTTACACAGAACGGTCGTCATCTCGACTAAAACGCAGTGAAATGGAGCGATCCATCCAGCAAAATTTTTCAACCCTGGTGCACTTCCCCCGAAATGATGACACGCTGTTTTGTAAAAATAATAATCACTAAAGTAAAATTTTTGAACATTTACTAAATCGTTTTACATATTATATTTATTTTGCAGAACTAAACATGCTAACCAAAGTAAAATCCATTCACCAATACCAATATAAACAGATGAAAAAAATATTTACTTTTTCGATTTTCGTAATGCTGGTTACGGCTTTTTCAGCTTTAAAAGCACAAGACATAACAAAGAAGAGTGGTTATACCTTATCGTTCGAGAGCAATTTTAAGGAATTAGATCCTCAGTTGAAAAAGCGGTTAATCAAAACATTTTTCGAAGTTTACCCAAAACTAGCAAAAGAGTATAATCCAGCCACCATAAAAGAAGTGAAATTTTTTGTAGATACGGCTTACAAAGGGGTAGCGGCAACTGCTGATGGTAAAGTAACCTTCAGTTCGATCTGGATGGTGAAACATCCTGAAGATATTGATGTCGTAACCCACGAGGTAATGCACATTGTGCAAGACTATGGCCGAAGCGTTGGCCCGGGCTGGTTAACAGAAGGGATTGCTGATTATGCCCGCTATAAATTCGGTGTCGATAATGCCGGCGCTAAATGGTCGTTACCAGCATTAAAGCCCGATCATAGCTATAAAAACAGTTATCGCATCACTGCAGGTTTTTTTGCCTGGATGGAGAAAAGTGTAAAACCAGGTATTATTAAAACCGTTGATGCTTCTTTAAGAGACCATACCTACACCAAAGATATCTGGACAAAATTAACGGGTAAAGATTTAGATGCACTTTGGGCAGATTATGTTAAAAATTCAGGAGTTTAAAATAAATACAAGCATATAAAAAACACAAACACAACAAATGAAAAGATTATTTATCGCTTTATTGAGTGTTGCGGCGTCAACCAGCTTCGCGCAAACAATAGGCAAAATTACAGATCCGGTAGATTGGATAAACCCGTTAATGGGAACAGCATCCAAACCATCACTATCTAACGGAAACACCTACCCGGCAATTGGTTTGCCCTGGGGAATGAACATGTGGACGCCACAAACTGGTAAAAATGGCGATGGATGGGCTTATGTTTACGATGCCGACAAAATCCGTGGCTTTAAACAAACACATCAGCCTTCGCCCTGGATGAACGATTACGGCGCTTTTGCGCTTATGCCAGTTACGGGTAAATTAAAATTCACAGATGATGAGCGTGCCAGCTGGTTCAGCCATAAAGCAGAGGTTTCTAAGCCATATTATTACAGTGTGTACTTAGCAGACGCTGATGTAACAACCGAAATTACGCCAACAGAACGTGCTGCCCAGTTCAGGTTTACTTTCCCTAAAACGGATAGTGCTTATGTGGTCGTAGATGCGCAGAATAAAGGCTCGTACATTAAAATTATTCCGGCCGAAAGAAAAATTATTGGTTATACCACTAAATATGCCCGTGGTCCGCTGCCTAAAAACTTCAAAAATTACTTTGTCATCTATTTCAACAAAGATTTCAAATTGGCCAAAACCTGGGATGATAAAAAACTTAACGATAAAGATTTAGAATTAACGGTAGATCATGCTGGCGCTGTTATTGGTTTCGCTACACAAAAAGGCGAGCAGGTAATTGCAAAAGTTGCCTCTTCGTTTATCAGTTTTGAGCAGGCTGATTTAAACCTAAAAAGAGAACTGGCTAATGATGGTTTCGATGCCACAAAAGCAAAAGGTAGAGCAACCTGGAACAAAACATTAAGTAAAATTGCAGTTGAAGGGGGCACGATTGATCAAACCCGTACATTCTATTCTGCAATGTACCGCACGTTGTTCTTCCCAAATAAATTATATGAAATTGATGCACAAAACCAGATCGTACACTGGAGTCCTTACAACGGACAGGTTTTACCAGGTTATATGTTCGCTGGTACTGGTTTCTGGGATACATTCAGGGCATTATATCCTTTCTTAAACCTGGTTTATCCTTCAATTAACAAGGAAATGCAACAGGGCTTAATCAACGATTATAAAGAAGGTGGCTGGTTGCCAGAGTGGAGCAGCCCGGGTTATGCAAACATTATGGTGGGTAACAACTCTGCTTCGGTAGTTTCTGATGCTTATATTAAAGGTATGCGGGGTTACGACATTGAAACCTTATGGCAGGCTGTAAAACATGGTGCAAACAACGAAGGTCCGATGGAAGCTGTTGGCCGCGATGGTGTTAAATATTACAATGAATTGGGTTATGTACCTTTCGATGTGAAAAAGAACGAAAATGCAGCTAAAACTTTAGAGTATTCTTATGATGATTTTACCATTTATCAATTAGGAAGAGCTTTAGGTAAACCAGCATCAGAGATCGATATCTATAAGAAAAGAGCCATGAACTATAAGAATCTTTTCGATCCGGCTTCGGGTTTAATGCGTGGCAAAAACCAGGATGGAACTTTCCAAAGCCCTTTCAGTCCGTTTAAATGGGGTGGTGCATTTACCGAAGGTAACAGCTGGCACTATACCTGGTCGGTTTTTCAGGATGTTGACGGTTTAGCCAGATTAATGGGAGGCCATAGTAAATTTGTAACCAAACTGGATTCAGTTTTCGCTATGCCTCCGGTATTTGATGAGAGCGCTTACGGTGGTGTAATTCACGAAATCCGCGAAATGCAGATTGCAAACATGGGCCAGTATGCACATGGCAATCAACCGATCCAACACATGATTTACCTGTACAACTACGGTGGTGCGCCTTATAAAACCCAATATTGGGTGAGAGAAACCATGAACAGAATGTACAAAGCTACTCCTGATGGATATTGCGGTGATGAAGATAACGGACAAACTTCTGCCTGGTATGTTTTCTCGGCAATGGGTTTCTACCCGGTAACACCAGCGGTTGATCAGTATGTTTTAGGTGCGCCTCTGTTCAAAAAGGTAACAATTACTTTAGAAAATGGTAAGACTGTTGTGGTTAATGCGGCGGCCAATAGCGATAACAATCGTTATGTCCAATCATTACAGATGAATGGTAAAGCCTATTCTAAAAATTGGATCAGCCACAGTGGTTTGCAAAAAGGTGCGGTGTTAAATTTCAACATGACAGCAACACCGAATAAAACCAGAGGTTCAAATCCAGCTGATTTCCCTTATTCATTATCAACAGAAAAATAGAAAAATAATTATCCATCGGGTAAAGTAATTTATCCGATGGATTTTAAATGAAATATCTAGCTTTAGGCTAAAACTAACAAACCAAGTATATGAACATCTCAAAGACGGGTTTTACAGCCATTTTCTGGCTTTGCGGAACCCTGTTGGCATTTGGCCAGCGTATTGATCTCAAAGATCTTTCAGCCTTTAAAAACCCTTCAAATTCATGGTCATTGGCCCAAAATGTGGTGGCCGACCTAAATGCCGAAAATGTTTTAAAAACAACCAAAGGCGAAGGGATATTGATTAATCAATCTACCGCGAAAAAAGCGGGTTCCGATTTATACACCGTAAATGAATATGGCGATGTAGCAGTAGAATTAGATTATTTAACAGCAAAAGGAACAAATTCAGGCATTTATCTTCAAGGTAATTATGAAATCCAGATTGACGATGCCTGGGGCCTTAAAAATCCAAGTTCATCAAACAATGGTGGTATTTACCAACGTTGGGACGATAGCAAACCAGAAGCCGAAAAAGGATTTGGTGGTGTTGCTCCCCGTCAAAATGCAAGTAAAGCGCCGGGTTTATGGCAGCACATTAAAATTATCTTCCAGGCACCAAAATTTGATGCATCAGGAAAGAAAACACAAAATGCTAAAATCATCAGTGCAGAACTAAACGGTGTGCTGATCCATGAAAATGTTGAATTATTTGGTGCAACCAGAGGAGCTGCTGGCGCTGAAAAAGCAAAAGGACCTTTACGTTTACAAGGCGATCATGGTTCGGTAGCGTTCAGAAATATCCAAATCAACGAACTATCAGAAATTCCAAAACCAAATCAAAACGGTGGCGCTGATCCAATTTATATTGAAGCAGCAAGCAACAACATGATCAGAAGTTTTGTTGATGTGGCACCAAGGGTACGTTCGGTACACGCTATTTCGGTAGGCGGACCAGAAAAAGTTGCCTATAGTTACGATTTAGATAATGGTACCCTGTTACAGGGATGGCACGGTGATTTTATCGATGCAACGCCGATGTGGGATGGCCGCGGAAACGGAACTTCGCGTGCTTTGGGCAGTGTTACCCGTTTCACTAAAAAACCTGTTCTGGCCGTTGCAAAATTAGCCGACGATCAGGCTAAATGGATTGCCGATACCGCCGGTACAGGTTTCAAAACCAAAGGTTATGTAATGGATAAACAAGACCGTCCGGAGTTTAAGTATATCATTAATGGAACAAATGTTACCGATGCCGTTAAGGTGATGGAAAATGGACAGGGTTTAACCAGAGAAATTGCTGTTGATAAACCATCAAAAGATTTATATTTCCTTTTGGCAACCGCTTCCAATATCGAAGAAGTGGCCAAAGGTTTATACCTGATTGATGATAAATCTTACTATATCCAGCTTGCTGAAGGATCTGCTAAACCCGTAATCAGAGAAGTTGATGGCAAGAAAGAAGTTATCGTAGCTATTGGAACTAAGTTAAATTATACCATTTTGTTTTAATTGGAATGACAATGAGAAATACATTTAAAAAATTAGCAATACTGGCATTAAGTTTTAGCTTTACTACAGTTTTTGCACAAGAAACACCGAAAGAAGAAGATTTTTTCAAAATAAATAAAGTACGCGTACCCGAAGGCCCTATTTTAGAAGTTGGTGGTTTAATTACCTTGCCAAATGGCGATTTGGGCATTTCTACCCGTAGGGGAGAAGTATATATTGTTGAAAATCCAACCAGTGCCAAGCCGTACTGGCGCAGGTTTGCCTATGGCCTGCACGAAATTTTAGGCATTGCCTATAAAAATGGTGCGATCTACGTAGCGCAACGTGGTGAGTTGACCAAACTGGTTGATAAAGATCAGGATGGCAAAGCCGATGTATACGAAACCATTTATGCATGGCCGTTAAGCGGACATTACCACGAATATAGTTTCGGTCCGAAGTTAATGCCCGATGGTACATTTATGGTTACCGCAAATGTGGCCTTTGGTGATGAGGAATGGTGGCGTGCCGAAAGCCGTGTACCAATGCGTGGCTGGGCTATGAATATTACCGAAGATGGTAAAATGAGTCCTTATGCTGCGGGTTTCCGTTCGCCGGCAGGGATTGGCAGTATTGATGGCCAGTTCTATTATACCGAAAACCAGGGCGACTGGGTAGGTTCAGGTGGTTTATGGAAAGTAAACAAAGGCGATTTTATGGGCCATCCTGCCAGTTTAAGATGGACCAACTTGCCAAACTCTCCGGTTAAACTGCAATCAGATTTCTTTTACTCACAAATAGATGAGCGTAGAACGAAAAACGAACAAGGAAGATACATCAAACCAGAGAATAGGGTAAACGAAACGTTTAAAACTTTATTCGACATGAAGAAAGTATTCCCTGAATTACGTTTGCCATCGGTTTGGTTACCTTATGGTATTTTAGGAATCTCTTCTGCAGAACCTGTTAAAATTCCTGCAAACACATTTGGGCCTTTTGCTGGTCAGATTTTAGTTGGCGATCAGGGAATGAGTATCATTTCGAGGATTTTTATGGAAACGGTTAAAGGTGAAGAACAAGGTGCAGCCTTCCTTTTCCGTAAAGGTTTCCGTTCTGGCGTATTGAGGTTAGAATGGGGTACTGATGGTTCATTATTTGTTGGAGAAACCAACCGTGGTTGGGGATCGGCAGGTGATGCCAACGAAGGTTTAGAAAGATTGGTGTATAACAATAAAACCCCTTTCGAAATGAAAGCCGTTAGGGCAATGCCTGATGGTTTTGAAGTGGAATTTACCATGCCTGTAGACCGTAAATCGGCTGAGGATTTAGCTTCGTATGATGCAGAGAGCTTCATTTACAAATATCACCCGGTGTATGGTTCACCTCCTGTAAATACGGAGAAATTAAAAATCTCCGGGGTTAAAGTTTCGGCAGATGGTTTAAAAGCCAGGATTATTGTACAAAACCTTCGTCAATATTACATCCATACCTTAACATTAGATGGTTTAAGATCGCAGGATGGTTTTTATTCTTTAGTGCATCCGGTAGCTTATTACACCCTAAACCAGATTCCTGACGGAAATAAACTTTCTGCCAGCGAAGTGAGTACCAAAAACTCAGCGGCACCGGTAAATGTTCCTGCTAAGAAAACTGCTGCCCCAAAAGCAACTGGCAAAACGCCTGAAGCAAAAGGAACAACTACTCCGGCTAAGCCTGCTGCTACAGCTAAGGCACCTACCTTTAAAGAAGTTGAAGGTTTGTTAACTAAAAATACCTGCCTGGCTTGCCATAATCAAACTAAAAGACAAATTGGCCCGCCATTCGTAGAAATTGCAAAGCGTAAATATTCAGCGGAGAAAATATTTCAGTTGATCCACAACCCACAGCCTCAAAACTGGCCGGGTTACTCAACAGAAATGCCTCCAATGCCGCAGGTTACGAAAGCAGAAGCTTTAAAAATTGCAGGCTGGATAAATTCCTTGAATAAATAAAGATAGTTTAATTGTTATGGAACGGTTGGTAGAAATACCAGCCGTTTTTTGTTTTACAAAAAAAAAGAATGGGGATTCCACTATTGCAGAATCCCCATCATCTAAATTAACGCTCTCATATACATAAACGCTATAAAAACGATTTATTGTATTGTGATTGAAATTTTTTCGCTTTGATTTGTGTAAGGGTAGTTCAGCTGTTGCGGGCTTCGTCATTTCGACTGAAGCGTAGCGAAATGGAGAAATCTTCAAGTTAGCCCGTCACCCTGAATTTATTTCAGGGTCTATTAAATGAAAAGATCCTTCGACTCCGCTCAGGATGACATAATGTATGGGAAAAAAGAAATGGGGATTCCACTATTGCAGAATCCCCATCATCTAAATTAACGCTCTCATATACATAAACGCTATAAAAACGATTTATTGTATTGTGATTGAAATTTTTTCACTTTGATTTGTGTAGGGTAGTTCAGCTGTTGCGGGGCTTCGTCATTTCGACTGAAGCGTAGCGAAATGGAGAAATCTACAAGTTAGCCCGTCACCCTGAATTTATTTCAGGGTCTATTAATGAAAAGATCCTTCGACTCCGCTCAGGATGACATAATGTATGGGAAAAAAGAAATGGGGATTACACTATTGCAGAATCCCCATCATCTAAATTAACGCTCTCATATACATAAACGCTGTAAAAACGATTTATTGTCTTGGCTGTAAATTTTTTTCGCTTTGATTTGTGTAGGGTAGTTCAGCTGTTGCGGGTCTTCGTCATTTCGACTGAAGCATAGCGAAATGGAGAAATCTTCAAGTTAGCCCGTCACCCTTAATTTATTTCAGGGTCTATTAATGAAAAGATCCTTCGACTCCGCTCAGGATGATATAATGTATGGGAAAAAGAAATGGGGATTCCACTATTGCAGAATCCCCATCATCTAAATTAACGCTCTCATATACATAAACGCTGTAAAAACGATTTATTGCATCAGCTGTAAATTTTTTTTTCGTTTTTGGGATGTTTATCATTAAAACCTATTTTTACCTTATGGCTACTACAAATAAAACCCAACAAGATGCAGAGAAACTGGCGGCTGCCCTGGCTGCAGTAAAATTTGTTAAAGATGGTGATGTAGTAGGACTGGGGACCGGATCTACCACAGCCTTTGCCATTAAGGAATTGGGCAAACTTGTAAAAGACGGACTGAAGATAAAGGCAGCTGCCAGTTCCATCCGAACAGAAGAACTCGCAAAATCTTTGGGTATCGAAATTCTTGATCTTGGGCGTTTAAGTAAAATTGACATCAGCATTGATGGAGCCGACGAATTCACGGAGTCGCTCGATCTGATTAAAGGCGGAGGTGGGGCATTATTCAGGGAAAAAATTATAGCTTCTGTTAGTAAAAATGCCATCATCATTACTGATGCTTCTAAGAAAGTTAAAAAATTGGGTGCTTTTACGGTTCCTGTCGAAGTGATACCTTTGGCTTATCAATATGTGTCCGATCAGATTAATGCGCTCGGAGGAAAGGGGATATTAAGGTTAGTAGAAGGCAAAACATTTATTACCGACAATGGAAACCTGATTATTGATGCTGATTTCGGTCTTATTGATGATCCTGCAAAACTAGCTGCTGATCTCAATCAGATTAACGGATTATTAGCTCACGGCTTGTTCATTAACATCACTTCAAAAGTAATCATGAGCGAGGGGACAGATATTATCATTTTTGAATGATAATTGGTTCACTGGTTCATGAGTCATTGGTTTATTTGTTATTAGCTCATATCCCTATATTCATTGCGAACTGAAGGGCTGGGATTGCGTCGTGTGAAGCAATCTCTACGGTTCATTGTTATGGGTAATTGATTAATCGACTTCGGACTCCGGACTCCCGACTGTTGATTAATCTTTTTGAATGATAATTGGTTCATTAGTCATTGGTTTATTTGTGATTAGCTCATAATCCCTATACGTCATTGCGAACTGAAGGGCTGGGATTTGCATCTTGCGAAGCAATCTTTGCGGTTCATTGTTATGGTTAATTGATTAATCGACTTCGGACTTCGGACTCCCGACTCCGGACTGTTGACTAATCAACAATTTCACCGACAATTTCATATGCTCTTATATTCCTATAAATTTTTTACCGACAGTTTTATTTCACTTACCGATAAAACATCCCAACTAAGGGAAAAGCCATTCTCCAGCGTTGGTATTCGTGATACATTTGAATCATAAAAACAAACGGTCATGGAAAATTTAATCAAAAAAAATCACGCAGATAAACAATTTGGTTTAGGTGTTTTAATCATCGTAATCGGTTCAGTGTTCTTGTTAAGAAACTCTGGAATAGATGTTCCACATTGGATATTGAAATGGCATACCATTATGTTAGGTATTGGTTTGTGGATGGGTTACCGTAAAAACTTCCAGGGTAGTAGCTGGTTAGCCTTAACGATAATAGGTGGTTTATTTACCCTTAAAGCGATAACCATCTTTGATTTCGACCTTTCACGAATCAGCACTGCTTTAGTATTAATCGGATTAGGACTGTACGTAATTCTAAAACCTAAAAAAGTGCAAAACTTCGATCAGTATTTTGAAAAGAAACCAGCTGATTTTACTGATAAAGAAAGCTAAAATTCTTAACTCCATCATATATCTTAAAAAGGGACATTTTTTAACAATGCCCCTTTTTTTATTTGAAATAATTGAAGTGCAATTGCTTAATCATTTGAGTTCGATTATTTAGTTCCTTTACTTCCTTGTGATCGTCATGCTGAATTTATTTCAGCATCTTTCAGATATGATTGACCTTGATCCCGATGTTACAATCGGGACAGGGTGACGACTCCAGAGGATAAATATTGGCAGAGGGGACGAAGCCTGGAGCTTGATCGATATGGGCTCTGCTCCATACACTTTGACCACTGCTAAAAAAGAAACGGGGATTCCACCCTAAGGCAGTATCCCCGTCATCTAAATTAACGCTCTCACATACATAAACGCTGTAAATAGAATATATTGTGTGCAGCTTAATTTTTTTTATTTTTTTTCTACAAGTGCTATTAAACCTGTAAAACAGGTATAGCTTTGTGGTATTTGTTCCGGTACTCAATGGGGGTTAAACCGGTAATTTTTTTGAAAACATCCCTAAACGATTTTGTATCGGTATAACCTACATCAAACATCACCTCAGTTATATTTTTTCTGCTCGATTCGAAACTTCGTTTGGCCGCTTCAATTTTAACCCTCTGAATATACTCGATCACGGTATTTTTGGTCGCACTTTTAAATCTCCGCTCGAAACTTCTTCTTCCCAATGCCAGCATATCGGCCAGTTGATCTACTGTAATCCGGTCTTGATAATTGCCGTCAATAAATTCCTGCGCTTTTTTAATCTTCGCATCTTCATGTCCTTTTTGTCCCTGAAACATCATAAAAGCCAGTTGGCTCTCGCGATCGATATCAATGGCGAAGTATTTTGCCGCTAAAATGGCGGTATCTCTATCGGTATGTTTCTCCACCAGGTATAAAAGTAAGTTCCAGTAAGAGTTTGCACCACCGCTGGAGTATAAACCCTGGGCATCGGTAATAATGCTGCCATCAACCAGCTCTACTTCAGGGAACATTTCTCTAAACTGATTGGCAAACAACCAATGCGTAGAACATTTCCGTCCATCTAATAATCCCGTTGCAGCCAGTAAAAATGCACCCATACAAAGCGAAGCTACTTCTGCACCCCTGGCATGATGTTTTATAATCCATGGTAATAAATCCTGATTTGCTTCCATCGCATAACCTATATTGCCGCTAATGGCTGGTACAAAAATAAGGTCGGTATGATCAACCTCATGCAGCAGTTTATCGGCGTGTACAGAGAAAAGGCTGTTATTTAACCTAACCTCTTTCGTCATGCCTATCAGCTCAACTTTAAAAAGCGGAAGCTTTCCTGATGCCTGTAAAAATTCGTTAACAGCGGTAAATAGATAGCGGGGATCTGCAATGGCTTCAATCACGGCAGTCTCTGGAATTAAGATAGATACATGTTTCATAATTCAAATATAACGAGGCTATTTGTCGTAAACAACCCCCGCAATTGTCGTTTCTACATATTTAGCTTCTTAATTTCTGCCCGTATGTTTGTGTTGTTAATCGCTCACCGTTAAATTTTTAAAGTGGCAATGCCGATCATGTTATGGAAGAATATATTTTAAATGAAGATATTAAGGTGATGTGCATTACGGCCGAATCTTTCCCCAGCGGGGTTTTAGCTGCGCACCAAAAACTACATGCCTTGTTTCCGCCCGATAAGCAACGCAGGTACTTTGGGATCAGCAGGCCTAACGAAAAACGGGAGGTTATTTATAAAGCAGCCGTTGAAGAAATAACAACTGGCGAAGCAGAGAAATTTGGTGTCGAAACTTTTATAATAAAGAAGGGAACCTTTATCAGTGAGCTGATTGTCGATTTTATGAAAGACGTTAGCCAGATAGGAAAAACTTTCGAAAAATTGCTTGATCAACCCAACATCGATCCACAGGGCTATTGCCTCGAAATGTATATTAATGAAACCGATGTGCGCTTAATGGTGGGCATCAAAAAATAAAATCAATTGGCAAGTATAAATTCATATCTCACTTTTAATGGCAACTGCCGGGAAGCAATGACTTTTTATCAGAATTGTTTGGGGGGAGAACTGACCCTCGAAACCATTGGAGAATCGGCTATTGTTGATAAAATGCCCAATAATATGAGGCTGAGTATTATACATGCTGTTTTGGCCAAAGATGATTTGGTAATTATGGCAACAGATATGGTAGAAGAACGTGGATTAATTAAAGGAAATTCGATTTCGATGATGCTGAATTGCAATTCGGAAGAAGAGGCCCACTCTTTTTACCATAAACTTTCAGCGGGAGGGAAGGCCTCGCATCCGCTGCAGGAAACATTTTGGGGCGCGCTTTTTGGCGATTTAACAGATCGTTTTGGGAATAACTGGTTAATTAATTACGATAAAAACAGATAAATATGAAGAAGCTAAAAACATGGTATTGGATTGCCACCATTATTTTTGCATTAATGATGATAATGGATGGCATTGGAGGAATTACCCAACAGGAAGCAGGTAAAGAAGTGCTTAAACACCTCGGTTATCCGATGTATCTGCTCATCATTGTGGGGATTGCAAAACTGCTGGGAGCAGCATCCATCTTACAAAATAAATTCGCAGCCATTAAAGAATGGGCATACGCTGGTTTTGCCATTAATTTTATTGGTGCTTTTGCCTCCCGGGCATTTGTTGGCGATGGTATATCCCTTTTAATCCCTCCACTGGTTGCGCTGGTCATTATGTTTATTCCCTACATTTTATGGAAGAAACTGACATCAAATGTTAAAATTAGTTAAAACTAAACGGCTAGTTTAGTTAAAGGCTTTTCAGAACCAAATATTGTTAACTTTGGGTATTGTAAACAACCAAACACAATACATGAAACCTTCATGGTTTTCAGATCCCCACAAGGATAAATCATGATCGCTCATTACCATTAAAACAAAAACACACGAATGAAAAAGAGCCTTTTATTCATAATCGCTTTATTATTTACGACCTCAGCATTTTCTCAAAATGTGATCCAGCTGTTCAACGGTGCAAACGATTTTTTTAAGTTATTACAGGAGGACAAATTTAAAGATGCACATGCTTTCTTTGACGATACTTTAAAAACTAAATTAACAGAAGAGAATTTAAAAAAACTTTGGGGAGATATTGGGACAAAATATGGGAAGGCAGAATCATTAGACGCTATTCAGAGTAAAGCACAGGGCGAATTTTTCGCAGTAACCGTAGAAGGTAAATTTGCCAACGGCGATCAGAATTTTATTTTAGGTTTTAATAAACAACAGAAAATAGTTGGAATTTTCCTCGCACCTTCACGAAAGGCGGCCGCTTATTTAAAACCTACTTATGTGGATACCAGTTTATACAAAGAAACTTCGGTATACATTGGCCCGGCAGGAAAACAGCTGGCAGCCATTATCACCACCCCCAAAAATGCTAAAAATTTCCCGGTAGTGGTTTTTGTGCACGGCTCTGGTCCTGCCGATATGGATGAAACAGTTAGTGCCAATAAACCCTTTAAAGATTTAGCTGGCGGTTTTGCTTCTAAAGGAATTGCTTCTATCCGTTATGTAAAACGAACTTTAATTTACCCGAACGAATTTAACAAGGCTTTTACAGTAAAAGAAGAGGTATTGGATGATGCAACTGCAGCTATTGCGCTTGCCAAAACAGTTGTTGGTGCTAATCCTAAAGCTGTTTATGTATTCGGCCACAGTTTAGGCGGGATGTTAGCACCAAAAATGGCAACACTGACGCCAGATTTAGCAGGGATTATTTTAGCGGCAGCACCTGCAAGAAAACTAACAGATATTATTGTAGATCAAAATAAGTATATGTTCGGTCAGGCTAACGATACAACGGCTGCCTTTAAAAAACAACTTGCAGATGCTTATGTAGAAATTGATAAAAGTAGAATTTCACAGTTGGGAACAACGATAAAACCTGATTCTTTAATTTTAGGTCTGCCTGCAAAATATTGGACAGATTTAAATACCTATAATCAGGTTGCTGTAGCAAAAAGCCTTTCGAAACCTAAAATATATGTATTGCAGGGTGGTAATGATTTTCAGGTAAGTAAGGTTGACTTCGATTTATGGAATACTGCTTTGAGTAAAAAGAAAAATGTGGTTCTGAAATTTTACCCGGATTTAAACCACCTGTTAAGTTCTCAAACCGAAAAAGGAACAATGGCCCAATATCAGGCTGCCGTAAGCGTATCCGAAACTTTAGTTAACGATATTGCAACATGGATTAAGGCCAAATAAGATAAAATCACATCATTTAAAGCACAAAGCTCCGACCAGAAATCGGGGCTTTTTTTTGTGCGTTTAATTTCTTTACACCGGGCAATCGTTCATTAATTAACAAACAATTCAAAAAATAAGCGGTTTAAGTTTAAAGCATCTCATCTTAAATCATTTATTTATGGCAAAGAGTAAAGTCACTTTAAAGGGAATCTGGGGCATTTTAAAAGCTTCGTTTACAGGATTTAACAATCATAAAGTAACCAAGCTTAGTGGCTCATTGGCTTATTATACCGTGTTTTCTATGGCCCCACTGCTGGTGGTTATTATTTCTTTATGTGGCATATTTTTAGGGCGGGAAATAGCCGAAGGTCAGGTTTATGCCCAGCTTGAAGGATTTTTAGGCAGAGAATCAGCCATCTCACTTCAGCAACTTATCAAAAATGCCTATTTGGATGGAAAAAGTACCATAGCTTTAATTGTGGGGATCATAACGCTGTTAATTGGAGCTACTACCGTTTTTGGCGATATCCAGGATTCTATCAATACCATTTGGGGGCTAAAACCTAAACCGAAAAGAGGATGGGTGAAACTGTTGCAAAACCGCTTCCTGTCATTTTCTGTAATTATCAGTTTAGGTTTTGTACTGCTGGTATCATTGGCCGTTACCTCTGTACTCGATGCCTTTAGTAACCGTTTGCAGGCCAGGTTTGCCGAAATATCTGTTATCGTGTTTTATATCCTTAATCAAGTTGTAACCTTAGCCGTTATTTCATTAATATTTGGCGTAATATTTAAGGTTTTACCCGATGCAATTATAAAATGGCGTGATGTAATTGCCGGTGCGATAGTTACCGCTGTATTATTTATGATCGGCAAATTTGCCATTTCAATATACATTGGGCAAAGCAATGTTGGTGGAACATATGGCGCAACAGGCTCATTAGTCGTTGTGCTTTTATGGACTTATTACTCTTCTATCATTTTATATTTTGGCGCCGAATTTACCAAGGCCTATGCCGTTGCTTTTGGATCTGAAATTTATCCTTCTCATTATGCGGTTACCACAAAAGAAATTGAGATAGAAACAGAGGGTAAATCTATTCAGGATAACCATCCCGAAATTAAAAAAGAGGTTAAGAAGGCTTAATTATTCTCCCCAGGCTGTAATAACTAATCTTCTTTGCCCGCCACGGTTGCGGTGTTCGCAAAGATAAATGCCCTGCCAGGTTCCCAGCGCCAGTCTGCCATTTCTAATCGGAATAGTTACAGAACTGCCTAAAAGTGCCGATTTTAAATGGGCAGGCATATCGTCCGATCCTTCATAGTCGTGCTCGTAATCAGGATCGTTTTCCTTTACGGTTTTATTAAAGAACATTTCAAAATCTGCCCTTACTGTAGGATCGGCATTTTCATTGATCGTAAGCGAAGCTGAAGTATGCTGTATGAAAACCTGACAGATGCCGATATTAATCTCATTTATTTGAGGCAGGGCATCTTCAACTTCATCGGTAATGATATGAAAACCTCTTCTCCGTTCTCTAAGTGCTAAAGCCTGCTGATATATTTTCATTTGATTTTAATTCCTTATCAATTTCTGAAACATTGCCTCGGAAATTGATATGTTTTAAGATTGAAATATTAATTATAGATTTTTCTACTACGGTCGAGATGATGACTACTGTAATTTAATTAATTCCTGGATTTTACTTCAAAAACTCTACATTCCATATCTTTTCTGCTTTTCTGCCAATTAACCAAAAAGACGCAGCTAATACAGAAAAAAACAAGGCTTTATGCCAGCTGTCCCAGAAATACTCAAAATAACGGGTATACAGGTTAATAAAGAGAAAAGTAATCCCGAATTCTCGGGCGATATCATCACGGTATTTTAAACCAAATAAAGTACTCGCCACACAAATCGCCCCTGAAATTAAAGCCCAATAAAACAAGCTTAGCTGCCTCACTTTGTACCATTCTTCTAAACTGGCAAAGTTGCCGAATACTGATAAAGCCCAGAGCGACACAAACAAATAAACCATCCCGGCGATATAAGTAACTTGGAAAAAGTTTTGTGTTTTCGGAAAAGCTTTCATGATAAACGATGCTGCAGTTAATGCGGCACCAAATGCCACAAAACGCAAAGGATAATTCATGCCAAGGAAATAATAATTCCACCGGCTTAAATACCCCGTTTCCGTACCAAACCAGGCCCCTAAGGATATCAAAGCAAAAATCCAGATTAAACGCGAATTGAAGATATAACCTAGCGCACCGTAAATAAAAACTGATATGAGAATTAGAATAGAGAAATTGCCTGAACCGTTATCCATTGCCTTTCCAAAATAAGCAACGGCATTAGCGGTGAGTAAAATTGCAGAAAACACAATGGCTTCATTGCTAAACTTTAAATGCGCCAGTTTCTTCTTCCGTCTGAAACCCAGAATATAAAGCCATGCTGCCAATCCACCAGAAACCAGGGCAATTACAATGTTTGGTGTATTGTAAACGCGTTTGAGATAGTCTAAAATCGAATTATCAATCAGTAATGATCCAAGTGCAATAAAGCCACAGGCCAAAGCTACCCAAAATGCATATTGGGCTAAACGGAGCCAATCAAAATTTTTAGCCTCATAACTTTTGCGAAGTTTATCACCTGTTTCATCATTAATTAAGCCGTCACTTTGCCATTGCTCAATCATATCATCAAGAAATTCACTCTTTTCTCTGTCAACTTTCATAGGTTAGGTTATACACGAAGATAGGTTTTTTAGTCCTTAGTCAAAAGTCCTTAGTCCGAAGTCTAAATTGACTAAAGACTCCAGACTAAAGACTCCGGACTATCTATATAACCTCTTTAATCTTCTTATTGTTCCCAACAATCCAAATGACATCGCCGTTATCGAATATAAAGTCTGATGAAGGATTCAATATCCGGTCGGTACCCCTTTCTATACCAACAATTAAAGCCTGAGCCTTTTCGCGGATACCTGCGTTTCTGATACTAAGCCCATAAACAGCCGATTCGGCATGAACAACAACCTTTTGCAGGGTCATTTCTTTATTTGGGAAATTATTTTCTTCGGCTGTTTCCGGTGCATCAACTTCTAACAATGCTTTAACCGCAGCCAATTGATCATCAGCACCAATCAATAACAGTTTATCGTTTGGATAAAGCCGTTCATCCCGGCCCGGTGTTGGAATGTTATTTCTTCCACGCTCTATTAAAGCAATGTTTACCCCATATTTTTCCCTGATCATTAATTCGGTAAGCGTTTTTCCAACCACTTCCGATTCAGGAGAAACCGTGAGTTCTGTTAAGTGGGTATCCCAGGGTAAAATATTCGGTTTCTGGCTTTCACGTGCATTTAAATTCAACATGAAACGCCTTTCCAGTTTATCATAAAATGACTGCAGTTTCCGTGAGAAGATGAACATACCGATGATGATTAGGCCCAATGCAATCACAGCGGCAACCCAGGTATCAAAAAACTCATACATTAAAAAACCTACAAAGAAAATTCCTAAGGCAATTCTGAAAAATTCAATTGCAATTAACGGGCCGCGCGTATATTTTTTGTTCAGCCAAAGATGGGAATAGGCAGTCCGCTGGATTCTTCGTAAAGATAATGCCCATAAAAACGGCGACATTAAAATAAAAGAAACCACTACGCTGATGATAATAGAAGTTAAACTATTGGCAATACTGCTCACAATAAATGGCTGGACGTACCTGTAGGCCAAAAAGATGATCGCGATGATAATTACCGAATGGATAATGGTATTAAAAATATATGACCTTAACAAAACCTTCCAATCGCTCAAAGTGGTAATTCCTTCGGTACTGGAGCTATATCTTTCTATACCATCAAGCCATTTTTTGGGTAAAGCACGGTTCAGATACTGGTAAAAAGGTTCAGATAGTTTAATCAGATATGGCGTGGTAAATGTGGTAATCGCCGCTGCTGCAACTGCGATGGGGTAAAGAAAATCGCTGGTTACTTTAAGGGTTAAGCCTAATGAGGCAATGATGAATGAAAACTCACCAATTTGCGCCAAACTCATACCCGATTGTACTGAAGTTTTTAGCGGCTGGCCGGATAATAACGCGCCTAAAATGGTAAATATAATTTTCCCTAAAATAATCACTAACGTAGCCACGATAATAGGCACTGCGTATTTAACCAGCATGGCCGGATCAATCAGCATACCAACTGAAACAAAGAAAACAGCAGCAAATAAATCTTTAACCGATTTGGTTAAATGCTCTATTCTTTCGGCCTGCGTGGTTTCGGCTAAAATAGATCCCATAATAAATGCACCTAAAGCAGGAGAGAAGCCCACCTTATCGGCCAATAATACCATTACCAAACATAAACCTAACGATACCACCAGCATGGTTTCATCATTCATTAATTTCTTGGTTGCTTTAAGAAATGAAGGAATCAAAAATATTCCACCCAGGAACCAAAGTACCAGGAAGAACGCCAGTTTTAAGATGGAATAGAGCATTTCTGTGCCCGCCGATTGCTGACTTACCGCTAAAGTAGAAAACAATACCAGTAACAAGATGGCAACCAGGTCTTCAACAATTAAAACCCCAAAAACCAGTCCTGCAAACTTTTTATGCTTTAAGCCCAGTTCTTCGAAGGCTTTAATCGTAATCATGGTTGATGATATGGATAAGATTCCACCTAAAAACAGACTGTCCATATCTTTCCAGCCCATACCTTTACCAACAAGATAACCAGCCAGAATAATAAATAAAACTTTTACGATGGCGGTGATGGAAGCCGAACCACCAACTTTAACCAGTTTTTTGAAACTGAATTCTAAACCAAGGCTAAATAGAAGGAAAATCACACCAATTTCGCCCCAAATGTTAATACTCTTGGTATCGGTAACAGATGGAAAAAAATCTAGATGTGAGCCAACGAGCAGCCCAGCCAATATGTAACCCAAAACCAGGGGCTGTTTAATTTTTTTAAATATGAGTGTGGTTATTCCTGCAGCGGCAAGGATTAATCCTAAATCGGCGATTAAATCGGGTAAATGCATCTATAAAAAATGGTAATGATGTTTAAATAATTTATTCCCAGATATCATTTAACACCTGGCATTTTATTGAAAAACCCACATTGAAGGGGTTGAAAAATGAAATTACTTACCAAAAAACATGTTTTGGATAGAGCATCTTAAACAAACACCAATAATTATACTTTAATCTTTTGATGACAACTTTGGCATTGATTGTTTTGTTCTTGAAAAAAAGGAGTAGCAAAAAAGACAGGAGAATACAAACAACCGAAGATATTTTTACAATAGAACTGTTGATGAAGTCTTTTTGCAGGCTTTCGTTATCTTGATTGAAATCGGAATGGAGTTTGATGATTTTTTTGCCTGTAATGAAACTTATTTTGGTGTTTTTAAACGGGACATCATTTCTTTTATCCTGCGATGCGAAGGCCGCAAAATTTATGGAGATACACAAAAAGAAGATGACGTAAAAAAGCCTCATTGCCGCTAATATAACGAAAATGAGGCTTTTTTGAAAGGAAAATTGGATTTAAATTGATCTGATCTTGCTGTTTTAACCTTAATTTCTAAATTGTACTATTATTCAATAGTCTCGTCATGCTGAATTTATTTCAGCATCTATTAGACCCTGAAATAAATTCAGGGTGACGACCTCGTTTATTTACATTCTGTAATGGGAGTTAACATATTACTCATTAAAATAAGCTAGTGTTGCCTCCTTGTCTTTTTGTAGTTGAACGGTTAAAGCTTCTAATCCGGTAAATTTTACATCATGACGCAGGAATTTTAAGAAATTCATCTTGATATCCTGCCCATAAATTTCCTGGTTAAAATCGAAAATATTAACCTCGATATTTCTGGTCATTCCGTTAATGGTTGGACGCTGCCCGATATAGGCCATACCTTTGTAAGGTTTAAGGTTTAAGGTTGAGGGTTTAGGGGCTATATCTTCGGACTCCGGACTTCGGACTTCGGACTCCATTTCTACAGTTACTGCATAAATGCCATCGCCCGGAATCAGTTTGTACGTTTCTTCTACAAAAATGTTGGCTGTTGGGAAACCAATGGTTCTGCCAATTTTATCACCTTTAATTACCCTTCCGAAAATAGAAAAAGGATACCCGAGGTAATCGTTCGCTAAACTAACGTCTCCTGCTAAAAGTGCCTGACGGATTTTGGTCGAGCTTACCGCAACGTCGTGAATATCCTGTTCCATAATTTCCTCCACACTAAAGCCATAATGTAAACCAGCGGCTTTCAAATCGTTTAGATTGCCCGAACGGTCTTTCCCAAAACGATGGTCATAACCAATAATAATGTGTTTGGTGCCGATATTGTTCACCAACGTGTTTTTTATATAATCTTCAGGCAGCTGATTAGAGAAATCTCTGGTAAACGGGGTAATAATCAAATGATCTACACCTAAACCTTTTAAAATTTTGGCTTTTTCATTAATAGTATTAATCATTTTTAAATCCTGGTTTTCAGGATCGATGATCATTCTCGGGTGTGGGAAAAAAGTTAATATTACGCTTTCTCCTTTATCGGATTTTGCTTTTTCTACCAGTTGTTTAATAATTTTTTGGTGCCCGAAATGTACACCATCAAAAGTGCCAATGGTTACAATGGCATTATCTAATTTTTTAAAATCCGAAAGGTTATGATATATCTTCAATGGGATGGAAATTAATGTAAGGCATGGCGTTTTACTACCCCGCCTTTTAAATCGGCAATTTGTTGTTGTATGACAAAGGCATCCGAATCGATCTGTCTGATAGCGGTTTGCAATTTGCTCATTTCTAGTTTGGTAACAACGGTGAAAATAATATCGATATCTTTTTGTTCTCCGTAACCACCTTCACCTTTATAAATGGTAACGCCGCGTTTCATTTCGTTAATGATGAATCCCTTTATGGCTTCCTGGTGTTCTGAAATAATGGTAACACCGGTGTATTGTTCTATGCCGTTTACAATGAAATCGATAGTGCTTGATGCTGATAGATAGGTTAAAATAGCATATAAAGCCGTTTCGATGTTTAAGAAATAAGCAGCGAAAAAGAAAATAATGATATTTAGAATGAGGATAATATTTCCAACAGTTAAAATGCTGTTTTTACTAATATAAAGGGCTAAAACCTCTGTTCCATCGATTACACAGCCGCCGCGCATGGCCAATCCAATTCCTCCACCCAAAAATAAACCACCAAAAAATGCAATAAGCAATTTGTCGTGCGTAATGGGCTGAAAAGGCAGGAAAATTAAAGCCAGAGAGAGCGCCCCAATAGCGATGGCCGTTTTAAGCGCGAAACCTTTACCAATTTGTCTGTAACCTAAAATAACGAATGGAATGTTAATGATGGCAATAAGGTAAGATAAATTCCAGCCTGTTAAGGTGCTTAACAAAAGGGAAATACCGGTAACACCACCATCAATAAAATGACTGGGCATTAAAAAGCTTTTTAGGCCAAAACATGCCGAGGTTACACCTGCAATAATTAAAAGAATCTCTTTTATAAATCTGATGTTCCTGTTTTTGATGCGGTTCATGCCTCTGCTTCAGTTTTAGCTTCTTCTTTCTTGCTACGAATATAATTAACAAGTTCTAATACCTCAAACGCATCTTTAAGCAAAAAGTTTCCGCTTCGGGTACGGGTAAGTTTAGAAAGGTAGGCTCCTCTGTTTAAAGTTTTGCCAAAATCAGATATCAAAGAGCGGATATAGGTGCCTTTGCTACAAACGATTCTAAAATCAATTTCGGGTAGCTCGATCCGTGTAATTTCAAATTCCAGAACACTCACAAAACGTTTACGCAGTTCAACTTCCTCACCCAATCTTGCTTTTACGTATAAACGTTCGCCATTTACTTTTACTGCAGAGTGTGCAGGTGGATATTGTTCTATATCGCCAATAAAAGGTTTGCAGGCGGCATAAATTTCGTCTTCACTAATATTGCTGATGTCGAACGTTTGGTCCACTTCCGTTTCCATATCGAATGATGGAGTAGTAGCACCCAGAATCATGGTTCCAGTATATTCTTTCTCTTCCGCTTGAAAAGTGTCTATCTGCTTGGTTAATTTGCCGGTACAGATAATTAAAAGTCCTGTTGCAAGAGGATCTAAAGTGCCGGCATGACCAACCTTTAGCTTTAACGGCTTTAAAGAATTACGGATTTTGCCCACCACATCAAATGATGTCCATTTGTATGGTTTGTTAATTAAGAGCAATTCGCCTTCAGCAAAATTGAAGTCTTTAAATTTTGAATTTTCGGTACTCACAAATCTTTTTTGCGCAAAGATACAGATTCAATGTCGTTTGCTTAAGTTTTTTTAACCACAGATAAAAGCATAAGATTCTGTCATCATTACGGGTTTGTCATACTGAGCTTGTCAAAGGACTTATTTAAATACCTCTCAAAGTGTTTCGACAGGCTCAGCATGGCATCATCTTCGAGGAAATTGTTTTATGATACAACTTCATCTGTGCAAATATGTGGTTAATATGCCTGCAGATTATATAATTTGTAAGTTGTGGCCACTCAGTAACAAGATAATAATAATTAAGCCGGCAGCAATTCTATACCATCCAAAAACTTTAAACCCATTTTTGTTTAAGTACCCGATAAAGCTTTTTATCGCCAAAAGTGCCACTATAAAAGCAACCACATTACCAATAATTAAAAGGTTAGTCTGCTCATGGGTAATGGTGTGTCCTTCTTTGTAAAAATCATATAGTTTTTTTGCTGTTGCAGCAAACATAGTAGGTACTGCGAGGAAGAATGAAAATTCTGCGGCAACTTTTCTGCTTAATTTCTGGCTCATGCCACCAACAATAGTTGCGCCTGAACGCGATACGCCCGGTATCATGGCAATACACTGGAAGAAACCGATTTTCAATGCTGTTAAATAGGTTACTTCCTCTTCTTCATTGATAGTGGGTTTGTTAAACCATTTATCAACAAATAATAAGATAATGCCACCAACTAAGAGTGAGATGCCAACAGCCATCGGACTTTCCAATAATTCATCTATTTTTTTACTTAATAGTAAACCAAATATTGCCGCTGGAATAAATGCCACTATTAATTTAATGTAGAAGTTTATTGATTTGAAGAATCTCTTGAAATAGAGTACAAGCACTGATAGTATTGCACCCAATTGGATGGCAATGGTAAATAGTTTTACAAATGGTTCTGATGCAATGCCCATAAACGATGAGGCAATAATCATGTGTCCGGTGCTCGATACAGGCAAAAATTCAGTTAATCCTTCAACAATAGCAAGGACAATGGCTTCAAAAGAGTTCATATGTTTTGATTAATGGGCTAGTCCCATTGTAATTTTACTTTGTAGTTTTTTAATTTTTTGTCTCTCGAGATCAGGATTAAATCTTCTGAAATTGCCTGTGATACAATAATGCGGTCAAAAGGATCATTATTAATGAAATTCGAGGCTTAATAATGTTGTAAGATGAGTTTCATTAATAGAGATGATCTCGATCTGATTTCTTTCTGCAAAACGAAACAATTCATCAAAGCCAATTTTTAAATCGAGTTTTCCAATTTGTTTTTTGATGGCAATTTCCCAAAGAGAAGCAATGCTTAAGAAACAAGACTCGTTTATATCAGATAGCTTTTCCTTTACTGAAACCGGAAGTTGATCATCTCCAGCCACAAACCACAAAAAGGTATGCGTATCTAATAAGTAGGCCATTAAATATAATCAGAAAACATTTCTAAAGGCTCATCAAAATCGTCAGCCAATTTGATTTTGCCTTTTGCGTATCCGAATTCGCGCGCTTTTAACTTCGGCTTATTTTTGTGCTTTGCTTTTAAGAATTCAACAAAATCTGCCACTTCCTGTCTAAGGTTTAGGGGAAGCGAATTTATTTCGATATGCAAATTTGTTGTGGTCATATTATAAAGTTAAAAAAACACCTTAGCTAATACAAACAATTATTTCTTTAAAATCGCATAAATGCCAAAAGCAAAACCTGCTAACACTACTATCGGTGCCAGTAAAGTTCTTCTGAAGTCATAAATATCACCAGTGGTGCCCATCATCAGGATAAAGCCAACCGCAACAATTGCAATGCTGATCAATAATAACTGGTAGTTTTTTTTGGTAAAAACCAATTCGCTTTTAACGTCCTTTACAACCGGACCTGTTTTTTTTTCTGCCATTATCTATAAAGATGATAAGATTTTAAACGTAAATACCTGCTTACTGCAAACCATGTACTAATACCTGTTATAAAAATACCCACTATTAAAAGGCCTATAAATACGAAGCCGAATTCCTGGTAGTTATTTAAAATAATAATTTCCGGCACTTCTTTACGTGCATAAATTAAAGTTGCCAATAAAATAATGATAGCAATAAATGCAGCAATTAAGCCATGCAAAGCAGCATACAATAAGAAAGGACGTCGAATAAAGTTTTTCGTTGCACCAACCAGCTGCATACTTTTAATTAAAAAGCGTTGCGAGTAAATTGCTAATCGTATGGTGTTGTTAATCAGGGCAATAGAAATGATCAGTAGTAGCGCTGCAAAGGCTAAAATAATTAAACCAATGGTGCTGATATTTTTATTTACCATGTCAATTAAAGAACTTTGGTAAACCACCTCTTTCACTACAGGGTTTTTAGAAATACTGGCTTTTAAGGCATCGATGCTTCTATTGTTCGCATATTCTGCTTTTAAATACACATCGAAGGTAGAAGTTAGTGGATTGTATCCTAAAAAGTTAACAAAATCTTCCCCTAAATCCTGCGTTAAATTTCTTGCAGCAAGCTCTTTATTTACATATTGAGTTTGTTTTACTGCAGGATTTGCATTTAATTCTTTCTGGAAGGCTAAAACATCAGCTTCTTTAGCACCTTCATCAACAATAATGTTTAAAACGATGTTTTCTTTAACGTAGTTAGAGAGGTTTTTGGCATGTACAAGTACCAAACCAAGTAGCCCCAGCATTAGTAAAACCAAGGCAATACTGATTATAGTAGAGATATAAACGGTTTTGGTTTTCTTAGATGCATCACTTACTTCGAATTCTTCCATGTATTTCATTTTTGTTTCTGCGAAAATATAAATTATACCTGATAAACACCAATTAATGATTGCTAAATGAATACTAACGTACACGATTAGCTTTTAGTTTGAGGATTAAGTTCTTAAACAAAATTTGATTTTTTTCGAAATGCGGTACGAAATTTGTTGAAACGGCGTTAATTATGGATATCTTAAAACTAAATTTAACTATGAAAAGACAAATTACTATTCTGAGCCTATTCTTACTTATCGCCTCTACAATGGTTTCTTGCAAGAAAGATGATACTTCTTTAAAAGCTCAAATGATGGGCAGATGGACTTTAAATAGAATTGTAACTACAGGTTATACAGCAGAAGACACCCTAAAAGATCCTAAAAAAGTAAATGGGGATGTGAAATATGGCACTACAAGCGATTATATAGACTATAAATCAAATGATGACGATCAGGTAGAGTTGAGTTTGTCTGGTAACAGAACAATTGGTACATATCTGATTATTTACTCTGATCAATTTACAATGGACCTAAATGATGGAATGAATTATTGTAAAGTCAACAGCATTACCCCAAACAAATTAGAGTTTACTGCTAAAATTGATAAAACAAACGTTACTAAAGTATATTATTTAACCAGATAAGATCTTAATCCCCCGATTATTTGCTGCGCCATTGGTTTTTTACATCAATGGCGCATTTTTTTTATCTTGAATCTTAGGTTCGTCATGCTGATTCATTTCAGCATCTTTCCCACAAGATAGACCCTGAAATGAATTCAGGGTGACGATCTCGTTAGGTAATAGAGCTAAAATTGTTTATTATGATAAATATTTAGCAAAACGTTTATTTGGCATAAAGCATCAGATGATATCTAACTACACAAAAGAAGCTGAGGTTTTACCCCTAACTTCTTCTGATTCTGCATTTCTGTTGGCAAAATATTATCCCGAATCTGCTTTTTTAAGCCCCTTAATTTCCGTATTTTCGCACCTTTAAAAATTTAAAACTGGCAATGGATTACCAATTCAAAGAAATAGAACAAAAGTGGCAGAAATTTTGGGCAGATCATCAAACGTTTAAAGCCGAAAGCAATTCTGAAAAACCAAAATATTATGTGTTAGATATGTTTCCTTATCCATCAGGAGCAGGCCTGCACGTTGGTCACCCACTGGGTTACATTGCCTCAGATATTTTTTCGAGATATAAACGCCTTAAAGGTTTCAACGTATTGCACCCCATGGGATACGATTCGTTCGGATTACCTGCAGAGCAATATGCCATACAAACCGGACAGCACCCTGCTATAACTACCGAAGCTAATATTGCAACCTACCGCAGGCAGTTAGACCAAATTGGTTTTTCTTTCGACTGGAGTAGAGAAGTGCGCACCAGCGAGCCCTCCTATTACAAATGGACGCAGTGGATTTTTATGCAGTTGTTTAATTCATGGTACAACATCGAAAACGACAGGGCAGAAGATATTACCACTTTGATCGAAAAATTCAATGCTTCTGGTACGGCTGATGTTAAAGCTGTTTGTGATGAAGATACTAAAGAATTTATGCCGAGCGATTGGGCAACCTTTACTGATGAAGAGAAACAGATTGAATTGTTAAAATACCGTTTAACTTATCTTCGCGAGAGTACCGTAAACTGGTGCCCGGCATTAGGAACGGTTTTAGCTAATGATGAAGTGAAAGACGGTTTCTCTGAGCGCGGCGGTTTTCCTGTGGAGCAAAAGAAAATGATGCAGTGGAGCATGAGAATCACGGCTTATTCTGACCGGCTTTTACAAGGTTTAGATACCATCGACTGGCCAGAACCGATTAAAGAAATGCAGCGCAACTGGATCGGTAAAAGTGTTGGTGCATCAGTTAAATTTCAGGTAGAAGGAAACGATAAACAGATTGAAGTTTTTACCACTCGTGTTGATACTATTTTTGGTGTTTCTTACCTGGTTTTGGCGCCGGAGCATGAGTGGGTTGCAGAACTGACTACTCCTGAACAAAAACAGGATATTGCAAATTACATTGCTTTAACTAAAAAGAAATCGGAATTAGACCGTATGGCCGATACCAAAACAGTATCTGGTGCTTTTACGGGAACCTATGTGATTAATCCGGTTAGCGGCGAACGCGTGCAGTTGTGGATTGCTGATTATGTGTTGGCAGGTTACGGAACTGGTGCGGTAATGGGTGTTCCGAGTGGCGATCAACGCGATTGGTTATTTGCTACACACTTTAATTTGCCGATTATCCAGATTTTAGACGGACAAAAGGATATAGATGTTCAGGCAGACCCGACAAAAGAAGGAAAATATATTAATTCGGGTTTTATTAACGGAATGGAATATAAGGAAGCCGTTTCGTTTTTGAATAACTGGTTGGAAGAAGAGAAAGTAGGAAAAGCTAAAGTAAACTTTCGTCAGCGTGATGCGATTTTTGGTCGCCAGCGTTATTGGGGTGAGCCGATTCCGGTTTATTTTAAAGATGGATTGCCTTATCTGGTTAATGAAGAAGAATTGCCTTTATTACTTCCTGAAATTGATAAATATTTGCCAACCGAAACAGGCGAACCGCCTTTGGCCAGGGCCGAAGATTGGGTTCCTAAAGATGGTGGTCACTATGAATTGAGCACCATGCCAGGTTGGGCAGGAAGCAGCTGGTACTGGTATCGTTATATGGATGCCAATAATAACAACGATTTTGCTTCAAAAGAAGCTGTAGAATATTGGAAAGATGTTGATTTATACATCGGTGGTTCTGAGCATGCTACAGGTCACCTGTTGTACAGCCGCTTCTGGAATAAGTTTTTGAAAGATTTGGGTTATACCAAAGAAGAAGAACCTTTCAAAAAACTGATTAACCAGGGCATGATCCAGGGTAGAAGTAATTTCGTTTACCGTATCAACGATGAGAACGGAAAACCAACTAATACCTATGTTTCAGCTGGATTAAGAAAAGAATACAAAACTTCAGCATTACACGTTGATGTGAACATTGTTGAAAATGATACTTTAGACATCGCTAAGTTTAAAGCCTGGAGAGAAGAATACGCTACTGCAGAATTTATTCTCGAGGGCGGAAAATACATTTGTGGTGTTGAAGTAGAGAAAATGTCGAAATCAAAATTCAATGTGGTTAATCCAGATGATTTGATTGAGCGTTACGGAGCTGATACTTTAAGGATGTATGAAATGTTTTTAGGTCCGTTAGAGCAGAGTAAACCCTGGAATACGAATGGTATTGAAGGTGTATTTAAGTTCCTGCGTAAATTCTGGCGGTTGTTCCACAACGAAGACTGGACTTTCCATGTAAACGATACTGTGCCTACAAAAGCTGAATTGAAATCGTTGCATAAAATCATCAAAAAAGTACAGGATGATATCGAGCGTTTCTCGTTCAATACTTCTGTATCGAGTTTCATGATTGCAGTAAATGAGTTAACTGATCTGAAATGCAAAAACCGTCAGATTTTGGAAGATATGGTGATTATCCTTTCACCTTATGCTCCACACATCTGCGAAGAACTTTGGGTATTATTAGGTAACGAAGCTGGAACTTTATCCTATACAGCCTTCCCTACATTTAAGCCTGAATATCTGGTAGAAGATGAGTTTGCCTATCCGGTTTCAATCAACGGTAAAATGAAAATGAACCTGAACTTGAGTTTAACCCTGGCCCAGCCAGAAGTGGAAAGCATTTTATTGGCTGATGAGCATTTCCAGAAATTTTTAGACGGAAAAGCACCCAAAAAGATCATTTTCGTTAAAGGAAAGATTATTAATGTCGTAGTTTAAAGGTGAAAGGTATAAGGCCTAAGGTTTAGGGTTTTCCTTTCTCTTCCCTTAAAACAGAAAAACCCGATTTGCGTTTTGCAAATCGGGTTTTTTGTTATCACTTATAAGATACGTCATGCTGAATTTATTTCAGCATCTATTTTGTAAGTAAGATTCTGAAACAAGTTCAGAATGACGACCGCGATTATCTTTCGCCTCTTTTCCTGTTCCCACCAAATCTTCTGTTGTTGCTGGCGTTACGTGGTTTGCCGCTCATATTGCCATCACCACCTTTTTTGCCACCTCCGCCTTTTGACTGTGCTTGTGGTTTGCGTTTAACCTGATTTTTGGCCAGCATACTTTCCCAGCTTAACGGGTAAGGATGATCGTCAACAATAGGTAAGGTAATTTTAATCAGTTTCTGAATATCCAGTAAGTATTCGTTTTCTTCCGCATCACAGAAAGAAATTGCAATACCGTTTGCACCAGCACGGCCGGTACGGCCAATTCTGTGTACATATGATTCAGGAATGTTCGGTAATTCGAAATTGAAAACGTGCGATAGCTGATCGATATCAATACCACGTGCTGCAATATCGGTAGCAACCAAAACACGGATTTTCCTGTCTTTAAAATCAGTTAATGCCCTTTGTCTGGCATTTTGCGATTTGTTACCGTGGATAGCGGCTGCTTTAATTCCGGCATGCGCTAAATCCTTAACAATGCGGTCTGCGCCATGTTTGGTACGGGTAAAAACCAGTGCCGTTTGAATATTTTTATCTTCTAACAGATGGATCAATAATTTTTTCTTATCTGGCTTATCAACAAAATAAACCGACTGAACAATCGTTTCTGCCGTCGACGAAATAGGGGTAACTTCTACCTTTGTCGGACTCGATAAAATGGTATTTGCCAGCTTCTGGATTTCATCAGGCATGGTTGCCGAGAAAAATAAAGTCTGACGTTTAGCCGGTAATTTAGCTACTACTCTTTTCACATCGTGAATAAAGCCCATATCCAGCATACGGTCGGCTTCATCCAATACGAAAAGTTCGATGGTATTTAAGCTAATAAAACCCTGGTTCATTAAGTCTAATAAACGACCTGGGGTGGCGACTAAAATATCAACGCCTTTTCTTAAAGCTTCTACCTGCGAGTGTTGATTTACCCCACCGAAAATTACCAAATGGCGTAAATTTAAATGACGGCCATAAGCTTTAAAGCTTTCTTCAATCTGAATGGCAAGCTCACGTGTTGGCGTTAAAATTAATGCCTTTATGTTTTTTGTAGCTTTGGTATTAATGTGTTTCTCGTGCAGTAACTGCAACATCGGGATGGCAAAAGCTGCTGTTTTTCCGGTTCCGGTTTGTGCACAGCCTAATAAATCTTTGCCTTTTAATATTGTTGGGATGGATTGCTCCTGTATCGGTGTAGGTTGTGTATAACCTTCGGTCTCAAGGGCCTTTAGAATCGGCTCAATGAGGTTTAATTCTTTGAATAACATGTATGTTTCTGTGTAATATTTATCGAAGAAGCTAGAACAATCATTTGTTGAAGGACTAACTTGCGGAGAGAATATGCCATTCAGAATGGCAAGCCCTTATTCCTGCTTCGGCGGCAAAGATAGGTAAAATATGTGAGATAGGCGAAATGTAAGATGAGTGAGGTAAGATGGAAGATGTTGGAGGGATGTTTAGGTGCAATGCTCAACGCAAAACACCAAGCTCCAAACTACTTCTCCTCTTTAAACCGGCTAAAAAACAACAGCGCAATTAAACAAAGTCCGAAGCCTACAATTCCATTCAGGCGTAGTCCAAAATCGTTACCTGGGTCTTTGCCATAAATGGTAAGCATGGCGAAAATGGCAATACCTAAGGTTTGGCCGAGTTTTACAAAAAGGTATTTCACGGCGAAGAACATGCCCTCGTGGTTTTCACCTGTTTCTAAAGTATCTCTTTGGGCAATATCAGCCAAAATAGCCGTGGGTAAAATACCGAGGGCAGCTAAGGGAAACGAGGCTGATAATACCAGAATATAAATCTGCGTATGTGGCCCAAAAGGTAATTTCCCTAAAAAGAAAATGGTAACAAAGATCAAACAAAGTACAGCGAAGGCAAGCAGCACAAAAGGTTTTTTGCCAATTTTAGCCGAGCCAAAATTAACCAGGGGATAAAACAGCAGGGAAGCCAAAACCATGGCACCCATAAATTTTCCACCTTCCGATTCTGGAAGCCCTAGTAAAACCGTGCAGAAAAACAATAAACCACTCGAGATGATGCTTAAGGCAGTATAAAAAGCAAAATCAGATATGAGGTAATATTTAAAATTACTGTTTTTAAAAGTACTCCTAATGGCAGGCCATAAAGGTACATGGGTAGGTTTAGCCACCGAAAACTCTTTTTCGTTGATGAAAAAAACCGGTAATAACATCACCAGGCCCGATAAAATACATAAACCCCATATGGCAATCTGAATAGCTTCGCTGCGGTTGGCCACATGGAAATTATCTTCAACCAGGTCGGCAAAGTTGTTGGTGCAGGCCGATAAAATAATGCCAATTACAAAACCAACCTGCTGATAGCTGGACAGTTTAACTTTTTGCCTTGGCGTATTGGTTACTTCGGCCAGTAAAGCGTTATATGGAATGATATAAGTGGTAACCGATACAAAAAATAAGCAAAGGGTAATGGTAAGCCACCAGGCATTGTGCAGGCTCTCTGCTTTTTGGATGGGATAAAAAACAAGTCCGCAGAAAAGCATGGCGGGAATAATAGCCCATTTCATAAAAGGCATCCTGCGACCATTTTTGTTGGTGCTGGCATCGCTTTTAGAAGCAATGAAGGGATCGTAAATGGCATCAACCAATCTGCCAGAGGCGGCAATAATGGAAAGGATATTAAATGCACCCAATAAAACAAGTTGTGGAACCAAGGGCGGTAAACCTGCATTACTTGGCGGAAGATAGAAATAAGGAAGCATGACGATGATAATGTTTGTCATCGTGCTCCAACCAATCATACCGGCAGCGTAAGCAATTTCTTGTTTTAAGGAGAGTGTTTTGTTCATTAATTATTTAAAATTTTTTTATGCTTTTTGTAAAGCAGGTTTCTGTGTCAATCGGTTAGATCAGTCCTGCTTTCCATTTTATCCCGATGAAAAATCGGGATGTTCATTCCAATCAGGTTTATTTTACTTAGGTCTGCCTTTGGCAAATCCAAAGCGCTGGCGTCATTCCCGCGCAGGCGGGAATCTTAAAGCTTATGCATTAGGATTCCCAATCAAGTTGGGAATGACGGTCCGCTGGTACTATTTTTTATTAAACCACCTGCTTACAAAATAAATCGCCAGAAAGCCTGCAAAAATATATAATCCGTTCAGCGCTGCATTCGGATCATCGGCATAAATGCTAAAGGCCACGAAAGTATAAGCAGCTATAAAAATAATAGGCAATATAGGATATAAAGGAACAGTGTAGATGGTTTTTTTATCAAGATGTGCCGTTCTTTTTCTGAGGATGAAAATTGTTGCGGCAGAACTGGCCATGCTGATGCTTTCTAAGAAAATGGTATAATTTAAAATCTTATCGAAAGTTTTGGCATAAAATATAATCACCACCGCGATTAAAGTAAAAATGCTAAGGCTGATGGTTATTACCTCGGTTTTTTTATTCATCCTGCTGAATATTTTGGGAAGCGCACCTTCTTCGCCCATAGCAAACATCGCCCTCGGGTTACTTAACAGGTTTACGTTTACATAACCCATTACCGAGAAAAAGATAATGACAGAAAGGGCATTAAAGCCGGCAGGGCCAAATATTTTCGAGGCCAGTATCGCCGCTATACTTTCTGCTGTTTTTAATTCTTCGAAACCAATAACCTTTACATACACATAATTGATGGCCAGATAAAGGATCACTATTATGGTTAAACCAATAATAATCGAACGGGGAATTACTTTTTTTGCTTCCTTAACCTCGCCCCCAAAGTTGATGGTTTGTGCATAACCCGCGTAGGAGAAAGAAACCGCAATTAAACACAAGCCTAATGCTTTCCCGTAATCGGACCAGGTTGGCATTGCCCCACTTACTGTTTTAAAAACAGGCGTAACGGTTTGTGTTTGTCCGCCGAAAAATATAGCACAGATTAAGGTTAAAATCATTCCGATTTTAATTACCGTTAATACGTTTTGTGTCTTGGAACTCGCTTTTAGGCCGAGCAGGTTAATAAAATAGAAAGCCAAAATTGTGGTGATGGCTATAGCAACACGATAGGTTTCAGTTTGTTTATCAACAGGTAAGATAATTTTACTCAGGTATTCTGCCCCAATAATTGAAATTGCCGCTACGGATGCAGCACTCGAAATAATAACGATACAATTAATAGCGAAAGCGATGGAAGGGTGATAAGCCGCCGAAAATATTTTATAATATCCACCAGTTACAGGAAAACGCGAACCAATTTCGGCATAGGTTAAAGCACCACAAAAAGCCACAAAGCCCCCAATAAACCAGGCCAGGTAAAATAACTCCGGAATTTGTGCTTTCGCCGCTACGTTTACAGGCGTACGGAATACACCCATTCCAATAACCAGACTCACCACAATCATGGATAAATCGAATAGTGAAAGTTGCTTCTTTTGTTGCATTAAACAGGATTTTGAATATGGGATGAAGATAGGGAAAATTGAATGATTGAATGAGAGAATGTTTGAGGGATGGGAGAAGTAAAATGGAAGATGGGAGATGGAAAAGGGATGATGGAGCATGGAAGATGAAAATGAATAACAATTAGCAGTTGGCGATTGACAATTAGCAGTTCTCAACAGGAATTAATCAGGTAACCAAATGAACCAATGAATTCATGACTCGCCATCATCCATCTTACATTATACCTCCTCCATATTTTTGTGGAAACTTTCTTTTGCTAGCCTCATGGAATAAATCTATTATTGTATGATATTTCTGAACAGGAGATTTGAAATTAGCTATTCTAAGCTTTTCGGGTTTTTGAGATCGGATTTATTTCTACAAATTTGTCATGTTGATTTAAGACATGCACCGAAATCGCTCGGTTTTGTCGCTTTGCAAGTCAAAAAAATGCAGGGTTTTCAAGTGATGAACAGATAAACACAGTATGGCAGAAGTAATTTATAACGACGACAGTATTCGTTCATTAGATTGGAAAGAGCACATCAGGCTTCGTCCGGGGATGTACATTGGTAAACTTGGCGATGGTTCTGCTCAGGACGACGGTATTTACGTTTTGCTAAAAGAAATTGTAGATAACTCTATCGATGAGTTTGTGATGGGCACTGGAAAAACCATCGAGATTACGCTTTCAGAGCAAAAAGTAAATGTACGCGATTATGGCCGTGGTATTCCATTAGGTAAAGTGATAGATTGTGTAAGCAAAATTAATACAGGTGGTAAATACGATAGTAATGCCTTTCAAAAATCGGTAGGTTTAAATGGGGTGGGTACAAAGGCCGTTAATGCGCTTTCTACCAGCTTTACCGTACAATCGTATCGTGATGGAAAAACGAAGAAAGTTGAGTTTTCTAAAGGGGAAATTGTAACCGAGCAACCTGTTATCGATACTACTCAGCGTAATGGTACAGCCATTACTTTTTATCCGGATGAAACCATTTTCAGGAACTACCACTATATTCCTGATTTTGTAGAAAGTATGGTTTGGAATTATGTGTTCTTAAACACCGGTTTAACGGTAAATTTCAATAACCAGAAATATTTTTCGGAGCGAGGTCTTTACGATCTGCTTTCTAAATTTAATAAGCCAGAGGAAATCCGTTACCCGATTATCCATATGATTGGGCCAGATATCGAAATTGCAATGACCCACGGGCAGCAATATGGCGAAGATTACCATTCTTTTGTAAACGGACAGCACACCACACAGGGTGGAACACACCAGGCAGCTTTTAGGGCGGCGGTAGTGAAAACCGTTAGGGAGTTTTTCAAAAAAGAGTTTGATGCGGCTGATGTGCGTTCATCAATTATCGCGGCAATTTCTGTACGTGTACAGGAGCCGGTTTTCGAATCGCAGACCAAAACAAAACTGGGTTCGCAAAACATGGGACCGGAAGGCCCATCGGTAGCAACTTTTATTAACGATTTTGTTAAAAAAGAGCTTGATGATTACCTGCATAAAAATCCGGATGTGGCCGATGCGCTGCTGAAAAGAATTATGCAATCGGAACGGGAGCGTAAAGACATTGCAGGTATTAAGAAACTGGCAAACGACAGGGCAAAAAAGGCCTCGTTACACAATAAAAAACTGCGCGATTGTAAGGTGCATTTTAATACCACACACGAGAAACGTTACGAAACCACTTTGTTTATTACCGAGGGAGATTCGGCATCGGGTTCCATCACAAAATCGCGTGATGTGGATTGCCAGGCGGTATTTAGTTTAAAGGGTAAACCCTTAAACTGTTATGAATTAACAAAAAAAGTAGTTTACGAAAACGAAGAATTTAACCTGCTCCAGCACGCTTTAAATATCGAGGATGGTTTAGAAGGTTTACATTATAACAATATTGTAATTGCAACTGATGCCGATGTGGATGGCATGCACATCCGTTTGTTGATGATGACTTTCTTTCTTCAGTTTTTCCCCGATCTGGTTAAAGCAGGTCATGTTTATATTTTACAGACACCGCTTTTCAGGGTTAGGAATAAAAAAGAAACCATTTATTGCTATAGCGATGAAGAACGCAAAAATGCGATCGAAAAACTAGGCAATAAACCAGAAATTACCCGGTTTAAAGGTTTAGGTGAAATTTCGCCTGATGAATTTGGCTTGTTTATCGGAAAAGATATCAGGTTAGACCCGGTTATTTTGAAAGACCAAACGATAAAAAGTTTGCTTGAATATTATATGGGCAAAAATACGCCCGACAGGCAGCAGCACATTATCCGTAACCTGAGGGTAGAGAAGGATGAAGTAACGGAGGAACCTAAAGTGATTACTGACGAAGTAGCATAAAAAAAGAAGTCAAGTTTAATTACCAATGACAGATTGTAAAGGATTGGTCGTCATTCCCGCGCAGGCGGGAATCTTAAAGCTTATTGCATTAGGATTCCCAATCAAGTTGGGAATGACGATCTGCCAAAACTTGTCATGATCATACTAACGGTTAATTATTCTTTTGGTACATTCACTGTATCTTCAGGGTGTTGCGGAGGTAATACATCTACCTTTTTTTCAACAATGGTGATTTTGGTAAACACCGCATATTTACTTGGAGCGATGCCATTATCGTATTTTTCGGCATAAGCCTGTGTAAATTCAGCGCCGAAGTAGAGTATAATCGAGGTATAATAAATCCACAATAAAATAACGATGATCGAACTGGCTGCTCCAAAGGCCGAGCCCGGGTTCCCCTTTTCGATATAAATCCCGATTAGGTATTTACCTAAACTGAAAAGAACAGCTGTAAATAAGGCACCAATTATTGCCGATTTCCAACGGATAATTACATCGGGTAATACTTTAAATATAACCGCAAATACAGCGGTAACGGCAGCAAGCGTAATTACATTGTTTAAAATGTAAATCAGAATGGCCATGGTATCGTTTGCAACGGGGATTACTTCATCTATTTTGCTTTGTGAGAGTAGGTTGCCCAATTTAGAACCCAGACCTACTACAACGGTGTTAACCACCAGCGATACCAGCAATAGAAAGCCCATTGAAACAATTAAAGAGAAAGACAATAACCTGTTAGAAAGCATTTTTATCCAGCCTTTTTTGGGCACAGCCTTTACTTTCCAAATCATGTTGATGCTATCTTGTATCTCAATAAAAATAGCAGTTGAACCAATAATCAATGTGCCTATCCCAATAATTAAACCAAGGGTAGACTGGCCTGATTTATTGGCATGTTCTACAAAACCCTGAATTTGTGTAGCTGCCTCTTTGCCAACCATTTCGGTCACCTGTCCATAAAACTGAACTCTTGTTTCCTCATTTCTTTTGTCGCCAAAAAATAGGGTAGCGGCGGATAACATGATAATGATAAGCGGTGTAAGTGAAAAAATAGTGTAATAAGCAAGCGAAGCACTTAATTTAGTTACCCTATCTTCTACAAAACCTTTTCCGGCAGCAACGAAAAGATGATATAACGCAATGAAGAAATATTTGATCTTATGAAGTACTCTCATCGAAAAATTAAAACGGATATCCTATCCCAATGTTAAAAATTAAATTCTGCTTACGCCAATCCTTATTACCGAAGGCAATATCATCAAACACCCATCTTTGTCCTTCTGGTAAGTAAGGTTTACGCACCGGGAAGGCCACATCTAAACGGACTACAAAAATGCTGACATCTACCCGTAAACCTGCGCCAGTACCCACCGCCAATTCGTTAAAAGCGTTTTTTAATTTAAAGCCAGATCCAAGTCTTGCCGTCTCAGGTTTGCCAGGTTCTCCAAGATCTTCTTTTCTTAGCCAGATATTTCCGGCATCTACAAATAAGGCACCATAGAGTACACTCACGATCTTAAACCTCAGTTCTGAGTTGAGCATTAACTTAATATCACCACCCTGATCGGCAAAAAGAGCATCATCTCGAACTTTGTAAGTTCCCGGGCCTAAGGTTCTGGCCGGAAAAGCCCTGATATCATTACTACCCCCGGCAAAAAACTGTTTTACAAACGGGAGTGAAGTTGAGTTTCCATAGGCATACCCATAACCTAAGTTTAACCGGTTTGCCCAGATTAAGTTTCTGGTAATTTTATAATAATCTCTTAAATCGGCTTCAACCCTAATAAACTGCGTTAATGCTTTGTTAAAGATAGACCGCTGGCCATTTTCATCCTTTGGGGTAAACAGGCCCCAAACATTACCACTCGTTTCTAACCCACCAAAGAAATAGGTATTATTTCTACGACTATCTTCCATTTGGTTGGTATAGGTGAAATTATAGTTACTGCCAATAATAAACTGGCTTTCTAAAGTCGTTCTCAACAATGGGTTTTGTTCATATATTCTCTTTTCAGTTGTATCAGATGGGAAAGAAGTAGAAACATAACTAATCGAGATCGGATTAAAATTATGCTCTTTGTACAGGTTTTCTTTAAAGTTGTAACCATACTGTCCTTTAACTGCATGCAAAGTATATTCAGAACCACGGTTTAGCATCTGGTAAGACAGCGAAGCAATGGTTTTCGGGATGAAAGCATTGGTGCTATTCGGTTTGTAAAAAGGTACAATAAACCTGGGGAAGGTTAATTTTCCTTCAGCCGTTAACGACAAGGAGTTTTTGCCTAAAGAAGTTCCTTTGGTTTGTGTTTCGAAACCACCACTAACACTCAAGTCTAATTGTTCGGCATTTCTAAACAGGTTTCTGGTGGTTTGGGTTACTTTCACTTCCGAACCCACGAAATTGTTCGATTTACTCGTTCCGACCACCGAAAAGGTCAGTGAGTTTTTCTTTAAGGGCGTTAAATAAATATTCAGGTCGAGCTGATTATTTCTGAAACTATCAACCGGTAAAAATTCAGCCCTTACATCCTGAAAGGCGCCTACATTTACCATGCGGTTTAACGATTGGTTATGATCTTTACGGTTATAAGGTTCGCCTTTTTGAAAGAATACCAAACGGTCGAAAAGTTTTGGTTTAAACGTATTCCGGTCATCGTAGATATTGAAATCGTTATACTGTAAGGGCTTTAATTTTCTGAGTGTCGTATCTCTCCTTAACGAATAATTAGGGTATATGTTAATGTTTTTGATGGTGTATGGTTTTAATGCTGCATCAGGCGCAATATCTTTAACCTTAACCGAAACGTTAACGAGGTTTTTGCCAATGGTGCTATCCACCTGCATAATTAAATAATCGGGACTGAAATAAAAGTAGCCATTTTCTTTCAGGTCGTTATCAATCCTGATCCGTTCATTTTTGTAGGTATCGATATCGTAATAATCGCCAACTTTTAGCAAAGTTTTGTTTTTGTTGGCATTGATGATTTTGGTAAGCACCCCAGAATCGGGCGGGAAATTAATCTTGTTAATTTTATACCGTTGTCCGGTAACTGCAGTATAAATGGCTTTACCCTTTTTTTCTTTCACCACGGTATCGCCGGTAACATTTGCCTGTAAATAGCCTTCACTAATAAGGTAACTGGATAATACATCATTATTGTATTTCAGCTTTACATCATTCAATAATACAGGCGCTTCCCCTTGACGGCGCAGCCAGTTTCTAAAACCTTTAGGCTTTTTGGGCTCGCCTGCGAGATTGTAAATGCCCAGTTTAAATTTTATACCCAAAATCGACTTATTGGGACGTGGTCTTGTTTTAGCCTCCAGATCGGTTTTAATCTGTTTTTCATTATCAATTTTTCCTGATGAATCAGGATTGATTTTTACCTCAGCACCGGTATACAAAATTTGTCCTGGTTTTAAGGATTTGGTACTGCTGCAAGCCGCCCAAACTAAACAGGCCAATAAAAATAAAAGAGGTCTAATTAGTTTTCTCATCTTGTGCTTTCTGTTCAATGTTTCTTATTCTTCTTATTCTTTTCTTCTGAAAAATTTCTCTGAATTTATTGTAATCTACCACCAGCGTAAAGCCCAGGCCTGTTTCAACAATTTGCCCTTGTACAATCATATCATTCTGGTTACGGCGGTAAGCCCTTAACCGGTATCGTCCATCGGCAGATAGCGCATATTCTACGTTCACATTTCCGGCAATATTGGTCGATTTTTCTCCTGGCGCCTGTGGTCCTTCTAAAGCAAATGAACTTCCTACGCTAACGGTTAACCTGTCGTTTAGCAGTTTTTTAGATAAGCCAACCTCCAGATCGGTTTTTTGCTGCATTGACCCAGTTGAATAATCTTCAGATGAATTTACGCCAAAATTAAGATCAACACCTTGAATTAAATCGGAGGTTAAATTATTCAATTGCTCGGTTAACAGTTTACTTACACTCGAACGGGCAAGCGTAGAAACCCCACCGCCACCACCGGCCAGACTTTGGAAAGGATTATTTGCAATAAACCTGTTTAAGGCAAGTAAAGAAAGAACCTGTTTGTTCAACTCACTTTCATCGCGGTTTACATTAATCAATTTGGTATAAACCTGACCATTTAAAGCACCACGTTCGTTTTCTGGTAAGTCGAGTTTAAATGAAATGGTCGGCTTTAATAATTCGCCTTTTATCATCAAATAAACCTGGAAAGGTAGTTTTGTTCTGGCCTCGTAAAGATCCGGTTGATTTAACAGATCGATAGGCGCTGCGTTAACTTCGTATAATGCCGTAATATTGGCAGTTGCTGAAGTAGGTTCACCGGTCCAGATAATGGTACTTCCTTTAACCAGTTTAAATTCTTTTTTTACTACAGCCAGCGTTAAATTGTATGAACCGTCAACTATTTCGTAGCGACCGGTCATGCTGATTTTACCACTAGGATCCATGGTTACATTTAAGTCGGCGTTGCCCCTCACTTTTAAATTATCGCCAGTAGACGGATCTACAACCACATTCAGTTCTGCTTCAGGATCTACTTTTACATCGGCCACAAGATTTAAGCCTTTAATTGGCGATTTACTGATGCTGTCAACTTTTAAAGCTTTTTGTCCGTTAAAGGGAGGTGCATCGGCATCAATAAACTGCACGATACCTTCCTGATCAATAATCGCCGGATCACTCGAAGGCAAAGCGAAGAAAAATTTAGTACCCTTGTTCACATTGATATTCATGTTTACATCCGGCTGGTTTAAATCTCCGCGTACTTTGATGTTGCTGGTTAAAAATACCGTTCCATAAATCATATCATTATCGGCTGCGGTAGAATTAATCGCCCTGAAATTGTTCATTCTGATATCTAAACCGAAGCGGTAGTTTTTAAAATCGGTGGTATAAACCTTTCCGTTTATGGTTGCTTTTTGATTTAAGGAATCGATCAGTGTAAAGTTGTTAAAGCTGATGCCCTCATTTGTAAATGATATTTTCTCATTTGGCATACGGAAATACGAGTTTACATAAGCCACTTTGATGCCCGCATTATTGAAAGTTAAATCGCCAAGTATTTTTGGCGCTGTTAACGCACCTTTAACAGTAAGCGCTCCGGTTAAGGTGCCTGTGCCATTTTTAAGCTGGCCTGCAGATAAACTTTCGATGTTTTTCATTTCAATCTTATCGATATTTACGGTAAGATCTAAAGCACTTTCTGGTGCGGTATAATAAAAGCCGTTAACCCTCAACTCATGCACGCCAGTTAAGGCAACATTTACCTCGAAAGCATTTTCGGTATTGTTGTTTACGGCGAGGCGTAAGGTACCCAATTGATCTTTTTGATAACGCAATTGATCAATGGTTAAGTTCGCCTCAAATTTTGGTGTGCCGGCCAGGTCTTTAACATTTGCCGTTCCGTTTAAACGACCACCAACCAGAGTGGTATCAGTTTCTGCAAATTTGGTTAAGGTTTCCAGCTGGAAGTCTTTAAACGCTACGGCTAACGGTGCATTTGGTTCAGTAGGATTGCTGTTGATGGAAAGCGACTGACCACTGTTGCTGATCTGGAACTGATTAACCAATATGCCTGATGCGCCAAACTGAATGTAATTATCCTGCGAAACCACCCACTTCTGATAATCGAGCAATAGTTTTTGTGGATCTAAAGTGAATTTAAAATCCTTGTTAATCGATTGGAAAGTACCACCAATTACATATTTGTTTTTAAGTTGCCTATCGCGAAGGAAGATATTAACCCCTAAGTTGTTGTTGGCTGCATCGCCACTTACTTCTGTATTGAAAAGTGCAATAGATGGACTTTGAAGACTTTTAACCGTTAAGCTATAAGCTAATTTATTATTATCGTTATTGATGTTTAAAACTGTGGTATCTACTTTAAAATCACCATATACCACCTGAGGGAAATTACCCTTAATCTGCAAGCTGTCTTTTTGTGTATCAATTAATCCGTAAAACTGCGATTGTTTGAATACCGTTAATTCTGGTACAAATTCCTTTAGTAATTTAGAATCGTATACCTGTACAAAAAACCTTAGCCTTTGGTCGGGAACTTTAGCAACCGTACCGAAAGCGTAGTATTTGTTAATTTCGTTGATGATGGCATCGCCTACTTTGGTCAGTTGGTACTTGCCATCAATTTTTGCCGATAATATTTCAGATTTTAAGGTCAGTTCATTTTCGGTAGCGGTTGATTTTGCACGAATCGAAATCGTATCCACATTAATCTTTTGTTTGTCTTTTACCAGTTGCAGGCTGGTGATATCAACTGAACCGTTCAAATAATCGGCATCGGCGGTGGCCAGGTCTACTTTAACCAGACCTGCTGCACTTAATACCGTTGGACTAAAGTTTAAAGCCTGCAAGTTTACCTGCTTCAAATTTAAATCGGCTTTTACGGCTGGATATTTTCCTGCCAGATTCACTTTCGCATCTAAATTAAAGTTGGCATTGCTATCGGGCATGCTGCTTTTAATGCTGATGTTCTGGTTGCTGTAATTGCCGGCAAGGTTTAAATTACGATAGGTATATTTGTTGTAATAAGCACTAATCACCTTAGCGTTAAATTTTGCATTAATCTTTTTAGGATCGAGCCCTGTACCTGCAACATTTGCTTTAACCGAAACCCTGCCCAATTTAGGCTGCATTTTTAAAAGCCTGCCTACATTAAAGTTGTTTAAACTGATATCGGCCTTATAACTTTCTTTACCTTTAGGCCCTTTCATCCCGGCCAGCAAAATAGCGCCACCCATATCAGTCTGGATATTCAAATTGGTATTAAAATCGGTCATCGAACCTTTAAAATTACCTTTGGCATCAATTACATTTGGCAATTCGATGGTTGGAGGCAAAGATTTTTTAGGTACAGCCACCAAAATATCCCCTTTGGTAACATGAAGTTTTTTAATGTTTAAATCGAGATAGGTTTTTTTGATGTCGGGCAAACCTTTTGCTTTTCCACTGATATCAATCTGGGTATTTTTCAATCCGCTGATCTGCAATTTTGGAATGTTCAGGTTATTCAGGTAGCCATTAACATCGGCATTCAGTTTTATTTTTTCATTACGGTAATTGGCTGGAATGGCATCGCTGAAAAAACCGGCATCTTTTAACCCAATGCTGGTGTTTTTAAAAGACAGATTTAATTTCACACGTTCGGGATGTTTGGTTAAATCCTCCATTGAGGTAAAATTTAATTCCGTCGCATTTTCGATTGAAGTATTTGGCGTCTTTAAAATGAAATTACTCAGTTTAATCTGTTTATCGTTATACACTGCATCACCCCTCAACTGATCCAATACAAAACCACTTTTCTCTTTTAACGATCCGTTTTTAACATTCGCTTTTATACCTGCAGCACTATACGCTACATCACCAGCACCTAAATTAAGCTGGGTAATTTTGAGGTGGTTAAAGTCCATGCCTTTGGCAGCAGGTTTTGCCCCAAGATTATCGAACTGAACATTGTTATCGGCCAGACTGATATTTTTAATAATCAAACCCAGAGGCGATTTTTCGGGCACTACGGTATCCTTAACTTTCTTTAAATCGTTACTCGGCACAGGTTTAAAAGCAAAGAGAATATTCGATTTGTTTAAATGGGCATCATCAACAGCATATTTACTGTTGGTTAAATCTACTTTCAGGTTCACCAAACCCAGATCGTTTACATCGGCAACAGCTTTGGTTGTGGATAGCTGGTCGTCGTAATTTACCTTTACCTTACTGAAAATGAAGTTCTGCACTTCAATTAATGGTAATTTGCCCTGTTCCTTCTCACTGCTATCAACACTGTTAGTGATGTGTTGTACCAGATGGACTAATGGTTTTTGCTGTAAATAACGTAACGAGGTATTCACCAGGCTTAACTCTTTAATTACATAATGCTGATTGGCTAAATCGAAATCTTTGATTTTAGTTTTAAATGCACCAAGGTATAATTTCACGTCGTTACCAGCCACATCATCGCGATAGTTGATGCCTATATCTTCGAAAGAAACTTTATCAACAGAGAATTTAAGGGTAGAGGTGGTGTCTTTTTTTACTTTCTCTTCTGGTTTTTTTTGGTCGCTTGCAAAAGCATCAACCAGGAAAGAAAAATTAAAGGTGGTATCAGGACTGATACGTTTCACATTTGCACGTACATTTTTGAGTTCGATGTTATTGACCTCGACCGTATTTTTTAACAGTTTAAACAGGCTGATGTCAACGGCCAGTTTTTCGGCATATAACAAGGTATCGCCTTTGCGGTCTTCGATATAAAATTTATTTAAAACTACGTCTTTTGGCAAGGCAATTTTAATGCTTTCCAAACTGACTTCTGTTTTGGTTTTGTTTTTAAGATAGTTTATGGCTTTACCCTTAACGAAATTCTGAACGGCAGGAATATTTAAAGATAGTGCTAAACCAACAACCAGGATGATGATGGAAGCAATTACCCACAATAAAATTTTGAGACTTTTACGTACGTATCTATTCAAAGCTAAGCGTGTTTGGTGTTTGATAAATGCCAAAAGCATGCCACTAAAATTAATTTTAAGGCACTTTTTACTAAATAATACAAAAAATAACTTAAATTGTTCGCCCGCTATAAAAATTTAACATTGGCGGTTTCATAATTAGTTACAAATGAATTCAATAAATCTAAATATATCTTTTGAACAATACGAAAGTATTGCAGAATTAACATTGGCTGATAGAACGCTTTGTGCACTTGCCGAACAGGCTTTAAATACTTCATATTCTCCTTATTCTAAATTTAGGGTGGGTACGGCAATCCGCCTGGCCTCTGGCGAAACGGTACTGGGAAGCAATCAGGAAAATTTAGCCTATCCCTCAGGACTTTGTGCAGAGCGTGTTGCCCTTTTTACCATTGGCGCTACCTATCCAAATGCGGTGATTGAAAGTATGGCCATAACCGCCCAGACGGATAACTTTGAGATTTTGAAACCCGTTACCTCTTGTGGTGGTTGTTTGCAGGTGATGGCAGAGTTTGAACGTAAACAAAATGCACCGATTGAAGTGATTTTTTATTGCTTAAACGGAGAAATACTAAAAGTGCCCAGTGTAAAGAGTTTACTGCCTTTTGCTTTTGTAGAGGATAGATTGGAAAGATAGTTAGTTCAGTTGGCAGTTTTCAGTTATCAGTTTATAGTTAGTCTTTTCAGTCAGCAGTTCGAATTTAATGCGTGCGGCTGAGAGTTTTGAGCGTACCAGCATCTGTTGAATAAACTGTGTAATAGATTTTTAAAATCTGCGGAAATCTGTATGATCTGCGGGACAACTTTTTGCATTTATTCCCGCTGATTTAAGGTGATCAACGCAGAATCGATTTGGTATTTACAATTTTCAGTTGTTATAGATATGAGTATTGCACTGAAGTAAATAAACTTAAGAGTATTGTGGGGAATCACAGACCACGAATGTAGAACAGGCTATTATTTTGAGCGGAGTAACGCAATTTGTCATGCTGTCCCGAAGCTTCGGGATCAGCATCTTTTTAGCATGAAAGACCCTGAAATTAATTCAGGGTGACGACCCTTTTAGAAAAAAGTCGTTCAAATGTTACAAAGCAAACCAGTAATTGAAATCAGATTTCCAGATAGATCTGTCTCCTAAATATTCGGAACTTTGCTTCAGTCCGGATTGACATACTTCTTTCTTCTGACCTCCGGACCTCCGACTTATTTTCTATATTTGGTTTTTTAACCACAATGAAACATCTCTACATCCTTACATTTTTCCTTTTTATTTCTTTTGGTGCAAACGCCCAGGCCTTACTTAAAAGTAACGTAGTTTATAAAATAGTTTATTTCCGATCTTCGGATGGCAAACCGAAAGAAGACCGGAATGCTACAGTGATACTGGCTTCGGCAAATCAGAATTTAATCAGCAATGCCGCTATTCTTGATCATAAAGCAAAATACCCTTACGAACAGAGCATTGTAACCAAACCTGCTCAAATTTTGTTTCAGGTGGCCGATTTAAGTACGGATAAACAGATTGCAACCGCCGATAGTACAGCAATTGGCAAGCAAACCTTTGAATTGAGCAACGAAACCAAAGTGATTTTAGGTTATACCTGTAAAAAGGCCACAACGGTTGTCAATTCCAATAGAATAGACTTATGGTACACCACCGATGCGGGGATAAAAGCTGCGCCAACCAGTTTGGGCCAGAATCTAGGGTTGGTTTTAGAGCAGGTGCGTAATGGAAGCAGCTATGTAACGGCTACAAAAATTGAAGCAGTTAAAAATCCGAAACCAATCGATTTGCAACAAATAAGTGCTAAGCTTACTGATGGATTAACCTATAAAGATTTACTCTGGAAAAGCAGGTTTACCACGCTAAGTATTTTTAATAACGAAACCATTAATTTTATTGATAAACCACAATCTAACGATTCTGTATTCCGTTTTGCGGGAGGAACAGTGATTGCGAGGAAAGTTAAATTTCCTGAGCTGCAGTCCAAACCTAATGTTTTTGTCGATTTAACTGAACAATCAAACGGTGATGCTTACGATAGAACAGGCTCGGTCTTTATCATCCCGACAGATAAACAGATCAGTTTAATGGATGCGCTTAAAAATTCTGTTAAAGACCTGCCTGTTTACGATAATGGCAATGGAAAGAAATATCAGGGCGTTGTGGCCACCGCAAATTACAACCCGGTTATAGAATTGATGCGCTTTTTTACTCCTTTTGGTGTGGGCAAGTACAATACTTTAAAATTGAAAGATAAAAACTGGGCGGAGAAAGTTTACTACAGACAGGATGTCTCAGAATTGTTTCCGCTGGTAAATGGCAAGGAAGTTTGGGTAGCGGTTTTTGTTGGTAATTATGATAAAGGCGGCCATAAAGTTTCTTTAAATATTACACTGCATAATGGTGGAAGACAAAAAGAAGCCAAGGAAGTGATTTTGCCTTTGTTTAATTCAACCAATGTAATGGAAATGGCTGGTCAGGAGTATGCAACCATGTTTAGCAGCGATAAAGGTTTAGAAGTTTCCTTTACCTTAGCAAAAGACTTAAAAGATGCCAAATTGCGTTACATTACAACCGGTCATGGTGGCTGGGGAAATGGCGACGAATTTGTGCCTAGAAAAAATACCATCTGGCTGGATGAAAAGGAAGCATTCGCTTTTACGCCATGGCGACAAGATTGTGGTTCGTACCGGTTATCGAACCCTGCCTCTGGTAATTTCGAAACTGGTCTTTCTTCATCAGATTTAAGCCGTTCGAACTGGTGCCCGGGAACCGTTACGAATCCTGAATGGATCAGTTTGGGTGATTTAAAAGCCGGGCCACACACCATAAAAGTAACCATTCCGATGGGTAAGCCTGAAGGTTCGAGCTCAAGCGCATGGAATGTTTCGGGTGTGTTATTGGGGGAGGAGTAGTGCAATATTTTTTCGGGAGATGAGTACCCTCATGCGAATCGTCATTTCGAGCGGAGTGCAACGCAGTCGAGAAATCTATAATTAAAGCGTTATTTTGCAGATCACACTACCGATCAGCTTCCTACCGTTGTGACACAGATAATATAAAGTTTTTTCTGCTCTATGCCGCAGGGGCATGCTACTTTGGAGCGCCAAAGTACCCAAAGCGCTTTGTCAATCCAGCAAGGTGGCTTCTCACTGCCCCAGGCTCATCAAAAAAACAGCGGCACTTCGTTTTGTGTTCAATACCTTTTAACCTTGGAATCATGATTGTTGAACACAAAACCACTGCGTTTCAGGTTTGGTAATGCTGACTATATTATTTGTGCACCTGTTTTTTGATTCTCCTGCCACTTGGGATTGACGGCGTTCTTCGGTTAAAGCTATGGGCTATTAAGGTTAGCTTAGCACAACGCCCTATAAAATCTAACCCTAAAAATGTATTCACACAATAGGCCTGCGCGGGAATGCCGCCAACATTAAAATTTATCACGCAATCCAGCTCCTCCTTATATTTAAGAGGAGTTGGGGGCATTCTATACATCCTGCAGCCCCCAATAGCAGCACAAAACGATTTTGCTAAACCGGATTGAAGGGGAGATCCTTTTTTGCTGTGCTGGGCAGAGCAGGGGGGCTAAAAAAGATCGCATCGGAAAGCCGGAGGAAACATTCACAAAACCTGGAGAACCTTGCTTTCCAAATCAACACAAACAAGTTTAGATTTCGGCAGGTGAGACACCAGTCGATAGGATGAGCAATCATTTTATAATATCCAAACATTAAGATTAGCTTCGCTGAGCACTGCGTGGTTTCCGCCTGCGCGGGAATGACTGCAAGCGCTAAGGAAAACGCAGCTTGCCCTTGTTTTTTAACAAATTTTCGATCTTGAAATGTGAATAACCTCTCTTCATTCTATGAAATCATTTTTATTATATTTACGGCTGCCAATTTTTGTAAATAAATGAGTGAAGAATTAGATCAAAACGTAAACGAAGAGCACAAACATACCATAACCCCAATCAACGGTTTATACGAAAACTGGTTTCTCGATTATGCGTCTTATGTAATTCTCGATAGGGCCGTCCCGCACATTAACGATGGACTAAAGCCTGTTCAACGACGCATTATGCACTCGCTTAAGGAGATGGATGATGGGCGTTTTAATAAGGCGGCCAACGTAATCGGTAACACCATGAAATATCACCCGCATGGTGATGCTTCTATTGGTGATGCCATGGTGCAGATTGGTCAGAAAGATTTATTGATTGATATGCAGGGTAACTGGGGTGATCCGGTTACTGGTGATAGTGCTGCGGCACCACGTTATATTGAAGCACGTTTATCGAAATTTGCCAACGATGTGGTGTTTAACCCCGATACTACCGAATGGCAACTCAGTTACGACGGGCGTAACAACGAACCGATAACTTTACCGGTAAAATTCCCTTTGTTATTGGCGCAGGGTGCTGAAGGTATTGCGGTGGGTTTGGCGACTAAGGTAATGCCGCACAATTTTATCGAATTGCTTGATGCTTCGATAGATGCGCTGAGAGGCGTGCGCCCCAATATATTGCCCGATTTCTTTACGGGTGGTATGGCCGATTTCTCTAATTATAATGAAGGACAGCGTGGAGGTAAAATCCGCGTGCGTGCAAAAATAACCGAGAAAGATAAAAAGACATTGGTGATTAGCGAAGTGCCATTCAGTACCACCACCGGTTCGGTTATCGATAGTATCTTATCGGCCAATGATAAAGGCAAAATCAAGATTAAAAAAATTGAGGATAACACGGCAGCCAATGTAGAAATTGTAGTGCACCTGGCACCGGGTATTTCACCTGATGTAACCATTGATGCACTTTATGCTTTTACGGCCTGTGAGGTGTCGATTTCGCCAAATACCTGTATTATTCAAGGTGATAAGCCACTCTTTTTGAGTGTAAACGATATCCTGATTGAAAATACAAAACACACTAAAAATTTATTAAAAAGAGAGCTGGAGATTCGTCTGCACGAGTTGCAGGAGAAAATTTTCTTTAGTTCATTACTTAAGATATTTATTCAGGAGGGGATGTATAAAAATCCTGAATATGAAAACTCAACCAATTTTGAAACCGTAGTTGAGGTATTACACATTTTATTCGATCCGTTTAAACCTTCACTTTACCGCGAAATTTTGCCTGAGGATTTTAAGAAGCTGATTGATAAACCCATGAGTAGCATCACCCGTTTTGATGTGAAAAAGGCCGATGAGCAGATGAAAAATCTGGAAGATGAGATTAAGGCGGTTAAAAATCATTTAAAACACCTTACCGATTACGCCATTGCCTGGTATCAGAAACTGAAAGATAAATACGGAAAGGGAAGAGAACGTAAAACCGAAATCCGTTTGTTTGATCGGGTAGAGGCTTCGAAGGTGGCACTGGCCAACGTGAAGCTATACATGAACCGGGAGGATGGATTTATCGGATCGGGTTTACGTAAGGATGAATTTGTGGCCGATTGTTCGGATATCGATGAAATAATTGTCTTCCGTGAAGATGGTAAATGCATCATCACCAAGGTAGCTGATAAAACCTTTGTGGGCAAAGGCATTATTCACGCCCAGGTATTTAAGAAAAACGATGAGCGTACCATTTACAACATGATTTATAAAGATGGTGCAAGTGGTACATCATATATTAAAAGGTTTGCCGTAGTTGGGGTAACACGCGATAAGGAATACGATTTAACCAAGGGATCGAAAGGTTCGAAGGTTTTATACTTTACCGCTAACCCAAATGGTGAGGCTGAGGTGGTGAACGTTGCCCTGAAACCGCATTCTAAACTGCGCAAGCTTCAGTTCGATCAGGATTTTGCAGAAGTGGCCATTAAAGGGCGTGGATCGCAGGGAAATATCATTTCGAAATATCCGGTCAAAAAAATCATTCTGAAGAGTAAAGGGGTTTCTACCTTATCAGGTCTGAAAATCTGGTACGATGATTTATTAAAACGCCTAAATGTGGATGGCCGTGGAAAATACCTGGGTGAATTTGATGGCGATGATCGTATTTTACAGGTTCATAAAGATGGTTACTATGAATTAAGTTCTTTCGAACTCAGCAATCACTTTGATGATGGACTGATTTTGATTCAGAAATTTGACCCGGAGCGGATTTTTGCTGCTGTTCATTTCGAAGGCAAGGCGCAGAACTATTTTATCAAACGTTTTGCATTTGAACTGCAATCTGTTGGCCGAAAAACTATTTTCATCAGCGAGGAGCAGAAATCGAGGTTATTGTTCCTTACCTCTAATCCGGCAGCGAAAATTATCGTTGATGTTTTAAAAGGCAAAACCCAAATTCCTGAAACTTTGGATTTAACCCTGGCAGAACTGATTGATGTTAAAGGCTTAAAAGCAAATGGCAATCGGCTATCCCCTCATGATGTACAAAAAGTGGTGTTAGAAGAGCCTGAGGTAGCCATTGAAGAACCAGAAGAAACAACGATTGAAGAAAGTGAGGATGAGGAACCAGCGGCTGATGAAGAAGTGAGCAATGAAGAAACGGTAACGGATAACGAGCAGCCTGAAGCAATAATTAAGGATGAACCTGTTGTGGTGCAGCCAAAGCCAAAATTCGAACGTGCAGAAGTGCCTGCAGTTAAAGCCGATCAACCAGAAGTAAAAGAAAAACCTGCTGCGGTAGAAAAGCCAGTGGTGGAAAAACCTAAGCCAGAACCTGCGCCTGTTAAAAAAGAAGAAGTTAAAACTGAAGATAAACCCGAGGCAGAAGAAAAACCTGTTAAAAAGATCGATTTCGAGATCACCAATCCGGATGATATCGATATTGACGATAAAGGGCAGCTGGGATTATTTTAAATCTTACCAAGATCGTTATCCCGGCCGTATGTTCCAAAGGAACTGCTTCGCGGTGATTTTTTTAAGCTTAACATCGTTTGATGGCCATCAGGAGATAATAAAAAGCCAATATAGCATCCGAAATCATGTGATTTATGGTGCTATATTGGCTAACTTATTTTAATGAAGCGATACTATTTTATCGCTTTTTCAAATGCACTAATTCCACCCACTATAGGTAAAGTAAGTGTGGTTGCATTTAAATCAATGGTTAGCTGTGTTCCGGCTTTTGGCCAAAGCGTAAATTCTTTATCACTCGAAAAAATCATCAGGGCAATTTTTTTACCTGCAGGTATAATCTGATCATCTGGCTGAAGGTTAAATTTGAGTTCGTAAAATTTGCCGGGTGTTAAAGGCGCACTTTCACTTAGCGACTTATTGTTTTGAGGATCGGCCCAGCCACGTGTAATTACATTATCCATTAATTTTACGCCGTTTCCTTCCGTCCAGGGTAGAGCAACCAACCAAACCGAGAAATTGGCGGCCAGTTTATTGCTGGCCAGCTTAACTGTAAATTGTGTTAAGCCCGATAGGTGAACAGCTTCTTTTAATGTAGGACTTACATAAAGCAAGCGGTGTTCTGAGTTTTCGGCTTTTGCGAGGTCGCTACCTGAAAAAGAAACATCATCTGTTAAAGTTTCAGCGGCTTGTTTCTGTGGTTTAGCAGTATATAGGCTTCCATTACCATTTCCACCGGATCCCAGGAAAAGTTTTACATTACTGGCATCTGGGTTTGGGTAATCGACATATGGTGTTGGGTTCGAATTGGGTTGGTTTTCCCTCACGATCCAGGCTTTGGGATCTTTCTCTACACCATTTTCGATTCCAAACAAATAACGGGTAAACCACCTGTTCATCATTTTCATGGGCGGCGGACCACCGTGTCCTTGCTGGTGATAAAAAATCTGCACAGGTAAACCTTTGGCCTCGGCTGCTTTATAAATCCGATAGCTATGTTCAGGCATTACATTCCAGTCGTTAAAACCGTGCGACATCAGTAAGGCTGCTTTCATCGGTTTCATGGCATTTAAATAATCTCTACCTGCCCAAAATTTATTATAATCGCCAGTTATGCGATCCATTCCCTGGGCCATCTCGCCATCTCTTATCGTTTTATTTCCATAGGCTCTTTTATCTTCTGCACCACTGTGTATGTAATCGTATAACACATCAACATCTTCTCCTAAATATCCACCCGGACTTCTTACTAGGCCATTTGAGCGGTAGTAATGGTAATAGGAGGTGTTTGGTGCAATGGGAATGATTGCTTTTAACCCATTAACTCCGGTAGTTGCTGCGGCTAGCGGTATGGTTCCGTTATACGAAGTTCCTGTCATTCCAACATTTCCGGTACTCCAGTAAGCTTTAACTTTTTCGTTCCCATCTGCAGTGGTATAACCATTATCCTTTCCACCCAGCCATTCGATAACGGCTTTTGGAGCCAGCGATTCGTTTATTCCACCTACTGTTGGCGATCCTTGCGATAGTCCGGTGCCGGGTGATGAAGAGTGTACTACAATAAAACCCCTTTTTACCCATTCCCTAATTAAAGAGTTTGAGATAATTGGTCTTTTACCTGTACGTATTACCTCAGGGTGTACACGAGTTACAGATGATTTTTCGCCAATTTCGTGTTTTACATCCCAAAACACCCCCTTCTCATTTCCGGCCGTTCCGGCATAATAAGGGCTTGATTCGTAAATAACAGGGAGTTTTAATCCCTCCGTTTCGGTCTGGTAAGGTCGTGTTACATCAACATGCATACGGTCAGGTTTTCCATCTCCATCGGTATCAAATGTTGTTTGTACCCATAAATCGGTACGGATCCACTTGTCGGGCGTATCAAATAAGGTTACTATTTGTGCCTCGCCATCTTTAAATACAGGAAGGGTTTTAGCAGTTTCGTTTTTTTCTTGTGCAAAAGCAGAAAAAGCCAGTGGAAATAATAAAATAGGAAGTTTAAATAATTTACCTTTTTTAAAATTAAGGTTTATCATGGTTTTAAGATTTAAATAGTTTATTGGTGTTTCTTTTGTGTTGTAAAAACAAAAAAGAAGATTTTTTTTGAAACTTGCTGCTTCGAAATTAATTAATTATGGTTAGATAATGTTATTTTTTAAATGTAGCCCGTAATATTTAATCATCCGGATGAAAAAGAACAGATAGGTGGTCACTGATTATTATTTCTTATATTTGCCTTGCTCAAAGGGGTGCTTTTTGATGTTGCAATGTCTGTTGCCATCAATTTGCTGAGATTATACCCATTTAGAGGTTTAAGCCAAAAGGTTTAAGGTATAGGGTTTAACCTTAGGCCCTAAGCCTCAAACCTTACACCTTCTAATGAACCTGATGCGGGTAATGCCGCCGTAGGAAGAGGTTAAAATTTACAAAACTGTTTCGCCCCGAAAACGGTATCTAATTATTTTACCGGCTGCAAAGCAAATTATTGTAAATGAATTTTCAAGATTGGTTTAAGCTTTTTCAGGAGCAGATTTTACACACCTCATTAATTGAATGGCTGGCTGTGGGTTTTGGGGTATCTGAGGTTTTATTGGCGAAGAAAAATAGTATCTGGCTTTATCCAACAGGAATAATTTCGATCCTGTTATCGATGTTTCTACTCTTAAATGTAAAGCTGTACGCAGAAACCTTACTCAGTATTTATTATCTGGTGATGAGCGTATACGGCTGGATAATCTGGAAAAAAAGAAAACAGGAGGGAGAAAACCAGGTTTCGTGGTCGAGCAATAACGAATTAACCATTGCTGTTTTAATTTCTGTTATTGGTTTCGGGGTGCTTTATCTTGTATTGAGGCATTATACCGATTCAGATGTGCCTGTTTTTGATGCCTTTGTATCTTCTACAGCCTGGGCGGGCATGTGGCTGTTAGCCAAGCGTAAAATCGAAAACTGGATATTCCTGAACATTTCTAATATTGTGGCCATTCCGTTGCTGTTTCATAAAAAGCTTCCACTTATGGCCTGTTTAACTACGTTTTTGTTTACCGTAGCCATATTTGGATTTTTAGACTGGAAGAAGATCATTAACAAAAGCAAACTCAAACTGGCTTAATTATCTTCTTACCCAAAGCACAAAAAAAACATGCAAGAAACATTAAGCACCACCTGGCAGGAAAAAGTAAAAACTTATGCTGCACGTTCAGAAGAAATGGGTAAACTTCATCCCGAAATTCTGGAGCTGGCATATCAGGAAAATTGGTTTAAACTTTTTGTGCCAGAAATTTACGGAGGGCCAAACAAAAAACTGCCCGAAATTTTAAGATTGGAAGAAGAATTGGCTGAAGCCGATGGCAGTTTAGGCTGGACCATCACACTTTGTGCAGGTGCAGGTTGGTTTGCCGGCTTCTTAAATCCTGAACTGGCTGAAGAGATTTTTGCCGACCGTGAAGTTTGTTTTGCCGGGAGTGGTGCTGTGGGTGGGGTAGCCATTAAAACACAAGCAGGTTATCTGCTTAACGGAAAATGGAATTATGCCAGCGGTGCATTGCATGCAACCATATTTACCGCCAACTGCACGCTTAAAAATGAAATTGGTGATGATATTTTGGATGAAAATGGAGAACCTGAAATTACATCATTCATCCTTAAAAAAGAGGAAGTAAATATTTTGCCGGGTTGGTCGTACTTCGGTTTAATAGCCACAGGAAGTCATGCTTTTGAAGTTTGCGATTTAAATGTTGATGAAAACAGGACCTTTAAAATTAACCAGCACATCGAGGTGAAAGATGCCGGCTTTGATTATCCCTTTTTACAGCTGGCAGAAACTACGTTAACGGTAAATAGTTTAGGCATGACCAATCATTTTATTAAACTGGTAGAACAATCTTTTTATTCGCGTTCTGGATTAGGGAGATATAGCGAGGCACAAATTTTGTTTTTTAACGGTGAGCTTAACCGTTGCAAAGAAGAAGTGTTAAATCTTCGTACAAAATTCTACCATATCTTTGATGAATCCTGGGATCAGTTAATAGATGCTGGCGAAATTGCTGAAGACAAGTTAATTGAGGTGAGTTCAATTAGTCGTAAATTGGCCCATGCCTGCTGGAAGTCGGCAGCTACTTTATTTCCGTACTGTGGTTTAGACGCTGCAAAAAAAGAATCAGAAATTAATAGGGTTTGGAGAGATATCCATACTGCAAGTCAGCATGCCTTACTTACCTTCGAAATTTAACTATTCCAAAAGCTCCGGCTTAATTTTATCTTTAAAATCAGTAGCGAACTTATTCAGTTTTGGTTGTATCACAAATGCGCAATAAGGTTTCCCCTGATTGTGGTTGAAATAGTTCTGATGATAGTCTTCAGCTTCATAAAATTCAACTGCGGGCGAAACTTCTGTCGCAATAGGCTTGTCGAAAATATGCTGGCGGGTTAAATCTGCTATCATTTCTTCCGTCTGCTTTTTCTGATCTTCATTTTCGTAAAACACCACGGAGCGATATTGTGTACCAACATCATTACCCTGCCTGTTTAAGGTTGTTGGGTTATGGGTTTTAAAGAATACCAATAGAAGCTCATTGAACGAAATGACATTTTCATCAAATGCGATTTGAATCACTTCTGCATGACCGGTATCGCCATTACAAATTTCCATATAGGTAGGATGCTTTAAATCTCCCCCCATGTAGCCCGATGTAACCTGGCTTACCCCATTTAACGTTTGAAAAACGGCTTCGGTGCACCAAAAGCAGCCTCCGCCAAATGTTGCTGTTTGCATATCCTACGTATATAAAATCTAATCCAATTTTTAATCAATCAAAAAAAGACATTTTTTTGATATTAAAGATTGGTTGCTTACCGATTATTCCTGTAAGTTTTAAGTAGAAGCTGTTTGGATAACATTTAGGATAATACATTAAGAAATGTATCTATGCAGAAGGCAAATAAAAAGCCTGTAATGGTTATTACAGGCTTTCAAATTTATTGATATTGAATATATATCGGTTTTGGTGTAAGCTTTAATAGCTCTTCAGGAGTCATCAAACGCTTGGGCTCTTTCTTTAAATCATTTTTATAAAATAGCTTGAAGCCGGTAAACTGTACCGGTTCGCTCTGTATAAAGTGGCGATAAGTACCTTTTTTTAATTCCGGTTCGCCCCATCCATCCATATGCATTACCACCTGCACCTCAGGACGTAATTTAATATTAGGCGAATTGGTTACCATCTTCTTTGTAAAACGGTGCAATACAAAAACTTTTGGAGGCAAATTGTATTTTTTAACAATATCTGCTAAATAACCGGTTACATAATTAACATCGGCAGCATCGTAGGTGCCAATTTTTTTACCTGGTAATGATCCGTCTTTCATTGAAAATTCAGGATCAATACCTAAATGAACATATGGCAGTTCCAGGTATTTTGCAATATGAGGCAGCTCTGCTTTAATCGTACTTAAAGCGACCTGAAGATCCAGGAATACAATGGTGTTAGGTTGCATTTTGGCAATTTTTAAAACAGAATCAATCTGTTTATTACCCATTCTGTTAATGTATTTTCCATCTTTACCTGGTGTTCCGCTGGCTACTGCAGCAATATAGTGCAGGCCTGGTTGTACCGGCGTAGAAGGATCAGCTTTTTCCCAATGTTTAACCTCTGCATTTAAACGCTGCCACATTTCTTTAGGTGCATATTCGCCAAGTGCACCCATTTTTTTCGAATGCAGGTTTCCGTAATAAACAACAATGCGTTTAAAAGGTAAAATCGCTCCGGCTAAAGGATAAGGTTGTTTTTTTACCGGCCATCTTCCGGTAGTATCTCCGTTTGCCAGTTTCTTTACCAGCGAATCGTAAAGCTTTGGATCAACCGGTTTCATTACGTTAACCGTTGAGTCTGTTTTCTTTTTGGTTGAATCAGATGAAAAGATTTTACCGATACCGCCACTGCTCTTGCCGTCTGAATTACAGTTGGCAAATAAGCTGATTGCGGCAAAACCAAGTATTAGTGTGCCTGCTAATTGAGGGAATTTCATAGATATTATAAGTAATTAAAGTTTAAACAGTTTTCCGAATCTGTTTTGATGAAAGTAGGGTGGAAATCTGGTAGTTTAAAATAAAGTAATCAACATTTACACATTGCAGAATTTGCCAAAAACACCCAGAGGCAATTTAATGCCCGATGTGGCCTGTAGAAACAGTTCTCCTGTTTCGAGGTTTTTAACAGATGGGAATGATGTGCGGATTAAATTTTCTACAATTACCGAAGAAAAACCTAAAGAGTAAGTATTTAAGATTAAGAAATGTTCTTTTTCATCTAGCAGTTGTACTACATCCTGCATCATTTCCTGGATATGATCTTCGAGTTTCCACTTTTCGCCATTAGGCCCGTGGCCGTAAGCAGGTGGGTCTAATATGATTCCGTTGTATTTTTTGCCTCTTTTAAGCTCTTTTTTAACAAATTTTAAAGCATCTTCTACCATCCACCGGGTATCTTTCAATCCCGAAAGTTCCTGGTTTTCATTTGCCCAGGTAACCACCTGTTTAATCGAATCTACGTGAGTAGTTTCGGCACCTGCCGCATTGGCAATTAGTGATGCCGCACCAGTATAAGCAAATAGATTTAAAACTTTAGGCTGTGGCGTTTTAAATTTTTTAATCGAAGCAGAAATAAAGTCCCAGTTTACAGCCTGCTCAGGGAATACGCCTACATGTTTGAAAGAGGTTAAGCCTAAGCGGAGTTTAATACCCACTTCGTTGTTTTTATATTCTACATGCCAGCGATCTGGAATTGATTGATTTTTTTTAACCCATTCACCAGAAGTAGCCGAACGCCCCCTGAAAGTAATATTGGCCGCTTTTTTCCAATCCTGTTCGGAGTATGTTTTTTTCCATACGGCCTGAGGTTCAGGACGGATAAGGGTTACATTTCCAAAACGTTCTAATTTTTCAAAATCCCCGCAATCTATCAGTTCATAATCTTTCCAGTGGGTTGGGGCAAGTAATTGTATCATGTATTTAAAATAGCTTTAAATTAGGATAATTTTTGATGTATTGATCGTCAGTTATTAGGATTAGCTTATCTGCTAATGCTTGTGAAATAATCAATCTGTCAAAAGGGTCCCTGTGAATTAGCGGTAAGGCTAAATATTTGTCGAAGTGGTGTTTTTGTATGTTTAAAACAGACAGGTTAAATTGATCTATTACTGCATACATTTCATCCAAGTCTCTGGTAACAATTAGCTTTCCTATATTAAGTTTAATAATGATTTCCCATAAACTGGCAATGCTTATGAACTTATCATTCTTAGTATCTTCAATGCTGTTTATTACTGATACTTCAAGACCATTATCTTCATTAATTAAGGAGATAAAAATATGAGTATCTAGCAGAAGCCGCATTACATATACTCTTTTAAGTCATCTAATGGCTCGTTAAAATCTTTAGGGATAATAAAAAGGCCTTTTGCAGCGCCGTATAAGCTTTTTGGTTCTTCAACAATGTTTTTTTGTTCGCTTTTTGACTTTGGAAAACTCTTCGAATGTTTAGCTTTTAAAAAATCAATAAAATCTTCTACCTCGTTTACCATGCTTTCTGGTAAGGTTTCCAATTTGTGAATGATATTTTTTGTGGCCGTAGTCATGTACAAATATAAGAATTTTCTTAAAATTTATCTTTTGCAGCTTTCATGAAGCGGCTGGCGAATACGAAATCGTTTAATTCTTTAATGTCAGTATGTGCAATTTCCTTGTTGCTGCCTTCCCAGAATTTCTTTCCTTCATGCAGGAACAAAATATAATCGCCAATACCCATTACCGAGTTCATATCATGCGTTACCACGATAGTTGTGGTTTTATATTCTTCTGTAATTTCCTGGATCAACTCATCAATTACGATTGAAGTTTTTGGATCTAAACCCGAGTTTGGCTCATCACAGAACAAATACTTCGGGTTCATCGAAATGGCACGCGCAATACCTACACGTTTTTTCATTCCACCCGATAATTCTGCCGGGAACAATTTGTTTTTACCTGCAAGATTTACGCGCTCTAAACAAAAATCAACTCTTTCAAGCTTTTCTTTTCTGCTTTGATCAGTAAACATATTTAGAGGAAACATGATGTTTTCTTCAACTGTCATACTATCGAACAAGGCAGAACCTTGAAATAACATGCCAATTTCTTTACGCACTTCAATACGCTGTTCGTAGGTCATGGGTGTAAAATCACGGCCATCGTATAACACCGAGCCCGAATCTGGCTGATGCAAACCCACCATACATTTCAGTAGAGTTGTTTTTCCTGATCCGGAACCACCGATAATTAAATTGGTTACACCTTCTTCAAACTTTCCGGAAATGCCTTGTAATACATCATTTCCGGAGAACGATTTATAAATATCTTTAATTTCGATCATTACAATAAAAGTTGAGTAACTAAATAATCGCAAACAAGAATAGAGATACAGCTAATTACAACTGCTCTGGTACTGGCCTGCGAAACTTCTAAAGCACCACCACGAACATAAAAACCTTCGTAAGCCGGAACTGAGGTAATAATGAAACCAAATACAAATGCCTTCACCAAAGCCACGGTAATGGTATAAGGGTTAAAATCAGTGGTTATACCTTGAATATATTCAGCCGGGGTAACAGCACCAGAAATAGAACCGCCAATATATCCACCGGTAATACTTAAGAACATAGAAATGATAACCAACATGGGTACCATGGTTATGCCTGAAATAATTTTAGGGAGGATGAGGTATCCAGGGGCATTTATACCCATAATTTCTAAGGCATCAATCTGCTCCGTAACACGCATTGAACCAATTTCTGATGAAATGGCCGATCCGATTTTTCCTGCCAGTACAATTGCACTAATGGTTGGGCTTAACTCCAATATACTGGAGTCGCGGTTTACAGAACCAATAATTGTTTTTGGAATAAAATCGCTAACCAGCTGGAAAGCAATTTGTAAAGTCATTACCGCACCGATAAAAGTAGAGATAATCGCAATTAAACCTAAAGAGCCTACACCAACATAATCCATTTGTTTGGCGATTTCTTTCAGGTATATTTTCAGTTTTTCCGGCTTTCTGAATACAGACTTGAGTAGCAGGATGTATCTGCCGAAATTGGTAAAATTCATTCCGTATGTATTTGCTTAATTTAAATGATCGTTCTATACTACTACAAAGAAACGATAAAAATTTGTCGCTCTTTGCTAATTGCAAAAATATTCGTGGTTTTGAATATAAATATGGTTTTTTGTTAACAAAAATTAAACCATAAATAATGAAAGCTGTAATAACCGGAGCAACTAAAGGAATTGGTAGAGCTATTGCGATTAAATTTGCCCAAAATGGATACGATTTAGTTTTGGTAGCAAGGGGTTTAAACGAACTTGAAAAGCTAAAACAAGAACTAACCCCTTATGGGAATGCTGTTTTTACTCAGGCAGCCGATTGTTCAGTTAAAGAAGAAGTGTATGCTTTTTTAAATTCTACAGCTATAAATTTAGATCAGGTAGATGTTTTAGTAAACAATGTGGGGATCTTTTTACCTGGCAGCCTGCTTGATGAGGATGACGAAACATTCGAAAAGCAACAACATTTAAATACGAATGCCGGTTATTACATCAGTAAATTTTTTGGCAGAAAAATGCGCTCAGCGAAGCGGGGCCATATATTCAACATCTGTTCGGTGGCCAGTAAAGCACCTGTAAAAAATGGAGGCAGTTATAGTGTAACAAAAGCAGCGATGTTAAGTCTTAATCATGTATTGCGGCAAGAGTTAGCACCTCACAATGTTAAAGTCACTGCTTTTTTGCCAGGCTCTACCAAAACTTCATCGTGGGAAGGAACAACAATTCCGGATGAAAAATTTGTACAGCCTGAAGATATTGCAGAAACTTTGTTTACCATTTTAAACTTAAGTAAAGGGGTAAATGTAGATGAGGTTTTGATTACTCCGCTTGATTTTTAAACACAAAATGAACAACGTTATGGAAAAGAAGCTTTTTAGAAACGAACACGATAAGATGATTGCCGGTGTAGCTTCGGGACTTGCAGATTACATGCAGGTGGAGGTTACCATAATTAGATTATTGTTTGCATTATCGGCTATATTTATGGCTGGCGGCGGCTTAATAGCCTATATAATTATGTGGATTATTGTTCCGGTTAATAACGATCCGGCTGCAAGATTCTCGAAATTTAACGATTACTTCGGTAATAAAAATCCAAATGCACAACCATTTGGAACGGCCGATCCTTTTGCCGGGCCTGCAAATGCAGGAAATCAAAATTGGACGCAACCTGTTGATGGCGGGCAGAAAACACCTTTCGAAACCCAGCCCAATTTTGACAAATTCAATAAATCTAGTGATACTGGCCGCACGATAGGCGGATTAGTATTGTTAGTAATAGGCTGTTTCTTCCTGATGCGCGAAATGGATTTTATACCCGATTGGTTTAGTATCCGCAATTTATTCAGGTACATGTGGCCATTGATCTTTATTGCACTGGGTGTAAGTATTATTGCTAAATCAAAAAGAAAAAACGATTGGGCGGCCTTTCAGAACCAACAGGAAGCTGAGCAGAAAAAAACTGCCGATTTTACCGAAACTGTTGTAGAAAATGAGCCAGCAACACCAGTTAACAAAGATGATAATTCAACATCCGCTAACCCTCAAGTATAAATAAAATGAAATTAGATAGATTAATTTGGGGTATTATCCTGCTTTTTATTGGCGGTGTACTTCTACTCGAAAACTTTGGCGTAATCAATTTTTATTGGCGCAATGTTTGGAGCTTTTGGCCGGTATTCTTAATTATTGCAGGCTTAAATATCCTGTTCAATAAAAACAATTCGCAAACAGGAAGTATCATTTCTATTGGTGTTTTAGTGGTGGCCTTGTCGTTTCTTTTTTATAAAGGACAGCAGGTTCCGGAGCGTGGCAATTGGTGGGGACGTCATTTTAAAAAAGATGTCGACATTAATATCGAACACAATAATGGCGACAACGATGATGACGATAATGATAACGACACTTCGTATAATCATTTAAGTTTATCCGAGCCCTTTGTAGCTGCAGATAATGCGAAAAAAACGGTATTAAATATTTCTGGAGGAGGCATCTCATTTAATCTGGATGGCGAAACCACTGAGTTGATCAATGCCGATGTAAAGAAAAAACATGGTAACTTCTCTTTAAAGAAATTGCTTACGGATAGCGCTACCGTGCTTACTTTCCAGATGGATGATAAAAAGAACAAATGGAACTTTGGCGATGGTGATAACGATGTTAACTTTAAATTAAATAAAGAGGCCAACTGGGATATTTTAATGAAACTGGGCGCTGGTGAAGCAAACTTCGATTTTGCCAGTTACAAAGTACGCACCTTCCGTTTTGATGGTGGAGCAGCAGCTTTGGATATTAAATTCGGAGATTTATTGCCCATAACCGATGTAATTGTGAAATCTGGTGTGGCCGATGTAAAAATTAAGGTGCCTGTCAACTCAGGTTGCCGGATTAAAACCAAAACCGGTTTATCAGCTAAAGATTTCGAAGGTTTCGAGAAATTGAGCGATGGTGTTTATGAAACCTCAAATTATAAAGCCTCGACCAAAAAAATCTTTATTAATTTAGATGGTGGATTGAGTAACTTTGAAGTAAGCAGATACTAGAAAGGTTGAAGGTTAGAAGGTAGAAGGCGTAAGGCTTCATTAACGGAATCTTTATAAAATGCTGATCTTACCGTCCTAGAATCTCATAATCCTGATCCAATCTAATGAATCCTGATCAATATATTGTAGTAATTAATGGAAAGCCACAAGGCCCGTATAATTTAACCGACCTGAAAGATTTAAACATCAGTGCGAATACTTTTATACGTAAACCCGGAATGGACGATTATAAAGAAGCTCATGCAATTCCCGAATTGCGTGAGCTTTTGGGTTTTAGCTATCAAAAAACTGCGCCTCAATATTTTGCCGCTTTCGATCAAAGGCTGCTGGCATCGGTGATAGATCACTTTATTATTTTTGGAATATATAGCATCATTATTTTAACGAGCTATATTTTTATCGAAGGCAAAGATCAGCGGATTATGGCTTTTCTCATTCCGTTCCCATCCATATTTATCATTAAACTTATTTATGGCAGTATTGCCGAAGCATCAGCCGGTCAGGCCACCATTGGTAAAAAACTCCTCAATATTAAAGTAACCGATTTAGAAGGTAGCCGGGTTTCATTTGGTATTTCTCTGGTCAGGAATTTTTCTAAAATATTATCTGTAATTCCTGTTTTTTTTGGTTATCTGTATAGCTTTTTGAATAAGAAAAACCAGTGCTGGCACGATATTGCAGCTAATACTTTGGTGATCAAAGACAGGTTGATATAAGTTAGAAAAGCAAAGTCAATACCACTATTTTCGTTAGCCGGGCTGTACGCTATATCTCCGATGAAAAATCGGAGGATGCCGCTGTCATCCCGTTTATTAAACCTGGGCCGGTGCAATGGTGCCAAACCTACCCACCGTTAAAAAATAACCCGATCAAAGCGGGAGCAGGACTGCAATTGCCAGGCAATATGGCTCTTTCATTTCCAAAAAAAAGCTTTGAATTTTTGTTATAAGATCAGGTCGATTTAATTACAACATTCCAACATTAAAACATTCCAACAATCCTTATCTTTGCAAACAGATGGAAAATATATTGGCAAAACATGATCTGGCTGGCGGATATTGCAACAGTTTAACCGCTTATTCGAGGTATTTAACCCGTGAAGTGAACATTGGTGATATCGCCTTAGGTGGGCATAATCCAATCCGGATCCAATCCATGACAACTACCGATACCATGGATACTTTGGGTACCGTAGAGCAGACAATCCGCATGGTAGAATCAGGCTGCGAATATGTTCGTATCACTGCGCCAAGCATTAAAGAAGCTGAAAATCTGGCCAATATTAAAAAAGAACTACGCTTCCGAGGTTATAATGTGCCGTTAATTGCCGATATCCATTTTACGCCTAATGCAGCCGAAATGGCCGCGCGTATAGTAGAAAAGGTAAGGGTTAACCCAGGCAATTATGCAGATAAAAAGAAATTCGAGAATATAGAATATACGCAGGATGCCTATAATGCAGAGTTAAGCCGGATTTACAAAAAGTTTATTCCTTTAGTAAAAATTTGTAAAGAGTATGGTACGGCCATGCGCATCGGCACCAACCACGGATCGCTTTCCGACAGGATTATGAGCCATTACGGCGATACGCCCCGCGGAATGGTTGAGTCGGCAATGGAGTTTATCCGCATGTGCGAAGACCAGAATTATTATAACCTGGTGATCTCGATGAAAGCCAGCAATACCCAGGTGATGGTTCAGGCCTATCGTTTGCTGGTAGAAACCATGGCTAAAGAGGGGATGAATTATCCTTTGCATTTAGGCGTTACTGAAGCCGGTGATGGAGAAGATGGCCGTATTAAATCAGCCGTTGGTATTGGAACCCTATTAGAAGATGGCTTGGGCGATACCATTCGTGTTTCGTTAACCGAAGATCCTGAATTTGAAGCACCAGTAGCTAAGGCTTTGGCAGACCGTTATGCTTTAAGGAGTCCGAAGAATGAAGTCGGAAGTCCGGAGTCGAATGATCTACGCTCTACGCTCCACGCCCCACGCTTAACTTACAATCCTTACGAATACAACCGCCGTATTACTAGCCCTGTTCAGCACATTGGCGGCCATCATCATCCGGTAGTGATGATCGATGTTTCGAAAGAAAATTTAAAAGACCCTTACTTTTTAAGTGCTGTTGGCTATAACTACAGTGCAGGTTTAGATAAATATAATTTAGCCGATCAGGCTTGCGATTTAGCCTTTTTAGGTGATAATTTGCCATCGTTCTCTTTCCCCGGAAATTTAAAGCAAGTTTATAATTACCAAACCTGGTTACATCTTAAAGATAAAAATAACTGTCACCCTTTATTTTCTTTTGAAGCTTTTAAAGAGGCAGAAGTTAAAGACGAATTTTTAAACTTTGTTCAAGTTGATGCCAAGCAATTAACCAATTTAACAATTAACCAGTTAAGCAATGTTGTATTAATTCTCGAAACATCAGCAGCACACGGCATGGCCGAGCAAAGATCATTTTTTGTTGCTTTACAGAAGAAAAACATCCAGATCCCGGTTATAGTAAAAAGAACTTACCAGGATGTAGATGCCGATCATTTAATGCTTTATGCTGCAACTGATATCGGCGCTTTATTTACCGATGGCTTTGGAGATGGGGTGTGGATTGATGCACAAGGTCAAAACCTTTCGCTGATTAATTCAACCAGTTTTGGGATTTTGCAGGCTACACGCACACGCATTAGTAAAACGGAATACATCTCTTGCCCAAGTTGTGGTAGAACACTTTTCGATTTGCAGGAAACCACACAGTTAATCCGCTCCCGCACCGACCATTTAAAAGGAATAAAAATCGGTATCATGGGCTGTATAGTCAATGGTCCGGGCGAAATGGCTGATGCCGATTACGGTTACGTGGGTACTGGCCCTGATAAAATTACTTTATACCGTGGTAAAGAAGTGGTAAAGAAAAATGTAACGACTGCCTATGCCTTAGACGAACTGATCGACATTATCAAAGATGATGGCAATTGGGTAGAAAAGGTTTAAAATGCGCTCCGTGGTTTGTGTTCCCACAAACCACAATATTGTCATTCTGAGCGCAGCGAAGAATCTGTATCTTGATTGAAACACTTATTCCTTGATCTGTGAGGATACAGACCGAGGAGTTTCGTATAATGATACTAAATCTCATTCTGAGCTTGTCGAAGAACCTTAAGATAAGCTCAACATGACACTCGAAAAGCAATCAATGCTATGCCGTTTAATTTCTGACCAATAAATCCTAAATTGCCTTAATGAATATCCCGGAGTTTCAATCCCTTTTTATCGAACTTAGAAACTGGCTCGCTGGCAAAGGCCTTGCCGGTGGCGAACTCATTTATTCTTATTTTTTTATAGGGCTTATTGGGGTTGTTTTATTTCTGTTTATCACCATATTTTTAACCCGACAGGTTTTTATCGGTGTGGTAAAAAGTGCCAAAACAAAGTCAGACTGGCAAAAAGCTTTGTTCGAATTTAGGGTTTTCAGAGCTTTTGCTTTAATATTTGGTGCCTACATCATTTATAATGTTGTTCCCTATCTTTTTATCGATTTTAAAAACTGGCTGTTTTATGCTTTAATATTTGCTAAAATCTACATGGTGTTAGCGGTGATGTTTGCCGTAAATGCATTTCTGAATGCTTTGGTTTCCATTATGGAATCATCAAAGAAATATGCCGATAAACCTGTTCGGAGTTACAAACAGGTCGCCAAAATTGTGTTTTACATTGTTGGTTTTGTGCTCATCCTGTCGATTATCCTGGGCGAATCGCCGTTATATGTTTTCGGCGGATTTGGAGCCGTTACTGCTGTTTTTATTTTGATTTTCAGAGATCCGATTTTAGGTTTTGTGGCCTCAGTACAGATGAGTGCCATCGATCTGGTGAGGGTAGGCGATTGGATTACTGTAGAGAAATATGGTGCCGATGGCGAGGTAACCGAAATTAATTTAACTACCATTAAAGTAAGAAACTGGGATAAAACAGTAACTATTGTACCGAGTTACGCCATTGTAAGTGAATCGTTCAAAAACTGGCGGGCGATGGAAGAAAGTGAGGGGAGGAGGATTAAACGGCACATCAATATTAAAATTTCGAGCATTAAATTCTGCGATGAAGAATTGATTGGTAGACTGCAAAGTATCGATTTTCTGAAAGATTACCTGAAAGAAACACAGCAATTTATCGAACGATACAATGCGGAAAATACGGTAGATCCCAATAACCTGGTTAACGGCCGCCACATGACCAATATCGGGACTTTCAGGGTGTATGCAGAAAAATACCTGGAGAGCAATCCGCATATTAATACCGATTTAACCTTCATGGTGCGTCAGTTACAGGCTACAGAAAATGGTCTTCCCATTGAGATTTATGTATTCTCAAAAGAAAAAGGCTTAAAACGTTTTGAAGAAGTTGCTGCCGATATCTTTGATCACCTGCTGGCTGCGGTGCCTTATTTTGATCTCGAAATCTTCCAAAGCCCAAGCGGAAGTGATATGCGTAATTTTGTGAGAAGAGGGGATGATTAACATTGAAAAAATTAGAACTCCCATAAATAATTTCCACCTAAGTAGTTTCTTAGGAAAACCAAAGAAATGATAATCAAAAAGACTAAAATTCCCTGAAGTGTAACGTTTTGTGCTAATTTATTATTGAAATAAAGAATTATTGCAAGCAAAATGCCTAAAGTACTGGTGATTAGTCCAAAAAAATCATCCTTAAAAAACCGAGCTTTACAAACAATAATTACATCAGGTTTCCGCAAACCATAATATAAGATAATGCCGGTTATTTTTGACCTATAGATTAACAGTGAATCATTTTCATTTATGATATTAAAAAGCTGGGCTGGGATTTTGTATTTTTTATTAGAGGTTTGTGCGGTAAAAATATGTGCTCTTCCGTTTTTTGAGCGATGCCCTTCAGAATCATTAATAAACTCGGCTTTTAATTTGACAGGTGAAAAATTACTATCAAAAGAAATAATAAAACAGAAAGATAACGTTAGTCCAATTAAGATCTGCTTAAATATGGCTTGATTAAAGCCTGAGAGGTTAATTTTATCTTGAGCCATAATTTATAATAGCCCAAGATAATTAATTTATTCTTCGTTTATAAAAGTGATTACCTTTTCGCAAACCTTAAACAAAAGTGGTGGCAAAGTTTCGTTGGTGTAGGGCTGCGTAGCACCATAAACGTGATTGGCACCTTCAATTTTAACCAATCTGCTATTTGGGTTGGCCTCTGCCAAAGTTTGTGCAGTTTCAAAAGGCACATTCACATCATCATCGCCATGAACAATTAACCAGGGAATGTTTACGCGTTTTGCTGCATCTAAAATATTCAATGCTGCTGCATTTTCTTTAAAATCTTGCAGTAAGGTAACATTTAACGGCATCTGCTCTTTGGTACGGGCATTGGTTACGAATATTTTGCCATTCTTTTTCCACTCAGCTTCCTGCTCTTTTTTCCACAGACTGCTAAAATCGCCAATGGCACTCCAGGTAATCAGTTTGTTAATTCTTAAATCGTTCGCAGCCTCGATGATTGATAATCCACCACCACGACTATGGCCTATCAGGTTCACTTTGGTATCTTTACCGTAGGCTTTTTCGATAAAATCGAGCATCGCATTGAGGTCAAATAGTTCTTTCGATACGGTATTGCTGGCAAAAGCATCCATATCAGTTACATCTTTCGGATCATCAACCGGAACTCCACTATGCGATAAATTGAACTTAACATAGCGATAACCGTTGCTGGCAAAATACCGGGCCACTAAATTGTGTGCCCCCCAATCTTTAAAGCCTTTAAAGCCATGTACAAAAAGTACAATGGGGGTATTAGGGTTTTTCTCATCGAAAGTAATATCGCCGATAATTAATTTTCCGTCAGCACCACTCAGGCTAAAATTGCTTTGCGTAATCATAATTTAAGGAATTGGTATAGATTATAAACCTACGAAATCTTATTTTGTTGTGTATTTTTTGTGTTTAAAACAGAAGCATATTGACCACAACTGTGAGTATAATAGCCCTGATGGAAATGGAAATCCCTTTTGGATAGGTAAATTGTTTTTTCGCCAGGTTTATCCAAAAGGATTGGAATGTACAGCAGGACAAAGCCTTTCCTATTCTCACTGACATTGCGCTTCAAAAAAAGAATACTTTATAAATTATTCTTTAGCGTAATAATACCACGCCCATCCGATAAACAGGAACTGCAAAGGCAATCTTACCCATGCAATAAGCGGTGTGACCAGTATTTTACCCAATATGAATGGTGCCATCCGGATCATGTAGATATGCGCGGGTAAAAAGGCAATCAACATCAGTATAATTAACAGTGCTGCTAGCTTTCTGGTCTTCTTAATCAACAATAAAAGCCCAAAAACAATTTCCAATATCCCCGAAAAGTAAATTAAAAAGCCAGGAGCAGGCAACCATTTTGGCATAATTACGTAATATACTGCAGTGGATAAAAAGTGGTTACATCCAGCCAGGACGTAGAAGAGGGCATAAATCCAAAGAAAAATGATACGGATTGGTTTGTTCATGTAAATCAATGTGCTTTGATTAATCTTTAAGTCCTTTATTTAAAACCGTTCTAAATTGATGTAAATTACAGGTTAATGACAGTCACATGCCTTCACCATGTTACTTTTGTATCCCGATAATAGTTAATAACGGAAGCACTTGGAATATTTAAAAGTAATAGCTTTTACGCATCACCACATCGACCTGAAATCTTTAGGGAAATTAGTTATTTGTGATCAGAGTTTAGATAGCAGGTTGAAGAATGTTCAAGCAGAACTTCCCGTTAGCGAAATTTTTTATATTGGAACATGTAACCGTGTAGAGTTTGTTTTCCTTACCAAAGAGAAAACCGACAAGGAATTTGTAACCAGATTCCTGACTGTTTTAGACATGGGACTTCCTCCTGAATTTATGGAGCGTTTTCTTGATAATGTTTCTGTTTACGAAAATGAGGAGGCTTTTAACCATTTACTGAGGACATCATGCTCTTTAGAGAGTTTGGTGGTAGGTGAAAAGGAAATTCTTGCTCAGATCCGTAAAGCTTACGAAAACTGTCGTGATGCAGGGTTTACAGGCGATTACATGCGTATGATTATGGACCGCGTGGTTAAAACCGCAAAAGAAGTTTACACACACACCAATATTTCAAAAAATCCGGTTTCTGTTGTTTCATTGGCGTACCGTAAGTTAAAAGAGTTAAATATGTGTGGCAACTCACGTATCTTGATTATTGGTGCTGGCGAAACCAACCAAAATATTGCAAAATACCTCAACAAACATAAATACTCTAATTTCTCGATTTTCAACCGTACATTTTCTAAGGCCGAAGCATTGGCAGGCGAGCTGGGTGGTAAGGCTTATCCTTTAGCCGCACTTGAAGATTTTAACGAGGGATTTGATGTAATCATTACCTGTACTGGTTCTACCGAGGCGATTATTACCGAAGCGTTATACGCTAAACTGTTAAATGGCGATCAAGGTAAAAAGGTAATTGTAGATTTGGCGATCCCGAATGATGTTACGCCAGCCGTGATCCATAACAACCCGGTACATTATATTGAGGTAGAATCGTTGAAAGAGGTGGCTCGCAAAAATATCCAGGAGCGTTATAACGAACTGGTACATGCCGAAGAAATTATCAGCAACAACATTACCGAATTTTTCTCTGTTTTAAAACAACGTCGTATCGAACTGGCGATGCAGGAAGTGCCAAGAAAGATTAAAGAAATCAAGAATACAGCCATAAACGGTGTGTTTGCCGATGAAATTAGTCAGATGGATGAGGCCTCGCGCGAAGTTTTAGAACGTGTGATGAACTACATGGAGAAAAAATACATCAGCGTTCCGATGGTGATGGCCAAAGAAATTCTGGTCAATCAATCTTAAGGTTTACTGCAAAGAACGCTAAGTCCAAACATCTTTTGTCTTTTAGCTAAATCCTGAAACCAATTCCCTTGTCGTCATGCTGAACTTTTTTCAGCATCTTTCTTGCAATCATCTTACATTCTTGATATGGTTCAACAGCCATCTAACATAAATAACATTTAAATTTTATTTATGGGGAACGTGTGTCGCTTAGCGATTAGAATGACAAACCGATTGCGTAATGTCATAGAAATCCTTTAAATTCCTTATTCTGTAACCTCACTGTCTCATTTTTAAACAATTCATGGTATAAACCACTAATTAAATTAAATTTGCAACTCATTTAACCTTTATAGTGAAGAAATTAACCATCGGAACACGCGGTAGCGACCTGGCTTTATGGCAAGCAAATCATATAAAAGATGAATTGGCTGCAATTGGAATAGAAGCAGAAATAAAAATCATTAAAACGCAGGGCGATAAAATCCTGAATTTAAGATTAGATAAACTGGAAGGCAAAGGCTTTTTTACCAAAGAACTGGAAGAAGAGCTTTTGGGTGGAACAATTGACCTGGCTGTACATTGCCTTAAAGATTTACCCACTGCACATCCCGAAGGATTGATTATTGCTGCCTTACCACCACGTGAAGAAGCAAGTGAATATCTTTTGATTTTAAAAGATTGTGTAGATGTTTCGCAAAAGCTTTCGTTAAAAAAAGGAGCAATGGTTGGTACTTCATCTAATCGACGTAAAGCGCAGTTATTGGGCTTACGTCCCGATTTAGAGGTTGAAGACCTACGTGGAAATGTGCCTACCCGTATCCAAAAACTTCGTGATGAAGATTACGATGCCATCTTAATTGCTAAGGCTGGTGTGAAGCGCTTAAATCTTGATGTGAGCGATTTACATGTGGAAGAATTGGAAACCACTGAGTTTATACCGGCACCTGCACAGGGAGCCTTGGCTATTCAGATCAGGGAAAACGATACCGAACTTTTTGATGCACTACAAAAACTGCATGATCCGGAAACGGCAGAGACTGTAACTGTAGAACGTAAGGTTTTAAACCTTTTCGAAGGTGGTTGCCACATGCCTTTAGGTTGTTATTGTAAAAAGGAAAACGGAAAATTCGAAATTTGGACTTCAAAGGCCGAAACTGCTGATCATTTTCCTGAGCGTTTGTTTTTACGTGCAGAAAGTACCGAAGGTTTGGCAGAAAAAATTGTAGCCAAATTTAATGTAGAAAGAAAGAAACCCGCAAAGGTTTTCATCTCGCGCGAGATTGGCGAACACAGTTATTTCCGTAGGGCATTAGAAAATAATAATATTGAAATAGAAGGACGTTCGTTAATCCGTACGTTCCCGATCGTAACTGTTTTAGATCAGTTTATCTTAAGACATGTGGATTGGGTTTTCTTCAGTAGCCGCAATAGTGTAGAATATTTTTTCAACTTAAAACCAGTATTGCCTAAGAAAACGAAATTTGGTGTAGTGGGAAGAGGTTCGGAAGATGCTTTGCGTAAGTTTGGTCATTTTGCCGATTTTGTTGGCGAGAGTGGCGATATTACCGAAGTTGCAGAAGATTTTGCGCAATTGGTTGGCGGTCAGCAAATATTGTTTCCAAGAGCACAGGATTCTTTACAATCGATTCAAAAATCATTACCGGCTGATGCTAAAATAATCGATCTGCCAATTTACGAAACGGTAATAGAAGATGATATTGATCAAAGTTATGCCGATGTATTGATTTTTACCAGCCCATCAAATGTTGATGCTTATTTCGCTGATAATTTATTGGAACCCGGCCAGCAGGTAATCGCCATCGGAAATTCTACCGGTAAGAAATTTGATGAAATGGGCGTGAAGTATGCATTGCCTTATTCGCCTGATGAAATTGGATTGGCTGAAGCAGTTTTTGGGATAGAGATGAGATAGGAAGGAAGAAGGTTTAGGGTGTAAGGTAAAAGGCACAAATCAGCGGAAAACCATTTATGAAATCCAAAATTTGTGTAATTATCTAATCTGATCAATCCGAAAGAAAAAAATATAGGATATTCAAGTCTTGATACTCGATACTAAAATGTCGATGCTTCAGCTCTTGATACTAAATACTTGAAAAAATGTTAAATCGTCCGCGCAGATTAAGGAAAAATCCTTTAGTGAGAGAGATGGTAGCCGAAACACGGTTATCGAAAGATATGTTTGTGTACCCTTATTTTGTGGTGCCAGGCAATAATGTAACCCACGCTATCGATGCCATGCCAGGGGTAAACCATTATTCGGTTGATACGCTGGTAAAAGATGTTGAGGCTGGAATGAAAAAAGGCCTTAACAAAATTATGCTTTTTGGTGTTGGTGATGAAAAATCGGAAGATGCAAAGTCTGCTTATCACGATCATTCTTTAGTACCAACGGCGGTTCGTGAGCTCAAAAAACAATTTGGAGATGATTTATATGTCATTACCGATGTTTGCGTTTGTTCTTATACCACCCATGGTCATTGCGGTATTTTAGAGAACGATTATGTTCAAAACGATAAAACGGTTGAAGTAATTGCAAAAATGGCTTTAACGCATGCCGAAGCTGGGGCGGATATGTTTGCGCCGTCGGACATGATGGACGGAAGGATTGAGGCGATGCGTAATCTTTTAGATGAAAACGGTTTTGTAAATGCAGCCATTATGAGCCACGCTACAAAATTTGCTTCTGCCTATTATGGTCCTTTTAGGGAGGCTGCAGACTGTGCGCCAAGTAAAGGCGACAGAAAGGCTTATCAGATGGATTTCAGAAACCCGTTGGAGGCGCTGCGAGAAGCCGCTTTAGATGAACAGGAAGGTGCTGATGTATTAATGGTGAAACCAGGTTTAGCCTATTTGGACATTATCCAACGGTTAAAACAAGATACCAATTTACCAATTGCAGTTTACAACGTTTCGGGCGAATACTCAATGGTAAAAGCAGCTGCCGAACGTGGCTGGATAGACGAACAAAAAGTAGTGATGGAAACCATGCATGCCTTTGCCCGTGCTGGCGCAAGTATTATAACTACATATCACATTAAAGATATTTTAAATAACAATTGGCTATAGAGGTGGAAGGTAGAGGGTTTAAGGCTTAGGGTTTTCCTTGCTAATCCGATATTTCCATTTCATACACAATAAATAGGTATTTAGTGTTTTATAAGCTTAGGCTTTGTGTCTTAAACCTTAAACCTTTTGCCTCATACCTTAACAAAAGATGTTAGATTCATTAAAAAAAATGTTTTCAGGCAACGAAGCCGATATTCCGGTAAATACAGGAAGTAAACCTGATATTTCGAGGGTAAAATCTGCCGAGTTATACGAGAAATCAAAAACGTATTTCCCTGGTGGGGTAAACTCACCGGTAAGAGCTTTTAAATCGGTTTACGGTACACCTCTTTTTATCGAAAAAGGTGACGGCTGTTATATATGGGATGCTGATGGCAATCAGTTTATCGATTTCTGTGGCAGCTGGGGACCATTAATTTTGGGACATAACAATCCTAAAATCCGCGAGAAAGTTACCGAGGTAATGCAGAACGGAATGAGCTTCGGCGCACCGACAGCTTTAGAAAATGAATTGGCTGAGCTGATTATCAAAAACAACCGTTTTGTTGAGAAAATCCGTTTTACGAGTTCTGGTACCGAAGCGGTAATGTCAGCGATACGTTTGGCAAGAGGTTTTACCAGTCGTGATAAAATTTTAAAATTCGAAGGTTGTTACCACGGTCATAGCGATTCGCTTTTGGTTAAAGCAGGTTCAGGTTTGGTTACTTTTGGCGAAACTTCTTCTGCAGGTGTGCCAAAATCTTTTGCTGAGGAAACTATTGTTGTTCCTTTAAATGATAAAACGGCTATCGAGCAAGCTTTTGCCCAGTTTAAAGATCAGATTGCTGCGGTAATTATTGAAGGTATTCCGGCAAATAATGGTTTAATTATCCAGGATGAAGAATATATTCATTTCTTGCGTAAAATCTGTACGGATAATGGTTCCCTTCTGATTTTTGATGAAGTGATTACCGGTTTCAGGGTAGGTTTTGAAGGTGCAGCTGCCCATTACGGTGTTACACCTGATATTGTTACTTATGGCAAAATTATAGGTGGCGGCTTACCTGTTGGGATGTACGGTGCACGTGCTGAAATTATGGCACATATCTCTCCTGATGGTGGGGTTTATCAGGCCGGAACCCTATCCGGAAATCCGGTGGCTATGGCAGCGGGCATTGCCACTTTAACAGAACTGAATAAATCAAGCTTTTACAAAGATTTGAATACCAAAGCGCAAGAATTTGTGGCCAGTATTCAGCGTTTTGCAACCGCACGTAACTATAAATTTAAAGTATTTACCATTGGTTCTATCTTCTGGTTTGCTTTTACGGATAAGGATAAAATCCAGTCGGCTGATGATATTGATGCAGGCAGCATGGAGAAATTCAAAATTATGCACCGTGAGTTATTAAATCGAGGAATTTATTTAGGGCCATCGGGATATGAAGTTGGTTTCGTATCTTCAGCACACACTAAGATCGAATTAGAGAAAGCGAAACGTGCTATTTTTGAAGCGTTAGATCTGGTGTTTAAGAAATAAGTTTATTTGAAAGATCGTCATTCCTCCTCGCAATGACGGACGAGAAAATAATCTGTGTCATCCAAAAATCTGTGTAATCAACCGAAGGGAATGAAGAAATCCATTATCATATTTTACGCATTATTGCTTTATGCACTGATTCAGCTCATTTCTTGGGGAACATTGGTGGTGCGTTTGCAGCCAAGCCGCATGACCATGATTATGGGCGAAGGTTCGGTATTTTTATTTTTGCTCTGTATTGGCGGTTATTTTCTTCACCAATCGTTAAAACGTGAAGATAAATTAAGGGAACAGCAGCAGAACTTCCTGATGTCGATTACGCATGAGCTGAAATCGCCTTTGGCGGCAATAAAACTCTCAATCCAAACCATTGTTAAACGGGATTTGGATAAAGCGCGCCAAACTTCATTGCTGAACAATTCGTTAAAAGATATTGAACGCTTGGATGATCTGGTGGAAAATATGTTGCTGGCCACCAAGATCGAAAACCGGTCCTATACTTTTCCTAAAGAGGAATTTAACTTCTCCGAATTGGTGTATAAAATTACAGATAGGTTACAGGTTCATTCTTGTGGATGCGAACAGATTATTAATGCCAAAATTCAGCCAAATTTGCAGGTGGTAGGTGACAAATTTGCCTTATCGTCAGTAGTAACCAATTTAATTGAGAATGCGGTGAAGTATTCTAACCCATGTGATGAGATAAATGTGCATTTAAACAAGGTTGATGGGCATATTCAATTAAGTGTGATGGATCAGGGGCCGGGTATTTCAGATGCCGAAAAAATGTTGATATTTGATAAGTTTTACCGCGTTGGTAACGAGAATGTCAGAAAAGCGAAAGGAACAGGTTTAGGCTTGTTTATTGTGAAAGAGGTTTTACAATACCATGATGCAGATATTACAGTAAAAGACAATCTGCCTCAAGGAAGTATTTTTGAAGTAACATTTAGTTAATCTCAATTATGTCACAAAAATTAAGAATTCTATTGGTAGAAGACGAGGATCACTTGTTAGATGCTATCAAATTAAACCTCGAACTTGAGGGTTATAAAGTTCACGCCGTTAAAGATGGCAAAACCGCTCTTAAAATTTTTAAAGAAGAACGCTTCAATCTAATTATTTTAGATGTAATGTTGCCTGAAATGGATGGTTTCCAGGTTTGCGAAACAATCCGTTTAGAGAATGCAGAAGTTCCAATTATGTTTTTAACAGCTAAAAACACTTCAGAAGACCGTGTTTTAGGTTTGAAAAAAGGTGCTGACGATTATTTGGTTAAACCTTTTAACTTAGAGGAATTAATTCTTCGTGTAGGTATTTTGGTAAAACGCAGTTTAAAATCTGATGATTTAAAAGAATTGAATTCTTATAAAATCGGTGATAAAACAATCTATTTTAACTCTTTCGAATTGAAACATGATGATGGTACCATCACACCGTTAACCAAAAAGGAAACGATGTTATTGAAACTGTTAATCGAGCGTAAAAACGATGCGGTTTCAAGAGAGCAAATTTTAGAAACCGTTTGGAATTATGATGTTTATCCATCAACCAGAACGATTGATAACTTTATTTTAACGTTCCGTAAGTATTTCGAACCAGACCAGAAAAACCCAGTTTATTTCCACTCAATCCGTGGTGTAGGCTATAAATTTACTGATAGTCATTAATGTACAATAATAAGGGTAGATATGCTTTAATGGCCGTTTTTGTGCTTGCTGGGTTGGTTTGTGTTTTTTATCATCAATACCAGCTGGCCGCTGTTTCAGGGCTGTTATTTGCCTTTGTTGTTTGGAGCCATTTTAAGCACAGTTCGGTTTTGATGGCATCGAAGCATTTTAAGAATAACGAATTCGGCAAAACCAAAGCCTTATTGGCTGAGGTGGTTAAGCCAGAACGCCTGGCCAAAAGCCGAAGAGGTTATTACGAATATATGCAAGGTAAAATGGCTTTGAGGGAGCATGATTCTGATAAAGCAGAATATCATTTTCAGCTTGCGAGTAGATTTCCCTTTGGTGGAAAAAACGAGAAATCTTATGTGTTAATCTATTTGGCCACTATTGCCTTGCAAAAGGAAGATAAGGAGCGGGCTGAAGCATATACCAAATTGGCCAAAGAACTTGCTGAAACGCAACGCTCGAAAGACATTATCGTTAAAATTGAAAAAGAAATAAGCAAATTATAATATTAATATTGTCATTTTGAACAAACGAAGCACCAGTTTTTGATAAAAAGGTACTTCGTTTTTTTTTTATTTATACCTTTGCAAAATTAAAATTTTTAGGCCACTCGTCATGCTGACCTGTAGCGAAGCCGAAAGCTACGCAATAAATTTAGCTCAGCATTTTTTTATTATTAAGACCCTGAACTGAATTCAGGGTGACGATTAGTGAGATACCAAATACAAATCATGAAGAATAACTTATTTTTAGACGCAGCATTTTCAAAACAAACCGAACGCCCACCAGTATGGATGATGCGTCAGGCAGGTCGTTTTATGCCACAATATTGGGAAATTAAAAACAAATACTCTTTTTTAGAGATGTGTAAAACCCCTGAAATTGCAGCAGATGTGACCATGTTACCTGTTGATTTGTTGGATATTGATGCTGCGATTTTATTCTGTGACATTTTGGTAACCGGCGAGGCCATGGGTGGCGATTTGAGTTTTACCCAAGGTGTAGGACCTAAGTTTGCCAATCCTGTACGTACGGCTAATGACATCGAAAACTTAAATGTTGATTGTTTAGACGAATTGCAATATGTTGCTGATGCGATTAAAGTAATTCAACAACGATTAGATAGCAGAATTCCATTAATCGGTTTTGCAGGTGCACCATTTACGGTAATGAGTTATTTAATTGAAGGTGGTTCTTCTAAAGATTTTAAATTAACCAAACTCTTTATTCACAATCAACCAGAGCTGGCCCATAAACTTTTGGCTAAAATTGCCAAAGTAACGGCTGATTACCTGAATCTTCAGATTGCTGCTGGTGTTAACGCTGTTCAGATTTTCGACAGTTGGGCGCTTGCTTTATCATGGAATGATTACCAGGAGTTTTCTCACCGGTACATCCAGGAAATCATTGCTAACTTGAACAGAAAAGATATCCCGGTGATTTCTTTCTGTAAAGGAAGTTCGGTTTTTGCACCGATTATGGCAGAAGCTAAACCAGATGTGATTTCAGTTGACTGGAACGCTGATTTATTGAACATTAAAAATGCTTTGCCAGCTGGTATTGCCGTTCAGGGAAATTTAGACCCACATATTTTATACGCAGATAAAGCGGTAATTAAAGCACAGATTCATAAATTATTCGAACGCCTGCGCGGTACGGAAGGTTTTATCTTCAATTTAGGTCACGGTATTATGCCAGATATTCCTTTCGATAATGTGAAGTATGCAATTGAGGTGGTAAAAGAGTTTAGGTATTAAACGAATCATTTGATTTTTGTATATTAGCTATGTAACTCCAATAATATGACTGTTAAATCTTTAAGTGATGAGGATAAGCTGCCGATTAAACAATTAATTAGAGCAGTTAATAAGAAGATGGAAGATGTTCTTAGGGTTGTTGATGCCTTAAATTTAGGTAGAACCGAAGTTAAAGCGGATGGTGTTTATAGAACATTCAATAACGGTGATACAGTTAAGGTAGCAGAAGGTAAATTTAATAGAAGAAGGGTTTCTGCAAAGAGAATTAAACTTTTTTAATGCCCCAACAGCCTAAATTGAGAATTTTTGCCGGTCCTAATGGCTCGGGTAAAACTACTTTATTTGATTCTATAAAATCGAGCTATTTTTCTACCAGAATTTTTGTTAATGCAGATTTATTGGAAGAAGAGTTTAAGAAGAAAAATTTTCTCAACTTATCTGATTTTGAAATAGATGCTACGAACGAGGATTTTGAGTCGTTTTGTTTTCAAAGTGGACTTTTTACAAAAGCAGGTTTCAGTAAAGACAGTTGGAATTTAATTGTTAGAGAAAATGTTGTTGTTAAAAATATAACATTTGCAACGGTTTACAATTCTTACCATTTTGCGATTATAGCAGATTTTATTCGATATTCATTAATCAGAAGTAAAAAATCATTCAGCTTCGAAACCGTATTTTCACATCCTTCAAAATTAGAGCTTATTGATTTTGCTCATCGTAATAATTATAAGGTCTATCTTTATTTTATAGGTACTGAAACGCCAAAGATGAATTTAGAGCGTGTAAAGGATAGGATTTTGAAAGGCGGCCATTTAGTTGAGGCAGAAAAGATTGAGAAGCGTTACTTTTTGACAATGGACTTATTAATCGATATGCTTAAAAAGGCAGATGAAACTTATCTTTGGGACAATTCAGGAATAAAACATGACTTTGTTGGAAACATTAAAGATGGAATTTTGAATCTGGAAGTTCTTAATGTTCCAAATTGGTTGGACAATTATATTTTGAATAAGATTAAATGATAGAAGCCTTACTGCCATATTACCAATATTTCAAAGCAGTACATATTGTATTTGTAATTAGCTGGATGGCTGGATTGTTTTATATCCTGAGCCTTTTTATTTACCACACAGAAGCGAACGATAAACCCGAACCCGAAAAAAGTATCCTTCAAAAGCAGTTTGTTAAAATGGAGGCAACTTTATGGAAAATTATTGCCACTCCGGCCATGATTATTTCTGTTTTGGCAGGCGCATCTATGTTAACTTTAAATCAGGGCTTGCTGCAGGCCGATTGGATGTGGGTGAAGCTTGCTTTTGTTGTTGGCTTACTCATCTATCATTTCATCTGTCAAAACATCGTTAAACAGCTTAAAAACAATCAATATAAGCTAAGCAGTTTTCAATTGAGGTTGTGGCGTGAACTGGCGACCATCTTTATGATCGCTATTGTATTTGTGGTGATTCTTAAAAGTGCCATTAACTGGATTTATGGTTTAATTGGCATCATGGGGGTAGCGATGGCCATTATGATTGCAGTTAAACTGTACAAGAACTATCGTAAGAAACGTGGAGAATAATCTTTGTACCACAAAGTCACTAAGCCACCAAGAATATTATTTTTAATTAATGGTGTTAAAAAAGCTTTGTGCTCTTTGTGCCTTAGCGATCAACCCCTATTAACTTTGTTTCCTTTGCGTAAACTTCGCGTTCTTTGCGGTTAAATAAACCAAAAACTATTCTAAATTTGGGCGATAAAATCAAAGCGCATGTTTACATCTACAGGTCTGAAAAAGACCTTACTCTTCATATCTTTTCTTTTTAGTACTTATTTCGCTTCGGCTCAGTTTAATCAATTGGCTTTTGAAAATAGAATCCGCCCCGATAGCAGCTTAACCAACGAGGTTCACTTCAACTTTTACAATTTAAACTACGTTCGTAATTACGAGTATACCAACGATTTTCATGATGGTTATACTTTGTACGGTACGCAGTTGCAGCCACAAATTGTTTATTATGCGCATCCAAATCTGGCCATCACCGCGGGTGCATTTATCAGAAAGGACTTTGGAAGGAACGGGGTCTCAGATGCGAAACCTTTATTTAGCGTAAAATACCATAAAAGAAACCTCACCTTAATTTTTGGAAGTTTAGAAGGCAACATTCAACACAAATATATTGAGCCGCTGTACGATTTCGAAAGAACCATAACCACACCGATTGAATACGGAACACAGTTATTGGTAGAACGTGAGAAATTTACTTTAGATGCCTGGATAGCCTGGCAGAAAATGATTTATAAAGGCGATCCGGCAAAAGAAGAAATTATCGGAGGTTTATCAACTGAAAGCTTTTTAATTAAAAATGATGACTGGAAATTGAGTATTCCAGCGCAGTTTTTAGCTTTCCACCAGGGTGGGCAGATTGATGTACTTAAAGAAATCCCGATTACGACCATGTTTAATGGCGCAACAGGTATAAAATTGCATAAAGATATCAACAGCAATATTAAACAGGTATATACGGATAACTACATAGCGGTTTACAAAGATTTTTCGCCGGATAAAAGAAGAGCCTACCAGGGTGGTTTTGGCTTATGGTTAAATGCCGGTGTAGAAAGTAAATGGGGAAGCCTGGTAGCTTCTTACTGGAAGGGTAATAATTTTATTTCGATTAAAGGGATGCCATTATACGAATCGGTATCTGATAATCTATATAGTCCAGGTTTGAAGCAGAGCGCCAGAAACATTGTTTCGTTGCGTTATGCTTACCAAAAAGAATTAATTCCGCATTTATACCTTGATGTGCGTTTTGAACCACATATCGATTTAGACCATACCGATAAACAACTTCAGTTTAATCACTCATTTTTCTTAACCTACAAACAGGATTTTAAATTGTTTAAGGTGAAAAAGGAGGGAAGGTAGATGGTAGAAAGGTTGAGGGTGATTAAACTCATAATAAATTTTAAACACTAACTCAAATTCCTAAACCTGATAGCAGTGAAAATCCTTTTTTCTGCAGCAAGCTTCAATATGGTGTCATGCTGAGGTACGAAGCATCCGCAACTGATGAAACAGATGCTTCGTGCCTCAGCATGACAGCAGTATAAAAAAGATTGTAACGAATAGCAGGACTAACGTTTCAAAAATGCACCTGCCATTGCTTTCCAAAACAAAAATCTATATCTTTCTTGAAAAATATTTTAATCATATCTATTTGATAATCAATAGATGTGATTCTTATTTTAACTTTATTTAACTTTTTTTTCTCTCCTCATGCAACCATTGTTTGTAATCTGCCATCTTCTATATACAAACACACAATGAAATTGACGCGAAGCTATACGATAAACGATTTGATGGAAGGCTGCAAGGCTGGCGACCGGAAGATGCAGGAGCTGCTTTACAAGCAAACGGCATCGAAAATGTTGGCCGTTTGTATGCGCTACGCCAAAGACAGGATGGAGGCAGAAGATGTGCTGCAGATGGGCTACATCAAGATCTTTCAAAAAATAAAAGAGTATAGAGGTGATGGTTCTTTTGAAGGCTGGATTAGGAGAGTAATGGTGAATACTGCGATTGAGAGTTACCGTAAAAATTTACGCAGCTTAAACGTAGTAGAAATAGATGAAGCTTACGAGCAACCATCAACCGGATTTGATTTTGGCACCTTAGGGATGCAGGATTTAATGAAGGTGATACAAAAACTGGCAGATGGTTACCGCATGGTTTTTAACATGTATGTAATAGAAGGTTATTCGCACAAAGAAATTGGAGAAACGCTTGGCATCTCAGAAGGCGCGAGTAAATCGCAATTGTCGAGGGCAAGAGCAATATTAAAAGAAGAAATTATAAAAATGGAGGGATTTGGTTATGCAACCTATACGGGATAAGGATTTTGATCAGTTATTTAAGGATGCTTTTGCTGACGCTGAAGTAACACCTTCGAGGGATTTATGGAGCAATATCGAAAGCGAAATAGCGCCTAAGAAAAAAAGGATCATACCTGTTTATTGGTTATCGGCAGCAGCAGTGTTATTAATTGCTACACTTGGAATTTTGGTTTATCAACAACAGGATACCACTAAGGGAGGTAAGCAATTGGCAGGTAACACCATTGAAAAAACTAAGCCAACAGTGCAAGAACCGATGGTTAAAGATGCTGCAAAGATTGTTGATCCAGTTGAAAATATCGCACCAGTTTTACCAGTTCAACCTAAGGCAGCGAGCGCCATTGCCAAAACCAAAGTGAAACAAGAAGTGAAACCGGTTATAGAAAAGGAAAAGCAAACGATAATTACTGCACCTGATATGCAAAAACAGGAAACCGCAGTAGCCAAAGTTGAGGAACCTAAAAAAGATATTAAAACAAAAATTGAGGAGGCGATTTTGCAGCCAAAAGAGGAAACCTTAATTGTTGCTAATCCTACAACTGTTAAAACAGATGAGCCTGTTAACGATAACGAGCAAACCAATAAAGGCATTCGTAATGTTGGCGACGTGGTAAACCTGATTGTTAACAAAATGGATAAAAGAAAAGACAAACTGATCCAGTTCCGTACTGATGATGATGATTCTTCTTTGGCATCGATAAATATTGGCCCATTTAAAATAGGTAAACGCAATAAGAAATAAAGAGTTTTTAATGATCAGTTAACAGTGTCTAACATTAAACATTTAAGTTTTACAACAATTAACATAACAAACACACAGATATGAAACGTCTAATTTATACAACACTTTTGGTAAGCGGGCTTGCCGGTGTTATGGCTCCAGGTGCTTTTGCTCAACAGGATAGTACCAAAAAGAAAATGGATTATAGTGAAGGACATGGCATCATCATTAAAACCAAAGCTGCAGATTCAGTTAAAAAAGGACGTTTCGTAGGTGGAATTACTTTTACAAGGGTTGATTTGGGCTTCTCCAGATTAATCGACAATGGCAGCTTTAACTTATCTCCAAACAACGATTTCTTGGATTATAAAGGTGGTAAAACCAGTACATTCTCTTTCGATGTGTTACAATTGGGCTACCGTTTCAACTCTAACTTTAAAATTTATGTAGCAGGTGGATTCGACTGGACATTAATTCGCTTAAGAAAAGATATTACCATTGCTAAAAATTCTAACGAATTTGTATACACCGATCAGGCGCCTGTACATTTTTCAAAAAACCGATTCTCGAGTAGCTATGTGCATATTCCCTTAAACTTCGAATTCCGTACTAGCGAAAACAAAAACAGCAAAAGATTTTACCTGGTTTTAGGCCCGGAGGTGAGCTTTTTGTTAAACGGAAAAATTAAACAGATAAGTGAGGAACGTGGTAAAGAAAAACAATATGATAGCTATCACTTTCAATCGGTTCGTTACGGCGGAACCATTAGGTTTGGTTATGGTGGTATAGGTTTATTTACCAAATATTACTTTAACGATATGTTTACTACCGCACAGCAAGCTGGTTTAAAGAACATGAGTTTCGGGGTTACCTTTGGCTTGAATTAACCCCTAAATCCCCTACAGGGGACTAATAAATTCTCCCAATGGGCAGAGAAAATTAATGCACAAATAAAACAGATCCTGTTTCGGTTAGGCGAGACAGGATTTTTTGTTTTATAATGTTTTTAGAAACATCGTAGGGGTTAGCACACTTAGTTTACTTTTTTTGTAGTCTTTAGTATTTCGCGTAACTATAACATTAATTGATCCATGGTTTTCAGCAGAAAAATTCTGGAGGGCATCTTCAAAATCAGAAAATTCGGAATCGATGGATTGTAAGATAACCTCTTTGTTCACAATTATTACATCCAAAAAGTTTAATAAATCCTTTATGCCTTGTAATATCGATTTAGGGCTATGTTCTTTTCTTAATAAATAATAGATGTTAGCAATAGCGATCCCAGTTACAAAACCTTTTAGTTTTCCAATCTCACACAATGCTAAAACTTTTGATGAATCGTCAGAAAAAGGTTTTCTATCAAGAAAATAGTCAAGAATAATATCTGAATCTATTAATACATTACTGATTTTCATTATTCAGGTATTTTTGATATCGCTCTTCTCTGATTTTATTTAATTCTTCTTTATAGTTAAAATCTGGAGACATTTTAAATGCACCTTTTAACGATTTCACTATTGGCGGGAGCTCATCATCTTTGCTCGCGACTTCTTCCCTTTTGGTTACAGCTTTTAAATAATTTTCTACCACCGCAGACAGGCTTCTGCCTTGCTGTTCTGCATAAGCTTTAGCTTGTTTAATTACAGACTTATCTATGGTTAAGGTTAGTTTAGTGTTCATGGCTCTATAATTACTGATGTCAAGATATATTGATGTAAAGATACATAGATGTCTGTATACGTGCAAAAATAAAATATAACACACGTGTAATTTTGTTTACGCTTAAACCCTCCTCCTCAAAACCCTCTACCTTTTTCTTATCTTTACCACGTGAGCAATACCATAATCAGTGTTAAAAATTTAACCAAGCAATATCAGGCAGAACAAGCCGGCGGAATTAAAAATGTAAGTTTCGAGATTAAACAAGGTGATGTAGTGGCCATTATTGGCGAGAGCGGAAGCGGAAAATCGACCTTACTGAAATCCATTTACGGGCTGTTGAAAACCGATGAAGGTGAAATCTTTTTCGAAGATAAAAGGGTTAAGGGACCTGATGAACAACTTATCCCGGGCCATAAGCAGATGAAAATGGTTACACAGGATTTTTCATTAAATATTTATGCCAAGGTTTACGATAATATTGCCTCACAGTTATCGAATACCGACCTTAAAACCAAAGCCGAGAAAACGCTCCAGATTATGGAACACCTTCGGATTTTACCACTTCAAAATAAAAAAATTATTGAACTGAGCGGGGGAGAGCAGCAGCGTGTGGCCATAGCAAAAGCTATGGTGGCCGATACACAGGTTTTACTTTTAGATGAGCCTTTCAGCCAGGTTGATGCCCTCCTTAAAAACCAGCTCAGGGCAGATATTAAACGAGTAGCCTCAGAAACCGGTGTTACCGTAATTTTGGTTTCTCACGATCCGGCTGATGGTTTGTTTCTGGCCGACCAGTTACTGATCCTGAAAAACGGAGAACTGTTGCAAACAGGAAAACCTTCCGAAATTTATCAGCATCCAAAACATATTTATACGGCCCAGATTTTGGGCAATGCTGTGGTTTTATCTCAAGCTGATGCTGAAAAAATTGGTTTAAAAACAGAAAGAAATTCGGTGGTATTTTACCCTGAATGGGCCGAAATAAGCAATAGCTGGAGCAGCAGGCGGTTTGAAGTAAAAGATGTGTACTACAAAGGTTTTTATGACGAACTGCTTTTAGAAAGAAATGGGGTCAGCATCCGTGCAATACAACTGAACAGAGGAGCGCACAAAAAAAACGACTACGTTCAATTGAACATTAGTCGTTTTTTAGCGTTTTAAAATATTAACTATAAATCGTTTCCAACAAGGACTATCTTAACCCTTACTGTTGACGTTGGTTTTATTGGAGTTGTGGCCTGGTAATCTGAACTTTGTACATCAATAGATACGCCACCTTTGTATACCTCATAGCTATAAGCATCTACATTATAAACAAATGGTAGGGCGATGTAACTTGCGCCGCTATTGTAAGAAATGTAAACTAAAGTTCCTTCATTATCAATATGGAACTGGTCTATTTCTGGAACGGCAATATTCGCGGAAAATGTTTTTCCATCACTACTTAATACCCAGGCATTAGCAGAAATATCTCTAACTACAGTTAAAATTGCGTTGCTCGGTTGAACAATAGTGTCTTTTTTGCAAGAAGCCAGACCTAGTGTGGCTATGCAAAGCATTAAGATGGTAAGTTTTTTCATTGTGATTAGTTTTTATTTGTGTGTGTGATATGGCTATTACAAATCTGCTGCCAAAAAAAATAAATCGGAGATTTATGGATTAATTATTGTGCAACAGATTAAATACACAAATATTAGCACCCTATTTTTCTTATGATGAAGCTCTTCTTTCGCCTCTTACCCTGGTTAATTTTAGTCGTTGCAGGGTATTTATTTATCTCTAAAAAGTTTAGTATCAATACCTCTGTAGAAAGTAAACACCAGCTTTTGGTCGATAAAATTGAAGCTATTGGCAAATTAGAGCTGGTGAGGTACCAGATTAGCGATGTTTTAGAACACAAAAATAAAACAGATTTTTTGCCCGAAGCCAGTGTGTTGCTGATTGTTAAAGCCGAAGCCGTAGGCTGTATCGATTTAACGAAAATTACCCGCGAAGATATTGATATTGAGGCGGACACTGCTGTAGTAAATTTACCACAGCCTGAAATATGTTATGTAAAAATAGATCATAAAAACTCCCGCGTTTACGATACCAAGATGGCTTTCTTTCGTGAAGCTGATTTAGTAGACGAAGCGTATAAAGCAGCTGAAAGGCAAATTACTGCTGAAGTTAAAAAATCAACCATTTTAACGCAAACCAAAACCAATGCTACAACAGTACTTAAACCGATTATTGAAGGATTGGGCTATAAGAATGTGCGGTTTACCTTTGAATGAGGTGGAAGGTAAAAGGTTTAAGGCGGAAGGTTCCTAGCGATCGACACACTAGATCACGTCATCTCGACTGAAGCGCAGTGAACTGGTGAGATCTAAATCAAAAATGTCTCGAGACAGGTTTAGCTTAGCTGAGCACTACGTGGTTCTCGACTGCGTTGCACTCCGTTCGAAATGACGGCATTTATTAATATATACCCAAACTTCCCGACCTCCGTCTTATTTTATAAAATCTTCCCTATGTGGATTAAAAATATCGATTAGTAATCCAGCTGTTAAACAAACCACGCCATGGAATACATTTGATGGCGCAAAGAAAACGTCGCCTTCGTTTAAGATTTTTTTACCATCGCCCATGCTCACCTCAAAACTTCCTTTAGCTACATAACTCATTTGCAAATGAGGGTGATTGTGAATGGTCCCAATGGCATCTTTTTCAAAGTCTACTTTAACCAACATCAGCTGATCATCATAAGCCATAATTTTGCGTTTAACGCCTCCGCCTAAATCTTCCCAATCGATATCATTGTCAGAAATTAATGCTTTGTTGCTTAAGTCTTTGAAATTCATTTTTTATAAGTTATGTCATGTTGAGCTTGTCGAAACACCTGGATTGTCCTTCGACAGGCTCAGGATGACAAATTAGAATAATTGATCATCATTCCTACTAAAGTGGGAATCTTAAAGCTTATTGCATTACGATTCCCAATCAAGTTGGGAATGACGACTCCTACTTTGTATACGCTGCGAAAAAACTCTTTGTTCGCTGTGGTTAAAATCCTTAAACCAAATATTCAAACAAAGTCTGGTCCTGGTTTAATTCGATAATTTCAAATTTAAAATCTTTCATGCGCTGTAATAAACTGGCATAATCGTTTTTATTAGAAAGTTCGATACCAACCAATGCGGGGCCATTTTCTTTGTTCGTTTTTTTAATAAACTCGAAACGGGTAATATCATCCTGTGGACCTAAAACCTCGTTTACAAATAATTTTAAAGCACCTGGTCTTTGCGGGAAACGTACAATGAAATAATGTTTCAAGCCTTCGAAAAGTAACGATTTCTCTTTAATCTCCTGCATGCGCTCAATGTCGTTATTTCCACCGCTTACAATACAAACCACCGTTTTACCTGTAATCTGGTCTTTAAGCTGATCTAATGCAGCCACAGAGAGTGCTCCGGCAGGTTCAACTACAATGGCATCTTCATTGTACAACTTTAATATGGTTGTACAAATCTTTCCTTCAGGAATTAAATGCATCTGATCCAGCAGCTCCTTACAATATTCATAGGTGATGTGGCCAATTCTTTTTACAGCGGCACCATCCACAAAACGATCTATCTCTTCTAAGGTAAAAGGGCCGCCATATTCCATTGCCGTAACCATTGATGGTGCACCCAGCGGCTCAACACCAACCAGTTTCACTTCAGGTTTAACGGTTTTCATATAAGCGCTTACGCCTGATGCTAAACCACCTCCGCCAACCGGCATTACAATCATATCCAAATCAGGCAGATCTTCATAAATTTCTACACCAACCGTTGCCTGTCCTTCAATTACTTTTTCATCATCAAAAGGTGGAATAAAAGTAGCCGATTTTTCAGCACTATAGGCCAAAGCTTCTTTTAAACAATCGTCAAAAGTATCGCCCACTAAAACAACTTCAACATTGTCGCCACCAAACATGTAAGTTTGTTTAACCTTTTGTTTCGGTGTAATTTCTGGCATAAAAATAACGCCCTTAATACCAAGTTTTTTGCATGAATAAGCTACACCTTGCGCGTGGTTACCTGCACTTGCACAAACTACACCGTTAATTAATGCATCTTGTGGCAAAGAGCTAATTTTATTGTAGGCACCACGTAATTTGTATGAGCGTACAATCTGCAGGTCTTCTCTTTTTAAGTAAATATTGGCATTGTAATGCGCAGAAAGTCCGGCGTTAAACTCTAAAGGCGTACGTTTTACCACGCCTTTTAACCGTTGCGATGCAGATTGAAAATCTAATGTATTCGGTGTTGTTGTATTCATAATTTAGTATCAAGAAGTGAGATTTTAGTCAAGACTTAATTTCACTTATATATTTTTTGTAAAGCAGGCTTCGGTGTTCTATTGGTTATTGAAGTCCTGCTTTACATTTTATTCCGCTGCGCTTCATGCCCATTCCAATCAGGTTTAGGGAGCAAGCTTGTGTTTCAAACTTAAATCCTCCCCCTGCCCCCTCCAAAGGGGGACACCCCTCAAAGTTTTTAAGGCAATTCGCCAATCGCTTTTAGCTTTAGTCTTTAACCTTTTGGCTTTTTAAGCCAAATGCAAAGCAACCAATTGGTTTAAATCCTGGTCGTTTATACCTTGTTTGCTATCAGCCAAAACCAAAAATTGTTTATAAACAATATCTAAATGATCTTTTTCCAATTTATGGCCTAAACGGTCTAAATGGTGTTTTAAAGCATGGCGTCCGCTTCTTGCAGTTAACACAATAGTTGCATCAGGGAAACCAACATCTTCTGGTTTAATAATTTCGTAGTTCTCGCGGTTTTTCAAGAAACCATCCTGGTGGATACCTGAACTATGTGAAAATGCATTGCCACCCACAATTGCTTTGTTCGGTTGCACCGGCATATTCATCTGGTTACGCACCATGTGGCTCATTTCATAGAAACGGGTCGCATCAATCTGGGTATTTAAACCTAAAATCTTGTGCGTTTTCAAAATCATGACGACTTCTTCCATTGATGTATTGCCTGCACGCTCTCCGATACCGTTAATGGTACATTCTACCTGGCGTGCACCATTTTGCAAACCTGCGATAGAATTTGCTGTAGCCAGGCCTAAATCGTTGTGGCAGTGCACAGAGATAATGGCTTTGTCGATATTTTTTACGTTTTCTTTTAAGAAAAGGATTTTCGAACCATATTGGTCTGGCAAGCAATAACCGTTCGTATCGGGAATATTAACCACAGTTGCACCGGCAGCAATAACTGCTTCAACCATTTTGGCTAAAAATTCAATATCAGCACGACCGGCATCTTCTGCATAAAACTCAACATCTTCCACAAATTTTTTCGAATACCTTACGGCTTCAACCGCACGTTCTAAAATTTCTTCGCGGGTACTGTTAAATTTATGTTTAATGTGGAAATCAGATGAACCAATCCCAGTGTGAATACGCGGTCTTTTTGCATAACGTAAAGCATCAGCAGCAACATCAATATCGTTTTTATTTGCACGGGTTAATGCACAGATTATGGGGTTGGTTACCGCTTTTGATAATTCAATTACACTGTTAAAATCCCCAGGACTAGATACCGGGAAACCAGCCTCAATCACATCAACACCTAAAAGCTCAAGTGATTTAGCGATTTCTACTTTTTGGTTTGTATCTAACTGGCAGCCTGGAACCTGCTCACCGTCACGCAATGTCGTGTCGAAAATATAAACTTTGTTCGGGTCGTGAATCATAATCTTAAGTTTAGGAAGTGATTAATTTTTGAGATAAGAATTTAAGGACCAATTTGCCCATTTCGGCTGTGCCTAAAACTTTAAATCGGTTGGTACTTTGGTCGGCAATATCATGTGTTCTAAAGCCTTCTTTCAATACCTGGTCGATGGTATCAACCAATAATTTGGCTTCTTCTTTTAGTCCGAATCCAATTTCTAACATTAATGCTGCCGATAGGATAGAAGCCAATGGATTGGCTAAATCTTTACCAGCAATATCGTGTGCAGAGCCATGGATAGGCTCGAAGAAACCTGTGCTTTCGCCAACAGATGCAGAAGCCAGCATACCCATTGAACCTGCAATTTGCGAAGCCTCATCTGTCAAAATATCGCCAAATAAATTGGCCGTTAAAACCACGTCGAATTTTTTAGGGTTTTTGATCAATTGCATGGCTGCATTGTCGATAAACATGTGCTCGGTTTCTACATCAGGATATTGTTTTGCAATTTCCTGAACAGTTTCGCGCCATAGGCGGGAACTTTCTAAAACATTTGCTTTATCTACTGAACATAATCTTTTGTTACGTTGTTGTGCCGCCTGGTAAGCTTTATGTGCAATGCGTTCTACTTCGTAACGGTGGTAAATCATCAGATCTGAAGCCGTATTGCGATCTTCAGAACGTGTTTTTTCGCCAAAGTATACGTCACCGGTTAATTCGCGGAAGAACAAAATATCGGTTCCTCTCAAAATTTCCGGTTTGATGCTCGATGCCTGAAGAAGTTCATCAAATAGTAATATCGGGCGGAGATTGGCAAATAAACCCAGTTCTTTACGGATTTTAAGCAAACCTTGTTCTGGTCTAACTTTTAAACTAGGGTCGTTATCATATTTGGCGTGGCCTATTGCCCCAAAGAGGATTGCATCACTTTGTCTTGCTTTTTCTAAAGTTTCGTCTGGTAAAGGTTCACCAGTAACTTCAATAGCCGCATGGCCCATTAAGGCCTCTTCAAACGCAAATTCATGGCCAAAAATCTCGGCAATTTTTTCTAACGCTGCTTTTCCCCAAGTGGTCACTTCGGGTCCAATACCATCTCCAGGTATTACTAAAATGTTCTTCTTCATTGTACTAAACGTTTTCTAGTATAGTTTCGACGACTTTTACTTCGCCTTTTTCTAACAATATTCTTTTTTCTATGCAGGCTGGCAGCTGCGATTCAAAATGGCCAACATAAATTAAGGTCATCCCATTGCTGCACAATTCATCAACCAACTGGTTAAAATGTCGTGTTTGCTGCTGGTCTAAACCCTGGCAAGGTTCGTCCAGAATTAATAGTTCAGGATTTTTTATAATCGTCCGCGCTAACAATACCAATCGTTGTTTACCGAGTGGAAGTGCGGTTAATAATTCATTTTTGTTTTCGGTTAATCCAAAATATGCAACAAGTTCATCAACCTGTGTGCTTTTAGTGTAGGGTAATACCTGAAATAAGCCAACCGTATCGTAAAAGCCCGAGGCAATACTTTGCCAAACGGTAGCAGTGGCATCGAAATACCAGTGAAACTCGGGCGATATCAATCCGATATGCTGCTTAATATCCCATATACTTTCGCCACTTCCACGTCTGTTGCCAAATAAATAAAGTTCGTTGGCATAAGATTGGGGGTGGTCGCCATTTACCAGGCTCAGTAAAGTAGACTTCCCTGAACCGTTATGGCCTTGTAAAAGCCATTTTTCTCCAGCCTTAATTTCCCAGTTGATATTTTTTAAAACCTGTTTCTCGCCATAGCTAATGTTCACATTAACCATTTTTACGATATCCTGAGAACTGTAAACAGGCGATTCTTTTAGGAAAGCCGGAATTTTCCTCAAGTGGATTTCGGTGTTTGCCACACTTTCCAGAGTCTCCACCTTAATAAGCTGTCCATCTCTTATCTCAGCAAAAGAATTGATGCTGGTTGGTAATTCGGTCTCATTACAGATCAGGATCAATTGAACACCTTCTTCTGAAACCTGATCCAATAAAATGTTCAGGTTTTTACGCGAAGCAGCATCAAGACCAGTGTACGGTTGGTCTATAACAAGCAATTGTGGTTTTAACCATAAGGCTTTAACCAGTTGCAGTTTTTTATGTTCACCACTGGATAATTCGATTAATTGTGAACTGGCGAATGTTGCAAATCCTAATGCTTCTAAAATGGGTTCAACCTGATCGAAGTGCAAGCCTTTTTCTTTACCATAAGAAACCAATTCGGCATGAACGGTTAACGTTTCTTTGGCCTGCTGACTGGTGTAACGTTGTTGGTAATAAAAATTGGCAACGCCCTCTAAATTTTTAAACTGATACCAGCTTTCTACATAAAGCACTTCTTTTGGAAGTTTGCTCAGTTCATCGAAATCAATTTCTATGTTTCCCTGAGTTTGAATCAAGCCTGCAATTGCTTTTGCTAACGATGTTTTTCCGGTTCCGCTTTTACCACCTATTACATAACTTTCGCCAACATTCATTTCCCAATACAAATCCTTTAGCACCGCTTTATTGCTGTAACTTAAGTTTAAATCCTGTATGTGAAGGAATGGTTTAAACATTATTTTTCTCCTTTCGGGATGATACGCTGATTTTTTTACTTTGGTCTTTATGCTTTAGTCTTATACCTTTTTCAGGCCTTCAGGCTTTTACCTTCTACCTTCTTCAAATTCTTCAATTAATTGTTTTTGGTTTAAGATGAAATCGATATCATCATAACCATTGATCAAACACGATTTTTTGTAAGGATTGATCTCAAATGATTCCTGAGCACCAGTTTCCACTATCGTAACGGTTTGATTTTCTAAATCAACCTCTAAGGCCGATTTTGGATTGTTGTCAACCGCCTTGAAAATCTGCGCCAGGAACTCATCACTTACCTGGATGGGTAATAAGCCATTGTTCAAAGCATTTCCTTTAAAGATGTCTGCAAAGAAACTGCTGATTACGGCATCAAAACCAGCATCTTGAATAGCCCATGCAGCATGCTCGCGACTACTGCCACAACCAAAGTTTTTTCCGGCTACTAAAACCTGACCGCTGTAGGTAGGATTATTCATCACGAAATCAGCTTTAGGCTGGTTATCGTTCTCATAACGCCAATCGCGGAACAAATTTTCGCCAAAACCTTCGCGGGTAGTCGCTTTTAGAAACCGCGCAGGGATAATCTGGTCGGTATCGATGTTCTCTATGTTTAAAGGCACTACTGCCGATGTTAATTTTGTGAATTTTTTCATTTTTTAATGATGATTACACAGATTTAAATGATTTCACCGATTGAGGGGCGATTTCATTGATTTAATATTTATAATAACCCTCAGTCTTCTACTCGTGTAAAGTGTTCAACTGTTGGAAAAGGATCATAAAAGTGATGTAATAACTTTTTCCAATCCTGGTATTCTGCTGATCCTCGGAAACCTTCGGTATGTGCCTCCAGTGTTTTCCAGTTTACCAGCAGGATATATTTATTTTCTACCTCTATACATTTTTGAAGCTGATGCGAAATGTAACCTTCCATCGAAGAAATGATTTTTTGCGCTTCGTTAAAAGCTTGCTCAAAATCAGCTGATAATCCAGCTTTTACATTTAATATGGCAACTTCTAGAACCCCCAACCCCCTTAAGGGGGCTTTAAATTGAGTGCTGGTAATATTATTATTCATCTTGCTAAAGTCCCCTTTAGGGGATTTAGGGGTTAACCTTCTACTTTATCCAACAAATCCCTTACGTCTGTAATTTTTCCTGTTACGGCTGCTGCGGCTGCGGTAAGTGGACTGGCCAATAAGGTACGTGCATTTTGTCCTTGTCTGCCTTCAAAGTTTCTGTTCGATGTAGATACACAATATTTACCTGCAGGAATTTTATCTTCATTCATTCCTAAACAGGCACTGCAACCCGGCTCGCGTAACTGGAAACCAGCGGCCTCGAAAATTTTATCCAAACCTTCGTTTTTAGCCTGTTGTTCTACCTGTTTCGATCCCGGAACAATCCAAACGGTCACATTATCTGCTTTGCGTTTATCTTTAACAAAATCGGCAACTTCTCGTAAATCTTCAATGCGAGAGTTGGTACAGCTTCCAATAAACACATAATCAACCGGTTTTCCGATCAAAGATGAATCGTCATCAAAGCCCATATAATCCAATGCTTTCTGGTACGAAAGTTTTTCTTTTTCTGGTTGTGCACCAGTTGCCGGAATATGTTCCTGAATGCCCATTCCCATTCCAGGGTTGGTACCATAGGTAATCATTGGAGCAATATCTGCAGCATCGAAGGTTAAAACGCTATCGAATTTCGCATCAGCATCGCTGTATAATGTTTTCCAATAAGCTAAAGCTTTATCCCACTCTTCGCCTGCAGGCGCAAATTCTCTTCCTTTAATGTAATCGAAAGTGGTTTGGTCTGGTGCAATTAATCCACCACGTGCACCCATTTCGATACTCATGTTACAGATCGTCATACGGGCTTCCATACTTAAAGCCTCGATTGCCGAACCTGCATATTCGATAAAATAACCTGTACCGCCAGCGGCAGAAATTTTGGCAATAATGTATAGGATAATATCTTTTGCCCCAACACCTTTTCCAAGTTCGCCGTTTACCTCGATTTTCATGGTTTTAGGTTTCGACTGCAATAAACATTGCGTTGCGAAAACCTGCTCCACCTGCGAAGTACCGATACCAAATGCAATGGCACCAAAAGCACCATGTGTGGAGGTATGGCTATCGCCGCAAACCATTGTTTTACCAGGTAAAGTAATGCCCAATTCAGGACCGATAACATGCACAATGCCTTGAAAAGGATGTCCTAAACCATAAAGCTCTACTCCAAATTCTGCGCAGTTTTTCGTTAACATATCAACCTGATAGCGCGAAAGCTCCTCTTTAATCGGCAACAATTGATTTAATGTAGGTACATTATGATCGGCAGTTGCTACAGTCTGCTTCGGACGAAAAACAGGTAAGCCTCTTTTGCGTAAGCCATCAAATGCCTGCGGAGAGGTTACCTCGTGTATTAAGTGTGTATCAATGTATAAAATATCAGGAAATCCTTCTTCACTTTTTACAACGTGAGCATCCCAAATTTTTTCTACTAATGTTTTTGACATTTTAACCCCCTAGCCCCCTAAAGGGGGAATTTAAGTTTGTAATTATTATTTTTATAAGACCTGTCCAAAGTCCCCTCTCTTTTAGGAGAGGGGATTTAGGGGTGAGGTTATGCTGTTTTAATCGCTTTCATCGCGGTCATTGCTTTACGCAAAGTAGCTCCGATTTGTTCTACTTCGTGTGAACGGATCGCCTCGTTGATATCAATTAATTTTCTGTTGTCCACTGCGCCATCTTTACCTTCGTTGAAATTTTTACCCACTAAATCAGTATCTACTTTTTTCATGAAATCACCTAAAAGTGGTTTACAAGCCTGATCGAATAAATAGCAACCATATTCAGCAGTATCAGAAATTACGCGGTTCATTTCGAATAATTTTTTACGTGCAATGGTGTTGGCAATAAGTGGTGTTTCGTGTAACGATTCGTAGTAAGCCGACTCTGGTTTAATACCTGCCTGTACCATGGTTTCGAAAGCCAATTCAACACCGGCACGAACGAAAGCAACCATTAAAGTGTAGTTATCAAAATATTCTTGCTCACCGATTTTAACATCACCTGCTGGTGTTTTTTCGAAAGCGGTTTCGCCAGTTTCAGCTCTCCATTTTAATAAATTTTTATCGCCATTTGCCCAGTCTTCCATCATGGTACGGCTAAATTCGCCACTCATAATGTCATCCTGGTGTTTTTGGAATAACGGACGCATAATGTCTTTCAATTCTTCTGAAATTTCGAAAGCTTTGATTTTAGCCACGTTGCTTAATCTGTCCATCATCGCAGTAATACCACCTTGTTTTAAGGCTTCTGTAATTACTTCAACGCCATATTGTACCAATTTAGAAGCATAACCGGCGTCGATTCCTTTTTCTACCATTTTATCGAATGATAGGATTGAACCTGTTTGTAACAAACCACACAGGATGGTTTGCTCGCCCATTAAATCAGATTTCACTTCAGCTACGAAAGATGATTTTAACACACCAGCTCTGTGACCACCTGTACCAGCGCAATATGCTTTTGCCTGTGCCAATCCTTTACCTTGAGGATCGTTTTCAGGGTGAACTGCAATTAAGGTAGGAACACCAAAACCACGAACATATTCTGCTCTAACCTCGCTACCCGGGCATTTAGGCGCAACCATAATCACGGTTAAATCTTTACGGATCTGCATACCTTCTTCTACGATATTGAAACCGTGAGAATATAATAAAGTAGCACCTTCTTTCATTAAAGGCATAATTGCATTTACAACAGCAGTGTGTTGTTTATCAGGAGTAAGGTTAATTACTACATCTGCATTCGGAATCAGTTCTTCGTAAGTGCCAACTGTAAAATTGTTTTCAGTTGCATTTTTCCAAGAATCGCGTTTGCCTTCAATTGCTTCCTTACGTAAAGTGTAGCTTACATCTAAACCACTATCTCTTAAATTTAAACCTTGGTTTAAGCCTTGAGCGCCACAACCTACAATTACCAGTTTTTTGCCTTTTAGTGCGTTAACGCCGTCTAAAAATTCGGAACTGTCCATGAAGTCGCAAACACCTAATTGGTTTAATTTTTCTCTAAGAGGTAATGTGTTAAAATAATTTGCCATTGTTTTTTATTGGTTAATTTCTATTTAATTATCAATTATATTTTGTTTTTTCATTCGGGTTGATTGCACAGATGGTTTGATTACACAGATTTTTTTATCCATTTTCCATCTCACATCTTCCATCCCTTACAATACTTTCTTTAACGCCCATGCGTAACCATAATGTACGTTATCATGGCCAATAGTTGTGATCAGAATTTCTTCTATGCTATTCATTTGTACACCATAGGTAGCGGTTGTGAAAGGAGTGATGTTCGAAAATTTTCCATTTGCATAATCTTCTTTTATTTTTTCAATGCTCGCTAATGCGATGGCTTTCAATTCTGCTACTTCTTCTTCAGTTACCGTATAAGATGGCTTGGTATCCTTTTTATAATACTCGTTAAATTTTACCGAAGCAGCATCTTGTAGTACACCCGTGCGCACGTAGCAAAGCGTTTGTGTACTCACTACAATGTGCCCGAAATTCCAGATGATGTTGTTGTTATAACCATCAGGAATTTTATTCAATTCTTCGATTGTTAAACCATCTATTAGCTGAATAAATGCCTTGCGCGAGTTGATTATAAAATCAAATACCTGGTTCATCATATTATATGCTGTATCTATCTAATTATCGTTTTGTTTTTCAGCTTCGGTTAATTCTTCGTTAAAGGTAATCTTGTTAAAGAACGGGTCGTTTACGGTTACGGCCCAGGTTCCGTAAAAAGTTTTTTCTAAACCTGGTCTGTTGTATTTGTAATTCTTTGCTGTTATTTCTTTATGGAATTCCTTTAAACCTACACAGTCAACATAAACATGTGCACCAGGAGAACTGTCTCCATGATGCTCGCTCAAATGTAATTCAATACCATTTAACGAAATCTGCATATAAACCGGAGTGTTTTCTTCAAAAGTATGTTCCCAGTCTATTTTAAAGCCCAACCAGTTTACGTAAAATTCAACTGCTTTATCGTAATCGAACATTCTTAAAATCGGTATGGCTTTATTGCATTTCATATTCTTTGATTTTTAACCGCAAAGCATGCAAAGATTTTTTGCAAAGATCCTTAAACGTTTTGCTTTGCCTTCAACCTTACACCCTCAACCTTCTACCTTACATAGTGAAAATCTTCTGTCCTTTTTCTAAAAACTCGTTTTCTACCAATTCTTCACCTGGTTCGAAAGCTTCAAATTCTTTCAGTTTTTCGTGGAATCCTGCGCTGTCTTTAATAATGGCTACTCTGGCAGATCTCACAAATTCAATCAGTTCGTAAGGTTCCAAAGCTTTTACCAAAGCATCCGTTTCTTCCCTGTGCCCCGTTACCGCAAAAACAGTATAATCTTTACGGATCACTACCGCACTGGCACCGTACTGTCTTAATAAACGCTCTACCGTTACTTTTTCTGCAATTTCATCAGTAGAAACTTTGTAAAGTGCCAGTTCCTGCCAGATAATTTCTTCGTTGGTGTTGAAATAAACTTTCAATACCTCAATCTGTTTTTCAATCTGGCGGGCTAGCTTTCTCACCACTTCGTAACCTTCGTGGATGACGATATTGAAACGGTGTATCCCATCAATTTCTGATGGAGAAGTATTTAAGCTTTCGATGTTGATTTTCCTTTTGGAGAAAATGATTGCAATCCTGTTTAATAAACCGATGCGGTTTTCGGCATAAACCGTAATGGTGTATTCCTGCTTTCCGTCTAAATCGGCTTTATCTATTTTATGTTCTATTGTATTTTCAGTACTCATGATAATTTCTTTTTTACCTTAAACCTTAGGCCTTTGAACCTTCTACCTTATTTCAGCCTGATTTCACTTACACTCATTCCTTGTGGAACCATTGGGAAAACGTTGTTTTCTCTACCAACCATTACTTCTAATAAGTAAGAACCTTCATGGTTGATCATGGTTTCTAATGCCTGTCTTAAGTTTGCACGTTCATCAACTTTGCTGGCTTCGATGTAATACGATTTTGCTAAAGCGACAAAATCAGGACTGGTGATATTAACAAAAGAATAGCGTTTATCATGAAATAACTGTTGCCATTGGCGAACCATACCTAAAAAGCGGTTGTTCAAAATCAGGATTTTTACTGCCGCACCAAATTGCATAATGGTACCCAATTCCTGAGGCGTCATCTGGAAACCACCATCACCGATAATGGCGATAACGGTTTTGTCAGGTGCACCATATTTAGCACCAATTGCAGCTGGTAAACCAAAGCCCATTGTGCCTAAACCACCTGATGTGATGTTGCTACGGGTATTGTTAAATTTAGCATAACGGCAGGCTACCATCTGGTGCTGACCAACGTCAGTAACAATTACGGCATCGCCACCACAAATTTCGTTAATGTTGCGCAATACTTCGCCCATGGTCATTTCATCACCTGTTGGGTAAAGTTCTGGAGTAATGACCTGATCAATTTCCTCCTGATTGTACTGTCTGAACTTAGCCAACCAATCTTCGTGTTTATTTTCGTTAACTAAATTGGTTAACAGGGGTAAGGTTTCTTTACAATCGCCCCAAACACCAACTTCGGCTTTAACATTTTTATCAATCTCCGCAGGATCGATATCCAAATGCACTACTCTAGCTTGTTTGGCATATTTATCTAAACGGCCGGTTACACGGTCATCAAAACGCATACCGATGGCAATAATTACATCGGCTTCGTTGGTTAACACATTTGGTCCGTAATTACCATGCATACCCAACATACCTACATTTAATGGATGCGAAGTTGGAATAGCACCTTCGCCCATAATGGTCCATGCGGCAGGAATTCCGGTTTTATTAATAAAAGCTTTAAATTCTTCTTCAGCACTACCTAAAATAACCCCTTGACCGAATAATACGAATGGTTTTTTAGCTGAGTTGATTAATTCGGCTGCCTGCTCGATATATTCAATCCTAACTTTTGGTTTCGGGCGATAACTGCGAATGTGGTTGCATTTTACATACTCAGGAAATTCCTCCAGCTGTAATTGTGCGTTTTTGGTTATGTCGATTAAAACCGGGCCTGGTCTGCCGCTTTTAGCGATGTAAAAAGCTTTAGCCAATACCTCCTGGATTTCTTTAGCATCAGTAACCTGATAGTTCCATTTGGTAACCGGAGTGGTAATGTTAATCACATCGGTTTCCTGAAAGGCATCTGTTCCCAATAAGTGGGCGAAAACCTGTCCGGTGATACAAACTAATGGCGTACTGTCTATCTGTGCATCTGCTAAACCTGTAACCAGGTTGGTTGCACCTGGTCCGCTGGTGGCGAAAACAACACCCACTTCGCCGCTTGCACGTGCAAAACCCTGAGCAGCATGGATACCACCTTGCTCATGGCGAACCAGTATGTGTTCTAATTTATCGGCATAATCATAAAGAGCATCATAAATAGGCATGATTGCTCCTCCCGGATAACCGAAAATGGTGGTTACACCTTCTTCAATTAATCCATTCAACAAAACCTGCGAGCCTGTTCCTTTGAATAAGGTTTTTGAGGTTTCTGCTTTCGCCTCGTTTTGTTGTATTGTATCTTGTGCAGTTTCCATAGTTATGTTTTTGCGGTTCTACTATTCTTTAATTTTAAACCCAATTCTTTGTCTGTCTTTCCACTTTATTTGTGCAATTTTTTCATCAATTAAGTTTTCCATTGCCTCATAAAGTTCGTTTAGCTGAACATCATGTTCACCAATCCGTTCTTTAATTTCTGTTAATTGTTCGTTAAGGTTGCTTTGTTTCAGCAAAATTTTACGAACATCAACAAAAGCCCTCATAATGGCAATGTTCATGTTAATGGCTTTGTCGCTATTTACAACACCGCTTAACATGGCTACCCCTTGCTCGGTAAAGGCATAAGGTAACTTTCTGGTGCCACCCCAACTTGAAATCACAATTTGTGATTTCAAGTTGGGGTGATCCTTTATCACAATTTGTGATGATGCACCCTGGTTAATCGCTTCTATTTGAAATTTTATATTTTCAAATTCTGCAGAAGTCAACTGAAACATGAAATCTTCCGGAAAACGTTTGATATTACGTTTTACAGCCTGATTTAATACTCTTGTCTCCACTTCATAAAGTGATGCCAGATCAAAATCGAGCATTACCCTTTCTCCCCGGATTTCATAAATCCTATTCTGAATACTTTTAATTATTTGCATAATCTATTTTCTTAGTAATCAATTAATCTGGGGGATGATTTTTTGATTTTAATATTCGTCAGTTACACAGCCACTCGCTGCGTCTGAAACTGTTTTAGCATATTTATATAAAACACCTTTTGTTACTTTTAATGCTGGTTGCACATAGTTTTTTCTACGCTCGGCAATCACTTCATCACTTACTTGCAGGTTGATGATGTTGTTTACCGCATCAATCAAAATCCGGTCTTCATCTTCTACTAGGCCAATTAAACCACCTTTGTAAGATTCAGGGGTGATGTGTCCAACCACAAAACCGTGCGTACCACCTGAGAAACGTCCATCAGTAATTAAAGCCACCGATTTACCTAAACCTGCACCAATAATGGCTGAGGTTGGTTTTAACATTTCCGGCATACCTGGTGCACCTACCGGACCAGAATTTTTAATTACAATTACATCACCAGGCTGAACACGTCCGCTTGAAATTCCCGCGATTAAATCGTGCTCACCATCAAATACACGTGCAGGACCTTCGAATTTTTCACCTTCTTTTCCACTGATTTTTGCTACTGAGCCTTTTTCTGCCAGGTTTCCATAAAGAATCTGCAAGTGACCTGTTGCCTTAATTGGCTCACTTAGCTTCTGAATGATTTTTTGATCATAATCCATAATCGATTTTACATCAGCCAAATTCTCAGCTACAGTTTTTCCGGTTACGGTCAGGCAATCGCCATGCAACAAACCCTCGTTTAATAAATATTTCAATACTGCCGGGATACCACCATATTGATGCAAATCCTGCATTAAGTATTTTCCGCTAGGTTTAAAGTCGGCAAGTACTGGTGTTACATCGCTCATGCGCTGGAAATCATCCTGGGTGATTTCGATGCCGATGGCTTTACCCATTGCAATAAAATGTAGTACTGCATTGGTACTGCCACCTAAAATGATAATAGAACGAATGGCATTTTCGAATGCTTTTCTCGTCATGATATCAGATGGTTTGATATCTTTCTCTAATAAAATTTTAATGTATTTACCCGCATCTAAACATTCTTGTTTTTTCTCCTCGCTGATTGCTGGATTTGAAGACGAATAAGGCAAACTCATACCTAAAGCCTCAATTGCTGATGCCATGGTGTTTGCCGTATACATGCCTCCACAAGCACCTGCACCAGGGCAAGTATGTTTTATGATGCCCTGATAATCTTCCTCAGAAAGGTTGCCACATATTTTCTGCCCCAAAGCCTCGAAAGCTGAAACGATGTTCAATTCTTCTCCTTTGTAATGTCCGGGAGCAATTGTACCACCATAAACCATAATTGAAGGACGATCTAAGCGTGCCATCGCCATAATGGCACCAGGCATATTTTTATCACAGCCAGGGATAGAGATAATGCCATCATAATATTGGCCACCGCAAATGGTTTCGATACTATCGGCGATTACATCGCGGCTTACCAGCGAGTAACGCATACCATCTGTACCGTTGCTCATTCCATCACTCACTCCAATGGTGTTAAAAACCAAGCCCACTAAATCATTCTTCCAGACCCCTTTTTTTACATCTTTTGCAAGATCGTTAAGGTGCATATTGCAGGTGTTACCATCGTAACCCATACTTGCAATACCGACCTGTGCTTTAGCCATATCAGCATCAGTTAATCCGATTCCGTAAAGCATAGCTTGCGCTGCCGGTTGTGTTGGGTCTTGTGTAAATGTTTTACTGTACTTGTTTAATTCGCTCATTGTTTAAAAGTGTATGTATGCTGTTGTATTTCAATTATTTCTTTTCGAGGCAAAAAAAAACCGCCTCTTTTTGGGAGGCGGTTTCGATTTGGTATATTTTTTATATTATACGCAACGATTTCCACCTCTCTTTTGAGAAATGACAATAATTAGGTTGCTAATAATGTTTGTGTTTATATTCATGTCTTTGATGAATCACAAACATACTAACTATTTAAAAAAAGCAAAGAACTATTTTAATCTTATTTATTTTTTTACGCCGATTACAATTCCTGTTGCCCAAACCTGCTTGGTTAATTGCAGGTCATCACGGGATTCTAAATCTTTAATCAATTTAATTGCCTTATCCTGATGACCATCAGGCCAATTGGATTGAGGCAGCATATCATCAATGATATAAAGTCCACCGGTGTTAAGCATGGATATCGCCTCATCTAAAAGCAAATATTTTCCATGCCAGGTATCAGCAAAAATATAATCGAACTTTTTGTCTTTATTCTTTTCGATCCACTCCGCACCATCGGTATCAACCAATGTTAAACGATCGTCACTGCCAAGAAATGTTTTGGCAATGGCTAAAAATTTAGCATCGTTATCAATCGAGGTAAGTGTACTATCTTGATCTAAACCATCTAAAATCCACGAAGTAGATAAACCTGTTCCGGTTCCAAGCTCCAGAAATTTACCTGAAGGTTTAGTGGCTGCAAGTGTTCTGAGTAAAGAGCAGGTCAACACATCAGATGCCATGTCAAATCCTGATGCTTTTGTTGCACCATTAATTTGCTGGTAGGCCTTCGGGAAGTGTTGATTAATTTCTTCAGTCATCTGCTTTTTGGATCTTTTTATTTTTGGTTGATGGTTTTTTGACTCATGGTTTATGGCCGAATTGGCTATCAACCATTTAACTATAATCTGTCAACCAATTTTAAATAATCACTTCATAATTTACCTTTTCCAATACCAGGTTTTTATAGGCACGTTGTATGGTATAACCGATAGATTCTCTCCATATTGGACGATAAACAATATCATCAATTGAGGCAATGCCAGCTATCTCTGTTGCTGTTCCGCATAAGAAAGCGCTGTCGGCATTTTTAAGATCTTCTATGGTTAGTTTCTTTTCAATACACTCTATATCCAAAACAGTGCAAAGCTCTTTTACTGTTGCACGGGTAATACCTGGTAAAATGTTTCCTAAAGATGGTGTAAATAATTTTCCGTCTTTTTCGAGGAAGATATTGGCTCCGGATGCTTCAGCAACAAAGCCATGCATATCTAAAAGCAAAGCTTCATCGTAACCTTTAATATTTGCGGCTGTAGTAGCTAAAATAGAATTAACATAGTTTCCACTCAATTTCGCTTCCATTGGAATTGATTTTGGGTTTGGTCTTTCGTAATCGGAAACGGTTAATTTTAATAATTTGTTGCCTGAATATGCATCCCATTCCCAGGCACAGATTAAGATCGAAACTCCACTCGGTTCGTTTAATTTCATGTTCGGGTGGCAAAATACCAAAGGGCGGATATAAGCATCTTTCAGTTTATTCAACTGAAGTAATTTATAGGTTGCAGCAATTAATTCTTGTTTATCCCATGGGAAAGGAATGTTTGCCAGCTGGCAAGAACGCTCTAAGCGGTCGAAATGTGCGGCAGCTTTGAAAATACGGTTGCCGTTGTGCGTTTTATAGGCTCTAATACCCTCGAAAGCAGCATAACCGTAGTGTAGCGACTGTCCGTAAAGGTCAGTACTGCTATTTACAGCCTTTTCAAACTGTCCATCAAGGTAAATAATCGTATTAGAATTATAGTATTTCATAATACTGTGTTTTGTTATTTAAAAAAAGCGTCCCGTTTGTATCGGGACGCTTTAGGTATATTTAGTTTTTTAAAATCTATTTAAACTGCGTCCGCTTGTTACCCCATAAAATGTTTAGGAGTAGGAGGTTAAGTAAAATGACAGGTAACAGCACTACATTGCCAGCTGCTTTTGCAGTAGTATATGTAGAAAAGATGTTATGCTGAGTGGTCATTATTATCTTATTGTTTATAAAAACCAATTTAGTTTTTGGTTCATTAATATGCAAGAGAAATCAGAAAAAAGTTAAATCAGTATATTATTCTTGTAATTTAGTCATAATCGAAATATTATTCTTAATCAGGGTTGTATTAGTTATTTAATGCCGATAGCCTTAGACTAAATATCAAAACGGTATACGGTCTGTTTGTTATGCTTGCATTATAAATTTTCTATTTTTCTGCCTAAAATGACCAAAAGTGCGCTGAAAATTGAAAATTCAGACAATATTTGGGCGTAGAAATGTAAGGAAAAATTCAAGCTTTTATATGGGCACGCAGTTACCGTTATACCCATTTACTACTTATTGAAAATAGTTACGTAATTTAATCGCATAAACTATCGCGATGAAAATAATTTATATCTTTTCGGTTCTTTTAATCGGATTATTCGTTAGTTGTTCTTCGACCGATTCGACACCCAATCTTAAGGGGGGTAATCAAACCATTTTAACTTCTGATACGGTGAAGTTATCTGTTAAGGTATCGGGCAAGGGGCCGGTTTGTATCTATTTGCATGGAGGCCCTGGTCAGGATTTTCTTTCCTTTGAAAAAATGGGTGGCGCCAAGCTCGAAAAATGTTTAACGATGGTTTATCTCGATCAAAGAGGATCTGGTCACTCGCAAAATGCAAAGAATTATAGTTTAGACCGGCTTGTTCAGGATGTTGAAGAACTGCGGTTAAAATTGGGAGTAGAAAAAGTGTACCTGCTTAGTCATTCTTTTGGTGGTATCCTGGCCATTAATTACGCGCTTAAATATCCTGAACATTTATCTGGTATGATCATGGCGAATACAATAGCCCATTTTATGAATCCGTGGCAGCTGCAGGAGCAAATAGCTTTTGGTTATAAATTATTGAAAAAAGATACCACTATTCGTGAAACTGATTTTAAAAAATTAATGGATCAAGCGGCTTTGGTCAGAAAGAAATTGAGTGCAGCACATCTCGGATATAAATATATTGCCAACGATGTAAATACCATTGTTAAAATGGATAGCATTGAAAGTTCATATAAGCGGACATCAGATTTTGGAATGACACTTTTTATGCCATTAATGGATCATACAAGAATTCAGAAATATCCCGAGTATTTTAAAAATTATGCTTTACTGACCAGCGAGATTAAAACCGCTACCTTAATTATAACGGGTAAGGACGACCATGCGGTTGGCCCGGATTATTATAAAAATTACAGGTTTCCGAACCAGGCAGTAGTACAGATAGATGGTTCGCATATGCTTTATTATGAAAAGAATAAGGAGTTTACTGCTGCTGTTTGTGGGTTTGTTAAGTAGGCAGATAAACAAAAAGCCTCCCAGATTTTTAAATCGGGAGGCTTTCTAAATGTTTAATTATTTTGCTTAAGCGATACCTTCGGCTAAAACCACAATTTTGTTGTGGATCGCTTCAACTACACCGCCTTTAATAAAAAAGCGTTGCTCATCAGCTTTGTTTGCTTTTATAATAACTTCTCCATCTTCTAAAGTAGAGATGATAGGGGCGTGGTCTTTTAAAATCTGGAAAGAACCTAAAGTACCAGGAACCGTAACTGCTGTTACTTCACCTTCGAAAACTTTTTTATCTGGAGTTAATATTTCTAAATTCATTCTTTTTTTCGTTTGGCGTGGAGCGTAGAGCGCAGCGCGTTAAAACGCTTAGCCCTTAATGCTTAACGCGTTTCTTAGTTCGCTTCTGCTAATAATTTTTTACCTTTTTCGATCGCATCTTCAATGCTACCAACCAAGTTAAATGCAGCTTCTGGGTACTCATCAACTTCACCATCCATGATCATGTTAAATCCTTTAATGGTATCTTTAATGTCAACCAATACGCCTTTTAAGCCGGTAAATTGCTCCGCAACGTGGAAAGGTTGAGATAAGAAACGCTGAACACGACGTGCTCTTGATACTACTAATTTATCTTCTTCAGATAATTCGTCCATACCTAAGATCGCGATGATATCCTGTAATTCTTTGTAACGTTGTAAAGTTTCTTTAACACGTTGTGCAGTGTTATAGTGCTCATCACCTAATACAGCAGGAGAAAGGATACGTGAAGTAGAATCTAATGGATCTACCGCAGGATAAATACCTAACTCGGCAATTTTACGTGAAAGTACGGTAGTTGCATCTAAGTGGGCAAAAGTTGTTGCCGGAGCCGGGTCAGTTAAATCATCCGCTGGTACATATACCGCTTGTACTGATGTAATTGATCCACGTTTTGTTGAAGTAATACGCTCTTGCATTAAACCCATCTCAGTTGCCAATGTTGGTTGGTAACCCACGGCTGATGGCATACGACCTAATAGAGCCGATACCTCAGAACCTGCCTGTGTAAAACGGAAGATGTTATCAACGAAGAAAAGGATGTCTTTTCCAGCGCCTTCGCCATCACCATCACGGAAATATTCTGCAACCGTTAATCCTGATAATGCCACACGTGCACGTGCACCAGGAGGCTCGTTCATTTGACCGAAAACCAATGTTGCTTTAGATTCTTTTAATTTTTCAGTATCAACAGCTTTCAAATCCCATCCACCTTTTTCCATTGAGTGTAAGAATTCGTCACCATAGTTAATTACACCTGACTCGATAAACTCACGAAGTAAATCGTTACCCTCACGAGTACGCTCACCAACACCTGCGAATACTGATAAACCAGCATAAGCTTTAGCGATGTTGTTAACCAACTCCATAATTAATACTGTTTTACCTACTCCAGCACCACCGAATAAACCGATTTTACCACCTTTTGCATAAGGCTCTAATAAATCGATTACTTTGATACCTGTAAAAAGCACCTCAGTTTCAGTAGATAAATCTTCAAACTTAGGAGGAGTTGCATGGATAGGGCGACCGTCTGTTTTATCAACTGTGTTGATACCGTCAATCGCTTCACCAACTACATTAAATAAACGACCTTTAATTTGGTCGCCAACTGGCATTTTAATCGCAGCACCAGTATCAACTACGTCCATTCCACGAACTAAACCGTCTGTAGAGTCCATTGAGATCGCACGTACGCGGTCTTCACCTAAGTGCTGTTGAACTTCTAAAACAATTTTTTGTCCATTTTCTTTCGTTATCTCTAACGCATCAAAAATTTTAGGTAGATGGGCATCATTAGCAAAGCTAACGTCAACCACTGGGCCGATAATTTGTGCTATTTTTCCTAAGTTAGGCATATCTGTTGTGAGTAAATTTATTACAGTCAATGAATTAAAGCTGTTTACAGGGGCTCCAATTCGGTTGGCAAAGTTAAGTTATTCTTACTTAATTTTAAATATATATTATAAATTTTTTCAACATGGTTTTTATAGATAATTTAGAGCCATAAATAAGGCATATGAAAACCATTTTAACAACAGGCAGCAACGGTCTTTTAGGGCAGAAATTAACTGAAAAAGTACTTGCCGAAAACAGGGCGAAGCTGGTAGCCACTTCAAAAGGCGAAAACCGCTATCCGGTAAAGGACGGCTATGAATATGCAGAAATGGATATTTTAAATGCTACTCAGGTTAGTGAAGTTATTGAAAGATACAGCCCTGACGCCATTGTGCACACTGCTGCGATGACCAATGTTGATACCTGCGAGGCTAATAAAGGACTTTGTCACCAATTAAATGTAGACGCCGTTCAAACATTAATATCAATATGTGAAGAAAAAAATATTCAGTTGATTCATTTAAGTACTGATTTTGTTTTTGATGGTGCTGATGGGCCTTATAAAGAAGAAGATGCTGTTAATCCGGTAAGTTACTATGGCGAATCGAAAGTACTGGCAGAGGAGCTGTTGAAAAACTCAAAAGCAAATTGGGCAATCTTAAGAACTATATTGGTATATGGGATCACCAGCGATATGAGCCGAAGCAATATTGTACTCTGGGCCAAAGGGGCTTTAGAAAAAGCATCGCCTATTAATGTAGTAAACGACCAATGGCGTATGCCCACTTTGGCTGAGGATTTAGCAGAAGCCTGCTTGTTAGCTGTAGAAAAAAACGTAAGTGGAATTTACCATGTGTCGGGTAAAGATTACATGAGTATTGCAGATTTAGTGCGAAAAGTTGCCGATTATTGGGGCCTTGATCAATCTTTTATTAATGAAATCAGTTCTGCAAGTTTAAACCAAGCGGCTAAACGACCCATTAGAACAGGTTTTGTTTTGGATAAGACGATTAGAGATTTAGATTACCGTCCGCATAGTTTTGAAGAGGGATTGGTAATTTTAGACCAACAGATGAAAGGTTAGTTTTGAGTCTAAAGTCTAAAGTCTTGAGTCAAGAGTCAAAGCAATCAAACAATTTAACAATATATTTAACCCATAAAAAAAGACATAATGGCATTACAAGTTGGCGATACCGCCCCTGATTTTAAATTATACACTTCTGACTTGACGGAAATTTCGCTTTCTGGTTTCAAAGGAAAAAAAGTAATTATTCATTTTTTCCCGATGGCTTTTACCGGAACGTGTACCGAGCAATTATGCACCATGCGTGATAATTTCAGTTATTATGAAGGAATAAATGCACAGGTAATCGGCATTTCAGTTGATTCTCCGTTCTCTTTGGCTAAGTTTAAAGAAGTGCAAAGTTACCAGTTCCCTTTACTGTCTGATTTTAACAAAGAAGTATCAGCAGCTTACGGTGCATTTTATGATGAATTTGTGTTCGGATTGAAAGGAGTTTCTAAAAGAGCAGCTTTTGTAATCGATGAAGAAGGAAAAATAGCTTATGCAGAAGTTTTAGAAGATGCCCATGATTTGCCTGATTTTAAAGCAATTAATGAAGTTGTAGCTAAATAACTTAGCGCTGAATGATATAAATTCATTCATCAAAAATAGCACTTGATATTAACCAATAAATATAAGCTCTAGATTTGCTAGAGCTTTTTTATTTAGGAATGTTGCTGTTGCTAATATTAAGATGCATATTGAGTTTTATTTTTAGATCTAAATATGGGGTTAATTCGATTTTTGTTAGCACTTTCAGTTGTCGCTACTCATTGTGGTTCTATTTTTGGATTTCAGTTTGTTGGCGGGCCAGTAGCTGTGCAGTCCTTTTTTATCATTTCAGGTTTTTATATGTCAATGATACTGAATGAAAAGTATACTGGTGTAAACAATTCCTTTTGGCTTTTTATTTCGAATAGATTTATCCGGCTTTACCCTGTTTATTGGGTGATTTTATTAGTAACTATTTTCGCCTATATTATTTTGGGTTTTACGACCAATTGGAGGGTATTTCCGGTTTTCGAAAGCTATCTATCCGTCAAGACTAATTTTATTTCTTTTGCTTATCTTATTTTTACACATCTCGTCATTTTTGGGCAGGACATTATGATGTTTATGGGGATAAGCCCCGGTAATGGTAGTTTTTACTTTACACCGAAGTTTTGGGAAACTACCCCACAACTCCATACTTTTCTATTTGTTCCTCAAGCATGGTCTCTGGGCCTGGAACTTACGTTCTATTTGGTAGCCCCATTCATATTAAGACGTGGTGTAGGCGTTGTAGTTATTTTAATATTTTTGTCACTATTTCTAAGGCTTTTTATCTATAATTTTTTGCATTTAGAAAATGATCCATGGTCCTATAGGTTTTTTCCTACAGAAATTATTTTTTTTCTAATAGGCTATTTATCATATCAGCTATATTTAAAAATTCAAAAGTATTCGATTCCTAAATACGTTGTTCTTGTTCTTTTGTTTGGAATGATTTCTTTTACTTGTTTTTATTTTTATTTTCCCTCAAACTTTTATTTCCTGGTACTCAAAAAATTTCCATTTACCACTAAAGAGATCTTATATTTTTCAGGTGTGGCGTTTTGCATTCCGTTTTTTTTTAACTTTTTTAAAAAAATATCTTTTGATAGAATAATTGGTGAATTGTCTTACCCAATTTATATTTCACATATGGTAATATACATATTGTGTATTAATAGCAATATTCCAATATTGAAAACCGGCTGGTGCGTAGCGGTAATCACCATTTTTTTTGCTTATCTCTTAAACAGGTATATAGCCTTACCGATAGAAAAATATCGTCAAGGAAGATTACGCAGGTGAATTTGAATTTTACAATAAAAGAAAAATAGTGTTTATAGATCTGTTTGAGTTGCTTGATTTTAAGGTGATTAATGATTTTTTAATTGTGTAAAGCAATATTTATAATTAATAATTTAAGATTTTTTTTAAAATTTAATTGGAAATTAAAATATCAAATTATACCTTTGCAGTCCGTTAACGATACGGAAACGCATTTGTAGCTCAATTGGATAGAGCATCTCACTACGGATGAGAAGGTTTGGGGTTCGAATCCCTACAAGTGCACAGAAAAAAGAGGATTTCATTTTTTGAGATCCTCTTTTTTTGTTTGCTGGTTTTTCATCTGACCGCATAAAATATCACAAATACTAAAATTTTTTATAAAATTTAATAAAAATGTAAAAGGATTGTTTGGTCTGCTTGCCTGGTATTTGGAGAAAATTCTGTTAAATGTAAAAATGGCACAAGATTCTTTGTAGAATAAAATAAATGTCATTAAAATAGCCCTTTTTTAAATAAATTCTCAATTTTAAATGGCATCTAAATTAATAATTATATATTTGCAGCCTTGAAAGTAAACAATGTCTAATCCTATTAATCAGTGATTTGAAAATTACTTTTAACAGAGCCATAGGAATAAGGCTTTTTTAATTTTTGAAGACAACCTAAACAACTTGAATGCTTAATTTAGTTCTCTTTGGCCCTCCAGGGGCGGGTAAAGGCACCCAATCTGAAAAACTGATTACAAAATATCAGTTGGTACACGTTTCAACAGGCGATCTTTTTAGAGCACACGTTAAAGGAGAAACAGAATTAGGAAAAAAAGTGAGTCAATTGTTAGCTGATGGAGAATTGGTTCCTGATGCCATTACAATTGCCATGCTTGAAGAAGAGGTAGATAAAAATCCTGATGCTAAAGGATTTGTGTTTGATGGATTTCCGCGTACCGTTCCGCAAGCAATTGAGCTTGATTTATTTTTAGAGCGTAAAGGCAGTAAGATTGCTGGTGTGATTGCTTTAGATGTTGATCAGGACGAGTTAACTAAACGTATTGCTGAGCGTCATAAAACCAGCGGCCGTCCGGATGATGACGCTGAAAAATTGAAAAAACGGATTTCAGAATACTTTGATAAAACCATCCATGTATTACCTTATTATGAAGAGCAGGGAAAGTTGAATAAAGTAAACGGAATTGGTGAAATAGAAACCGTATATAATGATCTTTGCGCGGTAATTGATCAGTATAAAGTATAAAGTTCATATAGTAAGTATAAAGGAAAAGGCTTTAATTAATCTCTGATCCATTATTAAAAACATAAAAAGGAGTTATAATGTTAAAACGTTATAACTCTTTAATTTTAAGGGAATTGTTGTTTCAACGTTCCGGTATTAACATTTCAACATTAAAATATGTCACAGGGTTCGAATTTCGTAGATTATGTAAAAATTTGTTGCCGTTCTGGTAAGGGCGGGGCAGGTTCGGCACATTTGCATCGTGATATTTTAACGTCAATGGGTGGACCCGATGGCGGTGATGGTGGTCGTGGTGGCCATATTATCGTTAAAGGCAGTATCCATATCTGGACATTATTACACCTTAAATACCGTAAGCACATTATTGCTGAAGATGGTGGAGCAGGTGGTAGTTCCCATAAATTCGGTAAACAAGGTAAGGATGAAATTCTGGAGGTGCCACTTGGTACCATTGCCAAAGATGCAGAAACCGGAGAAATCCTCTTCGAAATTACCAAAGATGGCGAAACCAAAATTCTAACAGCCGGTGGTCGTGGTGGTTTGGGTAACGCACATTTTAAAAACTCCGTTCAGCAGACACCCCGTTTTGCACAGCCAGGTGAGCAGGGACAAGAGGTTTGGAACATTTTAGAATTAAAAGTTTTAGCTGATGTTGGTTTGGTTGGTTTCCCAAATGCCGGTAAATCTACTTTACTCTCGGTCGTTTCGGCGGCTAAGCCAGAAATTGCTGATTATCCTTTTACCACTATTGTGCCTAATCTGGGCATTGTAAGTTATAGAGGCGGAAAATCTTTTGTAATGGCCGATATTCCAGGAATTATTGAAGGTGCATCAAAGGGTAAAGGTTTAGGTTATCGTTTTTTACGCCATATTGAACGTAATTCGGTATTGTTATTTATGGTTCCGGCTGATACAAGCCGTTCGATCAAAGAAGAATACGAAATTCTTAAAAGTGAATTAGAATCTTACAATCCTGAATTAATGCAGAAACCTCATGTTTTAGCCATTACCAAATCGGATATGTTAGATGAAGAACTAATGGAAGAAATGAAACAGGATCTGCCGAATATTCCATCTATATTTATTTCGTCAGTAGCTGAGAAAAATATTCTGGAGCTGAAAGATATGCTTTGGAAAGCAATTGAGGGATAAGAAGTTCATCAGTTCATTAGTCAGTTGTTTTTGGTGCGAAATTCAACCAATGAACCAATGGCTAATGAACAATTAGATTAATTCAATAGTTAACCCCTTATCCTGTCTACAGCCAATCCAATCCATTCTTTAAATAACATTTCCCATGCGCCTAATGCACTGGCATTTGGGATAATGAAATCACTTAATTCAAAATCTGGATTTCCGGAAAAATTGGTTGGGTAATATTCAATCTTGGACTGAGTTTGTTTATCGAAAATCAGTTTTGCCCTTGGGATGTGCCAGGCACTGGTAATCACCAGAATTTTAGCTTTAGGATTCTTTTTCCTGATGAGTGCCAGACTATATCTGGCATTTTCGACCGTATTTCTACTCTGGTTTTCAATCAGGATTGCAGAATCAGGAAGGCCAATCAGTTTTAGGTATTTAACGGCTAAATCAGCTTCCTTTACTTGTCGGTTTATTAAATTTGCACTTCCACCACTAAGCAATATCTGCTTAATCTGTCCTTTCTTATACAGCGCAATGGCTTGAAACAACCGATCGCCTGCCCAGTTAAAAGCAATTTCATTATTTCGTTTATTTAAACCTGAGAAACCGCCCAGTACTATTCCGACATCATATTGCTCAGCCTTCGGATAGCCAGCTTCGTAACTGTTGAGTATTCTCCCGACAATAAATGAATTGGAAAAAAAGCAGAAAACAATCAGTGCACAGACTAGATACCTTTTCCTTTGTTTAGGCTGTTTTGATGCTATTGCCAAAATCAAAAGCACAAAAACCCATACTATTGGTTTAATGAGAAAAGATAAAATCTTCGAGAGGATAAAAATCATATACTGATATTATCCTGTAAAACTAAGAAATTGTTTAAACGGTAAAAGGTTTTGGCATGTATTAATTAATGCATGCCAATAACCAGTTCATGTCTTTATATTTTTATCCCTGACCTTCCTGTACCTGACCGTTTTCGTGCGCATTTTCTAAAATTTCTTTCACATCCGATTTGCGTTTCTTAGCAACAGTATGTTTAAAATGTGGCACTTCATGCTCAACAATATCATCTTCAATGGCTTCTACACCAAAAACTTTCTCTTTTAAAAGATTGTACTTGTCCTGAAATCCGTAACGAAGATTTCTGGCTCCGCCGGCAATTTTTCCACGGGTACCTGCACCACTGTCAGGGGCAAATAAAATACTAATTACTGCGCCTGCTGCTAAACCAGCCACTAAGGCAAGTGCTATTTTTGCACTGTTATCTGATTCGTGCTTTAAGTATTTTCCGATTAACTTTCTGTATTTCATAACGTAGCATTTTTAAAAAGAACAAATGCCATCATATAATGTTTCGTAAAATCTAAACCAAATCGCAATAAAGCATAATATTTGGTAAGTTTAATATTTTAAATATCTCATAAATGGTAAAAGCAACAATAAACAGGGAACACTATGCATGTTCGGTGAGTAATGGTTCTCATGACATTATAGTAGACGAACCTTTAGAATTGGGTGGAACACATAAAGGATTTGCACCAAAAGGATTATTAATGGCTTCTTTGGCTTCGTGCGTAGCCATTACTTTAAGAATGTATGCCGATAGAAAAGAATGGCCCATCGATAAAATTGAGGTGGAAGTAAACATTGATACCGAAAATGGTGAAACCATATTTTTTGAAGAAATTACCTGTACAGGGGTACTTACCGAAGAACAGAAAATCAGATTGGAAGAAATCGCAGCGAAATGCCCGGTGAGCAAAATTTTAGCCGCTGGTCACGAAATCAGATCTAAGGTACTTTAAGTGGACGGTGCAAAACTCCTTTATATAATCATAAAAAGCTTTAATATCTTTGTCGAAACCCAAGCGTTCGCTGTGGTAAAAAAATAATTTATGCCTACCGAGATAAAATGCCCTAACTGTGCCCATGTTTTTCCGATGGAAGAAGCAATGGCCGAAGATTATAAGAAAGAGCTACGTGAGAAAGCGGCGGCTTATGCAAGGCAAAAAGATGAAGAATATCAACGCAAGCTGCAGGTTTTTGAATCAGAAAAACAGCAGCAGTTGAAAGCTTTTGATGCTAAACTTGCTGAAGAGAAAACCAGGCTTAAGGATGATTTGGAGGAAAATCTGCGTAAAAGTATTTCGGCAGATTTTGAAACCAAACTGCAAATGCTGGAAGGTAATGCAAAAGATAATGCCGAAAAACTGAAGCTAGCCCGTGAAAAGGAACTGGAGTTTTTACGCCGCGAGGAAAGCCTTAAAGTAAAAGAAGAAGAAATGGAACTTGCCTTTCAGCGTAAAATGCAAGAGCAGCGTAATGAGTTGGTAGAACAGATTCGTAAGCAAGAGGCAGAAAAAAATAGTATTAAAGATACCGAACACCAGTTGCGTTTAAAGGAACTGGAAAAACAGCTCGACGATCAGAAAAAACTGGCCGAAGAAATGAAACGCAAGGCAGAGCAGGGCAGTATGCAATTGCAGGGCGAAGTACAGGAACTGATTTTGGAGGAATTGCTGCGCACTAATTATCCTTTCGATTTAATTGAAGAAGTTGGTAAAGGTGTGCGTGGCGCAGATTGCGTGCAGGTGGTGCGCAACCAATTCGGACAGGAATGCGGTAAAATAATTTACGAAAGCAAGCGTACCAAAGATTTTGGTGGCGACTGGATCGAAAAACTGAAGAAAGATATGCGCAGCATGGGCATTGATGTAGCGGTAATCGTGAGTCAATGTTACCCTAAAGGCATGGATTGTTTCGGGCAGCGCGACGGGGTTTGGATTTGTTCTTTCGAAGAAGTAAACGCCGTGGCTTATGTGTTACGTGAGGGGATTTTGCGCCTCGCTGGCGCTGTAAAATCGCAGGAAAACCGTGGCGAAAAAATGCACATGCTTTACGATTATTTAATGGGAGCAGAGTTTTCAGAACAATGGAAAGCCATTAGAGAAGGTTTTATGAGCATGAAATTATCTATACAACGCGAGCGTGACGCCATGGAACGTTTATGGAAAGCACGTGAAAAACAGCTGGAGAAAGTATTGTTAAATGCAACCCATATCCGCGGTTCGATAGAAGGCATTGCCGGTAGCGATAGTGTGCAGCTGAGCTTAACCGATGAAGATGACGATACTTTGCTTTTAGAGTAATTTATAGGCTGTTTAAGCCTCTCAGGTTTCGAAACCTGAGAGGTATGGACAATAAATATCTTTTCGGTGTTAAGTAAACCAGAACCTGCAGGTTCAAATGTGATATAAGTAGTAATAATAAATAAATGATGATATGAATAAAAAACTAAACCAATTCTTTAACCGCTTTGCAATCCTTACTTTAATATGCACTGTGCTTTTTTTTGGGAATGCTTTCGGGAACGTTCCCGGTGAGGATTTGAAGTCGCCGGATGGTAATCTGGTGGTCAGCTTTGCCTTGGCTGAAGGGGGAGTACCTACCTATAGCTTAAAGTACAAAGGAAAAGACGTGATAAAAACCAGCAAACTGGGGCTTGAACTTAAAGATGGTAAATCGTTACTGGATGGTTTCACTATTACTGATACTAAAACCAGTGCATTTAACGAAACCTGGAAACCAGTTTGGGGAGAGGTAAAAGAAATTGTAAATCATTATAACGAACTGGCGGTAACTTTAACACAAAAAGAAACTAATCGTTATATTATTGTGCGTTTACGCCTGTTTAACGATGGTTTGGGTTTTAGATATGAATTCCCTGAGCAAAAGAATTTAGCTTACTTTGTTATTAAAGAAGAGAAAACGCAGTTTGCCCTGGCTGGCGATCATAAAGCATTTTGGCTTCCGGGCGATTATGATACACAGGAATACAGTACAGTAACGTCAAACTTATCAGAAGTGCGTGGTAAAATGAAGGCCGCGGTAACACCAAATGCATCGCAGACCACTTTTTCGCCAACCGGTTTACAAACGCCTTTGATGATGAAGAGTAAAGATGGTTTATACATCAATATCCATGAGGCAGCACTGATCAATTATTCTTTAATGTCGTTAAATCTTGATGACAAAAATATGGTTTTAGAATCGTGGTTAACGCCTGATGCCATTGGCGATAAAGGTTATATGCAGGCGCCTTGTTTATCGCCCTGGAGAACCATTATCGTGAGCGATAAAGCAGGTGATATTTTGACCTCAAAATTAACCTATAACTTAAACGAAGCAACAAAATTTAAAGATGTATCGTGGATAAAACCAACCAAGTACGTGGGTGTTTGGTGGGAAATGATTACTGGCAAAAGTACCTGGGCCTATAATGATTTAACCAGTGTTCAATTAGGTGTAACCGATTATGCAAAAACTAAACCTAATGGAAAACACGCTGCAAATACCGCACATGTAAAAGAGTACATCGATTTTGCTGCTAAAAACGGATTGGATGCGGTGTTGGTTGAAGGCTGGAACGAAGGCTGGGAAGATTGGTTCGGTAAAACAAAGGATGATGTTTTTGATTTTGTAACGCCCTATCCCGATTTCGATGTAAAAGAACTGCACCGTTACGCGGCGAGCAAAGGCATTAAAATGATAATGCACCACGAAACTTCTTCATCGGTAAGGAACTACGAACGCCATTTGGATACGGCTTATAAATTTATGAAAGCCAATGGATATGATGCCGTTAAAAGTGGTTATGTAGGCAACATGATCCCAAGAGGAGAGCATCACTATGGGCAATGGCTAAACAATCATTACCTGTATGCCATCCAAAAGGCTGCTGAGTATAAAATTATGGTGAATGCACACGAAGCGGTTCGCCCGACAGGCCTGGCACGTACTTACCCTAACTTAATTGGAAACGAATCGGCCAGAGGAACAGAATACGAAGCTTTTGGTGGCAACAATGCCGATCATACTACAATTTTGCCCTTTACACGTTTAATTGGCGGACCGATGGATTATACCCCTGGTATTTTCGAAACCAAAGTAAGTGTTTATAATCCTGAAAATATTTCATTTGTACACAGTACACTGGCCCGCCAGCTGGCGCTTTATGTTACCATGTATAGTCCATTGCAGATGGCTGCCGATTTGCCTGAAACGTATAATAAGTACATGGATGCTTTTCAGTTTATTAAAGATGTGGCAGTAGATTGGGACGATACCAAAGTTTTAGAAGCAGAACCTGGTGATTATATTACTTTTGCGCGTAAGGCGAAAGGTAAAAACAATTGGTTTGTTGGCCGCACCAATGATGAGGTAGCCCGAACCTCTAAAATCGATTTTAGCTTTTTAGATCCAGGTAAAAAATACACGGCAACCATTTATGCCGATGCTAAAGATGCTCATTATGAAACCAATCCTAAAGCCTATACCATTCGTAAAATGGAGGTAAGCAATAAAACGAAATTATCGCAGTATTGTGCACCTGGTGGAGGATATGCGATTAGTATTATGGCGAAATAAATTAAGTAAGTGGTGTCATTTGTTATCAACTGACACTGTTTCAAGTCGTAGCGTCTCGCTACGACTTTTTTTATTGTTTTAGCCACGGATGTACACAGATAAACACGGATTAAAAATTTATTTCAGTATCTATCATGCTGGTTAGATCCTGAGATGAACTCAGAATGACGAAAGCTAAGAGAGTTCTTTCCCGCAGATCTCATTGACAGCGGCAGAAAAATAATCAATTTGCGTTAATCATCTTAAATCTGCGGGATTATTTTTGTAATTGGCAGTTAATTGTGTCGAGTCACCTTGACAGATCATAACAGCTGATTGCGGGAAAATAACTTATTTTATAATATCTTAGCAAAGACATTAAAACCAAGCAATTTTTAACAAAATATTACCATGCCCAGAACCAAAAACCATATCGAACTTCAATTTTTAAGCGAACCTTCTGACGTTAATTATGGCGGTAAGGTACATGGAGGTATGATGATGAAATGGATTGATCAGGCTGCTTTTGCCTGTGCTTTACAATGGAGCCAGACTTATTGTGTAACGGTTTATGTTGGTGGAATCAGGTTTTTTCACCCTGTTCATATCGGTCACCTGGTTAAAATGGAAGCACGTATTATTTATACAGGCAAAACCAGTATGCACATTGCTGTTGATGCTTTTTCTAAACCAGTAGGGCAGACCGATTTTGTTAAGAATACACATTGTATTATTGTTTTTGTAGCCGTTGACGATGATGGACAACCAAAGGCAATCCCAGCTTTTAAACCCAAAACCGAAAAAGAAATTGCCATGCATGGTTATGCCGTTAAATTAATGGAACTACGTAAAAGCATTGATAAGGAAATGGAACCTTATATTGTGTAAGCGCGTGGCATTGAGCGGTTGGCGGTGTGTTTTCCATCTTCCATTTTCCATCATCCATCTTTTCCCTGTATGCTCTGCCTTAAACTTTGCGTCCTTTGCGGTTAAAAACGCGGAATCTACTCCACAACAGGCAAACTAAAACAAAATTTACTGCCTTCGCCAATGGCGCTTACCACCCATATTTTTCCGTTTTCGGCTTCAATAAAATCTTTAGAAATGGCCAGTCCCAATCCGGAGCCTGATTTATTCTGACCATCCGTAGGCACCTGAAAATACCTGTCGAATAGTCGTTTCTGGTATTTTTCGTCAATACCTTTCCCAAAATCGCGTACCGAGAATTCTATAAATTTATCCTTTTGGAAAATATCGATGATTACCTTCGATTTTTCGGAACTATAACGCAAGGCATTGGATAAAAAGTTAACCATTACCCAGGCTGTTTTCTGGATATCGGCATTCACGTTCGGTAAATTCTGATCGCAGTTGAGTACCAGTTCAATTGATTTTTGCTCGGCCTGAAACTTAACCGCATCGATGGCATATTGAACAATTTCTTCTGGTTTGGTGATGGCAAAAGTAAGTTTTAAATTACCCGTTTCTACTTGCGAAAGATCTAGAAGTTCGCTGGTGATTTTGAGCAGTCGGTCACTATCTTCTTGGATGTGGTTGAGTAGTTCGTGCTGCTCGTCATTCATCCCACCTACACGCTCATCGTTAAGCAATTTCAAACTCATTTTGATAGACGATAACGGTGTTTTTAACTCGTGTGAAACCGTAGCGATAAAATTTGTTTTGGCTTCATCGAGTTCTTTAAACTGGGTAATGTTTTTTAAAGTGTAAACACTCCCGGCAGATTTAGATGAGGCAATTAATGTATTTTCGTCCTGTTCTTCATAATTTGGGATGATAATTTCGCGGTTTTCCAGCAGGAAATAAGATTCTTTATCATCGGCATAAATTTTTAAGGTATTGTCATTCGTTTCGGGTTTAATGATCCGTTTAAGCAGCTCGTTTTTTTGCATCAGTTCGGCCACATTCTGACCAATAACCTTATCTTCATCCAGACTCATTAACTTGGCAGCCAGGTGATTTAAGAATAACACCTCACCTTTTTCATTTAGGCCAATAATGGCATCCTGCATTTGAGCAATAATGGCCTCGATGCGCGATTTTTCTGATTTAATTTTAGATAAGTTACTGTTTTCCCATTCGTTTAACTTAACCACCATTCCGTTAAAGGAGTCTGCCAGTTCGGTAAACTCATCATCATTTTCGAAATGCAAACGTTGTTTGTAATTTTTACGACTGATCTGTTTAATGGCAGCACTAAATTCGGCCAATGGATTGGCCACAAAACCAGGGAAATTGACAATAAAAGTAAAGAGTATAATAAAGCTCAAGGTCGCCGCAATCATAATGTACAGGTTGGCTCTTGAGGAAGCTTCGTTGGCCAGCTCATTTTTGTCGTAAATGGCTTTCATATTTACCTGCTCGATATTTTGGAGCGCTACGCGTAAATCTTTGATGCTGTTTGCTTTAATGGCTGATGATTTCGAATCGTTAAGCACATTAAAAGCGATTTCTAATTTCTGGAAAGCCGCTTTTTCACCGGGTTCGGTAATGTTTAAACCCTCATTTTTTAGGTTTTCAGTAAATATTGCCTGTTGCGTGCTGTTTAATGGAAAAGGATGCTGATCGATTACATTGCGCATGGCGGCAACATATTTCAGCGATTTGTAGTTGTCTTTAAGGATCACCTTCGATTTGTCGGAAAGCTCATTCAAGTAAAAGAGCGCAATTAATCCGAAGGATAAAACGATTATAAAGAGAAACCCGAATCCGAGGCGGAGTTTGGTCTTGATTTTCATCTGTTTTTATTTTTTTTAATGGTGATGAAGCTATCATGATTTACTTATTTATTGTGAAGTTTTGTAAATCATTGATGGTTTCATGGCTTTTTTTAGTTTAACCGCAAAGGGTAGAAAGTTTTTCGCAAAAGAAAGCAAAGTTATTTGGTTTGCGTATTCCTAAATTTATCTATACGGTTTTGTAGTAAAAATATGGTTTAATTGGATTTGTTTCTTTATCAAATGATACAACAGCTGATTAATATAAATGGCGTAGGGTCAATTGTGATGCCAATGGGTTTAGCAGCTTCATTAACTTGTTGTTTTTTAGCGTGATAGAAGTGTTTTTCTATTTATCAGAAAAAAAATGCCGCAAAAAACCTTTTCATTTTGGAAGGGTTTTTACCATTTTGAAGTATTGTATCGGAGGATATAATGCACTGTTTTACGTTCCTAAACCTGATTGACGTGAAAAGCCCGTAGCACAGCGAGGACTTGTAACAGAAAGCAGGAGTGACACTCACATGAAACACCGCTGCCATCCCTTAGGTTTGAGAAAGATTATCAAAGAATTAAATTTGACAAAGGAAACCTTAAAAGCAGAGGTGAACTATGCTGCGATCCAGACTTACGATCTAGAACCTGTAACAGACCTCTGCTTTTTAGTTGAACAAGAACCATATAGAATTTTAGTCTAGCGGACTATTAAGGGATTCAGTTTTATTCAACTTTAGGATTTCCATTTCACTTAACCGTAAAGTTATGAATTATGAACTATTTGTTGGAATAGATATTTCCAAATCAACCATCGATGTTGCTGTTGTTACACAGGCCTGTTTCGACAAGCCCCTTCACCATGTTTTTAAGAACAGCTATGATGGCTTTGGCCTAATGCTGGAATGGCTTTCCATACATGGTATCGCGCCTAAGAAGGTTCTTTTCTGTTGCGAGCATACAGGTATTTATATCTGCCCCATAACCAACTTTATGCATGCAAATGATTTATCTATATGGGTTGAAAACGGGCTGCACATTAAGCGTTCCATTGGACTTAAACGGGGGAAATCTGATAAGGCTGACGCACAGGCAATCGCAAGCTATGCTTTTTCAAATCAGCACAAAGCCCGTCCTTACCTCCTTCCTTCGGCAACAAGCTCAAAACTCAAACACCTGCTGGCACACCGCGAACAGTTGGTAAGACACCAGACCTCTTTTAAATGCACTTGCTCAGAGCTTAAAGGATTTGATAGGGAGAACGCTGGCTATTGCATAGCCGATAGCCAGGAAATGCTTGCCCTTTACGCCGAACGGATAAAAAAGGTAGATATCGAGTTGGCAGCCTTAATAACAGAGGACCAGGAACTAAACGAACAGTTCAGCCTTGTGCAGAGCGTGCATGGGATCGGAAAGCAGACGGCTATGTTTATCCTGATCCATACTGAAGCCTTCGCTGCATTTTCAGACTACAGAAAGTTTGCGAGCTATTGTGGAATAGTCCCATTTCCACATAGCTCGGGGACGAGTATACGAGGGAGAAACCGGGTAAGCAACCTCGCCAATAAAAAACTAAAGGCGTTACTGACCATGTGTGCGCTAAACACGATAAAAAAAGATAACGAATTCAAACGATACTATGATCGAAAAAAAGCTGAGGGAAAAAACGCTATGTGTGTACTGAATGTGATAAAAAATAAGCTACTGAGCAGAGCTTTTGCTGCTGTTAAAAGAGGTACGCCATACCTCCTGGAGCCTGCTGCATAAATCTAAAGTAATGCTTCTCAGAAAAAAAACTTTTTATTTGCATAAACCATAGAATACGGGTTTAGGTGGCACGGTCTGTACTAAGATTTAGGGTTGCAATATTGTGAAAGAAATCTTTTCATTATAATAGACTATTGTTCCTGAAAGTTTAAAGCACTGTTTTTTGTTTCCTAAACCTGATTGACGTGAAAAGCCCACAGCGCAGCGAGGACTTGTAACAGAAAGCAGGAGTGACGCTCATATGAAATACAGGTGCTGCTTTTCCTAACAAACAAAACTTTATTAAAAATGAACCCTTTATTTTTTTTGGAAAGCAGATTTAGTAACATTTAGGTTGAAGCATTCCCGCTGTACGCTTTACTTCGTGCCGCTGCCATCGGGTTTAGGTGGCAAATTCTGTACTAAGATTTGGCATTGCAGGCTGCAGAAAAATGAATGAAGATTAGAATTTAATAAACTTCTCGATCTGCTCGGTGGTGAACTTAATGGTATCGGGTTGGCTTAAATTGCCCTCGGCGTCTAATTCGGTTTTAATATTCGGGATGTGCAAACGTAAGGGTAGGATATGCAGGTGAATATAATGGCAAACACCTGTAAAATGATCTACCCCGCGGATATTGCCATATTTACCGGAAGAAATACCAACTAAAGCGGCCTTTTTATCATAAAAACTATCAGGAAAATTGCAGGCATCTATTAACACTTTTAGTACGCCAGGGTAACTTCCGTTGTACTCTGGCATGATAAACAAAAACTTTTCGGTGTTATTAATCATGTTCTGGATTTCCTGAAAAGCTTCCGATCGTTTGCCGTACATATCCGTATTCAAAACATCTATAGGCAGGTGCTCCAGGCTGAACAAATTGGCATCAGCGCCTTTTTCTTTTAGTTGCTTATGGTAATATTTGGCAACTTTTAGCGTATTGCTATTGGGCCTGTTGGTAGCGGCTATAATTGTGATCATGGATAATTGTTAATAAGATGTGTAAAACCCAAACACGCTTCTTGCTAAAATTGCCATATAGTTTGTATCTTAGCTGATTGTGAAAAAGGCCGTAAACAACGCAAAAATAGAACTTTTTGCCAATTAAAACGCATAAATAACACAGCCCAAATAAACGTTAAGTAAATTTCGGATACATAGATGAGCAAAATTATTGCATTAGCAAATCAAAAAGGTGGTGTTGGTAAAACAACTTCATCTATAAACCTGGCTGCGAGTTTGGCCGTACTAGAATACAAAACTTTACTGGTTGATGCTGATCCTCAGGCAAATTCGACTTCAGGTATCGGTTTCGATCCCCGGAATATTAAAGATAGTATTTATGAGTGTATCATTAATGATATCGATCCTTTACAGGCCATCCAAAAAACGGATACACCAAATTTAGATTTATTGCCTGCCCACATCGATCTGGTTGGTGCGGAAATCGAGATGATTAACCTGAATAACCGCGAGTACAAAATGAAAGCGGTGTTGGAGAAAATCAAAGATCAGTATGATTTTATTATTATCGATTGTTCTCCATCCCTAGGTTTAATTACCATCAATGCTTTAACAGCAGCCGATTCGGTGATTATCCCGGTTCAGTGTGAGTATTTTGCATTGGAAGGTTTGGGTAAGTTATTAAATACCATCAAAATTGTTCAGAACCGTCTAAACCCTGATCTGGAAATCGAAGGTATTTTATTGACCATGTACGATGTGCGTTTACGTTTATCAAACCAGGTGGTAGAAGAGGTGAAAACGCATTTCCACGAACTGGTTTTCGATACCATTATTCAGCGTAATACACGTTTAAGTGAAGCGCCTAGTTATGGCGTTTCGGTAATTATGCACGATGCGAATTGCAAAGGCGCCATTAATTACCTGAACCTTGCACGCGAAATTGTAAAGAAAAACGGCCTTTTAAAGGAAGAAGAAAACATAGGAACAGCAACTTTATAAATTATAGATGACATCTTTTCAGCGAAAAACAGGTTTAGGAAGAGGGTTAAGTGCGCTTTTAGATGATAGCGAATCTGCTCATCCGCCGAAACAGCAGGTAAATGCTGTTAGCGAAACCGAGCAGATTGGCAATATCAGTCACGTAAGTTTAACTGAAGTTGAAACCAATCCATACCAACCCCGTACCGAATTTGACCAGGTAGCTTTAAACGAGCTTGCCGACTCGATTAAGGTACAAGGTTTAATACAACCCATTACGGTTAGAAAACTGGCCGCAAACAAATACCAGCTTATTTCTGGTGAGCGTAGGTTCAGGGCTTCCAAGCTTGCTGGCTTAACACAGATTCCTGCTTACATCCGCAGTGCCAACGATCAGCAGATGCTGGAAATGGCCCTGATCGAAAATATTCAGCGTGAAAATTTAAATGCGATTGAAGTCGCATTGAGTTTCCAAAGGATGATTGATGAGGTAGGTTTAAAACAAGAACAATTAGGCGAACGTGTAGGTAAAAACCGTACAACAGTTACCAATTACCTGCGTTTATTAAAACTTCCGCCGGCTATTCAGGCTTCCATCCGCGATCAGAAAATTAGTATGGGGCACGCAAGGGCCTTAATTAATGTGGATGGTGTTGACAAGCAACTGTTTATCCACCAGGAAATTTTAGAAAAAGGATTATCGGTACGTAAGGTAGAAGAGCTTGTACGTAATTTACAACATGTGCCTTTAAAAGCCGGCGAAAAATCGAAAGAAAAAGCCGTTTCTTTTCAATATCAAAAATTACAGGACGATCTGGCTTCTAAATTTGCCACCCGTGTAAAGTTAAAAGTAAGTCAGAATGGTAAAGGGGCAATAGAAATTCCTTTTATGAGTGATGACGACTTAAACCGAATTTTAGAGTTATTAGACTGGTAATGCAAAAGACTAAGCTTTTAATACTGGTTACTGCATTTACATTTTTTCTTGTAAACTTAGCCTCAGCGCAGGTTAAGGATACGGTATTAAAACCTGCTGATACTTCGAAAATTAAATTATCTAAATCGTTAGATACTGCGGCTAAAAAACCAATGACCCGAAAGGACTCAATGAAAGCCAAGTATGTTAATCCGGGTAAGGTTGCCGGTAGAAAGGCGGTTTTCAGATCGATGATTATACCGGGCTGGGGCCAATTGTACAATATGCAATTGCTTAGCGACGGCTATGGTCCAAGGGCGGGTAAAAGTCAGATATGGCAGAAATTGTATACAAGTGCTAAAATTGCAGGTATTTACGGTGGAATAACCGTGCTGACCATGTCGTACATCGAAAGTAGCAAACAATATAATTTAGCCCTAACCGAATTACAGTATCGCGATTCGCATAGTGATCAACCTGATCCTAACGGCCCTTTTGGTAGCCGTTATTCTACTTCAGGCATCACCCAGCGTAAAGATACCTATAGAAGAAATAAACAGATTGTATTGTTTTCTTACGGTTTAGTTTATTTCGCCAATATCGTAGATGCTTATGTTGCAGCCCGTTTGCATTTCTTCAATATTGATGATAACCTTTCTTTTAAGGTAATGCCATCGATGATTAATACCAATTCGATGTATGGTTTCAATGCAACACCAGCGTTAAAACTATCACTAACATTTTAATTACCAAAAACATCATGATACGCCATATAGGATACTATATTTGAAATTATGAGGTTTTGCCAGTTCAGGTTAAGCACAAAAAAACAAGAATAAAAACTGAAATAAATATAAACAGATAAAACCATCATGATTTTTCAAACCACAATGGGATGATTAAATGGCTCAAGCCTGCTTGAACACCATTAAAACAACTGCATTCGAAAAATCTGATCGCTTCATCACAATTAAAACTAAACTATAAACAGATGAAACTTGCGCTTTTAGGATACGGTAAAATGGGGCAGATTATCGAAAAATTTGCTGTAGAACGTGGCCACGAAATTGTTTTAAAAATAACGATCGATAATCAGGAAGATTTAACCAGACAAAATTTAAAATCAGCTGATGTAGCCATCGATTTTAGTACACCTGATTCGGTTTTAAAAAATATTGATGCCTGTTTTGATGCCAATGTGCCGATAGTAGTGGGTACAACTGGTTGGTACGGCAAACTTCAGGAAGTAAAAGACGATTGCAACAACAGTAACAATACTTTACTTTATGGGTCTAACTTTAGTATTGGCGTAAATTTATTCTTTAAGCTGAATCAAACGCTGGCCAAGCTGATGAATAACTATCCTGCCTACGAGGTTCAGGTAGAGGAAATTCACCATACACAAAAACTGGATGCACCAAGCGGTACAGCCATTACCCTTGCAGAAGGGATTGTAGATAACCTGGACAGAAAACAGGAGTGGTTAAATGAAGTGGTAGGAACTGATGTTGAATTGTTTCCGAAAGCAGAACAATTGCTGATAGAATCGCATAGGATAGAAAATATTCCAGGCACACATACTGTAATTTACAGTAGCGAGGTTGATGAAATAGAAATTAAACATACGGCCCACAACAGAGCGGGATTTGCTTTAGGTGCTGTAGTAGCAGCAGAGTGGTTAAAAGATAAAAAGGGATTTTTCAGTATTACTGATATTTTTGAATAGAAGATAGTTTTCAGTTAACAATTGGCAATTTTTAGATAATCAATTTAAACAGTTAACAGATTTACCCAGTCAAAAATAAATCTGTGGAATCAACGAAAGATAACAGGTAACCGATTAATAAATCGCAAACCAAAAATAAGATATATGAATTATAAATTCTGGCAGCGAAAAAAAGATGCCCCAAAGAAGAAAAAAACTAAAACCCGCGAGTGGGTCGATGCAATTGTTTTTGCAGTAGTAGCCGCAACCATCATCCGCGTATTTTTTATCGAGGCTTACACCATACCATCTGGTTCGATGGAAAGATCTTTGCTGATTGGCGATTTCCTTTTTGTAAGTAAGGTTAATTATGGTGCACGTATTCCGATGACACCTGTAGCTTTTCCTTTTGCGCATCATACCATGCCGCTAACCACTTCAACCAAAGCTTACTGGGATGGCGTACAATGGAAATATCACCGTTTACCAGGTTTATCTAAAATTAAAAGAAACGATGTCGTGGTATTTAACTTTCCCGAAGGCGATACCGTTGCTGTAGAAAACCAGGCAGAAAGTTACTATGCTTTAGAACGGAGCATGGGCAGGCAGCAGGTGAGAAGCACATTTACGATCATAGACCGTCCGGTTGATAAACGTGAAAACTTTATTAAAAGATGTATTGGTATTCCGGGCGATGTCATTTCGATGAGCAACGGTATTGCCAATGTAAATGGCAAAAATGAGCCTTTAAAAAACACCGGGATGATGCCATACCGCATCGAGTTTAAAACCATGGACTTTAATTACGCAGCGCTTGATGAGTTTAATTTAAATTTAGGAGGTGCGCCAGCGGTGGCTGCCAATACTTATATTTTAGATGCCTCACCCGAAATTGCAGAGAAACTTAAAACTTTCGATTTTGTAAAATCAGTAACCTTAAGTCCTGATCCTGCCGGAGCTGTTCCAGGTGGTGTTTTCCCTAACGATCCAAACAGGGTTTGGAACAGGGATAACTTCGGACCGATTAAAATCCCTTCAAAAGGATGGACTGTTAAAATCGATAGCAATACCATGCCACTGTATTACAGGGCCATTAGAACCTACGAAGGAAACAAAGTAGAGCAAAAAGCCGGTGTTTGGTATATTAATGACAAGGTAGCTACCACTTATACTTTTAAAATGGACTATTACTGGATGATGGGTGATAACCGCCACAATTCGGCCGATTCGCGCTATTGGGGTTTTGTGCCTGAAGACCATATCGTAGGTAAAGCTTTATTTGTTTGGATGAGCTGGGATAGTACGGCATCCTTCCTACATAAAATAAGGTGGAGCAGGTTGTTTATGGGGATCCACTAATTTATACGATAATTTTTTAGAAAAAAGCTTGCATGATGCAGGCTTTTTTTGTGTCAAAATCACCTTTTTAAAAAAATTAAAAAGTTTTCATTGTTTATGTTTTTTTTTCATAAGTTTGTTATGTCAGCAGTTAGTAAAAAACATGTAAAAATCTAACCGTATATTCATATTCACTTCTTCTGACAAAAACCAGGGTTTTCAGTAGCCCTATAGTTAATTTTTTTGCTATTTAGAGCGTAGCAGCATAGATTAATGAAGTAATACTGAGTAAAGTAACTAATCAATTTAACTAACCATTACCAAACAGATTATGAAAAAAATTTACTTAACTAGCTTAAGTATTTTGTTGTTATGTATGGCAACAATTTCTGCTTTTGCGCAAAAAACCGTTTCTGGTACTGTAACGGACAACCAGGGTCTGCCATTAGCGGGCGTAAGTGTTTTCCTAAAGGGAACGACCAAAGGAACTTCTACCTCAACAGAAGGAAAGTACACACTGTCAGTACCATCAAATTCAACCATTGTTTTTAAATATTTAGGCTACCTGAATAAGGAAGTATCGGTAGGAGATAACAATACAATCAATGTTACATTATTGGATGATGCGAAAGCATTGGGTGAAGTAGTTGTAACTGGTTTAGGTGAAGAAAGGAATACAAGAAATTTGGGGTATGCCATGAATAATATCAAAGGAGACCAGATACGTGCTGCCAATACAATAAATCCCATCGCCGCGTTACAAGGATTGGTACCAGGGATGATGGTGCAGCCAGGTACTGGGGGACCACAATCAAGTCCAAAATTTCAAATAAGGGGGGCATCGAGTTTATATGGCTCAGAAAATACACCTTTAATAGTTGTTGATGGTGTTATATTATCAGATGATGCAATGAGTCCAGCTAGAGCAGGTGATCAGGATTTTGGAAATGTGTTAAAGAGTATTAATTCTGATGATATTGAAAGTATTTCGGTTTTAAAAGGCGGATCAGTAACTGCATTATATGGAAGTAGAGCAATAAATGGTGTGCTTTTGATCACAACCAAAAAGGGTTTTGCTCAAAAGGGATTGGGTATTTCATTTAGCCATGATGAAACATTCGATAATGCATATGCACTACCTGATATGCAGCAGGAATATGGATCAGGATTTACTCCAAGAGATTTTATTAAAGGGGCGAATGGGATGAACCAGATAAATTCAGCTTCTTATGGTTTTAGTTTTGGCCCTAAATTAGATGGATCGACGATTTTAGACATTGATGGAAGACAAATTAGCAATAGCATTTTAAACAACCCGTTAAGTTTGTACGAAACAGGACGTTATGTGAATAGTAATATTTCCATGCAGGGAGGAAATGAAAAAACTACTTTTCGTTTTTCTTATGCAAATAATTTTACAAAAGGAATAAGCCCGTATAATAAATTAAATCGTCATACTTTTAATTTTAGAGGTACGCAACGCTTAGGCGATGCAGTAGTGATTGATGCAACTGCATCATATTCTAATGTTAGAGGATTTAATCCACAAAGAATTTCTGGAGATAATAGTCTTATTTATGGATTAACATGGGGTTATCCTACCAATTTTGATTTAGATTATTGGAAAGATAATTATATTGATCCTGTTAATGGAGGAAGAAGTACTGTAGATCCTTTTACTACGAATCAATTGTTTTTCCGTTTAAATAAATTTAGTCAAATTCAGAATGAAAATAACTTTAGGGGAACCATAAATGCAAAAACTAATTTTACCAAATGGTTACAGCTTGAAACTAGTGCATCACTAAACTGGTACAATACAAACAAAGAAGATAGAGAACTTGGACAAGACCCAGGTTTTAAAGGTGGGTACTACGGTTCTGGAATCCGGAATGTTATTGATAGTAGATATAGAGCAGGTTTAAATTTAAATCATAAAGTAAACGATTTCGATTTGTTTTTGCAATTAGGCTCTGAAGTAGTACGTTCCCAGAGTAAAGGTGCAAATTATGGTACATCCGGAGGTTTAAAAGTTCCTGCTCAATATAGACTTTCAAATTCAATAAATACGCCAACTGTGGGTGAAGGAACACCGAATATCAGTCAGGTGTTTGCATCATATGCACAAGGTAGTATAGGGTATAAAAATTGGTTAACACTAAATTTATACGCGCGTAAAGAATGGAACTCTACATTGGTATATTCAAATGGAACCGGTAACTATAATTATTTTTATCCGGGTGCCGATTTAGCCTGGATTTTTACTGATGCTTTAAAAATGCCGAGTGTTTTCTCGTATGGAAAATTACGTGCTTCTTACGTTGTAACCGGTGGAGGTACTGTTGTTTACCGGTCAAATACAGGTTATTACTTAAAAGGTAGCAACTATCAAGCGGTGAATAGTAATACAGCAAATATCGAGCAGTATGGTTTCGATAGCCAGACATTAGGCAATCCAGATCTTAAACCTTTAAGAGCCTTTAGTAAAGAAATAGGTATAGAGCTTAAGATGTTTAAAAATAGGTTAGGTTTAGATTTTACAGCCTATAGAAAAAATACTAAAAATCAAATTATTAATCTTTCGGTTCCATCCGAATCAGGTGTGCAAAATAGATTGATTAATAGTGGGGATGTACAGGATCAAGGTATCGAATTTATTTTGTCAGGGACACCTATTAAGACACAATCATTTTCTTGGGATGCATTCTTTAATTACACCAGAAATAGGAATAAAATAATATCATTGGCTCCAGGTGTAACAACAGTACAATTGGAAGGTGGTGATGGTATTAGAACCATAGCAAAAGTAGGAGGAGAGTATTCTACATTGGTAGCAGCCTATGGTTATGCAAAATATCAGGCAAGAGATGCGAATGGAAATCCAATTGACAATCCAAATAATGGTAAACGCGTAATTTCTCCGGCAGGTACAGGAGGTGCTTTTTATACCAGAGCATCTAACTATGCAAATGGCTTAGAATCTGAAAGTACTATTGGTTCTACCCTTCCTAAATTTTATGGTAGTATTAGAAATGTATTTACTTACAAATCATTGTCGTTGAGTGCATTGATTGATGCTAAATTTGGTGGTTATGTATTTTCTGATACTTATTTTTACGGTAGTCAAACTGGTAATCTAAAAAACACATTGTTTGGCCGTACTGTTGAAAATGGCGGTACAGCTTATACTGAGGCCGGAAACCAGGAAATTGGCGTAGTTTTAGATGGTGTATTTGCCGATGGAACAATAATAAACGGTGTTAATGTAGGTGGCATGAGTCATCAGCAAGCCATTGATAAGGGATTAAGAATTCCGACCATAACCTGGAGATACTATAATAACTCAAATGGATGGGGTAATGGTATCAGAGAACGTGGTGCTTTCAAATCATCATGGGTTGCCGTAAGAGATATCACTTTATCATACGATCTGCCAAAAGCGTTTGTATCTAAAATAAAAATGAATGGGGTTAAGGTTTATGCTAGTGCCAGAAATATTGGTTTTCTATACAACAATGCACCAGATAACCTAAATGTTAATGACTTTACAAGTACTGGAGCTGGTGGAGCATTTTTAGGTGGCGGTACCCCTTATGTTAGAACATTTGGTTTAGGTATTAATGGTAGTTTTTAATCACTGTTTTTTATAAAATTGATATTATGAAATATTCAAAATATAATGTTGTTATAGTGTCGGCGTTTATAAGCTCAACACTTTTAATATATTCTTGCAGCAAAGAAAAATTTGCTGAATATAATACTAATCCTGATGCGGTTATTGCAATAGCACCAGAACCACTTTTTACCAAAGCGGTAACCAATTGGCACGATGATAGCTTTGAAGCTTTCTATGAAAACTATAGAGGTGTATCAAGGTGGACAAGACAAATGGTTGGCTTAACAGGTAATACAAGTACAATTACAGATGGAATAGGGAATATAAACCAACGGTATGGAAGGTTTTACAACAGTTCTGGAAACCTGCTGGTTGATGTTCAAAAAACTATTGATAAGCTTGCTGATGATCAAAAACCAAGGTATGTGCAAATGAAAACCATTGCAGAAATACTAAAGGTTTACGAGGCTTGGTTTGTAACTGATGGCAACGGAAGTATCCCATATACTGAAGCTTTTCAGGCCAGATATAATGGCACTTTTACACCCGTTTACGATACCCAACAGAATCTGTACAATAATTTTGAAAAGACGCTGAAAGATGCAGTAGCAGTTTTGAAAGCTCAGCCTGCGGTACCTCAGGTTAGCTTGGGTAATAATGATTTGTACTATCAAGGTTCGATACCTAAATGGATTAAGGCAGCAACTAGCTTACGTTTATTAATTGCCATGCGTTTATCTAAAAAAGATCCGGCAAAACTTAAAGCAATAGCAACTGATATATTAACAAACAGCGCAGCTGATTTAATGGCTTCACCAGATGACGATTGGTCATTAAAAGCTGGAAGTAATTTTATTGGTGCAGGTAACTGGGATGTTAGTGCCTCGGGTGCTTATGGAGCAAATGGAACAGTGGATTTTATGTGGAGAAACAACGATCCAAGATTACCATTGTTTTACCAAAAAAATTCATGGACACAAGAAAACTTTGATGCAGCTAAAACTGAAGGGAAAATACCGGCAAACTCGGTTTTCGATTCAAGACGCTATTATGGTCAGTTTACAAGCCCGGATGCAAATACAATCCCAGCTAAGCAAAAATTCTTTAGCCCTGTTGTAATCAAGAGCGGTAATTTAGATACGATATCTGCAATTCAATATCGTATGTTCACGCCAGCACTCAGCTCAGGTACAGGGTCGGCAACATTTTTAATACTAACCTATGCTGATATCTGTTTTCTACGTGCTGAATTAGCCGCAAGAAATATAACAAGCGAGAGCGCTTCTGAATGGTATTATAAAGGAATTGATGCATCTATCACCACTTATGATAGAATAGCTAAAGCGGCAGCTTTAGCCGATTATGCTGCTCTGGATCCTAATGCGGCTACAGCCTACAAAGCTAAACCAGAAATCGTTTATAATCCGGCAAAAGGATTAGAACAAATTTTAATTCAGCAGTACCTTAACTTCTATAAAAACTATAACGAATGTTGGGCACTGCTTAAAAGAACGGGCATGCCTAATGCGCAAACGGCTTTAGTGGTAGAAGATTTTACATTCTCAGGTCAGGTGCAACCAATACCTAGAAGGTTTGTAATCAACTTCCCTTTGGCCGGTGATGCTAATTTTGCAAATAAGCAAAGTGCAATCGCAGAAATGGCTAAAGAGTCTTATTTTGGACAACCAACTGATGTTAAAGGACGAGTTTGGTGGGATATGCCATAAGTTATTATTATCTTTATTAAGTGAAAATGGCCGGTATATCCGGCCATTTTAATTAGCTTTAAAAATGAGAAATCGCATTGTATTTATCATATCAATTCTATTTTATATAATCTTTTTGAATGAAGTGTCGGCTCAGCGCTTTCATGTTCAGGAAACAGGATTATGGCCGCAGGTGAAGATTATTAACCCGACTTCTGTAAGCACAAAACAAGCGATAAAAAATTATAAAAATACAGTATTCATCTTTCTTTCACCAGAGTGTCCCTTAAGTAGAAATTATATACCTGAGCTGAACCGACTAAAAAATACCTATAAAAATTGTGAGTTTATAGGCGTATTTCCAGGGAAATCTTATACACTAAAAGATATTAAAGCTTTTATTAAAGATTATAAAGTGTTATTTACAACTATTCTGGATGACAAGAAACACTTAACTCAGTTATTGAATGGCACGGTAACTCCCCAGGTTGTTTTGTTAAGCGCCAAGGGGAATATCGCTTATTCCGGACTGGTGGATGATAAAATAATTGAATTGGGTCAACAAAGGCAAATGGTATCAAAACATTTCCTTGCTGATGCAATAGAAGAGCTTGAGATGAATAAAAAAATTACAATTAGTGCCACAAAGCCAATTGGCTGTTATATTAATGATCTTTAGATAAATGAGGAAAATAATTTTACCAATCTTGTTTTTGATAAACTTAAATTTTGTTTATGCTCAAAAAAAAACTTTCTATGAAGATGTAGCGCCAATTATCTATAATAAATGTACCTCCTGCCATCGGGCTGGAGAAGCAGGGCCATTTCCTTTGATTTCTTATGAAGATGTTTCCAAGAGAGCATCGTTTATTAAGAAAGTCATAAAATCGGGCTATATGCCGCCATGGAAAGCAGATGATCATTATGCTGAAATCCCTTTCCAGGGAAATAGAAAACTAACAGATGCTGAGAAAAAAATCATCATTGATTGGATTGATGATAAAATGCCTGCTGGTACACCTAATAAATTGGCAACTGCTATTCTAACAAAATACCATTCAGGTACTAGCTACCATCGTAAGCCTGATGCCGTTTTAAATATGACCAAGCCTTTTGCTATTAAAGGAGATAATAAGGAAAGGTTTATTGTTTTTAAAATCCCTTTTCAATTTGCCAGGACACAAAATGTTGAAGCCATCGAATTTGTTTCTAAAAACAGAAAAGTAATTCACCATGCTAATTTTGCTATTTATGATGTGCCGGATAATATTCCCTTAGATAAATCTCCTGAGTTTATCAACACAACAGTTGGTGAAACTAATGAAGATAGCTTTTCAGCCTACAATGTCTATAAAAGTAACATGATTTATTATGGCGGATGGATTCCGGGAACAAAGTACGAATCTTATCCGAAGAATATTGGCTGGTTAATGCCTAAAAGAGGTGTAATTCTTTTAACGATGCATTACGCACCTACAGGTAAAGATGAAGTAGATTTTTCTTCTATTAACTTCTTTTTTACAAAACAACCTGTTGAAAGAGTTATTGATGTAGTGAACTTGGGTTCTGGTGGGATAGCAGAAGAGGAAATAACCCCATACTTTATGATTCCCGCAGATAGCATTCGTTCTTTCAGGTTAAAAATCACCAATCCGGAAAAACAATCGATTTTGGGTGTTTGGCCTCATATGCATTTGCTTGGTAAAGATTTTAAAGCTTATGCAATAAGCCCGCAAAAAGATACTATAAAACTCATATCTATTCAAAAATGGGATTTTAACTGGCAGGAACTTTATAAATATCAGAAACCCGTAATCATACCTAAAGATTCGTATTTGGTTATTGAAGGGACATATGACAATTCGAAAAATAATCCAAAAAATTTATTTAACCCGCCCAGAAATATTTATGGTGGAGGAGAAATGAAAAGTATTGATGAAATGATGACTTTGATCATCCTGTATTTGCCATATAAAGATGATGATGAACACTTGTCTGTTAGTGAACCATAATTAACCTCAGCTTTTCAGAAAAGTTAAAATTATCTGATACGCTAAGTCTTCCTGCATTTAAATAACAAACCAGCATCATGGTTTAGTTAATTTGCCATAAAATAACTTTCTTTTTAATTTTTTTAAAAAGATTGCTTTTCTTTTATTTTTTTTATAAATTTATATAAACCAAATTAAAAATGTCAGCAACTATTAAGAAAGCACAACGATTAAGGGCCGACATCATTAAACTGCTTTATTATAAAAAGAAATCCTCTCTAACCGATTTAAGTAAACGCACTAAAAAGAGTTTGCCTTTAATTACATCGACTGTAAATGCATTAATAGAGGATGGCTTAATTATAGAGCAAGGATTGGCACCATCTACCGGAGGCCGCCGCCCTTTAAATTTTTTATTAAACCCCGATTATAAGCGGTATATAATAGCCGTAGCCATGGATCAGTTAACGAGTCAGTTAACCATATATGATTTGTCCAATCACCAGGTTTTGCCAACGCAGGTGATCGATTTAGATATGACCCAAAGTAAAAGTGCCGATACTTTAATTGAATTCATTGATCATTGCATTAAAAAATCAACAATCGATAAAGAAAATTTATTGGGGATTGGTATTGGCATGCCGGGTTTTGTGAATGCAGAAAAAGGAATGAACTATTCGTTTATGCAGGTTGAAAACGATATAAGTCTGCAAGACTATCTCGCTAAAAAACTAAGATTACCAGTTTACATAGATAACGACTCGAGTTTGATCGCCTTAGCTGAATTAAACTTTGGTGAAGCAAGAAACTTAAAAGATGTACTCGTTGTGAATATTGGCTGGGGTACAGGTTTAGGGATGATTATTAATGGCAAATTATACCGGGGTAGTAGCGGCTACGCGGGTGAGTTTAGTCATATTCCTTTATCTAATTCAAATACCTTATGCTCTTGTGGTAAACGGGGTTGCCTTGAAGTGGAAACATCGCTTTTGGTGATGGTTCAGAAAGCAGAAGAAGCCGTAAAAAACGGAGAAGAAACAAGTTTAAAAACGCTTTTTAATGATAAAAGTAAAAGCCATGTCGATCATTTCTTAAACGCAGTTGTAAAACAGGATCCTGTGGCCATTTCTATATTAGCTGATGCCGCATTTCAGATTGGTAAAGGATTAGCCACTTTAATCCATATTATGAATCCTGAGCGTATTGTATTAAGTGGACGTGGTGCAAAAGCAGGGAAAATGCTTCTGCCGCCGATACAACAGGCCATTAACGAATTTTGTATACCGCGGGTAGCTGAACAAACGGAAATTAAATGTTCTAGCCTAAGCGATGAAGCTGAATTATTGGCTGCAGCCAGTTTGATGGTCGAAAATAGCCTGTTTGAATAAAGAAAACCAAGCAAATAATTAAAATAATTTTTAACTAATAACCAATACTATGAGGGAGTAAAAAAGAACCACTAAACCAAATTTTGAACCAACTTTAACAAATACTAACCTAAACGAATTATGAAAAAAATGTACTTAAAGTGCTTAAGTGTGTTTTTGTTAACCTTTTTGACAATAACCGCTTTTGCGCAAAAAACCATTACCGGTACGGTAGTGGAAGCATCTGGACCAATACCAGGTGTAAGTGTCTCTATTAAAGGCACAACCAAAGCTACCCAGACAGACGCTGGGGGTAAATTCTCTATTTCTGCGGCAGAAGGAAATGTCCTTGTTTTTAGATCTGTCGGTTATGTTTCAAAAGAAATTACTGTTGGCGCATCTTCAACAGTAAATGTTAGGTTAGAATCATCATCCAATAGTTTGGATGAAGTTCAGGTAACCACAGCTTTTGGCATTAAGAGAGAAAAAAGAGCTTTAGGCTACTCTACGCAAGAGGTTGCAGGTAAAGACTTAATCATTGGCCAGGCGCCAACTATAGCGCAGGGTTTGATGGGTAAAGTAGCTGGTTTACAAATCTCACAATCGGGTGGAGGTGTAGAAGGCGGCTCATCAAGAATTGTTGTCCGTGGAAATACCTCGTTAACGGGCGATAATAGGGCATTGATTATTGTTGACGGTGTTGCGCTTAATAATGATCCTGCCAATGTGAATGGTAACAATACTTCATCTGTTGCCGGGAGTACGGGTGCTGATGTTTCCTCCAATAATGATTGGGGTACAGGCATGAACTTCATCAATCAGGATGATATAGAAAATATTACCGTATTAAAAGGCCCGGCTGCTGCAGCATTGTATGGTGCAAGAGGTGGTAATGGTGTTATTTTAATTACCCGTAAAAAAGGTAGTAACAGGCCAGGGCTTGGTATTGATTATAATTACTCTTACCGACACACCAATCCGTACGAAATACAAAATTTTCAAAATGAATACGGACAAGGCGGTGTAGCTTCAATGCTTACTGCCGACAATAGTAAAATGTTTCCTACTAATGGTGCAGGACAACGTTATCAGATTGGAAATGGATATAACCCAACAGGAACCTATTTAAGCAATTCTTTTGGTACTGTTCCTTATCCTAATGGTAAATTAACCGACGCCTATTTCAGTTATCCTGGAAGCCAGTCGTGGGGGCCAAGATTTGATAATCAGCCAATCTTAAATTACGATGGTGTATTAAGACCTTATTCTGCCCAGCCAGATAACTGGAAGGCCTTCTTCCCTGATGGCTCTGTAGTGAGTCATAATGTGGCTATTTCCGGAGGAAGTGAAAATGCTACGGGTCGACTTTCTTACACCAGAAATGACACTAAAGCCAACATACTAAACAGTAATATGCAGTCAAACACTTTTAATCTGGGTTCTACATTAAAAGTTTCAAAAAAATTAACTGCAGAGGTTACAGCAAGCTATGTTAATTTCACCCGCTTAAATGCGCCTTCTGTTGGTTCTGGTTATCTTGGAGGAGTAATCTACTCTATGCCAAGAGATTATAATCCTTACGTGGATTTTGATAATACCTATGGTCCTAACAATACGCGTAAAGATGTACTTACCCAAAGTAATTTTCCGGCAGGTTCACCAGCTTACCCTTTCAGCGGTGGTTATTTAGGTAATCAATATTGGAATGCAAACAATAACAATACAGTATTTAACAGAAACGGATTAACAGGTGGAATGAAGTTAATGGCCGATTTAACCGATTTCTTAAATATTACTGCGCAAGGTGGTGTAGATAATTCAAATGATGTAACTACGGTAAAAAACCAACCTACGGATATATTGGGACAAGCTAATGGCGCTTATAAATTGGCACAGGCAAAAAATTTATCAACCAATTTACAAGCTTTTGCACGTTTGCACAAAGACAATCTTTTTGGCAAAGAGATTAATGCTAGTTTAACAGCAGGTGTGGAAAGGTATTACAGAAATGATTATACTTCAAGTAATTCTACAGCTGGTAATTTTGTGAAACCGTTTGTGTTTGCTTTAAATAATGGTGCAAACCCGGTTCCTCAACCACAAGAAACCAAATATGCCAAACAGATCAACTCAGCATTCAGTTTCCTAAACCTTTCCTATAAAAATTATCTGTTTTTAGAAGCTACAGCACGTAATGACTGGTCGAGTACATTGGCAAATGGCTCAAACTCCTATTTTTACCCTGCAGCTAATTTAAGTTATGTGTTTACTGATGGCATTAAAGGTATGCAGAACAGTTTGCCATGGTTAAGCTTTGGTAAACTGAAACTTTCTTATGCAGAAACAGGTTCAGATACCGATCCTTACACCATTTTTAACGTTTTGGATGTATCTACAAATAATGGCCAACAAGCTCAGAGTTTACCAGGAACATTAAAATTCGAAGGTGTGCAACCACAAAGAAGCAGATCATACGAAGGTGGTATATCATTAGGCTTCTTTAAAAACAGGTTGAACGTAGATTTAACTGCATATTCGATGAAAACCTTTAACCAGATTTTGGATAACCCATTGGCTTTATCGTCTGGTTTTAATACTGTTAAAATTAATACAGGCTCATTAGGTAACACAGGTTTTGAGTTCATCGTTAGTGGCTCTCCAATCAAAACAAAAGATTTTAGCTGGGATGTATCGGTTAGCGGTGCGCATGCCAGAACCAAAGTCTTGGCTTTACAAGATGGCGTAAATACTTTAACATTGGGTAACTTTTTTGGTGGTAATGGTATTTCTCAGCGCGTTACAGTTGGCGATTACTATGGAACGCTTTATGGTAGAGATTTTACCTATTACAATGGCCAAAAAGTAGTAATGCGCGCCGAAGGAACAGATGGACAGCCAATGCAATATACTGTTAACGGAAAAACCTATTACGCAGGTACGCAATGGGTAAAAACGGCTGGTGAAGTGCCTATTGGAAATTCTCAGCCATTTTTAACAGGAGGTATTACCAACACCTTTAAGTATAAAGCATTTTCACTATACGTATTGGCTGATGCAAAAATTGGAGGCGATACTTTTTTTGGTTCTTATGCTGCGGGTATGGGAAGTGGAAACTTAGAGGAAACCTTAAAAGAACGTAATGGCGGAGGTTTGCCTTTGGTTTATCCTGACGGAACTACGGCAAATACCGGAGTTAATTTTGGCGGCGTTTTCGTAACCCGCGATGCCCAAGGCAACGTTACAAGTGCTACTCCAAATAACGATGTTGTGAACTACCAATGGTATTATCAAGGTACTTTTTCTGCCTGGAATCACATCGGAACACCGCGTTCTGCATCGGTATTTAAAAACTCGTGGATGAAATTAAGAGAGGTTGCCCTAACTTATCAGGTTCCTGCAAAATTCATTCAAAAAACCAAATTCATTCAAAACCTGTCGCTTTCATTAGTCGGAAGAGATCTCTTCTATATTTTTACCACCATACCTAAAGGGCTAAACCCAGAAGGAGTAAACAGTATAGGTAATATGCAAGGAATTGAATACGATTCTCTACCAAAAACAAGATCGTTTGGTTTCACGATACGTTCTTCATTTTAATAATTTAAAACATTAAGACATGAAAATTCAACATAAAATAATCCACACGGTACTTGGCATATCGCTAATGGCTGGTATGGTATCGTGTAAAAAGGGTTTCGAAGAATTAAATAAGCCATATAAAGATGCAACTGTTGCTACAGCAACGCCTGCAGGCTTTTTTAATAACCTGGCTAAACGTGCAACAGAAGAAGATTATACCATATATGCCGGTTTGTTTATGCCAATTACAAACCAACAGGGTGTTCAAAACCGAAACCTGCCATATATAAATTATATCACTTCTTTTTGGAGTAATTATTATTCTGATTTGGCAGATTATAAACAACTGTTAAAGCTGATCAGTTCTTCAGCAAATCCGGGTGTATATAACGACGTTAAATATATGGCCAACATTCTAATGGCCCAAAAAACGTTATCAATGTTAGATCGTTACGGAGATATACCATATAGTCAAGCGGGTATTGCTACAGAAGGTGCAGCTAATTATCAGCCAAAATATGATAAAGAGGAGTCTGTTTACAGTAGCGTTTTAGATGATTTAAAGGCTGCAACCTCGGGTATAGGAGGTCCAAATCAGAGCTCTATTGGTACTTACGAGTCTTTTTTGGCGAATGATTTTGTCGCCTGGAAAAAATTCGGCAATGCACTTCGGTTGCGCTATGCAGTTCGTTTAAGTAAAACCAATTTACAAACCAAAGCTAAAGAAACAATTGTTGAAATTCTGGGTAACCCATCAGTTTATCCATTACCGAATGACCAGGATTTAACGGCTCTATACAAGAGCAATTTTGGTAGTTTTCCATTGGTTATCGTACCAAATAGTCCAGATTATGGTGATCGGTATTGGTATGCATTTCGTGAGCTTTCAGTTTCTAATATCAGGATGAGTTCTAATGTATTTGCTAAGATGTCATCAACTAATGCAGATGATGGTTCAGGTTTCTTCGATCCGCGTTATAAAGTTTGGTTTATGCCTAACAACGCAGGTAAATGGGTACCTCAGCCTCAAAACGGAACTATTGCAGATGGCGGTACCCCGTATCCAAATACATCAGCTAATGCGCCAATGGCGCCAGGTAGCGATCCTGACAATAAGTTCGCTTCTTTCAATTATTATCTGGTTCGTGATTATCAGAGTTTTCCATACGTAATTATTTCTGAAGCTGATGTACATTTCTTAAAGGCAGAAATTTACAATCAAGGGATAGGTGTGGCTGCAAATCAGGCTTTGGCAGAAACAGAGTATAACTTAGGCATGAGAGCTTCAGTAAATTTTTGGTATACTACTGTAAACAGTAATACAACAGCTATTTGGCCAACATCCGCCAAACCTGGTCCAATTACACAGGCACAAATTGATGTATTTACCAATAATCCTGCAGTGAAATTTACCGCAGGTGATGTAGCTGGAAATTATAAAAAAATAATTACCCAATCGTGGTTAGCAAGCATGTTTAACGCTGTGGAGACCTGGTGTACAGTGCGCCGTACTGGCTTAACACCCAAGGACGCCACTTATACACCCACTACCTATAACAGGTTGCCATATCCTGATGATGAAAAAACCAATAATGCGGCAAACCTTGCTGCTATTGGTGGCAACGTAGGACCTGAAGTTCAGATCCAAAAGAAAGTTTATTGGATGCCTTAGTTGCACAACGATTTGATTAAACACAATGTCCCGGCCAATTTTTGGCCGGGATTTTTACAACTTAATTATGAAAATAAAAATTTGCTTCCTTTTCTGTTTTATTCTATTTGCATTTAATGCTTCTGCTCAACAGAACGACATTATGCCCCAATCGGAGATTTACGAATGGCCAAAAGATGATGCAGTTAAAAAGAAGCTCGATACCTGGCAGGATAAAAAGTTTGGAATGATTATCCACTGGGGAATTTATGCCGTTCCAGGGATTATCGAGTCCTGGTCCATTTGCTCTGAAGATTGGATTGGCAGAGACAGTACCATTAAATACGAAGATTATAAAAAATGGTATTGGGGTTTAAGCGAAAAATTTAACCCTACGAAGTTCAACCCCGAACAATGGGCTAAGGCAGGTAAAAGTGCCGGAATGAAGTACCTGGTGTTTACCACCAAACATCACGATGGTTTTGCCATGTTCGATACCAAAGAATCTGATTATAGCATAGCCAAAGGTCCTTTTGCAACCAATGCAAGAAAAGACGTAGCCAAATATGTGTTCGATGCTTTCCGCAAAGAAAACTTTATGATTGGAGCTTATTTTTCTAAACCCGACTGGCATTCTCAATATTATTGGTGGGACAAATATGCCACTGCCGATAGAAATAACAATTACGATATCAGAAAGAACCAATGGCGCTGGAATAAGTTTAAAAGCTATACCCAGAACCAGATTGGTGAATTAATGAATAATTACGGAAGCATTGATATTTTATGGCTCGATGGAGGATGGGTACGTCCGCGCAATAGCGTAAATAAAGAAGTACTTTCATGGGGAGCACCTATTCCCGATTGGAGTCAGGACATTGATATGCCTAAAATTGCCGCTGATGCCAGAAAAGTACAGCCTGGTTTAATTGTGGTAGATCGTACCGTACACGGCCAGTTTGAAAACTACCAAACCCCGGAGCAGAAAATCCCTGAGAACCAATTGGATTATCCTTGGGAAAGCTGTATGACTTTAGGCGGTGCATGGGGTTTCGTACCCAACGACCGATATAAATCAGCTGGCGAAGTGGTTCATAAACTGGTAGAAATAGTTGCCAAAGGTGGAAGTTTACTTTTAGGCATTGGCCCTAAGGCAGATGGAACATTACCTGAAGATGTCATTACAAAACTGGATGAAATAGGTAAATGGACCAGTAAAAATGGTGCTGCCATATACGGAACACGGATCACCAAAAATTATCATGATGGGCAAAACTGGTTTACGCAAAGTAAAGATGGTAAAACCATTTACGGCATTAGTTTACTTGGCAATACACCGGGTAATGAAATTTCCTGGCAGGGAAGTATGCCTAAAAAAGGAAGTCCAATTACCATTTTAAGTACCAGTCAAAAGGTAAAATGGACACTAAAAGAGGGCAAGGTACATTTCAATCTTCCAAAAACTGACGAGAAAATAGCCTTGACTTTTTCTTTTACGCCCGAAACCAATTAATTAGTAATGCCGAAACTGAGAAGATACCTATACTTATTGCCTGCATTGTTTTTTTGCAGCAGCCTTTTTGCGCAAGTTAAAAAAGGACAATCTTTACCCTATAAAAATTCAAAATTAAGTGTCGATTTGAGGGTAAAAGACCTCATTTCGAGAATGACTCCGGAAGAGAAATTCTGGCAGTTATTTATGATTCCCGGTGATGTAACCGAAAAGAACAAAGACCAGTTTAAACATGGGATTTTTGGTCTGCAGGTAAGTGCAGCTGCGCAAGGAAGTGGTAATGCACAGCAAATGTTAACCTACAATACCTCAGAAGATGGACTTTCTCTGGCTAAAAAGGTCAATAAAATTCAAAAATATTTTGTGGAGGAAACCCGCCTGGGCATCCCCATCATTCCATTTGATGAAGCTTTACACGGCTTGGTTAGGCAAGGCGCTACCGCTTTTCCGCAGTCAATTGGTTTGGCCGCAAGTTTCGATACGGCTTTAGTGGCCAAAATCGGGACGGCTATTGCCCATGAGGCAAGGGCTCGAGGTTTGAGAGATCTTCTGGCGCCTGTAATCAATATGGCTACAGATGTAAGATGGGGCAGGGTAGAAGAAACCTATGGTGAAGATCCTTATCTAACAACCGTTCTGGGGCATGCATTTATGAATGCCATAGAAAAGCAGAATATTATTGTTACCCCAAAACATTTTATTGCCAATGTTGGCGATGGTGGTCGCGATAGTTATCCGATTGAAATGGATAAACATTTTTTAGAAGAAATTCACTTTCCAGCTTTTAAAGATGGGGTTAAAAATGTGGGTATCCGTTCGTTAATGACTTCCTATAACAGTGTTTTTGGTACTCCGGCTACTTCAAATAAGTGGTTACTGACCACTAAATTAAAAACTGAATGGGGTTTTAAAGGTTTTGTCATTTCTGATGCGGGTGCCGTTGGCGGGGCGAATGTATTACATTTTACCGCTAAAGATTATAAAGATGCAACGGCGCAATCGATTAATGCGGGCCTTGATGTAATTTTTCAGGTAGATTATAACCATTACAAACTTTTTCTACCTGCATTTTTGGATGGCAGCATTCCTAAATCGAGAATAGATGATGCGCTTGCCAGGGTTTTGAAAGCGAAATTCGAACTCGGGCTGTTCGAACATCCGTATGTAGATGAAAGTATTGCCGAAAAGATGTTAAGCGATCAAAGTAACCATCATCTGGCCAAAGAAGCGGCCTTAAAATCTTTCGTGCTCCTAAAAAATGATAACAACACCCTTCCGCTAAAAAATACCAAACGCATTCTATTATTAGGTGAAGATGCAATTGAAGCCAGGTTAGGTGGCTACAGCGGAACAGGAAATAATAAAGTAAATATTTTGGATGGACTTAAAAGTGCAACATCCGGAAATATGGAGATTACTTATTTAAAAGGGAGTAGCCGCGAGCTGCAATCTTATATTCCAATAGATAGCCAGTTCTTATCTGTTAATCAAAAAGCAGGATTAACCGGAAGTTACTACAAAGGGCTTCAATTCACAGGGAAACCCATTAAAGAAGTAAATGACAAGGCTGTTAATTTCAGCTGGACATTATATCCGCCTGATGAACAACTCCAGCTGGATGATTATTCTGTAAGATGGAGCGGTAAAATTAAAGTACCACAAAATGCTGAGGTTAATATCGGATTGGAAGGTAACGACGGTTACCGATTATACCTGGATAACCAATTGATTATCGATAACTGGGACAAAAAGTCTTTCAGTACAAAGACAGTTCCGTTTCATTTCGAGAAAAATAAAGAGTATGCAATTAAGGTCGAGTTTTTTGAACCTAAAGGAAATGGTAAAATCAAACTGATCTGGGATTATGATATCAGGAAATCAAACGAAATAACCGACGCAGTAAAGGCCGCAAAAAATAACGATGTAATCGTATTTGTTGCAGGCATAAAAGAAGGCGAGTTTCTAGATCGCGCGATGTTAAACCTGCCTGGTAACCAGGAACTGTTATTGGAAGAACTTGCAAAAACAGGGAAACCAATTGTAGTGGTATTAACCGGTGGAAGCGCCATCAATATGCAACCCTGGCTAAATCAAGTAAGCGCGGTGTTAAATGTGTGGTACCCGGGCGAAGCTGGTGGGGCTGCCGTTGCAGACGTATTACTCGGAAAAATAAATCCATCAGGAAAACTGCCAATAACCTACCCGATTGATGAATCGCAGTTACCCCTGGTTTACAACCACAAACCTACCGGAAGAGGCGATGATTATAATAACTTAAGCGGCGAGCCACTTTTTCCATTTGGATATGGGTTAAGTTATACCAACTTTTCTTACAGCAATTTAAAGTTTAACCGCAAAAGTATCGCTAAAAATGAAACCGCTATAGTTAGTTTCGAACTTAAAAATACAGGCAGTTACGATGGTGAAGAAGTGGTGCAGTTGTACATGAGACCACTGTTAAGCAAATTGGCACAGCCGGTTCTTGCACTGAGAGCTTTCCAGCGGATACATTTAAAAGCAGGCGAAGCAAAGGTCATTTCATTCAAACTGGATAAAGAGGTACTTCAAACACTCGATATGAATAATGTTTGGGGAGTAGCACCAGGTGAATATCGAATCATGATCGGATCATCAAGCAAGGCACTTTATTTAAAAGATAACTTGACAGTTAAGCCTTAAAAAAACACCCCCTATGGTTGGGTATAAACCATATCAAGTAATAGTTGCCGCAGATCTTGGTTAAATCTGCGGCTTTTTATTTTATTCCGTCATTGCGAGGAGGAACGACAGCCTGTCCCGACCTTTCGGGGAAGCAATCTAAAGCGCAAAATTATTTTTACTGTGGTAAGATTGCTTCGGCTCCTTCATATCCAGCCGCTATGATAATTTTGCGAACTTACTGCTTTCTTCTCAGCGTACTTTGCGGTTACATGAAGCTATTTTAATTCTTCAATACCCAATTTCACCGCAAGCTCATTCAGGTCCTTTACTACCACATCGATTAATGGAATGCCACTAATTTTTCTTTCCTGCTCAAATTCATGCTCCGGTTCGCCGGGGATGATTACCTTTTTGTCAGGATCTATCGTTTTTGCACTTTTAAAGCGTTCTACCCAATTGTCCAGATGATCTTTAAAGTCTGCAGCCGGTCTGAAGCCATCAACACGCATGGCGCCTAAAAAATGGCCTAATCCTTCACCAACCGGATTTGCCGATGGTTCTAAAAAAGCTACAAAAGGAGGCACCCAGGGACCATAGTTGGCGCCAGACAGTACTGCTGATAAAATATCAACCGTAGCACTCAGTCCATAACCCTTATGACTGCCATGGTCTTTATCGCTACCCAAAGGTAAAAGTGAACCGCCATTTTTTAATTCGTTTGGATCGGTAGAATTTTCACCATTTTTATCCTGAACCCAGCCATCAGGAATACTTTTATTGGCACGTTGGGCAATTTCCAATTTGCCATTTGCTGCTGCGGCAGTAGCCATATCTACAATTACAGGCGGATATTTTCCGGCCGGAAAAGCGTAACACATCGGATTTGTGCCCAGTAAACGTTCGTTGGCATAAGTAGGCGCCACCAGGGGGCTTGCATTGGTCATACTAATGCCGATCATATCTTTTTCTACAGCCATTAAAGCATGGTAACCGGCAATTCCAAAGTGATTGGAGTTTTTAACCGATACCCATCCGCTACCGTACTTTTCTGCTTTTTCGATGGCAACTTTCATCGCGAAAGGCGCTACAACCAACCCTAAACCTGCATCACCATCTACTGTGGCTGTGGTAGGCGTTTCGTGTACGATTTTAATATCAGGTGTGGCATTGATTCTTTTCTTTTCCCAAAGGCGTACATAGCCACTTAAACGTGCAACACCATGAGAGTCGATGCCACGTAAATCTGAGCGGATCAATACATCGGTTGCTAAATTGGCGTGTTCATCAGAGCAGCCCATTTTTTTAAAAACGTTAAAAGTAAAAGCCCTGAGATTGGTTTCGGTAAAAGTGATGAAGTTCATTTTAAGTATCAAGTTTGGGTAACAAGTTGATAGTATTTAGTAGCAGGTATCAAGAGTTTTAGCTTCGGATTGTCGACTATCGACTTCCGACTCGGGACTTAGGACTAATATTATGGTAATAATACAGTAAAATCGCCACCTAGTGGTTCGAAGTTTTCTATACACGAAGAAAGAAAATCTTCGCCGTAATTCACATACATGGGCGCAATATTCAAGATTCTTTCCTGCAGTGTTCCATTCGGGAAAAGCCTTTTCTTTACATTGTCTATCTGCAGTAATGCAGTTTCATGTTTTCTTTTCTCGGCCCGGAATAGTTTCTTTTCCAGGTTCGCCAATAAATGATTGGTTCGTTGTTTTGCCGTATCAGTAGAAACAGAAAGCGTTTTATCGATTTTATAGGCATTTAGTTTAATCTGATCGAAAATGCTGTTAATGGCTCTGGTTTCATCGGCTAAACTCAACAATGCCGTGGTATTACGCTTTACCCAAATATTTTTTAGTTCTTCAACAGGTAAGAAAATATCTTCCAGAGAGAAACCTAAATGATATAAATTCTGGGCACTGCGTTTATCAATCAATAAAGCCGAATTACGCAAGAGTAAAACCGGAAAATCAACTTGGTAAAAGTCGAAATTTGCCTTTAACTGCATCCAGTAAGCTACTTCTGCGCCACCACCAATATAAGCCAGGTTGGGTAAAATAACTTCTTGGTACATGGGGCGCATCACCACGTTTGGGCTAAACCGCTCAGGATGTGCCTCGATTTCTGCTTTTAGTGTTTCTTCGGTAAAACTGATATCGGTATGATTCACCAGATATTTGCCATTTTCAAAAATCAAGCGTTCGCGGAGATTATCAATCAGGTAAAAGAAGTTAATATCACGACCATTCACCTGCGTTTTATAACCTAAATCTTCCAGATTTTTCGAGCTCTTTTCAATATTTTTCGAACTGTTGTGCTGAATAATATCTTCGGTAATAATATGCGTGAATTGTTTTTTTAATTGGGCATCATCTGCATTTACAATCACCAAACCATATTTCTCGAACAGGTTGTTCACCAAAAACCGGGTGGCATCGGCTAAATTATCGTGTTGCAAATAGGCCTGTTCCACTAACTTGGCAATCCGTTTCCCGTTTTTAGAGATACCAAGATAACCCTTATATGCGGTTACTGCTGCGGCAACGGTTTGGGTACTTAATCTTCCGGTGGCACCGTTGGTTTGTTGTATCCAGCTGATGTTCTTTTCATCAACACTTACATGGTTAATTTCATCAAAATCGTGATCCTCTGTTGCCATCCAATAAACCGGGACAAAGTTTTGATCAGGATGGGCCATTTTTAACTCGATGGCTAAATTAATGGTGGTTACAATTTTGTAAATAAAATAAAGTGGCCCGGTAAAAAGGTTCAGCTGGTGGCCGGTTGTAACCGTAAAGGTATTTGCCGAGCCTAAAAGTTCTATATTTTTGGTAACTGATTTGTTGGGCTGTAAATGCTGGTACTGATCTTGTAAAACCTTAACTAAAGTTTCTCTGTTCCCTGAAAAATTTCGATGCTCAATTGCTTTGGCCAGGCCCTCCATATCAGGACGATAACTATAAAAAGCTTTAAGCTGTTCTTCGTCGTTAATATAATCTAAAACCAGTTTTGAAAATGATCCGGTTTCCTGATATGAGATATATTTTGCCTGCATGATGTGCGAAAGTAATGCAATTTAAGGATAATCGTAAAGTCGCGCCACTATTTTACAATTGTTAAATAATTTTTTGCTACGGAAGCACAGAATCACGGAATTTCCATATAGCCGTCATCCTGAGCGGAGTCGAGGGATCTTTAGGATAGAAAATATTAAAGATTGCTTTCAATCGCGCCAACTTTTTCACGGTACAAATCAATCGGGCTATCTAAAAGCACCGCAATTACTGTTAATTCGGGATCTAGTTTATCTTTAGGCACCGGAATGTAAACAATCCCCGGTATTTTGCTCCAGTACAGTTTGTTATAAATTTCGTGCGGAAGCATAGTGCCTTCACCTACAATCCTGATCCTGCTGATGTTGTTTTTTAAGCCTTTAATCGCAATTGGGCCGGTTGGTGTACCTTCTACAAATAAATAAAGGGTTTGTTTATCGGCAGAAAGTGCGGTGTTACCCTGGTAATGTCCTGCCGGAATTCCTTCTGTTGTTTTGTATAAGGCCTCCGCATTTTTGATTACCCAATTGTTCACGGTTTGGTCAAGAGGTTTAATATTCGCGTTGAAATCCATCCCATCTGCCGCTAAATTGGTTTCGTTAAAAATATTGATACCCTTATCCAACGTGGCCGCTAACTGTTTCAGCTTGTAAGCAGCAGCATGCTGTTTATTATTTGCTGTAAATAAATATTTTAATGAAATGGCTTCATTTTCGGTTTCAATAAGCGCAACAGGCTCATCAAAATTTACTTTTACTACGGTTACATCCTGATCAAAATCAGTTGAAGGGATATTGAAAACATAATCTGAAGCGCTAATGTTGGCGAATTTTACCTGACCGCCGCCAACTAATTGCATGTTTTTTACTTTTGATTTTAGACCTGTTAGCACAATGCCTTCATTCGTTTTATAATCGAGGTAAAGGAAAAGGGTTTTCTTATCTTTCGAAAGTGCGGTTTTTCCATTGAAATGTTTTTTAGTGATGCCGGTTTGTGTTCCGTAAATGGCTTCGCCATGTTTTTTTGTCCAGCGGCCTAAATCTTTTAAAATTTTAACCTGCTCTGGTGCAATAGTTCCATCAGCTTTTGGTCCAATATCAAGCAATAAGTTGCCGCCCATGCTGATACAATCAACAAGGGTGCGGATAATCATATTTGATGATTTATAGTGATTGTCGTAAGGTTGATAACCCCATGAATCGTTCATGGTATAACAAAGTTCCCACTCTGGTGAACTCGGTTTTACCACCGGGACACCTTGTTCTGGTGTATCGTAATCGCCATGGCCGTTGAGGCGGGAGTTGATAATGATGTTCTGGTTTACCTTGCGTAAATTTGTCAATATGTTTTTGGCCTGCCATTCTTCGCCGCTATGCTCCCAATCGCCATCAAACCATAATAAATCGGGATTGTATTTGGCCGACAGATCGTTTAACTGGCCCTGGAAATAATGCTGAAACTTTGTAAAACGTGGTGCATCCTGTTTATAATCGTAACGTTTTCTGTCGCGGGTAAAACCATCGTAATCCGGATAACTCCAATCAGGTAATGAAAAATATAAACCTGTTTTCAAACCAGACTTTTTGAGTTCAGTTACAAACGGCGTGATTAAATCTTTTTTTGCAGCACTATTTTTTAAGGTTGTGGTGGCTAAAGGAGCTTTACTGTCCCAAAGGGCCACGCCATCATGGTGTTTGGTAGTAATTACCGCGTATTTGGCACCGCTTTCTTTAATCAGGTTTACCCATTCTTCAGGTTTATATTTTGCTGCCGTAAAACCATTAAGCTGTTTCATGTAAGCATCGTGGTTAATGTAATTGTTAAAAAACGACCACGATTCGGAAATGCCATTAACTGAATAAATACCCCAATGGATGAAAATACCCAGTTTGGCATCGGCAAACCATTGCATTTTTTGGCTTGAACTGCTTTGCTGGGCAGAAAGATTATTAACTACAAATAGTGGTAATAAAAGGAAGAAAAACTTTAAAAAACGCATATTGTTTTGTTGTACAGATAAACGATAAATATAATATTTTGCAGGCTGATTTAAGTAGAAAAGCTGCGGTTTTATATCATGAGTTTTTATAGAACGATCGTCATCTCGACTGTAGCGTAGTCCCGAATGTTCGGGAGAGAGATCTATTATAGATTTAGCTTCGCTGAGCACTTCGTGGTTCTCAACTACGTTGCACTTCGTTCGAAATGACGATGCCATAAATCAACAAATTCTTTAAACAAAAAAAAGCCGCCCCGAAAAATCGGGACGGCTGTAAAATATTTGGTTTAGTGATTTACCATTTTTTTCTGCGTTCACCGCCTTCACGGTTTCCGCCTTCTCTGCGTGGGCCTCCGGTGTTACCACCTTTGTCGTCACGGCTACGTCCAGAGAAATCTCTGAAACCGCCACCGCTGTTTCCGCCTTCGCGTCTTCCGCTACCACCGCCAGAACTTCTTCTGTCGCCTCCGCCACGGTAACCACCGCCACCGCCGCTTCTGCGTTCTCCGCCGAAACCACCGCTACGTCTTTCACCGCCACCGCGTCTTTCGCCAGCACCTTCACCACGACCACCGTCTCCGCTTTTCTCGATACGTACCTGACGTCCGTTAAACTCAACAGATTTAAAGCCTTCAAAAACTTTGTCAGCTACATCGTCTTCTACTTCAAAGAAAGAGAAAACACCTTTTAGATCGATTTTACCAACGCTTTTGCCACCAATTTTACCGTTGTTACAGATAAATGATAACATATCGCCACGGGTAAACTCATCTACAGAACCTAAGTTGATGAACAAACGGGTGTAACCTTCGCTACCACGTCCACGTCCACCTCTTTCGCCTCTGTCCGCACCACGATCATCGCCAACTGCAGCGTTTAAATCAGGCGCTTTAGAATAGTAATCTAAGAAACGGTTAAACTCTAAAGATGCAAAACGTTTAATTACATCTTCTTTGCTTAAATCAGCAAATTCATCCATAATACGAGGGATGTACTGATCAATCTGTTCGTTGTTAACTTCTACGTTATGTACTTTGTGTACTAAAGAGAATAATTGTTTTTCACAAACGTCAAATCCTGTAGGTAGCTCAGCTTTGGTAAATTGTTTACCAATAATGCGCTCTAACTGGCGGATTTTACCTAATTCTTTAGAGTTGATGATACAGATTGAAATACCTGTTTTACCAGCACGACCAGTACGGCCAGAACGGTGGGTATAACTTTCAATTTCGTCAGGTAAAGAATAGTTTACTACGTGTGTTACATTATTTACATCGATACCACGTGCCGCAACATCAGTAGCAATTAACAACTGCATGTTACGCTCACGGAAACGTTGCATTACTTTATCACGTTGTTGTTGCGATAAATCGCCGTGTAAAGCATCAGCATTGTAACCATCTTTAATTAAGTGCTCGGCAACATCCTGCGTATCCAATTTGGTTTTACAAAATACTACGGCAAAAATTTCAGGGTTAAAATCTACAATACGTTTTAAGGCAGCATATTTATCACGTGCACGAACAATGTAATATTCGTGTTCGATGTTTACGTTACCTGTATTTTTTGTGCCCATGGTTAATTCAACAGGGTTATCCATGTAGTTTTTAGCTATACGGCGAACTTCTGCAGGCATGGTAGCCGAGAATAACCAGGTTTTTTTGTCATCAGGAGTAGTTGATAAAATGTCGTTAATGTCGTCCTGGAAACCCATGTTCAACATTTCGTCAGCTTCATCAAGCACAACATATTTAACGTTAGTGAAGTCAATGGCTTTACGGCCTATGATATCCAACATACGGCCGGGCGTGGCCACTACGATCTGAACGCCTTGGCGTATTTCGCGTAGTTGTTGCATAATGTTCGCGCCACCGTAAACGGCAACAACGTGGGCATTAGCAACGTTTTTAGAAAAGTTTTTAAGGTCGTTAGCGATTTGCAAGCATAACTCACGGGTAGGGCATAAAATCAATGCCTGTGGTTTATTAACTTTAAAATCGATTAGTTCTAACAGCGGCAAACCAAATGCGGCTGTTTTTCCTGTTCCTGTTTGGGCCAAACCAACAAAATCATTAGTGCCTTCTAACAGTACAGGAATACTTTGCTCCTGAATAGGTGTTGGAGTTTCAAATCCAAGATCCTTTACGGCATTAACGACGTCATCACTTATCCCCAATAATTGAAATGGGTTTGTCATTCGTCTTTTTATTTTTAATTGAGCCGCAAAGGTACGGTTAATATTCCGTATTTCACAGATAATCAAGTAAATAGTTTTTTAAGCTAAATATTTGAAAATAAGGAAGTAACAGTGGATGTAAGATGGATGATGGAAAAGGTGGGATGGGGCTGGTTTAAGTTGAGGTCGTGATTGTAATAGAGACAGTTGCTTTTTATTTGGAAAGCGGCTGCAGTGGGGCTTAGGTTGCATCAGTCCCGTTTTCCGTTTCAATCTTTTTAAACCTTTCAGGTTTCAAAAGGATTTTCACTCCAACCGGGTTTAGTTGGCAGGGCTGGAGGTAAAAATTTGAGTTTACCGCATCAGGATCATCAAACGGTTTTATTAGATGGTCTTTAACGAGCCATAATGAGTGCGGTTTCTAAATACGCGAGCGTATCCTGAGCACTCAGTTTGGTCACAACGTCATCGGCAATATCGTTAAATGCAATTCCCGATTGTTTTGAGATGGTTCCGCGTTTTAGCAAAAATACCGTTCTTGAAAATGAAAATTGATCATAATTTCCCCGGGCAACCCTTACTTCCTGTGTAATGTAGTTGTATCCATTCTGAGTTGGAATAGGACTTATTGGTGCGCGGTATTTAAAAATCTGGTCTACGAGCAGATTATTGGTTAACACGGTTTTTGGCGAGTAGAACAGTATTAAATCGCCTTCTTTTACTACCGTATAATTTACATTTCCGTCAATTGTTGCCGCATCGCTAGCTGAAAAAAACAGACTGCTTCCATCTGCAACGTAATGATCTGGTATAATAAAGCTACTTTCGTTTTTAATAAATTGCTTAATGATATTCTGGTCTTTTATTTCGCCGTTTGCTGTAAATAAACGTGTATCCGATTTTTTGACCAGATTTTCGGTTTGCAGCATTAAGGGGAAATTTATCTCTGCTTTGCTTCCGCCTTTTTTGCACGAAAAACAGAGACAAATAATAAGAACAGCAAATGTATTTCTGTAAGCCATAAGCAAGTTATCTTAACCTTTCAGCCGAACGGATTAACCTTTCGTCTTTATTAATGCCGAAAATAGCCAGTACAATAAATAAAATAGCTAATGCAGGCAAATAAGCGCCAACACCGAAACTGGCACCTTCAATACCACCTGGCAGTTTTTTGGCATAAACGCTGCACCAAAAGGCAAAACCACCAATTAATACAATTGATATAATCGCAATGCGTTTCTGAAAACTTCTTCTTTTGTAATTAAAGATGTTCATTAAACAAATAAATGCAACAGCGATATTGGTAATGATTAGAGGTAAAAAAGATTGGGTTTTAAGACTTACACCCGCTTTAATGGTTAAAGTTTGATATAAACCGGTAGTGTATACCGCTGATGTTGTTCCGGCACTATTTTTAGTTGCAATGGGTAAAAACAACATTAAAACCAAGGTTAATGCTGCTAAAAAAAGCCAGATCGATTGTATTCTTTGTATCATGAATGAAAAATGTATGAGAACAAATCTAGCCTTTTTTGAGAAAAGAAAGAAAGATTAAAGTTTCCGGATAGGAGCAGGAATGAATAAGGAGTATGAATTGCTATTTTGATCAATATTTTCCGCAGAACGCCAAACGCTCAACGCGCGATTCAGCATTTGGCTCCATAATCAGTATTTATATATCGCCTTGAGTAAAAAAGGTATTACATCTAACAGTTCTACGATGGCAGTCTTTTAAATCGATTAACTTTGATCAACCAGACTAATAAAACGATTTATGCTAAAAAACTTACTTTTTCTAGTGTTCTTACTTGCTGCAGCAAACACCTTTGCACAAGATACCCTTAAATTTGAAAATGCATTAACGGTAGCCAGCGGAACCCGCTATGGCCGTGAAGCCACTTATACCGATTTGCTGGCCTGGCAAATGGCTAATGGAAAATTAGAAAAGCCAACCGAAAACGTAGCATTTTCAGCAGGTAAAGATGGACAAAAAGTATTGTGGAAAGCTATTAAAGCAGATGCTAACGGGCGTTTTAGTGCATTTTCGAGGAGATCTTTTCAAACAACAAATAATCCTTTCCTCAATCCGGGCAGTATAGATAGAGGTTCTGATTATATCTACATAACTTATACCTCTCCTACAGAACAAACCGCCATTTTAAATGTAATTGGTGGTAATAGTTTGTTTTTCAATGGTACACCGCACATGGGCGACCCTTATGCATCAGGTTACATGAATATTCCGGTTCAATTAAAAAAAGGGGTAAACGAACTTTTTGTAAGAGGTGCCAGTATCTTGCCCATGATTATTGTCAACGCTAAAAAATTACTCCTCCACACAGATGATGTGACCTTGCCCAGCATTGTGCTCAATCAGGCAAATGGTGTGCTGAAGGGGGCATTAACGGTAAGTAATTCTTCTTTAAAAGATTTTAACGATTTGCATATCAAAACCGTTTTAAATGGCAAACAGCAGGAAATAGCCATTTCGCGCGTTGCAAAACTGAGCATGCGGAAAGTAATTTTTGAATTAGATGCAAGCGCCATAAGCACACCAGGTAATTATAACCTCGAAATACAACTGTTGCAGAACAAAACAAGTGTTGATCAGAAAACGATTGTAATTGAAGCTTTGGCCAATTCATCAACCCATAAACAGACTTTTATCAGCAAAATTGATGGCAGCTTGCAGTATTTCGCGGTTACCCCGCAACTTAACGGCTGGAAACCAAATTCAGCATTATTTCTGTCGGTACATGGCGCTGGTGTAGAAGCCATTGGTCAGGCAAAAGCTTATAAATCTAAAGATTGGGGAACAGTAGTGGCGGCCACTAACCGCAGGCCACGTGGTTTTAATTGGGAAGACTGGGGTCGCCAGGACGCTTTAGAAGTGTTGGCATTGGCTAAAGATCAGTTTAAACCAAGTGATAAACAGATTTACCTCACGGGTCATTCTATGGGTGGGCACGGCACCTGGTTTTTAGGAGCCACTTATCCCGATAAATGGGCGGCTATTGCACCTGCTGCAGGTTATGCTTCGCTAAAAGATTATGGTTCTGCCGATGGTAAAATTCCGGATAGCAGTAAAAATATAGTGGAAAGAATGCTGTTAAGAGCGGGTAATCAAAGCGATGTTCCGAAACTGGCAACCAATTATACCCCATTAGGTGTTTATATTTTGCATGGCGATGCCGATAAGGTCGTTCCTGTTAGTTACGCCAGACAAATGAAGAAATTGCTTTCAGGCTTCCATGCCGATTTTAGTTATTACGAATATCCCGGAGGTGAACACTGGTTTGGCGATCAAAGTGTAGATTGGCCACCTATTTTTAATTTTTTTAAGTGGCATACTATTGCTACCGATTCGGCGGTAAACCGCATTGATTTTACAACATCAAGTCCTGGGATTTCGGCTACTTATCGCTGGGCCACTATTTATCAGCAAACGCAGCCTTTACAATATAGCCGCATCATGTTAACGCGAGACAGGAAGTTATCAAGCATTGTGGGTAAAACTGAAAATGTTGCCCTTTTAAAATTGGCTTTAACCGATTTTGGTGCAAAAACACCTGTGAAAATTACTTTAGATAGCTTAACCGTAATTAATTATACCACACAAAGTGTTAATGATACCCTGTTTTTAGAGAAAAATAACGAGGCATGGCAAATTATTACCAAAATTGATAAAAGAGATAAAAACCCGTTGCGGTATGGCACTTTTAAAGAAGCATTTAATCATAAAATGGTTTTTGTAGTGGGCACAAAAGGCAGTGCTGAAGCCAATCAGGCTAATTTAAATAAAGCCAAATACGATGCTGAAAGTTGGTATTACCGTGGTAACGGCGCAATTGATATCATCATGGATAAAGAATTTTCGGCATCAAAATACCAGGGGCGTAATATTATTTTGTACGGAAATTCCGAAAATAATACAGCCTGGAAAACCTTACTGAAAGATTGCCCGATACAGGTAAGCAATTCGCAAATAACCACAGGACAAGGCAGCTGGAAAGGAGATGATTTAGCAGCATATTACATTTGGCCACAACAGGATAACAAATTATTAATCGGCGTAGTGGCCAGCACCGGAGTAACCGGCATGAAAGCTGCTTATGCCAACCAGTATTTTGCCGGCGGCAGCGGTTTCCCTGATTTTATGATATTTTCGTCTGAGTTACCTAAAGAAGGAAGTAAAGGCATTAAGCTGGCTGGTTTTTACAATAATAAATGGCAGTTTGACGAAAAAAATACCGCTAAACCTTAGTGAGGGCTATTACGAATAAATGTGAAGTGCTTTCCTTCTAAATAAAAGGAAAAAAGTATTTTTGCATCGCTTTGAGTAAAAAAAGGTATTTCATCCAACTGGCTTATGATGGCAGCTTATACCATGGCTGGCAAACACAACCTAATGCAATTACCGTTCAGGAATTGTTAGATAAGGCTATGTCTGTTTTTTTTAGGCAAGCTATCGAAACATTGGGCTGCGGCAGAACGGATGCCGGCGTACATGCCACTGATTTTTATGCGCATTTTGATGTGGAAGGTGTAGAAGAGGCAAAAGTTTTAAACGCAGTAACGGGCATCAATGCCATGTTGCCCTATCAAATTGCTGCAAAAAAAATAATACCCGTGCATGATGATGCCCATGCCCGCTTTGATGCAACTGCCCGTGCTTATAAATATTATCTTCACTTCGAAAAAAATCCTTTTAAACTTAACCGATCTTGGTTGGTTAAAGATCAACTGGATAGAGAAGCGATGAATAGCGCTGCAGCATTGTTGTTAAATTATACCGATTTTTCGTGCTTCAGTAAGTCAAATACGCAAACCTTTACCAATAATTGCAAAGTAACCAAAGCCGTTTTCGAAGAACAGGAAGATGGACTGGTTTTTACCATTCAGGCCGATCGCTTTTTACGGAACATGGTAAGGGCTATTATGGGTACCCTGGTGCAGATTGGTAAAAAGGAAATAAATTTAACGGATTTTAAAGCAATAATAGAAAGTAAAAACCGCAGTAACGCCGGACAATCGGTGCCAGCCTGCGGTTTGTACTTAGTGAAGATAGAATACCCTTATATAAGGTAGAAGGTTAAAGGTGTGAGGTAAAAGGTTTGGCGACCGCTTTACAAGATAAACTTTTCCTTTATTGAAATTTGTGTAAGATACGTAGGACCTTAAACCCTAAACCTTATATAAGGTAGAAGGTAGAAGGGTTTAAGGTGGAAGGTGCAGCAACCGCCATAAAAAAAGTGAATTACAACAAAAAGATAGTATAATTTAAAATTTTAAAACAGTGTAAGGCCTTATACCCTAAACCTTATATAAGGTAGAAGGTAGAAGGGTTTAAGGTGGAAGGTGCAGCAACCGCCATAAAAAAAGTGAATTACAACAAAAAGATAGTATAATTTAAAATTTTAAAACAGTGTAAGGCCTTATACCCTAAACCTTATATAAGGTAGAAGGTAGAAGGGTTTAAGGTGGAAGGTGCAGCAACCGCCATAAAAAAAGTGAATTACAACAAAAAGATAGTATAATTTAAAATTTTAAAACAGTGTAGGCCTTATACCCTAAACCTTACACCCTAAACCTTAAAAATGGCAGTTACAGGCGACGTATACAACACCGGATTACTGAAACGTATTTTTCAATACGTAAAGCCTTACCGTGCTGTTTTTGTATGGTCGGTTATTTTAACCATTCTGCTCGCGGCCATTTCTCCCGTACGTCCGTTTTTAATTAAGTATACACTCGATCATTATATTTTAGCAGGGAATTACTCCGGGCTGGTCAACATGACCATGCTGATGGTCTTTATGTTGATTTTACAGACACTGATCCAGTATAACCATACGCTTTTAACCAATACCCTGGGGCAATCGGTTATCCGCGACCTGCGGATCAATGTTTTTAACCACATTACCAAACTCCGCCTTAAATTTTTCGATAAAACACCCATCGGACAATTAATAACCAGAACAGTTTCAGACCTGGAAACCATTGCTGATATCTTTTCGGAAGGTTTAATCTCCATGATTGGCGATAGTTTGCAGGTGGTAGTAATTGTGTGCGTAATGTTATACACCGATTGGCAATTGAGTTTGGTGGTGCTTTTACCCATTCCTTTGTTGATTATGGCTACCCGGAAATTTCAGCAGGCGATTAAAGTGGCCTTTCAGGAAATTCGGAATGAGGTTTCTAACCTGAATACCTTTTTACAGGAACACATTACAGGTGTTTCTATCGTTCAATACTTTGCAAGAGAGAAACAGGAGTACAGAAAGTTCTACGCGATTAATAAACGTTATCGCGATGCCAATATCCGTTCTAACTGGTATTATTCTATCTTTTTTCCGGTAGTAGAGTTAATCTCGGCCATGTCGCTGGGCTTATTGGTATGGTATGGCGCGAAAAGCATTCTTTCCAAACCCCTGGATGTAACACCCGGAACCATCACCCAGTTTATCATGTACCTGGGTATGGTGTTCACGCCAATCCGCCAGCTGGCAGATAAGTTTAATACCCTGCAGATGGGTATGGTTGGTGCCGAACGTGTTTTTAAAGTTTTAGATACTGATGAGACCACACCAAATGAGGGAACACAAAGGCCTGCAAAATTAGAAGGAAATATTAAATTCGAAAAGGTATGGTTTGCCTACAATGATGAAAATTATGTGCTGAAAGACCTCAGCTTTGAAGTAAAAGCTGGCGAAACCGTTGCTTTGGTTGGAGCAACCGGGGCAGGTAAATCTTCTACCATCAATATCCTGAACCGCTTTTATGAAGTGAAAAAAGGGGATATTACGGTTGATGGTATCCGCATTGAAGATTTTGACCTCGATTACCTGAGAAGTCACATTGCTACCGTGCTGCAGGATGTTTTCTTATTTTCAGACACCATTTTAAACAATATTACCCTTAATAATCCTGAAATTACGATAGCAGAAGTAGTTAATGCGGCCAAAAAAGTTGGTGCACACGATTTTATCGAACGTTTACCTGGTGCTTATCAGTACAATGTGATGGAAAGAGGCGCTACGCTCTCGGCAGGACAGGCACAATTAATTTCGTTTATCCGTGCGCTGGTGCACAATCCGGCTATTTTGGTTTTAGATGAAGCTACCTCATCAGTTGATACCGAAACCGAATTACTGATCCAGAAAGCCATTGATAATTTAATGGAAGGCCGAACCTCCATCGTAATTGCTCACCGTTTATCCACCATTCAAAAGGCCGATCAGATTATTGTGCTCGATAAAGGAGAGATCAAAGAAAAAGGAACACATCAGCAGTTGTTAAAACTAAATGGCTACTATAAAAAGCTTTACGATCTGCAATTCTCGTCCAAAGGAATAGCTAAAGTTTAATTTATTCCAAATTATTGATTTATATGCTAATCAATAGACTGTATTTCATTTAGCGATGTCCTATTGTACACACCTAGGTTTACTTTTCTTTTAAAAGATGCTTTTAAAATAGTTCCTGTCTTGAAATTTATTTCATGTGCCGTAGATTCTGAAACTTCATAATCAATATTTTTAAATTGCTTTTCTATTGTTTTTGCATCGTTTTTATTGCCTTTTATAAAAAAATCTTTTACCGCTTTAGTTAAAGCCACACCATCTGCGATTTTGCTGCTTTCAATTCTGCAGATGGATTTCTGCTGATCAATATCAGTACATTTAACTCTTTCTATTGCATTAAAAGGTGCTCCGCCTAAAGCATTAGGAACAAGAACATTATTTACAACTTCTTCATTAAGCTTAAAGCTGTGATCGAAACAATAGTGGTAAAACTTTATGGGCTTTAAAATTGCTGATCCAATGCCTTGTGGAGTAGAAATCAGGCGTTTAGCACTATTAAGCAATATTTTGTAGTTTGGATCGGAGGTTGTAGCCATCAATTTATCGATAGTTTTATCTGCAACAGTTCTTAATTCATCCTCATTAACAAGAGAAATAAATTTCCCATAGCCCGAAAATTTTATGCTGATTTTCTTGTTTACCAGACTGGCAAGTAGAACATTTTCTATAATCTTATCCTTGCTGGCCAGTTTAGCATTTGTAAAAGTCCATTCAATTAAAAGTTCATCTTCGTTCTTTTCTACTACCCTGAAATTTGCATCAAAATTAGATATGTATTGAATAGATATTTTGTTAGCAATATCGGTTGTGGTACTTTTAAGTGAAATTTTATGGACCTCATCTTTTTCCCAATGGGGATAAATATCTAACTCTGTTTTTTCACTTTGTGCAACTGATAAAAATGGTAGTAGGAGTAATAATAATTTCAGCAGGATCGGGTAAGACTTCATTTTGAGGGCTTGATTTGGATTAGTGAAGCAAAAATAGAATAAACATTGAAAACCTTACAATTTGCCATTCATAAAGTTTGTACTTATGGGAGGAATATAATTGGCTTTACCAGTAGCTTAAAAATTAAATGGTTACTATAAAAAGCTTTACGATCTGCAATTCTCGTCAAAAGATATAGCTAAAGTTTAGACGCTTTATTCCCGAGGATTTTCTTAATTTAACAGCTTCTTAAATCCTATAGGAAGATGAAACCGTTAAAATTACTTGCCTTATTCTTGTTTTCGGCTTTAACCCTGCAAGTTTCTGCTCAGCAGAAAAAATATGTAATGGTTATTCACGGCGGTGCCGGCACCATTCTCAAAAAGAATATGACTGCCGAAAAGGAGGCCGCTTATATTGCTGTTTTAACACAAGCTTTGCAGGCAGGTTATGCCGAAATTAAAGCAGGAAAAAGCAGCATGGATGCCGTAGAAGCCACGATTCATGTGATGGAAAACGATCCTCACTTTAATGCAGGAAAAGGTGCCGTTTTTACGCATGATGGCAGAAACGAACTCGATGCGGCAATAATGGATGGTAAAACTTTAATGGCAGGATCGGTTGCCGGAGTAACCACCATTAAAAATCCAATTTCGGCAGCAAGGGCTGTGATGGAAAAATCAGAACACGTGATGATGGTGGGTGCGGGTGCTGAGCAGTTTGCTAAAGAAGTAGGACTGGAAATCGTAGATCCAAAATACTTCTGGACTAAAGAGCGCTGGGATGGTTTGCAAAAAGCCATTAAAGAAGATTCGACAAAAGCAGTACTCGATCATGGAAACAAGAAATCGGAATTACTGGGAAGCAAAAATCACGATTATAAATTTGGTACGGTGGGTTGTGTGGCCTTAGATCAAGCGGGTAACTTAGCTGCAGGAACCTCAACCGGTGGTATGACCAACAAAAAATATGGCCGGGTAGGCGATGCGCCTATTATTGGTGCCGGTACCTATTGCAATAACGAAACCGCAGGTATTTCCTGTACCGGTTGGGGCGAATTTTACATCCGCAATGTGGTGGCCAAAACCATTTCCGATTTAATGGAATACAAGGGTTTATCCGTTGCCGAAGCTTCGAAAATAGCCTTAGATAAAGTAGGAAAAATGGGGGGCGATGGTGGCTTAATTGCTTTAGATAAAAAAGGTAACGTAGCACTGCCCTTTAATACCGAGGGAATGTACAGAGGTACCATAACAGCTGACGGAAAAATTGAAGTCAGCATTTATAAATAACGAAATCGCTTTTTAAGTTAGGTTTTAAGCTATTGTGCCACTAAATAGAAAAATACGCATATCTTTCCTTACTCACACCAGGTAAATGACAGTTACAGAATTTATAAAGAAAGTATTTTCCAATTTAACCTTTCAGGTTTTATTGGCCATCATCATTGGAATCTACGTTGGTGCTTACTTTCCTGGTTTTGCACCCACCGCTAAATTAATCAGTCAGGGTTTTATTAACCTGATTAGCATGTTAATTGCACCAATTATTTTCTTTACCATTGTTTTAGGTATTGCGCATATGGGCGATATGAAAAAGGTGGGCAGGGTAGGCGGCAAGGCACTGTTATATTTCGAAATTGTGAGCACAGTAGCCATTGCAATTGGTTTATTGGTAGCCAATGTTTTAAAGCCCGGTGCCGGAATGATTGCTAAGGCTGGCGATGCTACCAAAATTGCAGGTTATGCTGAACAGGCAAAAGACATGAATTGGGCCGAATTCTTCCTGCATATTATTCCGCATAATATTATAGCCTCATTTGCCGAAGGCAATATTTTACAGATTTTATTGTTTGCCATTCTTTTTGGTTATGGACTGAATAAACTGGGTGGCGAAGGTACCACAGTTTTGAATGCCTTTGATAAAATATCGAAGGTGTTATTTAAAATTATGAAGCTGATTATGCGTTTAGCACCAATTGGTGCTTTCGGCGGAATGGCTTTCAGCATTGGTACTCATGGTCTGGAAAGTATAGTGGGCATGGCCAAACTCATGGGTTCGGTTTATTTAACCTGCTTCCTGTTTATTTTCGTGATTTTAAACGGAATTTGCCGTTACTATAACTTTAGCCTCTGGGCTTACCTGAAGTATATCCGTCAGGAAATTTTAATTGTATTGGGTACCTCCTCATCAGAATCTGCCTTGCCGAGTATGATGCAGAAAATGGAAGCCATCGGTTGCGATAAATCGGTTGTTGGTTTGGTTATTCCTACGGGTTATTCATTCAACCTGGATGGAACAGCAATTTATCTGGCCATGGCCGTTATATTTCTCTGTCAGGTTTTTCATGTGGATTTAACGCTTGGACAGCAGATCACCGTCTTAGGTGTGTTGATGATAACTTCAAAAGGTGCTGCAGGGGTAACTGGTAGTGGTTTTATTGTTTTGGTATCAACCTTAACGGCCTTAAAAATTATGCCGATTGAACATATTTCGATATTAATCGGTGTAGATCGTTTTATGAGCGAAGCCAGAGCGATAACCAACGTAATTGGAAACGGTGTGGCTACCATCGTAATTGCTAAAAGCGAAAAACAGTTTGATGAGCAGAAGTATTTAAAAGCTATTCAACCCGCAATGATAGAAAAAGCAGAGGAAGTGTAGTTTGGAGTTTTCAGTTTGGAGTTTTCAGTTCTGGGTGCAGATAATTTAGCCACGGAAGCACAGAAATCACGGAAAATTTCTTGTATTTATGTTATAGTAAATCTTTGTTTTTATAGCACAAGCAAAAGCCTTCTACCCTTCGCCTTCACACCTTCAACCTTTTTTATGTACCTTTGCAGCAGAAACATGCACACAGCTTGTTTAATTAATCCATAGCACATTGGCTCAAGAAGAACAAAATAACCGCAAAGAAAAAAGCGAGTTACACCCACGCAACAAACACCGTTCGCGTTACAATTTCAAACAACTTACAGCAACCTCAAAAGAATTAAAACGTTTCGTTTTTAAAAACGAACATAATGACGATTCTATCGATTTTGCAGATCAAAGTGCCGTTAAAGCACTTAACAGAGCGTTGTTGAAGTATTTTTATAACATTTCGCAATGGGATATCCCTGCCGATTTTCTTTGTCCGCCAATTCCCGGCCGGGCCGATTATATCCACTATGTTGCTGATCTTTTGGGGTCGAGCAATAAAGGTAAAAACCCTAAAGGAGCCAATATTAATGTATTGGATATTGGTGTAGGGGCCAACTGTATTTACCCCATTATCGGTCACCAGGAATATGGCTGGAGTTTCGTAGGTTCTGAGATCGATCCACTTTCAGTTGATTCGGCAAAACGTATTATTGAAGCCAACAAACCCTTACAAGGGGCGGTAGAAATCCGTCAGCAATCTTCAAAAATGGGCATTTTCAGAGGTGTTGTAGGCGGTAAAGAAAGATTCGATGCAGTGGTTTGTAATCCGCCGTTTCATGCTTCGTTAAAAGAAGCCGAGCAGGGTACCCGTCAGAAATGGCGTAACCTGGGTGGTAACGAAAAAGAAGTAAAACACGTATTAAACTTTGGGGGTAATAAAGCCGAGCTTTGGTGTCCGGGTGGTGAGCGTGCTTTCGTAGAGCAGATGATTATCCAGAGCGAGCAGATCAAAAATCAGGTGTTATGGTTTACTTCATTGGTATCAAAAAGTGCCAATTTAAAAAGTATTTATAGCGCTTTGGTGAAAGCAAATGCTTTTGAGGTAACCACCGTTCAAATGAGCCAGGGACAAAAAATCAGCCGTTTCGTTGCATGGACCTTCCATGATGAAGCTGCCCAGGCCGAGTGGGTAAAAGCCTGGAAAACGGAACCAAAACCTAAAGCAGATAGTCCTAAGACTGAAGCAAAAGGTCTTTAGTCGGAAATATAAATCATTAAAAAGCCGTTCCGATTTTACATCAGAACGGCTTTTTGTTTGTATGCGTTAGTCGGGATTTGCAATCCCGATTCAAGAGCTAAGGATTTACAATCCTTTAGATGGGTTCTAGAGCGTTGTAGTAATTAACCGCCAAAACCGTCAAGCTTTTTAAGAAGAGGGTGAGCTGCAAGTATAGAACTGTTTGCTCAAAACTGTAAAATACCAGCTGAGCACTGTTAACTGATCTTAGTGTCAAAGAGGTATCCAACCAAAGCGGTTACTGCCATGGCAACAGTTCCCCAGAAACAGATCCGTAATACTCCTTTAATCATACCAGAGCCTCCTGCCTTTGCTGCAATTGCGCCTGATAAAGCCAAAAACACAATGGCGAAACCATATTGATAAAACACCATCGATTTGATAGGAGCAAGAAAAGCAACAAGAAAGGGTAGGATGCCACCGCTAATGAAAGATGCGCCCGAGGCAAAAGCGGCTTGAAGTGGCTTGGGTTGGGTAATTTCGTTAATGCCCAGTTCATCTCTTGCATGTGTGGCCAAGGCATCCTTTTCCGTCAGTTTTATGGCTACCTGCATGGCCAGATCTTCATCCAGTCCCTGTGCAACATATATCTTGGCGAGCTCTTTCAGCTCCAATTCGGGCATGGTTTCGAGTTCTATTTTCTCGCGTGCCAGATCAGCCTTTTCAATATCCGACTGCGAACTTACCGAAACATATTCACCAGCAGCCATCGATAACGCACCCGCAACCAGACCGGCCAGTGCCGCCAGTACAATTGGGCTTCTCGTATCGCTGGCTGCGGCAATACCAATAACCAGACTGGTTGTAGAAATTATGCCATCGTTGGCACCAAGTACCGCTGCCCTTAGCCAGCCCGTTCTATTGGTGTAATGCTTTTCTAATTCCATTTCTGGTGATGTGTGCGCTATTCTTTTCGGTCTGCAGAGTCAAAACCCCTTATTTCCCGAATATCATCATTTCTTTTCGTAAACAATCAAAATAGTCAGGTCGTTACCTACATTTGGGGCAATACCGTGCGAACTGCCCGGACGGGTTAAAATGGCATCACCAGGTTTAACTGCAAACGTTTTCCCGTTCATCTGCATGGTTCCGTTTCCACTGAGCACATAATAAATTTCATCTTCTTTTTGCAAATGATAACCTATAGCAGAACCCGATTTTAAAGTACGTTTTTTAAATACGGTTTTCAGGCTTTTGGCCTCACTAAAAAAATTAAAACCGATGGTTTTACCACCGCCATTGTGTGTTCCTGGTTCTTCTTTGGCTACTTCAACATCGTTTTGTAGGATATATTTGGTTGTATCACTATTCTGCGCACGTGCATTCATAGAAATGAAAGCAGCAGCGAAAACAGCGGCGATAGGGATTAATTTTTTGATCATATGGTTTTATAAGTAGTCTTTATCTTTAGTCTTTCAGCTCGAAAAGTAAATTTAGGCGTTTTGCATGGATGTTGCCACAAGCACCAGCACTTTGTTACTAAACCCGCTCTCCAAAAGTGCTGAACTGCTCATTTCCTAATCCTAAGTATTAATGTTTTTGATTTGAAAACGTATGGTTTGCCGTTCTTAGGTCAGGTTTATAACCGAAAGGTTTGCTGCTGTTATAGCGCCTAAGGCACGCCTGTAGCTTTAGTCTTTCCGCTTTGGCCTTTAGTCTAAATGTTTCCTATTCATTTTGCTATTACAATCTATATAGCGGGCTACAGCAGCCATAAACCATTTCCTTACATTTTACTGAAAAAACAGACTAAATAATGTGGTTTTAGATTTGAATTCCAGTTCAATAATATTAGCTTTGCACAAAAAAAATATTGATACATGAGCGTTTTAGTAAATAAAGATTCTAAGGTTATCGTTCAGGGTTTTACCGGAAACGAAGGAACTTACCACGCTGAGCAGATGCTGGCCTATGGTACAAACGTAGTTGGTGGTGTAACGCCTGGCAAAGGTGGGCAATTGCATTTAGAAAAGCCTGTTTTTAATACTGTTAAAGATGCCGTTGATAAAACGGGTGCAAATGTATCTATCATTTTTGTGCCACCAGCTTTTGCTGCTGATGCAATTATGGAAGCTGCCGAAGGTGGTATTAAAGTTATTGTTTGTATTACTGAAGGTATCCCGACTAAGGATATGATTCAGGTTAAAGAATATATTGCTGATCGCGATGTTACCCTTATCGGCCCTAACTGTCCGGGTGTAATCACTGCTGATGAAGCTAAAATTGGTATCATGCCAGGTTTTATCTTCAAAAAAGGTCACGTAGGTGTGGTTTCTAAATCAGGAACTTTAACTTACGAAGCAGTAGACCAGGTGGTTAAAGCGGGTTTAGGTATTACAACGGCTATCGGTATCGGTGGTGACCCGATTATCGGAACACCAACTGTAGAAGCAGTTAAATTATTAATGAACGACCCTGAAACTCACGGTATCATCATGATTGGTGAAATTGGTGGTGGAATGGAAGCTGAAGCTGCCCGTTGGATTAAAGAAAACGGTACTAAACCTGTTGTAGGTTTCATCGCTGGTCAAACTGCGCCTCCGGGACGTAGAATGGGCCATGCTGGTGCTATTGTTGGTGGTGCTGACGATACTGCAGCTGCAAAAATGAAAATCATGCGTGAGTGTGGTATCCGTGTAGTAGAAAGTCCTGCTGAAATCGGTGCTGCAATGGCAGAAGAATTAGCCAAATAAGATTTAAAAATCTCATTATAGAAAAGCGTTTCGATTAAGTTCGGGACGCTTTTTGTTTTTACATGGCGCTGCAGAAACATAGGAGAAAAATTAGTTGCCACGGAAACATAGAAGCACTGAAAAGAATAGGTTTTAAATTGTAATAGGTTTTAACCTCGATTGCGCTAAGGTTTGTTAACCTCCCTCTCCTCCTGGAGAGGGACATGCAGAAAATGAACATATCGCCCAAACTTTGTCAGGGTGAGGTTCTGCACCTAAAACTGTCAACTCCTAACTGAAAACTCGCAACTCCCAGCTAAATTATCATCCCTTTGTAAACACTCATACAAAGCACTAAACCAGTAAACCAAAACCACATCTATAACGTATATTGAGGTATGAAAACGATGTTAAATAAACTATTTTTGCTTTCTGCTGTTGTTTTAATAACAGGTGTTTCAGCTTGTGCGCAAAAGCAAGATAAGAAAGCCGTAAAACAATCGAAGGAAACAGAACAAATCATACCAAAGAAGAAAATGAACTGGAATCCATTAACACCCGAAGAAGAAAGAGTAATTGTAAATAAAGGTACAGAATATCCTGGTACAGGTAAATATGAACATACAACAGATAAAGGAACTTATACCTGTAAACGTTGTAATGCGGCCTTATACCGTTCGGAAAGTAAGTTCGATGCACATTGTGGCTGGCCTGCTTTCGACGATGAAATTAAAGGCGCTGTAAAGCGTATTCCTGATGCCGATGGTTCGCGTACAGAAATTGTTTGCGCCAACTGTGGTGCGCATTTAGGGCACGTATTTTTGGGCGAAGGATTTACCAATAAAGACACCCGTCATTGTGTAAATTCAATCTCCATGAATTTCGTGCCGGATAAAAAATAAGGTGGATGTAGAAGGGTTAGGTAGAGGCGTATGGCGACAAGCTGTACGCCTTTTTTAATGCACAAAATCGGGCTGTTTTTCCACAAATTGTTGATTATAAACTAAATGCTTATATTTGCAGGCTCGATAAAGAAAATTTAGCCTATGAAGTATCTGCTGTTATTAAGTTTTTGTTTCCTGTTTTTACTCGGTAAAGCACAAGATTCTGATTCATCAAACGAACCAGATAGTATCAAAAAAACAGTTCTCGCCACTTATTATCACAGAAAATTCGAAGGCCGCCGAACCACCAGCGGCGCTAAATACAGGGCAAAAAAATTAACGGCCGCCCACCGTACCCTGCCATTCGGCACCCTCGTTACCGTAACCAATCCAGATAACGGAAAATCGGTCGTTGTAAAGGTAAATGACCGTGGTCCATTCTCTAAAAGATTAGCGATAGATTTGTCTGAACGTGCTGCAAAACAGATTGGTATCTATCGTAAAGGCATTGCTAAAGTAAGCCTGAGTTACACGGTTGAGTAATACTCTTTTTAGCTCTATTCTGGGCTTATTATACCCCTCAAATTTAAGTTATTAACACTCATTTTGGTTTGCTAAACCCTTGAAAAGAAACGATTAGCTTTTTTTTCGCTTGAAAATGATATTTGGCTGATCGTTTTTCCCCAGCAATTGGGTAGGGTGTTAACAACTTTGGTTCACAAAAAAGGGCCACCGTATATATATTTGTTATAACAAAGTTCTTTAACTTCTTGCGCTTGAAAACAAATATAAAAGCTTAGTTTTTAGTAATTTATACGTATATCACTCTGATTGCAATTTTAAATTTTCCTAACTAAAAACTCAGTTGTTTGCCAGGCAATAGGGTTAGCACTTTCACAACAGCGTTTTGATAAAAGACATTACAATCATCATATAAAATTGATGGATGCGTGCCTTTGTCGGCTCTGTTAAAAAAATAGAATTAAAAATATCAGCGTATGGAACAGGAATTATTACTACAAGAAAACAAAGATAGATTTGTGCTTTTGCCGATTAAGTATCCGGCAATCTGGGAAATGTATAAAAAGACCGAAGCTAGTTTTTGGACTGCAGAAGAGATTGATCTTTCTGACGATCAGAAACACTGGGACAATTTAAATGATGGCGAAAGACATTTCATTTCTCACATCCTTGCTTTCTTTTCTGCTAGTGATGGTATCGTGAACGAAAATCTTGCAGTAAACTTCATGAGTGAGGTTCAATTGCCAGAAGCACGTTGTTTTTATGGTTTCCAGATTATGATGGAAAACATCCATGCCGAAACCTACGCCCTGTTAATCGATACTTATATTAAAGATCCTGAAGAAAAAGACCGTTTGTTCCACGCGATTGATACTGTTCCTGCAGTAAAAAGAAAAGCAGAATGGGCTTTACGCTGGATTGAAAACGGAACTTTTGCCGAACGTTTAGTGGCATTTGCTGCGGTTGAAGGTATTTTCTTCAGCGGAAGTTTCTGCTCTATTTTCTGGTTGAAAAAACGTGGCTTAATGCCAGGCTTAACTTTCAGTAACGAGTTGATCTCGAGAGACGAAGGCTCGCACTGCGAATTTGCCTGTTTATTGTACAGCATGCTGAGCAATAAATTAAGCGAAGAAGCAGTTCACGGAATCATTAGTGATGCGGTAGAAATTGAAAAAGAATTTATTACCGATGCCTTACCAGTAGCGCTAATTGGTATGAATGCCAAATTAATGAGCCAATATATTGAGTTTGTGGCCGATAGATGGTTACAGGAGCTGGGTTACAAAAAAATCTATAATGCAACCAATCCATTCGATTTTATGGAAATGATTTCATTGCAGGGTAAAACCAATTTCTTCGAAAAACGTGTTGGCGATTATCAGAAAAGTGGTGTGTTAACCTCTGCTGATAATAACAAACAGGCGTTCTCTTTAGACGAGGACTTTTAAGGTAGCGGGCGAAAGGTATTATCTTAATACCCGCCGCTTAAATCTTGATACTGATTAAATAAATAATAAAAAATACAAAAGTGATGATTAAGTCTTGACGCTTGATAATCACGACTTAATAAAAAACTTAAATCTCATAAAATATGTTCGTACTAAAAAGAGATGGCCGCAAAGAAGCGGTGCAATTTGACAAAATCACAGCTCGTATTCAAAAGTTGTGCTATAGTTTAAATTCAGATCTGGTAGATCCAATCGATGTAGCCAAAAAGGTGATCGAAGGTTTATACGATGGTGTAACTACATCTGAGTTGGATAACCTTGCTGCAGAAACAGCTGCATCGTTAACAACCAAACATCCTGATTATGCTTTGCTGGCATCGCGTATTGCGGTTTCGAACTTGCATAAAAACACCACTAAATCATTCTCGGGTACGATGAAAATGTTGTACGAATATTTCGACCCGAAAGCGCAGAAAGAGGCACCTCTTATCGCTGATGATGTTTATGAGATTATAGAAAAAAACAAGGACATTTTAGATAGTTCTATCATTTACGACCGCGATTTCGGTTTCGATTATTTCGGTTTTAAAACTTTAGAAAAATCTTACCTTTTAAAAGTTAACGGACAGATTGTAGAACGCCCGCAACATTTATTTATGCGTGTTTCTGTTGGTATCCATAAAGAAGATATCGAAAGTGCCATCAAAACCTATAACTTGATGAGTGAGCGTTGGTTTACACATGCTACGCCAACTTTATTTAATGCCGCTACACCAAAACCTCAAATGTCATCATGCTTCCTGTTAACCATGCAGGATGATAGCATCGAAGGTATTTACGATACATTAAAACAAACCGCTAAAATTTCACAAAGTGCTGGTGGTATTGGTTTAAGTATCCACAATATCCGTGCAACTGGCTCGTACATTGGTGGTACAAACGGTACAAGTAACGGTATTATCCCAATGTTACGTGTATTTAACGATACTGCCCGTTACGTAGATCAGGGTGGAGGTAAACGTAAAGGCGCCTTTGCTATTTATTTAGAGCCGTGGCATGCCGATGTTTTCGAATTCTTAGACTTACGTAAAAACCACGGTAAAGAAGAAATGCGTGCACGTGATTTGTTCTATGCCCTTTGGATTAACGATTTGTTTATGCAACGTGTTAAAGATAATGGCGATTGGACATTATTCTGCCCGCACGAAGCGCCAGGTTTAGCAGATTGTTTCGGCAAGGAATTCGAAGATTTATATACTAAATACGAAGCTGAAGGCCGTGGCCGTAAAACCATTAAAGCACAGGAGCTTTGGTTTGCTATTTTAGATTCGCAAATCGAAACCGGTACACCATATATGTTGTTTAAAGATGCAGCGAACAGCAAATCTAACCAACAGAACTTAGGTACCATTAAAAGTTCTAACCTGTGTACCGAAATTATTGAGTACACTTCTAAAGATGAGGTTGCAGTTTGTAACTTAGCTTCATTGGCATTGCCTCGTTTCGTAATCAACGGAGCTTTCGATCACCAAAAATTATACGATGTAACTTATCAGGCTACTTTAAACCTGAACAAAATCATCGATCATAACTATTACCCGGTACCAGAAGCTGAAAACTCAAACATGCGTCACCGTCCGGTTGGTTTAGGTGTGCAGGGTTTGGCTGATGCCTTTATCTTATTGCGTTTACCTTTCGAAAGTGATGAGGCTAAACGTTTAAATAAAGATATTTTCGAAACAATTTATTTTGCTTCGATGACGGCTTCACACGATTTAGCGGTGAAACATGGTCCTTACCAAACATTTAAAGGTTCTCCACTATCAAAAGGTAAATTCCAGTTCGATTTATGGAATGTTACACCAGATAGCGGTCGTTGGGACTGGAATGCATTGCGCAAAAAAGTAGTTAAAGATGGGGTGTATAACTCTTTATTGGTTGCACCAATGCCAACTGCATCTACTTCTCAGATTTTAGGTAACAACGAATGTTTCGAACCATATACTTCTAACATTTACACCCGCCGTGTATTAAGTGGAGAGTTTGTAGTGGTAAACAAACACTTATTGAAAGATTTAGTGGCCTTAGGTTTATGGAATAACGATATGAAAAACCAGATCATATTGGCTAACGGTTCAATCCAGGCGATAGATTCAATTCCAGATTACATTAAAGAATTGTATAAAACCGTTTGGGAGATCAAGATGCGTAACATCATCGATATGGCGGCCGATCGTGGTGCCTATATCTGCCAATCGCAATCATTAAACTTGTTCGTAAACGCACCAAATACTTCAAAATTAACTTCAATGCACTTCTACGCATGGGAGAAAGGTTTAAAAACCGGTATGTATTACTTGCGTACTCAGGCAGCTTCTCAAGCCGTTAAATTTACGGTAGAGAACCAGGGTGGTAAAGCCATTGAAGCGGTTATCCCAGCTGAAATGACACAAGACCAGGTTGCTGAAGAAATCGTTGACGGACCAGTTTGTTCAATGGAAGAAGGCTGTATCAGCTGCTCAGGCTAGTCCCGAGCAATCATCATACTAAGGTTGTTTAGGTCTCCTCAAGATAGAATCTTAAAGGAGATCATCTAAAACACCCTCCAATACAAAAGCCCGGTACATGGTATCGGGCTTTTTTTTATCGCTGATTTTTAGTAATCGCAATCCAATCAGTGTAATGGGTTTCACCAAGAAAAACAGCCGCTTCGGGCACTAACGTGTCGGCAGTTAACAATGCCCCCGAATATGGCGCCTCAACATCAGATGTTACCTCATCATTTTGGTGAGTGGCCTGCAAGTATTGCCTTATCCAGATGGCCATATCATATTTTTCAGGTCCGCCAATTTCAAGAATTTGGTTAGCGGGCTTTTCCAAAGCTATTTTGGCCATAAAAGCAGCTACATCTTTACTGGCAATAGGTTGAATGTTGGCTGCAGGTAGGATTACTTTTCCATCAGTGATGCTCATTTGAACAATGCCTCCTGCAAATTCAAAAAACTGGGTAGCATGAACAAGGGTATAGGGGATGCCTGATGCTTTGATCAAGTCTTCCTGCACTTGTTTGGCACGAAAATAACCGCTGGCCTGGAGTTTTTGGGTGCCCACTACAGATAAGGCAATATGATGCTGTACCCCAGCTGCCTTTGCCATAGGCAACAGATTTTCATTGGAAGTTTTGAAAAAGTTCATTACGGCAGTATCTTCAAAAGATGGCGAGTTAGATACATCTATCACTACTTGTGCCCCTTGCAATACTTCTTTTAAACCTTCGCCAGTAAGTGTGTTCACTCCTTTATTGGGCGAGGCAGCGATCACCTCATGTCCGCTGTTTTGTAATTGATTTACGATTTGGTTACCAATAAGGCCGGTACCGCCGATAACTACTATTTTCATAATCTTTGCTAGGATAAATTGTGCTATACAAAGATGAACAGTACCTGGCAAGAAAAACTTAAGCTAGTTTAAGAAAGCTAAATGTAGCTTAGGTACTTAAAAGCAATTATAATGTAGAGGTTTGGGCAAACGCTCAAAACCTTTTTGATGAAATAAAAAATAACTACTGGTCCCACCATACTTTTGTACTTGTTAGTCGGCTCCATCGCAATAGACTTAGCAACCAATCATATTTTTAGTGCAAAAAAAGACTTTTAATGGATTAAATAATGGCATGAAAAAATAAAGACTACTAAATCTATAGAATTACTTGCTTATAGGGAAATAACTATTATCTTTGCACAAGATTTAAAAAGAAAATTGAAGTGTAAAAAGCAGGGGAGTTAACCCCCGCTAATTAGAATGAAATCAGTACGTAACGCCAATCACATTACTGATTAAGAATTCTTTGTTTTAATTAATTGTACCATTAACAAAAACAGTCAAATATATGGAAAAATTTTCCTTACCCTCATCATGTCACCTTGCTTTAACTTTGCAGGTGCAAAAAATCTTTTCTAAAAATAGAGGTACCCTAAGTTGTTGGGGCTATTGTCGAATGCCTAACTAGGCTGTTCATTCTATTCCAATAAAATCAGGTACGCCAGTCCGGGCTGAGATTATTTTATGCAAATAATCCGATAGCTTTCAGCCGGTTTCGTTAAGCTAACTCATGCTATTTAAAGCCTGTGGTGGCCGCGTATTGCGTAATAAATTCCAAACAAAAATTTTTAAAAACAAGGGTTTCGTTATTGAAATCCCTTAAATCCCCATAAAAACTAATCATGAATAATAACCGAAAGCGAAGGGAGACATCAAGCCTTTGCGATAAAAGACGAAACGCATTAACAACTAATTACCGAAGTCAAATTTGCTATACTTTAATGTTATTGGCAACTGGTATTGCATTAAACCTGGGGCTTTCTGTAACCGTTAAAGCGCAACAGACAATCCCATTAGTACAATCTAAATTAGTAGGTACTGTATTAGATGAGAAAACTAAAGACCCCTTAATTGGTGTCTCTGTTCAAATTAAAGGTACAACTCACGTTGCACAAACAAATGCACAAGGAATATTTAGTTTCATTACCGGGCAAAAATTCCCATATACTTTAGTCGTTAGCTATATAGGCTATCAAAAACAAGAATTAATAGTGGATGGAAGTCCTGTAAATATCTTATTAAAAGAGGAAAATGGACAGCTGAACGAAATTGTTGTGGTGGGCTACGGTACACAAAAGCGTAAGGACTTAACCGGAGCCATTGCTTCTGTAAAATTAGATGAACTGAAAAGTTTACCAGTAAGTTCGCCTGAGCGCCTGTTGCAAGGTACGGTTTCTGGTATTCAGGTAACGCAAACTTCCGGACAACCTGGTGGGGGTGTTAGCGTACAAATCAGGGGTAGTAACTCTATTACTGCTGGAAGCGATCCGCTTTATGTAATTGATGGTTTTCCAATAAATAACGACAATACTGCTGCAGACGCAGGCGTAACCAACGGCGCAAAAATAAACCCAATGTCTTTTTTGAGTGCTGAAGATATCGAATCTATCGATGTATTGAAGGATGCCTCAGCTACGGCCATTTATGGCTCCAGGGGAGCCAATGGTGTAGTTATTATTACGACGAAAACGGGTAAACCCAGCAACCCATCAATTAATTACGATGGTTATTACGGCAGTCAAAGCGTAATCCGAACGTTGCCTTTGTTAAACGGTGCGCAATGGTGGGCACTACGTAAAGATGCAGCTAAAAACTCAGGTAAAAATCTGGTCATTCCGTCGGTAAGTGGTTATGGTTTAGATACTACTGGTGTGGGTACCGATTGGCAGGCAGCTGCATTTAGAGATGCACCTGTACAAAACCATAACATTTCAATCCTTTCGGGCTCTGAACGTACGCGTTTTGCATTGTCTGGTAACTATTTTAACCAGGAAGGTGTATTGCAGAATACCAATTTTACCAGGTATGCGGGTAGATTAAACATAGACCATGAGTATAATAAAAGACTGAGGATTTTTGCCAGTGTAATTGGAAGTAGCACCACGGCAAATGTGGCACCAGCTAATATTGTAGGTAACCTATTGCTTACGCCACCATCTTTACCTATTTATAAAAACGATGGCACATTTGTAGTCATCAGCCCCTTTGAGTCGGCTTTACAAAATCCAATCAACTCTTTGTATAATCAAATTAATCAAACAAAAACCAATCGCTTTTTAGGTAACGTTTCTGCTGAATATACCATCGCGGAAGGCTTAAAAGCAAAAATTTTATTTGGTGCTGATGTAACGGACAATAAGCAAAATCGTTATTTACCAATTACCACTGGCGAGGGGCAGGCATTAAGTGGCGTTGCTACTGTAGGTAGTTTGTTCACATCATCCTGGTTAAATGAAAATACCCTAAGCTACGATAAGACATTTGCCGAGAAGCATAAAATAAATGCGGTGGTGGGTTTTACCGCTCAAAAATCCAATACTAAAGGTGCGGTAGCAGAAGGCGCAGGCTTTGCAACAGATGATTATACCTACAATAATATAGGTACTGGCGTAACGCAACGCCCGGCATCTTCAACTGCTATCCAATGGGCATTAGCCTCCTATTTAGGTCGTGTAAATTATGTATTTGATGGCCGTTATTTAGCAACCTTAACTTTACGTGCAGATGGTTCATCGCGTTTTGGTGAAGGTAATAAATGGGGTTATTTTCCATCGGCAGCTTTTGGCTGGAACGTAACCAGCGAATCTTTTGCCAAAGAATGGAAAAAGATTAGCCAACTGAAAGTGCGCTTGAGTGCGGGTTATACAGGTAACCAAAATATCCCTCCATACTCATCGTTAGGACAAATTGGCTATTACAGATATAACTTCTCGAATACAACGGTAGCTGGTTTCGCTCCTAATAACGTGGGTAATCCAAACTTAGGATGGGAAAAAACCTTGCAGGTAGATGCAGGCTTCGATTTAGGTTTATTTGATAACCGTATCGCGATAACTGCCGATTACTATTACAAAAAAACAACCGATTTATTGTTGAGCAGATCAGTTCCCGGAACTTCTGGTTTGTCTGATCCATATAATGCACAGGCATCTGTGGTTTATCAAAATATTGGCGAAGTAGCTAATAAGGGGATTGAGCTTTCGTTAACAACAAGAAATTTTATCAATGAATTTAAATGGAGCACCACTGCACTTTTCTCAGTCAACAGAAATAAAGTACTGAGCCTGGGTGATGGTGTAAACCAATATATCCCAAACAACAATGCGCCATCTATTGCTAAAGTAGGTTATCCCTTAGGCTCGTTTATCGTGTATCAAACCGATGGCGTTATTCAAGCTGGCGATGTGCCCCTTACGCCGCAGGCAAACAAATCGGCCGGAGGCCAAAAATATAAAGACTTAAACGGCGATGGGAAAATTACCCAGGGCGATGATCGTATCGTTATTGCTAATCAGCCGGGTTTTCTGGCCGGATTAACCAATACGTTCAGCTATAAAGGTTTCGATGTAAATGTTTTTCTACAGGCTAATGTAGGCGGAAAGTTATACAACCAAAATAGAGCAAATCTGGAATTGGCTACTGGTTATGTAAACGGATCTACGGAATTACTTAATAGATGGACACCAGGCAATACAAATACCGATGTAAAAGCAGCATTTCAAGATCCGGCTATCACTATTTCTGATCGTTTTATCGAGAGCTCAAGTTACTTGCGTTTGAAAAACGTATCGTTAGGTTATACGTTGCCAAAGCACATTGCTGCTAAAATTAAAACCCAAAATATCAGGATTTATGTTTCTGGTGCCAACTTGGTTACCTGGACAAAATATACTGGTTTTGATCCTGAGGCAAGTGTAAACGGACAAAGTTTATTAGCTGCCGGGGTTGATAACGGTGTATATCCGAATAGTAAATCTGTGCAGTTTGGTCTATCCCTAAGTTTATAAGAATTAAAAAAATGAAAATTTTAAAATATACAGCATTATCATTGGCGATACTTTCAACGGTATCGTGCAAGAAGTTTCTGACAGAAAATCCAGATGGATTGCTGCAGGAAAACGAATATTACAAAACACAGGCAGATGCGATAAATGCAGTTAATGCCGTTTATTTCTCACTAAATCAGGGTGTTGCCGGTGCTTCGGGCATATTGCAAACACCCTATAACACGCTATTTAATACGGGAATGAACATGGCCGATGATGATGAAGATCCAGGGCCGGGTGCTACCAATGCTGATGTACGTTCGTTATCGGTTTTATCTCATTCTTCTGGCAATTTAAGGGTATATGAAATCTGGCAACAACATTATGCCACTATTCGAAGGGCAAATATTGCAATAGACAGAATACCAACCATTACATTCGATGCAACTTTAAAAAGCAGACTAATTGCAGAAGCTAAATTTTTAAGGGCATTATATTATTTCAACCTGGTCAGGTTATTTGGCGGCGTGCCTTTAATTACTGCGCAACAAGAATTTATCAAAGCTTCTGATTATGCAATTGCAAAATCTACGCCCCAACAAGTTTATGGTCAAATTGAAAAAGATTTAATCGAAGCCGCCATCGATTTGCCGGCAACCTATGTATCGCCAAATGTGGGCAGAGCAACAAAGGGTGCTGCAAAAGCTTTGCTGGCTAAAGTGTATTTAACAGAAGCATCGCAACCTTTAAATATCACGGCAAAATATGCTGATGCTGTTCGCCTGGCTGAGGAAGTGCTTTCGCCTGCGGATGGGGGAACAGGAAATTACGGTTATGGTTTGTTTGATAACTATGCAGATGCTTTCTTGCCAGCTACAAAAAACGGTAAAGAACATATATTTTCTGTGCAATTTAAATCTAATTCTCAAGGGCAGGGCAATAACGAAACTTCGAGGGCAATTTTAAGTAACGTACCAGGTTTAAGCGGCAATTACGCACACATGGTGAGGTATTATACCGTAGGTACCGATAAATATTTCAGTATCTACAAGTTATACACACCCGCTGATAAAAGAAGAGATGCAACTTTTGTAAAAGCCTTCCAAAGCCCAACAAACGGCAATTTATACTCCTTAGGTATTGATGGTAAAACCTATGTTTACAAAACTACCGACCCTGTACCTACTGCAGAACTGACGCCATTCTTTAATAAATTTTGGGATCCCAATTCTACTACTTTAACCGCAGAGGCAGCAGCTAATGTAAATATTTTGCGCTATGCAGATCTATTATTAATTCATGCAGAGGCAGAGAATGAACTGAACGGGCCAAGCGCAAAAGCTTTCAGTTCGTTAAACCGGGTAAGAGGAAGAGCAGGGCTGGGTGCACTTAGTTTAATTAACACACCAGACAAAAACGCATTTAGAGATGCCTTGTATCTGGATCGGCGCTTAGAGTTAGTTTATGAATATGAACGTTGGTTCGATTTGATCAGAGAGAAAGATGCCGCTGGTAATTCAATTTTCGTATCAAGCCTGCACAAAGTTGGCAAAACAATAGCCACTGAAAAAAACCGGTTGTATCCAATTCCACAGGCAGAAATAGAGAACAATCCATTGTTAAAGCAAAACCCAGGTTGGTAATTAAATAAGCTAAAGATTTTAACAGTTTAATTCCTAGAAAAATAGATATGAAAAAGATTCAGATTTTGTTTACACTGCTTTTGTTAAGTACAGCAACTTTCGCGCAAAAAGCAGTAAAAAATCACCCGAAACTGGCTAAAACTGCTGTTTCATCAACCAAACCGGTTACGCCACAAATTTTAAAGGAGATTTCAAATGGCAGTGCCTATCTGGTAGATGTTAGAAGTACTGAAGAATTCCAAAAAGCCCATTTAAAACATGCCCAAAACATCGATGTAAAAAGTCCTGACTTTTTAAAAAACATTGCCCAGCTCGATAAAACAAAACCAATTTATTTGTACTGCAGGTCTGGCCATAGAAGTGGCTTAGCGACCGATTCGCTGCTGAACCTGGGTTATGCTAAGGTTTATAATATTGGTGGACTGGATAGTTTGGTCACCAAAGGATTTACTAAAAATTAAAACTTAAAACCCATGAAAAAAACAATCGTAAACTTAATGGCAATAATCCTGTATATAGGTGTTGCAAAAGCGCAAACTACGCCATCTTTCGCCCAAATTGCAGAAAAGATCAATAAAGCACAGGCTCTGGTAATTGATGCCAGATCGGCAGAAGAATTTCAGCAAAGCCACATCAAAGGCGCTGTAAACATCAATCCCGCAGGTGCAGATTACCAAAAAGACTTAAAACAATTAACTGGTCAAAAGCCTATTGTTATTTATTCCATCGGTAGTGGAAGAAGCAATTCTTTAGCTAAAGTATTAAATGAAAAGGGATTCAGAGATGTTTGGGTGCTTGATGGCGGTTTTAGCAAATGGATAGGCTCGGGTTATCCCATTGAAGATCATACTAAACAAGCAGCAATCACAACAGCGGCCTATAACAAGCTAACGCAATCTGCAAAGGTAGTGCTGATAGATTTTGGTTCTAAATATTGTGGTTCTTGCAAAAAACTGGTTCCTGTTTTGGATTCGCTGGAAAACCAAAAAAGTTTTGGCGCTAAAATCATTAAAATCGAATCTTATGAGCAGGCAAAATTAGTTAAAGAAAAAAATATCAAAAGCTTGCCTACGCTACTGCTTTACAAAGATGGAAAACTGGTTTGGCAAAAGGTAGGTCAGGCTTCAACCCAAGAAATTTCTGCTGCGGTTAGTCAAAACAAGCCTGCTGGCGCTATCGCTTCATCAAAATAATAGCTAAAAACTTAACTCAAAAAACATGAAGAAATTTTTAATCTTAACAGCAATCACCGCTAGCTTTATAGCTAATCAGGTTGCTGCACAAAATATTACGCAACAACAAGAACCTTTTAAAGGAGTAATCGGTCGCACGCTTGGAGAATCAAAAGAATACTGGACAGACCCAATAAAGGCCCCGGCAAATGCGCCAAATGTACTTTGGATTTTAATTGACGATGTTGGATTTGGTGCGACCACTACTTTTGGAGGCTTAATCAATACCCCAACTTTTGACGCTTTGGCCAAAGATGGCTTACGTTACACCAATTTTCATACTACCGCAATTTGCGCACCTACCAGATCTGCTTTATTAACCGGAAGAAATTCTCATGCGGTGCATATGGGCGGTTTTGCACATACCCGTATGTCTGCCGGTTTTCCGGGTTGGGATGGAAGAATCCCTTCCGATAAAGGAACAGCCGCCGAAATATTAAGAGAAAATGGATACAATACCTTTGCCGTAGGAAAATATGGTTTAACACCAGATGAGGATGCAACAGATGTAGGGCCATTCGATCGTTGGCCACTGGGGAAAGGGTTTGACCATTTCTTCGGGTTTTTAGGCTCCGCTACAGATCAATACAAACCAGACTTAGTTGAAGATAACGCCCATGTTACGCCAGATGGTCGCCATTTAACTGCTCAGATTACCGACAAGGCCATTTCTTATTTGAAACGCCAGCAAGCCGTAAAGTCTGGTAAGCCATTTTTCTTATACTATGCGCCGGGTGCAACACATTCACCACACCAGGTGCCTGATGAGTTTAGGGATTTATACAAGGGTAAATTCGATAAGGGATGGGATAATTTCCGGCAGGAAATTTTTGCACAAGAAAAGAAATCGGGCATTATTCCACAAAATACCGTTTTGCCAGAACGTAACCCAAATATTTTGGCCTGGGATAAGTTATCCGATAAGCAACGTAAGGTGTATGCCCGTTTTATGGAAGTTTACGCAGCCTATTTAACTTACACTGATTACGAAGTTGGAAGATTGATTGATTACCTTAAAACGTCGCAGCAATTGGAAAATACTTTAGTTTTTGTAATTATTGGCGATAACGGTGCAAGTAAAGAAGGTACGCAAAATGGCGTGATCGATAAAGGTTATGTGGCGGCAGGTACAAAAGCGCCAAAACCATTAACAGAAGAAGAATCTGTTGATTATAACTATGCCAATTTAGCTAAGGTAGGTACGCCAGAAAATACCGTGGGCAATTATCCATTAGGCTGGGCACAGGCATTAAACACACCTTTTAAAGCCTGGAAACAAGACGCCAATAGCGAGGGCGGCACGCGTAATCCGTTAATTGTTTATTATCCTAAGGGGATTAAAGATAAAGGAACATTACGTACCCAATACGGGCATGTGATTGATATCCTTCCCACTACCCTGGAATATGTTGGTATTAAAAATCCAGAATTTATTCGCGGCATTAAGCAGGATACGCTTCAAGGTACTTCATTGGCCTACAGTTTTGATAATGCCAAAGCTGCCTCACGCCACACCGTACAGCACTACTACATTTTCGGCGCAAGATCCATTTATAAAGATGGGTGGAAGGCCGCTTTGAGTTTTAACCGCGATGGAATTTTCGGTCCGGAAAAAGCGAGCGGCGCAGCTACGAGGAAATACGGAGAAGGTGAGTGGGAACTGTACAATCTAAACGAAGATTTTAATGAACGAATTGACCTGGCTAAAAAAGACCCGAAAAAGTTAGCAGAATTGAAAGCGCTGTTTGAGGTGCAGGCCCAAAAATACAATTTGTATCCTTACATCACCTGGGATGATGTAACCAATCAGCGTATTCATAAAAAAACGCAGGCTACAAATACAACAACCAGCAGCGAAACCATAAAGAAATAAGTATAAATGACCTCATAATTAATGATCACTTTAAAAAATTAAGATGACTATTTCAGATGTAAAAATTCTTGGCAAGAAAATCCTTTTAGGGATTGTGGTTACCTTAGTGCCATTTGCTATCATTTTTGGCAGCTTGTGGGCTGCTCCAAAATTGCTCCCTAAATCTAAATCAAACGCCAGTAATACCATTATTTCACCTGTAAAATAACCTTGATGATGAAACCGTCATGATTTTCAAAACCAGGTCATGGAATAAATCATAACGGCTTCATCACCTTTAAAAACAAATTATAAAAAATGAAAATGTCATTAGAATCCAGACAGAAAATATGGCGAAACGCTGGCTTAAGTCTGTTTATCTTTTTTTTACCCATAGCGCTTATGTTCACCACTTTTTACATTACCGGAGAGAGACCATGGGAGCACAAAAAAGCTACGGTTAATAAACCTTCAACCTTAAAAACAAATAGCGAAAATGGAAGCGATTGATTTTATCAAAAAAATAATAGAAAACCTCAATGGAATCGGATTTCCGTTTTTAGTTTTTGTAATCGGGGTTCTCGAATTCTCTTTTGGGCTTTACAAAGGCAAATGGCCAAAAGGCGAGCGCTATACAGATATTGCCTGTTTCATTTTGCCCAAATTAGTCATTAGACCAGTAGTAGCTTATTATGGATTAAAGTTTTTGCCTGCGGTATTACCAAATTTAAAAAATGAATTTGAGTGGGTTCCATTTTGGTGGGGCTGCGGAATTATCGCAGTTGCCGATGATTTGACGCAATATTGGTACCACCGCTTACACCATGAAATTCCATGGTTATGGCGTTTCCATCGTACACACCACTCGACGCCATACATGGGCATGGCTATGGCCAGCAGACAAAATGTAATTTATAGTTTGTTTTTTTCTCAAACCTATTTAACTACTGCGCTGGTTTATTTAGGCTTAGGTATTCCGGCAGTGGTGGTAAAAGGTATAAAAGGAGCTATTGTAACCTTTGCACACTCGAGCATTCCCTGGGATAAACCTTTTTATAAGTACAAAGTATTACATCCTATTGCCTGGGTGTTCGAGCGGGTAATATCAACCCCCGCCACACATCATGCGCACCATGCGGCATCAACAGATGATGGGATAGGTTATTATAAAGGTAATTTTGGTAACATGTTTTTCCTGTGGGATATCATTTTCGATACCGCATTCATCAGCAGAAAGTATCCTAAAGCTTATGGCATTTCACATTACGAAGGTGATGAGTGGTATGCCCAACTGGCCTGGCCGTTCTTCAAATCTAAAGTAGTAGGCAGCGAATTGGCTAAAAATGGGCCAATAATAAGGCAAGATGAGCATGTTGCAGAAAGTAGCACCCCCTTAGCTGCAGGTATTAATGAAGAATATAACCTCAGCAATACCCACATCAATGCTAAAATAGAATCTGCATTTTAACATTTTTACGTTCGTATTATTTAAGGTTTTGGGCAAACGCTCAAAACCTTATTTTTTGTTTATACTTTTGTATTGGTTTCATTAGTTAATGACTAAATGAACCCATAAACAATTGAACTTTAAAGATGTCTTCAACTATTCATAGCGCCAAACACGAAATCATTCCCTGCGAGCGGTGTAATGGTGCTATTGAGTGCAAGGCAAATTCTTATACCAAATGCCAGTGTAGTGTGGTACAGCTGAGTATAAATGAAGTACAATACATCTCCGAATTGTACGATGGCTGTCTTTGTGCCAAATGTTTATTCGAATTACAACAGGAATACCGTGAAGAGATTGGTGTATAAAACCTTGTGATTTTCGTGTCTCTGTTCGTAAATCATTTGAAAAGCAGGTTTCTGTGTGCTTAGGTTAGTTCCAGTCCCACTTTCCCTTCTGCCCCGATCAAACCTGTGAAACAGGCAAGCACGCCATAAAAAAACAAGGATAAACGCTTAAATCGGGCGCATTCGTGCAATCGGGTTTAGGTTACCTGGGTTCTGCTCTTCTGGGCAAATTTATATCAAGGTATTTTTCTCTGGCGTAAAACCCAAAACAGATCAATTACTGTACTCCAATTCGGTCAATTGTATAGGTCTAAAAAAGGACGACTTTTTCCTTTTAATTGTAGTTTATACATTTAAAATTTCCCCAGGTATTCAGGAGAACCTAAAAGGTTAGTTTTTAGTGTTTATAAGCGTTCAGTTCGGTTATTGGCAAAAATGTCATCTGCAGTTGGGATTTTGGTTAAAATCAATCCTGAGTCATCTTTGAGGCCTTAAAATCAATAAAAAATAGTTTAAAAATAAGTGTTAAAAATAGTAACAAAGCATACGGTTTGCTGTCCATATCATGCTTAATAAATGGTTTATTAAGCTAAAAAAAACAGAAAAATAATATAAATTATGGAATCGCTCATTTCTAACTATTGGTGGGTTTTAGTGGCACTGTTGTGCTTAGTTTTATACAAATATATTTTACGTTTCTTATTCGGGATGGTTATTGTTCCCGAAGACAGGATCGGCTTAATTACCAAAAAATTCGTGCTCTTTGGTGCTGATCGCGAATTGCCCGACGGGCGCATCATTGCCATCAAAGGTGAGGCTGGTTTTCAAGGAAAAACGCTCGCCCCGGGATTGTATTTCGGAATGTGGTTTTGGCAGTATAGTGTAACCATGGAACAGTTTACCGTTATTCCAGAAGGTAAAATCGGACTCATCATGGCCAAAGACGGCTCGGAAATCCCGACAGGGAATATCCTTGGGCAAAAAGTAGAATCTGATAATTTCCAGGATGCAGTGAAGTTTCTCGAAAATGGCGGGCAGCGAGGCCGGCAGACTTCTTACATTACTTCGGGTTCTTATCGTATCAATACCATGTTGTTCCAGGTTTCCGTTACCGATATGGTCAGGATACAGGAAAGTATGGTGGGTATTGTAACCACGTTGGATGGATTGCCGATTGAGGCCAACCAGATTGCCGGTAAACTGGTTGATGGACACAACAATTTTCAGGATTTCGATGCCTTTATTAAACAAGGTGGTAACCGTGGTTTACAGCCCCAGGTCATTTTAGCAGGATCTTACAACCTTAACCCATGGGCTATTCAGCTGGAGGAAATTCCGATGACCGAAATCGCAATCGGTTATGTAGGCGTGGTGATCTCGTTTATTGGTACCGATGGAAATGATTTAACCGGTGCCGATTTTAAACACGGTAATATCGTGGGTAAAGGTTCTAAAGGTGTTTGGCTGGAACCACTTGGCCCCGGAAAATACCCGATTAACAAATACATCATGAAAGTAGAACTGGTACCAACAACCAATTTAGTGTTAAACTGGGCGTCAGCACGTAGCGAAGCACACAATTTGGATAAAAACCTGTCAACCATTACCGTACGTTCAAGAGATGGTTTCCCCTTCAATTTAGATGTGGCGCAGATTATCCACGTGCCCACTACAGAAGCGCCTAAGGTAATTGCACGTTTTGGTAACATGGTTAACCTGGTTTCGCAGGTTTTAGAACCCACCATTGGTAACTATTTCCGTAACTCGGCGCAGGGAAGTGATGTGATTGCTTTCTTGAGTACCCGTAAAGAGCGTCAGGAGTCAGCTAAAGAGCATATCCGCAAAGTGCTTGACGAATATAACGTAAATGCGGTTGATACGCTGATCGGTGACATTGTTCCGCCAGAATCGTTAATGAAAACTTTAACCGACCGTAAAATTGCGGAAGAACAAAAGGTTACTTACGAAACCCAGAAACAGGCGCAGGAAACGCGTCAGGGGATGGAGAAAGAAACGGCCATTGCCGATATGCAGAAAGATATTGTGAAAGCGCAACAAAGTGTAGAGATTGCCGAACGTACGGCAAGTGCAACCGTGAAAAAATCAGAAGGTGATGCTGCCGGTGTAAAACTGGCTGTGGGCGCAGAAGCTGAGGCCACAAAAATGAGGGCCCATGCCGAGGCTGAAGCAACCAAAGCAAGGGCGCAGGCCGATTCGGAAGCGATTAAATTAAGGGCTTCAGCAGAGGCCGAACAGATTTCGTTAACCGGTAGCGCCGAGGCGGGTAAAATTTTAGCGGTAGGTAAGTCAACCGCAGAAGCATATGAACTTGCGGTGAAAGCTTTGGGCGGCGAAAACTTTACCCGTTACAAAATTACCGAAGAGTTATCAAAAGGTAATGTGAAACTGATCCCTGATGTGTTAATTGGTGGCAGTGGTGGTAACCATGGCGGTTCGGCAATGGATGGCTTGCTGGGCTTAAAACTGATGGAATTAATGGATCCTCAGACACGTAAAGAAGTGGTAGCCGTTGCAGAAATTGTAGAGACAAAACCAAAACCTAAAAAGGATAACATTAATCCATAATTGGTCTTTAAATTAAAAAGGAAAGCCTCAGCGTAAGTTGGGGCTTTTTGTTTTATTACTAAATAAACACCGTAATATCGTCATTGCGAGAAGGCTTTTTCAGCCGACAGCCTGTCCCGACCTTTCGGGGAAGCAACCTTACAACAATCGCTACTGGCATCCGCATTAAGATTGCTTCGTCGTTCCTCCTCGCAATGACGAACTTTTTGCTTAATCTATTAATAATAGCCCAACCAATAACTATTCAAAATACAACCAACTCTTTTCTCATATTTTTATACAAACCTTACATCTTCAACCTTTATACCTTCAACCTTTTTAGTAACTTTGCAGCCTAATTTTGAATGACTGAATTTTGAGTGAGTGAATGGCCTTACATTAAGCATTCAATCATTTTATCATTCTCTCATTCTCTCATTTCAAAAATATGAAGAAAGTAAAAGTTGGCTTAGTGCAAATGAGTTGTACTAAAGTTAAGCAGGAAAATTTAGATAAAGCGATTGCGAAAGTAAGGGAAGCGGCAGCAAAAGGTGCGCAGATTGTGTGTTTGCAAGAGCTTTTTACTTCGCTGTATTTCTGCGATGTTGAAGATTACGATAATTTTGATCTGGCAGAAGCTATTCCGGGTCCATCTACCGATGCTTTGCAAGTGGTAGCCAAAGAATTAGGCGTGGTCATTATTGCTTCTTTGTTTGAGAAACGTGCGGAAGGATTATACCACAATACTACAGCCGTTTTAGATGCTGATGGTTCATATTTAGGTAAATATCGCAAAATGCATATTCCTGATGATCCTGCTTTTTACGAAAAATTTTACTTCACACCAGGCGATTTAGGTTACAAGGTTTTCGAAACTAAATTTGCCAAAATCGGTATCCTGATCTGCTGGGATCAATGGTATCCTGAAGCTTCGCGCATTACGGCTCTGATGGGTGCCGATATTATGTTCTATCCAACTGCAATTGGCTGGGCTACCGATCAGGATGAAGAAACCAATCAGGATCAATACAATGCATGGCAAACCATCCAACGTTCGCATGCGGTTGCAAACGGTGTTCCCGTAGTCAGTGTAAATCGTGTGGGTTTTGAACAAGATGGTGCCATGAAATTCTGGGGCGGAAGTTTCGCTACAAACGGGCAAGGCAAACTACTTTATTTAGCTTCACACGATTTAGAGGAGACAGAAGTGGTTGAATTAGATTTATCAGAATCTGATTTCTTCCGTAAACACTGGCCTTTTTTAAGAGATAGAAGGATCGATTCTTATCAGCCGATTACCAAAAGATATATTGACGGGGATTAGAAAAGTCGGAGGTCGGGAGACCGAAGACGGAAGTCAAAGAGCATACCAGGCGTGATGGCTAGTTTGAAATTCATTAACAACTCTGGGAAAGTAGATCATTGTTTTGGATTGTATTATAAGAAATTGTAATTTGTATAGTCTATTCTAATAAATTATAACTTCGGAGATCTGACTTTCGGACTTTATTATGGCATTCAAATTTGAAAAACTCAAGGTTTGGCAAAAAGCTTTAGATTTAGCTGATGAGATTGATAAAATGACAAAAACTTTTCCAAAAGAAGAGATTTATGTTTTAACATCGCAAGCGAAACGTGCAGCCGATTCAATATCAATGAATATTGCTGAAGGAAGTACAGGCCAAAGTAATCCTGAGTTCAAGAAATTTTTAGGTTATGCCTTAAGGTCAGATATTGAGGTTGTGAATTGCCTACATCTTGCAATAAGAAGAGGTTATATTAATGAAGAAATATTTCAGAAACACTATCAATCCTGTGAAGAAATTTTGATCATGATTTCTGCATTAATCAAATCGTTAAATTAATTTAGTAAGGGGTCGGAAGACCGAGATCCGATGATATTCGGTCTATAGCTAAAACATTAAATCATCCGACTTCGGACACCCGACTTTCGGACTAAACAATAAAACACTAAATCATCCGACTTCGGACACCCGACTTTCGGACTTAAAAATTATGTCAAATTTTCCTCCAAGAAAAGATTTAAATATTAATCAGTTCGATTATTCTCCAAAGCAGCAAGGTTATGCTTTTCCTGCCGAATGGGCTAAACATGAGGCAACCTGGTTGAGCTGGCCGCATAAAGAAGCTTCCTGGCCAGATAAAATCGAAACGATATACGAACCATATTGCCAGTTTATTAAAGCTGTTGCTGAAGGTGAAAAGGTACGCATCAATGTTAAGGATGAAGAAATGAAAGCTTTTGCGGTTTCTGAATTAACGAAAGTAGACGCCGATTTAAGCCAGATAGAATTCTATTTCAATGAAACCAACGATGCCTGGTGCCGCGACCATGGACCTGCATTTTTGTTAAAAGGAAATGAAAAAGCTGTTGTCGATTGGGGATATAATGCCTGGGGTGGTAAATATCCGCCATTTGACCTGGATGATGTGGTTCCGACAAAAATTGCTAATCATTTTAAACTGCCTTTATTTACGCCAGATATTGTGATGGAAGGTGGTTCGGTAGAATTTAATGGCGCTGGGACGGTTTTAACCACCACGGCTTGTTTATTGAACGAAAACCGTAATCCGCATTTAACCAAAGCGCAAATTGAGCAATATTTGCTTGAGTATTACGGACAAGAACAAGTGTTATGGCTGGGCGATGGAATTGTTGGCGACGATACCGATGGCCACATTGATGATATTACCCGTTTTGTAAATGAAGATACGGTTTTAACAGTTGTTGAAAGTAATCCGCTGGATGAAAATTACCTGCTGTTACAAGAAAACTTAGCGGCTTTAAAGGCGATGAAACTAAAAGATGGCAGGGCATTGAATATTGTAGAGTTGCCTATGCCATCGCCGGTTATTCATGAAGATACCCGTTTGCCTGCCTCTTATGCAAACTTTTACATTGCGAATGCAGCGGTAATTGTTCCGGTTTTTGATGATGTAAACGACCAGAAAGCTTTAGCTATTATTCAAGGTTGTTTCCCTGACCGGAAAGTGATCGGTATCAATTCAGTAGATATTATCTGGGGATTGGGAAGCTTTCACTGTTTGAGTCAGCAGGAACCTGCGGTTTAGTTTGCAATTAACAGTTGATAGTTTCCAGTTGTTAAACAATCTAGCAATGAAACAATTTAACAATATCTCGGTAGAGTTGTTAACTTTACCACAATTAAGTTTTTATAAATTATATAAAAGTCCCCTTTAGGGGATTTAGGGGTTATGAAATTATTAGAAGGAAAAACAGCATTAGTTACAGGCGCATCGAAAGGGATTGGCCGTAAAATAGCTGAAAAATTTGCCGAGCAGGGCGCTAATGTAGCTTTTACCTATTTATCATCAGTAGAAAAAGGTGAAGCTTTAGAACAGGAATTACAAAGCTTCGGAACAAAAGTTAAAGGTTATCGTTCTGATGCTTCTAAATTTGCTGAAGCTGAGCAATTAATCAACGATATTGTAGCGGAGTTTGGTACGATTGATATCGTGGTAAATAATGCTGGAATTACGAAAGATGGTTTATTGATGCGTATGAGCGAAGAAAACTGGGATGATGTGATCAACATTAACTTAAAATCGATTTTCAACGTAACCAAGGCCGCCTCTAAAGTAATGATGAAAGCCCGTAAAGGTGTTTTTATCAATATGGGTTCTATTGTGGGTACTACAGGTAACGGTGGACAAGCAAATTATGCTGCTTCTAAAGCTGGCATCATCGGTTTTACCAAATCGATCGCTAAAGAACTAGGTTCGAGAAATATCCGTGCCAACGTCGTAGCACCAGGCTTTATCCGTACCGAAATGACAGATATCCTTGATCCGAAAGTTGTTGAAGGATGGGAAAAAGATATTCCTTTAAAACGTGCCGGAGAAACGGAAGATATTGCCAATGTTTGCGTGTTCTTAGCTTCAGATATGAGTGCTTATGTAACTGGCCAAACTTTATCGGTTTGCGGCGGAATGCTTTAAGGAAGGTAGAGGGTTAGAAGGCTTAAGGTGGAGGGTTTTCTTTCCAAAGCCATAGAAATATTAAGAAGTCAAGTTTTGATGGCCAGTTTGCTATGAAAAACTTGACTTCTTTTGTTACTTTATAAAATATCGGCCTTTAACTTCAGTAATATTAGCAGGCATTTTATTCTTCTCGAAAGCTAAATAACCTGGTTGCAGCGATTTCCAAAAGCTGGCCTGCGCAGGGAATTGAGCAATATACTTCTTCATATTTCCATCAGTCATTTTGAAGGGATAGATATTAACCGGAATCTTCTCCTGACCTGCATTTCTGGCTTCAACACCCAAAATATAAACCTCTTTAATTTTTTCGTCTGTTAGGGGAATGCAACCCACGGTTACACAATTGCCGTGAATGTAAATATCACTTCCAGGTTTTCTATCTTTTCCGGTTCTTGCATAATCTACTGTATTTGGATAGTTAACACCCAGTGATAGATGGAAATTGCTCATCGGATTAAAAACATTAACGTAGTAGAAACCTTCTGGCGTTTGTCCATCGCCTTCAATTACTTTCGGGCCAATGGTGCCAGAATGGGCACAAAAATCGTAAGTCCTAAACAATGAATAGGTTTTAGCCGAATTATTCTTTAACCATACCTCAAGTTTGCCTTCTGTTTTGTAAGCATTGATAACCATGGAAAATTGATCACCGTATCCACCAGCCCTAACAAATTTTTTCAGTGTTTCCCACTTTTCGTTGTAGGCCTTTTCTACTCTTTCAAATTTAATTTGTGTGGCTTTAAAATTGTTTTGGGCATTCACCATAAGGCTTAGAGATAGCAGAAATGTTAGACAGATAAATTTCATAAATTTTGGTTTGGCTAAAGCTAATGAATTATCTTTTTTAGTACTAATATTTAATTATCAACACATAGAATGGCATAGCGGAAAGCGTTTGGCGTATAGTGTTAGAAGCAGATAGGCCACTTGATTCATTCGATAAGCCATTACTAATGAGCTAATGGCTAATGAACCATTGAACCAATTGACAAATAACCTTGAAAATTTCCCCAAAATTACCATCTTTATGAATTATGACTGGTTTTTTCTCGGGTACTTCTATTTTGTTTTTTCTGGGTTGCCTGGCGTTAGGTGTGCTGTATGCCTGGTTGCTTTATCGTGGCAACAAAAATTTAGATAAAAAACTGCAATATGGCTTAACTACCTTAAGGATTATTGTGGTAACCACCATTGCGTGGCTAATATTTGCCCCCCTCATCAGAACATTAAATTATAGTTTAGATAAACCTGTTATTATTATCGGACAGGATAATTCGCTCTCTGTAGGTCAGGTTAAAGCAGCTGGTTTCGACCAAAAATTATACGAACAACACCTTAAAACCTTACAGGATAAACTATCAGACAAATACGAGGTGAAAACATTTCACTTTGGCGATCAGGTGGCAGATGGTTTCGATTTTAAAAACCAGGGGAAATTAACCGATGCCTCCGCTTTTTTTCAGAAAATTAGAGATGAATATACCAACCGAAATGTTGGTGCCATTATTTTAGCAACCGACGGTATTTTTAATCATGGCGGAAATCCGCTGTATAGCGTAAACCAGATCAATGCACCGGTTTATACGATTGCCCTGGGTGATAGTATTCCAAAGCGTGATGTATTGATTTCGAATGTAAATTACAACAATATTGTTTATCTGGATGACGATTTTACGATCGAAGTCCAGGTTCAGGCTTTTCAAAGCAATAGTGAAAGCACTTCTCTAACGGTTAGCCAAAACGGCGCAAAGATTGAGCAACAGAATATAACCATTAATGGAAGCTCCTTTGTTAAAACGGTTCCGGTTAAGATTCACGCAGGTAAAATCGGTGTTCAGAAATATACCGTTCAACTGGGCGCTTTAGCAAATGAAATTACAACCAGAAATAATGTCCAGACTTTTTATGTAGAAGTGATTGATGGCAGACAGAAAGTATTGCTCGCAGCAGCTGCACCACATCCCGATTTAGGGGTTTTAAAGGAGGCTGTTTCGCTGAATAAACATTACGAAGCTAAACTTGCCCTTGCCGATGATTTAAGTGCAACAGATCCATCTAAATTCGATTTAATCGTATTGTATCAGTTACCCGATGCGCAGAATATTTCAGCTGCGTTTTTAAAGAAGTTAACCGGTTTAAAAAAACCGATCTGGTACATTTTAGGTGCGCAAAGTAATGTAAACGCTTTCAATCAAATGCAAAACCAGGTCAACTTAGGTTCTGCCAATGGTTCGATCCAGGAAGTATATGCCGATTTTGCCAATGGTTTTACCAGTTTCAATCTCACAGAAGAAGATAAAAAACAGTTTTCATCTTTCGATCCGCTGCTCAGTCCGTTTGGAAGGTTAACTGTAAATGCAGGCGCCACACCTGTTTTTAATCAGCGTATCGGCAAAGTCAGCACACAGCAGCCATTGTTATTCTTTGCAAATGAAAATGGTTTAAAGACGGGCTATTTAATGGGAGAGGGGCTTTGGCGATGGAAACTCTCGGAGGCTGAGAATGAAAGTAATCAATCAGTTTTAAACGACCTGATTTCGAAAACCGTTCAATACCTATCTGTTAAAGATGATAAACGGAGGTTTAAGGTATTTACCTCGAAATCAGCTTATGATGAAAATGAAACCATTCAGTTTAACGGCACGCTTTATAACGATAGCTATCAGCCTGTCAATGAACCGGAAGTTAACCTTCAGGTTAAAAATGAAGCGGGTAAAGTATTTAATTATATTTTCTCCAAAACTGAAAATGGTTATCAGTTAGATGCCGGAACCATGCCTGCAGGTAATTATTCTTATTTAGCCAATACCGAACTGGGCGGAAAGAAATTCACGGCTACGGGTAGTTTCTATGTAAATGCGCTGATTGCAGAATTTCAGCAAACCACAGCCAATCATCAGCTTTTAAATACGATGTCGAAACAAAGCAATGGTAAGCTGTTTATGCCCGAAAATTTGCTCAAAATAGCTGATGAAATTGCTAAAAACGAAAATATTAAAACCATCAGTTACGAAGACCGTAAATATGACGAACTGATCAGCATGAAATGGCTGTTCGGTTTAATTTTGATTTTGCTGGGAGTAGAGTGGTTCTTAAGAAAGCGAAACGGAGAACTTTAGCTGATGTAAAATGTAAGGATGTAAGATGGATGATGTTTGGTCTATTTCCATCGTTCATCATCCCTTATTCATTTTCGATAGCTGGAACTTTAGTTGATGTAAAATGTTGGGAGGTAAGATGGGTGATGTTTTGGTCTATTTCCATCGTTCATCATCCGTCATTCATTTCCGATAGCTAGAACTTTAGGTGATGTAAAATGTAAGGATGTAAGATGGATGATGTTTGGTCTATTTCCATCGTTCATCATCCCTTATTCATTTTCGATAGCTAGAACTTTAGCTGATGTAAAATGTTGGGAGGTAAGATGGATGATGTTTTGGTCCATTCCATTATCCATTATCCCTCATCCATTTTCCATCCTTAGTGCCATTCATCCCTATAAACAAACTTCGGCATATGCCATTCGAAGCGGATAGAAAGTAACCTTAATGTTAATCCAATAATAGCAGCTGTAATGGTAGCCAGCATTTCGCTTCCGTGAAAATGTTCTATGCCGATATAGACCGCACCGGTAACGATTGCTGCACTGGCATAAATCTCTTTTCTGAAAAGAAAGGGAACCTCATTACAAAGTACATCACGAAGTACGCCGCCTGCACAACCGGTAATCATTCCGCTAAAAAGTACAATTAAATAAGGCAGGTGAATTTGCTGCGCAACCTGACAGCCAATAATGGTGAAAACCACCAAGCCTAAAGCATCAAGGTAAAGAAAGAGTTTTTTGAGTTTGGTCATAATGGAGGCAATAAATGCAGCGAGTAAGGCCGCTACTGCAGTAATCACCAAATATTCCGGATGTTCTACCCAGCTCATCGGGTAATGGCCAAACAATACATTTCTAACTGTTCCGCCACCCAATGCTGTAACCCAGGCGATAATACAAACACCAACCCAATCCATGTCACGTCGGCCGGCAGAAAGTGCTGCGGTCATGGCTTCAGCTGTTATAGCAATAATGTAGAGGATGTGGAGCATTCGATTGGTTAACTGTTTGAATGGGTTAATCGGTTAACTGATAAATTGTTGAATGGTTAAATTGCTGACTGCAAACAGCCAATCAAAATTCTTTTGCTTTAGATCCTGAAACAAGTTCAGGAGGACGAGACTAAAGGAAGATAACTTAAACGCTAAACGCCCAGCGCCATACGCTAATCCTTCTTCTCTTCCTGGATAATCACGAAAACATCTTCATTGTCTTTTTTCATGAAGTATTTTTCGCGGGCAAATTTTTCAGCGGTATTGAGGTTGGTATTCAGCTCGTTTAAATCTTTTTTAACCTGGGCAGTCTCTTTCTCGAAATATTCCTTCTCTTCCTGCAGTTTATTCGCCTGGCTGCGGTATTCGTACTGCGACATCATATCGTTTTTATCGAAAAATAGCATCCACATCGCAAAAGCGACAGTAGCAAGGAAATATTTGTTGCGGAAAAGATCTATTAAACGTTTCATATATTTCTCAAAAAATCGTCATTGCGAGGTACGAAGCAATCTCAAAGCAATAAGTTTTTATCAGTCAAGCTCAAGGTAGTAAGATTGCTTCGTGCCTCGCAATGACGTAAATGTAAATAAAAACATCCGAAGATTTAAAATCTCCGGATGTTTTACAAATAAGTTTTTCAACTTGTTAACACCCCAAACCCCTAAAGGGGCTTTTGGCATTATTCTTAGTCCCCTTTAGGGGATTTAGGGGTTATTTTTTAGCGTATTTGAATTTTGAACCGATGAAACGAGCGTTTTCACCCAATTCTTCTTCAATACGTAATAATTGATTGTATTTTGCAATCCTGTCTGAACGTGATGCAGAACCGGTTTTAATCTGTCCGCAGTTTAATGCAACAGCTAAATCAGCAATCGTAACATCTTCTGTTTCGCCAGAACGGTGACTCATTACCGAAGTATAACCACTGTTTTGCGCTAAAGTTACTGCATTGATGGTTTCAGTTAAAGAACCAATCTGGTTAACTTTTACTAAGATTGAGTTAGCGGTATCTTCGTCGATACCACGTTGTAAACGCGTAACGTTAGTTACAAATAAATCATCACCAACCAATTGAACATGGTCACCAATTTTATCTGTTAAGCTTTTCCAGCCAGTCCAGTCGTTTTCATCCATACCATCTTCAATAGAGATAATTGGATATTTTGCAGAAAGATCTGCTAAATATTGTGCCTGCTCTTCGCTTGAACGAATTACGCCAGTTGCGCCTTCAAATTTGGTATAATCATATTTACCATCTTTGTAAAACTCAGATGAAGCACAGTCTAAAGCTAAACAGATTTGAGAGCCTGGTTTGTAACCAGCGGTTTCAATTGCTTTTAATACTGTTTCAATAGCATCTTCAGTACCATCGAAAGTTGGTGCAAAACCACCTTCATCACCTACTGCAGTAGATAAACCTCTATCGTGAAGAATTTTTTTCAAGCTATGGAAAACTTCAGTTCCCCAACGTAAAGCCTCAGAGAAAGAAGGAGCACCAACTGGCATAATCATAAATTCCTGAAATGCGATAGGGGCATCAGAGTGAGAACCACCGTTAATGATATTCATCATCGGGATTGGTAAAGTGTTTGCATTAACACCACCAATGTAACGGTATAATGGCTGGCCGATTTCATCAGCAGCAGCTTTAGCAACCGCTAAAGAAACGCCTAAAATTGCGTTAGCACCTAAGTTACCTTTGTTTTCGGTACCATCTAGGTCCAACATGATTTTATCAATTGTATTTTGCTCAAAAACATCAATACCTCTTAATGCATCCGCAATTTTAGTATTTACATTTTCTACAGCTTTTAAAACACCTTTACCTAAATATGTAGATTTATCACCATCACGTAATTCAACAGCCTCATATTGTCCAGTAGATGCACCGCTTGGTACAGCAGCACGGCCAAAAGCGCCTGCTTCTGTTACAACTTCTACTTCTACTGTTGGATTGCCTCTCGAATCGAGAATTTGTCTGGCATGGACATTAACGATTATGCTCATTTTTATTTAATTTTTTGTTGATTTTTTAATCTGCTTAGTGTACAAAGTACAATTACTAAGCGCAACATCAAAGTTAGTATATTTTTTAAATAAATAAAGCCTTTTGAGGGTTAATGTTATGATAGTTGTTCAAGTTAACCAACGGTTAATTTTAAGTTAATATTGGCTATCTGTAATGCCGGATGAAAGTCGTCATCTCGACTGAAGCACAGTCCCGAATTTTCGGGAGAGAGATCTATGTACAATATCATGCAGATAGATTTCTCCGCTACGGTCGAAATGACGATTCTTTATTTTTTAGCTTCAGCCAATAATTGAGAATTTAAGCGTATATATTCATCTACTTTTGCTTCAGTTGCTAAAGCTAGGCCCGCTTTAGCGCTAGCTTCTGCACCGGCTTTATCACCCATTTTTAGTTGAATGCGGCCTTTCCAGTATTTAAACCATGGGGCTTTCATATCCGATTTTTCTACTTCACTCATCCATTCTAATGCAGTTTTTAAATCTTTTCCATTTTGGTAATAGTACATTGCTGCATTATAGTATGGCTTTTTTTCGCCTTTCATCGCTTCAGCAATATTGGCCATCACTTTTTCATCAATAGAAGTCGTAATATTAATGGCAAAGGCATTGTTCTCCCACATCATATTTAACGTTGCAGAAGTTTCGCTAACAGCCGAAAATTGCATGGTAAGAGTTTCCACTTTATCCTTTAAAGCTATTGTTTTTACTTTTACACGTAGTGCATCACCACTTTCTTTATACTCGTAGGCACCCCATTGATTAGCGGTTTTGTTAAAAATAACGGTCCATTCATTTTTATCAGGTATGCTGAATAAAGCATATTCGCCGGCTGGCAAGTCTTTCCCTTCAATTTTAACATCATCGGTAAATTTAATACGTGTAGCGGCGTTTGCTCCTGTACGCCAAACCACGCCCATGGGTTCCATGCCACCAAATATTTTTCGGCCCTTTACATTCGGACGGGAGTAGGTTAAAGTGATTTTGCCTAATCCAAAATCCTGGATAATGGTTTGCCCGCTACTGGGTTGCGGTATTTTTAAATCCTGTGCGTTTGCTAAATCTACCACACCTAATAGCATGATAAACAGTGCTGTAATTTTGTTGAATAATTTCATTGCTTTGTTGTTTTTGGTTTGTACTAATTTACGCAATAAGCTTCGGCTTTAACAAAATGTTTTAATGTTGTTCTGAGCTGAGCTGATGTTTCCTGAATCCAAAAATTAATTCATCAAAATATTCCCCGTTTTTAAAAATGGTTCCTTTCAACTCCGCCTCGAAAATAAAACCTGCTTTTTTTAAAACCTGTTGCGATGCTAAGTTTACATGAGAAGTACGTGCAAAAATCCTTTCAATATCAAATGTTTCGAAACCATACCTCAACATTTCTTTAACAGCAAGTGGAACGATGCCCTTGCCCCAAAAATCTTCAGCAATCCAGTAGCCGATTTCTGCACTTTTACTATAGATATCAGTCAGTTGATGTACGCCTATCGACCCAATTACTTCATTATTGACTACAATGGCTTTGATTTGCAATGGTTTGTGACTTAAGGCCAGTTGAATAAAAGCTTCGCCATCTTTTTTTTCATAAGGGAAAGGGAATTTATTGGTTAAGTTTTTCGAAATATTAAAATTATTGGCGTATTTAACCAAACTTTCAAGATCACTGGCTTGGTAAGGGCGTAAAACTAATTGCATCGTATCTAATTTTATCGGGATAAATAAGGCCTGTAACTTTTGATTAAAAATAAAGTCAGAAATAAAATGATTTTATGTTATACTTCAATCAGTTTGAAAAATCTTATTTCAATCATCTTGTTTTAAAGATAGATAATATTAAAATTCCTGAAGGTATTTTCTGGATAAAAGGCAGTAATGGATCAGGAAAAAGCAGGCTGCTGAAAGCAATTGACGGAATAATTTAAATACTCAAGTTTTGTGCTGATACTACTTTAGCGCGTCTAATACGTTGAATAACTTCTTATTAATTCCACTTCCGCTATAATTATTGATGTTGATCACTACAACGTATTTATTCCCTGCAGCATCGGTATGGTAACCGGCAAATGCCGAAACATCATTTATGGTTCCGCTTTTAATTTTCATGCCATTGTATTCTGGCAAAGCTTTATAGAAATCAGGAAACCAGTTTTCCTTTTGGATTTGGAAAAGTACACTGGCCATTGCCGAAGTTGTTATTCTATCGCCTGGAGAGAGTCCGCTGCCATCAATGATGTTGAGGGCCGTTTTATCGATGCCCTTATCCGCCCAGAAATTGATCTCGGTTTCAGCACCTTTACTTGTTGTAGCTGCCTTGCCCGATTTTATTGCAATGGTTTTTAAAAGTGTTTCGCCATACAGGTTAATGCTTTTCTTTAAAAACCAATAAGTGATTTCGCTTAAATTTGGAGAGCTTATGGTGTTTATCTTTTGTGTAACTGAAGGAATTACCTGATTGTTTAACAGCATTAACCGGGCTGTAGTGGCTGGCTGGTTTGTTGAAATGCCCAATCTTTGCAGGGTATCCTGCAAACGGTATGCGCAATCAAAAGCAGGGTCGGGTAGGGCAACTGATATTCCCGATTTTGCAATGCCCATGCCCCAGCTGCCGCGGATATAAGCCGTATTACTATAAGGAGGCAAGAAAGCATAAGCGCGGTCACCAGATCCCGAGCTACCCGTTTTTAATTCATTTACCAGCTGCACATAAGGAGTAGCGGGAACTGTTTTTACAATTTTTACTTCATCCGATGTGTTACTTCCAGGTTTTAAATGGATGTCGAATTGATTTTCGCGCCAGGCTAAACCAGAAGTTCCGGCACCATAATAATTGCCAATATCTTGCCAAACCCAACCTTCGGGTGTAGTTTGGGTACCGAAAATGCGATCGTCACCAATTACTGCACCTTCAATTTTTTTAATCCCTGCCGATTTTATGGCAGCAACCCATTGCGTTAAAACCGCATTTTCTTTGTTTTGATAACGCCATGATCCCAATGTTGGGTCGCCATTGCCAATAATGATCAGATTTCCTTTTAATATGCCATCTGTAGTAATTGTTCCGGTATAGGCCAGCGTGGTTTGAAATTGAAAATCCTTTCCTAAAATACTGAAAGCAGTGGCCGCAGTAATGGTTTTTAGGGTAGAAGCGGTAGCCAGTCCAATTTGCTCATTTTTAGCAAATAATGTTTTTCCGCTATTGGCATCTAAAACACAAAGTGAGACAATGGCATGTTTGGCCTGTTCATCATTTAATAAACTATTGAAAGCTTTTTCGAGGTTCTGAATTCTATTTTGAGCAATTGTAGCAATTGCTGAGAAAACGAATAGGATTAATAATTTGATAAATTTCATTTTTTATTGGCAAAGATTATATCAGAAAGCTGGTATAATTAGATTTATTTATAACGTGTGTTTCATTGGTGTTGTATGCATCTAAAAAGGTTGATGGAAACCTGACTTTTTTATTTTCGTTCCATTTGATTTCTATCGCATTAATTTTTCCATCAATTTCTTCTATTAAATCAATTTCCTGCTGTTGAAAACTACGCCAAAAATAATATTTCGCATGCTTTCTTTTATTGTTACTGGCCTTTATATATTCTGAAACGATATAGTTTTCGAAAAGCTGACCAGCATCCTGTCGCAATCCGAGCATACTGAAATTTTCAATTACTGCATTGCGAATCCCCGTATCGTAGAAGTATATTTTTTTGCTCTTCTTTATTTCGTTCCGGAGGTTACTGCTGTATGCACCTAACCTGAATACAACAAAACACTGTTCTAATAGATCGATGTAACGCTCAACGGTTAGTTTATCTGCTTCAATCATTTGGCCAAGCTCTGTGTACGATACCTCATTACCAATCTGCAACGCTAAGGCTTGTACCAATTTTTCGAGTTGCAAAGGTTTTCTAATGCCTGTAAGCGATAAAATATCTTTAAAAAGATAACTATTGGTTAAGTTCAGCAATAACTCTTTTTCTTCCCCTGGATAATTGATGGCATCAGGATAAGAGCCATAAATCAATCTTTTTTCTAATGCCTGTTCTTCTGCAAGCAGGTTTGTATCTTCAACAAGCTCTGCTACTGAAAATGGAAAGAGGTGATATTCAAATTTTCTTCCGGTTAATGACTCTTTGATGCCAACGGCCAGATCTAAAGATGAAGAACCTGTAACCAAAAGTTGTACATGGGTAAAATTATCGACTATTAATTTTAATGTTAAACCAATATTTGTAACACGTTGTGCTTCGTCGATAAAAATAAATTTATTCGATCCAACAATTGATTTTAGCCGTTCGATGCTGATATCTGTTAGGGTTGCGCGGACGTTAGCTTCGTCGCAGTTTAGGAAAACAAAAGGTAATCCTGTTTTATCGACCAGCTGTTTTAGCATAGTGGTTTTACCTACCTGCCTTGCGCCTGTAACTATAATTGCCTTTTGTTTAAAAAACTTAGATTCAATATGGGTTTGCAAACTTCTAATGATCATTTCATGATATCATTTTCGATAACAAATATAATCAAATTTAAAGCTAATCTCCTTTTTATATATAATTTAGTGATTACAATCTCTTTTTTATATATAATTTAGTGATTACGATCGCTGTTTTATATGTTTAGCTGAGTTATCCATTAAACAATTTATTGCGTTTAATTTCTTTTCCCTGTCTGAGTTTTACAGCGTGATAAATAGTAGGCACATCATTTGTCCATTTTTTCAGGGTGAAAACAATGGCAAGTATTTCTAATCTGGTGGCCAGACCAATCCAAAGGCAAAGCTCAAATAACAACACTGATTCGCAATGCACCATAATTTCGACCAGGGTAGCAAATAAAATTAAGGTCCAAATTTTGGCGCCGATAGAATGGGTGGCAATTTCCTTTTTAAATTTGATGTAGCTTAAAGCATAAGTTGAGGCCTCAAAAGCACCGAGTACAATCAGTTTTACCAGGTTGGCCTTAAAGAAATCGGGGCATTGAAGATAAGTCGCTACTGCAACCGAAATGAAAAATACCTGGTCTATGCCGGAATCTAAACGGCGTAACTTTTCGGAAGAGATATTGAGCTTTCTGGCAATTATTCCGTCGAAAACATCGGTTAATAAACCGATCGATAATAATGTAATCGCAAGAAAAGAATAGTGATTGGCATGGAAAAGGCTAAGTAAAATAATCCCGAAACCAATTAATAACCTGGCGTAAATTAAAGCAATGGGGATATGTTTCATGATTGGAGCGCGCATAAAAAAGCCCCGATAAATCGAGGCTTTTATTTAAATTTATTGATTAAACCAATTCTTTTTGAATCAGGTATTCGGCAATCTGAACGGCATTGGTTGCAGCACCCTTGCGTAAGTTATCGGCAACAATCCAAAGGTTTAATGCTTTTGGTGCCGACTCATCTCTGCGGATACGGCCTACAAAAACTTCATCTTTTTCATGCGCATCTTTTGGCATTGGATATTTTAGGTTGGCAACATCATCAACAACGATTATGCCAGGTGATTTTTCTAAAATACTACGCACTTCAGCTAAATCGAAATCATTTTCAAACTCGATGTTTACCGATTCTGAGTGACCGCCCATTACCGGGATACGAACCGTAGTCGCGGTAACTTTAATGCTATCGTCGCTCATGATTTTGTTGGTTTCCTTCACCATTTTCATTTCTTCTTTGGTATATCCGTTTTCCATGAAAACATCAATATGAGGAAGAACATTTAAATCAATTTCGTACGGATAAGCTTTAGGACCATCAACGCCTTTACGCTCATTCATTAATTGTTCAACTGCTTTAACACCTGTACCGGTAACCGATTGGTAAGTAGAAACCACCACACGTTTAATTTTGTATTTATCGTGCAAAGGTTTTAAAACCACAACCATTTGAATGGTAGAACAGTTTGGGTTAGCAATGATTTTGTTATCGATAGAAAGCTCGTGAGCATTAACTTCCGGTACAATTAATTTAATTGCAGGATCCATTCTCCAGGCAGAAGAATTATCAATAACCGTGGTTCCCGCTTCTTTAAACCGTGGAGCATGCTCTAATGAAGTATTTCCACCTGCAGAAAACAAAGCGATATCTGGTTTCATGCTGATTGCAGTATCCATGCTAACAATTGGGAACTTCTTACCCTTAAAAGTAATTTCCTTACCAACACTCTTTTCTGATGCTACGGGAATCAACTCTGTTAAAGGGAAATTTCTTTCCTCCAATACTTTTAACATGACAGTGCCTACCAATCCGGTGGCACCTACTACTGCTACTTTCATTTTAAATTTTAATTATATATTATTAAACATTTGATATAAGTCCAAATATGCTAAAAATTAAGCTTATATCCCCATTGTTACCAATTAAATTTGCTTTTAATATTTAAAATCTTACTTTTTCAATAGAAAATAAGGCTTGGAGTATAAAGTTTTGGGCAGTAAAAAACCACATTAAAAATTGTCGTTCTTTGTTTTGGAAAGCAGGTTCCTGTGCCTATCGGTTGCGAAGGCCCTGCTATCACTATAATCTTTTTAAACAATAACGGTCAAAATTTATAATCGTTGCAATTAAAAAGTATTGCCGTTCTATCAGGTTTAAATAACTGAGGGCAGTCTTTCTAATAATAGAGGAAATTTTAATTCGGTAAATCCGCGTTAGGGATTGTAAGGGTTTAGTGCCAATTTTTTATTGGTACCGGAGCAAAGCCTAGCCCTGAAAAGCCCGACCCTTTTCCGTATTTCAGGGGAAAGGGTAACGCCCAAATCAGTTTGCCATTAGAAATTCTTTTTTTATAACCCTCGCAGATTCAATTCGGTGTAATAGCCTTAATGAGGACCATGCCGTTTAAAAAACTGCGAGGGTTAGTAAATTAAATCAAATTAGCTTTAATATAATCGCAGCTTGTTTTGATCGAACCAACCGGATCAGGTTGATAATTGGTTTCGTGTTCTACAAAAAAGTGTTGCATACCAGATAATTTTGCCTGGGCAAAAATGCTTTTAAAATCAATAGCACCTTTGCCAACTTCAGTATTCCATTCTGGTTTGGCTTTGTCCATATCTTTCACATGCCACATTGGGAAACGGCCCGGGTATTTTTTAAACAAGGCTAAAGGATCGTTACCTGAGCGTACTACCCAGTATAAATCCATTTCGAAATTTACCAGGTTTTTATCAGTTTCGCTTAAGTAAACATCGTAACCAGTGGTATCACCTAATTTTTTAAATTCGAAATCGTGGTTGTGGTAAGCGAATTTTAAACCTGATGCTTTTGCAATTTCAGCAACCTTATTAAAATCATCAGCCGTTTTCTTAAAACCATCTACACCTTTGCTCTTATCTACATGTGCACCAGCAATGGTAAAGAATTTACCACCAATGGCTGCTGAAGATTCGATATCGGCTTTTAACTTGTCGGTTTTTCCGGTTCTTGAAAATTCATCCATTCCATAATGACCGCTTGGTGCTTTTAAACCGTTCGCATTTAATAAAGCTTTAAATTCTTTTGGCGTTAAGCCCCAGAATTTTCCATTAGCAAAACCATAAGTTTCTACTTCCTTATAGCCGGCTTGTGCTACTTTTTCGATGATGCCTTTTACATCTTTTGGCAGTTCATTACGTAAAGAGTACAATTGTAGACCAATATTTTTATTTACTTTATCAAAAGCAAACGACGGAATTAACAATGCCGCTCCGGCAGCTAATCCTGCCTGTTTTAAGAATGTTCTTCTTGAATTCATCTCTTAAATTTAAATAATTTCTTTTTTAATATATGCGCAGCTTGCTGCAACAGATTCCATCGGGTTTGGCTTGTAATTGGTTTCGTGCTCTACAAAGAAGTGTTTCATGCCCGAAAGTTTTGCATCCGCAAAAATAGGTTTGAAGTTAATAGAACCTGTTCCTACTTCTGCATTTAATGCCGGATCTGCTTTATCCATATCTTTAACATGCCACATGGTAAAACGGCCTGGATTTTCTTTAAATAATTTGATCGGATCGTTACCTGAGCGTACAACCCAATATAAATCAAGTTCAAAATCAACAAGGTTTTTATCGGTTCCTTTTAACAGGATTTCGTAACCAGTGGTATCACCTTGTTTCTCGAATTCGAAATTGTGGTTGTGGTAAGCTAACCTGATACCCGCTTCTTTCGCCAGTTTTCCGGCTTCGTTGATTTTAACTGCAATTTTTTTGTAGTCCTCAGCACTTTTTCTGATGCTTTCATCTAACCATGGAATGGTTACATATTCACTTCCCAGCACTTTAGCTGCTGCAATTGCCGCCTTTAATTCCTCCGTGTTTCCATCGGTTAAATAACTGCCTAAGCCATAGTGACCGCTTGGCGCAGTTAATCCGTTGTCATCAAGCAATTTTTTAAATTCGGCTGGTGTTAAGCCCCAAAACTGATCTTTTATAGAAAAACCATAAGTTTCAACCTCCTTAAAGCCAGCTTTAGCTACTTTAGCCAATGTTCCTTTTACATCTTTCGGAAGCTCATCCCTTAAAGAGTATAATTGCAAACCCACTAATTTTTTATCGTTGGCTACACAAGCGAAGGATGGAACCAAAAGTGCTGCAGCTGCAGCCATACTCGTATTTAAAATAAAATTTCTTCTTGATAACATAGGTGTATTTTTTTAGATGTCGCAAATAGAAACTGCCTTTTTTAAAGAGGCTAATTTGTCAGCATTTTTAGGTATAAATTCTTGTGCAACGAAACCTTTAAAGCCAGTTTCGGCAATGGCTTTCATGATTGCAGGATAATATAGTTCCTGCGTATCATCTATCTCATTTCTACCCGGAACACCGGCGGTGTGGTAGTGGGCGATATACTGATGGTGATCTCTGATGTTTCTGATTACATCTCCTTCATCAATCTGCATATGATAGATATCGTATAACAATTTGAAGTTTTCAGATCCTAAACGTTTGCAAAGCTCGGCGCCCCATGAAGTTCTATCACATTGGTAATCTTTATGATTAACTTTGCTGTTTAACAATTCCATTACCAATACAACATTGTGCTTTTCGGCCAAAGGGATTAACTGTTTCAATCCTTTTACACAATTGTTCCAACCGGTTTCATCATCTTTACCACGACGGTTTCCGCTAAAACAAATTAGGTTTTTGTATCCGGCTTCGGCAACAAGCGGAATCATTGCCGTATAGTTTTGAATTAACTTTTCGTGGAATTTTTCGTCGTTAAAACCATCCACTAAATTAATCTCTGCACCATTACACATGGTCGATACTAATCCATGTTTTTTTAAAGTCGGCCAATCTTTTGGTCCAACTAAATCTATGCCTGTAATACCGATTTTTTTAGCTTCAACACAAAGTGTTTCTACATCTAAACCGCTAAAACACCAGCGGCAAACGGCATGATTAATATTTCCTTTTAGCCTTAATGGCTGATCTGATTCTGATTTATCCATTGCTAATGCTGAAAATCCTGAAGAAACACCAATCGCAGCGGTTCCTGCGATGATGTTCTTTAAAGCATTTCTTCTATCCAGTTTTGAAGACATAATTATATCGTGTTAGCTTCAGTAACAGGTTTATTTTTATCGCTGAAGAATAATAAGAATAACAGCGCAACTAATCCTGCTATACCTGCTGGAATAATCCATATGCTTTGCCAAATATGGCCACCTTCTACAACATATTTATTAACTACCATACCTGATATGATCGAACCAATTAACATACCGACACCGTAAGTTGCCAAGGTAATAAAACCTTGAGCAGCACTTTTGAATTTTTCTCCGGCTAATCTGTCAGTATAAATTTGTCCGGTAACAAAGAAAAAGTCATAGCAAATGCCATGAAGAACAATTCCACCGATCAGCATCCAATAGTTTGAATCTGCATTTCCAAATGCAAAGAAAAGGTAACGAACTACCCACGCAATCATACCAATCGCCAGCATCTTTTTTACGCCAAGACGAGCAAAGAATAAAGGCATTAATAACATAAATAGGGTTTCCGAAACCTGACCTAATGATTGAACTCCTGCTGCACCTTTCATTCCAACTTCATTAAGAAACGGATTGGTGAAATTGTAGTAGAAAGCCAGTGGAATACAGATAGCAACAGATGCTAAGAAGAATAAAAGATATGATTTGTTTTTTAACAGGCCAATTGCATCTAAACCAATGATTTCTCCAAAAGTTGTTTTTTCACCTTTTTTAACTGGGGGAGTGTTCGGTAAAAAGAAACTTAACAATCCTAGAATGATTGAAGCAACGGATGCCATTTTGAATGTAAACACCAAATTGCCGCTCTGTTCCCAGTTTAACCACCCAATTACCAATCCGGCAATAATCCATCCAATAGTCCCGAATACCCTGATTGAAGGAAATTCTTTTCCAGGATCTTTCATTTGTTTAAAGGAGATTGAGTTTACTAACGCCAACGTTGGCATGTAAGCAATCATATACCCTAGGATAAATGGGAAAAAACTATCAAAATTTAAAGATGTTCCTGCAACCCATAAAAGTGCACCTCCAACTAAGTGTAGTACACCTAATACTTTTTGTGCAGAGAAAAATTTATCTGCGATTAATCCGATGATAAATGGTGCAATTATAGCACCTAATGATTGTGTACTATAAGCTGAACCAATTTGTACATCGTTTGCTAATAGATTTTTACCAAGGTAAGTTCCCATGGTTACAAACCAGGCGCCCCAGATAAAAAATTCCAGGAACATCATGGCAGAGAGTTTAAAGCGAGTAGTGTTATTCATTTGGTTTATATAAGGTTTTAAGGTTAAAGGTATAGGGTGTAAGGTTAATGCGAAAGCGGGTAAACTTTATGCTTCCCCGCCCGCAAACTCAAATATATGGTTAAAGCTAAAGAAAAGAAACCTTCAGCCTTCTACCTTACGCCTTCAACCTGATTTATAGTTCTTTAATAGAGATGTTTTTGTACCAAACTTCATCTCCGTGATCCTGTAAGGCAATTTTACCGGTTTTAAAAGTTCCCCAGTTTTCCCATGTTGCAAACTTGCTGCCTGCAACAATTTTTTTCCAGTTATCGTCCCAAAGGGTGGTTTTTACTATTTCAACACCGTTTAAAATTAATGTTAATTTGCCTTTTTTGCTAATGATTTCAGCTTTGTTCCATTCGCCAACAGCTTTAACGGGCTCTGATGAACTTTTTACCAGGTCGTATAAATCGCCTGCGCGGTGTTTTGTAATCTTTCCATCCGGGTGGCCATCGTTATCAATAACCTGCATTTCTAAACCTGTAGAATAGGTAGCGTGGTATTTAGGTTCTTCATGAACATAAAAAATTAAACCGCTGTTTGCTTTTGGAGCTACTTTCCACTCATATTTTAAATGGAAATCGCCATATTCTTTGTCGGTAACCAAATCACCGCCGCCATCTTTACCTTTGGTTGCTAAATCTAAATGCAGGGCACCATCCTGAACCTGCCAGGCGCTGCCAACAGTAGTTTTGTTGTAAGTATGCCAGCCTGTTGTTGTTTTACCATCAAAAAGTGGCTTAAAGCCCTTTTGAGCTTTTGATATTTGTGTTACCGCTAACAAGATGCAAGCAGAAAGAAAGATTTTTTTCATTTTTTTTAAATAAAACCTGATGGGATTTAAAACCGATCAGGTTAGGATAATTAAAGAGTTAAATTGTTCCAGCCTTTACGGTATTCGCGTTTTACAAACTGGTTTGCTTCGTCAAAATTGGTAACTTTCATATTGTCGTTATCCCAAAGCATTTTAGTATACCGGCCTGGATAAGTAGTCTTACCATTTACCGTTTTTTGGATATCGAAACTTCTGATTGCCAGATTCGCCATCAGTAAAGCTTCTGTTAAGGGACCTGCAATTTCGAAAGGCGAACTTACTTCCTGTTTGCCATAACCCGCAATTGCGGCTTCAACCCATTGTTTATAGTGGCCATTTGCGCCATCTGGTACACGCGTGTATTTTGGCGCCACTTTAATGTCTTTGTTTTTACTTAATGGCAATAATTTTGGGTTTGCACTATAAGTTTCAGACATCATTTTACCTTTAGTTCCGATAAACAAGGTACCATTACCACCATCGCCAAAAGTTTCGTTTGCTTCTAATTCTTCAGGGCGTTCGGGCTGGATACCACCGTCCATCCAGTGTAGCGTGACATCACCTTTGGTTTTATTCGTTTTCGGGAATTTTAAGGTCACATGGCTTGATGGCGGGCAGCTTTCAGGGAAATAACCGCGTTTAAATTCATCTACATAAACAGAGCCAACACTCGCCTCAACCTCTTTTGCATATTTTAAGTTTAATACGCTGAAAGGCGCTTCGATCAAGTGACAGCCCATGTCGCCCAGGGCACCAGTACCATAATCCCACCAGCCACGCCAGTTAAAAGGCACCAATTTATCTATGAAATCTTTTTCAGGCGCAGTACCTAACCATAGGTTCCAATCTAATTCTGCAGGAATTTCGGCTTTTTTTGTTGGGCGGGGAATGCCTTGTGGCCAAACGGGTCTATCAGTCCACGCGTAAACGGTGTGTACATCGCCAATTAAACCAGCTTCGTACCACTCTTTCATTTGGCGCGGGCCATCATTTGATGCACCTTGATTTCCCATTTGGGTTACCACTTTATATTTTTTTGCGGCTGCGGTTAGAATACGCGCCTCATAAATATCATGTGTTAAAGGTTTTTGCACATAAACGTGTTTACCCAATTGCATCGCTGCTAAAGCCTGGATGGCATGGTTATGATCAGGAGTAGAAACAGACACAGCATCGAAATTTTTATGTTCCTTATCTAACATTTCGCGCCAGTCTTTATAGTATTTTGCTTTAGGGAAAGCTTTAACACTATTTGCTGCACGGCGATCGTCTACATCGCATAAAAAAGCAATGTCTGCTTTTCCGCTTTTGTAAAACATATTTAAATCGCTTTGGCCTTTTCCGCCAACACCAATGCCGGCAACCAATAAACGATCGCTTGGTGCTAAATAACCGGGTCCACCTAAAACATGGCGGGGCACGATCATAAACGCAGCAGCGGCAATAGCTGTGGTCTTAATAAAATCACGGCGGTTACTCGTGTTTTTATTTTCTTGCTCTGTTTTCATCTGTAGTAAATCGATTTGCTAATTTGGTTAAAATTATTTTTTTAGGGATAAAATGTACTTTACCATTAATTTTGCATCGTCTTTTTTAAGTGTAGCATGAGCAGTCATTGGCATGTTGCCCCAAACGCCTGTTCCACCTTTAATAATCTTATCGGCTAACATGTTGATGTTTTTCTCGGTAGCCGGATATTTTTTTGCAATTTCTACGTAAGCCGGACCAATAATTTTGTTGGTCTTGTTATGGCAACCCAGACAGTCTGATTTATTGATCAGTTTTTCTCCCGGATTGGATTGAAAAGCAGCATGCTTTGTCATTGTTGCTGTTGCAACTACAGTTTTCTCTCTCGATAAATCAGCCTTTGAAAACGACGCCATAAAAATGACTACGGCGCCTAAAATTAAAAATGTTTTTTTCATGTGTGTTTTGTTATTCTTATAATCCTAATATTCTTTTATTGAAAGCGCTATCACTACCCGATGCTGCAAAATCGTCAAATGCTTTATCGGTTACATTAATGATATTGTTTTTGATAAATGCTGCGCCTTCGCGGGCACCATCTTGTTGGTTTTTAATACAGCATTCCCATTCCATAACGGCCCAACCTTTAAAATCATATTGCGCCAATTTACTAAAAATGGTTTTAAAATCAACCTGACCATCACCTGGTGAGCGGTAACGACCAGCACGGTTTGCCCAACTCTGGTATCCACCAAAAGTGCCTTGTTTGCCTGTAGGGTTAAATTCTGCATCTTTAACATGGAAGGCTTTTATGCGTTCGTGGTAAAAATCGATGTACTGAATGTAATCCAATTGTTGCAACACAAAGTGAGATGGGTCATACAATAAGCATGCCCTAGGATGATTATTTACTGCAGCGAGGAACATTTCGTAAGTTTCGCCATCAAATAAATCTTCGCCAGGATGTATCTCGTAGCAAATATCAACGCCACATTGGTCGAATTCGTTTAAGATGGGCGTCCAGCGTTTTGCCAATTCTGCAAAACCTTCTTCAACCAATCCCGCCGGGCGTTGTGGCCAGGGGTGGAAATATTGCCACAATAATGAACCACTAAATGTGGCATGGGCATTTAAACCTAAGTTTTGAGAGGCTTTAGCCGCATATTTCATTTGTTGCACAGCCCACTCTGTTCTTGCTTTTGGGTTTTTGTGTACTTCTTTTGGTGCAAAGGCATCAAACAGATCATCGTAAGCAGGGTGCACCGCAACCAGCTGACCTTGTAAGTGTGTAGAAAGTTCAGTAATTTCTAAGCCATAAGAAGCGATTTTCCCTTTCAGTTCATCAGCATAGGTTTTGCTTTCAGCAGCCTTTTGCAGATCAATAAATCTTGCATCTAAGGTTGGCATCTGAATGCCTTTAAAACCTAAACCTGCTGCCCATTCACAAATGCTGTCAAGGGAGTTAAATGGGGCTTCGTCGCTTATAAACTGTGCTAAAAATACTGCTGGTCCTTTTATCGTTGTCATGCTTGATTGTTATAATTTATAATCTAACCACTTTTGGTCTGATTGGCTGGAGGCCACTACATTTTCGATAAATGCCATACCTCTAATACCATCTTCAGTACCTGGAAAGTCTAACATTGCAGCCGTAGGTTGTTCGTTATTCAACTTTGCATCTACTGTTAATGCGAAATTTCTATAAATATTTGCAAATGCTTCCAAGTAACCTTCCGGGTGGCCACCTGGTGTACGGGTATTGTGCTGAGCGAAACTGCCCATGTAACCATTGCCTGTTCTGTAGATTTGAGCAGGGGCATTTAACCATTTCACAATTAAGGTGTTTGGTTCCATCTGGTGCCATTCCATACCACCTTTTTCGCCATAAACTTTAATTTTCAAAGCATTTTCTTCTCCGGCAGCAATTTGCGATGCTACCAGAACACCGTTAGCACCATTATCGAATTTTAACAATACGTTTCCATCATCGTCAATCGCTCTACCTGGAACAACAATATTTAAATCTGCACAGATTTTAGTGATTTTTAAACCAGTGATATATTCTGCCAAATGAGCGGCGTGTGTACCGATATCGCCCATGCTACCACTTTTTCCGGTTTTAGATGGATCGGTACGCCAGGCTGCCTGTGCATTTCCTTCACGCTCAGATAGGGTACTTAACCAGCCTTGAGGATATTCGACCATGATTTTTCTGATCGCACCCAAAGCACCTTCACTCACCATTTGTTTGGCTTGTTTAACCATTGGATAACCCGAGTAGGTGTGGGTTAAACATAATGTTAAGCCAGTTTCTTCTACTTTAGCTTGCAGCTGTTTTGCTTCTTCTAAAGTTAAGGTCATCGGTTTTTCGATGACTACGTTAAAACCTTTATCCAAAGCCATCATTGCAGGGGCAAAGTGAGCAAAATTTGGCGTAACGATGGTTACAAAATCGATTCTTTCATCTGCTGGCAATTCACTTTCCTTCGTCAGCATTTCTTCGTAATTGGTATAAATTCTGTTATCCGGAAGAAAAAGGAGTTTTCCAGATTCGTAGCCAATTTCAGGATTTACACTTAAAGCTCCGGCAGATAATTCAATAAGGCCGTCCATATTGGCAGCCAAACGGTGTACGGCACCGATAAAAGCGTCTTTTCCACCGCCTATCATGCCCATTCTTAATTTTCTTTTCATTTTTGAGGTATGGGGTATAGGGCTAAAGGCTTAGGGCATAGGGAGATTAAACCCTATACCTTAAACCTTTTACCTTAAACCTTTCTAGATATTCTTTTTCTTTAATTCTTTTACAGCGTAATCGCAGGCACGGGCAGTTAAAGCCATAAATGTTAACGATGGGTTTTGGCAAGCGATTGATGGCATACACGATCCGTCGGTTACAAAAACGTTATTTACTTCATGCATCTGGTTCCATTTATTCAATACAGAAGTTTTAGGATCGTTACCCATCCTTGCGGTACCCATTTCGTGGATCGCCATACCTGGATAACAGCCATTATCGAATGTTTTGATGTTTTTCATACCGGCCTTTTCTAACATTTCGGCAGCATCATTCATCATATCCACACGCATTTTTTTCTCGTTTTCTTTGTACTCGCAATCGATAGCCAATACGGGTTGTCCCCATTTATCTTTTTTGGTTTTATCGATGTATACCTTGTTTTCGTAATAAGGTAACATCTCTCCGAAACCGCCCAAGCCCATAGACCATTTGCCTGGGGTAGTCATTTTTTGTTTTAAATCGGCACCGAAAGATAATTCAGCCACATCACCTTGCCAGTTTGCCCTGCTTGCACCACCCTGATATCCAAAACCACGCAGGTAATCGCGTTTGTCGTTTCCGATATTCTGATACCTCGGGATATAAATTCCGTTTGCACGGCGTCCGTAAGTGTATTTATCGTCAAAACCTTCAGCTTCTCCAGATGCTCCGCAACGGAAATGGTGATCCATTAAATTGTGTCCTAACTGTCCACTTCCATTGCCCAACCCGTTTGGATGTGCTTCTGATGTAGAGTTTAACAAAACGAATGTTGAACCTAATGTAGAACCATTTACAAAAACGATTTTAGCATAAAATTCCATCGTTTTGTTGGTTTCAGCATCAATAACCATTACACCTTTAGCTTTTTTAGTGTCTTTATCATAAATAATATGATTTACGATAGAGTACGGCCTTAACGTTAAACGTTTAGTTGCCATAGCCGCAGGCAGGGTAGAAGATTGAGTACTGAAATATGCACCAAACGGACAACCACGGCTACATAAATTTCTGTACTGGCAATTGCCACGTCCTTTATGTGGCACAGTAAGATTGGCTACACGGCCAATCATCATAATCCGTTCTCTTTTATAATGTTCTTCGATACGTGCTTTTACCGATTTTTCAACAATGTTTAAATCCATTGGAGGTAAAAACTGTCCGTCAGGGCAGGTAGGCCAGTTTTCTTTCGAACCACTGATCCCTGCAAAACGTTCAGCATAATCGTACCATGGCGAAAGTTCTGCATATCGAACCGGCCAGTCGCTTCCATGTCCGTCTCTTGCGTTATCTTCAAAGTTATGATCACTTAAACGGTAACTTTGGCGACCCCACATTAACGATTTTCCACCCACGTGGAAACCACGGTACCAGTCGAAACGTTTATCTTCAGTATATGGACATTCTAAATCGTTTACCCACCATTTTTCGTTTGCTTCCTGGTAAGGATAATCTCTTTTTTGCACAGGGTGGGTACGTTTTTGCTCTTCGGTAAGTTTACCTGCATGTTTAAAATCCCAAGGATTTTTCATGGCCGTTTCGTAACCGGTGATGTGCTCGATGTTCATTCCTCTTTCGAGCATTAACACGCGTAAGCCCTTTTCAGTAAGCTCTTTTGCAGCCCAGCCGCCACTAATCCCCGATCCTATTACAATAGCATCGTAAGTGTTTTCTGCTTTTAAATTTGTATTTAAATTCATGATGTTTTGTTGTTGGAGTTAGAAATTAGGTTGCCCAGGATTTTTGACCTGGTTTTAATGGTGCATTGCCATCATACCGGCCTGGAATAAGCACATATTCGCGTGCTTTGGTGCAACCAATTTCTGAAGAATAATAACCGAGTAAGGTTAAATCTCTTGCGGTAATAAAAAAGTAAGCTAAATCTTTATTCTCTTCTGATTTGCTCTCTTTTTGGGCAAGCGCAATGGCCCTTAAATCGATCATTAGTTTTTTACGCTCAGCTGGTGTTAAAGTGATATAATTTTTTCCGAAATCTTTCTTTGATTTAGCCTGAAGATCTTTAAAACCTTGTGCAAATGAGGTTTGCATTGCCGCAGGATAACAATCTTTCATCATCATTGGAATAAATTTTCCTAAGCCTGCAGCTTTGGCACCAGCAGATGATTTGGTCGTCGGGACAATAATATCAGCAAATTCAGCAAAAATCTTTTCGTCTTCCAATGAATAGAGGACAAAGTTCTTTTCGTTTTCCGGGAGCGTAAAACTTTCAAATAAAACGCCCATTGTACTTGCCGAGATTGCTCCTCCCAGCAAAAATGCAACGTTTTTGAGTGCTTCTCTTCTGTGCATCGTCTTTATGATTTTATATATTGGTTACTTATGTGTTGAATTAGTAATATTAGAAAAAATATAACGGAAAGATTAATTTTTTACAGTTAAATTATTGATACGCAACGTGATTGTTACTCCGAATAATTATTCTAAATAAGTAGTTTTTTATAGCTCTATTGTTGTTTAAAGCGGGTTTTTGTCGTCATTTTACTTGGTGTAAAAAGTACATTTAGTACAGGTAAGCATATTATTTACTAATAAATTTAAAAACGCCCGTTTTTTAGGGAAAAAATTAGTCGAAACCCGATTTTTTTTGAAGTAATTATAGCTTTTGGTTATACACCGGTAATGGTGTAATTCAGCTCATTTGATGGCGCTGAAATTATGGACTTATATCAGGAGAAATGGCAGGATGAAAGTTTGGGATGATAGATATGAGTTATGATTATCCGGATGTTCATAACTGAAGTTATACACTAAGTATAAATATTTTATTGCCTTTTATCTCATTTTTTTACCTTTGCTCAATCTCAAAAAAATTATGCAAGAAAAAATTGTTGTTTTAGGCTCTAACGGGCAAATTGGTACCGAGTTGGTAACCATGTTACGTAAAATATATGGTGATGATCATGTAGTTGCATGCGATATACGCAGGCCGGATTATGATATCAAAAACTCTGCACCGTTTGAATTTGTGAATGTACTTGATAAAGAAATGATCAATGGTATTTTTCATAAATACAGACCAACACAGGTTTACCTTTTAGCGGCTTTATTATCGGCCACAGGAGAGCAAAATCCAAAGCTAGCCTGGGATTTAAATATGAATGGCTTATTGAATGTTTTAGATTTAGCTTTAGAATATAAAACTGCAAAAGTATACTGGCCAAGTTCTATTGCGGTATTTGGTCCGAATTCGCCAAAAGATAATACCTCACAATATTGTGTAATGGATCCGAATACTGTTTACGGAATCAGTAAACTGGCAGGAGAGCGCTGGTGCGAATATTATAACCAAAAATACGGATTGGATGTTCGTAGTATCCGTTATCCGGGATTAATCAGCTGGAAAGCTGCCCCAGGTGGTGGAACTACAGATTATGCGATCCACATTTTCCACGATGCATTGAAAAAAGGGAGTTATCAGAGTTTCTTAAGTGCAGATACAGAATTACCAATGATGTATATGGATGATGCCATCCGCGGTACAATTGAGCTGATGGATGCACCGGCAGATCAGATTTCGGTGCGCAGCAGCTATAATTTTGGTGGAGTAAGTTTTACACCTGAGGTTTTGGCTGCCGAAATCAGAAAACATATTCCGGAATTTACATTAACTTACGGCGCTAACGATCCTCGTCAGCAAATTGCAAATAGCTGGCCGCGTTCTATCGACGATAACTATGCAGCAAAAGATTGGGGATGGAAACCAGAATTCGATTTATCGAAACTGACAGCAGATATGTTAAAAAATTTAAAAAAATAATATAAAGGTAGAGGGTTGGAAGGTTGAAGGCATAAGGTCTCATATCTCAAATCTTATATCTCAATACTACAAAATGGGAAGAGCATTCGAATTTAGAAAAGAGAGAAAATTTAAGCGTTGGGCCAAAATGGCGGTTCAGTTTACGCGTATTGGTAAAGATATCGTAATGGCGGTTAAGGAATCAGGACCTCATCCGGAAACCAACTCCCGTTTACGTACGGCTATGCAAAATGCGAAAGCCGTTAACATGCCAAAAGATCGGGTAGAAGCTGCAATTAAGCGTGCATCTGATAAATCGATGGCCAACTATGAAGAAATTGTATACGAAGGTTATGCGCCACACGGTGTAGCCGTTTTAATTGAAACTGCTACTGACAATACCAATCGTACGGTTGCCAATGTTCGTAGTTATTTTAATAAAACTGATGGCTCTTTGGGTAAAACCGGATCACTGGATTTTATTTTTAACCGCAAATCTATTTTCCGTTTCGTACCTGCAGAAGGTTTAGACCTGGAAGAATTAGAATTCGAATTAATTGATGCTGGTTTAGAGGAACTTTATGTAGAGGCCGATGAAGAAGGCAATGATATTGCTGTTGCGCAGGGCGCATTCGAAAACTTTGGCTCTTTGCAAAAAGCATTAGAGGAGAAAGGTATCGAGTTAAAAAGTTCAAAATTAGAGCGTATTGCTTTATCTCATCACGAGGTTACAGAAGAGCAAGCTGCTGATGTTATGAAATTGATCGATAAGCTGGAGGAAGATGATGATGTGCAGGCCGTTTACCATAATATGGCGGAGTAACATCAATTGAATAATTTACAAGGGCTTAAAGATTTTTCTTTAAGCCCTTTTTTTGTGCAATTATCGTCATGCTGAACTTGTTTCAGCATCTATCTAAGAAAGACCCTGAAATAAATTCAGGGTGACGATCGAAAGGAAACCTGCGAGGTTTAATTAATCTACTATTTCTTGTGCGAAAACAACCAGCTTAACAACTCCGGTTCGGCAAAGGCGCTGTCCCAGCTATTGTGGTTGGCGTTTGGATACAGGGTAAACTTCACCTCATCGCCAACCGTTTTCAAACGTTCGGCAATGGCAATAGAAAAAGCCGGATCAACAACATCATCTTTTGCACCATGAAAAATCCATAAGGGTATTTTCTGGTATTTTTTAATGTTGTTGGTATTGTCTCCACCACAAATGGCAATGGCTGCGGCAAATTTACGGCGTTCTCTTCTTAACAATTCGTAGGTACCCATTGCGCCCATTGATAAACCGCCTACATATACCTGTTTTTTATTAACATAGGGTTTATTAAGGAAGTTTTTAACCATTCCCTGCAGCGCATGCATAATTTTGGTGGGTTTGCCACCCTCTACAAAACTGATTCTTCTTTTGCCTTTGGCATCTCTCTCAAAGTTGGCATTTGCCCAAAAATCGTTTGATGGGCATTGTGGGAAAACCACAATAGCAGGGAAATTTTTGCGTAGATCATTTTTTAAAAACAATTTTCCACCGTGTACGAGTTGACTGGCATTATCATTCCCTCTTTCGCCACTTCCATGGAGGAAGAAGATGATTGGATATTTTTGGTCGGGATTAAAATTCTCGGGAAACAGAATTCTGTAGTAAATAGAATCCTTTCCTTTGATGTAGCTTCCCTTGTCGTATTTTTTTAAGTCTTGAGCGTTTAAAAAGAGTACAGAAAAAAGAATGCAGATAGTTAGAATAATCTTTTTCATCTGTTTAAGATTGTTTTAATGGTAATGAAGCGATCATCATTTGTTATTACCGTGTGTTGTTTGATAAATTATGATGGTTTCATTTAACAAAAATAGAAAACCCTGGCTATTTTACAATAGCACAGGGTTTATAACCAAACCTAATTGTCTTTATTTCAGCGTAAAAGATGTTTCTTTTACATCGCGTGAATTTGTTCCTATAAATACTTTAAAATCGCCGGGTTCTGCAACGAATTTTAAATCAGCATTGTAAAATTTAAGATCGTTTTCGGAAATATTGAAAGTGATGGTTTTACTTTCTCCGGCTTTTAAATTAATTTTCTGGAAACCTTTTAGCTCTTTAACCGGGCGGGTAATGCTTCCAACAAGATCCTGAATGTATAATTGAACAACCTCTTTACCCTCATATTTCCCAGTATTACTTAACGTAACCGATGCGGTGATCGATTTTCCTTTGCTTAATGTATTTGCGCTCAGTTTAACATCACTGTAAGTAAATGAGGTATAGCTTAAACCAAAACCGAATGGATATAGAGGATCATTGCTTACATCTAAATAGTTGGAACGGAATTTTTCGAACCATTTGCCTTCAGCCAAAGGTCGACCGGTGTTTTTATGTGCATAGTATAATGGTACCTGACCCACGTTTTGAGGGAAAGTGGTACTCAATTTGCCAGAAGGATTTACATCACCAAAAAGTACATCAGCAATTGCATTTCCTGCTTCACTACCGGGGAACCATACATTTAAAATAGCCGGGATATTTTCCTGTTCCCAGTTCAAGGCTAAGGGACGGCCCGTAAACAATACCAATACCACTGGCTTGCCTGTTTTAGCCAAAGCTTTTAACAGGTTTTTCTGTGTTTCGGGAATCTGGATGTCGGTAACACTGCTACTTTCGCCTGTAAACTCAGAACCCTCACCAATGGTAGCTACAATCACATCCGATTTTTTGGCCACTTCTAAAGCTTCTTTAATCATTTCAGCTTCTGTGCGTGGGTCGCGTTTGTAGGTAGGGTTGTGGATGTTTACATAACGGTGTTCCATGGTAGAATCTGCTAAAAAATTAGCCCCGCGTGCGGTTAAAATCTTCGCCTTATCTCCAATCACATTTTTTAAACCTTGAAGTACTGTTACCGATTGATCAAAAAGCGCAGCAACACTCCAGGTACCATACATGTTGGCCGTGTTATCTGCCAATGGGCCAATTAAACCGATTGTACCTGATTTTTTTAACGGAAGTACATTATTTTTGTTTTTTAATAACACAAAACTTTCTGCTGCAATTTCGCGTGCAACCTGACGATTGGCTGGACTAAAAACCTCTTTTTCTGCTCTTTCTGTGTTGCAGAATTTATAAGGATCAGCAAATAAACCCAGTTTATATTTGGCCTGAAGCACCAAGCGGCAAGCCCTGTCTATCTGTGTGATGCCAACTTTTTTCTCTGCTAATGATTTTTTTAGCGTACCCAGAAAGCCTTCGCCTACCATATCCATATCAATGCCTGCATTTAGAGCCAGGGCAGAAACCGTTTGTAAATCGCCCATGCCGTGTGCAATCATTTCAGGAATACCGGTATAATCGGTTACCACAAAGCCTTTAAAACCCCATTGATTGCGTAAAACATCGGTCATTAACCATTTGCTACCAGTTGCAGGGATGCCATCAACCTCATTGAAAGAGGCCATAATGCTGGCTGCACCAGCATCAACAGCGGCTTTGTAAGGTGGAAAATATTCGTTGTACATGCGCACTTTGCTCATGTCGGTGGTATTGTAATCTCTACCGGCCTCGGCTGCACCGTAAAGCGCATAGTGTTTTACGCAGGCTAAAATTTCGTTAGTGGCCTGGAGTTTTCCTTGATAACCTTTTACCATGGCGGCAGCAATTTGCGAACCTAAATAAGCATCTTCGCCACTTCCTTCTGAAATGCGGCCCCAGCGTGGATCTCTCGAAATATCAACCATAGGAGAGAAGGTCCAGTTGATACCACTTGCACTGGCTTCTATTGCGGCAACCCTGGCCGATTTTTGTACGGTATTCATGTCCCATACACAGCTCATGCCCAATGGAATTGGGAAAACCGTATTGTAACCGTGGATCACATCCATTCCAAAAAGTAAAGGAATTTTCATGCGGCTGTTTTCTACTGCAATTTTTTGAACTGCCTTTATCTTATCTACACCTTTGATGTTAAATAATCCACCTACCTGTCCCTCTCTGATTTTTTTAGAAATGTCGCTGCTGTTGGCTTGTCCGGTCGTGATATCGCCAGAACTAGGCAGGTTCAGCTGACCAATTTTTTCATCAACAGTCATTTTCGCCATGAGGTTGCTGATGAAAGTATTCATCTTTGCCTCTTCTGTCGAAACAGGTTTTTTGGTTTGTGCTGATCCGTTCAGTACAAGCAGGGTTAAAAAAACAACCAGGATATTCGCTCTCTTCATTATGTGTGTATTTTATTCTTTTATTAAATGCTGGCGCTCGTTTCCAGCGAGTGCCTAATCACTTTACGATTTCATCGGGTTAGATGTTAATCGCTTTAAGCGATTGTTTATTTTCACATTCGTTACAAACGAGCGTGCGCTATTTTATTAATCAACTTTCTTCACTTCGGTTTTTGCCGATACGCCATTTTCATTTATTGCTTCAATAGCAAAATAGTACGCTTTTTGGCTGTCCATTGCTTTGAACCAATATTCGTTAAAATCGTGGATCATGATGCAGTTGTACAATTTATCTGGTGCTGTACCATAGTAAAGATTATAGGCAAATGAACGATCAACGGGTTGCCATTTGATGTAGGCACTGCGTTTATCTTTTTCTGTCCGCAGTACAATCAGGTTATTAACTTTTGTTGGTTTTTCACCATTTCCGTTTCCGAAAACACGTAATCCGCTAATGGCGAATTTACCTGTAGGCATGTGGATGTTGACCATTTTGATGAACCTGGTTTTAACTGGCTTTTGGAGCTCGATATAATCATGTGGTACATCGGTTTTGTTCTGGCTTTTATCAACAAGGGTAGTCCATTTTTTTCCGTCGGTTGAAGACAGGATTTTGTATTGATGATAAATGCCCGTTTGTTTACCAATAAATTCGGCATCCTGATCGGCATAATTAATCTGGACGGCATTAACGGTAGCCAGGCTGCCCAGATCAGTCTGGATCCATTCTCCGTTATTTGCGGTTTTGGCGCTCCAGTAGGTTTTAATGCTTTCATCAACGGCATTATTGGCATTAAAGCTGCCTAATGTAGAAGAAACAGTTACCGGCTTTTTATAGTTGATGAGCATCCAGCCCGGACCCGCCGGTCCACCTTCTTTCCTTTCGGCAGGTAAATAGAGTGGATAATCGCCAAAGGCAGTATTCGTCCACATCACATCATCTTTATCAAAACCTGTTGGCCAGATACCCATTCTGCGCTCCCAGGTATTTTTTACACAAATAATGCTGGTAGAAATGTGCCAGTAGTTTTTGCTGTTATCCTGAAAGGTAGCACCATGACCTGCACCGCGAGAAAATCCACCGCCTTTATAACTTAAAGGATCAGATTGTGGTACAGATGGGCTATCGTAAAATAAAGGCTTGCTTCCAACCACCACACCATCAGCATAACCGCTAAATTCGGTTCCCGGTGCGCCGTATTGAAAGTAATATTTGCCATTATGTTTGGTCATCCATGCGCCTTCGGCAAAAGGATCGAGAAAAGTATCGTCCATATATTCGCCAAAACGCTGCCAGCCATAACGCCAGCTCTGAAGCAGGTACATAGGCGTGCGCGTACCTTTAGGCTGAAAAGTTTTGCGGTCTAATTCTACACCGTACATGGGGTAGTTATTGCTGCTCCCATTGTACATGTAAAATTTGCCATCATCATCGGTAAAAAAGGATGGATCCCAGCCGCCAATTTCTAACGAATCTACCAATGGAAACCATTTGTTCCCTTTAGGGTCGGTACTTCCCCATAAGGTGAAGTTTTTAGTATAGGTGCTGCCGAAAACCACCATGGTATCGCCAACAATGCCTACTCCTGGTGCACAGAGTTCATCTTTTGTTTTGTTCCATGGACGAAGAAATTTTCTTTCGTGGAATTTCCAGTTCAGCATATCGGCACTATGCCAATAACCCCACTGGTTGGTACTGAAAAGGTAGAAATCGCCCTTATAATTTACAATCACCGGATCGGCCGTTGCCCGGTGTTTGCCCCATTCGGTAAAAGATTCGAAGGGTGTGTATCCATAATCAACATTAATTGGATTGCAGTAGGTTTTTTGTTTCTGTGCAAAAGCGGAAATCGTGCAGACCAAAAATATTAATGTAATTAACTTTCTCATTTTATTTTTTTAAAGCTGGATGGTCGAAACCTAATTTGTTTAACCCGCTCTGAACATCTTTATTTCCCATAAATAATTTCCACAGCAGCCCTGATCTGTAATTTTCGATCATCACCACCATCGGCCCCTGATCGATCCCCAAATATCTTTTTGGATACCAATTGTCCTGCGCTGAAAAGGCATCATAAAAACCGTATTTGCCCCACACTTTATCGCCCAGGTTTTCGTAAAGGTGTCTGATGACCTTCATCGATTCTTTTGGGGTGTATGGGATAGATGATATGGCAGCAGTGGGAGAGATTACCCCGAAATCTTCCTGAAGGCTGTGCGCGGCATAACCTTTTACCGAATAACTGGCAGTTAAGCCCCAGTTATTTTCGCCATAACCTTTAAATTTCTTTGGATTGGCTACACAGTAATCGTGAATGGCCAATGTTTGATTGACATTGTTTTCCCAATAATCGGCATAGCGGTCTTTTAAGCCTTTTGGGTTTAAGCCTAAATAGGAATAATGTGCCCAAAATAAAGGACCTACAGAATTTTTTGCACCTTGATAATCTAATGGGATATGATGGCCATAGAGATCGAAATTAGCTTTAATTGCACCTCCTCTTGCCCAACCCTCATGATAAACTTCGGCAGGGATGCCATGCGTAGGAGATGAGGCGGCCATAACGTACATGATTAAACATTCGTTATAGCCTTTAACAGGAAAGTTCATTTCCCAATTGTACTCTGGCGACCAGTGCCAATACAACACATTTTGTCCGTTGCGGTACCAGTTGAAATCGATACCTTTCCAAAGCTCATCGGCTTTTTTTGCCAATGCTTTTTCGGGTTCGGTTCCATTTTTATAATATTCGTTGATGCAGATTAAAGCCTGTGCAACGAAAGAAGTTTCGACAAGATCACCTCCATTATCTTTTCGCCCAAACGGACGTACTTTAGCGGTTTCGCCATTTATCCAATGCGGCCATGCCCCATGAAAGCGATCGGCTTTGGTTAAAAAATCCAGTATTTTATTTAAACGGTCTAATCCATCTTTTTTGGTCACATAACCCCTGTCAATCCCGCTTAAAATAGCCATTAGTCCAAAGCCCGTTGCTCCGGTAGCCACTGTGTTTTTGTCATTTTCAGGATATACATTATCCACATGGAAACGCTCTCTGCCCGCTCCTGAAGTGGGTTCGGCTCCATCCCAAAAATACTGGAAGGTTTGTTTTTGAACCAGATCTAATAGTTCTATATCGGAAAGATTTTTCCTGATTGATAGGTCAGGATTATAGTTGGTATTTTTACTTTTCGTACAAGCTGTAATAAACAAAGAAGAACAGCTTACGGCTATAAGTAAATGAGTAATTTTCTTTAGGTCTATTTTAAACATGGGCTTGGATAAAGAAATAAAGGCTGCCAGATTTAACTAGCAACCTTTACTTTATGATAATTTTAGTAACCGGGATTTTGTTTAAGTAACCCCCCACTTAAATCAATTTCAGTTTGAGGAACAGGCCAAACTTCATTTTTATTGGCTTTCCATCCTTTTGGGCCAAAAATGGCAAGTGCTCTACCTTGTCTGATTACGTCGAAATAACGATCGTTTTCCATAGCAAGCTCAACCTGTCTTTCTTTCCAGATTGCATTTCTTAAAGCTGTTTGGTCTGTCGTAGTAACATCAGGTAAGATTGTGACACTTGCACCCCGTGCTCTTTTTCTAACTCTATTTAAAGAAGTTAGGGCTTGGGCATTATTACCTAGTTCATTTGCTGCTTCTGCGTTCATTAGTAAGATGTCAGAAAATCTTAATACCCTAATGTTTTGTTGCGCACCTTCATTGAAACCTGAAACCCTTGTATTAAAAGGAACATATGATTTTTGATTGTAACGTGCATTAGGAACGGTTGTAGGAACAAGATCACCCTGAGGTGTAGTTTCTCCTCTGAATAATATTGTTGCATCTTTTCGCGGGTCACCAGTTTCAAAGGCAGCCTCTAACTCTGCTGAAGGCGTATTAAATCCCCAGCCCATTACTCCTGCAACACCCTGAACTTGGCTATACTGAGAGTTTGATGCAGCAGAGTTGCTTGGTAATAATTCAGCCTGAACCTCGAAAATTGATTCAACACTGTTTTCATTAGCTACTCTAAATCCTTTTTCAAAATCAGGAAATAAATCATAACCTAAAGTCATAACCTGATTCGTGAGCGCCAATACATCTGCCCACTTCTTCTGATACATCGCAACTTTAGCTTTCATACCTAAAGCGGCACCTTTAGTCGCTCTTCCCAAATCAGTTGATGCATAGGACTGAGGTAATACTGCCGCTGCGTCTGTTAAGTCTTTCTCGATTTGAGCGTACACTACGGCTTTATCACTTTGTGGAATATTGTACTCCGAGTTGTCTTTAGGTACTGTAAGTCTTAATGGAACATTGCCGTAAGCCCTAACCAATCTAAAATAAGAGTATGCACGAATAAATTTAGCCTCAGCTAAAATTCTTGCTTTTAGTGATGCATCCATACCAATATTAGGTACGTTATCCAGTACTTGATTACAAAGATTGATGTTTTGATACTGCCCAGTCCAAAATCCTTGTAAGCTACCTTGAGTAGAAGTTACAGTAAATTGATCGAACAAGTTAAAGAATGTAGCATCAGTTGGTGTGCTACCTTTATCAGCCTCGTCAGATCCTGTACTTTCAATGGCAATTGCATTAAATGCAACATTATCCCAACTTCTAAGCTGAGCGTAAATAGCATTCACACCCTTCAATGCATCATCTTGTGTTTTCCAAAAAGTAACAGAAGGTTGCTGGCCTTGAGGTGGAACGTTTAAGAAGTCTTTTTTACATGATGATGTAAATAACATTGTGCCAAAAATGGTGGCATAAATGCAAGACGGTAAGTTTATATATTTTTTCATTTTGATGTCGATTAGAAAGTTACGTTAACTCCGAAGTTATAAGTAGCGAATAAAGGATAAACGTTTGTATCAATTCCTGCATTCGTTGGAGCTCCGCCAACCTCAGGGCTGAAACCTTTGTATCCAAAAATATTAACAGCATTTTGTGCATTTACGAATAACCTTAAACGCTGCATTTTCATTTTGTTGCTAATTACTTGTGGAAGTGTATATCCAAGTTGAATGTTTCTCAATCTGATATAATCACCTTTCTCTACATAGAATGAATTAGGTGCATTATTTAAGCCACTAGCCAAACTTGCAGATGCATAAGTGTTTGAAGTTCCGGCACTCGTCCAGCGGTTACTAATGAAATCTTTAGTGTAATTTTCATTACCAAAACGGTTACTTAAGTTGGCATTAAATACATCAACATCTGCCACACCCTGAATGTCTAAAGTTAAGTCGAAGTTTTTGTAAGCAAAGTTGGTGTTAACACCGTAGGTAAATTTAGGATTCGGGTTACCAAGAACAACTCTATCTCTCAAGTCGATAATTCCATCACCATTAATGTCTGCATATTTAAAATCACCTCTTTTAAAACCTGGCCATGCAGCAGCTTCAGCATCTGTTTGGAAAACACCTTCTACTTGGTATCCGAAGAACTCACCTATTGGGCGGTTATTCACCGTTCTGGTAGAAAGGTATCCACTCGTAATACCAGCACCACCTCTGTAGATAGGGTTTGATCCTGAAGTTACATTTAATACTTTATTATTATTAATCCCCACGTTTCCACTAACAGAGTAAGAAAATCCTCCTTCGGTTTTATCTGCCCAGGTAGCAGAAAACTCAAAACCACGATTCTGAATATCTGCCTGGTTAGCAATTAAAGTGCTGTTTGCTGTACCTAAGTTTCCAAATACTGGAATATCGAAAATGGCTTGTTCAGTTTTTCTGCTGTAATAATCGGCTTCAACCGTTAATCTGTTGTTTAAGAATCCCATCTCTAAACCAACATCTGTTCCTGCACTTCTTTCCCATAATAAGAAAGGAGGAACGATTGAACGTATACTTGCACCTGTGTATGGAAGACCTCCGAAGATTGCAACTAAGCCAGCAGATTGATCAACTGTTTGAGTTGATGGGTTGAAAGGAACACCTGCGTTTCCAACTTTACCCCAGCTACCCCGAAGTTTTAAGTTACTAAAGATCTTTTGATCTTTCATAAATTCTTCATTCGAAATTACCCATCCAGCTCCGATTGAAGGGAAATTACCCCATAAGTTATCTGATCCGAAAAATTGTGATGCTCCATCTCTCCTGATCGAAGCATTTAATAGATATCTGTTTTTGTAACTATAATTTACTCTAGCAAAATAAGATGCAAATGTTGACAACTCTCCACTATCTGTAATATTTCGACTTGCTGCGTTTCCCAAGGCTAAATATAAGTCGCCTTCTGATGTGTAAGGAACATTTAATGCATCAGCATTAATGGTATACATTTTATTACGCTGAGCTGTTTGTCCAACAAGAACTGTTAAGCTATGGTCTGTCCATTTTTTATCATATGTTAAAGTGTTTTCTATAATCCAGTTTCTATTTTCGATGCGATCAATATCTAATCTACTGTTGGTATTTTGTTGAGTATTACTGGCTTTATAAACAGGAATATAACCTCGAACTTCCTCCTGGCCAAAATCACCACCGAAACTTGTTTTGAAAGTAAAATCTTTTAAAAATTTCAATTCTGCATACACATTACCAGTAACTTTATATTTTGTAGTTTGTTGATTGAAAAAATCCAGCGTTGCCTGTGGGTTCATGTTACTACCATTACCTAAGTTAAAGGCATTTGGATCTCCGTAGCTTCCATCAGCATTAAATACAGGAACAACTGGAGAAGCTGCGTACAATGCTCTGAAAATGGTTGAAGGAGCATCTTTAGATTTGCTTGATGTCGCCGTAACATTATATCCAATTTTTAATGGCTGGAAAATTTGAAAATCATTTGATAATCTTGCTGTATATCTTTTATAATTGTTGTTTTTAACGATACCATCTTGGTTTAAATAACCTAATGATAAGTTGTAGGTAGATTTCTCGCTTCCACCACTAATAGAAAGCTGGTGGTTCGTAACCAACGCTTCTCTTAAAACAACATCATACCAGTTAGTACCTTCACCTAAATTTGTATTTGCAAATAAAGGCTGAGCACCTTGAAGTGCATAAGCCTCATTAACTGCAGCAGCGTATTCACTAGCATTTGCCATTTCAACCTGATTGGTAACTTTTTGGAAGCCAACTGTACCATTATAATTAATTACAGCATCGCCTTTCTTACCTTTATTTGTTGTTACCAAAACCACGCCGTTTGCAGCTCTAATACCATAAATAGATTGGGCAGAGGCGTCTTTTAGAATACTGATGTTTGCAATGTCTGCAGGATTTAAGAAGTTGATATCATCGTACCAAACACCATCAACCACATATAAAGGGACACTTTTACCATAAATTGTTCCTGTACCCCTAATGGTTATTGTTGGAGAACCACCAGGTGTACCCGTATTGGTAATTGAAACACCAGCAACTTTACCTTGCAGTGCACCAACTGGATTTACTGAAGCTTGTTTTGAAATATCTTCCCCTTTTACCGAAGCCACAGCCCCTGTGACATCAATTTTACGTTGCGTACCATAACCTACAACCACAACCTGCTCTAGTTGTTGTGTTGATGAAGCTAATGATACATTCAGGGTAGTTTGATTGTTTACAGCTTGCTCAAGTGCTGTATAACCTACAAAGTTAAATACCAATGTGGCGTCACCCGGCACGCTTATAGAGTAGTTGCCGTTCACATCTGTTTGCGTGCCATTTTGTGTTCCTTTAACTAAGATAGTTACGCCTGGTAGAGGTGTCTTATCACCTCCATCAATTACCTTACCTTTTACAGTAATGTTTTGCGCTAGTGCTACGTTAATTGTTAGCAAACAAAATGCAGCGAGAACAGAAATTCTTGTAAAGATTCTTTTCATGCTTTATTATTAATTTAGTTTAATTGTTAGTTAAATGTGAGGTTGTTTTTGTTGATGTGCAAGTGTTTTTACCTCTACATTAATACATCAAAGGGTGCGATGGGGTATCTCAACGAAATAAACCAGATGCCATTTTAGGCTAAAAACGCAGTTTTTTTAGATTTTAACATAACATTAACACATGCACAAGTGTATAACTAACACTAAGTGTTTTGTGGGGCTAAGAAACCAGCCATGAGAGGTAATGATGTAGTGCCGATTTGGTAAGATAGCCAGAAAAAGACTCAAAAACTGTTTTTTATGCAAACGTTCCCGAGGCTTAGCGAAGTAATTTTGATCGCTGAATTTGATTATAGCGAAGATTAAAGCTCCATCAAAAACTCAGTTAAGTTTTTGTCGTGAGGTACCTCGAGCTTTTTGCGCAGGCGATACCGGCGTATTTCTACACCCCTTAAACTGATGTTCAACAGTGACGACATTTCCTTACTGCTCATGTTCATCCTGAGGTAGGCACAGAGTTTTAAATCGTTCGGAACAAGATCTGGATGTTGTGCTTTTAACTTTTTAAAGAAACTCTCGTGCGCCTCGTTAAAACTGTTTTCAAACAAATGCCAGTCACGTTCATCGTTCATGCCATCATTGATCACTTTCTGGATTTTGCGTGTCTGATCATCAGATAGCTTTTTCCCGTTTTCATCTTTTAATTTAGTGATCTCATCACTCAGTTTTTGGAGTAGTTCGTTTTTATAAACAAGGGTCATGGCTGAATTGGCCAGTTCTCTGTTTTTCGAGGCTAATTCGGCCTGTAATTTCTCCGTTTGGAGTTTGATGATCTGTTTCTCGTTGGTTTCAGTTTCCTGTCTTAATATCTCTTCCTGCTCCGCCTGTAAACGGTCGCTGATTTTTTGACTATCCCTGCGGAGTTTTCTTTCATAAATTTTCTTGCCCAGAATTAATACAACCACAAATAAGATGGCATAGCACAAAATGGCCCAGTTGTTTAAATACCAGGGGCGTAAAATGGTAAATGTGTAAACGGCTTCCTCACTTACTGAGCTGTCGTCTGTTTTTGCCCTTACTTTAAAAATATAATTGCCTGCACTTAAGTTGGTGAAATCTTTCTCTGTGGCATAAGTCCAGTCAGACCATGCCCTCGAATAGCCTTCTAAGTAAAACTGATATTTAACCTTAGCCTGCCGGTAATAAGGGAGTGCATAGGAAATACGGATATTGTTACGGCTGTTTTGGATCTCTGTTGATTCCTCGCAATTACCCGCTTCGCTGATGAGTGAAAACTTATCCGTAATATCCTCTACGCGCCTAATCAAGACTGCAGGAAGTTTTTGCTTTTGCGCATTGAGCCTGGCTGTTGGGTTATAGATCACAAAACCATCATCAACACTAATCAGGTAAATAGAATTGCTGATGCGGCTTATATTCTCATAATATTGAACCATCCGGCCATCTAAAATGCTAAACTGATTTGAATCTATTTCTACCTTGCCTGGTTCGCTAAAATTAACCAAAGCAGTTTTGCCATGATTGATAAACCAGTATTTTTTACCCCCTGCATTAATAATCTTATTGGAAGACTCAAAAGAACCAAGCTCTTTATTGAGGGCTTCGTATTTGGTGAATTTATCACTTAGCTCATCGTAGGTATAAAAGCCGGCATCAGAAGAAAAAACAATCTTGTTCTCTAGGTTGAATATATTAATGTTGTAATTGCCGGGAAGCCCGTTTTTTTCGTCGAAGTATTTAGTGCTGGTTACCCCCGCATAATTGGCACTTAAGCTAAGCTTATATAAACCTTTGTAGGCATGTGCCACCCAGATGTCTCCTTTGTTGTCTTGTTCCACATATCTTGATGGGGCATCAAAACCTGCAATTTTAGTAGCAAATTTTAATCCCGAAGCCGAAGATTCTGTATATAGCGAAAGCCCTGTATAGGTGCCCTGAATAAGGTAATTTGGATTTGAATTTAACTTTTTAATGGTCCAGCCACCTGAAGATCTCGATAGCCAGTCAATTTTATCGCCATTTACTTTAAATGTACCGCTGTTGTGACCACATATTAACTCATTATCGATAATGGTTAGTTCCCATACCTGGCCTTGTGAGTTGGGGATTAACTGAAAATTAAAGGGTAGGAGGTTATCTGGCGACCATTGGCTATAAAACAAGCCCTGATTGGTACCCAGATAAATTTTATTGTTGAAGATAATACTGGAATACACAGTTCCAAACTGACCCGTTTTATCGAAATAAAAATATAAGGGTGAATTAAGTTCTATCCGGTCGATCCCGTTATCCAGCCCTGCCCAAAGATTTTGCTCATTATCGGCATATAAACTTAAAACAGTATTGTTTTGTAAACCACTGGATTTATTGATGCGTTGAACAACTTTTCCATTTTCATCAATAATAATCAAACCGTTAAGGATGGTACCATATGCAAAATATTTGCCCAGTAAACTCACACCATTATTGAGCTGATAGGTTTTAAGATAGTTGTTGGCGCTCGTATTTAAGGGACTGAAATCTTTTCCATCATACGTAAATAGCCCGTTTTTACTTGTGCCGATGATCAGGCCATTGGTTTTATAAGGGAGAATAGACAATATGCCCTCTTTGCCCAGCTTTTCGCTGTTTGGGATATGGATTAATTGGTTACCAATAAGTTCAAATAAACCTTTTTCGAGCACCTCGATAATATACCTGCTGTTTACCTTATGAAGGAAAAGAAATGAGGACGGGGATTTTATGACCTCGATTTTGTTGTTTTTGTAGATAAAAATCTTCGAAAAAGATTGGAAAATTACCCGATTCTGGTCAACATAAATTTTCCAAACTTCATCATTGATTTTGACGCCTTTTGGTAGTAAATTGGTAAGTGAGCTGTAGCTTAGTTTGTTGTTCTTAATGGACCAGTAGCCGAACTCGCCAAAACTTCCTGTGTAAATCCTGCCTTTGTCTGTAGCGACTGATCGCACGATCTGCCTGTTCGGCATCTGGTATTTCTGCCAGTAACGCCCATCGAAAGTTAATAATCCTTCGGCATTGCCAAAGTACATTACGCCATTTTTATCTTTTGCTATGCTCCAGTTCTGGTTACCGGATGAATAAACAGATTTTGGATAATTTTCTATATAGGGAACGCCTATGCTTTTAATTTCTGATGCATAGGTATTTATAGCGAAGCAGCATAGCAGTATTAGCAGCCTGAAGTAGTTTAGCATAAAATGGTAACCGGGTAAAGCCATTATTACACAAAGTAAATGAAAAATTGTTTAATACGGGCGAGCGTTTAACCGTTGTCCTGGCGTTAATGGTTTTTTAGTTCATGGTTGATTGCCAAATTGCTTAGGTAAGTGGTTCATGTTACAGTTTATGGCTTATAGTTTGATGGTTCATAGCTAAGTGTGGCTAATACTCATTGCCTAATGCGATCGTCATGCTGAATTTATTTCAGCATCTTTCCTGCAAGGTAGACCCTGAAATGAATTCAGGGTGACGATACCATAATTTCACGATTTCAAGGGGTTATCACATTGATAATAACCCCTTGTCAGTCAGTTTGATCCGTTGAAAGATAAATTCTCTTGAAAAGAGGATTATATTTATAGTAACTTAATTTCTTTACGCCTTCACAGCAACAGGCTGCGGAACCTTTACATAATAACCAGTACCATCATACGGGCGCTTGCGTGGGTTAGTGGTGCATGCTGTTGAGCAGCAACCCTGAAGCTGATCGCCACATTCGTCGCATTGGGTAATGTGCTCATTACACTCCGGATTGGCGCAATTAATCATTTTTGGGGTAGTTTTACCACAGTTATAGCAAACCGAAACAATAGTAGGATTTACCTCATTTACATCAACTGCAATGCGGTTGTCGAAAACATAACATTTGCCTTCAAAGTCTTTACCACCAGCTTCTTTTCCGTATTTAATAATGCCACCGTGTAATTGATAAACATCATTAAAACCATGGTGTAAAAGCAAAGCAGAAGCCTTTTCGCACTTAATACCACCGGTACAATAGGTTAATATTTTCTTGTCTTTGTATTGGGCAAGTTGATTAATCTGCTCAGGAAAATCGCGAAAATTTTCAATATCAAGCGTTACTGCATTTTTAAATTTACCTAAATTATGCTCATAATTAGAACGAACATCAAGGATAATTACATCCTCATCATCCTTCATTTTCATGAAATCTACAGGTTCTAAATGTTTGCCTGTTTTTTCATTCGGATTAATGATTGAGGTATCCCTTAAACCAGAATGTACAATTTCTGATTTATAACGGCAATGCATCTTCAGGAAAGAAGGCTCTTCAACCTGGTCTATTTTAAATTCTGTTTTTGCAAATCTTTCATCGGCGTGTACCGCTTTCATATAAGCATCGCAAGACTCAACGGTTCCGGAAACCGTTCCGTTTAATCCTTCATCGGCAACGATAATACGTCCAACCAGGTCTAACGATTTACAAAATTTAAGATGATCGGCAGCAAATTGTTCTGCATCTGCTATGTAACTATAGCAATAGTAAAGTAGTGTCTGATATTTTTTCATAACGCTATTGATACCGTTGCAAACGGCGTTTAAAGCGGGGCAAAGATAGTAAAAAAGGTTGAAGGCTAAAAGGCTTACGGTAGAAGGCATTACCCTACGCCTTAAACCCTACACCTTCAGCCGTATTAAAATCCGTAAGAAATCCTAAATCCTTGTGTTAATTTACGTCCGCCATCATATGCAAAACCATAACTCGCCCTTAACACCAGACGCTGAATGCCGAAATAAAATTCTTTATAATTCCGCTTTTCGGGCGACGAAAGATAGCCTCCACCAATAAATTCTTCCAACTTGGCCTTACGGAGTAATGGAACTTTATTCATAAAAAAGCCTGCAAAATTATGTTCTAAATGCGCTTCGAAGTATTGTTGATTGGTGCTAAACTGGTAAAAATCTAAATATTGAAACTTTCTTAAGTTAGGCGGGAAGATGGTAGAGATGTTACCTGAAAAATGTTTGAAATCAGGATAATACATTTTGCTATTGTTCAGGAATTTACCTGCACCAACCAAAAATGAAGTATAGCCTAATAAACCTAATCCAATCCGATCCTGATATACCTCTGCCTTTACAAAATCATAATCAACATCACTGTTTAAAACATTGTTAAATCCTTTTTTGTACAAAACTGTAATTCTAGGGTATCGCGATTCGGTATAAAACTTACCATCAGGACGGGTAATGTATTTCTGACCAATGGTATAGGTTAAACTCGCGGTGGCACTTAATGATTTATAGGTAGGAAAGAGTAGTGTTTCAGTAGCTGGACTAAAAGGATTGTTGGATGTGAACTCCCTATCTTTTGCATCGAAGAATTTAAAGGTAGAATTATTGGTTAAGCTTTTGTTTTTGCTATAATCTACACTTACGCTTCCCTGCAGGCCAGTTGCCAGTTCTCTGGTGGTATTAATGTTAATAAAACTTTTCTCATAAAATTTGGAGAAGTTTTTTTCATAAAGTAGCGAGTTAATCGTATTGCCCAATGCAGTCATGGAGCCTAAGTTGTTCAGATCAAAAATGCCGTTTCCGAATGATGCACCTACACTTGCCCTTTTAAGGGGATTGTAATAGTAACTCCCGGTCAAACTTCCCGTAAGTTTTTGGTTGGCAAAACCGTATCTCAGTTCAGGACGAATGGAATAAGATCTTCTATTCTCGAAATCCTTTCTGTAAGTAATCCCATATTTTACCGCAAAACCTTCTACCGTATTGTAAAATATAGCTTTAAGCACCGGGTCAAAATACCAATATTCCTTATCGTACCGGTCGTTAATACTTACCCCTCTAAGCAACAGTTTGCCTATTCCGAACTTATTATTGTCTTTTTCTATTGAATCAAGGTATTTTTTCGACTCTTTTAACTTTGCAATACTGTCTTTTTTAACGTAATTAATTTTTTCATCTTCCGTTAAAGGAATAGGTCTGTTATTGGTCCAGTAAGCGGAATCTTTTTTATTAACCATTTCCGTTATTTTCAGTATTTCACCATTGAAGAAGTTTTTAGGAAACTTTGGATCGATATTGTAGTTGCTATAAATACCCACGTAATAACCCGCAATTTTAAATCCCAGCACATTTCCGGCAAACTGAAAATTAATGGCGGTAGGCATATAAACATCCTTAACCTTGGTAAATTGCTGACTGATGTTTAAGGTATCAATAAAATTGATCCCTGCGTTTTTGGTTAGGTAAACATCGGTATTGTATATTCTCCAGCTGTCGTCGATAATATAGATAATCCCTCTGAATACCGGGTCGTTTTCACGACGGGGAATCACCTGGATTTTGTGGATCAGCTCTCCGTTTTCTTTGGTTTCGCCGAGTAATTTGTATTTATAATAAAATAAGGCATTATCTGCAATTGGAGAGATGAAGCCCCTCGCACTCAATTTGTTTTCAAGCAGGTAATTGTCGTAGAAATTAATAATTAGATCAGATGCCTTATTAAAACTAAAAGAATTATTTCTCCCGGCAACTTTTGAAGAGATCATTTCCTCATGCACATCATTTGGATTTCTGAAATTAAACTTGCTTTGAGATTCTGATAAATAAATGATGCCCTTTCTGTTGGTATCGAGCTCTAACACTTTTTGGATGTCCTGGCCAAAGAACTTTTTAGGAGCACCCCTTAAACGTTGTACACCTTTTATATAAACATCGCAACTAAACGCTTTAACCTCATTTAGATGTGTTTTTCTCTGTTTAATGGCCTTACGGATAATGGCGTAAGCCGGATCTTCAGCATTTGCCCTGATGTTTACGTTTTCTAAAGTATAACTCTCTGATGTTAATGTTACATTAAGCGACTGATCTGCTGAAAGATTAATAATATGATCTTGCTGTTTATACCCCACGGCCCTAAAACTTAAAGTATATTGGCCGGTTTTTAATTTCATAGCGTATTTCCCATCAACATTTGCCGATGTTCCACTGGTTGTACTTTTTAAATAAACCGAAGCAAAAGGAATAGGTTGTCCACTATTATCTTTAACTGTACCTGTAATGGTAAACTGTTGTGCTAAAATAATATTGGTAAGGCTACAAAAAAACAGGAGCGCGCAAATTCTTATCATAAGTTAGATTAGTAAGCTATAAATATCGAATAACTTTTAAGACTATACATATAGGTGTGTGTTAAAGTTTGTTAAGATCGAAAAAAAATAATCTGGATAGACGGTTTTTAAAAATAACACCAGATTGGCATTGATTACTGAATTGATCAAACGTTTGTCTGCAAAATATAGGGATAAAATTGCCTTTTTAGGTCAGAAAAGACTTTTTTTTATAACTTTGGACGTAAAATCAACCATATAAAAAGGCCATGTATAAAACATTACAACCTGTTCTTCAAAAAGAACTTGAAGAAATCGAAAACGCTGGATTATTTAAACGCGAACGTATTATTATTACACCTCAGGGTGCCGACATTAAAGTAAGCGGTGGTGCTGAAGTAGTCAACTTTTGTGCAAATAATTATTTAGGACTTTCTTCTCATCCAAAAGTGATAGAAGCGGCTAAAAAAGCAATCGACGATCATGGTTATGGAATGTCTTCAGTGCGTTTTATCTGTGGAACACAAGACGTGCACAAAGAACTGGAAGCTAAGATTTCTAAGTTTTTAGGTACTGAGGATACCATTTTATATGCTGCGGCATTTGATGCAAATGGTGGCGTTTTTGAGCCATTGTTTAATGCAGAAGATGCGATTATTTCTGATGAATTAAATCACGCATCAATTATCGACGGGGTGAGATTGTGTAAAGCACAACGTTTCCGTTATAAAAATGCCGATATGGAAGATTTGGAAAAACAATTAATTGCAGCCAAAGATTGCAGACACAGAATTATTGTTACCGATGGTGCTTTCTCTATGGACGGCTCTGTTGCTCCATTAGATAAAATTGCTGATTTAGCTGATAAATATGAGGCATTGATTATGATTGATGAATCGCACTGTACTGGTTTTATTGGTAAAAACGGTCGCGGAACGCACGAGCATTTCAATGTGATCGACCGTATCGATATCATTACAGGTACATTAGGTAAGGCATTAGGTGGTGCATCTGGTGGTTTTACTTCTGGTAAGAAAGAAATTATCGATATGTTGCGCCAACGCTCACGTCCTTATTTGTTCTCTAATACCTTAGCACCGGCAATTGCAGGAGCATCTATTGCGGTATTGGATATGTTAAGCGAAACCACCTCATTAAGAGATAAATTAGAAAATAATACAAAATATTTCCGTGAGAAAATGACGGAGGCTGGTTTCGATATTAAACCAGGTTTCCACCCAATTGTTCCGGTAATGTTGTACGATGCAAAAATTGCACAGCAATTCGCCGCAAAAATGTTAGAAGAGGGTATTTATGTAATCGGGTTCTTTTATCCGGTTGTACCTCAGGGCAAAGCGAGGATTCGTGTACAATTATCAGCCGGACACGAGCAACATCATTTAGATAAGGCTATTGCAGCATTTACCAAAGTAGGTAAAGAATTAGGTGTAATTTAAAACCTGCTGATCTACGATAACTATAAAAGCCGCTTAAAGCGGCTTTTATAGTTTATGGGTTCATTTTCTTTTATAATGGTATTGTAAACAGATTATTTGAACTCATCAACCCTAAAATTATTGGATATTTTGCTGTATATTTGAAGCCATGTTACAGGATAAAATAACACAATATACCGATAAAATTAATGCTTTCGTAACTGAAAAAGCAGACGAGTTAGAGCAATTCCGCATCAAATATTTAGGGAGTAAAGGTATAATCAAAGAAATTTTCGACGAATTTAAATCGGTTTCTGTTGAGGAAAAAAGATCATTAGGTAAAGTTTTAAACGAGTTTAAACAACTGGCAGAATCTAAATACCTCACTTTAAAAGAATCTACAGAAAATGCTGAAGCGAAAACAGAAAGCATACAACAGGATTTAACTTTACCTGGCGAAGGTTTCGAAATTGGTTCGCGCCACCCTTTAGCACTGGTACGCAGAGAAATTGTAGAGATTTTTGCAAAACTTGGTTTTACAGTAGCAGAAGGTCCTGAAATTGAAGATGATTGGCATAATTTCTCCGCACTAAACTTCCCTGAAGAGCATCCTGCAAGAGATATGCAAGATACTTTTTTCATAAAAAAAGGTGGTGAGAAAGGCGATATTGCTTTACGTACGCATACTTCCTCAGTACAGGTGCGCATGATGGAACAAGGTCAGCCGCCATTCAGGGCAATTATGCCGGGCCGTGTTTACCGTAATGAAGCCATTTCTGCCCGTGCACACTGCTTTTTCCATCAGGTAGAAGGGTTGTATGTTGATGAAAATGTTTCATTTGCCGATTTAAAGCAAACCTTATTTTATTTTGTTCAGGAATTATACGGAGAAGGTACCAAAGTGCGTTTCCGTCCATCATATTTCCCTTTTACCGAACCATCTGCAGAGATGGATATTTCTTGCACCATTTGTAAAGGTTCTGGCTGCCAGCTTTGTAAATACAGTGGTTGGGTAGAAATTTTAGGTTGTGGTATGGTCGATCCAAATGTTTTGGAAAACTGTGGTATCGATTCAGAAAAATACAGTGGTTTTGCATTTGGAATGGGAATAGAGCGTATTGCCAATCTAAAATATGTAATTAAAGATTTGCGCTTATTCTCTGAGAATGATGCGCGTTTCTTAAAGCAATTTAAATCTGCTTTAATTTAATGATGAAATACCTATACGGCATATTGTTTGTACTGCTCATTACCACAGGTTGCGGTAAAGATGAAGGTTACATTCCTGATGTGCCTGTAAATTATAATGTAACGATAACCGAATTTAGTCTGAAATCGGTAAATAACGTATTGGTCGTTTCGAATAACGGGGTAGGTGGACTACTGATTGTAAAAACACCACTTGGAGGCTATGTTGCTTTCGATCGCTGTAGTACCGTAAACCCGGAGAAAATCTGCAAGGTGGCCCCTGATGACAGTGGAGTAACAGCAACCGACCCTTGTTCGGGTGCTAAATTTTCACTGCTTGATGGTAGCCCTCAAAAAGCACCGGCAGAAAGAAGCTTAAAAGCATATAATGTTTCTTTGCAAGGCAATACACTAATACACGTAAGCAATTAAAATGGAAGCTGAAAAAATAAAAGAAACAGTAAAAAAGGCTGCCAAAGAACTCTTTAGAAAATACGGTTATCACAAAACCAGTGTAAACGAAATTGCAAAAAAGGCCCGTATCGCTAAAGCAACTATTTACAAATATTTTGAAAGTAAGGAGCAGGTTTTAGATAGTATCCTGATGGATTACCTGGATCAAAACCTTTATGAAATATTGCACAATAAAGTAAGTTACGCTTCAGAAGAAGAGCACTTAAAAGCACTGGTAATGAAAACAAGCCGATTATCATTTACGGCATGTAATGAATTTATCGGTTGGGATTTTGTTCGTGAAAATGCTAACTCACAGGAATTTTTAAAACATTTATCAGATCAGCTGGAAGCTTTGTTATTGGCTGCTTATTTGCAATTGGATAATTTTAAAAATAATCCTGCAAGAAGAGAAGGATTAGCCTTTTTACTCAAGGCAAGTAAAAGCATTGTGTTTTCATTTGCATTTACTTCCGTTAGCGATTCTGACGTTCGTAAAAACTTTGTAAGTTTCCAGAAAGAAATATTGCCTTTTTTGGTAAAAGCAGCACTTTAAATAGAAAAGTCTTTAAGGACAGGTTCGTCATCTCGACCGGAGTCTGGCGGAGTGGAGAGATCTAAATCAAAAGTGCTCTCCAGATAGATTTAGCTACGCTGAGCAATCGTGTTTCTCGGCTGCGTTGCACTTCACTCGAAATGACGATAACTCGCATCCAATCACCAGTTCAGCCGCTGCTACTGATTGTAATAATCTTTGATTTTAAATTTTTGCACAGTTCTTTTTATTTTTCCATCTACAAGTTTTTGAGTAATCACCGTCACGTTATCTGCGATGCTCGAATCTTCAATAACTGATGAATCTTCATATGGTACGTTTTTAGTATCAAATTTGTAGTTGATGGTTTTATCAAAACAGCATCCATCTTTTTGATGGATGGCAATTTGCTTTGTTTTTTTATCAATATCAAACATGCCCAGATTTTCGCTCGCCAGTTTGGTAAGTTCCTTACTCAGTAGGAATTTATTTTCTTTTGATGATAAATAGACTTCATATGATGGGCTGGCATAAGCGCCATTATTACCATTTCTAATGGCGAGATCTTCAAGGCCGTCAAAATTAAAATCCCCAAAAATTAAAGGGGTTTGGTATTTTCCGAGTTCCAGCCATCCAAGTTTGGCATTTTGAGTTTCAGTTAAGCCGAAATCTAAATCTTCAGAATGGAAAGTGTTCACTTCGCTGTCTGAGACCTTATCATAAATAATAATTGTAGCTTTTCCGCTGCAAGCATTTCCTTCACATTTATCGACAAAAATTTTGGCTTTGTATTGGTTGGAACTGTTATTGGCCAGGAATTTAAACTGCGCTTTCGAAGTATGGGTTATCAGTAAAATACTGCAAAAGATGATCAAACTTTTCATTAAATATTTTTTGCTAAAATTACATCAATATCACCCGCTAAAAAGTTAAAAAAGGTTAACGTTTTCTTTTACGCGTTTTGATATAGCTTTGTACGGCAGATTTTGTGGTAAGCCAATCCCGCCCTTCTTTGTAGGCATCTATTTTGCCCTGTCGGGCCAGCAGGCTCACATACTCTTGCCCATATGGCACGTCGGGTTCTGAAACAATATTAGATATGGGTTCATAATCTCCATAATCGTTTCCTGGCAATGCATTTATATAAATATTTAACGAACGCTCTAAGGCCTGCAACATCAATAGGCAAAGTTTATGGTATTTACCTTTGTTTGCTTGATTAAGGGCCTCGTAGTATTTCTTTCTATCGTTTTTGAGGATAATAGCAGGAGGGAAGCCATTTCGCATGAGTAGTAAATTCATGGCAAGCCTTACAGTGCGGCCATTCCCATCAAAAAAAGGATGTATCCAAACTAATTTATGATGGAAAATAGCAGATAGTAAAATATCATTTAAGCCTAGTGGATTATTATTAACAAAGCCAATTAATTCATCTAATAAATCAGAAACTTTATTGGCATTGGGTGGTGTAAAATTTGCACCAACAATACGAACACCACCATTTCTTAAGCGGCCTGCATAATCATCTTCAATACTTCTGAGCACTAAGCCATGAAGTGATAAAATATCGATACTTCTGAGCTTGTAGTTTTTGTTGACTAAGCTGTAGAGGTAATCGATGGCTTTTTCGTGGTTATAAGCTTCAAAATGCTCCCTTAAAGATTTGCCCTTAACGGTCATCCCTTCCTGTAAAACCATTTGGGTTTCTTTCAAACTTAAGGTGTTTCCTTCTATGCTATTGGAGTTATAAGTCCATTCTAAGGTGAGGTCTTCTTTGATGCGATTTAGCGCGCTATTGGGCAAGGGCCTCGAGGTTTCTAGCCTGGCTTTTTTTTCGTACAGCCTTTCTATTTGAGGTAGTAGCTCTTCTAAATCACTTAAATCGAATTCCCACATACCCAAATTTACTAATTATCGGTTAAACTAAAAAATTTACTTATCCGATATTAAAAATTTTTATCAAAAAAAAATGATAGCTGATTTGCTATCATTTAAAATCTTATTTAGTTATTCCCATTTAAACACTTTTACCGCAACTGCATAAATACCAATACCCCATAGTAACAGGATCATAATCTGGAATTTAACATCCCATAAACCTAATCCTTCAAAAGCTACTTTGCGCATGGCATCGTTTAAATAGGTGAGGGGCAATGCTCTGCTAATGGGCTGTAGCCAGCTTGGAAAAGCTTCGATAGAAAAGAAGGTTCCCGATAATAAAAACTGGGGCAGGGTAATAATGTTTGATATTGGAGGCACCATGCTTTCGTTTTTGGCAATGCCCGAAATGATAAAACCAAAGCCCATAAAAACAATCACACCAAGCGTAGCGAGTATAAGCATATTGACGACCGTAAGTGCGCCATGTACAAGTGTAAAGCCAAAGAAGAAATGGCCAATTAAGATAATAAACAACGCGCCAATTAATGCAAAGCCAATTCGGGCAATACCTTCGCCGATAACAATGCTCGAACGCTTTACGGGGGTCGCAAAGAAACGTTTAATGACTAAGGTTTGGCGCAGACTTAAAAATACGAATGCTGTTCCGAAAACGCCTGTACTCAATAGTGAAAAGCCTAGCTGGCCCGGAAGGATAAAATCAATGGTTTTGTATTCGCGGCCTGTAATGGTACTTTCTTTTATTTCTGCTACTGTAGGTTTTAAAGTTTTGTCGTAAAGAACATTGTTTAAAACTGATTTTAAAATCCCGCCTTTATCCCTCGATGCAGAAGTGTATACCACATTAACCGAATAAGCCGCAGAATTTACTTTTCTATGCACATCAATCATGGCATCAACATTTCCCTTTTCAAGTAGTTTATCAAACTCGGCTTTTGATTTATCTTTTACCAGACGAATCATCCCTGTTTTTTCCAGCATGCCCATCACCGGGTTATTTAAATCAGCGCCTGGGGTCACACCAACATCAATGCGTGTTCCGCCACCACCTAAAAATCCAAAGACCAGAATAAATATTAAAGGGAAAGCAAGGGTGAATACCACTGCCGAAGGGCTTCGCATAATCGATCTGAAACTCGCTTTGGCAAGGGCAAGGGTTGCTGTGGTGTTACTGTAACCCACAGCCCCTGAAGGGGAGTTTGAGTTTCTTTCGTGTATATCTTTTTGCATGTTGGTTCTGCTGGATTATATTTTTTTAAAAAATGTATTATGCACTAGATTTCAGGTTCCCCTTTCTGGGGCTATGGGGCTTATTCTCTCCATTCCTGCCCGGTAAGGTTGATGAAAACATCTTCCAGATTGGCTTTTTTAACTTCTTTTTTACGCTCAAAACCGCTGTTTACCAGTTTGTCTATTAAGTTGTCAGGCGTATCTAAAGCGATAATTTGCCCGCGTTCTACAAAAGCAACGCGATCGCAAAGCTGCTCAGCTTCGTCCATGTAGTGTGTTGTAATTACAACTGTTGTGCCTGCATTGCGGATTTCGATAATCAGATCCCAAAGATTCCTTCTGGCCTGCGGATCCAAACCTGTTGTCGGCTCATCTAAAAAAATAATCTTCGGTTGATTAATCAGGGTAGTGGCAATGGAGAAGCGCTGTTTTTGCCCACCAGAAAGCGCTTTGTATTTTGCTTTGGCCTTATCCTGAAGGTTTACTTTCTCCAGCATCTCCATCGGTTTGATGTTGGCGCCGTATAAACCGGCAAAAAGTTCGATCAGTTCGATCAGGTTTAAATTTGGATAATAACCAGCTGCCTGTAGCTGTACACCAATAATCTGTTTAATATCCTGTGGCTGTTTGTCAACAGAAAAACCATCAACAATAATTTCGCCGGATGTTTTAGCCCTCAAAGTCTCGATAATTTCGAGCGTAGTGGTTTTTCCGGCGCCATTTGGGCCAAGCAGGCCGAAAATCTCATGCTCGTAAACTTCAAAACTAAGTCCTTGAACGGCCACGAAATCATCATATTTTTTTACCAGGTCTTTAACACTGATAATGACTTTTTTTGTTTCCATGTTGCGAATGTAAGGAGCTTTAAATGAATAGAAAATGAATTTTAATACAGTTGGTCGAAAATGTCGGTAAAATGATGTTTTATACGGGCGAAAATAGATTATAAAAGAAATCTGCGGATCGGCAGCTTATTTTTGCCGCAAATCCGCAGATCGTTTATTGTATTTGGTCTTTAAACTTCGGTCTATTACCTTAAGCCCTCCGCCTTCCAGCCTTCTACCTTAATACTACCAAACCAGCTCGCCTTTCATAACGTCAACGAAATCGTCGAACAGGTAACGCGAATCGTGTGGACCTGGAGAAGACTCCGGGTGATATTGAACCGAGAATGCCTTTTTACCTTTAACACGGATGCCTTCTATCGATTTATCGTTTAAGTTAACGTGGGTAATCTCTACTTTATCTGAGTTTCTAACCTCATCAGGAATTACACCGAAACCATGGTTTTGTGAAGTAACCTCGCAGTGGTTTTTGATGATATTTTTAACCGGGTGGTTTAATCCACGGTGACCGTTAAACATTTTCATGGTTCCAATACCATTGGCTTCAGCCAATAACTGGTGACCTAAACAGATGCCAAACAATGGTTTATCAACCGCTAAAATTGCTGTAATCGTTTCTACAGCGTATGGCATTACCGATGGATCGCCAGGGCCGTTTGAAATGAAGTAACCATCAGGACTAAATTTTTCCATTTCGGCAAAGCTAGTCTTAGCTGGGAAAACCTGCACATAGATATCGCGGTTTTCGAAATTGCGCAAAATGTTTTTCTTGATACCTAAATCTAAAGCAGCAACTTTTAAGCTTGCCTCAGGGTTGCCGTAAAAATATGGTTCTGTTGTACTTACTTTAGACGAAAGCTCTAAACCTTCCATTGATGGTACTTCGGCCAGCTTTTGTTTTAATTCTTCAAGATCAGTAATCTCAGAAGAAATAATGGCATTCATTGCACCTTTATCTCTAATGTGACGAACCAATGCACGGGTATCGATATCAGAAATGGCAACCAGGTTATCATTCTGGAAATAATCCTGAATAGATTCAGTTGCTTCCTTGCGGCTATAAACGATGTTGTAATTTTTGCAGACTAAACCGGCGATTTTGATCGAACCTGATTCGATTTCATCTTTGTGGATACCATAATTACCAATATGTGCATTGGTGGTAACCATTATCTGTCCAAAATAACTTGGGTCAGTGAAAATTTCCTGGTAACCTGTCATCCCGGTATTAAAACAAATTTCGCCAGTAGTGGTTCCAATTTTTCCGGCCGCTTTGCCGTAAAAAACTGTGCCATCGGCCAGTAATAAAATCGCAGGTAACTTGGTGTAGTTAGTCATGGTAATTACAATATGGATTTTGATTTAAAAAAGAGTTGAAAAAAGAATGGCTTTCGGCATTAAAGCCGTTTTTGCTGGGTGCAAAAAAAGATGAATATATCCCTTCCATTTCGGGGTACAAAGATAGAGTTTTAGATTGGGAATGTAAAGAGAAAAATTAAATAATGGTGTAAAGCTTGAAGGTAAAAGGTGTAAGGTTGGTTGGCCCTAAACCTTAAACCTTTTACCTTATGCCTTTTTAAAGAAAAAACAATACTTTTGGCAACACAAAACAAATCCAATGTCGGTACATAAAGAAATCAAACGCATCACCACTCACATTTTACAGGAAATGAAACAACGTGGTGAAAAAATATCTATGTTAACGGCCTACGATTATTCGATGGCAACCATCCTGGATGATGCAGGATTAGACGTTTTACTGGTTGGCGATTCTGCTTCGAATGTAATGGCTGGTCATGAAACCACTTTGCCTATTACCCTCGACCAGATGATTTATCATGCTGCATCTGTAATCAGGGCAGTTAAACGTGCATTTGTTGTAGTCGATTTACCTTTCGGCTCTTATCAGGGGAATTCGAAAGAAGCTTTGAATTCGGCGATAAGGATTATGAAAGAATCGGGTGCCCACGGTGTTAAACTGGAAGGCGGAGAAGAAATTATCGAATCCGTTCAACGGATCATTACAGCAGGAATCCCGGTAATGGGGCACTTGGGCTTAACACCACAGTCTATTTATAAATTCGGAACCTATACAGTTCGCGCGAAGGAAGAAGAAGAAGCCAATAAGTTAAAAACAGATGTTTTAGCTTTACAGGCTGCCGGTTGCTTTGCAATCGTATTGGAGAAAATTCCCGCTGCACTAGGTAAAGAAGTTACAGAAAGTTTGCATATCCCAACGATTGGTATTGGTGCAGGACAAAATTGCGACGGACAGGTTTTGGTGGTAAATGATATGATTGGTTTAACCAAAGGCTTTAAGCCTAGGTTTTTGCGCCAGTATATAAATCTATACGACGAAATTTTAGGCGCAGCACAATCATACATCCGTGATGTAAAAGCAAACGATTTTCCGAACGAGAAAGAACAGTATTAACCCAAACCCCTAAAGGGGCATTTATTAGATGAGGTTAATATTTAAAAGAATAAATCAATATATAATTAAAATTATGTCCCCTTTTAGGGGCGGAGGGGTTAAATGCCAATTACCGATAACGACATCCTTTTTGAAGACAATCATTTAATCGCCATAAATAAAAGGGCAGGTGATATTGTGCAGGTTGATGAAACAGGAGATGAGCCTTTGGATGAGCAGGTGAAAAAGTATATCGCTAAGAAGTATAATAAACCCAATGGCGCGTTTTTAGGGGTGGTGCATCGTTTAGACCGGCCAGTGAGTGGTGTCATCTTATTTGCCAAAACGAGTAAAGCTTTGGAGCGAATGAATGCTGTTTTTAAAAATAGGGAAGTAAAGAAAACCTATTGGGCAGTGGTAAAGAATAAGCCAGAGAAAGAATCGGCTACTTTGGTGCATTGGCTGGTTAAAAACCCACAGAAAAATGTGGTTTCTTATTATAATACAGAAGTTACCGGTAGCCAGCGGGCTGAGCTTTCTTACAAAGTAAAAGCCAAGGTTGGCGATTATTACCTCCTGGAGGTAGATCCATTAACCGGACGTTCGCATCAGATCAGGGTTCAACTTTCATCAATGGGGTGCCCGATTATGGGCGATAATAAATACGGTTATCCACGCGGAAGCAGAAAAGGAAGTATTTGCCTGCATGCCCGTCGCTTACAGTTTATACACCCGGTAAAAAAAGAACCCGTAAATATATTCGCCAAATTGCCAGTTGACGGCTTTTGGGAGCGGTTTGAAGACTTATAGCATCACAATATTTCATATCATTAAGATATCCGGTTATAATATTTAAGTATTTGACCGGATTTTTTATGATTTGGCATCATATTTCGTCTGTTCAGGACTAAAAACCAAATCCATTATGAAAAACACCTTTTTATCTATCGCCTCAATAAGCCTGTTGGCTTCTGCGCTAGTTTCTTGCGACAGTACTACAAAAACAGAAACCACTAAAGACACAACGGTTGTCAATGGCGATACAACTTTTACAAGTAAATCAACAAGTGAGACAACAACGACAATCCGAAGTGAGACTATCCCTGCCAAAATTCCGACTTTCTCAAGCGAAGAAGTAAATAAGGGACTTGCTGAATATAGCAAGTTAAAAGACGAATATGTTGCAGCTGTAAAAAGTAAAAATGCAACGGAGATTAAAGCTATTAACGATAAATATACCGCCTGGGCAAATCAAGCTACTGGCTGGGCCAGCAAACTAAAGCCGGATGAAATACAAAAATATTCTGATTATGTGCTTAAGTTAAGCGAAGAATGGACGAAAGCAGCGAAGGAAGCAGTAACTAAGTAAAGCTCAAATTATAGAAAAATCGTCATTCTTGCGTATGCGGGAATCTTAAAACATTTTTGTTAGGCATTAAGATTCCCAATCAAGTTGGGAATGACGGTTCTTCGAAATTTATTTACAAACAATTTTGTCAAAAGTCATTGAACCATCAAAGTTTAGTTTGCTTTGGTCTTTGAACTTGGTTTCTCCTTTTACTTCCTGTACATCACCAAATCCTTCTGCCAGCTGAGTACCCTTTTTCAAAAAAGCCACTTCCCTAACTGATGTTTTGCCTTCAGACTGAAAAGTATAACTGGCAATTATGGTATCGCCTTTAACAACACCCGCTATAGTGCCTGCATTTTTATCTTTTTCATATAAGTTATAACCCAATGTACCTGTTATCTTATTCTCGGCTGTTTTTAACGATAGGGTAGCTGTATCGCGGTTTTTAATGTACTGGTAACACTGAATAGAATCGGGTGTTGCCGCTGCATTGGTTACGATAGTAGAATCTATTTTGGCCTGCGTTTTTTTTGCTGTGCCGCCCTGGCAGGATGCCATCAACAAAGCGGCTGCTCCTAATATTGGGATGATGTTTTTCATTATTATATGTTCTTTTAGGATTGATTTTTTTATTATTAAGCAAAGCCCCTGCCAGAAAAACATGATCCTGTGCCGATGTTTACATTACGATCTGGGTTTTATAATGAATGTAGAAGATTATTTGCAGATCATTTTAAACGAGAAAGCCTCAATACAAGCCTGTCTCTATACGGTTTGCATGATCAGCTGAATTTTATTTTAAAACAGTAATGAAATGCTGGTTCCTTTTTGTTCTTCAGATTTAATTTCGACGTCTATTTTATGGAACCGGGCAATACTTTGTACAATAGCCAGTCCCAAGCCAAAACCGTTTTCTTCTGTATTCCCCCTCTTAAACCGGTCGAAAGCATTTTCTACCAGTGCTGCACTCATGCCCGATCCGCTATCGCTAATGGTGAGCATATATTTTTCGGCTTCCGTTTTATCCGTTATGGCAATGGTACCACCTTCAACATTATACTTTATTGCATTATTGATGATGTTGATTAAAAGGGTATGGATCAATGCTTTATTTCCGGTGAAATGAAAGTCCTTTGAAAGATGGGCGCTATAACTGATGTTTTTATCTGCTATCCGATCTTCCAGATCTTCATAAATATCTTCGATTTCCTGTTTAAGACTAATTTCTTCTGTTTTCAGGTACTGATTGTTTTCAACCTTCGAAATGAGTAACAAACTGTTGATAATCACCTTTAAGCGGTTTAGTGTTTTTAAAGAGGCGTATATCTTGTTTTCGTGCTCTTCAGGAATATCTGGGGTGTTGAGCATATTTTCGAAGCGTGTACTTAATATTGAAATGGGGGTAAGTAACTCATGTGAAACGTTGGCTATAAACTGCTTTTCTAAAGCGAAAAGTGTATTTATTTTGCGCATTAGCGAGTTGATGCTGTTATCCAGGATTTTAAAATCGCTGGTACTGGTGGGTATATTCTGGTAATTGTAGTGGGAAGGATCATCAACCAGGTTGATTTTTTTATCGATGATGCGATAAAATGGCTTGAGTAAAAAATTAGAGAATGTATAATCGGCCACCAGGGTAATGAGCAACGCAGCAACAAGTACAATCAGCATATAGAAGCGGATCGAATTTTTAATCGATTGGAGTGCTGTCATGGTTTCTCCGATCTCCAGGTTGTACCAGTTTGTATGGTAGGAGAATTTATAGTTTAAGATGCGGTATACTTCAATATCACCCTCAATCTCTCTTTTTTCGGTAAATACCTTCGCGGTAGAATCTTTTTGCTTATCGGGAATGTCCGTTAGCACAATAAATTCTTCCTTTAAAATATTGTAGTCGGTAAATGATTGTTCTTTGTTTAAAAGGCTGTCGATCTCATCATCATTTAAATTCTCGATAATTTTGTTCTTCTTTTTGATTAAACGGTTATCAAGCTGGTTGTAGGCAAGTCTGTCTAACGAGAATAAAATGATAGCCCCCAACACCAGAATAATGGCGATTTTAGTGACTGCATTGTACAAAGAAAACTTAACCTGTAACTTCATTTTATATGGAAAATGTTTAATGTAAGATGGATGATGGTCAATAGTTCTCCAGGGTTAATCGGTTAATTGTTTAAATCGGTTAACTGTTTCCCAACTTAATTCTTCCGACTTCGGACCTCCGACTTCCCGACTTTTTAGCAATTAATCCTGTAGCCAATACTTCTTACCGTTTCAAACCAGTCTATCGGGCTAACCGCTGCAAGTTTTTTTCGCAGGTTTTTAACATGAACATCAACAAAGTTGGAATCAGAATTGACTTCTAAAATATCTCCCCAAACGTGTTCCGTTAAACTCATTCTCGATACCACGCGGTTTTTATTCAGCACCAAATAGTTAAATATTTCAAATTCCTTTTTGGTGAGGTTTAATCTTTCATCACCAAATGAAACGGTCCTGTTCTGAATATTGAGCAGAAAGTTATGAATGTTGATTTCGTTTTTTTCTAGCTTGTGTTTTCTACGGGTAATGGCGTGCATACGCGCTAAAAGTTCATTTAGCGAAAATGGTTTGGGTAAATAATCGTCTGCACCTTCATCAAGGCCTTTAATCCGGTCGTCTACGGCACTACGGGCAGTTAAAATGATTACGGCGTCATCCCGGTCTTTCGTCGATTTTAATTGTTTCAAAATATCGAAACCATCGCCATCGGGCAAGCCCAGATCTAATAAAATGAAATCGTAATTGTTTACAAATATCTTTTCTTCTGCAGAAGATTTTTTCCAGGCATGCTCTACAATAAATCCTTCTTTACTCAGGAATTCATCCATTTCAAGCGCCAGGCTTTTTTCATCTTCAACGATTAGTACATTCATCTTATTTTGCTAAAGTGTTTTATTGTTCAATTCTTTGTAAACTGAAAATTGCTCACTGTGAACCGAAAACTGAATTTACATTTTTAAGAATGATTGTGCAAGCTTCTGCAATTTCTTCTTTAGTAATAATTAAAGGGGGAGCGATGCGCATTGAATTGCTGCAGTGTAAAAACCAGTCTGACAATACACCGTCTAAGATACAGGCATCGATAATTTTTTTATTGATTTCGAAATTTTCAAACTCAACGGCCAGCATTAAGCCTTTGCCGCGGATTTCTTTAATAGCAGGATGTTGAAGGAGCTGTTTAAACAATTGCCCTTTTTCTTCAACTTCATCAACAATGTGATCATCAACCAGGGTACGTAAAGTAGCCAATCCGGCAGCGCAACAAACCGGGTGACCCCCAAAAGTTGTCATGTGACCCAAAATTGGTGTATGCGATAATACCGACATGATCTCCAGCGAACTGATAAACGCCCCTATGGGCATTCCGCCACCAATTCCTTTCGCCAGGAGCAGCACATCTGGTACAACATTGTAATGCTCGAAAGCAAACATTTTACCGCTGCGGCCAAAGCCTGATTGTATTTCGTCGAAGATTAACAAAGTTCCGGTTTCGGTGCATTTAGTCCGCAATGCTTGCATATAGCTTAAATCGGAAACTCTTATTCCAGCTTCTCCTTGTATAGGTTCGATAAAAACAGCAGCAATTTCGTTGGTTATTTTTTCGAGATCAGCAAGGTTATTATGCTCAATAAAACTTACATGAGGCAGGAAAGGGCCGTATCCAGAAGAATAAAAATCGCTTTCCATTAAACTTTCAGCACCCTGGGTACTACCATGGTAAGCATTTTTGCAGGCAATAAATCCTTTGCGGCCAGTGTAACGTTTGGCCAGTTTCATGGCACCTTCTACAGCCTCAGTTCCTGAATTTAAAAAATAGGTGCAGCTTAAGCTTTCGGGCAAAATATCGGCTAGGGCCTTGGCGAAATTTACCTGAGGTGTTTGCACATATTCGCCATAAACCATCAGGTGCATATAGGTTTCTGCCTGCTCCTGAATGGCCTTCACTACGGCGGGATGGCAATGGCCAACATTACTTACGCCGATACCAGCAATAAGATCGATGTGTTTTTTGTTTTGGGCATCGTAAATGTAGATTCCTTTTGCCCTTACAAATTCGAGCATAAGCGGCTCTGGAGAGGTTTGTGCATTGTGTTGTAAAAACAACTGACGTTGGGTAAGCATGGGACAAAAGTACGGAAATGAAAGAGTGCTTTAAAACAAAAAAGACCTACATTGCTGTAAGTCTTTTTCTTTATTGCTTTTGGCCGCCTTTAAATCTATTGAGTAACTCGCGTTTAAAACCTTCCTGTGCCCGGTAAAACTTGCCTACCACTTTTATCGGCAATACCGCTTTAAGTTTGTTGTAATATTTTTTATCGAGATTAAGGTCCTTTTGTTTAAAATCGAATTCTCTGGTAATTAAACTTTGCACCTGTGCATCCGTAAGGTTATCTATTTCAGTCGTTTTTCTGAAAGAGATCATTTTCTGCATGCGTTCTTTACGCAGGGCATTTTGTTCTGCCTGCATATCGTTATAAATCGGCCAGAAAATCTTAGCCTCCTCTGGTGATAAGTCTAATTTTTGAGTGAAAAAAGCTATTTTAAGTGATTCTATTTCTTCTCCCTTAGGCCTTTGTGCCAAAAGTGTAGTGGGCAATAGAAACATTAAAGCAACAAAAAGTAAATTTTTCATTTTCATTAATTATTTAATTCCTGAGATAAATCACTTGACGAGAAATTACTCAAGATGTAGTTTTCCATTTCTGTATCTGACGCAGAAGTAGTTTTTATATTAGATGATGTGGTATTTTGCGCTTCTAAATGATCGATAATTGTACTTTCATCAATATCGTACAATAGTTGCTCATTTATTGCTTCTGCAGATTGTACCTGCTGAACCGTAGAAGTTGAGCCATTCTGGTAAAAATAAACGCCAAATGAAGCCATTAGTAAAAAACAGGCAGCACTTGCATATTTAACAATGTTGCGTCTCCATAAAGGAATAACTTTAGCTTCTTTTTTAGGCTCCGCTGCTGCAATCCTATCGGCAATTCTACCCTGCAGGGTATCGAAATAATTTTCGGGCACAGCAAAGGCCTGTTCTGCCTTAGGTATTTCAGACAGGGCAATTCTGGTTTGTATCCGTTCCGTTAAATCTTCAAAATAATGCTGCGGAACTTCAAAATTATTGTTGTTGGTTTTATGTTTCAATCCATCTAAAAAGACAGCAGAAAAAATAGCCTCATCACAATTTTCGAAATATCCATCAGGAACGGCGAATGGATTGCGTTTCCCCATTGCCGCAAGTGCAGGAGCTTCGTTCATCCAATCGTTATTTTCTATATTTTCGTTCATCACAGATATATGATACAATTAAAGTGAAAAGGTTTAATAGTCTATTTCATCATTTGTAATAAAAGCTTCAATTTTTTTCGCCGCGATGTGAAATGATGCTTTTAAAGCGCCTACTGAGGTGCCTAAAACTTCCGAAATTTCTTCATATTTCATATCATCAAAATATTTCATGTTGAAGATAATCCGTTGTTTTTCAGGTAAGGTAAGGATTGCTTTTTGCAGTTTAAGCTCAAGTTTATCACCGTTAAAATAAGATGAGGCAACCAGGTTATCGGCAAGCTCGGATGATACTTCGTCTAAAGGTGTATTGTTCCGCTGTTTTTGCTTGTTTAAGAAAGTGATGGATTCGTTGGTCGCGATACGATAAATCCAGGTATAAAGTTGAGAATCGCTCCTAAATTTATCGAGGTTTTTCCAAACCTTAACAAATACCTCCTGCAAAAGATCGTCACAATCATCATGGTTTAAAACCAGCCTGCGGATGTGCCAGTATATTTTTTGCTGATATTTTTTCAACAACAGGTTAAAGGCTTCATTACGCGTGCGCTCGACCGCAAACATGGCAAGAATTTCTGAATCTTCAACTTGTTTCATTATTTTTTTAGATGAGATGCGAGATATGAGACGTGAGATTCGCTTAGACACAACGTCTCAAATCTCACATCTAATTTTCTCATATCTAATGTCCCAAATCTATTTTTTTCTGCCAATTACTTTTTGAACAGCTTCAACAATGTTTACAGCATCTAAGCCATATTTAGACATCAATTGATCTGGTGTTCCGCTTTCGCCAAAAGTATCGTTAGTGGCTACAAACTCTTGTGGAGTTGGCAATTCGGTTGTTAATAAACGGGCTACGCTTTCGCCTAAGCCACCAAATTTATTATGCTCTTCGCAGGTAACTACACAACCGGTTTTCTTCACTGATTTTAAGATGGCTTCGTCATCCAAAGGTTTAATGGTGTGAATATTAATAATTTCAGCATCGATACCCAATTCAGCTAATTTCTCACCAGCTTCGATTGCTTTCCAAACCATATGGCCTGTAGCAATAATGGTTACATCTGTTCCTTCATTAACCATCCATGCTTTACCGATCTCGAATTTTTGATCAGGATCTGTAAATACAGGGATTACCGGACGGCCAAAACGTAAATAAACCGGACCTTCATATTCTGCAATAGCCATGGTTGCGGCTTTGGTTTGGTTGTAATCGCAAGGATTAATCACCACCATTCCTGGCAACATTTTCATTAAGCCAATATCTTCTAAAATCTGGTGTGTTGCACCATCCTCACCTAAGGTTAAGCCAGCATGAGATGCGCAGATTTTAACGTTTTTGTTAGAATAAGCTACCGATTGACGGATCTGATCGTAAACACGGCCTGTAGAAAAGTTGGCAAAAGTACCTGTAAAAGGGATTTTACCACCAATGGTCATACCTGCTGCAATACCGATCATGTTTGCCTCTGCAATACCAACCTGTGTAAAACGCTCAGGAAAATCTTTAATAAAAGCATCCATTTTAAGCGATCCAACTAAATCGGCACATAAGGCAACCACATTTTCGTTTTTCTTTCCAGCCTCATGTAAGCCAGCGCCAAAACCCGAACGTGTATCTTTTTTTTCTGTATATGTATATTTTTTCACGAGCTTATATTTTTATTTAAAGGTGTTCAAGCTTGCTTCGCAGGTTTTCATACCCCAAACCCCTAAAGGGGCTTTATTTGTAGTTAAAATTAAAAGTTATTTACGCCCCCTTCAGGGGGTAAGGGGGGCTAGTAATCCCCTAAAGTTTCTGGTAATTGTGCTAAAGCTGCAGCCAACTGTTCATCATTAGGCGCAGTACCATGCCATTTGTGTGTACCCATCATATAATCTACACCAGCACCCATCTGCGTACTCATTAAATTTAAGATTGGTTTACCTTTTCCGGTTAGTGTTTTAGCATAATGTAAGCCTTCAACAATGGCTTGCATATCGTTACCGTCAGTATTAATGACGTGCCATCCGAAAGCTTCGAATTTAGCTTGTAAATCATCTAAGGCAAGAACTTTACTGGTAGGACCATCAATTTGTTGTCCGTTATAATCAACAGATGCAATTAAATGATCTACTTTATTGAAAGGAGCAAACATAGCTGCTTCCCAGTTTTGTCCTTCCTGTAATTCTCCATCACCCAATAAGGCAAAAATGTAAGATTTATCGCCATTTAACCTTTTAGCCAATGCAGCGCCAATGGCTACTGATAAACCCTGGCCTAGTGAACCCGAAGCAATACGGATACCTGGTAGATGTTCGTGGGTAGTTGGGTGACCTTGTAATCTGGAATCTAGTTTACGGAAAGTTGCCAGTTCGCTTTTATCGAAATAACCGGCATGAGCCAATGTACTGTACCAAACCGGAGAAATATGTCCGTTCGAAAGGAAGAATAAATCTTCGCCTGCGCCTTCCATCGTGAAATCTGTTTTGTGGTTCAATACTTCAAAATATAAAGCGGTAAAAAAATCTGCACATCCAAGCGAAGCGCCTGGGTGACCAGATTGACATCCGTGAACCATTCTTACGATATCTCTTCTGATTTGAGAGGCAATATCTTCTAGCTCTTTAATTGTATGTTTCATTAAAATAAGAGGTTGTTGTTACATAGCAAAGGTAATATTTTACCCGCTATATCATAATTAGTTATTGATTAAATCGAGTACTTGTTGAGTTGAATTTTTTGTGTCAACCTTTTTGATGATATGCGTAATTTTTCCATCACCATCTATAATGAAAGTGGTGCGAACCGTGCCCATGTATTTTTTGCCATACATGTTTTTTTCTGCCCAAACGCCATAGTCATTTACAATTTTCTGATCGGTATCGGCCAGGAGGGTAAATGGTAAATTGTGTTTGGTTACAAATTTCTGGTGCGATTTTTCGTCATCAACACTTACGCCTAGAACGACAATGCCTTTGGCCTGTAAACCCTGATAGTTATCCCTGAAATCGCAAGCTTCGGCGGTACAACCAGGTGTATCGTCTTTCGGATAAAAGTAAAGCACAACTGTTTTGCCTTTATAATCGCTTAACGAAACTTCAGTGCCGTTTTGATCTTTTGATGTAATTGCCGGTGCCTGATCACCTTCTTTTAACTCTGCCATAATTATTGGTTAATCGGTTAACTGTTTGAATCGGTTAATCGTTATTGTTAACCGCTGTGCAATTTAAACAGTTTAAGCTATTATACTGTTGGATATATGTTAAAAGATGACATTTCTCGGTTCAAAACATGGAATTTGATCATGAAATTCGTAAAATTCACAATCCTTTCCCTATCTGAAAAATGTTACCGTATATTTTCGGGTATTCTCTTTCATGTCTGCTACAACTAATTCCAGTGTATGTTTTCCAGAAGCTGTTCTTTCGTCAAAACTGTGCCACAGTGTTGCGGTTTTGGTATCGAATTCCATCAATGCCCACTTGCCATCAATATATCCGTTAAAACTTTTTATTCCAGACAGGTTATCGCTGATCCTGAAAAATATTTTAGATAAACCTGCCATGCTTTTTCCTTCAGCAATATTTACGGGTACTATCCGTGGTGCAATGGTATCGGTGGCAATATAAAAGCTACCAAAGTTTTTTGGTGTAGCTTTAACGAAGCCATTTTCGAAAAATCCGCCTTGCGATGAGCCATTTGAGTTTACAATCAAAGCTTTGCTTCTTAAGTTCTCCGGAAGATCATCAGCCTTAATGGAAATATCGAAACCAATGTGTAATGGCGTATATCGATTATGGATCTGGTGCAGTGCCGACCAGGCATTACCAGCTGGTTTAGGCAGTTTTTTATAAGTGAAGTTTAAATCGCTGTACAATGTTCCCTGAGGGAAAACGACCTTGATATCGTCGGTATTAAATTCATTCACCTTATTATATGGGTAAATGATGCCTGCAGGAACACTTGCTTTTGCTATCGGTGCTAAACCCGCATTTACCGTGAAAGGCAAAACAGATGAATTTCCTTTCGAATCGGTAATAATGTAACGGAGCTGATGTGTGGCACCATCGTTGAAATTAATTCTACCACTATTGACTAAACCACTATAAATTTTCAAAGGATTACCCGGCTCAACAAAACTTTTCTGGATACTTCTTTTAGTATTTACGTAGGTAGGATAATCGATATGCGAATTAATGGCTTTACTATCTTCGAAAGCAAATCGTTCAAGGGCAGAAGTGTATACTTTCTTGCCATCTACTTCTAACTGAATGGAATATACACCATTGGTGCCGGATAAACCATTATGCCGATCAGTTACCACAATACCGAAACCCACCTCGCCAGTTAAGCTAATGGGTGCTGTGGTTTTATAACTACCATTTGTGCCGCTAATACCAATGGCTTGTTTAGGTGTCGATTCGTTAAAGGTTTTACCGTTTAAACGGTACACATACATACCATGAATAACAGGCGGAATGTTATCGGGTATGATGATTCCGAAAAACTGTGGATTTATGGTTTCTTCCGTTTTGGTATCTCTGATTTCAAAATGTAAATGCGGACCGCCTGAGCTACCACGGTTACCAGACCAGGCAATAATTTCGCCTTTATGTACCGGAATTAAAGTCGCATCAGGAAACTCATCAATCTCAAAGGATTTCTTTTCGTATTCGAGATTTTTAACAATTGTGGCAATTTTTGGGGCGAAACGCTGTAAGTGGCCGTAAACTGTGGTAAAACCATTAGGATGATTGATGTACAGCGCTTGTCCGAAGCCACTATTCTGTACCCTTAATCTCGAAATGTATCCATCCGCAACGGCGTAAACAGGATAACCTTCTCGCTGATTGGTCCTGAAATCAATTCCGGAATGGAAGTGATTGCCCCTGATTTCTCCAAAAGAACCTGCGAGGGCAGGAGGGGCTATGTCTAAAGGTTGTCTGAAATCTGTAATCGGGTATTTATTCGTACTGAAAATCTGTTGTGCCTGAACAAGGATTGAAACAAATAAAAGGCAAATTGAAACGGAAAATTTTAACTTGTACTGGATCGGGTTTTTAATCATTCGTTACTTTACATCAAAATTTAAAAGTTGCTTTCCTTCTAACCAGGCTTCCAATTTGTCGCCTTTATTTATTTTTCCGACACCCTGTGGTGTTCCCGTAAAAATTAAATCGCCTTTTTTTAAAGTAATATATTGAGAAACAAAGCTAATTATCTTCTCGAACGAGAATAACAAATCTTTAGTATGGCCAACCTGACGGCGCTCACCATTTATCTTTAACTCGAAATTTAGGTTGTAAAGATCTTCGAAATCACTTTTAGGGTGAAAAATACTGATTGGCGCAGAGTTATCAAAAGCTTTGGCCAGCTCCCAGGGTAATCCCTTTTCTTTGTGTTTGCTCTGGATATCGCGTGCAGTGAAATCGATTCCGAGGCCTACTTCATCGTAATAATTGGCAGCAAATTTTTCGGCAATATGTTTTCCTTCCTTGCAGATTTTTAACACCACTTCCAGTTCGTAGTGAACATCGTCAGAAAAATCGGGCAGGTAAAAAGGTTTATTATCTTTTAAAACAGCGGTATCAGGTTTCAGGAAAATTACGGGTGTAGTAGGAACCGGGTTATTCAGTTCTTTTGCATGTTCGGCATAATTTCGGCCAATGGCGATGATCTTCATTCTTAAGAATATGAAATATGATAAAATAGAGGGAAATTAAATCCACATCAATCAAAAATAGAAAAGAAAATGGTGTTATAAAACTGAGATCCGTTTTACCTGGCTTTCTGAACCGGCAATAACCCTTAAAAAGTAAATACCCGGGTTAATTCGGTTAGGGATGACGAAGCTTTTGGTTTGCTCACCGGCATTTAAACGCTCGTTTGAAAGTGTTGCCACTTCATTTCCTAATAAATCGATGATTTTAATTGTGGTTTGCGTACCATCTTTTCCGATCGATAAAATAATATTTAACTGATCTTCTACCGGATTTGGGTATATTTTTACGATGGTTAACAATTTATCTTTCGTTACAACCGTTGCATTTTTAGGCGTTGTAGAGTAAGCATTGAACATTCCGGAGCCACCAACTGTCATATAAAGTGGTTTGTAAGGCGTAATATTCGCTTTAATTTCAGGAATCCGGCTTACTTTTTTTGTTCTGTTTTTTAAGCTAATGCGAATGCTATCAGTTTGTTGCGACCAAGAATTTACGCTGCACAGCAAAACCATGCACAATGTGCAGGCAAGTTTTGTGAGTAACGTTATCTTAGTGTAGAGTTTCATCAAATTGGTATAGCAAATGTATTAATTTAAAACAAAGAAATTAAACATTTTGTTTAAAACCCATAATTTAACACAATTTAACAATAAAATTTAATTTTCATAGTGTTGAAAATACACAATAATTTGGTTGTTAAATTGTTATAGTTAGTTTACTTTTGCCGCACTAAAATAATCAACGAAGTGTCAAATCATAAAAATGTCAACGCGTTAACCGCCGGCGGTGTTCTAATTAGTTTAGGAATTGTGTTCGGTGACATTGGTACATCACCTCTATATACCTTAAATGCAATTTTTACAACTATTTTAGGGGGGAAGCAGGATATCAATCCAACAAATGTTCTGGGCGTTTTATCATGTATCATCTGGACATTAACCTTACAAACCACCATTAAGTATGTTATTATTACCCTAAGAGCCGATAATAAAGGTGAGGGTGGTATTTTCTCTTTATTCTCGCTGGTGCGCAAAAAGGCTAAATGGCTGGTCGTTCCGGCCGTTGTAGGTGGTTGTGCCTTACTTGCAGATGGTATTATCACCCCCAGTATTACCGTAACATCGGCCATTGAGGGACTTACCAGTAAGTTTGAGGTGCCGGTTATTCCGATTGTGTTAACCATTTTAACCATCTTATTTATTATCCAGCAGTTCGGAACCAACCTGGTTGGGAAGCTATTTGGTCCGGTAATGTTTGTTTGGTTTGCGGTTTTGGGTGTTTTAGGTGTATCTTTTATTATTAAAGATTTCACTATCCTAAAGGCATTTAATCCTTACTATGCCATTCATTTACTGGTTACCAATAAACTGGCGTTTTTAATTCTGGGTGGCGTATTTTTATGTACAACAGGGGCAGAGGCTTTATATTCTGACTTGGGTCACTGCGGTAGAAACAACATCAGAACCAGCTGGATTTTTGTGAAATTAACCCTTATTCTAAACTATTTAGGACAAGGTGTCTGGATTTTGCAGAACAGCGGGAATTATGTTCCTGGTGCTAAAATGAATCCATTTTTTCAGATCGTTCCCGATCAGTTTCAAATTCCAATGGTTATACTGGCGACGATGGCGGCAGTAATTGCCAGTCAGGCTTTAATAAGTGGCTCCTTTACCTTAATTGCGGAGGCAGTACGTTTAAACCTTTGGCCTAAAATTAAAATCGTTTATCCATCAGTTTCTAAGGGCCAGTTATATGTTCCCTCGATTAACTGGATGTTGTGGATTGGTTGCTGTGGTATTGTACTGCTGTTTCAAAAAGCAGAGAAAATGGATGCGGCCTATGGTTTATCGATCACCATAGCCATGTTAATGACGACCATTCTGGTGAGTTTTTATTTGAGAAGTAAACGTTTCCCGAAATATTTAGTTGCCATATTCTTTTTTACCTATGTAATTATTGAAGGAACATTTTTGATCAGTAATTTAACCAAATTCTTACACGGTGGTTGGGTAACAGTATTAATCGGTTCGTTATTGTTCACCGTAATGTGGAGTTGGTTTGTGGCCCGTAAAATCAAAAACCGCTTTGTTAAATATGTCGAAATTGAAGATTATTATGAGATTTTAACCGAACTCAGCGGTGACGAATCGGTACCGAAATACTCTTCTCAACTGGTTTATTTAACGAGTGCGAACTTTAAAACGGAGATCGAATCGAAAATTATCTATTCTATTATACAAAAGGAACCAAAACGTGCTGATGTATACTGGTTGGTGCATGTTGACGTAATGGACGAGCCGTATACCTTAGATTATAAAGTTGAATTCCTAATTCCTGGCAAACTAATCAGAATTGATTTTAGATTAGGTTTCAGGATTGAGCAACGGGTGAATTTATTGTACCGTAAAGTGGTTGAAGAGTTAGTGAAAAACGGAGAGATCGATATTACCAGTCAGTATACTTCGTTAAACAAGCATAAAATTGCAGGCGATTTCAGGTTTGTTCTTTTAGAAAAACATTTATCTAAGTTTACTAAACTCAGTTTCTACGAGAGACAGATTATGGATTACTACTTTATCCTTAAAAAATTGAGTTTATCAGAAGAGCGGAGTTTTGGTTTGGATAGCAGTTATGTTGATGTAGAGAAAGTTCCATTGATTTTCGTTACACCAGATGATATTGAATTGAATAGATTACCGGTTTAATTAATGAGGACCGCGATTCTAATATTGGCAATGAGTTTATTTATAGCCGGGCCTGTAGCTAAGCTATACCATCTTGATCATGCCAATAATTATATGATTGCCTCTGGATTAGGTCTGGTGATGATTACAGCACTGGCTTTTATAAAGAAGAAATAAATAATTCCTCTTTCTGTTAAAGAAAGGGAATTTTGTTTTATAAATGGAATACTAACTATCAGATCAGCTTGATGCATCAGGCTTCAATCGTCATTCTGGACTTGTTTCAGGGGTTTACCCGAAAGCTATCGGTCGGTGTCTCACCGACCGAAACATCTAATCTCTGAAATGTGTAAGAATCCCGAATTCATCAATCCCTGTTTCGTAAAAATTTGCGCTACTCCATTTATAATCGTCCGGATATGTATACAAATTCCATTTTTCTTTAATCGGATTATCATGTATGTAATCTAGTTTCTGTATCAAAATGTTTTCCTTATTCAAAGGGATAGCCAATGGATCTCTTTTCCAGAATTGAAAAACTCTATCATTCTTTTCAGAACTGTATTGTTTCAATATTGTAGGATTATTAACTAACAGGTGCTTTCTGAACTCGTGTGCTGTAAATTTTGTAAAGCTGGCTGCAGGAGCTTCCTTTCCGTTTAATTTCAACATATTCCAGATTAAATGGATGTGGTTGGGCATAATCACATAACCATATACTTCAATAAGTTTTTGATTAACTAAAAATTTCAGTGAATTTATGATGATCATTTTTAAGTTATCATCATTTAATAAATGTGCAAAATTGCAGATGGTATCTGTGTAGAAATATGGATAGTTATAATCCATTTGTCCCTGTCTTTTATGAAAGATATGCATTATTTAGTATCTAAGTTGCAGGGATAATTTAAACACAAGATACAAAAAATGATAGTAGTTGCTATGAAATTTGTTTCGGTCGGTGAGACACCGACCGATAGATATTAACTTTCAATTTTTGCCAATTTACTATGTCTGTAACCATAGGCAAAATAAACCACAAGCCCAACCACTAACCAGATACCGAAACCGATCCAGTTTGAAATGCCCAGCTCGCACATCATGTACAAACAGCTGATTAATCCTAGAACAGGGATTAACGACAGGTTTTTGGTGATGCAGTAGTAGGTAATGATTACGCAGATGATCAGGAAAATCCACATTGGGATTTTGTGTTTAAATAAACCCCAGCCACTTTCGTATTTCTTTTCTACAGGTACTTTTGATGCTGAAATAAACTGTTCGTAACGATCAGCCGGTAATGCACTTAAATAAGATTCTGCATCTACTTTTTCTGCTAAAATAATTTGAGGAGCCGCATTTTTAACAATTTCTTCTTTAACAATTTTCAGTTCATCGCCACTTAAAGAAGTAACAAAAGTTACCGTTTGGATTGTTTTAGGCGAATTGAAAAAGAAGGCTTTGGTTTCTTTCCCATATTTTGTGAATGCAAAAATGATGGTCGCAATTAAAACAACAGGAATAATAAACTTACTGTTTACATAAGGTATTTTGAATTTTCCACGTTGAACATCAGGTCTGTTCTGCAATACCAAAACCCCTGCACAAACCAGTACAAAAGCGAATAATGTTCCGATAGAACACAGATCGGTAACGATGGTCAGGTTCATAAATAATGATGGTACAGCCACTACAAATCCAACCACAATAGTTGCAAATGAGGGTGTTTTATATTTTGGATGGATTTTCGAAAAAGATTTTGGCAATAAGCCATCTCTGCTCATGCTCATCCAGATACGGGGTTGACCCATTTGGAAAACCAAAAGTACACTGGCCATGGCAAATACGGCACTTACTGCAATAATACCACTCATTAATTTTAAGTTAATCTGATCAAAAACGAATGCTAGCGGGTCGCCAACGGCTAAAGTATCCGATTTAACAATACCGGTTAAAACCAGTGCAATAGCCACATAAAGGATGGTACAGATAATAATGGCCCACATCATTCCGCGGGGTAAATCGCGCTGTGGATTTTTACATTCTTCGGCTGTTGTAGAAATGGCATCGAAACCGATATAGGCAAAAAACACTGCTGAAACACCTTTTAAAACCCCGGAAACACCGTTCGGAGCAAATGGATCCCAGTTTTTGGTGTCTACATAAAATATACCTACCGCTAATACCAAAAGAATTACCGCAAGTTTAACCACTACCATGGCGTTGCTGGCATTGCGGCTTTCTTTCATGCCACGGTAAATTAACCAGGTAATTAAAATAATAATGCCTAAGGCAGGAATATCTGCAACGAGGTGAAAACTGCCAATTTTTGGGGCCGTAAGCCATGCATTATTGGCCAGGGCTGTAGCCGAATCTAAGTCTGCCAGGTTTTTGCCAGCAGCCAAAAGGGCTTCCGCGTGTTTATGTCCGTTGTAAGCACTGAGGTAATCCATTGTCATCCAGTCGGGTACATGGATGCCCTCGATGCCGAGGGGAGGTATTTTGATGGTGGAGAGTAGTCCGGTAAAGTAATCAGACCAGGATATGGCTACTGTAATATTACCGATTGAATATTCCATAATAAGCGACCAACCGATAATCCAGGCTACCAATTCGCCGAAAGCTACATAAGAATAGGTGTAAGCGCTACCAGAAACAGGTACCATCGAAGCAAACTCTGCATAAGCAAAGGCCGCAAAACTACAGGCTACTGCTGTAAAAATAAACAAAAAGATTACTGCCGGGCCACCATCAGCACTTGCTTTACCAATCGTACTAAAAATTCCTGCTCCAATAATCGCTGCAATTCCAAAAGCTGTTAAATCGCGTACACCTAGTGTTTTATGTAATGTGTTTTCATGGTCGCCATAGCCTTTTGCCGCATCTTGTAATATCTTGGAAATGGATTTCTTTCTGAATAGCTTTTCGAACATCTTTTGTTTGCTTGTTTCTTCAAACTTATAAAAAGTTTGGTTAAAAACGTTTAAAGCAGGATATAATTTTCAATACACTGCTTTTTGGAGCGCAAATGCCGTCGAATAAAGCGTCAATTATTAGATTAAAGTAAAAATTCGTAATTATTTGGCTTGAATAATCCTTTGTTTGATTCGCATAATTTTACGCTAAGTGAAAGCCCTAATTTTGCTGTCAATAATCAAACAGATAAATAAGAACACTTAAATGGATGTTTGATTTGAATATTTATACCATTACAGTACCAATATGATTGCAGATACCGCACAAATAAAATACATTAAAGAACGTCACCAGGGTTTGGCAACTTTACTGGCCTTTGCCTTAATTCCATTATCGGGTTTTGCTACCGATATTTACATCCCTTCGTTACCAACAATGGCTGGCGAAATGCAGGTAAGCAGTGTTCAGGTTCAGCTCACCTTAAGTATCTTTTTAATTAGCTATGGCGTTTCGCAACTTTTTATCGGGAGCGTGCTCGATAGCTTTGGCAGGTACAAGATCTGCCTGTATGCCTTATTGATTTTCGCAGCAGCAAGTATCGTTATTGCCACAACCCATAACATTTACCTTATTTATTTAATGCGCATCATCCATGGGCTTACTGTAGGTGCAATTGTGGTGGCAAAAAGAGCATATTTTGTCGATCTTTTCGAGGGCGATCAGTTAAAACATTACCTGAGTTTGTTTTCCATCATCTGGTCAACCGGACCAATTGTTGCACCTTTTATAGGTGGTTACCTTCAAACGGTATTTGGCTGGGAATCTAATTTCTATTTTCTGGCTGGTTTTGCGCTTGTTTTTGCCCTGTTAGAACTGTTGTTCAGTGGCGAAACCTTAAAACACTTTACCGATTTTCAACTGAAAAAAATTACAAGGATTTATGTTGAAATGATTAAAACCACCAGTTTTACATTGGGTATCGTTATGCTGGGTTTAGCCTACTGTATGGTGATGGTTTACAACATGACCGGTCCGTTTATTATTGAGCATCATTTAAATTTCTCACCGGTTATTGCAGGTTATAGTTCGCTGTTTTTAGGCTTTGCCTGGATGGTTGGCGGCTTTATCGGTAAGGCCACCATTAACAAGCCCTTTTTTAAAAGATTAATGATTAACTCGTTGTTTCAGGTTGCTTTTGTTGTGCTGATGATCATAAGCTTAAATTTTGTTTCAAACCTCTGGTCGTTAATTTTCTTCGCCTTTTTAATCCACGTAGGGGCAGGCTTTACCTTCAACAACTACTTTACTTTTTGTTTGAGCAAATTCCCGAAAAACGCTGGCATTGCAGGTGGATTAACCGGTGGAATTACTTACGTAATTGTTTCTTTTTTGAGTTATGGCATTGTAAATCTGATTCCGGCTAAAGATGAGCGAAACCTCAGCTACAGTTACCTGATCATGATCCTGTTATCGGTACTGGTGATGTTTATTATTCTTAGGATTAGGAAAAAGGATGAAGCGTAGGTAGTGGAAATTGGAGATGTATGTTTTTTGAAGAGCAGTATCTGCATTTCATAGGCGGGTTCTGTCCTGCTGTACGTTACAATCCTTTTGGGGATTTTCGGTAAAAACAAGGTATCCAGTGCCCAAAAGGGATTTTCACTTCCATCAGGTCTATTCAGTTGGGTTACTGCAGATAAAACATAGGTTTTGATTACCGAAAAGGTAAGGTAAGTGGTGACTGTGCATTTTATTTAGTTTCCGTGTCCTCAGTGTTTCCGCGGCAAAAAAAGTACTAAGGCCAGTTGAGTCTTAGCGAGACGCTAAGACCAGATAAGAACAAAAAAGTCGTGGCAAAATACCACGACCTCTGATATATTTTACTAGGAGGGGAAAACTTTCAACCCTCCACCTTCAATCCTTCTACCTTTCCTTATCCCAGTTTTTCCAGTTCTGTTTTCACAAAATTGGCCAGCTCCTTCACATATTCTGCACTGAAATCAAATTTGATTCCGGCAGTTTCATATATTTCGTTCATCGGTTTGGTATAACCTAAAGCAAGCGCTGCTAAATATTGTTCTAAAGCTTTTTCTGGATTTTCTTTATAGTTTTTCCAAACGGCAATGGCACCTAACTGGGCAATTGCATATTCGATATAATAAAAAGGAACTTCGAATAAATGCAGTTGTTTTTGCCAGCCATTTCCAAATTGTTGTTCTAAATCTGTCCAATCGGCAAAACCAGCACCAAAACGGTTAAAAATCTGCTTAAAAGTTTCCTCGCGATCAGCTGCAGTATGGTTAGGATTGGTGTAAATCCAGTGTTGAAACTGATCAATTACGGCAACCCATGGCAATGTTTTTAAAACATCGGCCAACTGTTCTTTTTTAGCACGGTTTAAATCTTCTTCATTGTCGAAATAAACATCCCACTTATCCATTGAGATCAATTCCATACTCATCGATGCCAGCTCTGCTACTTCAGATGGACAGTGTTTAAAGTCGTTTAACTCTAAATTTGCGGTTAAAAAAGTATGAATCGCATGTCCTCCTTCGTGAACCATTGTGGTTAAATCGCGCAACGAATTTGCTGAGTTCATGAAGATAAATGGAGCCCCAGTTTCGGCCAATGGATAATTGTAACCACCCGGTGCCTTACCTTTTCTGCTTTCTACATCAAAAAGTTTATTGGCTTTCATGGTGGCCAGTTTTGAACCTAATTTTTCATCAATGGCATTAAAACAGGCAATACTTTTATCAATCAGTTCTTCACCATTGTTAAAAGGTTTTAAAGCTGGTTTGCCACTAATGCTCACTTCTAAATCCCAGGGTTTTAACACGTCCAGCCCTAAAGCTTCACGGCGTTTTTCGGCCTGCTCTTTTAAAATCGGAACAATCTCTTTCTCGATGGCATTGGCAAAATCGTAACAGTCTTGTGGGGTATAATCAAAACGGCCCAATGCCTGGAACATATAATCGCGGTAGTTCTCAAAACCTGCATTTAAAGCAACCTGATTACGCAGTTTAATTAACTCATCAAACAGGATGTTTAAGTCATCTTTATCAATTAAACGGCGTTGCTGGATGGTTTTCCAGGCATTTTCGCGTACCTCTCGGTTTAAATCTTTGATAAAGATCGAGGCTTGCTCCAAAGTATATTCCTGGCCGTTTAGCTCAACGCTCATGGCACCTGTAGTACTTTGGTATTTTTGTTGTTTCACCTGTAATTCGGTAAACAGCTCAATGTTTTCGTCGCGGTAAAGCTCCAATGCTTTTTTAATCGCACGACTGTAAACGAAATATTTTTCTTTGTCCAAATCATCCATAAACGGACTTTCGACAAATTTTTTGTTCAGTTCGTTGGCTAAGGGAGAAATTTTTGGCTCTATTTCAGTCGCGAAATATTGAAAGTTTTTAACCAGTTCTTCATTTGCGGTATCACAGCTCATTTTAATATATCTCCAGGCAAAATCTTCTTCTAAGGCCGCTTCAAGCTCCGAACGGTCTTTTAACCAGTGTTCTAAGTCAGCCGTGCTGTTTATTTCGCGGTTTTGAAGTTCGGTAAAAAGTGGTTCTAAATTTTCCCAGGTAATGCTTAGTTCCTGTGGGATATATGTTCTGGGTTTCTTAGTTATAATCATGTTTTTATCGTTATTGAGTGATAGAATGAGAGAATGTTACTCATTCACGCATTTGGCCTTCACTCATTTTTTATTTATGTCTTAAATACGCATCTATTAAAAAGCATATCGCAAATACAACCGACGCATAACCATTTAAGGTTTGAAATGCCCTGTTTACTTTGCTGATATCATTTGGTTTTACCAGTAAGTGCTGATAAATCAACATCGAACAGAAAAACACAATACCTACGTAATAAACCCAGCTGAAGGATGTAAAAAACACAGGTAAAATAACACAGGTGGCAGAGAGTATATGCAACAGCACTGAAACATTCAAAGCATTTTTAATGCCAAGTGCCGATGGGATTGAATGTAATTTTTCTTCACGGTCAAATGCTTCGTCCTGCAGGGCGTAAATAATATCGAAGCCACTTACCCAGAACAATACGGTTAAAGAGTATAATACAGGAACCAATGCAAAATGTCCGGTTACGGCAATGTATGCGCCAATAGGAGCGAGCGCCAACCCCAGGCCTAATACCAAATGACAAAGTGCCGTGAAACGCTTGGTATAACTATAAAACAAAACCACAAATAAAGCAACTGGCGATAAATAGAAACAAAGCGGGTTAATGAAATAGGTGGTAATGGCGAAAAGCACACAATTGGCAATAACGAAAATCAAGGCCTCATTTGCCGAAACTTTACCTGCAGGGATATCGCGCATTTTAGTACGTGGATTTTTGGCGTCAATATTTCTATCGAGATAACGGTTAAAAGCCATAGCTGAGTTTCTGGCAAAAACCATACAAAGCAGAACCAAAATCAGTTTATACCAGGAAAATGGGTTTTCTGTTGTGGTTACCCCCAAAAAGAACCCAATCATGGCAAATGGTAACGCAAAAACAGAGTGGGCGAATAATACGAGTGAAAAGTATTTTTTCATTTATTTAAAAGATGATTACACAGATTTTTTTATTGTTAAACTGAAAATTGTGTACTGCGAACTGAAAATTGGTTAAAACTTCTTATAATCTGTCGGAACAACAAAATCTTTATTTACCTCATAGATGAAATTTAAAACATCATCTTTTCCGTTGCCTTTTTCTGCAGAAGTGATAAAGGTGGCCGGGATCTCCTCGAAAAATTCACCTAATTTTTTCTTAAAGGCGGCTACATTTTTCTGGGTGGTGGTCATACCTTGTTTATCAGCTTTGGTAAAAATTAACGAAAACGGGATCTGTTTTTCACCTAACCAATAACAAAATTCAATATCAATTCCCTGCGGCTCCAAACGGCTGTCTATCAAAACAAAAACACATTGTAAACTTTCTCTTTTGGTGATATAGGCGCGGATAAATTTCTCCCATTTCTCTCTGCTGGTTTTAGAAACCTTGGCATAACCATAACCCGGTAAATCGACAATATACCATTTCTCGTTTATCAGAAAGTGGTTAATTAATTGTGTTTTCCCCGGACGCTGAGAGGTTTTAGCTAATCCATGTTGATTAACCAACATATTGATTAATGAAGATTTACCCACGTTAGAGCGGCCAATAAATGCATATTCGGGCATAGTTGGTACCGGTAGTGCCGAAATCTGGGTGTTGCTGCAAACAAATGTTGCCGTTTTGATAATCATAGTGCAAAGGTAGGGTTTTGAGTCCGAAGTCCGAAGTCGGAAGGCTGAAGTACAATTTGATAATTTTTTTTAAATCTGATTTTTGACACTATGGTGAATACTTTGCATCAAAGACTTCGGACTCCGGCCTAAAGACTCCCGACTTTTCTCTATCTTTGCTCCATATCATGAATCAGAATATCACCCCATACCAAGTAGAAGATGCAACTAAAAAAGAGCAGGTTGCAACCATGTTTAACAACATTTCCGGCACTTACGATTTTTTAAACCATTTTCTTTCTTTAGGCATTGATGTATTATGGCGCAAGAAAGCGATTAAAGAACTGGTTTCCATCCACCCGCGAACCTTGCTTGATGTAGCAACAGGAACTGGCGATTTTGCTTTCGAAGCCATTAAAAAGCTTCATCCCGAAAAGGTAATTGGTGTTGATATTTCTGAAGGCATGTTAGAAGTAGCCAAAAAGAAAATTAACGAACGTAGTTTAAACGAAGTTTTTACCGTTCAGGTAGGCGATTCTGAAGGCCTACACTTCGAAAATGATACTTTTGATGCCATTACCTGCGCCTATGGTGTGCGTAACTTCGAAAATCTCGAAAAAGGATTAACGGATATGTACCGCGTATTAAAACCCAATGGAAAAATGGTGATCCTGGAATTTTCGAAACCGAAGGTTTTTCCGGTAAAACAATTGTATAGTTTTTATTTTAAACAGGTAACACCTTTCTTTGGGAAACTGTTTTCTAAAGACCACAGGGCTTATACCTATTTGCCAGAGTCGGTAGCTGCTTTTCCAGATGGAGAAGATTTTACCAACCTGATGGAAAAAGTTGGCTTTAAAAGTACCAAACAAAGAATTTTAACGTTTGGAATAAGTTCGATATATGTAGGAACCAAATGATCAGAAAATTAAGCCTCATTCTTTCACTTTTTATGGTTTCTACAACCGCCTTTGCTCAAAATTGGGGTGGTGGAATAGACGATGAAGATTGGAGTTTTGGTTTTAATTTCCAGTATATCTCGGCCGAATACAAAATCCTTAAAAAGCAAAACTGGCGATCGCCTTTTTATGAGGTGCCAAATTCGCTTGATCCTTCTTACGATCCAAATTCGGGTATTCCGGTTACGTCAACCTTAAATGCCATTTCTAGTCCACCGTCTCAAGGTTTTGGGCTGGGTTTTGTGATGAATAGAATGATTGCTGATAACTTTGATATCAGGGCAACGCCCTCTCTTATTTTTAGTGACAGGGTAGTCACTTACGAGTACGAACCCATGGCGCCGATTAATGTAGGGAACGGCCAGACGAAAAACTTTCAAACCGTAGTAGAACGAAAAGTGCAGGCCACGATGTTCGAATTTCCCTTAGGTTTAAAAGTAAAGTCGAACCGGATGAACAATTTTAGGGCCTATTGGTTAGGCGGTGCTAAATATTCGATAGATATAGCTTCGAAAAAGAAAACCTTCGATGAAGGAGAAACACCCGTAAATAAGTTTTTAAAAAATAAAAGAAATTACCTGTCGTACGAAACAGGTATTGGTTTCGATATTTATTTCGAGTATTTCAAAATGTCGCCCGAAATAAAACTGTCGTATTCAACCAGCGATTTGCTTCAGCACGATAATACGGTTTACGCTAATCCGATAGATAAGTTGAAATTACGTCAATTAACATTCAGTTTGATTTTTCAATAGTCCTGCAATCCAAAAAAACTTACCTTTGTTGGAGTAGGTAAATCAAAGATGTTATCTTAAAGGATATACCGAGACTTAAAATTCATAAAAATGTCTAAAATCGCATTAATTACAGGCGCAACTTCTGGTATTGGCGAAGCTTGTGCACAAACATTTGCCCAGCAAGGTTACAATCTCATATTATTGGCCCGCAGAGAAGATCGGTTGGCTAAAATTGCCCATCACTTAGAAGATAAATACGCCATTACCATTAAACAGGTTTTTGCCGATGTTCGCGATAAAGAAAGTCTTGCCGCTGCTCTGGAAGTTTTACCTGCCGAGTGGAAAAAAGTTGATGTTTTGATTAACAATGCAGGCCTGAGCCAGGGTTTAGATCCAATTGATAAAGGCGATACAAACGATTGGGATACCATGATTGATACCAATGTGAAAGGTTTGCTTTATGTAACTAAAATTGTTTCCAACTGGATGATACCAAACCAATCTGGTCATATTATTAACATTGGTTCTATTGCCGGAAAAGAAGTTTATCCAAATGGAAACGTATATTGTGCGAGTAAACATGCTGTTGATGCTTTGAGCAAAGGTATGCGTATCGATTTACTGCCCCACGGCATAAAAGTGACCGAAATTAATCCGGGTATGGTAGAAACCGAATTTTCGGTGGTGCGATTTAAAGGAGATGAAGACCGGGCGAAAAAGGTATACGAAAACCTGGAGCCCCTAATTGCCGATGATATTGCCGATGCCATTTGGTATGTAGTAAGCAGGCCTAAACATGTTAACATTAACGATATGTTGATTATGCCAACTGCACAGGCTACCGCAACGATTATAAATAGAGTATAAAGTTTTCGGTTGGCAATTTGCAGTTAACCATTCAGCAATCCTGCCATTAACCGATTAAAACAGTTAACCGATTAACCTGATAACAATTAACCGATTAAGCAATAAAAAAATGATTTCAAACACAATAGATCAGGAAATAAAAAAAGCCATGTTGGCTAAAAACAATGCACAGTTAAGAGGTTTAAGAGCCATAAAAGCTGCTTTACTTTTAGCTAAAACAGAAAAAGGATCTTCAGAAGAAATTACTGAAGAAACTGAACTTAAAATCCTTCAGAAACTGATTAAACAACGCCGCGAATCTGCTGATATTTACAAGCAACAAAATCGCGAAGATTTGTATCAGGTGGAAGAAGAAGAAATTGAAGTGATTAACCAATTTTTGCCAAAACAGTTAGATAGGGCAGAAGTTGCTGCAATTATCGAAGCTGTAATCAAACAATCCGGTGCTACATCGGTTAAGGATATGGGGAAGGTAATGGGCATGGCAAATAAAGAACTTGCAGGTAAAGCTGATGGTAAATTAATTGCGGAGATTGTTAAAGAAAAACTGGCTTAATTGAGGTAGAGGGCATATAGGCGTAAGGCAGAAGCTTAATAATCGCAGGCCGCTTATCGCTCTACGCAATGCAAATGACGTTTTTATACCGTTTTCGATTTTATTTCAGAAAAATGGCATATAAATGCATAAATTTAATTTTACTCTATTAACTTAGTAGCACAATACCATCTAGAATATATATGACTTACCCGATAATAGAAGAAGACGGATTTAAATACATCGAAGCTGGAACAGGCGAGACACTGGTATTGCTACATGGCCTAATGGGCGAACTAAGCAATTGGGAACTGGTTATCGAACAGTTTAAAGATCGCTATCGTGTAATTATTCCAATTTTACCCATTTACGATTTGCCTATTTTAACATTGGGCGTAAAAGCATTGTCGAGATATCTTCATCGCTTTTTAAAATATAAAAATTTAAACCAGGTGGTGCTTGTAGGCAACTCGCTTGGTGGCCATGTAGGTTTAGTATTTACAGTTGCCCATCAGGAGTTTGTTAAAGCCCTGGTACTTACCGGTAGCTCTGGTTTATATGAAAATGCTTTTGGAGGATCTTTCCCACGCAGAGAGAGTTACGATTACATTAAAGAAAAAGTAGAATTTACTTTTTACGATCCGGCAACGGCAACCAAAGAACTCGTTGATGATGTTTTTAAAACCGTGAACGACAGATCGAGGGTGATCAGGATTTTAACCATGGCAAAATCGGCCATCCGCCACAACATGGCTAAAGAGTTATCAAAAATAACCATACCAGTTTCTTTGATATGGGGTAAAAACGATAAGGTTACACCACCAGAAGTGGCAGAGGAATTTCATGAGTTGTTGCCGAATTCGGAATTAAACTGGGTTGATAAATGTGGACATGCGCCGATGATGGAGCATCCACAAATATTTAATGCATTTTTAGAGAAATTTTTAGATAGAATATTGTTAAAATAAATGTTTGCAGCAGAAATCATATCAGATGCAATCCCATCGTTAAGGACCGCTGACACGGTGCAAAAAGCTTTAGATCGTATGAACGATTTTAAACTAAAGCATTTGCCGGTTGTTAACGAGGTCACCTTATTGGGTTTGGTTTCTGAAGATGATTTGCTAAGTATTGATAATCACGATACCCTTTTAAGCGATAGCGCGGTAAACATGCTAAATGTTTTCGTGTTGAGCAATGTACATACTTATGATGTAATCAGGTTATTGAGTCAGCTAAAACTGACAGCTGTTCCTGTTTTAGATCAACAGAAAAATTATGTGGGTTTAATTTCGATCAATAACATGGTTAATGCTGTGGCCGAACAATATGCCGTAAATGAACCTGGCGGAATCATCGTGTTAGAGATTAGTAACCGCGATAATTCGCTCGCACATATTGCACAAATTGTTGAAGCCGATAATGCACAGGTACTCTCTTCTTATGTAAATTCTTTCGAAGATTCTACACGTTTAGAAGTAACGCTCAAAGTAAACAAAACAGAAATTACTTCATTGGTAGCCTCTTTCGAAAGATATGATTATCTGGTTAAAGAGGTATACAATAACACCCAGATTGATGATGGATCGCAGGAGCGTTACGATTCTTTCATGAACTATTTAAATGTATAAACCTGCTTTATGAGGATTGCAATTTACGGCAGAGATTTTAATGATACGGTCTTGCCCTATGTACAAGAGGTTTTTAATCATTTAGCCGAACATCATATTCAGCCGGTTTTATATTCTAAATTTAAAACATCGCTTCATGGTAAAATTAAATTACCGGCAAATACCGTTATTTTTCATAATCATACCGAATTAAAGGAGCTTGCCGATGTATTGCTGAGTTTAGGCGGAGACGGAACCTTACTCGATACCTTATCATTAATCCGCAATTCGGGCATACCGGTAATCGGGATCAATTTTGGTCGCCTCGGTTTCCTGGCCAGTATCAATAAAAACGAAATCGCATCGGCACTTAAAGCCCTGATCAATAAAGAATATACCTTAGATTCGCGTTCACTTTTAACTTTAGAATCTGATAATGGTTTATTTGGCGAAGAAAATTTTGCACTAAACGATATTACCATTCACCGTCGCGATAATTCGGCAATGATGATTATCCATGCGTCAATGAACGATGAATTTATCAACTCTTATTGGGCCGACGGATTAATTATTGCTACCCCAACGGGTTCTACGGCATACTCATTAAGCTGCGGTGGCCCGATTATTTATCCCGATTCTGAGAATTTTGTAATTACCCCTATTGCACCTCATAACCTAAACGTGCGACCAGTGATTTTGCCCGATGACAATAAACTCTCTTTTGAGGTAGAAGCCAGGGAATCTAAATTTTTGGTTTCGTGCGATAGCCGAACCGTAACTGTAGAACGATCAGTAAAAATTAGCATAAAAAAGGCAGATTTTTGCGTAAATCTTATCCGCCTTAACAATGAAACTTACTTAAACACGTTAAGGAATAAATTATTATGGGGCATTGATACCCGTAACTACTAAGTATGACGCCAGCCAAACCTCTGTTAATTCTCCTCTTATTTATCTTTAGCGGGCAAATTGTTCGTGCGCAGGAAGGTACATGGGAAGTTGGGCTAATGGGTGGGGGAGCAGGTTACATGGGCGACCTCAATCAGAACAATCCTTTACAAATCAGCAGTTTTTCGGGCGGCGCTTATGTAAAGCGTAACTTTAACCAATATGTAGGCGTTCGCTTAAATTATACCTACGGACAGATCAAGGCAGATGATGCCAACTCCAGTAATGAACAATTTCGCGAAAGAAACCTGCGTTTTAAAACATCGTTAAACGAATTTAGCGGCCTGGTCGATTTTAATTTTTTCAATTTTAATCTTGGTGGAGGAAACAGGCAGTTTACCCCATATCTTTTTGTTGGGGCTGGTTTGGTTATTTTTAAACCTACCGTAAAAGTTGACGATGAAAAATACCGGTTAGACCGATTAGCCACCGAAGGCCAGGAAAATGGATATAAAAATGCGGTTTTAACTATTCCGTACGGCTTGGGGCTTAGGTATAATTACAAAGATACCTGGAGCGTTTTTACCGAATTGGGCTATAGAACACCTTCTACAGATTATATTGATGATGTGAGCGGCCGCTATCCGGTTAGCCAGGTGATTGTTGGAAATGGCCAGAATCAGGTTAATTTATCTGATCCTTCGCGCAACCAAATCGGACAGCCTGGTACCCAAAGAGGCGATTTTCGAAAAAGGGACACTTATCTATTTGTTAGTGTTGGCATATCTTTTACCTTTGTATCCTCAAAATGCTATTCCTTTTAAGCTGATTTTGACATAATTAATGGGATTTAAAGAACAAATAGACAATAGCCGCCTGCCAAAGCACATTGCCGTAATCATGGATGGTAATGGAAGATGGGCAAAAGGCCAGGGTAAAGTGCGGGTTTTCGGACATGAACAAGGTGTACTTTCTGTAAAAGACATTGTAGAAGGTTGTGTTGAGGTGGGTATTGAGTACCTCACTTTATATGCTTTTTCTACTGAAAACTGGAACAGACCCAAAGAAGAAGTAGATGCTTTGATGCAGATTCTGATTTCGACCATCAACAAAGAAACCGAAACACTTAATAAAAACAATATTAAGCTAAATGCCATTGGCAATATTTCATCTTTACCCCAGGAGTGTATTGATGATTTAAAAGAAGCCATGGAGAAAACGGCCCATAACGAAAAATGTACGTTAACACTGGCCTTAAGTTATAGTGCCAAGTGGGAGATTTTAGAGGCCGCCAAAAAAATTGCATCAGCTGTAAAAGACAATACCATTTCGTTGGATGATATTAACGAAGACCTGTTTTCATCAAAACTAACAACAGTAAATATACCCGATCCTGAACTCATGATCAGGACCAGTGGCGAACACCGGATCAGCAATTATCTGCTTTGGCAAATGGCTTATACCGAGTTTTATTTTACGGATGTTTTATGGCCGGATTTCAGACGTGAAGATCTTTTCGAGGCTATTGTAGACTATCAAAAACGCGAACGCCGTTTTGGCAAAATTAGCGAGCAATTAAACTAATTTTTCTTTTAACACTTTTTAACAAGCGTTTAAACTAACTTAGCACCACTTTTATACGATAAATGAAACCATAATAAGGGAACAACATAAAGACATTTTGCTTTATAAAATATCGTTACCTTTTGGCCATTACTGAACAAATAATTTTAATGAAAAGAATATTTCAAGTTTTAATCCTACTAGTTTTAGCCGCTCCGGCCTTCGCTCAAGTACGTCCACAAGGTCAGGCACCGGTAACCCCCTCTTTAAAGGTTGGTGGCTTAGATCTCGATTATTTTAGTCCAAAAGAATATATCATTGGTGGTACCACGGTAACCGGAACCCAATATTTAGATAAAGAAGTATTAATTACTTTATCTAAATTAACCAAAGGCGATAAAATCGTTCTTCCCGGCGAGGCAACTTCTGATGCCATTAAAACATTGTGGGCACAGGGCTTGTTTGATGATGTTAAACTTAACATCGAAAAATTTGTTCAGGATTCTGTTTATTTTGAAATTGAAGTAGTTGAACGCCCGCGTTTAAGTTCTATCGATTTAAAAGGTATTCGTAAATCTGAAAAAACGGCCATTCAGGAAAAGCTAAATGATAAAACAGGTAAAATCGTAAACGATAACCTGTACAACACGACCTCAGCTATTGTTAAAAAATACTTATTGGATAAGGGCTTTTTCTTTACCCAGATCGATTACAAAACACGTAAAGATCCGAATGCAGAAAACAGTGTGGTATTAGAAGCCAATATTGATAAAGGTCACCGTGTTAAAGTACAGCATATCGATTTTACCGGAAACAAAGATTTTAAATCGGCAAAACTTAGAAAATACCTTAAAAACCCTAAACAATTTGCCTGGTGGCGCTTTTGGGGCTCTGGAAAATTCGCAAAAGAGAAATACGAAGAGAACAAGGTAAAAATGATAGCCAAAATGCACGAGAAAGGTTATCGTGATGCGGAATTATTAAAGGATACCATTTACCAGTACAACAAGAAAAAGGTGAACATCAGAATGGACCTTTACGAAGGTAAAAAGTATTATTTTGGTAATATTACCTGGGCAGGTAATGCCATTTATCCGGATAGTATTTTGCAAAAAGTATTAACCATCGAAAAAGGTGATGTTTTTAGCGAAGAAAAATTAAATAAAAAATTAAACGGTGGTGGCGAAAACGGTGGCGACATTAACAGTATGTATACCGATAATGGCTATTTAACTTTTAATATCGATCCGGTACAGACCAAAATTTATGGCGATACGGTTGATGTGGAATTACGCATGTACGAAGGTCCGCAGTATACCAACAACCGCATTACTTTAAAAGGTAACACCATCACAAACGATAAGGTTGTTTTACGTGAGATCCGTACTAAACCAGGACAGAAATTTAACAAAAGTGATTTAATCCGTACCATTCGCGAAATTGGTCAGTTGGGTAACTTCGACGAGTCTAAAACGGTTCCTACGCCTCGCCCTAACCCGGCAGATGGTACAGTAGATATTGAATATGCCGTAGAAGAGAAACCTTCAGATCAGATTGAGTTATCAGGTGGTTTTGGTGGTGGCCGTATCATTGGTACATTAGGTTTAACCTTTAATAACTTCTCGTTACGTAACTTATTTAATTTAAAAGCTTACAAACCTTTACCAAAAGGTGATGGACAAAAACTAAGCTTACGTGGGCAAACAAATGGTAAATTCTATCAATCATATAGTTTCTCATTCTCGCAACCTTGGTTTGGTGGCGAGAAACCAGTAAGTTTTGGTGTAAGTGCGTTTACTTCATTACAATCTAATGGATTAAGTAGTGGAGATGTTCAGTTTCAAAAAATACGTTTAAATGGTGTAACCGTTAGTTTAGGTAGAAGATTAAACTGGCCAGATAACTATTTCCAGTTAAGCCATGCCGTTAACCTGCAACAATATATCTTAAATAACTATTCAGGATATTTATTTAGCACGGGTACTTCTTATAACTTAAACTTATCACAAGAGATTAGCCGCGATTCAAGAGATTCGCCAATCTTCCCTAAATCAGGATCGTTCTTACGTTTCACTATTCAGGCAACGCCACCATATTCACTATTTAACAAGGTGAATTATGCAACTGCATCTGATAAAGAAAAATACCGTTTTACAGAATATCATAAATGGAAATTCGATTCACAATGGTATCAGCGTGTGGTAGGTAACCTGGTAATTAAAGCGCAAGCACAGTTTGGTTTCTTGGGTCAATACAATAAAGCAGTTGGCCAATCAGCATTCGAGCGTTTCAAACTAGGTGGTGATGGTATGCAGGGATTCGATTTCTTACAAGGATCTGAGTTAATTGCGATGCGTGGTTATTCTAATAATACAGTAATTCCGGTAGGTTCTGATCCAAATGTGGCGCAACAATCTGGTAGCCCGATTTACACTAAATATGTATTAGAGGCACGTTACCCGGTTATTGCAAGTCAGCAAGCTACAGCCTTCGTTCTGGCCTTTGCTGAAGGTGGTAACACCTGGAACAGGTTTAGTGATTTTAACCCTTTCAATATTAGAAGATCAGTGGGTGTGGGTGCCAGAATATTCTTACCTATATTTGGTTTGTTAGGTATTGATTATGGATACGGATTTGATGCTATCCCTGGATTACCAGATGCGAACAAAGGTCAGTTCCATTTTAGTATCGCACAACAATTAGGTGGATTTTAATTGATAAAGAACAAAAATTTAACTAATTATGCAATAAATCATTGCAATAGGAGTTTAAAGAAAGCTTAGGTTATTAACTGTATCATTAACACACACACAAATGAAAAAGTATCTTTTTATCGCATTCCTGCTTTGCACTTCTTTTGGTGCCTTTGCACAGAAGTTTGCTTATGTAGACACGGAGTATATTTTGAAGCATTTACCAGAATATAAATCGGCATTAAGTCAGTTAGATGTTGCCTCTAAACAATGGCAGCAACAAGTGGATCAGAATTTTTCTGAAATCGACAGAATGTATAAGGCCTATCAGGCCGATCAGGTTTTGTTAACCGATGATATGCGCAAGCGCCGTGAAAATGAAATTATCGAAAAAGAAAAACAGGCTAAAGAATTTCAACGTTCTAAGTTTGGACCTGATGGCGATCTTTTTCAAAGCAGGGCAAAATTGATTAAACCTATTCAGGATAAAGTAGCCGAGGCGATTAAACAGATTGCAAAATCTAAATATTTAGACTTCATTTTCGACAAGAGCAGTGAAGCAACAATGATGATTTATGCAAGCAGCAGTTACGATGTGAGTAATGACGTAATTGTAAAATTAGGTTATAAACCAGGGACTGTAAATAATTAGTATATTCGCCCCTGATTTTTGAAGAAAAACAATTAGAAAAAAATAAAAAAGTAAAATAAAACGATGAGAAAGTTAATTAACGTATTCTTTGTAGCAGCAGGGTTATTGTTTACAGCGAATATGGCAAGTGCACAACAAAAATTGGGTCACATTAATTCTGAGGAGGTATTTGCAAATTTACCAGAGGCTAAAACAGCTCAAACCACTTTAGAAACCTTAGGTAAACAAAAGCAGGCAGATATTGATGCAATGATCAAAGAATATCAAAGTAAAATGACTGCTGCAGATGCTAAGCAAAAATCTTTAAGTGAAGCTAACAAAGAAGTAGTGGGTAAAGAATTACAAGCGTTGAGTCAGGAATTACAGGATTTGGAAAAACGCATTACTGATGCACGTACTAAAGCTTCACAGGACCTAGGTACAAAACAAGGTGAATTGTTTCAGCCTATTCAAACTAAAGTAGCAACTGCAATTTCTGCTGTAGCTAAAGAAAAAGGTTTAGCTTACGTTTTCGATATCGCAAACGGACAAGGTGGTAACAATTTAGTATTCTGGGAAGGTGGTGACGATATCACTGCTGCAGTTAAATCTAAATTAGGTATTTCAGCAACTGCTGCAAAACCAGCTGCTCCTAAGAAATAGTCTTTTGTCAGTCCCCAGTCTTGAGTCCTAAGTCTCAAGTCAGGAAATATGATATTGCGGAATTAAGTTGAACTTAGTTCCGCTTTTTTGTTGGAAGATAAATCGTCTTCTCGACCGGAACGCAGTGAAGTGGAGAGATCTACCTCGGGATAGATTTTGCTTTGCAGAGCCTTCGGGTTCTCGACTTCGTTGTACTCCGCTCGAAATGACGGCAAATTAGAAATTGAAATACAGATACTTTATTGAGTAAAACATTTCAACCTTCCAACTAAGTTTTCTAATATTTCCAACTATCTTTACAATTTTTCAACAGCACCCATGCAAAACTCTTCGCCCATAGGTATTTTCGATTCAGGTTACGGTGGATTAACGGTGTTCCGTTCTATTGCCGATAAATTACCCGATTATAATTATATCTATTTAGGCGATAATGCCCGTTCGCCCTATGGCGATCATTCTTTTGATACCATTTATAAATATACTTTAGAGTGCGTAGAATGGCTTTTTGCAAAAGGGTGCCATTTGGTCATCCTGGCCTGCAACACCGCTTCAGCAAAAGCGCTTAGAACGATCCAGCAAATCGATCTTCCGGCTAAATACCCAGATAGGAGGGTGCTGGGCGTTATAAGGCCCACTGCAGAAGTGATAGACGCGTATACCAGCACTAAACAGGTTGGTGTAATGGGAACCAGGGGAACAGTTAATTCTCAATCCTATCTATTAGAGATCAATAAGTTTTTTCCCAGGATCAAAGTTTATCAGCAAAGTTGCCCGATGTGGGTGCCGCTGATCGAAAACAATGAACACCTGCAACCAGGAGCAGATTTTTTTATCAATGAATATTGTGATCAGTTATTGAGCCAGTCAAAAGACATCGATTGTGTATTATTGGCCTGTACCCATTATCCATTGTTGATGCCCAGGCTGAAAAAAGTATTTCCTGATCACATCAACGTTTTAACGCAGGGCGAGATCGTTGCCAATAGTTTGATCGATTATTTAGAAAGACATCCAGAGATCGAACAAAAACTAGCCAAACAGGGCGAAAGGCATTTCTATACCAGTGGCGATCCTTTGGCTTTTGATGAACATGCCTCGATATTCTTTGGAGAACCATTGAAATCGAGTAAAATGTGAAGTTGGTTAATTGGTTAACCGTTTAAATCGGTTAATGATTAACTGCCAATTGTAAACTGCTAACTGGAAATTGTGAATTTTACACTAACTATGCAAATTATTTAGAAAGATTCTAATTAATAATACACGATTTTAAGTAGGTAAGGCAGATTGGAATACATTTAGCGTATCTGTCAGATTAAACTCATCATAATAAAAGAAAACATTTTTCTTTAGGTTGTAACAAGTTAAAAGGATAACTTTGCGGCTTCAAACCCACACAATGAGTGATCAGATAAAACACGAATGCGGAATCGCTTTTATTCGCCTGTTAAAACCACTTTCTTACTACCAGCAAAAGTACGGTACAGCACTTTACGGCCTTAACAAATTATACCTTTTAATGGAAAAACAGCATAACCGGGGCCAGGATGGCGCAGGTATTGCTACCATTAAGCTGGATATGAAACCGGGCAGTAGGTACATTAGCCGATACCGGAGTATGGCATCTAATGCGGTAGCTGATATCTTCGAATATGTGCAGAACAAATTTGTTGATATCCAAGAAAACACTCCTGAATTAATGCAGGATACAGAATGGCTCAAAAACAACGTAAGCTTTATCGGCGAGGTGTTAATGGGCCATTTGCGTTATGGTACGCATGGTAAAAACAGTATCGAAAATTGCCACCCTTTTTTAAGGCAAAACAACTGGATGACACGTAACCTGGTGATTGCGGGTAACTTTAACATGACGAATGTTGATGAGTTATTGGAGCAATTGTACGAGTTAGGTCAGCATCCAAAAGAAAAAGCAGATACCGTAACGGTATTGGAAAAAATCGGTCACTTTTTAGATGATGAAAACCAGGAGCTTTTCGATCAATATAAAAAGGAAGGGCATGATAACGTTGCCATTACGCACAAAATATCAGATAACTTAGATATTGCGAACATTCTTCGCCGCTCGGCCAAAACCTGGGATGGAGGTTATTCTATCTGTGGTATGGTGGGTAATGGCGATTCGTTTATTATGCGCGATCCGGCAGGTATCCGTCCGGCGTATTATTATTATGATGATGAGATTGTTGTAGCGGCTTCTGAAAGACCAGCTTTACAAACTGCATTTAATATCCAGTTCAAAGATGTTAAAGAGATCGATCCAGGTCATGCTTTAATTATCAAGAAAAACGGAGAGGTGAGCATGGAGCAATTCCGCGAGCCTACCGAAAGATTATCTTGCTCATTCGAACGCATTTATTTCTCAAAAGGAAGTGATGTAGAAATTTACCGCGAGCGTAAACAGTTAGGTCGTTTACTGAGTGATAAAATTCTTCAGGCGGTTAATTACGATTTAAAAAATACGGTATTCTCTTTTATTCCAAATACGGCAGAAGTTGCTTTCTTTGGAATGGTTGATGGTGTTCAGCAATATGTGCGCAGGCACCAGAAAGATATACTTTTACATAAAAAAGAAACGCTAACCGATCAGCAGCTCGAAGACCTGTTGTCTTTAGCACCACGTGTGGAGAAGCTTGCGGTTAAGGATGTAAAACTGAGAACATTTATTACTCAGGATGCAGACCGTAGCGAAATGGTGGCGCACGTTTATGATACTACTTATGGTATTATCAATAATCACCAGGATACTTTAGTTGCACTCGATGATTCTATTGTACGCGGTACTACGTTGAAGCAAAGTATCATTAAAATTGTTGACCGTTTACACCCTAAGAAAATTATTATTGTTTCTTCTGCACCTCAGATTCGTTACCCTGATTGTTATGGTATTGATATGAGCAGGATGGGGCAGTTTGTTGCTTTCGATGCGGCTATTCAGTTGTTAACGGAGCGTGGCATGTGGCAGGTAATTGAAGATGTTTATACCAAATGTAAAGCTTCGTTACTTTTACCTAAAGAGGAAATTGTAAACCACGTTAAGGATATTTACAAACCATTTACGCCTGAAGAAATTTCGGCTAAAATTGCACAGATTATTACTCCAAAAGGTACGGTTGCTGAAGTTGAAGTAATTTACCAAAGTTTAGAGAACTTGCACGAAGCTTGTCCGAAAAACAAAGGAGACTGGTATTTCTCAGGTAATTATCCAACTCCTGGTGGAAACAAAGTGGTAAATAAAGCTTTTGTTAATTGGAAAGAAGGAAACAATCAAAGGGCTTATTAGGCCCCTAAATCCCCTAAAGGGGAATGAATAGAAAATAGCCCATATTTATATGGGCTATTTTTTTGTGCTTATTTTTTGCCCCGGACAACACTATAGAAGTGCCCTTCGACTCCCCATTGACAGATTCCAAAAGGAAGATCGTCATTGCGAGGAGGAACGACAGCCTGTCCCGACCTTTCGGGGAAGCAATCTTTCATGCTGGTGATCCTTGTCATAAAGATTGCTTTATCGGTTAAAAAAGCCTTCTCACAATGACGATACTTCTGAGATTGATGGAGTTGCTACTGTTTTTTCCCACCTAAACCTAACATTCGCGGAAAGCCCGGAGCCCGATCCTTTACCGATGAATCGGCACTAAATTAGAATCGGGTGAGGACTTGAAGCATTGGCAGGACTAACAATAATAGTTGTACTGCACCTGCTTTTCAAAAAATAAAAAACTGTTTTGGTCTTTGCTCAGGGTGACAATCGTGGGGGTTTGTTTTACCACTAAGACACAAATTGCTTTGGGTAAACTATATTTTTGACCACCTAAGCCACCTGAGTGCAACTAAGCAGGAGGAAGAGGGGTGTTAGGCGTAGAACTTCAGGTAAGTTTTAACAATGAGCCAAATGGCAAAGAAGATGATGACTACACCTGCGATTTTATTTAGTTTTTTAAGTGCATCTTCCTTTATTTTATAACGGAGTTTACTCGAATAGAAACTTTTTGCACCATCAATACTCAATTGGGTAGCCATGGCGATAAAAAAGCAGACTAATTTTTCGTTCAGCATGTTGTTCAGCTTAACCGAGATTATTCCGCTTACAATAATCCAGAACATTAAGGTAGATGGCGTAAGGATACACATTAAAAATCCTTTTATGACGTAACCCCGCTTGCTTACTTTTTGTAAAGTCGAGCTATTGTAATGCACGGTTATTTTAGAAACCAGGTAATATATACCTACGGCTAACAAAAACAGGCCCCCAATAGTGCCTACATATTTATCAAATTCTGCTTTATAATCGAAAAACTGGCTGCCAAAAAGAACCAGGCCAATTAGGACCACATCACTAATGATTACGCCAACAGCTAAAGAAAACCCAGCTTTGAAGCCCCTCTCTATGCTGGTTTTGATCATTGCAAAAAATACCGGCCCTGTTAAAAACGACGAAATAATCCCTGCTCCTATACCTAGTAATATGGCTTCAAACATGCATTGTATTGTTTATAATATGCGAATATGCAATTTTATACCTAAACATATAACATTTATTTTTGTTGCACAGGTTGCATAAAATTTGCGGGTTTTCATTTTTTTTATTTATGTTTAGAGCCACTAAAACAATTTACCAAATAACAAACGATGACAAAAGACACAACTAAAAATTATGGTACAGCGCTATATACAATTATAACTGTATTCTTTTTTTGGGGATTCGTTGCCGCTTCAAATGGCATCTTTATTCCTTTTTGTAAAACTCATTTTAAATTAACTCAATTCGAATCTCAATTAATAGATTTTACCTTTTATGGCGGGTATTTTATAGGATCATTAATCTTATATTTTGCTTCACAGGCCTCAAAAGTTGATATTTTAAACAAAATAGGATATAAAAAAGGAATTATTGCCGGCTTAATTATTTCTGCAGGTGGTGCCCTTCTAATGATTCCTGCAGTACATTCTGGTTCGTTTTTATTTATCCTATTTGCATTTTTTGTTATTGCTTTAGGCTTTTCGTTACAACAAACAGCTGCAAACCCATTTGTAGTGGCTTTAGGAGAGCCGGAAAGTGGTGCGCATCGCTTAAACCTGGCTGGCGGTATTAATAATTTTGGAGGTTTGATGGGCCCGGTTATCGTAAGTGTTGTTTTGTTTGGAACGGCAAACGATGCTGTTGCCAAGGTGGTGGAAATTTCTTCTATCAATAATTTGTACTATATTTTAGCTGGACTATTTTTAGGCGTTGCAATATTCTTTGGTGTATCCAAGCTTCCTGATGTGACAAGTACAGAAAAAATTGAAGCAAGTAGCAAACCTACAGGACCATTGGTTGTAATGATTTTAGGTTTCTTGATGGTTGCAGCTGCGAGTCCTCTAGCAAACTTGACAGGAATTAGCGCATCTATCTTTGTTTACTCTTCATTTGTAATCATTCTAGGTGCATTATTATTCGGTTACTTCGTAAAAAAGGAAAATGCTGCTAGTTGGGGTGCAATGCAATACCCTCAATTGGTTTTGGGTATGTTAGCTATTTTTATGTATGTAGGTACAGAAGTAACTATTCAAAGTAATTTGGGCGCTTTACTTAAATTGCCAGATTTTGGAGGTTTAGCCGATGCGGATATCAAACCTTACATCTCTTTATACTGGGGTAGTATGATGATTGGTAGATGGGCAGGTGCGGTCAGTGCTTTCAATCTAACTAAAATGACCAAAAATGTTTTAACTGTTATTGTGCCTTTTGTGGCTTTCGGTATTATTTTAGGGGTTAACCACGCAACTGGTACGGATGTGGGTAATTTATATGTTTATGCACTGTGTATTGCTGTAATGATTTTAGCAGTTTTTATTGGTCAGGAAAAGCCCGCCAAAACATTGGCTATTTTTGGAACCTTAGGTGCTATAGCCATGATTATTGGTTTACTAACCACTGGTCATGTTGCCATCTTTGCTTTCGTTAGTGGTGGTTTATGTTGTTCTATCATGTGGCCATCAATATTCTCATTAGCCATTACCGGATTAGGGAAATATACTTCTCAGGGGTCTTCATTCTTAATTATGATGATCTTAGGAGGGTCGATCATTCCTCCAATTCAGGGAGAATTAGCTGATAGTGCTGGTATTCACAATTCTTATATCATTCCTGTTTTAGGGTTTGCTTATTTAATTTTCTTTGCATGGAAAGTGAGTGGCGAACTTAAGAAACAAGGTATTGACGTTGAAAATATTACTGCCGAAGGCGGACATTAATTTTTAATAAAGTATTTTTGCAGCCACAGGGATTAATTTTTCTGTGGCTTTTTTGATTTTGATAATGACAGACAAACCAAGTTTCGATTCGATATTTATGAACCTTGCCACCGATTTGGCAGCCCGTTCGCATTGCGTGCGTGCCCATGTAGGTGCAGTACTCACAAAAGATACCCGTATTATTTCTATTGGTTATAATGGTCCGCCAGCCGGTACGCATAACTGTGATGAGGAATGGCCAGAACATGGCTGTGCACGTGATAGTAAGGGAAGTTGCTCTTTGGCCTTACATGCTGAGGAAAATGCGATCCTGTATGCTTCTAAAAATGGATCGAAGATAGAAGGCTGTACCTTATACACCACCTTATCGCCTTGTATTGCCTGTGCCCGTTTGATTCTGTCGTCGGGAATTAAATTGGTGTATTATTCTAAATCGTATGCGGCTTATAAAGGTTTGCCTAGCGACGAGGGGGTAGATTTTTTACGGAAGTTTGGTGTTGAGGTCGTTTTGATTGAATCGTAGAGGTTCATTGGTTCCTTCGTCATTGGTTCATTGGTGACTGCAAATCGCATATCAGCAAACGAAGTTTAAATCTAAAAACATAAGTCAATTTCAACTTGACAACTTGACAAGTTTTGTCTATATTTGATTATAAAACTTTTAGTTATGAAAACAATGTCAGTTGGAGAATTTAAAGCTCACTTTTCTGAGGTGCTTGAAGATGTTAAAGCGGGTATTGGTATTGCCGTAACTTATGGTAGAAAAAAAGAGGTTATTGGCTACTTTCTTCCCGAATCGGGTAAAAGTAAAACTAAAAGGAAATTGGGCCCCCTGGAAGGTAAGGCTCAGGTGATTTTTAATGACGATTTTGCAATGACAGATGAAGAGCTGCTAGGGCTATGATTTACTTGTTAGATACACATGTGTTTTTGTGGACAATAATTGATCCGAAAAGGCTTTCAGATAAGGCAACTTCTGTAATTGAAAATAACGAAAATGAAATTTTTATTAGCGCCATTAGTCTGTGGGAAATATCGCTTAAATATGCACTGGGTAAACTCAATCTCATTGGTTTAGAACCTAATGAATTGATGAGGCAGGCAAAAGATGTGGGTTTTGACTTAATGCCCGTTTCGCCCGAATTAGCAGCAAGTCATTATAAGCTAAATGCTACCTGGCATAAAGATCCTTTTGACAGGATGTTGATATGGCAAGCTATTCAAAAAGATATAACCTTAATCAGCAAAGACGAAAACATTAATAAATACCAATCGGCAGGTTTAAAGGTGGTTTGGTAATTATAGTTCATTTGTGATGAGTTCATAGGTAACGACCAATTACATAGAAATGAATTATTTAATCGGTTAATTGACTTCGGACTCCGGACTACCGACTCCGGACTGTAATACGGTTAATCGACTCCAAACGCCTTGCGCTAAACGCTTATCGCCATGCCCTCGGCTCAAAACTCTCCGCACACTACTAAAAATCTCAAATCTCCGGCTTTAAATCTCATATCTAATTGGTACCTTTGCGGATGCAAGAAAAAATCATTATCGTCGATTTTGGTTCGCAATTTACACAACTCATCGCTCGTAGGGTTCGCGAACTAAATATTTACTGTGAAATATATCCATATAACAATCTTCCTGAGGTTACGCCTGATGTAAAAGGTGTTATTTTTTCGGGTAGTCCTTACTCTGTCCGTCAGGAAGATGCACCTCAAATCGATTTATCGAAATACCATTTAAAATATCCATTATTGGCTGTTTGTTATGGTGCACAATATATTGCCCAACATTCGGGTGGTGCCGTTCAGCCATCTTCCACACGCGAATATGGCCGCGCTAATTTGAATTTTGTAAACCAAGAGAATAAATTATTTAAAGGAATCAACATCGATTCGCAAGTTTGGATGAGTCATGGCGATACCATTACCGATATTCCTGAAAACTTTGAATTGATTGCCAGTACCGATAGCGTAAAAGTGGCCGCTTATCACATTAAAGATTCTGATACTTACGCCATCCAGTTCCACCCTGAAGTAACGCACAGTATTGATGGAAAAATCCTTTTAGAAAACTTCCTGGTTGATATTTGCGGATGCAGCCAGGACTGGACTTCTGCTGCTTTTGTTGAAACCACCATTGCTGATATTAAAGCCACCGTAGGTAACGATAAAGTTGTTCTGGCCCTTTCAGGCGGTGTTGATAGTAGTGTTGCTGCAGTGCTTTTGCATAAAGCCATTGGCACAAACCTTCACTGTATTTTTGTTGATAATGGTTTATTGCGTAAAAACGAATATGAAAGTGTTTTAGAGCAATACAAAGATTTCGGACTAAACATTAAAGGCGTTGATGCAAAGGATAAATTCTTAAGTCAGCTGGCTGGTGTAGAAGATCCGGAAACCAAACGTAAAATTATTGGCCGCGTGTTTATCGAAGTTTTCGATGAAGAATCTCATCTTATTCAAGATGTAAAGTGGTTGGCACAAGGTACAATTTACCCTGATATTATCGAATCCGTTTCGGTTAAAGGTCCATCGGCAACCATTAAATCGCACCACAATGTGGGTGGTTTGCCAGATTTTATGAAACTTAAAGTAGTAGAGCCACTTAAAACTTTGTTTAAAGATGAAGTAAGAAGAGTGGGTACCACTTTAGGATTAGAATCGTTTATTTTAGGTCGTCACCCATTCCCTGGGCCAGGTTTAGGTATCCGCATTATCGGAGAGGTTACCCCTGAAAAAGTTGCTATCTTACAGGATGCCGATAAAATTTATATCGATAACCTTAAGGAAGCAGGCCTTTACGATAAAGTATGGCAGGCAGGTGCGATCTTTTTACCAGTAAGATCTGTTGGGGTAATGGGCGATGAACGTACTTACGAAAATGTAATTGCCTTAAGAGCGGTTGAATCGCTTGATGGGATGACTGCTGATTGGTGTCATTTACCTTATCCGGTATTGGCTAAAATTTCTAACGAAATCATCAATAAAGTTAAAGGAATCAATAGAGTGGTATATGATATCAGTTCTAAACCACCTGCAACTATTGAGTGGGAATAGTTTAGTTCGGAGTCCTGAGTCTTTAGTCAGGAGTCGATATACAAATAATATGATTATGCTAGCAAGGTGGAATAAACTTTGCTAGCATATTTTGTTAAAAATGATAGGTATGAATTTCAGGAAGGTTTATTGGTTGCCAGTTTTGTTTACATTGATTTTGGGTGCTTGTTCGCCTAAAATTAGAACACCTAAACCCGAAACGAGTAAACCGGTTGAAAAAGAGAAACCGGCAGAGAAAAAGCCGATCAAAAAGTTTTCGCAGGCCAGTGTATCATTGCTTGTTCCCTTTAAATTGGATGAGCTGAACTTAAAAACAGCTACAAAAGCCGATATTGAGAAATATGCCATGCCTATCGATTTTTATCAGGGCTTTAAACTGGGATTGGATTCTGCTGCCACTCAGGGTTTAAATTTTAAACTCAACGTTTTTGATACCCAGGATGATAATGCACACATCTCTGTCTTATATAAAAATGAACGTTTTAAACAAAGCAATTTAATTATTGGACCGGTTTTTCCAGATGGACTAAAATTTATCTCCAATTATGCCAAGGAAAATAATGCCGTTATTGTATCGCCTTTGGCTGCTTCCGAACCGGCTGAGTTTAATAACCCAAATCTGATCTCTGTTGTAAATAATATTGGTTTGCATGGAAAAAAGATTGCTACATACATCGCTAAAAACTATAATCCTGCCAATACGATAGTGGTGCTGATTAATCCTAAGAAAACAGAAGACGAGCAATTTGCTGTACCAATCAGGAGCTATTTTCAAGCCAATACCAAGTTTGTGGTACAGGAGTATGCTTCAGCTTATGCTTTTGAAACGAGAATGATCAAAGGTAAAGAATATGTGGTGGTGCTTACCTCCTCCGACAGGACTTTTGTATTGCCAACCGTAGAAAAATTGTATAAACTAAAACATCTTCCTACGGGTGGTTATGGCATTAATCTATTCGGTCATCCTAACTGGGTAAAACAGAACTACCCGACGGATAAACTACAAGACCTAAATACCATTATCAGCTCTTCTTATAAAATAGATTATAAAAGCAGCGCGGTTATTGCCTTTATTAAAAAATACCGCTACAGATACGGATTTGAACCTGGTGAATATGCATTTAAGGGATTTGATGTTGGCTACTACTTTGGTAAGTTATTAAGTAATTACGGAGAGGATTATAGAGAATACCTGGTAAAAGATAAATATAAAGGCCTTCATAATAACTTTTCATTTATCCATGATGAAAAATTAGGCTATATTAACACCAGTTTAATGTTGCTGAAGTTTAAAAACTTTGCGTTAAACCTAGTTGAGTAATTCTATCATTTTTTCTTCCATTTTAATTATTGCATGAGAGCAGATCATCAGTTAAGAGCCTTTGAACAGATTTTAAATAATTATGATGGAAGTTTGCCCTTGCATCGTTTTCTGCCCGGCTATTTTAAGCAACATAAGCAAATGGGTTCATCCGATAGGAGGTGGGCTACACGACATATTTATAGCTTTTTTAGGTTAGGTAAAACTTTACCGGCACTTCCATTGGAAGAACGTTTGAGCATTGCCGATTTCCTGTGCCACGATACGCTCAGTCTTGTTGTAGAGAAAAATCTCCCTGATCTGGTGGAAAGTATTGTTTTGCCTTTAGCGGAGAAATTAAACCTGATTAAAGCCAAATACCCTGACTTTGATATAAAAGAGGTATATCCTTTTCATGCAGCGCTTTCTGGCGATATTGATAAAGAGGCGTTTTTTGCTTCGTTTTTTAAACAGCCAGATTTGTTTATCAGGGTAGCGGCCGAAGAATCTGCAGCTATTGTGGCAACATTAGCAGATGAAAACATAACGGTTAAAGCCATTTCTGAAACTGCTTTGGCCTTACCCAATGGAACCAAGCTCGAAACCATTTTAAAGGAAGGCAGTTATCAGGTTCAGGATTTATCATCGCAACATACAGGCAATTATTTTAAACCGAACAAATGGGATAAATGGTGGGATTGCTGTGCGGCATCCGGAGGAAAGACATTGCTGTTGCATAGTTTCGAGCCTGTGATCGAGCTTTTGGTCTCTGACCTGAGAGAAAGTGTACTCTTAAACTTAGATGAACGTTTCCGTTTAGCCGGGATCAAAAAATACCATAAAAAAGAAATCGATCTTTTGCAGAATAACGACCAGATATTGCATCACTATGCCTTTGACGGAATCATTCTGGATGCCCCTTGTACGGGTTCTGGAACATGGGGAAGAACACCCGAAATGCTCACGTTTTTCGAGGAAAGGAAAATTAATCAGTTTGCTACCATTCAAAAAGGTATTGTACAAAACATTGTAAAATATTTAAAGCCAGGTAAACCCCTGATTTATATCACTTGCTCAGCTTTTGAAGCCGAAAATGAGGCCGTTGTTCAGCATATGCTTGATCAGCTGCCATTGGAGCTGGAAAAGATGGAGTTAATAAAGGGTTATGAAAATAACGCTGATACCATGTTTGTGGCGAGGTTGATCAAGAAAAGCCAGGATTAGCCAGGATTAGAGGATTTAGGATCGGGGTGTTTAAACTAAGTTCGATTAATTTTTCTTCGAAATACCGTCATTTCGAGCGAAGTGCAACGCAGTCGAGAAATCTAAGGCTCAGCGAAGCTAAATCTAACCCGATAGATCTCTCCATTTCGCTGCGCTTCAGTCGAGATGACGACCCACGCTACGTATGTTCAAACCAGGATTTGAAATTCTTTTTGAAGTATTTTACCGCTTCGATTAAAACGGCTATGGCTCCAATAATTAAGGTATATTCTTCAAAGCTGTTCATTATATTGAGCTTTATTGTTAGATGAATATACGCAATTATTGTTACAAATTGATTGAAGCATTGTCATTTAACAGCGTGATCGTCATTACAGCTAATGTAAAAAACGAAGCTACATCTTCCATTTTCCATCTCATCTCCTCCATCCTTAAAGCCCCGTATTATTCCTGAACAATTTAATCGCGATAGCCAATAAAATTACGCCAAAGGCTTTGCGTAAGATATTTAAGCCTGATTTTCCGAAAAGTTTTTCCAGCCTGTTGGTGTTTTTCAATACAAAGTAAACAAACAACATATTGAGTATAATGCCCACTAAGATATTCTGGGTATGGTATTCTGTTTTTAAGGAGAGTAAAGTGGTCATTGTACCCGCTCCTGCAATTAAAGGAAAGGCCAATGGAACAATAGATACGGTTTCAGGCGCTTCTTCCTTGAAAATGGTTAATCCCAGTACCATTTCCATCGCAATAAAAAAGATCACAAATGAACCCGCAATGGCGAAAGATTCTACATCTAGTCCGATTACTTTTAACAGCGACTCCCCAACAAACAAAAAGAGGATCATTAAACCTGCAGCCACAAGGGATGCTTTTTCTGATTCGATATGCCCGGCTTTTCTGCGTAGCTCGATCACAACTGGAATGGCTCCCAAAATATCGATAATAGCAAAGAGCACCATCGTTGTAGACAGGATCTGGCTTAAGTTGAACGTCATAAAATCGAATTTCATAGCGGGACAATTTTAAGCAAAGGTAGCGGAATTTGTATCAATTCCTCAATTGTGCAATTATTTATTAGAAATAGAATTGTGTTCTTAAGGTGAGTACATTGTCTTTTCTATCAGTGGTGTAGCCCTGAATTTGGGTCGATTCATTTTTAATGATATCGTAATAAAGCACCGCTTTAAAATGTGGGTTAAAGTGATGTAGGAAACCAAAGCCAAAAGTATCAAAACGGACATCGGCCGGAGAAAGTCCCTGGGCGCTGGATATATCAAGTCCTTTTACCTTTGAATTCGGGTCATACCAGTCGTATTTTAAAATCAGCTGATTGTCGGTACTATTTAAGGTTTGTACAAAGGTAAGATAGGCACCATTAAAGGTACGGGTATAATATGGTAGCGCTATTGATTTACTATCAACAGGATAGGAGCCCGGTGTAGTTGATGTGGTTGAAGTGCCTGTTTGCAAACCTGATACCACTTCTGCCCTTAACTCCGATTTCCAGCTCTTCGTTTTGGTAGCAAGCTGGATATCGGCACCATAATACCTCCGTGGGGCAACCTTATTGATCGTTGAAGTTGACGAATCCTTAACCATTTTCCATTGATCGTTGATTCTATCCATTTTATAACTTACGGGCAAACGGTGATTTAAGCCACCCTGTAAAGTACTGATGCCACCAGCTATAGTAAAGTTTTTAAAGGCATAGGTTTTGTGGCTTAACCTGAAGATAAAATCTTTACTGTTATCAAATTCTCCGCTACCGGCTAGTCCCTGTCCGTTGTAAATACCAAAATCGAAAACAAAATTTTTCAATCTGGCGTTTTTCCACCGTGGATTTAAAGTAAAGGTAACTCCCAGATCACGTTCTGTTTTCATTAAAATCTGCGACATCCGGCCACGCTCTGGCGCTTCCCTTACTGAAGAAGATAATTGCAATTCATTCCCAAACGGGCGTCCTGAAAGCCCTAAAGTTACTGCCAGTATTTTCCATTTATTCTCATAGTAACGTCCCCAGAAATCCCGAATGGCTACGCCCTGTTCTGTTCCGTCAAACTGAAGCACAAAATAGGTAGAAGGACTTCCATCATCGGTTAACATCATATAATCTGCTCTTAAACGCCCTCTTCTTAACCTAAACCGATTATTGGTATACTCGCCAAAGTTACCACCCTGATATTCTGCCTGAGTGCCGTTCGATTGCGCCAATTGAAACTGTGGTTGTAAATAGCCACTAAAAGATAAGGATCCATATTTCTTCGAAATAATGAGCAAATGGTTTACCGTGGTAGAATCCATTACATCATTAATTGTTCTTTGAGCATATCCTGTAGCGGAAATGAATAGTAAAACAATGGTTAAGGAGAAATAAACGCTTTTAATTTTGGCAGAATTGCGGCACATGTTATCAATTTTTTGCAAAGGTAGCTTTATTAACAATTATTTAACATAAAAAAGCCCCGACTTTTGGCCGGGGCTTTTATTTTTTTGAAAATATAACTTATTTAACGTCTTTCAAATGTGAATTCTTTTTACTGTATCCGAAGTAAATGATAAATCCTAGTGCTAACCAGCCAAATAACCTTAACCAGTTTGTCCAGCCTAAACCAAGGATCATTAAACCACAGGCAACAACACCCAAAATTGGAATTAAAGGTACCCAAGGTGTTTTAAACTGACGAGGAAGATCCGGATCAGTTTTTCTTAAGATAATTACCGCCACACAAACCAGCATAAATGCAAATAACGTACCGATACTGGTCATATCACCAACAACGTCACCAGGGATAAATGCAGCAAATAAACCTACAATAATCAGGATCACTAAGTTTGCTTTATAAGGTGTTTTAAATTTCGGGTGTAAATCACTGAACATTTTAGGCAATAAACCATCTTTACTCATTGAATAAAATACACGGCTTTGGCCCAATAACATTACCAGAATTACAGAAGAGAAACCTGCTAGAATAGCTACGGTTACTAATTTAGATAACCATGAATATCCGGTCATGTATTCGCTGATTGCAGCTACTACAGATGCTTCACCACCTTTGGTTCTGAAAAACTCAACTGGTGCAATTCCTGTTAAAACGTGTGCGAATAAGATATATAATACCGTACAAACGGCTAATGATCCTAAAATACCAATTGGCATTGCAGTTTTAGGGTTTTTAGTTTCCTGAGCGGCAGTACTTACGGCATCAAAACCGATAAAGGCGAAGAACACCGTTCCGGCAGCGCCAATAACACCCCAGAAACCTCCAAAGCTATGGCTAATACCTGCATGATCTACATAAGTTGTAGCAGCTGGAATATATGGATGGTGATTAGATTCGTTTATAAAACCCCATCCTAAAACAATAATTAAGATCACGATACCCACTTTGGTAATTACGATTAAACCGTTTACAAAAGCAGATTCTGATGTTCCTTTAATTAAAAGTAAACTTAACAAACCTACAATAAACAAAGCAGGAAGGTTCATGATTCCATTTACGGTACCATCAGGATGCGATTGGAAAGGTGAGTGGCACCACTCGTAGGGTATGGGTGAGGTATGTAATACTTCGACCAGTAGTTTATTCAAATATTCACTCCAGGCAATACCTACAGTAGCAGCACCAACAGCATATTCTAACACCAAATCCCAGCCAATAACCCAGGCCATTAACTCGCCCATGGTGGCATAAGTATAAGTATATGCACTACCAGAGATTGGAATAGAAGAAGAGAGCTCAGCGTAACATAAGCCTGCCAAAGCACAGCCTATTGCCGCTATTATAAAACCGATTGTAACTGATGGACCAGCATTTTGAGCGGCTGCAGCAGCCGTACGAACAAATAGTCCGGCACCAATAATAGCCCCAACACCTAATGCAACTAATGCACCTGCACTAAGTGTGCGCTTTAAGCCTTTGCCTGAATCACCTGCTTCTTCAAGCAATAGATGCATTGGCTTTTTAGTAAATAAACCCATATTATAGTTTTTGTTTAGATTAATTCAGCCCCAAACGTAATTAAAAATTACGGAAAAGTAAAAGGGATTTTGGTTAAAAATCCCTTTTACTTTTATTATATCTATGATTTTACAACTAACGGCTTAAGGTATCGGTAGTGTTTATTAAAGTATCGGCAATATTATGTCCTAAACTATCCGTTTTTTGCTCAATTCTGATTTCTTTTCGAACTTCTAGCTTGTGTTCGCCTGCAATTGCCTTAACTGCGATGTATGGAGCAATAACTAGTGAAACAATAGACATTAATTTGATTAAAATGTTCATTGAAGGGCCCGAAGTATCTTTAAAAGGGTCTCCAACAGTATCGCCAGTTACAGAAGCTTTATGTGGTTCTGATTTTTTGTAGTGCATTTCGCCATTAATCATTACACCCTGCTCAAAAGATTTTTTGGCATTATCCCAGGCGCCGCCTGCATTACTTTGGAAGATACCCATTAATACACCCGTAACCGTTACTCCGGCTAATAATCCACCCAAAACTTCAGGACCGAAAGTAAAACCGACAATAATCGGCGTAATTAAGGCGATAGCGCCTGGCATCATCATTTCGCGGATAGAGGCTTTGGTAGAAATGGCTACACATTTTTCATACTCTGGTTTGGCTTTATATTCCATAATGCCCGGAATTTCTCTAAACTGGCGGCGAACTTCCTGTACCATGTCCATAGCCGCTTTACCCACTGCCTGGATACAAAGCGCCGAAAAGATAAAAGGGATCATACCACCTACAAACAAACCGGCAAGAACCGGAGCTTTATAAATATCGATTGCTGTAATGCCCGCAATACCTACAAAAGCGGCAAATAATGCCAGAGAGGTTAATGCTGCAGATGCAATCGCAAATCCTTTACCCGTGGCAGCAGTTGTATTTCCAACCGCGTCTAAATTATCGGTACGCTCACGTACTTCTGGTGGCAACTGACTCATTTCGGCAATACCGCCTGCATTATCTGCAATTGGTCCGAAAGCATCAATCGCCAATTGCATCGCCGTAGTGGCCATCATCCCTGCTGCGGCAATTGCCACGCCATATAAACCTGCAAAATGATAAGATAACATAATCCCTCCGGCCAATACCAAAATCGGAATCACGGTCGATTTCATTCCAACCGCTAAACCTGCAATAATATTGGTAGCATGCCCTGTTGACGATTGCTGGATAATAGAATTTACAGGTCCTTTGCCCATTGCCGTAAAATACTCGGTAACAAGACTCATAATGGTACCCACTACCAAACCCACAATAATGGCATAGAATACATTTATACTCGAAAACTCATAACCACGTAGGTTAAGGGTTTCTGGTAACATCCATTTCACAATAAAAAATGAAGCAACTGCCGTAATCAGGATTGATGACCAGTTACCTAAATTTAAAGCGGTTTGTACGTTCGATTTTTCATCTTTTATGGTTACAAACCAGGTTCCGATAATCGAAAATATAATACCCAATCCGCAGATGACCATCGGCAAGAGGATAGGAGACATGCCTCCAAAATTGTCTTTTACATCAATTTCCTGTCCTAAAACCATGGTGGCCAATATGGTTGCCACATATGAGCCAAATAAATCGGCGCCCATACCGGCAACATCACCCACATTATCACCCACGTTATCGGCAATAGTTGCCGGGTTGCGTACATCATCTTCAGGAATCCCGGCTTCAACTTTACCCACTAAATCTGCACCAACATCGGCAGCTTTGGTGTAAATACCACCACCAACACGGGCGAATAAAGCAATAGATTCTGCACCTAAAGAAAAACCAGTTAAAACTTCTATAGCCGTTTTCATTTCAACGCTGTTTACAGATACAACGTTAAAATGTTTTAAAAACACAATAAATAAGCCACCCAAACCTAAAACAGCAAGGCCAGCTACACCTAAGCCCATTACGGTACCGCCGGTAAACGAAACTTTCAATGCTTGTTTTAAACTGGTTCTGGCCGCCTGTGTGGTTCTAACATTCGCCTTAGTGGCCGATTTCATTCCGATATAACCTGCAGTTGCAGAAAATACCGCTCCTATAATAAAAGAGATAGAGATAATCCAGCTCGAATGCATCGGAACACCTTTAATTTCGGTAATGGTTCCCGAGTAGGCCAGAAGCGCAGCCGTAAAAACAGCAAAAATGCTTAATACTCTCCATTCGGCTTTTAAGAAGGCCATGGCGCCATCGGCTATATAGCCGGCAAGTTCCTGCATGTTTTTATCACCTGCATCCTGCTTGTTTACCCAGGCGCTTTTAATCATCATAACTATAATCCCGACAAGGCCCAGGGCCGGGATACAGTAAATTAAATTGTTTTGTAAAAAATCCATAGTTAATAATTGGTTTTATATTTGGTTATTATGTTGTTTATTGGTGAACTGTATAAATCGGTTAATTGTTTAGTTTATCTCAAACACTAAGCGCCAAACGTCTCTCCCCAAACTACGTACTTATAGCTAGCAAGATAATAAAATATTTTTCTTGTGATTAAAATTTTCATGATCAGGGCAAATAAAAATTCGCAGCATTAAAATAATACAGGGTAAGCACGCCTAATTTCTTTTTTTTAAATAAATTAGCCACAAACTAAACTCAACTAAAAATGAAAATTGAAAAAGAAGATGGGCCTTCTAAAAGAAAATTAAGCCTTTTTGATGCGACAATGCTGGTAATGGGCTCAATGATCGGAAGCGGTATCTTTATTGTTAGTGCCGATATCATGCGGAACTTAGGTTCTGGTTATTGGTTGATTGTGGTATGGGTGATAACCGGAGTAATGACGGTTGCAGCTGCAATTTCTTATGGCGAACTTTCTTCTATGTTTCCTAAAGCAGGTGGGCAGTATACTTATCTGAAAGAGATTTTCGGTAAAATGATGGGATTTCTTTATGGCTGGGGCTTGTTTACGGTCATTCAAACCGGAACTATTGCAGCTGTAGCTGTAGCTTTTGGTAAATTTACAGCCTATCTAATCCCTGCGTTAAACGATGCAGCTCCAATTTTTCAAAGCGGCGGCTATAAAATTACCTGGATACAGATTTTGGCCATTGGTGTTATTCTGCTTTTAACTTATATCAACACAAAAGGTGTTGAAAGTGGTAAAATCTTACAGAATATTTTTACAGGATCTAAAATTGTGGCTTTAATTGGTTTAATTATTTTAGGCTTCTTCCTGGTAAAGAACAGCTTTTGGGCTGAAAATTTGGGTTTTGGATCGAGTGCTTTTAATAATCTTAAAACAGATGCAAGCGGGAATTTCCTGAAATCCGGCTGGGAATCCATTTCCGGTATGACAATAATGGGGGGGATTGCAGCAGCAATGGTCGGTTCGGTATTCTCGAGCGTGGCCTGGGAAAATGTAACTTTTGTTTCAGGAGAAATCGAAAACCCCAAAAAAAATGTAGTACGTTCTATGGTTTTGGGTACCTCAGCAGTTATGATTCTTTATTTATTGGTTAATTTTATCTATCTCAATACCCTAAACAGAGATAGCATTGCTTTTGCCCTTAACGATCGGGTTGCTGTTGCCGCTTCAGAGCAAATTTTTGGCAGTGGAATTGGTACCATTGTAATTGCCTTGCTGGTGATGATTTCTACTTTTGGTTGTGTTAATGGAATCGTGTTAGCCGGTGCAAGGGTTTTTCAAACCATGGCAAAAGATGGAATGTTTTTTAAAGCAGCACTTAAAAATAATAAAAATGGAGTTCCTGAAAAGTCGCTGTGGATGCAGGGCATTTGGGCATCTGCTTTATGTTTAAGCGGACAATATGGTAACCTGTTAGATATGATCTCCTTTGTGATTGTGCTTTTTTATATGATTACTGTTTTTGGCGTGATTTATTTAAGGATAAAACAACCTAAGCTTGAGAGGCCCTATAAAACCTGGTTATATCCAATTACACCGATTATTTACTTATTGATCGGGGCAGCATTTTGCATTTTACTCTTAATTTATAAACAACAATATACCTGGCCAGGACTTGTGATTGTTTTGCTGGGTGTGCCGGTCTACTTTTTTATCAATAAAAAAGAACAGCTGGATTAGGCAAGGTTGTCTTGCTGAATTTAATTCAACATCATAATGATAGGATAGATCCTGAAACAAGTTCAGGATGACGGTGCGAAATGAAGAATTACTCAGAAGCCTCGCAGGTTTTAAAGCTTGCGAGGTTTTTTTACGCCAAAAATTATCGCATTGCCATTGGCTTTTTTGTTTTTCTTCGTAACTACCTATTAAATCTCATATCTAAAGTCTCGTTTTACATTAGAAAATCAGTGTTCGGTGTCAATCGGTTCCGAAAGCCCCGCTGTCCGCTTTACTTCGTTGCACTCCGTGCCCGCTACCATCTGGTTTAATTTGCCTGGTTTTGAGCAAGGAACTCATTGATTTAAACCCGGCATGGCGGATACTGGCCTTGCGCCTAAGGCCTGCAGGCGCCCGCCTGAACGAACGGGCAGGTATGAGCATGTGGCGGGACTAACACTGCCATGAAACACAGGATTTGCTTTTCTAAAAAGAAATTAATGTTTTTTAAAATTAGCCATTAGGAATTGTTTCACCTAAACCCTAAACCCTAAACCCTAAACCCTAAACCCTAAACCCTAAACCCTAATTGTATAATCTCTCAAATCTAACCTCGCGTCTCGAACAAAAACCGTATTTTTGCAAATAATGGGAACACTTGTAGATTCAGGGATCAAGGGGTATAAAAATTACGGTACGCATTTGCGCGAAAAGTATAAAGGGCAACGTGTGTTTAAAGTAATTGTAGATGGTGGTTTTACCTGCCCCAATCGCGATGGCAGCAAAGGTTACGGTGGATGTACTTATTGTAATGTAGATTCTTTCACGCCTGAGCCTTCGCGTAAAAATCCAAATATTAAAGATCAGCTTGCCGAGGGCATGTTTAGGGCAAAAACTTCTTATAAAGCAGATAAGTATATTGTTTATTTTCAGCCGAACACCAATACTTATGCGCCGGTACATTATTTAAAGATGATGTACGACGAGGCTTTATCGATTAATACCGAAGATATTGTGGGTTTTGCCGTGGGTACCCGTCCTGATTGTATCGATGCCGAAAAGGTAGCTTTATTAGAAAGTTATACCGATCGCTTTGATGTAGATTTGGAAATGGGGATGGAATCTATATATGATGAAACCCTTGATCAGATTAACAGGGGCTGTAGTCATGGCGAGTTTGTGGCTGCGGTAGAATTGTTAAAAGATAGTAAGCTCGATCTGTGTGTGCATACCATTTTTGGCTTCCCCTGGGAAACCAGAGAACAAATGCATGGTTATATTCACGAAATTAACCGTTTTCCTCAGATTAAGTTCGTTAAATTCCACCACCTTCATGTAGTAGAAGGATCGATCATGGGGGCTAAATACAAAAAAGAGCCATTTAAGTTATTCTCACTTGAGGAGTATACCGATCTACTTTGCGAACTAATCCCGCTTTTACGTCCGGATATTGTTATTCAACGTCTTTTTGGGATTTCTGACTGGGATTTGTTAATTGCACCTAACTGGGGGCTTAACAAATCGGCAATTCAAACCTATATGGATAAAGAAATTGAAAAAAGAGGTATTGTTCAAGGATCTGCGTATTTTTCTTAAAAAGACAAAATTTTTAATATTTTTTACAAAAACCCATGAAATTTCATGGGTTTTTTGGTTAATAGTGAATTTTTTTAGCTAATTTTTTATAAATTTTAGGTAAAATCATATAAAATGCTATTTCTAGTATGTTTTGTTTTTATCAAAAACTCGCATTAAAACTGCTCTGATTTTTTGTTATTTTTAATTTTGAGGTTATTTTTTGGTATGTTTTATAAAAATTACTCGTTTTTATTAAAATATTTCAACTTAATAGTGTAAAAACTACATTATGTCGTATTTTTATCAAAATAAATCAAGCATATTTTAAATATTTAAACAATACAAACAAATTAAACTAAAAACTATGAGTAAATTCTCCTTTAAACAGTACGCGCCTTTTGCGATATTGATGATTGTCGCAATTTTCGCTCTATTTATTCCACTTCTTCCTAATTTTGATGAAGGCAAGTATAGTGCACCTGATATTGCATTCATATTAATCGCCGCAGCTTTAGTATTTTTAATGACTCCTGGTCTTGCATTCTTTTATGGTGGAATGGTTCATCGTAAAAATGTATTGTCTACCATGATTAAAAGTGTTGTAGCCGCAGGAGTAATTACAGTTTTATGGACAGTAGTTGGATTTAGTTTGGCCTTCGGTGATACCATTGGTGGTTTTATTGGAAACCCTTCAACATTCCTTTTCTTTAAAGGTGTAAATTCTGGAGCACCTCACCTTCAGGGAGGAGCAGACTTAACCATTCCGCTTTCTTTATTTGCGGTGTTTCAGTTAATGTTCGCCATCATTACACCAGGTTTAGTAGTTGGTGCCGTTGCAGAACGTATCCGTTTTACTTCATACATTTTATTTATTGTGTTATTCGCAATATTCGTTTATTCGCCGTTAGCACACTGGACATGGCACCCACAAGGTTTCTTGTTTAAAATGGGTGTATTAGACTTTGCAGGGGGTACAGTGGTACACATTTCTGCAGGTATGGCCGCTTTAGCCGGTGCATTGGTTTTAAAACGTAGAAAATCTCACTTAGAGCATAAAGAAGTTCCACCAGCTAATATCCCTTATGTATTAATTGGTACAGGTTTATTATGGTTCGGTTGGTTCGGTTTTAACGCAGGTTCTGCATTAGGTGCCAATAGCTTAGCTGTTTCAGCATTTTTAACAACCAATACAGCTGCAGGTGCTGCAGGTTTATCGTGGATGTTCTTTGATGTGGCAAGAGGTAAAAAACCTTCAGTTTTAGGTTTTTGTATCGGAGCGGTAGTTGGTTTAGTAGCCATTACGCCGGGTGCAGGTTTTGTAAGTATTTCAGCAAGTATATTCATTGGTGCCATTGCCGCAGTTATTTCTAACCTTGTGGTTTCATGGAAACAAAAAACCAGCCTGGATGATACTTTAGATGTTTTCCCTTGTCATGGTGTGGGTGGTATCGTTGGTATGTTGTTAACTGGTGTTTTTGCTACAAAAACCGTAAATGCTGCAGGTGCTGATGGATTGTTTTATGGTAACCCGGCTTTCTTTATTACACAATTAAAAGGTGCTGTAATCGTAATCATTTTCAGTTTCGTGGTATCATTCGTTATTTTCAAACTGGTAAATCTTATCAATCCAATCAGGGTTTCTGAAGAAGAAGAAGAACTAGGTCTTGATGCTTCTCAACACGATGAGAAATACTCACAAGGTACCTTGTTAGTAGAAGAAAGAGCGATCTATATCGAAAGAAACAGTCCGTTAACAGAACCAATTTCTTAAGGATTTTATAATATCTAAACTCAAAATAAGCTCAAACATGAAGAAACTTTTAACCGCTATTTTCGCAATGGCCAGCACTACGTGTGTCCTGGCCCAGGAAACCACGACGTCACCACTTGAAATTTCAGGATCGGTAGATACGTACTTTAAATATGATTTTGCCAAGAACCCACTAAATGCAAAAACATCATTTGTAACTGATCATAACTCAGTATCGCTGGGGATGATCGATATTGCTTTGAAGAAAAAAACTGGCAAGGCCTCATTTGTTGGAGAGCTTTCTTTTGGCCCAAGAGGACAATCGCAATCTATCCCTGATGCCGCTGCTGCTGGTTCTTCATTTAATATCCAGAATTTATATGTTAACTACGAGTTTACAGATGAATTTAGCATGACTGCTGGTTACATGGGTACCTTTATCGGATATGAGGTGATTTCTCCGGTTGGAAACTTCAACTACTCTACTTCATATTTATTTACCAATGGTCCATTCCAGAATGCCGGTATCAAAGCCACTTATAAATTCAGCGATAAAGTAAGTTTAATGGCTGGTTTATTTAACGATTGGAATGTGTACAGTGCATCTCGTGGTGTTTCAGCTATTGGTGGCCAGTTAATGGTTGCACCGGTAGAAGGCTGGACCGCTTACATCAATGCTTTATCAGGAGCTGGTTTTGGTGGATACGGAACTATTGTGGATTTAACAACTGCATATCAGGTTACTGAAAAGTTTAAATTAGGTTTAAATGCAGCTAATTACGATATTAAAGACAGTTCGGTACCAGGAAGTTATGCTGGCGCAGCTTTATATCCTCAGTACGCCATATTAGATGCGGTAACTTTAGGTTTGAGAGGCGAATACTTCAAATTTAAAGCAGCCGGTGCAGTTCCTGCTACAGCTTTTACAGCCGTAACACTTACCGCAAACATTAAATCTGGTGGTTTAACTTTTATCCCGGAGGTGAGATTAGACCATAACAGCGACAAACCTTTCTTTAAAGAAGGTGGCGCTGCAGCACCAAATGGTGGCCAGTTCTCTTTAGCAGCTGTTTACGCTTTTTAAGGAAATAAAAATGTTATTATCAGGCCGTTCCGATATGAAATCGGGACGGCTTTTTCTTATCTTTAAAGCGTTAGATTTATCTATTAACCGATTTAAAATGAAACACCTTCTTTTTATAACATTTGCTCTTCTTTCAATTCAATTATCCGCACAACAAAAACAGTTTTCGAAAGATGATAACGGTAAATTTATCTATTATAAGGTGGTAGATTCGCAATTGGTAAGCAAAGATACTTTGCTGCAAAGGGCCAAATCTTTCATTAATGTAGCTTATAAAAAATCGATGACACAGGAAAGTATTACCGATTCTTCTATTTTAGCTAAAGGAGCAATGGTAATTGATAAGACAATTTTAGTTGCCGGTCATCCGAGTGGTGAAGTGAGTTATCATTTCGTTTTTGAGGCGCGTAATGGAAAGTACAGATTCTGGTTAACCGATATGCTGTTTATCCCATACCAGAGGGATCGTTATGGAAATTTTGTAGCGACTACAAAAATTGGCGTGCCTTTAGAGCGTACACCAGGCAAACTTGGTGCAGGCGCATGGAAGGATATTTTAAACAGTGCTTATAACAAAATCGAAAAATTTGGCGATGACTTCAAGAAGTATTTAGCCACGAATAGGGTAGAGAAAGCCAAAAAGAAGGCAGAAACCATTTCAACTAAAAAATGGTAGCTGGCCTGCGTTAAAATTTCCCAAATAATTCTTGCACTTTCTGAGAGCGGAATTTAAAAATTTCGTTGATTTTATTATTCACGATGATGGCATTCGCCATTAAGCCAATAGGTCCCCAGCCGATGCTGTAATGCAAAATATCGTGCATCAATACACCGCCATCTACTTTTTCGAAATGATGCTGGTGATGCCAGAATGCAAAAGGGCCAAAGCGCTGCTCGTCGATAAAATATTCCTTGTCCTTAACGTGTGTGATCTCCGTCACCCAGTTTAATTTAATGCCAAGCAAGGGCGAAACCTTGTAGGTGATGATCAGGCCAGGGTACATTTTAGTATTGACCATATTTGGTGAAGTAACATCAAAGGTCATATCCTGTGGGGTAATTTCGGCCAGGTTCATGGGCGAAGAAAAAAAGTCCCATGCTGTATCCAGATCAACAGGTAGTTTTTGGGTAAATTCTAATCTATATGTTTTCAAGTTTTTGTTTTAAAAGCACAACAACGAAGTTGGGGTTTTGTTGAAGATAGTTTAGGTTTAACCGCAAGTTCGCAGAATGAGGGCACAGCGATCGCAAAGTTGGAGCGTAACGAGTTTCGTCATCCCGACTGAAGTGCAGCGGAATGGAGGGATCTATGAGGGATATTGATCATCAACGTGACCTATAGATTTCTCGGCGGTGCTCGAAACGACGATAATCAGCTTCGAACCTCTAACCCAAGACTTTCCGGCTAACTACCTAATGCACCATTTTATCGGCACAGGTAGAACTGGCAAATGCTTCTGGTTTAGCCTTAAAAATAAAGCCCATACTTAAAATATAACCCATGGCATCATTAAGCGCTTTATTCGATTTAAATGATGGGCTGGTGTTGATATCGGCATGTACTTCGAGCGCTACATCATAAATGTCAAGTAAATCGCAGATGGAATAAGCTGTTTCGATAGATTTTTGCACTTCCATCAACATTCTTTCTTTAATGCTTACCTGCTGTGTGCTTTTTTCCTGGTGAATGTACATAAAACCGCCATGATGTTCTCGTAACAGCACAATTACGGTTGCAAAATCCGTTACCGCACCTTTTACCTGCGAGTCGGTGCCAATACAAACTTTAAGCTTGAAACCGTTTTCGCTTTCTCTGATAATTGCTTTTTCTACTTCTTCAAGGATCGAAGATTGAATAATTTCACCACTAAATTTTTTCCACGTCATACATTGTATTTTTTGAGGTTAATTCCAAAGGAATCCCCTTTGGTACAAATGGCAATCAGGTTTTTATAAAAATAAGCGCTAAAAATTAAATATGTGTTAAGCGTAGATTGTTTATTTGCTAACAAAAAGTTAGTTATCAACAAGTTAGTGATAATTGTTTGGATGATCTTATTATTTATTGAAACAAATTATTATCCGCTCCGTTAATATTTGTACATTCATTAAAAATTCTTAATTATGAAAGCAGAATTAATTCAAGAGCTTCAGTTATTACAAAATAGCAGGGCGAATAAATTTGCAGATGAACTGGCTGACAAGATTTTATCTTCGGTTGATGCTGTTAACGAAAAAGTACTATCATCAATGTCTAAACGCGGTAACATGTTAATGTTGCTCGAGAAAAGATTAAACTTTTCTACCCTTAGGAAACTTAGGGAAAGATTTTTCAGACCGTAACTAAGGCTGTATTCCGGGCATAAAGAGAAATGATTACCTTTATGGCCGAATGATAGAAAATGCCTTAAAAAAATTAAACATCGCTGCACTTAACGAGATGCAGGAGTCTTCTGTAAAAGCAGCTAAGACTGGTAAAGATGTAATATTGATTGCGCCAACGGGTTCAGGGAAAACGTTGGCCTTTTTATTGCCATTACTTTCTAACCTAAAAGCCGGCGTAAAAGGAGTGCAGGCCCTGGTTTTGGTTCCATCAAGAGAACTTGCCCTACAGATAGAGCAGGTTTTTAAACAAATGGGTACTTCGTTTAAAGTAAACTGCTGTTATGGTGGCCACGCTGTACGCATCGAAAAAAATAATCTTGCACATCCTCCAGCAGTCTTAATCGGAACACCTGGCAGGATCGCTTATCATTTAGAGTATCAAAACTTTGACGAATCTTTTATCGAAACCTTGGTTTTAGATGAATTTGATAAAGCACTGGAATTTGGTTTTGAAAATGACATGTCATACATCATTGGTTCGCTACTTTCGTTAAAACAGCGTATACTTACTTCTGCAACCAAAATGGAAGAAATTCCGGCCTTTGTAAAGCTGAATTCGCCTGTTGAAGTCGATTTTTCAAAAAATATCGAAGCAAAACCAGATCTGAAACTCAAAAAAATAACAGCGCCTGCAGCCGATAAGCTAGATTACCTTTTCAGATTACTCAGTAAAATAGGGAGTAAAAACACGCTGGTTTTCTGTAACCACAGGGAAACGGTAGACCGGATAAGTGATTTACTTTTCGAAAATGGTTTAGGACATGATGTTTTTCACGGAGGGATGGAGCAGTTCGATCGTGAAAAGGCATTACTTAAATTTAGAAATGGCAGCCATCGGATTTTAATCACGACAGATTTGGCAGCCCGCGGTCTCGATATTCCCGAAGTAGAACATATTGTACATTATCAATTGCCTTATACCGAAGATGCCTATATTCATCGCAATGGCAGAACGGCAAGGATGCACGCAAAAGGAACGGCTTATGCCATTTTAACGACAGAAGAACATTATAAATATTTACCAGATGATATTGAAGAAGAAGTTTTATCTGAGCAATATAAATTACCAGAAGCCAGCGATTGGGTAACATTATATCTTGCACATGGCAAGAAGGATAAAATTAACAAAATTGATATTGTAGGTTTATTTTTGCAGAAAGGTACCTTAACAAAAGAAGATCTTGGACTGATTGAAGTGAAAGATACGACCAGTTATATAGCCGTTAAAAGAAACAAAGTAGAGAAACTATTGAAAACACTAAGTGGCGAAAAAATTAAAGGGAAAAAACTTAAATTAGAAGTGGCCAGTTAGGTTGGTTTATTAGTTCATTGGTCATTGGTTCATTGGTTCATTGGTTCATTGGTTCATTGGTTCATTGGTTCATTGGTTCATTGATAAAATGGGAACTAAAGTTCTAGATTTATTTTTGTTGTCATTCAATAATTTATTTATTCAACCGTTTATTTAATAACTCAGTCATTCATTAATGCTTTAATTCAATCATGCGCTAATTCTCTAAATCAATCACTCAATCATCACTTAATCAATCTCTAATTCAAACATTAAAAATGAGCAACAACGATATATTAAAAAAACTAAGAGTAGCCTTATCATTAAAAACAGAAGATATTATCACCATATGCGACCTTGTTGGATTTAAAGTAACCAAGGCAGAACTAGGCGATATTTTCAGAAATGAAGACCATGAAAATTTTAAACCTTGTGGCGATCAGATTCTACGTAATTTTTTAAATGGTCTTGTGATTTACAAAAGAGGTCCGAGGGATGAGAAAAAGCAATAATTTATGCTTTTTATTATTTTTTATACTGATCACGCTTTCTGTTAACGCTCTCGCTCAGTCTCAGTTTAAAATAAGTGGTAACGTAATCGATTCTTTGAAAAAGCCTATTGAAGGTGTAAGCATCCGATTGATTACTGATAAAGATACCCTCCGCTCAAATTCTGACGGGAAAGGGAATTTTGCATTCGCGAAAGTAAGCCGCAATAAGTTCTATCTTAGCATTTCTGCATTGGGCTACAAGCCATTTGCCTCGATCTACGAAATTGAGTCTTCGAAAAAAAACGCCGTTTTAGAACCCATTATGCTCAAAATGGAAACCATCCGTCTCGAAGATGTAGAGGTTAAAGTAAAGGTAGATCCCATTAAAATCAAAAAAGATACCATTGAATATAATGCTGCTGCCTACACCATCAGAGAAAATGATAAAGTGGAAGACCTGCTCAAACAGTTACAAGGCGTTGAGGTCGACGAAAAAGGTGCTGTTACGGCAATGGGGAAAAAAATGACCAAGCTGCGGGTAAATGGTGAAGATTTTTTTACCAGTAACGTAGAAGATTACATCAGGCAGTTACCTGCCGATATTATTGCTAAACTTCAGGTCATTGATGATTATGGAGACGAAGCTAATTTTACCGGCATAAAAGTAGGTACGCCACAGAAAATGTTAAACCTGGTTACTAAACCCGGCATGGATAAAGGTGTTTTTGGCGGCGTAAATATGAGTTCTGCTACCAATAATGCACATAACCTCGGCGGTAACGGGAGTATATGGAAAAAAACGAAGCAAATTGGTTTTGGAAGCCGTTATGGGATTACCAATAATGAGTTTACCAAAATGAACAACGGAGGTTTAAACGGTAATATCAGGGACAAAATTTCGAAGGAATTTAGCTTTAACGGTGCTTATCATTTTAGTAATGGAATTAATAAATCCATTCAGAGTAATTACCTCGAAACGTTTAATCCGCAGGGAACCATATTCGATTTGAGAGAAAGCGCCAATAATTCTAAATCGCTAAACAATAACATCAACCTGGGTTTAAATGGCGCCACAAAGAAGAATTATTTCAATATTTCGCTTAGTGGGGCTTTGGCCAATACCCGCAATGATGCGTTTTCAACTTCCAATAAAACAGGGTTTATCAAACAGGATCTTCTGTCTAATTCAGGCTCACGGAATAGCAATCCTAATGTTAATGGAAGCATCAATTGGTCTCGCCGGCTGGCTAATAATAAGCGGTCGCTATCTATGGGATTTAATTTTGGCACAAGCGAAGGAAATTCAAACAGTAGAATTAACGACATTATCAGGTACTATAACGAAACCACTAACATACTGGTTAAAGATTCGTTACTAAACAGATTGGTTGATAATAATACTTCGAACTCCAATTTTGGGGGTAATTTCCAGTTTTCCAATTCATTAAAAAAGCCAAACGACAGTACAGGATATAGTTTTATTAATTTGTCTTACCGTTTTTCGGTAAGCAGGAGCCGGAATTTGCAAACTACAACGGTAACTAATCCACTGGGGAACGATTTTGTTGTCGATTCGCTGGGGCAGGATTATGTATCTAATTTTATTAATCAGAATTTCGGTATTGGCTTTAATACCAATGCAAAGCGGATCAGTTATAATTTAGGCCTTAATTTTTCCCCCAGCATCATTATCGGTAAATACCAGAATACGGGACAGGAGCTAAAAAACTACCAGTTAAATTTTTCACCCTCTGCCAATTTAAGTTATCAGATTAAAGACAACGGGAATTTGAGTTTTGGCTACAATGGTTACACGAGTTCGCCCGACTTTAATAAACTGCAACCCGTTAGAAACAATAATGATGTACAGAACCTGATTATCGGTAATCCAGATTTGAAAGCAACATCCAGCCATACCGCCGATTTAAGCTACAATCAATTTGGCCTTAAATCGGGATTGAGTATTATGGCAGGTTTATCAGGAACTTTTGCTTTTAATAGCGTTGTGAGTAATACGGTTTTTCTGAGAGATACGCTCAACAGTTTAAAACAGCAAACGACCTATGAGAATGTAAATGGTATTTATAATGTGGGTGGAAATTATTCCTTAAATAAAAGGTTGTTAACCAATAAACTATCGCTCTCTGTCAATGGAAATATCGCCTATAGCCGTAATGTTTTTTATACAGAAAATGTATTAAACCGGAGTAGTGGAATTAACGTTTCGAACGCTTTTAGGTTTAACCTGAATGAGAAAAAATATTCTTTTAATACCAGCGTTTCGTATAGCTTTAGTTCAAATACCTATTCTGTAATGAACCAGAATATTAAGAATATCCAGGTGCTGGCTTTAAATGGCAGTGCCAGCTGGATTCCTAATAAACGTTTTAGGGTAAATGCCTCAGCCTCTAAAAGTTTAAATTTTGGATACAATCTATATTCCGGTAACCCTTTATTGGTGAACATGGGATTAAATACCTCCTTTTTGAAGGATAATAAACTCCTCTTTTCTATTCAGGCCAACGATCTGTTTAACCAGGGAGCCCTCTTTAGTACCAGTATTAGCAATAATTCCATATCTGAAAACAGGACACGCTTTATCAGCCGCTTTGTGCAGGCAACCTTAGGTTATAATCTGAGCCAGTTTGGAAACAAAAGAAACAGAACGAATGTAAATTTAAGTGGAGTTGAATTTAATTAATCGGGAATTAATTAGTTTAGCGTTTCGTTCAAACCGATTATCCCATGAAAAGTAAAATCCTGATTCTGTTTTTAATGGTCTTTGTAAATGTTTCGTTTGCACAGCTGAAGACAGATTCGTTAAGTAATAAACCTAAAAAAGAGAATTTTGCTGATGACTGGGCTGCGCTAAGCAAGTACCAGAAAGAAAATGAACTTTTACCACCACCAACCAGAAAAGAAAAAAGGGTTGTTTTTTTAGGGAGTTCGATATTCGAATTCTGGAAACAGAAAGATCCTGAGTATTTTAAGGATAAACCTTATCTGGATAGGGGAATAAGCGGACAGATTTCGCCACAACTGCTTATCCGTTTTCGGCAGGATGTAATTAACCTTAAACCAAAAGTGGTGATTATTTTGGCCGGGAGTAATGATATTGCGGGTAATACCGGCCATGTTACCAACGATAAAATTATGAATAACATTAAATCGATGGCCGAACTGGCAAGGTTGCACCATATTAAAGTGATACTCTGTAAATACCTGCCTGTTTACGAATATCCATGGAACAAAAGCGTTAAAGCAGCTGATAGCATCGTGAATTTAAACGAAAAGATTGTGGCCTACGCTGAAGCAAGAAATTATACCATTTTAGATTATTGGACACCTTTGGTAGACGAAAGGAGAGGGCAGCGTGCCGAACTCACAGTTGATGGCGTTCATCCAAACCTGGCAGGTTATAAAATTATGGAAGAAGTGACTGATGATGCAATAAAAAAGGCTTTGAGGAATCGGCATTAGATCGATAAGCCCTTCAATCATGCTATCATTGATAAACTTCCATAGAAAGTTCGTCATTGCTTCCCTGAAAGGTCCTATCTTGAATGCACATCTTTTTTAAGAATAGTTTATGCATAATGCTAGCCAACTTTAATAAAAGCACTGATTTTAACGAAGTATGCCGTCAATCCCAAGAGCCGGAAAAATCAAAAAAACAGGTGCTGTCTAGGTCAATTGGCACTAACAAACCTGAAACGCAGTGGTTTTGTGTTCATAACGATGATTTAATTTTTAAAAAAAATATTGAACACAAAACGAAGTGCCGCTGTTTTTTTGATGTGAATGGGATTGTGCAAAAAGGCTCATTGCTGGATTGACAAAGCGTTTTGGGTACTTTGGCGCTCCAAAGTACCATGTCACCGCGGCATAGAGCGGAAAAATAAACAAATATTGATGTCAATATTTAATATTTATTTTAGAATCAGGGAATTCTCAATAACAGGAAAGGTGCTGATACAGAAGTTTCGGTATCAGTAAGCTGATTGATCTAGGCAACGACACTAAAAACAAATGTAAATTAGAGATGTGTCTATACGATAGGAAAGGTCGGGACAGACTGTCGGCTGAAAAAGCCATCGGATGACGATGATTAATGGCGGTTCTTTTTCAAATTTCCTTGTCATTAATATAGTTCCATACGATAAAATCATCGTTCAAGATAGAAGGCTCTATAACACCCGTTTTTTTGTTTATAAACTTTCAATAATATTTGAAAGTTTAATAATGTTTATTTAACTTTACATCGTGAAAGGGAACATGAAAGATAAAACAGTTAAGAAGGGGCTTTAGAGCTATTTTTTTTGCTTCTATTCTTTCAGTTTTTCCTGAAAGTTAAATAATAAAAACTACTGGTTATGGATTACAATATACTCGGATATGGCATCTTTATTACCGTTATCGTATTTATTATTGTAGTGGTTGGCAAAATATGCTACCGGAACGGAAATATCTTTGTGGCTGAACTTATTCCCGACCATTTGGATCTCTGTCAGCAAATCAATAAATCACTGCTGGTTTCTTATTACCTGGTGAATATCGGGTACTGTGCCATGACATTGGTGGGGTGGGAGACGATTAATTCCCTGCAGCAATTGATAGAAGTGATGGCTGTAAAAGTAGCCACTATTGTTTGCATCCTATCTGTTCTTCACTATTTAAATATCTATTTGCTCACCAATACCATTCATAAATTAATAAAATAACAATCTAAAATTTTCAATTATGGAAACGACCAAAATTTTAATCGGCTATGCAGTTTATTTACCAATTGCACTTTTTTTGACTTTTTATGTTTCAAAAACGCTGTTCAAAAACAGTAAGGTATATATGTTAGATATTTTTAAAGGAAGAGAAGAGATTGCCAATGCAACGAACAAACTTTTCGAAACGGGTTTTTACCTGTTGAATATAGGTTTTGCACTCATGATTATGAAGATTACGATCTACACTAATGATTACCGCAACTTAATAGAAGCATTAAGTTCTAAGATTGGTGGCTTTGCAATTTATCTCGGTATAATGCTCTTTATCAACCTTTACTTCTTTTTTAGAGGGAAACGCAAAGCGAAGGAAAATCAAAGACCTGTGCCTTTTCAGCCATCTATGTAATGGCTATAAAAAAAGTCAAGTTTTTATAGCGCAATGGCGATTAAAACTTGACTTCTTTGAAATGATAAATACATTTCCAAATTGCGCCTCAAACAAAAAAGTCCCGATTTTCATCGGGACTTTGCATTAGTTAAGTTTTTTATATCTGATGCGTTTTGGGGTAACATCACCCAAACGTTTTTTACGGTTTTCTTCGTAATCTGAGTAGTTACCTTCGAAGAAATAAACTTCAGAGTTACCCTCGAAAGCCAGGATGTGTGTACAAATCCTATCTAAGAACCACCTGTCGTGACTGATTACAACGGCACAGCCACCAAAGTTTTCTAAAGCCTCTTCCAGTGCACGTAAAGTATTTACGTCGATATCGTTGGTTGGCTCATCCAGCAACAATACATTGGCTCCTTTTTTCAGGGTAATGGCCAGGTGTACGCGGTTGCGCTCACCACCTGATAGAATGCCTACTTTTTTCTGCTGATCGCCGCCATTAAAGTTGAACTTTGAAACATAGGCACGTCCGTTAACGGCTTTCGTTCCCAACTGGATATTGTCTAAACCATCGGTAATGTTTTCGTAAACGGTTTTATCGGCATCTAAATCGTTGTGCATCTGATCTACATAACCCAGTTCTACCGTTTCACCTACACGGAAAGTACCGGCATCAGCTTCTTCCTGTCCGGTAATTAAACGGAATAAAGTGGTTTTACCCGCTCCATTTGGGCCAATAATGCCCACAATACCTGCAGGAGGTAGCGAGAAGTTTAAATTATCAAATAATACCTTGTCACCATAAGCTTTGGTAACGTTTGTTGCTTCAATCACCACATTACCTAAACGAGGACCTGCAGGAATGAAAAGCTCTAATTTATCTTCTCTTTCTCTGCCGTCTTCTGAAGCTAATTTATCGTAGTTGGCTAAACGTGCTTTAGATTTTGCATGACGTGCTTTGGGCGCCATACGTACCCATTCCAATTCCCGCTCTAAAGTTTTCTGGCGTTTGCTCTCTGTTTTCTCCTCTTGTGATAAACGTTTCGCTTTTTGATCTAACCAGCTGCTGTAATTTCCTTTCCATGGAATACCTTCACCGCGGTCTAACTCTAAAATCCATCCGGCAACGTTATCTAAGAAATACCTATCGTGGGTAACGGCAATAACAGTTCCTTCGTAATTTTGTAAGAACTGCTCTAACCAATCGATACTTTCAGCATCCAGGTGGTTGGTAGGCTCATCCAATAGTAAAACATCAGGGTGTTGAAGCAATAAACGGCACATGGCCACACGACGGCGCTCACCACCCGATAATACACCGATTTTAGTGTCAGGATCAGGACAACGTAAGGCATCCATGGCTCTTTCTAATTTCGAATCGATTTCCCAGGCCCCTAAAGCATCAATTTTATCCTGAAGTTCGCCTTGTCTGGCCATCAGTTTATCCATGGCATCAGGATCGGAGTAGTTTTCTTCTAAGCCGAAAGCTTCGTTTACCTCTTCGTATTCTTTTAAAATAGCCGTTACTTCGGCAACGCCTTCTTCAACTACTTCGCGAACGGTTTTTTCCGGATCTAAGATCGGCTCCTGAGCCAAGTAACCCACCGAATAACCTGGTGAGAAAACCACCTCGCCCTGGTAAGACTTATCTAAACCGGCAATAATTTTTAAAAGTGATGACTTACCAGAACCGTTTAAGCCGATAACCCCGATTTTGGCACCGTAAAAGAAAGAAAGGTAAATATTTTTTAAAACCTGTTTTTGTGGAGGGTAAATTTTATTTACACCTGCCATTGAAAATATGATTTTCTCGTCTGACATTATAATGTATTGTTTTTAAAGTAGTTTAATGCTATGATATTAAAGGAAGGTCAACCGTTTTTTTTACAGACTGATTTTACCCAACCCAATAATGGCAAAGCCAAAATTGCTTACAAAGATAAGAACAACAAGCCCATTACAAAGTGCTTTATGATTATACTTTAATAAACTTTTAGCCACAGAAGTACAGGTAGACGGGGAATGGTTTTATCCATCATGCTAACTAATAAACCAGTGCCTAATGAACGAATAAACAACAATTCTAATCTCGTTTTAATGTAATTATCATTATTCGCTCATAAAATAAATCATGTTATATAACGAAATACAAAAGTTTTACATTTAACCAGCGGATTAATTCTTAGTAGATACCGTAAACATTAGTTAAAACAAAAGCCTTTCAGGATTGAAAGGCTTTTGTTTTTTGATCATATGATTTGCCCTTGCTAAGGGTTTTGAGATAAATTAGAATTTTTATCTCTTTCAGTTTGTGGAATAAAATAAATTACCCGCGCATCAGTTGGGTTAATGGTTTGATTAACTGAGCCATTAATGGTAGAATGTGTACCAGGATAATCTCTCACCACCGGACGGTTATTCCTAAACAGATCATAAGCCCGCTGACATTCAAAAGCTAATTCTAGCCATCTTTCTTCCAATACAATATCTAAAATACCATGTGCTGGTGTCACATCAGCTAACGTATATGTCGGAATTCCGGCACGGGTTCTAATTACATTCACATCATCTAAAGCCAATTGTGTGTTGTTCAGTTTGGCATTAGCTTCTGCTCTGTTCAGGTACATTTCTGCCAAACGAAGGTATACCGGCGATGTTAAATTGATCACACCTTCCTGCAGGTTATTTTTATTTACGTAATAGATTGGCGCAGCCGGTGTTAATTTTGTGTTTAACTGTTGTACACCATTTACGATTAGCGGCGAAATAAAGCTTTTTCTTTTATCCTGAGGATATTTATTAAGGAAGTTATAATACTTTACAGAGGCATATATCTCTCCCCATCCGCTTTCTCCCTGACCCAGCGCATTACCATTGGCATCGCCGCTATAGTATAACGAACCAATGGCCGAATAATCGTAGTTTTCAGTTTTGGTGTGTTTAATGGCAAAAATATTTTCGGTGTTTTTTTCCGGATCTCCTCTAAAATAGGTTTGATAAGCGGCATCCTGCATCAATTGATATTTGTTTGAACTAATAACCAAATTGGCATATTCTATTGCTTTGGCATTGTTATCCATGTACAGATAAACCCTCGATAGGAGTGCATAGGCAGCCAATTTTGTGGCAAAGCTATTGCTTTTTTCTACGGTGATACATTGTGCAGCTTTTAATAAATCAGCGATTACAAAATCGTATACCTGGGCAACTGTACTTCTCTTAATTATGGCGGCATCGGTTTCACTTACTGTCTCGTTCAAAATTGGAACTCCAGGATTGGTTGTTGGATTTTGCTGATAAGGCCTTCCAAACATGCGCACTAAATTAAAATGTAACATCGCTCTGAGAAACAGGTTTTCTCCTTTAATCTGTAGCAACTCTGCCGATGAACCATCGGGAATGAGCTTAATGATTTTGTTTGTTGCAGAGGCTACATAATAGGCTTGCTGAAAATAAGCGGTGGCGTTAGCAGAGTTTACCAGGTGCGTATACTTATATAAATTAGTTACATCGCTTGATGAGTTCTGGCCTTGAGCCACCTCATCAGAAGGGAGCTCGGCAAGCCAATGGTAATTGTTTTCGTAGTTTAATGATTTTAAGGTAGCATAGTTGCCCAAGGTTGCCGTACGTTTACCCTCAATGGTAGTTAATAATCCACTATCTTCAGCTTTATCAGATGGGAAATAGGTTTTACGACATGCAGATGTAGTAAGAATAATACTGGCTGCAATGGCGATTTTTATGATGTGATTATGATATATTTTCATGGTAATCTTATTAATGGTTAGAATGTTAGGTTAACGCCAAAAACAAATCTTCTGCTGGTTGGATATCTGAAAGAAGATATACCTCCGGTTAAGTCAACCTCAGGATCTACGCCCGAAAATTTGGTGGCCGTAAACAAGTTGTCGCCGCTCACATATAAACGGGCAGCATTTATCGAAGCCTTTTTTAACCAGTTTGTGGGTAAGTTATACCCTACAGTTACATTCCTCAATCTTAAATAACTTCCATCTTCTAAGAAGCGGGTAGAGCTTTGATGCGATTGAAGATTGCCGCCAAATTTAGCCTGAGGATGGGTGGCATCGGTTTGGCCAGGGGTTGTCCACCTTACCGAACCTTTAGGTAATACCTGCTGATTATAACTTTCGTAAACGCCATCGTTATCGAAATAGAAACGGCTATCATTATATACCCAGTTGCCATATACAAAATTTAAAAAGGCCGAAAGGGTAAAGTTTTTATATTCCAGTGTATTGGTTAATCCACCGCTAAATTTTGGTGCAGATGATTTACCTGTATATTGTCTGGTCGCCTGATTATAAGTGCTGGTTACACCTGTAGGATCATCTAATTTTTCCCAAAGGGGTTTGCCATCAGCGGGATTTACACCAGCCCATTTTTGCATGTACCATTCATCCATATCGTGGCCCAAAGCGATGGGTTGTGTACTGGTATTTACCACCAACAAGCCCTGGTTTAGTTCCATAACTTTGTTGCGGTTAAAAGACATGTTAAAACTGGTTTCCCAGTTAAAGTCTTTCTGCTGGATGTTTTTAGAATTGATCGTTAACTCAATACCTCTGTTTCTTACTGCGCCAATATTTCTTCTAATGCTTCCATAACCTACGGTTGCAGGAAGTGGTACCGCAAATAGTAGATCAGAGTTACGTTTGTCATAAGCATCAATAGTAATGTCGATGCGTTTAAACAGGCCAAAATCAAGACCTAAATTGTACGCTCTCGATTTTTCCCATGTCAAATCTGGATTCGCAATTTGTGTTGGGAAGGCGCCTGTTTGGCCGTTATATGATGCCCCGGCATTTAAATTATATAAGCCTAGCGATTGGTAAAAACCATCAGGGCTATCATTCGTAGTAAAACGTTGATTCCCGGTAGTACCAAAACTTGCCCTTAATTTTAGAAACGTAAGGGTGGTATTACTTTTTAAGAAATCTTCGTTAGATAAAATCCATGATGCACCTGCTTGGTAAAAAGTTGCGGCAGGGTTATTTTTTCCAAATCGAGAAGAGTATTCATTAACGATGGAGCCCACTAAATAATATTTACCCTGAAAGCTATAATCAGCCTGTGCCAGGTATTTTATATTCTGATACTGATCATACCGGCCTGTAGGTTTATTGGTAATATCAGTTGCTGTGTTTATGGCATCCAATCCAGCTGGCAAACCTTTGGCAGTAATGCCACTTTCGTCGTATTTGTAACTTTCTAGCTCAGCAACGCCTAAAACGCTTAGGCTATGATTCCCAATATTTACGTTATACTTAATCCTGTTTGATGACAAAAGGGTAGTAGAAAAGGTATTTCCTAAAGAAACTGTTCCAAGGTTTGTAGCGCCACTCTGACTTCTTCTATCAGCATAGCTGTTTGACCTGCCGTTAGCTATTGTAGCCCTGTTATAACTAGAAATTGTTAAGTTTTTGATGAGATCATAATCGAGGTTTACATCACCGGTTGTGGTATAACTTCTTGCTTTTGAGTAGTTATACTGCAAACTCTGTAAAAAATTTGAGCGGTCTCTACCTTTCCAGGAAGGAATATTCCGTGGGTCAGTTGGACTGCCATCCGTATTGTAAGCCGGATCGTAAGGCATATTTAAATAAGCCTGGTAAACGGCACTTTCGGGATTATAATTATCATTGATTACAATTCCACTTAACAAGGCTGTTAATTTTAATTTTTTAGTCAACTGTGAGGTAAGGTTAGCCCTTAAACTATATTGTGTTTTATCGTTATTGATTAAAGTTCCTTCTTCCTTAAAATAGTTGCCTGAAATATAAAATTGAGTTTTCTCACTCCCTCCAGATGCAGTTAGGGTATGGTTATTTACCATTGCTGTTCTAAACGCTTCATTCCACCAATCGGTATTGGTATTTAACACCGAAGCAGCTGGTGGGGTGGTAAAGAAAGACTTCTGGTAATCGTAAAGTTGTTGGGCATCCATTAGCTTAAAGTTACCCGTAGTTGCTTTTGCAATACCAATGGTCGAATTTAGGCTAAATCTGGTTTCCCCCGCCTTTCCTTTTTTGGTGGTTACAATAATAACGCCATTGGCCGCTCTCGATCCATATAAACCTGTAGCGGCGGCATCTCTCAATATGGTAATGTTATCCACATCGGCAGGGTTATAGGTTCCACCAATATTTCCGTCAACCACAATTAATGGCCCTGTACCGGCATTAATACTGCCTACGCCACGTACCACTACATTCGAGCCTGCTGTTGGATCGCCAGAAGCAGAACTTGCCACCACACCAGGCGCTTTACCCTGTAACAGGTTACCGAGGTTTACGGAGGTTACATCGTTAAGCTTCGAGCCGCTTACGGTCGTTACGGCACTCGAAATTTCTGATTTCTTCTTTGCTGTATAACCCACAACGGTTACAGCATCCAGTTCTGTAGTTTGATCTACTAAGGAAACATTTACGGAAGTATTTGCGCCTACTTTAATGGTTTGGGTGGTAAAACCCAGGGCTTTAAACTCCAGGGTACTTTCATTGTCAGCGCTAATGTTATATTTTCCATTTGCATCTGTTTGTACAGCCGTTTTGGTTCCCAGCACGGTTACGGTTATCCCGGGAAGCGGGAGTTTTTTACTGTCAGTTACCGTACCTGAAATAGTACGGTTTTGTGCCTTTACTGCCAAAATACACGCAATAAAGGAAATCATTAAAAGAAATCTCTTCATGTTTTTTAGGTTAGATTGTTGTTATATTGTTTTTCTGTTGAGGAGCATTAATCAGATTACGGCGGGCTAAAAGTTATTCTCAGGTTCATTAATAATATACTTTTTGTAAAATGATTATTACTAAACTATAACCATAAAAGGCAATATCAAATCGCGAATGCAGCGCAAACGTTTGCTTGAAATATCCTGGTAAAGCGGGATGGATTGTTATTTAAGCCTTTTTTGGGTGGGATAAAGCCTATGCGGCTTGGTACTTCTGATATTATTAAACGCAAACGTTTGCCTCTGCCGGCTTAATTGCAGATTAAAAAAAGGAAGAAATGAATTTTTTGATGTGGATGAAATATGCTTATCATTCTTTTGGATTACTCATGAATGCAGATAAATGATAGATTTGTTGGTGCTTTTTAATCGAATTTTAGCAGTTGTGGTTGGGTTTCGTTTGTTTTTTATGAGAATAATCAGATAATAAGCGCGTTTTATGAAAAAACAGAAAATTTAGCGTTAATTACCCTATGGAATTAGAAAATGAACTTTTAACCCCCGTTTTTTATTTAATTTATACAAGCATTGCGAGCAGCTTGTTTAATAATGGAGAACTTAGAGCCTTGCTTAATCAGTGTAGAGAATTTAATAACCGGAATAATATTACCGGGATATTATTATATGTAAGAGGTCTGCAAATCACAAAGAGTAAAGGTAGGTTTATGCAATTGCTTGAAGGAGATGAACGCATTATCCGCAGGCTTTTTAACAAAATCGTAAATGACGAACGTCACGAATCAGTTGTTTTGCTGCAAATAGGTAAATATGAGCGGCGCTGTTTTACAGATTGGAGTATGGGATTTGAGCAGGCGGAAGGAGAGCTTTATCAATCGCTATCAGGCCATTTCGATTTGAATGAGGTCGTTTCACAATGCGATAAACTTGGTGTTACCGATGTTCCGTTGCAGTTTTTGCAGAAGTTATCTTCAAACCATAAAGAGCAGCTTACCGAAGCACTATATGGTTAAAATGGTTAAGGCAATTGATGTTGATTTCTGAATGAAGGATAGCTTATTATTTATGATAAATGAATTACAATAAACTACTGACTTCAAAAACAAAAACAACCTAATTACAGTTAACTTCGTATTAACGTTATAATAGGTATGGCTAATTGAGTTAGTTTGTTGATTTTTATCTAATGAAATTGTTAAATGATGTCACGTTCTTTTTATTTTTCTGTCAAAACTTGTAAATTGCCTAAGTAAAAAGATACAAATTGTCAGTTTTTGATGGCGAAAAAATACTTACAATAAACCGACAATAAAATATCTGTAACCGGATGTTTTTGGCAAATGTCCCTTTAAAACCTATATAACACTTATTACGTAGATAGATATAAATAAAATAATATTTATCTAAACGATAATCTTACATTGAATTTTGGGTTCTCAGGCATTCAAAAGCCTCTTTATCCACCCATATGGCGCAATTGTTGATAAAATAAAGAAAACAGTACGTTCGTTTTTATAAAGTTATTTTATAGTTTAGGGACGTAGCTGTTAAGAAAGGTATTATGGAAGCAAAATTTTCACCACAGGTTAAAGATGTAATCTCTTTTAGTAGGGAGGAAGCGCTCCGCTTAGGGCACGATTACATTGGAACCGAGCATTTATTATTGGGCCTCATCCGCGAAGGCGATGGCATGGCTATAAAAATTTTACGATCGTTAGGAGTTGATACCGGTAAATTGCGCCGCTCAATTGAAGATGCCGTTCGCGGTACTTCGAGTGTTACAGTAAACTTAGGCAATATTCCATTAACAAAACAGGCAGAAAAAGTTTTAAAAATCACTTACTTAGAGGCCAAAATATTTAAAAGCGATTTAATTGGCACCGAACATTTGTTGTTATCGGTTTTGAGAGATGATGATAACATCGCCTCACAAATCTTATTACAGTATGGCGTTACTTACGATGTTTTTAAACAGGAGGTTGAAGTGAATAAAAATGGTTTCAGAGATGATATCTCAAATAGTGCTTCCACAGGAGGTGATGATGATTATCGCGAAGAGGAAAGCTTTAGTACGCCTAAAAAGGTTTCAGATATAAAATCTAAAACCCCTGTTTTGGATAATTTCGGTCGTGATTTAACAAAAGCTGCAGAAGAAGGTCGCTTAGACCCAATCGTAGGACGCGAGAAAGAAATTGAACGTGTATCGCAGATTTTATCACGTAGAAAAAAGAACAATCCAATTTTAATTGGAGAGCCAGGTGTAGGTAAGTCGGCAATTGCAGAAGGTTTGGCCTTACGCATTGTACAACGTAAAGTTTCGCGTGTGCTTTTTGGCAAGCGTGTAGTGACATTAGATTTGGCGTCGTTAGTGGCCGGTACAAAATACCGTGGCCAGTTCGAAGAACGTATGAAAGCCGTGATGAACGAGCTTGAAAAATCTACTGATGTAATTTTATTTATTGATGAGATCCACACCATTGTTGGTGCCGGTGGTGCATCAGGTTCATTAGATGCATCCAATATGTTCAAACCTGCTTTGGCGAGGGGCGAAATTCAATGTATTGGTGCCACAACTTTAGATGAGTACCGTCAGTACATTGAAAAAGATGGTGCTTTAGACCGTCGTTTCCAAAAAGTGATGGTAGAACCTGCTACGCCGGATGAAACGGTAGAGATTTTAACCCGTATTAAAGATAAGTACGAAGAACACCATGGTGTAACTTATACTGATGAAGCGATTTTAGCTTGCGTTACCTTAACATCGCGTTATATTTCTGATCGTTTCTTACCAGACAAAGCTATTGATGCTTTAGATGAAGCAGGTTCGCGTGTTCACTTAACCAACATTCACGTTCCGCAGAATATTATTGATATCGAAGCTAAAATTGAAGATATCAAATTAGAGAAAAACAAAGTTGTACGTAGCCAGAAATATGAAGAAGCGGCAAAACTACGCGATACAGAGAAAAATTTAATTGAAGAATTAGATAAGGCTAAAGCGGAGTGGGAAGCTGAAACCAAAACTAAACGTTACGAAGTATCAGAAGATAATGTAGCCGAAGTGGTTTCGATGATGACAGGTATTCCGGTACAACGTGTTGGACAAACAGACAGTGCCAAACTGTTGAACATGTACGATAAAGTGGCCGAGAAAATTATTGGTCAGGATGATGCGATTAAAAAGTTAACCAAAGCTATCCAACGTACAAGAGCTGGATTAAAAGATCCTAAAAAGCCAATTGGTTCATTTATTTTCTTAGGTCCAACAGGCGTAGGTAAAACAGAACTGGCAAAAGAACTCGCTCGTTTCATGTTCGATAGTGATGATTCACTGATTCAGATCGATATGAGTGAGTATATGGAGAAATTTGCGGTTTCACGTTTAGTGGGAGCGCCTCCGGGATACGTAGGTTACGAAGAAGGTGGACAATTAACTGAAAAAGTTAGAAGAAAACCTTATGCTGTAATCTTATTGGATGAGATTGAAAAAGCACATCCTGATGTATTCAATATCTTATTGCAGGTTTTGGATGAAGGACAGTTAACCGATAGTTTGGGTCGTAAAGTTGATTTTAGAAATACAATCATCATCATGACTTCGAATATTGGTGCCCGTCAACTTAAAGATTTTGGACAAGGCGTTGGTTTCTCTACAGCAGCGAAAACAAACCAGGCCGATTCTCACAGTCGTGGTGTAATAGAAAGTGCATTAAAACGTGCTTTTGCTCCTGAGTTCTTAAACCGTGTTGATGATGTAGTGGTATTTAATAGCTTAGGTAAAGATGAAATCTTCAGAATTATCGATATCGAATTAAAAGCTTTATTCGGTCGCGTTCATACCCTTGGTTATGAAATTGCATTAACCGAGAATGCTAAAGAATACATTGCTGAGAAAGGTTTTGACAGTAATTTTGGTGCTCGTCCGTTAAAAAGGGCCATCCAGAAATATTTAGAGGATCCAATTGCAGAAGAAATTCTTAAAGGCGAACTGGCTGAAGGTGATGTTTTAGAAATTGATTATGATAAAACGAGCGAGCTGATTTCGATCAACCATAAAAAAGGTGAAAAGAAAAAAGAAGAGCCAAAACAAGAAGAAGATTCTTCCAGTAAATAAAATAGGAAACTCCCGATGAAAATCGGGAGTTTTTTGTTTTAGGTTTATCCTGCTATTTCTTGCTTCTGGAGTGTGAAAAAGAGGGTATAAATTATTTTTTTTTAAAGAAAATCCTTGTATCTTTCCTTAAACTATCCTGATTAATGAAATTAATTGCCTTTCCCTTAGTGTGTTTAGCGCTATGTTGCGCATTATCCTGTAAAAAAGGAGCTGATGATTCGGCCGGAACAAATGACCCGCCTGTACTTTCTACAACAACTAATATTAATAACGAAGCCTTGCTAAAATTAGTAAACGATACCCGTTTAGCTGGTTGTAATTGTGGAACAACTGTTATGCCTCCGGTTGCTGCACTCACCTGGAACATAAATTTAGGCGCTGCAGCTATTGGCCACAGTAAGTATATCGCATCGATAAAAAGCTTAACCCATAGCTCTGCCAATGGTGATAATGTAGGCGCCCGGGTTAAAGCAACAGGGTACAACTGGACAACAGTCGGTGAAAATATTGCTGTTGGCCAAACCACCGAAGTGCAGGTTTTTAACGACTGGATTAAAAGTGAAGATCACTGCAAAAATATCATGAATGCCGCCTTTAAAGAAATGGGAGCAGCTAAAACAGATAATTACTGGGTTCAGGATTTTGCAGCTAAATAAATTATTTCGTCATTTCGAGCGGAGTGCAACGCAGCCGAGAAATCTATAATAGATCTCTCTTCCAGACATTCGGGACTACGTTTCAGTCGAGATGACGACTTTCTTATGGGAATGCTCTTTTTTACACCAACTCCTTTAGCGCTTGATAATACCTGTCATAATTTTGAGGATCGGTATTCAGGAATAAAAAAGGTTCGATGAGCTCCAATTCCATCAGTAAAAATTCGCCATTAACAAAAGTACCGTCAACCCGTGCATAAAGGCAATCTTTAGCAAATAAGGTTACATATTGTTGTGCAGTAGCCACCAGCTCTTCATTCGGTTTTTGCGGATGAACAGATCCGCCATGGGCAGGTTGTACCCTAAAATCACCAGGTTTTGCCTGTTTGATTAAGGAATGACTATACCCGCCATTAAAAAAAATGAAAGACCATTCACCGCTTTCCAGAATCTCAGGTAGAAATGGCTGAACGATAAAATCTTCATGTTGAATAAGCTGATTTAACTTTTGATTCACCTCTTTCACATCATCAACAGTTACCTTGAATGTGTTTTTTGCCCCGCCACTCACACAAGGTTTTACAATTAACTTATCGGTATTAAATTTTTCAAAGAAATCCTCAAGACTTACACTTTTTTGATTTTGAATAAAAAAACTGGGTGTAATCATTAAGCCTGCGGCTTCGATTTCCTGCAGATATAGTTTATTTGCATTCCACCTTACTGTCTCAACAGGGTTAAGCAATTTTACTTTTTTTGCTTCCAGTTGATTAAGCCAGCTGTAAAATTCTTCAATCAGGTCAAAATAATCCCATGGCGATTTTAAAATGGCAAGCGAATAATCTTCCCAGTTAATATTCGGATCATTCCAGATTACTTTTTCAATGTCCAATCCCTTTTCTTTCAGGAAATGTAAGAGTTTATCATCCTCGCTTTCAACTGTGGTGCTATCATAAGCGCCTTTATCCAGATAGGTTACTAATGCAATATTCATAACGTTAAAACTAAGTTTTATAATAGTGGATTACAAATCCAGCTCTCACAGCTCCCGATTGCAAATCGGGACCAACAGCCAGTTCTTCGGTATAGCCTGTACTTCTTTTAAGGACCTGGCATGGTGCTTAAACTATTCTTAAAAAAGATGTGTCAACACGGTAGTATTCTCAATCGGGGCCAGCGCACTTAAAAACTTTAAAACAAACTCACCTGGTTGCTCGGGATTTTGAACAAAGTGTGGTCTAAAATAATATCCTTTACGTTTAAACCATTTAAGCGGCAATGCAGTCTGAAATTATCCCTGATCATTTGAGAAATATTTCCATCACCACGCATCCTATCTCCGAATCTGCTATCATTTACATTGCCTCCATGGCAACTTTGAATCATGTGCCAAACCTTATCAAAACGGTCTGGAAAATTTTTCTGCAACCAATCTTCAAATATCTGTCCAATGGCTCCATTGAGCCTCACCACGGTGTAACCGGCTTTAATGGCGCCGGCATTGGCTACGGCTTTTAAAATTTTAGGAATTTCATGGTCGCTTAAACCGGGCACAAGCGGGGCAACCATTACACCCATAGGGATTCCGTCTTTACTCAGTTCTTCTACCACCTTTAGGCGTTGTTTAGCTGTTGTGGTGCGGGGTTCCATTACCTGTCGCAAATCTTCGTTTAAGCTATTGATGGAGACATAAACCATACAGAGATTTAGCTTAGCCATTTCTTGCAGAATATCCCGGTCGCGAAGAATAAGCGAATTTTTGGTAATCATACCAATAGGCTGTTTGTAGGCCAATGCAATTTCAAGCAGCTGTCTGGTAAGTTTAAACTTTCTTTCGGCAGGTTGGTAGCAGTCGGTATTGCCGGAAAGGGAAATGGTGGTGGCATCCCATCCTTTTTTTTCTAAAAACTTTTTAAATAGCGCCGGTGCTTCTTTTTTAACAATTATTTTCCGCTCAAATTCTATCCCTGCGCTATAACCCCAATATTGGTGTGAATTGCGGGCATAACAATAGGTACAGCCATGTTCGCAACCTTGATAGGGGTTTAAAGAATAAGCCATGCCTACATCAGGGCTATCAACTTTGTTCACAATGGTTTTCGAATTTTCAAAAATAAAGGAGGTTTTACGATCGCTTTCCTCCCAATCGTCTATGCCTTCATCATGTTCCTTTACATAAACGTCCTTTAAAAATTTGTTATGTGGATTAACCTGAGCGCCCCGTCCTTTAAAATATTGTTTTTCTTCTTCGCCAATCATAGATTAAAATTACTAATATTTTTAGTAATTTGGCTTTCTAAAAAAGGCTACTTTTCAACATTTTTTTTTAGATCAATTCGCCTCATCTATCATCCACCTCACATTTTCCATTACTTGCTCTTCGGTAGTGGTACATAATCCATCGGGACCATATCGGCCACTTTTTCGTAAGCCCAGAAACCTTCGTATAGGAGCGATCGGGAATCGTAAATGCCACCATTTTCATAGAAACGAACACCTTCACCAGTGAGGTTGGCAACAGAAATTTCATTTTCAGGTACATCTAGGGGTCTGAAGATCCAAAATCCGGTGTTAGAATAAGCCAGAGATTCCTTTTCTTTGGTGTACTGGATCAGTAACGCATCAGTATAACTCAGGTATTTTAAATTCGGGTTAAAGTAGTGCACCAGGGTATCGGTAAGTACCTCCGCTCTCGAAAATTTATCAATGGTTCGGGGCATTTCTTTTTGTTTGGTCCAGAAGGCAAGCAATGCAGTATCTATTTTACCTTTATTTTGCCTGATGCCCGTTTTCTCAGGTACGGCCTTAATCTTTTCTAAATTGGCATTAATTAAATATTCCGGATAGCGGTTAGGGTTGGGCACCTTAACCATTTTATTAATGATAAATCCCTCTTCCTGTGTTTTGTTGGCATACAGCGAGCGGAAGAAATGTTGCGACGAACCATAATAGGCCACCTCCCTGGCGGCGATATACTTTTTCTTTTTGGCTGCCGATGCTTTTAACTCTTCAAAAAAGGGATGCCCAGAATAGTAAATAATGTGCGTTCTGGAATTATATTCGAAACGATCGAGCATGTATTTTAGCCGATAGCCTAAAGCTTTATTCTCTACAATCAAAAACTCGGTGGTAGAAACCGTTAGGGTACTTTTAGTAATATCGAAATCTACATTTAACACCTGCGGATTTAATATTTTGCACTGTAAGGCATTTGGGGTTTTCCCGATAAAAAAATCTTTAAACTGATTAATATATTTCTGACGGTTAGGATCGGCCCTGATTACAACTTCTTCCAGCTGCGCAACATTTTCTTTCAAAACCAGTTCTACCTGCACTGATTTATCGGAAATAATTACGCTTTTAGAGTAGGGGAGATAACCAACCAGCTGAACCAGCAGATCGTAACTTCCAGGTTTCAGATTGGATAGTTTAAACCGCCCGTCGTTATCGGCCACTGTTGCAATCTTATAGCCACTTAAATAGATACTTGCGCCAGGTAATCCATCTTTTTGATCCCTAACCAAACCACTAATCGAGAAGGTGTTTTGAGCAATGGCATTAGTACCCAACATCATCAGTATAAGGGCTACTAAAAGGCTTTTAATCATGGAGACGAATGTAACCAAAAGGCGTAATATTTATTAAAAACAGAAAAGATTTTTAACAAATTTAACATTTGATCATATCGTTATTTCGTGCTGCAGGCGACTTAGTAAAATTGCTTATCTTGTTACGCAATGATCTTTAAGAAGAGCATTATTCAAAATAGGCCAGGTGAATAGTGAAAATTTTTTCGCTTTGAAAACGAGCGGTTCGTTTTCCATGGCAGCGGTAGCCCCGCCATCGCTTGTAGTCCTCTCCCGATGAAAATCGGGATGCGGGCTAACCCGCTCTGTCGGGTTTATTTCACATGGGCAGGTGCTTCGCGGTTCCAAAAAACCTAAATAGTAATACCAGCCTAGCCAGCTAAACCCGACGGCAGTGTAAAACCCACAGGCCGAAGCATGAGGGCGAGGATTTGTAACGAAGGCCGGGGCTGCTGAAACCGAAAAGCGCTGTATTTGCTTTTCAAAAAAAAGAAAAAATGCAGCCTGGTGGTTATCTCTCTTACATATTAATGATATTAAAATAAGCCAGGTGAATAGTGAATTTTTTTTGCTTTGAAAATGATAGGTCTATTTTCCATGGCAGCGGTAGCCCCGCCATCGCTTGTAGTCCTCTCCCGATGAAAAATCGGGCTGCGGGCTACCCGCTCTGTCGGGTTTATTTAACATGGGCAGGTGCTTCTCGGTTCCAAAAAAACTAAATAGTACTACCAACCTAGGCAGCTAAACCCGTATTCTATGGTTTATGCAAATAAAAAGTTTTTTTTCTGAGAAGCATTACTTTAGATTTATGCAGCAGGCTCCAGGAGGTATGGCGTACCTCTTTTAACAGCAGCAAAAGCTCTGCTCAGTAGCTTATTTTTTATCACATTCAGTACACACATAGCGTTTTTTCCCTCAGCTTTTTTTCGATCATAGTATCGTTTGAATTCGTTATCTTTTTTTATCGTGTTTAGCGCACACATGGTCAGTAACGCCTTTAGTTTTTTATTGGCGAGGTTGCTTACCCGGTTTCTCCCTCGTATACTCGTCCCCGAGCTATGTGGAAATGGGACTATTCCACAATAGCTCGCAAACTTTCTGTAGTCTGAAAATGCAGCGAAGGCTTCAGTATGGATCAGGATAAACATAGCCGTCTGCTTTCCGATCCCATGCACGCTCTGCACAAGGCTGAACTGTTCGTTTAGTTCCTGGTCCTCTGTTATTAAGGCTGCCAACTCGATATCTACCTTTTTTATCCGTTCGGCGTAAAGGGCAAGCATTTCCTGGCTATCGGCTATGCAATAGCCAGCGTTCTCCCTATCAAATCCTTTAAGCTCTGAGCAAGTGCATTTAAAAGAGGTCTGGTGTCTTACCAACTGTTCGCGGTGTGCCAGCAGGTGTTTGAGTTTTGAGCTTGTTGCCGAAGGAAGGAGGTAAGGACGGGCTTTGTGCTGATTTGAAAAAGCATAGCTTGCGATTGCCTGTGCGTCAGCCTTATCAGATTTCCCCCGTTTAAGTCCAATGGAACGCTTAATGTGCAGCCCGTTTTCAACCCATATAGATAAATCATTTGCATGCATAAAGTTGGTTATGGGGCAGATATAAATACCTGTATGCTCGCAACAGAAAAGAACCTTCTTAGGCGCGATACCATGTATGGAAAGCCATTCCAGCATTAGGCCAAAGCCATCATAGCTGTTCTTAAAAACATGGTGAAGGGGCTTGTCGAAACAGGCCTGTGTAACAACAGCAACATCGATGGTTGATTTGGAAATATCTATTCCAACAAATAGTTCATAATTCATAACTTTACGGTTAAGTGAAATGGAAATCCTAAAGTTGAATAAAACTGAATCCCTTAATAGTCCGCTAGACTAAAATTCTATATGGTTCTTGTTCAACTAAAAAGCAGAGGTCTGTTACAGGTTCTAGATCGTAAGTCTGGATCGCAGCATAGTTCACCTCTGCTTTTAAGGTTTCCTTTGTCAAATTTAATTCTTTGATAATCTTTCTCAAACCTAAGGGACCGCAGTGTAAAACCCACAGCCCGAAGCATGAGGGCGAGGATTTGTAACGAAGGGCGGGGCTGCTGAAACCGAAAAGCGGTATATTTGCTTTTCAAAAAAAAATGAAAAAATGCAGTCTGGTGGTTTATCTCTCTTGGTATTAACGATATTTCTACTTTTCTTCCGCTACATTAGCAGGAGGTAAATAATCCATCGGAACGCTATCGGCTATTTTCTCCCAGGCCCAGTAGCCTGTATACAGCATCGACCGTGGATTGTATATGCCACCATTCTCATAAAAATATACCGGTTTTATCTGTAAGGTAATGGTTGATACCTGATAGTCGGGCATGTCTAAAGGTCTGCTGATGGATAAGCCTATTTTATTTGCAAATAATGGATCTTCCTTTTCTTTGGTGTAAACGATGTAGAGTTTATCGGTAAAGTTGATGCTTTTAATGCTCTCATTTTTAATGTGCACCAAGGTATCTTGCGCAATCGGGCTACGGCTTAAAATAGAAATGCCATCGGGGAGGTTTTTCTTCCTGAACCAGTAACTGAGCGAATCGTTATTGTTTATGGTTATCGTTTTGCCTAATAAGCCATTCTGCACCTTTGCTAAACGTTTAATATTTGCCTTAATCGTACTATCTGAAGGTTTATCCGGATTTGGCCGGGTAATTAATTTATTAATGATAAAACCCTCTTCAGTGGCCTTGCCATGATAAATTGATTTAAAAAAGTGCTGTGGAGAACCCAGGTAGGCAGTTAAACGTTTCTTTTCCCACACCTTCTTTTTTCTGGATGATCCTTTTAGGTCTTCGTAATAAGGGAAGCCCTCATAATACATAATTTTCGATCGGCTGCTGTACTCAAAATTATTCACCTGGTATTTTATCCGGTATCCCAGTGCCTGGTTCTCGATCACTAAAAATTGATTTGTTTTTACGGTAAGTTTCCCCTCCTCATTATCGTAATCGATAATCAGCACATTTGGATTAATCATTTTACATTGCGCGGCATTGGGTGTTGTACCAATGAAAAAATCTTTGAACATGGCAATATAATAAGCCCTGTTCGGATCTGGTTTAATGGTTACTTCCTTTAACTGCGTTATATTTTCTTCTAAAACCAAATCGACTTTTATAGCCTTATCCGAAATCACAATGTTTTTATTTAAAGCCTTATAGCCAACAAGCTGGACTAAAATATCATAGTTGCCGGGTTTTAAGGAAAATGTATAGCTTCCGTCGTTGTTCGAAATGGTTGCAATTTTATAACCACTTACATATACGCCTGCACCAGGTAAAGCCTCACCACGTTTATCTTTAACCATACCCGAAAGGGTATAACTTTGCTGAGCGAAACAAAATTTGCCTATGGTTAATAATGAAAGTAGAAGTATAAAAGATTTCATTAATTAAATATAAACTAATTATTTAGTTTTAGTAAGCTGTAGCTGTAAAATTATTGGCGCTTTTCTTCGTGGTGCCAGATATTGCGATCTGGTACTGAATCAAATCAATATACTATTTATCTTTTATAAATTCTACAGATACAAGCTTAGTCAGGTGGGAACATCCAACAGCACAACAACATTTCCCTACCATTAACAGGTCCATAAGAAAAGTCGTCATCTAGACTGAAACGCAGTGGAACGGAGAGATCTGCCTAGATAAATCTCTCGACTACGTTGCACTCCGTCCGCTCGAGATGACTTAATATAAGAATTAGGCGAGCAACTCCCTTGCATTTTCCATGGCAGATGCGCCTGGATTTTTGCCACTTAACATTTCGGCAATTACACCAATACGTTCTTCTTGTTTAAGTTTGCGAATTCCGGTTGTTGTTTTTCCACGGTCTTCATTTTTATGAACAAAGTAATGCGAAATGCCTTTGGCTGCAATTTGTGGTAAGTGTGTAATCGAAATTACCTGCATGTTTTGTCCTAAATCGGCAATTACTTCACCAACTTTTAAGGCGGTTTCGCCAGAAATTCCGGTATCAATCTCGTCGAAAATAATGGTCGGTAACGAAGTGTGTTTGGCCAATAAAGCTTTTATGGCTAACATTAATCGAGATAACTCACCACCAGATGCTACTTTATTTACGGGTGCAGGCGCCTGACCAGCATTGGCCGTAAAAAGAAGATTGATTTCATCTAAGCCATCTTTATTCAATTCGCCCAATACTTTTTGATCTAAAACCAATTTAGCATTTAACATGCCCACTTTTTTCAAGGTAATACTGGTTTGTTCTTCTACTACCTTAATTGCTTTTTTGCGGTTGGCACTTAATTGATCGGCTTGTTTGTGCAATTCTTTTTTCAATTGCTCTATTTCTTGCTGTAGTTTCCCGATATGCTCATCAGAAGATAGGAGTTTATTCAGATTCTCTTCCAATTGTTTTTGAACGGCCAGCAACTCAGTATTATCAGCAACGCGGTGTTTCTGCTGGAGTGAATAAAAAAGATCCAGTCGTTGATTAACCAGCTCTAAACGATCGGCGCTGTGTAAGGTATTTTCTTCAATGCCAGAAACCTCATCGGTAATGTCTTTTATTTCGATAATCGATGAGCGTAAACGTTCGTACAGTACATTAATTGCCGGGTCGAACTTTTCTATACTCTGCAACTGTAAAGATGCTTCTTTTAAAATTTGCAGGGCAGAAGGTTCACTTTCGTTAATTAAACCTGATGCGGTAAGTAAAGCTCTTTTTATGGTTTCGGCATGTGTTAAGCGTTCTAATTCCTGTTCCAGCTCCTGTTGTTCGCCTTCCTGTAATTTTGCCTGCTCGAGCTCGTTAAATAGAAACTGCTCATAATCCTGCTTATTTCTCGCTTCGTCTGCTTCACTCACCAATTTTTTCAACAGGTTGGTATCTTGTCTTAATTTTTTAAATCCGCTGCGGTAATTAAACAGGAGGGACTGATGATTAGCCAGTGAATCGACAATGAGCAGTTGAAAATCAGCATCGTTAATCTCCTGCGTGGCATGTTGGGAGTGGATGTCGATCAGTTTTTCGCCAATCTGTTTAAGAACGGATAAATTAACGGGCGTATCGTTAATAAACGACCTGGTTTTACCATCAATGGATATCTCTCTGCGCAGTATACTTTCGTTGGAGAAATCTAAATCATTTTCTTCAAAAAGTTCTTTCAGGTTTTCGTCTGCCAATGCAAAACTTCCTTCAATAACACATTTTTTATCCTGGTTAAAAAAGTATTTGCTTTCTGCGCGCTGGCCTAAAATTAGCGATAATGCCCCTAAAATGATGGATTTACCAGCGCCAGTTTCACCTGTTATAATATTTAAGCCTTTATCAAATTCGATATCGAGACTATCAATTAATGCGTAATTACGTATAGAAAGTTTTTGTAGCATAGCTAAGCAAAAATATCAAAATTTATTCAACAGGTGAATACAAAACAAAAACAGCGAAGAATAATCTTCGCTGTTCGTCGCTTGTTTGGTTTATATGGTATTTATTTTATCGAAATGTTAATGGTATGATCATCAACAATTTTTAAGTTGGCTGCCTGAACATAACTTTTTAGGGCCAATTGATCAGCATGGGTAAAATCAGATTTTTTATACGTTACTACAGCGTTTAGGGTGTTCAGGGCTTTAACAGCACTGGTAAAGTCCTGATTGTTATAAAGCATAACAGCAGGGCTTATTTGTGCGCCTTTATTTCCACCTTCTACTTTCTCCTTTTTCTCTTTCTTCTCCATTTTCTCTTTCAGTTCCTTCACCTCGTTATCGAACTTTTCTTTCAGTTTTTTATATTCTTCGGTCTGTTTTACCTTACTATTATTATCGAAATAGAATACTGCACCATCCGGACCGGTAAGCATATGTCTGTTTCCTTTAAATAGCGAATCTGAATTTAACTTACTCAATGCAGATAATCTTGCAATCTCCCCAGATTTTAAAGCATGTGCCCTAATATTCTCTATTTGAGCTCTAAACTCTGGTGAATTCACTTTAGCAGCCATATCTTCGCCCATTTTTTTCCATTTGGCTTGCGCCTCTGGCGAACCGAATTCTTTAGCCATATCTTCACCCATTTTTTTCCATTTTGCCTGGGCTTCAGGAGAGTTCATTTTCTTTTGCATCTCCTCTCCAAATTTTTTCCATTTGGCTTGTGCTTCCGGCGAATTGTATTGTTTGGCAATATCTTCACCAAATTTTTTCCATTTGGCTTGTGCTTCTGGCGAATTATATTTTTGGGCCATCTCTTCACCAAATTTTTTCCATTTGGCCTGTGCTTCCGGTGAATTGTATTCTTTATGTATTTTCGACAACAATGACGAATCGTTGAACTTAAATCTAAAGCTACTATCGGCATGCAGTCTGTAGATGTTTTTTCCTGCAAAAAGTTCATCTCTGTAAAAATCTTTTCTTAGGCTATCAGGCATATCTTTTACTGAGTTGTATTCGGTTTTTTTACCATCTGCATCGATCGTTACAATTTTTATTTTACGTTTCTTGGTGGTATCAGTGCAAACCATGGTTTTCACGTCGTGGTGATCGATGATACTCAAAACTTCAATTTTAGGCGTTTTTTTAGTTTCTTTTTTCTTTTCTGTTGGGTTGATCCAGGCAATAGAAAACAAGCAGGCTACCCCTAAAGTTAAGGCTGCCATTTGTTGTTTGGCGTTTAAATAATTTGTTTTCATGTTGGTTATTCTTTTAATGCGTTGATATAAATTCTGGGTTTTGCCTGTTGCTGCCAGTGCATAAGCCGGACTGTTTTTGTCTTTTAACAGTTCGAGTTTAAGTAGGGCATGGGCATAGTTGAGTGGTTTTCCGGTAATTTTTAATACCAGGTCATCACAGGCATGCTCGCGCTCAATATGTATAAATCTGCCGGCCATCCACACAAATGGGTTATAGAATAACAATGTTTCTATGGCTGTTTTAATCAGGTTTAACAAGAAATCGTTTCTTCTGATATGCGATAACTCATGGATTAATATGGCTTCTACCTGATCGTTGTCTAACTGGTTTACCAGCGCCAATGGAAATAATACCACTGGTTTTAAATAACCGATAACCAAAGGCACATTAACAATTGAAGACAAATGGAACTGGGTAACTTTGTTGATTTTAAGGTGAGCGGTTACCTGCTCGAAAATAGCTTTCCAGCTATCTGGAACAGCACTTAAACTTTCTTTTTTTAGTTTTGAAAGCTGACCATAACCTTTAACAATAACGAATAGCTGAAGCAATATACCAATCGCGTAAAATATCACTACAACAGGGAAATATTGCTCTGCCTTGCTGCTAAAACTTGGCGGAAGGTTGTTAAAATATTGGTAAATCTGAATATTTTGAGCATTGATGGCAGGCGCCTGGCTATTGATATTCAATGTTAACTGATGAATGAAATTATAGCCAAAGCCAATAAACATTAAAATGATGGCACCAAAAGCAAGGTTGTGCTTATGTTTTGCCGCCAGCTTCGGAATGCTTAACATTACTATAAATAGGACGCCATAAATAATGGCGCTTTGCCAGAGTGAGTTTAAAATGCTCCAGCCAAATGCTTTGATGAACTGTTGTAATAAAGTTTCCATAACGGTGGTTTTAATTTTTTATACGGGGACAATCCGAAAATGTTACTGTTAATTAGGGATCTAAACCCTACACCTTTCAACCTTCAACACTAACCTTACTTTAGGCTATCTAGATATTTTTTTATTTCGTCAATCTCATCTGCACTTGCACTGTGGTTACCCAAAGCCTGCATCACCAATCTCGCTGCCGATCCGTTAAATACGTTATCGATCATTTTATTTACCAATTGTTTTTCAGTTTTATCCTGACTTACAAGTGCTTTATATATATGCGTTTTTTGATTGGTATCTCTTTCTACCATTCCTTTTTCGTGTAGAATCTGCATCAGTTTTAAAGTTGTGGTATACCCGGAGTCTTTTTTATTTAATGCCTCATGAACTTCTCTTACCGTTGCATTCCCCTTTTGCCAAAGCACCTGGAGGATTTCCATTTCACCTTCTGTTGGTTTGATGTTATGATTAGTCATATGTTACAAGTTGTACGAATTATTTCGTATTCAAATGTACGAAGATATTCGTAAGATCAAAATATTTTAACAAATTTTTAACTTTTGGCTTAACTGATTGAACTGCTTAACCGGTTAACTGTGCTATAAGACGCATGAGCAGGTAGAATGTTGCATCTGCGAAGAAGGTTAATTTTTAAAACGTATTAATCGATTAACTGCGATACAGGATGCAGGGTAAGGGAAAATGTGGCATGCCTATGAAGGTTAATTGTTAAAACTGGTTAATCGGTTAACTGCAATATAGGATGGAGGGTAAGGGGAAATGTTGCATGACTAGGCTTTGGAAAGGAAAACCCCAGCTATGAAAAACTGATTTACGTTATTAAACCTGATTGATGTGGATACCAGCCCGTGTGTAAGGCCTGCAGGCGCCCGCCTGAACCATCGGGCAGGTATGAACAAAAGCAGGACTGGCTTTAATTGAAATGCTGAGACTGCTTTTCAGAAAAATTAATTTATTCCATTAAACAACAAAATAAGAGAAACTTATTAATTGCTTGACTGATTGGCATGATATACAATTAACGGATCAAAACCATTAACCAGTTAACCCAAAAAACTAATTTTTCTTCAGCCCCTCGTACTTGCCAATATTCGCCGGATCGATTTCTGCCAACATATTGTAAGCTTTCATGCGTTCCTGACCGTTTAGTTTAGAAAGTACATTGGTTACTTCTTCGGCCTTAGATGCAAAGTAAACATTAGGGAAAATTGAACCCAGTTTCTGCTTATCCATTTGCTGGAGGGCAGGCAGGGCAGCAACAATTTGTGTAAGGCCTTTATCATTATCGGTAAGCTGATCCAGGCCACTTAAATGATAGCTGTAGATGAAATTGCGCAGTTCGCTAAAAATAGGGTTCAAAACGTTTTCGTTAAACCAAAAACGATTGCGTAAACCATCAGCTGCTTTCCAGCCGGTATTGCCCGAAGCTTGCGCCAGGTTAATGATGTTCTGTGCTTTTTTATAGTAAGGTGTTCCACCCATTTTGCTGAAGCTATCTTTATCCATTCCGATAATGGTATAAGCATAATAGGTGAGGAGGGCACTGATATTGGAAATGTAATTCTGATCAGAAAAATCGATTGTAGAACCATCGTTAAAGTTAAAATCGAAATTCTTATCGCTCATGTTTAACAAAGTGCTGTTGTAAGAGCTGTTAAAAACCGGGCGACTGCTTTGAATCTGTGCTTCGGCGGTATATCCAGAGCCACCATCCCATGAGTTGATGGTAATGACAAAACTACATTCAATCCGTTCCTGGGGTTTATAACTTTCGTTGCTAAACTTGTTATTGTTTAAAAAATCGCGGATTGTTTTTTGCAAAGCATCTAAAGTGGGCTTACTGATGTTCGAAACCTGGGGAGCCAGCAAAGTTACCCTTGCATTTAACTCCTGCGCCTGCAGTTTCCCGAAACCAAGCAATAACAATATCCAAACAATCTTTTTTATCATTTCGCAATTTTTAAAATGGCTGCACAAATATCTTTAGCCACATCCGTTTTCGATTTCATTTCAAATACAGTGCGTTCTAAAGCTTTGTTAAAAATAGTAATTTTATTGGTATCTGATTTAAAACCGGCACCCTTATCATTTAAAGAATTTAAAACCACCAGATCCAGGTTTTTCTTCTCCAGTTTGCCTTTGGCGTAATTCTCCTCATCATTGGTTTCTAAGGCAAAACCCACCAAAACCTGGTGTGCTTTTTTTGTTGTACCTAAAGATGCAAGTATGTCCGTTGTTTTTTCCAGTTCCAAAACCAGGCCCTTGTCTTGCTTTTTAATTTTTTGAGTGGCAACTTGTTTGGGGCGATAATCAGCTACAGCGGCACACATCACGGTTATATCGGTTTCGGGGAATAGCGATGAACACGCATTGAACATATCCTGGGCACTAATTACATCAATCCTTTTTAAGGTTTGTATAGATTTTTGTGCGGTTGGTCCTGCAACTAATGTAACATCAGCTCCAAGCCTGGCAAGTTCATCAGCAAGGGCAAAACCCATTTTACCGGATGAATGATTGCCTATAAAACGTACCGGATCAATAGCCTCGTAAGTTGGCCCGGCAGTAACCATTACTTTTTTGCCAAATAGCGGCATCGATTTTTTAATGGCATCGTTCAGAAAGGAGACAATTTCTTCCGGTTCGGCCATTCGGCCTTCGCCCCAGAGTCCGCTGGCAAGTTCGCCATTGGCAGGCGCTATAACGGTATTGCCATAGCTAATAATACGCTCGATATTGCCCTGGGTAGTTTCGTGTTTCCACATGTCCAGGTCCATAGCCGGGGCTACATAAACCGGGCACTTGGCCGAAAGATAAACAGCCGTTAATAAATTATCGCAGATACCTGTTGCCAGTTTAGCCAATGTGTTGGCACTGATCGGTGCAATGATCATGAGATCGGCCCATAAGCCCAGCTCAACATGGTTGCTCCATACACCAGTTTCTTCTTCGAAGTACTGGGTATAAACAGGGTTTTTAGAAAGCGTAGCAAGGGTGAGTGGTGTAATGAAATTAGCACCATCAGGGGTAAGAATAACCTTTACGTTTGCACCAGCTTTTACAAGCAGCCGAACCAAAAAAGCCGACTTATATGCTGCGATGCTACCGCAAACGCCAAGGATTATATTTTTATTTTTTAGCATAATGCGCAGAGTACATAAGGCATGGAGCATAGAGCGTAGTGCTAAACGCTTTGCCCTAAACGCTATGCGCTATGCCAGTTACTTTTGTTCTTTAGCAGGATTTCTGTGATAAATTTTCTCGTTCAAAAATTCATCAATAGCAACCAAAACAGGCTTCGGCATGCGCTCGTAGTGCTTGCTGATTTCAATCTGCTCGCGGTTTTCGAAAATTTCTTCTAAATTATCGTTGCTTGAAGCAAATTCTGCCAATTTACCGTGTAACTCCTCTTTAACGTTGTTCGAAATCTGATTTGCTCTTTTAGCAATCACCACTAAAGATTCGTATAAGTTATCTGTAGTTTTATCTAAATCGTGTACGTTTCTGGTTACTGTAGTATTTGGTACAGCAGGTTTGTTAGTATTCATGTATTACTTGTTTTTAATATCCGTTTTATTAATTGTAGCAGAAGTATCTTTTAACTTTCCGGTTCTGATCAGCATCTGCTTGTATTTTTCCTGATCAGCAGCATATAATGCCAATTCTTGTTTTGTAGCCGCAATTCCAGCCTCAACATCTTCCTTAAGTACCTTTGCGTCTTTAGTATATTTACTGTCAGGGTGGTTTTCAGTAAACTCAGTATATAAAGCAAGCGCTTCATTATAACGGTCTTCCTGACGAACAACATAACTGTTTTTAGCGTATAAATACTGCGCTTTAATCATTAAGAAATCCATTTCCTCGGCATATTTAATATCCGGGTAATCTCTTTGCGCATTTTTTAAGGCAATAACTGCCGCTCTGTAATTATCTACATTACTTGGTCCGGTGGTTAAGTACATTTTAGCGTTTTCAAAAGCTTTATCCTCTAGCTTACCCCTTAGCGTGGCAATATATTTACCGGCTGCTGCAGCACGATCGCTGGTAGGATATAAGTTAATGAATAATTGTAATGCATCAATAGCTTTATAAGTATTTTCCTGATCCAAAGAGAAATTTGGAGATTCTAAATAGAAACAATAAGCGGCCATGTAGCGGGCTTCTTCCGCATCTTTACTGGCTGGATAGGTTTCTGCAAAACTTTTAAACTGGTATCTTGCAGTAGTATAATCACTTAATCTATATAAAGTATAAGCATAATAAAAGTTCAATCCTTCGGCTTCAGCACGGCCGCGGTATTTTTGAGAAAGGTCTTCAAAAAGCACCAATGCTTTGCTGTAATCGCGTTTATTGTACAAACGAAGAGCCTCCTGATATTTTTTTGCAACGTCATTACTCGCTCTCAATTTCTCGAAACGACTCTTACAACCCGCAATACCCAAAGCGGCAACAAATACTAAAATAATTAAGTGTTTAACTTTAAACATTCTGCAAAGATAATTAATAATACGATAACATCAATAAAAACAATTGGCCGCTAAGCTATGCAAAGCAATTCAGTACCATATAACAGTTAACAATTTTTAACATATATAACTGTTCGGATTTGTTTGTAGCGTATTATACTATAAATATAGAGGAATAGGAAGTCTATTCAGGCCGGGCTTGTTCTATTCTTACACTATATAGTATAATAGTATATGTTTCATGTTTTTTTAGTAAAGCAGGTTTAGTGCTACTATATAGGTATGTCCCCGCTATCCGCTTTATCCCGACCTTACGTCGGGATGCCCGCGTCAATCCCTTAGGTTTGAGAAAGATTATCAAAGAATTAAATTTGACAAAGGAAACCTTAAAAGCAGAGGTGAACTATGCTGCGATCCAGACTTACGATCTAGAACCTGTAACAGACCTCTGCTTTTTAGTTGAACAAGAACCATATAGAATTTTAGTCTAGCGGACTATTAAGGGATTCAGTTTTATTCAACTTTAGGATTTCCATTTCACTTAACCGTAAAGTTATGAATTATGAACTATTTGTTGGAATAGATATTTCCAAATCAACCATCGATGTTGCTGTTGTTACACAGGCCTGTTTCGACAAGCCCCTTCACCATGTTTTTAAGAACAGCTATGATGGCTTTGGCCTAATGCTGGAATGGCTTTCCATACATGGTATCGCGCCTAAGAAGGTTCTTTTCTGTTGCGAGCATACAGGTATTTATATCTGCCCCATAACCAACTTTATGCATGCAAATGATTTATCTATATGGGTTGAAAACGGGCTGCACATTAAGCGTTCCATTGGACTTAAACGGGGGAAATCTGATAAGGCTGACGCACAGGCAATCGCAAGCTATGCTTTTTCAAATCAGCACAAAGCCCGTCCTTACCTCCTTCCTTCGGCAACAAGCTCAAAACTCAAACACCTGCTGGCACACCGCGAACAGTTGGTAAGACACCAGACCTCTTTTAAATGCACTTGCTCAGAGCTTAAAGGATTTGATAGGGAGAACGCTGGCTATTGCATAGCCGATAGCCAGGAAATGCTTGCCCTTTACGCCGAACGGATAAAAAAGGTAGATATCGAGTTGGCAGCCTTAATAACAGAGGACCAGGAACTAAACGAACAGTTCAGCCTTGTGCAGAGCGTGCATGGGATCGGAAAGCAGACGGCTATGTTTATCCTGATCCATACTGAAGCCTTCGCTGCATTTTCAGACTACAGAAAGTTTGCGAGCTATTGTGGAATAGTCCCATTTCCACATAGCTCGGGGACGAGTATACGAGGGAGAAACCGGGTAAGCAACCTCGCCAATAAAAAACTAAAGGCGTTACTGACCATGTGTGCGCTAAACACGATAAAAAAAGATAACGAATTCAAACGATACTATGATCGAAAAAAAGCTGAGGGAAAAAACGCTATGTGTGTACTGAATGTGATAAAAAATAAGCTACTGAGCAGAGCTTTTGCTGCTGTTAAAAGAGGTACGCCATACCTCCTGGAGCCTGCTGCATAAATCTAAAGTAATGCTTCTCAGAAAAAAAACTTTTTATTTGCATAAACCATAGAATACGGGTTTAGATGGCACTGACTTCCGAAGTTTTGAGTGGCCGGGTGCAGGGAAAACTTCGGAAGTGCTGGGTATGTCGCGCCAATAAACACTTGTTTCCTTAAAAAGTTTTGCCCGTCGCAACATTTTTTCCTGTTGAAAACCATGGAGTTACCTCAGGCCTTTGGTTAATCGGCAGAAAAGCTTTGCAGAAGCATTAATTTTTCCTACTTTTGCATCCCGCTTCGGAGGAAGGGTTTTATTGAAAGGATGGTATTAGAGTGATTGGGTCGGTATTTATTTTAAAATAAATATTGCGGGAGAAGAAAAGATTGCTACCTTCGCAGCCCGGTTCGGAAGGACGGAAAGCTGGTTAACACCGGCATATTGAAATAAGGGGAAGAGGAAAAAAAGAAGACGAAAAAAATAAAATTTATTTTATTTGGAAGTTTAAAAAAGATCCTTACCTTTGCACTCCCAACCAAAAGGAAGGGTAAAAAAATCGGAACGGCGGATGTCGGGAAGGTAACAAAAAAAGATTGAAACGGATTGAAACACAGGTTGGACGAATAAGACCGGCCGGAACTGAAACCGAAGATATATAACTGATCGGCCGCGAGGTTTACCAGATCAACAAGTTCTTAAAAGAGATGTCAATGTAGCGTAGCGAGGTAATGGAGTACCGATCAAAGTACATGATTACGTAGCTTTATTTTAAAGGTGGTGTCTAACAGACAACATAACAAAAAGAAGACTATTTTTAACAATAGTTAAAACTGGTCAGCATCTTACAACACATTTTACAATGGAGAGTTTGATCCTGGCTCAGGATGAACGCTAGCGGCAGGCCTAATACATGCAAGTCGAACGAGATTATCCAGCTTGCTGGATATGAAAGTGGCGCACGGGTGCGTAACGCGTATGCAACCTACCTTTATCTGGGGGATAGCCCGGAGAAATCCGGATTAATACCGCATAAAATCACAGGATGGCATTATCCAATGATCAAACATTTATGGGATGAAGATGGGCATGCGTGTCATTAGCTAGTTGGCGGGGTAACGGCCCACCAAGGCGACGATGACTAGGGGATCTGAGAGGATGGCCCCCCACACTGGTACTGAGACACGGACCAGACTCCTACGGGAGGCAGCAGTAAGGAATATTGGTCAATGGAGGCAACTCTGAACCAGCCATGCCGCGTGCAGGAAGACTGCCCTATGGGTTGTAAACTGCTTTTATCCGGGAATAAACCTATTTACGTGTAAATAGCTGAATGTACCGGAAGAATAAGGATCGGCTAACTCCGTGCCAGCAGCCGCGGTAATACGGAGGATCCAAGCGTTATCCGGATTTATTGGGTTTAAAGGGTGCGTAGGCGGCCTGTTAAGTCAGGGGTGAAAGACGGTAGCTCAACTATCGCAGTGCCCTTGATACTGATGGGCTTGAATGGACTAGAGGTAGGCGGAATGAGACAAGTAGCGGTGAAATGCATAGATATGTCTCAGAACACCGATTGCGAAGGCAGCTTACTATGGTCTTATTGACGCTGAGGCACGAAAGCGTGGGGATCAAACAGGATTAGATACCCTGGTAGTCCACGCCCTAAACGATGAACACTCGCTGTTGGCGATACACAGTCAGCGGCTAAGCGAAAGCGTTAAGTGTTCCACCTGGGGAGTACGCTCGCAAGAGTGAAACTCAAAGGAATTGACGGGGGCCCGCACAAGCGGAGGAGCATGTGGTTTAATTCGATGATACGCGAGGAACCTTACCCGGGCTTGAAAGTTAGTGAATGATCTAGAGATAGATCAGTGAGCAATCACACGAAACTAGGTGCTGCATGGCTGTCGTCAGCTCGTGCCGTGAGGTGTTGGGTTAAGTCCCGCAACGAGCGCAACCCCTATGTTTAGTTGCCAGCATGTAATGATGGGGACTCTAAACAGACTGCCTGTGCAAACAGAGAGGAAGGAGGGGACGACGTCAAGTCATCATGGCCCTTACGTCCGGGGCTACACACGTGCTACAATGGATGGTACAGAGGGCAGCTAGCCGGCAACGGTATGCGAATCTCACAAAGCCATTCACAGTTCGGATTGGGGTCTGCAACTCGACCCCATGAAGTTGGATTCGCTAGTAATCGCGTATCAGCAATGACGCGGTGAATACGTTCCCGGGCCTTGTACACACCGCCCGTCAAGCCATGGAAGTTGGGGGTACCTAAAGTATGTAACCGCAAGGAGCGTCCTAGGGTAAAACCGATAACTGGGGCTAAGTCGTAACAAGGTAGCCGTACCGGAAGGTGCGGCTGGAATACCTCCTTTCTGGAGTAGCACCGCCTACTCGCCACGCAACATGATATTTCTAAATAAGGTAGAAGGTAATAAGGTAGAAGGCTTAAGGCCACCATGCCATACCATATACTTTAAAAAACACAAGAGAAAAAAAGAAACACCCAGAAGACAACGGTGTGCCATAGCTTAAGTGCAAAGCATAACGGAACCTAAAGATGGGGAAAGCCAAAGGAAAGCAGTAGCGGTAAGATACTATATACTGCATACGATAGCCGACCTTAAATCAACAGTCCCGTAGCTCAGCCTGGTTAGAGCACTACACTGATAATGTAGGGGTCTCCAGTTCAAATCTGGACGGGACTACACGTTTACATCCTTTTGGGGGATTAGCTCAGCTGGCTAGAGCGCCTGCCTTGCACGCAGGAGGTCAACGGTTCGACTCCGTTATTCTCCACCATTAAGGTTGAGGGTTAAAAGGTAGAGGGTATAGGGTAAGGCCTATAGCTGAAACAAACCACAACATAGTACAAAGATTACCGGGATCGGTAATATACATTGACATAAAGATTAAGAAGAAACGCCATGGGGCACAGATGTAATAAAAGAAAACATCTGAAACGGTTCGAGACCGCAGTTTTTACTAATAAGGCTGAAACGAGGCTTAGTTAGGGGACAATGAAACCCCCTACCTTTATACCCTCCACCTTCAACCTTAATAAAGTTCTTTGACATATTGGAAGAAGTTAAAAAAGAAGAGCAAACAACAATAGGCGACTGTTGTGTTTGTGCTCACCGGAAGAAGGAGCAATCCAGACAACGGTATGAGACATCATAACAAGAGCAAAAAAGCATACCATACGGCGCAAAAGGCGTATGAGTAGAAGAAAGTAATAAAGAGTACACGGGGGATGCCTTGGCTCTCAGAGGCGATGAAGGACGTGATAAGCTGCGATAAGCTTCGGGTATTTGCAAATAGGAATTGATCCGAAGATTTCCGAATGGGGCAACCCGGCTAGTTGAAGACTAGTCACATATAATGAGCAAACCTGCCGAACTGAAACATCTAAGTAAGCAGAGGAAGAGAAAATAACAATGATTTCCTAAGTAGTGGCGAGCGAAAGGGAAAGAGCCCAAACCTACTTTGTTACGGCAAAGTGGGGGTTGTAGGACTGCGTTGTGGCATTAGCAAACAGAAGTGGAATGGGATGGGAAGCCCAGCGATACACGGTGATAGCCCGGTACACGTATAGAATGCTAGCTTAGCAGTATCCTGAGTACCGCGAGGTCGGAGACGCCTTGTGGGAATCTGCCGGCACCATCCGGTAAGGCTAAATACTCCTGAGAGACCGATAGTGAACCAGTACCGTGAGGGAAAGGTGAAAAGAACCCCGAACAGGGGAGTGAAATAGAACCTGAAACCGTGTACTTACAAGCGGTCGGAGCGTACAAGTTGCGTGACGGCGTGCCTTTTGCATAATGAGCCTACGAGTTACTCCTCTCTGGCAAGGTTAAGTGCTTCAGGCACGGATCCGAAGCGAAAGCGAGTCTGAATAGGGCGTATAGTCAGAGGGGGTAGACGCGAAACCTTGTGATCTACCCATGGACAGGTTGAAGGTGCGGTAACACGTACTGGAGGACCGAACCGATAAACGTTGAAAAGTTTCCGGATGATCTGTGGGTAGGGGTGAAAGGCTAATCAAACTGGGAAATAGCTCGTACTCCCCGAAATGTTTTTAGGAACAGCGTGGATATTAAGTTTCATAGAGGTAGAGCTACTGATTGGGTGCGGGGGAGTCAAATCCTACCAAATCCAGACAAACTCCGAATGCTATGAAATATGATCTGCAGTGAGGCGCGGGGTGCTAAGGTCACGCGCCGAGAGGGAAAGAACCCAGACCATCAGCTAAGGTCCCCAAGTTACAGTTAAGTTGAACTAACGAGGTCCGATTGCACAGACAGCTAGGATGTTGGCTTGGAAGCAGCCATTCATTTAAAGAGTGCGTAACAGCTCACTAGTCGAGCGATCGGGCATGGATAATAAACGGGCATTAAACTGTACACCGAAGCTATGGGATTGAAATATATCGGTAGGGGAGCATTCTAGCGGCAGCGAAGGTACCTGGTAATGGGTGCTGGAGCTTCTAGAAAAGCAAATGTAGGCATAAGTAACGATAAGGCGGGAGAGAAACCCGCCCACCGAAAGGATAAGGTTTCCTGATCAACGCTAATCGGATCAGGGTCAGTCGGGACCTAAGGAGAACCCGAAGGGGAAATTCGATGGACAACTGGTTAATATTCCAGTACTTTTTATAACTGCGATGTGGGGACGGAGTAGTGACACTGCCGCGATCTGACGGAATAGATCGTTAAAGACAGTAGGTATTAGAACGGTAGGCAAATCCGCCGATCTAGCTGAAAGTCGATAGTACCGCAAGCCTTCGGGTGAGTGGATAGCGCAGGTAATCAGACTTCCAAGAAAAACCGCTAAGCTTCAGGTTATAAAAACCCGTACCGCAAACCGACACAGGTATCCGGGAAGAGGATTCTAAGGTGCTCGAGTGAATCATGGCTAAGGAACTCGGCAAAATGGCCCTGTAACTTCGGGAGAAGGGGCGCTGGCAGCAATGTCAGCCGCAGTGAAAAGGCCCAGGCGACTGTTTAACAAAAACACATGGCTTTGCAAAATCGAAAGATGAGGTATAAGGCCTGACACCTGCCCGGTGCTGGAAGGTTAAGAGGGGATGTCATCCGCAAGGAGAAGCATTGAATCGAAGCCCCAGTAAACGGCGGCCGTAACTATAACGGTCCTAAGGTAGCGAAATTCCTTGTCGGGTAAGTTCCGACCTGCACGAATGGTGTAACGATCTGGGCGCTGTCTCAGCCATGAGCTCGGTGAAATTGTGGTCCCGGTGAAGACGCCGGGTACCCGCAACGGGACGGAAAGACCCCATGCACCTTCACTACAATTTAACATTGACATTGGATACAGGATGTGTAGGATAGGTGGGAGGCTTTGAAGCGGCGTCGCTAGGCGTCGTGGAGCCAACGTTGAAATACCACCCTTTCTGTATTCGGTGTCTAATCCCGTACTTACGGGAGACATTGTTTGATGGGTAGTTTGACTGGGGTGGTCGCCTCCAAAAAGGTAACGGAGGCTTTCAAAGGTAAGCTCAGTACGCTTGGTAACCGTACGCGGAGTGCAATAGCATAAGCTTGCTTGACTGTGAGACAGACAAGTCGATCAGGGTCGAAAGACGGATATAGTGATCCGGTGGTTCTGCATGGAAGGGCCATCGCTCAAAGGATAAAAGGTACGCTGGGGATAACAGGCTGATCTCCCCCAAGAGCTCATATCGACGGGGAGGTTTGGCACCTCGATGTCGGCTCGTCACATCCTGGGGCTGGAGAAGGTCCCAAGGGTTCGGCTGTTCGCCGATTAAAGTGGCACGCGAGCTGGGTTCAGAACGTCGCGAGACAGTTCGGTCCCTATCTGTTGTGGGCGTAGGAATTTTGAGTGGGGCTGACCTTAGTACGAGAGGACCGGGTTGGACTAGCCTCTAGTGAATCTGTTGTTCCGCCAGGGGCATTGCAGAGTAGCTACGCTGGGAATAGATAAGCGCTGAAAGCATCTAAGTGCGAAACTAGCCACGAGATGAGAATTCCATATAGGACCGTAGCAGACTACTACGTTGATAGGCTACAGATGTAAAGCTGGCGACAGCACAGTCGAGTAGTACTAATCATCCGAAGCTTTCAAAGCAAACAGACTGTTGTTTGTTCTTCATAATAACTTCTTTCAATCATGTTTAAGGTTTAAGGCGAAAGGCAGATAGGCATAAGGGTTAACCTTATACCCTACAACCCTCCACCTTCTACCTCAATAAAATATTTAGGTGCCTATATCGGTGGTGTCCACCTCTTCCCATTCCGAACAGAGAAGTTAAGCCCACCAGAGCCGATGGTACTGCGGTAACACGTGGGAGAGTAGGTCGGTGCCAAATCTTATAAGAAACCCTTTAACAGCAATGTTGAAGGGTTTTCTTGGTTTATAACCTTTTGTAAAATAAACCTTCTACTTTCAATTACCATTAAGGAGTGAAGAAAGTTAAGGGATTGGATGTTCCTTAATGTCCTAAATGCCTTAATGGTAAAAGGATTGGCAGCAAGTTTTATTCACCATTAAGCAGTTAAGAAAGTTAAGTTTCTGGATGCTGGATGTCCCTTAATGTCCTAAATGCCTTAATGGTAAAAGGATTGGTAGCAAGCTTTATTTCAACCATTAAGGAGTTAAGGTAGTTAAGATTTGTTCCTGCAGATTACGCTGAATGTTTGCCATCTTTATTGACACATCTCCAGTCCAGGTTCAATAGCCCTGATGGCAGCGGAAATCCCTTTTGGGCAGCGGTAGATTGTTTATCATAAGGGTTTTCCAAAAGGATTACAGCGCACAGCAGGACAGGACCCGGCCTACATGGTGCAGAAATTGCGCTCCAAAACCTCGAAATGTATGGGCTATGATTTTAAGTCTCGTCTGCATACTCATAAGTCCAAATAGTTGTTTCTACCATTAAGCAGGTAAGGATTTGGATACCATGTTTCTTAATGTCCTAAATGCCTTAATGATAAAAAGAATTATAACAGGTTTATTTCAACCATTAAGCCGTTAAGGTAATTAAGGGATTGGATGCCCTTAATGTTACGCTCTAAATCGTCAGATATTTAATCATCTGGATGATGCTACCATGTAAGTTAAACTATGCTTTTAACCTTTTAAAGCGCGATGTTGATAATTTAGGCCTCTTTTAAAACTCATTTAATGCTAAATATGTTAATATCACAAGGTTTGCTGTAATATTTGGTTATCTTTGTTGTTAACAATATATAAACAAAAGTAATGAGTTTTTTTGCAGATAAAAGAAGGGAAGTAATGGTGCATATAGAAAAGTATATGCTGGAGATGATGGATACCTATCTAAAACCAATTGATACTAACTGGCAACCGTCTGATTTTCTTCCTGATTCTACTAGCGAAACATTTTATCAAGATATTAGAATTTTAAGGGATAATGCAAAGGATCTTTCTTACGATCTTGTAGCTGTATTAATAGGTGATACGATCACTGAAGAAGCATTACCTACATACGAATCGTGGTTAGCCATGGTGCAGGGACCAAGCATGAAGGAAGATGGCGGCTGGATGAAATGGAACAGACACTGGACTGCTGAAGAAAACCGTCATGGTGATTTATTGAATAAATATTTATACCTGTCGGGCCGTGTAGATATGCGCCAGATGGAAATCTCTACTCAATACCTGATTGCTGATGGTTTCGATATTGGTACCGGTCATGATCCTTACCGCAACTTTATTTACACCTCTTTCCAGGAGATGGCCACTAACATTTCACACAGAAGGGTAGCCTCTTTGGCAAAAAAAGACGGCGATACTTTATTGTCTAGAATGTGTGGGGTAATTGCATCGGATGAAGCCCGACATGCAAAAGCTTATAAAGATTTCATGAACCGTATTTTTGAGGTTGACCCTAATGAAGCGATGTTGGCTTTTGAAGATATGATGCGCCAGAAAATTGTAATGCCAGCGCATTTCTTACGCGAGGTAGGTTTGAAAATAGGTCAAACATTTGGTCACTTTACAGATGCTGCACAACGTTTAGGTGTTTATACCGCGATTGATTATGTTGAGATTATGCAACAGTTGATTGAAGATTGGAAAATTGAGGGGATGCGTGATTTAAATGAAGCTGGTGAAAAAGCCCGGGATTATATTATGGCTCTACCTTCGCGTTTATTACGTGTTGCTGAACGTATGAAAAACCCAACTATAGATTATAAATTTAGCTGGATTGCCGGATAAGAGCAATTGATAGATATATGGAAGCCCCGATGTAAAATCGGGGCTTTTTTTGTTGATTAAATATCTCTATAAGTAAGAGTCGTCACCCTGTACCGAACCTTCGGGATCAGGATCTATCTTGCAAGAAAGATGCTGAAATAAATTCAGCATGACGATCGCATTAAATAGGAGAACTAAAATCTTTAGAATTGAAATATTGAATTATCAATAAACATCTCCCTGTTTCGCAATATTAAATCCGTTCTTTAAAACCTGTTTTTGTGTAGGTAAATCCCAAAGTAAAGGGTTGGTATGATTGAAGTGGATGAAGAAAATTTTATGTTTAATGGCAATATCTTCTTTATCAAATAAGTCTTCTGTTTCGGTTACCAGTGGGTGAGGTACTTCTGAAATAGGTCGATTACCAAGTTCGGCATTGGTATAAAATGTAGCATCGAGCATGGCTACATCCACTTTTTTTACTTCTTCAATAATACTTTTGTCCCATTTGCTCCATTTATCAATATCTGGGATGAAAAGATACTTCTTTACAAGTGTTTCTATCTTAAAACCAGCTGTTTCCGAAAATTCGTCGCGGTGAGGTACGGTAAATGCAGTGATCTTATTTTCTGCTATGGCAAGGGGATTATTTGCCTTCAGTTCGATAAGGTTGATATTTTTTAAGGAAACCAATTGGCTCCATGGGCCGTTTTCTGTTAAAAAAGATTTGAATTTGGGGAGTACATACACATTTAGATTGCGTGTGGCCATTACCTCTCTGCCGAATTCCATGAGGCCTGTGTAATGACCAATGTGAGCATGTGTAAGAAATACGCCTTCTGGTAAATAAGGATAAGTTTCATTCGTTTTTTTTCTAAAATCCTGAAGTTGTGCCTTAATATCAGGTGTCGCTTCAAAAAGCCACCATTTTTTGGTTTTAGGATCTACCAAAGCAAGTGAAACCACATTTCTTCTTAACTTTTCATCTTTCCAGGCCATTTTACAGCAGTTTTTCTGACAACCCATGTGTGGGTAGCCACCATCCTGAGCCACACCTAATACCATAATAAATGATGACTCGGGCATTTTCTGAGCCGGGGCTTGGATCGCAAAGCCAAGTATGAAAATTAATAATAATGCCCTCATCTACATATTTCTTCTATACTGACCGCCAACTTCGTAAAGCGCTTTGCTAATTTGTCCTAACGAACATATTTTACAAACTTCCATGAGCTGCTCGAAAATATTATCGCCTGCTATGGCCGATTTTTGAAGTTGTTTTAAAAGATCTACTGCACGGTCTGCGTTACGATCCTGAAATTTTTGCAATGCCGAAATCTGGTATTGTTTTTCATCTTCTGTAGCGCGGATTACTTCTCCGGGAACAATAGTCGGTGAGCCATTCTTGTTTAAAAAAGTATTCACACCAACAATCGGATATTCGCCTGTGTGTTTAAGTGTTTCGTAATACAAGCTTTCTTCCTGAATTTTTCCACGTTGATACATCGTTTCCATAGCACCTAAAACACCGCCACGATCGTTGATGCGTTTGAATTCGGCAAGCACGGCATCTTCTACCAGATCGGTTAATTCTTCAATAATAAAGGCACCCTGTAATGGGTTTTCGTTTTTGGCAAGGCCCAATTCTCTGTTAATGATCAATTGAATGGCCATCGCTCTTCTAACAGATTCTTCTGTAGGGGTGGTAATGGCCTCATCGTAGGCATTGGTATGTAATGAATTACAGTTATCATATATCGCATAGAGTGCCTGTAAAGTAGTGCGGATATCATTAAAATCGATTTCCTGTGCATGTAAGGAACGGCCAGAAGTTTGGATATGGTATTTAAGCTTCTGTGATCGATCGTTTCCTTTGTATTTATTCTTAATGGCTTTAGCCCATATTCTTCTGGCTACGCGACCAATAACGGCATATTCCGGGTCGATACCGTTAGAGAAGAAGAAAGATAAATTAGGCGCGAAATCATCGATATGCATGCCCCTGCTTAAGTAATATTCAACAAAGGTAAATCCATTGCTCAGGGTAAAGGCCAGCTGCGAAATGGGGTTAGCACCTGCTTCGGCAATATGATAGCCCGAAATGGATACCGAATAGAAGTTCCTTACTTTTTCATCAATAAAGTATTTCTGGATATCGCCCATCATCCTTAAGGCAAACTCGGTAGAGAAGATACAGGTATTCTGTGCCTGGTCTTCTTTTAAAATATCGGCCTGAACAGTTCCTCTAACTGAACTGATGGCTTTGGTCCTGATCTTCGCATAAATATCGGCTGGTAAAACCTGATCGCCGGTAACACCTAAAAGCATCAAACCTAAACCATCGTTTCCTTCGGGTAAAGTACCATTGTATGATGGTCTTGGTATATTTTTCGCCTGATAGATGGCATCAATTTTAGCCTCAACTTCTTTGGTTAAATCATTTTCGATAATGTATTTTTCACATTGCTGATCGATGGCGGCATTCATGAAAAAGCCTAATAACATTGGGGCCGGACCGTTAATGGTCATGGATACAGAGGTTGATGGCGCACATAGATCAAAACCCGAATAGAGTTTTTTAGCATCATCCAAAGTGGCAATACATACACCTGAGTTTCCGATTTTCCCATAAATATCGGGACGAATATGCGGATCTTCTCCATAAAGCGTAACAGAATCAAAAGCGGTCGATAAGCGATGTGCAGGCTGACCCAATGAAACATAGTGAAAACGTTTATTCGTTCTTTCAGGACCACCTTCTCCTGCGAACATCCGTGTAGGATCTTCTCCTTCTCTTTTTAGCGGGAATACACCTGCAGCATAAGGGAATTCGCCCGGAAGATTTTCGGTTAACAGCCACCTTAATATATCACCCCAATCTTCATACCTCGGCAAAGAGACTTTCGGTATATTCAATTTTGAAAGTGATTCGTAAAATAAAGGTTGTTTAATCTCTTTATCGCGGACTTTATAAATGAAAAATTCTTCCTTGTATGCCCTTTTGGTATCAGGCCATTGACGCAATAAACGTTTGCATTCGCCATCTAACTGTTCTTCGAAGAAAGCATAAACCCCCTCTAAATCTCCCCCTGTTGGGGAGACTTTTGATTTGTCAGGTAAATTTGCCTCACTTAACAGATCAATTACACCTTTCAGTTGGTACATTTTGCGGGCAATGGTAGCCTGTTTATCTACCCATTCGTTATACATCTGGCTTGCTTCTGCAATTTCTGCCAAATAGCGGATGCGATCGGGAGGAATGATATAAATCTTCTCTGACTGATCTGAAGTGAGTTCCATTTTGGCCTTAAAATCAGTTCCGGTTTTTACCTTGATCTGCTCCATTAAGGCCACAAACAGGTTATTCATGCCCGGATCGTTAAATTGCGAAGCCATGGTGCCATAAACCGGAATTTCATCATCCTTGGCGTCGAAAATATTATGGTTGCGCTTGTATTGTTTACGTACATCACGCAAGGCATCCAAAGCACCTCTTTTATCAAATTTGTTAATGGCCACCAGATCGGCAAAATCAAGCATATCGATTTTTTCGAGTTGTGTTGCTGCACCAAATTCTGGCGTCATTACATAAAGTGATACATCACAATGCTCGGTAATTTCGGTATCGGATTGGCCAATGCCTGAGGTTTCTACAATAATTAAATCGTAACCTGCCGCTTTGCAGATATCGATGCTTTCCTGTACGTTTTTAGATAGCGCAAGGTTTGCCTGCCGGGTTGCTAAGGAACGCATGTAAACCCTCGGGTTATTGATGGCATTCATCCGGATCCGATCGCCCAATAATGCACCCCCAGTTTTCCTTTTTGAAGGATCGACGGAGATAATGGCTAAGGTTTTATCTTTCACTTCTACCAGAAAACGACGTACCAATTCATCTACCAATGACGATTTTCCTGCCCCACCGGTTCCGGTGATACCTAAAATAGGAGCGGTATTATTTTTAGAAAGTTTCTTTAATTCATCAACAAATTTCTGGGCACCTTCAGGATCATTTTCTGCAACCGTGATGGCTCCCGCAATGGCTTTGATATCTTTTGAAGGAATGGTTTCGAGCTCATTGGTGATGCTGGCTTTGGTAATAAAATCGGTTTGTACCAGCATATCATTGATCATGCCCTGTAAACCCATCTTGCGCCCGTCATCTGGAGAATATATTTTAGAAATTCCGTAGGCCTGGAGTTCTTCAATTTCTGAAGGTAAAATTACACCACCGCCACCTGCAAATATTTTGATGTGGCCTGATCCTCTTTCCTGCAGGAGATCGTACATGTATTTGAAATACTCAATGTGTCCGCCCTGATAAGAAGTCATTGCAATACCCTGAACATCTTCCTGAATGGCACAATTTACCACTTCATCAACTGACCGGTTATGGCCGAGGTGGATCACTTCAGCCCCTGAAGACTGGAGGATACGACGCATGATATTAATGGTTGCATCGTGCCCATCGAAAAGAGAAGCAGCGGTTACAAAACGGATTTTATTTTTAGGCTTATAGATTTCTACTTGTTGCATACTATGGGATTTTAGGGGTCGGTATGCGCTCATTACCGATCCTTGTTTCCAAATATATTTGGTACGCAAATGTACTAAAATAAGCAGCTTAAACAGCGAATACCCTATACCGTTATGGCTTTTGGTTCAGCTATAAATCTCGCCCGAATTGCAGTAAATAACCGTTATTGTCGTAAATGGCAAACTCTCTCATGCCAAATTCGAAATCTTCAAGCGGGTAACAAACTTCGCAGGTATCTTTTAAACTTTCCCAGAGGCTTTCTACTTCGTTTGTTTTGATATAAAGTGAGCCGCTCATAATCGGTTTGGGGATATTGTGGTGCACATTAGGGATACAGAACATGATTTCTATACCATCTTTCTGGAGACTTAACCAGCTCAGGTCATCGAATTTTGCAGCACAGCTGAAATTTAAAATTTCAGTATAGAATTTTAATGTTGCCGGCATATCATGCGACTCAAGCATGGGGGTAAGTTTGGTTGCGGTGTATGTTGCCATGATCTAAAATAAAACAAACAGTTCAATTTTTTTTAACATATAGGATATTTTATGAGGAGTTCATTTCAAGGAATAATTTATTTCGTAAAAGTTGATATGAAGGATATGTATAATTCGTTATTTTTTGTCTACAGCTCTTCCTTGCCTCGCCTCGCCGCCGTCGATGGGCTCCTTCTTTTTAGCGTCAAAAAGAACCAAAAAACGCTGGCTGAAAATTTTTCTTTGGAAGCTAGACGACTCTAGTTTAAATAAATACCGTAAAACAAAAAAAACTATGCTGGTGGGCATAGTTTTTTCGAATTATTTATTGGTAATCTCTGTGATCGGTTCTCCGACAGTACCATTTGGCATTTGAATATGGAGTAGTGCCGCCAGGGTAGGCGCAATATCAGTCATGTAATGTGTTTTGTTAGATGCGCCGGCTTTGATTCCCCAGCCCATAAAAACCAATGGGATATGCGAATCGTAGGGGTTCCAGTTTCCGTGCGTAGTACCTGTGCTGCCACCGTTAAACCAGTTTGGGGCTAATACATAATAAATATCACCGCTTCTACGGGCGTTGTATCCGTTTGTAATCATTTTTTTCTGGATTTCCTGAATGGTAGATTGTGATATTTTAGCAATATCAACTGCATTCTGGAAACCGTCTAATCTTTTTAAGAATTCTACCGATGCCGATTTAATTACATCAAAACTCACATTTCCCTTGTCTGTTTTGTCATGATCGAAAATAATCTGGTTATTCATCGATTTTAAAACAACATTGTTGACCTTAAATTTATCATTTAAATAAGCGTTTAATTTGTTTGCAATATCTCTATCGCTCACTACGCCTGAAGGTAATTTATTCTCCTGCATAAATCCAGGAACATGGGCAGCACCGTGATCGGCAGTTAAAAATACGGTATAGTTTCCTTTACCTACTTTTTTATCCAGGTAATTGAAAAACTCCTCGAAGTCTTTATCTAAACGTAAATAGGTATCTTCTGCTTCGACTGAATTCGGACCGTAAGCATGACCAACATAATCGGTAGATGAACAGCTTACTGCCAGGAAATCGGTAATGTTATCCTGTCCTAAATCTTCAGAAAGAATGGCCAATTTGGCCAGGTCTAAAGTGATGGTGTTACCGTAAGGTGTACTTCTGATGGCATCGAAGTTTTTATCAATGTTTTGGGTAAGCTGGTGAGGGAAGGTACTCGATTTTCCTTCGTAAGCTTTCTCATCTGCAGTGCTGTTTACATAAGTATTCATTGGATACAATGTTTCCCAGTTTTTTGCATAAAACTTATTGGCTAATTTCAGCTTATTGTAATCAGCAATCCAGGTGGGTACTTCTTTCATATAATAAGTACTGGTAATCCAGTTTCCGGTGCTGCCTTGATACCAATATGCCGCATTTGCCGCGTGGCCAGCCGGAAGGATCGAACCCCTGTCTTTTAATGAAATGCCGATTACCTTACCTCTAAAATTTGTAGCTAACCTCAATTCATCAGTAATGGTGGTGGTTAACATATTTTTAGGCGACATATTCCCTTCTGATGAAGGTGTACTGCCAACAGTAGTTACTGAAGAATCTTCAGTACAATATACATTCTTTTTAGTTTCAGGGTCATACCAGTCGTTGCCGATAATACCATGAACCGCCGGAACCGAACCCGTATAGATACAGGTATGGCCACATGCAGTATAAGTTGGGGTATAAGGGATAAATGTATTTTCTACAGAAAAACCCTCATTTATTAATCTTTTAAAACCACCGTTGCTGTAGCGGTTATAATAGCGGTATAGATAATCCCAGCGCATTTGGTCAACCACTAAGCCAACCACCAATTTAGGACGGGCAACTTCGGCAGGGAATGCTTTAGCAGTTGCTGTGGCAGGTTTTTTAGTTTGGGCTGAGGAAAGCGAAATCGAAAAAATAGAAATGGTAAAGATTAGACAGGATATTTTCTTCATTGTGTTTTAGTTAAAGGGCTAAAGTAATAACTTTTAAGTGAAGATATTTTGAAGTTTATGTAAAGATTTAGAAACTATTGCAATATTGATAGGCTAATCGGGTATGTAGTATTAATTACGCGCAAACGTTTGCCTTATTGATACAAGTCAAAAAGCGGTTAATTGGTTCAATACTTTGAATTTGAAGCGTAAAAATCATGTAATTCGGATTAGGTGTCTCATTTTTAGGTTGTTAAAATAATTATTTCAGGTCTAAAAGCGCAGTCAATCGTTTGTGTAGACAAAAAATAATATCAGCATAGTTTTATGAGTAGTTTTAATAACCAAATACATTCCTAACCTAATCTAAAAAAATTATGAAACCATTTACTTTTTTTTCCTGGTCGTTAACGGCTTGGATGATACTATTATTTTCCATGATGTCTTGTCAAAAGAACATTATTGCTGAAAATCCCCAATTATCAATACCCAAAATGAGTTCGGTGAATGCAGCTCTTGTCAGCGGAGAAAACGCTGCTCCATCAGAACATCTTTATTTTTCTTTTCCGTCTGATGCTATTGCCAAAATACATAAAATAAAAATTACACAATCTGCCAATGCCGAATATTTTTCTGTACATAATTATTCGGGTGGCTATGCAGGCTTACAGCAAACACCTGATAATTCCTTTGGAACACCAAACATCCTTATATCCTCATTATGGGATCCGAATACTGCTGGCGGGATCTATTCTGAAGTGGCTTATACGGGCCCACAAACCATTAGCAGCAGATTTGGAGGAGAAGGTGATGGATATAAAACAATCAATCCATACCAATGGGCGCTTAACACCTGGTACAATATAGCCTTAAGGGCATGGAAACGTGATGGGAAATTATATATAGGCACTTTTATCCAAAATCAATCGAGTGGTGTCTGGTTTCATACCAGTACATTGGCTATTCCTGAGCGCACCACCTTCCTGGGTTCGGGTAACGATGCGTTTTTAGAAAACTGGGTTGGAACTAATCCTGATTATGATGGAAGATATGTTAGAAAGGCATTTTTTAAAGATTGCTGGAACTTAAGCACAAGCAATACCTGGGTGAAACATACCAGCAGAAGTTTTAGTGCCAATGCTGGAGATGAAGGTAGAAACGGGATTTACGACAGGGCTTTTAATTCAGGTTATGATACTACTGAAGATGCTTATTTTATGGAACATGGAGGAAATACACAACCTAGTGCCGCTTTTGGTACAGGACGCACATTAAGCCTTCCGGCACAAAGCAACCAAGGCACTGCACCTACATTAACCATTGGAGAAGTACAATCTGCAACGGCTGTTGCCAGTGGTAATACGGTTACCGTAAACTGGGTAAACAATCAGCTCAAAAGTCCGCAACTTTCTTCAAAAATAGAATTACTAAATTCATCAGGTGGAGTAGTTAGTACGGTAAATGAGGTATTGCCTCAAAAAAGATCTGTAACCATTTCCAGTACCCTAGGAACAGGTAGTTATTCGGTTAGAATTACCCTTACAGATATTTTTAACCAGAATTCAACACCACTAACAGTGCCGGTTACCAATGGCATTTCAGCCAGTACATGGTATAAAATAAAAAATGCATCAAGCGGACTTTACCTCGCTATAGAAAATAACAGCACAGCTAATAGTGCCTTTTTAGTTCAAAGTACCAGTGCTACCGGAAATGGCCAGAAGTGGCAATTTAATACGCAGGGAACAAGTTATGTTATTGTTAATGCCAACAGCACTAAAGCATTGGATATTTCAGGAGGGGTACAGGCATTAAATGGGAATATCATTCAGTATACCGTTACCAATGGGGCAAATCAAAAATGGAATTTAATTCCTGTTGGCGCCAATAAATATGTAATTCAAAGTAATCTTTCGAATCACTATGTTCTTGACAATCCGGGTAGTGGTACAAGCAGTGGTACTAAGATTGTTCAGTATAGTATGAATGGTAATACGGGATCATCAAACCAGCAATGGCTACTGGAAGCACAGTAGTTTAATTATAAGCAAAGGGGATGATGGTATTGATCTCCTTTGCTTATATCGCTTCGGCTACCACAAACGTACTTCCACCAACAAAAACCAAATCTTTTGGATCGGCTGATTGAATGGCCTTTTCTTTGGCCTCGGCTACCGAAGTATAACTGTTTCCAATTAAATTAAATGTTGCCGCCTGTTCTTTAAGTTCATCAGCTGCTAAACCGCGTTCTAAATCTGGTTTGCAAAAATAGTAAGTCGCATTTTTAGGCATTAAGGATAAAACTTTCGAAATATCTTTGTCCTTTACCATTCCAAAAACAATGTGCAGGTTTTGATAATTGGTTTGCGTGATGTTTTTAATCACCTCGGTAATGCCCGCTTCATTATGGCCGGTATCGCAGATAACTAAAGGATTTTTAGCCAAAGTTTGCCAGCGTCCCTGTAAACCAGTTTGCTTTTTAACCTGACTTATTCCTTTGTAGATTGCTTCTTGGTCGGTTTTAATACCCGTTTTTTCATTCAGCACAGCCAGCGTTTCTAAAACCGTTAAAATATTTTTGTGCTGATAAACCCCGGTAAGATCACTTTGAAGATTTTTGTATTTAATTTCCCCTTTCTGATATACGGATAAGGAAAGTTTATTGTTCCTGATTTTAAAATCTTTCGCGGTTAATACGGCATCGGCAAAAACAATGGGTGCAGCTAGCGATTTAGCTTTGTTTATAAATACAGGAGCAGATTCTTCCTGTGTTTCGCCAATAACGACTGGGATATTTTTTTTAATAATACCTGCCTTTTCGCTGGCAATTTCTGCCAGGGTATTGCCCAGCATGTTCATGTGGTCGAGACTGATATTGGTAATGACCGAAATTTGCGGGGTAATGATGTTCGTCGAATCTAACCTTCCGCCTAAACCTACTTCGATTACCGCCACATCTACCTCGTGTTTAGCAAAATGATCGAATGCCATGGCCACGGTAACTTCGAAAAAAGAAGGCTCCGTTTTTTCGATCAGTTTTTGCTGATCTTTTACGAACGACACGACTTCAGTTTTGCTCATCATTTTTCCGTTGATGCGGATGCGCTCGCGGAAATCTTTTAAGTGGGGAGAAGTGTACAAACCTGTTTTGTATCCCTGTGCCTGCAATACGGAAGCCAGCATATGTGATGTGGATCCTTTTCCATTGGTACCCGCCACATGGATGCTTTTAAATTTATCCTGTGGATTATCCAAAGCCTTACAAAGAATAATGGTATTGGTTAAATCTTTTTTGAAAGCAGATGCGCCAACGCGGGTAAACATGGGCAGTTTACTGTATAAAAAATCAAGCGTTTGTTGGTAGTTCATAATATGGATCAAATATAAGTTGACTGGAGTTATTATGAAACGAAATGATGAGATTTCTTCCAAAGTTTTGGCTGGTTGTTTTGGGGGAAACTTCGGAAGTCTTTAAATGATTTTGAAGGTCTGTTGGAACATAGACCATATAGTATTGCGAGTTATCACCATGCTGACCTGTAACGAAGTGGAAAGCTACGAAGTAAACCGAGCCTTAAGCGAGTTCACCGAAGGTAATTTATTTTACAAGTAGAAATAGTATTTTCAATTGCCTTGTAGCTGCTAAGTGGTCAGCATCTTTCATGTTATAAACACCCTGAAATAAATTCAGGGTGACGATAATAATAAAAAAAAGGTCTGTGAGGACACAGACCATTTATATTTTTTATTTCACTTTGAAGTTGAATATCACAATCCCGGTTTGTACATCAGGTGCTGATTCTAATTTGTTTAAACTTGCGCCTAATACCGCCTGCTCACATTTTCTCCAGAGGGTTAAATCAGATAGGGTAGTGCCTTTTGCTCCTGCACGGGCCTGGACCACTTTACCGTTTTTATCTACACGAATTTGAACAGCAATTTTACCTGCGCTTTGTCCATCATCCTGTATTCGTGGGATGTCGATGAATTTTCTGCTCGCCAATGATAACTGCACGTTACCATTTCCGGAACCACCTTCGCCATAATTTGATGCTAACGGATCGCCATCTTTATCGCCCTGGTTGCCTGGTGTTTTTCCGGTTCCATCTCCCTGACCCTGGCCAGTATTCTTTTTGCCTTTGTAAAGTGCGTTTTGGTTAATTACCGGTTTGGCCGGTTTGTCTTCTGTAACCGGAGTTGGTGCCGCTGTGGTTGGTTTTGTAGGTTTGGTATTTACCGCAATGGCATCTTCCGTATTTTGCGTTTGAACTTCTTTGTCGCTGCTTTGGGTAGAGGTGGTTGGGGTAACTTTTTCTTCTGGCGTTACCTTTTCAGGTGGTTTGCCATTCGCATTTGGATCTGCTGATGGTTCTTCAATACTCGTATAATCATCGCCCATTCCTTCAGCAGAAGTTCCATAATTTACAACCATACCACCCATACCTACTTCTTCAGGTGGCTGGAAAGAACCAATCACAATAAAAAAGCTGATCAACAATAAAAAGCCCATAATTCCGCTTGCTATGGCAATGGCCTTAGGGTAATTGTTTTCCTCGTTAGGTACGTTTTGTGCTTTGTAGTTCATTATTTTTTAGGCTCAACGGCTACAACAAGTTTTAATTTTAATTTATTGGCAATATCGTTTACCACAAATCCATCCTGATAGGTCACATTGCGCGATACATATAAAAGAATGGTCATATCTGGTGCTAGTTTTTGGTATGATGCCAAAGTTGGCTCTAATTCTTCAATGCTCACTGGTTTTTTTTCAACGAAATATTTAAGGTTTTCGTCTATCGTAACCGTAACTGCTTTCTTGGCGGTAGATTGCTGCCCGCTTGATGATTGCGGCAATAATAATTTAACCACCGTAGGATTTACCACGGCAGAGGCCAATAAGAAAAACAACATCAGGAAGAACATAATATCGTTCAACGCTGAAGTATGTACTTCTACCGATCCTTTTGTTCTTTTGCGTAAATTCATTATTTGCCTGGTTCTTCTAGTAAATCAATAAAATCAATTGCATCGGTTTCCATTTTAAGAATGATTTTTTCAACCATAATGTTTAAAATGTGATACAGTACGTAAGCGATAATACCGATAATTAATCCGGTTGCAGAAGTAATCATTTTGGTATATAAACCACCAGAAATCGTACCGATTTCAATCGCACCTTTTATGGATACCTGGTGGAAAATCGTAATAACCCCCACAATGGTACCTACGAAACCAAGCATTGGCGCAATACCTGCAACAATACCCAATATGCTAATGTTCTTCTCTAATTTAGAAACCTCTAATTTACCCACATTTTCAATTGCACCTTCAATATCTTTAATCGGGCGACCAATGCGTTTTAAACCTTTTTGCAACATGCGCGAAAGCGGAGAGTTATTATTTCTTAAAAGCGACATTGCGCCCTCTAAATTTCCGGATTGAATATAAGACCTGATCTGACCCATCAGGTTCGATTCGTCTTTAGTTGCTTTTTTAATGGTTAAGTAACGTTCAACAAAAATAATCAAAGCTAAAAAAGCGAGAAAGGCCAATGGAATCATTACCCAGCCGCCTTTAAAAAGCAGATCGATAAAATGTAATTCTGGTTGTGGTTGTGTTACTGCCTGGTTAACCGCATTTGCGGTGTCTTGTAGTGCTTGTGTGGTGTCCTGAATTAATAAAGTTATCATTATGGTTGTGTGTTGTTAGATTTTTGTTGTACGAAATATCCTTTTCCTTTTAGTTTTTTCTGTAAAATATCTTTCTGTTCTTTAGCTTCTTTTTCAGTTGTAAAACTCGCTATACTTACCTTTTTTAAACGGCCGGGTACTTTTGCGATTTCAGCATTTAAACCGATTTTCTCCATTTGTTTAATAAATACCATTGCTTTTTTCTCTGATTGAAAAGACGCTGCAATAACGTAAAACGTAGAAGGACCAGGGTTTGGTACAATTTTATTTTCTTTTGGTGTTTCTACAATAGGTTTAACCACAGGTTTTGCCGCTACTTTTTTAAGGGTATCTGCTTTTTTCTGAACCTGATTGGCTTTTAAAATGCTATCTGTTTTAGCTATTGAATCCTGTTTAGCTTGTAAGGTATCGATAACAACCTTTGGCGAATCGACAATTGCTTGTTCCTGTTTTACAGGCGCTGTTGTTTCACCGGTGAATAATTCGGGCTTAACCAGATAAGTTATCGCTGCAATAACCACCAAGGCCAAAACGGCAATGGTAATCATCAGCCAGGTAGACATTCCTTGCCTCGTATCTTCTCCATGTTCAATTGGATCATGGCCAAAACGGTTTGGATGCTCAGCGTGCTGCTCTTTGATAAACGCCGGCGCCTCAATTACTGGCTCTTCTTTTTTAGCTTCGTCTTCTAAATTGATGTATGTTTTTGGTTCCTCTGTTTCCGACCTTAGCGAGAAACGACCTGGGTGTTCACTTTGCGGGATAACCGTTTCTGGGACTTCTACTGTATTGCCTTCTTCAGATGCAGCAGTATTTTCTGCAACATTTGTTTCATCTTGTGCATCGTCTGATTCTGGTGTTTCAATAGCAGGATGTTCAGTCGCGATATTTTCAACTTCCGATTTAGGTATTTCTACTTCGTCAACAGTATTTGCTAGTTCTTCTTCCTCAGTTGGTGTTTCAGCCGATTCAGGCGTTTCAATCGCATGTTGTTCGGCAGCAATATTTTCTACCTCCGATTCTGGCGTATGACCAAAACGGTTTGGATGTTCTTCGTGCTGTTCTTTGATAAAATCAGGCGCCTCAGTAATTTCTGCTGCAGCGTTTTCTGTGTGTTTTAAAGTGTTTTTAAGATCATCTTTAACTTCATCCAGTTCAATATTTTCGATTATCGGGGCCTGGTACGACTTATTTTCAAATGGAGAAGTTACCGCCGGTGCTTCCGCAATTTCATCATAAACTTCTTCCTCTGGTTGAGGTGAATCGGTTTTTGTTTCTTCAACTGCGGTTTCTGCCAATGACGGAAGTCCGTAAAATTCAGAACCATAGTTCATGTTTTTAACCGGTTCGAAACCTAATCCTTGTTCGGTAAAAAATAAGCGGCCGGTATTTTGCAGTTCGGCCTCATGGTTTAGCTCTAATTTTTGATTGACTTCTTCAACAAACCCAGCGATTTGATTACGGGCATCTTCAATTGCAGTATTCGTTTTAGTCGAAATAAAATTGGCTAAAGCATCTTCTTCGGTTACTTCGGCCGAAAACTGCAGCGTATATCCGGGAGGCAAAAACGTTTGTTTTTCCTTATCGTATCTTCCCGGGTATTTCTTTTTATAAAAAGTGCCCAAGCCGGTAATACCAACTTCTTTGCGTTGCTGCAAGAGTTCTAACAGGTATGATAAGATATCCATTCGGGTAAAATTAAGCGTTTAAAATTAAAAATTATATTCTACCTTCAAATAGTGTCTATGGGTGCTATTACACATCCTATTCCAATAAAGAGACAAAAACGAGTACAGTTTTGTTATTTTAGTCATGAAAAAAATCACAGTTTTTTAAACCTATAGCTGTATCCGTGCAAAGATAACGGTTACAAAGATAGAAATGGTATGCTAGTAAGCAAATGGCTAAATCGATATAATATCTAATTTGAAGCTAAAGCCTAAGCCATAGAAGCGCTTAACGATAGAAAAGCGTATGTAGAAAACGAAGAGGGGGAATTTAAAAGCGGCTGTATCATGAAATAAAAACAATGTAGATCTGTCTCGTTGAGCTGATAAAGTATGTAGGCTTGCCTCGTGCAGGCTACTATTGATAGATTAAATAGAAAGGTCGTCATTGCGGGGAGGAGCAACAAAGCAATCTTTTATGCTTGCGAGCCTCTGCTATGAAGATTGCTTCATCCAATGAAAAATTGGCTTCGCAATGACGACCTCTTCTTAGGTTTTTTGGTAATTAACAATTATGAAAAGCGCCTATAAACAAGGAACGGTAGTAAACCAATCGGTACTTTCCATATTAAGTAAGCTTGCAGTGTGCCCGTGCCCGGTTGCATCAGCAATGGTGGTTCCGGTACCTTCATCAAATTTCCAATAGGCCTCTAAGTTGGTACTGCTTGCACTTACACTACATTTGTTGGCAGAAATTGCCGACTGTGCCAGTGCCGATTTCCAAACCCGCATTTCATCAAACTGACCATTGAAACCTCTGTTGGCATCCCAGCTTCTCGAAATCTGGAACGTACCATTGGCAGCAATAGTACCAGTTGCGCTCATGCTGGCATCTAAAGTGCCATTGATGTAGATTTTCATGGTCGAGCCATCATATGTAGCCGCTATATGATACCAGGTATTGGCACTTAGGGCTGTAGCAGAATTTAGTTTTTTAGGTGTTGCACCACCTGTATTCAATACAAACTGTACTTTATTATTGGCTAAGGAAGCATCACCTAAACGGAGCAAAGCCACATTGGCGTCGCTCACTTCAATACCCATAATGGTTGAGATATTTGGAGCAGTAGCTTTAAAAGCGCTTGGTTTAACCCAGGCTTCGTAAGTTAAGCTGGTGCCTGCAAGATTAAAAGTATTCGAATTTAAATATTCATTTGTGCCGTCGAAAATCAATGAACGGTTTCCAGCTGCTGGTGGTGTACCTCCATTTCCATCGATACAGTTTGCTTTTACAGCAGTTGCAGAACCGTACAGGACGTTAGACATGGCCGATAATTTGGTTTGAGAGTTGTTCGCGACATTATAAACCATTGCACTGGTCAAACCATTATTTTTTACATAAGTGGCTACTGCTGCCTGATCGCTATTACCCAAATCAGTACCTAAGCCCAATTTACTTTTGGGTACACCAGCATTAATGTAAGGCTGTAAACGACCCGCATAATTGGTAGAAAAGTAAGTTTGCTCAAATACATAATCTAAAATATCGCCCAGTTTTTGGTTGTTATAAGTAGACGTAAAATAATTGGCCTGATTGAATGCAGCCATGGTAATCAGTTTGTCGGCACCCATACGTGCCCTCAACGCTGTAGCTGCCAGCACGAGCGAACCATCATTTGCAGTACAGGCAGAATACTCATCATCAATATCAATTCCATCTAAGCCATATTGCTGTACGGCATTGGCACATTGAATGGCAAAGGCATCAGCCTGGGCATAGGTGGTAAAACAGCCCCAGCCTGCATTTTGGTGATTCCCAAGTACATCGAGCACTACTTTTATGCCTAGTGATTTAAGATAAGCTACCTTACCCGAATTTAAAGTTTCCTGTACCTGCGGATTGAAGTATAGGGTAGGTGTGCCATTTACTGAATTGATATTCGCCGCAAAAATAACAGAAACACCAAATAACTGACTTGCTGAAGTTCCGTAGGTATAACAACCCGGATTTACAAAATTGTTACTGTTAACCTCCACGTAGGCGGTCATGAATGGAGCGGTTAATGCCAGGGCAGAAGCATTGGTTGCAGCCCGGGCTGTACTTTTGGAATTTAATTGGTTGTCTTCTCTTTCAGAATTGGCTTTTTTACAAGCGTACAACAAGGCGAAAGCTGTTAACAGCAATACGCCGAAAACGGTTAGTTTTCTCATAGGTTTAAAAATTTTGGTTAGAAATAGGTTTTTATAAAAACGGTAGGACAACTTACGTCATCCTACCGGGTAATGCTTGGGGCGATTAGAAATTCGGTTTATCGATATCCCACCATAATCTGGTACCGCCATTGTCTGGTCCGCCTAAAAGGCCAACTGCTTTAACCACCTCGGCGCTGTTACCATTTCCATATTCAGTTGATGGAAACGGTAATCTTCTGATCTGGGTTTGGGTATTGATACTTCCTGCACTGTTATTATTGGCTACTGCAAATAATTTAGGATAACCTGTACGTCTGTATTCACTCCAGGCTTCCTGTCCGTCAGGGAAAATAGCCAGCCATTTTTGTGTAATAATGCGCTCTAATTTTTGTTCATTGGTAGATGTAGGGTCCCATTTTACGGTTATTGTACTTACGGCTGCAGCATTGTTTCCGGCATTTTTTGGATCTACATAGGCTGTAGGTTTACTGGTTGCATCTGATAAATAACTTCCTGCAGCTACGCTCCATTGCTGTAAAGAGGTGGTAATTCCGGTTTCATAGTTGGTTTGTGCATCTCCTGCACCTGTCCAGCCACGTAAAGCAGCCTCTGCCTTTAAAAACCAAACTTCAGCAGCGGTCATTAAAATTTGTGGTGCTTTTTGTCCGATAGGTGATTTGGCATTATCGGTTGAGTTTAAAGTAGAATAAGTTTTATAACCTGCTTTACCCAAACCGTTAAATGAGGTATTTGCACCCGATCTGATTCCTACATATTGACCCGTAAATAAAGGATCGGTAGCAGGTCTGGCATAAACCGGTAAGCGCGGATCGTTATAACCCACCAGATACGTTTGTAAAGCTGCACCTAAGGCATTATCACCATCGTAAGCAACGGTAACCACCCATAAATCATTGTCCCTTGTACCCGATTGAGCTACCGCTGCATTATCTGCTGCAGTAGTTAATAAACCGCCAGGTGCACTTAAGGCTTTTTCGGCCTGAAGTTTAGCCGTCGCCGCGTCGGCCTTTACAATACGTGTAGCCAAGCGTAAACGTAAAGAGTTGGCTAATTTTAACCATTTAACCGGATCGCCAGCGTAGATTAAATCGCCCTTATCAAAGAAGGACGTTTTACCAGGATTGGCAGCAATATAGGCCTGTAAGTTATTGGCTGCTGTATCGATCTGTTTAAAAAAGGCATTATAAACCGTTTTCTGATCTTCATAAGGTGTAGATACCAAAGAAGAACCCGCGGTAGTATATGGAATCGGACCAAATTTATCTGTTACCCTGCTCATGGCCATTACCTGAACCAAAAGGGCAATTCCCCAGGCTTCAGGCGATTTGGTTTTTACCTCGCTCTGGCCGATTTTAGAAATCGGAGCCATTACATAGTTATACTGATCGTTAAAACCGGCACTGTTCCAGCCATCATTTAGTGAATAATTCATGTTGTTGATCCCGCCACCGAAAGGTGTAGGTGCCATCATGTAACCACTAAAAGCATCGGCACTGAGGTTTTGTGCAATCTGATAGTTGTGAAAAATTTCCTGCTCTATTGGACCAATTGCCGATTTTAAAAGCGCAGTAGTCTGCTCAGGTGAAAGTGCCGTTGGGTTGGTGTTAAAATCTTCAAAGTTTTTTGTACATCCAAAATTTAAGGACATCAAAGATGCCAGCAAAACAGCAGACAATCCTTTAATCCCGTTATTGGAGGATTTATGATATATAGTTTTCATGTTGTTTTTGAATAGAATTAAAATGATAAATTTAGATTGAAGCCTAAACTGCGTGTTGCAGGCTGGTTAAAAACATCTACACCAGATAAACCATTGCCGGTAGACATGGTGATTTCAGGATCGAAAGGCGCCTTTTTATAGAAATAAAACAGGTTTCTGCCGGTAACCGAAAATTTAACACTTTTAAACGTTTTGCCAGTTAACGGGAGGGTATAACCCAAAGCAGCCTCTCTTAAACGGACCACTGTAGCGCTATAAATATATTCGCCTGATACGCCTGATCTGCCACCCACAAAAGAATAGTAAGCTTGTGGATTAACCGTTGTAGATACTGCGTTACCTTTTGTATCTACACCATCAATTTTAACGCCGCCTTGAGCCCTGGCATTACCAGTTGCTTCAGATACACCTGCTTCGTCCATTAAGGCTTCGGTAAGTGATAATACCTGACCGCCGAATTTACCATCAACTAAGAAACTTAAGCTGAAATCTTTATAATTGAAACTGTTATTCCATCCCAGTTGGAATTTTGGGTTTGGATTGCCTACGTAGTTAAATTCTTTACTTTTTAGCGGTGTATAGGGCGAAGCAGTTGTTCCATCTCCACCTAATATGATGCGGTTTTGTGCATCTCTTTGTAAAGTATAGCTATAAATATCACCGTAAGAACCACCCACTTTTAGCCTCGAAATATAAGAGGTATTGCCTGCGCCTGTTAAATCTACACTGTTAATTTTATCAGCAGAAGCGATATCGATGATTTTATTCCTGTTTAACGAACCGTTTATTGAGGTATTCCAGTTCAGTCCGTCGCCTTTAACAACATCAGCACCCAAAATAAACTGGAAACCTTTGTTCTCTACATTACCTGCATTCAGATAGCCTGTTGATACCAACGAGGAAGGAGGTGCCACTACAGGGATATACTGGTTTTTGGTATTGGTTTTATAATAGGTAAAGCTGAAATTGATTCTGTTTGACAGGAAACGTAAATCGGTACCCACCTCAAATGATTTCGTTCTTTCAGGTTTTAACTCCCTGAAAGCAGCGTTGGTGTTGAAATTTAATGCACCGTCTGATTTTAAGGTATTTTGAATAAACGTAAGGTATGGCGGAACGGTATTTCCAACTTCTGCATAAGTTCCCCTTAATTTGGCGTAGGTAATGGCCTCAGGAAGTTTGAACATCTGCGAAACAATAAATGATAAACCAACTGATGGATAGAAATAAGAATCGTTTGGTGTATACGATAAGTTAGAAGACCAATCGTTTCTGCCCGTTACCGTTAAGAATGCCCAGTCTTTATACGAGATATTGGCGTTACCAAATACGGCCTGTAGCTGGCTGTGATTTGGAACAATTGGCACTACATTGGTTAAGGTATTTCCGGTAAAAGTACCTGGAAGGGCAACGATAGTATTGGCAGGAGAGAAGAAATCGACTGCCGAAAGGTTACCTGCTAAAGATAAACCTGAAGTTTTCTGGTCATTAATGCTTCCACCGATTAATCCATTCACTTTAAAATCAGAACCACCCATTGGAACGGTAATGTTGGCAATCGCATCTACATATTTTTGTACATAGGTTTGGTTGCTCTGTGCAAAATAACCTGTTCCGGTAGAGTTGAAATTGGTTGCAATACCCGAGTATCTGCGGTTTTCATAATCATCCGTAGTACGATCCATATTTCCCCTTACCTGTACATTTAACCATGGTGCAACATCATATTTAACGCTTCCGCTCAATAAGAAACGGTTACGCACTGATGTATTCGGGTTTAAATTGGTTAACCACCATGGGTTTTGGTTAATATCAGCAGCGCCACCCAGCCAGTTCTGGCGTGCGCCACCTGTATTGCCAGCCAATAAATACTGATCTTTATAAGGGGTAATATCAACACCTCTGGGGAAAAGATATAAACCTAATAACGGATTTAAATACAAACCTAAAGAAGGACTGTTGTTGATGCGTTGATTGATGTAGTTCACACTTCCATCTACCGTTAATTTGTTATCGAAAAACTTAGCTGTTTCGCGAAGGTTTAAATTGTTCCGGTTTAACTTATTGCCTGGCTGAATGCCACTGGCGTAAGTATTGGAGTAAGAAAAATATGTTTGCGCCATTTCCGATCCACCCGAAAGATTTATCGCATTCGAGGTGTTAATTCCTGTTTTGAAAAAATCTTTTAAATTATCAGTCGTATTGCTGATTCCACCACCCCAGCTATCTCTCGTTGTGGTAGATGCAGGTCCGTAACTGTTTTGGAACTTTGGCTCGTAAGCAATATTATCAATGGTCACACCTGATGAAAAACCAATTTCGGCTTTTCCTGCCTTACCTTGTTTGGTGGTAATTAAAATTACACCATTCTGTGCCTGGCTACCGTAAAGGGCTGCGGCTGATGCACCTTCTAAAACAGTGATGCTGGCAATATCATCAGGATTAAGGTTAGAGATACCATCACCACCATCCTGACCACCACCGAACACGCTGTTCTGCTGGCCATTTGCATTTCCATTGTTGCTGATTGGAACCCCATCAATCACATACAAAGGTTGGTTATTGCCACTTACCGAACGGCTTCCCCTCAAAATTACCTTTGCAGAACCACCAACACCCGATGCACTTGGACTAATGGTTAAACCTGCAACCTTTCCATTTAAGGAGTTCATTAAATTTGGACTTTTTACTTTTGACAGTTCATCGCCCGATACCTGTTGTGTATTGTAGGTTAAAGATTTCTCTGATCTTTTTACCCCTAAAGCAGTTACCACAACCGTTTCGAGGTTTTTAGAATCACTGCCTAAAGTAACATCAATGGTGCTTTGGGTGCCTACGGTAACCTCTTTGCTCTGGTAACCGATAAACGAAAATACCAAAACATCACCCGCTTTAGCCGGAATACTGTATTGCCCTGAAGTATTGCTTTGGGTTCCGCCTTGGGCCCCCTTTATTGTAATGGTTACTCCCGGAAGAGTAGCACCCGTTTCGTCTTTTACTGTTCCTTTAATCACATCCTGGTAAACAGAATGGAAAGAAACGGCACGGTTAAAATGATCGTTTGGTGTAGCTGCATACAGGCCTGTGGATGCATAAAGCAATAAGCACGTGAGCTGTAAAGATTTTTTCATATTCATTACGAATAATTTTGAATAAGTATTTGGTTAATTGTTTTTCACCTTAAGGATTCCATCCTGAGGGTTTTATAGATAAGAGTATTTTGCTTACACAAATTGCCTACAAGGAAATTGAATTATTTTTATTTTTTTTTGCAGCCACGGAAACAGTGAAAACATAGATTAGAACATAGGTTATCATTCGTGCTATAAAGATTGCCTGTAGCAGGCAGGCTTCAGCCGATGAAAAATTGGTTTAGCAATGGCGATGCTTCAAGCTCAATCATCCAAAATCAGATTCTTTCGTTTATCTTAGCAAGGCCAACTGCCCAACAACCTGCGGCACCAACCAGCGCGGCATCTTCATTTAGCCTGGAGATGTGGATAGGTGTGGTGATGCCCTGCGATTCGAGGTATTTAATCACATTTGGTACAAAACGGCCGGAAGCATTGGCAATGTTACCGCCAATTACAATCGCTTCCGCAGCATAATCCTGTTGAAATTTTTTGAGGAAAAGACCAAGGTGATGGCCAAATTCCGTAAATATTTTCCGTACCGTCGGGTTCTCATCATAAAGCAAGGTCAGCTCGCGAACATTCAGGATGTTTAATCCTGTAAGTTCGTAATAACGTTTCAAAAACCATCGGGTAGAAAGGTAATCTTCTGCTACACCATTCAAAAAAGGCGAGCACCACAGATTGGCATCTGTAATTTTTCCTTCCACACATATGGCACTCCCCAATCCGGTACCCAATGTAATGCCAATCAGGTTTTGGTAGGCACGGGCTTCGCCTGCAAATACTTCTCCGGCTAAAAAACAAGAGGCATCGTTACTCATCAAAATCTGATCGCGGTTGATCTGCAATTCACCAGCCAGCAGGTCCTTTACGTTTAATCCATAAAAGGCGGCGTACTTATCGTTGCCAGCGATATAGGAGATGCCGTTTTCATAATCGAAAGGCCCGGGCATGGCAATGCCTAAGCGGCCAATTTCTACTCCCGCTTTTTTGTAGGCTGTGCTAATGGCATTACACCAGGTTTGGATGATCTGCTCTGCCGATGCATGCGAGTCGACCCGCTCGCGGGTATAAGTGTTTTTAAGGATATTGCGCTGTTGCATATCGAGTAAGGCAGCAGTAATATGTGAGCCCCCGATATCGATTCCAAGCACATATTGCTCGTTATTTATTGTTTTCTGCATCAAAAGTTCTATAAAATGGTTAGTGTATAAGGTAGAACACCATTAACAAGAATCCTTTTTTTTGACAAACTGCCTACAGGCTTAAAATTTTTTTATGATTTTTTTTTAATTACTTTACATTCGATTTACTAAACTAACCAAGTTGAAAGCAGCTAAGCCAGATCTAGTCGTTTTATGGAATAAGATTTGCCTCGAAAGTGATATCAAATCTTTTGAGCAGCTGTACCGCTTTCTGTATAGCCGGTTAATTAAGTTTTCCGTTTATTATGTGGTGGATAAACAGGTTGCAGAAGATCTTGTAGCCGAGGTATTTGTGAAATGCTGGGAAAACCGTAGCAGCAGTACCCATGTATTAAATCCCGAAAGTTATTTTTTTATCGCCGTTAAAAATCAATCGCTTAAATACCTTAAAAAAAATTCGGCGATTACGTTTATCGATTTAGTTGATGAAAAGGATAATATTTCGGTATCAACCCATACACCAGAATATATTCTCGAAACTAAGGAACTGCATCAGCAGCTCGACCAGGCCATTGCAGGTTTAGCACCACAGGCGGCTACTGTTTTCAGGCTGATAAAAGAAAGCGGAATGAAGTACAAAGAAGTGGCTGAGCTATTGAATATCTCACCCCGGACGGTACAGACTCAATTGTTCAGGGCCATTGCTAAACTTCGTTTGGTATTACAACCATTGAAAGATAGGGGAGCTGATGAAAAAAAACTGGGAAAACTGATCTCCCTGATTATCTTAGCAGGTACGTTATCTTTTTTATATTTTTTGTAGGCAATTTTAACGGAAAAAGGAACATATAATAAAGGACGGAAAAAAATGACAGATCAAAGATTTACAGAATTGCTTGGAAAACAATTGGCCGGTGAAATTTCACCGGATGAATCTGTTGAACTGAAATCTATTTTAGCTGGTAATAGTTCGCTTAGGGCGGAGTATGAACGGTTACAAACTTATTTTGATGCCGAAGCTGTTGAAGATGAAAATATCGACCTGGTTTTTGACCGGATCAAAACCCAGATTAAAGTTTCTGCTGAATCGGGTTTAACGTTTACCAAAAATAAACCTTACAGCATCTGGTTTAAAATTGCTGCGGTGCTGGCTATTTTTATTGCAGGCGTATTGGTTTACAATAGAGAAACCATTTTCTTCAATAAAACAGATCAGTTGCCCCTAACACAGGTATTAACTAAAGCCGCAGAGGTGAAAACCCTTGTACTGGCTGATGGCTCTACTGTAAAAATCAATTCAGGAAGCAGCTTAAAATATCCCGAACATTTTACGGCAGATACGAGGGACGTTTACTTATCTGGTGAGGCATTTTTTGATGTTAAAAAAGATCCTAAACATCCTTTTATTGTGCATACAGAACAGCTGGCTGTAAAAGTACTGGGTACCGCATTTGATGTTAAAGCTTACCAGAACGATGCTTTTACCGAAACCACCTTAATCAGAGGGAAGGTATCCATCTCCCTTAAAAACAATACTGCACAAACTTTTATCTTGAAGCCAAACGATAAATTTACTTTGGCAGGTGGTAAAGCAAGTATGAGCCAGCTCACTCACTTTAATGGTACAGGAGCTGACCGTATATTAGAAACCGCATGGACAAACCACGAGCTCATTTATAAAAACAACAGTTTTGATGAAGTAGCCAAACTATTTGAACGTTGGTATGGCATCAAAATAACCTTTAAAGAACCTGAACTTAAGTCAGTAAGATTTACGGGCCATGTAGATAAAGAAACACTCCCCGAAGCTTTAGAGGTGCTAAAACTGATCGAAAACTTCAATTATTCGATAAAGGGCGAAAATGTATATATCTATCGTTAGCACATACCGTTAAGCCATGTATATTTGTAGCCATGAATTGTGCGCAGAGAATCATATTATTAATTGGATTGATTTTTCCGCTAGGTGTATACGCACAAACCAAGGTTAGCCTAAATTTTACCGAAGCCAGTTTTGAACAGGTAATAGCAGCCATACAAACGCAAACCCTTTACCACTTCGCATACGGCGAATCTAAAATCCCTAAACATCGGGTATCAATCAAAGTTGAAGAAGAAGAGGCCATAAAAGTAATCGATCAACTCCTGCTTGGCAGTGGGTACACTTATTCGGTGCTTCCCAATAATTTAATTGTGATCAGAAAAAACGCCGAAGGAAAAATGGATAGGGATAGTGTTCGTTTTTTAAAAGAGGTCGTGATTACCGCATTGGGTATCGAAAAAGATAATCATAAGGTGGGTTATGCCCTTACCACCATTAAAGGCTCATCTATTACCAAAGCAAGAGAAAGCAACCTGATTATGGCACTGCAGGGCAGGGTTGCCGGACTAAACATTACCGGCGTAAATGGTGGTCCTGGCTCAGCGGCACGGGTGCTCATCAGGGGTGTTTCGAGCATGACTGCCGCTTCTCCGTTATTCATCGTAAATGGTGTACCCATCGATAACAGCATTAGGGGCAGTGCTAATGAATATGGTGGCGCCGATTATGGCGACGGTATCAGCAATATCAACCCAGACGATATCGAAACGATAACCATATTAAAAGGATCGGCCGCTTCGGCTTTATATGGTGCAAGGGCTGCAAATGGCGTAATCCTCATTAACCTGAAAAGCGGAGGAGAGGATACCAAAGCGAAGTTCGAATACAATACGAACCTGTCTTTCGATGTTCCTGTTAATTCAACTGATTTTCAATATTTGTATGGACAAGGCGCTCAAAACAAGCGCCCTGCGGATTTGTACAATGCCATTTCAACCGGTTTATTAAGCTGGGGAGAAATCATGGATGGCAAATTAACCCCTCAGGTAGATGGTTCTATGCGGCCTTATTCTCCTGTGAAAAATAACATTCAGACTTTTTACCGCACAGCTCCGGCATTTATCAATACACTTTCGCTGGTTGGGGGAAATATAAAGAACAATTATCGTGTATCGGTTTCCAATATGGATTATAATTCTGTTTTAACAAACGGGTCTTTAAACCGTAAAACGTTAAATTTTTATGGTACAGTGGCCTTAAGTCCCAAAATATCGCTCAGCTTAACGGGTAATTATATTTACGAATGGAATAAAAACAAGAGTTACCTGAGCGATGGCCCCTTAAACCCTAATTACGGGATTTCTGCCCTGGCCACCAGTTTAGATCAGTCTATTCTGGCACCCGGTTTTGATGCCGCAACAGGTTTCGAAAGCCGTTGGAACGCCGATGAATACAAAACCAATCCTTATTTCCTGATGAACAAACAAGCCGATTATGCCAATCGGAACCGTTATATCTCTTCGGCAGTACTGAAATATCAATTGGCCAGTTGGGCATCCATTCAGGGAAGAATAGGTTACGATTCGAGTAAAGATGAGGTGGTGAGTATTTTACCCACTGGAACTGCTTTTTCTATCAACCGGCAGGGTGGCATAAATGCTTATAACCAGAATCGTACTTCGGAACTGAATAGCGATATCCTGCTGAGTGCCAGCCGTAACCTGAGCGATAAACTGAATCTTGAACTTTCTATGGGCGCCAATTACCGCGAAAGAAAAGGCAACAGCGAAAAGATAATAGGCTCACAGTTTAAAGTCCCTTATTTATATGTTCCCGAAAATCTGATTACCAGCACCAAAACACTGGCCATTTCAAAGATCGTAACGGAATCTGCTTATTACACGGCCGATCTAAGCTATCAGCGTTTTCTTAATTTCTCGGTTACCGGGCGGTACGATATCTATTCTACTTTGCCTGCCAACAATCGCGGTATTTTTGTGCCGGGGATATCAGGCAGTTTTATTTTTTCAGACCTCTTGAAGTGGAAAGGCCTGGATTTCGGTAAACTACGCCTGGATTTTGCCAAAACCAGCGGCGAACCCATTGTTCCCTATACCACACAGATTTATTATACTGTAGATAATCAGGTGAATGGTACGCCTGTAGGTGGCTTTTCAGGCGATCTGCCCAACTACAATTTAAAACCCTTTACCCTGAATGAAATAGAAGCAGGCCTCGATCTGAAGTTTTTCAACAGCCGGCTGGATATTGATTTTACCTATTTCAATCGCATTACCCACAACGAAATCATCAATGCAAAACAGTCTGTAACTACCGGTTTTACCTCGGCCTACGTTAATCTGGGCGAAACCCGCAATGCGGGAATAGAACTTGCACTTGGCTATACACCAATTCTGACCACAACAAGCAAATGGCAGGTTAATTTTAATCTCACCAAGGTGAAAAATACACTACTCTCTATCGATGGCAATAGCAATTATACCCTTACAGGCACCTACAGGCCTTTAAACGCCAATACAGCCTTAGTGGTAGGGAAACCAATTACCCAGATTATGGCTTACGATTACCTGCGCGATCCCAGCGGAAACATCATTATCGGATCGGATGGCATACCTAAACGAGGCAATTTTATCCCCATGGGCGGTACCATGCCTACTTTATATGGTGGCATAACCAATAGTTTTAACTATAAACGGTTTAGCTTTTCCTTCCTGATTGATTACCGTTTCGGCAATAAAATTCTTTCGGCAACTGAATATTATAGCTATGTGCTGGGTTTAAACAAGGCGACCTTAGTGGGCAGGGCGACCGGTATTGTTGCCGAAGGCGTGTTAGAAAACGGTCAAAAGAACACGATTAATGTTCCGGCTTATGCTTATTACCCCGAGCTGGCCACCAACATTTCTACCTTATCGGTGCTTAACGGGAGTTTTATCAAACTGAGGCAAGCGACTTTAGGTTATGCTTTTGATCCGCGTTTTTTGAAAAGAACACCATTTAGCAGTGTGGGGATCGATCTGGTGGCCCGGAATCTGTTTACGCTGCTTAAATACACCAAAAACATCGATCCTGAATCGCAGTTTTCGCCAACATTAGGTTACGCGGGGATAGAAGGCGCCTCGCTACCGGCTACACGTAGCTTTGGAATCAATTTTAACTTTAAATTCAAATAAAGGATGAGCCAGAACAAGTTATATATCATTGGTGTGTTCTTCCTGGTTTTAATGGGCAGTTGTTCTAAAGCAAAGCTGGATGAGATTAATACCGACCCCACCAAACTTACCGAAAACAATTACGATCCGAACAGTTTGCTGGCACAGGCGCAGCTAAAATATGCCAACCTGGGTTATTATCAGCTGCTCTACCAGAGCACCATGATGCAGTTATTGTCTTCTACTTATTACTATTACAACAATGGCGATAAATATATTAATGTAGGTAGCTTCACAGATTATCAGGGCCGCATTTTCGACGAGGGTTATACTGATGCTTCCTACATCAGGGAGATGCAGCGACTGGCCAGATTGAAAGATCCGGTAGCTTATCAAAACCTGATTGCGATAGGTGATATTATGTTTGTGTTGATTTTGCAACGGATTACCGATACCTATGGCGATGTGCCCTACACGCAGGCCGTTAAGGCGATGCAGGGGATTAAATATCCTGTTTACGACCGCCAGGAAGATATTTACAACCAAATGCTGAATGATCTTGAGGCCGCTACAGCACAACTGGATACTGAAAAACCCGGACCTACTGCCGATCTTTTTTACAAAGGCGATATAAGCAAGTGGAAAAAGTTTGGCTACTCGCTAATGCTCAGGATTGCGATGCGTTTAACCAAGGCAGATCCGGAGAAAGCAAAACTTTGGGCAGAGAAAGCTGCTGATAAAACCTTTACCAGTATAAATGACAATGCAATCCTCTTAACCGACGCTTCCTCGTTTAACAGCCAGAACGGAACATCGCTGGCCTTGAGGACCTTTTCTGATTACCTGGAAGTACGTTGGAGTAAAACCTTAATCGATCAGTTAAAAAATACCAACGACCCCAGGCTGGCAGTCGTTGGTGAGGTACCAAAAGACGGACTGACCAGAAATGCCGATCAGAATTTGAGTGGAAATACCGACGCAGCAGTTCAGGTGGGTATGCCTAATGGATATGATCTGCAGGGTGGGACAACTGATATCAGTCGTTCGCCAAACTACCCGGGGGGCACGGGTACCGGAAGCGATTTTGCCCCGCTCGGAAAATACTCCAGACCACGGACTACCATTTACCTTAAACTGGGAGGACCGATTTTTATTTTGAGTTATGCAGAAACTGAATTTTTACTGGCCGAGGCTAAGGTGAGGGGTTGGAATATTAATGGCACGGCTAAACTACATTATACCAACGGATTAACGGGAGCTATACAGTCGCTTGCGCAGTTAGATCCTCTCGCTGCGGTTGATGCCAATAAAATTACCACATTTGTTAACCAGAATCCGCTTGATGAAAGCAGTACACAAAGTGCATTAAACGCCATAAACACCCAATACTGGGTAGCTACGGGCACCAATTTTAATTTTATAGAAGCCTGGTTAAACTGGAAAAGGAGCGATTATCCTAAACTTACCCCGATTAGCTACAAAGGCAACGTTACCAATGGTACCATACCACGCCGGATGATTTACCTATCGACGGAGGTACTGAACAATCCTCAAAACTATAAAGATGCAATAGCCAGGATAGCGGGGGGCGATGTACTTACAGCTAGGGTATGGTGGGATAAGTAATTAATTGTTGGAATGGCTTGAAGCCATAGCCTTGTTGCATACTGCATGTGGCTTGTTGTAGACTGAAGTTGTCTTGTTGCCAATTGCAGTAGTCTTGTTTTACGATGCTGGAGCCTTATTGTAAACTGCATATGCTTTGTTTCTAATTGCAGGAGTGTTGTTGTGAACTTCAGGTGCTTTGTTGCAAATTAAAGAAGCGTTATTGTAAATTACCAGCGATTTCTAGCGTTGGAGCGAGCAGATTTAAAACTCATACATATTGTTTTCGCGCAAGTTTTCAATTGCAAGTTTAGCGTCGGCTGTTAAGGTGTGGCGCAAACGCGTTTCTTCTTCAATTGCTAACAAAGGCTTATATCCATACTGACTAAAAAATAAGCTGGTATGCGCCTGATAATCGGTTAAAAAATGAGTTAATGAGGTTACATCTGCATCAAAACCTTCACTTTCAAAGTTAAACTGACACGAACTTTTGTAAGAGATAAATACCTCGTCTCCAATTGAAAATGAAACGTTAACATCCCACGTGTTTGGGCCAGTTGGGCTAACAATTTCTTTATCATCTGTAACCGTTTCTACACAGTAAAGGATCTCAAAGGAGATGAACATTGTATTTGTTTCTCCAATTTTTTCTCCGGTAATTTCAAAGCCAGATTGATAATCGTAAGATGTTTTGCTTTCCTTTATATATTGATCATTGTAGATGTATTCATTTATTGTGATGGGCTGTACATTAAATATTTTCATAGGGGTGTATTCTAAAGGAATTGATGATGTTGTTTTGTGAAACTATTGGCGTAAAAAGCGGTTTTTTAGAATTTATTTAACCACCAAGGCACAAGGATACATCTCCCGAATATAAAAAATGCCATCGTAAATATCCGTCCACGATGCAGAATCAGTAAAATGATACACACCTTTCATCAGAAAATGTTTTTTATTGCCTGGATTTTCTTCACGAAACTGCTTAAAGTTTACAAAAGAATAGGGTACAGTTTCAGGAATCCAGGTTTCGAAACTGTCTTTCGCTGGTGGCTCTGCAGCATATTTTTTTTCGATGGTAACTAAACCTGAGGTTCCAACTCTGGAGTTAAAACCTAAGATATAAGTTTGTTCATTAAGCTGTGGATCTGCTGTGAAAAAATTGCCCATCGTTTTCATCTCATCTCCAGTATGCCGTTTCGATTTTTTTATGAGTTCGGGATGTTTGAGGATATGCGCATTATGCGCCCAGACAATTATTTTTTCTTTTGGAAACTTGTATTTTAAGAGCCATTTTAAATTCTCAGCCATTTGTTTATCTCTAATTTGGTTATAATCACCACCCTTGTTCAAAAAAGAAATCTCACTTTTGGTTAAAGCATTTAAGCTTTTAAGTAACATGGTTTCAAAAGTCGTAGTATCAGTTACCGAAAGTTCGCGGTTAATTTGGAGTAATGCTTCCTTAAAATTTCGCTGTTTTTGAAGATTTTTATTATACGTTATTGAGTCGATAAAGGAAAGAAAATCTACTTTATATTTTTCAGTGTTCGTGTAATTTATCTTTTTACTTTTCAGATAATTATCAAGAAATGTTTTCAGCTTTTCTTTGCTATAAAGCCCATGTACCTGATTATCGAAACCAGATATGATAAGTGGATTTTTATCTCTGAATGTTTTTGGTACATATTGATACAAAAGGTCATCGCAGGAATTACACTTAGTCCATACACTAAAAATATTATTTAAGAGGAAAGGATCAATTTTAGACTTTTGTTTTTCCAGCCGATCCCAGCCCTCATTCAATGCAAAAAAGTCACTCTCAAAGGCCAAAACATTGAATCCTTTCTTTTCGTGAAGATATTTAATCAATCTTGTTTTCGCTAAAAAAGCTGGTGAGTCGCCATGATCTTGTTCGCCCATCATGACTACTCTCGAATCACCAATTGCCTGGCCAATAGCTTCCAATTCAGAAAAATTAGTCGAATCTGGCGATATGGTTTTGATATCCACCCGGTTTTCTGTTACAAACTGTTTTATGTCTTTCTGCACGCAAGCTGAAAAAACAATTGAGATAAATGCAAATACTAATAATCGGTTTAACATATTTGATCAGTTGAAAATTGAAAGATATAATTTTTATGCTTATCACTGTATAATTAATTACCAGTTCAAAAAAAATAGGCCATCTTTATTCAGATAACCTATTAAAAAAATTAAAAGAGATAATCATTTTGGACAGCTATATTGACTAAGGCATTTTTCTAAATGTTAATGCTAAAATATGTTTACGTTCCGGATGATCAGTACTTAATGATGCCTTAATATAATTTTTAACCCCAAATACCGTTTCTACCAAACCAATCTGGGCTGCATAAAAAATGGTGTGTCGTTTTTTTCGGGCATCGTCTAAAGGAGTTTTAGCTACAGCTACCGATGTAATGCTACTTTCCATTGCGCTAAGCAATGTCTGTAAAGATTTAATACTGATAACTGTTTCTTTTGGCTCATAAACGTGGCTGGTAATTAAAACCTCAATATATTGTTTTAAATTTTCGACTTTACTGTCGTAAGAGAGGCGTGTTCGGGTGGGAGTAGAAGAATCACCTGTACTCAAAACTTTTTTTCTTACCTGACCCCTCAAATGATCAGCAATCGTTTTGGCGGTTTGTAGTGCTGCAGGATTAGCTATCGCCGCCTTTAAATAATTATAGCTTCTGGTAATTAGCTTATTTAAGGGTTTAAAAATGAGTTCCTGCTCATCAACGGCTTTGCTGTAAACTGGCAGCAGTTGGTTCACCACCCGCATGGCATCGTCGGCATTTTTTGATAACAGTTCTAATGCCTTTATTTCATACATGGCTTTTGGTGGTTGGTAATCAGTTCCCAAGGTTTTTAACCTAATAATTAAATCTTTCAAATTGGCCGAATTTTTTGCATAGCCGGTTTCTGAGCTCAACATAAGCTTTTTTAATTTAGTTAAACATGAAATAATTCTGGGGATGATTAGGCTTTTGATTTAAAGCCGTATGTAATAATACGAAATATTCTGAATAGAAATATGATCTCTTTCAGCGTTTCTATAAAAATTATGAGGAAGCCCCTAACAAAAAAAACGATTTGATAGGGGGTAGATATTAAAGATGTGGTTAATCGAAAAGCTTTAATTATACGTCAATTTTTCTCAAATTTTACTGACCAGTTTCAGCGTTTTTAAGTCGTAAATTAAAATTTCGCTTTTATCAGTTTTGTCGTACTTGTTATTGTTGTTGGTGTCAGTGTGTCCTGTTACAACCATCGTTCCTGTTTGTTTATTCACAACCCAGGTTCTTACGAAGAGTTTATTATCTGTTAACTGTGTTCTTTTTTGTCCGTCGGGAGATAAGATGATAATCTGTTTCGGGTCGTTCCAGTCAATTCCCTTTTTTTCGTCAAGGTCGATCGTTTGAGCAGAAATAATAATGTGGTTAATCCCTAGGTTATCAATCTTCACCTGTTCAATTTTTTCGAAATAACCATCAGCCGGGAAATCTACCTGTTTGCTTTGTCCGTTTTTAGTATTAATGAACAACAGGTATTTGTTTTTGGCATCAGCTACTTTTCCCCAATTTTCAACGCTTGCAATCACATAATCTGTCCCTTCAACTTCTGTTAATTTATTAAAATGAGTATAGTTGTTTTTATCCTGACCGTAAGAAGTCAAGGCCAAAATAGTTAAGATGGTTGTGAATATTTGTTTCATGCCAGGTTTTTTTGAGGTTCGCTATGTTTCTATTTAATGATAAACAAAATACGCCTTTAAGTTTAACTTAAAGGCGTATAACGCATTAAAAATAAATTTTATTTCTTAAAAGGAGTAAGTCAAACCACCAAAAATATTAAATCCGTTTGCCTGATAATACAAATATCTGCTGTAGTTGGTATTTAAGATATTGTTTGCTTTGGCAAAAACAGAGAATTTTTTGTTGATGCGGTAATCAGCACCAAGGCCTAAATCAACATAACCCTTCACTGTTTTAATTTCCTCTATTAATGGATTTGGCACCACATATTGTGCAGGATTAACCGGATTAGAAATGTTTACTTTTGCTTTAATATCGTCCTGGATAACCACACCTGCGTTAAAGCTTAGTTTTTTATTGTAGGTATAAACAAAGTTCGAACTTACTTTTAAACCTGGTTTAAACCACGAATAAGTCTCGGCAGCAGGCTTCCAATCGTCGATGTTTAATTTACCTGTCCATTTTAAGGCATCGCTTACCTGAACAGAAATTTCACCTTCTAAACCTGTTAATTTCGTTTTGCCGAAATCATATATTACATCAAATTTGTTAAAATCAGTAAAGTTGTTGATGAACAAAGGCATATCATCAAACTGTTTTACATATACCCGTGCTTTGTAACCAAAACCCGGTCCACCGGTACCTTTAATACCAGCACTGAAACTTAACTTTTCAACCGTGTTTCTCACCACGATATTGCTGTTTAACCAGGGGTTTTCATCCGTAAAGCCTTTTAGGGAGTTTCTGTTGACATCACCTTTAACTTCTCCAAAAACCTGTAGATAATCAGGAATTAAAGTGAAATCGGCCGTAACGGCAGGGAAGATTTTAGAGCTGCTGAATGCACCAAATTCCTGTACGAAATTAATCCCTGCAGTAATTTTAGCACCTTTAACCTGTAAACGGATGTATGGATTTAAACGCAGGAGGTTATTACCAACACTGGTTAAAGCATCTTTGCTGTTACCAAATTCGGTTGAGGCGGCTAAGCCTAAGTTTAACGAATTAATGCGTTTATTTACATAACCGTTTAAGCTCAGGTAGTTTTCTTTAGCGCTGAATTTATCATTCCAGATATAAGCATTGGCTTTTAATGCATAACTAAAGGCATCTTCATCTTCGGTAAAGTTTTTTACCAGTTCGCCTTCCAGTTCAATGGTGGTTAAAGCTTGTTTATCAGGGTTAGGATTTAGCGTAGGCCTGGTATCATCTATGCCATAAAAGTAAGTACCATTGCGCTCAAAATTGATGCGGCCACTCACGGTATTTTGTTCTAAGATACTACGGCCAAAAATGCTTAACTGTTGATTGCTGCTGTTTTGTTTATTCAGCTTTCCTTCCTGACTAAAATGTTTAAAGTATCCGCCAACCTGTAAACCTTCATCTTTACCGGTATTAAAATAAGCTTCGCCTAAAAGTGTAGCCAGCGATCCGAACGCACCTTTTACATAATTATTTACTAAAATGCTTTCTTTTTCTTCGGCTAAGGCCTGTGCCTGTAACTTCTGGATATCACTGTTCAACTCCAGCTTTCTATCCAAAATGCTGTAGTTCAATTTTGCTTTGTAAGTTTTAACATCATCCAGATTCGGACTTCTTCTTAGCTTTACAGCCTCGGCCAAAATTGGTTTGTACGGGCGCACTACTTCAATCTCTTCGTTTACCACCCCTTTTTCCTCAGTTTTTTTATCCTGCGCCTGAGCAGTCATTAATCCAGCAGCTAAAAAAAACAGTGAACTATATATATATTTAATCGATTTCATAATGCTACTTCTTCTGGTTTAGTTTTTCTAGTTTTTCTTTGGCCGTAGGGATGATATCATCCTTGCCTTCGTAATTATCAATTATACTGAGAAGTGTACTTTTTGCCTGTAAATTGTCTTTCAGGGCTACATAATTATCAGATAAAAGGATAAATGCCTTCGCTACCCAGTAATCGTAAGCAGCCATGTTGTTAACCAGATCGAAACAGGTTTTAGATGAGGTTTTGAAATCACCTTTGTTGTATTCCAATAAAGCCAGATTGTATTTGGCTTCTGCTGCAGCAATGGTTTTTGTTTTGGCCACTACATTTTTAAATTCTTTAATGGCTGTGGTGGTATCACCTTTTAACAAGTAAGCTTTACCAGAGTATAAACTCGAACTGTTTTTTTCTTCTTCTGAAGCTTTTTCCGATTCTTTGGTCAATTGTGCATATTTAAGCATGTCATCAGGCATGTTTAAGGCCGTGTAAGCCTTTAACAAATTGTTGATGGCAAAACTATAGTGCGATTTGTAATCGGTTGTAGTTTCTAATCTTTTCAGGTAAACAATCGCCTCGTTATATTTCTTTTGGTTTAAGAAAAGCTGAGAGATGCTCACCAAAGAACGCTCGGTATAATCGCTTGTCCAGTCGTTTAAGATAAACTCGTAATCTGGAATGGCTTCATCCGGACGACCTAATTTAACCAGCGATTCTGCCCTGATAAATTTGGCTTCTTTTTCGTGGTTGGCTTTAGGGAATTTATCAAAATAAGCATTTACAGCCTGGAATGCACCGTTGGCATCGCCCTTTAAATAAGTATTATTGGCTGCGGCAAAAACGATGTTATCCTGTTCTGAACCGGAGTAATTTCCAAGTGGGGTGGTAGCGGCATAAGCAATAAAACCATTCGCATCGCCACGGTCTACATAGATGTTCTTGATCGATTCCATGGCCTGTTTAGCTTCGTCGGCAGTTGGATAATCACGGATTACCTTTTTGAACGATTCTAAAGCAGCATCATCCTGATCCTGGTTATATTGTACCAAACCAATGGTAACCAAAGCTTTTGCTACATAACTACTGCGCGGATATTTAGCAACCAATTCTACCAGATCTGATTTAGATTTATCAAAATCGCCTTTGTTGAAATAGGTATAAGCCGTTTCGAAGCCGGCATCATCTGCATAGTTTGAGTTTGGAAAAGCCTTTAATAAACTCTGCATGGTTGCAATTTTTGCATCGTACTGGTTTTCCAGCCCCTGGATCATTCCTTTCTGGAAAGTGGCATAATCTTCTGATGTGGTGTTGCGGCTGATGATTTTGTTATAATTAGCCATTGCATCGCCATAGTTTTTGTTTACGAAATAAGAATCGGCTAAACGAATGGTGGCATCATCAATGGTTTTTTGGTCTTTATCATTACCAGTCAGGAATTTTTCGAAATAATTGGCAGCCTTGCTGTATTTCTCATCTTCGAAAGCCGCATATGCCAGGGCATAATTCGCGAAATTATAAACACCGGTTTTATCGGCATCGGGCATCTTCAGGAATTTCTCGAAGGTGGTAACCGCTTCGCCAAACTTACGCAGCTCGTACATCGATTCAGCTTTCCAGTAGGTGTTTAAAGCATTAATTTCATTGTCTTCTGGGAACTTCTCAGAACGTAAAAACATTGATAATGCATTAGGGAAAGCCCTTTCGTTATAAAACTCTAATCCGCGGAAATAGGTTACCTTCTGGTAAGCTTCTTTCGCTTCAAGGTTTTTATCCGGAATGGGTTCTAAAATATCTACAGCTGCCTGATAGTTTTTGGTGGTTAATAAAACCTCGCCTAATAAAGTTTTCGCTTCGTTTATTTTACGCGATTTTGGGAAAGTTTTTAAGAAACCCTGCGTGGCCTCTAAAGCCTGTTGGTGGAATTCTAATTCGTAACTTAATTTGGCATAATTTAACCAGGCTTCTTCCTGTATCCCTTTGTCAAAACTTAAACGCGATGCCCTGAAAAAAGCACTCTGCGCTTTTGGTTTATCGCCCAATTGAATAAAGGCTTTACCCAAAGTATGCATACCATTTTGAAGGTAAACATCATCGGTATTTAGTTTTTCTAAAACGGCAACCGATTCTTTGTACTTTTTATTCTGGAACAAAGAATATCCGTATTGGTAAATGAAGAGGTTATTCTTGGTTTCGCTTTTATCTTTTGCGTAATATTCGGCGAAATACTTTTCAGCATTTTTAAATTCCGATTTTGCAAAATAAGATGCGGCAACCAAACTCAGCATTTCTGGTTCGAACTGCTGCTTGGTTTTTTGAATAGCTGCCAAAGCATAGCTGATTACATCATCGTAACGCTCGTCAAGATAGTACATCGAAGTGATGTAGTATGGATAACTGGCCTCGTAAGTAGGAGAGCCTTTTAACTTTTCGAAGTTGGCCAATGCCGTTTTATACTCTTTATTTAAGTAATTGATATAAGCAAAGTAGTAGGTGGCACTTTCCTGAAAATCGCCTTCTTCTTTTTTAACTTTTTCGAATAAAGGTTCTGCCTTGTCGTAATCTTTAAGTTCGAAATAAGCGTAACCTTGTTTAAACTGGTATTCGTTTCTTTGTTTGCCCGAAAGGGTAGAAGGATCTGTTTTTTCGAACCATTCTAAAGCTTTTTTATAGTTTTTCTGGTTGAAATAAGTTTTTCCAACGTAGAAATAAGCCAGTTTGGTGTTCGGGTTTAACGGATAATCGCGTATAAATGCCTGAAACAAACTTTCGGCATCGCTGTTGGTTAACTCCAGCGCACAAACGGCGGCATAAAATTTGGCATTCTCTTTCAGTAAAGATAATTCAGCGTTGCTCTCCGTTTGGGTAGAAGGTTTATAACGTTGCAGCTCAACAAGTTTAAACTGTTGCGCAGCTGCAGTGTATTTTTCTTTGTCTAATAATTCTAAGCCCGTTTGATAGTTTTTGTTGAGGTTTTGCACAGCGCTAACCTGAGCGTAGGTGCTAAAACTTCCTGCTAAAATTAGCGGAATTAGTAGGTATTTTTTCTGCATTGGTTTCAAATATGGTTGGTACTAAATTAGAAATAGTATCAAAGCTTATCAACAGAAGTAATTAACATCTGTTAATAACACAAATTAACGACAGGATTTTTGGTTTGGTATTAAGGGCTGAACGAATGTGGAAAAGTTAGGTTCATTGGTCATTAGTAATTGGTAGATTGACCGCCTAGTGTGAGATTGCTCTTCTTGGTTAACTGGTTAATTGTTTAAATTGGTTAACTGTATTGTAGTAATTGTTAAATTGTTGGGGATTGTTAAATTGCCATATTTCACTATGAAATCTTGAACTATATCAAACCATCAACCAATGCAGCTGATTACTCTGAACTTAGGACTTCCGACTCCAGACTAATGACTTCGGACTCAAGACTAAGAACTCCAAACTAACCTACCCCTGACTTGCCAATAGATACAGCACCGCCATCCTCACGGCCACTCCGTTTTCTACCTGTTCAAGAATGATTGATTGTTTGCTGTCGGCTACATCACTGGTAATCTCCACGCCTCTGTTTATGGGGCCTGGGTGCATGACAATGATTTCTTTATCGAGGTTATCTAAGATCTGTTTGTTTAAGCCGTACATCATGGCATATTCCCTTAAAGATGGGAAATATTTAATGTCCTGACGCTCCAGCTGGATGCGTAGCATGTTGGCTACATCGCACCAGTTCAGGGCTTTAATTAGGTTATGCTCAACCTTTACTCCAAGTTGGTGGATGTGTTTTGGGATTAAAGTGGTAGGCCCGCAAACCATTACCTCTGCGCCTAAACGCTGCAGGCAAAGGATGTTTGAAATGGCTACACGCGAGTGCAGGATGTCGCCTACAATGACTACTTTTTTGCCCGCTACATCGCCCAGTTTCTGGCGGATAGAGAAGGCATCAAGTAAGGCCTGTGTCGGGTGCTCGTGGGCACCATCTCCGGCATTTACAATCTGGGCCTTTACATGTTTACTTAAAAACTGACCAGCACCAGCATAAGGATGACGCATTACCACCATATCCACTTTCATCGATAAGATGTTGTTTACGGTATCGATCAGGGTTTCGCCCTTGCTTACTGATGAAGATGAGGCCGCAAAATTAACCACATCGGCCGAAAGCCTTTTTTCGGCAAGTTCGAATGAAAGTTTGGTACGGGTAGAGTTTTCGAAAAAGATATTGGCAATCGTAATATCACGAAGTGAAGGAACCTTTTTTATCGGTCTGTTAATCACTTCCTTGAAATTATCTGCAGTTTCGAAAATCAATTCGATATCATTCCGGTTAATATCTTTAATGCCTAAAAGATGTCGGGTTGATAGTTTTTCTGCTGCCATTTTTATTTATTATTTTTATCTGTTTATTATATCGTTTAAATTGTCAGATAGAGCTTCCATGCCAAAATAATTATTCTGGAAGGTGTCTACGCTCATTTTGGCAAGGGCGGTTCCGATATTAAAATCACTTTGTCTTCACTTCCTTCACTCGCCCAGGTTACTTTTACCTGTTGTGAGTTTAAGCTATCTACCTGATGCCCAATGTAATCGGGTTCAATAGGTAAATGTCTGCTAAACCTGCGGTCTATTAAAACCAAAAGTTCCACTTTCTCCGGGCGGCCATAAGCAAGCAGGGCATCAAGTGCGGCCCTAATGGTTCTGCCAGTCCAAAGTACGTCGTCAATTAAGATTACTTTTTTGCCTTCGATGATAAAATCGATCGAGTTGCTGCTCGCAGTAACCAGTCCGTCTTTACGGCGGAAATCATCCCTAAAGAAAGTAATATCAAGGTTTCCCTTTAAAATTTTCTTGTTTTTAAGGATAAGCTGAAGATCCTGATGTATGCGATCTGCCAGAAAAATACCCCGTGGCTGGATGCCAATTAAAACGGTATTCGCGAAATCGTCGTGGTTTTCAATTAATTGATGGCAGAGCCTCTTAATTGTAATCTGAATTTTTTGTCCGTCAAGAAGTGTTTTCTTTTGCATTGAAGAAGGATTGGGCAAATATATAAAAATGTTTTAAGGTAAGAAAGTTGAATGGAGATTGTTTTAACGTTTTATAGTTAAATTGTTCTTTATCAAAATGTAAATGCATAAAATAAATTTTTATAGGCAGAGAGATTAAAGACCAAAGCAGAAAGACCAAAGGTCAATTTGTTTGATCATAGTTTTGGCGTTATCATTTATGCCTTTAAGCTTTAGTCTTTCCGCTTCTAGCTCATTCAGACTTTCTATTTTCAGCTTAAATTTGAAAAGCAAAGACTGTTTTTTATTCTAATGTGCGTCCGGCTGTACACTATAGTCCCGGTTTTCAACCGCGAGCTGCCGTTTCCATCCGGTTTAGATGGCCTTTTTTTTGCAGTTATTGAGGGCAAAAACCAAAACGCTGTATTGATCAAAGATCCAATTTTTTGCATGTGGATTGTTCTGCTAATCAATTCATCTTTATTAGACATTCCTCAGATATTTATCTTATTAAAAAGCTTTATTTTTATAGCATATGATCCAGCAACCAATAATCTTTTTCGATGGCGTTTGTAATCTGTGCAATGCATCGGTTCAGTTTGTTATTGCACACGATAAAAAAGACCAATTCAAATTTACTGCATTACAGGGCGATTACGCCAAAGAAGTTTTGTCAAAATTTAACGATGATCCTCAGCAGTTAAATACCATTTTGTTACTGCAAGAAGGGAGGCTTTACACCAAATCATCAGCCGCATTACGGGTAGCCGGAAAACTTAATGGATTGATTCCGCTTCTTTATGTATTTCTCCTGGTTCCTAAATTTATCCGTGATTGGTTTTACGACATTATTGCCAAAAACCGTTACCAATGGTGGGGCAGGCAGGAAAGTTGTTGGGTGCCAACACCCGAATTGAAAAGTAAGTTTATCGCTTAGTGTTGCTGATCATTTTTCTTTCTGCCCGGCGACCAAAGCCAAAGTGTTAAAATAATTAACGGAATAGTGATACTTAAGGCAATTACAATCATGATCGCTTTTTGCTTAACCATGTCTGCCTCAGTGGAAGTAAATACGTATACCGTTTCTTTGATGGCAAATAAGGTAATGATGGTAGAAAGGACGGCAAATAGTTTACGCATGGTTTAATTTTTAATGCAAAGATTGCATTAATTTTCAAAATTACGTAAGTCTTCAATGGAAGTTATTTTTAGCCAGATTTGATTAGTGAATAACTACAAGACAGATCGTTTAAAGCCTAATGTCTGGTTCGTGGTCAGGGGTTTTTTAGCATGGTAGATGCTGAAATAAATTCAGCATGACGAAACAGTAATCAAAAAAGGTCAGCCGGATTTCTCCAAACTGACCTGTGTTTACCAACTAACAATATTTATTCTGCCGTTTTAACGGGCTCAAGGTCTTTTAGTTCTTCTCCGGAGAACAGTCTGTAGTGAATTTTAAATGTTTTTTGAAGCGGGGTTTCTAAAGAAAAACCACCCACGCCAAATCCATCCAGCACATCTAAAGTAAAGTGCGAGAATTTCCAGTATTCGAAAAGATCCCGGTCTACCCAAAACTCACAGCCTTCTATTTCACCCAAACAAACATCGCGCATCCGCAGGTAATAGCCTCCTTTTTCGAAACATTGTGGCTGTGTACCCTCGCAACATCCACCAGCCTGGTAAAACATCAGTTCTCCGTGTTTTTCTTTAAGTACGGCAATCAGCTCTTTTGCTTTTTCTGTACTGTCTATACGCTTGATCATGATCTGTTTTTTAGGTTGAAATGGATTTTTTTTTGAAAACCGCAGATCTTTAAGACCTGCGGTAATCGACAAAATCAGCGGAACTAGATTTGTAAATCTTTATTTCCTGTTAAAAGAAACCTAATTTATTTTTATCGTAAGAAATGAGCATGTTTTTAGTCTGGCGGTAGTGTCCCAACATCATTTTATGGTTTTCTCTACCCACACCCGATTGTTTGTAGCCACCAAAAGGCGCACCAGCAGGGTAAGCGTGGTATTGGTTAACCCAAACACGGCCAGCCTGAATGGCTCTTGGCACCTGGTAAAGCTCATGTGCATCGCGGGTCCATACACCAGCACCTAAACCATACAAAGTGTCGTTTGCAATTTCAATGGCTTCTTCAACTGTTTTAAAGGTTGTAACGGCCAATACCGGACCGAAAATTTCTTCCTGGAAAATCCTCATTTTGTTGTGACCTTTAAAGATGGTTGGTTTAATGTAATAGCCACCACCCAATTCGCCAGGTAGTTCATTAATTTCTCCCCCGGTTAAAACTTCAGCACCTTCTTCTTTACCTAACTTAATGTAAGCGGCAATTTTTTCGAACTGGATTTTGGAGGCCTGGGCACCCATCATCACCGTTCTATCCAGCGGACTGCCTATTTTTATTGCTTTGGTTCGCTCAATTACCTTTGCAATAAATTTTTCGTAAATATCTTCCTGGATCAATAAACGAGATGGGCAGGTACAGATTTCGCCCTGGTTTAAGGCAAACATTACCGCTCCTTCTACCGCTTTATCTAAAAAGGCATCATCTTCGGCCATTACCGAGCTGAAGAAAATGTTAGGCGATTTTCCACCAAGTTCCAGTGTAACGGGTATTATATTTTCGGTTGCATATTGCATGACCAATCTGCCCGTAGGGGTAGAGCCCGTAAAGGCAGCTTTCGAAACTTTTGGATTCGTAACCAATGCACGGCCAAGTTCTGAACCAAATCCGTTTACCACATTTACCACGCCCGGGGGCAATAAATCGCCGATTAATTCCATTAAAACCATAATCGAAACTGGGGTACTTTCTGCTGGTTTTAAAACCACGCAGTTGCCGGCAGCCAGGGCAGGAGCCAGTTTCCAGATGCCCATTAATAATGGAAAATTCCAGGGAATAATCTGGGCCACTACACCAATTGGTTCGTGTACAATTAAAGAAACGGTATTCTGATCGAGTTCTGATAATGAACCTTCTTCTGCACGGATGACCCCTGCAAAGTACCTGAAGTGGTCTACACCCAGCGGTAAATCTGCTGCTAAGGTTTCTCTAACCGCTTTTCCGTTATCTATGGTTTCAACTGCTGCCAGATATTCGAGGTTATCTTCCATCCGTTGTGCAATCTTGTTTAAAATGATGCTTCTTTCGGTAGAAGAGGTTTTGCTCCAGGTTTTAAATGCTTCGTGGGCAGCATCAACGGCTAACTCTAAATCTTCTTTGGTAGAGTGTGCTGCTTTGGTAAAAACTTTGCCATCAATCGGTGAAATATTATCGAAGTAAGCCCCTTTAACAGGTGCTACAAATTTCCCCCCGATATAGTTATCGTACTGCGGTTTGAATGATGGTTTCTCAATTAAATTTTCCATAATTATTATTGATTATTGAATGCTTAAAAACCATCATGAGCGGTTTAGGTATAGGATTTTAAAGCGATTGCTCATCATGATTTTTGCGGTTATAAGATTTGGTTAATACAAACCTAATGGCAAAGCAGATGGAGCAGATAGTATAATCGAATCAATTGATAGCACTATTGTTTCAGCTTATGTAACCATATTGAAACGCTAAACGATCTTAGACCCAGCCAGCGAAGATTGAGGCTTGTGTAGCTGTAATAGGTGTTTTGGACGTGAGGTATAAACAGATGAAATAATTATATTTGATTTATAGCAAATATTTCTAACCAAATTATTTCGGTTTATGCAGCATACATTAGATCAGGTAAAGCTCAGTGCTTCGGAAACGTTGCAAACTCTGGTAGAGAACAGAACTTCTTATACCTTAGAGCGATGTGAATTAAATGTTTTCGAAACCTATACCGAATCGTATAGAGTTCCGCTTACTTTTAACGACTTCGTAATTACGAGTATGTTGAGGGGGAAAAAAGTGATGCATTTATTTGATAAGAAAGGCTTTGATTATTTCCCTGGCCAAACTGTTATTGTTCCGCCTGCCGTTACCATGGAAATTGATTTTCCGGAGGCGACTAACCTTAATCCAACCCAATGTATTGCCCTGGCTATCGATCAGGAGCAGATTCAAAAAACAATTGCTTATTTAAACGAGTTTTTTCCGAAAGAGGGGAGTAATGAGAAATGGCTGCTAAATTATGATGAATACCATTTTTATAACAATGAAGAAATTGCCTACCTGATTAATAAGGTGATCAGGATTTGCTCGGAGCGGACGAAAGAAAAAGATGTTTTAGCTGATTTAACCTTAAAAGAACTGTTGGTCCGCATTATGCAGACCCAAAATCTTAAAACCATTAGCGATGATGGTTATAACCTAAACCAAAACCCACTGGCTTTTGTATTGAACTATATTAAAACCAACCTAAACGAAAAAATCAGTATCAATAGCCTGAGCGATAAGGCCTGCATGAGCAAAGCCACATTTTACCGGTTGTTTAAACGCGAGCTCGGCATCAGCCCAAATGATTTTATTTTAACCGAAAAGATTAATAAAGCCAAACTTTTACTGGCTCAACCTGGTGCTAAGGTAGCGTCAATCAGTTACGAGCTTGGTTTTAGTGATGCCAATTACTTTATCAGGGCATTTAAAAAGATCGTTGGGATTACGCCGGGCGCATATCAAATGCAGGTAGCAAATCAGTTAATCCATTAAATCATTTATTTTTTCGTTAAGTTCTTTTAAGGGTTTAGCAAATATGCTATCGTTCATTTTTTTTGCGATGTAAATAAACGGTATGCTAATGAGGATAAGTAATACCATTTGAATAAAAAAATGGGGTAAACTGAATACTTTTTCAAAAGTTTGATGTACATATAGCTGATATGCTAGCCAGCCAGTTGGTCCCGCAAGCGGCAAGAAAATATATCCATAAATGGTTTCACCTCTTAAAATTCTTTTAATAGCCTTCAAATTGTCAGTAAGTACTTGTTTAGTGTTGGCGTTGTAATCTATACCGGTTTTTATTTTCCTGAAGCTGTTAACTCCTAAAGCCCTCGAAATTTCATAAGTAATAAATACAAAAAGCAGGAGGAACTTTAAATCTCCTTTTATCAAAAAGGCCATAGCCAAAATGGGTAAATCGATAATTCTGATCCACCTTAATTTCCATTTTAGCTTAAATAGTAAATCTTGCAGAAGACTGTGCGATTTTTCATCAATAGTGATATTCGAGATATCTATTTTGTTTACCCCTGAGTTAAATTCTCCACTCAAATTTTGCCATTCTTGTTCTAAATTCATTTTATTTACGGGTTAGCAGTGTACTTAATTGTTGTTTAATCCGATGTAACTTCACATTGGCGTTGTTTCGTGATATTCCAGTCATTTCGCTTATTTCGGTATTATCGAAACCATCAAGATGGAGCATGATGATGCTTCGGTCGATTTCGGTTAATTGTTTGATACAGCGATACAGCCAATCGGCCCGTTCTGATAATTCGGGCGGCTCGAAGTAATGATCAAATTGCCCCCGTTCTTTAACCTGGCTATGCTTTTTCTGTTTGCTCAGAAATGAAAGCGATACATTTAAACTAAGCTTGTAAAGCCAGGTAGAAAATTTAGCATCACCCTTAAACCTGCCATAAGCACTCCAGCTTTGAAAAACAATTTCCTGATACAAATCTTTGCGGTCCTCTTCATCATCGGCATAAAGGTTTACCATTTTATAGATAATGCCTTTATGTGCTTCCAGTTTGTCGAGATAAGATTTTTCAACCATATGTTATAGCTTATCTGCCTTTCGATAATTGATTCGCTTTAAATATCTTCTGGTATTGATAAATTCCAATGACTAAAGAGATCAGGGCCACCGTTAATAAGAAATATTTGGTATAACCTTGAACGCCCGTTGTATTGGCTACAATGCTTAAAAATGCAGCGATACCTAATTTTGAATTGTTGTTTTCCATTGCTATTTTAATTGATTTAAGCAGTTAGTAAGCAACAGCATGGGAAAATTACAGCAATCGGAAATTAATTTTCTAAATACCTTTTGGAGTAGGTAATTCCCATTAAATCGTAACGTTTAAACTGCGTTTTTAGCCTTTTTTGAAAATCCGGATAATTCCGTTTTTCTTTCGGACTCCATAAAATTTCGCTTAAGGCATCTAACCTTGGAAAAAGCAAATATTGCACTTTTGCCGGATTGGTAATGTATTCACTCCACAAACAGCCCTGTGCGCCCCAAATGTATTTTACCTGTTCGGCATTTAATTCTGCCGGTATGGGTTCATAATTGTACACATCAATTAAAGGCGAAAATTTGTTTGCGGTTAAACTGTCTTCTTTTACAAATTGACCATGATTGAAATACATCTTGTCTTCAGGTGTCATAATGGCCATGTGGTTTTGTTTAGCCGCTTCAATGCCGCCTTTTTCTCCCTGCCAGCTCATCACCACTGCATTTGGTGCCAAACCGCCCTGTAAAATTTCGTTCCAGCCGATAATGGTTTTGCCTCTGCTGTTTACAAATTTCTCCATCCTGCGGATGAAATAGCTTTGTAGTTCACTTTCATTTTTTAAACCATTGTCTTTCATGATCTGCTGCGAAACAGCAGATTGTTTCCACCACACTTTAGAAGCTTCATCGCCACCAATGTGAATGTATTGCGACGGAAACAAGGCCATTACCTCACTTAGTACATTCTCCAGAAATTTGAAAGTGGTATCAGAAGCCTGAAGTACATTGTTGTATTTATTCATCATTCCCCAGGTTTCGGCAACCTGGTATTTTTTGTCCGGCGTCGTTCCTAACTCGGGGTAAGCCGCTAATAAAGCCATGCTGTGTGCTGGCATTTCTATTTCCGGGATGATGGTGATGTAACGTTTAGCAGCATAATCAACCACATCTTTAATTTGTTCCTGGGTGTAGTAACCGCCGTGACGAGTACCATCGGTTTTAATAACGGCATCTTTTGGTGTAATTTTTACGTCTGCCGGCAATACCTGATATTTTATATGCTCGTTTCCTTGTCCAGGCCATAAGCCAATGATGCTTCCGTTACGCCAGGCCCCAATTTCCGTAAGCTTAGGATATTTTTTGATCTCAATTCGCCAGCCATGGTCATCAGTTAAATGCCAGTGGAAATAATTCATTTTATGAAGTGCTAAATAATCGATGTACTGTTTTACAAAAGCCACATCAAAAAAATGGCGGCTCACATCGAGGTGCATACCACGATAATCGAAGCGGGGGTAATCTATAATATCTACTGAAGGAATACTGATTTCTTTATCAGCATTTGTTGGTAATAACTGTACAATGGTTTGAACTGCATAAAACAAACCCTGTGGTGAAGAAGCACCTGCATTAATTGTGGAAGACAATACAGATACAAAGTATTTATCAGGGTTTTTATACAATTGATCTGAAATAACGAGATTAATGACATTTCCCTTAGTTTCCACTAGATTATTGCTTATCTCTAAGTTAAGATTATAATGATTGGCAATATAATTTTTAAGAAAAATAGCAGCGTTTACCGCTGTAGAATCCAATATTCTGATCGTGGTACTATTTTTAAGTTTGAATTTATCTGACGGAAAAGCTCCGGGCCTTAGTTCTACAGGTTGGGGAATTATATTCACTTCCTGTGCAGAAAGCTTAAAAGTAATTAAGGTTAGAAACAAAAAGATAAATTTCTTCATAATAGGGTGATTTTCCGCTTCAAAAGTAATAATTATAGCTATATGAAAGGAAAAGGTTTGGTGGAACGAACTACTTATGTTACATAAAACTTAGCTTGAGGTGTTAATTAACAGGCAAATCGTCATCTCGACTGAAGCGCAGCGAAATGGAGAGATCTGCTAATTAGATTTCCCGACTTCGTTGCACTCCGCTCGAAATGACGATCAATCGAGGTAATGAATAAAGCCATGTTCTCTGCGGTAAAAAAACTCACAAAAAAAATCCCGATAACTTTCGCTATCGGGATTAATATGATCAGTTAAAAAGAACTAGCCTTTTTTAGCTTTGCTTTCTTCGCCTTCTAATTGCGATTTCAATTGAGCCAATACGTCTAAATCTCCTAAAGTAGATTTCTCTACAGAATCTTTAACTTTTTTAACCGCAGTTACAGCAGCTTTAGCTTCTTTTTTCTTAGTTGCTCTTTCTTCAGCAACAGCTTCAGCTTTAACCTCTTCCCAGATACGGGCGTGAGATACTACAATGCGTTTTGCTTCTTTGTTGAATTCAATGATTTTGAAGTCATTGGTTTCTTCAGCTTTAACTGAAGTACCATCTTCTTTAACCATGTGTTTAGTTGGTACGAAACCTTCTACACCATATGGTAAAGCAATAACAGCACCTTTATCAGTTACTTTAACAACAGTACCCTGGTGAACCGAATCTAAAGTGAAGATCGTTTCGAAAGTATCCCAAGGGTTTTCTTCTAATTGTTTGTGACCTAAGCTTAATTTACGGTTATCAACATCAAGTTCTAAAACAACTACGTCTAATACATCACCAACTTTAGTGAATTCGTTAGGGTGGTTTACTTTTTTAGACCAAGATAAATCAGAGATGTGGATTAAACCATCAATACCTTCTTCGATTTCAACAAAAACACCGAAGTTAGTCATGTTTTTAACAGTTGCTTTGTGCTTGCTTCCAACTGGGAATTTAGCAGCAACTTCTTGCCATGGATCGTTAGATAATTGTTTAATACCTAAGCTCATTTTGCGCTCGTCTCTGTCTAAAGTTAAAACTTCAGCTTCGATCTCGTCACCAACTTTTAAGAATTCTTGTGGATTTCTTAAGTTTTGTGACCAGCTCATCTCAGAAACGTGGATTAAACCTTCAACACCTGGGATAATTTCTAAGAAAGCACCGTAATCTGCAACAGTTACGATTTTTCCTTTTACTTTAGAACCAACCTGAATGTCGGTGCTTAAGTTCTCCCAAGGGTGTGGAGTTAATTGTTTTAAGCCTAAAGCGATACGTTTTTTCTCATCATCGAAATCTAAAACAACCACGTTGATTTTTTCATCTAATGATAATACTTCTTTTGGATGCTCTATGCGGCCCCAAGAAATATCAGTAATGTGAAGTAAACCATCAACACCACCTAAATCGATGAACACACCGAAATCAGTAATGTTTTTAACAGTACCTTCTAGTACCTGACCTTTTTCTAATTTAGAAACGATCTCTACTTTTTGGCTTTCTAAATCGTCTTCAATTAACACTTTATGAGAAACAACTACGTTTTTAAACTCATGGTTAATTTTAACAACTTTAAATTCCATTGTTTTACCCACGTATACATCGTAATCGCGGATAGGTTTAATATCAATTTGAGATCCTGGTAAGAAAGCTTCAACGCCCATGATATCAACAATTAAACCACCTTTAGTACGGCTCTTAACGAAACCATTGATGATTCTATCATTTTCAAGTGCCTCGTTAATTGCTTCCCATGATCTTTGGGTTTTAGCTCTTTTGCGAGAAAGGATCAATTGACCGTTAGCATCTTCTGGTGCTTCAACGAAAACGTCAACTGAATCGCCGATTTTTAGATCTGGTGTATCACGGAATTCTGAAGTAGAAACTAAACCGTCTGATTTAAAACCAACGTTTAATACTACGTCTTTGTTGTTAATTGAAACAACGATACCGCTAATGATTTCACCTTTAGTGATCTGATTGAATGTTCCGGCATACATATCTTCAAACTTTTTACGGTCTGCGTCATTGTAATTACCGAAAACTTTTTCATCTGCATCCCAATCGAAATCTTCCGATGGTGTAGCCAATGATGATTTGATCGATTCGATCGAAACTGAATCAGCTTCTGATTCAATCGTTTCTTTTTCAGTCAGGCGTCCGCCTTCTCCCTGAAGTTCAGCTGTTTTAGCTGCTAATTCTTTTTCTGCTACTTGTTTTTTAGCCATTAATTAATTATCTCCTTTTTTCCCTATTTAGGGACTGCAAAGGTAAAAATTTTTTAATTAATAGAAAAGATTTTTTTAATAAATGTTGCTGATTTTTAGCGGATTAAGAATCAGCTTTTGCGTCATGCTGAATTTATTTCAGCATCTATCAGGCTAAATTCAGAAATATTGTAGGTTTTGTTTGTTAAATATTTGAAAATGAGCGCCCTGCATTTCATCGGAAAACAGCAGCCCTGCTATCGTTTATAGTCCTCGCTACGCTCCGGGCTATTCCGCTCTATCAGGTTTAAAAACAAAGAATTGTGCACAACTTCCCACCAAACGTTCCTACAGAACGTTACACAAATAACAAAATGTTATTTGCTACCCATAAACCGTCCCGATGGGACGAACCGTATTTAAAAATTGGTTGCTTTGGTTTATGATTCGTCCCAACGGGAGGAAGCATCGGTAGAACGTTTGATGATCCTGGATTTATTTCTTGGTAAACGTCCCTCTGGTAAAACCTTCGCCAATTAATGTTTCATCATCCCTGATTAATAACATAATCGTGTTCTGCTGATCGTAAAGTTTGATCATGTCACCTTCGATCACATATTTAGAAGTGAAAATAGAATCAGTATAGGCATCGGTAACGGTTACCGAATCTTTCGATTTAAAGTTGAAAGTTTTGTATTGTATATCTTCATTGCTTGCAAAAGTACCTGTTACCACTTTTGCCTGTATAAAAGTAATGTAGCAGAAATAACCGGTTACCAGGATTACAATTACTGAAAAACCGATTAAAAATTTATTGCCGCTGGCATATTTAATCGAAAAGTACAATATGGTGATCAGGATTAAGGCCACAACAACAAAAAAGATAATATTCGTATAATCTTTGTTTTCTTGGGGTACCGATGCGGCAATGCTTGTTTTTTCGGCTGTGGTTTTCACCGGAGAGATTCTCACCAAAAATTCTTTACTCACCCATCCTTCGCCATTGGTAACCTTGATTTTGTAGAAACTTGTGTTTGAAGAATCAATAACAGCAACATTTTCGTCTTTGGGCAGGTATCCGATAATCTTACTTTTCGGATCAGCTTTTTCCCTAACCCTCAAATCATCTGCAGTCGAGCGGTACATGTCAGTGCTGGTTGCCGTTTGAGTAGTAGCTGCGGGCGGTGCGGTATTTGCCTGAGGAGTTACTGGTTTGGCTGCCGGAGCAATTTTTTCGATGAAATCTTTGCTTACCCAGCCTTCACGGTTTTTAAACTTTACTTTGTAGAACTTGGCATTGCTGGCATCTAAAACCGTAATGTTTTCATTTTGGGCAATATTTCCAATAACCTTACTTTTTTGATCGCTGCTTTCCCTTACGCGCAATTTGTCGGCCTTAACGCGATACAATTCCTGCGCATTTAATCGGTTAGCAAAAATAGAAAGAGCGATGAGGAGGAAAAAAATTCTGGTCATAAGTATTGGATTCTGCGAAACAGTTTTAATAGGTAATTGCACACGCTATAAGCAAACACCGTGCTAAGTGTTTCAAAATTAGAAAATAATTTAATAGGAGGGGATAAGATTGAAAAAAGTAAAAACGATATGGTTATAAAACTACACCTTGCAGATCACTTTTTTTGACAAAACCAATATATCTGGAGTCTCGGGCGTTGTTTCTGTTATCTCCGAGCACAAAAAAGCTGTCTTTTGGAACCAGGGCAGGACCAAAATTATCTACATTCCACTTCCTTGACCATTGCTGCTCGATTTGCTCATCACGGTATGCAGGCGTTTTTACTTCTTTGTACTGATAAATACCAGCTTTTTTAGCCTGAGCATCAATAAGCTCCATATGAATTTCGTCTCCAATGGCATACATGGTTTCTTCAGCCTTTATTTTACCTGAACTAACTAAGTCATTGTATATTTTATTGCTGAAATTATAGCTATGCTTAGTGTCGTAATTTTGGACCATCAACTTGCCGTTTAAATAAACTTCGCCCATTTTTAGTTCAATTTTATCTCCGGCCAGGGCACAAAGTCGGTATATGCAACGCTCACCACTCGTTTTTACCACTACGAAATCACCTCTTTTGGCTTCTTTTAAGTTAGATGCCGTCACAATTTGATCAACGGCAACATTGGGTTCGTTTGCAGCGGAAACATTCTTGTAGGTGTTAAAAATTCCGAAAAACCTGATGCTAATCCAAAAGCAGACAAGAATGACAAAAAAAACTGCAGTAATGAAGATAATCTTTTTCATAGTTTATTTTTTGAATCAATTACCAGCTTCCGCCGGTACCACCACCGCTGCTGCTGCCACCACCCCAGCTACTGCCTGATGATGAAGACGATGAGCTGCCGGAAGAAGAGGAACTTGATGATGAACTCGATTCGACCAGCATGGCCAATGTTATCCATTTTATAAATTCTGTTTTTTTACAAAAACTACATTCGTTTATCAGCTTCGCCTGGCCTTCATGACTGTATGTGGCCTGTTTAACGGTTACCCGTTTATTCAGTTTGTAAGTTCTAAAAGCGCACTCAGGGCATTCGGTATAACTATTGTATTCTTCTGCAGGCCATGCCTTAATAATATGTTCTTGATGGTCAGCACTTTCCCAGATATCGTAATCGTATGCTAAAACAACTTCTTCCTTACGCTGGCCTGCCGTTAAAAATGGTTTTCCTTCGGTATTGATATCGCGATCAACCCGGATCATCGGCTTGTTTTTACTATCCAAAACTGGTTTGAAACGATCAATTGTTTTAACACGCCTGATGAGGTGGAGTATCATTGCAATTAAAATGATAGGAGAGAAGAGTATCAACCACCAGTTCTTTTTGTGGAAAGCCACAACGGCATCAAAGAAATTTTTATCGTCCTGGTGTGCTTTTCTCAATGCCGACAAATAGAAGAGGTACCGAAAGAAAAGCGCGATGGCCAGTATAGCAAAAAGGATGTAGGGAATGTGCGTTAATTTTATTTTTTTAAATAGGTCAAAAGCACCGGTAAAAACAAAGATGAAAATAGAAACGAATACAATAAAGAAAACCACGCCACAGCCTTTTGCTATGGTCGTATCATAACTATTTTTATTCTTGTCAAAACCTTTTAAATTTAGACCATTTTTAGCCTGCCTGTTTACGATTTTGAACACCCCGAAAAAGGCCAGCAGGATAATTCCCGTAGGGAGCCAGAAATTTTCGAGCGAAGTGTTGCTTTCGCGTTGGGTGAAAAACTGGTTGAGTTCTGATTGATGTTCAGGGTTTAAAATAATTACCCCAATGGCATTTAGGGTATTGGTAATTCCTGTATTGAAATCATTTTGTCTGAAAGCAGGCAAGAGGTTCTGCTCGGCAATATGTTTAAGCTTTACATCTGGTAATACACCTTCCGTTCCTGTGCCTGTAATAAAGCGGTATTTGCGGCGATCTTTCGCAATAAACAACAACAATCCGTTATTGCTCTTTTTTTGCCCGATTCCCCAGGTATTAAAAAGCTCGTAGGCAAAATCGAAATCTTCTTTATCGTGATCGAAATCGTTAACAATCACCACTGCCACCTGAACATTGGTTTCACGTTCAAACCGGGCAATGGTATTATTTAAACCCGAAACCGCACTACTTCCCAAAATATCGTCAGGATCACTTACATAACCTTCACCATTTTTTTTGGGATCTGGAATGTCTTTTACTTGGTAAGCAGTTTGCCCAAAAGTAATATTGGCAAGTAAAAGAAAGAATAGTAGGGTAGCGGGTTTAAATAAATGACGGTTGAGCATCGTGTAAATTTAGGTGTAAGGTTTTTACATCATCATTTAACAACTGAGTATTAATATGGTTTACTCTTTTAATATTTTAGCCAATACCTTATCCAGTTTTGCTTTATCTTTCATGTACGCTTCCAAATCGTAAAGTTGCACCGTTTTAAATTCTATCGGATGGCTTTCACTTTGTAAAGAAATGTAACCTGAAGTTAATGCTTTGCCGTCTATTTTAACTTTCGGGTCGAAATTAGAAACGCTACCACCCCCAATTTGAGGTTTGGTGTATTCTAAAACCACTTCGCCTGCTATAATGTGTTTTACAACCGAATCACCTAACACTAAAAATTCTGCAGTTACCCATTGGTCGCCAGCATAAGTTTTCGATTTAGAATCTAAACAGTGTCCGGTAAATAGTTTTCCATTATAATTTATTAATGTTCCCGGTGTGCAAACGTTACTGGTGTGACGTTCATGTTCACCGTCTCCACCCAGAATTTGGGCCTCAATTGAAATCGGAAAATCCTGGTCTTTTAACATCGTTGCCGGGTCCTGGCAATGTAACATGGCACCGCTATTTCTGGTTGCCCAACCTTCACCGCCTTTAGCCTGATCGCCAACAAAACGATAAGTAACTTTTAAAAGATAGGCCGAAAACGGTTTTTTGTAGAAAATATGCCCGTATTGTTTGTCAAATTCATTGTATCCATCATAACTTACTTTCATTACACCATTTTTTACGCGGAAAGTATTGGCAAAATTTTCTTTGTATTCGTGTTTGGCAATTTTGATGTTCCAATCTTTTAAATCTTTTCCATTAAAGAGATTGATCCAGCCTTTTTGAGCATTTGCATTCAGAATACTAAGCGATAAAAATAATACCGCCAGATAAATTGATTTTAATTTCATAGTAACATTTGGGTTAAGTGCTAAAAATATGAAATTTTTTCTATCTCAGGAAACGGAGGGAAGTCGGGAATCTTCAGTCGGGAGTCCGAAGTCTATGGATAATAGTCGGATAGTTCATGGTTGATAGTCTTGTAGCTCATAGCTTGGAACTAATGAACTAATGACCAGTGAACAAATGTTCTAATGAACCAAAAACGGTTCTACTTTTTCCATTGCAAAAGCCAGTTGCTCTTCCTGGGTAAGATCGGTGTTATCTAAAATAATGGCATCATCAGCCCGAACCAATGGGCTTTCCTTTCTGGTCGTATCAGCGTAGTCGCGGTGCGCCAGGTTTTCAAAAACCTCTTCCAAAGTGGTTTCGTTATTGCCTTTGCTCTCCAGTTCCTTAAATCTGCGTTCGGCCCTGATTTTCGGATCGGCTGTCATAAAGAATTTCACTGGGGCATCAGGGAAAACGGTAGTACCGATATCACGGCCATCCATCACAATGTTTTTCGATTTACCCATGCGTTGCTGTTGTTTCACCATTTCATGACGAACGATTTTATGGGCAGAAACCTCACTTACATTTTCAGAAACCGGCATCAAACGGATTTCGTCAGAAACTTCTTCACCATTAAGCGTGATATGGGATTCGTAATCGCGGGAATGGAAATTTAATTCGATATGTTGTAGTGCATCAACAACTTTAGTATCATCAGTAATATCGATGTTATTTCTTAAGAAATAGAGCGTAACGGCACGATACATCGCTCCGCTATCTACATAAATGAAACCTAATTTTTTAGCCAATGCTTTTGCTAATGTACTTTTTCCGCAAGATGAATAGCCATCTATTGCTATTACCAGGTTTTTCTTCATCGTAGCGCAAAGGTAAAAAATAGAAACAGAATGCTGAATTTTTTAAAAATATAAAGATAGATTCTAAACAAGCTCATGCTAAAACATTGATTTATTGTAATGTGTTTACCTATAAAATAAATACAAGTTTATGTTACTATCTGAAAAAATGTTGACGGCGCTGAATAACCAGGTTAAATTGGAAGCCGAATCATCACAAGTTTATCTGGGCATTGCCTCATGGCTAGAAACGCAGCCGGGTTTAGAGGGGTATACTGAGTTTTTTTACCGCCAGAGTGACGAAGAACGTCATCACATGCTTAAACTGATCCATTATATCAATGATCGTGATGGACATGCGATCATCACTGCTCTTGAAATGCCCAAAAATTCTTTCGGGCAGGTGATAGAGGTATTTCAGGATTTTCTGGATAATGAGCTGCTGGTGTCGAAAAGTATAAACGATTTGGTAGAACTTTCATTGAATGAGAAAGATTATCTCACCTTTAAATTTTTACAATGGTATTTAGATGAACAGCTTGAAGAAGAAAAAATGGCGAAAACGATGTTAGAGAAACTTCAGTTAGTGGGTAGTGATCGGGGAGGAATTTATCAGTTGGATAAAGATATTGTGGGTTTACGCAGTAAGGTTAGCGAAACCAAAGAAGGTGAATAACCTGTTTTTTTCCTGTTTACAAATTCTTACTTTTGCGGCATGTTGCCTACAAGAGAAGAAATTTTACGATCAGTTAGTTTTAAAACTTCCAGAAGTGGGGGCAAAGGTGGGCAAAATGTAAATAAAGTTTCGAGTAAGGTAGAATTGATTTTCGACCTCGACACTGCGGCTTATTTCGACGAAGATGAAAAAGCGCTCCTAAAATCCAGGTTGGCGCACCGCCTGGATACTGAGGGATTATTACATATTGTTTCTCAGGAAGACCGGAGCCAGTTACTGAATAAAGAAAAAACTGTAGCCAAGTTGATTGAATTGTTAAAACGATCGCTTCAGGTTCAGAAGAAAAGAAAAGCAACCAAAATCCCTAAAGCAGTTGTTCAAAAAAGATTGAAGAATAAGGCTGTGAATGCCGAAAAGAAGAAAAACAGGAAAATAATTGATTTCTAGGTGCTTAAGTTTTTATCTTTACTAATTATTTAGTTGGTTTCGTTCATCTGTTGTGAAAGCGGCATCCATTTTTAATTTTTGTGGACGTAAATGGCATTAAAATTGACAGTGCTAAGCACACACAAATAATTAAATCAAATGAAAAAAACTATTTTAGCGCTGGCCATTATGGCTACACTTGCTGCCTGCAAGAAAAATCCTAAAGAAATTCCAAATCCAGTTCCTGAAGAAAAATTATCCCCTGATATTGCCTTTACAGTTAAGGGAGCAACCCAAGATACTCAACCATTATATCCATCATCTGAAACTTTTAATTTTTTAGGGTTCGGATATGATGTTACGGATAAGTTTAATGATCAAGCTTCTGTAAGGGCCAGTGTAGTCGATATTCCTGCTTATGATGCCGATGGAGCATATAATGTTGTTTTTATTAGAGGCACACAATCTTCGTGGAGGACTACCCAGGCTCAAAGTGCGGTTGATTTATCAACAAAATTGTCTGATTCATATAAAGCAACAAAGGGCTTAAAGCTCTTTGGTAACACTATAAATCAGGCATTTCCAGAAACGGATGCTACTGATAAAAAATATGTCTACGGACATTATTCTTATTACATGATCTGGAAGTTATATAAGTTTTATTACGACCAGTCGGTAAATAAATTTTTAACAGCAGATTTTAAGAGAGATATTACTTTGTTAACTGCTCAGGACCTTATTAATAAATATGGCACACATGTATTAACAAACATAAAAATAGGTTCTAAATTCGATGTTGTTTACCAGGCGGAAGCACCTCAGAACGAGAGAAGGGGGGCGATTATTATGGAAGGATTACGTTATACATTAAAAAGGACATTTGGTTTGCCTACTGGCTACCTGGATGAGCCTATCCTGCGCAATTTAAATGATAATACTTCTGCCCAGATCTATTATAGCTCAACCGGGGGTGATATTACCAAATTAAAACGCGAAACCGTAAATAACAGCGTTATTGTAAACCTTAACAATTGGGTTGCTTCCACTACAGAAGATAAAGCAACATTTATAGGCGCTTCAGACGATGGTTTGGCTCCAATATATAACTTTATTGATGATGCAGCTAAAAAGGCTGAAGTAAAAGCTTACCTCGATCAGTATTATTCGGCAAAAACAGTTAAGCTGACAAATTAGTTAAACAATAAAGGGCGATTTAATCGCCCTTTATTGTTTCTTCATTATATCTAATTAAATGTCAGATAGAAATATCTGACATCACTCAGAAACCAATTTAAACATTTAACCGATTAACCTAACTTTTCCCAAACCGATAATACAAACTTAAACCGCCGTAATTCTGTGGCTTCGCCACACTTTTAACTTCTTTGGTTTTAAAGATGATGTTAAAATCGGCTGTAAATCTTTTTGAACTATAATTTACACCAAACTGTTGTTCAAAAACAATAGGTTTTACCCCAAAGGTTAACGGGCTGTTATCATTAAATAGACTGCCCTGTATGGTGGCATCGTAAGCAACAAAGTTTAGCTGCGGTTTTACATAAAAGAAAAATTCCGAATTGTTTAAGCTTTTTGTTTTCGAATTTCCGATCACTGCGTTGTGATAAGCACTGTTGAACAATTGATTCAGTTTACCGGCCCTAAAAAGTACCGATGCACCCAAACCCGAAAAAGTTGTGCCTAAATTGGCATAACCTTGCGCACTGATATCCACAATCGGGTCTTCAGGTCTGAACAGCAATTTGCTATAATTTGCAGCAAGGTTTACAGCCAGTTCATTTTTAATCTGGTAATCCCAGCCTGCAGGCGTATAAAATCCTACGGTTTTATGCAGGAAACGTTGTGCTGTTTGGGCAAGCGAGTTAGGACCTACGGTTCCCAGTTCTACACTGGTTTTTAAAACACTTTCATTTTTATAGAAAACAGAATAAGCCCCACCAGCATAAAGATAACCTGCAAAAGGCCTGTCCTGATCTTCTTTGTTCGGTACCTGCCCCCAATAAGGCGTATACATTTTCTGTCCGGCAGAAATTTCATAGGTCTTTTTCTCTATTTTATCCGATAGTTTTTCGGTATTAATGGCGTGGCGGAAGTAGATAAATAATCCGTTGGTATAATACCGGTCATTTAATGTAGCCAAATAAGCATCGTTTTCGGTTTTAAAACCGAATTCGTTTTTAAAAGATTGAGCGAAACTGGTTGAAACAACCAAACAAAAAACTATAGTGAATAAAAATGATCTCATAAAAAAGCCCAGGCAATTTACCTGGGCTATAAAAGTATTTATTGTAATTGGATTTTTGATTGTTAATCCAAAAGAATTGTCAATTAGTTTACAATCGGCGCAATTTTAACGCTTAAATCTAAAGGTTTCTTTACCTTATTCTTAGTTAAAGCCAATTCAATTACTTCGCTCATTTCGGTTACATAATGGAATTTTAAATCCTTAATGTAACTTTCTTTAATTTCTAAAATATCTTTACGGTTGCTTTTGCAAAGGATAATTTCTTTAATGTTTGCCCTTTTTGCTGCTAGAATTTTTTCTTTAATTCCACCAACTGGAAGTACTTTTCCACGTAGGGTAATCTCACCAGTCATGGCTAAATGCTGTTTTACTTTACGTTGTGTAAATGCCGACGTTAAGGCGGTAAGCATCGTTACCCCGGCCGAAGGTCCGTCTTTTGGTGTAGCACCTGCCGGCACGTGTACGTGAACATCCCAGTTATCAAATAAAGTGTAGTCTATATCAAATTCGGCTGCGTGTGCACGTAAATAGGCTAGTGCAATAACTGCCGATTCTTTCATTACATCACCCAGATTACCTGTTAAAGTAAGTTTACCTTTTCCGGGACTTAAGCTCGATTCGATAAATAAAATATCTCCTCCAACACTTGTCCAGGCCAAACCTGTTACTACTCCAGCCACTTCATTGCCTTCGTACAAGTCTTTATCATAAATTGGTGCACCTAAAATACGCTCTACATCTTCATTATTTAAATTTGAATCGTAGGTTTCTTCCATCGCAATTTTTGTAGCCACACCACGCACTAAAGAACCTATTTTTTTCTCCAAACCACGCACACCCGATTCTCTGGTATAATCTTCAATCACTTTTTCGATCAGTGGCGTTTTCAGGTTAATATCCTTGGTTTGTAAACCATGGTTTTCTTTCTGTTTTGGCAACAGGTATTTTTTAGCGATTTCTATTTTTTCTTCAATCGTATATCCGTTTACTTCAATAATCTCCATACGATCTAATAATGCAGGTTGTATGGTGCTTAATGAGTTTGCTGTTGCAATAAACAGGATGTTCGATAAATCGTAATCCATTTCTACATAATGATCGTAGAAGGCGCTGTTTTGCTCGGGATCTAATACCTCAAGCAAAGCTGATGATGGATCGCCACGGTGGTCGGTGCCTACTTTATCAATCTCATCCAAAACAAAAACAGGATTATCTGCCCCCGCTTTTTTAATAGACGAAATAATACGGCCTGGCATTGCGCCGATATAAGTTTTACGGTGACCTCTGATTTCTGCTTCATCGCGGATACCGCCTAAAGCCATACGTACATACTTACGCCCTAATGCTTTGGCTATCGACTTTCCTAAAGATGTTTTACCAACTCCCGGAGGGCCAACCAAACATAAAATTGGCGCTTTCATATTGCGCTTTAGTTTTAGAACGGCTAAGTATTCGATAATACGCTGCTTCACTTTTTCTAAACCAAAGTGATCTTTATCTAAGATACGTTGTGCTCTTTTTAGGTCGAAATTATCTTTTGTAAACTCGCTCCAGGGTAAATCTAAAAGGAGTTCTAAATAGTTTAACTGAACAGAGTAATCGGGAGCAGCAGGATTCATTCTACCCAGCTTATCTAGCTCCTTATCAAAATGTTCGGCAACTGCTTTGGCCCATTTTTTCTTTTTAGCCTTTTCCTGTAAAGCATCAAATTCTAAATCGGCAGAGTTACCACCCAATTCTTCCTGAATGGTTTTTAGCTGTTGATTTAAGAAATAATCGCGTTGTTGTTTGTCTAAATCGGTACGTACTTTCGATTGGATCTGATTTCTCAGCTCCAGCATCTGCAATTCGACCATTAGCAGTTCCATTACCTTTTGTGCCCTTTCCTGCAGTTTATCCATTTCAAGGATTTTTTGCTTATCGGCCATTTCGGCATTCATATTTGATGAAATGAAATTGATCAAAAATGAATTGCTCTCAATGTTTTTAAGTGCAATACTGGCTTCACTTGGAATATTTGGCGAAAGCTGGATAATCTGAGCAGACATCTCGCGTATAGAAGCGATTAACGTTTTAAACTCTTTATCTGCCTTGTGCTTTTGTTCTTCGAATTTTTTAACAACCGCTTTAATGTAAGGCTCGTTCTGTACCTCTTCAATTAAGCTGAAACGTTGTTTACCCTGAATAATTACCGTGGTATTTCCATCAGGCATCTGCAATAGCTTAATGATGTTTGCAACAGTACCAACCGTGTTAAGCTGCTCAAAAGTAGGGTCTTCAATGGAAACGTCTTTTTGAGAAACAACCCCAATAATCTTATTTCCTTTGTAAGCTTCCTTAATTAACTTAATTGATTTATCTCTTCCAACTGTAATAGGGATAACTACTCCTGGAAATAAAACTGTGTTTCGCAAAGGCAATATGGCCAACGTTTCGGGCGTTTCCTCATTGTTCATTTCCTCTTCGTCTTGTTGAGACATTAAGGGAAAAAATTCGGTATCCTCGTTTATGATTGGCATTGCTGTATGGAAATCAAATATATCTTGTTTACTCATTATCACATTTTCCGCTAACGACAAACTGGCAGTTTAATCGTATTCACTTTGTTTAATTTTGGTATTAAGTTAATAAATTCAACTCTTGTGCCAAAGTGAAAATAATATTAATCTTATGTTAAAAAGGCAGAGTAATATAAATATTTCCGCCAATATCATATAAAGCATATTTTAGCGTTTAAGCTAATGTTTAGGACAATTGGTTTTGAATGAAAGAAAATTAAAAACTTTTAAATTATCAGAATAGGATTATATTGCAAAAAATTTCTCCTATAAATTTGGTTAGGCGTTAGATTTGTTAAACTTATTACTCATACATGAACTATTTTAAAAAGGCGATTTTAGGATTAATTATTTTTACATCAACCAGTAGTTTCGCGCAAGGCAATTACGAAAGAAGCATGCAGGCGATGATGAAAGGTGATTATAAAACTGCCGCTATACAATTAGAAAAAGCTGATACTAAAACGCCTGATAATGCAAATGTGCTCCAGATGCTTGGATATTCTTATTTCCAAAATCGCGAATACGAGAAATGTATTGCCACTTACAGCCGGTTATTAACCATTAAACCTACTGAGGTTTCTGCTTATTATTATCGTGGTATAGCCAGGTTAAAAATCGCTAACGATCCTAAAGAATCGTTAAATAGCATGCGTGAAAACTTTTATTTGGCATCTCTCAAAGATTTTACAAAAGCCATTGAAATTAATGGAGATGAAGATGCCCAGATGTTTCAGAACCGTGGTTTAGCTTACAAAGATTATGCGATTTTCAGGTCTTTTAAAGCAAAGAAAAAAGAAGAAAAAGCAGCTTGTGTAGCGCTGTTCAATAACTCTATCGCCGATTTTCAGAAAGTATTAACCTTGCAGCCATTAAGAAAAGATATTGTCGATTGGGTAACCTACGATAAGGCGCAGATTGCAAGCCTAAAATAAAATATAGCCTTTAAAGAAAAATGGGACCCGAATATTTTCGGGTCCCATTTTTTTTATTTCAGCTTTCCAATTACTGAATACTTCTTTTGCTTTAGCAATCTAATTTTCTGCTGTTTTCTGATCGCGTACAAGCTATCCGGGCAGTAGGTTAAGGTATCCTGAGATTGGTATAAGATATTCTTGTTATCGATAATAATCTCTATTTTACCTGCTTTCTGACCGTTCCAGGTGATAGAAACCTTCTTAACAGGGATTTTTCTATTATCAGAAGTATAAATATCTACGCCATTTTGTGCTGTTACTTTAAAACTTCCTTTCCACGAGGTTTTATTGATATCAGCGTTAACGAAAATGGCTAATTCTTTCGTCCAGTCAGTAATTTTAGCGGTTTTGTTTTCGGCTGTTCCATTTACGTTAACGGTTTTATTTACAACCGGGTTTAGCTTTTGTAAGCGCGAAATTTCCTTTCCAAAATATCCCTTTACATCAAAATACAATAAATCGGTATTTGCTTCAGCTTCTTTTCGCTGATTGCAGGAAAACATTGCCAAAGCAAATACCAGGATAACAAGTTTTTTAATCATTATACTAAAACATTTCCTGTCATTTCTGCTGGAATAGCTACGCCTAATATTTTTAAAATAGTAGGGGCAATGTCGCCTAACTTGCCATCTGCAATGCTTTTATAATCCTTATCGATTAAAATACAAGGAACCAGGTTGGTGGTATGTGCAGTATTGGCAGATCCATCACCATTCACCATAAATTCAGAGTTTCCGTGATCGGCCAAAAGAATAAACGAGTAACCATTTTCCAAACCTTTTTTTACCACAGTTTCTGCACATTTATCTGCAGTTTCTACTGCTTTTACCACAGCCTCAAAAACGCCTGTGTGGCCAACCATATCTGGATTGGCAAAGTTTAAACAAATAAAATCGGCCCATCCTGTTTCCATTTCTTTGGTAATGGCATCGGTAATTCCTGCGGCACTCATTTCAGGCTGAAGATCGTAGGTAGCTACTTTTGGAGAAGGAATTAAAAGGCGTTTTTCGTTTTTAAATTCGGCTTCCCGTCCTCCTGAAAAGAAGAAAGTTACGTGAGGATATTTTTCGGTTTCAGCAATACGGATCTGATTTTTATTGTTATCAGCCAATACTTCGCCAATGGTTTGGGTTAAATCATCTTTGGTGAAAATTACGTTTACCTTTTCAAAACTCTCATCGTAAGTAGTCATGGTAACATAATACAACGGCAGTTTATGCATTTGCTGTTCCGGGAAATCCTTTTGCGTTAACGCAGTGGTAATTTCACGACCTCTATCGGTACGGAAATTAAAACAGATTACCACATCATCGTTTTGAATGGTAGCTACTGGTGCACCATTATCCTGTGTTAATACAATTGGTTTTAAAAACTCATCAGTTACGCCATCAGCATAGGATTTTTTGATCGCCGCCAAAGCATCTTGTGTTCTTTCACCAATGCCATTTACCATTACATCGTAAGCTTGTTTAACGCGCTCCCAACGGTTATCGCGGTCCATTGCGTAATAACGGCCAACCATGGTCGCCAATTTAGCATTGCTGTTTTGAATATGGTTTTCCAGATCAGTAATAAAGCCCAGGCCAGAGTTTGGATCGGTATCACGACCATCTAAAAAAGCATGAACAAAAGTATTTGGCACATTAGCTTCATTAGCAGCATCGCATAAAGCTTTTAAATGTTCGATATGGGCATGCACACCACCGTTTGAAACCAGACCGATAAAGTGAACTGCTTTGTTATGCTGTTTCGCATAATCGAACGCACTTATTAAAACCGGATTGCTATGCAATTCTCTATCGGTAATTGATTTGTTGATCCGGCCAAGCTCCTGGTAAACTACCCGGCCTGCACCTAAGTTCATGTGCCCAACTTCCGAGTTTCCCATTTGTCCCGCTGGCAGACCTACTGCTTCACCAGATGCTTCAAGTTTAGAATTTGGGTAATGCTGAAGTAAAGAATCGAAAAAAGGAGTGTTGGCGGCATATGCAGCATCAGAATTATCTTGTTTTCCGTAGCCCCAACCATCTAGAATTATAAGCGCGAGTTTTTTATCGTTTACCATTTTTATTGTAAAATTTATTGATCCACATTAAAACATTTTCATGTATAACATGTTTTAGTGTTTTGTTTATATGGCAAATATAACTTTATTGAAGCTTATACAAATGAAGAAATCCTTTTTTTGATACGCTAATGGCATAATTTTAGCTATAGGGTTCTGTATAAAATACAGAAATGATCCGGAGCTTATTTTTACTCATTATTAGTTTGTCATCATTATATCACCCTACAGCTCTTCAGGCAGATATTATTGATGATTTATCCTCGTATTTTAAGGCTGGTAACTCGAAAGAAATTGCCAAAAGTTTCGCCTCAACTATCGAACTTATTATTGTTGACGAGGAAGATGTATACTCAAAAGCACAGGGTGAACAGATTTTAAGAGATTTTTTTGTCAAACATCCGCCGGTAAAAACAAGTATTTTTCATAAAATTAATACCAATCCAAATTATCGTTTTGGCGTAATTATTTTAGGTACTGCAAAAGAGACTTTCAGGGTTTCCATCACGATGAAAAAATTCAACACCAGCTTTTCGATTACCGAATTAAGGATAGAGCCTGCTAAAGATTAAGGTAAATAGAATCAGCTCGACTTTCGAAGTTTCCATCTGCATATCCAACTGCGTTTTATAAGTTACAATTCACTTTAACCCGTCAGTAAATTGTCTGCTAACAAATAATTCTTATTTTTGCGGCATAAAATCTACATTTTGGATACTCAACTTATACATCAATTCATAAAAAATGCCCTTACCGAAGATGTTGGCGATGGTGATCATACCTCACTTTCAACAATTCCAGCCGGAACGCAGGGAAAAGCAAAACTGATTATCAAAGAAAATGGTGTTTTGGCCGGGATTGAACTGGCTATTGAGATTTTTAAGGAGGTTGATGCCGAATTGAAAGTTGATGTATTGTTACAGGATGGTGCCGAGGTAAAAGTGGGCGATATTGCCTTAACCGTTTCCGGAAGTACACATGCCATTTTAATTGCCGAACGGTTGGTTTTAAACTGTATGCAGCGCATGAGTGGCATTGCTACTAAAACTCATCGGATTGTTTCTTTGTTAAAAACAACCAAAACCAAAATTTTAGATACCCGTAAAACTACCCCAGGGCTTCGCTATTTAGAAAAGTGGGCTGTTCGGATTGGTGGAGGTGTAAATCACCGGATTGGCCTGTATGATATGATCTTGATTAAAGACAATCATGTAGATTATGCAGGAGGGATTTCAAATGCCATTACAGCTGCTAAAAAATATCTGATTGATCAAAATAAAGTCCTTCAGATCGAAATTGAAGTGAGGAATTTAGATGAATTATCTCAGGTTTTGGCTATTGGTGGTGTAGACCGTATTATGCTTGATAATTTCAGTTTCGAAAACTTAAGGGCAGCGGTTAAATTAATCGATGGTAAATTTATCACAGAGGCTTCCGGCGGCATTACAGAAGAGAATGTTGCAGCATATGCAGCTTGTGGAGTAGATTTTATTTCTATGGGGGCACTTACACACTCAGTGAAAAGCCTGGATATGAGTTTAAAAGCATACTAAAGTGATTTGCTATAAAATTAAAAGCTTATTTTTTGTATCATTGTAGGCTATGGTTACGGTTTATTCTCTCAGCGCGTTATTAGTTGCCTACCTTTTTGGATCTATACCAACAGCTGTATGGCTTGGTCAGGCTTTTTATGGCGTTGACGTAAGGGAGTACGGAAGTGGTAATGCTGGCGCAACCAATACCTTCAGGGTGCTGGGTAAAAAAGCCGGAATTGCAGTAATGATCATCGATATTGCAAAAGGTTATACCGCAACCAATCTGGCCTATCTGATTGGCATGTCGGTTACCGGGCCACAAAATTCAGTTATTTTTGTTAATTATCAACTTGCACTCGGTGTAACCGCAGTAATGGGACATTTGTTTCCTGTTTTTGCCGGCTTTAGAGGTGGAAAAGGTGTGGCCACACTTTTTGGAATGATTTTGGCAGTTAACTTCGAAGCATCTATGCTTTGTGTTCTGGTTTTTGTGGTGGTATTGTTGTTAACCAAATATGTTTCATTAAGCTCCATTTGCGCGGGATTTACTTTTCCACTGAGCGTGGTCTTTTTGTTTCAGGTTTCGATTAAATCTGAAGTGCTTTACGGCATGGTGGTTTGTATTCTAATCCTGGTTACACACCAAAAAAATCTCGAAAGATTGCTGAAAGGCAAAGAATCTAAAGTGTATTTGTTTAGAAAGAAAACTAATTAATTAAACAAAACACATTTCATTAAAACTTATTGATAGGCTTACTGTTTAATCATCGGTTTTGCTTATCACCTTATTTACAAATCATTTAAAATCGAATTTATGAAAAAGTTATTTTTAACAGCAAGTGTTGCTGGGATTTTATTATTTAACTCCTGTTCCACTGTTCCTTTAACAGGTCGTAGCCGATTTGATTTAGTGAGTAACGACCAGGTTTTGCCAATGGCATTCCAGGCGTACAGCACCTTTTTAACTGAAAATAAAACGACGGTTTTACCCGCTTCGAATGCGCAGGCTTTGAAAGTTAAAACCATTGGCAGTAGATTAATCACAGCTGTGAAATCGTATATGAACAGCAATAACTATGGTAACCTCATTGCAGATTACCAGTGGGAAGTGAACGTTGTACAGAATAATGAGAAAAATGCCTGGTGTATGCCAGGAGGTAAGATTGTGGTTTATACCGGTATTTTGCCTGTTACCCAGGATGATGCGGGTTTAGCTACGGTAATGGGACACGAGATTGCCCATGCCATTGCAGGTCACTCTGCAGAACGGATGTCGAACGAAATGGTTGCACAGGGTTTGGGTGCAGCAGCAGGGTTAGCACTATCCAAAAATCCTAAAGCACAGTCTATTTTCAATGCAGGTTATGGCGTTGGGGGGCAAGTGGCAATGTTAAAATTCAGTCGTAATCAGGAATTAGAGGCCGACCGTTTAGGCTTGATTTTTATGGCAATGGCTGGCTACAATCCTCAAAATGCGACCAGTTTCTGGAACAGGATGTCTGCTGCATCTGCAGGAGCTCAAAAACCAGCTGAGTTTTTAAGTACTCACCCAAGTGATGCTACCCGTATTGCTCAGATCCAAAAATATTTACCAGAAGCACAGCAGTATTATAAGAAATAAGGTTTAGGGCTTAAGGTTTAAGGTGGAAGGTTTCGCATGATGCAGAAAATTCCACCTTTTTTTGTTTTCGTCCCGTTTTAAATTACCGTCATTTCGAGCGGAGTGTAATGCAGTCGAGAACCACGAAGTGCTCAGCGAAGCTAAATCTGGATAGATAGATCTCTCCATTCCACTGCGTTCCAGTCGAGATGACGACGACTTATATAGTCGAATCGCTTGGGAAGTGCCTCATTGAACCAATGATTAATGACTAGTGAACCCCGCTTTAAAGTACCGTCATTTCGAGCGGAGTGTAACGCAGTCGAGAAATCTAACAAGCGAGATATACTGGATAGATCTCTCCATTCCACAGCGTTCCAGTCGAGATGGCGACGACTTATATAGTCGAATCGCTTGGGGAGTGCCTCATTGAACCAATGATTAATGACTAGTGATCCCGCTTTAAAGTACCGTCATTTCGAGCGGAGTGCAGCGCAGTCGAGAAATCTAACAAGCGAGATATACTGGATAGATCTCTCCATTCCACTGCGTTCCAGTCGAGATGACGACGATTTATATAGTCGAATCGCTTGAGCAGTGCCCCATTGAACCAATGATTAATGACTATTGAACCAATTAACCTTCAAGTACTTTCAAAATCGCACTGGCTTTCAGTAAACACTCTTCGTATTCTAAAACAGCATTGCTTTGGTAGGTGATGGCTCCTCCAACCTGAAAAGATAAATAGTTGGATGCTGCATTGTATAAGATGCTTCGGATGACTACATTAAAATCGAAATCACCAGCTGCACTGATGCAGCCAAAGGAGCCCGAATAAATGCCTCTTTTAGTCACTTCATATTCTTCGATTAATTTCATGGCTTTAACCTTTGGAGCGCCCGTCATAGAGCCCATTGGGAATGCATTTTTGATGGCGTCGATAAAATGGATCGCTGGATTTAATTCGCAACTAATGGTAGAAATCATTTGATGCACCTGCGGGAAGCTGTAGATGCCGAATAATTCGTCGACGGTAACAGAACCTTTAACAGCCGATTTGGTGAGGTCGTGGCGTACCAGATCAACTATCATTACATTTTCGGCCTGTTCTTTAATGTCGTTCCTGAGCTGCAGTTTTATAGCCTCATCTTCCATTGGGTCTAAACTTCTTTTCGCGGTTCCTTTAATGGGTTGCGAGGTGAGTTTCGATCCGCGTTTGCACAAAAATCTTTCTGGTGTTGCAGATAAAATATAGTTGCCCTGAACTTTAAAATAACCAGCAAATGGAGTGGGTGAGACGCTGTTTAACGCTTCGAAAGTTTGAACAGGATCTATTTCTGCATTTTCGGCAAAAAACTCCTGGCAGAAATTAACTTCATAGATATCACCACGAATAATATGGTCTCTTAAGGCTTCTACTTTTTGAACATATTGATCTTTCGATAACCGTTGTGCTACTTTTGCTTTTTTAGATTGGATTTCTGTTTTAAGCTGAAAGGAATCAATCTCTGCTAAAATCGATTCAGGGCCAATCAGCACCTCGGCATTGCCTTTTTTAAAGGCAATCAGGTATTTTGGGACAAAAAAGTATAAATCTGGAAAATTTAAATGATCTGAATTATTAGAATGCAGATCTTCTATTTCGTTTTTTAAATCGTAGCCGAAAAAGCCAAAAATCCACTGTTTATGCAATGCGTAAAAACTTTTTAGTTGATCAAATGCATTCCCGGTGGCGCATTTCAGTTCATGATCTGCGTCGACAGCAATAATGAAATCGTAAGCTGAGTAAGCATCTTTGTAGTTATTTGAATCTAAAAAGCAGCAAACCTCGAACTGGTTGGCCCAATGCAAAGCTTTTTGTTTAAAATGGGATATGTTTTGTGTGGTTTTCAAGCTGCGGCAAAGGTAACTAAACCCGGCATAAGTGGAAAGGTACTTACGATAGAATATTTGAATATAGTTTAAAATCGTTTAGAAGCGATTTGATACGCTCGTTGGAACGAGTGTAAGTTGAAAATTAATTTTTATCTTGAATGATAATTATGTTTATGAAAGTAAAGCATCTGTTTTATCTCTGTATCGGTTTATTAATATTAGGATGTTCAAGGATTGAGCAAAGAAAAATTGACTTGTACCAACTCCAAAAGGCAAAAGTAAAAATGGATATGGACATGACGGATGATTCTTGTGCTATAGTCGATATTATAACATACTTTCCAAATAGAGAAAAATGTGGGACAAATAAACAATTAGCAAACTTGTATTTATGCAGGCAACAATCGACAGGAGATACGCTTTATGTCTTCGCTGATTGTGATTCCGAGAAAAGTATTCCTTTTGACTATAATGTTTGTATTATGAAAAGCGATATTAAAACTAACATTCCAAAAGAGGTTGTTGTTTCTATACTTCGTGATCTTGTAATTCCGAAAGGAGCTAAATATGTTTTCTCCAATTTATTTTGGCTAGTAGATTAAATCATTTAACAACCCTAATCGTTCTTGTTAAAGCGAGGAACAATTGTAATAGAAAAATGAAGGAGCAATTAATGTTTTTTAAGGATTCATTTTGGTGTGTCTAATCCTTAATATCCTTATAATTTGGTTTTCGTTCCGGTATGAAACTCTAAAATGATGCTTTTCAGAAGCACGGTATGTACCATCATTGTCTGTTTTATATTGATCAATTTTATGTTTTTCCGGATGGTTAGCAATATTGGCTACAGCATGAGTTAAATCATTAATAACCCTGGTTGCGTTTTGAATAGACTCTTTACTAATATACTTATATATTTCTCTTAGTTGGTTTTGTGCAGGTTTGGTCCAGACGATTTCAATATTATTGGTTACCAACTTTTAATCTCATTTAATAACTTATCATGAGAGATATAATTACCACTTTTAAACTCATTTTCAGCGGCTAAAAGCTCATTGTTATATTCCTCAATAGGTACGTTTTGATTTTCTTTTTTTCCTTTTATAAACGCTTTAAGCATTTTTACTACAGAAGTTTTTTCGGCATCGTCTAGCTGAGTAAAATAATTAAGCATTTCGCTTTCTATGATAGTTGCCATAATAAAAATGTTTATACTTAAAAATAACTAAATCAATGCTGATAAACAAGTTGTTAAGTGAATTTGCTCTATTGATGGTAAAGAGTTGTCAGCTTTTCCGCTTTTACCATTAAAGTTGACCACGCTGAAAACAAAAAAAAGCAACCCTTGCAGGTTGCTTTTTTTTTGGTCTTCACCCTGAATTTATTTCAGGGACTATTAGTTAACGAACAATATAGATGCTGAAATAAATTCAGCATGACGAACTGAGTATTATTAACGTAACTCTAAAGTTTGTGCCCTATCTGGTCCTACAGAAAGGAATTTGATTGGCACTTCTAATTCTTTTTCTAAGAAGGCAATATAATCAGTCAATTTAGCTGGAATTTCATCCACAGAAGTTATTTTAGTTACATCGGTAGCCCAACCATCAATGGCTTTTAATACTGGTTTTGGTTCGATAGAAATGATGTCATACGGCATATAATCAATCGTTTCGCCATTATATTCATAGTGGGTACAAGCATAAATGGTATCGAAAGTATCCAGCACATCAGCTTTCATCATAATTAACTCGGTTACACCGTTTAACATGATGGCATATTTTAAAGCAGGAAGATCAATCCAGCCACAACGACGTGCGCGACCTGTAGTTGCACCAAACTCGTGACCTAAAGCGCGTAAATTTTCGCCAACTTCATTATCTAATTCGGTAGGGAAAGGACCACCACCAACGCGTGTGCAATAGGCTTTGAAGATACCATAAACAGCACCAACTTTATTAGGTGCAATACCTAAACCAGTACAGGCACCAGCAGTGGTCGTGTTACTTGAGGTTACGAAAGGATATGAACCGAAATCAACATCCAGTAATGTTCCCTGTGCACCTTCTGCTAAAACCGCTTTTCCTTCTTTTAAGAAGCCGTTTACATAATGTTCGCTATCTACGTGGGGAATGGTTTTTAAGAATTCGATTGCTTCGAAGAATGATGCTTCTTTCTCAGCCAGTTCATATTCGAAACCTTCGTAATGCGAAAGAATTTCAGTGTGTTTTTCTACCAATTTAGCATAACGCTCTTTGAAATCAGGTAGGGTAGTATCGCCAACACGTAAACCGTTACGGCCGGTTTTATCCATATAAGTTGGACCAATACCTTTTAAAGTTGATCCAATTTTATTTTTACCCATGCGTGCTTCGTTAGCAGCATCCAATAATTGGTGGGTTGGTAAAATTAAGTGTGCTTTACGGGCAATTACCAGTTTGCCATCGGCAACAGGATCATGACCAGCTTTTTTTAAATTATCTAACTCTCTTTTTAGGATAATAGGGTCGATTACTACACCATTACCAATCAGGTTCATGGTTTTTTCGTTAAAAATTCCTGAAGGGATAGTGTTTAAAACGAATTTTTTGCCATCGAACTCTAAAGTATGTCCGGCATTTGGGCCACCCTGAAAACGGGCAATAAGATCATATTTTGGACTTAGTACATCAACGATTTTTCCCTTTCCTTCATCACCCCATTGCAGGCCGAGAAGTACATCTACTTGCGTCATTATTTAATAAATTAAGCTGGTTTTATTTGTATTATGATTTAATTTTGTTCAATTTTTTCGGCTGTTACTGCACTTTCGCTTACTTTTCTGGCCATACTGCAATCAGAGCAGAAGCCATAAAGGTTTAACGAATGGTGTTTAACATCAAATTTTAAAAGATCACCAACCATGGTTTGGATCTGGTGGATTCGGGGATCGCAGAATTCTACTACTTTACCACATTCGATACAAATTACGTGATCGTGCTGGCGGTAACCATAGGATTTTTCGAATTGTGCCATGTTTTTACCAAACTGGTGCTTGGTAACTAAATCGCATGAAACCAATAACTCCAATGTGTTGTAAACCGTAGCACGACTTACGCGGTACTTTTGGTTTTTCATGTGGATATAAAGGGTTTCTACATCAAAGTGATCGTTTCTTGAATAGATCTCTTCCAGTATAGCGAAACGCTCTGGTGTTTTACGTAGATTTTTGTTTTCTAAATAAGCCTCAAAAATCTTGCGAACGAGCTCATTTGTTTTTTGTTCTGACATAGTTTTTAAACTCCATTCAAAGGTAGGTAAATTGTTTGATTGTTATAGCGTTTGATTGTTGAAATGTTGTAATAAGTCGGAGGTCGGAAGACGGCTGTCCGAAGTTCAATTTGCAAATAGCGTGTAACTTAGCATCTAGACTTCTGACTCCGGACTTCTGACTTTCGGACTAACTATGCATCAAACCGCGTTACGCCTGTAACACCTCTCACTTTTAATAAATTTTTAATCAGGTTTTCCAGGTGTTCGGTATCGTTTACAAAAATCATAATCGAACCATCAAAAATCCCTTCATTGGTATCAACCGTAATCGATCTCATATTTACTTTAAAGTCGGTAGAAATTACCCGGGTAATGTTGTTGATTAAGCCAACATCGTCAATACCTACAATGCGTAAACCAGTTAAGAAAGTTAATTCCTGTTGTTTGTTCCATTTTGCTTTGACTACGCGATAACCATAATTGGCCATTAACTGCGCCGCATTCGGGCAATTGGTGCGGTGTATCTTTATGCCTTCACTCACAGTGATAAATCCAAAAACATCATCGCCTGGTATGGGGTTGCAACAGGCGGCCAAGGTATAATCAATGCGCTGCATGTCTTCGCCGATCAGTAAAATATCAGATTCTCCACCTTTAATTTTACTCTTGATTCCGTCAACTGAAAGGTTTTCAGGACGTTCTGGTCCGCGGTTTTCAACTTCTTTCTCACTCGATAGATACTCTTTTATATCTTTTAGCTCGATTTTTCCTAAAGCAACATTGACAAAAAGTTCTTGGGTAGAAGGCAGTTTAAAGAAATAACTAAGCTTTTGTAAATTATCGGTATTATAGGTGATTTTTAATGATTTCAGCTTCCTTTCTAAGATTTCCTTGCCATTTTCGGCAATTTTCCGCTTTTCTTCCTTTAAAGATGACTTAATTTTTGATTTAGCTTTAGCAGTAACCACTACATTCAGCCAGTCTTCTTTAGGGGTTTGTTTGCTCGAGGTGATAATTTCTACCTGATCACCATTTTGAAGCTTGTACGAAATAGGAACCAGCTTGTGGTTCACTTTTGCGCCGATACAGGTGGCACCTACATCGGTATGGATTTCGAAAGCAAAATCTAATGCGGTAGCACCTAAAGGCAATTGGATTAAAGCACCTTTTGGCGTGAAAATAAAAATCTCATCCGAGAAAAGGTTCATTTTGAAATCATCCAGGAAATCTAAAGCATTGGCTTCAGGATTACTCAGCATTTCACGAACTTTCTGGATCCATTGATCTAATCCATTATCGTTACTCGATTCTTTATATTTCCAGTGTGCCGCAAAACCTTTCTCTGCAATTTCGTTCATACGTTGTGTACGGATCTGTACCTCAACCCATTGCCCGCGGGGTCCCATTACCGTGGTATGTAAACTTTCGTAACCATTTCCTTTTGGTGAGGAAACCCAATCGCGTAAACGATCTGGATTTGGGCGGTATAAATCGGTTACAATGGAATATGCTTTCCAGCAATCAGCCTTTTCATTTTCTGGTGCCGAATCCAAAATAATCCGGATGGCAAAAAGATCATAAACCTCTTCGAAAGGAATATTTTTCTTTTTCATCTTATTCCAGATGGAGTGGATTGATTTTGGTCTGCCATAAACATCAGCCACTAAACCCTGTTCGTGAACAATTTCATCAATTGGTTCTACGAATTTTTTGATGAAAAGCGCACGTTCTGCTTTTTTCTCATTTAATTTTTTTGCGATGAATTTGTAAGTGTCCGGGTCGAGATATTTCATCGAAAGATCTTCCAGCTCTGATTTTATGGCATATAAGCCCAGGCGATGGGCCAGTGGTGCATACAGGTAAATGGTTTCTGAAGCGATTTTAAGCTGCTTGTGGCGGGGCATAAAATCCATGGTACGCATATTATGCAAACGATCGGCAAGTTTGATGAGGATAACCCTTACATCATCAGCCAGGGTAAGCAGCATTTTACGGAAATTCTCGGCCTGCAAAGAGCTATTGGTGTCGAAAACGCCAGAAATCTTGGTCAACCCGTCGATAATTTTGGCGGTTTTTTTGCCAAATTCACGTTCAATATCTTCTAAAGTGATATCGGTGTCTTCTACCACATCGTGCAATAAGGCACATACAATAGAAGTTGTTCCAAGTCCGATTTCTTCAGCAGCAATCTGCGCCACCGCAATAGGATGGTAAATATAGGGTTCGCCAGATTTTCGGCGCATATCTTTATGGCTTTCCAATGCCATATCAAAAGCTTTCCTGATTTCTTTTTTATCGCCCTTCTGTAAAGTAGATTTGCTTGCCCGTAATAATGCCCTATATCTTTTTAGAATTTCTTGCTTTTCCGCCTCTAAATCAATCACTAACTCTGTTTTCATTTGTATTTTTTGCGTAAAAATTGCGTCTTATTTATGAATAAAACTTATATTAGTTTTGTGAAACAACTAATATATGAAATAACACCTAACTTTGTAAAAGTATAAATTTATGAAAATTAAAGGGCTCTTTTTTCTTTGTATTGTAATGATTTGTAGCATTTCGCTACGAGCTCAGGATCCTGCGGCACCAATATTTCCTAAATTGGGTAAAAGCGATACAATAAGAGTAGCCTCAACAAACGATAATGGTGTAATGATTCCGTGGATGCAGCTTAACGATGTATCTATTTATGCCGCCAGAATCTGGAAATCGCCGGCAGAACAAGCTGCATATAATCGCCTAAGGTATAACGTATTAAAAGTAATGCCATATGCATTGTTTGCTAAGCGCAGGTACGAGCAACTGGAGCAGGATTTAGCCCGGACCCCAGAGAAAAAGGAACAAAAACAACTGGTTAAGCAATGTGATAAAGAAATTAAAGACATGTTTAACCGCGAAATCAAAGAATTAACGATTACACAAGGTCAGATTTTAACGAAACTGATCGACAGAGAAGTGGGTAGAACAACATACGATATTGTGAAGCAAACCAAAGGTGGTTTTGCTGCATTTTCGTATCAGATTGTGGCCCGCGTGGTAGGACATAATTTAAAAAGCACTTACGATCCGAATGAGGATAGGGATATCGAATCCATTATCCGCACTTCAGGATTTTATCAATAACATATAATGCAGGAACGCATTCCGAATATTTATTCATTTAAGGTTAAGAAAATTAATGGCGAAGAACAGCCGTTATCAGCCTACCGGAACAAGGTTATTTTAATTGTAAATACCGCATCAGAATGTGGTTTTACGCCGCAATTAAAGGAATTACAGCAGCTTAAAGACGAAATTAATAGTCCTGATTTTGAAATCCTGGGTTTCCCTACGAACGATTTTGGAAAACAGGAACCACTAAACGGTGCTGATATCTCCTCTTTTTGCGAGGTTAACCATGGTGTAAAATTTCCTGTTTTTGATAAGATTATGGTTCGGGGCGCACATGCCCATCCGCTTTATCAATTCCTGAGTGAGAAAAAGCAAAACACAAAATTAAGTTCGAAACCCCGTTGGAACTTTCATAAATATATCGTGAACAGAAATGGCGAGCTGGAAGATTATTTTTTACCCTTCACCAAGCCATTAAGTTCGAAAATTAAAAAGAAAATTCAGCAACTGCTGAACCAAAATGCCCAATAATTACATCATGAAGTTAGATATTTTAGTTATAGCCGTGCATCCTGATGACGCAGAACTTTGCTGTTCAGGTACTATTTTAAAACATATTGCCCTTGGTAAAAAAGTTGGAATTGTAGATTTAACCAGAGGCGAACTGGGTACACGAGGTACAGCAGAAACAAGAGATGAAGAAGCAGCAGCCTCGGCGGAAATTTTAGGTTTACATGCCCGTGAAAATTTAAGATTGAGGGATGGCTTTTTTCAGAATGATGAGTTTCACCGTTTGGAAGTGATTAAAGCCATCAGGAAATATCAACCCGAAATTATTTTAAGCAATGCTTTAGAAGACCGTCACCCTGATCATGGAAGAGCAGGCGATCTGGTTTACGATTCTGTTTTTTTATCAGGCTTACCAAAAATAGAAACTTCAATTGATGGTGTTCAGCAGGAAGCACATCGCCCACGATTATTATTGCAATACATTCAGGATAGATACTTAAAACCTGATATTATTGTGGATATATCTGATCATATAGATAAGAAAATTGAATCTATTAAGGCTTTTAAAACACAGTTTTATAACCCTGAGGTGGATGGATTGCAAACTTATATTTCGTCGCCGGAGTTTTTCGAAAGTGTGATTGGCCGTGCCAGGGAATTCGGTAAAAGCATTGGTGCCACTTTTGGCGAAGGCTTTACTTCGCGGAAGCTATTAGGCGTTGATAATTTATTTGATTTGAGGTAAAGGATTAACCACCTAAGACACCTGAGAACACCTTAGGCGGTGCACTATTTTAAATTGCTCAGATGATCTCAGGTGCTTTAGGTGGTGGGGAAAAAACAGCCCAACAAAACTACACTTCGTTTGTTATTCTCAAAACGAATAATAATGGCGAATATATTCTCTTCTCTCAAAAACGCGTACAATCTTTTCAAACATATTGACTTCGATAAATTAGAGGCTTTATCGAAAAAAGTCGACTTGCCCAAAATGGTCGAAACCATATCCAACCTGGATGATAAACAAATCCAGGGGATGATGAAAATGATGGGTGGATCGGGTAAAAAGAAAGAATTACCGCCAATTGAAGGCGATTTTTACCATTTGGGCGATGAGGCGTTAAAAGATGAAGATCGTGAGCTTCAGTTAAAGGTACGTGCCTTTTTAGAGAAGGAAGTAAAACCCATTGTTAACCATTACTGGAACAAGGCAGAATTCCCCTTCGAAATCATTCCAAAACTTGCCGAACTCAATATCTGTGGTTTAACCTACAAAGGTTATGGCTGTCCGGGGAAATCGAATTTAATGGAAGGGATTTTAGCAATGGAAATGGCGCGGATTGATACCTCCATTTCTACTTTTTTTGGCGTACAGAGTGGCCTCGCCATGGGATCAATCTATTTATGCGGCTCAGAGGAACAAAAACAGCAATGGCTGCCGCTAATGCAGCAATTTAAAATTATCGGGGCGTTTGGCCTAACTGAACCTGAAGTGGGTTCGGCAGCAGCTGGAGGCTTAACCACCACCTGTAAAAAAGTTGATGGCAAATGGGTATTGAACGGACAGAAAAAATGGATCGGTAACGCTACTTTCGCCGATATTTTAATTATTTGGGCACGAGACGAAGAAAGTGGCGAAGTGAAAGGCTTTATTGTAAAAAAAGATAATCCTGGTTTTGCCGTAGAAAAAATGCAGGATAAAATGGCCTTGCGGATTGTGCAGAATGGCATTATTACATTAACCAATTGCGAAGTTGAAGAAGCTGATCGCCTGCAAAATGCAAATTCATTTAAAGATACGGCTAAGGTATTACAAATGACAAGGGCAGGTGTGGCCTGGCAGGCGGTTGGCTGTGCCCGTGGAGCCTACGAAAATGCTTTGGATTATACCCGTACGCGAAAACAGTTTGGTAAACCTATAGCTTCTTTTCAATTAATCCAAAACCACCTGGTCGAAATGCTGTCGAACTTAACGGCGATGCAAACGCTCTGTTTTCGCTTGTCGCAATTACAGGATCAGGGTTTGTTGAAAGATGAACATGCCTCTTTAGCTAAAGTATTCTGTTCGTTAAGAACACGCGATGTGGTAAGCAGGGCAAGAGAAGTGATGGGTGGGAATGGTATTTTGCTCGAATATAACGTAGCGCGGTTCGTGGCGGATGCGGAAGCAATTTATTCGTATGAGGGCACAAAAGAAATTAATACGCTGATTGTAGGTCGGGCCATAACAGGTTTTTCTGCTTTTGTTTAATTTTAAAATAGTTTGTCCGTCTAAGCATAGTCGAAGACCCATGCTGTGCAATTAATAATGAAATTTTAGGATTTGGAAATGATTGTCAGTATTTCATAGGTACTGTAGTCCTGCCATTCGCTACAATCCTTTTGCGGTTTTGTAGTGCTAACATACTAAGGGTTGCTGCAAGCAAAAAGGATTTCGCTGCTGTCAGGTTTATTGAAGAAGGGCTGGTTCTCCGGGAACTAACTTTGTTTATAAACCCGATTGTCGTGAATGACGATTCTTTACCGATAAATCGGCACTAGCTTAGCATCGGCAGAAACAAAAGCGGGACTGAAGATGCCAAATGTACCATACCCTTCATTTCCAAATCAATAAGCATTAACCTCTAGGTAATTAACTTTCCAGATTTTACATTCTGTTTAATAAGGATGTTTATTAAATGCTACCTGACTCATTGCACTTTTTTCATATAAGGCAATGCAGGCCTTGTTAAATTGTGGATCAAAATTTACTTCTCCGGGTTGCAATGTTTTTGGAACATTTTCGCTTTGCATGAAGAAGTAAACTTTTGTATTACCGTATTTGGTATGGGGCATTAAATTGCCATAATCTTCCATTTCTTTCCATACCGAATCTTTAACCGTTACAATGTAAATCCGTTGTACAGGACCAGTGTTATTTGCGTTTCTATACTTTGCAATTTCTTTAAAACCAGCTTTCATATCTTCAATTCCAGGCTGATCAAAAACATCTTTAACCATGAAAAAGATCAGTATTAAAACCCCTGCAACTACAAAATAAACTAACAATTTTCTATTCATGCCTACAATAAAGGCAATATTTTATCCATAACCGTCAAGCCTTCGTCAATATGTTTTTGCTCAATGCAAAGTGCCGGGCGAAAGCGAATGGTTTTCTCTCCACAGCCCAAAAACATCACATTGTTTTCCAATCCTTTAGCAATAAATGTATTGCGCATTTCTTTGGTAGGGAAATCAAAAGAACACAACAAACCTCTTCCGCGCACATTGGTCATTTGATCGAACCTGTGCGATAGATTTTCGAGTTGATCTTTTAAATACAAACCTACTTTTGTAGCATTCTCACAAAGCTGATCTTCCTCTACAATTTGTAAAATCTGTGTCGAGCGCACCATATCCACCAGATTACCGCCCCAGGTAGAGTTAATCCGGCTCGGCACTTTAAATACATTGGTTTCAACTTGATCTACTTTATGGCCAACGAGGATGCCGCAAACCTGCATTTTTTTACCAAAAGCCAAAATATCGGGCCTCGCTTTTTCGCTAAAATGCTGGTGGCACCAAAATTTACCGGTTAAACCAACGCCGGTTTGCACTTCATCATAAATCAGGAAAGCATCATTTTCATCCGCCAGAGCCTTGATTTGAATTAAAAACTCTTCCCGCAGGTGGTTATCGCCACCTTCAGATTGTATGGGTTCTACAATGATGGCGCAGATATCATCTTTATTATCGGCGATTGCTTTTTTGATCTGAGCTAAAGATGTTTCTTCGGTTTGAATGGCATGACTTAAATTATTTCCGGAAAGCGGAAATTTCACTTCCGGAACAGCAACCCTTGGCCAATCGAACTTCGCAAACCATTTGGTTTTATCGGGTAGCGTATTAGTTAAGCTTAAAGTATAACCCGTTCTGCCATGAAAAGCCCTTTCGAAGTGTAAAACTTTAAAACCTTTTTCTTCTGTGTATCCTTTTGCAAAGTTTTTCTGAACTTTCCAGTCCATGGCTACCTTAATTGCATTTTCTACGGCCAAACCGCCGCCTGCAATAAAAAAAGCATGGGGCAGATAATCAGGAATACCAACTTTAGAGAATGTTTCAACAAACTGTGCATATTGCTGCGTGTACACATCGGAGTTAGATGGATTGGCCAAAGCCGCGAGGAAAAGATTCTTTTTAAACGCTTCATCATTGATCATTTTAGGGTGGTTATAACCCAAAGGAACTGATGCGAAACAGGTAAAAAAATCGAGTAAAGTTCTGTTGTGTTTAGCATCGTAAATGTAAGCACCATGACTCTTTTCCATATCATAAGTCAGGTCGAAACCATCGGCCAAAATGTGCTTACTTAACGATTCGTTAACGCGATCTGCAGGTACTGTTAATTGATACATAAACTTGGATTTGGTATATTCCAAATTTAGTTAAATGTGCCTAAAATCAAAATTTAAGCACTTTTTGTACCCGTAGCATAAAAAATAGGTTTAAACTGTTTAAAGTATGATTATAGACAAAATCGGATTTTGGACTTCACAGATGTGGAAAACTTTTTTACAGGAAAGTTCCATTTAAGAGCTCGTTGTTCAAATAATTACCTTATTGAATGCTTTGCAAACTCATTGCATAGACAGTTATATTAAACTCTACAGGTTTTATATATTTGCACGTCTAAATTTTCTTATTAAACATGCGAAAGATTATCGCTCTTCTGTTACTTTTTGTTTTGTGTTCGTATGCTTTAAGAGCTGCTGTTTTCACTGTTAGCAGTAATGCAGACAATGGGATAGGTTCATTAAGGGAAGCGCTGCAAATGGCGGCAGCTAATGGTATTGCCGAAACAGACTATATTTATTTCAATATCACCAATCTGCCGGCTCTGATTAGTATAGAGAGCCCATTAATACTTTCGTCAAACTTAATAATCGATGCCACAACTTTATCTGGACCTGGACTAGGCTTATCTAGCGCAAAAGTAACCATGAAAACCAGTATATCCTACATTTCTAATATAACTCCGATTGGTTTTTCAGGCACGAATTTAAAGAATCTGGAAATCTACGGCTTTTACTTTTCTTTTTTTGCCAATGGAGCCTCAAGATCGTCTACTCCAATCTCTCTCAATAATTGCGAAAATATTATTATAGGGGCGCCAAATAAAGGAAATGTATATGGTAACATCGATGTGAATATTAATATGTTCAAGTGCAATAAAATCAAAGTTTCAAACAATTGGTTTGCCTTCAATCCGGAACGTACCGAATTATTGGGAACTGCATTTGGTTCTATGTTAAGGTTTTATCAATGTGATAATATTGTAATCGGGGGTGATACCAAGGCAGAAGGCAATCAGTGTGGATATATTTACAATGGCATGCTGATTACCGGTATTGATCCATCTACACAAAGTGCGCAGCAAAGAGGTGAAATCTGCGTGATTAAAAATAATGTTTTTGGCGATGAGCTGCTTAAAGGTGGTTTATCAGAACCGCATAACATTCAAAATTTCAAAAGAGTAGAACTACTTAATAATTTTACTTCGATGAGTGCCGGTTTCAGTTTTAAGGATATATCGGTTACAATGCTTATACAGGGGAATAGCTTCGGTGTAGGTGCGCTAAATGCCCAAGGTTCTTATGCGCATTCTTTGCTTAATTTCGATGCTTGCAATAACGTATTGATCGGTGGAAAGGATGGAGCACAGGCAAATACATTGGCCAACAACAAATATGGAGGATTTGGACCAGGTGTTTATGCAAATAATTGTGGTGATATCCTTTTGCAGAGAAATTCGATTTATTGTACTGCACAGAGCATTGTTTATAAACCTGAAAATAGCAAGGTAGAGCTTCCGGTGATAAGCATTACAAGTTATAGTAATGGAACGCTGATTGGTACAGCTACTCCTAATGCTGAAATTGAAGTATATACCGATGGCGAATGTATGCAATGTGAAGCTAAAGCTTATGCCGCAACTACTACGGCCGATGCATCAGGTAACTGGAGTATCACTATTCCTTCTGATATCGGTTTTACCGCATCAGCTAGCATAAATAACCGGACATCTAAATTCCTTGGCCTCAGCTTTCTGGCTGGAAATGTTATTGTTAAAAATACCAGTTGCGGCCTGGCCAATGGATCCATTAAAGGTTTAAAAGTTCAGGGGGCAACACGCATACAGTGGAAAGATAGTAAGGGTAATTTTGTAGGAAATACAGAAGAACTAATAAATGTTAAACCTGATATATACACCTTTCAGGCATTTTTAGGTACCACCTGTAAAACACAAACTTTATCCTATCAGGTAAAAGACGGGCAGCCTCAGCTTTTTACGGGCATTATGTCTATTAGTCCTGAAAACTGTAATCAATCAGATGGCGGAATTAAAAATCTTTTTATATCTAACCAAAGTGATTTTACCACAAAATCATTGAAATGGATAAATGAAAAGGGAGAAGTAAAAGGAAACAGTTTGACCCTGAGCAACGTGAAAAGTGGGAAATACACATTACAGGTACTGACTTCTGATGACTGCTCCGCAATTTTTGGTCCTTTCGAAATTCTGGCTAAGGGTGTGCCTTCAATAGACAATGATAAGGTTAATGTTACTAAAGCTGGCTGTGGCAGCGCAAATGGCAGCATTACAAATATTATTGTTTCAGGTGTGGGTAAAATTAAACTGGTTTGGAAGGATGGAGAAGGAAAAATAATCAGCCGAGATAGTGAACTAACTAATGTACCTGGGGGAAAGTATTATCTTGAGGTAAGTGATGAAGGTACTTGTGGAGCGGCGTTCTACGATTTTGATATTCCGATATTAAATGCAATAACCATAAGCGATCAAACAGCAGACATACAAAATGCGAGCTGTATGGCAGATGACGGTTATATTAAAAAACTTGTTATTACATCTTCAGATGCCAATTTTAACTTTAAATGGATTAACGGATCTGGTGCATTGGTAGGGGATAAGCCTGAACTCGAAAATTTGGCTGCGGGAAAATATACCTTAATCGTTAGTAATGGGTACTGTACAGCTAATCGTACTTTTAACATCATCCGACAAAGTCCCGAAGCTTATCCCGATTTTCCATTTGCGGTTACGCCTGCAACCTGTAATTTGAACAATGGTGCAATTAAAGTAAATGTCTCAAGTTACCAGGGGGCGGTCAGATTTAAGTGGTTAAATGAGGCAGGAGCACAAATAGGTGATAATAATGAAATTTTAAATTTAAGTGAAGGAAATTATCAGCTTTATCTACAAGATGAAAACGGATGCGAGAGTTTTTATAATTCCTATGTAATTAAAAAGATTATTCCGCTTTTAATTGATGCTGAAAGTGCAAATATTATGGATGATCGTTGTGGAATGGGGGTAGGGTCTATTACAAATATTTCTATTCAGGGTGGTATTGTTCCCTATCAATATGTTTGGAGAAATGCTGATCATGAAATTATATCTACAAAAGCTGAATTAAACAATGTTAAGAAAGGTATTTACACTTTAACCATAACAGATAATAGTAACTCCGTTTGTTCTGAACAAAGCCTCAGTTTTACAATTTCCAATTTAGGAGAAGTCATCAGTCCGCCTATTGTAAGCCCATCTTTGCTTTGCGCAGAAGGTGATGGTATGATCAGGGCTAGTGCCGCCACTTCAGGAGTCTTTAATCTGTATGATAAAGCTACAAATGGAAATTTATTGGCCAGTAATGAAACGGGTATTTTTAAATTGAAAATATCAAGGTCTTCTACTTTCTTCATTAGTTTGGCAAATGGAACATGTGAAAGTGAAAGGGCTGCTGTACCTGTTATATTTTCTGAAAAGACAATAGAGATTCCCAGTTCAATTAGTCCTAACGATGACGGGATTAATGATATATGGCAAATCAAAAATATTAATCAATATCCTAAGGCAAGTGTGAAAGTTTTTAACAGAAATGGCAATGTGGTTTTTACCTCTGAAGGTTATCAAAAATCTTTTGATGGAAAGATGAATGGTACAGCACTACCTGCAGGTGTTTATTTTTATGTAATCAATTTAGCTCCAGACTGTAAGCAATTTAGTGGTAGTCTTACAGTTCTACTGTAATTATGTTTTAAAACAGCGAAAGTTATATAGACTCATTTTTTCTATGGGCTTTGATCGTTTATAAACTGCTTCATCGTAAATTCGATAAACTGATTGATTCTCTTATTTCCTGTTTAATAGTAAGTATCAGAATGCCGAACGCCTTGCTCCGCCATCCACCACCGAAACCGTTCCTGTTACATATTTAGCCCGTGGCGAAACCAGGAAAACAGCCATATTTGCCATATCCTGCACTTCACCAAAATCTTGCAAAGGGATTTCACTTTCTGCATATTTCCGGCGTTCATCGCCAGGGAAATAAGGCTTGATGTTTTCAGTGTCGATAAGTCCCGGTTTCAAACAGTTTACCCTGATTCCATATTTGCCCAACTCACCGGCAAGTTGTTTCGACCACATGGCCACTGCCGCCTTGGCCACCGCAGAAACATTTAGGGAGCGTAATTCGTAAGTACTGGTCAGATTAAGTATTGTGCCTTGTTTCCGGTCTATGAAATGTGGTAATAACGCTTGCGTGAGTAGCCTGGGCCGCTCAAAATCTAAAGCCATCGATCTGGTCCAGGGTTCTTCCGGACCTGCAACATCTACAGGCTGACTTTGCCCTGCATTATTGATGAGGATGTCGATATGGCCAAGTGAAGCTAAGGCTGCGGTGGCAATTTTGTAAGGTGCGTCAGACGCCAATAGGTCTTGTGCAAAAACAATGGGAGCGGGGCTGCCTTCGGCAACAATCTCAGTGAAAAGGTTATCTAATGATTGTTGGTTGCGGCCTGTGGCAAAAACTTTTACCCCTTCTTTTGCCAGTTCTTTTGCTATTGCTCGGCCAATTCCTTTAGAGGCTCCGGTTACCAATGCCGTTTTTCCGGTTAAATATAAGTCCAAATTTTCTTGTGATTAAAATGACCTTGCAATAATAAGCCATACCACGTATTTTTATAGGATACACCACCATTTGTATGGTACAAACAAATTTGTAAGTAATGACGGCAAGAAAAGAAAATTCGACCTATACCCTCAACGAAAAATTTATAACAGATTGCGATTTGACTTACGCCGCCAACAAAATAGGCGGGAGATGGAAAATTGTAATATTGGATAAACTTGGAAACCGAAAATTGAGGTTTAGCGAACTGAAAAGAGAATTCCCATATATAACAGAACGGATGTTGACCTTGCAATTGCGTGCATTAGAGCAGGACGAGCTGGTTAAAAGAACCGTTTATGCAGAGGTTCCGCCTAGGGTAGAATATGAGCTAACGCCGATAGCCTTGGATTTTCTCCCCATTTTTTGTCAATTAAGTGCCTGGGGTAAGAAGAATAAGGCGCTAAAGAATGCCAGGTCATAAAACAGTTAAGGTATGATGATCGATATACATAAATCAACAGATATTGGTTACCTTTAATCGATTTGGCAGCTATTTAATACTGCATCAGTGGAGCATCAAATTTTAAAAATTATATTAAGTAAATTATGGCAGAAGTTAAATTAAATATCCAAAAGGAAGAGCCGAGCGCCTTCGAACTTTATGATGAAGGTGAAAAATATGGAGAAATGGTTTTTGATATTCAGGGAGGAGACCTAACCGTTTATCATACCGAAATTGATCCCGAAAAAGAAGGCAAAGGTTACGCAAAGCTATTGCTTGATGCAATGGTCAATTATGTGCGTACAAATAAGCTGAAGGTAATTCCACTCTGCCCTTATGTACACCTGCAATTTAAACGCAACGAAGAACTTTACGCTGATATCTGGAACAAAGTGCGTGAAAACGATTGATCGGTAAACAATAACCACACAGATTATGCAGCATAAAATTACAAATCAGCGCTTTTCTGCGCAATTTGCAGGAGGTGATATGCCCCTTTTTATGTTGAACATAACACCAGATATATTGTGCAATATCGTTTAAGAAAATTAACTTTACCGAAAAACCATTCCACATTCTTAAACTATACTACGCACAAAAATGAAACTCGTAACCATTCAGAAAAACGTTTTAGTAATTGTTTTCATGCTGCTTTCCTTCGGCGCCTCAGCGCAAGAGACTCCTACTGATGCCTCGAAGAAATTAAATACACTTCAGCAGCAATTTGTTGACCTGCGTTTTGGCATGTTCATCCATTATAACATTCCAACTTATGCAAATGCAGATTGGCCTGATCCTGAAGCTTCTCCAAAATTGTTCAATCCTAAAAAGCTCGATGCAAACCAGTGGGCCAAAGCGGCTAAATCGGCTAACATGAGTTATGGCTGTTTAACCACCAAACACCACAGCGGATTTTGTATCTGGGACACCAAAAGCACCGATTATAATGTAATGAACAGTCCTTATGGAAAAGATGTGGTAAAGCAGTTTACCGACGCTTTCCGGGCAAATGGATTAAAAGTGATGCTGTACTATTCCATTTTGGATACACACCATAAATTGAGACCCAATCAGATTACGCCAAAACATATCGATATGATTAAACAACAATTAACCGAGCTGTTAACCAAATACGGCAAAATTGAAGCTTTAATTATTGATGGTTGGGATGCACCCTGGTCGAGAATCTCTTATGATGATGTGCCTTTCGAAGATATTTATACTTTGATTAAAACGCTGCAGCCTGATTGCTTAGTGATGGATTTAAACGGCGCAAAATATCCATCTGAAGGACTTTATTATACTGACATTAAAACTTACGAAATGGGCGCAGGTCAGCGGATGCCCAAAGAAAGCAAAGTGATGCCAACTTTAGCTTGTTTACCTATTAATACTTCATGGTTTTGGAAAACCGATTTTCCAACGGTTCCGGTAAGAAAACCTCAGGAAATTGTAGATGGGTTAATTAAACCTTTAAATGCTGCAAGCTGTAACTTTATTCTCAATGTAGCGCCAAACAAAGATGGTTTAATTGATGATAATGCACTGGCTGCCTTAAAAGAAGTTGGCCAATTATGGAAGAATGAAGGGCCAACCAAAACACTCCCGCCATTGGCTTTGCCGATCATATCCAGTAACCTCGCCAAAAGTCAGGCAAGCAACTCGAGCTGGAGCAACGATATGAATATTATGGACTTTGCAAATGACGATAGCTACAGGTCATCATGGGAATCGAATAGTGCGGTCACAAATCCTTGGTACGAAGTTGATTTTAAGAATGAAAAAGCTATAAATATGATTGTTGTAGCAGAGCAAAAAGAAAATATAGATACTTATGTACTTGAATATTGGAACGGTGCGGAATGGAAAAAAGCTTTTGAGGGAAAAAATGAAGACCGCATTAAAATTCACCGCTTCGATCGCATTTGGACCAGTAAAGTTCGCATCCGTATTACACATGCCAAAGAGACACCATCCATTGCCGAATTTCAGGTTTTTAATGAAAGAAGATCATAAAAAGAACTAAATGCCGATGATGTGAGCTGATTTATTATTCAATGTATATAGATAGTGCATCTTCATCTATTATATTGTAGCCTTGCTCTATTTTTATTTCATTCCAAAGAAAGGAGCGATACTTTTATAACAAGAATCAAATCACGGGACGATTTTAGAGATCTTATTGGGGTTCCTCAGCAATGAGGACCCTTTTTTTATTCAGTTTGTTTTTGGAGTCTATAAATAATGAAGGCTGTTTGTTAAAACTTATCCTTCATGCCAAATATCCCCATTAGCCCGCCCGTATGAATGGCCAGTACTTTTTCATCTTTACCAATAATGCCTTGTTTTACCAGGTCCTGGATGGCATAAAACATTTTCCCCGTATAAACCGGATCTAAAAGCAGTCCGGTTTTTGAAGTAAAGGTTTTGATAAAACTGATCAATTCAGGAGTGGTTTTTGCATATCCGCCAAAATGATAATCGAGGTGAAGCTCAAGATGATTGGATAGGGGAGTATATTTAGCTATTTCATCTTTAATAAACAAGCCCCCTTTTAGTACGGGTATGATATGGAGTTTTGTGCTTAAACCCTGTTGCTGGATACCGTTCAATAAGCCTGCAGCAGTGGTTCCTGTTCCGGCAGCACAAAAAATGTGGTCGTATGTTTCTGTCAATTCGCTGATTACCTCTGCGCAGCCTGTAGTGGCTTCAGCCGAGGCCCCGCCTTCATCAATAAAATAAGCCTGCTGGTCATTTCCAAAATGCTGTTGAAACAGTTTTTGCTTATCCCGGTAACTTTCGCGGTCGGTGAAAATGAGTTTCATTCCAAATAAACGGCACAGCAATAATAGCTCATTCTTTACCTCTTCGCCACGTACAAAAGCGGTAGCGGTTAAGCCTGATCTAGATGCTGCGGCTGCGGTGGCTACAAGGTGATTAGAATAGGCGCCCCCGAAGGTAACCAGATGCGATTTGTGTGCTGCTTTGGCCCTGGCTAAAATATATTTTAGCTTCCGCCATTTATTGCCTGAAATATAAGGGTCAATAAGATCATCCCTTTTAACAAACAGGTTGTTGAAAGGTGCAAATGTTATTTTTTGTACAGGACTATATATTTCTTCGAACACGTGTAAAAATAAATAAAAGCGGTATCATTAATTTGAATTAGAATATGTCAGGTTGAGCCTGTCGAAACGGTTTAAATATATAAAACCTCCTTCGACAAGCTCAGAATGACCATACTACCTTAATAATACCACGTTATATTAATTACTTGCCAATACCGAAACCGAAACCAGCATTAACCATACTGTATTTTGCAGCAGTATATGAACCATAAAATTTAAAGAAACCGAATTTCAACTGGAAGCCTAAACTTCCCCTTACGCCGTCAATATCCGTTTGTTTCACCGAAATGGGATCAACATAAGTGGCATTGCTACCACCATCTTCAAATTTATAAGTACCAAGTGCCTTTAAATTGGTGTTCGAGGTTTGGTAACCGATGCTGGCAAAAGGGGTGAAGAACAGGATCTTTTTAGAAACGATGGCGTCAAAATTTACACCATTGAATTTGGCATCAATATGCTGATCTGAATTTGTCGTATTATTGATATTCAAAGGCAAATTATATTTGTACTGGGTAAAACCTCCTGCTATTGCAATATCAACAGGAACTAATTTCTCTGTAGTTGAACCCATAAAAAGCGGTAAAAGTTCAACTTTAGCACCGAAGCCGATCATTGATAAGCTGCCTAAGTCGCTGCCTAATTTAATTTTTGGCATCGCTCTTAAAGTAACATCAATGTTTTTAGGTAAGCCCAAAGTAGCCTGTATCTGCAATGATGGAACCACATGGAAACCTACACCTTGAGGAAGGTTAAAAAACTTACCTGTAGGGATACCACTGCTTGTGTAAATTTGCATTTTGCCACCTTCATGGTCATCACCAAATGCCGTCGGGCCTATGGAAGATGCACCGGGTGCGGGTTTAATGTTGCTTAGTCCTAATGCATTTACATCATAACTTCTGCCCGATTGAGGGACAAAAGCTGCCGATCCGGAAACCCTTACATCAAACTTTAAAAATCCTTTCGATTTCGCCGTGTTCGACCATCCATCAGTCAATCCCAAACCCAAACCTTTGTACAAAGGGTCAAAATAGGCATTTACCAATTTAGTTGCATCAGCCGGTCCGCCCACAAACAGGTCTCCAACATCTTGTTGGGCACTTGCTTTTTGAGCCGTTACCAATAAAAATAAGGCGCATAACGCCTTTAAAGAGTAGCATTTTTTCATATAAAAAATTTAGAATGTTTTGATTGACAGTAAAGATAGGGCTGTTTTTCCGAAAACTGCAATCATTGAAAAATTCTTGAAGTTAAAAGTTTATTTTTGCGCCATGGAAAATGTGGTCGAATTGCAGGAATCAGAAGAGCAGGAATTATATGAACATTTAAAAATAATTGTCGATAAGGGGCAGTCTTTGCTGCGCATTGATAAATTTTTGATGGTTCGCGTAGAAAATGCCTCCCGAAACCGTATTCAAAATGCAATTGATGCGGGGAATGTGCTGGTTAATCAAAAACAGATAAAAGCGAGTTATAAGGTTAAGCCTTATGATGAAATATCGATTGTTTTACCGCATCCACCACGCGACACCGAAGTTTATCCTGAAGATTTACCACTTGATATCATTTACGAGGATAGCGATCTTTTGGTCGTAAATAAAGCTGCCGGAATGGTTGTACACCCTGGTTTTAATAATTATACCGGAACTTTGGTTAATGCTTTGGCATTCCATTTTGAGCAACTCCCTCAGCTGCCGGGTAATGATGGCAGGCCAGGGTTGGTTCACCGCATTGATAAGGATACCTCGGGTTTATTGCTGATCAGTAAAAATGAAAAATCGATTACACATTTGGCCCGCCAGTTTTTCGATCACAGCATTACCCGTAAATATATTGCACTGGTTTGGGGCGATATCGAAAACGATGGAACCGTAACCGGTTACATTGGCAGAAGTGCGAAAGACCGCCGTGTGATGGATATTTACGATGATGAAGAAAAAGGGAAATGGTCTGTAACGCACTATAAGGTATTAAAACGTTTGGGTTATGTTACCTTGATCAGCTGTGAGCTTGAAACTGGTCGTACGCACCAGATCAGGGCGCACATGCAGCACATCGGGCATCCGCTTTTTAATGATGCCATGTATGGTGGTGATAAGATTTTAAAAGGAACTACGTTTAACAAGTACAAACAGTTTGTAGATAATTGTTTTGAATTGTTGCCCCGTCAGGCTTTACATGCACAGAGTTTGGGTTTTATTCACCCCAGCACTAAAGAGTATATGTATTTTGAATCGCCGTTGCCGCCCGATTTTAAAGCTGGCTTAACCAAGTGGGAAAATTATATCGCTACATCATAAAATATGCTTCAGGAGTACCTTTTATTTAATGATGAATTCCAGGCGGTAGATGCCCCGATTTTAACAGCTTCAAACAGAAGTTTCAAATTTGGCGATGGATTGTTCGAAAGTATGCGGATGATCAATAATAAGCTGCAATTTGCCGACTTACATGCCGATAGATTAACGGCTGGCATGAAAGCGCTTAAAATTGACGGTCACGCTTTGATGGATGATTATTTTCTGCGTCAGAAAACCGCCGATTTGGCCAAACGCAATAAATGGAATGGTAATGTTCGTTTCCGCCTTTCGGTTTACAGGGGAGGAGCAGGCGTTTACACCCCCGAAATAAATAAAGCAGGTTACATTTTGGAAGGCATTCCTTTAAAAGCATCTACATATGAGTTGAACAGCAAAGGTTTAATCATTGATGTTTTTGACGAAATGACGAAACCCGTTAATAAACTCTCGAATTTTAAAACAGCCAATGCACTGCTTTATGTAATGGCCGGACTTTTTAAAAGTCAGAACCGTTTAGATGAGGCCATGATTCTGAACCAATATGGTTTTCTTTGCGAAAGCATCAGTGCCAATGTTTTTGTGGTGTATAACAAACAGATTTATACCCCTTCACTTGCTGAGGGTTGCATTAGTGGTGTAATGCGTACCGCCATTATGCAGTTGTGTAAAATGCACGACATGCCGTTAATCGAAGCACAGATTAACCCCGAAATATTAAAGGAAGCCGAAGAAGTTTTTATCACCAATGCCACCCAGGGTATTCAATGGGTGATGGGGTATGGCAGGAAACGTTATTTTAACGAGATATCGAAATTTTTGATTGAGAAATTGAATCATTTATAATGCTATTCCATGGTCTTGGCGTAAAGACTACCGCTGCCGTCATGCTGAATTTATTTCAGCATCTTTCATGCTGTATAGATCCTTTCAAATTGACAACAGAATGCTGAGATCTTTAGCCTAAATTCATTATTTTTTTGGAAAGCAATACCTGTGGTGCTTCGATTCCGCTAGTATCTCTTTCGTCATGCTGAATTATTTCAGCATCTTTCATGCTACGTAGAGATCCTTTCAAATCGCCAACAGATAAACTAATTTCATTATTTTTTTGGAAAGCAATACCTGTGGTGCTTCGGTTCCGCTAGCACCTCTGTCGTCATGCTGAATTTATTTCAGCATCTTTCTTGCTAAATAGATCCTTTCAAATCGCCAACAGATAACCTAAATTAATTATTTTTTTGGAAAGCAATACCTGTGGTGCTTCGATTCCGCTAATATCTCTGCCGTCATGCTGAATTTATTTCAGCATCTTTCATGCTACGTAGAGATCCTTTCAAGTCGCCAACAGATAACCTAAATTCATTATTTTTTGGAAAGCAATACCTGCGGTGCTTCGGTTCAGCTAGTACCTCTGCCGTCATGCTGAATTTATTTCAGCATCTTTCATGCTACGTAGAGATTCTTTCAAATCGCCAATAGAATGCTGAGATCTTTAACCTAAATTAATTATTTGTTTGGAAAGCAAAACCTGTGGTGCTTCGGTTCCGCTAATATCTCTATCGTCATGCTAAATTTATTTCAGCATCTTTCATGCTGTTGTAAAATCTATTAGAAGAGTTGTCAACTTTTTAGCAAAACGGCTATTAAAGTTGACAACTCAAATTCTTAATTACAATCGCATTCCCCTTAAAAAATCTTCAATCAGCATTCGCTTTTTGCCTTCGTACTGGATATCTAAAAGTTTGATAAAGCCATCTTTTGCGGCAAATTTTAAATAAGTTTTACCATCAGTTAAAAAGCCTCCGGCAACAATACCTGGTTCTTTATCTTCTATTTCGGCCTTAAATACCTTTAAGTTTTTGTCATTAAGTATGGTAAAAGCTGTTGGATAAGGGCTTAAACCGCGGATTAAATTATGAATGGTTTGCGCTGGATTGTTCCAGTCGATTTTGCAATCTTCTTTAAAAATCTTTGGTGCATGTTTTAAATCATCATTTTGTGGCTGGGGCTGTTCGGTTATATTATTGGCTTCAACAGCATGAAGTGTTTTTACCAAAAGATTTGCACCAACAACCATCAGTTTATCGTGCAAGTCACCCGCAGTTTCATCGTCGGCGATGGGAACACTGTCGCTGAGGATAATATCGCCTGTATCAATTTCCTGTTTAAGGAAAAATGTAGTAACACCACTTTCTTTTTCGCCGTTTATAATGGCATGATTAATCGGGGCAGCACCGCGGTATTGCGGCAACAGCGAACCATGTAAATTGATGGTTCCTTTAGCTGGCATATTCCAAACTATTTCCGGTAACATCCTAAAAGCCACAACCACTTGTAAATCGGCTTGATAAGATCTCAGTTCCTCTATAAATTCAGGATTCTTTAACTTTTCAGGCTGTAGAACAGGGATTCCTTTTTCTACTGCATATTTTTTTACGGCACTTTCATTCAGTTTTTGGCCGCGGCCGGCAGGTTTATCTGGCGCAGTAACTACTGCAACTACATCGAAATTGGCTTGCACGATGGCATCTAAAGAGGCTACCGCGAAATCGGGCGTGCCCATAAAAACTATTTTCATAAAGAAAGTGTTGTGTTTTAAAATAACGCGGCTGCCCGCGTTAAAGTTTTGCAAAATAACTAAAAATAAACCCATACTTATAGGCAAAAAATGGTACAAGGCAAAGATGTTGTTCGGGCAAGTGGATTAGTATATGTAACTGATGCGCTACCTGGGATTTACCGTAAAGGAAAACCAGGTAAATTTCATTACGAAGATAAAGATGGAAACAAAATCACCGATGAGAAACACCTCGATCGGATAAAAGCTTTGGTTATTCCACCAGCATGGCAAAATGTATGGATTGCCAATAAACAAAATGCATACCTTCAGGTTACAGGTATTGATGCTGCCGGGAGGAAACAATATAAATATCACGCCAAGTGGACAAGTCGCCGATCGGAGGATAAATATTTCCGTTTATTGGAATTTGGAAAAGCATTGCCCAATGCGCGTAAAAATCTGGAAAAAGACTTGCGAAGAAAAGATTTCGACGAACGCAAAGTACTGGCCATTTCGGTAGATGTACTCCAAAAAACACTCATCCGTGTGGGTAACGAAAGTTATAAGCAACTGTATGGCTCGTTTGGTTTAACTACACTTAGGGATAAACATGTTAAAATAAACGGTAGTACAATCACCATGGATTTTGTTGGCAAAAAAGGCGTTCAGCAGAAAGTTGAGTTAAATGATCGGTCGCTGGCAAAACTGGTTAAGAAATGCAGGGACATCCCCGGGCAGGAATTATTTCAGTTTTATTCGAATGGAAAAGAGCATAAAAGTATCGATTCGGGCAAAATCAATACTTACATTAAAGAAATTACAGGCGACGACTTTACCGCAAAAGATTTTAGAACCTGGGGCGGAACGTTAGAGGCATTACGCCAGTTTTCGAAGTGCAGTGCTGACGAAAATTTGAACCTGAATTCGAAAAAAACAATTGTAACGGTTTTAGATTGTGTAGCAAAAAAATTAGGCAATACGAGAGCTGTTTGCAAGAGTTCTTACGTATATCCATTATTGCTTACCGCTTACGAAAATAATGAGCTAAGTAAATACATGAAAAAAATGAATAATAATAAAGTATCGGGTAAATTAGGTTTGGCACATGACGAGAAAGTTTTATTATCATTCTTAAAATCAGGTAGTAAATAGAAAACCCATTATATTTGTTTTTTTTATCCCTTTATGCAAATTAACCTTGACGATAACGCTGCTGTTTTTTATACGTTAATCGAAGAATCTCCAATGCCGATCGGACTGTATATTGGGGAGAAAATGAACATTAAAGTTGCTAATAAAGCAATGCTTAAAGCATGGGGAAGAGATCATTCGGTTATTGGACAAGAACTTGCCATTGCTTTGCCAGAGCTTAAAGAGCAGCCTTTTTTAGAGATCCTTCAGGACGTACGCGAAACCGGTATTGCTTACGAAACCAAAGAAGACCGGGTAATGCTGATTAACGATGGTGTTTTACAGACCTTTTATTTCGATTTTATTTATAAACCCCTAAAAGACAATGATGGCAAGGTTTGGGGGATTTTGAATAATGCAACTGATGTTACCGAACTGGTAAATGCCAGATTAAAGGTTAAAGCCAGTGAAGAACTTTTTCGCAAGATGATTCAGGATGCACCTGTAGCCATTGGCATTTTGAGGGGCGAAAATTTCATAATCGAACAGGCAAATGCTGATCTTTTAAAACTATGGGGTAAAACAGAAGCAGTAATCGGACTAAATTTAATTGATGGTTTGCCTGAATTGAAAGGACAACCCTTTCCCGATTTGCTAACTGAGGTTTACCAAACAGGCGTTGCCCACTATGGCTACGAGACAATGGCGAGGTTGGAGCGTGATGGTGTGCTTCAGGATTTTTATTTCAATTTTGTTTACGATCCTATCCGCGATCAGCATAATATCGTAACTGGCATTATGGTCGTTGCGAACGAAATTACCTCGCTGGTACATTCGCGGATGGAAATGGCTAAAAGCGAAGAACGTTTCAGGAATTTATTATTGGATACCCCAATGGCCACAGGTTATTATGAAACGGAAGATATTATCATCTCGCTAGCTAACGATGAAATGCTGCGGTTTTGGGGGAAAGATAAGCGCGTAATCGGAAAGCCGATGGAAGAAGCCATCCCTGAGTTAAAAGGACAACCTTTTATCGATATCTTAAAAGAGGTTTATCGTACAGGAATTCCTTATCATGCCGATCAGCAGGAGGCGGTATTACCTGTTAACGGTAAGATGGAAAAGCTTTGGTTTAATTTTACCTATAAACCTTTGAGGAATGCCCAGGGAAAGGTTTACGCCATTTTACATGCAGCAATGGATGTGACGAAACAAGTTCAGCTTCAGCAACAGAAGGACGAATTTTTGGGCATTGCGAGTCATGAGCTTAAAACGCCGGTAACCAGTATAAAAGCGTATGCCCAGGTATTGGAGAAGATGATCAGGAATGAAGGTGATGAGAAAAAGGCTGGCATGGTACGCAAAATGGATTTACAATTGAACCGCTTAACCGGTTTAATTGGCGATTTGCTTGATGTAACCAAAATACAATCGGGCAAAATGACTTTTAATCCCGTAAAATTTGATTTTGATCAGGCTGTAGGAGAAATAGTAGATGAAATGCAGCATATCACGTCTAAACATCAGATCAAAACCGATTTTAAAAGCAACAGCTGGGTTTATGTCGATCGCGAACGTATTGGCCAGGTGATCACCAATTTTTTATCAAATGCCATTAAATATTCTAGCGATGCCAATCAGATTGATGTGCATACTTATGCATTGAACGATGAAGTTATTTTGTGTGTACGCGATTATGGAATCGGAATTTCGAAAGCGCTACAGCACATGGTTTTCGATCAGTTTTATCGGGTGGGTGGAAATTTGCAACATACCTATCCGGGTTTAGGCCTGGGGCTTTACATTTCGGCAGAAATTATCAAAAATGAAGGGGGCAGAATTTGGGTAGAGAGCGAAGAGGGGCAAGGCGCCACATTTTGTTTTGCACTAAAAATTTAATTACACTAATTCACGATTAACTGGTGTAACTTTTTATTCCTTAGGCGCCTTTTTTATCGGATGAACAGGTTGCTCCTCAAGCTCACGCTGCTTAGCCGGGTTACTTGTTTTTGGTGCTTTATTGGGTGTACTGTCATTTGCGTGCCGCACCGTTTTATGGTCAACAGGTTCCCGGCCTTTAGGTACTTCTTCCTGATAATTGCTTCCTGGTTTATCACTTTTAATTTTTGGACCGCTCATGGTTGTAATGATTAAGTTTGAATGATTGAATAGCATAGCGCCTATCCATTATCTATAATAACAAAGCTCCTTCTGTTAAGTTTGAAAATAATTGCAAGGACAATTCAATCATTCAATCCTTCTGTCATTCACTCCTTAATTATAAAGCAAATATTTCTTGCGCATGGTTTTATAAGCACTTAAGCCTGGTTCCCAGCTTGCTCTAATTTCGGCTTCACTCTTTCCATCAATTACCTGTTGCCTGAAATCTGCCACACCAACTAATCTTTCAATAGTACCCATTTCTTTACTCAGTTTGGTATTAAAGAAATCTTCCTTTCTTGGCGATGCCTTGTACAGCTCAATTAACCAGCTAATGTTTACCTGTTTTGATTTTACCAGTTTTGAAGTATCGTAAGTTCTTAAATCTAAACCATAACAAACCTGATCTTGAAATAATGGCGTTTCAGACATACCTTTTATGCTTTTCGGCGTAAAACTGAAATCAAATTTCCCCTTAAGGTAAGGTGCTCCAACAACAGTAAAAGGAAACATTGTGCCACGTCCGTGATTTAAATACGTACCCTCGAATAAACAGGTAGAAGGGTAAAGCAAAATAGATTGCTGTGTATTCAGGTTAGGAGAAGGTTTAACAGGTAAAGTGTACTCCATATCATGATTATAACCGGCGTTTTTGATAATGGTAATCTTACATTTCACCTTATCTTTTAGCCAGCCTTCACCGTTTAGCATCTGTGCATATTCCCCAACCGTTAAGCCATGAGCAATTGGGATAGGTTGTACGCCAATACCCGATTTAAATTTAGGATCTAAAATTGGTCCATCGATTAAATAGCCATTTGGATTCGGGCGATCTAAAATCAACAACGTTTTATTGTTTGCTGCACAAGCTTCCATAACGTGTTGCAGCGTGTTGATATAAGTGTAAAAACGAACTCCAACATCCTGAATATCGAACACCATAATGTCGATATCGGCTAAATCTTCAGCTGTAGGGGTACTGTGTTTGCCATAAAGTGAAATGGCTTTTATTCCTGTTTTGGTATCAACATCATCATTAACGGTAACACCAGCACTGGCGTTGCCTCTAAAGCCATGCTCAGGACCAAATATCTTCTGGATTTTAACCCCTCGTTTCAACAGGCTATCAACCGAAGTCTGCGCACCAATAATCGAGGTAGGGTTAACCACCATACCCACACGTTTTCCTTTTAAAAGCGGCAGGTATTTTTCGGTCTGCTCTGCACCGGTTTTAATTGTCGAGGGTAGTTTAACAGTCTTAATCATCAGTTTTCTGTTTTCAGGGCTTTTCTTTCCAAGAACTTCCTGTTCAAGCGGTTTGGGTTGTCCGCAGGCCGATAATGCAATTAAACTGGTTAGCGCAAAGCTGATATAATTTTTCATTTTTATTATTATTCTAATCTTCCGGTATTATAACAAAACAATTTACAACATATTTTAATTATGCTATTGGTGTTTTCTGGTTATAACTTAATGACTGATGTTTAAAGTTGGTTATTTATTTTCGAAAATGCCATTTTTAAAAAGGAATTGAGCATTTTTGTTACCACAAATTGATTAAATTGAATTTCGAATATTTCATAGCAGGGCGGATAGCCATTAAATCTGAGCGTACTTTTTCAAAACTTATTGTCCGCATTGCAATAGCAGGCGTGATGTTGAGTTTGGCTGTTATGATTCTTTCTATAGCCATTATTAAAGGCTTTAAAACTGAAATTCAGGATAAAGTACGGGGATATTTAGGCGATGTACAGATTACCCGATACGACCTGAATAATTCATTTGAGCATTCTCCTTTTGTACTGGATGGAGAAACGAAAAAGATGCTCAAAAACAATCCCGATATTGAATATTATTATCCCTTTGCTACAAAACCGGGCATTCTTTCGGCCAATAATGAAATTGAAGGCATTAATTTTAAAGGGGTAGACAAAAACTATAAATGGGATTACATTAAACAGCACATTATCAGCGGAACCATTATCGATTTTTCTGATAGTACGGCTGCCATGCAAGAACTGCTCATTTCGAATTATACCGCTAATCGCTTAAAGCTTAAAACCGGTGATGATTTTATCATGTATTTTGTTCAAAACCAGTTGCGACCGCGTAAATTTAAAATTGTCGGCATTTACGATATTGGTGTAGAAGATATTGATAAGGGCTTTGTGCTGGGCAACCTGAACATCATTAAACGCCTTAATAATTGGAAAGCCGATGAAATTGGTGGTTTAGAAATCAGGATCAAAGATTTTAACAGACTTAAGCCTATTGCCGATGATATTTATGAAAAGCTTCCACGCAATTTGCGCTCCTATTCCATTGAAGAAAATTTTCCTAATATTTTTACCTGGTTAGGCCTTCTTGATGTAAACACCAAAGTGCTTTTAATCCTGATGCTCATTGTAGGGGTAATTAACATGGTTACGGCATTGCTGATCATGATTTTAGAAAAAACAAATATGATCGGGATGCTAAAATCTTTTGGCGCCAGTAACTGGAGCATTATGAAGATTTTTCTTTATAATGCAGCTTATTTAATTGGTATTGGCTTATTACTTGGAAATATTTTAGGCCTAGGCCTCGGTTTTTTACAACAGGCTACCCATATTTTCAAACTTAACCAGGCTTCTTACTTTTTAGCTTATGCACCAATAGAATTTCATTTTATCGATGTGCTGCTGCTTAATATCGTTACGGTAGTGGTGTGTTTAACGGTTTTGATTATCCCTTCGCTATTGATCAGTAAGGTTTCTCCGCTAAAAGCAATCCGGTTTAAATAAGGAAAAAACTTGGGTCACCGAACAGATCATTTCCGATGCCCAAGCAAACCTAAACTTAAGCTCTTGTCAACTCAACTTTTACAGTTTGTGTAACACTACTTTTCTGGAGTTGAGGATATGGTGTGATGTCAATTAATTTGAGTGAATAATCTACGCCGTTAATTTTAATGTTGGCTACACTTGCTAAGGTGCCACAATCTCCTTTACATAAGATAATTTCCTGATCAGTATTATTGCCTGTTAATTTGAAATATGCTTTTGCTCCCCCGGCGCTAATACAATCAGCATTTATTGGGCAACGGCTATCGCTAATCGTTTGTAGTACTAATGTAGATGCACCAATGGATTTTGAAGTATTGATTTCAAATTCGTAATTCGTCGTTTTTGTTTCGGATTTCTTCTCACATCCAAAAGCGAACATAACTAAGATTAAAAAGGAGGGTATTAATTTTTTCATTTATATATGGATTAATTACTTCTTTTTAAAATATATTCATAATCTATAGTCGCATAAGAGGTCGTAAGCGAAGAATCTGTTTTTGCACTGAACCTTTTTCTAAGGGTTAAGTCCACTCCGCTACTTCTGATATCGTATTCGCCGTTTAAAATCATATTCCAATCAAAATCTGCAGTCCAAATACCCTCATCAGTGAAATATCCGATCCCGTTTTTAAAAGTATAGGTTCCCTTGCCTCCCGATGGTTTCAGGTTGGCATCAGCCCCTGGTGTAATGTTGAATTTCCCACCCTGTAACGAGATTGAAATGGGGCGGGTTACGGGCACAGATCTGGTACTATTGGTAATTACCAATACACCTGTATAGTTTCCATCCAATAAAACATCTACAGTTGTAGATTTTTTACAGCCTAAAGATAAGACCAGGGCAAACAGGAATATACAGATTTGAACTTTCATACCCCTTAAACGGAGTTCAAAATCAAAACGCTACACTTCAATTGAAATCCAGTCTGTACCTTGTGTACTATGGATAAATTCAGTCCTGGGTTCGAGGTTTAAATAAGGATAGGTGACTTTCGAAAGGTATAGGCCTGTGGGATGAGCAGGTGACGATAGTTTTGAAGGCTGTAAGGTAATCAGTTCGCTTTCAAATTCATCAAAGCTGAGTTCTCCTTTGCCTACCATTAGCATTTTACCCATAATAATGCGAATCATTTTACCCAAAAAGCGGTTACTGGCAATATGAAACCTCAGCCTGTCGCCCTTTGGATTTACAAATAAATCGGCCTCCATTACATTGCAGATGGTATGTTCGTATTTATCAGGGTGGGTACAAAAAGCCCTGTAATCTTTATATTGGGGTAATAATTTTACAACGGCTTTCATTTTATCAAAATCGAGATTGTTCAATTGATAAAAGGAACTCTGGGTGCTTAAAAAAGGATCTTTATAGGTATGGATAAAGTAATCATATTTCCGTTGTACAGCATCAAAGCGGGCATGAGGCTTACCTTCCATCTTAATAATGTCGAATACCGCAATATTATAAGGTAAGGCTTTATTCAAAATGTAAAGCAGATCGAAATCAATATCTTTTTCAATATCGGCATGGAAAAAAAACTGACTGGCATGTACATGCGCATCTGTCCGTCCACAGCCATTAATAGCAATAGGCGATTTTAAAATCTTCGATAGGGTTTGCTCAATAACTTCCTGAACGCTTTTAACCCCAGGTTGTTTTTGCCATCCACTATAGTACTGGCCTTGATATGCAATGTGAAAGAAATACCTCATTTTTCAGCTGCAATTTTACGGAAATTTTAGCAGCAGGAATATTAAATCATATTTTTGTGTCGTAAAATTTAATCATGGATTTAATAAACTGTCCTTGCGGAAGTGGTACCAGCTTTAAAAATTGTTGCCAGCCTTATCATTTAAAAGCGAAAGTGGCACCCACTGCAGCGGCTTTAATGCGTTCAAGGTATGCAGCTTTTGTGGTAGCTGATGATGGATATCTTTACAACACCACACACCCCAGTAAAAGAAAAGGGCATTCGAAAAGCGCATATTTAAGCAGTGCGAAAAACACAAAATGGCTAAAACTCGAAATTGTTTTTTCAGATTTTGATGTCGTGGAGTTTAAAGCCTATTATCTGAACAAGAAGTTCCAAACTGAAATATTCCATGAAAAATCTAATTTCAGGTTAGAAGACGGGAAATGGTATTACGTAGATGGGGAATTTTATGAATAAGGTTGAAATCGCAAAATTCATATAAAATTTGCGATTACATTCGCAGAATTAATATGAATTTTGCGATTGTACTCCTTTTGGCTATATTTTCTTTGCCTCGTTCCAATAGATGTCCATCTCCGCAAGGGTCATGTCGGCTAAGGCTTTTCCGTTTTCTTTTGCTTTGGTTTCGAGGTATTGAAAACGTTTAATAAATTTTTTATTCGTTTTTTCTAATGCATTTTCGGGATTGATGTTAATGAAACGTGCATAATTGATGAGGGAGAAAAGTACATCGCCAAATTCTGATTCTGCCTTTTCGATATCAATGGCTTTATTATCGCTAACATTAAATTCCGTTTTAAATTCCTGCAGTTCTTCTTCTACTTTTTCCCAAACCTGATTTTTATCTTCCCAATCGAAACCTACACCACGGGCTTTTTCCTGAATACGGGAAGCTTTAACCAGCGCAGGTAGTGAAGATGGAACACCAGCCAATACCGATTTGTTGCCTTCTTTAAGTTTTATCTGTTCCCAATTGCGTTTTACATCTTCTTCGTTCTGCACCTCAACATCGCCATAAATATGTGGATGCCGGTTTACCAGTTTATCGCAAACTCCGTTTAACACATCGGTAATATTAAAATCGTTGGTTTCTGAAGCAATTCTCGAATAGAAAACCAAGTGCATCATCACATCGCCAAGTTCCTTTTTTATTTCGTCTAAATCACCCTCTAAAATGGCATCACTCAACTCATAAGTTTCTTCTATAGTTAAATGGCGCAGTGTTTCCATGGTCTGTTTTTTATCCCAGGGGCATTGCGTACGCAACGTATCTAAAACAGTGAGTAAGCGGGTAAAGGCATCAGCCGGATTACCGGCACTTGCAGGAATTGGATTGTTAGGCATGTTTTATGGTTGAACTATATTTATCGAACGCTAAAGTACCAAACCCAGGCGATTAAGAAAAGCTGAAAAGGTATTCTGAACCATAAATATTTTGGTCCCGGTCCTGGTTTATGCAGATCTTCATAATTGATGCGGTGTTTGGCTGCATAAATATTTGCGGGTAAAATGGCTATGTAGAAAATAATCAATGCTATTCCGGTCAATTGTCTGGTGCTTACTATTGCCAATCCTACTGCAAATAAGATTTCCAGAACCCCTGTTAAAAGTACAATTTCTACTTTTTTAGGAATAAATAGGGGGATCATCGCAGCCATACTGGTTTTAAACTTGAAATGCCCGATAGCGGTAAAAAGTAACATCACGCCCATGGCGATATTACCTGCAAAAATATTTCCTTTATCAAAGGTAGTGTGGCCACCAAAGGCCAGTAGTGCCACATAAACGATGATGAGTACGAATAAGGGTTTCATGAACAGAAATCTATTTTATTAAATTAAAGGCTATTAAAATTGTAGCAATAAACAATACCAATAAGCCAGACAAAAATACGAAGTCGGCAACTTTTTCTAGCCGCTGGCTTGTCGTTTTTTGTCTTCTCATCGAGATAAAAGATAAGATGCAGCTGGTCATAAAAAACATAACGGCAGCTACTGCAAATTCATCAATTAAGGAACCATCGGTAAGTGCAAGTTTTTTTAAAGAAGTAAGTACAATAAAGCAAATGCCTAAGAGATTGGCCGAAGTGCTTAAAATATGAGGCGATCTGTTTTCGGCCATATTAATCTTTTTCTTCTAATTTAATCTTTTTGGTAATCCGGTAAACACGTTTCTTTTTGTCGGGTTTATGTTCTTCGCCCATTAAAATGCCCCATGGTTTTAAGTTATCCACTCTATCGAAAATTATTTTTAGCATGGCCAGATAAGGGATGCATAAGAACATACCCGATATGCCCCAAATCATTTCGCCCACTACAATACCAATAAAGGCAAATAAAGCATTTATTTTTACTTTCGAACCCACCACCAGTGGCATTAGTACATTTCCATCTATAGCATGAACGCCAACAAAAGCAATCAAAACCAGGAGTACTTTACCTGCACCTGCTGTTGCAAAAGTAATCAGGCAGCTTATTAAAAGAGCAAAGAATATCCCCAGATAAGGCACCACATTAAAAATACCGGCCACCAGACCTAACAGGACCGCATATTTAACACCTAATAAACTCAGTACGATAATCATTAATACCGTAACAATAAGCATCTGGAGAAATAAACCGATGATATATTTTTTAATAATGTACTGAATCTGACTAACAATTTCGGAAACCTTTTCTTTATGTTCTTCTCTAAACACCGAAGTTAAAAACGTAAATAAAACCCTGCGGTAGTTTAAAATAAAGAAGGTAAAAAGTAGCGTGAAACCTAAAAACAACAGGGTAGAAGATAGGGTAGCCAGGGTGGTCGCTACAATTGCAGCGCTGGTAGCCAAAGCTTTCTCTGTGCTGTCATTTAAATAATCGAGTTGTTTCTGAGAATTTACCCCGAAAGTGTGCGAAATCCATTTTTGGAGTTCATGGTAAGAAACATTCGCTTTTTCTTTAAGTAAAGGCCAATCTGCCCATAAATCGCTTAATTGATTGCCAAAGAAATAGATAATTCCCCCAATAACAGCTATCATCAGGATGACCGAAACGATGGTAGATAAACTTCGTTTAAATTTTAATCGCCGTTCTAAAAAGTTGCCCACCGGCAGCAATAAAATTGCCATCAAAAAGGAGAAAAGTAAAGGAGCTAACAGCGATTGCCCTAAAATGGCAATGTATGTTAAGCTAATTAAACAGAAAAGAACCAGTGCAAGCTTGGGTAGAAACGATAGTTTGTCTTTCATATAATTTAAATCCTGTTTAATACAAAATGCCCGATTAATTGTTTCATTAATCGGGCATTTAAATATAAGAGATTATTTTTTAATAGCTGCTCGCTTTATCTAAAAGGGAAATATCTTCAGTTGATAATTTTAAATTTGCTGCTTCAATAAACGATTTTAACTGACTTAAATCGGTAACACTTGCGATTGGTGCGGTGACTGATGGGTGATGAATTAACCAGGCCAGCGCTACCGAAGCTGGCTCAACATGGTGCTTCTCAGCAAGCTCATCTAACGCTGTTAAAATTTTAAAACCCCGTTCGTTCAGGAATTTTTTAATGCCACCACCACGCTGGCTTTTATTCAGATCATTTTCGCTACGGTATTTTCCGGTTAGGAAACCACTGGCCAACGAATAATAGCTCACCACACCTAAGCCATAATCCAGACAGATTTTTTCGTGTTCCTGCTCAAAGTTTTCTCTGTCGTAAAGATTGTATCCGGGTTGGTAAACTTCGTAACGCGGCAGGCTATGTTGGGTAGCGTAAATCAAAGATTCTTTTAACCGATCAGCAGAAAAGTTTGATGCACCAATCCAGCGGACTTTACCGGCTTTGATTAAAGTTTCGTAAGCACTTAAGGTTTCTTCAACTGACGTATTTTCGTCATCGTAATGGGAAAAATAGAGATCGACATAATCTGTTTGCAGGCGTGATAAAGAATGTTCTACTTCGTTTATGATGTAATCTTTCTTTAACGATTTGCCCTGGCCCATATCAGCGCCCACCTTGGTGGCGATAATAATGTCGTGGCGTTTGTTATGTTTCTTAAGCCATTTGCCAATAATCGTTTCCGATTCGCCACCTTTATTGCCAGGTACCCAACGCGAATACACATCGGCCGTATCGATAAAATTGAAGCCACTTTCTACAAATTGGTTTAATATCTCGAACGATTTTTGCTCATCAACCGTCCAGCCAAATACATTTCCTCCAAATACGATGGGTGCAATATTTAAATCGGTTTTTCCTAAAATTCTTTTTTCCATGATACGAATGTTAATAATATGCTAACAAATTATATGGATTGAGGTTTTGTATAGCAGTCTGAATTATGTCAGGAGTTTTTCGGAAAGCAGTTAACCATCATTTTTTAAAGTTATTCCTGTGTTGCGCTGTAGCTCCGTAGAAAAACGGAGGCTGCCGCTTCACCCAGGTTTAGTTACTTCTGGCAGTTCTTCTATTAACGTGTTTCTGCAAATTGCATAAAACCATACGCCTTAAACCTTTTAACCCTCTGCCTTAGTTGCTCTCAGCATTTCTCTTTTTCCAGGAGCACCGGGTAATTTTTCGATGGTAAATCCGCAGGCCTTAACGGCTCTTTTCAATTTTCCGGTAATTGCATAGGTAACAAAAGTTCCGCCGGGTTTTAAGAAACTGCAGGCATGAGCAATAATTTCATCACTCCACATTTCGGGCTGGTGTTGTACAGAAAAGGCATCATAATAAATCAGGTCAAATTTTTGGTCGCTCTGGTATTCGGCCAGGGTAGTGTGCGGAATTTCTAAGGTGCAAAGCGAAGTTAATTTTTGAGGGGCTTTTAACGCCTCAGGATAATTTGAAATAAAATCGGTCCATATTGTCTCGGGCACATATGCTGCATAACCAGTTTGCTCAATTACTGCTGTGGTAAGTGGAAAGGCCTCAATGCTGGTATAATTAAGATGAAGACTATTTACTGCACAATATTCGAAACTTAAAATAAAATTGAGTCCGGTGCCAAAGCCAACTTCCAAAATGGAGATTTCACCCTGATCGGCGGAAGCAAATTTTAATCCTGCATCAATAAATACATGTTTGCTTTCTTGCAATGCGCCATGTTTACTGTGGTAGTGTTCGCCTATAGTTTCATTGTAGAGTGTATTCGAGCCATCAGCAGTAGGCGTTATAATATTCATGGACTTAGATTTTAAGGATTCCTGGGTTTTTCAAGATAATGATGCAAATATAGGAACAGGATGAATAGGATTTTGGATTTCAAGATAATTAGCCTGAGTAATGAGTAAAGTTATTCCGCTTTAATCATCAGACATCAGACTCCGGACTCCAGAATTTTCTCTTTGCCCTTTCAGCTTTAATCTTTTGTTATTATTTTTGATCCTACCCTAAACGCTAAACCCTAAACCCTAAACAAAATATGGATATCGAATCTTTCAGAGAATATTGCCTGAATTTACCTGGTACAACCGAGGGAATGAAATGGGGACATTTATGCTTTATGATTGAAGAAAAAATGTATTTCATTATCGCTATCGATGAAGATAACAGTTTCTCTATAAAGTGTGATCCCGAAGAGTTTGATGCCTTAACGGCCAGAGATGGCATACAACAGGCCCATCACATGGCTAAACGACAATGGATTCGTGTTGAAAACCTGGAGGTGTTTAATGAAACCGAGCTGAAAAAAAGAGTAGCCGATTCGAGAGCGATGGTTTTGGCTAAACTACCTAAGAAAACACAGGCTAAATATGCTTAAATTCTGGCATAGAGTCACTGAATAACTTCAATACAATTTTGATACAAGTTTCTTTTTACGGGAACTTATTGTTCGTTTTTGGTTTCCTCCTTTTTGGTTTCCTCCTTTTTCGTATCGTCTTTTTTTATGCCTTTATCAGCATTCAGTTCTTTCGACTTCATGATATTAAAACGATACATTTCTTCAATCCCGACAAGTTTCCGTGTACACTTATCGATGTCGGTTCCTTCTTCCCATAAATAAGGGCGAAAGCTATAGGTTTTGGTACCATCTAAATTTGCAATAAACTGGTTCCAGCTGCTCCAACGTAAGCCTTTATAAAATTTATAAAGATCACTATCAAAACAAAAAACAAGAAACTCGCCATAACCGGCACCAAGTGGTTGCCAGGTTAAACTGTTTGGTTCAAGATAGTACACGTTTTTGATGTCTTTGCCTAAACCGCCGTAATTAATGGCAAAGAAACCGCCTACCGCATCATCAGCAATTAAAAGATAAGGAATGTTATCGCCGTACTCTTTTATGGTTTTTCCTTTATTCCATTCGGCAATATTCCGGCTCAGTCTTTCACTGCCCGAACCTAAAATTCTAATCCAGCCGTTATCAACCATAATGCCCCCGGTATTGTAAATTACCGAGCCCAGGGTAGCATAGGTAGTCATTTGAGAATGATATAAAACTTCTTTTGCTTTTGCTGAATCAACAGGCAGAATCTCCACCTTATTTTTTGCAGAGTCGATCCACTTTTTTACCAAAGGCCAGGCCGGATCGGTTTTATTTACCAATGCTTCAAGACTGATTAACTTATTATCCTGAGCAAAGCTTGTTGAAGAGAATAAAGTTAAACCTAGGACAAAGAGGGCTTTGAATATGCTTTTCATGAAAAGGGGCTTATGTTTTTCCAAAGATAGAATGATAATTAAGAATTTTTGAAAGGAGATAGATTAATTTTTGTCTGAGAAGAAATATCAAGCTTAGTTTAATTTTTGATTCGTGGAGACACGAACTAATCGTGCAGCAGGATGTTAGCATCTGGCTACACGGTAATAAAACAAAACGCCCCAATTAAATCCGGGCGCTTGTAATATAGGGATGATATAAAATAATTGACTATTAAGTGAAAAAGCCTTAAACCCTCCACCTTTTAACCTTCCGCCTTTCACCTCAATCTACCACATTCTAATTCTGTCTTCTGGTTTTTTATATAATTTATCGCCAGGTTTAACATCAAAAGCATTGTACCATGCATCCATATTTACAGGAGCACCAATGGTACGGTATGGGCCAGGAGAGTGTGGATCGGTTTTAATTAACTGAGCAGCACTTTCTGGTAAAATATTACCTCTCCATACCTGTGCCCAAGCCAGGAAGAAACGCTGATCTGGCGTAAAACCATCAATTTTCTCATTACTTTGACCTTGTTTAGTCATTTTAAAAGCAGTGTAAGCTGCATTTAAGCCACCTAAATCGCCAATGTTTTCGCCCATGGTTAATTTGCCGATTACATGAACCGTATCTAAAACGGTATAAGCGTCAAACTGCTCACCCAAAGCTTTGGTTTTAGCATCAAATTTTGCTTTGTCTTCAGCTGTCCACCAGTTTTTTAAGTTACCGGCAGCATCGTACTGGCTTCCGCTATCATCAAAACCATGGCTCATTTCGTGACCAATTACCGCACCGATACCACCGTAATTAACAGCATCATCAGCATTTGGATCGAAGAAAGGGAATTGCAAAATACCGGCAGGGAAAACAATTTCGTTCAAAGTAGGGCTGTAGTAAGCATTAACGGTTGGAGGTGTCATGCCAAAACGTTTGCGGTCAACGGGTTTACCTAACTGATCAACCATTTCGTTATAGCCCCAAACGCTAGCATTACGTAAGTTTTGGAAATAAGTATCTTTATTAATTGCTAAACCATCGTAGTTTTTCCATTTTTCCGGATAACCTACTTTTGGCGTAAATGCATGTAGTTTAGCTAATGCTTTTTGCTTGGTTTCAGGGCTCATCCACTCTAAACCATTAATTCTGATTTCGAATGCTTTACGCAAGTTCACAATCATCTGGTTCATGCGTTCTTTAGCTTCTGGTTTAAAATACTTGGCTACGTAAAGCTGACCTAATAATTCGCCAATAGTGCCATCGGTTAAAGATGACATCCGTTGCCAACGTGGTGTCTGTACTTTCTGACCGGTTTGTGCCTGTGTAAAAGCGAAACTTGCCTTAACAAACGGAGAACTTAAACTGGAAGCAGAACCTTTTAAAATGTTCCATTCTAAATAAGTTTGCCAATCTGCAACCGGAACCGATTTCAACATTCCATCCAGACTCACCATAAATTTAGGCGAAGAAACCAGAACGGTATCCTGATTTTTGATTTTGAATTTAGGCAAATAAGTTGTCCAGTTAATGTCTGGTGTTTTTTTATTTAATTCCGCAACAGTAAGCTTGTTATAGGTAGCGTAAGGATCACGCATTTCTAAACGGCTCATCTGCGCCTCAGCAAATTGCTTTTCAATGGCATAAACGGTTGCCGCTTTTTGTTTTGCTTCTTCAGGAGTACTTCCTGTTAAAGTAAACAAAGTAACCATGTACGTGTTGTAAGCCTCGCGGATTTTAACACTGCGTGTATCGTCCTTCAGATAATAATCGCGGTCGGGAAGCGTTGTGCCGCCCTGACCGATATTCACCATGTATTTGTTTACATTCTTGCGGTCCTGCCCAACGCCCAGGCCGAACATTCCACCGCCTAAACCATTGGTTCGCATGTAAGCTACCTGATCCAGCACACCCTGAATGTTTTTAATCTGTTTAATTTTTTGTAAATCGGCTTTTATTGGCGTATAGCCCAGTTTTTCGATGGTTGCACTATCCATGGCAGCCGTATAAAAATCCCCAACTCTACGTTTAACGGAGCCTGCAGGAGCAGATTGATCAGCAGCTGCATCTTCAACTAAAGACTTTACGGCATTGATGTTGAAATCGCGCAATTCGTTAAATGAACCCCAGCGGGTTTCTTTGGCAGGAACAGGATTGTTTTTTATCCAGTTGCCACTTGCGTAGGTGTAGAAATCGTCGCCTGGCTTAACGGAAAGATCCATGTTAGCAGGGTCGATAAATTTTTTGGTTTGTGCATTTGCAGAAAAGCCAGCAGCGACTATACCCAGTGCCGCAAAATATCTTTTCAAATTTTGGTATTTCATTCGCTTAATAAGTTAGTAATTATGCGAAATTTATGAAATACTAATTAATACTGGTGTTATATATTAAGAATATTACTTGTTAAACCAATAGTAAATTTTTGCTAAACCAAGTCGTCTGATCAGTTCGGACGCTGAAAAGGAAATTTTAATAGATTTCATGATTTTAAATCTTTTATATACTATTAACATTTTTTAACAAAATTTATTGTGTGCTTGTAAAAATTATTGCTATTAAGAATGATTCGGGATAAAGCATTTTATTTTCCATAAATTTGAAAATGATTAACTCAACCTCATCATTTTTTAAAACTGGTGAGGTTTAAATCAATTGATAAATGATGTTATAATTTATAATAATGAGCCATTCCCACGATAAAGAAGATAGCTGTTGCAGCACTAAAGTACATGCTGAACCAAAACATAACCACGATAATGCACATGAAGAAGGTGATGACCACGATCACGACCATGGCGGAGATCCATCAGCTTTTCAAACTTATCTACCAGCCATTGTAACATTGCTTATGTTGCTGATCGGAATTGCATTTGATAATCTTTTTACGGTGCCTGCATTTCAGATCATCCGGCCATATTGGTATATCGTAGCTTATTTACCTGTTGGGATTCCGGTTTTACGCGAGGTTTGGGAAACTTTTAAAGCCAAAGATTTCTTTACCGAATTCTCTTTAATGTCTATCGCTACTATTGGTGCTTTTGCCATTGGCGAATATCCGGAAGGGGTAACGGTGATGCTTTTTTATACCATTGGCGAGTTGTTTCAAATGGCAGCGGTAAATCGTGCGAAAAGGAATATTAAAGCTTTGCTTGATGTTCGCGCAGATATAGCACATGTATTCCGCAACGGAAAATACGAAGATATTAATCCCGAAAAGGTAGAAATTGGCGAAACTATACAAGTAAAAGCAGGGGAAAAAATTCCTTTAGACGGGGAACTGATCAGCGAAAAAAGCAGTTTTAACACGGCTGCTTTAACAGGCGAAAGTAAACCACGTACCATTAATAAAGGTGAATCGATTTTAGCGGGGATGCTTAACCTGGATAAAGTAATTGAAGTAAAAGTAACCAAAGCTTTTGCCGATAGTGCCTTGTCGCGGATTTTAGAAATGGTTCAAAATGCTACTACGCGTAAAGCTAAAACCGAACTCTTTATCCGCAAGTTTGCGAAAATATATACACCAATTGTTTTCTTTTTAGCCCTCGCGTTGGTTACTATTCCAATTTTGGTTTTAGGAAGCGAATATCATTTCCAAACCTGGTTGTATCGTTCGCTGGTTTTCCTGGTGATATCTTGCCCCTGTGCGCTGGTCATTTCTATCCCTTTAGGTTATTTTGGAGGAATTGGTGCGGCATCAGCAAATGGTATTCTTTTTAAAGGCTCTAATTTCCTCGATTTAATTACTAAACTCAACACTGTTGTAATGGACAAAACAGGAACCTTAACAAAGGGCGTTTTTAATGTTCAGAAAGTAGAAAGTAGTATTGATGAAACAGAATTTTTAAACCTATTAACCGCTGTTGAAGCCAAATCAACCCACCCAATTGCTAAGGCTATTGTAGCATATGCAGGCCAGAAAGAAATTCATCCTGCAGAAAACATTGAGGAAATTGCCGGAATGGGTTTAAGCGGATTGGTCAATGGTAAAGCGGTTTTGGCTGGCAACACTAAACTATTAGCGAAATTTAATATTGAATTTGATGCTGCTATAAACGATATCGAAGAAAGCATTGTAGTGGTTGCTGCTGACCAGAAATATATCGGCTATGTGCTGATTGCCGATGAAATAAAAGAAGATGCTGCAGCAGCCATTAAACAACTTCATGAGAACGGAATAAAACAGGTTGTGATGTTGAGTGGTGACAAAACCTCCATTGTTAAAAAAGTGGCAACAAGTTTAGGTATTGATACTTACTTTGGCGATTTAATGCCTGAAGATAAAGTAGCTAAGCTTGAAGAAATTAAAAGCGACAAAAGTAAAGTAGTGGCCTTTGTTGGCGATGGAATTAATGATACACCTGTACTGGCCATCAGCGATATTGGTATTGCCATGGGCGCAATGGGTAGCGACGCTGCTATTGAAACAGCAGATGTAGTTATTCAAACTGATCAACCTTCTAAAATTGCAACTGCTGTGAAAATAGGTAAGGCAACTAAAAATGTGGTGATCCAGAATATCGCATTGGCATTTGCGGTAAAAGCGCTGGTTTTGATTTTAGGTGCAGGCGGTATTGCCACCATGTGGGAAGCCGTTTTTGCAGATGTTGGTGTGGCACTTTTAGCTATCTTAAATGCCGTAAGAATTCAGAAGATGAAATTCTAGTACACTTATACTTTTACCCTTAAGTAAATTGAGATAGTTAAGGAGTTATTAAAATATAATGTTCTTAATTCATTAAGGATAAGTAAGATATGTTGAAAAATAGATAAATGTATTACTATAAAAATTAGTATATTCGTTTATGTCTAAACCTATTCCATATCCAATATTAGATGATGAGCCCGTTACGCAATTTAATGAGCTTGATGCATCATTAACATATAGCTATGCAAATTATTTAAACTGGCTTTTTCCTGAAAGGGTAGAACTGATTAAAGGTAAAATCTTTAAAATGAGTCCTGCGCCCTCAAGAGTTCATCAGGAAGTGGCCGGCAGCATTTTTTTGAATTTAGGTGTTTTTCTAAAAGATAAACCTTGCAAAGTTTATTCTGCTCCTTTTGATGTTCGTTTCCCTAAAAAAAGCAAAGCTGATAAAGATGTTTTTACTGTCCTACAACCCGATATTTGTGTTGTCTGTGATAAAAATAAGTTGGATGCCCGCGGTTGTATCGGCGCGCCTGATCTTGTTGTCGAGGTTTTATCTCCAGGAAATACCAAAATGGAACTGCTTAATAAATACCGTGTTTACGAAGAATTTGGTGTTAAAGAATATTGGGTGGTGAGCCAAAGCGACCAGAATATTTTAATTTATACCTTAAACGATGAAGGTAAATTCCAGCCTTCTAAAATATTTACCCTTAGCGAAAAAATTACATCATCGGTATTACAAGGTTTCGAATTGGCCCTGGATGATGTTTTTGAGGATTTGTAAAGTCATCATTTTTGTTTGTCAATTTTGTTAATGATTTCGATGATGTCTAAACCTGTTCCATATCCGATTTTAAACGATGATGAACCCGTTAAGCAGTTCAATGAACTTGATGCATCATTAACATATAGCTATGCCAATTATTTAAACTGGCTTTTCCCTGAAAGGGTAGAACTGATTAAAGGTAAAATCTTTAAGATGAGCCCTGCGCCATCAAGGATGCATCAAGAGGTATCTATCAATTTATTAAAGCCATTAATCAATTTTTTGAGCGATAAACCATGCAAAGTTTATTCCGCTCCGTTCGATGTTCGCTTTCCAAAAGCTAGTAAAGCTGATAAGGATGTTTTTACTGTCCTACAACCCGATATTTGTGTTGTTTGTGATAAAAGTAAATTGGATGCCCACGGCTGTATTGGTGCGCCTGATCTGGTGATTGAAATTTTATCTCCAGGTAATACCAAAATGGAACTGCTTAATAAATACCGTGTTTACGAAGAATTTGGTGTTAAAGAATATTGGGTGGTGAGCCAAAGCGACCAGAATATTTTAATTTATACCTTAAACGAGGAAGGTAAATTCCAGCCTTCTAAAATATTTACCCTTAGCGAAAAAATTAGATCATCGGTATTGCCAGGTTTCGAATTGGCCTTGGATGATGTTTTTGATGATCTGGATTAGCCTGCTGCTTTATTTTGATCAGGAGTATTAAAAAACAAAATTGCAATAAGTACACTTATCAGTACAAAATTATACTCTATGCCATTTCTTCCACCGCCCACCACAAACCAACCTTCTTTAAAGTGAACCATGATTATTCCCATAGTCAATACGAATATTGTTGCAAAACATGCCAGCCGGATATATTTGTTCATCACTAGTAATAGCGCACAAACTACATGTGAAAGTTTAATTACCCAGGCAATTGCTACTCCAAACGGCGCAAAACCAATTTTATTTAAATAAAAATTTCCGAAATCATTAATGCCGCCATCAAACATCCCAAACACACTGTGAGATAATAAAATGATGGCCATTGACACGCGTAAGATAGCATAACCAATTTTGAAATTTTTTGTAGTCATGGTAGTTTGAATGTTATTTCTATACTAAAATACAATTATCTATTCAAGCGTATGTATTAGCGTATAATTTAGGTGGCACAAACTAATGTTTATAAACCTGATTGAAGTGTAAAGCCCACATCCCGATTCTTTACCGATGAATCGGCACTAAATTAGCATCGGGAGAGAACTTGAAACGGAAAGCAGGACTAACTTTAAAATGGAATGCTGCACCTGCTTTCTAAAAAATAAAAACATAATTCTTTTCTGTACAGCATGATATGGCGTTAGCTGTTTTAGTCTTTCAGCTTTCAGCTTAATTAGCTATTTTTGGACTTTTAATATCATTCATGAGCATATCCACCAAGTACAATCCTGCAGAAACAGAAGATAAATGGTATAGCTATTGGCTATCGAAGAAATTTTTTCACTCAGAACCCGATGAGCGCGAACCTTACACCATCGTCATTCCACCGCCAAACGTAACGGGTGTGCTGCACATGGGGCATATGCTTAACAATACCATTCAGGACGTTTTAATCCGTAAAGCCCGTATGCAAGGCAAAAATGCTTGTTGGGTTCCCGGAACTGACCACGCCTCTATTGCTACTGAAGCAAAGGTTGTGGCCATGTTAAAAGAGCAGGGGATTAACAAAAAAGACCTTTCCCGTGAAGAATTTTTAAAATATGCCTGGGAGTGGAAAGAAAAATACGGTGGTATTATTTTAGAGCAGTTAAAGAAATTAGGTGCAAGTTGCGATTGGGACCGTACCCGCTTTACGATGGAAGAAGATCTTTCTGAAGCGGTTATTGATTCGTTTATCCATTTATACAAAAAAGGATGGATTTATCGTGGTATCCGCATGGTAAACTGGGATCCGGCTGGTAAAACGGCTGTATCTGATGAAGAGGTTATCCGTAAGGAAGTAAACCAAAAATTATATTACATTAAATACCTGATTTCGGGAACCGAAGATCAGTTTTTAACGATTGCGACTACGCGTCCTGAAACGATTATGGCCGATGCAGCAATCTGTATCAACCCGAATGACGAACGTTTTATGCACTTAAAGGGCAAAAAAGTTTTTGTGCCTTTGGTTAATCACGAAATCCCGGTTATTGAAGATGAGTATGTCGATATCGAATTCGGTACAGGCTGCTTAAAAGTTACACCAGCGCACGATTTAAACGATTATGAACTGGGTGTTAAACATAATTTACCAGTTACCGATATCTTAAACGACGATGGAACTTTAAATGAATTAGCCGTTATTTTAGTGGGCGAAGACAGGTTTGTTGCCCGTAAGAAAATCGCCAAAATGCTGGAAGAGGCTGGTCATTTAGAGAAAGTGGAAGATTATAAATCGCAGGTTGGTTTTTCTGAACGTACTGATGCCGCTATCGAACCAAAACTTTCGATGCAATGGTTTGTGAAGATGAAAGAAATGGCACAACCAGCTTTGGATGATGTATTGAATGGTGAAGTAAACCTGATCCCAAATAAATTTGAAAATACATACCGCCACTGGATGGAAAATGTCCGCGATTGGAACATTAGTCGGCAGTTATGGTGGGGACAAAGAATTCCGGCCTGGTATGATGATAAAGGAAATTGGGTGGTTGCCAAAACCAAAGACGAAGCATTAGAAGAATTCTGGAAGAAAAAACACCTGGACGAAAGTTGTTCGGAAACGGAAAAAGCAGGATTCAAACATCAGTTAGAGCCATTTTTAAGGCAAGATGATGATGTGATGGATACCTGGTTTTCATCATGGTTATGGCCGATTTCGGTTTTCGATGGGTTTAAAAATCCTGAAAATAAAGACATCAATTATTATTATCCAACCAACGATCTGGTAACGGCTCCAGAGATTTTATTCTTCTGGGTGGCCCGTATGATTATGGCCGGACATGAGTTTATGGGTAAAAAACCATTTACCAATGTGTATTTAACAGGTATTGTACGGGATAAATTAGGCCGTAAAATGTCTAAATCGTTGGGTAATTCGCCTGATCCGATTGGGTTGATCGAAAAGTATGGTGCCGATGCGGTTCGTGTAGGGATGTTGATGTCATCGCCTGCAGGCAACGATTTAATGTTCGATGAAAGCTACTGCGAGCAGGGACGTAACTTTGCCAGCAAAATCTGGAATGCCTTCCGTTTAGTAAAGGGATGGGAAGTAGACGATAACCTCGCTAACCCGAATACCCAGGCCATTGCATGGTTCGAAAACCGGTTTAACGAAGCCCTGGTTGAAATTGAGGCTAACTTTAAGCAATACCGCCTGTCGGAAGCATTAATGATTACCTACAAGCTGGTTTGGGATGATTTCTGTGCATGGTATTTAGAAATGGTTAAACCTGCTTATCAGCAGCCGATAGACGCAGAGAGTTATAAAGCGACGATTGCATTCTTTGAAAATATCATCAAATTATTGCACCCGAACATGCCTTTCATTACCGAAGAGTTATGGCATGATGATTTATTTGCCGGTCGTGGAGAAATGGATTGCTGTATTGTGGCCGAATTCCCGAAAGGCGGAACATTTGATGAGAAACTGCTGAAAGATGCAGAGGTAATTAAAACCGTGGTAGCTGAAATTAGGAATGTAAGAAATCAGAAACAGATTTCGCCTAAGGAAGCGTTGCCGTTAAGCATCAAAATAAATTCTGATCTCGATTACGAGAAATGGTTAAACATTGTTTTCAAATTAGCCAATGTATCAGAAGCTGAAATTGTGAATGATAAAATTGTTGGTGCAACCGCTTTTATGGCTGGTAAAGACGAATTCTTTATTCCGTTAACCGAAAACGTTGATATAGAAGCAGAACGCGAACGCTTAAATGCCGATTTGATTTATTTACAAGGTTTCTTAAAATCAGTGGATGCTAAACTGAGCAACGAACGTTTTGTGCAAAACGCAAAGCCCGAAATTATTGCCAACGAACGCAATAAAAAGGCCGATGCTGAAGCAAAAATCAAAATTATTGAAGAAAGTTTAGCGGTTTTAGGATAATACCCTTATAGATCTATAAGGTTCTAAAAACCTTGTAGATCTTTAATTAAAAAATATGATGCGCTCTCGAAATTTATTATACATCTTTTCCTGCTTGTTATTATTTATTGTTTCCTGTAAAAAAGAGAGCGATAAGGAAGAAGAACTGAAATATCCAATTTCCTTAAATTATAAATCTTATAGTAGAGGGAAAATGAGGATGTGGACCAGAGATGGTGAAGTTTTGGATCAACAAAAAATTACCAATTTTGCTGGAAATGCCTTTGCCAATTCTTTTGATGCAAATTTTTATCAGATAAAATTCACCAAACCCGATTCTGCTGAAATTAAATATCCAGGTGCATTAGAAGGATTTTGGACTTATAAAGTGAAAGATTCTGCCAATATTGATTTTAAGGGAGATATTCATCTATTTCCTGGAACGGTGTTCGGAAACCAGGCCTCACTTGACCGGTCTTTTTTAATATATAGGACCAGTATTTATACCCAGCCTGTAAGGGTAATTAATCAGCCAACATCAACGCCTTCCGTTATTTACAGGGCAGATTTAGGATTTAAAGCTACTGGGAACAAAAAAGCCCTTACTATCCCTGGTTATCTTTATAAATTGCGCTTGTATAATAGAACTGCTCTTTTTAGCGGTCACCTGTTTGGTGATTTCAATGATCGTTTCTTAAATGAGCTACAAGATCGCGATACTTTGGTTATTCAAACAACAACGAATAACTGGAGGCAATAAAAGCCTTTCAGGTAATTTTTTAATACTCCAATAAAATTACCTGAATAAATTATTTCAAACGTTTTCCTAGCCAGCGATAAAAATAACATATTGCTTTAAAAACTGGCCTCCTGGCTATTTATTTAAGGTTAATACGATTGTAAGCCATTATTTTAATATAAAGTTTCAAAAATATTACTTACTAAAATTTAAGGTTTGTTTTTATTAACCATATTTTAGGTTTTATTAAAATAGTTTGTCAAATGGCAAACCAGTTAAGCGATAATCTAACCTAATATCCGTAAATGGAAAATTCCAGAAGAAAATTTATTAAGCAATCGGCAATATTTGCTGCGGCCACCTATGCAGGTACCATGGGTATGAGTGCTAAAAGTTATGGTCGTATTATTGGTGCAAACGATAGGGTACGTGTTGGTGTTGTTGGATTTTCTGATCGTTTTAAAGAAACGCTGTTGCCTTGTTTTATGAACCACCACAAGGAGCTGAATTTCGATATCGTTGGCCTTTCTGATTTGTGGAACTACCGGAGGGATTTAGGAATTGCCCATTTAAAAGCAAAATTTGGTCACGATATTAAAGCCTGCCGGAACAATGATGAGCTTTATGCAACTAAAGATCTTGATGCGGTGATTATCAGTACGGCCGATTTTCAGCATGCGCTTCACACCATCGAAGCGGTAAAAGCCAGTTGCGATGCTTACGTAGAAAAACCCTTTGCCGAAACCATGGACGATGCCAAAGCTGCATTTAAAGCCGTTAAGGCGAGTAAACAGATTGTACAGATTGGCTCGCAGCGAAGAAGTGGGGAGAATTATACCAATGCTGCAAAATTTATTCAGGATGGAAAATTTGGGCCGATCACGGCTGTCGATTTAGTTTGGAATGTAAATCAGCCAGGCAGGTGGCGCAGGCCCGATTTGGTAGCCAAATTAAAAGAAGAAGATATCGATTGGAAACGTTTCTTGTTGAATCGTCCGGTTGAAGCCTTCGATCCGAGAAAATACCTGGAATATAGATTATTCTGGCCTTATTCGTCGGGAATGCCCGGGCAATGGATGTCGCACCAGATTGATACGGTACATTGGTTTACCAATTTAAAACATCCACGAAGTGTAGTGGCCAACGGCGGTATTTACACCTGGAAAGATGGCCGCAGAAACTGGGATTCGATGGTTGCTGTATTCGATTATGGCCAGCCCGATACCACCGACGGTTTTCAGGTTACTTTCACCTCGCGGATGCAAAATAGTGTGGGTGATGTAGGCGAGGTTTACTATTCGAACGGTGGTGAGTTGAATCTGATGACCAATAAAGTATCGCCGAAAGGTGGTTTAAAAGAAAAAGAAGCTGCAGCCATGGGGTTGAAAGCCAATCTTTTGCCTGAGTTTGATTTAAGTAAAAGCGAAATTAAAGCTGCAACCGGAGCCAATATGGGTGGTGATGCCTTAACCTCTGGCCATATGCGTAACTGGATGGAATGTGTGCGTAGCCGTAAAACACCAAATGCGCCTGTTGAAGCAGGTTATTCGCACTCTATTGCCAATATCATGACGAATGCTGCTGTGAGGACAGGCGCGAAAGCTACTTTCGATGAAAGCAGACAAGAAGTAATTGCAAACGGAAAAGTATTTAAATATTAAAAAACAATATCGTCATTGGGGGTGCAAAGCAATCGACCTTCCAGAAAGATTGCTTCGTCATTCTTCCTCGCAATGACGGCAAGAAAAAACCAACCATGTTAAATTTAAAAAAATATAGTATTCTAGCCCTTTCGCTAATCAGTTTATCAGCTGCTGCCCAAAAAGCCAAACCCTTATTTGACGGTAAAACACTTACCGGTTGGAAAGCCGTTGCAGGTGTTGCTCCGTATAAAGTTGAAGATGGAATGATTATCGGAACGATGACCAAAGGCACACCAAATTCATTTTTGATCACCGAAAAAGAATATGGCGATTTCATTTTAGAACTTGATGTAAAATTAGAAGGCGAAACCACCAACTCGGGGGTGCAAACACGCAGCCATATTAAACCAGAAGGGAATAACGGTAAAGGATTGGTTTTTGGCAGACAGATGGAAATAGATCCCACACCCCGCGCATGGACAGGTGGAATTTACGACGAAGCCAGAAGATTATGGCTATATCCTTTAGAACTTAATCCATCAGCAAAACCATTGTATAAAAAGAATGAGTTTAACCATTACAAAATAGAATGTATTGGCAACGAAACTAAAACCTGGGTAAATGGAACACCAGTTGCCTATGTGATCGATACCTTGGATAAATCAGGGTTTATTGGTTTGCAGGTTCACGGAATTGGCGCTAATTTAGATAACGATGGCAAGAAAGTTTATTTCAAGAACATCAATATTCAAACCGAAGGTTTAAAAGCCAAAGCTTTTCCAAAAGGAATTTATACCGTTAATTTAACCCCAAATACCTTATCTGCCTACGAAAAATCAGAAGGTTATAAATTATTGTTCGATGGTAAAAGCCATGCGGGCTGGGTTGGTGCTTATAAAACTACTTTCCCTGCCAAAGGATGGAAAATTGCCGATGGTGTAATCAGTGTAGAACCATCAGGAGGTGCTGAATCAACCAATGGAGGTGATATTGTAACCAAAGCAGAATATGCCGCTTTTGATCTGTCCTTCGAATTTAAGCTGACTCCGGGTGCCAATAGTGGCGTAAAATATTTTGTTACCCTGAGCGAAAAAAATACTGGCTCTGCTATTGGTTTGGAGTATCAGGTTTTAGATGATGTACTGCATCCTGATGCAAAATTGGGCAGAGATGGAAACCGCACTTTGGCATCGTTATACGATTTAATGACTTCGAAAAAAGAAGCCCGTTACCTGCGCCCAATCGGAAGCTGGAACAATGGCCGTTTGGTGGTATACCCGAATAACAAGGTAGAACATTATTTAAATGGCGTAAAAGTTTTAGAATATACCCGTGGCTCAGAAGAATTTAAAAAACTGGTTGCCATCAGTAAATATAAAGATTGGAAAAACTTTGGTGAGGCACCAAAAGGGCATATCCTTCTTCAGGATCATGGTAATAAGGTGGATTTCAGGACCATTAAAATTAAAACATTGTAAGGCTGAGCTTTATTTATTTGAAAATGAGCGTTGGTTCAATATGGCGGCCAGCAGCCCCGCTTTCGCATATAGTCCGCTCCCGATGAAAATCGGGATGCGGGCTATTTAGCTCAATCGGGTTTATAGTTAATGGTTTGCACTACAAACTGACCTAAAGGCACTAAAAGATTTAAATAGCCCCGACATACGCGAAAATACTTTTTGTTGCATTTTTGTTAATATTGCAGATGCGGCAACAAAAAGATTGTAGCATTGGCGGGACTATCGCTTAATAGAAGCATTATCCCGGCGCTCCAAATCATCATTTTAAAGAAAAAAAATATTAACATACCATGCATCGTCGATCTTTTGTTAAAACATCTGCTTTAATAGGTTCTGGTTTATTTTTGGGCAACCAGGGGTTTGCCAGTTTAGTAGCCGATGAAATCATTAATGTGGCCATGATTGGTTGTGGCGATCGCGGTAAAGGTGTTTTGTCGGTAATTAAATCAATGCCTGCAAAATATAAAATTAAAGCCTATTGCGATTTACTCGATTTTAGGCTTAAGGAAACCGAAAAGTACGTTCCCGCTGATGCAAAAGCCATAAAAGATTACCATAAAGTTTTAGACGATAAAACCATTAACGCGGTTTTTATTGCTACCCCTTTAAGCGAGCATTTCAGAATTGCTAAAGATGCCGTGCTGGCCGGCAAACATGTGTATGTAGAAAAAACCATGACCTACAGTATTGCCCAGGCACTCGAACTTAAAAAACTGGTAAAACAATATCCCAATCAGGTTTTTCAGGTGGGGTATCAATACCGTTATTCGCCTTTGTATTTTAAGGTGAAGGATATGATTCAAAGTGGTTATTTAGGCAAGGTTAGTCAGATCGATTGCCGCTGGGACCGCAATGGTAACTGGCGCCGAGCCGTTCCTGATCCCGCCTTAGAGCGTAAAATTAACTGGCGGATGTACAAGGAATATTCCGGCGGATTAGCTGCTGAACTTTTATCGCACCAGATCGATTTTATCAACTGGGCTTTCGAAACACAACCCGACGAAATTATGGGCTCAGGTGGGATAGACGTGTTTAAAGACGGGCGCGAAACCTACGATAATATTCAGGCCATTCTCCGTTATAACGAAAAAGGCATGATCGGCAACTTTGGAGCCACTTGCGGCAATGCACATGATGGTTATCTGTTTAAAATAAAAGGCACCAAAGGTTCGGTTTCTTTGCTTACCAATACGGGCTTGTTTTATCCCGAAGAAAGTGCTAAAAAAGAATTGGGCATTGTTGATGGGGTAACCGGAGCCACAAAAATTGTAGTGAATAAAGATGGCGGAATCCCGATTTTGGATAAAGCCACCATCGATGGTACAAATTATGCCTTAGATGAATTTTATAAATCGATTACTACAAAAAAGGAACCTGCATCGAACATCAATACCGGCACCCAGGCGGCTATATGTGTAGCCATGTGTAACGAAGCGATTTATACTGGTAATAAGCAGGTTTGGAAGAAAGAATATAGCGTGTAGCTCATGTGTCATCCTTGTAAAGGTTTAGTAATTCGGTAACAGATTTGATTTTAGATTATTATTAATTTATTATTTTTTTTGATTTTCATTTTTAGCCATTTCAATGGGTGTTATTCCTCCTATTCCTTGATGAGGTCTTTCTTGATTATAATAAAGCATATATTGAAATAATTCATCATGAAGTTCCTCAATGCTATCAAAATCAGTTTCTTCGATGAGATCTTCTTTTAATGTTCTCCAGAATCTTTCCACCTTTCCATTGGTTTGAGGCCTGTAAGGTTGAGTATATCTATGCTTGATATCCAATTCGATAAGCATGCGTTCAAAAGGATGGTTCATTTTATTTTGGCTTTGTCGTTGACCAAACTCTGGTCCATTGTCAGAGATGATTTCTTCGAATTTTATTCCATATTCACTCTGTAGCATATTGATGCATCTCATGGTAGCAAACATCACCGTTAGTGAAGTTATATCTTCTGTTACCTCTGCCCAGGCCAGACGACTATAGTCATCCAGTAAGCATACCAGATAGAGCTTACGGCTTTGTCCTCTTAATATAGCTTTGTCAAGATGATGGCAGTCAATGTGTCCAAGTTGTCCCATTCTTTCCTTAATGATCTTCCTTTTGTTCTCCTTCATCCTTAGGTTAAGCCTATTAAGGCCATAACGCTTACTAATATTGTAAACCCCGGATGCCGATGGAGTAAATTTATGCAATTTCGGCTTTAAGATTCTAACGATCTCATGCTTCGAATTCCCTTTTTGTCGTAGCTCAATCACTTGGTTTTCTATAAATTGAAAAGGTCGCCTGGTGCGATATTTAGGCCCACGCTTGCGTGGAAGAAGGTCGCAGTCCTTTCCACTTTGTTTAAAGCGGTTATAATATTTAAGGAAACTCTTGCGGTTAGTACCCCACGCTCGATAGAGATCTTCTACAAAACGATACTCGGGATGAGACTTTTGCTTGATCAGCTCGTACTCCCTGATCATAAAACGGTAAGTATCTAAATACTTCCGTTCAACAGTAAAATCATTAGTGTTTATTGGCATAACAGAATCAATTTAATAATTATGATTCTGTTACCGAATTATCTGACATCTACAATCCTGAGCTTGTCAAAGGACTGTTTTTGGCGTGCTTTGATAAGGTTCAAAGTATCTTAATTGTGAAACAAATCTTTTCATGTTTTTTGGAAAGCAGTTGTTGTAAATCTTTTTAAAGTTCGTCCTGCTTTTCATTACAAGTCCTCGCTACGCTGCGGGCTTTTCATTTCAATCAGGTTTAAAGTCGGAGGGTTTTTGCTGCTATGGAGGGTTGAATAGTATGATAAAAATAGGTAATGCTATTCTGTGCTTCCGTGTTTCCGTGGCAATTTAGTTTCGGTCGGTGAGACACTCCGATAGATGAATCGGATGATTTAGAAAAAAGACGTTATTCTTGCGCTATGCAACCCCTAATGGTTTTGCTGGCTGTGCCACCTAAACCCGATCAAAGCAGGATCCCGATATAAAGTCGGGAGAAGCGGGAGCGGGGATGGATAAACCTAAAGGCTACTGTACCTGATTTCCATCAAATCACCGTACATGCTATGAATGATTTTCTCCAATGAGCAGATGTTCTTAGACTACAGATCTTTCGTAAAAATTTAACTCCGTGTTTTTCCGTGCTTCCGTGGCAAAAAAAAACTATAATCCCAAATATTCAGGCATTTCCTGTACGAAATTAAAGCTACCCTTTTCCGTATCCATCCTGGCATAAACATGCTGCAAACCATTGGTTAGCACGATCCATTTTGCCTGGTGTATGGAGTTGTACCGCGATGCCTGATCGAAAACCGATTGGGTAATTTTTACTTTTGGTGCTTTACATTCAATTAACATCAGCTTTTCGCCTGCAGTATTGTATACTAAAATATCGCTCCGCTTTTGTAATTGGTTTAAAACCAAACCACCTTCAATCTGGATTAACGTACGCGGAAATTTCTTTTCCAAAATCAGGTTCTGTATAAAATGCTGCCGGACCCATTCTTCGGGCGTAAGTACCAGATGTTTCTTCCTGAGCTCATCGAAAATAAAAACCACGTCATCTTTCTGGGTAATTTTAAAAGGATAGGGCGGAAGGTTAAGCGGGGTAGGCGTAAACATTTCTTTGGCAGTTTCGGTTGGTAGTTAACAATTCAGTTTTCTGTAAATAAAGCAATCTGTCAATTTTTACAGCGCCAAAGTTAATTAATTCTAAGATATGCAAGGAAAACACCCACCTACTATCTCATGCCTCAAATCTGGTATCTCAAATCTGGTAGCTCACATCTCAAATCTCATATCTTAAATTATAAACATTTACCCAAATCCTTAAACCTAAATCGTAATTTTACCAACAATGACTGCTGCCGAAATTATTAAAGATATCAAAGCCCGCAAATTCAAACCCGTGTACTTATTACATGGCGAAGAATCTTACTATATCGATCAAGTAACAGATTATATTGAGGATAAACTATTGAACGATGCCGAAAAAGGCTTCAATCAGACCGTTTTATATGGAAAAGATACCGATATGGCTACCGTTCTGGGGGCAGCGAAGCGCTACCCAATGATGTCTGATTATCAGGTGGTCATTGTTAAAGAAGCACAGGATTTAAAATGGGGTAAAGAAGATTCGAGTAGCAAAGAGGGCGAGTTTGTACTCAATTATTTCGAAAAACCTTTACCGAGTACCATTTTAGTTTTGGCTTTTAAGTATGCAAACTTCGATAAACGCAAAAAAATATATAAGGCCATTAATAAAAGCGGACTGATTTTTCAGTCAGATCCGGTCCGCGATTATAAACTGGTGCCCTGGATTGATGAATTTATTAAAGATAAAGGTTACAAAATCGATCAGCAGGCATCGGCTTTAATGGCCGAATATTTAGGAACCGATCTTTCTAAAATTGCCAATGAGATCGAAAAGTTAATGCTCAATGTTTCAAAAGAGGTAACCATTAATACCGATCTGGTTCAGAAAAACATAGGCATTAGTAAAGAATATAACGTTTTCGAATTGCAGAAAGCACTAGCCATCCGCGATGTATTAAAATGTAATAAAATTATCAATTATTTCGCCAGTAACCCTAAAGCCAATCCAACAGTAATGGTTTTGGCCAATTTAGGGGGGTATTTTACTAAACTGCTAAAATACCACTATATCCCCAATAAAGCCGATGCCGCTTCAGCTTTGGGGGTGCCTCCATTTTTTATCAAAGATTATGAGGTAGCGGCAAGAAATTACAACACTGGAAAAGTTTTCCAGGTAATTGGCCTCCTCCGCGAGTACGATTTAAAAAGCAAAGGTTTAGATAGTACCGGCAATGTTGATGACGGAGAACTTTTAAAAGAACTCGTTTTCAAAATAGTGCACTAATCTTTTTTTCGCAAAAGCCTGTTCTATATTCACTGTCAAACGTTTGCGTAAATTTTAGGCGTTTTATTGTAATTTAATATCATTATTTTAGAAATTGATACACATACAAGTGCTAACCATTTCTAAACACAAATGAAAACTAAAATTGCCATCGTTTTATTACTCCTGTGCTTTTCTGGCGCAGGCTTTGCACAATCATTAAAACCTTATAATCTTTCCTTTCCTAAACTCGCCAACAAATGGGATGAAGCCATGCCTTTGGGAAACGGTATGTTAGGTGTTTTAATCTGGGAAAAAAACAATAAACTTCGCCTTTCATTAGATCGTGCAGATCTGTGGGATGAACGAAAAGCGCTGGATATTTCGAAGCTTAACTTTAAATGGGTAGAAGAGCAGGTTCTCAAAAACAACTACGCTGCCGTTCAAAAAATAGGCGATGAACCCTATGACAGAAGTCCCTATCCAACCAAGTTGCCTGCTGCAGCAATGGAATTCGATCTTGCTAAACTAGGTAAAGTGGTATCGAATGAGCTGGATATCGAAACGGCTTTAAACACCGTTAAATTCGAAAATGGTACCGTTTTTAACTGTTATATCCATGCCGCCCAGCAACAAGGATATTTTAGTTTTGAAAATCTTAAATCAACGGCCATCTTACCGAACTTAATTGTGCATAATTACGCCAATAATGTAACAGAAAAAGGTGATAACAGCCATGCAGGCGAAGGCTTACAGAAACTGGGTTATACCAAAGGAACTGTTACCCATACTGCAAATAGTATCCGATATCATCAGCCTACTTACGAAGGTCATTATTATGAAGTGTTGGTACAATGGAAAAAAATGGCCAATGGCAATGTAATCGGCTCCTGGACCATCAGCAATGATAAATCGGCAACCTTAGCTGTTATCTCTTCAACCGCTAAAGAGCCTACCAGCTGGGGTACACATACCAAATGGTGGAAGGATTTCTGGAATAAATCGAGTATTTCCGTGCCAGATCAACTCATACAAAAACAGTATTATTTAGAACTATACAAATTGGGTTGCGTAGCCAGAAAAGGTGCGCCAGCCATCACTTTACAAGCTGTTTGGACGGCTGATAACGGGAGCTTACCACCCTGGAAAGGCGATTTTCATAACGACTTAAATACCCAGTTGAGTTATTGGCCAACTTATACCGCTAACCACCTGGCCGAAGGTGCCACCTTTACCGATTGGTTATGGAAAATCAGAGAACGTAATCTGACTTATACGAAGCAATATTTTGGCGTTGAAGGTTTAAATGTTCCAGGCGTAATTACACTAAATGGCGACCCAATGGGTGGATGGATCCAATATGCGCTTTCACCAACGGTAAGTGCATGGACCTCGCAGCATTTTTATTGGCAGTGGAAGTACAGCATGGACGATACTTTTCTTAAAACCAGGGCCTATCCGTACATCCATGAAGCGGCAACCTATCTCGAAAATATAACGCGCTTAAAAGATGGTAAAAGAAAATTACCACTGAGCTCTAGTCCGGAGTATAACGATAACAGTATTAAAGCCTGGTTCTTAAACTGGACGAATTTTGATTTAGGTTTAGCAAAATTTTTATTTAAAGCAGCTGCAGAAGTAAGCAAGGCAAACGGTAAAATAGACGAAAGTAAACATTGGGCAGAAATATTAAATCAATTGCCCGATTATGAAATAAATGAAACCGGTTTTACGATAGCACCCGGATCTAACTTAACGAGTTCGCACAGACACTTTTCGCAATATATGGCCATTTATCCGCTCGACTTATTAGATGTTAACCATCAAAAAGATAAAACCATTATTGAGAACTCCTTAAAACAGTTAGAAGAAATTGGTACAAGGGCATGGTGTGGTTACTCTTTTAGCTGGATGGCTTCTTTATATGCGAGAGCTTACCAGGCTGATAAAGCCGCGAAACAACTGGAAATTTTTGCTTCAAATTTCTGCTCACCAAATAGTTTCCACTTAAACGGCGATCAGAAAGGGGGGCAGTACTCTGGTTTTACCTATCGTCCGTTTACCTTAGAGGGCAATTTTGCTTTTGCACAGGGCGTTCAAGAGCTTTTATTACAGAGCAGAAATGGTTATATACAGGCATTTCCGGCTGTACCACAAAGCTGGAAGGATGTTACTTTTAATAACCTGCGTACCGAAGGTGCCTTTTTAGTAAGTGGTAATAAAGAAAACGGTGTGCCAACAAAAGTAAAAGTGTATGCAGAAAAAGCAGGTGTACTTCGGATTAAACTACCTTTTAAAACCTATGTGGTAAAAAATCTGCCTGTTGGAACGGTGAAAATGGGCGATGATGGAATTGCCGAAGTGAACCTGAAAAAACAACAGACCATTGTTTTTGAAAACGGTTACGAATAATACTTTAGTAAAAATGAATTAACTGCAAAGGATGCTGAGCTTTCACTCTGCGTCCTTTGCGGTTAAATTAACAAAACTATAAATATCAACCATTCCCATGCGTAAAATCAGATTTAAAAAAGCAGCAAGTTATACATCAATAGGTTTAAGCTGGTTTTTGATATTAATAAGCTGTTCGCTAAAAGCACAAAGTCCATCAGCCTTACAGCTTAGCCAGATTAAACGGGGATACGGCATGTTTATGCACTTTGGCTTAAATACCTTTAATGAAGTGGAATGGTCTGATGGCAAACTACCTGTTTCCTCTTACCGGCCTGATCAATTAGATTGCGATCAATGGGTGAAAACGGCAAAAGAAGCTGGGTTTAGGTATGTTATTTTGGTAACCAAACATCATGACGGTTTTGCTTTATGGGATAGTCAGTATACCGATTACGATGTTGCATCATCACCTGTAAAAACAGATGTTGTTGCTGCAGTAGCTAAAGCCTGTAAAAAATATGGAATCGAACTGGGTTTCTATTATTCGTTATGGGATCGGCATGAACCTGCGCATAACAATCCTGACCCGCAGGTTTATGTTAACTTTATGAAAAACCAGTTAACTGAACTATTAACCAATTATGGTAAGATATGTGAAATCTGGTTCGATGGAGGCTGGGCAAAAAAAGATGCCGACTGGCATATTCCTGAGCTTTACAGTCATATCCGCAAATTACAGCCCAATTGTTTAATTACCGTAAACCATACCATTGGTAAGCCTGAGAAAATTACGGCCATACAAAACCCGACCGACATGCAGAAAGGCGACCCTATCCGCTGGTGGCCAGTTGATTTTAGGACTAAGGATCCGAATCTGGCACGATGGGACGACCCCAAAATGTTTACGCGCGACGGTGCTTCGCATTATTTAATATTAGAGCATACCTTGTGTTTATCCGATCGGTGGAACTGGTTCCAGAAAAAGGAAATGTTACCTGCACGCGGAGTAGATGAATTGGAAGAGTTATTCTATTGGACAACGGCCAACAACAATATCATGATTTTAAATGTTCCGCCTGATCAGCACGGACAAATCAGGGCGCATGAACGTTTACGGATTTTAGCACTGGCAGATAGGATAGGCATTAGGAATGGTAAAAATCAATTGCCGGGTGGTTATACCAATCTGGCTTTCAATGTACCTATTGAAGCATCCAATTCGAGTGCAGATAAAAAGAATGCACCAGAGAAAGCCAACGATTACAGTTTAGAAACCTGGTGGACGGCTGGCGATACCACGGCAACCTTAACCATGGATTTAAAAGGTCCGAAAAAAATAAACAGGATTACCTTAATGGAGCAACCGGAAATGATTGATCTTAAAGATGGCTTTTCATCTATCCGTAAGTTCCACATTCAGCAGTATAGTATAGCTGTTTTTAATGGTGAATGGCAAACCATTTATACCGGCGAAAGGGTAGAAGCCTGTAAGATTATCAATTTGCCTGAATATGTAAATGCTTCAAAAATCAGGTTGAATATTATTTCTTCAAAAGGCATCCCTTCGATTAGCCATTTTTCTGTTGCAGACCGGAAATCGAAAGGATTGAGAGCGATAAGTAAATAATCTTAAAAAAAGCAGAGGGGGCGAAATCATCCCGGAATGCCCCCTCTATAGTCATTATTAACATCACAGTAAGAATGTAACTAAAAAGTGGATTCCATCCCTAGTGTCCCTTTATTAGCTTAGTTACCTGTGTATTGCATTAATATGATCATGACAAACGTAGCACATATTAGTATTTCTTGAAATAGATAATAGATGAATAGGCATAAACACTCTATGAATGGATCGATAGATTCCATGAATGCTTTAGCCTGTATCCCAATTAATTGTAATTATGATCTCTAAAAGCAAAATTTTTAAGCATTTGCATCTATCCTGCTGAATGATAATTGATGAAATTTAAGCAGTTTTTTAATCAAAGGGCACAGGTTTTTAAAACTGTAAGCACAAAGCTGATAGGTCTGTTGATTGAGCAAGTGCTGATGAACCCATAATTGATTTCGTTAAAATGTATCATGTTCAATCAGAAAATGAGTGGATTTTGAAGCTTTTAAAAGAAAACAGGTTTAGGTTTTTTGATTAGATTGTCTTAATTATAAAAGTTATAACATACATCATGAAATTAAAATCTTACCTAATCTTTGTATGCTTTTCAATTGCGATCTTATTGCTGCACAATGTGATATCATCTTTATTAAAAAAGTGATAAGGAGCAGTAAAAGTTTTTTTAAACTATGTATATTTGTGTAGTTGCGCTAAACTTTTTATTGTTTTTTGTAAACAATTATTTTTGAAAATACTACCAAAACAGAATAACTATTTAACCATAATAGCCTCATCACCACTAAAACAAGTTACTCACGGATGAAAACCATAATTTTTACCACTATTTTATTTGTTGTAGCCAGCACTTCAGGCTTTGCCCAAAAAATAAAAATAGCCTGCGTAGGCAATAGTATCACCTATGGCATGGGCATTGCCAACCGCGAAAAAAACAGTTACCCGGCACAGTTGCAAAATATGTTAGGCAGTGGATACGAGGTCATGAACTTCGGTCATAGCGGCGCTACCGTGTTAAAAAATACCGTCAATCCTTATTGGAAAACCAAAGCATACGCCGATGCCTTAAAGAGCGAACCCAATATCGTACTGATCAAATTAGGTACCAACGATAGTAAAGGACAAAATAGAAACAGATATGATGAATTTGAAAATACGTACAAGGAACTGATTAACAGCTTTAGGCAATTATCAACTAAACCCCGCATTATCTTAGTTGCCCCTGTCGCTGCATTTTCTACCGATACCACTTACATTTCAGATCCTGTTCTGGTGAACCGGATTATCCCAATGATACAGCATGTAGCGTATCGTGAAAAACTGGAAATCATTAACCTCCATCCGCTGTTTGTTGATAAGGAAGGTATGTTTCCGGATAAAATCCATCCTGCATCAATTGGTGCTTCTATTATTGCAACCAGGTTATATGAAGCCATCACTCAAAACAGAACTGAAAATTCCGACATTTTTTCTAAAATAAAGGAAGGCAAAAATATCACTGAATTTAATGGCTTTGAATGTGCCAGCTTTAAATTTAACGGGCGTGATTGTAAGGTGGTTAAACCAAAGGTGGTGGCGAAAGGCCATCCTTGGGTATGGCGTGCCCGTTTCTGGGGGCATGAACCACAAACAGATGTTTCTTTACTGGAACGTGGTTTTCATATTGTTTACTGCGATGTCGCAGAGCTTTTTGGCAATGCCGAAGCCGTTGGCTTGTGGAATAAGTTTTATAACCTGATGCAAACATGCGGACTTTCGAAAAAAGTAGCTTTAGAAGGTATGAGTCGTGGTGGTGTTTACGTGTATAATTGGGCCCTGGCCAATCCCGAAAAAGTAGCTTGTATTTATGCAGATGCGCCTGTACTCGATTTAAAAAGCTGGCCGGGCAAGAAAAGAAATGCAGGAGCAAAAGAGCCCTGGGAAGATTTTAAAAAAGATTATAACCTTACAGAAACACAGGCCGATAATTTTAAAAACAGCCCCTTAGATCACGCCGCAAAAATTGCCAAACTGGGTTTCCCGATGCTGCATGTGGTAGGAGATGTGGATGATGTGGTACCTATTGCCGAAAATACCACACCTTTCGAAAAAATAGTACGTGAAAACGGAGGCAATATCACCGTAATCCATAAAGCAAATGTTAACCATCATCCGCATAGTTTGCCAAATCCTACGCCCATTACCGATTTTATTTTAAGGGCAACCGGACAGAAGGTAAATTTCGCAGCGATTGCGGTTCCAGGCTCAGAATACAGATCGGGTGCAGGCTGGACACTAGGTAAAGACTGGTGGGCACAGCATGAAAATATAGATAGTTTGTTGCTGGCCGAGAAAAACCTCGATATTCTTTTTTTAGGCAATTCGATTACCCAGGGCACCGGTGGACATAGAACTTCGGTAACCTATAAACCCGGCTTTAAAGCTTTTGATAGTGTTTTTGTAAACTTAAAATGGGAAAGCGCAGGTATTTCTGGCGATAGAAGCCAAAATATATTATGGCGTTTGCAAAATGGCAATTATGCAAAAGCTAAACCAAAGGTAATGGTGGTGATGATTGGTGTGAACAACATTAGTGCAGGCGATAGTCCTGAAGAAATTGTAGCAGCCATTAGCAAAGTAACCGATTGGACCAGCAAAAATATGCCTTCAACCAAGGTGCTTTTATTGGGGCCTTTGCCTGTTGGGATAAAAAGAGATGATGAAAGGAGATTGAAGTATGAAAAGGTTCATTTATTACTGGCTAAACTGCCGCGCAAAAATTATACTTACCAATCAATTGCCTCTCCGTTTTTATTGCCAAATGGCGATTTAGATCCCACCAAATATGGAAGCGATGGCATTCATTTACAGGCAGACGGCTACAAGGCCTGGGCAATGGCTTTAAAACCAATGATTACAAAGTTATTAGCTGAGAAATGAGTGTTTATGATAAATAGGATACAATAGATGCCTTTAAGATACTTTCATCAGGCGAAATGAAAGGGTATTAAAATTAGATTGTAAATTTACGGGTAGGTATCATCAAGGTAGAATTGTCATCCTGCCTAAGGGAGACCTGAAAATGTAATAACAAACCTTTTAAATACGATCTATATCAAACCACAAATGAAAAAAATAATATTAATCAGTGCACTATTACTCTGTAAATTAAGCTATGCCCAGCAAAAGCCCAATATTGTAATCATTATTTCTGATGATCATGCTTTTCAGGCCATAAGCAGTTACGGCAGTAAATTAACTAAAACACCCAATATTGATCGTATTGCCCAATCGGGCGTAACCTTTAACAAAGCTTATGTAACCAATTCTATTTGCGGGCCAAGCCGGGCAGTTATATTAACTGGATTATACAGTCATAAAAATGGCTTTAAAGATAACGAGACCTCTCATTTTGATCATGGTCAGGATAATTTCGCCAAACATCTTCAGGCTGGCGGATATCAAACCGCGTGGATAGGCAAGTTGCACCTGGGTGATAAACCTCAGGGATTTGATTATTACAGCATCCTGCCAGATCAGGGACAATACTACAACCCCGATTTTATCGATATGAACGGTAAAGCGGTACACAAAGAAGGTTATGTAACCAATTTAATTGAAGATGCATCTGAACAATGGTTAGATAACAGAGACCAGTCAAAGCCGTTTTGCCTGGTTATAGGACACAAAGCCACACACCGTACCTGGCTTCCTGATACGACTGATATGGGGAAATTTGATCAGGTAAAATTCCCTATGCCTAAAAACTTTTACGACAATTATGTAAACCGGGAAGCTGCAAAAGTACAGGATATGACGATTGATAAAACCATGTTAATGGGCTACGATCTGAAAATGCTTTCTTACAGTAAAAATGGAGAGGGTAGCGTTAACCGAATGAATGTAGCACAACGAGCGAGGTTTGATGCTTACTATAAACCCATTGAAGCAGATTTAAAAAGCCGGAATTTATCCGGTAAGGCTTTGGTAGAATGGAAGTATGAGCGTTATATGCGCGATTATTTAAGCACAGCTGCATCGCTCGACCGAAACATTGGCCGTACACTAGATTACCTTGAGAAACACAATCTGACGAAAAATACCATTGTTATCTACCTTTCAGATCAGGGTTTTTATTTAGGTGAGCATGGTTGGTTTGATAAACGTTTTATGTATGAAGAATCTTTCAGAACACCCATGGTAATGAGTTACCCAGGCGTAATTAAACCAGGTAGCAAAAGTGAAACATTCGTCATGAATCTGGATATTGCACCAACATTGCTCGATGCCGCAAAACTTAACATACCACAGGCCATGCAGGGAAAATCGATGCTGCCTTTGTTTCAATCAAAAAAAGTGGCCTTTAGGGATGCCATGTTTTATCATTATTATGAAAATGGAGAACATTCGGTATCACCGCATTTTGGTGTGAGAACCGAACGATATAAGTTAATCCGCTTTTATAAACGTGTTAATGCCTGGGAGTTATACGATCTGAAAAATGACCCTTCAGAAGAAAATAATTTATATGGCAAAAAAGGATACGAAGGTATTGTTACCCAGCTAAAAGGCAAATTAAACAAGCTTATCGATCAATATGAAGACCAGGATGCCAAAAGCATTATGGCAAAACTTTAAATATTACTCAAGATGAAAAAAACAATATTTTCCATTATTCTCAGCTTTTTAGCGTTATCACTTCATGCCAATATCCGCCTGCCGGGTATCTTAAGCAGCAATATGGTAATGCAACAAAAATCGACGACCAAACTATGGGGCTGGGCTTCGCCTGCAGAGAAAATAAAAATTACCACATCCTGGGATAATCAGGTTACCGAAGTTAGTGCTGATGGAAATGCGGCCTGGCAGGTTGAGCTGAAAACCCCACAGGCTGGCGGTCCGTACAATATCACTTTTCAGGCTGGAAACAAAATTGTACTCGAAAATGTATGGATAGGAGAGGTATGGGTATGTAGCGGGCAATCGAACATGGAATGGAATTACAGTACCGGAATTAAAAGCGTTAAAGAAGAGTTCGAACACCTGAGCAAACTGAATATCAAACTATTCAATGTGCCAAAAACCACTTCAAAAACACCTCAGGATGATATCAATAGCACGTGGACCGTTTGCGACAGCAATAGCTTAAAAACTTTTAGTGCAGTAGGCTATTACTTTGGTAAACACCTCAACCAGGACCTGAATATCCCTATAGGTCTGATTAACAGCAATTGGGGTGGTACTCCTGCCGAAACCTGGACTCCTGAGCAACTGGTAGAAAATAATGCGGTATTGAAAGACGCAGCAACGAAAAATGCACCTACTGCCTGGTGGCCGGTAGCACCTGGTTATACTTACAATGCCATGATTGCTCCTATGGTTAATTACAGCATTGCAGGAACCATTTGGTACCAGGGCGAAAGTAACAGAGATACGCCTGCAAGTTATACCGAATTAATTAACACGATGTTAGGTGCCTGGCGCAAGTCCTGGAACAATGATTTCCCTTTTTATTACGTGCAGATCGCCCCTTTTAAATACGATAAATACAATGTTGGGGCATTGGTGCGGGAGGCGCAAACCAGGAACCTCTCGACATCAAAAACGGGTATGGTTGTTATTTCTGATCTGGTTAGCGATACTTTAAATATTCACCCTAACAATAAAAAAGATGTAGGCTTACGTTTGGCAAATTTAGCATTGGCCGAAACCTATGGACAGAAAAAAGCAGGTTATAAAAATCCACTTTTTAAATCCTTTACAGTAGAAAAAAGCGATATCGTAATCGAATTCGATAATGCAGAAAGTGGATTGACAATTAAAGGAGATACGCCAAAGGAAATTTTTATCGCTGGTGCAGATAAGCTGTTTTATCCGGCAAAGGTTAAAGTAAAAGGTAATAAGCTTTTTGTTTCAAACGGACAGGTAAAAACCCCTGCCGCGGTGCGCTATCAATTTAGCAATGCAGGTATAGGCAATCTCTTTAGTAAAGCTGGTTTACCTGTAGCCCCTTTCAGAACCGATAATTGGGACGTTGATACCAGCAAAATCAAAAAGTAATACAAGCAACAAGAATTAATCTGTTTTATTGAATAAATAAAAAGCAGTTGGTATTTCTACACCAACTGCTTTTTGTATTTACTGGTTCTTTTGTCCCAGAATTTTATTGATTATTTTTTGATAAGCATCTGCATATTGCATCATGCCTAAATCGTTAGGATGGGTGCCGTCAATTGTACTCTCATCGGTAAAACCAATCTGTTGGGCAGTAAGGATGAAAATATTTTTGTTACCCTCTTTTTTTAATTTTTGATAAGTATTGGACAGAATCTTTGATGTCCAGATATACCTGCCGGTTAATTCCGAGTCTAAATTGAGGTGAGCCAAACCACCGCTGTGTTCGACCAGCAAAATCGGAACTTTAGGGTGTTTTTGTTTAAGATCATTTACCGCATTAACAATCCTGGTTTCAATCTCGGTTTCACTATAGGTTTTTTTGTCGTGTAAATTAGGCTGACAGTCTAAAACGAAAAGCTGCGCATCAATCTCATTAATTAAATCAATCAATGGTTTTTCCAGGCGGCCATTGCCCGAAAAGCCTAAGTTAATTACAGGTTTATTTAATTTCCTGCCCAATATATTCGACCAGGCTAAACCTGGCCTGCTGGCCGATGCACCTTGCATAATAGAGGTACCATAAAAAACCAGTGGCAATTTTTCGTCAGCCATTTCTACCTTAAAGTCGAACTTCTTTTCTACCCCTATTTTAAGCCATTTCGGTGTATTGTATAGTGGAAGATACAGGCGATATTTTTTAATATTTACCGTACTGTCGAAGTTTTGATATTTAAAACTGATGGTATCACCAAAACTGTATGCCCCTTTAACCCAATGCCAGTTATTTTTGGTGTCCTGTGCATAGAGGTCTACGCCGCTAACCCCAATGGTCACCATGTTTTCCATGCTTTTTCCTCCGGTTACCTGATAGTTAACCCGGATTTGGCTGGCATTGGTTACAAAATCAAGGTATTCGCCTGCGGTATTCTTGGCCAGGTTCCACACCGCATCTCGTACATTTTTTTCGGCTTTTGCAGGTATTCTGGTAAAATAATTTGCACTATCGGTATTTTGCCAGGCCTTACCTTTTAAGGTGGTGTAATCATTAGATCGTGGGTTAAACCACTTAAAATCGGTGTTTTTTTGTGCGTAAGATGCGCTAAAAAAGCACAACGTACATACCAAAAATTGAATCTTTAAACTTATGCTCTTAGTCATTTAACAGGTTTTTTACTTTTTGCAGCATTTCATCTGCAGAGGTGTTTGCCAATAATTTAATGTCGAAGGTGGCCAATGCACTATTCAGCGCATGAAGTTGTTTGGTGTTTTTATTGGCAGTATACTGCGCTTTCAATAACAAAATCTTTTCAAAATCCTGGGCGCCTTCAATAAGCTTTTCAAACCTAACCGAACTCAATGGACCTGGGTAAATTTGGTAGGTATCGCCAGCTGGCCAGGCCGTAAAACGACTATCCACCAGCGGATTTTTTGTCCAGCTGTTATAAGCCCATCTTACATATCCATCCATGGCTTTATTAGCCGAATACCAGCCCATCCAAACCTGTTCTGCTGGTGAAGAGAAGGTAAAAGCATTTGGATAGGGTTCGGTGCAGCAAGTATACCAGGTGCTAATTTTGCCTTGTTGCTTACGCTTTTGCAGTACCTCGGCAGGGAAGTCCCATTTCGATGCGATGCAATAGTTATCGATATCACCTTCTATCTCGCCATGGTAATCGCCGGCAAGTGCTATTTTCCAATCTTTATCTGTTTCTTTTAATAATTTGATCACCGCTTTCATGGCTTCCATAGGCCTTTCATCCATCGCAATATAAGTTTTGGCAAACCATCCTTTTTGTTTTAAATGCGCAGTGAAATCAACCAACATGGTTTTCCAGAAACGATTATAAGGTTCCGATCCAATGGCATCCTTAAGTACAGCTTCTTTCCCAAGATTTTCATCATAATAGGTGAAGGCAATTTTCCAAGGCACCATACTATAGCAGTTTATACGGTCTGTAATACCACATTCCAGTACAAATGCGATGTATTTATCAAATAAACTATAATCGTATTTCCAGCTGCCATCCTTCTTTTTGGTCCATTTAATCAAACTCGGATAATCATCAAAAGTTTGATGGCCCCAGGGTTCGTTTACGATACTGGCTGTGATTGTTTTTTGCCCTGCATTGGCCAGCATTTGATAATATTCTTTCATTAAGGAGAAATGTTCGGCACTCCAGGTTTGAACATTGTGTACACGCGCGACGGCCCGTGGGTGTTGCCAAAGATCTAAATCGTACTTCCATTTGCTGGCAGGAGGGAGCGTTCTGTCTAATACCTGAACCGCAATTTGTAACACCTGTTCTTTATCGCCAATTACTTTAATCTGACCAGTATAACTGCCTGCTTTAGCGTTTGCCGGTACTTTTATACTTAACCAAACCGGTTGGGTATTGTTTTTTGACAGGCTAAGCGCTGCGGTTTTAGTATCTATAATGTCGGCTACGTAAGAAGAATCGAAATCTTTTGCTTTCCGGTAACCACAACCACCTTTAAATTCGTCGGTAATTACATATTTTAAAAATCCGCTGCTGATGTTTTCTTTTTTTAATACATTTCCTTGTGCATCTTTCAGGTCAGAAACCTGTAGTTTGATCGATTTTGTTTGTGCTCCGCTCCACAACAACACTTGGGTGTTTATTTTTTCACCTTTCCATGCTTTTGTCGACCATGTTTTCTGCATCGCTATTTCAGGCGGCGCTTCTTTTGCAAAACGTATATTTGAAGAGGCAAAACTAACCTGTAATCCAGGGTTAACTTTGCTCCAATCGATATTAGCATTAGGCCTGTTTTGAGCCTCAGTGGTTAGATAAAAACCTAAGAAACAGAATAAGAATAGATATTTCATCCTCCAAAATAGTAATTTGCTGATTAAAAAAATGCCATTTTCAGGCTAGCCCGTATACGCAAACGTTTGCTGTTGTGTAACGAAATAGATAGGTTTAGCTTAGGTTTAAATCTTTAACCGGAAAGGAGGATTTTAAACGATTTTTAAAAAATAGGAAATGGGGGATCATGGGCGATCTGGATCACAATTTCCATATATGAAGAACCCGCTAAAGTTCATCCTGTATGAACTCGGTTGGTGATTTGCCAAAATATTTTTTAAATTCTATACTAAAATATTTCCTGTCCGTATAGCCAACAGCATACGCCACATCTGATATGTTACCAATTTTTTGTTTTAGTAATTGAGCTGCCCTTTTTAACCGGATAGACTTGATGAATTCATTTACAGATAAGTCGGTCAGGGCCCTGATTTTTTTGTAAAGGGTTGGTTGGCTCATACCAATTTCTGAGGACAGCATGGGTACATCAAAATCAGGGTCTGTCATTTTTGTTTCAATGATTTGAATAATTTTATGCAGGAAATTTTGCTCGGTGGTATTAACAAGCAGATTTTTAGGCTCGAGTTGAATGATGCCTGCAAATTTTTGTTTAACCTTTTCGCGGGCATTTAAAAGATTCTGGATATGGAGTTGCAAAATCTTTAAGTTAAAAGGTTTCATGATATAGCTGTCTGCCCCATTTTCGAGGCCATTTACCTGATGGACATAGGCCGACCTTGCTGTTAATAAAACAATTGGAATGTGACTGGTCCTTTCATCTGTTTTTAACCGGCGGCAAAGTTCCAAACCATCCAATACAGGCATCATTACATCGCTAATAATAATATCAGGGATGATTTCAAAAGCCTTTTCCAATCCTTTTAAGCCATTTTCGCTTTCATGTATATGATATTTTGTTTGCAGCGATTTCTTAAGAAATGAACGTACATCATCATTATCCTCTACCAGCAAAACATGATAACTTTGTTCTTCGGCTAATACCAGATTTTCACCTGCGCTTTCGTTTTCTACAGCATTTGTTAAGAAGTTGCCATACCTGGCTTCATCATGGTCGTAAACAGCATCTGTGATAAAATCACTTTCCTTAAAATGGCTTTTGCCGGTTTTCAGGCTTACTTTAAAACAGGTGAGCCCGGATGCATCTGCATTTTGCGGAATATTTTCAAAAGTGATATTTCCATGGTGGAGGTCTAAAATGCTTTTCGAAAAAGACAAACCTAAACCCGTACCAATTGTACTGGCTGATTTTGCCTGATAAAAGCGCTCAAATAAATTTTCCTGTTCAGCCAGTGGAATACCCGGTCCATTATCACAAATTTTAATCGTGACTAAATGATCGCTTTCCTCAATTTTAAAATTAATCTTACCTTCTTTAGGTGTAAATTTAAAAGCGTTAGAAAGTAAATTGAAAAACACTTTCTCCAGTTGAACCTTATCGAAGTATAGTTGTATTTCTTCTTTATCGGCTTCAAAATTATATTCAATTTGCTTGGAAATGGCCATGTTCTGAAAGGCCATGAAAATTTCGCGGCAGAATTTAACAATGTTTCCTGAACCGACATGTAATGGCATTTTCCCGCTTTCAGCTTTCCTGAAATCCAGTAATTCGGTAACCAGGTTCATCAAACGGTCGGCATTATTTTTAATGGGTTGAAGTGATCTATAAAGTTCAGGGTTATCTTTTTCGGTTTCAATCAAGTCTTCTAATGGTCCAACAATTAGCGTAAGTGGTGTGCGTATCTCGTGAGAAATATTGGTGAAAAATTCGAGTTTATGTTCGTTAATTTCTTTTTCCTTTTCAAATATGGCCCTAATTAATAAATAGCGGATAATGATAACTAAAATGGCTGCTGCCACACAGAAATAAAATAGATAAGCCCACCAGGTTCCGTAAAAAGGTGGGTTCACTACAATTTCAATCCGACCGATGTTTGCACTATATACCCCATCATTGTTTATGCCTTTAACCAAAAAGGTATAAGAACCAGAAGGCAGGTTTGTATAGGTAGCTGCAGGCACACTAACCGTATTCCAGTTTTTATCGTAGCCATCCAGTTTATAGGCAAAATGATTCTTTCCTGATTTAATAAAATTTAATAAGGCAAATTCGATGGTTAATGTATTCTGATCATAAGCTAATACCAGTTTATTTGTAAAATTTATGTCGGCTTTTAGCAAACCGCTTTCATCATCCGCACTTATCGATTTGTTGAACAGTTTTAAATCTGTAAAAACAACTGGTGAGGCCACATTATTGCTCTGGATATTGTTCGGATAAAAACTGGTTAAACCGTTATAACCACCAAAGTAAAGCGCTCCATTTACGCTTTTTAGCCTTGCATTTTTATTGAAAACATTGTTGAGCAGGCCATCACTCGTATTATAATTTTTAAAGTGCCTGGTTCCGGGGTTATATACAGAAAGGCCGTTACTCGTACTAATCCATAAATTATGGCTATCATCTTCCAAAATTGCCTGGATATTGTTGCTCGGCAGACCGTTTTCTTCCGTAAAAATTTCTAGGGTATTATTTTGGGACCGGTAACAATATAGGCCACCATAATAACTACCAATCCAAATTTGCTTTTTCGAATCTTGTGCAATGGTGTTGATGTATTTTATTTTGGGCCTGATGTTTTTGATGCGCTGCAAAACCGGGGCAAACCTGTCTTGTCCTTTGGGTTTGATATAGAGCTCTGAGGTGGTGCCCATCCAGAGATTGTCTTCTGCATCATTTAACAAACATTTTATGGATGGCTTTTCAATGATGCCTGAAGCTGTTTTTACATTATAACGTGTGAATATATTTTTTAATTCATTGCTTTTGTACAGCCCGTTCTGTGTGCCTACCCAAATGATTCCCTTTTTATCTTCTGCCAGCGCAGGTATTTCTCTGCTGGTTGCAATCTGGTCTTCAGCACTGTATAAAAACCGTTTAAAAACGTTGCTGCCCCTGGCTAGATAATTTAAACCGCCACCATGGGTTCCAATCCACAGATTTTCATCTTTATCTTTTAATAATACCTTAATAAGATTTGAGCCAAGGCTACTGCTGTTGTTCTGAATGTTTTTGTATAAAGTGTTTTTGTTAGATGATTTTTCATAAAAGTTCAATCCGCCGCCTTCAGTTCCTATCCATAAATTTTTGCCTCCATTTTCTTCTAAAACAGAGCTCACCACATTGTCGCTGAAAGCTGGATTTATATGTCCGTTTTGAAAATTGTTGAAGACGGTAGTAGTGGGGTAGGTTACATTTACCCCGCCAAAATAAGTGCCCACCCAAATAGCGTTAGCTTTATCCATAAATAAACTATAGACGGAATTTTGACTTAAGCTTTTTCGGTTCTCTGTATCGTGCTTAATAGATGAGATTTTGCCAGTTGAGGGATTCATAATCATTAATCCTTCTAAAGAGCCTATCCATAAGTTTCCTTTATTGTCAAATATCATTTTTCTGATATTATCATTTACAGCGCCATTTTTTCCGTTATTATAATTTACAAATGCATTCGTTTTTTTATTGAAAGTACTAAATCCACCGCTTTGCGTTCCAACCCACATGCGGTGCTGTTTGTCGGTAACAATTGTGGTGATATAATTGTCGGCCAGGCTGCCCGGTTTGCCATCTGCCTGATAGGTTTTAAATGCATAATGGCCGTTTATCTTATCAATAACAGTTAGCCCTTTAGTTGTGCCCACCCAGATTTTGCCCGAATCATCTTCGGATATCGCTTTTATTTCGTTTGAGGCCAAACCATTTAATCCTGATTTGAGAAAAAGCTCCGATTTGTAGGGCGGGTTTTTAATCATCTTAGTCAGACCATTTATTGAGCCTATCCATAAGTTAGACTTACTATCCTCATAGATGCAGGTAATAACATGGCTGCCAGGCCAGTTTTTTGAGCTATTGATAACGATTTTTTCAAACGCATCTTTTTCAGGATTATACTTGTTTAATCCATTAGACGTAGCCACCCACAGGTTTTGTTCCCGGTCGTTAAACAAATAATTTATTTCATTTGCGCTTATGGCATTTTTTAAACCGGTGTTGCGGTATATTTTAAAGCGATAGCCATCATATCTGTTTAAGCCATATTGTGTGCCAAACCACATAAAGCCCTCTTTATCCTGGATAATAGTTAAAACGGAGTTTTGAGAAAGTCCTTTTTCAACATTAAAATGGTCGAAATAAATTTGCTGCTGCGCACTGATTCGCAAGGGAGATAGGAGTACAGCAATGAACGTCATTACTACTGCACTTATAAAGCTGTAAGTAAACTTTAGCACGAGAGTAACATATTGGTTAGGGAGTTAGTACAATAATAAACTAAATTTTTATAAGAAATACCCAATTTATCTATAAAATTATCTTCCAGGAAAGTACCCATTCCGCTACCCTTAGTTCAGAAATGATAAGCAGATACAGCTGCTCAAAGGATAAAACTCAAAGGGAACTAAATCTAAGTGATAAAGGAATTGTTTCTTTCACTACACATCGCTTTTTTATGCTAAAATAATCACAGTGGATAATAAAGAGGTGTTGCAATTCTAAATATATAGGGGTGTTTTTATAAAAGATTATTTTTTTCTATAGAAGGATTTGCCTTCGCCCGCTGCCCAGCCCCGGATTTTATGGTATTTAAAAAATAATGCGGTTAAATAACGCTGTCGTTTTTGCTTAGAATTAACTGCTGTCTGGTTTGAACGATGAAGGTATTATTTCCTTCGATTTGTAATGCTATTTATAGAAAACAACCCCTAATTCGTTAGAAAATAACCCCTGCCTAACCATTCAATAATAATATGTTTGCTGTTGACCGATATCTTATTCAAAAGAAGCGGGCCGATATACTAACCAAACTAATTCTTAAATTATGAATAAACTTTACAGAGGGCGTAGGGCCATAGGCGCTATAATCCGGGCGCGGAATTTCACTGAACTTTTATTAGTACTCTTAATGTCAATAGTCGGTACCCAGGTTTTTGCGCAGAGCAGAACCATTATAGGGGTAGTTACTGATGGGCAGAAGCAAACGATACCTGGGGTAACTATCCAGGTAAAAGGTTCTAAAATCATTACGCAGACAGATGAAGAGGGAAGGTACAGAATCCAGGCATTGCCTGCCGATCAGTTGGTGTTCAATTATGTTGGCTACCAAGCTGAAACGGTGAGTGTAGGTGCCAAAACAACTATCAATATAACCTTAAAACCATCATCAATAGGCCTAAGTGATGTTGTTGTAATCGGTTATGGATCGGCAAACAGAAACGACCTGTCAACTTCAATTGCTTCAGTGAAAATGAGTGATTTTGAAAAAGCCCCGGTTAAATCATTCGAAGAAGCCCTGGCAGGACGTGTTGCAGGGGTTCAGGTAGCTGGCAGCGATGGACAGCCAGGGGCGGTATCAAATATTGTAATCCGTGGAGCGGGGTCAATTACGCAGGATAACTCGCCACTTTATGTTATCGATGGTTTTCCGATGGACAATGCCAATAACAATTCTATAAATCCCGATGATATTGAAAGTATCGATGTATTGAAAGATGCTGCGGCAACCGCTATTTATGGGTCAAGAGGAGCGAATGGTGTAATTCAGATTGTAACCAAAAGAGGGAAAACAGGCAAGCCTGTTGTAGCCTATAACGGCTATTATGGTTTACAGGAAAATACAAAGAGAATTGCCGTAATGGATCCTTATAATTTTGTTAAACTGGCCAATGAACTGGACCCTGTAGGTACTGCTCAGGGGTATTTTATTGAGGGAAGAACACTGGAATCGTACCAGGGTTTACAGGGAACAGATTACCAGGACCAACTGTTTAAAATTGCACCTTATCAAAACCACTCTTTATCTTTAAGAGGTGGTGCAGATCAGACTAAATATTCATTATCAACCAACTATCAGGATCAGGAAGGCATCATCATTAATTCAGGGTTTAGCCGCATACAAAGTAGATTTACGCTTGATCATAACGTTAGTAAAAAAGTTAAAGCGGGCATAAATGTTAATTACAGTTATACCCAATCGTATGGTGGGCCTATCGGGTCATCTAATTTCTCAGCATCAATTAATACACTCTATTCTATATGGGGTTACCGGCCGATAACAGGAAGTTTATTGCCGATTGATGATCAGCTGTATGATCCCGGACTTCCCGCAGTAAATGTATATTCCGATTACAGGGCTAATCCGATTCTTGATTTAAAAAACCGCATCAATAACAACAAATCAAATAACCTTGATGCAAACGCTTATGTAGAATATGAGATAATAAAAGGATTAAAATTAAAATCTACCGGTGGCATTTCAATTGCCAATGCAAGGGTGAATGCCTTTTATGGTTCGAATACTGCTTTAGGGGGTCCTTATACTGCACAGAAAGTTAACGGTTCTATTTACAATAACACAGGTTCTACCTGGTTAAATGAAAATACGCTTACTTATGCGAAAAAAATTAATAATGCGCATAACTTAAATGCAGTAATTGGTTTCAGTAATCAATTTGCCAAAACCGGATCGGCTGGTTTTAGTGCCACCAATGTGCCGAATGAATCGCTTGGACTTGATGCATTAGACCTATCAACCTCAATTGTAGCAAGATCGGTAAATTCTACCTGGGGCATGCAGTCATTTTTTACCCGCGTTAGTTATGATTACAAATCAACTTACCTGTTTACCGCTTCTTATCGTGCAGATGGTTCATCCAGATTTGCTCCTGGTGAGAAATGGGGATATTTCCCGGCGGTATCGGCAGCCTGGAAAATAAAAAATGAAAGTTTCCTTAAGGATGCTAAAATTCTTTCTGATGCGAAGATCAGAACAAGTTATGGAGAAACCGGTAATAACCGTGTATCAGACTTTGCATACTTATCTCAACTTGCATTTCCTTTAAACCAAAGTTATTCTTTTAACAATAACCCGCCAGAGTTAAGTGCCATGATCGGAACTTTTGGAAACGAAGGTTTGAAATGGGAAACTTCCAGGCAAACCAATATCGGAATAGATCTAGGCTTTTTAAAACAACGCATGCTTCTTACGGCAGATATTTACCGTAAAAAAACCAGTGATTTATTGTTGAATGCCCAATTACCTTATACAACGGGTGCCAGTAATGCTTTCAAGAATGTTGGTGCCATGCAAAATGACGGTTTAGAGCTTACCCTGAATACGGTAAATATTCAGAACAAAAATTTCCGGTGGACGACCAACTTCAATATTAGCTTTAACAAGAATAAAGTAGTTTCTTTAGCCGAAAATCAACAATATCTGGCTACAACAGTTGGTTTTGATACCAGATACTCAAACATCCCTCCTTACATATCGGTACTTGGACAGTCTGTAGGACAGCTATACGGACACATATTTGATGGTATTTACCAGTACAGCGATTTCGATAAAATGCCTAATGGCGCATATGCTTTAAAATCAAATATCCCAACAAACAGCAATGCCCGTGCAAACATTAAACCAGGTGATATCAAATTTAAAGACATCAACGGGGATGGCGTCGTGAATGAGCAGGACAGAACAATTATCGGTCGTGGCCTTCCATTACATGTAGGTGGTTTTTCTAACAATTTTACCTATAAAAATTTCGATTTAAATGTATTCTTCCAATGGTCGTACGGTAATAATTTAATTAATGCCAATAGATTAATGTTTGAAGGATCTACATCCAATAATCCATTCCTTAATCAATTTGCAACTTATATCGATAGATGGTCGCCTACCAATCCGAGCAATACCTATTATAGGGCTGGAGGTGGTATAAACACCTATTCATCCAACGTAGTTGAAGATGGTTCTTACCTCAGGTTGAAAACGGTATCACTGGGCTACAATTTTTCGAAGAAACTATTGGATAAAATAAAGCTATCGAGTTTAAGGGTGTATGCCAGTGCTCAAAACTTGTTTACCATGACCAATTATTCAGGTCCTGATCCTGAAGTTTCGACCCGGAATTCAGTGCTGACCCCTGGATTTGATTTTTCAGCATATCCTCGTCCCAGAACAATTGTATTTGGATTAAACACTTCATTTTAAATCAGATTTCGTTATGAAACGTATATATATAACACTTATCTTTTTTGCGGCAGCAATGTGCTCTTGTAAAAAAGTGTTGGATACTACACCAACAGAATTTGTTACGCCAACAAACTATTATAACACAGCCGCCGAACTGCAAACGGCATTAAACGGCGTTTACCGAACCCTTGCTACAAGTGGATTGTATCAGGCCATTTATTCCTTTCACCTGAATATCAGTACTGATGAGGTTTGTACAAGAGCTACTGGAGTACCACAGGAAACCATGTATAATTACGATTCCAATAATGCTTCGGTAACCACCATGTGGCGGGATCTGTATTTTGGGATTGAAAGGGCTAATTTATTGATCGAAAATATTAATAAACCTGCTATGGATGAAAGTAAAAGGAGCTTAATTAAAGGAGAAACTCTTTTTTTAAGGGCGTACTTTTATTTTATCCTGGCCAGCAATTTTGGCGATGTTCCGCTTATTTTAAAGCCAACAGGATCTATCCAGGATGTAAATGTTGCGCGCACACCACAAAAAGACGTTTTTAACCAGGTGCTGGCGGATATGACCACTGCCGAAGGCCTTCTGGCTTCGCAAAAAACAACAAAGGTAGTCAGCAGCGGGGTGGTTACGCAAACTGCTGTACAAGCCATTTTAGCGAAGGTTTGTCTGAGGATGGCAGGTTTTCCGATAAATGATATTTCTAAATATAATGATGTGTTAACCTGGACAAATAAAGTTATTAATTCGGGAGAACATGCATTAAACCCAAACTACCAGCAGATATTCATCAACATTGCCCAGGATAAGTATGATATCAAAGAAAGTATGTGGGAAGTAGAGTTTTACGGCTCGAACGTTACCATATATGGTGCAGGTGGTGGTGCATTAGGAAACTATATGGGTACACCCTCATCCGATCTGAATATAGGTGGCTCTGCAGGCTGGTTGACCGTAAGTAAAAAACTATTCGATTCTTATGATGTAGATCCTGCTAGTACAGCAAATCCAAAAGTATCATTTGATTTAAGAAGAGACTGGAACTGCGCCAATTATAACTGGGGAACAGGCATACCTGGTGTAAAATCGGCGCCAATTACCAACCCCTGGTTAATGTATGCCGGTAAGTTTAGACGGGAGTACGAAGTTGCTACGCCGAAAGATAAAAATACAACACCACAAAATTACCCGATTATCCGATATGCTGATGTTTTATTAATGCGTGCGGAAGCCGAAAATTATATTAATGGACCAACTCCACAGGCCTATAGTGATATCAATCAGATAAGAAGAAGGGGTTTTGGGATATTACAGGGGAATTTGGTAAAAGCGGTTACCATAACAAATGGTGGCAGTGGGTATACTACGGTGCCAACGGTTACCATCACGGGCGGTGGTGGCTCGGGTGCAACTGGTACGGCTACCATTTCTGGCGGTAAAGTTACGGGTGTTATACTCACAAATAAAGGTAATATAGCCGCACCATATTATACGGTTGCACCAACCATTGCTTTTAGCGGCGGTGGTGGCACAGGTGCAGCTGCTACTGCAACCATAACATCGGCAACCGATGCAGACTTACCTGCAAACCTATCAAAAGATGATTTTCAAAAAGCCATTCGGGATGAAAGAGCCCGCGAGTTATGTTATGAGGGGGTAAGGCGCCAGGATTTGATCAGATGGGGGAATTTTTACAACGACATGAAAGATTTTCTTGCCTACGCATTGGCGAATGGTGTACCTAATTTAACCAATGGACAACCTGGCGCCACCGGACCTGCTACTCCGGCCAACAATGTCAGCCCAAGAAATCTTTTGCTGCCAATCCCTCAATACGATATTTCATTAAATACCTCATTAACACAAAATCCCGGCTATTAATCCTAAAAATTATGAAATCAAAATATCTTTTTTATATGGTCTTGCCGGCGTTATGTTTAGGCCTGTCATGTAGTAAAAAATTAGGAGTAGAGGCTCCAACATTAAATGTTACGGTAACAAATGGTCAGTTGATTAATGGTGTATCCACTTTTAAGCTTGGTGAGACAGTACAGTTCGCTTTCAGCGGATATGCAGCCAATGTATCGGTTTATACGGGCGATGCGGGTCGTAATTACGATTATCGCGAACGTACAGCGGTAAGTGGTAAGCCGCAATTATCATTTACTTCGTTGGCGCAGTTTGGTACACAAAGCAATACTTTACAGGTTTTAGCCATTAATGGCCTGCCTAAGTTAGATGCCCAGAGTGCTTTGGCCGCTAACTGGGTAGATATTACGGGCAGGGCAACGTTATCAACCGGAACAGCAATCGCATCTGGAACCATAGATTTATCAGACCTGGTAAAAAGCACGTCCGATTCTTTATTTATTGCATTTAAGTATTCCGGGAAAACGGGTTCTACACAAAGAACCTGGACGATTACCAACTTTGCTGTAAATACCATTTTGCCTGAAGGACCACAGGTTATTTCAAATTTAGCAAATGATAATCCGTACTGGACAAAATTCAGTGAAGGAACGTCGGCTGCTAACTGGACAACAACAACTGCACAATTACAGGTAGTTGGCGGCACGGCTACTGCACCTGATAATGTTTCCTGGATAATATCGAAGCCCCTGTTTGTAAGCAGGGTGGCACCAGACTGGGCCGTAGGACTTAAGAATATCGGAAATGCCAATCTGACCACCTACAATTACAAATACCTAACGGTTGGCAAGTATAAAGCAACATTTATCATTTTTAATAACTCTATTGATGAAACCAGCAAAGTGATAAAGGAAATCCCAATTGAAATTGTCCCTTAGTATCCTTTTAATTGTTTAGTTCTTTGTTTTGCTGGGGCTATGCCCCAGCTTTTTCTCCTATTTTTTTATTTATGTATTCAAAACTTTTTATTGCCGTTTTCCTATGGTTTTGCATCACCACTGCAAATGCACAAGATGCTTCCCGTTTCAAAAAATTAGTATGGGCGGATGAATTTAACTACAAAGGCTTGCCCGATTCTACAAAATGGGATTATGAAGTTGGTTTTGTGCGCAATAAAGAACCGCAGTATTATACAAAGGCGAGGTTAGAAAATGCCAGGGTAGCAAATGGAAACCTCATCATCGAAGCTAAAAAGGAGAATTATAAAGATGCAAAATTTACATCAGCCAGTATCATTACCCTCAATAAGAAGCACTTTAAATATGGTAAAATAGAAGTACTGGCAAAAGTACCCAAAGGAATTGGAGGATGGCCGGCCATTTGGATGCTGGGCATAAACCGAACAGAAGTAAAGTGGCCAAATTGCGGCGAAATTGATATTTTAGAATATATAGGAAAAGATTCTGCTGCTGTTTATGGTACAGTGCACTATTCGGATATTGACGGGAAATATGGTATGAAGGGTGAACATCCTAATGTAGGCAGCCCTTATGATGGCTTTCATCTTTACACATTTGAATGGGATAAGGATAAAATGGCGATGTATTACGATTCGGTTAAATATTTCGAATTTGATATATCAAAAGCAGATCAAAATATCCAAAAAATTTTTAGAAGTAAATTTTACCTCCTTCTTAATTTAGCTTTAGGCAGGGAAGGTACGCTGGGCGGGCGGCTGGATGAAAATATTCTCCCCCTTAAATATGAAATAGATTACGTCAGGGTTTATAAATAAAAGAACTGCTTGCTAACAGGCAATATGTTTTTATGTCGATAACAATGGTATTGATTATAGAGATGGAGAAACAAGGATAGTTTATTTCTCTATTGTTCCGTTTGTTTAAGGGCAATGTCTTGAAAATTCTTTGCAATAAGCGTCATGGATGTTATGTTGTGAATGAAATTTCAAACATTGCCTTTTTTGGTGTTTATAGAATCTAATTTGTTTATAACCGATTGAAATTCAAGATTTAACCCCTATTTACTTATGATATTACCCCTATTGTTTTTTCTTTTCAATCTAAATTTATTGAAGGATCGCGATAGTAAAAAGATTATTGATCACCAGGTATTTTTTATTTTTCTGTCAACTTCCTACTAACCAAATACTAAAGAAAACAATATGAATTTACTTCAAATCCTCCCGGGGCTGGCCATGCCCTTCGGCAGCGGTTTCCTGGCGTACTGTCGGGATAATGCAACCTGTGCTCAAACCATGTTTTTAAACAAATGCCCCTGCCGGGTTAAATCCATCATGCTGTTACCCTGGCATTCATAACAGGTTTTGTTTACTGGAAGCTAAATTACCTACTGATGAACAGTATGGAATAATGGCTAACCAACTTTGGACAATTTAACACTCATCCTAAATTTCACTTAAAAGTACGCCCTATGTTAAAGTTTTATAAATTATTACTGTTATGCGGCATCTTCATTTTTTGTAGCATAACCGCTGCTGCACAAACCGATATTTCAAAGGTTCGTAATGCCTATTTATCCAGTTATTATTTCAATTACGCTTATTCCAATGCTGTAAAAGCCATACCCGCAAGCCATATTCTATCCCGTATTGATACAGACGGAAGTTTTAAAAGAACCAATAGAAACAGTGTTCAGGCTGATTTAACAGATACGATTTTTAAGTTGCTTTATGTGTTTGAGCGACCGGATTCTACTGCTTATTACCAGAATGAAGCAACCAAAGTTAAGCTGTATAATGCTGTCAACTATTGGCTGAACCATTATCCCGGTTTTGCATGGACGGGAAGTGCAATGGCGCAACCTTCTTCATTAGGGATGATATTGGCGAAACTAAATGATAATTTTCAGGCCGATGCAGCTAACCCTTCCTATAGTGGTATTATCTCAAACATCAAAACCAAAGCTAAACAGTTTTTAAGGTATACCTGGAGCAACGGTGCCAGCAAAAGCACCTTTAATAACCCTAATTTGGGTAATAACCCCGGCGCGACTTACGACTGGCAACGGATGGGGAATGTGGGTTACAGGATATTAGGCTACACCGGCATTGCAGCAGGATGCGACGATAGCACCTCAATGGATACCATCTCCACTATTATATCCAATCAAATTCCGCTGCAAATCAATAAAACAACCCTCTCCTCGGGTATTGTGGGAGCTGCCTATGATGGTACATTATTCCAGCACAGTGCATCATCTACATTGGGTTCTCAATATCAAAATACAAGTTATGGTTCCGATTATCTTCGTGATCTTTCGAGATATGCCATTTGGGTGAAAAATAGTAAATGGGCATTAACAAAATCACAGCAGGAGGCCTGGGGGAATATCATCTTAAATGGCATGCAATGGATGGCCTACAAAGGCAATATTACCGGGCATAATATTGCTGGCCGGCATAATGCAGTTAAAGGGGCACTTGGTACGCAGTTAACAGCCATGCCCAGCGAATTTACCAGCGTTGCAGATTCGACAATAGCACCATATAAACGTGTTAAAGCATTACAAACCAAACTTGCCAATAGTGGGTATAAAACCTATCAGATAGATTCGACTAAATATTTCTGGAACTCCCATATCATATTAAACCATTCAGCCAAATATTTTACCGCTATCCGTATGCTCTCTAAAAGAACCGTGGGGGCAGAATCTTCTGATGCTTCGGGTGGTGCAGGCCTCATGAACTTTTTTGTTGCAGATGGTTCTACGATGTTATACCGCAGGGGAAATGAATATGATTCCGCGAGGGTAGGCTGGAACTGGCGGTGCATACCAGGTACTACCGTTAAACAAAAAACAGGTACACTACCGCTCGTAGCCTGGAGCGCCGGAACTGAAAGTAATAACGATATTGCAGGGGGCGTATCAGATGGCAATGTTAGTATCGGTATGTTCAATTTAAGCCGGACCCATACGTATACCAAAACAAAAGCCAACAAAGCTTATTTTGCTTTTAAAGACGCCTTAATTTGCGTAGGCAACGCGGTAAGTGATACAGATGCAGCAGCAGGCGATATTTATACTACACTTAACCAAACCCAACGCAGAACCGATACTTATTACAAAATTAATGGTGGAGCAGAACAAACTGTTGCTTTGGGCAGCAGTGTGGCAACTTCCTTAGATATTACCTCGGCATCGTGGTTTTGGCAAGATAGTGTGGGCTACGTTATTTTACCTAAAAGCACCATAGCTACCACTGCTGTTTTAAGGGCCGAAACGCGCTCAGGCAACTGGTATAACCTGGATAAAAGAAATACCAATGCTACTGTATCGGTCAATATTTTTCAGCTGAGTATTAACCATGGCACAACAGGTTCAGGAAAAGATGATTCTTATCGTTATGTAATTGTCCCCTCGGTTAGTAAAACGGATCTGATTAATTTTTTCAATGCTAAAATATTAGCTGCCGATTCTACATCCCTGTATATTAACTACAATGCTGCCAACCTGATTTCTGCCAGTTACAATGGTTATACAGGGGTGTTTTTTACGGGTACAGGTAACGCGAAGGCCACTAATTTAGGCGCTGATAACCTCAGCGTATCGGCCGATAAACCTGTTGCACTCTTATTAAAACGTAAACCGACAGGTTTAGATATTCATGTAAGTGATGTGAAAAATGCTTTTAACACCAATAACGAAATCAAACTGGGTTTTAACAGGATTTTCCAAAACAACTCTTTTACGCCTGTAAGGGCTAATGGCCCGGTGCAAATTACGCCAGCAGCAGATTCTTCTATGGTTACCGTAAACACCGCCAAAGTTAGCGATCTCTACGAAGGTGAACCCATACAAATCAAGGCTTTAAAAGGAATATCAACCATAAAAAGCGATAGTACAGTTACCCTTGCCGATTCATTTGTGCAGGATGGTACTTACGCTACAACCAACTATGGTTTAAATTCTTATCTGGCCATGAGTTATGGCAGTAATGGTTATACCAGAGAAGCTTATTTGAAGTTTGATATGCATGGTGTAAAGGGTAATGCCATCAACGCAAAACTCAGGTTATATGTTACAGGAGCTGTAAGCACCCAATGGAACTTACACAAAGTGAGTAATAATAGCTGGACGGAAACAGGAATTATCTGGAATAATAAACCAGCTGCAGATGCCGCAGTAATTTCGGGCGTGGCAGGGGCGAGTGCTGTTGGTTATGTCTATTTTGATGTTACGCCATTGTTAAATAGCCTGGGTACAGATAGCATTTTATCTGTCAAAATAGATGTACCATCAAATGTGGGGTATATTTGGTCGGCCGTATCTTCCAGACAAGGTAGTTTTCCGCCCAAAATACTCTTCACTGTAGATACGGCGGTTTCGGCATTAGCTGTTAAAACTGCACCTGTAATTGCTGATGCATTTGTTAAAGACGGTACTTTTGCCAATAATAATTTTGGTAGTTATACCTACATGGAGGTTAAAAGCGATGGGGTAAGTTACCGGAGGGAAGGTTACCTTAAATTCGACCTTCATCAAGTTAAGGGGAAAGTAATCGGCGCCAAGGTAAAATTATATAGTTTAGGCGCCTCCACCACTAAATGGCGACTAGAAAAGGTTAACAACAATAGCTGGACAGAAAGCGCCCTTAAATGGGCTAATGCGCCTGCGGCCGATACCTTAATTAATGTTCAGGATGGCACCCCTGCGGCAGCTTTTGTGGCTTTTGATGTGACCAATCAATTGCAGCATATGCCGTCTGATAGTTTGCTGAGTTTAAAAATCACAGCACTCACCGATGCTGTTTTTACTTCATTCTCTACAAAAGAGGGTGCTGCAGCCTATAAACCCTATATTGAGTATACCGTAGATACGACACAAAATATAGAAAGCTTAAATATGCAGGCACCGCTGCTCATGGCCAAGGCACCACCGAAAAAAATGAAGCTGGATGAAAATTTAACGCTTGAGCAGACCGATCAAGAAATTAAAGTGCAAAATATTTTAACACCCAATGGCGATGGTGTAAATGATATATGGCTGATTAAGAATATCGAACAGTATCCGAAAAACTGGGTGAGGGTATTTTCTACTAACGGCAAACTGGTTTATAGTAAAACCAATTATAGCAACGATTGGGATGGCCAGTATAATGGCGCCCCATTGGCCGAAGGAGCCTATGTTTATTTTATTCAGATTAAGCCTAACACTAACCTGATAAAGGGAACATTTTCTGTACTAACCGCCAGATAAATTAATAAAACTGACCAAATGCCGGTTTGAAATTATAGCCGGCATTTGATTTTTTAGATGAAGTATGTTTCAGGGAAATGCCACCCTCGCGAGTGCCCACGGTGCATTATTTTTGTAGCTCGCAGGCGTAAGGGTGCCGCGTGTTAATAGTAAAAGATATCTATGAAAAGAAGAATGATTCCAACTGTTAAATACACAATAAAAAAGGGATAATATCTTACAAACCTCTTCGATTTATCATTTTTGATTATATGTTCAATCCGCTTACGAAAAAGAGCAGAAATCAAAAGGTCATAACAACTGATGAAAAAAAGAGCTGCTTTCCAATTAAATGGAATTTGATTATTTATAAAATATATCCATCCGAAATTTACAATTAACAAAATTGTTGAACTAGATCCCCACGCTGGCGCACGCGTGCCGCGTGTGCAACATTGCTGAAGGAATATGCAATATGGTTGCTAAAGTAAATCCTTAGCAAGTATCCAATAGTATTTAATAAAGTAAAATTTTCTTTCCATATATTTAAATCAGAATAAAGTCTCCTAATTAAAGCCATTTTACCACCAGCTATCCCATGGTCAAAATGGTTAATTCATCCCGGTATATAAGAAGATGTACATGTTTCTGCTAGCGCAGGTGTGGATAAAACATAAAGGAATGAGCCGTAAATATAAATTTTACAATAAGGAAGGATTATATTTTGTAAGTTTTGCAACAGTATATTGGATAGATATATTTGTGCGGCGTTTATATTGCGATATTGTCGTTGATAGCTTAATTTACTGCAAGAAAAACCTAGGTTTAGAAATTTATTGCTGGTGCATTATGCCAAGTCACATACATTTAATTTTTAGTGCAAAAAATCATAATCCAGATATTCTGCTAGGACGGATTAAAGAATATACTTCCAAAGAAATTGTAAAAGCAATTATAGAGAACAGCCAGGAAAGTAGAAAAGAATGGCTGCTATGGATGTTTAAGCGGGCAGGCGCAAAAAGCAGTAAGGTTAAAGGATATCAATTTTGGCAGCATAATAATAAACCAATAGAATTGTGGAGTACCTCGGTTATTGAGCAAAAGGCAGATTATTTGCATGACAATCCTGTTGTTGGTGGTTTTGTTAACGAGGCCTGGCATTGGAAATATAGCAGTGCAATAGATTATAGCGGAGGCAAAGGATTAATAGATTTAGATGAACTGTAAAGGTGATATGGAATGCACACGCGGCACGCGTGCGCCAGCGTAGGGAGCCGGACTAGATTTATCTGGGATGAAAGGCAGCTCTTAATCTTCTTATATTTCCACCATTCTTCATCACCTATTTCCTATTCCATTCCGTTTTGTTAGTTTTGAGCTTCAATCATAGAAATAAACAAAGCATAGCATGAATCATTGGTTAGTAAAATCTGAGTTAGATTTGACTAAAAAAGGCTTCTATTTGTGTTTAAATGCGCTTTTTTGTGTTTTGGAAAGCGCATTAAAATGCCGTTCTTAGGCCCATTTTGTCAACGGTTTTGTCAACGATTTATTTATTGCTTTTGACATTTTTATGACCGATAATCATCTTTTTCTGGTGCTTTTGCTACGATTTGATTGGTTAGTAGCAGATAAAACAATATCGGTTTTGTAAATAATTGATTAGTAATTTGTTAAATTATCTCGTGAAAACGTTCTGTGAAAAAGTTTCAAGTTTTGATTTTTGACGTTTTTTTCTAAAGATTTATACCCCTAATTTATTGATTTTCTGTCAACTGTTTTGTTAACGATTTTCAAGCTCAACCCTGGTCAGAAGTAAATTGGTTAGGATAGGTTTTCTGTTGTGGTAATCTGCTAATAATAAATGTTTTACTGTTGTGTTGTGTTCGTAGGATATGTTATTTCATTGACTTTACATATTTTCTAAGGAAGATATTAATTGCTTCCTGTTTGGGGAGTTTTTTCTTCATTGGTTTGACTTTTTCTTGAATAAATATATTTTTTACAAACCCTATTGATTCCCTGATTTCACCTGCGGTGGATTCCAATTGCTTTAGCATATTGAAGATTGTTATATCCAACACTTGCTGGTTCGAGGTGGTTAAGATTTTTTTTATCTCTTGGAGTTCTGTTTTAAGGTTCTCCAATTCACCTATCTGGAATTTAAGAATCGGATCCGGCGTAGTGTGTGAGATATCCTGAGTTAGCTTTTTGTCGATCTCCTCCATCCTGGTGAGTAACATGTCGATTTTCCTTGTCAGATCTTGAATACTTTTTTCCATCCCGGGTAATTGTAATTTACAATATTGAAAAAAGCTGAATTTACTTTGTCCAATATTGGTACTATTACAGTTGTGGGTCCTAAATATTTAAATTTAATTGTCCGACGGCTAGGAATCAATTATCTTACGTTTTATCGGTCAACGGCAATAACATAGATATCGTTATCCCAATGGGTAAATTCATAATTCTCTTTAGTTTCCGGGTCGAAATAAACAAATTCCCGGATTTTTTTCCATTTGTACTCTTCCTCTACGGTTCTTAATAAGTCATTAAAGTACCAATCAGTGTAATGAAGTCGTTGGAGGCGTAGGTAACCTTTACCTCGTTTGAATTCGGGGTGAGCCTTCTGATAATCAACAAAATCAGTATACCTTCCTATTGAATTTGGCGCACCAATAAATAGATCTCGTACTTCCCTGTACAGTTCTTTTAATTCAAGAAAGTCTATTGTTTTTGTTCTGTCGATACTGGGTTTTATGATGTCTCCAGTTTTTCCTATTTTATGGGAATATCGAAACGTTTCAGCTGATCGGTTTAGAATCTTAAGTAATTTTTCCAACTTTTGAAAGTATTGATTGAACAATTCCTTTTCTGCCGGGTCTACTCTTAATTTTTTATGAACCCGGTTGTATGCGACTTTTAGTTCTTTCGCAAGCTCTGTCAGGTCATGGCTTTTCATTAAGGCTGTGATATTTTCGAATTTGGTAGTTGTTTCTTTTTCACTGTATTGGTTGAAAAATGCCATATTTTCCTTGATGGCTAACTCGATGCCATGGGAAATGGTGTTAAGTAGCGGCAGAGAAATTTCATCATATCTTCTGGTTGTATTGGAATAAGTTTCAAAGATAAAATCTACTAATCTTTCATATTGACCCCAGATAATTCCGTTGCTGGTTGCATCCCCGACATATGAAAAATGCCGATTTTTTTCATCGATTATTTCTCTTCTGGTTTTGGTCATAAGTTTTATTTGTTCTTTTAAGAGTAATTAAAATTGTCTTTATTCAAAAACATGATCTGGTGTAACACGTTACCATTGTTTTGTAAGGGAAAGTATAAAATAAATTGTTTTTATATTCTGGAAAATGGAAATTATTTTTTTGAAGGTCAGTTTGGGGTTCTTATTCAATTCTGACCAAGTTAAGTTTCAGTTCTGGCACGCAAAGGAATTTCCGGCATAAACGCTCCTGTGGCCTTTGCCCGCTGTCCATTTATTCCGTTCCTCCTTTTGCTTTGGCAGAAGCTGAACCTTTCGGGGCGCCATAATTAAATCAGAAAATTATGGAAAATTTAAGTTTTAAAGTAGCGGAAATTGAGATCAGTTACCATCCGGCGTTTAAATTGGCAGAGTTGCCACAGGTTACATCTGCACAGGAAGCTTACAGGGTATTAATGGAACGGTGGGAGGAAGGCAGAATTGAGCTTCTAGAAGAGTTTAAGGTAATTTTGCTCAACAGAAGGGGTAGGGTATTGGGGGTAGTGAACATCTCGCAGGGTGGTTTGTCTGGAACGCTAGCTGATCCCAAGGTAATTTTTGCAGTGGCGCTGAAAGCCTGTGCAAGTGGGGTCATCCTGGCGCATAATCATCCAAGTGGAGAATTGTCGCCAAGTGATGCAGATATTTCCTTAACCAGGAAATTAAAATCCGGGGGTGATATTCTGGAAATTAATGTGCATGATCATTTGATTGTTTCCAGGTATGGGTTTTATAGTTTTTTGGATGAGGGGATGATGTGATAGTAGATCAAGGAGTTTTGGGTAATCAGTGGTGATTGACGCTGCTTAAATTATAATAGAATAGCCTTAAGTGATATTACTGGCTAAGTATGTTAACTTTCTGGGCATTAATATCGAAATGTACTATTCTTTTTCCTTTACCCAATGCATATTCAACGATCTCCGCAGTTCCACCTGGTCCCTTGGCCGGCTTTCCATCCCATATAGCAAAAAGGATGTCTGATCTATCAGCAACTACCTGTCCTGCTCTGAGGAATGCTTGCTCTGACGGACGTTGATAGGCAAGAACTTCGACAGTACTGCATAATTCCAGTATGGTCCGATATGTCTTTTGCTGCGCGTATTTAAATGTTTGTATATAATCGTCGCAAGGGACTATTGCAATAAGATCAATGTTATTTTGCAGCACAACTTCAGCAAAAAGCTGATCTGCGCCTACAGCGAGTGAGCTATAGGCGCAGATGATCTTAGGAATAACAGATATTTCAGCATATAGCTGTTTTTTTAACCAGCCTTTCGCAAGATGCTTATCGAGGCTTTGGTGCCCGGTAATACCGATACTTATCATTTTTAGTTATATTAACTCTTTTTCCACTAGTCTGCGGTAATGTTCGCCAAGGGCAGTGAGTCTGCAGGATTTGCTTTCCATAGCAGCATTCCACATATGGGGAGCATTTACTGGTTCCAATAAGTTTAGCCGGTTGAATTTCTGAAGTCTTTTGAATATAACTGTATTCGTTTCTATTGGCGCTGGCATATCCTCATCTCTTCCTTTCATCTCAGCTTCAAAAGTTGGATCAAGTGGAAATTCCACACCTGCGCTTGGAAAATACTCCGTTATAGAACGTAAATCCTCAAGGGTAATGGGAGGGGTAACTTCTCTCAAGCAGACAAAATTCTTGACATTTGTTTTAAATACAGGGCGCTGCTTATCCCAATCACCTAGTGACTGATCGATATGGGCATAGATACTACCAGGGGTTACTTGCCCTACAAGGTTGGCTGCACTACCACTCAAAGCATCTACCATAAGTGTGGTAAAAATGCCGCTTCCGTTTTCTTCGGATGCGTACTGTTCGGCAGTGGAGGCGGTAAGAATGGTCATACCATCTGAGAGGTGGGAGATTTCTGCATTTTCCATGGAAGTTCCCGCTATCCCAGAGTGACAACTATCCAGTATGATAATTTTATTGGTCGCAGGTGAACGGTTGGCCATGGCAAGAATCTCGTTTAAGGATACGCCGTCATCTCCATGGGTGGCATCTGAGGCGACAAGATAGCCGCCATTAGCTTCGATGTACCCATGGCCGGCAAAATAAAACAAGGCTACCTCAGCCTTCTGCGAAAAAAGAACATTGATCAAGTCCTTTAATTCCCGTTTGTTTACCTGGTCAGCAGGCCCAGAAGAGGTAACCAGTTTGGTTTTGAAGTTGATCGAACCACCATCATTTCGCTTTAGCATACTCTCAACACTGTATGCGTCGTTTACGCATCCGTGTAAACCGGATACGTTTTGGTAATAATCGATTCCGACTATAAGTGCTATTTTCATAATAGTTAAGATTAAATATTGTCGATAAATTTGCCAACTGTTTCCCAGGTCCAGATTTTGGTGGAAACCCCTGGAATGACTGTCCGGTCGTTTGTATAAATCCATATGGCAAGTATGGGCTTACCCTCTTCTTTTGCGCATTGTATTTCCCATTTTTGACCGGTAGAGGTTAAGGAATTCTCACTAACCAGTACTATCACACCGTGGCTGCGACGGATTCTTGTGCGTACTTTCTCTTTCCAGTCGCTATCATAAGCTTCTTTTACTGAAAGATCAATGTATTCGAAGGGGCAATGGTCCAGTAATGACTGGCCTTTAAGAAAATCGCGTAAACGCTCATCCTCGATGGCGAATGCGATAAAAACTATTTTTTTATCAGGCATGATATAATGTTTAAAAGAATTTGCGGAATTCCTGTTTTGGTGCAGCGCCCTTTACCCAGCTATCTAAATCAACATATTTAAAGGCAGAGTCAACAGCAAAAAGACGGTTACTGAACACCGAAAGATCGTTCGGCTTTTCGACGTAGGGGTATAATTTGAGGTATTCTGACCTGTCAAAAGAACTCCTATTTGCATTATCCTTTGATACTGGTGCAAGTGCGCAATGCTGGGTATGCCCATCAACATAACCAAGTTCCCATGGTACCCATTTGGAGATCTGTGCATTGTGCGAGATAGCGAGCAGAAGTGATTTAGATGACCTCAAACGCCTACGGATATGGGCTGCGCTTTCTTCTGTAACATTGTCGCGGTCAAGATGGGGATCAGTGATCCAGTCCACATAAACCCTGAAGCCTTGCCTGGTCAGTTCCAGGTACAATCCTTCCACCTCATCCTTATCGAGAAAACTGTGGCAAAGAAAAATGTCGAAAGTGCTGTGACCAGCAGTACGCTGGGCAGAGAGCTGAACGCTCTCATTAAGGCTTTTGTTTCTAGATAGCCCCTTGAGATAATTACTTGTAAATAATGACATAATGATATTTTTTTAAATCGATCAAAACTAGGCCGTAATGATTTTGGAAAAAACCTGTAATCAAAGGGAGAAACCCTGTAATTTATTTTGCCCGTTTTCCAGCTGATCCAGGCTGTTTTTTTAGGATGGGGAAGGGTCTGCCTGGTCCGTTAGGGAAAAGTATTTTTTAAGGTGAAGGGAGATCTCCTGTAAAAACCAGGGGTTTTTCCTGTAAGATGCCCGTTTTTCAGGGAAATGGGGCGGTTTTCCGCGCCGGGCAGTTGATGCTATTGGAATCGCTTTTCTGCGGGTGTATCATTGTCCCAGTTTTAAAAACAAATAAATTCAATTTTATGTTAAAGCAAAATGGGGCAAGACCCTTACCTTTCTTTTTCGTGGGAAAAACCCTCACGAATGAGCGCATCTTAAGATTTGCGCAGACCAAACATCCTGTATTATCGGAAAAGATCAGTAAACCTGATACTCGTTCGATCTGGTATACGAAAGAACATATCACCTTCTTACTTGAGGAAATGGAGAAGGCCAATGCAGACGGCCTCAGGATTTATTTCGGGGCATACGGTGAAAAGGATACTTACAGCGGGCAGCTTTGTCTGCTGATGGTGATGACTAAGCCTGACGAATTGACCGGCGGCCATTCGGATATCACTCTTGAAGACCAGCCGGACTTTCAGCTTCGCTCTGTTGAGGGAAGTACCCCAAGGGACTTCAATGTTGGATCTCCATGCCCACCGATGTGTGATGATATTAAAGAGGGCTAGGAAAATTCCTAAAAGATGATGTATCTTCAAGGATGAAAAATCCTGCCCAGTATCTTTATCTGATCCCTTTGACTGCCAGTATGATATGTAGTTTGAAGACTTGGAGGGACCGCTGGGCAGGATCTTACCGTGTGTTTTCGGTATTCCTGATTGCTACTTTTCTGATGGAGGTATTTGCTGTTAGCTGGAAACTTGGACTGCATAGCACCGCCTATTGGGATTTTCCAAAACAGAATCTCTGGATATATAATCTTTATTTTATTCCGGAGTACCTGTTTTATATTTTCTTTTATTCCTCCGTTTCTGAAAACCGAAAACTAGGAAAATCAGGATGGTATTTAGCAATTGTTTTTGCAATATTTTCACTGGCCAACATTTTTACGATCCAGGGAATTGGGCAATTAGATACCTTCAGTATCATACTTGGAAGTGGCATATTAATTGCCTATGCGGCATCCTACTTCATTCAGGAGCTTAACAGGAAGATACCACGTACAGTGGGAAGAGAGCCGCTTTTCTGGATTTCGCTGGGTACGTTAGTCTTTCATGCAGTAAGTCTTCCCTACTTTATTTTTATCAACTATCTCAGCAGGACCAACCTGTCCCTTGCAATGGCCTTGTTCAATATCCTGCTGATACTTAATATATTAATGTACATCTGCTATCTAATCGCCTTTCTATGCAAGAATCCCGTTCACAGGAAATCCTTCTAACCATTCTGGTATCGACGTCCGTGGTATTTTTCTTCGTGTGTCTGCTTACCTATTTTTTTTTCAGGCAGCAAAAAAAAAGGTTTCAGCATGAACAGGAAGTACTTCAGCTGCGGGAAACATTCAATCAGACTGTCCTGCAATCAAAACTGGAAATACAGGATCGTACGCTTGACCATATAGCAAAGGAACTCCATGCCAATTTCAGCCATCTTGTTTCTCTTATAAATATTAACCTTTCAGCTGTACTCGCCCAGAGTTCGGGTGAGGTGAGGGAACATGTAAATGAGACCAAGCTGCTTGCAAAGGAACTTATGGCAGAAGTTAAAGCGCTTAGTGTGTCTCTCAACTCAGATTTTATCATGAAGGCCGGTTTTGATAAAAGGCTTGAACATGAACTCCAAAGGCTAGATAAGACAAAAAAATATTTAGTTTCCTATAACCGCGTGGGAACTCCTTTCCGCTTACCTGCCAGTCAGGAAATCGTACTTTACCGCCTCTGTCAGGAAATACTCAATAATATTGTAAAACACTCAGAGGCAAAAAATGTAGAAGTTCTTTTAAGTTATTCAGAAAACTCCCTGGACCTTCGGATTTCAGACGATGGTAAGGGTTTTGATCAGTTTAAAGCCGCGCAGGAAGCCTCTGAGCGGGAAAGTACCGGGCTGCTTAATATTGCCGGACGAGCGAAACTTATCAATGCTCAATTACAGATCAGCAGTACACCGGGTTCCGGTACGCAGGTTAGCGTTGCCATCCCGTTAAATAAATCATATTAGTATGTCATACCGCAAACCACAGATAAAAATAGCCATAGTTGATGATCATAATCTATTCAGAAAAGGGTTGATCACCCTGATCAATCTGGCAGACAAACATAATTACCTTGTTGTCCTTGAGGCTGAAAGTGGAAAGGACATGATCAGAAAACTAGATAAAAAAGCACTTCCAGACATACTGCTGCTTGATATAGACATGCCTGATATGGATGGCTATGAGGCCATGTTATGGTTAAGGGACAATTATCCAAAAATTGCCGTGTTAGTAGTCTCAATGGTCGATAGTGAAGAAGCGATTGTTCGGATGATGCGTTTGGGTGTTAAGGGATACTTATCCAAGGACATTGAAGTGGAAGATATCCATCAAGCGCTCCAGGCAATCAGTAATAAAGGATTTTACTATACAGATTATCTGACCGGAAAGTTGATCGATTCTTTACAGCAGCAGGAATCTGGCACTAATGGATCCCCGGCCGTAAATGGCCAGGGACTTTGGGACCAGATCAGTGAGATCGAACTCAAGTTTATCCGTTTAGCCTGTTCGGATCTGACCTATGAGGAGATCGCTGGGAAAATGTTTCTCAGCCCGAAAACAGTAGATGGATACAGAGCAGCCATCTTTACGCGCTTTGGTATTAGGAACAGGCAGGGGCTGGTGCTTTTTGCACTGAAAAATAAGATATGTGATATTGATAATCTGTAATTGGAATTATTTTGATGCTTGTAGTCGTGAGTATATAGCTGAGATTAGTAAGATATAAGTCAGCAGAATTATTTGTTTGTTTTTATGCTGTCTCTGTTAAGGAATAACCAGCCGAGGGTAGCCGACTGATTTTGGTTTCCTGTTGGACTATGGATAATCATGAATATTTATATTTGTTCATGGAAAAAGTAATTATAAGCTGCCTACTCCAGGGGATGAATCAAAAAGAAATTTCAGAAAGACTCACAGAGCTTGAGATGGTGCCCTGCAGTCTTAGTGCGATCGAAAAAACCATCAAAAAACTAAAAGCCAGGCATGGGGCTAAAACAATGTTTCATCTTGGGGCCAAGATTGCAGGGCGTAAGTGACCACAGAAATAGCTTAGTTATTATGGCCATTGGATTTCAATTGAAAGAAGATTGCAAAGCCTATGTTCCAACTGGTGTATAATTAATATTTACTATTTTAGGCCATCTTACGTTGCAACGCATGGAGATAATTATAAACATTTAAACAAACGCTCAATTGATCCCTAAGAATATTACGAAAGAACATATTCTCCAGGCCATTTCTGATATCAGAGATAATGGTTTGAGATACCCACTCGGAAAGTCATCGGTATACGATCTTTCCTATGATGGAAAAAAATACCCACCAAAACATGTTGTGATAGTCGCAAATGAATTTGCAAATGGAAATTTGTTGGTACACGATCAACTTACGACCAGCATGGCCCAGCGGTTTCTTTTACAATTGGGGCCTGAATTTGTGATCGAAAAACGAAATGAAGATCCGGTTCTCCAGATGATAGAGGGTTACAAAGAGGATCTGATCGAAAAAGGTCTGGGTGACGAACTCTATAAATGGCGGATGCTAACCGACCTGGGGGGAAAACCAGATATAGACGGTTTGGATTTTGCCGAAAAAATTAGAGTAATTACTTATGAAAATTTGATCTATCACACGACCAGGGGTGTTAGGAATCACATTTTATCTATGAATGCGCCTGCATACCGGGAAGCGCTTGAAGTCCTTTTCAATGAAGATGGTTTGCTTGCGGAAAGGATTGCCATATTTCAAGGCCTGATCGATAAGACTTACCGGTCAATGGGGCAGAAATTGTACCATCATCACGATGAGCGGGCAATCGCGACCTTTCTAACGGTTAAATACCCAGAAAAATATGCTTTTTATAAGAGTTCTTTCTATGTTAAATATTGCAATAAGCTTGGACTAAAAACGAGAAAGAAAAATGAAAAATATATACATTATCTAGAACTTGTTGAGGACATGGTTGAACGGTACATCAAGCATGATAATGAGCTTCTGGAAATCGTAGCCGAAAGGCTTCCTGCAGGATTATTTCAGGATCAGAACCACAAACTTCTGGCGCAGGATATTTTGTACAAGATGCTTGACAAAAATGCCGTCACGTTTAAAAACGTGATCAGCGACCTGAAGTCGGCCATGCAGGAAGAGGAATCCATCCTGAAAGATTTTACAGTTGATCATTCGCACCTACAGGACAGTGGCCTGAAAAATGGCAGTTATGTCTGGATCGGTGACGCGGCTATGCAGATCGGCAATTTAGACGCCCATTTTGAAGTTTCCATTAGAAGCCGTGGCATTTTTAAGAAGTGTTTTTTCGTTGATATCCATTTTGAAGGTAAGCAGAAACAGAAATATAAAACGCTGATCGGAAGTGAGCTACCTGAAGGACTGGAATGGATTCCATGGCAGGGGGAGCACAGTATCGGGACGAAAGTGGGATTAAATCCCTTTGATGAAGATGTCGTGGATAAAATAATGGAGCAATTGCTTTTCCTTGAAACCAGTATTGCAGACCGGGTGAGGTATTTTATGCCTTTAGACCCTAAAACAACGTCAGAAAAAAACAACCCTAAAAAAATGGAACTGAACCACATCCTCTACGGTCCCCCGGGAACCGGAAAAACATACCATACAATTGACAGGGCGCTAAAAATCATAGATCCAGTTTTTTACCAGGCCAACCGTAATAATAGGCATGCGCTTACCCAGCATTTCCGGGATCTATTGATCAGCGATTTCGACAATGGTAAAGGACAGATTGCTTTCTGCACATTTCACCAGAGCATGTCCTATGAGGATTTTATAGAAGGAATTAAACCTATCGCACCCAAGGGTACAGAAGGTGTCGTAAACTACCAAGTAACGGATGGCTTATTCAAAAAAATCTGTCTCCAGGCATCGAAAACAAAATCTGTTTCAGGCTTCGATGAATCCTACGATAGGTTTATCAACGAGGTGGTAGAAAATGAAAATGTACTTGTTCTTCACACGCCCAAACTCAAGAAACCCTTTAATATCAGGATCAATTCAAACCATAATGTGGTCGCTATTCCGCAGACGGCAAATGCGACCGAGATGGTGGTGACCAGGAGTATGGTCATGAACTACATGATCAGCGCAATTGTTGATGATTGGAAATCTTACACAATAGCAATAAGCGAATACATTCAGGCTAATTATCCATTCCATGTAACCGATGAAGATAATACCAGAAAGAATTTTGTACTGATCATCGATGAAATTAATAGGGGGAATGTCTCGCAGATCTTTGGCGAACTCATCACGCTGATCGAGGATTCCAAACGGCGGGATGCTGAAGAGGAATTGAGGATTATTCTCCCATACTCTGCACATGCCTTTAGTGTGCCGCGCAACCTTTATATCATTGGTACAATGAACACGGCAGACAGGAGTGTTGAAGCGCTCGACACAGCTTTGAGAAGAAGGTTCAGTTTTGAGGAGATGCCTTCCCATCCGGAACTTCTGGATTCCGGACGCCTGATCTGGCAGTTGTGGTGGGCTTATGAGGATAAGCCTTGGAACCATCCGGAGTTTATTGAGAAGGAGACTTCACTATACCGTTTCCTGGGTGCAACAGAACTTGAAGGGATGCAGGAGGAAAAAAAGGAAGAGATATGGAACAAGATGAAATACTCTGGGGCTGATGAGGGAATATTTGGAAAAATCTTTAGTGGATTTAACCTAAAAGATTTTTTGGAGAAGATTAATGCGAGGCTGGAAAAATTGCTGTCGGGCGATCATGTGATAGGCCATTCTTATTTTATGTCCATTTTCTCATTTGAAGATTTGCAACATGTTATATACAACAAGGTAATCCCGTTGCTACAGGAATACTTTTATGGAGATCTTGTGAAGATTGGGCTGGTGCTGGGGGCCGGTTTTATCCGTGAAAAAAAGCAAGGGGGACGGGAGATTTTTGCACAATTTGACTATGATGCGGATGAACTGAATGGAAAAACCGTATACGAAATCCTCGATTACCGACTTAAGGAAACATTTGAGGTTGAATTGGGTGTTAAGACACAAACCATGAATTTTCCGTTGGCGCTTGATATTTTATTGGGGAAAAAGTTTTTTGGTCATGACTAAACGTACAATTACCGTTTTTGAGCATGAAAGTCTCCGGCTTGGTCATCCTGAAGAAGGCCGGTTGTCCGCCAAAGAACTCGAATGTCTACAGCTTCATGCAGGTGACGATGGTGTTCCATATTATTCCCTAATTCATAAGGGGGTGAAATTCTGCGGATATGTGGGGGTAATTGCATTGGGTGGTTTAAATATTGAAGTTTTGCCAAAAATTGACCGTGGCAGTGAGGTACAGTGGAGAAAAATCCTCATTGATATGCTCCGCAAAGTTGGGGCACTAGAGGTGATGCCTACAGATGAGGCAGATCTGAAGCTGAAAAAGAATAGTATTCTTGATTTATATATTTGGGAATTTATAAAGAAAGTCCAGCTGATCCTCCATCAGGGATTATTAAAAAAATACAGAAAGGAGGAAGGAAACACGACATCACTTAAAGGGAAACTGCTTTTTCAGAAACATCTTGCAAAGAATATTGTACATCAAGAGCGTTTTTTTGTAAACTATACCGTGTACGATCCTCACCATCTTCTCAATCAGTTGATATATAAGGCTCTCAGATTGATTAAGAAATTGAGTTTAACAAACCATATTACTGCAAAAGTGGATGCTATATTGCTGGATTTTCCCGAGATGAGCGATGTCGTGGTTTCTGAACAAACATTTGAGAGGATTGTTTACTCCAGAAAAAATGAGCATTATCGAAAGGCGATCATGATTTCCCGGCTTTTACTGCTTAATTATCACCCTGATATAAACTCTGGAAAGAACCAAGTAATGGCATTGATGTTTGATATGAACTGGTTATGGGAAAAGTTTGTTTATCTCAGCCTTAAAAAATATCTGGTTGATGCAACAATAAAACCTCAGGCCAATAAACCTTACTGGAGGCTTTTTGGGAAACGACCGGTTAACCTCAGGCCCGATGTAGTGATCGAAAATGCTGAACGGACATTTGTGCTGGATACGAAATGGAAACTACCCAATGGCAATAAACCTGGCTATACCGATTTGCAACAGATGTATGCGTACACAAAATATTTCGGCTCCGACCACACCATCCTCTGTTATCCAGGAACTGACGAAAACTTTGTTGATGGCCATTTTCATCATGAGGATTCAGGACATGGGCACTACCGCTGTTCTGTTCTCAGGCTGAAATTTGATATTTCAATGTATCCCTCACAGCGGGTGTCACTATGGCAAAAGGATATTGCTCGGACGATCGGTTTCTATTGCAAGGTTTAAAAGCCACCTCTAAAGGATTTTCCATCTTTGTCTTATATTTGTTTTTAATCAATATCTAAAAATCTGTTGAACAAATTAATTTTCATCGCGACAGGAGTATTGACCGGACGCAAATCATGCGGTTGGCAGAATGTGGTTTTGTTGATAAACATGAAAATGTTCTTATAACCGGGCCAACAGGTATTGGTAAAAGTTACCTTGCCTCGGCATTGGGTTACCAGGCCTGTGCACTGGAATATAAGGTTTTGTACTGGAGCACTCCCAAATTGTTCACTAGATTAAAACAGGCCAAAGCAGACAACAGTTATGTAAAAGAGATGATGAAGATTGAGCGTTCGGAGATGTTGATCCTCGATGACTTTGGGCTTCATCCACTGGATGCACAGTCAAGGGCGATGCTGATGGAAATCGTAGAGGACAGACATGAAAAAAATTCCATAGTAATTACCTCGCAGTTACCGGTGAGTGCATGGTTTGAAATGATCGGTGATAAAACAATAGCTGATGCGATACTAGATAGAATAGTACACAACGCTCACAGGATAGAAGCAATCGGCGAATCGATGCGTAAAAGCAGGCCAAAAAGAATGGAGGAAAACGTTTATGAATAGGCGATTTTGGGTGAAAAAGCGTCATTTTTTGGGTATGGGCATTTCGGCAAAAATGGCCGCCCGTTCCGGGTTTAAGCTGTCACCCCATTTCGCTTTAAAGTGACCACCTGTTCCGGGGCAAACTGGCCACTCTGATCTTTCGATCAACTTTTTTCACGACTTACTTTTGAGAATAATCTTTTCGTTTCTGCGTAAAATAAAGGCTCCTGGGAGCATATCTACAATTCGGAGTAGACTATTGTCGTTTCGCTATTTTGGAGGGGTTATGACGTTTTTTTAAGCGTTCCGATGCAAGCGAGCGGATTTTGATCTTAAGGAAGGTCTGAATTGAAGATAAATCTGGCAGTAGGATAGATTGAACTGAGAAGTCTTGAGGAAAATGGATTTGGATCCGAAATGTATATTTGTTCAGAGGGAAAGGAACTTAGATGTGCATGATCCGGTAACCAAATTGGTGGCCAGTTTGGCCCGAAACAGAGGGGTCACTTTCACTGAAATACACAACAACAAGCTTGTTATTGCTCAACAATGTTCCTCCTGGGCTAAAAGATTGCTCGCCAGAAAAGAATAAATTAGGCTAGCAAAGATTCGTTTTGACTATTTTTTGAGTCTTACCACTGAAAATTTTCGGAGGTTAAAATCGGATAGTAAAGTATAATTACTTTTTAACCTTCTCCGGTTTAATGTTTAAATTTATATATTTGAAATTAGGCTAAAAATCCCGGTTGTTATCTGGGTATTGGTCGTATTTTCTTTTTAACAAGATGACAACGCTCACGCTGGACAAGTACCATACATGGATATTCTAAATTTTCATAAAAAACTAATAGGTAATTATAAAGATTACATTCAGAGTTTTTTAAACATTAAAGATAAAGATCTTAATACATTTGTTGAGGGGGAAATTAGCAGTGGCAAGCTTTGGCCCGAGCCTTTGATTCAATTTAATCCTACGTTTGAGCCTGGTGTTGAACTTGAAGAACTGGTTGTTCAAGGACGGATTCACCAGAAAATGAAAGACATCTTCAAAGGCTATCGGCTACATCGTCACCAGCAGGAAGCTATTCTGTTAGGCGTTGAAGACAAAGAGTTTGTAGTGACTTCTGGCACAGGTTCAGGAAAGTCTCTAACGTATATCGCGACGATATTCAATCATGTATTAAACATGGAAAGGACAGTAGACGGACGGGTCCAGGGTATCGTTGTTTATCCTATGAATGCACTTATTAACTCACAGTTTCAGGAACTTCAAAAGTTTGAAATCAGTTATCTTGAGGGAAATGTGTACGAAAAAATAAATAAGGATGGAAAGCGGCCTGAAGATATTATTAAAGAGTTGCAGGAACTCACGCCGGTTCGTTTTCCTATTCGTTACAAACAGTATACAGGTCAAGAGGACGAGACAGAACGTGATGAGATACGGAAAAATCCACCTCATATTCTGTTAACTAACTACATGATGTTAGAGTTGATGATGACAAGGGGGGGGAAGGATTCTGAAATCAGGGGAAATATACTTGCCAACATGAAATACTTGGTTTTTGATGAACTTCACACCTACCGAGGACGTCAGGGCTCTGATGTTTCGGTACTGATTAGAAGAATTAAATCAGCTGCCACACAAGATAGGATAATATGCATCGGCACATCAGCAACAATGGTTTCTGATGATGCCATTTCGCTTTATGAACAAAAGCAAGCAGTCGCAAATGTAGCTACTACTATTTTTGGATCAGCTATTTCTGTTGAACAAATTGTAAATGAATATTTAATAAGGAGTATTTCAGGTATAGTACCTAACTCTAAAGAACTCAAAGAGGCTGCTATTGCCAAAATTGATTTTGCAAAGGGAGGTGAATATTTTGAAGTACATCCGACAGCAATTTGGATTGAAGAGAATATTGCATTGTTACAGAAAGAAGAAAGGTATGTGCGCCGGAAACCTACAACGATTGCGGCCATCAGTAGCTTACTAGCCGAAGTAACTGATTTACCTCCAAGTAAAACTTTAAAGCATTTGGAAGAACTCTTGGAGTGGGCAAACCTATTGAATTCAAATCAAGGTGCTGAAAAAAGAAAAAACTATTTACCTTATCGCATTCACCAGTTCATTGCACAAACAGGCTCCGTTTACAGCACACTGGGTGATCAGCAATCAAGGAAATTTTTTATGGATGCTGGACTATATGCAGAAAATAAAGATGTTAAGGTTTTTCCTTTGGTTTTTAGTCGCTCTTCCGGGCATGAGTTTTATTGTGTCAGGCTAGAAAAATCGGTGCAAAAGATTCAACCTAATGAATTTTATGATGTCTTTGATGAGGAGAGCGAAGGCAGTTCGGAGGAAGGCTATTTGTTTATTCAGCATGAGGATGATGATGAACTGATTTGGGACTTAGAACGGGATAGTAATGATCTTCCAGAGTCATGGTTTCAACCTGTCCGTAAGGATGGTTTAGCTAGATTGAAATCTGACAGAGAAAAAAGATTGCCTAAGAGAATATTCTTTGATAAACAGGGTAACTTTTCCTCAAATGAAAATCTTGGTTTTGAAGGGTGGTTTATTCCTGCTCCCTTAATGCTGGACCCTTCATCAGGAATAATATATGAATCCCAGTCTGGAGAATATATGAAGGTGATGAAGTTGGGTGGAGAGGGGCGAAGTACGGCAACCACGGTACTTTCTTTTGAAACGATATTACAACTCAAAGCATTTGATGAGCCCGCAAGACAGCAGAAATTATTGAGTTTTACTGATAATCGCCAGGATGCTTCTCTTCAGGCCGGTCATTTTAATGATTTTATTAAGGTCGGACAGCTGCGCTCGGCCATTGCAGAGGCTTTAAATAGGTATAATGTGTTGGACTATACGAATATCGCTGAGCGCATTTTTGATGCTTTGAGTATATCCCAGTATCAGTTTGCTAAATATCCGGCCGATTTTCCTGGTCCAAAGAAGGAAAATGAGGATGCTTTTAAAGATTTTATAACCTATCGGGTCTTGCAGGATCTCAAAAGGAGCTGGCGTGTTGTGTTGCCGAATCTTGAACAGTGTGGTTTGCTGAAAATTGGCTACAAGTATGTCAATGAATCTGCTGCTGATAATAGCTTATGGCAAAGTAATAAACTTTTGGCATCAATGTCGGCTGAAGAGCGCGAGGAATTTTTGACCCAACTATTTGACTTTTTTAGAAAAGCGTATGCTCTAAGCTTTTCAATGCTGGATGCTGGGGTAATAGTTCAGAATGCAAAAAGAATAAAGGAAAAATTGCGTGCGCCATGGACTCTGGATGATAATGAAAGGCTGGACCTTCCAGTCTTTATACGTTTGGAGAAACTCAGCTCCACATCAAGGGGGCATGCCTCAGAAAGTGGGGGTGCACAGAGTTTGCTAGCCAGGTATATCAAGAGGACTGCAAATGCACATGAAATTAAGTTACCCAAACGAGCAGATTATGATGAATTGGTTTACAACCTGTTTGATTTCTTAAGCATTCAGGGAGGCTGGCTTTCTTCGAAGAAACTTAAGGCTGAAAATGGAAACATGGTAAATGTTTATCAGCTCAAAGCAGATATGATTTTATGGCAAGCCGGGGATGGGAAATCTCTTGCTCAGGATCTAGTGCGTGTACGTTCCTATAAACCAATAATGCTCAAGCCTAACCAGTATTTTCAGCGTTTTTATAGAACTGATTTCCATAATTTAAAGCCAATTGAGGGCAGAGAACATACCGGGCAGATTTCCAATGAAAAAAGAAAATTGCGAGAAAGAGAATTTCGGTCTGGTGAGATATCAGCGTTATTCTGTTCACCTACGATGGAACTAGGAATTGATATAGCTGACCTTTCCATTGTTCATATGAGGAACGTGCCTCCATCGCCTGCAAATTATGCACAGCGCAGCGGACGGGCCGGACGGAGCGGTCAGGCAGCATTAGTGATGGTGTATTGCTCTAATTTTAGTGCACATGATAGGCACTATTTCAAGCATGCGGCAGATATGGTCGCAGGTAAAGTTACGGCCCCGCGTATAGATTTGCTAAACCAGGATTTACTAAAGAGTCATCTCTACGCCTCAGTATTAACCAGACATGCATTAAGTGATTTAAAATTATCTATTGGTGATATTGTGGATACATCAAATGTTGAGATTTTACCAATGAAGGATGAGATCCTTGAATCAATCAAACTCACTTCATTAGAGAAACAGGATATTCTCTCAACTTTTAAAAAGGTAGTTGCCGATAGCTATTTTGTTCATGAAGTTGAAAAAAGAAAACCCGCATGGTTTACCGATTCATGGATTTTGCAGAACATAGATGGGTTTGAACTGGCTTTGGATGCTGCTCTTAACCGCTGGCGAATACTCTATCGTACTGCTCAAGGTCAAATTAAGGAGGCCACAAATATTATTGAGAATAGGGTGTATGCTGATGATCACCAGAAGAAAAAAGAGGCTTACAGAAGTTTGCGTCAAGGCGAGAGACAACGTGATCTACTATTAAATAAAACAGGTAATTCGATTACGGATCAATCAGAGTTCTATCCTTACAGATACCTTGCAGCCGAGGGTTTTTTACCTGGCTACAATTTTACACGTTTGCCAATCAGGTCTTTCATGGAAAACGAGGATCAGGGAGGTGAATTTATTTCCAGACCAAAATTTGTAGCGTTGAGTGAATTTGGTCCTAGAAATGTTATTTACCATGATGGCGCAAAGTATCGTATCGACAGGATTTTACTTTCTGAATCGGAACTGAAATTACAAAAAGCCAAAATCGCACCGAAATCTGGATATTTTCTTTATAATGATCAATATGGTTATGAAGTAGATCCTATTGTAAATGAGCCTCTTGTGCTGGATGCGAACAAGGATGTTCACACGACATTAATTGAAATGGGTGAGACACGTGCCTACGAAATGCAGCGAATTACCTGCCAGGAAGAAGAGCGCACACGCAAAGGTTATGACATTCAAACTTATTTTTCAGTGGATGGTGGTTTTGAAAATACCATAAAAGGACTCGTTAAGATTGGTGGAGAGGATTTATTGCATGTCCATTATATTCCTGCCTGTAGGATCTTTAAATTGAACTTGAAGTGGCGAGCGTCTAGAGATAATGGTTTTACAATTAATTTGCAAAATGGTTATTGGCAGAATAAAAAGCAACAGGAGGAACATGCGCATTTGGATGAAGTTAAAAATGTCAAGCTTTTTACCTCAGATACCGCGAATGCAATTTATTTGCAACCTGTTCTAGCTCTGGGCCTGAAAGGTGAGGGCAATGGGGTGATCACTTTTATGTATGCACTAAAGGGTGCAATTGAACGATATTTTCAAGTAGAAGCGAACGAAATCGGGGCTACGGTTATGGGGGACATCAATGCACCTAATATTCTAATTTATGAGTCAGCTGAAGGTAGTTTGGGTGTGCTGTCCCAAATTATTGATAACCCTAGGGTTTTCAATAATTTAATTGATGAAGCTTATCGTTTGTGTTTCTTCAAAAATGACCTAGAACAGGAAGGTGAGCTTACTCCGGCAACTTATGATGATCTTTTAAGTTATTTTAACCAGTCATATCATAGTCAGATCGATAGAAACCTCATTCGGGACGGTTTATCGCTGTTAAAAAAAACCAATTTGGAAATACTCTCAAATAACCTATTTGACAATTATGAACAACAATATAATTTTTTAGCTAAGAGTGCTGATGAGAATAGTGTAACGGAACAGCGCTTCTTGAGGTTTCTCTTTAACAAGGGCCTTAAATTACCCGATCAAGCACAACCCTTGGTTAAGGATATGTTTGTCCGTCCTGATTTTATGTACCATCCTAACGTACTTATTTTTTGCGATGGAACACCTCATGATAACAGTGTTGTCGTTAATGACGATAAGCTGAAAAGGGAAACATTAAAACAGGCAGGCTATCAGGTATTGGTTTGGCGCTATGACGACGATTTAGCTGCTTTTGTTGCAAGACGTCCAGATATTTTCAAAATCGTACATGCACCATCGCCCCAAAAAGCCCTTGATCTCAATGAAATATATCTGGAGGCAAAATCCAAATATTCACAGACTTTGAAAAAGCTGGGACAATGAGGGAGCCGATCTTCTTGACCGCTGAACAAATTCTTCAGCTTCATGCTAATATTATTCGCGATGAAGGAGGAGAAGCGGAACTAAATAATGAAGCATTATTTTTATCGGCGATCGCACAACCTCAAGCAACTTTTGACGGTATTTATTTACATGAAAATGTTTTTATGATGGCTGCTGCTTATTTTTTTCATATTTCCCAGAATCAACCTTTTTCCGATGGAAATAAACGAGTAGGCTTTTTAAGTCTTTATACTTTCCTGAGAATTAATGGCTATGAATTAACCGCGAGTGATGATGAGATCTATCCTGAATTGATGTGCATTGCTATAGGTAATTGTACGAAGGAGGATTTGGCAAGATACATTCAAAATAAAACGATATTTAGAGATGATTTTTGATTTTAAACCGGGAAGTCTGGTTAGGCTGAGAAACCGCCCATGGATAGTAATGCCATCTGAAGATAGTGATGTATTTTTGGTCAAGCCTTTGGGAGGAACTGATGATGAAATTACGGGAATTTATAAGCCTTTGGCTAACCAAAGTGACGTGCCTGTGTCCTACAATTTTGTTAAACCATCAGGTGCTGATTTAGGTGACTTTTCTTCGGCAAAGCTTCTTTATAATGCTTCCCGTCTTTCTTTCAGGAATGCTGCCGGACCATTTCGATCCTTAGGTAAATTGTCTTTCAGGCCAAGATCATATCAGATGGTGCCATTAATCATGGCCTTGAGACAGAAGCTCACTAGGCTGCTAATTGCTGATGATGTAGGTATTGGTAAAACAATTGAAGCGCTTTTAATTGCAAGAGAACTTTATGAACGTAAAGAAATCAAAGGTTTTGCGGTGCTTTGCCTGCCGCATCTATGTGATCAGTGGCAGGATGAGTTGAAATCAAAGTTTGGAATTCAAGCTGTTATTATCCGTTCCGGAACAGTTAGTGCATTAGACAGGCAACTTAGAGCGCATGAAAATATTTTCCGGGCTTTCCCATTTCAGATTATATCTATCGATTACATAAAGGCTGGAAATAAGCGTCAAGTGTTTATAGATCATTGCCCAGAATTTATAATAGTAGATGAGGCGCACTCCTGTGCAAAGCCTGCCGGCGCTAATCAGTCGCAGCAACTGCGCTACCATTTATTACATGATCTTGCCTCCAAAGTGGATCAACATCTGGTGCTGCTTACCGCTACCCCTCACAGCGGGAAACAAGTGGAGTTTCAGTCTCTTCTAGGTTTACTTAAATCGGAGTTCGAAAGGCACAGCATTGTTGATTCCGATCCAGCGATGAAAAAGGAACTGGCTAGTTGTTTTATTCAGCGTAGACGCAGTGATGTACTCCAGTGGATGGATGAAAGAACAGTTTTTCCACAAAGATTATCTGTTGATAAGGATTACCAGATTGGGCAGGCTTATGGCGAGGTGTTTAATGATATCTTATCTTACGCTAGGGAGCTTGTTTTATCCAATGCCGCCGATTCGAGAAAACAGCGATACAGTTACTGGGATGCTCTTTCCCTTTTGCGTGGTGTGATGAGCAGTCCGGCTGCAGGTATATCCATGCTTGAGAAAAAGGCACGTAAGCGGCAGTTAAGCGAAGCGCTTGATGAGTTTATTGATTATCCGGAGGGAAGTGAAAATGTATTAGATACAGATTTTAGTCAAGATGATAATTTGCCATTGCAGTTAAATAGTGTTTTTGAGGTGAGTGATCCGGAATCTAGAAAATTGATGCGTTATGCTAAACGTCTTCTTGAATTATCTACTTTGGAAGGTGATTCCAAGGCTAGGGAAGCTGTAGCGCAGGTAAAACAGCTCTTACAAAATGGCTTGAATCCGATTATTTTTTGTCGATACATTCAAACTGCTAATTATTTGGGTAAAATTTGTAAGGAATATTTCAAAGGTAAGAACTATAAGGGATTGCAAATTGAGATAGTGACTAGTGAGCTCAACGATGAAATGAGAAGAGAAAAGATTGCGGAAATGAATGTTGCAACAAATCGTTTGCTTATTGCTACAGACTGTTTAAGTGAGGGAATTAACCTCCAGGATGGTTTCAATTGTCTTTTACATTATGATCTTCCATGGAATCCGAACCGGTTGGAGCAGCGAGAAGGTCGTATCGACCGTTTTGGCCAAAGAGCTTCGATGGTTGAGGTTATTTTACTTTATGGGAGTAATAATCCTATTGATGGGGTGGTTCTTGACGTGCTATTGAGAAAGGCAAAAGAAATTAGAAAGGAAACAGGGATTTCTATTCCCTTCCCAGAAAATAGCGCATCGGTGATGGAGGCGGTGACTAATGCCATTTTACTTAAACCCCAGGTAAAAATTAAGCAATTGTCTCACCAACTTTCGATTTTTGAGGCTGATGAGATTACCGCCGAAAAAAATAAAGTAGCAAAGGCTTTTGAGGAGGCTGAAAAAAGAGAGATGCTATCCAGAAGTATCTTTGCACAGAACAGCATTGCTGCTTCTGAAATTGAACAGGATCTAAAAGATGTTGATGAGGCCATTGGTGATGTTAAAGCTGTGGAATCTTTCGTTGTAGAGGCATTAAGATTTATGGGCGTGCAGTTGGATGTGGTTAACGATGGCTATAATTTGCATACCACAAATTTACCCATTCGCCTCAGGTTGTTAGTCCCCGACAAAATTTTAATTAAAATTTGTTTTCTTTCTCCAACACCTTTCGGCTATTTATATATTGGAAGAAATCATCCCTTAACTGAAGCGATTGCACAGGTGATTATCCACGATGCTTTAAATGGTTCACAAACTAATCGCGCTTCTCGAACAGCGGTTATCATAACCTCCGCAGTGGCTGAGCGAACAGTACTTTTTCAGTTTAGGGTCCGTAATGTGATCATGGAACAGCCTTCAGCCAAACAGATTGTTGCAGAGGAAATGTGGCTTTGGGGATATAAAGGAAGCATTGAGGCCGGAAAATACTTCGATAAAGATGATGCTCTCGTTTTACTGATGAATGCAAAAGCTACGCAAAATATGGCTTTGGCCGAACAGCTTTACTGGTTGGAGGAGGAGGTGAATTGGATGAGTAATGAAGAAGCTTTCAGGGCCAGGACTGATGGGGTTGCACTTCAGCGCGCAAATAAACTTGTAGAAAGCCATGCTAAATTCAGAAAGCTGGTGAGTGGGAGTAAATATAAAGTCGTTGAACCGGTTCTTCCTATGGATGTTCTTGGGGTATATGTGCTTTTACCAGAAATCAGCAAATGAGCATAAATATTATAACAATATTGGTAGATTTGAGGATTGAAACTGAATGAATTATTCTAGCATTAACGTACACGGCAATCTTCTTTCTGAAGATGTCCTTAAAAAGATTGAATCTGCAGATATTCACGGTCAGGCTCAGGTAGATTTTAAAATTGACGGTGGAAGCAACCTTAGAAGTGAGATTGAATATGCCTGGAGTAGGATAAAACTTGACTGGGCACAATTTCAGGCCAAATCGCAAAAATTACCGGATAGTGATCCCTATGGGACTACTTTGACTAGAAAGTGGATGAGGAATTTTTTTGATTCACTAGGCTTTGAATTGCGTGATCAGCGAATGTCTTTAGTTGGAGACAATGGTCAAAATTATTTCATTAGCCATACAGCCGAAAACCTAGATGGCCTGCCTGTGCATATTGTTGGTTTTACAGAGCCTGCAAACCCCAATAAAAGTACCCTTGATATTAAAACCAGTGGCGGCACCTCCAGGTATTCCCCTCACGGAACCATGCAGGAGTATTTGAATGTTACGGAACATCTGTTTGGTATTGCTGCCAACGGATTGTATGTCAGATTAATGCGAGATACAGGGCATTTGATTAAATTGACTTATGTGGAATTTGATCTTAGGCGCATGCTCGAGGAGGATAAGTATAGTGAATTTACGTTGCTTTACAGGCTTATACACGCCTCAAGATTTCCAGTGTATAAACAGGATGCAGATCAATGTTTATTGCAGTCATATTTTCTTGAAAGTATTGAAACGGGTAACAGGATTAGAAATGGGTTGAGCAAAGCCGTAAAAAAATCACTTGAAGCGCTTGGTCATGGCTTTTTAAAGCATCCCGACAACGAGCAATTACGGGAAGCATTGTTATTTAACCGTTTTACTGCGGCAGATTATTATCGCCAGCTCTTAAGGGTGATTTATCGCTTGCTATTTTTAATGGTCACCGAAGAGCGTGGATTGGTATTTGATGCAGAGGATAAATCTGAAAAAACACTAAGATTAAAAGATATTTACTGGCAATTTTATAGTATCGCCAGAATTCGGGAATTTTCAGAAAAGCGTCATGCTTATGAAACGCAGTACCAGGATCTTTGGCAAGGACTTGTTAACACTTTTAGGCTTTTTGAGGGAGAAGGCAACGGGATGACGCTCGGTATTCTTCCGCTCGACGGGGACCTTTTTAATAGTGAAGGTATTGCCATGCTACAGGGCAGTTCAATTAACAACAAACTACTATTAGAATGTATAAGTAATCTGAACGAGTTTAGAGATGAGAATGATTTTTTAGTGAGCATAAACTACAGGTCTTTAGATGTTGAAGAACTTGGTTCAGTTTACGAGGGTTTGCTAGAACTCCATCCTGTAGTAGAGAATCTGGATGCTGCTAATCCAGCTAACATTTTTTTTAAATTCCTTGGGGGAACGGATAGAAAAACTACCGGCTCATATTACACCAGGCCTGAACTGGTTAATGAGCTCATCAATTCCGCTTTAATTCCTGTCATTGAAAAAAAAATAAATACAGCTCAGAATAAAGAGGCGAAAATTGAAGCATTATTAGCTTTAAAGGTCTGTGATAGCGCCGTTGGTAGTGGTCATATGCTATTAGCTGCAGCCAGAACTATAGCCTGGTATATGGCGAGACTACATAGTGGTGATGAGAATCCCTCAAAACCGGTATACCAAAAATGTCTTAGGGATGCGATACAGCATTGTGTATATGGGGTCGATATGAATCCTGATGCTGTTGAGCTGTGTAAACTTGCACTTTGGCTTGAAGGGCACAACTGTGGGAAACCTTTGAGCTTTTTAGACCATAAGATTCGGAATGGTAACAGCCTGGTAGGTGTAAAAGATTTCTCGGTTCTTTCCAAAGGAATTCCAGATGAGGCTTTTGCTTTTGTTACTGGCGATGATAAAGAGGTTTGCAGGGAACTAAAGAAAGCAAATGCATCTTTCAAAAAGATGCAGCAATATGATTTATTTGGTAAAGCAAATGTTGTAGAGGAGTATCATAATTTTAGTAATGAATTTCATGATCTAGAAGATATTGATCAGGACGATGTGGCGGCAGTGCGTTTGGTGAAAAACTTATTTTATTCACTGCGTAGTAATTCTACCTGGGAAAAAGATCGCCTTGCCTGTGATATCTGGACGGCTGCTTTCTTTTTTAACTACACACAGGAAAACAAGCTTGCTGCTCCTTTGAGCGAGTCCTTACTGGATTTTTTAAGGAATCCCCAAGGCATTGATGAATCTACCTTAAAAATGGCTACAGAGTTATCTGCCCAGCATAAATTCTTTCACTGGCCTTTAGAGTTTCCGGATGTGTTCGAAAATGGTGGTTTTGATGTCATACTCGGAAATCCGCCTTGGGAACGTATTAAATTGCAGAAAGAGGAGTATTTTGCTACACGTGATAGTGCAATTGCTAATGCAGCCAACGGTTCAGCGAGAACAAGAATGATTAAAGAATTGAAGGAATTAAACCCCACTCTTTTTAAAGCTTTTGAGGGAGCTGTACACGATTCTGAGAGCGTGGGTAAATTTTTACGTTTCAGTGGTCGTTATAACTTAACTGCCGTAGGTGATATCAACACCTATTCTGTTTTCTCAGAGCTCGCCCGCTCATTAATTCATGAAAGTGGAAGAGTGGGGATTATAGTGCCAACAGGAATTGCTACCGATGACAGTAATAAAGCCTTCTTTTCAGAAATGGTTGAGCAGAACTGTCTGGTGAGCTTATTTGATTTTGAAAACAAAGAGGCAATTTTTCCGAGTGTACACCGAATGTACAAGTTCTGTTTGCTGACCCTTGCTGGAACAGATATCGGTAAACAGAAAATAAACTTTGGGTTCTTTCTTACCAAAATAAGTCATTTAAAAGATAAACTCAGAATATTTAACCTTGATAAAACTGATTTTTTCAGGCTAAATCCCAATACCAAAACTTGTCCTGTATTTAGAACCAGTGTTGATGCTGAATTATCAAAAGCGGTTTACAACCGGATGGGTGTGTTTATAAATGATGTTGAAAAACAAAATCCCTGGGGTGCTTATTACATTCGGTTGGTAGATTTAGGTGACCATCAGAATGAAATTGAAATGGTTCATCTTCGGGATACTAATGTTTATCAGGTGCCAATCTACGAGGCTAAATTGTTTTGGCAAATGGATCATCGTTTTTCTACCTTCAAAGATCAAACTAATCTGGCAATTGAAAACGGTACTTCGTTACAACTGTCAGTAGAAGAAAAGATGAATCCTGATTCACAAATCGCTGTGCGTTATTATGCCAAAGCAGAACTCAAAGAGTTGCTTTTTTCTAAGTACAAGGACTATGATTCAAATTATTTTGTTTTGTGGAGAGATGTGACCAATGCAACAAACGAACGGACTTCAGTGGCTTCGGCTGTGCCTAAAGTCTTGGCCTCGAGATCCTCTCCGGGTATCGGTTTCGAAAAATCTTTGCCTGGGTATTTATTGGTCGCTAATTTAAATTCCATAGTGTATGATTATTTTGTTCGTCAAAAAGTTAGTGGTTTGCATTTTAATTGGGGCTTATTAAAGCAAACCCCAGTTATCCCACCACATTTATATTCCCCTGAAGATCTTTATTATATTGCCCCAAGATGTATGGAACTTATCTACACCGCGTGGGATATTAAGGGCTTCGCTGATGATTTTTGGCGAGATGCTGGAAAGGAGCTTAAGGAAAAAGTTGAACAGCAATGGGAGGATAACAGATCGTTTGGTGATCAGAAGCTAATGTCAGAAGAGAATGAATCCCTTATTAACGGTTGTCCTTTACCACCTTTTATTTGGAATGAGCAGAGAAGAGCTGTTCTCAAAGCTGAAATTGATGTAATCTATGCCAAAATATACGGCTTGTCGCAGCGAGAGTTGAAGTATGTTGTTGATCCTCAGGATGTTTATGGAGCTGATTTTCCCGGAGAGACTTTCAGAGTGCTAAAGGACAGGGAAAATCGAAATTATGGTGAATACCGGACCAAAAAATTTATTGAGCAAGCTTATGATAATTTTCATAATATTGCTTTACCAGTATTAAAGATTAAAACAGAAATGATAGATTTGAGTCTCCATCAAGGGATTTATAGCATCTGGGAAACTGCTATGATAACAAGATTTTCTTCGCAAAAGGTGACCTCATGGTTTAAAGAGCTTGAAAAAGCCCATTATGAGGGTGTGGGCAATAAGACGTCCTCAACTGGTGAAACCAGAATTAGTTTTCATGGTCTGATCGAATTGGTGGTAATTGGTACTTTGCGAGATAATGGCATCTCTCTCAAAAGGATCCTGAAGGCCAGAGCTGATTTGAGTACAAAAACCGGAAAGATATATCCCTTTGCAACAAACAATGTCAATAAAAGTCTAAAGGTTTCAGGTAATGATATCGTCTGGGAGTTTGATGATGGTGTTAAAGTGACTCTGGATGGGACAAGCCAAATTAATATCGATTTGATTGCTTTATTTTTTAGAGACATTATCTTTAATAATGATATTGCTGAAAAAATGATGCCGTCCCGTGGTAACAATATGGTTGTTATTGATCCAAAAATTGGATTGGGTAAACCGGTTATTGTCAATAAGGAAGTTCCTGTTGATATAGTAGCCTCAAGTTATAAACATAATCCTGGGTCCCTTGATATTTTAAAAGAGCAATATGATTTGACTCAAGAAGAGGTAATGGCGGCTGTAGCTTACATGAATTAATATGGATATTCTTTTTGACAGACATTATCCTAAAAACCTTGTTGAGGCAATAAAACTCATCCAGCAACTGGATTCTTCCGCATTATGTAAGGTTTCCTTTTACGATAGCGCAGTTAATGATCAGGAGTTGGTTAATCCGATCTTATTTAGGGTAGATAAACATAGAAAAGGGGTTGAGCCAGTTACAGAAATTCTTTTTGAAAATGGTTTCAGGGTGATCGCACTAAAATTTCCCAAGGATAAATACTATGATTTTTTTGATCTTTCTTTAATTATCTTGAATATCTGGCCTAAAATAATTACTCTTCTTAAAGAAAAGAACAAACCCTTTATTTATAAGTGCAATGGCGATCACGGTAAGCTAATTTTGGTAAAAGAATAGTCTTAGTATCAGCTTCTGATTCAAGGATTGCCGTTATTGAATATTTCTGGAGTTACTGCCCTGCCAAAGAAATAGATTTTAATAGTATTCTTCAATATGGGGCACCAAAGTTGGTCAATTTAACGTTGTTTCTCTCTATCGTAGCTCAAATGTTTAAATTTTCAGTTGCTATGTCAAGAAAGCAATAAAAGAATTCAAGATTAAATCCAATTATTTCAAATAACGATCAATTTTTGTTAAAGCTAATACTCTTAAAATCTTCGGTTTTTAGTGGGCTGGATAATCCGTTTTTGTAATCGTTGTTTTATGTATGCAGTAGTAATCTGTAAAGAGGCGTGTCGGTTTTTCTCCATAATAGAATAGAAAGAAGCTCCATCTTCTAGATCATAGAAGTTCGAACTGTGTTTCAAAGCATAAAATTTCAGATGCTTGCTAAGTTTGTATTTGGTTCTGAAAGCCCTGAATTTTTGCCCAAAGTATTGCTCATTTACCGGTTCTGAACTTGGTTTGCACCTGTGGCCAAAAACAAAGTAGGCCTCTGGCTTATTTAGTATCAGCTTATTTAAGAGTTCGGACATTTCCTCATTCAACTCAAAAATTGCTTCCTGATCATTTTTTGTTTTGTTGGCAGGTAGAGTGATAATTCTTCTTTTCCAATTTATGTCATGGATCTGAAGCCTGGTCATTTCAATGGGACGAATATTGTATGAATATAGCATTTTTGAGGCCACGTAAAGCCCGAAATAAGCAGGGTCATCCCTGAGCAAGAGTTCCATGTTTTGTAATTCTTCTTCTTCGTAAATTATAAACCTTGAACTATCTTTGTGCGTGGACTTTTTTATCGCGTCATCCACGGGGTTTTCAGAAATCACCTTATATTTCTTCAGGTAGGAGAAAAACGTGCTCAAATCTGATCGATAGGTATTGTAGGTTACTTTCCCCCACTTACGCTGTTTGGTTTTAAAGCCAAAAAAATTGTCGATATCTATTGAAGTGAAGCTGCCGATTTTCCGGGATAAATAATTATGTTTTGTAAGCCAATCCTTGAGGTGCTCAATAACTATTTTATTGTTTTTGATCGCTGTTTTCCCTATCATTTTATCTTCAAAGCGTTCTTCTCTATGTTTGATCCAGTGATTACAGCATTTTACGATAGGAGATAAAGCATTTAAATCTATGCTGATACCTGCCTGAACAAATTCGTTTGTAAACGGGTCCCAACCTTTACTCAATAATTGTGTAATGGCGTCAACGGCAAATTGGGCGTTTTTCTTTATCTTTAAACGAGTATCATTTATTCCGCCTACACCACCTTTTCGTGCTCGGTCGAGATTTCCCCCTTTTAATTTGTTAGGCCAGTAAAAATATATGAAAGGTTTGTTTGAGTTTGTTATTTTTGTGGGAATAGAAAGATTAAAATCCGTACCGTTCCATTCCTTTATGAAAATATTCTCTGACCTGTTAGCAGTTTTGGTTTTCATAGATTTAATATTTGGTTATTCAAATATAACGAAATAGGCGGATATTTTGTCAACGGTTTTGTCAACGATTGAATGAAAAACCGCCTTTGAAGTACTTTAAATAAATATAAATATGCAATATTGGTTAGTAAAATCAGAGCCTTTTAAATACAGTTGGGAAAAGTTTAACAAAGATGGTCGTACCTTTTGGGATGGCGTTCGTAATTATCAGGCACGGAATAACCTAAAAGCGATGAAAGAGGGTGATTTGGTGCTTTTTTACCACAGTAACGAAGGCAAAAATGTGGTGGGTATTGCAAAAGTGGTGAAAGAGTTTTATCAGGATCCTACCACTGATGATGCCAACTGGGTAGTGGTTGATTTATCTCCTGTAGAAACGCTGAAAAACCCGGTTTCACTCGAACAAATTAAGGCTGAACCTAGTTTAACCGATATTTCGTTGGTTAGACAAGGACGGTTATCAGTTATGCCCTTAAAAGCAGCAGAATTTGATAAGATTCTGGAAATGGGAAGCTGATCAGTTTGCAGTTTTCAGTTAGCAATTAACAGTTTTCAATTAACAATTAACAGTTTTCAATTAACAATTTAATATTAACGCACTCAACATGAAGTTTAAAATAATCGCTACGATCATTATTCTGGTTACCTGCCTGTTTGTAAGCGAAAGCAGGTCGCAGGAATATATCAATTACCAGGTTAAGGTAAGAACGGATTCTTTAGGCACCCATAAAGGAATTTTGGAGAAAATAAATAGTGAAGGACTTACGGTTATGGATCATGGAAAATCTGTGGTGATCAAGGCTCAAAACATCATGAGTATTCGTTTGAAGAAAAATAGCTTTACAACTGCACAGGGCTTGTTGTACGGTACCATTTGCGGGGCCGCTATTGGTTCTACAGCATTTTTGAGCGACCTTCCTGATGATTCGCAGTTGACTATTTTAGCGACTATAACATCTGCCGGGGTTGTAGCTGGTGTAGGTTATGGATTGGCCTGTGAGATTTTAGCCAATAAAATGATGCTCAGAATTAATAAAGACACGAGTCTTTTTGCAAACGAGTATCAGAAACTTGAAAAGTATTCAAAAGCTTATTATACTGATAAACCTTAATGAGCTGTTTTTTGTAACATTTCGACTCCGCTATCAATGATGTTATCTTGCAGTTGTCTGTTGATGAGTAACTTGTAGTACCTAGGCATTTCCGCATAGCTAGGCCGTAGCATTATGTCTCCGTTCTACTTAAATCCGGCCTAACAAATTTTTCGGGCTCCACTGAAAAAGCCGCCTCACTAGCTTCGAAAGAAAAATTTTCAGCCGGTGTTTTTTGTTTTTTCACCTGTTTTCATTTTTTTAACTGCGTTCTAGCTAGCTCCGCTGGTCTTTTTGACATCAAAAAGAAAAAGCCCTTCGGCGGCGGCGAGCCGAGGCAAGGCTTTGCCCGGAGCCAAAAAAATAAATGTATACATCATTAATATTGAATTTTATACAATAAATTAATCCTCACCGTTACAGAAATCTTTAAATTAAGTAAAAAATGTATTAACTTAAATAAGTTCTTAATACCTCATATGAAAACCATCTATTTTACACTTCTCTTTTTCCTCTCCCTTACCATTGCACAGGCGCAAAGTATAAAACCCTATATCGCCGTTCTTAAAACACAAAATGGAAAATACAAAGGCATTTTATATAAAGTTGATTCAGTGAATGCCATTCTGAATCATGATGGCGAATTTATCAAGGTTCCGGTAAGCGAAATTAAAACCGTACAGATCAGAACGATTAAAAAAGGCTATGAAGGGATGAGTTTTATTAAAATTGGTGAAACCCGGTCTGAAGAATATAAAATGGACGCTAGTGGTAGAATGGTTGATCAATGGGGTAAGGAAGAGCCGACCTTTAAGGAAGATGTATCAGCTACTTTTTTTTCTGTCATTTTTACGGTACTTGCAAATGCTGTTGCACTACCTATTCATGCCATTAATCCGAATCTTGCACGTTTTAACTTTCGTAAACCAGATGGAAATAAGTTAAACGAACTCAGTTATTATTCTATTTATTATCAGGCCAATCCAAATGTACTGGCCGAGTTGCACCAGCTAAAAACCATTTCGGCTAAGTTTAAGCCTTAGGCGGTTGGAGTAGGGCGTATTGCGCTGGGCGTTTGGCGTTTGGAGTAGAGCTTAGGGCGTATTGCGATGGGCGTATTGCGTTTGGGGTAGATTAACCGATTGATTAATTTCCCAAAAAGTCTTATCCTGTGGCAACAAGTATTATTTTTCCGCTCTATGGAACCAATAAACTAATGAACCACACTATTTCTTTTACTCAAGGTTATCCCCAGCGTCATGACAATACTCGATCCCAATACCACCAGGAATAAAAATGGTGTACCAACCTCCGGTATTTTTAAAGAATCTGGCAGGTTAAAATAAAGCAAAATGCTAATGAGTCCGCGTGGTGCAATGTATAAAATCGGACTCAGGTTTTCTTTTTTGAATATTTTGAGAAACACCACTCTGATGATGTAAATCGATATAAGCATGAAGAAACCATTGGCCAGTACAATTTTATCGTTCAGGCTACTTATATTCATGGTAAAACCAAAAATCACGAAGAAAAAAGTACGGAGGATAAAGGCGCTTTCTGCTGATAACTGATAAAGCTGGGATAAATCGGCCGTTAAATTTTTGTATAAAAAGACACTTCTGAACCAGGCATTCTCAATGGCATCAGCATTGTTCAGGAACAGGCCCGTGCTTAAAATTAACACCAGGGAGGAGAGGTGGTAGGATTGGCCAATGGCATAAACCAGTATCAGGATGGCTATAATTAAAAAGAATTTGATGTGATGCACCAATCGTCCCATCACATACAGCAACACCACACAGGCAATGGCCGATAGTAAAAGGATCAGGAAGGTACTTAAACCTAAGCCAATAAAAGCCGATGTAGTGATCGAATGATTGGTAATGGCAAAATTGAAGATGATAATCCCTAAAATATCGGAGAAAGAAGATTCATAAATTACAAATTCTTTGTCGTGGTTGTTTAATGCCGCTGCCGAAGGAATGGCAATAGCCGAACTGATTACGCTGAAGGGAATAGCATTTGCAATACAGGTATATAAATCGTGGTGGCTGATCTGGTAAATAATGGTGGTAATTACAGCGATAGTGCCCAATAAAATACTTAAAGCAGAGAAAAAAGCACTGCGGATAATCTTGTTTTTATGTCGGTCGTATTTAAGTTCAAGTGAGCCCTCAAAAACAATCAAAATCAACCCTACAGTACCCAATGTGGGTAAGATAGAGAGAAAATTGAAGGTTTGTATCTTCAGGTTATCGACCAGTAAACGTAAACCAATACCCAAAAGCAGTAGTAATAAAACCGATGGTATTTTGGTCTTACTTGCCACTAAATCAAACAGATAAGAGAAAATAACTAATCCGCTTAAAATAATAAGAATGGTATAAGTTGTCATATTTTTCAGCGTAGGGTAAACCGCTAAAATAAAACAATCATGCTAAGCAGAAAGGAATTTAATGTAAAAATTATGCTTTAAAGAAAAGTGCTTTTAGTTCGCTGGCATCATCAGGATTCATTTTTCCACCTAAAACCAAACGTAATTGCCTGCGACGTAAAGCGCCATCAAACAAATCCTTTTCTTCGGGCGTTTCCGGGATAAGTTCTGGTACAGGTATGGTACGGGCACTCTGGTCAACTGCAACAAAGGTATAATAAGCCTCGTTACTTTTCTGGCGTGCACCACTTGGGATATTCTCTGCCCAAACATCTAAACGAACCTCTACCGAAGTATTAAATGCCCTGGTTACTTTGGCCTCAATGGTAATTACATCGCCTAATTTAATGGGATGTTTAAAAGAAACGTTATCAACCGAAGCGGTTACTACAATGCGGTTACAGTGTTTTTGAGCCGAAATTGCCGCTGCAATATCCATCCAGTGAAGCAAACGCCCACCCATCAGGTTATTTAAGGTATTGGTATCGTTTGGTAATACCAATTCATTCATGATGGTAAAACTTTCTCTGGCAAATTTCTTTTTTAAACTCATTTAAGCGCAAAAGTAAGTAAAATGTGGTTAAAATAAGATAGGCGGTCTTCATCCTGAATTTATTTTAGGATCTTTTTCATGATCAGCATAATGTTATGGGGTCGCAATGTGCCATCCGTTTTCTGCGGTGATCTGCGCAATCAGCGGGACAAGATGCGTAAGTTATGTTCCCGCAGATTTAATAGATTTTCGCAGATCTGTTTGTTTTTCTGCGGTGATCTGCGGAATCAGCTGGACAAGATGTGTAAGTTATGTTCCCGCAGATTTAATAGATTTTCGCAGATCTGTTTGTTTTTCTGCGGTGATCTGCGCCATCAGCGGGACAAGATATGTAAGTATATTCCCGCAGATTTAATAGATTTTCGCAGATCTGTTTGTTTTTCTGCGGTGATCTGCGCAATCAGCGGGAGAAGATGTGTAAGTTATGTTCCCGCAGATTCAATAGATTTTCGCAGATCTGTTTGTTTTTCTGCGGTGATCTGCGCCATCAGCGGGAGAAGATGTGTAAGTTATGTTCCCGCAGATTCAATAGATTTTCGCAGATCTGTTTGTTTTTCTGCGGTGATCTGCGCCATCAGCGGGAGAAGATGTGTAAGTTATGTTCCCGGAGATTCAATAGATTTTCGCAGATCTGTTTGTTTTTTCTGCGGTGATCTGCGCCATCAGCGGGAAAAGAATTTGGAGGGTTCCCGATTTAAATCCGAAAACAATTCATCAGCAATCATGTTATCCTTAAAAAAATCGAATTAATGCAAAACCAGACCCTGATCCAATTTTTCCATTGGTATTATAATGAAGAACAAAATTTGTGGACTAAAGTAGCTGCCGAAGCCAGTCATTTAAAAGAAATTGGTATAACATCTGTTTGGCTGCCTCCGGCTTATAAATCGAACAATGCGGCCTATGATGTTGGTTATGCCGTTTATGATTTATTCGATTTAGGCGAGTTCGACCAGAAAGGAAGTGTAAATACCAAACATGGCTCGAAAGACGAATATATCAAAGCGATTGAAGCACTTCACGATAACGGGATTGGTGTTTTAGCCGATGTGGTTTTTAACCACAAAGCTGGGGGTGATGAACTTGAAAAAGTAGCCGTTAGAACGGTAAACCCGGAAAATAGAAACGAATTTACCAGTGATGTTTTCGAAATAGAAGCCTGGACGAAGTTTACTTTTCCTGCGCGGCAGGGGAAATATTCTGAATTCATTTGGAATCATGAGTGCTTTAGTGGGGTAGACTGGGCAGAAGACCTCCAAGAAACAGCCATTTATTCGATCCAGAATTATTTAGGTGAAGGTTTTGAAGAAGTTCCTTCTACTGAATTTGGCAATTACGATTACCTGATGTTCAATGATATCGATTACCGCAACAGGGCGGTTGTGGAAGAGTTAAAATACTGGGGTGAATGGGTTGTCGAAACCACCAAAGTAGATGGTTTTCGATTGGATGCGGTTAAACACATCAATCCGGATTTTATTGTAGAGTGGATCGATCACCTGAATCAAAAATTTAACCGGGAGTTTTTTATTGTGGCCGAAGATTGGAATGTGGTGGATAGAGAGGGGCAATTAAACTATATCGAAATTACCGGTGGCAGAACGCAAATATTCGATTCGCTTTTGCACCATAATTTTTTCCTGGCGAGTAAGGATGAGGCATTTGATATGCAAACGATTTTTGATGGAACCCTGGTTCAGGTGAAGCCGGATTTGGCCGTAACATTCGTTGATAACCATGATTCGCAACCTTTGCAGGCACTCGAATCTTATGTCGATTTTTGGTTCAGGCCTTTGGCTTATGCTATCATCCTGTTGCGTGTACAGGGTATTCCATGTTTGTTCTTTCCCGATCTGTACGGAGGAATTTATGATGATAAAGACAAAGAAGGGGATGAGGTACACGTGGAGTTGGTTCCAATTCCGGTGGTAGAAACCATGAGTAAAATCCGTACAGCTTTAGCCTATGGCGAGCAGCGCGATTATTTTGACCATAATATTTGTGTCGGCTGGACCCGTACAGGTGATGAGGAACATGAAAATAGCGGCCTGGCGGTATTGATGAGCACAGGAGAAGAAGGCTTTAAAGAAATGGAAATCGGTAAACACTTTGCCGGAAAAACCTTTGTTGATGCCTTAGGTTATAGGGAGCAGGAGGTAATCATTGATGAAAATGGCTGGGCCGAGTTTCACTGCAACGCGGGAAGTGTATCGGTTTGGGTGTTGAAGGTGGGGTAGGAGAAGAGGGTGATATTGTGGTCTGTGGGGACACAGACCACGGCGTTGGCTTAATGCCTTTTCGACGCATTATGATTCCCAATCAAGTTGGGAATGACGCTGACATCTAACCCTCCACGCGTCATTCCCGTGCAGACGGGAATCTTAATGCGCCCGCTAGTGGTGATTGTTTTAAGATTGCTTTCCCGAAATTTGGGGCAGGCTGTCGTTCCTTCTCGCAACAACGAATTTTTTTATTTACAAAAAGTTATCCTCAGCCCGGTAAGCCGAAATAACAGCTAGTTCGCCTTCTTTTCCACCTTTGGAGTTGCCATGCTCCATGCCCATCACACCCTTATAACCTTTTTTGTGCAGGTGTTTAAAGAGGTTTTTATAATTGATCTCTCCGGTGGTAGGCTCTTTCCGACCTGGATTATCACCAATCTGAATGTATGCAATTTCGTCCCAGCAGCGATCGATGGTTTTAATTAAATCACCTTCTGTACGTTGCATGTGGTAAATATCATAAAGGATTTTGCAAGAAGGGCTTTTTACCGCTTTACAAACTGCATAGGTTTCATTTGTTTTTTGAAGGAAAAGCTCCGGGGTATCGCTCAAGGTTTCCAAAACCATGATCAAACCGTGGGGTTCAAAAATCTCTGCTCCGGCACGCATGGCATCAATTACATTGGCAAATTGATTGCCATAAGGTAAATTACGTTCGTAAAAACCAGGTACTACGGTAAGCCATTTAGCATTACAGCGTTTAGCTGCTTCTACTGATTTTTTACAGGTTTCGACAAATTTATCTTTAAACTCCTTTTTTCCGGTGGTTAAAGAGGTTTTCCAGTTATCGCCGCCATCTACAACGAAAACACCCATGCGCATGCCCAATTTGGCTAATAGGTTTCCAATTTTTTCCTGTTCATCTACAGAGCGGTTGAGGTATCCGTTATCTTCGATAGCACGGAAACCTTTGTCGTACATAAACTGGATCTGATCTAAAAAATTCTTGCCTGCATGGTTTTCGAACATGCCCTGATGTGGGGCATAATCCATGTTAAAAACCTTATCGCTTAATGCTGCACCTGGTTTTTCGGCCGCAAAAGTATTGTTAATTCCTGCCCCGGTAGCAATTGCACCAGCAGTGAATAAGCTGTTTCTTATAAATTCACTTCTTTTCATCGGTTTGTTATTAAACGGATAGATACTAGTGTGTAATTAATTTTTTAAATCCTTTGGTTAAGGTGTCGGCTACTTTGCCATCTTTTTGGTGGTACACAAAGTAAGCTTCGAGATTTTTTCTGCTCTCTACAAAGGCAATGGCATCTTTAAGGTGCATGGCCATTAAGGCATTGTCATAGCCATCGGCTGTAATGGCATCATTGGCGTATACGGTTACGCTGATCATCTCATTATCTAAAGGATAACCGGTTTTAGGATCGATCAGGTGAGAAATCTTTTTCTTCCCGCTCTGGTGGAATTTCCGGTAATTGCCAGAGGTGGTAATGGCGCCAGAATTGATGGCGGCAATGTGCCTGATTACGGGAGTGCCATCTTTATCAGGGCCTTCAATACCGATTTTCATCGTTTCGCCATTGGGTTTAGGTCCTGAAATCCGAATTTCGCCCCCTAATTCGGCCACATACTGTTTAATGCCTTTTTTTTCGAGATAAGCAGCAATTAAATCGACGCTGTATCCCTGGGCAATTCCGTTTAAATCAATTTGCACGCAGGGTTTCAGTTTGGTTAATAAGCCATTCTTTAGCTTCAGGTTTTTCATGCCTACGCAGGCCAGTATCGATTTAATGGCGGAGGGATCTGGTTCGGTTTTAGACTCTTTCGGACCAAAGCCCCAGACCTGAACCAGTGGGGCAACAGTAATATCGAAAACTCCTTTTGTATCCTGATTGATCTCGAAACTCCTTTTCAACACATCATTTATTAAACGATCGGTTTTGATTTCTTTTTCTGCCGAATTAAACTGATTTATCAATGATCCCTTTTTGTAAAGCGACATCGATAAATCAATTTGGTTTAATAAACTATCTATGCCTGCCTGAGTGGCTAAACTATCAGTAGCATAGTACATTATAGCATAATCAGTTCCCTGTGCAAGACCATTGATTTTGTATTGCCTTAACTCCTTTTTCAAAGAGAAAGCAAAAATCAGTGGTAACAGGAAAAGCAAAAATCTATAACGCATCAATTTCGTGTTAGATCACCTTTGCTTGTCCAGGCATGGCAATAGGGTATAGTCCTTTTTCATCAGGCATTAATCTTGGGTTCGCATCCCATGCAAAACGCTCAGGCATTAAACTGATGTTCGACGCTAAAGCCTCATCCCATTTAATGGTTTGACCAGAATAAGTGGCATAACGACCGATAATTGCAGAGAACGTACTGGTTGCAGCATAATCTACATTACTAAATCTGTATTCTCCCTTAGAAACCGCATCGAACAGTTCGTCGTGTTCTGTTTGGTAAGGATTTGCGTTTCCTTTGGTATTGTGGTTATAGAGTTCTTTACCGCTGTAATCTTTCATGATGGCCTGGTTGCTGCCGGAAAGGTAAATCTTACCTTTGGTACCCTGGAAAGATTCATCCACCCGGTTACTGATGCCTTCGAAATGTCGGCACTGGCTATGGATTACCGCGCCATCTGCATAAGTTAATTCGATAGAGTGATTGTCGTAAATCTCGCCATAGTCTTTCCCTGTTCTCCAGGCGCGGCTACCTGTTCCCTGTACGGAGGTGGGATGTCCGTTTTTTATCCAGTTGGCAATATCGATATTGTGTACATGTTGCTCAACGATATGATCGCCGCATAACCAGTTGAAATAATACCAGTTTCTCATTTGGTATTCCATTTCGGTTTGGTTCGCTTTACGCGGACGTACCCAAACGCCACCACTGTTCCAGTAAACCTGGCCCGACATGATATCGCCAATAGCACCATCGTTAATGCGTTTCATCGATTCGCGATAGTTGGTCTGGTAACGGCGTTGCAAGCCTACCACCACATTTAATTTTTTCTTTTTAGCTTCTTCCGCTGCGGCCAAAACCTTTCTAATACCTGGAGCATCTACAGCAACCGGTTTTTCCATGAAAACTTGTTTGTTCTGTTTAACCGCCTCTTCGAAATGGATAGGACGGAAGCCCGGAGGAGTGGTTAACAACACTACATCAGCTAATGGAATAGCTTTTAAATAAGCATCGAAACCCACAAACTGGCGTTCTTTAGGAACATCCATCTTCGCTGCGAATTTTCCGTTTAATGATTGATAACTGCTGTCTAAGCGATCCTGAAAGGCATCGGCCATAGCCACCAGCTTAATATTGAATTTGGTACTTAATGCCTGGAAAGCAGCGCCTGTTCCGCGGTCGCCACAGCCAATCAAGGCAATTTTTATGGTGTCAGAGCCCGAAGCATAAGCCCCGGCCAATGGAATACTGCTTATCATGGCTCCACCTGCCAGCATGGCGGTTGCCTTTAAAAAATCGCGACGATCTTGTTGGTTAATTGGTTTTTTCATGTGTTTAGTTTTTTTATTGTGGTTGCTTGTGTTTTTTAAAAGTCTTTTATAGGTTGTTTATTGTAATAAGCATCTATTTCTGCTTTCGATGGTGTTTTTACCGGACGTACCAGGCGCATACCTACAAACGGAGCTTCGGGGAACCACCAATTGCTTTTAGGAATCTGTGGATCTAATTGTTTCCAGGATGGATCAGACGCTAATCTGGCTGTTGAAGTTAAGTTGTTGGGCGTTTCATCATAGGAGCCGCCACGAACTGCATTTGGGTAGAGTTTTTCAGGTACGGCTACAGGGTTTTCTGCAGTTTTATCTTTGCTTTGGCTGTAAAAATCAGCGATATATTGATCATAGGTCCATTCGCTCACATTGCCATACATATCAAATAATCCCCATGCATTCGGTTTTTTTTGTCCTACCTGATGTGTTTTGTTATCGCTATTATCCTTGTACCAGGCATAATCACCTAGTTTTGATGCATCATTTCCAAAAGAATAATTGGTTTCAGTACCGGCTTTACAGGCATATTCCCATTCTGCTTCGGTTGGCAAACGGTAAAAAATACCTGTACGTACATATAGCCATTTGCAAAATTGGATGGCGTTATATTGGGTCATGGCTACGGCTGGCTGGTGTTCTTTGCCCATACCAAAAGTCATGTCGAGATAAGGTTTTGTAGGTCTGGTAACGGCATCTACTTCAGCCGGAATAGCACTTATGCTGGCTTGTTTTTCGTAATCACGATACAGGAAAGGCTCAAAAATATCCCAGGTTACTTCATGTTTCCCTATCCAGAAGGCATCGAGTTTAACCTCATGAACAGGTTGCTCATCTGCTTTCCCTGTTTTACTTCCCATCTTAAATTTGCCTGCTGGTATAGCCTGCATGTCGAATTTTAGTTTTGTTCCGTTAATGGATTGTGTGTACGAATCACTGGAAGTTTGTGCTGAAATGTGTGCACAAGGATAGGCTATTAATGCTGCGGCAATTAACTTTTTAAACATAATTTTTGGTTAGATACACTTATTTTCTAAGTGTTTATCTGGTTACTTTCTGAAATGCTAAAGTAAATAACCACATTTAAAACAAAGAAAATTTATGTAACAATAAAGGTAAGTATTGTCACATTAAAAGTCAAGTTGACAATTAAAGCTATCCTCATCCTGAACTTGTTTCAGGATCTGATCGGCGAAGATCTTTTAAATCGATCTTAGTTATAATTAATTGTCTAAGAGTATTATAGGTAAAAGGTCATTTACCACTTAAGAATACAAGGGCATTTAAGCTTATATACCTTACATCGTTTGTTTTGCATTTTTGATGCATTATCATTGCAAGCTGACTTACCTTCTATCGGTAACCTTATTGCTTAAATTGGTATAACCAACGAGGGTATCCCAGCGTGCGCCCGGGCGACGATAATAAACAAAAATCTGATAGCTGTTTTCAGTCTGGAAAAATGCGCCCTCAAAAGGTTTAGTTTCCATTATCCTGGTGTCTTTATTGTACCAGGCAAATTCATAATCATAGAGGCCTTGTTTAAGTATCACGTTGCCATAAAACTGTTTCCTGCCGGCATCGTAGAGTAGTTTGTTTTCATTACTCATGGTGTAATTGTTAAACCGGCCAACAACATAAGCATCGCCATTCGGGCTGGGTGCCGGGGCATTTAAGGTAAATAAAACACTCATGTACTCTGCTTCTGTTTTATCGTCCCGTCCGTCGGTATTGCGGATAAAAAAGTTTCCATTTTCATCGTACTGGTTGGCAAAAGCACCGACTGTTCTGGGTGCATCCTGAAAAAGCATTACGTTTACGGATTGATTATCGCGATAAATATCCTTCACATTATCGGCCTTGTACCTTAAACTCCTGGTATCAAACTTCCTGAATTCGTTATCTCCCCAAAAATCGTTGGTATTGAGGTCGTTATAAACCAATTGGTTTGGCCTTACAAAAGATGGTTTGGTATTAACCTGGATGGTATTGGCATTAAAGTTTTGCATCACCACAGCTTTTACATCCTGATAGGGGTTCGGGATAGGGAAGGGGTGATTAATGGTAAAATTGATTTTTTGTTTATAATTCCTATTTTCCACCTGCATGGAGTTATTTACATCAGCGGCCACAGCAACCTGATTGTCGAGCATGTAAAAGCGTTGCGAAATAACAGGTTTGTTTTTGTCGCCATCTAAATACACTTTTAACACATAATTTCCCCCAATTTTTGGCTGGATTTGGGTATTGGGTAAGCTGATTTCGTAATGTGTATATTTTCGTGCGGTATTAGAAGAGTAGCGATAATTGATGATGCGGTCATCATTAAAACTTCCTAAATAATCGATGCTCGAAATTTTCGATGTTTCCCATTCTGCGGTGCAATGTTCAATGGTATACCAGTAGTTTTGGGTACCCGCCAGTAAATCATCGAACGAAAAAGTTATCGTTTCCGACGAATTGAGCATAATTACAGGTAAACTCTGCTCTTTATTGCTGTTATAACAAAGTACAGTTTTAATATTTGGAAGATAAATTTTATTCTCGTTGGTAAACGTTTTGTCGTTTTGCGCAAAGGCCAGGCTGGAGATGAAAAATAAAACCGGAATTAATATTTTCTGCATGGTTAAAAGTAAAGTTTTATTGGGAAGTGGCAAAACCCATCTTTAAGTTTAGCCACCGAGGCAGGGATTGGCAAGGAAGATTCCAGTGCCGTCATTTCGAGCGGAGTGCAACGAAGTCGAGAAATCTAACTCGAGATAGATCTCTCCATTCCACTGCGTTCCAGTCGAGATGACGGGACGAAGAATTTAACTCCTTCCGTGCTAATCCGTATTTCCGTGGCAAAAAGAATCATTACAAAACAAAAAAGCCGTTCCGATATAAATCGAGACGGCTGTATATCTATAATAACTTAAACTAAGCCTCCAGCTCCATAATTTCAGCAGCTAAACTTTCCCATTTATTTTGGCTAAGATCTAACTCCTGTTTAGTGGCCAAATAACGTTTGTTGGCTTCTGCTAATTTATCGGCGTTGGCATAAACATGCTCATCTGCCAATTCTGCTTCAATATTTTTAACCTGCTGCTCCAGTTCGGTAATTAACTTTTCTGTTTTTTGCAGCTCGTCGTTCAGTTTTTTTAATTGATTGGCTGCATTTGGCGTAACAGGTTTTGGCTGTTCCTTTTGCTTTTCTGGCATTTTAACCGGAATAGGTTTAGCCGCCGGAATTATCCTTTTGCTATTCCATTCTTCATATTCGGCATAAGTACCAGGGTATTGTTTAATTTTTCCGCTTTCGATAAACCAGATTTTGTTGGCTACATTATCTAAGAAATACCTATCATGAGATACGGCAATAAAAGTACCTTCAAACTGTTGCAATGCCTGAATCAAGATATTAACCGACTGGATATCCAGGTGGTTGGTCGGCTCATCCAGAATCAGGAAATTAGAATCTGTGGTTAACGATTTAGCCAGGGCCACACGCGATTTTTCTCCTCCAGAAAGCACTTTGATTTTTTTGAAAACATCATCACCGGTAAAAAGGAAACAACCTAAAATACTACGTAATTCCGTATCGCTATGTTTTGGGGCAAAGGCTTGTAATTCTTCTAAAATCGAATTTTCTAAATGCAGCGATTCTAATTGGTGCTGCGCAAAGAAAGTGGTGGTTACGTTATGACCAGTTTCGCAGAAACCTTCAAATTTTTCGGCTCCGGCAATCATTCTCAATAAAGTAGATTTACCCTTACCGTTTGCACCGATCAAGGCAATTTTATCACCTTTTTCAATCACGCCCTCAGCATCATCTAAAATATGCACATTTGGATAACTCTTATTGGCATGTTCTATACGCACCACGTGTCTGCCTGAAGGTTTAGAGAATTTAAACGCGAAGTTTACGGTTGGGTTATCATCATCCACATCATCAATACGCTCCATCTTATCTAAAGCCTTCATGCGCGATTGTGCCATTTTAGCCTTACTCGCTTTCGCTTTAAAACGCTCAATTAAACGTTCTTCCTGCTTGATTTTGGCCTGTTGATTTTTAAACTCGCCTTTCTGGATTTCGCCACGCAAGGCTTTTTCTTCAACATAGAAGCTATAATTACCCGCATAAACGGTTAATTTCCCCTTACGCGATTCTACCGTACGGTTTACAATTTTATCTAAGAAATACCTATCGTGAGATACAATTACAATGGCACCTTCAAAACCCATTAAATAGTTCTCCAACCATTTAATGGAAGGTAAATCCATGTGGTTGGTAGGCTCATCCAGTAATAAAATATCAGGTGTTTGCAATAAGATTTTCGCCAGCATTACACGCATACGCCAACCTCCTGAGAAGGTATTTAAAGGGCGTAACTGATCTGCCGTACTGAAACCCAAACCGGCTAAAATTTCGTTGGCCCTATATTCGATGTTATAGCCATCTAAAGCTTCAAACTCTTGCTGTTTATCGCTTAATTTAAATAAAACCTCTTCGCTATAATCGGTTTCGATTTTCTTAAGCAGTTCTTCAATCTCATCATGCAATTGGTTTTGGCGCTCAAAAGCCTCCATGGCCACATGCAAAATGCTATGGTGCGAATCGTAAGAGAGTAAATCCTGGTTTAAGTAACCAATTTTCAAGTCTTTCGACATGGAAACGGTACCCGAACTTGGTGCGTATTCGCCTACAATTATTTTTAAAAGTGTTGATTTTCCTGTTCCATTGGCGCCGATTAAACCAGCTCTGTCGCCAGGTTTAATGTGCCAGTTCGCGTCATCGTACAAGGCCCTTGAGCCAATCAGGAAGGTTAAATTATTTATTGAAATCATTTCGGCTGCAAAAGTACGAAATTTAAAGGCTTTTTTCAGCTGCAAAGTCAAATAGGATAAGCCAGCAACATTAATGTTTATATTGAAGTAATACCGGCTAATTCGTGTGGCATCAACATTAGAAAACAATTTTTGTAAAAACAAAAGCTTTTAAGTGCCTGTTTAATCATTATTACTGTTTTAAATTGATACTCGATATAACGCCTATCTGCTCAATATCCTCAAATTTTAATTGATCAATAAAACGGTAAGGCATTACAATTGTCAGTGCAGGGTTAATGATGTTAAATTTTTATGATGTATAAAAATTATCATACCTTTGTTCTGTAATAAAAATAGTTACAGTATGAATAGCAGTCATTTTTCTATATCGCTTCACATTCTTACGCTCCTTGATCAGGTGAAGGGGCAGCTATTGAATTCTGAATACATTGCGGGTAGTATCAACTGTAATCCTGTTCTGGTGAGAAAGGAACTGGCCAATTTGCATAAATACGGTTTTGTTCAAAGTAAAGAAGGAAAGGGTGGTGGCTCAACCCTAGCTAAAAACCCTGCTGATATTAACCTTGGGGATGTTTACCGGGCCGTTAAACAAAAAAGCCTGTTAGGCGAAAGCAAAAATGAACCTAATCCCGATTGTCCGGTAGGTAGACAGATCACTAAACATTTAACCGATTTATATGATGAAGCAGAAACTGCTTTAGTAAAGAATCTTTCGGCTAAAACTTTAAAAGATTTTAGTGCGGGTTTTAAATAAAAAATTTTAAACATAACTGTAACAAAAAATATTACAATTTATAACAGGTTAATCAATTTTAAAAATTAAATAATATGAAAGTAGCATTAATAGGAGCCTCCGGATTTGTAGGCAAAGCCATTTTGAACGAATTAGTAAGTCGTGGGAATGAAGTGATCGCCATTGCGCGCGATACTGCTAAAATTGAGCATAACGATGATCATGTGCGTAAGATCGCGGTTGATGTTTTAGATACTGAAAAACTAGCAGCAGCTTTAACAGGTGCCGATGCAGTAGTAAGTGCTTTTAACGCAGGTTGGACCAATCCAAATTTATACAACGATACGGTACAGGGCGCAGAGGCCATTCAGGCTGCTGTAAAAGCATCGGGTGTTAAACGTTATATTTTTATCGGTGGAGCGGGTACTTTGCAGATCGATGGTCACCAAATTGTAGATGGCCCTCACTTTCCTGCCGAATACAAACCAGGTGCAACAGCAGTAAGGGATTATTTTAATACCTTAAAGCAAGAGAAAGAATTGGATTGGTTGTTTTTTAGCCCAGCTATTGAGATGCATCAGGGCATCACTACTGGTCGTACCGGAAAATACCGTTTGGGTAAAACAAGTCCGGTTTTTAATGAAGAAGGCCGTTCTATTTTATCAGTGGAAGATTTAGCGATCGTTATTGCCGATGAGCTGGAAAATAATGCACACCACCAGGAGCAGTTTACGGCAGCATATTAGGGATGTAGGATGGAAGATGTGAGAGGGAAAATGTAGGATGGAAGATGTAGAATGGAAGTTGTGAGCTAGTTTGTAGTTGACTACTTTTGGTAAATGGTTGATAGGCTAGTGTACTATCTGCTCGTGGCAATTTTACTATTGACGATGAGCCATCAACCAAAATTTTGTACGTCATAAAGGTTTCCATCTTTCCTTTTACATTTTCCATCTTCCATAATTAGCATTAAGTTCTTATCTTCGTGCCATGTATCGCCTTATTAAACCAATATTCTTCAAATTTGACCCTGAAAACGTACATTATTTTGTAGTTAAGCGGTTAAAATGGTTTAATGATAAATTTCCGCTTGGTAAAACCATTATTCGTAGCAGCTTTGATGTGCATATTAAAGGTTTAGAGCGCGAGGTTTTTGGCATTAAATTCAGAAATCCTGTGGGTTTGGCTGCCGGATTTGACAAAAACGGTGAATATGTAGAGCCGCTTAGCAATTTAGGTTTTGGATTTATTGAAGTGGGTACCGTCACACCAATGCCTCAGCCCGGAAACGATAAACCCCGGATGTTCCGCTTACCTAATGATGAAGCCTTAATTAACCGGATGGGTTTTAACAATAAGGGGGTAGATGTAATGGCCGAGCGTTTGCGCTTGCTAAAAGATAAACATCCTGATATTGTTGTAGGTGGAAACATTGGTAAAAACAAAGCTACCCCAAATGAAGATGCCGTAAGCGACTATATTAAATGTTTCGATCGCCTTTTTGATGTGGTCGATTATTTTGTGGTCAATGTAAGTTCGCCCAATACACCAGGCTTACGCGAACTTCAGGAAAAAGAACCCCTGAAGAAAATCCTCAATACTTTACAGCAACGTAATCGTAAAAACGATATTTCACGTCCGATTTTATTAAAAATTGCGCCTGATTTAACTGATGCGCAATTAGACGATATTATCGAAATTGTTGCGGAAACCAAAATTGCAGGCATTATCGCCACCAATACAACCATTAGCCGGGAAAATCTGGCTACTGAGAAAGATTTAACTGGTGAAACCGGTGGTTTGAGTGGTAAACCTGTTAAAGAACGCTCTACAGAAGTCATTCGTTATCTTTCATCGAAATCAAACAAAGCATTTCCAATTATTGGTGTAGGCGGAATACACTCCGCAAAAGATGCCAAAGAGAAATTAGATGCTGGTGCATCTTTAGTTCAATTGTATACGGGTTTTATATATGAAGGACCAGGCTTGATCAAAAGCATCTGTAAAGAACTGGTTTAAATATAGTCGTCACCTTCACCGAGCCATCACTCGTTTCTTTCCTGCGGGTTTTACGCTATTATCAGGTTTAGTTAGTAAGGTTTGGCTATAAAATCGGGGCTGAAATTGCCAAATAAGCAGAACCAGCCGTTTCTTAATCATTATTAATTTTTTCTTTTTTAGGAAATGAAAGTTCAACGTTTCATGGGTACAGTAGCCCCGCCATCCGCTTTACTTCACCCGATGGAAAAAACCGGGTTCGTGTTCGCTTCTGTCGGGTTTATAAACAACGGCTTGCTTTCAGTGCGCCGACCCAAGTTAAATAAACCCGATTGTCGGGGAGAGCTTCCGATCCTTTACCGATAAATCGGCACTAAATTAGCATCGGAACTCGCACCAAAAGCGGGACTGAAATTGCCAAAAGAACGAGACCCCCATTTCCTAGTGATTATAAAAGTCTTTTATGTTTAGGAAATGAAGGATAGCAGTTCATAGGTACTTGTTTTCCGCCATTCGCCTTATCCCGATTGAAAATAATCGGGATGCTTATGATTGTTTATTTAACAAGGCCTGAATTTTATGATTAAATACGATTTGTCGGGCTTGCTTTAAACAGAGGGATATCATACATGAAATATGCTGATAATAGGTAAAAGACTACTTCTGCCGGCTTACCATCTCATTAATCCAGATGGGCGCAAAGGGGGAGGTACATCCTTTAGAAACAGGATAATCGCGATATATGCCAAGTTTTTCGCCGATGGCTAAAGCGCTTTCTCGATAATCAGGATGGTTAATGCCAATCTGCGCCAATGCGGTGTTCATTGTCCATTGGATTTCTGGGGCTACTTTAGGCATTTCTTTTTCAATCCGATCGAGAATGGCAGGAATGTCTAATCCCTCAGGTGCCCGGCTTATACGTCCGCTGGTTAGGCTCCAGCCTGCCCGGGCCAGCATAATATTACCCGAGTTCATCCACTTTTCACGAAACTGCTCCTTATCCGGGTATTCTTTAACAATGTAGTTGTAAAACCAATCTGCAGCCCAGGTAAAATTTTCTGAAGCGACCATCTGCTCAATTTGTGCTGCCGATAGTGCTTTTGGTTTCAGGATTAAGATGGCAAGCAACCTGGCATCAATATTTTCGGTTTCCCAAAGTTGAAGTGCAAGCTCATGATCGGTTTTGATCTTTTTTGCTACTGCCCTGATGTCGCCCATTTTAACACCAAAAATGTTTTCTCTGGCGCCGTTTTTAATGTGCATGGCACGGACTTTCTCATCTGCCAGTGATTTAAGCTGATCTAATACATTTTTAAGATTCATATACTTTCAAAATAAATGAACAATAATATAAAATTAAGTTTTTGATCTTAAAAAAGATGTCTGTACTTGAAAATATCCAGATGAATTCTTGTAGGAGCATTATTCCGTTCATCTGGTTCCCGTAATTAACGATAACTAAAATCACGCCTCCATTAAATATCTTCCAAAAATACTTAATACTAGGTATTGTGCAGGCCCTGCTTTAAGCATAGATTTAATACAGTTATTAATTAAATCTCTTAAAATAAGCCAGTTATGTTGTATGCCAATGTTCTTGTGGTAACGGGAGCTTCTGAAGCCCAGCTCAATAACATCAAGACGTTTATCGCTCAGTCTGGTGCGATAGTAGAACGGATTGATGCAACTTTTTTTCTGGAAATAACATCCATTGATCTCAGGAAATCATTGATTGCTGAGTTGAATCAACAAGGGTTTACCTATTTATGGTATTTTAATAAAATAGCATCAGGCTCCCGTATCTATACAGGAAAAATAGACCCGGCGCTGTTTGATAAAATTGAAAATATTATGCTTTAATACCCAAAATATGAAAAAAAATATTTTAACGCTGTTGTTCGCTTGTGTTGTATTTTCAGTAAAAGCTCAGAAGAGCTTTAATGATTTCCACGAGTATTATCCGATTGGTGAAGATGCAAATCTAGGTTATAAAACCAGTGTGCTTTCTTCCGAAAAACTTGTTTTCGAAGCAAACCCAAATGTACGTTACAGCTTTTTTAATAATATGGAGAAAGGTTTAATGGAAAAACCCTTGAAAAAGAATGTATTTGCTGCATATGTTGCTTTTAGATCGCAGCTTAGAATGTACGACAGTGAGTCTTTGCCTGTGATTATGCCCTCGTATAGGGTACAGCTTGGTGGCCAAATGATGCGCAGGTTGAATGATAATAATTTTATTGCCATTTCCTTAGAAAGTGGTCATTATTCGAATGGGCAGTCTGGAAGTGCCTTTTCTGAGACCCTAGTTGATGGATCACCGGAAAGTGAGGCGCTTTATAATAAAATTACACCTGAAACCAATCTTTCGGCAATCCTGAACCGTAGAAGTGCGAATTTTTCCACTAATCTAACCGAACTGCTGATTAATTACCGGAATAATAAAAATAGTTCTGAAAATTTACCTTCAAGAACGCATTCTGTTACAGGCGGGCTTTTGTTGTACCATAACCGGTTTTTGGGAGTAGGTAATTTCGGTGGTTTTACCGAAAACGATATTCGGATCTACGGGCGATACCGTTGGCAGCTTCGATATGAATTTATTAAGCAATTGAAAAATGTTCGTGCTTCTGTTGCAGAGCGGATGGAGCTTATTCAAGGTGCGCATCCTTTTGTAGATCCTTTTAGAAGTGAAACCATACTTACCGTTTATCCATTTCCAAAAACGAAAGCGTTTGGTTTTTTTGTCAATTATACTTTTGGACACGATAATTACAATTATCGTTTTGTTGATTCGGGTAGGACATTAAGTTTTGGTATAACCTGGACAATATTTCCGCCCTTCCAGATGAATGTGGATGAATGATGATTGGCAGGTTATTGGAATCTGTTTGATTTATTCTTTTATCCCCTGGTGCATTAAAAATATCCGTGCATAAAAAAAGCATCCTTTGATCAGAAGGATGCTTTAAATCTTTAAGAAGAATTTCTAAAAACTATTTTGCCAAAGTAGCTAAAACAGCATTGTTTTTAGCTAATTGATCGTTTTTAGGTTGTGCAGAGCGGCTTCCTAACTCGATGTTAGTTGCTCTCTTTAAAAATGCTACCTCTTGGTGAGCTGTATTTTTATTTCTTCTGTCTTTTCTTTTTAATCTGGTAACTGCCATGGTAATAACCTTTTAATTATTTTATTTGTACAAATGGAGGTCGAGAGCGGATTCGAACCGCTGTAGAAGGTTTTGCAGACCTCTGCCTAGCCACTCGGCCACTCGACCCTTAAATTCAAGGCTGCAAAAATAGCAATTATTAGTTAGCCCGCAAATAATATCTCAATTTAATTTCGAACTCGCACTAACTCAGCACAAAAGATTGCTGCACTTACGGCCACGTTTAACGATTCGGCTTCTCCAATTCTCGGAATGGTTACCGGTTTATTTATTTTTTTGATCACTTCTGCCGATATTCCCTTTCCTTCATTGCCTAAAATCACCAGTCCTTCAGTTCCCCATTGCGTTTTGTAAATCGATTCGCCATCTAACAATGCCCCAAATACAGGGATGGTATTTTTCTCCAGTAGTGCTGGTAAATCTGCTTCATAAATATTTACCCTTGCCAAAGAGCCCATTGTGGCCTGTACCGTTTTTGGATTGAATACTTCTACACAGTCTGCAGAGCAGATGATATTTTTAAAGCCAAACCAATCGGCCGTTCTGATGATGGTACCCATATTGCCCGGATCCTGAACACCATCTAAAACCAAAGTGAACTGATTTTTCAGCGCTTTTAGATCTAATTCTTTGTTTTTAGGGATGTAGACGAGTGCTAAAAAGCCTTGTGGCGTTTGCAGCGTACTAATCTTGTCTAATTCAGCGTTCTTTACTTCAAATAAGTTTATATTTGCAGGCAATTTGGGTAACAAATTGTATTGTTCGCTGTTGTAAAATATAGTATGGATCTGGTAGTTTGATTGGAAAAATTCTTTTATGGATTTTATACCTTCAACAATAAATAAACCATGTTCTTTACGGTATTTTTTTTGATGTAACGACTTTATAAAACTAATCTGTGATTTTGAAAGCATACCAAAACTCAATAAATATTAAACTGAAAAGCACTGCAATATTACTATTTATTATTGTTTTAATTCAGGCCTGCTCATCAACTAAGTACATTGCCGACTATCAATCGATAGTGAAAAAGGTAACGATCGATAGCGTTGATGCTAAATTTGAAGAACAGGCTTACAATTATGTTCAGAAAGATATCAGACCAGCATCGAAGTTGAGCATCAATGTACCTTTGTACAATTTGTTCAATACAAAAGATGGTCGCTATAAAACCAGCGACATTAAACCATTTGGTACGCCACCAGCCATTCTGGATAGCACATTGGTGGAGATTTCGAGAACACAGATACAAAAATTTTTAAAAAGTAAGGGCTATCGCCAGGCTGAAGTAACTTCGGCCATAAAGATTGCAGATAAAAAGGCCGAAGTTATTTTTAGTGCTAAACCGGGGCCCGCTTATTTTATTAATAAATTGAGCGATTCGATTCCTAATGCAAGTATTAAAAGCCTTTACGAATCGAATAAGGCCAATGTGACACATTTGCACAAAGGCATGCAATATGATGAGGACTCTCTAACTTACGAGCGGGAACAGATTTACCGGATCATGAAAGAAAACGGTTATTTCTATTTCTTAAGACCTTATGTAAATTTCGATGTTTACGGAGCGGAAGCAAACTCTAAAACCAATAAAATTGATTTAACCTTAAATGTAACCGACCCGACTGAAGGATCGCATAAACAATTTAATATTGGCTATACGCACATGATCATTGCTCCAAACCCGGATGGTTTCCCAGATTCTGTGCGCTATAAATTGAGCAAGGATACGATCAACGGGATTGTGTTTACCGATTTTTCTAAGCGGTACAGGCGGAATCCGATTGTGAGGTACGACTTTTTGAAGCAAGGTGAGCTTTATGATATCCGGAATGAGAACCTCACTTATGATCGCTTATATGAGCTTAATATTTTTAAGAATGTAAAAATCGATTATTTTAGACGAGATAGTACCTCAAATAAAGTAAATGCCGTAATCCAGTTGATCCCTCAAAAAGTAATGACTAACCGGGTAGAGGGTGAGGTACCTTTTAACGGTGGTACCGTAGGGTTTAACATCAGTAATACCTACACCAATAACAACCTTTTTAGAGGCGCAGAGCGGTTCGAACTGCAGCTTAAAGGTGGTTTACAATCGCGGATTGGTAACGGAGCGAAGGTTTTTAGTGATATCTATCAGCGTGATTTTTCGATCAGCGCGAGTGTTACGGTGCCAAGGCTGATGATTCCCTTCTATAATCCTACGCTAGGTGGCAACGGAATGCCGCACACTACTTTTTCAAGCAGTTATATCTATGCCCTGCAAAAAGATGTTTCGGTGAGGAGGATTTTCATCAATTCCATTACTTACGACTGGGTTGAAACTAAATCTAAGCTGCACTCTTTTACGCCTTTAAACTTTGAATACCGTTTTGGTAATCTGGATCCCAATGTGGATCCGAATACCGTACTTAACAACCTGTATTATTCCACATTACTGGGACGCAAGGATTTAACCTTAGGGATGAAATATACCTATACCTTAAACGCAAACAAACTGAATGAGTTCAGGTCTTTCGTTTATTTAAGAGCGGGAATGGATATTGCGGGAAATATGCTGCAGGGAATTTCTAAACTCACCGGGGCGAAGAATGACCCGGCAGATAACGATCCAGCCAAAATATTGGGTTTGCCGTTTAATCAGTACATGCGCCCGGAAGTTGATCTGAGGTGGTACAAACACCTCGGTGGTGAAAGGCAGTTTGTTGCCCGTTTAAATGCTGGTGTTGCTTATGCCTACGGCAATTCGGTTTCAACAGGAATTCCTTTTGAGAAACAGTTTTTTGCCGGTGGATCGAGTGGTGTAAGGGCCTGGCAGGCCAGAACCATTGGTCCGGGCAACTATGATAGAGGGCTTTTAAGAAGTGATACCTTACGAAGGGCTTTTTATGGCCTCGATCAGCTTGGGACCATGCGGATTGAAACCAACTTCGAATACCGCTTTACAGTTGCCAAGAAATTTTTTGGTGCAACTTTAAAAGGTGCGGCATTTGTTGATATTGGTAATGTGTGGAATCTACGTAAAGGTGAATCAATTCTCGCAGCAACGCCAGATCTTGACGAACAAACGGTGTTTAAATTGAGCAAATTTGCGCAACAGCTTGCAGTTGGTACCGGTTTAGGCTTAAGGTATGATGTACAGTATTTTGTGTTCAGGTTTGATGTGGGATTAAAACTTAAAGATCCACAGTTTATGGGGTCGGATCAGTGGGTAATCAGTAAGTTTTTCTCAGGTGCCAGAGATTTTAAAAACAATTATAATTTAACACATGCTCCAGATACCTACCGTTTTCTTCAATACAACTTTGGTATTGGCATGCCATTCTAATTAACCGAAAAGGTTTAATGCTTTGGGTTTAGTATCTGGATCTCTAAAAGAGAATTCTTTAAAAGGTTGCCATCTTTTATCCATGTGTTTATAAACTGAAAAGGATGAAACGGGGAACTCGCGTTTAAATTTCCGGTCTTTAAATTCGGCAGAAATCTGCTTAAATATGGGTGGTTTTACATCTCTGAAAGCTAAGGTTAAATGCGGATTAAACTTTTCTTTCTTCTCCAGCAATTTTAAAGGTTGTAATGCTTTAGTGATCTGTTTTTCCAACGCCATCAGTCCTTCATTTTGCTCAACGTCGAGATAAAAGGTATGCTCTAAAAATGAATTGAAGTTTCTAAGCACCTGTGTAAAGGGTTGACTGAAAGAAGCATCTGCTAAAGCACTAAAAAATCTTTTTTCCGCATCAAATGACGACAGCTTTACCGGAGGGTACAGGGTAATGTGCGCAGGGCGTTTTAATGATTCGTATACATTAAATTTCTCTGAAATGTATGTCCTGATCTCGTCGATGTCTTCCACGATAGAAACAGGAGGAACCAAACACACTAAAAATAGATTTTCCATGAATCAAATTTACTAAAAAATTTAGTAAAAAAAAATAATGATTAATCCTTAAAAAACGATTTGTTCTTTTCATACTCGTCAGAAACGAGCGTGAACGCAAAATATTTATTTTTCCGCTCTATGCCGCGGTGGCATGGTACTTTGGAGCGCCAAAGTACCCAAAGCGCTTTGTCAATCCAGCAATGGGCCCTTTACACAATCTCACGTACATCAAAAAAACAACGGCACTTTGTTTTGTGTTCAATGCTCTTTTAAGCTTTAATTCAGTGATTACGAACACAAAACCACTGCGTTTCAGGTTTGTTCGTGCCAATTGTAATGAACTACTCCTGTTTTTTTGATTCTCCCGGCCCTTGGGATTGACGGTGTTCTTCGGTTAAACCTGTAATTTATTAAAGCAAGCTAGCAAAACGTATAAAAAACCCAAACCAAAAGATGTGTCCACACGAAAGGCTTAAGGCACTACAATGGTATTGCTACCTGTAGTAAAATAAACCCGACCGACAGCGTTATCCCGATTTAGGTGATTTCTTTATCATTGTATAATTATATCGGGATTAAGCAAAGGGCGGGACGGGTATAACCGAAGTACCAGAGGCCTTGCTTTTCAAAAAAGAATAAGAGAATTTATAGCATGAGATTGCTTCGGCACGTGCTTGTCCAGTCACGCACTGATGATTTTATTATTTAAAAGCTAAAAACATATCTTAACTTCAGCTTCTTTTATTGGAAGGCAGTTGCAGAGGCTATTGGTTCTCTGTAGTCCCGCTCCCGCTTCTGCCGATTGAAATAACCGGCATCTCGCTTCGATCGGGCTTAAGGGGCTATAACAGTGCTACTATCTGTGGTAAAATAAACCCGACCGACAGTGTTATCCCGATTTAGGTAATTTCTTTATCATTGTATAATTATATCGGGATTAAGCAAAGGGCGGGACGGGTATAACCGAAGCACCACAGGTATTGCTTTTCTGAAAAATAGAACGCATTAAATTTATAGGGAAAGGTTGCTTCGGTTCGCGCTAGCCCAGCCTTGAAATGACGATTTTGGCGAGGGAACCAAGCTATAAGAGTTGACAACTCTTTTCTCCTTACATCAAATCAAATTCTTTAACCCATCAAATATACTTTCGAAAAAGGTAGAAAGGTTTAAGCCATTACTATGGTTAAAATACACGAATACCAAAAATATAATGACCACAAATATGATCAGCTTGCGGAAGGCAAAGGCAATAATAACGAGTATAATGGGAATGATGAAAAGCCATAAACTATTTATGGCGTACGGACTTAAATCGGTATCTTTTTTATACACGTACACCAGTTTGCTGTGTGTGCCGGAGTCGTTTTGATGTTTAATATATACGAAGGTAGATTTATCAATTGGTAAAGGTAACACGGCTATGCCATCGTTAAATTTTAATACCTGTGTAAAACCACTTACGCTAAAAGTATAGGTTCCGTTTATATTTTCGTTGGGGTTGTTTAACGAATCGGCAGCTATAATGGCCAGCTTATTGTTTTTAAGCAAATTCTCTTTTACCAGAAAATTATTGATTGCTGCGGTTTGTGCAAAGCTGAAAAGCCCGATTAAGCACAGCGAAAGCATGAGTAAGATTCGTTTCATTCGATAGAACGTTTATTGTAAATTAAATAACCGATATGCAATAATACACCATTTCTTTTAACAGCATCATTATATAAATTATAACTTAGGCTAACCGGCCCCAGCGGTGAGTGATAAACCAGGTCAGCAGTACCTGCATAGCGTATTTTTGTAATGGGCTTTGCATAATTTATATCCTGGAAATTATTCAGCTCAAACTCTTTATGCGGTAAAAATAAATAACCTTCTAATCTAAAGTCTAGATTTTTTTTAACATTATAAATGTTTTTTATGCCGCCGGCGGCATAGGTAGTTGCCCTAAACTTATCCAGAAATAACGAGCGGCTATCTTGCAGGGGGTAGAAGGCCGGAGCGGTTAAAAGTGTTGCGTAATAATTGCTAAATAAGGGTTGGTTTGAAATAACACCTTCAATAATATAACCCAAAGTATATTTTTTAAGGTGTAAAAAGTAGTTTTCCTGAGTGAGCTTAATGCTGCCCCATTGATGCAGCCGGCTACTGCCGGGAATTTTCACAAAACCTGGGGTATTGCGGAAAATATTACCAGGATTATAATTTTCGCGACCTGTAGTATAGTTAAAACTTAGCGAAAAGCTTTGCCCATTGGTGGCATATTGTTTTCTGTTCAGCGAGTTTTTTTCAAAGTTTAAAGAACCTCTGAAGCCATTAAATATGGTTTGATCTAATAAATCGCCTACGGCAAAGGTATTGTTTGGGCTGTAACGGTCATTGTTGTTGATAAATGTAGCGTGGAGCACAATTTTGGTGTTGTAATTTAAAGGCATTCCCATCATGAGATCAATCTTACGGTCGGATTGTTCGATGTAAATGGGGCGTGGGTTTTCGATAAAGATCTGGCTGGTATTATAGAAATTCCAGTGATTATAGGTTAACTCGGCCGCCAAAAATAAGGGTAGCCTGGTTGGATAATCTACCCGGCCATTTACCTGTACCGATTCGTAAAAACGGCCGGAGTAAAAGCTGGTTCCAAAAGTGTAAGATTTACGGTTGAGGTAATTGTACTGAGCGCCCAAAAAAACATTGCTGATGGGTCTTGTAGAGATATTGCCGCCTAATTCGAGTTTGAAACTCTTTTTGGGCTGTGCAACCACCTCAAAAGTATAACTGTCTGTTGCCGCCTGATAAGAGATTTTAGGATATACCGTTTCGAAAGTTTGATCGGCAACCAGTTTATAATACCCACGTTTAATGTCTTGTAGGTTAAAACTAACTTTATCGCTCTTAAAAAGCCTTTCTACATATTTTTTTTGCTGGCTGTTTACGCCTGTTACGATGATGTTGCTGAATTTTAAATCTGGTTTTTTTGCATTAAATTTTTCCCTTCTTTTTGCCAGTTCTTCGTCACTCACCCTTTTGCTGATTAACGCTTTAATTCTTGGCATATCGGCTATTGTTGCATCATAGCCTTTTTTGATCAGTTCTTCTACCGGAGCAAAATTAGTTACACTATAAGTAGCTAAATTGGGTTGGATGTATACACCGTTTTTTCCGATCATGGTAGAATCTGATTTGGAAAGAAACATGTAGACCAAAAAGCGGTTCATTAAACGATCGTCGATGTTTTTAGGATATTCGTTGTAGGTTTTTGACGAAACATTGGCGCCGATAACGAAATCAGGTTTAAAATCTCTTTCCATTACATCGGCAGGGAAATTATTGTACAGGCCCCCGTCAAAAACATATTTTCCGTCTAATTTAATCGGACGATAGATGATCGGAACCGTCATGGTTGCCCTTACTGCTTCGGCTAAACTCCCCTTGCTTACGGTGATACTTTTTTGCGAAAGCACATCTGCCACCATACAGCGATAGGGAACAAAAAGATTATCGAAATTATCTTTAGAAACAGCAGAAGCCTGCGAAAAGAGCTCAAGAAAAGCAAAATTTAACGGGATATCGTTAATCAGGTTAGAACGGAAACTAAAATGAAAACCCGTATCAATAGCCACTTTTGCAGTAAGCATAGAAGCATTGGGCGCATTTTTCTGGAAGTAATAGGTGTAATCGCTGGTGTATCGACCATTTACCCAATTTTGGAAGTCGTTGCTCAGTGCAATTTTTTCTATCTCTGCAGGGCTATAACCTGCGGCATACATGGCACCAACAATGCCACCCATCGATGTGCCTGTAATGTAATCGATAGGGATGTGGTTTTCTTCCAGCGCCTTTAAGGTGCCAATGTGCGCCAATCCTTTTGCACCACCACCGCTAAACACAAGACCTACCTTTTGCGCCTGCAATTGGTTACAGCACAGAACGAAGAGTATCAGCAAAGATCTTTTAAAAGTTACCACTTCCTAAAAATAGGGTTTTCTTTTAAAATTAATTCAATATGAAAATGTTGTACGTTAAAAATGATGCAAAAGTTACCCAAAGGATGTAGGGGATAAATATTAAACCTGCCCATTTGTTTATTTTATAGAACATGGATGCATTAACCACAATGACAATCAACAATAAAATAATTTCGGCCAGGGCAAAGCCTATCTCATGCAGGTAAAAGAAAATAAATGACCAGCCTAGATTTAAAATTAACTGGATAAGGTAAATCGCAACTGTTCGTGGGAAATGAACAATTTTATCGCGCCTGATCCATACCAGATAAGCAGCGATGCCAATAAGGACATAAAGTGTCGTCCAAACGGGTGCAAAAAGCCAGTTTGGTGGATTAAAGGATGGTTTGTTTAATGTGGGGTACCAGGTTTTAACCGATTGGGCGGTTGCCCAGCCTCCTAAAGCACCAACCCCCAGTGTGATGGCAATATTAACAATAAAAGCTAAAGGTTTAAATTTCATACGCTAAATTTGGATTTAAACAACGGCAAACCCTAAATGTTTTATCATCTGCCAATACCCGGCACTACCGGCAGGCTTTCAGTATCGTCATTTCCGATACTTTGAACGGCAAATAAATAATTGTCTTTACTGTAAGGCAATCTTAATTCGGTGGATGAGGTGAAAAATTTCTTTTCCCAAACGGCGCTGCTGGTTTCGCGCATTAAAACATAATAACCCTTTACACTACCATTAGCAGGTGCTTTCCAGTATAAAAAGGTAGCGTTACTCAGGTTTTTGACATCAACTTTTACTTCTGTAGGACTTGATGGGGCTTTAGCCAGATTGGCCAAAACAGCAATATTTACACCTGTATTTTTACGTAAATATTCGAAATCCATAAATTCCTGAAGGTCGCCGTATTTAATACCTTTCTCCGTTCTAAGGTCCTGGTGCTGGTGATCGAAGTTTTCGTTCATTTCAGTGATGCGCACTGCAGTAAATCCATTTTCTACGAATGGGGTATGGTCTCCGCCGCGGAGGAACCTGTCGTTTCTGTAAATTAACTTAACTTCCAACTGATCTACATAACGCTCGCCGATTTCTTTAACATATCGTGCCAACTGACGGCTTTTACCATCATTCTCTAAACCAAACTGACGGATGCTTTTTGCATTTTTATCCAGGTCGAAGCTGGGTAAACCTTCGCTAAATACGCGTAACCTGGTATTATCGATGATTTGTGTTTCGCTACTGTTGTTGCTGCCAATCATATCATTGTTTAACATGGCATCTACATTCCAGTTTTCTTTTTTTGCTTTTGCAGCCATAAAACCAGAGCCTAATAAAGATTGTTCTTCGCCACTCACCGCTACAAAAATTATGGTTGCTGAAAATTTATACTGACTCATAATCCTTGCAGCCTCAATTACCCCTGCAACGCCACTGCCATCATCATTGGCACCTGGCGCATTACTGGTTCTGTTCATTACATCGGTAACACGGCTATCGAGGTGCCCGCTCACCACATAAACGCGTTTATCGTTTACATCAGTGCCTTTCAGTATGGCTACAGCATTGCCCAAAAGGGTAGGCTGGTCTACTCTTTTGCCATCAGGTTTAAAAGTAATGGTATCGAGGTATGCGGTAAGCCTGCCATCGCTTTGTTTTGCAAACTGATTAAATTTATTCAGCACCCAGTTTCTGGCCGCTCCAATTCCTTTTGTTTTGCTTTTAATATCACTGAGCGTATTTCTTGTTCCGAATGAAACCATTTTACTGATATACGATTTTAGAGAATCCTGGTTGACGGCCTTAACCATTTTATCAATATCCTGATTTCGGTTAACCACAATCTGAGCCTGCAGAGATAAACTTAAAGCAACAAAAAGTAGGGGTATAGAGAATTTTTTCATATATCTTTTTTTTCAGAAATGATGATTTTATTTCAAGCGAATATATTGAATGATTCCTTGAATACGGATAGTTAAAGCCCAATCACTTGTAACATTTTGGGCATAAAAAAAGCCCTTTGAAATTAATCAAAGGACCTGAATTTAATTTTAATATTACCTTGCCACAGTTAATGCAAGTTCTTGTGTCCGGTTCCAGTTGCCAAAAGCTTTTTTAGCTGATGCTTTGGCTGTATTTAATTCAACATCACCTGCAATGGTTAAAAAGGTTTTTTCCGGAGAAATCTGGCTGTAAAAGTTTTTTACATCGGCCAGGGTTAATGCATTAATCGAATTTTCATTTACCGTTTGGTCGTAATCGTAATCCTGCAATTTTATACTGGCAATTAATTTTGCTTTAGCGGTATTAAAAGTTTTTTGATCGAAATTGGCATGTTGAATAACCGAAGCCATTGTTGCCAGGTCTTTATCCAGATCAGCATTTGATGTAGCCAGTTTACCGCTGTTATCCTTAAAGCTAATATTTGCGTTTTTGCTTACGTTTTCGTTTAACACGGCATTTAACAACTCCACTATACCATCTTTTTTGCCTTCAAAGGCTTTAGTATCTAAGGTGAAGCTCGAATATGCCTTTGGCGAACGTTCATTTTCCGAAATAATGATATTCATGCCATTCTTAAGTTTATAGCTAACAGGCTCCTTAAAGTTTTGCGCTTTCGCACTGTAAACGGATAGGATACTTAATGTAGCGAATGCGATTGTTCTAATTTTGTTCATTTTGTTTTTTATTTTTTATGATTGACGATTGCTGTTAAATACTATACAAATCTACTCCTGGATGTTTGTTTTGACTATATCTAGTCTTTAGAAAGGCAAAAAACCTAGACGAATGGGGCAATGCGCGCGTTGAAAATGGGGAAAATTTTCTACAAATATAGATTTTATTCATTTTGTTCATTATTTATTTATCAAAATATTCCTGCAGGTTATGCTTAGTTTTAATTACAACGATAATCCCATAGTAATGAATTGTTTAATAGTTGATGATCATGTAATCGCCAGGCGGGTAGTAAGCCACCTTTTGCAGGTTGATCCAGCTTTAAAATTGATTGCTGAATGCGAAAATGCCGCCGAGGCTTATCGAAATTTAGCCGTTCATAAAATAGACTTACTCTTGCTTGATATCGAGATGCCGGGCATATCAGGGATAGAGCTGGTTAAAGGCCTGGGTGATACACGTCCGCTGATTATATTTATTACTTCTAAAAAAGATTATGCGGCCACTGCGTTTGATTTGAATGTTGTTGACTTTATTACCAAACCGATCACCCCAGACCGGTTTTTAATCGCCATAAATAAGGCAAAGGAAATTCATAACATCCAAAACTTATTTTTGAATAACCAGCAAGACGATTTTGTTTTTATCAGGGATTCCGGTGTAATCAGGCGTATTAAACTAGACGATATTAATTATCTGGAGGCCAAAGGCGACTATGTAAAGATTTACTTAAATGAAAAAGTATATTCTGTACACTCTTCTTTAAAATCTATTGAAGACAAGCTGCCCGGACAGACTTTTTTGCGTGTACATCGTTCGTTCATTATCAATGTAGGCAAAATAGATACGGTTGAAGGGAATACTTTGATTATGCATAAAAATTTCGTCCCCGTATCCGACGCGTATAAAATGATCCTGAATAAGAGAATACAGATATTATAACCAAAGCAATTGATGAAAGAGAATAAAACAAACGATCAGGAGTTGAACAGCATAGTTGACGTTTTAGTTGTGGATGATCAGGCAATGGATCAAAAAAACTTATCAGATTATCTTAAAGAATACGATGTTCGTTTTGCGATAGCCTCGAATACTAACGAGGCGATCAAAATTTTAGCAGATTATCCCTGCAGGCTAATTTTGATTGCTGCCAACCTGTTGGAAGATGATTCGTTTAATATTGTACAGAAAATAAGGGCCGGTTCGCCGTCTGATGTTTCAATTGTAGCCATAATAGAAAAAGATTTAGAGGAGCTAAAAGCAAAATGTTTTAATGCAGGATTAGATGGCTGTTTTACTAAACCAATCTCGCGAATTGAGCTGGTGGGTGTTTTAACCCATTTTTTACCGGATGAGGTATTGTCGACCAAAAATATTCAGGTTAAACATGAGGTAGAGGGTTATAAGGCTATTGATTTAGGTTATCTGAAAGAAATAAGCATGGGAGATATTGCTTACGAAAAGGAAATAACAGAAAAATTCATTGAAATTGTTTCAGAAGAAATTAATGATTTAAATAATTGTTTGGTCGCCGGGGACTATGAAAAACTAAAACGTATTGCACATAAAATGCTTTCAACCATTTATGTGATGGGTTTAGGACCTAAATTAAGCGCACACCTGCAAGCCATTGAGGATGATGATTTAACTAGCGATCAATACCGGTATCGGGTAGAATTGATTGCCATGATCTGCGAAAAGGCCAAAGAAGAGGCACAGGTGTTTTTAGAACAATAACCTGTGCTTTTTCTTAGTTATAAGGTTTTAGTTATTGATATATGAAAATTTTCAGGAAGCATACAGGTGATCTGATGCTGCTTTTAAACTGATATCCTCAATAAAATCTTTTATCTCTCTTATGGTTTCTTCAGGTTCGCTAATGTGCGGAAAGTGTCCTGTGGCTTTCATCACAACCAAAAAATTATCTGGTGTATTTTTATGGATAAATTCGCCTACCGATAACGGCGCCATGATATCGTTCGAACTTTGCAGGGTAAGACTTGGCACTTCGAGGTTTTTTAATTTGTCTCTATAATCAGCCTTAAAGGTAGCCATTGCAAAGGCCAGCGCCACACTTGGGTCGGTAGCTTCAAAACATTCCTGTAAAAAATCAGCCAGTTCAGGTTTTAAAGGGCTATCCATCACCACTGGTGCCAATTGTTTGCTCCAGGCAATGTAATCATCGGCTATGTGCTCAAATATGGTTTCAATATCTGCTGCATTAAATCCACCGATATAATCATGATCATTTAAATATCTTGGCGAAGGACCGATAAAAATTAGTTTTTTAAATACTTCTGGCATTTGTAGTGCGGCAATCATGCCTATCATACTGCTTACGGAGTGCCCGACAAATATAATGTTGGTCAAATCAAGCGCTTCTATAATGTCGATTATATCACAGGCATATCCTTCGAGTGTAGCATATTTTCGTTGGTCGTATTGGCTTAGGTCCGAATCACCCGATCCAACATAATCAAACAGTATTACTTTGTAATCTTGAAGAAAAGCATCTGTAATAAATTTCCAGGAACTTTGCGCACAGCCGAAGCCGTGGGCAAACACAATTACCTGGTTACCTTCGCCCAGGATTTTTACGTTATTTCTGATGAGTATTGGATGCAAAATGTTTGGTTTTAATTCTATATTAAGTTAAGTAATATTATTTGTTTTTTTTAAAAAATAAATAATGAACGAAATGCACTGATCACCGAATATTTTATGTTTTGCACTTAATTGTTATCTTGCGATATATCTAACTAAAACGATTAAGTTGTATGAGAAACAGTATTTCTATATTATTGATATTATGCTTTTCAGCATTTTACGCACAAAGCCAGGTAAACCTAAAAGCATTTAAAACCAACGGCGCTACCGTTTCTTCCAGTCAGAAAGAAATTGTGCTTACCTGGCCGGCTGGTAAAGGATCCTTAGGTAAAATGATTTTAGATCTTGATCGTTCCAAACCCTTATTCAAACGTTTGTTGTTAGGTAAACAAGGCAGCTTTAAAGAAGTTGCAGCTAATCTCGACCCTGCATTTGTGCTGAGAATAGGCAAACGTACCTTAAGTCCGGCCAGTGGGGGCTGGGATGTGTTTTTCGACCGCGTTCCAACAAGGCCATATACCACAAATGTTGTAAAGTTCGAAAAAGGAGCAGCCAGTGTTTCTACGAAGGGGTCACAAACTGTGGTGAGAATCAATGGCGTTCAGTGCGAAACATTTAGCGGTGCTTTAGAAATAACTCTTTACAATGGAAGCCCTTTGTTTAATGTAGCTGCTGTGGTATCTACCCCAAAAGACTCAACTGCTATTTTGTACGATGCCGGCTTGACGAGCAAAAAAGACGCCTGGACCAATATTGCATGGAGCGATGTGCAAGGTGCTCTGCAGCGGGAGAAAGCTGTTAAAACAGATCCAGCTAAAAACCTGGAAGTAAAATACCGCACGGTTATTGGCGAAAATACCGGAGGAAGTTTGGCTGTTTTTCCTGCTCCACATCAATATTTCTATCCTTTGGATGAAGCTTTTAACCTAAAATTTACCTGGAAAGGAAGCAACTACTTAAATTTGATTCCCGATTTTGGAATCGGTATTCGCCAGGATCCTTTGGGAGATAAACGTTATGTGCCTTGGTTTAATGCGCCACCAAATACCCAGCAGCGCCTTAACTTTTTCTGTTTATTGAGCGGCGGAACGGCAAATACAGCTTTAGCAAAAGTTAAAAAGTTTACGCATAACGATACCTATGTGCCCTTGGCAGGTTATAAAACCATGGCGAGCCATTTCCACAATGAGTTTATTTCGGATATAGTGCTGAGCGGAAAAGCCGTTCCGGAAAAGCCCGAATTTGTTGAGGTATTGAAAAAAGCAGGTTTAAATATTGTTAAGCTTGCCGAATTTCACGGACCAGGCCATCCCAAAGGGCCAGATTCAGTTCGTTTAAAGGAATTAGATGCCTTGTTTAAACAAACCAAAAGGTTATCTGACCCTAATTTTTTATTGTTACCGGGAGAAGAAGCCAATAATTTTTACGGCGGACATTGGCTGGCATTTTTTCCTAAACCAGTTTATTGGGTGATGTCGAGAAAAAGCGATATGCCTTTCGAAACGAACGATCCGAAATATGGTAAAGTTTACCACATTAACGATAAAGCAGAAATGCTTAAACTATTGGAACAAGAACATGGTTTAGCCTGGACTGCCCATGCCAGAACAAAAGCATCAACAGGTTATCCGGACAAATATAAAGAAGAAGACTTTTTTAAATCGGAGACTTTTATGGGAGCAGCCTGGAAAGCCATTCCCGGCGATCTTTCGTTGCCAACATTGAGTAAAAGAGTACTAAACCTGATGGATGATATGGCCAATTGGGGATTAAAAAAACATGTCATTTCTGAAGCCGACATCTTTACCATAACCGAACAAAATGAAATGTATGCACACTTAAATGTGAATTATTTACAGCTAGACAAGGTGCCAAATTATGCTGATGGCTGGCAGCCTGTTTTAGATGTAATGCAGCAAGGAAAGTTTTTTGTCTCTACTGGAGAGGTATTAATTCCAACATTCAACATTAATGGTAAAGGTGCAGGAGAGACGTTAAAAATTGACCAATCTGGTAAAACGATGGTAAACATGCAGCTCAACTGGACATTTCCCTTAAGTTTTGTCGAAATAGTATCGGGTGATGGAGCGAAGGTTTACCGCAACCGCATTAATTTGAATGCTACCCAGGCTTTTGGCAAAAAGGATTTCAGTTGGCCAATCAATTTAAAGGGCCGTAAATGGGTAAGGGTAGAGGCCTGGGATATTGCAACCAATGGTGCTTTTACGCAAATGGTTTGGCTGGAGTAGTTTTAATGTCATTCTGAGCGTAGCGAAGAATCTCTAAGCGATGAAACACAAAAAATTATACAATTTGTCATCCCAAGTGAATTTTGTTTTTTTTGGAGCGCAATGCCTGTAATGTATAGGAGCGGTTCGGTCCTGCTGTACGCTGCTCCCGAAGAAACCTGTGAAACAAGCAGGCACACAATAAAAAAGTAAAAACTAGTGCTTAAATCGGGATCCGCTGCCATCAGGGCTATTAATAAAGGCTTGTGTTCAGAAAACCATCACAATCATCGTCCTCGTTTGAAACGAGGACGAACGGGAAAGGCGATTTTATCGCGATTGTTTTCTCTTTGTGCATTGCAAATGCACGTCTCGCTAATCCTCGTTACAAACGAGGACTATTTGGTTATGATCGTCCTCGTTCAAACGAGGACGATATCAACACTATACCGCATCAATCTTAAACCTTCTAATGGCGAGGTAGAAAAAGGTAATGGAATATAAACCCGCCAGTAATCCTGCACATACTGCAGATGGGGTAATCCCGAAATCGTGATTTTTAGGGAAAGAGAAATGGAGTGTAAGCATCAATGCAAATACAGCCAAAATGCTATACAAGCCATTTAAGCCTGCTTTTTTTAATATAAAAGGATAGCCTGTAATTTTTTCATCTATCTTATAATTTATAGCGCCTGAATGCTGCAGCTCTTTTATTTTCTTCAAAATATCAAGTGTAATCATAAACGGCAGCAATAACGACATGGGCAATAAAAACCTGGCCAGATTTTGCTCCCCGCTAAATAAGTGAACTGAATTTTGCGCTTTAAAAGCAAAATAGGGTACCACGGTATTCAATACCGTGTTTGGGATAAGGTGTAAAAGCAGGTTTTTGCGCACAAATTTCCGCCAGTTCGACACTTTTGCCTGCTCATCGTATTCCACTTCATCAGACATTGGCCAACTCGTTTAAATTTTCCTTAATCAGTTCCATTGCCCGGTCTTTGATCTGCCAGGCTTCAAATTCTCGCAGAAACGATTCGTTCGACATAAAAGAGAAATCCAGCTGGCCGTTAAAAGTGCTGCATACTAAGGTATTGGCATTTTTCCATGGGAAAGCAACCGTAGGACTATAAATGGTTTCAATAGCAAAATGCTGATAATCTTTCGTGATGTTCAAAAGCCCCATGTTACTGAGTGTCACATCATGTGTGCCCTTTGTTGTTTTTAAAAAACCAATCATTTTATTTACCGAAGAATGGAAATATTCACTCATGTTTAACAGGTCGTGAACTTTCATTTCTGCTACTTTTGCCTCCAGATCGGTTTTTAATTTTCGCGTTTTTGTCCAGAAATCGCTTTCCGTCTGGTCAAGTTTTAACTCTACAATGGGGGCAAAGGCAAACATGGTATCCTGCTTGATGGTTTCTACAAAACGCCTGATATCAACCGGACAGATTACCTTACCATGAGCTTTGGTGCCTTGTACCTGCTTAAAAGCTTCCATAAAGGCCACGCATATGGCCGCATGAACAGTCGTGTTTTCTTCCTTACACTTTACCAGGAGTTTTTGGGTATCCTGTTCACTGATTTTCCAATGAACAGCGTAATTGCTCCGGTCGACATTATGGTTAGAAGTTGCTTTAAAAAAGAAAAATAAACGGCCAAGCGCGGCAAAAATTTTCCCTTTAAAATGGGCTGCTTTAGTAATTGCAAATTCTTCCGGCAGCAGATCGCGAACAGAAAGAAACGAGGGATAAGGCGCCAGATCTTGTTCAGGATGATCAATCAGGGTCATGAGCTCCCGCATTAGATTTAAAATGGTAGTTCCATCGCAAATACAGTGTGGGAGCACCAGCAAAAGATCTGATTCGGTTTCACCTTTTAACCAGACTAACCTTGCTAATGGCTCATTTGGGGCATCAAAAAGTTTATACCACTCTACTTTTGATTGTGTTAACCAATCCTGATCTGTTACACGTTGAGCAGTTCTAACCGGTATTTTACTGATGTTTTCGTTTCTTACGAAATAGGGTGTTTTGCCTGTAGCATCAATATTCATTTGCAGCAGCGGGTGTTTCTGCTGAATTTTATCCAATGCCTTGTGCATGTTATCTTCACTGATTTTACCAGAAATTTTTGTGCCAAAAACACAGTTTAAGGGTGTTTTAGCATCCACATGCATGATTCTTTCTCCTAAAATTAATCTTCTTTTCATGCCGTAGCGGTTAAAATTTCAATTGGTTTTTCAATATGTTCTTTAAGGATGGATATTACTTTTTCTTTAATGGCTTCTGCTTCAATAAATGGCACGTAGCCTTCACTGGCCACAAAAGTAAAATCCATTTGGTTGCGGTAGGTGGAGGCGATCATAGTGGTGGTATTACCCAATGGTCCCATTACCGAAGGACTGAATATGGTTTCTACTTCGAAGTTGTGGTATTGGTATGGGATATCGATTTTACCCAGGTTTGAAAACATACAATCGTTGCTCGATTTCCCGTATTTTAAGAAATTGGTAAAATTATTAAGCGCCGGATGGCAGGCTTCCATCATCATCATTAAGCTGTAAGGATTCAGTTTGGCTGATTTATCGTTCACATCTTTTTGTAAGGCCTTCACATTATCAATAAAGTCTTTTTCTGGCAGCAGGGAAAGTACAATCATTAATCCGAAGGCAAAAATGTGATCTTTTTTAATAATCGGGTTAAAGTTCCTGATATCAACCGGTAACGATATTTTGTTAAATGCCTTTTCTTTTCTTACCGCTTTAAACGCCGTTAAAACAGCAGCGCTCAACAAAGTATTTACGGTAAACTGATTGGTTTTGCAAAACTGGATGATCTGTTTAGTGAAATCCTGATCAAATTTCCAGTGCAGCATAAAATCTTTTTTTCGATCTACAGCTACTTTTTTAATCGGGATAATCCAAAGTGCTAAAGTGGCCATTTTGCCAATCAGTCCGTTTTTAGCTCTGTTTCGGTAGCTGTTTAAGATCTTCTTCGGAATCACATCTTTTACGCCCATAATCGGAATTTCTTTTCCAATATCGGTATCAGGATCATCCAAAAGCTGAAGCAATTCTGTCAGAATCGACAGTGCCGAAGTGCCATCGCAGAGGCAATGGTGATAGACCATCAAAAATTCGGATACGGCTTTACCTCTAACCCAGGTAATGCGGCATAGTGGTGCAATGGTAGCATCAAAAAGGGTTTTCCACTCATAAGTAGATTCCTGCTCCCAATGCTCATCATTTAATCTGTCCACAATCCGGACAGGAATCCTAAAATTTTCGGTAAGATTGGTGACAAACCATGGCCTTTTATCTTCGTCAAAACGTATTGCAGCGGTTAACCAGGGATGTTTTTTCTGGATTTTAAATAAGGCAAACCTTAAATCATCTTCTTTGATTTCTCCCCTGATTTTGAAAGGTATTACAATGTTAAACGGACTTTTCCCATCTCCGTATAACATCCTTTCGCCAAATAGCAGTTTTCTTTTCATTTAGGTTAGTATTTTAAACATTTCGTCATCCCGAATTTACGCGTTCCGTCATCCTGAATTTATTTCAGGATCTTAATAGCAGGAAAGATGCTGAAACGAGTTCAGCATGACGATCACTCTTTCATTATCTAAGTCCAGAGTTGTCAACTTCTATGCGAACGGGCTATCAAAGTTGACAACTCTATGAACCTCAGCAAAATCTTCAAGCAATTGCACGGCTTTATCGTTACCACCAGCTGCGATGAATGTTTCTTTTATTTTTTGTGCCGCATGGCGATATTTTGGATTTTCCAAAAGTTCGAAAACGGTATCCCTTAAATCGCTGATGCGTAATCGTTTGTAACGGATGCTTACGCCACAACCTGCCTGCTCGATTAATTTTGCGGTATGAAAATGATCGTAAGCAATTGGCGTGATCAACATCGGTAAACCATTGGTGAAAGTATCGTTTACGGTATTGAAACCACCGTGGCAAATTACCGCATCCATGTGTGGCATTAATTCTGATTGTGGAACAAAACCGTTTACAATGAAGTTATCAGGCCACTGTTCGAAAATATCTGGATTGGTTGCGGCTACAATGGTTACGGGCTGGTTTTCGAAAGCTGTAATCAGTTTCTGAAAGAATTCCTTACGGATATCAACCAATAAAGTACCCAGTGAAACAAAAACTTTAGGCGTGGTGGCCTGACTTAAACGTTCCCAATCAAAAGGGGCTAAATTTGGTCGGCCTTTTACCGGACCAACAAAATGCATGTGCGGTGGTTTTTCTTCAAAACCTGCAAAAGCTTGTGAAGTGAAAACCATGTTCAGCTGGTGCGAATGGATATGAATCTCATCGCTGCAAATGCCCACTTCTCTTTGTAAACCTTTAATCAGGTTTTGTTGCCACTCGAATATTTTGGGTGCACTGTTGGCGGTATCGCCCATCACATCAGGTGGTACCGGTGTGGTAGTAACCGATGGTATGCCTTTTAAGTGCGCACTTAATGCACCAGCGAAGGTTATACAGTCGTTGATGATGACATCAGGTTTCCAGGCATCAACGAAATTGTTCAGTCCTTTCATCATCATTTTGGCGAAAGGCACATAAGTTTCTTCAAGTGCGAGTTTCATCACCTCCGGCCCGGAACAAGCCGGACCATCATCCTGACGTTTTAAAATGCGTTGTATTTCATCAGCACACTCCGCCAGATCATCTTCAGGATAAATAAATTCGCCACCCTCTGGTAGGTGCACCTGAGCAAGCGGCGTGATACCCAGCCATTTTACCTCATGGCCACGAGCCAGTAAACTTGCGCCAATACTTAATGTTGGGCTAATATGACCGAAAAAGGGCGGGACAACGAAAAGGAATTTTGACATAATGTATAATTTAACTGATGAATACGTTTGAGGTTTTGTTGCTTAATGTTTCCAGTAAATCGGCTGCGCTTTCTGTTCCGCCGGCTTCGATAAAGGATCGTTTAATCTGTTCTGCGGCGATTTTATAACTGTCGTTTTGCAACACTTTGTTTACGGCTTCTTTCAGGTGATTGGCTTTAAAACGGTTAAAGTTTAAGCGTTCTCCGGCACCTACCCTAAAAACGCGTCCGGCTACATGGCTTTGATCGTATGCAATTGGAATAACCACCATAGGCAGGCCATTCATCAGGGTTTCGCAAACGGTATTGTGTCCGCCATGGCAAACCACAGCATCGAGATGAGGTAAAAGTTCCAGTTGCGGTACCTGGCGCTGCACGGTAAAATTAGCAGGCCATTGCTCAAATAAAGTCGGATCTGAAACGACCACCACATGCAGGTCTTCATCAGCAAAAGCTTCGATTACCTTAGCAAAAAAAGCCTTTTTGTGCTCATGATCGAAAGTGGTACCGATGCTAACCAGTATTTTAGGCTTGTTTATCGCGTTAAATTCGTCCCAGTTAAACGGAACTACATTTTTTCTACGGTTAAAAACGGGACCAATAAACTGGAAGTTTTCTGGTAAATCCATTTCTCCGAAAAAGTCTCTCGAGGTAAATACCATCGTTAGCAAATCGGAGCAGGCAATCGAAGCTGTGGCGTTGATACCGAATTCTTTTTGTAAAGCCACAATCTGATTGACTTCCCATTCGTGCACTTTTGGGAGCTCGTCCATTACTTTTATGGCTGCAGGGGCGGTAACCGAAGTGACATAAGGATAGTTTGTATTGCTTGCGGCAATGGCTCCGGCAAACATTTGATGGTCGGTAATCACCACATCGGGCTTAAACTGATCGAGTAAATCGGCAATGCCTTCGTAGCTGTGTCTGTTGAGTGGAATTAATACTTCTTCATACAAAAATTTGATGCTATCGATCCCGTAAACGATTTTTTTGGTAATGATATCGAGGTATTTTTCGGAATCTTTTTTCTGCTGGTCGTTTTGATCGTAACTAATCAACAGCAATTCGCCTCCAAGGGGAAGCTTCTCGCCCAATGATTCATCTAAAGTAATCCATCCTACACGGTGGCCTCTTTCCAGCAAAGCTGTACCCATGCTCAATGTAGGGTTGATATGACCGGTTAGGGGAGGAACAACAAATACGAATTTTGCCATGTGTGTTTAATTTTATGTTTTCAGGAAGAAGTTTAATAATGCTTCAGCAATAACTAATGGTTGTTGGATCGGGATATTATGATCACCTGGAACGGCAATTAATTCTGCATTTTCAATCATTCCATCCAGGTGTTTTCCTGCATTCAAACAATTCGAATCAGTACCGTACAACAGTAAAGTCGATTGTTTTATGCTTGCTATCGCTGTGCTGCCAAAAAAGTCTTTTTCCAGTTCCATGTCGGTTTTAATCGAAGTTTGATAAAAGAGGTATTCGTACATGCGGTGGTTGCGCTCCATTTGCCTTTTACCCATTTTCACTTTGGTGGTATCGGTAAAGTTTTCGACGTAATGTTCTAAAAACTCGCGGCTATATTCATCTATAATGCCTCTTGTTTTATCATCATTTGGGTCCGGAGCTTCAATTATGGCCAGTTTGTTTATGCGCTCGGGAAAACGGATGGCCATTTTTAAAGCGATCAATCCACCAAAACTATAACCGCCCAAATGCACTTTCTGCAGGTTTAATTCCTCTATTAGGGCAAACAGATCGTTGGTCATGCTTTCCAGGTCATATCCTTCCAAAGCCTTTTCGCTCATACCATGACTTTTTAAGTCATACAGTACCACATGGTATTTTGTGGCCAGGAGTGGCGCGATATTAAAATAATAGACAGACAGGTTACTAAACATCCCGTGAACGAGAACGATGGTTTCAGCAGCTTCTTTATTGAGCTCCTGAATATGAACCGATTTGCCGTTTACCGTTATGACTGGCATTCTTCGATGTAAGAGATGATCATGCCTAAGTTTAAGTTGATCAGCTGATCCAAATCCATGGAAGATAACCAGCCGGTAAAATCAATCTGTTCGCCAAAATGCGCTTTGATTTTTTCAGAAAAGGATACAATTTCGATGCTATCCATTTCCAGGTCCTTGGTGAAAGAACTTTCAGGAGTGATATCCATTTCTTCAACAAACTCTTCGCCGATTACTTCGGTGATGAATTTTTTCATGAGGTCGAAAATTTCTTCGCTGCTTAATTTTGTAGTTATAGTGTCCATCCGATGATATAGTTTTTATGTTTGATTGTTTTGATTGTGATGTTATTGATGCGTAATTCTTCTCCGTTGATTTCTTCAACAGTATAAGCCTTAGGATTGCCTTGTAAACCTTTGCCCAGATATTTTCCATAGGCTTCTTTCGCTACCCAAAAGCGGGTTGCCCATTCGATTTTATCTCTGCTTTCGAGCAAGGCCATTTCATGATCGTTAAAAACAAGATCGAAGAAACCAGCACTCCGTTCTTCAATATGTTCGATATCGATCCCAACGGGTTCGTTAAAACGCGCTATGCCTACCGCATCGGTACCTTTATGTGCAATAGAGATATGAATGTTTTCTGTTAAACCGCCCTTAACGTAAGGTTTTCGGTGTTCGTCGGAATAAATTTCGAAGGTGATGGGGTAACAGGCCTGGTTTTTCTGTGTATTTAGTAAATTCCGTACGGCATCTTTTGCGGCCACGCGACTGATCATCCAGGTTCTTCTTTTATTCGGTAAGAGGTTTTGGTGGTGTTTCTTCTCGGTCTGGTTGAAATATCTTTTCAGGATAAAATCCCACGATACTACGCGCGAATAAGCATTGCCGAAAAGGAAAACGCCTGGTGCAACCTCTTCTGATAAACGGTTATGAAGTGGCGACATCGATACGTTCCAAAGTGCTTCGTCTATTTCCAACCGGCGGTTTTGCCAGCCTGAAATGATGAGCCAGGTAATGCCGTCTCTTTTCATGACGATATCGGCAGTAGCAAATTCGTCGTTGATTTCGGTGAGTACACAAGTACATTCGAAAGTACCTTGCTGATCGGCCATATCGCCAAAGAATTCGATTTCCTGAATTTTAACCGGGAATGCAATCCGATCTTTCTCTAAAGTGAGCTGCAGCCATAAACCAAATAACTGCCCCGCATTATCGAGCAATGAGCCTTTTCCGCCTGATGCTTCAATGAGGCCTGTAATTCCTTTTTCACCAACTGCAATCAGCTTTTTGATGCCTTGATAATCCGGACCATGGAACATGTGCGCATCGTAAATCTGCGCGGAAGTACGGTCGATATCCAATAACTTTCCGATGTCGAAAGATCTGGCTGGAGCAGGGTTCAAGTGCGTCGCCAATTGTACTTCTGCATTAGCAAAGCGCTCTAAATTAAGATAAACCCTTTGTTCGTCTTTCCATTCGCCGGTTACCGTTTCCTGAAAAGGTTTAACTACATTCATCCACTGAAATACCCGCATGTTCATGATTTTCTGCACCTTTTCTTCGGGCGATTGTGCATTGGCGATTTCAGCAAACACTTCAAAAATCATGGTCATTGGGATTACCGGATCCATATCTTCAACCGTTGGCCAGCCCTTCGGTTGTCTCAATAGCGAGTGATCGATGAGGTAAGGACAGTTGTCTAAACTTACATCCAGTGTTTTGCTAAAGGGTTGCCTTACTGGTTTTATTGGTTTCGCCGGCGCCCAATTGCTTGGCTGATCGACCTGTATAGCTGCATTTTCAAACAATTCGATCATTTCGCTCTGCATGTTGATCATCTCCATTACATTCTCATTAAAAGCCTGTAAAACCGGATGTTTGGCCTCCACAAAAGTTTTGGGCTGTGCTGGCTGAGGCTGTTTAATGGTTAAACCTTTAAGCGTTTGTAGGTTATGGATCATCGGCGAACCCAGTTCGAGTTTAATGCCTTTGTTTTTTTGCGGAGGTGTTGATTTGATGTTGCCCAAATAATTGAGGCCGATTTCTTTTCCTTCAACAAAAAGCGCGGCCAAAACCCTTTGCAACTGTGTGATGCCCGAACGGATCGGCACATTGGCACTGATGGTGCTGATTTCTTTCCCCCTTAAAGTATCGTCAATAAAACCGACCAAACCACCTGAGCCCACCTGAATAAAAACACGGGCACCTTCTGCATATAGTTTCTCGGTAAGCTCGCGGAAACGCACCGGTTTGATTAAATGTTCGGCACTTAGCTGACGGATGGCTTCGAAACCTTCAGGATATGTTTCTAAAGTGGTAGCCGACCAAAGCGGTGTGGTCGTTTTCCGGAATTGCATATCCTGCATGCCTTCGAGGATTAATCCCAGTTTATCGGCCACAAATGGCGAGTGGAAACCCGATTGGAAAGGCAAAATCTGATGAAAAATCTGTTTCACCTTTAATATCGGAACAAGCTCGTCAAGCGCGATTTTGCTTCCACAAAGGATTACCTGTTGCGGACAGTTATCGTTCGAAAGGTATAAATCGGGTATACTTTCGATTATGGGTTGAAGTGCATCTAAACCGCAACCCACGGCAATAAAACGCGAATCTTTCAATTCAAAAGTTTCAGGGTTTAGCACATTCAGTAAATTCATAACCGAACTTTCTTCTGCCAGCTCCGAAGATCTTGCGGCCAGCCATTCGCCTAGACTGTGGCCTGCGTTCATATCAGATTTGATGCCCAATTGTTTTAATGCCTGATCTAAAACACTGCTTTTGTTCAGTATGTGGAGGGCCTCGCTTAAAAGACCATCTTGTTTCTCGTTTTCATCAATATGAATGTTGAAATAATCGGCTACCGATTTAATTTCGCCTCCTGTAAGTCCATCTAAACCAGGGAAAACAAAAGCTATTTTTCCATCGTTTGCCAATAGTGGTGCATTGGTGTACCAGATATCCTGTTTATTTCTCCAGGGAGAATTTTTAGCCACAATTTTTAAGGCTTTTTTGATCCGCTCCGGATTAGGGTTAAATAAGACTAAACGGAAGTTTCCATTTCCAATGTTATAATCTCCATTTTCAAGCGATTCGATCAAAGCCTCATGGCTTGGTCTTGCGATGACCAATACTTCATCTTTTTTAGGTGTATCGTAAGCAGTTAATACTACGTGAGCGTTAATTCCACCAAAACCAAATGCATTTACGGCAGCCAGTTTTGGCAAACCCGATTGGTTCCAGTCTATCGCTTTTTGCACGGCAGAAAAACGGGTTTCAGCTAATTGCGTTACAGGTTCATCACAATGTAAAGTAGGGGGGATAATACCATGATATAAAGCCAGGCTCGATTTGATTAAACCTGCAATACCTGCTGCGGGCATGGCATGGCCAATATTCGATTTCACTGAACCGATACCTGCTTTGGGTAAATCTGCATCCTGACCGAAAAACTGTTTCAACGTTTCCACTTCAGTTTTATCGCCAAGGGGCGTACCTGTTCCGTGGGCTTCTAAATAGCCAATATTTTTACTTTCCAGTTCTGCGTTTTTCCAGGCTTCGGTAATGGCTTTTAACTGGCCTTTAACCGATGGACTCATTACACTGGTTCCGCTTCCATCGCTGCTAATGCCTACACCTTTAATTACTGAATAAATTTTATCCTGATCCCTGATGGCATCTTCGAGGCGTTTAAGCACTACAAAACCACAACCTTCGCCAATGATCAAGCCATCTGCGTTTTGATCGAAAGGTTTAATTTTTTCCTGTTTGGATAAAGCGCCCAATTGTGAAAAAATACTCCAGAAAGCCGCATTCTGACCTAGATGTACACCGCCAGCAATAATCATATCGCAACGGCCACTATTCAGTTCCTGCACGCCATGATCAACTGCGATGAGCGAACTGGCACAGGCGGCATCTAAAGTAAAAGCCAGTCCACCTAAATTAAGGCGGTTAGCTACTAATGAAGCTACTAAATTAGGGATTAATCCCATTGCCGTGTCGGCACTGAAACGGCCTTTACGCAATTGAAATTCGTGTTTTACTTTTTCTATTTCAGCATCGGTAAGTTGTGGCATCAGATCTTTCAATACACTCGAAATCTGTTCACCTGTTCTTACAATTTCGATGGCACGTGTTGCGCCAGGTCCCACATAATTGCCTTTGCCAATGATGATCCCTGTTTTGTCGAGGGCATATTTTTTTTCAAATACCGAAGCATCTTCAAGCGCCTGATGAACCAGATCTAAAGTTAACAGGTGATCGGGTTCAGTACCTTCAACAGCTAAGGGTAAAATGCCAAAGCGCTGCGGATCGAATTGATGATCGGGGATAAAACCGCCACGGTTACAATAAAAACGATCTACTCCGCTCACGGTTTTATCGAAATGTACAGGGTCGATCCGGTCGGCCGGAACCTCTTGTGTAGAATCTACCCGGTTGATAATGTTCTCCCAGAAGGTCTGCATATCTTTCGCACCCGGAAAAATGCATGACATTCCAATAATTGCTACGTCGCTTTTCTTCATCTTGTTCGCTTAGGGGATCTTCTAATCTTAGTTCTATTAATTTTATTTGTACCAACTATTTTTAATCTGTTTCACTAATGCGATCGTCATAAGGCTGTATCATCTGTAATTCAATCAAATTGTCACGTTGAGCCCGTCGAAACGCCTTTTAAGACATTTGAAAGGTCCTTCGACAAGCTCAGGATGACAGTTCTATATTGATATCGACAGAAGACCCTTCTATGTCCAGGTGTTTCCAGCCATGATTAATACCTGGCTTTCTTTACCATATTTAAGTTCGTTCAAAAAAGTTTCCATTCCATCCTGTAGTGGAATCAATGCAATTCCCCTGCGCTGGTATTCTTTCTCTAAGGTTGGCGAAACCATACCTACCCCTTTCCACGGTCCCCAGTTAATGGCCATTACCTTGCCCTGGATTTTTTGTTTTAAGGCCCAGGCATATTTATCCATCACACTGTTTGCTGCCGCATAATCGGTTTGCCCACGGTTTCCGTAAACAGAAGCGATGCTCGAGAACAGGATCACAAATTGTGTTTCTGGTCTTAATTGCTCAGCCAATACCCTTAACGGGGTTACTTTGGTATCGAAAACGCGTCCAAATGATTCAGAGGTTTTGCTATGGAATAATTTATCTTCCAATAAACCTGCACCATGTACCACGCCATCAATACGGCCGTAATCTTCATAAACCTGATTGATCAAACGGGTCAGTGCTTCTTCATCTTTAAGGTCTAACGATTCGTAAACCACGGTAGATCCACCTTCTTCTAAAGTGGCAATGCAACGTAAAATCTGGTTGTTTTTATAAATTCTGTTGGTTTCCTGTTCTATTTCGGCAGGTTTTTTAATCTCGCCCTGTTTAATTAGGTACTGCCTGATCTCGTCTTTTGTTTTCAAGGAAGCGCTGGCTTCATTTGCCGAGGAAATCGGATTTGCCGAACGGCCAACCAGGATATATTTACATGGATAATCTTTCGCGAAATGAATCATCAGTTCGGCCGTTATGCCTTGTGCGCCCCCTAAAACCATCACCACAGCATCTTTATCCAAATGGATGTGCGCATCGGTTTCGGTGCTCAATTGGTGCGGCACCAATTCCATAATATGCCTTTTATGGTCGTTGTAAATGATCTCCGAAGGTTTATCCGGATTCAGGATTTCGTTTAAGGTAATATTGGTGATTTCATCCGGCGACATTTTGGTTTCGAGACTGATGAAACGGCATTTGGTATGCTCGTATTCGCGGTCTAAACTTTTGAAGAAACCCGAATATCCTTGATAATTTCTTAAGAAAGAAATATCAGATTGGTCGTTAAAATATTGTTTGGTGTCCGCAATCAGATACACCCATTTTACGGTATCAAAATTTAGTTTTTTAATCGTTGCGAAATGATCGAGAATACCCACTTTTTGCTGTGCTTCGAACATGTTCAAAATAATGAGGCCCTGATAGCCATCCAGTGAGTCTTCAAAGCTTACCAAATCGGCAATGGCACCATGTTTCTCGAGCACTTTTTTGATTTTGATCGCCTGACCTCCACCGTCATCGGTTAAGGCAAAACGCTGCCCTTTTAAAATGGCTGCTTCGGTAATGGTTAGGGCGGCAGGAGTTAGCTCAAATCTTAAACGCGATAATTTTTCTTTAACCGTTTGATCATCGATGCTCTCCTCAATAAGCTTTTTTGCCTCGGTAAGCACCTCCGAGCTTTCTGCTTCAACATCGGCAATCCAGTTAACCAGGGCATTTAAAGTTTTAATTGCGGCCAGTTTCTCCATTAAATCATCAGCCTGTTCGCTTTGCGAACCGAAACCGATTTTTTCTTTAAGCGATGCAATAATTTCCATCCTTTTGATCGAATCGATACTTAAATCGGCTTCAAGATCTAAATCCATACCCAGCATTTCTTTTGGATAGCCGGTTTTCTCACTTACCACCTCAAGAATGGCTGATTTTAACTGATCGATTGAAAATTTTGCCTGCTCGGATTGAATGATAGGCGCTGATGTTACAGCAGCTGCGCTAACCGCTTTTGGTTGTTCCGTATTTTCTGTAATCCAGTTTATGAGGCTGCTTAAAGTTTTAAGACCGGCAAGCTCCTCCATAATTTTATCTTCCGGCAGGTTCAATTGAGAGAAACCACCCAGTTCGGTACGTAAAGCACCGATAATTTCTACACGTTTAATGGAATCGATACTTAAATCGGCTTCAAGGTCCATTTCCATGCCCAGCATTTCCTGTGGATAGCCTGTTTTATCGCTCACAATTTGTAAAAGCACCAGTTTTAAGTCTTTTTGTTCAATTGCAGGCGTAATTACCTCAATCGTTTGTGCCTGAGGTACTTCCTGTTTTGCTATGATCTGGTTTTCAATGCGAACTGGCTGAGGGACCTGATATGAGGTTAAGGGTTGATTAATGATTTGCGAAGGCATTGCGGGAGCTTGTCCTAAAAAGGAAAGCATCACATCGCGTTGTGCCTGAATCAGCATTTTCATGCTGTGCAGGTATTCCTGCATCATCAGGTCTTTGGCTGAGCCATTAACCTGTTGATTTTCAGTTGGTGTAGCGGTAGTATTCATAAGGATGATCGGTTTAGTAATAGGGGAGGCACCATTTGCCGGAAGTTTACCTGTTGATGGAACAGCGTGTTGACCATTCACGTACCAGATGGCCGGACTTTTTTTATAGATATCAAGTTCATCCAGTTTGATGGTTTTAACTGAACGGCCTTCGAATAATTTTTCGAGTTTGATTTCACGGCCGGTAGCCATATAGCCAGCCAACGTGCCTAATAAATGACTAAGTTTATTCTGGCCTTGATCCTCGGTGTGTAAAATCACTTCGTCTTTGCCAATGCAGTATTTGGTTAAACCGCTTAGCACCTTGCCAGGGCCAACTTCTACGAAAACCCTGGCGCCGGCGGCATACATATCCCTTAGTTCATCAACAAAAAGGACAGGTTTTATCAAATGGTCGGTTAAACGTTCTTTAACTGCGGCAGCTTCAACAGGGTATTCTTTTGCCGTAGTATTAGACCATACGGGGATTTTAAGGTCATTAAAATTTACACCAGAAAGCACTTCCTGGTAAAGCTGTTTCGATTTGGCCACCAATGGGCTGTGGAAAGCACAAGCCACTTCAAGCGGACGGAACGATATTTTAGCCTCTTTTAACACGGCGGCCAGTTGACTGATGGCTGGAGTGCTGCCGGCAATAACACATTGCGTTGGCGCATTAAAGTTTACCGGATAAACAGCTGCAATATCACCCAGGTATTGTGCAAGATCTTCCTGTTTTGCGCTCACAGCAAGCATGGTACCCGGATCGCCGTTTTCTACAGCATTTAAGATCGCTTTTGCCCTTTCTGCACTCAGGTGAACCAATGCTTCCTCTTCAAAAGCACCTGCAAAACAAAGTGCAGGCAATTCGCCGTAGCTGTGACCAGCCACCATATCAGGCACAATGCCCAATGATCTCAGGAAGTTGGCAATGGCCAGATCAACAATACCCAAAAGTGGTTGTGCCATGCGGGTATCTTTAATCTGCTCTTTTTGAGCTTTTAGATCCGCATCATTAAATACGGTATTGGGGAAAAGGACTTTTTCGTATTCAGGATAAGCCTTCAGCAGTTTTCTCATTTCAGGGAAAACCACGAAAAGATCCCGGGCCATATTTACCCTTTGGCTTCCTTGTCCAGGAAACATAAAAGCGACTTTACCTTCCTGTTTTTGGGTGAGGTAAGTATCTTTACTTTCTACGCCAGATAACACCAGGTCGATTTTCATCACTAAGTCTTCTGCATGATTGGCAACGATACTCAATTGAACAGGTTTGTTATCTGTTGTGGCTAAACTATAGGCAATATCTTTCAGTTCGATCTGATCGTTCAGTTCTAAAAGGTTTTTTACAGAGATTACGCGGCTTTTGGCTTCCTCGTAAGTATCTCCCCTGAAAACAAACAGTTCAGAAGGCCATGATTTTAAGATCGAATTTTTATTTTCTGTGTTTTGCGCACTTTCCAATACGGCGTGGAAGTTTGTTCCGCCAAAACCGAATGCACTTACACCGGCATATCGTTTTTCTTCCATCCATAAACCAGCTTCGGTATGGAAGGCAAAAGGACTGGTTTTTGCGTTGTAAAAACTATTTGGTGTTTTTAAGTTAATGGTTGGCGGTTTAATGCCATGGTAAACCGATAGCGATGCTTTAATTAAACCTGCGATGCCGGCGGCACATTTGGTGTGGCCAATCTGCGTTTTTACTGAGCCTAAATGTGTTTGTCCTGCAGTTGCGCCGGACTGGTTAAGCATATCCGTTAATGCGCTGATTTCTGTTTTATCACCAACTACGGTACCTGTACCGTGTGCTTCTACCAAACCAATCAACGAAGGTGTAATCCCAGCCTGGCTATAAGCCCTTTCTAAAGCATTTACCTGTCCGTTTTTACGTGGCGCAGTTAAACCCAGGCTTTTTCCATCACTTGAGCCGCCGACACCTTTAATAATAGAATAAATCGTATCGCCATCGCGTAAAGCATCGTCATATCTTTTTAATACGATCATGGCAATCCCTTCGCCAAGGGCAATTCCATCTGCTTCAGCATCAAAAGTAGCACACCTTCCTTTTTTAGAAAGGGCATGTGTACTCGAGAACATCAGGTAATCGTTAATGCCATTGTGCAGATCTGCTCCTCCGGCCAAAACCATGTCTGATTTCTCTAAAAATAACTCCTGACAAGCCAGATCGATTGCTGCAAGCGAAGAAGCGCAAGCCGCATCAACGGTATAATTTCTGCCGCCCAGGTTTAACCTGTTGGTGATCCTGCCCGAAATTACATTCGCCAAAATACCCGGGAATGAATCTTCTGTGGTCTTAGGTAAGGCAGCATCCAATTCAGCTGGCATTTCGCCAAAAACCTGTTTGTAAAAACCTCTGAAGCTATAACTATTGGCGAGGTCGTTTCCACCTTCGGCACCAATAATTACCGAAACATTTTCATTGTCTACACCACCATCGGCATAACCAGCGTGTTGCATCGCCTGTTTGGCCACCATTAAGGTAAGCAGTTGGGTAGGCTCTATGGCCGCGAGCGATTGCGGCGGAATGCCAAATTCTAAGGGATCAAAATCTATCCTTGGGATAAAACCGCCCCATTTAGAGTGCGACATATCGCCGGCAGTAGAATCAGGGTTATAATAGAGTTCTTTATTCCATCTTTCATCCGGCACTTCGGTTACCGAATCTTTACCCAAAATGATATTACGCCAATATTCTTCGAGGTTTTTAGCCCCAGGGAAAATACAGGCCATACCTACAATGGCCACGTCCAATGCTTTTGCCTTATTTTTGGGAGGCGAGGAAAGTGTAGCGTTTAAAATATGTGAATAGTTATTGTCGGCTACATTCTGGTGAAGATCGAGTAATGACATGATACGTTTATGCATGGGCGCAACCTGACCGATCATGTACATACCCAGATCAGTTTGTTCAGCTTCGTTTATTTGTACCAGCTTATCGCCACGTCTTTCGATTCCTTTTGCAGCAATACGTAAACGGCCAACATTTAACGTTTCCAGTTTGGCCCAGATTTCTTTTTTATCCATTCCTTCGGACTGAAGTTTCTTTTTTTCTTCATTAAAGAAGGTGGCAAATGAAGAATTTAAACACCTGGTTTCGTGTCCCGGTGCAGTTTCGAGCAAAACAGTTTCGTTTGCCTGCATGGCTTCCTGCTGGAATTTATCTAAAATAGCACCTGTACTGACCGCTTCTTTAGTATATAAATATGCGGTGCCCATTAATACCCCGATTTTCATTCCCCTGGCAGCCAAAGGAGCAGCCATTACTGAAATAAAAGCGGTTGAAAAAGCATCATGAATACCACCTGCGAAGAAAATGCTGATGCTTTCGGGATTTTCTTCCTTTAACAAACGTTCGATCTGTTTTTCCCACAATACCATGCTCGATAGTGGCCCAACGTGACCACCACATTCGCGACCTTCGAATACAAAACGTTTAGCGCCTTCTTTCAAAAACATATCTAAAAGAGAGGCAGATGGCACGTGAAGGAAGGTTTTAATCCCTACCTTTTCAAAAGGTTTAGCTTGTGAAGGTCTTCCACCCGCAATTAACAAAACAGGAGGTTTTGCATTTAATATATAATCTTGTTGCTCGTCTCTAAGTTCCTGTGGTGCAAAACCTAAAATACCTACACCCCAGGTTTTCTCACCAGCCAGTTTTTTGGTTTCTTCGATCAGGTTTTTTGCTGATGCTCCTTTTAATAAGGATAAGGCTATAAATGATAAGGCGCCAGCTTCGGAAACGGCATTAGCAAATGGAGCGACATCACTTACCCTGGTCATAGGTCCCTGCGCAATAGGATAGGTGATGTTCAGATCTTTGGCTAACGAATTGTCTGCCTTAATAATATTGATGGCTTTAGCTTGTTTTAAATGGCCATAAATGGCTTCTTTTATTCCAAAAACCAATTTATCGAGCTTTTTATATTTGCTAACCAGGTCAATTGATAAGGCAATATCCTGACCCATTGGAAGGTAGTTTGTTTCCAGATCGTAACCTTTAAAATATTTTTGAAGGTCATTATAATCTATATCTTCTGCTACTGCCGGCGAATTCGGACGGACCAATACGCGGGTTTTATCAATCAGTTTGGTTTCTGTTCCACTTAATTTGCCGCAAATAACTTTTAATTCTTCAGGTACCGCACATTCTGGAAATAAGGCCAGCTGACTATCTAAAATGATTCCCGTTGCGCCCTGCGCCATTAACGAGGCCGCAGTATGGATACCCACGCCACCCTGAACCCAAACCGGAAGGGAAGTAATTTCTTTAATAACCCGTTGAAAAAGTACAAAAGAAGATTCGTATGCCACACAGCCAGCACCTTCATTTCCTTTTACCACTATCCCGTCGGCTCCGTTTTCTTGTGCTGCTAATGCAGATTCAAGGTCGTAAACCTGATAGATAATTTTTGCCGATGTTTTACGTTTTAGCGCAAAATCATAAGGTGCAATGATTAAACTTACCTGTGTGGGAAGATCAATGCTTGCTAATGCTGCTGAATTGATACTTACACCGAAATCTGATATGCCTGCTTCCAGGAGTGCCTGAAGGGCTTTTTCTGCTTCATTTTTACAATGTCCAAGACTGAGAACCGGAAAGCAATCTGCTTTTTGTAAATTGGAAACCAATCTGCTATCAGGGATTTCGAAGGGAGTTACTCCAATAATGGCGTGTTTGTTCATGGCTTTAGATTTTGATTCTAATCTTCTGTTTGGTGGATGATTTAAGCGCAACATAATGGTTCTTTATGCCGGCCGTAATACACAATAACACAGCTTTTTAGCGCTGAAAATAGTGTGTATGATTAATTAGACTAAGATACGAATTGGTTAAGTCAAATTGTTTTAAAAATTTATAAATGAATGAAGTGAACAGGTGTCACCGATACAATCAATTTTTTCATTCAGAAATGAATTTTATGAACAAAATTCTTATTAAAAATTTCAATTATGCTTCTTTTTATCGTTTGTTTAAGTTTCAAGTACAAAAGAAGCTGCCCCAGGTTGGGTTAATATTAATAATGGGTTAATTTATGAATTAAATTTTGTAAATATCTGGTTTGTTATGTTTTGTGTTAATTTTTTTAAGTTTTTTGATAAGAAAATATCGAATTTTTATACGATTTAGTTTAAGAAATTCAGTTTTTAATGTTATTTAATTGTATTTGTTTGTGTTGTTGGTTTTGGATTTGAAATTGCTGAAATTTTATGGGCATTCTAAATCATCTTATTGTGTAGGTTTAATTAGTATTGATTATCGTGTGTTTGTTGTTTTTTATAACCAGACTTAAGTTAGTAAATGCTTAATTTTTAAATCAACTGTTCATTATCGTTTTAAATGGGAATTGTTTTTATATATTCGTGATATAATCGTCTATGTGACGTTTAATTAGCCAGATTTCAAATTTTATGAGAAAACGGTCTGAATGTGGATATAACCATTAAACCAGATCGTACCGCAAATCCAAACGATATGAGCATTCAAAAGTTTATTAAACCATTAGTTTTTCTTGGTTTAATAGCCAACCTGGCACAGGCACAGGAAAAAACCGATTACAAATTCGACTTCGGACCTGGAAAGGTTGCTAAAGGTTATACACAAATTTTACCTCAGGATGCTTACAATAAAGAAAAAGGTTATGGTTTTGATTTTGATTCGAAAGTTGAAGGGGTAGATTATGGCGGGAAGAATTTTTTAACTTCAGACCTGGTGAAAAGCAATAAGCCATTTTATTTCTCGGTAGCCGTTCCGGAGGGTAATTACAAAATCACAGTGACGCTTGGTGATCCGAAAGGGGTAACGTTAAGTACCGTAAAAGCAGAATCGAGAAGGTTGATGCTCGAAGATGTAAAAACCACCAAAGGACAATCGTTAACCAAAACATTTATTGTAAATGTTAAAGATAAACACATTACCGGCGGGCAATTGGTTTCGTTAAAGCCACGCGAACTGACCAAACTTGATTGGGATGATAAACTGACATTGGAATTTGACCATCAAACCGCATTACAGTCGCTCGAAATTACGAAGGTTGAAGATCAGGTGACTGTTTTCCTGGCCGGAAATTCGACGGTGGTAAATCAGGATGATGAGCCCTGGGCATCGTGGGGACAAATGATCCCCCGTTTTTTTAAACCGGGGGTTGCAATTGCCAATCATGCCGAATCGGGTTTAACACTGGGTTCATTTTTAGGGAGCAAACGTTTAGCAAAGGTTTTAAGTGTGATGAGACCCGGCGATTATTTGTTCATCGAATTTGGGCATAACGATCAAAAAGATAAAGGACCAAATGATGGCGCCTATAAATCGTATACCGAAAGGTTAAAAACATTTATTTCAGAAGTAAAGAAAAAAGGGGGGATCCCGGTGGTGGTTACCTCAACCAGCAGAAGATCTTTTGGTGCAGATGGAAAAATTGTAAATTCTCTTGGCGATTTTCCAGCTGCGGCACGTAAAGTGGCCGAGGAAGAAAAAGTAGCTTTAATTGACCTGAATGCCATGACCTCGACGCTGTTTAATGCTTTGGGAGAAGAGCCATCGAAAAAAGCCTTTGTTCATTATCCGGCCAACAGTTATCCCGGTCAGGACAAGGCCCTGGCTGATAATACGCACTTTAATCCTTATGGCGCTTATGAAATTGCACAATGCATCATCTTAGGCATTAAAGAACAGAAATTGGGCATTGCCAAATACCTGGTGGATGATCTGCCAAAATTCGATCCTGCAAAACCAGATAATCCTGCAGATTGGCACTGGCCAGAGAGTCCTAAAAGTAGTATGGTTAAGCCTGATGGAAATTAACCAGAGCACGGATGAAAAAATTAATTACCGCCATATTGTTTACGACCTTGTGTGGAAATATTTTCGGACAGGCGAGTTTGCAGCCATTTAATTTATCGGAAGTCCGTTTGCTAGATGGACCTTTTAAGCAAGCGCAGGAGACCGATAAAAAATACATGCTTTCGTTAAATGCGGACAGGCTTTTGGCTCCGTATTTAAGAGAAGCAGGATTGAAACCTAAAGCAGCATCTTACGGGAACTGGGAAAACACAGGTTTAGACGGGCATATCGGTGGGCATTACTTGTCTGCCCTGGCTTTAATGTATGCTTCCACTGGTGATGCAAAGGTTAAAGACCGAATGGATTACATGATTGCTGAACTGGATAAATGCCAGTTAAAAAATGGTGATGGTTATTTGGCGGGTATCCCGGGTGGAAAAGAAATCTGGAAAGAAATTAAAGCAGGTAAAATCAAATCATCCAGTTTTTCATTGAATGGAAAATGGGTTCCCTTGTACAATATCCATAAAATTTACGCCGGACTTTACGATGCTTATGCGGTTGCAGGTAATGCAAAAGCAAAACAAATGCTCATAAAGTTGACCGATTGGTGTGTAGATCTGGTCTCCAGTTTATCTGATCAGCAAGTACAAGAGCTATTAAAAAGCGAACATGGGGGATTAAATGAAACTTTCGCTCATGTTTACGCGATAACAGGTAATCCGAAATATCTTCAACTGGCCAAGCGGTTTTCAGATCAATCTATCCTAAATCCATTGCTAAAAAATACTGATGCGCTAAACGGTTTGCATGCAAATACACAGATTCCTAAGGTAATTGGTTTTGAGCAGATCGCCTTGCTGGATAAAGATGCTTCCTGGGCAAATGCAGCTGCTTTCTTTTGGAAAACTGTTGTCGGTCATCGGACGGTAGCGATAGGTGGAAATAGCGTTAGAGAGCATTTTCATCCCGCCAATAACTTTTCATCGATGACTGAATCGCGTGAAGGACCCGAAACCTGCAATTCTTACAACATGCTGAAACTCACTAAGCAGTTGTTTCTGGCTGCGCCTTCGAATACTTACCTCGATTATTACGAACGTACACTTTATAATCATATCCTGGCTTCGCAAAGGCCGCAAGGTGGTTTTGTATACTTCACGCCCATGCGTCCGGGCCATTATCGTATCTATTCGAGTCCGCAGGAAAGTTTTTGGTGTTGTGTAGGCTCTGGATTGGAAAACCATGGCAAGTATGGTGAGTTGATTTATGCGCACAGTGGAGATGACCTTTATGTCAATCTTTTTATTCCCTCTACCTTAAACTGGAAGGAAAAAGGCATTCAGCTCACCCAGCAAACGCTTTTTCCAGCTGCAGAAAATACGACTATTAAACTTCAATTAAAGGATAAGCAACGTTTTGCCTTGCATTTCCGTCAGCCATCCTGGGTTGAGTCTGGAAAAATGACCGTTTTGGTGAATGGAAAAAAAGTAACCGCTAAAGGAGATACAAATGGTTATGCCAGTATCGACCGCCTTTGGTCAAGTGGCGATGTGCTAAATATTACCTGGCCCATGCATACCACTACGGAGTTTATGCCGGATGGTTCTGACTGGGTAGCTTTTCTGCGCGGCCCGATCGTGCTTGCAGCAGCATTGGATACCTTAAGTCAGCCTAATTTAACGGCTGATGGAAGCAGGATGGGGCATATTGCTTCCGGACCACTATTCCCGATTAGCGATGCTCCGCTCGTTACCGGAGCTAAAAATGTGTTAGCCAGTGAAATCACATTGACTGATAAACGTAGTTTAACTTTTAGTGCTCAAAATGCGGTTTATCAACCCAAATACAAATCGTTAAAATTGGTTCCTTTTTACACCCTGGCCGAAAAGCGCTATGTAGTTTATTTTCCTTACAGCAGTGCTGAAGATTTGCCTGAACGTGCAAAAGCGATTAAGCTGGCTGAAGAAGCACAGCTAAAAATAGAGCGTGAAACCGTCGACTTAGTCAATACCGGCGAACAGCAACCAGAATCTGACCATAGCTTTAAAGGTGAGCAAACCGATAACGGAAGCTTTCAGGAAAGACATTTTAGAAATGGAAAGGCATGGTTTAGTTATGTGCTTAAAAATAAAGATCTATCAGCAAATAAGCTGCGTTTAACTTACTTCGGGAAGGAAAGGAACAGGAACTTCTCTATTCTGATCAATGGCGTTGCAATTGGAAATGTAAAGTTGGATGGGAGCAAAGGAGATAATTTTTATACGCAGGAATATCAAATTCCTAAAGAGTTGCTAAAAGCAGATGTAGAAGTGAAATTTGTTGCCGATCAGGGATCGGCTATTGCGAATATATATGAAGTGAGGTTGATAAGATAGCTTTGTTTTTATGTGATCTGTGCCCCCACAGACCATCAGCGTTATTCAACGAAGATCGTCCTCCTGAACTTGTTTCAGGATCTATGGTAAAGGTTTTTTTGTGGATTTATTGGACTGGATAGATGCTGAAACAAGTTCAGCATGACGCGCGCAAGGAATTGACCTCCATGCCATGGTCTGTGTCCCCACAGACCATCAACGTTACTCAACGAGGATCGTCCTCCTGAACTTGTTTCAGGATCTATGGCAAAGGTTTTCGTGTGAATTTTTATTAGACTGGAAAGATGCTGAAACAAGTTCAGCATGACGCGCACAAGGAATTGACCTCTATTGCATGGTATGTGTCCCCACAGACCATCAGCGTTATTCAACGAGGATCGTCCTCCTGAACTTGTTTCAGGATCTATGTTGAAGGTTTTCTTGTGAATTTTATTTGACTGGATAGATACTGAAATAAATTCAGCATGACGCGAAGAAGGAATTGACCTCTATTCCATGGTCTGTGTCCTCACAGACCATCAGCGTTTATTCAACACGATCGTCCTCCTGAACTTGTTTCAGGATCTATGGTAAGGTTTTGTGTGAATTTTATTAGGTTGGATAGATGCTGAAACGAGTTCAGCATGACGCGCAGAAGGAATTGACCTAAGACCCTCAGCGTTACTCAACGAGGATCGTCCTCCTGAACTTGTTTCAGGATCTCTAGTAAAGGTTTTCTTCTGAATTTTATTAGACTGGATAGATGCTGAAACAAGTTCAGCATGACGCGCAAGAGTCGTCATTTCGACTGAAGCGTAGCGAAACGGAGAAATCTTTAAGAAAACTAAAATCTGATCCATGGTGTGTGTCCCCACAGACCATCAGCGTTATTCAACGAGGATCGTCCTCCTGAACTTTTTTCAGGATCTATGAGAAAGGTTTTCTTCTGAATTTTTTTATTAGACTGGATAGATGCTGAAACAAGTTCAGCATGACGCGTAGAAGAAATTATCTAAGTGGTCTGTGGGGACACAGACCACGGAGACCAGTTACTTAGCTTTCTTAACCCCTTCGGACGTCATCACCACACGTTTCATTGTGCCATCACTATTATAATTCAGGTTATCGATGCAAACCGAGCGCCTGAAGCTTCCTCCATCATTATTAATCGCGCCATTGTGGTAAATGAAATATGATTTGCCTTTAAAATCGATAATCGATTGGTGATTTGTGTTAGAATTTCCGGCAATTTCATTTAAAATGCCTTTGTATTCCCATGGACCATTGATGTTTTTACTCATCGCATACACAATCTTCTCCGGGAATTGCGAGGCATAAGATAAATAATACCATCCTTTGCGCTTGTGTACCCATGGCGCTTCTGTAAATTCAGGCAGATTTACCTTCTGGATTGGCCCATCCAGTTCGATCATGTTTTTTTTCAACCTGGCATAATAACATTGCTGATTGCCCCAAAACAAATAAGCCTGACCATCATCATCAATAATTACCGTAGGATCGATATCATCCCAGCTGATTTTAACATCTGTGGTCATATCGTTGGTGATTAATGCCTTTCCAATCGCATCTTTAAATGGGCCTCTCGGATTATCCGACACCGCCACACCGATTGATTTTCCATGGATGGTACCATGGCTAATCGCCACATACCAATAAAATTTACCATCCCTTTCAATCACCTGCGAAGCCCAGGCATCATCTTTTGCCCAGGCAAAGTCTTTTACGTTAAGCGGCGATTTATGTTCTTTCCAGGTCACCATATCGGCTGATGAATAACACAGCCATTCGTGCATCTCGTAGGTGTTTTTTTGTTTTGGTGCTACATCATGCCCAGTATACAAATAAACAGAATCGCCATAAACATAAGCGGCCGGATCAGCCGTGTATTTGTCGGTAATGATCGGATTGCCTTTAGCTATGATGACTTTTTCTTGCGCTTTGATGGTGACATGAACGATCGAAAGCATTAAAACCGATCCGTATATTTTAAAATTCTTTAACATATTTATTGTTTTAATAATTCGGTGAGCTCTTTTTCTTTGATGGTAAGGATGGTGCCGTGTCGCAAGCCTTTTGGTAAAGAGATTTTGTCTGAAACATCGGTCCAGTTTTTTAGATCTGCAGACTCAATTGCGCCATATTTATGATCGCGGTATTTATCGAAATACACCATCCAGTTATTACCGGTTTTTAAGGTGGTTGGACCTTCTGCCCAGTAATTTCCGGTAGTTGGATTTCCGGCTTTGCTGTAAGGTCCAGTTAGCTGATCGGCAAAAGCCATTTTGATATTCTTTTGAGCAGGCTCGCGGGTTTCATCTTTCAAAAACATAACGAACTGTTTTCCATTTTTTACGATAGTAGCATCAATCACATTAAATCCCGGATCGTAAAGCAGTTTGGTTTCCGAATAGGTTTTGAAATCTTTTGTCGTAACGTAATACATACGGTGATTGTAACCGCTTTCTTCAGTCGAAGCCGTTTCGTTAAACTTACCTGTAATGGTTGTGGCCCAATAAATCATATAGGTTTTGGTTTGGCTATCGTAGGTAATTTCTGGTGCCCAGGTGTTTCTTGCGCCATCTTCTTTAACCATAACAGGTAAAAACTGCTGTTCGCTCCAGTTGATCAGGTCTTTCGAACTGGCATAACCAATGCCTTTATCTTTCCAGCTCACCGTCCAAACCATATGAAATAAGCCATCTGCCCCGCGGATAATGCAAGGGTCTCTCATCAGTTTATCTTTACTTACAGCAGGCGTAAGGAAGGATTGATCATTTTTAAGCGCTGTCCATTTGTAGGCATCGTTACTATAAGCCAGGTGCAAACCATCTTCGCCATTACCTTTAAAATAAGCAAAGAGATAAACTGCTTTTTTAGACTGTGCCTGTACATGATAACATGCTGATAGCAAAAAGATGGAAAGGTATATTAGTTTTTTCATTGCTTTATTTTTGTTCTACAACGATTACAAATCCACCATAAGGTTTCATTTTAACAGGAGGTGGGGATTTAAGATCGATGGCTCCGGTTATAAAATTCGATCCCTGATCTTCATCTGTAATTACCTCAGCAGATTTTGCATTGAATTTTGAAAAATCGATGTTGATCAGCTTATCTGCATTTTCTCCGTTTATTCCGGCGATGTACCATTTTGAACCTGATTTACGCGCCATCACGACAAATTTTCCCGGGTAACCGTCAATCAGTTTGGTATCATCCCAGGCTGCAGGAAAGTTTTGGAGAAAAGATTTAACATAAGCGGGTACTGTTGCCATGCCATCAGGCGATTCGGCCAGGTGCTGTACGCCAGATTGAAAAATTACGGGTAAGGCCAGTTCGAATGCGCCGGTGGTTTTACGTTTAATATTTGGAATTTTAGACAGGTTCATTGGCGTAAAATCCATCGGATCGAAGATATTCCTGGTGAACGGAATGGTGGTGGCGTGTAAAGGTTCTTCGTTGGCATTGTTCTGATCGAAAGTGATGAATTCCATTCCCTTGATCGACTCCATGGTGACTAAGTTCGGATAAGTACGCTGCCATCCCCTGGGTAAAGTTGCCCCATGGCAGTTTACGCTTAAGCCAAATTTTGCCGCATCTTCGAAAAGTTCGAGGTAATAGCGGATCATCGATTGGCCATCGCCACCAAAAAAATCAATTTTGATACCTTTGATGCCCATTTTTTGCAATAAGGCAAATTCTTTTAAACGGTTTTCGCGGTTAGTCAGTTTATTTTTTGGCGTGTATTTTACGGTATTCCAATCGCCGGCAGAGTTATACCAAAGTAATAAACCCACATTTTTCGATTTGGCATAATCGGTTAGTTGCTGCATTTTTTCATATCCGATTTTGGTGTCCCAGTCCACATCAATCAGGCAATATTCCCATTTCATATCAGCTGCGAAATCGATATATTTTTTCTGGATGTCGTACACGATTGAATTGTCTTTTAACATGATCCAGCTCCATGAAGCTTTTCCCAAGGGAAATAAATCGGGATTGATTTCTGCTTTTGCAGGAGCAGCTAAATCTGTACCTAAGGTAGATTCGGTTACTTTTTTAAGGCTGCCAACAGCAATTACCCTCCATGGTGTGTACCAGGGCAAGGTAGACTCCGGATTTACGTTTTGGTTGGTAAAAGCTTCGCGTGCATCTGGAAAACCAACCTGGTAATTTCCATCAGGCGAATTTTGCTTCAAGCGTGTAGCACAATAACTGCCATCTAAACCCACTTCGGTAAGCAATAGCCAGGTATCTTTGTAGTTGAAAAGCGCCGGGTAAACCCAACCGGCTTCGGTTGGCGCAGGCGTACCCACGCTGATCTCTTTTTTGTAATATTCTTCGTATGATGGATTGGTGCTTTCCCAGCCAGTTTTAGCAACCGACATGGGCTGCATCCACGCTTTTGTACTTTCGAAGAAATGAAAAGCTGTTTTTTCTTCCGTAATTTTTTTGAGTTGCGTATCGGCATCAGGGAAATAATAACGGAATGCTACCCCATCATTGGAAACCTGAAAAATAAGGTCCATTTTTTTTGAAGATGCATTTTGCAGGTGCAGAATTCTTTTGTTGGCCAGGTATTGATTGTTTAACCTCTTGCCGTTTTTTAAAGTATAGCTGTCTTTAATCAGTTCGTTTTTCGAAACCGATAAAACGGAAAGATTTTTAACGAAATCGGCATCTTCACGGACTAAACCCAATGCTGAATTGGACAATACCGGAATTGAGTTTCTGTTAATCGTGTAAAAAAGAGATTTATCTTTCAGGAAAACAGAAACACGAAGTATCTTATCCGGACTTACAATTTCATATTTGCTTTGTCCCTTTAGTGCCTGGGTAGCTGATAGCAATAAAAGTACAATACTTGTGATTTTATATTTCATCTTCAGTTATTTTAATTCTAATACCACAACCGATTGTGCAGGCAATTCTACTTTTAATGCGTTACCTGATTTTTTCGCACCGGTAAATTTTGCATTGTGCACTTTGTTCGAATCGTTAAAGGTATTTACATCAGTTAGTTTAGCCGAGGTTAAAATCTGTCCGGTAACCGAGCTCCATTTCAAGCCATCTAAAACCGTACTTAATACAATTTTCTTGTTCGGATCTAAATTCACCAAAGAAATATGAATGGCTCCGTTAGCGTCCTGTGAAGCAGAAACATTTAAAGCCGGAATTTTCTGATCGCCTACAGTGTAGTCAGGACTGGTAAAGGCAATTGGTAAGTATTTCGCATCCTGGTGTACTTTGTACAGATCAAAAACATGGTAAGTAGGAGTCAGGATCATTTTATCCTTTTCGGTTAAAATTAAGGCCTGTAGCACATTAACTGTTTGTGCCAGATTAGCCATTTTAACACGATCGGAATGGTTATTGAAAATGTTAAGCGTAGTTCCTGCAATTAAGGCGTCGCGTAAACTATTCTGCTGATATAAAAAACCAGGGTTTGTTCCAGGTTCTACATCTGTCCAGATTCCCCATTCGTCAACCACTAAAGCTACTTTCTTTTTAGGATCGTATTTATCCATTATTGCGGAGTGTTTGGTTACGAGTTCCTCCATTTTCAAACAGTTTTTCATGGTCGAAAAGTATTGTGCTTCATCAAATTTGGTTGCCGATCCTTTAACACCCCAGTTTCCTGTTGGGATTGTGTAATAGTGTAAGGTTAATCCCCACATCTGGTTGCCGATGTTTTTCATACAGGTTTCTGTCCAGTTGTAATCGCCTGAATTTGCCCCACTGGCAATCCTTTTTAAGGGAGCACCCGGATAGTTGCGTGCATAAGTAGCATACCTGCGGTATAAATCAGAATAGTAAGCGGGCGTCATATTGCCTCCGCAACCCCAGCTCTCATTACCCACGCCCCAGAAAGAAACTTTCCAGGGTTTTTCTCTTCCATTTTGGCTACGGATAGCTGTCATGGGGCTTACGCCATCAAAATTCAAATATTCTACCCATTTGGCCATTTCTTCAACCGTTCCGCTGCCTACATTGCCTGCGATGTAAGGTTCGCAATCGAGCATCTGGCAAAGGTCTAAAAACTCATGTGTACCAAAACTATTGTCTTCGGTTACGCCGCCCCAATTGGTATTTACCATTTTCGGACGTTGGTTTCGTGGGCCGATACCATCTCTCCAGTGGTATTCGTCGGCGAAACAGCCACCCGGCCAGCGCAGGTTTGGAACTTTTATCTTCTTTAAGGCCTCTACAATATCCAAACGGATCCTTCCTCTATTCGGAATGGTAGAATTTTTATCCACCCAAAAACCATCATAAATGCATCGGCCCAAATGTTCAGAAAAATGACCGTAAATATGTTTGCTCACGAGCTGATCGCCGGCAGGTTTAATGGTTAACTGCGTTTCGTTTTGTGCCTGCGCAAAAAATGAGCAGCAGAGCATCGTGGCAGAGAAGAGTAGTTTTTTCATCATGATCTCGTTAAATCTATGGGTTGAATGGGATTTTGATCACATTAAAAGAATAAGGTTTTAAAGCGATTTTCAGTTTTTTGCCTTTTAAATTAATGGTGCTTTTTTGCGGACTCACCGCTTCAGGATTTTCGAAAGAGTTGAGCTGATTCAGGTTGCTGTTCGCTATTTCCTCATTGGTGGCCTTACTTTTTAATCTCATTTTTCCTTCCAGGTCGAAATCGATGTTTTGTGCCTGACCTGAGTTGTTGGCAATTTTAATAATCAGTTCTTTTTTGACCTGATCGGTTACTGCAGAAGCATAAAGCCCATCCTGACCGATAATGTTTTTCTCATCAAGTGTAATGGAAACTACATCTGTTCCTTTGTTGGTTGAAAACTGTTTCTGCACATAATAATCCGGGGTGCCATAAGATTTTAAATTATCTACCCAGATCATATCGGGTGCCCACTGCCAGGCATCAATATGTGCAAAGAGTGGGGCATATGAGGCCATTTGTACCACATCGGCATTGCGCTCTAAACCTGTCATTAACGAAGCCGAAGCCAGCGCACTTTGCCAGTTATTTTTGCTGCTGCCTGTCAGGTTTTTATCCGCATGAACGGCATACTCACCAACAAAAATCTTCGAGCTGTTTCTGGGATAGTTATCATAACGCCCCGCATTTTTCAAAAACCAATCGGCGGGGCGGTAATAATGCTCATCAATAAAATCGGCGTTGTTGCTTCTTAATGTTGTATTAAGTAGGTTAAAGCGCTCGCCTTCAGGATCTGTCCCCGAGCTGTTGATCAGTTTAAAATCAGGATATTTGGCTTTTATGGCTTTAGTGAAAATGGCAACTCTTTCCAGGTATTGTGGTCCCCAGTTTTCATTTCCAACACCCATCATTTTTAAATTGAAAGGTTTGGGATGCCCCATCTCCGCACGCATTTTTCCCCATTTCGTTGTCACCTCACCATTGGCAAATTCGATCAAGTCCAAAGCATCCTGTACATACGGATCGAGTTCATCAAGGCTCGCCACTTCAGCTGAATTAAACTGACAGGCCATACCGCAATTTAATATCGGAAGTGCATCCGCGCCTATATCTTCTGCCAGTTGGAAATATTCGAAAAAGCCTAAACCAAAACTTTGGTAATAATCGGGTGCAGGGCGGTGTGCAAATTCCGTATTCCAGCGGTTCATAATCAGTTGTCTGTTTTCAATCGGACCGATGGTTTTCTTCCATTGGTAACGGTTGGCCAGATCAGTTCCTTCTACAATGCATCCTCCCGGAAAACGGATAAAACCGGGTTTCATATCGGCCAGTAACTGCACCATATCGGCCCTTAATCCTTGCGGACGGTTTTTCCAGGTATCGCCAGGGAACAGCGAAATCATATCGAGGTCGATATTGCCATTTCCCTGAAACAGAATAGAGAATTTGGCTTTCGGATCGGTTTCGGTAGCGGTAAAACTTGCCGATTGTTTATGCCAGTCGTTACCCGTTTGGTCTGGGGTTAAACTCCCTTGTCCGATGATTTTATTGTTTGCGTCTTTTAGTAAGAGTACGAGTTTAACACCTGGTTTTGATTGACGGTACATCAGTGAAAAATCGTAACGCAGCCCTTTTTTTACGCCGATGCCTTTAAAACCCTCGTTAAGGAGTTCAAAATCGTCAGTTTGTTTTTTTACCTGTAAATATCTTGGATTGGCGGTGTTTACTTCCTTACGGTTTACCACCAATATTTCACCTTCCTGTGGTCTTTTTCGCTGGATGGTCCAGCCCATTAATGGTTTTGCAAACTCAAATGAACGGTTTTTGATCAGTTCGGCATAAATACCACCATCAGCACCAAAGTTAATATCCTCAAAAAAAACACCCCACATATTCGGCTGCACCCTGGCAATAGAATGGTCTGTTTTCACTTTGATCACTTTTGCCGTTTGCGCCTGCACTTCCGGGAGATGTCCAATTCCAATTACAGCATACACTATGCACGCCGAAAACACACTTTTTACGGGGTAATTTAATTTCATACGGTTTAATATTTGGAAGATCTAATGGTAAAAGTAAAATATTTAAAATAATAAACGTCATAAGAACATTTATTTTTTTCATCATTAATAATTTTGTCCGTAAATTCTACAATCTTAGCATGGCTAAAAACAATGCAGATCATTCAAATGTGGATAGAGGTAGTAAAAGGGTTTAGTAAAGTAACTTTTTACTTGATGTTTAAAATTTATTTTATTGAAACCTTTAAAATCTTTCTTGTAACATATTGTCATCGTGAAAAAGCAGGATACTACAGGATGCGCCTTCAAAATATACTATTTACATTCGACATGAATCATTTAATGGCCGCTACCCCGCGGCGGTTAAAATTCACTAACCAATAACACATGATGAGCCTTCATTTCTTCAATATTCTGGTATTGACTATGTTTTTTTGTAGGGCTTTTGTGTGCAAAATAGCTGGTGCACATGCTTGACAAAAGAATTATGAAGCTCAAAAAATACATTTTGCTATGCCTTTTAAGTGCAGCAACACTTTGCGGTTCGGCGCAACAAAAAGCTGCAGATAAACAATCGGTTAAACTCTTTTTTGAGAAATCATACCTACAGGTAGACCGTAGTTATTACAGTACTGGCGAAGATGTTTGGTTTAGCGCCTACCTGGTAAATGGAAAAAGCAGTAGTTTAACCGCTACCAGCAATAATTTATATGTGGAGTTGCTTTCTCCAAAATCAGAAGTTATAGACCGGAAAATGATCAGGTTGGATGGTGGATTGGGAAAAGGGGATTTTAAACTGAAAGATTCTATTCCATCAGGTTGGTATGGCATTCGGGCTTACACCAATTGGATGCGGAACTTTGGAGACGATTTTGTTTTCCAGAAACGGATCCATATTAGCAATAACATTATCGAGAACGCTTCTTATTTTACACGTAATCCGGTTAAAAAAAACGATGTTTCCAATTTGAAGAAATCGATAGCTTTTTTCCCTGAGGGTGGTTCATTAGTTGAAGGATTAAGCAGTATTGTAGCCTTTAAAACGAATGATGACCTTGGAAATGGGATCAAAGCAACGGGTAGTGTGATCTCCTCAAAAGGAGATACCGTAACCACTTTCCAAAGCACTGATGCTGGAATGGGCATTTTTGCTTTTACGCCCAAAGCCGATGAGAAATATAAGGTTGAAGGATTTTATGGTAAAGAAAAGTTTTCTTCCGAAATGCCCGTCAGCCTTAAAAAAGGACTCTCATTACGTATTACGCATGATTCTTTAAATATAAAAGCAAACATTAGTGCCAATGAATTGATGTTTAGCGAGCTGAAGGATAAGAATATTTCGCTCGTCATAAAACATGCAGGTGATCATATTTATTCCGGATCGGTTAAATTAAGTAAAGCTACAGTATCGGTATCTATCCCAACAAAAGGTTTCCCGAATGGTATTGCAAGTATAACCCTGTTGGATGACCAGAACAGGCCGAATTGTGAACGACTTATTTTTATACAGGACGAAAATAAGGTCAATTTCTCCATCGTTCCCAACAAAACGGTTTATAAACCCAGAGAAAAAGTGCTGATTAAGGTTAAAGCAACCAATTTTCTGGGTCAGCATGCTCAAACGGCATTTTCTTTAGCTGCGGTTGACGGACTTATTCCGGATGATGGAAATGATATTGTTTCGTATTTGATGCTGCAATCGGAAATAAAAGGAGATATTAAAAATGCTTCGCAATATTTCGATGTTAAAAACCCATCGCGCTTAAAACAACTCGACTTATTGTTGCTTACCCAGGGCTGGAGAGATTATACCTGGAGAAAACTGGCCGATTCGGCAATTAAAATAAGCTATTTGCCTGAACCCGGCATTACGATAAAAGGACTGGTACGAGAGAAACTGGCCGATAAACCCCTTCCGAATATGAATATTACCTTGTTCGGGACTAATTTTACCGGTGATAAGATCTTTACAACAAAAACCGATCAGAATGGACGTTATTTTCTTGATGGGCTTAGTTGGTATGGCAATCAAACGGTAAAAATTTCATCAAAAGATGATAAGGGGAAAAAAGGTGGCTGGTTACAGATCGATACGCTGATTAAACCCTTAAATTTAGCGCCCTTTAAACCGATCTCATCTGGAATTTCGAACACCCTGAATGTAGAGATTGGAAAGCGCATGGATTATAACCGGACTTACAAATTTGGCGATTCGATCAGCTTGAAAGATATTGAAATTAAAGCCGCTCAAAATAATAAGGTGGTCCTGTTTCAGGATATACTTACCTCATTTGGCTATCCTGAGGAAGTTTTCAATATTTCAGCAGCCGATTATTCGTACAAAGGATTAGAGCATTTTCTGTTAACAAAGGCCAAAGGAAGTTATCCGGCAGAAGAAAACGATACACTGGGAAATGAAGGCATCACTTTTCTTGCGAATGGAAAAAAAGTTAGACCGGTGATTAAGGTAAACAACAGGGAAGAGCTCTTTACCGAGCGATTGGATTACTATAGTTTAACCATGGATCAGATTAATCAGGTTAGAATTCAGCATTTGTTAAACAGCAGTGGGAAAGATGTATTCCTGATCAGCCTTAATTTGAAAGATGAGGCTTTACGCGGACCAAATTTAGATTTGCTGAACCTCAATTTAAACGGTTATTATGCTGCAAGAACTTTTTACTCGCCAAATTACAGCAGTCCGGCAACGCCAAATAAAGATTTACGTACCACCGTTTTCTGGTCACCATCGATAAAAACCAACCAAAACGGCGAAGCCACGATTAGCTATTTCAATGGCGATAACAAAACAGATATTTTAATTAAAGCCGATGGAATTACAGATAAAGGAGTAGCAGTATCGGGTAAAACAAGCTATAAAGTTCAATAACCTTCAGTTAAACCATGAATCAAACCTATTTTTTAATTAGCATTTATACGCCTTTATGATTAAAACCATTATAACCTCCTGCTTCATTTTTAGCCTATTCTGCGCGACCTCACTTTTCGCTCAACGCGAAATGGAAGCACTTGGCAGAGGTGTTGTGGCCGTACACATGCCCGGCGACAGTGTTTTTGTCAGCTGGCGGGTTTTAGGTACCGATCCCGATCAGATTTCTTTTAACCTCTACAGGAGAACAAACCATTCGGATCCTGTAAAATTGAACCAAAATCCAATAACCGGAGCAACAATTTTTACGGATAAAAAGATAGATTTTACAGTTGAAAATCAATGGTTTGTAAAACCGGTGATCAATGGAAAAGAAAAAGCCGAAAGTGCTCCTTTCACATTGCCTCAAAATACGGAGGCAAAACCTTATTTATCTGTCCCCTTAAAAACACTGGCAGGTTATACACCTAACGATATTTCAGTAGGGGATTTAGATGGCGACGGGGAATATGAAATTGTTTTACACCAGGTGGGCATAGGAAAAGATAACTCGCAGGCGGGTATCACAACAGATCCCTTACTGGAGGCGTATAAATTAGATGGTACGTTTTTATGGCGCATTAATTTAGGAAAGAATATCCGTGAGGGCGCGCATTATACCCAATTTATGGTGTACGATTTAGATGGAGATGGCAGAGCAGAAGTGGCCTGTAAAACAGCTGATGGCACTATGGACGGAAAAGGGAAGTTTATAGGTGATACCACTAAAGATTGGCGAAACAAAAATGGATATATTTTAGCAGGCCCGGAGTTTTTAACTGTTTTTGATGGCTTAACCGGAGCAGAAATGACCACCACGCAGTTTATTCCCCCGCGTGCACCGAATCTGGAACCCTCAACCGATGAATTAAAGAAAAGCTGGGGTGATGGTTACGGAAACAGAATGGACCGCTTTTTGGCTGCAATAGCTTATCTCGATGGAAAACATCCCAGTTTAATTATGAGCAGGGGCTACTATACCCGAACTTTTATTACCGCCTGGGATTTTAAAGGTAAAAAACTGCACAAAAGATGGGCTTTTGATAGTGGCGACCCCGGAAATAAAGGCTATAGCGGGCAGGGAAACCATAATTTAAGTATTACAGATGTAGATAATGATGGCAAGGATGAAATTATTTATGGGGCCATGACCATTGATGATAATGGAAAGGGTTTGTACACCACTGGTTTAGGGCACGGAGATGCGTTACATGTTGGCGATCTGGATCCGGACCGGCCAGGATTGGAGGTTTTTGATATTCAGGAAAAATTTTCTGACGCCGGAGCAAGCTTCAGGGATGCCAGAACCGGAGAAATATTATGGAAAAAAGCATCTGTAAAAGCCGGCGAAGATGGCGAAGGTCCTGGTAGGGGACTGGCTTTAAATATCGATCCAAGGTATAGGGGTTCAGAATGCTGGGTTGCAGGTGCAGGCATAACCGGAATGTTCGATGCTAAGGGAAACAAAATTTCGTCAGTTACCCCGAGTGTTAATTTCGGTATTTTTTGGGATGGAGATTGCCAGAGCGAAATTCTAAATTCGACGACAATCGATAAATGGGATTACGAAAACGCCAAAACGGTTAGGTTGCTCAATGCAAGGATGTATAACTGTTTATCAAACAATGGCACTAAATCAACCCCGGCTTTATCGGCTGATATTTTAGGCGACTGGCGCGAAGAAGTGATTTATCGCACGGCTGATGCCAGTGAATTGAGGATTTTTACCACCACCATTCCAACCACGCACCGTTTTTATACCTTCATGCACGATCCGCAGTACCGTTTGAGCATTGCCTGGCAAAATGTGGGCTATAATCAGCCCCCGCATACCAGTTTTTACATGGGCGACGATATGAATAAACCACCAAAACCAAATATTAAATTAATCGGGTACCATCAATAATATTAAACAAGAATGAGAAAATATAGCTTTATCCTGGCGGGACTGATCATCATCATTTCATCTTTTGCCTTTATTGCGCAGCACAAACCGGCTCTTCATACCATTGGCGATTCTACCGTTCGCAATTCGAACAAAGAAACCTGGGGCTGGGGAACACCAATTGCATCCCTGTTCGATACCACAAAAATCCATGTAGAAAATAATGCCATGGCCGGGAGAAGTACACGCACTTTTTTATCAGAAGGCCGGTGGGATAAGGTCCTGGAAACATTAAAACCAGGCGATTTCGTTACGATGCAGTTCGGGCACAATGACGGAAGTGCACCTGATACCACCAAAGCCGGTAGAAGAGGTGTGTTAAGAGGCACCGGTGAAGAAACCAAAGTACTAACCTGGCCTGATGGAAAGGTAGAAACGGTACATACCTATGGCTGGTATATCCGCAAATTTGTACGCGAAACCAAAGCCAAAGGCGCTACGCCGATTGTATTATCGATGATCCCCAGGAACATTTTTAAAGATGGCAAAGTGCTTCGGGCGAATAACGATTTCGGAAAATGGGCCGCTGAAGTTGCGAAAGAAGAAAATGCTTATTTCGTCGACCTGAATAAAATTACAGCCGATAAATATGATGCGCTCGGTCCGGATAAAGTAAAACAATATTTCCCTGGCGACCATACCCATACCAATTTAGACGGTGCAAAAGTTAACGCCGAATCTGTTGTAGAAGGAATTAAAGAATTGAAAGATTGTAATTTGAAAAAGTATTTGAAAGACTAGAAGACGGAGGTCCGAAAGTCCGATGTCCGAAGATTAAGGAGCATAGCAAATCACCCGAAAATCAATCTTAGTAATCTAATAATCTGTGTAATCAGCCCTGAAAGGGTGTAATCAATCCCGAGGGGAGTAATCATTATCATATGAAATCAACTAAATACCTATATCTAATTCTCTTAACTATCTTCATTATCTTTTCTTCCTGCGTCATCTTGAAACAGCAGGCAAAACCCACTTTATTCCTCATTGGCGATTCGACCGTTAAAAACGGGAAAGGCAAAGGCGATGGTTCTTTATGGGGCTGGGGAAGTTTTATCGGTAATCTATTTAACACGGAGAAAATCAATGTCGAAAATGATGCACTTGGCGGCACCAGCAGTCGTACTTTTCAAACCAATGGTTTGTGGGATGCGGTTTTGGCAAAAGTAAAAAAAGGCGATTTTGTGATGATGCAGTTTGGCCATAACGATAGCAGTCCGCTGGATGATACCGCCCGTGCCCGTGGTACCATAAAAGGCATTGGAACGGAAAGTAAAGAAATTTACAACCCGATTAAGAAAAAGCAGGAAGTGGTATACACGTATGGCTGGTACCTGCGCAAATTCATTAACGACATCAAAGCTAAAGGCGCAACGCCGATTGTTTGCTCACCAATTCCACGCAATCCGGTTAAAGATAACGCGGTGGTTTTAGCCAACGACAGTTATGCGGGTTGGGCCGAAGCCGTGGCAAAAGCCGAAAAAGTTGATTTTATTCCATTAAATCAGCTCATTAAAGATCAATATGCCGCTTTAAGTGCGACTGAGGTAAAGACATTTTTTACCGAGAAAGACCACACCCATACCAACGAAGCCGGTGCGAAGTTAAATGCAGCGACTGTGGTAGAAGGCCTAAAGAAATTAAAAACCAATAAACTGAATAGCTACCTGAAATAAGTCACCGGGCAGGATACTACAGGATGCTTTCCTGCCGATATTGTTTTATTTTAACAGCCTAACCAAATACCAGCGGTGATAAGCCGTTCAATTTTATGCAGATACAGATAAACCGGGTTTTCATAGTGCTGATAGGCATGGCTTTAATATTTTTAAGCATTCCGAAAACACATGCCCAAAGTATTTCACTGGCAGGCAAATGGCGTTTCAAAATAGATGCTAAAGATGAAGGCATAAAAGGAAAATGGTATTCATCCGTTCTTCCTGAATCCGTTAATCTACCAGGTTCGATGGCCGAAAATTTAAAAGGCGATGATATTACCCTCAAAACAAAGTGGACCGGAAGCATTTACGATAGTTCTTACTTTTTCCACCCCCGTTTAGAAAAATACCGTAAACCCGGTAACTTAAAAATACCTTTCTGGTTAACCCCTGCAAAACATTATACCGGTGCGGCCTGGTATCAGAAAGCTATCGAAATCCCCGCCAGCTGGAAGGGTAAGCGGCTGGTATTATCTTTAGAGTATCCCCATTCCGAAACAAGGGTTTGGATAGACGATATCGAAATCGGGACGCAATTTACCTTTGTAGTCGCTCAGAATTTTGAACTCCCGCCAAATTTGAAAGCTGGAAAACATACCATCACTTTACTGATTGATAACCGCATCAAGGCAATCAATGTAGGGCAGGATTCGCATAGTTTAACCGATCATACCCAGGGAAACTGGAATGGGGTGGTAGGCAAAATGGAACTGCTGGCCGGCTCGCCTGTTTATTTTGATGATATCCAGGTTTACCCTGATCTGAAAAATAAGTCTGCCAAAGTTAAAATCCAGTTGAAAGCCAATGCCGGCGAATCCTCTACCGGGAAAATTACGCTGGCTGCTACAACTTTCAATACCAAAAATATCCTGCAGGTCAAACCAGTAACAGCGGCTTATCAGATCACAAATGGTGAAGGCAGCCTGGAAATCAATTTGCCAATGGGCAATAAAATAGCCACCTGGGATGAGTTCGATCCGGCATTATACCGTTTAACCGCCACACTGAATTCGAAAGACGGTAAAAAAGATGAGAAAAAAATACAGTTCGGCATGCGCGAATTTAAAGCGGTAGGCAGAACTTTTGAAATCAATGGCCGTCCGGTTTTTTTACGCGGTACGGTTAATAATTGCGAATTTCCGCTAACCGGTTACCCATCAATGGATGTTGCGGCATGGCTACGTATTTTTAAAATTTCGAAAGCCCATGGCTTAAACCACATGCGTTTTCATTCATTTTGTCCTCCTGAAGCTGCCTTTATTGCCGCAGATCAGATAGGTTTTTACCTGCAGCCAGAAGGACCGAGCTGGGCCAATCATGGTTCGTCAATCGGAGATGGAAAACCGATCGATCAGTTTATTTATGATGAAACCAACCGCATGGCTAAAAGCTATGGCAATTATGCATCTTTTTGTATGATGGCCTATGGAAATGAACCGCGGGGCAGGCAGGTTGAATATCTGACCAAATTTAATAATTACTGGAAAGCCAAAGATTCGAGACGTCTGTACACCGGCGCATCGGTTGGTGGAAGCTGGCCGGTTATTCCAAACAACGAATTTATGGTACGTGCAGGTGCCAGGGGTTTAGACTGGGGCAGAAAACCAGAAAGCATTTCCACTTATGCCAAACAGATCGAACAGTGTACGGTGCCCTTTGTGGCACACGAAATGGGACAATATTGTGCCTTTCCTAATTTCGATGAAATCAAAAAATATACCGGTGTTTATCGCGCAAAGAACTTCGAAATGTTTCAGGAAGATCTTAAAGACCACGATATGGCCGATCAGGCGCATGACTTTTTAATGGCTTCGGGCAAATTACAAGCCCTTTGTTATAAAAATGAAATCGAAAAAGCATTGCGGACGCCAAATTACAATGGTTACCAGCTTTTATCCTTAAATGATTATCCCGGACAGGGAACAGCGCTAGTTGGTGTATTGGATGCCTTCTGGGATGAGAAAGGTTATATCACCGCGAAAGCATTCAAACGTTTTTCTAACAGTACAGTGCCTCTGCTAAAAGTTTCGAAGTTTGTTTTTACCAATAATGAAACTTTAGCAGCTGCGGTAGAGGTGTCCCATTTTGGGAAAGCAACGATAGAAAATGCAAAACTCTCCTGGACGCTCAAAGATGAAGGGGGCACAAATGTGGCGAAAGGTAGTTTCGATCCTAAAACCTTAGCTATAACCAATTGCATAACCATCGGAGAGATTAAATTTCCCCTAAATAGCATAACAAAAGCAACCAAACTGAAACTGGAGGTTACCATTGATGGAACTGAATTCGCGAACGACTGGAGTTTCTGGGTTTATCCTGCAGAATTACCACAGGTTAAAAGCAATGTATATTACTGTACCAGTTTAGATGACAAAGCCCAGTCGGTTTTGGCCGAAGGGGGCAATGTTTTCCTCAATGCATCAGGCAAAGTGGTAAAAGGAAAAGAAGTGGTGCAGACTTTTTTACCGGTGTTTTGGAATACCTCATGGTTTAAAATGCGTCCGCCACATACACTGGGTATTTTATGCGACCCAAAACATGCTGCTTTTAACAATTTCCCGACCGATTTCCACAGCGATATGCAATGGTGGGAGATTGTCAATAAATCGCAGGTGATGAACCTCGAAGATTTTCCATCGGGCTTTAAGCCAATTATTCAGCCGATCGATACCTGGTTTTTGAACCGCCGTTTGGCGCTGGTTTTTGAGGCGAAAGTGGGTAAGGGGAAATTAGTAGTTTCGAGCGCCAATCTTTCGCCTGATTTAAAAGATAGCCCGGCGGCTCAGCAGCTTTATTTCAGTTTGCAGCAATACATGATATCTGATCAGTTTAATCCAAAATATGAAGTGGCTTTTAATACCTTAAAAGATATCTTCGAAAGTCCGTCGAAAATCCAGTTCGATACTTTTACAAAAGATAGTCCGGACGAATTAAAACCAAAACCGAAAACCAATTAAGATAAGCGAAACCACCATGAAGAAATTTATATTCAGCTCCGCTATACTATTCAGCATATCTGTCCAGTTACTTTTGGCACAGAAAATCCCAAATAAAAGGGAAGTTCTAAAAGTATTAAAATCTACAAACGCTTATTTTATGAATAAGTGGCCTGATGCCGGGAAATCGATCATAACCAACCGGGAAAGGCCAAGCAACATCTGGACAAGGGCCGTTTATTACGAAGGATTAATGAATCTTTATCAAATCCATCCTGAAAAAGCATATTATGATTATGCCGTTCAATGGGGGCAAAAACATAACTGGGGTTTAAGAAATGGCATTAGCACCAAAAATGCCGACGATCAGGCCTGTGGACAAACCTATATCGATCTTTACCTGATTGATCAGCAGCCCGAGCGCATCAAGGATATTAAAGCCTCGATCGATCTGGTGATTAAATCGGGCAAGGTAAACGATTGGACCTGGATCGATGCGATACAAATGGGGATGCCTGTTTTCGCCAAATTGGGCAAATTATATAACGATACCACCTATTACAATTACATGTACAAAATGTACCTACACTCCAAAAATACTGAAGGTGGTGGTTTGTACAATGCCAAAGATGGCCTTTGGTGGCGCGATAAAGATTTTGTGCCGCCTTACAAAGAACCTAACGGAGAAGATTGTTATTGGGCTCGAGGAAACGGATGGGTTGTGGCTGCACTGGTACGTGTATTGGAAATTATCCCTGAAAATGAACCTCACCGCAATGAATATTTAAAAACCTATCACGAAATGATCAAAGCTTTGGTGCCGATCCAGCGTACTGATGGTTTTTGGAATGTAAGTTTACATGATGCCACGCATTTTGGTGGTAAAGAAACTTCAGGTACTGCCTTGTTTGTATATGGTATGGCCTGGGGGGTAAACCAGGGGATTTTAGATAAGGCGACTTATTTGCCTATCATTACCAAAGCCTGGAATGCCATGACCAAAGATGCTGTTCAGAAAAACGGATCCATCGGTTTTATGCAGGGAACAGGTAAAGAGCCAAAAGATGGGCAACCGGTAACCTATACCAGTGTACCTGATTTTGAAGATTATGGTTTGGGCTGTTTTTTATTGGCCGGAACTGAAGTTTATAAACTTAAAAAATAATGAAAATGAATGTCAGAAACCTGGCTGCTTTATCGATATTAATGTGGTTGTTCTTGCTGCCTAAACAAAATATGGCACAAAGGGCAGGCATTGCTGTTTCTGAAATTAACAGTGTTTCATCGTTCCCGATTGTTGACGGAGGAAAAGCATCATCCATTTATATCGATGCAAAGGATGCCGAAGTGGTAGGAATTGCGGCTACTGCTTTTAAGGATGACATTCAATTATTAACTGGCCTTACTTCGCCGGTTTTTAAAAATAATACAACTTTAAGTGCCTATCCGATCATTATCGGTACAATAGGTCAATCATTTTATATCGATCAACTGGCTAAAGCCGGGAAAATCGACCGTACCACTTTAGCCGGCAAATGGGAAACTTTTTCGGTTTCGGTGATCGAAAACCCTTTAAAAGGCGTAAAAAGAGCATTGGTGATAGCCGGAAGTGACAGGAGAGGAACAGCCTATGGTGTATTTCAATTGTCAAGGATGCTTGGCGTATCACCCCTTTGTTGGTGGGCGGATGTGAAGCCTGCAACAAAAAAATCGTTATATGTAAAAGCTGGTCAGCCTTTAGTGGAGTCGCCATCAGTTAAATACCGTGGTATTTTTATCAATGATGAAGATTGGGGCATTCAGCCCTGGGCAGCTAAAATGATGGATACAGATGTGAAAGATATTGGTCCGAAAACCTACACCAAAATATTCGAATTACTGCTTAGGTTAAAAGCCAATTACATCTGGCCGGGTATGCATCCTTCAACCAAAGCGTTTTATTATTATGCCAACAATCCGGTCATGGCCGATAAATATGCCATTGTTTTAGGTTCCAGTCACTGCGAACCGATGCTGCGGAATAATGTTTTCGAATGGGCAGAGAATTTTGAACATGAATACGGTAAAAAACCTGGCGAATGGCGTTACGATCTGAATAAAAATGAAATGGCCAATTACTGGACTGACCGTGTAAAACAAGCTAAAAATTACGAATCGGTTTATACCGTTGGGATGCGTGGCATTCACGACGGCAGTATGCCAGGACCGAAAGATAAAAATGCAAAAGTAAATTTGCTGGGCGAAATCATAACTGATCAAAGAACAATTTTAAGCAAGAATATTACTAAACCCGTAAGCACTATCCCACAGATTTTTTGCCCTTACAAAGAGGTTTTATCTTTATATCAGGCAGGATTGAAACTTCCTGATGATGTAACCATTGTCTGGGCGGATGATAATCATGGTTATATCCGTCAGCTTTCGAACCCTGAAGAACAAAAACGATCGGGCGGAAGTGGGGTGTATTACCATATTTCGTACTGGGGTGCCCCGCAAGACTACCTGTGGCTTTCTTCTATTTCTCCATCCTTGATTTCTTATGAGTTAAGCAAAGCCTACCAGTACAAAGCTGATCGACTTTGGGTCATAAATGTGGGTGATATTAAACCTGCTGAAATGGAAACACAATTTGCGATGGACCTGGCCTGGAATGTAAATCAATGGAAGCCGGAAAATGCAGATCGATATGCCGAAAGCTGGGCCGCTGAAACCTTTAGCGCTGAGTTTGCAAAACCCATTGCCGAGATAAAAGCCGTTTATTACCGTTTGGCACATGCTGCTAAACCAGAGCATATGGCCAGTGTTACTTTCACTGATGAGCAGGCCGAAGAAAGATTGGCCGCTTATGAAAAGATTTACAATCAGGCTAAAAGTTTAAATGATCAGATCCCTGCACGTTTAAAAGATGCTTATTTCGAATTGATTTTGTACCCCGTTGAAGGTGCCATGCTGATGAACCAAAAGATTTTATACGCCAAAAAAAGTTTGGCCTTAGCGGCAAACGGAGATCAATCGGCTTTGACTTATTCGAAAAAATCGAAAGCTGCTTTTGAACAGATCCAGTTGATTACCAAAAAATACAATGAAGAAATTTCAGGTGGCAAGTGGAACGGCATGATGAGCTGGAAACCTCGCGATTTAGCCGTTTTTAAAATGCCAAAAGTGGCCGATTCTATTGCTGCGAGACCATCAGGTGCAGTAGCGAAAACTGAAAATAAAATAATTCTTCGTGCTGCTAAATATGCCGAGAAATCTGTTCCAAAAGGAGTAACATTACAAACTTTAAAGGGATTGGGTTTAGGTGGCGATGGTATTTCTCTATATCCTTTTACTTTTAAGCCTGTGAGCGATAATAAGCTTCAAAATGCTGCTTTTACCATTTATAATGTTGATTTTAAAACACAGGGTGAGCACCAGATCGAAGTAAAATGCCTGCCTACCCAAGGGGTTAATAACGGCATTAAAGTGCGTTATGCCATTTCTGTAAATAACGATACACCACAGATCATAAACATTTCTCCGGCTTCAGAAAATAACATCTGGAAACAGAATGTATTACAAGGTTACGCTTCAGGTTTAACCAAACACGAGATTAATAAAACAGGTAAATCGACGGTAAAAATTTATATGCTCGATCCGGGCTTGGTAATTAACCAGTTGGAAATACAATAAATATGATGAAGAAACTTTTAGCTTTTGCACTAACCTTAATTTTTATATTTTCTATTGCCAGGGCACAAAGCATTGGCGATTATAAATCTGGTTTTAAGAAAACGGGAAATACCATTTCATTTTCAACCACAAGGGGAGAAGTGAAATTCGAATTCTGTACACCGGAAATATTCAGGATCAGAAGCAGCTGGAGCGGTAAATTCGAAGCCAACGAAAACCTGATGGTAATCAATTACAGCTTGGCTAATGTTGCGGTTAAAGTTTCGGATAAAAAAGATCATTTTTTGCTTGCTACAGCAAAGTTGGTGGTTAAATTATACAAGGCCCCTTTCAGGATTGATGTTTTTGATGCTAAAGGTAAATTGCTGAGTAGCGAATTAAAGGGAGCGGTAAGTAAAGAAAATACGCAGGTTGGGGTAAGCAAAAAACTGCAGGCCGATGAACATTTTTTTGGTTTTGGCGAACGCATGGATTTTATGGATCGCCGTTTTAAAAAACTAACCTTAAATGTGGGCCGTGGTAAAGGTTTGCCGCATGCCATTGGTGCTTACAATATATTAGAGGCCAATTATTGTCCGGTTCCGTTTTTTATGAGTACAAAAGGCTACGGTATTTTCTTCCATAATTCCTTTGCCACCGAATGGGATATGGGCGCCACGAAAAAAGATCAGTACAGTTTTAAAGCAGCTGATGGAGAATTAGATTATTATTTCATGTATGGGCCAACTTTTCCGGCCATTTTAGATCACTATACCAGTATTACCGGCAAATCGCCGATGCTACCGCAGTTTGCCTTAGGACTACATGCTGGTACGTATAGCGGAGGTACGTGGGGGCATGAGGCTCAATCTTCTGATCATTATGTGGTTGAGCTGGCAAAAAAATACAGGTCATTGGGCATTCCGGTTGATTTGTTGTGGCTGGATTCTACCTGGCGCTTATTTGGCGAAAATGGCGGTAAAGGTGCCACTTCTTTCGAATGGAGAGAAACCTTTAAAGATCCAAAATCGATGTTCGATAGCATTTACGCCATGAACTATAAAATGGTGGGCTTGCATCTTCGTCCGCGGTTTGATAATGCCAAAAAATTAAACCTGTTAGATCAGGCGAGGGAAAAAGGTTATACCTATCCTGAAAATGGTAAACCCGGCGAATTTGTAAACTTTTTCGATGAAAAGGCTACACAGTGGTGGTGGGATAACGGTGTAATGCGGGTAGCAAAATTGGGGGCAAAATTCCTCAAAACAGACGAAGGCAGTGCTTTTGGATCTTTAGCCAACGAAAGTGAGAAAGTAGGGCCAACCGGAAAAGATGCCGAACGTTTACATAATCTTTTCCCTATCGCTTATGCCAAAGCGCCGTTTTTGGAGTTTGAACGATTTAATGGCTTTAGGGGATTGAACCAAACCCGTGAAGGTTATTCAGGTATCCAACGTTATCCTTATATTTTCGCAGGCGATTGGCCTAGCGAGTGGCAATATTTTGCTCCGGTAATTAAAGCGGGTCTAAATGTTGGTCTTTCAGGCGTAGGTTCATGGGCGCATTGTATGGGCGGTTTCGAGCATCAGGCTGATCCGGAATTGTATATCCGTTGGGTGCAGTTTGGGATGTTTAGTCCGATTGCCTTGGTTTTCGGGATGGATCACCCTGGTTATAAAGAGCCCTGGAAATATGGTGAAGATGCTTTGCGTAATTTTAAAAAATATGATCTGTTGCGTTACCGTTTATTCCCTTACCTGTACACGAGCATGCACCAGCAATATGAAACGGGTTTGCCGATGATGAGGGCTTTGGTTTTAAACCATCAGGATGACGAAAATGTATATGAAATTGGCGATCAGTATATGTTTGGCGATCATTTAATGGTCGCCCCGGTAACCACTAAAGGGGCCATTACCCGTTCGGTTTATCTGCCGGAAGGCACCTGGTTTAACTATTGGACAAATGAGAAATATGAAGGCAAAAGTTATCACCATGTGGTAGCGCCATTAGATACGATTCCTTTATTTGTTAAAGCGGGCAGCATTATTCCGATGCAGCCGGAAATGACCTACAGTGGCGAAAAACCCGTTGATGTGATTACCCTGGATGTTTTCCCTTACGGCGAATCTAAATATGACCTTTATGAAGATGATAATTTAAGCGCAGCCTACAAAACAGGAAGTTTTGCTTTAACGAAGATCACGTCTTTATTAACTGCATCAAATTTTACACTGAGAGTGGCCAAACCAGCAGGAAGTTTTAAGCCCAGTAAGCATAAATATCTGGCCAAAATACATTGGACAGGAAAAGCAGATCCTGCAACAGTTTCGGAGAATGGGCAAAAAATAAAAGCTTTAAAAACACCAGATCGTTTAGATAAAACTGAAGGCTGGTTTTATGATACCAGGAATAAAATACTCTGGATTAAATCGGCCGGAGATAACAGTACTGATTTGAGCTTTGTCGTGAATTAATGGGGGAGTTCCTCGGTCTGTGTCCTCACAGACCGAAACTGAACGATTTCAGTTTGGGTATAAAATAAATAATATTAGCGGTTCGTGCGGACACGAACCACGGCGAGGAGAATCCTTAAAAAAATAAAATTGAAAACATGAAAATTGCATTTAAGATGAAACTTAAACCCGGTTTTGAAACAGAATACAAAAAGCGCCACGATGAGATCTGGCCAGAGCTATCAACTTTATTAAAAGAAAATGGGATCAGCGATTATTCTATTTTTTTAGATGAAGAAACCAATACCCTTTTTGCTGTGCAACAACAAAACGGCAGCTCCTCCCAAGATTTGGGCAGCACGCGGATTGTGCAGAAATGGTGGGCATACATGGCCGATATTATGGAAACCAATGCCGATAATTCTCCAAAAACATTCCCTTTAGAAATGGTATTCCATTTAGATTAACGATATGCAATTACATCGATTCTGTTCTGTTCTGCTGTTTAGTACGCTAACTTTTGGTCTGGCCAAAGCACAAAAGCCTGTAAAAAATACCGGTAGCTGGCCGGTTATCGAAAAGCAGATGAAACCCTGGACCCGCTGGTGGTGGATGGGGAATGCTGTAGATGAACAGAATTTAGACCTTGTTTTAAAGAAATATGCCGATGCTGGCCTCGGTGGAGTAGAAATCACCCCAATTTATGGAGCCAAAGGCTTTGAAAAACAATATCTCCAGTTTTTGTCTCCTGAGTGGATGAATATATTACACCATACGGTAAATAAAGCCAATACTTTAGGCCTGGGGGTTGATATGAATACGGGTACAGGCTGGCCGTTTGGTGGTCCGCAGATTAAACCCGAAAACGCTGCAACCAAACTGATTACCCAGCAATACACGCTCAAAGCGGGCGAAAAGTTAACGGAAGCCATTCAGGTTAAAGAAGCCAAACAGGATTTCGCGCAGCTACAGGCTTTAACCGCTTACGGTAATAATGGTGAGGTACTCAATTTGCTTTCTAAAGTTCAGGCTGATGGATCTTTAAATTGGTCGCCCACTAGTGGCAGTTGGGATATTTATGCTGCTTTTGCAGGTAAAACTCGGCAAATGGTTAAACGTGCTGCCCCGGGAGGAGAAGGTTTTACTTTAGATCACCTCGATAAAAATGCAGTTGATGTTTACCTGAAAAGATTTTCGGATGCTTTTGGAAGCAAACCACAAGGTGTTCGCTCATTTTTTAACGACAGTTACGAAGTGTATGGCGCAACATGGACGCCAACCTTCTTTCAGGAATTTAAGAAAAACAGAGGTTACGACTTGGCCAGTCATATTAAAGAATTAAGCGGTAAAGATTCTACAAACGAAAACATAGCCCGTTTAAAATCCGACTATCGCGAAACCATGGACGAACTTTTGCTGCATAATTTTACACAAAACTGGACCGGTTGGGCACATCAGCTTAAATCGGCTACCAAAAACCAGTCGCATGGTTCACCAGGCAACTTGCTCGATCTTTACGGTGCGGTAGATATCCCCGAAACTGAAACCTTTGGTTCGAGTTATTTTCCTATCACAGGGCTTAGGCGCGATGCAGCAGATATCCGTAATGTAGATCCCGATCCAATGATGTGCAAATTTGCCTCATCTGCGGCACATACCGGCGGTAAAAAACTGGCTTCTTCTGAAACCTTTACCTGGTTAACTGAACACTTTAAAACCTCTTTTTCGCAGTGTAAACCAGAAGCGGAGCAATTGTTCTTGGCAGGTATCAACCATATTTTTTATCATGGTACCACCAATTCGCCAACAAATGCACCCTGGCCGGGATGGTTGTTTTATGCTTCGGTAGAAATGAACCCAAACAACAGTTTATGGCCACATGCGCAGGGTTTAAACAATTATATCACCCGTTGCCAGTCTATTCTTCAATCAGGAAAGCCAGATAACGAACTTTTAATCTACTGGCCCATATATGATGTATGGAACAAGGGCAAAGGTTTGGATATGGCCTTAAAAGTACATGATGTTGATGAGTGGTTACATCCAACGGCTTTTTATAAATTATCGAAAGAACTCTCTAAGTCAGGTTATTCTTTTGATTTTGCATCTGATCGGTTATTGAAGCAGTCAACGGTGAACCAGGCATTGATTAGTACCAACGCGGCAGCTGCGCCATATCAGGTACTCATCGTTCCGCAGTGCGAAATGATCAGTCCGGAAACTTTAGATCAGATGATCAAACTGGCCAGCAATGGCGCAAAAGTTATTTTTCAGGCATTGCCTAAGGATGTTCCGGGTTTAAATAACCTGGATGCAAGGAGAGCACAGCTCAAAGCCAGCCTGGCTAAATTGACTTTTACCGATGGTCCTAACGGAATTAAACAATTTAAGATTGGCTCAGGCCTAATCCTATTAGTGAACGATATACAAAAAGCATTAAGTTCGATAGCCATTATCAGGGAAACTTTAACTGATACCGGCCTTCAGTTTATCAGAAGAAAAACAAATACCGGCAAATATTATTATCTGGTGAACCACACGGCTAAAGATATCGATACCGAACTTTCCTTAAATGAAGAAGGCAAAGTTTTAATTATGGATCCGCAAAGCTCGAATGTGGGTGTGGCGGCAATACGCGATAAAAAGGTTCGCGTACAGCTTAAATCGGGGGAGAGTTTGTTTTTAAAAGTGGAGCGTAATGGAACAATCAATACGCCCTGGGTTTATTTAAATAAAGCTGCGAACACCATCAATCTTAACCAGTCCTGGAATTTACATTTTACCGAAGGTGGACCTGAGCTTCCGGCAGATCAGAAATTAGACAAGTTGGTAAGCTGGACCACTTTGAGCGATCCTAAACTACAGGCCTTTTCGGGTACGGGTGTTTATACTTCAGGTTTTAACTTAAGCTCAAAAACCGCTAAAGAATATGTTTTGAACCTGAACCAGGTTGATGAAAGTGCCAGGGTGTGGATCAATGGACAGGAAGTAGGTATTTTATGGAGCATTCCTTTTCAGGCCCGTGTGGGTAAATATTTAAAAGCAGGTCATAATACCATTAAAATTGAAGTGGTTAATTTGATGGCGAACCGAATCCGTGATATGGACATCAAAAAAATACAATGGCGGAATTACCACGAAATCAATTTCGTCAATATTAATTATAAGGATTTTGATGCTTCAAGCTGGAATGTAATGCCTTCAGGATTAATCGGCCCGGTAAGTATTACAGCTTTCAATTAATCCAATAATGGTGTGAACAGACTTAGTTGATCTCAGGTGGCTTAGGTAGTCAAATAACACTACGCATATTGGGAGTCAAGATTATTTACAGGTTATGCAACATTTTATCATGAAAAAACACATTATACTCACTTTGTTTATGGTCATTGCTATAAATGCCATGGCTCAGGATTATATCATCACCAAATTTGGTGTAAGTGCCGATAGCACCAAACTGAATACCAAAGCGATTCAAAGTGTGATAGATAAAGCTTATCAAAAAGGAGGGGGAACGATCGTCATCCCCAGGGGTGTTTACCTTAGCGGGGCACTTTTTTTTAAGCCTAAAACAAAACTGTTGTTGCAGGAAGGTGCTGTACTTAAAGGATCTGATCAGATCAAAGATTATCCATTTATCCCATCGCGTATGGAAGGGAGGAGCCTAAAATACTTCGCCGCATTAATTAATGCGACAAAAGTAGATGGTTTTAGTATTTCGGGCCCAGGCACTATTGATGGAAACGGACTTAAATTCTGGAAAACATTTTGGGCACATCGCGATTCGCTTAAAAAATTAGGAAGGGAATCTACCAACTTAGAGGTGAGCCGTCCACGCTTACTTTTTATCTGGGGATGTAATAACGTGAATATTAAGGGGGTAAAATTGCGTAATGCTGGATTCTGGACAACTCATTTATACCAATCGAATAATGTATTAATTGAGAATTGCGATATCCGCTCGCCATTTCGTCCGGTAAAAGCACCCAGTACTGATGGTATAGACATTGATTTTTGTAGAAAAGTAACCATCAGGAATTGTTATATCTCGGTGAATGATGATGCCATTTGTATTAAAGGTGGTAAAGGCCCTGATGCACAGAAACTGCCGGAAAACGGAATTGTTGAAGACATTTTAATTGAAAATTGTACTATTGGCGAAGCACATGCTACTTTAACCATGGGAAGCGAGTGTATTCATGCACGCAATATTATCATGCGGAACTGCAGGGTAGAGAATACCTGTCCGATTTTAAAAATGAAAATGCGTGGCGATACTTATCAGCTTTATGAAAATATCACCGTAGAAAATATTACCGGGAAATGCGGCGCCATTATCGATCTAAACCCCTGGAAACAATTTTTCGATCTGGCAGGCAGCACAGCAAAACCATTTGGTACCATCAGGAACATTAAGATCACCAATATTAAAGTGGAGGCAACAAAATTTGGCGAAATGGATGGCAATCCTGAAGATAAAGTATCAGGCTTTCTTTTTAAAGATCTGGAAGTTATCACCAAAACGCCATTTTTGAAGAACAGGTATCAGGATGTTAAAATCGAAAACGTAATGGTAAACGGGGCGCCATTGGTGGTTAAACCTTAATCCAAGACTTATTCTTAAGTTAATGATATAGGCTTCGAGATCAAACGATTAGGGTGACAGATTGCAAAGAACGGTCGTCTTTCCCGCGCAGGCGGGAACCACGAAGTGCTCAGCGAAGCTAATCTGAATACAAGATATAAACCTAGCTAAAACATTAAGATTCCCAATCAAGTTGGGAATGACGATCCACCTATACCTGCCATCTCCAGATAAATGTTTTTAACTCACCTTATCATCGGTTTTGTCCGGAAAGCACAAAAAAAATAGTATATATGTGGTCTGTGGAGACACAGACCACGGCAAATTAATACATCTCTATTTCCGTGCTTTCAGTGTTTCCGTGGCAAAAGAGCAAAATACTACCAATCCAGCTTCAATAAAGCTACCCCTTGCCTGGCCAGTTCCATTTCAAAAGCGCCACTTGTCGTGTCAAATTTTCTGGGTTTAGCAGTCATTTTAAGTTGCCCTGCTTTTTCTAACGCTGCAATTTGTTTCGCATCCGGGTTTTGTGGTGACCCCATTTTTTTCCATATCGCATAAGAATTACTGTTTTCAGCATCAATGCGGTATTCGGTTATGGTTACTGATTTGGCAGGTAATTTATTTAACAAAATGGAAATAAGATCTTTCGAATCTGTTTTATCTTCATCGTGATAATTCCACAGCATAACAGCTGCCGTTTTTTCAGCCTTAGTGGCTAAAACACCTATGTCTGTCTGGGCTTTTCTGATGCTCGAATCTAAAATAGAATTTAAATTGTACATGCGGTTGCTTATGGCTTCCACACGGTTCCCTTTCATCTGGCCAAACATCCTGAATACATTTAAAACAGGTTTGTCGACGCCGTTGGTGGCTAAATCGCGAAAACCCGCAAACCAGGGCTGATTTTCAAATTCGAACGACCAGGTAACGGCACCTAACAGATTGATGTTATATTGATCTGTAAGTTCATAAAGCCGGGCAAAGGAGGCTGCGGTATAACTCGAATACATCGTGCCGTTCCGATAAGCATTCTCCGGATTGGTACTCATGCCACAGGCGGCACAACCTTCAGGATCGGATTCGCCAATAATAACAGGGATGTTTTTAAGCTGAGGATATTTACTGATAATTTTATAATTGCCATCAATATTGCGGAGCTGGGTTTTAACATTCATCACCACAGTTCCGTTTGAAACTTTTGGCGATCCTTTGGCATGGAAAAGTACCGCATCTAAAGGCGATCCGATTTTGCCGGTTACATAATTGGTATCGTTTAAACAATGTTTGATAAAGGCATCTAAATACCTGGTACCACCGCCGGTTACATTGGCTCCACCAATTTTTGCAGTGGGCAAAGCCCTTTTAAGTCCATCGGCAGCATAATCGTAAAGTTTAAAGAATTCGGCCTGTGTACCTTTCCAATAAGCACCATCAGGCTCATTCCACACTTCCCAGTACCAGCTTTCTACCTCTGCCTGGCCATAACGTGCCACACTGTGTTTCACCCATTCGTAAACCAGATCTCCCCATTTTTTATAATCTTTAGGTGGATAGGCCCAACCGGTTAAAATCTCCTCATAACGGACACCTGGTTTCCATTTGTGCTGATAAGGAAAAGGTTTGGTTGACAGCGCTTCGGGCATAAAACCAATTTGCGCCAAAGGTTTCATGCCTCTTTTGACGTAGCTATCAAAAATCTGATCAACAATTTTCCAATTGTAAATGGGTTTGCCGTTTGCATCTTCGGTATAAGCATTCGTCGATCCCCATTTTAAAGCAGGGGTACCATCTCCAGAGGTCAGTAAATTATGCGCCCGTACATATACCGGAACCGGACTCAATTTCGAAATCTCCGTTAATAACTTCTGACCATCTTTCATATAGGTATAATTCGGTTCATCATAACCAAACCATGCCCAAATGGGTTTCATTTTCGCTATATTCTTGTCGAAATTAACCTGAATGTTAGCTTTTGATTGAGCATTGGCCGTACAGATAAAAACGGATAAGCTAAAGAATAGGAGGTAAGCACTTTTTAATGTTTTCATCGCTTTTTATTTTAGATATTTCGTCATACTGAACTTGCTTCGGTATCTGTCATGCCTTTAAGACCCTGAATTAAATTACGTTCGGTGAGCTCGGTTAAAGCCCGGTTTACTTCATAGCTTTCCGTTCACTACAGGTCAGGGTGACGACTGTTTAAAAATAGTTAATAACAGACTTCCGAAGTTTTGCCAAGTCACTGACATGTTAACTTCGGAAGCCTGGCACAGCCTAAGGCTGCTCATAAACCTCAGCTTCAATAATGCTTAATCCACCTTTTAATTTGGTTTCCGCACGTTCAACACCATCATCCAGCTTCTTGCCGTTTACCTCTACGCCAACATTCGAATTTTCTTTCTCTTTTCCGGAGCCCACTAATTGTATGGTCACTGTTTTTCCTTTCGTTGCTTTACAATTAGCCGTAAAATAACCCAAACTTGGTTTGCTATTGCCTTCGAAAACCACTTTTCCGTCAACTAAGATCTTTAATGGGTAAATTTTGGTTCTGAAACCATTCAGTTTTAAAGAGACCGCTGACAGGGTACTTTCTTTTGCTAAAGTATATTTGATCCATGCGGTGGCAATTTTTCCATCGTTTACCCAATCGCTCAATTCATTATCATCGAAGCTTAAACTGGCTTTATCGTTATTCGCACCAGCTTCCGCAGCAATAATTTTGATCGATTTCCGCGAAACAGTGTATGATGGATCAAGTGGTGTTGGACCTTTGCTTAAGTTCGGTTTCAAACCATCACCTGGCAGTTGAACAGATAATCCGTTAGTCGATTTAACAGGTAAAGTTTCAAAAGAAAGGTTTGCCATTTGTAAGCCTTCGGCCTTTGCCGTCAGATTAATTTTTCCGGCTGTAGTTGTCGATCTGATGAGCACTCTGTTTATGCCATTTTCAACCGGCAGGTCTTTAGCCAAAATATAGTTATCAGGTCCCTGCGCCAAACCACCACGCCATTCGGCAGGGCCATTTAAGCTGAAGTTGATCTTATTTGAAGCGGTAGGACAACGGTTTCCATTCTGATCGACTACTTCAACCTGCACCAACACCACATCGGCACCATCGGCTTTAAAACCACCCGGATTTTTTATTGTGGTGAATTTTAAAGCAACAGCTTGACCTGCTGTTTTTAACTGGGTTTCTGCCAGTTTTTTCCCGGCCGAAGAATAAGAGATGGCTTTGATTGTTCCTGCCTGATAATTAATGTTTTTAAAAGTGAACAGAAAACCATTACTTTTTTCACCAAAACCAAGTGATTTATTGTTCAAAATCAGTTCGACTTTGTCGCCACTTGCCACCACATATACATTCTTTTTGATGCCAGTTTTGTAGTTCCAGTGCCCTATTAAATGGATGCCTGTTTTTTTAGCGTCGACCCAACCATCCCACATGACCTGGTGTGCAAAAAAAGCATCTTTAGGGATGCGCATGGCATCCACTTCGCCGCTTCTGCGGTAGTTTTCTTCTCCGCGGTGGTGGGTATTCGAATCAGAGAATATGATGTTTACACCACCCGAACTTACCCGGGTTCCTGTTCCAGGGCGCTCTTCGTAATATTCGTTCCAGCGGATTACATCTTCAATCGCAAACGAATCCTGGTTGCGGTTATAATCACTGGCATCAGCGTCTTTATATTTAGGACCAGCGCCGTTTATGTGATAAGGAGGGGAGAATTCATCCCAATATTTTCGCAGGGCTTCATCTCTTGAATACTCCATAGACCATACGGGTTTAGTTGCACTTTTATTGATGTACAACATTTCGCCTCCATATTCCGCTTCAGGGATATCGAGCATTTCTCTCGAACCGATGGCCCTGCCGCCGTTTGGATCATACAGATTTCTGATGTCTTTCATTTCCTGCATGTGCGCTGCACTGATCGATTCGTTTCCACATTCGTAAAAAACGATACTCGGGTTGTTGCGGTTGTAAATAATGGCATCTGTCATTACTGTTTTCCGCTGATCCCAACGGGTTCCGGTTACATCTTTTTCCGAATCTCCGGCAGGCATCGCCTGGATCAAACCAACACGATCGCATGATTCGATATCCTGTTTCCAGGGCGTTATGTGCATCCAGCGTACCAAATTGGCATTGCTTTCTACCATTAATTGGTTGCTATAATCGCTTAGCCATGGTGGTACCGATAAGCCAATTGCAGGCCACTCGTTGCTGCTGCGCTGGGCATAGCCCTTCATCATCATTACCCGGTCGTTTAAGTAAACCATCCCGTTTTTAAATGCTGTTTTTCTAAAGCCGGTTTTGGTTTTAACCTCGTCGATAACCTGGTCTGCCGATTTTAACCTGGAGGTAACGGTATACAGATAACCATAACCCCAACTCCAGAAGTTTAAGTCGTTTACCAATGCCTGTGCTTTTAAGGTTAACGTATCGCCCGCTTTGATAGGGGTTTCTGCAGATTTAAAAGTTTTAACAATTTTTCCATCAAGGTCTTTTAATTCTACCTCGTAAACCAGTTTTTGATCTGTTGCACTTTCGTTTTTGACCTGCGATTCGGAAACAATCACCGCCGATTTACCTTTAATATCAAAATCCTTCGCGTAACAGTAGTTACCAGTGGTTTTTAAGGTCGAATAAAGTGGGAGTGTCTGGTATACCTGACCTGTTACATGCAGGCGTACGTTTTTCGATATCCCACCATAATTGGCATTAAAGTTTTTATCGTTCCATTGATAGCCAGAATTGGTCGCCTTTTCTCTGTAGTTCCAGGCATTATCGATCCTAACTGCAATTACATTTTCTTTGTTTTGATTGATTAAAGCGCTAATGTCAAACCCGAAAGCCATTACGCCATTTTCATGCCGACCAATAAACTTTCCGTTCAGGTAAAATTCACCGGCCTGCCTGATGCCTTCAAATTCGAGGAATATTTTATTGTTTGCATTGATTTCTGAAATGGTGAAATGCTTGCGGTACCAGGCAATACCAGTTGATAAATCTTCTATCGATTTTTTAAAGGCCTCATCTTCGTTCCAGGCATAGGGTAGGGTAATGGCTTTCCATGTTTTGTCGTCAAAATCGCTACTTTCTGCACCAGGTAAATCGCCAACATAAAGTTTCCATCCAGGATTAAAATTGTAGGTTTTTCTGTGCGTCGCAGGTTGCTGTGCCAGAGCAACAACAGGCAGTAGGGCAACCATTAAGAAAAGGTAAATGTGCTTCATTATATTGGTTAGGGTTTTAATTGAATAGGTAAGGGTTTGTCACGGTTGCAGCTGATTTCGCCATTCAGGTATTCCAGTTCGGCCAGTTGAATTACACTTCTTCTCGTTGTTGCGTTGTCAACGCCTTTATTTTCAGGTGTTCGGCCTGGATGGGTAAAATAGTAAATATAAGCTTTATCTCCGTTCACCACCACATCGGCATGACCACCCATTACACCATCATCGGTTCCTTTTCCGGGTTCCTGTAAAATATTTTTAGGCTGGCGTTTCCAGCTGAGGAGATCGGTTGAAGAATACAGGCCAAGGCCGTTCCAGTTGTCGACCACCATCCAATAGGTGTTTTTCCAATAAAATACTTTTGGACCTTCACAGCCTTTATCGCCAATCAGTTTTTTGCCGTTATCTTCCCAATGGTACAAATCTTTACTATCGGCATAATAGATCGATTTGCCTGCCATTTCATTATTATAATACATGCGCCAGCCCTTATTATCAGGCAGCTTAAACACACAGGCATCAATACAGCGGTCGGAAGCAAGCTTTAATTTAGATTCGAATTTCCAGTTGATGAGGTTTTTGCTGGTCAGGTGAACCATGTACCTTGGATGACGCCAATCTTTAAAAACGCCTGGTACATAGGTTAAATACATGTGGTATATCCCTTTATTTTCGATTACTTCAGGCGCCCAATGGGTATAATCGGTTAACCGGTATTGAATATCGCAGGTGTCACGGTATTTCCATATTACACCATCTTTCGATTCGGCAATGCCAATCCTTGTGCCATGCACCCAGCTTACCCCATCTAAATTTTTTTCGTTAGCCCTGCGGTTGGTATAAAACATAAACCATTTTTTTTCTCCTTTATTCCAGATCACCACCGGATCGGCAGCGCCATCGTAAACAGGATCACTGTACAATGGTTTGGGAACGGCTTGTACTTTATTGCTTTTTTGGCCAAAGGCGTATATCGAAAATAACATCAAACAGGCAAGCAAGATTTTCTTCATCTCTGAATTCGTAATTAAATGGACTTCTTCTATTTCACAGGGAAATGAAGCACCATTAATAAAAAGGAAATATTTGGTTAAATAGTTTAAACGAGTTTAGCGTTTAAAATTGAGAGCGCCATCCTGCTCTATCCTGTAGAAAATGGCCAGAACACATGTAAGCGGCTTTAAATGCTTTTCAAACGTTTGAAATTATGGTTTCGTGGCTGATATTGAGCGGTAACAAATACAATACGAAGTAGAGGGAGGGGGGAAAGGTTGCATCATAAGTTAATTTCTCATCAGATGCTGTCATGTTAGGTCCTGTCGAAACAATCAAAAGTGTTTAAAACAAGTCTTTCGACAAGCTCAGGATGACAAAACTATATTTATAATGCAACCTTTTTTATAGCCTAAACTGATTACCAGCCAGGGTTTTGCATCGCCTGTTTTTGCTCCGCAGTTAAAGGCTCGCCACCAATTTTAAGTACATCCAAGAAACTTTGAGGGATAGGGCGCAGGTAATGTTTGCCTTCTAGCGGTTTAGCTTCCAGGTTAAACGCAGCGGTACGTGCCACTAATGTTTTGGTGCGGGCCAGGTCTTCCCATCTCATCAATTCGCCCATCAATTCTCTGGAGCGTTCATCCAAGATAAAGGCTTTGAATTTATCTGCATTCGAGCTTGCACCAACTTTATCATAAAAATCTTTGCTGGAGTTAAAAATATCAGCCTCACTATTTAAATGCATCGAAGATAATGTATTGGTGGTGGTTACCGGAATATTGTTCGATTCGAAATAAGTGTTTTTGTCTGAATAGGAAACAATTGCAGAAGTAACCGCAGGATTGGTTTTATAAGCAATTCCACCATCAACGTAAGAAGAACGGTCTTCTCCGTCTTTATAGGCAGCGCGATCGCGAACCGTATTTAGGTAAGGAATGGCCTGAGCATACTGACCTAATCGTCCGTAAGCTTCTGCTGCAATTAAATAGGTCTCGGCAAGGCGGGCCAGAATTCCGTCACGCTGGCCGAACTGTGAGGCAACAAGGTTTCTGGAACCATCCATAAATTTAGATAAAGCCACATACTGGTTCACACCGTAATTGCCATGGGCATTTAAGTAACTTTGTGGTTGGCCGGCAAAATACCTTACAAACATAGATGGTTTGCGGCGGGCCAGATCGGTTGGTAAAGCAGGATCGGCCTTATCAACTATTGGTGTATATCGGGTATCGCCGGCATTGTTTACAATATACAAAACAGCCTCTTCGCCCAATGCAAATTTTGGTTGCCCTTCCTGTGCTGGAGTAGGTGCACTGCCTTTAACCCATTTTGGGATACTGGCTGCATTATTGGATACATAACGTGTTTTGAAGCTTTTCCAGAATCTCGAGTCATTCACACGGTCAAAAACATCCAAAGCATAATCTGTCGATCTCATGCGCTGAAATTCGCGTCCGCCTGCTATATCGCGTATCATTCCCGGAAGGGTTTGGTAAATGGATGGATAATACAAATGTATTTGGTTACCATATCTTCCCTGGGTTGCGGTATTGTTCGAAAACTGGGCAGCCAGGATAACTTCACGGTTGGTTTCGTTTGCACCATCAACTGTGGTGAAGTTCCAAAGATCGCTATAGTTAGTGGCCAGGCTATGCTGGCCGCTGCCAATTACTAAATCAGCATATTTAATCGCATTTTGCAGATCGGCTGTTTTAGTATCGCCATTCCAGTCGTTGTTCATTTCACTTGCCCGGAACAGATAAGCCTTCGCCAGAAAGTGAGCAGCTGCCCATTTGGTAATTCTTCCTCTTTCTGCAGGAACTGATGGGAGCAGGTTATAGGCTTGTGTAAAATCCTGAATGACCTGTTCGTATACTTCTTTAGCCGAATTCCTTGTAAAATCTTCTTTAATGGTTTCTAATGATTCGAGCTGTAGAGGCACACCTCCATATTGTTTAACCAGTTTAAAATAATCGAAGGCACGCATAAAATAACCTTCTCCCAGGCGGATATTTTTATTGGCCCCGGTATAATAAATAGGTACATTTTTAATCACAATATTGGCCGAATTAATATTGGTGTACATGTTGTCAAAAACAGCCTGCACATCTACATTTAGCGAATTTAAGGTTCCATCATAGGAGTTCCACATTTGCTCGGTTCTGTCGCCACCTACGGTAAACTCATCAACCCCGTAATTGGTGCTGGTGTAAGCCCAGGTATAATTAAAATGGAATTTTAAACTTTGGTACATACCTATAACCAGGCCATCTAATCCCTCTGTTTTTTGAAAATCGGATGTATTGCGCGAGTTGATCACTTCTTCATCCAGGAAACTTTTTTTACAGGAAGTGGGGAACACCATTAAGCTTCCTAACAAAGCCACTCCTGATATTATATTTATAATCTTTTTCATAATCAATATTTTTACACTCTGTTAGAAACTTGCGTTAATGCCAAATACCACACCTCTGTTAAAAGTGGAACCACCCAAATCCGGATCGATCCATTTTATCTTAGAATAAATTAAACCCGGATTAACCATCTGGGCATAAACCCGTAATCTGGATAGTGTTAATTTTTTGGTGATGTTGTCGGCAAAATTATAGCCCAAGGATATATTTCTAACCTTGATAAAAGACCCATCCTGATAGTTCATCGAACTTTTAAACTGATCGCCCGCTGCACTACCATAATTAGGTGCAGGATAATCGTTGGTTGGGTTGGTAGGTGTCCAGTAATCTAATACACGTTGTGCAAAACGGCCCTGTAATGATTCGGCGCCCGTTGCGATCAGGAAATTATATCTGGCAATAATAAAAACAGATAAATCGAAACCTTTGTAGTTAAACGTGTTGGTAATACCACCGCTCCAGCTTGGTGTATAACGGCCTAATACCTGACGGTCGCTGTTGGCATCAATTTTATGATCGTTATTTAAATCCCTTATTTTAATGCTTCCTGGTTTAAAACTGGTTCCATTGGCATTAAATAAGGCTATTTCTTTTAAATCATCAGGTGTATCTTGCCAAATGCCATCTTTAACATAATCGTATGCTACACTGATCCCGTTTCCGATAAAGAAAAGATCGGCAACCATGTCGCCACCATTCAGTTTAACAATCTCGTCTCTGCTGGTCGAAAAATTCAGGGTAGATTCCCAGCTAAAATCTTTTGTTCTAACGTTAACCGTATTTAAAGTTAAATCGAGGCCTTTGTTTTTAGTTGAGCCAATGTTATCATAAGAGGTAGGATAGCCGTTTATGATATTGATTTTTTTGAGTAAAATTAAATCGGTGGTTTTAGATTTATAAAGATCTAATGAACCGCTTATTCTTCCTTGCAGCAGGTCGAAATCGAGACCTAAATTATATTGTTGGGTTTTTTCCCAGCTTAACAATTTGTTTGGGAATGAAATTGGGTTTGCCAAAGAAGCATCTGATGCCACGTAACCGATTTGTGCAGCACTGCCAAAGGTATAGGTTAAGGGTTGCAAAAGACCCAATGTACTACCAATATCTACGGATGAGTTACCGGTACTACCCATGCCAAGCCTTAATTTCAATTGGCTTACCCATTTAATGTTTTTCATAAAATCTTCCTGATCCATGCGCCAAGCCAGGGCTGCTGAGGGGAAAAAATCCCACTTGTTGCCTTCTGCTAACTGCGATGCCCCATCGGAACGTAACGATGCGGTTAAGAGGTATTTACTATCAAAACTATAGTTTACCCTGGCCATATACGATTCAAGTGTTGATTTTCTAAAATCAGTATCAAATCCATCCAGTGCGGTAATACTTCCTGCCCTTAATCCATACCAGAGTGGGGCAATCAAATTTATTTTACTGCCTGTTAGAGATGAAGATTCATCTTGAAACAGTGAAGAACTCTGCAATAAGGTTACTCCAAAACTGTGTTTATTAATGGTTTTGTCGTAATACAATAAATGATCGAGGGTATAGGCAAACTTATTGCTCTGGTTTAACTGTGCATAATTGTTCACCGAACCCGGTATGCCTGCATCGCGGTTTACCGATTTTGCATCCTGGTATTTTCCGTTATAGAAATTAGAAAAATCAGGGCCAAAATTGATCCGGTATTTTAATCCTTTTACAATGTTTACTTCAGCAAAAGCCGAACCTAATGCCCTTAGGGTTTTACGGAGATTAATGTTGTAATCGGCCTCCAGAATTGGATTCTGAATATTGATATCACCTCCCGGCAGGTTAATTCTATTGCCGCTCGGATCGTAAGGGATAGCCATAGGAAGCATACCCCTTGCAGCCGCATAAATATTACCAGCGCCCGAAGCACTGGCTGCAACGAAACCATAGTTTTGAAGGCTATAGGTGGTGGTGATGTTAAGTCCCATTTTAAACCATTTCACCGGATTAATTTCTACACTTAATTTACCACTATATCTTTCAAAATCCTGACCCAGCTGTGTGCCGGTTTGGTTCAGGTAGCCGAATGATCCATATGCTTTCATTTTTTCGGTACCACCACTTACACTTAATACATGATCCTGGGTAATTCCGGTTCGGGTAACCAGATCGCCCCAATCGGTAGTCGGCACCAAACTGCCATCATAAACACCATTTGCCCAACCCTTTTCGATGTTCTCGAGTACGTAAGGGTCTCCGGCGAAAATTTCCCTGTCTTTCGCCAAAGTCGCTACAGTTGGATATTTCCTGGTATCACTGGCTGGTAATGCCCTAAATGCATCGCGGCGAAACTCAATATATTGTGCCGAATTCATCATTTCCATCCTGTCGTTTAACGTTTCGATGGTTGCCGTTCCCACATAATCCATGGTTAACCTTCCGGTTTTACCTTTTTTGGTGGTTACCAGTACAACGCCATTGGCACCTCTCGATCCATAAATGGCCGTTGCAGAGGCATCCTTTAAAATGTCGATATTTTCGATGTCGTTAGGGTTAATGGCATCGATCCCACCAGCTTGCAGCGGAATACCATCTACCACGAACAAAGGGGAGTTACTGGCTTTTAATGACCTAAGGCCACGGATTTTAATATCTCCAACCTGACCCGGGCGTTCATTAGAGGTAATATCTACACCTGCCGCTTTGCCCTGCATGGCTTGTAAGGCATTGGTTACAGGTCTCGATCTGATTTCTTTAGCGCCAACACTTACAACAGCTCCGGTTAAATCACTTTTCTTTACCGTATTATATCCCACGACTACAACTTCTTCGAGGTCATTTGTCGAACTCTTTAATTGAATGCTAATCGTTGTTTTTCCTTCAACGGGTACTTCCTGTGTGGTGTAACCGATATACGAAACCACCAAAACCGGGTTGCTCACCGTTGATGGAATAGTAATGGAAAAAGCACCGTTGGCATCGGTAGAGGCCACCAGCGTAGTACCCTTCAGTCTGATGCTCACACCAACTAAGGTTTCACCTTTTTCGTCAACAATTTTTCCTTTCAAGACTACGTCTCGTTTGCTCATTGAGCTGTTTGTAGTTACCGTTGAAAGTGCTGCTTTTCGATGACTGGAAGCTGCATTTGCAGTGCTCGCCACACACAGCAGGCAGAATACAGACATACCCGTAAGCAGGATTTTCTGGTGTGAAAAGCCTTTTCGTTGCTTAAGTTTTTCTGGATAAAAATTAAGATCCATAATTTTATTGGTTTTGTAAATATTTGGTTAGTTGGCCAAATAGCATATTAGATGTATGTGCTATCTGTTTTGAGGGCATATGATTAGGCAATTAATCCATTGTTTTTTGGATGCATGACCTGGTTGTACGATGAAAAATGAGTTAGTTTTTAATGTTTTGGCTATGATTGCTTTTCTTTTGTCTTACGTCTTTAAAAGACCATAAAGAGGTAATTTGATGCAAACGATTGCATTTTGCTGGTGTAATTTTTCTTGCTCATATAGGTATTGATTATACTTGGTTATACGAGATTAGAACTTTTATTTGGGTAATCCGTCCTGCTCTATCCTGTAGGAGGGATCTGATCTGCGAAATAAAAGATAAAGAATGATGTAAAGAGCAGTGTGTTCGGTCTGTTGTACCGGAGAAAATCGTTAAAAACAAAGACAGGCCATCCGGCACTGCCTCTGAGTCATTAACTAAAATTAAATCAACGCTGGCGGTTTAACGCTACCCGACCTGTTTATTGAAAAGCGTTTAATCCGCTTATTAAGAATTTTTTATAATTGGCTACTTCGAAATCTGCCCCCTGCGGTTGGGCCAGTAGGGTTTCTGTTTTAGGATCGAGCAGTACATAAAAAGGCTGTGAATTGGACTGGAATTTCCTGGCCTGCAGATCGCTCCATTTTTTGCCAATCGTATTGAGTTTTCTTCCCTCCGGGCTAATCACTACATCATCCGGGGCCAGTTCCGATTTATCATCCACATATAACTGGATCAGTACATAATCATCGTTGATCATTTTATATACCTCTTTGTCGGGCCAAACATTGGCTTCCATTTTCCTGCAGTTTACACAGGCACGCCCGGTAAAATCGATTAAAACAGGTTTGTTTAATTTTTTTGCTGCGGCCAAACCTTCATTATAATCGAAATAGGCGTTCAGCTTCAACGGTGCATGAAATTTATCTGCGTATTTATGTGGACCGTCATTTGTGGTTTGTTTTCCGGCTAACAAGCTGGCCGTATACAGATCGAAATCCTGTGTTTCCTGTGGTGGGAGGAATGCCGATACGCTACGTAAAGGTGCACCCCACATGCCTGGGATAAGGTATATGGTAAAAGCCAAGACTATGGTGGCCAGAAAAAGCCTCGGTACGGAGATAAATGCCAGCGGACTATCATGCGAAAACTTCAGTTTGCCCAAAAGATAGATGCCCATCATCCCAAAAATGACGATCCAGAGGCTTAAGAATATTTCGCGGTCAAACCATTCCCAGTGGTAGGCGAGATCTACATTGCTTAAAAATTTTAGCGCAAAGGCGAGCTCCAGAAAACCCAACACCACTTTTACACTATTTAACCAGCCACCAGATTTGGGCAGTTTGTTCATGGCCGATGGAAATAACGCAAATAAAGCAAAAGGAATAGCGAGTGCCAAAGAGAAGCCAAACATGCCTATGGCCGGGCCCAACAAAGCTCCGGTGGTTGCTGCCTGTACCAGTAAAGTGCCAATAATAGGGCCAGTGCAGGAGAAAGATACCAGAGCCAATGTTCCGGCCATGAAAAATAATCCTGCAAGGCCTCCTTTATCCGAATTGGCGTCCATTTTATTCACCCAGGAAGAGGGAAGGGTAATTTCGAATGCGCCTAAAAATGAAGCCGCAAAAACAACCAGCAGTAAGAAGAAAAAGAAATTGAATATACCATTCGTAGACAGGCTGTTCAGGGCATCGGCACCAAAAATTACCGTTACCAAAAGGCCAAGCACCACATAAATGAGGATGATGAAAAAGCCATAAAGTGCTGCACGCCGAAAAGCCTTTCCTTTTTCTGATCCTTTGGTAAAGAAACTTACGGTTAAGGGCAGCATGGGAAAGATGCAGGGCATCAGCAAGGCGGCTAAACCGCCAACAAAACCTGCAATAAAAATTCCCCACAGGGTTTTGTGTTCTTCTTTTTGTGGAGCAATAGTTTTTTGAACAGTTGCAGGTGTACTAACGGTTGTTTTCAGATTAGAATCGACCGCTTTAACTGTGCTGTCAGCTGTTTCAGGTTTAATCTCTGTAAAAGTTAAGTCATCGGTATTGGTGCTGTCTTGTGCATATCCATTTAAGGATATTGCACAACCTAACAGCAAGCCGAGACAGATTTTTTTTAAGGATATCATATGCGCTGCCAAACTTATTTTACGGGAATGCTAAAATCTACCTGTTCTGGTGGCAAACATTGTTTGTCATCGCATACCATGAACTCGACGCTACCTTTAACAGTCGCGGTTTTGCCTTTTAACTTGACCTTTTGCTGGAATATTACCGATTTTTCGAAATAACTCACATCCATTTTAAAGGTAGATTCGTACTTGGTAACTGCTTTTGGTTCGGTTGTGTACCCAACTAAGCTATAAGTACCCGATGATGGAAAGGTAAAGGTTGTTTTAACCGGACCACCATCCTTAACAAATTGCGAATAGAGGTGCCAGCCCTGGTCTACAGTAGCTTTTATAAATAGAGTGGCCGTAGTAGCGCTTGTTCTTTTTGCGGCGTAACTCCAGGTTACGGGTTTTAAAATCTGGCTGTATGCGCTGATGCTGATTAGGCATATCGCACATAATAAAAAGGTGATTTTTTTCATGTTGTGGTTTATTGGTTTATTTATTATTAATGTAATCTGCTAAAGGCCTGGTAATCGATAAAATCGACTTCAGGTGTGAGGTATCCGGCTTTAACAGGTTCTACCTTCATTAAATCGGTACTTAAATATTTTTTATTACTGTCAGAAAAGATGGTCACTACACAGCTGTCTGCACCCATTTTTTGCTGTTGTTTGATGGCCCCGATTACATTTGCACCTGAAGATATGCCTACGGCCAGTCCCAGTTTTTCGGCGAGTTTTTGTGCCATCAGGATGGCATCGCCATCGTTTACCTGCAGCACTTCATCCAATTCGTTCAATTTGACTATTTCGGGGATAAATTCATCCGAAATGCCCTGGATCCTGTGGCTGCCCACTTTATAACCAGTAGTTAAGGTTGGCGATTCGGCGGGTTCTAATGGATGTATTTTAATATCTGCATTTTGTTTTCTTAAGAAATTCCCTACGCCCATAATGGTTCCTCCGGTACCTACTCCGGCAACGAATGCATCAGGTGAAAGGTTTTTCAGTCGTAACTGCTCCCAGATTTCCTTACCCGTGGTATGTTCGTGTGCTTCAGGATTGGCAATATTCTCGAACTGCTTAGGCAGGAAAATATTTGGATCGCTTGCGGCCATCTTTTCTGCAAGTTTAATGCTGCCGATAAAACCACCTTCTTCTTTGCTCACCAGAATAATTTCTGCGCCTAAACTTTTAATAATGTCCATGCGCTCCTTACTTAACCAGTTTGGCATAATGATGGTAACCGGATGCCCCAAAGCCTTGCCAATGGCAGCAAAAGCAATTCCGGTATTTCCACTGGTTGCCTCAACAATCCGGTCTCCAGCTTTAATTTTACCTTCGGCATAAGCTTTTTTTAAGGTATAAAGTGCCATCCGGTCTTTAATACTACCCGTTAGGTTGTAGTGTTCGCATTTAACATAAATTTTGCCCAGGCTACCTTGATAGGTGTAGGTGAGTTCGAGCATAGGCGTATTACCAACCAGAAGTGATAAATGTTCAAATTTTCCCTCCATAGCAGAAGTCATTTTATTTCTTGTTAATGTGGTCATGGCTGTTGATTAGATCGGATAGCAATGCTTATTTTGATCGGTTTTTTATTTCGGTAAAACTCAGTATTATAATTTTTTATGTCAATACATGTTGTTTTTTACAGAAAATTTCTGCTTTTTTGATCATTATATAATTTTTATTTCAGTTTGAACTGATTTTTTTAACATCCATTATATCTTTTTTCAATTTATTCACCTAGATGACACACGGAGATTTAGACCAGGTTGATGTAGAAATATTAAAATTGCTGCAACATGATGCCGCTTTAACCAATAAAGAGGTATCATTGAAGTTGCATAAATCTATCGCTACCATCCACGAACGCATCAGAAGATTAAAGGAGCAGGGCTACATTAAAAGAATTGTAGCGATTCTTGACCGGAAAAAAATCAACAGAAATCTGATTGCCTTTTCGCATGTATTACTGAAAGAGCATACCGCTAAAACCCTGATCGAATTCGAAACTGAAGTTTCTAAGTTTGGTGAGGTTATGGAATGTTTGCAAATGACAGGCGCACATGATTTCATTCTCCGTATTGCCACAAAAGATATGGATGATTACCACGAATTCTTGCGGAACAAACTGGCAACACTGCCCAATATTACCACCGTTCAAAGTTATTTTGTCCTCTCAGAGCCTAAAAGCGAAACGGCTTATCCTTTGTAGTGTTGGTTTTTGGTTTATTGGTCATTGGTTTATTGGTGATTAGTCATTGGTTAGGGGTTAATTGTGTAAGTCGGTTAACTGGTTATGGTCTCATAGACTCTGGACTCCCGACTTCAGACTTTGGACTTCGGACTCTCAACTTCGAACTCCCGACTAATCCCAATAATTCTTACCTTTATTTCCAGCCATGGATCCCAAAGAAATACTGAAAGCGCATATTTCAAAAACTGCTACATTAACCGACGAGCAGTTCGACTATTTGTTTTCCCATTTCACGCTGCGGTCTTTTAAAAAAGGGCAGGCTATCATTAGCGAGGGAGATAAGGTCGATCACGAATATTTTGTGGTTTCTGGTTGTTTGAAAGCTTTTTTTATCAACGATGAAATCAAGATGTATATCCTGCAGTTTGCCATGCCTACCTGGTGGACTTCAGATTATGGCGCCCTGTATAATCATACCCGTGCAACCATCAGCGTAGATTGCATTAGCGATGCGGAGGTATTATGCCTATCTAACGATAACCGCGAAAAAGTCTGTAGCGAAATCCATCAGGCTGAGCATTTTTTCCGCTGGAGAACAAACAGGGGATATCTGGCTTCGCAAAAAAGGCTGTTATCTTTTATGAATAACGATACCAAAGCCCGTTACGAAGAACTTTTGACCATGTATCCTCAACTCTATAATCTCGTACCCAAACATTTAATTGCTGCTTATTTGGGTGTTTCGAGAGAAACCCTGAGCAGGCTTTACAACGCACACAAATAAGGCTTGCAGAATGTGATGTAGATCACCTAAGTCCCGTAAATTTCCTCCTTTACTTTGTGTTGTCAAATCACTAACGATTGATAAACAAAGAAATGGAAACTACAAAATTTGAAATTGTAAGCGCTCAAAGCAGTATCAACTGGACCGGTAAAAAAGTAACCGGAGCGCATAATGGAACTATAGCCATTAAATCGGGTACATTAACTTTAAACGATGGTAAACTCAGCAATGGGAACTTTATTATCGATACCACGTCCATCATCATATTGGATGTGACCGACCCTGCCACCAACGCACAGTTCGCCGGACATTTATTCTCTGAAGATTTTTTCGCCACTGATCAATTCCCGGAAGCCACATTTATGATCACAGCCGTTGATCAAACCAATGAAGATAATACGGTAATTACCGGCGATTTAACCATTAAAGGCATTACGCATGCAGTAATTTTTGCAGCAGATGTTGTGGTTAATGGAAATACGTTAACCGCTTCTGGTAAAATCTTTATTGATCGTACGAAGTACAACATGAAATTCAGATCAGGTAACTTTTTCACCAACCTTGGCGATAACCTGATCTATAATGAATTTGAGCTCGACGTAAAATTAACCGCGTCATTAACTATTTAATCGAAGAGCCATGCCATACGTAAAAATAGAAGTAACCCGCGAAGGCGTTACACGCGAACAAAAACAGACTTTAATTAGTGGGATCACCAAACTGATTAGTGAGGTATTGGATAAAGATCCAAAACTTACGCATATCGTAATTCAAGAAATCGAGCTGGATGATTGGGGCTATGCAGGCGAACAGGTATCGGTATTACGCAAAAAAGGAATAACAGCAAACAGGAAATAATCAACATCATGAAAACACTAACCATCATCATAACAGGCGCATCAACAGGTATTGGTCGTGCCATTGCAGCTTTATTTTTAAAACAAGGACACAATGTTGTAATCAATTCGGCTAATGAAAGCAATTTAATTAGGGCTTTCAACGAATTAGGGGCGCAGCATCAATTGGCCATGGTAGCTGGCGATATCAGTAAAGCTACTACTGGTCAACTATTGGTAGAAACTGCGGTAGCGCGTTTTGGTACTGTAGATGTGCTGGTAAACAATGCCGGTATTTTTGAACCAAAAGCATTTCTGGAAGTAGACGAAGCGCATTTAGATAGCTTTTTGAATATCAATTTGAAGGGTACTTTCTTTACCAGCCAAGCCGCTATAGCCCAAATGTTAAAACAGGATGGAGGCTCCATCATTAACATCGGAACCGTATTGGTAGACCATGCCATTGGAGGTTTTCCGGCAACAGCACCGATTTCGAGTAAAGGGGGCATCCATGCTTTGACCAAACAACTGGCTGCCGAGTTTGGTAAAAATAATATCCGCGTAAATGGTATCGCACCAGGCATTATCAGAAGCCCGTTACAGGAGAAAAATGGCATTAGTAATGCCGATGACCTTGCTGGTTTACATTTGCTGAACCGCATTGGCGAAACGCAGGATGTTGCTCAGCTCGCCCTGTACCTGGCAGAAAGTAATTTCGTAACCGGCGAAATCATCAATCTGGATGGAGGTCATGTAGCGGGTCATCATATGGGCTAAGTATAAAATTTAAAGCAATAACCAGGTATGCAAAGGAAAAGAATCAGCCCGAGCATACCTTAAAAATTAAAACCATGAACAATTACACCGAAAACGCAAATGCAATAGCAGAGGTACTGTCATCTTATTTTAAGGGAGTTTTTAATGGAGACACCGCACTGCTCAGGAAAATATTTCACCCGCAGTCTATATTGGCTGGTGATGTAAATGGCCTTCCATATTTTAAAACGCTTGATGAATATTTAGAAGGGGTTGCTAGCCGTAAAAGTCCGCAGGAGCTTAATGAAACATTCCGTATGGAAATATTGTCGATAGAAATTATCAATTCTATTGCAATTGCCAAAGTTCATCTGCCTATTTTTGATTTTAATTATTACGATCTTTTATCATTAAATCTAACTGATCGGGGATGGGTGATTGTGAATAAATTATTAACCAACGTAAAAATTTATTAGGATGTGGAATAGAACTAAAATAACCGAACTTTTAAAGATCGAATATCCCATTTTATTAGGTCCAATGGGCGGTGGATTTTCGACGCCCGAGCTTTTAGCGGCTGTATCAAACGCTGGTGGTTTGGGCAGCCTCGGCGCTTATACCTTAAGTCCTGAAGAAATTATCGAAAGTGATCAGCGCATCAAAACAAAAACAGATAAACCATACAACATTAACTTATGGGTAAATGATGTCGATGAACGATTAGTTAATTATCCATCAGAAAAAATAGAAAAAGTTAAAAGATTATTTAAACCTTTTTTTGATGAATTGAGCATCCCGATGCCTGATCTGGATACCCATATCCCTTCGAAATTTTTGAGACAGGTAGAAACCGTTTTTGAGCTGAAACCTGCTGTATTTAGTTTTATTTTCGGCATACCTTCAAAGGAAATATTAAACGAAGCGCGAAAATTAGGCATTAAAACAGTTGGTGCGGCAACCACATTAGATGAGGCTTTGGCATTGGAAGAAGCCCAGGTTGACGCCATTGTAGCAACGGGATTTGAAGCAGGCGGACATCGTCCTTCATTTCTTAAGCCAGCTGATGAATCATTAACAGGAACTTTTTCATTGATCCAGCAGGTAAAGGCGAAAACAAAAACACCCATAATTGCTGCGGGCGGTATTGCTGATAGTAAGGGGATACGTGCAGCACTAAGCCTTGGTGCAGATGCGGTTCAAATTGGCACCGCCTTTTTAGTAACCGACGAATCTAATGCCACGCCCATGCACAAGGCAAAACTTTTCTCTGATGAATCAAAAAACACAGTACTTTCTAAATCATTAACCGGGAGAATGGGCCGGATGATTGCTAACCGGATATCCACCGCGATTAACTATGAAACTGAGGTATTGCCCTTTCCATTGCAAACGCGGTTAATGGGGCCGTTAAGAGCCGCTGCTATTGAACAGGGAAAAACAGATATGTACAATTTCTGGTCGGGACAAAACGCGGTAAACTTAAAATATACTTCTGCAAGAGAATTAATGGGAGCGTTGATTAGGGAGATGGGGGTAGTTCGTTAGTCATTGGTTCATTAGTTCATTGGTCATTGGTTCATTTGTTCATTGGTCATTAGTTCATTGGTCATTAGTTTATTGGTCATTGGTCATTGGTTCATTGCTCATTGGTTCATTGGAAACTGATAACTATAAACTGAGGACTGCAAACTGATAACTGTTTCTTCCCTCATTTCCTTATTTTGTCTCTTCAGTAAGGCAACTTTTATGCTACATTGCGAAAAATATGTAAATTGAGCCGTTATTTTTTTGCTTAGTATTGCAGAGATATCCTTATTCTAATGAAACCTGATAATTTTCAACTATGGCCTGATAGTTTGCTTGTTAGCGATATGCAAAGCAATGACCGGTCTGCGTTCGAAAAAATCTACAACAGGTACTGGAGCAAGTTATATTTATCAGCCTATCATATTTTGCGCAATAAAGAGGCCTCTGAAGATATTATACAAGAAATATTCGTGAGCCTTTGGTTAAAACGTGCACATACTTCAGTCGATAACCTGAATAATTATCTGTTTACTTCAGTTCGTTTTCAGGTATTTAAGGCCATCAGAGACGGGAAATTACGCACCGATTTACTTCATGATACCGAACTTCTGGTAAGTCCGCACAATGCTGAAAATACCTTTGCCGAAAAAGAAATTGCACAACGCTTAGACGAGAGTATTGAGCAGTTACCGCAGAAATGTAAAGAAATTTTTATCCTGAGCAGAAAGGAACACCTTAGTGTAAAAGAAATTGCAGACCGCTTAAACATTTCACCAAAAACGGTAGAAAACCAGATTACCATTGCATTACGCCGCCTGCGCACCGATATGGGCGAATTCTTATTTTGGGCCATCCTCTTACTGGCCGGCATTTGGGGGAAATAAGTCAACACTCAGCTTATATTCGAAACAATTTCAATCCAATTGTTTACCATTACTTAACTTTGTTTAATTTTAATTTGCTGTTATATAGCTTGTTATATAAAATGTGAAATTTCTTTTGGGGGATGTTACCCATTTTAGGTACATACACCAAACCAGAAACGATTGAAAAAAGCAGAATTAATAAGATTAACAGAAAAATATGTAGCCGGTACAGCCAGTGAGGAAGAACGCCTGAAGTTAGAATCCTGGTACAATAATCAATTGGACCTAAAAAGTTTGACTGGTGAGAAACAGATTGATGAAGAGGAGCAGACTGAAGTGGGCGAAAAGATTTTTAATAAAATTAATCAACAGATAGATCAGCAAGAGATAAAACGTCCTAACCGGTATTTTTATCGCTTAGCTGTTGCCGCATCATTCATTGCCGTTTTAGGATTTGGCTGGTTTCTTTTGAGTGAACGTACGGATGTTAAAAAAATAAATACATCAGCCAGCTTAATCAAACCTGGAGGTAACAAAGCCTTTTTAACACTTGCTGATGGAACTAAAATCAATTTAGACCAGGCGGTAAACGGTACAATAGCTAAACAGGAGGGGATCCAAATTACCAAAACAGCCGACGGTCAATTAATTTATACCATTTTAGAAAATAAATCAGGCTCAGCGAAGCCGGGTTTTAACACCATCAGCACACCGGCTGGCGGCCAGTATCAGGTTACCCTTCCCGATGGAACTAAAGTTTGGTTAAATGCGCTGTCATCATTAAAATATCCGACCACATTTTTGGGTAAGTACAGAATGGTAGAGCTTGCCGGCGAAGGCTATTTTGAAGTAGCTAAAAATAAAAACAAGCCTTTTAAACTTAAAACAGCAAAACAAGAAATAAGTGTATTGGGTACACACTTTAATGTAAGTGCCTATGCAGACGATACAGAAGTTAAAACAACCCTGGTAGAAGGTGGTGTAGCGGTTAAAAACTTTAGTCCACTGGCTACAGGTTTATTAAAACCAGGACAGCAGGCCGTTTTTGAAAAGACGGGTTTCAAGGTGAGCAATGTGGATGTAGAAGAATATATCGCCTGGAAAAATGGCTTTTTCATGTTCAATAACGAAGACATTAAAGCAGCAATGCAAAAACTGGCCAGGTGGTACGATGTTGATATTGAGTACGTTGGCGATTTTGATGGAATTTATTTCGGAGGATCGTTTTCTAAACACAATAACCTGCAGGAAACCTTGAAAATTTTAGAATCAACAGATAAGTTTAAATTTAAAATAGAAGGAAGGAGGATTAAAATTTTAAAGTAAATATTAAGTTTTAATCTGAAAAACGGATTTCGAGTGCAATCGAAACCCGTTTAAAGCTTTAGATTAAAAAATTGTTCCAACAATAACCAAATAGTTAAAACATTGTAAATGTAATAGCAACTGCTATAAGCATTTAACTTAACCTAAAACCTAACAAATGTATGAAAATTTACGATTTTAATTTATACGGTAAAAGCTGTATAAAGAATAAAATTCTGTTATCTATGAAGCTAACCATATTATTGCTTTTTGTGGCCTTTTTACACGTTAATGCGGGCAGTTTTGCGCAAAAGAACATTACGCTTAACGAAAAAAACGCGTCATTACAAAAAGTGCTTAAAGCAATAAAAAGTCAAAGCGGCTATAATGTGTTTTTTATCCAGAGCGATTTAAAAAAGGCAAACATGGTGAGCATTGATATAAAAGATATGCCTTTAACTGAAGCTTTAAATCAATGCTTCAAAAATCAGCCATTAACTTATTCTATACAGGCCAATACGATTGTAGTTAAAGAAAGGCCTGCAAATATTGTCCCTGCCAATAAGCCTGAACAAAGTACACCTGTAAACAAGGTCATCGACGTGATTGGTACTATTTTAGATGAAATAGGCAAAGGTATACCTGGTGCCAGCATTAAAATAAAAGACAAAGAACAAGGCACGATGAGTGACGAAAGCGGAAACTTTAAATTGACTGGTGTAGCCGATGATGCCATTTTAGTTGTTTCTTATCTGGGTTATCAAACAAAAGAGGTAAAAGCATCAGCCACCGTAAAAGTTACTTTGGTGCCACAAAGCAATGATTTAAATGAGGTAGTAGTGGTCGCTTATGGTACACAGAAAAAATCGAGTTTAACAGGAGCAATTGCAACCATTACACCTAAACAATTAAAAGAGCGACCTGTAACCTCTATACAAAATGCATTACAGGGTATTTCCCCAGGTTTAACCATTTTGCAACGCCCTGGCGATGTAAGTGCAAGTGCTACAGGTGGTACTGCAGTAAATATTAGAGGAAGAAGCAGTTTGCAAGGTGCCGGTACCCCACTTTATATTATTGATGGTATTCCGGCCAGTTCGCAAGAATTTGCTACACTAAATCCAAATGATATTTCGGGCATGTCCGTACTAAAAGATGCATCTTCTGCAGCTTTATATGGCTCGAGAGCAGCTAATGGTGTGATTATGGTAACCACCAAAAGAGGTGGCGGAGAAAAAGCAACCATTGAGTTTAATGCCAATTACGGATGGCAATCGCCCACCCGTATTGCAAAATACTTAGGCTCGGTAGATTATACTACGCTTTATAATGAGGCGCTGACCAATGTTGGCCGTAGTCCAATGTACACACCAGCACAGATAGAGTTATACAGAAATGGTTCTCAACCAGATTTATATCCAAATACAGATTGGTATAAAGAAGTTTTAAGACCAAGTGCACCACAAGCAGATGTAAATTTAAATATCAATGCACCCGGAAAAGTTACCAGCAGTTATTTGGGTTTAAACTATTTAACTCAGGAATCGTTGATTCCAAACAAAGATCAGGACCGTTTTAATGCGAAATTAAATACGGAAACAAAGGTTATCGAGAATATTTTAAAGATTGGTACCAATATCTCTTTTATTAACCAGGCTTTCGATCGCTTGGGGAACTTAGCGTGGACAGAACTAAACCGTTCTTTGCCAACTACTGTTTTCCGTCAAAGCAATGGACAATGGGGATCGGTAAATAATGGTACTGTAGCCAGTAGCTCAATTCCATATCGTAACCAAGCCCGTATGATAGCTGAATCATCAAAAGGCAGTAACCGGAATAATTTGCTTCAAACTGCTGCGAATGCTACACTAACACCTTTAAAAGGTCTCTCAATAAATGGATTGGTTTCGTTAAAATTTACAAACAACAATAGCACGGCCTTTAACAATATCATGACGCCAATTAATAACTTTTTAACTGGTAATCCTATTGCGCTGCCTGCCGGACAAGGTACACAGAACGATTTAAGAGAGTATTGGTCTAAAAGAAAAGAATTGTTGGTTCAAGGTACTGCAGATTACGAGCGTACATTTGGAAAACATTATGGCAAGTTAACAGTAGGTGCGTCGCAAGAAAGTAATGTGCTTAGAAGCGCATTTCTTGGCAGAAGAAACTTTCCTAATAACGATTTAAGTACCATTATCAATGGTTCTGGTAACGGAGAAGATATTTTATCAGATAATAATAATGATGATATTATTGGCGGCGTTTTTGGCTTAGCCAATAGAACTGCTGCTGAAGAATGGTCAATGCGATCGATGTTTGGTCGTTTTAACTATGCTTTTAATGATAAATACCTGTTAGAAGTAAATGCCCGCATCGATTATTCTTCGCGTTTCCGTGAAGATGTGCGTAGAGCATTCTTTCCATCATTTTCTGCAGGATGGGTAGTTTCTAAAGAAGACTTTATGAAAAATATGACCTGGGTTGATAATTTAAAAATCCGGGGTTCTTATGGTTCATTAGGTAATCAGGACGTGGTTTCTGTTGGAAACTATTTTAACAGATTAAATGCTGGCTTTCAGTATAGTTTTGAAGGGACAGCCCAAGATGGAATCTGGCAGGCAGACGGATCATGGCCAACTACAACCTGGGAAAAAGTATACATGACCGATTTTGGTATAGACATGACTTTGTTAAAAGGTAAATTTGACATTACCGCAGATTACTACATTAAGGATACAAAAGATTTGTTATTACGTAATGCTGCCCTTGCAACCTATCCTTTAACTGTACCTTTTACCAATGCGGCAAGTACCCGCAATACTGGTGTAGAATTAGCCATTAACCATAACAACAGAATCGGAAAAGATTTTACTTTTAGTATTGGTGGTAACTTATCATTGATCAAAAGTAAAATCACCAAAATTGGAGACAATAATAACGATCGATTCGATGGTCAGTATATCCAGAGAGTTGGCGAATCGCTTGGATCTTTTTACGGTTATATTGCTGACGGTCTTTTTGTTAGTAATGAAGAGGTTGCTTCACATGCTTTTCAGGATGCACGTACCAGAGCCGGTGATATTAAATATAGAGATATAAATGGAGATAATGTAATTAACGCTGCCGACCGGACCATTATTGGTAACGATGTACCTTTTGTAAACTATGGTTTCAATTTAAGTGCGTCATATAAAGGCTTCGATTTTAATATCCTTACTTATGGTGTTGCCAAAGTAAAAACCTTTTTAGGGCAGGAAGCTTCAACGCCTTTCTTTAACGGTGCAAATGCCAAAACTCAGTTGTTAAACCGCTGGACAAAAGAAAACCCTGATCCAAATGCTGATTTCCCTAGAACATTATTAACCGCAGACGCTGGTCATAATATTGATCAACTTTCGTCATTCTACCTGTTTAGCGGCTCTTATTTCAGGGTAAGAGGCATTACTTTGGGTTATACTTTACCTCAAAATGCAGTGAAAAAAATTGGTTTGTCTAAATTAAGAATATACGGAACAACCAATAATCCTTTCACCATCATGGCAGATAAGCGCCTGAGTGATTACGATCCGGAATCTGCTTCAGGTCGTGGAGGTTACCCGGGTATTAAGACATGGTCGTTTGGTTTAAGTGCAGGATTATAAAATGATTACAAAAATGAAAAAGATATATATAATTACAAGTGTACTCTTATTAAGTGTTATTGTTTCTTGTAAAAAAGATTTTTTAGAAAGGCCACCATTAAACCAAGTATCGGAAGCTACTTTTTGGAAGAATGCCAATGATGTTTACCTAGCTGTAAATGGCGTTTATAGTCAGTTGCCTGGTGATGATATGGTATATGATGATGCGGCGGCAGACAATGCACATGCTCAATACCCTTGGGAGAGTTCGGCAACTTCAGTATCGTCGGGTAATGTAAATTCTACTTTAAATGCAGGTTGGGATTTTACAGCAATTGGCCGTGCCAATTATTTTTTAGATAATGCTGATAAAGTGACCAGCATGGATAAAGCATTATTAGACCGATATAAAGCTGAGGTACGTTTTATTAGGGCCAATGCTTATTTCTGGTTGATTTGTAAGTTTGGCGATGTGCCATTATCAACCAAAACAGTTGAGCTTGGCAGGGAAAATTTACCAAGAACACCAAAAGCCGAAGTATTAAAATTTGTAGTGGATGAATTAGATGCTATCGCTAAAGTTCTACCACAAAGTTATGCCGGCGGTAAACCAAACGAAAAAGGGCGCATTACCAAAGGAGCAGCTTTGGCCTTAAAAGCACGTGCTCACCTGTACGAAGGTCAGTGGCAATTGGCTGCAGATGCGGCAAGCCAGGTAATGACCTTGGGTTACGATTTGTATAAAGTAACAGCCGAAGATGCGCTTAACGCTAAGGATGATTACAGTGTTTGGGTAGATTTCGCAAATGCCGATGATGAGAAAAAATTCCGTTTAGGTCTCCGTAGTTATGAAGCCTTGTTTCATCAGGTGAACGAAGGAAATGTAGAAGTGATACTAGATAGACAGCGCATCCCACAACAAGATGCCAATTTCTTAAATACCTTGTTACCTTCAGGCGATCTTGGTGGCTGGGGCTCTATCGCGCCAACGCAAGAATTGGTAAATAGCTATCCAAGTTATAAAACCGGAGATTTAATTACTCCGCCATCGCAGGCACAAAGGGCAGCATGGTATAAAGCGAAAGATCCTGCATTTAAAAATGAATATAAAAACAGAGATCCACGCTTTTACGCCAGTATTTTATTCGATGGAAATCCTTGGAATGCCATCGAAGACGACTATTCGTTTAAATGGACTGAAGGCGCAGGTAATACAGCTTTAACGGGTTATAGCGTTCGTAAAATGGTTGATCCTAAAATTTATAGAGATCAGATTGACAACCACGCGAACAATATTTTAATTCGTTATGCGGAGGTTTTATTAACTTATGCGGAAGCTAAAAACGAACTAACTGGCCCTGATGCAACTGTGTATGATGCCCTGGATAAAATCAGGACGCGTGCGGGTATGCCAGTGGTTGATCGGACTAAATATGCAACACAAGAAACCTTGAGAGCATTAATCAGAAATGAAAGACGCATTGAATTGGCTATTGAAGGCCAACGTTATATGGATATCAGAAGATGGAAAATTGCCCCACAGGTAATGAAGCCAATATATAGCATTGCCGATGCGGCCAAACCGATCCAAGAAAGAACCTGGAATGATAAGTTGTATTTGATGCCAATCCCGCAAGATCAGATAGATCTCTCTAAAGGCGTTTTAAAGCAAAATAGCGGTTATTAGAAAATACACAACACAAATGAATAAATAAGGATGAATAGCGGCCAGTGTTTTACTGGCTGCTATTTTTTTGCCCTGATTTTTAATTTTGTTCAGTCGCTTATTAGCAATCAATATTTAATAAGATGAAGTATTTTGTCTTTTCAATTACTATAAAGATTGATGTTATGTTAAAAAAGTTTAATAAGTAGATAACTATGCTTAAATGTTTTCTCCGGTAATTATACATTTTTGAATAATTAATATAATACCCTACAATCATCCCAATATTCTATAAAAAATGACAATTAATACGACGGAGTGGCAAAATGACGATGAACTTTTTGAGGTAATAAAAACAGAACTTTATACTGCTGTTATTGGCGATATAATGGATAAGATGGGTTTGCTCCATCAGTTTTTGCCGCCACAGATACAACCTTTACATCCTGATATGTTTGTTGCTGGAAGAGCGATGACTGTGTTAGAGGCTGATGTTTTAGAGTGTGGGCAACATGAAAGCAGTAATCCCATTTTAAAAAAACCATTTGGTTTAATGCTCGAGGCGCTCGATGACCTTAAAAAACATGAGGTATATATCTGTACAGGTTCTTCCCCTAATTATGCATTATGGGGCGAGCTGATGAGCACAAGGGCACAGATGTTAGGTGCAGCAGGAGCCGTAGTAGATGGTTATTCGAGGGATACCAGAGGGATATTACACCTAAACTTCCCCTCATTTTCTTATGGCAATTATGCACAAGACCAGGCACCAAGAGGTAAAGTAATCGATTTCAGGGTGCCAATAGAAATTAAGGGTGTTTTAGTTAACCCGGGTGATCTGGTAATTGGCGATATAGATGGTGTTTGCATTGTGCCAAAACAGCATGAAGTGGAGGTGGTCACAAGAGCACTTGAAAAAGCCAGGGGCGAAAAAATGGTGCAGAAGAAAATCCTCGAGGGGATGAGCGCCAAAGAAGCCTTCGATAAATATGGTATTATGTAAAGAATAAATTCAAAAAGATAAATCAAACACACAAATGAAACTATTTTATAGAATTTTTACAGTTTTACTGGTTTTAGCGGGTGCGACACACGCACAAATTCAAAAAATCACCTATACCACAACCGATCAGCAGGTATTAAAACTTAACCGTATTTCACCTTCTGGCTCAAAACAGCCGGATAAGATCTCTTTGGATGGAACATGGCAGTTTTCTACCGATATCAACGCATTGCCTGCCGATAAAAATATTCAGGTGCCGGGTGAGTGGGTAATGCAGGGTTTTGAAGTAAAAAATTCGGTTTATGCCGGTTACAAAAAAAACTTCGACCTTCCGGAAAAGTGGAAAAACAAACGCATTAAACTCCGTTTCGATGCTGTATACAGTGATGCCGAAATTTGGGTAAACGGTAAGAAAGCTGCATCACATTTAGGTGGTTTTACACCTTTCGAAATTGATATTAACAATGTCGTAAAATGGGGCGCCAGTAACGAAATCCTCGTAAAAGTAAAGTCCGAAAGCAAAGCCGACTCCCTGGCAAGTGCATCTACCTATGCAGTGCATCCTTTGGGAGGGATTTCGAGAAAGGCATATGTAATGGCCCTCGCGCCAATCAATTTTGCCTATGCGGATGTTAAAACCATTTTGGATAAAAACTATGAAAACGCCACGCTGAATACGGATCTGATTATTGCCAATGAACAGGATAGTAAAACCGGGAATCTTGTTATAAAAGCAGAACTTTTCAAAACGGATGGAACGACAAAAGTGACTGAAAAAACGGTTACTGTTGATAAAAGTATGGCTAAAGGCGAATATTTACAGCAGAATATCAGTTTTGATGTAGTTAAACCTGCCAAATGGGATCCGGAACATCCTAATTTATATGTGGTAAAATTCAGCATTTTACAAGATGGTAAAGTGGAAGATGTCATCACCAAAAGTATTGGCTTCCGCCAGATAGAGGTAAGGGGGAACCGGGTTTTTGTAAATAACATGCCCATTAAACTTCGGGGTATATGCCACCACGAAACCATGCCTTTGCGTGGCCGTTCAGTTGGCGAAAACATGTGGGAAAAAGATGTTCAACTGTTTAGAGAAGGTAATGTAAATTATTTCCGTACCTCGCATTATCCGCCGGCAGAAGAACTGATTGATGCCTGCAACCGCCTGGGTATGTTTTTAGAAGTAGAAGCACCTTTTTGCTGGGCAGAAAATACTGCAGTACCAGCAGGAACAGAAATTTATCAAACCTTAATGGTCGATCAAACTTTAGATATGATTAACTATTTTAGGTCTAACCCAGCAGTACTCATCTGGTCGATGGGTAACGAGAGCGGTAAATACGCCGCCTATTTTAAAGAAACCGCTAAGTTGGCGAAATCGTTCGATCCAACACGCCCACGTAATTTTAGTCAGTATGGTCCCGATGCAGATGAAGGCGATCTGGAAATTACCAATCACCATTATCCGGGCCCAACAGGACCACAAACCTACAGGAATTATAAACGTCCGATTGTTTTTGATGAGTATGTGCATTTAAATGCCTATAACCGTTTAGAACTGGTAACCGATCCCGGCGTACGCGATGCATGGGGGATTGGTTTCGAAGCCATGTGGGAAAATATGTACCGCACCGATGCTGTTTTGGGCGGCGCAATATGGGCAGGTATTGATGATACCTTCTTTTTACCTAACGGAAAAACAGTTGGTTACGGCACCTGGGGGCCGCTTGATGGCTGGAGAAGACCAAAGCCAGAATACTGGCACATGAAAAAAATCTATTCGCCGGTAAAAATTAAACTGGCCAGCAACTGGAGCAATGGTAAAGTAGCCGTTGAACTGGAAAACAGATTACTTTTTAGCAACCTGAAAGAGTGTAAAATAGAATGGAGCGTAGCCAGTGAGAATGGATTAATTGAGGCCGATTTAAAACGAAACGGTAAAACCACAGCCAATGTTACCGTGAATAAAAAACCATTGCCAGGCGATAAAATGACGATTAAAGTTTACGATCCGCGTGGTGTACTCATTGATATTTACCAGTTTGCCATTGTACCAACAGTTACCGATTTAACTTTGGTACCCAAAACGGCTGGCCAGCCATGGACTTATACCCAAACCGGCAGCACTTTAACAGCTAAAAGTGGTAAGCTAAATGTTCAGCTTAATCTGGCTAATGGCGATATAGAACATGTAACCAACAACGGTGTAACGGTTTGGAATACCGGGGCACGATTAATGGTTTTGCCATTAACGGGCGAGGGCAGGGGAACGCAGATGACAGGTGAAAGCCAGCAATTTGATCCTTTTACCGATGTATGCAAAAACAGGATCGTTAAAGATATTAAACTGGATAAAACGAAAAACGGATTTACGGTTCACATAACAGATGTGTACAGCGAGGCCGGCGGAACCACAAGTTATACCTTTCTGGCTAATGGTAAAGTAAAAATCGATTATCAATATACCATCAAAAAAGAAGTTAACCCACGTCAATGGGGCCTTGTATTTGGAGTGCCAAACAGCTTTCAGGAGTTAGACTGGAACAGAAATGCACAGTGGGATTATTACCCGGCCGATCATATTGGCAGACCGATTGGTAAAGCACTGTTAAGCGCTGCTAACCAGGTTTCAGGTCCGGCAGGTCCATCTAAATTACCAACAACTGCATGGAACTTAGATCGAAATGATTTGGGTACCAACGATTTCAGGTCGACCAAAATGTATATCAATAAAGCAGTCTTAACCAACGGAGCATCTTCTTTTAATGTAAACGCCAACGGCCAGCAGCATATCAGGGCCTGGAAAGATGCACAAGGCATTAAAGCTTTGGTAGCAGGCTACAGCAATATGGGCGCCGAAAGGTTTTTTAGAGGGCACGCAGAAAAAATGGATCGCCCATTAAAAGCAGGCGATGTTATACAGGACAGTGTAACGCTTCAGTTGAAGTAATAAGTGGGTGTCGCCATTTCGATCGGATAATTGTCCTCGTTTGTAAGGAGGATAAAAAAGAAACACATTTTTAATGTGTGTGCATTAAGATTCCCGCCTGAGCAGGAATGACGAATGGCTCAGACTGACAACATGCCCATCTGCGACGTTATTCGGGACGATGAGCAAATTAAATTTTAATACAACAATCATGACCCTAAATAAAATTCACGGTTACCAAATAAGACGCAAATTATTGCTGACTTTTGCTTTGGTAACCAGTACTGCTTTAACGCTATTGGCACAGAACAGTGGCATAGCCAGTACCCTTTCACCAATCCCATCCTCGTTGCTCAGCAGCAATAAACCTGTTATTTCTTTAAACGGCGATTGGAAATTTGAACAAAGCAACAAAAAAGGAAATATTAAAGTGCCAGGGGAGTGGGTAATGCAAGGTTATACGGTTAATACCGGAGAAACGGCTACTTACACCAAAACGTTTTCGATACCGAACAATTGGAAAGGCAATCGCATGAAGTTGCGTTTTGATGGGGTAAGTTCTCACGCAGTAGTTAAAATAAATGGTAAAAAACTAGCTGAACACGAAGGTAGTTTTGTTCCCTTCGAAATTGACATTACCGATGCATTAAAAAGCGGAGAAAATCTGCTTCAGGTTGATGTGCAGGCCAATACCATCAGCGATATTTTGGCTTGTACCTCACAGTACGCTGTACATACCGTAGGGGGGATATTGCGTAATGTTACTTTGTTTGCCCTGCCAGAGGTTAATATCGCCGATTTTACAGTGGTAACAACACTCGATAAAAACCACAATAATGCGACACTTAACCTTAAAGCATTGGTCAACAATCAGGGGCAAAAGGCTTCAGCAGGACAGATCATTTACACTTTAGCAGCTGTTACCGGAAAAAGTATCGCTACGGTTAAAGCTGCAGTGCCGGCAGTATCTGGTCAAAAATCGACTTTAATTCATACCGATATTTCGGTGAAAAATCCAATAAAATGGAATACCGATAAGCCGTATTTATATACTTTAACCACGGTATTAATTATTGATGGAAAAACGACCCAAAGCCATCAACAAAAAATTGGATTCAGGCAGGTTGAGGTAAAGGGAAATCAGGTATTTGTAAATGGAATGCCCATTAAGTTAAGAGGAGTTAACCGCCATTCGGTACATCCACTTACCGGGCGTGCCATAAGCGACGATTTGGAGTTGAAAGATGCCGAATTGTTTAAACAAGCCAATTGCAATTACATCCGTACTTCACATTACCCACCAAGCGAAAGGTTTTTAGCCATAGCCGATAGTATTGGCCTGTTTGTAGAAAACGAGAGTTCCTTAACATGGATTCAGCACGGTGCTTCGCCAATCTGGAAGTTATGGAATTATAAAGACGAAAAGTTTTATCCTTACATGCTTGCGGCGAATATCGAAAAAATGCAGGCTGGCAAAAACCATGCTTCGGTAATTATCTGGAGTTTAGGTAACGAAAGTTATTGGAGCCCGCTATGGGATAAAGTTTATCGCGAAGCTAAAAAAATAGACCCTACACGACCTATTTCTTTTCACGATCAATGCTGGGGTGGTTTCAATAATGGAGGCAATAAAGTTGATATCGCCAATTACCATTATCCAGGCATTAATGGCCCCAAAGCTACCGATACGATGAAAAGGCCAACTTTGTTTGGCGAATATGCTCATTTAAGCACTTATAACCGTCGCGAATTATTAACCGATCCGGGCGTAAGGGCAAGTTATGGCCCATCATTGGTTAAAATGTACGATAGCATGTATGTACACAAAGGTAATTTAGGTGGTGCCATTTGGAGCGGTATTGATGATACTTTTCATTTACCCGATGGTAATATCGTAGGTTATGGCCCCTGGGGACCAATTGATGCCTGGCGCAGGCCAAAGCCCGAATATTGGGGCATGAAAAAAGCCTATGCACCCGTGGTCATCAAAAATGTGCTTCAGCCAATCATTAAAAATGGTAAATTGGTACTGGAAATAGAAAACCGTCATGATTTTATTTCGCTGAGTGATGTAGAAATTACTGCTCAGGTTGATGGTGTGCCTGTTAAGCTAAGCTCAGCAATCAAACCACATGGCGAAGGCCAATTAGAAATCCCTGTAAAAGAAGCAACAAAAGAAGTATATATTTCATTTAAAGACCCTTCGGGTAATGTGGTGAACGAAGAACTTATGGTTTTGAAACCGGCTGAAGAAACCATGGCACACAACAAGCTGAGCTTATCGCTTACAGAAAATGAAATGGCCTATTTTGTAACACAGGGAGATGTGAATTATACCATAAACAAAATTACAGGTGTAATATCTGGTGCAACAAACAAAGGGGTAAAAGTATTAGAACAGGGACCCGTATTTAGTGTAGTGGCGATGAATAGCGAAGATGGCGGCAAACCCAATGTAGCTGGCGAAACGTACCAGAATAATATCCACCCGATTAAAAATTATCCTTCGTACACCATTTTCGCAAATGCCATTAAGGTAGATCAAACGAACGATGCAATTACTTTTGCGATCAAAACCACTTATACCACCGGGGATGGTGATATAACCTATAGATTTTTTGCCAACGGCAACACTCAGGTAGATTACGAAGTGAAAACTACTTTAGAAAGGCCTTATCAATATGGGATGCTTTTCCAGTTACCTAAAACTTTCGACGAATTAAGCTGGAAACGCAAAGGCGAATTTACCGTTTATGCAGCAGAAGATATTGCCCGTAACAGCGGAACAGCGAAATTAAATGCTAAATGGTTACCAGGTGTAGAAGAATTTGGAAAACCGGCAGCTAAACAATGGAAAGATGATAGCAATGAGATGGGGTCGAACGATTTTAGATCAACCAAACAGCATATACTCCAAACCCGGTTAAGCAATGGAAGTAAGGAAATGGTGATTCAATCTAATGGTAAGCAGGCATCAAGAAGCTGGTTACAGGATGAAAAAATACAATTGCTGGTTGCTGATTATTGGAATAACGGTTCCGAGCCTTTTTACGGCTCGCCATTTACCGATGGACGCATTAATATTAAGGGCAAATCATTAAAAGGAAGTGTAAATTTTAGGCTGCAATAAAAAAGAAACGTCATTGCGAGAAGGCTTTTTCAGCCGACAGCTTGTCCCGACCTTTCGGGGAAGCAATCTTTCTAACAAGGATGGCTAGCATGAAAGATTGCTTTCCCGAACATTCGGGATTCCTCCTCGCAATGACGACCTTTTCTGGAATCTGTCAATGATAGCCTGTCGAAGGATTTGCAGTTTACTTAAGAAAACTCAATCTGACAGCTATTGGCTAAGTAAATAGAATAAATTAAAAGTTGGCGGTAATACCAACAAAACGAATATAAAAACAACAACAAAATGAAAATAACAGATGTAAAAGTATGGCTGGTTGAGGGCGTAAAATACAACTGGACCTTATTAAAAATATATACCGATACCGGACATACAGGAGTAGGCGAGGCCACAAACTGGCCAGGCAGTCCGATTGTTTTTGAAGCAACCAAACACGTAGGGCAGCGTATTATTGGTTTAGATCCGATGAAAACTGATTTTATATGGACTAAACTTTACAGAGATTTAAACTGGATGGGCCCGTTTGGTGCCAGTATGTGTGCCATTAGCGGGATAGACATGGCATTGCTCGATTTAAAAGCAAAAGTATTGGGCGTACCCTGCTACGAACTTTTAGGTGGCGCTTTCAGGAAAGACATTTTACTCTATGCCAACTACTGGTTTACAGGCGGCGGTCATAATACAGCAGATTATGCTGCACAGGCCAAAAAAGTTAAAGAAGCGGGTTTTACAGGCTTAAAATTCGACCCGTTTGCACACACCAATTATTTGTATGGCGAAGATCTATCATCAAACCTTCAGCTTACAGCTCCTCAACAGGATCTGGCATTTAATGTAAGTAAGGCCGTTCGTGATGCTGTTGGGCCCGAATTTGATATCATGATCGAAACGCACGCCATGTTAAATTACCGTGTGGCGGTAACCATGGCACAAAGGCTTTCAGAATTAAATATTACCTGGTATGAAGAGCCTGCAGGACCAGAAAATGCCAATACCTTAAAGGCCATGAGGGATCGGATTCCTTCGAATGTTTCCATCTGCGTAGGCGAGCGCCACTATACCCGTCACGGTATCCGCGATGTATTGGAAAAACATATCTGCGATATCATGATGCCTGATATTACCCGTTGCGGTGGGCCTTCAGAAATGAAACGCATGGCGACCATGATGGAAGCCTATAATGTACTCCTGGCGCCACATAATCCGAACGGGCCGCTATCTACATTGGCTTCGGCACAGGTTTGCGCTTCGGTGCCAAACTTTTTCAGACAAGAATTTATGTTTAACGATGTGCCATGGCGTGATGAAGTGATTTCGCATCCGATTGCTGATATGGTGCAAAACGGGCATTTGAAACTGAGCGACAGGCCAGGTTTAGGGGTAGATTTAATTGAAGAAGAAATGGAAAAACACCCCGGCATTTTAACGCCAAGGGCTGGTTTCTACGTTTAAATATGAATATAACCGATCAGGTTTAATGCCTGGTAGGTTTTTAAATGGATTTTATGGCACTAACAATAGATTTAAAAGGGAAAATAGCTTTGGTAACGGGTGTTACTTCGGGTATTGGTTTGGGGATTGCCAAAATGATGGCCAAAGCGGGTTGCACCGTTATAGGCTGTGCAGAACAAAGTGAAACGAGTGATGTTGCGCAGCGATTTTTAGCAGAAATGGAGTCTTTTGATGCACATACCGACTATTTTAAAGCCGATATGGTGGTAACCGAAGACATTGATGGGCTTGTTTCAGATATCACCAATGATTATGGGAGATTGGATATTTTAGTTTCTAATGCCGGACAGAATGTATTTACGGGATTAGAAAATAGTACCGAAAAAAACTGGCAGTTTAATTTAGACCTAAACCTTTCAGCACACTGGCGCCTGGCCAAACGTTGCAAATCATTATTAAACACAAATAATGGGGTAATTATTGTAATGGCTTCTAACCATGCCTTTGCCAGTATCCCCGGTTGTGCACCCTATAACATTGCCAAAACCGCCTTAACGGGTTTGGTTAGGAGTTTGGCCATAGAATGGGGGCCTGGTATTAGAACGATAGGTATTGCACCAGGCTTTATCGATACACCCGGTAATCAGCAATGGTTTAATTCATTTATTCAGCCTGAAGAAGAAAGACAACGTACGATAAACCTTCATCCGGTAAAAAAACTAGGCACGGTTGAAGAAATCGGAGGCTGGTGTGTGTTTTTATCCAGCGAATATGCAGGTTTTGCATCGGGGACTACCTATTTAATTGATGGAGGCCGAAGTGCAATGATGCAGGATAGCTAAGGTGATGATGGAAGGATGGGAGATGGATGATGGGAGATGGATGATGGGGTTTGGGGTTTGAGACAAAAGCGATACTAAGATGAGGGTAATTTTTTAACAATACGATGGATATTTGGAAGCCAGATGTGCTTTATAAAGCAGATTTAATTTTAGGAGAAGGTGCCCGCTGGCATGCTGGATGGCAAAAATTCTTGTTTATCGACATCAAAGGCAAACTAATTGGTACCTGTAATCCGGCAAATGGTAAAGTAGTTACCAAAAAAATATCGGCAATGCCTGGTATGCTGGCGCCTGCCGAAAATGATCAGCTATTAGTGGCTTTACAGGGTAAAATTGTGTTATTCAATTTAGCAACCGGTAAAACGATAAACCTGGCGAAATTTAAAGAGGATCCCGAAAACAGGAGTAACGATGGCGCTTGCGATGCATTAGGCAGGCTTTGGGTGGGAACCATGAATATTAATGCCAAACATGGTGCAGGTAATCTTTACTGCTACAACGGAAAATTAGTTAAGAAAATTGAAGGCACAAGTGTATCTAATGGTATTTGTTGGTCGCAGGATAACCGCACCCTGTATTACATCGATAGTTTTCTTTACCACATTAAAGCCTTCGATTATGATTTGGCTACCGGGAATATCAGCAACGAAAGAATTGTAGTAGAAATAACCGAACCTAATACCGTGGCCGACGGGATGTGTATTGATAGTGAAGGCATGCTTTGGGTAGCCATTTGGGGAGGTGCTTGCGTAAACAGGTATAATCCGCTCACCGGGGCCTGTATAGGAAAGATTGAAATCAATGCGCCAAACGTAACGAGCTGCGCATTTGGGGGTAAATTGATGAATCAAATGTTAATTACCACGGCAAAGGATGGATTAAGTGCCGACGAATTAAAAAAATACCCACACAGTGGCTCGCTCTTTATGGTAAAATTAAAGGTAACGGGATTGCCAACTGCTCCTTACAAACAACAATAGTTACTGGCTTTTGCCATAAAAACAAATACTACTAACCAAATAATAATCGTTTATGAAACTAGAACTTATCGACTACCTGATTATTGCCATTTATTTTGTTTTGGTAATGGGCATTGGTTTGGTGCTGAAAAAGAAAATAAAAACAGGGAATGATTTTTTACTGAGCTCGCACAACATTCCATTATGGATTACTTGTTTAGCTTTTATATCAGCAAACTTAGGCGCACAGGAGGTCTTGGGCATGGCTGCCAATGGCGCAAAATATGGCTTGTATACCATGCATTTTTATTGGTTGGGTGCTGCTTTAGCAATGATTTTTTTAGGCGTATACATGATGCCCTTTTACTACGGTAGTAAGGCCCGAAGTGTACCTGAATATTTAAAATTACGTTTCGACGAAAAAACCAGGACTTTTAACGCACTTACTTTTGCTGCAATGACTGTTTTTTCATCTGGTGTTTCCCTGTATGCACTGGCCATGTTAATGAAAGTTATTTTAGGCTGGGATTTCGATTTATCCATATGGCTTGCCGCTGGTGTGGTATTGATTTATACTTTCTCCGGAGGTTTAACAGGTGCCATTTATAACGAAGTATTGCAGTTCTTTTTAATTATTATTGGCATAGCGCCTTTGGTTTACATCGGTTTAGATAAGGCCGGAGGAATTGATGGTATTTTACAACATGTTGATGATGCGAAGCTTCACGTTTGGAAGGGTTTAGATAGTCCGGCAAACAACCCGATGGGCGTAGATGCCTTTAGTATGGTTTTTGGATTGGGTTTTGTATTGGCATTTGGCTATTGGTGTACCGATTTTTTGGTGGTACAAAGGGCAATGGCTACCCGAAATCTGAACGAGGCACAACGCACACCCGTTTTGGCTGCTTTTCCTAAAATTTTAATGCCAGCCATCGTGATTCTTCCTGGAATCATTTTATTGGCCTTACAGGGGCAGTATAGCGGCTTCGAACTGCCTGTTAATGTTAATGGCGATAAAGATTATAATATGGTACTGCCTTTATTGTTGCAGAAACTTTATCCGAGTGGTTTGCTTGGTTTAGGCATAACCGCATTAATTGCTTCATTTATGAGTGGTATGGCGGGCAATGTTACCGCTTTTAACACGGTATTTACTTATGATATCTACCAAACCCATATTAAGAAAAAAGCTTCCGATTTGCATTATTTAATGGTTGGCAAGGCCACTACTGTTGCCGGTATTTTAATTTCTATCGCTACAGCTTATGTGGCCCGTGGCTTTAACAGTATTATGGATTTGCTCCAGCTTGTATTTAGTTTTGTAAATGCACCCCTGTTTGCTACTTTCTTTTTGGGCATGTTCTGGAAACGGACCACTGGTCATGGAGCCTTTTGGGGTTTACTTTTAGGTACAGGCGCTGCGGCCATTACACATGGTTTATCGGTAGCCGAGGGCAAAGGTGGCTGGCTGATTCATTTGTTCGATTTTTATTCGGCAACAGGGCAGGCCTTTACCATTGCATCGATCTCCTTTATGGTGTGTCTGGTATTTACCATCGTAATCAGTTTGTTCACCAAAGCCAAAGACGAAAAAGAACTGGTTGGACTGGTTTACAGCTTAACGCCGAAACAAGATTTAAAGAGCAAAACCTGGTATACTAATCCACTTTATTTGGGGCTTATCGTTTTGATGATTACGGTAGCCTTTAATATTATCTTTTTTTAACCTACACTTCTGGATTAAAAAAAAGCTGATGGAAACATCAGCTTTTTTTGTTATTCCTGGATATTTTTTTAATTGCCCTTATACCAGCAAATAAGGCAATTTAAGAAGCACCGCTATTTTTTAAACCATATCAGTAATAGAAGAACAATAAAAGTGCATAATCCGCCAAAATGCATCAGGTAATTCTATTTTGAGCAGCGGCCATTGTACCTAAACGTGATTGAACGGAAATACTTTTTGCTGCAGATGTTTTATTATTTGGTGCTCAATTCGGTGCAAAAAGATTGCAGTGAAAGCAGGGCTGCAAACCGCCATGGAAGGATGTCCCGCTCTTTCCAAAAAAACATGTTTCAAATAAAGCAATCAACTGTTTCAAAAAGTTTAATCAGCTATAAAAAACAAAGGGCAATTTTCATATCGAAAATTACCCTTTTGAGTGTGTTAATTTATAATTGGCTAACGTTTAAAAGTATCCTTTTTCTGAACTGTAAAATTATCTATAGCATCTTTCTGAGGTTTATATGTTGTCTGATAATATAGATCTGTACCTGTTTTATAATCGTTAATCCGGGTTAATACCGATGAAGGATCTGTAACCTGCATGGTTTTAGGCAGGCCGTTTACATCAGTATACTCAACAGTCGTATAAATGGCTGTAGGATCTATGCCTTGCCAATCGATGGTTAAAATTTTACTGGTCGCATCGTATTTGGTCGTGGCGGGATTAAAAACACGGTTTACAATTGCTGAAGCATAATTTTCGCCAAATACAGTCCCATTGATGTAAATGGGTATAGACATGTTTCCTTTATTATCAAAAGTTCTGACTTCGAAATTAATGCCCCCTTCTGTTAAGTTATCAATAATTAACTTAACCTCGTCTACACCACTGCTGCGAACAATCGTTTTTTCGACCATGTTTTGTTTTCCATTCCAAAATACCTGGTATTTCACAATTTTAGGATCTGAAGTAAACTGACCGTATACCATCACCCGTTTGTTGCCCGCGAGAACTTTTGCAGAGTCTAAAATGCCTGGGTAAGATATTTCTTTGTCTCCTTGAAATTGCCCCCTGTAATCGTCTATTTTTGAGCAGGCACTAAAGGCGAAAAATCCCATTAATGCAAAAGACATCCATATATTTATTTTCATCTGAGTAAATTTAAATCGTCGTTATTATTTTAATTTTTACTGCCATAAACCTCTATTTGAGTACCCATAATGGCATAGGTGTTTTCCCAGTTGCGTGTAGACTTAATTCTTAAATACCTAAAGGCAGGTAAGCCAGGTTCGAACTCCGTTGGCCATCCTGCCAATGCATAGGCCAGATCCTCTGCTGTTTCGGTGCCCGATGGCAGGCCGGAAGGTTTTACTACCGATTGGGTAGCCAGTTTGGTCCAGCCGGTATAACTTCCATCTGCCGGCGGATTATTGGTTGCCCAGATTTCAAAATCGCGAAGATTTGCCCTAACATAGAATTTATTGCCCGATTCAGTTCGTGGGAAAAATATAAATCTACTTAGGGCCCTGGTTACACCTAAATCGATGGTAATGGTTTGTGGTGTGGTAACTCCTTCCAGTGTAAATGCCCTGGGCCAATAAGCAGGGGCGTAGGCGCCATCCCAAAAATAGCTCAAAAATGTACCATAAGCCATGGTTGCATCTCCTGGCAGGTTATATGCTGCAAACTTTGATTTGTCTAACATCCCTTCACTATAAGGTGTTATATTTTTATACAAAGTATCGGTATGATTGCCAAAACGGTCCATGACCACAAAACCAAAATTTGTGGCTACAGACTCTTGACCTCTAAGTGTACTATTCCCTGACAGCGTTTGGGTATAAATTTTATCCAATGCTTTAATACTGCCATTATCTGCTTTAATGATCGGGGCAATAATAACAGCAGCCCTGTTGGGATTGGTGAATTTTAAATTTGGTCCGCCAAAACCTGCAATAATATTTAAACTCTCATAAACAAGTTGAATGGCCGATTTTAGTGGTTTAATTTTTACGATAACAGGATCAGACATCACCTCGCTCTTCGTCACAGCGTATAATGTAATCTGCTGTTCATTTGTTGAGTTATAACCATCAATTAATAGCTGGCTGGTATAGTAAGAACTTACCACCTCCCTTTTTACACCTGGGCGTATTTCATATACCGCTTTAATGTAAGAAAGCCCTTCATTTGTGGGTAGGGTATAGGTTAACAAAGCACCACCACTCTTATTTTCTACGGTGACATTTGATACCGTTCCCGGCTTTTCAGCACTATTTTCGATAGGACCGTTAAGTATATCATTTTTACAGCCAAAGGTTGTAAGAACCACAAGCAGCAATATGATGCCGGATTGTAATTTTTTTAAGTTTTTTTCCATTTTGCCTAAAATTTACCAACCCGGGTTTTGAACCAGGTTTTCGTTTATTAATAAATTATTCTCTCTTATTGGCCATAAGTAATCTCTAGGGGCTACAAAACGTTGTGTATATCGGGTTATAATTCTGTAATAAAGTGTTGGATCGGCCTGATCTTTATCCCAGCCTTGTACGTTGCCATTAAGTTCCGTGCCTGCTGTTTTCCATCTTCTTAAATCCCAGAATCGGCTGCCTTCCAGCGCCAATTCAATCCCTCTTTCCTGGCGAATAATGCTGCGTAAGCCTTCTTTGCTTTGGTATTTGCCTGGGTTATTGGAAAAGTCTGTCCATGATTTTTGAACAGTAGGTAAACCAGAACGTTCCCGTACCTTATTCAGGTAATCGTAAACCAGGTTACTTGGGCCTGAAAATTCATTGAGTGATTCTGCATATAAAAGGTAGAGATCAGCTAAACGAAACATTGGCCAGGGATACCTTTCTGTACTGGTAGAGTTGTTTGCTGCCCAGGTAAATTTCCAGCTCACCAATTTTTTAGCATAGTAACCCGTTGGCGGTTGTGGCGTCCCGTTACCTGCCCCGCCTAAACGTACCTGCAAACTAAATGTTCCTTCATCGCTACGGGTTAAACTACCTTCCTGATACCATATCCCGCCATCAAAACCCAGTGAAGCATAAAAACGGTTTTCCCTGTCAAAATTAAGCCTCGATGAGGTATAACCTATTAAGTTGTTAAAACGCTCTTTGTTAACGCCGGCTCTTAGTTCTGATCGGTTACTGAAATTAAGGGTTTTATCTTCATTGGTCGGTACCCCATTCGTACTATAAAACAGATCAGCCAGTTTTAGCGTGGCGCCTACATCGGCAATAGCACCATTGCTTGCCCCATATCTGCCGTCAAAGTGACCCACCGTTATATATTGTAAATTACTGGTTGCTGTATTTGGATTCCCCCAGATCAATTCCGAGTTTTGCCATTTTTGACTCACTGCATTTCGCAGGTTCATCTGTTTAATGGTGGTATCGCTTAATTTAAATATAGAAGTAGGAAATTTGTACAATTGTATACCTACGCCTTCGCATGAAGTGATGGCAGCTTTACAAGCCAAAGCTGCTCTTTCCCATTTTTTTGGATCGTAGGTCGTGCTCACGAGTTGTACACCTTGTTTATCTTTAAATGTATTGTAATCCGTATTGCCATTAAATAAAGGGCTGGCCGCTAATACCAGAACACGTGCTTTCATACTCAGGGCAATAGGTCTGGTTACCCTGCCCAATTCATTGTTGGTGTTTTGAATAACATCTGGCAGGTTTGCAATGGCTAAATCAAGGTGTTTTACAATAAAGTTTACTACGCTATCAACAGGCATACGCCTTACTTTAGTGTTTTCTATCGGCCCGTCTACAGGTGCGTTTTCTTCGATAGTAGGAATCGGACCATAGGCACGTAATAAGATAAAATGGTAATAAGCTTTTAAAAATTCACCTTCAGCAATCCATCTATTTCTTTCGTCTATACCTATATCGGGTACTTTGCTCATGTCTTTCATGTTTTCTATAAAAACATTGCAATCCCTAATGGCCAGGAACATTCCTCCATCCCAATAATTAAAAAATGGTGCCACTACCGTTTGATTACCACGTGGTATATTCGTGGCAATATCAGTAGATCTGCTTGGTAGGGGAACACACATTTCATCGCCACCTAAAAATGCCGGATTTGAAGCAGTACTTCCATCATCTGGTATGTACGAATAACAGGTAAACAGGTACTTCTCTGCTTCGGTACGCAGGGCAAAAGCGTTTTCTATTTTAGGTAAGTTATCTGGTACCACATCTAAAAAACCTTTTTTACAGCCCATCACCAGTAATATGATACAGGCTATTATAGCGGGCGTTATTTTATATAAATTATTCTTTTGAGTCTTCATCTTGATCAAATAAAATTGTTAATCTGGTTAAATTCCAACCTTTATGCCCAGGTTATATACCCTTTGCAAAGGATACCCCAAACCATTACCGGCCATTTCAACTTCCCACAGTTTAAAGCTGCTTACTGCAAATAAGTTTAGACCGCTCATGTATATCCTGGCACTGCCTAAGCCGATTTTTTTAGCCAGTTTTTCACTAAAATTATAGCCCAGTTCAACCTGCTTTAAGCGTAAAAAATCGCCCCTTCTTAACCACCAGGATGATGCCACCGCATTGTTGGCCACTACTTCGCTGCTTAGTCTTGGCCAAAAGGCATATGCATTCCTATTGTCTTCACTCCAGTGGTCTTGTGCAATAATATCCAGCAAACCAGATTGGGTACCACCAAAGGTTACAAAAGGTGCTATCCCTTCTACATTTCCTGTACCTGCGCTACGACTTGAACTTGGATTGATGAAAAATGAAGAACGGGTTGATCCCTGAAAGAAAAAGCTAAAATCAAACTGTTTGATACCGAAAGAACCTCCAAAACCATAAATAATCTCTGGGTCTTTAGGCAGGCCGATAGGTACAATATCCAAAGAGCTGATAATCCCATCGCCGTTGATGTCGCGGTATTTAATATCTCCGGCACCATAAATACCAAAGTTTTGGCGTGGTGAGTTTCTCACTTCTGTTTCGTCGGTAAATAAGCGCTCGGCTACTAAGCCATACAGCTGTCCTGCCGATTTTCCCACCGCACTTAGGTGTTTTAAGTTGTCAGGATAATTAGGTTCTTCATTAAATAATACTTTGCTTGCGGCATAAGTAAAAGTTGAATAAATTTTAGCCCAATAGTTTTTGTTGAAATTTTTGTAGTAATTGAATGAAAAATCGACCCCCTGGCTGCTGGCTTCTCCAATGTTTGCAAAAGTACCGGCCTGCAAACCTGAAGTTGAGGGTACATTACTCCTGAATAATAAAATGCTAGAAGTGTTTTTCTTATAAGCTTCGATAACGAAATTGAAATCGTTAAATAAACTTAATTCTAAGCCTAAATTATATTGCTTTGTTTTTTCGAAAGTAATATTTGGATTTGCATAACGGCTGGTTGAGATACCCGGTCTGCTATAACCATAATTCTCTCCGAATGTTGCTCCTCTAGAGATATTATTTAATTGTACCTCTGATAAATAAAAGAAACGATCGGCATCAGATCCGATTTGATCATTACCACTTAAACCATAACTGCCCCGAAGTTTTAAATTCGTAATCACTTTACTTAAAGGCTCCATGAATTTTTCTTTCGTAACGATCCATGCTCCACTGATTGATGGGAAAAACCCGTAACGTTTATCCGGTGAAAACCGTTCTGATCCATTATAACCAAAACTAAAATCTACCAGGTATTTATCTTTATAAGCATAGTTCGCCTGGCCTAAAAAGTTTAAATTACGTTTTGGTAACGATAATTGTAAGGTGTTGGCATTGCCATTAACGGTAGAACGGACGGTGGTAATAAATCTTCCTCCAACTGAATGATTTTCGCTAAAGGTGCGTAGATAGTTAATTACCGCTTCACCATAAATAACTGTACTTACGTTTTTTGCTGATGGCGAATAGGTGAGGTACTCTGTTGGAGGGATTCCGATTTGGAGTGTTGATGAACCTGGAGTAGGTTCGTTAAGCGAGGTTAGGAGGGTTTGTCCACCAACCTGTCTGGCCTGATAATAAAAAGGACTGTACTGCCTAACCAAAGTAAAATCGGCATCACGCTGTGTAAAAGCCATGGCACGGGCACTTAAACCTTTTGTAATACCATCCAAATTTTGGTTTATCGTGATTTGGGGTACTAGTTGTGCCCTGTTGTATTCCTGAAACCCTTTTACTGATTCGGCAAATGGATTGGTATACAGTTGATTATTGGAGTTGGGCAATAAGGCACTGCCAAATAGGGGATGTTGTGCATAAGGTAAAAAACTTTGCGGATACAAAGCAGGGAAAGCTACCGGATTGCTTTGAGAAGCCAAAGTGAAAATCCGCGATCCACCGCCAACCGGCGAAGTATTGTTATCAAATGTACCACGTACGCTGATGAGCGCTTTGGTGGTTTTGGTAAAGTTGATGGTGATGTTTGACAATAAGGAATAAGAAAGTGCCTTTACATTGGTGTTAAAATTGTTTAACCCGGCTTCCCTCAGTAAACCATTATTCTCATCGTAAGTTAAACTTACATAATAAACTGCTTTCTCGTTACCGCCACTTACATCTAAATTTGCTGCCAAATTTCTGGTGTTATTTTTTGTCAGAATATTAACCCAGTCGTTACTTGGATACAGCAAGGGATCCATACCTGCAGCTGTATTATCGATTTTATTAGGTGAGTAAGGTGGATTTACACCGCCCTGGTTTTGAAAATCACGGGTGGTTACGGCCTCATTCGCCAAACGCATGTAGGTAATATTATCAGCCAGTTTAAAGTTTTGCGTATTGGTTGATAACCTGTTTTCTACCCTTGCATTGATTTTGGTAACGCCCTGCGCGCCCAATTTAGTGGTCAGTAACATTACCCCATTCGATCCTCTTGAACCATATAATGCAGTAGCTGCCGCATCTTTCAGTACCGAAAAATTATCAATATTATCAGGGTTAATACGGGCCAGATCGGTAGGTGTACTTTCAATACCATCAATATAAATCAAGGGATCTTGCTTTCCGGTTCCAAAAGTACCCACACCCCTTACAAAAAAGTTGGCATTATCTTGTCCGGGTTCACCGGTACGCTGGTAGGCAATAACTCCCGGAACACGCCCTGCTAAAGTAGTGGTAAGGTTACTGGTTGGGCCTTTTAGGTCTTTCGCACTAATGGTGGTTACCGAACCGGTTAAGGAACTTTTTTTCTGCGTTCCGAAGGCTACAACGGCCACTTCCTGCAGTTCATTCTGCGCATCATCTTTTAAAACAATGTTGATCGCTTTCGGATCGTTTGCGGCTACTTCGATTGTGGTGTAACCAACAAAGCTAAATCTTAGCCTTGCACCCGCAGGTTTGGGGATTTGAATCGTAAACCGGCCCTCATTGTCGGTAGTAGTACCAACATTCTGCCCGATTACCCCCACGCTAACACCGGCGAGGGGCTGTTGTTCTGCATTTCGTACTGTTCCTTTTACAACGGTTTTTTCTTGCGAAAAGGCTGCTGCAGATAGAAATAGCATGAAATAAAATAGGAAAATTTTCTTCATACAGTTTATATAGTTTTTGGTTAAAAAAACAGCTGATTGCTGAGGCACAGTCTATACCTCATGTAATCAAATGTTTACTAATACTAAAAGTACGCGCAGCATTATTCCTTTTGTAAAACTATATTTGGAAAAACTTAAATTTTTTTACCTTAAATAACTTAATTTCCTTATTTATCATTAATTTAGTTTACTTAATTAAGGTTTTTGTAAAATATTATGAGGTCTGAACTTATCAATGTTAACCATGCAGGTAACAAATCTGTCCATATAAAACATATCGACAATAACCGGCTGATTTCATCTTTCCACTTTCATGATATGTGCGAATTGGTTTGGATTGAACGAAGCCATGGTAAACGCATTGTTGGCGATCATATTGGGAATTTCGAAGATGACGACCTGGTACTGATGGGACCAAATCTTCCGCACATCTGGCAGAATGATAAAAGTTACGAGGATAGGGATGATAAGCTGGTAAAGTCTACCGTTATTTATTTTAGCATTGATTTTTTTTCGATGTTAACCGACGATCAGGCTGTTTTAATGCTGGTAGAAGACTTGGTTTCGAGGGCATCAAGAGGTTTAGCCTTCGAAAAAGAAACCAGTAATAAAATAAGGGAGATTTTACTCGGGATTGAAAATAATGATGGTTTCGAAAATATAGTTTCGGTTGTAGAAATCATCAAAATATTAGCTAGGGCAAAAGATTTTAAGTATTTATCTAGTCTCACATTTAAAAACCAATATGATGAGAAAGATAATAACCGGATTAATAAGGTGTATCAGTTTTTAATGAAAAACTTTCATAACGACATACACCTGAATGAGGTAGCCGAATTATGCAATATGACACCCAATTCATTTTGCCGCTTTTTTAAAATGCGGGCACAAAAATCGCTTACCCAGTTTATCAATGAAATACGAATAGGGCACGCCTGCAAATTACTCCAATCAGAAGATTATTCCATTGCGGATGTTTGTTATGCCAGTGGATTTAATAATCCAACCAATTTTAATAAATTTTTTAAGGCCATTAAAGGCATGAAACCATCAGAATATAGGAATAGGCTGAATAATTAAATGGTTCATTGGTCATTAGTTCATTGGTCATTCGTTAATTGGTCATTAGGCAAATGGTGCAGTTCAAGGCTATCGGTTAATCAACACTAAACACTAAGCTAACTGTTACTGTTTATTGCCAACTGTTAACTGCCAACTGTACTCCGGACTAAATTCTACTTCACCCGCACATTTTCTCCCGCCAGGCGAACGGTTTCGCTAATTCTTGTTGCTCTTGTTTCTGTTCTTTTGGCTTCTGATATCCATTTTAGTATGGCTTTCTTTGAAGAACGGGGAAATTTTTCCCAATATGATTGCGCTGGTTTGTTGGATTCAAATTCTTTTTTTAAATCATCGGGTACAATTAGATTTTCTACATCATTCAGGGCATCCCACATGCCATTGGCTTTAGCGGTTTCGATAGATTGTAATCCTGCATCGCTCATCAGTCCCTGGTCTATTAAGTGTAAAGCTTTATTCTTATTAATCGCGCTCCAGTTACTTTTAGGTTTTCTTTTTGAGAAAAATTGATAACGGCTTTCCTCATCCCTTTTTACCGTTAAGCTATCAATCCAGCCATAACAAAGGGCCTCATCAACGGCGTTGCTATGGGGCAGGCGATTTGCCGATACATCTTTTTTATAGATGATTAACCAAACAGATACTTCCTTTTCATGGTTCTCGGCCAGCCATTGGCGCCAATCGGCCTGGGTTTTGGCATAAAAAGCTTTAACGCCGTTTTTTATTTCTTCCATAAAATATAGTGCCTTTTTTTTGATGCTTAATCTTATTAAGATAGTAAATTTACCAATAATGTAATTGTTTTAATGGAGATTTATCATGGCTAATCAATCTTTAAGGAATGTATGGATAGATTACCTGCGCTCAACCATAACCGTTTTAGTGGTTGCACATCATGCGGCATTGGCCTACACCACTTTCTCTGTATTTAATAAGGATGCTTATATCCTGTCTACACATCCAGTAGTAGATCATGGCAGATGGGCCTTGCTTGATGGCATGGTCAGCTTTAACGATACCTTTTTTATGTCGCTTATGTTTTTTCTGGGCGGACTTTTCTTTTTTTCTGGCATTGATAAAAAGGGTTATCTATCCTTTATTAAAGATAAAATTTTCAGGTTATTGATTCCGTTCTTATTGCTGGGTACCGTGCTGATGCTTTTGGCATATTTCCCTTCATTTTATTTAATGCGTGTTAATACCAATATTTGGACTTATGTTCAGGATTTTTTCACAACTGAGGCCTGGCCGGTTGGTCCGCCGTGGTTTTTATGGTTATTGTTCGTTTTTAACTTTGTCGCGGCATCGTTTCATCAATTATTTTATGGTGGAAAGAACAGCGCGCTACAGTTAAACCTTAACAAAAACAGGACAACTGTTGGCCTGTTTTTAATTTTGTTTTTAACAGGTTTGCTTGCTTATCTGCCCATGGCAGGTTATTTCGGGCCATATAGCTGGACGGGGATTGGACCTTTCGATTTTCAGCTGAGCCGCTTAATCCTGTATTTTGCCTATTTTGCAATTGGGGCAGTCGTTGGAAAATTAGCGATCAGTGAAGGCGTTTTTGCTGAAAAATCGTTAACCGTTAAATACTACCGGTTATGGTGTTTGCTGGCCCTTTTGGCTTTCGGTGCTTTTTTGTATTCAACCGATGTTTTGAACAAAGCAGTAGATCAAAAATTGCTCAGTAGCAATCAGAATGCAATGATCAGCAACATTTTGTTTGTGCTTTGCTGCACTTTAACATTTCTTGCTTTCGTAACCAGTTATAGCAAATTGGTTGTCAAAAAGATCGCCTGGTGGGATTCGCTCAGTAGCCATGCCTATTTAATTTACCTGGTTCATTTTGTTTATGTAACCTGGCTCCAGTTTTTATTGTTATCGTTTAATATCCCTGCAGGTTTTAAGTTTCTAATTGTTTTTGTTTTATCGCTGGGATTAAGTTGGGCAACTGCTTATTTACTGCGGAAAATGCCTTTGGTGAAAAAATACCTGTAAGCTGGAGGATGTTGTTCATTAGGCATTGGTCATTGCATACTGACCATTGATAACTGCCCACTGTAAATTGTCTTTTGATTTTTGCTCATTGGTTCATTTGTCATTCGTTCACTAGTCATTGGTACAGTTCAAGGTTAAGTTGACTCTAAACGCCAAACCCTTAACTCTAAACTAATCAGCTCATTTATCCTTCACATCATATATAAGCTGCGCAACACCCGATGGAGCACTTTTGGTTTCTTTTAGGCTTAGCCAAACCCGATTGGTTATTTCGCTAAACAATAATTTTCCTCCACCTAATATTACCGGGTGTACAGCGAGCTGCAGTTCATCAACCAGGCCTGCATTTAAAAACGAAGATATTAACTTTGCACCACCATATAGCCATATGTCCTTACCCGGCAGTTTTTTAATCTCGTTAACCCTTCCCACAATATCCGACTGGATAAAGGTTGCACCCGTACCATCGTCGGTTTTGGTATGCGAAAAAACATACTTTTTCTTGCTGTTGATATTTTCGGAGATCGATTTCATCAAATCGTTTTCTTCTTCTCCGGGCTGGTAATTTCCCCAGAGATCGTAGCTGATCCGTCCATAAAAAATAGAATCTATGCCATCTAAAAAATCGTTAAAATTGGCATCCCCATCCATAATACACCAGTCAATTTCGCCATTTGGGCCTTCAATATACCCATCAAGGGTAACAGCAAGGTCGAGAATAATCTTTTTCATCTGTGGTCATTTTACGGTTTCGCTTTTTACAAGCCGTTAACCTCTAAATTACAAAATATCATTTAACGGGCTAATATAAAATCAGCCGCGAACTTAAAGTTGGCATTCATCCCCATCAGTTAATTTTTCAACTTAACCTTAAGTTAACATATACGCTCTTTCTTTGTTCAGCATTGCCTGATATATAGATGCTTTAACATGATCAAACCTTTTAGTGTTCTTTTACTTTTGCTGCTTTTCATTTCAAATGTAAATGCGCAGGAAGAAAAATTCGAATCGATTATTGCGCTCAATCAAAAAGACCCCACTGCAGCGCTGGCTCAGTTAAAAAAAATATACGCCAAATCTATCGACGATAATGATGAGCTTTTGGAAGGTAAATGTTTACAGCAAATGGGCAAGGTTTGTTATACACAGGGGCATTTTAGTCAATCGTTAGAGTTCTTTTTAAAAGCAGATAAAATATTCAATACTGCCAATCAATCGCTTTTGCTGGCCGCCAATCTTAACGATGCCGGTGTACTGTACTACTACATGAAGCAAAAAGATAAGGCCTTAAATAGCTATAATAAAGCCATTGGCATTTATAAACGAGCGAATAATTTAACTGGCCAGGCAACCGTTTTGGGTAATATCGGGCAGTTATACGAAAAAAGGCAGCTTTACGACAGTGCATTTTACTATCAAAAACTCGCTTTAAAAATAAACGAACAGGTTAACGATAAAAGTGGGGAGGCAAAAATACACGAAAACCTGGGCAGTATATATGAAGATCTGGAGCGTTACGACTCTGCTTATGTGCACTTTAAACAGTCGTTGGATTTATATCAGCAAGATCATAATGACCTGGGCAGCATTGAGGTGATTAATAATCTGGGCGATATCCTCCGTAAAACCGGCCGGTATAAAGAAAGTATTGTGCAAACTGAAACTGCATTAAAGCTGGCCGAAAAAATGGGCAATATTTATCAGTTAAGCTCCTGTTGCAGAGATTTGGGGAAGGCTTACGAACTGCTGAATAATATGGATAGTGCCTATCATTACGTAAAACTGGGTTATAAATATACCATCGATCTGTATTCGGAAGATGGTGCCCGGCAGGTCGCTTTTTTACAGGTGCTTTACGATATCAATAAAAAATCGGATGAGATTAATAAACTGAAAAACGACCGGAAGGTGAACCGGATTATTGCTTTTTCAGCCACAATTGTGGTGATATTATTGGTCGTTTTAGGTTTTGTTATTTTTAGCAGACAACGGTTAAAGTTGAAAGATCAACAGATGCTGGCGCGGCAGAAGGCAATAGAACATGATATGACCAGCCTCGAACTCAAAAATCTTCAGCTCGAAGAACAGCACCTGAAGCAGTTGCTGGAGGTTAAAAGCAGGGAATTATCTACCCATACCTTAAATCTGATCAAACACAACCAGTTCCTCGAAAACCTTAGAGCAACCTTACAGACGATGGTAAAGGAGGATAAACGCGATCAGAAAAAGCAGATGAACCAGATCCTCACCGAGATTAACCAGAGCTTTAACCACGAACGCAACTGGAAAGAATTTACAGTGGCTTTCGAACAGGTGCATCATCAATTTCTCGAAAGCCTGAAAAAATATAGCAATGAACTTACTTCAGCCGATATGCGCCTGATTGCACTATTAAAAATGAATCTCGATTCAGGCGATATTGCAACCTTGCTCGGTATATCCACCGATAGTTTAAGGGTATCGAGATATAGGCTCAGAAAAAAGCTGAATATGGCGCAAGGCGATAATTTATCTGCATTTATCCAGGCGCTATAATCGTTACATCAGCTGTAATAAATTACCTGTTTTTTGGTGTTTTTTACCGCTTAACAATTTGTTAATGTAACGGTAATAAAAGCATAACGGCGTTTTTGTGTATGCTTAATTTGTTGATAATCATTGTGTTGTATTTTTGTGTTGCTTTTTGATCTATGCCTGTTGTAACGCTGTTGCCTTTATGTAACCTCGATAATTTCCTGGTGTAAAATGGTGTATACACCTTTGCCCCGTCGATAATAAAAAGACATTACCAAACACGATGAATAAACGATTACAAATTCTGTTTTTATTTCTTTTTTGTGCAGGCACTGCAAATGCCACAAAACTGAAAGGCCATGTTTACGATAAGCAAACAGGAGAGGCCATTGTAGGCGCAACAGTGGTTTTAGAAAACCCAAGGCGCACAACCAATACCGGATTGGATGGCACTTTCGAATTTAAGGATGTAAAAGTAGGTTCAGCCAAAATTAGTGTAAGCTACATTACCTACAAAACCATCGAGAAAACCTTAGTGATACTGAAAGAGGATAATGATCACTTAAAGTTCTACATGGAGAGCGATTCGAAAAGTCTTGATGATATCACCATTAAATCGAATGCGGTGAGTTCTACCGACCAGGGGGCAAGACGCCTGGAAAAAAATGCGCCACAGCTGATGAATATCGTTTCAGGAAGATCGATTGAGATTTCGCCTGATTTAACGGTAGCCAATGTGATGCAACGCATTTCGGGTGTGTCTATAGAGCGCAATAGCAATGGCGACGGGCAGTACGCCATATTAAGGGGAATGGATAAACGCTACAACTATACTTTGGTCAATGGTGTGAAAATTCCAAGTCCGGATAATAAATACCGTTATGTTCCGCTTGATCTTTTTCCTTCTGATTTACTCGATCGTTTAGAAGTGTATAAAACGCTTACCCCCAATTTAGAGGGCGATGCCATTGGCGGTGCCATTAATATGGTGATGAAAAATGCGCCTGGTTTATTACAGGTAAATGCCAATGTTTCTACAGGTTATAACCAGTTGTTTTTTGACCGGAAGTTTACCAGTTACAATGCTTCAGGTATTAATTACAAATCGCCTTACGAAGTAAACGGGAAAAACTACAATGCTACTCAAAGCGATTTTACCAAAGGGACACTCGATTATAAATATAAAAATCCTGCACCCAATTTAATCGGGAGTTTATCCTTAAGTAAACGCTTTTTGGATAATAAACTCGGGGTGGTGCTGGCAGGAAGTTATCAGAATACTTACCGTGGTAGCAACAGTACTTTTTACAACAACGCAGTGGTAGGTATCGATCCTTATGCCAAAATTACCAGTAAAAGTTACCGTGAGTATTCCGAGCAGCAGCAACGAACAGGTTTACATGGAAAAATTGATTATGTTTTTAATAAAGATCACCAGATCAGTTTATATAATGTGTATGTTAACCTAAAAAATCAGCAGGTTAGAGATGCGGTAACCACTACCTATAATGGGGTTTATAATCCAACCGCAGGGAATGCTGAATTGGTTTACGATACGCGCAGCCGCTTAACGGAGCAACAGATTTACAATACGACACTTCATGGCGACCATAAATTCTTTGATGATAAATTTAAAGTACAATGGTCGGCTGTTTATTCTTCGGCTAAAAATGATGTGCCCGAAAATACCAGCATCAGTTTAAACGGGATACAGCAGAATTTTCAAAGCAAAAGGACCAGCTTGGTTAATACCGATCCGGTTACCCGCAGATGGGAGCGCAGTACTGATGAGGATTTGGCAGGATATCTTGATCTGACTTATCATGTTTTAGTCGATGAGCACAAACTGGATATTATGGCCGGAGGTTTATACCGCGATAAACAAAGAAGCAGTTTCTTTAACAATTACAACCTTGCCCCAAGTGCAGCCAATGCATTTGATCTTTACGGTGTGAATTTTCAAAATTATACCGATTTAAACCTCGTGGTGAGTAATCCTACAGGTGCAGTGTCTAATGCACTAACCTACGATGCAAGCGAAAAAATAGCGGCCGGATACGGTATGTTTAAATATAACTCAGCTAAATTGGAAGTAATCGGAGGGTTAAGGGTAGAACATACCAACCAGGGTTATAATCTGCTTTTTCCTGCAGGTGAGGCTTTTCCAAAAGGAAATCAGATTTATACTGATCTGCTACCCAGTTTAACTGCAAAATACTTCTTAAGTCCAAAAGCGCAATTACATGCTTCTTATTACAAGGCCCTCAACCGTCCGGGATTTTATGAAATTGTACCTGGAAGAGTGAAAAACGAAGAATTTGTAGAACGTGGTAATGTGAACCTGCAACGTGCTTTAGCCGATAATTTCGATTTGCGCTACGAACTTTTTCCCGGTGCTTCAGAGCAATTATTGGTTGGCGCTTTTTATAAACGCATTAAAAATCCTATTGAATATACCTTTCAGGCCGATGCCATTCGTGGACAAGACACTTTTTATACCCCAGGAAACTTTGGTACCGCCAATAACTATGGTGCAGAAGTAGATTACATCAAATATTTCAGCAAAATAGGTCTGAAAGCCAATTATACCTATACCCATTCACGCATCAATACCACTAAAACCACCAGGGTTATTAATCCTACTACAGGAGATACTGAACCGGCTAATGTTAATCAGGAGCGTCCGCTTTATGGCCAGTCAGCGCATATTGCCAACTTATCGCTATTGTTTAAAGACACTAAAAAAGGCTGGGATGTTCAGGTTGCAGGTGCTTATACAGGGCCACGCATCAACACGGTTTCTCAATTCCTAAATAACGATTTGTGGCAGGAAGGATTTGTACAGATGGATGCTTCTGCTGAGAAACGTTTTAAAGGTGGCATCAGTGTTTTTATCAAAGCCAATAACATCTTAAATACCCCCACAAAGTTATTTATAAAAGGTACAAATCCTGAGAATAACAATATCAATGAAGACCTGGTTAAAAACGGAAATACATTGATCAGAAGTGATTATTATGGCCAGAACTACCTGCTTGGCTTCAGATATAAGTTTAATTAATTAGAATTTAAAGATACAAAGACATGAAATCGAATCAGATTTTTAAATTGATGATCCTGATGGCGCTGACCTTAATAGGATGTGAAAAAGCCAATATCGATGTCGATACCACCGCTGTTGATGGTTCGGCAATTGGCGAAGTTTCAGGGGTTTGGGCTAAAGGCAGTACACAGGTCATTAAAGGTGATATTGTCATTCCGGAAGGGAAAACGCTCACTATTGAAGAAGGCGTAACGGTACTGATGGATACGGTTGCGAAACCCGAAATGATTATAAAAGGTAATCTGTATGCTTTGGGCACCACAGAGAACCCCATCAAATTTACCGTAAATGATTTTTACAAAACGCCATTGACCAAGTTTGGTAAACTTTGGGGTGGTATTTTAGCTGGTCCGACATGTGAGGAACTGGTGCTCGATCATGTCATTCTCGAATATGGCGGTGCTAAAACTTCCGATGCTTCTACTTCGGTAAAAATGGGCTTGTACAAAGCTGTTGCCGGCGAAAGTTTACCCGCCCTTTGGTTTGCCAATGCCAGGGGCAGATTGGTGGTTCAAAATAGTACCATCAGAAATTTTCAGGAAGATTGTACTTATATTGAAGGTGGAAGAATCATTTTTGCCAATAATGTGTTTTATACTACTGGAGTAACAGGAGGAGAGGCCATGAACTTTAAATCGGGCTGTTTGGCAGATGTGGCTTATAACCTGGTTTATAGCACCAATACCAATGCTTTAAAATTATCTAACACCGGAGATAAAACACCACAAGCCTATATTATTGCCTATAACAATACCATGGTAAATACGGGCTGGAGAAGGCCAACGGCGAAAGGCGGATCGATCTGGCTGGAAAGTACGGTTCGTGCCGATCTGTACAATAATCTTTTTGCCAATACCCGTTTTGGTGTGAAAAGAGATCCGAAAAAACCTGAAGACAGCCGTTCTGTTTACAGCAATAACTGGTATTATGGTTTCGACCAGACCACAGTAAATCAGTTTCAGCCAACTGGCGATATTGTGGGCGGTAAAAACGATGTCATTAGCAATGTTGCCGGTGCAAATGATCCTAAATTTGTGAATTATCCTTTAAATACAGCCGTGACGAATGCCGATTTTAATACCGCATGGGATTTCCACCTGCAGGGCAACTCACCAGCCTTGGGTAAAGGTATCACTAACTTTAGCCGCCATCACCAGACTGGAATTATAATGAAAAATGGTATCACCTATGTCTCACCTTCACCATCAACATTTGTTGGTGCATACGGAACTAAAATATAAAATGAAGCACAACAATATATTAAACCTTGCCGCTTTTGTGGTTTTAAGCCTGGCCATTTCTTGTAATGGAGGTACACCAAGCGGAAATGATACAGCAGTAAAACCCCTGTATGTATCTGATCCTGTCGATTTTGATACCGATGATCCTGCGATCTGGGTAAATCCGAATGATCCAGCGCAGTCTTTGGTGATCGGTACGGATAAAGATAGCAGTGGTGGCCTGTATGTTTTCGACCTGAAAGGTAAAATCATTAAATCAAAAACGGTAAAGGGTTTAAAACGACCAGATAATGTTGATATTGCTTATGGTTTGCAACTGGCCGGGAAAAAGACAGATATTGCAGTTACAACAGAACGTTACACGCATCAACTGCGGATATTTTCTCTTCCCGATATGAAAGCCATCGATAATGGTGGAATTGCGGTTTTTGTAGGCGAAACTGGTGCAGAGTACCGCGATTTGATGGGAATTTCGATGTATACCGATCCGAGTGGAAAAATCTATGCCATTGTTGGCCGTAAAACAGGACCTAAAAACGGAAGTTACCTTTGGCAATACCTGTTGACTGATGATGGAAAAGGTAATGTTAAAGCAGATTTGGTGAGGAAATTTGGCCAGTATAGTGGCAAAAAGGAAATAGAAGCCATTGCTGTAGATAACGAACTGGGTTATGTTTACTATTGCGATGAGCAGGTTGGTGTGCGTAAATATTACGCTGATCCGGCCAAAGGGAATACAGAATTGGCGCTATTCGGACAAGGCGATTTTGCTGTCGACAATGAAGGAATCGCTATTTATAAAACATCAGGAAATAAAGGTTATATCATCGTATCCGATCAGGGCGCTAAACAGTTAAAAGTGTACGATCGGGTGGCTAAAGCCAATACTGCCCGGCCACACCCGCTGTTAACCACCATTAAGTATTCCGCTAATCAAACAGATGGTATTGATGTAGTTTCAGTTCCTCTAAATAACGATTTTAAACACGGGTTGCTGGTGGCCATGAGCGATGATAAGACCTTTCATTTTTACAGATGGGAAGATCTGGCCGGTAAAAAACTCGACGTAAATAGGTAGGTTGCAACAAAGAAGTTAGCTGACAGATTTACAATGAATCGTCATCTCGACCGTAGTGGAGAGATCTGTCAATATAGTCCAAAGATCTCTCCACTGCGCGTTGCTCCGGTCGAGATGACGCCGATTTTTGGAATATGTCATTGAGAGTGGCACTGTGGAGTATAGAAGTCGATATTGAAAGATTTCTCCTCCAAATGAGTTCCTCTGGAACATTAAACAAATGCTTAAATCGGCTTGACTTCAGTCATAACAACAATTCATCGGTCTATACCGCGATATTATTCGATAATTTATATTCAGACGGGGTAATGCCCGTCTGTTTTTTAAAATACTTGCCAAAAAAAGAGGAGTTGCTAAAGCGCAGCTCCATGGCAACCTCCGAGATGTTCATTACATGGCTGGTTAACAGTAGTTTCGCTTCTCTGATCACCATTTCATCAATAATTGCACCCGCCGTTCTATCGGTTACCTGTTTAACCACCTGCGATAAATGCCTTGGCGTAATGCGTAAACAATTGGCATAATAAATTACACGTTTTTCCTTCTTAAAGTTTTCTGATACCAGTGATAAAAAACGATTGGTGAGTTCTGTCCTGCTATCGTGAACAAAAGGTAAGGCATCTTTCTGTTTGTTTTTTAGCAGAAAGAGGTCATAAAGCAGTTCCAGAAAGCTATTATGCACAATGTTTTTAATCTGCGGGGTATCTTTCGATACATTCAGCTTTTTGTGCAGGGCAAGCATATCATAATAAATGAATGTATATTCCTCTTTTGACAATGAAAATTTATGCGTGGGGTCGTTCTGGAACATCCGGTAAGCTTCTCCGCTGTTAAAGAATACCCCTTTGGTTTTTAAATAACTTTTGTTGAAATGGATGCTGATGAAAGAAACATCGCTGTTATCCTTAATCTCATAAACGGCATGTGGAAAAATGAGTAGAATATCCCTCTGGTTTAATACATGCTCCACAAAATTTATCCGAAGGTTCATCTTTCCCTTGGTGATCAGAATTAAAGCATAACTCGATACGCGGAAAGGTTCCGAACTGCAATAATGCGGATCGCTGCTATGGTGGATTTTTGCCATCAATCCATCATTTAAAGAAAGCGCTTCCTCATGGTTTTTTTCTGAAAAAGTTTTATTGAGTAACTCTTGTTGCATAAAATCGTTCAGCGTTTTTTAATAATTTCTTAACAGATTCGATCATCTTTTGCACCACAATTTTAGCCACCCTTTTACGGATAGTTTTTCGCCCTTTATCTGTCGGATTTTGCTATGGCAAATGTAATGTTCGGGATCAGTTTTGCAAGAACATTTTTTTAAAATGACTAATTTCTGATTGATTTTTGTGTTTTTGATTAAGAAATTGTATTGCTGTATTATGCTTAAATACAGGTATTTATGTTGTTTTTAATGCTTTTTTGGCTGTTTTTAACCTTTTTACTATTTTATAATAAAAGTCAGAATGTCAATTAGTCAATTCATCTGAATGTCACATTTTACCAATCCAACTTTTTGACCAATATATCCCACATTTGAACCTTTTTTTGGCTTCAATTCCGCGTTAAAATTGTGTTATCAAATCGTTCGGTTAATGCGGCCTTAATCTATATCGTTGATTTTAATATCTACAAATAGTATTCGGGTGCAGACCAAATTTTCAGAACAGGGTTTTAAAAAACTGAAGAATATAAGTGTTCAGCATGCGTAAAAAATTACAAGATAGAATTGCCTCTTTTAAGGATGCGGCGGTGATAAAAGAAAAGGGATTGTATCCTTATTTCAGGTCGATAGAATCTGGCCAGGATACCGAGGTGGTGATCAATGGAAAAAAGGTACTCATGTTTGGTTCAAACTCCTATTTAGGCTTAACCAATCATCCCAAAATAAAAGAAGCCGCCAAAGCAGCCATCGAAAAATATGGAACCGGCTGTGCAGGATCGAGGTTTCTGAACGGTTCGCTCGATATTCACCTCGAATTGGAAAACCGGTTGGCCGAGTATGTAGGTAAAGAAGCTGCAGTACTTTTTAGCACGGGTTTTCAGGTTAACCTGGGGGTAATATCTTGTTTATTGGATCGTAACGATTACCTGTTGCTGGATGAATACGATCATGCCTCTATTATTGATGGTAGCCGTTTAGCCTTTTCGCGGACGATTAAGTATGCCCACAACGATATGCAAGATTTACGCCGCAAATTAAGCCGGTTACCGGAAGATTCGGCCAAATTGATTGTTTCAGATGGTATTTTCAGTATGGAAGGCGATTTAGTTAACCTTCCTGAAATGGTAGACATTGCCAACGAATTTGGCGCCAATATCATGATGGATGATGCACATAGCCTTGGCGTAATTGGCTTTAATGGGTCGGGAACAGCATCACATTTTAATCTCACGGAGGATGTAGACCTGATTATGGGCACTTTTAGCAAATCGCTGGCCTCATTAGGCGGTTTTATTGCTGGCAGTACCGAAACCATCGAATATATCAAACACCGCGCCCGCTCACTCATGTTCAGCGCAAGTATGCCGCCATCTGCTGTGGCAAGTGTAATTGCTGCATTAGATATTATCGAATCGGAGCCAGAACGGATAGATAAACTTTGGGCCAATACAGAATATGCGAAAAAACTTTTGCTCGAGGCCGGTTTCGATATCGGGCACAGCAATAGTCCGATTATTCCCGTTTACATCCGCGATAACATCAAAACCTTTATGATTACCAATATCCTTCAGCAAAATGGGGTATTTGTAAATCCGGTTGTTTCGCCGGCAGTGCCTTCCGATTCGTCTTTGATCAGGTTTTCTTTAATGGCCACGCATACTTTCGAGCAGATTGAATCGGCCATCGCCAAACTAAGTGCAGCTTTTAAGGCCGTTAACGTAGAATTAGTAGGAAGCCAATCATGAGAGAACTGGTAAAGGTTTCTGGTAAAAAAGCATTAAAGTCCTTTGTTGATTTTCCGCACCAATTGTATGCGGATGATGTAAACTATGTTCCTGAGTTATTTATTGCCCAGCGCGATTTGCTTACCCCGGGTAAACATCCTTTTTACGAACATTCGGAAATCCAGCTTTTTTTGCTTTATGATGAGGGTAAAATAGTGGGCCGGATTGCTGCAATTAACAATACCAACCACAATAAGGTTTACGGCGGGCATGATGGTTTCTTTGGTTTTTTCGATTGTATTAATGATGTGAAAGTTGCGCAGGCGCTTTTAAACGCAGTACAGGATTGGTTATCAGATCGGGGATTGACGAAAGTTTTAGGTCCGGTAAATTTCTCTACCAATGAGGTATGCGGCTTACTGATTGAAGGTTTCGACGGACCGCCTGTAGCCATGATGCCTTACAACGCCCAATATTATCTGTCGCTTCTGGAGCAAACGGGTTTCCAGAAAAATGTCGATTTAAGGGCCTACCGTTATACCGCAGGGAATTATAGCGAAAGATCGGTTAAACTGCTGGATAGGATAGAAGAACGGCTGCTCCGGAATGATATTGTACTCCGAAAAATCAACATGAAGAAATTCAGGGAGGAATGCAACGCGGTAAGAGAGGTGTACAATAAAGCATGGGATAAAAACCTTGGTTTTGTGCCCATGACAGATAAAGAATTCGACTATACGGCGAACGATTTAAAACTGATCCTCGATCCTGAATTTTGCATCCTGGCCGAGCAGCATGGCAAGATCGTGGGGTTTGCACTGGCTATACCCGATATCAACCAGATCCTGATCAAAATTAAACGCGGCAGGTTGTTTCCTACAGGATTAATCAAACTTTTAGCCAATAAAAAGAAAATTGACGGCATCCGTATTTTATTGCTTGGCGTGGTCGATGGTTACCGAAAAATGGGCATTGAGGCCTGTCTTTACGGCCGTATCATCAAACATTTCAAGGCTAAAAATATGAAATATGCAGAGGCCAGCTGGACTTTAGATCATAACGACCTGATCAATAAACCCATTGAAGATATTGGCGGGAAGTTATACCGCAAATACAGGATTTTGGAGAAAACGATATGAAAAAGCGGGTATTGATAACAGGAGCAACCGGATTTGTGGGCTATCACCTGATTAAAGCTGCTTTAGCCAGCGATCTGGAAGTCTATGCAAATGTGCGCCGGTCAGCTGCTGCAGATCATCTTAAAGATTTTCAGATTAATTACGTAGATCTTGATCTTTCTTCGATATACCTGTTAAAAGAAAACATAGAAGAAAAAAAATACGATTATATCGTGCATGCCGCTGCGGTAACCAAGGCGAAAAAACTCGATGATTACAATCAGGTAAACGCCATTTATACCCGAAATCTGGCGCTGGCAGCTTCGAAATCAGAACACCCGATTAAGAAATTTGTATTTATCAGCAGTTTGGCCGCTCTGGGACCTTTAAATCAAAAAAATGAAAAACTGACCGATAAAGGGGCATCAAATCCGGTAACCAATTATGGGATCAGCAAAGCACTTGCCGAGACCTATTTGGCTCAGATTCAGAATCTGCCCTTAATTACCTTCAGACCAACAGCCGTTTACGGTCCGCGGGAGAAAGACATTTTCATATTGATTAAAACGATTAAAGCAGGGTTTGAGCTGTACATCGGTAAGCAGGAACAGGAACTGAGCTTTGTATACGCCACCGATCTGGCCGATATCATTATAAAAGCACTCGCATCTGATGTGGTTGGCAAAAGTTATAACATTTCAGACGGGGCAGTTTATAACCGTTCTGCACTGGCAGCCCATGTGCGGAAGGCTTTAAACAAAAAAACATTGACCTTGAATGTACCTGTGCAAATGATCAAGGGCCTTGCCTGGTCGATGGAAAGGTTGTATGGCGTATTCAATAAAATACCCGCCTTAAATGTAGATAAGATAAAAGAACTCACCGCCCTCAATTGGGGCTGTGATATTAAAAATATTCAGAACGACTTTGGTTTTGTACCCCAGTTCGGATTGGAACAAGGACTGAATGAAACCATAAACTGGTACCGTAAAAACAATTGGTTATAAGATTTTAAATAAAATAGAATGAAACAACAAGTAAAAGCAGCTGAAGGCAAGCTGGGAATATTAATGCCGGGATTAGGTGCTGTAGCAACAACCATGATTGCCGGCGTTGCTGCAATTAAAAAAGGAATATCGAAACCGATCGGTTCGTTAACACAGATGGGAACCATCCGTTTGGGCAAAAGAACGGAGAATAAACAACCAAAAATTAAAGATTTTGTGCCGCTGGCTGGTCTTGAGGATCTGGTATTTGGTGGCTGGGATGTGTACGAAGATAACGTTTACGAAGCGGCAATGAATGCCCGTGTATTAGATGCTAACCTTTTGCGCGATGTGCGTGAAGAACTGCAGGCCATTAAACCAATGCGTGCGGCTTTCGACAGAAATTACGTAAAAAACCTGGATGGAAAATATGTAAAAGATATCGATAACCGTTACGAACTGGCTTTAGCCGTAATGGAGGATATTAAAAACTTCAAAGCAGAAAACAATTGCGATCGTATCGTATTGGTTTGGTGTGGTTCTACCGAAATTTATTTCGAACCATCTGAGGTGCACGAATCATTAGCTGCCTTTGAGCAAGGTTTAAGAGACAACGATTCGCGTATTGCACCAAGTATGATTTATGCCTATGCTGCATTAAAATTAGGAATTCCTTTCGCTAACGGTGCACCAAACTTAACGGTTGATATTCCTGCCTTAATCGAACTGGCTAAAGAAACCGATACCCCAATTGCGGGTAAAGATTTTAAAACCGGTCAAACTTTAATGAAAACCATTTTAGCGCCTGGTTTAGCGGCACGTTCGTTAGGCGTAAATGGTTGGTTCTCTGATAATATTTTGGGTAACCGAGATGGTTTGGTATTGGATGATCCGGATAACTTTAAGACCAAAGAAGTATCAAAACTGGGGGTATTGGAAGATATCTTTAAACCAGAAGTTAACCCTGATTTGTATGGCGATATGTACCACAAAATCAGGATCAACTATTATCCGCCGCACGGTGATAACAAAGAAAGCTGGGATAACATCGATATTTTCGGCTGGTTAGGTTATAAAATGCAGATCAAAATCAATTTCCTTTGCCGCGATTCCATTTTAGCCGCACCAATTGTATTGGATCTGGCTTTGTTTATCGATCTGGCTAAACGTGCAAACCTATCGGGCATTCAGGAATGGTTGTCATTCTACCTGAAATCGCCACAAACAATTCCGGGTGTACCTGCAGAAAACGACATTTTTAAACAATTGATAAAACTTCAGAATACCTTACGTTACATCATGGGCGAAGAATTGATTACCCATTTAGGTCAGGATTATGAAGAAGAACTGATAGAAACGGTATAGTGTTTATCCACAAATTTCTTTCAACGGCTCTGGGAATAGGTTATATCGGCAAAGGTGCCGGTACATATGCTGCAATAGCAACCTGTATCTGCTGGCACCTTTCCCAGAGCCCTTATAGTAACCCATATTTATGGCCGGTACTGATCACCATGTTTATCGTGATGTTGGGGATAATGAGTGCCGATCGGGTGGAAGAAATTTGGGGAAAAGACCATCAAAGGGTGGTGATCGATGAAGTAGCGGGAATGTGTATTACCCTGTTATTTGTGCCTTTAAAATGGCAATATACGCTTATCGGACTTGTTCTTTTTAGGTTTTTTGATATACTTAAACCCTTTTATATCCGTAAAATGGAAGAATTGCCAGGTGGTTGGGGCGTGATGGCCGATGATGTGCTGGCTGGCATTTACGCAAATGTGATTCTCCAGCTGGTGGTGGTTTTAGCACTGTTTTAATCCATGATGTTCACTTACCTAAAAGCACAGGCATCATCTCTAGTCGCCTCGGCTACAGATTTCGGTGTGACGATCATTGCCGTAAATCTTTTTGGCTGGTGGTATCTGGCGGCAAGTATAAGCGGTACGGTTAGCGGTGGGCTTGTTAATTTTTACGTAAACCGGAAATGGGTTTTCGAAAGTGAGTCAAAAGCTATTAAATGGCAGCTATTGAAATACATTTTGGTATGGGCAGGCAACCTGATCATCGTAACCGCAGGGGTGTTTATCCTCACTCGTTTTTTTAATCTCAATTACGTACTCGCGAAGGTGTTTAGCTCGGTTTTAACCGGGTTAAGCTACAATTATATCATGCAAAAGCAGTTTATTTTTACAAGTTAAATGAAACCGATCTATTCATTTTTTCTCCTCGTGTTGCTCAGTTTTATTTTGCAGGTAAATGCCTTTGCCCAAAGGACAACAGTATCTGGTACAGTGCGCGATGCCGTAACCAAAGAAACACTGCCCAACGTTTCCGTTTTTTTTAAAGATACCAGGATCGGGATACAGACCGATATAAACGGAAAGTACACACTGGTTTCTCCCGATCCTCAAGGTGAAATCAGTTTTAATTATGTGGGTTATCGGACTGTTTTTAAAAATATAATGGCAGCTGCAACACAGGAGCTTGATGTTGCCCTGGTTCCCGATTCGAGGGCCCTGGATGAAGTGGTTATTGTGGGTGGTAAAAAGATAAAATACCGCAATAAGGATAATCCGGCGGTCGAATTGATCCGCCAGGTGATTGCCCATAAAGAAGAAAACCGCATTAAAAGTTATAATACAGCATCCTTCAGACAATATGAGAAGATGTTGTTCTCGCTGAGCAATGTTTCGGATAAGTTTAAGAACAAAAGAATGTTCCGGAATTATCAGTTTTTATTTCAGGAGCAGGATTCGACCTTGATTGGTGGGAAAAACCTTTTGCCGGTTTATATTCAGGAAAAACTTTCGGATAGCTACCTGAGTAAAAATCCCGAAAAGAACAAAACCATCGTAATTGGTGAAAAACAGGTTCAATTTGACAGCCGGTATATTGATAATAAAGGATTGAAAACCTATTTCGATCGGATGTACCAGGATATCGATATCTATAAAAACAACATCTCGGTCATCAGTAACGAATTTTTAAGCCCGATTGCAGATGGTGCACCTGCTTTTTATAAGTTTTTTATTACCGATACACTAAAAAATCAAAAACCTCAGGTTATTGAGCTGTCTTTTACGCCCCGGAATACAAATGATATGTTATTTGAGGGAAAGATTTATGTAACCAATGATAGCCATTATGCGATTACCGGCGCTTCATTTGGGGTGAATAAAAACATTAACCTCAACTTTGTGCGTGCGCTAAAAATCGACCTTGATTTTGAAGCAAACGATAAAGGCAAATACAGTTTAAGCAAAAGTAACCTATTGGCCGATTTTGGGATTGGCAAAACAAAAGGCATTGGTTTTACCGGCGAACGTACCGTTACCTTTAAAAATTACCAGTTCGATACGGTTTTGCCCGATACCATTTTTGAGGGGAAAAGTACTGTCGTATTAGCCGATGCTGCTAAAAAGGACGATAAATTCTGGGAGAAAAACAGGTTGGATAGCATTTCGAAAAACCAGCTGAAAATTTATGGCAATATCGATACCCTGCAAAACCTCCCATCCTTCAAACGGACAATGAAAATCGTTACCCTTTTATTTGCCGGTTATCAGAACTTAGGCCCTTACGAAATTGGCCCCGTAAATACCTTTTACAGTTTTAACAATGTAGAAGGTTTAAGGCTGCGTGTGGGTGGCCGAACAACGCCCGAGCTCAGCAAACGCTATTATTTCGAAAATTATTTAGCCTACGGGATTAAAGATGAAAAATGGAAGTTTTTCCTTTCCGGAACTTATTCGCTGAACAATAAATCGATCTACGAATTTCCTCAGAACTACGTGAGGGCCAGTTTTCAACGCGATACCAAAATACCTGGACAAGAGCTTCAGTTTGTACAGGAAGATAATTTTCTGCTTTCGTTTAAACGTGGGGTAAACGATATGTTGTTGTACAACGATTTTTACCGTTTGGATTATGTAAAAGAGTTCGAAAATCACTTTTCTTATAACCTTGGTTTTAAAAAATGGAGTCAAACGCCTGCCGGTGGATTGAACTATATCAACTCGAATAATCAATCTGTTAACAGGTTAAGCACCAGTGAAATTTCTTTACAATTAAGATACGCACCAAACGAAAAATTTTATCAGGGCAAAATTTATCGTGTACCCATTGCCGACCGTTATCCCGTATTTAATTTACGTTATACCGCAGGTTTAAAGGGTGTTTTTGGCGGCGAATACAATTACCATAACTTAATGGGAAGCATCGATAAACGTTTCTATTTATCACAGTTAGGCTATAGCGATGTGACTTTCGAAGGTAGCTATATTGCCGGAAAAGTGCCTTTCCCTTTATTGGCTATACACCGCGCCAACCAAACTTATGCCTATCAGCTTAATTCGTATAACCTAATGAACTTCCTGGAGTTTGTGAGCGATCATTATGTGAGCATTAATATAGACCACAATTTTAACGGCTTCTTTTTTAATAAAGTGCCCTTAATTAAACGATTGAAATTAAGAGAAGTAGTGTCGTTTAAAGCACTATACGGCGGTCTGCGAAATGAAAACAATCCGAATTTTCAGTCAGGATTATATCAATTGCCGGTTTACGAAAATGGCGCACAGCGAACTTATGCTTTGGGCAACGAACCCTATATGGAAGGCAGTGTTGGTGTAGGTAACATCTTTAAATTATTGAGGGTCGATCTGGTGAAACGGTTCAACTACCTCAATAATCCGGAAGTTTCGGAATGGGGAATAAGGGCCAGGGTAAAATTTGATTTTTAAGAAAAAAGCTATGGAAAAAAAATTAAGGGACAGTCTGCAACAGGGCATATATAAAGTGATCAATCCTTTTGTAAAGGGATTGATTAAAATAGGTTTAACACCTAATGCCGTAACCACCATAGGTTTGATCCTGAATATTGGTGTAGCGGTTATTTTTGTATTGGGTGCCGAAAAATCTAACCGCGGCGACATGTCATACATTGGTTGGGGCGGGGCGCTGGTGCTTTTTGCCGGCCTGTTCGATATGCTCGATGGTCAGGTGGCCCGTTTGGGCAACATGAGCTCGAAGTTTGGTGCGCTTTACGATTCGGTGCTTGATCGTTATAGTGAGATGATTATGTTTTTGGGGATCTGTTATTATCTCGTAGCGCATCATTATTTCTTAAGTTCCTTGTTTGCCTTTATCGCGCTGATTGGCTCGATGATGGTGAGTTATACCCGTGCAAGGGCCGAAGGTTTGGGCGTGGAGTGTAAAGGTGGTTTAATGCAGCGACCAGAGCGTGTGGTAACCATTGGTGTTTTTGCCATTGCCTGTGGTATTGCGGGTCATTTTATGGGGGGCGATTATAAGGTTTATGTGCCAGGTATTTCATTCCATGTTTTCGAAACGATGTCGATTTTTACCATGCCCATTACAGTAATGGCCGTGTTAACCAATATTACGGCGGTTAAACGGTTACAAGAGGCAAAAAGAGGACTCGAAGCACAGGAGTTTAATGAGCGAAAAGGAAATCACAAAGCTGCGTTAATTGCAGGTTTGGTGTTGATGACGAGTTTAGGTGGCATGTTTTCCTTCAACGCAAATGCACAGGCCGCTGATCCTTCTCCGATTACTTTCCCTACGCCGAAAGACATCAGTAATCAGTTGTTTTATTTACAGCGCGATCCGAATACCAACACCATTATCTGCCAGTTAAATGTAGATAAACATGGTGTGGTAGATAAAGATCAGCCTGTAAATGTATTTTGGATGCGGTACGGGGATAATGGTGAAAAGAAAGATTTAAGTTATATCCAGCGGAAATTTGCCTATGGTATCATCAGCAAAAATCTGGGTAATGGTCAGTTCGAACTTCGGTTTACCTCACATAAAAAACTGCCGATGTACTTAAATAAATCTGGCGCAGATAAAAAATACCACGTTTTTGCCACCATTAATAATAAAAAAATGCAACTGGAGCGGATATTCCTTCGGATTGAAGGCGGTACCTTTTGGTTCCCGAATGTGAAATATGTAGAAATAAAAGGTTTTGATGCTTCGGAACCTTCAAAAGTATTGATTGAAAGGATTAAGGTTTAGCGGAGGGCGTTATGCGGGTAGCGTTTCCTGGCTGTTCGTCATTTCGAGCGGAGTGCAACGTAGCCGAGAAATCTATATTCAAAGATCTCTCCGTTCCGCTTCGCTTCAGTCGAGATGACGAACCAAGGAGGAGCCGAAGACCTTTATTAGGTCGTCATTCCCAACTTGATTGAGGATCGTAATGCGATAAGCTTTAAGATTCCCGCCTGCGCGGGAATGACGATCGATTATATGATTTGTCTGTCTGAACGGATTCGAAGACCTTTTAGCGATTCGTTCATTATAAAGATCCTGAAACAAGTTCAGGATGACGATTAATGGTGAACAGAGTCGAAGACCAGTTTAAATAATTTTACCAAATGAAAAAGAATTTTGTTTCAAATTCCACCGCATCCATCAGGATGTTTAAACATGACTTTTTGGAAAGTTTATCCAAAGTTCGGTTTTATGTACCCTTGATTGTTTATGTTCCGGTGATTGCCTTTCTTTTTTGGAAAGCATTAGTGGAAATCGAAATGCCCGTTTTAAATTTTGCAGCTTGGTTTTTACTTGGCCTGGGTATCTGGACCATCACCGAATACATTTTACACCGCTATGTTTTCCATTTCGAACCGGAAGCGGAGTGGGGCAAAAAGATCCATTTCATTTTTCATGGTGTACACCACGATTATCCCAACGATGCCAAAAGGTTAGTGATGCCGCCTTCGGCAAGTATTCCCATGGCTTTGGGTTTTTACTTTCTTTTCGATTGGTTATTGCCCGATACGGTAGTTTACCCATTTTTCTCCGGTTTTATGATCGGTTATCTCTTTTACGACATGGTGCATTATGCGCTTCATCACGCCAATTTTAAAAGCGGTTTCTGGAAAAAATTAAAACACCACCACATGCTTCACCACTATTCCGATTCTACCAAAGGTTATGGGGTAAGCTGGACTTTTTGGGACCATATTTTTAGGTCTAATTTTGATAAAAAATAAAATGCAGCAAGAAGTATTGCTTAAAAACAACTTTTATAATCTTCGGACTATTTATCTAACAGCTGCTTTATCTGTTGGATACCTATTGTTATCGATACTTCTGGTCGGCTTTAAAACCGATCAGCTGGTACTGATTTTTATTTTTAATGCCTTATTCTTCATCTCCGCGGGAGCAAGGCGCTTTATCTTAGGTTTTTCAATCTTTATTGTTTACTGGATTCTGTTTGATTACATGAAAGCCTTCCCAAACTATCTGTTTAACGAGGTACATATTAAAGATTTATATGAGCTGGAAAAAAAACTATTTGGTATTCATCATCATGGATTAATACTTAGCCCTAACGAGTATTGGAAGATGAACAGCACTACATTTTTAGATGTATTGACAGGCTTTTTCTATCTGATGTGGGTACCGGTTCCGCTGGCTTTTGCCACTTATCTTTTCTTTAAAAATAAAGAGCAGTTTGTTCAGTTTTCGCTCACCTTTGTGTGGGTAAACTTATTGGGTTTTGTGGTTTATTATGCTTTTCCGGCAGCACCACCCTGGTATGTGCAGGAACATGGCTTCGAATTTATAGCCAAAACCGCAGGAAATACTGCCGGATTAGCCCGGTTCGATCATTATTTTAACATTACGCTTTTTCAGGGGATATACAGCAAAGGCTCTAATGTATTTGCAGCGATGCCATCGCTACATTCATCATACCCTGTTATTGTTGTTTATTATGGTTTAAAAAACCGTCTGGGCAAAATCAATATTTTCTTTTTTACGGTAATGTTAGGCATATGGTTTTCGGCTGTTTATACCAGCCATCATTATACGCTTGATGTATTGGCTGGATTAAGCTGTGCGCTTTTGGGGATCATTTCTTTCCATTATTTAATACATCATACCCGGTTAAAACACCTGGTTGCGAATATGATAAGGGCCATTGGTAATTAAAAAGCCCAATACCCGATCTTAAACGATCAGCTATTGGGCTTAGGATAAAATGAAACGGATTACTTAACCGTTATCCACTTGTTGAGCATATTATCTGGTGCTTCGAGTAGTATTTTATAAAAAGTTGAAGGATAATTTTTAAGATCAGCAAGGTAGTGCTGCTGACTGGCATCTACTTCGGCCAAAAGCTGATAATTGTCTTTTTCACCAGTTTTAAAATTATTCGTCGTTGCCAGCCAAATTTTTACTTTACCTTTCTTTTCCAGTGCTTTCCAGCTAATGTCGAGATGGTTTTGTACATGATTTAATTTTAATCCTGCTATGGATACCGGTCCGATAAATGGTGTGCCATCAATTTCCTGTGCTACATTTTCGGGTAGTTTTACCTGGAGAAAACGGGCAATTGAAGGCATAATGTCTACTACACCAAGATCGAAGTACTGGGCATAAGTATTCAGGTTTTTATAATTGCTCACCATCCAGGTTGAACGTTGACGCTCAGATTGTCCGCCATGTCCGCGGCCGGTTTTTTCATCACGTCCATGATCGGTTGTGATGACGATCAACCAGTCTTCTTTAAATTGCTGTTGACGGTAAGTAATGGCATCCCAAATCTGGCCCATTTGTTTGTCCAGCATCTCAATAGCTTTATAAAACTCCGGACTATCACCATAACGGTGTCCCATATCATCGGTATATTCGAGGTATACCCACGAAAGATCCGGCGCTTTATCGTGAATGATGCTGGCTGCCTGTTTAACCACTTCCTCATCAATAAGGTGCATGTAGGCCGAATTTTTATCATGTTTAAAGCGCGCTGTATCTAACTCGTAACCGTCTGCTACAAAATCGGGCTTAAAGTTGCCGGTTTCAGCAAGATCATCGCCAAGGAGTTTGGTCCGGTTATCGGTCCAGCTGGAGAAAATCGCTGTTTTTTTCTGCGGATACTGATTTTTAAACAGCCTGAAAATGTGCTGATAATTGTAATTAGGCGCTTTTATATCATTATCGGGCACGTTATGTTTATTCACCCAGGTACCGGTAAGTAAACTGTTGTAGCCCACGGCCGAAATGGTTGGTGTCTCGTTATAACTGGCTTTATCGCCACCCACATGCATGCGCGAATAGGATCCTGCTGAGATGATCTTTTTGAAATTCGGTAAGTTCAAACGTTCCATTACATCGGCAGGGATACCATCGGCGATTACATAGACGACTTTACGCGTCCTGTTTTGGGCAAGTACCGGCAGAGATAAAGAAACACAGCAGGCGAAAATAATTGTTCTTAATAACATGGTTCTGTCCTTGATTAGAAAGTGTGTGGGAAATATTCATTTTCAACTGTTCCGTCATCATACATTTTAAGTAATGCATATCCGGGTGGCGTTTCGAGGTAATAGCCTGGGCCTGCCGATTCTGCATCGCCCTTGCCCCACCAAAAACCACTCATGGCCCCATTGCAGCAGTATCGAACACCATTGTAAACGGTTTGATCGGAAAGATGATTATGACCACTCAGGCAGATTTTTACCTTATCGCGGTGTTTGTAGAAAAGATCTTTCAGCTTTTTACAATCCGAATGGCCGCCACCAACCAATACCTGGGTAGTGCCCAGAATTGGATAGTGCGACATCAGCAGGGTAGGCGTACCGGCAGGCAGGTTTTTTAACTCCTGCTCAAGCCAGTTATATTGCTCATCATCAAGCGAAATTTTACTGTTATTCCCGTCAAGGATAATGAAATGCCAGTTCTTTTTGGAGAAACTATAATAACGTTTAGGGATTTTCAGCCTTTTTACCACATAGTTCTTTCCATACATTTCATCGTCTTTTGTTGGCGCCTTCCACCAGGTATCGTGGTTGCCGATACAGCTGTGTACTTCGTATTGATCAATTGTTTTAATGCAGTCATCCCAAATAGCCCATTGTTCGGTTACCTGGTTGCGCAGCACATTATCGTAGGAAGCATCGTTGATCGAGTCGCCTCCGTTTAAGAAGAAATCAACTTTATGTTTGCCGATAATCTGTTTTAAACATGCTTTAAACCGCTCAGGGGCATTGTCTCCAATACGGATGTGCACATCAGTAATATGCGGTACAGTAAGGACCAGTTTTTTGCCTTTTGGTTTTTCCAGCAGTGTTTCCGAAGCCAGGGCAGGGAGTGTGCCTGAAAATGCAGCACCTGCTGATAGTCCTATGGCCTTTAGTAAAGACCTTCTTTTTATTTCTGCCATCTTACCAGCCAAAAATTTGTTTCAGTTTCGGGTTCAGGATTACTTGTTGCTGCGGAACAGGACGATAATAGAATTTTGGTTCCTCAAAGTTTCTGGTCGCATTTTCTGTTACGATATTTCCCCCGGTATTGCCGTTCTTTAAATAAACCGTTGCATCCGTTCCGATTAATCCAGCACGGTAATAAATAAGTTTTACCCCAAGTGAATTCTTTTCTTTCTGATCTTCACCGGGAATAGTTGCTGTTCTGTCGATCAAAATGATATCATCAACACCATCACCGGTAAGGTCGTACTTGCCCAGTCCGGCGAAAAACATGCCTTCAGGGCTTTTAGTAAGCAGTTTGCCCACTTTCCAGCGCATTAAATCATCAAACCTCATGTTTTCAAAAGCATATTCTACCCTGCGCTCCCTTCTAATTTCCAGGATAACACCTGCATTAGCCGTAACATTTGGATATTGCAATTGTAATGCGGGATCGGGATTAGCGTTAGCTGTTGCCAGATTGAGATCAGGCAGACCCGCTCTTTTACGAAGCAGATTTACCGATTGGTCGAGCTGTGTTTGACTTAAAGTACCTAATTCAGCAAGCGCTTCCGCATAGGTTAACAGCACTTCTGCATAGCGGTATACCGGAAAATCTACACCGTTTAAAATCGCATTATCGGTACTGTTTACATAACCCTTTAGCTGGTGGTAGCCGGTAAAGTTTTTGTTTAAGCGTTGGATATAGGGCGTAGGATCGGGTACCCTGATCCATCCCGGATAAACCATGGTTTGCGACATTCGCGGATCGCGGTTTTTAAATTCTGCCACAAAACCCAGTTGAGCATAATTGGCAACATCGGTAAACCTACTTCCATCTTTCATTAAATACGTTTGCAAGAGGTCTTTGGCTGGTGCCTGCTCATAATCGCCAAATACTGTCCCGTTCACATTCTGGCTTTTGCTCTTACTCAAATCAAAGATATTAACCAAAATCACTTCGTTATTGGCTGTTAAATCCTGACTGGAGAAAAGTGTGGCATAATCCTGTTCCGGTTTTCCGGTGTTGTAAATGTTAAACTTTTTGCCAGCGATGATCTCCCCGGAAATTCTGGCTGCGGTTTCTAAAAAAGTATTTGCCGAGCTGCTTAAATTCAGCTCATTGTGATATTTGCGATAAGTACCCTCGTAAAGTGCCGCCCGTGCATATAACGTAGCAACGGCCCATTTTCCCGGGGTACCCACCGGAACACTTTCCCTTACATTTTTATAGGCAAAATCCAGATCTGCCATGATACTATCGGCAATCATTGTTCTCGGATCACGGGCTTTGTACAATTCCTCATCACCTGGCTCCAGGGTGCCCGAATACCAGGGTACATCAGAGAAACGTTTTACTTTGTCTAAATAGAATTCAGCGCGGTAATACCGGGCTAAACCTGCGTAGTGATTTTTAACGGCAGCAGAAACCTGCGCTTTTCCGTAATTCTCCAGAAAGTAGTTAATGTTTCTTAATCTGCTCCAGCTCCAGCCGGTGGTAATATTCTGGGCATTCGCGTTACCCGCCATCATGTTTTTCACCTCAACTGCGGCGGTAGTGGCTACGTTATCGGTACTCTGATCGTTTAGATAAGTATTGCGGTCTGGTTGAGAGAGCAAACCATTTACATAAAGTGAAAGATCACTTTCGGTATTAAAGAACAGGTTAGGAGAGATGGAGGTTTGTGGAAAACGGTCCAGACCAGCTTTTTTACAGGCGGCGAGCATACCCACAGCTGCAATAAATACGATATATATATACTTTTTCATTTTAAAATGATTTAAATGTGAGGGCTTAGGTTAAAAATCGAGGTTTAAACCGAAAGCATATCTGCGTTGATAAGGATATGCCCAGGCACTTGGCCCCTGGTTAACCGCTTCCGGGTCGATGAATTTCTTGATGGAAGAAAACTCATACAGGTTTTCGCCGGTAACAAATACACGAAGACGGTTTACATGAAACTTTTTAGTCCATTGAACCGGTAGGGTATAACCAAGCGATACATTTTTGATCCTCAGGTAAGCACCATTTAACAAATATTTAGTTTGGGGAATATCTAAACCCGATCCATAATTGGCATCAGCAAGCCACGATTGTAATACCGGATACTGCGAGTCGGTATTGGCATCAGCAAGTCCGGCAGCAATATAGGAAGCCGAGTGTTTGGCTCTTTGTTCAGGCGAATCGGCTGCTCCACGGTAAAAATCAAGGTTCCATGGATAAACGTTAGCATAAGGTTGTTGATATGGTCCCCAGAAAAGATAGTGGTGAGGGTAAAAATCTCTTTTTAGTACGCCCTGTAAAAATATGGCAAGATCGAAACCACCCCAATCCATATTCAGGTTGGCACCAATGGTATAACGATCGGAGCTGTTTCCAATGATTTTTAAATCCTTTGGATCGTTTGAGCTCAGTCCTTTTTCTATTTTTTTGTTGCCGTCAAGATCTATATATTTTGGCCATCCCTCAACAATAGAAAGGGCACCCCATGGAATAAGTGCAGATTCATCTAAAGCGGCAATTTCTGCTTTACTGCGGAAAACGCCATCATTTTGTAATCCCCATATTTCTCCAAGAACCTGTCCTTCGCGGTAATTTGAAAACAGGTTCTGGTCATTTTTGAACTTGGTAATTTTGGCTTTAGAATCAGCCAGGAATACTTTTGCATCAAAGCTGAAAGGTTTCGAACCGAGATCAAACCGGTCTCTGTAGGTTACCGAAAGCTCCCATCCCTTGGTGCGCAGATCGGCCGAATTCTGGCGTGGCACACCTGTACCCAGCACACCCGGCAGTTCCTGACCGGCAGTAAGCATGCCTTTGGTATCGCGGATATAATAATCGAAAGTGAAAGAAAGTTTATCGTTCAGCAGGCCAATATCGGTACCCATATTCAAGGTAGAAACCCTTTCCCATGTATAAGTTTGAGGATCAACGCTTAGTCCCGGAGCGCCATTAATCACCTGATTCTGGCCATTGCCACCAATTAAATAACCTGAAGTACCTGGTACCAGAGATTGGATATAACCAAAATCGCCCACATTCTGGTTTCCAAGATCACCGTATGAGGTACGGAGTTTGAAAGAAGAAACGGTAGATAATAATGGTTTAAAGAAATCTTCAGCACTTGCTATCCAGGCAAGCGATGCCGAAGGGAAAAATCCCCAGCGTCTGTCTATCGGGAAACGCGATGAACCATCATACCTCCCGGTCGCTTCCAGGATGTACCTGTTTTTGTAGGTGTAATTTAATCTCGAAAATGCACTGTTGGTTGCATAAGCCGAATAACCTGCGCTGGCTGTTGCCGTACCGCTGGTAAGCGATAAATAGGGCAGAGAAGAAGAAATGAGTATGTCTTTACTCGCATTTACGGTAGAATAGCTATAATCTTCGCTGTTAAAGCCTACCATGGCACTGAAAAAATGATCGCCTAAGGTTTTTTTGTATGTACTGTATATGTTAAAGGCATTGTTATACAGGTAACCATTGTTTTCGGTTACTGAACCTGTTCCACCTTCTTCGCGGATATCATTCGGGCCATAGCCAATTTTGTATTTTTTACTGTCGTTATGTGTTTTCCAGAGTTCACGCTTGAAAGATGCATCTGCATTTACCTGAAGATCGCCTTTTAAAAATAAAGCCGTAGCGCTGGTAATATTCTGGAAACCGAACATATTCTGAAGGTTATTTCCGCCATCAACAAGTTTTGCAGCCAGTTTACCGGCAGCCGTATTTGCCCAGGTGCCATCAGGGTTTGTAGCTACATCAGTAGGCATGAGGTAATACAGATCGGTAATGTTTCCGTTGGGAAGCGCCCGTTTGGTTTGATAAATATTCAGGTTATTATCCACTTTAAGCCAGGAAAGCGGAGAAAAGCCCACTTTTGACCTTAAACCATAGCGGTCCCAATAATCGGCAGTAAGTTTGTTTAGCCCGTTATCCCGGCTGTAATCTGCCGAAAGATAGTAGGTTAAAGGTTTTTCGTTTACGGCTGCACCACCTGAAAAGGTAAGGGTATGGCTTTTAGATAAACTGGCGTTATTGAAAAAGTAATTATACCAATCGTTGCTGCCCATGTAAGCCCATTTGGTAGGATCGGTTGGATTTAATCGGGTATCGGCTATAGAAGGGTTATCAGATCTTTCTTTTGCCCAGCGATAATATTCATCGTTATAATTCACATAATCCCATGGTGTATTATCGGTAGAGGTTTCCAAAACCCTCGAAAAAATATACGGATCGGTTACCGGTTTAGGTAATAAGGTTGGTTTTCCCCATGATTGCGTGGTATTGTAGCTAATAACATTATTGCCTGCAGCACCTTGTTTAGTGGTAATCAGAATTACGCCAAATGCGGCACGTGCCCCATAAATGGCTGCCGATGCCGCATCACGTAATACCGTAAACGAAGTGATATCAGATGGGGTTAAGCGTAACATATCATCATTGCTGGTAGCAGGAATCCCATCAATAACCACTAGTGGCGAGCCACCGTTAATGGAAGTATATCCCCTGATGTTGATGTTGGGTACACTGCCCGGTGCACCACCTGCATAAGTGATATTCAACCCGGGACTGATACCCTGTAAACCCTGTAATACGTTGGTTACCGGTCTCGATTCGAGCTGTTTTCCCGAAATCTGATCAATTGCACCGGCAACATTGATTTTTTTCTTGGTTCCAAAGCCAACTACCACCACCTCATCGAGGTTGGCAAAGTCAGGAGATAGCGAAACATCAATTTTTGTTCTGCCACCAACGGCAATTTCCTGTTGTTTGTAGCCGATGTAGGAAAAAATAAGCGTAGCGTCTGGTTTTACGCTGCTTAAGCTGTACACGCCGCTGCTGTTGGTGGCGATGTGTAAGTTTGTTCCTTTAACAGTAATGTTTACAGCAGGGAGCGTTTCGCCCGTCTTTGCATCAGAAACCACCCCTTTAATGGCGATCCCCTGGGCAAAGCCACTGGCGGATAGGATCAGTAAGGAAAAGATCCAGAGTAACTTTTTTTTCATTTTTCTTAATTATTTAGTTGTTTGATTTGGAATGATAGGTGCTTTTCAGCGGCGCTAAATTGAACATATCATATTAAGGTTAAGTTAAGACTAAATTAATATATTAATTGAATGTTCATTCAATCTATTTAAAAAAATAAATTTGCACAATACAGCTACTTTTGATTAGTTTGCCTAATTAAATTAACTGCACGATGGGACGCAAAAGCCTAAAAGAGACAAGACGACTGGAAATTATCAAGGTATTTTACCAGGTAGCGAAGAAAGAGGGCTACGAAAATACCTCTATTGCCAAGATTGCGAAGGTAATGGATATTAACCCAAGCCTGATTATCCACTATTTTGAAACGAAAGAAGGACTGACTTATGAACTGATCGACCACATACTCGACCGGTATTTACTGATCTATACCATAAAGAATAAAGGGAAAGCAAACTTAGCCGATTTACAAGCCACAATTGAAATGCTGTTTTCTAAAAAGTGGAACCTGCTTTTTGATGACGGATTGTTTTACACCTTCTATGCTTTGGCATTTAGGGAGAAAAAGATCAAGCTGAAGTATAAACTTATTTTAGATGCACTTCGCAATGGTCTGGCCCTGATGATTGAACAATGTAATGAACAGCACATTACGAATGTGGAGAACCCACAGGTTGCTGCTGATTTTATTTTTGTACTGGTAGATGGTGCTTATTTTTACCTTTCAATGGAAAGCGATAAAAAAGCCTATTTAGATCGTTTGGCTTATTATAAACAAAAAGCATACGATGCCCTTTCTATCTCGCCCCTTAAGGCTGCTTCTGCTCCCGCTTGCTAAACTGCCTGCTTAAAGCATATAAACCAATAGACATCCAGAGGACATTTGCTGCGGCATTTGGCAGATCGTGGGTGTCTAACGCGGTTATGGCTAAACACAAACCACCCAATATATTGAGAGCCTGAAAAGCGAGTGAATCGGCACGGATTAATTTCATGCTTAAGAAAAGATAGCCAAGCGTACAAAATACCACTCCACACCATCCGATAATTGACATCACTAAGTTCATCATGTTGTATTGTTTGCTCGTAAAGCTATGAAATAATGTGGTTACATCTATAGGAACGATCAGGCAAAAAATTACATCGCTTTGGTTTTTATAGCCTGCATAAACTGCTAACCTTGATTGGTTTATTGAGTTATATATTTTATTTAGCAGGGTGTGTTTTAAACACAAACTGGTATATTTAACTGAAACAAAAGTAAATATGGATTTGAACATTGTAACAGCGATACAAAGTCAAGATCTTTTACCAAACTAAGCGAAATCAGGGAAAGAAATAAACGTCATATTATAGAACTTTTTCCGAATGTGAAATTTCGCGATAGTAAAAACCAGCTGCTTACAGTAGGTCGTTTTAAGCAGGTGGTTAAGGCCAGGGTGGAAATATGATCGAAGAAGGAAATAGAAGATTGTATAAAAACATTTAAAAAAGATGCTAAAAAAATAGCCAGGTATTATAGAAAGATCAGGAAATAACAGCGGAATTTTCCAGATACAGAGCGCTGAAGCTTGTTTTGATATTCAACAGGTTATTTTATATTAACATTTGCGCTATATTTTTGCTTATCCATGTGTTTAGTATAAGTTTTCAATTTTTTGTGTCATGACAGCAGTAATCGAATCAGCCGGGAACGACCATTTGCAAGGTGTATGTCCTTGCGGTAAGGGCGATAAATCGGATTTGGAAAGAATTCCACGGACATTTATCATGAAAACCCTGTTTTTCTGGTTACCTATGAAACGTTACCGGTGTTACCGGTGCATGCGTAACCGCTGGGTACTTGGCAGAAAATCACATCAAATCAGTGAATGACAATTTACAAGAGGGATATTTAATTTGCTGTTCCTGAAAAGGACTTATAGGACATTAGACCGCATCAGATCAGTTTGAGTATTTGCCCGGGTGATGATGATAGGTAATACTGGTTAAATATCACCTATCATCATCTTTCTTTATTTTATTGCACCAAATGCCGCAAAATAAGAGTTTTTGTGTAAGATCTCGGTAACGCTAAACCCAACTTTTTGCAATAAAGCCAGTTGATAGTTTAAAGAGCGTGGCGTATCTTCATATTCAATATAATCAAATACCTGCTGTTTATATGCGGCACCACCAAGGGTTTCGAGATAGGCCCCGTATTGATCTTTAAAAAGATGATCAATTAATACCGAATCGTGCGCAATAAGGTCCGAAATCCAGATGCTGCCTCCGGGTTTTAAAGCCTGGTAAACTTTAGAAAAAACGAGTTCCCAGTCGGCATCGGTTCGCAAATGATGAAATGTTGCAGCAGCAAGTATAATATCGAAATGATTATCGGGTAAATTCAGGTTGCGCATATCATCCTGCACAATGGTTATTTTTCCGGTCGTTTGTGCCGATACCCTGTCTCTTGCACGTTCCAGCATTGGTAAACTCAAATCGTTAAGGGTACAGTTAAGGTTTGGAATTTTACTGAGCATTTTTAAGGTATAATTGCCTGCACCACATCCAATATCCAGCAGTTCTTTCGCATTAGGATTAATATATTTAGCCGCTCCGGTGCAAAGCTCCATGGTAAGTGGTGCATCGATGGTGGTTTGTTGTCCGCTCTCTAAGTTCGAGAAACGTTCTACATCGTTATCAAACCTGGTTTTAATCTCTTCATTGGTTGCCTTGTGCGAAAAATCTTTATTCATTGCTTTAAATTTTTTTTGTAAAGTTAGTGCGGTTAATCATATTTGTAAAATATCAATTTTAGCATAAAACGATACTTTAAAGGTATTATAAATATGGAACTCAGACATCTGCTGTATTTTAAAACTGTTGCGGAAGAACTTCATTTTACCAAAGCAGCAAGCAAACTTTTTATCTCGCAACCTCCTTTGAGCAGGCAGATTAAAGAGCTTGAAGAAGAACTTGGTGTACAGTTATTTGTTCGGAATAATAAGCGGGTTGCATTAACCAATGCAGGCAGGTATTTTAAGGTTGAAGTAGACGCCATGTTTGCCAAACTGGAAGAAAGTAAAGAAGTGGTTCGTAAGATTCATGGGGGCGTTAGCGGCGAATTAAAGATTGGTTATATCAGTTCGGTTTATCAATCGCAGCTTGCCGAAATTTTAAAATTGATGCATCAGGAATTTCCTTACCTGAAAACAAGTTTATTCGAAGTACCTACACTCGCCCAAATTAAAGAGTTAGAACATGGTGGTTTAGATGTGGGAATTTTAAGAGCTCCGGTTTTATCGGAAAAATTAAAAGTAGAATCTTTATTTTTTGATCCCTTTGTAGTGGTTATTCCTTTAACGGATCAAAAAATTGATGCAAAAAACGGACTCGCCGATTTCTTGAAGAAAAGTCCGTTTATCTTCTTTAATAAAGATTTTGCACCCCAGTATAACCAGAAACTGATGGAGATTTGCCAGCGGATGGGCTTTAGCCCCGACATTACCCATGAGGCTAACAATGTGCACTCTATATTACAATTGGTAGAAGCAGGTTTGGGTGTATCTATTTTGCCCTTGTCGTTAAAAAAGCAATATGCACAGTTGAAAGTATCTTTTATTGAATTTGATGCTATTCCCGTTAATACTGAAGTGGTACTGGCTTATAAAGAATCGAATAAAAACCCGGCCTTAACCTGGTTTATTAAACATTATACCCAGTTAAATTGAATTAATTCACTCAAAAAAGAATCTCCTCTTACTTACGATACCCTTTAATGGGTAAACACCTGTGTTTTCCGCTGTTAGTTGCATGCTCCTTTTTATGATATAGGTGGCGGTTACATTCGATGCGGTTGTTAAACATAAACACCTTGCATAAAATATTCCTATCTCTGGTTTTAAGCTAAATAGCTTGATATTTAGTTGATTGTGTCCAATTTTCTATCCTTTCTTTAACAATTTTCACCCTTTTTTAACGGATAATACACCAGTTTTGATTTAACCAAACACGTATCCTTCCTGGCTTCAGGAAGATATGAGAACGTTATAAGTATGTCTACCTAAAGCATGTTTATAAGCAATTAACCAAAACCAACAATGATGAAAAAACAACTACTTCACAAGCTAGATCTTTTGAAGGTTAATCCGGAGCAAATTAAACGCTGTGTCTCCGCTGCGTTTTTCCGTTCCCCCTTACTGCTACACCTTAAAGCTTTAACCGAAATGTTTAATGTGCTGCCTTATCCTAAAATGATCCTGGTAACACTAAAATTTGATCATGTCAAATACTTTTCATTTCCAGGTCAACATTTAATTCCGAATTAAAGCCCGGCACAAAATTACAAAGGTAAAAACAGCTAAACAGTTTCCAGCCCAAAGAAAAAGAACAACAGAACTTGATGGAGAGCAGCCCCATTAGACTTTGTCATTTCTTTTCCTGAAGCATTGCCATAAAAATGGTGTGGGAATTTATTTGCCTAAACCGAAAGGTTTGGATGGGATTGTATTGCTGTTTTTAAATAGTTAAGCCAACAAACATTATTTAAAATGAACGAAAAAAATCAAGAATTGGATCATTACATTAAAAAGCTTTCCCAGGTCTGGTCACTTAAAAACATACCAGGAAAGATGGCCTTATTTTTAATGGCATCGATCATGTTTACCGGTATACTTAGCCTTAAGTCGTACGGAAAAGAAACAGATTACCTTAGAGCCGTTTCCAATAACAGCTATTTTCAGGATACGACAAAAAAAGCAAAACAGCCCGTTTCTATCGATTCGGTTGTGTTGGTGAGTTATGTATCGAAGAGAAATGTAGATACCGTAAAACTCAGCAACATTAGTATTTATCCTTTTATTTCTTTACAGCAAGCATTAAAGAGTAACTCGAAGGGCTTATATGTACAGGAAATTACCGGGGAACCTGGCAGCGCAGATCAATCGATGTTGTTAAGGGGCTTAAGCAGGCCTTTGCTTTCGAAAACCAATATTGCCGAAGCACAACCCGCTGTTTTTATCAATGGGATTCCCTTAATCGGCGATAATCCCTTTGTTTATACCATCCAGGAGTATGATTTCTCCCCAATTGGGCCAGCCACCAATTTATTGTCTTCTATCGATCTCGATAATATTCAATCCATAAACGTGGTCAGCAATTTGGCTGCTTTATCTATCTATGGCCCACGTGCTGCAAATGGTGCAATATTAATTACCACCAAAAATGCCCATCAGGGTAACCGTGAAATTTCTATTAACAGTTATTACGGCTATGCAACCAAAAATAAGATAACCACCACCAATGGTCGGGACGAAAGCCTTTTACGCCGTATTTTTTATAATAAATATGCCACTGCCGAAGATTTTGATAAATACCCTTCGTATCTGGCTGATGCCACTAACGAAAATTATTATGGCAGATCAGACTGGACCGATCTTTACTATAAAAATTCGGCCTTACACACCATAAATGCCAGTATAACAGGCGGAACGTCGAGATCTAATTTCAGGTTTTTTGCCGGTAACACTTCTAATGCAGGTAATGCTGACGATACACGACTCAATAGGTACAATGCATCTTTTTTTATTAATGTACTTCCTCTAAAATGGCTTACCATATCAACCATGGTTAATGCTACGCGGTTAAACCGTGATAGAAACCGTTCGTTAAGAGATCGTTTTGCCGAAATGCAATATATACCCGATCTGATTAGTCCGATAGCACCCAACAAAAATATTTATGGCAACTATTTAAGCGAATATGAAAATAAAACCATCGATAATAACATCAATAATGTAATTCAGGGCTCGTTCTCTGCCAATGCAAAATATAAAAACTTCGATTTCATTACCCGGATATCATTCGATTACAATGAGGGAATGAGAGATTTATTCTATCCTACAACTTTAATGGACGGGAATAATTATGTATCCAATTTTTATGCTTATAACCAACGTTTAAATGTAGATAACTCGCTGGCTTACAATTTTACACTAAATAAAACCCATGTTTTTAAAGCATTGTTTGGGCATACAATTTCGCTCGATGTGAACAAGTACAATTACCTGCAAGGTTACAAAGGCACCAGCGATTACATCAGGATCAATAGTGTTGACGGCGACATTAGCCATAGCGATTATTTACAGCCTGAAGGTTTTTATACCAAAAAGTTTACCGACAAGCAGAAAATCAATGTCAGTTCTCTTTACAGCAGCTTTGATTATACCTTAAACAACGAGTTTTTTGCTACTGTAATTGCCCGTACCGATGGTGCATCGAATATGCAGGCCAATAACAGGTGGTTTTTTTCACCGTCGTTAAGTACCAAATGGGACATTACAAAATATATTAAAGCCGGAAAATCGATTCTCAGCAGTTTAAGTCTTAATGCCTCATATGGTCGGTTGGGCACCCTTAATATTACCGATCAGTATGGTGCTGGTCCTCAGTATGTAACCGATTTAGGCTGGAGTTCTAATAAATCAGTAGGCTCGTATGGCGGTATTGGTACTTTATCCAGACCGTATAGCTCGGGCTGGATTGGTTATGATATTCCATGGGCTTATGTAGAAGAGCTTGATCTTGGTGTAGACGGTGCCTTTTTTAACAACAGGTTGCAAACCAGATTATCCTTCTATTCTAAAAACAATAAACGGATGATTTTGGGTGTGCCGGTTAATGCCGAATCGGGATATACCAAAGAGTACAAAAGCGGATTAGATGTAAATAACAAAGGAATCGAACTTGCAGTTTCGGCCGAAATATTAAAAGCCAGAGCCAATAAAATAGGCTGGACAACAGACTTTAACATTGCTTTTAATAAAAATACGCTGAAAGCATTGCCGAACAACCTTCAGGAAATAACCATCGGAACACAAAAACTAACCGTTGGAAAACCGATTGATCAGATTCTGGTGCTGCAAAGTCAGGGTGTTTACCAAACCGATGTTGATGTTCCTGTAAATCCCGCCAATTTTCAGATGATGAGCTACAAAGGGCTGAAACTTCATGGTGGTGACCCTAAATGGAAAGACCAGAATGGGGATTATGTAATTGATGAAAACGATAAAGTGGCCATGGGCGGTTATTTGCCAAGGATCGTGGGAAATTTTAACAGTACGCTGAGTTACAAAGGTTTTAATCTTGATTTTAACATCTATTTCGCCTTAAAAAGAAGTATCATCAATCAATCTGCTGCAAATCAGCTCGATTTCATTAACAAAACCGGAAATAACAACATCAATTCTGTAAATGAGATTACTTTTTGGCAAAAAGGAATTGATGTTGCCGATTACCCGACCTATAATCCATGGAGTGCTGTTCAATCGTACCGCACCGATCAGGATATTTTTGTTGAAAACGGATCGTATGCAAAACTAAGGTCTGTTTCTTTAGGGTACGACATTTCCAGATTCAAATACTTCAGCAAAAATTTCAAGAAAATTTATGTGTACGCCTCGGCGCTTAATGTATATACCCTGAAAAGTTATACCGGAGGTGATCCAGAGCTGGTTAACTATGTGGGTGAAGACACAGGTTATGGCCTGCCCTTGCCGAGAACATTCACACTAGGTTTAAAAATTGATTTATAAGCATAAAATGATCATGAATAATAAAGTAATACCATCAAGAAGGATATTCACAGTCTTGTTTATGCTGTTCAGTACCCTGTTTATATCGGCCTGTAATAAAAAACTGGATATCGATTCGACACACCTGGTAAATGAAAGCAATAACTGGAAGAGTTTAGCTGATGCACGCTCCGCATTATTGGGCTCTTATGGCCTGTTAAGAGCGGCACTGGCCGATAATAATGCGCATTGGTTATATGGCGATGTGCGTATGGGTGATTTTAAAGCCACTTCCAGGCTGGATTTAAAAGCCATTACCGAAAATAATTTAAACGCGCCATATCCGGTTGTAAAATCGTTGAGCAACTGGCGTAAGTTTTATGCCGTAATTAACAGCTGTACGGTTTTTATCGACCGTGCGGGAGAGATTTTAAAAAACGACAAACAGTATACCGAAGAAAACTATAAGGTAGATGTTGCCCAAATGAAGGCTTTAAGGGCATTTACTTATTTTTATATGGTTCGTATATGGGGCGATATTCCCCTGATTACCGCTTCAACGGATGGTAATTTTACAGAACGCCCGAGAATAGCAGGCGAAATTGTACTGCAGTTTGCGACCAATGAACTGTTAAGCATTGTAAATAATCTGCCTTACCGCTATGGTGCAATTGAGAATGGTTTCAATCAGCAAAACTATTATGGAAAAGTAGCCCCTTATTGGGACGGCATTTTATTCAACCGGATTTCTGCCTATTCAATTCTGGCGCATATTGCTGCCTGGCAGGGAAAATACCTCGATGCGGTAGCGTATTCAAAGTTTGTGATGACCAATTTTGGCCTAAGCGGTGGTGTATATACCACAACGACCAACTTAACCAAGGTAGATGGCCTGTTTTATGGCAATAATGCCGCCCAGTTGGTTGGTTTTCCTTTTAACTACAACACAACTGAAATGAGCACCATAGGCCATATGGAAGATCTGGCGCTGGCTGCACCCATTATCGCTAAAGCTGTTCCACAGATTAAAATGCCCGATGATGTAATTGCGTCCATCTTTAACGAACCCAACGACCTGAGGTTTAGGTTCGATCCGCTTACCGGTTTGCCGGTATCTGATTATTTCAGCGGATACGGAACTTCTAATACCGTATTCAGCAAAATAAAATGCATTAGAAATGCCTCAACCGATGGCTCACTGGCCATTTACAGTTCAGCTTTAATATTTACCAGGATAGAAGAAATTACCCTGCTTTATGCCGAGTCATTGGCTGCAATAGGCAGTATGGAAGATGCTACTGATGCTTTAGATATTGTCCGGAACAATAGGGGAATAGGTCTTTACAAAGGTACCAATGCAGGGTTGATCGACGCCATTTTTGCAGAACGCAGAAGAGAATTAATGGGCGAAGGCTGGAGATGGTACGATTTGGTGAGGTATAATAAGCTGAAAAACAATGATGCAAAGTTTTTAGACCTGATCAAAAAGGGAGGGATATACTGGCCTATTGATGAAGAGGTATTGAGCACCAATGCAAAAATTACACAAAACGAATATTGGAGGTAATGATGATAAAAAGTATTAAAAATATAGCATTCTGTATGGCCATAACACTGTTTATACTTTCCTGCAAAAAGGAAGATGACGGGGCATACAATTACGAAAATGAGGCAAATGTGTTCGATGGTAATGCCTATGCTTACCTAAAAGCGCAAACCGGACAGTACGATTCGCTACTAAAAGTATGCGACCGCATTACCTGGGCAAAAGATACCTTAACAAACAGCAAAGCGATTACTTTTTTTTCGCTCACCAACCGAAACTTTTCAATTGCCTTAAATGCCCTTAATAATTTAAGGTTAAGTCAGAATAAAAAAGCTGTGGGCATTTCTAACCTGGATGTAGACCAGCTGGGGATTTTGTTAGACCGTTACATTGTTAGAAATAAAATAACCACCGATAGCTTACACTTTGCCGATGGTGCATTTTTAACCAGTACACATTTTAATTACGGTATGAATGCGCAGGAGTTAAACTCAAATGCCAGCGGGTATGTTTTTGGCGGACCAAAAGGAGTGGTGTACAGCGATATTAAAAACTCACAGTATACCAAAGAATGGAAATCGGCTACTACACAGGCGGTAAATATTGCAACCAATAATGCAATTATACACGTGCTTTCTGCTTCTCACGAATTCGGTTTTGGCGAATTCTTAATCAGGTTAAATAAATAAATCATGAATGATATGATATCAAAAAATAAATCATTTGTCTTATTCTTTGTCGCTATTGGCATACTGGCCATATTTAGCTGCAAAAAATTATTACCGAGCGATAGTGATGCATTTAATAAAGATGCAGGTTTTAAACAAACCACCTACAGGCCTATACTGGGGCGTACAACCCTCATGGGCGATAATTTTAATATCGAAAGTTCTTCCTTGCCCTTAACTTTCAAAATCGTGGCGATGCGCAATGGCGACGGCCAGACCAGCCCTGAACTTTTAAAACCTTTTCCTGTGCTGGTATGGAAAAAAGCCTACGATGGAAGCGAAAAATCTATTCAGGAAATTGAAAATAAACGCACCACAGAGCAACACAGTTTATTTGAGGTAGGCGAACACTCTGGCGAATTTATTATGTGGGCTGAGGCTAAGAGCAATATTGTTAAAGCGCTTCCCGATTCAGGTTATGTTTTTGATGTGGAGGTTTCTAATAATGGTGGTCGTAAGTATTTTAATAATCTGGTATTACAACCACAAAGGGAATTGCCTTACGAGCCAAACAGAATAAATCCGTTAACAGGGGCCAATACCGGAGGTACCATTACGCCCTCTACTATAGCAGGCATTTTCGGTGAAAAATCGGGTCAGCCTTTAAGCGCCGGCGATGTTACCATATTGTTTAATAAAACAGGCGAGGGTAATTCGCTTTCCTTTAAGTTTTTAGATACCCTGTTAAAACCTATTGACCCTGCAAAATTTAAACTGACCAACTGGACTAAGCTGGTGCATGGTTTCAACATGAAGATGACACCAACATCTGTCAAATACGATGTGGCTTACCCAATTCCCCTGGTACAGATTCCAACCCCTTATACCAATGCTGCAGGGTCGAGGGCCCGTGTAGCTTTTTCGTACGACCGGATTGGTTTTGGAGGCTTTAGGGTAGAGGCAAACCTCGGTTTAGACTTTGCCATTTTCGAAAAGGGGGATTGGGAAATCGTGATCTGGTTTAACAAGGATAACCCCAAGTTTACTAACGATTAGCACCAGAAAAATAAGTTGAACATGAGTTTTTATTATACAGATATGGCTAAAAAATACATATTAAATTTATTGCTGTTAATGACGTTAACGGTATTGGGCAGTTCAGCATGGGCCCAAAACCTGATTAGCGTAAGGGGCAAGGTTGTAGATAAGGGAGATGGCTCAGGAATACCTGCCGTAACCATTATGGCGAGCACCGCAACCCGGGCAATAGGAATGACCAGAGATGATGGTACATTTACCGTAAGCGTACCCGATAACGCAACCTTAACCTTTAAATACCTCAATTATAAAGATGTTACGATAAAGTTAAACGGTAAAAACGATCTGAAGATCGTAATGGTTGAAGATCTGACCACTTTAGAAGAAGTTAAAATTACGGTTGGTTACGGTCAAAAAACCAAAGAAACCGTAATGGGGGCAGTTACTTCGTTAAGGGGGAAAGATATACAGGATGTTCCGGTGAGTAATGTTGCCGAGCTTTTTCAGGCCAAAGTACCAGGCTTAAACATCCAGAACAACACGGGTAGCCCGGGTGCAGCGCCTAGCATTAACATGCGGGGTTTATCAGGCATTAGTGTAACCGGATCAGGCGATAATGCATTTTTAACTCCTACTTCGCCGTTGTTTGTGATTGATGGGGTACCTGTTGATTTAAATACCGACTATCAGTACGGATTTTCCAGCAATGGTCCGGGTATTAGTCCATTATCATTAATCCCTGCCGAAGATATAGACGAAATCCTTTTCTTAAAAGATGCAAGCGCAACCGCATTGTATGGTGCGCAGGGCGCTTACGGTGTAATTTTGATCAATACCCGAAGAGGTAAATCGAAAACCCCGATTATCCAGTATTCTACTAATTTTTTCTTTAATACCCCACCTAAACTACGTCAGGTGATTGGGGGCGCTGCAGAAAGCAATTTAAGACTCTGGGAAATTTACACCTATGGTGCCAACATCTACTCGGCCAGGCAGAGTGTTGATAATACCCCCATGCTGGCCGATAGTTTAAATGCTTTTTATAATAACTCTACAGACTGGCAGAGCATTTTTTACCGCTCTACCTACAACCAGCAGCATAACGTAAATGCAAGCGGTGGTGATGACTCTTTTAACTATAAAATTAACCTGGGTTATTACGACGAAAAAGGTATACAGGAGAATACAGGTTTTACCCGGTACTCGCTAAGCATGAATACCCGCTACAAACCGAGTCCGAAATTTAATGTCAACCTCATTCTTTCCAGTAGCTTGGGCAATAGCCAGAAAGGAAGTGGTAACGGTATTCTGCAAACTGGTGTTGCTTCAGGGGCAGGTTCATCTTCACTATTACCTGGTCCAAATTTAATTAACAGCAATGCTGCCCTGGGGGCATTAATTGTTGATAACGACAACAAAGCCGGCAATATTAAAACGAGTGTAGAGGCCAGGTACGAGTTTCTTACTGGTCTGGCGGTTTCCAATATTACCAGTTACGATTATTCGATGGGCACAACAGAAACCTTTAATCCGGCCATCTTGAATAACAACGTTGCAGGTGTTTATTCTTATAACGATAAGCGGAGCACACTTTACAACAGGGCGATGGTTAGTTTCAATAAATCGCTCCAAAAGGATGTTCATAATATTGGCGCTTATGTTTTCTCTGAAGTTTATGTGCGGAATTTTCAGGCGCATGCTATTCAGCAGGATCAGTATACCAACGATCAGTACCAGGGGCCATTCGGTAGTGCTTCGGCAAGTTCGGGTGGTGGGGTATTGGATAATTATTCTGATTCGAGAGCCGCTTCACTGGCCGCAAGTTTATCTTACAACTACCAAACCAAATATCTGATTGAAGCTACATTCCGTTTGGATGGAACCTCAAGCACGGGCCTTAATGCACCATGGGCTAAAAATCCTTCATTAGCCTTGAAATGGAACTTCAATAAAGAAAATTTCCTGGCCGATTCTAAATGGCTTGATGTAGGTATGTTAAGACTTTCATGGGGTAGAAATATTGCACCGGTTGGTAACGTATTTGATGCCAACGGAACATACGATTATTATGGCAATTATAACGGTATACCTACCACCGCAGTCGATTTTAATAACCTTCCAAACATTAAATTACTACCAACCACAACCACACAATACAATGCAGGTTTAGATTTAAATCTGTTTAAAAACAGGATCACCCTAAATTTCGATACCTATTATAAAATGGTTGACAACCAGTTATGGGAGAAAAACATTACCACCCATAATGCCTTTACCAAGTTAAAAACCAACGAAGTAAGCAATGTTAACTATGGTTACGAACTGGCGCTTAGTTTTAGGCCTTTACCAGCCAGCAGCAAAGTTAACTGGTCTGTTAGTATAAACGGAGCCTACAATAAAGAGAAAATTACGGCTCTTCCTGATGCAACCAGACAGCTTTTACTAGATGGAGGCGCAACTGGCCAGGCCATATTGTACAGGCTGGGCCGAAATTCGTTAACCAATATCCTGTATAATTTTAAAGGGGTATTTTCTACTGATGATGATGTTCCGGTTAACCCTGCAAACGGTACGCGTTACCACACCTTTAATGGTTCAACCCCGGTGTATTTCAAAGCCGGAGATCCCTATTATGCAGATATCAACGGCGATTATGTACTCGATGCTAAAGATATGGTGGGAGCAGGTAATTCTCAGCCGCTAATTAATGGTGGTATTAGCAGTTATGCCTCTTACAAAGGCTTTTCGCTTAATGTAATTATGGCCTATACCTGGCACCGTGACATCCTGAACAATCCTTTAGCGGCAAGTTTCCAGAATTTCTCCTCACCATTTTCGGCAAACAACTTAGTGCCGATAACGGAGTATAACATCTGGCGTCAATCGGGCGATATTGCAAACTACCCGAACCCTTACGATTATTTAAGGTACGGCAGTTACTCGGCAACCGATAAGTCTACCCAGTTTTTGCCATTCAGGTATAACCAAACCCTGTTTCAGGAAGATGGCTCGTATTTAAAACTAGCTACCGTAACCGTGGGCTATACTTTTAAGCCTGAATTAACAAAACGCTTAGGTATCACCAGTTTAAGGGTGTATGGTACGGCCAATAACATCCACACATTTAGTTTTTATTCGGGCGCCGACCCCGAAAATGTGAGTTCACTGGGCAGAGATAACTCCGGAGGTTACCCCGTGAGGAGAACATATGCTTTAGGCTTAAACATTCAATTATAAACAGGATAACGATGAAAAAAATAATATACATACTATCAGTATTACTGCTGCTGAGTGTAAATTTTAGCTGCAAAAAATTCTTAAATGTTGAGCCGCTAAGTAAGCTGTCTGGTAACAATTTCTGGAAAAATGAAAAGGATGTAGAAGGTTACGACCTGGGTTTATATCGACTGTTTAGAGAAGCTTCGATGAAGAATGTGCTTTTCGAAATCGGCGATACCCGTTGTGGGTGGGTCATCCCGTCAACAAAAGGTTATCCACCTCGTATCGATTTTGCTTATATGGCTACGAATAACCTAAAAATGGCCATCGCAGCAAGAGCCGACCGTTCTTTGCCTGGCTATGAAGCCAATGCCATTAACGAATGGTTTCAATTGAGATCGAGGTATGATCTGATTCAAAAATGGATGCCTTTTTATAAAGTAATCCAGTCGGCCAATATTATGGTAAAGGAAGTAGAAGCCATGCCCGATGCCGCCATTTCACCAGTAAAAAAGAAACAGTTTATTGCTGAAGCCGTTTTTATGCGCTGCTTATCTTATTTCTTTTTAGTGAGGTTATTTGGTGATGTGCCTTACTACACCGATGCTTACAACCAGGAAGCGCTACCCCGCACCAATATGGTTAAGGTTTTAAAAGGCTGCTTGGCCGATTTGGGCGCAGTTAAAAATGATTTACCATGGACCTACAGCGATCCCACTTTTAAAGGCATCAGGGCCATGCGTGGCGGTGCTTTAGATTTAATGATGCACATGAATATGTGGTGTGCGGGTTTTGATGCCGCCAATGCCATTGCTTATTACAACCAGGTTGATGAACTGGGGAATGAGTTGCAGAATATCGGTGTCGACCAGGAAAAAGCCTACCGTTTATTGCCTATCGAGCAAACTTATCTCATCATGTTCGGTAAATCGCAAGAGGGACTTTTTGAGGTTCAGTTGAGTGATAACATAGGAGAATCGGTAGATGATGCCAGATATAAATACTCTTTCTCTGTGGTACATGTGCCGTTTTTTAATAGCGACAGACCTTATAGTGAAATGGTTTATAAATCAGACTACATGAAGAAAATTTATCCCGAGGGTGGTACCGATAAGCGTAAAACCGTTTGGTTTGATGAAACTATTTATGACGAAACAGGTACATGGCAGTTTTATAAATTTTTCAATAGGGCAGCGCTGGTTCAATCTCTTGATGATAACCCGATTATTTTCAGGCTGGCCGATGCCATCTTATTGCATGCAGAAGCCCTGGCCGAATTAGGTCGTGATGGCGAAGCGGCAACTTTGCTCAATGTGATCAGGGCAAGAGCTGGAGCTGATCTTTTCCCTGCCAACCCGGGCGAGGGAAAGATAAAAGATGCCATCTTTTTAGAAAGAGGTAAGGAACTGATGGGCGAGGGGCATCATTTTTATGACCTGGTGCGCACCAAAAAAATAATAGATCCAAAATTTACGCCAAATCCACTCTCGTTTTCGGCATTTCAGGCAGGCGCATGGACCTGGCCCATCGATCCGAGTGCAACGATAAACAATCCTTATATGACTTTGAATAACTATTGGAGGTAATAAGCAATAAGCAAATAATAAGATTTAACCTATTAAAGAATAGATTCAATGAATAAGTTTAATAAAAATACAGTACTGCTAACATTTGCCGCAATAGTTGTGGGTTTAGCTTTTAGCTGTAAAAAATACGAACATTATATAGATGGAGGGGTAAAAGAAGCCAAGTTTGACGGTACCATATTACAATATCTCCAATCTAAACCCTTACATTTTGATACCCTTACCCAGGTGATTAAAATAGCGGGCATGGAAAGTGTTTTCAGCAATGATAACCTAACATTTTTTGCACCCACCGATCCAACCATTGGCAAAGCGATCCGCACCTTAAATAAAGAACTCTTATCGACAGGAAAAGATACCGTAACCAAACTAACCGATATAAAACCGGCCGTATGGAAAACCGTACTTTCTTTATACCTCTTTAAGGGCACCAACCGGCTTAAAGATTATGGCCAGGTTGATACACTGGCACTGAACACCTATAAAGGCCAGGGCTACCTTTCTTACAATAGCACGCCAATGAACATTGGAGTGGTGTATAATGATGCAGTAACCAATGCCGGCAGTGCTTCAGAAGTAAGGGTGAAATATGCGGGCTACAGACAGTTGATGATTTCTTATATCCCTGATTTATCAAGGCCACAGGCCTTTTGGATAAATGCACTGGTGGCTTCATCCGATATCAATCCTACAAATGGGATTGTCCATGCGCTAAAAATCGAAAAGCACTCTTTTGGATTTAGCAGTAACTACTTTAATTCGATAGCAATAGAAAATGGAATTGGGAATCAATAAAAACATCAATATGTTAAGAAATAGACAAATTTTTGGTAAAAATACCATGTGGATGGCCTGTTTGTTATTGCTGGTACTTTCCGTTTCATCATGCAAAAAGGAAAATCCCATTAGCGAAGATCCCTATGCCGGAGGTAAAGAAACATTGGGTATAAAATTCTTATCAGATGTATCCGATACAGAAGATGTAAATGGCGCAACCCAGATCACATTCGAGGTAAATGGTTTAATGCCTTTTAAGGATAAAGTAAAATTCTACATCAACGATACCGAAGCTACCATTACTAAAATAACCGATAAAACCATTACGGTGCTTTTTCCTGTAGGTGCGAGTACCGGCGGAACTACCCTGGTGGTTGATGATCAGATCTTTTTTGGTCCGGCCTACCGCGTTGAAGGTAAAGTAGAAACAGATGCCACTTTTGCAGCCAATACCAGCGCTACCGTTATCAGGCAGATTTTACCCCTGCCCAATGGCAACTTGGTTATGGTGGGCTCATTTAATAACTACATGGCTGCTGCCACTGTTAAAAAGCCCATAAACAATATTGTATTAACCAATTCCAATGGTTTTATTACTTCAGGTTTTTCAACCGGAAAAGGTGCCAACGGTTCTATATCTTCTATTTTCAGACTGGCAACAGGTCAGTTTATTGTGGGTGGTAGCTTAACCAAATACAACGATCGTGATGGCATTAGCAGTATCACTAGATTAAATACAAACGGTTCTTTAGATTCTTCGAAGGTTGAAGTAGTGGGCACAAGCTCAGATCGTTCGTACGATACCGTAGCCACTTTTAACGGCGGGGTATTGGGCTTGGTGAATAAGGTTTTTAACTATAACAACAGCATTTATGTGGTGGGCAGCTTTAATAACTACGCTGAGTATTTCTACGAACGTTCAACCAGAGATAATAAAGTGGTGGGCTATACCAAATTAAACGGTTTGTTAAAAATGAGTATGGAGGGTAAAATGGACTCTACCTACAATTTCAATAAAACGGCAAACCTGCCATATGCTGGTGGTAACGGACCGATTAGCGATGCCTTAATGCAGAGTGACGGCAAAATTATCCTGGTTGGTTCTTTTACCAATTATCAGGGCCTGAGTGGCAACCGGATTGTAAGAATCGGTACAAACGGGCTGGTGGATCCAACTTATCCCTCAGGAACAGGTGCCGATGATGCCATAAACGCCATTACCTATAGTGCAACTTCGGGCAAATACCTTGTTGCGGGAGTATTTAACAATTACAATGGTTTTGCCACAAAAGGCCTGGTGATGTTAAATGCCGATGGTACGGTAGATAAAAGCCTGGTGTTAAGGTCAATCGAAGGGGGGAGCATCAGTAAAGCCTACCAGCTAAAAAGCGGTAAGATATTGGTGTTTGGATCCTTTAAAAAGTATGACGGCATCGTTAGACAGGGTTTTATGATCTTAAATCCAAACGGAAGTTTAGCTGCCGGATACAATAACACTGGTAAGTTTCAGGGCATCGTGAACGATGTGTACGAAAGTGTAGATATTTTCGGAAACCCTACCGCACTTATTGCAGGTGCAATTTCTCTTTTCGATAACCAGCAGGTTTCAGGTGCTGTCCGCATCTCTATTAAACCATAAAATAATGTTGTTATTAAATAATCATACAATGAAAAGTAAAATAGAAAAGTCAGCATTTATAGTTAAACTAACGGCCGTTTTAGTCGTTTTAACGATTTCTATAATTTCTTGTAATAAAGAATTAGCCGACAGAAAGGATTTCTCTAACAATACCGGAGGCAATGTTATTGATGCACAGCAGCAAAAAGTATTGTACGTGATTGTGGATGGTGCCAGGGGAGAGTCGGTTTTTAAATCCCCAACGCCCAATTTATCTAAAATGATCAAGAATGGTATGTTTACCATCAATGCTGTATCGGATGAAAACGGCCTCAACGCTACTTCATGGGCCGATATGCTTACGGGCGTAGACAAGACCAAACATAAGGTAATTAGCGAGGATTTTTCGAACAATAAACTTGCCGATTATCCAATGTTTTTTAAACGGGTTAAAGACAATACCAGTTTAAGAACAGCAGCTTTTAGCATATCTCCGGCACTGAGTACCAAACTGGTTACCAGCGCAGATGTAAACACTTCATTTTCGAGCGATGAAGCCGTAAAAACAGCAACACTGGCCGAATTGGCCAATAAGGATGCGGCTGTAGTGCTGGCTGAATTTCAGGGTGTAGATAAGGCCGGTGCACAATATGGTTACGATGCCAGTGTACCGCAATATGCAACGGCCATAAGCAATATCGATACTTACATTGGCGAGCTAAATACCGCCATCAAAGCACGGCCTAATTTTAGCAAAGAAAACTGGCTCATCGTAATTGCTTCAAACAAAGGGGGCGATTACCCGGTCATACCGGCTTTAATGGATCAAACCTTGTATAGTAAACCCTTGTTAAATGGCTTTGTTATCCTTTACAACCCTAATTTCAAATCGACCATTTATAACAAACCTGCTAATTTAAATTCATTGCCCTATTCAGGCAGTTATGGAAAATTAAATGGCGATACCATTGCCAGTGTTGATGCCGCCAAATCGAATCTCTATAATTTTGGTACCACTGGCGAGTATACAGTAGAGTTTAAATTAAAAGTTCAATCTTTCGGAACACAGAATGCACCAATATTTTTTAAAACAGCCAGTCCGGCCAATGGAACCACTGGCTGGTGGATTATCCATAACGGATCGAATGGTACCTGGAGGCTGGGCGGTTTGGCTTCTGCCGCGATCTCTACCCCAACCACCAAAGCCATGGAAGTTAATCAATGGTATCATATAGGCTTTAAAATCTACTTTGTGGGTACCGTGAGGTATGTGCAGATGTTTCAGGATGGCGATCCAATTGGTTCTCCAACGGTAATAACGGGCAGGAATGTAAACAATACTGAACCTTTAGTTGCCGGGTATCGTTCGGGATATGGCAATAGTGCTACACAGTTTATAACCGACATCAGGATTTTTAATGCCGCCGTTCCCGATGCGGTTATAAAAGATTTTGCCTGCCAGGTGCTTTTAGATAGCAGACACCCCAACTATAACAATTTAATCGGTTATTGGCCGGCACTCGATGGCACGGGGACCCTGATTAAGGACCAGAGTAAATCGAAAAGTGATTTTGTTTTCCAAAAATCTACCCAGTGGCAGAGCTTTGAAGATTACGACAATAAATTCTGTATCAAGCCAACACCAGAACTTTATAAAATAGTACCAAGAGGCATCGATATACCACGATTTATTTTAGGCTGGCTGAACATCAATGCAACAGGTTTTAACCTCGATGGAAAAGTTTGGACACCGATTTACACTAATATTTTAAAATAACTGAGCCATGAGAAGTAAAAAAATAATAGGCTTAACCTCAGCTTTTGCAGTTCTTTTGCTGCTTACCCAATCCTGTAAAAAGGATTATGGCTACTCTTTTGAAGATGGCTATAGCAAAACTGAAGTAGTAGATACTTTTGGAAACCAGGACCTGGATACCTCAAAATATAAGATTGATAGGACACAGTTTAACCTGGCGAGGGTTTTTCCAGGTTTGGTGGCGATTTCTGAACCTCGGATTAAAAATACCAAGGTAACCCTCGACTTTGATTTTGTATATGCCAATAATGCCAACCTCAGGATTTCTGTACCACCGCAGGGATGGTTCAGCACGGGAATGTATGCACCTGCCGGCGAACTCATCCAAATTGATGTTCCGGCGGGCGAATATGGAATGATTGCCCAGATAGGAGCATGGGATGATGATTTAACCAGCCTAACGACAAAGTTAAGGGCCCCCGTTATTTACACCCGCCATAACCTTGCGCCAGGTAAAAACCTGATCCGCAATTTATATGGTGGCCAGGTTTATATCATTCCACCAAGAGCGCTTGGCAGAAAAATAGATTTCTATTTCACGGGAACAGTTAAATCGCCAGATTTTGTGCTGGGCGAAACCACAGATGAAGAGTGGAAAGCCATGATTGCCAAAACAACAGTTCCTTTTTTCGAGCTGCGTGGCAAACGCATCATTTTTACTTTGCCGCTTTCACGTCTGGCTAAATTCCCAATTGCCAGTCCAACCGCTTTAATGCAAACCTGGGATGAGCAGATTTTACACTGCTACTGGGAATGGTATGGTTTATCAGAAAATGCAGCTGATGCCAGAGACTTAAATCCGATGTTGCCCTGGCGAATTGTACACGACATCCAACCTTCAGTTGGGGCGCAGCATAGCGGTTACCCGGTGGTAGCAATGGCCAATGATAATTATTTCGCACAGGCCGTAACGTTAAGCGGGGTGGTGGGCCAGAACTGGGGTACTTATCACGAGCTGGGGCACAACATGCAGATGAACAATACCTGGAACTTTGACGGTAACGGTGAGGTTTCGAACAACATTTTTTCTTTAATGGTAACCAAGTACCATGGTTATAAGCACAGTAATTATAAACGCATGATGACGGCTGCATTGGCTTTTGTAACACCTACTGGTACCAAATCATACGCTAATGCATCAGAAGATGCTAAACTAGGCATGTTTATCCAGTTGATGGAACGTTATGGATATAGTTTTATCACTTACCTCGCTACCGAAGCCAGGCACGCAAGGTTTACCTCAAACAACAACCAGGATAAGATCGATTTCTTTTACGAACGTTTATCGGAGTTTGCCAAAACCGATATGGAGCCTTTTTTAACCAAGTGGGGGATTACGGTAAGTGCGGTTTCCAAAGCTAAAATTCAGGCAAAATATCCATTGCTAACCGAAACCGTTTGGTTGTCTGATCCAAGTAAATAATAGTTAATAATAAAATAAACCAACAATGAAGAATTATTCACTTTGTTTAAAAAAATACAGCGTATTGACCATGCTGCTGCTCTGTGCCGTTATTTTTGGTTGTAAAAAGTATTATGATCCACCGGCCGTTTTCGAGAAACAGGAGATTGTTTCGGTTAAAAAAAGAAAGGTATTATTAATCGGTATTGATGGTGCTACAGGAGAGGATGTGAAAAAAATTATGCCTCCGGTTATTGCTTCCATATTGCCCAACAGTAAATATTCATGGCAGAGCAGAAGCGATGCTCCCGTAAGCGATGCCGGAACCTGGAAAAATATCATGACGGGGATCGCCACCATCCATAAAATACAGGATAGTACCTTTATCGTTCCTGAAAGTGCCAGCGAGCACGATGCAGTTGTAGAGTATCCCTCGTTAATTGAACGTTTGCAGGCTACCCCTAAAATGAGGTATTCTGTAGCGGTTTCGCCCTGGAACACCCTGGTTGATCGCTTACTTCTTTACGCTGATGAGCCGATTGCGGTGAACAACGATGCCGCTGCAGCCGATACGGCGGTTAAAAAAATAGGGATTAATAAGGCCGATTTAATAGTGGTCAACTTTAACCAGGTTAACCAGGCCGGGCTTAAATATGGCTATTCTGCTGATGTACCAGAATATAAGGCCGCGGTAGCGCAGGTAGATACTTACCTTGGTAAATTACTGGAGGCTGTTAAAGCCAGAAAAACATACGCGAATGAAGAATGGTTAGTGGTCATTACCTCCAATCATGGTGGCATAAACAAAGGTTTTACCAGCCAGACGGAGCGGGAGCGTAACTCCTTCAATATTTACTATAACCCGGCTTTTAAAAAGGTAGAAATAGATAATGTGTCTTTAACTGATGCCTTTTTATTTCCGGCAGCTAAAGCCGTTACTGATGTGAAGGCGGTGCTAAGTGCTGCTAATGCCAGCATTTACGATATTGGTAGCGCAGGCGATAAAACCATTCAGATAAAAGCTCAGGTAAAATCAACTGCGGGTGCAAATCAGCATGCTGTGATATTGTCGAAATTAAACGCTTCATATGGTACTGTTAACGGCTGGGAGTTCATGGTAGAACTGAGTGCAACCTCCACCAGAAGGTTTAGAGTAGTGATGGGCTATAATTCATCAACCTTAATTTATGCATATGCACCTGCTAATTTCGATCTGAATAAATGGTACGCCATAACCCTAAAAATCTATACAGATGCAGGTAAAAGAATGGCTGTTTTATATGTGGATGGAGTGCCAGGCACAGCAGTTGATATCACAGGAAGGAACATCGGTACGGTACCTTATGATCTGATTTTAGGTAATATTAACTCCGCAGTAAATACTTCATCATATGCCGTAAACGATATCGCCATATACAATAAAGCCCTTTCAGATACAGAAATTAAAAATTATACCTGTAGTGATGGTGTTGCAGTTGGTGATCCAAATTTAATTGGGTATTGGCCTTGTAAACAGGTAAATGGTAATAAGCTGCTTAATCAGGCACCTGTTGCGGCAGGTAAAGACCTTGTTTTTAGTGGAAATGGAGGCGCATGGAATGCCTTTGAAAAACCGGTATGTAACGCAACTGCACCATCAGGCAATACGGTTATGGCGGTTTCCAATTCAGATATTGCTTCGCAGATTATTTATTGGTTTGGGGTTAATATAGAAGATTCATGGAAGTTAAACGGGAAATCGTGGCTGAAACTCTACGAAGTGGAATTTTATAAACCGTAAATCAACAATAGATTTTAAATCATAAATATTGATGGATCTGCATCTTTTTTAGCTATGCAGATTCATCATTACTAAAAAATATATAGATGAAACACAAATACTATATCATCATTGTGAGTATTGCCCTGTGCTTTGCTGCCTGTAAAAAGTTTGCCACTGAAGCACTGAACGATACCACTACACCAAAAGAAACGCTGGATATTAAAGTGATTAATGACGATGACCAGTTGCCAGTGGCTGGGGTTAAAGTAATTATTAGTCGCCAAACTACAGGAACCGGCACCTATACGCAGGTAGATACCATTAGAACCGATAAAGACGGCCTGATCAAAACAAAATTACCCTATCCGAATAATATTAAGGTAGAAGTAGATACCACATATTATCACAAAGGTGAGCAGGCTGTTTATTTTAATGCTGCTGCAAGTATTCTTTTGCACACTACCCCAAAGTTTGGTATGGCACCACTGAACATAGCCGTTAAGGATGAGCAAAATGTAAGTATTTCTAACTTTCCTTTATTAATTGATACCAAAGCACCGGGCGCTGACACTTATACTTCTACCGGAGGTTTAGAACATGCAGGAACTGACGGACAGCTGGTGGTATCGTTACCTTATCCAAATGTGGTAAGGGTAGTGGTGGGCGATACCATGAAGTATTTTCCCGATACACTTTTGGCAACGCTTAAAAATGTGAAGGGTGGTGCTGTAAATCTGATCGCCAGGCTTAAGCCCCTAACCGTTCCATTAGAGATTACCGTATTGGATAAGGATAATAATGCATTACTGCCTGGTATTGATGTGGCCGTTCTGCAAAAACTGACTGGTGAAACTGATTTTAAAGATATTGGCTTATTGGGCACAACCGGCAGCGATGGAAAGTTGATTTTGAATGCTCCATTTGAAGGCGAGGTGAAAATCAGAACAACAGATCCCTCTTATTTCTTCCCTGATTCTGTAATTACCCGTCTGGCTTATGAAAAAAATCGAAAAGTAACCTTAAAATCGAAAAAACTGAGTCCCAAAGCCCCTGTTGATGTGTTGGTTTACGATCAGGCAAATAATCAGATTTTACCTGGTGTAACGGTTAATGTGAGTTCGAAAATTACCGGCGAAACCGCGTTTAAATTAGATACCACTGCCGTTACCGATGAAAATGGAAAATTGAGTGTACGGATACGTTTCTCTGGGGATATGAAATTTGAAGTAGTAAATGATACTTATTTTGCTTCGAAATCCATTACCGCAGTAAATACGGGTTCGGCAGCCAAGCAGGTTAGTCTTCCGCTAACGCTTAAAACAGCAACCTATCCTGAACCCATACTTTCGAATTTGATGGTGAGTTCACTGACTTTGAATAATGGAATTAGTTTAAACGCCCCTACCGATGTAGCAAACGATAAGCGGGGCAATATTTACATTTGCGACCAGAACAACAACCGCATTATACGGGTAAGTAGAAACGGTAATACCACCGTTTTAGCCGGAAGTGGTACGGCCAGCAGCGTAGATGGAACCGGAACAGCAGCTACATTTAACAAGCCAAAAGGGATGGTACTTAGCCAGGCTGGAACCGAGTTATATGTAACTGAATATTCAGGTCATAAAGTAAGGAAAATAACCATTAATCCAACCAATATGGCAGCTACTGTAACCACCATTGCAGGTAGTGGTGCAGCAGGTACTGCAGATGCCGTTGGAACAGCGGCCACATTTACCAATCCTAGCGGGATTGATTTAGATGAAGCAGGTGGTGCCTTATACCTGTCAGATTTATCGGCAAGTACATCAGTTGGCAGAATTCGTAAAATAGTATTAAATACCAATACGGTTAGTACACTTGGTACAGCTACAATATATGCTCCAAATGCCATTGCCCTAAATCCGAATAAAACATCACTTTATTTAGGCGCCTTTGGAAATACCTTCGGATCTACTGAAAGTTATCTCTTTAGGGTGACCGTTTCGTCGGGCGCGAGAACTGTATTAAAGCAAACCAAAACCAGCAATTTTAACGATCCTTCAGGGATATTTATTAGCCAGGCAGGGGTAATTTTTGTTTGTAGCGAGAAAGCACATTCTATCGCAAGAGTAACAAGCGAAGTAACAACCAATTCCACATTTGGTTTACTGGCCGGATCGGGTACAGACGATAGCATCACCGGCGTTAATGCGGTAACCGGTACTTCCGGAAACGTTGATGGCGCTGCCACTAATGCCAGGTTTAATCTCCCTTGGGCAATAAAATACAATACCTATGGTGGTTATTTCCTGATTGCCGATCAGGGCAACAACAAAATCAGAATCATGAAATCCAGTACGATTAATTAGTGAATGTAGCAAGCTGATTAAGGGCTATTGATGAGATTGCAAAAAGGCTGTTCTTCAATGAGAGGACAGTCCTTTTTTACGGATTTCAAAATATGTAGAAATCTGGTTGGCAGTATTTTTTCAAAAAGAACGGTCGACTGTATAAAAACGAGGTCTTAAAAATGGAAGATGTTGGAATATATCCTGAAAAGGTAGTTGATTTCAGATTTTCTACCTTATCATTTATAATTTTCACCCTCTTTTAAACTTGTAAAAGCACAAATTTGCCGCAACCAACATCAAAGCCTATGTTAAGGCTCAACACAAAATGAATAATACAAATTTACCTAAACTATGAAAAAATTATTGTTCGCCATATGTTTTCTGGCTGCAGCAGTAATGGCTAATGCACAACAGGCAGCTGATGATAAAAAAGCAATGAAAAACCTGCTCGACAAGCAGTTTGCATTTGCACAGAAACAATATCAGTTACTGGCCAAAAATACACCGGCAGACCGCATGCCAAAAACCTATTATGCCAAAAATAATAAACTGGAAACGAGCGACACCAAATGGTGGTGCAGTGGCTTTTATCCTGGTTCGCTGCTTTATATTTACGAGTATACAAAAGATTCCGGCACCTTAAAAGAAGCAGAAAAACGCCTTGCGGTACTAGAGAAGGAGAAACATTACACCGGAAACCACGATTTAGGTTTTATGATGTTCTGTAGTTTTGGCAATGCCTACCGCATAACTGGTAATGCTTTGTATAAACCAACCATCGATACGGCTGCTGCTTCGCTGGCTACACGCTACCGTCCGGCTGCTAAAGTAATCCAATCGTGGAACAGCAGTAAACAATGGAAAGGCCCGGTTATTATTGATAATATGATGAACCTGGAGTTACTGGCCTGGGTATCCGATCATGGTGGCGATCCGAAATACAAGAAAATTGCCATCAATCATGCCGATACTTCGCTTAAAAACCATTTCAGGTCAAACTACAGCTCTTATCACGTGGTAGATTACGATATGACTACAGGCAAAGTACTGAGAAGAGGTACAGCCCAGGGGGCATCTGACGAATCGGCCTGGAGTCGTGGCCAGGGCTGGGGCTTGTACGGTTATACGATGATGTACCGCTTTACCAAAAACAAACACTATCTTAATCAGGCAAAAAACATCGCCAAATTTATCATCAATCATCCGAATATGCCTGCCGATCAGATTCCATATTGGGACTTTAACGCACCGAACATTCCTGATACTTACCGTGATGCTTCTGCTGCGGCGGTGATTGCATCAGGTTTGTTAGAATTAGGGCAGTATGCAACAAAAAGCGAGCAGAAATTATATGTAAGCGAAGCAAAAAAAATGATTATTTCACTTTCATCTGATACCTATCGTGCAAAACTGGGTGAAAATGGTGGCTTTCTGCTCATGCACAGTACTGGCGCTTTACCACTGAAATCGGAAGTCGACGTTCCGCTTAGTTACGCCGATTATTACTATCTCGAAGCGCTAATGCGCTATAAAAACTGGTATTTATAACACACATAAAATGGAAAGAAGAAAATTTATAGGAGCGCTGTCATTAACTGGCGTATTTGGGTTATTTAATCCTAATGAAGTTTTATCCGCAACAAAAATTAATAATGCTGCAAAAGGCCAATCAAAAAACGACAGAGAATATTGGTATAAACTGCTATATAAAATTGCCAGCCCGGTTGTTTCCAATTTAGCCAATGGAACACTGATTAAAAATATGCCAGTGGTTACGGCGCCAAAATTCGACTCCAGAACACCTGCTGTATCCTATTTGGAGGCTGTTGGCCGTACCTATGCCGGTATTGCGCCCTGGCTTTCCTTACCTGATGATACCACAAAAGAAGGCGTTTTAAGAAGTACGCTGAAATTACAGGCCATTCAGGGATTGGACAGCTGTTTTGCAAAAAACAGTCCTGATAAACTAAATTTTAGCAAAGATTATCAGCCGATTGTAGATTCAGCCTACCTGGCACAAACTTTTTTAAGGGCGCCTAAAGCTTTGTGGGAGCCATTAAAACCTGAAACCAAGCAAGAAATTATTGCCTCGTTTAAATCATTGAGAAATAGAAAGCCATTTAAAAATAACTGGTTGTTATTCGGTTCTATTACAGAAGCCTTTTTATTGTCGATTGGCGAACCGCATGATGAAGCCCGATTAAATGAAGGTGTAGATACCTTAAACGCATGGTATAAAGGCGATGGCTGGTATGGTGATGGCGTAAACATGGCTTTTGATTATTATAACTCTTTTGTGATTCACCCGATGATGGTGGATACACTTGCCGTGATGCTGGATAAAAAGCTTATTAAAAAAGAACGATATGAGCTTGCTGTAAAAAGGATGCAGCGTTACGTAGTAGGGCAGGAGCGCATGATTTCTCCTGAAGGAACCTATCCGCCAATTGGCCGTTCAATTACCTACCGTACCGGTGCTTTTCAGGCTTTAAGCCAGATTGCCCTCATGCATAAGTTACCGGCCAATATTCAGCCTGCTCAGGTGCGTTCTGCTTTAACTAAAGTTAAACAGAACATATATGATGTCCCTGGAACTTTTGATGCAAAAGGATGGTTACAGCTTGGTTTTTGCGGGCATGATCCCGAAATAGCAGATTATTATACCTCTACAGGCAGTCTGTATATGGCTACTTTATCCTTCCTTCCTTTGGGTTTACCGGCCAGCGATGAATTTTGGGCTGCACCTGCGGCAGAATGGACCTCGAAAAAAGCCTGGGCTGCAAAACCCTTCTCCAAAGATTATCATGTAGATTTTTAATGATTTCAATTCAAATTAAAAAAAGCCAGTAGTTAGGCGTAACTACTGGCTATACATTAAGCTTCGTGTTAGTCGGTCTCTATCCACTCCGAAGGTAACTTCCCGAAGAACTTCTTGAATTCTTTACTAAAGTAGCGACTATCTAAAAAGCCCACCATATACGAAACCTGATAAACCGTATAAAGCCTGGTTTCCAGTAGTTCTGCCGCTTTTTTCAGGCGTAGCCCTTTTATAAAATCATTTACCGATGAACCAGTGACCGATTTTACTTTTTTGTAAAGGATTGGCGTACTCATGTTCATCAGCCTGGCCAGTTCGTTAACACCAAATTCAGGATTCTCTATGGAAGCTGTGATGTTTTCGACCAATTGATTCATGAATTTCTTACTCTCCGTACCAAGCTGGGTTTGGATTAACTGGTTAAAGATATCAATCGGCTCTGAATTTTTGTTCAGCAACTGACCAACATGCGTATGCACGTTCTGTATGGCTACAATAAGGTTGTTTACCTGCAGCAGCAAAGCCTGCGGGGTAAATGGTTTAGTGAGGTAAACATCAGCACCATGAGATAAGCCGGTTATTACATCTTCGGTCTGTGTTTTTGCCGTTAGCAATATAAAAGGAATATGGTTGGTGGCCACATTAGATTTGATCAGGTCACAAAAGTCAAATCCCGACATTTCAGGCATCATAACATCACTGATGATCAGATCGGGAATATGCCGTTTTGCCTGTTCCCAGGCTTCTTTTCCATTTCTGCTGATGATTACATGATAATAAGGGTTTAAGATATCATCCAGCAATGTAGCAAGCTCAAGGTTATCCTCCGCCAATAAAATGGTTGGTTTCTGGCTTTCATCAGCCTGTGTTAAGGGCAATAATGGTTTATGCTGCGTTTGTTCATCCCCATGATCAGGGAAAGTATGCTCAGCATTGTAAGCTGCTAACGAATCATAGGCTTCTTTTTGTCTTTTCGGTAATGAAATCGTAAAGGAAGTATGTCCGGGCTCATTCATCGTCTCCAACCGGCTGGTTACCGTAATCGTACCCTGATGAAGCTCAACAATAGCTTTTGACAGGGCCAGACCTATACCATAACCTGTATTTTGAAAACCATGGTCTGCAACCTGATAGTAATTTTCGAATAATTTGTTTAAATGCGATTGCGAAATCCCCCTTCCGTTATCTTCAATCGTAATGGTCACCTCGTGATAAGTCTGGCTGATCCTGAGTTTAACCAGGCCGCCATTCTGTGTAAATTTGTAGGCATTGGCCAGCAGGTTAATAATGGCTTTTTTTAATTGAAAGGCATCGCATAATAAAAAGGCTGATTTTAGATTTTCCTTTTCCAATAGGGTGGTAATCTGTTTTTGCTCAGCGGTTTCCGAAAACATCTGCAGGCAATCTTCCAGTATAGGCAGTAAATCCTGCACATTTTCTGATAATGTTAAATGTTTATCCTCTGTCTTTCTAAAATCCAGCAGTTCGTTAACAAGCGTTAGTAGTCGCCTGGCGTTGCCGGCAACCCCCAGTATTTTATCTTTTTGTTTCTTACCCAATTGTTCGTCAGAAACGAGTTGCTCTATCGGGGGAGAAATGAGGCTCAGGTGTGTTCTGATTTCATGAGATACATTGGTGAAAAAATTGATCTTATATTGGTGAAGTTCGTCTTCTCTTTTTAAGAGGGTGCGCAATACAAAATAACGACTGATGAAGAAAACGATGCTGGTTAAAATAATACCATACAGCATATAAGCCCACCAGGTGGCCCAAAACGGCGGATGTATGTTAATGGTTAAACGAATCGGTTCCATCCAGTTGGGGCTGCCATTATTACCGCTTACCATTAACGTATAAGTGCCGGGAGCGAGGTTGTTAAATGTTGCTTCGGCTAAATTAGTTGTGGTCCAGCCTTTGCTTAATCCCTGAAGGCTATACCGGAATGCATTTTTTTTAGGTTTAATAAAATCCAGCAATGCAAATTCGAAGGTTAACGAGTTCTGGTTATGGCTAAGTTCAACCCGGTTGGTATAGGTGATGGATTTACGCAATACCGAACTATCAATCTCTACCGGTACATCGAAAATCCGCATGCCGGTAATCACGATACTTGATTTTGTCGTATCGTCCCGGATTTGGTCAGGATCAAAATAAATCAGTCCATCCAATGTTCCAAAAAACAAATTGTTATCCCGTTCATACCTGGCGTTGATGTTAAAATTGGTACTAATCAGTCCGTCGGCTTTGGTATATTGTGTAACGATTTTCTGTTTTGGGCTAACCTTAAGCAATCCACTGTCACTGGCCAGCCAGATACGGTTTTGCCTATCGAAAGCGATGCTGTATACCGAACGATTATTCACCTGGCTATTGATTTGATATAAGGCGAACTGACCACGCTGCTCATTAAATGCTGCCAGGCCACGGCTTTCTAAACCTAAATAAATGGTGCCATGATGTTCGGAAATCGTATTTACAGGGTATTTTAAATGATAGATGCGGATACTATCACCCTCAACTTTCATTACTTTGGTTTCGGTAGCAAACCATAACCTTTTTTTGGTGTCCTGAAAGGCAACGCCAGCGAGGAAAGATTTTAGTCCCGGTTGCTGCATCAGTCTATCCGCTTTCAAATGTGTTCTGATGCGTTTATATACTTTTAAGCCATTGCTAGAGGTAATCCAGAGCCTGTTTAGCCCGTCTTCTACAATTGAGTTCACCTCGGTAATTCGCTCAGTCCCGGTTAAACGGTGTTCGATTGTGTTAGTGCTGGCATTAAGGACATCTAAAGTGCCCGAAAAAGTGCCAATCCATAAATTCCCATCCTCATCTTTAAATAGGGTTTTGATGAAATTTGAACTGATTGACTTATCGTTACCCTGTTGGTTTTTTAAATAAGAGACCTGTTTAGTTGACTGGTTATAAATATTTATTCCTCCGCCTTCGGTGCCAATCCAAAGCTCCGTTTGATTACGGTTGCACACGCTGCTGACCACCCGATGGTTGAGGTTTAAAGCGGTTGGACCAATGCCTAGATGGCGAAAGGGGGCAAGTGGTGGCTTTATTAAATCCAGACCGCTGTAATAAGAACCAATCCAAATGGTTCCTGAGCGCTGTTGAAACAAGCTGTGGATCGAACTATTATGTAAGCTTTGCTCATCGCCCGCTTTGCTGGTCAACTCAAAGGTATTCAGGTTATTGATATCGAAAAAAAACAGACCGTCGGCTGTGGCAACGCTAATCTTATGGTCTAACAAACTGATAATCGACCTGATTTTGTGGGTAGCCCCACCAGGCAAAGCAGGTTGTTGCTGCGCCTCAATAAATTTCCCTTGTTGGTAATGGCATAAAAGCAGGCCACCAGCATATGATCCAAACCAAAACCTTCCATTATTATCCATTTTAATCGAAGTAATTTTCTCCTTTTGCAAGAAAACGGGCAGTTCAGCTGTTGTTCTGCTCAGCATAATCCGGTCAGCTTTGATCTTTACTTCAAAAAGCCCCCTGTTTGTACCGCACCAGATCCTGCCATCTGACCCACAAAAAATCGTATGGCACAATATATCTTCGCCATCATCAAAAGCCCTTGCTGAAGCAATGATTTTATTTTCTTTAGTGATTAGTACGATACCGGCTGTGGTGCCCGCCAGGATATTTCCAGAAAGATCTCTTGTTACCTGCTTAACCTCGGGTTGTATGGGATAAGGAAGCTTGATCTGCCTGAATTTTTCGGTAAGGGGATCGAAAGTAATGAGTCCCAACGCAGTGCCCATCCATAACCGGTTCTGTTGATCCCAGAATAAAGACCTGATCAAAGCAGGCGATGAAGGTTTATTGGTATCCCCCAGGATATTCTTAAAACTGCGCCACCTCAAACCATCAAACCTGCTTAGGCCATTTTCGGTACCGAACCACATAAAACCCTGTCTGTCTTGAGCAATAGACAGCACATTATTCTGAACAAGTCCATCTTCGGTACTGAAATGTGTAGAAACAGATAATTGCGCATTTACCTGCAAAGCTCCACACAGGAGTAAGCACATCATGCCTATCCAGCCCGCTGCACGGATGGCGCATTTTCTATTTAAATTTAAATGAAGCAGGATGATCATTATAATAAAGTTATGAGATATTTGGTGTTAATATTCAAAATTAACCGACGATTACTGAAAAAGCGTAGGATTTAAGATTTTCGACCTATTTGTTTAAGATTTTCACCCTTTAATAATCGGTTAATTAAGGAAATTTACAAGCTAAGCTGAGCAAATAAGCGCTCAATAATATCCATAACCAAATAAACCCATTAAGCAGTTTTTTAAGATGCATGCACCTTAAAATGGGCATATCTAAAAATCAACTGGAGACAATCAAATGCGTAAATCTAGCCTTTTACTTTTTCTAATTCCTGTTTTATTCAGTGCAAAAACTGCGCATAGCCAATCGGGTGCATTAACCAGCAACACCATAAAAGTGAAGCCGATTAACTGGAGCAGTTTCCACAAAAAGCCACCTCATGATGAACTGGCGAAAGTTGTAAAAACAAGCCTGCTTAATGCCAATAAATTTGCATTAAGCACCTGGTACCGGGATATCAAAAAATACCAGCAGGATTCCAGCGGTTACCTCGACCTGAAAAGCATCTCAAAGGTTAACGAATACCGTTATCGTTTTCCTGCAGCAATGTCGTTTGGTGTAGCCATCGCGATCAAAACCAGGATCTACGATCCCGCTATTACAGGGGTTTCTTTACAGGAAGCTAAAAATAAAACGATCCAAATGGTAAGGGCTGTAGCCTACGACCATAAAGTGAATCAAACCAGAAAGGTTTGGGGTGGCGATTGGCAGGCCGCCCACTGGGCTTATTATTCGGGTTATGCGGCCTGGCTTTTATGGGATGATTTTTCCAAAAAAGATCAAACTTATATCACCCGGATGATCGTTTCCGAAGCAGATCGTTTTCTGGGTATCGTTCCACTCTATTATAAAGACAGCACCGGGAAAGTATTGTTTCCCGGTGATTCTAAAATTGAAGAAGATGCCTGGAATGCCGAGCTGTTATACCTGGCAGCGGTAATGTTGCCAGAGCATCCGCATTCCGCTCAATGGTTGCATAAGGCGGTAGAATATTTAATGGCCTCAACGGCCTTACCTTCCGATTTGCATAATTCGCGGATGATACACGGATATCCCGTTAGCCACTGGGTGCAGGGCTCCAATATGGAAGAACCCGGTTTCGTGATCAATCATGGGATCATCCATCCGCAGTATAATGCCATTGCCTCGATGATCAATGCACCGATTGTATTTTCGCTGGCCGGAAAAAAAACACCGGAGGCGGCGCGCTTCAATCTTGATAAAATTTATTTTTCGGTAACTGCACATCAGTTTTCATCACCACCTTATAAAGCCCCGGGTGGTACCATGTATCGCGAAGGAATGGCAGCTGTTTATTACCCCGAAGGTTCAGATTGGGGGCAGGGTGTTTACGATAATTATGCCAACCTCGATATTGCTGCATTTACCTATGGTTGGGATAATCTTGCCCAAAAACATAAGGGAAAATACTGGGCTAAACTGCATATGGATAAGGTGCTTGAACAGCAAAAGCGCTTTGCCGACGGGCACACTTATGCAGGCGATCAGGAAAACAGCTACCTGGGCAGAGAAGAGGCCATTGCCAGCCGGATGGGATCAGCCTGGATGACGATCTGGTTACAGCAGCAGGTACCGGCAGTTTATGAGAACAAGGTGATTCCTGAAAATTAGCGTTAATTTTTTTAAAAAAATCAACCAAGACCAATCAACAAAAATGAAACAAATGGTAAGTGTTTTTTTATTGCTAAGCGCTGATTATAGTCTGATAGCTGGAAGACAGGAGTTGAAATAAAAAAAAATACTGTAATTTACTAGCAATAACAAGCATTATATGAGCGATAACCACAACTCTAGAAGAAGATTTTTAACACAGGCTTTACTGGCTTCTGCTGCGGCCGCAATGCCTGGCTTTTTATTTGCAAACGGGCATAAGCCTTCAGGCTTTAGCGCTGCCGAAAAAGTAAACCTGGCCTGCATTGGCATCGGTAACCGCGGAGGCGAAATTATCCGCGAACTCCACAACACCGGATTGGCCAATATTGTTGCCTTATGCGATGTAGACATGGAGGCACCGCATACCCTGGCCATTCTGAAAATGTTTCCAAATGTGCCGCGTTTTAAAGATTTTAGGCAGATGTTCGATAAAATGGGTAGTCAGATTGAAGCGGTTTCTATTGGTACGCCCGATTTCTCGCATTTTCCGATTACCATGATGGCCATTGGCCTTGGCAAACACGTGTATGTGGAGAAACCGATGGCCCGCACCTTTAATGAGGTAGAGCTGATGATGAAAGCGGCAAGGAAAAACCCAAAAGTGGTTACCCAGATGGGAAATCAGGGGCACTCGGAAGCCAATTATTTCCAGTATAAAGCATGGGTAGAAGCAGGTATTATTAAAGATGTAACCGCCATTACCGCACATATGAACATGGCCAGGCGCTGGCATGGCTGGGATACGAAAATCACTTCATTCCCACCAGCAGAAACACAGCCCGATACCCTTGACTGGAATATCTGGCAGATGCAGACCCAGGGGCACCAGTATAGCAAAGATTTTGTGAACGGGCAATGGCGCTGCTGGTTCGATTTTGGTATGGGCGCTTTGGGCGATTGGGGTGCGCATATCCTCGATACTTCGCATCAGTTTCTTGATCTTGGCCTTCCTTATGAGGTAGACCCGATAAAGTTAGATGGCCACAATAATTTTTTCTATCCGATGTCTTCCACACTTTCGTTTAAATTCCCTAAACGTGGCAGTATGCCCCCTGTTGAAGTGAAGTGGTACGATGGTATTGACAATCTTCCCCCAATCCCGGCCGGATATGGTGTGCAAGGGCTCGATCCCAACATTCCACCACCAAGCAATGGTGCTGTTACTGCCGCTAAACTAAATCCGGGTAAAATTATTTATGGCAAAGACCTCACTTTTAAGGGTGGTTCGCATGGCAGCACATTATCCATTATTCCAGAGGAAAAAGCGAAGGAAATGGCTTCCCGTTTGCCTGTTGTACCGCTGAGCCCATCCAATCATTTTGCCAATTTCTTAAAAGCATGTAAGGGCGAAGAAAAAACCCGTTCATCTTTCGAAATTGCAGGCCCGTTAAGCCAGGTATTCTGCCTTGGGGTGCTGGCGCAGTGGACAGGAGAAAAAATAGTTTTCGACAGAAAAAAGAAGAAAATTACCAGTAGTAAAAATGCAAACGAATTGCTCATCGGCCCTCCACCCCGTAAAGGATGGGAGCAGTATTATAAAGTATAATTTTTCATATAGCGAATAGAAATATAATCTGTAGTATTCGACAATGTCATTAAGTTCAGGAGAAAATAAAAAATATGGTCATCCTGAACCTGTCGAAGGACAAATGTTTTTTATGAATTAATGGTATTGAGTGTATGAACCAAAACGTAATATCCTCTCCCGGAGGTTTGAAGCGTTTTGGTTCTGGTGTTTATAGTCTTGCAATCATCACCATATCAGTGAAAAAATATGCAACATAAGCTAGTTAAAATGAATGGTGCTGGAAAAAGAATCGTGGTATTGGTTGATCTTTTATGCTATGGAATAGTTGAACTTCCTATTGTTTATCACATCGATTTTCAGGAGGGTGATGTGAAGCGCTGTAAAGTAAACTGTTATATTGAACTTCCTGATACGAATGAACATAACTGGCTCATCCAAACTAATTTTGCTTTCTTTTTTACCGCAAACCCAAAAGGCAATGGTTATGTGTTATCTTTTGAAAATGATCTTAATAAGAACATCTATTATCATAATATGCTAAATGTATTTTCTGATTATCTTGTTTTTAAGGAAGACTTTTTCGCCTATTTTTCTGAATATTAAGCTGCCTGATCTGCCCTCTTTTAAAACAAAGCACAAACGTTTGCGTGTGATCGGCTTTTTTAAATTCCGTTTTCATCATGTGATCGCCTGTAAAGCAAAATCAAACCGGTCTCCTCTTTTTTGCAATACTATTTATTTCGATCATCTCCTATTTTTGTAATAATAAATTTACATGCGCAGGCGGTTTCGCAAATAACCAGATAATTATGCCTTTAAGCCAGGGGCTTAACCCTGTTGAATAGAATTTTATTATTTTTCTATTTCACCCACTAAGATGATATCCTAATTTAAAGGTTTTAAGGCAGATGCAGTGCAATTATCGGCACTATCAACACCTCCTAAATACAACGATATTGGCAATATACTGGCAGACAAACGTTTGTGCTGTCTTTTTTATTTGACTTAAATCAATTGTACTTAGTTTTGATAAAGGTCTCTAACTAAGATCTATACCAATCATCCTATAATCATTTTGTAAAAACAAACGAATAAATTTTCGCAATTAACCAACTAACCAAATAAACCTATAAACAACTTTTTGCCGGATACCTCTTGAAAAAAATGAGGTTGCAATCAGGAAGGATTACAGTATGGCCTGAAATGGGCAATATCAGCTGTGAGATGCCATTTGGCAAAGGTAACCAGGTGCGTGTAATATCGAACTGGAAAGATTTGGCTGGTGCAGGATAAAAGATTAATAGCGGTGGAAATGATGGTAGCTTTTTGATCACATAGAACTGAAAATTTAAACTCATAACCGATAACCGATGAACAGAATATTTTTCCTTTTGGCCCTGCTAACCTTAGTCGTTATAAACGTTGATGCCCAGCAGGCAGGGAAAATGGACAATGATTCCAGATCCAACAGTTTGATCGCTGCAGCGCCCTTTTTACGGATTACCCCTGGTGCGCGTATTGCTGGAATGGGAAATGCAGGAGTGGCACTGGAGGCTGATGCACATTCAGCAGCCATCAATGCAGCAGCGATGGCCTATCTGCCTACCCAATCAACAGGGGTAGGGTTAACCTATACGCCATGGATGCGGAACCTGGTGCCAGATATGAACCTTACTTACCTGAGTGGTTACCGCAACCTGGATGGCCGCAATACCATCGGGGCTTCTTTAAGATATTTTTCTCTGGGTACCGTTAATCTCACCGATGATAATTCACAGGAATTGGGAACGGCCCGTCCGACAGAGTTTGCGGCTGATATTACTTATGCCCGGAGTTTTGGGAAAGAATTCGCACTGGGCGGAAGTATCCGTTTCATCAATAGCAGTCTGTTTACGGGCACCACAAGTTCAGGCGTACAGTCAGGACCGGGAAGGGCCCTGGCAGCCGATATATCCGGGATTTACCGGACCGGGGTGATGTTATTCGGCGGACCTGCAGACTGGTCGATGGGGGTAAATATATCCAACATCGGGACAAAAATGAATTATAGCAATACCGGAACGCAATATTTCTTGCCTACGGAGTTCAAACTGGGCTCTGCAATAGCTTTTATTGGAAATGAAAGCAAACTGACCCTTGCCTTAGATATCAATAAACTGCTTATACCTACCCAGCCCATTTATTCGCCTGATGGAAAGATTATCAGTGGAAAGAACCCTGATAGGTCTGTCCCGGCAGGGATTTTCGGGTCGTTTAATGATGCACCCGGCGGTTTTAATGAAGAGCTAAGGGAAGTTGGGCTGTCAACCGGGCTCGAATTATTATTTAAAGATATGATGGTATTCCGTGCAGGTTATAACTATCAGGATGCCCAGAAAGGTGATGGCAGTTATTTTACCCTGGGTGCAGGCTTTAGGTACCAGATCTACAGCATTGATATGTCTTATCTGGCTACTGCAGAAAGAAGCAACCCGCTGGCCAATACACTGCGCTTTGGCCTTGCCGTAAATTTTCTCCCGAGGAAGGGAAAATAAAAGCAATAACAAGCAGGTCCTGGCCAGACTTTGCCGGTGAAAAGATATCAGATGAGGGGGGATGGCCGAAAAAAATAAACCAATGGCTTCAATAACCAATAGTCTTTTAAGACAAGCGGTTGAAAAGCAATATAAAACCCATATTATTTAATTTAAACCCTAACCAGATGAAAAAACGATTACTCTCTTTTCTTGCCATGTTATTGCTCTGTGCAATTGCAAATGCCCAAAACCCGGTCACCATCACGGCGGCGGCTTCGAAACGGCCATCACAGGGTGGTAGCGAAATTACGAAAGCCTACGATGGTAACCTGACCACCATGTACCACTCTAACTGGTCTTTAAACGCCATGCCAGATACGGTTGATTTTTATTTTGTTGGTGTAAAAAGCATTAATAAAGTGGATTATACCCCAAGGCAGTCGGGCCCAAATGGTATCTGGACTACTGTAGATGTTTATTATGCTACGGCCGATGCCCCTTCGGTTTTTGTAAGCAAGCTGAGTAATATCAGCTGGGCGCAAAACAATACGGTAAAAACAATCGATATGACGGCCAGTCCGATTGTAAAACCCTACATCGTCCGCTTCGTCATCAGGGCTGCAGGAGGCAATTTTTCGAGTTGTGCTGAAATCAATTTTAGCTCGGCAGAAACAGGGCCATTTGTTCAGCCGATTGATTGTGATAATCCGATAGCAGAAGATTTTACAGCCTATACGGATGTTAAACTAGATATTGCAAGCGCCAGCGTAAGCCCTGCGTCAAACGGCGGTGAAGGCATTGCGCGTACTTATGATAATAATACAACCACCCTTTACCACTCTAACTATACAGGTGGTGGATTCCCGATCAGTTTAACTTATAATTTCACGACCAATCCTTCCATTGATTACATCACTTATGTGCCGAGGCAAGATGGTGGTTCGAATGGTATTTTTGGCACGGGCGAAATCTGGTATAAAACCACGACACAAACTACCCTAACCAAATTAATGGATTTCGATACGGGTTTTAGTTCAGCTGCGTATCAGATCAGTTTTCCTGCAGCTTTAACCAACGTTACCCAAATTGTGGTAAAAGTGCTTACCGGTAAAAATAATTTCGCCAGTTGTGCAGAAATGCAGTTTTATCAGAAAAACAGCGCAGGCAATTTATACACAAATATTTTTGCCGATGAGTTACATACCACACTAAAAGCCGGAATAACGCAGACGGATATCGATGCCATTGCTTCTCCGTTTTTTAAATCATTGGCACAGTGTATTTTTAATAATAGTTATAACAAAAAATACCGTTTACAGACCTACGATTTTTATCCAAATCCCGGCACAGTAGAAGGCATATTAAAATCAAATGGCTTAAACAGGGTAGAAAACCCAACCGGAATTGCTTTCAAGGCCAATACCAAAGCGATTGTTTTTGTTGGTGATACCTATGGGGTAAATCCACAATTGTTGGTGAAGGATTTTGGACTTGATTATAGCGCCACTACCGATAGTTATCCTTTGAAAAAAGGAGTAAACATTATCAATGTATTACATGATGGACTGGCCTATATCAATTATTTTAGCGATAAGCCTAATCTGCAACCTATCCAGATTAACATTACCACAGGGCAGGTAAATGGTTATTATAATCCATTAACGGATACCAACGACCAATGGACACAGATGTTGCTGAACGGCGTGTATTCGAAGTTAGATATGAAAGGAACCTATGTTAATTTAAATCTCAACAAAAATATACTGATCAGTAATTCTGCAGCTAGTGGAAAAGCGCTGGTTGCAGCCTACGATACCATTGTGCACAATGAGTATACCTTAAATGGCCTTGTAAAATACAACAGAGTGCCTAAAAACCACATGTTTCTGAGGTCTATAACCGGGGATGGAAATCCTAATGCAAGTGGCGATGGTGTAAATTATCCCATAGGTGTTGGTGGTAGCGGTTCGAACCTGGCAAGCGCTACAGGGGTTTTTAAAGATCCCTGGGGAATTGCGCATGAGTTTGGTCATAATAACCAGGTGAGGCCAGGAGCTAAATGGATAGGCACCACTGAAGTAACCAATAACGTTAATTCGGCTTGGATCCAATACCTCTATAGCAGCAGTTACCCGAGTACAACAAGACTTGAAAAAGGTAACGATGTGCCTAAAGCAGGTGCAGCCAGTTTATATGGTGGCCGCTACGGATCGTTATTTGATAATTGCCTGATACAGAAAAAACATATGGAAGCACAAGGCGATGTGTTTGTGCGATTGGTGCCTTTGTGGCAACTGGAAGTTTATTATCAGCTTGCAGGCGCAAGTAAAAACCTGCCAACGATGCAACAACGATTATCAGGTACACCTGCTCCGGCTGGTCAGCCTGATGTAGCTTTCTGGTATGGAGACGTGTTGGAGAAAATGCGTACAACCAGTCAGACAGGATTAAATGAAGGTCAGTTACTGCTCAATTTCGTAAGTGCTACCTGCGATGCCGTTCAGGAAGATTTGACCGACTTCTTTGTGAAAAGTGGCTACCTGTTGCCAATTGATATGGATATAGACGATTATTCGATAAAGCGTTTAACCATTACACAGGCACAGATAGATGCACTCATCGCTGCTGTACAGGCTAAAGGATATCCAAAACCAGTATCTCCGGTCTTAAATTATATTTCGGCAAATACGATAAATACCTTTAGAAATAAGGTTCCACTCGCAACAACTGCGGTGGCAACAGTTGGCGTAACGGTGAATACCAACACCTTAAAAATCGACAATACGAAATGGGCCAATGCAGTAGCTTTTGAGACCTATAACCAAAAAGTACTTACCGATGTGGCCATTTATGGCGCCGGAGAAGCCACCACAGCAAATGCAACCACAACTGTTCAATACGCTGCAGGTTCTACCAGTGTTTATGCGATTGGATATGACGGTTCAAGAAAACTGGTTTATCCTGCTGTAGATGTGGCCAACCTGTTACCAACGGTGGCTATTACTTCACCGGTGAACAATGCTGTAATTACAGCGGGTGCCGATGTAGCCATAAACGCAAATGCAGCCGATACCGACGGAACAATCGCCAAGGTAGAATTCTATCAAGGCAGCACTTTGCTGGGGCAGTCAACCACTGCACCTTATAGCTTTACCTGGACTAATCCGGCTGCAGGAACTTATGCACTTACCGCTAAGGCGACCGATAATAACGGCGGAACAACGGTATCAGACACGGTTAAGGTGATTATCAATACCTTGCCAACGGTGGCCATCAGTTCACCGGCAAACCATGCGGTGTTTACAGCAGGTATGAATGTTACTATCGATGCGAATGCTACTGATACTGACGGAACAATCAGTAAAGTAGAATTTTATCAAGGCAACACATTACTGGGCCAGTCAACCACTGCGCCTTATGGCTTTACCTGGACTAATCCAGCGGCAGGAAATTATAACCTTATCGCTAAAGCGACCGATAATAATGGCGGAACAACGATATCCGATACCGTGAAGGTGATCATCAATACCTTACCAGCTATAGCGATCAGTTCACCGGCAAACAATGTGGTTTTTACTGCAGGTACCAATATTACAATTGATGCCACTGCTACCGATACCGATGGAACGGTTACTAAAGTTGAGTTTTATCAGGGCAGCACACTTTTAGGTCAGTCAACCAGCGCACCCTATAGTTTTAGCTGGGCCAATCCTGCTTCAGGAAATTACAGCCTTACCGCTAAAGCAACCGATAATAACGGCGGAACAACTGTTTCAGATACCATTAAAGTCAACGTAAATACTTTGCCAACGGTGGCCATCAGTTCACCGGCAAACCAGGCAGCATATACAGCGGGTTCGGATGTTGTTCTAAATGCCAATGCCGCTGATACCGATGGAACAATTACTAAAGTAGAGTTTTATGAGGGTAGCACTTTGTTAGGTCAATCTACCACTGCACCATATAGCTTTACCTGGAATAATCCTGGCCCCAGATTTTATAACATCACTGCAAAAGCCACCGACAATAATGGCGGAACAGCTGTTGCAGATACGGTTAGGATTAAAATCAATACCTTACCTACAATTGCCATCAGTTCGCCTGCAGACCTTGCGGCACTTACTTCGGGTACTGATCTGACCATTAACGCCAACGCTACCGATGCCGATGGATCGGTTGCTAAAGTAGAATTTTATCAGGGCAGCACGCTGCTGGGCCAGTCGACTACTGCACCCTACAGTTTTACCTGGACTAATCTTCCGGCCGGAGCTTATGCACTTACCGCAAAGGCAACCGATAATAATGGGGGAACAATACTATCGGCAATTGTAAACGTTACGGTTAGCGCTGCGCCAACCGTTTCAATTAGCGCTCCGATAAACAACGCTACATTTACGGCAAATTCGAATATTAGCCTTAATGCCAATACCACCGGAACGATTGTTAAAGTGGAGTTTTATCAAGGTTCAACTTTTCTGGGCCAATCTACAACAGCACCATTTAACCTGGTATGGAATAATGTTTCCGCAGGAATGTATACGCTTACCGCTAAAGCCACCGATCATTTAGGCAGACTAGCCACATCTTCGGCGGTTAATGTGAAGGTAAATGCGCCACAGGCTTTAACAGTTAATCCGGTAGCTGATGCATTTGTGCGGGATGGGATTTTTGCTGGTGTTAATAATGGCAGCGCGAAAAGCCTGGATGTGAGCAGCGAAAACTGGTCCTTTTTCAGAGAATCTTACCTGCGTTTCGATTACAGCACATTTTCTGGTTCAGTAGTAAACAGTGCAAAAATCAGGGTATATGCTTCCCGTATAGATATTAATCCATCGAGGGTGGTATCGGTATATGGCCTATCTAATAGCACCTGGGGTGAAAATACCATCACCTGGAATAACAAACCATCAGAAAATGGTACACTACTTGGTACTTATACCGTTAAAAATACAGCCAAGGCCTGGTATGAGCTGGACGTAACTGCTTATATCAATAGCCAGCTTGCTTTAGGGAAAAAAATCATTTCCATCAGGCTGATCAATCAGGCTGGAAAAGGATTTGGTAACCTGGTAGGTTTTAATTCGCGTGAAGCAACCAGCAATAAACCAGAACTGTTACTGAATCAGGAAGCAGTGAATTTCGAAGAATCGCCAATCAATACGAATATTGGCAATGCCATTGGAGCGTTGCTGGGATTAAAAATTACCGCCTGGCCAAATCCAAGTACAACCGGGTTTAAAGTACAGGTAGAAAGCACCAGCAATGAAGCATTGCAATACAGGGTGTATAATATTGCCCAACAATTGGTTAAAGAAGCTAAAACAGCCGCTACTGAGCAACTGACTTTTGGAGCCGAACTGCCTACCGGTGTATACATGGTAGAAGTAAGACAGGGCACAGAAAGAAAGGTTGTAAAAGTAATTAAGTTATAGTCCCTTAGTTTTTAATTTTAATGAAAAAGAGCGTGCCTGAAAAGCACGCTCTTTTTTTATGCACTTATTTTTAAAGTTAGCCGGGCTCTTTTTAAAGATCTACTCGTTTAAATAAACAAACCTTTACACAGCTATAAAGGTATCCATCTGTTTTAAGCCACACTTTTTGGTAAAATTAAAGATAGCCCCTAGGTTTCTGCAGAAAAAATAGCTTAAAGCCTCAAAACACCTCAAAATTTAAGGTTTTCGCACTATTCCTTTAAGATATTCCCCATATAATATTCAGTTGATTAAACAATTTTACAAACTAACCAGGCCGGGTAACCGGTCAATATAAATCAGCTAACCAACAAACCAATGAACCAAGTTTTTACGAAATGTAAACATTTTGAGCTTCCTGGGATTTTTCAGCAACAAGGCAGTCTCTGTCATCCAGGCTTGTCACATCCCAACAATGATCCTGCTAAAGTATGGGGCAGCAAGTGGCCTACCTATCACGCAGTAGCGCTGGGTGTAAATAACCGCCCGATCGAATTTCGCGCTGGCATTGATGCTTTTTGTCCCGGTTTTTTAGACCTCATCAATTATTGTATGAAAAGAATTTTTTCAACCCTATTAATCAAATTTTAGTAAGCGCATGAAAAAAAAATACCTGATATTTTTCATTGTGATAGTATGGTCACTATCGTACAATGTAACCAGCGCTTCTTCAGTAGATGGAGCTGAGTACCATTCTCATCAGAAATTAATTAAAGGGCAGGTAAAAAACCGTTATGGATATCCTTTAAAAGATGTTAAAGTGAGTGTTAAAGGTAAGGCCGGTAATGCACTTACTGATGCAAAAGGCTATTATAATCTGGAAGCCGATATCGATGATGTACTGATCTTCGAATTAACCGGCTACAATAAACAGGAGCACCGTGTGGCGGGAAAAAGCATTGATGTATTTCTACAAGAGGATCCTGCAGGCGAATTGGTGAATACTTTATTTGGAACCCCTAAATCTTCAACTTTTTCGGGTTCAATGGCTAAAGTTAAAGGAGAAGAATTGAGTGATATTCCTACGCCAAGTATCAGCAATACCTTAAGCGGAAGATTGAACGGGCTGATTACTACGCAGTCTATCTCAAATGGCAATGACCGCTCTTCACTTAGCTTAAGGGGCCGGACACCAATAATTATGGTAGATGGTGCGATCAGGGATATGGATGGACTGAGCTTTAATGAAATAGAAAGCATCACCGTCCTTAAAGATCCGGTTTCACTAGCCGCCATGGGAATGCGAAGCTCAGACGGTGTAGTATTGGTACAAACCAGGCATGGCCTTAATGCTAAACAGGTGATCAGTTTTTCAGCACAAGGCGCAATCCAGGAGTCGATAAACCTGCCAAAATACCTCGATTCGTATAATTATGCATTGCTTGCGAACGAAGCATCAGCCAATGACGGACGCCCTCAGATCTACAGTCCTGCAGATTTGGAAGGTTATAAGAACGGTACCAATCTATATCAGTACCCAAATGTAAACTGGTATGATACCGCACTTAAACCCCGTTATAGTTTCAATCGGTTTAACCTGAATGTTCAGGGTGGCGGGCCTGCTGCCAGGTATTTTGTAGCACTGGAGAATCAGAACCAGGGAGGGATTTTTAGGGATGGAACGAATGACCTGAATACTAACAATACGGTTAACCGTTACAATTTCCGGTCAAATGTTGATGTTGATATCGACAAGAATTTAAGCATAGCTTTAGGCTTGTCGGGAAAATACGAACAGGTGAATAGTCCTGGTGCCGGAACGGATGCCATACTGGACCAGATCAGGCAAACCCCTTCAAATGCATATCCTGTTTTTAATAAGGACGGTTCGCTAGCTGGAAATTCACTTTATGTAAAAAATATTTACGGTCAGCTTTATCAAACCGGTTACAACAGAGATAACCGACGCACCTTGTTAGTCGATGCCAGCCTGAACCGTAAACTTAATTTCATTACCAGCGGTCTTTCTTTAACAGGTGCTATACACTACACCTCTTATTATAGCAACATTATCTCGAGGAGCAGATCTAATTTCGCTGTTTTTCAACCCGTTATTGATCCGGTTACCCAGGCTGAAAGTTATTTGCAGTTTGGCACCAACGCCAGTTATGCCAATGCAAATTCGTACGGAAACAGTTTTGCAAGACGCTTGAATTATGATGCAGGCTTAAAGTATAACCGTAGCTTTTTAAAACATCATATTGATGCTTCATTAAGGTATATCTGGGACCAGTATGATGTTGGTCTTTCACTCACCCACGCCTATCAGGGGCTTGTTGCAACAGCGTCATACAACTATGATGGAAAGTTATTTGCTGACATGACGGTAAGCCACCAGGGAACCGAACAATATCCTGTTAATAAGAGGTACGGAACATTTCCTGCCCTTTCTGTAGGTTATGATCTTAGTAAAGAAAGTTTTATTAAGGGCGATATTTTTGATCAGTTAAAGTTAAAAGCGTCAGCCGGTGTGCTTGGTTTTGACAGGACTTCAAATTTTGCTTTTCAGCCCTACTACACCACAGGAAGTAATGCTTATTATTTCGGGAGTACAGCTACGGGAATGGCAGGCTGGAATGAGGCCTCTTTAGGAAATCCTTCCATTACCTGGGAAAAAACAAGGGTATACAGTGCGGGCATTGATGCAAGGCTTTTAAAGAACAGTTTGGGGATAAGTCTTGAATATTTCAGGCAGTACCGCTATGACGTACTGCAGCAAAGAGGTCAGTCAAACCCATTACTGGGAGCCGTTTATCCTTTAGAAAATTTAGGCGTTTATAACTATAATGGTATTGAGCTGGGATTAGATTACCAAAAAAGGATCGGAGCGGTGGAATTAAGTTTGAGTGGAAATCTTCAGGCGGCCAACAGCAAAGTAGTTTTTACAGATGAACTGGTCAGAAAATACGCCTACCAGCAACGTACAGGTCAGCAGATAGGCCAGGCTTTTGGCTTGGTTGCTTCAGGACTTTTCCAAAACCAGGCCGAAATTGACCAGAGTCCCAAACAGTTTTCAACGGTGCTTAAACCTGGAGATATCCGCTATGTGGATCAAAATGCAGATGGGGTAGTCAATGAAGATGATGTGACCGCGATTGGAAAAAAAGGTATGCCGGTTTATTACGCCGGTTCTATTGGCCTGAGGTATAAACAATTTGATTTTTCTGCTTTAGTGCAGGGCGTTGCCGGGAAAGACTTTTATTTTACAGGAAACAATGCATGGGAATTCCAGGAGAATGGGAATGTTCAGGAGCATCACTTAAATCGCTGGACACCCACCAATACTGCTGCAGATTATCCGCGTTTAAGCTTTGGTACCAACACCAATAATCACAGAACTTCAACTTACTGGATCAGGGATGGCAATTACCTGAGACTTAAAAATATACAGCTCGGTTATACCCTGCCTTCTTCGGTAACGCGCAAAATAGGGCTGGGAAATTTAAGGCTGTTCACTTCGGCCTTCAACCTGCTTACCATTACGAAGCTTAAAGACCTCGATCCGGAGTCGCTCTTCAGCAGCTATCCGCTTTACAAGAGCTATAACATTGGTTTAACCGCTAAATTTTAAACATATGAAATTATATAAAATATTAATCGTGGTATTGTTTGCCGTGTTTATCTCCTCCTGTGAAAAGGATGTGTTTACGCAGCTTCCTGTAGAACGTACCGACCTTAGTGATATCTTTAATCCTAAGGATAGAGAAGGCATATTGATTGATGAATATTTGGCGGGAATATATGCGCAGCTACCCAATGGCTTTAACCGCATAGGTAATAACCTGTTGGATGCCGGAACTGATGATGCATTGAGCGGAGATATTTCTGTGACTGCTGTAGATAAGTTTAAGACCGGACAATGGGGGCCTTCAGATCTGCCGGAAAACCCCTGGGTCACATCTTATATGGCAATAAGAAGAGTGAATATTTTACTGGCAAACATTGGCACCTCAGGCATTCCTGATGTGAAAAAAGATGCACTTCGTTTTCAGGCAAGGGCTTTGCGGATCATTTTTTATTTCGAGCTGGTAAAAAGATGGGGCGGTGTTCCATTGATTGGCGATAAAGTTTTTGTTTTGAACGACAACCTTCAGCTTCCAAGGAATACCAGGGCTGAATGTGTAGATTATATCCTGGCAGAATGTGAATTCCTGAAAGATAAATTGCCGGCAACGCTTACAGCAGGTGAGGTGGGCAGGCTTTCTAAAGGTGTGGTACTGGCACTTAAATCGCGCTTGCTTTTGTATGAAGCCAGCCCACTGTACAATCCTTCAAATGATGTGGTTAAATGGCAGGCAGCGGCAAAAGCGGCCGACGACCTGATTAAACTAAACAGCTATTCGCTCGAAGCCAACTTTGGAACCATGTTCACTACACGGAGCAACAAAGAATTTATATTGGCCTACCAGCAGGCAGATAATACCAGTATCGAAAGCCTTAACGAGCCGCCGGGTTATAAAAGGGCGGGGCAGGGAATCACCGACCCAACGCAGAATCTTGTAGATGCCTTTCCGATGTTGAATGGTAAGGCTATAGGTGAAGCAGGTTCGGGATATAACGCTGCAGATCCTTATAAAGACCGTGATCCACGCTTTTATCTGACCATATTTCACAATGGCTTTTCATGGCTGGGTAGCCCTGTAGAAACCTTTGTAGGAGGTAAGAACAATACGCGGATTGGTATTGGCATGGGTACAAAAACAGGCTATTACATGCGCAAATTTATGATCACTAGTGGCTCTGCAACAGGTTTTTCAAGCGCCACCCATAATTTCCCCATTTTCAGATATGCCGAAATCCTCCTCAATTATGCGGAGGCTCAAAATGAAGTATTAGCTGCACCTGATGCCTCTGTTTACAAAGTAATTAACGACCTCAGAAAAAGAGGCGGCAGCACCGGGGTTTTTGCGCAGGGCTCATTAGATAAAGCACAAATGAGGGCAATCATCCGAAACGAGCGACGCATTGAGCTGGCATTCGAAGAACACCGTTTCTGGGATATCCGCAGATGGAAAATTGCAGAAAATGTTTTAAACGGCTCCTTAAAAGGGATGAAGATTATCCAAAATGCCGACAAAACATTCACCTACGACCCGAATGTTGTGGTGCAAACGGTCACATTTGATGCGGCTAAAATGTACCTGTATCCGGTGCCTTATCTGGAAATACAGAAAAACAGCGCCCTGGTTCAAAATCCGGGCTGGAATTAAGCGGGCTTACAAATTACTATTTACGATATAATGAAGAAGATATATATAATGCTGGTTTGTACACTGAGTGTACTGTTTGGCTTTGCCCAAACCAGAACAATAAATGGTCGGGTAACCGATGGTGCCGGGGGGCTTCCGGGAATAAATGTTAAAGTAGAAGGTACTGCTATTGGAAGTACAACAGACAATAAGGGCCTTTACGTGATTCAGAACGCGCCTGCGAATGGAACGTTAGTATTCAGCGGGGTAGGTTACAGGACAAGATCAGAGAAGTTGCAATCCAAAAACGTATATAATGTACAAATGGAAGAAAGTGTAGAAGGATTGAATGATGTGGTGGTGATTGGTTTTGGAACACAGAAAAAAGCGACATTAACAGGATCAATTGCCAGTGTAAGTGGAAAGGAACTTAAACAGAGTCCGGTGGCAAATCTTACCAATGCCCTGTCTGGCCGTTTACCGGGTCTTTTTGCGCAGCAGAATAGCGGACAGCCCGGCAAAGACGAGGCCGCCATACAGATCAGGGGGATCAGTACCTACCGCTCAGGAACGGGACCTTTATTGATTGTAGACGGTGTACAACAGGATAATATTGGCCAGATCGATATGAACGAAGTAGAGAATATTTCTATTTTGAAAGATGCTTCGGCTACAGCGGTTTATGGGATACGCGGGGCAAATGGTGTAATCATCGTGACAACAAGACGTGGCCAGACGGGAGAAGCAAAGGTTTCCATCAGTAACCAAACGGGAATTCAGCAGTCAACCCGCTTGCCGAAATTATTGGATGCCTATAACTCACTGCTGTTATTAAAAGAAAGTTACGTAAATGACGGGCAGGCGGCTAATTTTCCATATTCCGATAGCCAGCTCGAAGAATTTCGTTTAGGTACAAATCCTTCCGTTTACCCTAATGTGAGCTGGTATGACGAAGTGATGAGGCCTAGCTCATTGCAAACACAGTTTAATGCCAACGTTTCTGGCGGTACCGAAAATGTAAAGTATTTTGTTTCGGCCGGAATGATGAACCAGAATGGACTGTTTAAAAACTTTAAGGAAAGTGAAACCGACAACACCTATTATTTAAAACGTTATAATTTCAGGTCGAATGTAGATATTAAGGTAAACAATAACCTGGATATTGGCCTCGATCTGTCTTCAAGGCTGGAAAACGTCAATCAGCCGCATCCCAACGAAGCAGGACGTTCAGTATTTAACCAGTTGCTCCGTTTAGGCTTTGCACCTTATTCATTCCCGGTTTACAATCCCGATGGTTCCTATGCCGCACCGCCTCAAAGCAATCAACATCCTAACATGGTAGCGCAGTTAACATTGGCTGGTTACGACAGGACTTACAACACCGTACTGACCTCTAATTTAACAGCCACACATAAACTCGACTTTTTGTTGAAAGGTTTATCTGCTAAAGGTGCATTTGCTTTTAACAATACCCAGTTTTCAGAAAAGGACCTGTTCAGAAGTGGTTATCCAACCTACAGGTATAACCCAACTAACAACACCTATAGTCTGTTCAATACGGCTAACAATGTTTTAAGGCCTTATCAGGTAGGTACAAATAACCTTGCTCCGAGAACGGCTACCAATCTCGAAGCATCTCTTAATTATGCAAACCAGTTCGGAAAACACAATTTAACGGTTCTGGCGCTTTATAACCAAAATACAAGGGTATATGTCAATGGTAGCGGAGTTCCCGATCCATCCCGTAAAATTAGTTACCTGGGCTGGGTTGGAAGAGCCACCTACAATTATGCGGGACGTTACCTGGTCGAATTTAACCTTGGTTATACCGGGTCAAACCAATTTAACAATACCAACCGCTTTGGTGTCTTCCCGGCCGCCTCTGCAGGTTGGGTGGTATCTGAAGAATCTTTTGTGAAGAATAACCTTAAATTCTTAAACTATTTTAAAATCAGGGGTTCTTACGGAATTGTTGGAAACGACAATGTTGGCCTTGACCTCACCACATATGCCTACCTGAGTACTTATGTGCCTACGGGCACTTACCAGTTCGGTGATTCGAATACCACCTACAACGGACTGGCCGAAGGAAAACTCGGTAACGACAAGCTGACCTGGGAAAAGGAAAGAAAGGCCAATATCGGCTTTGATGCACAATTGTTTAAATCTAAAGTAAATATCACCTTCGATTACTTCGATAATTTCAGGTACAATATTATTACCACAAGGACCACTGTAGGAGATGTGGTGGGGATTACCCTGCCTGAGGTAAACATGGGCAAAGTAAGTAATAAGGGAATGGAGCTGGAGATCGGTTATACCAACAGGGATCACAAACTGGGTTATTTTGTAAAAGGAAACATTGCAATAGCGAAAAACAAAGTGCTGGAGCGTGATGAGGAACGTAAAAAATATCCCTGGCTACAACTTACCGGACAGCCAGTAGGGCAGCCCTTTGGCTGGCAGTGGATCGGGTTCTATCAGAGCCCGGAAGATGTTGCTAACAGTCCTGGTACCGCTTTTAAACCGCAGGTGGGTGATTTGAAGTATGCCGATCTGAATGGTGATGGAATTATAAATGACGATGACAAGGGCCCTATTGGTTTCCCGGTTGTACCCAATACTACTTTTGGACTGTCTGCAGGACTAAACTATAAGGGTTTCGATTTTAGCTTTTTGCTTCAGGGAGCTGTAAACAACAGTGTTAGGCCTACAGATGAGCTGATTTATGAAAATATCGGAAATTTTCAGGAGTTCCACCTGGGAAGATGGACACCTGAGAATGCAGCCAATGCAACCTATCCAAAACTGCATCTTGCCGGTGGTGGTGCCAACAACAGGCCAACAACATCTACGTTCTGGCAGCGCTCAGGTAATTATCTCCGTTTAAAGAATTTGGAGATTGGCTACCAGTTAACGCCTTCAGTCCTGAAACGAATAGGAGTAGGTAGCCTTCGTATCTATGCTAACGGATCAAACCTGCTTACCTGGGACAAGCTTAAGATCCTTGATCCCGAGTCGCCAAGCGGCCGGGGCGAAAATTATCCTCAACAGAAAATTTATAGTCTTGGGTTAAACCTTAATTTTTAAGTGTCATGAAATTACTAAAACATATTGCATTACTAATATTGGCCGTAAGTGCCCTGTTTAGCTGTAAAAAGGACGGCGTATTAACAGGTGATACCCAGACTGATATCTTCGATAAAGACGTATGGACCGATAGTGTTCGTACCATACAGATATTAACCAGTATTTATGCCGATCTGGGGCCGGAAAGCATGACCACACGCATCAACACCTCTAACTCTTTGTCGGAGTTTAGCGATGAGTCTGACGAGCGCTGGACAACGACAAATGTGTCGCCTGCAGCAGCTTTTCAGCAAGGAAACTATAGCCCTAGTTCTTTACCCGATCCTTTTAATAATATATGGAAGAATACCTATAAATCGATCAGAAAGGCCAATCTTTTTATCAGCAGGGTAGATGAATCGCCATTATCTTCAGCGCTAAAGAAAAGGATGAAAGCCGAAGCTCGTTTTCTAAGGGCCTGGTATTATCATTTATTGATGAAACATTATGCCGGAATTCCTTTGGTTGATCGGGTACTTACATTAGATGATGATTTTAATCTGCCGCGAAACAGTTACGAAGAATGTGTGAATTATGTGGTTAAGGACCTGGAAAGTGCGTCAGCTGATCTGCCAATGGAATATACTGGAACAGAGGGTTATAACCATGGCCGTATTACAAAGGGTGCTTGCCTGGCACTAAAAGCCCGGGTGCTGTTATTTGCGGCAAGTCCTTTATTTAATGGGGGTGCTGCAAATGCTAACCCTGTTTTTGGATACCCAACTGAAGATAAACAGCGATGGACAAAAGCCGCTGCTGCTGCGAAAGCGGTTATTGACCTGAATTATTATAGCCTTTTACAGGGCGACGGCGGAAATAACAGCACCGCAGAGGGTTTCTACAATGTATTCCTGCTCAGGGTAAATAAAGAGATGATTTTTGCCAGACTGGCGGGAAGTAACCGCACTTATGAAAACTCACATCTTCCGGCAAGCAGGGGTGGCGCATATCATAATGCGCCCAACGGAGATTATGTAGACACTTATCCGATGCGTAACGGGATGCCGATCAATGCACCCGGCTCAGGTTATGATCCACAGAATCCTTATGTAAACCGCGATCCGAGATTCTATCGTTCCATTATCTATAACGGTGCATCGTGGTTAAATCCATCAACCAATACCAAACAACCGGTATTTACTTATTTTAATGCACCTAATGATGGGCTGAGCATACCTTATATCACTCCCGGAACAGAAACAGGTTACTATAACCGGAAAATGATGAGCGAAGATGTAACTGGTTCAACTGGAGGAACACAGCACTTTTTTCCTTTTTTAAGGTATGCTGAAGTGCTGTTGAATTATGCAGAGGCATTAAATGAAGCTGGACAAACGACCGATGCTTATGAGCCGATGCGTCAGATTAGAGAGCGGGCGGGACTTTTACCTGCAAATCTCCCTACAGGGTTAAATCAGGAACAAATGCGCAAATACATCAGAGACGAGCGTAGGATTGAACTGGCTTACGAAGATCACCGTTTCTGGGATATCCGCAGATGGAAGGTTGGAGCGAGTACATATGCAACTGTGCTTACCGGAATGAAGATCATCAAAAATGCAAATGGAACCTATTCTTACGAGAAGATTAACATCCCAAAACCTATTTCGGTATTTATAGAACCAAAAATGAACCTGCTGCCAATTCCGGCAATCCAGGTCAATATTTCAGATAAGCTGTTTCAAAATCCTGGTTGGTAAATCAACCAGGAAAATCATGAAGTAAAAATAATCTACCTATCAACCTAACCAAAAATCTATTCAAAATGAAAAAAACATCCCTGTTATTGTGCCTGCCGCTCTTTTTTGCAGCCTGCACGAAAAATGTTCCCGTAGAAACTGTCGAAACAACAACGCCAGTCGCAACTGTAGATACAGGCTTTACAAGTGATCACAAGTATAATTTAAATGTAGTATACTTTGTGCCTACAGATAATCCTGCTAAACCAGAATATGAACGCCGCTTAAGCGACATCATGTTGTCAGCGCAAACCTATTATGGCAATCAGATGAAGCTCAATGGATATGGATTTAAAACCTTTGGTTTATTCACCAATCCTAGCAAAACCAGGATAAAAATAATTACCATACCGGCAAAATACACTTACGACAAGTATACTACAGATCATTTGAATGATATTGTTGCTGAAGTGGAAGCTTATTTTACAGCCCACCCTGGCTCAAAATCAGGCGAGCATTCGCTTGTCATAAGTCCTTCCATACCAAGCGGCATCGGTAATCCGTATGTCGGTTACGGAAAATATTGTTTTTGGCCCGACAGAGGAGAAGAGGTTACCAGTACGACCGGACTGGGAGGATTAATGCACGAGCTGGGGCATGGTATAAATTTAGACCATAACAGACAGCGTGAGTCAAGGATAAATGACCCCAACTATGGTACTTCGCTAATGGGAAGTGGCAATGGGACCTATGGAAAATCACCTACATTTCTCACGGAGGCAGATTGTGCGATTTTAAATACCAATCAGGTTTTTCAAACCAACACTTCCATCACTTATTATGGAGCGGTAACGGCAAAAATTAAAAGGATGTACGCTTCTTATTCTACGACCAAAGGTGCTATTATTGTCTCGGGCCGATTTACCAGTAGTGTTCCGGTTACGGATGTTACCTATTACCTCGATCCCAACAACAATAATGAAGGAGTTGGGGTAAATAAAGATTATAATGCGGTAACCTGGAGCACGAAAGTAATCGGGCTTGATAGCTTTTATGTGGAATTGCCGATGACTGAAATGAATAACAGCTATAAAGCGAACAATCCTGCAGAATTAAAAGTAAAACTGATTCACGAAAACGGAAGGATCACAAATACGACCTTTAATTTTAACTTTTTAAATAATATTCCAGTGATCAACATAGCGCCATCCGGATTTGATAAAAGTGACTGGAAGGTAATTGATTTTAGTTCGCAGGAAACTGTAATAGAGAACAAACCCGCCAGTTATATGATTGACGATGATATTAATAGCTTTTGGTTTGCCAAACATTCATCTCCTGCAGCAGTTTTGCCTCATTATGTAACCATTGATCTCGCTCGAAGCAGTACTGCCGATGGCTTTACCATCCGCCAGCGGGCAGGGGCTTACCGTGCTGTAAAGGATGTGGAAATTCTGACCAGTTCTGATAACCAGGTTTGGGCCTCAGCAGGTAACTTCGTTGTACCAAAGGTTGACACTGAATCTAAAATTCCTTTTGCTTCTGCTAAAACATTCAGGTACTTCAAAATTATTGTGAAGTCTAATTATGATACGGCAGAACCAAATAAATCGTGTATTGCAGAAATTGGACTGTATAAAAACTAGATAAGGAATTTCAAAAGATTAAAGCTATATTTTGTTGTTAATCACAATTTTACCATCATAAATAACCATTAAATGTCTCCAAAAATTAAATTACTTCTGGTCAGCATCGGTTTGTTAAGCTTTCAGCTTGGCCAGGCCCAGAATGTTGACCAGAAACCCCTTTCCAATGTATGGACAGCCGATAATGGCAACGGCACGTTTAAGAACCCCTTACTTACGGGCGATTGGGCCGATCCGGATTTTATCCGTGTAGGTGATGATTTTTACTTTGTTTCTACCAGTATGAACTACGTGCCGGGCTGCCCTATTTTGCATTCTAAAGATTTGGTGAACTGGGAAATGGCAGGGTATGCCGTAGATAAATATGATGAAGATCCAAGATATAACCTGCAGGGTGGAAATATGTACAGTAATGGCTCCTGGGCAGCAACAATCAGGTATCACAACGGATTATTTTATGTTGGCTTTTGTACCCCGAGCAGGAATGGGGCAAAGGGCAGTTATTCCATGTGTGTGGCAAAAGACATCAAAGGGCCATGGAAGCGGACTATTTTTCCGGAATATTTATACGATCCGGGGCTGTTTTTTGATGATGATGGTAAAGTTTATGTGGCCCATGGACAACAAAAAATTTTTATAACCGAATTAAATGCAGATGCGTTATCGGTTAAAACACCTCAAAAGGAAATTTATGAAAACCGTGATTTTCCTTATTTAGAAGGTTCGCACATGTATAAAGTAAATGGAAAGTATTATATTTTAAGTACTACCGGAGGTACCAATGGCAGACAGATCTGTTTGCGGTCGGATAATATTTACGGTCCATACGAAGCGAAAGTCGTTATGCGCAGTGATGTAACGCTTCCCGGCAGTTTTTTACACCAGGGCGGAATGCTGCAGCTTAAAGATGGCTCCTGGTGGTTTATGATTATGCAGGACCGCTGGCCAATAGGTCGTTCTCCCCACTTAGAACCCGTGACCTGGGTAGATGGCTGGCCGATGTTAGGTGTAGATGGTAAAGGTGTAATAAATGCAGCAAAGCCAAATGTTGGTCAGACTTATCCTGTAAAAGTACCGGCAACATCAGATGAGTTTAATGCAGTAAACCTTGGCTTGCAATGGCAGTGGAACCATAATCCCGATAACGAAAAATGGTCGTTAAAGAAAAGAAAAGGCCATATGCGTTTACAGGCTTCATTGGCGAACGACTTAACAATGGCGCGCAATACACTTACCCAGCGTGTTCAGGGGCCAGCCTCTGAAGGGATTGTTGAAATGGATATAACGGGTTTAAAAGATGGTAATGTTGCCGGATTCGGTATTTTTCAAAAACCTTACGCTTATATCGCAGTAAGGAAAGCGGGCGACGAAAAAACATTGATTATGGTAAACAATAATAAAGTGATTGACAGCATTAAAGTTTTTAAACAGCATAAAATCTGGATAAAAGCAAATGCCTCACATATTGGTTATAAAGCAACATTCGCATACAGCCTGGATGGAGAGAAATTCATTTCATTTGGGAACCAGCTTAACATGGCCGTTGGGTATAACTGGACCGCCAATCGCTTTGCTTTATTTAATTTCAGTACCAAAAAAGAAGGAGAAGGTGGTTATGCAGATTTTAACTGGTTCAGGTTTAAAGGCACAAACCCTCTCGCCCAATAAACAATTACATAGTGCTGGTAACCAATTTATTGATGTTTTTTTAGCTGAATTATGGTTAAGTGAGGGCCTTAAAATTTAAGGTTTTCACACCAATCATTTAAGATTTTCCCTATATAAAAACGGGAGAATTAAGCAGCTTTGCTATTTAACAATCCTGAATAAATAAAGAATTTTTATCACCAGTTAAACAATATCCTAATAAATGACTGGATGTTATTAACCAGATCATTAAAATCAACAATTAAATGCAGAAACAAATAATTCTATTCCTTTTGGTTCTTTTCGCTTTCGAAAAGGTAAGTGCGCAGAAAAAACAGCTGGTAGCAAGTGATATCATCAGCCAGATGAAAAAAGTTGCTGACTGGCAATGGACAAATTTAGAAACAGCAGGATGGAAAAACCCGAAAAAAGACTGGACCAGTGGCGCCATGTATGCTGGTATGATGGCATGGGCACGCCTGGCCGATAACGATAGCTATTATAAAAAGCTCATTCAGGTTGGTGAAGATAACAAGTGGGAAACAGGAAGATATAGATATTTTGCAGACGATTATTGCGTTGGTCAGCTTTATTCGCAGTTGTATACCATTTATAAAAGACCCGAATATATTCAGAAGTTTAAAGCCCTGGCCGATACCATTGTTTCTTTACCACATTTGGAAAGTTTAGAATGGAAAAATAATATTTATACCCGCGAATGGGCCTGGTGCGATGCCTTGTTTATGGGCCCACCGGCACTGGGTTATTTAAGCCAGGCAACCGGAGATGCCAAATACCTCGATAAATCAATCGCATTATGGTGGAAATCAACATCCTATTTATACGATCAAGATGAGCATCTTTTTTACCGCGACAGCCGTTATTTCGATAAAAAGGAAAAAAATGGAACAAAAGTATTCTGGAGCAGAGGCAATGGATGGGTTATTGGCGGTTTAGTTCGTCTCTTATCGGTAACACCCGAAAATCATCCTGAGCGGGAGAAATTAGTGAAATTGTTTATCAGCATGTCTGAAAAGTTAGCGTCGCTGCAACAGGCAGATGGCAGCTGGCATGCCAGTTTACTCGATCCCGAAAGTTATGCTTCAAAAGAAACCAGCGGTACCGGATTTATCTGTTATGCGATGGCCTGGGGCGTAAATAACGGGCTCATCCCTTACAAAAAGTACGAAGGGGTAATTTCCAAAGCCTGGGCCGCCCTTAGCGCTTCTGTTCACCCTGATGGAAAGCTGGGCTTTGTACAGGCACAAGGTGCTGCACCCGATAAAGTTGGCTATGACGATACAGATGTTTACGGGGTTGGTGCTTTTTTATTGGCAGGAAGTGAAATGTTTCGCTTAAGTATTGCAAATCATGATAAAAGTGTTTTTGCCGAGGCATATAACGGATCTTCAACCAATAACAATCAAACGGTAAAAATTGCATGGCCACAAATTGTAAAAAAGGTTAAAGTGAAAAATCCGAAGCAATTAATTGCAAGAAACGCGGCCAGCGGCCAAATTGTACCTTTAAGTGTCAGCTATAAAGATGAAAAAATAACCGGGGTATACTTTACCGAGAATATTACAGCCGGAACCAGCAAATTTTTTGAAATCAGCACCAAATAAAATGATCAAATTAGCCATGAACAATATTAAACATGTCTTTTTAATAAGCCTTGTATTTTTAACCACAAGCACAGTTACCCAGGCACAAAGCGGAAAGAAGAATAAAGTAAATCCTCCAGCCAGCGGTGCACAAGACAGGGCATTCTGGGTAAAAACTTTATATAAAATTGCCTATCCTGTTATTCATCATCTGGCCAGCAATACGTTGAAAAAAAATATGGCTACCGAAGTGGCGCCACACTACTATAACAATGTAAGGGAGGTCGGTTATACAGAAGCTTTGGGTCGTACTTTTGCCGGTATTGCGCCCTGGTTAAGCCTGCCCGATGATGAAACAGAGGAGGGGAAACTCAGGGCAAAGTTTAAGGCGGAAACCATTCAGGCTTTAAGCAACGCCGTTGATCCGTCAAGTGCCGATTATATTAACTTCAGAACCGATGCGCAGCCTATTGTAGATGCAGCCTATGTAGTGCAGGGCTTTTTGCGTGCACCAAATATCTGGAAAGCATTAAACGAAACCACACAAAAAAGATACATCGCCGAAATTAAATCCTTAAGAAATAGAACAGGGGCTTATAACAACTGGCTCTTATTTACGGCAATAGAAGAAGCATGGTTGTTAAGTGTTGGCGAAGACTATGAGCCTTACCGCACCATGACAGCCATTAACAAACTAAATGAATGGTACGTTGGAGACGGCTGGTATTCTGACGGATCGAGTTTCAGTACCGATTATTACAATTCTTATGTCATCCACCCGATGATGATGGATATCCTGAAAGTAATGGTAAGCAAGAAAAAGATGTCCGAAGCACAGCTAACAAAAGCCACCGACCGTGCTGTACGTTATGCCCAGATTACCGAAAGGATGATTTCATCAACAGGCGAATATCCACCAATAGGAAGAAGTGTAACCTACCGTACGGCTGCTTTTCAAACCCTGGGGCAAATTGCACTCGATCAAAAGTTACCCAAAGAATTAAGCCCGGCACAAGTCCGTTGTGCGCTGACTAAAGTATTCGAAAATATGTATGCTGGTAACCAGAATTTTGATGCACAGGGATGGTTGGTTTTAGGATTTAACGGCCATCAGCCTGAAATTGCCGATCCATATACCTGCACAGGTAGCCTTTATATGGCAACCTTGGGTTTTTTACCCTTAGGCCTACCAGCCGACAATGCATTTTGGACAGAAGCAGCCGCACCCTGGACCGCTCAAAAAGCCTGGATGGGTAGTTCTTTCCAGAAAGACCACTCAGCAGGTAAATAATTAAATGAATATCAATTCATTTTAGTGTCCGCTGGAAGATTGCTTTTGTGGTTGCATGCTAAAGGAGTTTGTATTATAAATATTTTGTCATCCTGAGCCTGTCGAAGGGCTTTGCTAATATGCCTGATTTGTTATCCTGAGCCTGTCGAAGGACTTTATTGACTAGAATAAAGCTACCCAAATAAAAGAATGGTAGCACGAGACTGTACCCAACATTGATGGAAAACCCTGGATATGAATTATTCAGGGTTTTCACTTTTACAAGCAACTACTTAACCTGGGAAGCAACCAGTCTTTTTATCCTTAAAGGTTTAAATCAGCCATTGGTAAGACAATCAGTTATTTAACTCCATATTGACTCTGAAAAGAGAATAGAATACTGAAAAGGCCTAAAATTTAAAATTTTCACACTATTTGTTTAAGATTTTACCGGCTTAATAATCAGTTTATTAAAGATTTTTACGATAGAGATAAGCCAAGCGATTGGTCAAAATATTAACTAACCAGATAAACCCATGAACCAAATTTTTAAAACCCATGAAACAGGGTTTTAAACCTATAAATATCGCCGTTGCTATTTTGCATAAGCCAGGCGAATAAGAATATCAACTTACCTAACCAAAAATAAAACAATGAAAAAACAATTATTAATGGCCCTTGCCGCAGTAGGCATCTTCTGCGCTTCCTCCTGTAAAAGAACAGAAATCCCGGTAGCTGAAACAAACAGTACCTTCAAGTCTAATCCACAGATGACGGTATCGAACCCAGTGATATCTCACAACCGTAATCTTACCGTTGTCTATCTGGTTCCAACTGATCTTGATACACTTGCAAATTTCAGATCCAGGGTTGATGGCGTGTTAACATGGATCCAGAATTACTATGCCCAAGAATTGAATAGAAACGGATATGGGTTAAAAACCTTTGGCCTTGTTAAAGATACAACTACGCAATTAGTCCAGATTAATGTAATCAGGAGTACACAGTCGAAAACAAATTTCAATTCTGGTCTTGGTGTTACAGAAGTGGATAATTTTTTTACAGCTCATCCGGGCTTAAAGCAAAGCCAGCATGTACTTATCCTGTTACCACCATTCACAACAAATGCAAATGGAGAACCCGCCGGAGGAAATCCATTTTATGGGTACGGAAAATACTGTTATGCCCTGGATTATGCAGGCTTTAATATTGCTAATATTGGTACTGAACCGTTTACTAAATGGATTGGCGGACTGGCACATGAAATGGGACATGCATTAAATTCTTCCCACAACCGCGAATCCGTATCTCAAAAAAATAGCCTCGGTACATCGTTGATGGGATCGGGCAACTATACCCTGGGCAAAACGCCAACCTTTATTTCTGCAGCAGATGCAGCTATTTTTAACAACAACGAAGTATTCAACAATAACAGTTCTACTTATTATGGTAGTGTAAGCACCACAATACCTAGAATTTATGCCAGTTACTCAGCAGCACAAAGTGCGATCGTGTGCTCTGGAAAATTTACTTCTACAGGCACGGTAGATAAGGTCCTGTATTTTAACGATCCTAACGTGGGTAATGAGGGCACTGGAGTTAACCACGATTATAATGCGATTACCTGGGCGAGTTCCAAAATCGGAACAGATAGTTTCAGTGTGGTTATGCCTATATCAGAATTCTGGGTAAAAACGGATGGGATACCTTATGAGCTGAAGGTCAAATTTGTGCATACCAATGGTACCATTACCGAACACATCTATTATTATACCTTCCAGGGTGGCATACCTGTGATTAATTTCGGTTATCGCCCGGAACTTAGCAAAACAGGCTGGACAATCGATGGATTCAGCTCACAGGAAACGGGAGAGAATGGTTATGCAACGAATGTCCTTGACAATAACTCGACTACTTTTTGGCATAGCAAATGGTCATCATCCCCTGCAGGAACCTACCCTCATTTTATCAGCGTAAATCTTGGAAGCAATAAGACTGCAAGTGGTATCGCCCTGCAGCACCGTTCAGGATCAAGACGGGCGATCAAAGATTTTGAAATTCTGACCAGTACCGACGGCATCAGTTATACCTCCAGGGGAAATTTTTCGACTGTTAAAACAGATGGTAAACAATATTTTGCATTTGGATCGGCGCTGACCTTTCAATACCTTAAAATTGTGGCCAATACTTCCTGGGATGGAACACAATTTGCCGCCATAGCCGAACTTGGGTTATATTAGCAAAAGGGGCATCCGAATAGATCATTAATCATTAGGTAATGAAATATTACCTAATGATATCATCAAATCAATATCTACTATGAAAAAAATCACCTTTCTATTATTAACGGTTTTATTTTTTAGTTGTAAAAAAGAAAAACCAACGCCACCCGTTCCTGATCCTGTAACAACAGTTCAGTATAATTTTGATAACAATAATAACGCTGCGCTGATGTTCCAGGACGGTGAATCGATAGAACTCTTGACTTCTGAAGCAAGACGTTATGAGATTGGTAAGGTGCTGCGGGTGAAGGCTATCAATGCGACGACGATCGAAGTGGCTAATTTTGCGCCTGTTGAAATCGCAGATGCCACTATACTTTTAACCGTAGAGGGGCTATCAAAGCCGGTTAGGTTGTTCAGGATTGGAAAAATCAGGGCACATGGCGTCCAGCAGATCAAATATCCGTTCATTGAAGGGGGAACCAAATTTCTCGACAGCGATGGAGGAGAAGTAGATCTTGCGCAATATAAAACCACAGGTATTCCGATTGAAAAAGTATCGTTTGATTTTACCGGTGATTCGGATCTGATCAAAAAACTAAAAAGCTTGTCCAAATTAAAATGGAAGATTAAATACCATGAATATGATACTAAGGATATTCCGACTGATAACTGGAAAGATAATATTGAAGCTAAGGATATACGGAGATTCTCAGGCCTGATCATCAACCTGGCCTATCTGATCCAGGCTGAAGAAACCAGGACAGCATTTTTAGCTGAACCGATTACCGGAAACGATAAGGTGTTATTGACTGCTGAACAGAAACAGGAAGCTTTTAAGAAGATATTAGATATGTCAACAATCAACTGTGGCGTAGTGGTAAATGTTTCCGGGCTAGGTGGCGGATCTACATTTGGATTAGCCAACCATGTGTTACACGACTACCTGACCATGGACATCTGTTCCATTGCCGTACACGAAATTGGCCATATGGTCGGCTTTTCACATGATTCCAGTATGACCTATCCAACCGCTGACAAGCGGGGTGCGGTTGTAGCAACAGGGATAATCTATAAAGATATGCTGGCAAAGAAACAGTTACCGATCACAACCAGCAATTATTACCTGCCTACCCATCTATAACATAAACGAGCCGGGACTTTCCTGTTTCGTGCCTATTATCTGGTCAGCAAAGACAATTTACAATTTAGCTCACTTTTGGTAGAAAGCCAGAAGTGAGCTATTACCCGAAGGCTTACTGAGATTTACCAACATTCTAATTGGCCTATCGGCTCGTTTTTAAAGTGTTTTCAGCTTTATAGTAGAAATTATCTACCATTTTTAAAAGCTCTTATTTTTAATTGATCTAAATAGCTATATTTGCAGCCAACCATCAAACAGGTATTTGGAAGCTACAAATCATCCTTTCTCAGGTAAATTAATAAAGATCGATAAACAATCGTTCGAAATGGCCTATGAATTATACTGGGAGAAGGTATTTGCGGTTTGTTACAATAATATCAAAGAGGTTGAACCCGCAAAGGGTATGGTTCAGGAGATTTTTAAGTCCCTTTGGGAGCGGAGATCGGAACTCGAAATAGAAAAAATTGAACATTACCTGATCCGATCGGCCAAATTTAAAACCTTCGAGTATATCCGAAATAAGGTAAACCGGCAAAAGCATAACGAATTTCAGATGATGGACTGCTCGGTTTCCAGCAATTGTACTGAAGAACAGGTACTTTTTAATAATTTAAAAGAAAAAGTAGATGTTTTGGTCGATACCTTGCCCTGCCAGTGCAAACGGGTATACAAAATGAGTCGCGAACAGGGAATGAGCAATAAAGAAATTGCCGGTTTGCTGTATATTTCCGAACGTGCTGTAGAGTATCATATCACGAAGGCCATGAGCAGGCTTAAAGTTGGTTTGGCCAGTTATTAATTTTTTATTTCAAGAACTTACGGAAAATCGGTGTTTAGGCTACTTCTATTTAAAAGCAATAATTTATTAAGTTTGCAGATACCTGCATCCTTTTTAGGAGCAACTCATTAGCATGAACATTAGTCAAGAACTTTTAGAAAAATACCATTTAAATGCCTGTAGTGCCGAAGAGCGCCAGAGGGTAGAAGAATGGCTGTTCAATACTGATGTAGAGGAGCTGAATACCGTAGCTTTAGCAAAAGATAAAAATGCCCTGAAGCAGGAAATGTGGCAGGAAATTGAAACCGTTATGCCACAGGCGATTAAGCCATTGCCAAAAAGGAGTAATACTTATTTCATGTGGAAGGGTGCTATTGCCGCATCTGTATTTATCGCCATGGCTGGTGTTATTGCTTATTTTATAATGGCCAATAAATCTTTTGGACAAACTGACTTTTTAGAATTAAATAATCCCTCTGCACGGTATGTAAAACATATTGATGCCAAAGGATACGATGTGGCCATAGGACCAAATACCGTTGCTAAAATAAACAATAGCGATGGCATGATCGATCTGACGGGAAGTATCCTGATTTCTCCAAAGAAAGATATCAATCTTGTTTTTGAAGGCACAGATAAGAAGATAACCTTGTTAAAAGGACAGACTTATATTATCCTTAAAAATAAAACCGGTGTAAAAAGTATCGTGGTAATTAGCGAGCGCAATTTAATGGATTTACCCCCGGTGATGCAGAAACAACTTTCGGCCCAGTTTGATATTTAACCAGCTCTACCGCCTACAATGAACCTCCCTCGCATCATCAGATTTTTCATTCCCGTTATTTTTGCCTGCTGTATGCTCGGTTGCGGAGATAAGCGCACTGACCAAAAAGATGCTAAATACAGCTTGTATATTCTGGCCAAAGATGGAAGAGAATATATGCTCACGACGAATGCATTAGATCGTGGTTTGCTAAAACCGGAAACACAAGGTATTCTTTTGGATCAGAAAGATATGGATAGGGATGTTTTTGTAAAAGATGGATTCTTTTATCACCTCAATCGTAAAACCAGCCGTTTCTCTAAATTTAAACTGGAAAACGAAAAACTGGTTGTCGCAGGATTTTTGGATATTAAAGATTTCAGCATCGAGAACTTTAACTGGATCGGGAAGGATAGCCTGCTGCTTACCGGATTAAATCTTTCGGGTTACAACCATACCAAATATACTTTTATCAACACAGCTAAAATGGAGGTCATCGCAAAGGGCGATATGCAGATTCCCGCACCATCGGGTAAGTTCACCACCCTTTCTATTGGTTTTGTAGAGAAAAAAGCAAATGCACTTTTGGTTGGTTATACCTACCATGTAACACAGAATGTATCTAATTATTTAACCAGCGATACCTTATATGTTTCAGAACTGACTTACCCGGAAATGAAACTTCTTAACACACAAAAAGATACCCGTTCTACCTATCCTGGTGGAATCAATACCATTCAATCTTATAATTTTAAGGATGATCATGGCGATTATTATTTTCAGTCATGCCCGGGGATAGCTTTGGGGAACAGGACCGAGCTGCCTACTGGGGTGTTTAAGATCAAGGCCGGCGAAAAAAAGATAAACCAGGATTATTTCTTTAATATCTCGGCTTCAAAGGTTCAGAACCATGCTTATGGAATGTGGTACCTTGGCGGAAATAAAGCCATTATCCGTTCTGAAAGAAAAGACCTTTTTAAAGGTTTGGGCGATCACTATAGCACGGCACACTTTGAATTTTACGTACTCGATCTGCAAACACAATCGGTTACCAAACTCAATCTTCCGTTAGATAAGGGAACCAGAAGAGAGTGTGTGATTGTGGAGGGCGATACCGCTTACATTGCTGTGAATTCTACCAAAGAAGGCAATTATATCTGGCTATACAATATCAAAACCGGTACATTGAAAAAAGGACTTCAGTTAGGAGGGGATACCGATTTTATTATGCGGATAGACCGATTGAAGGATTAATAACTGTTTTTTTTAACCGCAAATAAAAGATTCTCCGCGACGTTTATCATCTCAAATTTGCGGGAATCCATATTCCATTTTACCTCTTCCATTTTCCATCCCAATTTTATTTTATTTTTTTTCGTTTCTCACCTTCGGGAAAATACGAATTGTGCTACTACCCAGTAAATGCACAATATTAAAACAATGTTTTACGGAAAAAATCTACTACTCATTTTATTCAGCGTACTATCTCTAAGCGCTTTTGCTCAAACTTCATCCTCCATTTCAGGGACCATTAAAGATGGCAAAGAAGTAATTGTTGGGGCTACCATCCAGATAAAGGAAACCAAAATTGGCGCCACAACAGATCAGTCAGGTTACTACGAAATCAAAAATATTCAGCCGGGCAGTTATACCATTGTCGTATCATACATTGGCTTTATTCAAGAATCAAAAAATATTACGGTTAAACAGGGGCAGATCGTTAAAATAGATTTTTCATTAAAGAAAGACCAGAAACAACTGAACGATGTTGCCGTAAATGGCAAAACCAAAACACAGGAAGTTAAAGAGTCGGGTTTCAGTGTTAACGCCATCGATACCAGAAAACTGGCCAATACCACTGCCGATTTAAATCAAATCCTGAACCGCAGTACCGGTGTCCGTATCCGCGAGCAGGGTGGTTTGGGTTCTGATTTCAAATTTTCCATCAACGGTTTATCTGGTAAACAGGTTAAATTTTTTGTAGATGGGATCCCGATGGATGTAATGGGCAGCGCCATGTCGCTCAATAACATCCCGGTTAATATGGCCGATCGTTTAGAAGTGTATAAAGGTGTTGTTCCGGTTAATTTAGGTGCCGATGCAATGGGTGGTGCAGTAAACGTCATTACCAATCAAAAGCTAAGCAACTATTTAGATGTTAGTCATAGTTATGGATCTTTTAATACCAACCGTTCTTCTTTAAATGGCCAGTTTGTAGATAAAAAAACTGGAATTATTGTTAAGGCCAGTGGTTTCTATAATTCTTCTGATAATAACTATATCATGAAAGATGTGGATGTAGTGCAGGGTGGAACGCGTATAGGCAATTATATTGCTGATTTAAACGGAGCAGAATTTGTAAAAGCAGATGTTCGACGTTTCCACGATAATTACGAGTCGTTGCTGGGGCAGGTAGAAGCCGGGATAACCAATAAGACATGGGCTGATGTATTATTTGTTGGCGTAGGTTATAACGAAGCACACCAGGATTTGCAAACAGGTTTCGACCAGAACATTGTATATGGCGAAGTAACCAGGGCCAGTAAAGCACGCAGTGCTACTTTAAGGTATAAAAAAGATAACCTGTTTACTGATGGTTTAAGTTTAAGTGCATTTTTAGCCAGATCTAAAGATACTTACAAAACCACCGATACGGTAAAACGCACCTATAACTGGGATGGTACTTATTTCGATAAGGGCTATTCGGAAATGGGCGGAATTAAAACGATCGCAAATATTATCAGGCCCAGAACTTATGCAATGGCCAATTTGAGTTATGTGATCAACAGCGAACACACTTTAAACCTAAATTATACTTTCGATCATTTAAAAAACAGAAATTTTAACGAACTGTTAACGGATCACGATGAAACACCTGGTCTTTTAAGAAAGCAGATTGTGGGACTGGCTTATCAGCAAGACCTTTTAGATAAGAAACTGGTCAATACTGCTTTTGTTAAATATTACCACCTGGGTTTAGAAAGGCCTAAATACATTAATCAGGTTTATACTTTACTGGATACCGCTTTTAGTAATTTGGGTTACGGGGTGGCATCCAGATATAAAATCACGCCAGATTTAGGCATTAAAGCTTCTTTTGAGCACGCTTACCGTTTGCAGGAAGCCGAAGAAATGTTTGGAGATGGTTTAAACTTACAGGGAAATCCAGATCTGAAACCAGAAAGTAGCGATAACATCAACCTTGGAGCCTATTACAATTTTAAGTTGGGCAAGCATACATTTTTTGTAGAAGCATCGGGCTTTTATCGCGATGCAAAGGATTTTATCTTCCCAGTGCCTGATGAGCGCTCTAAATTATTAAAAAACCAAAACCAGTCGAGCGTTCGCATTACCGGTTTTGAAGCCGAAGTACGCTACACTTACGATCAGTTATTGGGAATAAACCTGAATTTAACCTATCAAAATGCAGTAAATACTACAAAAAACGGTCAAACAGAATCGTATAATGTAGAAGGAACCTACCTGAATAAAATTCCTAACCAACCATGGTTATTTGGAAATGCCGATTTCAGTATCGGGAAAAATGACCTGTTGGGCAAAAATACACGCTTGCAGTTTAACTGGTTTACCCAATATGTAAACTGGTTTTATTTAACCTGGGAAGGAAAGGGAAACCCTAACGGGAAATCAGATATTCCTACACAGTTTATCCAAAATGCAGCATTAAGCTACTCATTGCACAACGGCAGGTATAACATTTCGGCGGAGTGTAAAAATTTAACCAACGAACTTGCTTACGATAATTTCAGGTTACAGAAACCCGGCAGATCGTTTTCTGTAAAACTGAGGTATTTTATCCAATAATCAATCTCCAAATCGATCAGACATTATTTTATATCAATCACGATGAACAAAATTATATATCACTTCAATAAATTATTCGCCATTGCACTTATTGTTGTTTTCGCCAGCGGATGCGAGAAAAGAGATGTTGGCCATATAGAAGAGGGTACCAAATATGCTGCGGTATTATGTGTGGGCAGCTGGCCAAATACCGCTTATTACATTGCAGGGATCCAATCGCTAACCGGGGGTACCGTTAGCTTAAAAGGGAATGGTGCCGAAATGACGGGCAAGGTTTATGCGCAGGATGTGATCCAGAGAGATGGTTTCTATTACCACGCAAATGCAGGTAGTGGCCGTTTAGGCAAATATCATGTAGAAAACGGATCGCTTTTAATCGATAAGGAGATTCCTTTTTCATGGTTAAACTGGAGCTCTTATACCTGGGTAGATCATAATACCCTGGTTATTTTTGGAGATGGAAACAACGAAGCCCGTTATGCTGTGGTTAAAGTGGACAAAATGACCATTAAAACAGGAAAGCTGAATTTAGAAAAGATTCCGGCCGGATTTGATGCCTATACCATCGGTTTTGCCGAATTCAGGAACAATAAACTTTTTCTGGGTTATGGTTTTGGTTCTACCGATTATACCAATTATCCGAACATGCCGGTTTATCAAAGGGCTTATGTAGCCGTAATCGATTATAGCACCATGGCGGTTGAAAAATCACTTTCAGATACGCGTACAACCGGGCTGGGCGGACCAAATGTTTATGCACCATCATCATTCGTGGATGAAACCGGTGATTTGTATTTCATCAGCGATCCGGTTAATGTTTACGATTATAAATCACCATCTGCCATGTACAGGATTAAAAACGGCTCGGCCGAAATAGATCCAACTTATTTCTTTAATTTCTCGGCTGTTGCCAATAACGAAATGGTTCCTGCCATGTGGTATATTGGCAATGGAAAAGCCATAGTACGTTCGCGAATTGCAGGCCAGAGTATCGATGCCGATCATTACTTCTGTGTAGTTGATGTTAAAACAGGTGCGTTGATCAAAAAATTAAATCTTCCGGCGGATAAAGGCGAACGTATGGTGAATGCTGTAATTGTTGAAGACGGTAAAGCATTTATCGCAGTTAATGCAGCAGATAAAGATTACATCTGGCAATACGATCCTGCTACCGATCAATTAACCAAAGGAGTAGAGTTTGTAGGCGGCATCGATTACATTTTAAGAATAGAGAAATTAAAATAACCTGAATATCTCCCTATAATGACGTTTAAAAAGATTAATGCCTGGCTGCACTTATGGCTTGGGATTGCTTCCGGAATAGTAGTATTTGTGCTGGGGATTACTGGTTGTGTACTCGTTTTTGAACAGGAGATAAAAAGTTTAAGCGCTCCGTGGCTGCATGCAACACCAGCTGCAGCTACCGGGCAAGCTATTCTTAAGCCTTCTGTATTGTATCAGGCGGTACAAAAGGCATTGCCTGGGCGGGAGATAGAATCGGTGTGGTACCATGGCGAAAATAGAACAGCACATTTTAGTATCCATGAAATGGATTCGCTGGTTTATGTTAATCCCTATACTGCAGAAGTGGTGGCTATGGTGAAGGAAAAAGATATCTTCCAGTTTTTTAAAGACGGTCATTATTACATGTGGTTACCCGAAAAAATCGGCCATCAGGTGGTGGGTTGGGGAACACTCATCTTTTTCTTGCTGCTCATCAGCGGATTGATTTTATGGTGGCCAAAAAAATGGAATAAAAAAGGAAGAGATCAGAGTTTTAAAATAAAATGGCGTGCCAGATTTAAACGAATCAACTACGATCTGCACAATCTTTTGGGATTCTATTCCATTATTGTAGCGCTTTTGTTTGCCTTTACCGGACTGATGATGAGCTTCGCCTGGTTTAACAAAAGTGTATTCTGGTTGGCAGGAGGCAAAAACGGTCAGCGGATTGAAGCTTTATCTGATACCACTAAAAACCCTCAATCGAATGTTCTTCTTCAGGTAGACCGTGCATGGAAAAAAGGAGTTTACGAAATTGCCGAACATCGCCCCTTCGAAATCATCCTTCATTTTCCGGAGAAAGTATCAGAAGCCATTTATGTATGTACCGATATGTATAAAGGGACCTGGCGCGATGTTTATTTAGATCAGCACAGCTTAAAAGAATTACCTGCCTCAAATAAAAGACTCCGTGATGAAAATCTGGCTTCCTGGATCAGACGCTCTAATTATGGATTGCATGTTGGTGAAATCGGTGGACTTACCACAAAAATTATTTTCTTTCTGGTAAGCTTCATCTGCGCCAGTTTACCCATTACGGGATTTTATATCTGGTGGGGTAAAAAGAAGAAAAAACCTAAAAAGAATAAAAACATCCCTATACTCTTAAAAGCTTAATTTATGTGCAAATTCCTATCCTTTGCTTCAGGTAAAAAACCTGATGTTAGTAGATTATTGTCTTATATTTTTCCGCTGGTGCTCTGCTTTTTATGGAGTAAACCTGTTTGTGCACAGACCGATTCAGCCATCAGTGGCATTGTAGTGATGGAAAACGGTAGCCCCGTAGAATTTGCCTCTGTAGCCCTGCAAGATGCAGATGGGAAAGGTATAAAAGGAACTTTGACCGATTCGTTGGGGCGTTTTTCCTTTCCGGCACTGCAACATGGTAGCTATCGTGTTAAAATTTCTAATATGGGTTATATCACGCATCATACCGATGTGATCCAGATTAGTATTCAGCACAGGGTAATCGGTTTAGGACGATTGAAATTAATAGAGGATGCGCAGACTTTAAACGCTGTAAACATTTCCGTTCAAAAAAAGGTAATCGAACAAAGTATAGACAAGATGACCATCAATGTGGAAAACAGCATTTTATCAGAAGGAAATACGGCTTTGGAATTGTTGCAACGCGTACCTGGCATTAAAGTAGACGACGAAGGTAAAATATCGTTAAAAGGGAGGGCCGGTGTTAACGTGATGATCAACGGAAAACTAACCTATCTTTCTCCGGCAGAATTAAGTGTATTGCTGAAAGGAACTAATTCGGCATCTGTTTCTAAAATTGAGCTTATGGCCAATCCTTCCGTCAAGTATGATGCTGCCGGTAATGCTGGTATCATTAATATTGTGATGAAGAAAAACCAGATGAAAGGCCTGAATGGATCGCTTGCTGTTAATGGCGGTTTGGGCCGAAAGGCAAGATATGGATCGGGTTTTAACCTTAATTACAAAAATGCAGGTTTTAACGTTTATGGAAGCTATAATTATGCTTACCGCGGCGAAACCGAATACCTCGATTTTAGCAGACGGTTTTATAATAATGGCCATGTAGCAGGTAATTACGACCGGATTTCTAATCAACATACCGAAACAAACGAACCCTTAAATACCAACAATTTCAGGGTAGGAATGGATGTAGATTTAGATCCGCAGAACGCCATTGGTTTTCTTGTAAATGGGAACATTGGTAAATACCTGCATGATAGTCAAACGAGTAATATTTTGCAAAATCAGCAGGGCATTATCCAGTCTGATATGGCCACCACCAATTATGATCAGCAGCACTGGAGCAATTTAACATACAACCTTAACTACCTGCATAAATTTAAAAAAGAAGCCAGAACATTTAGTGCCGATGTAGATTTTGCCAGTAACAGTTTTACGTCCAGGTTAAATTTAGATACTTACTCTGCGCCTGATGTATCTGCTCCTGCGCAAACCAGCAATAGAAAAGGTTATGTTCCGGCTAAAACCGATGTGTATGTAGGTAAGGTAGATTATACCGATCAATTGGGTAAGGCCATCAAAATCGAGAGTGGCTTGAAAAGTTCATTTATAACTTCCGATAATAACCTGGTTTATCAAAATTTAACGGATGGTGCCTGGGTGTACGATCCTGCGGGCAGTAACTATTTTAAATACAAAGAACAGATCCATGCCGCTTACCTAAACCTTAACCGCGAATTTAAAAGCTTTACCCTACAGTTGGGTTTAAGAGGAGAGTATACCCATACTTTGGGCAATCAGGTTACAACCGGATCGCTAATTAAAAGAAATTATTTTCAGTTGTTCCCAAATTTGGCACTAAATAAGACAGCAGGCGAAAATAACCAGTTCCAGCTGGCCTATAGCCGTAGGGTACAAAGGCCTGATTATGGCGATTTAAACCCGTTCAGGGTATTTCGAGATCCACTTTTATACTACGAGGGAAATCCATATTTAACGCCGGAACTGACACAGAACATCGTATTGAGCCATATTTTTAAAAGCAAATATACCACTGCCTTAAATTATAGCAGAACTACTGATGTCATAACCTGGGTATCGGGTCAGATTGATAACCTGAACACGACTTACGAACGCCCCCAGAACCTGAAGAGTCTGGTTAACTATGGTGTTAGTTTTACCGGTCAGACTAATTATTTCAGCTGGTGGACAGCAACAAATTTTGCCAATATTTACAATAATATTTATCGTGGTGGTGAAGATTCCGGAGCATTCAAAAACAGTCAGATTAGTTTTACCATCAATACCCAAAACTCATTTAAACTTGGGGGTGGTTATAGTGCCGAGTTAAATGCATATTATCATTCGAAATCAGTTTATGGCATTTCTACCAAAAAATCTTATCATTCCGTTTCAGTGGCGTTTCAAAAAAATCTCTTAAAAGACAAAGCCAGTCTAAAACTTTTAGTGAACGATATTTTTCAGTCGAGCCAATACAAACAGATTACCAGGTACCAGAATATAGATATGTATAGCCATGTAAATGTTGATGGGCGGCGGGTAATGCTTTCATTCTCCTATCGTTTTGGTAATTCTTTCAGTACAAAAGAACGCAAAAGGGGAAATGATGATATCCAGAACAGGGTAAAGGGAGGAATATAAAAATGTGAAATTGCCCTCTTGTACGATATTTTTTTGCAGTCTGGTAAATATAAAACCTATGATCATTTTCGCTGGAACACCCAATTTGGCAAACAATATTTCGAATGCCTGGATGGAATGGGTTGTAATGTTAGTATCTCTTAACAAAGAGGTGCTAAACAAAAAAACGAGACAAACAGCTTAAACTGATTTGTCTCGTTTTGTGCTCCCGACGAGATTCGAACTCATATCGATGGTACCGGAAACCATAATTCTATCCATTGAACTACGGGAGCATAAGGCTGCAAATATAGAAAATTCAAAATCATTTCATTAAAAAATCAAACCTATTTTTAATCTGTAAATACCTGACAAAATTAACTTCCTGCTGTTGAGCTATCTTTTATGTTAAAAAATGATTAAATCATAAAGCCAGGTGCTGGTAGAATGAGTTTATTCCTCTTTATTTTTAATTTAAGAATCCTTTTTGGCTAATTTTAAAGGTACACCGTTGGCTTTTTAGGAAATAAAAATGCACCTTTGCGAACCGTTAATAGAGGATTAGGCATGTAATAAATTAAATTTTGTTTATGGAAGAATTGGTTGTGGAAGAGATTCAGGAACTGCTTGAAAAAGAAAATGATAAGGCTTTAAAGCAATATCTCGATCAACTGAATATTTCGGATGTAGAAGAACTGATTGATGAACTTCCACAATATGCAGCTAAATTTATCGAAACCTTATCCCTCAACCGGGCCGTAAATGTTTTCCGGATTCTGGATTTTCCTACCCAGGAGCGTATCATTAAAAAACTTTCAGGCAATAAACTGAATCAGATCATCAAAGATCTGCCGCCCGACGACCGTACCGCACTTTTCAGCGAATTAAAAGGTGATGTGGTGAAAAAAATGATTACGCTTTTACCGCCTGAAGAACGTAAAGAATCACTTGCACTCCTTGGTTATAAAGAAGATAGTATTGGCCGTTTAATGACGCCCGATTATATCGCCGTAAAACCCGAATGGTCTATCACCAGGGTATTGGCGCACATCAGGCGTTATGGAAAAAACTCCGAAACCATCGATGTTGTGTATGTGATTGATAAAGAAGGGGTATTGCTGGATGATATCAGGATTCGCGAGGTTTTACTGGCCGATCCTGAAGCCATTATCGGCGAGCTTACCGATAAACGTTTCATTGCCTTAAAAGCAAACGATCCTCAGGAAGATGCCATCAATATCTTCAGGATGAACAACCGCGTGGCTTTACCTGTAGTAGACGAGAATAACATTTTGTTAGGGATTGTTACGGTGGATGATATTTTGTGGATTGCCAACGAAGAATATACCGAAGATATGCACAAAATTGGGGGTACCGAGGCTTTGGATGAACCCTATCTCGATACTTCAATATTTAACCTGGTAAGAAAACGTGTAGGCTGGCTGGCCATTTTAATGGTTGGCGAAATGCTTACCGCTACCGCAATGGGTTTTTTCGAAGGACAAATTCATAAAGCTACCGTACTCGCATTATTTATTCCGCTGATTATTTCATGCGGAGGGAATAGCGGATCTCAGGCTTCAACCCTGATTATTCAGGCAATGGCGCTTGGCGAGGTAACCATAAGAGATTGGTGGCGCGTAATGAACAGGGAAATTACATCAGGTTTTCTACTGGGTTTATGTTTAGGCCTCATCGGATTTTTACGCATTTTTGTCTGGCATTTGGCAGTACCTAATGTTTATGGAGAACACTGGATTTTAATTGCTGCTACCATTAGCGTTTCTTTGGTTTTTGTGGTACTCTGGGGGTCGTTAAGTGGCTCTATGCTGCCGATTTTATTAAAAAAACTGGGAGCCGATCCTGCAACCTCATCTGCTCCATTTGTAGCAACCCTTGTTGATGTTACCGGACTGATTATTTATTTCAGCTTTGCTGTTCTTTTTTTAAAAGGCGTTTTACTTTAAATCTAAATTATGCAAAAGAAAATTACCACACTTTTTACCGATATCGGTGGTGTTTTGTTAACCAACGGCTGGGACAGGCATGCAAGGGGAGAAGCTTCAGTACTTTTTAACCTCGATTCAGTTGATCTTGAAGAACGCCATCACCTTACCTTCGATACTTATGAGGTAGGTAAACTAACCCTTGATGAATATCTGGAACGTATTGTTTTCTTCGAAGAACGGAGTTTTACCTATGATGATTTTAAAGAATTTATGTTCAAAAAATCACTTCCTTATCCGGAAATGATTCAGTTGATCTGCGATTTAAAAAAGAAATATAACCTCAAGGTAGCCGTCATCAGTAACGAAGGCCGTGAACTAAACCAATATCGCATCAATACCTTCAGGCTGAATGAGTTTGTCGATTTCTTCGTGTCATCAAGCTTTGTGCATTTCCGTAAACCCGATGCCGATATTTTTAAGGTGGCCATCGATATTTCGCAGAGCGACGTAGAAACGAGCTTATACATCGACGATCGTATGCTTTTTGTACAGGTTGCCGAAGGTCTAGGCTTAAGGGGCATCCACCATACCGATTACGAAGATACCAAAGTACAACTGGCAGCTTACGGCTTAGAGATTTAATCAATAGCATCTAGCGTTGACAACTTTCTGGGCAGCCTTGCCTGTAAGTTGTTAACTCTGGGTGAAAATTTGAGTTTTTTTGAAAAGCAATGTAGGTAGGTCTTGCTAAAGCTTGCTCCTCCTGCCTTCGTCATCCTGAAGCATTCGTCATCCTGAATTTATTTCAGGATCTTTCATGTCAAACTGCTTGCTGGATATCTGTGTTTAATTTACCTTTCCTATGCGCTTCGACTCCACTCAGCGTGACAATAGACTGGTTTTCCGTGATTTCCGTGCCTCAGTGGCAAAAAAACGGCAAAAAAAAAGCCACTCTTACGAATGGCTCTATGTTATTCAAAGTCTCCTTTAGGGGATTTAGGGGCTTAAACGTTAAACCTGAAGTGCATAATGTCGCCATCTTCCACTACATAGGTTTTTCCTTCTACACCTAATTTACCAGCATCTTTACAGGCGTTTTCAGAACCTAAGGTTACGAAATCGTTGTATTTGATCACCTCCGCACGGATAAATCCTTTTTCGAAATCGGTGTGGATAACGCCGGCAGCCTGTGGCGCTGTAAACCCTTTGGTAATCGTCCAGGCCCTAACTTCTTGCACACCAGCGGTGAAATAAGTGTACAGATTTAATAATTTATAAGCAGCACGGATCAATTTATTCACGCCCGATTCGGTTAAGCCTAAATCAGCTAAAAATTCCTGACGCTCTTCGTAGCTATCCAGTTCCGCAATTTCTGATTCAATTTTAGCAGAGATCACTAAAACTTCTGCATTTTCATCCGCAACGTTGGCTTTAACTAAATCGACGTATTTATTGCCGTTAATTACCGATGCTTCATCAACATTACAAACATACATCACCGGTTTTTGCGTAAGCAGGCCTAAATCTTCAATAAAATCAAAATCTTCCTGAGCCAATGGTGCCGTACGGATCGATTTACCACTTTCTAAATGAGATTTAACTACCGTTAAAATTTCATAAGTACGTTTAGCATCTTTATCACCACCTGTTTTAGCCATTTTTTCAACTTTTTGAATGCGTTTATCAACGGTATCCAAATCTTTAAGCTGTAGCTCAGTATCAATAATTTCCCGATCGCGGATCGGATCAACAGAACCATCCACATGGATTACATTTCCGTCATCAAAACAACGTAAAACGTGAATGATGGCGTTGGTCGCACGAATATTTCCTAAAAACTGGTTTCCTAAGCCTTCACCTTTCGATGCCCCTTTTACCAAACCCGCAATATCTACAATCTCAATAGTATTCGGTTGTACTTTGTTTGGTTTAACCAGCTCAGCCAGTTTGGTTAATCGATCATCAGGTACTGTAATTACGCCAACGTTGGGCTCAATAGTACAAAAGGGAAAGTTTGCAGCCTGCGCTTTTGCATTTGATAAACAGTTAAAAAGAGTCGATTTTCCAACATTTGGTAAACCAACTATACCACATTGTAATGCCATTATTTATTAGTCTTTAAGTCTTTAGTCCACAGTCTTTAGTCGGTAATCATCATCCAGCTTACATTTTCCATCTCCCGTCCCGCTAAAATCCGCGCAAAGATAAGCTTTTAAAACCTTTATTTAAACCCTTGCTATTGTATCAAATCTATATTTTATCTAAGTTTAGCCCAAAATAGATAGAGATAAATGGAAGATTTTGAAAATGAAGTGCCCCAGGAAGTGAAATTGGTCGTTACCGAAGAAATGCGGAGCTACCTTTACGATATGAGTAAATGGGCAAGATTTTTATCCGTAGTCGGTTTTGTTATCTCGGCATTTTTAACTTTAAGTTCATTTGGAATAGGAGCAGCAATAACGGCAAATCCTGCAATGCTTAATCAGTTAGGACCCCTGGCCAGTATCGGGGCAACTGGAATTACTATATTTTACCTGCTGTTGGCCTTACTCTTTTTTTATCCAAGTTTGCTGTTGTTACGTTTTTCAGCTAAGGGCAAACAAGGTGTGTTGTTTGGCGATCAGGAAAACTTAAACGATGCCATTGCAAATGTTAAATCACTTTTTAAATTTTGGGGCGTACTTACCATTGTATTTTTAGTGAGTTATTTTCTACTCATCCTTGCCGTAGCCGTTAGCACTGTAGGTATCAAATAAAAAGGCATATAAGTAAAAAAGCCTCCTGATTTTAAAATTGGGAGGCTTTTTTTTATTGAAATTATAATTACTTAAAAAGTAAAATCGTCGCTTGCTTTAGTGCTATGTTCTCCATTTTCAGAATATTCATAACGTTTTTCAACCACATCCTGGTGAGTTTTGATGTAATCAACAGTTTCATTTAGTCCTTCTGCAAATTTTTCGAAATCTTCTTTGTATAAAAAGATTTTATGTTTTACAAACACACCGTCTTCTAATCTTTTCTTACTTTCGGTAACTGTTAAATAATAATCACCCGATCTAGTAGCCTTCACGTCGAAGAAATAAGTTCTCTTACCTGCTCTTACTTTCTTTGAAAAAACTTCTTCTCTTTCCTTGTTGTCGAATTCTCCCATGGTTGGTATTGATGTTGGTTTTTGGTTTCGGTAAATATAAAGCAAATATTTAAAGTTCAAAATACAATTTTATCACAATTTAAATAGTTCGGGTTTCCTCCTCCAAAAGTTGGTGGTTATAAAGCTCGGTATAGCTGCCATTTAAACTAAGTAATTCATTGTGTGTGCCTTGTTCAATGATTTTGCCGTTATCCAGCACTAAAATCTTATCTGCATTTTTAATGGTCGAAATCCTGTGGGCAATTAAAATACTTGTTTTTCCGGCCATAATTTTACCCAGGTTTTGCAGTATTTCCTCCTCTGTTTTCGTGTCAACCGCCGAAAGACAATCATCAAATATTAAAATCTTAGGCGATTTAATCAATGCCCTTGCAATAGAAACGCGTTGTTTTTGCCCGCCTGAGAGGGTTATTCCTCGCTCACCCAGCATGGTTTCGAATTTTTCTTCGAAGTCGATAATATTGGTATAAACCGAGGCATTTTTTGCAGCCATATGCACTTCCTCATCGGTAACCTGGTCTAAACCAAAGGCAATATTGTTTTTTATCGTATCCGAAAAGAGGAAAACCTCTTGCGGTACAAAACCAATTTGCTCACGATAATCTTTTAGATTTAAGGCCTTAATGTTCTTTCCATCAATATCAATGGCGCCATTTTCTACATCATACATCCGCATAATCAGATTCGCCAATGTCGATTTCCCGGAGCCTGTTTTTCCGATAATGGCTACAAATTCGCCGCTATTAATCTCAAAACTCACGTCTTTTAAAGCTTCAATGCCGGTATCCGGATAGGTAAAACTCACCTGGTCGAACTTGATTTTACCCGTGAGCTCAATTTCTGCACTTTCTTTTGACTGGATATCGGATGGGATATCTAAAAACTCATTTATCCGTTTTTGCGATGCAGCAGCCCGCTGGATTAAAGAAGTAACCCAGCCCAGCATGGTTACCGGAAAGGTTAACTGGTTAATGTAAATGATAAATTCGGCAATATTCCCTGCCGTAATACTGCCATTCATGACCTGGATACCACCAATATATATCGTTAAAATGGTACTCAGGCCAATTAATAAAAGCATGGTTGGGTAAAATAGTGCCGATACTTTAACCAGGCTCATCGAATCTTTTTTATAATCGTTGCTCTGGATGGAGAACATGTCTCGCGTATAATCTTCACGAACATAGGATTTAATGATCCTGATGCCCGAAAAACGCTCCTGAACAAAACTCGATAGATCTGATAAACGTTCCTGTATCTTCCCGCTTTTTTTAAAGATCAGCGTGTTTACATAATAGATAATCACCACCAGAAAGGGAAGGGGCAACAGGCAATAAATGGCCAGTTTGGCATTTACATCAAACATCGACCAGATAATAAGTACCGATAAAACAAAAGTGTTAATCGTGTACATAATCGCCGGACCAACATACATCCTTACCCGGTTAACATCTTCTGTAGCACGGTTCATTAAATCGCCGGTATTATTCCGGCGGTAAAAGCCTAAGCTCAGCTCCTGATAATGCTGGTAGATATCGTTTTTCATATCAAACTCTATATGCCGCGACATTAAAATAATGGTTTGGCGCATAAAGAACAGAAACAGCCCCCGCAATAAATAAAGTGCAATAACCAGCAAGCCAAAAAATAAAAGATTGCTGCTAAAAATGTCGTAAATAATGGCTTGTCGATCGAAGCCATAAAAAAGATTAAATATCTGAATGTTTTCGGTAATCAGATCAACGGCATAACCAATCACCTGGGCAGGCACTACGCCAAAAATATTAGAAATCACCACGAAAATACTTCCGGGTATAATCCACCATTTGTATTTAAGAAAGTATTTGTTTAATCGGCTTAAATGTTTCATTCCATACAAACTTAGCTAATTTTGTTATTTCATAATGCATATTTATCTGTTCGGGCCTAAGCTTTAAAAATTAATGACACTTGAGGATGTAAAATGGATGATGTAAAGTAGCTAGATTAATGAAAGCCCTAAACCATATCGCTAAAGTGTTCTCAGGCGACTTAGGTGGTCAATATTATTTTGAAAAGCAAGGTTTGGTGCTTTTTGGGTAGATCAGCCCTGCTATCCATTTCAAGCCGATGAAGAATCGGGCTTTACATTCCTATCAGGTTTATTTTACATGAGATTGTGGCTCTTGGTTCAGTAAAATCTGTTGTCAGTTTTAGTCATGGAAACTGAAAAGCATGGAATGTTTACCTCATCACCTCATTCTCATGCTTTGGTTCGTGCCCCACGAACCAAACATTAGTGAATTTAACCACGTTTTTTTTATGATTTACCTTAACCTATAACGTTTTAATAATCTCATAGGCTTATTAAATTTATCCAGAACCGAATTAATTTTGTTATAGTTTAGTTAAATAGGTGTAATAATGGTTTTTTATTTTAATTTTGCAGCAGGTTAGCCGAACGTTCAATATGCCAGCAAATTCTCCGTCAGATTTTTCAATTTTAGATCAATTAAGTGCCTATGGCCATAAAAAATTGGTTTTTTGCAACGATCCAGATACAGGTTTAAAAGCAATTATTGCTATACACGATACCACATTGGGTCCTGCTTTAGGCGGAACACGCATGTGGAGTTATAGCACCGAAGGCGAAGCTTTAGAAGATGCACTGCGTTTATCGCGGGGAATGACTTACAAAGCAGCCATAACAGGATTGAACCTGGGTGGTGGCAAAGGTGTAATCATTGGCGATTCCAGAAAAGATAAAACAGAAACTTTAATGCGTAGCTACGGTAGGTTTATTAAGAACCTGAATGGCGAATTCATTACGGCAGAAGAAATGGGTACCAATACACGCGATATGGAATATATCCGTATGGAAACCAATTATGTTACTGGTGTTCCCGAGTCAATCGGTGGTGCCGGCAATCCGGCTCCTTTTACTGCACAAGGTGTGTATTTAGGCATTAAAGCCAGTGTTAAGGAAGTTTTCGGTACCGATATGCTAGCCGGGAGAACCATTGTAGTTCAAGGCATCGGAAATGTTGGTGAGCACCTGGTTGCACTGTTAAGAAAAGAAAACGCCGAAGTTTTGATTAGCGATATTAACCAGGAACAACTCACTTACGTTGCCCGGAAATATAAAGCAAAACCGATCGAAGCCGATAAAATTTTTACAACTGATGCCGATGTTTATGCGCCGTGTGCCATGGGTGCTACGGTGAATAACAAAACCATCGAAAAAATGAAGTTTGCTATTATTGCAGGCTCAGCAAACAATCAGTTAAAAGATGAAGTTTTAGATAGCGAATTGCTGTTGAAGAAAGGGATTTTATTTGCACCGGATTATTTAATTAATGCCGGCGGATTGATTTCCTGCTATTCGGAGTTAACAGGTTTTGGTAAAAAACGTACTGTACAGCTTACCGAGAATATTTACGATGCTACACGCAGTGTAATTAAGTTAAGCAAAACCGAAAATATATCAACAAATATTGCAGCCAACCGCATTGCCGAGAAACGCATTGCAGATGTTAAAAAAATTAAATCGTCATATTAAATCATAATTATTAAAACAGGTTTTAAAAAACCACACTCGTTCTTACATTCATGTTAAACAGAAGGCACTTAAGAATCAAAGCTTTGCAAAATATTTTTGCTTGGCACATGGCAGACAAAAAAGACATTAAAGGTGATTTGAAAACTTTAATGCAGAGCATCGATAGCGTGTACGAAATGTACATCTGGATGTTATCTTTAATGGTAGAAGTTACCGAATTTACTGCTAACGACGCTGCAGAGCGCGCAAATAAGTTTATTAAAACAGCAGAGGATATTAATCCTAACATGAAATTGCTACACAATAAGTTTAGCGTTTTAATGCAGCAGAACCCTGAGTACGTATCTGCAGTTAAAAAATACAAAGTGGACTGGGGTTTCGATCCGGAAATCCGTAAAACAGTTTACAACTCGTTAAAAGCATCAAAAGAATATGCCGATTATCTGGCCGATCCAAACGAAAGTTTAGAATCATCAAAAGATATCATCAAATATATTTTCAGGAAAATCATCTTAAAAAACCAGGCCATTTTGCAGGTTTTTGAAGAGAAATTTATCAACTGGCAGGTAGATCACGAAGTGATGAAAGGTATGGTCGCTAAAACCTTGAAAAACTTTACATCCGAAGATCCATTCAAAAATAAATTGACTGAAATTAGTGCGGATTGGGTAGAAGACAGCAAATTTGTTCAGGATCTTTTTGTACATACTTTGCAAAATGATGCAAAATATCAGGAAATGATTGCCGATAGAACCAAAAACTGGGAATCGGAACGTATTGCACTAATGGATACCATTTTGATGAAAATGGCCATTTGCGAATTGTTAAACTTTCCATCTATTCCGGTTAAAGTAACCATCAACGAATATTTAGAGTTATCAAAAGATTACAGTACACCGAAGAGTAATTCATTTATTAACGGTATTTTAGACAAAATTTTAGGCGATCTTAAGAAAAACAATACCATTAAAAAGATTGGCCGCGGATTAATCGAAGATTAAAAATGAAAAGAACATTTATCCTGGCTATTGCTGCACTTTCATTTGCAGCATGTCGCAATGCAAATAATCAAACTACCGAAACTGCAAAAGCTGTTTCGGTTGGCAACGATACATCAAAAACAGCTAAAGTTGCCCCTGCTGATGCCCCTGTTATTGTTTTCGAACGCGATATTTTCGATTTCGGTAAAATAACCCAGGGTGAAAAAGTTAAGCACGATTTTAAACTTAAAAATACAGGTAAAAGTCCGCTTATTGTTTCAAATGCAACCGCAACTTGTGGCTGTACCATTCCGCAGGTACCAGGCGAACCAATTTTACCAGGTAAAGAAGGGGTGATTAGCGTAGTTTTTAATAGCGAAGGTAAAATGGGCATGCAAGATAAGGTAGTCACCGTAACATCAAATGCAAATCCAACGATAACCACTGTTCATTTGGTAGGAGAGGTACTTGCTAAAAAATAAATTGGTCGATCATCTGTTAAACATGGATGACCAACTATTCACAAAAAAACAAATAAATAAGAAATGACATCAACAGTAATATTACAGGCAGCAGCAGGTGGTAGTAACATGCTAACTACAATTGTACCAATGGTACTCATCATGGTAGTTTTCTACTTTTTTATGATCCGCCCGCAAGTTAAAAAAGCTAAAGACCATAAAAAATTGGTTGAAGAATTAAAAAAAGGTGATAAAATTGTAACTACCGCAGGTATTCACGGTCGTATCGCCGATATGAACGAAACTACTTTTTTAATTGAGGTTGAAGGTGGTGTAAAGATCCGTTTCGATAAATCGGCAGTTTCTTTAGATGCAACCAAAGCAGTTGCAGCGCCTAAAGCTTAATAAATTAATAAAATTTAAGTGCAGTCCCGAAAACTTTCGGGACTGTTTTTGTTTTACTACATTTGATTAAATGCATTTTGGATAATATTTTTCCAGCTTACCGCTAACATTAATTTATTATGCCCTTCATTAGGTTAACGAAGATTGAAAAAAGACGTGTATTTAGCTTATTGGCTTGCTTGCTGCTGGCTATAGCTGCATGGCTTTTTATGGCATTAAACAACAAATATATTTATGTAGCGAAAACGGTTTTAGTTTTTAAAAATACACCTACCAAAAGAGCATTTTATCCCTTACAGTCTGATACAATAGATTTACAGGTAGAAGGAACAGGTTGGCAATTATTATTTGCCCGTTTAAGGATCAGTCCGCCTTCTGTTTCTGTTAATCTGAGCCAGCTCAATACCAAAGATTTTATCGTTTTTTCCGATCAGCTGTTTAATATCAACAGGCAGTTAGAAAGTACACAAAAGGTAATTTCTGTTAAACCCGACACCCTGTATTTCGATTTCACCAAGCGCGTAGTGAAAAAAGTGCCGGTAAAACTGGTTGATAAACTGAGTTTTGTAAAACAGTATGGCATTTCCAGCGAAATTGTCCTCAATCCTAAATATGTAAAGGTAGCCGGTCCCTTAGAAGAGCTTTCAAAAATAAAATTCTGGCCCACCGATACCCTTAAACAGGATAAAATACAGAGTAGCAGTACAACCAGAGTAGCTTTGCAGCATAGTATCCATAAAAATGTAAGCATTTATCCATCATCTGTAGAGGTTAAACTCCCTGTTGATGAATTTACTGAGAAAACGATTGAAGTACCATTAAAAATTACCAATAATAGAAGCTATAACAGCATTAAACTTTACCCAAAAAAGGTTAAGGTTTCGTTTTTAGTGGCATTAAGTAATTACGATCAGGTTGATGAGAGTTTTATTACGGCTACTATTGATGTTGATGAATGGCAAAATTTAAGGCATCATCAGTTTACAGTAAAAATAACCGAGTTTCCTGATTATTGTAAATTGGTGAGCGTCGTTCCTTCTAAAATAGATTTCATTGTAGAAAAATAATGTATAAAGTCGGTATTACAGGCGGTATAGGCAGTGGTAAAACCACGGCTTGCAAGGTTTTTGAAGTGTTGGGAATTCCGGTTTTTTATGCCGATACCGTTGCCAAAGCAATCATGTGCAAAGATGTTTTGTTGGTGGAGGGAGTTAAAGCTACTTTCGGAAAAGAAAGTTATCTCGACGATGGAAGGTTAAATAACAAACACATTGCTGATATCGTTTTTAACAATGAAGAAGAACTTGCAAAATTAAATGCACTGGTTCATCCTGCAGTTTTTAGGGCATTTGATGCCTGGGAAGAAACCATACCACCTAATACTCCATATACGCTTAAAGAAGCTGCTTTGCTTTTCGAAAGTGGTTCCTATAAGATGTGCGATACCACTATCCTGGTTACGGCCCCTTACGAAATTAAAATGAAGCGGGTAATGCAACGTGACGGGGTAACAGCCGGGCAGGTTAAAGCACGTATGGATAAACAGCTGAGCGACGAAGAAAAATCGAAAATGACCGATCATTTTATTATTAATGATGAGCAGCAATCCATAATCGAACAGGTTTTAGCTTTACATCAGGAATTTCTAAAGTCGGCCAAAGAATTTAAGAGCGGCAAGGCTTAATCAACTTAAATCATAACATCCTTAAATCCTTTCATCCTGATCATGATTTTAGAAGATTTCATTACCATTGCCCCAACAGGTTTGTACTGTGTTTACGGCGATTTTTACCTCGATCCACAACAGCCGGTTAAAGAAGCAGTGGTTTCACATGCCCATGGCGATCATGCTATTGGTGGCAGTCAGAATGTGTACTGTACGGCTGCTACAGCAACGTTTATGAAACACCGTTACCGCAAATTTGCAGCAGTTGATTTTTATACCAAAAATTATCATGAGCCGTTCAAAATAAAAGAGGTTACCATCACTTTTTATCCTGCCGGACATATTTTGGGCTCGGCACAGGTTTTAATGGAGTATAAGGGGATAAAATACCTCTATACCGGCGACTATAAGATTGAACCAGATAGTACCTGTGAACCTTTCGAATTCGTTGAAGCTGATGTATTGATTACGGAGAGTACCTTTGCCAATCCGGAAACCAAACATCCTTCACCAATAGACGAAATAAAAAAACTGAACGAAACCAAGGCGAATATTATGCTTGGTTCTTATGCTTTAGGTAAAAGCCAGCGGATAATCCAATTGCTCAATGAGCATTGCCCCACGAAGAACATAATGGTTCACCACAGTATTATGCCTTTTGTTAAAATCTATGAGGATTATGGTATGAAAGTAGGGAATTATAAAATGTACGATAGAAAGGTGATGAAAAATAATCAGGAACATCAGGTTTATATTGTACCACCCATGGTTTTTCACAGTTACCATAAGGCAATTAATGTCGTACGCGCCTTTGCCTCTGGATGGAAAAATCTGCAGCAACAAAACGGGATTTCACTTTATATTTCTGATCATGCTGATTGGGATGCGATTTTAGAAACAATAGAAAAAGTTAAACCAACTCAGGTATGGACTTTACATGGTGATGGTAAACAGCTTAAAGATTTTTTTAAAGACAAACTTGAAGTTAAAATACTCAATTAGTTGTGATAATTGGAGAGTGGCATTATATCGGCTGTTCGTTATACTGAACTTGTTTCAGGATCTTTAATCGATAATATATGAAAGAAGGCGAAGATTTTTACTTTAACGAAGATGGGTTAATGGTTTTTACCGAGGCCTACCATTTGAAGCGGGGTTATTGCTGTAAAAATAAATGTAAACACTGCCCCTGGGGTTATGGGAAGAAGAAAGAGAAGAAGTGATTCAGTTGGTAGTTGGCAATTTTCAGTTCACGTTTCTCAATTTTGTCTACAACTCATTTCTCCTTGCTAAAGCGAACATGTTCATAAATATCGGTTAGGGCTATATCAAAGCCCATCGAAACCAGACTTAGTACATCAGAAATCTCCTCGTGTTTATTGAGTATCCAGTTTTGCTCACCACTAGTATAATAAGCCTCTACCAACACAGATTCAGAATCGATCATAATATACTCTTGTAACGATGGAATATCTTTATACAGCTTAAATTTTTTGCCTCTATCGTAATTTTTGGTTGATGGAGATAGAATTTCGATGATTACAGTTGGTGAAATCGAGGTGTCTTCATCAAATTCACTATGCTTTAATCCATTACAATAGATGGAAATATCAGGGTAGGTGAATAATGTATTTTCGGGAATGCTCATTCGTTTATCACTTCCATAAGGTCTGCATGGCTTGCCTTTAAGTTTGTTTCCAATTTCAATAAAAACGTTGCTAAAAATCTCGTTATGATTATCACCAGCGCCAGACATGGCAAATATCTCACCCTGAAAATACTCATGTTTTACTGTTGATGCTTTTTCCATCTCCAGGTATTCCTCAATAGTATAATGCCTTTTTTGATAGGCTACAGCAGGTTCATTTACAATCTCATCCATAATCAATTTAGTGAATTTGCCCCAAAGGTTAATTGTTTTAATAGTTAATTGCAGTTGCGAATGGAATCAAATTGCAGTGTTAAAGGAAACATGGCTGTAAATATCACTTAAAGCTACATCAAACCCCATCGAAGCAAGTATTAACCTATCAGAAATCTCTTCATGTTTATTGAGTATCCAGTTTTGTTCATCATTCATATAATAAGCCTCTACCAACACAGATTCAGAATCGATCATAATATACTCTTGTAACGATGGAATATCTTTATACAGCTTGAATTTTTTGCCTCTATCGTAATTTTTGGTTGATGGAGATAGAATTTCAATGATTACAGTTGGTGAAATTGAGGTGTCTTCATCAAATTCACTATGCTTTAGCCCATTACAATAGATAGAAATATCAGGATAAGTGAATAACCCATTCTCGGGAATATTCATTCTCATATCACTTCCGAAAATGTAGCAAGACTTTCCTTTTAATTTACTGCCAACTGCTAGGAAAATATTGGTGAATATCCAGTTATGATTTTCACTGGCACCAGACATTGCAAATATCTCTCCCTGAAAATACTCATGTTTTACTGTCGATGCTTTTTCCATCTCCAGGTATTCCTCAATAGTATAATGCCTTTTTTGATAGGCTACAGCTGGTTCATTTACAATCTCATCCATAATCAATTTAGTGAATTTGCCCCAAAGGTTAATTGTTTTAATAGTTAATTGCATTTCGCATAGAATCAAATTGCAGTGTTAAAGGAAACATGGCTGTAAATATCACTTAAAGCTAAATCAAACCCCATCGAAGCAAGCCTTAGCCTATCAGAAAGCTCTTCATGTTTATTAAGTATCCAGTTTTGTTCATCACTAATATAATAAGCCTCTACCAACACAGATTCAGAATCGATCATAATATACTCTTGTAACGATGGAATATCTTTATACAGCTTAAATTTTTTGCTTCTATCGTAATTTTTGGTTGATGGAGATAGAATTTCGATGATTATGGTTGGTTGGAGTATAGTGTCTTTGTCTTCTGTTAAATGTTTAATTTCGTCACAATAGATAGAAATGTCTGGATAAGTAAATAAAGTGTTTTCCGGGATATTCATTCTCATACCACTTCCAAATGGTATGTATTTCGAACCTTTTAATTGTGAAAAAAGAAGCCCAAAAACATTTGAAAATATTAGATTATGGTTAAAAGCCGCACCAGACATGGCAAATATCTCACCCTGAAAATACTCATGTTTTACTGTCGATGCTTTTTCCATCTCCAGGTATTCCTCAATGGTATAATGCCTTTTTTGATAGGATACAGCAGGTTCATTTACAACATCATCCATATACGAATTTACAGATGTTTTATGTAAGGATAAATATTATAAACGATTAAGTGTTTAAAACGGGTATTGGTTGGTTAATCGGTTAACTGTTTAAATCGGTTAACTGCAAATTGGCAACTAAGAACTGCCAACTGAATTAATGTCCCGCAAAGAAACCAATCAATGCTACACCAATCCCCAATAAAACAGCAATCATCTTGCGGGTATTGATTTTATGATCGGCACTCGATTCGAATAAGATGGTGGTAGAAATATGTAGGAAAATACCGATTACAATGCCCATAATTTTATTGAAATAAGCATCAATGCCTCCAATAGTACCATTGCTTAAGCCAACACTTACATAAAAGCCCAGAGGCGCCATAATGGCAAACACAATCAGGTAAAATATAATGCTGCTTTTTTTGAAATGGTTCTGCATCAGTATACTGGCCAGTGCAAAAGCAGCCGGGATGTGGTGTAAAGAAATTCCGAAAATCAATTCGTTATGCTGTTCTTTTGCTAATGGCATTCCCTCTAAAAAAGCATGTAAACACAAACTGATCATAATCCCAAATGGAAAAACATGCCCGTCGTGATGTTTATGGATGTGGCCATGTTCTACACCTTCTGAAAATTGCTCCAGGAAAATTTGTAATAAGAAACCAATAAGGATAAAAACACCAATTTGCCATTTATCGGGGCCGCTGTAAGCATCAGGAATTAAATGTAAAACCGTAATGGCAAATAGATAGGCGCCACTAAAAGATAAAATTAGCTTAAGTAATTTAGACTTATCACTTTTCACCAAAAATATAGCGGTTCCACCTAAAAAGGCACAGAAAAAGAGTACACAGAGTTTCCAGATTTCCATAGGTTAAAAATCAGGTTGTAATTTTTTAAATATTCTAGAACAGATAATGCCTATTGTTATGCCTAACAGCGCGCCGGTGGTTACATCAACAGGGTAATGCACACCAACGTATACCTGCGCAAAACTGATAATAAACGCCCAGCAGATACCAATAGGTAAAATAGGTTTCCAGCGGCTATAAAAAAGGCAGATTAAAAAAACAGCTATAGCAAAATGATTGGTAGCGTGCGCAGAAGGGAAACTTAAGCCACTTCCACAAGGTACACGGTGGATGATATCGTTCGTTAAACTTAAATCATTGCAGGGCCTCACGCGAGATACCATAGGTTTTATCACCCTCGAGGCAATTAAATCACCCATAGCGAAGGTGAACAGTACCATGCCAATAATGTAATAACCTTGTTTTTTATACTGCTTGATACAAAACACAACAATAAAAAGGTAAAGTGGCGACCAAAAGAAACGGTTACGCATTAAAGGCATCAACCAGTCAAAAAAGCCGTTTGAAAGTCCACGGTGGATTTTCAAAAACAATTCTACATCAAATTGCTGAATGCTTTCTATCATGCTTTTTTACAGATTAAAATTAACCGGTCTGAGCTATTTTCGTCAAAATCAGCTAACCCATAGTCGCCGAAGGCTTTTTCGATAACCATCCCGGCCTTGTTCAACATGCGTTCAAAATCTTCAAAACTAAATGCCTGTACCCGCTCTTCGAAATTATAGACCTTTTGTTTGTCTTCGAAATTTATCTTTTTAATAATTTTCCCATCAATAACATTTTTGGTGATGTTGAAAGTTATACCATCAAGTGATTTCGTTTCGCAGGAATTTAAATTGCGGATGATCTTTTCCGTATTAAAATAATCGAGCACCAAAATACCTTCGGCTTTCAAACACTTGCGAAAAGTTTTAAGTGCATTTACGTGGTCTTTTTCTGTATCAAAATAACCAAAACTAGTAAATAGGTTTAAAGCCACATCAAAATAATTGATGTAAAACAGCCTTCGCATGTCGTGAACGAGGAAGTGTAATTTGCTGTTTTCGAATTGCCTGGCGTATTTAATGCTTTGTTCTGATAAATCTATTCCGGTAACATCGAATCCCTTTTTGTTCAGATAAATGGAGTGCCGGCCTTTGCCACAGGCAATATCCAACATTTTAGCATCCGTTTTCGGGTGTAGAAATTGCGTAAGTTTATCGATGAAAAACTCGGCTTCAGCATCATTTCGTTGTTGATAAAGAATATGATAATATGGCGAATTGAACCAATATTGAAACCACTTGCGCTGCATATAAAAGCCGTTTGTATCTTAAAAAGATGCAAATATAAGGTTTTACAATCGCTAGTAAAGTTAGAATATGTTTTTATGCAATAAAGTTGCAAGAATATTATGAATCGATTTTTTATAGTATGAAAAATGAAGCCATGATTCGTGCAAAAAATTGGTAATAAAAATCAGATTAAGCATTTCAATTAAACACACGTTTGTTTTTAATGCTTCAGCCAATCCTATAAAACTGATCGCATAAATAGATATAAAAACAATGTAAATTAACTTGCAGAAGCTCGGCAAAATAGCAGCTATCTTGTTTTTTTTCTTATTTTTGAGCCTCAATTAAATTATATACAGTGACTTTAATAAAATCAATTTCTGGAATACGAGGAACCATTGGCGGAAGAGCTGGAGACGGCTTAACCCCATTTGATATTGTGAAATTTACCGCTGCTTTTGGTAGCTGGGTGGTGCAAAAAACAGGCAATAAAAGAATAGTTTTAGGTCGCGATGCCCGTATCTCGGGTGAGATGGTGAATAACCTGGTTATCGGAACTTTACAAGGCCTGGGCATTGAGGTAATCGATTTAGGTTTATCTACTACGCCAACTGTAGAAGTGGCCGTACCTGATGAAAAAGCAGGTGGTGGTATCATTTTAACCGCAAGCCATAACCCAAAACAGTGGAATGCTTTAAAATTATTAAATGCCAGCGGAGAATTTATTAGCGATGCTGATGGAAAAGAAGTTTTAGATTTGGCGGAAAGTGCTGATTTTGATTTTGCTGATGTAGATAAATTAGGTAAAGTAATTAAAAACGATACCTATCTTCAAAAACATATCGATAAAGTTTTAGCATTACCATTGGTTGATGTTGAGGCGATTAAAAAAGCCGATTTTAAAGTCGTAATTGACTGTGTAAATTCAACAGGTGGTATTTTTATCCCTGCTTTATTAAAAGCTTTAGGCGTAAGTAAGGTGGTAGAATTATATTGTACACCAGACGGACATTTTCCGCACAATCCTGAACCACTTCCTGAAAATTTAACTGAAATATCGAAAGAGGTTCAGAAACAAAATGCCGATTTAGGTATTGTTGTTGATCCGGATGTTGACCGTTTATGTTTTGTAAACGAAGATGGCAGCATGTTTGGCGAAGAATATACTTTGGTGGCAGTTGCCGATTATGTATTGAAGAATACGCCGGGAAATACCGTTTCAAACCTTTCATCAACACGCGCTTTACGCGATGTAACTGAAAGCGCAGGCGCTGAGTATAATGCATCGGCAGTTGGAGAGGTGAATGTAGTAAACAAAATGAAAGCGACCAACGCCATTATTGGTGGTGAAGGAAATGGTGGTATTATCTACCCTGAATCGCATTATGGCAGAGATGCTTTAGTTGGTATTGCCTTATTTTTAACGCATTTAGCTAAATTTGGTAAATCAATTTCAGTATTGAGAAGCAGTTATCCGCAATACCATATTTCTAAAAACAAGATTACCCTTACGCCAGAAATGGATATCGATAATTTGTTGAAACAAGTAGAAGAGAAATATAAAAACCAGCCATACAGTACAATTGATGGTTTGAAGATAGAATTTGATAAAACTTGGGTACATTTGCGCCGTTCGAACACTGAGCCAATCATCAGGATTTACAGTGAGGCAGAAAATGAAACCATTGCCGAGAATTTGGCAAACAAAATTATTTCTGACATTAAAGAAATATTACACCTTTAATCCCTAGAGGATTTTAAGGTTGAAGCATATTGGTAAGGGTTTAATAAAACGATTAAACCCTTACCATTTAAAACGGAGGCTATGCTTAAAAATGAGGCTTCCGCAACACACTAACTTTTAAATATTCGTAGAAATGAAAAGGGTCTATTTAGATAATGCGGCCACAACGCCTTTAGATGCGGCAGTAATCGCAGAAATGACAAACGTGATGGAAAACTATTTCGGTAATCCATCTGCCATTCATGCGCTTGGTCGTGAGGTGAGAACGCTTGTAGAGAAAGCCCGTAAAACCGTTTCTGGTCTGTTAAATGCATCTCCATCCGAAATATTTTTCACTTCCGGAGGTACCGAGGCTGATAATACAGCTATCCGTTGTGGAATTTCAGCCTATGGAATTAAACATGCCATTACTTCAAAAATAGAACACCATGCTGTTGAGCATACCTTAAATACAATGCTTAAAAATGGTGAAATCGATAAATTAAGTTTCGTTAATATCGACGAAAAAGGGAATATCGATTATAACCATTTAGAGGAACTGCTTCAAAACAATGAGCGTACTTTCGTTTCATTAATGCATGCCAATAACGAGTTGGGTACACTGACTGATATGGTTAAAGTTGGGGATATCTGCGAGAAATACAATGCCATTTACCATGCCGATACGGTTCAAACCATGGGGCATTATCCGCACAATGTAAGAGACCTTAAAGCACATTTTATTGTTTGCGCAGCACACAAACTCCACGGGCCTAAAGGCGTAGGCTTTTTATATGTAAACAGTAACATTAAAATTCCACCGATGATTTATGGAGGTGCACAGGAGCGCAACATGCGCGGTGGTACAGAAAATGTTTACGGTATTGTGGGTTTGGCAAAGGCTTTAGAAATTGCTTATGCAGAAATGGATCAGCATCAGACCTATATTCAGGGCTTAAAAGATTATCTGAAAACACAATTAATCGCCGAAATCCCTGGAATTGCTTTTAATGGCGAAACCGAGGCCGATAAAAGTTTGTATACAGTATTGAATGTATCGTTTCCGGAGATGGATATGGCCGATATGTTGTTATTTAATTTAGATATCAATGGTATCTGTGCATCTGGCGGCAGTGCATGCTCTTCCGGTTCAAATATTGGTTCGCATGTGTTAAATGGTATCAATGCCGATCCGAACCGTCCTTCGGTGCGTTTCTCATTTAGCAAATACACGACAAAAGAAGAGTTAGATTACGTAATCGAAAAAGTTAAAATGGTAGTCAAGCAAAATGCTTTAGCTTAAAATATCATTAACCAAATAGGAGAGTCTCAATGAAAGTTGGGACTTTTTTTTGCATAAAAATTTTGCTGATTTTCTATTCTGCGCCTTGCAGCCTCAAATAGTTATGCTGGCTGTGCCACCTAAACCTGATCGGAACGAACACGAAGTAAAGTGAAGAGCAGGATTGTACCTGCCTAAATATCACTATGCTTGATTTCCAAAACAATAACCATAATTGAATCGATAGGAAAGTCTCAATGAAAATCGGAACTTTTTTGTAGGAAAAAATTTTAATCACGATTTTTTTTGGAAAGCAAAGACAGCATTTCATTTTAAGGTTAGTCCTGCTTTCCATTTCAAATCCTCGCCCGATGAAAATCGGGCTGCGGGTTTTCCATTTCAATCAGGTTTACAAACTGAAACCAGTGCTGCTATTGAGGGTTTAATGGTATGGCGCCTGATCTATTCTGCACCTTACAACTCCAAATAGTTATGCTGGCTGTGCCACCTAAACCTGATCGGAACGAACATGGAGCGTAGCGAAGTAAAGTGAAGAGCAGGACGGTATTAGCCTAATGGCACTGTGGCTGATTTCCAAAATAAACAATCAATTTTGAATTCATCTGCTACTCACTATTTAAGCTAGAAAAAACTCTTGCAAAACTCAGAAATAAAACTTATATTTAATTAAGATAAAGGCAATCCACGCCATTTTAATGTAGTTCCAGAACGAAACCTTATCAAATTCCCCGTGGTATAAGGTTAAGCAAATTTTTAATAGCTTTTTTTACTTATGCATTGTGCAGTTAGAAAGGCATTCTGATTAAAATTGTTAACCCTGAAAACTAACCATGTTTTCAACAATCTATATCGTCATGGAAAAGAGCCAAAAAAATCAAAATCTAGAGAACGCGAAGCAGGAAGAAAAATTAAATGAAGAAAGGAAACACATTTACAAGTTTATCCTTAATCCATTTTCGTTTGAATCTTCAAATCATTTCAACAAAATCCATAAAAGAAGATTTCATTCTTTCGGTTGCATTCATGAATTAGGAAAACTTCCCGGAGCAATGTTGTAATTGCGACAGATAAACATAATTAATTTATACAAGTGGCTTTTCTGAGGAGAGGCAGATACTTCTTTGTGCAAACACTTTGGTTGATTACCAAACAACCAATATGATTGTATACACCTAGTCTTAGCGTCTCGCTAAGACTTTATTTTTGCTCGCACTGGTCTTAGCGTCTCGCTAAGACTTTATTTTTTCTACTGAAACGTAAAGAACAAGATTAATTGATAGACCTGAGGTCTTAGCGAGACGCTAAGACCAGAAATTGGTCAGCAATAATCCCATTCCCAAAACAACTAAGAAAAACAATCTTATTTTTCACTTGTTTCTTTAATACATCAATTTACAATACTATGGAAACAAATAAAGAAAAAGGTAAAGTTGTTGAAAACGATTTACTTGATAAAACAGCAGAAGATATTAAAGCGGATAGAACATTAGATGAAAACAAATCATCGAAAGTGTCAACCAATTTGTTTAATAAAGATAAAGACCGTAAAAACAATTCGTTTGGTCCGGGGCACGAGCCGGGCACCACACCAGGTTCGGGAATATAATTGCCCGGAATATAATTTACGAACAAAATGATTAAATTTAAACCACGGCATTTGCTGTGGTTTTTTAGCTACATCCCAAAATGGAAAGAAGAAATTTTATCAAAAATTCGGCATTGGCGATGGCCTTGCTGTCAGTTTATAAAACAGATGTTTTTGCACAGCAAGAACTGTTGCGCGCTTATAACTTTAAAGCATTGCGCAATAATGTAGGTATATTTACCGAGCAGGGTGGTACAATCGGGTGGTTAAATTCGAGTAATGGATTTGTGGTGGTAGATGCACAATTTCCAACTTCGGCACCCCACGTGATCGAAGAACTAAAGAAATTAGGTGATAAACCTTTCAAATACCTGATTAATACCCACCACCATGGCGATCATACCGCCGGGAATATTTCATTTAAAGGTTTGGCTGAAAAAGTTGTGGCGCATCAAAACTCGCTGGTGAACCAGAAAAGAGGAGCAGAGAAAGCAAATAATTTAGACAAACAATTATTACCCGATACTACTTTTGGGACAAAATGGACGGCAAAAGTAGGAGACGAAAACATAAAAGCTTACTATTATGGCTCTGGTCATACCAATGGCGATGCTGTTTATCATTTTGAGCACGCAAATATTGCACATGTAGGCGATTTGGTGTTCAATCGTAAATTTCCTTATATCGACAGAGAAAATGGCGCACACATCGGCAATTGGATTACTGCACTGGATAAAATTTTAGCCCAGTTTGATAACGATACCTTATTTATCTGGGGGCATAGCTTAGATCCTGAAAAAGTGACCGGAAACAAAGCAGATGTTAAAGCTTTTCAAAATTACCTTCAAAACCTTTTAACTTTTGTAAGCGGAGAGATTAAAGCCGGCAAAAGCAAAGAAGACATCTTAAAAGCGACAACCATTCCAAATGCATCAGAATGGAAGGGTGAAGGTATTCAAAGAAGTTTAGGTGCCGCTTATGATGAGTTGAAAGGGGTTTAGAAGACTTTCGTCATTGCGAGAAGGCTTTTTCAGCCGACGAAGCAATCTTATAAGCGGTAATTATTATTGTGCCCTAATTTATTGGAAAGTAATTTTCTTGCTAATAAATTTTTGACTGAATTAATTCCATGGACAATCTTTCAACTCAGATACCATTGAAAGAATCCAATAGAATGATCGTCATTCCCAATCAAGTTGGGAATGACGATTCCATGCAATATATAATTCATTACCACCCTGTCATTCGTTATAAAATAAATTATCCTTCAGGATGACAACCTTGGAATTTGGTGTTCATGTAAGAACAACCAAATCTTTTTTCAATTTATAAACGTTCTATATTTAAAATAATCCTTTCAACGTCATTGAATTACCGTAGGCTTTAGTCTTTAACAACTATATTTGTTACAATTCAAAATCTACAGCTCATGGATGATTTTATCGCAGCCCGTTCCCAGATGGCCTTATCACTAGGCTTCCACATCATTTTTTCCTGTATTGGCATGGTTATGCCTTTCTTTATGGCTGTTTCGCATTATAAATGGCTTAAAACAAACGATGAGGTGTATAAAAACCTCACTAAAGCCTGGAGTAAAGGTGTAGCCATATTTTTTGCTACCGGAGCGGTATCAGGCACCATGTTATCTTTCGAACTTGGTTTGTTGTGGCCAAAATTTATGGATCATGCAGGACCCATATTTGGTATGCCTTTTTCGCTTGAGGGAACAGCCTTTTTTATCGAAGCCATAGCCCTTGGTTTTTTCTTGTACGGCTGGAATAAGTTAAATAAATGGTTTCATTGGTTTACCGGCATGGTGGTAGGCGTAAGTGGTTTAGCTTCCGGAATATTGGTGGTTGCTGCAAATGCCTGGATGAACAGTCCGGCGGGTTTTGATTTTGTAAACGGGCAATACCTTAATATCGATCCCATACAGGCCATGTTCAATAAAGCATGGTTTAGTCAGGCTTTACACATGTGTTTAGCCGCATTTACCGCTACAGGCTTCGCTGTGGCTGGTGTACATGCTTTAATGATCCTGAGAGACCGCAATGCAGCGTTTCACTTAAAAGCTTTTAAAATTGCGGCCATATTTGCCTGTATTGGTGCTTTGCTGCAGCCTTTAAGTGGCGATATTTCGGCAAAAGATGTAGCCAAAAGGCAGCCTGCTAAACTCGCTGCGATGGAAGCTTTGTATAAAACTGAAAAACCTGCTCCACTCTTAATTGGTGGCATTGTGAATGAAAAAGATAAAACGGTAAAAGGTGCAATCGAAATCCCCGGTGCTTTAAGTTTTCTGGCCCATGGCGATTTCCAGGCTGAGGTTAAGGGACTGGATCAGATTCCTGAAAACGAACATCCGCCGGTGGCCATTACCCATTATGCTTTTCAGATTATGGTTGGGATTGGTACACTGCTGCTCTTAGTATCCTTAACTTATTTCTTCATCTTATTTAAAAAGAAACCTTTAACCGAAAAACGTTGGTTATTAAAGCTATTCGTTATAGCCATTCCGCTTGGTTATATCGCTTTAGAGGCAGGCTGGGTAGTTACAGAGGTTGGGAGGCAGCCCTGGATTATTTACGGCATTATGCGTACTAAGGATGCGGTTACACCGATGCCTGGTATTGCTTACTCCTTTTATATCTTCTCGGCCATTTACGTTTCGTTAAGCATCATAGTAACATTCTTGCTTTACCGGCAGATAAAAATGGTGCCCGTGCTGTATAATAAAACTGAAGAAAATAATCATTAACCACGGATGAAATTATGATCTGTGAAATCAAAACATCGGTGTAATCATTTTCAGATATGAAAGACGTTGTCATTACATTTTTATGCATGGCCATTCTGCTCTACTTTTTATTGGGTGGGGCTGATTTTGGTGCAGGGATTATCGAACTGTTTACTTCTACAAAAAACAGGAGCAGAACACGTAAAACCTTGTACCATGCCATTGGTCCGGTTTGGGAAGCCAACCACATGTGGCTGATTATTGCCATTGTGATTCTTTTTGTGGGTTTCCCACATATTTATACCACCATGTCGGTTTATCTGCATATTCCGTTGGCGATTATGCTCATCGGGATTATCGCGCGGGGTACTGCTTTTGTATTCCGTCATTACGATGCAGTCAAAGATGATATGCATTGGCTTTATAACCGCATATTCCGGTATTCGAGTTTTGTTACCGCACTTTTTCTGGGTATTATTGCCGGAAGCTTAATTTCGGGGCATATAAACACACAGGCGACTGATTTCTATACCGCCTATATTTCGGGCTGGCTGAATTGGTTTTCTGTCGCTGTAGGCTTATTTACGGTTGCACTTTGTGGTTTTCTTGCCGCGATTTACCTGATAGGTGAAACAAAAGAAGTTCATGATAAACGCCGTTTCATTAAAAAAGCCGAATTTATGAATGTAGCTGCGGTAGTTTTTGGCGCGATGGTTTTTATGGCTGCCCAAAGGGATGGAATTCCTTTGATCGACTGGGTTTTTAAAAGTAATGTAGGTTTATCAGCCATTATCCTGGCGAGTTTATCGCTGATTTTGTTATGGTACTTACTGCTTAGGGGTAAAACCAAGGTATTGCGTATTTTGGCTGGCTTTCAGGTCACTATGATTCTATTGGCCATTAGTTATGCGCATTTTCCAAATTTTATCCGTTTAAAAAACGGAGATGCCATTTCACTTCTCGAAACCGTAGGACCTGAAAAAACAATTTATAGCTTGGGTTTAGCTCTTTTACTGGGCAGTGTGTTGATTTTACCTTTTTTGGGCTATTTGTTTTATAAGTTTCAGAAGAAAGAGGAGTAAAAGAGATATACATTAAGAAAAATCGTCATCTCGACTGAAGCGCAGTCCCGAACGTTCGGGAGAGAGATCTACCTAGATAGGTTTCTCGACTGCGTTGCACTCCGCTCGAAATGACGATCCGAGGTAACAAAAAAAAGCACCTGTTTCCAAGTGCTCCTTTAAAAATGTATTTAAATCTTTAGCTACAATCCACCTTTTCTATTCGATTTCGTTTGTACCGGCCAGGTAGCTGGTTTTCCGGTACGCTCGTTTACAGGTAAATCTGTCGCTTTTTCATTTGAGGTTTTCTCAGGATCTTCGCAGGCCATATAAACCATAATGGCGGCTAAAATTACATTGCTTCTGATTTCGTCGAAAACCAGTTTATCGTAACTGTCGCGGTTGGTGTGCCAGGTATAGGTACCATAATCCCAGCTGGTAGAGCTTAAGGAGTAACCCAAGGCTCCGGCCGCAACAAAAGAGGCAAAGTCTGATCCTCCGGCACCCGGCGATCCAGGAAAAATGGTTTTGATCTGGTTTTTAATCGTATCTGGAACTGCTGCCAGCCAACGGGTAATGTAATCTTTTGATTTAGCAAAGCCTTGTCCGCCAATATTTACTACGCGGCCTGTACCATTATCCTGGTTAAACAATGCCTGAAGATTACCTACAATCTCCGGATGATCTTCTACAAAGGCCCTAGAGCCATTTAAACCTTGTTCTTCGCTTCCCCAATGGCCAACCAGGATGGTGCGTTTTGGATTAGGATAAAATTTCTTTAGAATGCGCATGGCTTCCATCATTAAAATGGTACCAGAACCGTTATCAGTAGCGCCGCTTGCCCCATCCCAGGAATCGAAATGTGCCGACAGCATTACATACTCATTTGGTTTCTGTGTGCCTTTGATTTCGGCTAGGGTATTGAAGGTAGGTACTACGCCTAATTTTTTAGCTTCTGCTTCAATTCTCAGTTTAGGTTTATCACCGTTCAATGCCAGGCGGTAAACTAAGCCATAATCTTCAACTGATAAATCTAAGGTTGGGATTTTTTTAGTGTTTGCACCAAAAATTTTATCTACACCAAAACCCTGCGACCAGTTATTGATCACTACGGCTACTGCACCTGCATTTTCTATGGCTAAAGGAAGTGTTTTTGCGGTTAAACCAGTTTTGGCAATGCTGGCTGTCCACGCTTTGGCGGCATCGGCCTTTTCCTTTTTAAACTTTTCGAACAAATCTTTGGTGGCAAATTCTTCCCAGTTTTTTTCTGGTCGGCCAGATAGTTGATTCATCGAAATCAATACGATTTTACCTTTTACATTTGGCAACCATTTTTGAAAAGCTACCGAATCTGTAATTTCTGGGAGAATAATCGCTTCTGCATTAATGGTTTTACCATTTGTAGAAGGACTCCAGGCCAATTGCGTACCTTCTAAGGTTCTCACCCGTGGACTTATTAAATCGATGTGTGTAATGCCCCTTTCCCAGCCAGCCCATTCGCCCCATTTTTCATTTTTTGCAGAGATACCCCAACCTGTATATTTTTTTACGGCCCAGTCGTTGGCTTGTTTCATTTGTGGTGAACCAACTAAACGAGGTCCAACAACATCTAAAAGTTCGTGAGCAAGTTTCTCCAATTGAGAATTTTCGTTCACTTCTTTAACAATATTGTCGATTATTTTTTTGTCTTGCGCGAATATGCAGGTTGAAGTGCATAGCAATAGCGCAGAAAATAGTAGTTTTTTATTCATAATTAGTTAGGGTTGATTATTTGATAAGCTAATTTATGAAATAAGGAGTAGGGTTGAAGGATGTTAATGGAAATGTTGCAAGAATCGGTGTGGGGCTGTATCATAAACCTAATTTCTCCAGATTTTGTCACGTTGAGCCCGTCGAAACACCTTTTATGTTGTTATGGAGCGTACTTCTACATGAAAAACTTATATGATAAAACATTCTCCTCCTGGTCACTTCTTCTTTTTTTCCTACATCCCTTGGCTATTAATCCTAAAAACTACTTTTCTGTATCTTATCATGAAAGGGCAAATACTCAGCAAGTGCAGCCGAGCCATACCAATTGTATAATTCTGGTTCCAATAATTTGGCTTTTATGGCCGGATCGCTTTCCAGTAATTGTTTGGCTTCTTCGATCGATTTTGTATTTAATACAAAAATACCGCGGTAATTTTTGTCGTTTTTACCCATCGGGCCAGCAACTACGAGTTTTTGCGCTTCAACCATTTTGCCCATGTTTGCCATATGGCCTGCGAATAAACTATCTGTTTTGGCTTTTGTTGCTGTGGTGTTTGTGCCTGATTTCAAAATAACGAGCACATACATTTTCATACCATAGTTATCGGCACCAAGTTTTTTAGCTAAGGCTTCATCGTAAGGCACTTTAGCTTTTTTCTCCTGCGCTAGTGTGGCGAAAGTAATGGTGATTAGGGAGATTAACAGGAATATCTTTTTCATTTTAGTTATGGTTTGGTTAGTTTAAAAATAAGAAAAAATATGGTGTATTTTATTCCCATCCCTCGGAGGGGTGCCCGAAGGGCGGGGTGGTTTAATGCTTTTGGTGGAAGTATCCCCTCTAAAGAACTACAACACTATTTAATTAAACCTGATTGCCGCGGTCCCGATGTAAAATCGGGAGAAGCAAAAAAGCAGGACCGAATTAACCTAAGTTATTCAAGCCCTGCTTTTCTAAATATTATGAATTCATTTTTTGGCACCCAGACCAATGAATTAATGGCTAATGAACTATTGAACCAGCTAGTTGTTCATCATTTTAATAAAAGCGCCCAGTTTAGCTTTCATGGCTCTTCTATCTACAATAAAATCGAGGAAGCCGTGCTCGAGAACGAACTCTGAAGTCTGGAAACCTTTCGGTAAATCTTTTTTAATGGTTTCTTTAATTACCCGCGGACCAGCGAAACCGATCAGTGCGCCCGGTTCTGCGATATTGATATCGCCTAACATCGCATATGATGCCGTTACACCACCTGTAGTTGGGTCGGTTAATAAAGAGATGTATGGCACTTTAGCCTGGCCTAATAAGGCGAGTTTGGCTGATGTTTTAGCCATTTGCATTAATGAAAATGCGGCTTCCATCATACGTGCACCACCTGATTTAGAAATCATCAGGAAGGGCACTTTATGTTTAATGCTGTAATCGATCGATCTTGCAATCTTTTCACCTACAACTGATCCCATTGAACCGCCGATAAAAGCGAAATCCATACAGGCAATTACCAGGTCTTGACCTTCAATTTTACCTACACCCGCACGGATAGCATCTTTTAAGCCTGTTTTAGCCTGACTTTCTTTAATTCTATCGGTGTAAGGTTTGTTATCGTTAAAGTTTAAAGGGTCGCCTGATGTTAGGTTAGGGAACAGCTCTTTAAATTCGTTATTATCAAATAAAACCTCGAAATATTCTTTTGAGCCTACTCTCAGGTGGTAATCACAGTAATGGCAAACGTATTTGTTTTCCTGAAGTTCTGCCTGATGTAGCGGTTTTTTACAATTTGGACATTTATTCCACAACCCATCTGGTGCTTCTTTTTTCTCCTCTGTTGTAGTAATGATACCTTTTTTTTCTCTCTTAAACCAAGCCATATAATTTTTTGAAGAATTGGATTGCAAAGAAACGAAAAATATAATAAAGTCGAACCTTATTAAATGTAAAAATACTTTATGGTGAGTTGGTTGATAATCAATTGTTGAAATAATTGAAAACTGGTATTTGCTTATGGCCAACTGCGAATTGTAAACTTAAGTGTGTCTTTTTTACACTAAGGATAATGTGTTTTTTACACTAAATAGGCCTTATTTTGCTGCTAGGCAAATAATTCTGTTGTCAGAAAAGCTTGGAATGTTATTTTTTTTTATAACTTCGGACTTAATAAAATTAACAAGAAATGAGTTTAAAAGGCTACAAAGGCGTAATTTACGGAGATGCCGTTCAAGAATTGTTTGAGCAGGCTAAAAAACATCAGTTTGCTTTACCAGCAGTTAACGTAACCGGTACAAATACGGTTAATGCGGTATTGGAAACTGCTAAGGCAGTAAATTCGCCTGTTATGATTCAATTATCTAATGGAGGTGCACAGTTTTATGCCGGCAAATCTTTAGATAATGAGAAATTGCAAGCATGTATTTTAGGTGCTGTATCGGCAGCTAAACATGTACATTTATTGGCAGAGCATTATGGTGTTGCCGTGGTTTTACATACTGACCACGCCGCTAAAAAATTATTGCCTTGGATTGATGGACTTTTAGACCACGGTGAAAAATTCTTCGCTGAAACCGGAAAACCTTTGTTTTCATCACACATGTTGGATTTATCGGAAGAGTCGATCGAAGAAAACATGGAAATTTCTGCTAAATACTTAGCACGCATGGCTAAAATGAATATGACTATCGAAATCGAACTTGGTGTTACAGGTGGTGAGGAAGATGGTGTGGATAACAGCGATGTAGACAGCTCTAAATTATATACCCAGCCTAGCGAAGTGGCTTATGCTTACGAAGAATTAAGTAAAGTTTCGCCTCGTTTTACTGTGGCTGCTGCTTTTGGCAACGTACACGGTGTTTATAAACCAGGTAACGTAAAATTGCAACCGGTAATTTTGAAAAACTCTCAGGATTTTATCAAAGAAAAATTTAGCTTAACTGCAGAGAAACCAATCAATTTTGTATTCCACGGTGGTTCTGGTTCTACCCAGGAAGAAATCAGGGAAGCAATTTCTTATGGTGCAATTAAAATGAATATCGATACCGATATGCAATGGGCATTTTGGGAAGGTATTTTAGAATACTACAAAAAGAACGAAGCTTATCTTCAAGGCCAGATTGGTAACCCTGATGGTGATGATAAACCAAATAAAAAATACTACGATCCACGCGTTTGGTTACGTAAAGGTGAAGAAACTTTCGTGAAGCGTTTAACTACTGCTTTCGAAGATCTAAACTGTATTAATGTAAACGACAAGCTTTAAGGGAGTAAAAAATGTCGTAAAGTTGAAAGGTTTTAACGTTGCAACAATTTTAACATTACAACTTTTCAACTAAAAACAAAAGCGCCATGGGTTTAAAAACTTATGGCGCTTTTGTTTGTTTTATGGTATATTTAAGCAAACAAATTGTAATGGCAAAATCTAAAAAGGATACCAAAAGAAATAATTTTTTCGAGAAATTCGCAAATGCAGCAACCAAGTTTACCGGTAGTTCTGTTGCGTTTATAGCCGCTACGGCAATTGTAGTTCTGTGGGCGGTAACAGGTCCGCTTTTCGATTATTCTGAAACCTGGCAATTGGTGATTAATACGGGTACCACCATCATTACCTTTTTAATGGTTTTTTTAATCCAAAAGGCACAGAATAAAGATGGTAAAGCCATTCAGCTAAAATTAAATGAACTGATTGCGGCACAGCAAGGCGCCAGCAACCGCATGGTAGATATTGAAGACCTGAGTGAAAAAGAATTAGACCAATTGCATAAATTTTACGTTACGATTGCCACACTTGCCAAAAAAGAGGCCGATATTCATTGCTCGCATTCGATTGATGTGGCCAAAGAGCTTAATGAAATGAAATTAAAATCGAATAAACACTTTAAACACCACGATAATGAGTCTACAAGTTCAAAAAGTTAATCATCCCGAAGATTTAGATAAAGTATTTGCTATCCGTAAGATTGTATTTGTAGAAGAACAGAACTGTCCGCCGGAACTGGAATGGGAACATGAAGAGGAGTCGGTACATTTTCTGGCTACCAGTAACGGACAGCCTTGTGGTGCCTGCAGATGGCGTAAAACGGATAATGGTTACAAGTTAGAACGTTTTGCGGTTTTAAAAGATTTTAGAGGACAGGGAGTTGGCCGTGCGCTCATAGCAGAAGCTTTATCTGATTTGCCGGAGGATGCGCATTATATTTACCTGAATTCGCAACTGGATGCCATGAGTTTGTATGCCAAATTTGGTTTTGTAGCTGAAGGCGAGCAATTTGAGGAAGCCGGGATACAGCATTTTAAAATGGTGAAAAAGGTTTAAGTTTTAAATACCAGTTTTGCTACTTAAGTTAAGCCAATAGCCCGGATACAATCTAATTAGACTGAAAAAATAGTATTGGTCTCACTATAAACTAAATTAATCGTAAAATACCTTGCTCGCACTAATGAAAAGAATACTCTTGACATTATCATTTTTTGGAATGGTAATGGCATCAAAGGCCCAGAAAATTGATACAGTCTATTTTGATTCAAAATGGGTAAAAACCGATAAGGCAAATAAACATTACTATAGAGTAATAAAAGAGGATACAGATCATAAAAGTTTCTTTATAAAAGATTTTTATAACACAGGTGCAATTCAAATGGAGGGAACTTATTCTTCACTTAATCCTGATATTAAAAATGGAAATTTCGTTTGGTTTTACCCAGATGGAAAGAAAAAAATGGAATCTGTATTTAAGCAAAACGAAATGATTAAAGTTGCAGAATGGGACGAAAGTGGTGAGTTAAAAAAAGGCCCTGATGTTGTTAAGGTAACAAATTCAATAACAGGTGAAAAAGGAATGGCATTCATCGAACGGGCACCATCTTATAAAGGGGGAATTTCTGCACTTATGGAATTTATTTCAAAAAATACAAAATACCCAAGGGAATTGGAAAAAGAGGGAGTAACAGGTAAAGTAGTTGTTCGCTTTACTGTAACCAAAGATGGTGATGTTATCGATCCGCAAGTAATTAATAGTGTTCATCCACTTTTAGATGCTGAGGCTGTCCGTGTTGTAAAATTGATGAAAAAATGGGAGCCCGGTAAGCAAGATGGAAAGTTTATTGATGTGAAATTCACTCTTCCTTTTAATTTTAACTAACTACCACTGAAATCCACATGTGGATGATCTTTGATATTCACTTAATGTTAAAAGATCGTAATACTTATTCCGTGTAAATCGGTGCTTCCGTGGCGAAAAATAGGCTTACCCAAATATCTTCCCTGATAAAACCATCGCCTCGTTCCACTTATCCATATTCAGATTCAACTTTTCTCCTTTCATATTCAAAAAGGTAATTACATCTTCGGTTGCAATGTTACCGGTGAGGTCATCTGCAGCCATAGGGCAGCCACCAAAACCTTTTAAAGCCGAATCAATACGTTTTACGCCCGAATGATAAGCCGCTTCTATCTTTTCGAAACGCTCAGCAGGAGTGGAGTGCAAATGAATGCCAATTTCTGTATTGCTAAACCTGGAAATGAGTTTAGGAAGAATATTTTCTATCTTTTCCGGTGTCGAAATGCCTACTGTGTCAGCTAACGACAAAATTTCGACTCCTCTACTTACCAGTACATCAGCCCACTTTTCTACAATTTCGTAATTCCATTTGTCGCCATAAGGATTACCAAAACCCATTGACAGATAAACCACTGCTTTTTTATTGTTTTTGGCGCACAAAGAGAGCATTTCTTCCACCGTATTTAATGATTGTGCGATACTTGAATTGGTGTTGCGCTGCTGGAAGGTTTCTGAGATCGAAAATGGAAAACCAAGGTAATTTACCGCTTGATGTTTTACAGCGTCTTCTACGCCTCTTAAATTGGCTACAATGGCCAAAAGTTTGGTAGAAGTATTGCTTAAATCCAATTGTGCCAAAACTTCGGCTGTATCGGCCATTTGCGGAATGGCTTTTGGCGACACAAAACTTCCAAAATCGAGCGTGTCGAAACCAACCTGTAACAAAAGGTTTAAATATTCGGCCTTAAGTTTGGTTGGAACAAAATCGTGTAGTCCCTGCATGGCATCACGTGGACATTCTACTAATTTGAAGTTGTTTTGGCTCATGTTTTTGGTTTAACCTCAAAATGCGCAAAGTTTTTCGCAAAGAAAAGAAGAAACAGGAAACAAATTTTTATCATCAAAGTTACCTTAAAGATTAAAGACTAAAGACTAAGAAACCTTAACTTCTTCTTTTACTGTCGGTACCTCATTCCTATAATCAACACTACGGTCTTTGGCAAAGGTTCTGATAATTAAACGCGTTCCTCTATCGTAACTGAAATAACTCCACACCCAGTTTACGAAAACAATAATTTTGTTTCTGAAGCCCACCAAAGTCATTAAGTGAACAAACATCCAGGTAAACCAGGCGAAAACCCCTTGAAAACGGACTTTGCCAATATCTACCACCGCTTTGTTTCTACCTACAGTTGCCATAGAGCCTTTATCGAAGTATTTAAATTTCTCTAGAGGTTTATTTTCTTTAATGTTGATCAGGTTTTTGGCCAGGTGATGTCCTTGCTGGATGGCGGCAGGTGCAACCCCCGGGTGGCCATTTGGGGTTTCCTCATCAATAATAGCGGCAACATCGCCAATGGCATATACATTTGGGTAACCCACCACTAAATTTTGCGTATCCGTTTTCAATCTACCACCACGAACAATTTCTGCTTTATCTAAACCAGCCAGTACTTGTCCTTTAACACCCGCACTCCAAATTACCGTAGCACTCAAAATTGGCGCTTTATCCTGTAAGGTTAGGGTATGACCGTCGTAACCTAGTACCCTGGTTTCGTTCATTACCTGAACGCCCATATCAGTAAGGAAATCTTTTGCTTTTTGCTGTGCCTGCGGCGACATGACGCCCAATAATTCCGGCGAATTTTCGATGAGGTAAATATTCACCTTACTAAAATCCATTTCGGGATAATCGTTCGGAATAACGTGTTTTTTCAGCTCGGCAATGGCTCCGGAGGTTTCAACTCCTGTTGGACCACCGCCAACTACCACAAAGTTTAATAGGGCACTCTTTTTATCTGCATCTTTTTCAATCAGCGATTTTTCGAAATTCTGTAAAATCAAACTTCTTAAATCCAATGCTTCCGGAATTGATTTCATGGGCATTGAATTGGCTTCAATTTCTTTATTGCCAAAGAAGTTACTGGTAGAGCCTGTGGCGATCACCAGATAATCGTAATTGATTCTACCGATATCGGTTTGTAAACAATTTTCGGCAGCATTTACTTCGGTCACCTTGGTCACGCGAAAAATCAGGTTCTTTTGACCTTTAAAAATCTTGCGTAAAGGGAAAGCAATCGAATCGGCTTCTAAACCGCCTGTAGCTACCTGATAAAGTAAGGGCTGGAAGGTATGGTAGTTATGTTTATCGAGCATCACCACCTGAAAGGGTTTGTTTTTTAATCGTTTAGCTAACTCAATTCCGCCAAATCCACCGCCAACTATAACTACTCTAGGGTATTCGCTTTTAGGAAGTTCTAAATCCATTTTGTATCGGTTTATCTATTGCTAATGTAACAAAAAGATAGCCAAAAGGTTTAAAAAGTGAGGTTTTGGCAGTTATTCTGATTTAATCATGAAGATATAACGCTGGTATGACGAACATGGATTTTGTAGGTTCTTAAGCACCACTTTAAGTTAATTAAACCTGATGGTAGTGGGCATCCCGATCCTTCATCGGGATAAAACGAACAGCAGGGCTATCGGAACCGAAGAGCTACAGGTATTGCTTTTCAAAAACCAAAAAATAAAACAGACCACTTTGTGTTTCTTTGTGCCTTCTTGGTAACAAAAAAGCGCATAAAAAAAGCGCCCCGATAAATCGGAGCGCTTATATATTTTAAGAAAATTAATCTCTTATTTTTTCTCAGCTGAGCTACCCAAATCGATTACGATAGGAGTAGAGATACATAATGATGAATATGTACCAATGATACGGCCGATTAACAATGCGAAGATGAATCCACGGATGCTATCGCCACCGAAAATAAAGATTACCAATAACACGAAGAATACGGTTAATGAGGTTAAGATGGTACGACTTAAAGTACTGTTCAATGCGAAGTTGATTAAGTTGTTACGCGCTTCGCCATGTAAATCTTCTTTACCAGATTCTTTTAGTTTCTCACGGATACGGTCGAATACAACAACGGTCTCTGTCATGGTGTAACCCATTACCGTTAAAATTGCCGCGATAAAATCCTGACCAATTTCTAAAGAGAATGGCATAATACCATCTAAAATAGTGTAGAAAGATAATACCATTAACACGTCATGGAACAATGCGATTACCGCACCTAAACCATACTGCCATTTTTTGAATCGTACCACGATGTAGATAAACATGAATAAACATGAGATCAATACTGCGTAGAATGCACCGTTTACGATATCACTTGCAATGATAGGCGTTACTTTTTGTGAACTTACGATTTCATATTTAGAACCGGCTAAACCTTTGTTTAAAGCGTCTTCTACAACTTTATCAGTTTTAATGTCCTGATCTTCGATGTGGAAAGTAGTGGTGATTTTTACCTGGCTATCTTCACCTGCAGTTTTAACCTCAGGCGTTTCGTTACCGAAAACAGGGTTTAACTTAGCTTTTAAATCTTCAGTGTTAACTGCTTTATCGAAGTGAACTAAATAAGTTCTGCCACCTTTAAAGTCTACACCTAAGTTTAAACCGCCATTTTTGAAATACATACCAATACCGGCAATAATAATGATGGTAGAGATTACGTAGTAAATTTTACGACGGCCAACGAAGTTGAAACTGATGTTTTTAAAGGCGTTACGGGTAATGCTGTTATCGAAACTTACATCGATTTTGCGGTTTAATAACGATTCGAAAACTACTCTCGAAATGGCTACAGCTGCAAATAATGAAGAAAGGATACCGATACATAATGTAGTTGCGAAACCTTGAACCGGGCCGCTACCGAAAACGTAAAGGATAGCACCTAAAATGAATAAGGTAACGTTTGAGTCAATAATTGAAGGCATTGCATGTTTAAAACCTTCTTTAATTGCAGTAGCCGTGTTTTTGCCATGGGCAAGCTCTTCACGTACACGCTCAAAAATTAGGATGTTTGCATCTACCGATAAACCAATGGTTAATACGATACCAGCAATACCAGGTAAGGTTAATACTGCACCAAGTGATACCAAAATACCAATGATGAAGAATAAGTTGATTAACAATGCAAAGTTAGCAACCCAACCCGCACGGTGATAATACAACGCCATGAAGATTAAGATTACGATAAAGGCAATTACGAATGAAATTAAACCATCGTGAATAGCTTGTGCACCTAAAGTTGGACCAACTACGTAGCTACCGGCAATACGCGCAGGAGCAGGTAATTTACCAGCTTTTAAGATGTTAGATAAATCTTTAGTATCTGCCTGAGTAAAGTTACCGGTGATTGATGAAACACCACCAGCAATTTCGTTCTGAACGGTAGGCGCAGAATAAACCTGGTTATCTAATACAATGGCGATAGATTTTTTGTTGTTTTGATCAGCGGCAGCTTCAGCAGTAATTTTTTTCCATTTAGCAGAACCTTCACTGGTCATGTACATGGTTACTTCTGGTTTACCTTTTTGATCAAAGTCAGCACGAGAATCACTGATTGCCTCACCACCTAAATCTGGTTTACCATCAGCACTCACCACTTTAATTGCATACAATTCGAAAATTTTCGAACCTTCTCTAGGTTTAACGCTCCACATAAATTTCATCGTAGATGGAATAGATGCAGCAACTTCAGGAAGTTTTAAATAAGCGTTAACCTTTGCAGTATCTTTTTGTAGCGACATACCCACAACTGCACCAGGCATTAATTGTTGTTGTCCGTTTTCGCCCTGATAAATTGGAAGGTTTAGAACAGCATATAATGGGTTAGATTTAATCAGTTCGGCTTTAACCGCACTGGTATCTTTTTTACCTAAACCAGCAAGTTTGCCACCTTTAGCAGTAGTATCTTTAGTCGCAGCTTTTTCTAAACCGGCTAATTTACCACCAGCAGCAGGAGCAGCTGTTGTATCTTTAGTTGCAGGTGCATCAGTTTTTAATGTTGCAGCTAAAATTTTATTAATGTTTTCTAACAATGGCGCAACTTCCTGTACCTGGTATACTTGCCAGAACTGTAATTCGGCAGAACCTTGTAAAAGTTTAGCAATACGCTCTTTATCTTGTACACCTGGCATTTCGATTAAGATACGGTTACTACCTTCTTGTTTTTGCATGTTCGGACTCACTACGCCGAAACCATCAATACGTGAACGTAAAACTGTAAATGAACGATCAATCGCGCTGGTTGCTTCTTTTTCTAAGAAAGATTCAACATCGCTATTGCTTGCGCTAGGTTTTAACTGAGATGCATTATCCTGGTTAGAAAAATAATCTGCAAGTTTTACTCCAGGGCTTAATTTTTCGAATTCATCAACAAAAATTTTGATGTAATCTTTACCACCGGCATTTAACTGGATCTGTGCATTCTGAACGGCTTTGTTAAAGTTAGCATCAGTAGGGTTACCCGCTAATGATTTAACCAACTCCGCTAACGATATCTCCATCGTTACGTTCATTCCGCCTTTTAAGTCTAAACCCAAATTAATCTCTTTCGCTTTTACCTCTTGATAAGTAAATCCAACTACAGGATAAACTTTCACGGTACTCATCGAATCTAAGTAAGCCTTTTCTTTGGCTAAATCACCCTTCGCAGCGTTTTTTGCGTCTTTTTCTACCTTGGATGCTACCAAAGTAAAAGAAAGTGCGTACGCACAAACGATAGCTAATACTATCGCTATAAACTTAATAAAACCTTTTCCTTGCATTGTTTGTTTAAAATAATTTTGTCTTTCGCTGTTTTTTAACAAGTCGGCAAATCTAATTAAATTTTTAAATTATAGAACCCCTTAATTGATAATTTATTAACATTAATTTTTATCGGGCAATAATCTCATTTTTTGTCTGCTAATCCTTTTACTAAATACCTGCATTTTGATGCTATCATGATTGGGAAAAGCAGGTGCAGCACTTTTGGCTTTGGTTCGGTCCCGCTAATGTTTCTGCACCGATAGAAAAATCGGGGGCATCAACGTATATCGGGTTTAGCTGGCAAGGGAAGAAGCGCTTCTTTGAGATTACGCCATTGCGAGGAGGAACGACAGCCTGTCCCGACCTTTCGGGGGAGCAATCTTACAACGATCGCGGTTTGCTAAAGCGTTGAGATTGCTTCGTTGGTTGAAAAAGCCTCCTCGCAATGACGACCTAACGAATTAAATTCTTTCCAAAACCTCAAAAGTATAATCGTATTTATTCTTTTCGTCGGCCTGGTGCGGTTCGCTGCTTATTAATTTCCATTCGTTGCGGTCAATTTCAGGGAAAAAAGTATCCGCATCAAAATTATGGTGGATGGTGGTTAAATATAGGGTTTGTGTTTTTGGCAAGGCTTGTCTGTAAATTTCAGCGCCACCAACAATAAATACGGGTTTATCTTCCTTTTGGGTAATGGCTAAAGCTTCATCTAAACTGTTTACTACTTCAACGCCTTCAATTTTTAAATCCGGATCTCTGGTAATCACAATATTCCTGCGGTTTGGCAATGGTCTGCCTACAGAATCAAATGTTTTGCGACCCATTACTACGGTATGCCCCGATGTGGTTTGTTTAAAAAACTTTAAATCGGCCGGCATGTGCCATAAAAGCTGATTGTTTTTGCCTATTGCAAAATTTTCGCCTACTGCTACAGCGATGGATAACCCCAACCCCTGAAGGGGCTTTTCCGTTCCATCGTTCAACCCATCCGCCCCTAAAGGGGAACTTGAATTTCCATCGTTCATGTGTAGTGCTTAATCTCTATATTATTGTTTTATTGCTATCTTTTCCCTCATGTCTTTAGCTCCCCCTTCAGGGGGCTGGGGGGGTTATACCGCCACTATTCCTTTAATATGCGGATGCGCTTCGTAATTCTCCAATGTAAAGTCCTCAAACTTGAAATCGAATATACTTTTCACCTCAGGGTTGATTTTCATGGTGGGCAGCGGTTTTGGCTCACGGCTTAATTGCAGGTTGGCCTGTTCGATATGGTTATTGTACAAATGTGCATCGCCAAGGGTGTGGATAAAGTCTCCGGCCTCTAAACCACATACCTGTGCCACCATCATGGTCAATAAAGCATAAGAAGCAATGTTAAAAGGTACGCCTAAGAAAATATCGGCACTGCGCTGATATAACTGGCAACTTAATTTTCCATCAGCCACATAAAACTGGAAAAAAGCATGACAAGGCGGCAAAGCCATATTTTCGATTTCAGCCACATTCCAGGCGGAAACAATAATCCTGCGCGAATCGGGGTTGTTTTTAATGGTATTGATAATATTGGTGATCTGATCGATGTGCTGTCCATCGGGTGCTGGCCAACTTCTCCATTGCGAACCATAAACAGGTCCCAGATTGCCGTTTTCGTCGGCCCATTCATCCCAGATCCTTACGCCATTATCTTTTAGGTACTTAATATTGGTTTCGCCGGTTAAAAACCAGATCAGTTCATGTATAATAGATTTTAAGTGCAGTTTCTTTGTGGTCACCATCGGGAAACCTTCCTGAAGGTTAAAACGCATCTGATAACCAAAAACGCTTATGGTTCCGGTTCCCGTACGGTCGTGCTTTTGAGCGCCATGATCAAGCACATGCTGCATTAAATCTAAATATTGCTTCATACTGTTCTGATAATTTACAAATATCTAAAATTTATCAGGTGTTCAGAATCATTTTTATACACACTGCCTAATTGTTAACATTGATTGGGCTTAGTCCCGACGTGAAGCCGGGACATACATAAAATTTGTATGTTTGCAAAATGTGCCGGTTGCTGGTTTTGGCACTATGGACTCAGGACTATTGACTATAGACTCACGACTAAAATGTTATCTTTTCCCAACGCAAAAATAAATCTTGGTTTAAATATCACCAAAAAACGTGCTGATGGGTACCATAACCTCGAAACGGTTTTTTATCCGATTAATATTAAGGATTCGGTCGAAATTACCGATGCGGAAGAAACATCCTGCAAAATCCACGGCATTGATATTCCCGGCGATGCGAATGATAACCTGTGTGTTAAAGCCTTTCAACTCGTAAAAAAGGAATATGATATTCCGGCACAGCAGATTAATTTATTGAAAAATATCCCTGTGGGAGCAGGTTTGGGTGGCGGATCGGCAGATTGTGCTTTCCTGATTAAATTATTGAATGAGAAATTCAGTTTAGGAATGTCGGTTGATAAGATGGAAGGGTACGCCCGTCAGTTAGGGGCAGACTGTGCTTTTTTTATCGAGAATAAACCAGTTTACGCGTTTAATAAAGGCGACGAATTTGAAAAGTGCGAAATAGATTTGTCAGCCTGGTTTAAAGTTTTGGTAAAACCGCCTGTACACGTGAGTACGGCCGATGCTTATGCGCAGGTAAAACCGCAAAAACCTTTGCAATCGTTAAAAGAAATCATACATTTGTGCCCAACAACATGGAAAAATAAGGTTATCAACGATTTCGAGCCATCGGTATTCGCAAAGTATCCCCAAATTCGTCAAATAAAAACCAGTTTATACGATGCAGGCGCAACATTCGCTTTAATGAGCGGCAGCGGTTCGTCGGTTTTTGCAATTTTCGACCATCCGGTTAAATTGCCCGAACTGGAAGAAAATAACTTAGTATTTTATAATATTTAAATTAAGGTAGAGGGTTGGAAGGTAGAAGGCTTAAGGTCTTGATACCTGATACTTAATACTCAGTACGATTAATATGAACATAAATCTGATCCGCAAGAGCGGTAAATTTAATTTTGAAGCAGAAAACGAGAGCGGTTTTACTGTAGAGTTGGATGCAAAGGCTGCCATTGGTGGCGAAGGAAAAGGTTTCAGGCCTATGGAGATGTTACTGATTGGATTAGGCGGCTGCAGTGGCATTGATATGGTAAACGTATTAACCAAACAGAAAGAACCGCTTGATGATGTTAAAATAGCGATTAAAGCAACCAGGAAAGATGAAGAAATGCCGCCGATTTTTGACGTCATTGATATTCACTTTGATTTATTTGGCGATTTAAGCGTTCAAAAGGTGGAGCGTGCACTACAAATGACCTTCGATAAATATTGCTCGGTATCGAATATCTTAGGCCGCTCTGCAACCATTAATTTTACTTACAAAATAAATAAGGTGTAGGGGGAGGTTTAAGGTGTAGGGTTCAATCTCATATCTCAAATCTCACATCTCAAATAGTATCTCACATCTCAATACACATATCTTACAATACAATGAAATCCGAAAATTTTGAAACCATAGCTATACGCACTCAAACAGAACGCAGTTTACACAAAGAACATTCATCGCCTATTTATCTTACTTCGAGTTATAAGTTTGAGGATGCCGAAGAAATGCGTGCCTTGTTTGCAAACGAAAAAGAGGGGAATGTATATAGCCGTTATTCAAATCCAAATACATCAGAGTTTATCGAGAAAATGTGCCTGTTAGAGGGCGCTGAAGATGGTTTTGCCACCGCTACAGGCATGGCGGCTATTTTCACCACATTTGGTGCTTTCCTGAAAAATGGTGATCACCTGGTTTCCAGCAGATCGGTTTTTGGTTCTACACACCAATTATTAACCAATGTTTTTTCTAACTGGGGCGTCACTTTTGATTATGCCGATTTAGATAAACCACAGGATTGGGAAGCTTTAATTAAGCCGAACACCAAAATGATCTTTGTAGAAACCCCATCTAATCCAGGTATCGACATTATCGACCTTGAATTTTTGGGCGATCTGGCTAAAAAACACAACGTATTATTAGTGGTCGATAATTGTTTTGCCACACCATATCTACAACAACCTATTAAATTTGGTGCACACATTTCTATCCACTCGGCTACTAAATATATCGATGGTCAGGGACGTGTGTTAGGCGGCGTTATTTTAGGTACTAAAGAATTAATCGCCGATGTAATAGGTTTTGCCCGTCACAGCGGACCAGCATTATCACCTTTTAACGCGTGGATTTTATCTAAAAGTTTAGAAACTCTGGCCATCCGTATGGACCGTCATTGCGAAAATGCTTTAAAGGTTGCCGAATATTTAGAAAAACACCCGAAAATTAAACTGGTTAAGTATCCGTTTCTACCATCACACCCTCAGTACGATATTGCCAAAAAGCAAATGAAACAGGGTGGTGGTATTGTAACCATTGTGGTTGAAGGGGGTATCGATGCTGCGCGTAAATTTATGGATGGCCTGCAAATGTTCTCGATCTCAGCAAATTTAGCCGATACCCGTTCAATTGCAACACACCCAGCTACCAGTACGCATAGTAAACTTACTGAAGAACAGCGTAATGAGGTGGGTATTGAACAAGGTTCTATCCGTTTATCGATCGGTTTAGAACATATCAACGATATTTTGGCCGATATTGAGCAGGCATTGGCTTAAGGCATGATATCGTCATTTCGACCGTAGTGGAGAAATCTTTTATCATAGTACAAAGATTTCTCCATTTCGCTACGCTTCAGTCGAAATGACGAATTTTCTCAAGGAGATAGATTTAAAAATATAATATAGCATCTTTTGTTTGATTAAGGCTGCTATTCGTATTTTGAAAAATCTACCGCAAATATACACCGGTTAACCTGACTGCCATTTTGAGCGCCTGCATTGGGTTCAAACTCAGTTAAGCTCCATAAATATCCGTATTGTGCTTCCAGGTATAAGGATTCAGCACCATAGGGCCATCTGTATCGCACGGTATTGGTATCACCATCGGTATATCTTGCTAAACGAGCGGTTGATCCATACGATTCGCTCGGTGATCCGGTGCAGGAAAGCCAGGTTCTGTTTCCTTTTCTAAAAACGCCCTGTATGCCATGTGCATGATCTGAAGTAAACAGACTGTTTTTTGGAATCACAGTTTGTATACCCGAATTCTGCACTTCGCCGGATGTATTGATGGGAAACCCGAATATTTTAGGTACAATCGATGCATCTGCACTTCCGGCATAATATTGCCCTGTCCATAATTGATTATTCTCATAATTTACCTGTACCGTTGAAAAAGGATCTGCCTCGTTAATTTTATAATAACCGATTTGTGGCAGTATGTACCGGTAATTAAAAGCATAAAGATTACCACTACCGTCTTTGCCGCACTTATTTTCGGTACCCGTGCCAGCGCTTACTTCGATAATTTTATCTAAATCGAATACCCTTAAGCCTAAACTTGTGCTGCTTAAATAAATTTTACCATTAAAATAAGCTATCCCGCCGGCGTGCACATTTAAGGGTGCATAAGTGCCATATTGCGTATAATCCAAGGTGCCGGTTGGAAGGGTATGCTGTACCAGTAAAATGTGCCTGTAAGTTAAATAAGTGCTCGAGCTTGGGCTGATGTCAATCAGGGTTATTCTCGATCCTTTGCTCTCTGCCGCATCTTTGGCATACCAGCTGACCAATAAATAGCGTACACCATTCCTCGAGAAACCGGCGATTCCCTGCGGGCGCCATATAGCGGTGGTTTCATCATCTTCATTCCACCTGATACCCCTTACTCTGTTTTCTTCAGGAACATTAAAGCCATATACTTCGGTGTAAGCACTGCCGCCAATCGCCTGGCGGTTTTTATCAATTTGTGTTGGGTTTAAAAATGAAAAACCGGTGCTGATGTAGCCTGATGTATTGGTATAGGCATTTACACTTACGGCAGCGCTGGTTGCTGCTGTGGTGGCCAGCAACCTGTTTTTTTTAAGATTTGCGGTGTCGGTGTCCGCTTCATTTAAGGTATTCTTTTTACAAGATACAGCTAACAAACATGGGGCCAGTAGCATCCAGATGAGTTTTCTTTGCATGGGTTCTTTAAGTTTAATGGTTTTTTTAGGTAAATAATTGTCAATGGTAAAATTGAAGCAATTTAAACGGTATATGTAAACTTAAACCTCAGGCGGTGTTAAGGATTGGTTATATTGCTCGCGCATAGCGTAAGTTTCAAATGGAAATAGAACCGGTGGATGGTAATGAACTTTTTTCATCGAAAAAACTATATTTGATCAATTGATCAAAACATAACTTTAATGAAATTAAATAATTTTATCCTTGTGCTTGGCTTAGCATTTTTTCTTATTGCTAAATTTACCTTCGCACAAGTAAGCCTGGTCCCGCAACCTGAATCACTTCAACTCTTAAAAGGTAACTTTATTTTTTCTGCCGGCACCGCCATTTCAGTAAATACGGATAGTGTTTTTTCAATGGCCATCCGGGAGATCAATCTGCTTAAAAAAGCCAGGGCAAATGGCATTGCCAATAAAATTTTGTTTACCAAGGATGCAAACCTAAAGCCAGAGGCCTATCGCTTGCGTATTTCCCCAACACAAATAACCATTGCCGTAAGTGATAAGTTAGGTGCTTTTTGGGCAGTACAAACCCTTAAACAGCTGGCGGCTGCCAATGCTTTTAAAACTGGCAATACCTGGAGTTTGCCCGCATTAGAAATTAATGATCAGCCGAAGTTTTCATGGCGTGGTATCCATTTAGACGTTTCCCGTCATTTTTTTGATATCGATTATCTTCACCGTTTTATCGACCGGTTAGCCTTTTATAAGTTTAATAAGTTTCACTGGCACCTTACCGATGATCAGGGCTGGCGAATTGAAATCAAGAAATACCCTGAGCTAACGGCAAAAGGGGCTTGGAGAAAATTAAATAACCAGGATTCTGCCTGTTTAAAACTGGCTGCTACCAATCCCGATTACAATATTCCGGAGAAACATTTTAAAATGATCGATGGAGAAAAAATGTATGGTGGGTTTTATACGCAGGTGGAGATCAAAGAACTGGTATCATATGCAGCTGGTAAAGGGGTAGAAATTATTCCTGAGATAGATATGCCCGGCCACATGCAAGCCGCAACAAAACTGTTCCCCTGGCTAACCTCAACCGGATCAGTGCAAAGGGAAAAAAGCTTTACCGATCCCATTTGTCCATGTAAGGAAACTACTTTTGAATTTGCTGAAAATATTTTCAGAGAGGTAGCACGCTTGTTCCCCTCAAAGTATATTCATTTAGGAGCAGATGAGGTTGAAAAAAGTAGCTGGAAGAATATACCCGAATGTGAGGCCTTAATGAAGCGCGAAAACCTTAAAAATATTGATGAGATCCAGAGTTATTTTGTTAAGCGCATGGAAAAATATTTCAATAGCATGGGCAAAAAACTAATTGGCTGGGATGAGATTTTAGATGGTGGCGTTTCGCCAACGGCCACCATGATGTATTGGCGCACCTGGGTGCCAACAGCTCCTAAACATGCGGCAGAAAAAGGAAATCAACTCATTATGACTCCCGGAGAGTTTTGCTATTTTGATGCACAACAGGATGCACATTCGCTGAAAAAAGTGTATGGATTCAATCCAACTGGTTTTGGTCTTAACGCAAACGAACAAAAATATGTTTTAGGTGGGCAGGCCAATCTCTGGACAGAATATATCCCTTCAGAACAAAGGCTGGAATATATGCTTTTTCCGCGCATGTTAGCGATGGCTGAAGTATTATGGGGGCATCAACAGAATTTCGAAACCTTTAGCCGGAAAATGGATCAGCAGTTTGCTGTTTTAGATGCGATGCATATCAATTACCGTTTTACTGATCTTAAAGGTTTTGCCGAAAATAATGTTTTTCTGAAATCGGCAGCGCTTAACATCGAGGCACCCAAAAATGCTATCGTGCATTACACCACTGATGGAAGTACACCAAAAATCAGCTCTCCAACATACATTAAACCCATTTATATTGATCGAACCCAGACGATAAAAGCGGCCATATTTGGTGCTGGCGGAAGGATGGGCGATGTTTTTACTGCCAATTATGTACAAACCGATTATGTGGATGCCGTATCGCTGAATAATCCAAAACCAGGTTTGAATTTTAGCTATTATCCGAAATTTTACAAGGTTGTAAATTTAATCGCAGAGGCTGATAAAACGAAAACCGCAACCACAGCGGCTATCGAAATTCCGGTGGAAGATAAGGCAGGAAGTTTTGCTACGCGCCATAAAGGTTTCTTTTATGCAGCCGAAGATGGTATTTATTCGTTCTTTCTCCGTTCTGACGATGGAAGTGTGCTTAAAATGCAAAATAAAACATTAATTGATAATGATGGAATGCACTTTGCCATCGAAAAATCCGCACAAATTGCGTTGAAAAAAGGCTACCATCCTTTTGAACTTTTGTTTCTGGAAGGCGGCGGCGGATATACCCTGCAGCTGGAATACAGCATTAATGCAGGAAAACGTAGGGCTGTATCTTCTGCAGATTTTTTTATAGAGTAACGGTTTTTTTAAGATGAACGACATTGCTTTTATTCTTTCCGAGTTGGAAGCCATCAGTGAGCCTGAGTATTTAAAAAAGATGACTCATTTTGGAATCGATACTTCCAGGGCTTTTGGTATTCGCGTGCCCAACATCCGCAAGCTGGGCAAGCAGATTGGTAAAAACCAGGACCTCTCTTTACTGCTTTGGGAGACTGGATTTCATGAAGCCCGGCTTTTAGCAACCTTTATAGGCGATTATAAAGAAGTCGGAGAAGCGCAAATAAATGCCTGGACGAAAGATTTTAACTCCTGGGATATATGTGATCAGGCTTGCGGAAATCTTTTCGTTAAAACACCTTATTTTAAGTCGAAGGTTTTTGAATTTGCCCAGGCCGAAGCGGAATTTGTGAAACGTACCGGTTTTGTGTTAATGGCCGAGGCGGCTGTACACCTTAAAAAAGAACCCAACGAAACTTTTTTAAGTTTTCTTCCGGTTATTGAAAGAGAGGCTTACGATAACCGGAATTTTGTTAAAAAGGCCATCAACTGGGCACTGAGGCAGATTGGTAAACGAAATGTTTTTCTGCATGAGTATGCCATTGAAACCGCCAACAATATCCTTGCTCAAAACAACAAAAAAGCAAACTGGGTAGCTTTAGATGCCTTGAGGGAGCTTAATAGCGATGCCGTACTGGCAAAGCACGGCCTTTAGTACATCAGGTTTTAAACCGCTTACCGCCAAATGCCAAACGCCCCACGCTAAACGCCCCACGCCCAACGCTTCGCCCTAAACTTTCTTACCCTACATCAACGTCTGCCAAACTTCGCTGCTGTAAATTTGTATCATAAATAAGAAAGGAAATTTATGTCACAGTTTATTTTGCACAAAGAAAACACCCGCGGTCATGCTAATCATGGTTGGTTAGATGCACACCATTCATTCAGTTTTGCTAATTACTACAATCCGGAAAGGATGCACTTCGGCGTTTTAAGGGTTTTAAATGACGACAGTATTGATGGTGGAATGGGCTTTGGCTCGCACCCACACGATAACATGGAAATTATTACCATTCCATTAGCTGGTGCAATTGCACACAAAGATAGTATGGGTAACTCAGCCGTAATTAAAAACGGAGAAATTCAGGTAATGAGTGCCGGAACAGGAGTTAGCCACAGCGAGTTTAATGCAAATGCAGATGAACAATTAAATTTATTGCAAATTTGGTTATTTCCGAACCAGAAAAACGTTACCCCACGTTACGATCAGCAAACTTTAGATGTTGCAGCAAGGCACAATAACTTCCAGCAGATTTTATCGCCAAACGCGGATGATGCCGGTGTATGGATCCATCAGGATGCCTGGTTTTCGTTAGGAAAGTTTGATGAAGGTTTTGAAACCACATACCAAATCAAAAAAGCTGGAAACGGAGTTTATGCTTTCGTCATCAGCGGAGAAGTTACCATTAACGGACAGGTGTTGAGCAAAAGAGATGGATTAGGTGTTTGGGATACCGACAGCATCAGTTTTAAAGCCAATACTGCAGATGCAGAGGTTTTATTGATGGACGTTCCGATGGAATTGAATTAATTTAGAAGAATCGTCATTTCGACTGTAGTGGAGAAATCCTGAAGTAGAGATCAGGTATTTCTCCGCTTTACTGCCAATGAAAAAATTGGTATTTCAGTCGGAATGACGACTTTTTTGATCTACAACGATATTGCTTAAATTTAAAATATGCAAACTACTATACTTTATATCGGCCGCGATACAGAAATTACCGCTGTGATGAACCGCTTGTTAAATGCCCGGCCCGAATGGAAGGGTTTATGTGTTTGTAAAAATGAAGAAGCCATTTCCATTTGTAAAGAACAACAGGTAGATCTGGTTTTACTCGGAAACGGTATCGAAGCCCATTCGGAAGCCGAACTAAAAACCAAACTACTTGCTTTAAGACCAGGGTTGAAAATTATCCAGCATTATGGTGGGGGCAGTGGCTTGTTGTATGGTGAGATTATGTCAGCACTTTAACTACGAAAAAAATACCCGTCATTTCGGTAGATAATCTATTGGATAAAAATCAATGTGATGGAGAAAAAGTTTAAGAAGATCATTATCCTGAGTCGCCGTCATCTCGAGCGAAGTGCAACATAGCCGAGAGATCTATCGAAGCAGATCTCTCCATTTCACTGCGTTCCAGTCGAGATGACGATTTTGCTATTGAGTATCAGATCGTAGAACCATGCTAGTCCTAACTCTTAGCTAATATAATCTCTATCCTCGTCGCTCAATTCTTTTTTGTTCGAAACCGGTTGATTTCTTTCGATCTCATCATCATAACTGCTCACTGTTTTTCTGGGACGACCCACCACAAAACCGATAATAAAACCGATGATAATGCAAACGCCAATAACCAAAAGTTTAGATACAGGAACCGTGGTAACCAGGAAATCAAAATCAACAGGTTCGGTATTCACCATTAAAAATATGGTCAGCAATGCAGTCAGGATAATGATGGAAATTGTTTTTGCGCTCATGGTTTTAAAAGCTATAATTAAATGAAAACTCTAATATCGGATTTTGATTGTAAATCTGATTAACAAAAACCAATCTCGCTCCTAAATCTACAACAGGCTGATAGCGCAAAAGGTTTACACTTGTGTTCAATTCTACTCCGTAAGTTTTCGGATCGTTAAAGGTTGTGCCCTTCCCAATGTTTTCGTAATGGCAAAATAAACCTGCCCTAAAATTTCTGACGTAGGCTAAAGGCCCCAACTCCCAATCCGGAAAAGCAAAGGGAAAACGGTAGTTGAAAAGCAGGCTGTTTTGTAATGTGCTTTTCGCTAAAATGTTGTTGTACCCATAAACAGTTGCAATCTCGGTTGCGTACTGATTTACCCCACTTGCTTTTTGATAATTGAAGCTCGCCAAAAAGGAATGGTTTTTTGCAAGGCCTGGAAAGTAAAGGAAACTTTCGAGCGCTAAGATTTCTCCTTTTAAGTTTTTGTCAAAAGGCTGGTGATTGTAAGTTGCCCTGAATACTTGTGCCCACTTTGGTGCAATGTCTCTTTCGGTAGTGCGCACACTGTGGTTGAAAGTGAAATTATATTCCATCGGAAATTTGAGCTCGCGGATAAAACCGGTAGGCATGTTTTCGGGCATGTACCTTTGCGTAAAACTGGTCGCTGCATTTAGGGTAAAAGCATAGTTCTGATTGCGGGCATTAAACGAAAGCGGAACCGATGCATTAAGTTTAATATAGTTCTCTCTCCAATCGCCCTGTTGTGTCGCGTTTTTAGCTCTGTAGAACGTTCTTTTCGGACGGTTGCGGTACAATACACTAAATACAGGATAAAGTGCCTTATAGCTGATGTCTGCTGTGTACTCAAAACGTTTTAAATCGCGATGGTATTTTACGCCTGTATAAAAGTCCATCGTGTTGAGCAGATTGTTCGATTGCAGCTCCAGACCGAAAAGATATTCGTTGTCGATAACCGGAATAATACTGTGGAAGCTGAAAAGGTTTAAGGTTTGATGGTAGCGTTTAACCTGGTAGGTGCTGTCTGGAATTTTGTCGAAAACATTCCCCACATTTTCCTGCTTTTCAGCAGCAGCCGAAAAATCGACAAAGTTATTTTCGCCGACTGGTTTTTCGGATAAGGCTGCCTCCGCAATTTCGTAACCATTGATTTTATAATTGTTAAAAATGATTTTTCCGTCAGCAGTTTCGCTGGGGTTAAAGGCTCCGTATTTCGAAGCACTAAGGGCATTGATTTTTTTCGAAACAGGATCTATGCTGTAGATATTGTCGATGCCGTTAAAGTGTGCATTGAAAACAATTTTGTTGTTGATGAAAACCGGGCGGCTGAGCTGTTGCCTGCTGTTCGAAATCAGCAGCGATTTTTTTTCTCCGTCAATCAGCCATAAACTTTTTCCTTTCTCAGTTACACCGATATAGGCAACCTTATTTCCTGATTCATCAAAGGAAGGTGTCTGCAGGATTTCGTTTTCAAGATTGGGGTAGGTCTTTAAAATTTTTCCTGAAGCTGCATCTAACTCTACCAAATTAAACTGATTGTTCAGCTCCACTTTTGAAGCGATGATTTTCTTCCCGTCGTTAGAAAGGCTGGGCGAGAAGAGCCTGCTTTTGCTGCTTAATTTTTTGAATTTTTTAGTCTTTAAATTGTAGGAACAGATGACGCTATAACTCCGTTGTTTGTAACGCGGATCGTAGCGTATTTCATCCCAAACCAAAAGCTCGTTTTTTAACGTAAACCATGGCTGTTCCTGGTAACCAATTCCGAATAATTTTTGCTCTGATTTATCTTCGTTAATAACTACAAAATAACGTGCATCAGTCTTGCTTTCTTTGAGTGCTAAAACCTGGTTTTTATTTAGCCGTACAGGGAGGAAATAATCCGTTGCCAGAGCGGGTTTTTTATTTAAGCTTTCATAGCTTTCTGTAACCGATTTTTCTTCCTGTATTTTCCATTTTTCAGCAAGCTTGTTTTGAGTGGAAAGAAAGTAAGTTCTGGAGTTTTGTTTCGTGAATTTTTTTAAGCTCTGCGAAAAGGGGTACGGCCTTACCGGTCTTTTTCTAATGTCGCTAAGTAGACTGTCGGAAATGAACTGACCATATTTTTCTTTCATATCCGATACCATCAAATATCCGGTTTGGTAATAGCCGGGAGTAACGTCTTTGTTCGAACCGAAATAGGCCTTGCTGTATGATATTTTTTTGCCTTCCAAAATGGAAGCGCGGTAAGGCATGATCCAACTGGGCTGCCGGCCTCTGCCCGAATTGGTCAAAGCGGTTTCGTTAACCACTGCATCACCTTCGAAAAACCAGGTAGGGATGCCCGCCCCGAAGTAAGCGAAGTAAACCAGTTCAGGAAAGGGGTGTGCTTGTGTTCCTGTCAATTTGTCAAACTGGGCAATGTGCCTAAGCTCATGCACCGCCAGGTTATTTAGCCAATCCTGACTGTCGAAAAACTGGGGTGGGGTTGCATAGAATTCAGACTTCTTGGGCGCGAGCTGAACAAAGCCATTTGCTACAGTTCCGCGGTTCTGCAAGAGGAGTGGAATGGTGGTTTTTTGCTGCCTTAAACCCAGTCCTATTTTCGGGTAGATGAAGGGTAGGGTATTGGCCATTCTTTGGGCTTCTTTCTCCAGTTCTTGCGGATAGATGATTTTAAAGCCCCCTGCAGAAATATAGTTCCATTTTACACTAAGTGGGTTTTGTGCAGTGCTAAAAATCTGACCAAAAACCGATAGTGATGTGAAACTTAAAGTAATTGCACTTAAATACTTGATAATTAGTTTCTTGTTTGATATGTTTAAATTCATCTAAATTCTTTGCTAAAATATTTAGTTTTTTAAAATTTGCAACTGCTGATTTTTGTAAATTTTTAATTGATGTGAAATTATTTAAGTTGTTGATTTTTAAATTTTAATGAAATTTATATAAATCCTTAATTTGTTGGTTTTATCTCTAATTTTTATTTATTTTTATGGCTGATTTGTGCTCAAGTCAGCATTTTTAATCGCTTTGATTTTATTGATTTAATTTACACTTATTAATCGATTTTCTTCGAAAATTTTAACGCCTTTTTTAATTGGTGTATGGTTTTTGAGAAATCGGCAAGGCAAAGGCAATGGCTTAAAATGTGTCTTTATTTGATAGGTTTTGCTGCTATTTTTTGGCTCTTTAATGCGGGAAAAACAGTCAGGATTTTAGCTCGAATAATCTGCTTTAAAATTGAATTCAGCAGATCTGAATTTTGCTAAATCATCACATGGTATCTGTCAGGTTTTAAGGCAAAAGTTAAGGGTTGAATGCGGCCTTCAAAATTTTTGCGCATGTGCTCGATTAGATTGTGGTGACAAAATGTCTTTATTTTTTAGCTGTTATTTAGCTTGTATGTTGTTGATCTTTTAACTCGTTTTCAGTATTTGCTATCTGATTTTGATCAATAATCGGAAAGCGAAATGGCTGCCCGATTACCAAAATTGATCGCTTTAATTGAGTTTGGAGCACGGTTTTTACGCCCATTTTCTTGCTTAAAATTTGATCTTAAAGACGAAAACTGTATGTTTTTTTGCTGTTTAGGCGCCCGAAATCGATAATAATTTGGCCCTATAATGCGATTTCCTGACGATATTCGTGAATAATGGTGTTTTCAGGTTATTTTAAATGGAATTTCATTTTTGTTTAAAAAATGCTGTTTATGGTGGTTTAAAAGCAGTTTTTTACTGTTTTTGTCTTTGTTCTTTTAAAATTGAGAATGGACTGCTTTTTCTCTCGTACCTGGTGAAAAGCATGCTAAAATTTGGTTTTATAGCCGTGATTTTCGTCCATATTTTTGCGCTTGGCAATCATAAAGTGGCCTGTATTTTTCGTGTTTCTAAAGAAGGTTTTGATGAAATCCAAAACCATTGTCGATTGAAGACTGAACTTTTAAGACAAGTTATCACCTTTTACTATAGCGCCTTTAATTCAGGGTGTTGTGAAATTTCAATAGAAAATACTTCATAACAATTACCACTATCGAGTATTGTTTTTGGCCTTTCTTCTTGCTTGTTTTGGTGGTATTTTTCGTTGAATTGGATGAGTTTTTTTATAGCGTTTTAATCAGCTTATCTAGCTGCTTTTTTTGAGTTTTCTACCGTTTAATTGGGCGAGGATTTTTGCTAAATGATGTCGTAGATTTTTATTCTTTTTGGAGGCTTTATAATTGCAAAAACAGGCTAGTCATGAGCTTGGGTGTAGCTTAAAATAAAGCTGGTATTTTTGACTTAATTTAGCTGCTGATTTGATTGGTTTTTACATTTAAGTTCTCCGGTATTTTGACTCCAATTCTGGTTTGTTATCGGGGGTGGGTTAGTGGTGTTTAAGCGTTTTTTATCGTAGGAAGCTTTTGGCTGTGAAGCTTACAAGTAGGTCTTGATCTTGTGTGGTATAGCCAAATTTTAAAGTTGTTTATTTAGTGTTTTGTTGATCTTTATCTGATCTTATTACATAAATGAGCGTCTGCTTGGTTTACTAGAAAAATGCAGGGTGAAGTAATTAAACTCCGTTGTTGGATTCGCTTTAGTTTAATGATTTTGAATGATGCCGGATCGCTCTTTTAGTATGTTTCTTGTCCTTCATTCCATAGTGGGAAAATGAACTATAACGGTTTTCTGATCATTAAGGAGTTAAGAAAGTTAAGGTTTTGAATCCCGCAGATTGTGTTTGAATTTTCTGTGATGAGGTATTAAGAATATGGTTGTAAACTGTGGTTGTTTTCGATTTTATACTGCTGAATATATTGCATTTTAATGCTCGTCATTCTCTTCATTTACGATTGTGTTTTTGTTCTGAGGGTGTGATTGAAACTGACCTTGCAGTAAAGTTGAACATCAAGATCTTTATATCGTAAGGTATCGGTTTGCGGCGTATACTCATTTGTTTTTGCATCTGTAAACAAGCTCATCTCGATGCCTTTGAGAGATCAGGTTCACCTTAAAATGATGAACCGTGATAAGCTTTCTCCTTTTGTTTTTGCCTGGTCTTTATAAGGAAATTTAACGCTGAAGTTTTAAGTATTGTATAACCTGGAAAGAGGAGCAGGCGACAATAGGAACGATTGAAAAATTGATCCGGTTGGTATAAAGCTATATGGAAATTTAAATGGTTTTTATCGAAACCTTGAATATTCTCGAAGGTGTATTTACAGTTGGTTTTTCCTTTTTTTATAAATCGGATATAGAAAAATAGAAGCCAGAATAATGGTTGCGCCAATATAAAATCCACCTGTCATCTGCTCTTTATTTTGAAAGAAAATGAAGGCCAGTACGATTCCGTACACGGGTTCCAGATTGGTAATTAACGCTACCCTAAAAGCCGATAAAGTTCTCATTACTGCAACACCGGCAACGTACGCAACAGATGTACAAAGTGTGCCAAGAAGAGCAAGATAAAACCAGTTTTTAGCGCTTAAGTTGAAAGCTGTGTTTATCAGCGTTCCATCATATAAACGGTATAAAGTGATCCAGAAGAAAGCGCCTACCAGTTCGTAAAAACTAATGATAGACGGTTCGCTTTTTTGAACCAGGGTTGAATTTATTGTGGAAAAAAGACTCGAAGCTACCGCTGCCAGTAAACCAAAAATAATCCCAAGGGTATATTGACCTTCAAATTTAAAGATCATGTATATGCCCAATATGATGAGTAAACCGATTAAAATATCGCCCATTTGTATCGGCTGTTTTTTAATCAGCGGTTCTAAAATTGCGGTAAATAAAGTGAAGGAAGAGAGGCATACCAAAGTGACCGAAACAGTAGAAACTTTAATGGCATGAAAGAAAAATATCCAGTGAATGGCTACAATTCCGCCGGTTAAAAAGAATTGGATAAACTGTTTTTTGGTGATCTTAATGTTCTTTTTGGTGATTAAAAACCAGGCGAAAAGTGTGGTGGATGCAATTAAAACCCGGTACCATACCATAGGCACGGCATCGATAGAAATTACTTTACCCAGTACGCCTGTAAAGCCCCAAACCAACACCGTAAGGTGAAGGATCAGTAAATTCTTTTTGGTAGCTTCCATTGCTATTTTGGTGCTTTTCTTAATAGGTAAAAACCTAATAACCCAAAGAATAATGTAGGCATAATAACAGCAGCAAAAGGCGGTAATCCCCCTTTAGTAGAAAACATTTGCGTGAACTGATTAAATACGATATAAGCAAAGCTAATGAAGATTCCGATACCTAAGGATACACCGACCCCTCCGCGTACTTTACGTGATGAGAGTGCTACGCCTATAAGCGTTAATACAAAGGCAGAAAGCGGATGAAGATAACGTTTATATTTTTCGAACTGAAGATCGTTCATTACCCCCGTTCCGCGGATTCTTTCTTTCCTGATCTTGTCAGAAAGTTCCTTTGTGGTTAAATTCTGCACTACATTATCATATGCAGAAAAATCATCCGGACGCATATCCAAAATGGTATCCTTCAACTTCCCGTTGCCATAAATCATGGTTTCTTTCAAGCCGTCAATTTTACGGATGGAGTAATTGTTCAGCTGCCATTTGCGTTTCAGCGAATCCCATTTTATGTTTTCTGCAACGATTTTTTTGGTGAGTATATCTCCACTAAAATTATCCAAAGAAAACCGATATCCTGAATTCGTTTTGTTGTCGAAATTGTCAATGTAGATATAGGTTTTGTCATCCAGTTTCATATGGATGTTTGATTTAGTGGAAGGATCATTCCGCTTTACGTAAGTATTCTCAAAGCTGTTTTTTAGGGTATTGGTATAAGGGAGGATGTATAGATTTGAAAGCAGGTTGGCTGAGAAAATAATCGTAGCCGACACTAAATAAGGAAATAAAAAGCGGTTAAAACTTACGCCACCACTTAAAATTGGTACAATTTCAGTCTGATCGGCCATTTTAGCGGTAAAGAAAATTACCGCAATAAAATTGATCAGTGGTGAAAGCATATTCACATAAAAAGGAATGGAGCCTGCATAGTATTTAGAGAGGATCCCCCAAAAACTAAGACCGCTTTTCATGAAATCATCCATCTTTTCCGATAAATCGAATACGACAATAATGATCACAAAAATGGCCAGGGTATAAATAAATGTACCCAGGTATTTCCCGATAATGTATTGATCGATGATTTTTATTCTCCCTTTTAACAGACTCATTTTATAGCTTATTGCCTAATACTTTAACCATTTTGTTTTTCCACTCGTAAAATTCACCAGCAATGATCTTTTCCCTGGCCTGTTTGACCAGCCAAAGATAGAAATGTAGGTTATGCAAGGTAGCAATTTGAGCGCCAAGCATCTCCTTACTATGTACTAAATGTCTTAAATATGCTTTACTGGTGACTAAATCAGCGTGAAGATCGCTCTCTGCATCCAATGGAGAAAAATCGTTCTCCCATTTCTTGTTTCTGATGTTAATAATACCATTTCTCGTAAAAAGCATGCCATTTCTGGCATTTCGGGTTGGCATTACACAATCGAACATATCGATACCGAGTGCAATATTCTCTAAAATATTGATCGGCGTACCAACACCCATTAAATAACGCGGTTTTTCCTCCGATAATATATTACACACCACTTCAGTCATGGCATACATCTCTTCGGCTGGCTCACCAACGGATAAACCACCAATGGCATTCCCCTCACGATCCATGCTGGCAATAAATTCAGCAGATTTTATACGTAAATCTTTATATACCGAACCCTGAACAATAGGGAAAAGGGTCTGGTCGAAACCATATTTAGGTTCAGTGCTATCAAAACGTGCACAACAGCGTTTTAACCAACGGTGTGTCATTTTAATGGATTGCGCAGCATAAGTGTAATCGCATGGGTATGGGGTACACTCATCAAAAGCCATGATGATATCAGCACCAATAGTGCGCTGGATATCCATTGCATATTCTGGGGTGAAAAGGTGTTTTGACCCATCAATGTGTGAGTGAAAAGTAACACCTTCTTCCTTAATCTTACGCACTTTGCTTAAAGAATATACCTGGTAACCTCCACTATCGGTTAAAATAGGGCGGTCCCAGCCAATAAATTGATGTAATCCACCAGCTTTTTCAAGGATGTCTAAACCTGGTCTTAAATATAAATGATAAGTATTACCTAGAATGATTTTAGCATCAATATCGTCTTTAAGTTCGCGCTGATGTACGGCCTTTACCGTTCCAGCTGTGCCCACAGGCATAAAAATAGGGGTTTGTATTTCGCCATGAGCAGTGGTTACTGTTCCAGCTCTGGCTTTAGATAGTGGATCGTTAGCCTGTAAACTAAATTTCATCTGTTTCTATATTATTTTTCTCCAATTGTTAGCTGGAGCTTACCACCTTCAAAATACGTTTTATTAAATTAATTATTATTTTGATGGCAGACGGTTTATATGTGTTTTTTCTCGTCGAAAATCTGCCAAAAATAGCAAAAATTGAGGGCATATTTTTGTTTAATTTTTTATCCACATAAAAGTGATTTACAGATTAAAAATGAGAAATTTGCGCCTATTTATTTTACCATCGTGATATTAACCCTGCTTGAAATTATTCTGCTCTCGATATTGGCTTTTTGCCTGTTGGTTCAGCTTTACTATGTACTTTTTGTTCATTTGAAATTGGCCAATGTAAACATCGAGGAAGTCCCGTTATCGGCCCAAAAACCCATAAGTGTAATTGTTTGTGCCCGAAACGAAATTGTAAATTTAACGCAGTATCTGCCTACATTATTAAACCAGGATTATCCGGAATTCGAAATTGTGGTGGTTAACGACCGCTCCTGGGATGGTACAGAAGAATTTCTTGAACAACTGGAAAAGCAACACCGTAACCTGAAAGTAGTTAAGATTTTAGATAACGATAAATTTATAGCAGGTAAAAAATTCGCGGTAACCATGGGAATAAAGGCTGCAAAGTATGATTGGCTGGTTTTTACTGATGCAGATTGTACGCCAGCTTCCGAACGTTGGTTAATGGATATGCAACAACCTGCCGACGAAAATACGGAGATCGTTTTGGGCTATTCACCTTATCTGAAGAAAAGAAGTCTGTTAAATGCACTCATTCGGTTCGAAACCTTTTTTACTGCGGTAAATTATTTGTCTTTTGCGCTAAAAGGCATGCCATATATGGGCGTTGGGCGCAATATGGCCTACAAAAAATCACTTTTTTTCAAAAATAAAGGCTTTGCAGCACACATGCATATCCCATCCGGAGATGATGATTTATTCGTAAACGCACATGCCAATAAATACAATACTGAAATCCGTTTACACCGCGACAGTCATGTTTGGAGTGAACCTAACAGTACCTGGGGAGGTTATCTGAGGCAGAAAAAACGTCATTTTGGTGCCGGAAAGCTGTATAAATCAAAACATAAATTTATTTTGAGCCTTCAGATTGTGTTTCAGTTTCTGTTTTATGCTTTCTTTGCCGCATGTATGTTCTTTAGTCGTGAGGTCCAATATGTAGCGCTCGGAATCCTTGGCTTAAGCATCATCATCAGGTGTTTTATCTATCCAAAATTGCTGAAACGCTTAAACTATAGCGATTTGCGTTGGTGGTTCCCGATTTTAGACATACTTTTGTTTCTGTTTTTAACCCTGAACGGATTTTTAGCCCTATTTGGCAAGAAAAAAGTTAACTGGAAATAATTCAATAATCCTATAGTAATTGCAATATGCTTGATGTAAAACCCGATATCGTTTTAAAATATTTTCCTGACTTAAGTGACAAACAAATTGCTCAATTCTCACAATTGTTCGATTTATATCGCTATTGGAATGCGCAGATTAATGTAATTTCGAGAAAAGATATTGAAGAATTATATGAGCGCCATGTATTACACTCTTTAGGCATAGCTAAAGTTTGCACTTTTAAAGCCGGCGAATCTGTTTTAGATGTAGGTACAGGTGGCGGTTTTCCGGGCATTCCATTGGCCATCCTGTTTCCTGAAACGGAATTTTATCTGGTCGATTCTATCGGAAAAAAGATTAAAGTGGTAAAAGAAGTGGCTTCTGCCTTAGGTTTGGAGAATTTAAGGGCTGATCATTTAAGGGCAGAACAAATTAAAGAGAAATTTAACTTTGTGGTATCGAGAGCCGTTACGCGTTTAGGCGAATTTTACCCATGGATACAGGGGAAATTTAAAAAAGATACGTTAAATGCCATTCCAAATGGGATTTTGTACTTAAAAGGTGGCGATTTGGCAGAAGAGATTAAAGAATCAAAACTGAAAGCAGAATTATATCCGCTTTCAGCTTATTTTGAAGAAGATTTCTTCGAAACGAAATACGTGGTTTACGTACCGCAATAGTTATCTTATAAATGTACATTATATAAAGCTCCCTTCAACAGGAATAATGATTGGAGATTTTTGTCCGATGAAGTATATAGATATTTTTTGAGAAACATTACCTTTCATTGCGTTTCTTATGACCACATCAATGCTGAAATTTTTGTTAGGTATTAAAGTCTTAGAGTTAGTTTTCAACTCTAAAAAATCACAGTCAGTAGTTATTTTTTCTATTTTAAGATTCTCATTAGATATATTGTTCAAAAGAATCAAGCCTGCGTAATCTTTATCTGATCGTAGATTATTGAACTCTACCTTTGGTATTAAAAGTTTTAGTTTCCCAAAATAAATCTTGTAATCACCCATCCCTTTTTCATAGGCCTTAATCAATACTTCCTTTAAGTTTTTATCAGATGTTGACGTAGGTTTACGCTCTATTGTTTGGTATTTAATATCCGTTGAAGCTTGAGCTGTTTTAGTATCCATAGCAGCCCAGTAAGCTTTTATAGTTACTTTTTTTAGTTTTTTCTTTTTGGTTGTATCCTGCTCAATGGGAGGTGGAGGAGCTAAAATTATAATTTTTTGTGATGAGTTAGCTGGTAGTTTTACTTTCGGCGGAGTGCCTATGATCTCAGGATTTGAACTGAAAATCTCAATAGCACCATGACTAGCTTTTTCACCATATTTTGCCTTAGCAGTTGCTGGATTTAACCTAATCATATGTTTTATGTTTTTTACGCCCCCACTCGTGCCTGCTTTTATTTCTTTGCCATTTAGAAGTATTAACTTTTTTGTATATGTCGTTAGTTTTTTTGATTTAGGATCTCTACGTAAGGCTAAATACAATTCATTGGGATTTGGTACGTGTATGCCATCATTACTGTCGAATGCTTTTTTAACTGTATCTTGTTTTGTTGACGGTAATTTCAAGGAAGGGCCAAGTTCCACAAAACCATAATTTTTTGTAAAAGCCATGGTAGAAATGCATAATATGCCTGCAGTAACGGGCAGTGCTAGTAGCAATTTGAGCTTTGCCCAACGTGCTGATTTCTTTTGATTTAGCATGTTAATTCTCTTTTTTAATATTGATGAACTGAATATTTGGTTAGTTAATGTTAAGTTTTGGATCCCCGTTGAATTTTGGATCAGAAACATTGCATAATGATATTTTTCTACATCGCATCTCGTTGTTTCTTCATCGGCCAGGTACTCGTGGATTAACTTAATGTCTTTTTTAACGAGATAAACGATTGGGTTAAACCAGTTGATGATTTGAATGATTTCGAATAACAGCACATCCAGACTGTGTTTTTGTTTAATGTGCACCAGCTCATGTTTGAGTATGGTGTTTTTTTCTGCCAACTGTGGATCTAAAAAAAGGAGATTGAAGAATGAAAAAGCTATTTTAGAATCTTTTAAATCAATGATTTTCACTCCATTATCCAATTTAATAGATGGTAGTTTACGCATGTGGATAATTCTGGATAAGTTAAAGAGCATTTTAAGCAGAAAAACAAGGGTAACCAAAGTATAAATTGCGATAATCAGGTGATCACTATTGAAGATACTGGGTTGATGACTTTCCAGCGGCAAATTTTCTGGAATCATCACCTGGTCAACAACCGTTTCCGTTGTAGGTGCTATCGTAACCTGTTCGATTACAGGTGCTTTTAAGAAGCCCAGCTGAAAAAATGGAAGAATAAATGCCAGTATGGAGGTGATAATTAAATAACTTCTATTTAAGCCATAAAAGGTTTCCCGGTGGAGGAATAATCTATAAAAGCCATAAAATAAGGCGAAATATAGATTTGCTTCGAGTAAATAATATAACCAGCTCATCATTTATCTTTTTTAAGTTTCTCAGCCAATTGAATAATTTCATTGAGTTCTTCAGTACTCATACTTTTTTCTTTTACCAGAAAAGAAACCAAACTTTCGTAAGAATTTTCGAAGTAATTGTTCATGACCTTGTCGAATGCAAAACGCTTGTAATCAGTTTCTTTGATAATAGGAAAGTAGATATGTGTATTGCCTATGGCTTTATGATCAACAAAACCTTTTCCTTCCAAAACCCTGATTACCGTTGAAACGGTATTGTAGGCAGGTTTGGGTTCGTTCATTTTTTCGATAACGTCTTTTACTAAGGCTTCGCCCATTTCCCAAAGGATGAGCATGATCTGTTCTTCTGCTTTTGTGAGTTCTTTTATCATATCAACTATTTTTATAGTTTGGTTAAATGAAGTTACTACTATAAAAATAGTTTTCAAACTATTTTTATAGTTTTATTTGTAATTATTTGATATACAGTTAAATAATTTTTGTTTTGAAATGTATAAGGCATAAAAAAACCTGCCGCATAGGGCAGGTTTAGGTTATTTTGTATTGTTTATTAAAACTTTTCTGATCTTTTTGGATTATCCGTCATGATCATTTTATCTTTTAACAATTGTTGTAAACCTGATTGCTTGTCGATACTTTTTACCACATCTAACACCGCACTTGCTGCATGACTGAAAAATGGCTTAGTAATGGTCGTATATTCATCTGTCGCTTTATGGTAGTCTTTATGATCTTCTACACCGAAGTATAAAAAAGGGATATTTTTAGCGTTAAAAGCCCCTTGATCGCTCTGGTTGGTCCAATCATCATGACCTTGTTTAGGATCATCATGGCCGAAAAGTAATTTGATATTGGTTTTAGTCGTATCTACATATTTCTTTAAATCAGGGTATTTAAAAGTTCCACATACATAAAGTTCACCTTTATCACTATGGCTGATCATATCCATGTTTAGATCAATGGCAATAGTGTTAATGGGTACAGGTGGATTGCCCACAAATGCTTTTGCACCTTGCAGTCCCATTTCTTCGGCATCGAAAGAAGCAAAAATGATGGTGTTGTTAGGTTTGTTTTTAGCGAAATAAGCGGCAATTTTTAATAATCCTGCAGTTCCTGATGCATTATCATCAGCACCATTAAAAACTTCATCTTTTACTACGCCTAAATGGTCGTAATGGGCAGATACCACAATAACATTGCTTCCTTTGCCTGGTATGTAGCCGATGATGTTGGTGCCATTTATTTTGGCATTGCCTCTTCCATTAAAAGTGAACTCCTGCGCATAGTTTACATGTTGGGGGTAAGATTTTAAACCTAATTTTTGAAATCTTTCAATAATATAAGCCCTGGCCATTTCAGCTCCTTTTGTTCCGGTTTTTCTACCCTGATAGGCATCTGAAGATAATACCTCAACATCTTTTAGTAATTGGGTATCCAACTTGTCCGATGTGGTATTATTTTGGTTTTTTACTGATGAACAGCAACTTAGCATCATGGCTAAGGGAAGGATATATAGGATTTTCATGGTTATAATAGATTACTGCCAAAACAATTTTAAAATAGTTGGATACAACTTGAATTTTTCATCGGCGGATAATAAGGTAGCATCTTGTTGTATCGCTGAAGAAATTATTAACCGATCGAATGGATCTCTATGTTCATTCAACAATGGGACGTTATTATAATTGAAAATTGAGGAATTTTCAATTGATAAAAACGTAAAACCATCTAAAAGTGCTTGATTATAAATGTCCTCAACAGTTACACTGAAATTGGGAAGTTTACCAAGAGATTGTTTTATTGAGATTTCGAATAAACTAATTTGACTAAAGTAAACGATATTTTCTATGTTTTGAATAATATCCAATACTTTTTTTGGGATTTTTGGACTGTTTTCCTGAAACCAAAGTAAGCAATGTGTATCTAAAAGATAGTAATTAGATGTCATTACATGTACTCTTTTAAATCATCTAGAGGATCGTTAAAATTGTCTGGGATTGATATTTTACCTTTCAGCGCACCCGGAATTCTTTTTAAGATAACTGGTTGTTCATCTGTAAGAAAGGTAACAATAACCTCTGTTTTTGTTTGTACAGGTGCTTTTTCTTTCAACGTTATCTTCCCTTTTTCGTAATATCCTTTAACTGTAGCTAACATATCCTTAAGTTGTTATAACAAATATACATTTTTTCATTATGCTATTCAAACGCTGTTTAGTTTACGGTATTGCGTTTCTAAACCTGATGGAAACGGCAGCTCCCGGCGTAAAGTCGGGACTATAGTGTACAGCAGGCCTGAAGAAGCTAGTGGTAGTAGCTTTCATTTTCTTAATTACAAAATAGATTGCTTCCCGAAAGTAGGGGCAGGCTGTCGGCTGAAAAGCCTCCTGGCAAAGACAGAAACGGTAGGTTTTGCTTTGGTCTTTCTACTTTTATCTTTAAGATTTTAAGCCGCTACTTCCCTTAAATCGACCGCTACAACCCTCGAAACACCTTGTTCTACCATGGTTACGCCATAAATAATATCGGTGCTGGCAATGGTTCGTTTGTTATGTGATACAATGATAAACTGCGATTGATCAGAGAATTTGCGGATAATATTATTAAATTTATCGATGTTGGTATCATCCAATGGGGCATCAACCTCATCGAAAATACAGAAAGGGGCAGGTTTTAACAGATAAAGTGAAAACAATAGGGCTGTAGCCGTTAAAGTTTTTTCTCCACCGGATAACTGATTGATGGATAAAGGCCTTTTCCCTTTCGGACGTGCTATAATATCAATATCAGCCTCTAACGGATTATTGATGTCTGATAAAATCAGGTCGCAGCTATCTTCTTCGTTAAATAGAGAGCGAAAAACCACGATAAAATGCTCACGTGCCTGGGTAAAGGCCTGCATAAATTTATCTTTAGCGGTATCGTCTATCTCTTTAATCGTTTGTAAAAGATCGGTTTTGGCTGCATTAAGGTCCTTTTTCTGGTTCTGGATGAAAGTGTAACGTTCTTCCATTTCTTTAAAGGCCTCCATAGCCATTGAGTTAATGGCACCAAATTCGTCCAGTTGGCGTTTCATTCGCTCTACCTTTTGGCGGAGATCAAATTCACTTTCTAAAGCTTCAATTTCAGTGTCTGTTTCTAAAAGATCGTTAATGTCGATGTTGAATTCGACAGCTAAACGTTCTTTTAAGGCATTCAGATCGATTTTTAAAGCATTCTTTTTGTCCTTAATCTCCGTTAATAAGAAATCGGTTTCTTCGCGGTTTTTACGGATATTGGTCAGGTCGTTTTCAACCTCGTTAATGCTTCCTTTACTTGTGAAATAGGCTTGCTCGGCTTCTGCAAGCCCTTTTTCCATCTCTTCACGTTGTTGATACATTTCTAAAAGCGTATCATCGTTAAGATCGGTGTGTTGTAAGGTTGCCGTAATTTGAGTCAGTGCTTCCTGTAATTCTTTGTCGTTTTGGGCGATGCGTTTGTTTAATGCTTCTTCCTGTACGAAACGGTAATCTAAATCTTTTTCTAAACCCGATAATTTGTTCTGTTGCTGGTGAAAACGGATGTTATCCTGATTGTATTTACCTGCACTTTCGTTTACCTGGTCGGCAATTTCCTGATAATTAAGTTGCTGTTCCTGTAAATTAACATGCGCTTCTTGCTGGTCTTTTTGCAATTGAACCAATGCAGGCAATTTTTCAGACAAGGCTTTTTCTATCGAAACAATCTTTTGGGCAATGTCTGTTTTGCGGTTTTCACTGGTTGTAATAAATTCCTGGTACTGGTCGCGACGGGTTTGCACAGAAATGTGTTCGTTGTTTAAACGGTTCATTTCTTGTTGCAAGGCATTAATCTGATTGATTTTTGAAGCTTCTTTTAACTCAAATATTTGATCAGTTTCGGCTTTTATCGCCGCATTATATTGATTAATCAACGATTCTGAAGCCTTGATTTCTTTTGCCAGATTTTCTAAATTCTTGGCACGACCAATCCTTTTACCTTCAAACAAACCTACCGAACCACCCGCTAAAGTGAATTTGGTTTGGGCATATTTCCCGTTTTTAGCCAAAATGGTTAAACTTTCGGTTGGCGTGACTTTAAATAAATTTTCTTGCTCAGCCACTGCGATGTACACATTTTGTAAAAGCAGGTTGCACAGGTGTTGGTATTTTTTGTCGACTTCTATTACCGATAAAGCCGAAACAAGTCCCTCATGTGTACCAATAACCGGATTTTTATCAGGAACATTTTCTAAAATGAAAAAGTTAGCCCGTCCGCGACTGGCATCGGTTAAGAGGTTAATCGCCTGAACGGCATCTGCATACTGATCAACCACATAATGGTTCATTACCGGTTCGAGGTAATTTTCTATAGCAATGCGGTAATCTTCATTACAGAATAAAATATCAGAAAGGAGCAAGGCACTTTTAGCAAAAGCGTTGTTTTTCTTTAAAAAGCGGATCGATTCGGGGAAACCTTCCAGACTATCAACCAGCGATTTTGTGAGGTTATACTCGTTTTGTTTGGCATCCTTTTTACGGTTTTCGGCCGTCAGTTTTTCCTTATTCGAACTTAGGTTGATTTCGGAAGCTGCCAGTTTTTCCTTTAAAATTTCTTCAGCCTCCGTCAGGTTTTTAATGTTGGCTTGCTTTTCCCTAACCTGGATATCAAGTTCGGCTAAAGCATGATCGAAAGCCTTTAACTCTAAGGTTTTGGTTTCGGTATCATCCACATTTCGGTTAGTTTCCTGTACCAGTGCATCTTTTTGGATATTCAGGATATCAATTTCCTTTTGCGACTGATATACGTTGTTTTGCAACTCGTTAACCGATTTAATCAGGTTGTCAATCCTGTTTTTCTCCGTCTGTTGTTGCTCGCGCAAAGTATCAAGTGTCGATTTCAGTAGCTTTAAATCAGATTCCAATCGGTTAAAAACTTCGGTTTCTGTTAAAACTTCTTCATTTAAACGTTTGATGTTGTATTTAATGTGGTTAACCTGATTTTTATCTTTTTCGAGCTCGCCAGATAAACGGGTTTCTTTTTCCTGTAAAAAACGCATCTGTTCGTTTTTTACTTTTTTCTCACTTTCGTAAGCGCGGATTTTAGAAACAAACTCGTTTGTGGCCTTTTGCTGTACGGAAAGGTTCTTTTCCTGGCTAATACTACCCAGTTTAAGCTTTTGCAGTTCGGCTTCGCCAGTATCTATTTTGTTGCTGAGTTCTGTCCGGTTTACCTGCTGATTTTGCTCCTGTGTTTCTAAAGCATTTAAGTCGGTACGGAAGAAGGCTATACGGTGAGTAGCCAACTGAACACTCAGTTCGCGGTATTGTTCTTTTAACTTATAATAACGTTCGGCTTTACGTGCCTGATTTTCTAAGGTTTTAAGGTTTTTTTCGATCTCGAAAAGTAAATCCTCAACCCGTTCTAAATCCGCTTCAGTGTCTTTTAACTTACTGAAAGTCTGTCTTTTACGTAATTTGTATTTTGAAATTCCCGATGCTTCCTCAAATAAAGAACGGCGGCTATGCTCTTTGTTGGTAATAATTTCATCAACCATTTTAAGCTCGATAATGGAATAACTATCAGAGCCGATTCCGGTATCCAGAAAAAGGTCGGTAATATCCTTTAACCTGCATTGAACATCGTTTAAACGGTATTCGCTATCGCCGTTTCTATAGAGTTTACGTGTAACAGTAACCTGCGAATAGGCGGTAGGCAAGATATTTTTGGTATTATCAAAGCTTAATGAAACCTCGGCGAGCTGCGCTTGTTTACGGTTTTTTGTCCCATTGAAAATGATGTTCTCCATCTTTTCTGAACGTAAAGCTTTGGTACTCTGCTCGCCCAAAACCCAGCGCATGGCATCGATTACATTTGATTTCCCGCAACCATTAGGCCCCACAATAGCGGTAACACCCTCATTAAAATTGATGGTCACTTTATCGCCAAAGCTCTTAAAACCTTTAATTTCTAACCTAGTAAGTTGCATGGTTTGTAATCGGGAGAACCGACCTCAATAATAAGGATAATTTTGTGGTTTTTCAAGATAAGCATTCTAAAATTTTAAGTCATATTTGGTGTTTACGATGGAAAATCAGAACTTATCGGTTAATTTATGAATATAGAATCTTTTTACACAGGCTGCCTTACTGCACAAGGAGAGAAAATTTATCTGGGAGACAAAATTCGCGGTAAATTTTTCTATAAAATGCAGGTTCAGTATGAAATGGCGACGCAGTCTTTTGTCTTGATTTCGCAAAATCCGCAATCACCTTACCGAAAGTATCTTTTATCAGATTTAGAAAAAATTGAAGGACTGAGTATAGTCGGAAATCAATTATTTTTCAAAGAGCCTAAGGTGGGGGAAAAGGTGAAAATTACAGTTGACAATAAAGGCGAATTTTTTCCTTTTGGTACTGTGGTTGAAGTTATTGAGGTGACAGATGAATGGAATGTGCAAGCTAAATCATTGGATCGTGAACAATTAATTACACTCAAGGCTGGAGAATTTCTCGAAGACCGGTCTGTTTATTAAAAGTGGAGAACGCAGAGAGAAAAGCACAGAGGGCTTAACGTTGGGCAGAATTTTCAAAAGCGATCGTGATGCTGAACTTGATTCAGCATCTATTAAGGTTTATCTATTAAAAATCCTGACCCGATGTAAAATCGGGTCAGGATGATGAATCTTTGTTAATTTTCTGTGTAGCTGAGTTTCCGTGGCTAAATGGAAATTTGTCCTTATTTTACAATCATCAGCTTGGCAAATTTAAGCAATAGCTGTTTATTACCTAAACCCTGGAAGAATACAGTTGCCTTAACATCGGGCAAAGTTCCTTCTAAGCTGATAATTTTTCCGAAACCGAATTTTTCGTGCTCCACTTCCATACCGCCCTGAAATTCATGTGGTTGCGATGGGGTAAAGCCTGGTGTTGGCACGTGTGCTTTTGCCAGTAACGAGGTTGTTTTCGGACGGACTGGTGGGGCAGAAGTAGTTGCGCCGGCCGCTGGTTTCGGTTTGCTAAAGAAATCGCGTGGTTGCGAGGTCCATGTTTTGCGGTCGTCATCAAAGTTTCCGTCGAAACTAGTTGATTTTGCCGGTTTAACATCCAATTCTAAAAACTTCGGACTAATTTCGTTGATGAAACGACTTGGTTCACAGTTGGTTAAAGTTCCCCAGCGGTATCGGGAAGTAGCGTAAGTAAGTGTCAGTTTCACTTCGGCACGGGTAATGGCCACATAAAACAAACGGCGCTCCTCTTCTAAATCAGTTCGGTTGGTTAACGACATTTGTGAGGGGAACAGGTTTTCTTCCAGTCCTACGATAAACACGTTTTTAAACTCCAAACCTTTAGCTGAGTGGATCGTCATTAAAGAAACCGTATCCTTATTCTTATCTCCATCTTTATCATCATTGGTTAAAAGCGCAACATCCTGCATAAAGATATCCAAACCTTTCTCTTCAATGTCTTCGCGCTCCGCAAATTCCTTAATACCGTTTAATAATTCTTGAATATTTTCGTATCTCGCACGTCCTTCAACACTATCATCGGTATATAATTCTTTTAAAATACCTGCATGTTGGGCAATAAATAAAGCAGTATCATAGGCATCGAGCTTTTTTGCCTCTGCCTGAAAGCTTTGCACCATCATGGCAAAATCGTTCAATTGATTGGCTAAACGCCCATCTACATATTCGTGTGCGTTTGAAATTACATCCCACATGGTTTTTCCATGCTGGTCTGCCGCAACAATAATTTTATCAATAGAGGTATCGCCAATACCACGTTTAGGATAATTAATGACACGCTTTATAGCCTCTTCATCCTTCGGATTAAAGGTTAAACGGAAGTAAGCAATTAAATCTTTAATCTCTTTGCGCTGGTAGAAAGATTGACCGCCATATATCCTGTAAGGGATGTTTAATTTGCGTAAACCTTCTTCCATAGCCCTGCTTTGCGCGTTGGTACGATACAAAATGGCGAAATCGTTGTGCTGGTAACCTTTAGTGCTGCGCTCCTGAATAATGGCTTCGGCAACTAATTTACCTTCTTCATTATCGGTAAAAGCCCGCGAAACCTTAATGCGGTCGCCAGGTTCATTATCCGAGAAAACATTTTTTTCGAGCTGGTTTTTATTGTTGGCAATAATACTGCTGGCTGCATCTACAATATTTTGGGTAGAACGGTAATTCTGCTCCAATTTATAAACCTTTAAATCAGGATAATCGCGTTCGAAATTTAAAATGTTCTGGATGTTTGCACCACGGAAGGCATAAATACTCTGAGCATCATCACCTACCACACAGATGTTCTGATAAGCAGCAGCCAGTTTTTTCACAATGGTATACTGCGAAAAGTTGGTATCCTGATACTCATCCACCATCAGGTACCTGAATTTCTGCTGGTATTTATTTAAAACATCCGGATGTTCTTTCAATAAAATATTGGTTTTGAACAGTAAATCGTCGAAATCCATGGCACCTGCTCTAAAACAGCGTTTAGCATAGGTTTCGTAAATCTGGCCAATCAACGGACGTTTATTCTGGATATCTTCGGCCTGTATCTGGTCGTTAGCCTGATATTCGCCCCAGGAAATTAGATTATTTTTAGCTGATGAAATTCTATTGAAAACAAAGTTCGCTGCATATAATTTATCATCCAGCTGCATTTCTTTCAAAATCGCACGGATTACACTTTTACTATCATCCGTATCATAAATGGTAAAATTGCTCGGATAACCGATTTTTTCGGCCTCTACCCTTAAAATTTTCGCAAAAACAGAGTGAAAAGTACCCATCCAAATGTTCTTTGCCTCTGCACCAACCACTTTACTAATACGCTCACGCATATCTTTACTCGCCTTGTTGGTAAAGGTTAAAACCAGAATGTTAAATGGATCAGTACCGGTTTGGATAAGGTGGGCTACACGAAATGTAATTACCCTGGTTTTGCCCGAACCTGCACCTGCAACAATCATTACTGGTCCTTTTGTGTTCTCTACTGCTGCTCTTTGTTGTGGGTTTAATCCTGCTAAATAATCCAAATCGGCTCCTGTTTTTTTGAGGTTCAAAAATAACAATTCCTATCGCTTTTTGCCAAAGTTGTTAGTAATTAGTTTAAAACCTAATCGGTCGTCCTAACGGTTCGTCATTCTGAACTTGTTTCAGAATCAATCATGCCATTAGACTTGTTGAAACTTATAGTCTAACATGGTAAAAAGAACTTGTTTTTGATTGATTTTGAGGAAAGCTACATCCGTATTTCATAGCATTTGGCAGCCCTTTGCTTTGCTCATACTGCTGCTGGCATTACCCACAAGGCCGGTATCCGCTTCGCCAAGGTTTATTTAAATTGGGTTTGTGCTACTATTGAGGGATTAAAACCCACAGCCTATTCTATCGTTCGTCATGCTGAACTAGTTTTATTAGCTGTTCTATTAAGTTTAGGTCTAATAGCTACCTCGTGGTCAGAATCTATCCGGTATTGCTTATATGGCCCTTATCTATCTTATATGGTAAAATGGCCCTTATTTTATTGGGGGCTAATATGGCTATGGTAAATCAGCTCCATGGGTTTATATAAAAGCCAAACCTGTATTTCATCGGCCTAGGTAGCCCTTTGCTTTGCTCATACGCCTACAGGCATTGCCCACCAGGCCGGTATCCGTTTCGCCATGGTTTATTTAAATTGAGTTTGTGCTACTATTTGGGGGGTAAAACCCATAGTTTATTTTGTCACTCGTCATGCTGCACTTGTTATATTAGTTGTTCTTATTAAGTTTAGGTTTAATAGCTACTTCGTAGTCAGAATCTATCCTGCATTGGCTTACATGGCCCTTATCTATCTTATATGGTAAAATGGCCTTTATTTTATTGGGGGCTAATATGGCTATGGTAAATCTGCTCCATCGGTTTTTAGAAAAGCCAGACCTGTATTTATTTAAATTCTGTCAGAATTGCACCCTATTTATTTGGGTATAGAATTTGATATGCTTTGATAATGGAAGAGAAAAAAATAAATAAGGATATCGAGTTTACTGATATCCCGGAGGGAACAAATACAGATATTTATGCTAATTTAAAAGAGAAACTGGAAAGTGTTGAGCAATTTCCGGGTGTGTACAATTTTAAATTTATTATTACGGGCGGACTAGACAAAATACAAGATTTGCGTACCGTTTTACCTGATGATGAGTTTATTGAGCATGCTTCAAAAACCGGGAAATATGTTTCCATTACCGTAAAAAAGATCATGCAAAATGCTGATGAGGTGATTGCTGTTTATAAGCAAGTCGGAAACATTAAGGGAATAATGATACTATAGGCCCCGTACGTATAAAATAATTTTAGCAAAATATTGGTTTTACACGTAGCGGCTTGGCTAACCGCTACGTCAAAGTTTTAAGCTACCTATTGCTCAATATCTTCCCTCCAATTAAAGATAGTCAGAAGGAGTACCTATCAAGGTTAAACCGATCCGTTTTTAACGGCCCAATCTACCATTGAATCCAATACCTCAAAAAGATCCTGCCCCGATGTTGTGAGGCTGTAGGTAACTACCGGCGGAACAACTGCTTGCGCATCTCTATAAACAAGTTCATCATTTTGCAATTGCTTTAAGTGTTGTATAAGCATTTTTTCAGTGATCTGTGGTATTGCACGTTTTAACTCGCTGTAGCGTTTTGGTCCGCTCATTAAATGAAAAATAATAATCGGTTTCCAATAACCACCAATTTTTTCCATTACAAAAGTAACAGGACAGCTGGTTAGCGCTATGCCTTTATTAAAATTACGGGTCGAACTTTCTTTAACAGCTGTCATAGTTACATACTTTGGGGTAAGTACTTGTATAAAAGTAAGTACAAATATAGCTTTGTATTCAATATTTAAAAACAAAAAATCATGAAAATAACATTAACAGGATCAACAGGTAATATTACAAAGCCACTTGCCGAAATATTGGTAGCTAAAGGTCACGAAGTAAAAATTATTAGCAGCAATGCTGAGAGAGCCGAAGAAATTAAATCGCTGGGTGCAATACCATTAATTGGTAGTGTAAGCGATATCGGATTTTTAAAAGCGGCCTTTTCTGGGGCTGATGCCATTTACACCATGGTTCCGCCGAATTTTGCAGCACCAAAATTTAGGGCATATATTAAAAGTATTGGCGAAAATTATGCTGTTGCCATTAAAGAATCAGGTGTTAAAAAAGTAGTGAATTTAAGTAGCGTAGGTGCAGACCTGCCGGATGGAACTGGTCCTATTGCCGGATTACACGATGTAGAAAATATTTTTGCTACATTAAATGGGGTAGATGTAAAACATTTGCATGCTGGTTATTTCTACATTAACTTTTTAGCCAATATTGATATGGTTAAACAGGCAAACATTTTAGGGTCTAATTTTGGTGCTGATGCAAAATTAGTTTTGGTGCATCCGCGTAATATTGCAGAGGTAGCCGCTGAAGTATTGGAAAGTAATTTTACAGGTAAAAGCGTACAGTATGTCGCCAGTGATGATGAAAGTACGCCAGCCGATGTTGCAAAAATATTAGGTGCTGCAGTCGATAAGCCGGAATTACCATGGATAGAATTTAGCGATGAAGATGCATTTAACGGAATGGTAGGAGCGGGTTTACCGGAAGAAATAGCCAAAAACTACGTAGAAATGGGCGATGCGATAAGAAGCAATAAACTTTTTGTAGATTATTATAAAAACAGGCCCGTTTTAGGTAACATTAAGCTTAAAGATTTTGCGGCTGAGTTTGCTGCGGCATACCAGGATTAATTGAACGATAACAGCTGCCTGGATTTAAACCTGGCAGCTGTTATTTTTTATATGGCCACACAACTTCCGGCAATTACTTTCCATTCCTGATCAAACAACTTCCAGACTCTCAAATACCTGAAAATACCTTCGATAGCTTGTGAAGCATATATGGCCTTTAGCTCAATTTTAACACTAACAACTGCAGTATCATTAATCAGGTTAATTTGCTGTTCAGAGGGGATAATAGAATTTACATCGATACTTCCGGATGTATAAGTTTCCAAATCCATGGCCTTTGTTATGGTTATTCCATTGGGCAGGTTAAAAAGTAAATCTTCATGCAAAAGCAGATTAAGGTCTGCAACATCACCATTCAGTATGGCCGTTAATAATCTCTTTTCGTTTAAAATGATCTGTTCCCTGGTATTCATATTCATTATTTTAATTCTTTAAAAAACTCACATCCAATCTTCGTTTCCATTTTCTACCTGATACAACCAGTAATTAACCAGCTGTTTAATTTCGGTATAATTTCCATATTTAAAGTGAATCTGGCCAGCCGCCGTATGTAAGGTAAGATGACCAACATCAACCCCTTTATGCCATGGATATTGAAAAGTGCTAATGGCCTGGATTTTATTTGGCATTACAATTTCATTCGAAATATCCCAGATTCCGCTTTTTTTAATGATAAAATCCTGGTTTACTGAAATCCGATGTCGGCGGTAGCTGATATAAATCATCAAAGTGCCTATAATAAAGTAAACAATTGATGCACCGATATAAGGTTTAACTTCAGGAATGTTAAACGCAATGATTAAAAATGCCACAACTGGCAAAACCAGTTTAAAGAAGATCGGTAAATTCAAAAAACGCCAGTCAGGGATAAAGGTTTTTGTTTTTAAAGGAATTTGACCCAATATCATTTTTAGCAATTCATCCCGTTCGCCAGGGTTACATCCCGGAATTTCCAAAGTATTTCCTTGCATTTCATGTCCTTTTTTACTTTGACCAAAATGAGCCTGTTTTAAACTCATATTCAGCATATTCATCTTTTTCTGAAAGTAATTCTGGCTGTATTTGGTAATCTGGACTTTATTGGGACTAATCAGAGTATTTTTCTTGGCAATTAGCCCTGAAGAGAGTAAAAGTGTGTTTTTATGTTCACTAATTTCGAGCTCGAAATACTTGTAAAAGGTTCTCACCAAATTAATAATCAACAATACCATTAATAGGCAGGCAATTAAGATAAAAACGGTAACAATGGTCAGCATACCTGTTACCATGCTCTGAATTTCATCTTTATTAATTTTAAAAGCATCGAGCAACTGCCTGCCCTCATAAATAACGGTGTAAAAAAAAGCAGCAAGTAAAGCTAAACTTTGCCCATAATTAGAGGTTAGTCCAACTTTAAACAATGTCCAGGCACTTATTCTTAAAAATGGTGTTTCTGCTGTCTTCTTGTTTTCTAATTCAATTTCTAATGGCGTTTCAATTGCGGCTCTTCTGTTTAATAAATGCTCTTTAAGGTTGTAGGCCGAAGTTTCGTCGATGGCTTTTATGCTTACTTCTTCGCCATGAGCCCCTGCAGTATCGATTTTTAAACCATAAACACCGATAATTTTCTGCAGCATATTCTGGTTAATGTTAACCTGCTGTATTTTATCAAGCTGAATAATGACCTGATCGCGATTGAATATCCCCTTATTCACTACAAATTCCTGCTTTTCTTTATTCAGAAAGAAGGTGAATTTTAAATACCATAAATAAGCAAATATGAAACTGAATACGATGATCGCAGCAATGCCCAACAGGAGATAGGTAAAAGAAGTGCCCGACATTTTTACAAATGCGATAATGAATAAGAAAAAACTCGCTTTGCCAATTTTTAGCATGGTATGGGAGCCCATGATGATGATACCAAAGGCCGATTCGCGTTGCGGTTTGCTAAAATCGTTATTCATTAGGATTCAATTCAGTTATTGGGTTTTCGAGCAGGTCTAGTTTTTTCAAAAGCAGGTCTCTAATACGCTTTGCCTCGTCAATGGCAATACCCGAAATATGGATATGCCCGGTTTGGCCACCTGCGGTAAATATTTGTAATGATCCCAATTTGTACATCCTGGAAAAAATCCCTTCATTTAATTCGATATGCTGAATCCTGTTTAAAGGTACAATTGTGGTCGATTCGGCAATAATCCCACTTTTATAGATTACATCATGTGTACGGATGGCATAACCGCGTTTTTTAAAACTGGCACGAAAGAGTAAAAAGAAGATGGCTAATAAAGCAAGATAAAGCGGGATAATCCATTTTGCGTTTGCTTTTACTTCATCGATAAAGAACAGGAGTAAACCAACAGTTATGCCTAGCAGGCCAAAAAAGATGAACAGATTGATGCAGATGATTTTCCAATAATCGGGATGTGGCTGGCCTAACTGAATGTCTTCGTATTTTGGGAGAAGATCGAGATCAATAACTTCATTGGTGAAAAATGTCTCAGTGGTCATGGTTAAAGGTATAAAACATATTAATCTATCAATAGACTAATGTTTAAATCTTTTGTTACCTCGCTACAATAAACTTTTTTGCAGAATTATATTGACCCGAATCGGAAGAGATTTTGAAGAAATAAATGCCGGGAACAAAAGCAGAAGTATTGATTTCTAGAGTGTGTTTTCCGGTATTAAGGTATTCGTTTACCACTGTTTTTACCAATCGGCCCATTAAATCGTAAATCTGGATGTTGATTTTATCCGTTTCCGGCAAAACAATATCAATAAAGGTTTGCATGGCCGCTGGATTTGGGTAATTCTGAGAAACGGTAAACTTTAAGAATTTATCAAAAATTGCTTTATTAATGGCATCGAAAATAACATAACTCACCAATCTATAACCGCGTGCATTTGGATGAAATGCATCCTGATAAAGCGAAAAATCGCGCCTCATCGCCGCATTTACATCCGCTAAATATATTTTATACTCGGTAACTAATTTCCGGTATGCGGTATTAAGGCTCCTGATATTGGTATTTACAGCAACATAACTTTTAACAGTCCTATCGTCAACAAACTGAAGGGTACATAAAATCGGAATCAATTTTTGTTTAAGGCTTGCTGTAATCAACACCCTCATATTTGCAACACTTTCGGCTATACTTCCTTTGCCTGCAGCAATCGCTATAGCATCATTAATACCCATATCAATCACAATAAAACCTGTTCTATTGGCTATGGCATTATCAATTCTGAGCAAACCCTGAAAAGTAGTCTGACCGCCTATACCGTGGTTAGTAATATCGACTACCTTATTGGTGTAACAGTTCAAAAAGTTGTTCTCCAGCATGGTTTGGAAACCCAATCCCTTAACACCTTCAACAGTACTGGCCCCAAAGGTTACAATATTTATACTGTCTTTCGAATAATATTGGGCTGCTTCCGGGCAACTTACGCGGGTGGGATTTTGCGCTTGAGCGAAGGAAGAGATGCGGACAACAAGAAGCAGCAGCAGAGATAGAAAAACTTTTGCGCTAAACTTCATTGTTAAAATTCTTTCGTACAGGATTTAAGGATATCTGTTATTCGCGCAATTTACAAAAAAGTAAATATAAATAATGCTGTGCAATCTTTTTTTACAAACAATAAATCATTTTTTGTATCTATTAACAGACGGGTTTTGCGTTTTGCAGATAATACATTGATTTTTAGCTTTTAAATAAAAAATAATTGAACCTATTATCATCTGGCGATATTAAAGTTTTACGCCGATATGAGGATAATTTATTAAGCGCTTGCTGTGCCTTTTATTTGGTAAAGCCTATATTTGTCCAAATTCATTTTGTTATGCAAGAGATTAAAAATTATGTAGAAACGCACAAACAACGTTTTTTAGATGAGTTGTTTGAGTTGTTGCGTTTTCCATCGGTTAGTGCTGATCCGAAATACAAAGGCGATGTTTTAAAAACAGCTGATTATGTTGCGCAGAAATTAAAAGATGCAGGAGCTGATCAGGTAGAAATTTGCCCAACAGCAGGATATCCTATCGTTTACGGCGAAAAAATTATAGATGCTTCTTTACCAACCGTTTTAATATATGGCCATTACGATGTTCAACCTGCAGATCCATTAGAACTTTGGCATACACCACCTTTTGAACCAACCGTACGCGATGGTAAAATTTACGCCCGTGGCGCTTGTGATGATAAAGGACAGTTTTATATGCATGTAAAAGCATTCGAACTGATGATGCAAACCAATACCCTGGCTTGTAACGTTAAATTCATGATCGAAGGCGAAGAGGAGGTAGGTTCTGCAAATCTTGGTATTTTTGTAAAAGCCAATGCTGAGCGTTTAAAAGCCGATGTCGTTTTAATTTCTGATACTTCAATGATCAGTATGGAACACCCGTCAATCGAAACCGGTTTACGTGGTTTAGCTTACATGGAAGTTGAAGTGGTTGGTCCGAACCGCGATTTACACTCTGGGGTTTATGGTGGGGCAGTAGCCAATCCGGCCACTATTCTTTGTAAAATGATCGCTTCATTACACGATGAAAATAACCACATTACTATTCCTGCTTTTTATGATAAAGTGCTTGAATTAACCGATGAGGAGAAAAAAGCATTAAATTCTGCACCTTATGACGAAGCTGAATACAAAAAGGATTTAGATATCGAAGAAGTTTGGGGTGAAAAAGGTTATTCAACGCTGGAGCGTACAGGTACCCGTCCAACTTTAGAAGTAAACGGAATTTGGAGCGGTTATATTGGCGAAGGTGCAAAAACCGTATTGCCAAGTAAAGCCAATGCAAAAATTTCTATGCGTTTGGTTCCACACCAGAGCTCAGAAGAAATTGCCGAGATTTTTACCAAACATTTCGAAAGTATTGCACCTAAAAATGTAAAGGTAAAAGTTACCCCTCACCATGGTGGCGAACCTGTGGTAACCCCAACTGATAGTATTGCATACCAGGCAGCAGAAAAAGCAATTGAAGATAGTTTTGGCAAAAAGGCTATTCCAACACGCGGTGGTGGTAGTATTCCAATTGTGGCTTTGTTTGAAGATGTACTGGGAATTAAATCGGTGCTTTTTGGTTTCGGTTTAGATAGCGATGCACTACACTCTCCGAATGAGAAATATGATATTTACAATTATTATAAAGGAATAGAAACTTTGCCTTTATTCCATAAATATTTCGCAGAGCTGAGCAAATAAGCTCAATTTCATTTATCCGTTCTGACCCAACAGATCGTCATTTCGAGCGGAGTGCAACGCAGTCGGGAAATCTATTTTCAGCAGATTTCTCTATTTCGCCAAACTTCAGTCGAGGTGACGATTTTTTTGAAAATGAGCGTTCTGTATTTCATAGGTGCTGCAGCCCCGCCATCGCTTATAGTCCTCATTTCGTTGCACTTCATTCCGGGCTATTTAGCTTTGTCGGGTTTATTTAACTGCAGGCAGTTCCCAGGAGGCAACACTACAGATGCAATTTGTACCTTTAAATAGTATAACAGGCCTAGCCATCTAAACCCGACAGTAGTGGAAAACCCACAGCCCGAAGTATGAGGGCGAGGATTTGAAACGGATGGCGGGACTACTTTAACTGCATTGTTACCGGTTTTGCTTTCCAAAACATTACATAAATTTAAGTTGACTGTCCGTCTGAGCGGAATCGAAGACCATCCCTGTTGTTTTCATATCAACTGGTTTCAACCAATTGATTTTAGTGGTTAATTTTTTTACCAGGTTTTTTTTCTAAATTGGTACCATGAAATACCTATTCTCATCTCTTTTACTTTTATCCGGACTCGCTTCTTTTGCTCAGGATACTAAAACGATTAACCAATCTGGAAATCCAATTTTTCAAGGTTGGTATGCAGATCCAGATGCTGCTATTTTTAACAATAAATATTGGGTTTACCCCACTTATTCGGCCAGGTATAAGGAACAGGTTTTTTTAGATGCCTTTTCATCAGATGATTTGGTGAAATGGAAAAAACACCCGCATATTTTAGATACGGCTGCTGTAAAATGGGCCAATAAAGCGATGTGGGCTCCTGCAATTGTTCAAAAAGACAAAAAATATTACCTGTTTTTTGGCGCCAATGATATTCAAAGCGACAAAGAAATTGGCGGAATTGGCGTAGCTGTTGCCGATAAACCAGAAGGACCATACAAAGATCACATCGGGAAACCTTTGGTAGATAAATTTCATAACGGTGCCCAACCTATTGATCAGTTTGTGTTTAAAGATAAAGATGGTCAGTATTATTTAATTTATGGAGGCTGGAAACATTGTAATATTGCCAAATTAAATCAAGATTTTACAGGCTTTTTGCCTTTTGAAGATGGTACGACCTTTAAAGAAATTACACCTGATAATTATGTAGAAGGACCTTATATGTTCATCCGGAATGGTAAATATTATTTCATGTGGAGCGAAGGCGGCTGGACTGGTCCGGATTATTCTGTAGCTTATGCCGTGGGCGATTCGCCATTTGGCCCGTTTAAAAGGATCGGAAAAATATTAAAGCAGGATGCCGCTATTGCTACCGGCGCGGGCCATCATTCGGTTATCATTAACGAGAAAAAAGGAAAGTATTATATCGTTTATCACCGTCGCCCCTTAACCGAAACAGATGGAAACCACCGTGTTACCTGTATTGATGAGATGAAATTTGATGCAGATGGCAATATTCTCCCTGTAAAAATTACAAACGAAGGGGTAAAAGCCCAGAAAGTAAAATAATTGCTGTTCAGCTGGCGATTTTATTCAATTTCCAGCTGAACTTTACTGGTTTGCAAAACAGTTTTCGCCTGCTTTTTATTCAGGGTATTAAATCCCCAGGCACACAATAAAAGCATACAGGCCAGCCCTAGCCAAAGCCAGTTGTAACCTAAGTTTTTGGCGATGAAGAATCCGAATAATGGTCCGACTACTTGTGCGCACGACCAGCTCAACGTATAACCTGCCGCATATAACCCCCTGTTATGCTCATTGCTTCTGCTGATCACGATCGTATTGATAAAGGGTAAGGAGAACATTTCCCCACAGGTAAAAACAACAATGGTAAGTGCAGCAGCAACGATGTGAAAACTCACCGGAGCACTCAACATGATATAAGAGACCGAAAATAAAACTGCCCCTATGATGATGAAAAACATGGGAGATTTTTTGGCTTCAATCTTGTTAATCATGATCATTTCGAATAAGGCAATCACTACTCCATTAATCCCAATAATAATACCAATGGCAAATTCATCAATGTGCCATTGCTCTTTAAAAAACACTGGCACAACCCTGAACATTAAAAAAGCACAGGTAATAAAAACCGTAGTGAGCAGGATAAATTTTACATAAAAAATGTCTCTCCATGGTTTCATAATCACCATGTTACTGGCATTTTCTTTGGCTTTTTTGATAAAATCTTTCACCTGTGGCAAAAACGACAGGATTAATAAACCAACTACAATGCTTACAGCTCCCTCAACAATGAATAGAAGTTTGTAATTTATGGAGGCAATAATACCTGCCAAACTGATTCCTACCGACCAACCTATATTGACGGCCAATCTGTTTAAGGAGTACGACCTGGTTATGGTTCCTTCTGCGGCATAATGGGCAACTGCTGTAAAATTTGCCGGACGGAATGCCTCAGAAAAAAAGCTGATGACTACGGCTAAAATACATAATGTAGAAAAGTGGGTGATCGTAGAAAAAAGCATGAAAAGCAAACCGCCAATAATTGACGATAGAATTTGCACCGGGCGAAAACCAATCATATCGGTCAGCTTTCCACCTGTTGCCGATCCAAGGATCGAACCTACACCAAATAAGGTGATGATCAAACCCGCATCCATTTCCGATCGATGTAAACTTTGGGTAACGTATAAGCCCATAAACGGAACGGCCATACTACCACATCGGTTAAACATCATTACAATGCTCAAAAGCCAGGTTTCTCTGCTTAATCCGCTAAATGATGTTTTATAAGTGTCGAAAATAAGTTTGAACATGGTGTATTTAGATGCAGTAAAAATACCAAAAGCCAGATATTATTTAATCATCTGAATTCAATATCCGCTTATTGAGCTAAAAAAGATGAGCAAAAAATATCCCATAATTTTTTACAAATTTGCATCCGGAAACCGATCAAATGCCGCCAGAGAAAAGAACCCCGATAAACAAAAGCCCAGTTGCCAGAAAACCTGCTGCAAGGAAACCTGTAGCCAGAAAACCTGGTGCAAACAAGAAAAAGAAAGGTGCGCTTTCCGTTCAGCTTAAATTGGTTATTGCTGCTTTATTGTTGGTTTTGCTCTCTCCATTTTATTATGGTTATGTATTAAGAAGTTTTGTGGCTACCTGGCGCTGGGTTAAAGATTGGGGGCAAGACCCCAATTACAGAACTTACGAAAGTTTTAATATCAAGATCCCCAAAAAATATACGGTTCACGGAATCGATGTTTCGTATTACCAGGGCAAAATAAACTGGCAAAAAGTAAAAGAAATGAAAGAGGATGAGGTCAGCATCCGTTTTGCCTTTATCAAAGCCACAGAAGGATTAATGTTAGTTGATCCCTATTTTCAACGCAACTGGCGTGAAGCGCCAAAAGCAGGGATTATATGTGGTGCTTATCATTTCTTCCGACCCAAAAAGGATGGTAAAACGCAGGCTAAATTTTTCTTGCAGGTGGTTAATATAGAGAAAGGGGATTTACCGCCTGTTGTGGACATTGAATCTCTTGATGGCGTTTCGCCACTAAAAATGAGGGCAGAACTTTCTGATTTTCTCAATTATGTAGAAATGAAAACCAAAGTCAGGCCGATTGTTTATACCGGACTTAAATTTTATGAAGATTATTTAGTCGATCATTTTGAAGATTATCCTTTGTGGATCGCCCATTATTATCAACCAAAGTTAAGAATGGATAAAAGCCGCTGGAAATTTTGGCAGCATTCTGATAAAGCTAAAATTAATGGTATTGGTCATGTAGTCGATTTTAATGCCTTTAACGGCGATAGTTTGGCGTTGGATAGGTTATTAGTTCATTAGATGAGGTTAACTGGTTAATTGTTTAAATCGGTTAACCGACTCCAAACGCCAAACGCTCAACTCCAAACTAGTACAGCTAAACCGTCCAGCTTTCACATTTCTCTAGGAAAAACTCATCTGCCTCGGCACCAATACCAATTTCTTCGGGAACATCAAGAAAGTAACCGTTATAAGTTAAGCCACCCACCACAGGGTCGACCAGGTGCCCCAATAGTGCCGTATCTAAGTCAAAAAACTCAACATTAGGACTGGCCAATGCAAAATGTAAGTTGGCACTTAATGCAATGCGGGTTTCGAGCATGCTACCGATCATGCATTTTACGCCTCGTTGCAAAGCTTCTTCATGGATTTTTTGCGCTTCTAAAATGCCCCCAGATTTCGAAAATTTAATGTTTAAATAAGTTGTTGATTGGCTATTGATCAATTTTCGGGCATCGTGATGGTTGTAACAGCTTTCATCGGCCATTAGTTTAATCGGCGAATTTACATTCAGTTCTGGTAATTGATCATCGTACCAGGTTCGCATGGGTTGTTCGCAAAACTCAATGTTGTACTGCGCTAATTCGCCTAAAGCAAATAAAGCATCATCAAAACTCCAGCCCTGATTGGCATCCAGGCGTAAAATCAAATCTTCACCAACCGCTTCGCGGATATGTTTTACCCTTTCGATATCATCATGTACTTTTTTACCCAGCTTAATCTTTAATATGCGGCAACCCTGGCTCTTATATTTTAAAGCTGTTGTAGCCATTCCCGCTGGCGTGTCGATACCAATGGTCATATCGGTTTCAATGCTGCGTTTGGTTCCGCCGAGAAATTTATACAGTGGTAATTTGGCGTTTTTCGCTGCAATATCGAATAATGCCATATCAAAAGCGCTTTTAATGGTATGGTTATGATCTGCATAACCCAATAAATCGTTCATCCGTTCAGGAATATCTAACGGATCTTTGCCCTTTAAAATGGCGGCGAAATCTTTAGCCATGGCAATACAGGTTTCCTGCGTTTCACCAACAATCATCGGGAAAGCGGAACACTCTCCAATGCCGTGAATGCCAGCATCAGTGTAAATCCTGATCAATACATTCTGGGCAAAATGCATGGTTCCGGTTGCAATCACAAAAGGTTCCATGGGGATGCTAAAGCGGTATATTTCGGTATGGGTGATTTTCATTTTTTTAAGGTCGAAGGTATAAGGTTGAAGGTGTAAGGTTTGCAAATCGGGATAGAAGCCGATAATGTGTACAATTCAATTCATAATGCAATGCATCATATTCCAATTAAATAGCTCATTTGTGCTTAATTCCATTCATCATTTAGATTTCCAACTAAAGTATAAAAACAAAAACTAAATAGAAACAGGTTTGTAGATTATTAATAGATTTACGCCTCAAATTAAAATTCCTTTTCCCACTTACATTTTACATTAGCAGCCATGTCTGATACCAATAATTTAATCCACGCTTCGTCGCCATATTTGCTACAACATGCCCATAACCCGGTTAATTGGTACGAATGGGGCGCAGAAGCATTAGAAAAAGCCAAAGCGGAAAACAAACTGATATTGGTTAGTATCGGCTATTCGGCTTGTCATTGGTGCCATGTAATGGAGCGTGAAAGTTTCGAGAATCATGAAGTTGCCGAAGTGATGAACCGACATTTTATCTGCATTAAGGTCGATCGTGAAGAGCGTCCGGATATTGACCAGATTTATATGTATGCCATCCAACTCATGACTGGTAGTGGAGGCTGGCCATTAAATTGTATCTGTTTGCCCGATCAGCGCCCGATTTATGGTGGGACTTATTTCCGTAAAAATGATTGGATCAATATTCTGGAAAATGTGGCTGCACTTTGGGCCAACGAACCTGATAAGGCCATTCAATATGCAGAACGGTTAACTTCGGGCATTAAAGACAGCGAAAAGATAATCCCTGCAGGTACAGCAGAAGCATATAGCCATGAACATTTAACTGAAATTATCGATCCCTGGAAACGTCATTTCGATATTGGCTTCGGGGGATATAACCGTGCACCAAAATTCCCTTTACCCAATAACTGGGTCTTTTTATTGCGATATGGCTTTTTAAAGGATGATGAGTCAGTTTTTACCGCTGTATGCCATACCCTCGAAGAAATGAGCCGTGGTGGTATTTATGATCAGATCGGCGGTGGTTTTGCCCGTTATTCGGTTGATGATAAATGGCACGTGCCACATTTTGAAAAAATGCTCTATGATAATGCGCAACTGATCAGTTTATATGCTGAGGCCTATCAATGCACTAAATTCGATTCTTTTAAACAAACCGTTGTTGAAACGATAAATTGGGTTTTCGATGAGATGACTTCAGCAGATGGATTGTTTTATTCGGCACTGGATGCTGATAGCGAAGGGGTAGAAGGCAAATTTTACATTTGGGATAAAAGTGAATTCAATGAGGTTTTAGGCGAAGATGCCCAGTTGATTGGCGCTTATTACAACATTACCGAAGAAGGCAACTGGGAAGAGGAGCAAACCAATATTTTACGTAAAACGATTAGCGATGATGACCTGCTTGCAAAATTTAATATTGATGCAGCAGTACTTCATGATAAAGTAAAGTCAGCTAAAGCAAAATTACTAGCGGTTAGGAGTAAAAGGATCCGTCCGGGGTTGGATGATAAATGTTTAACGGCCTGGAATGGGATGATGATTAAAGCTTTAGCCGATGCAGCAGAAGTGTTAAATCAAAAATCCTATTATGAAAAAGCTTCAGCTGCCGCCAATTTTATTTTAACGCACTTAAAATCAGAAAATGGTGGCTTATACCGCAATTATAAAAACGGAAAGGCTTCTATTACGGGTTTCTTAGACGATTACGCTTTTTTTATTGAAGCGCTAATTGCCCTGTATGAAGCTGATTTTGAGGAGATATGGTTAGAAGAAGCAAAATCATTAACCGATTATGTGATCGCTAATTTTACAGATGCAGATTCGCCAATGTTTTTCTATACTTCTGCCGAAAGTGAGGATTTAATTGCCCGCAAACATGAAGTAATGGATAATGTAATTCCGGCTTCAAATTCTACCATGGCGCAGAATTTGCAGCAACTGGGTTTGCTTTTTGATGTAGAACAATACACTGAAAAAGCTTCAGAAATGCTTGCTGCGGTTCATCCGAAGATAAAAACCTATGGTTCTGCCTATTCAAACTGGGCCATTCAATTGTTAAACGAAATTTTCGGCATAAATGAAATTGCCATTACCGGTTTAAAAACGGATGTTGTTAAATTAGCATTAAGCGGACATTATATTCCGAACAAAATTACATTGGGCGGAACAAAAAGTAACCTACCGCTGTTAAAAGGTAAGCAAAGCAATGAAACAAAAGTTTATATTTGCCGAAATAAAGTATGCCAGTTGCCTGTAAGGACAGTGGAGGAGGCATTAGAGTATTTACAATAAAAAATCTGAATATTTCACAACCGAGCAGTTATTCTTTGATAGGAACTTTAAAATTTGCGGTATTAATGTAGATAACTTCTTCTTAACTTTAAGTTTATACAATCAAGGTTTTAAAAGTTATACTTATCTTTGTCATAGACTAAATGATAACGTGCAAAGTAAAAACAAACGTAAAAGAATTGACTATTCCTCCAAGGTTGGTGAAGTAGTTGTAGATGTTGAAGCATTTGTAAAAAACAAAAGTTCAGAAAACGCAAAGAAAATTTCAACTACTGCCGAACACATTGAAATTGATATTTATTTTGATAAACATTATTTTGACAGGCAACAACATGGAGACCAAGAAGGTAAACGTGACGGAATCGAAAGTGATACTGTAAAATCATTACTTGTTGAAGCTGGGAGACATTTATTTTATTATTCTATAAAGAACAAAACTTTTTCTTTTGTTAATTTTGAAGTTGTACCAAGACCAGAGAGGATTGTTTTGACGAAAGAAGTTGAAGGCGAACTACCATTAAATGTTGTTGCTGAATACCATTATCTTGGACTAAATAAGTTTGAAGTTACTCTAAAAACTGCGATGAAAATTGGTGGTTTTAAATTGAGTGATGGGCAGTATCAACTAATACTTCATCCCGATGAAACCTCTACACTAATACGTCTAGAAAAGGCTAAGATGTTATTAGTCAGTGAGTGTACTCATTAAATTTCGATTAATTGTTATTAATATTTATTAAGCTTTAAAAATATTTGCAAAACATTTTACAAATATTTTTGTAATAATATACATAAAAATATAAAGTAATATTTATATTTGTATCAGTATTTGAGACAGGATAACAATCTGGACAGCCTTGCAAAGGGCAGGATAAAATTCTGGTCAGTCTCACTAAACCCCCTTAACTGGGGGTTTTCTTTTTTGTTGCCTTATCCATTTTTTTCTGTCGTCTAAATACTTTAAGTATTATCAAATCTATCAGATATGTTAATTATCGAAACTCTCTTTAAAACATATGGTTTTCAATTCGCTACTGTAATTGGTATAATTTCATTTTTTGCTAATAGATATTTCAACAAAAAGGATAAAAAGGATGAATTAAGGCATTCACTTTTTCAGAATTTAAAGGTGGAATCAATGAATAATTTTATTGAATGTTATACAGCTTCAGAATTATGCTGGATACAGCTTCCATATTTTGATATTCTTTCTCACAAGATTAAAGGTAAAGAAGTGGATGAATATGTTATACCAACTCATAATAAGTTTACTGCTTCATACTATAAATTATTCATCATTTTAGATAGTAAGGAGATGCTAGAGTTTACGGAAATCTACAGCTCAATCTCTGAAGTAAACCGACTTTTAGGTATATTAATGTTTGATTACGATGAAAAAAAGTTAGTAGTTAAAACCAACCGGTACCACGATGTTATTACAAAAGCACAGAAAGAAAATAGAATAAGGCTGGAGAGGATTGGTGAGAAATTCAAATTGAAATACGGCTAGTCAATCTATCTTTTTCCAATAGGAGAAAAAGGTATTACTTTTCGTACTAGTACTAAAAAACATCTTCTTTTCTGAACAATCAGCTCATCTTTTTTGTTAGGTAAATAATTAACTTATCTTTGCCTAGCAATATTTAAAAGCACTTAAACAAGTTTAATAAATATTTGCCGAAATAAAGTATGCCAGTTGCCGGTTAAAACTGTTGAGGACGCATTAGAGTATTTACAATAAATTAATTTAAATGAATATTTCACCAAACTCTGTAGTAGCGTTAACTTACGAATTGCATACTACTAACGAAGAAGGACAACAAGTTTTTGTCGAAAAAGCTGACGAACAAAATCCTTTAGTATTTTTATATGGCGTAGGCATGATGTTGCCTAAATTTGAAGAGCATTTAACTGGTTTAAAAACTGGTGATGAATATGGCTTCGAGCTATCTGCTGCAGATGGTTATGGCGATATCGATCCGGGTGCTTTCGCCGATTTGCCAAAAACGATGTTTACTGAAGCTGGTGGCGAATTGCCAAATGTAGGTGATGTAATTCCATTGCAAGATAACAATGGTAACCAGTTTAGAGCAGGTGTTACAGCTGTTCACGACGAAACCATTTCAGTTGATTTAAACCACCCAATGGCTGGTAAAAACCTGGTATTTAATGGTGTGATTTTGAATGTACGTGAAGCTACTCAAGATGAATTGGCTCATGGTCATGCGCACGGAGCGGATGGTCATTCAGGTCACTAATTAATAATATAAACGATTTTCAAAGAAGTCAAGTTTTAGATAGCCACTTTGCTATGTAAACTTGACTTCTTTCGTTATATGTGCATAATTAATCTTGAAAAACCTCTTCCAGAACAAGTAAAAACCCGGGCATAATCGGTGTGCTTACCTTTTCACCAACGGTTAACAGTTTGGTGGGCTGAAACTTGCCTTTATCATCAAGGATGTACCTGAAAAAAGTCTTTTCCGAAGGACTTACGATCCAGTATTCTTTAACGCCTGCTTCTTCATAAACCTCGTATTTGTTGATCAGTTCTTTTTTATTGTTGCCTGGAGATAAAATTTCGACAACAATATCAGGTGCACCTATGCATCCGCGTTTATCCAGTTTAGTCTGATCGCAAACCACCACAATATCGGGCTGTACTACCGTGAAAACTTCTTTATCCTCCTGGGTTTTCTTTGCTAAACGGACATCAAAAGGTGCTGAATATACTTCACACTTATGGCCATTTAATGCGTTGTAAATTGGAACATAAATTCTTCCCGATATTTTTTGGTGAATACGTGAAGGAGCAGGGCTCATCTCGAAAATGTACCCTTTGATGATCTCTAAGCGCTCTTCAAATTCGAAACGCATATAATCTGCATAACTGTAAGACGCAGTGAAATCAATCTCATTAAGCGTCTTAACTGGAGGCAGCTCCTCCTCAGTAGGGTATGGCTTGATATTTTTCATATGAGGTATTTAACCAAATATACTAAATATCTTAGTTTTTTTAAAAATCAATCTTCAAACGCAGTCCGCCATTAGTGAGATTGAGGTTTTCTTTAGAGAAAGTTTTCATCGGCAACCTTAAAAAAGGTTCGATGGCAATATTGTTCTTTTTAGATATTTTTTGTTTATAACCGAACGAGAAATTATAAAATCCGATGTATTTATCAGGATCTATATTGGCTTCAGGCTGTGGTTCAGTAGTTTTTTCTTTCACAATCATCGTTTTCGAATCCGCATAACCATTTGCTGTTGTAGAAGAAAAATTCTGTACCTGGTTTACAATGTAGTTATTCTGTTGCGAGTTGTTTAAAACAGCCAGTGCAGAAACCCCAATATTGGTGTAGAGTTTATCACTTATATTGTATTTTAATTCCAGAGGAACGTTAATTCCACGCACTTTAGCATCAACCGACTCGAGGTTTTTGCCTGATAAAGTTTGTGGTGCAGAAGCGTTTAATGATTCGGTGGTGCTAATAGATGCATAAGAAACACCAGAGCTTATCGATAGTTTGTTGGCGATGGCATACGATAAAGAAAAGCCATAGTTCATGGTTACTTTATTGTCATTACCCATCGCTGGTGCTACGTACACATCAGGCTGCCATTTAGAATTTTCACTTGTTTTGGATGGCGGTTTTTGCTGATTTACATAACTATCATGGGCAAGCAATCGCTCAAAACTTGTTTGCGTATTTGGCTGAGGTTTCTTCTTTTCCGTTAAAATATCAAACGGTTTTGATTTCAGGTTTGAAAGATTAGTACCCGCAAGCTTGTTATCTAAAAGATTATCATTTGCCGGAACCAATTGTTCGGTATTGATAAACGTATAATCGCTTTGTGGTGTTAATAATGGTTTTATGCTTTCTACAGTTTTGGCCGGGCGACTGGCAACAAGGTTGTTTGCAGCAGTTGCACTGCCATTTAATGCAGTAGGATTGGCCGGAGTTTCAATAACCGCATCTGTATGCCCCTTAGCCACCAGATTTTGCGTGGCTTTAGGTTTAATTATCGCAATTTCTTTTTTCTGATCTGTATCGTTCTGCATAAAAAATACACCTCCGAAGATAAAAATTAAGGCAGCAGCAGCCCACAAAGGCCAAAAAGCGATGCCTGGTCTCTTATTTTTTTTCTCCGAAAAGCGCTCCCATGCACCATCAGGGTATGTTTCCTCATGGTTTTGGAGTTGCGCGGTGATATGCTCAATTAATTCCTTATCCATTTTTTTCGTATGAATTAACCATGGTATTTAGGTAAAGGGTACGTAACTTATTTTTAGAACGTGTAAGGTAAACACGACTGGAACTTTCAGGAATGTTTAACATCTTCGAAATTTCATCATGGGCGAAGCCCTCAATTTCATATAAGTTAAATACCAGTCTCTGCGTATCTGGTAAGTGATTTAGTAAATTCAAAATATCATTAACGTGTAGTTCCGAAGCAACCGAAACCTGAGTAACCGGATGTTCACTTTCTGCTAAATCATCAACATAAAATTGAACTTTCGAACTTCGTATTTTGTCTATTGCTGTCCGCGAAGCAATCTGGGCAATCCAACCTTTAAATGATCGCTGTAATTCTTCCGGGTTTTTTGGTGCTTTGAAGCCGCCAACATGTTTGAAAATCTTGATAAAACTGTCATTTACAAGCTCTTCACTGTCCGAAGGATTCTTGGTATACCTTAAAATTATGCCCATTAAATAGCCATAAAATGATTTATACATCATTTCTTTACAGCTATTGTCGTTTTTTACACAGCCTTTTAAAATTTCCTCAAAACTGAGTATTTTTTTTATCACCCCTGTAAAGGACTATTTATTAAAGGTTTATCATGATTAATTATTGCAAATTTAAGAAAATAACACCACCCAATTTTTTGAGTGGTGTCAATTTTCGTTTCCACAGGTAGCGTGAAATATTTTTTATTTGTTTGTCATCACTGATAACCCAACGCCGGTACTATCGGTTTTGCTTGATAAGCCTTTAGCCCAGATGGTATAAATTTTACCTTTTTCGATTTTAACAGCTGGTAAACTCACTTTAACTGTTCCGCTTTGTTTTAGCTGGAAAGTATAACTGTCGTTCGGTGCAATATTGCTAAAAGTGGTAAACTCTTTAAATGCTTTTGCTGTAAATAATGGTGCATCTGTTCCGGCAATAGCTAAATCAAATGGGGCAGAACCTGGGCTTAAGTTTACAAAACGAACTTTAGCCTTATCGGTTTCTGGTGCTTTTAAATCATCTTCCAGGATTAAAAGTTTGGTAGATTTTAAAGTATCTACTACGAAAACCGAATAAAATGATCCTTCTTTTAAGGTAGCTGTAGCTGTTGTTAAATATTTTAAAGAGTCTTTTTTAGCAACGCCAACTAATCTTGTTCCGGGATAAGCAGCATAGTAACCCAGATCTTTAGTGTAGGTAAAGCTGTTTATTTTTTGGTTATCCAGGATAAAATCTAACGCAGCTGTTCCTGGTGATGCATGAACAAAGCCAATACCGGCAGCTTCTATCGGATCGTTGTTAAAATCTTTTTTACAGGCAGTTATGGTTAAAGCTATCGCTAAGAGAGAGAGTATAATTTTTGTAGTGCTGAAATTTTTCAAATTCGTTTTCATTTTAATGTTTTAAATCAATTTTATGAACAAAATTGGTTAATGGCCATTAACGCTTTTTTCTTGTAAAACGATTAACGGAATGAAAACGCTACAGCAGATGTGTTTTTTTATAAAGAAAAAGCCACATGGAGTGCATGTGGCTTCTAAATCAGTATTTTAATTGAAGAACTAAGAATACATTTCTTCTCTTAGTTTTGCAACATCACTACTGTTAATGTACTCATCGTAAGTCATCAACTTATCAATAGTGCCTTTCGGCGTAATTTCGATAATGCGGTTGGCAACGGTTTCTGTTAACTGGTGATCTCGAGAGGTAAACAATATTGCACCTTTAAAATCTTTCATACCATTGTTCAGTGCCTCGATAGATTCCAGATCCAGGTGATTGGTTGGCTCATCAAACATTAATAAGTTGGCTTGTTGTAACATCATTCTGGAGAACATACAACGCATTTTCTCACCTCCTGAAAGCACTTTTACGTTTTTAAGTACTTCTTCGCCTGAGAATAACATACGGCCTAAAAAGCTACGTACAAATTGCTCATCCGCATCAGTGCCTGAATACTCACGTAACCAATCAACCAGGTTTTCATCTTTACCGGCAAAATACTCAGAGTTATCGTTCGGAATATCTGCAGTGCTAATGGTAACACCCCACTTAAATTCACCCCTATGGTTTGCATCTCTGCCTGTTAATACATCATAAAATGCTGCGGTAGCCAAACTGTTCTGAGATAATACGGCAATTTTATCACCTTTGTTTACCATGAAAGTGATTTTATCAAACAATACACCGTCATTTCCGTTTTTACCCAGGTTTTCTACCTGTAAAATCTGGTCACCAGCTTCGCGACCGGTATTGTTGAATATAATGGCCGGGTATTTTCTGCTCGAGGCTTTAATTTCGGTGATATCAATCTTATCCAAAGCTTTCTTACGCGAAGTAGCCTGTTTTGATTTAGATGCATTGGCACTGAACCTGCGAATAAATTCCTGTAGCTCCTTCACCTTATCTTCCATTTTCTTATTCTGGTCGCTACGTTGCTTTAAAGCCAGCTGACTAGATTCGTACCAGAAAGTATAGTTACCAGTGTAAATACTCATTTTAGCGAAATCGATATCGACAATATGCGTACAAACGGCATCTAAAAAGTGCCTGTCGTGCGATACAACCAATACAATATTCTGGTAATCGGCCAGAAAGTTTTCTAACCAGGCAATGGTTTCAATATCCAAATCATTGGTAGGCTCATCCAGTAATAAAATATCCGGGTTACCGAATAAGGCCTGTGCCAATAACACACGTACTTTCTGTGTGTTGTCCAGTTCTTTAAGTAACTTATAGTGATTATCTTCCGTTATGCCCAAATTGCTCAACATCGTTGCAGCATTGCTCTCCATGTTCCAGCCATCCATTTCTGCGAAAAGATTCTCCAGCTCTCCAGCACGTTCGCCATCTTTCTCCGAGAAATCTTCTTTCATATAAATGGCATCTTTCTCTTTCATGATGGCATAAAGTTCTTTATGACCGATCATTACGGTTTCTAATACCGAAAACTCATCAAATTCGTAGTGGTTTTGTTTTAAAACCGCCATTCTTTCGCCTGGAGTAAAAGCCACGCTACCAGAGGTTTGGTTCACTTCTCCCGATAAAATTTTTAGAAAAGTAGATTTACCTGCGCCGTTAGCCCCAATTACGCCATAGCAGTTGCCCTGGGTAAATTTTAGGTTAACATCTTCAAATAATGTGCGTTTGCCGTATCGTAACGATAAATTAGAAACTGAAATCATGCTGTAATTGAAATAAGCCGCAAAGATAGGGAAAAAGGTTGAGGGTAGGAAAGTGTTTGATGGTTTGGTTGTTTTATTGTTTTATTGTTGAAAGGTTTTGAGGTTGGAAAGTTCGATTGCTATGTTGTTGAAAGCTGTATGATCAGTTAACCGGTTAACCAATTTTTTTGAAAACGGAGGTTCCGTTCTTTTTTGGCTAAGCAGTCCCGTTATCCGCTTTACTCCGTTACACCTCGTGCCCGCTGCTACCGGGTTTATTTTACAAAGGGGGGAAGCTTTTGGCTAATGGTATAAAACCCAGAGACTAAATTAATAACAAAATGTAGCGCAATTGATAAAAATAGATTTTTGGTCATTACTTTTTTTCATGATGTGATTTTAGTATTTTAGTGATACACACAAAATGAAATCAATATGAAAAAATTAACACTAGGCATCATCATGTCTGCTATTTCCGTCGTGGCTTTTGGCCAAGAATCCCAGTATCAATATAAAGTCGATTTTTTTGGCGATACCATTCTGGTCGATTCCAAAGATAATACCATCGGCAAACAGAAGAAAGACTTTTTTGGCAATACCATTATTGTAGATAAAGATGGCAAAACCATAGCCAAGCAAAAGCAGGATTTTTTCGGTAATACGATTTTAGAAAATGAAGCCGGAAAAACTGTAGGTACACAAAAGAAAGATTTTTTTGGCAATAAGGTGTTAGAAAGTGAACGTGATCAAAACCTGGTGCCAAAGCCATTAGGAGGTTTGGTTCCTGGTGATGGGAAAACAGAAGTGGCCATCAGGCAAAAAACAGATATCTTCGGTAATATCGTTATTGAAAACGACCGTGGCCAGATCTTAAATGTTTATAAAACAGATATTTCGGGCAACATCATCATAGAAGATGGCAATGGTAAGGTAATAGGCAAACAGAAAAATAATATTTTTGGCGATACCGTTGTCGAAGATGACCATGGAAATGTATTAGCTAAGTATAAAAAAGATGTATTTGGCCATACTGTAATAGAAGATGTTAATGGTAAAAAGATGGGGATTTTCAAAACCGATATTTTTGGAAATAAATCTTTTGTTCCCGAACATTAAAGGGTATTGATTATTTAATAAACTTTTTCAAAGGAGGGCGTCATTCTCGCGCATGCATGAATCTTAATGCAAGTTGCATATAACATTTAGATTATCCTCGATGAGCACTTCGTGGTTCCCAATTAAGTTGGGAATGACGACCTATCTCAATGTACTTTGTGGTAAAATATTTATTTTAGTCCCATGCCAAATCATATCTTGCTAGATACCATAAAAACCACGCTGCAAAAAAGCAAAGTAGAAAAATTAGCTGCAATAGCTTCTGAAGATACCTTTTCGGTAAAAGATTTGATTGATTTGAGTTTCTATCATGATGAACAGATTGGTTTCAGGGCCGCCTGGATCTTAGAAAATGTATTCACTAACCATCAGCAGAGATTTCTGCCCTTTGCGCTTTATTTTTTAGAGAAATTTCCACAACAAAACAATTTGTCGGCATTGAGGCATTATGTTAAAATTATGGCCTTTATGACCAAAAAAAATGCCTCAGTGGAAGTTAAGAAAATCCTTGCCGAATATGATACTAACCAGTTGGTAGAAGTTGCTTTCGCCTGGTTAATTGATGAGCAGATTCCGGTAGCTGTAAAATCACACTGTTTAAACCTTTTGGCCAATTTAAATGTCAAACACAAATGGATTAAGGAAGAATTGTTACAAACCATGGATTTCCTGGTAGATAAAGAAAGTATTGCCTTTTTCGCAAAGGTTAAACAGATCAGGAAACAGTTGGCAGTTCGCGGTTAACAGTTATCAATTTGCAGTTCTTCTTAACAGATTCAGCTGACAGTTTTTGAGCCCTCAATCTTCCTGCCTTCCGCCATTAAGCTTTCTTCAGTTAACGTAAAGTCAAATCTTCGGGATTTAACCTTCAACCCTCTACCTTCCGCCTTCTACCTCATATATCATTCCACCTTTTACCTTATATTTACCAAATGAGTACAACATACGATATTGTTTCAAAAGTTATAAAAGAACGTCGCAGTATTTTCCCTGCCAGCTATATAAAAAAAGAAATTCCGGTTGAGGTGATCAACCAGATTTTAGAAACAGCCAATTATGCACCAACACATAAATTAACACAGCCCTGGCGCTTTGTCGTGATCAGAAAGGCGGGATTAACAAAACTTGGTGAAGAACTGGGTAAATTATACAAGGAATTGGTTAGCCCCCAGCAGTTTTTACAGAAAAAGTACGATAGTTTTGCCGAAAAAACGAGTCAGGCCGATTGCATTATTGCCATCAATATGCAGGTGAGCGGTAAAATACCAGAGTGGGAAGAGTTGGCGGCAGTTTCGTGTGCGGTTCAGAATATGGCTTTAACTGCCGAAAGTTTAAAAGTTGGCGCCTACTGGAGTTCTCCGCCTTTAATTGATGATTTAGGTAACTTTTTAAGTCTGAGTGAAAACGAAAAGTGCATCGGTTTATTCTACATGGGCTATCATAACGAAAAACCATGGGAACCCAACCGGACTTCGATAGAAGAAAAGGTGAGGTGGATAGAGGGGTAGTATATTGGTTCATTAGTTCACTGGTCATTAGTTCATTGGTCATTAGATCAGTAGTTCATTGGTCAATGGTTGATATGGTTAATCGACTTTAGACTACGGACTTTAGACTACGGACTGAAGACTACAGACTGAAGACTACAGACTGACGACTACAGACTATCTCCATCTAACATCATGCATTATGCTAAATCCTTTGGATAACTATTTCGAGCAAAAAGATGAACCTGTTAAAAGCTGTTTGCAATATTTAAGATCGCTTTTAGTGGGCTATGCTGATATTACCGAGCATTGGAAATATGGAATGCCTTTTTATTACCATAAAGGAAAAATGTTCTGTTATCTTTGGATCCATAAAAAACTTCATCAACCTTACATTGGTTTGGTTGACGGAAATAAAATTGAACACGAAGATCTGTTACAAGAGAAAAGAGCCCGGATGAAAATTTTATTGATCAACCACCTCGAAGATATTCCTAAAAAGAAAATCGAATCTATTTTAAAACAGGCCTTTGCCCTCCGTAGTTAATTACGTCTTCCATCACCCATTATCCATAATCATATATGTCTACCTTAAAATCAAAACTTTATCAGCTTTGTTTGACTTTTATCCAAAACAGGATAGAAAATATCGAGTATTCCTTAAAACAAGCGAGGCAGGCATCAAACGATGATACAAAAAGTAGCGCTGGTGATAAATACGAAACCACCCGCGAAATGATGCAGCAGGAGATGGATCGTAACAGTAAATTGTTGTACGAAGCCGGTCAGCAGAAAATTGCATTACAGCAAATTGAAAATGTAGAATCAGATCGCCTGGTTAAAAACGGAAGTCTGGTTTTAACCTCAGAAGGTAATTTTTACATCAGCATCAGCGCCGGTGAACTTAATACCGATGGACAGAAATTTTTCGCCGTATCGCAGGCATCGCCAATAGGCAGGTTTTTAATTGGAAAAGTAATAAATGAGCGCTTCAAGTTTAATGGCAAGGAATATATTGTAAAAGAGATACTATAAAGTTTTCAGTTGGCAATTTGCAATTCTCCATTGAAGATTATTTCGTAAAAGAGATAGTATATGGTTTTCAGTTGGCAATTTGCAATTGTTCATTGAAGATTATTTCGTGAAAGAGATACTATAAAGTTTTCAGTTTGCAACTTGCTATTCTCCATTGAAGCTAGCGATTAACTGTTTTTCTCCAGTATTTCTTAATCAAAATCTGCGCTCAAATCTGTTTGATCAGCGGGGAAACCTTTTTTAATTATGCCCGCTGATTTAAGGGGTAAACGCAGAATTAAGTTAACTGAAAATTGCTAACGGAGAACTTACTTAATTCCCATCCTTTCTGCAAAAGCCGGCACTAAATAAGTTTTTAAATCCGAATAAGGAATAAATACGACAATTTGTCCCTGTGCATAACTGGCTACTTCGTAAGGGTTGTACATAAAAGCAATCCCATTCGCATTGAAATAGAAGTTTTTATTCGGTTTTATAAAATCATCAAAAAGTACGGTGCTTAAAGCATCTTTAGCTTTAATGTTGTATTCTTTCCTAACATTACGTTCTAAAATGCCTTGTAAGGTATTCGAATCTATTTTAATGATATCGCTCAGCACCAATTGTTTTTTGTTCTTCACATCTAAACAGAACATGGTACTGCTGTAATTGCCATGTGCGCCGCCGGTATAGGCATCAGCCAGGAAATCGATTACGACATAACCATTATCATTATAATTAACCGACTGCTGACTGTTGTTGGTATAATTCATCCAGGCCTGAAAATCATCGCCACGGCTATTTTTGGTTTGCTCGGTAACTTGCGTTTTATAGTCTTTGAAATAGGCAGCTGCAATGTTTTTGAAGCCTGTGGAGCGGTCAACATTTGATTTTACGCCCGATATTTTTTTAAGCTCCGAGTTTAGCCAGTTGCCATATTCATCATTGTTTTTGCTTTCCAGATACTCAAAACTGATTTCTGCAGCAGGCGATTTTGGCTGACTGGCAAATGCTTTTACCGAATCTTTATAAATGCCTGCATTGAACTGATAACTGCCCTCAGGATATTTTTCCGTTAAAACAATCGGAAATTTTTTGTTTTTATCGCCACTTTCCCAATTGCCATTAAAGCCATTTCCATTCCACTTTAAGGCCAAATGCGGCGATTTAAAGTCCCGGGTGAAGTAAGATTCGTAAAAACTGTATTCGGTAAGGATAATGCTGTCTTTCCCGATCAAAGTATCAGTTGATAGGTTAAGCCAGGAGCCATCGTAATAATAGGTGCCACTTACATCGTCATCCACCTTTTGCAAATGCATAATTACTTTTTTGCCCGCAATGGTGCCTTCAAATCTCTTGTAGAAACTTTCTGTAAGTTCGGCCTTTACATTCGCTGTGCTATCAGCTGTAGTTTCAGTGGTATTGGCGCTATTTTTAGGGTTGTTACAAGCCGATAAAACCAGTAATCCGAAAAGGCAGTAAAGAAAAGCGTATTTCATAAGTTAGGGAATTGATTTACTTAAGATTTACAGTCAAAACTATGGTTTTGTTTTATTAAAACTCTTGTTTATGCTGTAATATAAGTTTTTTGCTGTGTATCTCCCCGGATCAATGATTCTTCTAATGGTGTAAAGCGGATAATTTTCATCTCGTGCTGTCGAAAGTATAAATGCCGCTTTAAAGCCATGTTCTTTTAGTTTATGCAAAGTTGATGCTTTAAAAACGCCATAGGGATAAGCGAAATATTCCACTTTTTTTCCTGTAATCTCTTCCAGTTTTTTAGTAGGTGCATCAATTTGGCTTGTCCAGTCCTCATCGGTAAACTGGGCAAAGTTTTTGTGATCGTAGGTATGGCTGGCAATCGTATTTCCTTCGTCGGATAACTGTTTAATCTGCTCTTTAGTCATGTAATTGATCCGGCCTTTTCTCCCGATGGATACCGTCATGATAAAATAAACGCCTTTAAAACCATGTTTTTTCAGCGTTGTATTTCCAATCGTAAATTGATCCTCATCCGTATCATCAAAAGTGATCATAATTGGCTTTTCAGGCAGCTTAGCGCCATATACCAAATAATTGTACAGCTGATCAGGTAGGATGGAGTGGTAGCCACTATCGGCCAGCATTTTCATGTGTTCCTTAAACTTATCAGGAGCTATAATATCATCATGCGCCCTTTTGCTATCAGTGGCAATATTATTCCTGATCTGGTGATAACACAAAACCGGCACCTCCCTGCGCGCCAGTATCGTTTTGGTATCGGCAGGTTTGGTGTGGGTCGAATCTATTTTAACTTCTTCTGTTTTGGTTTTTGCGGCAGTTTTTCCTTTTGAAGCATCAGATGATTGGCAAGAGGCTAAAAATAATGCAGAAACAGCACCGTAGAGCAGAAAATTTTTCATATTCGTCGCCTGTTAAAAGCTGTTTTTAATGCTGTTGCTTAATGTTTTAGGCGACCAGTAACCACTGGCAATAATCCTGCGGATGGTAAATAACGGATCTTTTTCATCGCGTTTGGTTGATAGTTGATAAGCCATTCTAAACCCACGTTTTTTAAGTTCCGGAATTCCTTCTGCATTCCATAAACCGAAAGGATAGGCAAATTCTGTCATTTTTTTTCCTGTAATTTCTTCCAGTTTTTTAGTTGGTTTATCTAACTGCTCTTCCCAATCTTTACCCGCATATTTCTTGAAATTTTTATGATCGTAAGTGTGGCTGCCGATCACATTTCCTTCGTCAGCAAGTTGCTTAATCTGCTCTTTGCTCATGTAATCTACAAATTTCCCTTTTTTACCGATCGAAACCGTCATGATGAAATAAACGGCTTTATAACCTAATTTATCTAAAGTTGGGCGCACAATCGTAAACTGATCCAGGTCAGTATCGTCGAAGGTTAACATAATGGGTTTGCTCGGTAGCGCTGCACCAGTGTTCAGGTAGGCGTAAAGCTGATCGGGTAAAATGGTATGGTAACCGCTATCGGCCAACATTTTCATCTGATCTTTAAAGTTCTGGATTTCTACAATATAATCTTTGCCTACTTTGCCATCTGTTGCTTTCCAGTTTCTTACCTGGTGGTAGCATAAAATGGGCACCTGTTTTCTGGCTAAAATGGTTTTAGCATCAGCAACTTTAATTTTCGAAACATCAACCGGTGTTCCGGTGCTGGCTGCCGTATTGCTGGTTTGTGCAGTAGAATCTTTGGTAGCAGAATTTTCTGTTTGAGATTTAGATTGGCAGCTGGCAAATAAGATTGCTCCGGCTGTTATTAGGGTTAAAAAGCTGTATTTCATTATTAGGATATATAGCTACAAAACTATAAAATCCATTAATTATTTATCCATCAAAACAAATTGTGTTAATAATTAATTTCAGTTGCAGGAAATTACGCTAACTATCGCATTTATTACACATCAAAAACTGCTTAATATCCTTTAATTAAATAATTTAGCGGCTCAAACAAATTTTGATGAATAAACTTTATAAACTCCTGCTGTGTGCGCAGTTTTTATCCTTAACTGTAGCCGCACAAAACAAAACATTTACCCTAACCGAGAATATTCAGCCTCAGCCTAAAGCAAATTATCAGCTTGCATCGCGTTTTTCGCCAAATAAGCTGAAAAAAATGGTTTATTCTACTGCAGTAGATCCGCATTGGTTAAAATTGAGCAATCGTTTCTGGTACACTTTCGAAAGTCCAAAAGGAAAGTTTTGGTACCTGGTAGATCCGGCATCAAAAAGCAAAAAACTGATGTTTGATAATGCTAAACTGGCAGCCGATATTACCCTGATTGTCCGCGATCCCTTCGATGCCGAACATTTACCACTCGAAAACCTGAAATTTGCCGCCGACGAAAAAAGTATCTCTTTCGAAATTAAAAGCAGTGTAGATGAGCTTAAGAAGGATAGAAAAGATAAAAAAGCTGCAGATTCTATGCAGAAGAAAATATTTTCTTTCAAATACGAACTGGCCAGTGCAAAATTAACAGAGGTGCCAAATTTCAGCAAGCCAAAACCGAAACCATCATGGGGATCTGTAGCACCCGATTCGTCGGCCATTATCTTCTCCCGTAATTACAACCTGTATTGGATGGATAAAGACAACTACAAAAAGGCAGTCAAAAATGAAGATGACAGCACCATTGTAGAACATCAGCTTACTAAAGATGGCGTTAAGTTTTATTCGTACGGAAGCGATGGTGATGGCGAAAACAATGTAGAGAACGAAAAAAACAATAAAAAACGCCGTGGTGCTTATGTGCTCTGGTCGCTGAATTCGAAATATTTCGTATTGGACAGAACCGATTCGCGTAAGGTTAAAGATCTTTGGGTCATAAATAGCGTTACACCGGGTCGTCCAACTTTAGAAACCTATAAATATCAAATGCCTGGCGAGGCTGAAGCCCCTCAGGATGAAGTGCTGTTATTTGATTTCGCTGCAAAATCTTATAAAAAACTAAGTGTTGCCGCATTTAAAGATCAAAGTGTTTCGGTTTGGAGCAAACCATCATTAAATAAAGACCGTGATAACGAATTCCGTCCATCTATTTGGTTGGGTAACGATAGCAAGTTCTATTTTTCGCGCACCAGCCGCGATTTAAAACGTATCGACATCGGTACGGTTGATATTGCCAGCGGAAAAGTTACGCCTTTAATCGACGAACGTTTTAATACTTATGTGGAGGTTAACCGTCCGGGTTTGGTAAACGATGGTAAAGAACTGATCCATTGGAGCGAGCGCGATGGCTGGGCACATTTTTATCTTTTTGATGAAAACGGGAAGCTGAAAAACCAGATTACCAAAGGCGCTTTCCACTGTGAGAGCATCGTGAATATCGACGAGAAAAAACGTATCCTTTATTTTACGGCAAATGGCAGGGAAGGTAAAGAAGATCCTTATTATCTGCACTTGTACAGCATCAATTTTGATGGTTCGAACCTGAGATTGTTAAATGCAGGCGATTTTGATCATGCGGCGAACATGAACGATAACAATACTTTTTTTGTCGATAATTATTCGAGGGTAAACACGGCTCCAAAAGCAACGCTTTATGATGGAACCGGTAAAAAAGTAATGGACCTTGAAACTACAGATCTTTCATTGCTGATGACAGCGGGTTACAAATTCCCTGAGCCTTTCAAAGTAAAAGCTGATGATGGAATTACCGATTTATATGGCGTAATGTATAAACCTTTCGATTTCGACCCAAATAAAAAGTACCCGATTATCGAGTATGTTTATCCAGGTCCGCAAACGGAAGCCGTAAATAAGGCTTTCAGCAAAAGCATGGATCGTACCGAACGTTTGGCGCAATTTGGTTATATCGTCATTACGGTAGGTAACCGCGGTGGAAACCCTTCGCGCTCTAAATGGTACCATACTTACGGTTATGGTAATTTGCGCGATTACGGTTTGGCAGATAAGAAAACAGCTATTGAGCAATTGGCAGCTAAATATGCTTACATCGACGAATCTAAAGTGGGCATTACAGGCCACTCTGGAGGCGGATTTATGTCAACAGCTGCGATGTTGGTTTACCCTGATTTCTTTAAAGCTGCAGTTTCTAACGCCGGAAATCACGATAATAGCATTTACAACCGCTGGTGGAGCGAAAAACACCATGGTGTAAAAGAAACCATTTCATTAAAAGGAGATACCTCGTTTAAATACAGCATTGATAAAAACCCTGATCTAGCCAAAAACCTGAAAGGTCATTTGTTGTTGATGCACGGCGATGTAGATAACAATGTGCATCCGGCAAATTCTATCCGCGTGGCTAATGCATTGATGAGGGCAGGCAAACGTTTCGATTTCCTGATTATTCCTGGTCAGCGCCATGGTTTTGGCGATATGACGGAGTATGCTTTCTGGAAGCTGGCTGATCATTTTAACAAATATTTAATCGGCGATTTTTCTGAACCGAGCGATGTTGATTTGGTAGAAATGGACAGAGATATCGAACAGAACGGAAAATAGTTTGAATACAATAGTTATTACAATGGCCTGCGGAAACGCAGGCCATTTTTTTTATAACGATAAGTCTTCATTGCGGAGCTAATCTTTCATTAATCGTGGCAATCTACCTGATTAGCGTTGCATGAAGCACGTATTCATAAACCTTAAAAATGGAATGCTGCCTTGGCCGCCTAGCCCCGGTTGAAGTGTTACCCTGCAGCAACGAGGTACGAGGCAGCGAAGCGTATAAGCGTAAAACGGGAGAGGCTAAATGTTTTGCACAGGTATTGCGCTCCAAAAAAACTCATAACTATTGAGACTAATCTTCATTTGCCATAGCAACCTACCTAACTAGTATTTCTCCATGGTGGTGTCCTCACAAACCATTTTCATTTTTTTTATGATGAATTATTGTTTTGAAAAGCAGCGTCCCGACGTTCTTCGGTTATTTCAGTCCTGCTATTGCCTATTAACATAAATCGTGATTGCGAGGCTAATTTTTCATTAGCCGTGGCAATCTTTTTTTTCCTTGCCATGGTTTGTGCACTCACAAACCATTTTCATGTTTTTTATGATGAACTATTGTTTTGAAAAGCAACGTTCGGCAGTTCTTCGGTTATTTCAGTCCTGCTATTGCCTATAGTCCCGATTTTAAGATCTCTTAAATCATAAATATTTGCTCCAATCGGGAGCTATTTGGCGCTATCAGGTTTAATTCATTTAGGGCTGCATCTCTTTATTCGCAAAACCATGGTATTATCTTACCTATATAAAAAAAGGAGCAGATTAAGCTTGAAACAATTGCAGGAGATGGCTGTTATTTTAATATGAATTACAAAAGCACAATTTTGGCAACATTACTTTTAGTTGGAGGAATTGCCAGTAGCAACGCTCAAGATATAGATCAGAAAAATGTTCCCTCATTGGTTAAAACGGCATTTAATAAAGCTTATCCAAAAGCAACAGATGCAGATTGGGAAAAGAAAGGTGCAAATTATGAAGTTGATTTTAATTTAGGAAAGGTAGATCATAAAGCCACTTACTCAGCAGCTGGCGAAACGGTTTCTTTCGAAAAAGATATTCCAAATGCGCAGCTTCCGGCGGTAATAGCTAAAAATATTAAAGCTAAATATCCAAAAGGCAGAATTGATGATGTAGATTGGATTAACACTGGAGGAAAAATTACCTATAAAATTGATATTGAAGGTACACCAGACGTAAATGTATGGTACGACGCAAGCGGCAAGTTTATTAAAGAAGTGGCCGATTAATTTTAACCGCATGAATCGTCGTTGTGGCTAATTTTTAATTAGCTGTGGCAATCTTTTTTCTCTTGCCATGGTTTGTGTCCTCACAAACCATTTTCATGTTTTTATGATGAACTATTGTTTTGAAAAGCAGCGTTCGGTAGTTCTTCGGTTATTTCAGTCCTGCTATTGCCTATTAACATAAATCGTCATTGCGAGGCTAATTTTTCATTAGCCGTGGCAATCTTTTTTTTCCTTGCCATGGTTTGTGTCCTCACAAACCATTTTCATTTTTTTTTATGATGAGTTATTGTTTTGAAAAGCAACGTTCTGACGTTCTTTGGTTATTTCAGCCCTGCTATTGCCTATAGTCCCGATTTTAAGACCTCTTAAATCATAAATATTTACTCCAATCGGGAGCTATTTGGCGCTATCAGGTTTGGTTAATTTGGTGCCGTGTTCCAAATTTTGACTGTTTACATTGCAAAGGTGCTGTGATACCGTGGTATAAAAAAAGCCCCGAATAAATTCGGGGCTTCTGATCTGTTAAGGTAATCCTTTGGGGTATTTTTTATTTATAAAGGTAATTTACGGCAATTACATCATTTGCATTGAAGGTCCGATTACCGCCGTTAGAACAGGCTAACATAAATGAGCCCGCATCAGGACTCGAAGGTGTTCCCGGAATTCTAATCGCACCAACATTCGATGCACCTTCATTTCCTGCCCCACTTGCACCGCAACTAAAGGCACGGTTCATATAATCCGTATGGCGGAAACCGATGCAATGGCCAACTTCGTGCTGGATCACGGAAGCTAAATACAATAAATTAGGATTGGCACCATAGGCTGCTGCATTGGTGTTCATTCTGATCTGATTAAAAGGTTTACCTGATGAAGTAGGGAAACCTGCAGAGCCTAGGGTAATAAAGCCTCCACTTGGACCTTCATTAAAGCCAACAACATTAATGTTTCCGGTTGTTCCGGCGCTGGCCCTTTGGAAAGTGATACGTAAACCCAACGAGTTGTATCTCGAAATCATCGTGTTAACCGCGTCGCTATACACCTGAGGTAAATTGGTTACCGAAACGGTAATTACCCGTGGTAAAGATTTAACAAGGTTTGTGGTTCGGTACTGTTCAGTTTCGGCAATGTTTAAATTTGCACCAGTAGAAGGCTCAGCTAAGTTGTCGTCAGTTAAAAGAATATCGCCCTCTACCAAATAGCCTTCATCTATCTTACGGATATTGTCGGTGCTAAAGCCTAGCGATTTAATCTGTGATAATTTGTCTGCTGAGATATCAGTTTTGTCTTCTACTGCATTTTCTGTATTATTACTCTTACATGAGTATAGGTTAGTGAGCAGAAAACATACTGCTGCAATCGATAAAAATTTTGTTGTTTTCATCTTGGTTAGAATTAAATTAGTTTAGGTTGAATAAGTTAGTTAATAAAATTTGTGGATTACCTTATAAATCCTAATTTAGAGAAGATAATCGATGTAAACAAAATTTTATAATAAAATAATTTTTGAAAGTCAATACTGTATTTTTAGTTATATGTTTTTGTCTGTCTGTGCTGGGTTTAAAAGCACAGGTACAACCTGGCGGAATAGAAAAATCTTTTGAAAAATATATTTCAAAAACTGGCAATTTGCAAAAATTAAGTGCCGATCAGCCTGTTTTAGTTCGGTTCAAACATAGTTTAACAGCGGCTGAAATTCAATTGTTGAAGCCCAAAAAGCGGCTTGCAAGCGATTATTTTATCGTCGATAGATCTAATATTGATCGCTTTTCTAACAGTATAGCTTCACAAGAACAAGCCAACGGACTTTGGAAGGTGAGTGATCGATTGATGAAGGTATTAAACAAAAGCACTAAAAAGAACGATTCTATCCTGGTTAGGCTGGCCTTCAAAAATATAAATGCATTACCAAAAGCTGTTGCAGGCCTAAAGATAAAATCAACCGATCATGTCAATAACATTTGTTCGGTTTACCTGTCGCCAGGCGATTTAATGGCTTTGTTGGAACTCAATGATATTTTATACGCAGATGTTCTGCCGGTGGCGAGAGAGGAAGTAGTGGTTAACGGAATCGATCTGGGTTTAAACCAAATTTCTAATACCCGTAGTCTTTTTCCCGGTATTGATGGCACAGGCATAAATGTTTCGTTTAAAGAAGGAATGTATGATGCAGCTGATCTTGATTTATTGGGAAAAACCCTTCCGGGCGCTACGATTGGTAAAACACCAACTACGCATGCCACTATTATGGCTACTTTAGCCCTGGGGAACGGGAACTCTTTTATCCGTGGCCTGGGCGCAGCGCCTAAAGCCAAACTTGCCTATTCCGATTTCGCTAACCTCATGCCTGACCTGGCTGCCGATTTAAATAAACTTCAGATTAAAGTTCAAAACCATTCCTACGGTACTGATATAGATAACGATTATGGTATGGAGGCTGCTGCCTACGATAAACAGATTTTTGAAAGCGATACCTTGATTCATGTTTTTTCTGCAGGGAACAAGGGAACAAGCACGCCATCCGTTGGTGTTTATCAGGGCATGACCTCCCGCGCTAATTTAACGGGCAATTTTAAACAGGCTAAAAATTTATTGGTAATAGGTGGAATCAACAGGGAAAATATTTCTGAAAACCTAAGTAGTAAAGGTCCTGCCTACGATGGTCGTGTAAAACCCGAACTTGTTGCCCTTGGCGAGGATGGAACATCTGGCTCTGCAGCGATTACCAGTGGATCGATTACTTTGCTGGAACAATTTTACCAGCAGAAATATAAAAAAGCACCTTCTGCATCATTGATCAGGGCAACGGTAATTAATTCGGCTGATGATTTGGGCACACCTCAGGTTGATTTTGTGTACGGATACGGGAAACTCAATGTCGCCCAATCCTTAAAAACTTTAGATGAAAACAGGGTTTCTCTATATGAGGTGGCTAAAAATCAGGATCTGCTTATTCCGTTGACTATTCCAGCGAATGTAGCCGAAGTTAAACTTACCATGACCTGGAACGATCCTCCTGCAATTGTAAATGCTGCACAAAGTTTGGTGAACGGATTAGATTTAAGTCTCGAAAATCCTGCCGGAAATTTAACGCTGCCCTGGGGGTTAAGCAGTTTTCCTCATTTAGATTCCCTCTCAAAGCCAGCGGTGCGTAAGGCCGATCTTATCAATAACGTTCAGCAGGTTACACTCGATAATCCTGCTGCCGGTGCTTACAATATCCATGTTAAGGGTAACAGGATCGCACAAGGCAATAACCAGCGTTTTGCACTGGCTTATCGTTATACATTCAAAAACACTTTTTCTTTCATCAGCCCGGAAAAAAACGAATACTTTTTCGCCAATGAAGATAACTACATCCGGTGGGAGAATACTTACGCAAGTAAAACCGGAAACTTATCGGTGAGTTATGATGATGGACTTACCTGGAAATCAATCGCCTCGGGGATCGATTTAAGCAAAGGTTTTTACCATTGGAGTACCCCTGATTTATTCACTAAAGCCATGATCAAAATGGAGGTAGAGGGAAATATAATTTTGAGCCAATCGTTTACTATTTCCAGTCCAAGGATATTGAAAGTTGGCTATGTATGTAAAGATGGTGTGGTGTTAAACTGGAACCCTCAGCCCGGTGCAAAAGATTATACGTTATATAATATAGTAGATAATATCCTTTCTCCGGTGTTAACCCTAACCGATACCATTGTTAAGCTTGATGTAAACAAGGTTAATAGTAAATATTTTGCTGTGGCCGCAAATGGTCTAGGTTTTACAGCCGTAAAAAGTTATACCATAGATTATACACAGCAGGGCATTGCTTGTTATGTTAAGAGTTTGTCTGCCGCTGTAAGCGACGATAAAGTAAGGCTTGATCTCAGTATTGGAAGCACCCTGGATTTAAAGAATATCATTTGGGAAAAACAAACGGGTGTTAATACTTTCACGGCATTACAGCAAACCAAACCTGTCCAGAATCAGCTTGATTATGCCATTTTCGATGATCAGCCAAAAGCGGGCATTCAGTTTTACCGCGTTACTTTCGAAACGGCTAACGGCCAGGTACAGAGCGATCTGGTTTCGGTAGTGTTCCTTAAGGAAAATGAATTTACTTTCTATCCCAATCCGGTAACTGATTATTTAACCATTCTGAGCGGATCTTTCGAAGATTATAGTTTGTTGTTATTTAATATATTAGGGCAGAAGGTTTTCGAAGAAAAGGCCACAAGCTCAAACCGCTTTTTGCTCAATGCATTATCAACGGGTGTTTATGTTGGTATAATCAATAAAAACGGGCAACAGTTAAAGAAATTTAAGCTGATTAAGAAATAAGCATTTTCTGTGGAAATCTGTGAGATCTGCGGGAGATTCTTTTGCGCGTTTTGTTCTCAGATTTAAGATGATAAACACAGAATGTTCCCAATTTCTTCGTATTTTTCAGCAAATGCGATTAATTATTTAAAAACGATCCTTTAAATGAAAAAACTCCTGCTACTTCCCAGCTGTGCACTCCTTTTCTTTTGTTCATGTAAGCAAGGTGCAAAAAATAACAGTGTTGGTGCCGATTCTTTAGCCATAAAAGCCATTAATGATTCGAGTTTAACCCAATATCTATCCGTAATTGCAGCTGATAGTTTAGAGGGGCGAAAGCCTTTTACCAATGGAGAAACCAAAACCATTAATTATCTAAAAACTCAATTCGAAAAACTGGGCCTGCAGCCTGGCAATGGCGATAGTTTCTTCCAGGAGGTACCCATGGTGGAAATTAAATCCATACCTGAAGATAAAATGGTGCTTAAAGGGAAATCCGCTTCCTTAACCCTCAATTATTTAACCGATTTTGTGGCTGGCACGCGCCGTGTGCAAGATGAAGTAAGCATAAGTAACTCACCACTGGTTTTTGCGGGTTATGGTATTGTGGCGCCCGAATATGGCTGGAATGATTATGCAAACCTTGATGTAAAGGGGAAAACGGTAGTGGTGCTGATTAATGATCCGGGTTTTGCCGATTCGACCTTATTTAAAGGCAAAAATATGACTTACTACGGCAGATGGACCTATAAGTTTGAAGAAGCTGCACGACAGGGCGCTACAGGAATTATTATCGTTCATGATACCGAACCGGCAGCTTACCCCTGGACAGTTGTGCGCAGTGGCTGGTCGAAATCTAAACTTACGCTGCAAAGCGAAGACAATGGCATGAGCAGGGCTGTAGTAGAAGGCTGGATTACTTTAGAAAAGGCGAAACAGCTGTTTGCAATGGATGGGAAATCATTCGATCAACTGGCTTTAAGTGCCCGGAAAAAAGGTTTTAAGGCTGTCGATTTAGATATCACCACCTCACTCAAAGTTAAAAATACCATCAAAAAATCAGTTACTTATAACGTTCTGGCTAAAATACCCGGTGATCAACGTAAAGATGAAGCGATTATTTATTCGGCACACTGGGATCATTTGGGCGTGGGCGAAAAAATACAGGGCGATTCGATTTACAACGGAGCGGTTGATAATGCCACTGGCGTAGCTGCTTTATTCGAAATTGCATCAGCATTTAAAAAACTACCCAAAACTCCCGCACGGACCATTTTATTTATTTCCTATACGGCAGAGGAGCAAGGCCTTTTAGGATCAGAGTATTATGCCAAACATCCTACCTTTCCTTTAGCTAAAACCGTAGCCAATATTAATATGGACATGATGGGCATTGCCGGTAAAACCAAAGATGTTGTGGTATATGGTTTTGGCCAGTCAGAACTGGAAGATTATGCTGCCGAGGCGGCTAAAAAGCAGGGTAGGGTAATTGTTCCCGATCCTGTTCCATCATCAGGATTGTACTACCGTTCAGATCATTTTAACCTGGCCAAGGTTGGTGTGCCTTCACTGTTTACTGGTTCGGGTGTAGATAACATTAAGAACGGCAGGGCATGGGGATTAAAACAGGTAGCCGATTTTACCAAATTCCGTTACCATTCGCCGCAGGATAATTTCGATGCCAAAACATGGGATTTATCAGGTATTGTAGCAGATGTTCGGATGCTTTTTGATTTGGGCTATCGCATCAGTAACGAAGATTCGTATCCAAAATGGAAAGATGGATCTGAATTTAAAGCCATCAGAGAAAAGAAGTAAAACAAAGAGCGTCCCGATGGTAAACCGGGACGCTCTTTGAAAAAAAGTCATTTATTATTTTCCCCTAAGGGAGAATGAATTAAAAGTAGAATTGTACACCTAATCTTGGTGCAAAAGTATCAGCGTTTAAGCCAAAAGTGTTTGTTTTTAACTTAGCGCCTGTACCTTCAGCTTTTAAAGTATAGTTTTCATAACTTAAACCTTTAACTGAAAGTTCGATACCGATTCTTTTGGTTGGGAAAAATGCAAATCCCGGAGCAAGTTCTACACCGATTTTAGTCGTAGTACCCAATTTAACTGCGTTATCGCCGTTAGCATCAGTTGCTTTTAACTCACCAAATGCCAATGGCACTGATAATTGTCCGAAGAATTTGAATTGATCAGATAAACCAACATAGTAACGTCCGAATGGAGCAACTTTAAAAGCACCATCCTGAGTTTTGTTGCTTACTTCTTTATTGTATTCGTAACCAACACCAGTACCGATTGCAAAATTGTTGCTAATAAAATAACCAACACTTGGTAATACGCTAAAGCTGAAATCTGCTTTTGGAGCGCCATCTGCTTTTGTAGAGTTTACACCTACATTACCGCCTAACATAAAATTTCCTTTTTCAGTTTGTGCTTGTGCACCATAAACTAAACCTGCTACTGCTACTAAAGATAATAATAGTTTTTTCATCTTTTTTATTATTTATTTGTTATAAAAATATAGTCAATTTTACTTTTTTAATTTCTGACTATATTTGAATAAAAGTCAACACTTGTGCCAAAAAACTTTGTCAGCGTCATCAAAAAATCAGTTTTTGGTCAACTGTCTAATTGATAAAGAGATATAAATTTAGTGTTAAGTCAATATTATTTTCGTGTGACCAAAAATTAATCAACTGATTAATTTTTCAGGCATGACAGATTGACAATCTGACTTTTTTTGTATAAATGTCAGATTTTAAACTGTCGCAAATGGCAGGTTTTGTATAGGGGAATGCTGCCGTTTTGGATTAAACTTTACAGGCAGAAATTAAATTTTCTATTTTCTTTTTGATGATACCGATGGTTCTCTCATCCGTCAGATTTCCCTCTGCATCGAATTTATTTTGCGCCTGGGCCACTAAAACTTCTGGTTGTAAAACCGGATTCATGTTCAGGAAGGTAAAAACAGGCAAAAATGCTGTTTGCATTCTAACCGTTCCCCACATGCCCTGTGTGGCGCCCATTACGGCAACTGGTTTATGCATTAAGGGCGAATCTTTTCCACGGCTGGCCCAGTCGATGGCATTTTTTAGTCCACCAGGGATGGAATAATTATATTCAGGAGAAACAATAATAAAAGCATCAGCTGTAGCGAGGGCATCTCTAAATTTCGTCACGCTTGCAGGCCTTTCTTCTGTTTCAGGCAAGTCGAGGTCTGCATTATAAACAGGAATATCATCAAAAGCCACTGTTTCGAAGTGGATACCTTCGGGGATTAAACTGCCTGCAACTTTAAGCAGCATGGCATTGTACGATCCCTTTCTTAAACTTCCGCATAAGCCAACAATTTTTCTGTTCTTTTCCATAGCTATAAAACCAAAACTTTATAAAAATGTTTGGTTTGTGCAAGGACAATCGGTGTAGTTTAAAAATTTATATTCACTATTTTTGACGGTATAATTTACCGTTATGACTGAGAATAGCACCACCACCTCCATTATTGAAAAAACCGTTTTCCCTATACTTTTCGCTTTAAGTTTTTCACACCTGCTTAACGATACCATACAGTCGTTAATTCCTGCCATTTACCCCATTATCAAAACCAGCTATCATTTAAGTTTTTCGCAGATCGGCCTAATTACATTAACCTTTCAGCTGGCCGCATCATTGCTACAACCTTTTGTGGGTTTATACACGGATAAAAAACCTCAGCCATACTCATTGGCTACAGGCATGGGTTTTACGCTGATCGGCTTAATCTCGCTCTCACAATCCACCCATTTTTACACCATATTGCTTTCGGTATGTTTTATTGGCATTGGCTCTTCTATATTTCATCCTGAGGCGTCACGTATGGCGCATGCTGCATCAGGAGGGAAGCGGGGATTGGCGCAATCTGTTTTTCAATTGGGCGGCAATGCCGGGAGTTCTTTAGGCCCCTTATTGGCTGCCTGGATTATTGTTCCCTACGGGCAGTTCAGCGTGATCTGGTTTTCGGTTATTGCACTTTTGGCCATTATTATTTTAACCTATGTAGGCAACTGGTACAGGGGATTTATGCTTTCGAGGAGTAAAAAGATCAATATTCAAACGGTTGTGAATCAATTTTCGAGAACTAAGGTGATCTTTTCTGTTTGTATCTTACTCTTATTGATTTTCTCGAAATACTTCTACATGGCGAGTTTAACCAATTATTTTACCTTTTATCTGATCGATAAATTCCATGTTTCGGTGCAAACCTCGCAGATTTATTTATTTGTGTTTTTATTTTCGGTAGCTGCCGGAACATTGCTGGGCGGACCAATAGGCGATAAAATAGGCCGGAAATATGTAATCTGGGCTTCAATATTGGGTACTGCTCCATTTGCATTGTTGCTGCCACATGCCAGTTTATTTTGGGTAGGTGTGCTCATTGTGCCTATCGGGATGATTTTGGCGTCGGCGTTCTCGGCAATTCTGGTTTATGCGCAGGAATTGATTCCAGGAAAAGTAGGTTTGGTGGCCGGTTTGTTTTTTGGCTTTGCCTTTGGCATGGGTGGTATTGGTTCGGCTTTGTTAGGGAAGTTAGCTGATTCTACCAGTATCGAATATGTATTTAATGTTTGTGCGTTTCTGCCTTTAATCGGTTTACTAACCGGTTTCTTGCCGAATATTGAAACAAAGAAGAAATAAAAAAGCCCATCCTTTTTTAAGGGGATGGGCCAAAGCTTTAATGGTTGAGGAGGTTAAAATAGGATATAGATCTTAAAGCCGAGGTTGTTGATAACTCCTTGGCTGCTGAAATTGAATGAGGTATATTCATTTTTTGTAAAATAGTTATTCGCATTAATCTCATTTTGTTCTGTTTTATTGTAAACGATATCTGCTGATAACAAACTTGTTTCTAAGGCGAATCTTTTTGATACAAACCAGGTAATACCACCATAGGCTCCTATAGCGTATTGGTTTGATTTATAGCCTGATATTGGGGTATAACTACTGTCATATAAATTATCGTTTTTACTATAAGTATAAGCTGCTTTTCCGCCCGCATATGCAAACAAGGTTTTTACAAGAGGGAAGTAGTGTTGGTAACTTAGGTTTCCGCCGTAGCTTTTTTGCTCTTGGTGGCTATTATTTCCCGAGGAATTTTTATTTGTTCCATAGGTTAAATCTAAGCCAATCTTATCATTGTCTTTAAAGAAAAAGCCATAACCAAGTGTGAAATAGTTGTTTTTTGATTTGGTTTCGTAGTTGTTACCGCTACTTTTGCTTGTGGTAGTATTAATGCCAAAGCTTAAAGCGTTTGTTCCTTTTGTTTGCGCAAAACCGCATAGGGAGATACCCACGGCCATAGCCGTAACTAATAATTGTTTTTTCATTTGTGTTTGTGTTTTTTTTGTGTATCCAATAATAGAATAAAAAAAACACAAAAACTAATTATTTAGTTGATTTATTTTTAAGTCGTTGTAGGTCAGTAAATAAAAAAAAAGGCTGTATCATAAATGCGATTTCACTTAAGATGCTGTCATGTTGAGCTTCCCGAAGAATCGGGACAAGTAGTCGAAACACCTTAAAGCGTATTTAAACAGGTCCTTAGACAGGCTCAGGATGACAGTCTATAATTATGATACAGCCTCTTCCATCATTTATTAGGTTGTAAATTATTGACAATTGAGTCTTTCAATAAAGTAATAGGTGTCTAATGCGTCTTCTGATCCGGAATCATCATTTTCATTATGGATTGATTTTATCTTACCATCACTTTTTTGAGATCCGTTGTTATTATATTCAAATTTGATATTACCAATCGACTTAATTTTTCCGTCTTCCGATTTAAAAACCGAATTGTAATATTCAATTTTAATACCATTGATAGATTTGATTTTTCCATCCTCGGAGGGGAATACACTGTTATAATATTCCACTCTTTTATCGCCAATTGTTTTTACTTTTCCATCTTCCGATTTAAAAACCGAATTGTAATATTCAATTTTAGTACCATTGATAGATTTGATTTTTCCATTTTCAGAAGGGAATACACTGCTATAATATTCTATTTTGCCCCGAAAGCGCTGAGCAATTGCCTGATTGGAAAGGCTTAAAAGAAATAATAAGCTTATACTCGTTACGCTTAAAATTTTGGTGAATATATTTTTCATGAGCTGTGAACTTAGAAGTGGATATTGATTGTGAAAGTAGGGGTAAAGTTATCGAGTGCCAATCTCAGGTTATTTTTCTTATCGAAGTTGTACAACGATTCTTCAGCATAATAATTTTGATGAAAGAAACTTAAAATTGGAAATGAAAAATCTATGCTCGAATCATTAGAAAGCAAATAAGTAAACCCTGGAGTTAAACTGGCTCCAAAGCCTTTTGCACGTGCATCGGTGCGGATGAGGTAACCTTGATCATCAACCCTGTTGAAGGTATTAATCTGAAGAAGCAAATTGGCCTGTACAAAAAACTTAAAACGTTCTTTTACATCTACATATTTGCGTACAAAGGGAGAGATGCCGAAGCTAAATTCTTTGGGACCATAACGATCTTCGTATCTTCCATCTTCTTCATCCCAGGAGATATAACTTTCGCCGCGGAGTTTGGAAAGATTTAAAGGAATTTCCAGGCCTATGGCGAAGTTATTGGCCAAAAAGTAGCCTCCGCGAGGCGTAACGGTGAAGGTGTTTAGGCTTGGTGACGAATTGTTTTGTTTTGAGGTTCCAAAACTCAGGCTTAAACCAGCAAAGCCGGTTCCTTTTTCAGTTTGGGCATAACAATGCCAACTGACGGCGCATAGCAGCGCCATGATGATTAATTTAGGTTTCATTTTATTTGTGTTTTTGTGTGTAATCAATAATAATCATTATTGAAACAAAAAACAAGAAAATGAACTATCATGTTAGTTACTTTTAGTGAGGTTCTTTTTTAAACAAAAAAATCCCACAGAAATTAAGCTGTGGGATTTGATCTGGAATGTTTTAACCTGCGTTTTGGTTCAGGAACACAAAATTGTGATCGAACATATCCAATTTAATTTTGCTGTCTTTATCTATCTTACCCGCCAATATCTCTTTCGACAACTCATTTAAGATTCTCTTTTGAATAACCCTTTTTAACGGCCTCGCACCAAACTGCGGATCGTAACCCAATTGTGCCAGCCAATCTAAAGCTTCGTCGCTGGCATCCATTTCTATACCCATCTCGGCCAGTGTTTGCTGTACATGTTTAAACTGTAAGCTTACAATATTTCTGATTTCACTGCGGTTTAACGGGGTAAACATAATCAGTTCATCAATCCTGTTCAAAAACTCCGGACGAATGGTTTGTTTTAATACTTCAAACAGTTCGTTTTTGGTTTTGGCAATTACTTCCTCACGGTTTTCATCACTTAAGTTTTTGAAGTTATCCTGAATTAAATGTGCACCAATGTTGGAAGTCATGATGATGATGGTATTTTTAAAATTCACCGTTCTTCCTTTATTATCGGTTAAACGTCCGTCATCCAACACCTGTAGCAGGATATTAAATACATCCGGGTGTGCTTTTTCAATCTCATCAAGCAATACCACCGAATAAGGTTTACGCCTAACGGCTTCGGTTAACTGTCCGCCTTCATCATAACCCACATATCCCGGAGGCGCACCAATTAAACGCGACACGGCGTGACGTTCCTGGTATTCACTCATATCAATACGCGTTAAGGCATTTTCATCGTTGAATAAAAATTCAGCGAGGGCTTTTGCCAATTCCGTTTTACCCACACCAGTAGTACCTAAAAAGATGAAAGAGCCGATTGGTTTGCGTTTGTCCTGCAAGCCTGCACGGGAACGGCGAATGGCATCAGATATCGCTTCAATTGCTTCATCCTGACCCGCTACGCGCTGGTGTAATTCTTCTTCCAGGTGAAGTAATTTTTCGCGCTCACTGGCAATCAGTTTGGTAACCGGAATACCTGTCCAGCGACCCACCACACCAGCAATATCATCGGCGGTAACTTCTTCTTTAAGCATGCGGCTATCGCTTTGCTGGCTTTCTAAATCGGCTTTTAGTTTCTCAACTTTATCCTGTGCTTCTTTAATTTTTCCGTAACGGATTTCGGCCACTTTGCCATAATCTCCTGCACGTTCAGCTTGTTCTGCTTCTAATTTGTAGTGCTCAATCTGCTCCAGTTCGTTATTTACGGCATCTACCAGGTCTTTTTCGCCTTGCCATTTCGCTTTAAATTCATCACGCTCTGCTGATAGGTTGGCAATTTCTTCTGAAAGTTCTTTGACCTTTCTATCGTCTTTTTCCCGTTTAATCGCTTCGCGTTCAATTTCTAAACGCATAATTTCACGGTCTAAAGCATCCACATTTTCGGGCACACTATCCATCTCCATACGCAATTTCGATGCAGCCTCATCCATTAAATCTATGGCTTTATCTGGTAAGAAACGGTCTGAGATATACCGCTGACTCATTTCTACGGCTGCGATAATCGCTTCATCTTTAATCCTTACTTTATGGTGTGTTTCGTAACGTTCTTTCAGTCCGCGAAGGATCGAAATGGCATCCTGGGTATCCGGTTCTTCGACCATTACCTTCTGGAAACGACGCTCTAAGGCTTTATCTTTTTCTAAATATTTTTGATATTCATCTAAAGTGGTTGCACCAATAGCGCGCAACTCTCCACGGGCAAGGGCAGGTTTTAAAATGTTCGCTGCATCCATGGCACCTTCACCACCACCGGCACCCACCAAAGTGTGGATCTCGTCGATAAAGAGGATAATGTCGCCATCGCTCTGTGTCACTTCTTTAACTACGGCTTTTAAACGCTCTTCGAACTCACCTTTATATTTGGCGCCTGCAATAAGCGATCCCATATCGAGCGAGTAAACCACTTTACTTTTTAAATTCTCGGGTACATCACCTTTGATAATCCTGAAAGCAATACCCTCAGCAATGGCCGTTTTACCCACGCCTGGCTCACCAATTAAAATAGGGTTGTTCTTGGTCCGGCGGGATAAAATCTGGATAACCCGACGGATTTCTTCATCGCGGCCAATTACCGGATCAAGTTTTCCGCTCTCGGCGTATTCGTTTAAATTTCTGGCATATTTGCTTAAAGCCTGATAAGTGGCTTCGGCATTTTGATCGGTTACCCGGTTATCGCCACGTAGCTCTACAATGGCTTTTTTAAGGTCTTTTTCGTTAACACCTTGTTCTTTTAATAATTTCGAAGTGCTGTCGTTAACGGCTAAGATGCCTAATAATAAATGCTCAACAGACACAAATTCATCTTTAAATTCTTTTAAAAATGTTTGCGCTTTTTGCAAAACGCTATTGGCATTAGATGACAGATAGACATTACTGCCGCTCACTTTCGGGAATTTGGCAATCTCTGCATCTAAGTTTTGATTCAATGAATTTAGGTTAACGTTTAATTTCTTTAACACGTAAGAAACCACGTTTTCATCAACAGTGAGCAAACCTTTAAGCAGGTGTGCCGTTTCAATAGCCTGTTGCTGATTGCCTTGGGCTATTTCAGAAGCCTGTTGAACTGCTTCCTGGGCTTTTATGGTAAAATTGTTGAAGTTCATATTCCCTTTAAGGTCAAAACAAATGCCACATCAATTTTGATTTTATAATCGGAAATTTTGTCGGTAAGATTTTATTTTTAATGACTAAATTGCTGATAATTAATGAATTATACTGAAAATTTGTCGTGTTGGTTCTTTTAAACCTCTCAGGTTTCGAATATGCATGGTGATTTATGTAGTTAATCTTATTTTGAAAATCAGGGGTCAGTCCGTGTTGGTTAGAACAGTCCTGCTATCACTCCAAGTCCGCTCCCGAAGAAAAATCGGGATGCGGGCTTTCCACTTTATCAGGTTTATTTTACTTAGGTCTGTGGTGTTAAAACCAACGTATTTAAACTTGGGGGCGTGAGATCCTTCCATCCTAATAAGATATTTATCGCTGGAAGATACCGCAAAAGTTTAATTCACGGTCTGTAGTATGTGTAGCCAAAAGCAAGTGCCTTATCGTTAATAAACCCGATAGCAGCATAAAACCCGAAGGTGAGGTACGAGCCGAGGCTTTGAAGCGGATAGCGGGACTTTCATAGCCTAAAAGCACTAACGCTGCTTTTCTAAAAACAAATGACCACCTAAGCCACCTGAGTACATCTAAGCCAGGCGGTAATGTTATAGATTATTTTTTTGCTTTATGTTCAATTACATACTTACCGGCCGCTAAATCTATTTTTCCAGTGTTGTTTATTTTACCATCTACATAAACAATCATACCACTTGTAAGCGGTACATTAATAGTAGCTGTAGAATTTGCAGGAATGGTAATATCGTACCTGATTCCATTATTAATTCTTTTCCATGCACTCATAATTTTACCGTACGGACCAATATGACTAGCCTCAAAAGAATTGAGGCCTTCCATAATGTGCGGATCCAATATCACATGTTTAAAGCCAGGCTGCTTTTCATCTGGTTTAATGCCTCCCGGCGATTTGTACAACCAGGCACCGATTTCTCCAAACATAATGTGGTTCATCGAGATATCCGATTTTGCATCAATAGGCCAGTTCTCGTATAAAGTGGTGGCTCCGTTTTCCATCCACCAGCCCCAGCTTGGATAGGTTTTTTGTGCAGCAACTTTGTAGGCAATGTCGCTGTAGCCATTTTCGCTCAGCGCATTTAAAATGGCTTTTGTACCCAATAATCCCACATCCAGGTGGAAACCATCGGCTTCTACACGTTTGGCTAAATTTTTGGCAACTAAGGCAACTGATTCTTCCGGAACAATTTTCCAATAAAGCGGAACACTCATTTCGGTTTGTACGCCAGAAGCATAAATCCCTTTTTCTTTATTCAAATACTTGGCATTAAAAGCATCTTTAATTTTTTTAGCCATGGCCATGTACTTTTCATAATCATCGTTTTTACCTAAAATTTTTGCTGCCTTGGCTAAAATAAGCACATCAGCATAGTAATAGCAGGTAGAGGTAAGTTCGACAGGCGATTTAGATTTTACCGGAATCCAATCACCCAGGCCCCAGGTAGTTAAACCCGTAGGGTAGGTTTCATCAATATGGTTTACGTATTTCCTGATATTTTCGTAACAATCGGCAAGTAATTTTTTGTCGCCGTAAAACAGGTATACATTCCACGGAATAATCGCAATGGTACTGGTCCAATCTGGTCCGTTGCCCCATTCATAACCCCAGCCATCGGTAGGGATAATGGATGGTAAAACACCATTTGGCTGCTGCTCGTCACGGTGATCGGCGAGCCATTTTTCGTAAATGGTAATGCCATCAAAACCATAAAGGCCTGTTTCGATGGCGATCTGTGCGTCGCCTGTCCAGCCGTTTTTCTCCCGTTGCGGACAATCTGTTGGGTAGCCAAAAAGATTGGATAGGTAAGAATTATTGGTGGCGTAATAGATTTTATTGATGATCGGCTCTGAAGATTTAACATCGCCCACAACTGGCACATCACTGTGCATAAAATAACCTGTGAGGTCTTCTTTTTTCAATTCGATGGGAGCGGAGCTGCTTACTTCCACATATTGAAAGCCCTTATAATTAAAATAGGGCATGAAACTTTGTGCACCTTTTCCGTTTAAAATCAGAATGTCGGTTTGGAAAGGATCGGTATTATCCGTTGGACGGTAATGGGCATCAATATTCGAAATATCCACATGTCCGTTGGTGTATAAACGCTCGCCATGTTTCAGTTTAATCACCGTTCCGGCCGGTCCGCTCACTGTAATTTTGCTTACTCCCGAAATATTCCTGCCCAGATCGAAAAGGTAGGTGGTATCATTAAATTTTCTTAAACTTTTGCTGGCTATTTCCTCCACATTACGGATAGGGTGCATGGCCTGTGCAACAATATTTTTAGAGGGTGCTGAACGGTATATCACATTTTTCCAATCGGTATCGTCGAAGTTTGCGGTGTTCCAGCCTGCTTTTTCCAGACGAGCATCGTAATGTTCGGCGGTATAAATACTATTAAAAATAATCGGGCTTAAAGCCGTTTTCCAATCTTTACCCGATTTAATGATTTCGGTAGTGCCATCTTCGTAAGTAATGTTTAGGTCCAGACAAAAAGTTGGTCTATTGCGCCATGGGGCACGATCGAAATACCATACTGCAGTTGATTGGTGGTTGTACCATCCATTGCCCAGCAATACGCCTATTGCATTTTTGCCTTTGCTGATTGCATTGGTTACATCATAGGTAACATATAAGCTTCGTCTATCAAAACGGGTGTACATCGGATCCATGCGGTGGTTGCCTATTTTCTTCCCATTGATGGATAGTTCGTATAATCCCGCTGCGGCAATGTATGCCCTGGCCGATCTGATTTTTTTATTCGTGGTAAAGGTATTCCGGAAATAGGGAGCAGGTTTAAGTTTGATATTTTCGGTATCCGAGATCCATGCACCCTGCCAGTTTTCCATTTTCATCATGCCTGTTTCGAAGCTGGCGATATATGGCTTATTTGATTTCTTTTGATTTCCATCGGCAATGTCAACCCTCCAATAGTATTTAGTAAAAGGTTTTAGTAACTGGCCCGAATAAACGATCAGATTTTTTTCTGAAGCTATCCACCCTGTATTCCAAAGTTTTGCTTCAGCTTTAACAAGCGAAGCCGAATCAGTATCTACCAAAATACGGTAAGCAGTTTGTTTAGCGCCCTGGCTGGCATCGTTCATTTGCCAGGTAAAACGCGGATTTGGGTTGTCTAACCCGATCGGATTAACCAAATATTCGGTTTTCAAGGCCGTAACTGATTGAGCAAACGTTTTGGAAACAGGAAAGAGGGCAAAAAACAGAGCAGTTACCTGTAGAAATCTGAGGTTCATAGTTTAATGGTTATTCAAAAAACTAAGGTATTAAAATAAAATGCTGATAAAAGAACCACAATGGAATTTTTACGCATAAAAAAAGACGAGGGTTAACTCGTCTTTTGTATCTGTGCAATCATTTAAATCTTTGCAATCACTTTTTATCCTAAAATTTCTTTCAATTTTTCGGTTTGGTGATCGGCCAACTTTTGTAATGGACCAGATGCCAGCATTTTCATCATCATGTTCAAATCTGCTGAGATAATGTGTTTCGCTGTAGTTGTTCCGTTTCCGTTATCTGCTACAGTCCACTTTAACTCCACATCGAAAGGTGCTTTTTCACTCGGAATGGCTGTTATTTCCTGATTTTCGATACGGCTCGAAATTTTAATGGCCAATTTTGCCATGTTCTGAATGGTAAAACGAGCATCATCTTCAGTAGATTCCCAGTTATAGATATTTTCTGGCATCAGTTGCTGATGATTGTTCATATTGGATAGGAATGCATAAACCTCTGCAACTGGTTTATTCACCTCCACTGCGCTTTCAATAACAGTCATTATATATTTTTTATAGATTTTTGTTTTTTCTCAAAACTTAAGACTCCGAACTTAATACTTGTCCTTGTCCCCATTCTGAAGGATTTAAACGCCATTTACCTAATAATTCCATATCACTTTTGGCAATAATGCTGTGCTCAGCAGCATAATCGATTAGGGCGCCATAGTTTGATAAGGTTAAGTAACGACATTTTGCAGCTGCGAAATTTTCGTCTGCTTTTTCGAAACCGTAAGTGAAAATTGCCGCTAAGCCAGCTACCGATAATCCTGCCGCTCTTAGTGCTTCAACAGCTTGTAAACTGCTTTTTCCGGTTGAAATTAAATCTTCGATAACCACTACACGCTGACCTTCTACCACTTCACCTTCAATTAAACTTCCGGTACCGTGTTCTTTAGCTTTCGCCCTTACATAGATAAAAGGTAAACCAAGTTCCTGAGCGACTAAAACGCCCTGAGGAATTCCGGCAGTTGCAACACCCGCAATAACATCTACTGAACCAAACTCTTCCTGAATGGCCTGCGCAAGTTTCTGACGGATGTAAGTTCTAACCTGAGGGTGGGAAAGGGTAATTCTGTTGTCGCAATAAATCGGCGATTTCCAACCAGATGCCCAGGTAAAAGGGTTATTTGGTTGTAATTTGATTGCTTTTATCTGTAATAAAAATTCCGCTACCTTTAATTCAATATCACTTTTATTATACATGGCTCAAAATTACAGATTTATTTGTGTTTGTCATAACGTTTATTAAGCCCCACTTGTTTTAGCGGGGAAAGAAAATGTCGGGAATTGAATTGAATCACGACTTCCAAATGCTACAAATATCGGAAATTTTGATGGATGGTAAAAGCTATTTCTTGCCAAGCGCTGTAAATCAATGTGATAAAGAATGGCAAGGCCTGAAAATAGAAGAGAATGTAAATGTTATATTGGCTAGCTAAGTTTTTAGACTGACGAATTTTGTAGCATTAAATGATTATTTTCGTTCAAATAGCGTTTTTAAAATCTCTCGTAAATGATAAGTATTGTTTGAATTTTGCAATGAATTATTTGATTTGCGTAATTGTTCTTAACAAAAGCTGTTTACATTTGTTATGGTAAAATTAATTTAAATTTTTATGATAGCAACAAAAGGATATGCGGCACAAAATGCCGAAACAGATCTTGCACCCTGGAATTTTGAGCGCCGGGAAGTAGGGCCTCATGATGTTCAGTTTGAGATACTTTTCTGTGGGGTTTGCCACTCAGATTTGCACCAGATCAAAAACGATTGGTTTCCGGGAATTTTCCCAATGGTTCCGGGGCACGAAATTGTGGGCAGGGTAGTAAAGGTTGGAGATCATGTGAAGAAATTTAAGGTAGGCGATCTTGCCGGTACAGGTTGTATGGTAGATTCGTGCCAGGTTTGCGAAAACTGCAAGCAAAATTTAGAACAATACTGTTTAGAAGGAAATACGCAGACCTATAATGGTTTAGAAAGAGATGGTAAAACACCAACTTATGGTGGATATTCGGATTCGATTGTAGTAAGAGAAGAATTTGTGCTTCATGTATCAGATAAATTAAACCTTGCAGCTGTAGCCCCACTTTTATGTGCGGGTATTACCACTTATTCTCCATTAAAACACTGGAAAGTAGGAAAAGGCCATAAACTAGCCGTACTTGGTTTAGGTGGTTTAGGTCACATGGCCGTGAAATTCGGTGTAGCTTTTGGCGCTGAAGTTACGGTATTGAGTACTTCACCAAAAAAAGAAGAAGATGCCAAAAAACTGGGCGCACACCATTTTGTAGTTACGACCGATCCGGCACAGGTTAAAGCAGCAAGGGGTACCTTCGATTTTATACTGGATACGGTTTCTGCAGAACATGATTTTAACATGTACCTTTCCTTGTTGAGAACAAATGGTATACACATTTGCGTAGGTGTTCCGCCTAAGCCAGCAGAAATTGCCGCTTTCAGTTTACTTGGTGGTAGAAAAAGCCTGGCGGGATCAGGTATTGGAGGTATTGCCGAAACTCAGGAAATGTTGGATTTTTGTGCAGAGAACAATATCGTATCGGATATCGAAATGATTGATATCAAAGACATCCACCATGCCTACGAGCGTATGGAAAAAGGTGATGTGCGTTACCGTTTCGTGATTGATATGGCCACATTATAGATCTGAATATCTGATCGTATTTAATCAATAGGGGTTTAGGAACTGGAAATAAAGGTTGCTAAATCCCTATTTGTTTATCAAACAAATCAGTTCCCTAGGCAGTGTAATTTTGCTTTACAAATTCTGATAAGGAAATCTTGTGCTCAGATTCTACCTTGAAAATTTGTTTTTTGTTTTCCGTCAGCAGGTTTTGGAGTGTAGCTAACGAATCTTTAAGATAAGAGATAGATAACATGCCAGAGATCCTGCTCCTGATTTTTTCGGCAAGGAACAATTCGACCAAAATCAGCGCGATTAAAAAGATATAATGGGTAAAGATCAGGTTATTGGTATTCTTGCTTAAAGCAGGCAATCCTAAGGAAACAAGACCCAGATCTAAGATTAAAGGAATACCGATAATGGCAATAATGGCGATTGCACTTGCTTTTAGTGTAATGCGTTTTTCTGCTTGTTTGAGCTGTTCGGTAAAAGCAGAAAATTTACTGTTCAGCGGCGTATTTCTATTGTTTTGTTGCTGTTCCAGCTTCTGAAGGTCTTTTCCATGCGCTATATCTATTTTTCTAACCTGCTCTACAACAGATGATTCCGCATGGTTAAGCTTTTCCTGATCTTCAACGATGGATTCTTGCTCAGCTATAATTTTATCCATTACCATCAAATCGTCGGGTATACCGTGACGTAGCTTTTGCTCTGCGGCAACAATGCGGTTGTCTAGTTGTTTAAACTGCCTTTTAAGTTCCGTAATTTCCTTATTGTATTGGTCTTTTTTAGAAGCGTAACTATTTTCTAAACTTTGCAGTTCGGCGGCATACTCAAAATTTGCCAATAGTTGTTCATTGCCGGCAAAACGCTGATAAAGCCCGGTTAATGTGATAAAGAGTTCACCTGTTGATTTTTCTGGGTTAGAAAGATCATTTCGGTATGCTTCCAGATCTGTTTCGGATAGTGAAGGTATGGGCATGGCAGATTAAAAGGTTAAAATTATGAAAAATATTATCGTTGAGGGAATTATTCACCATTGTTTTCCCGTTGAATGTTCCAATACAGATTACTAACTATTTTTTTTACATTCTAGTGTATCTGGCCTCAAGTGATATAGGATGATTATGGATTAAAAAATATTTTTTTTTCACTCTTTAATAAATTATTATATATTTGTAGCAAGCAAGGGGTGAGAGCCTTGCATCAATCTTTGATTGAGAGCGTTAATTTAGATAAGGTTACAACATTAATTGTTGTAACCTTTTTTTATACCCTATAAATAACCCAACAATTTTTCTACTTTTAGAGCATTGCAAAATATATAGGTTTCGCAGAAAGAACTCTTTAAATGTAATCGGGAAAGGAATATGCTGCTGTAAAGCGCAGTTTATGCTGTTAATGTGTTTTAAAATATATGCCAAGAAATTATAGAATTTATATCAACGATAACACTTTGTTTATCTCAGATTTTTTGCCAGAGCAAAAGGAGAAAATTCAACAACTTGAATTCCAGGATTTTGATCTGCAAATGTTCTACAAAAAACTAAAAAATGGTTCGAAGAAGAGCTATATTTTCTTGACAAAAAATCCTCAGGAGACCTTTAAAAAACTAAAGAAAGATTGTACTATTATTAAAGCTGCAGGTGGTTTGGTGGAGAGTGCAAATGGAAATTATCTCTTTATTTTTCGAAATAAAAAGTGGGATTTACCCAAAGGAAAGCTTGAAGAAGGTGAAAAAATGAAAGAAACGGCAGTTCGTGAGGTAGAAGAGGAGTGCGGCATTAAGGTGTTTAAACGCGAAGAAAAACTTTGTAAAACCTATCACGTTTACCCGATTGGTACTAAAATGGTAATCAAGAAAACGAACTGGTACAAAATGAAGGTTAAAGGCGAGCCAAAATTGGTCCCTCAGAAAGAAGAAGGGATTGATGAAGCTGTTTGGCTGGACAAAAACCACATTTCACCGGTGGTTAAAAATACTTTTCCATCAATTATGGATGTTTTAAGAGCCGGAGGAATACTATAAGTGTTCTATCCCAGAGATCGTCCTGCTGAACTTATTTTACAAGTAGAGGTAGTATTTTTAATCGTCTTGTAGCTACTACGTGGTCAGCACCTTTGGTAGCTATGGTGTCAAATATTTTTATCTGACTGCACCGATTATTCATAATCCAGTTCATCCACTACCTTCTTTACTTGTTTTAAATGTTTGCCATAATAATACCATGCCCATAACTCGGTAATTACGCCTATAATCAGAATGGTGAAAAAGCAGTTTAATAAGATGTAAACAGGCGATAGTTTGCCTAAAATCCTGGCGAAAATGGAAGCCTTTTCTACAAACAGGTAAACTGCAAGAAAGGCAATTCCGATAAAGGCAACAATATAGGTCAGGGCTTTATAAAGTTCGATATTCAATTTCATTTCGTAATAAAACCAAAGGATATTTTTACGTGTATCCAGGCTCATATCGTATGAATTTTTATAGAAGAGGTAGAATTTTATAAAGTAATAGGCTGTAAAACCACAAGTGATGGCGTAAAACATTAAAAATACCTGATCCATAGCTGATGAAAAATCAAAAAAGTAAGGAACAAAGGCCATGATAACCAAAAAGAAGATCTGGTAAAAAAACTCGTGTTTCATTTTTCCCCTGATCCTGTCGATTGGGGTATGTGCTTGTTTTATTTTAAGCATATCGGTCGAAATGTTACTTCCTTCCGGACTTTCAGCATTCCATTCGTTTTTTATATCGTCAAAATTCATAACCGTTTTTCTTTATGATGGATTGTAATTTTTCTTTAGTTCGGTTCAGTTTTACCCGTGCATTTACCTCGCTGATGCCCAGGTTTTCGGCAATTTCGCGATGGGATTGATTTTCGAGAAAGAGAAATATCAAGGCTTTTTCTATCACATTCAGCTCTTGAACGGCGGTATACAGGTAAGCCAGTTTTTCTTCTTTTCCCTCGCTCTCATTTACATCAATTATATCAATATTTTCGTCTAAAGGTGTCTTATCTACTTTTCTGTTCTCCTTTTTAAAGTATATTAAAGCTGTATTTAAACAGACACGGTACATCCAGGTGGTAAATTTGGAATTACCCTTAAAAGTGGGATAAGCTTTCCAAAGCTGTAATACAATTTCCTGAAACAGATCACGCTGCTCTTCAAAACCGTTCATATACATTTTCGAAATCTTATGTATAATCGCTTTGTGTTGATTAATCAGGGTAAGAAATATGTTTTCTGTTTCTTTCATTTAATATATAACCCATTGGTAAGCGATTTTAAAAAACGTTACAGGTTAAATTAAATAAAATTTAAGCACTAGCTGTTAATATTAGGAAGATAAAGAGGATGAAGTCGGATGAGACACTATACTTTGTCTCTCGTAATCGGTATTCGGTATAGAAATAATTATGTCTTAGCGAGACGCCAAGATCAGTTGAGTACAGGTTTGACACCCCGTCCTGCGGACACCCCTCTGGAAGAGGGGAATAATGTAACGGTGCCAAATTTCTTACAAAAAACTAAGGGCTTCTTTTGGCACGAATGGACTTACATCGCCATGGTTTCTTAAAATATCGCGTACAATGGTAGAACTGATGGCTGAGTATTCGGGCTTGCTTAAGAGTAAAATGGTTTCTACCTCAGGCATCATCGTCTGGTTAATCTGCGCGATGGCTCTTTCATATTCAAAATCAGCAGCTGAACGGATGCCCCTAACCATATAGGTGGCATCTATTTTTCGGCAGAAATCTACGGTTAGGCCATCGTATGTTTGGATTTCGATATTCGGATAGCCTTTAAAAACAGTTTGTAAAATCTGAAGGCGCTGCTCTGCGCTTAAGAAATTCTGTTTAGCGCTGTTGAGTCCGATACCTACTACAATTTTATCGAAAAGGGGAGTGGCACGTTGTAAAATATTTACGTGAGCAATAGTGATCGGATCAAATGAGCCTGGAAATAGCGCTATCTTCATGATTCAAATATAGATTTTTATGGCGGAATTTTTTACCACTAAGACACGAAGGATACAAATAAGGTTGTTTTTTTGCCACGGAAACACGGATATACACGGAATACGTATGGTTTAATGTTTTATCATTATGAAATTAAGGGTATTAGGAAGTTCAATGCATATTTAATTCAGGGTCTTTATACTAAAAGATGCTGACCACATAGTAGCTACAAGACAATTGAAAATAATAAATTCAGCAAGACGATTCTGGTCTTCTGTATTTTTTGCCACGGAAACACGGATATACACGGAATACGTATGGTTTAATGTTTTATCATTAAGAAATTAAGGGCATTAAGAAGTTCAATGGTATAGGATTGAAGCAGGCCCTTGACAATAAGCCTGATTGCAATGAAAAGCAGGACTGAAGGCTGCCACAACTTATTGCCTATACGCTTTCAAAAAAGAAAATAATATTATACTGGCTAAAGAAATTTTATCGACTACTAACTAAACTCAAAAAAACTGAAAGACGAATTACCATACTTTCTGGTTTCGGTGTAGCCGGGCTGGCTGTTCAGCTTCATATTGCTCTGGTGTTCTACAACGAGTAAACCATCGGGTTTAAGTAATTGTTGTTCTTTAACCATCACCGGAATTTGTGGAATGTTGGGCATATTGTAGGGCGGATCGGCAAATATCAGGTCGTAAGCGCCGGTCATTTGTTTTAATAATTTGAAAACATCGCCTTTACGCACATCAACCTGATCAAACTGATGCTGTTTTGCGGTATTTTTAACCCAGTTTACACAGCCATAATCCATATCAATGGCTAAAATACTTTCTGCCCCGCGTGAGGCAAACTCAAAAGTTAAATTTCCGGTACCGCAGAATAAATCCAGAACGGTACAGCTTTCGAAATCATATTTGTTGTTGAGGATATTGAAGAGTGCTTCTTTGGCCATATCCGTAGTTGGGCGTACCGGTAAATTTGCAGGGGGCTGCAAACGGATGCCTTTTAATTTGCCACCAATTATTCGCATAAATCTAAAGCAAGGAGACCGCTGAAATAGTGTTTAGGCATATCAGCCAATAATTCGCTATTTTGTTTTCCAGCAGGAAGAAAGAAATAAAGTTGGTTAAAGTATTTTAATAAGCAGTTATAATGCTCATCATCTTCGTTTATAATGCCTTGTAAATACACGGGAACGGCATCGGTTAGGTCCAGTTGTTCAATCATCAGCAACAGGAAATAATTAAATTCCTCGGCATTTTCTGATTGATAATGGTTTTGAAAAACGATCTTTTTATCTTTGATATAGAGTACATTAAAAGATACTGCTGTAAAATCGATTAGTAAAGATTCATCTGCCAAATGATTAAATAAAACCATTAATGGTTCAGATTGTGGAAATAAATCTGTTTTTTCGGGCAGATTTGCTTTTAAATCTTCATCTAAACAAAAAACAGTATTAAAGCCCAGTTTCTCATTATGTTTAGTATAAACCTTAGCATCAGAACCTAAATATTTAGCATAAACGGTCAGGTTTTCACCATCAAACCATTCGTCAGGGATGAAAATAAAATTCGAGGTATGGATTGCCGCTTTTACAGTTGCATAGTTTAAGGAGAGGTAACGATCAGTTTCAAAGGCTGATTTCAGTTCTTTTTGTACATCTTCACAACCTTGTTTATCAAAAATGATATTAATCTCTTCTGTATCCTTGCTGACCACAGCATAAGAAAGGCTGTCATTCGTTATTTTTAATAATAAATGGCAGTTAGCAGATGCACCAGCTTTAAAATTCGGGTCGACTAATAAGAGACTATTGTTACTCATTGAAACAAAAATAGACTTTTTTGAGGATTAACAGTAAGATGAGCTTAAATTTTTGGTTTTGGGCCGAAGTGTTTTAATTTTTTGCCACGGAAACACGGAGTTCACGGAAATAATTCTTAGCCATCTTACTTACTAATTGCTCAATGAACAAATGAACTTTATTTTTACCACCTGAGACACCTCAGTTCACTTGAGGAATGACGTTCGGCCAAAAATATACAATTCACTTTGTGTGCTTTGCGCCTTTGTGGTTAATCTTGTCTTTGCGCGCTTTGCGGTTAAAACCTCGAAATATTTTTACCAAAATCAAACCTTTCGGATATTCAAAAATCGAAATATTCGGCTTAAATTCGGAACATGAGTTATAAGCCTACCTATAAAGCGGCAAACACGATTGCAGCAACTATTGAGCAACATTTTGTCAAACTGCATCAAAATGCAATTGCACAGGGTGAGATAGATTTGGCTACTCAACCGGATCGAAAAATAATTGAAGCGATAATCGATGTTGCTTTTTGGAGCAGTTTGCGTAAGGAGGAAGGGCATTCGCCACGGATTTCGATTGCTTTTTTACCACCAGAACAAACCTCGAAGCCATTACGTTTCGCGAAAAAGCTAGCCTTAAATGCCAATACCCTCACCAAAATAGCACCTGGAATTGAGCGCTCCGGAATTCACCTGGGTGTTTGGGAAGAGAATGGCGAACTTTATATCTGGGGTACAACCCTCAATATTCCGAACTTTTGTTTTGTTGTGGATGTTTCTGAACCTGGCCTGATCGTGATTAAACACCGAAGGATTTACGGCATCGGTAAGTTTACCAATGTTGCGGTGCTAAAAGGCGAGCAGATCCGTATCGTAGACGACAGGAGCTGTACAAATAAAGATTGTCCGCCTATTTTGCAGGCCTTATTAGATCTGACTGTTCTAGCCAGCTGGAACGACCCGATTAATATCCTGATCCAATTTTCAGTGTCTATGCGTGCGCATGGTCGTGGTGGGGCCTTGCTTATTGTGCCGAAAGGTGATACGAAATGGGAAGAATCCATTATCCACCCCATACAGTATTTGGTAGAACCTCCATTCTGTGGCCTGTCTAATTTGGCGAAACAAAGTGGTAACCAAAGTGAGATATTTTCACAGGGCGCTGTGCGTAGAGAGGTTGACCACTTAGCAGGTTTAACAGCGGTTGATGGTGCAACAATCATCAATGAAGAGTTTGATCTGATTGCTTTTGGCGCAAAAATCGGTCGTGCTAAAGGCAAGCCAACTGTAGAACAGATTGCCTTTTCGGAACCTATTGTTGGTGGTGAAGATAAAATCCTGTATCCAGGACAATTGGGTGGTACGCGGCATTTTTCTGTGGCCCAGTTTGTTAATGATCAGCCACAATCTATCGGTTTGGTAGCCTCTCAGGATGGCCATTTTACTATTTTCAGCTTTAGTAAAAAACAAAATATGGTAATGGCACATCGCATCGAAACCTTACTTTTGTAATTAGCAGCGCGCAGGAAGCAAAGCGCATAACCCTTGTATTGATTTGAAAAGGTACTGTAATGCCAGTTGGTTACCGCAGTCCGTCTTTTCGCTAAATTCCCGATCAAAATCTTTGCAAAAAACAAGCAGGCGATTAGATCGGGAGATATCGCTTCAATACGGTTTAGTTAACTTAAGCCGATGCTAAAAACTCAGGTTTTATTTTTGCCCTGAAAACAGTTAACCGATTAACCATTTAAACAATTAACCATTAATGATCCCGGATAAAAGCCAGCTTATTGCTTCTGCATACGAACATACGCCTACCAGGGAGCAATTGCTTTTTTGCGAACGGATGTCGGTGTTTTTACAACAGGACGATGAGTACCGCTGTTTTGTGCTTAAAGGTTACGCGGGTACGGGTAAAACGACCTCTGTAGCGGCTTTAGTGAAGGTACTGAAGCAATTTAATTTGCGTAGTGAACTGCTTGCACCAACCGGAAGGGCAGCGAAAGTAATGAGCCAGTATTCATACCGAAAAGCCTTAACCATACATAAACGGATTTACCGCAAACGCTCAGCAGCATCGCCCGAAATGCAGTTTCAGCTAGCGCCGAACCTCTCCGAAAATACGTTGTTTATTATCGATGAGGCCTCGATGATAGCCGACGAGTTTAACGAAACGGGCTCTTCGATACTGAGAGATCTGCTCGAGTTTGTGTACAATACCAAAAACTGCTTTTTGCTTTTTGTGGGCGATACGGCGCAGTTGCCTCCGGTAGGGAGTTTAGACAGTCCGGCATTGAACGAGCAGTACCTTAAAGATAAATTTGCGCTAACCGTTTCGTCTGTTGAGCTAAAGGAAGTTGTAAGACAAGGGAAGAAATCGGGTATTCTGGCCAATGCCACCATGCTGCGGAACCAGATTGCCAAAAATCCTGAAAATCCATTGCCTAAATTCCTGACTAAAAGTTATACTGATATTTACAATATGCCAGGGGCACGTTTAGTAGAGGGCTTAGAATATGCTTACCGCAAATTCGGTATGGAAAATACTTTGGTGGTTTGCCGTTCCAATAAATCGGCCAATGTATACAACCAGCAAATTAGGGCAAGGCTGCTTTACCGCGAAGAAGAGTTAACGGGAGGCGATCAGATTATGGTGGTGCGGAACAATTATTTCTGGCTGCCAGATAATGAAGATACCGCTTTTATTGCCAATGGCGATATGGCAAAGGTGATCCGCGTGAGGGGGGAGGAAGAACGTTATGGTTTTCGTTTTGCCGATGCTACTTTGGAGTTTATGGATTTTCCGGCTGCAGGGCAGATCAGCTGCAAAGTAATGCTGGATACCTTAAATTTAGAAAGTGCAAACCTGCCTTACGAACAAAATAAGAAGCTTTTTGATGGGCTTAACGAAGATTATGAACATATTGCCAATAAACGACAGCGGATGTTGGCCATTAAAGCCGATCCCTTTTATAATGCGCTGCAAATCAAGTTTGCTTATGCAGTAACCTGTCATAAAGCACAGGGTGGCCAATGGGATGCTGTTTTTGCTGATCAGGGTTATCTTACCGAAGAAATGATCGATCTCGATTTTCTCCGCTGGTTGTATACCGCTGTAACACGAGCAAAAAAAGAGTTATATTTAGTCAATTTTGCGCCTCAGCTTTTCGCAAAAACGGCGCTGGAGGATTACTTTTAAAACGGGATTACACAGATTTAGAGATTACACCGATTGAACTCTCTTTTGTGTTTATATGTCTTTGTGGTCAAACATACTAACCAATTATATATGAAATTTGCCTTTAGTCTCAAAAACAAGCTTAAAATTGCTTTCTTGCTTTTTTGCATCATGTGCTGCACCTTATTGATCCGTTTTTTGGAGGATAAAAGTGTAGAGAAGATTAACGAATCTTTTATTTCGATGTACAATGACAGGCTGGTACCGGCAACAGATTTATATTTTATTGCTGAAAATCTGTATTATAAAAATGAGATCCTTCAGGAAACATTGTTAGGTAATGGTGCGGTTCATCCTTCAACTGGTATGGTGAAAATGAATAAACACAACCGTAAAATAGATTCGGTAATTAATAAATACGAACTCACTTTATTGGTAAAGCAGGAAAAAAGTTTTTTAAATGATCTTAAAAAGGCATTAACTGTTCAACAGGGATTGGAGGCTAAAATTTTGAACATGGCTGGCACAGAGGGAAGGGCAATTTATGAATCGATGGGTAGAAATGCCGCAAACCAGACTTTAGCCAAACTTTCGGCACTCATCAAAATACAATCTAAAGTAGGGAACGAACTGATTAAAGGATCAGAAATTTTTGTTTCGGGAACCAAAGTTTACTCTACCTTGCAGGTGATTTTGGCTATTGTAATCGGGATTATGATCGTGGCCATCGTTTCAGCATCAAATGCGGTTAAGGTGCAGAACGAAAAGTTTAATCTGAATTAGGTTTTTGCCACGGAGGCACGGAAATCACGGAAATTGGCCCTTCATCTCGATCGTAGCGGAGATCCTTCGACTACGCTATCAATGGCATACGCTAATAAAAAGCGTCGCCATCTCGACTGGAACGCAGTAGAATGGAGAGATCTATCTGGAGAGATTTCTGCATTTCGTTCCACTTCAGTCAAAATGACGATTTATATATTGGCCACGGAGGCACAGAAATCTCAGAAAACTGTTCCGTGTTAAATCTGTGTCTTAGTGGCTAATTATAGATACTATCTGTGTTTATCCTTTTGATCTGTGGTTAACTTACTCAGCATCCTCGTCTGTAATCAGTCTGATCGAATCGTCAGAAAGCATAATCAAGCGCTCTTTATACAAGGAACCAATAGTTTTTTTGAAGGCACTTTTGCTGATCTGGAAACGGTGATAAATATCTTCAGGAGAGCTTTTATCGCCCAGCTCAATTACACCACCACTCTTTTTCAGTTCTCTTAACATCATTTCTTTCGAATCGAGAATATGGCCATAACCACTTTGCTGCAGGGTTAAATCAATTTTACCTTCCACGCGGATTTTCTTGATCCATCCTTTACGCATTTCGCCCGGTTGGATATTATCGAAAACCTCATTATTGTAAAGCAAACCGATATAGGTATTGTTGATAATGGCGTTGAAACCAAGATCAGTTTCTTCGGTAATCAATAAACTTACTTCGTCGCCCTCTTCAAAATCGAAGCCATCTTCTTCAACAAAATCGTACAGTTTAGAAGAGGCCAAAAGGCGGTCGTTACTTTCGTCCAGATACAGGTAAACCACATATTTATAGCCTTTTTGCATTGGCCTTTTTTGTTCGCGATCAGGCACATACACATCTTTATCGATGCCCAGATCCATAAATACGCCATCATCGCCATCAGAAACCACTTTCAAAAAAGCGAAATCGCCCACTTCGGCATAAGCTTTCTGGGTTGTACCGGTTAAGCGGCCATCTTTCTGTACAAAAACAAAAACATTAATATTGTCGCCTATTTCTACGCCGCTTGGAACGTATTGGTAAGGCAGGATCACCAGTTTATCGCCGTCGGTTAAGTTTAATCCAGCTTCTGTTTTGCTTAAAATTCTTAACTCGTTGTATTTTCCTATTTCAATCATGTATTTTGGGTTTAACCATTTTCTTCAATGGCTTTTGCTGCAAAGGTAGCAATGTTTAGTGGCAAATTGGGTTTAAATCTGGTAGAAAGAAACTGTAACATTTAGTTGGGCTGTCCGCTAAATTAGCTTTCTCTATCTATTGTATTACTGATTAGTTTATTCATGAAAATTATTAAATGACATTTTTAACTCTTTTTTAGGTTTGGAAATGAACGTGAGTGTTCCATAGGTTACGGTAGTCCCGCTATTCGTTCCAGCCGGTGAAATACCGGCATCCACTGCTATCGGGTTTATCATTAAAGGTTTGTACTAATTGCCAAAAGAACCCATGATTCTAAATCAAATTACAGCTGGTTGTTGAAAAATATATATTTTAGCAGCTTATCTAATATTTAAATCTACAGTATGAACAAGCAGATTCCTCCATTTTTTTTAAGCGACGAGTATTTTATTGATGAGAAAGTAAACTTTTTGAAGTTTGCAAACGAGTATAAGGTTTACAACGATCAGGGCGCTCAGATCGGGATTATTAAACAGCGTATTTCTGGCTGGCAAAAGGCTTTAACTTTGCTGGTTGATAAGCGTATGATGCCTTTTAAACTGGAAATTACCGATACCAACGACCAGCTTCAGGCCACCATTACAAGAGGCTGGACCTTCTGGATGTCGAAAATTATTGTGACCGATCCGCTTGGTGTTGAAGTGGGCATTATTAAACAAAAATTCAAATTCTTTAAGCCAACTTTTACCATTTCAAGCCCAACATCGGGAGAGGAGATTGCAAAAATATCTGGCGATTGGAAAGCCTGGAACTTTAGCATTACCAATAATGCAGGTGCCGAAATGGGCAAAATCAACAAAAAATGGGCTGGTGCTTTGAAAGAGGTTTTTACCACAGCCGATAAATATAATGTTTCTATCGATCCCAGTTATGCCGAAAGCAATCAAAAAGTGGCGATTGTAGCTACCGCAATTACGATTGATATGGTTTTGAAAGAAAGCAAGTAGGATAATTAACTGTTTAAACGGTTAAATATTAAGTAGGAGCCTGTATCATAAAAGTAATTTCTCCTTAAGTTATGTCATGTTGAGCTTGTCGAAACACCTTAGGAGGTATTTAAATAAGTCCTTCGACAAGCTCAGGATGACAAATCTATAATTATGATACAGACTCTTTTAATTTTATAGCTTTCTTCTTCTTCTATAATTTTCTTACAAACGATATCAATTAATTCGGCTAAATTTGGAACCTACAATTTAAGGTATCTTCATTGATATGGAAAAAACCAAAGAAGCCAAAAAGCCCAGTATTTTCAGTTTACTTGGTAATTACAGGGGCTTAATTTTTATGCTGATCCTGTTTGCTTTGCTCAGTAACGGTATCAACCTACTCTTACCGAAGATTATTGCCAGCGGTATCGATTCTTATACCAACAAAACTTTTAACCTTCAATCTATCCTGCTTCAGTTTTCGCTGGCCATTGTTCTGGTTTTTATCTTTACTTATTTACAAAGTATCGTACAAACCTATGCTTCTGAGCGTGTGGCAAGAGATTTAAGAACCAGGTTATCTAATCAGATTTCGCGACAAAGCCATGCCTATATTATTCAGGCTAACCCCTCAAAACTGCTGACTAACCTTACCGCCGATGTTGATTCGATCAAAATGTTTGTTTCGCAGGCTATTGTTTCTATCTGTTCATCTATATTTTTAATTGTTGGGGCAAGTATTCTGCTCCTGATGATCAATTGGAAACTGGCACTTTGTGTAATTGCGATTGTACCGATTATTGGCGGTGCATTTTTTTATGTGCTCAGCAAGGTAAAAGTGCTTTTCAAAAAGAGCAGGGAAGTAATCGATTGGCTGAACAAGGTCATCAGCGAAAGTATTTTGGGTTCTGCTTTAATCCGCGTAATTAATTCGCAAGCCTTAGAATACCATAAATTTTTGGATGCAAATGCCAAAGCGAGAGATTTAGGGATATCCATCCTCCGCATGTTTGCAGCCTTGATTCCGGTGATTGTTTTTACAGCCAATTTATCTGGTTTATGCATTTTAGTGCTGGGTGGTCACTTTGTAATTACCAATTCGATGAGCCTGGGCGAGTTTACTGCTTTTAGCAGTTACCTTACCCTCATTATATTTCCCATTTTGGTGATTGGTTTTATGAGCAATGTGATTGCACAGGCTACAGCGTCATACCAAAGGATAGAAACGGTGTTAAATGCTGCGGAGATTAAACATCCAGGCATCCTGACTACACAATTGAAGGGAGATGTAGAAGCGAAAAATATTACTTTGAGTTTTGGACAGAAGCCAATTTTAAAGTCGGTATCATTTTCTGCCAAAGCAGGTTCTAAAACGGCAATTATTGGCCCTACGGCTGCAGGCAAATCACAACTGCTTTATATTTTAACAGGTCTGATTGAAGCAGATTCTGGTGCGGCCTTGTTTGATCACGAAGAAATTAAGAAGTATAACCAGGAGAATTTCCACCAACAGGTAGGCTTTGTATTTCAGGACAGTATCATGTTCAACATGAGCATTAGGGAAAATATTGCCTTTAGCGATACCGTTACAGACGAATCGCTGGCCAAAGCCATTGCCACTGCAGAACTTAAAGATTTTATAGATGCTTTGCCCGATCAATTGAATACCATTGTTTCGGAGCGCGGAAACAGCCTTTCAGGTGGGCAAAAACAAAGAATTATGCTGGCCAGGGCTTTAGCGGTGAATCCCAAGATTTTATTACTAGACGATTTTACAGCCCGTGTGGATACCAATACAGAGAAAAGGATTCTGGAAAATATCCAGCAAAATTATCCAGGTTTAACTTTACTTTCTATTACCCAAAAAATAGCTTCTGTTGAACATTATGATAAAGTGATCTTGCTGATGGAAGGCGAAATCATTGCAGAAGGAACCCATCAGGAGTTGCTGAAAAGCAGTCCTGAATATGTTCAGATTTACAATTCACAACAGAGCACCAGTAATTATGAACTACAATCTTAACCAGCTTAGCAACAAGCAGGAAAAGCAATCTACCTATAAGGCTTTAAAAAGCCTGCTAAAACTGATATCCGCTGAACGTAAAAACCTTTGGCTGGCACTAATTGCCATTTTGGTAAACTCAGGTCTATTGCTCTTGGGGCCATTGTTAGTGGGCCACACGGTTGATGCCTATATTCGCACCAAACAATTTCACGGTGTGCTTATTTTTGGTGGTATCCTGTTGGTGATCTACATGATTGCCATGGTTACCGGTTACACCCAAACCAGGTTGATGGGGGGAGTGGGCCAGCGAATGTTATACACTTTACGGAATGCCATTTTTAATAAACTGCAGGAGTTACCCGTTTCATTTTTTAACCAGAATAAAGCAGGAGACCTGATTTCGAGGGTGAATAACGATACCGATAAGCTTAACCAGTTTTTTTCGCAATCGTTAATGCAGTTCATTGGCAGTATAGTCACGATGATTGGAGCAGGTATTTTTCTGCTTTCGATTAATCTAGAACTGGGGGCTGCAACACTTTCGCCCGCAGTGGTGATTGTTCTTTTTACGATGGCGTTATCGCCCTGGGTAAAAGGAAAAAATGCTAAAAACTTAAAAAGCGTTGGCGGAATGAGCGCCGAAATACAGGAAAGCCTGAACAACTTTAAAGTGATTATTGCCTTTAACCGCAGGGATTATTTTAGAAAACGTTTTGATGAAGCCAATACTGAAAACTATAAAACGGCAATAGGTGCTGGTTTAGCTAACAATATTTTTGTGCCTGTTTATGGATTGCTATCGAGCATAGCACAACTGATTACCTTGTTATTCGGTATTTATCTCATTTCTACCGGCAACTTTACTTTGGGTTTATTGGTGAGTTATATTGCTTATACCACCAATTTTTATAATCCATTAAGACAATTGGCGGCCCTTTGGACCAGCTTTCAGGTGGCGATGGCCAGTTGGGACAGGATATCGCAGATTTTATCGTTAGAAAGTGACCTGAAGCAGATTGAAACAAAAGAAACCATCACATCTGATGCTTTACTGGAATTTAAAAATGTGCATTTTTCTTATGATGACAGTAAAGAAATCCTCCATAACATTAACCTGAAATTTGAAAAGGGAAAAACTTACGCCTTAATTGGGCCAACCGGAGGGGGGAAAACCACCACTGCTTCCTTAATCTCCCGCTTGTACGATGCCACAAAAGGAACGGTTTTATTAAATGGTAAAGATATCCGTTCATTTTCTGCTGAAGAAAGAACACAAAAAATCGGTTTCATTTTGCAGGAGCCATTTTTATTTACCGGAACGGTAAAAGAAAATATTTTGTACGGCAACAGCCAATATAAAGAGGTAAGTGATGCACAGCTGGAGAAAATAATTGAAGAAGCCAATCTGAATGCACTTTTAGCCATATTTGAAGAGGGCTTAAATACGCAGATTACTTCAGGATCGGATAGCATCAGTCTGGGGCAGAAACAGCTGATCGCTTTTATGCGAGCGGTGTTAAGGAATCCTGAGCTGTTGATCCTTGATGAGGCCACAGCCAATATCGATACCATAACCGAACAACTTTTGGGAAGCATTTTAAATAAGCTATCAAAAGAAACTACGCTGGTGATTATTGCACACCGTTTAAATACGATCGAAAATGCCGACGAAATTTATTTTGTAAATGAAGGTGAAGTGCAAAAGGCCGGAACGCTGAACGATGCACTAAATATGTTACTAAAAGGGAAACGGGTAAGTTAATACTTTTACAACCATTGGTTAGTCGGGATTTATAATCTCGACTGTGTGAATTGTGGATTTGCAATCCACAAATGCATTAAAAATCCTTAACTCGATGATCGGGATTACAAATCCCGACCAGCAAACACCGATTATATATTAAAAAATACAAATGAAAAAATACTTCTTCTTTTTGGCATTTTCTGCCTTTGGCGTTAGTGCTTTTGCACAAAATGCAGGCGATAACCTTTTTGTTCAGGATAGTTTAAAGGTGATTTCTGCACAGTTTAAGTTTACAGAAGGTGCTTCGGTTGATAAACAAGGGAATGTTTTTTTTACTGACCAGCCTAATGATAAGATCTGGAAATATGGTATTGATGGAAAACTGAGCCTGTATATGGATAAATCGGGTAGGGCAAACGGAACTTATTTCGATAAAAAGGGCAACCTCATTGTTTGTGCTGACGAGCATAACCAGATCTGGTCTATTGATAAAAATAAAAAAATAAAAGTGCTCTTCAGCGACTATGAGGGCAAAAAGGTGAACGGACCGAACGATATCTGGTTGGATGCCAAGGGAGGCATTTATTTTACAGATCCTTATTACCAACGCGACTACTGGACAAGAAAATCGCCCGAAATTGAAGGTCAAAAAGTGTATTACCTTCCAAAAGGGAAAAAAGAAGCCATCGTGGTTGCCGATGATGTGGTTAAACCTAACGGTATTGTGGGTACGCCAGATGGTAAATTTTTATATGTGGCCGATATGGGGGCGAATAAAACCTACCGTTATCATATTGGTACCGATGCTAAATTAACAGACAGGCAACTAATCCTTAATCAGCATTCTGACGGGATGACTTTAGACAGTAAGGGAAATATTTATGTGACCGGAAAAGGAGTGAATATTTACAAGCCTACAGGCGAAAAAATTGGCCATATTGATATACCCGAAGAGTGGTGTGGTAACATTTGTTTTGGTGGAAAAGACAAAAACATGCTTTTTATCACGGCTTCAAAATCACTGTATGTTATTCCCGTGAATGCAAAGGGAGTGGAGTAATAGTTCGTTATGGCCGTTTAAAGGCATGTGAAGCACAAAAAACAAGGATGAATTAAGCTGAAAAATTTTTCTGTTCAGTTTATTCAACCCCTAAAAATATTAAACACATTAATTAGTTTTGGATTCCTACTTATAGGGATAGACGACTATGAAAAAGCCCTCTCAGGATTGAAGGGCTTTTTTAATTTAATCCATCCTTAAGGTTTTAGGTTCTGCATGTAGCCGGTTGGCGTTACGCCGAACTCTTTCTTAAAGGCTTTTGTAAAGTATGATTGTGTTTGAATACCGATCCTGTACATAACCTCTGTCATCAAAACATCTTCACTTTTCATCATCACATCGCTGATAATATAGAAGTTGTTTCGGCTAAGTAACAGGTGGCGTCATTCCCAGCTCGACTGGGAATCTTAAGCGTTAGCGGGTTTGTCCTTTTGTATGTGGTATTAAGATTCCCGCCTGCGCGGGAATGACGTAACGGGGATATATCGTCATTCCCAACTTGATTGGGAATCTTAATGCTTTAGCGCGTTTGTCTTTTTGTATGTGGTATTAAGATTCCCGCCTGCGCGGGAATGACGAAGAGAATATATCGTCATTCCCAACTTGATTGAAAATCTAAATGCTTTAGCCCATCTTAGCACTTTAATTAAAGATTCTTTACTGCCTTCGACATCATCATTAGTTTACTTTCTAATTGTATAGGTACTGTTACAATTAATCTTATTTGGAATAATTTTTTAAATTAGCATATATTAAAAAACCTGATAAGCTTATGGAAAATCTAAAAGAAGAAACCAAAATCAAAGCTTTCCTCACCAGGATAAAAGCAGAGTGGCCAGGAGTGGTAGAACGCTTTGAGTTTAAAACAGGCAGTGTAATTTACGTTCATTTAAAAGAGGGTATATCGAGTATGGATTTTCTCGGTAAACTGTCCAGACAGGTAGAGCGTTTTGTCGATTTTAGTATGCCCATTATCTTGTATCATATTGAGAGTGATGGCATGAATTTAAGGTCGCATCCTATTAATTGGTATTCTTCCATTACGCAGGGAAAATCTTTTTAACCCCTCATCAACATCGTGCTTAATATTTCAGACTGTAAAATGGCCGCCGTAATCTTTACAGTTGTAAATCTTTTTGTGCATAATTAGCAATTTTATTTGCCAGTAATTTTGGTTTTTCGGTTTTAATCCTATTTTTGGTTTTTAATTTAAAAACATCCAGTATAATGAAAAACGGAACAGTAAAATTTTTTAACTCAGAAAAAGGCTTTGGCTTTATTAAAGAAGAAAGCGGATCTGAGATTTTTGTGCATGCATCAGGCCTGATTGACGAAATCAGAGAAAATGATACAGTTGAATACGAAGTTCAAGAAGGCAAAAAAGGCCTTAATGCAGTGAAAGTAAGAGTTGTTTAATTCTTTCCCAAAAAGATTTTGAGCAGGATTTAGTCCTGCTTTTTTTTTGCCCGCATGTTTTAAATACCATCGAAAACGAGTATACCATTTAATGAACAAAAAGGTTGAAAAAATTTCCTTCTCATTTCTAGTTGATTACCATTCTGACTCGCTTTACCCGCGATCAACATCATTGTTTTCTGGATTGGATTTTTATTTTTGCTAATGTCGATACAATCGGCCGGAACCAAACAAATTAAATATTTTTGCAACTTTCTATTTTTTCAATTCAGAAACCTGTTATCAACAATAAACCGCTTGATCGGGGTACTTTTATGGCTGCAGCACAGTTTGTAGCAGCACTTAATTTTGCTGGCGAGTTTGAACTCTTAAGTTTATCAGCTATGAATACACAAGCTGGCGCTGCCAAAAAAGGCGGACTGGTGTTTGTACGCAATGGCAAGTTGAAAATGCATCCCGAAATCTACGATCATTTAGCACTGATATCGATATCTTCTATCTGTGCAGGGAGTGTTTATTTCCATGGCCGTGATAAAATTGCGGCAGAAATTGTAAATCTACCCTATAGTGACGGCCTTTTGAATCTCGAGGGTGCAGAAGAGGATTACATGGCTTTTAAACGTTTATGCAGTCCTGTTTCGCGGTTCTTTTTATTGCAGGCTAAAAAAGTGCAATGGTCTGCAATCCTGTCTACCTTTCGGTTTTTTATGATGGAAGGCATTTGGGATGTGGTTAATTTTGTTGCTCATGCATTGCATCAGGCCGATGCCGATGTACTGGCCTGTGCGCAACTTTTAGAAAGCATGCAAAAGCAAGAATGGTATCCGGATTTCTGCCAGTCGCTTCAGGATTTCTATGCCTCCCGTTATCCTTTAAGTAAAGTTGGTTTAGAATCAGAGCTGCCGGAAATGGCCTGAATTATTTCAGATAATTTTCCAATAAAACACTTATATCCTCTCCAATAGCTCTATTGCCCATATTATTGAGCTTTTGTTGAGAAGAATTGTGTTTTTCTATATAGGTAGCCTCTGTTTTATTGAATTTAAGATAACCTTGCTCAAAATAACGTTCTTCAATTTCGGTAGAAGAATCCATCGACCTGAACCATAATTTAACCAACGATCCTGTAATTTTATCAAAGTAAAGCCAGTGGTAGGTTGCCTCTGCATCTGCATTGTCGGGCAGACCAAGACGCTGAATTTCTAGTATAGCGGTATCAGAATTTTGGAAAAAGTATAAAATCTTATATTTAGACGACATGCCGCAAAAATAGGACTTAATTTTTTATCACAAAAAACATTTTTGCTGTTTAGATTTAATCTTGTTGATGATTGTGAATTCGTCTTTTCCGCGTAGGCGGAAATCTTAATGCAAAATAAAGCTATTGCTGAGGCATTACGATTCCAAACAAGTTACTACTGACAGATTCTAAAAATCAGTCGTCATTTCGACCGCAGTGGAGAAATCTTTAAACAATGTTTATGGAGTAGTGTGCTGGTCAGGATCACAGATCCTGACCTTCGTCCTGCGGATTTGTAATCCGCCTTTTTGATCTATGTGTTTAAGAATTAGAAATCCTTGGTTCTTAAGACGGGATTACAAATCCCGACTAACGATAAGGTCGAATAAAGTGTATGCATTAAAAAAGAGAGGTCATCCTGAGTTTGTCGAAGGATAATAATTTTTAGGTTTTGGAAATGAATGTTAGTACGCCATGGGGCAAGGTAGTCCCGCTATTCGTTCCAGCCGATGAAGAATCGGCATCCACTGCTATCGGGTTTATAATGAAAGGTTTGCGCTGGTCAGGATCTGTGGTTTTGGCCAGCGCCCTGCGGCTTTGTAATCCGCATTTTGATCTATGTGTTTAAGGATTATAAATCCTTGGTTTTTAAGACGGGATTACAAATCCCGACTAACGAAATGACGATTTAACTCAATCTAATGTTTTTCGCCCTTAATCACCTTAAACAAGTGTAAAACCTGCGGGAACAGGGCATCCATACTTTCTTCTACACCACTTTTCGATCCTGGGAAAGTAAGTACCAGCGTTTCTCCAATAAAACCGGCTACACCGCGCGAAAGCATGGCATAAGGCATGCGCTCCTGTCCGTAACGGCGGGCAGTTTCCATAATCCCTTCAATGTTCCGGTCAATTAAAGGCGCTATCGCTTCCGGGGTTACATCTCGTGGCGAAAGTCCGGTTCCGCCGGTAAAAATGATCAGCTGGTAACCACCTTTACTTAATTCGCTGGCTTTATCACGGATGAGGTTGATTTCGTCGGGTAGAATTTCATATTTTGTTGCGTTAATTTCCCATTGTGCCAATCTCGAAATAATCGCTTTACCAGAGCTATCCTGTGCTTTATTCTGGAAAATAGAATCTGAACATACCACAACAGCAGCTTTAATTTCGGGGAATCTGGCATTTTTAAGGTCAGATTTTCCGCCCGATTTTTTTAATAACCTAATATTTTCTATTTCAACTCCTTTGTCAATTGGTTTTAACATATCATACATCGTTAAGGCGGTAACGGAGGCACCGTGCATGGCTTCAACTTCTACACCTGTTTTGTAAATGGTATGTACTTCAACGGTAATGATAATGGTTAAACCCACAATTTCGTAGGTAATAGCGGTATATTCTATGGGGAGCGGGTGGCAATCTGGAATCACCTCGCTGGTTTTTTTTACCCCAAATAATCCGGCAGCCCGTGCAAATTCAAATACATCGCCTTTGGGAATTTTGCGCTGTTCAACGGCATCGATGGTTTCCTGCTTAGATACCTTTACGGTTGCGGTTGCAATGGCAATCCTTAGGGTATTGGATTTTTTTGTGATGTTTACCATATTTAACTATTTTCTTTCCACTGATGGGTTTCGTCTTCGAATATTTCTTTTCCCCAGATGGGTAATTCTGCTTTTAGCCGGTCTACTACTTCGCTGCAAGCGGCTATTGCGGGTTTACGATGGGCTGATGAGGTAAAAACAAAGAGACAGATCTCACCGGTTTTAACCCTGCCCAGGCTATGATAAATGTGCATGCAGTTTAATGGATATTTTTCGAAAACCTCTTCCCTGATCTGATGCATTTTTTCGAGCGCAAGGTCTTCATATGCGGTATAATCTATCGCTGCAACAAATTTACCCTCAATTTCATCTTTTCTCACCTGACCCATAAAAATGCTATGGCCACCAATAGCGGTTTTGCTGCTGTGTTTGGCAATGCTATCGGCAATAAAAGCGGGTGCTATCGGGCCATTTACAAATATGTTCTTTATCTTTTTTTCGCTCATGTTAGGGTCTGAGAAAATGATCTCTACATTTTACAATACCACCTTTTAAACTGTAAATCTTTTTGGCATCGCCATATTTTTCCTGCATGGCTTCTGCTGCGGCTACACTTCTGATTCCATGCTGGCAGATTAAAACCACATGTTTTTGATAAAACTCTTTACTCATAAAGGCTCCGAATTCCGACATTGGTACCTGTGTAAAAATTTGTTTATCCAGTATTGGTACTTCGTGCCTTTCGCGTACATCGATTAAAATCGTCGATTCTAATTGTTGTAGTTTAACCAGCTCGCCGGCATCAATTTCTATATATCCCTGTGGTCCTTCGCTCGTATCCTGATAATCCATATTTAAAAATTCATCAACAGTTTTGGGTAGGGTATAACCGCCTCCGTGACTAATATTGATGGTATATTGTTCTTGTGTAAGTAAATTATAACTTAATATTTTATTGGTTAAGGCCTGGCCGATTTTGGCAATCAGTTTAATGGTTTCTGCAGCTGCCATGGTGCCCAATATGCCCGGTAATACACCAATAATACCATTTTCGGCACAATTGGCTACTTCTCCTTTATCGGGTGGAATGGGAAAGAGATCGCGGTAATTGGTGCTGGGTGTTAGATGATCGGGAGCATTAAATATGGCTAACTGACCTTCAAAACCCGAAACTGCGGCAAATATAAGGGGCTTGTTCAGCAGTGCGCAGGCATCGTTAATCAGGTACCTGGATTCGAAATTATCTGTACCATCCAATATGTAATCATATCTGGATACAATATCGAGGATATTATTTTTCTGCAAGCGTATGGGGTGACGAATGATTCCGATCTGGGTATTCATCTCCTGCAGGCGCTTCGCGGCAACCTCTACTTTCAGCTTTCCGATATCGGCTGTTGTAAAAAGAATCTGTCGGTGTAAATTGGATAGTGAGATGGTATCATCATCAACAATACCAATATGGCCAATGCCGGCTGCAGCCAGGTATTGCAACGCAGGACAGCCCAAGCCACCGGCACCAATTACCAGTACTTTAGCCCTTAAAAGCTTTTGCTGTGCTTCCTCCCCAAATCCCTTAAGGATAATCTGCCTGTTGTATCGCTCTGCACTCATATCGTTTATCCTCCGGAAAAAGGAGGCATTATTGCTATTGTGGCGTTGTTGGTAATTTCGGTGTTTTCCTGAACGATATTTTTGTTCAGGGCAAGTTTATATTTCATGCTTTTTAAAGCAGGAAACTCATTCTCGATATATTGTTTAAAGGCATCGGTATCGGCAATACCAGCAATATCAATTTTTTGATTATTGATAAACTCGGCGATCTTGCCAAAACTGATCATTTCAATTTTCATGCTGCTAATTTACCTGTAAGATGCTGATTTTACTCAATCCTTTTACAAATCTTCTTCCTGTTGCGAAATCGCTGGGCGTAATAATGGCGATATTTCCCTTTTCCGCTTTTACCGGTAAGGCATCATAACCGGTTAAAACCAACACTTGATTTCCCGTAGGCGAATTAAAGATTTCGTTCCAGGAGTACACAACTTTATAGTTATCGGTTGCGGTAAAAACCAGATAATATTCACTTAATGTTTTGGGCGAGGCCGCATCTATTTCTACCTTGGCCAAAATATCTTTCAAAAGCACACCTTTAATGTTTTTGATACTGCTTTTGCGCTGCATCAGGTGGTTATAAATCGTCATACTATCCAAACTAACGGATTTATAGGCGCTTAAATTGTTCAAAGTAATTGTTAATGGTGTTTTAACTTTTCCTTCAATTACAAATTGCTTGCTTTCTTGAGCATGCGCAGCAAAACTTAAAAACAATAGGGCGATGATGAGATATTTCATGTTATGCATGTGTAAATAGTAATTTATAAGCGGCCAGCGCCAATACGCAGGCCAGTACATTTTTTAAAACAGTTTGCGGAAATTTTAAGGCACCAAAATAAGCACCACAAATGCCTCCAGCGAAAGCTACCCCAACATAAGCGAGCATGTGGCTGTTAAATTCGAAACCTTTAATCAACTGTCCGCCTAAACCGGCAACCGAATTAACAAAAATAAAGGCCGCGCTAATGGCTGCAGTTTGTTTTTGATCCGTCCACTTTAAAAGTAACAGGATAGGAGAAAGGATAATCCCGCCTCCGATGCCAATCATGCCCGAAAGTAAACCGATAATCCCCCCAATAAGCAATGATAACGGAATGTTTGATGGTTTGAAATCTTTCGGATCGGTATTTTTAAAGAAGAAAAAACGGATCACCGGAATGAGTAAAAGTACACCCAAAATCTTTTTATAAATGGAACTTTCAATGGCCATCATACCACCAACAAAAGAGAGCGGGATGGAAGCGAGCGCAAAAGGCCAAAAAGTTTTCCATTTAAAATGGCCACCGCGGTAAAACTGGATAAAAGAGGTGGAAGAAACAAACAGGTTAAGCAATAGTGCCGTAGGTTTCATTACGGCAGGCGAAATGGCGAAAATAGCCATCAGTGCGAGGTAACCGCTTGCGCCTCCATGCCCAACTGAAGCATATAAAAAGGCTACAATAAAAAGTAAACAGTAAAAGAGGATAAAACTTTCTTGCATCGTTTAGTCTGGTAAAATCAATACGGTGAGGATGTCGCTTTCTTTAAAATGTTCTTGTGTTTCGTTCAGGCAGATCAGGCAATTGGCCTGTGCAAAAGAGCTTAACCGGTATGACTCCTGGGCGCTGAGTGGGGTAACCAGCCCATTTTCATACTTACCTTTCAGAAAATGTGTTAACCCGGCAGGTTTGGAATAGGTGTGCGTAAGCTCTGCCTGAACCTCCATTACGCTATTGCTTTTATGCGATAAGGATTTGATGGATGGCAATACATAATTATAATAGCAACTGAGTACAGATGAAGGATTACCTGGAAGTCCGAATATTAGTTTTTGATCTTTGGTGCCAAAATATAACGGTTTGCCAGGTTTCTGTTTCACCTTATGGAAAATCTGTTTGATGCCGCAATGTGAAGCTGCTTCGATTACGAAATCGTAATCGCCTACACTTACACCTCCGGTGAGCAGCACCACATCACTGCTTGCTGTTGCAGTTTGTAATACTTTTTTGAGGATTTCCAGATCATCATCGGCTTCGTAAATGGTAATCTGTTCTATGCCTTCCTGTTTTAAAGCTGCAGAAAGCGAATAGGAATTCGATTCATACACCTGTCCAAATTCGAGTGTTTTCCCCGGTTGTTGTAATTCTTTTCCCGTTACAATAATCGAAATTTTGGGCATGGGATAAACGCTAACTTCGTTAATACCAATCCCTGCCAGAAAGCCAATAGCAGCAGGACTAAGCAGATTTCCTTTTTCCATTGCCAATGCTCCGGCCATAATTTCTGAACCTTTATCCCGTACATTTAAGCCAGGTTTTAAATTGGGATCTTGTAAGGTAATTTTTCCATCCTTACGTGTAATTTTTTCCTGCATCACCACGGTGTCGGCACCTTCAGGTAAGGGGGCACCTGTAAATATTCTGCTGGTTTGTCCCTCTTGTATAGTGATACGGATTGCCGTTCCTGCGGCCATTTCGCCTATTAAGGCGAGCTCTTGTTCTTGATCTTCAAACTTAATGGCATAACCATCCATAGATGATTGACTAAATGCAGGAATATCGTATTTAGCATAAACATCGGCTGCAAGAATGTGTCCCGATGCCTTGGCCAAATCAATTGAAATGGGATTGAATGCTATGATGTGTTGAGAAATGAGGTCTTTTGCTTCTTTAACGCTAATCATGAAAATTTTATCCTCCAATGGTAATCATACTTCTGTTTTGAATGGTAGTGGCATCAATTTTTTCGAAATCGCTTACCAGTTGCCCACCCAATGCTTTCTTTTTGCTCCAAATGGCCGATTGAATGAGTGGGAGCACATCTTCATTTTTCCGCAATGCCGTAAGCAGATCGGTTTCACTATCCGAAAAAAGGCAGTTTTTGAGTTTGCCATCTGCAGTTAAGCGCATCCGGTTACAGGTATCACAAAAAGGATTGGTCATGGTGCTGATAATGGCAAACGAACCTTCATGACCAGGGATCATGAAACTTTTGGCTGTATCGTGTGCTTCTCCTTTAACAGGTAATACGGTGAAATCTTTTTCAACCACAGATAGGATTTCAGCTAAAGAGAACATCTTATTGCTCGTCCACTTGTTTCCGCTAAAGGGCATAAACTCAATAAACCTGATCTGGATGGGATTATGTTTGGTCCAACTGATAAAATCGCCGATCTCATTGTCGTTAAGACCTTTCATCACCACCATATTTACTTTTACCTTGATTTTGTGCTGCAAAAGCAGTTCGATATTACTGCGTACCTGATGGAAAACATCCCTTCGGGTAATCATAAAGAATTTTTCCGGCTGAAGGGTATCTAAGCTGATATTGATGGTTTTAATACCTGCCTCTTTTAAAACCGGGAGCATTTCTGCAATGCGGGTTCCATTTGTGGTAATGACGAGCTCGACCGGAAGTTTACCCAGTGCGGCAATAATTTGGGCGGCATCTTTTCTTACCAATGGTTCACCGCCGGTAAGCCTGATTTTTTTTACGCCATTGGCCACAAAAATTGCTGCGAGCTTAATAATTTCGTCGGTTTGCATGAGCCGGGAGGCAGGGGTAAAGTCGTACTCTTCTTCAGGCATGCAATAAAAGCAGCGAAAATTACAGTTATCGGTAAGCGATATCCGCAGGTAATCGTGTATTCTTCCAAAAGAATCTGCTATCATTGCTGGCTAATTAAATTGTTGTAATCTGTTTCTGTATCAATATCAATTCCTCCACCTTCGAAAATTACGGTTTCCAGCTCATGGGGATGCTGTTTTAATATGTTTTTTGCCCCTTCTGCGCCTTTGAGCGATAAAAGTGCTTCAAAGTAATCCTTTTTGAAGAGGACAGGAGTTCCGATCGTTTCGGCATATGCACTGGCAATGATATTTTTACCCGTTTCTTTCTGCTTTTCGATTAAGTGATTAAAGTTACTCATTTTTATAAAAGCCTGGTCGGCAACTGCAATAATGATACATTCCAATGCACTATTATTTTTGATCATGGATGAAAGTCCGGCAACAATACTCGAAGCCATTCCATTTTTCCAGTTTTCGTTAATCACGATGCTGATCTGATCATTCTGGTGCCGGGCGGCTATTTCTTTAGCATTTGCACCTAAAACAACCAGAACAGGTTTGCAATTTGTGGCTAAAGCTTCATCTATGACGGTTTGCAAGAGTGTTTTTCCCTTGTAATCCAAAAGCTGTTTTGGTCTCCCTAAACGTGAAGAGCTGCCAGCTGCCAATATGATGATGCCCGTTTTCAATGCTTAATTACTTTTTAATTCGTAAACGTGGATCGGTTTTTTCTTCTCTTTTAAAAACATAGCCGAAGCGCCTGTAAAAACCGATTTAATCTCTGCGAGAATAGAAATGGCAATTTCTTCTGCAGTTTCTGCACCAATATCAAGCCCAATTGGCCCATGCACACGTGTTTCGTTTGCCGGTGTTGCTAAATCCAGTTCACCTAACATCCTGATCAGCTTTTTCTTTGGGCCTAGTGTACCAATATAGGGTACTTTTGTATTCAATAGATATTTAAGTAGCTCGAGATCATAATTGTAATTATGTGTCATCAGTACAAAAGCGGTTTGTGCATCTATCTGAATTTGAGCCAAAATGTTTTCAGGTTTGCTCACTAAAACCCTGGTTGCGTTTGTAAAACGCTGAGGCGTGGCATGTGTAGGCCTTCCGTCTATCACCGTTACTTCCCAACCCAAAAGGTAAGCCATTTCGGCCAGAGGCTGTGCATCATTGCCTGCACCGGCTATAATTAATGAAATTGGGGGTTGGATAAACTCCAGAAAGGCATCAATCTGTTGATTTTCAGTTTTATAGTTTTTGAATGTGGCTGTTTTATTCCTGTAAACTTCTTCAGCATCCTGAAGTACTTCATCCTTGATTTCTTTTGAAATTTTAGATAAAACAGGTTCATTTCTAAAGAGCATGCTGGTGCCCAATTGCAGCTTATCTGTTAAGGAAAAAAGTGTTACCAATACGGCATGCGCTCTTTTGCCTTGCAAAGCGGTTAAAATAGCTATGGGGTTTAACGCATCCGCTTCTATAATGGGTTCGAATAAAATATGTACAATACCATTGCAGCCCAGCTGAACACCAAATTTAGCATCATCTTCGTCGGTGGTATCGTAAGTAATGAGTTTGTTCTCCTGCTGTACAATTGCCGAAAGCGCTTTTCGTAACGCATCACCCTCTAAACAACCACCGCTAATGGCACCGGTTAGCTGTCCGTCTTCAGTAATCAGCATCCTGGCACCAGGTCTGCGGTAAGAAGAACCTTCTACCTGAACTACCGTTGCAAGGGCCGTTTTTTTCTTTTCCTTCGTTGCCTTTTGGTACGCCTTTATGATATCGGTAATTTCTTTCATTAGGGATTGATGTAATAGATGATGCAATTTAATCATAATCTATTACAAAATAGCCAAAAGAAAGCCATAAGATATGCTACAATAAAGCAGCGTTCTATAAATGGAGCTAAATTAACCCTGATGAAAGTTTTTTCTAACTTTTATGTTTTTTAGAGTGGTAATTTCTGCTTTTTAAGGAAAATATGGGGTTAAAAAGGTTCGGAATGAAAAATTTCGAGATTAATGCAGCGCAAACCAATACTGTTAAACAGTTCAGTAATTTCTTTTGTCCAGTCTCTTGGCGAATCGACCCTAAGGATTTTATCAGAATCCCATAAATCGATATTCCATTTAATTTCTTTGAACTGGCTGTTCAGCAATGGACTGATTACGTTTAACTCGCTATCCGTAGATACATTTGTTTTGAAAACGGCTATCATATAGAAAAGTTTTTAGGTTTATTATGAGCTGTAGACGTACAACTTTAAAAATTACTTTAAATCAGAATGATTTTTTTAAATATTTTTATTTAGCTCCATCAGCATACAGGCCTTTTTATAAAAAAAATATAAAATAATTTGTAAGGATATTTCATTCCCTGCGACTAATCAATTAAGCAGTATATTTATATAAGATAATACCAAAACATGCAGAACGAAACGGATAGAGAATATACAGTTAAGAACGTTCATTCAGACCCACTAAGTTGGGTAGAAAAATATGCTGATTACCTGTATGGCTTTGCGATGTTGAGCGTAAGAGACGAAAATGTAGCTAAAGATTTAGTACAGGATACTTTTTTGGCAGGTTTACAAAGATTAGATCGCTTTGAGGGAAATAGTAAAGAGAAAACCTGGCTAACGGCAATTTTAAAAAACAAAATAGCTGATTTTTACCGAAAACGTTCTGCTAATAAGATAATGGACGCAGGAAACGAACTGAAGGATTTTTTTGATGCAGAATCAGGACACTGGACTGAAAAAGATTATCCAAGAGCATTTGGTTTGGAAATAGATAACCCTTTAATGATGAAAGAACTGGGTGCTATCTTGAATGACTGTTTGACCAAACTTCCTGGCTTATGGTTTTCTGTATTTTCAATGAAACATATGGACGATCTCACGTCAGAGCTGATTTGTACCGAATTAAAACTCAGCACTGCTAATTTCTGGGTGATTATGCACCGCACAAAACTTAACCTGAGGGCCTGCCTTCAAAAAAACTGGAACTGATATGATAAGTGCACTGAGAAATATGATCAATAACTGTAAACAGGCTACTTTTTTAACTGAAAAAAAAATAGCTGGAAAAATTACTGTAGCAGAGACCTTGCAATTGCATGTTCATTTGGCTGGTTGTTCTGTGTGCAGGATTTATCAGCAACAAAGTATGTTGATTAATCAGGCCTTTGTAAGTTTCAAAAACAACGATTTTAAACTGGACGAAGCATTTAAAAAAAACTTAACCGAGAAAATTGAAAAAGAAATAAATAAAAATTAATTTTTATTGTAAGGTTAATGTTTCCGGTTCGACTAAGAGGTAAAAAACATAAAGACAAAATGAAAAGAATTATTTTATTTACAGCCTTAGCTGTTGTATTATCGCTACAAACAAAAGCACAAAAGGGTTTAAAAGAAGGAGATCAAGCGCCAATGTTTAATGGAGTAGATCAAAACGGTAAAACAGTGAGCCTGAAAAGTGCGCTCAAAGCACACCGTTCTGTGGTATTATTCTTTTACCGCGGTCAGTGGTGCCCCTACTGTAACAAACACATTAAAGAACTTCAGGATTCTTTAAACTTGTTAAGTGGGAAAGATGCTTTCGTTATTGGTGTTACACCCGAAACGAAAGAAAACATTGATAAAACAATCAAAAAAACCAGTGCCGGATTTTCTATCCTTCAGGATAAAGACGATGAAATTATGAAAGCCTACAATGTAAACTTCATGATGGACGAAGCTACCTTCATCAAATACAAAGGCTATGGTATAAATCTGGAAGACAATAACGGTAATACCCGGCATACCTTACCCGTTCCGGCAACCTATATTATCGATCGTTCAGGTAAAATTAAATATGTTCATTTCGATCCTAATTATCAAAAAAGAGCCTCGGTAAAACTTTTGCTTTCAAAACTTTAAGTCGGGTTAAAAAGAATTTATTTAGAAACACCCACCACCATTTTTTATTGGGAGTGGGTGTTTTTGTTTTAAAGCACTTTTTTATTTGCGATATCAAAAAAAAATCAAAAATTAGGCGTATTTGCTAAAACGTTTTATTTTATTCTGTAATTGTATTCTGTATAATTTGTATGTTTATTTTTATTTTTATGTATTCTTGTATGTATTTATTTTGTATTTATTTTTTGTTTGTTAATGCCTTTTTTCTATCTTCGATTATCTTATCTTATAATAAAGTTATTTAAGAAAGACGCTTGAAATTTGGCATTTCCATGACCTTGATGGAAGAAGCCACTGCAAATTATTACAGTTGCCAAGCAATTACTATTTTATTTGAATAATGAGAGTGGCTTTTTGCAGATTGCTGTTTTCTGTTAATCAAATAAGAAGATAAAACAATATGGAGTATTTCTGGGGAGATCCTGGATTATCCTTTGTTTTTTATCGATAGCTAACCATTTAAATCTATGAGTCAATATTCAAATGCCGTTGCGGTAACCCGTTTACTGTTGAAAACCCTTTTTGTTAAACATAGCGTCTACGGACTAACGCAAAAGTTGGAGGATCATCCTGAATATCCAAGTTTATTGTCTATAAGCGATTGTTTAACCGAATGGCAGGTAGCGAATGCAGCCATTAATATTGATAAAACTACTTTTAAAGACATAAATTGCCCTTTTGTAGCCCATTTTGCTAGCAATGGAGGGAGTTTTATACTGGTACAGGCTGTTAATGATCAGGAAATAGTATACAGTGACGAGAAAAAGCAAAAAGCTATTTTGCCGATAAAAGAATTTCTGCAAAAATGGAGTGGTACAGTATTGTTGGCCGAGGCAGATAAAGAAAGTAAAGAGCCTGAGTATGGTAAAAATAAATGGAAAGATCTTTTCCAAAGTATGAGGTTGCCCATACTGATTATTACAATAGTTTTAGGAATAATTCTGGCGTTATTGAATACAAGCTTAAGCGCTGTCTACTTTGTCTTACTAATTATTAATTTATTTGGTGTTAGTGTTACCTCATTATTGCTAATCAATAGTATTGGTAGTAGTAATCCTTTGGTACAAAACCTATGCAGCTTGGGCAATAAAAATGGTTGTAATGCGATCCTTAAATCAGATGCTGCTAAACTTACTTCGTGGCTTTCATGGGGCGAGGTAGGATTTTTCTACTTTACTGGTTCAGTCATTACACTTCTCATTAACCCTGGTAGTTTGGCAATAATGAGTTGTTTGAATTTACTTGCGCTGTCTTATACTATTTATTCTATTTCTTATCAGTATCGCTATAAAAATTGGTGCCTGTTGTGCTGCATGGTACAAGGCTTATTAGTAATCGCAAATATTGTAGCTTTCAGCTTTGGACTTTGGCCTTTTAGCTTTTCAACTTTTAGTTCTAGTATTTTCATTCAAATAATTTTTTATTTCTTGCTTCCTGTTACAGTTTGGTACACATTTAAACCATTCTTTACTAATTCGATACAGTTTAAACCACTAAAATTACAGCTTAAAAAATTTAAATATAATAGTGAACTATTTAAGCAGGTATTAATAAACCAATCACGTTATGCCATAGGTGATGAAATGATGCCAGTAACACTAGGCAATCCAAATGCTGAAACGGTAATTACCATGGTAAGCAATCCATTTTGTGGACCATGTGCCAAGGCACATCAAACTATTAATGAATGGTTAAAATATCGTGATGATCTGCAGGTGAAAATTATTTTTACCACCGCCGACCATGATGATGATAAAAAAACAAAAGTGTCCCGACATATCAGTGCATTGACTACATTGAACAATGCTGATCTCTTAGGAAAAGCATTAAATGATTGGTATGCGCAAGGTGCGCAGAATTATGAAATCTGGGCACAGAAATATCCTATAACATTTAATGGTGAAATGAATGAGGTAACTAAAAAACAAAAAACTTGGTGTGATATGGCAGAAATTGCCTTTACGCCTACCATTTTGGTAAATGGCTATAAACTGCCAGCGCCTTATCTCTTGGAGGATATCAAATATTTGATTACTTAAAGGGACAAACCGTTTTGTACAAAAGAGGGGCAGCCAGTTCGAAATGTACTGCCCCAGTGAACTACCATGTGGTTATAAAATACATGGAGCCATAAGTAACCCAGCTTGGAAGGGCTACAAAAACTTTAAAACCAAATTTAAGCATTAAACAATGAAAAAATTAAGTTTAAAACCAAATGCCTTTAAGAAAGGTGAAGTACTGACCAGGGCGCAATTAAAAAAAGTAATGGGAGGAACAGGAAGTGGTATTGGTAATTGTCAGGAAAACTATTATCTCTCTTGTACAACTCCAGGTGGCAAGGAGGATTGGTGTAGGTCTTCGATTAGTGGCGATGCTACAGCTGCATGTAATGCAATATATCCTGCCTACAATGGATCAGGTGTGAGTGGTGAGTGGGGTGTTATTATACGCCCGTAATTTTTCAATCCCTATTCAACCTGTGGTTGTTGTTAATAACCACGGGTTGATAATATATGGAAATATGAATAATAAATTCGAATTTTTGTTTTTTCTTATATTAATTTTAATTGGATGTCAGAATAATAACTTACCAGTTAACAATATTTCTAAATCTAACAGTATGCCTGTAGTTATGTCTGGAGGACATATTATTTTTAAAGGTACTATTCAAGATACAATTAATGTAAATTTTATATTGGACACCGGGGCACCATACACCTTGATATGCGATTCTACATTTGCTCAAAGAATTGGCCTAACCAAGATTGAGCAAGGGCCAAATAATACCAGATATAAAAGAGTTCAAAGTGCCGAAGAAGAAAATAAGTTTCAAAGAATGTTAATTACGTTTGCTTTTGGAAAAGTAAATGGAGTGTCTAAGTCGCATGCTATTATCGACATGAAAAGAATAATTGGGGACAAAGCAGAATTGTTAATCGGAATGGAGTTTATGAAAAACTATATAGTTGAAATAAATTATTTTAATAATACCATTTCCTTTAATAAGGGGAACATCTCAAATAAAAATAAACTAATAGATAGTATAAGGATAAACCCAGTTGATAAATCTAAATTACGATACGAAGTTCTCGCAACCTTTTATACTCAAAGAGGGGATAGTTTTAAAGAAAGATGTATTATTGATTTAGGGGCGAGTGGAGGTACGATCGGTTTCTCTACACGATTAGTTAAAAAACACAACCTTTTATATGGAATAAATCTAAAACCTGAGATCAAAAGAGAAGGGACTACAATGAAAGGAGAAGTAATGACTGGTCACTTTGCAACACTTAAGGCTATCAAAATAGGAAAATTTAAGATAGATACACCTTCAGTATTTTTTCACACCAATAAAACTGGGATGACCGCCGCAGAACCATCTTTAATTGGAAATTATATTTTAAGAAAATTTGGACATATATACATATCTTTTAATAAGAACATGATATACATTACAAAACCTTAACCTAAAATGATTTTATGAATGAAATTGGTCATGGAAGTAAAAACTAATCGTGTTAGTATTTCAGTTTTAACTTTTATCATAGACCTAATTAAGGAACATCTCATATTTAAGTCAGTCCAATAATAAATAGCCTAAGTGTTTAGTAGCGAAGTGGTTATGTGATTTAAAATAAAATGGGATCTTGATCTTTAACTTACAATAAAATAAACTATATATTTCTTATAAGTGCAGGCTTTTTATCCTAATGTTAATTAGTCTAACATCTTAATCTGAACTCTTGATGAATAAAATATAATTTTGAAGACTCCGAATATGAAAAAAAACATTCCTACTTTTATCATTAACCTTAAAAAACGGACTGATCGTAAATGTCATGCATTTAAAGAATTTAATAAAAAATCAGAATTTAACTTACAAATTATAAATGCTATTGAAAATAAAAATGGGGCATTAGGGTTATGGAGTACCATTAAACATATAATTGAAAATTTAGTATCAAAAGATGAATCATATATCCTGATCTGCGAGGATGATCATCAATTTACAAAGCATTATTCAAATGATTTTTTGTTTAGCAAGATAGTCGCTGCAAAGGAAAAAGATGCAGACGTCTTATTAGGCGGGGTTAGCTGGTTTAGTGACGTCCTAGAAGTTTCTGATGACTTATTTTGGGTAGACCAGTTTACCGGTTTGCAATTTGCGATAATATTTAGAAAATTCTTTAGAAACATCTTAGAGGCTAAATTTATGGAACAGGATGTAGCAGATCGAAAAATTGCTGATTTAACACCCAATAAGTTTTTAATATATCCATTTATATCTATCCAAAAAGAATTTGGCTATTCTGATGTAACCATTAAAAATAATAAAGAGGGGTATGTTACCCAAATTTTTGAAAAAGCTAGTATGGTTCTTAATAGTTTAAATAGAGTAAAGCAATTTTATAAGCCAAACCTATATGAGTAATCACGAAGATATTATCTTACCTACATATGTGATCAATCTTAAAAGCCGGAATGAAAGATTACACCATATTTTACGACAATTTAAAGCCAGGCCAGAGTTTAACGTTCAACTTGTTGAGGCTTGTGAACATAAAATTGGAGCAATAGGCTTATGGCAGAGTATAGTTAAAATCACAGAAATGGCTATAATAAATGATGATGATGTAATTGTCATATGTGAGGACGATCACGAATTTACAGCTCATTATTGTAAGGATTATTTGATCCAAAATATTATTGAAGCTCATGACCAAGGTGCTGATATTCTCTCTGGTGGGATTGGCGGCTATGGACAAGTTGTACCATTAACTAAAAATAGATATTGGCTCAATACGTTTTTATCTACTCAATTTATTGTAGTCTATAAAAAAATATATAAAAAAATCCTAAACTATAAATTTAAAAAAACAGATGTTGCAGATTTGGTTTTAGCAGGGTTAACCAGCCATAAAATGGTGCTATATCCCTTTATTTCTCGGCAAAAAGATTTTGGATATTCAGATATTACCCCAATGCACAATGAACAGCCCGGTTTGGTGCAAGATATGTTTAAAAGAACCGAAGAAAGGTTACAGAGAATTCAGGAAGCTTATTTAAAATATTCTAATTTATAAATGGTCATCATCAAACTTATGGGGGGGCTAGGTAACCAAATGTTTCAATATGCTTTTGCTTTGATACATATGTTAGGAAATAAAGAAGTAAAATTCGATCTTTCGTATTACGATAGCGATAATAGACATGGTGGTTATTGGTTGGATAAAGCATTCAATATTAATATTGCAAAAGCAAATAAAAGAGATGTTTTCTATTTTATAGAAGCGATAAAAGATGAAGTTGGCAACTTAGGCTATAGGTTAAAGTCCGACAAATTTATCATTGAGGAGGTATTAGAAGAAGAGTCTAGCTATAATCCTGATTTAGCAAATCTGGACGGCGCTCATTTTTCAGGTTACTGGCAAAACGTTAATTATTTTAAGAAAATTGAAAACGAAGTTCGACATCAATTCAGATTTAGGGAATTAGAAAAAGCAGATTTAGGAAATCTAGCAAATAAAAAACAGATCTTAGATAGTAATGCTGTTAGTATTCATATACGAAGAGGTGATTATTTGCAATCGCCAATCCACTTGAATTTGGGGCTAGAGTATTATGCAAATGCAATTGAATATATCGAAATGAAGACCAATGAACCATGGTTTTATATTTTTACGGACGATATGCATTGGGCGAAACAAAATTTGGGACAAGTAAATAATATCCAATATGTAGAAACCAATAAAAAAAATAAATGCCATTTGGATATGTATCTAATGAGTTTATGCAAGCACAATATAATAGCCAACAGCACTTTTAGCTGGTGGGGGGCATGGTTAAATAATAATCCGAATAAAATAGTAATTACCCCAAAAAAATGGTTCAATCACAGTAAAAATATTGATGGGATTTTGCCTAAAGAGTGGATTAAGTTATGAAGATTGCTATTCTATATATCTGTACTGGCAAATACGCTATGTTTTGGGATGGTTTTTTCCAATCGATGGAAAACTATTTTTTGCCCAAAATTACCAAGCACTATTTTGTATTTACTGATCAGAATATAAAAATAAAACCAATTAACAAAAGGGTACATCTCATTGAACAAAAGCATTTGGGTTGGCCATTTGATACACTGTTGAGGTTTCATATGTTTTATGAAATTAAAGATCAACTAACAAAATTTGATTATGTATTTTTTTTAAATGCAAATATGAAATGTGTTGCAGTAATTGACGAAACTATTTTGCCCAAAAAAGAAGATTTAATCGCAGTTGTGCACCCAGGTTTTCACAATCAATCAAGAGAAAATTTTACATACGAAGAAAATCCCAAATCTCTAGCATATGTTGAGAGAAATAGAGGCAAATATTATTTTATGGGCGGATTTAACGGCGGCAGGTCCCGCGCTTACATTAAATTAATAGAAGCATTGGCTTACCGAATTGAAAAAGATTTGAAGAAAGGTATTATCGCTGTTTGGCACGATGAATCGCATTTGAATAGGTATTTGCTTCATCGACTTGTTAAAAAATTAAGCCCGGCATACGGATATCCTGAGGGACTGGCGTTACCATTTGAAAAAAAGATTTTGATTCTAAATAAAAATAAGCTTGGTGGTCATGATTTTTTAAGGTCTAATTTTTTAGCAAAATAGAAATGAAATGTTTCAAAATATTGAATTGTTACCTCTGGGAGTTAGAGTATTGTATCAATCTTTTCTATTTCTGATTTTGGGCTTGGGCATATGATATAATTATGGATAATACATTTTTCTATTATAGAGCGGGTTCTAATTGGAACGGAATTTCTGCAAAGGGTAAAGCATCAAATACATATATTTTAGATAAAATTATTGATTTAACATTGAAAAATTTAGTACCCAAAAGGGAAAAATGAACAAATTGTTCCTGATAAAAGCACCATATAATATATCTATATTGAAAAACTTCACCCACTATAAACAACCCGATCAAATGGATTGTGGCCCTACCTGCCTGCGTATGGTGGCCAAACATTATGGTAAAAATTTTACGCTTCAAAGGGTAAGAGAAATCAGTGGCATCAATCGCGAAGGTGTTTCCATGTTGGGCATTAGCGAGGCTGCTGAAAAGATAGGCTTCCGTACTTTAGGAAGTAGATTGACTTTGGATCAACTTTTGGAAACAGAGCTGCCGGTAATTCTGCACTGGAACCAAAATCACTTTGTAGTACTCTATAAAGTTAAAGGAGACAAATATTATGTTGCCGATCCGGGTAAGGGTTTAATTGTGTATAATCAAAGTGAATTTGTACGGCACTGGTTAAGTACACATGATAATGGACATAGCCAGGGGATTGCGTTAATACTTTCACCAAGTCCGGCATTTTATGATCAGGAAGGAGATAAAAATGAAGGTATTAACTTTACTTTTTTATTGCGTTACCTTTATCGTTACAAACAACTAATTGGTCAGTTGTTTGTAGGCTTAGGGGTTGGTACCTTATTGCAGCTCATTGTACCTTTCCTTACACAGGCTGTGGTTGATATCGGTATCAATACCAAAAACCTTAACTTCATCTACATCATCCTGATTGCACAGACCATGTTGTTTTTAGGACGGATGAGTGTAGATTTTATCCGTTCTTGGATTTTACTGCATGTTAGTACAAGGATCAATATTTCTATTCTGACAGATTTTTTGATCAAGCTGATGAAACTGCCCATGAGCTTTTTCGATACTAAAATGACAGGGGATATTATGCAGCGGATGAATGATCAGCAAAGAATTGAAAGCTTTTTGACCGGGTCTACTTTGAATACCATATTCTCTATGTTTAATTTGGTAATATTTACCATTATACTGGCCTATTACAACATCAACATATTTATCATATTCTTAGTAAGTAGTGTACTCTATTCCCTATGGGTAATGGCTTTTTTAAAAAGGCGCAGAGATTTGGATTTTAAGCGCTTTGATATCTCATCAAAAAACCAGAGTAGTGTGGTACAGTTAATTGGCGGGATGCAGGAAATAAAGTTGAATAATTGTGAGCAGCAAAAACGTTGGGAGTGGGAGCGTTTGCAGGCAGGATTATTTAAGTTTAGTATTAAAAGCCTTTCTTTGGGGCAGTTTCAGCAGGCAGGAGCATTTTTCATTAATGAAGGTAAAAATATCCTGATTACTTTTTTGGTCGCTAAATCAGTAATAGATGGTGATCTTACACTGGGGGGAATGATGGCCGTGCAGTATATAGTAGGGCAGGTAAACAGTCCGATTGAGCAATTATTGGGTTTTATACAATCTTTTCAGGATGCCAAAATTAGTTTAGAAAGGCTAAATGAAATTCATAAAATGGAGGATGAAGAACCGTTGACAAGAAGCTTTTTAAAGGAGCTTCCGGCAAACCAAAGTATATTGATCAATAATGTAAGTTTTACTTATCCTGGTGCTGGTAATGAGCCTGTGTTAAAAGGAATAGATTTAAATATCCCTCACGGAAAAACCACTGCTATAGTCGGTATGAGTGGTAGTGGGAAAACGACGATACTAAAACTTTTGCTGAGATTTTACAGCCCTCAAAAAGGAGATATCAAGGTCGGATCAAGCTACCTTGATCAAATCGGTTATGGCTATTGGCGCATGCAATGCGGTACAGTAATGCAGGATGGTTTTATCTTTTCTGATAGCATTGCCAAAAATATTGCAGTGGCAGATGAATATCCTGATCCAGCCAGGCTACAGCATGCGATTAAGATGGCCAATATTGAAGATCTGATCGAAAGTTTGCCTTTGGGATTAAATACCAAAATTGGTGCTGAAGGCAATGGAATTAGTGCAGGGCAGAAACAACGGATTTTAATTGCACGTGCAGTTTATAAAGACCCAGCCTATATCTTTTTTGATGAGGCCACCAATGCCCTTGATGCCAATAATGAAAGCGTAATTATGGATAACCTGGAAGAATTTTTTAAGGGAAGAACCGTAGTTGTAGTTGCCCACCGTTTAAGTACCGTAAAAAATGCTCATAATATTGTGGTGGTTGATAAAGGAATGATTGTAGAACAAGGTACACATGCTGAACTGACAAAAATGAGGGGTGAATACTTTAATCTGGTAAAAAACCAGTTGGAATTAGGTGCTTAGGCGAAAGACTAAAATTGAAATAAATATGCCATCATATAGAGAAATAGTAACCGTACATAGCGAGGAAGTAAGTGAAATTATTACTGCGGTGCCCTCATGGATATTAAGACGTGGAATTACTTTGATATTTCTGGTTTTGCTTTCAATTGTTTTGATGTCTGCACTTATCCGTTATCCTGACATTATTAAAACTTCTTTAAAGATAAATTCATTAAATGCGCCTAAAGAAGTAATTGCGCATCAGCAAGGCAAACTGGTTAAAATTTTGGTGAAAGAGAATATAATGGTTAACAGTGGTGAGCCACTTGCCTTTATAGAAAGTACAGCCAGGCATGAAGATGTACTTATTTTTGCAACAAAATTAAAAGCTTTAAGGGAATTAGTAAACACTGGAAAACCCATCAATAAGGTGAATTTCGAGACCAAAGGTCTTAATTTAGGAGAATTACAAAACAGTTACCAGTCTTTTTATCAAGAATATATCCAGTTTGCAAATACACAATCTGGCGGTTTCTATCTTGCCCAAAAAGCTTACTTACAAAGAGATATTGGTGAAATACGGAAATTAGAACAGCAGATTTTGCAACAGAAACAGGTACAGGAAAAAGAATACGCAAATATAGCTGAAGAATACGAAGCTTATAAAAAGCTTAAAAGTAAAGAAGTGATTTCTAACAGCGAATTTAAACAGCAGGAAAATAAATATCTTTCTGGTAAATATCCACTGCAGCAAACAGCTACGGCACTGCTCAACAACAACAGTAGCTACCTTAATAAGCAAAAGGAATTGGCTACTTTAGAGAACACCATACGGGAACAACAGGCAAAATTCGTTCAAGCGTTGAATAGTATTATTAGCGACACGGAAGGCTGGTTATTGAAATATGTTGTTTCTTCAACGTCAAAAGGCCACGTAAGTTATGTAGGTATTTTGCAGGAAAATCAGAATGTAATAATGAACCAGCCACTCTTTATGATCAATCCTGGTAATAGTAATTTTTTTGGTGAGGTCCAGATTCCGCAATATAATATGGGCAAGGTGAGGATAGGGCAACGGAGTCTGATTAAATTGCGTAGTTACCCTTTTGAAGAATTTGGTGTGATTAATGGAAAGGTAAGTTATATTACAGATTTTGCATTGAAAGACAGTGTGTTCCTTGCTAAAATAGATTTCCAGCAATTTGAAAAAAAAGATGCCGAACATACCATTATACTTAAACCTGGAATGGTTGCAGATGTTGAAATCGTAACAAAAGAAAGCTCTTTATTGCAGCGGTTTATGCGAAACCTGAATAAGATTTTTGACAAGTAAATATAAATCATAAAAAATTTATTGAAATTTACATCCCTATTAAAAAACACCCGCTGCCATTTTTTATGGGCAGTGGGTGTTTTTTTAATTAAACGACAATCTTCCAATTAAAATAGAAGCTTTCTTAGTGGAAAAAATCCTTTGTGAACCCTTGGTTTTTAGGGTTTTCAAGGAAAGGTGAAAAGAATATATCCTATTGTTTAGTATTTATGAACATAAAATATGCAACCTAAATGTTACTTTTGAAAAATACTTATAAAGGAACCCCATTTATATAAGTAGATCATAACCAAACAAAGCGTGCCACTAACATGGACAAAAAGAATATTCTGGGTGAGGACATTTCTCTGCATAGTTTGTGGTGGGAGGCCATGTGTTTAGGTGAAAAAGATGCTTTCCTTAACTTGTATAAAAGTCTTTACCGGAGTTTAGCTGGATTTGGTTTACGCGTTTGTAACGATGCTGAAGTAGTTACTGATACTTTAAACCAGGTTTTTCTCGAACTGTGGGAGAAACATGATGCACTTCCCAGGGTGGAACAGGTTGAATCTTATCTGCGTACCATTCTGAAAAGGAAGATTTTAAAGAAAATCGCTCACGAACAGCGGTTAAATAAGGCCATTTCAATTATCGTTAGAGAGGACGAAGATCTATTAGAGATGCCTTACGAAGAACTGATTGTAAAAATACAATCTGATGAGCTGGTTAAAGCCAGTTTACTTGCGGCTTTAGAAAAACTGACCCCTCAGCAACGAAAATTGATTCAGTTGCGCTTTTACGATGGTTTGAGTTATGAAGATGTGGCTAAAAGAAGCCAATTAACCGTTAGAACGGCTTATAACACCATTTATACCGCCCTCAAATTCCTCCGTACTCACCTTAAATTTTAGCTGTTTGTAATTGTATTTTAAAGCTGTTTTAAAATAAATTAAAAAAAAAGCGAAAAAAACTTGGTAAAAGTTTAACATTCTGCGCACTGGTATTAAAAGCGCTGTAATGATTGACGAATATAAATACCCGGAAGATTTTTTAATGGATGATACCTTTAAGCAATATTGCGAGGGTAGCAGCAAAAAATGCGTTCTTTTTTGGGAAGATTGGATTGCCAAAAATCCTGAAAAGCATAAAACAGTTGATGCTGCCAAAAAATTATATGGGGTATTAAGCGGTAATTTAAAACCTGTTGATCAACAGGTGGATTACCTGACCAGCATGATATCGCCCGTAGTAAAAATCAGGAGATTTAAGACAATACATTACGGCATTGCTGCTTCCATTTTTGTTGTTTTATTTTTAGGGCTCATCTATTTTAATTATACCAGGCGAGCTGAAGTATCACTATACGCTGAAAACTTTGTAGCGAAAAAAGGGGAGAAGAAAAAAATCGTATTACCTGACGGTACCTCGGTATATCTTAATGGTGATAGCAAAATCGAGCTGGGAGAAAATTTTAATCAAAAAGATCGAAACGTTAGATTAACCGGAGAAGCTTATTTTGATGTAAAACACAATGCACAGAAACCTTTCTACGTGCGTACCAAGGATTTTAAGATCACGGTATTGGGTACCGCTTTTAATGTTAAAAGTTATAACAACGAAAACGAATCGGCGGCAACCTTAGTTCGGGGCTCTATTAAATTAGAAGATAATAACGGATTGAATAAAAACACCATTATTCTTAAGGCCGGGCAAAAAATCACCTATCATTTTGTAAAAGATCAATTGAATCTGAGGCCATCGCTTGGGAGTGCAGACGATAAGTTGCCTAAAATTGAAGTCAATAATCTTACGATGGTGAACAAAGAGGTCGTGGAATCGGCCTGGACACATAATAATATCGTTTTTTTAAACAACAATTTTGAGGAGATCAAAGAGCGGCTTGAGCGTTGGTTTAATGTCACTATAGAGTTTGAGGATAAAGAAGTAGCTGCCTACGTTTATACGGCAAATTTCAAAAACGAAGATATTTTAACGGTATTGCAGAAAATGCAGGAGGTAAAACATTTTAAATTCAAAAAGAAAGGAGAGCTGATTACGATAACCAAATAAACAAACTAACCAAAATAAACCTGTATCAAAAGAAAAAAGAAGGGGATTGCTGCAACAATTCCCCTTCAATAATTTTTTTGATCTTCTTTTTAATCTGAGGCTTCATTACACAAAATGCGCAGCCTCAAATAAACCAACCAAAAAACAAAAATATGATTAAAATTTACATTAGTCAAGCCTCGCCATGGCTCAGGCTGCTATCCAAATTCATTATTCAAATGAAGATTGCCATTTTTATTATCTTTATTACCTGTTTAAATGTTTCTGCCAAGGTTTTTTCGCAAGAAAAGCTTTCTCTTGACCTCAAAAATGTCAAGCTCGAAAAAGCCCTGCAGATCATCGAAAAACAAAGCGGATACCGTTTCGTGTACAGTCCAACCGAAGGGCCATTTAATAAATTGGTCAGTATTAAAACTAGCCAGGCTCCATTAGAAGAAGTAATGCAATCACTCTTATCAGGAACTGCATTAAATTTTAACGTTAGGGAAAATAATTTGATCACCATCCTGGCATCTGATAAGTTTAATCAAGATCTTATCATAAGGGGTGTGGTTAAAGACGAAACTAATACTGGATTACCGGGTGTTACAGTGGCAGTAAAAGGTGTTAAGGGGCTTGCTGTATCAACCGACGGAGAAGGAAGGTTTAGTTTAAAAGTGCCTGAAAATGCCATACTGGTTTTCTCCGCTATTGGATATATATCTGTTGAGGTGCCAGCATCTGAATCTCTTATAAATGTCCAGTTAAAGCCCGCTAACAATAATCTTGATGAAGTCGTAATTCAGGCTTATGGTACAACGACTAAAAGAAAAACGACGAGTGCGATTAGTACACTAGATATGAATGCTGTAGCATCTATACCTGTAGCTTCAATAAATGATGCCATAGCTGGGAGAGCTCAAGGTGTAATTGTGACAACTAATAGTGGTTCGCCAGGTACAAAAAGCACCATTTCCATCAGAGGGGGAGGTACGCCGCTTTTCGTCATCGATAATGTGATCAGATCTGCAAATGATTTTGCCAATATAAATCCGAATGATATTGAAACTTATTCGATACTGAAAGATGCTGCTGCAACTGCACTATATGGCGTTTCGGCTGCTAATGGTGTTATTTTGGTAACGACCAAAAAAGGAAAAGAAGGTACCGTGAATATTAACTATGCATTTAATCAGGTATTTTCTCAACCTACACTTTTCCCAAATAAATTAAGCTCTTACGATCAAAGGAGTGCCATTAATACGTTGTATGCTGCAGAAGGTAAAAGCCCTTATACCTCTCCAGCCGATTTGGAAAAATACCGCACAGGTTCTGATCCGCTAAACTTCCCTAATACGGATTGGAGGGCATTAACCATGAAAAATTTTGCGCCAGAAATGAGGCATGACCTATCTATATCTTCAGGTACAAAATTGTTAACCTATTATGGAGGATTATCGTATTACGACCAGGGAACAATTTTAAAAACCGATAAAAACTATAACAGACGGGCTACTTATAGGCTAAACACTTCGAGTGATTTAGAAAAGGCTAATTTAAAAGTTGTTACCGCCTTTGATGGATACGTTGAGTCTAACTCGCAGCCTAGTGTTAGTTTTTCTAATCTGTATAGTCATATCCAAAATAAGCAACCAACGTTTCAGGCATACAATGAGTTTGGACTACCATCTATCAATACCCCAGATAACCCAGTGGTAGAACTGGATCCAAAATCTGGTTATAATAGAAGATCGAGCAGGGTTTTTAACGGCAATTTAAGTTTAGAATATAGTGCACATTTCTTAGAAGGCTTAAAATTTAAATTAAACGGCAACTATAATACGATTAATTCTGAAGGTAAAATTTGGAATTATTTTGCGCCAAGTTACGCCAACGGTAGCAAGACTGCAATTCCGGGGCCTGCACCAACTTTAACCGGCTCAAGCAGCTCTGGAAATACACTTACTTTGCAAGGATACATTACATATAACAAAACATTTGGCGATCACAGCATTGATTTTACCGGGGTTTACGAACAACAACAATTCAAAACATCAGGCTTAAATGTGAGCAGGGTAGGTTATCAACTTATAAGTGATCAGTTTATAGCGGGTCCTACGGAAAATCAGACCATAAATATTTTTGATGGAAGTAATAACTTAATTACCGGCGAAGCGGAAAGTGCAAGAGCAGCATACATTGGACGTATTTCTTACAGCTTTAAAAATAGATATTCTTTAGAAGCATCGCTCAGAAGAGATGGTAGCGATTTATTTGTCCCTGGAAAGCAATGGGGAACATTTTATGCCTTATCGGGCAGTTACATGCTCTCTGACGAAACCTTTATGAAAGGTTTGAAAGAGAAGCATATTTTAGATTATTTGAAATTGAGGGGATCTTACGGTAAGACAGGGAATTCGGATAATATTGGAAGGTTTCTTTACGTAGCCGGATACAGAGTGGCTTCGATAGGCTATGTTATGGATGGTAAACCAGTTCAAGGTACATCAGAGCCAAGTGCATTGCCAAGTATTAATTATTCTTGGCAAACCATTAAAAGCCGAAACATTGGTATTGATATGGCATCACTAAACAACCGTTTAAATACATCAGTTGATTATTTTTACACTAGAACTACTGGTTTTGTTACCTCCGATCCTCAATTTGCCGAAACGCTAGGTATCGGGTTGCCGCCAATCAATTTCACCGCTGGGGCAATCAGAAAAGAAGGTGTAGAATTTAATGTAAATTGGAATTCAAAAGTGAGTGAACTCACTTATAAGGTAGGATTGAATTTTACTTATTTTAATACTCTAAATGAAAGATCTACATTGGATGATGACGCTACACTCCGAAACCCTTTTACGCGTGTATCAGGTCAAGAAACACGCTTTTTAGTGGACGATAGTGGCCGGCCAATTTTGGGATTGATCAATAATGGGTTTTATACTACCAATCGTGAATTGCTGAACGGTGCCAGAAGAGTTTCTTCAACTGATGTTGTAGCTGGTGATTTAAGGTATCAGGATTTGAATGGAGATGGAAAAATTGATGATAATGACAGGGTTAGGATTGGCAACAATACTTTCCCAAGAATAAATTTTGGCCTTACAGTTGATCTTGGTTATAAGGGATTTAGCTTTAGTGCAGTCATGCAAGGCTCGGGGAACAGGGACAGGTATATTGGAGATGTAGTACAAGGTGCAAATCCTGTTTCATTGCTTACTTATCAGTTTCAGCAAGATTATTGGCGTACTGATAATCAGGATGCCTTGTTTCCTCGTGCTGTATCAACATCAAGTGTTAACGGAGGAAATAATTTCGCAAGAAGTGATTTTTGGCTGATTCAATCCAAATACTTGCGTTTAAAATATGTGCAGCTAGGCTATGATTTTAAACATTCACTATTAAAGAAATCAAAATTCCAGCAACTACGCCTGTTTGTTTCCGGTACTAACCTATTAACATCATCTAAAAGCCAGGATTATTTTATCGATCCTGAATCTGATCCCAACAACTATGGCTATCCTGTACAAAGAACATTTGCCCTTGGTGTTTCAGCTGGTTTTTAATTCACAACTAAAGTTTAAAAAAATGAAAAAATATATCATATCTTCTTTAGGCTTATTTGTTTGCTTATTGGGACTAAATGCGTGTAAAAAAGTTTTGGAAACGGAACCATACGATAGAATTAGTGAAGATGTTGTTTGGAGTAGTAAATCAAATGCTGAAACATTTGTGTTCAGCACTTACGATGCAATTACAAATTCGTTTGCCAGTGGTCCTGGCGTTGATGCCCGCACATCAAATATTTTAGGTCAGGATGGAATTGCCGGCGATGCTTACCCAGTATTTAGTGAAACCTTAACCAATAACAGTGATTATGGATTTAACAATTGGGCTAACGTTCGCCGTTGCAACCTGATTATGAAAAAAGTTCAGGAATCTGCTGGCATTGCAGATGCCGATAAAAAAACAATGATTGCAGAAGCTAAATTTTTAAGGGCTTTATCTTATTACAGCATTGCTCGCAGCACCGGACGTATAGTCTGGATCGATAGAGTGCTTACCCCTGATGATGAATTAAAATTACCAAGCACAGCAAATCCTGCTGAATCTTATAAGTTAATTATTAAAGACTTAGAAGACGCGGTTGCCGATCTGCCAACTATAAAAGTGGCAGGTAGAACAAATAAATATGTTGCCGCTTCATTTTTAACAGAAATCTGTTTACAAGCCATAGCTTACCAAAATTATCCCAATGCTGCAAACGTATCGGCGAGCGATCCTTTATTGCAAAAAGTTATAGATAATGCAAATTTGGTAATCAATAATGGAGGATATTCACTAGAAGCAGATTATGGAGGCATGTTTAATGAAACTAAAAATGTTTCTCCTGAAATTATATTGGCCATTTATAAGAAAGCCATTAATACAACCGTACAGGATACACCAATGCAATTTATGGTTGGAAATCTTAAACCTGATAAATTGGTTCCGATGGAAGGTTACCCAGCGTATCTCATTCCAGATTTGTTCAATTGCTGGCCTGGTAACTTTCCTTGTGAAAACTTAACTGATGAGTACTTAGTTAAAGACGATGCCGATCCTACAAAAGCTTTGCCTTGGCATCAAACTTCACAATATAAGGCTGCAGTTGATGAAAGCGCTTCTGTTACCATTCCTTATCAAAAGATAGGATTAAAAGATAATGTTATTCCTAAATTGGCCGAGGAAACAATTGTAAAACAAGGCAGAATTAAATCTGGAAGTACAGAAACTGTATGGTCTTTAACCAATAGAAACCGCGATGCAAGATGGGCCAGTTCAATCGTTAGCGACTCGACCAAGTTTTATGGAGATAATTTAGTTACTGCTGTAAAAGGTAATGCCTGTAGGTGGATTTCTGTTAACGGCGGTATCTGGGGTGCAAGTTTGAGTAATATGTACTGGCGCAAAGGGGTTTATACCAATGTAACGCCAACATTATTAAATGTTTCTAAAACAGATTATCATTATGTATGTATGCGATTAGGGCGTGTGTTTTTAAATATGGCAGAAGCCTACCTATTAAAAGGTGATCTTGCTAATGCTAAAATATTTTTAAATAAAACACGCGAATTTCATGGTAAAATTCCTGCCTCGATGGCATCGTCCTCATCAGAGGTTTGGAAAGATTATAAAAGAGAACGTAGGGTAGAACTAACCGAAGAAAATGATTATTACTGGAGCTTACTGCGTTGGGGACGTTACGGCGGTGATGCAAATAATAATATCGCTAGCGGAGGAACGATACCCGAACTAACCGAGCCAATAAGAGTAATGGACATCACTAGAGATCGTAAAGGATTTGCCATTGTTACCGGGCCTTTCGCAAATGGTTACAACGATCGTAAATTCAATCCTAACAGGCGCTATTTAATGCCTATTTCACAACGGTTTATTGATAATAATCCAAAATTTGGTCCGCAAAATTTTGGTTGGTAGATATATAAGAAAATAACGATGAAAAATATTAATAAAATTAGAATGCCATTTATGGGCATTATCATAGCAATGTTATTCACTTCTTGTTTGAAGAAAGGTTTACCTGAACTGCCACTTGCTGATGGCAATGCAATTACTTTGGTTAATGCCGAGTATCGCTTTGAAAGTGGTGCGAAAAATATGAACGGACAATCAATTGTAACAAATAGAACATTAACCGTGGTACAGGGTAATATAGATAAGGTTAATGGTATTATAAATGTAGCTATTAGTGTTCCGGCAGCAGGAAGTCCTGTTGATTTTACTGCGGCGGAGAAGGCTAAAGTGGTTCAGACTAAGATTTGGTTCAATGTTAACCTCTCTACAGCGGCTACCATTTCGCCTACAGGTGGAACGCCTGCGCTCGGCGACCCTACCGACGCCACCAAGCCGCTGAAATATGTGGTAACTGCAGCCAATGGTGATGTTAAGGTGTGGACGATCAATGTCACTTCATTTTCAAATAATTAGTGGGTTAGTTGTATGATTAGAGCCGTTAAATTTAACGGCTCTTTTCCATGATTGTCCTAGACAACATTATTGTGTCAAGAAAGATGTTTTAGCCGAATACAATAACTTGTATATTAATAAACAGATGATAAGAACTTTACTATTTTGTTTTTTCCTCCTGATTTTAAACGGAGAAATTAACGCTCAAAACGTAAGTACCCTGCCTGCAAAACAGGTTTTAAAAAGAACATTTGGCGCTAAAGCCGAGCAGATAAAATTAGAACTATTAAAATCAGACGGTGGGGCAGATTATTATGAATATGCTGCTAAGAATGGCCGGTTGACCGTTAAGGCTACTACTACCAATGCCTTAACTCGTGGCGTTTACGACTATTTTAAAAACAATCATTTAGGCATGCAGGATTGGGCGGGGAACAATTTTAAAATATCAGGCAAACTACCTGATGCATCAATTACCAAAGTTGCATCGCCTTTTAAATTAAGGCAGGCCCACAACGTGGTTACCGCTGGTTATAGCACTCCTTTTTGGACCTGGGAACGCTGGGAAAAAGAGCTCGACTGGCAGGCTTTGCATGGTTTTAACATGCTTATGGCACCCATAGCTACCGAGGCGATTGCTACCAGGGTATGGAAAAAATTAGGGCTTACCCAAAAAGAAATCGATAGCTTTTACGTATCACCATCCTTATTGCCGTGGCAACGGATGGGCAACATACAGAATGTAGGCGGTGCTTTGCCAGATGCATGGATTACAGATCAAACCGCACTACAGCACAAAGTGCTGACACGTATGCGCGAACTGGGCATAAAACCCATATTACAATCATTCGCAGGTTTCGTTCCAAAGGCTATTAAAAGACTTTATCCCAATTTAGTGCTCCATAGTACATTGTGGAATGCGGGCTTTCCAGCCTCACAACGGCCCTCCATGCTGATGCCAGGCGATCCTTTGTTTGCCAAAATTACTAAAATGTACATGGATGAGTGGAAAGCCGAGTTTGGCGATGCCACATATTACCTCGTAGATAGTTTTAATGAGATGGAACTGCCAAAGGGTGATACACCCATTACCGATATTTTGGCCGACTACGGAAAATTTACTTACGACGCGATAAAAAGTGCTAATCCTGATGCAGTTTGGGTTATACAGGGATGGATGTTTACCTATCAGCACAAACAATGGCCGTCAGAAAATGTAAAAGCCTTGTTTAGCAAAATACCCGATGCTAAGATACTGATTTTAGACTATGCCAATGATTATGCTAATAGCTGGGAGCCGCTTAATGCCTTTAATGGTAAACAGTGGATTTATGGTTATATGTTTAATGCTGGTGGTAAAACAGCTTATACAGGCAATCTCGATTTGTATGCTACAGGCGTGGGTAAAACGCTCGCTTCCACTAAAAAGAAGAATCTAATAGGTTTTTCTACTTCTGGCGAAGGCCTTGAGAACAACGCTGTTATCTACGAATTATTAACAGATGCCGCTTGGTCTGATAAACCGATAGTACTTGATAGTTGGTTAAAAGATTTTTCTATTAACCGTTACGGCGCTTACCCCGATCAATTAAGGCAGTCCTGGAATTTGTTGCGTAAGAGCGCGTACAGCAGGCTGATAGACCACCCTCAGTTTAGTTGGCAAATTGGAAGATTGAAAATTAACAATGTAGATAGGTCCGATAATTTCTTTAAATCTGTTGAATTATTTTTAGCCTGTCGGAGTAATTTTAAAAACTCCAAAAACTATCAGGCTGATGCCATTGAACGCAGTGCATTTGTATTGGGGTTAAAGGCCGAAAACTGGTTTGAAGCAGCAGGCAAGGCCTATGCTAAAAAAGATATCACTAATGGAGATTCTTATGCCAAAAAAGGGATAATACTGTTGGCAAATGTGGACAGGTTAATGGAATCTCACCCGTTAAACAGACTAGAAAATTGGTGAACTTTGCGAAGCAGCATGGCTCAACCCCAACCTTGAAAAAGTTCTACGCCGCTAGTGCAAAACGAATTGTAACCATTTGGGGCCCACCGGTAAATGATTACTCTTGCCGGGTTTGGAGTGGTTTAGTTAGAGATTTCTATATTCCGAGGATGCAGGCAATTTTAGAGGAGAAGAAAACTGGCAAGAAGTTCGATTTAGCCGCTTTTGAGCAAAATTGGGTAGATAACGCAGAAATAAGCAAAATAAAGCCATTTGAAAATCCGGTTGAAACAGCCGCAAGATTAGTAAATGAAGCTATAACAGAGCAGCTACCCTCATTATAATTGCCATAAGCTAGCAGTTATACTTGATGGAAAAAATCCAGAGATAAACCATTAAGCTATGATCAATTCATTAACCACAATCTTATTTTCAGTTCTCTATGAATAATAAATTAATTTTTATAGCCTTGTTTTTAATGGTGCAGCTACAAGTATTTGCCCAAAAGTTAAACACACTCCCTGCAAAACATGTTCTGCTACGTACCATTGGCCCAAAGGCAGAACGGATACAACTGGAATGGTTAAAAAATAAGGGAAATACAGATTATTATCAGTACTCCGCCAAAAACGGTGTTTTAACAGTTAAGGCTACTACTACCAATGCCTTAACGCGTGGTGTGTATGATTATTTGAAAGACAACCAATTAGGCATGCTCGATTGGGTGGGCAGCAACTTCAAAGTACCGGCTAAATGGCCCGATGCACCAATAACTAAAATTACATCGCCCTACAAGATAAGGCAGTCTTACAACGTTGTTACTTTTGGTTATACTACTCCTTTCTGGACCTGGGAACGCTGGGAGCAAGAATTGGATTGGCAGGCCATGCATGGGTTTAATACTTTAATGGCTCCAGTAGCCACTGAAGCCATTGCCACAAGAGTTTGGAAAAAATTAGGCCTTACCCAAAAAGAAATTGATAGTTTTTATGTCTCGCCATCATTGTTGCCATGGCAGCGAATGGGTAATATCCAAAATGTAGGGGGCACTTTACCCTCAACATGGCATACTGATCAAATTGAACTGCAGCATAAAATTCTTGCCCGCATGCGCGAGCTTGGAATGGAGCCCATTCTGCAGTCGTTTGCGGGTTTTGTGCCCAAAGCCATAAAGAGGCTATATCCAGAGTTGTTACTACACAATACTTTATGGAACGCAGGGTTTCCAGCCTCGCAAAGGCCCGTAATGCTGATGCCTGGCGACCCTTTGTTTATGAAGATTACCAAAATGTATATGGATGAGTGGAAAGCCGAGTTTGGAGATGCCAAATATTACCTTGTAGATAGTTTTAACGAAATGGAACTGCCAAAGGGAGATAAGCCTGTTACCGATATTCTGGCAGATTATGGAAAATTCACCTATGATGCTATCAGATTAGCCAACCCTGATGCTACCTGGGTAATACAGGGTTGGATGTTTGGCTACCAGCGTAAACAATGGCCGCCAGAAAATGTAAAAGCCCTCTTTAGTAAGGTACCCGATGATAAAATTATGATTTTAGATTATGCAAACGATTATGCGAATAGTTGGGAACCTGTAAATGGTTTTAATGGTAAACAATGGGTTTATGGTTTTGTACCTAATATGGGCGGCAAAACGGCTTATACCGGCGATTTGGAATTGTATGCTACAGGTGCCGGAAAAACACTTAAAAATCCTGCAAGGAACAATTTAAAAGGTTTTTCTATCTCAGGCGAAGGATTAGAAAATAATACTGCTGTTTATGAATTGTTGGCAGATGTTGCATGGAATAATAATCCAATAGATTTAAATAAGTGGTTAAAAGATTTTTCCATCAACCGCTATGGCAACTATCCTGAAAAACTTAAAAAATCTTGGGATCTGCTGCGCAAAAGCAGTTACGCAAAATTAATTGATCATCCACAATTTAACTGGCAGACTGGTTCTTTCAAAAGAAGCCGTATTAACAACAGCAAAGATTTTTTTAAATCTGTAGCCTTATTTCTGGCCTGTGCCCCTGAATTAAAAAAATCTAAAAATTATCAGGCTGATGCCATTGAAAGGGTTGGATTGGTTTTAGGCTTAAAAGCAGAAAACTTACTTATTGCCACAAATGATGCCTTCGAAAAAAAAGATACTGTTAAGGCTAACCTATATGCTGATAAAGCAATGAAATTGTTAGCTGATTTAGATCGTTTGATGGAAAGCCATCCTTTAAACCGCTTAGGCAGGTGGATTAATTTTGCAACAGCACACAGCAACGACCAGTCTTTGCAAAATTTTTATGCTTCGAGCGCAAAGCGGATTGTAACCATTTGGGGGCCTCCTGTTAATGACTATTCATGCAGGATGTGGAGCGGCTTAATCCGCGATTTCTACATTCCAAGAATGAAATTGACTTTGGAAGCCAGGAACAAAAGGAGTGTATTCGATAAAAAAGCCTTTGAACAAAACTGGGTAGATGATCCCGGAGTAAGTAAAATCGAACCTTTTTCTAATCCGATCAGCGCAGCCCAACAACTATTAAAGCGTGCTATGTTAGATAAATTTCCCTTGTAAATTTGGGTCTACCCAAAATATAAACATAACAAATGAAAAAAATAATAACTTTTTGCTTGATGCTTTCTTTTTTAGTAGCACGGGCGCAATACTATCAAATTGATGTAAAATCTAACAGAAGTTTAGATGTTACCTCTATTAATATGACAGGAACTAATCCCGATGGTATTAAACTTGGAGTAAACAATCAATATTTTACTAAAAATAATCAACCCTGGTTTCCGGTGATGGGCGAAATGCACTATAACCGTGTAAGGCCAGAAAACTGGGAAACCGAAATTTTGAAGATGAAAAGCGGAGGTTTGTCCATCATAGCCACCTATATTTTTTGGAATGAACATGAAACCACAAAAGGGGTATGGGACTGGAAAGGTAACCGTGATCTCAGGCGGTTTATATCGCTTTGCCAAAAAAATGGTATGTATGTCTGGCTGCGGATTGGCCCCTGGAGCCATGGTGAACAGTTATATGGTGGTTTTCCTGAGTGGATACAAAAATTAAAAGGCCACAGAACCAACAACCCCGAATATCTAAAAGAATCAGAAGGTTTGTTTAAGCAAATTGGCCAGCAAACCAGGGACATGTATTTTGCCGATGGTGGACCGGTTATTGGCGTGCAATTAGAAAACGAATATGCAAGTGGCCAGGCAGAACACATTACTACACTGAAGGAAATCGCCCGGAAAGCACAAATTAATCCAGTCTATTGGACGGTAACCGCTAATACCGTATTTGACGATGCCAAAATGGAAGTGATCCCTTTACAGGGCTCTTACCCTTACCGCGGTTGGGAAAGAGGCGGTGGCGGTCTCACCAAAGATTTTTTATATGGCAACGATCAATGGATTATGACCGATGCCTTAGGTAAAGTTTTTTATGATGTACACAAATTTCCAAAAGGGCTATGCGAGCAAGGTGCAGGTAGCCAGATCACTTATCAAAACCGTTTTATTGTACAGCCCGAAGTAATTGAAGCACACCTACAAAACCAGATAGGCCGTGGTATGAACCTGGTGGGGTATTACATGTTTCATGGTGGCACCCAAACGCCTGGATTAAAAGAACCTAGAACTTGTCCTGAAAGTTACGATTTTCAAGCACCCATCAGTGAGTTTGGTTTTTTGCGTCCATCCTATAAATATTTGAAGGTAATTCACACATTTGTGAACGATTTCGGTACGGATTTAGCGCCTATGCGGGTTTACGAACCAGAAAATCCGGTAAGGGACGAAAAAAACACGAAAGACTTAAGATATATCGCCAGGGCTAATGGCAATAGCGGTTTCCTGTTTTTAGGTAATACACAGGTGCGCATTACCATGCCCGATAAACACGTTACGATGCAGGTAAACCTGCCAAACGAAACGATTAATTACCCAACATTATTACTCGAAGGACAAACGACGGCAATTTTACCTTTTAACTTAAAAGCAGGCTCAGCTTTAATTAAATATGCAACCGCACAACCTTTTGCCAGGTTAGTTAATGGTAAAAATATTACGCTGGTTTTTCAGCAATTAAAAGGTGTAAACCCAGAATTCGCGTTAGACAGCCGCACGCTTAAAAATAAAGATATTACAGGTTGGAAAGCGGTACAAACTGCTAATCAACTGCAACTGCAGGTCATTGATAAAACCGATTGCACCTTTACAGACACAGACGGAAATTCAATCAAAATTATTTTTATTAGCCCTGAGCAAGCTCAAAATGCATGGAGGTTAAAACTGAAAGGACAAGATGCCTTATTGATTAGCCAGGCAGATGTTCTGGTTCAAAATGATGAAATTACGCTGCAGCAACTTAACAAAGCTACATTTAATTTAATGGTTTATCCAAAGGGATTAAACGCTTTTACAGCTGCTAAACCTAAAACGACGAAATCGCTCTTCGATCAGTATGAGTGGCAAACACCAAACTATATGGCTAAAATCACGGTAAATTATCCAAGCCGTAAAACTGCCGAGATTAGTTTCCCGGCCACATTTCCTAAAAACGTAAATGATGTAATTTTAAATGTAGATTACTGGGGTGATGCCTGCGATCTGATTCAGCAACAGACCATAAAAACAGATAACCTGTATAACGGCGAAACCTGGCAAATTGGCTTGCAGCGATTTTTAGGCAGAGGCAAAATTAACTTAGATTTAAAGGACTGGAATAACCAAACTACAGGTGTTCAGGCTGAGTTAATACAGGAGATTAAAAACAAAAGAACAGGATTTAAATCCATAAAAGCGGTAACGCAATATCAAACTACAATCCATTTAAATTAAATTTATAGCCCTTACCGTTTTCTAAAGCTGTAAGGGCTGAATTATTTATAGCAAACACACAAATGAAAAAATATTTTATCGCCTTGTTATTATGTATTGGTCATCAGCTCCATGCCCAAACCATTGATGTTACCCAGTTTGGAGCCAAACCCAATAGTTTTGCTGATGCTACTGCAAGTGTAAAAAAAGCTATTGAAGCAACGAAAGGGCAAGCGAAATCTGTACTTAATTTCCCAAAAGGCCGGTATGATTTTTGGCCAGACAGCGCTACCGAGACACATTATTATATCTCCAACACCTCCTCCGAAGTAGAATTCCCGGTAAAAAAACAAAGCGTCGGCTTATACCTAAAAGACTTAAAAAATGTGACTTTAGAAGGCAATGGCTCCGTTTTTATCTTTCATGGAAAAATGATTACCTGGGTGATTGATGGGAGCGAAAACATCAGGTTTCAAAATCTATCCATTAATTATGAGCGGCCGGGGATGTCGGAAATGACCTTGCAGGAAATTACACCAACATCGGTTATCGCAAACATTCATCCCGATAGCAAATTTGCCATTGTTAATGGTCGGTTGGAATGGTACGGCGAAAAATGGATAGCTAAAAACCACCATGCGGTACTCTTAAGACCAAGTGCAGGCACCTTATTCTACAGCAATTGGGAAGTTTTTTCTAAAAGTAACGCTGAAAACATAGGCCCACTCAAGGTAAAATTCACAGGAGATTTTTCGAAATTTAAAGCGCAGGCTGGCGATGTGCTAACGGTTAGAGACCGTTATCGCGATTATGTAGGCGCATTTAATAACCGCTCTAAAAATATCAGTCTGCACAACATCAACATGTATTCAATGCATGGTTTGGGTATTGTATCTCAGTTCTCCGAAAACCTGAGTTACGACAGTGTTTTTGTAGCACCTGAACCAGGAAGCGGCCGTGTAATTGCTTCATCGGCTGATGGCATGCATTTTTCGGGTTGCAAAGGACAAATTATCATCAATAATTGCCGGTTTAATGGTTTGCATGATGATCCGGTTAACGTACACGGTACACATTTAAAAATAAGCGAAATTGTATCGCCCAACAGTTTAAAGTTAAAGTTTATGCATCACCAGAGTTATGGATTTAATGCTTTTATACCGGGTGATACGGTAGCTTACCTGAACAGTGCTGCACTTCAGATTTACGCCCAGGGTGTAATTAAAACCGCAAAACTAATTTCGGAAAGAGAAATGCTGGTGGAAATGGAAAAACCTTTTTCCAGTGAATTAAAAATAGATGATGCCCTGGAAAACATCACCTGGACACCATCTGTAAAAATTACAAATTCAAGATTCGAAGGAACGATCTCCAGGGGAACGCTGATTACCACACGACGTAAGGTATTGATCGAAAATAACGTCTATTACCGTACGGGCATGCACGCCATCCTGATTGAAAATGATGCCATGGGCTGGTACGAATCGGGTCCGGTAACCGACGTAACCATCCGCAATAACCAGTTTATCGAATGCGGTTATAACAGTGCACCTGATAGTTATGCCATTAAGATTAACCCCGAAAACCGTGAGTTGGTTAAAAATTATTATGTACACCGTAACATCAGGATCGAAAACAATACCTTTAAACTGTTGGATTATCCTTTATTATCTGCAAAAAGCACCAATGGGCTAACTTTTATCAATAACAAGATCGAAAAGTCAGATTTTATGCCATCAGGTAAAAGCCGTCCGGCATTTAATTTTTTAGCCTGTACAGGCGTGCTGATTAAAGGCAATCAGTTTGGCGGCATCGAAAAGCCCGAGATACGATTGAAGGAAATGCTTAAAAAAGATATTAAATCAGATATTAAATTCGAAAGTCCGGTTACGGTTAAGAATTAAGTTAATTACAGATGATTATTTAGTTTATGTATTTGCAAAAAATAGTTTATTGTTTGAACTATTTTTTTGTTTTATTTACGCCATATGTTATATCCTAATCCAATTAAGATGAGATTTTTTTTGACAACATTTTTTTGTTGTATTGCTACCTTTGTTTTAGCTCAGGAAAATAATGCCCTAAAATTGTGGTATACCAAACCGGCAACGCAATTTGAAGAAGCCCTGCCTTTGGGCAACGGGCGTTTGGGCGCTATGGTATATGGTGGTATCGCTAAAGAACAGATATCATTAAACGAAGCCACTTTATGGTCGGGTGGACCGATTGATGCCGCAAAAATAAATCCCAATGCCAAAAATTATTTGGGACCTATCAGAACAGCACTTTTTTCGGAAGATTATAAAGCGGCCGATTCACTTGCTCATTTTATGCAGGGGCCTTACTCAGAAGCTTTTATGCCCCTTGGTAATCTGTTTTTTAAATTCGATCACGCAGGCGATGCCACTAACTATAAACGGGAGCTGGATATTCAAAATGCGGTATCAAAAGTAAGTTACCAGATTAACCATACCACTTATACCCGCGAAACCTTTGCCTCTCATCCCAATCAGCTGATTATATTTAAATTAACTGCAACTGGGAAAGATAAACTTAGCTTTTCGTGTAATTTCAATAGTAAACTGCTGGCCAGGAGTTTGGTTAAATCGGGTATGTTGATGATGAAAGGTTGGGCACCTGTGCATACCGAACCGAATTACAGAGGAAATATTGCCAATGCAATTGTAAACGATACCACAAATGCGATGCGCTTTGTATCGATGTTAAAGGTTTTAAAAACAGATGGGAAACAAAATTTAACGGATACAACTTTAAGTGTTAATGGCGCTACCGAAGTAATATTGGCGCTTTCTATGGCGACCAGTTATAATGGTATTGATAAAAACCCAGGCTTAGCAGGCAAAGCTGAAAATACTATTGCTGCGGCTTATCTCAATAGCGTGTTAAACAAAAGTTATCCAAGTTTAAAAACGGCGCATCTTAACGATTTCAGGAAATATTTTAACCGTGTTGCCATACAATTGGGCGATACTGAAAATGAAAAATTATCCACAATAGACAGGCTCAATCGATTTGCCACAGGTAAAACCGATAACAGTTTAATTGCCCTTTTTTATCAATACAGCAGGTATTTATTAATCAGTTCTTCCCGTTCAGGTGGCCTTCCTGCTAATTTACAGGGCATCTGGAACGAATCTGTGCGTCCACCTTGGAGCAGTAATTACACCACGAACATTAATGCACAAATGAACTATTGGGGAGCAGAGGCTGCAAATCTTTCGGAAATGCACCAACCCCTGTTAGACTTTATAGACAGATTGGCTAAACCCGGAGCTATAACAGCAAAAAACTTTTATGGTGCTGGCGGCTGGGTATGCCACCACAACAGTAATATGTGGGCAATGACTAACCCTGTGGGCGATAGCGGAGAAGGCGACCCCTGCTGGGCCAACTGGCCAATGGGAGGCACCTGGTTAAGTACCCACTTATGGGAACATTATGCCTTCACCAAAGATGAGGCCTTTCTTAAAAAGCAGGCATATCCCTTAATCAAAGGATCAGTACAGTTTTGTTTAGATTTTTTAACGGCTGATCCTAAAGGCTACCTGGTAACGGCACCATCAACTTCACCTGAGAATGTTTACATCACCGATAAAGGTTACGTTGGTCAAACTTTGTATGGTAGTACTGCAGATATGGCGATGATCAGGGAGTTATTTGCCGATTATTTAAAAACTGCAGCAATATTAAAGCTTGATGTAGCGATGCAAGCCAAAGTAAAGGCGGCAATGGCTAAACTTTATCCATATCAGATTGGCAAAGCCGGAAATTTACAGGAATGGTACCACGACTGGAAAGACAGAGAACCACATCACCGCCATTTATCGCATTTATTTTCGGCATATCCCGGTTATAGTATCACCAGTTCAGAAACACCAAAGCTAGCCGATGCGGTACGTAAATCGCTTGAACTGCGTACAAACGAAGGTACAGGCTGGGCAATTACCTGGCGGATAAATTTATGGGCCAGAATGCAAAATGGAGAACGTGCTTACGATGCGGTGAAAAAATTAATGCGTTTTGTAGGTAAAGATGCTACAGTGAAATACGGTGGCGGCGGTATTTATGCCAATTTATTTGGCGCACATCCGCCATTTCAGATTGACGGAAACTTTGGGGGTGGCGCCGGTATTTCAGAAATGTTATTGCAAAGCCACCAGGGCTATATCGAATTGTTACCCGCACTTCCTGTGGAATGGAAAACAGGATCGGTTAAAGGTTTCGTAACTAGGGGCAATTTTGTAGTAGATATGAATTGGAACGATGGAAAATTAACTGGTGCAAAAATTTTCGCTCCTAAAGGTGGTGTTTGTAAGGTTAAATACCATAACCAATTTAAAGAAATTAAAACCCTGGCAGGTAAAAGTTACGAAGTGAAATTTTAAAAAGAATTTAGATCATCAAAAGGTTATTTTTATTTGGAACCGAAGAATTATTAATTAAACCATATAAGAAGTAGAAGGATATAAGTTCAGGGGTCTTATATTTTCTTACATTTCTTATATGGTAATGAATTTTATATTTAGCGATTGTCAACCTGAACGGAGTCGAAGGATCTGGTATGATGGAAAATGTAAGATGGATGATGGATGATGGTGTGCTTAGTCCTGAGCAAACCGAAGAATTATTAATTAAACCATATAAGACATAGAAGGATCATATAAGCTCAAGGGGCTTACATTTCTTATATGGTAATGAACTTTATATTTAGCGATTGTCATCCTGAGCGGATTCAAAGGATCTCGTATGATGGAAAATATAAGATGGATGATGGTGTGCTTAGTCCTGAGCAAATCGAAGAATTATTAATTAAACCATATAAGAGGTAGAAGGATCATATAAGCTCAGAGGTCTTATATTTTCTTACCTTTCTTATGTGGTTAATACCTTTTTGTGTCTTGCAAATTCCAAAAATGAAGTGTTAGTTCAGCCATTTATTTCCTTTTCCATAGCATCATAGCGCTTACTTCCGCGTAAAATCGTCCATTAACTTCATTGTAATTAAGGCATCTTCGCCACTACACGGATTTTGTCCTTTGCCTAAAAAGTAATCAACAACTTTTTCAATCATGGGTTGCTGCACATGCTGCAAAGGTTCAAATACAAATTCTGCTGTCTGATCGGTAGTAACCGTAATTTTATTGCCAAACATGGGGAAACTGATGTGGCCTTTTGAACCATAAATCACGCAAATATCGGCTTGATCTTGTGGGGCGACTGAGAAACACCAGGTACCGCTGAAAACAATGCCATTTTCGAAAAGGATATTTCCCGCAACCAGGTCATCAACCTCGGTGTTTTCCTGTTGCCTGGTAGCAATACCTATCGCATTTTTAACGGCACCGAAATAATAGGTCATCAGATCTAACTGATGCGGAGCCAGGTCATGAAATAAACCGCCACCAGAAATCGCTGGGTTAATCCGCCAGTTATCGGCTGTTTTGGCAATCAACGCAGGGTTGGGCGACTGGAGCATTTTTAACCGGACTAAACGGATATCGCCAATGCTGTGTGCAGCCAATAGTTCTTTAACTTTTAAGAACATGGGTTGGGCACGGCGGTAATGGGCTACGGAAAGTTTCACCTTTAACTGGTTAGCCGCATCAGTCATGCGTTGGGCCGCATCCGCATCTAAAGTCATGGGTTTTTCTACATATACCGGCTTGCCGGCTTTTAAGGCTTCAATGGTGTAAGCCTCATGCTGCAGGGGTGGGGTAGCAATGTAAATGGCATTAACCTCCGGATCGTTAATCAATTGAGTAGCATCATCATACCACTTAGGCACCTGATGTCGCCTGGCATAATCAGCAGCCTTCTCACCATCACGGCGCATTACAGCAACCAGTTTAGCATGGTTTACCTTATTAAAAGCAGGTCCGCTTTTTACTTCAGTCACATCACCACAGCCAATAATGCCCCATCTGATTTCTTCCATTGTATTATCGATTTGAAAGGCTGAATTTAGAAAATATTGTCTGGAAACCATGCCCGGCTGATCGAAAGCTTTGTAAAAAAGAAAAGGGATTCACTTTGGGAGTGATCCCTAATCAACTAACCAAACAAATCTATTCCGGAAACCACGCCGGAATCAATTTATAAACGAAAGAATTAGGAGATTGTTTTAACCGGTTTGTCTGTTTGGTGTATTTTTTTTTTTAGAAAGAAAAATAAGACCATTACCTGCAATTATAGCCGCCCTTTTTTTAGCTTTGTATTATGCAAAATCTTTCCAGGAAGCTTCAGATTGATCTCATAGAACTTAAAGCAAAATATGCCTTTATTATGGATGAGCTTGAAGTCACATTTGCTGATGCTTACTTATCTAAATTGCAGGCTAAACAACGCCTGGCCGAGCAGATGATGATCGAAATGGAAAGAATACTGACTGCGGAGGATGGTGAGCACGAAAATTAATCCATTAAGCTAAATGAGCGGGTACAACAACAGCGATTCAACAAGGAAATGAATATTTTTTTCTGCTGAAGGATTTTGTGCGGCATAAAAATAAACCAATCCACTAATAAAAAGATAGTTTTTGAGATTAACCCTCAGGTGATGAAGCGCAGCGGTGATCTGATTCTCGACGCTCCGTTTAGAAATATTAAGTTTCTCTGCAATTTCACCATTTGTTAAATTTTCTTCCCTGCTCATTAAGAAAATTTCCCTGCAGCGTTTAGGTAACATCCGTAAATATCCGCTAACCTGTGTTTTTAGTGCCGATACATTGAGCCATTCCTCAGCGTTATTAATGGCATAAGCCGATTCGTTTTCCAGATTTTCATCTGTAAAAATTACACTTCCGGCTAACTTTTTACTTCTGATGACCTTATACACATGATACCTTGCTGCGGCTTTAAGGTAACTTTTAAAATCCCTGATCTCGAGCACATCTCTTTTGAGCCATATATTGAGAAAAATATCCTGCACAATGTTTTCGCATGCCTGCTCATCCTGCAAATAGTGCGAGGCAGTAGCCATCAAAGTAGGGAAGTAACGGTCAAATAATATTTTAAATGCTTTTTGATTCCCGAATTTAATGGCCTCCCATAATTCGCACTCGTCTGCCGCTGGATGGATAGGTTTCATTTATGCAAAGTTCATTGATCAAGATAAAGAATTTGTTAAGCTAATATAAATATTTTGAACGATACCTTAATTCTTTACCAGGTTAGGCTGGTTAAATATTTTTTTAAAAAATTAAGTGTGTTTAAGCAGAGTTGTGGCTCTATGATGAAAAGCGCTTCGCATGACAAAACAGGAATATATTATTCTCTATCAAAAATCACTTCAGGGAAAGTGTACACCAGAAGAAATAGAAAGCTTAAATGCTTATGAAGATGATTTCGAACTGATTGAAAGTACAAAGCCGGGTGGCGAGCAAGCCGAACGCCTGTTCTTACAGGTCATGGAAAGGGCTGGTGAACGCAAGCATGTTAAACCATTTACACTGTTTACGAAGATCGCTGCAGCAGCTGCAATATTGATTTTTATTGTCTCGGCAGTTTTTTATTTCAATACTAACCCTAAAAGTAAGCAGCATGCGGTGGTATTAAACCATGCAAAAACAATCAAACCTGGTTCAGATAAAGCCATACTCACACTTGGTAACGGACAACAGATTGTACTCAATAATGCGGCTCAGGGACAAATAGCTTCCGAAAGTGGTACTGCCATCAATAAAACCGCTGATGGAACATTGGCTTATGATGTTATTTCCGATGCATCAGAAGAAGTGGTACTGAATACAGTATCCATTCCAAGAGGGGGGCAATATGCTTTGGTGCTTCCTGACGGATCTAAAGTTTGGTTAAATGCCGCCAGTTCCATTCGCTTTCCAACTCGGTTTACCGGTAACAGTCGTGAGGTAGAGCTTGATGGCGAGGCCTATTTTGAAGTAGCCAGGAATAAACAAATGCCTTTTTATGTAAAAACACAGGATATGAAGCTAAAGGTACTCGGTACACATTTTAATATGATGGCCTATAAAGACGAAGCTTTTATCAAAACAACGCTATTGGAAGGAAAAGTGATGCTTACATCAGCTTCAGCAGTTACCTATCTTAAACCTGGCGAAGAAGGGGTTTTATTTGAAAACAAGTTTACGGTGAATAAAGCAGATATAGAGCAGACCATGGCCTGGAAGAACGGCTATTTTGTGTTTAATGAAGAAAATTTATCATCAGTGATGCGCAAAATTTCGAGATGGTACGACATCGATATTGTATACAATACCCATAATAACAAGTTATCATATACAGGTTCGGTTTCGAAGTTTAAAGATATTTCTGAAGTACTAAAAGTGCTCAGTCTTACAGGAACGGTAAAATTCAATATTGCAGAAAGGAGGGTAACTGTTATCAACTAAATTTTTGCCCTAAACAACAAAACGGATTAACCACCCACTAAACAAACCATACAAAATGAATTTTTTTTATTTAAAAAGAACCAGGCTAAGTTCCATGTTTCAGCCACTTAAGGTGATGCGACTAACGATAGCCGTACTATTAATCTTCTGCGTCCAGGTAAGAGCATCCCTTTATGCGCAGAAGATAAACTTCTCGCTAAAAGGAGCTTCATTGAAAGAAATTTTTCAGGAAATTAAAAAGCAGAGCGGATATGATTTTTTATACAACAACGAAATGATCGGTGAGGCCGGAACTTTCAATGTTACTGTAAAAGATATGACCATACAGCAGGTAATGGACAAGAGTCTTGAAAATTTGCCGCTTAGTTATGCCATAGAACAGCACACCATAGTCATTACCAAAAAAGCCCTGCCGCAAAAGCTTGATATTAAGGGAACCGTTACTGATGAAACCGGAACGGGAATACCTGGTGCAAGTATCGTAAACGAAAGTTCTAAAAAAGCAGTGTCATCTGATGATACGGGCCGATTTAGCATTGTAGCTTTTCCTGGCGATAAAATAAAAGTGCGGATGGTAGGTTATGAGGACTATAACTTCACCATTGGAAATCAAACCACTTATAGCATCAGTTTAAAACCCTCAACTGTTGGGCTGAATGATGTGGTTATAGTAGGTTATGGAACGCAGCGCAAAGCAAATGTAACGGGAGCCATATCGCAGGTTGACGCCAAGGTACTGGCAGACCGGCCTATTACGGCAGTTTCTACAGGCTTGCAAGGTACCATTACCGGATTGACCACTATTGGCGGTAGCGGACAACCAGGCGCTACACATTCGGCATTAAGGATAAGAGGAACAGGAACCACCAATAATCCAAATCCTTTTGTGCTGATTGATGGTGTACCAGGTGATATGAACTGGATTAATCCTGATGATATTGAAAGCGTAACCGTGCTTAAAGATGCAGCATCTTCATCAATATATGGCTCCAGAGCAGCAAACGGTGTAATTTTAGTGACCACAAAAAAAGGTAAGTTTAATCAGAAGGCCATTATTTCATATAACGGTTATTATGGTTTTCAAACACCTACCCGTTTGCCTAAAATGTTAGGTTCGGTTGATTACATGACACTGCTTGGCGAAGCACAGATCAATGCAGGCCTTCCAAAATCGTACACAGATGCACAGATTGAGGTCGCGCGGAATGGTTCTGATCCTAATTATTTTGCCAACACCAACTGGACAGATGCACTGATTAAAGATTATGCTCCACAACAGAACCACAGCATTAACGTACAGGGAGGAAGCAGCGATTTTAATTATTATTTTTCTTACGGAAGAGAAAACCAGGATGGCCTGATTGCCGGCGATCAATATAAGTTTGCAAAAAACAATGCCAGGGTAAAGCTGTCAGCATTAAAGCTCCTTTCCCTGCTGGATGTTGATGTGAATCTGGGCTATTTAGACCGTAACCAAAACCAGCCTGCTGCCGATACGGAAGGCGGCGGAGGTGCTATTTATACAGCATTTACCAGCTCGCCATTAACACCTGTTCGCTTTACTACGGGGACCTGGGGTTACGGCGGTGGATCCAGTAATCCTTTGGCTATTGCTACCGATGGTGGTTTCAATAATTTTTTCTCTAAAGAATTTACCTCCAACATTACCGGAACCCTGCATGTACTAAAAGGTTTGGATATCAAATCGCAGTATGGTTTAATTGCCAGTTCTCAAAAAAGAAGGACATTTAACCGAAGGATCGATTATTTCAATCCAGCCACCAATGCCATTATTTACACCACCAGTCCGAACAATTCGCTGAGGGAAGTTGCCACGACTACGACCTTGCAAAATTTCTCCATGCAGGCGGATTATACCCTTAATTTAGGCGAACACCACATTAAACTGCTTGGTGGTTATCAGCAAGAAACTTACCGTTTTGATGCTTTTACGGCTGCTAAAACCAACCTGGTTAGTGATGATGTACCGGTGTTGAATATTGGATCATTAAATCCAACGGCAACCGGAGATGCTTATCAATATGCCTTACAGTCACTTTTTTCGAGGGTTAATTACGATTATGCCGGAAAATACCTGGTAGAATTTAATATGCGCTACGATGGGTCTTCGCGATATGCACCTGGAAAAAAATGGGGCGTGTTCCCTTCAGTTTCTGCGGGTTGGCGGTTTAGTGAAGAAAGTTTTATAAAAGACAATAGCCGCGACTGGTTTAGCGATGGTAAAATCCGCGCTTCCTATGGTTCATTAGGTAATCAATACGGAGCAGACGGACCAGCTTATTCTGAGTGGTATCCATATATTAAAGTGTTAACCAGTGTGGGGACCATGCCAATAGGTAATATCCTGACTACTGGTTTTGCACAAACGATACTCTCTAATCCATTGTTAAGATGGGAAAAAGCCACGATGCTTAATGTTGGTTTGGACCTGGCTTTTTTTAACAACCGACTTACTTTTACCGGAGATATCTTTAACAAAAAAACGGTAGATATACAACTTAAAGTGCCACAACCTGACGTAATTGGCCTTACCGTTCCTGATCAGAATGCAGGAGCCATATCAAACAAAGGATATGAATTGAGTTTGGGTTGGAACGATAAGATCGGAAACTTTAAATATGGCATTACCGGGCAATTTTTTGATATCAAAAATACCGTTACCGATTTGGGCGGTGTTCCACCAACCATTGGCGACAGGATCCGTCAGGTAGGGCAACCGCTTGATGCTTTTTATGGTTACCGCACAGATGGTTTAGCTCAGGAGGCTGATTTTACCAAAGATGCTGCGGGCAAATACGTACCAAAGTTTCCAATCTTTGCTGCAGATGCGGGTAAAGTAGCCCCTGGCGACCTTAAATACCGTGATTTAAATGGCGATGGTTTGATTAGTGCCGATTTAGACCGCGAGGTAATTGGTGATGCTTATCCCCGGTATAATTATTCTTTCAGGTTAGATGCGGCCTATCATAATTTTGATCTGAGTGTGTTTTTACAAGGGGTAGGCATGGCAAATGGTTATATTACCGGAGTGGGTTTACACGCTTATAATGCCGATGCTGCATTTCCTCAGGAAGTACACATGGATAGGTGGACCCCACAAAATACAGGAGGTTCATACCCACGTTTCGTATATAAAGATACCCGAAACACCGGAAGATTGGCCGACTATTGGTTACAGGACGCAGCTTATTTAAGGGTAAAAAATCTACAGCTGGGTTATACTATCCCTGGAAATTTCTTGCAGAAAATTCATATAGATAGGCTAAGGGTTTACGCTTCGGCTGATAACTTGTTTACCGACACCAACTTCTTTTATGCTTACGATCCCGAATCGCAGGCAACCAGTGGCGGATTATATCCTCAGGTTAAAACATTCATTTTCGGTCTTTCGATTAAGTTAAAATAAACCAACCATGAAAAATCAAAATCAATATATCAACAGCCGCAGATCATTTTTAAAAGCAACGGGTCTGTTGGGCGGCGCTGCACTGATTCCATCCTTTTTCTTAGCCAGTTGTAAAAAAGGATTTCTTGACCGCGAACCGCTGGATTCGGTAACCGATATCAGCTTCTGGAAAACGGAAGAACAGCTAAAACTGGCTGCGAATGCCTGTTACAGCAATTTAAGAAACAATAATACCATCGCCATGGAAAACATGGGCGACAATACCATTTACCCGCCAAATTCAGAATATCAGGCCATTTCTGCAGGTAATTACGATTTTACCTCTGGTACCTTAAACTCCGAATGGGTAAATTTATATGCGGCCATCAGGCGTTGTAACCATTTTCTCGAAAATTATACCAAAGCCACCAATATCAGTGCCACTGCTTTGGCGCAGTATGCAGGCGAAGTAAGGTTTTTGAGGGCTTTTATGTATACTTATCTGATCTTCCTTTTCGGCGATGTGCCGTTACTCTCCAAAACACTCGATATTGGTGATGAAGAAGTATTTGGTCCGCGTAATAAAAGGGCAGAAGTGCTCGAATTTGTTTTTGCCGATTTAGATGCAGCTGCGGCAGGCCTTCCAACGGCTTATACTGCAGCAGACCTTGGCCGTATTACCAAAGGAGCCGCATTTGCCTGGAAAGCCAGGGTAGCACTCTTTTTTGAGAAATGGAGCATTGCCGAAGCTGCCGCTAAATCAGTAATGGACTTAAATGTTTATCAGCTATATACAGCCGGTGGTACAGCCAAATGTTATAACGACCTTTTTACCTACAAAGGAAAATTAGCCGGAGGAGCCAACAAAGAAACCATTTTAGCCAGACCGAATGTTGCCGGGGTAAGTGTGCACAACACCAGTCGCGAAATCCAGGTGCCCGATCAAACGAGTCGCTACTCGCCAACCAAATCCTTGGTTGATGCTTATTTATGTATCGATGGACTTCCGATAGATAAATCACCATTGTATAGCGAAAGCACTTATGCCGATATCTTTAAAAATAGGGATCCACGCATGAACCAAACGATATTAACACCTGGTGGAGCCTGGGGTGGACAAGATGATGGTGATGCCGATGCCACTACAAATCCGATATTTAACACGCCTAAATGGAATGCCGATAAAAAGGGTTGTATAACCGGAACCGGATTTTACTTTAGCAAATACGTAGAAGTTGCTGCTGTAGGTACAGTAAGCCAGGATTCGAACGATATCCATCATATCCGTTATGCTGAAGTGCTGCTTACTTTTGCAGAGGCCAGGTTGGAGCAAGGTACACTTACCCAAACTGATATTGATAATACCATTAATAAATTGCGCGATCGTGTGGGGATGAAGAGAATGGTAATTACCGAACTTGCAGCGGCCGGATTGGATTTAAGAACCGAAATCAGACGCGAAAGAAGGGTTGAACTGGCACTTGAAGGACAGCGTTATTATGACATCCTCCGCTGGAAACAAGGCGATTTATTGGCCCAGGATGTAAAGGGCATGAAGAAAAGTTTGGTTGAAAGCTTTAATCAGCAATATGTAGCCACCATTGCGACAGATGCCAATGGGTATTTTGTGGTAAACACCGGTAGAAAATTTGTTGCGCCTAAAAATTATCTCTGGCCAATTCCAATTACCCAACTACAACGTAATCCGGTACTGGGGCAAAACCCAGGCTGGTAGCTAATATAAGAGGCTGTGTCATTAAAATTTTATGATACGGCCTCTTTTTATTTATTAATTTAACCGATATGAAATTATACTCTTTTTTAATATTAAGCATTTGCCTTTTGGGCGCATGTTCACCCAGGATCAGCAAACAAGCTGAATCAAAGCACAGTAATGTACTGCGTGTAATGTCTTATAACCTTCACCATTGCAATCCGCCATCAAAAGAGAAAGAAGGCCTTATTGATGTTGATGCCATTGCCAAAGCGATAGCACAGCAAAAACCAGATCTGGTGGCCTTACAGGAAGTGGATGTGAATACCAAAAGATCAGGAAGTATTAACCAGGCCGTGGTTTTGGCTACTAAATTAAAGATGAATTTTTATTTTGGTAAAGCAATTGACCATGATGGGGGCGACTATGGCGTAGCCATTTTATCACGTTTTCCTTTATCTGCACAACAAACTTTTATGTTGCCTAAAAATAACGATGCCAAAGCAGAACAAAGGGTTTTAGCCATTGCAACTGCCGAAATTGCCAAAGGCGTTTTTATCCGTTTTGCTTCTACCCATCTTGATGCCCAACGTCCGGAAGATAACCGCATCCTTCAGGCTAAAGAGATCAATCGCTTAACCGCACAGGAAACCTTACCACTAATTGTTGCAGGTGATTTGAATGCCGATCCAGGTTCAGAAAGCATCAAGATATTCGATTCGAATTTTACCAGAACCTGTAGCGATTGTGGTTTTACCATTCCTGTGATTAACCCACGCAAAACAATTGATCATATTGCTTTTAAAACCGGAAATCCTTTTCAAGTGGTTTCGCACGAGGTTATTCCTGAACGATACGCCTCAGATCATTTGCCTATCGTTGCAGTGCTCGAACTGAAAAAATAGCGAACCACTCCATTTACGCTACCTCTTTTTCAAAGCAGGAGGTATGCTAAAGCTGGGTTTTTTGTCTGCATCTTTAAAATTTACTTCCATAAAATAGCGCTTTTGTTTAAGGATGTAATTTTCAATAAACCACAAAATATCAGGCAGGTTTTCCACCATTGGGGTACCTGCTATTTCGTGCCCCATACCTTGTACATACTGAAAGTAATACGGATATCCGTTTTTGCTGAAGGTATGTGCAAGATACTTAGAGCCAAAAAAGCCCCGGTTCAGCAACCTCACTTTATTATAGGGAACAAGTTTATCGGTTGTGCCATGAAAAAACATGGTAGGTGCTGGGGGTATAACATATTTGGGTGCACCATGATAACTTAGTATGGCTCCTGCAAAAGAAATTACACCTTTGTATTGAAAATGCGGTGGAAGTTTAACCGACAAGGCTGTGGCATTCCGCTTGTTATAGTCGGCATGCAGTGCCGTAATTGCGCCCGCACTTGATCCCGATAGGATAATCATCGCAGTATCAATGCCGAGCTCTTTTGCATTTCTGATGAGGTATGCTGTTGCATCGAAAACATCTGTTGTAGCGGTATCAATAGCGGCTTTTAAATTAGAAGTATTAAATGGACTCGGAAATTTCTTTCCTTTAAGGCCAAGTCTATAGTCAACAGAAACCACTTTAAATCCTTTCGCCAATAAAGTGTTAAAATATTGATCAAATAACTTGCTATCTCTGCGGCCCATTACAAAACCTCCCCCAAATACAAAAAGAACTGTTGGCTTAGTTTCCGTTATTTTACCACTGTAATAAATATCTAACTTTAGTGTAGCTGAATCAGTTTGCGCGAATATTTTAGTGTCTACACGATATTTTTTATCCTTGAGTACAATTTGCGCTATTGCAGATACGGAGCTGAATAAAAGTGCCAGAAACAGCAGGCTTAGCGGATATACTTTGTTATTGGGCATCATCTGTTTTTTAGGAAGAGGTTCGCTACCGGCCAATCGGGCCGGCTTTGATTGCTTAGCTAATTTATTGCATTTTCAGTTCAAGTGCAATTAAATACATGATATTCAATGACCGTAATTTCTTTTAGCGTAAAATACTAATTTCTTAATAAGTTAATATGAATGCGCTGATAAGTTAAAACGCTTTATCTTGCTTTGTGGCAAAAGAATTAATGATGCAAAATAATCAGGTAAAAGTGAGTCCGGATCTACAGCAGTTTATTGACCAGTTTGAGCCCAGCAAATTTAAACTCATGTCGGGTGGAATAGAAATCAGGGGAATAAACGATATGCAAAGAAATATTGCGCAAGCCAGAGCAATCATAGAAAGATTAAAACTCCGTCTGATTGTTTCGCATAATGCCGAAATGCTTAGCTATCGTGGCTTTGAAGTAAATAATCTATAAGCCTGACAGACCTTTTTTAATATTCAATTTTACGGTTTACCTCACGGTTCCGATCCGATGATCTGGTATCGGTCATTACTTTGTGCAAGAGCTGGTAAAGCTTTATGTGGTTTTGTTATTTCTTTGATTAGTCGTTACTTACCTTTCTTTTTCTCAAATACTTTCCAGTTTTTATCAGAACCGGTATTAAAATTTGGTAACTAAAAATTAACAGGAATTTATTTATATCATAATAAACATAGTTTAGTTTTGCTAAACAAATAAAAAGTTCTAATTTTAATCACTTCTACCAAATAAAATTTTTTATATGCAAAAACATGTGTAATAAACAATTGCTTTAACGCCCCTCATAAAATTAAAGTGGATTAAAAATAATTTTTTAAGTGGCTAGCTTTTAACATGATGAAAACTAATGAGAAATTTTCTGACGCTGATTTAATTGCCCAACTGAGGTTAGGTGATGAAAACGCATTTACTGAAATTTATCGCAGATATTGGGAAGTTCTGCTCAACACAGCATACCAGCGCTTACGTTCGAAAGAAGATGCGGAAGAGGTGGTGCAGGAAATATTTGTTAATCTCTATTTTCGCCGCAATGAAATAGATCCAAAATCTACGCTGGAGGCTTATCTTAAAACAGCGCTTAAGTTTAAAGTAATCGATACCTATCGTTTGCAACAGCTACACTATAAACATATCGACAACCTGATTGCAGAAACAAACCTTTCACCGGTATTGCCTGATCATCAGTTGGAAAGCAAGGAGTTTAAAACACTTATACTTTCTGCCTGCAGTAAATTACCCGAAAAATGCAGGGAAGTATTTATGATGTTTAGATTTGAAGAACTGTCGCATCAGGAGATTGCCCGGCGTGCGGAGATTTCGGTAAGCACGGTAAAAAAACATCTTCATAAAGCCATGCTTTTCCTTAGAGAGGAGTTTAAAGGCAGCAGAACCTATCTGATGATTGCCTGTTTGCTTTTTTTATCTAAATAAATTGATTGGTCTTTCCGTTAGTGGAAACCATGTACTCTCAGGGCAATGGTTTTAGTTTATGCAATTTATTTTTTGAGGTTGTATCATAAATGTAGACTTGTCATCCTGAGAAATAATTTATTTATAAAAATCAATATTAGTAGTGATATATAATTGATTTCTTTTGCCATACACCACGGTCTTGCCTCGGCTCGCCGCCGCCGAATGGCTCTTTTTTTTTGGCATCAAAAAGAAACAAAAAATGCCGGCTGAAAATTTTTCTTTTGAAGCCAGCTGTGTGGCCAGAACAATGTAGCCCGAAAAATTTGTTAGGCCGGATTTAAGTAGAACGGGGATACCGTGCTATGGCCTGGCTGGATGGAAATACGAAGTAGTTAAAGTACTGATTAATAATTGTTTATAAAATAATGTCATTGATAGCTTGGCGAATGATCTGTTTAAATATGCTTTAAGGTGTTTGGACAGTCCTTTGGACAACATGATAGCATATGGGCTGAAATCGGCTTTATGATATGCCATCTTTTTAATAGCAAATTTATTCGTTACATAAATTTATGGACGCTGACTCCTTAGTGATTCAGTTTTAATTAAATTTATTGTGTTGTAAATCAGTTTATTGTATTTTATTTTGAATTTATTTTAATTTCCTGTAGAACCTTTTTGCTTTTGCTCCGAATACTGTTATATGAGCAAGAATCAAAACACGTTCGATGAGCATTTGCTGGAAATTATGACCAGGTTCAAAAATGGAAAGGCTACACCCGCCGAAATCCAGGAAATTGAACTTTGGTACGAAAACCAGTCTTCGAATGAAGGTTATACCGATCACATGTCGGCTGATGAACGTTCGGAAACCGAACGGAAGATGTTATTGCGGATTAGCGACAGCATCAAATCAGAGTCAACTCCAGCCATAAAGCTTTATCCAAATCAATGGTTAAAAACATTTGCAATAGCTGCGGCCATGCTGCTGGTCATTGGTGCTTTATTTTATTTTAAATCAGGGGTACAAAAAACAGATCAAAACAACCTCGTTGTAGCCAAGGCTAACGATGTGGCTCCGGGGAGTAATAAGGCAATTTTAACGCTTGCAAACGGTAAAAAGATCAGTTTAGCCGGTTTAACCAACGGCCAGATCGCCAGTCAAACTGGAATTCGGATTTCTAAAACAGCCAACGGTCAGCTGGTTTATGAAGCAACTGCAACTACCGCATCAAAAGGGCTAAAACCAGAGTTTAATACGATTGAAGTGCCCGTGGGCGGACAGTGGCAGGTCATTCTTCCGGACCATTCTAAAGTTTGGTTAAACGCCCTATCGAGTATAACCTATCCAATACACTTTATCGGTAATGAAAGGGAGGTGAAAATTTCTGGTGAAGCCTATTTCGAGGTTGCGCATAACGCGAAGATGCCTTTTAAAGTGCATGCGGGTAGTCAGGTAGTTGAAGTATTAGGTACACATTTTAATGTGATGGCCTATGCAGAAGACAAAGTCATTAAAACAACGCTTTTAGAAGGTTCAGTAAAAATTTCGGAGGGAAAAGTAAGCAAGTTACTTGTTCCGGGAGAACAGGCCCAGGTAAATGCGGGAAAAATTACCGTAACCAATGATATCGATATGGAAGATGTAGTGGCATGGAAAAATGGTTATTTCAAATTTGATGATAACCTCGAAACCATTATGACAAAAGTAGCTAAATGGTATGATGTTGATGTCGTTTATCAAACTAAACCCGATCCGAATAATGTTTACGCAGGCAAAGTTTCGCGTGCTAAGAATATATCTTCCTTATTGAAAATCATAGAGTTTAACGGCGACGTACATTTTAAAATAGAGGGAAGGAGGGTAATTGTGACGAAATAATGGCGACAACTGTGGTAAACCAAAAAATGGCCAAAGGTGTTAGCGCACCTCTGACCGGATGTTGAGTTACCCATTCCGACAAGTCGGAATAAAATTTAACGAAGAATCAATCCGAAACCCAACAAATCCAAATTTATGAATTTAAACTTACATAATAGGTATGGAGGTAACTGCCATGCCCTTTACAAAATTCTGCTGGTGATGAAAATGATAACATTTTTATTGATAATAACCATTATGCAGGTTAGTGCGAGCACTTTCGCCCAAAAAATAACCCTTAATAGAACCAATGCGTCCCTATCATCAATTATCGATGAAATCCGAAATCAGAGTAATTATGATTTTTTTTACAATAAGAAGATCGTAAAACAAGCCAAACTGGTGAGCATTAATGTTAAGGATGCTTCCCTTGATGAGGTATTAAAAATCTGTTTTAAAGATCAGGCATTAGCCTTTGAGATCACCGATAAAACCGTGCTGATCAAAGGAAAAGAAATAAAGTTTAATTTTTTTAACCCCATTCAATTGCCTGCCGAAAAAATTACAGGAAAAGTAGTCGATGAAAACGGTAATCCCATACCTGGGGCGAGTATAACCGAAAAAGGCTCGAAGAATGTAACGCAAACAAATGGAAACGGTAACTTCATCATCGAAGTAAAAGATAAAGCGGCTGTATTGGTGATATCTTTTATTGGTTACCAAACCAAAGAAGTTGTAGCGGGTGCAGTAAATGGCTCAATTTCACTTAGCCCGAGCCAGGAAGTTTTAAACGATGTGGTGGTAACTGCCTATGGTAAAGTTAAAAAGAGTAGCCTTACCGATGCTGTTCAAACCATAGATGGAAAGGCCCTTGAAAATAGACCTATCCGTACAGTAACCGATGGTTTGATTGGTTTAGCTCCCGGACTGAACATCAGGATGCCAAGTGGTGCGCCTGAAGCTAATCCTTCCATAAATATCAGAGGTTTTACATCAATTAACAGTACCGGTGCACCATTAATTTTAATTGACGGGGTTGAAAGACCCATTCAGGACGTTAATCCTAATGATGTAGAAAGCGTTTCCTTTTTAAAGGATGGGGCATCAACAGTTATCTACGGATCGAGAGCGCCTTATGGTGTATTATTGATTACCACAAAAAGCGGTAAAGAAGGAAAAGTATCAGTGAACTATACTACTAATTCTAAAATCGGTCAAATGGTGCTTGCCCCAACGCAGCCCAATTCGCCTGATTGGGCAAGGTACATTAACATTGCGCAGCGTAACGGGCAGCCTAATGGAACGGGTACAGATGGCGTTGATGCGGTTACCATTGCACGGATGGAAGCCTGGCTAAGACAAGACTGGAATGATCCGTCGTTTAATGCATTAAGAACTCAATTTGGTGATAAAGCACAACAGTATATTGAAAATGGGCAGTTTCCAAGTGGCGATGCCGGTTTTAAAGGCTGGACCAGAGAGCAGTCTTTTGCAACTACAAAGCTTTACGATACCTATTTCAATAACCATGATTTCAGTCAGCAACATAATTTAAATTTTAGTGGAGGAACTGATCGGGTTAACTATTTTTCAAGCTTTGGTTATAATAATACCAAAGGTCTACTAAAAGGTGATTTAAATTTCAATACCCGATATAGCTTTCAAACCAAGCTTAAATATAAAGCTGCAGACTGGCTGGACCTGAGAACAGATATCAATTATGCGAGGCAGGCCAACCAAGGTCCCAACTATACCGGAAACGGCGGTGACATAGCCAATTATGACGCTATTTTCTCCAGCATGATGCAGTATTTTGCTACACCGTTAAGAGTTCCATCTGGAAATGCATATTCGTGGATCCTGGGCGCTGCAAGCATTTTAGGTGATGGCGGACTTATCAACAATACCAGAAATGATATTGTGCTTAGCGGTGGAGCAACAGTAAAGCCTTTCAAACATTTCGAAATTAATGCAGATTACTCAAGAAGACAGAGCTTTACCGAATACTCTAAAGTAACAAAGGTTGTTTATACCGAACTGCCTGATGGTACCAAAATCCAAAACAACCGCTCGGCAAATTTGAGCAGTATTAGTAAAACAAATGGCGTGCTGGGCTATCAGATGGCTAAATTAAGTGCCCAGTATAGTAATTCGTTTGCACAAAAACATAATTTTTTAGCACAGTTCGGTGTTCAAACCGAAGAAACTGGCTTTAAATCTTTATCGGGTAGCAAAACGGATTTATTTGCGCAGGATGTTTCAGAATCACTTAGTACTGCAGCCAATAATCCTACTGCAAGCGATAGTATGTATCAATGGAGCACCCTAGGTTTTTATGGCGTAATTACTTACGATTATCTTGAAAAATATTTTGTAAAGCTTGCCGGCAGAAGTGATGCCAGTTCGCGATTTGCGAGTAAATCTCGCTGGGGCTATTTCCCTTCATTATCAGGAGCATGGAATGCAGCAAAGGAAAATTTCTGGCCTTTAAAAAACATCATTTCAGAATTTAAGCCTCGTGTTTCCTGGTCAACTTCTGGAGATTTAAATGCCTTTAAAAAAGATGGTGTTACCCCTGAATATTACACTTATTTGCCAACTGTACCCACCACCGTTAATAAAAATCTTCTTTTAGGCGGGACATATGCTAATGTCGCATCAACTCCTGATTTAGTGACCTCAGAATTAACCTGGGCAAAACCAACCGTTTTAAATATTGGTGTGGATATCACTGCGCTAAAAAACAGGCTTAATGTAACCTACGAATGGTACCAGCGCACTGTAATTGATCAAATTGGCCCTGTTGACCCACTTCCACAGGTATTGGGAACTGATGCCCCAAGAAAAAACAATGCCGTTTCCGAAACCCGTGGCTGGGAACTCTCGGTAGGATGGAATGATCAGTTTCAGGCCGCAGGCAAACCTTTAAACTATTCGCTTAAATTTAACATGAGCGATTATATCGGTTACGTTACCGAGTACAATGCAAATAAAACAGGTATTGTAAGTGGTGTTTGGACACCCGGTGAACAATTTGGACAAAACTACGTGTATGGTGTAAAAGGTATTGCGCAAAACGCGGGTGATTTGAGAACAGGAACCTTAAGCGGAACCTATAACTACCCTGGATACATCATGTACAACGATGTTAATGGTGATGGTTACATCAATTCTGGCAACGGTGGTTTTTGGTATAGCAGGGGCGATGTCATTAAAGACGGGTTTAATTATCCACGCAAGAGTTATTCCATACTACCAACTGTTTCCTGGAATAATTTTACTGTCTCAGCAGTGTTAGAAGGGGTAATGCAATGGCGTGTTTATAACGATACCGAATGGGTGTGGGGGACTAAAGCAGGTGCCGATTTAGCTTATTTCTATACCCCTGCATTTAAAGAAAGTACCGATTTAGGCTATTGGAGTCCAGGTAATACAGATGCTTTTTTCCCTGCATTTAATACTGGAAGAGGATCAGCAACCGATAAATATTCGTTAAACCTGGCCAATTTAAGGGTAAGAAACGTTACGCTTGCTTACGATCTCCCTCAGAAATGGGTGAACAAAGTTAAACTGAAAAAGGTTAACGTTTATTTTAGTGGCGAAAATCTGGGATTCATTTACAATAAATCCTTTATCAAATATGATCCCGAGCTTTTAAGAAATGGTGTAAATGGTTATCCGCCACTACGCTACTATTCAATGGGATTAAACATCAACCTATAACTAATCGATCACTTCATACATAAATATAATCGAGATGAAAGCTTACATTAGTAAATCAAGCAAAATCGCACTTGCGCTCTTTGTAATGATGTGTTTTGTGGCCTGTAAGAAAAATTTTTTAGATACAACTCCGCTGGATGCTGTAAATCCAAATGATTTTTTTAAGACTGCAACCCACCTGCAAATTTTTGTTAACGGATTTTATGGCCGCTTAGCACCACAATATAATACCCAGGGCGGTACGGGTACCCCAACCGGTGGCAACAGTAACCTGGCGCTGGATGCCAATTCAGATATGATGATTGTACAAACAACAGCTACCAGTAGTTTATACAGATGGGATGCGGTTTCGGTCGCGCCCGATGCCAATAGCAGCTGGTCTGGAGGTTATGCAAATATCAGATCAGATAACTATTTCCTCAAATATGCCAATCTTAATGCAGAAAAAACAGATGCGGCCAACCATTACATTGGTGAGGGATACTTTTTCAGGGCATGGGATTATTTCAGCTTACTTAGAAATTTTGGCGGTGTGCCCATTGTTACAGAAGCCTTAAATGACAATGACCTCGACAAGTTATACCAGCCAAGGGCTTCGAGATATGATGTTGCGAAACAGATTATCGCAGATTTGGATTTAGCTATCGCTAAACTAAACTGGAAAGGAGAAGGTCAGGCCGCAATTGCAGGAAGAGTAAATAAAGAAGCCGCGTTGATATTAAAAGCTAGGGTTGCATTATACGAAGGCACCTGGGAATATTACCATGGTAAAAAAACGACTGCTTATGCGATGGCTGGTAAAAATGGTGTCGAGTTTTTAGAAATGATCGAGCCCACAGTTTTACAGCTGATCAACAGGAATGGCACAAAGATATTTACTGGTGCGGGCGATAAAACAATTGCATACAATCAGCTTTTTGCACAAAAAAATGCAGCAAATATTGATGGTGTTTTTCTTTTTAAGGCTTATGATGCCGCTTTGCTTGCATTGAGTCACAATTTCTTTTTCAAGATTTTAGATTCTGGTCCTTCTATTACCGACCACCTGGTTGATATTTATTTAAACAAGGATGGAACACCACAGGTTTTTCCAGCAAATTATACCAATACGCTGAATCAGCTCGGTAATACTTTAGATCCCAGGTTTAAACAAACGGTGTGGACGCCAGATCGTGGTCCCCTTAATCAATTGGCAGGCAGAGGAGGAGACGGCGTACCGTTCAGGTACCCGGTAATTGCTTCGCAGGCACCATATACTTCCATCGGATTTACTTCAACCGGATACCGGAATTTTAAAGGTGCGGTATTGGCACAAGAGGCCACAAAAGGTGAAACAGATGATATCCTGATGCGCTACGAAGAAGGTTTATTGGCTTTAGCCGAAGCCAAAGCTATATTAGGAACAATTAATCAAACCGATATAGACAAAACAGTAAACCTGATTAGAAGCCGGGTAGGCATGACACCCTTAAATATCAATACCATTACGCCGGGAACATACCGCGAGGATCTCGGATTCGATCCTACTGCAACGCCTGTTTTAAATGAAATCAGAAGAGAGAGAAGTGTAGAGTTTGCTCTTGAAGGTTTTAGACTGGATGATTTAAAAAGATGGGCCGTATACGAAAAGGTAATTAACGGCTATCAGCCAAAAGGGGCCTTATTACAGGAGTTTCTTGATTATTTCAATCGTACGCCAGCCCAGGTTACTTTGGATAACGGATCAGACCCAGCATTATATAGCCAAATCAGGAAAGATGGTTATACGCTTAACGAATTTAGTCTGGTTGTGGGTAGCAATGTAGACAGATTTGCCAATGGAAGAATGAACCCTTATTTTAAAGTGGCCGATTTTAAGGCAGGGGGAAGAGGGCTCTACATTAATCCGGGAAGAGATTACCTAAGTGCTATTCCGCTTCAGCAGATAAAACTTTATCAGGCAAATAATGCAACGCTCAGTCAAAATCCGGGTTGGAATTAATTCATTGTTGGTATTAATTAAATTATTAAAAATGAAACATAAAAATATATTGTATAGCCTGATGTTAATGAGTTTATTCATGTTATCGGCTTGTATGAAACCAAGGGTAGAATTAGATGATACTCAGTGGGGCGATAATGCCAATATTACCACGGCACAATTATTCAAATACGACGAGGTTAAGAATCAGTTAGGTTATGGAGAAGTAGTAACTGGTTATCAAACAACAGGTATTACGACAACCTCTAATGTGGTAGATAAGGGCCAGGCTACCGTAAGAATTGTTGCCGTAAAAGGAACCGACCTTACTAAAGTAGGTATCAGGTTTACGCACTTTGCAAAAACAATAGAGCCAATGAACGGCGCACCGGTGGCAGGTATCATTGCCGATTTTTCTAAAGGCCAGTTTACCTATAGGCTGCATTCTGCAGATGGGACTATACGCGATTGGACCATTTTGATATCAGTTGCACCTTAAGCTACTGAAACCAAATGCCAGGCCGGAAAAATTTCTGCCTGGCATTTTCACCTTTAAATAAAACAGTTTGAATACAGTGAGGCTAAACTTGTCAAGAATTCAGGTCTGGTCGAACCGATTATTAAAAACAATACGCTAAAACAATGAAAACATTAAATAGAAGGGCGTTTATCAATGGCATATTTGCTACGGGTATCGTTTTACAGATCCCCGATACGGCGCTTGCTATGTTTGCGAATAAAGCAAAACCAGTAAAAGTAGGGATCATCACCGATCTTCATCAGGATGTGATTCACAATGGGAGCGAAAGATTAGATGCCTTTTTAGCGCACACTAAAAAAATCAATCCCGATCTGATCCTACAAATGGGCGATTTCGCTTATCCTAATGAAAAAAATAAAGAACTGATTGATCGGTTTAATAACGCACACCAAACAGCATTACATGTTATTGGTAATCATGATACAGACAATGGGCACACCAAAGAACAATGTTTGAGCTATTGGAAAATGCCATCAAGATATTATACCAAAGAAATAAATGGGGTGTGTTTTATTATTTTAGATGGAAATGATAAGGGCTCGCCAACACGCAAAGGCGGCTATCCAGCCTACATTAATGATGAGCAAAAACTCTGGCTGCAACAGCAACTAAAACAAATCGATAAACCTATTATTATAGTCAGCCACCAGCCACTAGCGGGAGCCATGGCGGTAGATAATGCGGCAGAAATACAGGAAATATTAAGTGCAGCTTCGGATAAAATATTGCTGGCCATAAATGGCCATACGCACATAGATTGCCAGCTTTTTATCAAAAACATCAACTATGTCCACATTAATTCGGCCTCTTATTTTTGGGTTGGAGGTAAATACAAACACAACAGTTATTCAGAAGAAATTCATAAAAGCCATCCGTGGATATCCAGTACCTGTCCTTACGAGGATGCTTTGTTTACTTCTTTAACAATCGATCCTTCATCAGGCACGATGCATATCGAAGGCCGAAAAAGCAATTGGGTAGGTCAATCGCCTGAAGCGCTAAATTATGTAGACGACGCAAAATTAAGGCCTGGCCAGGAGATTGCACCTAAAATAAGCAAAAGGAAAATCGTTGTCGGCCCAAAAATGAAAAAATAATACTGAGCCAGCGTGCTTTCCACTGTTTATTAAAATAAAAAAGGGTAACAATTTTTGTTACCCTTTTCATTACAGTAAATCTTCTAAAAGGCATAACCGGGCAGGCTTATTTATTAAACGACCTTTCGTAATTGCCTGATATGAAGTTAATGAATACACTCTAAACCGCTATCAATTGCTTTTCGTGCACTTGTTGCTGGTTTAGCTGCTGGAATATCATCAGGTTTATAATAATTGTTTGTTCTTATCGGAAAATCGCCTGCTGCATTCATCACATCCTGTCTGGCCATAAATACAGGTACATTGCCTCTGTTGTTTTGAGGGTAAGTCATCGATGAACTGTGGCTATAACCCAGAACATGTCCCATTTCGTGAAATGGTGTGCTGTAACTTTTGGTCATATAATTTAAGGTAAGCCAGTCTGGCATACCAAATGTACTTCCGCCACCAAGTCCCGATACTTTACGGGTATCAGTTAAACCGCAATTGATTTTTGTACGTGTTTGTGCTTTAATCCAATCAGCTTCCTTTTCAGCAGTCGTAAGCGGGGTTGTCCCATCATTGCCGATAACGAGTTCATTCACGATACTGCTTCGCATGGTATCATCGGTATACATGTAAGCAAAATTGATCATAAAACCGGTAAACATCCTGAACTGTTTCGCTGTTGGTTCGTCCAGCCAGTTGTTGTCTTCATTTTGAGGATCAAAATCATGCATTTTAGGCTGCCATTTAATTATATTCAATTTTTTGAGCTTCGTAATCAATGGGGTAGTGCCTGTAAATTCAAAACTAATATCAGCTGGATTAATGCCAATGGTTTTATAGGCGGATAGATCTACGGTATTATTGTTAACGTCGAGATATTCAGTTTGACCGGAGATAAAGGGATATTCCATTTGTTTAATTCTATGCCCTTTAATGGTTCCGATATGGAATAACTGAATTTTTTGTGGCTGACCTTTAATCGACACCAGAATTGTGGCATCAGTGATATCAACAGGTGCAAAATTAGCTACTTCGATCGTGGTATTGTTTAGGGCCACGATACGCAATACATTATTTACATTAAATCTCCGACTTTCGCTGGTCATGGTAGACATTTCTTCGCCATCTTCGAACATCAGTTCTGCAGCAGAAGCGCCTGTAAAAGAGTAGTCAGGTATGGTTGGACCTGTTTCTAAGGGTTCAAGCTCCTTTTTAGAACAGGCCGCCGTTATTAAAACAAGGCTAAATAAAGTGAGTTTTTTAAATGAGTTAATTGTTGTTTTCATTAATGATATTCAATAGGTAAATAATGGTATCAGATGTTTTTAATACTGCGAATATAAATCAAAAAGGCAATGGGTAAAGTGGTAAAATAAAAAGAGGCTGTATCATAAATTAATGTCATTAGTTGAAATGCTTTGAGCGGCATTTAAACAATTCCTTCGACAGGCTCAGGATGACATGCTATATTATGATACAGCCTGTTAAGTGCTTAGTTGTATAAACCTAACTCTGCCAGCGATGCAAACTGCAATCCGTCTTGCGCAGAGGTGGCAATTACTTTAAGGTACCTTAAGGTTTTGGTACTGCCAAATGCAAAATATTGTGCGCCGGCAACATTTTGAGCTACATAATTATTTACCGATGTGAAAGTGATATTATCGGTACTGGTTAACACCTGAAAGTTTTTAATCGCCCGGCTCAAGCCGCTTCTTTGCACTAAACTTAATCCGTTTGCCGATTTTGAAGAACCCAGATCGATAACCACCTGATGCGGATAACTTGTTGGAGAAGTAGTCCAGCGTGAGTGCCAGAATGTACTGTAACTTCCATCAATTAAAGTGGCAGCCCTGCCATTAATAGCACCCTCGCCACTGGTTTCTTCAGAGCTGAAAGAATTGATGCTCCACCCGGTTTTACTTAATTCGGTTAAAGGTGCAACGTTGTCTTGCAGGGTAGAAGGATCGGTGCTTGGTGCAGGTAAACCCAAAGCGGCCATATCAGCATATATTTGGGTAGTAGCTGCCGGAGTCGATAAATTCAATCCCCATTTCTGGAAGAAGTTACTTAAGTTTTTGCCCGATATACTGCAAGCTTTTAGCATGAAATAACGCAACCTGGCATCGTCATTAGCTAGGGTTGGATTTTCAACACGCATGTTTTTGGCGAGGGTTCTGTAAAAGTTATCGCCATAAGCCAGGGTTAATTGCTGGAACATGCAAAGCCTGATGAACAGATCGGTTAAAGGATTGGCATAACTTGCTGATCCGTTATAATCTTTGGTTCCGGCAGGTTTTCCTAAATAGGTAAAAGCTTTTGGCCACACCCCATCATTTACGAGCCTGTTGATAGATGGTGTAAGTGTGCGTTGCACATATAAACTGTAAAGATTTACCGTAACCTCACCCAAAGCGCCCCAACGCCACATCATTTGGTGCTGGTGACCCAGTTCGTGCCATAAGCCCCAGCCATTGGTACCTACTGCGCTTAAAGTTAAAATGGCATTCACATCTGAAGTAATATAAGCCGTGCGGTAATCGTAAGCGAAAAAATAATAGGCCGGATCTTCATGCTGTGTTAAAAGATAAGTATGCACATTTTTAGCATGGGCAGGTAATGAGTTGTCTAAGCCATTCAAATCATCTTCCAGCGCAATAACCTGTGTAATTTTATTCAATATAGCGCTCTGATCTTCTGCCTGGTACTGTATGGCTTTAGTTCGTGATACGACGATAAAACAATTGGTGCCTTCTAAAACAACATCGGGCGTGGTGTAGGTTTGTAATTGGTTAATCCAGTCTGAATTTGTAGTCACACCAAGTTTGTAATAGGGCGCATAGGTATAGCCGCTATTGAAAGTTAACTTAGCGGTTGATCCGGTGGTCGAGTTGGTGTACCTGATCCACAATAAGCCGCCAACAGCATTACTAATGGTATTGGTGCCTGCGGTTAACTGTACAACGGTGGGCTGGGTATTCCAGGTGCCATACCGCGAGTAGGTGCCAATTAATAATTTAGGCAAACGGGTTCCTGCGGTTTGCTCTACAGTGATATCTAAAGTAGCACCTGGAGCCATGTATAAGCCGGTTGCTGTAAAATCGGTTAAATAGTATCCATTTTTTAAACGATCTCTTTCAATTGATGCATTAATTTTTTCGGTAACATTAAAAACATTGGTTTGCGTGAGGGATTGTACACTGACACCACTCATGGTTTTTTTAGTGTTTACAACTTCATCTTGTAATACGGCTGCTTTTTTACAGGCTGTGAGCCCTACAATAGCCGAAACGGTTAAGAGTAATAGTTTCTTTTTCATTTTTTAGGTTTTGGTAAATATTTGGTTATAGTGAGCCATATTCCAGCAATGGATTATGGTGATCATTCGTTTTGTAATATTTAGTTAGCCAGTTTAAATCCTAACACAGCTGGATGAAAGTCTGTGTAAAACCTCAATACAATGTATTCATTATTACATTGATGTAAAAGAAAAAAGACTGCGCAAACGTTTGATCGTAGGCGTTTGCAGTAGTGGAGATTGGATGATTTTTACAAAAGGATCCCATCTTCAGTACGATTTTGGTTACTGTTGGTCGCGATTGCAGGCTAAATGGAATGTGGATGGGCAAAAGATGACTCTGTTATTTTAGAAAGCGTACCGCCAGCTTTTTCAGGCCCCTATCGGGCCAGGGCAGTTTAAATTTTAGCGCAGTCCACCTTTAACATCAGGAAATAAAGTTGTTATTTTCAAGGGCGAATAGGTCACCAAACTTTATAATAAGGCATATCCTTACAGCAGCAAGTTTGATTAAGAAATCTGTAAGTTTTTATCACAAAAAATGGGCTGGTTTTTGGCCAGCCCAGCGCGGATTTAATGGTCTCATCCTTTAGTTGAAACGATGCAGTTTAGTGCAAGATTTCTTTGCTGCAAATTTTTATTTTTTGCCACAGATTAGATGCAATCTGCGAATCTGTGGCTTTTTTAATAATAAATTTCATTCGTTATTAAATCTGTGGACTTTCAGTCCATAATGGTTTAGTGATTAATATTTCACAATCTTAAACTCAGTTCTCCTGTTGGCCTGGTGTTCGGCAATTGAGCAGGCCACGCCGTTTTTACAGCGGTTAAGTAACTGCGTTTCGCCATAACCTTTCGCTTTCATCCGGCTACGGGCAATGCCGCGGCTCACCAGGTAATTAACGGCTGATTGTGCCCTGCGCTGTGAAAGGACTATGTTGTAACTGTCAGAACCTCTGCTATCTGTATGCGATCCCATTTCAATTTCGAGCGTGGGATTATCCCTCATGATGCGGACGGTTTCGTCGAGTATTTTGGCGGCATCAGGCCTGATATTGTATTTATCAAAATTATAATGGATATTCTTGATTTCTATTTTTGTGCCCACTACAAAGAGTGGTTTCAGGTATAAATTAACTTCCAGGGTATCAGATTTGGTAAGACCGACAGTGCTTAGCCTTGCAGAATCACTATAGTATTTAACTTTTTGACCGAGTACCATATAATCTGTATTCTTGCTGAGTTCAAAAAAGTATTTGGCAGAATCAGCGGTTAGCTGTTTACCAACTACCCTGCGGTCGCCCGCCATCAGTGTGATATTGGTGAGCGGGAGCAAGGCGCCTGTGCTCTTGTCGAAAGTTTTGCCTTTCAAGGCCAGTATAATCTTTGGTTTTTCAATCAGGAAGCTGTAAATATCGTCGCCACCTTTTCCGCCTTTTCTATTCGAGGATAAATATCCGATTCCCAGATCAGCAGTTGGCAGGCTCATGTTTACAAAGGCAAAATCATCAGCTGCCGAATTGATCGGATAACGTAGATTAAATGGTTTTGTCCAGTTGTCCCTACTTCCTTTTGCGCCGAAAACATCCAAGCCACCCATGCCTGGTAAACCATCGCTCGAGAAATAAAGTGTACTATCTGCTCCCATTTCAGGAAACATTTCGTTTCCTTCGGAATTGATTGCCCTGCCGGCATTTTGTGGTTTACTCCAGGTGTTATCACTTAGCAGGGTACTAAACCAGATATCCGTTCCCCCAACACTTCCCGGCATATCGGAAGTGAAATAAAGTGTCTGCTCATCTTTGCTTAAACAGGCATGGCCCAATGAATATTGTTTTACATTATTATAAAGGAACGGTTGTGCTGTCCAATTGCCGTTATTTGCCGTGTAGATATAGAGTTCGATATTATTTGTTCTAAACTTTGTTTTCCCCTTTAATTCTATTTCTGCATCCTTTTTTCCAACGTATGTTCGGGAAACAAAAAGCATATTGCCTGCTTTATTACTGATTACGGGGCCTACATGGTAATCGGCATCATTGTAAACCGATTTGTCGACAAGGGGGAAACTTAAAGTGCCACTGGCTGTTCTATCTGCAGTATAAATCCGTAAAAAAGGATTTCCAGTCCGGCCATATACACTTTTAAAAACGCCTGCATCCGGCTCTCCGGTATAAAATACGGTATAGGCAAATGGAAATACACCAAATTCGGAAAGCGATGTATTGACCGCAGATTCGTTATGCATTAAATGAGCCGTAGGTTTAGCCAGCCAAAGCTGTGCAGAATCGCAGCCCAATAAGTCGTTAGCTACTTTTTTGGTGTCGCCGGTTTTGGAGGCATAGGTTTCGAAAACTTTTTTAGCCTCGATATAACGGAGGTTTGATTTCAGTACCGAACCATATGTTAACAGATGTTCGGCTTTGCTTTCCGGATAGGCGATGAGGCGCGAAAACCAGTTTTCTGCAGCCTCGTAATCGTTTATCTTGTAATAACTGTAAGCTAACTTTTCTACATCACCTATCTGGGGATCTTTTACATCTACAAGTTTAAGGTACATGGGGATAGCCTGGGCGTAATCATAGTTTTCATATTTTTGTTTAGCCCGATCTCTAAAGGATAACTGTTCCTGACCATAACTGATGTTATAAAAGCTGATGGTTATTAAAAGGTACAGCAAATATTTAATATTCATAATGGATTAATCTAGATGGTAATTGAATTAGAAAAAACGTGGACTCAGTAAGCGCTCAGACCGGTGTGGGAAGGTAAGCCCGATCGATATTTCGTGAGAACCGCTCTGCACATTGCTGAGGCCATTAATGGTATAATCATAAGAATAACCTAACCTCAGCCGGTCTGTAACATAAAACTGGGCAATGCCCGAAATGGAATTGGCATCGCTTAAATTTTGCCCGTTTCTGTACGTTTTATCCCATATGTTTATGCCTGTGCGGTATCCTGCACCCACCCAAAGTTTATCTCCGAATACGAACATGGCATTAAGATCCAGGCTGCTTGGCCCTTTAAAATCTTCTTTCCAAAGTAAACTTGGCCTTAACTTTACATCCCGTGATAATTCGAAAAGGGTGCCGGTAATAAAATAATAATGGCGTTTGCGCTTGATGTTTTGTTGTGTAGCGGTATCCCATTTGAAAATATCATTTGACTGGTCGCCGGAAAACATATCCATGATCGACGCCCCGATATAATAGTTTGGCGAACTGTAATAAACGCCAAAGCGCGCATCGGGCACATAACTGCTTACGGTTCCGGTAGGTATTGTAACATCGTCTTGCTCAACAGGATGCAAGGAGGCGCCATCAATAACATAATTGGTAACACCTGCAGCTAAACCGAAACTCAAACGTTGGGTATCGTCTCTATCTAAACGTATCCTGTAGGCATAATTGAGGTAAATTGAGTTTGCCCTCTGCGCGCCCAACTTATCTGCCGTAACCTGTAAACCCACACCAATGTTCTTTTTAAAACTTTCTGTAACGCCATCCAAAGAAATTTGCCCCGTTTGGGGGGCGCCACTTAATCCTGTCCACTGTGTACGTAATGCAAGCTGAGCAAAGAATTCTTCCTTATAGCCTGCATAGGCCGGGTTAACACTTAATGAATTGTGTAATTTTTCGTAATGTATTGATGTAATGCCTTGGGGCTTTGAGTTGTGATAATGCCGGCCTCCACTTGTAAGTGAATAAAGATCGCGAGTTGTCTTACGGTAAAGCTTACTTTAAAACTGCTGTCTAAAATACCACCAGCACTCAGGTCTTCGGCGATGGTATCAATTGATTTGAGGTAGCTGATCTCGCTTTCAATATACCTCAGCAGTGATTCATCAATATCGGGCAAATTCCTGCTGTATGGTAGGCTTATGGTTTTAAAAACCTGCCCGATTAGCTTTTTAAAGAAATGGAGTAATCTATATTGCTCGCTAATGTTTTCGCACTTTTGAAGTTCATGATTAAAATGGCTGCAGCAGGAATGATAAAAAGATGGATGATTGAAATTTAAGGCGCTGAGCAGTAGGATAATTCCCGGCATTTCTAAAGGGGGCACAAATTTCTTTAATGCGATTTGAAGTGATTCGAAAAAATCACGCAGATATCCGGCCTGTTCGAAAGTGAAACGGCCTGCAGCACTATTTAAGTGCTCAAAGATATGCGTAAAAACTTCGATGGCTTCCAAATCGGCATGCAGCTCTTCAAGGTTTGTAAAGATCTGGGTAGAATTTTCTGCAATATTTAATAATACTTGCTTTTGGTAAATAAGTGGAACAGGACTGTGATAATCAAAATAATATGGGAAATAATGCTGAAGATCCAAAACCATCTGGTTGAGCAGATTGATTAGGCTATTAATTTCTTCCGTTTTGTTTTCATGACTGGCATCAGGCGAATCATGCATCATGGTTTCCAGCTCCTCCATTAACTGAATCAAGCCTTTTTGATGTTGTGTTAGATATGCCTTTGATCTGTCAGGGGCTATTTGTGTGATGTGGTGCTGAATGGCATTGAATATTCGTTTACTTTCCTTTACGATTTCGTCTTGCAGTTCCTTGTGCGGACGCTGATATACTGTTCCTGCCCTAAGGGCATCTAAAATTATTTCCCTGAAGTTTACAAGTTCATATACCATTGCTTAGTAGCCAATTGCTTAATTCTAGGGTTTTTATTTTCACTTTTTTGTGTTGGCGTGGTAAGACGAACCGTTAACGTGGTGAAACTTAATTTTAGCGGGTGTTTTTTAATTAGTGCCGCTTTTTGTGTTTTCCTTTTTTTAGTATCAGATAAACAAAACTATTGTTCAGCATATTGGGTTGTATAGGCATAATGTAAGGTATTATGGCTAAGAAAACATCTGAAAAGAAAAATGCACCTGCTCGTCAGGAAAATGATAAAACCGTTAAATTGGAATCTTTTGTTGCGGATTCCACTGGCGAATTGCTGACCACCAATCATGGTCTTCGGATCAATGATGACCAGAATTCATTAAAAGCAGGAGAAAGAGGAGCAACTTTATTGGAGGATTTTATCCTGCGTGAAAAAATCACTCACTTTGATCATGAGCGCATTCCGGAACGTATTGTGCATGCAAGGGGATCGGCAGCCCATGGTGTATTCAAGGTGTATAAAGATATGTCGGAACTAACCAAAGCTGCATTTCTGCTTGATCCTGAAGTTGAAACACCGGTCTTTGTTAGGTTTTCAACCGTTGCCGGTTCGCGCGGCTCAACTGACCTGGCGCGTGATGTTCGTGGTTTTGCAGTGAAATTTTATACACAGGAGGGAAATTTCGATCTTGTAGGAAATAACATGCCTGTGTTTTTTATCCAGGACGCAATCAAGTTTCCTGATCTGGTACATGCGGTAAAACCCGAGCCCGATAATGAAATGCCCCAGGCCGCCTCAGCACACGATACTTTTTGGGACTTTATTTCTCAAATGCCTGAATCTTCGCACATGATCATGTGGGCGATGAGCGACCGGGCACTTCCGAGGAGTTACCGGATGATGGAAGGCTTTGGGGTTCATACTTTCAGGTTTGTTAATGCCAGTGGCGTATCTAATTTTGTGAAGTTTCACTGGAAACCGCTTTTGGGCGTACATTCCGTTGCTTGGGACGAGGCCCAGAATATCTCCGGTAAGGATCCTGATTTTCATCGCCGGGATCTTTGGGATGCCATTGAGGCTGGTGCTTTTCCGGAGTGGGAGCTGGGCGTACAGATCGTAGCAGAAGAAGATGAGTTTAAATTTGATTTCGATCTTTTGGATCCTACCAAACTGATTCCCGAGGAACTTGTACCCGTACAGCGTATTGGTAAGATGACATTGAACAGAAATCCTGATAACTTTTTTGCCGAAACCGAACAGGTGGCTTTTCACGTTGGCCATGTGGTTCCGGGGATTGATTTTACCAATGATCCGCTATTGCAGGGAAGACTCTTTTCTTATACCGATACCCAGCTGATCCGTTTGGGCGGCCCGAATTTTCACGAAATTCCCATTAACAGACCAGTAGTGCCGGTAAACAATAACCAGCGCGATGGTTATATGCGCCAGACGATCAATAGAGGTAAAACCAGTTATGGACCTAACGCTATTGCAGCCAACGATCCCCAACAGGTAAAAGCTGCTGAAGGGGGATTTGTAAGCCATAACGAACGTATTGATGCTAAAAAGATCAGGGCAAGGAGCAGAAGTTTTTTTGATCACTTTTCGCAGGCACGCTTGTTCTTCAACTCGCAGAGCGAACCGGAAAAGAACCACATTATTGATGCGCTGAGTTTTGAGCTTGGAAAGGTAAAAACCACCGAGATTCGTGAGCGTATGCTTGCGGTACTCGTTCAAATTGATAAAGGACTGGCTACAGCTGTTGCTTATGCGCTTGGTCTGGATATTCCAAAGATCCCGCTGGACGAACTGAACAATAGTATACCAGCTGATGGCGATCCTGCGGACTATGCCTCTTTAAATCCTAAAGGAAGCCTTTCCAAATCGGCTCCTTTGAGTATGGCAGAAACGATTAAGGATACCATTAGCACCAGAAAGATTGCCATACTTGCTGCAGATGGTGTGGATGAAAAATCCCTGTCTGGAGTTAAGGATTTACTCATTGCCAATGGTGCGGTGGTGCACATTATTGCGCCAAAACTTGGGGAGATCACTTCAAAAGGAGATAAAAAGATTAAAGTAGACGAGAGTTTCCTGACAGCAGCATCTGTATTATATGATGCGGTTTATGTTCCAGGTGGAAAAAATGCTGTAGCAGCACTGGAGGCCGAGGCCAATGCCATCCACTTTTTGAATGAGGCTTTTAAACATTGCAAAGCAATTGCAGCAGACGAAGAAGCACTTCAGGTATTGCAATCTACCTATTTCCTTAAAAAGCTCCCGGCAGAATATTCCAGGGAAACCGTTTTGCGGGAGGGTATCATCGTTTCTGCAGATCTTGATCAACTCAGCAAAACCTTTGTAGAGATTATTGCGCTACACCGTTTCTGGGAGCGCGAAAAGCCAAGGAAAATACCTGCATAAGATCAGTACAACATACACCAGTGGAGGCGTAACAGCCTCCACTTCATTTGATATGGATAAGATAGAGATGGGATAACTCTTCCTATTTACTTTTAGTAGTTCGATAACGTAATAGAAGAAGATACTATCAGCAAAAAAACTTACTAAGGCGCTTTTGAGAGATGCGTTGCCCCATTTTGAGATTCTAATAACTGTATGCCCATTTCATTGCCTTGCAAGGCAGCAAAATCAAGGGCACTCTGACCCCGTACATCAAGCATATAACGATCAGCACCATGGTTCAACAGTAATTGAAGTACATCATTTCTGCCGAACATGGCAGCAAACATCAGTGCGGTGCCTCCATTCCCATGCTGGAGGTTAAGCAGCGCGCCGCTCTCAATAAGTAAACTGGCAATATCAATGTAACCTTTAAAGGCTACACCCATCAGTGCCGTGTTTCCGCCAGTATCAGCAGCATTCAGGTCAGCTCCTGCATCTATCAATAACTTTGCAGCCTCCAGTTGTTTATTATAACAGGCAATGATTAATGGGGTATATCCTTTCTCATCGCGATGGTTTAAATCCACACCCCTGCGGATAAGTTCTCTTAATACTTCAACTTCGCCTTGTCTGGCTGCCGGAATAATCAGCTCGTTTATGTTCTCCATGCCTATACAACCATTGCCAGATATAAAAGTTTTAAGACTTAAAATCTAATCAGTTCTTTGTCAGTACAATGATGATGTTTTGTCACAATCCACCCGCTATGTCGTCGCTTTTGCCCGCGGTCAAATCCTGAAATGAGCGCTATCTTTGTATTGTTCATGATTTTCAAACTAATTTAAACTGTTATGAAAAATTTATTCAAAACACAATATCTTCTTAAAACAATACTACTCATTGCAATTATGATGGTGATAGTAGCTCAATCAAATGCACAACAAGGTAAACCCAATGGCAGTGGTTTTGTGCCGGTGAATGGTATCAAAGTTTATTACGAAACCTATGGCCAGGGTAAGCCTGTTATTTTACTGCATGGCGCTTTTATGACGATTGAAGCAAATTGGGGCCAATTAATTCCTCAATTGTCAAAAACAAGAAAAGTAATTGCTATCGAATTGCAAGGGCATGGACACAGCCCGTTTTCGGATAGGAAATTATCGCATGTTACCTTAGCCAGCGATGTGGCAGGGGTAATGGATTACCTTAAAATAGACAGTGCTGATGTAATTGGTTATAGTTTCGGAGGTAGCGTAGCTTACCAGTTTGCCATACAAAGCCCTAAAAGGTTAGGGAAATTGGTGATCATTTCTTCTACTTATAAAAGTGCTGGTTGGATGCCTGAAGTGAATAATGCGTTTAAAAGCATGAAACCTGAACTTTTTATGAACAGTCCGATGCACGTTGCATACGATGCGGTAGCTCCCGACAAAACAAAATGGACAAAGTTCCTGGAGCAGATGATTGCTTTAGCAGGCGAACCATACAACATGGGTGACAACAATATCTCGAAGATTACTTCTCCCGTATTAATAATTGCAGGTGATAATGACGGACTGGATAAAATGGAGTTGATTAAAACATATCAATTACTCGGGGGTGCTATATTTGCTGATTTCGGAGCAATGCCCAAATCACAATTGGCCATAGTCCCTTCGCAGGGGCATGTAAGCCTGATGCAGCAAACGCAAACAATATTCGGTTATTTGGATAGTTTTTTAAAGTAATTTATTTAACGGATTGGGAATTGATTCTTATAAAAATCCTTTCTATTTTCCTGACTTTTAAAATTTAATGTAATTGATTATCTCAAAAATTAGCCTTTTACTGGATTTTGGAAAAAAGAAATTGTATTGGGTGTGTTTTTTAACGCCTGCTGTTAAAATGTCAAATATCTTGGTAATTTTAAGAAGTGAATAAAAAAAGCCTACAAATACCTGTCAATGCACTTCCTCATGGAACCTTCGGTGGAATAATGATCATGCGAGAATTCTTCGACGGCCCGCCCAACTTTGAGGATGTGGAACGGTCGCACCGTGACGGTGGTTATACTTTTATTATTCAGGAAGAAGGTTGCACAGTAATAGAAATTGACTTTCAAACCTACAATATCCAGGCGCCTTCCATCATTTATATTCAACCAGACCAGGTACACCGGCTCATCACATTTGAACATGCTTTGGTCAGCACCATGATTATTACTGAAGAAAATCTCCATCCGCAATATTTAAGCTTGCTACAAAATTTTTATCCAGTTAAACCTTTAACAGTTGATCTTGCAACATTAGTTATTCTTTCGCAAACTGCTGTTTTGTGCCTGGGACTTGCAGAAAAAAAAGCGTATAAACTGTACAACGCTATTTTGCAGGAAAGTTGTAATACATTGGTTGCATTGGTTACCTCTCTCTATCTGGCAAGGTCTGAAGAAACAGACCATCTTAACCGTTACGAAGTTATTAATAAGTCATTTAAAGTGGCATTGGGAGATTATTATAAAAAGATTAAAACGCCATCGGAGTATGCAAAACGCCTGAATATATCTACTTCTTATCTGAATGAGTGTGTTAAAGCCACAACAGGGAAATCTGTTTCTGCTCATATTCAGCAACGTATTGTACTGGAAGCTAAACGCTTACTTTTTCATTCTCTTCTTTCTATAAAGGAGATTGCTGTGGAATTGGGATATGATGATTATTCATATTTCATAAGGCTGTTTGTCAAGTTAGCAGGTTGCACACCTACAGTATTTCGTGAAAGAAACCGCGAATAGTCCTATACTTACCTGTTTCAGCCATTGTTCTGCCTGAACATTCCATGTTTCTTTGTGCGATCAAAAAGAGAACATCTAATGGAAACTTTAAAAGAACATAAATTATTACAAAATAAAAAAATTGCCATTGTTGGTGGTGGGCCTGGGGGCTTAACGCTCGCAAGGCTTTTACAGCTTAAAGGTGCGGATGTTAAAGTATATGAACGAGATCATAGTCAGTCGGCACGTATACAAGGGGCAATTGTTGACCTTCATTTTGAATCCGGCCTAAAGGTGATGGAAGCAGCTGGATTAATGGAGGAATTTAAATCAAATTATATACCGGGCGCTGATAAATTCAGAGTGCTTGATCCAAAAGGAAATATACTTTTGGATGAGGAAAGTTCAGCGGCAAATTTTGGCGACGAAAACTTCAGGCCAGAGATTGGCCGTGGTGCACTTAGGGATATTCTAATAGGGGCGCTGCTACCGGGAACAGTTGTTTGGGATAGTCATTTTTTAAATATGCATCAGGTTAAAGATAAATGGGAACTACATTTCAGGAACGGAAGCTCCGCCACCGCAGACATGATTATAGGCTCGGATGGTTACCGATCACAGATCCGTCCTTATCTAACTGATGTAAAAGCATGCTACTCCGGAGCGATGATTATTCAGGGCGAAATAGAACAACCCGAAAAAGAATGCCCGGAAATTTACGAATTAGTTGATCAGGCTAATTTGATGATTATGGGAGCAGGAGCAACAATTATTGCCCAGCCACGCGGTGATGGCGGATTAACCTTTTACGCAGCATCAATGTATCCGGAAAATTGGGTGAGCACCAGCGGTATTGATTTTAATAAGCCTGAAGTGGTGCGCGCCTATCTAATTACTCATTTTGCAGACTGGAACCCTGTTTTTTTTACGCTATTTGAGGCTTGTAATCATTTTGTTTCAAGGCCACTGAATTACTTTCCTTTAGAACAGCGGTGGGAGACAAAAAGTAACCTTACACTTATTGGTGATGCAGCACACTTGATGCCCCCTAATGGTGAGGGCGTTAATTTAGCTATGCTCGATGCTTTAGATCTTTGCGAATGTTTGACAAGTTTTGAATATAAGGATATAAATGATGCCATTTCAGCGTACGAAAACATCATGTTTGAGCGATCAGCCAGCATTAGCCAGGAGACAATTGACGGGATTAAAGATTTCGCTGCTCCTACTGATGAATCGGTACAGGAATTTGTAAAAATGCTTACACCGGATAGAAGTTGATTCCCTGCCTTTTAATTTGATGAAAATTCCATTTAAAGATAATTTTGAATACCGGAGGCCTATTGAAGATTTAGCAAGATGTTTTACAATTTGTCTTAATGTTAGATGCATTAGCTAAGGTGATTTTCGATTGCCCCAGAGATCTGGTTAATCTCGGCCACACCCAGCGAAATATGATGACCGTCTTCTGTCAGTTTGTAATCAAATGGCGCCAGTTCGCCAGGCTCGATTTCTTCTGCTTTCAGTAAGGTCCAGTCAGATCCCTGTTTTCTTATTGCGCCTAAAATCCCGCCGAAATAAACAATCTTAAAATAATCATCTTTTGGGATAATGGTCAGACTGATCGTTTGATCATCATGTTCGATTTCAATGTTAAATGCTGTCATGATCTCAAAACCCTTGCAAACGGCATTTTGTTTTGCCAAAATATCCGGTCATTACATTATAATCTTCATTAGTGTTGCACAAATTTTCGTTCCTTAACCCCGGCTTTATTTCGTCAATAAGCCGATCCGTCGGAGCAAATGATCTTTTTTTGAGCGCGCAATCCCCAGTTGGTGCCCGTTAGACATGACCAGGCTCGCCCCCTCAGATTTCCTGAACTGGCTGATATGATTGATGTTGATGGTACAGGAGTGATGGATGCGGACGAATAGCGAAGGGGGGAGCACGGTTTCAATTTCACCCAGCGATTTAGAAAGCAAAATGGTCTTGCCATTTGTTAAGTACACCTCTGTATAGGCTCCGTCTGCTTTGCAGTAAAGGATCTCTGCAGGAGCGATAAAATCATATCCGTTCCGGTTAGGTAATGCCAGTTTCTGCTCTTCCGGCGGAAGCTTAAGATTGGCTATTGCATGCTGTACCTGCTGAATATTATTTCCATCTGTTTCAATGGATCTTCCTATACGTTCTACTGCCTGTATAAGTTCCTGTACGTCGATCGGTTTTAACAGGTAATCCAGTGCATTGATCCTTAAGGCCCGAATGGCGAACTGGGCATATGCCGTGGTAAAAATAACCTTGCACTGAAGCGATGGTCCCATGATTTCGAGCATTTCAAATCCGGTCATATCCTGCATCTCAATATCCAGAAATATCACTTGTGGCGAATGTTCACGGATTTTTCTGATTCCATCCAGGCCAGAATGGGCAATGTCGAGCACCTTAATCTCCGGGCAGTATAGCTTTAAATCGTTGTTAAGGACATTAGCGCAATGCGCTTCATCATCAATGATAATGGCGTTGATCATTTCTTTCAGGTTTTAAAAATTTAACTTCGACAATGGTGCCTCTGTTCCCTCCGGGGCGAGGATAGATTGTAATGCTGCTCTGGGTCTCATTCCTGACATTAAATACCCTAAGCCTGTTTTCGATGAGTATAATTCCTTTTGATTCATAGAGATTACTGGTTTTTGACTTCCGGGCATGGGAAGCGGTCAGCCCGATGCCATTATCTTCCACGCGGCAGATGATATTTTGCTGGTCGCTATAAATGCGGATCACAATCTCACCGCCCTGTTCCATAGCCAGGATGCCATGCCATATGGCGTTCTCGATCAGGGGTTGCAGGAAAAGTGGCGGTACCATTATTCGTTTGGGCTCAATACCAGGTTCGGTTAAAAAGCGATAACTGATCTTGTCTCCGAACCTGAGCTTCTCCATATCCAGGTATAAACGGCAGGTGTTGATTTCCTCTTCTAAGGGTATTTCCTGTAGTTCGTTGCCGAGCTGCCCCCTAATTAACCTTGAAAAGGTGGAGAGGTAACTAATGGCCTGTTGATTTGCATTTTCCTGGATCAGTGATTTAATGGAGCTGAGGCAGTTGAAGATGAAGTGAGGATTCATCTGGGCACGCAGGGCCTGCGCCTCCAGTTCAATCATTTCGATCTCCAGTTCATGTTTTTTTTGATCCCGCTGACGGATGCGGGCAATCCTTTGCTTGACAAGCAAATAGGCTGTTGCCGTAAAAAGTATACCCAGCGCAGTTATAAACCACCAGGTTTGATAAAATGGTGGATGGATAATGATGGTCAGTTGTTTATATTCCCTGCTCCATTGTCCGGCAGAATTTGTGGCATTGACCCTGAACTGATAAGTTCCCGGGGATAAATTGGTATAAGTTGCCCGGTTATTTGTTCCAGCATCAATCCACCTGTTTTCTAGCCCAAGCATCATATACCGGTAGTTAAGCTTTCCGGTAATATTATATTCCAGTGCGGCGAAATCGAGTTCCAGAAAATTTTGACGATAAGACAAATCCAGGGTATCAAGGGCATTGATTGCCCGATTAAAGGGGGAGCCAGGTTCGCCGTAATCGGCGGGTTTATTGTTTACCCGAATGCCGGTAAGTACAGTTGGAGGCGCGAAGTTATCATGGGTGATTGCCTCGGGCAGAAATAGGGTATAGCCCTCAGTCCCGCCAAATGCCAGCCTGCCATCGGGCATTTCGAAATAGTGGAACCTGTTAAATTCATCTACCGGAAGTCCATCGGTCATGGTATAGCTTTGGATCCTGGCGTCCTTAAGACCAAATGAAAATATCCCCTTGTTGGTACTACACCACAGTCTGCCTTTTTTTGCCTGGATGGCATAAATAGTATTGTTAGGCAGGCTGTCGTCTGTGCTATAGAGCCTGAATTTTTTACGCGCGAGATCCATTCTAATCAACCCGTCGCCCTTAGTACCCACCCATAGTATGCCTGGTTTTATAGGATCCCTGATCAGCATGGTAAATTCTGCTCCGGGCAGCATCTTTCCATAGGATATATTGACTTTTGTGCGAAGGTCAAACCGGAAAAAGCCGTTCGAAGTCGTAATGTAGAAAATATCTTCTCCCTCCATGAGCAGGCTATAAATCTCATATATCTCTTTCATGCCCGAAAGGGGGATCTGCGATACCGTGGTGGCCAGGCGCTTCACGGTGTCCAGGCGGATCAGGTGGAGTTTATCATCCACTGCCCAAAGCTGACCTTTGCTACTTACTGCCATTGCGCTCAGGTTGCGGTGATTAGTGCTGATCGTATCGGCATAACGCCATTTGTCACTGATCAGGTGGCCTTGTTGATAATAACAGAGGTTGGGGGCTGGAAGCTCATCGGCGCCTGCAATTGACATCCATATTTTTCCCTGCTTATCCCTGACCGAACGGAATAGGTAAGGCGTTCTTGCAGTAGCCAGCGGACTGTTTTGTATCTCCTTTAACGGGACATTCAGTTCACGGTGAAGCATATCGAGGAAAAAGTTTGTGGTATAGGTTTTAGCCGGCATGCGGGGAAGCCGGAGGTCGAACTGTCGGAGGTTGTAGCCATTTGTTCCGATCCAGAGTACCTCCGAACGGTCAATCAGCATATTCCTTGCCACCTCGTCCGGAGCGCTGTAGATGGGCTTGGGGATCAGTCTGCTATCAGTAGTCAGCATAAATACAGTCTGATTGCTGCCAAACCAAATGTTTCCTTGTTTATCTATGGCCAGAGAAGGCTGCACATAAGATTTTGACTCGGCCAGGTGCAGTATGCTAAAGCTTCGGCTGGCTTTTTTATAGATGATTACCCTTCCCTTATCAAGGATAACCACATCTCCGTTTTTTCTGATTATTGGCGAGGTATCCTTCCAGGGCCTGCTGGGGTCGAATAGGTTTGGATTCTTAAAAGTGAACGGAATGGTGCTCAGTATTTTTCCTGCGGTATTGAGTGTGACGATTGCCGAGTCGGTGCTGAGCACAATCCTGCCTGCAGATGTGGCTATTCCGGTAATGTGTTTTTTGCCCAAGCCCAGCCTGGAAGGTGAATAAAAATGAAGTTTCTTGATTTGCAGATCGGCAACAAAGATGCCGCCGGTATCACAGATCATCCAATAAATATTTTTTTTAGGGGATACGATGGCATTGATGTTTTTGATATTCGAAAAAGTAGGCCTGAACACAGGATCATCAGAAAAATGGTACAGGTGTTCTGTGCGGGCATTGAGCACGTCCAGCGCACCGTTTTCATACTGGATCCATAACTGATCCTGATTATCGAGGTAAAGGGTAGCTATGATGTTAGAGGCCAGGCTCTTTGGGTTATTCACGCTATGGCGGAAAACCTTGAACCTGCGGCCATCATACCTGGCAAGTCCTTCGCGGGTAGCTGTCCAGATAAAGCCTGCCCGGTCCTGAACAATACCGCTCACAAAGGACTGCGGTAATCCATCTGCAGAAGTGAGCCGGCGTTTCTCAAGGAGAACGGATTGTGCGCAAACTGACAGAATAGCCAGTAGCATAAGGCCGGCGAAGTACGGGATAGGGCGTAGAGACATTTTATGCTAAAATATTGGATTTTCGTCAGATTCGGAATTAAGTGATCAAATATAGCACCACGGAGTCAGATTCCACGAAGTCTCAGTTCCTGGAATTTCCAACGGTTAACCAGCATTGCTGTTTATTGGGCTAAAGATTACCAACTGTTAACTGGCACAGATACGCATGGAGGGGATTTGTAAATTTATGTCTCTGAAAGCACCGGCCCAATATTCGGCATGTTTGCTTCAGAAATTTATTTCCTGAACGACTGGCCGGCTGTTGCTGATACCTCCGGGTATTAAAGCCGGAAGCCTGATGGAAATATTAAAATGGAAAGTCTATCCTAATATATGTATTCAAAAAAAATGCTGCACCATGCCGGAAGTACCGGTCATGGCGTTGGCGCGGAGACCATCCATATAGGGTGGGTTTTATACTTATGATGCGCCTTGGTAAAATATCGGCCATAAACCGCTATTCGGGTCTGGCAACTATCACCGATGTGAACGATCAGGAAATAGATTTATGGATTGCAGATTCACCTTTTGAATTGTACATCAACTGCGATGTCTGGTTTGAAATCGTGCTTTCCGCAACGGGCCTTAAGGTAGTCGGTCTCAGATCGTTTTCTTTAATACCTTCGGTAATCTTCGATGAACGTTGTGTGATGTGATTTTAGCTTCATTTGGATACTTTCCGATGAAAGAAGGTTTAATTCATTGTTGTGATAAGATGCTTGTAATCATGAATTTAATAGCTGAGTAGAGCCGATAGATTTAATTATCTTTTTTTTGTGATGAATTAATTTTAGCATTGAGAACCAAAAATTCACCTTTATGGTATTTAAATGTAAAGCTGCAATCTTTAGAAATTTTTCTTTTATCTATCACCAACCGGAAGCGTGAAAAGAAAAGTACTACCCAAGCCGGGTTCGCTTTCTGCCCAGATGTCTCCCTTGTGACGCGTGATGATCTCATGGGATAGGTACAGCCCGATACCAAGTCCTGAAATATTAGGCGAGGATTCATCAATGCGGTAGAACCTTGTAAATATGTTTTTTAGTTTGTCATGTGGGATACCAGGTCCGAAATCCCTTACGCTTACGGTAATCCGCTCAGGAGAGCAGTCAAGGTTAACTTTAACCTGGTCGGCTAACGGGGCATACTTTACGGCATTAGTAAGCAGATTGATGATGACCTGTTCGATACGCTGGGCATCGCCGCTGGCCATGCAGGGCTTGGTATTGCTATGAAAACTAATGCTATGTTTAGGAGCTGAGTGTTGAATAAGTTCAATCGATTCCCTGATCACGGCCTCCAGGTCAAATGATTTAATGGAAAGCTGTAGCTTTCCGGCTTCAATCTTGGATATGTCCAGCAGGTCGTTAACAAGAGCGGTAAGCCTTTGCACCTGGTTGGATGCTTTTGCCAGGAATGTTTGCTGTTTGGCATCGAATGTCAACCGGTTCAGGATCTGAAGATAACCGCTGATGCTGGCCAATGGTGTTTTGAGTTCATGGCTGGCCAGTCCGATGAATTCATCCTTTTTGTCATTAAGTGCCTTTACTTCTTCAAAGAGTTTTGCGTTGTCGAGGCTAATGGCTGCCTGGGCGGAGATGGAACTAACGACTGTCTCATGCTCCTGGGTGAACTTTGCTGGTTCAGGATGCCCAAAGAACAGTCCGCCAATCACGTTCCCGTTTCTTGATACTACCGGCACAGCCAGGTAGCTAACCACAGGCAGATGCCCCTTTGGCATGCCATGGTGGGGAGCATTTTTTCCATATCTTTCATCCTTTGTGATGTCATCGACCCTAACTACGCCTTCTCCTGAAAAGGTAGGATGGAATACCGCCGTATTTCGGGGCATGCCGAACTTTTCGAAAGCTGCTCTGGGTGCACCGGAAAGGGTAAAGAGCATGTAGGATTCTCCCTGTTCATCGGTCTTGTTGTAAAAAAAGGCGCCGAACGCTGCGCCGGTGAGTTCAGTGGTGGCATCAGTCACCTTTTGCAGTATTTTGTTCAGCTCCAGCTCTTCGGATATAGAGCCCATCAACATATTCATGATTTCCAGGCGCTCCGTATATTTCCTGGCCGTGTCCTGGACCTGCAGCTGCTCAGAAATGTCGCGTGCGATCTTTGAGGCGCCGGTAACATTTCCTTTAGGGCCAATAATAGGGGAGACTGTGATCGACAAGTGCAACTGCTTGCCATTTTTATCCTGTCTTATTGTTTCAAAGTGATCTACGTTGTTTCCACTGCGTATCTGCGAGATAATGTAGTCCTCTTCCTGTATACGTTCGGGTGGAATAATAATGGAAATGTGGCAACCGATAGCCTCGGCATCAGTATAACCGAAGGCCCGCTCTGCTGCCGGGTTCCAGCTGGTAATTATTCCCTCCAGGGTTTTTGATATAATAATGTCGTCGCTTGAATTCACCACTGCCGCAAGGCGTGCCTGTTTTTCAGCCAGGTCGGCCAGGCGCAATTCGTTCTGCTTTTCCGAAGTCACATCCAGTACAGAGCCGATGAACCTTTTTGCTTTTTTGTTTTCGTAGTAGACTTTTCCCTTGGCCCGTACCCAGCGCAAGCGGTGATCAGCCTGGCCGATTGTCCGATACTCCACGTCATATTCGCCGTTAGGGCTACTTCCCGAGAGCAGCGCTTCGATGATGCTGGTGATTCTTTCCCTGTCGTCCGGATGAAGCCCCTTTACAAAGTCATTCTCATAGGTTACTGCATTTTGATGGGGCACACCAAAAAGCTCACGGCAGCGCCAGTCCCATTCCATGATTCCCTTTTCCAGGTCCATGTCAAAGGTGCCAAGTTGTGCTGCGGTTTTTGAAAGTTGGATCTGTTCGTATGCTTTTTGCAACTCCAGCCGAGATTTTACCTGTTCGGTTACATTAACAGAAATGGCGAGTACACCAAGAATTGCGCCGAAAGGATCGCGATAGGCCTGGTATACAAAGTTCTGATAAACGGTGTCCTGTTTTCCATGTCTCAAGAGTTGCACGGGTGTTTCATTAGCAGAAAAGGGTTCTCCGCTGCGGTAAACTTCTTCCATTACCTGCTCCAGACCTTGTTCCTTTGCATCGGGAAGCGCCTCGAAGACTGGTCTGTTCATTACCGTGGCCCTCGGTTTCCCCCAGATATCGAGCATTGCTTCATTCGCGATCTCAATAATAAACGCTGGTCCACGCAGCAGGCACATCGCTACGGGTGCCTGAAGGATCATGTTGCGGAAGTTCTGCTCGCCGAATTCTGCGTGTTGTTTGGCAAGGTTAAGATCGGTCACGTCGGCAGCGGTGTTCATTACCCCGTATACTTTCCCGCTCTGGTCATACAATGGGGTGAAGGAATAATTGAAATAAAATTCCTTCAATTCTCCTTTGATGAGCAGATTGACCCGGCTGTTACGGGTGTGATAGGGAACACCTGTTGAGTAAACCTCCTCAAGTTTTTGGTAGATGCCAGAGTCTTTGAGCTCTGGAAGCAGCTCTGCATAGATTTTCCCAATAACATCATTTCCCTTACCCCATACATCAATTACGGCCTGGTTGGCTCGTGTGATGCGCATTTCATGCCCCTCGTATACCGCAATCGGGAATGGTGCGCTTTCAATGAGCGCTATGATCTGTTGTTCGTTTCTGGTCTGGTTTTCATGTTCCATAAGCTGGGGAAGTGGTGGTCTGCTGGGTAAATCCTGGTTGGTCTGACTGATAAAACAAGGACTTTTAACTTTTGTTTACCAGCGCGCTGGCAAGTTTCAAAAGCTCGTCAAGATCAAAGGGCTTTGCAATAAATCCATCTGCTCCAGCTTTTTCCGAAAGCGCCTTCACATCGTTGTTGGCCGAGACGTAGATCACAGGGATGTTTTTCAATTCTTCGTTAGACTTTAAGAGCTGAGTGGCCTTAATCCCGCCAATAGATGGGATCCAATTGTCCATCAGGATCAGCAGCGGCCGATGCTTTACTGCCATCTCAACTACATGGTCGCAGTTCTGGAAACTGTGTACCTGCCAGCCGTCTTCCTCAAAAAGGAAGTTGAAAATATTCAAAAGGTCGGGGTCATCATCGAAGATAAGCACGGTTTTAGCATGATCCATGTACGAATATACATTGATTTTAATAAATTTTAAAAGGGAGTGACCGTGATAAATGTTGACAGCTTACAGGAGGCTATCAATCAGTAGAATAGGTTTCTAATGTGCTATTCGATGCTTATTCCGGAGATACACCAACACCAATCCATTGATGCGGTTTAAATAGCTACTGCGTCGCATAAACCTGCTTTCTCAAAACACTTACTGCCACTACAGCTAATGCCAGTGTAAGATATAGGGTGTAATCGTCTATCGGGCAGTTGACTATTGTAATTGTTTTGATAATTCCGCATCTGCCCGCGGTTACACAATTTCTGAAGAGTGCAGGAGTAGCATTATCTAAACTTGGGGTATAACAATAGCCGGATAGTGCTGATGTTGTTGGTGTTGAAGAATAATCTTGAACAGTATAACCATTGCAACTGGAAGTGGTTCCTAACGACGCTGTATAAATGCCATCACTAACACGTGGATCTCCTGAAGCTTCATATATTACACAGCCTGTATAGGTTTGAGCCTGGGCTGTTAATGACAACAAAGTCATTATAGTTAAAAATAACAGGCTTATTTTGAACTTTAAACTGTTCATGATTTCTTTTTAATGCTTTTAGTTAAATTTTATATAACAGTTGAAAGCATTAATAAGAATAACGACGAGCGCAATTTACTGCATTTTTGCAGTTTCTAATAAAGATAGTCGTAAAAGTTGTAAGGTGGTTCATCTGACCATTTTGCTCTTGGTTCATCATTTTTTTACCAGCTCTTCTATTTATTTCAGCAATTTTTGAAGCTACCAATCAGCTGAGACAATCCACTTATTCACCTGTTACGCTGAAAGATCCTTTCAAATAACCATTGGCTGTAGATTGTAAATGGTCAGTTTTAATAAAACGAATATTTATCAATTGCCTGCGGATATCGCTTTAAAGTGCTCGGATATAAATTGTTCCTTGCGCTAGTCACGATGTATCCCGAATTTGCTGTCAACAACCCATACGCCAGGGTAAGTTGGCGGATTATCTATCAATATTTATTTAAAACAATTATGAAAAGTAACCGATTATTCGAAAAACGGATTGAGCTAAAAAATTGCCAGATTAATGGAGGAAGACTTGCTGAATCCAGCACAGTAACCTCGACAGCGACTAGCGGTGGTGGCTGTACCGACACCCAGTATGTGACTAAAAACGACTGTGGAGAACCAATCAGCGCCTGCACAGATTACGTTTGTAAATAAACCGTATAAACTTAGCTATAAATTAAGAAAAGACTTATGAAAAACAACAAAGCACTATTCGCAAAAAGAATTGATTTAAAAGACGCTCAAATCAATGGTGGCAAACTGGCCAGAACTTTTAGCTCATGTTCTACTTACACTTCAAGCAATTGTTGTAGTGACAGTGTCACCACGATGACCAACGATGAAGGTAAAGTATTGAGCCAAACCACAAGTACCTGGTAAATCTCACTCAACCAGAATGGGGGACTTCTGTCCTCCATTTGGTATCGTCAATTGCAAACAGCCGCTAATAATCTACCTCAATTATGATATTAATTTTCTCGGTCAACGATGATTATTCAACCAGTAGGGTAATCAACTGGTTAATACACATGAAAAAGGCATTCATCCGGCTGAATGAAAATTCTGATGTAGAAATTATTTCGCTTACCACAGATGATTTTACCCTTAAAATTGACGGTAAAAGGGTGCATAGTGCGCAAATAACAAAAATATGGTACCGTAGGGGTGGGCTTTACCTGAGCAAAGACTTCAGCAGTGCACTGATCAAAGAATATCTGTCAAGTGAAATTGCCAGCCTGGTGCAGTACTTTTATTATGTGCTGGATAAAAAACCGGCTATAAACAATTTCAGGACCCGGGACATCAACAAACTTCATTTGATGGATCTATGCAAAAAATATGCTATTGCAGCACCAGCTTTTCTGGTTACCAGTTGTAAAAATACGTTATTAAATTTCTATCATCAGGAAAAACAACTGATCTCTAAACCCTTAACTGCGCCATTCAGCATGGTTGATTCGGATGATTTTGCTCATTTATCCTATACCGCAGAAATCACTTTAGCAGACATCAACGATCTGCCTGAGCAATTTGTCCCTACATTTTTCCAGAAAAATATTATTAAAACTTACGAGATCAGGGCTTTCTATCTAAATGGTGATTTTTACGCGATGGCTATTTTTTCCCAGAACAATAAAAATACCAATGTAGATTTTAGAAACTATGATTACGGGAAACCGAACCGGTTGACTCCCTATCAGTTTCCCCGATCTTATGAGCGTAAAATACAAAAATTATTGGACGCGATCGGACTCAACTGTGCTTCCTTTGATGTGGTTTATGCCATGGAAGATCAGCAATACTATTTTTTAGATCTCAACCCTATAGGTCAGTTTGGAATGGTTTCTAATCCCTGCAATTATCATCTGGAAAAGGAGATTGCCTCAACGCTATAACATGGAAAAGATAAAATTTGAAATTCAGAACGGTAATGCACCTGTACACCTGAAATCTCTACTGAAAAAGGAGAAACCTAAATACCTGATTAAAACCAGGTGCTCAAAATTATTCAATACCACCAACTTACAATTGGATCTTTTCTACAAATCGCCGCTATGAACAAATTATTTTTAAGAAACCAATTGTGTATTCCTGTTAGTGGTTACAATAGGGCGATAATTTACGATCTGCTCAGAAAAGATTATTTTTTTATCCCAAACGAGTATCATGCCATTTTGGATACCAACAACTTTATTCAGTTTTCTAAAATTAAGGATGCCGGAGAAAGACAGGAGCTGATCAGTTTTTTAATGCAGGAGGAAATTATATTTGAACTTTCTGACCCTCATCAGCGGAAAAGGTTTATTCCCCTCGACAGGAATCTATATACACCCAATCAGTTCAGCAACCTGATTATTCATGCCAATATCGATGAAAGTTTCCTGGATTTTTTGGGCGGAGAATATTTAATGAATATTTCCATCATCGCAACTGAATTAAGCGCAGATCTGTTCAGGCTGTTTAAAAAAATTGCCACACTCGAAATTGACGGCATTTACCTTTACATCGAAAATTTTAACGCTGAGGTTTTCGAGGAATATTGCGAAGCTTTCAGGTTTTATCCGCTGATTTTTTCAGTCAACTTTTTCAACACAGAGCTAGGGGAGAAAACCAAGTTGATCGACAATATATATTACAATTTTTTTGAGGAAAGCTTTGCTGATTATAGCAGCAGGCTAACCTTTGATAAACTCGATATAAATAGTGAGCATTTTTTTGAGGCTTACAATTACCATTCTTATTATTTTGGAAAGATCTACATCGATGCTGCTGGCCATATTAAAAATGGTTTAAACAATACAATAAGTTACGGACATATAGCCTCCCTTAGCAAAGCACAATTTTTAGCAATCATATCCTCGCCCGAATTTCGGGAACTGGGGCATATCAATAAAAATGATATGCTGGTGTGCAAAGACTGTGAGTTTAGATACATGTGCGTGGATAGTCGGGTTCCGCTTAAGGGCGATGAAAAATGGTACCATGCCACCGAATGCAGGTATAATCCATATTTATCCAGGTGGGATGATGAAACAGGCTACCGAACTTTAAGCGATGCCGGAGTGGCCGTTTCTGCCGCCGGAATGGCCATTGATCAAGAGAAATTAACTCAGGAATTTGAAAATGCCTGGTCTATTTAATATGAAGTCGTTCCCATTTTATAAACAACCCGACAGTAAAGATTGCGGTCCTACTTGCCTGCGGATTATTGCTAAATTCTATAAGAAAAGCATCCCTTTACAGCAGATTAGAACGCTTTCGGAGACAACCAGAGAAGGAAGTGGTTTGTTTGGTCTCAGTAATGCTGCCGAAAATTTGGGCTTTAGGACCCTGGGTGTTAAAATAGATTTTAATACGCTGCTTGCAGAAGCGCCTTTGCCCTGCATGGTGCACTGGAATAAAAACCACTATGTAGTGGTTTACAAAATCGACAGCGCACAAAACGTTTATGTATCAGATCCCAGTTACGGCTTAATTAAATATAGCAGGGCCGAATTTATAAAAAGCTGGATCGGTGAAAATGCGGATGAACGTACCGAGGAAGGCATTGCGCTTATTTTGGAGACTACCCCAGCATTTTATAAAAGTGAATTTGATGCCGAAGAAAAGAAAGCAAGTTTTTCTTTTTTATCCAAATATCTGCTCAAGTATAAGTCACTGATTCTCCAGCTCATTATTGGTTTATTGGCAGGAAGTATATTGTCGCTGATTTTTCCTTTTTTAACCCAAAGTATTGTTGATGTAGGCATCCAGAATCAGGATATTAATTTTATATACCTGGTCTTACTTGCCCAGCTTATGCTTTTTCTGGGTAAAATGGGTATAGAAATTATCAGGAGCTGGATCATGTTACATCTCTCTGCACGCATCAATATCTCCATCATCTCAGATTTTTTCATTAAGCTCATGAAGTTACCCATCAGCTTTTTCGATACCCGGATGACAGGTGATATTATGCAAAGAATTAACGATCACCACAGGATAGAGCAATTGCTAACCAATTCATCGCTCAACACCCTGTTCTCGATGGTCAACCTTGTCATTTTCAGTGTTGTTCTGTTGATTTACGATTACCGCTTGTTTATCGTGTACTTAATTGGTGCAATTTTATATGTCGGCTGGATCAGCTTTTTCCTTAAAAAGAGAAAGGAATTAGACTATAAAAAGTTCTCTCAAACTGCACGCGAACAAAGTAAGGTCATCGAACTCATCAATGGTATGCAGGAAATAAAACTGCACAATGCAGAGAAGCAAAAAAGATGGGATTGGGAATTTCTACAGGTCAAATTATTCAAAGTGCAGATAAAATCGCTTTCTTTAGAACAATGGCAATCTGTTGGCGGTGGTTTTATCAACCAGATCAAAGATATTTTGGTCAGCTTTCTGGCTGCAAAACTGGTATTAAGTGGAAACCTGACCCTGGGGATGATGCTTTCTGTACAATATATTATTGGTCAGCTCAATGCGCCATTGCTGCAATTGATTGATTTCATCAGGCAGGCCCAGGATGCCAGAATATCGTTGGAACGCTTGGGAGAGATTCATGACAAGGAAGATGAGGAGCATACCACTGAGCAATATGCTACAGAAATACCCGAACAAAATATTGAGTTAAGTAACCTCTCTTTCAGGTATACCGGTTCAGAATCCTTTGTATTCCAAAATCTAAACCTCACTATTCCATTCCAAAAAACAACCGCAATTGTTGGTGCTAGTGGGAGTGGAAAAACGACGCTGCTAAAATTATTGACCAAGTTTTATGAACCAAGTTCAGGTGAGATTAAAATAGGAAATACCAGCATGAAAAACATTTCGCCCAGGTTTTGGCGTCACCATTGTGGTGTTGTGATGCAGGAAAGTTATGTGTTTGATGATACCATTGCCAATAACATTGGTATTGGTGAGGATGTTATCGATAAAGAAAAACTACGCAGGGCCATTAATATTGCGAATATTAAGGAGTTTATAGAAAGTTTACCCTTGAGCTACAATACCAAAATTGGTAATGAAGGTTTAGGTGTAAGCGGAGGTCAAAAACAACGGCTTTTTATTGCAAGGGCAGTTTATAAATCACCAGACTACATCTTTTTTGATGAGGCTACAAGTGCATTAGATGCCAATAACGAGAAAATCATCATCGAAAACCTGGAGCAGTTTTTCAAAGGAAAGACCGCAATTGTTATTGCGCACAGATTATCTACCGTAAAACATGCCGATAAAATTATCGTATTGGATAAAGGAATGGTCGTGGAAGAAGGCAATCATAACGAACTGGTCTCTAAAAGGGGGGAGTATTACCGATTAATCAAAAATCAACTGGAACTTGGAAACTAAAAAAGACCTGCTAGACGATATAGAACTGCGCTCAGAAAGTGTTCAGGACGTATTGGCTGAACCTCCTCACTGGATGGTCCGTTGGGGAAATGTGATCGTATTTTGCGCAATTTTGATGATCTTGATGATGAGTTATGTGATCAGATATCCTGAATTTGTACCCGCTACCATTATTGTAACCTCACACCATCCACCAGAGCGGCTTCAGGCAAGAACGGATTCTAAAGTTGAAAAAATATTCATCAAAGATCACCAGAAGGTGCGCAAAAATGAGGTATTAATGGTTTTACAATCTACAGCCGATTATAAAAACATGCTTGAATTAAAGAAAATTGTGGATGCTACATCATCAGCCCGACTATTTTCATTTCCGCTTCAAAAAACCTCAGGTTTTAATTTAGGAGAATTACAAGGCGACTACAATGCTTTTGCAAAAGCATTTCAGGATGAAAAATTGTTTACAAAACTCCGCCCGTACACGCCCGAGCATATCGCTGCTGACCAAAATATAGTCGAATACAGAGGAAGAATTATATCGTTAAAGCAACAAAAAGATTTGGAACGGGCAAGGCTCGAGCTCACGACAAAAAATTATCAGCGCGCACAAAAACTCTTCGGTCTGAAGGTTATTTCGGCCATAGAATTCGAGAACGAAAGAATTAAATTTTTACAGGCGCAACAAGGTTTGGAAAATATCAATATTTCCATATCTCAGGCAGAAGAAGGTATCTCAAATTTTAATAAAACAAAGAGTAGTGCTATCATAAACACCGAAAAAGACAAAATCGGTTTTGCTTCTCAAACGCTGCAACTGTTTGAACAATTAAGAAAGTCATTAAAACAATGGGAACAGGATTATCTCCTTGTTTCTTCAACAGACGGCATGGCCAGTTTTCAGCAGTTTTGGGGAGAAAATCAGTTTGTGAAAAAGGGGGATGCGATTTTATCTATTTTGCCCGACAATAACAAAAAGCTGATCGGGAAGATGTTGGTTTCAGCCACTAATTCAGGGAAGATCCATCCAGGAGCCAAAGTGCTGATCAAATTAGAAAATTATCCTTTTCAGGAATATGGTATTGTAGAAGGAAGGGTGCAAAACATATCTTTGACCCCTGATGCCGAAGGAAATTATTATGTAGATGTTATGCTCCCTAAAGGATTGAAAACTTCCCATCATGAAAGTTTGATTTTTGACAAGGAGCTAAAAGGTAAAGCAGAAATCGTAACACATGATTTAAGGTTGATTGAAAGGGTGTTTTATCAGTTCAGAAAACTTTTAAGGTATCAGATCGATTAGAATTAGCGGATAGTAAATAAAATAATTTGATTAATGAGGAGTAGATTAACCATATATGTTCATCTTCTGTTTTGTGGGATCCTGGTATGCAGTGCGTGCAAAAATAAAGAGGGAAGGGCTAAATTACAGCATCAGAGCAGCCAGGGGGCAAGTGTAGCGAAGGATTCTTTGGCTGCGATCTTGGCCTTGGATACCTTATCTAACGAGGCCTTCAAAAGCGCAGTTTATCAGGAGAACAATCTCATTAAAGCTAAACACGATCCTGTTAGTTCCTATCTTCACTATTTTAAAGCAAGAAAATATCTGCTGGAAAGGAGACCAGACAGTGCCCTGCTTGAATTTAAGCAGATGAAAGGCAAAACGCCTGATGATGCGGTAGAACTTTTGAAAACTTATAGCATCCTAAGTCTGAGTTTCGGAGATGGATTACTCGTCGAATCAAGCGTAATGGAGAAAATAATTTCTGCCATGAAGATTGCGGAACGGGTTCACAGCCCTGTCACTTACCGTTTTTACGATTTGCTGGCCAAGGCATATTTTCAAAATAACAATGAGAAAGAATCGCTCAAATACTCGGTGCTCTATTATGAAAATCATCCATACAAAACGCATGCGGTTGTTCAACAACGGTATTATGATATTTGTTTTCTGCTGGCAGCCAGACTAAATGACGATCAAAAGATGAAATTTTATAATGGTAAGGCTCACGAACTGGCTGTTAAAGTTGGCGACAGTCTTGCTATAGCCCGTTCTTACAATAACGAATCTCAGATTTATGCCAGACAGCATCAGAATGAAAAAGCGGTGGAATTTAGTAGGTTATATTTCAATTACCTCAAAAAACACAACAACCTGAACGACATCGCTTACAACAATTTGGCGACGGCTTTTATCCGGAATAAGCAGGCCGATTCGGCTATCAAATATTATCTGGAAGGTATTGAACGCGAAAAGAAGAATCAGTTTAAGAAACAAAACGGACGATATTACCAGGGGCTTAAAGAGGCTTATCAACACAAGGGAGATTTTGTACGTGCTATGGAGGCCGCAGATTCTGCTTATACTATAGAACTCAGGAATTATCAGGCGATTGAAGCAGTTAAAATTGCTGATCTGCAGGAGAAATACGAAACAGAGAAAAAGGATCAAAGCATTCAGAAACTGAATGAGCTTAACAAGTCAAATGAGGCCGCTATAAAGCAGCAGCGTTGGACACTTGTTTTACTTACCTTGGTTTTTCTGGCTATTTTTCTATTCTTTTATTTTATTTACCGTCAACAACGTTTAAAAGAGAAAAACAGATTGCTGCAATCTGAGAACCAAAGGTTAAACATCGAACAAAAGTTATTGCAAACCCAGTTAAATCCACATTTTATATTCAATGCAATTGCCAACCTGCAGAGTTTAATCACCTCAGGTCATGTGGATGAACCGGTTTGTTATCTCAATTCATTTTCGAGTTTACTGCGTGGCGTTTTAGAACAAAACCGAAAGGATTTTATTGAGCTTGGTGAAGAATTAAATACCTTGACCAACTATATCCGGCTTCAGCAAATGCGGTATGAAGGTGAATTTGATTACCAGATAATTGTAGATGAAGATTTAAACCCTCAACGGGTACTTATCCCGCCAATGCTGATACAACCTTTTGTCGAAAACGCCATAGAACACGGTTTAAGACTGATCAGCCATAAAGGCATGTTAAAGATCTCATTTAGTAAGGTTAACAGGATGTTATTGATTAAGGTAGATGACAACGGCAGCGGAATTGTGAATCATCATACAGAAAAACAAAATAAGCAATCCCTGGCCCAGATTATCCTGAGAGAGCGTTTGGCATTGCTTTTTTCATCACGTGGTGAACGTGCTGAATTTACGGTTAATGATAAAATAGAAGGGCAGGGCGTAATTGCCGAAATCACGATACCTTTAATTGAAGAATAGAACACGATAAGATGAAGTTATATATCCTTGAAGATGAAGTGCGAATTATGCAGCATATTTTGCAGATTGTAAAGAAAATCAGTTATCTTGAAATTGTAGGTTTCACCGATAGGGTATCGACGGCTTTGGTGGAAATCCCCAGCCTGGTACCCGATATTATTCTTGCAGATATCCGGCTGAAAGATGGCGACAGCTTTCAGCTTTTCGATGAAATTGGAATGAAGGACTTTCAGGTTGTTTTTCTAACGGCTTATGATCAGTATGCCATTCAGGCCTTGAATTTAGGTGCTTTTGGTTACCTGTTGAAACCAATAGATGAAATTTCTTTAAGCGCAGTTATTAATAAATGTTATCATCATCAGGAACAGGAACGGTTTAGTCAACAGCAATTGGCCATCGCTAAAGCCCATTACCTTGCGCAAGGATTAGGTGCAACCAGACGCATTGCGCTAAAAACTTTTGAATACATCGAAATTATTGCGATAGACGATATAGTGGTTTGTAAGAGTGATAAAGGATATACCACTTTCCATTTAATTGATGGGAAAGAGATTCTTGTTTCTAAAGGCTTAAAGGAATACGAAAATTTACTTACGCCATTCGGGTTTTTAAGATGTCATCAATCTTATATGGTAAATTTCAAATACGTTAAAAAGTTTTACCGGGAGGGTTACCTGCTGATGCAAAATAATGAGCAGGTATTGGTTTCGAGTAGGAAAAAGGAAGAAGTTGTGAAATATTTGGAGAATATTGCCTAGTTAAAATACAGATATGATCAAGGCTCCTTTGAGCCTTGATCTTAAATTTTTACTCAGCCGCTGCCTCAGCGTTTACTGCACTTACCGCAATTTCGGTGAGCGCTACGTCTGTTGCTTTCTCATTCTCTAAGGTTTGTCCTAAAAGTTCAGCTACATCTGAACGATCCATGTTTTCAGCGAATACTTTTAAGGTTCCGTAGGTAGCAATTTCATAGTGTTCTACTTTCTGTGCGGCAAGGATCAGGCCTGCGTCACGGATCATTGTGCCCGCATCAGTATCCTCGATGATGCCGTTTGCTTCTTCAAGTAAGCCTGCCATGGCATCACATTTTTTTGCTGCCGGTTTCTCATCCAGTAATCCGAATACCTGTTCCAATGTGTCAATGTGGGTTTGGGTTTCCTGGGTATGTTTTTCAAAGGCTGCAGCCAATTCTGGGCTGGTGGCAGCCTTTTTCATTTTAGGTAACGCTTTTACCAGGTGTTTTTCAGCCCAATAAATATCCTTTAACTCGTCAATAAAGAATTCGTGGAATTCACCAGGTTCAATTTTACCTGTGGTATTGCCAGTGGTTTTTTTTGTTGCAGTTTTGCCGCCAGTTTGAGGGCTTGCTGCTTTTGTTGAAGTTGCCATATTTGCTAATGTTAAGTTATCTTTTATATAGGTATCAACCTGAGGGACAATAGAATAGTTTGAAGAATCGCGTAAACAGGTAGTTGGCCTTTTGTTAACAGGTATTTATTACATAAGATGTTAGTTACCTGTTTTTACCTTATTCATCAAAACGGAAAACAATTGTGCTGTTAATGGTATTTTTACTAAAACAGTACCCATGAAGAAGGATGACCTTATACCCACCCAGCAGATTGGTCAGCAGAGTGACGCTGAAGAAGAAAAGATATTTCCTTCTCCAATGGAGGCTATTGCGGCCTACCAGAAAGCTGTTGACCGCCTCCTTGATATCAACGAATGGCACCATATCTCCACTATTGAAGCGAGCCGTTTTAAACTGATCGACAGTTTCGGAAATGAACTCGATAGAGCGGCCCGGGAAAAAGATTACATCCGTATCGATATCCCCGGTTTGGGAACATCGGTAGGCATTGGTTATGACTGGGTTTGTATCGAACACATGGAACAGTATACCGATGCCAATCTGGATATTGATTTTACGCTTTTCGTGGCAAGGCCCAGCAGGGTTCCTGGTCTTGAAGAAAATAAAACTGCCCACTTTTTTTCTGACCGGGCAACTTCTACCTTTATTGTTTTCCGCAGTGGCAATGTGCTGAGCGCCGAGGTACATGGGCGTAATGAGGTACCCAACACGGAAGGTTTGGGACTGCTCGATCAGGCCAGGAATCTGGTGGTAAATGGTGGAAGCGCCATTGGCCTGTCCTTTACCCAATGGCATCTCCTGGTTTCAGGAATATTGTCTTAAGTTATCCACTGCTTAACTATTTTATTCGCTTAATGGGGAGCTCAAATCGTAAAGACTTATAAATTTCTGGAAATTGAATGGCGCGATCTAAAACTTTATGGAATGTAGCGTGTTGTTTAGCATATGACTATTCCGACAATCCAGCGCAGCTTTGTCCCGATTGCGTCAATTCATAATGAAAAAAATAATTTTAGCCGAAGATCACAAAGTCATCAGGGACGGACTTAAAATGCTTCTGGAATCAACCAACGAATACCAGATTGTTTTTACCGCAGGAAATGGTCAGGAGGTAATTGATGCCCTTGATCAGGGCTGCCAGGCAGATGTGATTGTCTCCGACATCGGAATGCCTGTAATGGATGGTATAACCATGGTTAAGGTTCTTAAGGATAAGGGTTTGAACATTCCTGTTTTAATTATTTCCATGCTTGATGATGAATCACATCTTTACCAGGCAATGGGTGCAGGTGCAATGGGCTTCCTTACAAAATCCGTCACTTCAAAAGAACTGTTTTTTGCAATCTGGAAGATTTTTACAGGTGAGCGCTATATCTGCTCATGCCTTTCGATTAATTTGCTCGATAAGATGATCGAAAAATCACTTCCGGCATCTCTTGACATACAAGGATCAGAATTTTCTTCAAGGGAAATTGAAATTCTTCAACTGATCGGGCAGGGGCTGACCAATTCGGAAATGGCAGATAAACTTTTTATTTCCCGAAGGACTGTGGAGGGGCACCGTCAGAGTCTGATCGATAAAACTGGTGCTAAAAATACAGCTGTACTCATGCGGTTTGCCTATAGCAAGGGTATCCTTAACTGATGTATTGCTGTTCACCAGGCCGAAGAGATTAGATATTTTATTGAAAAGATCTAATGGATTATATTTAGGTATTATTATTTATAAAACGCGTATTTTCCGCACTGGCTCAAGGTAATTGGAACTTGTTATTTTGACCAGGTGTATAAAAAACTGGAAAGAAGTTGTATCGGCTACTTTCCAGTTTTTTGGTTTATGACTGGTATTGTTTGAGGTATTTTTTAAGCAGTATCCGGGCCTCATGGATATAGGTTTTAACAGTTCCCAATGGCAGTTGCATCTCATCTGCAATTTCATGGTACTTGTAACCTTCAAAGTAGCGGATAAATGGCGCAGCATATTTTTCGGGCAGCATGGATAAGGCCAGATTGATATCCTGCATGGCAAAACTGCCAACCGAACCATTTGTGGTCGCGCTATAATAAAGATTGGCCGAAGTAATCTCTTCTTCCTGAACGGTGCGGTCGCGGTTTTTTAGGCTTTTTTTGTAATTGTTGATGAAGGTGTTCTTCATAATCACGAAAAGCCATCCTTTGATGTTCGTACCGTCTTCAAACTTAGAGACAAAACGTGTCGCCTTGAGCAGGGTTTCCTGTAGCAGGTCGTTCGCATCTTCGGGATCCCTGGTGAAATTAAGCGCATGCGATCTGAGGGAAGATGCATGAAAGCTGATGGTCTCGCTGAATTCTTTCTGTGTCATAAGTCTTTGTTTTAGCGTGTAACTATAAATTACAAAAGCTATACCACATGAATTCTGCCTTTGCATCGGATTATGGTGTAGTAAGTACATTTCGCAAACGCCGTATTTTTACCTGTTGCTACCTGTAATTGATGGTGACTTATCGGATATATGCTTTATGACTGATAGAAAATAACCCACTGAAAAGTATTTTATGTAACAACTGCAGCGCTTACAAAGAAATATATCATGGGATGCATGATCAGGGGTGAGGCAAATAGACCTGGTGATCAGCATCAAAATGACGGAAAAAGTACAGGTAACTATCCAGCGTTGATAATAAGAATAAATAACTATTCACCGACCCTTTTCACTGGCCGTATGAGACAAATTACTGGCATTGACTCATCTCGCTTTTCTCAACATGGGCCGTAAAACAGGGGAACTGCCAGATTGAATTTCTCCGATAACTTCGAAACCATGACGCTGGTATAGTGGAATATTTCTGGGATTGGAAGATTCAAGATAGGCAATTAATCCACTACTGTCGACATTCCTGAGTGCTTCAGTCATCAATGCAGCGCCTGTACCTGCACCCTGATGTGCGGGATCGACACCTATCATTGGTAAGTACCAGTGCGGTTCAGTCGGGTGAAATTTTTCCATTTGTTCAATAATGCTGGACATATCTTCTTTTATCCTGTCGTCAGTGTGCTCATCGAACAACCTGGATAAGGTTTCTTGATCGGATTCAACACCCGGTGGCAACCATAGCGCGGCGCCTGTGAAACCATCGGCTACATAAGCCGTTCCCTGCTCAATGCCTTTCCTCCGAAAGCCATCGTGATTGAAGCGAAAACTTCCAAATATTTTGCAGAATCAGGGAGCGACCACCTGGCCATCGGGTCGGTGCTGAATGCCAGCGTCAATACTCCTGAAACATGGACCTGATCTTTTACCGAAGCCTTTCTTATGACCATATCACCATCATTTTTAACCTTCCGTTGGCAAATTGGTTATTTTTAATATTAACCAATCGCTTATCCTTCAGTCTTTTATGAAATCAACAAATAACATTATCGGTTTGTTTTAATTGCAAATGCGGGGAATGTAATAAGCAAGATGTTCCCTCATATTATAATAAACATCTGGTTCAAGTAAATAGTAATCGCAATTCAATGGGTAAGTCGTAAAAAAGGATTGTTGGCGTTTCTTTCCATAAATACTTTCCGGTATGCGCTGGGCGATATACCCTGATGAATTTTAAATTGCCTGTTAAAATAAGAAACATTATCAAAGCCACAGGCGTAACATATATCTGTTATGTTATATTCTTTCCCCATCAATAACTTGGCGGCATGGCTGATTCTGATCTCATTTACAAACTGCGAGAAGGTTTTGTGGGTGCTTCTTTTAAAGTAACGGCAAAAAGCTGCTTTGCTCATACAGGCCATGGAAGCCGCCGAACTGATATCAATATGATGGTGATGGTGCTCAAATACATAGTTGAAAATGGAAGCGAGTTTGTTCGAATCACTTTCCTTGTACCTTATTTTTCTGACATCGTCAGTGAGCAATAAAGCTTCTTCGCTACTGCGCAGACATAATTCTTCCAGTACCTGAAGCAACAGAATCAGGTTCCGCATTTGCTGGTCGGGTTGGAATTGGAAGAACAGTGCGTTAAGAGAAGGTGCCCCGTTACTGAATTTGATACCATAAGCCGATTGTTCTAACAACTCTTTTATCTTTCTTAGCTCCAGTCGTTCAAAGAAATCCTTTCCCATAAAATCTGCAGTAAATTGCACGATTATGGCATGCACTTCTTCAGGTGTATCCTTAGGTAATTTATCATTGGAAAAACAATGCACCAGTCCCTGTCCGAACATAAAAATCTCTCCTTCGTTATAGTTCATCACTTTGTTACCCACATACACATGCCCTGAACTTTTCACAATCAGAATAATTTCATATCCGTGATGAAAATGAAAAGTATTGGTGAAGCGTGGCTGACGGTATTCCTTAATGGCAAAACTGGCATCCTCAGGTGTAGATATGTGTCGGTAAGAAGCTTTCATATGCTGTATTTTAGTACCATTAATTAGTTTTGAGAGCGGAAATTTTGAATTAAGGTAAATATAGTATCACAAATTAGCAAATGAAGTATTTTTATTTCAACCCAAATCTGGATATGTTTGTTATGTAGGCTTTACTAAGCATGGCCTGTAATAAACCTGACCAAATTTTATATCACTCGTTATGGAACTCGCGATACACAATTGGATGCGTGCTGAAACTATAGAAACAACAGTAAGAAGAGTTTCTGCTATCGGATATACCCGACTTGAAATCGCGGGGACCCCGGATCAGTACAACACCAAAGACCTGCAAAAATTAATGAAAGAACATGGGCTATCCTGTTGGGGTTCAGTAACGTTGATGTTAGGGGAGCGTAACCTGCTGGCACGTAATGAGGCGCAACGTGCAGCTTCTGTGCAGTATGTAAAAGATGTAGTGAATATGGTGAAAGAGCTTGACGGCTATATGGTTTCAGTGGTTCCGGGTACAGTAGGAAAGATTGTGCCAGATGGACGGCCTGAAGAAGAATGGGCCTGGGCAGTGAATTCGATGAAGGAAATATATGAGTACAGCGAATCTGCTGGCATCTCCTTGGGCATAGAGCCTATTAACAGATTTGAAACCTATTTCATTAACCGTGCAGAGCAGGCACTGGCCCTGGCGGCAGAAGTTGGCCCAAATTGTGGCGTTTGCCTTGATACCTTTCATATGAATATCGAAGAAAGGGATATGTTTGAAGCGATTAAAATGGCAAAAGATAGATTGGTAGGTTTTCATGTAGCCGATAATAACAGAATGGCCCCCGGCATGGGAAATCTCGACTGGCAAAAGATTGTTGACACCTTGCATGAAGTAAATTATAAGGGTGCACTTTCTGTAGAGTTCTGTTCGCCGTTAGATCGTACACCCGCAAATCCTTACCCTGGCTCAATTGATGAAAAACCTGAAAATCTTAGCCCTGAACAGGAAAAGTTCCTGATAGATCATGGCAGTTCTTCTGTTACAGATGCATTTTATACCATGCTTACCAAAGCATCCTATCATACTTTATCAAAGCTTATCTAAACACAAGGATCAAATAAATACGAGTGAAAAATAGGCCTACGAGAGATTAATAACCGATAAAAGATATCCTAATGAAAATAACGAATGTAGAAGCATTTTGGTTGCGTTGTCCAATTCCTGAAGCAAAACAACATGTTTCAGACTATGGATTGCTCACCAGCTTTGACATGACCCTTGTAGTCATCACCACAGATTCAGGATTACAGGGATTTGGTGAAGCTAAAGCCGCAGTAGGCTCATGCGGAATATGCGCTTCCATTGTAAATTGTATTGAAAATGAGCTGAAGCCCATGTTGCTTGGCAAATCTGTGAAAAATATCACCCGCCTTTGGGAAGAAATGTACAACGGGACAAGAGACCATTACGCCTTATCAAGGGGAAGAAAATTTCCAATCCTTGGCAGGAGGGGACTTACCATATCCGCAATGAGCGGCATTGATACCGCATTATGGGACCTGAAGGGGAAAATGCTGAATGTCCCTGTAGCCGATCTCCTGGGTGGCGCCTGCAGAACGAAAATGCCCGCTTATGCGAGTGGAGGCTGGGCGGATGAGCAAAATATAGGCGAACAGCTGATGGGCTACGTGAATAAGGGATTTAAAGGGGTGAAGATGCGTGTTGGGGTGATGGATGATACCGTGCAGAAAAGTATAAACAGGGTAAAGGCTGCAAGGGCTGCACTAGGGCCGGATATCAAATTGATGGTAGATGCACATGGAACCTTCAGTGTGCCTGAAGCAAAGCAATTTTGCAGAGGTGTGGAAGACTGTAATGTGTATTGGTTTGAAGAGCCCATCAGTCCTGATAACCGGAAAGGGACAGCAGAGGTAAGAGCTGCTACCGATATACCCATCGCTGCAGGTGAAAGTGAGTTTACCAGTTTTGATATCCATGATCTCTTACAGATAAGGGCGATAGATGTGGTACAACCAGATGCAGCCATTATTGGGGGCATTTCGGAGGCCATGCGCGTAAGCCATCTGGCCAGCGTGCATCAGGTGGAGCTGGCGCCCCATTGCTGGGGTTCTGCCTTTTCTTTTATGGCAGGGCTAACCGTTGCATTTGCTTCGGCTTCCGCAACCATTATTGAGTTCTCCCTGGGTGGAAACCCTATGATGTACGATCTGGTGAACGAACAGATCGCTGTTGTAAATGGTGAGATCAGCGCACCCACCGCCCCTGGATTAGGCCTGACCCCTAATTGGGATTTTGTGAAACAGTTTAAGCAATCGGTTTAGATCATTACGTATGGCAAAAGCATTAAAAATTAACCATGTTACACTCATAGTAGATAACCTGGAAAAAGCAGGCGAATTTTACACAAAGGAACTCGGTCTTGAACCACTCGCCGCTTTTCGGTTCGATTATCCGGTGATGTTTTTCAAATTTAACGATGAACAGCAGTTGCATATTTCGGAATGGGAAGACCGAACTTCATTTCGCGGGCATATCTGTGTACAGGTAGACGATTTCAGCAGCATCTTTTTTCGCATGAAAGAACTGAACGCTATTGATATAAATCCCTGGGGAAAAGTAAGAAAGTTACCCGATGGTGCCATGCAGATGTTTGTGCGTGATCCTGCTGGTAACCTGGTAGAAATTTCTTCTATACCAGGAGCCGATGTGGATGACCGTATCTTTAAAGATGAACTGTATGAAGAAGGCTTGTATATTTCAAAAAGGAATGATTTCAGAGGATTCAAATCTGACGACGCGACCTTATACCATAACAAGCCATGAGGAAAAACGTATTGCTATTGGAAACTATCGCAGAAGAAGCATTAGCCCTCTTGCAGGAAAATGTGAATGTATTCACAGGATATGATGAAGCCGGATTAAAAGATACGCTGAACAATGTGGAAGTACATGCGATTATTACGAGGGGAAAAAAACACATAGATAAGACCTTGATGGACGCCTGTCCGCATTTAGAAGTAGCAGCCAGATGTGGTGTTGGCCTGGACAATGTGGATGTGGACGAAGCAAGCGCCAGAAAGATCAGGGTGATCAATGCCCCGGGTAGTAATGCGGCCACCATTGCAGAGCATACGCTCGCTTTAATGTTGATGTTAATGCGCGATATGCACAGGTCAGTAAATCATGTTAAACAGAATAACTGGAACTGGCGCAATCAATATGCTGGTGATGAGCTGAATGGCAAAACCCTTGGCATACTGGGATTGGGGAATATCGGAAAACGGGTAGCCAAACTGGGAGATGCCTTTGGCATGAAAGTGTTGTGCTGGAGTAGGTCGGTACAGGACCTGCCTTTGGACGAAGTATTACAGCAATCGGATGTAGTAAGCCTTCACCTGCCTTTAAGCAATGAAACCAATGAGATCATCGGCGCATCCCAACTGGCATTAATGAAACCAAAGGCATTTCTGATCAATACGGCAAGGGGGGCACTGATAGATCATGCAGCACTTCTTGACGCTTTGAACGCCGGGACTATTGCTGGTTTTGCTGCAGATGTATTGCCAGATGAACCACCCTTGCAGAGCCTGGCCGTTGTACAACACCCAAATGCACTTGTTACGCCACACGCTGCCAGTCTTACTGCATCTACATACAAGCAGATGTGCCTGCTTACCGTAAGGAATGTATTGTCAGTACTTGCAGGTCAGCAACCAGAATTAAATAGTATATATAATCGAAACGCATTTATATGATAATCACTAAATTCTTATAAAGATGAATACTTTTTGTGTGGGTTTATTGTTAACCCTGAGTACCATATTATTCTCTACACCATCTTCTCAAAAGACTAAAAAGCCGCTTGTTGTTTTTGTGTGTGGAGACCATGAATATAGCGGTGAAGAAACCCTTCCCATTATTGCAGCAGAACTGGAAAAAAACTATGGCATGAGGACTATTGTACTCAAATCATCTCCAGACCACAACAGTGAAGAAAATATTCCAGGGCTGGAAGTATTAAAAGATGCAGACCTGGTTGTGTTCTATTTGCGTTGGCGAAGACTCCCTGCTGAACAGCTTGCCCATATTGAATCCTATCTGAAGTCAGGAAAACCAGTGATGGGCTTCCGCACGACTACACATGCGTTCAATTTTCCCAAAGGGCATGTTAGCGAAAAATGGAATGCCTTCGGAGAATTTGCATTGAACGCTCCTCCGGGTTGGGGCGGAAAAGCCAAACATACCCACTATGGGCACAATAGCAGCACCGATGTGAGCATCATTCCTACAGCGTCTGGTAATCCTATACTCACTGGCGTTGCAAAAGATTTTCATGTTCGTTCCTGGTTGTACCATGTTGTGCCAGACTATCCGCTAAAAGGCTCTACTTCATTGCTAATGGGCAAAGCCGTAAATCCGCAGGGAACAGCGGTTGACAATCCTGTTGCCTGGACGGGTACCAATTCTTTCGGTGGAAAGATTTTTATGACCACACTTGGCCATCCTGAGGATTTCAGGATAGAATCTTTTCAGCGGCTTGTGATCAATGCCATTCACGACGAACTGGGCCTGAAAGTACCAAAGAAATGGAAGGGTAAGATGGATATCCAGGTACCTTACCGTGTAGCTAAATAAACCTGTCAGCGATCATGAGACTAATAAAGATTAGCATATTATGCCTGTTCGTAATTGTACCTGCAGCGGTAATTATGAATGCCTTTAAATATAAAGATACGCCACTGTCCATTGCTAAGGGCACACGTATTGCAATCATCGGCAACAATTTGGGGGCGAGGATGATCAATTATGATAATTTTGAAACAGAACTGCAGCTTCGTTTTCCAGCGCATGAATTATTCATCCGCAACATGTGCGACGAAGGTGAAACGCCTGGTTTCCGGCCGCATGCCGGCAGGAATTCTCCATGGGCTTTCCCGGGTGCAGAAAAGTTTCAGATCGAAAGGGCAAACCTGGTAAAAAGCAAAGATGCCGGAGGAACATTAGAGATGGAGGACCCGGGTGAAGGTTTTTTTGAGACACCCGATCAATGGCTCAGCAGGCTCAAAACAGATGTGATTATTTCCTTTTTTGGCTTTAATGAATCTTTCGCTGGAAAAGCCGGACTTGATAACTATAAAGCAGAACTTGATGCTTTTATTAAATGGACCCTGAAGCAAAAATACAATGGTACTTCAGCGCCACAGCTTGTGATTGTTTCGCCTATCGCTTTTGAAGACCTTAGCCGCAAAAGCAGCTACGATCTGCCGGATGGTCGAAAGGAAAATGAAAATATCCAGCTGTATGCGATTGCAATGAAAGAGATTGCTTCGCAAAATCAGGTACGCTTTGTAGATGTATTCAACCCTTCATTAAAATGGTATCAGGATACTGCGGCGCCTTTAACCATCGATGGTTCCCAGCTTAATGAAGAAGGTTATAAAAAACTTGGGAAATTGTTGGCCGACCAGATTTTTGGAGAAAGTTCTTCCTCTGCAGAAAACAACAGAAAGCTGGTGCACGATGCCGTGATGGAAAAGAACTGGATGTGGCTGAACGATTTCAAAATTCCAAATGGAGTACACGTTTATGGCCGCAGGTATAAACCCTATGGACCAGACAATTTTCCTGCTGAAATAAAGAAAATCCGGGAGATGACAGCAGTTAGGGACACGGCGATCTGGCTGGCGGCTAAAGGGGAGAAAATGGACCTGGAAGCGGCTGATAAACACACCAGCATTTTGCCTGAGGTTAAAACCAACTATACACCCAGCAAAAAAAACGGTAACCTTAAATATCTCATCGGGCAAGAGGCTGTTAACAGCCTGAAGGTACCACCGGGATACAAGGTGGAATTATTTGCTTCAGAAACGGAGTTTAATTTCCTGGCCAAACCTGTACAGTTATCCTTCGATAATAAAGGACGGCTGTGGGTTGCGGTTATGCCCAGCTATCCGCAATATAAAGTAGGAGATGCTAAGCCCAACGACAAGATCATTATTCTTGAAGATACCAACCAGGATGGAAAGGCAGATAAACAAATTGTTTTCGCAGACGGGCTCCATTTACCGCTCGGTTTTGAGATTGCCGCAGAAGGCGTATATGTAGCACAGGGGCCTAATCTAATCTTATTGACCGATACCGATGGCGATGATAAAGCCGATAAGAAAGAAATTTTGTTAAGCGGTTTTGATGACCACGACTCGCACCACAGCAGTCATGCCTTCACAACAGATCCTTCAGGGGCCATTTATTCGGGCGAAGGTGTGTTCCTCCGTACCAATGTAGAAACTTCTTATGGACCTGTTTATGCAACCAACGGCGGCTTTTACAGATACGATCCTATACGCCGGAAACTCGAGCGCACGGCGCAAATGGCCATTCCAAATCCATGGGGTATTACATTCGATGATTGGGGACAGCCTTTTTTTGCAGAAACATCCAGCCCTGATTTTCGCTGGATGCTCCCCGGAACAATATTACCAAGATATGGGCAGGCCACACACAAATCAAAACAACTGATCGAACAGGCGCATCTGGTACGGCCAACATCAGGTATTGAAATTGTATCCAGCCGCCATTTTCCTGATCAAATCCAGGGAGACTTCCTGATCAACAATACCATTGGTTTCCTGGGGACGAAAGAACACACCCTGGAAGATGACGGCACAGGTTATAAAAGCCGTTTCCGTCAGGATTTGCTGGTGAGCAATGATCCTAATTTCCGTCCTGTAGATTTGGAGTTTGCACCTGATGGTTCATTATTCGTGATCGATTGGCATAATATTCTTATTGGGCATATGCAGCACAATGCTAGGGATCCCCTGCGCGATCATTCGCATGGAAGAATTTACCGGATTACTTATCCTTCAAGGCCTTTAGTAAAACCGGCTAAAATAGCTGGTGCCAGTATAGAACAACTCCTGGATAACCTCAAACTGCCCGAGTACCGAACCCGTTACCGTACCCGCCGAGAACTGAGGGGACGTAATGCTGCTCAGGTACTGGCTAAACTCACCACCTGGATAGCGAAACTGGATACCAGCGACATCCGTTATGAACATCATTTACTTGAAGGCCTTTGGGTGAGCTGGGGAATGAACAAAGTAGATCAGCGACTTTTAAAACAGCTATTAAAAGCGAAAGATTATCGTGCAAGAGCTGCCGCAGTGCAGGTAGTACGGTATACCGGACACCAGCTGCCAGACCAGGCCAACTTATTGATGGAAGCCTCCAGGGATAAAAATAGCCGGGTAAGATTGATGGCTATCGTAGCGGCTTCATGGATCGGTAAGGAAAAGGGTCTTCCTGTTTTAGCAGAGGCCAATAAACTGCCTATGGATAGTTGGATGGTACCTGCCTATAAAACTGCTGTGGCACATTTAAATGGAAAAAATCTGGCAGAAGAAAATGAGAAAAAGGAAAAAACAGAACTTAAAGGCCCTACACTGGCCTTGTTTAACCAGGGGAGGATTATTTACAATAAAGAAGGATATTGTAAAACCTGCCATCAGGCTGACGGTAAAGGGCTCACAGCTTCCGGTTTTCCACCGCTTGCAGCCAGTAAATGGGTAAACGGGAGTGACGAAAGGCTAATCAAACTGGTGCTGAAAGGCCTTATGGGACCGATAGAAGTAAATGGCAAAAAATACACCGGCCAGGTTCCTATGACGCCGTTTGGCGAGTTATTGAAAGACCAAGAAGTAGCGGCGGTACTAACCTATCTTCGAAACTCATTCGGAAATAACGGGGCAGCTATTTCTCCGGAAAAAGTTAAAGCCGTGAGGAAAGCCACCCAGGGGAAAAAAGATTTCTATACAACAGAACAATTATTGAAAGAACATCCGATGGAAGGAGGAAAGAGATAAGGGTCAAAAACGGATAAATTCCCTTGTTTTGCAGTCGTAGTGCAGACAGCGATTACCATGTAAATTGATGAGCTGCCTTACATGCGTTATTTGGTCTTAAAAGCCACTATTGCCTAAAAAACAAAAGCCTGCAAATGGTCGATTTGCAGGCTTTTAATGTTTTTCAGTGATTTTTGATACTGATTTCAGTGGAGCCGAAGGGAGTCGAACCTATAGCTATAAATGTCTTTTAATCAGTATTTTGTGTTTTTTTGACTGCTTTGAATCAGCTAAAACTCACCTCTATTTTTTGATTGCAAATTCTTAGGTTAAAGTTAAGAAAATTTGGAAATATAAATCATGTTTTTAAATCTTATCATTAACACTCTTAAAAAAATCATAGCTATTACCCCTTAATAATAACCTCTCCTACAGCCTTTAAAGGAATCCTTCGGGTAAATACTTATAGCAATACATCCTGTTGACTTCTTTCATTAAGTAAAGCACATGGTGGTTAGACGGTATACTCTTATATCTGGCAGTGTTTTTAGGCATGCGCATTTGGCCATCTGGCTCCAGTGACTGAGGTTAGCACTGCTTTGTCCATTCGTAGACAGCTTTGTTTTTAATGTCCGTTTTTTGTCCGCCTCGAAAGCTTGCTTAAGCCTTGGATCCTTTCAAAATTTGCGCAGACGTGGATGATGTTATCCCGATAAAAAACAAATATTAACAGTTTTCGAAGATTGGATGCCGTTGCTTCAAGCCATCATCTTAGTCACATCTTGTTGATGTATTGAGTCTTTATAAGATACAAATGCAACTATTGGAATCTATCTTGGATAACCTGTAATAATTTAAATATGAGTGCTTATATAAATGTTTATGCAGATTCTATTACAGACGATCTTATTCCTGAAATTTTAAAGCGTTTGAATGAGCATGAAAAAAAACTAACAATTGAGCCTGTTTTTTCATTAAGGCCATCCGCTACTACCTTGTCAATTACTTTTGTATGGGACAAAGAGGGCTTATCCATATTCAATGGGGTAACGCTGAACCGGACGTTTAAAATATCAATAAAATCGTTTGAACTAAAGGAATTTAAGCAGAAGATATTGAAAGATAAAATTGTTAATAATAGCTACTCTTTACGGATAAGGGGAATGTTCGGAAAGAAAAAAAAGAAATTCACGAAACTTTTAGAGCTTAGTTCAGCAGTGGAAGTTCAGCTTCAACATTGCCATAAAGTTTTTTCTATAAAGTATCATCATGGAGATGTCTTTGAAAAGTATCACGCGACACTGTTAGGGGCAGTAATAACTGAAATCACTGGTGGTATCTGTCATTTTACCCATAAAGACATTTGGTATGATTCCATTGAGGTGATGAAAGCATCAGTGATTTCGATCGATTCAATTTATGATTAGTGTTTTTTTTGGCAAATAATTAAAATCTTGTGTATACAGCATCTAATTAGGTAAGCTTTTAAACCCTAGATAATACTAAGGACCGTTTATGTCGTTTTTTTTTTTTTTGTTTAGTTAAGCTAAACTTTTTCTTGATCAAAATATAGAGTTTGTATTAGATTATTAACTGTCATTAATTATTTGAGATGTGAATTGTGTTTTGAATTTGAAAAGTTAATGATGAGTGAGCTGTTTTCTTTTGGTTGTAAACCTTAGTTATTCATTAATAGACTTTTATGGAATTTTATTTTTTCTTTTATAACTAGGTTTTAAGATATAGGTTACTTGTTTGTCCGCTATTTGTCCGCTCTAAATAATTTGAATAGTTGAAATTTCATTCTTATTTTGTGTAAAAAAAAGGATAATTAAAGTTTTTCTAAAATAGAACCGTATTTGTCTGTAACCAAATATTAGAATTTAAGTTTAGTATTTGTAAAAATACTAAAATGGATTCTGGTTTATGATCTGGACGTAGCAATAATTGTAGTCAGGTTCGCATTGTTTAATTGCGGCCAATCATTGCTAGCCAGGAATGTAAAATAAGTCAAGGATTAAATTGATGAAGATTTTTGTTGTTACGGAATAAATTGGTCAACATTTTTGTTCTGACATCGTCTAATGTTAACATCTCTACTACAACGGTTATTATTTTTAATAACACTCTTTATCATGGTCTTGTGCGATGCTGTTCGTGGCCAATCAATAGTGAATACCTATATCGATGCCTGGAAAACAAACGATACCAGCCAGACACACAGGGCAGAAGACAGCTATGATTGGCTCAAAACCCATAGATCGCCGGAATTTCTCCCCGAACACCAGGAGTTGATGCATACTTTAAACCAATATCTTAAACGGCATCCTGATAACCGTTTAGAAATCAGGGCTTTTATGTACGATTTTCTGGCCAAGCTAGAATATGGCGTGAAAATTACGGGGCAGGATTCCATAAGGCTTTTTAACTGCATCGGTATTGCACATAAACTTAAAGACGATCAATTAATGGCTGAACTTTACGGCCTGTATGCAAGCGCAGGTAAAGGTACACCAGATTATGTACTATACAATATTAAGGCTATTGAAATGATGCGCAAAGTAGGTATTACTCATTTCAATTATGTACATAATATCTTTTTTGGAGCAAGCATAGGCCTATACAGAAGTAATAGCTATAAACAAAGTATCAACTATGGCTTGCAATGCCTGGCCTTTACCAGGTTGAAGAAAAAACTATGGAACCCACGAACCTACGTTTTTCAACTTGATATTGTTGGCGCAGCTTACCTTAAGCTTGGGCGTTATGACAGTGCAAAATATTATTACCAACTTATTATAGATACCCTAATTCAGAAAGTTTCTAGGCACTACCCCGATAAAATGTTGTGGATGGGCATAGCCAAAGGGAACATCGGCCATTGCCTTATTCTGCAGGGGTCGGAGCAACAGGGCATCCCGATGGTGGAGTTTCAGTTAAATGTGAGTAAACAATTTAAGGCCTACAATAATATGGCGATGGCCGAAAATATCTTGGCTGGGATATATTTTAAGCACAGGAGTTATAAAATAGCACTCGAAAAGTGGAAGAACGTTTACTACTGGTCGTGCAAAGATGGCTTTTATTTAACAGACCAGAAGCTATTGGCCCTACAGGGCATTCAAAAAAGCTTCCAGAAGCTCAATGAGTTAGACAGTGCTTATAAATACAATGAACTTTATCACAAAATAAACAACGAGCGGCTTACAGATGTCAATGCAAAAACACTATGCCTGCTCAAGGCCAAAATTGAATTCGACAATATACAGGATAACCTCGAAGATACAGGGATGAAACTGCAACATAAGAAAACCATATTGAATTTTACTCTGGCTGCTATTCTCATGGTAACTGTAATTAGCGGACTGCTTTATAACAGGCAAAGGCTTAAGAATAAATATGAAAAAGAGCTTTTGAACCGCGATAGAATAGTGAAGGAACTGGAGATTAAAGAAGCAAAAGACAAAATAAGCGCCTTCGCAGTTAGTATGCATGAAAAAGAACAATTGATTAGGGACATGCAAAAGGCAATTAATGAAAACGGTGTTCCGGACTTAGGAATGAGTTTGTGTAACTACGTATTGATCACAGACAAAGAATGGATTAAATTTAAAGAGGACTTTACCAAAGCCTATCCGCTATTTTACTACCGATTGAAAGAAGTTATTCCCAAAATTACCCCTGCAGAAGAACGCTTAGCGAGTTTAATTTGCCTTCAACTTAGCAACCAGCAGATAGCTGATATGTTGGGTAATAGTAAAGACAGTGTACTACGCAGCAAAAGGAGATTAAAGAACCGGATCACTATCCCAGAAGGAATCGCATTCGAAAACTATATCTGTTCTCTTAACCAAATCTAAAACTTCGTAATCGATGGAAAATCGGTATTAGGTTATACTTCGTCCGAAATAATGATGTGTCTTTAGTTCTCATCTTAAATTCCTTTGTTCCTCTTCATCACCTTTTTGCAGATTGTTGAGAAAAACTTAACCTTATTTAATCAAAAAACCTGAAGAATTCAGGTTGTCCGCTATTTGTCCACCGCTTTGAGAAGCTATATCGGCAACCAATATATGGATGTCCGAGTTTTGTCCTACCGGAAAGCTTGTGCAGCTTAAGCCGAGTTATAAAATTTGCAGCGATCTAAAAATACGATCTCGTTCCGTTTTATTCGCTGCGCCATCGCTTTTAGCGGTGGTGCTTAGTGCCTAGGGGAATGATAACACTTTCGCAAATATTTAAATTAACTGCACATGAAAAAAAAGTTACCCAGTAAACATTTTGGCTGGCACTGGAGGAAATTAGGCTGGATATTGCTGCTCATAATGCCTGCAATATTGAGTGCCAGCATATTTCCCGGAAGCGTACCGGCAATTAATTCCCAAAATAAAAAGAAACAGGTTTTTGTAAAGCCTGCCATTAAGGCTAAAGCCATTGTAATTACGCCAGATGCATCTGGCATCATCTATGTAAACCAAAATGCAGCCGGCGATTTCAGTGGGAGCAGTTGGCCTAATGCCGCGAAGGAACTTGCGGATGCATTGGTGGCAGCAAGAAATCTTAATCTTGTTGCGCCTGGCACGGTTAAGGAAGTTTGGGTGGCTGGCGGAACTTATAAGCCCTTGTATAGCCCTGCAGATAATAATTTTGGTAACCCCGATGGTAGAAATAACAGTTTTTTTCTGCTAAAAGATGTAAAACTATTCGGAAGCTTTGCGGGTACAGAATCAGCACTTGCCCAAAGAGATTTGAGCAATATGGCTCATAAAACCATTTTATCGGGAGATATTAATGGTGATGATGTGGTAAGTGGATCTGGTGATAATCTAAGTATAACCAATAGTGGAGAAAATGCCTACCACGTACTTACCTATCTAAACGCTGCAAGCACTGCGGTCATGGATGGTTTTCATGTTACGGGTGGAAATGCCAACGGAAGTGCCCAAATCTACGTAACGAGGATTCAACTTTTTCAAAATCTTGGTGGGGGGCTCTATTATAGTTCAGGTGCTAATGGTATAGCACTTAGTAATATTGTGTTCTATGGTAATAGTGCCTCATCGACTGGTGGAGCAATACATTGTGTAGGTCGTTTAACAAGTGATAAAATATTATTTAAAAACAATCTGGCAGCAAGTGGTGGGGCATTTTATAATAAAGCAACTGTAAATATATTTACCAATTGTAAATTTATAGGTAATAATGCTTTAGGTGGTAACGGTGGCGCAATTGGTTCTTTAGTTGGTACGCAATATATGCAAAACTGCACATTTGCAGGTAACTCCGCAAACTACGGAGGAGCACTCGGTGTTGAAACAGCATATGCCATAGGTAGTATTTTTACGGGGAATACCGGCACAGTAGAAGGTGGGGCAGTGTATTTGTCTATGAGATTTGAACAAAAGGACATTACCTCTACATTTATAAATTGCGGCTTTAACAATAATGAATCACCATTAGGTGCCGCAGTTAGCTGGAGTCAAAGCTTAGTTCGCAGTTATAGATATAAGGTAGATTTTATCAATAGCATTATTCGCGATGATGTTAATCTGGGCATACAGCGACTTGGTAATTTCCAGTTTTGCATGCTGCGACAGCCTGGTGCAAAACCATCTAATTTTACTTTTGATGCAGCAACTACGGCCATGCTCAATCAGGACCCAGCCTTTACAGACGCTGATGGAGCAGACAATGTTGCAGGAACTGAAGATGATGATTTATCATTAAAACCCCTTAGCCCAGCTTCTAATGCAGGTAACACTGCTTTGTATCAGAATGCCAACTGGCCATCTACGGATCTTGCAGGAAAGAACCGTATCATGGAAAGCAGTATTGATTTGGGTGCCTATGAAACGCAAAAACAACCAAAATTAATCATTCCTGATGCCAATGGAATTGCATATGTGAAGCAAAATGGCACAGGTAATATGAATGGTAGCAGTTGGGCAAATGCTACTCCCGAGGTGGCCGACGCGTTATATGCTGCAAAATACCAAAATGCTGTTGCGCCTGGTACCATAAAAGAAATTTGGGTAGCGGGAGGGCTGTACAAACCTCTTTATGGTCCTACAGATAATACTGCCGGTATTCCATCAGGTAGAAATAACAGTTTTTTGCTGGTTAAGGATGTAAAGTTGTACGGAGGCTTTGCCGGAACTGAAGCTACACTCGCCGAGCGTAATTTAAGCATTTTAGCCAATAAAAGTACATTAACAGGCGACTTTAGTGACGATGACGTGTTGAGTGGCACAGGGAAAAACCTCAGTATTGCCAATAATGGTGAAAACGCCTACAATGTAATCATTTCAGTAGATGATGCTGGTACTGGTATTATAGATGGTTTTACAGTTACTGGTGGAAATGCTAATCTAAACACTAAAATAGCTATCAACGCTAAAGAGGTAAACCTGAGCTATGGTAGCGGGCTGTATCTTTTAAAGGGAGCACCCAAAATAAGAAATATGAATTTTCAAGCCAACCAGGCAGAACTTGGTGGTGCTATTTATAACTTTGGGAGCAATACAGAAATGTATAATGTGTTATTTAAAAATAACCTGGCTTCTGGTGGTGGGGCATACTTAAACGAAACGGGAGATATACTTTTCACAAGATGTAATTTTATTGGTAATAGTGCAAAAAATAGCTCAGGAGGCGCAATTCTTGCCAGGGTAGGTGATCAAACCATTAACAATTGTAAATTTATAGGTAATAATGCTGCAGATGTAGGCGGAGCGATAATATCCACGAAAGTAAGCGTTACTAATAGTATTTTTTCTGGTAATTCATCAGCCGGTAAAGGTGGAGTAGCCTATTTGTCAGGCGTATTTGTAAACGGAGAACGTCTTTCTAACTTCATTAATTGCAGCTTTACCAACAATCAAGCATCAACTGGTTCTTTTTTAGCCGGATCAAGTAGTTTTGGTGGCTTATTTGAGTTCGACTATCAGATTAATGTTGTCAACTCTATTGCGTTCAATAATGGTAATAATTTATTTGACTTAAGCCCTAAACAAAGAGTAAGTTTTAAAAACGCTATTCTCCAATATACGGCTCCACTAGCTGCCAATGCTACTTTAGATGATGTTAGCACAAACTTGCAAAACCAAGACCCTACGTTTACCGATGCAGACGGTGTAGATAATACAGCAGGAACAGAAGATGATGATTTGACATTACAACCCGGCAGTTTGGCTGTAAATGCAGGGGATAACACTTTGTATCAAAATTCTAATTCCGATTCCAAAGACCTGAATGAAAATGCCCGTATAGAAGAAACAACAATTGATTTAGGTGCTTATGAATTCAAAAAGCAGACACAAAGCATTACCGCCAACGATCAGGACAAAACCTATGGTGAGGCACCATTTATACCAATCGCAAGCGCAAGTTCTGGCTTAGCAATCAGTTATGCTTCGTCAGATAATACCATTGCAGAAGCATTTCAGGATGTTGCAGATGGCAATAAATGGAAAATAGAAATTAAAAAGGCAGGGATTGTCAATGTTACAGCCAGTCAGTCAGGAAACGCTGCATACTTACTCGCAACTGATGTTATTTTCAAACTTAGCATTAACAAAAAGTCCGTAAATGTTGATTTGAAGCCTGATGCTGTTTTAACAAAAATTTACGATGGAAATACAAAAGGCAGCATTCAAAATACAGATTTAACACTCGCAAATGGGGATCTGATTAACAGTGACGATGTTCAATTAGCATTAAGCAGTAATGAAATTGAATATGATAGTAAAGATGTGGGTACGGATAAAACGGCTACATTGTCTATTTCGAATATACAGCTTGCTGGCGCACATGCCAACAATTACAAGATTGCAAATAATAGCGATCTTATCAGTTCACGTGCTATTATTAAAAAGGCTGCTCTAACCATTAGCGCAAATGATTTTAGTAAAGCCTACGATGGCATGGCTTTCACTGGAGGAAACGGGGCAAGCTATAATGGTTTTGCAATTGGTGATGATGCTACTGTACTTACCGGTACACTTACTTATGGAGGTACCTCGCAAGGTGCAAACAATGTAGGGAATTATGCCATTACGCCTGGCGGACTTTCATCAGCCAATTACAACATCAACTATGTTGATGGGAAATTGCTGATCAGCCAAAGCACTACAAATACATTATCCTTTTACACGCAATCAGCAGGCGGTGTAGTTGCAAAAACTTACGGTGATGCAGGTTTGGACGCATCAGTAAAAGCGACTTCAGGTTTAAACGCCACTTACCAAAGCAGCAATACCGCTGTGGCAACTGTTGATGTTAACGGGCAGGTAAGCTTGCTTGGTGCAGGTACAGCCATCATTACGGCCAATGAAGCAGGAAATGCCAATTATGCTGCTGCTGCTCCTGTTTCTTTTGAGGTCCAGGTAGCTCAAAAAGCGTTAACGGTAAGTGCAAACGATTTTAATAAAACCTATGATGGCATAGCCTATACGGGTGGTAATGGCGTAAGCTACAATGGCTTTGCTAATGGAGAAGATGCCCAAGTACTAAGTGGGATAATTAGTTATGGAGGTACTTCACAGGGGGCAAGCGATGTAGGGAATTATGCCATTACGCCCGGCGGGCTTTCATCAGCCAATTATAACATTAGCTATATTGATGGTAAATTGCTGATTAGCCAGAATACTGCAAATACATTAGCTTTTAATACGCAATCAGCGGGAAGTGTAGTCACAAAAACTTATGGAGATGCCGGTATAGATGCTTCTGCCAAATCTAGTTCAGGTTTGAATGCCACTTATCAAAGCAGCAATACTGCTGTGGCAACTGTTAATGTTAACGGGCAGGTAAGCCTGATAGGTGCAGGTACAGCAACCATTACGGCCAACGAAGCAGGGAATGCCAATTATGCTGCTGCGGCTCCTGTTTCTTTTCAGGTTCAGGTAGATCAAAAAGCATTAACGGTAAGTGCAAACGATTTCAATAAAACCTATGACGGCATAGCCTATACGGGTGGTAATGGCGTAAGCTACAATGGCTTTGCAAATGGAGAAGATGCCCAAGTACTAAAAGGGATAGTTAGTTATGAAGGTACTTCACAGGGGGCAAGCGATGTAGGGAATTATGCCATTACACCTGGCGGGCTTTCGTCGGTCAATTACAATATCAACTATGTTGATGGTAAATTACTGATCAGCCAGAATACTGCAAATACATTGGCTTTTAATACGCAATCAGCTGGAAGTGTAGTTACAAAAACTTATGGCGATGCTGGTATTGATGCTTCTGCAAAATCTAGCTCTGGTTTAAACGCCACTTACCAAAGCAGCAATACCGCTGTGGCAACTGTTGATGTTAATGGACAGGTAAGCCTGATAGGTGCAGGTACAGCAACCATTACGGCCAACGAAGCAGGGAATGCCAATTATGCTGCTGCGGCTCCTGTTTCTTTTCAGGTTCAGGTTGATCAAAAAGCGTTAACGGTAAGTGCTAACGATTTTAATAAAACCTATGATGGCATAGCCTATACGGGTGGTAATGGTGTAAGCTACAATGGCTTTGCAAATGGGGAAGATGCCAATGTGCTAAGGGGGATGCTTAGCTACGGAGGCAATTCGCAAGGCGCAAGCGTTGTAGGGAATTATGCCATTACGCCCGGCGGGCTTTCGTCGGCCAATTACAATATCAACTATGTTGATGGGAAATTGCTGATCAGTCAAAATACGACAAATACGTTGGCTTTTAACACACAAACGGCAGGCGGTGTAGTTGCAAAAACTTATGGTGATGCAGGTTTGGACGCATCGGTAAAAGCGACTTCAGGTTTAAACGCCACTTACCAAAGCAGCAATACCGCTGTGGCAATTGTTGATGTTAACGGGCAGGTAAGCTTGCTTAGTGCAGGTACAGCCATCATTACGGCCAATGAAGCAGGAAATGCCAATTATGCTGCTGCTGCTCCTGTTTCTTTTCAGGTTCAGGTAGATCAAAAAGCATTAACGGTGAGTGCAAACGATTTTAATAAAACCTATGACGGCATAGCCTATACGGGTGGTAATGGCGTAAGCTACAATGGCTTTGCAAATGGAGAAGATGCCCAAGTACTAAAAGGGATAGTTAGTTATGAAGGTACTTCACAGGGGGCAAGCGATGTAGGGAATTATGCCATTACACCTGGCGGGCTTTCGTCGGCCAATTACAATATCAACTATGTTGATGGTAAATTACTGATCAGCCAGAATACTGCAAATACATTGGCTTTTAATACGCAATCAGCTGGAAGTGTAGTTACAAAAACTTATGGCGATGCTGGTATTGATGCTTCTGCAAAATCTAGCTCTGGTTTAAACGCCACTTACCAAAGCAGCAATACCGCTGTGGCAACTGTTGATGTTAATGGACAGGTAAGCCTGATAGGTGCAGGTACAGCAACCATTACGGCCAACGAAGCAGGGAATGCCAATTATGCTGCTGCGGCTCCTGTTTCTTTTCAGGTTCAGGTTGATCAAAAAGCATTAACGATAAGTGCGAACGATTTTAATAAAATTTATGACGGCATAGCCTATACGGGTGGTAATGGCGTAAGCTACAATGGCTTTGCAAATGGAGAAGATGCCCAAGTACTAAAAGGGATAGTTAGTTATGAAGGTACTTCACAGGGGGCAAGCGATGTAGGGAATTATGCCATTACACCTGGCGGGCTTTCGTCGGCCAATTACAATATCAACTATGTTGATGGTAAATTACTGATCAGCCAGAATACTGCAAATACATTAGCTTTTAATACGCAATCAGCGGGAAGTGTAGTTACAAAAACTTATGGCGATGCTGGTATTGATGCTTCTGCCAAATCTAGCTCAGGTTTAAAGGCCAATTATCAAAGCAGCAATACTGCTGTAGCAACTGTTGATGTTAATGGACAGGTAAGCCTGATAGGTGCAGGTACAGCTACCATTACTGCTGATGAAGCAGGGAATGCCAATTATGCTGCCGCCGCGCCTGTTTCTTTTCAGGTTCAGGTTGATCAAAAAGCATTAACGGTAAGTGCGAACGATTTTAATAAAATTTATGACGGCATAGCCTATACGGGTGGTAATGGTGTAAGCTACAATGGCTTTGCAAATGGTGAAGATGCCAATGTGCTAAGGGGGATGCTTAGCTACGGAGGCAATTCGCAAGGCGCAAGCGATGTAGGGAATTATGCCATTACGCCCGGCGGGCTTTCATCGGCCAATTACAACATTAGCTATGTTGATGGGAAATTGCTGATCAGTCAAACTACGACAAATACGTTGGCTTTTAACACACAAACGGCTGGTGGTTTAGTCATTAAAACTTATGGTGATGCTCGTATCGATGCATCTGCCAAATCTAGTTCAGGTTTAAATGCCACTTACCAAAGCAGCAATACAAATGTAGCCACTGTTGATGTTAATGGGCAGGTAAGCTTGATAGGTACAGGTACAGCTACCATTACTGCTGGTGACGTAGGAAATGCCAATTATGCTGCCGCTGCACCTGTTTCATTTCAGGTTCGGGTAGATCAAAAAGCATTAACGGTAACTGCAAACGATTTTAATAAAACCTATGACGGCATAGCCTATACGGATGGTAATGGCATAAGCTATGATGGTTTTGTGAACGGCGAAAATAGTCACAACCTGCAAGGCACCTTAACTTATGGCGGTAGTGCGATGGGAGCGAAAGATGCTGGAAGCTATCTTATAGAGGCTACGGGTTACTCAGCCAATAATTATGCAATTACTTATCGGGCAGGTAAACTGATCATATCAAAAGCAAACCTTACCATAACTGCAAATGCAAAGGTCAAAACTTATGGAGAGGCCGATCCTCAATTTAATTATTCAAGCATAGGATTGTTAGGTAGTGACGCTATCTCAGGTACTTTAGTTAGAACATTGGGAGAAAATACAGGTAATTATGCTATTGAAGCGGGCAACTTAACCGCGGGCGAAAATTATAATATCATTTATCGATCAGCCCCACTCAGCATTGAAAAAGCGATGTTAACCGCAACTTCAGACAATATCCAAATTTGCGAAAATACACATTTGCCAGCTTTTACGGTGAGCTATTCAGGATTCAAGTTGAATGATAAACAGGACGTTATAAAAACTAAGGCAAGCGTGTCAACTCTAGCAAACAGTTCATCGCCTGCAGGTACTTATGTTTTAACACCTAAAGACGCTGAGGCCGATAATTACAGTTTTATTTACCTACCTGGTGAGCTGAAAATAAATCCATTGCCCAATGTTACCCTTAACGCATCTAAACTAAAGATAAGTAAGGGCGAATCGATAATACTAACAGCAAAGGGAGGAGAAAAATATAACTGGTCGGGCACGGATGGTTTCACTAGTACGAGTACTACACAGATGCTTGAAGTTAGGCCATTAAAAACAACCACCTACACAGTCATGGCAGTTAATGCACTTGGCTGCGCAAAATCGGTATCACTTACTGTCGAGGTGGTGGATGATTATGCCACGCTGTCTGCTACAAATCTGATTACGCCAAATGGTGATGGGCACAATGATGTATGGAAAGTGGAAAATATAGACGCTTATCCGGATAATCAGGTTACCATATTCGATCGTGCTGGTAGAATAGTATATACAAAAAGGAATTACGATAACAGTTGGGCTGGCACTTCGAATGGCAATTTGCTGGCCGAAGCAACCTACTATTATGTAATCGACTTTGGAAAAGGAAAGCTGAAACAAAAAGGTTTCATGACTCTTGTTCGAAATCATCCTGGCAAATAACAAACAGTAAAATTAAAAATGATGAATAAGCAAAAATTAAAATATATAAAGCACTTTGTAGCTATAATAGTGGTTATATTATTTGCCACAGTAACTCTTAAGGCTCAAACGGGTACATTTAATGCACAATATTATACTGATAGATACCTGGCAAATCCGGCGATGGCGGGTATAACAAACGGGTGGATGTTGGGGCTCAGTCACCGCTCTCAATGGACATCAGTTGATGGAGCGCCTACTGTACAGCAAATTACCGGCGAGTGGCGGGGTAATAAAACAGGTATTGGCTTAAATTTAATATCGGATAGGGCAGGCTTGCAGAGAAATTTTAAAGCAATGGCAACCTATTCTTATCATATCCCTTTAAACGGAAATGGAATCGAGCTTCATTTTGGTCTTTCCAGCGGTTTAGTCGCTCAACGTCTATCAGCTGGTGATGTTAGAGGAGATGCCAGCGACCCACTGATTGCCATGTATAATCAAAGGGCTGCCTATTTTGATAGCGATTTTGGAACAGGAATTACCATTAAGAACTTCGAATTCGAAGCCGCATTTCCCAATTTGCGCAATACCTTTTGGCAGCGGCAAAAGGCTGTTGAAAGTGTAAATACGTTTTATATTACTACTAGTTACAAATTTCAGGTCGCTGGAAGTCAAATTGAACCAAAATTTGTCTTCAGAGGATTAAAAAATTCCAGCGATATATGGGATGCCGCCCTGCAATACAGCTTCGTACAAAAGCAGGTTAAACTGATGGGTGTATATCGAAGCTCAGGAACGCTGGGTTTTGGCGTGGGTGCTGATTTTATGAAAAACTACACTTTTAACTTTTATCACAATGCCCAGATCAATGCCCCATTATCTAGTTATACCAACGGAGAATTTGAGTTGTTTTTAGGTATGAAGTTTTAAGAGCACCAACGATAAAGTTATGTCGTGGAAGAATGATTCGGTAATAAATTATCCTTCTTAAACTGCCATCAAGAGAAAGATGGACGCTAATTGTGTCAAAAGCCCCTAGAGGAACTATCTAGGGCTTTTGATTTTTAGAATGAAATCCGAATATCTTGAGCATTTTTTGAGCTTTTAGTTACTCAATTTATTGAGGCCATTTGCAGTTGAGGGAAAATTCAGATCAATGACAAGCTCATCGAAAGCATCCTAATTGATGTGTTCGTCAAATGGTGGGGCGGGTGAAGTTTGATCTTGGCTTTAAGTTTTAATCTAATGGGAAAGAGTTCATTACGAAAGATATTAATTTTATGATGAGAGTACCAGTTAGCATAACCGTCATAATGATATTGGAATAATGGAGGGCATAGGTGCTTAAAAAAAAGTTGTCTGTAGAACATTAAGGAAAGAAATGAAGTGAAATTTATGTTGAGTTGGATTTATAGCTGAATTGTAGCGCATTTCGTATTGGTTGAAATAATAAATTCATACGCTGCAACTTCGCTATCGAATCACGTTTAAAACGAGCAGATTAATTGCAAAATGATCACAAGGTCTTTAAACCGTTCACGCATTGCAATAAAGCCATATAGATTTTAAACACATTAATAAATATTTTTAAACCAAAACTTAACTAGAAAACCACTAAAGAACATGAAAAAATTTGTTTGCCGAAACACTATCTGATCTGCATATGCTTCTAGCTAACAGTCTAAAATTTTCTGAGTTCTTTAAAAAAATATAGATGGATCGAATGAACAAGCCCGGTGATAAAATAAAGTACAGGGAGTACCTGGATGCATTGGATATTGTATTACGTTTTAGCAAACAGTTGCAAAGTGACTTTTCCGATTCTGAAACGCCGATTGATACTGATATTCTCGATCAGGCTGAAACCCTGCTGCTGGATGTGCTGCAAAACGTTAATTCCATCAGGCTGTTTAATGTCCTGAGTTTATTTTTAGATGCAGAGATCAAGTACGGAAAGATACCATTTGGAACTTCTGATAAAATAACCGTTTCATTTTTTGTAACAAAGTACCGGTTACAGGATTTGAGAAAAATCCGAAACTTTGGCTCCAATGCCCGATCTTGTTTGACAAAGGCGCTTTCAGATCATGGCTATACCTTACTGCCCTAGCGCTTCATTATTTAAATTGATCCTGTTTTTAGGAGCGAACGACATAAATTGAAAAAGGTTTTAACTTTTGGAAGTCTATTGGCGAAATTTTTCAATATATTAGATCGACCAAATGAATCAAAACAGAAATACATTGCATGGGAGCGCGTTAAAACCTCATTGGACAGTTTTTATTGCCGAATGCGATACAACGGCTTTCAAAAAAATATATCTCCATTATTATCATTATCTAACTTATATTGCATTAAAAAAAGGGTTTTCTACAAGCAGAACCAAAGATGTTTTAAACGAACTTTTTTTATCTGTTTGGGAAAATCGGAAAAAATTAGGCCATATCGATAACCATCATAATTATTTGATTACGGTTTTCTTAAGGAAACTCTATAAAAAAGAAATTCCTCTGGCAGAATGCTTATCCTATGACGAGTTCTCTGATTTAAAATCATTGCCTTCTGTTGAAGAAGAATACATCATAAAAAGTAACCAGCAACATTTAAGCGATATCTTACATAAATTTATAGGCCAGCTCCCAACCAAGCAAAAATCTCTGATCTACCAAAAGTTCTATTTGGGCCTGAGTTATGAAGAAATTGCCGCTGCCAACCAAATTTCTATAAATACAGCTTACAATACCATGTATAAAGCATTGGATAAGCTTAAAATAGCAATAGGTAAAGAACATTTAAATGAAATTTATTTAGCGCTAATGGCCATTTCTATACTATTTTTCATTTTTTTTATAAAACAGTAGTGAAAAATTAATGGTTGTTGCTCTATTGTGGAAACCAAATAGAAAATGCAGCAACAAGATCTCCAGAATCTGATCCAAGATCAACGCTTTATCAACTATTGCCTGAATACTAATTTGGCAGATACAGAATATTGGGAGAAATGGGTTTCCGATCATCCAAACGACAAAAATGAAATCGTTGAGTTAAAAAAAACAGTGTTGCTTCTCCGCGATCACATTGGTAACATAGAAGCTGAAGCACAATTTGAAAAATTAAACAATCAACTTTCGCAACAAAATGCCAATGAGCCAAAACGACGGAAATTATTATCTGTATGGCTAAAAGTCGGCACAGCCGCGATTCTTGCTGTAGCGATGGGTATAGGCTTTTATTGGATCAAACAAAGCAATACTCAAGTTAAAAGTACTTACACAAAAGATATTGGCCCTGGTCGTAATCAAGCTACCCTAACCTTGGCAAATGGCAAAAAAATTAGTTTAACCAAAGCAAATAATGGGCTAGTAGCTGCTGAGGGTGGAATTAAAATTACCAAAACAGCAGATGGACAGTTGGTTTACGATTTTTCGAAGACAACAAGCAACGGTAGCCCTTCCTCGTTTAATACCTTATCTGTACCCATAGGTGGGCAATGGCAGGTCATCTTGCCCGATCAAACCAAAGTTTGGCTAAATGCGCAGTCGAGTATTACCTATCCAACTAAATTTAACGGAAACCAGAGAAAGGTAAAAATATCAGGTGAGGCTTATTTTGAAGTTGCACACAATAAAAAAATGCCTTTTAAGGTAGAAAGCAGAGGGCAGGTGGTTGAGGTTTTAGGAACTCATTTTAACATTATGGCCTATGCTGATGAAGAAATAATCAAAACCACACTGCTGGAGGGTTCTGTTAAGATTTTTAATAACAGGCAATCTCAATTATTAAAGCCCGGGCAACAGGCTGTGGCTAGTTCTAATGGAATCAGCCTATCAGATTATGTAGATGTAGAAGAAGCCATAGCCTGGAAGAATGGCGACTTTCAGTTCAATGAAAATCTTGAAACCATTATGAGCAAGATTGCCAGATGGTATAATGTTGAAGTGGTGTACCAGGTAAAACCATCCAGTGATCTTACTTTCTCTGGCAGAATTTCGAGATCCAGAAATATTTCTGCGATTTTAAAAATGCTTGAATATAATGGCGATGTGCACTTTAAGATAGAAGGAAGGAGGGTTATCGTGACGAATTAATACTTGACACGGTAGTGCCAAAAAATGGTTGAAAGTGCGCTAACACCTTCAACCTTACGCTGGGATTACCCTTTCCGGAAATCCGGAATAAAAAATGACTTGAACCATTTTCAACTAAACCCAACAATTCAAATTTATGAATTTATACTTACAATCTAGGGATGGATGCAACCGCCCTACCCAACAAAAAATCTTGCGGGTTATGAAATTAATTGCTTTTTTGCTCACGACGGTAATTATGCAGGTAAGCGCATCAACATTTGCACAAAAAATTACACTCAATAAAAACCAGGCTTCCTTACGCCAGATTATGTATGCCATCAGAGCTCAAAGTGGCTACGATTTTTTATATAATAATAAAATTTTAAAAAATGCAAATCCCGTAACCATTAATGTTAAAAATGCAAGCATAGAAGAAGTTCTGGCACTCTGTTTTTCTAATCAACCTATAGCCTACAAGGTTGAAGACCATGCTGTTTTTTTAAAAGTGAAAGAAATTATAACTGCAAATCAGCTAGTCAAAATAATCGAAATTCCAATAAAAGGAAAAATAGTAGATGAAAAGGGGCAGCCCATACCTGGGGTGACCGTAGCTGAAAAGGGCACAAAGAATGTAACTTCTACTACCGGAACCGGCGAATTTGTCATTAATGTAAAAGATGATGCTGCGGTTTTAGTCATAAGCTATATCGGTTATCAGACTAAAGAATTAACTGCTGGAGGCATTGGGTCGGCTGCAATTACTCTAATTCCTGCTGAGCAGAAGTTAGATGATGTTGTGGTTACTGCCTTAGGGGTAGAGCGCGCTTCAAAATCACTATCTTATAATGTTCAGACCTTAAAGTCAGAAGATTTAACTACGGTTAAACAAAATAATTTTATCAATTCCTTAAGTGGTAAAGCTGCAGGGGTGACCATTTCTTCAAGCACCTCTGGTGTGGGTGGTTCTGCTAAAGTGACCTTGCGTGGCAATCGCTCTGTAAATGGCAATAACCAGCCTTTATACGTAATAGATGGTGTGCCGATGTTAAATGCCCGGGGCAGTCAGCCAACTGATATTTATGGCAGTGGTGTAAGTGATGGCGGTGATGGCATTTCTAACCTTAATCCAGAAGATATAGCCAGTATCTCTATTTTAGAAGGGGCATCTGCTTCAGCACTTTATGGTAGCCAGGCACAAAATGGCGTGATTTTAATTACCACTAAAAAAGGAAAAATCGGTAAAGCCGAAATTAACTTTAACTCGTCTTATCAATCAAGTCAAACCGCTTACAGGCCAAAATTCCAAGATAATTATGGAGCGGTAACTACACAAACCACAGGCGACATTACAAGTTGGGGACCAGCTGCAACTACCAGTCACGATCATTTGGATCAATATTTCCAAAATGGAAATAACTTCAACAATGCACTTAATTTTTCTGCCGGTAATGATTTAGCACAAACATATATTTCGTATGCCAATACTAGTGCCAGTGGTATTACACCGACAAACAAACTAAGCCGTCATAATTTAAACCTGAGGGAAACGGCGAATTTTTTGAAAGGGAAATTATCGGTTGATGCAGGTTTAAATTACATCAACCAGATTGTTAATAACAAACCTCCAATTGGAGTTTATCCAAGTCCTTTATTATCTCTTTATCTCTTTCCACGAAATGTAGATATTACTCCATACAAAGAAAATTACCATAATACGCAACTACAGGGTTACAACCGTCAGTTTTGGTTAACAAAAAACGGAGATTTTCACCAGGAAAACCCGTGGTGGATTCTCAATAACGAGCCCAACGTAACTAAACGTAACCGTTATTTAATTACAGGTAGCGTAAAGTACACTTTTGCCGATTGGTTAAATCTACAGGTTAGGGGGAATTTAGACCGCACCACTGATGATTCGGAAACCAAAAGGTTTCAAGGTACCGATTTTAACCTGAATGGACTAGGTAATGGAAGTTATGCAATTGGTAGCAGTACCCAGATCCAAAAGTATGCAGATGCGATTGCAAATTTTAAAATACCGTTAAACTTACAGGATTTTAAAATCGGAGGTTTAATCGGTACCAGTATTACCGATAATTCAGCTACAGGAATGTCTATGGGTGGAAATTTATTAACTCCCGATTATTTCGTAGCCAGCAATATCGTAGCACAAGCAGCCCAAACTATTGCGCCGGGTGCCACGAGCACACTTCCTGTACTTAATCCGGGTAGTGCCTCACGCAGCCATACACAGCTACAGGCTGCCTTTGCCAACTTAGATTTAGCTTACAAAGATTGGGCGTTTTTAACCGCAACCTTTAGGCAGGATTGGTCTTCTACACTCGCATTTACAGCAAATAAATATTACAATTATCCTTCTGTCGGCTTATCACTTGTGCCATCACAAATGACCAAGATGCCCGAATTTATATCTTTTGCAAAAATAAGAGGCTCATATACCGAAGTAGGGAATACATTGCCATCATATCTTACGCGGTTTTTAAATAGTCAAAATGCTCAGGGAGCATTAGTCTTTAATACCAACAGTGCAGAATTTACTTTAAAGCCTGAGCGCACTAAAACCTTCGAAACAGGTGCAGAATTCAGGTTTTTTAAAGATAAGTTAAGTTTAAGTTTTACTTATTATAAAACCAATACTATTAATCAATACTTTGCTTATGCACCACCAGCACCATCACTGGTAGGCGTAGCATATTATAATGCAGGTAAGATCCAAAATGCTGGTTATCAGTTTATAATAGGCTATAACGCATTGGCGGGAAATGATTTTAGCTGGACTACTTCCATTAACGGGGCATCTAACAAAAACAAAATTTTAGAGGTAAGGGATCCGGAAGATAATACCAAGTTTGCTTTAACTGGCGATACTTATGGTTATAGCTCTATAGTAAGAAAAGGAGGTTCATATGGTGATATTTATGCGCAAACTTTTGTTTACGATGACCAAGGAAGGATGAAATTGTCTGGAAACGGCACTACCGAACCTTATCGCCCATTAAAATCAACGGAAACGGTGTATGTGGGTAATCCTAATCCTAAATTTCAGGCGGGCTGGAGCAATACATTTAACTACAAAAATTTTAGCTTAAGCCTGTTAGTTGATGGCAAATTTGGGGGCAAAGTAATGTCCATTACTCAGGCTTATATGGATTTGATGGGCGTATCAAAAGAAAGTGGAATGGCAAGGGATAATGGAGGTGTTACCGTAAATGCAGTAAATACTGCCGGACAATCCATTACTACTTTAGACCCAAAAACCTACTATTCTACTATTGGTGCCAGAGGTGCAATGGCAGGCGCTTATATGTATAGTGCTACAGTAGTACGCATGCGCGAGGCCGCCTTAGGTTACAACCTCCCTATTAAAAACAGTGCTTTTAAAAATGTTAGGTTATCGCTAACCGGTAGAAATCTGCTCTATTTCTATAAAAAGGCACCATATGACCCAGAGTTAACCATGTCTACAGGTAATGGCCTATCGGGTGTTGATGCTTTTAATATGCCGGCTACGCGCGACATCGGTTTTAATTTAAATGTAACTTTTTAAGGATACCAAGATGAAAAATAATTCAACAAGATACATCTTAACTACTATTGTGGTGCTTAGCACCTTGTTTAGCTGTACCAAAAAATTCGAAGATTTTAATACCCCTCCACTAGCTTTAAGTGACGAACAATCATTACGCCTGGTGCCTAGTGCAATAGGGCCTATTGAAATGGGTTTACTTACAGGCTTTCAGATTAGTCAGAATTTAAGTGCAGACGCTTATGCCGGTTACATGATGTCGCCAACTAATTTCGAAGGAGGCTTCAATAATTTAAACTATTCGTTGGTGAGCCGTTGGAACGACGGTCCTTTTACACATCAATATAATATGGTAATGGCGCCCATAAAAAAAATAGCCGAAGCAGGCGCACGTACTACGCTACCCGATGTTTGGGGAGTCGCACTATTAATACAGGTACAGGCTATGCATAGGGTAACTGATAAATTTGGCCCTATTCCTTATACCAAAACAGGTACTTCTTTTCGGGTTATTCCATACGATGATCAAAAAACAATATATGCTACATTTTTTAAACAGATTGATACTGCTGTGAACAACATGCGGACTTATTTGGCAAGTAATCCACCCGTTAAAAACAGAATTGGTAATAACGATTTTATCTACAGAGGAGATCTGGCAAAATGGATAAAGTTTGGTAATTCTTTACGGTTACGCTTGGCCATGCGTTTGGCTAAAATAGATCCAGCTACTGCAAAAACACAAGGCGAACTTGCCTTAAGCGCACCAGAAGGTGTTTTGGCTGCCAATACCGATAATGCCGTTTTAACCAGTGGAAAACAGAATGATTATTGGTTAGTTACTTTTGCCTATAACCGCGATAATATGCTTAATGCCTCATTTGGAACTTATTTAAATGGTTATAACGATCCAAGAGCAACAAAAATGGCGTTACCTGCTACACAGGCTGGTATTGCAGGCAAATATTCAGGTATACGTTTAGGAGCCGATGTAACCAAGGGTGATTACAGAACATTTACGGCCTTTAATTATACTGATACTTATACGCAGTTTGCACCGCACATGGAAATGAATGCAGCCGAAATGTGGTTCCTAAAAGCTGAAGCTGCATTAAGAGGCTGGACTGGTGCTGGAGATGCCAAAGCCAACTACGAAAAGGGAATACAAACTTCTATGGATCAATGGGGGGTATCTATCGGTGGATACTTAAGTGACGCTACAGCTAAGCAAGAAGATTATGTTGATCCTATTAATCCGGTTAACAACACTTCGGCACGATCATCAATTACCATAAAATGGGATGATGCGGCAAGCCAGGAGCAAAAACTGGAAAGAATTATTGTTCAAAAATGGCTGGCTATTTTTCCTGATGGGTATGAGGCCTGGGCTGATTATCGCCGTACAGGTTATCCAAAGCTTTTTCCTGTTGCCCGTAATTTCAGCAATGGTACTATCGATACCGAGACCCAAATTAGAAGATTGCCTTATGCACAATCAGAGTTGTTAGGCAACCCTGAGGGAGTTAAAACTGGTTTAGCGCTGCTTGGGGGACCTGATAACGGAAGTACACGTGTATGGTGGGATAAAGGCGGGCCTAATTTTTAATTTAATAAATAATAAGGCTGTATTCGTGTAGGATAACCATTTCAAGACATGAAGTTTAAGACAATTTTAAAATCTATTAGTAGGCTAATAACCTAAATTATGCGCTTGGTTTGAAATAGGCGGACTTAGTAGCGCCGCCTGTTTTAAGCTTTATGTCTCAAAAAATCTTACAATAATGCTTTGAAATAGCAATCTACCCAAATTATTCAGCATCAAATGCGGCACTTCATTTAATACTTATTCAGCCAAAGGAATTACAGCCAGTTTACCAATTGACTGAACTAATTAACTAACCTTTAAAACCAAAAAGTATGAAAAACAAAAAAAACTTCAAATTGCTTGTATTTATTTTACTGGCAATTACCGCTCTTTCTTGTAAAAAAACGCCAGATCTTGATCAATCTGCTGATCCTACATCTACCTTTAAATCAAATGCTTATAAAAGTTTTGTTGGTCATCCGGCGGGATTACAAACCAACCTCAGGATGTATGGTTATTTGCAAACCTGGGGAACTTCTTATGCACAGGAATTGGATAACATTAACCTTGATCAGCTAACCGATCTTTGTATCTCATTCATTAATCCTGATGTAAATGGAAATTTTACTGTAAGCCAAGATATTATTGATGCAGTTCCAAAGGCACACTTGCAAGGAGTGAGAGTACACTATTCTATCGGTGGCGGTGGCGGTCCAGCCTATTGGGATAACCTGGTTGCGCCTGCAAACCGTACACAGGTAATAACGAATATGATTGCTGTTTTAAATAATTATAATTTTGATGGTATTGATGTGGATCTTGAAGGAGCACGAATCAGCAACAATCCCGCCAATTATAATGCGTTTGTGATCCAGCTGGCCGACGCAATCCACAATAGTGGCAAGCTGGTATCTATTGCTATTGCCCGTTATCAGGCTAATCAGGTAACAACTGCTGCTTATGCCAAACTGGATTATCTAAACGCCATGATTTATGATTACCGGCCAGGTTATGCCGCATCGCACTCTTCTTTGGCACAATTCCAATACGACTATGGTATTTTTAAAACTAAAGTGCCTTCGGCTAAGATCAATCTGGGTGTGCCCGGTTATGCTTATGAATATGAAGGAAATAATGTTGTAACACAGGTTTCAATTAAAAATATTCTACAGCAGTTTCCTAAAGCTTACGCGCTTAATTATCAATATGCTACCCCTACCAAATCATGGTGGTATGATGGCCATCCTGTACTCAGACAAAAAGTAGCTTACTGCCTGCAAGAACATGTTGGGGGGATGATGATCTGGCAAATGATGCACGATCCAAAAGATGATGAATCATCTTTATTAAAATTAATGAATTATTGTGCAGGAAATCCGGCAATGGCGGGCTTCAATCCTGTAACTGACTATTCTTTTACCGCAAAGAACAGCAACTTAGCCATAGAGGTGACAGGTGCCTCTTTAAACAACGGGGCTGGTGTGCAACAAAACACCTTTGCAAATGCAAATAACCAAAAATGGTTGCTTGCAGCCACTAATAATGAGTTCAAAATTACCAATAAAAACAGCGGGAAGGTGTTAGATGAGGTGGATGAAACTGCTAGCGGTCAGGGTTTACAATTTATACAGAATACCTGGCATACCGGAGGTAACCAAAGATATAAATTAGTACCCGATATTTTGGGTTACTATAAAGTTGTAAATGTTGCCAGTAACCGATTAGCCTCAGTTAATGGAGCCTCAACAGCAGTGGGTGCAAAAATAGTGCAGTGGCCTGATGCTAATGGTGATAACCAAAAATTCATCATTAGAAAACATTGATCTACATAAGATACATTAATTTAATAAATAAGATAGGTGTTCTTGTCGCTTCGCACATTTTTTATTAACACACTGATAAATTTTTTTAACCCTGACTAAAATATTATGAAAACACAAGCATTTCAGTCAATCAAAGCTTATTTGGCTATTCTAGTCCTAGCCATATTACTTGCATCCTGTAAAAAAGCAGTTGTGCAAGACGGAGAGACCACAACATTTTCAGCTAAAAAAAGTATGACAAGCCCTCAAGGGCTTTTACCCGGTGGTAGCACAAGAACAGTAGGTTATTTTACTATTTGGAATACTGGTACGGAGGATTGGAGTACATGGATTGATAATACTAATGTTGAGCAATACTCGGATCTCATATTCGCGTTTATTAACCCCGATGCCAGCGGTAATTTTACCATTACACCCAGCCTTACAGCAGCTATCACCAAAGCCCATAATGCTGGTGTATCACGTGTATTTATTGGCATTTCTAGCAATACGCCAAATAGTGATGTGAGTAACCAGGTAAATAACAATCGCGCTAATTTTATCACTAATATTAGAAACTTTGCTATAGCAAACAATCTGCAAGGAGTGGATTTGGATTTCGAAGGTAATGGCATTATCCCCAATTTTAATTCTTTTGTAACCCAATTGGCAGATGACTTGCATGCTCACTCGCTAAAATTGTCTGTAGCAATTGCCCGCTGGCAGGCTAATGCTATTAGCGCTGCAGCCTATAACAGTGTTGATTATCTAAATGTGATGAGTTACGATCATGGTTCGGGTACTAATACGCCAGGCCCTCATTCTTCTTATGAAAATTTTACGCTCGATTTTACAACGTTTAAGACGAAGATGAACAACAATGCTTCAAAAATAAATATGGGTATACCTGCTTATGCTTATGAATACATAAACGGAACATTCAATAATCAGATAGGGTATAGAGGTATTGTCCAACAAAATCCAACGGCTCATGCCGTTAATTACTTTTCACCTAATCCAACTAAAAAATGGTTCTACGATGGTTTTCCCATGATTCGTCAGAAAGTTCCTTACTGCCAGCAACAAGGGGTGGGTGGCATAATGATATGGCATGTTTTGGCCGATTCGAAAGATGATAAATCACTAATCAAATTTATTAATTACTGTTTAAATAATCCCAACAACCTAGGTTTTGATCCGACAGTAGCTTATCGTTTTAAAAATCTAAACAGTGGTAAATATATGGATGTAGCAGGGGCTGCTTTAAACAATGGAGCCAATGTCCAGCAAGAAAGCTATAACAGTGTTTCTAATTCACAAAAGTGGATACCCACTCATTTGGGAGCTGGCCAGTTTAAATTTACCAATGCAAACAGCGGCTTGGTATTAGAAACCTTTGGGCTTTCTACTGCAAATGGTGTAAATATCGATCAATGGTCATGGGGCGGAGGAAATAACCAAAAATTTAAACTTGTCGCTAATTATTTGGGTTATTACACCGTCACCAATGTTAACAGCGGCAATGTGCTTGAAACATATGGTTTATCTACTGCCGATGGAATAAATATTGATGTATGGAGCTCCGGTGGCGGGCTTAATCAACAATGGATTATTGAAAAATAACAATATAAGCAATAGCCCTAAGGTACACTGAGGCTGAAAAACTACCCATTGGAAAAGGGCTTATGAATTTTATTTCGTAGGCCCTTTTCTTTTGAGCCGGCTAATCTGAAAATCCGTACAGCTCTGGATATCGCAGAATGGCAGCGGAAGTACTTCGACTAATCAAAACAACCACAATAATAGGGTCAGCTGGTTATCACAAATCAGGAATCGCTGATTTATTCAACGTGGGAAAAATATTTGGTTTTATCATGAGAGTATCAGCGATGCTAGCCGTCATAATAATATTGAGACGATGCAGTATTCAAATCCTTATAAAGAGCTATCCGTAGAATAATTGGGAAATGAATAAAAAGTGGAATTGTAATTAGATGTTTGATTGCCAGATATTTTTTGTCATTGTCTCAGTGCAATAAAATCCGTACAGATTTTAAATACACGTACAAATATTTTTAACCAAAAACCTAACCAAAAATTATGAAAACAAATGTATTCTGCCTGAATAGAAGCTACTGCTGTATAGTGGCATTCTTGATCTTGTTCACCTCGTGTAAAAAGGCTACTGTGCCTAATGAAGACACGACAGGATTCTCAACAAATAAACGTATGGCAAACAGCCAGACGCTCTCCGCAGGGGGTAGCCTTCGAAAAGTGGGCTACCTTACCCTGCATAGTGTTGGAGGTTCGGATTTCGATACTTATATCGATAGCTTTGTTACATCTCAATACACTGATATTATTATTGCATTTCTTAATCCAGATGCCTCCGGTAATTTTACCATTACCACAAATGTCACCCAGGCAATTACAAAAGCACATAACGCGGGCCTCCGTATTTATTTTGGCACTGGTACAGTCGAAGCTAATGGCAATGCAAATAATTTGATCAATAATAACAGGGCGGACTTTATTTCTAAAATCCGTAAATTTACTACCATCAATAATTTCGATGGGGTAGACCTTGATTTTGAGGGAGCTGGTTTAACCAGTAATTTCAGTCCTTTTGTGGTTCAATTGTCTGATTCTCTTCATTTACATTCTAAATTACTGTCCGTTGCGCTTGCCGCATATCAGGCAAGTGTCCTTTCAACTGCTGCTTACAGCAAGCTTGATTTTCTGAATGTAATGAGTTATGATCATGGAACAAATCAACCCGGTGCAAAGCCACACTCTTCTTTTTCCGATTTTGTAACAGATTTTAATACTTGTAAATTAAAAATTTCCCCATCAAAAATAAACATGGGTGTACCGACTTATGCATGGGTTTATGATAATAACGCGCCTACTACTCAAATTGGTTATAGTAACGTAATACAGGCAAAGCCTAGTGGTCACTGCGTAAATACGGTATCACTTACGGCTACACGCAAGGTTTTTTATGATGGCCATCCCGTGATCAGGCAGAAAATACCCTTTGCCCTGCAACAAGGTATTGGTGGTATTATGATCTGGCATGTTTTGTCTGATACTAAGGATGATGCCACGAGCATCATCAAATTTATCAACTATTGTGAGACAAATCCTTCCTGTTTTTATCCGGGTACGTATCGGCTCAGCAATATCAGTAGTGGTAAGCCTATACAAATCGCCGCTGCAAGTAATGCGGATGGTGCTGCAGTAGTACAAGGCATGGGGGATAGCCAGGGTAGTTACCTCTGGCGATTTAATTATGTTAGCGGTATAAATTATGGCATCATTAATAATTATACTAATAAAGCTATGAATGTTAACGGAGCTTCAATAGCAAATAATGCTCCATTGATACAATGGCCTTGGTCGAACCAGGCCGCTAATCAACAATTTAAATTAGAGCCAGATGCTTCAGGCCTTTACACCATCACCGCAGTGCATAGTAATAAACCGATACAGATTTTAAATGCATCTTCGGCAGATGGTGCACAGGTTGTACAGTCTAGTGCGGACGGTGGTTATAATCAGAAATGGTTTATATGGAGATAATTTTTTAATAGTAAAATATTGGGGGGTGTTTGGTCTACCCGCCCAATATTTTTAACCATAAAATTTATTTACGGTCAACATTGCTATATCATTAAAAAAATGATAATTTAAAGTATTTAAACCAGGAGAATCCAACTTTTAAGCGTAGAAAATGAATCGTCGACAGTTTATCGGTAAGGCAGGAAGTACCAGTTTACTTTTGCTGGCCGGCGCAAACTTATTTGCCAGTATAGAAAAACAAGCCATTAACAGTGAATTTCTTTTTTTAGAAGCAGAGCAATTTGCAGATTTAGGTGGTTGGGACTTAGATCAACAATCTATGGACCAAATGGGCTCGCCCTATTTACTGGCACATGGTTTAGGTATTCCGGTTAAAGACGCAAAAACTACCGTAAAATTTCCTTCGGCAGGGCAATACCGAATATGGGTACGCACCCGCGATTGGGTAGCGCCATGGAAGGTACCGGGTGCACCAGGAAAGTTTCAGGTAATTATTGATGGTAAACCAGTAAAAGAAATTTTTGGAACCAAAGAAGAAGATTGGCATTGGCACGATGGGGGTATGGTTACCGTGGGTACCGAGACCCATGTTGCATTACACGATTTAACCGGTTTTGAAGGGCGCTGTGATTCGCTGCTTTTTTGCAGAGATGAAAATTTTAGGCCCACAAATGATGTTCAGGCGCTTACAAAATTCAGAAGAAAACTACTTGGCCTGCCTGATCAGCCTGCAGATGGAGGAAGCTTTGATTTAGCTGTTGTGGGTGGGGGTTTAGCTGGTACATGTGCGGCTTTATCAGCTGCCCGAAATGGTTTAAAGGTTGCATTAATCCAGGATAGACCGGTTTTAGGTGGAAATGGTAGTTCTGAAGTTAGGGTATGGCCTGAAGGAAAAACCCGGCAAAAGCCATTTGTTTATATTGGCGATATTGTGGAAGAAATTATGCTTCCTGGTATGCCAGAACCCGTATATGGATCACGGAATGCTATAAAAGGACAGTATTTTGGAGATGAGCGTAAGCTGAAAATCGTTGCCGATGAATCCCGGATTACCCTATTTACCAATTATAGGGCAATTAGTGTAGAACATACTAAAAGCAAGTTATCAGCAATAGTTATTCAAAGTACAAAGACAGCCTTACAAAAGAAGATTAAAGCTACTTTTTTTGCCGATTGTACAGGCGATGCAACCATTGGTTTTTTAGCCGGCGCCGACTACGAGATCGCCAGCTCAAATATGATGGGGTCTTCTAACCTATGGAATGTTATGGATGCTTCGGATGAAAAGCAGGTGTTAGACTGCGAATGCAAAGACAAAACTGCACTTACCTTGTCCTGGGAAACCGGTAACCGCGAACAGCCATTTCCACGGTGCCCATGGGCCATAGATTTAAGCGATAAACCTTTTCCCGGACGTAAAAATTATAAAGGCCAGTGGGGTAGTGAAGATCCATTGGGTAACCTTGGCGGTTGGTTTTGGGAGAGTGGTTTTGATAAAAATCCCATTACCGATATCGAAAAAATAAGAGACTTAAACTTGAGGGCTATGTACGGTGCATGGGATGCGCTTAAAAATGTTGATAAATTATATCCCAATCACCGTTTGGGCTGGTGTGCATTTATAGCGGGTAAACGAGAATCGCGTAGGTTAATGGGTGACGTGGTACTTACCGGTGATGACTTCTTAAAACGCAAAGCGTTTGCCGATGCCGTTTTTCCGTGTTCATGGCATATCGATATCCATAAGGCAGATGAAAATTTTGATAAAGATTTAAAAGGACAAGAATTTATCTCGCATGCCTCTTCTGGTGAGGGCTACGTGTATGATGGGGTGTATTGGGCGCCTTATAGGATTCTCTATAGCCGGAATATCAACAATCTATTCATGGCCGGAAGGGATATCAGCGTAAGCAATGATGGCCTAGGTCCTGTCCGCGTAATGCGTACCTGCGGCATGATGGGTGAAATTGTAGGTAAAGCAGCAGCAGTTTGCATTAGATATAAAATAACACCACGGGGTGTGTACCAAACGCATTTTGAGGAACTAAAACGACTGATGGAACAACCAGGCAGTACACGCCATTCTTAGCATTCAGTTTGTACCAGAAAAACAAAACTGTAGAATGTAGCGGGATTAAAAGTTATTGTTCAACCAAATATCATACTGGTTATTAACGAAGGTCTAATCTCCATATTTTCTTTAGCAAATACCATTTGGTAGCCTTTTTCCAGTGCTGCCGTCAGATTTTATTTATGCACGCGGAGAGTAATATTGTTTTTATAATGAGAGTACTGGCGATGCTACTGTTATTAAAATATCGTGATTGTACAGTATACAGATCTTTATGAAAAATCTACCCCTAGTATGTTAAGAAAATGACTAAAGTTGAAACGGCAGTTAACTTTTACTTGCCAGACGAGTTAAAATGGGATTTTATATTTCTTACAATAAAATGTTGTACAGATCGTCGGGCTGGTGGAAATTGACAACTAGAGGTTTGTCGCATAAGAGCCCGACTAACATCGCTGTCAATTCAAAGAATGAAATCCAGCACTTGGAGATTTAGAGGCGGGCCAAATGGAAATTCATATAGCCAGAGGTGGTAATGTTATAATTTCATATTACTGAAATGAGAGATAAGGTTCAGAGATCGGAATTGAAGGAACGCTAGCATCAAAGAAACAATTTTATTGTAACAATTATGTGCAGCCGATAGTGAATTTTTATATCATTTTGCTCTATTCAAAAATGTAAACCAGACAACACAAATGAAAATTAAATTTATTTTATTATTTACAGCTATTTGTTTTAGCCTTAAACTTTTCGCGCAACGCGATACCATTCCCATCAATGCTAATTGGAAATTCGCCATCGATTTAAAAGGCGAAGGTATTGCACAGAGCTGGAATATAAAAGATCTAGCCCATTTAAAATCAGTAAACCTTCCGCACACCTGGAATGTAGAAGAGGCGACCCAAAATCACTATGGCTGGGGCTGGTATCGTTACACTTTAAAAGTACCGACAGAATGGAAAAATAAAAACGTGGTTATACAGTTTGGGGCCATTAACCACACCTCAAAGATTTATATTAACGGAAAGGAAGTTTTAGAAAGCATTGGCGACGGGTTTAATCAGATTAAAGTCAATCTCAATGATAAAATCAGTTATGGAAAAGAAAATATCATAACAGTTGCAGTAAATAATGCGTACAATGAAAAGAAAGTACCTTTTAGCAATTCTTTCGATTGGGCAAACGATGGTGGTATTATCAGAAAAGTAGCCCTGATTGTAAGTGGAAAACCTGCTGCCAGTTACATCCATGCCGAGCCAAAACTGGATTTGACTAACAATAACGGACATCTTAAGATAAAACTGGGTTTCGACAAACCCAATCGTAACCTGCAATACGCAATAAAAATAACTGAGGATAACCAAAGCAGTCACAACACCGTATTTGCCAAAACTTTAACACCAATCTGGCAAGGTAATGAGGGCATAACCGAACTCAATCTGGCAAAAGTGAATCCCTGGCATTTTGATTTTCCGAACCTTTACAAGGTACAGGTAAAGGTAATGCTGGGCAATAGAGTGATTGATGAAATTGCTACTAGCGTAGGCTTTAAAAATCTGCAGATGAAAAATGGCCAGATCTTTTTAAATGGCGAAGCCGTAAAACTAATGGGTACAGAATGGACAGCTGGTTCAGATCCTCATTATGGTTTTGCAGAACCCGATTCTATCATCATAAAACACTGCCGCATGTTAAAGGCCGTAAATACCATATTCACGCGTATGCACTTTCAGCAGGATGAATTGTTTTACGATTTCTGCGACAGAAACGGCATCCTGGTTCAGCAGGAAATTCCGCTTTGGGGACCAGAGACCCCGGCCAGCAAGGATGTGAGTACCATTGCGATACAGCAACTCGGGCATATGATTAGCAACTTTTATAACCACACCAGTATATTCTCATGGGCAGTAGGTAATGAGTTGCGTGGACGTGATGCTGATATTAAGCAAATGATTGATGATCTAATGATACACACAGGGGAACTGGATAAAACCAGAATGAAAGCCTATGTAAGCAACACGCTTACCAGCAGTTTCAGCAATCACAAAAACTTTGTACCCGATGGTGCCAGCCAGGGCGATTATTTAATGATGAACGAATATGGAGGCAGTTGGTGGCAATTGCCAGTAGCTAAAATAGGTAATTATCTGGATAGTATCCATGTAAGTTATCCAGATAAAACATTAATTATTTCAGAGTTCGGCTTGTGCGAACCCAATTTTAAAGGTGGCGACGAACGCCGGATACAGGATATGGTTTACCATATGGCCACTTTCGAAAACAAGCCTTTTGTACAGGGTGCGATTTACTTCGATTTAACCGATTACCGCACCCACTATCCGGGTACAAGTGATACTACTAAATTTAAAAGAAGAGTACATGGCGTTTACGATATGTATGGCAAACCTAAACCTTCAATGAAGGTGTTGAGAGAGCTATCTTCTCCGGTTGAGGTGCAAGTGGCTAATGTGTTGACTCCAGAAAAAAAAGAACCTTTTACGGTAACCATTTTTGGGAGCATGGGCTTGCCACAGCATACCGTGAAGGGTTATAAAATCTACGTCTCAAGCCGTACAGACAATTGGGTCAGCCAGAAAGCATAGGATCTACCCACTTTAACTCCCGGCCAGGAAATTAAAATGAAACTCGAAAAAGATTATGAAGGTAAAGCGGTCATAACTGTGGTAAGGCCAAATGGTTATGTGGTAAGCCAGCAGGAGTTGTAGCTACGAAAATTAGAATAGCAGAGTAAGGATAAGTTTAATCTTAAAATGGAATACAGAGCTGAAAATAATTTATAAAATCCGATTTAACTTAACGAGTGCAAGGGAAAGGGATTATTAACAATGAACCATGGTCAATTTAACCATTGATATAAGCGATAACTGGCTTAACAATCACTCAAAGCGATATCCATCTTTAATAAAAATGATATAAACCCAAGTAAGAGTTTTTTAAATACGATATTTGTTTATTAATATTAAACTTTATTTGCCTTTTTGTAAACTATTTATTTGGAAAATACTTTCGACAATTTGAATAATGAAATCAATATTAACCTTCGTGGCGTTACTGGTAATAAATTTGGGTAACGTCGTTGCTCAAAATCAACGCCCCAATATTATCATTTTTTTGGTCGATGACATGGGTTGGCAAGATACTTCACTTCCATTTTGGAAGGAAAAAACCCCACTCAATCAGCGTTACCATACGCCAAATATGGAACGTATGGCAAAGGAGGGGATGAAGTTTACCAATGCCTACGCAGCACCAGTTTGTACACCAAGTCGTACGGCCATGTTAACAGGTCTAAATCCTGCACATAGTGGCATCACTAGTTGGACAAACCCTCAAAAAGATCAAAATACTGATGCAAAAGACGACCAATTTGAACCTGCAAAATGGAATTACAACGGTTTAAGTCCTGTTGATGGTATAGTAAAAACAGTATACGCAACACCTTTTCCTCAACTGCTTAAAAACGCAGGATATTTTACTATTCATGTAGGCAAAGCACATTGGGCCTCGACTGGCACACCGGGAGCAAACCCATACAATATGGGTTTTATGGTTAATATAGCCGGCCATGCAGCCGGAAACCCACAGAGCTATCTTCCGCAAGAAAATTATGGCAATATGTTGGGAAAAGCCGGATTGAGAGCAGTACCCGATATGGAAGAATATTATGGTACTGAAACCTTCTTAACCGAAGCGCTAACCAAAGAGGCGATAAAAACGCTGGATGCGCCCATCTGCAATAAGCAGCCATTTTATTTAAATTTTGCACATTATGCAGTACATACACCCATACAAAGTGATAAAAGATATTTTCAAAAATACATAGAACTCGGACTAGACAGCACCGAAGCTGCCTATGCCAGTTTGGTAGAAGGTATGGACAAAAGCCTTGGTGATGTTTTGGATTTCGTAAAGAAAAAAGGCATAGAAAAGAACACGGTTATCATTTTCATAAGCGATAATGGTGGATTAAGCCTGGCTGGCGAACGGGGAGGTGCAGCCTACACCCAAAATCTGCCCTTAAAAGCAGGCAAAGGTTCGGTTTATGAAGGAGGCATTAGAGAGCCGATGATTGTTAAATATCCAGTCCTGGTAAAACCGTCAACGGTTACCAATCAGTATGTAATTATTGAAGATTTTTTTCCCACTATCCTGCAACTGGCAGGAGTCAAAGATTATAAAACCGTACAAAAAATTGACGGAAAAAGTTTCGTGCCTCTGTTAAAAAATCCTTCCTCCGTAGATAATGAGCGTAGCCTAGTGTGGCATTTCCCTAATAAATGGCAAAACTTAAAAGAGGAGGGTATCAATTATTTCAGCGCCATACGCAAAGGCGACTGGAAATTGGTGTATAACCTTCGCAATAGTAAATACGAACTATATAACCTTAAAAATGATATCGGTGAAACCAATGATTTGTCGAACACTCAGCCACAAAAAGCAAAAGAGCTTGTGCAGTTGCTAGGCGCCCGCTTAAAAAACTGGAACGCCCCGATGCCAATCTACAAATCCAATCAGCAACCTGTTGCGTGGCCTACAAGCATTCAACCCTAATTTTTAAATAATGAAGAACTATTTGAAGAATAGATTTTGTTTTATAGCGACAATAGCTTGCGGGCTATTTGCTGTTCATTTAACAGCTTTTGCACAATCTATTAAGTTAGTAGGCACCATAAGAGACAATCGGGAGGTATTACAATGGGTGCAGGTTAAAGATAAACAATCAGGCAAAAAAGTAATTACAGATGCCGATGGGAGGTACGAACTAGAGGTTGGTTCAAACGCCATACTTCAAATTACCGCTAAAGGATACCAAAGCCAAACGGTACAGTTAGAAAATAAACCCATCATCAATGTATTATTGGTTCCTGATGCTGGCTATCTCCATAAAACGCTGCTTAAAAAAATAAAAGAAATAGAGCCTTATGCTCATTTTTTACAAGCCGAAAAGCAGACCGTTGTTAAATCAAATCCGCTTTACTATCGGGCACGTTTGGCTTATATTGAGAATGTATATTTTGAGAACCCTCATGTGCAAAGCCCTGATAAAGCGCTAAAGGTATTTCTGGATTATTGTAAAACGCAAAATCTTCTAAATGATTTTTCAGGGCAATTTGCAAAGGCAGCCCGTACACTAGGCTTTGAACTGATTACCGACCAGAGTCCGGTGAATATGGACGAAACAATCCCAGCCTCAACAGCCATTCGAAATATTGCTTATACTACGCCTAATGGTTATAGCCAAAAACTCGATCTGTTTTTACCAAAAAACGCTGCCAGTAAACCAATCCCATGTGTAATTTTTGTGCATGATGGCGGTTGGGCAGTGCATAAACGGGCCTGGTTTGAAGCGCAGGCCAGGTATCTGGCTGCTAAAGGATACGTGGCTGTTAATATCGACTACCGGATGATTGATGCAGTTACACCCTTACAATCTGTTTACGATGCAAAGGCTGCGGTGAGGTGGGTAAAAGCAAACGCACTAAAATTTAATATTGATACCAATAAAATTGGTGCTTGCGGTGCCTCGGCAGGTGCACATTTAGCCGGGATTTTAGCCACCACGGGTAATGATCCTGTACTGGAAGGGGATGGCGATAACCGAAAGTTTTCGAGCAAAATACAGGCTGCAGCGGGCTTTGCAACCCCAACATTGACCGGAAGGAAAACCTGGCCAAGGGGACAAGCAGAAAGTTTGCCCGATTGGTTTGAAAAGATTTCGCCATATAAACACATTACACCCGATGATGCCCCGTTTTTATTTATTCATGGAAGCGATGATAGCTTAGTTTCAGTTGATGAGGCAAAAGATATGTACAAACGCTATCAGGAAAACGGAATATTAACAGAATTGGAAATACAAGAAGGCAAAGGTCATGTTTTTTATATGAATATGACAGTTATGGAACATGCATATCAATTTTTTAAAAAAGTATTTAACTAAAAATATTAATCTATAAGGAGAAGCTGAACATTACACTAACCATAAACCACAAATGAACTAAAATGAAAAAACAGTACATCTTTTTTACCATCCTGATGTGGACCATTTGCTTTACTGCAATTGCCCAGAAAAAAATCCGAATAGCCTGCGTAGGCAATAGTATCACCTATGGCATGGGCATTGCCAACCGCGAAAAAAACAGTTACCCGGCACAGTTGCAAAATATGTTGGGCAGTGGATACGAGGTCATGAACTTCGGTCATAGCGGCGCTACGATGTTAAAAAATACCGTCAATCCTTATTGGAAAACAAAAGCATACGCCGATGCCTTAAAGAGCGAACCTAATATCGTACTGATCAAATTAGGTACCAACGATAGTAAAGGGCAAAATAGAAACAGATATGATGAATTTGAAAATACGTACAAGGAACTGATTAACAGCTTTAGGCAACTATCAACTAAACCACGCATTATTTTAGTTGCGCCTGTCGCTGCATTTTCTACCGATACCACTTACATTTCAGATCCTGTTCTGGTGAACCGGATTATCCCAATGATACAGCATGTAGCGTATCGTGAAAAACTGGAAATCATTAATCTCCATCCGCTGTTTGTTGATAAGGAAAGTATGTTTCCGGATAAAATCCACCCTGCATCAATTGGTGCTTCCATTATTGCATCGAGGTTATATGAAACCATCACTCAAAACAGGACTGAAAATTCCGACATTTTTTCTAAAATAAAGGAAGACAAAAATATCACTGAATTTAATGGCTTTGAATGTGCCAGCTTTAAATTTAACGGGCGTGATTGTAAGGTGGTTAAGCCAAAAGTGGTAGCGAAAGGCCATCTATGGGTATGGCGTGCCCGTTTCTGGGGACATGAGCCACAAACAGATGTTTCTTTACTGGAACGTGGTTTTCATATTGTTTACTGCGATGTAGCAGAGCTTTTTGGCAATGCCGAAGCCGTTGGCTTGTGGAATAAGTTTTATAACCTGATGCAAACATGCGGTCTTTCGAAAAAAGTAGCTTTAGAAGGTATGAGTCGTGGTGGGGTTTACGTATATAATTGGGCCCTGGCCAATCCCGAAAAAGTAGCTTGTATTTATGCAGATGCGCCTGTACTCGATTTAAAAAGCTGGCCGGGCAAAAAAAGAAATGCCGGAGCAAGAGAGCCCTGGGAAGATTTTAAAAAAGACTATAACCTTACAGAAACACAGGCCGATAATTTTAAAAACAGCCCCTTAGATCACGCTGCAAAAATTGCCAGACTGGGTTTCCCGATGTTACATGTGGTAGGAGATGTGGATGATGTGGTACCTATTGCCGAAAATACCACACCTTTTGAAAAAATAGTACGTGAAAACGGGGGCAATATTACCGTAATCCATAAAGCAAATGTTAACCATCATCCGCATAGTTTGCCAAATCCTACACCTATTACCGATTTTATTTTAAGGGCCACTGGCCAGAAGGTAAATTTCGCAGCGATTGCGGCTCCAGGTTCAGAATACAGATCGGGTGCAGGCTGGACCCCTGGCAAAGACTGGTGGGCACAGCATGAAAATATAGATAGTTTGTTGCTGGCAGAGAAAAACCTCGATATTCTTTTTTTAGGCAATTCGATTACACAGGGCACCGGTGGACATAGAACTTCGGTAACCTATAAACCCGGCTTTAAAGCTTTTGACAGTGTTTTTGTAAACTTAAAATGGGAAAGCGCAGGTATTTCTGGCGATAGAAGCCAAAATATATTATGGCGTTTGCAAAACGGTAATTATGCAAAAGCTAAACCAAAGGTAATGGTGGTGATGATTGGTGTGAACAACATTAGTGCAGGCGATAGCCCGGAAGAAATTGTAGCAGCCATTAGCAAAGTAACCGATTGGACCAGCAAAAATATGCCATCAACCAAGGTGCTTTTATTAGGGCCTTTGCCTGTTGGGATAAAAAAAGATGATGAAAGGAGAGCGAAGTATGAAAAGGTTCATTTATTACTGGCCAAATTACCCCATAAAAATTATACTTACCAATCAATCGCCTCTCCGTTTTTATTGCCAAATGGCGATTTAGATCCCACGAAATATGGAAGCGATGGTATTCATTTACAGGCAGACGGCTACAAGGCCTGGGCAAAGGCATTGAAGCCAATTTTAGCGGATATGCTAAACATAATTAAGATAAGATAATTGCATATAAGGGTGAAAATTTCATGGAGCATCTAACTTTGACACCAAATCTAGTATTATTTACTAAAAAGCTTTACTCACTAAGATGGCGGTGTAACTGTGTGATACGATTTAAACGGTCCCGATAAATTAGATATAACTATAAAGGGACATTATTTTTTACCTAAACAAATTACGATATATTTGATATTTGACGTTTTAATGTTCTAAGATGTTGATAGGCTACATTTAGATTTCAAAGAGTGAACAAAATTATGAATTGCAAATTATTGTTATAAGAAAGATAGGTGTTGAGTAAGATCGACTGTAAAACAATGAAAGCTAATGATTCGCTTCTTGATAACGAATTGATAATACTCCTTAAAAATGGGGATCAGAATGCTTTTGCCCAAATTTATAGCCGCTTTTTCAGGCCACTTTATGTTCATGCCTATAAAAAAATAGGAACGGATGAAGATGCCATTGATATTGTGCACGATCTTTTTGAATTTTTATGGACGAAAAGAAACGAGCTGGAAATTTCGAATCTCTCTGCCTATCTCTTTGCAGCCATCAGGAATAGAATATTTACCTTAAAAGTACGTTCAGACCGCAAAAATATTTACCTAGAATCTTTAAAAGATTTTATTAATAAAGGAGAATTTGTTACCGATGCCCAGGTGAGGGAACGCGAGCTAGCTGCGTTAATTGAAAGAGAAATTGATGCTCTTCCTCCTCAAATGAAGAAGGTATTTGTAATGAGCAGGACTGATGGAATGAGCCACAAGGAAATTGCAGATCAACTCGGTACTTCTGAGCATACCGTACGCACGCAAGTGAAAAAGTCATTAAGGATCCTCCGATCGCGGATTGGGATTGTTGCCTATCTGCTCCTTCTCATTCACCGTTAAGATTTATTTTTTCTTACAGTACCCTATAGCCTCCTATCGGGAGTCTTATGATATAGGTGATAAATCTATTTATTATGAAATCAGAGGTAGAAGCACTTTTGGAGAAATATCTTGAAGGGAAAGCCAGTCAGGAAGAATGCGCCATTGTAGAAAGCTGGTATCTGCATTTAGCAGATGAAAAAGATATGCCTTCGGCGAAGCAAATAGAGGCTGCAAGGAAAAAGGTATGGAACAACTTATCTGCAAACAGAAAAACGCACTGGAAGGACAAATTCTGGCTTGGCCGTGTTGCAGCAATTCTGATTGTGGTTTGTTTTGGTAGTTATTTTTATTTCCTTACACCAAAAAAATATCCAAAACATGCCAACGGTGGAAGTGCAATGCATGAAATAAGGCCAGGTACTAATACAGCAGTGCTTACACTTGCTGATGGTAAAAAAATAATATTAGCAGATGTGGGTACAGGACAAATTGCCATGCAGTCGGGCATCAAGGTTACCAAAACCGCCAAGGGCGAATTGATTTATGAATTTACTCATGTTATAAATGATAACCCGGCAATAGGTGAAGCCTCATTTAATACCATTCAGACTCCGCCAGGAGGGCAATATCAGCTTCAACTGCCTGATGGTTCCAAAGTTTGGCTTAATGCGGCATCTTCTTTAAAGTTTCCTGTCAGATTTGGGGATCGTGAACGAAAGGTAGAACTGGTGGGTGAGGGCTATTTTGAAGTTGCAAAAGACAAGAAGAGGATGTTTAAAGTGTCTGCAAATAAATTAGAGATCAATGTTTTTGGAACACACTTTAATATAAGTGCCTACCCTGAAGATAATAAAACAAAAACAACCCTGTTGGAAGGAAGTGTTAAAGTGATTGCACTGGATTATCACTCTTTATTTCTTAAGCCGGGCCAGCAGGCCGCAGTGAAGGGATCAGCCATTGAAGTAAAAACTGTAGATGCCGAAGCTGCCATTGGCTGGAAAAAAGGATTGTTTGTATTCGATAACGAAAGGATTGAAACAATAATGAAAAGGATTAGCCGCTGGTATAACGTAGATGTGGTTTATACTGGTAGAACTTCGAAAGAAAGATTTATGGGGACCATTTCACGCGATGAGGACATCAATAAAGTTCTCGATATGCTCGAGCTAACAGATCTGGTTCATTTTAAAGTTGAAGGAAGGAGGATTATCGTGATGCCTTAAAGCCATTTAAGGTTTGTCTGATAAGAATCGGGAGTGTTTGCGGCACCCCCGATAAATGTTATGGCTTACCTCTTAAATATTATTTCCATATCAAAGATTCTAATTAAACCAAAACAACCAAATGTATGAAATATCATTCTAAAATGTTATGGCGCCACCATGGTCCTAAAAAGAAAATATTACTGGTTATGAAACTCACAGTTATTTTTCTATTTACCGTTTTAATGCAGGTCAGTGCTTCGGTAAAAGCTCAAAAACTAACCATCAAAGCGTCTGATATGGCGCTCAGTATCTTTTTTAAAGAAATTCAAAAGCAAACGGGCTATACTTTTTTATGTACAGAAGAAATGCTCAGTGAATCGAAGACGGTCAACATTAATTGTACAAATGAACCACTCGAAAAGGTTTTGCATCATGTTTTTGATGATCAACCCTTAACATTCACGGTAAAAAATAAGTCTGTTATTATAAGAAGAAAGCCTATTTTGTTAAAAACAGAATTGCTTGTTCCCCCGGGAGACGTTAAAGGAAAGATTCTCGACGAAAAAGGCAATACCTTGCCTGGTGTGACCATAAAGGTTAAAAATGGTTCCATTGGCACCACCTCAGGCAGCGATGGAGAATTTATACTTAAAAATGTTCCAGAAGATGCCATACTCGTTATATCTTACATTGGGTATGCTACCCAAGAAATAAAGGCCGACCAGAAAGCTGATATGGCTATTAAACTCTTGCCTAAATCTGATAACTTAAACGATGTGGTGGTAGTAGGATATGGTATAACTAAGAAGAAGGACTTAACTGGCGCAGTTTCTACTATAGATAAAAAGGCGATAGAAAATCTACCGATCAACCGTGTAGATCAGATGTTGCAAGGTAAAGCTGCCGGTGTACAGGTTACCTCTACCAATGGTGCACCAGGCTCTGGAGCATCTATCCGTATTCGTGGCGGAAATTCGATAAATGGTACAAACGAGCCACTGTATGTTATTGATGGATTAATCGGGGCAGATATCAATGCAGTTAACCCTCAAGATATCGCCTCGATGAGTATATTGAAAGATGCCTCTTCAACCGCAATATATGGTGCCAGAGGTTCAAATGGTGTAGTCATTATTACAACTAAGAAGGGCGCAGCAGGATCTGATAATATCAATTTTGAGGCCTACACCGGAGTACAACAATTGCCAAAAGAGATTGCCATGTTAAATGCAACCCAATATGCCGAACTGGCTAATGAGGCTGCAGTATTAAATGGCACGCCTATTTTATATCCCAACCCTCAATCGTTAGGCGTTGGTACAAACTGGCAGAGGGAAATTACAAGAACAGCACCAATGAGTAATTATACACTTGGTGCATCTGGCGGAAGTAAAGGATTTAACTATTTCCTTTCAGGTAATTACAATAACCAGGAAGGGATTATTCTCAATTCCGGTTTCAGTCGCTACCAGTTTCGCACCAATTTATCAAAACAACTCCGGGATAATGTCACAGTAGGCGCAATGATTAATGTTGGCCGAACAGTTACCCGAAACAATACCGTAAGCCTCGGTGGACCAAGTCAAAGTTCGGCTACAGCCTACTCTCCAATAGCAGCTGTTTATAACCCTGATGGATCTTTTACAAGCCAAAAGCCTAACGATCCACTTTATTATGATAACCCGGTAGCACAGGGGACTGTGCCTTATAACCGTACTATTAACAGCTACTTCACAGGGAATCTAACTTTAGACTGGGAGCTGATTAAAGGTTTAACATTCAAATCTACCTTTGGCTCTCAGATGACTTTTAATAAAGTCAACAGGTACTTACCGAGTTCATTGCCATCAAGGGTAAATTCAGGGAATGCAGGTATGGCAAATGTTGATGCCGCCAATACCATTATGGTATTAAATGAAAATACATTAAATTACAATAAAGATTTTGGTACTGACCATAATTTTAACGCAGTAATTGGTACCTCTTATCAAACAGAATCATTAGAGAGATTCAATGCCGAAGGGCAAAAATATTATGCAGATCCTTTATTGTATAATAATTTGGGGGCAGGGAGCCAGGCAACATTCAAAATTGGATCGGGCGAAACAAAATATGCCATTTTCTCATACCTGGCCCGCTTCAATTATACCTATAAAAACAAATACCTTTTAACGCTAACAGGACGTTCTGACGCCTCATCTCGTTTCGCAGCAAATCATAAACGTGCCTTTTTTCCGGCGGCTGCCATTGCATGGAACGCCTCAAATGAAGATTTTATTAAAAATTTAAATGTTTTTGATAACCTAAAAATCAGGGCAAGTTATGGTTCAAACGGAAGCCAGGGGATTGATACTTATCAATCTTTAGCTTCACTCAGACCGGTAATAGGTTATCTGATTGGGGGGACGAATATTGTTGGCTTTACCTCAGACAGGTTACCTAACCCCGATCTTACTTGGGAAACTACCAAACAGTTCGATGCCGGAATCGAATTTAGTATTTTGAAAAAAAGGGTTAACGTAGAATTAGACTATTATAACAAAGTAACCAGTAATCTACTGCTCAACCAACAATTGGCTACCCAATCTGGTTATTCTTCAAAAGTTACCAATATTGGTTCGATCAATAACCACGGGCTAGAGCTGGCTATTAATACAGATAATATTGTACGGGATGGATTTAGCTGGTCTACGACTTTAAATATTGCTGCAAACAGGAATAAGGTGCTCGATTTAGGAGGAGTGCAGGCCTTTGATAATGCAAGTACTGGTTATGGCACTTACTCTACAATAAGCAGGTTAATTGTTGGACAGCCTGTTGGAACTTTTTGGGGAACCACTTATGTGGGTACCAAGAAAACCGATACCCCGCCTACAGGAACGGCAACTTCACCAGGGAACAACCGGATTGGAGATGCGCTGTACCAGGATTTAAATGGCGATGGTAAGATAGATGTTGCCGATTATCATGTGATTGGAAACTCGAATCCGAAGTTTTATGGAGGCCTGGGCAATACTTTTACCTATAAGAAGTTTAGTCTGAATGTTTTTTTTCAGGGCTCTTATGGAAATCAGGTGATGAATATCAGTGATAACTTTAATAATAGCTCCAGTCCGGGTTTTAACCAGTATGCTAGTGTTGCAGATAGGTGGACAGTGAATAACCAATCTTCCGATATTCCGCGTTTGCCAAAAACTTTAGATTATATCTATTCTTCGAGAAGTGTTTATGATGGTTCTTTTTTGCGTTTGCGCACTGCAACAATTGGTTTTAATTTAACAGGTAGTGATATGCATGTGAAATGGATCCAAAAGCTGAATGTTTACGTAACAGGAACCAATCTTTGGTTATGGACCAAGTATCCTTATTACGATCCGGAAGTAAATAGCTATGGAACAAATTCTACGTTACGTGGTTTCGATTACACTGATTATCCTCAAAACAGAACCTTTATTTTAGGCTTGAATTTAACACTATAACTGATGAATACCAATAAAATATTTGCTGTCTTTATGACAATCGCATTGATGTTTGGGACATCATGCAAAAAAGAATTAACAGAAGATCCTAAGGCATTTGTTAGTCCTGAAAATTTTTTCAAAACAGATGCAGATGCTGTGATGGCCGTTAATGGCGCTTATTTTTGGCTGGTTGGCACTCACCCTCAACGTCTTTTTCAACAAGAACTTTGGTCTTACCTTGACGAAGATTGCGATGCAATTTTTACCTGGGGCAATAAAGGAGCCTTAAATCTAACTCCTATAAATGGAGGCTATGCATCCACCATCTGGAACGGATTGTACCGGGGTATACAAACTTCCTCGCAGGTAATTGATCGGGTAAGTAAATCAGGAAGCAGCCCTATAAAAGATCGTGCTGTAGCCGAAGCCCGTTTCTTACGTGCGCTTTATTATTATTACGTTACCGGCGTTTTTAGAGATGGACCTTTGGTCGATGAAGTTAATTATCTTGATAATGGTACAGCTGCCAAACTTCCGCGCACACCTGCAGATAAGATCAGAGATTTTATGATTAAAGATTTGGAAGCTGCTATTAAAGTTTTGCCCGATTCGTATGAAGCTGCTAATAAAGGAAGAGCAACAAAAGCTGCTGCACAAACGCTATTAACCAAAGTGTTTTTATGGAAAAAGAATTGGACGGCTGCGTTAACGACTGCGCAGGCTGTAACAGGACGTGTTTTGTTGCCAGAGTACAAAGATGTGTTTACCGAAGCAAATGAATTTAATAATGAGTCAATTTTTGAAATTGATTTTCAAAAGGATAACTTAAATAGCTATCAGCATGCCTTTTATTCACCTCAGAAAAAAGTGGGCGTTTCCCCCTTTTCCGAAAAACCATGGTATGGCGGTTATGTGCCATTAAATTCTTTTGTTGATGGCTTCGAAGCAGGTGACAAACGTAAAGACCTAGAGATTGCAACTGGATACATGGGAAAAAACTTTATACCTGATCCCGAAAATGGCGTGAGCGTATGGTTTGGGCCAAAATGGTGGCGTTTAGATGCCGGTGAACGTAATTCAGGGCTTAATATAATTATTTTCAGGTATGCTGATGTATTGTTAATGGAAGCCGAAGCGGCAAACGAAGCTGGCGACCAGGCGACGGCATTTACTGCTATAAATAAAGTCCGCGCACGTGCAGGTTTATCAGCACTAAATGGTTTAACTCAAGAGCTTTTGCGTGCTGCAATCATGAAAGAACGTGGTATCGAATTATGTGGTGAAGGGCATCGGAAGTTGGACCTTGTGAGATGGGGATTATGGTTAAAAACTGCAAAGGCAGCACAAGCAATACAATCAAAGGTGCGAGCAGATTCTTATCAGGCACAATATGAATATTTACCTGTACCAGCCGTAGAGGTAGAAAAAAATCCTGCACTTGCGCCGCAAAACCAAGGCTATTAAGTTGCAAGGAATAGTAATACAGTTACAAATAATGGGCAAGAAATTATTGCCCTTTATTTGTAATTTGATTTTCGGAATTTTATGGTACTGTGAAAATTATACTGATCTGTTTAGCATAAATTATGAAAGCTTTTAGTCTTCAAGATGAAAGAATGATTGCCACTCTCATATGTTTGAATCATGTCTGTTTCATCAGCCAGAGGGTTATTTTTTAAGTTATTAACGACAAACCAAACAACAAATGAAACAAAAAATTAAATTTTACTTAACGTTATGCCTGTTGTTAATTCAGGCAGCTGTATTTGCCCAGCAGAAAAATTGGGAAGAACTTCGCAAAGATTACCAGTTCCCGAAGTGGTATACCGAAGCCCGTTTAGGTATTTGGGTACATTGGGGGGCGCAATCGCAGCCAGCAGAAGGTGGAGGTTGGTATGCCCGTCACATGTACCAACAGAATGTAGGTAGAGAAACATGGGGTGCAAATGCCTATCCCTACCATTTAAAAACTTATGGACATCCATCAGAAAAAGGATTTAAAGATGTCATACACGAATGGAAAGCCGACAAACTGAATACCGATGAATTGCTGAAATACTTTAAGAGTATAGGTGCCAGGTATTTTGTGGCCCTGGCTAACCACCACGACCATTTCGACAATTTTGCTTCTACTTATCAGCCATGGAATTCGGTAAATGTTGGCCCTAAAAAGGATCTTATTGGGATGTTTCAAAAATCAGCAGTGAAATACGGTATGCCTTTCGGTGTAAGCTCGCACGATGACCGCTTTTTAGACTGGTGGAAAACCGCCTTCGGTGCTGATACTTCCGGAGCGAAAAAAGGTGTGAAATACGATGGTTGGATGACCAAAGCCGATGGCAAGGGCAAATGGTGGGAAGGATTGGATCCGGCTGATTTGTATGGATTGCCTCCCGAAAAACGGACACCAGAATGGATTAAAAGTGTTAAAGAAACCTATGTAAAGCGTACGGAAGAGCTGGTAAGTAAGTATAATGTTGATTTGCTTTGGTTTGATGGCTATGGTTTCCCTTATAAGGAGTATGGAAAAGAGGTGTGTACCTATTTTTTTAATCAAAGTTTGCAAAAACATGGCAAAGTGACCGCTGTAGTGGCTGGAAAGTTTTCGAATGAACCTTCAACAGTAAAAGACATCGAGCGTGGTGGTGCCACAGAAATATTACCATATCCCTGGCAGGGAACGATGACTTTTGAAAGTTGGTTTTACAAAACAGATAGACCAATCAGACAAAATGCGCGGACTGTTATCGAAACCCTGGTTGATATGAATAGCAAAAATGGTAACCTGCTGCTTAACGTAGAATTAAAACCTGATGGAACCATTCCTCCAGATCACAAGGTGATTCTGGATACATTAGGAATGTGGGTTAATACCAATAGTGAGGCTATTTACGCGAGTAAACCCTGGAAAATATATGGTGATAACCTAAATGGAGGTAAACAACAGAAAAATATCAGCGAAGCTGATCTCGAGGCCAATAAAAAGCACGAGAGTGAAGATTTTAACGAGCGAACCATTACAAGCCCTGCTTATCCCCATAATGAAGTCCGTTTTACTACTAAAGGAAACGATTTATATGTTTTTGTACTTAACCCTGTTGGTGGCGATATTACAATCCCGAGTTTGGGTACAAATGCGATCAGGAAAATAAAAAATATCCGTCTTTTTGGCGATGCCTCAGCAATAAAATTTACACAAACAAGTGATCAGCTGGTTTTGCAAATACCAGCTAAAACTAAGCTCCCTTACACACAGGTTTATAAATTAACAGGAGTGCTCTGAAAGATTAAGCTTTTGGACGCCATTGACAAATAATTTGATTTTTGATCATTTTAACAATAGAAATAAGTGAAAAAAACAATATTTTCCATTATCATCAGCTTTTTAGCGTTATCACTTCATGCCAATATCCGCCTACCGGGTATCTTAAGCAGCAATATGGTATTGCAGCAAAAATCGACGACCAAACTATGGGGTTGGGCTTCGCCTGCAGAGAAAATAAAAATTACCACCTCCTGGGATAATCAGGTAACCGAAGTTAGCGCCGATGGAAATGCAGCCTGGCAGGTTGAACTGAAAACCCCACAGGCTGGCGGTCCGTACAACATCACTTTTCAGGCTGGAAACAAAATTGTACTCGAAAATGTGTGGATAGGAGAGGTATGGGTATGTAGCGGGCAATCGAATATGGAATGGAATTACAGTACCGGAATTAAAAGCATCAAAGAAGAGTTCGAACACCTGAGCAAACTGAATATCAAACTATTCAATGTGCCTAAAACCACTTCAAAAACACCGCAAGATGATATCAATAGCACGTGGACCGTTTGCGACAGCAATACCTTAAAAACTTTTAGTGCAGTAGGCTACTATTTTGGTAAACACCTCAACCAGGACCTGAATATACCCATAGGCCTGATTAACAGCAATTGGGGTGGTACTCCTGCCGAAACCTGGACGCCTGAGCAACTGGTTGAAAATAATGCGGTATTGAAAGACGCAGCAACGAAAAATGCACCTACTGCTTGGTGGCCGGTAGCACCTGGTTATACTTACAATGCCATGATTGCCCCTATGGTTAATTACAGCATTGCAGGAACCATTTGGTACCAGGGCGAAAGTAACAGAGATACGCCTGCAAGTTATACCGAATTAATTAACACGATGTTAGGTGCCTGGCGCAAGGCCTGGAACAATGATTTCCCTTTTTATTACGTGCAGATCGCCCCTTTTAAATACGATAAATACAATGTTGGGGCATTGGTGCGGGAGGCGCAAACCAGGAACCTGTCAACATCAAAAACGGGTATGGTTGTTATTTCTGATCTGGTTACCGATACTTTGAATATTCACCCTACCAATAAAAAAGATGTAGGCTTACGTCTGGCAAATTTAGCATTGGCCGAAACCTATGGACAGAAAAAAGCAGGCTATAAAAATCCACTTTTTAAATCCTTTACAGTAGAAAAAAGCGATATCGTAATCGAATTCAATAATGCAGAAAGTGGATTGACGATTAAAGGAGATACGCCAAAGGAAATTTTTATCGCTGGTGCAGATAAGTTATTTTATCCGGCAAAGGTTAAAGTAAAAGGAAATAAGATTTTTGTTTCAAATGCAAAGGTAAAAATCCCTGCGGCGGTGCGCTATCAATTTAGCAATGCAGGTATAGGCAATCTCTTTAGTAAAGCTGGCTTACCTGTAGCCCCTTTTAGAACCGATGATTGGGGGATTAGTGTGGATAAAATCAAATAATTTCCAATACATCATATTAAATATCTTAAAATATTGCAATCAGGCAGTTTGTAGGTGACCTGGTTGCAGTATCATACTACCCGGGGACCAGAGCGTGAAGATCTTAACGCTCTCACAATTGATCATGTTGGATTAAAGTTTATAGGTGGGTGTCACAACCCTGACAAATCCTGCAATCAAACAATTCAAAAATCATCGTTTTTAGCGGTATCTCAATTTCTTATCAGCCGATTGGAAGTTATCTGTAGATCGCTTCAGTCATGCATGAAATCCTTCAATTCGCATCCGATAGCTATGGGATGATGAGATTAAAATCTAAAATTCAAGTTAATTTTAAAGAAAATGGGGCAATTCATGTTTTATGAATTACCCCATTTTTACATTGAAATTTTCTGTACCAATTAAATCTAAAGAAGGCTATTAATAGTACTAAGCATTCAAATCAATCAATTACCATCCGCTATTCTGTACGATGTTTGTGTTGGCGTTTACTTCGGCTAAAGGAATTGGCCATAGATAATCTCTTTTGGCCGAAAACACCCTGGTTTCTGATAAGTATGGTTTATTTATATTTGGATCGAAGGCGCCATAAACAGGACCATCCAATACCTGCTCGCCAATTCTCCAGCGGCGAATATCAAATAACCTTTTACCTTCCAAACCAAACTCAACACGTCTTTCGCGCCTTAACAATTCGCGGATTTTTTCTTGTGTATTATATTGGGCAGAGGTGGCTTCTGGCATGCCAGCTCGTGTACGAACCTGGTTGATATATGTTAAAACATCAGGGTTTTGATAATCACCACTTTCTATTAAAGCTTCAGCATAGTTTAACAAAATTTCAGCATACCTGATGATATAAAAGCCTAATCCTCCACTATAAGGCCTGCTAATATCACTTGGATCAACATATTTTTTTGAAAAATAGCCAGTTTGGGTGGCATATGCCTGACCGATCCGATCTACATTGGCTACCGACTGATCAAATGGGTTAAATAGTTTACCCAGAAAAACCTCATTAGGCATTAAAACGCTTATACCCAGGCGAGGATCTCTGTTATTATGATAAGTAGGCTCACGTGTGTAAACTGCAACACTATCCGGGCCAAGCTCTTCTAAGGTTTTGCCTTGTTTAGTTTCGAAACAATTTACAAAAGATGCAGTAGGCGATGTCACCGCATGGCCACCCATGCTTCTTGATGTTTGCCTTAAGAATGCTTCAGGATTTGCACCTTTTCTAAAAATGATTCGTTCTTTAGAAGTGATGCCGTTGTAAGAAAATAGATCTGCATAGCTGTTTACCGTAGGACTGGTTGCTGTATGTAAATCATACCCAAAGGCGGCTTTATTATCAATTACCATCTTTGAATACTGTGCAGCTTTAGGATAATCTTTCGCATTTAGATAAAGAATAGACAATAAAGAATAGCAAGTACCTTTGCTAAATCTATAGTTATCATTTTCGGTATAGTTATCGGGCAAATTGGGTATCGCAGCTAGCAGGTCATCGCTAATAAACTTGACCATATTTTCTTGCGTAGCCCTTGGTTGATTGGCGTCTTGTGCGCTCAATGAATGGTTTACAATAGGTACAGGGCCATAATAAAGCCATAAAATTAGGTGATAAAATGCTCTTAAAGATCTTGCCTCTGCTGCATACCGTTCTTTTATTTTAGGATCTTGTACGTAGGCAGTACTATAATTTTCTAAAAACCTGCATGTTCTTCTGATGTAAGAATACGAAACACTGTAATAGGAGTCGTAAATACTACTTGAACTTGTGGTTAAGCCTAATGGTGCAAGAGTTACATCAGTTAAGTAGCCTGTTTTTAGAATCATGTTATCAGAAAAGCCTTCCAAAGGCATCCAACTACCTGCATGCCAATTATAGTTAAGCGCACCAACTGGCAAGCCACTATAAGTCCCATCAAGATTTATCCTTAGATCACTTTCCAGTTTCCAGAATTTATCATCAGTAGTTGCTACAGGATTGTCTCTTTCAAGGTATTTTTTACATCCAGTTACGCTGCTTAAGCAAAAAAAAGCTATCAGGATAATATATATATTATTTTTCATGTTTTTTTAAATTAATGATTTATGCCTATAGGTTTACATTAACACCAACCGAGTAAACTTTCATTATCGAATAGGTAGATTGGTTACCGCCACTTTCAGGATCAAGCAGTTTCATATCCGAAAATGTAAGTGGATTTTGGGCATTTACATATACCCTTAGATTCTTTGCCCATTTTTTGGTTATGGTTGATGGGAGGGTGTAACCCAATTGCAAATATCTAATTCTGGTGAATGCCGCATTTACAGCCCAATAATCAGAAAATTGACCATTGTTACCTGCGGATGGGCGCAACCTTGGATATTTGGCGTTTAAGTTTGTTGGGGCCCAGTAATCAGTTTGTTCAACAAGCGGTGGGCCACTAACTCCTCCCACATCAAGCGGGTAAGCATATCGGCCACCGTAAAATTTAAGGTTTTTACCCACGCCATTTACCTGCACCTCGAAATCGAAATTTTTAAAGGTAACCGAAATATTCGCGAAGTAATTACTTAAAGGTTCTGCAGTCCCAAGGCCTGTCCAATCGCTTGTGTTAATTACTCCATCGCCATTTATGTCGATATATTTGATATCGCCTTCTAATTGTCCACTCATGATGGGTACCTTGTTCGCCATATCCTGGGCGGTTAACAAACCACCTGTTTTATATCCCCAAAATTCGGTAAAAGGACCACCAGCCATTTTGCGAGTGTTACCTTGAATAATAGGAAGGTTGGTAGCTAATTTTATAATTTTTGTTTTATTGTAAGAATATCCTACAGTGGTGCTAAACTTTAAATTATTATTAACTACTGTATTATAAGCAATTTTAAATTCTATCCCTCTGTTGTTTAGTTCGCCAATATTTGTTGGAGTGGTGCCTCGTCCCGATGATAAGGTTGGCGGGGGAATTAAAATCAAATCGGTGGTTGCTTTGTTATACCACTCGAAAGTGAAGTCTAATTTATTGCTAAAAAGGCTAATATCCGTACCCACATTGAAAATTTTCATTTTCTCCCAGGTAATATCCGGATTACCAAATACCGCCTCACTTCCACTGCTGTTTATGGTGGTTTGATAAGAATAAGGATTGATATTGTTGTTTCCTAAAGATCCGTAAGAGGCCCTCAATTTCATAGAACTTAAAAATTTTAGGTCTTTCAGGAAATTCTCGCTGCTGATGTTCCATCCAGTGGCTACCGATGGGAAGTATCCCCACCTTTTGCCTGGGGCAAATAATGACGATCCATCACGACGTAAGCCCAGCTCTAACAAATACTTGCCATTGTAGCTATAGTAGGCTTTACCCAGATAAGAAAGTAAAGTTTTGACATCCCAAACCGAGGTATTATCATACTCTTGTGAATAAAGTAATATCGCGTTTATATTGTGCTTCCCAAAGGTTTTATTATAATCTAAGTTTCCTCCAATATAATAGTAGCTTCTTCTTTCTGCTGAGCCTGCATTGCGTACCGTTTCAAAATCACGGCCTATTTTTGCATTAGTAAAATAATCAAAGAACAGATACTGATCCCTTGAACTTTTTACCGAACCCGACATTATACGATAGCTAAATTGTCCTTTGAGACTAAGACCGGGAATGATGGTCCATTTTGGACGCAGGTTAAGCAAAATATCATCTTTTAGTGTATTAACCGTACCGCCTTTCTCTAATTGAGCTATAGGATTAAAGTTTTCACCAAAGACCCCGTAAAAGCTATAGTTTGGTCTATCTGCCCGCTCAGGATATTTAGGCAGGATAGTTGGAGGCACACTGTAGATATAGCTCATTATAGCACCCATACCAAAACCGCTTACGTAAGTTTCTTCAATATTTTCTCTTGATGCCACAAAATCTAAAAATGTCACCACGTTTTTAGAGAGATTTACACTGGTGTTTCCTCTTATGGTAGCCCTATCGAAACCGCCTACTGAAAGCATGTTTGGCTGATTTAAGTATGTCGCGGTTATGGCAAAACGTGCAGTGCTATTACCACCGGATACATTTAATGAATGTTGCTGCATCGGTGTCCATTCTTTTACCACTGTTTTATACCAATTTGTGTTTGGGTACAACATTGGGTTGAGTCCAAAACGGGTCGAGTCTATTGCGCCCTGTTTGTAAGGAGGTGTAGCGCCAATATTTTTTTGTGCAGTATTAACTATTTCCATGTAAGTAGGTGCATCAACAAATTTTGGGTGCCCCATTGTAGGCTGTTGAAAGCCAAAGAAAGAGTTGTAGCCTAACTCAATAATATCCGGCCTGCCTCTTTTGGTCGTAATTACAATTACACCATTACCGGCCCTTGCTCCATAAATTGCAGCTGCGGCAGCATCTTTTAAGATAGATACACTTTCAATGGTGTTCGGATCTAATTTATCAATTCCATATGGTATACCATCAACCAGAATTAATGGTGCAGAACCTAGGCTAGAGGCAATTCCTCTAATCTTAATTGAGGCGGCATCTCCTCCAGGCAAACCCGACGACTGTGTTACGCTAATGCCAGTGGTACCTCCCTGCAATGCCTGAGATAATTGGGTAATCGGTTTATTGTTGATATTCGACATGTTTACTACCGAAACCGAACTGGCTATATTTTTGACCTGTTGAGTACCTACACCTGTTACAACTACCTGCTCCAGTGCGTTAACATTTTCAGTTAGCGAAACGTTAATCGAATTCCGGTTTGCTGGTACAGGAATTTCCCTGGTATTATAGCCGGTTATCGTAAAAACCAATACCTCATCTTTGGCAACCTTAATCTGGAAACTTCCATCAGCTTCTGTTACTGTTCTGCGCTGGGTGCCTTTAACTGTTACTGTAACCGATTGGAGCGGAACTGGAGGTTCTGAAGTGCTGAAAACAAACCCTTTGATTAAAAAAAGATCATCTTTAACTTTATCATTTACTATCAAGTGCTGAGGTAAGGGCTTTAGGGTAATATTATTTTCACTAATGCGAAAAGTAACGCCATGACTATTCAAAACCTGAGTTAGAACGGTTTCCAGCGATACATCTTTAAAGTTTGCATCGATTTTTGTTTCATCATTAATTACTTGGTTAGCGTAAGAAATGTTATAACCAGTTTGTTTTTTTATCTGATAAAAAAATTCTTTTAATGTCATATTTTGCCTGGAAAGATTAATCTTTTGAGCCAGACTGTTTGCACTTACGTGCATAATCGTGATAAACATTAAGAATGTGGTAATTTTCATAGCATACAAGAATTCTCTCATGCGCGAGCTATGCACGCATGCGGTGTTAATACAAATTTTCATACATTTGTTTAGTTTGGGTTAGATTGTAATTGATTTTCAAGAATTTGTTGGCAGGATGACCTAAACAATGCCAGAGGTGTTTGCCGCACTTCTGGTCTTTTAGCTCCAGGATCCTAGTCTCGGTCGTTCGGTTTGAGTAGTCTTTCTTTCATTTTAGTTGTTTGGTTAGTTATTTTAACTTATCTGCGTTGTGTGTTTTCAATCGTAATTAGTTATTGCGATACGGTGATCGTCCGGTCTTTTATCTTGAATTTAAGGTTACTTATTTCGGAGAGGTTTTGAAGAACCTTTTGTATATCAGATGATCTGGACATGTATCCAGAAAAGGTTTGCTTATTGTCTTCTGCTATGTGATATGCAATTTGTACATCGTACCAACGCGCAATTTTTCGCATAATAGCATGCATATCATCATTTTCGAAAATGAATACACCTTGCTGCCAGTCAATAAAGGAATCGGCTATTACCGGAATAACCTTTATTTCATGATTAAGCAGTATAGCCTGCTGGTTGGGCTTGAGGATTACACTTTTATTTATTTCTACAGAGCCTTCTAATAAAGTCGTTTTAACGACATGTTCATCATCGTAGGCGTTGATATTGAAATGGGTGCCTAGAACTTTTACCTGTTGATTTTTGGTTTCTACTACAAAAGGATGCAGTTTATCTTTAGCAACTTCAAAATAAGCCTCACCATTCAATTTAACAGATCTGATGCCATTTTTTAGCAGGTTTGTGGTGTAGGTTAAACTCGATGCAGCATTCATCCATACTTTAGACTTATCCGGCAAAATAACCATGTATGTTTCTCCTCTGGCTGTAGCAAGCGTATTTACTAGATCTAAATTGCCTTGAGTCTCGTTAATCTGATATACTATTTTGCCTTCTGCGGTTTTTACGATGCTTATGCCTGCTTGGTTGGCTAGCTCTCCTTTTGCTGCACTTACCAGCTTAATTTTTTCACCATTGGCAAGCGTAAGCGTTGCACCTACCTTTCCAGGAACAATATTGGCCGCGTAAATCTTTTCAGCTGGTTTGCTGCGCAAATAATAGGCAATACCAATGCAGAATATCACTAAAATCGCTGCTGCATATGGCAACCAATTTATTTTTCTCTGTTTTGGCAGATCGCGTTGCGCTATAATTTTATTCCATATTTTATTTTGAAGGGTTTGATAATCCATATCAGCACTAACTGAAGTTGATTTAGCACCCTCATGTAAATACCAACTTTCCACAATTGCCCTTTCACGGTCATCTGCATTGCCATTTATGTATTTATTAAATAATATCTCAGCCTTATCACTTCTCATTAGATTTATATCTTTTAGGTTGATATAAATAAAGACGGGGAAGTGTATCGCTGAATCTCAATAAATGTTAATTAAATGTTAAAAAATCAGTAATAAGATGATTTCAAGCTAATTAAGGTAATAATAAATCAGTATTGCTATTCCAAATTTGGACCTTAGAATCTTTAATGCCCTACTGACTTGATTTCGGACTACGCCTTCACTTACACCTAATTGTTCAGCAATTTCCTGGTAAGATAGGTTCGAATGTCTAGAGAGTTTAAAAATTTCACGCATTTTTTCGGGAAGGCAATTAATCTCCTGTTGTATAAGTTCATGAAGTTGTTTCTCTCGGATGAGAAAGTCTGCTTCGTAGTTTCCCCTCTCTATAAACTTTTCAAGTGAAGCTATGTATTTACTCTTCACCTTAGCATGGTCAAAACGATCAAAAATTTTATTCCGAACTACTGTATAGAGATAGCTGGATAAAGAAGTTTTAAGATCAATAATTTCAGATTTAGTCCAAAGGGTAAGAAATACATCCTGTACAACATCTTCGGCATCTTCGTCATCTGTAAGCATCCTTTTGGCATGGCCATATAGTACAAACCAAAATCTATTGTAAATTTCTTTATAAGCAGACTCATCATTAGTCTTCAGTAATGCAAGCAGCTCGTGGTCTGTATAACTCCTATAGGTTGTCAAGTTTGGTTTTTGTGGCGCAAAATAGCATAATTTTAGAATTTATTTATGTTCGTGAAAAAAAATGCTTGTCTAATATTTATATGAACATTGTCATTAATGCGAGATTAAATAAGAGATAAAAATCTGCATTGGTCTGAATATGCTCATTATCCTTAAATCCTGAAATAGTGGATGAGGGGCCATCTATTCTCGGCTTATCAGATTAATGCGATTAGATGTTTCCAGGCTAATTTTTTAAAGGAGATATTTTTTCATTGCTGTAACCAGAGATAGAAAAAATCAATAATTTAGAGATAGAAAGATTATTTATAATAACACTGTTTACCTTTTGGTTAGAAATAGCTGTTTTTAAGGAAGTGTTCGCGTCCTATTAAGAAATTTAATATGAACTTTTTTTTAATGTGCATTTCCTGCGGCGAATGTTTTTTGCTCAGTTTTATACTCTTCTCGCATCCTTTAAGGCAAAACCAAGCTGCCAATCGGTGGCTTGCTTGTTTTATCTTTATTATGGGTACTGCGTTTCTAGGTATCTCGCTTTCTAATCGTATTGAAATCTATCATTTAAGGGTTTTTATCGGATGGATGAACAGCCTGCAGTTTCTGCTTTCACCATTTCTTTTTTTAAGTATTCTATTTTTTGTTGAACCAGTAAAGGTTTTTAGTAAGCGAGACATATTACATTTTATACCATTCATTGCATTTGTCTCTCTTCAGGCATTTGTACTTAGCGCAAAAAGAGATTTGATGACCGTAACGCTTTTCGAAGCCGGTAACTTTGTTTTTTTCATTAGAGACCTTTTACCGTTCCAGTTTATAGGCTATATTATAGTTTCTTATTTTTTACTCATCAGGCATAAAATCAACCTGAAATGGATAATCGCGTCAGATAAAGGGATTACACTGGATTGGCTGCGACACTTTCTCGTTATTCTTGCAGTGCTGGTGGTTTTCTGGATTAATGATGGCATATTCGGCGAACCTACGTTATTGACCGCTATGCCGATAATCTATACTGCATCGGTGTTTTTTTTAAGCTATTACGCCATCAGGCAAGGAACTGTTTTTGTTTTTGAAAAAAAGGATCTGGAAGCTGTTTCTCAAATAATGGAAACCCCGATTAAACAACAGGCACCCAAAGTTTCAAGGCTAAGTATGGAACAACTGAATGCATATGCTCAAAAACTTGATCACCTGATGATAGAGGAAAAGCTTTATCTCGATAATAAGCTTAACCTTACTATGCTGGCAGACCGGATTGGGGCAAGCGTCCATGATACGTCATTTTTGGTAAACACACTAAAAGGCGAGAATTTTTATGCCTTCATCAACCAATGGAGAGTTGAGGAAGCCAAAAGACTTCTTCGCACGGGCAAGATGGATAAATTGAATATGAATGGTATTGCTTTTGGTTCAGGGTTCAATTCTAAAACAGCCTTTAATATGGCCTTCAAGAAATATGCAGGCTGCTCGCCATCCGGCTATATAAAACAGTTAAAGTTGGAGTAAATTATGTTCCGATGGATAAAAGCGAACAGAATAAAATATATCCGAGCGTAAATTTGCAGCTATAACTAGAAAGGAAGATATGAAACAACTATTTTATCTCGTTTTTTTGCTGATCACATTTTTTGGATGTGCAATTGATGGAAACACCTGTACAATATTTATGGCAAATGACGGAAAACACGTTTGGGTGGGAAACAATGAAGATGAATCACCGGCGATGACCTATAGGTTTTGGTATTATCCTACAAGCCCTGAAAATTACGGTTACATGTTGTGGACAGAGTTATCTGAGAAAGAAAACATAAATCATATGATGTATCTGAATCCACAAGGTGGAATGAATGAATATGGGCTATTTATGGATTATACCGCGATAGATGAAATTCCGGCTACAAGAGATCCGAATAGGCAGGATAGAAGTGAAGAAGTGGTTACAGACGTATTGAGGAGATGCAAAAGGGTGGAGGAAGCTATAACTTATATTTCTCAATTTAATCTGCTCCGGCTAACCAGAGCCCAGTTATTTATAGGGGATCCCAGTGGAGACTATGTCATAGTGCACGGTAGTTATATAGTACGGCGGACGACAAGCTATTTTGCACTAACCAATTACACGGTGAACAATAACCATTATGAGCCATGCTGGCGAAGAGATACTGCAATAGAATATCTTTCTGGAAATAGGAGTTATCGCTTAAAAGCTGTGGCAACGCTATTGGAAAAAACCACGCAGAAAAAGCCGAATGATATTATAACCAATTATTCTATGGCTACGAACCTTAGTAATAGGACAATCTATTTATATTACAAAGCTGACTTTTCAAGACACGTAGCAATTTCACTTCAGAACGAATTAAAGAAGGGCTTGCATCAGCGGGATATGACCAGTTATTTTTTTCATTAGTGGAGCAATAATATTCCTTGTCCAGGCCTTTTAACGGGAGATACTCTAATTTACTCTGTCAAATGACAGTAAAACCATAAATATGAATAAAATCGATAACTATTTCTATGCATTGTTCTTCTGCTGTCTTTCCTTGGGAACCTCTGCTCAAAATAAGACTGTATTTGATGGCCTCTCCTGGAAACCGCCTTATAAGCTTGAATTGGATGGATGGGGAGTCGAACGTTTTCTTATCCCTATAGACTTTGCCCCATCAATCAAGTATACTGGTGTCGAGGATATTCGTTTTACAAAGGGTTGGAGTGATGAGAATAGTCCTGACTACTGGTCTTATGCTTTTTTATGGCTGTTGGACAACTGTCCTGTCCAAAATGTAGCGGTCATTCAGAAAAACCTTAATGCCTATTATGATGGCCTTGTAGGTAGAAACGTCGTCAAACGAATGATTCCAAAAGAAATCATTTTCAAAACGCAGACAAAACTAGGCATCACTAAAACTGAAAGTGGTGATCTGCAAACCTACGCTGGGATCATTCACATACTCGATTATATGGCACAGAAACCCATGGTACTACATGTGAAGGTTCATGTTAAAAAATGTCCGGGTAGTACCAAGATCATTATTTTCTACCAATTGTCCCCCAAGCCGTTCACTGGGGCTATATGGTCAGCGCTTAATGCATTATGGGCAGGTTTTAGATGTGCGGACTAATACGCTTTAACCTGTTCTAATACTATTTGCTGCCGTGGCCTCACTCATGTTCGATCAGTAACCTGTCGCTAAGTTGAAGAAAAAGTATTTCGATCATCATATATTAATCGTTATTTATAATTCCTGTCTTCTGGAATCGCTGGTGTAGCAAGCTCTCTTCTGAGGTCTTATTATTATTATTACTATAATTATCATGTATTATGGTGATGGCAGTGTTTTCTTTGAGTTTAGCCCGTGTTTAACCCAGCTAAACAAATAATTAATGCTATTTAAGGCAAATTTGTACAGGTTTTTTGAAGTCCTGGTCACTTCCTAAATCAACAAGGCGCTACGGCGCAGGTGATAAATCCGAAATAATTTGCTTTTGAAAACTTCCCGACCGCTAACCACACAGACTGGCAATGAGGAGGTTTTTACAAAAAAAAACGCAAAGGTGGAGCATAACTATGTTCACTCAGCGCCTTCGGTTGTGCTGCGAAATATTGAGAATTTTTTTAAAAACAGAAATATGACCAGTATAATTGAAACAAGGGTTGGCGATGGCAATTGCTCTTAATACAATGAATATCGAGCATAATATTGCAATTAACCAGTGGGAAGGCACATTAAATATAGCTTGCTAGGATATTTGCACAGTAGTAAGTTTAATCATGTTGCAGTATTAGCGGTGGGAAATCGCCAAAAAATTAAAATAGACCTAAACAGTAATTAATTTTCTTCTGATCAAATAGAACCACGTTTGCTAGTGTCACCGTGATCTTTGTTGACCTGATTTTTTTAACTGTTGCCTTGGCACTTGCAGCTCGTGGAATAATTATCTGTTTGATCCGCCATCTGAATAGCAAATCTAAAGACGAAGAGGTGCGATCTCCTTTTTCAGAAGAAAATCCATGATTTACAATACAATGTCTATTTTATTGAGTTTCATTAATCAATAGGTTTGGTTTGACCAAGTCTAAACCTATATGTTATGAATAAAACTCACAAACCTTACCAGAAAGCCTGTAAGTTAGTCTACTTGCAGAATTTCTTTCTATCCTTAGTTTTTGTTTTTGTCACCCTGGAATCGTTTGCCCAGAATACAATAACGGTTAAAGGAAAAATAACAGACGAAACAGGCATAGGCATGCCTAGCGCAACAGTTAAAGTTAAAGGAACAACAACCACCGCGGTTTCTGATAATAATGGGAACTATAGTATCGGTGTACCGGACAAAACGGCGGTTTTAGTGTTTTCTTTTGTGAACTATAAAACGCAGGAAATTACAGTTGGAGAAAAAACAACAATTCTAGTAAAATTGGAATCCGCTTCTAATGAGTTAGAACAGGTTGTGGTAGTGGGTTACGGTACGCAAAAGAAAACCTCTTTAACTGCAGCAGTATCCACTATTAAAGGCGATAAGGTAGCAAATTTGCCGGTGGCCAATTTAAGTAATACTTTCGGTGGCCGTGCACCTGGACTAATTGTAACGCAGGGTAGCGGAGAGCCCGGACAGGATGGCGCTTCTTTGTTAATACGTGGTATTGGTACCACAGGTGGGACCGCACCATTGGTTATTGTTGACGGGGTTCCGAGAACTTTGGGGCAGTTGGATCCACAGAGTGTAGAAAATATTACGTTTTTAAAGGATGCTGCCGCTGTGGCTCCGTACGGGGTGGCTGGAGCAAACGGCGTTATTCTGGTTACCACAAAAAGAGGAAATACCGGAAAGCCACAGCTTATTTATAATGGCAGTTACGGTATTCAGAATCCAACTCACCTGCCAGAAATGGTAGATGCATTTGAATATGTAACTATGCGTAATGCTGCCGCTAAGAACGCTGGTACTGCCTTACCTTACAGTGCTTCAGATATAGAAAAATTCAGAACAGGTTCAGATCCGGATGTTTTTCCTAATCATGATGTGTTAGGGGAACTTATTAATAAAGATGCCCCAATGATGTCACACAACCTGTCAGTGACTGGCGGAACAGAGAAAGTTAAATACTTTGGTTCCTTAGGTTACTTAAGCCAAAACGGCATGTGGGGACCCACTAGCTTTAAAAGATATAACCTAACAAGCAATGTTGATGCGCAGGTAACCAACACGACAAAATTTTCATTAAGCCTGAGTGGCAGGGTAGAAGATAAACGATACCCAGGTAAAAGTGCATCTTCTATATTTGATCAATTGTACCGTACGCCACCAATCGCGCCAGTTACCTTTAGTAATGGCCTGCCGGGTTCATATATTGGAAGATCAGCTTATGGTAACATCTACAACAGCGGTTACTCCAATGATTTGCGTCAGATATTAACTACACAAATCAGTATAGAACAGCAATTGCCGTTTGTAAAAGGTTTAAGCATTAAAGGGGTAGTTAGTTATGATTACAATGATCCTAATGGTAGGACGGTAAAAACATGGCTAACTCCAATACCATATTATTCGGTTAATACCTCTACTACGCCTTACACTTACCCACAGGCGGGGTCTGATGGTCCGGCAAAACCATCTTATACAATAGATTTTGCGCAGAGCCAGGCGTTTACCTACCAGGGTTTTTTAAACTATAACAGGACTTTTGGTAAACACGATTTTGGAGCTACCCTTGTTTCGGAATACAGGAATACAAAAGGGACAACTTTTGGTGCCGGAAGGTCAAATTTCAACGTCAATATTCCTGAATTGAGCAACGGAAGTTCTGAACTAACCGATCGATCTAATTATGGATCATCATCGGAGGGACGTCAATATGGTTTGGTGTTTAGGGCGACTTATGCTTATGCAGGTAAGTATCTGGCAGAAATTTCAGGCAGGTATGATGGAAATTATGTATTTGCGCCTGGTAGCCGTTATCATTTGTTCCCTGCAGGCTCAATCGGCTGGAGGTTATCGGAGGAAAATTATATCAAGGATAACTATAAGTGGATTGATAATTTAAAAATAAGGGCGTCTTATGGTGAAAGTGGAGCATTACCCTATATTGGGGGTGTATTAGCACCATTTCAATACCTAAGCGCTTATGCACTCTATGGAAATAGTTTTATTTTTAATGGAGGCAGTACACAAGGATTATCAGAAACTGCACCAGGAAATCCGGACATTACCTGGGAGACAGCGAATAAAACAAATATCGGTTTAGACCTTTCCATTTTTAAGGGATTGTTTGATCTGGAGTTTAATTATTTCAGAGAAAACAGAAGCAATATGTTAATTGCGAACCAGACACTCGTTCCCGCTGAATTTGGAATTGGCTTGCCTCAAACCAATGCTGCTGCCATGCAGAACCGCGGTTTCGACCTTTCTCTTGGTAGTCATTATGCTTTTAAAAATGGCATGAGAATAGGAGTTACAGGCAACTTTACCTATGCCAAAAACAAATTGGTGCAGGTTTTTGAGAATGCCTCAACTTTAAATAATCCTAACAGAAGTATAACAGGAAAATCTTTGGGTACTAAATTTGGCTATCATGCACTGGGCTTATTCCAACAAAGTGATGATAAAAATGGTGATGGTACAATCTCTTCTTCAGAATATCCGGTAGCTCAGTTCGGTACACTTAAACCCGGGGACATTAAGTACGAAGATGTAAATGGGGATAATAAGATCGATAATAATGATATCAAAGTAATTGGTAATTCCAATGTCCCTCAGATTATTTATGGCTTCTCACCAGAATTCAGCTATAAGGGCTTTGATGTAAATGTTTTATTCCAGGGTGGTGCGAAAGCAGATGCTTATATTAACGGACAGGCCGCTTATCCTTTTTTTAATGGCGGTTCGGCCTTAAAAGCCACTTTAGATTACTGGACCCCGGAAAATACAAACGCATCATATCCAAGAGTACTCCCTTCTCCATCATCAAACAGTACGCAAACATCAGATTTTTGGGTTAGAAGTGGAAACTACCTAAGGATGAAATCAGCAACGATTGGTTATACAGTCCCCGCTAGAATTGTTTCGGCGATTAAATTACAATCAATAAGGTTATATCTGTCAGGTCAAAATTTAGTTACCTGGACCAAGGACCTTAAAGATTTCGATCCAGAAATCAGTGCATCTAATGCCAACTATTATCCCCAACAGAAGGTATACACTTTTGGGCTAAATGTAACTTTTTAACTATCTAAAGACCGAAATTATGACTAAGCTATTTTCAAAATATAATTTATTGATTGCAACAGGTTGTGTGTTGCTTACGGTGCAAGCCTGCAAGGATAGTGAGCTTGATGTAATTCCAAGAGACCGGTTAACGGAGGCTAATGTTTGGACTGATCAGGGAGCTAGTAACCTATTTTTAAACGACATCTATCAGGGACTTCCTGACGGCAATAATTGGTATGATCCAGTTGAAAACTGGTCTGATAATTCGATCTGTGGGTTTCCATGGCCGGGTTCTAGACAGGTTGTTCAGCAGATGATTGTTAATCCTAATTCTATTCCAGGGGGGGATATTGGAAACATCTATGGATGGACAAGAAACTATTCCTACATTAGAAAATGTAATCTTTTCATTAAAAATGTTAGTGCCTCAAGCCTGCCAGAAGCCTTCAAAAAATCAAGTCTGGCCGAAGTAAAGGTTTTACGTGCCTATTATTATCAATTACTCTGGATGGCCTATGGCGGTGTGCCGATTATCACGGATGTGTTATCACAAGATCAGGGAGATGCTATTTTTAAACCACGCAATACTGCTGATGAAACCATGCAGTTTATCACTAAAGAGTGTGCCGACGCATATGCAGACCTTCCGGATGCACCAGGTTCCGGAAGAATCGGAAAAGCCACAGCAATGGTATTAAAGGGCTGGGTAGAGCTATTTGCCAATAAATGGAGCGATGCCGCGGCAAGTAATAAAAAAATTATTGATGACCTTAAAAATTATGATCTAGATCCTGATTATGAAGCTTTTTTCTTGAAGAAAGGTAATGCCAGTAAAGAGAGTATTTTTTACAGAGAGTATATCGCTACTGTTAAGGGTGGGGTAATTGATGGTACATGTGGACCAACTTTCACTGGAAATGATGCAGAAACAAGTTGGGGCGGGGTTAATCCTACACAAGAATTGGTTGATGATTATGCAATGGCCAACGGAAAAGTAATTACTGATCCTTCCTCTGGTTACGACCCGCAAAAACCATATGTGGGTAGGGAAAAAAGATTTTATCAATCTATCAATTTTGATGGATGTTACTGGTATAACACAAGCCTTTCGATGAGGGATAATGCTGCAAATGCCATCGATTTGGCAGATAAAAACGATGCTACCCAAACAGGCTACTATATGCGTAAACGTTTGAATGATAAAATTACACTCGGGGCAGCCAATTGGGATGTAGGTACCAGCGATCAAAATTATAACATATTCCGCTATGCTGAAGTATTGCTAAACTATGCAGAAGCTCAAAATGAAGCAGTAGGACCTGATGCATCGGTTTATAATGCTATAGGTAGAATCAGAACCAGAGCAGGTAATTTGCCGAATTTACCGGCCGGTTTAAGCCAAGCTGAAATGCGAACGGCAATAAGAAGAGAACGAAGAATTGAACTTGCTTTAGAAGACAAGCGTTATTGGGATTTAATCAGATGGAGAATTGCAGAAGTTAACCTCAATAAACCTCTGCATGGGATGAAAATTACTACAAACGGGAGTAATGTAACCTATACTGTGGTACCAGCAGTAGGCGGCGACAGGAAATTCTTTGCATCTAAAAATTACTTGTTTCCGATCCCGCAAAATGTTATAGACCAAAACAAGCAGATAAAAGGGAATAATCCAGGTTATTAGTTTAAAATATCCTGATATCGACAGATATCAAAGATTACATAGCCCCTTTAAGATTTTGCACTAGGGGCTATGCTGTTTGTTATCATGAACAGTGTAAAACTTGATTAAATGAAAAACAATATTTTGAGGTTAGGTATGCTATCCTTAGCCTTGCTAAGTTTAATACATACAGCTGCAGCACAGTCAAAAAATAATGCTCATATTGAGCTTTCAGGTATCTGGAATTTTCAGGTCGATTCTTTAGATAAGGGCGTAGATGAAAAATGGTTTAATAAGGAATTAAATGATAAGATTAAGCTGCCTGGTTCAATGACAACCAATGGCAAAGGCAACGACATCACCGTAAATACCAAATGGACAGGTCAGATTGTTGACAAATCTTGGTTTACCAGCGACGAATATGCCAAATATAGGCAGCCAGATAATATCAAAATCCCATTCTGGCTACAGCCAACAAAATCTTATGTGGGTGCCGCCTGGTACCAAAAAACGGTAAATATACCTGCCGCCTGGAAAAATAAACGGATTCAACTTTTGATAGAGCGAAGTCATTGGGAAACAACGGTGTGGGTTGACGGGGTAGAAGTCGGTACAAACAACAGTCTGGCCACAGCACAATTATTTGATCTGGGTAATAAATTAACACCTGGATCGCACCGTGTAACTGTCAAAATTGATAATTCGTCGAAATCTTTTAAAGTTGGCGAAAATGCCCACAGCATCAGCGATCATACCCAAACTAACTGGAACGGCATGGTTGGTGAATTAAGCCTTATCGCACGTGCGAATGTTTTTATTGACGATGTGCAGCTTTATCCTGATGTTAAAAACAAACAAGTATTAGCGAAAATACAGGTTAAAAACACTACTGGCGCACCTGTATCAATAGGATTAAATTTATTAGCTACAGCGAACAGATCAACTGGTGCCAAGCTGAAACCTTTGAGTAAAAATGTAATAGTTGCCGAAAAAGAAAGAACCATTGAAATGGTTTACCCGATGGGCGCAACACCGCAGTTATGGAACGAATTTCATCCGGATTTATATGAAATGCGCGTTAATTTAAACATGGGAAAACAAGGAGAAATCGATGCCAGAAAAATCACCTTCGGCATGAGGGAATTTAAAGCCAAGGGAACCCAGTTTGCCATAAATGATGAGCTTACGTTTTTGCGAGGTGCGCTGGATTGTGCGGCTTTTCCTAAAACAGGATTTCCACCAACTGATGTTGATAGCTGGATGAAAAACTTTAAAACCATAAAAGCCTATGGATTAAACCATGTGAGGTTTCACTCCTGGTGCCCACCCGAGGCTGCCTTCATTGCAGCCGACCGTTTAGGCCTTTTTCTGCAGGTTGAATGTGATGCATGGGCAAACAGTTATAAAGGATCTTATATTGGCGATGGCTTGCCTCTGGATAAATATGTCTACCAGGAAAGCGAAAGAATGGTAAAGGCTTATGGCAACCACCCATCTTTTGTAATGATGACCTACGGGAACGAGCCGAGTGGAAAAGGCCAGGTAAAATACCTGGTAGATTTTGTGAATTATTGGAAGGCAAAAGATCCGAGAAGAATGTATACCACTGCAGCTGGGTGGCCACAAAATGATGCTAGTGATTACAACAATATGCCAGAACCGAGGATACAAGGTTGGGGGCAGGGCTTAAAAAGTATCATTAACAGTGAAGCCCCAAAATCAGACTACGATTGGACTAAAACGATCGCTAAATGGAAACAACCTACCGTTAGTCATGAAATTGGTCAATGGTGTGTATACCCAAATTTTAATGAGATTAAAAAGTACGACGGGGTTTTAAAAGCGAAGAACTTCGAAATATTCAAAGATAGGTTACAGGAGAATGGTCTTTCGATGTTGGCCGATAGCTTTTTTATGGCTAGCGGAAAACTGCAGTCGCTTTGTTATAAAGCTGATATTGAAGCTGCGTTGCGTACGCCTGGCTTCGCCGGATTTCAGTTATTGGGTTTAAATGATTTTCCTGGACAGGGAACTGCATTAGTTGGTGTATTGGATGCTTTTTGGGAGTCGAAGCCTTATATTTCTGCAAGTGAATATAGCCGGTTTTGTGCGCCTATAGTGCTTTTAGCCAGATTGCCGAAAATGGTTTACAATAATGATGAAGATTTAGCTGTGCCAATTGAAATTGCCAATTTCAGTGACAATGTGCTTAAAAATGCAGCAACCAATTGGGTTATTGAGAATGAAAAGGGTGAAAAACTGTTTAACGGAAGCTTTAAAAATGAAACTGTCGGTATTGGTAATGGAATAAAAATAGGTACTATTAAACAAAGCTTAACGTCGATTAAAACACCACAACGCCTTATTTTAAAAACAACTATAGGAAACCACAGCAATGAATGGGAAATATTTGTGTATCCAAAAACATTACCTGAGGCTCCTAAAGAAATACTTTTAACACAAACATTAGATGACAATGCGGTTGCGACCTTAAATTCTGGAGGGAAGGTATTGCTCACCCTTAAAAAAGGATCAGTTAAGGCTGAAATGGGAGGTGATATTAAAATTGGCTTTTCGACAATTTTTTGGAATACTGCATGGACACATAGCCAGCCACCAACAACAATGGGTATTTTGTGTAATCCTACGCATCCTGCACTTGCAGAATTTCCTACCCAATACCACAGTAACTGGCAATGGTGGGATGCCATGACCCATTCGAGTGCAATAAAACTCAATAGTGTATCAAAAGATTTAAAGCCTATTGTTAGGGTGGTAGATGATTGGTTTACCGCGCGCCCTTTGGGATTGGTTTTTGAATGTAACGTTGAAAAAGGGAAGCTGCTTGTATCATCAATTGACTTACTTAGCGATCAGGATAAACGCCCTGAAGCACGCCAGTTGTTATATAGTCTTGAAAAATACATGACCGGCTCCCAATTTAAACCAAAAGATCATATTAATCTAGACAAAATACAGGAATTAGTTAATTAAAGTATCTCTGTTATTTCCTAAACTCAAATTATAATGAAGTTATACCAAAAAATTTTAGTGTTCTTATTAAGCGTTTTAAGCTTTAGCATTGCTAAAGCGCAGCAATCGGATGGTATGAAATGGTTTAACCCTGTTTCCAGTCCGTATCCGGTGCTAAAAGGAAAATACTGGGAAAGTAAAGATACAATTAACTTTTATAACCGCTTGCCATCTTATGCAAAAGACAGTGTTAGGCTGGCTGTTTGGAATCTGGCCAAACAAACAGCAGGCGAATACATAGATTTCTATACTAATGCCGGGAAAATTGTAGTTAGATATCAATGTGGTAATCCATACTTGATTTTTGACGGTATGAGCAAAATCTCGACTAATGGTTTAGATATGCATGTACAGGACGAATCAGGAAAGTGGCATTTTATCAATGGCTTCCATAGTTTTAAAGATACGATTAGTTTTACTTGTGACAATATTGATCCTAAAGTAAAAGTAAAAAGATTCAGGCTTTATTTACCCTTACACAATTTCCCTAAATGGTTAGAAATAGGCGTTGTTAAGAATGCTGATTTTAAAGTAGAGGCTGCATCTGTAGAAAAACCAATCGTATTTTATGGTACCTCTATCATGCAGGGAGGTTCTACCTCCAGGCATGGGTTAACATGGTTTAGTATTTTGGGCCGCAGAATTGATCAGCCAATGATAAATTTGGGTTTTTCTGGGAATGGCAGGTTGGAAAAGCCTATTATCAATTTAATTAATACCATTGATGCAAAGATTTTTGTACTCGATTGCCAACCAAATCTAATCGTGTATAGTCAAAATGATGAAAATGAAATAGCGAAAAAAATCACTTTGGCTGTCGAGACCTTACATCAAAAACATCCTAAAACCCCGATATTACTAACAGAACATAGTGGTTCTCTGCCAGATATAACTTTGGATACCTCCCTAGCCAAACCGTATAATAAAACAAGTGCTGTGTTATCAGGTACCTATCAGAAATTAAAAAAAGTAATTCCTAATTTACACCTGCTTGCCGCTAAAGAGATTGGCTTTACTTATGAGAGTACAGGTGATGGTACGCACCCTAATGATATTGGGATGATGCAATATGCAAATGCTTATGAAAAAGCTATTCATAGAATATTAGGAAAATAAGTAAAAAATAAGTTTTTACTCAAATTAGAAGGAACTGATGGTGGAGGCTGACTGGTTAATTAAATAGAACATTTTAGTTTATGACTACTAAAATGAATCGCTGAAAAGTAATCACGCAACAATTTGTCGGTTTATCATGTTTCCATTAACAATGGACAAAAAAACAGAAGGTTATTATTCGGGTACCAGTGGACTGTTATTACCGGTACCCAATAAATCGCACTATCCTGAGGAATTCAGGGAGCGATCAAGACTATGCTATTACGGCTCGCTGATGAACAGCATCGAAATCAACAGCTCTTTTTATAAAATTCCGATGGCGTCCACCGTGAAAAAGTGGAGTGAAGAGGTTCCCGGTGATTTCCGATTTACCTTTAAACTTTTCAAGGGCATTACCCATTCTCCAAAATTGGCATTTGATCCTTTGGATATCGTCCGCTTCATGCAAGTAATTGCCAATACCCAAGATAAGAAGGGATGTGTCCTTGTCCAGTTTCCGCCGAGTATAAGGATAGCCGATTTCGCCCAACTTTCCAGATTAATGTTTAGTCTCCGTGAGTGTGATCCGGAAAATCAATGGAAGATTGCATTTGAGTTCAGACACGCTTCACTTTATGTGGAAGAGGTGATGGAGTTATTGGCGGAAAACGGCCTTGGTATTGTCACTCACGATAAGAGATCTGCTGCGAGTCCACTGGATGACTCCGATTGTAGCTTCCGTTACCTGAGGTTTCACGGACCAGGAGGCAATTATAGGGGCAGTTATACTGAAGATGTGCTGGCGGAATATGCCAGTTATATTGTTGAATGGCTATTAGAAAAAAAGGAGGTCTTTGTTTATTTTAATAACACTATGGGGGATGCTTATGGAAACCTTAAAACCCTAAGAAGATTTGTTAGTGACCTTATTTAGTTTTTTTAATCCGCTCAAGCTTTTTTTGTACTACTGGCAATCTTTTTTGCCATCTTTTGATGATCTCATTTTCAACGATTGGTAGTCCTTTTTTGCCGAGTAATCCAAGGCTCACTGCAAGTTCCCTTGTGTCTCTTGCTTTTTCAGGGTTTTCGTCAATATAATGTTGTTGCCGGGTTTCAATTTCCTGCTGGAGGGCGCTGCTTGCATTTTCAATCAATGAAATTTCTTTTGAATATTCGTGCAGTTTTCGATAAGTCATGATCAGACGATTGTTCGCTTCGATGTGGGCGGGGTTGCGCTTTAGCAAAAGCAGGTATTGCTTAACAGCCTCTTTTAGTTGGCCATCTTTTTCGGCCTGTCTGCCCAATTCAAAATATTTCGCTTCCCGGATTCTTTTACTGCTCATCAGATTAAGATATTCTACCAATGATAACAGTTGATTGCAGAAAGATGTTTGAGGATGATATATTCATCATTATTTGCACGCTTAAAGCGGTATTTTATATGTTTGGCTGCCGTCTGGGCGAATCCGAGCTGGAAACAAAACCCGGCTATTGATCTATCCTGACTTTTTATGTTTTTATTATTTTCACTGGTTTTCCTGTTTTAGCGGATTTATAAATCGCTTCCATGATGACATGATCACGTAGGCCTTCTTCAGCCGGGGTTTTGGGATCTTTTTTTCTCAAAATACACTCCGAGAAATGGTCCATTTCCGCTCCGAACTGGTTTGGCTCAGGCACACTAATGGTTTCCTCTATTTCCTCTTCGCCTTCGGCCCTTGAGGTTTTCAGCTGTTGGCCTTTGTATGCAAAGGCCCGGTCCATGAACATCCAGCCCCTTTCGGCGTGTATGCGCATGGTTTTTACCTCCCTTATTTTGTAATGTGCCATACAGCTTGCAATCAATCCTTCATCAAATTTCATCTGCCAGGAGATTAGCTCCTCTGTGTCTTTGAAAAGGGGGTCTTTTGGTGTGGAATACTGATAGGCAAATACTTCTATTGGTTCCTTTCCAAGGATAAATCGTGTGGTGTTTAAACAGTAGATTCCTATATCCGGCAGTACACCTCCACCGGCCAGTTTGGCTTTATGCCTCCAGTGGTCTGGATTAGCACTGCTCTGCCCATTTACTGTTTCAATGTACCTCACCCGGCCAAAGCGTTCATTACTGACCATTTCTTTTAATTTTAGGGTATGGGGCTGGAACTGCATTCTGTAAGCGATCATCAGTTTTACCTTTGCTTTATTGCAGGCTGCTATCATCTTGCGGCACTCGGCAGATGAATTAGCCATCGGTTTTTCACAGAGGATATGTTTTCCCGCCCGCGCGCCGCGGACTGTAAATTCCATATGCATACTATTAGGCAGGATGATATAGATTACCGAAACATCCGTATTGTTTTTTATTTCATCGAAACGCTCATAGCTATAGCAAGAACCTGGGCTTACACCATATTGCAACGCCACCTTTTCCATTTTTTTATCATCACCACTGACTAGCGCGGCAAGACGGCTAAACTTACAGCCTGATAAGGCAGGAATCACTTCTTCAAGTGCGAGGTGGCCCAGGCCAACCACGGCATATCCGATCCGCTGGTTTTCAGGTATAGGGGCAGGGGGTGGAGGAGTTGATTTATCTGCACTGGATTTCCATTTTTCAAGCTTAACTGGTTTATCTGCATTTTTTGCTTTATCCATGAGTGTTGGTATTTGTCGTTTTATTACAACCATTTAGTTTGGATAAGGTTTGCCGTTTTCTGTTAGCGGGGGATAATCCAAACTGGGTTTGCCTTGCGCTACAGGGAGGGAATTGGCTATTGCTTTGTATCCACTGTTATATCATTAGTGATGCTTTCTACCTATTTTGTTTTAGCCGGTGACAATTTTGAACGCTGCTGGATAGTTTTGTAGCCACTTTTTAAAATATCCACTTTATTTAAATCTTTCTTTAATAGATAATGTTATTTAATCGCTACTCGATTGCAAAATGGGCTAATTGGATTAACCATAAAGAGGAACAGGCAGGATTTAGGATAGGCTTTGGATTAAAACAAGTTAAGGATGGAAAAATTAAAAAGTTTATTGGCAGGGCTAGGTGGAGCTGTAGTGCTCAATGTCCTGCATGAGGGTTTGAAAGGTCGTGATGATAATATGCCCAGGATTGATTTGCTGGGTGAAGAAGCACTTAATAAAGGATTGGGCTGGCTTGGCTCGGGTATTGAAGATCCTGACAAACTTTATCAAGCTACACTGGCAGGGGATGTGGCCGGAAATGCGTTATATTATAGCCTGATCGGCACTGGGGGCAATAAATATGTCTGGCCTAAAGCCATTCTTTCCGGACTTGCTGCAGGACTGGGGGCGATCGCTTTGCCGGCACCAATGGGACTTGACGAGCGCCCTGTAGCGCGGAATACAAGAGTAAAGCTGCTTACCATCGGGTATTATTTAGCAGGGGCATTAGTCACCGCATTTATACTGTCCCGGACAAAAAAGGCTGATCCAGTTATTTAAACCATAGTAATTTTAACTCGTGCAAATGAGATTGATATCCGCTGGCAAAGCCAGCCATTAAGCTTGATTATCTTGCGGATTGAGCTGCATAGCGGAAGGGTTTATTTCATAAAAGTCCTGAAAGATATCAAATTGGCCTTGATAGGTAAATTTTGCATTTTTGAGCACTTTTGTCGCAGCTGTGTTTTTTCTGTGAACAACCGCACCGATATGACTGATTCCCTGATCAGAAAGACATTCGATAACCACGGGCAATAGCTCAGTCATGATATAACAACCCGTAGCCGAGGAAGAAAGGTAAAATTCTATAAAGTATGGGTAAGTTTTAAGTTGATAGTGTTCCATAGCCAAATCCGGGCTGATGAGTTCAATGATGCCGATGACCTTTTGTGCAGATTTTCTTGTAATGAAATGAAAAAAATTCTTTCCGCTGTAGTGGCTTAGCAACCTGGATTTTAAAAAGCCTTCAGCCTGGGGGATACTTTCAAGCCGTTTCTTAGGAATAAACTTTAGCGTGAGCTCATCAGAAAGGATTTCGAAAACATCATTTGACAGCTCAGCTAGCCTGTCCATTTCCTGGGGCCGGAATGGATGGATAATAAGGTGCTCATTTTCAAAACTTATTGGTGACAACATAGACAGCGCCAAAAGTAGTAATTTATGGATGAGCTGCAAGTATTTGGATTCCCCCGCTACGCTTTTCGATATGTCTTGCTACACTTAGGCAAACCAATGATCTACAGTGGTAGGAATAAAGAAAGGCAATCTTCTTAATATTCCTGCCGGTTGTGTTTTAAATAAGCCCTTGATTTTAAATGCTAAAAATTTTAGTATAATTTTGTGATGCATTAAGGCAATGGGTTTATGATCAGGTCGTTTGAGAAAAGAGCAGAACAGAAAATTTCGGGATTCCAGTCTCCGGCGTCAGATTATCTGGAAGGCAGGTTGGATATTACAGAAAAGTTAGTCGTTGATCCGCATTCTACCTTTTACTTTCAGATGCAGGGTGATGCAATGTCTGCCTACGGGATAAATGATGGAGATATATTAGTGATCGATAAGTCACTCAAAGCCCTTGAGGGAGCTGTGGTGGTTGCTTTTATTAGTGGAAACTTTTCATGCCGCTTATACCTGATCGAAGAAAATGTTCCGATGCTCATTAACGGCCTGGATTCAGTTAAGGAAACAGAAATAGGGCTGCTGCAAATCTGGGGTGTAGTTTCGGTAATCTGCAGGAATGTATTACCAAAAACATTAAGGGTAGGGAGGTACAATCATGTTTGCGCTTTGTGATTGTAATAACTTTTACGCTTCGGCCGAAAGGCTTTTCCGCCCCGAACTTAACGGTAAACCGGTTGTTGTGCTAAGCAATAATGATGGATGCGTGATTGCCCGGAGTGAGGAGGCTAAACTATGTGGCATCAAAATGGGCGATCCGGAGTTTTTGGTCAGGGACCTGATCAAAAAGTTTGATATCCAGGTGTTCTCAAGCAATTATGTTTTATACGGCGATATGAGTGAGCGGGTGATGAACCATCTGGGCAGGTGGTTTCCACGCCTGGATGTCTATAGTATAGATGAGGCTTTTGGCTGGCTTGGCGGGGTGGCTGACCTGGAAAGATATGCGCCAGAAATCAGGAAATCTGTTATCCACAATACAGGGATCCCGGTATCGATTGGGGTGGCGCCAACTAAAACACTGGCCAAACTAGCCAATAAACTGGCCAAAAAGAACAATGGTGTAATGGTTTTGGACAGTGAGGAGAAGATAAATCATGCAGTAGCCGATTTTCCGGTGCATGAACTTTGGGGAGTAGGCAGGCAGTATTATAAGAAATTCGAGGAGCTAGAGATAAAAACGGTAGCCCAGCTGCGGGATATGCCCGAGATGTGGTTCAAGCAGCACATGACTGTAATGGGGCAACGGATGTGGAATGAACTCTGGGGGAAACCGGCCATTCCTTTAGAGGAGGTCAGAGAAGCTAAAAAAGGAATTACTGTCAGCCGCTCTTTCAGGAACTATATTGAGCAGCCGGATGTCCTTGCCGAGGCGGTTACGCTGTATGCCTCATGCCTGGCTGAAAAGCTGCGGGCCCAAAAGCTCCGCTGTCTATATCTGCAGGTTTTTCTCTATACCAATAAGAATAGGGAAGATCATCCCCAGCATTTTCCGGTGCACACCCATAAATTGCTGGTGGCTAGTAATAATACTTCAGATTTGGTCAAAATTGCGGTCACTGTAGCAAAAAAACTCTTTCAATATGGCAATAAATACAGAAAGGCTGGGGTAATTGCTACTGGCCTGGTTCCTGAAAGCGAGCTTCAGCTAAATATGTTTTCAGATCATGATGGTGGAAAGAAAGATTCGGTATCGGCGGTGCTTGACAGGCTGAACCTTGCCTATGGTCGCGGGACTATACGCATGGCCACTGAAGGGTATGAGAAAAAGTGGCGTTTAAAGCATGAGTACCTTTCAAAAGGTTATACTACACGCTGGGCTGACATTATAAAAGTAAAATAAAAAGAAAGGAAAGATATGTGTGGAAGGACACTGATTGGCGAGAGCATGACAATGGCTGCAAAAGCCGGGGTAATCTTGGGTGGTGAATCGAAAGAAAAAGATACCAATCGCCCCCCTGGGACAGATATGCCCGTGATACTGGATGCCAGGCCTGGAAAACTGCATTATGTAAAATGGGGACTTATTCCAGCTGATTCGAAAGAGGTACCTAAATTCAGCACGACTTACTGCAGGATTGAGACCATGTTTGCCCTTCCAAGTTACCGCACCCTGATTGGCAGGAGGCATTGCGTTTTTGTGGTGGAGGGCTTTTATGAATGGGACCGCAATAGTAAGGTTAAACAGCCTTATTTCTTTGAACGTGAAGACCGTGAGGTATTATTGCTGGCGGGCTATTGGGACAGTTGGAAAGATCCTAAGACAGGCATTGTTATTCCATCCTGTACGATGATTATGCAACCTGCAAATGAATTTATAGCCAAAATCCATGACCGTATGCCCTGTATCCTATCACAAGCGGAAAGCGCAATCTGGCTTGACCGGGAACTTCCGGTAACGGAGCGTCTAAAGGCGTTGCACCCGGTAAGTAATGAGCTTTTAAGGGGCTGGCAGGTTGATCCCAAAATCAATAATGCAAGAAATAAGGATGAAGATAACAACCGCCGATCTGGACCTGACCTGACACTTTTTGATTAACTATGGCTGGCATACCGGCAATGTCGGGCCTTGGCCATGGCTGTGATCGCTGATAATCTTCTCATTAGATATTATCGCAGGAACGGTGTTGGATGTTTGAACTCCGCGCCGTTCCTCTAAGACCAGCACCTGCTCCATTTACGAGTAGGGATGGAGCAGGTGTTATGATTTGAAGCGGTTATCGCTACTCTATTTCACCATCTGCCAGCCCGTCCAGAAACCAGCCCGAGCGATATTCAAATTTCGCAGACGCGGATTTCGATTCATTGGTGACTTTGCCAGTGAAATCGTGTGCAATATCGCCTTCACTTTCGAGTATCTGTTTCGCGGCCAGTGCGTATTCATTTAGATCCAGTCCATCTTTGATGATGTAAGTTAATTCTCCATTTTCGCTCCACACAGAGTCTATCATCCCATCTTCGAACTTTTGCTTTAGCGCCTGTAGAGCTTCTTTGGTCATATTCGTTGGTCGTTGTTCCATGTTGATACTTTGAAATATAACCCAAAAACAAATAATTGAGACTTTGGTTCGGATTATCTTTTCAGCTCGTCAACTATCAGTAATTAAATTAAAGGCCGTTATGGCGAACAGTCCTATTTCTTTAAAATGTGAAATTGACTAAACTATAGCTGATTTTTTATTGTTGCTTCTTTAAGGCCGAAGGTGATTATCAAGGCTTAATCATAAATCGTATCTAAAATCAAGACTATGAAAGCAGCAGTATTTCACAAACCTGGAGATATCCGGGTGGACTATGTACCTGATCCGAAAATTCTGGATCCCCGGGATGTAATTTTGAAAGTTACCTCAACTGCGATCTGCGGGTCGGATCTTCATATCCTGAGCGGCGCAGTACCACAGAAAGACCCATTGATCATGGGACATGAATTTATGGGGATAGTAGAAGAAGTAGGTGCTTCGATCACCAATCTCAAGCGTGGAGACCGCGTCGTAGTTCCTTTTCCTATCTCATGCGGTAAGTGTTTTTTCTGTACCCATGAGGCATCTCCGGCTTGCGAAACTTCGAATTTTAAAAACTACGGTCCCAATGGCGATATGATGAGCCAGAAAGGTGCCGCATTGTTTGGTTATACTGATCTGTATGGCGGTTATTCAGGTGGACAGGCACAATATGTCCGTGTTCCTTATGCCGACATCAGTCCGCGTATTGTTCCGGAGCATCTGAGTGATGAGCAGGCATTGTTCCTAACGGACATTTTTCCTACCGGTTGGTCGGCTATTGATTGGGCACAGCTCAAGGGAGGAGAGGTGGTTGCCATTTTTGGATCAGGACCTGTCGGTCTGATGGCCCAGAAGGCAGCATGGATAAATGGTGCCAGCAGGGTAATTGCCATTGATCCCCTGGATTACAGGTTGGAAAAAGCTAAGGCAGTAAATAATGTCGATATCCTCAATCCACATAAAGTCGATGTAGTAGAGGCTATAAGGGAAATGACTGGTGGCCGGGGAGCTGACCTCTGCGTAGATGCCGTTGGCTTTGAACCGGAACGTAGCTTTTTCGATAAGGTGAAAGCGACGGTACATTTTGAGAAAGGATCTATTAAGGTGCTGGAAATGTGTTTTGAGGCTGTGCGCAGGATGGGAACAGTATCTATTATGGGCGTTTATGGTTCTCCTTATGACAATTTCCCGCTTTTCAGGATTTTTGATAAGGGCATTACCATTAAACAGGGACAGGCTCCAGTACTCAATTATATTGATAAACTTATCGGGCTGGTGAACGAGGGGAAAGTGGTGCTGGATGACATCATTACCCACACACTTCCGCTCGAGGATGCTGCACACGGCTATAAGATTTTTGATAATAAAGAAGAGGACTGTGTTAAGGTTGTTTTAAAACCTTAAGTTAATGAATTAGCCTGGCAACAGGCCGGGCTAAATTTTATATCCTCTTAGTTAAACTTCGCCTTTGCCTGCCGCTTTACCTGTTTCTTAGCAACGCATCTTAGTCAGAAGATAAAATGCTTTTGCGGATAAAACAGACCACTATGGATACTCAATATTCATTTCAAGCCAACCTTTTTTCGCTTAACTACTGGCGCATAATGCAGGCATTTTTCTGTTGCTGGTTGCTTTGTACATCCTGCCATAAGGAGGATACTGGGGCATACGCGCTCAGCTCTGAAGCCTTCTATGCAATGGCGGTTTCTGAACAGAAGTACCAACAGCTTTTAAATGAGGAGCTTTCCAAAATTACCAGTCATGTGCGTTTTCCTGAAATAGCAAAACAAAGGATAGAAAAGTCAAAAAAATATATGTCCGAGCTGAATTCGGTTGTCGGGGTGTTTGCCGAAGACTCATCCACGGCGATCGGCGATGAAAACATGGAAAGACTGATCAGATTGAGAAAATTGGCAGGGGATAATTTTAAGAAGGAACTGGTGAGGATGACCATTGAATCGGATCAGCAACTCATCTCGATTCATGTAAGGGCAGTTTCCCCAACAGGCGCTAAAGACCCCAGGTTAAGGGACTGGGCAGAACAAATGATGCCCACGCTGACCGAAAACCTTGCGGAGATACAGTTGCTTAGATAGATCAATATATCCTGTGTCTTCATGTCCGGCTATGATGCTAGTGGGTAAGCTATTGGCTAAAGCGTTAATTTTGCTGGTCAGTTAAACGACAGCAAGTGGTCCATTGCATATTAGGGCATGGAAATTATTTTATTAATAAAAAGGCAGGTGCTGTGGCACCGGATCAGTGGTTTGAATGCAGAGATAAATACATCGTTTGAACTTGATTCTTACCGATAAATTTTTAGCGTTTTTTTAAGTTCAAGCCTCGCCTGGTGGATATGTGTTTTTACTGTTCCCAGTGGTATTCCCAGTTCATCGGCAATTTCATGGTATTTATAACCTTCAACATATCTCACAAATGGCAAACGGTGTGCTTCGGGTAAGCGGTGGAGTGCATTGTTAATATCCTGCATGGCGAACTTATGTTCAGCTCCGTTAAGTGACGCGTTGCCCGCAAGTTGTGCGCTACTGAGCTCTTCTTCAATGGTAATGATTGAATTTTTCTTTGCTTTTTTACGATAATCGTTGATGAAGGTATTCCGCATGATCACAAATAGCCATCCTTTAAAATTGGACCCCTGCTCAAACCCCTCTTTAAACCTTAAAGCCTTGATCAATGTATCCTGAACAAGGTCGTTCGCATCTTCAGTGTCCCTTGTGAAATTCATGGCGTGGGCGTAGAGTTGATCAGTATGGGCGGTAACCATGTTGCTGAATGTTGCGGTCTTCATAGATATTTGGTTTTATAGGTTTATAGATAACTGTTTATTTTTAGAATAGTTTTAGCTGATGCTAATTTTAGAATGATTTCTTTGTTTAATCTGGCGAGAAAGCTTCGTTTTTCTGTAGCTGCTCTAGGGCATTACGCCCTTTCAGCTTTCCTTAAGAATGTTATCCTGAAGTGTGTAGTAGCGTTTTTACTGTTTTAATCAGCTTCAGATAGTCGAAGGGTTTGAGCATGATGGCGTCCGGTAAGCATGGAATGCGCGGGATTTCTGATTCAAGCATAGCGGTGATGAGTAATATGGGAATGTGATTTGTGTCTGGGTTTTCTTTGATGGAATTACAAAATAGCCTTCCGTCGCCGGAGGCAAGTAAAATGTCCATTACGATCAGGTCGGGAGAAAAGCGTTTTATTGATTGATCGACAGCCCCGGGTTTGTTTATGCTCTCCACCTCAAAATCTTCCGATTCTAACATCTGCTGGATAACGTCGGCATTGCTGAGGTCATCTTCGATGATCAGGATTTTAGGCATGTTCATTTCTGGTCTGGTATCCTAAGTTAGCGGGATTATTGCAAAAAAAACAACAGAAATAAGTTTAGGTATTTATTCTGTGGTAATCCGTATTCATTCCTAATCATGCAGATCCACCTGAAAATTCAAAAAGGTGTTTAGTTTACCTGCAACTTTGATTTTAATGCTGATGCACTGAATGGGTAGAATGGCAATTATTTCTGGATAATCTTATTATCCAATGTTATGGCGGTTTTCTGTTCGCTGTTAGAGAGGTGACAATCGCGATAGTACAGGATACTCTTCCAACAGGTCAGGAAACAATTTCTTTAACAAGAGATCAGTGTTAGCGGAGAATGAAATATTGTTGAGGATTGTCCGACCGAAAAAAAAATGAAACCTTATCAAAAGCAAAAAGAAAAAGGTTTAAAATATTTCTCTGCGCTTTTTGATTTTTTCTAAAACAATTGAGCGGGAAATCTGTCTTTATAGCACATTTACCAGAATGAAAAACAATGATCTGAGAAGGTCAAGGCGGAAGTCCAAAAGGACCTCCGCCTTTTTTATTTCCGGCCATCAAACTTTCCGTTAATCAGCTATGTTTTAAGTGTAAATACGAAAGATTATGCCATGGTACAATAGGGATTATCCGCCATCCTATAAAAACCAACCTGAAACTTTAAGGGAGAAAGCTGTTGAGATAGCCAATGCACTTTTAGCGCAGGGAATGGAAGAAAGAGCGGCAATTGCAACCGGTCTTAAAAGGGCGCGGCATTACTTTCAGCAAGGTCAGGAAAGCGAAGTGAATGGGCAGCATGAAATAGAAGAAGACAGAGATGAGCTTGAAGCGGTAGATTTTGCATCCAGCGAGGGAAGCATCGATAGCGCAGATCCCAAGCAGTTGACGTACTGGGCAGAACAGTTTCAGATCAGTACAGGTGAACTTAAAGCAGCCATTGTACTCATGGGCAGCGATCTTTCAGAAATTAAAAAATACATAAAATCCTAATCCTTATGGCTGAACTCCCTGATCTTGAAGTTTTCTCGCGCATCCTTACCCGCAGGTATGTTGGAAAGGTACTGAAAAATATCGATGTAGAAGTGGCCGGTAAGCTTAATGTTTCTGCTCAGGAATTAAAAGGCCAACTGGAAGGACATAAGCTCAGCGCTGTAAAACGCTCGGGCAAAACTTTGCAGTTTCATTTTGGAGCAGGACGCGTACTTGGCGTACACCTGATGCTAAGAGGGGAACTGGTGGCACTCGAAGATAAGCCACCAAGGTTCCCGATACTGATCTTTACTTTTAAGGGAGGTGAGGGTTTCGCTGTCACAGATATGCAGAAACAAGCAACCCCGACACTCAATCCAGCTGAAAATGATGTGCCCGATGCACTTGAACTGGATTATAGTTCATTAAAGAAAATCCTGAGTGGAAAAAAAACACTGATCAAAACGCTTTTGATGAACCAGAAAAAGGTGCGGGGTATCGGGAATTCCTATGGCGATGAAATCCTTTACCATGCCGGGATCTCGCCTTTCTCTGTTGCGGGATCAATTCCGGAACAGGACGTGAAGCGGTTAAATGAGTGTATACATTCGGTCTTGAAGGAGGCAATCAACAAAATCGCGAAAGAAAATGGTGATGAACTGCGCGGTGAGCTCAGGGATTTTATGGAAGTGCACGGAGCGAAGATAAAAGAGACCAAAAAGGGAGAAGAGGTTTTTTCAGAGAAAATTAGTGGAAGGACCAGTTATTATACCAGGTCTCAGAAACTTTTCGGATGATCCAGGGCCAGATTTATTTGACCATTTGAAATTTAAGGCTTCCTGAGTTTGTAACAATAGGTAATAAAAATCATCTATAAATCGCACCGCAATAAAAGGTGCTCAATGATAAAATAACCCGATCACTGCTGCCCATATATGGAACAACTTAAACCTTATCAGAACATTTCAGAAGCAATAAATCATTTAGACAATGGCGGACATTTTTTCAATCTATTTACCAAAGCGGAGGATGGAGAAATAAATGTCAGTGAATTAGCCAAGGTTGGCGGGATTTTTAATGAACGACAACGCCTGATCCTGTTTTTAGAATTTTCCATTTCAAAACTTTCCAAGAAAGATCAGGTGGAGATCATTTCGAAATTGGATGATCGGCTAAGGAGTGCGTTCTTAAAGCATAAAGCGCAGGAACTAATGCCTGCTGAGGCAGAAAAATTGGGCCTGCTAGGCGCGAATGCGATGATAACAGGCGTTGCGAGGCTAAAAGAATCTAAATCAGAATTTCAGGGTTTGATATTGGTTCCGATTTCAACCGGTAAAGCAGTGACATTTGTTCCCATACCCATCAGGGACCAATATGATATTTATGAAATCCGTGACGATCAACAGTCTGAAGCGTTCTTAATCGCCCATTATCGCGGAAAATCAACATTACCCACAGAAAAAATAAAAGTTGCCGGGGTGTTTAAACAAGTTGAGGTTACTGTTGATGGGATCAAACGCAATCAAAAGTTCCTCGAATTGAACTATTATGCTCAATTAGGTTAGGAATGCATGATATATCCCTGGTTTACAATTTGATTCACAATTTTACAGAGATTTTGGTCGATTTGAATTTTTGTGTAAATTCATCGTGTAAGATTAAATCAACGGGACGATTTAGATTATGCTTAAGGGGCTATCTGTTTTAAAACGGTTAGCCCTTTTTTTTGATCATAAATTTTCTTTCATTTTAAATGTTCGGCTTTATTGCTTTGCTGATATTTTGATCGGTCTGGCCTTATGCTCAGAAACCCGGATCTGATAAAGTAGAATAAAATCGGGCATAATTTTGCCTGAAATAAAAGGGAGAATTGGAAAAAAGATAAATTTGCGGAATGAGCGGTTTAAACAGTCAGGATAATCTACAGGAACTTTACGGGAATATTGATATATATCTTTTTGATCAGTTATTAAAAGGTACTTATAAGGGCTGTGCGCGAATTTTGGATGCTGGTTGCGGTAGCGGAAGAAACGTTCAATTTTTCTTGAAGCAGGGTTTCGAGGTATTTGGTGTGGATAAAGATCCGCAGGCAATTGCTGCGCTTAAGCAGCTGGCCTCGGGGTTTGGGCAGGGTTTGCAGGCAGATCATTTTATGGTGGCAGAAGTGGATGAGTTGCCTTTTGGTGAGAGTAGTTTTGATCTGGTCATCAGCAGCGCGGTTCTGCACTTTGCCAAAAACCTGGATCATTTCGAGGCGATGTTAAGCTCAATGTGGCGGGTACTGAAAAAGGATGGTTATTTTTTCTGCAGGCTGGCCTCCGATATCGGGATTGAATCTTCGCTCCACTTTGTGGGCAACGGGCGGTATATTTTGCCGGATGGTTCGGAACGTTTTCTGGTCAATCAGGAAATGCTACTCAGATTGACGCGCAAACTTGGTGGCACGCTTCATGAGCCCATTAAGACCACTGTGGTGCAGAACATGAGGAGCATGACCACCTGGTGCCTGAGAAAATAAGATTTTCTAATGTGATGGTTTCGCTTCCTGATTCTATGTTGTGGCGTGAATCATCTGAATTGCTTGTAGTTAGCTCATGCTTACTTAAAGTTCCTGCCTCCTGGAATAGCTGATGTTGTTTGGGTGTTCTTTTCCGGGCGATCCTTTTGGCCAGTGGGATAAGGGGCAGTTCTTTCATCTGACCTTGAAAAAGCTACGGCTGGAAAATCATTCTGATCAGCCCTGTCGATCGAGCGAAGTAGCCTGGTGAGGTCAAAGCACCGTTTAACAATCACGTGGATCACTTCGCCTTCAATCTGCAGTTTGCCTTCGACCATCAGTAGTCTGGACTGGATGATTTCTTTACGGAACTTTTCAAACAGGTTTTCAAATACCACCAGGTTGGTAAATCCGGTTTCATCTTCTATGGTAATAAAACATACGCCTTTGGCTGTTCCGGGACGCTGCCTAACCAGCACCAGACCTGCTACTTTGACGCTCTGGCCGTCTTTTGCTGATGCCAACGATTTAGTCGGGAGGACATGGAGAAGACTTAGCTGCTCGCGCACAAAGCTTACCGGATGTGCTTTTAATGAAAGTGAAGTGGAGGCATAGTCCTGTATCACGTGTTCGCCTTTGCTCATTAGTGGTAAGGTGGCCTGTGTTTCCAGACTGCTTTCAGAGGGCTGGTTTTCAAAGAGTGCCACGGGTCGGTCGGCCATGGCAGATACTTCCCAAAGGGCAGCTCTTCTGTCCAGGCCTATGGAACCGAAAGCATCAGCATCGGCAAGCCTTTCCAGCGCAGACAGGCTAACGCCTGCATCCATCAGCTGGTGGATGTGGCCATATCCTTTTTTTCTGCCTTTGTCCAGTAATTCGATATCTTCAGCTTTCATGCCTTTGATCTGCCTAAACCCTAAGCGGATGGCATGGTATTTTCCGGATTTTTCTTCCAGCAGGTTGTCCCAGGCAGAATAATTAATGTCAATAGGCCTGATTTCCACGCCATGTTTTTTGGCATCGATGACGATCTGTGCAGGTTGGTAAAAACCCATAGGCATGCTGTTAAGCAGGGCTGTTGCAAATACATCGGGATAATAACATTTTAGCCAGCAGGAAACATAGACCAGCAGGGCGAAACTGGCGGCATGGCTTTCGGGAAAACCGTAGCTGCCAAATCCTTCGAGCTGTTTGAATACCCGTTTGGCAAAATCCTCGCTATAACCTTTGCTGGTCATTCCGCTGATGAGTTTTTGCTCAAACTTGGTGACCATGCCTTTGGCTTTAAAAGTGGCCATGCTTCGGCGGAGTTCATCGGCTTCAGCAGGGGTAAAGCCTGCGGCAACAATGGCAATTTTCATGGCCTGTTCCTGAAAGAGCGGGACCCCGAGCGTGCGGTGCAGGATCTCTTTGAGTTCTTCAGAAGGGTAATCTACCTTTTCTTCACCGTTACGTCTTTTTAGGTAAGGATGGACCATGTCTCCCTGAATGGGACCGGGGCGGACAATGGCCACTTCGATCACCAGGTCATAAAATTTTTTTGGCCTCAGGCGTGGAAGCATGGACATCTGGGCACGGCTTTCAATCTGGAAAACGCCTAGGGTGTCTGCATGACTGATCATTTCATAAACCTTTGGATCTTCCACTTCGTTGATCTTGCCCATGGTTAGCTCCAGGTTATAATGCGCTTTGGCCAGATCAAAACCTTTTCTGATGCAGGTGAGCATGCCCAAGGCAAGTACATCGATTTTGAGGAAGCCGAGTGTATCGATATCATCTTTGTTCCACTCAATATTGGTCCGGTCTTCCATTCTGGCATTCAAGATGGGGCAAAGGTCAGTTAGTTTTCCGCGGGTGATCACAAAGCCGCCGGTATGCTGGCCCAATTGTCTTGGAAAGCCCATCATCTTGGCGGTGAGGCTCAGGACTTTCCGAAGCAGCGGATCATTGGGGTTGAGGCCCTGCTCGGTCAGTTTTCCGCCTTCAAACCATTCATCGGTAAACTCCCATATGGAGCTTGAAAGGCGGTTAATGGTATCTACCGATAAGCCCATTACTTTGCCCACATCACGGATAGCCCCTTTTTGTCTTTGCTGGGTGACTGTGGCCACAATGGCGGCCCGGTCGCGTCCGTATTTCTGATAAATATACTGAATTACTTCTTCCCTTCGTTCATGCTCGAAATCCACATCGATATCGGGCGGTTCGTTACGGGCAGAGGAAATAAAGCGCTCAAAGAGCAGATCAAATTTGGTGGGATCGACCGAGGTAATGCCTAGGCAGTAGCAGATGGTGGAATTGGCAGCTGAGCCGCGGCCCTGGCACAAGATGTGCTGGCTCCTTGCAAAACGCACGATGTCATAAACGGTGAGGAAATAAGACGCGTAGTTCATTTCCTCCACAAATTTCATCTCATGGCTGATGTTATCAGTTACTTTTTTTGGTAGTTCGTCGCCGAAAAGCTCATATGCGCCTTTCATGGTCAGGTACTGGAGTTCCTGTTGTGGTGTCCTGCCTTCTGAGGTAATTTCTTCGGGGTAAATGTATTTTAAGCTATCCAGGCTGAAGGTGCATTTTTGTGAGATTTTTACGGTATTTTCAAGTGCCTGCGGATATTGACGGAAAAGCCTTTTCATTTCCGCTTCGGGTTTTAAATGCCGCTCGGCGTTTTGGAAAAGCAGGTAGCCAGCGTTATGGATGGTGCATTTTTCCCTTACGCAGCTTAGCACATCCTGCAGTTCGCGTCTGTTTGGGCTGTGGTAATAGACATCATTGGTCGCGGCCAGTGGAATGCCTGTTTTTTGAGAGAGTTTTGCCAGGCGGAACATTCTCTTCTGGTCTTCGCCCTGATAAGTCCTGTTTATGGCCAGGTAAAGATTTTCTTTTAAGGCATTTTGATAGCTTTGAAGGTCTGCATAAAAGTTCAATTGGAAATCAAAGCCTTCTGAGAGATTCTCGGGTGGGATGGCAATAAAAATAATGCCTTGGGCATATTCAAACACATCTTTTTTATAGAGTTGGCAGCTGCCTTTTTCGGTGCGCAGGTTACCCAGGCTAAGTAAGGCAGACAGCCTGCCATAGCTTTCAGTGTCTGTGGGGTAGGCAAGCAGGGATGCACCGTCCACCAGGTTTAGCCTGCAGGCCGGGATAATTTCTATGTTGTGTTTTCTGGCCTGGGCATGTGCACGCACGATTCCAGCGAGGGTGTTATGATCGGTGATGGCGATTTTTTTATAACCCATTTTTGCGGCCTCTTTTACGAGTTCTTCCGGGTGGGAGGCGCCGCGAAGGAAGCTGAAATTGCTTGTAACCTGAAGTTCGGTGTATTCCATTGTTCTTATAGTTTCTAAGCAAAAAATCCATGTATAAACCAGGCCGAGTTTTCGGCTGCATAGTGGCCAGAACGGAAGAGCCAGTAGCGGTTCCCTTTTTCATCTTCTACAGTATAATAATCGCGGTGTTCCCCTTCTTCCAGCCACCAGGCGCGTTCCAGTCTTTCAGGACCATCTGCTTTTTTAATGCTGTGGCGCTCACCATTGTAGATGAATAACATTGGGGGGTAATCGGGTATGGGTGCAGTAACCTCGATCCGCTCAGGCCTGGAAAGTAGCTGTATGGGACGGTTCAATGGATTGTGGAAACTAATTTCATTCATCTCAGTTAAATCTTTAGCCTGTTTAGCCGCTCTTTCCGGCCAGAAGTCTGCCCTTGGCAGGTATCGGCGGATGGCATTGTTGCCCACTTTCCCAGCCACGCGGTCTAGTAACTCGGCCAGTGGCTGGCTGTCAAGACCTGCCTGTCCGGCCCAGATCTTTTCCTGCTGGCGTTCCATCTTTTCGGTTTTTTCGGCGCTAAGGGAGAAAAGTTCGATACCCATGCCGGGCGCAATGCCGGAAATGTTTAGTGCAAAAAGTTTCATCAGGTGGATGGGATCATCACTGGGCCTGCTGGTGCCTATAGCTGTAGAAATTGTTTTTCCATCTATCCGGTAACCTTTTAGTTCTGCTTTTCTAAGTCCCAGTCCTTCATTTTTAAGTCTTAGGCAAAGTTTTTCCAGTAGTTTTTCGATGGCAATTTCGATGGCTTTGGCGGTGCGGATGGGTTCAAGGCAAGCCAGCCGCTCTTCATATTCCCGGATCACAGTAATCGGACTGAAGGCCTCGGGCTCATCGCCCATGGCTTGCGAGATTCGCAGTAGCAGGTTCTCTCCAAACCTGCGGCGAAGCACGCTGCGTTGCATTTTAATGAATCGCTCAATCTTACCAAGTCCCAGTTTATGTAGCTTTTCGGTGGTTTCACCAGCGATCCTGAGTGCTGCCGGAGGAAGGGGTAGTAAAGCAAAATGCTGCTGGTATTGATCTACGATTTCAGCGCCATTTCCATAACGGGACAGTGCCCAGGCCGCACCAATGGTATCTGCGATCGCAGCTTTTACATTGTAACCTGCTGACTGGAGTCTGCCGGTGATGTGTTTTAGGTAGGCTTCTTCTCCGCCCCATAAATGGCAGCATCCGGTGATATCAAGCAGGATACCCTCTGTATCGGTAGAGGATAGCGGGGTATAGCGGATGGCCCATCTGGCCAGGCCTTCGAGCAGTTTCTGCTGCCTTGCTGGCTTTTCATCAAAGACTTCGAGTTCATGCACAATGGCCCGCGCATCGGCTAGGGGAATTCCTTTATAAATGCCCTGGGTATTTGCATGCTGGTTTGCGGCGACAACCATCATACGGCCATGGCTGGCACCTGCGCAGACCATTGGCCGCGTTTTCCATTCGGGGCGGCGGATAGCCATCCAATCCGTTAGCAAAAACGGAAACCATATACTTAAAAACCGCTTTGCCATCTTTATACTGCCTGTAGTCCATGGAGTGGTAAAACCCGGGTGTTTTCGTTTTGTAGATTTTTAAATGTGCTGCCTGACCAGCAGATCTCAAAAGTGCCGCCCTGCCCGTTACGCACTTTGAGCAATTCTGCCCTCCAGCTGGGCTGGCCGACACCGGGCATACCCTGGGGTAATATGCTGGGCAATGGGCTGATTTTCCAGCGGGCAAGACAGGTGGTATTGGAAAGTGTTCTGGGGTTTTCCCTTAAGAATAGGGCGGTTACCTTGCTTTTTTCAATCACCAGCTGGAATCTTCTTGATGTCGCAAAATTTAAGTCCGGGATTTCGGAAACCACGGCTGCCAGTCCTTCACATTTTAAGGCTTCTTCGGTCACCCACAACAGTTCCTTTTCGTTCTGGAGGTCAATGAAGATAATGGAGGCAGCGTTTAGCGAAAATCTTTTTACTGCGGGTGGAAAGAATTTCCTGGAGGCACTGATCCAGATACAGGGGCTGCCGTCTTGCATCAGCGGGGAAAGTATGCCACTAATAAAGCCATTACTGGCAGCTGTCTGCTCAAGGCTTTCGCAGACGAATTCATGGATGCCTTGCAAGGGAAAGATGTGGCCGGGGAAAGCCGGTGCAAAAAGCTCGAAACCGCTAATGTTTTGCTGGTTACCGGATGCGGATTTAAAGCCCTGCATGGAAAGGATTTGTTCCCTTAAGTCCTTAATGAGCTGTTTTTTTGCTGCCTGTTCCATGATCAACCTCCTTTTTTGTGTTTACATGGACAAATATAATGCTAAAAATATTAGTATTTTGAAATTATTTTGCACATTTGTATTGGATATGGAACAGTTGAGTTTTTTCAGGGAATCGGGGCAGACCCCAGGGCTGCCAAAGGAGGTACTGGAGTATATTCCCGGATTTATTGATATAACTGAGGCAAACCTTTTGCTTTCAGGCTTTATTTCAGACACGCCATGGATACAGAAAAAAGTGAAGATGTATGATAAGGAAGTGATTATCCCAAGGCTTTCTGCCTGGTATGGTGATCCCGATGGTACAGATTATAATGCCCTGGGGAAATCAGTTCCACTGCCATGGACAGCTGAACTTCTGAAACTAAAATTGTTGGTGGAAAGCGCTTCAGGGATTAATTTTAACAGTGTGCTCCTGAATTATTACCGGGATGGGCAGGATTCTGTGGCCTGGCATAGTGATAACGAGACGGTAATGGGGTCGCATCCTGTTATTGCATCGGTTTCTTTTGGGCAGGTGAGGGCTTTTGATATCCGGAGAAAAACTGACCACAGCGAAAAATATACCGTGCGATTGGAGCATGGTTCGCTGCTGCTGATGAAGGGGGATCTCCAGACTAAGTGGGACCATAGGATCGCAAAATCAACTAAGGTAATGAGACCAAGGGTCAATCTGACTTTTAGAAAAATTGTCGGGACTTAAAATTCATTTATGCCTGCATGATTTTAACGATGGATTAATCAATCAAGCTTCTAAAACATCGGTTCTATTAATAGTGGAGAGGAAAATCTGGTTTAACATGCAAGCTCATAATGTTAATCCCCAGAAGGCCTGTATTCATGGTTTTTCTCGTATAACCGATTGTTTTTTACGCAGGCATATACCCTTGATGCCATTTTGAAGCGGATGGCATTCAACACCGACATTTTGTGTTTTCCTTCTATATCCGTTTTACGGTGATAATATGCTTTAATATCCGGGACAAACCTTCCGGCAAGAACTGCGGAGGTATGTAAAAGCGCTTTCATTTTTTTATTGGCAATCTTTGATACACGGGTTTTCTTACTGACCGTGGTTCCTGATTTATAGGGGAATGGTGCTATTCCGGCATAGGATGCAAACTCTTTAATGGTTCTTACATTTTTAAATTCATTGGTGCAGATCAGGATTTCCAGGGCGACCACTGGTCCGACACAGGGGACTGATTGCATTAAGGTCATCAGGCGGTTTGTTTCTTCATCTGATTTCCATGTCGCTTCAATTGAATCTTCAACATCTTTGATATCCAGACTAATCGCATCGATAGTCCTGTAACAAAGTCTGTTACGCTCTTCAATTAATCCTTTTTTTACAAAATCTGCATGCTCTTTTAAGGGAACCCTCATTGCGATGTGGAGGGATTGTAGCCGCTTTCTCAAAGTGGATAAGCCGGCCAGTTGCTCGAGGATTGGCCGCCTGGGTATCCTTAATCTTAATACATCCCTGGATTTGTAGAGGTAGAGGGCAATTCTTTCAGCATCTTTTTTATCCGTTTTACCTCTTACTGTACCCATGGAATTTTTAATATGAAGAGGTGAGTCTACGACGGTGTCGATTTTAAGTGCCTGCAGTTTTTTTATCAGATGGTTAGTGTATATACCGGTATTTTCCATTCCCACGACAACGTTTCGGGTCGTAAACTTCAATAATGTTTTCAGGTGCGTCAAATGATCTTTGATCGATTGTATATCATTAGATATGGTATCGTGCAACAAAATAGTTCCATGAGCCATGACGGCAATATCCAGGGTTTCTTTTGATATGTCAATCCCGATGAAATAGACATACTTTTTTGTTTTATTCAATGCATTCATAGGCTGGTTCGCTTATGGCCCCATATTGAACGGTCAGGTATTTATAGTACGCTAGGTCTTACCTTTAGTAATTTTTCTGTGTCACCTGACCGGTCCTTTTAATTTGTTTTGATCATTATTTTATCAGGTCTCTTACTCAATTATTGGTCTTTCCTAAAAATATATATAAGTCTTCTCCCGATAATCATGGCAAATCAGTTAAAAGTTCAATGGGGTGTTATTTGTATCTGAATTATTCCATGCGGCCTTCATGTCGCTTTAAAACAAATTTATCGATCAATGCTGATTTAATCAATGATTTTTTCTGGTATTATTTTTTCTGGTCCCTGGGTGGGGAATTAATAAAAAGAGAGAAGGTTGTAGGTGATTTTTAAGGATTCAGCCAATAGCTTGGCATCGTTAAGTGCCCCGGTAGTATGGAAAGTTTAATCGCTTTCAAAACCATATGGAATTGTGGCTTGTTCTTTTTCATGTAGTTGCCAGCTCATATGCTTTTGTAGCTCATATTAATTCATTTATTGATGCAGGACTTTAAAACTTTCGATTTTCACAGGATCTTTTTTGGTGATCTACCTTATGGTTTCCTTCTGGAGATCATTTTCCGTACAGCGGTAATGTATGCCTATACGATATTGCTGCTGCGTTTTCTTGGTAAGCGGAGCATGGGCAGTTATCAACCCTTGAGCTGGCCATCATCATCTGTTTTGGTTCTGCGGTAGGAGATCCAATGATGGGTAAGGACGTGCCTATCCTTCATGGTATTCTGGTGATTACTACCGTAGCAGTCCTGCAAACTGTGGCGGAGTGGACAATCAATAGGAACAAGCGTCTTGAAATATTTATGGAAGGCCGTGCGGATTGCCTGGTAGAGGACGGACTGATTGTGACCAGTTCGCTTGACCGGAACAACCTGAGCCATGAAGATCTTTTCCGGTTTTTGAGAAGTAAGGATGTCGAGCAGCTTGGGCAGGTAAAACGGGCTTTTTTTGAGACTTCAGGACTGGTTTCTGTATGGTGTTTTCCAAAAACTGAGATTGTCCCAGGGCTTGGGATTCAGCCGATGGATTACCGGCCCGATGGGCACCCGGTAACCTGCGGTGATAGGATAGAGAAAACAGGCTATTATAGTTGCCGGTATTGTGGCTTTACGCTATTAATGAAGCAGGGCGCAAGGTTTACACCCTGTGAGAAATGCAATGAAAATGATTGGAGCAGTTCTGTTCGGCCTGAAGTAGATTTGGTATAGGGGATTGCGAAATGCCATGGGCTCATGTGGCTTGCAAAGTAGCAAAAAAACACAGTGTTAAAGTAATGCGGATTTACCATCTATTTAAAACTTACCTGAGCTATAGCTGTTAGGTTATCGTAGAAAGATATAGACTTATGAACGAAGAAAAAAAACAAAAGGCAATTGTGCTGATTAAACAAGGTTTGGAAACAGTATTGGAAAGGGAATATACAGAAATTGCTGAAATTCCGGTTGAAGATGAGGATATGGTCAAGGTGAAGTACAGTTTTGTGCACGATGGGGTAGAAGGTATATTTACCGTTGTTGGCCAAAACCAGAATAACGGATCTGATACAGATGAAGACCTGTTGAGGCTATCGCTTTTCAGTCAGTTCGATGAGGATTCGAACCATTACCAGTCTATGACTGCCAAAGAACAGGTGGATCATGATTTGTTGAATGTAGAGGAGTACCTTCACCGGCATATTAATGAGGGCTGAGTTTTTGAGCGCTCCTGTTTCGCTTTCAATAACTAGTCTTTTGGAAGAATGATTTTGCGGAATTGTATGAGGCTATGTAGGTGTTTGGTCATTTGTAATTATCGGAAACTAAAATTGATATATCATAGGTATTTTTGCTATGATTTGACTGGACTTAAAAGAGCTAAACTCTTTTAATCTGACCATAAAGATAATTTCCCTCATTTTCAGTCTTTTAACTTTATGGGTTTGCGGATATGGTTGATCTGTATATTTTTGCGCCATGACCGTAACTGTACTGGCAATCTTAGAGACAGATTTTAAGCCCGAAAAGGCCCTGGCAAAAGTAATGAATGAGCGTTTGAAACGAACTGCAAAAGAATTACAGGATGTGCATTTCCAGGCACTGCAAGGCAGGGGTTTTTCAGAAGATGACCTTGTGGTTTACATAAGCTATAACCCTAAGTATAAGATACGTTTTCGCATTGTCAATGATGTGCCTGCAGATATCGAATATTTTGTAGCGGAATGCTGCGGTAGGCTTGGCTTTATCCTTTGGAAAGCTAATGCCATTGGGGTAGCAAATGATTTTGATGCATCAGAATTGAGGTAGGTTTCTTTATATGCTGAAAGAAATGATCAGTTTTAGACTCCGACTTAACATAAGGGAAATAGAACAAGTATTAACTGGGATCTTTTGATTCCAATAAAAAAATCAAAAATGGACAAATTCAAACAGGTAAAGGAAGTGATCGCTTCAGTTGAAGCTGATGTGACGAAATTTTATGATGGTGGAAATGCTGCTGCTGGTACTCGTGTACGTAAGGCGATGCAGGATTTAAAAAACCTGGCTCAGGAAATCAGGGCTGAGGTTACCGAAAAGAAAAACAGCGCAAAATAAACAATATACTGTTTTGGGACAAGAGGCACTGGTTGTAGACCGGTGCTTTTTTTTAGGGAATTTACTTTATGGGCTAATCTGATTTTTTAAGTTTTCTCATTTTTCCCTTTGCTATAGAATGAACGCTATTAAAGTTTGGCCGTCCCCTAAAAGGGCCAGGCAATTCGATATATTTTTCTGTCGATAAAAACCCATAATTAAAAAGTTTCACCAGTGTTCAGATCTCGTAATGAGATGTCCCTTAATTCTCCAATGCCCCCGAATGTAAAATTCAATCCACAAACATTTCCAATTGTCTTTTTATAGTCGGTGGTAAATAATTGTTTACCGTTTAAGAAAAATTTTACGCTTTTGTGCCGGACCAATAATCGTATATCCCCTCCTGATCTCAAATCTCTACCCAGACTGCTCAAGTCATATTTGCTTCCATCGCTCCTGGTTTCAGAAAAACAGGCATAGGCCCATGCCGTGCACCCAGGTTTGAGTATTAACAGATCATGTCTTGCCGAATCACCATATACAGTGAAAAGGATTTCAGAGCAGTTCACACCAGGAAATATTCTAGATGTAAATACCCTCGCCTTTAGTTCAAAGTTGTCCCCGCTAATACCTGTTCTTTTTATATTCTGAAAAGTCAAGTAAAACGGTTGAATGGTGTCAATTCCTATATCTTTAATTTTTGATTCCTCAATGTGCAGTAGATTCTGCTCACTTTTAATATCTTTTATTTTAGAATTCTTTGATGTGGTTGCCTGGGTGAACCTCGCAATCCAGTGGTTTGTTTTTACATATACTGTTGTCGTATCTATTGGTTTACCTTTATAGCTAAGCACTGCGTGATAAATTCCCGCAATTCCGTAATAGTGCACGATTTGTTTTTTATCGGTACTCAATATATCCATTGTCTGGTCGCCAAAATTGATGGTAAACGATGCGGTATCCATTAAGCGCTCCGGGATTTTTAACTTGAAAACCGCAGAGTGAACTTCTTCTCCATCCGGATTAACGCAGGTTAGGCTTACACGCTTTAATCGGGATTCCATACCCCTGGCAAAAAATAAACTGCCAACAAAATACATGGACAAGACCACAGCAATACCCAATAAATACTTTTTCAATTTGAGTGGCCAACTTTTTTTGTCCTTTGATATCTGAACTGGTTGATCTGTTACAGATTCAAAATCTTCAGCTATTGATTTATGGTCTAGAAAAAAGTCCTCCCAATCTGAATAGCCGACAAAACTCGCCAATGCATCTAAGCTGGCCTTTTGGGGAGTGTAGGAATCTTCGGTTTTAACTTTGCCAAACATTCTTTTTAGAGTATTTTTACTAATGTTGACTCGGGTCTCTTCAAGTAACAATGCACTGAGTTTAATATAATCTGCATTTACCCAACTAGACATAACAGGCTTTCCCAGTTTAGCTGATATTAGCTCCGAACAGATCTTCAGGTGCTTGGATAGTATTGCTTTATATACTTTTTTCGGATCCATTATAAATAGAAATTAGGCAGGATAAACTTTTTGGCTGTTGGTATTCCCTGTAGTGGCAAGAGCCATACTGTAGCAGGATACGTGGATAGGTTTAGCAAAAAGAACATTGTTTTTATCAAGGTTATCATTTTAATTCGGATGACGGTAAAGAAGCGCCGTTGCTTAGCAGCTGTCAAAATTTTTGATTGCTCATCAGTGCTGGTGATTATGGGTGTAAAGATAAATCTCAACACGGTATACGGACAGGGGGCAAATGGTTCAATAATGGGGGTAAAACGAGCATTAGCGCGAAAAATATATACGGGACAAACTATAAAATGGATTGTATCCATAAAAAATTACCTTTTGCTCTGGTATTCCTCAAGCCTTCAACACTGCAATGCATCAATGTACCTTGATCTATCGTTTGTGTTATGTTACGTGATGATGCTCCGATGATAGCTGTCCCTAAATAAACTTTTATCGATAACAATTACCTGTAAGCAAAATACCCTTGTCCATGTATTTGGGTAAGTTTTGGGTAAGCCTAAAATCTTAGATAGGATGGTTATGATTTAAATTTGACTCTTGAAATCCGAACGTTAGTTAGTATTCCATAATAGCATATGTTTACTCGGGATGGTGAACATATAGACAAGGCTGCGGATGCGGCCTTTGTCCTTCCTAGATCAGAAGCATTGGATGCTTAGACTTTCACTAATATCAAAAACTGTTTTATTCCTTTTTTGATATTAGGGAGTTCGGAGACGAAGCAATTTTGTTCTCATATCAATAGGGAGTTTTATGATCCGATCAGACAGCTCTACGAGCCTCTGATTATTTGTTTCGCTACCCTGATTCTGGTTTATGCAAATTTCAAACTATATTTTTTGGCTAAAGTGCCAGTTACCTAGGATAGGCCGGAGAAGCCTTGTTATCGCGCTTTTAATCTACCCTTTTTTTAACCTTTCTATTGCGGGCACCGAAACCGGATGCAAATCTTTTGCTGCAGATGGCTATAATATATTTTATTCAAATATTGGCACTTATCAAGGCGACGCACTGTACAGTCGAACTGGAAACCAATATCTTTTCAGTGACATCAGATGTTTACAAGCTACAGGTGCGGGTTGTTTTATACAGCTCACTGCTGTTAATGAATGTAATAACGGTTGTAACACAACGCCTGATGCCAATGGATATTATTATAAACCAGGCACCGAATATAATTTTGACCCAGTCAATCCACAAGCTTTTTGTGATCTGGATACTTATGGACTTATAGCCCTTTTAATCATGGGGTGCTATGGATTTTCATACATCAGAAAAAATCTATAAAACAGCGGTCCGGGGTAAGTAATAATAATTTAGATTAATTCTCAGTAGCCAGTCTAATGTTGATAGGGAATAGGCTAAGAATTAGAATGTACCAAATTTTATATTGGCAGAATATTATCTCATTACAACATTTTTTTGATAATTGGTTAGTATTTATAGACGACGATTGCTGTAAATTTTAACTTTTTTTGAATAGTTCTAAATTAGGATGATTTGCTGTGCCGGTTAGTCTGTAAACGATACCCACACCCGTATTATTCCATTAAATTCTATATTAGCCATTGCCATAATGTTAAAATATCATGAAAAATCGGATTCTGAACTGTTCAGCTTGATACAGTCGAGCGAGCATAGTGCATTTGCCGAACTTATGGTCGCTATGTTAATGAGTTGTTTAAATATGCTAACGCTATTTTGAGCGATCGTGGTGCTGCTAACGATATTTTACAGGAAGTTTTTATCTGGTTCTGGAATAACCGCTCCAGGATAAAGCCAACATCAATCAAGAGTTACCTGTTTGTAGGTGTAAAGTTTAAAATTGCAAATCATAAAATAGACCCGGATCTCCACCACATTGCATAACTATCACGGCAATTGTTAGGTCTCTAACCTCTATTAGCGAAACGCCTTTTTGCAGTCTTGTAACCGATTATATTAGCATTTTTGTACATCGGACAGCAACATTGCAACAATCAGTGTCATGTACAGCATTAACAGTATCCCATTTCTGTAATGTTGGGCCACCATACCAACAGTACGCAGACCGTTATAGGGCGTTGGGTTAATCTAATAGAGGGCCGTTAACCTTGTTGCCGACAGCAAATTTGGTATCAAAATTACAGAGGCTGCAGAACTAGCTGGTAAAGTAGAAAGGAGCTTTATTAAAGGGGCTTCGATAGGCGTAAGTTTTAACCAGCCAGATATGGTCATGGCTAAGGACGGTGTTTTGAACTGATCAGGTGTAAAATATTTAAAGCCTTTACTTGTGCCATTCCGAGCAATGCCAATGGCATAACTCTTTATAATAAAACTGGGAAGCTCTTTACCGAAAGCACGCATAAACTTAGCCGTAAAACTTAAAAAAAACAACATAAAATTTTAAGTTTGGAAATAATCCTTAATATTTTCACTCTTAACCGAGCGATTATTAAAATTTATCTATATAATTGTTGATACTAGAACCTATTAAATTTTTGTGAAATAGTGTTTTGATCTCTTACTTCTGCGAGTAAGTCAAAGCAGTTATCCTAATATATAAACGTTTCATGTTAATAATTGATGATTTTGCAGCAGACAAAAAAAACAGAAACGACTGATTTGCTGGAGAAGCTTAAGCAAGGAGATCAGGATGCATTTTCTGAACTTTACAGTATTTATAGTTTTCAGTTATATACCAATATACTAAAAATGGTAAAGGATGAGCACGTGGCAGAGGAGATTTTGCAAGAACTGTTTATTAAAGTTTGGCAGAAACGGGAACACATTCTAACAAATACAAGTTTCAAGTCTTTTCTTTATCGGGTTGGGCAAAATTTAGTTTACGATTTTTTCAGAAAACTGCAGTCCGATCAAAAACTATATCATAATTTCAAGGCTGTAGCTACACAGCATTATTCTCATATAGAGGAGGCTTTGTACTTAAAACAAAGCGAACAAGCTTTAGATCTGGCGTTGAGTAAATTATCGCCACAACAAAGGCGTGTCTATAAATTGTGTAAAATTGAAGGCCACACCTATAAAGAGGCAGCAGAAATATTGAATATATCATCACATACTGTTAAAGAGTATCTTGTTAAGGCAAATCATTTTGTTAAAGAATACCTGTTAAATAACCTCGATATAACAATGACCGTTTTATTGTTTTTTCTAATAAAAGAAAACTGACCCCCCCCGATTTATGTTGCATTACCGTATTAGTAAAAAGCAACTTTTGGGACAATGGATAAAAATAGCTCGACAAGATTCTTCAATATCATTCATAACAATTGCGCGCCAAAGGATCTGGATAGTTTTTTAGAGGAAATTAGCAAAAGTGAAAATGAGGAAAGCTATTTAAAATTAATTTCTTCGGTATTAGAAGAAAATACAAATGGAGAAGCCGCTGAGGAAACAAAAGCAAGACTAAAAAAGCGGTTCCTGTCAATTTGTAACAGCCAGGAATTTAAATTGGAGGCTAAAGTATCCGGATTTACTTTTATCAAAATGTTTTACAGATATGCTGCGGTTATTTTGCTATCTCTTAGCCTATTTGGAGGTTTTTTTTATATAACTCATTTTCAGAAAAAAACTATACTGCCAATAGTCAACATTATTAAGCCGGGAGGGAACAACGCTATTTTAACACTATCTAATGGTAAGAAAATATCGCTTACCAATACTAAATCAGGAGAACTGGCCAGCGTTGTAGGAGTAAGTATCATAAAAACTAAAGATGGTGAGTTGATTTATAAAGTTGTAAAAGATAGTTCTGCTGCAAGCAACAATATCGATTTGGCCATCAATACCCTCGAAACGCCAAGAGGTGGACAATACCAAATCATCCTGGAAGATGGCTCAAAAGTTTGGCTCAATGCTTCATCATCCTTAAAATTTCCTCCAAGTTTTGCAAAGCACAAGCAACGTATAGTTGAACTAAGCGGTGAAGCTTATTTTGAAGTGGCAAAGGATAAGAATAAACCTTTTAAAGTAATATCTCCAACAGCATCAAACTTAAAAGAAGAGATAGAAGTTTTGGGTACACATTTTAATATTAATAATTACCAGGATGAGCATTTTGCAAAAACCACCTTGTTGGAAGGATCTATAAATGTGAAAACAGTAGCAGGAAGTGAAATATTAAAGCCAGGCCAACAATTGCTATCTGGCAATAATAGCTTTAAAGTAAGAAGTGTAGATGTAGAAGATGTTATCGCATGGAAAAATGGCTATTTTATTTTTGAGAATGATAATCTCGAAGGTGTACTTAAAAAAATTGCCAGGTGGTACGATGTAGAATTTGTTTACAACGGAAGTTTAAATCATATAAAAATATTGGGTTCAGTATCTCGTAACACGCCGCTCATTGAGGTACTGAAAATTTTAGAACAAACAGATAAATTCAAATTTAAGTTGCAAGGAAGGAGGATCGTTGTTATGCAATAGCTTATACCTGCTTAATACGGCCCGCTAAAAAGCCCAAGGGTGTTGCTTCACCTTTGGGCCAATAATTTGGGTTCAATTATCACATTAAACTACAGTTACACTCAACCGAACATTAAGTGCAGGCCGTCTTGTGCTTAATTTTTTAACCAAACAATTCAAAGTTATGAAAATTTACGATTTTAATTCGTATCGGCATCCTGGTACGATACACAAAATTATTTTGACCATGAAACTAACCATCTTACTGTTGCTAAGTATATTATTACAAGTAAATGCAGAAAGCAAAGCGCAACAGAAAGTTACTATTTTAGAAAAAAACGCTTCATTGGAAAAGGTGTTACGACTAATTAAAAATCAAACGAACTTTAATTATATAATTGTTTCCACTAGTGTAGACAAGGCCAATCTGGTTACAATAGATGCGAAAAATGCAGATATAAAAGACGTTTTAAATAAGTGCTTTTTTAATCAGCCTTTAACTTACGTTATTGAATATAAAACGATTATCGTAAAGGATAAAATAGTGGCAGCTGCCAACAAAAATATTGCTTCTTTTAAAATATCTGGCACAGTAAAAGATGAACTTGGCCTACCTATACCAGGTGTTACTGTACGCGTAGTGGGAAAAGAAATAATTGAGCAAACTTCAAATAAAGGTAAATATACTATTGAAACCGAGCTTAGAGATAGTTTGGAATTTGCCTATATAGGATACAAAACACAGCGTGTTGCAGTCAAAGGTCTCGATGATATTAACATTGTGATGAAGAGTGCAGAAAATAAGCTAAACGAAGTAGTTGTAGTGGCTTATGGAGCTCAGAAAAAAGAAAGTGTAGTCAGTTCTATTAGTACGGTTAAGGGCGAGCAATTGAAGTTTCCGACGAGAAGTTTAACGAATAATATTGCAGGTCAGGTTTCTGGTTTAATTGCGATTCAACGTTCAGGGGAGCCCGGATATGATAATTCTGAATTTTGGATAAGGGGGGTTAGTACATTTGCCGGCGGAAGTGCAGCACTTGTTTTAGTAGATGGGGTACCAAGAAGTATTAATGATATCGAACCTGATGAAATTGAAACTTTTTCGGTACTAAAAGATGCAGCAGCAACAGCTGTTTATGGTGCAGAAGGGGCTAATGGTGTAATACTCATTACTTCTAAAAGGGGTAAGACACAAAAAGCAGTAATTTCTTTTAGAACCGAACATAGCATTGCAAAACCTACTCGTATACCAGAATTTGTTGGGTCTGCAGATTATTTGTCGCTATTTAACGAAGCCCTTTCTAACGATGGAATTGCACCCTTGTTTAGCGAAGATCTCATTTCTAAATACAGGAATAATGTAGATCCCGATCTCTATCCCAATACCGATTGGATGGATGCCATGCTCAGAAAAAGAACCGATAACCACAGGTACACGCTAAATGTTAGGGGAGGAACCGAAAAGGCTCGTTATTTCGTGTCCGGAGCTTATTTTGGTGAGAGCGGTATTTTTAAAGACGATCCAGGAAAAAAATATGATACCAATATTGGTTTGAAAAGATATAATTTGCGCAGTAATATCGATTTGGATGTTTCTAAATCTACTACGGTCAGTGTTGATATTAGCGGTCAGTATCTGCTTACAAATTATCCTGGGATAAGTACGAACCAGATTTTCAGGCAAATGATTATTACCCCTCCATATACCTTTCCAGCTGTTTATAGCGATGGTACCATTTCTACATTCAGGCAAGAGCGTGATTCGCAGATGCGTAATCCCTATAACCAACTCATGAACTCAGGTTACGCGAAAGAGTGGAGAAGTGGCATACAATCAAATGTACGTTTAAATCAGAAATTAGATTTTATTACTAGCGGTTTGCTATTTAGAGGTAATGTTAGCTACGATTACGATGGTACTTTCACCTCTTCCAGAAGTTATAACCCTAGCAGGTACAATGCAACCGGAAGAGATGCCAACGGAAAGCTTATTTTCTCCAAAACTTTTTCAGGCAATCCCGATCTAGGTGATCCGGCTGAAGGGAATAATGCTACTAAAAAAGTGTATATCGAAACATCTTTAAATTACAACAGGGCTTTTGGAAAACATACGATAGGTGCTATGGCACTTTACATGCAAAAGGAAACCCAACTATATAACGAGGCGCTGGCTTTTAGGAAACAAGGCTTAGTTGGCAGGCTAACTTATGCATTTGCAAACCGTTATTTTGTTGAGGGTAATTTTGGTTACACCGGTAGTGAAGCATTCGCCAAAAATTACCGTTTTGGCTTTTTCCCTGCTTTAGGCTTAGGATATCAGCTATCTAATGAAGCTTTTTATCCCGAAGCATTAAAAAGTATCGTTTCTAACTTAAAATTACGTGCATCAATCGGACGTACTGGCAACGATAACACCGGCGCCGCCAGGTTTTTGTACCGGCCGGTTTATAACTTTGGTGGGACAAGTTTTAGTCAGGGGATAACCACTGCAGGTGGTGCAAATACCTATGCAGCAGGTATCACTGAATCTCGTTTTGAAGCGCCTTACTTAGGGTGGGAAATAGAAGATAAGCAAAACTACGGTGTAAATATCGGCTTTCTAAATAATAAAATCGAAATCGTAGCCGATTACTTCAAGTCAGAAAGAACGGGCATTTTATTGCAAAGAAGAACAATACCTGCAGTTGCTGGTTTTAGGGCAGCCCCCTGGGAGAACTTTGGGAAAGTAAGAAACAGTGGTTTTGATGCGAGTTTAGATGCCAGGCAAGAGTTTGGCGATTTTAAACTCAGTACAAGGGGTACTTTTACCTTTGCAAGAAATAAAATTACCGAGTACGACGAATTAAAAACGCCTCATCCATGGATGGCTATAACTGGTACGCGCGTGGGTGAACAAACATTGTACGTAGCCGATGGATTTTATTCTGATCAGGATTTTATTGTAACAGATAATACAAATGGAACAAAATCTTATGCACTAAAGCCGGGCTTACCTATACCATCTTTGGGTGGAAGATTAGGTCCTGGCGATATTAAATATAAAGATTTAAACAATGATGGTAAAATTGATGCATTGGATCGCCAAAGAGGCGGCTTAGGCAACCCCAATAATCCTGAAATTGTTTATGGATTTGGCTTTAACGTAGAATATAAAGGTTTCTATATAAGTTCTTTCTTTCAGGGAACCGCAAATGCATCTGTAGTTTTTGGTTCGGTAATCCCAGAAGGCTGGCATCCTTTTTCGTGGGGGGTAGATCAGTCTAGCTATAGAACTTTTGCATTAAACAGGTGGACCGAAGCTAATCAGGGGAAAGATGTTTTGATGCCCAGACTACATAGTTCTAATGTAAACAATGCGAACAATACCGTTGCCAGTACTTACTGGCTCAGAAATGGTGGTTTTTTAAGATTAAAGAATGTTGAGATAGGTTACAATTTGCCTAAAAGATGGTTAAATAAATTTCAGATTCAATCGGCCAGAATATATGGAATGGGCTATAATTTAACCGTTTGGGACGATATCAAATATTACGATCCGGAACAAACCGGTGCTAATGTTAATGATAATCCCTATCCGCTTACCAGTACTTACACCTTTGGGTTAGAATTAACATTTTAAACAGAACTTAAAATAAATAACAATGAAATTTAGTTTATCAATCCTTATGTTTTTCATGTTTGCGGGCTTAATGTCTTGCAAGAAAAACTATTTAGATGTATCTAACGAATTGGCGGGAGGCCTTACTTCAACTGATCAGGTGTTCGATAATCCAGCCTATACACGCCGCTGGTATGCCAATGTAATGTCTGGAGTAGCAGATTACTCAAATATTATCAATGGCGATGGTCTTGGAAACCCCTGGGCTGGTATGTCTGATGAAATTGCCAATGGTTTCGGAAATGTTGTTAATTACAATATTTCGCCAAAAAACTCGCTCAATATGGGATTTCACCGCTGGGAATCGCTTTACCAATTGATCAGACAGGCCAATATCTTCTTAGAAAAGGCCAAGCCAATACCCGCTACCGGTACAGATGCTGATATGTTGGATGATGCAGAGTTCAAACAACTTAAAACCAATGTACTGTTTATGCGGGCATACTATCATTATCTGTTGTTTGAACAATATGGACCTATACCTATTGCAACAACAGTGGTAGAGCCAACAGGCGATTTAGATCTGCCACGGCAATCTGTTGATGAAGTGGTCGCCTTTATCGATAAAGAACTTACTGCCATAATGCCCTTACTGCCACAAACTGCAATTACCGATGAACTCTTCCTGGCCAATCCTACTAAGGGTGTTGCTTTGGCTGTAAAAGCAAAACTATGGATGTATGCAGCTAGTCCGCTATTAAATGGAGGATATGCTCCAGCGGTGAGCCTGGCTAACAAAGACGGGAAAAAATTGTTCCCTGCAAAAGATCAAACCAAATGGAATAAAGCGCTTGCCGCTACTAAAGAAATGATCAGCTTTGCAGAGCAGGGCAACTACGAATTGTATAAGGCATTTACAAATGGTGTCTTAGATCCCGAAAAATCGATTTATGATTTGTTTCAGGTTTATAATAAGGAGATTATATGGGCTACTTCTAAAAATGGATGGGGAGGTATGGATGGCGATGCCTTAGATCGGCGATCAACTCCAAGAAGTGAGCCTAACGGACTCGGAAGTACGGCCGTATTGCAAGAATTAGTTGATGATTTTTATATGAAGGATGGGCTGCCAATTAACAATGCTCAATTTTTGCCTGCTTCACCCTTATACACCGAAGCAGGTAAAAGTATGTATAATGGAGTAAATGTTTCCAATATGTGGATCAATAGAGAGCCCCGGTTTTATAATACTGTATTTTTTGCAGGCAGGAAATGGCACATTACCAATAGGGAAATTAATTTCTATAAGGGCTCGCCGAATGATAGAAGCGGACAATCTACTGTAAGTGGTTACTTACTCTACAAACGATTCAATAGAAAAGTGCATAAAACCAGTCCGGGTGTAGCATCTGTTTTCAGGCCATCGATTGTTTTTAGGTTAGCAGAATTTTATTTGCTATATGCCGAAGCTTTAAACGAAGTAGAAGCTAATAACCCAGATGTATTGAAATATGTAAATTTGGTAAGAGAGCGTGCAGGATTGCCAAAACTCGAATTGTTAAATGCAGCAATAGCTGGTAACCAGGCTTTACAAAGAGAAGCCATACAAAGAGAAAGCAGAATTGAACTTTGCACAGAAGGACAACGCTATTTTGATGTGAGAAGATGGATGATTGCTGAAGGTAATGATGGAAAAAATAAACAGGGTGGAGACTTTTATGGAATGAACATGGATGGCGACGCTACAACTTTCTTTCAGCGCATAATTGTTCAAAGACGTGTCTTCGAAACCAAACAATATCTTTATCCTATTCCTTATAATGAGCTTGAGAAGAGTAAACTGCTTGTTCAAAACCCAGGCTGGTAACCGCCATTTATGCCATTATTTAGCCATCATTCAGTGCTGGAGGACCTTTCTAAGGAAAACTTAAAGTAAAATAACATATTAACAATCAAAAACCTACAGTCTTATGAAAACAACAATGAAAAATTTTTTAACGATGTGGCTATTATTCATAATCATTGCAGGCTGTAAAAAAGGCATTGTAAATGAGACAAATGATCAGCAAGCAGAAAAGCACTGTGAGACTACCGATCCCGCAATAATTGTAGAAATTACTGCCCAATTGCAAACGGACTAAGATTGTTTATGTCTATGCCAGTCAACTTTTTAGGTGCAGCCCAATCTGGCTTATCTAAATCGCAGAATTCATTTACTTTTCCATGGTCAAACTGAGTGCTGCGGATATGTTAGCCAAATTCGGTTTACGTATTGCGTTTTCTATCAAATGATGCATTTCTAATGGGGCCGTGGCCCTATAAAAGAAGCATTGGCTACATATTGATATAGCAACGTTTTATTGTTAACTTTTGTTTAGCAAAAATTGTGTCTAGTCCTTGAAAAAGTTGACTATTTATTTTACTAAATTATAAAAATAAAAGAACCATTAAAATCTATTTTGATGGTTCTTTTTTCTTCCACCGTTTTACAAATATCTTAGGTTTTGAGTGCGCTTGCCTCGGCGTTAACATATTTACTGAAGAGTGTAATCTCATCTGGTTATATAATTCAATCGCCTGGTGCACTTGTTTATATAATTGGGCTTTCCCCTTAAAGACTGCATCCAATCCAAATTCGTCCTTTAAAATCCCATTGACTCTTTCTGCGACTGCATTTTCATATGGATCACCATTTTCAGTCATACTGATTGTGATGTTGTTATGCGATAAAAGCCTGATATAATCATAGCTGCAATACTGTAGTCCCCTGTCAGAATGGTGGATGAGCTGATGCTCATACTCCCTCTTGCTTATGGCCATCTCCAATGCCTTTTTCGTAGACACAGCCTTCATATCGCCACAGACTTCATACCCCATTATTAGCTTCGAGCCTGCGTCGGTAACCAGATGCAGATATTCATTTCCTGCAACCGTTTGTAGGTATGTTATATCTGAAACCCATAGCTGTTCAGGCATGGTTAGTTCCAGGTCCTTAGTTAGGTTGGGGTATTTCCTCATCCAGTGCTTCGAATCAGTTGTTCTGGTATACTTGCGTTTCCGTTGGACCAGCAGATGCTGTGATCTTAATATCCCAAAAAGTTTGTCGCGTCCAACCCACATGTTCTTGCGGGACATGCTTTCCCGTAACATCACATGCAGCTTACGGACCCCGGTCCGCGGTAGCTTATGTCGAATGTTCAGGACCATCTCTTTGATCTCCTGCTCTGCAACAGTCTTTTTTGAGCTATTGGATCTTGCCTTATAGAAAGCCTGTTTCGTGTAGCCAAACAGCTTGCACAACTTAGTAATAGTGTTCTTACTGGATAAAAGTGCTATTTCTTGAACTGCTTGGCGCCAGACTTTTTTCGGATCTCGATGTTCAGTTCCCGCTCCGCGATCTCAACAAATTTCTTGTACATGGAAAGCTGATGTTCTGCTTCCCTTAACTTCTTTTCCAATGCCTTGTTCTCTTGCTTTAACTCGAACTCAAGCTCTTTGAGTCGCTGTTGATCGTTGTCCTTCATAGGCCTGCCAATGCTTTTATATCTTGGATAGGCTAATTTACTATATTTTCGTAACCAATTCTGAATACACTGATTTCCGCGGATATCGTATTTACGTTGCAACTGGTCTTTATTCAAATGACCGTTCTCGTACTCCTCTACCACTAATCGCTTGAAACTTTCACTGTAACTCCGGGGTGAACGTTGCAATTTTTTTAAATTATTATTGACCATTTTGTTAAGATTTGGTCAACCTTTTTTAGGACTCCACATTGATTATAAAAGCCCGATTCTTATTACGAATCGGGCTTTATCATATTTAATTTTTTTTAAAATGTACTAAATTTGAATTTTTGATTGTTGGCACCACCATAACCCCAAAGACCAGGCAGGGTACCGTTTGCGGTTGCACTACCCGGTATATCAATATTTTTGGATGGGACATTGCGTGGAGAAATGATATAATAACCACCCTCAACCGGGATGATATTAAACTGCTGTGAGGTTGTACTTGTGTTTGTTCTAATTTCCAGCTTAGTACCATTCGCGATACCACCAGCCACTACGGTAAGTACCTTTCCTGGTGCGTTTAACGGAGATAATATATAATAACCACTGGCATTTTTGGTCACATTCCACCTTCCGTTACTGGTGTTTACGTCTGTCCATAAAATGACCTGCGTACCATCTGCCGTGTAATTCCCGGATACGTTCAGCACCTTGGTAATATCCAATGCTGTAGAAATTTCATAATTAGTATTTGCAGGTAAGCCAACATATGTAAAACCGGTATACATGTGGTTGATGCCTGCAATATCTGCAGGGCTCATGTTTGGTGAAGGAAAGCAGGTCTCATAACGAGATCCATCTAATTTCGTTATCTTTTGGGGACTTCCGATGGGATCTGCAGCGTACATCAATATTGATTCGATATCTAATGGCGTACCAATAGTTGTATAACTTGTTGCCGAAACCTTATTATAATTGTATGCACCACTTGGATCAATGTTGTCATAATTCACAATGATATAATCATCTCGGTCTGGGCGGCACATTTCATGATTTGCGCCCAATGAATGGAATATTTCGTGGATAATGATGCCGATAGTATTATAATTCACCAAATTCACGGTCTGTGCCCCTCCAATCATTCCTATTGGCGAAGTATTGACAGTAGACTTCACAAAATTAATGTAATTGGCCTGAGTAGTTCTTTGCACAAATGTTACAGGAGAAACCCTGCTAATATATTCCATTGCCTTTAAAGCAGCAGCTGTATCGGCACCAAGGCCCGATAAGTCATAATAAACTATACCACCTGGCCAGCGCTTAGCTAAAGCATTTATTACCAGTGCCCGCTCTGAGGTAGACACGTTTTTGTTGCTGTTAACTTTTATAAAATTAAACTGTTCTTTACTAAGTGTGATATCATCGGCGAGATAATACACACCGTTTTCTTCTTTGATCTGAATGTTATTGCCGTCGAAATTAAAGGTATGCATTTTTGCAGATCTGTCTGCATCAACCACTTCGTTAGTCACGGCATTTTGCTTTTTACAGCTTAGGGCTGAAACAGACAAGAGTGCTGCCATAAAAAAGTTTAAATAGTTTTTTTTCATTGCTTTTTCAATTAAGGTTTAGTTATAGATTAATTTATAATTGCGATAGAATTTTTTTGCTCAATGATATATGCAAGCATCCCAGTCCACTTTTCATTTTAACAGCTCACACAAGATTCTATTAACTAAAGTTGTCTGCTGTTTAATTCCATTTCCACTTTTTTCACCTTAATGAAAGCACAAAATAGCTTCAGTCGTTGTATTTTAACTAAACGAAGTTAATAAATACTAAACTTATAACTGGCTGGATATTAACGTATAACTACCACATATTGACAGCTGTAGCATATACCTGATCTGTGCAGATGATAAGGGCCGATATCAACTTCAGCGATGATATCAGCACGTTTACTTCATCTCTGAGTAAACAGCGGCTGCCCAGGTCGCAGATGTTTCCAGGAGAAGGGTATTGTAAAAATGAGCGGATCGATGGGTTAGGTCTGGTTTTGAAGATCAAAGATTTCAATAAGGCTTCTTTGCGAGGGCTGTTATCAGATTGATTGTTTAACAGATATATCAAACGTGTGGCGGTCGTCCATTGGACGACCGGAAACCTCGTTCTTGCGGACGCTTGGCTGGGATATCCACAGTTTGAGAACGAGCTCTCCAAATATGTCATCATATATCAAAGTTCTTACATTAATCCTCAGCGTATATTCATTCTAACTATTGAGAACTAAGATCATTCGAATTCATATTTAGTTAAATTATGAAACCATCACACTAAAAAGAATAAGTTGTCACTCCATGAAGATTTGTTAGTTTTTAACCGTATACCGTCTTTTTAGTATCGGTTATCTCATCATTATAGTGTTCTTTATCACACGCATGTATTATCACATGTATGAAAAAAAATAGAAATGCTTGAATAATAGTCCGCCTCTATTGTTCCTTCAGGGCAAACAGAGTTATTAACTCCTGAAATCCTGGCTACAGAAAATTAAACTATAAACCTTTCAATTTTAGTTTGATGGGAAACCTACCCCAGAACCGTATACACAAACGGATCGTTTATCTCGACAATGATGAGACTACTGAGCCGTGCAAAGTCATTGACCTTTTTTTTGATGCGTGCTTGCTACCTGAGCATCTCGATACAATTAGAGGTTGGCGTGATGACCTTACTTTCGGAACCGATTATACAAAAAAGAAGAAGTCCTGAAAATCTTATACTATGAACTAACCGTTAGAATTATTAAGGCAGCATAAACTCCAAATGGTCATTCGCCATTTCTTCATGTATGTCCATCTAGTTTAGTGTAACCTGTATTTTTCTTCTATGGCTATTCCGCGCTCTGTTACCAATTTAAACATCTTGCCTGAATTCAGATAATCACCCTGGTCGTAGTATATCTTACCCAATACGTAATAGGCATCGTAAACTGATCTGCTTTTTTGAGCTAGATATAGCGGAATAGATTTTTTTCCAAACCTTATTGCACTTTTTGGCTCCTGGGAATAATAGTATACAGTCATCAAATTATAATAACCCTCGGGATCATTAGGATATTCACTTAAATATTGTTTGCCTTTTGTAATTGCTACATCGTACTTTTTTTGATATAAGTGACAGATAATTATATTTCTTTTAGAAGAAGAATCGGCGGGATTGATGGTAATAGCTAAATTGAAATTTTCTATGGCCTTATCATAATCTGGAATATGCATATATGCCCAGGCTATTTCAGACTTAATAAGCGCATTGTTATTCTCTAAAGAGTCTGCCGCTTCAAAAAAGGCTAAGCCTTTTGTATATTGAAGCATTCTGGATAATTGGCTGCCCATTGTACATAAACTATCAACCTTTCGATTATCTGAATACTTTAATTTAGCAGATGTAGGAATTATTGAGGCTGCTATATTGGCCGTATCCAGTATTTGGGCAGATGCAAATGAGCAGCCAAATAAGAAAATAAATGTAAAATATATTCTAATCTGCATTGATGTGGTTTCTATATTATTAATGTCTAGAGAATGCAGCATTAGCGAGAAAAGCCCCCCTATCGTACAATTTGCGGGCTTTTGAAGGGCTTGTAAGCCATTTTCGGCGGAGAGTGAGAGAATTCCCAATCCTAAAATACTGCTAGAATATGTTTTAAACATCGTTTCAAAAATGCGACTCTCCGAATCACTCACCGCTTTTTGACTGCAAATATATACTTCCAATATACTGATATTTTTCAGAAGTTAAAATATAGAGCACTAACGACGTTTCAACCCATCTATTACTCGAATCTTGGATGGCCAAGGTTTAAATCATTTGCAAGAATCGTTAATTTTAAAAGTGTTCAGTTGATAAGATACATTAGAATTTTTTGATTCAAATGAATGGTTATATTTGTATCCATTGGGCTATATCAATGTTTGCCTGATTTTAATCCCTTTCCTTAATCTCTATTAATAAAATTTACATGAATTCCAGCCACACTGATGCTTTACTTTGGAAGTCTTTTTGTGCAGGCAACGAACAATCTTTTATTGATATTTACGAGAAATATTACAGCAGTTTTTTTGTATGGGGTTGTAAGTGGTTAAATGGTGAGCATGATTTTGTTAAAGACCAGCTACACGATTTTTTTATTTATATATGGGAACGAAGAGAAAAGCTTGCACTCGATATTAATGTGAAAGCATACTTATTAACTTCCTTTAGGAGGCAGTTAACCTATCAATGGAAAAAGCATAAAAAAATAGAGCCCATTTCTGATTTTGTTGAAGCGATTAAAATCGATGATTCAGAACTCTTAGATGCTGAATTGATAACAGAACAATTTGCTAAGCTCGAAAAAGCCTTAACCTTACTTAGTCCTGCCCAGCGGGAGGTTATAGAACTTCGGTTTTTACAAAATAAATCGATGCAAGAAATTGTCGATTATAAAAAAACGAGTATTCGAACAGTTTATAATTTGCTCAATAGGGGCATCAACAAGCTACGTTCAGAAATAAATGAAAAAAATTTTCTTTGGCTGTGGTAAATTTCATGCTTATTCTCCTCTGTATTAAAAAGAAAGAAAAAGAATGGAATTTAATTCAAGCGAAGATTTTCTTAAAAATGAATCCTTTGTAAATAGTTGCCTTCAAATTAATGAAGATGATGTAATATATTGGAGAGATTATCTTGTTAAAAATCCAGATAAACAAGTTTACATACAAGAGGCAGCAACTTTAATTCAGGATACCCAGTTACTGCTTTTGGCAGATAAATTAAAACCTCAGGCTGTTTATTTATTAAAAAGTTATTTAAATAAGAATAAAAAAACTGTTAAGCTTTATACATGGAAGTATGCCGCAATTGCAGCAGCGGTGTTAGTCATGATATCTGCCGTTACATTTTTCTTTTACTTTCATCAAAATCCTCCACTTAAACCGGAGCTTGCGAAATTTGCTACTCATCAATATTTTTACCAGGCCGGTACCCAAAGAAAAGCTATCGATTTATGGGACGGTAGTTTTATTATTTTAGATAAGGGGGCCAAATTAGCTATCGATCGCGGTTTCGGTAAAAATGATCGGAAGATGTACCTTTCTGGAGTTGCATATTTTAAAGTAGCTAAAGATAAACAGCACCCTTTTAAAGTTTATACCGGCAATTATGTAACTACGGCAGTGGGTACTGCATTTAAGTTGCAATCAAACAATCTACTCAATAAACTAAATGTAGAATTAGAAGAAGGTAAAGTGACCATTGCAACTAGAAAAGGGAATTTGTGGAATTTGGTTGCTACCCTGAATCCAAAAGAAAGCATCAGTTTTGGTAACCACACAAAGGCTCCAGCCAATCAGAAATTTTCAGATAAGAACTTTAACCGATGGAAAATTCAGGAAATTATTTTTAAAGATGCGCCTTTAAAAGAGGTTTTACTGCAGCTTGAAATTTACTACAACGTATCAATAAAAGCAGATGAAAGTAATCTTAATAAAAAAACTTTCAACGGAACATTTAGGCAAGATTCGCTGCAGTCTGTAATGGAAGTACTGTGTTTTTCTATAAACAAACGCTATAAATTTAACGATTCCAGTCATATCACTATTTACTAAACCAACAAACAACTAAATAACCAAACATTTTCATGAATTTAAGAAAATTAAAACGGGTAAAACTTGTAAAAGCACCGTTAAGTAGAATACTATTGATTAGTTTTTCCATCATGTTTTTTTCAATAAGCACATTTGCGCAGTTAAAAAAACAAATATCCTTTAACCAAGATCCGGTTAATGAGGTGTTTTCTAAACTGGAGAAAGAATTTAAAGTACGTTTTTACTATTCAGATAAAACCATCGACACCAGGGAAAAGGTGAGTATGGCTTTAAAAACTTCATCACTAAATGAAGTTTTAGATTATTTAAAAATTAACTACGCTTTTGAGTTTAAAACTACAGGCAATATGATTGCAGTTAGTAAAAAGCAAAAAGAAACAACTTCTGGTAATCCATTGAATAAAGCGACTGTGGAAATAAGAGGTAAGGCCGGTTTATCGGTTGGGAATGATATTGTGCACCTTGGCGGAATTACCATTCGCGAATCAGGAACCAATAATGCTGCTTTAACTGATGACAGAGGTAACTTTAAAATTGTCACCAGCACATCTACACCTAAACTATCAATTAGTTATATTGGTTATCAAACTACAGAAATAAATGTAAGTGGCAATGCATTGTTAAACATTAACCTGCTTGAAGATGCCAATACCTTAAAAGAAGTTACAGTAGTTTCGAACGGGTACCAAACATTGGCAAAGAAAAATACTACGGGCAGTTATGCTACCATTTCTAATGCCGATATAGAGCGCAGAAGCAATCAGTCTTTAGATCGTATTTTAGAAGGAGCTGTTCCGGGCCTTTCTGTTTATAATGGGTTTAGGTCCGTAAATGGCGTAAGAACCCAAACAGGATCCGATATCCAGGTAAGGGGTGGAAGTGCCATCCAAAGTGAAAGAAATACACCCTTAATTATTGTTGATGGTTTTCCTGTTAATCAGCTTCCTGATAATTTTAATGACGTAGAAAAAATTGATGTACTTAAAGATGCGTCTGCTTCAGCAATCTGGGGCTCAAGGGCAGCAAACGGGGTAGTTGTAATTACGACTAAAAGAGGTAAACAAGGTGCCTTAAGCATCAATTTTTCCTCTAATTTATACCTCACACAAAAAAATAACTTTAATGTATTTAACAGGGCCAGTTCAGCAGATATGATCAGTGTAGATAATGAAATTTACGCAAAAGGTTATTTTAGTTCAGCATACTTTCAAGGTACCCAAGGTGGTTTTTCTCCATCATTTGATTATATTTTACAAAAAGAGCAAGGTTTAATTTCTGCAGCACAATTAACCCATAAACAAGATTCGCTTTCCGGTTTATCAAATTTGGCACAAAATAAAACCCTTTTAATGCGCACAGGTGTTCGGCAAAACTACTATTTATCTTTATCTGGAGGCGCTGCTAAATACCGTTTTATGTTTTCAGGTTCTTATGATAATACCAAATCCAATTTCATTGGTGATGCTTATCGGTCTGTGCAAATTAATATGCGTAACGATTATGAAATTACAACTTGGCTGCACGCTGTGGCAGATATTAATACTGTTTTCAATAATCAGGATATAGGTGTTGACCTACGATCTCAAATTTACGGGCTAGCGCCATATCAAATGCAGCTGGATGCTGATGGTAATTATGTTTACGATTATGGCTCCTTTAACAAAAATACCAATAGCACTTTAATGGCTAAAGGTTATTATAACAATGGTAAAAATTTATTGCAGGATGCCACTTTAGCCAACAATAACAGTGCTGTTTTTGGCTTGAGAACGAAAGTAGGGTTAGAAGCAACCCTTGTAAAAGGTTTGACGGCTAACGCTTATTTCCTGTACGATAAAATGAAAACCACAAATAATAAACTGGTAGACGAAAATTCTTATGCCGCCAGGAGCTTATTAAATCAATATGCCAGCTTAGATGCGAATGGAAAGGCCGTATTTAACCTTCCTAAAGGAAATTATCTCGATTTAGCCGAAACAACGAACGACAATGCGGCATTTAGATCTCAGTTAAACTATACAAACCTGTTCGGTGGCAAGCATTTTATTAATTTTGGAGGAGGAGTAGAAGTTAAACAATATCTAACCAATGGCTTTACAAATCGTAAGTTTAATTATATAGACGATTTACAATCCTGGTCGCCGATTAACCAGATCGCACTTCTAAATGGCGTTGTTGGTCAAAGCGGATCCAATACCATTTACGATGCAACAGCCTATGATCGGTTCAGCTATAAAAATACACGTGAAATTTCTTATTTTTCTACTGCTACCTATACCTACGATGATAAGTATACCTTGCAGGGAAGTTTGCGTTTTGATGAATCGAATTTATTTGGGGTAGATCCTAAATACAGAAGAACACCACTGTGGTCAATAGGTGGGGCATGGGACATCACAAAAGAGAAATTTTTCCATGTTGATTTTATCAATTTACTGAAATTGAGGGCAACTGTAGGCTTAACCGGAAACTACGACGCCAATACGACTTCATTACTCGTTGCGAGCAGAGCTTACCAGGCATCAACTTTCGATTATCGCTCGAGAGTTGATGCCAGTAATCCATACAATCCAAAGTTGAGATGGGAAAGAACTAAAACCTATAATCTGGGAGCCGACATCGCTTTTTTAAAAAATAGATTTCAGCTAAGCGTAGATGCCTATAAAAAATATGGCTATGATTTATTGGGTACACAATTACTCGATCCAACTATTGGCTTTACCTCAACCAAATTAAATGGTGCCAGTATGGTAAATACGGGTATAGAGAGCACTTTAACAGGCAGGGTATTGCAGTTAGGCGATTTCTCCTGGTCAAGCACGTTCAATTTTTCATACAACACCAATAAAATTACGGAGAACAAAATTGCAGAAAGCAATCCAGCAGTTGGGCGGGTAACAGGTACTGTGCCATTTTATGTAGAAGGCTATTCCCGCGAGACACTTTGGAGTTATAAATGGGCAGGTTTGAGCAATACCGGCGATCCTCAGGTATACGATGGTGATGGCAATAAGGTTTTAGTACCTGTTTATGGTTCGTTAGAAAACAGTGGCTCTTACCGCCCTAAATATACAGGTGGCTTTACCAATATCTTTAATTTTAAAGGGGTTTTTGCCAGTGCAGTATTAATATACAATTTTGGTGGTGTATTTCGAAGAGAAATGCCTTCTATGAATGGTTACGACTGGAGTCCCGTTATCAATTACCAGGTGGCAAACCGATGGAAAAAACCAGGTGATGAGGCTTTTACAGATATCGCTTCTTTTTTAGCTTCACCAAATTCATTATACGATGGACGTACCCGTGCCGCAATGTATTCGAGTAATAGCGTAGAAAGCAGCAGTTTTATCAGGTTAAGAGAAGTACAACTTGGATACAAGATACCTGCCAAAATACTAGGTAAAAGCGCAATTAAAAGCTTATCGCTATCCGTTCAAATGAACAATATTGCCATATGGACTAAAAATAAATATGGTATAGATCCCGAAGCTATTGATCCGCAAACGGGAAGTTATTATTTGCCTACACCCAAAGTTACAACCATAAGCCTGAAAGCAGGTTTTTAATAAGATAAAATTGTATGAAAATTAAATTGATTATACTCGCAATCCTGATTCTTACTGGTTTTGGATCTTGTAAAAAGTATTTAGATGAATCACCCATAAAAGGGAAAGTGGTACCTAAAACGCTTGCCGATTATGAAGAATTTTTAAATGACATTATACTTAGTCAATCAGGATACATCTATCCGGAGTTCATGACGGATGATATGTTGAATAGTTCTATTACTTCCGTAAATACGAACAGAATGTCAAGATCTTATACCTGGCAAAAAGAATTACTGCTTGCAACGGATGACGATGCTGAATGGAATACGCCATATAACTATATTTATATCTGTAATCTGGTTTTAGATAATTTACAAAATGCAGCACAGGGAACTGAAGAAACCCGAAATCGTTTAAGAGCAGAGGCCCTTACTCAACGTGCTTATTATTTATTCACTGTTGCCAATTTATATGGTAACGATTATGTAGCCGCAACCGCATCTACCGATTTGTCGGTTCCGATTATGCTTCATGGCGATCTGGAAGCAAAAGCTACACGTGCAACGGTACAACAAGTTTACGATCAGGTGATCAGTGATTTACAAACGGCCATTTCAATTGCAGATTTTCCGGATGTTGGGCGCAATTATGTTCATCCAGGCAAACTGGCATCGATGGCTTTGTTAGCCAGGGTTTATCTTTTTAAAGGCGATTATGCGAATGCACTAAAATGTGCCAATGATATTTTAGCAAAGAAAAATACACTTTTTGACTGGAATTCTTTGAGTTTTAGTAATCCCGCTAAACCAACCGCATCTACCATTGTAAACAATCCATTACCACAAAGTAATGTAGAAAATCTCTACTGTAAACTGGTTACCAACGGTGGAATTTTCGTGCGCTTTATGGCCAGTTCAGATTTATTGACCGTTTTAGATACAAAAGACTTACGTTACGTTTTCAATTTTACCAGATTAACTTCAACAGGTGCAGCAAGTACCAGCGTAAATCCCGATTACCTGGGTACCACACCAAATTACAGCATTGGAGTACCAGAAATCATGTTGATTAAGGCAGAGTGTTTGGCCAGGGCAGGTGATAAGGATGGTGCAGTTGCCATTTTAAATACATTAAGGATTAAACGTTTTAAACCTGCTGATTATGTTGCGTTAACTGCAAGCTCAGCTGATGATGCATTAGCGAAGGTTTTAACAGAACGCCGCAGAGAGCTTCTGTACAAAGGTGTCAGATGGTTTGATTTGAAAAGGTTAAACCGTGATGACCGGTTTAAGAAAACAATTAGCCGGGTTATTGGCTCAACTACTTATACTTTGGAACCAAATAGTCCTGCGTATTTACTGCAGATTGCTCCAAAAATTATTGATATCAATCCATTAATTGTTCAAAATCGCCGGTAATATGAAATTTTCCTTTATAAAATATATAAAAACGCTTGTTGTTTTAATTACAATTGCTTTTACCTTCCAAAATGCGAAAGCTCAATCAAATCGAGCCTTAGGGATGGATATCAAATTTAGCTCAGCTGTTCATGCAGCTGGATCAAAAATTAAACTGTACAGAGAATGGCCTAAAAGAACACTGATAGATACATCAAGTTTAGATAACCAGCATGCTTACACCTTTCATCTAACCGATAGTGTACCGGCAGTTTACACCTTACAGTGCAGAAAACCATTTGTTAACCAGGTAATTATGTTTGAAAAAGGAATGTGTACCATTACATTTTCTGCTGATTCTCAGATTGTTGTAAGCGGAGGTAAATTGCAAACCATACTCGATAAATATTTAGCTGAGATGGAACCGATGCAAAAACAATGGACCGCCACCGGAAATAAATACATGAAAGCAGCTAACCTGGAAGAAAAACTGATTGCAGCCAAAGAAAATGATATACAAGAAGCAAAGGTAGAAACTGCAAGGTTAAATTTTATCCACAACAATATTAATAATGCTGCTGGCGAGTGGATTGCCTATAGTAATCTGAATTTATTTAATCTTCGTGATTTGAAAAAAATCGATGCATATTTCTTACCCACTAAAAGTACTAACCACGTATCAGGTATGATTGGGCAAAAGCTTCAGGCTCAGGTATTGCAGCATACTTTGTTCGTTGGTAAAATGGCACCATCATTTACTTTGCAAAGTAAAGAAGGCAATCCTATTGCTATTGATAGTATTTTTAAGCGCCATAAGTATGTCTTAATTGATGTTTGGGCATCATGGTGTACACCCTGCAGAGCAGCTAATCGTAACCTCGTTCCGGTTTATGCCAGCTTAAAAAGCAAAGGGATTGAACTGGTTTCGGTATCGGTAGATGATGCTAAAGAGGCATGGAAAAAGGCCATTGATGCTGATAAAATTCCATGGATGCAGTTAATTGCTGATCATGGAATGAAAGGAACTTTTGCTACCCAATACCAGATAAAATCATTACCCTCTACTTTCCTAGTTGATAAAAATGGAATCATTATTAAACAAAATGCAACAATAGCAGATCTCGAAAAATTATGAAAAAAATATATTTAATGCTAACACTGTTAACAGCGGTGTCAGGGCTTTGCTGTGCCCAGAATCAGGCGAAAAAACTTATCCTCAAAAACGCTACAATAATAGATGGTGATGCAAATGTTAAACCCAGAATTGGTTCAATAATTATTGAAAATGGGTTAATAAAAGGAGTTTATGATCAATTATCCAAGGTAAAAGAAAAAGATGCTGATGTAGTTGACTGTAGCGGGAAATTTATAGTGCCAGGTATGATGGATAGCCATGTACATTTTGCAACCGGCAATTTATCCAATATCAAAAAGGCTCGTTTAAATACCGATAGCATTTTGCTGAATTTTGTTAGACATGGGGTTACGACCGTACGTGACATGACTGGTAATGCGCCCTATTTAGCTCATTATAAAAACGATATTAAGGCAGGTAAGGTTATTGGGCCAGATATTTATTACGCTGCACAGTTTGCCGGCCCTGCATACTTTAAACTTATAACAAAATTTAAAAAAGATGACCAGGATGTGGGAAACACACCCTGGTATAAAACGATCAGTAAACAGGAAAACATCAAACAAGCTGTTGAAGATGCAAAGAACGCAGGGGTAACAGGAATAAAGGTCTATTCCGATTTAAATAAAACCTTAATTAATGGTATTACCAAAGAAGCGCATAAGCAAGGTCTAATGGTGTGGGCACACGCCGCTGTTTTTCCGGCAAAGCCAATAGATGTAGCACTAGCTGGCGTAAACAGCATGTCGCATGCCAGTGATTTAATTTTTCAAAGTATTAAAGGAGATACACTAAATAGTAGCGTAGCTTGGGCGAAACTGAATAAAGGTTTAAAAATTGATAGTGCCGCTTGTGATCAGTTGCTTTTAGAAATGAAAAAACGTAATATTTATTTAGATCCAACAGTGTTTCTTTCCGAGAATAATAAATTAAAAAATGCGGTTCTAATCACTAAAAGAGCGCATGAATTAGGAGTTAATATGGTTACTGGGACAGATTGGTTTTATCCAACCAAAAACGAAAACTTACCATTAATGTATGAAATGAAATTACTAGCTGAGAAATGTGGAATGAGCAATTTAGAAGTATTACAAGCGGCAACAATGAACGGGGCAAAAGTTACCGGGCTAAGTGACCGGGGAGTTGTTAGAAAAGGTAAGAAAGCCAACTTACTTATTTTAAACCAAGATCCACGATTGACTCTAGAGACATTGTTCTCCCCTGAAAAAGTAATTAAAGACGGGGATGTTATCCATGAGTAATTATTTAGTTCATATTCTCTTAGTTGTTAAAATTACATACGTGCTAATTTCAGAATAAACTTAAATATTGCTGATAGTACAAATGCAACAATGCATGGTACAAAAAAGTACTATTAGGCAAAAAATCCTTATTCTGTACAATAAGGTATTGGGGCATAACGGTGTGGCACGTTCTTACTGATAGCCCTGATGCCGCTACCAATTTGGTGAGATTAGGCTTTCTTCAACTATTCGCGCATGATAAGAAGGTGTTGTTTATGCATTATCAAGCTCACCATCGAAATGAACGTCCCAGTAAAAGCATATTGCCATTCGCTGTAGCAGCGATTAATGTTCCATTCAAACCCCTTTACCGTTATTTTATAATATACCTCGTTGACCATACCAAGTTAATGTAAGGAAATGGCCAATAATAGGCATTTAGTTAGTATGATTATGCAAATTCCTACGCTTTGAAACATAAAATATTTTTTGGTCAGTATAAGGGTTCGTTCAAATGAAGTTCTTTTAAGTTGAAGTATCTTTTAATTATGATGCAATTGTTCAATTTGTTATTTCCAGTATGCATCTGTAAATTTTCCAGGAAAGTATTTCCTGAATTCATTTTTCAGATTATATGATGAAAAGTTGTCGTCTTGTATTTTCCCTTCTGCGTTCACCAAAACATAACGGGGTATCCCATTGAATTTGAACAGTTCTCTCAATGCTAAATATTCATCTGCCTTAATTCTGTGTGTATTGATCATTGAGTTTTTTACAATATATTCACCATAAAAAGCAGCGTCGGTGCTTTCTGCGTCCGTTATAAATACAAAATCAAAATCGGGATTATCATTGTATTTCTTTCTTAATGCCAGGCTACTTTCAATACCTTCGCGACAAGGGCCACACCATTGCGCCCAAAAATCAACAACTAATATTTTTCCCTTCAATGGATTGATGATTTTCTTGAATACTGATGCAGCAGCGCTATTAGGCAGCTCGTAAGCTACATTACCTATTTTATACTTGTTGTACATTCGATTCATTTCACTAACCACAAAGGGCTCTTTTATGCTTTGTGTTAAGAAAGTAGTTTCTTTAGCAAAACTTTTATTTTTGTATTGGTTAAATTTAAAGTTTGAAGTCAATGAACGAAGCTTGGCAATATCAAAAACCAGTGATTTCTTGTTTTTAGTAAGATATGCAGAATCTAATTTTAAATAGCCATTACCATTATTGTCACGATCGTAGAGTAATGCTCTATCGTATACAGGCGAAAATTCAAAGCGATTAATGAACGTTGAAAAAGCATTGGAAATTAGAAGGGATTCATCGTCCAAATTAATTTTATTTAGAAAATCGAAATAATTAGCAGGTATCGGTAACTTAAGAATTTCATTGTTGGGTTCTTCCTTACGGTAATAGTCACGTGAATTCTCATAGTCAAAAATATAGTTGGCATAGGTTAAATCCACTTGATTAACTATCATTTTTTTGATGGGGTCCGCTATCTGGTTTATAGATATCGTACTATCTACTGTCTTTCTGGCGCTTTCCCAATTTTGAATTTGAATATTTTTAAAGTCTTCCGGTTTTTGTTTTTTTCTATATTCACTTAATTTACTGTAGTTGGGCAAGGTAAACTTAACGGAGGCGAGCGTTTCGTTAATCAACTTATTTACACCCAAGTATTGTACGTGTTTAAATTCATACCGCTTATCGCGATATCTATCTGCCAATAAAAAGTCATTCCAATCTAAAATTATTCCTGTTGTCGTCCCTGGTACGGCATAAAAATTAATGTTTTGATTATTAAAATATATGTTCGAAGAAATTGGATGTATGCCCAACATGCTACATTCAAATCGTCCGTCCTCATATATTCTTACTGTGGTCGGAAAGTCTTCTCTGGTGAGGTGATTTTGGTGATAGATAATGCCACTGGCAAAGCCTGCTCTTTTATCATAACCTTTAATGTAGCCAACAATTTTAATCGAATCGCTCACATAGAACTGGTTCGGGTCTACTTTGCGCTTGCTGGCTGCCATTTGAACATTCAACCATTTCGAAACATTTTCAGGTATTGAAGGCGTTTGATTAGTCTTAGTTTTTTTTTGCAATGATATACCGTATACCGAAGTTTTACCATCGTCACCGTAATTTAGTCGCTTAATTTTCTTTTCCAGTTTAGGGAAAATCAACTTAACCGTGGTATCACCGGATTTTGGTGTTAGCAGTTTTGTGTTGAATTTAGCTCCTTCGATAGCTTTTACCGTGTATTTTTCTCCTGTGTCTGCATTTTCTAAATATGCTTTATCGCTGAATGTAGTCCACCAGTTTGGTAAAAAACTGATCTTGACCTCAACAATAGTTGCGGTATCAATAAATGTGATTTTATCAATATGGTAAATGCCTGTATTGGTAAATTCGCTTTGAAGGTTATTGATGGTTTGTGATTTTGTGACAAATACAACAAAAAATAAGAAGAGGGCGATAAAGTATTTCATGGAATTGTGATTATTGGATTAAGTATTTTGATGCAATTTTTTGAGCGGTTTATTAGTCTAACTTCAAACCTAAAAGAAGCTCGCCTTCGGACTGGGCTTTCACAGCAAATACGATAAAAAAGAGAGTGCAAAAGGAGATTAATTTTTTCATTCCCTAAACTACAAAGAGTTTAAGTCGTGTGCAAATAGAAATTAACCTGATGAGCTTAACCCCACGCAGGAATAAAGGAAATGACGATGGGTGCTGTTTATGATGGCTGTTTATTGGAATAGGAATAAAAGGAGGGGGCAGAGTAGGGAGTTTGAGGATTATTTGCGGTGGAGGGATATGAGGAGGTAGTTTGTCGTTTGTGTTATGACTGACCTGTTGTTTGGGTTGTTTTTGGCTGTCCCCTGCGGGCCGGGCCATTTGCTGTGTCTTTCGCTTCAAAAGGATGCCGCGTCTGTCCCTGACAGGACAGTTTGTATGCAAGGCAGGGATATTAATTAATAATTTTTTTGAGCTAAGTTTCCTCTATTCGGAGCTGTTTTCTATTTTCGCGCTGCAAACCTATAGGGGCTGCACTTTTTATCTAAACTAGCGCTTTCAGGATTGAGGCGCTTTTTTTGTAGACTGACTACATTCATGGAGCACCTTCTATCATTAAAAAATCTTCTGAAAGCCGGCCTGCGGGTAATGCTTTCGGCAAAAGCAATTATGGGGTCTCAGACGATGAGCATTTTGCCTGCATTTTTCGTTTTTCTGAAGTAACTATCACGAACATTTAAACCCGCCCATAGTGCATTCAGCTTCAGTCACATCGAGTCTGTGAATGGCTCGGGGAAAACTTGTAGTTACTTATTGCCTGAATTTTTCCATATGGTGATACCTGAACCTGGCCATTGGCTGCAGGAGGCGATGATGTCAAGGTCACCATCCTTATCAATGTCCTGGAGTTGAAGGCTGCTTAAGTTGGAAACCCGGGATAGTGGTTTGGAGGTAAAGTTTCCTGACTTATCGTTTATAAGGCAGATGATGGAATATTTGGAACTGAAGGCAATTTCCTCGTTAAGCCCCTCTGCCAGACCATATTGGTCAGCCAGGCAGACAATATCGCTATAGCCATCACCGTTGATATCCCCGACACTGAGCATCTCGATGCCAAAATTTTTGGGAATAACTTTGCTTTCCCATTGTCCGTTATTTTCTTCAAACCATTTAAGCTGGCTGCCTGCAAGGACCAGATAGTCTGCTGAGCTATCGTTGTCCACTTTGGCTCTATGAATGCTGCTGATAAATTGCTGCTGAAAATGACTTGGTTGCTCCTCCCATTTTTCATTCCCTTTGTAGTTGAACCAGGTTTGGGACCCGTAATCGATCAGGTCATCGGCCTTGTCCCCGTTAATATCCCATACGGCAATGGACGGGAATAACTTACTGGTTTCGCTAACTGCTGTACGGCTTTTGCTGAAAATGCCCTTACCCGTGTTTTTATAAAGGTAGAGACCGCGAATGTTGTCTGTCCAGTAGTTCACGGCCACATCCTTATTGCCGTCGCGATCATAATCGATAAGCTCGAAGCTGATCAGTCTTCCTTTTTCCTGGAGCAATATCGATATCGGGCTGAATTTGAAACCTCCCAGGTTTTTATACCAACCCAGGATGCCGTTTTCCCGCTCGCCGGAGCATACCACCAAATCTTCTTTCCCGTCATTATCAAGATCGGCTGATTCAAGTTTTTCAATTTTAAACGGGCTTTTTAGCAGTTGCGTAGACTTGGCATATTTTCCTTTTCCGTCTGATAGCATATAAAACAACTCATGGTTATAATATCCTAGAATATCTTTGGTGCCGTTGTTATCCAGGTCGGTAAAAGCAAAGCCGGAACAGTCAGCTTTTACAAGCCACGTGTTCTTTTGTTTTACCTGCCCGTTCTTTTGCTGTAATAGCATGGTATACTCAGGCCTTATCTGTTCTTTTTCATCATCATAAAAAAGCACGTCTTTGACTTTGTCGCCATCGAAATCCCCTAAAACAAATAACTGAGATTCTTTGATATTGGGGAGTAGACTTTTCTGGGTTTTAACAAAAACATTGTTCCCTTTATTCTCGGCCCAATTGATAAAAGTATATTGATTGCGTTGGGTAAAATAAGCCAGATCAAGATCGCCGTCTGAATCAAAGTCTTCAAGCCTGAAGCTTTCCAGTTCAAGGTGGTCTATGAGTGTATGAGTTTTACCTAATGCGCCTTTGCTGTTACGTTCTATCCAGTATATACCGCCATTCTGGTCTGTATAAGAGTATACCAGGTCCTGGTCGCCGTCTTTATCCATATCCATTAACCTAAAGCTGCTTATCCCGGTAGCTAGGGGGATGGTTTGGGCAACAACATATTTATCGCCTTTGAAAGCGTAAGCTTGGAGCACTGGGTTTTCACCCCTTTTTTGCGGGTAAACAGGAACCAGTAGTTCCTGGATGCCGTTTTTATCGATGTCAATCCCAATTACATCACTCAGCCTTCGAAAATTATCATTAAATACTTTGAAATAGCTGTATTGATGGTTGGAAGCTCCTGTGTAGGCAATTGGAACTCCTCTGAGTCCGGATATAATGATATCGCGTATTCCGTCCGAATTGGCATCATATAAATACAATTTGGCATACTCGGCAGGAAGGTAGCTTACCTTGCTTTTTTGCGCTATCCTGTTAAAGCCCTTCGGTCCGTTAATGAAAACCACTATTTCCCCGTCTTTATATAATACGACAATATCGACGTCTTTATCTCCGTCAAGGTCTTCGAGACTATAATCTTCATATTCTTTGGCATCTCCTATGAGGATCGTTTTTTGTTTTCTGCCATGGCCGTCATTCAGATATAAGTTTGGAAAGTACAATACATCCAGGTCACCATCACCGTCGGCATCAAAAGTTTTAACGCCGCCGTACCCGAAACCAGGTCCGTTAATAGTTTCACCATGTTCAAAAGTCTGGGCCTGGCAAAGGCAGCCGTATACAAGGAAAAAAAGAAAAAATAAATAACGGAAGGTGTGCTGTGATTTCATGAGATTGTTAAAGTTTAAATTTGCGTTAATTTAGGGTTACTGTGTTTTTTTAGCATTGCTGGTGCAGGGATCGATAAGATACGGTCGATAGAGCTATTTGTGAGTAATTTACTTTTCGCTCAGCCATTTTACAGCAGCTTTTAATACCTCATCCCCATCACCTGAAGGCTTGATTAGGACATCCGGCTGTATTTTTCCACGGTATTCTTTCTTATTGCGGTCTGCAGTATAACTGGAGGCCAGATAAAGATAAGAGCCGTCCGCTAATTTGAACCCCCGGTTTGCAGTCGTGTAGCCACCTGTCGGTTCTCCGAACAGTTTTGTGTGCGCTTTGCCGATAAAGGATATCGTGGTCATCTCACCACTGCTTGAAGTACGCGGACCAATCAATACGGCAACTTTACTGTCTTTGTTTTTAATCTGGTAAGGTTTGCTGATGGTGATACCCATGGTTGAAGTTGGTTTATCTGAGGAGGTGTAGGTCCATGGGTGATATTTTGTTTTTTTTTCGTCGGGGTAGACAAAGTAACCCAGTTCTCCGGTGCTGATCAGCGGACCGAGCCCTGCAATCATGGGGTACATGTTGCCACCTGTATTTTTCCTCAGGTCAACTACCCATCCCTGAATTTGGTTTGCTGTGTCAAGCCGGCAAATCTGCTGCTGGATATCGTTCGCAAACTCATCCATTGTTTTCTTATCCAGTGAACCAAAACCAGGTACCTGGATATAGCCCATATTGTTTTCAAGCAGTGCCGACGTAGTTTTTTCAGGATTGGTATTCTCCGAAGCATATTTCTGGGCATTTACCCGGGTCTGGAAGAAGGAGTGGTTGTCACCTGCCTTTTTTAAAGTGCTAAGGATGTAGCTGTTGATTTTGGCTGCATCGGTCACGGTTTTCAGACCTGAAGAGAAGAATTTAATGCCTTCGTCGATATCTGCCCAGTTAAGGGAATCCCTGTAAATGGAATTTTCTTTTATTATTTTGCGCACTTCACTGATGTAGCGGGTAATTTCTTCACTGGGTGGTGAGTAGGGGTTGTCGAGTTTTTCTATAGTGAAATCGTCTATCCAGGCTGTTCCTTTTCCCATCAGATAGACCCCGAAATAAAGTTTTTTGGTTTCTTTGGGCAGGCTGAGTCTAAGGGAATATTGCTTCCATTCACTGCTTCCCTTTAGTACCGGCTGCTGTGACTGGATGTTTTCAAATCCTATCATTTTATTGTCCTTATCCCAGACCTGGCACCAGAATGCCAGGCTCTGTTCAACCTCTTTCAGTTTTACGTATCCCGAGAGCTGGATCTGCTCAAAGCCCTTAGTTTCATAAGCAATGAGTTGTGAAACGTTCTGGAAAGTATTCGCTTTAATCTGGTCGCTACCTGTTAATTTGAATGAGGATTTTCCCGAATGTGAGATGGAATCATCTCTCTGGCCTGTATAGCCGGCAACGGATGTAAAGTTCCAATCTGAAGGGGCCAGTGAATGGTCTTTTTTGGTTTCGAAGCTTTCATTTTTGAACTGGGTAAAACCTGAATGGCTTAAAGCGGTTGCCAGTATGACTAAAAGTGTTTTTTTCATGAGGCGTAATTTTGGGTTTTAGATATGGTTTCAAATATAATAATCTTCTTTGCTTGCTGGTAATATGTTTTTCGTGAAAATAGCTGACGTAAGAAACAGCAAAAATTGCTGAAGTGCCCGTCGGTGTCGAAACTTTATAGCTTGGAGGCTACAATTATCATGGTTGCCAACAACAATGCAGTCCTTTAGTTTGTTGCCATTATTTTTTGTTTTATTATTCCCAACAACTATTGTGCATATATGATTATGCTATAATGTAAGGTTGAAATATTAAACATTTAAAAAATTTAGATCGAAAGGGAGTCGGACCTTTTCGTATTAACTGTTTCAATATCCTGCGATTTGATCAAGTCTCTTACATGCCGGAAACTCGCTTCGTTAAGTAGATGAATAAAGGGGTATACTACTTTTAGGTTATGGACCAGTTGGTTTTCATTCGGTATTCAATAAATGCACTTTTTTTAATGTGAACTGATCATCAGGGTCATTCAAATCGAAACGGATAAAAAGGCCGTAAATTTCGGGCGCTCCGTTCTCTGCGAGCGCATAATGTCCTGGCTGCGCCAGAACACCCTCTGGGACTTATAGCTCTGCGTTCTCTCTTACGCCCGTTTTTCCGGACTTTCTTTTTTTCCGTTTTTTCTTTTGAAAAGATTTTTTGGGAAAAGGGGAAACAAAGAAAATAAAACGGATTATCTAAGGATTTGATTATGGAAAATTTGGAGTACCTAGAAAATGAGATCGCAAGCTTTAGGGAGGCTTTTTGCCCTTATGGTTATTTGGATATTAAAACAGCAGTTTCGCATGCGATTAACGCTGGTTTTGATTCAGCTTGGGCATTCGATCAGATCGAATTGTTTTGTGATGAATGTGGTATGAAGTTTTCGGACGTTGACCCCTGTTATATCGTAATGGATGGCATTTTTCAACAGGCCAGGAATGAAATTGAAGCTTTGAGCGGTTTTGATGTTTGTAATGATGCTAACTTTTACGTTTATGGCAATTTTATGTGTTCATCTTTTGAAGGGGCAGAGGAAGATCGGGAGCGGTTGCGCGCTGTACTCTCTGGATGCAGCGGGCATTTCGACGAACTTTCAGATTGTGCAACATACTGGCTCATTGAAAATGAAGTGGAATTAAGCGCTGGTGAGGTGAAATGAGGAGAATAGAAGCCTTAGAGATAGTTTAATATTTATATCTTAAAATTAGCTGTTTGACCTGCCCAAACTGGGTGTAATTCAATTATGATGAATGTTATCGATTTTGCTGGAAGATCCATCAGGGTCAACGATTTAGAAGCTGCCATCAAAGAGGCAGATCATTTTAGAAACCTTTACCATGAAGACCCCAGGTTTTCAGAGCTGGACAAAAGGCTTCGGGCTTACTGGGAGGACTTTTATCAGAAGCTGATTGTTTTAAGAGCGGGATAAAATGCGTGGCGGCCGTCCACCGGACGGCCGGAAGCCTCGTCTCCTGCGGACACTTGGCTGGATAAGGGCAGTTTAAAAATAGGAATTTCTTAAGTGCTTTTATAAGATGGCCTTATTAAATTAACCCTCGATACTCAGTTTGCGCTTTGGTCAGAAAAATCTAAGCTTGTTTTAGCCAAAATCGATTATTGGAAAGGATTTGAATATGCTCTCGCCGATGATCTGGACAGGGTAATCGCTGCTTTTAAAGGTGCGGTTGATACCCAATTGATTTATTATATCTAAGGGCTGGTTTAGGCAAAGAAAGGGTGGTTGAAAGTTCTCGAATTTCAGAGCTAAAGGCTGTCGAACCTTTACGCATTAACTTTGTTTTAGTATTCTATGACTTGATCAAGTCTTTTATAGGCCATAAAGTGAGCTTTTTTAAAGCTATTTATCCTGAGGGTGTAAGAAACCGAAGTTTCAAATCACTTATCTTATAGGCATTCCTTCTTCAGTTCACAATTTTCTTGCTTATCTAGGTAACGAGTTATTTCACATCTTATCCTATCTCCTGTTTTTGATGATACTTTTACAGGGGTAGAATCTATTATTTTGGCTTGCTTGATGGCATTATCATTTTCACCTTTGAGAATGTAAAGTTGAAATAGCTTGTATCTAGGGATAATTTTAATTGGCACTATGTTCGCAGAAATTTTATAATAATATTCAGCATCCGTGAATTTATTTTCCATTATGTATGCATCGCCGAGTAAATTCAATATGTCCGTATGTGGTAACCTGCTGATAGCCTTCTTCAGAATCTTTATTCCTTCTTTAACTTTAGCCTGTTTTTTTATTAAAAAAGTACCATAGTGGTAAAGATAGATTCCATCGTTTTGGAGATATTTATAAGCCCGTTGATAGTTTCTTAGTTTTTGCGAATTGGTAGCTTCACTAAATGTTTTATTATATGCCAACGTTGATTTAAATTGATTGGTCAAAATATAGGCATACCACAATGTCAAACTAACGATTACAATGCTCTGAATTTTTACCAATCGACTATGAAGTGTGTAATTTTTGTACTGGTCGCCCATCAAACAAAAATTAATGATCATTATGGGTAAAAGTGAAATATTGTGGAATAGGCCATCATTCAAGCTAAGTATAAAAAATACTGTTATTGAGATTATTGCTGGTTTCAGAGGCTTGTACTTGATTGTCCGGTAAATATAAAATATTACAATCAGAAGTAGTATCAAACCAAAAATTCCGATCTCAATCCATAATTCCAGATATTCATTAAAACAGCTAAAAGAATTATTTGCAAGATCCCGATATTTACCATACTTAGCCTGGTCTTTTTCGCTTACAAAATAGCTTGCCTGTAGATAATTATATTGTGCACCGAACTTATTTGTCCCTATACCAAACAACAAATTGTCCTTTAACATTGGCATACTTGTACTTTGAATAAAAATCCGGCCCTCCAGTGCCCTTAGTGCTTTGTTGCTATTGATCAAGGTGGTCATAATAGCCGAAAAGCTGATTATTAAAAATAATACATGGAAAAGTAGATGTTTTTTAAAACACAATAAATTCTTGGTCCTTTTGTAGAAAAAGGTAAAAAATAGATAGCACATCAACATCACCAATATGATTGAACTCACATCCTTTGACAAAAAAATAGCGACAAGGTTGATGAGAAAAAATATCTTATGTGCCAAAAGCATTTTGTCTGAAGATCTAAACAGAATGTAAGGAAAAGTAAGAGCTAGATAATTCCCAGTTGTCGTTGTGCTATCAAATACGGTTTCCGATAATTTTATCTCTGGAAACCCTAAAGAATTGAATAATTGTTGTATTATGATATAGATTGAAAGAAGAGAGCTAACTAAGAAAATACCCGATTCGATTTTATTTGGTGAGAAGTTTAAATTCTTGAGCAGTATCAATTGAGAAAAAATGGTGATAAAGAAGAATAAGAGATAATTGTCTTCTTTTCCGTTAGTTACCAGGTTAATCAAACACATGTATACAATCAAAAATAGAATGCATAAATCCAATCTCGTGTACTCGAAACTTTTGCCACGTATAATAAAATAATATATGGAGAGTAGAACAATGATAAGGGATGAAAATTCTATATAAAAACTTTCGATTCTTTCACTAAAGAGATAGACTCCTGTAATATTTAATATAGGAGAAAAGATCTGAAGCAGCACAAATGCAAATATTACTTGACGAAGTAAACTTTCAGAAAAAAAAAATGGAAGATGCGGGTTAAAACCACATCTTCCAAACTTTAGTTTAATGACCATTAATTTATTCTAAATAATTAGATATGAATGTTATTGGGCATTTGTCACTGTCATGGTCGAAGTTCCGGTAGTAGGATTAAGCGAACCAGTCATAACAATAGGCTGACTATATATCGTTCCAAGTCCTTCAACGATAATGTTGTAATTCTGCAAGCCATTCACAGTAAAGTTAATAAGACCTGTTTGAGAATTGTAAGTTGATGTTCCCGTGCCAGTTTGAGTAAATGATGTACCAAGGGTGAAACCAAAAAGAGCACCTGTTGTAGTTATATTTGAATAATTACTTCCCCAGTTAACATTAACCAAATAACCAGAGATAGGTGATGCATTGTATTTCACATTTCTAGAGCCTGGTTTAGGTTTTCCTTCAACCACTAGATCAGGCTCTTCCTCAAACATAATTTTCCCAGAGATTTGTAGTCCTGATGGTTTATTGGAAGCTTTCAGGTTCTTGTTTGCATTTAAGCTTATAGTGGAGCCGATCTCTGTTGTATAGGAAGCATTTTTGATATTGGCTATAAATGCATCCGCCTCCGCGGCTGAGGCGAAAACCATGTTAGTTTTCGTTGTATCCTGTACAGCAGCTTGAACAACTTTGAGATCGTATTTTTCAATTAAATCATTAACAGATAATTTTGAGGCATCTTGTTTTTTGCAGGAATAAATTATACCTGCAAAAAAGGCAAAAATAAGAGAGAGAATTAGAATTTGTTTTTGTTTCATTGTTTTTTTTTCAAAAATTTGATTAGTAGATAGATTAATACGCTAACAAAAATGGCTGTGAGCGCAGTGTAGAGTACAAGACCAGTAGATGGATTCATATTTGATAGATAATGGGTTAAACATGCGCAAATATGCATATTTATATCTAATGTAACAAATTAGATGCATAAAAATACTGATTAATGATACGTGAGTAGCCTTTTGAGAAGAGTTAACCGATGCTACCAACTTCATTTAAGCAGCAATTTGAATTAAATAAAACATAATCTTAATACCAGAGTTGCTCTTTGTTCTTAATAAGAAATATCCTACTTAAACTTTTATCGCCGATTCTGTCTTCAATCATGTAAAATGCATTAGCTGGTATTTTGTCGAAAATTAAACAAGAGTCTTTTTTGCAGATCCTGCTGTCTAAATCTTGCCATTCATTGTTCTTATCCAAATATTTTAATGTATATTCTCTAGACTTTTTCACCCAAGATTCAGCGCCCATATTTATCTTTTTCAAAATGGTATTGCTTTTATTGCCAAAATCTGGTGTAGAGTATACAACATGATTAAGGGAATCTATGATAAACGGTTTGCCGATCAATCTATACCTATTGCCCTCGGGTACTGCAACATGATATGCCATATCTTTTGCCATATTATTGAATATAACGTATCCGCCATCTGAAGTAACCTTGCCATAGAAAACGGGTTTCCATACTCCGTAATTAAAGACACAGATATAAGCTAAGGGGATATTATTCTCTTTTTTTTCAAATTTGTAAATGAAGTTTGTTGTTGGGGTGTAATCTGCTGTAACATCCAATAATCTGTCTGATTTTAGGAAGGTCGGGATAAAATAATTTTTCTTTCCCATTAGTGGTTTTATGGAATCTGACCATAAGTTTGTTTTTTTAAAGCTAGTCCTGAAAACCTTGGGTGGAAATTTAAAAGGATCCCACGGCCTCATGCCATATTTTACAACCTTGTTGTTTTTTTTGATCGGCCCATAGAAAACCTCTGCGGCATGACTACCACTTGTTTTTCCCCACAACGGCACTATATCTACTGTAGCAGGTATTCCGGCAGACCTTGCTATAAATACAAACAAATTGGAAAGTTCAGGGCATTCTCCTTTTTTTATTGCTATCAATTCTTTGAAAGAAGGATACCGAGTCAGCTTGGTAAAGTCAGAGGTATATTTCAGCCAGGACCAAGCTTCTGTACGTAGACCTAAATATAGTTTCTCACTGTCACTATCCCAATTTGCCATGTGATTAGAAATGCTATCCTTATATTTTTTAAACAAAACCATCCTCCAATTATCTGGACGTTCGTTTAAAACCTTATATGGCAGAAGATAATTTAAAAAAATATCTTTAGGTACATTCTTATTCCAAGGATACTTTTTCCAGTCTGATAGCGCTTTATCTATATTTTCCTCCAATAATTCTGAAGACAAAAAATCAACATCCTTTAAACGAGTATACGAATAGTTTATTTTTTTATTTAATAATATCGATCTAAGGGAACTGTCTGAGGTAATTGTATCCAAATTAAAATCCAGCATTTCACCTTTCTCGTTATAAAAATACGGTTCGTCAGATGTCACTCCTTCAATATTAGTTTTTATAAATTTTAAAGATTGCAATTTCAAGCTGTCTTTTTGATTTGCCGAATACTGTTTAATCAGCTGATCAAAGTCAACATTATCGTTTCTTTTACAGGCTGCAATACCCACGATACTGATCAGAGTCAGCGATATTAATAAATTCGTTTTACCGATGATCTTCATTTTTAAAAGTACTTTATTGTTTTTTTTCTGAACTACTTCATTTCAACATAAATAACTATTAAAATTTTGATTTATACAAAATAAATACTTTTTATATCAGGGCTGAAATCATATTTACTAACCCTCTATCAAGGGATTCGCTTTAGTTTAATGTAGGAGTTAGCGAGAATACTGGTTTCTGGTTCCAACTGGCGACATCGTTACTGCAACTTATCCTACAATATTTGGCATGGGCTTTGGGTGGGCATTTCGGCAAAAATGGCCGCCCGTTCCGGGTTTAAGCTGTCACCCCATTTCGCTTTAAAGTGACCACCTGTTCCGGGGCAAACTGGCCACTCTGATCTTTCGATCAACTTTTTTCACGACTTACTTTTGAGAATAATCTTTTCGTTTCTGCGTAAAATAAAGGCTCCTGGGAGCATATCTACAATTCGGAGTAGACTATTGTCGTTTCGCTATTTTGGAGGGGTTATGACGTTTTTTTAAGCGTTCCGATGCAAGCGAGCGGATTTTGATCTTAAGGAAGGTCTGAATTGAAGATAAATCTGGCAGTAGGATAGATTGAACTGAGAAGTCTTGAGGAAAATGGATTTGGATCCGAAATGTATATTTGTTCAGAGGGAAAGGAACTTAGATGTGCATGATCCGGTAACCAAATTGGTGGCCAGTTTGGCCCGAAACAGAGGGGTCACTTTCACTGAAATACACACTCTATCAACAGTTTAGGCCTTATCTGACGCTGCTTCGCAGGAGATTGGTCCGTTTGCTGAAAACTTATTCCAGACAGGTCTTTGCGCTCATGGTCTTGATGCTCATCTTTTCGGTGCTGTTTTCTTTTGGCATACTTCCTTCTGGAAATACAAAGGAAATTAAGCTCTTGCCACCGGCTGGCAAGGCTGAAAAGGGAAAGCAGCCTGCTGGCATTGACGATGGCTTATCAAAGATCAGTAGCACTAGTGTTAAACTCAGGAAAACGGTCGAAATCAGAAAACAGTTGGATTCTGTACTAGACAGGCAGCGGTTGAACCATAGAGATACACTTTTTCTGGCAGCTAAACTAGAGGAGTTAAAACGACTCCGTTAATGAGTAAATTATGAAAATAGATTTTAAAAAACCACGGTATATTATTCCGCTGATTGCTATTCCGTTTTTATGCCTTTTCTTTTATGCTTATCAGCAGTGGCATGCTAAAAGTCAGGTAGTGGTGATGGAAAAGGATGTGAACGGAAACTTGGCCGAAATCTCAGACCAGGTTCGCGAAAAGGGCCTTTCCGATAAACTCGAAGCTTACAAAAATAGCTTCAAAGAGGCTGATGGTTATTCGGCGATCAAAACGGTAGACGAAGACCGATTGCCCGAGGCCACCATTACGGGTAGCTATTCCGAACGGGAAAAACAAAAGCTTGATTCTATTGAAGCATCAATAAAAAAGCAGGCCTACATGTCCAGGCCCTCGGAGGCTAAATCCCATTCTGGCTATGCTGCTATTAAGCCGGATAAGATCACTGGGTTAAAGCCTGAGGATCGGGCTGTGGCGCAGGCATTGGCGAGTCTCGAGGAGGCCAGGAAAAGAGAGCGCCATGCAGCGGTTATGGTGAATAAAGAAACTGATCCGATGGATCTTTTTAAAAAACAGATGGCCTATATGGACAGTATGGGGAAGGCGGCTGATCCCAGTTATATCGCGCAGCAAAAGGAAAAAAAGAGAACGGAAGAGGGAGTTTTGGTGGGTAAGAATGTGCTTCGGATTTCCAGGTCTGCAGAAGTTTCAGGAGAATTCAATACCATTAGCGTTAGGGAAAAACAGCAGTTAATCACAGCAATTATTGATGAGGATATCACCGGATATTCCGGTTCCAGGATCAGATTGAGGTTGCTTGAGGAAGTATATGCCGGGAAATCGCTGCTGACAAAGGGAACTTATCTCTATGCCAGAATTAGTGGCTTTTCCGAGCAGCGCGTGCAACTGGAGATTAATTCTGTACACTGCGCAGGAAAGATTCTGCCCGTTAAACTCTTGCTTTATGACCTGGATGGTTTGCCGGGTTCATATGTTCCTGCGTCTGCGTTCAGGGAGTTTTCCAAGGGACTGGGAGCAAGTTCTGTTCAGGGTTTTAATACCATGGGTAGTGCCTTAGATCAGAACGAATTTGTGATGAGTACTGCCAGTAGGCTTTTTCAGTCTACGTCATCGGCGATAGCCAATATGGTCAGAAAAAACAGGGCGAAATTAAAATACAATAACCAGGTTTTTCTGGTTGATCCACGAGATCTCCAGAAATAAAAATAAGATAATATGAAAAATACAATATTAACGGTTTTCCTGCTGCTGGCTATGGCAGGATCACTTTTTGCGCAGGTTTCAGCCAATACTGTAGGAGCAGGGCAGTCGATCCCCAAAATCTTTATTAAGCGGGCATTGACTTTACATTTTATCGCTCCGGAGAAGATCACCTATGTGGATATTCCTAAAGGGCTCATTGGGGATCTTCCCGATAAAAACCTGCTTAGGATAAAAATACCGGATTCTGCTAAAATAAAAGAGGCTTTCATTGGTGTGCTTACTATACTCGGCGAAAAAAGGATCAAGCAATATTCCATCATTTTTGAGGAACGGCCGGAAACGGCTTTTACTTCATTGATTGATATCCGCATGGGAGAGATGAGGGTCATTGACCCAAAAAGCTCAATGATATCCAGTGCTGAACTGGATAGTATTGCAAGGGAAATGCTGGAGCGGCAACCGGTAAAGGCGGAAGTAAGGAAAAAGAAATACGGCATCAGGGCTACGCTTAACGGCATCGTTTCAGTAGGCGAGTTCCTGCTGTTGGATCTTGGTTTTGAAAATACTACACACGTCCCGTACGAAATTGATGGGCTGAGGTTTCGCCTGGAAGATCAGAAGCAACATAAGGCGACCACTGTGCAGTCTTTGGAGCTTGTGCCCTTGTCCAGTCTGCAGGATGTCACTGTTTTTGGGCAACACTACCGGAATATATTTGTGCTGCGCAGGCTGACCTTTCCTGATCATAAGGTGCTGAAGGTGGAACTCTCCGAAAAGCAGATTTCGGGTCGCGCAATCACTTTTAGTATCCATCACTCCGATATCCTAAAAGCTAAAGAAGTAATCATTAGGCACTAGGTAATGGAAGAAACTAGAGAGATTCAGAAGCTCCACGGTTTCCTGCAATGCCTGATCTATTTTATGATAGCTACGGAGGTATCGGTTTTTGTCTACCTTGGTGCACCATTCTGGGGAATCTTTAATGCGGGGCTGCTTAAGGTAAAGTCGCTAATCATATTCCATGAACTTTTATATAGTAAACTCGCTGTGCTGCTATTGATCTGTCTGGTCAGCATTGGCACCTTATCCAAAAAGCAGTTGGACCTGGATCCAAAGACTAAAATTGTCTACCCCTTATGTCTGGGATTGTTATGCTATTTCGGAAGTATGCTTTTTTATGGGAAGAAATCTGTCTTGCTATTTTCGTACACCTCTGCCACCGATCTGGTTTACATGATACTTTCATTTTTAGGTGCTATAGTGATCAGTATTTCCATTGACAATGTCTCCAAAATTATCCGTTCAGGATTGGGGAAAGACAAGTGGAATGTAGAAGCGGAAAGTTTTATGCAACAGACCATTAAGACTGAGCATGCTTATTCGGTGAATATTCCGATGCTTTTTTATTATAAAAGAAAGGTGAGGAAGGGTTGGATTAATTTGGTTAATCCCTTCAGGGCTACCATGGTGATCGGAACTCCGGGATCTGGGAAATCTTTTTCGATTGTTAATCCCTTTATCAGGCAGCTCATCGCTAAAGGGTTTGCTTCCCTGATTTATGATTTCAAGTTCCCTGACCTGGGTAGGATTGCCTATCATCAATTCCGCAAATGCAGGCTTGAGGGAAAACTGGAGGGTTTTGGTTTTCATGTCATCAACCTCAATCAGGTTGAAAAAAGCAGGCGGATCAATCCATTCAGAGCGGATTATATCAGGACACTTGCAGATGCCTCTGAAACTGCTGAAGCGTTAGTGGAGGCACTAAAGAAAGGAGACAAGGCCAGTGGCAGTGATGCTTTTTTTACCCAGAGTGCCATTAACTTTTTAGCTTCCTGCATCTATTTTATGAGCAGGTATAATAATGGTATATTTTCTTCGCTTCCCCATGTGATGTCTTTTTTAAACAGGCCTTATCAGGAGATTTTTACGGTTCTTTTTACCGAACCGGAGCTGGTCTCTTTATTGTCGCCGTTTCGTTCTGCATTTATGGCTAAGGCTTTTGATCAGCTCGAAGGACAGATTGGGACTTTAAAGATTTTTATTAGCCGGATGGCTACCAAAGAGACTTTTTGGGTTTTTTCCGGGGATGATTTTAACCTGAAAATATCCGATGCTTCTTCACCTGGGATTCTGGTACTGGCTAATGACCCCAATACGCAGAATATTAATTCCGGATGTTACTCAGTGGTTCTAAACAGGCTCACCAGGTTGATCAATAGTAAGGGAAATCTTCCTTCTGCATTGATTTTAGACGAGGTACCTACCTTATTTGTACACCGTATTGAAAACCTGATTGCCACAGCAAGATCGAACAAAGTAGCAGTGTTGATGGGGCTTCAGGAGTTGCCGCAGTTTAAGCAGCAATATGGTAAGGACACGGCGACCACAATCACTTCAGTTGTGGGGAATGTACTCTCCGGATCTGTGCGAAACAAGGAAACACTGGACTGGCTGGAGCGGATACTGGGAAAATCCAAACAGATGGGAGAGAGTATCTCTATAGATCGTAGTAAGGTTTCTAAATCGATTAGTGAAAAGCTGGAGGTGCTCATTCCTGCTGGCAAGATCGCCTCATTAGGGGCCGGAGAGATTGTTGGCGTGATCGCAGCGGATGCAAGTTCCAGCTTTACCGGGCAATATGAGACTTCGGCGATCAATTGCCGGGTCAGTCTTGATTTAAAGGAAATAGAAAAGGAGGAAAAGGAATATGTTGAACTTCCCGATTTTTATGATTTTGGCGGACATAAAGAAGAGATACTCAGAAGGAATTTTCTTCAGATCAATCAGGATATTGAGTCTTTGGTTACTGCTTTTATGTAATGTTTCCTGTTTGGCCAGCGTTTACTATCTTTTTCAAGATACTGTAAGAACAAGTAATCTTGATGCGCAGCTGCCACTACAGCATTTTAATCTGAGTTCAGGCTTTGGTTACAGACTTCATCCGGTAACCGGAGAAAAAAACTCTTTTCATAGGGGAATCGATATTAGGGCTAAGAATGAGATTGTAAGTTCAGTTCTGGACGGTGTGGTGGTAAAAATTGCCTATCAATCGATAATGGGAAATTATGTTGTGGTAAAGCATGGCCGTTACGCCGTATATTATGCGCACCTGTCCAAAGTATATTGCATTAGTGGGCAGAAACTCTTCTCAGGATATCCCCTCGGCCTCACCGGATCTACCGGTAGAACAACTGGGGAACACTTGCACTTATCAGTTAAGTACAATGGGCTGGCAATAAATCCACTCTATTTCCTGCTGAATATACTATCCAGGTCGGGTGAAGATCTGCTGGACTACCTTTCGCGGTAATTCAGGTTTCCATTGTTTTTAAACCACCAAATTTTAATTCAAACATTTTAAAATGTACCTATATGCAGTACTCAAATTTGAATGTGCGGGATCTTCCCATGGAAGATTTGCGCGATCTAGGACTAATTAAGGACGGAGAGGTTACTCTTCCAAAAAAAGATATTGATGCGCTCATTAGCGGTATGCGGACAGGACTGGTTAAACTTCAGGATATTAATCATGGCGATATTGAGGTTAAGGAAATCCATGTTAAGCTTTCATTGGCAAAAAGTGCAGCGGGAAAGCCAGAGTTGCTGGTGCATCCTGTGTATAAACAATCCCATGTACCTGCTATTATTTCCAGCACTGAAGGAGATGATCTGATCACCGGGCTTAAAGCGAACCTTATTAAAGAGACAACGGAGGATGGCAGACACAAAAAAATGATAGTTGAATATGATTGGGATACCAAAGAGTTCATTGTGACTGACACCTCAAGATTACGTGTGCCTGAAATGGTCAACGGAATGCAACTGACTCCCTATCAGAAAGAACGGTATGCCAATGGGCGCCAGATTGAGATGCCGGACGGAACGACTTTTCAAGCCAGTAGTACCTCGCCTGAAGGAGTCCGCTCCAACAGGTTAGTGCTCGTGGTTTCTCTGGTGATGGATGGCGGTTTGACCTATCTGCTATTAACAGGGCTAAAGGCTATGGTGGGTGATCGCGGATTATTGTCGCAGACTGATGAGCGCAATAGTAACTATCAAAAAGCGCTACAGGATGCTGCCCAAAAATCTACCCACAAGCATGCAGCAGAACCAGGTGCTGCTAATGCGAACCACAATGAATATTCGCGTGGATATGGCAGATCGGGCGTTTCCAGATAGACCAGCATGAATAAAATATAATCAATTGAGTTATTAACCATTAATTTTTTAGTTATGAATGAAAGTAATCTTGAATATCTTCAGAACACGCTTAAATATCTTGGGTTTGGAGATTCTCTAAATGAAAGTCTAAAACAATCAATTGCACATGGTCCCGAAGGTTTTAACCTTCAAAGTGCCACCAGTGAGATGCCGGATCCTGCAAAACGATATGACCCAGGGTTTGGAGATAAAATATCCTATCTGCTTAACTTTTCTAAAAGTAAGGAAACAGATATGTATTTTTTTAATCACTATCAAGCCACAGTAAAAAAGGCTAATACAACCGACCTGGTTTCGCAGACATTTTATATCAACAAAGGGAAGGGGGTAACAGCCAAAGAAAGTTACAATCTGCTTTCCGGACGTGCGGTAAATAAGGATGTGGTGCTCAAGAGTGGAGAAAAGGCCAATCTATGGATGAAGCTGGATTTCTCGGAACATACTCCGGAAAAGGGATATGGGATGAAAAGTTATGGGGAGCAATATGGTTTTAATTTAGCCGAAACTATAGACAAATTCAAAATACTGAATATGGAAAAACCCGGTTTTAAGGATCAGCTGCTGAAAAGCCTGGAAAGGGGTAACCTTCATGAGGTATCATTTATGAAGAATGGAAAGGAGGCTTCCGGTTTTGTCACTGCAAATCCGCAGTTTAAAACGCTGGATTTTTACGATAAAGATTTAAGCCAGGTTTATAGTAAAGCTATCGACCGTCATGAGCCTTTGGTGAAGGATGACAATAGTAGAGAAAGGGTAGTTTCGGTTGAAACGGAGCCTCAGGTGGAAGAGAAAATGGGTCGGGGTAGATAGTCGAATGCGGACATTGGTGTGCTTATGCAGGGGACTTTTAGTCCCCTGTTTTTGTATGTCCCAAATTTTTATCGAAAATAAAATGAATTATGGGTATAGAAATATTAACCAAAGAAGATCTGGCTGGCTTCGGAACTTTTTTGATTGAAGAGATTAAAAAGATCGTCAACATCAGGGAACCCGTCAAAAAAAGGTTTTTGAAAGGGCATGAGGTGAGAAAAATATTGGGCATTTCGCAAGGGACTTTACAAAATCTCAGATTAAATGGAACACTTCCGTATTCAAAGATTGGGAGTATCTATTACTATGATTCCAAACTGGTGGATGACTTACTGGAACGAAAAACTGTAGGGGCTGAAAAACAAAAAATATAGGTAAAGCAATGATGGGTTTCGGCAAAGATAAAAAACTGAGTCTGATTTTAAGGTGTGTTCATTCAGATGCCAGCATTACCACTACTGATATGGCTTTGTTATATGCTATAATTATTTACTATTCTCAGGCGGAGTACAGGGAGATTTTTCAGGTTTCGCGTAGTGGATTGATGGAAATAAGTAAAATCTCTTCAACGCGCACCTATCATAAGAGCATTAAAAAATTAGTCAATCTTGGATACATTGTATATACTCCATCATACCATCCAAAATTTGGGAGTATGGTTTCTTGGGGAAGAAGGCAAGATTTAAAGGTTTAGAGGTGTTATATCTTTTACCCAGGTTTCGTGTAAAGTTTTGTGTTAAATGTTGGGATATATGTTATCTGTGCATGGTAGTATCTCTTTTGGTGTAAAAAACAATAATCAACGTCGGTGATGTAATTTATTCCTACATATATTTGTATACATCCCACACGTATATTGTCAAATTAATTAGATTAACTGTGGGAAAATTCTATGTAGTCAAACACGCCAAAAGGCTCTTCCACCATTTCTTTATTATAATACTTATGACCGAACGGTTCCTGAATTCCAGGTATCCCGCAAGCTATTACTGTCTGTTCCATCAGTTTAAAACCAGTGTCAAAATATTGACTTGGTATATTATATAGTTGAGTTTAACCTAAAGCCTAGTATAAAATTATCCATTAACTAACTTATCTACAAAATGAAAAAAATGAAATTTTTAATTCAGACGGCACTACTAGTTGTAGTTGTATGTTTTTATTCTTGTAAAGAAAACAATACAGAAAAGATTACTGAGGCACCTGACAAGGATCCTGTAAGTGCTGAAAAACTGGCCCAGATAAAAGCTTTGGGCTTTAGCACAAATGGTGTCAAAAAGACCGCTAGTGGTTATATTGTCGAGGGTGATCTGCTGTTGACTGATGAAAATCTAACGGGGCTTTCTGCCGGTACAAGTTTGAATATTGCGGAAACTGAACAGTATAGGACTACAAACATAGTTAAGGGCCTACCCCGTGTAGTTACCATTTCTTTGACCAATCTGCCACAAAAGTTCAGTGATGCGGCCAATACGATGATTTCCAGATATAATTCCTTGGGACTTCGCTTAAGGTTTCAGCGCGCAGCAGCAGGTACGAAAGGAAATATTGACCTCTTCGGATTTTCTGAACCAGCTGACGAAAATGGGCTGGTAACGCTAGGCATTGGCAGTTTTCCTAATGCGTCAGGACAGCCAGGCAGTCAGATCCAAATGAACACACATCCTGATGCTTACGGAAGCAGAAGTACAGCATTCATAACATCTGTAATCCAACATGAAGTGGGACATTGCATCGGTTTCCGCCATACAGATTATTTCAACCGTGATTTCAGTTGCCCTTATGATGCAAGGACGAACAATGAAGGACAAGCGGGTGTCGGAGCCATCAGGATACCGGGAACGCCATCTGCAGCTGATGCCGGATCATTCATGCTGGCGTGTGCTGGCAGTGGGTCCGGAACCTTTAATGCTAATGATGTTATTGCACTCAATTATTTATACAAATAAATGTATACTAGGCTTTGTTTAAAAAAGAAAGTGTTCCCACAACAGTGGGGCGCTTTTTTTTTGAGATCGAAATTATATATACCTGCTCAAAGTATTGTTAACTATTTTTGAGCAGGCATATTGAAATAGATATCCTAAACTTGAACGGGTAGCCGCAAATATTGTCAGTTACAAAGGTGGTTTAATAAGAATTACATCATACTAAATCACTTGAACCTTTCTTTTCAAAAAGAACTTAACGACTATCCTTTTCTTTACAGCGGATTATCTAACTCTGGTCTCTTCCTTTTTTAATAAATTTTCCAGTGCTAAAACTTTATCGGGATATTTATCCGCAAGATTGGTTTTTTCTCCTAAATCGTTAGATAGGTTGTAAAGCTGTGCAGTGGGAAGATTGCCACTATCTGTATGGGTGTCTGCATAATATGCTTTACCCTTCGAAGGTCTGATGTATTTCCAGTTATCCTGTATAATGGCCAGTTGGTTACTTTGTTCGATCAAAACTGAACGGCCTACCTTATTTTTGCCAATCAATGCTTGCCACATATTTTGACTATCCATTGGTTCAGCAGGGATATTAAAATAACTGGCAAATGATTTAACCAGATCAACCTGCGAAATCATGGCATCACTTACTCCAGGTTTGATTTCTTTAGGCCAGGAAACGATAAAAGGCTCTCTGTTGCCTCCTTCTAAAATACTATATTTTCCTCCTCTTAATACCCCAGCTGGTGTATGGCCATTTAGCTGTTCTACATCTTTATCGAGGTACCCGTCATTAAGTACAGGGCCATTATCGCTGGTAAAAATGACGATGGTATTTTTATCCAATTTCAAAGATTTTAAACGTTTCATCAATTCTCCCACAGCCCAGTCTAATTGCAAGATCACATCTCCCCGGTAACCTAAATCACTTTTACCTTTGTTCATCGTTGCCGGCATTCTGGGCGCGTGTGGCTCTGTTAAAGCATAATACAATAAAAAAGGCTGAGTCTGGTGTTTTTCGACAAATTCTTGTGCTTTTGCCAAGAAAGTTAATGGCACTTCCTCGTCTGTCCAACGGGCTAGTTTACCACCTGTCATATAACCGATCCTACCAATGTTATTTACAATGGTTTGGTTATGACCCTGGTTCGGGGATGGAAACATCTTCAGTAATTCGGGATGTTCTTTGCCTATAGGGTCATTTCCAATCATTTTACCATAACTTACCGTTATCGGATCGTTAGGATCTAACCCAACTACCTTTTGGTTCTCTAAGAAAACTGTAGGCACACGATCTGCTGTTGCGGGGAAAATAAATGAATAGTCAAATCCTACTTCCCTTGGTCCGGGAGCAATTTCCTTATTCCAGTCTTTTTCTACCTGATTGCCTAAACCCAGGTGCCATTTGCCAACAAGGCCTGTAGTGTAACCCGCTTTTTTAAATATCGCAGGCAAAGCGGTACCATCAGTAGGTACAATTAAGGCAGCGTCGCCGGGCAAGATCCCGGTTCCGGATTTACGCCAGGCATATTGGCCTGTCATTAGTGAAAAACGAGATGGCGTGCAGGTTGATGCTGTAGCATGCGCATTGGTAAAACGTAATCCGTTTTTAGCCAGTGCATCTAAATTAGGCGTATGGATTTTGGTTGCGCCATAACAGCTTAAGTCTCCATAACCCAGGTCATCCGCGCAAATGATAATTACGTTAGGTTTGTTTTGTGCATAAAGGGCAAAGCCGGATAGTACAAAAAAGATTGTAGCAATAAATTTATTCATATTGATGATGTAAATGAGCATGTCTAAATGAAGTTTTTAATTCAGTCAGGTACAGACCTAAATAATATTGCATTTAGAACACGCTCTATAAATAATGATACTATTTAAGATTTGGGTTAATACTTACTTCTGATAGTGGAATTGGCCATAGTTCATCCTGACCAGTCCTAAAGTTTTTACTTGTTACAAACCACCTGCTGTAAGGGTCAACAGTTGTTCCGTTTTTCCTTAAATTCGTTGCCCCAGGATAGGCTGCACCGTAAAAGTTTCCTTTCAAAACCGTTCCAGCTATTTTCCATCTTAACAAATCCCACAGCCTAATACCTTCAAGGGCAAGTTCATTCCTTCTTTCTCTTCTTAAAATGGTTCTTAAATTGGCAGGATTGGTTTCAGTTACTTTAGGCATGCTTACGTCGGCTCTGCCCCTTACTTTATTAATGGTTGCATCTAGTAATGTTTGATCGATAGCTGAGCCAGCCTCTAGCTGACATTCTAAGTAACTCAATAATACCTCTGCATATCTAATTATAGGGAGATCGATACCACTATTTGCTAAATTACTGCCGCCAAAGGTTTCAGCAAGGAATTTGCGTGGTGCAAAGCCCGTACGGGTAGCCTGTTTACTTGTTGTAAGTTGATCTGGTGAAGAGGTATGGTCGGGATGGCAGTCATAAATTATATTTTTGAACAACTGGCCATTATAAAGCAACGTATACTTTAACCTTGGATCGCGATTTTGCCCTAAGTCGGCAGGATTGTAACGTGGATCTGTAAAAGAAAAAGGTGTGCCATCATTAAATTCGTAAGATTCTGCCAGGTTACCCAAGGGATTAGATAAATGATAACCACCTAAAGCTGCCGGATACATATGCAAGAGCATGGAATTTGGTCCCAGGTCTTGCTGATATTGTGTAGCAAAGATGATTTCCTTACTGCTCTCGTTGGTGCCATCAAACAGGCTGCTAAATTTGGGATCGATGATATTTTCGTTATAATCGATAATCTGTTTATAAACTGCGGCGCCATCAGCCCATTTTTGTTCTGCCATGTACAAACGGCCTAAAAAAGCCATTGCAACCTGCGCACTTGCTCTTCCTTTCTCAGAGGCTGGTATTGCGCCATATTTAGGTAAATCCGGGATAACTGTTTTTAACTCACTTTCTACATAATTTTGTACCTCTAGCACCGATGCCTTTTTTACGGTATTGGCTTCCTCTTTGGTAAGCACTTTAGTTACCAATGGTACCGATCCGAAATGTTGGGAAAGATAAAAATACTGGCAAGCCCTAATAAACCTGACTTCTGCCATATAACGTTTAAGTAACTTAGCATCTAAGGAAGTTGCTTTACTGATGTTTTCTAGAAAATAATTGCATCTCGCAATTTTACCGTAGCTAAAATTCCAAACCTGGCTCAAATTTGCATTTGAATTGGTTAGTGCACCATTAGTGAGTGTATTATAAGCTGAATTATCACCTCTTCTATCATATACATTATCGGTAGCAAACTCAGTAAACAAGAGTCCGTTGTAGGACCACCAGTCTGTGGGGTTAAACTCAACATCTGTTGCGGGAATGGTTAGCATTTGTATGTTTCCTCTATAAACGCCTGTAAGTGCTATGAGCACGTTTTGCGGAGTGGTCCAGAAGGTTTCGTTAGCAAAACTATCTAATGGTGTGGTATCGAGTTGTTTGCGGCACGATATTGAGCCAGTTAATAAGATGACGATGCTCAATGAATAAATATATTTTTTCATCTGTTTATTTTTTTGTCCTTGATGATGCCTCTATGATTTACTTTTCCGTTTATGGTATTAGTTAAAAGCCATTGAGTCTTCATTTATCGAGGAGTGTAAGGTTAAAAATTCGCGTTTAGTCCAAAAGTGTAATTAGCCATAATCGGATAATAAGCACCGCCACTGTTAATTTCAGGATCCCAGCCTTTAGGGTATTTATGAAATGAGATGGCATTTTGTGCACTGGCATTGATCCTTAAACTTTTTATAAGGGTGTTTTTGAACAATGTTGCTGGCAATGTGTAACCCAGTTGGATATTTCTAATTTTAAAATAACTTGCATCTAACAAGTAAAAGGAAGAAGCTAGTGTGTTTGGTGTACCCGCATTAGGTATCACCTGTAGCCTTGGATACTTTGCATTAGGGTTAGGGTTACTGGTTGTCCAGTGATCATCAGCCATGTATTGTTGAATGCTGCCGTTTCCAAAGAAGGCAAAACCAGCATATCCGTTTAATTGCCCTTTAACTTTAGCTACACCCTGTCCGTTGATTTGTAGGTCAAAATTTTTATAATTAAGCCCTATATTGAGTGCGAAAGTATATTTGGGAATTTGGCTCCCCAGATAGGTACGATCGTAGGTAGCGTCTACTTTACCATCCGGTAATCCATTGGGGCCGCTAATGTCCTTATACCGAATATCTCCTGGCTGCACCGTAGGGTTAATTGCTGTCTGAGTGGGGTAGCTGGCCACATCAGCCGGATTAACGAATATACCATCGGCAACATGACCATAGTATATATTTAGCGGGTAACCTATAAAAATAGTACTTCCATTACCTATCAGGCCATTTGGCTGATTGACGTTGCCAACACCCAAATCAAGTACTTTATTGGTGATAATGCTTAAGTTACCGCCCACATTGTAACTGAGTTCACCAATTTTATTACGGTAATCTAAAGTAAATTCAAAACCTTTATTGCTTAAACTGCCAGAGTTTACATTGCTAAGCGAAAAGCCCAGCACTCGCGACACACTGCCCGTTGGCACTACAAGGATATCATATGTGTACCTATCAAAATAAGTTGCCGAAAAATTCAGTGTTTTAAATAAGGTACCTTCAATACCGATATCTTTTGTACGGGTTGATTCCCATTTAATATTAGGGTCGACAACATTGTTTAATGCCGCACCTGGATAGATAACATTGCCAAATGAATAATTAAAACCTGATACTAATAATTCCTGGTAAGGATAATTTCCGATATTCTGGTTGCCCAATGTACCGTATGAAGCCTTAAATTTCAGTTCATTTAGCCACGAAAGCTTATTCTTCAAGAATTTCTCTTCAGAGATTCGCCATCCCACTGCCACCGCAGGGTAAGTAGCATATTTATTGCTAGGTCCAAATCTGGAAGAACCATCGTACCGTATCGTACCTTCTACCAGGTATCTATTCGCAAATGAATAATTTAAACGCCCAAAATAGGAATCTAATGCCGCCTCACTTGCAGTGCCATTATTGGTTTGTGTACTTGCATCACCTGCATTAAGCTCTGTTAAGGCATTGGTAAAGTAATTTCCTCTACTTGCTGCGTTTCGGCTGTTATAGTTATATTCAAAAGTATGCCCGGCTAAAACACCCAATTGATGTGCTCCAAAATTCTTTTTAAACTCTGCTAGTTGCTGGAATGTTTTATAATAGTTTAGCGTGCTTATTTGAGTTAAGTTACCAGGGCCGGTATTTACCAATGAATTAAGCCGTTGCGTAGACAGGTAGCGTTTTTCTGTGCCGCTCAACTGGGTGTAAGCACCAATAACAGAAAGGGTGAGTTCTGGTATAACTTTATAATCTATACGTTCATTAATTAACAGGTCAGTTTGTTTGTTTTTATAGAATGATTCATTATTCAAATAGGTGTATGGGGTGCCTTTGCCAATAAATCCCAAGCCATAATCGCCATTTGTAAGTTGGTTTACGTAAGTGGGAGGGGTCCTTACCGCCTGACCAATAGCAGTTAACATATCATTAAAATCCAGGTTGGCCGGTGGGGCAGGCTGGTTATCACTGTATTGGGCTGCGCTAACTCTCGACGTTAAGGTTAAGTTGTCTAATATTTTATTGGTTAAATTTAATCGAAGGTTATAACGGTTATAATTGTTCTTGGCTACAATTCCATCCTGATCTAATAATCCGAACGCGACCAGGTATTGCGTGTTTTTGGTGTTATTTGCAAAACTAAGGTTGTGACCTGTTTGAAATGCCGATTTTTTGAAAACCATATCAATCCAATTCGAATTCGGATAATTATTCGGGTCGCTTCCATCAGTAAATTTTTGAATTTCTGCTGCAGAGTAAGTACCTGGCTGAGCCTCGTTTATTAGTCGGGCATAATCTGTGGAATTCACGAAATTTGGATAGGCCGTAGGTTTTTGGAAACCTGCATAACCATTGTAATTGATTGCCAGTTTTCCATCTGCTCCCTGTCCTGTTTTGGTCGTGACTAAAATAACACCATTGGCAGCCCTTGATCCGTAGATTGCGGCAGTGGAGGCATCTTTTAATACCGATATACTGCTTACTTCATTGGGATTGATATCATTAAAAGAATTTACCGGAATACCGTCAACCAAAATAAACGGAACTGCACTGGCGCCAAATGATCCTAATCCTCTCACCTGGATATTGGCCCCATCTGAACCAGGCTGACCGCTCCTTTGAATTAGTGTTACCCCTGGTAGTTGGCCAGTTAAGGCATTGGAAAGAGATGGAGCTGTTCTGTTATTGATATCTTTGGCACTTACCTGGGCCACTGAACCGATTAAATTTTCTTTCTTCTGGCTACCATAACCTACCACAACTACATTTTGTAACTGATTTGCTGCTTCTTTAAGTACGATATCTAAAACACCACTTGAGCTTACATTGATTTCCTTACTTGAATAGCCAATCAACGATATAATAAGCGTAGATTTGCTATCTTTTAAGGTTAACATAAAATTTCCGTTTTTGTCTGTTCTCGTACCCTGGGTAGTTCCCTTTACCAGTACACTTACGTCGGGAAGGGCTTGGCCGGTAGTATCGGTTACCTTTCCTCTGATAACAATGTCGGCCACAGGGCTTAATACCTCATCCTTTTTAGAGATGATAATGTTTTTGCCCACCACTTTATAAATCAGGGAAGAGTTTTTCAAGCATTGCTCCATGATTGCCTCAATGTTTTGGTTGACTGCAGATACTGTAGATCTTGTCTCTTTTATATCTGTAGGACTATAGAAAAACACGTAAGCACTTTGCTTTTCAATAACCTTGAACAATTGTTGCAGTGGTTGGTTTTTTGCGTTTACTGTAATCTGTTGCCCAACACTTTTTGCATTGGTGTGCATGATTACAATAAATAATAAAAGTGTACTCAATTTCATATAGAGTGGAATAAAGTTTAGCCAATACTTGATTTTGGCCAACAAAAAATATATTTTCATTAACTTAGTGGTTTGAGTTGAAATTCTTGATTTTCTTAAGATTGGCGTTTCTAATCCTTGATTAGAAACGGGGAGCTCAATAAAACTTACCGTAAAAGTGTTGCATCACTTTTGCGGTTTTTATATTTTAATGCTCAGGTGGATTTATGTGTAGATGAGTTGCATAGTTTGTTGGTTTGGTTTTGGTTAGTTAATTGGTAACGGTTATCGTATTCCCATCCCGTTTTAGCTTTATTTTAGAAAACTTCAGGATGTTCAAAACTTCATCGAAATTTAAGGTTCGATAAATTTTACCAGAAAATCTTTTAGTAGCTACACTGCCCTGGTACTGAACTTTTATATCATACCATCTGCTCAGTTCCTGCATGATACTCACAACATCGGCATAATTAAATTTGAAGAATCCATTTTTCCAGGCAAGAACTTCCTCTATATCATCAACAGTGCCGACGATAATTTCTGGCTTCGTAGCATTTACAGTTGATTGTTGACCAGGCTTTAAAACTGCGGTACGGCCATTAAAATGGACTTTAACTTTTCCCTCAATGAGGGTTGTAGTTGCATCACCTTTTTCATTATAATTTTCTATGTTAAAGTGTGTGCCCAAAACTTCAATGCTTTGTTTGCCAGAAGTTACTATAAAAGGTTTTGTTGGGTCATGGGCTACCTCAAAATAAACCTGACCTGTCGTGGTAACAGCTCTTGTTTTACCTTGGAAAACCACAGGGAAATGTATAGAAGATTGCGCATCAAGCATTGCGAGGGTGCCATCAGCAAGTTTAACGGTATATTTTCCACCTCGTGGTGTGGTAATTGTATTATAGGAGTTTACGTTCTGGTTTTGGTTTGCAGCGAATACATAGGTTAATTCTCCATCTTTATTTTTTTGGATACGTACACCATTTTCCTGTTGGATCGCTCCATCTTTTAGGTTGTTTAAAATAATCTGATGGCCACTGGCCAATGTTAACGTCGCGTTATTGCCACCTGGAGGAATACTCGTTAGGTGTTTAGCTGATTTACCTGCTGGTAGGGGGGCTTCAGTATTCCGATAAGAATAATACAGTCCAAATACTATGATCAGTGATGCGGCTGCGCCAATAAGCCATCTGCCAGTATAATTGCGTTTTTTTAGAGAAGTACGAGTATCTATCTGAGACCACATCGCCAGTTTGGTTTGCGCTAACCGATTTTGGTCAGGCTTAATCAGATTCTCTTTACTTTTGGCAAAGTGGTTATATTCTTGTTCTATTGCGGCTCTTTCTTCTTCACTGCAGTGGCCTGACAGGTATTTTTCGAGTAGCTGATCTTTGTTTTTGTCCAAAATAAATTCTCCTTTATATACTTAGGACAATTTGCTTAAGGCAATGTTGTATTGGAGAATTAATTTATTTAGAAAAATAAAATTCGTAAGCCTTCCAGTCTCAATCTTAGAATCTTAATGGCTTTGTTCATCTGTGTTTTCACCGTTAAATCAGAAATACCTAAGGTTGTTGAAATTTCCTTATATGACAATTGGTCTTTACGCTTTAGCAGAAAAACTGTTCTCATTTTTGGTGGTAGCTTTTCAATTTCACTTTCTATCAATGCCTCAAGCTCCTTTTCACGTATTAAATAATCAGTTTGTATGGTTTCGGATTCCTCGGAGTTGGCCAATGTATTAAAATGGTTCGCTTTTACCTTTTCCTTTTTGAAAACATTGAGAATCCGATTTCGAGTAGCGGCATATAAAAAACCTTTAATGGAGGATTGAATAATCAAGGTGTCCCTTTTTTCCCATAGCATGACAAAAACATCCTGAACAACATCCTGAGCTTGTTGTTCATCGTTCAACATCCGCTCGGCATGAAGCAATAAGGGTAGCCAATAATATTCATAAATTTGAATAAATGCTTTCCTGTCGCCTCCGATTAAAGCGTTTAAAAGTGATTTCTCAGTTATAGACGACATTTCTGTCATAGAGCAATTTGGTTAAGCTTCTCGGGCCAGGAAAACCCAAAATCAGCAAGCCAAATGTAATGATTTTACTTTTTTAAATCCAAGAAGAATGGGGGAATCTAAAACTGTTCCATGATCAGTCTTATGCCGAATTTGTTTGTCAAAATATTTATCTGATCCAAACTAAAGCAGGAAAGTTATAATTGGTATGAGTTGTAGCAAAATAGGCATTAACGTACCGGTTCATTTTTCCGATAATTTCTATCAAACGAAGAGCAATAGTATTTGCCGGTGCTTTGTGTGGGTATTTTGAACTGATGTCAGTTAGATTTCTATCTGCGAAGGCTGATTGACGATGAGTATTCTATCACTCTTAATGGGCAGATACCCCAGATCAAAGCAAAAATGATAGATGTCGCCATCTAAAGTGGTATAATAACTGGTCATAAATTTAAAATTGAAGCCTTGTTTTTCAAGCATACTTTTTTTAACTGTTATTTTCTCTCCAGCACTAAGTTTACGAAGTATACGGTAGTTTTTCAGGATAACCTTGGGTATCTCCTGGATGAAGGGCGGATCAATTGCAGCTTCTTTTTGCCTTCGGCGATTATTGAAACTGGTGCGGCAAAGGTCGCTGCAAAAGCGTTTATCTGTTCTCCCGTGGAGTATTTCATTACATTCTTCGCAATGGATCTTGATTGGGGCGATGTCGGTCTTCATAATTTAAGCGTTGATGATTCATTATTGAATTTAAGTATTATCTGCCAAAAGTGGTAATTCTCTCAGCTTCTAATAAGTATGAAACATTTACTGCTAACCGATTTTAAACGTTTATAATCGGTTAATTTCCGTTTAAAATGTAATTGTGATGCAGCTTTGGGTTAATCAATTTTTTATGCTATGAAAAACAGAACGATTGCCACAGAAACATTTAATTCCGGAAGAAGGAATTTTTTTCTTGATTTTAAGACAGCGAGGAATAATACTAACTATATCCAGATAACCAGAAGTGACGAGCAGCAGGATGGTAGTTACAACATGCGTAGGATAGTTGTTTTTCAAGAAGATTTTGAATTCCTGATTTCGGCGTTTTGTTCGCTGTTTACCACTGCCACGCAGATTGAAGAAAAGGAAAAGTCTGTACTTGATTTATTTCATGAAAATAAACAGGAACGTATCTATGGGATAAAGGGGCTTCCTGTGGAGTTAAGGCCCAGGGAGAAACTTCTTTTATCAGGAGGAGACAAGATGAAAACTGCTGAGTTGCTGGCGATACTAATTGGCTCAGGGACACCTGACAACAGTGCCTTGGATATCGGCGATCAGATATTTAAAGCCGGTGGGTCTGATCTGAGATGTCTGGCGGCGGTACGACATGCAGATTTATCAAGGTTCAAGGGTATTGGTTCAGCCCGATCCAGTGTTGTGCTGGCAGCTATCGAGCTGGGGAGAAGAATTTTTAGTTAGGCTTGATTTTTAATGTTTTTCATTGACTGAGTATTTCCTACTAACTTGATAATACCTCGGAAGCAAATCGCCTCCGAGGTGCGTTTGCTTGCTTATATTATGTCAGGTCTGAAGCCAATCCGTTGTCTTGGAACAGCTTCAGGAACCTTTGGTGAAATGAGCTCATCTAGGTATTTAAATACAAGTTCCAGATTTTTGTCCTGATTGTCCAGACGGCTTTTGATCTTATCGATTTCTTGTTTTAAAACTATGCTTTGCGCAATCGTTGAACGAATTTTAGTAAATGTCCTGATGATTTCGATGTTGACCAGAATGGCCCGTTCACTGTTCAGAACACTTGAAAGCATTGCAACTCCCTGTTCTGTAAAAGCCATAGTCCGATATTTCGAATACGTTCCATGTCCTAAGGTGCCAAATTGGCTCCTTAGGATTTTCTGTTCGTCATCACTAAGTTCAAACATAAAATCAGCAGGGAATCTTAAAAGGTTTCTCTTTACCTGCCGCTTAAGCTGTTTGGTTTCGACCTGGTAAAGATTAGATAAATCACTGTCCAGCATTACTTTTTGATTTCTTATGTGGTATATTTTGCCAGTGATCGTTTCTTCGGTGATCGGGTGTTGTGGGTTATTTTCCATTATTATTAGTTATAGTGTAGTTGTAGATGGTATTTTTGGCTAAAGGTTTTGCTCTCGCAAGCTTCTCTTTCAGCATTGCCATGTCTCTGCCCACTTTTACATCCAGGGTTTTGGCGTAGTGCTGTGTTGTCCTTATGTCCTTATGTCCCAGCATTTTACTTACTGTTTCGATGGGGACTCCGTTCTGAAGGGTTATTGTTGTAGCAAAAGTATGGCGGGCAATATGATAGGATAGGGGAATTTTAATGCCACATACATCTGCGATTTCTTTGAGGTAGGCATTCATTTTTTGATTGGAGCTAACCGGGAAAGCTTTATCCAGATCAACACAAAGTGGATGATTTTCATATTTGTCGAGCAAGGCCACGGCTTTAGGTAAAAGCGGTACACGGGTTGGAGTGCCTGTCTTCTGCCTATTAATCATAATCCACTTTTCATCCCCATTTTTGTTAATGATTTCACACCTTTTCAACTGGTAAATATCAATGTAGGCAAGTCCAGTGTAGCAGCTGAAAAGAAATATATCTTTTACACGGTTCAGTCGTTCGTTAGTAAATTCGCGCATTTCCAAAGAACTTACTTGCTCCTCAGAGAGGCAGGGTCTTTCAATAACTCTTACTTTGGCTTTGAAGTTTGCAAACGGATCTCTATATAGCCAGCCATTTGCCAAACATCTTTTGATGATTTTTTTAAGATTTTTAATATACTTTACTGCCGAGTTATTATTGCATTTTCTGGTTGTCCTTAAAAAGAATTCGTAGTTCGTCAGGAACTGGTGATCAATTTTTTTGATGTCAATGTCATGGACTTTATGTTTTTCCTGAAGATATTGCCGCAAGTGTCTAAGTGCCGTCTGGTAACGTAGCAGCGTCATTGGTGCGAATTCTATGCCCACTAGTTCTGCCATTTCTCTATTGTGGTCTTCAAAAACTTCTACTAGTTTTCTTACTTTGCTTCCTTTTCCCAGAAAATCATCCGCCAAAGTTTTGGCCGTCACCTCGTCACCGATCATGATTAGGTTACGATGTGATTCATGAACCTTTGATTCTAATTGTCTTAGGTATTGGTTGATGGTTTTTGCATGGGCAGAATTTCCCGCTACTTTGCCATTCAACCAGTCGGTATCTGCGCATTGTTTGCCTGTTGCAAGATCGACGCGTTTTTTTTCGATTGTAATCCTCATGTAGATGGAGGAAATACCCTCTTGATCTGTCTTTGCTTTTTTTAAAAAGTAAAGTAAACTGAAATTTCTTTTCATAAAAGTAATCTTAAAGGTGAAATAAAGTTAAGATTGCAGTCAAAAAAAGTCAAGATGTGTACGAGGTAAACTAGTTGATTAACAATCGATTAACCCCTAAAGCGGTGAGTCCGAAACTTTCGTAGTTCTACTCACCGCTTTACTCACCTCGCATATGCGTTATTTGGTCAAAAAAGCCACTAAATACCAAAAAACAAAAGCCTGCAAATCGTTGATTTGCAGGCTTTTAATGTTTTTCAGTGATTTTTGATACTGATTTCAGTGGAGCCGAAGGGAGTCGAACCCTTGTCCAGTTGTGAGATAAATTATACCTTCTACATGCTTATTTTTCAATTGATTTTAGGGAAATAAACGGGCTGAAAACCGACCTTATTTAAATCCTTAGATACTTTGTCTCACTTTAAGTCGTATCTCCTTAAAGCCAGCTTTGTTGTTTCGATGCCCCGGATTCTAACCCAACAATGCAGCAGTTAGAGGGACAAAAGCTAGTTAGTTCTAAACTAAGCAGCTAAGGCGTAAGTATTTTCGCCAACTAAAATGTGAACGTTCACTTTAAGTGCTCTCCGTACAACGCACTGCATGCTAACATAACCTTCGCCACCCTGTCAAATCCAAGAACGGCCCCAGTTTAATTTGCGGTTATCAGTTTGCAGCTGCCTGGTCTTGGCAACACATCAAACAGATTAACCAATGCAAATATACAAATAAAATGCCAAATAATAGCTGTAAACTAATATTTGGCATCTAAAACTGAAAACTGGAAATTGCCAACTGCAAACTATACCGTTCTTCCAGGGTATTGCTGCAAGGCTACTTCCAGGCAGTCCATAGCTGCGTTTAAATCATCGGTATTTAATACGTATGCCATACGCACTTCGTTTTTACCAGAACCTGGGGTAGAGTAGAAGCCCGTTGCAGGTGCCATCATTACCGTTTGGTTATTGTGGTTAAAATCCTCTAAAATCCATTGACAGAATTGATCCGCATCATCAATTGGGAATTTTGCGACTACGTAAAATGCACCACCTGGATTAGGACAGAAAACACCTTCTATTTGATTTAACCGGCCAACTAAAGTATCGCGGCGTAAAGTATATTCGGTATTTACTTTTTCAAAATAACTATCCGGTGTATCTACAGCCGCTGCACCCGCAATTTGTTCAACCATGCCCGGGCTTAATCTTGCCTGCGCAAATTTTAATCCTGATGCGATAACTTCCTTGTTTTTGGTAATTAAACAACCTAAACGTGCACCACAAGCGCTGTAACGTTTAGAAACCGTATCCATTATGACCACATTTTCATCTAAGCCATCTAAATGCATTGGAGAAATAAATTCCCTTCCATCGTAACAGAATTCACGATAAGCTTCGTCAGAGAATAAAAACAGATCGTATTTAACACAAAGTGTTTTTAATGCCTCTAATTCTGCTCTTGAATATAAATAACCAGTCGGGTTATTGGGGTTACAGATAATGATCGCCTTTGTTTTTTCTGTAATCAATTTTTCGAATTCGGCAATTGGCGGTAAGGCAAAACCATTTTCAATATAAGAAAGGATTGGTTTTACCACCACATTGCTCATACAGGCAAAACCATTATAATTGGCATAAAAAGGTTCAGGAATGATAATTTCGTCGCCCTCGTTTACGCAGGTTTGCATCGCAATGGTGATGGCCTCAGAGCCACCAACTGTTACCAAAATATTTTCAGGTGTAATATTGTAACCCAGTTTATTGTAATATTCGGTCAGTTTTAAACGGTACGCAAGTGTACCTTCTGATGGTGTATAAGCCCAAACATTAAAATCAATATTTTTGATGGCATTTAACATTCCTTCAGGTGTTTCTATATCGGGTTGACCAATATTTAAATGGAAAACTTTTTTACCATCTTTTTTAGCTTGATCTGCAAATGGAGTTAACTTTCTGATTGGCGATGCAGGCATCTGCACGCCTTTTTGTGAAATTTTTGGCATGGCACAAAAATAAAAAAGTCCCGATGAAAATCGGGACTTTTTAAATATTATCGTTTAAAAAATTATTTTGAAGCTGCGGCAACGGTTTCACCTTTAATGTAAAGCACTTTAATTGGTGTTTTAGCATTTGAAGTAATGGTTACGGTTTTCGAAAAACTAGATGGACCAGCAGCAGCGTTAAACGTTACCGAAATAACACCAGTTTCACCTTTTTTCAATGGAGTAGAAGTGTATTTAGGTACTGTACATCCACAGCTTGCTTCAGCTTTGGTAATAATTAAAGGTTCTTCGCCAACGTTGGTGTATTTAAAATCGTATGTTACTGGTTTGTTCAAAACAATTTTACCGAAATCGTGCGTCTCCGATTCAAATTTAAACTCTGCAGGTTTAGTTTGTGCATTTACAGCAATACCTAAACCTAAAACAAAAGCGAATAATACTAAGATCTTTTTCATGTTATGTGGTTGTAATTTATTTTTTAAATTCTAAAACAAATTTAATGTTTTCATATTAAAACAAAAACTATTCCAAATATATTTTACAAATCCATATATAATTTTACAATGGAGGATAAAGGCAAACTTTTAATTTTGTATATATTTGCCGCAACCAATCTTTGATTACTATGCCGAATGAAAAATTGATGACCAACACTATTGATGCTTCCGAACTCAGTTTTAACGATTTTAAATCGATCGTGATAAACGACTACAAAATAGCCTTTGAAAGTAGGCAGGCCAGCGTTTTAGGCCGTAGAGAAGTATTAACAGGGAAGGCTAAATTTGGTATTTTCGGCGATGGGAAAGAAGTGCCCCAGGTGGCTATGGCGAAAGCTTTTAAAAACGGCGACTGGCGTTCGGGTTATTACCGCGATCAAACTTTTGCCTTTGCTACAGGCATTTCTACCATTAAAGAATTTTTTGCACAGCTTTACGCCAATCCAACCGAAGGAGCAGATCCCTTTTCTGGCGGGAGGCAAATGAACTGCCATTTTGCAACAAAATCAGTTAATGAAGATGGCAGCTGGAACGATTTAACGCAGATTAAAAACTGCTCATCAGATATTTCTCCAACAGGTGGCCAGATGGCCCGTTTGGTTGGTTTGGCTTATGCTTCTAAATTATTCAGACAAAATAAAGAACTCGATTACCTGAAAAACTTTTCGGTAAACGGAAATGAAGTTGCTTTTGGTACCATTGGCAATGCCTCAACTTCGGAAGGGGTATTTTTTGAAGCCATTAATGCAGCAGGCGTCTTACAGATACCGATGGCCATTTCGATTTGGGATGATGCCTATGGTATTTCGGTTCCGGCAAAATATCAAACTACAAAAGAAGATATTTCTGAAGTGTTAAAAGGTTTTCAGCGTGATGCTGATCAGCCAGGATATGAAATTTATAAAGTAAAAGGCTGGGATTATCCCGCTTTATGTGAGGTATATGAAAAAGCAATACATGTTTGTAGAGATGAACATGTACCTGTTTTAATTCACGTGACCGAACTTACTCAACCCCAGGGACATTCTACTTCTGGCTCGCATGAAAGATACAAGTCAAAGGATCGTTTATCCTGGGAAACCGAGCACGATTGTATCCTGAAAATGCGTGCCTGGATGCTCGATTCGGCGGTAGCAACCGAAGAGGAGATTGCAGAAATTGAAAAAGAAGCAAAGGTTTTTGTACGTAATGCACAAAAAGAAGCCTGGAATGAGTTTTTGGATAGTATTAAACCCGAACAAAAACAAGTAATTGATTTAATTAGTGGCGTAGCTAAACATCAACCTGAGCTGGCTAAAATTGCAGCAAGCCTGGCTTCAACGGCCGATGCACAGCGAAGGGAAGTTTTTACTGCAGCCCGGAAAGCCATACGTTTATCGGCTAGTTTTAACTCTCCTGAACGGAATGAGCTGTTGGCATGGTACAAACAACAGGCTAAGTTTAATTACGACCGTTATAATTCTAAACTGCATACCAACGGTAAAGAAAGCCCGGATATGATTGCAGTGGTTAACGCGGCTTATGATGAGCAATCGAAAATGGTTGACGGCAGGGAAGTGCTTAATGCCTGCTTTAACGAAAATTTTGCCCGCGATCCGCGTTTAGTAGCTTTTGGAGAAGATTTAGGGAATATTGGTGATGTAAATCAGGGTTTTGCTGGTTTGCAGGCCAAATATGGTGAACTGAGAATTACCGATACCGGAATCAGGGAAATGACCATTATGGGGCAGGGTATTGGTTTGGCCATGAGGGGCTTAAAACCGATTGCCGAAATACAATACCTGGATTATTTAATTTTTGCACTAAATGTACTGAGCGATGATTTAGCGTCACTTTCATACCGTACCAAAGGGATTCAGAAGGCACCCGTTATTGTGCGTACCCGTGGCCATCGTTTGGAAGGAATCTGGCATTCGGGATCACCAATCAGCATGATTTTAGGTGCCTTAAGAGGGATGCATTTGTGTGTACCCAGAAATATGACCCAGGCTGCCGGGATGTACAACACCCTTTTCAGGGCTGATGAACCTGCAGTAGTAATTGAGTGTTTAAACGGTTACCGGCTTAAAGAAAAACTACCGGTTAATGTTGGCGAATTTACGGTTCCATTAGGCAAAGCTGAGGTTTTAGAAGAAGGAACTGATATTACGGTAATCTCGTATGGTTCTTCATTAAGAATTGTCCAGGAAGCGGCAGAAGAATTGAGTTTATTGGGTATTTCAGTAGAAATTATAGATCCGCAAACACTATTGCCTTTCGATACCACACAGGTTTGTGTCAACTCGCTTGCCAAAACCAATAAATTACTGGTGGTGGATGAAGATGTTCCCGGAGGTGCATCGGCATATATCCTGCAAAAGGTACTGGAAGAACAAAAAGGTTATTTCCATTTAGATGGTCAGCCGAAAACATTGTCTGCTAAAGCACATCGTCCGCCGTTTGGATCAGATGGTGATTATTTCAGTAAACCATCGGTTGATGATGTTATTGAAACCATTTACCAGATGATGCATGATGCCAATCCTGTTAAATATCCTTCATTTTTTTAATAGCGTAGATAAGCTAAAAGATTTAACCCGCTGAATAATTTAAAGGGTTTACAATCAGTTTCTTATTTGGTTGAAGCTTAAAATGATTAAGATTTTGATGAAAAGGTAAAAAACCAGTTACCTATTGATCAGTTTTTTACTTACTTTTATAAACCAAATTCTATTTTGTTATTTCAGTATGTTTTATCTCATCCCGGATATGAAACGCTGTCATTTTCAAGATTTTTCATGCTCATTTTGTAGTAAAAATAATTCATTGGTTTGACCTGCAAATGAAGCGCTATCTTGTAAATGCTCAGTTCGTTAGTAAAGTGTGTTTTTTTAAAAAAGGCATGCTGTTGCTCTTTTTCTTATTTTTATGCAAAGCCGGCTTTAGCCAGGTGAGTGCGCCGCAGAAGAAACTGGATAGCCTTTTAAGTTTAAATTATAATAATCTAAAATCAGACTCTACCAAAATCAAAATATTGACGGAAGTTTACCGCCAATACATGAGGATGAAAAATGTAGATAAAGCGGAAGAATACGTAGATAAAACCATTCAGCTTTCGCATGAGAAAAACCTAAAAAAATTCTCGGCCATGGCCTACTACCGCAGAGGCTTAATGTATCATGGCAGGTCTGATTATCAAAAGGCAGAAGAAAACTATCAAAATGCAGTTGCTGAGTTTTCCTCAATAGGCAATTTGGATATGGTAGCCGGTACTTACCTCAATCTGGGAGCTTTATATGGCAGTATTCCTGATTATGTCAAATCATTAGAAGTTAACCAAAAAGCAATAGCCATCTACGAAAAAATGGGCAACGAAACCGATATGGCAAGTTGTTATACCAATATTTCTGCCATTTATCAGAGTCTGGGTAATCAGAGTCAGGCACTGGTGTACATGAACATGGCACTCAAGGTTTTTGCTAAGGAAGGCGAAAATACAAGAGGTGTAGCCGTTGTTTATGGCCTGATTGGAACCAATTATTTTGAGGCTTCAGATCGTGAATTAACGGAGATGAATGTAGTGCCTGGCCAGAAAATAAAACTGGCCTTAGAGTATTACAACAAATCGTTACGGGTATCAGAAGCGATTGGAGATGTAGGATTAGTGGCAACCGTTAAACGAGACCTTGCCGACTTGTACAGTTCGATAGGGCAAAAGGATGTGGCGTTAAAATCATATCAAAAATCGGTTGAGCTCAATAAATCGGGCGAAGATAAGGAGGCTTATGCGGCAAGTTTATATGCTTTGGGAAACTTTTACCAAAAAGAAAATGATTTAGGAAATGCAATTGTATTACTCAATAACAGCTTAAAAATTGCAGAAGAAAACAGGTTGTTGGATATTGAAAAACAATCAAGTTTAGGGCTGAGTGCTGTATATGAAAAACAAAAAGACTATAACAAATCCTTAGCCTATTACAGGCAGTATATTGCCGTTAGGGATAAGATTTTCGACCAGGAAAAGGAAAAAGAAATCACCAGGAGGCAGATGCAGCTCGATTTTGGCATTAAAGAGCGCGATTATTTACTGAAGCAGAAACTGACAGAAGGCGAGTTAAAAAGACAACAACAGGAACTTGCATTAAAAAGGCAGCAATTGGTGTTGAGCGATAAAGAAAAAGCATTGGATCTGTTAACTTTTCAAAAAGCAAAAGCCGATCTCGATATTCAGCGCTTGGCTCAGGATAGCAAATTTGCCAATGCTAAATTCGAAGCACAGTTAGCCGCCGGAATAAAGGATAAACAGATTAGTAAACAGGTACAGCAGATTAAATTTGATGAACGTGTAAAATTATTCCTGACCATAGCCACTACACTTATTCTGGTTATTGCGGTTGTTATATTTTTTAATCAGCGGAAAACCACCAGGCTGAATAAGATCATCAATACTCAAAAACGGGAGTTAGAGCAATTAAGTAAGGTTAAGGATCGTATTTTTAGTGTGGTAAGTCATGATATGCGTACCCCTGTTAATTCGTTAATTTCCTTTATGCAGTTATTGGAAGGTGGCAATATTGAGCAAGAGAAGTTAAACCGATATGCTGCATCACTAAAAAATAACCTCACCTATACCTCCACCATGATGGAGAACCTCCTCAATTGGGCGGCAAGCCAGATGCAGGGATTTAATCCGTATTTAGAAGCATTAGACGTTCATGAGCTGATTAATGAGGTCATCCTTTCTTTACAGGATAACGCCAATGATAAGCACTTAGCTATCGAGAATTTAGTGCCAGCCAAAACATTTTGCAAAGCAGATTCGAATATGTTTATGCTGGTTATTCGCAATATCGTTAGTAATGCCATTAAGTTTACGCCAAATGGTGGTGCCATCACCATAAATTCAGTTTCTAATGGAAATTCGCTGGAAATTAAAATTTCAGATACGGGTATCGGTTTAACAGCCGTACAGGTCGAACATTTTAATAAAGCAGGTTATTTGGGGGCGGGTGTGAGCACCTTGGGTACCAATAAAGAAAAAGGTACTGGTTTAGGTTTATTGCTCTGTAGAACCTTTATTAGCTTAATGGACGGTAAAATCAGCGCTGATACTAATCCGGCAGGCGGAAGTTATTTTAAAATTATTTTGAAGAAATAACTTATTTTAAAAATCTCGACAGAATTTTCTTGTCAATGGATTTCTCCAGTAATTCCTGACGGTTTGAAGCGCTAATTGGAACCAGGAAGTTATGATCTAAATGAACCTCGTGATTGGTTAAGGTTACAATATGGTTAATGTTAATGATATACTGTTTGTGTACCCTTGAAAAAATTTTCGAAGGCAATTGTTTTTCTAAATTTTTTAGGCTGACCAAAATCACATGTTTATCGATACTGGTAAACAGCTTCGAAAAATCACCCATACTTTCAATATAAATCACATCATTATATTTCAGCTTGGTAATGCCTTTAGTTTCCCTAAAAAAGAAATAATCGTCGTCTTTATCTTCGTTGTTTAAATTTTCAACAGGAAGTTTATTAACCTGTTTTCTCAATTCAATATACTCAATTGCTTTATTGGTAGCTTTTAATATGCGTTCGAATGTTGCCGGCTTAACAATAAAATCAAGGGCATCCAGGTTAAAGCTTTCTGCGGCGTACTCACTAAATGAAGTGATAAAGATAAATAACGGCTGTTTTTTAAGGCTTTTTAGTAAATCCATACCAGACAGCTCTGGCATATCAATATCAGAATAAACGATATCTACCGGGGTACTGGTTAAAATTTGAGAAGCTTCTATACCGTTATTACAGACAGCAATAATATTTAATGATGGGATTTTTTTGAGGTGCATTTCTATGGCATCTCTTTCAATTTCGTTATCATCAACAATTAAACAGCTGTACGTCATTTAGGGATAGGTTATATAATTTATTTAGAGAACACTTATTATTACTTAATGTTTGTAATTTACGTTAAAATGTGGATTATAATACAATCCAGGTATCATTTTATAGATAAACGTAACATTAACTTTTATTTCTGATGTTTCTTTTCACCAGTATATAATTTCTCGCCTGCTTTTAGGGCCAATGGCAAGTCGTTTTCTTCTGGTGGAACAGGGCAACGGTATCCGTCGCTATAGGCACAATAAGGATTATAGGCTTTATTAAAATCGATTTCGATGTGGTTGTTTATGATTTCTTTTGCGTCCAGATCGATGTACCTGCCGCCGCCATAGGTTTCCTTATTGTTGGTCTCATCAGTAAAAGGGAGAAAGAGGTGATCTTTATAAACCGGGTTGGTTGATAAAGCAACACTTCGATATAAAGTCATTTGAATTTTTTGGTCATTCAGAACGAAATTTACATGTGCATATTTATAGTAATCGCTGCTGGAGCCATTAAATGTAGGCATTTTGAAAACTTTTTCATTCTTCAGTATTTCCACGTCAGCCAAAACTTTATAGGCACTGTCTGCCTCATAAAAGTGGAGGTTTTGCAGGTCGTTTTTCTTCAGTGGAGACCGTTCGTCTTTAATGAAATCCTGTTTATAGGCTTCACGATGTTTTGCGATCTGTTCAGCATAACTTTGTGCAAAGCTATTCATGCTGATCAATAGCAGTAAGAAGGTAATAATTCTCATTAATGCAAATTAAATAATGCTGGCTTTGTTTCTTAAAAACTGATCGGCTAAAACAAGTGCTGCCATGGCCTCAACAATAACTACCGCTCTGGGTACCACACAAGGATCATGTCGGCCTTTTCCTTTAATCTCTGAGGCTTCACCAGCTGCATTAATGGTTTGTTGGTTATGCATAATGGTGGCAACTGGCTTAAAAGCTACCTTGAAGGTAATATCCATTCCGTTAGAAATGCCCCCTAAAATACCACCGGCATAATTGGTGGTGGTTTTAAAAACTTTCGAATCGGCAGCTTTTGGCTGAGGAATATCATTGTGCTGCGATCCTCTTAATTCGCTTCCGGCAAAGCCTGAGCCGTATTCGAAACCATGAACCGCATTAATGCTGAGCATGGCTTTACCTAAATCGGCATGTAATTTATCAAAAACAGGCTCGCCTAAACCCGCAGGGCAGCCTTTAACTACACAGCCAATTTTTCCGCCAACGGTATCACCATCTTTACGAACCGAATCGATAAATTCAATCATTTCGTGTGCCGTTGCAGGATCAGCACAACGTACAATATTTTCTTCCCTGATTTGCAGCAAAGCCGATAAATCATTGCTTTCTAAATTAGGTGCTTCTATGGTACCTACTGAAGTTACATGTGCAAAAATTTCAATGCCCTGCTGCTTTAAAAATAGCTTGGCAATTGCCCCGGCGGCTACTCGGGCAGCTGTTTCGCGGGCTGAGGAACGACCTCCGCCACGGTGATCGCGGATACCATATTTCGCATCGTAAACATAATCGGCATGGCTGGGACGATAAACATCAACATTATGACCGTAATCTTTTGACCGCTGATCTTCGTTCGGAATTAAAAGTGCAATAGGCGTACCTGTACTTTTTCCTTCAAACACACCCGATAAAATCTGTACGGTATCGCTTTCTTTTCTTTGGGTGGTAATTTTGGATTGACCCGGTTTACGTTTATCCAGTTCTGATTGGATAAAATCCATGTCGATATCCAATTGCGCCGGACAGCCATCAATAATTACCCCAATGGCTACGCCATGAGATTCGCCAAAAGTGGTGATGCGAAATAGTTGTCCGAATGAGTTGCCTGCCATTATTTAGTGATTGAATTATAGATTGATTAAATTATTGAATGGATTTTAACACCCAATCTTAATAGTTGGTTCTTGATACTTAGTTCTTTATACTTTCTTCTCGCTACTTGATGCTAACATCAAATCCCGCTTTTTTCAAATCTTCCCAATAATACGGATAAGATTTTTCTACGACCTGCATTTCTTCAATTTCAACTTCGTTAATCAATAGTGCAAGCGGTGCAAAAGCCATTGCCATACGGTGGTCCTCGTAGGTTGCAATCGTAATTTTATCCGGGAAATGAAGATTGTCAGTGTTTAGTGTATACACCAGGTTGTCTTCCGTTAATGTCACACCTATTTTGGCCAATTCGTTCTGAAGGGCTGCAATACGGTCTGTTTCTTTAATTTTTAAGGTTTCTAAACCTGTAAAGGCCATGTTTTTACCCAAAGCTGCCGCAATAACGACAATAGTTTGTGCTAAATCAGGACAGGTTTTTAAGTCTAAAACTTCTTTTGTATCTAAAGAAAGGCCTAAGTTGCTAATCGCAATTCCATTATCGGTTTTGCTGGTTGCAATGCCAAAAATCTTCATGATATTTTTGATCTGGCTATCACCCTGCAAACTTTTTTCTTTTAAGGCAGGTAAACTAATTTCTGCTTCATCAGCTAAAGCTGCAATGCTGTACCAATACGATGCTGCACTCCAGTCGGGTTCTACAACCAAGGTGCCGGGTTTAAAAGCCTGTGGTTTAATGGAGATTGAATTTCCATTCCAGGAATGTGCAATGCCAACTTCAGCCAACATATCTAAAGTCATATCTACATATGGTTTAGAAGTGAGCTCGCCTTCAATTTCTAAAGTTAAACCCTGAGGTAGGATAGGGGCAATCATCAGCAAAGCCGAAATATATTGACTGCTGATATCGCCTTTAATTTTAACTTCAGCAGTTTTTTGATTTAAGGGCCCAACAATATTCAATGGGGGGAAACCTTCGGCTTCTGCATAAGAAATATCAGCCCCGATTGTTTTTAAGGCTTCTGCCAAAATACCAATAGGACGTTGTTTCATCCGCTCGGTACCGGTAAGTAAGAAATTGCCATTTTTAGCTGAAAGATAAGCCGATAAGAAACGCATAGCGGTTCCGGCAGGGCCAACATCAACTGTTTTTGATTCCTGGATTTCTACTTCTAACTCTTCTTCAAGATTATTCAGAATGCCATTTAAGGTTACCGTATCGGCAGCATTGGAAAGGTTTTCAACTTTAACCAGTTTCTTGCTTAAAGCGCTAATAATTAAAGCCCTGTTGCATTCGCTTTTCGAGCCCGTTAATTGGATTTCCGTATTAATATTCTTGGTTCCTTTAAAAGAAACTAAGGCGTTTTTCGACATTTTATTCTGTTTTTATTCTTAAATGTAAGTGTCAGATGAAACATCTGACACCACATTATATTTGTTTTTTATATCATATTGAGTTTGCCGAAAATTATCATAAATCCTTCGACAGGCTCAGCATGACACCACTGTTAAACTCGGCTTTAAGCTCTCGTCTTTCAGTTTTCAAGTTTGGGTTAAGCATTTGGTTTTACCCTAAACTGCTAAACCTTCCAGCTTTATTATGCTTTAACTTCAGTATGTTGCTCAGCAGCAATGCCTTGTTCAGCTTTGCCGGCATTCATAATTTCAGTTTGCTTACGGATCGATTCACCGTGCACCAATTCTAAGAATTTCTCGGTAAAGTTTAAGTCTAATTTTAAAGCTTTTGCAAAAGCATGACCTTTTTTAATGATGGCATCCCAACGGTTAACCTGTAAAATAGTTACCTGGTTATCGCGTTTAAATTCACCAATTTTCTCTACAATAGCCATACGTTCGCCTAGTTTTTGCAATAATACATCATCAATTTTATCAATTGATTTACGTAAATCAGCTAATTTATCAGCGAAAGCTTCGTTTGGTGCTTCTGGTTCACGAACAGTTAAACGATCAACCAATTCAGCTAAAGCTGCTGGAGTAACTTGTTGTTTAGCATCTGTCCAGGCAACTGAAGGATCTACGTGAGATTCGATCATTAAACCTTGCATATCTAAATCTAATGCTTTTTGAGAAATGTAAGGGATTAACTCACGGTTACCGCAAATGTGACTTGGATCATTGATGATTGGTAATTCAGGGCAAAGTGTTTTTAACTGGATAGCAAGTTCCCACATTGGTTCGTTACGGAAAGAACTTTTCTCGAATGAAGAGAAACCACGGTGAATAGCACCAATTTTAGTAATTCCTGCACCATTAATACGCTCAATTGCACCAATCCATAATTGTAGATCAGGGTTAACCGGATTTTTGATCAATACCGGAACATCATGGCCTTTTAAAGCATCAGCAATCTCCTGAACAGTGAAAGGATTTACAGTAGAACGTGCACCAATCCAAAGGATATCAACACCCGCTGCCAAAGCCTCTTCAACGTGTTTTGCATTCGCAACCTCAACAGCTGTTGGTAAACCAGTTTCTGCTTTAGCACGTTTTAACCACTCTAAACCGATACTTCCGATACCTTCAAATTCTCCCGGACGGGTACGTGGTTTCCAGATACCAGCTCTCAATACCGATACTTTACCGGTAGCAGCCAATAAATGCGCTGTAGTTAATAATTGTTCTTCAGTTTCTGCGCTACAAGGACCAGAAATGATTAATGGTTCGTTGTTTACGTTTAACCAGGTGTTTAAGGATTGGATGTTTAAATTAAGTTTCATGATGATGGGGTTGTTTAAAGTCCGGAGTTCCTAGTCGGAAGTCCGGAGTTATATTTTAATTATTTTATTATTACAAGTTTGAATGCTCACTTTGTCTGCGGACTCCTGACTTCGGACTCCCGACTTTTTATACTTTATCGTTCTTCTGATATTCTCCTAAAATGTTGAAGTTCGATGTATATTTTAATGCTTTTCTAATGGCTTTATCGTATTTTTCAGTACTTGGCCATTCTAAATCGACGTAAAAGTAATACTCATTTCTCTTACCTAAAACCGGCATAGATTGTATTTTTGTTAAGCTTACATCCTGTTCTGCAAAGATATTTAACACTGTGGCCAGCGAGCCGGCTTTGTGTCCAACTTGAAAACAGATTGATGCTTTGTTTATTTTCTTTCCTTCGTCTGTTTTATCTTTTTTAAGGATTAAAAAACGGGTGTAATTTTTTTTATTCGATTCTACGCGGCGTTCTAAAATGTTCAGGCTGTAAAGTTCTGCAGCTAAACTGTTTGCAATGGCCATGGTATCGGTTAATTGCTCTTCCTGGATCCGTTTAGCGCAGGCAGCGGTATCGTTGCTTTCTACAATTTTAATGTGTGGATAATCGTAAAAGAAATCGATACACTGGCGGATGGCGATGGGATGAGAAGTAACTACTTTAATATCCTCAAATTTTACGCCTGGTAGCGCCATTAAGTGCAACTGAATAGGTAAGTAAACTTCGCCTACAACCGAAAAACCAAAATCACGGATCAGTGTATAGTTTGGCAATAAACTGCCAGCGATAGAGTTTTCGATAGCCATTACTACGAAATCGGCATCGTTTTTCTCTAGCTTGTCGCAGGTTTCTTTAAAAGAATTACACTCAACAGTTTCAATGTCTTTACCAAAGAATTTGTATGCAGCTTCTTCGTGGAAAGATGCTTTAATACCCTGAATTGCTACTCGTTTTGTCGTTTCCATTTTTGCGTTAAAACAAAAAAGTCCCGGCTGTTTGCCGGGACTTTCTTATACATTTTAATATTGTTATATATCTTTTTGCATATTAGCCCCGGCTCTTACTAAAATAGTAAAAGTAACCAAAGTAATATGTGTTTGTAATTTGCATCTCTTTTTTTTGTTGAGCCAAATGTAGTAACAAAATTTTATTTGTCAATAGGAAATTGAAAATATTTTTAATAAAATTTAATTTTGTTTAAAATGAACTGGTTTCTTAATAGGTCTTTTTGTTGATTAAAACGGTTGAAAAACGGATTTTTATATGGTTAAAGATGCTTTGTGCTTAAGGTATCGAATTTATCAATCATGTAAAGACCGAGATTATTTACCGCATTTTTTTTGAGATTTCCAGCACAAAACCGCTATAAAATTCTCCAAAATAACTGAAATAGCTGCCGTCTTTCGAAATAACGGTAAAGCTGCTACAAGGATAGGGGTGTTTAAAAAATGTCTTTTCTACAATTTGTTCCGGATCTTTTATCCATGGAATGGCATTTTTATATTTCTCAAGGCCTGCAATGTCTTTATAAATATAAAGTGTTTTGGCATTTGCGATGTCTCTAACGCCTTTTTCAATCTCCTTGTAGGCTGATGTGATGAAGCTGGTATTGCCATTAGCATTGCAGGGATCCGGTCCGGGATAATAGATGATGACGATCTGTTGTAAAGTGTCGATCTTTTTATGCGAAGCATTTTGGAGCAGGGCAATGAGTTCTTTACGGTTGCCGATTTTTCCCTGCTCTTCTCTTTTAATTAATTTACGATGGTTTAATGAATCACCAGAAATATCCAGCACAGCATGGTTTGCCCGTTTTTCTTCGAAGATTGATTTACTGATTTCCTTACTATCTATATCAAAATACCTGATGTTATTAATTTGCTGCGATTTAACACTGAGTGTGAGGAAGAAAATGGAGAGGAGCGAGAGCATTAGTTTTTTCATGACGATAATTTACTGCAATATGCTAAATATCGAATTAAAGTTATGCATAAGTGAGATCTATTAATTACAGATCGAATGCTTTGCCGTTCAGCATCTGCAAGTGATTAGAAAAAGAGAGGCCCGTCTGGCTAGGGCAAATAGAACACCCCGTCCTGCGGACACCCCTCTAAAAGAGGGGAATTATATACTTGCTGATATTTAAACGTCATTTATATTTATTTGTTTAAAATAAATTACCCCTCATAATCACAGCACCTTATCGTGCTAAAACGTCATCCGTGTTTTTCCGTGCATCCGTGGCAAAAAAAACATAGAAAAGATGTTAACAAAAAAGGCCTGTGGAGCCACAGACCTTTAGATTATTTTTTATCCGGTAGAACTTAACTCTCCGCGGTCGTTGAGCCCTTTTACTTTATTCTGTTGTAACGCTTCATACCTTTTCTCTTCCTCTTCACGTAATTCCCGCTGCATAATTTTAGCAATTTTGGTGCTTCCATCATGGCTCCAACCCGGCGGATTGAAAATGTATTTCACTTTATCTATAAAAGTTGGTGCTTTTTTAACATCGGCACTTAATGCAACAAACTCATGGAAAATAATGTTAACGGCACCTGTATCTTCAGGCTGGGTTGTTAAGCCGTACTTCACCACATCTTCAGGTAACTCCTCCTGGAAAGTGCCGAACCATCTATCCCAAAGGATTAAAACCATGCCCATGTTTTTGTCAAGGTAACGTACATTGCTGGCGTGGTGCACCCGGTGATGTGATGGGGTAACGAAAATATATCCGTACCATTTCGGAAGTTTAATGTTGTACTGCGTATGCACCAGATTACCATAAATTTGGGTCACCAGGTAAGCAAAAAGAATGTCAACCGCGGTGAAACCCATAAATGCCAGTGGCAAATAAAAGAAAACACGGTACAATGGCTCGAAAACAGTTGAACGGAAACCAGTGGTTAAATTAAAATGTTCAGACGAGTGGTGTGTAACATGCATGGCCCAGAAAAAGCGTACATAATGACCAACCGTATGCAAAAACCAATACAGGAAGTCTTGCGCTAAAATCAAAACGAACCAGTAAAGCCAAATATTAGGAATTTGGAACAAACGGAATTGATAACAGAACTGCAATAGAAAAAAAGTGCCTGTTTTTGTGGCTAAATTAATCACAATAGCGGCCGTCATCAGGTAGATATTGGTCCAGGTATCGCGTTTAGTATATAATTTTCTGTCGTGCACATAGCTGAAATACATTTCAACCAGGGTTAAAACGATTACAAAACCAAACAGGCCAACAACAGAAATATCACTTCCTGTAAATTTCATTTTATAAACTGTTATAATAATCTAAACTGCTCAAAATATCGGCAGTGCTTACACGGCAGTTAAACGTGCATTTGCCTGTTGTTTCTAAAAGCGAAAAGAGAATGTTTCCATCTTCATTCTTTTTATCACTCTGCATCAATTCTAAAAGCGTATCAAAGCTTTCTTTTTTGATGTGGTATTTAGGATATAAGGATAAAATATATTCACTAATATCTTTCAGTTCCGCTTGTGTTAACGTACTGTTTTTAATCGATAATGCAGCTTCACAAACAAAACCGATAGCAATGGCTTCACCATGCGTTAGCGGATTTTCGTCATTAGCCAAAGAATAACCTTCAACGGCATGCCCAATGGTATGGCCGAAGTTTAAAATCTTACGCAGGTTTTTCTCATGCGGATCGATGGTAACCACTTCGTTTTTAATTTCTACAGATCGATAAATGTCTTCAGCAGAAGGGGTTAAGTAGTTGCTTTCTTTTAACTTTTCGTAATAGGGCTTATCATAAATCAAGCCATGTTTAATCATTTCGGCAAAGCCCGATAAAAGCTCGCGTTGTGGCAATGTTTTTAAGAATGCGGTTTCGATAAAAACCATTTGTGGCAAGGTAAAGGTACCCACCATGTTTTTTACATTGTCGATGTCAATTCCTGTTTTACCACCTACCGAAGCATCAACCTGCGATAAAAGGGTAGTAGGTACATTGATAAAATCGATACCTCGTTTGTAGGTAGAGGCAATAAATCCGCCCATATCGGTAATTACACCGCCACCTAAATTAATCATTAAACTTTTGCGGTCGGCCTCAAAATCTAAAAGCGTTTTCCAGATGCCGATACAAAAATCAATATTCTTGTTTTCTTCACCTGCCGAAGTTTCGATCAGGTCAAATTCAGAAAAATCATCTAAAAGCGACTGAAAAAGCGGTAAGCAGATTTCGCTGGTATGCTCATCAGCAAGTACAAAAACTTTACTGTATTTGTTGCTTTCTAAAAGTGTTTTTAGTGCGGCTAAACTACTTTCGAAATATAGGGTGTGACCTGCGCTGGTTAGTGGTTTCATTAAATAACTTCTATTTTGTTTTCGCCAAAAGTAATAATATCGCCAACCCTAACCTTATAACGTTTGCGGAATTCGACCTCGCCGTTTGTTTTTACTAAACCATCTTCAACAACGGTTTGGGCATCGCCGCCACTGCCAACCAATCCGCTTGCTTTTAACAGCTGGATGAGTGGAATAAATTCGCCTTCTAATTTGAATTGTATCATTTTCTGCAAAAATACGATTATTTAGAGGTTTTTAGTTTTAACAATCAATGCTTTTTATAATTTTGCACCAATCTGACTTAATTATAGATAAAAAATGGATTTATCCCCCAACAAGCAACCAAATTTCGATAATACGGAAGTCGCTTTCCGACAAAAAACAAACGGCGAACTAAAAAAAGCTTACTGGCTTTTTAAAATGATTGGCAGTAATTTTCTTACCAAAGTTGGTCCTGCCATTACCAATTTCTTTTTAAATATCGGTTTACCCATTCAGGGCGCAATAAAAGCAACTATCTTTCAGCAATTTTGTGGTGGCGAAACCATTGCCGAATGTGATAAAGCCATTGAACAATTACATAAAGGTGGTGTAGGTACCATTTTAGATTATTCGGTAGAAGGAGAAGAAGAAGAGCAGGTTTTTGATGAAACCTGTGCCGAAATTATCCGCACCATTATGCGCGCTGATGGCGATGTCAAAATCCCGATTACCGTTTTCAAAATCACCGGAATTGGTCGTTTTGCCTTGTTGCAGAAATTGGACGCTAAAGAAACGCTAAATGCCAGCGAAAAAGCTGAGTACGAAAAGGTGAAACAACGTTGCGAGAAGATTTGCCAGACCGCTTTCGATAAAGGGGTTCCCATTATGATCGATGCGGAAGAAACCTGGATTCAGGATACAATTGATGAATTGGCCCTGGATATGATGCGTAAATTTAACCGTGAACGCATTATTGTTTACAATACCTATCAAATGTACCGTCATGATAAGCTGGCCGATATGAAAGCTGATCATTTAATTGCTAAAGCAGATGGTTTTATTCTCGGTGTGAAAATGGTTCGTGGGGCCTACATGGAAAAAGAACGTAAACGCGCAGCAGAAATGGGTTATCCTTCGCCAATTCAGCCAGATAAAGCAGCTTCAGACCGTGACTACAATGAGTCTTTGCGTTATTGTGTAGATCATATTGAAGAAATTGCCATTGTGGCCGGAACGCACAATGAAGATAGCAGCCGTTTATTGACATATCTTTTAGAGGAAAAGAATATTACACACAATCACCCGCATGTTTATTTTGCCCAGTTGTTGGGGATGAGCGATAACTTAAGCTTTAACCTTGCCGATTCGAATTATAATGTAGCCAAATATGTTCCTTATGGACCGATTAAAGCGGTAATGCCTTATTTGTTCAGAAGGGCACAAGAAAATACATCTGTTGCCGGACAAACAGGCCGTGAATTAGGTTTGATTGAAAGAGAATTAAAAAGAAGGAAACTGTAGTTCGGTTTTCGGTTAACAGTTGGAAATTTTCAGTTTTGGGCGGTAATAGAAACTGCTGACTGGAAATTGCCAGCTGTTTTTTATTTTCGTATCGTCATGCTGACCTGTAACGAAGTGGAAAGCTACGAAGTAAACCGAGCCTTAAGCGAGCTCACCGAAGGTAATTTAGTTCAGCATCTTATTAATCCATTATTTTTTTGAAAATGAGCATGCAGTAGTTCTTCGGGACGTACAGTCTCGCTTTGCGCTATATCTTTTTGGCTGCCCTTCAACTACGCTCAGGGTGACAGCCAAAAAGGATGCCGCTTCAATCGAGTTTAGGTTGAGCGGTAGTAGATTTTGAAATCTATGGCTTAAACTTCCCAAGTCCTCTTTCGCTCCAGGCCAGGGTAGTCAATAGATGCTGCGAACTGAAAATTGTCAATTGAAAACTACTAACTATTTCTTCACCACAAAAGATTGTTTGCCAGTTAAGAGGTCGTAGAATAAAATAAAATCGCTCACTAAGCTGTAACCGGGATATTGAAAAGTAGCGGGTTTATTTTTCTCGAAAAAGAAATGTCCAACCCAGGCAAAACCATATCCCAATACAGGTATGGCGAGAAAGAAATGCCAGTTGTGAAAAAGAAAACCAGTAAAAAAGGCAAGACAAACCAATCCGGTCCCGATAAAATGTAAAATACGCGAGGTGGTATTGGTATGTTCTGACAAGTAAAAAGGGTAGAACTCTTTTAGCGACTTAAACTTTTTTTCTGACATATACTAATTTACAAAATTCCATTTGCTTTTAAAAAGGCCCCCAGTTGAGCAGGTTTTTCGGTCATCAATAGGGTATTTAAACCCACTTTTTTAGCACCTTCAATATGTTGCGGACTATCGTCGATAAATAAGGTTTCGGCCGGGTTTAGATTGTTTTCTTTTAATACCTGCTCAAAAATATTGGTATTGGGCTTGCGCAGTTTCATGTGCTGAGAGAAATAAGCTTTCTCAAAATAAGCATCGTAATTATTGATCTGGAAAGTTGCTTTCAGGTAATCAATGATCCAGTCGTAGTGGATTTCGTTGTTGTTGCTTAACAAAAAAGTACGGTATTTTTCTTTTACTTCAAGCAGTAAATCGTGGTTTTCCTGAATGGTGCCAATTAATAAACTGTTCCATGCCTCATCAATCTGCTGATCGGTTAATTCAGGTTTTCCTGCCGCCCTTCTAATTCCAGCCCTAAATTCGGCAGGAGAAATTGCCCCGGTTTCAAAATCATCAAATAATTGATTGTGTGCTTTATGGGCAAAGAAATTCTCAATATCGGTGATGCCCAATTTTTGAAAAGATGCCTGAGCAATTCTGAAATCGATATCAAATATTACGTTTCCGTAATCGAAAATAATGTTTTTAATGTTTTGCATGGAAATCATCTTGATTTGCTGCAAAGATATTATTGCTGGTTTAATGAAGTGTATTAAACGAAGTTTTTTTACAATAAAAAACCCGAAACCTATAGTCGATAAGTTTCGGGCTTCATAATTTGCGATATCATCATTCCCAACTGGATTGGGAACCTTAATGCTTTAGTGTTTTTTTTATCTTAAGATTCCCAGCCAATGTTGTTAAATTAAGGAGAAAACAAAACATTGTCATCCTGTGCCTGTAGAAGGACAAATGTTTTTTTGTTTTCGTTATCAAAAGGTCTTCGACAAGCTCAGACTGACAACAACTCCATAATGATTTATATTATTTAGGCTCTACCGTTATCGATTGAATAATTGGCCTGTTTTTTTTATCACTTGTTTTTAACTCTTTGAACACAAAATAAATGGAATGAAATTTTCCATCCGAAAGCATGTTGATTGGTATACTTTTTCTAAAAGTAGATTTTCCGATCATAATGCCTTTGCTGTCATCCAATCTGATTTCGATCTCTCCATCAGCACCCGGATCAAGGTTTAAGAATGAGAAACCAAAGCCAGAAATACCGGTTAAGTCGATATTTTTGAGGGCTAACCAGCCATTATCCTTCGTTAATACCAGTTTTTCTCCACCAAAAACATCTTTTCGCTGAAAGCCTCCAAAATCTTTAATGTCGTCCGCATCAATTACGCTGCTTTTAAGGTTAATGAGATTGGTCGTGGTTAAAGGTTTTAAACCTGCAGCACCTGCATCGGTATAAGTTGCTTTTAAGGTAAGTACCGATTTCTTTTTATCGGTAGCTGCTGGCGGAACAATTTTGCCAGAAGTTGGGAGTGATGCCTTAACGGCTTCCTTGTTACCCAAAGTCATAATCCACTCTGTAATTTTTTTCACTTCAGCTTCTTTCATCGTGGTATGTGCCGGCATGGGTACTTCTCCCCATACACCATGGCTGCCCGCAATCACTTTCGAAGCCAGGTAATCAACCGCTTTGCTGTCGTTTTTATATTTTGCGGCAATTTTGTTAAACGCAGGTCCGATGGAAACAGCAGCTTCTTTGTGGCAGGTGCTGCAATCAGATTTTAACATTATGGTTTTACCCACAAGGGTTTGTGCTGCCTGCTGATGGCCCAATTGTGCTCCAGCTAAATCGCTTCCTTCGGTATAGGTATTGGAAATATAAATGCGGCTATTATTTACTTTTGCGCCCTTATCGCTCACTAAAACCTTGTAATCAACGGGTTTATTCGGGAAATAAAAACTTTTATTACCGGCTAAATCTATATTCACATTAGGGTGTTCGTTGCCTGCAAAAACCGGAATTACCTGGCTTTTTGCTGAAGCTTTACTTTTATCCATCACCGTAACACTTAACGGATATTCGCCTGCTTTGGTATAGGTATGCTGTATGGTTGGTATAGTGGTTGTTTTGGTTACTCCTTTGCCCAGGTTCCAGATATAAGTTAAAGCATCTCCGTCAGGATCTTTAGCGGTAACTGTTGCTGTCATCTTATAGGGAAGCAGGCCACTTGTTTTTGCAATATTTAGGTCTTCAACTGTTGGCGGACGGTTACCTTTCAGGTAATCGATTCGGGTAATGGCAGCATCAGGATTTTTGGTGAACCAGCCTTTACCATATTCAAGGACATATATTTTTCCATCAGGTCCCAATTCCATATCAATAGGTGCTGCTAAAGAAACTTTAGCCATAAAGGGCTCCATGCTCAGGTAATCGCCCTGTGCATTCATGGTTACCGCTTTAACCCATCCACGTACCCATTCATAAATAATCAGCTTGCCGTTATAATAAGCCGGGTAGGGTGAGTTTGCTGTAGCATAATATACCGGACCAGCCATTGCTGTACGGCCACCTGCACCCACCTGTGGAAACTCTTTCGATGCACCATAAGGATACCAGATAAATGCCGGTTGTGCCGCCGGAAGTTTTTCCAAACCCGTATTGTTTGGGGAGTTATTGATAGGCGATTCAGGATCAAATGCATTCCCGTTGGCGCCATTGGTATAATCGTAAGCTTTATACGCATAGTTATTACCGACGAATAATGGCCAGCCAAAATTACCTGCTTTACGAGCCTGGTTAACTTCATCATAACCCCTTGGGCCTCTTAAAGCGTCATCATTACTGGCATCGGGACCAACTTCTCCCCAGTACAAAAAGTTGTTTTTTTGATCTACCGAAATGCGGTAAGGGTTTCTATTGCCCATTACATAAATTTCTGGTCTGGCTTTTGGATCGTTTTTAGAAAAAAGGTTGCCATCAGGTATGCTGTAAGTGCCGTCTTCATTTACTTTGATCCTTAAAATTTTGCCTCTTAAATCGTTGGTATTTCCGGCCGATCTTCTGGCATCATATTGTTCTAAACCTTTTCTATTGTCGAGCGGGGCATAACCTTTGTTCACATATTGTTGTTTGGGTACATCAAAAGGAGTAGAGTTATCACCTGTTGAAACATAAAGTAAATTATCCGATCCAAAAGCAATAGATCCTCCGGTATGGCAGCAGATTTCGCGTTGAGAATAAAATTCTAAAATGATTTTTTCTGATTCTTTTACAATCTGATCGTTTATCAATTTAAATCTGGATAATCGATTTACCGATTTATCAAACGGACTATAGAAAAGATAGATGTATTGATTAACTGCAAATTTCGGATCTGCAGCCATACCCAGTAAACCTTCTTCAGCATTCACGTCGGGTACAGAGGTTTTAAAATAAACATCGAGTTTACCCGCCTCCTTAATTTTTTTAGTCTGGTTTTTATAAATCAACACTTCTCCTCTGCGCTGTGCCACCAAAATATCCAGGTTAGGGAGGATGGTCATTTCGGTAGGTTCTGTAAATTCTCCCTGCGCGAGGGTAACTTTTACAAAACGATCTTGATCTGGTGTGTCTATTTTAGATTTGGTGAAAAATTCGAAAGCCTTGCTCTCGTAAATGTTTTTGTTTAATGTGGTTGCCGATATAAATACAAATGCAAGGGCAGATAACAGTAGGGTAAAAGTTGTTTTCATTTATTTGGTTCAGAGATTTTTAATAAATATAGGATATAGTTTTATAGCCTGTGGTATTGTATCAAAATTTATGCGAATAATGTCAAAATAGAATTAGTTATTATTTAATGAATGATTGAATTATAGCATGAAGCAATGATTAAATAAAGCACATCACTGCGTTAAAGATATCGGGTTAATTTTTTCACAATAAGTAAAGATTATGTAACTTAAACAGCAGGAAGTAATGTGGGCCTGTTTAATTTTATTAAGGAAGGCTTCGCTCATGCTGAAAATCAAAAAAGGATGTTATAAAACGTTTTTAATCAAAATCCAGTCATCAACAAATTTATTAAGGTTATCTATTTTTTCTTTCAGGATCTCTACTGTTGAATTGGTATTGCGTTGATAATGTTAGTTTTATATAGGTAAAATCGCTAAAAATAATGCTATGACTGGAGTAATAACAGCTTATAATAAAGAAAGAGGTTTCGGTTTGATCTCTCAATATTTAGTTTTAGAAAGCATCTATTTTGATATAGTAGATTGCAAAGCAAAAGGTTTGTATGTTGGGAGTACAGTGGAGTTTGATACCGCTATTACCAAAAGAGGAGTAGTGGCTAAAAACATCATGGGCGTGGCTAAATTAAAGATCAGACCCAAAACCTTAATTTAATACACAGCTTTCGATTTTAAATCTCATATCATCTCCTGCTCAACATTCCCTTTGGCTCGTTATCAGCTTATAACAACTGCGTAAAAATGTAAGCTAATTTAATAATCGTACAACTTTAAGTTGTTTTTTAGAATTATTTTGTGTCAGCCTATTGTCATTGTCATTTTAATCTGTAAATTACGGAATGGGCGATAAAGTAAATTTGATTCTTGGAATAGTTTTCCTTTTAGGTGGTTTTAGTGTTTTCGTTGTGATTTTTAGTGGAAAAAAGGGTTAGTTCAATTTTCAAATACTTTTTTCAGGAGGGACTTTCCTCCTTGAATGGTTTATTTTGATGATTCGGCAAAATTCGGTATCCAAATAAAAAAGATTTCACTTTCTGGTATTACACAGTCCTATATAACTAGGATTGATTGACTATGCAACAATGTAAGCTAACCGCTTGCTATGCCTTGTTGTATGCCTATCGGGATTTCTATACCGGTAATTTCTTCATTATATCCTTTCTTTTATTTTAATCCAGTTGATCAATGCTTAGTGTATGGTATCAAAATAGGGAAGTTGTGGATTCAGTCTGCGACTTTTTTGTTTAAATGCGCTTTGCTTGTCTAAATTCCAAAATCAGCACAAATTATTGCTTAATCTATAGATTTAGTATAGAAATCGATTTAATTCCCAAAACCTTTTTGAGTTTTTGTATGTTTGTTGTATTAAAATCTAAATTAAATGCAAGGAACAGTAAAATTTTATAATGAATCTAAAGGATTTGGTTTCATCATCACAGAAAACGGAGAAGAAGTTTTCGTTCATGTTACAGGTTTAACTGATAAAATAAGTCAGAATGATCGGGTAGAATTCGAAATCACCCAGGGGAAAAAAGGACCCAATGCGGTTAATGTAAAACTGATTCAGTAGTTCTATGAGATTAGGTACCGTAAAATTTTATAATCAGGAAGAAGGCGTTGGCAGTATCACACCATCAAACGGAGGGAGAGAAGTGAGTGTTTTTGCCCATGGTGTAATTGATCCGATAAAATCCAATAATATTGTTCAGTTTGACATCGAATTTACACCAAGTGGCATTGAGGCTGTTCAGGTGATGGTGTTATCTGCATAGACAATACATTTATTGTAAAGTTGTTTTTATATTATATAGGCTTCTGTTATTATTTGGCACAGTTTTTTGGGTTAGCTATACAATAGTTAACGCAAATCGTCGAAAATGGAGGCAAAAGAAATGGGAACAATAGATTATTATAATGAGACTGAAGGCTTTGGGAAAATCAGGAGCGATATTGGAGAAGAAGTTCTGTTTTATCAAAGCGGCCCGATAAATGGATTTAATCCAAGAAGGGGGTTAAAAGTTTCTTTTGAACTGCATCAAACATTATCAATTGCAGTAAATGTGCTAATTCTTGAGCCGAAAGATTAATGATTGTTTAATGCTTTGATTCTTCGTCTGTATTACAGATAGCATTTAATATTATAATAAATTAATTTAGCAACTTGTAACCAAATCTGATAAATTTGGTCTTACTGTTGTTTATCCTTAAGTTTTTATGATACAATTAGAGCCAATTAACGGGTTTTTTAAAAGAGAACGTGCGTTGCAGGCAATATACCCTATGCGTATGTTGATTGTACGCGAAGGGAATGGCTTTTTGTGCATGAATTCTGGCGATTACCCCCTGTTAAAAGGCAGGATTTTTTTTATCCCTGAGGAAGGCCTGGTCAGGATCGATGGAGAAATTACTTCAGGTTACTGGTTAAGTTTCAGTAGCTTATTGTATGCCGAATTTTTACTTCAGCACTTAGATCCACAGGCTAAGAACCTCTTTTTAAATCTGTCTTTCAGGGATCTCGATTTGCAAGAATCAACTAAAACGTATAGTTTACTCGATCAGCTAAAAAGAGAAATCAATATTAAAAAGGATATGCCCTTTTTAGCACAATACTTATCCTTATTTCTTGGATTTACGGCTGGTTTAGATGGCTATCTTGCGGCCTTAACCTTAGATGATTTGCAGCAGGTGTTGCGGTTTAGGGCCATTTTAGAACAATTTTACAAACAAGAAAGATCCATTCAGTTTTATGCAGAAGGCATGGGGATGAGTACTGGTAAATTAAATAAATTTTTAGACCGTGTACTTGGGAAAAGCCTGACTGTACTGATCAAAGATCGGATTATGCGCGAAGCAGAAGAATTGCTGCTGCATAGTGATTATACTGTTGATGAAATAGCTGAGCTATTGGGTTTTGAGCAAACCACTAATTTTAGCACCAGTTTTAGACGCCACAAAGGCATATCGGTACTGCAGTTTAGCCGCCAAAACTAAGTTGAATGAAAATTGGTGCGTCTGCCAAAGAAATGTTCATCAGTTTGATTTCATCTCTTCTAGAAGACAGGTATTCCAGACCTCACCACATTAATTGCTTGCGCGCCTAACGCGTAAAGTTTTGCTTACTGACGCTATTTTATCAGCCGCACCAATTTTACATCGGCTAAATTATAAAATCTCAGGCTAAAGAAAAAAAATATTCTTAATAATGTTACATAGCTGTATTTCGGCGTTTACAAATGGGTATCTGCCTCAGTTTGGCGTGGGAAAAATAAAAAGTCTAGTAAATTTGTAGTCTATTTGAAAAAAATTATATTTGCCAAAAATATAATCATTATGAAACAAGAGTTTACGAAATCCGTTCTCATACCCGGCCCTTTATTTATCGCTGTAAATAGAATGTATTGTTGCTGTTGATTTAAAAATAATGGTTTGTTTCTACTCGTGTAGTAACAAAAAAGGAAAATACAAGTGTATTTTCCCCAGGCAAAATTAACGAAACAGGAATTCAATTGGCGTTGCACCTGTTTCAAATCAATCAAATCACCTATTTCAAAGTTATGCAAAATTTTGAGAAAGTCAATCCCGTACAAGGGGATCTGGCTTTACGAAGTATGATGTCCAATTTTCGGTTGGGCATACGGCAAACCTGCCGTATTTTATTACCTGTGCTGTTTTTATGCTCTCCACTGTTTTCGCAGGCACAAAACCCATCAGAACCTACCATTAATGCCACCTTATCGGGAACTGTAATTGATGCAAAAACCAAAGAAACCTTAATCGGTGCATCAGTTAAAATTCAGGGTACAACCAACGGTTCCTCAACCGATAGGGAAGGGAAGTTTCGTTTAATTACCGGACAAAAGTTCCCCTTTACTTTACTGGTTAATTTTGTTGGGTATAAACAAACCGAGGTGGTGGTTACCCAAAGTCAGATTACGGTAGAACTTGTAGAAGACTATAATCCGCTGGATGATGTGGTGGTTGTAGGTTACGGCACACAGAAGAAAATTAACCTGACCGGATCGTTAGCCACTGTAGATGCCAAAACATTGGCCAACAGACCCATTACCAATGCTACCCAGGCACTTCAAAATGTACCTGGTGTTTTTACCAATCAAACCAAAGGCCGTCCTGGGGCTGATGCCGCAACCATTCGCATCCGTGGGGCAGGTACATTGAATAACAACAACCCTTTGGTGCTGGTTGATGGTGTTGAATTCCCCCTGGGCGATGTTAATCCAAACGATATTGAAAGTGTAACCGTTTTAAAAGATGCCGCATCTGCTGCCATTTACGGTAACCGTGCCGCAAACGGCGTCATTTTAGTAAAGACTAAAACCGGTAAAAAAGGAACATTTTCTATCGATTATAACTTTTACGCAGGTTCGCAAAAAGCCACGCAGTTTCCCGATGTGGTAACCAATACGGTCGATTATATGATCGGTAAAAACCGTGCCCTGGCTAATGAAGGCAAGCCTGCCGAAAGTAGCGACGCATTGATTAACGAATTTAGAAACGGTACCGATCCCTTTATTTATCCAAATACCAACTGGTTCGATATCATGTTCCGCAATGCTGCCATACAGGAACATAACCTGCGTATATCCGGCGGATCAGAAAAAACAGCTTTTTCCATTTCACTGGGTTATTTAGATCAGGATGGGATTTTAATCGCCTCTTCGGGTAAACGTTATTCCTTAAATTCGAATATCAGCTCTGATATCACCAAAAACCTAAAGGTGGGTGCAAGTTTGACTGCTAACTTTTGGAATAGTAAAGAAAGTGCCTATAGCGCCGATGATGGCAATGGCGAGGGCGGTTTAATGGGGTTAACCTATCGTGGTTTGCCTTTTCAAACACCCTATGCACAGGATGGTACTTATGCCGATCAATGGATAAGGGTACCCGGACATAACTTTTTCAGGAATACCGTTGCCCTGGCGAACGAAGGTTTTAATAAAAATAACCAGTACCGCACCCTGGCCAATGTGTTTTTAGAATATCAGTTGCCATTTAACATCAGGTATAAAACCACCTTAGGTGCTAACTTACTTTATGGTATCAACAAATATTCTTATCCGGCTATTAATTTAACCAACCCCAAAACCGGAGTAGTAACCCCAATTGGCAATACACCGGCACGAGGAGTTAGACAAATCAGCCAGAACAATATCAATATTACCAATTTTCATACCTTAAACTGGGAAGGTTCACTTGATAAACACCATTTTGGTGCCTTGGCAGGGTTTAGTTTAGAACGTTTTGATGACAGCAATTTCTCTGCTTATAATGAGGGTTATCTGGGCAATGACCTAACCGAACTCAATGCCGGAAGCACATCACCACAGGTGACCGGTACCTCGGGCGCTTCTAGATTACAATCTTACTTTGGTCGTTTCAACTACAATTACAATGAAAAATACCTGTTCGAGGCCAATTTCAGGTATGATGGTTCGTCACGATTTGCTAAAGACAACAGGTGGGGCTTTTTTCCTTCCTTTTCAGCAGGATGGAGAGCCAGTGAAGAAGATTTTATTAAAAATTTAAATGTTTTTAGCAACTTAAAACTTAGGGCATCATATGGTAAGCTGGGTAATCAGAATGTACCCTTATTCAGTTATGTAGATGCCATTGCCCTGGGACAGAATTACAATTTTAACGGAACCATTGTAAGTGGCGCGGCCATTACGCAGCTAAGCGACCCTAACATTACCTGGGAAACCACCACCATGAGCGATATCGGCTTAGAAGGTAGTTTCTTTAAAAACAAGCTGACTTTTGAAGTCGATTTTTTTGATAAACAGACTTCGAAAATCCTCAGACAGATCAGCGTTCCGGGGCAGGTAGGCAATTTAGCCGGACCTGTAAAAAACATCGGTGCGGTAAATAACCGTGGTTTTGAAATCACACTGGGTTTTAAAGATTCTGTTAAAGATTTTCGCTACAACATCGACGCGAACCTTACCTATGTGAAAAACAAAGTCACCAATGTAAACGGCCAGAAATATTATAGCGGTAATACCATTATTCAGGAAGGATCGCCAATTGACAGCTTTTTTGGACTACAGGCCGAAGGAATTTTTCAAAGCGCAGAAGAAGTGAAAGCACACGCTTTTCAAAATGCAGGTACGGTTCCCGGCGATTTGAAATATAAAGATGTAGATGCCAATGGAGTGATCGATAATAACGACCGTGTGGTCATCGGTAATAGTATTCCAAAATTTGTTTACGGTTTTTCAGGTGGTTTTGGTTATAAGAGGTGGGATTTCAGTTTCATCTTCCAGGGCTTGCAGGATGTGGATACCTACTTAACCGGAAATTTAGCACAGCCATTTAAAAATGGCGCAGGTGTAACCAAAGACTGGCTTACCGATTCGTGGACGCCTACCAATACTGGCGCTTCTTTACCGCGTTTAACGACATCGAATGGCTACCCTCAAAACTTTCAGACTTCGAGTTTTTGGGTAAGAGATGCCTCTTATCTCCGGTTGAAAAATGTGCAGATCAGTTATTCCTTTCCCAATAAATGGCTCAATAAAGCAGGCATTGATGTGTTAAAGGTATTTGTGAATGCACAAAACTATTTAACCTTCTCGAACTTCAAGTTTAGCGATCCGGAAAGGAATTTAACCCGGGCCGATCTGATTGAATACCCAAATGCAAAAACAATTAGTGCGGGAATTAATGTATCATTTAAATAACCGGTCATGAAAAAATATATTCTATTCATATTAATTTCGGTGTTCCTGTTTGGCTGTAAAGATTATCTGGATGTAACGCCAACAGATCGTTTTACACAAGACACCTATTGGAATACAAAAGTTCAGGCAGAAGCTGCCCTGAACGGAACCTATGCAGCAATTTACTATAATGTTTATGCGGCCAATTCCATTTATCTGGATGCTTTAAGTCCGAATACCTATCAGTATAATAACGATTATAACATCATTTCGAGGGGCTTGCACAACGCGGCAACGGGTTATTTTAACGAAACCTGGAATGGCAGTTACAAAGGTATAGGCAGGGCCAATAACGTATTGGCCAATATCGATAAAGTAAATATGGACGGCGCTTTAAAAGAAAGGTATAAAGCAGAAGCCAAATACCTCCGCGCCTTATATTATATTCCCCTTTGGAACCTGTTTGGTGGTGCACCATTAATTACCGATGCCACCAATTACGAAACGCAGGCCAATTTGCCAAGAAACACTGCCGATGAGTTGCTGGCGCAGATTTTAAAAGATTTAACCGAAGCTTCATCAGGAACCGTATTACCTTTAACCTACTCAGGTGTAGATAAAGGAAGGGCTACGCGTGGTGCGGCTTTGGCTTTAAAGGCGAGGGTTTTGTTGTATGCCAAACGTTGGAAAGAAGCTGCAGAAGCTGCAAAAGCCGTTATCGATTTAAAAACCTACAGTTTATTTCCGGATTACCGCGGCTTGTTTTATCTGGAAAATGAAGGCAATGCAGAAGTTATTTTTGATGTGCAATACAAATATCCGGAGTTTACCCATTCACTCGATATCAGTTTAGATCAGCAATTGGGTTCAGCACCTTTGCCCGATCTGGTTAATACCTATTACGCAACGGATGGTAAGCCGATTAACAGTTCTGCCGTTTATAATGCCGCAAAACCTTTCGAAAACCGCGATAGCAGATTGCAGGCTACTGTAATTTTACCAGGTACGCAGTTTAAAGGTGCTACCGTAACCGCAATTCAATACCCGAGTACAGGTTACGGATTAAAAAAATACACTATTTTTAAAGACAATGAAAAACCTGTGGCCGCACCAACCAGCGGAACATCAGAGTTAAATTTAATTTTACTTCGTTATGCTGATGTGCTCCTGATGTACGCCGAAGCAAAAAATGAAGACAGCGGACCAGATCAATCGGTTTTTGATGCTTTAAACCTAATTAGGGCAAGGGCGAAGATGCCAAATATTCCATCTACCTTAGGTCAGGAAGAATTGAGGGCAGAGATCAGACACGAGCGGAGAGTAGAGCTGGCAGGCGAAGGTTTGTATTATTACGATATACGCAGGTGGAGGATAGCCGATCAGTTATTAAACGGAAATATTACCAATAGCGCAGGGGCAAGGATTGATAGCCGCCTCTTCGATGCCAATAAAGATTATTTATGGCCGGTACCTTCCATTGCGATCCAGAATAATCCGGCGTTAAAACAGAATCCTAACTATAACAAATAGAGATGAAAAAAATATTAAAATTTATCGTTTTTGCTGGTCTGATGGGCAGTTTAGCTACGGCACAGGCACAAAGTAAAAAGAAACCCAACATTATTTTTATCCTGGCCGATGATTTAGGTTATGGTAATGTACACAGCTTTAACCCGAATTCTAAAATTCCAACGCCAAATCTGGATAAGCTTACCGAAGAGGGAATTAAGTTTACCCGTTTCTATTCCGGAAATACCGTTTGTGCCCCTTCAAGATGCGCCTTAATGACCGGTTATACCATGGGCCATGCCTGGGTAAGGGGCAACGCAAAAGCCAAAGACGGTCTTGCTGCCTTACGTGCACAGGATACTACCCTGGCCGAACGTTTAAAAGGAAACGGATATAAAACCGGCATGTTTGGTAAATGGGGACTCGGCGATGAAGACAGCAAAGGAGCGCCACATTTAAAAGGTTTCGATAGTTTTTACGGATACCTGGATCAATCGCATGCACACGATTATTACACCAATCGTTTGTACGAAATTGTTGGTGGTAAAACTGTAGAAGTACCTGTTGATACCACAAAATATACCGAAGACCTGATTGTAAATAAAGCTGTTGATTTTATTAACGCCAATAAAGATCAGCCTTTCTTTTTGTATCTGCCATTAACAGTTCCGCATGCGGAATTGAAAGTACCTGCAGAATTATTGAAGAAATTCCAAAATGCAGATGGTTCGAGTAAATTTCCACCTGAAACGCCTTTTGAGAAAAAAGGAAACTACGACAGTCAGGCGCAGCCACATGCTACTTTTGCAGCAATGGTAAATAAACTGGATGCCGATGTGGGTACGATTGTGGCGTTGATCAAAAAGTTAGGTTTGGATAACGATACCTACATTTTCTTTACCAGTGATAACGGTCCGCATAAAGAAGGAGGTGCCGATCCGGTGTTTTTTAACAGTGGTGGCGAGTTTAGGGGCGTAAAAAGAGATCTCTACGAAGGTGGAATTCGTGTACCTTTAATTGTAAGGGCACCAGGTAAAATTGCTGCCGGTCAGGTTAATCCTACGCCATGGGCCTTTTGGGATGTATTGCCAACGCTTGGTGAACTTAGCGGAACAGCCACACCAAAAAATATTGATGGGCTGTCGTTCTCTCCATTGTTAAGCGGCAAAAAAGCAGTTAAAGAACATGATTATTTCTACTGGCAGTTTAACGAAGGCGGTTTAAAAGAAGCTTTAACCAAAGGCGACTGGAAATTAATCCGTTTTAAAGATAAAGGCACTGCCGAAAAGTTAGAATTATATAATTTAAAAGCGGATATCGGTGAAAAGCATGATATTGCAGCCAAAAACCCTGATACGGTAAAGGCGCTTTATGCATTAATGAAACAGGCTAAAACGCCGGCAGAAAATCCACGTTTTGATTGGTCAGAAATTGAAAAATAGATGAAAGTGATCAGGATAATGCTAGTTTTAAGCTGCGCTTTGCTTTTCACCTGTAAAAACGGCAAGGTTAAAGAAATTGCGCAGGTAAAAGAGAAAAAGAAACCGGCAATTTGTTGCTCGTCCAATCTGCCCTCCAGGTTTGGTATAAAAGCAGCAAGTAAGGTGCTGCCATTTGGCGATAAACAGGTTAAAAAATCATTGTAAAATGAATTCAAGGTTGGTGTCTCACCAACCTTTTTTTTGAATCTGATATCGTCGTAAAGTGGAGGGATAATTATTTTTATGAATGATTAGAAAAGGAATAGCTTGTGGTTCCTGGCTTCTCCTTGGCCTGTGTCCTCACAGGCCGAAATCTAAAATTAAATGGTTTATGAAGGTCCCAACCATAATGATGCTATTTTTTATAATTATTTAGCTACTGAACATCTAATTTTAACCATATAAGTTATTTAAGAACATATAAGCTTCAATGAACTTATATTTCTTATGTGGTTCAAGGTCTTAAATTAAATGGTCTGTGCAGACACAGACCATGGTATAAGGTGCGCCTAACAATCCCAAAAATGAAATGCTGTTTTTGCTCACTAGCCAAGGATGCAATGCCAGAGAAGTCAAGTTTTTAAAGCTTGACTTCTCTCTGTTTATTGAACATTTTTTCTCCTTGGCCTGTGTCCTCACAGGCCGAAATCTAAAATTAAAGGGTTTGTGAAGATCCCAATCATGAATGATGCTGAGGATTTTTGGTGATTATTTGGCAACTGAACATATAATTTTAACCATATAAGTCATTTAAGGACATATTAGCTTCAATGAACTTATATTTCTTATGTGGTTCAAGATCTTAAATTAATGGCCAGTGCGAACACAAACCATGGTATAAGGTGCGCCTAACAACCCTAAAAATGAAACACTGTTTTGGTCCATAAGCCGCGGCTGCAATGCCAGAGAAGTCAAGTTTTCAAAACTTGACTTCTCTCCGAAATCTAAAATTAAATGGTTTGTGAAGATCCCAACATGAATGATGCTGACGATTCTTTGTGATTATTTGGCTACTGAACATCTAATTTTAACCATATAAGTCATTTAAGAACATATTAGCTTCAATGAACTTATATTTCTTATGTGGTTCAAGATCTTAAATTAAATGGTCTGTGCGGACACAGACCATGGTATAAGAAACTGACTGTTTGCACAGACATTGCGCTCCAAATCCAAATCAGTTTTTCTTCTCTTCGACCTATGGCGTGTGCAGACAGCGCTGTTATGTTGCAGATTTATCTTTAATCCTCAAACAGGTAACCGCTATATGCCAGTCCTTTGGCTACACTTTTAAAGTTATCGCCGGAGTTTAACGGGATGTGTGGGAATTTGTTTTTAAACAGGTTTTGTACGGCAGAAACCATCGAGGTTCCTCCGGTTAAAAATAAACAGTCAATGTCTTCTGGATTGATTTTGTGGGTTTCCATAAACTGATCCAGGTAAGCATCGATTTTATTAATGTCTTTTTCGATAATCGAATTATACTGCTCGAGTGAAATATTTTCATCGATTTCAATTTCCATATTGCTGTAAGCAAAATTAGATACAGGCTGGTCAGAAAGTTCGATTTTTGTTTTCTCGATCGATCTGAACAACGAATAACCCAGGTTGTTTTCGATCAGGGTAATCAGGTTTTTGAATTTCGGATCGTTGCCCGAGTAATAATAATATTCTTCAATCTCTTTCTGGATTTTTAAACCATTAAAAAAGTTCATTTTATCCCAGGTACAAATATTGGCAAAAAGCGATTTCGGCACATTTAAAACTTTACCAGGGGTAGCCTCGTACATGGTATTTTTTCCGAAATAGGGTGTGCCTTTATCCCACATAAAAGCAGAATCGAGACTATCGCCACCAATGTAGATACCACCAGAGGCAATCATATCGTTTTTACGGTCTTTGCTACCCACCTTATCCGGATCGAGGATCAGGTAGGTGAAATCGGTAGTACCTCCACCTAAATCGGCTACTAAAACGCGTTCTTTTTTCTGAATGGTTTTCTCGTAGGCAAAAGCCGCTCCAATAGGTTCGAATTGAAAACGAACATCAGTAAAACCCGCGCTTTCGGCAGCTTTTTTTAACCTGGTTTGTGCCAGGGTATCTTTCATGGTGTTATCGTCGTCAAAGAAAACCGGACGGCCGATAATGGCTTTGTGGCAATCTTCGCCGGTAATCAGGTCGGCTTTTTCTTTCAGGTCTTTAAGAATCAGTGTAACCAGATCGGAAGCGGTATACCTTTTATTGTGGATACGGGTTTCGGTAAACGTCGTTCTCGAGAGGATCTGTTTGATGGATTTGATAAAGCGCCCTTTCATGCCATCGCTTAGGTAAGCAGCTATTGCTTTTTCGCCCACAATATGACTTTCACCATCAACAATGCTTTTTACTTCTGTAAAATAAATTAACGAAGGAATAGAAATCGTATCTACAATTTCTTTCTTCTCTTCATCATAAATAGAAAGTGCCGAATTGGTTGTTCCAAAATCGATTCCGTATAAAAACTTGCTCATGCTTGAAATGCTGTGGTTGGCGACTAAAATGGGGTTGCGAAAGTATTAAAAAAAAGCGAGGCCTGAAAGCGATAAGCTAAAATATCGCTTATAAATAAAGTCTTATTCTGTATATTTAAGAAATTCTTTACACCATAAATTAAAAACACAGTTGAAAACCGCCAAACTCTTTTTACTGGGTTTAATGCTCCAGCTTTTCTGTATCATTACCGTTTCTTTCGCACAGAAAAACACACCAGATACGGTAAAAACCGGCATTTACGTTACCAGTATACACGATATAGATTTTAAAGACAAAGAATATACCGTTAACTTCTGGTTATGGCTGAAATATAAAAACAAAGAATTTAATTTTGCCGATAACCTTGAAGTGCCTCAGGCTAAAACCGTTAGTAAGTCGTTTTCTACCATCGATACCAGTGGAAATGAAGTGTACATGCTGATGAAACTGCAATGTGTAATGAAAGATTCATGGTCGATTAACAATTTTCCATTCGACCATCAGTTACTGAGGCTTTCGGTAGAAAATTCACAATTCGATTCCTCATCACTCATATTTGTACCCGATACCCTGGGCAAACAATTTGATCCCCGTTTTACCCTGCGCGGCTGGAATATCGACAGTTTAAAAACTTCTGCAGCCAATAAAATTTATGAAACAGCTTTTGGCGATCCCAGTATAAAAGTGCCGAGAACCGAATACAGCAGTTATAAGGTAAGGATCGGGATTAGCAGAGATGCTTTTGGCCTGTTCTGGAAAATGTTTTTAGGCATGTATGTTGCTTTTTTTATTGCCTACATGTGTTTTTATATCCATGCAGATAGCATCGATTCGCGCTTTGGACTAAGTGTAGGCTCGCTTTTTGCCGTAATTGGTAATAAATACATTATTGATGGCTCGCTGCCCGAATCGACTACTTTTACGCTGGTAGATACCTTACACGGAATTACCCTGGTATTTATTTTGATTGTGATCATATTAACGGCCTTTTCTTTAAAAATGATCAAAAGAGGAGAAGAGAAAAAAGCGGAAAAGTTTGACCGGTTTTTCTCCATCTCGCTTTTAACCATTTACCTTCTTTTAAATATTTTCTTTATTGTAAAGGCTATAAATGCTTAATCATTTAAAATAACTCGCTTGTGCCCAAATGGGCGTTTACAATGCGGGTAATTTGCTGGCCCAGTTCTTTTGCATTACCAATCCCTACGCTTTTAAGCGCCGCCAGCTGGTCGGTCGTTCTGGGCATTTTTTCGGCAATAGAAAGTAGCGCTAAGTCAGAAAGTACAGCATAATCCTGCGTGCCCCGCTGCAATGCGATGGTTTTGCGCCATTCAACCAGGTTTTTATAAACCTGTGGATTGGAAATCTCTTTTGGTTTGATGCTCGATTTAACCGGTTTTTTCTCGGGTTGTTTATTCCCTGCTGCATGCAAGGTGTGGATATAATCTTTGATCGAAAAAGGATTCCACGAAATTTTAAATAAAGCCAGCTTGATCTGCAATGCATCTTTACAGTCGTTTAATACCGTAAGCAGTTTATCAGAGTGGGTATCATTATAAAAGTTGATGGCCACAATTCTTGCCATTAAGCTAATGAGCTGTTCGAGTTTTGGAACGAAATAAGCAGAGGCTTTCTGCAAACGTTCCATAAAAGCACTTTCATTGGCCGGATTTTCATCGGTGCTGATTTTCGAAAATTCCTTTGCGATAAAATTCCTGGCTACTTTAAAGATTTCCTGCTGAAGGATCTGGTTGCCCTGTTCGTAAATAGATAAAAAGGCATTCTTCTCATCTTTGTCGATCAGTTTGGAACGCCCCAGCTTTTCCCAGTCTTTGGCTACCAGCGAGAAATCCAGCAATTCATGGATCAATCCCCAGGCATATTGCTGACTATAACGTGCCAGCAGCTCAGGCGTAGGTTTGTCCTGGTGCGTGACCTTTGTAAAACTGATTACTTTGGCATCGGTAATGATGTTTTCGGCAACCACAGGTGATTTTAAAATAAGTCCTTCTAAACTTCTGCAGCGACTGAGTGCTACGTAAGCCTGTCCGTGGGTAAATGCGGTGCTTACATCCACAATCGCCTGATCGAAGGTTAATCCCTGGCTTTTATGTACGGTAATGGCCCAGGCCAGTTTAAAAGGATATTGCGAGAATGATCCGGTGCTGGTTTCGTCGATTTTATTTTCTTCGGCACTCAGGCTATATTTAACATTTTGCCAGATTTCTTTTTCCACTTCGATTTCCCGGCCACCGTTAGTGAAAGTTACTTTTATCGAATCCTGACTAATTGCCGTTATTTTTGCCGCTTTTCCATTGTAATACTGCCTTTTGCCCGACGAATCATTTTTGATAAAGATGACCTGCGCACCCAGTTTTAACTGGAGTTTTTCATCAGTAGGATAGGCATCCTTCGGGAAATCGCCACTTACCTCCGCATTGAATTCGAAAATTTCTCCGGGTAATTTTTCCAAACAGCCCTGGTTAATTTCGTTTACCAGCTGGTTATGTGTGGTTAACGTAATGTAATCGTCTTTCCATTCCTGATTTAAAGAGGGATCGTAACGTTCATTCAGTTTTGCAAGAAGACCAGCATCGAGGCTGTTTTCGCGCATGCCGTTCAAAATATCCAGAAATACGGGATCTGACTGGCGGTAAACTTTATCCAGGGCAAAAGTAAGCATGGGTGTCGACCTGAAAACCAGGCTATCAAAAAAGTAGGGACTGGAATAATAACTGCCCAGGATATGCCAGGCATCATGAAAAATAGGAGAGAGCTGGTAAAGATCGCCAATCATCAATACCTGAACGCCACCAAAGGGACGGTTTGAGCCTTTAACACGCTTTAAAGTACGGTCGATGAAATCAATCAGATCAACCCTAACCATACTAATCTCATCAATAATTAATAAATCAAGGCAGCGTAATAACCTTGTTTTTTCATCCGAGTATTTAAAATTAGTTTCCGCATGTTCATCCCCAACCGGAACCAAAGGACCGAAAGGAATCTGAAAAAAGGAGTGAAGCGTTACGCCTCCGGCATTGATGGCGGCCACCGCAGTGGGGGCAACAACGGCGAAATTCTTTTTCGTGGTATCTCTAATCTTGCGCAGGAGGGTGGTTTTACCCGTTCCGGCTTTACCGGTTAAAAAAACAGGCTGGTTGGTGGTGGCTAAAAAATCTAAAAGAAGCTGGTTGTCCGGATCGGGCGTATTCATATCAATTACAAAATTAACCTATTCGAAATGGATTTGAGGACAGATGAACGAGCGTTTTATCCACAATTTGAGATTAAAAAAGATGGAAGGTAAAATGAAAAGTAAAATTAAGCACTTGAAAATGAGTTTATATTCTTCCTTTTTATGAAAAAATGCCGAAAACATTTTCGAAAATTCAATTCAAATTTGTAACATTGCACTCGCAAAAAAGAATAACCTTTTTTCCGGGCCTATAGCTCAGCTGGTTAGAGTAGAAGACTCATAATCTTTTGGTCCCTGGTTCGAGCCCAGGTGGGCCCACTGCTTTAAACCCCTTTAAGGATAACTTGAAGGGGTTTTTTGTTGATCAAAAAACTATGCTTTAGACCGTTTAAGGGCTTTTGTGTTGGTAGGCTGTATAATGGCTATATGAGCGTTTATGCCGGAATTTCTTGAAAGGTGTTGAGGGGACAAGCTTAAATTGGTGCAGTAGTTAGATAGATACTACCTATCCCTACTTCTCAATATCCATCTTTCAATCTATTTCTTTCTTTTAAGGGGAAAGTTTTAGTTTAGGATATCCGTCTTTGGATTTTAAAGGTGAGCCGCCAACTCCATGCTTTATAAGCAAACTCTTTTTATCAAGAGCCGCTAAACTGATATTTGTCATTTCCGAGCTTTGTAACTGCAGATTGGCAAGTTCTACCAAGGCGTTAGCAGAAGGGATGCCTTTGAAACGCTGTTCAAAATATAATGAATTTGTATGAGCCTGAGCAACTTCGAGTATAAGACTATCAAGATGGTTCTTCATTGACTGCTCAACTTCAACTTTTGAAACTCGCTCAACAAGTGTGGAGGTTGCAGACATTAAAGCACCTTTAATAAAATCTGGAGTAGCAAGGACTTTATAGGCGATATCTACATCGGATCCAATTAGATCAAGGTTCTCGATTTGCTTTTTGTATTCGTCAATCAAGCCATTGAGATTTTGATTAGCAAACTGTATAGAATCAGCCTCGTTTGAAATTGTGTTAATTTCCTTAACCTTAATCTCTTTTAATATCTTCCGGTTTGAGACTTGTAAGACAGCATTTGACTTCTCTATCGATGACTGAATCTGTTTAAATGAATCTACAAATGGTGACCTGCATCCTACCATTAAAAAGATCAGTACAATTAACTTCCTATTGTTCATTTGTATGTGATTTTAGTTTTAACCACTCGTTAAAGTACCTAATTACTGTCTCATCAATATTGCTTCTGTCCACTCCATCAATATACCATTGTACTTCATCACTTATTAAATCACTCTTGGCATAATACAGAAAGTAGAACTGCTGAAGTGATTTCTCATAATCAAGTTCAAGGTAAAGATCTCTAAGCTCAGTAAGAACTTTTACTGATTCTAGCGTACCATCAAGGCACATCTGTATAAGATAACTGACGTAATTCCATACAGTTTGGAGTTTGTCAGAGAAGGACAAGCCCAATTCATTAAGTGCTTTTGTAGTCAAGGTTTGCATTTCAAAGTAATCGAATGGCTCACCCATACCTGCCAGAATAACAAGATGTTCAGTTTCAAAACCACTCACTAGCATTTCAACTGCCCAATCAGACCAAGTCCTGTCAAAGTCACGATCTAATGCTTTATAAGCTAAAATCCTTGTAGTATTATCTGGCATCGATTGCTTGTGATCTATTGCCATTGCCAATCTTTAAGGGGCTTACCCTTCAGATCCATCATTTCATTGATATAGAAAGTCTTGCCTTTACTTCCATTAGTATAATATAGATGCACATTAACTGGTTCCCAAAGTAGGTGATGATTACTACCGTTAAATAACAGTGGTACTGTAGCAATAGAGGTTACCTCGTCTTGGAATAAGGGGCTTGTGTTAGGAAAACTAAAGATTGCAGTTTCTTCTTCATTCCTCATAAAGTTTGGAGGGTTTCCGCTTGCTAATATCTTGCGGTTAATGTGTACTTCGACTTTATACATGTTCTCAATGCTATTACTGATATTTGAAACTTGAAAAATGAGAGCCATGTGTAAGGTTTTTAAATAGCTTGAGCCTACAATGGATGATGAACCAATCTGAAGAATTAGATTATCAATAACTAGCTCAGTGTTATCTTTTCTATTATATGATTGGCGTATCTCATATTCCTCCATTGGAACAGACATAAAATTATACCGTTTGTAATACCTATTATCCTTACTTAAGTGTGGAGCGTCATAACTATAAGGAATCTTGACAACATAAATACTCTTCTTTATGTCTCCGTCTATCCTAATTGGATAGATTTTAATGTCAGATATGCGACGTTGTACATAGGAGTTGATGATTGTTTCAATCCATTCTTTAGTGAATTCATTGCCATCTATAAAAGAAAACTCCGATGCAACATGATCAACTTCTTTGATGCCATAGACTATTATGCCACCATCGGAATTGGCAAATGACGCAACATCTTTTGAGATTTCAATACGCTTTTTATCGCTTTTCTCTAATGAACCAGCGCTTTTAAAATCCAAGTAGATAGACTCTTCCACTTGGTTCTCAATCAACGATTGAATATCATCAATTGTATAATCCTCTTTATCATAAAAGCTTTTCATGCCATCTGATATTATTTAACCCCATCTAGGTATTTCCAGTTTAAATGTTTGCATAAGCCTTGTAAATCTGGATATATTGTTCTATTGTTGACACCATATCGGGATAGTTTTCTCATTATCTGTGGTTTTGATTCAGCTGAAATTATTATTTGGCTAACACCATCTTTATGTTCAGTATTAGTTTCAAGTTTGACAAATCGACTATGCTTCTTTGAGTAAGCATGAACTGTAAACCAACCAGACTGCGCAACTATTCTTTCATTATTGAGTGTTGGACGTAGAATCTTGGTCTTAGAAATCGAAAAAGGACAACTTTTACTTGTTATATCTACTAAAGCACTTTCTTCAGCTTGAAAGATGTACACATAAGAATCTTGTTTCGCATAGTATTCACTTCTGCATGCAAACCACAAGGCAACTAAAGGATTGCTTGACCAATCTAGAAGTCTTGTCTTCATTTCATAATGCTGCGCAATAACTAACAAATCCCATTCATTATGGTCTTTATTTAACATCATAGGTGATCTTCTTCGAAGATCATTTATCATATCAAACTCTTTTTTCGATGAGTCAAATGTTGGATTGTCTCTACAGACTGATGGCAGTAAGGGTTTGTTATCAGACTGGCCTCGGTAGAGATTATAGGCCTTTCCTTTTTGGCAAACCTTATCAATTTCAATAAGGTAGTCCTCAAATGAGTTAATTTTTATAGAGGTCATTATAATTTAGTGAAAACAAAGATATAAGAATCGAGGAAGATTATAAGGTTGACAATCAGTAGGTCTGCACGTTCTTATTTTGAAGGGGTTAATAAAAACAGATATGATAAGAAAATGTGCAGCCTTAATAATGGACTTTACTCATCAATCCATTGACTAACATCGTCCACTGGCTGTGGCAATCTTCCTTCTAACCATTTCATTAATGTACCTGGTTTAAAGTCTTTATCATCATTTTCTATTACCCATGATAGATAATCTGTTGGCCCACCGTTCAAGTACGGTGCAGGTGATACTGGATAGAATTTACTTGGAAGCCTTTCATTTATAGAAAGATAATTAATTACACAACTAAGTTCTTGAACAGCATGCCAAGCAAGGTTATGGTGTATATCTATTGAAAACTTAACCCACCAATTGCCTTCATCATCTGAGCCAAATGAAATTGGTGTCTGAACAGATGGTATGCGGGTTAGGTAATCAATTAAGGTTTTGAATGCTCTATCATCCATTGAGTGTTGTAGTTGTTAGTAGCTAATGCGTGTAAAAAGTTAATGTTTGGTCAAAGATTTTTATGAACTATGCTATTGCCACCCTAGTATACATTGTGGATTAATTGGTGTTTTGACAAGGCTGGTTTCAACAAAGTCTGTCTCAATAATAACATTGCTACAGCTTTGCCCTTCGTATTCATTTCCGGCTATATGGTTGCAATTAAGATAGCTAGAACTACAAATAGAACATAGTGTGCGACTTGCCATACCTGTAACACTAGCACCATTTAGCCGATTTTGAGCAATTCTTCTTTTAACTAATTTATCTGTTATATAACCCTCGGATGCTAAACCGCGTTCATCCTCCCATAATCTACACCAACCAACGATTTTAGGCTTATGCTCCAAATATATAGGTGTCGGAAATTTTATGTTCGGGGGAATTGTGTTAAAACAACGGTCAAACCCGTCTTTAAGCTCTTTTCTTATGGTGGTTATTCGTTGTTTATTTCCTACTGGTTGTTCTAAACCTAGATAGTTATATGAAATAGATGAACCATCTGTTTGTATATTCAGATTATGAGAGGGCTGCTTATCATTCCAATCTAAGAGTTTCTGAACTTGGTTAGTTATCAGGTTTGTTATAACTGTGATTGGTATATTAAATAACAGAAGATTTACCGGGTCGGCAAACCATTCTCTGAGGCCTTTGCTATAAAGGTAATAAACAGGAAGACCATTATCTGGTTCTATCACTACCTTATAACCTTCAGCCCTCAAGGTTTTAGCAAGCATCAGAGCATCTCTAGTGATAACCCTTCTATTGGGAAATCTAGACTCATAGGGATTAAAAGATTCTATTCGTACCTCCATTAAATCATCATTTGCAGCTGCGCCCATATTACTTAGAATCTCTTACGCCAATAGCTGAAACTTTGTCTTCAGGCAATGCATTGTAAAGATCCCCGACTTGCTTAGGAAGTGATATCATGTATTGTACAACGATATTAGTTAGTTCGAATAAGCTACCTACAACCTTGGGATCATCTGTGTCAATCTGCCCCGGATGTACTGCCTCGTTACCGGTTACTCTTACAATATCCAGTGATTGTTGAACAATAATAGGCAGTCCCTTTGCAACTAGGTGCTTAATGTCAGAATTGATATTTGTTCCTGATTCTCCGAGCTCCTTGCAAAGGATCTGAATACCTAACCTTAATAAGGCAGCGGCTCCTCTTGGCGATTTTTGGTATATAGAAGCTGCCTCAAGGTAAATCTGTTTGACGTTTTCTGGCATGTCTTCGTTTGCAGTAGGAGCATTGCCATTGTCTGGATAATACATTCTGTCAATAATCCACAGTGTGTTTTTATAACAGTGTGCACAGGTGCCCACACGAATGTGATTTGAGGATTCGTTAGCATATATACCATCAGCCCATGATCTCGTCCACCAAGTTTGCTGTGCAATAGCTGAACAATTAGGACATGTAAATGACTTCGCGAAAACTTTAGGTTCAATATACTTCATATGAGATTAATTAAGAATAGTAAATATATAAATCCAACTTGATATGGGCGAATAGACGTTATGAATGTTTCGACGGTCGTTGAAATAGCTTGGAAGAAGCAGTATACATCTATTTTGTGTAATTGTATTCGGATTCTATTTCACTTTGATTACTTCCCCAACCATCGTTTTATTATTGAAGTTGGCAGTGGTTTTCATTGTATAACCGTTTTCATAGGTTTTAGTAATTCTAACAGTTATTAAAGCATTCCTAGGAATTTGAGGATACTTAAGGAACGCGCTTGCATCGGGTTTGAGTGTATAAGTACAGTCATCTATCCATTGAATTTTAAAAGTTATTGGCTTAGTAGCGTTATTGAAATACTCAAGCTGATAGTTTTTATACCGTTTAATTGTTGTGGGAATACCTCGTGTAACCATCTTAAATACACCCTCTCTCATTTTTCTACAATTGACAGACTGTGCACTTGCAAAATTAAATAGTATAAGAAATACGAAACTAGGAATGAGAGTCTTTGAGTTTAACATATATAAAGGCGTTAATATTATCTCAAATATAGATATTGCAGTTGGCATTTAAATAGCTCACCGCCCGCGAACTGAGATGATGTGTGAGAATTACTCGCTGTGGAATAACGGGATTCGATTTATGTTTTAACACAAGCACAATACATTATTTCGATTGCAAAGGTGAGCTGAAAAGTGGAACCTGACTATCTTTTCCAGAATATAGCGAAGCAAATCCTAAACATTTGTCTGATTTTTCATAAAACCTGGGATTCAATTAATTATTTTAGCTGTACAAAGCATCACACTACAAAGTGGGCTTAGCTATGAAGCGTGCAATTGGGCTAAGCAACAACATCAATTAAAAATAAAAACCATGAGAGCAATTAATCCCTGGATCAACTTCAATGGAAATGCGGAAGAAGCATTCACCTTTTACCAATCCGTTTTTGGCGGCGAGTTTACAAAAATCACCCGTTTTAAAGACTTATCAGGTCCCGATTTTCAGGTAGCCGAAGAGGAGGCAAATAAAATCATGTACATCGGCTTGCCGCTTGGCCAAAACAATGTATTAATAGGCAACGATGTTCCTGCATTTATGGGGCGGGTAAGCGAAAATGAAAACCGGTCTAAAATACACGTGAATGCCGAAAGCCGCGAAGAAGCCGATCAAATCTTTAAGGGATTGTCGGCAGGAGGGGAAGTGGAAGGGCCAATTGACGATAGTCCATGGGGCACCTATGCCGGCATGTTCAGGGATAAATATGGCATTGAATGGGTGGTAGAGTTTGATCCAAATTAAAAACCCAGGCCTAGCTGTAAACCTGTTGAAAGTGCGGCAGGGAGGTTGTTCCCAAATCTCACCGGGAAAGGTATGGCCAGGTATACACTCGCGTTTTTTCCTTTTTTGATCACCTGGTTCAACACCGGTGTAAAGCCGTAACGGCCGCTGGTTTCAAATGCTACACGACCGATAAAAGTAAAGCCGTGTTTGAACCGGAACATCGCCCCCGGATGAAACAAGACTGAACTTACTTTCGAAATGTGTTGTTCGGTGCGGATACTGGGTGCAATTTCGAAACTGATCCCGAATTTGTCGTTCTTTAAAATGTTTATTCCAAACGGAAAGGCGAGCGTGTATACCTCCGAAAAGTTATCATGAAATCCATTTTTGTCCCAGGATCCGATGGGGTGGAGCAAGCTGAAATAACCGGTTACTTTTGGATAGACTGGGCTTTGAACGGTTTGTTGCGCTGTTGCGGGCAAACTTAGTGTAGCAGCGAAAACCAGTGAAAATGCACAGTGCAGGATCATTGATCTGGTAAAAGTTTTATGCATCATTGAAAGCTAAATGAATTTAATGAGTAGTCCGATAATGGCCGCTATACCAATGATATAAGGCTCCTGTAATTTTTTGATGTAGAGGAGTGCCAGTATAGTGGCTACGGCGATCAATGCGGTTGGAATATCTTTTATTGAGCGCATGCCGATCACCATGACCGAACCCACCAGGGCGCCAATTACAGCGGCGGTAATTCCTTCTACGAATGTTTTCACGCTGTTGTTTTTTGCAATCTTTTTGAAAGAAGGGGCTAAAGCTACTGTAAAGATGTAACAGGGTAGAAAAGTAGCAAGTGCTGCAACGCAGCCCCCCGGAAAACCTGCCACAAGATAACCGATAAAGCCGACCGTAATCACTACCGGTCCGGGGGTGATCATGGCAACTGCAACCGAATCTACAAACTGTGCCTCGGTGAGCCAGCCAAATTCCTTTACTACACCACCATGCAGGAAAGGTACAATGGCCAGTCCGCTGCCAAATACAAAGGCGCCCGCCTTCGCGAAAAACCAGCCGATCTCTTGTAAGGTTTTGCTGTCATAGTTCCAGAAACCAGTACTAAATAAGATTCCGACAGGGAGATGGGAAGGTTTTTTAATCCATTGTGGTGGGGCTTTAATCAGCATGTACAGGATGCCACAGCCTAGAAAAAGTAAAACTTCCTCTTTTTCGGTAATCACGGTGATCACGATTCCGATGATATAGAACAGCCATAAAAGCCATTTGGATTTAATGGCAGCTGGTTCGAATTTGCTGATTGATTTGATGGTTAGTTTATAAGCACTGATGGTGATGATGCCGATTACGGCAGCACCTACACCATAAAATACCGCTTGCATCCAGGCCAGTCCGCCATAAAGCTGGTAAGCCATACCAAGCAAAACCACCATGATGAAGGATGGCAATACAAAGGCTAATCCGGTTAGCGTAGCGCCAATTAAACCATAGTGTACAAAGCCAATATAAATGCCTAGTTGCGCGGCCAGCGGTCCCGGTGCCAGCTGGGCAAGTGCCAGTCCCTCTTTGTATTCTTCCTCTGTGAGCCAGCCTTTCTGCACCACCAGATCGCGCTGCATATAACCAACCAGCGCAACCGGACCACCAAATCCCCAGGTGCCCAGTTTCAGGAAATATTTTGTGATTTCGGCTAGTGAGTATAGTGGTTTGACTTTATCTGTTTGTTCTTTCATCAGGCAAATTGTATTTCATTACAATATTGCTGATTCGCAAAACCTTATAATTGTACAGATTTAACTATTTGTATCCGTTTTACCTTTTTGGTGTTTTTTCCTGTAAAATGATGGATTTTCCCCGGTCTGCTTTTTAAAAATCCGGTTAAAGTGGCTCTGGTCTGAAAAACCTGTGAGGTAGGCAATTTCGGTTAAGGAGTAAGAGGTGCTTTCTATTAAGAGCATGGCCTTTTCAATCCGCATCTTCCGTATATAATCTCCAAAAGACAAGTTATCAAAATATTTGGAAAATTCCCTTGATAAATAGGCCGGGTTAATCTCCAGTTCATCCGAAGCTTGCTGAAGGCTCAATGACATATTGGTATCCATCTGGTCCTGTATCATTTCCCGTAATTCATTTGCCCAGGCCGGCGCTTTCTTTCCTTTATTTTCCCGAAGGTATCTGGTATAAATCTCCAGTAACATTTGTTCAACTGGTCCCGCCTGTGTATGCTTTTTGTGGTAAAGGTGTTTTGCCCAGCTGTACAGGCCATCATAAATCTGTATACCCAGTGCCAATAATTCCTGGTCGTTTGAACTGTGGTAGGCTAATCCCGAAAATACAGCTTCGAGGCCGGCTGCCTGTGGAGCAAAGTCATGGCGATCGGTATCTGCCCCACGCACGATGGCCGCTATGCGATTAAGCGCTGTATCTTTTAGCTGGTGTTTTTTGATGAAATAATCGAAAGTGCACTGATCGTCGTAATGCGTATATTCAACATCTGGCATGTCGAATGGTGTGGCTCCTAAGGCTTCAGCCTTCATCATCACCTGATCTGAAGGTACATAAATAATTTCTGCATCAGGATCGATAAAACGCCTGATCAGCCATGGGCAGGCAATCCGGTCAATTTTCGGGTGTTCACGGGTGATCCATTTTGTCATTGGTATTTGGCCTATAAGCAAAGTTAACGATCGTAGCTGATTTTAATGTTAATAAACTGCTGTTCAGTGAGTCGAAATTTTATAATAACAAGATAAACGTTTGGTGAGTGGCTGAAATTAATTTTGATCTTAATGCAATTCTTATAAATTTGTGCTTACCAAATAAACAATTAAGGCCTAAACTTCCCGGAAATCCCATTTAATTTGCATAGCTCTACCAAGAGAAAATTACAAATTATCGTAACTTCCGGATATTAAAATACAAAGCATGTTCAGTAGAAAGAGTGAGGGTGTTATGGAGATGTTGCCGCCGGAACAGCTATTTAAAAAGCTTTATCCCCGACTCTGTGATTTTGCCTGTTATCTTTTGAAAGATAAGGAACTGGCAGAAGATATGGTTCAGGATGCTTTTATGGTTTATCTGGAGCAGCGGGAAAACGTTTCTACAAATTTCAATGCGGTAAAATCATTTTTATATACAGCAATAAAAAATGCCTGCTTAAATAAGATCCGGCACAACAATGTGGTTGATCTTTACAACAAGAAAAATCCGCTTAATATTTACACTGATCCTGAAATACTGGAAGGCATCATCCATGCGGAAGTAATTGCAGAAATTTATGATAAAATTAATGCCCTGCCTCCGGGATGTGCCATGGTAATCAGGTATGGCTATTTGGAAGGATTGAGCAACAGTGAAATTGCTGACCGGATGAATATTAGCATCAACACGGTTAAAAGTCAAAAAAAGAGAGCCCTTGTTTTACTGAAAATGCATCTTGGAAAAGCAGCTATGGCACTTTTCACGGTGATGTATCTAAATAATTAATTTTTTTTAAAATATTTTCCATCCTTTTTTAAGCTTCAGGTTTCTTAGTGATATAACCAGTATAAAACTATGAATGAAGAGGCTTTCGAATTAGCAGAATTAATTTCTGGATATCTGCTTTGTACTTTAACCAAAGAACAGGAGCAAAGGTTAATGTTTCTTTTGGAAGAAGATAAAGAAAGGTATAAACTTTTGGAAGCCTTCAGAACGGCTGGCCCAATAGAACCAAGGTTAGCCAACATGAATAACCTTGATGTTGATCAGGCCTGGCTCAAATTAGATAAGCGTTTTCATTCGAATAAAGTACCACATCAAAACCGATATTCCTTTTTCAAATATGCAGCCATTTTCCTGGCTATTGTGGGTGCTTTCCTTTTGTATTTTAACATCAATCAATCAGATCCCCGTATTGTGCCTGATCTGACCAAAACCTATAAAAATGATGTTTTACCAGGCACACAAACTGCTAAACTTATTCTTTCAGACGGAACAGAAATAGCCCTGGATAAAGAGAAACAGTCGATTACGGATGAAAACGGACTCACTATTATCAGCAAAAATGGTGAAATCAGTTATGAACCCTTGGCAACAACAGCATCTTTAACAAGCCGGTATAATACCTTAGTGGTACCGAAAGCAGGAACGTATACCGTAACCTTACCAGATGGTTCAAAAGTTATGCTAAATGCCATGTCGCAGCTTAAATTCCCAGTAAGTTTTACAGAAAAAGAAAGAAAGGTCGAGTTAAAGGGTGAAGCTTATTTTGAAGTAGCAAAAGATGCAGCACACCCTTTTAAAGTGAAACTCGACGAATCAGAAGTGGAGGTTTTAGGTACCCATTTTAACATTTCATCATATGATCAGGCGGCAAAAACTACCCTTTTAGAAGGTTCAGTTAAAGTTAGTAACGGTAAAAGCTCAGGCATTCTGGTTCCGGGAAAACAAGCATTGGCTGATTTAACAAGCCTAACCGTTTCCAAAGGCAATACAGAAAAAGCAGTAGCCTGGTGTAAGGATGATTTTTATTTCAGCAATGATGAAATTGGTCCTGCTTTAACCGAAATCAGCCGGTGGTATGATTTAAAACTTGTTTATAAAAAAACATTGCCAAACATCCACATCAGCGGACACATCAGCAGGAAAGCAAAACTTAGCGAAGTGGTCAATATGCTTAAGGAGGTAAGTGATCTGTCGTTTAGTATCGAAAATAGAAATTTAATAATCAATTAATTAACCAAATATCCATCAACTAACCAAGCAAATATGATTTAAACAGACCAGTGAAAATTGGCCGAAAAATGAATACCGGAAGTGTACCACCACTCCCGGTAAGTAATTCAGGCTCAAAAAAACAGTATAAAAACCGAACTTATTTCTATCACCTAAATCAAACGAAAGTATGAATTTCTTTTGTCACGGACAAAATATTGCCAATCGGGAAGCAATTCCGAGTATACCAATAGTTTTCAAAATTATGAAACTTGTGATCCTTTTAACCTTTGTGCTCCAATTGGGGGTATTCGCCAATAGTAAAGCGCAACAGGTTAATATTTCTGTAAAAAATCTCCCACTCAAAGAAGTTTTTACTGAATTGAACAAACAAACCAAATACCGCTTTTTGTATAAAGAAGAAAGTATTCAAAAAGTAGCTCCTGTTACCTTTAATATCAGTAATGCCGACATAAATGTTGCGCTTACCAGGGCCCTGAAAAATTCGGGATTAGGTTTTAATATCCATGGAGAAACCATTACCATTATCGAGTTGAGAACCAAAGCTACCGAAGTAACGGTAGAAGTAAGAGGTACGGTAAAAGATTCATTGGGAATGCCTCTTCCCGGTGTAACGGTACAGGTTAAAGGCAAACCCAATTTAGGCGCTGCGACCGATCTGGATGGAGAATTTAAAATAAAAAATGTTCCTGAAGGATCGATACTGGAATTTCGTTTGGTGGGATTTGTTACCAAAGAAGTTCCTTTGAATGGGAAAACTATCGTAAATGTTATTTTAAAGCAGGATAATTCGAACCTTAACGATGTTGTGGTGGTTGGCTTTGGTAAACAGAAAAAATCAAGCATAGTGAGTTCGGTTTCTTCTGTGAAGGGCGAAGCTTTACGTTTCCCGACCAGGAGTTTAACCAATGCCATTGCAGGTCAGGTTCCGGGTATCATTGCTATTCAGCGATCGGGCGAACCCGGCTATGATAATGCCGAATTCTGGATCCGTGGTGTCAGCTCCTTTGCCGGCGGTACCAACCCGTTAATTTTAGTCGATGGTATACCAAGGGCCATGAGCGATATTGAGCCAGATGAAATTGAAACTTTCAACGTGCTTAAAGATGCCGCTGCAACTGCGGTTTATGGTGCAGAAGGAGCGAATGGCGTAATTTTAATTACCTCGAAAAGGGGAATTGTGCAAAAAACTAAAATTACCTACCGCGGAGAGTATAGTCAAAATGAACCCACGAAGCTGCCAGAATTTATGGACTCTTACGATTATCTTTTTGCCTACAATGAAGCCTTGCGTAATGAAGATAGTCCGGTTTTTAAAACGGATGCACAGTTAGCCTTATATAAAAACGGATCCGATCGGGATTTATATCCCAATACTAAGTTTTTAGATGAAATGCTCCGCAATACCAGTTACAACACCAGGCATACGCTAAATTTTAGAGGCGGAGGCGATGTGGCGAAATTCTTCGTTTCTGGTGCTTATTACCAGGAAAATGGCATTTTTAAATCCAATCCCAATAATATCTACGATAATAACCTGGGTTTAAAACGTTATAATTTACGCAGCAATATCGATCTAAATGTAACCAAAACCACCATCCTGGGCGTAGATTTAAGCGGTCAGTATCTTTTAACCAATTACCCCGGTACCGGTACTGCGACTATTTTTTCCAGAATGATGGGCGTACCGGGATACCTTTTTCCAACCATATATTCTGATGGAACAATAGCTGGCCATCCAGGTATTCCAAGTTCGAACAGGGTGAATCCATATAACTTATTAATGGAATCGGGTTATGCAAAAGAATGGAGAACCACCTTACAATCAAAATTATCATTAGACCAAAAGTTAGATTTTATCACCAAAGGATTGAGTTTTAGAGGCGTGGTTAGTTTTGATGCTACCATGAATTACCTCATGAACAGGCTAAAATCGCCTAAACAGTTTTATGCATCCTCCAGAGATGCCAATGGTAAACTGATATTTGCTCAGGTTGGGAATGCGGAAACCGCCCTGGGTGAGCCTGTAGAATCAAGCAATGGCCAAAAAAACATCTATTTAGAGAGTTCATTAAATTATAACAGGGTTTTTGCCAACGACCATACCGTTGGGGCCATGCTGTTAACTTATCAGAAAGAAGCACAGCAACAAGGCGAAGCTTTAGCTTTTAAAAAGCAGGCCTATGTGGGGAGGATAACCTATAATTATGCCAACCGTTATTCCATAGAAGGGAATTTTGGTATTACCGGAAGTGAAGCTTTTTCACCGGAAAACCGCTTTGGTTTTTTTCCGGCAGTAGGTGGGGCATGGTTTGCCAGTAATGAGCCTTTTTATCCTGAAGCTTTAAAAAATATCGTATCCTCCTTAAAGTTTAGGGCCTCTGTAGGTAAAACAGGTAATGACAATACAGGTGGCGCAAGATTTCTTTATAGAGGAACCTATACAACTGGGACCACCGGTTATCCCATCGGTATTGGCGGTACAGGTTCTTTAAATTCCCTGACAAGTATTATTGAAGGTCGTTTTGAGGCACCAGATTTAACCTGGGAAATTGAAAATAAAAAGAATTATGGCGTTGATATGGAATTGTTCAGGGGAGCGGTTGATATATCTGTTGATTATTTCAATAACATCCGTTCGAGTATTTTATTACAGCGCAGAACGGTTTCGGGAGTAACTGGTTTCAGGCAGTCGCCATGGCAAAACTTTGGTTCGGTATCAAACAAAGGAATGGACGGGTCGATCAATATCAGACAGAACATTGGTCAGGTAAAATTAACGGCCCGAGGTAATTTAACCATTGCTAAAAATAAAATACTGGAAATTGATGAGCTCGCTCAACCTTATCCCTGGATGAACCAAACCGGTACCAGCATTGGCCAATGGAATTTGTATACAGCCGATGGATTATACGCCGATAATGATTTTACACTCACTACCGATGCCGCTGGTAAAAGAACTTACACTTTAAAAAATGGTCTTCCTGTAAGCACCTTAGGTGGAGCCGTAAGACCAGGAGATATTAAGTACAAGGATTTAAATGGCGATGGCAAGATCGATAACTTCGACAGAAGTTATTATGCGGGCGGGGATCCGGCTAATCCTGGAGTAGTATATGGTTTCGGACTTAATGCCGAGTTCAAAGGTTTTTACGGCAGTATATTTTTCCAGGGGGTGGCAAAAACGTCAACTGTATTTGGCCAAAATGCAGCAGGTAACTTTTTTCCTTTTGCATTTGGTGTCGAAGAATCAAATTTAAGAACCGAAGCGTCTAACAGGTGGAGCGAATCCAATCCAAGTCAGGATGTGATGTTCCCAAGGTTACATTCCATCAGTTTTGCCAACAATCAGGTGGCCAGTACCTGGTGGTTGCGTGATGCCAGTTTTATCCGTTTAAAAAACATAGAACTGGGCTATCGTTTCCCTAAAAAAATGCTTCAGAAAATTGGGTTTGAAACCGGAAGAATCTATGTTATGGGGAATAATATTGCCGTTTGGGACAGCATTAAGATGTGGGATCCTGAACTTGGAAATGCCAACGAAGGGTTAAATTATCCAATACCACGTTCGTATACCATTGGGCTTGAGTTTAATTTATAGTGTTATAAAGTGAGAATCATGAAATCAAAATTATATAAAATCATATTGCTTTGCTGTTTTATCCTGAGCCTGGGATCATGCAGTAAAAATTATTTAAATGTATCCGACGAACTTGCGGGCCAGTTAACGCTGGATCAGATTTTTTCCAGTCCGGCCAATGCGCGTTCTTTTCACCGAAATATTTTTGCCGGTATTGGTACTTCTTCGGCAATGGTTTTTGGTTTGTCTACCGTTGCCGTTAGGGGGGTAGATAATCCTTGGCCGGCTTTTACTGATGAAAATAGAAATCAACAGGGCGCATTTAGGGTAGAACCTCCGGCAGGTTTTAATGCTTCAAACGCACCCTTTAGCCGCTGGGATCTATATCTGTATATCCGCCAGGCCAATGTATTTATGGCCAATGCCAAAATTATCCCAAGGGTAGGCGGAACATCTTCAGGCGGAACAGTAGCTGATGCCATTGAGGAACCTGAGTTTAAAAAATTAATGGCACAGGCACGTTTTTTAAGGGCCTATTATCATTACTTGTTGTTTGAACTTTACGGGCCGGTACCCATTATGGATAAAACGGTTAATCCTGATGATGCAGATTTGGATTTCGAACGCAATAGTGTAGATGAAGTAGTAAACTATATCACCAGAGAAATGGATGCCGTTGCGCCAGATTTGGATGAGTATATAACATTAACAGATATTAATAACCTGGGATTACCTACAAAAGGGGTTGCATTGGCTGTAAAGGCCAAAACACTTGTACTGGCAGCAAGCCCATTGTATAACGGCGGTTTTACCGAAGGTTTAGCCTTAACCAATAAAGATGGTAAGCGATTGTTTCCTGCAAAAGATGATTCGAAATGGCAGAAAGCAGTTAACGCATTACAGGATTTTATCAGTTTCTCGGTAGGGAAATACGATTTGTATAGAGAATATACTGCCGGGGTGCTGGATCCCGATAAATCTATTTACCAGTTGTTTCAGGCCATGAACTCAGAAGTAATCTGGGCGAGTGGTAACGAGGCTTATGGCAGTATTTCATCGGGCGATGGTACGGTACGTAGGGCTACTCCTAGAAGCCAGGGCGGATATGGAAATGTAGGTCCAACGCAGGAGTTGGTTGATGCTTTTTTTATGAAAAATGGTAAGTCTATTAACGATCCTGGGTCCGGTTATAGTGAAACTGGTTTTTCAACGGTTACGGAAGTGCCGGCGGGCAGATCGGAAGCCGGAACTTTTAATATGTATGTGAACCGAGAACCTCGTTTTTATGCATCTATTGTTTATCATGGTAAAAAATGGCCGGTAACCAATGCCCTGATTAAGTTTACGGTTGGCAATGGAAATGATATTGCTTCTAATTATTCGATTACCGGATATAATATGTACAAACGATTAAACAGGACAGTAAGCCAATCGGTTACCACCGCACCCAAATCATTTTATCACCCTTCATTTATATTCCGTTTGGCTGAGTTTTATTTGTTATATGCCGAAGCGCTAAATGAAGTAAATGCTGCTGATCCTAAAATTGCACAATATGTAGATTTGGTACGCGAAAGAGCCGGGATCCCTAAATGGAGCGTTAGTCATCCGGCTATTCTGGGCAATCAGTCCTTACAACGCGATGCCATCAGGGCCGAAAGTAGGGTAGAACTTTGTTTTGAAGGGCAACGTTATTTTGATGTGCGCAGATGGATGATTGCAGAGAAACCTTCTGGTCAGGGGGCTCAGGGCGGACCTTTTTATGGAATGAATGTAGGCGGCGCTACCGATGCTGATTTCCTAAAGCGTACCCAATATGAAACAAGGGTATTTACAAGGGCTTACTACTTATGGCCAATTCCATTAGCCGAAATCCAAAAGAGCAGAAAGCTTGTTCAAAATCCAGGCTGGTAATGGATATGGCTTGTTTTTAACATTTCTTTAAGCATACATAATAAGCGCTCGAAAGCAGTAGCCCTTGTTGGTTGCTGCTTTTTATATATTTTAGAACATTATTAAACACACAAACGATAAATAATCAAATGAAGAATACCCTCATTGTACTGTCCTTATTATTAACGGCCAAGGCTTATGGACAGCAAAAAAGTTATGTAAGCATCTCTAAAACAGATAATCAAAGCACCATAATAACTAAAGCAGCCAATGTTGTACCTTCTGCCAGGCAGTTGCGCTGGCAAGGTTTGGAGTTAACCGCCTTTTTTCATTTTGGCATCAATACCTTTACCGACCGCGAGTGGGGCGATGGGAAAGAAGACATCTCTAAATTCAATCCCGAATTGCTCGATGCAGAGCAATGGGTTAAAGCCATAAAGGCAGCAGGTTTTAAACAGGCCATCATTACCGCTAAACACCACGATGGTTTTTGTTTATGGCCAAGTAAGTTTACAGAGCACAGCATCAAAAATACACCTTACAAAAACGGCAAAGGCGATATCGTAAAAGAAGTTGCAGATGCCTGCAGAAAATATAATATTGGTTTTGGCGTGTATTTATCGCCATGGGACCGCAACAATCCTTCCTACGGATCGGATGCTTACAATACCTATTTTGTAAATCAGCTTACCGAATTATTGACCCAATATGGTAAGGTAGATGAGGTGTGGTTTGATGGCGCAAATGGTGAAGGACCGAACGGCAAAAAGCAGGTTTACGATTTTGATGCCTGGTACAGCCTGATTAGAAAGCTGCAACCCCAGGCGGTTATCGCTGTTCAGGGACCGGATGTACGCTGGGTAGGTACCGAAACTGGTGTTGGCCGCGAAACAGAATGGAGTGTTTTGCCAATGGCCGAACAAAGCCAGGAAAAGATTGCGGCTTTATCGCAGAAGGAAGTAAATGTAATCCCAACTTTATCGGGTTCTTACAAAGATCAGGACCGTGGGAGCAGGGCTAAACTAGCCAATGCGACAGGCTTGGTTTGGTACCCGGCAGAAACTGATGTCAGTATCCGTCCGGGATGGTTTTACCACAGCAACGAAGATGCAAAAGTAAAAACACCTAAACGTTTGATGGAGGTTTACTTTACATCGGTTGGAAGAAATGGTGTTTTGCTTTTAAATATCCCGCCTAATACTAAAGGATTGATCGCTGATCGCGATGTTCAAAACCTTGAGGCCTTTGGTCAGGAAATGAAAAAGACATTTTCAAACAATATCGCTAAATCGGCTGCCATCAATTCGATTTCATCAAAAGCAGTAAAAGCGATGTTCGATGGTAAACTGAATACTTATTTTACCCCCAATGATAAAGATACAACGGTAACCTTCGAGTTAAACTGGCCTGAAAAAGTGACCTTCAATGTACTTTCATTACAGGAAAATATTGCAGTAGGGCAGCGCATAGAAAAGTTTGCAGCAGCATACTTTGATGGTGCTGAATGGAAAGATTTTGCATCGGGAACCACTGTAGGTTATAAACGTTTATTAAAATTTGATGCGGTTACGGCGAAGAAAGTAAGATTTAAGATTTTATCGTCAAGATTGAACCCTACACTTGCCGAATTTGGACTGTATCTTTTGGATGAAAAAAAATAAACGCTAAAGCCCGGGTATTAGCCTGGCCGTAAAGCCCCTCTAACATTGTCGCATATTGCCACCGGCAAACCCGGATTTACATGCCATCTTTGTATAGTCGGGATTAATATGAAAAACCGATAAGCTGGTGGAGCAGCGACCACCCCAAAAAACGGGCGAAACCGAAAAGCCTAAAGAGTAGGAAATTAAAAAATGATTTTATGTCGAACAACAGCGTTTCATTGCACAGGGTTTTAAAAGCGTCGCCAGAAAAAATATACCGTGCATTCACCGAACCTCTGGCCATTGCTTCATGGTTACCTCCTTATGGTTTTCTTTGTACTGTTCACGAAATGACAGTCACACTAGGCGGTTCTTTTAAAATGTCGTTTCAAAATTTTTCCACCTCAAATAGTCATTCCTTCGGGGGGAAATATCTTGAAGTTACACCAAACGAATTTCTTAAGTATACCGATCAGTTTGATGATCCAAATCTGCCTGGTGAGATGATCACTTCCGTTTCGTTCAAAAAGACTCTAGTGGGTACTGAAATTAAAATTACACAAGAAGGGATTCCCGCTGTTATACCTGTAGAGATGTGTTACCTCGGTTGGCAGGAATCGCTCGAAAAGTTAGCCAAACTGGTGGAACCTGAAATACCGGATGCTTAATTAATTAAAGGAATTAATACCTAATCACTGGCCAACCCATGGCTTGAAAACCCCTGTAAGATTATCTTTCAGGGGGTTTTTTGTGTTTATAGCTGATATTAAGCGATTTTGCCAAATGATTAAGTCTTTTTGTAGAAGCGGGGCGATATCGGCTGAATAAACATATATTTAAATTGGTATTATCCCTAACCAATAATGATCCAACTATCTGATTTTTCCGGGCGCAAATGGATGGCTATCGATAGCGCAGCTATTTCCATTTTTATTAAAGATACGCCGCTTTCGCGATCATTATCTTCAGCTGAACTTATAAAAAAGCGTGGAGGAACGGATAACATCAGCTCAATTAAACACACATTAATCACTACACAGAATTCTTATGCATAATCATACAGTTGGTCGAAGAGATTTTCTTAAAAAGACAGGTTTGTTAACAGCAGGCCTGGCTACATTATGGTTTCCGGTTTGGGCCCGGAGCATTTTTGCGCAAGATTATCCCTTACACAATATTCCGGAAGATAAAGGAATCGATCCGTTTTGGGCACGTTCGCTTTTTAACAGGGGAGAGGCAAGCACTTACCTGAAAAGTAAAAATGAATTAAAATATATTGGTATGCCTGCAGGAGGCTTGCATGCCGGAACTGTTTATGTAGGTGGAGATGGACGGCTTTGGCTCTGGCAGATTTATAACGAAACCTTTGAAGGACCACAGGAAGGGATAGACCCGAAAGTGGTGAACTGGAACGATGGGACTACGGTACGTAAAATACGTGTGAGAGACGGTGCGGCATATGTAGAACCTGCCATTGCCGATAACAAACGCGTACTCGATCAGGGTTTCGCTGTTAAAACGGTGATCGATGGAAAAAATGTGATAAAAGAACTCAATGAAAGTGATTGGGATGAGGTTAGTTTTACCGCATCTTATCCTGTAGCCAATATTAAATACAGCAGCAAAGCATTTCCGCTTGAAGTAAACCTAAAGGTTTATTCGCCTTTTATTCCGCTTGATGCGGAACGATCGGCTTTACCAGCCACCATTTTGCGCCTGGCAGTCGTAAACAAAGGTAAAAACCCTTTAAAAGTTTCTGTTTTGGGCTGGATGGAAAATGGGGTAAATAAGCTCACGGGGAAACTAAATACCGGACAGCGAAAAAACCAGGTCATTACACTTGAAAAATCTACGGGTATATTTTCATCTTTTGAATCTACAAACGAAGAAGTAAAGGCCGCTGGTGATGGTGGAACCATAAGTTTTATGTTGCATAGCCCGGGAGGCAAAGCCCAGGCATCATTTAGTCCATGGCCTATAGGAAGCAAGGATTTTGATCAGGCACGAACAGCTACCGCAACCATAGCGGCGCCAGAAAAACTCGTGGGTAGTATTGGCCTTTCTGGTGAATTATTGCCGGGAAAATCACTGAAAGCAGATTATTCGATAAGCTGGCATTTTAATAACCCTAATCCAAAGCTTAAAAAACTGGTTAAAGATGCCGAAGATGGCTATCATTACGGAACGAAGTTTAAAGATGCCGGCGCAGTTTCGGCATTTATAGATGCCAATTTCGAGGAACTATCTGCGACCACTGAGCTGTGGAGCAGCACCTGGAACAATTCGACCTTGCCGCATTGGTTTTTAGAAAGGACTTTTGTAAACATAGGTACCTTGGCTACTGCCAATACCTACCGCTTTGCCGATGGCAGGTTCTGGGGCTGGGAAGGTGTGGGGGCCTGCGCAGGTACCTGTACCCACGTTTGGCAATACGCACAGGCTGTAGCCAGGATTTTTCCAGAACTAGAGAAAGGCCTGCGTGAGCATGTTGACCTGGGCGTTGGATTTAAAGCAGATACCGGCGCCATTATTTTCCGGGCAGAAAATGAAAGCAGGCCGGCTATTGATGGTCAGGCCGGTACGGTGCTCAGGTTCTATCGCGAACATCAAATGAGCAAGGATAATGCTTTCCTACAGGCCAACTGGCCAAAGATCAAAAAAGCTGTGCAATTTATGCTCGATCAGGACAAGAACGGAGATGGCATGACCGATACGCCAATGGAGAATACCCTGGATGCAGTATGGGAAGGAGAAATTGCCTGGATAGTAGGACTTTGTATTGCTGCGGCAAGAGCAGCACAGGCCATGGCAGAAGAAGTAAAGGATACTTCATTCGCCAAAATCTGCGAAAATTATGTAAACAACGGACGCAGGAATATGGAAAAAGAACTGTTTAATGGAGAGTATTTTATCCACCGTCCGGATGCCGTTCAGGGCCGTGAAAAACTGGGTTCTTATAATACCTGCCATATTGATCAGGTTTACGGACAAAGCTGGGCTTTTCAGGTGGGTTTGCCGCGCGTATTGGATAAGGAAAAAGCATTGTCTGCACTAAAAGCCTTATGGAAATATAATTTTACCATGGATGTGGGGCCTTATATCAAGACCCATACCGGTGGCCGCCCGTATGCACTTCCAGGTGAGGGGGGAATGGTGATGAATACCAATCCCCATAACGAACCTAAACCATTTGGAGAAAATGTAGGCTGGCAGCTGGGTTATTTTCATGAGTGCATGAGCGGCTTTGAACATCAGGTAGCCGCACATTTTATGGCTGAAGGCATGGTACAGGAAAGTCTGATCTTAACCCGTGTTATTCATGACAGGCACCACGCGGCAAAGCGAAACCCGTTCAATGAAATAGAATGTAGCGACCATTATGCAAGGGCAATGGCAAGTTACGGGACTTTTATTACCGCCTGTGGTTTTGAGTACCATGGTCCAAAAGGATATATGGCTTTTGCCCCGAAATGGAACAAAGAGAACTTTAAAGCACCTTTTACTACCGCAATGGGCTGGGGAACTTATAGCCAGCAAAAAGCCGGACTTAAACAAATCCACCATTTCGAACTGAAATATGGTACACTGGCTTTGAATAAAATCGCTCTGGAAAAACTTGGCGGAGGAAAACTAACTGCAGTTTCGGTTGAATTGGGCGGAAAACAAATCCCTTTAACTTTTAAACAGGAAAATAATGTGGTGGAAATCCTGATAAAAGAAACCTTAAACATTCAAAAGAATCAGATTTTAACTGTCAACATTGCTTAAATGAAATATATGAACCCATTCCGTTTGATAACGAAGTCCGCTGCCCGCTCATTGATTGCAGGTGGACTATTTCTATCAGCTTGTACTGCACCGACAAAGGAAAAAGAACCCTTAAATGGTGCTTCTAAGAGCTGGGAACAGGCATTTAATGCAAAATTGCCTATGCTGGGGCACCGAAATTGGATTTTAATTGTAGATAAGGCTTTCCCGGAACAAAATGCTGCAGGAATGGAATATATTTATGCAAATGAAGACCTCAATGCGGTTTTGAAACAGGTGCTTGCGCAGATCAATCTCTCGGGCCATGTAAAACCGATTGTTTACCGCGATAAGGAGCTCGGTTTTATTACTGAGCAGCAGGCCAAAGGGTTAACTCAATTTAAAACCAGCATCGAAACTACGCTGGGTAACCTGCCTGTACAAACGATGCTGCATGATTCTGTTTTTAAGAAATTAGATACTGAATCGAAATTGTTCAAAGTACTCGTAATCAAAACAAATGAAGTAATTCCTTATACTTCTGTGTTTTTGCAACTGGATTGTGCCTACTGGAATAAAGTAAAGGAAGATACGTTGAGAAATAGAATGAAAAATTGATGTGAAGCAAGCGGCCTGCATTACAGGCCGCTGGTATATACTTATTTCCATTTTAATATATTAAACTTATGGCCGTCTGGATCCGCAAAAGCGCAGCCATACATGCCCTGAAATTCCTCTGGAGGTGAGAATACTGCACCGCCGGCATCTTTTACTTTTACCGCCCATTCATCTACTTCTTCCTTGGTTTCTGCCGAAATGGTAAACATGACCTCGTTTCCCTTGCTCAAATCGGCGAGTTCGCCTTTCATGCCCTTTTTTAAACTATCTTCCTTAAAAAAGTGGATCACAAAATTATCTTCTCCAAATAAAAAGCTGGCTAACTCATCACTCTCGGGACCTGCATTTTTTTCAAAACCGAGTTTGGTGTAAAAAGTCCTGCTTTTCTCTACATTTTTAACGCCTAAATTGGCCCAGATTTTTGCTTTCATAATTATATATTTAGGTATAGATTCTTAATTATAGCGCTTCATAACTTAATAATACGGTGCCGCTTTTAAAGCTGCGGGTATCAGTTAGTTTTAAATTCAATTGCTGTTGCATCCCACTGAAAATAGGCGTACCCTGACCAATGGCTACAGGATCAATCATGATTTGATAGGTATCAATCAATCCTGCTTCCGCCAGTTGTGCGCTCAGGTTACCACTGCCTAAAATGGTAATGTCTTTTGGCGATGTTTTCTTCAAGGCTACTATTTGAGTTAATATATCTCCACTTATGATCCGCGTATTTTGCCAGTCGGCGTGTTGCAGGGTATTGCTACACACAACCTTTTCGGCCTGGTTCATGCCCCTGGCTACCTCAGGCATCGCATCAATGGCATTTTGTGATGGCCACCACGATGCCATCATTTCGTAGGTTATCCTGCCAAAGAGCAGCATGCTATCGTGTTCCAGGTTTTTTGCGCTGAATTCGCCCTCTTCCTGCCCATGCTGGTGCCAGTCGATCCCATTGCTGGCATCTTTATAATAGCCATCCAGACTGATAAAATTGAATACATTTAATTTGCCCATAGTTGATGTTTCTTGATCTGTTTACAAATCTCTGTAGATTATTGATATCATTTAGGTGGCATAAATGACAACTTGAGGGCGTAAAAGTGACAAGTAAAATGCCTAATTTAGTAATCATAAAAATAACTATTTAAGCATGTTAAATGTTTGCCTTTATATTTTCGATGAAGCTGTACCTTCCTCGGTTACAGGTGTGGTGGATTTATTGAGTGGTGCCAACCGTTATATGGAACGTGCGGGTAAAAAGCCTGTATTTGCACTAAGTTTGGTTGCAGAGAAAGGCCACGAAATCCCTTTTCATTTTAACAACGTCAATATCCGGCAGTTGAATGATGAAGATGTACAACAAGCTGACCTGATTATTATCCCCTCCTTCAGTGTAGGTAATGATGGTGTATTAGGCAGAAATCAGGCTGCTGTGAAATGGATTAAAGAAATGTACGCCAGCAAAACCGAAGTGGCCAGTTTATGCGTAGGCAGTTACTTTTTGGCTGAAGCGGGTTTGCTTGACGGCAAAGAAGTAACCTCGCACTGGGCGGTAGCAGCCGATATGCAGAAACGTTACCCCAAAATCAGCATGAAAAGCGATTTGGTAACTACCGACCAGGATGGGGTTTATACCAGCGGCGGGGCATTCTCTTCACTTAAACTGATCCTCTACCTGATCGAGAAATTTTGTGGCCGCGAAGCTGCTTTATGGATTAGCAAGATGTTTGCCATTGAAATGGACAGAACCAGCCAGGCACACTTTAAGGTATTTACAGGGCAGCATCAGCATGATGATAAAGATATTTTAAAAGCCCAGCAGTACATTGAAGAAAATTACCCGAACGATATCGCCATGGAGGAGGTATCCAGCCTGGTGAATATGGGAAAACGTAATTTTATCCGCCGGTTTAAAGCTGCCACCAATAATACGCCTTTCGAATACCTGCAAAGGGTAAGGATAGAATCAGCCAAAAAAGCCATCGAAATGAACCATAAAGATCTGCCATTTATTATGGAAGATACCGGCTACAACGATTTAAAAGCATTCAGGAAAATCTTTAAACGCATTACAGGTTTATCGCCGATAGAATATAAACGAAAATATGCAAGGACTTAAATCCTCAATCAGCGAGATATGCAGGCGAGAACAATAAAAACATTAAAACCATAATAAGCAGTAAGAGTCCGTTTACCCAATAACGGTTTTTCCATGGCTTTAAATCAACAACCTGTTTGTTCTGGGCTACATAGGGAGTCTTCAAGGGGTATAGTCTTCCTATGATGAGCATAATGGCTGTGGTAACCACAAATAGAATGGCCAGTACATGGAGGAAGTGAATACCGGTATCAAAAACCATTTGTGTAAGAATATAGGCGACGAAGCAAAATCCCAAACCTATTTTTGCAGCAATTGGCGGAACTTTTTTGGTTGCAAATCCTACAAACATAATGGTAAAGATGGGGATACTAAACGCTGCGTTTATCTTCTGCATAAAGGTATAAAAGCTGTCATTAGAAAAGATGAATAATGGTGCAATGAACATGGCCAGTAAGGAGGCAAACATTTCAAATCTTTTCGAACTTTTTAACATATTCGCTTCAGTAACCACTATGCCTTTCTTTTCTTTGGCAGGTTTATAAATATTAAGGATAAACAATGTGCTTGCGCTGTTCAATCCGGGAGAAAATGAGGTAATAGCTGCGCCAAAAATAACGGCAGCAATAAAACCACTGAGCACAGGAGGCGATACATCGCTTACCACCCTCGAAAAAACTTCAGTGGTATTCTGCATATTGCTGTACATATGAACAGCAATAATTCCTGGCAGCATAAATAATAGAGGGCCAAGGAGTTTACCCGCACAGGCCAGTGCAATTCCTTTCTGGCTGGTTTTAAGATCTGAAGAAGCCAGGGCCTGCTGCACAATTACCTGTTCGGTACCCCAGTAAAAGAGGTTCATCAAAATCATACCGGTAAAAATGGTCGAGAAAGGAATGGCATCGCCCGCTTTTCCTATGGAATTAAAATGTTCGGTTTTTGAGGTGAGAATGGTGTGTATGCCCTGTTGCAGGTCTCCGTTTCCAACATGTTGCACCCCAAAATAGGCCAGCAATAAAGCACCGGTAAACATACAGGCACCTAATACCAGATCAGAAATAACGATGGCCTTTAAACCACCCAGTATAGAATATAAACTGCCCACAAGTCCGATGCACCAAACCAAAATCCAGATGCTGCTGCCATAACTGATGTTCCAGATATCGGAAAAATGAAACAGGCCATTTAGTGCTATGGCACCGCTGTAGAGTACAATAGGCAACAGGTTAATGAGATATCCGATCAGAAAAAGTAAGGATACGAGTTTCTTCGTTTGCGGATCGTAGCGGCTTTCCAGAAAATCGGGGGTTGTAGACATGGCGCCTTTTAAATAAACCGGAATTACAAATTCTGAAACCAGTAACATGGCAAATACAGAACTTACCCCCCAGGCCATTACCGTCATGTTGTTGATGTATACCGATTCGCTGCTGCCTACAAATTCGGCCGCGCTGATGTTGGTGAAAAATAAAGCACTCCCTACGGCCGTAAAACTTAAGGTACGGTTGGCCAGAAAAAGCCCTGCAGAAGTGGTGATTTTATGCTTTCGGGTTTTGATCCAGGAAATTAAGGCAACCAGAAAGGTGACCACAATAAAAGTAACAAAGGCTGTAGTGTTCATCTGCTCTGGCTTATAAAGAATTTCTTCTGATGAGTACCGTTGGAATGACTTCCTGGATTTTTTCTTTTTTGAGCACTGCCTGTGCAACTTTTTTGCCCATTAACGAAAAATCGGCCGAATAAGTGGTAATGCCCCCACCGATAAGCTCTTTTACAACCTCATCATTGTGCGAAAGAATACCGATATCTTTGCCCACCTGAAGCTGTTTTGCTTCGCAATCTTTCAGGATTTTCCAGATTTCTGAGTTGTTCAGTGTAAAATAAACCTTGCCTTTTTCTACACTTCCAGGCTCATATTCATTTATTATCCGTGTATTTACGGCAAAATCTTTGGTGAACTTTTTAAAGGCCCTGATAATTTCGACAGGATCCAATGAACCGGGCACATGGAAGAAAATCATTTCGTCGAACTTTTTGATGGTATCAGCAAGTTCGGCTAAAACCTGGTAAGTAGAATGCTCAAATTCCTGCGTAACATAATTAAATTCACCTTTTAAAGCTTCGTAACGGTCGAACATAATGAGTTTATTGCTCGGCAGGCTATCTAACAAATGTTTGGTTTTAGGATGTGGAATTGGCGAAATTACATAAACACCATATTTTCCTTTGATCATATCCAGCATCGTTTCGAACATGGTAATATTTCCATGGTGAAAAAAAACATCGATGTGCACATTTGGCCCCAGTTCGTTTCTGAAATTACGGTAAAACTGCTCCTGGAAAGAGTCGATCAGGTACATGAGCAGGGCTACCTTTAAGGTTTGTTCGGTATCGTCGTTAGCTACAAAATAACCTAAACGCTTTTTCGATTCCACTATACCCCGGCTAATCAATTCGCGATAACCTTTCATGACTGTCTCGCGGGCAAAACCAAGTTCTTTAATCAGCACATTGATAGAAGGCAGCGCTTCTCCTTTAGAAATAATCCTTTCATCAATGGCATTAATAAAACCCTGAACAAACTGTTCATGTTTTGAATAAGAGGGGATTTCTTCGAGCTCCTGTATTTTTTCAAAAATAGTGATCATAAAGTAGATTGGGCTACACTAGTCTATAGGTTTGTAATTCTTGTTCGCCTTTTAATTTACAAGGTAATAAAATTCAGTTAATCAACAATCGAAAAAAAATATTCCACATCTCATTTTCAGCATATTGATCTGTAAAGATAGATTATGTAACAATAAAGGCACAAAATGGCCTGGTTTTGTTAAGGCAGCCTTCTGCTGAATCCGGTTTTTTTTCAAAAGACGAAAAATAAGTTTTGCAATTCTAATAAAAGATCGTTTATATTTACATAATAATAGAACAGAATAGACTAGATTAACTAGACTATCTTTTTATTCCAACCAAAATAAACCAAATATGAACTTAAAACTTACTTTTCAAAAGTTAGGCTATCCCGATTTGCTCTGGAAAAAGCTTATTTTATTACTGCTCTTTTTTGCTATTTGTCTCCCCTCGTTTGCCCAGCAACAGGTTTCGGGCAGGGTAACAGATAATGGCCTGGGCTTACCAGGGGCTTCGGTTAGGGTAAAGGGAAGCCAGCAGGGCACAAAAACGGATACCGATGGAAGATTCAAATTAAGCGTTCCAGCTAATGCCATTTTAATATTCAGTTATGTGGGTTACACCGATCAGGAAATTACGGTAGGTGATAAAACCAACATAGAGGTGCAGTTGGTCGAAACCTCGGGCGCTGGCCTTAATGATGTGGTAGTGGTGGGTTATGGTACCAAGAAGCGGGCAAATTTAACGGGTGCGGTGGCCACTATTAGTGGAGCTGAACTGGCAAAATCGCCTTCAACCAACCTGACCAATTCTATTGCCGGTCAGGTTCCGGGCCTTATTGTAAATACCAGAAGCGGTGAGCCGGGTAACGATAATGCTGATGTATTTGTCCGTGGAAAAAGTACTTTAGGCAGTACAGGTGCATTGGTGGTAATTGACGGAATTCCCGACCGATCGGGCGGTTTTGCCAGGCTGAACCCGGCTGATATCGAATCTTTTACGGTGATCAAAGATGCAAGTGCGGCTATTTATGGTGCCCGCTCGGCAAATGGGGTAATCCTCATCACCACAAAAAGAGGTAAATCGGGTCGGCCAGTGTTTTCACTTGGAACCAATTGGGCTACAACAGAACCTACACGTGTGCCGGAAATGCTGAATGCTTACCAATATGCACAGGCGACCAATGAATATGATGCGCTGGTTGGTCAGCAATTAACATGGAAAGCAGAAGATATTGAAAAATTCCGAAACGGATCTGATCCGCTGGCTTATCCCAACAGCAATTGGTGGGATGCCGTAATGAAAAAACGTGCCTTACAGCAAAATCACATTCTTTCGCTTAGTGGCGGAACAGATAAGGTGAGTTATTTCTTTTCCGGTCAGCACCAGAAACAGGACGGTATTTATAAACGCGATGCCGCTTATTACACACAAGACCAGGCGAGGGCAAATATAGATGTGAATGTGACCGATAATTTTAAAATGGGCGTGGATGTGAGTTACCGTAACGAATTCCGCAATGCAGCTAAACGTGGTTATGATGCAGGGGGAATTTTCAGGGAGTTATGGTTAGCTTATCCTTACCTTACCCCAATATACGACAATGAGCTTGTTGGTGTGGGTATTGGCGGCGGTCCGGATAACAGTATGGTTTACATTACTTCGGGAGAGGCCGGATATCAAAAATTCACTACTGATTACCTGCAAACCAAAGCATCTTTTAGCTGGAAGCTGGATAAAGTAACCAAAGGACTTTTTGTGGATGGGTACTATGCGTTTGATAAAACGATATCGAAAACCAAATCGTTTACCAAAACACCGCCACCTGCATACCGCTATAATTCGGCTACGAAAGGTTATACCCAGGTGATTTCTTCGATTACGCCATCTTTATTTGAACAGCGGGGCGATATTAACCAGGGTTTATTAAACTTAAAGTTAGGTTATTCAAAAACGATCAGCGATCATACTTTTGATGCCTTTGTTGCCTTCGAAAGCTTTAAAGGAAATACCGACATCATTAACGCTAACCGGTCTAATTTCCTGAGCAATAGTTTAGATCAGCTTTTTGCAGGTAGCCTTATCGGTCAGCAGAACAATTCGAGTGCTGCAAAGGCTGCACGTGTGAATTACATTAGCCGTTTCTCTTACAATTATAAAGGTAAATACCTGTTAGATTATACCATGCGTTATGATGGTTCTCAGAATTTCCCGCAAGGAAAACGTTATGGTTTTTTCCCGGGCGTATCGGCAGGGTGGCGTATTTCACAAGAAGATTTTTTCAAGTCTGAAGTGATTAATGAACTGAAATTGAGGGCTTCGTGGGGCAAGACCGGTAATGATGCGGTTTCTGCATTCAATTACCTGCAAACCTACCTGCTAGGCAGTGGTTACGGTTATTCTTTGGGCGCTGGCGCTTCGCAGGTTTCTTCACTTATTTTAGGACCAACCCCAAATCCGAACATTACCTGGGAGCTGGCCAATACCACCGATATCGGTTTGGAAACACAGTTTTTTAAGGGAAAGTTAGGGGTTAATATCGATGTATTTAGATCGCTGCGTTCTAACATTCTAATCACCAGAAGTGAATCTGTTCCAGGTTATACAGGCTTGACATTACCAAGTGAAAACCTGGGGAAAGTATTAAACCGGGGGATAGAGATGGAGGTTTTATACCACAACAACATTGGCGATTCTTTTAAATACAACGTGAGGGGCAATATCACTTTCGCCCGGAACAAGGTGATTTTTATGGATGAAGCTGCGAATATTCCCGATTATCAGCGCAAAACCAATATTCCGATTGATTCGTGGTTTTTGTACCAGAGTGATGGTATTTATCAAAATCAACAGGAAATTAACAGTACACCGCATCCGGCAGGTACTGGTGTAGGCGATATCAGGTATAAGGATATCAACAATGATGGTGCAATTAACGACCTGGATAAAGTGAGAACACCACTTACCCGCACACCAGAAATTATGTTTGGTACTTCGGTTGGTGCCAGCTGGAAAAACATAGATTTTACGGTTTTCTTTCAGGGGCAGGCAAGGGCCAAATCTTACCTGGCACCGGCGGGTTTAAATATGGTTCAGGAATTTTTTGAAGAAAGATGGCAAAACCCCGGCGATAATCAATATCCAAGAAACTTTAGCGGCCCAACAGGCAGGACATTCGGCGTAAATACCCTTGAATCGGATTTGTGGTTAAGAAATGCGGCTTTTGTAAGGCTAAAGAATATTGAGCTGGGTTATACCTTCTCAAAAACATGGATTGAAAAGATAAAAATGCAAAATATAAGACTTTACATCAGCGGAACCAACCTTTTTTCTATCGATCGCTTCGGGCCATCGTTTGATCCCGAAACCCCAAGTAATTCAGGACAGTATTATCCACAACAGCGTGTGATCAATATTGGCGCAAACATTACCTTTTAAAAAATTATATCATGAAATTGAACATCAATAATTATAAAATCAACAGCGCGGTTTTACTCATTTGTACCCTGCTGTTAACCGGAGGATGTAAAAAGGCGCTTGAGCTGCAGCCTTTAAATGCTTACTCAGAAAAGGATGTGTGGACCGATCCAAAATTGGTTCAGGTTTTTGTAAACAGTATTTACGATCAAACCGTGCTGGCTTACCAGGATAGCGGACTAGGCTGGGGCGCGCAAACCGATGAGCTTTACGGAAACTTTAACTGGACCAATGAAAACCTGTATGTTCGTGGGGAAGCCACGCCAGATAACCAAAGCTCAGGATCGCTGAACCACTGGAACAAAATGTATGCTTCTATCCGTTACAGCAATATATTCTTTGCAAATATTAATCAGGTAACAGGAGGGGGCGATGCGGTTAAAACCATGAAGGGCGAAGTATATTTTTTACGTGCTTTGGCCTATTTCGAACTGCTAAAAAGATTTGGTGGTGTACCACTTATTGTTAAGGTTTACGATGTGAACGATAAAAGCTTTAACGAAAAAAGAGCCACCTGGAACGAAACAAAGGATTTCATCCTTGCCGACATAACGGAGGCACTAAAAACCCTGCCAACCGTTTATGCAAATAGCAATGATAAAGGTCGCGCCACCGCAGGAGCAGCTCTGGCCTTAAAATCGAGACTTTTACTGTATGCTGCGAGCCCGTATTTTAACAAAACGAACGATAAGAAGTTGTGGGAAGATGCAAAATTAGCCGCCAAAGCCGTAATTGATTTCGCTACACCTAAATATGCTTTATACGGCAATGCGGCCAATGGTACCTATAACAAAACTTATCTCGATTTTTTCAATTCAGAAATTATCTTTTCGAGGGTATACAGCGGCCTGGTGAGAGCCGATCGCTACAATACCGTGAGCCGGGATCTGAGTCCAAATGGTTATAATGGTTACAGCGCTTACAATGTGGTGCAACAAATGGTTGATGATTTTGAAATGGCCGATGGTACCAAATTTAGCTGGAGCAATCCGGCACAGGCAAAAGAGCCATATCTGAACAGAGAGCCCAGATTTTATGCAACGATTTTGGCCAATAACCAGCAGTTTAAAGGGCGTTTAACCAGCTTTTACGAAGGTGGTGATGATTCTCCCCAAAGTCCTTATTCACCATGGAATGCATCTAAAACCAGGTATTGCGTGAAAAAAATGGTAAACGAGGCCTTCGACTGGAATGTTCAGGATTACGATGCCAGCCAGTGGGTGGTTTTCAGGTTATCAGAAATCTATTTGAATTATGCTGAAGCCTGTGCTGCAATTGGTGAAGATGGCGAGGCTTTAAACTACCTCAATAAAATAAGAACCGAAAAGGCGGGTATGCCAGCCGTAAGTGGATCGGGAGCGGTATTAATGGATAAGATTAGACATGAGCGCAGGATAGAACTTTGTTTTGAAGGACACCGTTATTTTGATATCAGAAGATGGGGGATAGCAGAAACAGGTTCGGAAGATGCTAAAGGGGTAACGATTACCAAACAAGCAAATGGTACTTTTACCTATGCATTAATGACTGTTCAGGAGCGTACCTGGGTGCCAAGTTTTTATTTCTATCCTATACCCAGAAGTGAAATACAAAAGAACCCTGCCATTGTGCAAAATCCAAATTATTAATTAAATGCTATTTTTAATGAAGGTTGTCTCATAAATAATAGAATTTGTCATCCTGAGCCTGTCGAAGGCATTATTAAAAGATTTAAGGCGTTTCGACAGGCTCAACGTGACAGATTTGAAGAAAAATTGTATTGATGAACAGACCTCCATTTTTCCCTTTTTGATATGAAATCTTTCCTGATAAAATTTGTACCGTTCATCCTGTTTTTGCTGTATGGTTTTGATGTAAACGCCCAGGATTTACGCTGGCACCTGCAAAAGAACGGGGGCATTGAATGGACCGTTAAAAAAAATGCCAAACATACCGATCAGATAGAAATGAGCGGGAAACAAATTTCCGCAATAATTACCTATGGTGTAAACGATAAAAATAATCTGATCTTAAAAAGAAAACTCGTGTTCCCGATGCTGCGGACGATCCCGAACGATACCCGTGGGAGCCTAATCAGGGATTTCGATCAGGTAACACCTCCTGTTTTGATCGACGGAACACCTTTAAGCGAGCAACCTTTGGCTTTCTCAATCAATGGTTCGGTAAAGGTTAAATCTGAGATCGGAAATGTAAGTGTATTACGTGAGCTCTTTCCATCAACTGATAAACCGGCATTTATTGAACACACGGTATTTAAAAATAAGGGATTGAAACCAGTCGAAATTGTTGTTCCTGAGTTTGACCAAACAGATAGCACCGCACGAAATAAAGGTGTTTATGGCACCTATCTGCTCCATACAAAAATATTTGGTGCTGGCAGGTTTATTTTAAAAGCGGGAGAAGAACAAAGTTATGCCATTGTTTATTCTGCAAGGAAAACAGCCGATCAACCTTATACTTTTTCATCAGCATACGAATTGTTAAAGCGAAGGAATTTTGTAAGCGAAATGACGCAACAACTGGTGCTGAAAACGCCAAATGATACCTTGAACCAGATGTTTGCTTTTGCTAAAATCAGGGCGTCTGAAAGTATTTTTGATACAAAAAATGGTTTAATGCATGGTCCCGGTGGTGGATCTTATTACGCTGCAATCTGGGCAAATGATCAGGCAGAATATATGGATCCGTTTTTTCCTTTTTTAGGTAATGCTGCGGGGAATGAAAGTGCTAAAAACAGTTTCCGCCTGTTTGCCAAATACATGAATCCCGAGTACAAGCCAATTCCAAGTTCGATCATTGCCGAAGGAACAGATCAATGGAACGGTGCTGGCGATCGCGGTGATATGGCTATGATTGCTTATGGGGCATCGAGGTTTGCACTGGCTTACGCGGATACCGCTGAAGCGCGACAGTTGTGGCCGCTGATAGAATGGTGCCTGGAATTTTCAAGAAGGAAAAAAAGTGCAGACGGGGTAATTGCTTCCGATTCGGATGAGCTGGAAGGCAGGTTCCCGGCTGGTAAAATTAACCTGTCAACCAATACACTGGCTTATGGCGCATTGATCAGTGCAGCTGATCTGTCAGCAAGTCTTGGCGATAAAACCACTTCAGCAAAATTGCGTAAAGAAGCTTCTGCATTAAAAACAGCCATAGAGAAATATTTTGGTGCCAAAGTGCAGGGATTCGATACCTACCGCTATTATGAAGGAAACGATAAGCTTCGGTCATGGATAGGAATGCCCCTGGTGATGGGAATTTACGACCGAAAAGCACAGACCGCCAAGGCACTATTGTCTGATTATCTGTGGACGAAAGACGGGATGTTAAGCGAATCGGGATCAAAAGTATTCTGGGACCGTTCGCTTTTATATGCGGTACGCGGTTTGTTTAACGCCGGAATAACCGATACAACCATGAAATACCTGAAATACTATACCGCCAAACGTTTGCTGGGCGAACATGTGCCTTATGCTGTTGAAGCCTGGCCAGAGGGAGATCAGCGCCATCTTTCGGCAGAGAGTGGATTATATTGCCGGGCCATAACCGAAGGATTGTTTGGTATACAACCTACGGGCTTTAAATCATTCCGGTTGTGCCCTTATCTTCCTTCAGACTGGAAGCAAATGTCGCTTAAACACATCAGGGCATTTAACAGCGATTTTGGCATTACGGTTTCCAAAATTGGAGGAAAAATCAGGATTTTGGTGGAGCAGGAAACGGGCAAAAAACAGGAAATCAACTGGGACGGAAAACAGGCTGTAGAAATTAACTTATATTAAACACATGAAAAGACTTCTTTTTGTACACTTTTTTCTTTGCCTATGCTGTGGCGTTTATGCTCAGGGCGGAGTAACTTTTAAATCAACTGATGCCGCTTTACAAACCGCATTTATTCGGGCGAAAGAAATGGCATTGAGTTACAAAGGTAAAGCCACCGATCCGGTTGGCCCCTGGTACGAATCTGCATTGCCGCCAAGATCGGCATTCTGTATGCGCGATGTCGCTCATCAGAGCATTGGAGGGGAGATACTGGGCCTGGCTAAGGAAAATAAAAATATGTTCAGGCTATTTGTCAATAATATATCCGAATCTAAAGATTGGTGTTCTTATTGGGAAATTAACCATTTAGGAAAGCCAGCCGTAGAGGATTACCGCAATGATACAGCGTTCTGGTATAACCTGAATGCGAATTTTGATATTTTAAATGCCAGCTGGAAGTTATATTTATGGACAGGCGACCTTGAATACATCAATGGTGCGGGGTTTAAAAACTTTCATGAAAAATCGGTAACCGAATATATTAACCGCTGGGTATTGCAGGCAGATTCATTGCTGAAAAGGCCTACACATCCAAATGCCCCGGTACCTTTCAATGATCAGGATGCTTTTCATCGGTGCCGTGGTTTACCTTCCTATTCCGAAGGTGTACCCAATATTAAAATGGGAGTCGATCTTGTTGGTGCCATCTACAGGGGTTTAATGTCGTATGCAGCCATGCTTGATTTAAAAGGGCAACATGATCAAGCCAAACAGTTTAAAGAAAAGGCTGCAGCTTATCAGAAAAGTATCGATGCTTTGTGGTGGAATGATCGTGTTTCTCGGTACCATACTTTTTATTCGAACGACAATAAGTTCGGTATGGATGAAGGAGAAACCTTTTTACTTTGGTTCGATGCCTTAAAAGCGGGTGAGCGTAAAGAAAAAACCATACAACATTTATTGTCAAAAGACTGGAATGTAGAAAACCTGTCGTATTTCCCTTTAATCATGTACCAGAACGGACAGGCCGAAAAGGCTTATGGCTATTTGTTGCACCTAACCGATCTTGCAACAGCCAGGAGGGAATATCCTGAAGTTTCTTTCGGGGTAATTAAAGGTTTTACAGAAGGATTAATGGGGATAGAGGCCGATGCACGACTTAATCAGATCAGCACTTTATACCGTGGTCATAAAACAACAAATTCCGAATTAAAAGATTTACCTGTATTAATGACTTCAATCACAGTAAAACATGAGGGGAATATGGCTACCATGTTAACCAATAACGGCCAAAAGAAAATTCTTTGGCTGCCTAAATTTTTAAATGATCAGGGAAAAATCATTGTAAAAAAAGCGGTTTGGGTAAAACCAGGAGGCTCAGTTAAACTAAAAAGGGCTTAACTGTTTTAATAAAGCTATTCATTTTTTTATCATGACGTAGGGGTAAATCCAAATGTCGTTGTCATACTTTCAAAACACAATAAATATTCAATTATTTAAAAACAAAAAGTATGAAAATGAACAAGTTTTATTTATTAGTTGCTGTTATGGTTATTACAGCAGGAGCGGCAAAAGCACAAGATTCTGACCTGGTATTTGGTGTAAAAGGTGGTGTAAACTATGCCACATTGCCAACAAGTGTAAAGGCCATAACAGATAAAAAAGGTAAGGTAGGTTATAATTTCGGGGTATTCGCCCGGGTTGGGAAATCGTTATATTTTCAACCCGAATTGAATTATGTTAGCTTTAAGAGTTCATATGTTTATGCCGCTAACACTTACACGCCCAAATTTAACCAACTAAATTTGCCGCTTATGGTGGGTTACAAGCTTATTGATACCGAAGCTTTAAATTTTAGGGTTTCTGCAGGTCCTGATGTTAATTACACCCTTAATGAAGCAAAAGGTCCAGTTGGCTTTGATTATAAAAAACTCAATTTCGGCGGCGTGCTTAATGCTGGGGTAGATATAGGCAACATCAGCATCGATGCCAGATACAGCAGGGGCCTTACCAAAATTAATAAGGGATTAGGGGAAAAAAGTGGTTTATTTAATCTCTCTGTTGGGTTTAAATTATTTTAAAGCGTAAGTTCATCAATCCGTAAAAATATCCTTATTGTAATTATAAAATTTGCCTTTCAGTACATTCTGAAAGGCTTTTTTGTGTTCTTACCAATGTCATTAAAGGAAGGAGAAACAAAATAGTTATTAGCGGGCGCTTTAAGATTGCTTCGTTCCCCGCAATGACGATCATTCTATGCATGCTGTCAATGGTAGCCAGTTAGTGTTGGGCGAGGTCGAAGTAAGGGATAAATATTTTTTTGTTTTAGAATATGTGCAAAAAAAGCAGGCTTCAGAAGTGTATCTCCACGGCCATTAACCACCTTTTGATATGAACTAAATGCTTTAAAAACTAAAAATGTGTAACTTGAATCCGTAAAACCTATATCAAATGAAGTATAACCGACGCGATTTTATTGGTGGTAGCATGGCACTCACATCTGCTTTATTTTTAACGCCAACGGAAACTTTTAGTTCACCTTCTCCCGGATCTGAAAAATGGGCGAATGGTTTCGCCCTAAAAATAATGGCGCCATATTGGGGCTTTAATGGCCCGGTAACTGATTTTTGTAAAAAGGCAAAAGATTCTGGTTATGATGGAATCGAAATCCTCTGGTCGCCGGAAATTGCTGAAGAATTATTTAAAGCGTTAAAAAAATATCAATTAGCAGTTGGTTTTCTTTGCCGTGGCGACGAAGCCCTTCCGGCACCACACTTTGCAACTTTTAAAAAAGTACTTAAAGAAGCGATTGAGCATCAATATCAAAAACCCTTGTATATCAATGTTCACTCCGGAAAGGATTTTTTTCAATACCAGGACAACAAAAAATTCATTGATTTTACCGTTCAGTATGCTAAAGAAACGGGTGTTCCGATTTATCATGAAACCCATCGTTCCCGTATGCTTTATTCGGCTCCGGCATCCTTGCCATATTTGCAGAAAATCCTGATTTAAGGCTAACGCTCGATATTTCTCACTGGTGTAATGTGAGCGAGAGTTTACTCGAAGATCAACCCGAAACTGTGGCACTTGCCATTTCACGTACCGATCATGTTCACTCCAGGGTAGGCCATGCAGAAGGGCCGCAGGTAAGCGATCCACGAGCGCCGGAATGGAAGCAAGCCGTTGAAGCCCATTTCGCCTGGTGGGATAAAGTAGTCGCCATAAAAAAGCAACAGGGCAAAATCCTGACCATGTTAACTGAATTTGGACCGCCCAGTTATATGCCAACCATTCCGTTTACCAACCTTCCGGTTGCCGATCAATGGGCAATAAATGTATACATGATGCAGGTTTGGCGAAAAAGATATTTGTAAGTTTTTAAGGATAATTTAAGCCTGTTTGTTGATCAGCATAATTACTATTTTCTCTTCATTCGTATATTTTAGAAAGATATAACAATTATTTTACCTGATGTTTAATATTATTAAACATTTGTTTAGTAATTATGCGCTATAATTTAATGTAGAATATCATCGTTATATCCATTTAGATCAAATGTTGTTAAGTAATGGCTTGATTAATAGCTTATTTAGCAATACTTACTTTTGGCCAGGTTTTGTGTTTCCATGCAAACCGCATTTTGATTTTCTATAATTTATATTTACCATATCAATTTTATACCAAGAGATTAATTTATGAGAAAAGTTTTTTTAACAGTGATGGTGTTGTCCTTACTATCACTTTCAGCTATGGCACAGCGTAAAGCTACACACGTTTTAATTATTGGCCTTGACGGTTTCAGTGCTGAAGGATTTAAAACAGCCAAACACCCCAACCTGGATAAACTGTTTGCTGATGGTGTACTTTCTTTAACCACCCGACCAGTAATGCCATCGGTTACACTACCAAACTGGACCAGCCACATGACCGGCTCAGGTCCTGAAGAGCACGGAATTACCGCAAACGACTGGACCTTGCAAAAACACACCTTACAGTCAATAGAAACTGATCAGGATGGTTACTACCCATCGATATTTAAAGTACTGAAAGATGCTGTACCCAATGTTAAAACCAGTTATTACTACAACTGGAAAGAATTAATTAATCCAATCAATCAAAAATACCTGGATGAGGTATCTTTTGAAGAAAAAGATCAATATAAAGACAACTACCAGAAAGCTTACGATTTCATGGTAAAAAACAAACAAAACCCTACACTTACCTTTTTATATAGCGTACACACCGATCACGCGGGCCATGGTTTTGGCTGGATGACACCTGAATATATTACGGCTATAGAGCAGGCAGATGTGGCAATAGGGGCTTTACTTGAGAAATTAAAAGCTGACGGAATTTACAAAGACACACACTTTTTATTGATTACCGATCACGGCGGTATAAATAAAGGTCATGGTGGCATCTCCATGGCCGAAATGCAGGTGCCTTGGGGCATCACTGGGCCACAGATTAAAAAAGGTGGTTTAATTACTTCTTTTAACAGCAATAAAAATACCGGGGTAGTACTTGCTAAAATTTTTGGCGTAACCAAACTGCCTGAATCCTGGACAGGAACAATACCCAAAAATGTATTTAAATAAAGTTCATTGTTGAAATAGATGATCAATCCACTTAAACGAGTATACACTGTATTGGCAATAGTAGCGCTTCCACTCATTGGAAGTGCTCAAAACAACGTTTCCGGCTTAAAAACAGCTAAGAAGGTTTTTATTCCGAAAAATGTATCGAGGGTACCTGATAACAACGATTTTAATGACGATAACAGCACTTTTAGCAATAAAAGAAAAGTAGAGTCAGATAACGTTGTAATCTTTTGGTCAAAGGAATTTGGAGATGATCCGATGCAGAATAAGGATACGACAAAAACATTCGATGTCAAAAAATCGCTGCTAGAAACGGAGCGTTTTTACAATTATTACATTGATCAGCTGAAAGTATTAAAAAAGGGAAAATCGGTTTCTGATCGCTATAAGGCACTGGTTTTTATCTATGGCGGCAATGACGCTACTGCCTACGGATGGGGAAAAGATAGTGTAGCCATTTTATGGACACCTGCTGTACGCGTACACCGTTATCCTTATGGGGTATTGGCGCACGAACTTGGGCACTCTTTTCAATTTATGGCCAGCTGCGATCATGGAAGCGCTTTTAACGGGGCGATAAACGAAATGGGAAGCCAATACCTCTTATGGCAGGTCTATCCGGATTGGGTAGATTTTGAACACTTCCATTTAGCTGCATTTTTAAAACAAACTAACCTGGCTTTTCTTCATCCGGAGAATCAGTACCATTCGCCTTTCTTGTTAGAATATTGGTCGGAAAAACATGGACTGGATTTTTATGGAAAACTATTAAATAGCGTAAACCCGGGAGAAGATCCTGTAATGACTTACAAACGCATTACCAAAATAGATCAGGAACAGTTTAATGATGAGGTTTTTGATGCATCAAGCAGGTTTATTACCTGGGATTTAGACCGTGTGCGCGAGGTAACGAGTAAATATGCCAACAAACACAAAACCGTATTTAATCCATCAGCAGATGGCTGGTACCAAATCAGCAAAAAAGACTGTCTCCAAAGTTATGGGTATAATGGCATAAGGCTTAAAGTACCTACGGTTACTTCCGTTAAACTTGAATTTAAAGGAATGGCCGGTGCAACTGGCTACCAAAATATTATCCCCGAAAATGCCGGCTGGAGATACTGTTTTTTAGCTGTTAAAGAAAATGGTGAAAGGGTTTACGGAAAAGTATATCGTTCGAATGAAGGATCTTACCGCTTTAAAGTGCCAGCTAAAACTGCCTATTTATGGCTTGTGGTTAGTGCTGCGCCAACAGTACATGTTAAATTGCCAAGAAAACCCGATTTGATCAGCGAATGGCCTTACCAGATCAAATTAACCGGCACTGATCTGTATTAACGGCTCTCATTTTTTTACAGATTTTAAGGGTAACTAAAAACCAGATTAAGGTGATTGAGTTACCCTTTTTTAATCCAATCAGTTCATTCGCATGTTCATCAAGAATAAAATGATTTCAACTTAAGTATTGGCTATCAGATCAAAGTATTCATCATCTTCATTTTTGCCGCCATAGCCTTTACCAACACTTTCGTGATTTTCTATAAATTCAATGCGTTCAATCCATTTCACCATTTTATAACCCAGCTGGTTTTCTACCCGGAGTCTTAACGGAGCACCGTAAACATGGCTTAACGGTTCATAATTCATTTCCCAGGCCAGTATGGCGCCAGGTTTAAGGCAGTTATCTAAGGTATGGGTATCGTAATAAGGCCCACCGTATAAGCTTTCTCCAAATGAGTAAAATACAACTGTTTTTACATTTGCTTTGGGTTTAACCAAATCGACAAGGGTTTTAAGGGGTAAGCCGCCCCATTCTGCAATGCCCGACCAGCCTTGTATGCAATGGTGCATGGTAATGTTTTGTTCTTTGCCTAAAGCTTTCATTTCATCGATGGATAGCTCGATGGGGTTTTCTACCAATCCGTCTATTTTGAGTTTATAGTTTTTAAAATCGTTGGCGGCTAAATCATTCCATTTGTCTGAGACTGGTAATTTGCCATTTGCCCAGAAAAAAGGCGTAATATCTTCTTTCTTAAAATAAGCTTTTGGCTTTAACTTATTAATGGTGCGGAGCCACAAATTACCGTTTATAAAAGCACTTGCCTGTTGCACCCAGCGTGGCCTTTTCCACGAAACCCAGTGCGCATAAAAGCAAAATATAATGGTGAAAAGAAGAATGGCGATGCCAATATACAAGCCACTCCGGTCAGACGGATGATCGGTACCCAGGGTGATGTGGTTTAAATTCCTAACAAGGCCCGTAGCCACAACCATTGCCACATGGATAATTATAAACGCCAGGTAAGCAAGCATGACCAAAAAATGGACTGACCTTGCGCCTTGTCTGTTGCCAAAAATTTTTGGCAGCCAGTGAAATCTATTTTCTATAGCTGGCGACATACATAAACCGCTCAACATGGATAATGGCGCGAGCACGAATACCGCACCAAAATAAGATAGTTTTTGTAAAGCATTATAGTAATAAAAACCATTGGGCTCCAATGGCATATTAAAGGTAGCATAATGCACAAAAACAGACCATGCATCAGGAAAAATCTGCCATGAGGTAGGTACAATCCGCTGCCACTGATCGCCAGCAAATAACAGCGCAACAAAAATAACCCCATTTAATACAAAAAATGGAACATGGATAAAGTGCCATCCTCTTGCTATGCCGACCGTATGCCGATAACCAGGTAGTGCCAATAACGGACTGATATAACGTGCATCATCCTTGGCGGTCCAAAGTTTGTCTTTTGGTATTTGGATAGGGGTTAACTTCAACCATTCCGATCCCGGGGTACAGCCATTCTGCCAGTAAAGCCGGGGATGATCCATCAATATGGAGAGGCCACTTCTGATTAAAATTACCAAAAAGAAAAAGTTAACCCAATGGCATAAAATTACCCAGACCGGAAATCCTTTAACCGTATCTGCCGTCACAGCAGGAAGCAGGCGTGATGGATCGTCAGGTAAACCATATACTAAATACTGTAGCCAGGCTGCACCAACGCTGGCTAACAGCAGCAGTGCTATAATAACGAAAACATAAGGCTTTAGGCCCAGGTACATCCTCCTGTCTGGAGGGTAATGTACATTCTTTTCTGCTTCGTTAAAATGGGTAAACAGCATAGCTTTCTTTCAGGATATTTAATTTCTTCGGTTGAAGTTTTAACCATTCCATCATTTTAGCGTTTTTTAAATGAGGCTTAAAAGATGTCTGGATGATAGATAACGAAGATAGTTTTTTCTGAAATAATATGATCTAAATCTTTAAAATATCCTGTATAAGTCTTTTAACAAATGGTAAAAAAAAGGTCGTTATATCCAGCTGGTGGAACAACGACCTTAGAAAGATGATGGGACGATTAAATTAGCGTAAATTAGTTTTGAGTCAACCTCATTTAATATTAGTTCAATGCGATAATGCGGATATTGTCATGATAAGCAATCCGGGTTAAAACATTGTCGTTGGTAATGACGTTGCCACTCGCATCTCTTCCAGCTTCGCGGTATACACCCCATTTAATATAGCCCTTCTGCCCGTTGGCTAACTGGGTACCTGTAAATGTTTTTGCATTTAAATTCTGCAAGCGTAAGGTATAATCTTGTTCGCCCTCATATCGGGTGTAAATTTTAAAATAACCAGTATTGTCTGTAGTCCATTTCACATCTATACGAAAGTCTATCCATTTATTTATCTGCGACCTAAAATCCGAAATCACCGTGCCGTTTCCGGTCGCATCGTACCGTGCTGTGATGCTATTGCGCTTGGTAAGCAGCCTTAAAGGAACCGGGTCGCCACCACTTACCTTTAACTGAAAAATATTGTCACCATACGGTGGATTAGCACTGTTCCATTGTCCCCAATCTTTTAAATAAATGCTCACTTCGTACCTGCGCTCCATTCCAGGAAAAAACAAGGCCGGCTCATAATTTAAAGCATCGGCTTCACTCCGCCAGGCCTCTGCAGAGTAATGTCCTTCTTTGCCCAATGTAACTTTGTGAAGGATACCTTTTAAACTGCTTTGCCCGGGACTAATTATACCAACGGCATCTGCTCCTGTTGCTACTGTTCCGCGTACACCAGTAATTCCTGAGTCGTATTGGCCGTTTTCATAAGTTACATTCAAAATCGTATCGCCCGCGGTTAGGGTATTCAGGCTATTCGATTTTTCTATCGGACCCTTGCCTTTTGTTAGGGCAGTATCCGATGTGCCAACGCTTTCTTTAGTACAGGCAAACAATAGGCCCAGTATACCGATTGCTGCCAACAGTTTACCTGCTGTTTTTGGGTTAAATTCTTTTGTTTTCATAGGTTAATTTTGGTTAGGTTTTAAATAGATGAATTAATTTTTAATTTAAAGTAGAGGTGTTTTTTGATCAAAACTATTGGTGGTTATTTTAAATACGTGCATAGGAATTTTGCCTTTTGATAACGGGGACAGGTTAATCACCAAATTATTGGTTTCTAATCTTGTATTGTTTTCAGAACAAAGCAGCAGCAAATTATACCACTGCTTTGTTCAGGCTTATTGATCTAAGGATTTGGCAATACCTGGCCATTCACCTGGAAATCGTTAAGTCCAACGGAAGTACTGCCACTGGTTGCGGTAGCTCCATAAGCATATAACCTAAAGGTAACGGCGGTACTAATATTGGTAAGTGCCGAGGCATTGAATTGTATCGATGTTGGTGTAGTAGTGCCACTGATTGTAACAGGGGCAGAGATATTGCTGGCAAAATTATCAATACTAGAGCGGAGCACAAATGTATTGGGGTGTGTGGCGCCGCCCCTTAACACGGTAAATTTAACATCGCTAAAGTTAAAATGGTAGCCACTTAGGGGTTCCAAATTGAACTCGTAATATTCTGTCGGATCAAAAGCTGATGGTGTAGTTGATGATACTGCATTTACCCATCCACTGACCAGGTATCGTCCGCCTGGGCCAGGAGCGCCGCCTGATATACCTGCTGCCGACAGCGTTGAACGGGAAAAATCAGACCGTGGGGTACCCACAACATTATCAGCCGGGTTTGGCGCAGGACTGGTACTGTTCACATATACAATGTTTTGTGCAGGCTGGTATTTAATATTGGGGTGAATATATACGTGGCTGGTATTGTTGTAAGCGGTAGGGCTTGTAATATTTGAAACGATTGTATACGGGCCATCCAGATAGGCCGGATTAGCGTCAGGAATACTATTGCCCCAGATGAGGCCTGTTGTAGTAGGTGCCTGGTTAAGGTTGATAATCCTGATATCGTCGTGATAAACAGTACGGGTGCTGTTGGGTGGCACCACGTATAATCCCCATTTAATGTAGCCTATGTTTCCATCGCTAACATTGCCTGTAAAGGTAGAATAGTTTGTTTTTTCGTCAACCAAAACAAAATCGCTTTGTCCGGGTAATTTCATATAGGTTCGCATATAACCTGTAGTGCTCGTCGCCCAAAGCACATCTATCCTAAATTGGATCCATTGGTTTACATAGGGTTGGAGGTTGCTTACGATATCTTTCACCGATACATCCTGATACCTGATGCGTATCGCATTTCTTTGTGCACGGATCATCAGCGGAACATTTTCACCACCCGATACTTTTAACTGAAAAAGATTGCTTTCATTGGTGGCATCGCCCTGATTCCATACCGGCCAGTCTTTAAGCAGTACACTAAACTCGTAGCGCCGTTCATCGCCGGGGAAATAACGGGCAGGAATAAACTGTTGCGCATCGCTTTCACTTCTCCAGTTGCCATCAGAATTATATCCCGAATCACCATATACCACTTTGTGCGCAATTGCATGGTTTAGTGTGGTAGCACCCGGCGATACCATGTAAGCAGCATCCGATGCAGTGGCATTGGTCGGGTTTATGCCTGTTATACCAGAGTTGAGTGTGCCATCTTCGTAAGTTACGTTTAAAATGCTATCGCCATAGTTCAGGTTGGCTTGTGGTCCGGTAGCCATTTTTGAAATGGAGAATTTCGCTGTCTCGGTTTGGCTGGTCAGGCCATTTTCAATTTTACTGCAGGCACTTGCTAAAAATAGTATGGCCATAGCCATATACTTTTGCGGGTAAAATGATTTTTTTTTCATGTGGTTTTGGTTAGTAAATGGTTAATTGTTTTTCTTATATCATGGTATTTTTTTTAAGGTCATTAATTCAATCTATCATCTCTATTGGGAACCGGTCATTCCATGTTTTTGGCATTCAATCAGTCTGTCCTGCTCTCATTTTTTGGCGTGCCCCCAAGCTGCGCAAGGGGTCGGGCTATTCGCTGCAAGTCCTCGCTTCGTTTTACTCCGCTGTGGGCTTTCCGCTACTATCCCTCACGCTGGCAAAGCGCCAAACTTTTCTCTATTCGCTCGTGTCCTAATCAGCCAGGTTCATTTCAATTCATTTTCAGAATTGTAAGTTTATTTGCCAGGCTTTTTATTTGGGCGTGCCCCCAAGCTGTGCAAGGGGTCGGGCTATTCGCTGCAAGTCCTCGCCTCGTTTTACTCCGCTGCTATCCCTCACGCTGGCAAAGCGCCAAACCTTTCTCTATTCGCTCGTGTCCTAATCAGCCAGGTTCATCTCAATTCATTTTCAGAATTGTAAGTTTATTTGCCAGGCTTTTTATTTTGGCGTGCCCCCAAGCTGCGCAAGGGGTCGGGCTATTCGCTGCAAGTCCTCGCTTCGTTTTACTCCGCTGTGGGCTTTCCGCTGCTATCCCTCACGCTGGCAAAGCGCCAAACCTTTCTCTATTGGCTGGTGTCCTCACCAGCCAGGCTCATTTCATCATGCTAAGTCCTTGCTTCGTTTCAATCGCTGTGGGCTTTCCGTTGCTATCTCTTACGCTGGCAAAGTTCCAAACCTGGTAGGCTTTTTTACTTCATCAGCGCTACTTTTACTTCGCTTTTTTTACCATCAATGCTTAGGGTAAGGTTTAGGTTTCCTTTTTCAAAATCGTTCCCCTCATTTTCTTTTACCGTAATTACAGGCGCTTTATCGCCATCAAATGGATAAAGGATACTCACAAAGTTTTGGGTTTTGGCATCACTTTTCGCTTTTTCGAAAACAAAGGCAGGCCTGCTGATTTCTTTCATGTATACATAAGAAACTTTTCCTTCTTCTTCGCTGAGCGAAACCTGATCTGAATTTAAATTTTGAATTAAAAGGTTATTGCCATCAGCATAAGTGGTGTATACGCTGTTTTTTGCTTTATCAAACACAGGTTTACTATCTTCTTTTAATTGAAAATGTGTGCCTAAAGTACCTGTTGCTTTGCCAATGGCCTGATCGATAATCAGGAAATATTTTTGGTTGATGAATAGCACACTGCGCTGGTGGTTTAAACCGGTATAACTTGGATTGGTGTAGGTTAATACATCCATTGGTTTACTGGCTTCCCATTTGTTCTGGGTGGCTTTGGTAATCACCATGTTTTTATTGTCCAGTGTAAGTGTGCTGTGTACACGGGTTTGGCGGAACCAGTCTCTTTTTTTCATGATCTCGGCATCACCGCTGTAGAGGTAACAACCGGCATCGGGCGTAAAATTGCGGCCTTTTACCCAAAGTTCGAAGGTTCCGTTATCAGGCTGGGCATGAAATTCTCCCGGAGGACCTGCTTTTAAAGTCATTACCGTTGCATCGCTTTTCCATCCGTTTCTAAATGTATAAAAGCCTGCATTTGGCAAACCTTTCGACAAATAATCAGGCGCGGTACCTTTTTTGCCATCAGTTGCGAAGTAAGCAATACTTTGGTTATCAGGAAAGTTTTTGCCCCAGTCAGCATAGTTTTTCATCATCCCATTTTTATCTCCCGGCCAGCTATCGCCAAACATGGGGGCAGTATAATCCGGGAAGGAAAAGTTAGCCGTAGCCAATACCATTTTCTCTATTTTAGCAATATAACTCGACGGAAATTCCTTTTCTTGTCCGCTTACCTGTGCAGCGCGATATGCATTTAAAAAAATACCAATTGAAGCGATATGGTACGATGGCGACATTTCCCACTGCATACCATCATTAAATACTTGTTTTTCAATTTCCTTATTTAGCACGGTAATGCCACTTTTTCTCCAGGCCGGTGCATTTTTTAGCTCAGGGAATTGCGAACCTGCACCCACAACACGCTGGGCTTCGAATAATAAATGGTTTCCCAGCTCGCTGTAATTTTTAGGAACATAATCTGCCTGGAAACTGAAACTGTTTAGAAATTCCAATAAAAATGCGGGTGTAAAACTTTGTGCATTTACCGTCAGATCAAAAATAGCCGGAAATATGTTTACCCTTTCTGATACCTCTAAAGGGCGCCAGGCAAAACTGTCATTGTCTTTTGATAAACCCAGCGGATTTTTTTTAGCCCAATCGCCAAACTCGAAGATAAATTCTTTGGCGTATTTTTCATCTCCAGTGCTATTAAAGGCTTTACCTAGCGATTGCCACCACTTTACGCGGTGTAACTGCCAGCGGACCTCGTTATCTTTTACCGGCCAAAACTGCCAGTTAATATCTTTACCATAATCGAAAAATCCATAACCTTTCTGTGGCTTAAATTTGTGCACTAAAGCATTGTCTGCGCTTTCCTTATCGCCACTGTTTAGTGTTTTGTTTTTAATGATTTCGCTCTTGTTTGCCTTGTTGCGGTAATAGCTCAATAATTCTTTACCTGCATTATCGTATTGGCCCAACAAAAATTGTTTGTTTACTTTTTCTAAGCCGGGGTAGGCGAGGTTGATGTTGTCAAAACTTTGTTTGGTAAGCGGTGCATCTTGTGCGTTTGCAAATAGGCCAGCGGTCAGTAAGAAGCAAAGCGATATTTTTTTTCTGATATTCATTGTTATCGGGTCTGATCAGTTATTTATATGATTATTCATTCAATTTATTTTGCCCAAAGCTACTCTTTGGTCTTTTTTGTCTTTGTAGTTCATTATCTTAATTCGTACCTAAATCCTGCTTCACAATTGTCGTTTTACCATTAATATTGAGCGTAATGTCTATTTTGCCATTTGCAAAATCATGGCCAGGATTTTCAGTAAAGTTGACCACTGGTGGGGTGCTGCCATTATAAGGATACAATACCGAAATAAAAGCCTGTGTTTTACCATCAGCCTTTGCTTTTTCGAAAGCAAAAGCTGGCCTTGGTGTTTCTTTTTGGTATACATACGATACAAAACTTGGCTCTTCTTTTACACTTACTTTATCTTTATTTAATACCTGTATCAAAAGGTTATTGCCATCGGCATAATTAGTGGTAATACGGTTATTGCTGGCATTCAGGGTGGCCTGGCTATCTTCTTTTAAATGATAACGGATGGCTAATTTTCCAGTTGCCGCGCCAATTGCCCTGTCAATAATGACGAAATATGTTTTATCAATAAATAAAAACGTGCGCTGGTGGTTTAAATCTTTATAACTGGGATTGGAATAGCTAAGGATATCTAAATTATTTCCTGTTTCCCATTTTTGCAGTTTCGCATCGTTTTCTATGGTTTTATCATCAATGGTCAGGGTTTGGTGTGCTTTGGTAGAGCGGTACCAATCTCTTTTGGTATTTGCCTGGTCGCCCACATTGGCATACACGAAACTCCCGGCATCGGGTGTAAAATCGCGACCTTTTACCCAAAGCACAAAATTGCCATTATCGGGGTGGGAGTGGAACGCTGCAGGTGGACCTGCTTTTATCTGCATTACGGTGGCTTTCATGTCCCATCCGCTCCTGAAAGCATAAAAGCCGGCATTAGGAAGACTGCCGGAACGATAATCTGGGGCTGTGCCCGTTTTACCATCAGTAGCATAATATTCAATTACTTTGTTTTTAGGGAAAACCTTTGTCCATAAGGCATAACTTTTAAGCATAGCCGCTTTGGTGGTTAAAAATGCATTGCCATAAAGCGGAAAGGTATAATCGGGGAATGAATATTTACCTACTGCAAGCACCATTTTTTCGGCAAGGTTCCGGTAGCTTTCAGGAAATTCCGCTGCTGCTCCATTTAACTGGGCAATTTGCAGCGCATCCAAAAATATTTTAATGCTGCCAATATGGTAGGAGGGCGATAGCTCGAACTGAACGCCATCAGGCAGTATCTGTTTTTTAATTTCTTCATTTAAAACGGTTATGCCACTTTTACGCCAGTTAGCCGCCTGTTTCATTTCGGGGAATGTGCTACCGGCGTACATCATGTGCAGCGCTTCGTATAGTCTATGGTTGCCTATATCCGTATAATTGGCCATTACATAATCGGCCTGTGCGCTGTACGAGTTTAAAAACTCCATTAAAAATGCAGGGGTAAAATTTGGCGAGTTAAGAAAAAGATTAAAATAACCTGACCAGTGATTTAACCTGAACGATACCACGAAAGCCTTCCAGGCGTAATCTTTATCATCGGCGTAAGCACCCTGTTTGTTTTTTTTAACCCAATCGCGCAGTTCAAATATCCATTCTTTTGCATATTGCTCATCGCCGGTACTTTGGTACACGATGCCCAAAGGCTCCCAAAAAGCAGTGCGGTGTAAAAAAGTGGTCAGTAATTGATCTTGCACCGGGCGGTATTGCCAGTTAATCTCTTTGCCATAATCGAAAGTAGGATAACCTTTATGTGGTTTAAATTTGTGCTGCAAAATATTATTGGCCAGCTCAAGTGTATTTTCATTTACCTTTTTGCCTGCTAATTTTTTAATCTCATCCGTATCAAAATCAAGGTGACGCACATTGGTGCGGCTGCGGTAATATTTAAGCAATTCTTTTGCCCCCTCTTCGTACTTTGCAGCAGCTACCAGATGTTTAACCTTTTCCAATCCTTTGGCATCCAGGTTAACCACATCGAAACTGCTTTTGCTAACCGCTGTTTCTTGTGCTTTTGTGGAGCTGAATGCCGATGAAATTATGGTAATGGCCAGTAATATTATTTTTAAACGCATCATATGCTGTAATATTTATTCAAGGTCTTGTATTAGCTTTTAGCGGAATTATTAGTTTAATTTATAAATCCTGATATCGTCGTGATAGGTAATTCGGGTAAGCCCTTCCTGGATCCCATAAACGCCCCATTTGATATATCCAATATTTCCGACAGCTGGATCGCCGGCAAAAGTGTCGTAATTTGTTTTTTCATCCACCAGCTTAAAATCATTTTGTCCGGGCAGTTTCATAAAAGTTCTGATATATCCCGTTGCATCTTTAGTCCATTTTGCATCTATTCTAAAATGTATCCATTGGTTTACATAAGGCCTAACATCAGACAGGAAATTAACTACCCGAATATTATCCCTGTAGCGCAGCCGCAGTGCGTTTCTCGAAGCACGCAGTTGTAAAGGAACGCCCGAATCGGTAGTGGAGTTGCCAGATACTTTTAGCTGAAAAATATTGGTTTCATAAATAGGGTCGGAAAGCCAGGGCGTCCAGTCTTTCAGCAGAACACTAAACTCATACCGACGTTCGTCTCCCGGCGCGTAGCGGGCGGCGGTGAGGGCTATCGCATCCGATTCGCTCCGGTAAGCGCCATCAGAATAATATGCATTATCGCCATATACTACTTTATGGGCAATGGCATAGTTTCCTGTAGCGCCTGCTTGTACCATATAATTGGCGTCAGCTGCTGTGGCATGAGAAGAGCTTATACCCGTAATGCCCGAATTGAGGGTTCCGCTTTCATAATCTACATTAAGGATAGAAACAGGAATGCTCTTTTGCAGCACCACGGTATAGGTGTAGTTTTTACCTCTTTCGAGATTAGTGCCATTGGGTAGTAACCAGGTAAAAGATTCTCCCGAGGGCAAGGTAATAACCACTTTTTTATTGGTAGCGCCAGTAATGGGTAGTAAAACAGCAGATGCTACCCGTTCGGCAGCCGCAGTGCCACTGATGTTGGCGCTGATATTGGCAGGATTAGTGCCGGCAGCGAATGTACCCGTATTCAGGTCAAAATCGGCCTGCGTGGAGAAGTCTTGAAAGCTGACCGTAATGCCGTTTAAACTGGCAATACCCCCGCCAGCCTGTACGATCAGGTTTACCCGTGCTAACTGATGTGCAAAATTTAGATTGGGAACCGTAGTGCTGCCCTGGCTAAAACCGGTGGCATTATTGGCATACATCAGGTCGATAGCAGGCAGGTTGCTTTGTGAAGACACATCTACTTTGTAGATATTGCCAGCTATTGTTGATTTGTAGGGATAATAAGCAACAAAATTAATGGCAGAGCCATCACCTGGATAACTGAAGGCATCGCTGGTCTGTGCGGTAAAATTCCCGTTTCCGGTAGTGGTGGTATATTTTTTATTGACCGCAAGCACCGAAGCATCGGAGGCTTTTTTCATAAACACGCCAATATTGTCGTTAGTCTCCCAGGTATTGCCTGTGGCCTTGGTTCCGGTTTCGCCTTCAACGGATGAGGTAAACTGCACCTGCCTGCCGGGTGTTGGCTCCGGAGACGAGTTGGAGCCCTTATCATCTTTTCGGCAGGAATAGACAATAATCAGTAAGGCAAACAAAACAACAGCCATTGTTTTTTGATAGAGAAAGCTTGTTAATCTTTTATTCATTTGTTAAAAATATTTATAGCGGTTAGGCAGTCGTTTTTAAACATATTTTAATTAACGTGGTGTTTGTGAATATCCTGCACAGTTCACAACAAAAGATTGGACATCTCCAGGTTGGTAGATGCCAAATTTAAAGTAATAGCCTGGTGCATCGTTTCGGCCAATAGCCACAGTGGCATTATTTACAATTTTTGTGCTTACAGCTGTTCCGTTTTGATGGTAACTCATGGTGACGTCTATTTTGCCGGGTGCGATCATTTGGTTGCCTGGTCCATTGTAAGCGGAATAATCAATATCCATAACAAAGGTAACCCAGGTATCTTTGGGATAATTGGCAAAAGGCATGCGGTACACATTGGTCGCTATTTTATATCCCCCGGCTGAGGTTACTGGTTGTAATACCCCGACACGATCAATATTGGCGCCATTGCGGTCTTCAATATCGGTTGCCCATTTGCTGTCTGAGGTTACGGAAATATAAAACTGTCCTCTGCCAAAGCCCATTTCCATTGGCGGATAACCACCAGCATCCATTTTCCATCCGTTGGCTGGTCCCTTTGCCCCGTTTACGATGGAATACCCTAGGCCATCATCAAATATCATGGTCTGTGTCAGTTCCAAAAACTGGTCTTTTGTAAGCATGGTTTGTTCGCCATTTGGTGATACGACCAGCGTACGATCGTTCATGCCATGAATTTGTGAAAAAATTGCCGATGAAGCTGGATCGGTAGTAGAAGGCACATAGATCGCATATTGATATCGCCATTTGCTGGCCTGTGGTGTAATACCTTTACCACGGAGGTAGGTGCTGAACGTTTTTTGGTCTTTAATATAATCAGCAGCAGAAATACCTGCATAATCCTGGTTAGTGGCGTATGCATATTGTAGTTCAACCCTGTCTCTTGTCGTTCCATCACTTTTTAGCTCAAAACGATAAGAAGGTTCGCCATTAAAAAGAATACCATAATCTTTTTGAAAAGCATAAGGATTGTTATTGCCAATAACCACCCATTGTTTATCTACAATGTTGGCAAACTGGGCACTATCCCTTTCCGGAAATACGCGACGTGTAAAAGGCTGTAACCAGGGTTGTCCGTTACCCAATGTAACGTTGTATCGGTATTTTTTTCCTTTTTCAAATGTAGCACCTGAAGGTAGGGTCCAGGTGTAAGTGCTGCCAGAGGCCAGGGTGAAAATAACTTTTTTCCCGGCTGCATCCGCCAGGGGCAATAAAATAACGGAGGCCATTAAATAGGGGGTACCTGCAATAGACTTAATATTCGCATTTACATTAGCCAGCGTAGACCCCGCCGTTAGCGTACCTGTATTGAGGTCAAAATTGGCTCTTGTGTTCATATTTTGAAAACTGGCGGTAATGCCATTCAGGTCGATGTTGCTGCCGGCCATAATGGTAAGATCTACCTGCACCAACTGGCGCGTGAAGCTTAAATTTGGACTAGTGGTGCTTTTATTGCTAAAGCCAGTGGCATTGTTGGCGTACATCAGGTCAATGGCCGGAAGGCTGGTTTGTGAAGATAAATCGACCGGATAAATATTGCCAGAGATGCCGGGTTGATATGGATAATAAGCCACAAAATTTACAGCAGAACCATCAGGATAATTCAAACCATGGTCTCCTTGTGCTGAAAAATTGCCATCGCCAGTGGTGATGTATTTTTTATTGGCAGCAATTACTGCTGCATCAGCTGCTTTTTTCATAAACAGGCCAATGCTATCATTTACCTGCCAGGTATTGCCCGTGGCTTTGGTTCCGGTTTCACCTTCCACAGAGGAGGTAAACCGCAGACTGTTATCAGATACGGGGCCTGACAATGGACCTGTATTATCTTTTCGGCACGAATAAGCAAAAAACAATAATGCGAATAAAGTAGCTATTGCTTTTTGATTTAGAAAGGCAGGTGATCTTTTATTCATTTGTTAAAATTATAGATATAATGTTGCGGGTACTTTCGATATGGATCAAAAGAATATCAATTTTGATGAAGAAAGCCTAAAACGATCATGCTGCTTATCGCTGCTCCTTCTTATTTACGTGTAATACTGCATTACAACATTTTATCAAATCCTGCTGCGCGATACCAGCCTAAACTCCGGTAAAAAGGATGTGCCCATTCATTATCCGGGTGGGGTATATAGCAGGACAGACCGGAAAACCGATTGATCGGTTTCCCCAAAAAATTCGGCGTATGCACTTGGTATAACACTACATCATTCACTGCATCTTGTAATCCCTGCAGGGAAATACCTGGGAAGTTTTTTTCAAAAAAATCCATAAAATCAAATCCTGACATAGGTGAAGCGGGATCAAAATCAAGGCGTTGTACTTCAGCCCGTCTAAAATCAGGATAAGTAAAAGAATGCTGGTACAGGAAATTGCGTGTCGTTTGTGCCAGTTGTTCCAGTTTTTCTGTTTTGATGAGCGAGAATGTGGCAGATTGGTTATTGCCACTTTGCGTCATATAATAACGATAATAGTTGTCACAAATCGCAGGTAATCCCACCTCGGGGTCTTCAAATAGATTTTTTTCAATGCGGTTGTATGGAAGGCCTACGCTTAACACTTCGGTTGGCGAAGCCAGGATGTAGCGGGTTTTGTCTTTAAGCTCGTATAATACTTCTGTAGAGGCCATAGAGCAGGCATCAAAAATAAGATACTCAAGGTTGTTGGGTAAGGCATACTTCAGGTCCTGCACATCCATTTTACTGCCATTGTCATCACTAAAAGAACGCAGGCTAATCGTCGCACTTTTGGGTAACCAGTTGGTTGCATGCGACCAAAGAATGGCAGCATAGGTTTTGGCGGGGTATAAAGCCTGTATATCGCTGAATATCATTTTCATGATATCGGGGTTCGAGGCATCGTGGTCGTTATATACTTTTACTTTACGGCTTACAATTTGTGGACTGCTATCCTTTGAAATTTCATATATCGTAGGCTGTTGTCCAAATATTTTAGCATATACAATCAATTTGCCGTTTGTTTGGTCAAATGCTTCTTCCATCTGATTGATATTGGTATAAGCACTGAAAGCAAGGCTGTTATTGGCCGACATGTACACGATAACTACTTTTTTTAATTCTTCTTTTTTGATAACAAAAATGTCTTCTTCCGACCGCTTACAGGAGAATAAAAACACAAGGATGCCCATATAAAATATGAACTTTTTGAATGTTATTTGTTGAATATAAAAGCGTTCCATGGTTACCGAAAATAAGAAAGAGGAGCTAGCCCTTTTAAGACTGCTCCCCTTATATTTTATTGATATTATTTTGTGCCCAGTAGTTTTACATCATCTATACGGAAAAAAGAACCTGTCGCCGGGGCAACTATTCCTTTATTACCTATAAATTCCAAAGTACTGGTCGCATTGGCTGCTGCGGTACTTAAGTTGACCTCGATACTTACCGGCGTCGTGCTATTATTGCTTGGTGCGGCTGGCACAGTATAGTCAACTCCGTTATACCTTACGGTGATGATGTTGGCAAAATCAAGTGTAGTACCAGTTGCAGGTGCATTGATTAAGGTCGCCCTGAATTGCAACTTCAGATTAGTAAAGCCATCGGTATTAATATTGTTCATTTTAATATTATTTTCAGTGCCGACAAATCTGGCATTATTGGTGGTAAATCCGTTACCGGCCACAATGATTGTGGTATTTCCTGCATAGGCAAAGGTAGGATTGTCATAATTGTCATATGCTGTAACAGCCTGGCGGGAACTTGGAAATCCGCTTAAATCTTTGGTTCCAAAAGTTTCCATAAAAATTTGCTTCTCGGTAGGCGTTGGGGTGGTCACATCCGGATTCAGGTTTGTGCTGCCACCAGGTACATCTACCCAGTTGGTAATGGTAGCCGTTCCCAGTTGTACGGCTACTGGCGTGGTAACTTTTTGTAAAACAATAGTATAAGTATTTTTCTTGCCCGCTTCAAATTTAGAACCTGCCGGTAGAGTCCAGGTAAAGTTGTCGCCTGATGGAAGTGTAAATACAATTGTTTTGTTGCTGGCGTCGGCTAATGGCAGCATAATGGCCGAGGCCAGTTGATCTGCGCCAGATGCTGTTATATTGGCATTAATATTGGCAGGGGCCAGGCCACTAGTCAGTGCTCCGGCGATTAAATCAAAATCGGCTAAGGTATTAAAACTTTGAAATGCTGCGGTAACACCACTTACACTGCTCACGCCTGCACCTGCTTTTACGGTAATTTCTACTTTCGATAACTGGTGTGTAAAAGTGAGGTTCGGTGTAGTGGTACTGGTTTGGCTAAATCCCGTAGCGTTACTGGCATACATTAAATCGATCGCTGGCAGGCTGGTTTGCGATGCTACGTTTACTTTGTAGATGTTGTTGGTATTGGTTGCGTTGTATGGGTAATAAGCTGCAAATTTCAGCGATGAACCATCGTTAGGATAATTGATAATCTCGCTTCCTGTAGCCGTAAAATTACCATTGCCGGTAGTCGTGTACTTTTTGTTGACATCAACTAAGGTTCCATCACTGCTTTTTTTGGAAAATACACCAATGTTATCATTTGCATCCCAGGTATTGCCAGAAGCTTTGGTGTTTGCTTGCCCTAGAATAGCGGATGTAAACGAAATTTTTGCATCAAGGTTTTCGTCAGGTGTGTTGACTTTGCCTTTTTTGCAGGAGGCCGCCAGCAGCATAAGTGTTGCCGCAGCAAGCGTGGTTAATGTAAATTGTTTACGCATAGTTTTAAGTTTGGTTTTTTAAAATATTTGGTTGAATTTTTAGTTTTTAAAACTTGGAGGATTTTACATTCAGTATTTAGCCTTTGCCGCTATTTCGGTATATCTTTTTAATGCTTCCAGATAATAGTAATCAGCATAATCTAAAGGTGTATCAATCTCTGAATTGTATAAAAAGGCACCTACACTGTGTTTGAGGATAAACAGACCGTTTTCGCCCGGTTTGGCCAGGTATTCATCAGAAGAAAGTGATTTTAAAATTTCTTCAGCATAATCAAAATATTTCTTACCATCTTTTACCTGAGTGCTCAGATCCAGTAAGCCTGAGGCAATAACAGCCGCTGCTGAGGCATCTCTCGGCGCAGGCTCTTCGACACCGGTTGCGTTATGCACGTCAAAATCCCACACCGGTATTTTATCTTTTGGCATACGTGGGTGGTTCATGATGAATTTGGCAATATTTTCTGCCTGCGCTAAAAAAGCAGGATTTTTAGTGTTCTTATAACACATGGTATAACCATAAAGTCCCCATCCCTGGCCACGGGCCCAGGCCGATTCGTCAGTTACCCCCTGATGCGTTCTTTTGGCCAGGACCTTTCCGGTTGCAGCATCATAATCTACCACATGGTATGAACTGAAATCTTTTCTGAAATGATTTTTCATCGTAGTGGTCGCATGGGTACTGGCAATATTGGCGTAAGCCGGATTTTTAAATTCGGTTGCCGCCCAGTATAAATATTCGAGGTTCATCATATTGTCGATAATGACCGGATAATGCCACCACGAAAAATCCCATGATCGGATTACACCTACTTTTGGGTTAAAACGTGCCGCAAGATGTTTGGCACCGTCCTGTAGTGCGGGTAAATAGGTTTTATCTCCGGTGATGCGGAAAGCATTACCATAAGAGCAGTAAAGCATAAAACCCACATCGTGGGTATTGGTGATGTGGCGTATAGAATCTAGTGCGAGCGTAAATTTTTTGGCTTCCTGGGCCAGGTTTTTATCGCCTGTAAGCTCATAACCATACCATAGGCTTCCCGGAAAAAAGCCTGTGGTCCAATCGGTAATGCCAGCAATCCTGATGGTTCCGTTCGGATTAACGGAGCGTGGGTTTTTGCCAGGTTTATAGGTTTGTGCAGCTTTATTTAACTGAAATGCAATCACGTCAGTGGTTTTCTTTAACCAATTTAAGGGAGGATCATTTTGTACAGGAGCAGCACAGCAGTTTAATACCAGTGTGGCGGCTACCACTACCAAGCAAAAAGCTTTTTTCATAGTGTAGAAATTTGGTCTTAATTATAATTGTTTTGTGAAGTGAAATTAAGACAGCGCAAACAGAATCACTTTTGATTATTATCATAAATATTTTGAAATTGGTTAAGGCACAAATTTTTTAGGGCTATACACCTTGTATTTGTAATTAAGGCTGTTTGTTAACCTATTTCTTAATGGATTAATCAATTTTTAAAGATTTTGATCTGAAATTTAATGTATAGGCTTATCATGAATTCTATTTTTAGCCTATATTTAAATGCTAAATTGAAACGACAAAAACATATCCATTAAAGCAATGCAAAAAAGATTTAAACTAGGTTCGGTATATGATTACTTTAAATAATTTCAACATGGAACAATCGTATGCTATCGGAATTGATGTTGGTGGGTCTTCACTCAAATGTGGGGTAGTAAACCAAAATGGCGAAATTTTATATTCCATTATTGTATCGCTAAAAAATGCGAAAACACAAGGTGCCATTATTGCGCTGATTGTAGAGGCGATCCATACCTGTGCTAAAAAATTTAAAAACCCCATTCTTGGGGTAGGTATAGGTTTTCCGGGAATTATTTACAACAACAAGATTATTGCCGGTGCCGATAATTTACCTGGGTTTAAACAATTGGCTTTAGGCGAAATCCTGCAGGAAGTAACCCGTTATAATATTGTAATGGATAATGATGCCAATTTAATGGGCCTTGGAGAAATGACTTACGGCGCAGCCAAAGATTGTAGTGATGTGGTTTTTCTTACCGTGGGCACAGGGATAGGTGGCGCAGTGATGATTGATAATAAACTTTACGGCGGATTTAGAAATAGAGGTACAGAACTGGGACATATTGTTGTACAACATAACGGACTTGCCTGCGCTTGCGGAGGTCGTGGTTGTTTAGAGGCTTATGCATCGGTAACGGCCCTGCTTAACCATTACCAGTCTATTCATCCTAATCCACCAGAAGAGATTGATGGTAAATATATGGTAGAAAAATACCTCGCCAGAGAAGAATATGCCGTTGAAGCGATGGAATCACATTTCGATTATCTGGCTACGGGCATTATTAGTTTTGTAAATGTGTTTAGTCCACAAAAAATTGTAATTGGTGGAGGCATAAGCGAGTCGGGCGCTTTTTATGTTCGGGAGATAGAAAGAAGAATAAAAACTTTAGCGGTACCTATTGCACCTGGTAATGAGCTGGTGGTTGCGGCCAGGTTGGGCAACAAGGCAGGGTTGCTTGGTTGTGCAGCAAATGTTTTTCAAAAATTTAAGGCATTTGATTATGTCGTAAAATAATTCTTCAGAAAAATAACAGGAGTTCAGCTAAATCTGTATCCTTTTCTGGGAATCGGTCAGAATAAAAATTATTGAATTTAAACAGAGAGGATATTCTAAAATTTAGAATATCCTTTTTTTTCTGTCGAATAATGTAGGATATCGCTTACAGGAAAATATAAATCGGTTAAATTTTTTACCATTTATCTCAGCTGTTTTGTCAACATTTCTGCTCCAAATAACCCCAGGGAAGGCCGAAATAAGTCATTTAAGGCATGTTTAGCCAAATTTGATAGTATTTTAAACAAATTTGAAACTCTTTTTCTATCCCTAATGCTAAATTCGTTACAGTAAGATGAATGGCAACCGACCTGTGGAAAATAATCTCCACATATCATTTTCCTAACAGGCTTACAGACTAAGCAAACCTGAAAAGGTTTAAAACATTTAACCAAATAATACAGATAAGGTATACAGTTAATAACCGAACCGGATACCGATTGCAATACTGAACTTTATAAACCAACTAACAAAATGACTAAAAATAATTCTGAAGCGATAGCTGAAAAAGATTCTTTTTCGATCAGCAACATGCAGCGAAGGCAGTTTTTGCAATTTGCAGGGGCATCAGCGGCTTTAACAATGGGATTAATCGGTTGTAAAAAGGAAGAAACACCTGCATCTACTCCTTATAACAATACCGATAATACAATCGATTTTAAAGATGATGCAGGTTTGCTTAATTATATTTATGCTTTAGAACAATTAGAGGCTGCGTTTTACATCAAGGCTGCAGCAAGTTTTCCGGCAACTTTTACCGCTCCGCAAAAAATGTTGTTCAATGATATCAGGCTCCATGAAATTGCCCACCGCGAATTTTTTAAGAAATTTTTAGGTGCAGCTGGCTTGGGTGTACTTGAATTTGATTTTTCATCTATCGATTTTGCCGATGCTACAGCCGTATTCAATGCAGCCAAAACATTCGAAGATTTGGGGGTTGCCGCTTATAACGATGCGGTAGTGAAATGTAAAAACGATTATAACCTGATTATTTTAAGTCAGATCGCAACCGTAGAAGCACGCCATGCAGCCTATGTACGTAGCCAGGTAAGTGCCCTAAGCTTTGCCGATCTTACCGAACTGGCTCCTTTAGGTGCCGATGCCGCTAACGCACTCGATGTTACCCTCGCGCCAGGTAAAGTGCTGGAACAAGCATCAAAATATATCAAAACAAAATTGAATGTAATCAATCTATAAACCAAAACAGTATGAATATTTTAAATATCATTGAGGAAATAGAAAAAGTAGAGGGCGAGGTTTATAATGAATTGAGTCCAAGGCGTAAGGCATTGCAGCACCTTTTAAACGTGGGCAAGAAAGTTTCCTTAGCCGCTTTACCTTTAACATTTGGCAGCATGTTTCAAAAAGCGTATAGCCAAACGACTACAAATGCGGCTACAATAGATTCGCTAAACCTGGTTTTGGTTTTAGGTTATATGCAGTTTCAGTTTTATAATAATGCATTAACCGCTACACCAACTTTAATACTGGTGGCCGATAAGCCCATTATTACCACCTTACGCGACCAGGAGCAGGCACATATTAATGTAATCACCAAAGCCGTTACCGATCTGGGTGGTACGCCAAGGCCCTTAATGCCTTATACCAGTTTCGATTATACCAAAGTGAATGCGAATGTGGCTACCAATTATGGTACATTTTTAAGAACCGCTGTGGTGCTGGAAGATTTAAGTGAACGTGCTTATAAAGGACAACTGATTACATTAATGGGAACACCAGCTTTGGCCACTGCCGCCCGGATACAAACCGTAGAAGCTCGTCATTCAGCCCAATTGCGCCAGATGGTCAATAAACTACAGATTGCCACACTCAAATATTTACGTCCATGGGTAAGTATCAGAAGAAACGATGCCGATGGAAGCGATTTACTCCCGATTACCGGAAACGATTCGATGATTGGTGCACTAAATCCGGTATATGATATTGATGCCGGATTGCTCAACAGGGAAACCAAAACCGCTCAGGCAGGAATAGAGCTGCTGGGTATCGCCGGAAATGTAGATTTAACGGCAGGATCTGCTTCAGAAGCTTTTGATGAATACCTGTTAACTGCAACAGTTAAAACGGCCGCTAACCTGTTTATTAAAACCGGGTTTCAGCTAATCTAATTAAACCATTAATTCACCGACAAGGGAAATCACATGAAACGAATTATAATTTTATTCCTATTGCTTACCAGTTATAACTTTCTTTTTGCACAAGAGGTTATTACCGTAAAAGGGATAGTGAAAGATGAGACAAACCAGCCTTTACCTGGTGCAACTGTAAACGAAAAAGGTACCACCAATACCACCATAACCGGTAACGATGGCGGATACACCATTAAGGTAAAATCAAACGCCCGTTTGGTATTCTCTTATTTAGGTACAAAAACTTCAGAGCAGGGGGTTAACGGAAGAACAACCATCAACGCAAAACTGATCGATGATGCCAATAACCTGAACGAAGTTGTGGTTACCGGTTATGGACAAACCGTAGCCCGTAAAGATTTAACGGGTGCAATATCATCTATAAAAGGTGAAGAACTGGCCAAGGTTCCGGTACAGAATGTTGGACAGGCACTACAAGGCCGTTTAGCAGGTGTTCAGGTATCAATGGCTGATGGTACACCGGGAGCAGCACCATCAATTGTAATCAGGGGTGGAACTTCGATTACTCAAAGCAACGAGCCTTTATATGTAGTAGACGGTGTGCCGCAAACAGATGGATTGTCTTTTTTAGATCCGATGGATATCGAATCTGTAGACGTACTGAAAGATGTATCGGCAACCTCTATTTACGGAGCCCGTGGTGCTAACGGCGTCGTATTGGTTACCACCAAAAAAATAAAGGAAGGTAAAGTATCCATCAACTATGATGGTTACGTAGGTGTAAAAAAGGTGACTACCTTTTTACCGATGATGAATCCTTTGCAATATACTTTGCTGCGTTATGAAGTGAGCGCAACCGATCCGGCACGTTTAGCCTCATTTCTGAAAAACTATGGCAGCTTCGATTCGCTGCAGATCCGCTATGGCAACAGGCCAGGGGTAGATTGGCAAAAAGAATCGTTTGGCGATGCCGTTGTTAACCAGGCGCATAAGATCAGTATTAACGGTGGGGGCAGAGAAACCCGCTTTAATGTATTTTACTCGCGCAATGATGACAATGGGATTTTGCTCAACACCGCATCGGCAAAAGATATCGCTAAAGTGAGTCTTTCACACAACGTAAGTCAAAAATTTAATTTAAGTGCTATTGTCAATTATGCCAACCAGAAAATAACCGGCTTAGGTACGGGCGAGGGGAGATTAAGTCTGCTGAATACCATTTTGCGCTACAGACCGGTTGTGGGTATTGGTAATGATGATTTTTCGCTAATCGATTTGGATATAGATCCTTTAGATCCGAATCCTAGTTCTGTGCTTTATCAAAGCCCGATCGTTACGCTGGAGACTCAGCACCGTGAATCAAGGTTAAAATCGTTGAACATGAATGCAACAGCGTCATACTTTTTTGATAAACACTTTACTTATCGCGGTTTGGTAAACTTTACCGATAATAATAACTCAGCCAGGATTTTTAACGATGCCAGATCATTATTTGCACAACGTTCGGGCGGAGCTACTGGTGGGGTGGGTTATTCTACTGCGCAGCAGTTTAATTACAATAACACATTAACATACGCCAACGTATTTAACAAAGACCATAAACTCGATGTTTCTGTGGGTCAGGAATATATCTACAATTACAATCAAAGTTTACTGACCGCTTCAACAAACTTTCCTTCAATTAATTTAGGTTGGGATAAACTTCAACTGGGTACGGTAACGTCCTTCCCGGTTACAGCAGCAGAAGATAGCAAACTATTGTCGTTCTTCAGCAGGGCCAACTATTCTTACAAAGGAAAGTATTTATTAACCGCAACCCTGCGTGCTGATGGTTCTTCGAAATTTGGTGCCAACAATACCTGGGGATACTTCCCATCGGCTGCCGTAAGCTGGCGTGCTATAGAAGAGAAATTTATGAAACAACAGCATATATTCTCTGATTTAAAGCTGCGTTTAAGTTATGGTGTTGCAGGTAATAACCGTATTGCAAACTATGCCGCATTAGGTATTTATAATGCCGGGGTTTACCCGTTAAACGATCAGTTGATATCTGCATCTTTTCAGGAAAACCTGGCTAATCCTTCATTAAAATGGGAATCGTTAAAAGCATTAAACATTGGTTTGGATATTGGTTTATTAAAACAACGCATCACCTTAACCACCGAATATTATGATAACCGCTCTAAAGATTTGTTGTTTAATACGCGTATACCAGCCAGTTCAGGTTTTAATACCCAGTTTCAGAACATAGGTACCACATCGAGCCGAGGACTTGAAATGACCTTGAACAGCACAAACATCAGAACAACCAATTTTAACTGGACAACCAACTTAAACGTAGCTTTTACCAACACAAAAGTATTAAGCTTAAGCGATGGTGAAACGAGCAGGTTGGCCGATGGTAATATTGCCAGCGATTATATTTTGCAGGTAGGTAGCCCGGTGGGTGTAATGTATGGTTATGTAAAAGAAGGTTTATATCAGGTAAGCGATTTTAACTATAATCCAACAACCAATGCTTATACTTTAAAACCAGGCGTGGTTAGAGATGCTGTTACCGTGCAGCCTGGCTTTATTAAGTTTAAAGATATTAGCGGACCCGATGGTGTGCCTGATGGTATCATCAACAACTTCGACAGGGTGCCCTTAGGAAACGCCAAGCCTAAATTTTCAGGTGGTTTGGGAAACAACTTTAGCTATAAAGGCTTCGATTTGAGTGTATTCGTAAACTTCTCTCTAGGCAATAAAGTATATAATGCCAATAGATTAACCAATTCTGATCTGACTTTAGATTACGTAAACACTTTTGCCTCATTTGCCGATCGCTGGACCACCATCAACACTTCGGGAGCAAGGGTTACCAGTCCGGTAGAACTCGCTGCGCTAAACCAGGGTAAAACAATACCATCTTACAATGGTGGAGGTAGCTCCCGTTTGTATGATGAAATTATTGAAGATGGTTCTTTCCTGCGGATCAATAATGTTAGCCTGGGTTATACTTTTCCTAAAAAATGGTTAAGTGCAGTAAAAATTGCCAATGCGCGTGTTTATTTTACTGCTTATAACTTATATGTATTTACAAAATATAAAGGTTATGATCCTGAAGTGAGTGTCGTAAACAATCCTTTAACTCCAGGCATCGATGCCAGTGCTTATCCAAGAGCAAAATCATTCCTGGCAGGTCTTAATCTATCATTTTAAATCAAGAGAGATGAAAAGCAATATGAAATTTAACAATAAAATATTATTGGCAGGCTTAATTTTTGGGGCCACCGCAATTGTTTCGTGTAAAAAGGCGGTAGAAACAGAACCTTATTCATTCTTTACTTCTGATAATTTCTTTTCAAACGAAACAGAGGCCTATTCAGCAACTTTGGGTGTGTACGATATCATGTCTGATCGCAGTACCTATGGCTTCAACATCCCTTTGGTTTATGATAACGATACCGATATAGGCCAAACCGAAGGATCTAATTTAGCCGATGATTATCGGGTAATTCCACACTATAACGGTACACCGGAACGCGCAGCCTTTCTGGATACATGGACGGCCTTTTACAAAGGTATTGACCGGGCAAATGTGGTATTAGCCCGCATCCCACAAATGGGGATTTACAGTAGTGGTACACAGGCCCAAAAAGATGCTTTAAATAGAAATATGGCTGAAGCCAAATTTTTGAGGGCATTCTACTATTCAGAACTGGTACACTATTGGGGCGACGTGCCTTTTAAAACCACACCTTCACAAACAGGTGATGATTTTAAACTGCCAGTTACCGATCGTTACGAAATTTATAAATTCATCCTTAAAGAAATGCAGGAGGCGGCAGATGCTTTACCCACTGCATTACCGACCGATGAGCGCATTAACAAATGGGCTGCAAAAGCAATGTTAGCCAGGGTAGCCCTCTATGCCGGTGGTTATTCGCTAAGCCGTACCAGCAAACAAATGGAGCGCCCGGCAAATTACAGGGAATATTATACTCTAGCCAAGCAGCAGATTGATGATGTGATTGCACAAAACCAATACAAGCTAAATCCCAGCTACTCGCAGGTTTTCAAAAACCAGTGTCAGGGTGTTTTAGAACCGACAGAAAATATTTTTCAGATCGCTTTTTTTAATTCAGACAATAACACCACCTCAGGTAATGCCTTAGGTGTAATATACGGAACTCCGGTTACTGCTTTGGGTGTTTATTTTTCCACAAATGGCAGGACCCTGGCGGTTAGGCCTTTTTACGATAGCTTTGCTACCGGCGATGCCAGAAGGGATTTTTCTATCGCCAACTACACCATCGATGCCTTGGGAAATAAACAACCACAGACTTTAGCAAGAGCAGATGAATCATGGAGGGCTGCTAAATGGAGCAGGGAATACCAAAAGCAAGAATTAATTGAAAGAGGGGGAACACGGATTAATTACGTAGTGATGCGTTATGCTGATTTATTATTAATGCGTGCAGAAGTAGAAAATGAATTAAACAACGGTCCAAATACACTTGCTTATGAAGCCATTAACCAGGTAAGAAGACGTGCTTATGGGATTGACGTACCTGGAAGTGGAATTTCAGTAAGCCTAACCGCACCGGGCACTGGCTACACAACTTTCTCATCTATAAAATTTCAAATTACCGGTGGTGGCGGGAGCGATGCTGCCGTTGGAGCTGTTAGCGTTAATGCAACAAAAGGCGTAGCAACCATTGCCATGATGAATGCCGGAACAGGCTATACCTCTGTACCTACGGTGAGCATCGTACCTACCGATGGAAAAGGCAGTGGAGCCACCGCTGTAGCTACATTATTGCCTAAACCTACAAGCACCAATGCCGATCTGCAGTCGGGTTTAAGCAAAGATGCCTTTTTTAAAGCTGTGCAGCAGGAACGTGCCTGGGAGTTAAGTTACGAAGGTTTAAGAAGAGCTGATTTAATCCGTTGGAATGCTTTAAAACAATCCATTGATGATACCAATACAAAAGTAAAAGCCATCAGGTCTAATTACAATTATCCTGCCCCTGCAAATTTTATAACCGGAAAACATGAGTTATTTCCTATTCCATTAAGTGAAATTGATGTGAATAAAAATATCAAGCAAAATCCTGGTTACTAGTTAATTATAGAAAAAAAATGTTTAAAAAACTTGTATTATTATTACTTGCCCTAACACCTGCTTTAGCCATTGCCCAGCAAGAAGACATTTACGATCCTTCTAAAGAATATGAATACCCGAGCGATCCATTGGTGAAAGCCAAGCTGGAGAAATGGCAGGATCAGAAATTTGGAGTGATGTTACACTGGGGGGTATATACGCAGGCCGGTATACCCGAATCCTGGGTAATATGTGGTGAACCATGGCCTAAACGCGATACCACTTTAAACTACGAAGATTATAAAAAATGGTACTGGGGCCTGGCTAAGGATTTTAATCCGACCAAATTTAATCCTGAGAAATGGGCCGAGAGCTCTAAAAATGCCGGAATAAAATATGTGGTTTTTACAACTAAACATCACGATGGTTTCAGCATGTTCGATACCAAACAAAGCGATTATAAAATCACTAATGGTCCTTTCAAAGGCAATCCGAAAGCAGATGTACTGAAATATATTTTTGATGCTTACCGCAAAGAGGGGATGATGATTGGTGCCTATTTTTCTAAGCCAGACTGGCACTCACAGGATTTCTGGTGGGATCGTTTTCCTACGCCAACACGTAATATCAATTATGATTTAACCAAATATCCCGATAGGTGGAAAAGATTTAAGGATTTTACCTATAACCAGATTGGCGAGATTTTAGGCAATTATGGCAAGGTAGATGTTTTGTGGCTCGATGGCGGCTGGATCCGTCCGGCATTAAAAAGTGAACTGGAACGTAAAGAATGGGGCCTGAACGAAAGAGGCAGGTCAAACTATCCTAACTTTAACCAGGAGGTGGATATGCCGCGCATTGCCAAAATGGCTAGAGAAAAACAACCCGGCATATTAGTGGTAGACAGAACGGTACATGGTCCTTACGAAAATTACCGCACCCCGGAACAACAGATCCCCAAAGAACAGATGAATACGCCCTGGGAAACCTGCGTAACTTTAACCAAAAGCTGGAGTTACCGTAAATCTGCTGAAGAACAAGTAAAATCTTCTGCCTGGGTCATCCATACCTTGGCCGAAATTGTAGCCAAAGGGGGCAACTTGCTGTTAAGCTGGGGCCCAACGCCCGAAGGCGAATTTCCGAAAGAAGTGGAGGCGCCCTTGAAAGAAGTGGGCGCCTGGATGAAAGCCAATGGCGAAGCCATTTACGCGACCCGAATTACCGGTAACTATCATGATGGACTAACCTGGTTTACCCGCTCAAAAGATAACAAAACGAAATATGCAATCTGCTGCATTAAAGAAGGAGAGACAATTCCGGCCACGCTAAAATGGAAAGGCAATGCGCCCGCAAAAGGTGGACAAATCAGATTGCTTTCAAGCAGTAAAAATGTAGACTGGAAAATGGAGGGCGAAGAAGTTGTGGTATCGCTGCCTAAAGATTTATCAGGTAAAAAAACACAGGCTTTAGCTTTTGCTATAATTAATTGATTAATAAACAGAATAAAAAACTAAAAAATGAAGAAACTATTTTACACATTAATTTTTGTGGTAATTGGATTTACGGCAAGCTATGCACAAACTGCACCCGGTAAATATGATAAAGTTGTAGCAGCTGAAGTGGCTAAATTAGATGCAATAGTTAAAATAACAGAAGACCAAAAGCCTAAATTAGCAGCACTGGAGCTCGATCGCCAGACACGCAGAGGCGAAATGAAAGCATTGGGCGAAAATGCAACGGATGAACAAAAAGCAAGCATGAAACAATGGTATAAGGATTACGAAGCTAAGGTTGCGGCTATTCTTACGCCAGAACAATTTAAAACTTACAAAGAAGCAAAAGCAAAGGAAAAAGCTGAAGCTGAAGCTAAAAAAGCGGCTGCAAAGCAATAAAATTTTAACACCGAGACAACCCACAATAACATATTTAGAATTAATAAGCTACGATAAGTTAATTGTATTTAATGCAGGGATTTTATTTTTCCTGCATTTTTTGTTTAATCAGTTAATGGGAAAAATCATGAATTTCACTCACAGAAAAACCGAATTATAAAATCAGGCCAGGCATTAATTAAGTTTGCCTGACGTGTTTCTGTGTTTCCGTGTCAAAAATAATATCCTGAGCCTGTAACTAAACATTTTGCTTATCTGTGATGAAAAAAAACATCCCATTACTTCCAAAATTGCCCTCAATTGGTTATATAACGGGGTATTTCATCAAAATTAAAAGCATTTAAAACATCATTAAAACTGCTCCCGGCAATAAGCAGCTATATTCGTTTATCAAACTAACCAATAGCAATAAACAAATTGTAATGAAAAAATCATCCCTGATCCTCTTTATCTTATTCATCGCTACCCAAACCATTTTTGCACAAAGCGACACCAAAGCCATCCCACAAGATACCAAAATGGAGTGGTGGCGTGATGCCCGTTTCGGAATGTTCATCCACTTCGGCGTATACGCCCAGTTTGGTGGTTTCTATCAGGGACACCCACAAAAAGTAAATAATGGTGAATGGCTGATGAATCGCATGAAAGTGCCGGTACAAGAATATAAGGATACCGCTAAATATTTCAATCCTAAAAAATTCGATGCGAATGAATGGGTACGGATGGCCAAAAATGCCGGAATGAAATACATCGTGATAACAGCCAAACACCATGATGGTTTTGCATTGTTCAAAACAAAAGCCAGCAAATGGAATATTGTAGAACACTCGGCCTATGGTAAAGATATGATTAAACCACTGGCCGATGCCTGTAAAAAGCAAGGTTTGCGTTTTGGTATTTATTATTCACAGGATCAGGATTGGGTTAATCCTGGCGGGGCAACCGGACCTCGGCCTATGAAACAAGGCTGGGCAAATCCTGATAGCGCCAGAATTGACGCCTATGTTAAAGCACATAGAGGTAGCTGGGATCCAGCGCAACAAACCAAAACCTTCGACGAATATTTTAACGAAGTTTCTTTCCCACAGATGAAGGAGCTGATGACGAATTATGGTACGATATCAGTAATTTTTTGGGATACACCAAATTTAATGAAACCAGAACAGGCCGAACAGATGATGAAAATGGTTAAACAATATAATCCAGATGTGATAACCAATGACAGGTTGATCAGAAAGCCCCAATATGGCGATTATAAAACTCCTGAAAAGAAAATTCCATCCCTTGCAGAACTTGACGGAAAAGATTGGGAAACTAATATGACGATGAATGATACCTGGGGATACAGAACCGACGACCATAAATGGAAGAGCACAGCGGTATTGTTGCATCAGTTGATAGATATTGCCTCAAAAGGTGGTAACTTTTTATTAAACATTGGTCCAAAGCCCGATGGTACTTTTCCGCAAGAGAGTGTAGACCGTTTAAAAGAAATGGGCGAATGGACTAAAAAATATGGTGTTGCTGTTTATGGTAGCCATGCTAACCCGGTAGCCGATGTAGATTGGGGCCGCATTACCGCTAAAGACGATAAAAAAGGTACTACACTTTACTTATCGGTATTTAACTGGCCAGATAATGGCAAACTTAAACTGGCTGGATTAACCAAAAAGGCTTTAACGGTGCAGCTTTTAGGCGATTTTGCTAAATTAACATTAACGCAAAGCGAAGACGGCAGCCTGGAGATTAATGGTTTGCCTAAAAATGCACCCGATAAAATAGCCAGTGTTATTGCGGTAAAACTAGATGGATTTGCTCAGAAGAAATTTACGCCGGCCGGTAAAATGAAAACAGGTTCGATAGATTGAGTTAGTTCATTGGTTCAATAGTTCATTTGTGAGGCAGGTAGCCTGTTAAAACCATGACCAGACAGTATCCGTTTGGCTAAGTGCTACGAAACAAGGAAATAAGTGTACAACTCAATCCCTTGCAACGCCTGGGGGGCACTCAAAAAATTAAAAGAAAAATTAAAAACATTAGATGAAAAAGATAACCACACTTGCAGTTTTGGCAATATTGTTCATTAATCAGGCTTTTGCACAGGAAAAAGTATTTGCCAATTATTTCGATATTGAGGTAAACAGTCCGAAAAATACAGAAGTCATCGGACGCATCCATTTAGAGCGAAACAAAGATGTGCTCAGCAATCCCATTCCAAAAAGTTATCAGTTCGCCATTAGCAGCCAAAAAGATAATCTGTTCGCTATCAGCACGCGCTTCGATCCAGCCGGAAGAATTATGGGCATACTTAGCACCAAACAAAACCTCGATGGAAAGTTTTTGGGCAACCAGCAGCTGACTGTGGTTTTAAAAGACGGTGCTAAACAGCTTAATTCTTTTCCGGTGACGGTAAAAGTGGTTAAAGAAACCTTATGGCAAACCTTGTTTAACCGTTATAAAGATAAAACGATAACTACGGCAAACGGAAGAATGTTCGGGCGAAAAAAACCAACAGATGCCGAGGTAGAAAAAACAATTGAAAATTTAGAAGCCACTAAGGGCGAATTTACCCAATATGGCTTTTACCATAAAAATCCTGCAGTTTATAAACCTGTAGGCAAAAGCATAGAATACGATTGGGAAGCGGTTTCCAACAATATTGGAGGTTTGGGCTATGCCTACGCTACCTCAAAGAAATATGGTCCTGAAGGAAATCCTGCTGATCGGGAAAAGTTAAAAAAAGCAATTTATCTTGCCCTGATGGCCTATACCGAAGCGGTGCCGGTAGAAGGAAAAGATGTAATTATTGATGGAAAACCAATAGGAAATTGCACGGGTGATGGATTTTCGAACTTAAAACTGCACAACCTTCTTGAAGAACAGGTAGTAACCCACCAATGGGTAATTTCTGATGCCCTGATTGCCCCGGTAGTGCATTTAATGCCTAAAATAATGGCCGAAATGAAGCAGGGCGATAAGCAAGCTGAGCGTGTATATTACGATTTGGTACGTTTTTACCAAACTGCCATGGCAGAAGTAGCAAACAGAAGGGCGGTAAACGACCCAACGGAGCGTTGGGGGAAAATTACCGATACTTTACGGTCATCAGGCGCCTGGGCCGATGCCAACCTGGGCCACCGTAGCCGGATGATGCTGGCATTGCCCATTATGTGGGCAGATTATAACCGCCCAATGACCTACGTGCAATACTGGTATAGCGATTATTATAAAGATCAACCTTTTAAGGGAATGAGCTTCTCGCCGGGGTGGAGTCCGAATGGTGTGGTCGCTGATGTAGCCCATTGGATGACAAAGTATAAGGTGCCGGCCCACCAATATATTCAATCAGGTTTTCAGCCCGATGGTACGGTATCACATCATATTGCCAATGCGACTGATGCAGCGATGGTTGCCTATGGTTTCGAATGGTTAACCGATGCTTTTGTAGGTTTTAACCAGTTTAAAAACACCGATTTTAAATTACCTAATAGCGCTTATCAGTTTCCGGCAGATCGATTGGAAAGGGTATACCCTAAAATAATTTATAAAAACAGGTTCGATTTTTTAATTAGCGGAAGATCTTACGGAGAAGATTTGAAAAAATTCGTTACCCAAACTTACCTCGAAGCCATTGAAGATTTGAAAACAGCTGAAAGTGAAAATACAAAAATCAGTAACCAACCTGCACTGGATGATATTTACAATAAAATTAAAAGCAATACACACGAATATTCTGGAACCGATGCTTATTGGGTAAATGAGTTTTTAATACATCGCCGTGGCGAGGCCGAAAAGCCTTTTTATGTGTCGCTAAAATTGAAATCGAAACGCACCGTAGGTGCCGAAGATTTTGGAAAAGTGCGTAAGGCCTGGTATGCAGGTTATGGGATTTTACCTTTAAAAATAAAGGGTGACGAATATTCAGAAAAAGTTTTGGCCAATATGGATTGGCACGCCTTACCAGGTTTAACCGAAGAATGGCGCACTGATGCCATTCCGGGTGGACATGCCCAGGCTTCTTTGCCCGGCATTAATGAGGTGGCAGGAGTTACAGCAGATGGAAAAGAAGGTGTTGGGATCTATCATCATTTAACCGGCGAAAAGTACAGTTCGGCTACTGCTTTTAAAAGCTATTATTTTGTGGGCGATAAAATCATTGCCTTAGGCAATAACATTAAAAGATTGCGCCCGGGTCAGCAAAAAGATATTGTAACCACAGTAGATCAATCTTCATTAATCAATCCCTTAACCATTTTTCGTGATGGGAATAAAGAGGTCATCCAGCCTGGCGAAGTGGTTAATCTGAAATATGATATCAACGGTCCAATGTGGCTGCACAGCGGAGATAAGGGCTATATCATTTTCCCTGAAGGAAAAGAACAGTTAAACATTAAAACAGGTACAGCCATCAATATTACCGACCCAAGCATAGCCAGTAAAGTACCCAATTTTATCATATCCATTAACCATGGCTTAAATCCAGATGCTAGCAAAGGCTATTTCTATTGTTTAGTGCCCAATGTTACTGCCGATGAAATGAGCGCTGTATTAGAAAAGTACACCAAAGACATTGTTTATAAAAAAGATAACGATGCGCATGGCGTATACGTGGCAAGTGAAAAAACCTGGGAGCTGGCCTTTTTTAAACCCGCAAGCATTACCCTTGGTACTTTAACCGTAAAAGCCGAGTCGCCTGCTTTAATGATCCTGAAAGATCAAGGCGCCAAATGGAAACTGACGGTGAGCAATCCGGCTCCGACTATTGATAAACAGCAGTTGATATTTCATACTTCACAACAGCTAAAAGCAGGTAAATACGATTTTTCTTACGGCGGTATTTATCCACGCAAAGGGGAGTTTGTAACGGTTACCAACGAAGGAAACGGAAGTAAAATTGTAGCTGAACTTGCTGATAAAAGAGATGAAGCTTTTTATAATTATCAGGCCGAATTATATAACGGAGCACCGATAAGTATAGAAATTGATAAATAACATCTTACGGAGAAGTTTGATTTAATGCAGCAAATAGTAAAAATGAATACTAAAACATATTTAAAAAAAATAACAATTGGCGCAGTTGCCATGTTCGCGGCACTAAATGTTAGTGCCCAGTTAAGCGACAAAAAAATTGCGTCGATATTTGCACTTGAAAAAGTGTATTTGAACAATGCTTTTAAAACGGTACAGCAAACCGGAAAATTGCCACGCTCTACCCAAAAAGGTTTTCAGCCCATTGGCGATTGGACAAGTGGTTTTTATCCTGGTAATTTGTGGTTAACCTATGCGTTTACAAAGGATCAAGATATCCTTAAAAAAGCTGAATATGCTACTGCACTGGTTGAAAACAATAAATATTTTGATGGCGATCACGACATCGGTTTTATGATTTATTGCAGTTATGGCAACGGTTATCGCTTAACTAAAAATCCGAAATACAAGGCGGTAATTATCGAAGCATCCAAAACAGCAATTAAACGGTACAACTCAACAGTAAAATCGCTAATGTCATGGAATCCGGATCCAGCCAAAGATTGGAAATTCCCGGTAATTATTGATAACATGATGAACCTCGAACTGCTGTTAAAAGGCACCGAGTTTACAGGCGACAGTGTTTATTATCAGGTGGCCATCAACCACGCTAACACGACGATGAAGAACCAGTACCGGGCAGATTTTAGTTGCTCACATGTGGTAGATTACGATCCTCAAACCGGAAAAATGCGTAAACGCGACTGGAACAATGGCAATAACGATCCTGCCACTGCATCGTGGAGCCGTGGACAAAGCTGGGGATTGTATGGCTTTAGCTTTATGTACCAGTTAACCGGTAAAAAAGAGTATTTAAACCAAGCCGATGGTATTGCGTCTTACATTTTGAATAACAAAAATATGCCAAAAGATATGGTGCCTTACTGGGATTATCGTGCGCCAAAATATCCAGCCATGCGCGATGCTTCGGCAGGTGCTTTACTGGCATCGGGTTTGATGAAATTAGCAGACGTATCACCAGAAAACGCAGAAAAATATTTTAAAGCGGGAGAAAAGATCTTAACCAGTTTGGCCAGTGCGGCTTATTTAAATGAAAGCAAAAAAGGCATTTTTCTATTAAACCATGCTACCGGAAATTATTTAAAAAACTCTGAATTAGATGCAGGACTTATTTATGCCGATTACTATTTTTTAGAAGCCCTTTTGAAGTATCAGCAGCTAAAGAAAAAATTTGAAAATAAATAGAAGTAGACCTGCAGAAATTAAAATCAACATAACCAGAACATATGAACCTGATAAAAAATTTTTCACTAACCTTGTGCAGTACACTTTGTGTAATAAGTGGCTATGCACAAACCAATAATACGGATGGTATTCGGAAAATAGATTGGAGATTAAGCGAACAAAAAAGTATTCCTACCCCAAATCAGATTTTGGACCATAAATTCATCCCCATTGGTGATAAAGAACCCAATGGCAGTATTACAGAAGATCGTAAAAACCTGTACAAAGGCAATGTCGTTTATAAATTTAGTTGTACCGGCGAGGCCAATAGGATCGAACTATCTTCCACCTTTGGCACTAAGGAAAACCTAAAGGATTATTCAGATGATGACATCAAAGAATTGTCGGAAATTGGTGAAGCCTATATCAATTCGTTTCATGGCAATTACGGCGATGTTGTCGTATACGATTGGTATACCAGATTTCCTGAAGCAGAAGCGAAGGATAAGGGGGGAATTATCGCCCAAATCCATGGTCGTCCGGACAGAACACTATTGGTAAACCCGAAAGGTGAGCAAATTAAGGTGAGTATCAAAGAAATGAGGGCGATGTTAGATACCATGTATTTCGATTTGCACATCGGTAAAAGTAAAGCCACAAAAAAGCCAAACGGATGGCGGGTTGATGCCGCTGCAGGAGGTCCGATTGCCGAAATGAGCTATCGTCCGCCATATTTATATTTAATGGCCAGAGGTAGCGCGGAGCGTGTATCAGACAGCGAAACCAGAACAAGGCCATATCCTGGCAAGGTAGCGGTGGGAAAGGAAATTGGCGAGAAGGGTAAAACCGGGTTTTTGGCCTTTTCTGAACCGACCAGTTCGGTGCCCATTAATCAATGGGTTCATTTTAAAATGGAAATAAAATATAGTAAATACAGTAAAACAGCAGATCAGATTTTAGAAAAAGGATACATCAAAATGTGGATGGACGATAAAGTGCTTTGCGATATCAAAAACGTGAACATTGGCAAAAATGATGAGTTGGGGCCGTACTTTAAATACGGAATTTACAAACCCTTTAAAGGTGGTTTTACCGTAGAGCATTGTGGTTTTACAGAAATAATTAAGAAATAAACCGGATAGCGGTGGAGGGATATTGGTAATCAAAAAGATTTGGGCGTGCCCCAAGCTACGCAAGGGTCGGGCTATTCGCTGCAATCTTTTTGTTCGTACCTCACCAAAAGGATTTCCACTACTATCCCTCACGCAAGCAAAATACCAAAAAAAACAGCATTGTTCCATCGGTGGTATCTCCATCCGCCGAAACAAAATATAATTTAAATGAAAAACATACTGCTTATTGCCAGCTTTATTATTCCATCACTTTCTTTTGCGCAAAGTCCGAAAGAAAAAACTTTGCGCTGCAGTTACAATTTTAGCAACAAAGCAGAATTAAAAGACTGGGTTACAGAAGGCGAAGGCAAGGGATACATCAGGGACGGAAAACTAATCCTTGAACCCACTTATTTCCCTTTGCTTAAAAAATTAATGGATGAAGGTAAAATCTCAAAAAAGAATGATGCAAAGGAATACCAGCAGGTTGTAGAAAATGCCATGAAGCAGCAGTATGGTGATGAAATTTCACGCTATTATGCTACCGTTAATGAGAAAGAAGGTACTGCCGGCAACCAGCCACAGTTTTTAGGAGGAAGTTTTAATTTCTGGAATAAAAAATTTCCAACCGGTAAAAACTTTTCAATTGAATTCGATTTTAAAGCTTTGTACCCGGTACCATTACATATGGTTGTTTTTTCTACTTTAGGTACAAACGGGAAAAGCATTTTCGATAAAACATTTCCCCGGCGATACGGATTGTCTACCGAAATGATGGCCGGACAAATGAATAATTATCGTTTGTCTTTCTTCGAGCCTAACCGCAAAACGGCGAACCTCCGCAAGGCTCCGGGCCGCAAACTATTGTACGAGGGAGAAGATGTAATTTCTAAAAATCCAGATAAAACTTATCACTGCGAAATAAAAAAAACAGGTGGAGAAATCAGCTATATCGTTGATGGAAAAATTGTTTTTACCTACACAGATCATGAACCATTGGGAGGTGGAGCCTGGGGATTCAGGTTAATGCCTTGCGCCATTGCCGAATACGATAATATAAAGGTTTACGATCTTCCATAATGAATGATCGTTTGCTTGCTTAATGCCTGAAACATTTTGAATACAGATAATATCGATTTTAGAAATGCAAATGATAAAAAAAATACACCTCATCATACTGTCCTTGTTATTGGCTGCTTCAACTACTGTTAATGCCCAGGTGAAAAAGAAACTCATCTTCCAGTCTGATTTTTCCAAACCATTAGATTGTAACACCTGGATTGCTGAAATAGATAATATTCCGGGCCATACCTCTACGGTTTACACTTACAAAAATGCGATGGTTTTAGATACCTGGGGAGGCGTAACGGTTTGGCTCAACAAAAAACTAAGTGGTAACCTGCAAATAGAGTATGATCGGGTGCTGCGTATGGAAAAGGGCTGTAACGACCGCGTGAGCGATCTGAACCAGTTTTGGATGGCTACTGATCCTAAAAATGATACCCTATTTACCCGCCGTGGCAAATTTGACGAATATGACAACCTCTCTTTATATTATGTGGGGATGGGTGGATGGAACAATACCACAACCCGTTTCAGGAAATACCTGGCTGGCTCAAAACCGGTTATAAAAGAATATACTGATCTGGGACACTTGCTGGAGGCCGAAAAAGTGTATCACATTAAAACGATTGTAAAAAACGGCACTTCGAGCTTTTGGGTAAATGGCGAGTTATTTTTTAATTATACGGACCCGGCGCCACTCACATCAGGATATTTTGGTTTCAGGAGTTTGCAATCCAGACAGGAAATCAGGAATTTGAAAATTTATGCAATTGATTAGCAAACTACCTGTTATTGAAGACTGAAACACCCAAAATCTCGTGAAATTTGTCGGCTTATCAAAGTGAAATGACCAAACATCTTCCAACAGGTCTGCTACTGCCATATTTCATCAAACTTAAAACTAGTTTAAACATATCCTAAACATTCCCGAAATCCATCTGCCTAAATTGCATTACAATTAACCATATCCCACAAGCAATGTTTAAATCATATCATCGTTCTGCACAGAAAGTAACAATGAAATTTGCCTTATTAATGGCGTTATTTTTATCGGTGCAAACTGCTTTTGCACAAAATGGCGTAGCACAACTTTTTAAAGGTTTCTACCAATTTGCCGATGCCTACAAAGTAAAAAAGAATGAAACCGGTACTGGCACTGGTATTAAAACATTAGGCCTGAATGCCATTCGGCAACAAGGCAACAGGGAATTTCCTTATCCTACAAAAGGACATACCTTAATTGCCAATCCGCCGGTATTTACCTGGCCAATGGGCGATTATGAGCAGTACAAGGTTTTCCCCCCTCCGCCAAGCGACAAAAAATTAGATGAATATCTGCGCTACGATTTTCAATTGGGGCAAAGCAAAAATTTATCTGGCAAAGAAACCATTACGGCAAATGGCTTGCGGATGCCATTTTACAATAACCACAAAGCGCTGGCACCCGGAACCTGGTATTGGCGTTATCGTGTAGCGGGTAAACAATGGTCGCCGGTTTATGAAATTGATATTTTGCCCGGCGTACCAAAATTCGAATCGCCGAAAGAAGATGTAGCCATGCAAATGATTCCTGCACAACACCCACGTATTTTTAAGCCTTTAAACCTCAAAAACCCAACTGCTGATCAAGGCCAGCTGATGGCACAATACATCAGCAAAGCTGACGCGACTTTGGCTAAAAACATAGCCTCATATAAGGTAAAGGGAGAGGAAATTCCGGCCACAGCTAAACCTGAAGAAAAAGAACAGATTTTAAGATTCCGTTTACGTTATGAAGTGGAAGGCATATGTGCCGATATCCAAAATTTGTTGATGGCTTATGAGGTTACGCACAGTGATAAATATTTAAATCATGCACTGTTATTTGCAAAACATATTGTTTCTTTAAATGGTGTAGAAATGTATGAAATGGCCGATTTCTCTGCTTCAATGTCGATGGCTACGCTGGCAATGGCCTATGATATCGCCAATGACAAAATTCCGGCAGGTGATAAAAAACAATATGAAAATTTTATCACCCCTGTGGCCAAATTAATAATAGGTGAGGCTTTAAGGGAAAATATCGGCGCTGCCGATGGCCTGGTGGCTGAACATTTTTTTCAGCACATCTTTCACGATGTGTTTATTACGGCTATGGTGATGAAAAATCATCTGTCCGAAGCAGATGTTTGGTTCAATATGTTGTACAATATTGGCCTTTCGCGATCACCTGGTGGCGGATTTCTGGCCGATGGTGTTTGGGCTAACGGCAATATGGGCTATATGCATGTGAATATGGAATCGATGGTGGGCAGTTTTTTATTATACAAAGATTTGTTCAAGGTAAATACTTTCAGCCATCCTTATTATGTAAATTGTGCCAACGCTTTGGCTTATACTGTTCCCATTAAATCTGCCGGAGATGGTTTTGCAGATGGAAGTGAAGAATGGGCTCAGCTGAACAGGTTACGAACCGGATTTGCCTACATCCTCGGGCAGGAGCAAAACAATGCCTTTGCCATTAATTATGCCTATAAAATTTCCAACCAGTCGTTAGATAGTGTTTATCAGTTTAAGAATACCGATTTCTCAGAATATCGCCTGCAACATCAGCCTAAAAAAATAGCGCCCTTAAACTGGAAAGATATTCCACAGTCGGCAATTTTTCCGCAAAGTGGTATCGCCGTTATGAATACCGATGTGCTCAACGCCAAAAAGAATTTGTTCCTGTCGTTTTATAGTTCACCTTTTGGCGTGGGCTCGCATGGTATGGCCGAGCAAAATAGCTTTAATATCGTTTACAAAGGCAAACCGCTGTTTTATCCAACGGGTTACCGCATTACCACGCAGGATAAACATTACCTGCTGGCACAAAAACATAGCCGCGCTCGCAACACCATTACCGTTGATGGCAAAACACAGGGTTATGCGCAAAGCGATTATGGCTGGTTACCACGATATTTAGATGGTGAAAGCATAAGTTACGTAATGGGCGATGCGACTAACGCCTATAAAAAGATGGATTCGACAGCCCTGAACTGGATTACTGTACTTAAAAATGCCAATGCTTATACGGCTGAAAACGGCTTCATTATGAACGATGATGACGATCCTAAAGTAAGCAAATTCCGTAGGCACCTGGTGCTTTTACGTCCCAATATTGTAGTGGTTTATGACGACTTAGCAGCACAAAAACCAGTAACCTGGGCTTTCCAGCTCAATGGTTTGCAACGGGCCAATATGTCGTTAAATCCTAAAGACCAATCTTTAATTGCCCATACTGATAACGGCGATGCATCAGTAAATGTTTTTGGCAGTCTGCCCATGGCAAAAAGTTTGATAGATAGCTCTTTTGTTAAACCTTTCGATTGGTTGAATCCCCAAAGAGGCCGGCCGGCTAAGAAATTTGAGAAACAGCAATTTCAGTACAAGGTAGAAAACACCGGTAAAGCAAAGCAGATGCGTTTTTTAGCCGTGATACAAATAGATGAAAGTAATACTTTATCGTTCAAAAAAGTACAGCCAGATGCGAATGGAAATATTGTAATTGGCGATTATGTAATCAATGGGCAACTAAACCCGGAGCAGGAAGCCAGGTTAGAGATCGAAAACAAGTCAACCGGCGAATATTTATTGTATGGCCGATCAAATGGTGCGACAAAAGCACAGGGTCGTAAATTTTCGTTGAGCACCATATTGGTAAACAAAAATGGTTTACAGGAATCAATAGATCGTTACCCTATGATGGTTGCAGATAAGTAACAGATATCAAACTTTATCAGAATATGACCCGTAAAAATATGCTTCGCTCATTAGTGCTGATTTCCCTTAGCATTACAACTGTCAAAGCCCAGGAGCTTTCAAAACCTCTTTGGGAAAGTAAGCCACTGGCCGTGCCAGAATCTGTACTCTATAGTGCAAAAGAGAAAAAGCTCTATGTAAGTCTGATTGATGGGGCAGGAAATGTTAAGGATGGTAAAGGCGGGGTAGCTATGCTCCATACCGACGGCACCATCATCAATGCGAAATGGGTAGAAAATTTAAACGCCCCCAAAGGCCTGGCCCGGTATCGAAACACACTTTTTGTGGCCGATTTAACGGCATTGGTAAGTATAGATATAACCAGCGGTAAAATCATTAATAAGTTAGAAATCGACAGTGCCGTTTTCCTTAATGATGTAACCGTAGATGAAAAAGGTACGGTATATGTTTCAGATACCCGCACCAATAAAATCTATTGTGTAAAAAATGGGCGAGCTGAACTTTATCTCCAAAATGTACCAAATGCCAATGGCTTAAAATGGGTGAATTCAAACCTTTTTGTATTGGCCAATACCGAGCTATGGAAAATTGATAAACAAAAGAAAATAGTTGTTGTAGCCAAAGGTTTTGAAAAGGCAGGTGATGGTTTAGAACAGTTGAAAAACGGCGATTTTTTGGTTACCTGTTGGGCCGGACTAATCTACCACGTAAAAGCCAATGGTGAGATAAAAAAAATGCTGGATGTACAAGGTCAGATGAATACTGCCGATTTAGGTTATGATAAACAAACAGGTATGTTATATATTCCAACGTTTAACCACAACAGGGTGATGGCTTACCAGTTCCAGTAAAATTACCGGTCGTATTTCGCTAAAAAAAGTAATGACAATCCTGTAGAAAATCTTTAATCCCTGAAATGATCAGTTATGAACAGCATGATTAAACCTTCAAATGGTATCTTTTTGTATTTGGGTATCGTTCTAATTGCATTATCCGCTTGTCAAAAAAGCCCTGAATTAGCACCAGAAAAATTAGCTGGAGTACAGCAGTCTATACTTTCTACGCTGCCACCACCTCCTGTAGCCAATGGTCAGGCGGTATCAGTATCCATTAACCAGACACAGCCGGGTTTTACAATAGCTGATAATTTTGCCGGACTGAGTTACGAAACCAATTATATTGCCCGCGATCCCTCGTTTTTAAGAGCAGATAATGCCGTGCTTTTACAGATGATTCAGAACTTAGGGGCAAACGGAGTAATACGTATAGGCGGAGGCTCAAGTGACGAAACCATATGGACAAGTGGCCCTCGCTATAGCAATACAGGTATCGATTCGCTCACTACAACCGATATAAATCAATTGGCCGCATTTGTCAGTGCTACCGGTGGATGGAAGCTCATATTTGGCTTAAATATGGGGCATTACAATCCTTCGCTTAATGCAAAAGAAGCAGTATATGTATCGAACGCATTAGGTACAAACTTATATGCATTACAATTTGGCAATGAACCGGCAAGTCTCAGTGAAAGCGGTCTTCGCCCCCCAGGTTATGATGTAAATGGTTATATGGCCGACTGGAGCGTTTACCGCGATTCGGTACGCAACCGTTTACCCCTTGCCCCGCTGGCAGGGCCTGACGTAAGCAAGATGACCAATAGTATCTCTGTTTTTTCAAAGCCATTTGCCGATAATCTCCATGCAGATATCAAATTACTTTCAGGCCATTACTATGGCAACGGTTATTCACCTATTGTAGCAACCGATCCCGAATCAGTTTTTGATTCCATTACTTCTATAAAAACCTATAAAACCACGCCCGTACAATTGGGTAAAATCAATACACTTGCCACCTCATACAGCCTTCCTTACCGTATTACGGAATGTGGCAGCGTGTCTAAAGGTGGCGTAGCAGGCATTAGCGATGCTTTTGGTTCGGCATTATGGGCTTTGGATTTTATGTGGCAGGTTGCTGTCAATAATGGACGCGGAGTTGATTTTCACGGCAGCGCCACATCAAACTATACACCTATAGCAAGAACAAATGGAGCCATAGTACCGCGTCCAACTTATTATGCCATGCTCGCCTTTAAATATGGCGGAGGTAGTGGAAGCCAAATATTGCCAGCTACGCTAACTGCTAACGGCAAGTTGTGTACTGCATATGCCTGTACCAAAAACGGAAAAACTTATGTTACGATGGTGAACAGAGATCAATCTGATTTATCGTACACAGTAAACCTTAGCAACGCTGCAACACAAATGACACTCTATCGGCTTACAGCAGCTTCAATTGCTGCAAAAACAGGAATTACTTTTGGAGGCGCTACCGTTAGTGCCAGTGGTACTTTTTCAGCTGGTGCCGGAGAACAGTATGCCGTAGGCGCTAATACCACTGTAGTTAACGTACCCGCACGCACAGCAGTAGTAGTGGTATTTGAATAAAAAACGAATAAGAAAAGATAAAACTAAATAATGATAATAATTAAAATACTTAGAAAAACATTTGTAGCAGGTATTCTGTTGGTATGCTCATCTGCATATTCGCAGCAGAAACCCAATGTAATAATAGTCCTGACCGATGATATGGGCTATAGCGACATTTCATGTTATGGCAGCCCGTTAATCAATACACCGTTTTTGGACGGTATGGCAAAAAAAGGGGTTTTAGCCACCAATTTTGTCACCACATCACCTACTTGTTCACCATCGCGTGCTTCGTTAATTACCGGAAGATATTGTACCCGTACCAATTTGGTTTGGCCGGTAGGACCAGGTGAAGCGCCCGGACTAAAGGCAGGAGAAGTAACTATTGCTGAAATGCTGAAACCTGCAGGTTATAAAACGGCAGTAATCGGGAAATGGCATATGGGCGATCATGGTGAATATTTACCTAACCAACAAGGTTTTGATTTATTTTACGGCATGTTATACAGTCATGATTACCGTGCGCCCTATGTAAAAACAGATACCGTAATCAAAATTTTCAGAAACACACGACCAGAAATTTATAAACCTGAAGATACCACGTTAACAGGATTATACACCAAAGAAAGCATCAGGTTTGTTAACGAATCAGCCGCTCAAAAAAAACCGTTTTTTCTATACCTTACGTACAATATGCCGCATTTGCCGGTGGGTTTGGCAGCAAAAAAGAATGGTTTGCATTCTGCCGGCGGGGCATTAGGTAACGTAATAGAAGATATGGATGAGTCGATGGCCAAACTTTGGCAAACGCTTGAAAAAAACGGACAGGCTAATCATACCATTTTCATTTTTACCAGCGATAACGGACCATGGCTAAATGCACCGGAAAGAATGTTCGAAGATGGAATTACTCAGCCCTATCATATCGGCACTGCAGGTATCTTCAGAGGTTCGAAAGGCATTTCTTACGAAGCCGGACATCGTGTACCTTTTATCGTTTATTATAAAGGCCATACCTTGACAAACGCTGTGATCAGAACACCATTATCTAATATTGATATGCTGCCAACCATTGCCGATTGGACAGGTGCAAAATTGCCGAATTATACTTTAGATGGCGAATCGGTAAAAAACTTATTAAGCATTAAAAATTACAATAAGCCACATCAACCTATTTATTATGTAAACCGTGTTTTAGAGGGCGTTAAAGATGGCGAATGGAAATTAAGGGTAACTGAAAAAGACGGCAAGAAACTGAATGAATTGTATAACCTTTCAGAAGATCCGGCAGAAAGGGTAAACCTATTTGATAAACCAGCCTACAAAGTGCAGCAAGCACACCTGATTAAATTGTTTGGTCAGTATCCGGGATAATTAATCGTGTTATAAAGCTTTGTAACAAATATGAAAGGGGCCGGTTGTTAAAGGTTTTAAACCTGTTTTTCAATCGGCAACTGGCCTTTTTCATCAAAACTGCATTTATTTTAACCATATTCTAAACCCATTTTGCACAGGTATAGCTAAATTCGTTATCAGAAACGATTCGAGAAATGAAATATAACATCCTTAGCCTGTTGTTTTTTTTAGCTGCAGTAGCCAACGCCCAAAGCACCAGTAAACCCAATATCCTCATCATCATGACCGATCAGCAAACTGCTGATGCGATGAGTATTGCCGGTAATAAAGATCTGCATACCCCAGCCATGGATAAACTGGCAAAAAACGGGGTTCGTTTTACCAAAGCCTATTGCGCACAGCCATTGTGTACACCTTCGCGCACGGCTATTTTTAGTGGTAAAATGCCTTTCGAAACAGGTTTTGTGGGTAATTCGCCTGAAAAAGACGGCTTATGGGCCGATAGCCTGTTGACCATGGGTAAGATTTTTCAGAACGGAGGTTATAAAACAGGTTACGTAGGGAAGTGGCACCTGCCAATTCCTACCAAAAAGATAAAACAACATGGTTTCGAATACATCCAGAATACTAATTTTTTAGATTACAACGATGCTGCAACGCCTTCCTTTTGCGCCAGTTTTATCAAAGAAAACAAAAACAATCCATTTCTGCTGGTAGCCTCGTTTTTAAATCCACACGATATCTGTGAATGGGCAAGGGATGAAGAATTGAAAATGGATGTATTGGAAAACGCTCCATCGCCTGATCAGTGCCCGCAACTACCTGCCAACTGGAAAATTCCGGATGATGAGCCGAAAGTACTCCGCGAACTACAAAAAACGGTCGGCCTGCGGACCTATCCTTCGGTAAATTATTCGCCGGAAAAATGGCGCCAGTATCGCTGGGCCTACAACCGTTTGGTCGAAAAAGTAGATAAATACATTGAAATGGTGATGGCTTCGCTTAAAAAATATGGCGTAGAGAAAAACACGATCATCATTTTTACCGCCGACCACGGCGATGGTTATGCTGGCCACAGCTGGAACCAAAAACAGATTTTATACGAAGAAGCAGCTAAAATACCTTTTATCATTGCCAAAATGGATGGTTCTATAAAGAGCCGTACCGACGATATGTTGGTGTGTAACGGTACAGATATCATTCCGACCATTTGTGGCCTAACCGGTGTGCAAAAACCAGCTGATTTAAAAGGTGTAGATATCAGTAAACGATTAACAAATCCTGAGAAGAATTTACGTGATACTTTGGTCATAGAAACTGATTTTGCCGATAATGATCAGCTTTTGGGAATTAATGGCAGAGCGGTAATCACCAAAGATTTTAAGTACATCGTTTATAATCAAGGCGAAATCAAAGAACAGTTGTTTGATTTGAGCAAAGATCCCGGAGAAATGAGCAACCTGGTAAAAAATACAGCTTACAAAAAGAAATTAATGGCTATGCGTGCCTATTTAAAACAATGGTGCAAAACAAACGGTGATAAGTTTACGGCAGGTTTATAGGTTTTCTCCGTTTTGATGACCAGCACTTTGCCGTAAATGATTTGCGTGAGGCCGCCTGACGCATGGGACGTAAAGGAGGTTGTCGGGCAGGGATAGCAGCGGAAAGCCCACAGCGTAGCGAGGACTTGCAGCGAATAGCCCGACCCGCAGGGGCACGCCAAATAAAAAAGAATAAAACATTAAACGCAGCAGCAGAACTGATGAAAAAAATAATCATCCTCATCTTATCCCTATTTTCACTAAGCTCTTTTGCTCAGCAGAGGCCTGCAGTTATTAAATTAACAGCAGAAAAACTGCACGCCCGTGTCCGAGAATGGCCTTATCCGGTAAACGGAATTACCGTTCCTACCAATGCGCCTGCCTTGATGTGGCCGGCCACCAATGGCAAAAATATAGTTACCCCCATGGAGAGCGGGAGTGAAGTACCCGAAGATCCAGCCATTGGCAATGTGCGCTATAAAGTTGTGCTGGCCACTGATAAAGATTTTAAAAACAATGTAATTACCGGTGCCGAGCAGCGTTGGGCAGTTTATCCTTTACATCAGGCCTTAAAACCTGGTCAATGGTTCTGGAAATACAGCTATGCTTTAAAAGGAAGTGATAAATGGATCTGGTCGCCGGTTTATCATTTTGTGGTTGATGCCAAATATGCCAATCAAAAGGTGGCGCCGCCAATCACTGAGGTCTTAAAACGCAATGAAGGCCAGCATCCCTTACTGTGGGGCATGCATCGCATAGGTGAAGATTTTTATAAAAATAACCTCCAGAATCCCGAGGCCAAAAAGTTTATCGTTTTTGCCACAAGGCTGATGGATGCACCGCTGCCTGCCGAAAAACCAATGCGGGTAATCGATACTGCAGATAAAAGTACAATAGAGAAAAAAATACTCGAAACCCGCATGTATCATGGTTTTGGCGATTTTGTAGGTAAACCGATCAGCAATCTGTGTATTGCTTATCAGTTAAGTAAAGACAAACGTTTTATTCTGGATGCCAAACGCAGGGCTTTGAACATCATCAATATGGATCCCAATGCCCCGGCCACGGGTAGCGATTTTAACAATGGTGTGGTGCTGGAAGCTTTGGGCTGGTTTTACGACGCGGGTTATGATTTCTTAAGCCCACAGGAAAAAGAAATGTTTAAGAAGGCCATTACCATACGTGCAAAACTGGTGTACGATCATTTGCCCAATCGTTTCGAACTTCATGTAAGTGACAACCACGTATGGCAAATTACGATGGCCAACCTCGCCATTGCTACCGTAGCCGTAATAAACGATGTACCCGAAGCCAAAGAATGGTTAACTTACCTGTACGAAGTTTGGACAGCAAGATTTCCGGTTTTAGGCACTACCGATGGGGGCTGGCATGAGGCTAATGGCTATTTTATGGTAAACTTCAGGTCTATTATTTATCTGTCGCAAATGTTTGGCGATTTTAGTGGTGTAAATTATTTTAACCTGCCATGGATGCAAAACCTGCCCTATTATATGTTATACACCAATCCGGTGGGGGCTGGTAATACGGCCACCGGCGATATGTGGGAGAAATACCCAACTGGTGGCAGGGGGCAGGCCTGGTTTACCGATGCACTAACTTTCAAGATTGATAATCCTTATTTAAACTGGTATGTTGACGAAGCTAAGAAACGCAATCCCAAATATTTTACCGGTACTGACGAATATCTTTTATACCGATTGCTGAATTATAAGCCTGATCGGAAATTGCAGGTAACCTCGCCAGCAAATTTACCCAAAACCCGCAAATTTGCTGATGTAGGCGTGGTCGCGATGTACCAGGATTTGGCAAATCCCGATAAAAGTTTAAGCAGCTTTTTGTTGAGCAATCCCTTTGGTTCTTCAGGCCACGGCCATGCCTCGCAAAATGCCTTTACCATTAATTATAAGGGCAAAATTATTTTCGGCGGCGCCGGATATTACAGCAATTTCAGCGACAAGCATAATTTGCTTAACTACCGTTCAACAAAATCTTATAATACCATTCTGGCCGATAGCCTGAACCAAAAACTGGGCGAAGAAGGTTATGGCTGGATACCCCGTGCCATTTCCGGCCATCACATTCAGTACGCTTTGGGCGATGCCAGCAATGCCTATGGCGATATTAAAAGCGAATTTTGGTTAAACCGGTTTGAGCAAATCAACCTCAAACCAGGCAAAGCCAATGGTTACGGCGAAAGTGGTGTAACCTTATACCGCAGGCATATGTTGCAGTTAGATGGCGGTTATATTGTGCTCTATGATGAGCTGGAAGCTGATAAGCCTGTAAAATGGACAACACAGTTCCATACCCCGTATTATACCATCAAGGCGGATCAAAGCGGCAAAGCCAACCAGCAAAATTTTACCGTAACAAACGATGTGGGCAACGTAACGGCCAGTATATTTGCCAACAGCGCCTTAAAAATGAATGTACACGATCAGTTTTACGAACAGCCTTTAAACTGGAACAAACTTACTGACGCTGATGGAAAATTGATTGAATACACGAACCAATGGCATGCCGGTATCACCTCTTTACCGGCCCAAAAATTCAGGTACTTAACCATTATACAAATTAAAGACGGAAAACCGGAGGTAATTAAAACCATTACAGCTGTGAATGGCCTGACTCATTTAAAAGTTGGCAACTGGGATATACAGGCACAACTGGATGGAAATAAAACCGCTGCCCTGCAGGTTTTTGATAAACAATTAGCGTCCTTGTTTAATTACGGAAACCTGCCTGTTGTGTATCGCAATAAAGCCTATCGTACTCAAATTAAGAACAGCAGTTTATTATTGGAAATGAAGGGTGCTCAAATGAACAAACAAGAAGTAGTGGATGAACTGCCGGATGTGGTTAAGTTCGATCCCGAATCAAAATAACAGTTCAATATGAAAATAAAATACAGCTACATGCACTAAAATATGACCCGATGCAGCTGTTTACTTAAGCTAAACTTTATGTAGTATTATTTTTTTGTAAAAACCAGTTAAACAACATCATACCTATGGATGTATTGCTGATTTGGCATTAATTAAGGTTGTTGTATGGTGCCTCTGGCAGCATCACTTGCATTAATGTCTGTTTTTTAACCAATTTAGCTTTATCGCTACTCAAGTTTTATTAAGAAATTGTTAACTTGAGGCTCCAAATCCAAATAAAAGGCCAGGTACAATGTTGCAGAGAGATATTTTAGATCGTAGGAAGTTAGCTAAACGGTTACCGGGTTTCGGCCGGTATCTGTTAACCGCAATACTTGTTTTATGTGTTTTTTCTAAACTTCATGCACAAATAAACGGCCGGCATTTTAGAAATATTTCTGTCGAAAAAGGTTTATCACAAAGCACGGTATTTGCCATTAAACAAGATACTTTAGGTTTCATATGGATAGGAACACAAGACGGGCTTAACCGCTACGATAGTAAAGGCTTTAAAGTTTACCGCCCCGTTAAGTCAGATCCGAAAAGTGTACAGTCTTATTATACGCGTACCCTTTTTATCGATCATACCGGAAGTTTGTGGGTAGGTGGCAATCAGGGTGTAAGCCGTTACAATTATGCTACTGATAGTTTTACCAATTACAAACTGCCCCGTAGTTTAGGCGAATGGTATGTTTCCTCTATTACTGAAGATCCACAACATAATATCTGGGCTACCTCTGTCGTTGGGGGTGTTTTTAAGCTGACTGCGGGCGAATCGCAGTTTAAGCAGGTTAATTACGACTCTTTTAACACAGGCATTAAAAGGGTGGTATATGTTGGAAGCTGGAAACAAAACATTTTAATCGGTACCGAAGTTGGCCTTTTTAAAATGACCGGTCCGAAAAATAAACTGGTAAAAATTGATCTGGGAACCGATAAACCCGCCATTAACGATGTATATATTGATGGAGATGTTTTTTGGGTAGCCACCGAAGGGGATGGCCTGATTCAATACCATTTCGAAACCGGAGAAAAGAAAGTTTTCATGCACTCGCCGGGGGGTAAGAGCATTGCCGATAACAATATCCGCTGTGTTGGGAAAGATACCGATGGAAATATCTGGCTGGGTACTTTTAAGGGACTGACTATTTTCGACCTCAATACCAACACTTTAGAGAATTATTACCACCAGATTTCTCAACCTTATACCATCAGTCAGAATTCGGTGCGCTGTTTTTTTAAAGATAAACAAAACGGGATCTGGCTGGGTACTTTTTACGGCGGGATTAACTATTATCATAAAAACGATATCAAATTTAACCTGCTCAGCCAGAATACAGGTAGGTTATCGTTAAATGATGAAGTAGTAAGTGCTATTAAAGAAGATTCGAAAGGTAATTTCTGGATCGGGACGAATGATAAGGGCCTGAATTATTGGAACAGGGCCACCAATAACATTAGTTATTTTTCCAATAACGAGAACAATGCCAACAGTTTAAGTGCAAATAACATCAAAGCCATCGCTTTTGATAATGATCAGAACCTTTTGGTGGGCATGCACAACGGTGGATTAAATATCTTAAATCCGAATACCGGTAATGTAAAGCGGTACCGCCATAGCGAAAATGATCCGAATAGTATAGCAGGCGATCTGGTTTATGGCATATTGAAAGATTATAAAAACCGGATCTGGATCGGAACACGCTCGGGCTTAGATCAGTTTAATCCCCAAAGTCAGACTTTTACACATATTCATTTAGACAAGGCAGGGAAAAGGCCCAGTTCAGATGATATTACCTACCTTTTTGAAGATAGTAAACATCGGATATGGATTGGTACCACCAATGGCGTTACGCTATTTTATCCGGATAATATGTTATTTGGTAATGATCTCAATAATCAGCTTCGCGATGATGTAATTAGTTGTATTACAGAAGATAAGAAGGGGAGGATATGGATTGGATCGAGAGAAGGACTGATTTTATATGATGAGAACCAGCAATCGTTTGTGACCTATAAAAACCGGAAAGACTTTATAAAAGGCACCATTTATGGTTTGCAGCCCGATAATGAAGGCAATATCTGGGTTTCTACCAACAGGGGGCTCATCCGTTACAACCCTGAAGCGAAAACTTCGCAAGCCTTTGATGAAACTGATGGCTTACAGAACAACCAGTTTAACGATTATGCTTTTTGTAAAGCCAGTGATGGCATGTTATTATTTGGCGGGATTAAAGGGCTTTCTTATTTCTACCCATCGAGTATTAAACAACAACCCTTACCTTTAAAATTAACTTTTACAGGCCTCGAGGTGTTTAATAACAGTGTAACCAGTGGCGATGAAACCAAAATACTCGAGAACCATATCGATCAAAGCACTCAACTCGAATTTGCGGCAGAGTATAAACAATTTACCATCCATTTCAATACCTTCAATTATATCTCGGCCAACAGGACCAAATACCTGTATAAATTAGATGGTTTTGATAAAGACTGGCAACATACCGAAGATTTAAAAATAACCTACAACAACCTGAGGGCAGGCAGCTATAACTTTTTAATTAAAGCAGTAGGGCCAAATGGTGAAGCCAGTGCAGTAAGGACCTTGAAAATCATCATATCACCACCATGGTATAATGCTACCTGGTTTTATCTGTTTGTTTTTATCGACCTCGTAGGCGCCAGTTATATTGCATACAGGATTATTGATCAAAGAATTAAGGCCTTACACCAGCTTAAACTAGAACGGATTGATAAAGAAAAGGTACGTTATATCAACCAGGTGAAAATGGACTTTTTTACCAATGTATCGCACGAGTTAAGAACGCCGCTTACGCTTATCCTGGCGCCGTTAGAAGAGTTGATTAAAAAGCCTTCAACGGATAAAGTGATTACGAAACGGCATGAAATGATGTTGATCAATGCTAAACGTTTGTACAACCTTGTTGACCAGTTATTCGAATTTAGAAAAACAGAAACCGGTACCAGAAAGCTAAAGGTTAGCAAAAGTGATATCGTAAGTTTTATCCATGAGGTTTACGAATCATTTAAACCACTATCGGATAAAAATCAGGTACAATATACCTACCATTCAAGCGAAGCAAAATTATCTTTCTATTTTGATAATGATGCAATGGAGAAAATATTGTTCAACCTCTTATCAAACGCATTTAAATATACCGGTGCACATAATAAAATCAGTGTTGAACTATCTACGCAGGATAATTTTGCCATTATCACCGTTACCGATACGGGCGTGGGTATTTCAGAAGATGATATTGCAAAGGTTTTCGATCGCTTTTATCAGGTGAATAACCAGGAAATGAATTTAGGTTCGGGCGTGGGTTTAGCCTTTACCAAAAGACTGATAGAACTTCATCACGGATCGATTAAAGCAGAAAGCGAACTTGGCAGGGGCAGTAAATTTACAGTTTCCATCCCGATGGCAGATGCCGTTTACCAGGAGGATGTAAAAACCGAAAATATGCGTTACGAGCTTTCGATCGTACCCGAAGAAGAGGCTATAGCCGAAAATAACCTGATGTACGCCGATCAATCTTTAACAATAGGTCTTAATGAAAACGACGGACAAAGAAGTAAACTGCTTTTGGTTGATGATAACAAAGAAATTTTAGACTACCTGCAAGATTATTTTAAAGAAAGTTATGAAATTACAATAGCTTTTGATGGTAAAATGGCATTGGATATTTTAGAGAACGAGCAGTTTGATTTGATTGTCAGTGATGTGATGATGCCCGAGCTGGATGGACTGCATTTTTGTAAAAGGCTGAAACAAAATATTAATACTTCCCATATTCCGGTGATCCTGCTAACCGCTAAAACAGAAGTAAACCAGCAAATTAAGGGTTTAGAAATGGGTGCGGATGATTATATTACCAAACCATTTTCTGTGGAGATGCTTGGCGCTAAAATTGCCAGTCTGTTAAAATCGCGCAAACGGTTAAAAGAATATTATGGCGGAAGTAAAGAGGTCGTTCCTCAAAATTTAGCATTTAATACATTAGATGAAGAGTTTTTGAAAGAAGCCATAGCGATTGTAGAAAAGTACCTGGCCGATTCTGATTTTTCAGTAGATAAATTTAGCCGGGAAATTGGTATGAGCCGTTCCAATTTATACCTTAAATTTAAAGCAATAACCGGCGAATCGGCAACCGATTTTATTAAAAGAATCAGATTTAGTAAAGCAGTTGAACTGATGCAGAGCAAACGATACACCATCGCGCAAATTACCTATATGTGTGGATTTAATTCTCCTTCTTATTTTTCGACTGCATTTAAACAGTATTACGGGTGTATGCCCAGCGAATACTTAGCCAGAGAAGATGAAATGGAGCGTTAGGATAGATGACAGCGAATTTTTGGTGCAGCGATAGGTTGAGTGGTATCATCCGATAATTATCAGATGACAGGCTTTTTCAGACCAACTAAACATCTTACAACGATCGCTATTAGTGTGTGCTTTATTGCTAAGAGTCCTATCATTTGGCCACATGTTTTAATTTGGGTTTTTATGCATTTTGCTAAGCAACTTTGATAAAGTAAGGGTGTTACCGAAGAACGCCGTCAATCCCAAGTGGCAGAAAAATCAAAAAAACAGTTGCAGATTAGAACAAATGGTACTACCAAACCTTAAACGCAGTGGTTTTGTGTTCATATCGCTGATTTAAAGCTTTCAGGGGAATTGAACACAAAACAAAGTGCTGCTGTTTTTTTGATGAGCGTGGATGGTGAGGAGCCACATTGCTGGATTGACAAAGCGCTTTGGGTACTTTGGCGCTCCAAAGTACCATGCCCCCGCGGCATAGAGCGGAAAAAAATATCTCTAAACTATGGCTTAATTTAATAGCATTGAGATGATACAAGCATATGATTTGTAAAGAACTAAATCTGCTCTTGAAAAGCTCAATAGCTATGCTTAACGATCTTGTTAGGCTAGCGATCTATTCCTGCGATACCTATTATTAAAACCATATTCACGGCAATTTAATAATTTGAAGGCCATAACACCTCTAAAATTTTCAGCTCTTTTGCATCAGCTGTAGCCGACTAGCACCCAGAACAATAAAAATTAGCACGTAAATGTTGTAGTAGCCTTATTACAAACGCACTCAAAATGTAAAAGTCAACTCGATTGAAGATTTTCTGCTTTATAAACTGCTCTTAAAAAATGCTATTTCATTAACAAAAAATTAATACCGGAGAATTTTGAAGGAATAAATCTGTTCATTTTAGATTTTTAAAAATTGTAATAATCTGATTTTTAAATATTTACCTGTCCATCTTTTTGAAATCACTTTGTATTGTTGATTTGTGTTTTTCGGGATTCACTGCATATAACTTTATCAAAAAAGAAATTCGCTTTTTGGCATATGTTAAAAACGCTAATACGCTAAACAACAATAACTAATAAAAATTAAGCTGCTCAATTAGCAAAAGTTAGATCAGCTAAAATACTGTTAATATCAGTTAATAACTAAGTGGTTTTATGTTTAGTATAAATTAACTTTGTTTAGTATTTATTTGCTATTTAAGAGTGCCGGTAAGAACCGAACCACCTCTTTTTTTTGAGCCACAGCTGTAACCGACAACACATCCCAACAAACAACCAAAACAAACCCATAACAAAAAAACTATGATTAAAATTTACTTTTCCAAAATGTCATTCACAAATGTTCAGTTAAGCAATGCAAAAGTTGTAGGCCGGATATTAATGATAAACGAGCGCCTTTCTTAGTGAAACATTAAACAGACGGGAGATTATGGCATTACAAAATCCCGGCAATTAACCGCCGGTCTTAATCTACACAATCAAAATTTTTAATACTAAATTTTATTTAAAATGGTTAAAATTTCTACAAGCACTATAGGTGTCTTGTTTTTATCTGTTTTTGGAATTTCTATGGCTTTTGCCAGCCCAGCCAGGGAGACTGTTATGGGTAATCGTTACCTGATTCAACAGCAGGATACCACAAAGAAAACCAAACAACTGGATACCATAGGAGAGATGATGAAATCCCTCCTCAGGTTCAATAAACTAAAGGATACCCTTGATGTAGCGAGGTCGAAAAATGTTCCAAACCTTTCCTTGCAACAAATGGTAAAGGGCAATTTGGCTGGTGTTTATGTACAGGAAACATCTGGTGAGCCCGGAACCGAACAAAGTATGATCGTTCAGGGACCATCATCATTATTATTCAGTAAAAAAGATAGGTATGCATTACAGCCAGCTGTTTATTTAAATGGTGTGCCGCTTGCACAGGATCATCCCTTTGCATACGATGTGCAAAAATATGATTATACCCGTATCGGCCCGGCGAATAACCTTTTATCTCAGATTAACATCGATAATATTACGTCGATTGTGGTGATTAAAGATCCATATGAATTGGCTAAACTTGGTCCGAATGCTGCAAATGGTGCCATTTATATTACCACAAAAGGAGCAAGGAGTGGTAACCGCGATATTAGTTTTAATTCGTATTACGGTTATGTAACCCCTCCGGCCATAGCACCCACCAATGGTGTTTATGATAATAACTTCAGAAGGCCCTTCTATCAGAAATATGCGAGCACAGCAAATTACAATACCTATGCCAGCTATTTAAGGGATTCTACTAATCTGGATTATTTCGGGCCATCAAACTGGGACAAACAATATTATCAAACATCACCCACTTATAATGCTAACCTGGGGATTACCGGTGGTTCTGAACGCGCTAATTTTAGGTTTTACGGTGCGGCAACTCAAGATGCCGGGAATGCCGATAATACTAAACTTGGCCGTTATAATTTATCAGTTGGGATCAATATGGCGCCATTTAAATGGTTAACGGTATCGAGTGCCATAAACGCAATCAGGTTAGACCGTAACCGCAATCGCAGTTTACGCGACCGTTTTGCCGAAACACAGTATATTCCCGATTTATCTAATCCGCTATCACCTAATTCTGATAGCTACGGTGCTTACCTGAACATCGTAGATGGCAGTACCGATCTGAATAGAACCACCGGGATAAATGGTAACCTTATTTTAAATGCAAAACTTAAGCGCTTAACCTTAACAACCTCCTTGCTTGGCGACTATACTGAAGGCATCAGAGATGTTTTTTTACCTTCAACACTATTGGCGGGAATCAGTTATGTATCTAATTATTTTGGTTACAACCAAAGGTTAATACTCGATAACCATGCTGCTTATCAATTCGATTTAGGCAGCACTAATCATCAGTTAAAGGTTGATGTTGGACAAACATTTCAATCTGATACCTATAAATATAATTACGCCAGAGGTTATAATGGGCCAAATGATTTTATTAAAATTATTCAGGTTAACGGTAACTCAAACGCAGGCGATTATTTAAATGCTTACGGGGATTTTTATGTTTTCAGGTTTTTAGACAAAGAGCGCAGTAGTTTGTTCTCGCTTTATGCAAGTGGAGAATATAAATATAAAAACCTTTTTAGTTTTGATGCCATTTTGCGCCGCGATGGTTCATCGAACGGACAGCCAGATAGCCGCTGGTTATTTGCACCCTCATTTAGTGGTACCTGGAGCATTAAAAATCAGTTTTTATCAAAGAACACTTTCTTCAATGCCCTTGATCTGAATGCCGGATGGGGTCGTACCGTGCGTCCGTTTGTTGATGACCGTTTTGCCGCAGGTCCGCAATATACAACTGTTAATGGCTGGGCAGATGAACCTACCTTGCCAGGTTACGGTACCTTTATCGGCGTTGCCCGTCCATATGGAACAGGTTATGTAGGTTACAATATTCCTTTACCAATTTCTGACAGGACCAACCTTACCCTTTCTGCTACCATGTTAAAAGGGAGGTTAAGTGCTGCTGTCAGCGTATACAACCGTGATGATAAAAGGCAGGTGATTAACTTACCGGTACCACAGGAGTTAGGTTATATTACCGAGTATAAATCAGGTTTAACCATCAATAACCGTGGCGCCGAACTCTTAATTAATGGTACACCTGTACAAAATAAAAATGGCCTTAGCTGGTCAACAGGTTTTAACATCAATTACAATAAAAACAAAATTGGCGCATTACCTAATGGTTTAGAGGAGCTGATTTATCAGAACAATAAGTTAAAAGTTGGGGCATCATCCAGTGCCTATTGGTTGTACACCAACAGTGGCATCTACAATACCGATGCGGAGGTGCCTACCAATCCGGCAACTGGTCAGAAAATGACCTTTAACGGTATTACTTTAAAAGCAGGTGATCCGAGATGGGTTGATTATAATAATGATTACCGCATTGATATAAATGATAAAGTAATTACCGGTGATCGGTTGCCAAAAGTTATTGGTGGCTGGAACAACACTTTCAGTTACAAAAAAATCGATGTTAATTTCAATGTGTTTTTTGCGCTTGGACAAAAAGCAATAAACCAGTATGATGCCGCCCGTTACGATTTTATTAATCGTGAGTCTGCAAATAACATTAATTCAGTTAGAGAAATTACCGCATGGCAATCATTCGATAATGCTAAAAGCTACCCGATTTATAATCCTTTCAGTTCTGTAGTGCCTTATCGTGAAGATCAGGACCTGTTCTTAGAAAATGCCTCCTATGCTAAACTGAGATCGGTAACCATTGGCTATGATTTTAGCGGTATGCTTAAAAAGAAATCTACAATTAAACGGGCTTACTTATATGCCACCGGAACAAACCTGCTTACCCTTACCAATTTTTCGGGAGTAGATCCGGAGCTGGTAAACTATAACGGGATGTACGATGGTGCAAATATCACGATCCCTAAAACATTTGTATTGGGCTTTAAACTTGATTTATAATCGATAGTAAGAAATCATGACATTTAATTTAAAACATAACAGCATTTACCACAAAAGTGTGATTGCTTTTACGCTGATCCTGGTATTGCTTGGTGGTGCATGCAAAAAGATTGATGACACACAATCTACCAGGTTGCAGAAAGAAACAGATTCGTGGAAAACCATTGATGATGCCAAGGCCAATTTAATCGGCATGTATGCCTTAATGCGGAATGCATTGGCCTCAGATAACGGCCACTGGTTAATGGGCGATTTAAGAAATGGCGATTTCGCATCAACCAACCGTGCAGATTTGCAGGCCATTGTAGAAGGGAGATTGAACGCTTCTTATCCTGTAATTAATAGCCTAACCAACTGGAGAAGATTTTACGCCGTAGTAAATGCCACAACGATATTTATAGAGCGTTCATCGCAAATTGTGAAATCTGACAACAGATACACTCTGGCAAATAACAATGTAGATATTGCCCAGGCAAGAGCTTTACGTGCTTTTGCTTATTTCTATATGGTACGGATCTGGGGCGATGTGCCATTGCTGACCACTACTCATGATGGTGATTTTATTAAAGCCCCGAGAGCTTCTAAAGAAAGAGTATTATCGTTTTGTAAATCAGAATTACTGGCTGCTGCACAGGTTGTACCTTTTAGATATGGCGGTACTGACGTAATTCTTCCGGGTGCCTACTATGGCCTAACGGTAAGCACCGATCCAAATTGGTATGGTACATTAATGACCCGAATTTCGGTTTATTGCTTGTTGGCACATGTTACCGCCTGGCAGCAAAATTACCTGGAAACAGATATCTATACCAAGTTTGTATTGGATAATTACACACAGCTGGTAGAACCAGGGGTTACCGATTACAATTGCAGATACCTGACGATTAATGAACTTACGCTAAATGTGCGTACCAATGAAACGCAGCAGGTTAATCCATTTGCCTATAAACGTGCCACCCAGTTAGTTGGTTACTCTTTTGAGTATGGCTATGGCTATTCATCGGCCAACGGGCATATTGAGCAGTTAACCTTAGCTGCACCATTTGTACCTAAGGCACAACCGGAGATTTATGTCCCTAAAGATAGTATTCGCAAAATTTTCACAAACCCATTAGATCTGAGGTTTAGTGTTGATCCACAAACGGGCTTATACAGAGAAAATTATTTTACGCAGTATGGTACGCAGCGCCCGATGTTCAGTAAAGTGAAGATCATTGAGGCGGTGGCGAATACCAGCGATTACGCCGTATTTTCTTCAGCAGTATTATTTACAAGATTAGAAGAAATCACTCTGTTAAGAGCAGAAGCACTAGCCGTAATGGGCCAGAGAGATAATGCAATTGTCGCGCTAAACAAAGCTGCAGCATTAAGAGGTTACATTCCGTTTCCTGATGGTTCCACTAAAGATTTAATTAACGAAATTTTTGCTGAAAGAAGAAGAGAGCTGATGGGAGAGGGCTGGAGATGGTACGATTTAGTCCGTTACAACAGGATTAAGCGAACCAATGGAACTTTCATTACCAAGAACGGACAGCCTTTAACTTTTGCACAGGCCGAAAGCGCAGGTGCCATTTACTGGCCGGTTTCGCAGGATGTAATCAATGCCAACCCAGGCATTACACAAAATAATTTCTGGCAATAATCTAGCATATCAATGAAATTAAATATCAAAATAAAACACTTGTTAATAGTGGCGATGACCTGCCTGATTTGGTCGTCGTGTAAAAAAGATTCGCCATACCGCGATTATGAGAATGAGGTAACGGAGTTTAATGGCAATGTGATTCAATATCTCGAAACCCAGCCCGCTACATTTAGTTCGCTGTTGGTGGTATTGAACAGAACAACTGCTTTAAAAACAGCACTTACAGAGAGCAAGGTGACGCTTTTTGCACCGACCAACGATAATTTTGCAGCTGCCCTTTATGAGCTTAACCAGCTTAGAACCGAACAGAATAAAACTCCGGTAACCTTAGAGAATGCTGATCTGACCGAATTAGAGATCATGATGGATAAGTATATCATCACCGGTAGGAACACGACTGATTTTTACAAGCCTTTCCTTGATGGTTCTTATGCAAGTTCAATCAAATTTAACTATCAGATGCATATTCAATATCAAAAGCAAAATGCATCTGGTTATCAGGGCGGCGGTCCGGTAACGGTTACTTTCTCCGATCCGAAAAATCTGACCGTAAAAACCAACTGGCAAAGAAGCGTAACGAATGCTGTAAATATCAAAACCAGTAACGGTATCATTAATATTTTAAGCCCAACACACATTTTTGGCTTTGGCGATTTTACCACCAAATTAAACAAATAACGCAATGAAATTAGTTATATATAAATCAAAGTTATTTTATCTGTTATTGCTGTTGGTAATAGTGATAGCAGGCTGCAGAAAAAACCTGCCAGATGATGCACTCTCGCTCAGTAAAGATACGCAGTTTACCAAAACGGTATACGAGCCGGTTTTAGGCCGTAATAATTTGTTTAGCGGAAACTTTAACGCGGGCACATCATCCTTACCCTTAAATTTTAAAATTGTGAACATGAGGAGGTTCAACGGCGAATCTGCTCCTGAACTGAACGATTATTTTCCGGTTAAAATCTGGAAACAAGCTTATGATGGTAATGAAAAATCACTTGCAGAAATAGAAGCTAAAAGAGGGATAGAAAACCATAAACTTTTCGAAATCAGAGAACATTCAGGTCAGTTTTTGATGTGGGATGCTGCTAAATCAGATTTTGTAAAATCGCAACCAGATTCGGGTTATGTATTCGATGTAGAAATGTCTAATTCAGGCGGTAAAAGATATTTTCAGAAAATGAGGTTGAGACCTTTCAGAGAAAGACCTTACGAGCCGTCGAATTTTGATGCAGTTACCGGACAGGAGGTAAGAACCTCTGTTAATCCATCGGTAATCAGCAATATCCGTGGCGAGCGCACCAACCGTTTTTTGGGTAGCTCAGATGTACAGGTATTGTTTAATAAAGTTACAGGAGGTCCTGGAAATACCATTTCTTTCAAATTTGTCGATACACTTTTCCGTACCATCGATCCCAATAAATTTGCCACCACACAATGGGAAAACGTTGTACATGGTTTTAACATGGTCAAAACATCCGAGAAAGTGACCTATCAGGTGGCTTATCCTATCCCTTTAAACGATTATCCAACCCGGTACACCACAAGTTCGGGCGCACAGGCGAGCTCTTTATTCAGGTTCGAGCGCATTGGTTTTGGCAATATATTACAAAAATCAATCATAGGGTTAAACTATAATATTTACGAAAAGGGCGACTGGGAGATCATCTTCTGGTTTAAAACCGAGAAACCAAAATTTGTTAACGACTAATGGAGACAGGATTAAAAACTAAGCAAAATATATTCATGATGAGATATTTTTATGCAATCGTAATGGTGCTGCTGATGGGTTTATTTAACCAGGTCCACGCACAGGAAAAAATTGCGGTTACTGGTAAAGTAATTGATGCCAGCTCAGTAAAAAAAGAAACAATTCCGGGTGTAACCATTATACTCGTTGCTAGCAACCAGGTTATCGGACAAACCGATAACGATGGAAATTTTAGGGTAACGGTAGCCGGAAATGCCGAACTGAAATTCAGTTATGTTGGGATGGCGCCCATTACAGTTAAAGTAAACAACAGACGCAATATCAACATTACTTTAGAGCCATTAAACAGTACCTTAAAAACAGTTGAAGTGGTTTCTGCAGGTTATGTAACCAAAACCAGAACATTATCTACCGGATCAATCGTGAAAATTTCTGGCAGTGAAATTCAGGGCCAGCCAGCAGGCGATGCCATTTCGCTGCTACAAGGTAAGGTAGCCGGTTTAAACATTCAGAATAATACAGGTGCACCTGGTTTCAGGGGCTCAGTTCAGGTACGTGGTTTATCCAATATCAACGTTAGCGGATCGGGTAACAGTGCATACTTAACGCCAACATCTCCTTTGTATGTAATCGATGGGGTGCCGGTTGATGATAACGCCACATTCTCTTACGGTTTCCAGCAAGCGGGCCCGGGTACTTCGCCTGCCTCACAGATTCCGGCTGAAGATATTGAAGAGATCCAGTTACTAAAAGATGCTGCGGCAACCGCATTATATGGTTCGCGTGGTGCTTATGGGGTAATTTTAATCACCACTAAAAGAGGTAGTTCTAAAGTGCCGGTAGTGCGCTATCAGGGTTCTGCATTTTTAAGCACTGTACCACAGTTAAGAGCGGTAATTGGCGGGGTAGAAGAACGTAACATGAGGTTAAGACAGATTATGCAATACGATTCTACCTACTACCATGCATTGGGTACCATTAATGCGGTAGATTTCCTTTCTGATAGCTTAAACGCTTATTATAACAACTCTACCAACTGGCAATCGTATTTCTACCGCCCAACCTATAACCAGAATCACAACTTATCCATTTCCGGTGGAGATGTGGCCTTTAACTATAAGGTTGCTTTAGGTTTATACGATGAAGATGGTGTACAACAAAATACAGGCTATTCGAGGTATATTTTAAATACCACCATGACTTACAATCCCAGCCGTAAGTTTAAAATTTTAGGTCAGTTAAATAATTCGGTGCAGCGACAGCAAACCGGAAGTGGTAATGGTATTTTTAATACCGGGGTGGCCACAGGAGGGAGTTCATCTTCTTTATTACCGCCACCATCTTTGTACTCGTCGGTAAACCAGGTACAGGGGGCTACAGAAAGCGATAACGATAACAAGACCTTAAACACCTTTGCTGTAGTACAGCTGGATTATGAAATATTAAAGAATTTTAAAGCGAGTACCGTAATCAACTATACAAACATTACCGGTACCAGGGATAATTTTGTGCCAGCTTCGCTTAATGGCGGTTTTGCTAATTTTTATTCCTACAATGACCGTTCTACCAAATTGTACAACAGAAGTAGTTTGAGTTATGTGTATACCATAAATGATAAGGCCAATGAGCCTGCACACAATTTTAGTGTTTTTGCCTTTACCGAAATCAACAGCTCTAATTTTAAAGCAGATGCCATTTTAAACGATCGTACCGTAAACAGCTTTATCCGCGGGCCAATTACCCACAATCCGGCTTACAACCAAACTTTAGGGGGAACGTTAGATAATTTCAGCGATTTCAGATCAGTAGGTTTTGCAGGTCAGTTTTCTTATAACTATAAACAGAAATATGTAATCGATTTCAACTACCGTGTGGATGGAACTTCTACCAACGGGCCATTGGCCGGTTATGTAAAAAATCCATCTGTTTCCGTAAAATGGAATTTCGATAAAGAAAACTTTTTAGCTGGAAACCGCTGGTTGGATTATGGCGATATCCGTTTAAGTTATGGTAGTAACATCCAGCCTAACGGAAGTATTTATGATGTGTACGGAAGATATTTTGGTGGCGGTACCTACAGCAATAACCAATCGGTGGTGATAGATCTGAGCCGTTTACCCAACCTGAGCTTAGAGCCAACTAAAAATACGACTTTAAATGCCGGACTTGATTTTAGCATTTTCAAAAACAAATTAAACTTCAGTTTCGATACCTATTACAAACAGGTTGATAACATTTTCCGTGAAAAAGGAATTGCTAATATCAACTCTTTCTCAAATGTAACTACGGTAGAAACCAGTAATGTGAATTATGGCTGGGAGTTTCAGGTAAACTCCAGACCCTTAAACCCAAGTAGTCTTTTCAAACTTAATGTTTATGCCAACTTAGCCATCAATAAAGAAGTTTTGGCAGCACTACCTGATGGTGCAAGGCAATTGATTGCATTGGATCCGGATTTTGCGCAAGACATTTACTACCGACTGGGAATTAACTCGCTTTCCAATTTCCTATACAATACCAAAGGGGTTTATAACAGTACTGCCGATGTACCTTTCGACCCAATGACTGGTAAACGTTACAGAACGGGTGGTACTGGCATCAGGAACTATTTTAGGGCTGGCGATCCGATTTACACGGATTTAAACGGAGATTATATTTTAGATGCGAATGATCGGGTAGTTGCAGGTAACTCCCAGCCACAAATTACCGGTGGTATAGGCGCATTATTAAACTATAAAAACTGGAGTGTTGAAGTAAACGGATCATTTACCCTGGTAAGGGACATATTGAACAATGCATTAGCAGCACAGTTCAGAAACTTTAATAATCCTACAACGCTTGGAAATTTAGTGCCCTTATCGCAATACAGCTATTGGACCGGGGCAGGCAATAACGGAACTTATCCGAATCCGCTTGATTATACCAGGGCTTCCATTATCGATCCATTCCGTTACGGGCAAACACTCTTCCAGGAAGATGGAACTTATTTTAAGCTGAACTCCATTAAGCTTTATTATACTTTAAACAAGACTTTTTCAAGCAAGTTCGGAATCAACCGTGCTAACGTATATGTTACCGCACAAAACCTTGGCTTTTTAACCAATTATTCTGGCCCTAATCCAGAGGCCGTAACGGCACTTGGTCGCGATAGCTCTGGGGGTTATCCTTTGAGTAAACAATATGTACTAGGTCTAAACCTCGAATTTTAACCGGAAAATCGATATGAAAAAAATTATCTATATAATATTTATAGCCATCATCAGCATTGCTGCGCTGAGCTGTAAAAAGTTTTTAAATGTTACACCGATAGATAACCTTTCAGGTAATAATTATTGGCAAAATGAAGCCGATGTAGAAAAATTTGTAAACGGCATCTATATTAAATTAAGAAGCAGAATACTGAATAATGGGAGCACATTTTATACTTTTGCCGATCTCAGGTGCGCACCGGTAATCAATTCTGCTAATATTGCTGGTTTTACCAACTTCATCAATAATGATTTAAAGGGCGCTATTGCATCAACAAACGGCAATTATTACTTCTATAATTTTAAAGCGGCAACCGAGTGGAAATCTTATTATGATGTAATTGGCAGTGCAAACCTGATGGTAAAAGAGGTAAGTGAAATGCCCAACTCGGCCATTTCTGATGAAAGCAGGAAAAGATATATGGCTGAAGGTATTTTCTTACGAAACCTTTGCTATTTCTTATTGGTGAGAATGTATGGTGATGTTCCGTATTATACTAATGCCTATAATGATCAGCCTTTAGGCAGAACCAATCAGATTTCCGTAATGAAAAACTGTATTGCTGATATGGCAGCAGTTAAAGATGATTTACCGGTAACCTATGTTGATGCCAGCCAGGTAGGTACAAGGGCCATGCGTGGTGCGGCACTAGCCTTAATTATGCACATGAACATGTGGGCTGCCGGATTTGATAATGGCATTAAAACAGCTTATTACGAACAAGTTGTTAAATGTGGACAAGAACTCAGCAGTTATGCCGATTATGGTCTGCTGGATTATACAGTAGATAACAATAAAAAGATTTTCAAAGGCAATACCAAAGAAAGCCTTTTCGAAATTGTTTCGAATGCGAATTATGGAGAGGTACTTTCTCAGTATGATAACCCATCGGTCTTCTTCTCTAAATACCCATTCCGCGGAACGGTGACCACCACTACCTCACAAATGTATTACAGCGTAAAGTTTATGCAGAAAGTATTTCCTGCAGGAAATGGTGATGTACGAAGAAACCTGTGGTTCGAAAATGCCGATATAGGCAACAATACTTTTCAGTTGAAAAAGTTTTCCAACACCTATCCGAGTGGTACAAACAACACCATTTCGCATGACGATAGCCGCATTATTTTCCGTTTGCCAGATGCATTATTGTTAACCGCAGAAGCGGCGGCAAATTTAGATGATAATACTACCGCACAAACCTTTGTAAATAAAGTAAGGGCAAGGGCGCAGGCTATTCCTTTCAGTTCTATTGGCGATCAGTTAAAAGACGATATCTATTACGAACGTGTAAGAGAACTGTTTTGTGAGGGGCAGTATTTCTACGACCTGGTACGTACCAAACGAATTTTGGATTCTGAATATTCCGATCACCCGATAGGTGTGGCTGATTTTAATGCAGGTGCCTGGACATGGCCCATCAGCGAATCAGCCCTGGCGAACAATCCTAATATGACTTTAAATAATTTCTGGAGATAAACTTAAAGAGATGAAGAATAAAAAAATTAATTTAATATTCGCAGCTATCGTATTGATTTTGGTAACTGCCTGCAATAAAGAGTATTATGTAGATTCTGGGGTGCTCACTCCAACGTATAACGGAACGATATTGCAATACCTGAAATCGAAACCAGCCATGTTCGATACGACAGTAAGGGTAATTGCACTTGCCGGAATGGATGATGTACTGGACAAAGAGAATGTTACTTTTTTTGCACCAACAAGTTCTTCCATTTATAAATCGGTACGGGCTTTAAATGCATACCTGATACAGAACGGAAGAGACACGGTTAAAGAATTGTCGCAGATTAAACGTGAGGTTTGGCGCAAAACACTTTCGCAGTACATTTTTAAAGGAACTAACCGTTTGAAAGATTATCCGCAGTTGGATACACTTGCTTATACCGCATTCCCCGGACAGTCTTTTTCCTCTTATGAGAATGGCAGGATCATGAATATCGGTGTCATATTTAATGATGCGGTGAGTGGCGCTACCAGTATAAAATATGCAGGTTACAGGCAGTTGTTTCTTTCTTATATAAAAGACTTCACTAAACCACAGCAAAGTTTGGTTAATATCCCGGTAGCCACCTCAGATATTGCGCCAACCAACGGAATCATACACGTATTAAGGCAGGCAACCTTGTCGGGGAGTACCCTGGTTAACAAGCATAATTTTGGATTTGTGAACAACATTTTCATCAATGATGTACTGGCCAGTGGCATAACGCCAATACAATAATAATTTTTTTAATGATTAGCGATTTAAAAGATGATATCTCTTTATAATAAATATACAACCAGGGTTTTTCAAATCGGATTTTTTCTGCTGGCCATGCTTTTGTTTGCCTGCAAAAAAAATGAAGTAGAACTGAAGGATCCTTATGCCAATGGTAAAGAACCATTGGGCATTCAATTTAAATCAAAAGCCCTTAGCCCTGCTATTGCTTCCTCCGGCGACGAAGTAGATGTAAATATCAGGGGGCTGATAAAATATACCGGTAAGTTTAAACTGTATGTTAACGAAATTGAGGCTGAAGTATTAAATTTTACCGACAGTACCTTAAAGTTTAAGGTGCCGGTAAATGCCAGTACAGGTGGCATCTGGATTACCGTTAATGATCCTACACTTGATAATCAGACGTTTTTCGGTCCAACCATGCAAATTGCGGGTAAGGTAAGTTTTGATGCTGGTTTTCAGGTGGTTAATGGCTCTAATTATCCAATTTACGATATTTTACGTTTGCCTGCCGGGGGCTACTTTTTAACAGGGGCCTTTACCGATTATGAAAACAGGGCGACTAAGGATCTTCCGATAGGTAATGTTGCACAGATAAATGCTGCGGGTGCCGTAGAAACAGCCTTAAAGTTTGGCATCGGCGCAAACTATCTGGTAAATGCAGTAACCAGGATTTCGAGTGGTAATGATAATGGCAAATTTCTAATTGCAGGTAATTTTTCATCCTTTAATACCAAGCGACCAAACAGGGCCAATATAAACGGCATTACACGCTTAAATGTAGACGGCACTTTAGATTCTACCATTATTGATGTGGTAAATGCCACACCTAACGACCCGTCAAAAAACAGAGATACCGTGCCGAGTTTTAATGGTGGAGTACAGGGTACCATTAAGAAGATTTTTACTTTCAACGATCAGATTTATGCTATTGGCAATTTTGATTATTATTTAAGGGCTTTTTACGAAAGGTCTACCTACGATTCTAAAGTTTTCGACCGGGTGCTGATGAGGCAAATGGTGCGCATGAATATGGATGGTTCAATGGATCAGAGCTTTCATTACAATGCAGGAACGAAACAAAGTCCTAATGCCGGAAATGGAAATATTAACGATGCGATACAAATGCCCGACGGTAAACTGGTGCTTGTGGGTACTTTTACCACCTTTAATGGGGTGAGCAGAAACCGCGTGGTAAGAATAAATTTAGATGGATCTGTAGATAATTCATTCAATATTGGAACAGGTGCTGATGATGAAATTACATCCATTACCTATAATGCAACGACAAACAAATTACTGGTAGGCGGAACTTTCAAGAATTTTAACGGGCAGTCCCGTACCGGAGTAGCCATGTTAGATGCTGATGGCAGCCTAACCTCAAGTTTTACTTTTCCCAGCCTTAACGGGGGCATAGTGAATTTTGCCGCTCAGTTGAATAACGGAAAAGTAATCGTTGGAGGAAGCTTTAATTTATACCGCAACGTGCTGCGCCAGGGATTTATGATTTTAAATGCCGATGGTACTTTGGCAAATGGTTATAACAATACCGGTGTATTTCAGGGTACGATAGAAAAAATGATCGAAACCACTTCTACAGCAGGAAATCCGGCAATCATTTTAGTTGGAAACATTTTCAGATTCGATAACATTCCGGTTAAAAATATATTAAGGGTAGAACTGCTTAACTAATTAAACATTCATAATCTCACAAATATGGGACATAGAAAAATATCACTTTCAAATCTGGGCACTGGCTGCATATCGGTTTGTTTTTTTGCCCTTGTGTTACTGGGTAGTGCCTGTAACAAAAATTTTGATAATGTAATTCCGGCCAACACTAAAAATGATACTGCCGGGGTAAGTTCGGGTAAGCCAAAAGTGCTTTACATTATTCTGGATGGGGTGAAAGGTTCGGCTGTGGCCGCAATTAAGCCGCCAAAGATTACAGAAATCAATAAAAATGCAATTTATTCTTTTGTAGGCTTAACGGATAGCACGCAGTTACCGGTAAGCAATGCGGGTGCCTGGGCAAGTTTAATCACCGGGGTAGATCCAAAATTCCACAAAGTAACAGGCGATAGTTTTACCGGAAACGATTTAACAACTTATCCTGGTTTATTTACCAGGATCAAACAAGAAAAATCAAAATTTACAACGGTTTCTTATGCTGCAAGCAGTGCTTTTACCCAAAATTTAGCCGGAGATGCATCTGAAAAGCAAACTTTAACTTCAGATGCTGAGGTAAAAACATCAGCCGTAACCAAGCTAAAAGATGGTAATGCTGATTTAATTGTTGCACAGTTTCATAGTGCAGAAACGGCTGGTGCAGCAGGTGGATACAGTGAAACTAACGCAGCTTATAATTCCGCTATTGGCACCTTAGATACTTACATTGGTGAAATGGTAGCCACTTTAAAAGCGCGTGCTACTTTTCGCGATGAGAATTGGCTGGTGGTAATTGCTTCAAACAAAGGTGGCGCAACAACTAATCCCCGTACCGATTTCAGTCTTTTTGGCGACGATGCGCGCAATACTTATGTGGCCTTGTATAATCCAAAATTCGCAGCCAGGTTAATCGGTAAACCAAACACCTCTGATGTACCTTATGCAGGTAGTGCACCAAGGTTCCAGTCTACCGAAACCACTCAGGTAACAGCCCTGTTGTCTAATGCTACTGTTGGTAATTTTGGAAGTACCGGTGATTATGTCATGATGTTAAAAATCAGAAATGACGCAGGCGTAAACACCACCTGGCCTACATTTCTGGCTAAATCATCGAATTTTGCCATTGCTGCAAATGCGTGGACATTTGCTTTTTCTAACACCTATTTCCAGTTTGACTGGGGAAATGCGACCAATGCGGCAGGTGCTTTCTTGCGTCCTGATGTTACTGTAATCAGAGATGGTGCATGGCATACCATTGCCGTAAAAGTTTATATGGAAGGCACTAAAAGATATTTAACCATGTTTACTGATGGCGTTAAGCGACCAGTTGGTACCAACTATCCGGTAGATGTAACAGGTAAAGATATTACCAACACAGGTTTTCTTCGTATTGGTGCAGCTAGTGGAAAAGTAACCAACTTTTTAATCAGGGATCTGGCCATATACAAAACCACCATGTCTGATGCGGATGTTATTACTTATATGAAACGGGAAGTAACACCCAACCATCCTTATTTTTCGAGTTTAGAAGGCTGGTGGCCTTGTAAAGAAGGCACCGGATTTTTACTGAAAGACCGCTCGGGCAAAAACAACGATTTTATTTTAACCAGTAATGCTACCTGGGGAACATTTAACGATTTGTCGCCAAATATTAATCCGGAAATAGTAGGAGCAGCCTACCGTACAGTGCCCAACAATGTAGACTTACCTTTCCAGATTTATAACTGGTTAGGCATTCTGCCACGAACCGAATGGAACTTATCGGGCAAAGCCTGGCCTCCAACTTTTACTGATGTGGTAACGAACTAATTTGATTGTATTAAATGAAATTTCAAATGAAAAGCATATTAAAGCTAACGATATTGATAGGCGTGGTGACTTTATCAGCCTGTAAAAAATACGGCTACGAAGTAGAAGATGGTTATGATGATAACTCAGGAAACAACAAAAGCATTACTGTAGATACCAACCGGTTATTTGTTGATCGTTCTGCCTTTGCTAAAGCCAGGGTTTTTCCTGGTTTGGTTGGCGATGGCGAACCAAGAGTAACAGATGCAAAGTTTACGCTAAACTTAAACTTTAGCGCCCAAACCGCCGATATGTTAAGGATTTCTGTTGCACCACAACCACAATTTGGTACTGGTTATTATGCGCCGCCTGGCGAATTGATCAAAATTGTGGTGCCTGCAGGTGCAGATGGATTAAGTGTACAGGTAGGCGGACATACTGATAATTTAACGGGTGTAAGCCCTTTGTTAAGAGACCCGATTATTGTGGTTAAAAAACAATTGTTTGCCGGTGTAAATTACGTGCGCAACCTTTACGGAGGGTACATTTATATCAATGCGACCTTTTCTTATCCCAATCCGATAGAATTTAGCATTTCAGGCGCATGTGTAACTCCCGATTTCGAATTGGGCAAATCAAACGATGCCGCCTGGATGGCTCAGGTTAAAGCCTCACAAGTGCCCTGGTTAGAACTTCGCTGCAGAAGTGTAGTCTACCTGGTGCCAAGAGACCTGATTGTAGAAAAGTTTACCTCATCAAGAGATCCGCTAACCAATCCAACGGCATTGATGACCAAATGGAATGAGATTTTTGATGAACACTATAATGCCTGGATGGGTTTATCACCTAATGCAGCTGATTTGCGCGACAGAAGTCCACAAGGACCGTGGAGAGGTACAGTTGATATTCAGATTAGCGGTTTCCCTACGGCAGCCGGACACTCTGGTTTTCCTTTTATGGGTTTATTAAACTATAATGGCAGCGAGTGGTTTCAAACCTGGGTAAGTTTAAATCAGCTGACCACCAATCAGCCGCATCCAAACTGGGGTACTTACCACGAATTTGGACACAATTGCCAGCAAAATACCACCTGGAACTGGTCTGCTTTGGGAGAATCGACCAATAATCTTTTCTCATACAAAGTAGCAAAAGCTTACGGACAGGATTTCAAAATTCTGCATGCACCTAACGAGTGGAATGATGTGGCCCTTGCTTATGCTGCTACGCCGCCAAGCGCCACTAAAAACTTCGACGTGGATTTAAATAGTGGCAGAGAGAACGGTTCGTTTGCACGCACGGTTCCTTTTGTACAACTCTTAGAAAAATTTGATTACGGCTTGTTAACCTATATTTATACCAAAGCAAGACATGCACCACGTTTAGCCAATAACGATCAGGACAAAAAGGATAATTTTTATGAGTGGGCCTGCGAATACACCAAAACCGATTTAATCCAGTTCTTCGGTGCATGGGGTATTACCGTGAGTAACGTTTCGCAAAGTAAGATAAAAGCCGCAAATTATCCGCCACTTGCAAAAGCAATATGGACTTATAATATTATGACAGGAACAGGAGGCGATGGGCCCGTACCAGTTGTCGCAACAACAATACCAACAACAGCAGTGTCGGCCAGTTCACCTGCACAAGATGGTGCTTTAGCAAATCTGGTTGATAACAATACCGCTACCATTTATCATTCTAAATATTCATCGCCTACACCGGCAGAAAGCCTTCCAATTAGTATCGTTGTGAGCACAGGAGCTACTGCGGCACCAGTAAAAGGAATCAGTTTTGTGCAAAGAATTGGCCAGTCTAATGGATATGTGAGAAATGTGGAGATTTACACCAGTCCTGATAATGTCACCTATACGCTTGCAGGCACGACAACAGTACCTCAAAACGAAACCCGTTACAATTATGCATTTCCCGGAGGAACAATCACTACCCGTTATGTAAAAGTAATTGTAAGAACAGGTGCAAGCACAACATTTATGTCTTTATCAGAACTGACACTATTTAAATAAGCGCTAAAAATATATTAACATGATTTATTTTTTAAATAAAAAACAGATTTTTCTGGCACTATCATTAGCTGTCGTAACGCTTGCTGGCTGTAAGAAATATCCTAACCCACCAACTTTTAACGAGGAGCTTGATAATTCTGTAGCCCCATCAAGAAGGGTAATCTTAATTAGTATAGATGGTGTTACAGGCTCAGAACTGAAAACCATTGCACCGCCAGCCATTACGGCATTGTTGCCTACCAGTAAATACTCTTACGCAACATTTAAATCGGCGGTGGCAACTGATGCAGCCACCTGGACCTCAATGCTTACTGGCGTGCCTTATACCAAACACCTGGTTTCTACAGATGATTTTCAGCCCACAACCGATCCAAATTCCGGAGAGCATGATGCCGTGCCCATCAGAAGAAATATTTTGGATTACATTATGAGTGGAATAGGCACTAAAACGGCATTTATCACTCCCTGGCCCAACCTGCGGAATTATGTAAAAGTAGCTGATTACAGGCCCCTGGTAAATACCGATCAAGCCGCTAAAGATTCTACCATTGCACTGTTAAATAAGTACGAAGGAATAGGGGCTACCATCGTGAATTTTAGAGAAGCTGAAGCTGCGGGTGCAAATGGTGGTTATGTAGCCACTAACGCTGCATATAAAGATGCCATACTAAAGGCCGATGGTTATGTAGATGAAATTATCAAAGCCATTAAAGCACGCAAAACATACACCAATGAAGAATGGCTGGTTATTATTACATCCAACCACGGCGGAAGCAGTGATAACCCCACAAGTGGTTTCCTCGTTATTAATAATCCGGCATTGAAATCACAGGAATTAAAGAAAATAGGCTATAACTCGGTTTTGTTTACAGGCACAAGCGTATTTGCGCAGGTTGCTCAGGATAATGGGTTGTACAATGCTGGGAACGATAAAGATTTCACTGTTCAGGCACAGGTTAAAATAACCAAAGGTGGTACAGGATACGTTGGGTTTCTTTCAAAAGGAACAGGATATAAGGATGCAGCAAAAAACCCAAATGGAGGTACAGGCTGGACTTTCGGTACCTGGGCAAGCCAGTGGAGACCTTATTATAGTGGAACATGGTTTCAAGGTGATCAGGGTAGGCTAACTGATGTAGCCTGGCATACGCTTACCATGACGGTTAAAAGGGTAAATGCGACAACCAGAACAGCAATTTGTTATTATGATGGAGTTAAGGCTGCAACCGAAGCCAATTGGAATGGCCAAACGCTTACATCAACTGATCCATTAAGAATCGGATTTAAATATTGTGGATCAGGTGATCCAATGGATTATTATGTAGCAAATTTAGCTTATTTTCAAACTGCACTGGATGGACCAACCATTCAGGCGAATTTAAATCTTAAAGATATTACCAAACACCCTAATTACAATAGCTTAATTGGTTTTTGGAAAATGGACGAGGGTGCAGAAGGAACACTTCAGAATACCGCACCAACAGGATATAATATGAACCTTTCAGGCGCTTATACCTGGTCTGCATTAGGTGCCGATGCGCCCTCACAATCAACCTATGAAGGTACAACGGGTTATTCGTTGGCGCCAGCTGTTGCCGATATAGGCGCGATAATGATGTATTGGACAAAAACTAAAATAGAGCCTGTATTTGATATTAGCGGTAAACCATTCTTGAAAGATTTTGAAAAAGAATTTTTGATTAGATCAGACAGATAATACAGCTAATACTTCTATTTGATATATAATTTCTTAAGAATCAGTTTTAGTTTAGAGGCATTGCCAAAATTGGCATGCCTCTTTTTTTTAGCTACAGACGAGAAATTTAAGGTGAATAATTTTGACCAGATTAAAAGTCTTTTATCCAAAATTGAATGCCTGACTTTTTTAGAATCAATAATTTTGAAAAATATTAATAGTCAGATTTTAGGCAATAAAATAATGGATAAGTTTTAACTCATCAGGTAAGATTAAAAAAGCTATTTTAATTAGAAAATATATATTTATAAGCCATCACTATTTTATATGTTTGCAAAACAAAAGTTTAGTATTTGTGAACTTTTTACAGAATTGATCTGTTTTAATTAATTAGTCCCTATAGTTAAAAAAATAGTCGAATGGATACCAGCGCTTTACAACCTCATAATCAACCTGCCCTCGATGCAATGGATATCTGTTGCCAGAAGCTAATCGAAAAAATGGGCGATAAGGCGATTGAAGACTGGCGGGTATCTGATTATAACAGCCTGAGTAGTCAATTGGGTAAACAAACAAAGGTGTACCTCAGTGTAAATACGCTGAAAAGGTTGTTTGGTCAATTGAAAACACCCCAGCGATATTTTCCACAAAAAGCGACAAGGGATGCACTTGCCCAGTTTATTGGTTATCGCGATTGGCAAGAATTTGAGCTCGTACATGCTGCAGTAAAACCCGTTCCTGTAAAAACCGAAGTCGATAAACCCATCGAAGAAGTCTCCATCCCTACCGAAATTAAGCCTAAAACCAGCAGAAAATATACTTATATAAGCATTTTTGCCATCATCATACTCGTCCTGACGGGGAGTTTTTTCATTTGGAAATCTTCGGCTGGGCCCATTGATGCAAAATTGGTCTGCGAGAATCCTGTTGGAAACGTTCCACATACAGCAGTTTTTAAATTAAAATCGGGCACTTCGGTGAATAACAATGAAGAGTTTAAGATAGATTTTATGGATGAAGCGCTTCCATCTGCCATAAGCGGTAAAAAAGAAGTGGCTAAATTTTTCAGAAATCCAGGCGTGGTGTACGCAACACTTTTATACCAGGATAAACCAATTGATACCGTTGCGGTATACATGCGTACAAAAGGCTGGGTAGCCAATTCGGGTAACGATACCTCCAGGGCATATCCCATTGCAGGTTTAAAACCCTTAAACCCTAAAAATATTTACGTTTCAAAAGAACAATTAGATTCAGCTGGTTTAGCCACCAATAAACCTTTTTTGGTGGGTTATAGTAATATTAAGCCCTCAAACATTAGTGGCGATAATTTCTCTTTCACCTGTAGGGTTTTTTCAGAGCAAAGCCGTCCGGGTACGCAATGTGTAGAAACCACCGTGATTATTTTGGGAGAGAAGCACCGCCATTTATTAACCTTAAACCGGGCCAGTTGCGTGGCTTTTTCACAATATAAGTTTTCGGAGAAAAGGGTACAGGGATCTGAACAGTTTTTAGGTGCCTTAGCATTCGATCCTTTAAACGGAGGCGATATAGAGATCAGGGTTGAAAATAAAAAAGCGGCTGTAATCTTAAATGGTAAAAAAGTGCTGACAACCAGTTACGAACGATCGATAGGTAAGGTGATGGGGATCAAAATTTTATTTAGTGGAATTGGTAAGGCCATTTCTCCAAAATTGGAGGATCTTTCTACCAAAGAAATATTCTAGTTGCGACTTCGGTTTCGATTATTCATTTCTCATTAGCTAAGTGATTTGTTTCTGTCCATTTTCTTTTGTTTGTTAGTTTAACAATCTTATTTAGAGTAGTTTGTGTGTGCATGCTTTTGTTTATTATTTGTACCATTAAATCTTTATGCTATTTTCTTTTCACACTTAACTTGGGGTAATCATATCTGCTAAGATTGTACACCATATTTTTTGTGAAATCTGATGAAAGTACTGCCCTTTACTATTTTATATCCTAATGAGCGGAGCATTATTGTTGAACATATTTGTGATACACATTTTTACCCTCATTTGCATCGGCATGAGGAAGTTCAGATTACCTGGATCGTTAAAGGCAGGGGCATTGTCTTTTCGGGGAATAATATCCATAATTTCCGCCCCGGCGATATTTTTGTAATTGGGGCAAATGTACCCCACTTATTAAAAAGTGATGCGGAGCATTTTAGTGCAGCCAGCACTGGCCAGGTAGAAGTATACTCGATATATTTTAACCTCAAAACGGGGATAGGATCACTTTTTGAACTGCCGGAAATGAATGAGACCCGTCATGTTTTTAATCATTACAGCAATGGTTTTAAGCTGAGTGGTAAATCTGCCGTTAAAATTGCCCGTAAAATAGAGAAAATCAATCAGGCAAACGATGAACAGATACTGATCAGTTTTATTGACTTAATCAATGAATTTAGATTTGCAGATCAATTGGAATCGCTTTGTTCAATCGATTATTTACCAAATATGAACGAGAATGAAAACGTTCAGCTGAGTAAGGTGATTAATTACATTATGCAATACTATCATAAACCCATCACCTTAGAAGAAGTATCTAATCAGGCCTTTATGTCTTCTGGTGCATTTTGCCGTTATTTTAAGCGCCATACCGGCCGCAATTTCATCACCTTTCTCAACGAGGTACGTATTAATGAGGTATGTAAAAATCTGGCCAGTGGTAAAAAGGCCGATTATATAGCTAATGTTGCTTACAAAGCTGGTTTTAAAAGCATGACTAATTTTAACCGTGTATTTAAAAACGTTGTTGGCATTTCGCCAAGAGCTTACGAAGAACGATTTAGGTCTTTAAGCCAGCTTGTTTAATATTGAAAAGTCTTATTCTACTATAGTTACATCGTTTTTTCTACCGGGGTGGAGATAGCTTTGAACCAGGTTAAAAGCTATCTCCACATTGCTGCGCTTCAGGCTCAGGGCCGGTCAATTTTTTTAGGTTTTATTGCTAGTGACTGGAAATCATCAATCAATACTTATTTATTACGTGCATTTTTTGCCCGTTCTATTTTTGAAATATCCTGAAAATCTGAATCATTTACCCATCCCCAGCTTAATTTGGGATCTTTAGCCATATATCTTTCGTAAAAGTTAACCCCTCTTTGGTCGGCATATTGGTATCTGTCAAATTCACTGCCTTTACCCAAAAGGCGGGGATCTGATTGTTCTTTTAATAAAGTCAGTAATTTACTTCTTAACTGTGCCGATTTCTTTTGATGGGCCGGATTTGATGCCAGATTATTTAAACAGGCCGGATCGTTCTTAATATCGTATAATTCCTCACCTGGTCGTTTTCCGAAAGACCATAACCAATAATTGAAATTGTGATCAGTAGCATAAACCGTATTGAGACAAACCGTTTTTGTTGGACTGCCATCTACGTTTAAATAACCAGTTTCAGGGTTTCCGGCTGGCCATCTGTCGGTTTCGAAATTTTTTATAAATAAATAGTTTTCCTGAAAAATACCCCGGATAGGATAGCCTACATCTTTAGGGCGGCCTACATCATGACGCTCTTTACCCACAAGCACGAAATTGCGTTTCTCTGAAACCTTTTCCTGATCAGCACTAAAAATATCTTTAAAACTTTTGCCTGTAATGGGTTTCATCTGGTTTTTAGCAGCAGGTACTTTGGCCAGATCCAAAAAGGTAGGGGCGAAATCGATAAAGCTGATAAAATCTTCAATTTTACGGCCTTTATGGGCAATGCCATCAGCCCACATCATGGCAAGCGGTAAGTGATTGGCGTATTCGTAGGCCTGCCCTTTAACGCGTGGAAAAGGCATTCCATTATCTGAAGTAACCACAATTAAGGTGTTGTGCAGTTCGCCTTTATCTTCGAGCATTTTAAGCATCTTCCCCAATTGTTTATCAAAGTATTCAATTTCAAATGCATAATCCAGCAGATCGGTTCGTACCGAATCGGTTTTTGGCCAGAAGGGATAAATTTCAGCATTGGGAATATCGTTCAGATTTTTTCCTCCTTTACTTACGCCCGAATTAAATTCGTATTCGCGATGTGGTTCTAAACCTCCATACCAAAAAAAGAAAGGTTTGCTGTCTGTTGTACTTAAAAATGCATCGAAATTAGCCGCATAATCTACATTACTGATTTTGGCTGTAGGAGGTGTTGTTTTAAGCTGATTGAATGCTTTTACCAGCATCTCCCTGGGTGTACCATCTGCTTGTTTGGCCACCACAGGTGCAACGCCTTTACCGGTATACCCAACTGCATATCCATTTTGTGCCAAAACCTCTGCAAACGAGGCAAATTTAGCCGGGAAATAAGACCAATGGTTGCCGGCTTCTTCCAATTGCCAGGAGTTTCTGCCCGTAACAATACACGATCGCGATGGTGCACATTTGGCATTTGGTGTATAGGCATTTTTAAAAAGAAGCCCATCCTGAGCAATGCGATCGAAATTTGGTGTTTTTACCCATTTACAGCCATAAGCGCCCATGTGCTGGTAGGTAACATCATCCATAATGGCGAAAAGAATGTTCGGACGATCAGAAGATTGTTTTTTTTTGTTTTTGAAGGATAGGGTAGCTGCACCAATCAAGACAATGCCGCAAATGCTAAAAATGTATTTTTTCATAGGGATGTATAAAGGTCTATATCAAAAAAGGGGGCGAAAAGCCACCCTTAATATCATGTTGATGTTTTTGAAAATGCTAAATGGCCTGTATCTTTAAAACCACACTTGTTCTGTAGGCATTTGCTTCCGGATTAAAGCCTACTTTCATTAAAAAATCTCCGGAGTAAACTTTAGTACTATCAATTGGCGATTTAGCCCCCGGGTACAGGTTAATTTCTTCTATTTTATACTTTTTAGCGGGATCTAATCCTTTTAGTTTAATCGGTAAGATCACCCCATTGGTAAAAAGGGTTGCCACATGATAGTTAAAAACAATAGCCTGGTCTTTAGCGTCGTTTACATAGGCAATGGAGGCTATTTTGTTTTCGTAAGGATCCTGTAAACGGTATTGCTGGCCATGCCAGATAATATCCTTGAAACTATTGTAGGTTTTAACCGCATTTTGACTAAAAAGCAAATCATTTTTACTGAGCTCATTTACCCGTACATCATATCCCAGTTTTCCCATCATGGCCACATCTGTTTTAAATTTAATGGGTTGTTTACCCATATCGGTAATGTGGTTGTCTACAGCAATGGAAGGGAAATAATACGAATATTCCCACTGAATAAAGATGCGGTCGTATGGATTGGTATTGTCGCTCGGCCAAAATTCGGTGAAATGTTGTAGCGCAGCATAATCTACCCTCGAGCCTCCTCCGGCACACAACATCATTGGTATTTTAGGGTATTTTTTTCTAATCCTATCCAGCACACTATTTAATCCCCTGATATATTCCAGATAAAAATGATCCTGGTTTTTTAAAGTAGGAGAGTTTGCATTGTATATTAAAGAATTACAATCCCATTTAATAAAAGCCACTTCCGGTACTTCTTTAAAAATATCATCAACCGTTTTGTAAATAAAATCCTGAACCTTAGGGTTGGTTAAATCCAATACCAGCTGGTTACGCATATAATACTCTTTTCTTTCCGGCTGTCTGATAATCCAATCAGGGTGATTCTCATAGAGCTCACTTTTAGGATTCACCATTTCTGGTTCTATCCAGATACCAAATTTTACACCACTTGCTGTGGCTTCTTTACCTAAAGCACTAATGCCGTTCTTTAATTTTTGTTTGTTATACTGCCAATCGCCCAAACCAGACGTGGCGCCATTGCGTGGATATTTATTGCCAAACCAGCCATCATCCAGTAAAAAAACATCAACCCCTAATTTTTTGGTATCCTTGGTTAATTCGTTTAGTTTTTCATCATTGAAATCGAAATAAGTGGTTTCCCAATTGTTTAATATGGTAGATCTTTCGCCTTTTCCATCTAATATTTGATAGTTTCTGGCCCAGTCGTGCAAATTTCTGCTGGCTAAACCTTTTCCTGCAGATGAATAGGTATAAATGAAGCGGGGAGTAACGAAATTTTCGCCGGCCTTTAAAGTATAGTTCGACGAAAAATTATTAATTCCGGCAGTTATCCTGAGGTAATATTCGTCAAAGGTTTCAAAATCTAATTTAAAGTTTCCGGTCCACGCTAACGAGCCTGCAATTACATCACCCATATCTTCAGTGGCAGGCTGATCTATCGAAACCATAAACGAAGAAGAATGAAGCAAATTTGTTCTGGTCCCCAATTTCGAATCGATGGTTTTTATACCATGTAGCAATTGTTGCTCTTCCGATCGCATTTCGCGTGTAGCGCCACTATATTGGTTTTTAAGAAAGAATTTTTTTCCGCTTAAGGTCAGATTTGCGGAAGCATATTTATTGAGCACTACGGTGCCTTTCTCTTTATGTTCAATTTCTGCCCATTGCTCAATCACGTTTTCATTAAAATAGGCCAGGTATTTTAGTGTAACCTGAAAATTGTATTTTAAATCTTTAAGGATAACGCTGGTTAACTTTCTGTTCTGATCCAGCTGTTCGGTTTTTACATCTGAAAATGTCAATACCGTCGATTTGTTCCCGTCAGCATGGGTTACTGTTAATGCAGGTTCTAATAAATTAAGTGAGCCTGAGGCAATATAAGCTTCACGTTTATTTAAAAGATCGTCAGAGCCAGGTTTGTATTTATCTAATGCCTGTATGCCTGGGTATTCGCCCGCATTCTCTAATTTTTTGCCAAGGTATGTCGATAATAAGGTATTATCACGATCTGTTTCCAGGATGAGTACATTGTTTTTTGTAGCAATTTCTATTGTCTTTTGCGCAAAGCTATTCAGACCTATTGCCATCGAGAGTAAAAAAAAAAATGTGTTTTTTCTTTTCATTATTTATTTGGGTAAAAAGTTTAGGTGATGCTTTCTGCACCTGCTATTAAGAAATCGGGATTATTGACCGATCTGGTTTTAATCGTAAAAATATTCCAAAATAGTTGTAATAAAGATAAGTACAGGTACAAAAAGCAATGCAAATCTTTGTATGTGTAAAAATCTGTTATATAGGTTTTTGTGCGCTGCCGGCTTCGGTTTTGTATCAGATAAATGATCGGTTGTAATCCGTTTTTAGATAAAGCATTCAAACTCGCAGGTACTTGAATGTTTTTACATTTCATATCCTGAATTTTTGACCATTCAAGTTTGGGCTATTGGCATCAGATTAAAATACTATAGGTGATCAATCATGAATTTAAAAGATGCAAATTAGAACTTTCAGATTTTAATAAGTAGGCTATTTATATCAAATTATTATCTTTTTTTAACAAGAATAAACTTTATTGGTCTAATTATAGTTTTAAACCCGGCCATTTCTAAATCTTATTGTAAAATAAACAAGGCATTATTATTGTTGAGGGGAGATCGGTGTTGTTTTTAAAAAATTAGCGTAATTTTATAATCATAAAAAATAACACGATTTTTCAGTTTTAAAGATTTTCAAGAAATGCATTGCCTTCAACATATTAAATTATCGCAACCCCCAGTACGCTCATGAACTATAAACAATTGCAGGAAGATGTAGAAAAGCACGTTGGCGATTACTTCCATACCCATAACGATCCCCGTCTGGTATATCATAACCTCGAACATACGCAGGAAGTGGTTAATGCTGCGCAGCAAATTGCCAATCATTACCAGCTAAATGAGCAGGATTTTTTTGCCGTAACCGTTGCGGCCTATTTTCACGATACAGGGTATTTTGAAGATGCATTAAACCACGAAGCAAAAGGAGCAGAACTGGCTGATCATTTTTTAGCCAAACACCAGGTGAATCAGGAAATCCGTGACCATGTTAAAAGTGCAATACTGGCCACTAAAATTCCCCAGAAACCCAAAAATGAAATTGATAAAATCCTTTGCGACGCAGATTTATTTCATTTAGGCCTGGCCGATTTCAGAGCAAAGGGTAAATTAATGCACAAGGAAAATGAACTGATTTATAAAAAAGATATCAGTAAATTAGATTGGCGCAAAAAAGATATCCAGTTTATGGAATCTCATCATTACCATACCGATTATGCCACTTTACTGCTGAGCGATCAGAAACAAAAAAATATCAGTAAACTGAAAAGTAAATTAACGGCGCAGGAAGAAATCAGTACGGAACTGGCCGAAACTAAAAACTTCGCACCTAATGTGGTACAGGGCAAAAAGAAGAAGGATAAAGACGACAGACCGGATAAGGGTATCGAAACCATGTTCAGGATTACTTCTGCCAACAACCAGCGGTTGAGCGACATGGCGGATAATAAAGCACATATCCTCATCACTGTAAATTCGATCATGCTTTCGTTGATTGTGAGTTTATTGTTAAGGCGACTGGAAGATCACGGCAACCTGATTATACCTACCTTTATTTTGTTATTGGTGAGTTTAACCTGTGTTGTGGTATCCATTTTATCAACCCGTCCATCTATTCCGAAGGGAGAATTCACCCAGGAAGATATGGATAAGAAAAAGGTGAATTTATTGTTTTTCGGCAACTTTTATAAAATGAGCTTACCCAGTTATACCGATGGTATGATTAAGGTGATGAACGATAAAGATTTTTTATATGGAACCCTCATTACCGATGTATACTCGCAAGGTGTAGTTTTGGGCCGGAAATATAAACTGATCCGTTTGGCTTATAATATTTTCATGTTTGGCTTAATTGCAGCAGTATTGGCATTTGTAATTGCTTACGCAGCTTACGGTAAACTTTAATGGAACAGATAGTCGAAACCTCTTTTTTTAACAGAGATTTAAGCTGGTTAAAGTTTAACGAGCGTATTTTAATGGAAGCCGAGCGAAACACTGTTCCGCTTTTAGAGCGCATTAAGTTTTTGTCGATATTCTCCTCCAATCTCGATGAGTTTTATCGAGTAAGGATGCCGGTATTACTCGCTTTAGAAAAATTAAGCAATAAGGAAGATAATGACATTCAGATTGACGATAATTTGCTGAGCACAGCCAATCAGCTGATTTCAGAACAGCAACAGCGCTACGGTAAAGTACTTAAATCAGATCTTATTCCCCTGCTCAAAGAAAATAAGATCAATTTAATTTACGGGCAGGCGTTCCCCGCAGAAATTCAGAAAAGTATAACCCGATACTTTTTAAGTCAGGTAATGGCTTTTTTGCAGCCCGTTTACATTAATGCGAATACGAACTTTTTTCCTTCAAATAATGAGCTCTATTTTCTGATTACACTAAAAAAGAAGGAAGATGCAGAAGTGGTTATTTTAAATATCCCTTCCAATCAGCTTCCCCGTTTTTATAAGGTGGAAACAGGAGATGAAACTTTTATTGTTTTTCTGGATGATATCGTACGTTTTCATTTAGACCGTATTTTCCCGGAAGGTGAAGTTACCGGATGTTATAGTTTCAAAATTACCCGGGATGCCGAAATAGATCTGAAAGACGAATATTCGGGTAGTTTATCAGAGCAGCTGGAAAAACAATTGTTAAAGCGCGATTCGGGTTTGGCTACACGTTTCCTCCACCAGCCAGGTATACCGGCCAATGTTTTCGAACTCCTTAAAAAGCTTTTCAATTTAAAAAAAGCCAATAGGATGGAAGGTGGACAATACCATAACCTGAAAGATTTTATGGGTTTTCCTGTCAATTCGCCAAAGTTATCTAATCAAAACTGGCCAAAACTATGCAATACCGATTTGATAGATGGATCGTTAACCGAAGCCATTTATAAAAACGATATTATGGTACATACGCCTTACCAGAGTTATGATAGCGTGTTGCGCTTTTTTAACGAAGCGGCTATTGATGCTGAAGTAAGGGAAATCTATGTTACACTTTATCGCGTAGCCAGCGATTCGAAAATTGTGAATGCTTTAATCAGTGCTGCAAAAAACGGCAAAAAAGTGACCGTTTTGGTCGAGCTCAAAGCCCGTTTTGATGAAGCGAACAACATCAAGTGGGCCAAAAAAATGAAGGAAGTTGGTGTAGATATTATTTACAGTGTAACGGCCTTAAAAGTGCATGCCAAAGTAGCCTTAGTGAAACGCCAGGTTGGTAATAGAATGCGCTATTCTGGTTTGTTTTCTACCGGAAACTTTAATGAAAGTACAGCCGCTTTTTATACGGATCATATTTTAATGACAGCCAATAAAGAGATGTTACGTGAGGTAGAACTGCTTTTTATTTTTCTGGCCAAAAGGGTTAAGCCCACCTCTGCCGATCTGATTAAATTTAATCATTTGCTGGTGGCGCAGTTTAATTTACAGCAGGTTTTTCTTAACTTGATAGACAGGGAAATCGAACACGCCAAACAAGGCAAGCCATCAGGTATTACCATTAAAATGAATAACCTCGAAGAGAAGGTTTTAATCGACAAACTTTACGAGGCGTCATCGGCAGGTGTAAAGATTGATATGATTGTGCGGAGCATTTGTCGTTTGATTCCAGGTGTACCTGGAATGAGTGAGAACATTAAAATTACCCGTATCGTTGATCGTTATTTAGAACACGGACGTATTTTTATTTTTAACAATTTAGGCAAGAATGATGTATACCTGGGTTCTGCCGACTGGATGAACCGGAATATCTATCGAAGAATTGAAGTTTGTTTTCCTATTTATAATGAGCAGATTAAACAAGAAATGATAGATATTATCGAAATCCAAAAACAAGATAACGTGCAGGCCGTTTGTATAGATGAAAACATGAACAATATTCCTGTCAAAAGGAGCGGGACTCTTGTCGAGTCTCAACACGATATTTATCAATTATTAAAAAAAAATAATGCTGTTTAGTAGGGTCGTCATTCCCAACTTGATTGGGAATCTTAAAGCTTATTGCATTAGGATTCCCGCCTGCGCGGGAATGACGGACGATAAATAAACAGTTACTAACGCCGTGGTCTGTGTCCTCACAGACTACATGATTTTACTTATTAATGGTCTGTGAGGACACAGACCATGGACATTAAATTTTTATCCTATGAAATACAATAAAAACTTCTTAGCGCCCGGCTTTCTCATTGCCCTTGCCTTTATAGGTATATCATGCGTAAATGGTAACCGCGACAATAAAAAAAGTGATTCAACTGAAACCGTTTCTTCAGGCGGGGGAGAAAAATCAAGTCTTCCTTATGATTTAGCAAATCCGGTAAAATATAACATGCCCCAAAATCTTTTCGAAATCTCTGGAATTGTATTTCATAACGGCGATCCGAAAGAAGTATTTGCAATACAGGACGAAGATGGTGATTTATTTCATCTGGGTTTAACTGATAAAGAATCGAAATTCACCAAATTTGGCGGTAAAGGCGATTACGAAGACGTAGCTATTCTAAATAATACCGTAATTGTGTTAAAAAGTAATGGCGAATTACATTCATTCCCTATTTCTGAGATTAATAAACCAGATGTGGCCAATGTGGTTAAAACCAAAGATCTGGTTCCCAAAGCCGAATACGAAGGATTAGCTGCTGATGAGAAAGCAGGTCTGGTGTATGTTTTAACGAAAGAAATTAAGAAAAATAAAAGTGATCAGACCGATATCTATGCCTTTAAATATGCTGATGGCAAATTTACAGCAAGTGGAACCTTTGCATTACCTTATAAAGAGATTGCAGATTTATCAGGCGAAGCTAAAATCAAATTTCGTCCATCTGCTTTGGCTAAAAACCCATCAACTAACGAGTGGTATGTGCTTTCGTCCATGAATAAATTATTGGTTGTTACTGATGAAAACTTTAAAATTAAAGCCACTTATCCATTAAAAGGAAGTTTCTTTAATCAACCAGAAGGTATTGCATTTGACCGCGATCAGAACCTTTATATCTCTAATGAGGGCGGTGCCTTATCGGCAGGAAATATTTTAATGTTTAAATTGAAAAAGTAACCATTGATGTTGGTTACCTCAATCATGCGTCATGCTGAATTTATTTCAGCATCTTCCTGTAATAAAGGCCTTGATCTCGAAACTTTGAGAAGCATGATGATTGTAAGTGATTGCTTAACCTTAATGTACTTAATTTCTTAATGATAAAAACAAGCTATATTAAAAAGTGATCATTAAGGAGTTAAGAAAATTAAGGTTTTGATGCTTAATGTCCTTAACTTCTTAATGGTGAGAAGTCTATTATTACAATTTAGTTTAACATTCAGAAGTTAAGGATGTAACACCTAATGGTAAGAAAAGGAGATGCTTAACGGGTTGAACCCAAAAAAAAATAAAATTTAAATTACTTATCTTTATACAAACGCTGAGTCTATGATTAAAAGATTTACCCTTTTTACCATCTTATTTTTAATTAACTTCATTGCCTTAGCGCAGGATGATGTAAAATATCGTGTAATTCTTTTTGGCGATGCAGGCGAAATGAATCCTGCGCAGATGCAGGATTTAAAAAACGCAGCCAAGCAAATTCTTCCCAAAAAAACAACGGTAGTATATTTAGGTGATAACATTTACCCCACTGGAATGGGGCTGCCAGGAAGTGTAGAAGAAGAGGAAACTAAAAAGATTCTGCGTTCGCAGTTCGAGCCTATGCGTAAAATGGGTGCTGCGGTTTATTTTGTTCCGGGCAACCACGACTGGGATAAATCTGGTCCTAAGGGTTTGGCCAAAATTAAAGCGCAGGATGATTTCCTTAAAGCACAGGGTGATTCATTATTGAGGCTGATGCCCGAAAACGGATGTCCTGATCCCGTAGCGATTAAATTAACCGATAAATTAACCATTATTGCCTACGATAGCGAATGGTGGCTTTTCCCATACAATAAATCAAATCCCAACGGCGAATGCGAATGCCGGACAAAAGATGAGGTTTTGGTCAAAATGGAACAATTGCTGGAAGAAAATAAAAACAAAGTTATTCTATTGGCTTCGCACCATCCATTTCAGAGTTACGGGCCACACGGCGGTTATTTCAATTTAAGAAACCATATTTTTCCATTAACATCTTTAGATAAAAATTTATATATCCCTTTGCCTGTTTTAGGTTCCGTGTATCCTTTACTTCGTTCTACCTTGTTAAGTCCTGAAGATTTAAACCATCCGGCCTATAAGGATATGATTAAATCAGTAACCGGCGTATTCGGCGATTACCCTAACGTAACCTATGTTGCCGGGCATGAACACGGTCTGCAGTTAATCAAAGGAAAACACTTGCAGATTATTAGTGGATCTGGTTCAAAAGTATCGCCAAATAAAGAAGGCAAAACATCTTTATTTCACGAAATGCAGCAAGGTTATGTGGTTGCTGATCAGTTGAAAAACAACGATATGCGTTACGAATATTATATTTATTCAGATACCAGCGTTAAAAGGGTTTACAGTTACATTAAAAAGTTCGAAACCATCCCTCAAAAAGTAAGAAACAGAGATAAACCGATTACAGCTGATAGCATTTTTGTACGTATTAAACCCGAATATGATAGTGTTGGTCGTTTTCACCGGGCTATTTTTGGCGAAAATTACCGTAAAGAATATGCTGCAAGAACAAAAGTTCCGGTACTAAGGGTTTCCCAAATGATGGGTGGCTTAAAAGCGACACAACGCGGCGGTGGCAATCAATCACGTTCATTACGGTTAGAAGATAAAAATGGCAAAGAATATGTGTTGCGCAGTGTAGAGAAATACCCTGAGGTACTATTGCCTGCAGCATTGCGTGAAACCTTTGCCAAAGATATTATAAAGGATAACATGTCGGCACAACACCCGTTTTCGGCGCTGGTGGTGCCTGAGCTGGCTAAGGCCGGGGGGATTGCGCATAGCAACCCGATTATTGGCTGGGTTTCGCCCGATGATAATCTGGGCGAATTTGAATCGGCTTTTGCTAATACCTTGTGTTTATTCGAAGAAAGAGAACCAACGGGAGAATCAGACAGTTCTCCGAAAATGGATAAAAAACTAACAGACGATAACGATAATAGATTAGACGGACCGGCCTGGGTAAAAGCAAGGGCCTTTGATGTGTTGCTCGGCGATTGGGACAGACATGAAGACCAATGGCGCTGGAAAGAAACCAAAACTAAAGATGGTTCGGTATATTCGCCGGTACCCAGAGATCGTGATCAGGTATTTTTTAGATCAGACGGCTTTTTACAGCGTTACACACAATCTTCCTCTTTATTACCCATGATGCAGGGTTATGAGCGTGGCATAAAAGATATCAATTGGTTTTTATGGGAAGGAAGAGAAATCAGCAGTCGTTGGACCGCCAATATCGACGAGGCGGAATTTGATAAAATTGTGAAAGATTTCTGCGCAAATTATAATGATGCCGTTTTCGAAAAAGCGCTAAAAAAACTTCCTGAACCAAGTTATTCCTTACACCATGATGCCTTTCTGGCACAGATGCGTAATCGGATAGCCACCTTGCCAAAGTTAATGAACCAGTATTATCATTTCTTTAACCGCATTGTGGATATCGAAGTGACCAATAAAAATGAACGGATTCAGATCGTTGATGCAGATGATAATGGCTTACGCGTAAAAATCAATAAAATTTCTAAAGAGGGTAATGTTAAAGACGAGCTTTTCGACCGGAAATTTGATCCGAAAGTAACCAAAGAGATCAGGGTATACATGCATAATGGTAACGATAGCCTGATCCTGAACAATAAAAATTCGAACATTAAACTGCGGATTATCGGTGGTAAAGGCACTAAAGTTTACGATTTTGCAAACAGCAATGGATCTGTAAAGTTATATGGCAGAACCGATAAGGCAACTTATAATGGAGAGGATGCCAATAAAATCAGAAAAATAATCTCAAACGATACTGCCAATTTCAGCTATATTCCAAAAGATATGTATCGCCGGAATTCGTGGTTGTTAAATGCAGGTTACAATAATGATGATGGTGTTTTATTGGGCTTGATTTACAAACAGACCAATCCTGGTTTCAGAAAACAGCCTTACGGCAATTCGCAGACCGTTTCCTTTTTGCATTCGTTTTCAACCAAGGCTTTTAGGTTTAATTATAAAGGAGAGTGGTTAAAAGCTTTAGGTAAGGGCGATTTTGTTTTAAAAGCTGATGCTTTCGCGCCAAACAATGTGCAGAATTTCTTTGGACTGGGGAATGAAACAAGTTTTGACGAACATGGCGACGATATCAGGTATTACCGTGCGCGTTTCAACCTTTACCAGGTTGATGCCTCCATCCGGTGGCGCCGCCCTAAATCTACTTTTAGTGTAGGTCCATCGTATCAATATTATAAACTTAATCAGGAAGATAATGCAGGCCGTTTTATCGAAAACCCATCACAATTGCATTCATCCGATTCGCTTACCGTTCGGAACGAAAAGATGTTTGCAGGTGCATTTGTAAATTTCACCAATAATACGCGTGATAACGATTTATTGCCAACCCTGGGTAGTTATGTCGATTTTAAGCTGCTGGCTTATAAAGGCGTTAACAAATATTCTAATTCTTACGGGCAATTTACAGCGAGTATAGCGCTGTATAAAAACCTCGATGGTCGGAAAAAATTCATTTTAGCCGATCGTTTCGGTGGTGGAGTAACCATTGGTAAACCGGCTTTTTATCAGGCTTTATTTTTAGGCGGTCAAGGAAACCTTTTAGGTTACCGTCAGTTTAGGTTTGCCGGCGAGCATATGTTTTATAATAATTTAGAGCTGCGTGCTAAAATTGGCGATTTAGTAAGTTATGTTTTACCCGGACAAGTTGGCTTACTTGGTTTTTATGATGTAGGTAGGGTTTGGAAAAGAGATGAAGCCTCTACATTGTGGCACCACGGTGTAGGAGGGGGCGTTTACTTTGCACCAGCATCACTCACAGTTGTGCGATTTGTGATGGGACACTCGTCTGATGGCTGGTATCCATACGTATCGCTTAATTTTAGGTATTAAATTTGTGTAACATATTAATAGATGTAATATCCAAGTATTACGTTCAGCAGACGAACATTGCTTTTAGGAGTGTGTATCTTTGCAATGAATTAGTAATTAAACAGATAACTATAAATTTTACACTATAGCAAAACTTATACAATGAATACCAATGTAATACAACTACATAAAAACGAATGTATACATTGCCAGGTAGAATCATCTCTGTCTTTCCGTCCGCTTGTGGAATATTTAAAAGGCAGGTTGAAAACAGAAAAATCGGTAAAATCTGAATTTTACAGGTTTTTACTTCAAAAAATTGAAAAAGACGATGTGCTGCTTGGCAACATCAGTGCCGAAGATTTATCTCAATATAAAGATACTTTAGAATTAATTTTTACTATTCTAACCCCTTTAATGGATAATGAAGATGATTTGTTTTGGGCATTAAGTACCCCAATTCCAGATCAGATTTTTTTTAGCACCAATGCATTCTATAAATTTTTTAAGGATCATGATCCTAAAAATAAGGTAACTAAAGACAATGAGCCTATTGAGAAAAAACAGCTTAAGTTTATCTACAATATTATTTTAGGCCGTTTTTACAATTTTACTTCAGTACTGAAAAATGAGATCATTTATGCACACATTAATCAGGACACGAAGCTTACGCAATATTATAATATCCAAACCGATACCAAGTTTGTAGATATTATGCATAAAGGCGATTTGCCTGAGCTTAATTTTGAAGAATTGGGTAAACATTTCCAGGACGAAACCGAACTGGAGTATCTGGTAGCGCATTTGCCGCTGCAAAATTTCCATTTTGAAGGATTCAGCATCATCTCTATCACTGATGTGACCTTACAGCATGCCATTGATGGTATCCGCGATGCCCTGGTTAATCACAATTATCAAACGGAGGCGTATACGCATGTAATCCACGCTTTAAAAACACTTAGCGGAAACGGAAAACTTGAATTTGGCTTAATGCCTTTTTTAACCGTTAACAACAAACTCGTTTTTGATAATCAGGAGTTTTCACAAAGTATGCTGATTAATTCTGCAAAATCATCCAATCTCGAAGAAGAGGTTTTTTATTCGCTGGTTGATAAGTATAAAGAAAACCCACGGTCGATTTTTGTGAGTTCAATCAACGACGATCAGATTGATAAAGATCCTTTTTTGAGGGTTTTAAAAGCAGCAGGAGTTTGTTCTTATTCGGTATTGCCGGTGTATTACAATACCCAGCTGGCAGGTGTTTTAGAGGTTTATTCGAGTGAGGAAGTGTTGGTTGATGATAAATTGTTATCGAGGTTGCGTCCGGCAATGCCTTTAATCGGGCAGCTTTTCCAATACAGTATTGAAGAATTTGATGCCAAAATGGATGAAGTGCTGATGGATAAGTTTACGGCTTTGCAACCATCGGTACAATGGAAATTTAACGAAGCGGTTTGGCATTTTCTTCAACAAAATAACAGTTACCATAAATTAAAGGAAATCGAAACGATCACCTTTAAACATATGTATCCGTTGTTTGGTGCAATAGATATCCGTAATTCTACCATAGAGCGTAATAAAGCTTTAAAAGATGACATGGAAGTGCAGTTAAACAGTTTAATTGATACTTTAAAGGCCATCCGCAAGCATATTTCTTTAGAACTGACCGATAAACTATTATTCAATTGTAAAGATTGGATTAAACGCATCGGTGATTTTGCTTCATCAAATGAAGAAAACAAACTGAATGAGTTTTTAGAAATCGAAGTTTATCCTTTTTTATCCATTATAAAAGGAAACTACCCGATAACAGCTGAGTTTGTAGATCGTTATTTCGAAGTTATTGTTCCAGAAACCGGCGCTGGTTTTGCCAACCGCAGGCAGCTGGAAGTTTCGATGCAACTGATCAATACCGAAGTGAGTCAATACCTGGAGAAATCGCAGGCCAATTTACAGGCTTCTTACCCTTGTTATTTCGCCAAATTCAGAACAGACGGGGTAGAATACGATATTTACATCGGACAGGAAATTGCGCCAGACAGGCCATTTGATTTGTTGTACCTGAAAAATATCCGCCTTTGGCAGTTAACCTCCATGGTCGATATTGCGCGTTTATCGAAAGGATTAATTGGCGAAATGCCTCGTGCCTTAGAAACTACACAGCTGATCTTTATCCACTCTAATGCAATTGACATTAGCTTCAGGAATGATGAACGCCGTTTCGATGTAGAAGGTGCTTACAATATCCGTTACGAAGTTGTTAAAAAACGTATTGATAAAGTATTGGTTAAAGGTACCACCGAACGTTTAACACAGCCCCATAAAATTGCCATGGTTTATTTCAATCCTGAAGAAGCCAAAGAATATATGGAGTACATTAAATACATGCAGGTGCAAGGTTATTTAAACGATGATTTAGAGGAACTGGAACTGGATGAACTTCAAGGTGTTTCCGGATTAAAAGCTTTAAGGGTAGGTGTGAAATACCTGGAAAATAAAGTAACTGCCAAAACAGATGCGGCTAAAAAGCTTAAACCTAAAGAGATCAAATCTATCGAAAAGGAAATCGCTAAGGTATTACAGCACTAAGTTGATAAAATATAATTTTGAAATCCTCTGGTATAAAACCGGGGGATTTTTTTTAGCTTAATAAATTAAACGGATGTCTGTCATGCTGATCGCAGTGAAGCATCTTTAGGCTATGAAACGCAGCACCCAAACTGTTTAATACAGATCCTTAATTACACTCAAGATAATAAATAATAAAAAGCATTTACAAAATGTCCCTGTTTTTGTGGCTGAATAATTATTCTAAATACACCACTATATTTCTTTTTGCCAAGTTTTAAATTAATTTTACAATTGATATTCCTTAAAATCATCCTTATTCATAATAAAATTGGCAGAATACTCTGATATAGCCTCATTCGAAAACTTGTTTAAAAAACATTATAAGTTTTTAGTGCTTGTTGCTTATCAAATGATTAAAGATGAAGCTGCTGCTGAAGATGTTGTTCAGGATTTTTTTATCAACTTTTGGAACAGGCGAAAAGAAGTTACCATCGAAACTTCTTTTCAATCGTACGCCACCCGTGCCGTTAAAAATCTTTCTTTAACCTTTCTAAAGCAACCACTTTCGGTTGAATTAACCGAGCAAACACCCTTAGCCATTCAAACCGATTACCTGGAAGAAGAAGAGGCTTTGCAATTAAAGGAAACCACGGACGAAAAGGTTTTGGGTTTGGTTAATCTTTTGCCCGATGAACGCAAAAAAGTGTTTCTGCAATACGTGGTAGAAGGTTTAAGTTATGCCGATATTGCTAAGGCAAATCAAATCTCTGTTAATACCGTAAAAACACAGATGAAAAGGGCTTATGCTTTTCTAAAAGCCAAAGCAGCAGAAGATCCGCTTTCGGTAATTTTCATCGCCATCCTATTGGGTAAAGGAAAATTCTAATCAAAATATATAATTTATTTTATTGATAATCAGTTAGTTGAAAATTATTTAATAATTTTTTAATACTGCTGTCACCCTAAATTAACATATGTTATACTATATATTAATCCGTCTAAGAAAATGAACGCAACAGAAAATATCTGGGTTAAAGTGATCAAACAGTTAAACAACAATGAGTTGCCCGACCAGCAATTACTCGAACAATTAAGTTTGGAGGAAAGAGAACTGATTGATGCTTTGAAAGCTGATAAACTGATTGCAAATGCCAGCCTTTTGGTTAACCGATTGGACGAGCAACATGCCTGGAAAATGGTACAGCATCATTTCGAAGCAAAGCGTGCGCGTTTAATGCCAGGATGGTTAAGGTACGCTGCAGTTTTGTTATTACCTGTGTTTTTATTGGCCGGAGGTATTTTCTATTATATTAAAAATAATGAGCCTGTTGCGTTAAACTTAGCCAAACTGGCACCTACCAATCATAACCGGGCTACTTTGATTTTATCTGACGGTCGTTCGGTTGAGCTCTCTGAACAAGGCGACCAAAAATTATCAGAGGTAGGTGGAACAAGCATTACCAATAAAAATAAAGAATTGTTAAGTTATAAAGAAAGCGGTACAACAAGCAGAAAGCAGGTTTTTAATCAGTTAATTATTCCGAGGGGAGCCGAGTATAAGTTGGCTTTAGCTGATGGAACTACTGTAATGATTAACGCTGCGTCGGTACTTCGTTTTCCGGTCAACATAAATGCAGCCAATAGCAGAGAGGTGTATTTAGAAAAAGGAGAGGCTTACTTTCAGGTGGCAAAAAATCCCGACAAACCATTTATTGTTCATGCAAATGGTATGGATGTAAAGGTTTTGGGTACAACTTTTAATGTAAATACCTATACCAAAATTACGCGCACTACTTTGGTTGAGGGTAAGGTTGAAGCCAAAAGTGCGAACAATCAGACTACCATTTTAGCACCAAACCAACAGGCAATATATAATCAGCAAAGCAATGTTTTAAGCAAAACAGCTGTAGATGTAACACCTTTTGTGGCCTGGGCTAATGGAAAAATTGTATTTGAAGAAGCCACACTTGACGAGGTAATGGATCAGTTGAGCTTATGGTACGATTATGATGTCGAATTCCAGTCTGAAAAAATAAAACAAATCCATTTCTCTGGAGAAATTGAAAGATATAAAGATATACAAGTAATACTAAACATTATTGAACAGACCGGAGGAGTAAAGTTCAGCATTAAAAACAGGAGGATATATGTAGATCAACGTTAAAAACGGACATCTAACCAAACCAAAATCGAAAAAATCAACCAAACTATTCAAAATTAAATGAAAAAATATTTACAAAATTATTTTTCGCCTGGATTAAGCTTTTTAGTAAAAACGATAAGTGTTGCAATCTGTGCAATTATAATTTTCAGTTCATCCCTAAAAGCGCAAACTCAAACTAACATTAGCATTAGTGTTAAAAATGCAAAACTGTCTGATGCGGTTAAACAGGTGAGCAGGCAGGCCAGGATGCAGTTTTTTTATAATGCCGACCAGTTGGATAAAAATCCAAGGGTAAGTATTTCTTTAAAAAATAAAAGTCTAGAGCTGGTATTAACCAGCCTGTTAAACGGAACCAACATCACCTTTGTAATTGATAAAGATGTGGTGATTTTTAAAACAAAAGCTTTTAGCACATCAGGAAAACCAACCATATCACAAAAGAAAATTAGGTTAACAGGTAAAATTACCGACGAAAAGAATAACGCTTTGCCTGGTGTTTCCATACAGGAAATTGGCCAGCAGAATGCAACTTCAACCGACGAAAATGGGAATTACGTGCTTTTAGTTAATGATAACAGCTCCATTCGCTATCAGTATATTGGTTACAAAGCAGAAATAAAAGCAGTTAATGTAAATGCAACTACTGAAGTATTGGTGTTGAATATTAAATTAGAGGAATCGGCACAAGGGCTTAATGATGTAGTGGTTACAGGATATCAGAACATTGCCAAAAGAGATTTTGTTGGAGCTATTGCTTCTGTTAAAATGGAAGATATTAAAGTTGCCGGAACCAATCAGATCGATAAATTATTGCAGGGTCAATTGCCGGGTGTTGCGGTAACCAATTCTTCTGGTCTGATAGGTTCAAAACCAAAAGTAAGGGTGCGTGGTACCTCAACACTGCTCGGTAATCAAGAACCGGTTTGGGTAGTGGACGGGATTATCCAGGAAGATCCGATTCCGTTCGATTATCAGCAATTAAACTCGCTGTCCGGACAGTCTTCAAGTGATGCGATAAAGAACCTGGTGGGCAGTACCGTTGCTTTTTTAAATGTTGAAGATATTCAGGATATAACAGTACTTAAAGATGCCGCATCTACCGCGATTTATGGGGTAAAGGCAGCCAATGGTGTAATTGTAATCACCACGAAAAAAGGTAAAATTGGTAAGCCAACCATCAACTATTCTACAAATTTTACTACCTCTCAAAGACCAAATTACAGCCAGTTTAATCTAATGAACTCGAAAGAGCGTGTAGATGTATCCAGAGAAGTTTATGCCAAAGGTCTGCAATTTGCTGTAATGCCAGATCCGGTTTCATATGAAGGTTTAGCGACCAGTTTGTTCGATAAGAAAATTACCCAGGAGCAGTTTGTTGCTGGTGTAAATAAATTGGAGACTACAAATATGGACTGGTTTGATGCGTTATTTCAAACACCTGTAAGTCAGAACCACAGCTTAAGTGTCTCTGGTGGTTCTGATAAAACAACATATTACAGCTCTATTGGTTATATGAATGATAGAGGCAACTCAAAAGGTAACGAGCAAAACCGTTATACAGCCTCAGCAAATATCAACAGCAATTTAACCAATAACTTACGCATCGGTTTAAAACTAAATGGTTCTAAAAGCACAACAAGTGGTTTTTACCAGGTTGATCCTTTTAAATATGCCTATAATACGAGCAGAACAATACCCGCTTTTAATGATGATGGCTCTTATTTTTTCTATACCGCCCCAAATACTACAACAGGGTCATATAATTATAATGCGCGCTACGAGCAATCTCAAACGGGCAATACCAATAGGTTAACCACCATTAATATGGCTGCAAATTTGGAATATAAATTCTTAAAAGATTTTACTTTTCAGTCTTTATTCGGTTACGGTTATAATCAAACTTCTGCTCATACTTTCGCAACAGAAAACTCAAATTACATTACGGTTATGAGGGGTTACGCATTTGGAAGTGCCTTGCCCGGATCTGTTGCTTATCTTTCATCTCCACTGCCTGTTGGTGGAGTTTACAACGGCTTTTCAATGAGCAATCAAACCGTTACTGTAAGAAATAACTTAAACTACTCGAAATCATTGCGCCAAAATAAAGATAACCTGAGCGTTATGGTTGGTCAGGAGGTGAGAAGCTCAAAATATGATGGTTTAAGTCAAACCAACTTCGGTTATCTGCCCGACCGTGGGAAATCATTTGCACAAGTTCCTTTAACGATTACCACATCGAGTGGAGCGATTATAAATCAAATATATGGGCAAACTATTCCAGTGATTACAGATCGTGTTTCTAATTTTGTATCATATTTTGGAACCGCAACTTATAATTTCAATCAGAAATATGTAATCAATGGAAATATCCGCACCGATGCATCAAATCGTTTCGGTCAGTATTCAAACCACAGATTTTTACCGGTATGGTCTATTGCCGGAAAATGGAATATTGCAGAAGAGCATTTATTTGATAACCTTATCTGGTTAAATCAGCTTTCTGCCAGGGTTAGTTATGGTTTTCAGGGAAATGTTGCCGAAAACTTTAGTCCTGATTTAATTGCAAGAATACCATCAGGTGTTTCTTCAGTGAGTCAAGTATCTGGTGAGCCTTTATTATTGATTAAAAGTTTAGCTTATAAAGATCTAAGGTGGGAGCGCAACAAAACTGTAAATCTGGGTTTGGATTTTGCCTTCCTGAAAAACAGGGTATCAGGAACTTTTGATTATTATATTAAAAAAGGATACGATATTATTGTTCAGAAGACCATTCCATTAGAATATGGTTTAACAACCATGCCCATCAATGCAGGGAATGTAGATAACAGAGGTTTTGAACTTTCTTTGAATGTTGGTGCAATCAGAACATCGGATTTTGACTGGAATATAGGCTTTAATACCTCAAAAGTTACCAATAATGTGCAGCAGTCTGGTGCAATCTCTTTAACAGATTGGAAAACGGCTGTTTCCGGGGGCTTGTATAAGATTGGATATCCGTCATCTGCAATATGGTCATTCGACTTTGCAGGTTTAGATGCCACTAATGGAAACCCAACCTTTAATGGGTTAAATGTAGCCAGTAACCCAGGTGCTGTTACCGATGTGACCAAAGCAATGGTTTATTCAGGTCAGTTAGATCCTAAGTTTACCGGTGGTTTAACCAATAATTTCAGGTATAAATCATTTACGCTTAATACCTTTCTCTACATCAGTACAGGCAATGTAAAACGTCTGGCCGAACTCTATCCAACAGCAACCTCAGCAAGTTCTGCACCATATTCATTCCAGAATCTTTCATCTGAACTTGTTAACAGGTGGCGTCAGCCTGGCGATGAGGCCAATACCATTATTCCTTCGTTACCAACAGCCGGACCACAAGCCAGTACAGGTTTAGTTGTTCCGGGAACCTCTGGTTACGTGTATTCGAGAACGCTTTACGATTATTCGAATGCCAGGGTTGTTGATGCAAGTTTTATCAGATTAAGAAATTTAGCACTTGGATACGTTGTTCCAAACAAACAGGTAACCCATTTAGGTTTAAAATCACTCCAGTTAATGGCTTCGGTAACCAATTTATTCTATGTGGCAAATAAGCGATTAAATGGACAAGACCCTGAAGTAACAGGAAATAGTTTACCTATTCCCAGAACCTATTCTTTAACACTAAATGTTGGTTTATAATCTGTAGATCATGAGAAAATATTATAAAATACTAATGCTTATCTGTTTAACAATAAGCGCTGTTTCCTGCAAAAAAAGCTTCCTGGAAGAAAGCAGTCAGGATTTGGTACGCCCTACCACAACAGCGGCACTAAATCAGCTATTGTCTGGCGAAGGTTATGCATTAACTGCCGAATCATTCCTGAACGATTACTTTGATTTATTAACTGACGATATTCAGTCTGATTTCAATGCAAACGCAACGATTGTTGCTGGTTTGAATAAATATGCTCCTGTTTATACCTGGCAGCGCAACATGATTGATAAGCTGATTGATGTTGCTCCAACCTATAGCAATACCTGGTACAATTATTACGCAAGGATAAAAGGTTGTAATGTGATTTTAGATTATGTAGATCGCGTAGATGGACCGCAATCTGAAAAAGATAACCTTCGGGGACAGGCTTTAGCGTTACGATCTTATTATTACCTTATGCTGGTAAATCTTTTCGGTAAACCCTATGTAGGCACGAGCGTACATCCAGAAACAGATTTAGGTGTGCCACTTATTTTAACGGCCGAAGTCTCTGATTCTCCGGTTGCCAGATCTACAGTTAAAGAAGTTTATACACAAATCGAGAAAGATTTACTGAGCTCAGTTCCTTTGCTTGAGGCAAATGGAAGTGGTAACCATATTTATAAATTTAATGCTACGGCGGCAAAATTATTATTATCGAGGGTTTATCTTTATATGGGGAATTGGGATGCCAGTATTAAATATGCCGATGCAGTTATACTGCAAAAACCAACTTTGCAACAATACAATGCCATCACTACACCACTATTTCCAATCGCTTACGGTGTTTCATCCCCAGAAGTGATTTGGGGCTATGGAAGTTCAACAGAATTAACGGGGATGCCATTTGGTTTAGCTGTTGGTGTTGCTGCTAAAGCCGCTTTTTCCATTTCAGATAATTTTTTAAATACCTTTGAAACCGGTGATTTGAGAGTTACCTATAGTTTTAGAAGTACAGCTTATCTCACATCAGTAATTGTAAGCTACAAATCGGGCTCCGCGAAATACTCAACTGCAAATACCAGCATTAGCAATGGTAAAGCATTTAGAACTGCTGAAGCATATCTTAACCGTGCCGAAGCCTATATTCAAAAAGGAATAGCCGGCGATGCTTCAGGAATAGCAAAAGCCTTAGCAGATATCAATCTCTTGCGTTCAAACCGGATTAGAACCGCTAATTATTCGCCAATAATGATAACTGATCCGCAAGCTCTGTTTACTTACTACAAAGCAGAACGCCGCCGCGAACTTTGTTTGGAAGATCATCGCTGGTTTGATCTTCGCCGATGGGGCATGCCCGAAATGACGCATACCATCCAGCTTGTTGCTGGCTCACCTCAAACGGTTACCTTAAGTCAAAACGATAGCCGATATACCTTAGATGTGCCAACTGAAGCATTAAGACGTAATCCGAATTTGATCCAAAATCCATAAACTCAGATTGAAAATGAAAACAATAAAATATTTAGTCTTTACAGCAATACTAAGCTGTGTGCTTTGGGGATGTAAGAAAGAAGAAACGCTCACGCCTTCGCAAATAGATGTACAATATAAGCTGCCACAAGGTAACCACGATTACGATCCGATATTAGTAGAACTGAACAAAAAGTACGGCACATTTTTCCTATATAAATGGAGTGCCGTAGATTTTGCTTCCAATCCTGTATATCTGGCTAATGGCTTTAATGAAACTTACACTGCAGATATAGCAGATGAAACCTATGTGGGTAAAGCACTTGCGTTTATTCAAAAAAACTGGCTTAACTATTATTCTGATGATTTTTTGAAAAATAACCTTCCATTTAAAGTTTTACTGGGACAGAATTTAAGGATGAAAGCATCTCCAACCACTAAATACACTATTTTGTCCAATTATAATCAGATTACCCTCAGCAACTTTTCAGCAGATTTTGATCTGATGACCGATGCACAGAAAAAAACATATGTAAATAATTTGCACACTGAGTTTTTCAACTTCATATTTAACAGAGGTAAACTTGATGTTCCCGTAGAGTTTACCACTGTAACAAATTATACCCAAACAGGGGTTACCGCAACTAATTTTTATACCTATGGTTATGTATCCTATTTAGTTTCTCTACAGGATAACAAACCTATAAGAGATTTTCTTTCTTACATCGCTTTAATTACTTCAAAAACTAAAGCAGAGCTTGATACGACCATCTTAAAACCATCAAATGATACCGCTGGATTGGTTAAAAAGAAATACGATATCATTATCAATTATTATAAAACGAAATACAATATCGATTTGCAGGCCATAGGTAATGCAGGTGTAATTAACTAGTTATGAAAGCAAAAATATTAAGTTTATTGATTTCGGCCGTTGCTGTGTTACCTGTATTTTCTGCTACCATCCATGGCAGTAGGACAGGTGCGAACGAGAAAAGTTCTGGATTTTTTGTAGAAGCTTTTTCTAAACAGGGAAGAGTGCTTTATAAAAGCTTGAAATTTGATGAAAACGGCAAATTTGTTTTGGAATTCCCTACAAATGAAGCTTTGGTGTATTGGATTGATAATTTCCCGGTATACGTACAGCCCAATGAGCGTCTCGAAATTATCCTGCCTGAACGCAAATCAGGTGCCTTTGTAATAGGAGGGCCTGTCGGACAGAAAGCCGCTACGCTAGGAATGCTTACCGAAACCAACATTAAACTGGCAGGAAAACCAACCATCAATAATTTATTGATTAATGAAATTAATGTGGCCTGGGCAAATTTTAGCAAAGAAAAAAAAGGCATCCCAACCAAAACAGAAATTGATCAGGCCTATCAAGCCGAAACAAAGCTAATTTCCAGATCTAAAGATACAGGGATTAATCGAGTAGCCAGTTTCTATAATGATTTACGCTATCTGGAAGCAAAATTACAATATTTAAGGGCACATCCAACCGAAAAGGCTGACCAACGTTTCTTCGGTATTGCAAACCAGATCTCTTTAAATCATCCAGCGGTTAATTCATTAAAATCTATCGGGCTTAGGTCGCTGGTGTCCAATTTTTACATGTTCTTAAAATTGAGTCAGGGTGCAAATATCAAAGATGAAGATTTAAGCGACAATTCATCATTAGGCAAAATGACCTATATACTTAAAAATGTAAGCAACGAACGGATCATCAACGAAGAGCTGAGCCAGAGTATTGTTTATCATCTCTCTATAAAAGGATGGAACCCTGAGTTGGACAAAATTATGGTTGTGGCCATCGAAAAAACAACTGATGAGGCAGCCAAGAAAAATTTGATTTCTTTAAGAGAAAAATACAGTAAGGTTGCTAAAAACGCAATGGCGCCTACTTTTTCTATTCCAGATGCTAACGGAAAAATGATTAGTCTGGCTGATTTTAAAGGAAAAGTCGTGGCGATAGATGTTTGGGCCACCTGGTGCATTCCTTGTATGCATTCACTCCCATATTTCCTAAAATTCCGCGATAAATATAAAGATAATCCGAATGTAGTGTTTATGTCGATCTCTACCGATAATGCCGAATCCAAAACGAAGTGGCTTGCTTTTTTGAAATCGAAAAATATGAATGGTGTTGATCTGCATGCCGGAGATAAAACTTCATCTGCTTTCGAAAAAGCTTATAACATTACTGGCATACCCAGGTATATCTTAATTGGTAAAGACGGCAAAATTATCGAAGATCATGCTGTACAGGCATCAGAACCTGCTTATGAAACCTTAATTCAAACAGCGCTCCAAGCCAAATAGCTTTAGAGAAAGAACCAAAAATCAATACGAAAATGAAAAAAATAACAAGACTATTCCTGGTCTTATGGCTACCGCTTTGTCTAAATGCACAGCAAAAAGGTGGTTTATCTGCAGCTAAAAAGAAAGACCTGTTTACACATCATCCTCAAAACTGGCACCTGTTATCCTTCGATAAGGATAGTGTTTATGGTACGGAGGTAAACAAAGCTTACGCCGAAATTTTGAAAGGAAAGACCGCTAATAAAGTGCTGGTGGCCGTGATTGATGCCGGTGTTGACATTAACCATGAAGATTTAAAATCAGTAATCTGGACCAATAAAAAAGAGATTCCTGATAATGGAATAGATGATGATCATAATGGCTACATAGATGATATTCATGGATGGAACTTCTTAGGCAGTGCTGATGGAAAAAGGAATATTCAGGTTACGGCCAACGAAAATGACCGTGAATATTTGCGTTTGGTCCGTAAATATGAAAATGTAGATACCACAAAATTAAAAGGGGAAGAGAAAAAATATTTAGAACTTGTTAAACGTAAATCGGATGTATACAGAACGGCATCTTCGATCGGTTTAGCGGAAAAAATGGCTTCTAAATTTGATTCAATTGATCATTATTTCCGTAAAAAGTACCCCAATAAGGTGGTTACTATTCAGACTTTTAACGAAGAAAAACCGGAGTTCGCAAACGATAAAGATTTAGTTTTTGCTTTCGAACTTTTAAAATTAAGAGCTCAGGGGGCGAAATATAGTGTAAGTCAGCCTGCAAATATTTTATATACCATGGGCGATTTTATGATCAGTCAGGCTAAAATTAATTATCAGAATAAATTGGTTGCAGCATCGAAAGATGACCGTGCTTTTGTAATGGAAGACGTTAAGGACGGGCAAAACTGGGGCAATAATCAATTGAGTTTTCAAAGTTCTGATCATGGAACACATGTGGCTGGAATTATCGCTGCAGACCGTACCAATAACCTGGGTATTGAAGGTATTGCTGGTCAGGTAGAAATTATGCCGATCCGTGTAGTGGTGCCAAGTGGGGATGAGTATGACCGGGATGTAGCCAAAGCGATCTGTTATGCCGTAGATAACGGAGCACAGCTAATCAATATGAGTTTTGGAAAACGTGTTTCACCCTTGAAATACCTGGTTGATGAAGCCATTCGGTACGCAGAAAAAAAGGATGTCGTGATTGTAAGAGGTGGAGGGAATTTTACCGAAGATACTGATCAATTTGTTTTTTATCCTTCACAGTTTTATAACAATGGTAAACAGGCGAAAAATGTAATTACAGTAGGGGCAACCAGTCCATTTGGCGAAATTATGGGCTTCTCTAATTATGGGAAGAAATCGGTAGATCTTTTTGCACCGGGTTTTGATGTGTATTCGACCATGATTGATAATAAGTACTCGGGCATGCATGGTACCAGTATGGCCTCTCCCGTAGTTTGTGGTATTGCAGCATTATTGCGTTCCTATTATCCAAAATTATCAGCTCCGGAGATTAGAAATATTTTAATGAAAACGGTAACCATCGTTCCGGAAGAATGGCAGGGAAAGCAAAAGCTACAGAACATTTCTGTTTCTGGTGGAATCGTTAATGCTTATCAGGCCTTGAAAATGGCCGATCAATCTACTCATTCAACTAAATAACTACCATGAAAAAAATAGTATATATTGTGCTTTTGTTGATTAGTCAACATGCATTTGCACAACAGGAAGCCAATGATGTTCAGATTAAATATGCATTGCAGCAGTTTGGTGAAAATTTAAAGACACATCATATTAAAAATATCCTCGATGCACTCGATCCATCTTTTCGTATTGCCGAATATAGTGACAGGGATGTGTATCCGGTTGTGCCGCAACTCGTAAATCCGGTTATTTTAGATACGGTTTATTATGAAACGGTAGTTAAAAAGAACAATAAAATCTATGCAAAACAGGTTGCCGTTCCAAAAACTGGACCGAAAATGATCTCCTGGTTGCGGATGAGCAAGTTTTTAACTTTTGAAAGAATCGGTCATTTCGAGCTGTTAATGGGGCTTGCTGATCCTGTTTTTCAAGAATTGCAACCAGCTAAATTACTGTCGAAAGTAAATGTTAAACGTTCAGCAGGTTTAATGTTTGTAGAAGTAGCCATAGCAGGTAAAAAATACAATTTCCTGTTCGATAGCGGTGCGGGTGCAACAACTATAAATGAAAGTCTGGCCACAAGCTTAAATATAAAAATCAATCAAAAAGCCATCGATATTAAAACAGCGGGTAAGGGCGGACAATTTAAAACCATCGATTCATTAGCGTTAAATATCGAAGGTGTAAATGTGCGGGGGAAACAAGTTGTTGTTGCCAATTTAAATGCTTTATCGCAGGTAGTAGGCCAGCCAATGGATGGCATTATTGGCTTTGATCTTTTAAAAGATTATCAGGTTGCCGTTAATTTAGACGATAACTTGATGAGTATTTATAATTTCGGCTATTTTGATCAATCAACAGGAAATAAAGTACCTGTAAAACTGAATGGAAATACAGCCAAATTAGAAGTTACATTAAAAGTGAATGGCATTAATTATCCCAGTATTTTAATGTTTGATACCGGTAATGGTGGCAGTATTTCAGGTAATTATTTTTTAAATACTTATGTAAATGGCCTGGTTGATAAATTGAGAAATAAAAGATCAAGTGCTTCGATGGATTTAACCAATCAGATTAGTAAAGCGCAAATTGGAGGGATTGATGCAATTAGTATTGCAGGCTATAATCTTAACAACCCCGTGGTAACGGTCGATTTGCCCAAAGAACAAAATCCATATGGTTTTAACAGTCATGGTTTGTTGGGCATGTCGCTAATCGGTAAATTCAATATGCTGTTTAATTATAGTTTAAACTATATCCAGTTAAGTCCGAATAAAAATTTCGAAACACCAATTGTACCATTGTATGCACTGGGTTTGGGTTTCCAGAAAGAGGGTGGTAAATTTATTGTTAAAAATGTTGATGAGGATGGTTTGGCTTATCAGGCGGGTTTGAGAAAGGGTGATGAACTGATAAAAGTTAATCAGCTTGTGCCCGAATCTGTTGATCAGATCACACAACAATTGAGGGTTTTAGCCAGGAATAAAATTCAACTGGAGGTTAACCGAAACCAGCAGAAAATGAAAATAGAATTAAAGAAGTTTATAATATAATCACCTTTAAAAACAAAAGGCTTTCTGATTGCGATCAGAAAGCCTTGTTTCATTGGTGTGTTTTATGATTATTTGATTGCGGCAATTTCTTTTTCAACAGCCACAGTTTCTACAGAGCTGATGTTGGTTTTCAAAGCTGCAAATCTATCGATGGTTAATTTTTGCGATTTACCCATTACTAAAGTATGGTTATCAGTAGAACCACTTAATTTTAAATCTGCCTGATCAGAAATTACAGTATATAAACCTTCTGAGCTGGTATTGATTTCGGCATGTGCATTTCCTTTTAAAAAGATCTGAAGATATTTAGTTCTTAGTTTTCCTTCTGTTTTAACAATTGCATTTTCTGAAGCTTCAATTCTGTAAAAATCGTTTACATAAACGGTTAATTTTGCTTTTTCGGTACTGGTAGAAGCGATTTTTAAATTATCACCATCCTGCATCACCTTTGCTGTTCCGGTGTTGTCATCAGTATAAGAAATGCCAGGATTACTCCGCTGGATAATGGTTACTTCTACATTTCCTTTTACAGAAATTCTTTTAAAAGCCGATATTTTTAAAATGGCATCCGGTTCTTTTTCTGTTGCAGAAACACTTGTAGTAAATACTGCTGAAGATAAAACGATTGCTGTTAATGAAGTTGCGATTAGGGTTTTGATTGAGGTTTTCATAATATTTTTATTTAATAATTAAATGTTAATTAATTGTTATTTAAATGTTTAAGTCTTTTTGTTGTAGTTTTGTAGATAAGACGCAATGAAATGAAAAACGTTGCAGGCCATGTTGCGTTTTTATACAATCGATAGGTAATACTCGACGAACAGGCATTAATTCAAGACGAAAACCTGCAACATTTACTAACCAATTGTAAAATATTTTAAGATTTATTATTGGATTAGTCTTTTTCTTTATCTTTAGTGAGAATTTAGTCTGTTTATTTATGAAGAAAAAGGTTGTACTTGTTCAGGATAATAAAGATATCCTCGATATAATGGACCAGGTATTGGAAGAGGAAGGCTTTGATGTTACGGCATCATTGACAACCGAGCCGATAGATAAAATAGATGAAATTGAACCCGATGTAGTGATTGTAGATGATCACATCAAGGGTAAAAAGAAAGGATCAGAGGTGATTAAAGAACTTAAATCTGACCCTGAAACCGAAGATGTATCGGCCGTGCTAACCTCAACATCAAATAACTTACCACAACAGGCCGAAGATTGCAAAGCTGATGACTATATCGAAAAACCATTTGATATCGATCATATGGTTGAAGTAGTAAAGAAAAATTCATAAAATAGCTTATTCGATCGAATGGTCGTTTTTGCGGCTGGAGAGCAATTCCGAACTTTAGAGAGAGAAGTTTATAAGTTGTATTATTAAAATTTACTCATAGATTTCTCGGCTACGCTCGAAATGACGGATCTTCCAAAGAGATAACTTCCTCTATAACATCTTAGAAAAACCTTAATTTTCTTAATTCCTTAATGGTTAGTATTCATCCAGTAAGGAAGGACCAATATCAAAGTAATATAAATTTCTTCTCGAAGCCCCGAGCTTGAAATGACAACTATGCACTATACATTAGGTTTATAAGTATCTGTTTTAACCGTTGCCTTTAATTCATGTAATATCGTATACAGGCCAAAATTAGTCCGGTTAACATAAATAAAATGTTTTACGCCCCGTGCCTGCTTAAATTCCGGCATTTTCGAAATCTTTTCACCATACCTATACAGTTGCTCAAAAAAGTCAGGCTTACTAAAATCGAAAGATTTACTGGTATAAGGCTTGGCAAACAGGCTGATCATCTCTCTATACGATTGATGATAAAACTCAACCTGTTCAGGAGAATCGTCTGCATGAATCATGTCCAGTTTTCTAAAAGCATCTATCGTTTTATTTTTATCATGAATTACATCAGTTGAAATTAAGGAGAAAAACGGGTAATAAAAATCATCAGGCATTTCCTTAATACAGCCAAAATCAATTACACCCAAATTTTCGTCCGGCGTAATCATAAAATTTCCCGGATGTGGATCGGCATGTACGGCCCTGAGTTCGTGCTGTTGAAAGTTGTAGAAATCCCACAGCGCCTGACCGATTTTATTTCGCAGCGCTTGAGAAGGATTGGTTTGTAAAAACTCTTTTAAATGTAAGCCATCAATCCAATCCATGGTAATGATCCGCTTTCCAGATAATTCGGGATAATATTTCGGAAAAATCACATGAGAGAGGTTTTTACAGGCTTCAGAAAATTCTATTGAACGCCTAACTTCCAGTTCGTAATCTGTTTCTTCGAGCAAACGTTCTTCAACTTCTTTAATATAGATATTCAATTCCCTTTCCGACATGCCCAATAAACGGAAAGCGAAAGGTTTTACCAGTTTTAAATCAGAAGAAATGCTATCACCTACACCTGGATATTGAATTTTAACGGCCAGTTTTTTACCATTAAGCGTTGCCTGGTGCACCTGTCCGATAGAAGCTGCATTGCTGGAGCTTAAGTTAAAACTATCGAAAATGTTTTCAGGTGTTTTACCGAAATTTTTGGTAAAAGTCCGGACAATTAATGGACCCGAAAGGGGCGGGGCATTGTATTGCGACTGGGTAAATTTATCTACATATGATTTTGGCAGGATATTTTTATCCATGCTCAGCATCTGTGCAATTTTTAAGGCACTTCCCTTTAATTCGCTCAGTGATTTATAAATGTCGGTGGCATTATCTTCGTTTAGCTGTTCGCGGTCCATTTCAGGGTTAAACAATTTTTTGGAGTAATGTTTAATATAATTGCCCCCAATCTGAATACCGGTTTTAACAAATTTTGCCGAACGCTCTACCTTGGTAGTTGGAATACTTTTTTGTGTCTTCATCTGGTATTTAAAACCTCATCTTATCTGCAAACTTCCCATTTCTGGATAAAAACTTTCCGTATTCCAATAAATTATCAATTGGCGAATGCTGAAAAAGATCAAAAGTGACATTGATGCCTTTTTCGATGGCTTCGTCGCTTTTTTCAAAACCTTCGCTATCATCGTTGATCCAGAAATTAACAATAAAAGCATACTGAATCCATAATGCATCTTTGTAACGCTTACTTAAAAAACGACGTTCAGCAAGTTCGCCACTATCTAAACCTTCTTCAATAATTTCCTGAGCAAAATTTTCGAAAATGGGTTTTACGCCAGCCAGAACATCAGGAGTAGAAAATTTACCATGGTGATTCTTTAAACTGTAAATCACAAAACTGCGTTCGTTTTTCAGGTTTTCCAGGTAACTGTAAAAGAAAGAAAGCATTTTTTCTCTGGAAGTATACTGGGGCCAAACTTCCTGTTCTTTGATTTTGCTAATGGTTTCGAAGGTAAGTTCGAACCAGATTGTTTTTTCTATGCTTTCGAAAGAAGAGAAAAACTGATAAAAATCAGCCTCGGTAATTTTAAGCTTTTTCACAAAAATATAAACCGATTTTGGTTTTTCATCGTTGGTTAAAACATAATCTAAATATGCTTTTCTAATTTGCTGAGCAGTTGCCATATAGCTGTTTTTTACAAGTATAACGTTTAATTTATAGGCTTGTTTTTACTGCTGCTTTTTTGTTGATCATGAAATTGTAATAATAGCTTTCAAAATATTTGAAAGTAGTTTTATGGCTAATTAATTTAGTTTATTAAAGTTTTAATGTGGATAATTTTTTATAATAAAGCTAAAATAATTAGTATTTTTACTGCTGATTATTCCTTATAACTAAATAAAGCAACATGATCCAGGTAAACGATTTTTTGTATGGCAAAATGGAATTGCCGGCGGTATTTTCTGATCTGTTAAATACGGATACTTTAAAAAGGTTGGGCGGGATCCATCAAAGCGGGGCTATATTTTTGGTCAACCCGGATATCTGTCATTCGCGACTGGAGCATGCCATTGGCGTAACCATGTTGATCAGGATGTTAGGTGGCTCAGAACTGGAACAAATTGCCGGTTTGCTGCACGATATTTCGCATACTGCTTTTTCTCATGTGGGAGATTATGTTTTCGACAATACAGATGAAGATTATCATGAAAAGGTTTTTGCAGAAGTTTTATGTAAATCGGAAGTGCCTGATGTACTGTTAAATTATGGATACAATGTTAACCAGATTTTGTACGGTACTTTTGATATTTTAGAACAACCCTTGCCAGCGCTCTGTGCCGATCGTTTGGATTATACTTTACGGGACGGGGTTCATGGTGGGATAATTTCCCGTCAGCGTGCCCGCGAATTTTTGACTTCCGTTGTTTTGAAGGATGGAAAAATAGCCGTGAATGTAGAGACTGAGGTGCTTTGGATCAATGAAGCTTTCGAAAAGCTCAATAATGATATGTTTAAATTACCACTTAATTTATATGCCAATGGCAAAATGGCCGAACTGATTAAGAAATTTCTGAATAAAGGGATATTAGTTGAAAGTGACCTGTTTAAAACAGATATCATGCTGCTAAACAAAATCAGAACTTCTTATGAAGGATACGAAGCCATTAAGTCAATCAAACAATTAAAAGGTTTTGCCGAATTTATGCGTCATGGCGCGGTGCCTAAAATCAAAAAGAGGACTTTAAATGCCTTGCTAGTCTAGGGTTAGGCGCTTGGTGTTTGGTGTAGACTATCCTATCGTTAGTCCGAAGGCTTAAGTCTGTAGTTTTGTCAATTCGCCGATTTAAACAATTAACCGATTAACCCAATCACTAACAATCCATTTCATAAGAATTAACGTATATTGTGAAAAATATAAAGATATGTCTGCAATAGAAATTATTTTAATAGGAGTGGTTATCCTGCTTATTTTTGGTGGTAAAAAAATACCGGAATTGATGAGGGGAATTGGGAGAAGTGTGAAAGAATTTAAGGATGCCAAAGATGAACCTCCTGTTAAATAATCGTACTGAACCAAACTTTCTGTTAGCGGCACTGTTTTATCTAAAATAAACGCCAACATGGAAAATAAAAAAGAAGATCTGGCTAAATCAAAATCTGATTTTACAGCAGAAAATGCAAAACATCCTGAAAAGGGATTAAATGATTGGAACGACCGCTTAGACGAAAATCTGGAACCTGAAGATCATAACGATAGTGTTGCAGATGAGAAAGCTAAAGATTTCTCTGCAAAATACGGTAGCGGCGATCAGTCCGATCAAGGCAATAACTGAATATTTATCTTATAGCCACTTTTAATAAGGTGGCTTTTTTGTTTTACATGATATTCCTTTTTTCTAAGTCATTACTTTCGCATCTGAAACTTTTTTACACTACTCATTCAGTTTATTACACGAAAGGCCGTTTTTCTACTTAAAAATTGTTAAAATTCTAATAATTGTTTTTTCTTGTGATTTGATTAATAGTATATTGCATATCTAATCAAACAAACATGTATAACGTTTTCAAACTAAACTGATAGGTAATGAGCAGACATTGGTTATTGGTTTTGTTTTTCTTGCTCTTTGCAAGGTCCTTGTCTTTTGCTCAAAACACATCAAATAAGGGAAAAGATTTTTATGTTCCTTATGCAGGGCATATTGATGGAGATAGGTCGAGGTTAACCTTGTTTTTATCTGCAGATCAGGCTACCGAATATGAAGTTTATGTTGGTAATACTTTAGTTTCTCCGGCAGGTGCAACCATACCTGCAAATACCTGTTTGCCATTTGTAATCAATCCCAATACTTACGCGGTGTTGATGGGCAGCTCCAATTTAATAGAACCCAATAAAGCCATTCATGTGGTTACAACGAAGGCCATATCATTGTATAGTATTATTTCCAATAATGCCCGTACGGGTGGTACCTTAGTCTTACCAACCAATACGCTGGGACAAGAGTATTATGCCTTTAGTTATGAAAATCATGGAAATCAACAGGGTTTTTCGCAATTTACAATTGTAGCAACAGTTGATAATACTGATGTAGAAATTACGCCTAAACAAAACGAAAGATACGGAGGAAGAAACGCTGATGCCACTTTTACCATTAAGTTAAATAGAGGCGATGTTTATCAATATCAATCAGTTGGTGATTTAACCGGAAGCCACATCAAAGCCTTAAACTGTAATCCTATAGCTGTATTTACAGGTAATACCTGGGCAGCTTTTTGTAATGAAGGTAATAGTCGTAATCCAGCTGGGGGAGATAACCTGTACCAACAGGTTTTTCCGGTTTCTGCATGGGGAAAGAATTTTGTAACCGCACCTTTTTATAACACCCTTCATGGTAATACCGATATTATGAGGGTAATTGTAGCTGATGACAATACGGTTTTAACCGTAAATGGGAGCACCACTAATGCCAATGGAACTCCGCTTTCTAATCCTTACAATAAAGGAGCAGTGATTACCTTTTTCACTACTTCAGCAAATGTAATTTCAGGTTCGAAACCAATTGCGGTGGCACAATACCAAACTTCGCAAACTTGCAACCTAAACAATGGAACCAATACCAACCAATATCAATTTCCTGGTGATCCTGAAATAACCGTGCTTAATCCCGTTGAGCAAACACTAAATAACATTACGGTTTTTTCTGATTTGGGATCAGTAGGCGTTCCTACCCAGATCACGAGGTACTATCTGAATGTAATTATTAAAACAGCAGATATAGCTTCATTTAGGCTGGATGGTAACCCGGTGAATAACTTTACCAATATAGATAACACTTTTAGCTACGCTGTAATTGACGTGACCAATACACAGCCCCAGCACAGGTTATCTGCGGCAGGTGGTTTTTCGGCAATTTCATATGGTTACGGAGCAGTAGAGTCTTATGCTTATTTAGCCGGGGCAAATATTCAGAATTTTACTTTTCAACCCACCAGTGCGGTTACAGGACAACCTATTAGCAGCGGTTGCTTAGGAGAACCCATTAGTTTAACGATAAATTTACCTTACCAGGCCACTAAGATAGATTGGGAGATTGAGGGCGCAGCACGTTTTACCGATGATAACCCCGTGGCAATAAACACCTTTACCAGGCCAAATGATAACAATACGTACTATACCTACAAGTATCCTAACGACCTGAATTATCCAAATCCTGGTGATTATCAGTTTAAAGTAATTGCAACTAAGCCAAATGCCGATAATTGTGGTAATACTGAAGAATTGATTATCGATTTTTCGGTTGATAATCAACCTACAGCGGCATTCGAATTACCGGCTACGGGTTGCCAGTCTACTGGTGTTCAGTTTACGGATAAAAGTGAATCCAATTCAAATTCGCGAAGCATTACACAGTGGTTATGGGATTTTGGTGATGGGAAAACGTCTCCTGAGCAGAACCCTGTTCATATTTATGATCGTCCGGGGACTTATAATGTGGTTTTAACGGCTACGACAGATTCTAAATGTTCAGAAACATCTTCTGTATTTCCAATTGTGATTAATCCTCAACCCATATCCGATTTTGATGTGAAAGGTTTATGTGTGGGCAAACCGATTATTTTAACTGAAAAATCGACGATTGAAAGCCCGGGCACTATTGTGAAATGGACCTGGGATTTTGGCGATGGAAGTACGGCTTCTACTCAGCAAAATCCTGTTCATCAATACAGTGCTATTGGCTCTTATACCATTACTTTAATAACGGAAAGCGATAAAGGATGTGTGAGCATCTTGAAAAGCAAAGCAGTAACTGTAATTGATCCGCAATCGGCTGATTTCGAGCTTCCTGATTTTTGTTTGGCAGATGGGGTAGCCAGGTTTAAAAATATTTCCAAAAATGCAGATGGAACTACAACAGGCTTAACTTTTGAGTGGAAGTACACTGACAATAACAATAATGTAATCGCCACAACCACAGGAGTAGATGGTACTTTTACGCCTGCAGCCACGGGTAATTACAATGTGATCCTGACGGTGAATAATCAGGATGGTTGTGAGGTGTTCGCACGAAAACCATTTACGGTAAATGGTGATGTTAAAGCAGCAGATTTTGAAATTTTGAACGATCATAGCTGTGTGAGTGAAGATATCATGATTAAAAATACATCCACCGTATTTACAGGTAACATTACAAAGATTGAGATTTACAGAGATTTTGGCAGAGAAGCTTCTATTTACAAAACCATCCCTTATCCCGGTAATAACGAAGTTTTTGTGATAAAGTATGATACTTTTGGCGGCACCACCGACCGAACTTTTAACATCAGGCTTGTCGCTTATTCCGGAGAAAACTGTTCTAAATTTTTAGATCAAACGCTTACCTTAAAACCCGTTCCGCAATTGGTGTTTGATGATATGGCTCCGGTTTGCGAGGCCGATGGAACCGTTTTAATTACGCAGGCGAAACAGAAAGCTGGAGAAGAAATGAATGGAGCGCCAGGCGTATATAGTGGCGATGGCATAAAAGAAGATGGTACCTTTAATCCGAAAATTGCCGGACTTGGGCCACATCTCATCACTTATACCTTTACAGGTGATAATGGTTGTCCCAGCTCCATAACCAATACAATCGAAGTGTACAAATCGCCTGTTGCTAATGCAGGTACATTGGTTTACATTTTAGCAGGTGGACAGATCGAAATCCCTGCCACTGCTGAAGGTACTAACCTGAAATATAAATGGTCGCCTGCAACAGGTTTAAACAAAACAGATGTATTAAATCCCATTGCCTCACCAGATAACGATACAGAATATACGCTTACAGCAACCACACAGCCTGATGGCTGCTCCACGACATCGAAAGTTTTGATTAAAGTTTTGCAAGTATTAAATCCACCCAATACCTTTACACCAAATAGCGATAATGTAAATGATACCTGGGTTATTAAATATTTAGAATCTTACCCAAATGCAACTGTCGAAATTTTTAACAGAAACGGGAATAAGGTATTTTTTAGCAATGGATATAAAATTCCTTTTGATGGGAATTACCAAAATGAACCACTTCCGGTAGGTGTTTATTATTATGTCATCAACCCCCGTAACGGAAGAAAAACAATAACAGGACCGCTCACTATAATCAGATAAATTGAAAAAACTCATCATCATATTTGCTCTTTTTGCAACATTTAAGGTTTGTGCACAACAAAAGCCACAGTATACCCAATACATTTTTAATCAGTATCTGCTAAATCCGGCGCTCTCAGGAATTGAAAATTACCTTGATTTTAAAGCTGGCTACCGTAAACAATGGTCGGGTATTACCGATGCACCTCAAACTTCATTTGTATCGGCACACTGGGCCTTGGGCGATAATCAATTATGGAGTAATGCGCTGACTTCTTTCCCTGAGCAAACCGGTAATCCGATGGACCGTAATTATATGCAAAACTATATGTCATCACCGTCGCACCATGGCATGGGGCTAACCGCCGTTTTAGATAAAACCGGTCCGATAAAAAGATTGGATGCAAATGTCACTTATGCTTATCATCTGCAGCTCAGTAATAATTTTAATCTTTCGGCAGGTGTTGCAGCGGGGATTTCGAGTATTTCTTTAGATGTGAATGCACTTACTTTCGATACACCAATAGATCCGATTATGAACAGGGCATTAATTAACCAGGTAAAACCCGATTTGAGTATTGGTTTATGGTTGTATGGCGCCAGGATGTTTGCAGGTTTATCTGTACAGCAAATTTTGCCGCAGAAATTAAGTTTCACAGGTGATAATAGCTATAATTTAGGTAAAGAAGCGCCACATTATTTTGCCACTGCGGGATATAAATTTTTCGTCGATGATGAGATTGCTGCAGTGCCATCGGTAATGGTAAAGTATGTTTCGCCTGCACCTGTTTCTGTTGATGTAAACCTTAAACTCGCTTTTAAAGATAAAATCTGGTTGGGTGGAAGTTATCGTAAAGACGACTCCTTTGCCGCAATGGCAGGCTTTAACATTGGTAAAATGGTTAACTTAACTTACTCGTACGATTTTACAACCTCTGAGTTAAATCAGGTAAGTAATGGCAGCCACGAAATTGTACTGGGCTTATTGTTGAACAATATCTACAAGGTGCCATCGTATATTAAAATGTGGTAGTTTTCAGTGGGCGATAGGTTGAAAACTTATTCATCGTCCTTGTTTGTAACGAGGATGGAGGAGAAAGGCGATTTTATCGCTGTATTCAGAGCTTATATGTGGAGCGCAGTACCTGTACAAATCAATAAATGTCCTCCCGTTTTACGCTTTTACGCTTCGCTTCGTCATACCTCCTCGCTGCAGGGTAACGCTGCAACCGGGGCTAAATGGCCAGTGCAGTTTTTCATTTCTGAGGTTGCAGGGTGCGCAAAAATTTGTGCTTAAGCTTGATTGGAATAGAAAGCGGGACTGAAGCTGCCAAAAGTAGTGAAATTTCATTTCCCAGTCACAATAATAGAAAGCTTCTGTTTGGCAATTGCTAGTTTACCGTTAACTGAAAACTAATAACTGCCAACTGATAACTGTCAACTGAAAACTGCCAACTGAAAACTGATCTAAAGTTCTTTCCTAAGCCTTGCTACCGGAATATTCATCTGCTCACGATATTTTGCAACAGTTCTTCTGGCAATGTTATAACCTCTTTCTTTTAAAATTTCGGTTAATTTCTCATCTGCCAATGGCTTGCGTTTATCTTCGTTGCCGATACAGTCTTCCAATATTTTTTTAACCTCCTTATTCGAAACTTCTTCACCGTTTTCGGTTTGGATCGCCTCTGAGAAGAAAGATTTTAATAAGAAAGTACCAAATTCAGTTTGTACATATTTAGAGTTTGCTACCCTCGATACGGTTGAAATATCCATATCAATTTTATCGGCAATATCTTTTAAGATCATCGGGCGCATTTTCCGCTCGTCGGCCGTTAAAAAATATTCATATTGATAGTGCATGATGGCGTTCATGGTCTTTAACAAAGTTTGCTGCCTTTGTTTAATGGCATCGATGAACCACCTTGCCGAATCGAGCTTCTGTTTTACAAACTGAACCGCTTCTTTCAGCTTTTTATCTTTTGATGAGGCTTTGTCGTAATGCTCAAACATCTCCTGGTAAGATCTGCTTACCTTTAATTCAGGTGCATTTTTCGAATTTAAGGTCAAAATTAACACGCCATCATTATTACTGATGTGGAAATCAGGAATAATCTGCATTTGTTTAGTCGTAACCTGATTAGCGTCACCTGGTTTCGGGTTTAAACGCAGAATTTCATTTACAACCTCTTTAAGTTCTTCGCTATCTAAACCTAAACTTTTTTCTAATTTATCGTAATGTTTACGGGTAAACTCATCCAGATAGTTTTCTACAACATTCATTGCTTTAACTATAATCGGATTATTCGGATCTTTCCTTTTTAACTGGATCAATAAACATTCTTTCAGGTCTCTTGCACCAATGCCTGGAGGGTCAAAGCTTTGGATCAGTTTTAACATTTCCAGTACATCTTCTTCCTCAACCATTACGTTTTGAGAAAAAGCAAGATCATCAATCATAGAACCTAACGGACGGCGTAAATAACCATCATCATCTAAACTGCCTATAATTTGCTTGCCAATAATAAAATCCTGATCGGAGAGGGGAATAAGGTCTAATTGTTCCTGTAAACTTTCAAAAAAAGTACTTTCAATGGCGATAGGGGTTTCTTTTTTCTCCTCATCGTCGTCGCCATTATTGTAATTGGTACTATAATCATTGGCCGAATCATCCTGTAAATAATCATCTACATTAAATTCATCCATGCTGGTATCTTCCGATGATTGTTCGTAATCTTCAGGCCCGTCATTTAAATCATCGTATTCGCTTTTTGGCTCATCCTGAGTCATTAAACTCGGATCTTCAAGCGCTGGATTTTCTTCAAGTTCTTCTTTTACACGGGTATCTAATGCAACGGTTGGCACCTGCAACAGTTTAATAAACTGTATTTGTTGTGGTGATAACTTTTGTAATAATTTTTGTTGTAAGTGTTGCTTTAGCATAGTAAATATAAAAGAATGGGGCAAAAATAAACAATAGATTTCAGATATTCTGCTGATTTGACCTAAATGCTATCGATATGTCCGGTTTTAAAATTATTTGCTAAACATTTGTATTGAGTTTAATGTTTGCTACTTTAGTAAATAAAAAACTAAAACTTAATGAAATATGGGCATTGTAAAAGAATTTAAGGAATTCGCAGTTAAGGGAAATGTACTTGACCTGGCTGTCGGTGTAATCATTGGTGCTGCATTCGGCAAAATTGTTAGCTCTTTGGTTGAAGATATAATTACGCCAGCGGTTTTGGGTCCGGCACTAAAAGCAGCAGGGCTGGAAGATTTAAGCAAGCTTACTATTGCAGGTACAGCAATAAAATACGGTAATTTCCTTTCGCAGGTCATCACCTTTATTATTGTTGCATTTGTTCTTTTCCTCATCATTAAAGGTGCCAATAACCTGAAGAAAAAAGAAGCTGTTGCGCCAACTGTCGCCCCTGTGCCTACAAAAGAAGAAGTGCTGTTAACAGAAATCAGAGATTTATTAAAAGCAAAAGCATAACATACAATAGCCGTCCCGATGTCAAATTGGGGCGGCTTTTTTTTAATAACTCCTTTTTACTGTTGGATCGGTTATGATGATGTAATCGCCAAGATTTTTAAATTTTTCCCAGTTGGGATTGGTAAAACTTTCATCAGAAAATGATGAAATATTTAAGATTTTTAATTTTGGATTAGATTGAGCCAGTTTGGCTAATGTTCCCAACCTTTCATCACTATGGAAACGTCCGTTAAGCTGAAACACCTTCATCCCCCTGTTTGCCCTAACAAACTTACTGATAGACCAGGCCATGGTGGCATCCCATAAATTTTGCGTCTGGTAAATCTTCATCGGGCCCATGTTGTGGCCACCCAAAGTTTCTGTGAATTTTTCATAATACCGACCCCGGGCTGTATCAATAGGTAAGGGTGGTAAAAAATTGAATGATGTTTTGGGGAAATTTTCTAAAACTTTAAGTCCGCCCATCGTAACGGCATTGCTGTAACGCGTTGCCGCATTTGCCGCAATAACTTTTAACTTATTTTGTTTGGCGTATTCTATTAAAGGTTTATAATCTTTGTAATTTCCCCAGGCCCTGCCTTCTTTAATAAAGTTCTTTTCCGAGATTAAGCCTGCTAAGTATTCGTCTACTTCAGGTTGTACGTCGGTATGGAACATTTCTAGAGACAGTGCCGTTTTTAACGGATATTTTGAATGGAGTTTTTTAAAAAGCGCCGCTTCCAGGTAGTGCCCTACAGAATCGTTGTGGTCTTCGCCAAAGAATAAAACATCCGCCTGGTCCATATCAGCAACAATGTCATCTATGGATATGGATTTCTGTTTTTTTACATCATAAATCTTGTAATGGCTACTTATTTCCTGTGCGTATAAGCCGGTAGAAATAGTAAGAACAAACATTAATAGGGAAAATTTCATGCCATCAAAATAACAAAATAATTTTCACCGATAAAATAAGGGCACTTACCGCCCTTTACCGAGTTTTTGCAAGTCAGGCCTGTTATGGTCGGGTGCTTATCAATACTTTTGGGTATTAAATATGAACACAAATGGAAAATATTAATAATAACGATAACAACCAGCTCAAAAACTCAGGAAGGGTTTGGAGCGGTTTCATCATAGTCATCATCGGATTTGCATTTCTATTGAATAATATGGGACTAAACATTCCACGATGGATATTCAGCTGGTCTAATTTTTTAATTGTACTTGGTGTATTTATCGGCGTTCGTCGTAACTTTAAAGGAATAGCCTGGCTGATCCTGATTTTGATCGGTACATACAATACCTTAGATAATATACCTGGTCTGGATTTTAATCTATCCAAATATGCTTTAGGTATTGGTTTGGTTATCGTGGGTGGCTTTCTAATCTTCAGGCCAAAGGATGTTTGGGGGTTTAAGAAAAAACGTAAAGATAAGAACAATACGGATTTTGATTTTGATGAAACGACCGATAAGAAAACCGCAAATAATAATGATGTTATAGAGGTGGTAGCCGTTTTCGGGGGCAGTAACCAAACCGTTTACTCTAAAAACTTTCAGGGTGGCGATATTACCGCGGTGTTTGGAGGAGCAGATATTGTAATGACTCAGGCTGATTTTCCTGAAACCGCATCGCTTGATGTAACAGCAGTTTTTGGAGGCATTAAATTAATTGTACCCCAAAACTGGGCAATAAAATCGAACGTAACGGCATTATTTGGTAGTGTTGAAGATAAAAGATCGCATGTAATGCCGGTAGCAGAGATGAAAAAAACATTGATTTTAGATGGGACGGCCTTATTTGGAGGCATCGAAATTAAAAGTTTCTAAACATTTATGATAAAACATCGCCTATGAAATGGTTTGCAGTAAATTGTATCTATCAGGTAATTTGTGGTGAGGGAAAACATACACCCCAGTTTAATGAACAAACGCGTTTAATCCAGGCAGATGGGATTGCGCAGGCTTTAGATAAAGCTAAATTGAATGCTGTACATTTTAATCCTCCTTTTAATAATTGTAACGGTGATAAAGTAGTATGGAAGTTTATAGGTATAGGCGGAATATCGGCAGTGGAAGAACTTGCTGATGGTGTAGAAGTAAGTTCGAGGATTGTTGAGCCTAAATCGGTTACACAGTACCTGGAAAAGCTGGAGCACCGCAATAAATCATTAACTAATCAAAACCATTTTGACAACTAGACCCTTATCCGTTCCGCAAATACAGAAAATCTCGCTTACCATTGCAATAGTGTGGACGGTATTGTGTGGTGTCGGATTGCATTATGTAGTTAATTTTTCCTGGTGGATATCGATAACCGATAGCTTAACCAATAACTTTTTGCTGGCTTTGGCTTGCATTGGTATTAGTAATATGCTTGGGTATTACCAACCGAAAAATGAGCGGATATTGTATGTGCTGATCATCACTCTTGTACTTACTTTTGTTATTATTTATGCATCAAAATATGTGGTGCTCTATATTTTTTCCGATTATAAAGAGTATAAGGATTTCTATAATTTTTCTTTTGCCTTCAGGGGTTTAATTTCTTTTATGTGCTTAGCCTGGTGTGCCCTAGCTAATATTTTATGGTATAGGTTAGAAGAACAGTCAGAAACACACGAAAGACTATCAGCAGCTAAAAGTTTGGCTAAAGAGGCTGAGTTAAATAAGCTAAGGCACCAATTACAGCCGCATTTTCTTTTTAACAGCTTAAATTCGGTATTTGCACTAACCATGGTTAATCCGAAAGAGGCTGGGGTAATGATTACAAAATTAGCTTCTTTTCTTCGCGGTACCCTAAAACGCGATGATGAATTATGGGTTTCGGTAGAGGAAGAAATGGAATACATCCAGTTGTACCTCGATATCGAAAAGGTAAGGTTTAGCCACAGGTTAAACATCGAGGTTAATGTTGCCGATGATACCTTAAATCTTTGTTTACCAGGCACATTGTTACAGCCCATTGTAGAAAATGCCATAAAATTCGGACTTTATAACACCTCGGCAGGTATAACAATTAAAATAGATGTTACTGTTGAATATAATATTTTGCAATTACGTGTACAAAATCCTTTTGATCCGGAAATGAAGGCTGCCGGAGGAACCGGATTTGGTTTAAGTGCCATTAAACGCAGGTTATATCTGTTATTTGCGAATACCCACCTGTTACAAACCGATATTGAGGCAAATAATTTATATATTACCACCCTAAAAATTCCACAAAAAAATGATCAGAACAATACTAATTGACGATGAGCCTTTAGCAAGAGATATTGTAAAATATTACCTTTCAGATCATGCAGAAATAGAAATTGTGGCCGAATGTGGTGATGGGTTCGAAGGTTTAAAAGCCATTACTTTACATAAACCCGATTTAATTTTTCTGGATATACAGATGCCTAAAATCAGCGGTTTCGAAATGCTCGAGCTGGTTGAAGATAAACCTGCCGTAATTTTTACCACGGCTTTTGATGAATATGCCATTAAAGCTTTTGAGGTTAATGCGGTAGATTATCTGCTTAAACCTATTGATAAATCGCGCTTCGATGCAGCCCTTAAAAAATTACCGAACAAATTAAACCAAAACGAAAATACTGAGGCTGTTTTGGATGCGGCAGCTTTAAGTCCTGCTCAAAATAACAGGGTAGTGGTTAAAAAAGATGGTGTAATTAAAATTATTCCGGTTGCTGATATTAACTATTTAGAGGCCGATGATGATTATGTGAAATTAAGTACCACTGATGGTGCTTTCTATAAGAACAAAACCATGGCTTATTTCGAACAAACGCTCGATGTGAGCCAGTTTATCCGCATACACAGGTCGTACATCATTAATCTGGCCCAGGTAACCAAAATTGAGCTAAAAGAGAAAGACAGCTATGTGGTGCTGTTAAAGTCTGATATCTGGCTGCCAGTGAGTAAAACGGGTTATGTAAAACTGAAGGCCGCACTGGGCTTGTAAATTGCCCTTTGATTGAATCTATCGGTCGGTGTTTCACCGACAGAAATAAACAGTTTTTATTTGAAAAGCAATTGAGTGCTGAAGTTATTGTTAGTCCTGCTTTTCGTTATTCCCGATGAAGAATCGGGATCACTCCAATCAGGTTTATTTTACATCTGCTGTGCTGCTATTAATGGTTTGCGCCTTTCTAGCGCCTTATACTAAAACAGGGGATATTGATCACGGGTTGCTTATTTCGTTCCATAGGAACGAATCATTGGTAGAAAAAATGCCATATGCATATTTTCGTTCCGTAGGAACGTTTGATGAAATAAATAACACAGGTAATCGTGTGAAAGGAGAACATTAGACCGTCCCATCGCGTAGACCCATATTTTGATTTGGGTTTTTATGCATTTTGCTAACCAACATTAATAAAGTTCAGGCTTTGCCGAAGAACTTCGTCAATCCCAAGTGGCAGAAAAATCAAAAAAACAGTTGCAGAATAGAACAAATAGCACTACCAAACCTTAAACGCAGTGGTTTTGTGTTCAATAATCATGATTCCCAGCTTTTAAAAGATATTGAACACAAAACGAAGTGCCGCTGTTTTTTTGATAAGCCTGGGGCAGTGAGAAGCCACCTTGCCGGATTGACAAAGCGCTTTGGGTACTTTGGCGCTCCAAAGTACCATGCCCCCGCGGCAGAGAGCGGAAAAAATAATGATATTTGTGACCACAAGATAGTTTTTTAAGGATAAGGAGCTCTTAATAGCAGGAAAGATGCTGATACCGAAGCTTCAGGACACAGGACAGATCGCCTTTGGAACATGTCAAAAAAATACAGGCTAACAAAGATGTTTCCACACGATAGGTCCCATCAGAACGAATCATAGGTAGTAGACGCGTTTGATAAAACAATAAACCGTACAATAAAATATTTATAAATGCCTCTAAGGCATCTTTTTCAAAAGAATTATTACATTTGCATTTAAATAGAAAAAATAATAATTAATCACTCTTGCATTTGTAGAGAAATCGCTTTATATTTGCACCTCTTAATTTTACAATAGATAATATACAGTCATGAAAAGAACATACCAACCTTCGCAAAGAAAGAGAAGAAACAAACACGGCTTCCGCGAAAGAATGGCAACAGCTAACGGCAGACGAGTATTAGCATCACGTCGTGCTAAAGGAAGAAAAAGATTAACAGTTTCTGACGAACGCAAGCATAAAGCATAATTTTTGATTGCTTTTCCGTTAATTCGGGATCGGCAGATCAAAATCTGCAGTTATCAATCAAAAATATATGTACACATTCAGGAAAGAAGAACGGTTATGCAGCAGGAAACATTTAGACCTGTTGTTTAAAAACGGTTCTTCTTTTTTATTATACCCTTTTCGGATTTCTTATCTTTTTGTCGACCAACCGGCTGATGTACAGGCGCAGGTGGTGATCAACGTTCCTAAAAAAAGATATAAACGGGCAGTAGATCGTAATCTGCTCAAGCGCCGCATACGCGAAGCTTATCGCCTCAATAAACAAGATAAATTATACCTGCCTTTACCTGCTGACAGGGGATTGCTTTTGATTTCCATTCAATTTGTGGGTAAAGAAAAATATGATTTTGCCTTTATCGAGAAAAAACTGATTGCTACTTTTAAGCGTTTTCACAATTTAATCCAGCCCAATGAAATTCATCAATAAAATTTTTGGATGGTTTTTTTTAGGCTTAATTAAAGTATATCAATATGCCATCTCGCCAATGCTCGGTGCAAATTGCAGGTTTACACCAACCTGCTCACAGTATGGGGTTGAAGCCATTAAAAAACACGGCCCATTTAAAGGTGGCTGGCTGGCACTGAAACGTATTGGCCGTTGCCATCCATGGGGCAAACATGGTCATGATCCTGTTCCTTAGCGAGGTTTATTAGTTCACTGGTCATTAGTTCATTTGTTGGCATCGCTCTTTAGTTATTGATTCATTAGTCATTTGACTATTGGTTGATGCGGCCGTCATTTAATCCAAACGCCCAGCTCCAAACTGATCAATCGATTAATTGATTCCAACTTCGAGTTAGTTCATTTGTCATTAGTCATTTGTGTATGTCCACAATCTTGAGATGGTCTATTAGGGCTAGCGGTTAATCGACTCTAAACGCCAAACGCCCAGCTCCAAACTGGTCAATCGCCTATGGACTTCAGACTCAAGACTTCGGGATAACGCTCAATCTCAAGCCCATCTTCCATAATACCTCTTCCATCTTCCATTTTATTAATATCTTTGTCCAATGGCTAAAATACTTCAAATAGAAACAGCTACCGCAATTTGTTCTGTAGCACTATCTGTCAGCGGCAAAACATTTTCATTTAAAGAGGAGCAGGGACAGAACCTGCATGCGGCAAATTTAACTTTGTTCATTGATGACGTGCTTAAAACCGGAGGAGTAAGTTACCAGGAATTAGATGCCGTTGCCGTAAGCAAAGGACCGGGGTCTTATACCGGCTTAAGGATTGGTGTTTCTACCGCTAAAGGTCTCTGTTATGCGTTAGATAAGCCTTTAATTGCCGTCGAAACCTTAGAAATGATGGCAGCTGGTTACCTGGCAGAAAATCCTGATTATGCTGGTTTAATCTGCCCGATGATTGACGCCCGTAGGATGGAAGTTTATACCTCAATTTTCGATCACTCCTTAAATATAATCACACCCACCGAAGCGAAAATTATCGACGAATCCAGTTTCACAGATTATCTAGCACAACAAACAGTTACTTTTTTAGGTGATGGGGCTGCCAAGTGTGCTGAAGTTTTAACACATCAAAATGCAAAATTCGACGGGGCTAATTTCAATTCTGCAACATACATGTCGCGATTAGCGAATGAAGCTTTCTGCAAAAGTAAATTTGAAGATGTAGCTTATTTCGAACCTTTTTACCTGAAAGATTTTGTTGTTACGCAATCTAAAAAGCAACAGGCACAGGGTTAAGTAGCTTATTTTCTTTTGAAGATTGAAAATAAACTTTTAAAGAAACTTCCACCTTCATTATCATTTATACCCGGTATAACGTCGGCAAACTGCGGATGGTTAACCACACTGCCGAATTTAATGCCTACACCCATATAAAAAGAAGCACCATTTGGACCACTGCCAATAGTTGCGTCATTTTTAATGGTCCCCAGTGTTTGAAAACTGGTCGCGACCAAATTGTCGGTGCCCATAAACAATTCAAAATTAGGGGTTTGGTATTTTGCCTGCAACCCAACCATAAAAACGCCATTTAAGTTGTATAAGGGTGTAATACTTCCCGAAAAATCGTTGGCAATAAAGGTATTTACAAAAGCAATGTCTCCACCTTTGTAAAACAGGTTTTTCGAAACAGCCAGTCCTGGTTTGTAAAAACCATATCGTTTGGACAGGTAAACATCAAGTTTGGCATTGGTAGGGGCTAAAAACTTTTTGCTCTGCTCCGAAAGGAGAAAAATATCTTCTATTTCCTGATTGGTATTCGATTGGTTGTTTTCGATGTTCTCAATAATTTTCGATTGATCTATCATCGTACGTTGCGTATTACTTCGCCACCAGATAAAACCTAAATCTTTAATATTCGCCATTAAGAACAGGCCTTTTTTAGTTGTGTAATTGGTCCCAAAGCTTAAGGATACACCCGGGTTTTTAAAGTTGGGAAAGAAGTTTTTCTTATTTACTTCATTAAAATCTGAAAAATTGCTGGAATAAGTTCCTCTCAAGCCAATTAACAGTGCATCCGCTTCAGGATCAATGTATAAATAAGAGTCAGAAACATTTAATTTGTTATAGAGTATTCCGCTCAATACACTGGCTTTTAAACCGAATGCCAGCCTTTTATTCCAGTTTTCGCGGTAGGTAAAGCTAAATTGATGATAACTCTGTTCATAACCCTTGGTATCGAATATTCCGGTATATTGTTGGTTGGGCGTAAACCTTTCGAACGAATCAAAAATTGCCAATGTTTCATTGGTGTAATCGATATGAGCATCAGACCTGATCTGCCACGAAAAGCCCATTTCTTTTTGATATTTGTAAGATTTAAAAAGCCTGAATGCAGCAACATAGATATTGCTGTTTTCGAAAAAATGATTTACTTCTCCGGTACCAATCGGTAAACTTTTTGTATCAAAAACACCTTCCTGTGTTAATCTTCTTATGGCAAACTTAGAGCTCCCTTTATTGATGGCATTTGTTCCAAAATAGGGTAGGAAGAAATTAGAAGAAAATCTTCGTGATGAATCTAAGGTGAAAGATTTTTGAGATGGATTTTCGAATGCATCGAACATGGTTTTAGTACCGAAAAGCGCATATTGTTGAGCATTTGCAACCCCGAAGCTAGCTATTGCCAGTAACGCAAGTAAAAGTTTCTTCATGTAAAATAGTATGTTGGGATGGTTTCCTTATTAACGGTTACTTAATGAATCTGGTATTTCTGCTTGTAAATATTTGTTTAAAAGTAAGTTAGTGATAAACTTGTTTTTGTCTGCACTCATTTGGTAATAAAAAGTATCGAAACTTTTCAAACCACTGTCTGCCCTCAAATGTTTGTAAAATGGAAGCTGAATATTATTCCTGAAAATATCTGCCGAATTTTTGGTGTTGATGTAATAACTCACATTCGAGGTGGTCGAAATCTGGTTCACCGCATCTAAATACTGTGGCGTTTGTATCAAAAGCCTGTTGTGCTTGTAATCATTTAAAAATGATTGAACCGTACTCGCATTATTGGCCACAATCAAATTATTATCTACTATGGTATAATAAGGACGGCCGAATTTTTTAAATGGTTCACCAAAGTAACTGTAAAGGATATCGGATGATTTAAATAATTTAATATCTTCATTATAGTCTGCACTTACATCAAGCAGAAGCTGTTTTACCTTTTCGCCGTTGCTTAAAGCAATAGCCCCTAATTTTTCGGTTGTACTTAATTGAAAAAGAATAAACTGATTTTTTGTATAAGCCGGGAATATCGCATTCAAATCTATCCGGTATTCATCTTTGATATTTTTAATAACTGTATTGGCTTTAGTTGCCACTTTAGTTTGCGCTTGCCAGTTCGTTAACTTTTTAAGCCATTTGCCGTAATCATCATAAGCATACAGGGCGTAGTTTGCCGTGTTATCAGGCAGGATATTTTGTAAAGAGGTATTTTGTGCAGCGGTGTTTTCGAATAGTTTAAGGTAATTATGCTGATTTTTTAATTCGGTATTGCCACTGAAAAGAATTCTTTCTTTACTGAAATTATAATTAAGTACTGCAAAACTGTTTTGTTGGTTAAACAGGGCAATTTCTCCGTTAATGTTGCCTGCAATAATATTTTTGAGTAATAACGGCGCCTGGTTAAAATTGATGTACACGTGGGCCAGTACATTTTTGATCTGTCGGTTATTCTCCTTAATGTACTCAGTAAAAGGATTTTCCGTTAAACGTACATTCGCATCATTGATCAGTTTAAGCGATGTTGAAGCCGTTAATACCTGGCCATGCACGCCTAAATAAACCGATAAGCTGTCATTTAACTTCACGGTATACAGGTCTTTAGCATTTTCACTGATCGTTTTTTCAAGTTTTAACTGCTCATAGAATTTTTTGATGTCATCGACATGCTGTATCTGTATGGTAAATAAGAAATTCAGGGTTTTATCCGAATCAGGTAATACACTGATATAAACCTGCTGATCTTTCAGTTGTTTGTTGAGCAGATGGTCGTCGATAATGCTTGTTTTCAGCTGTTTTAAGAGGCTCATTTTGTCCTTTCCCAAAACCTGCTGGATAAGTTGCTGCCCTTCAATAATATCGTAAAAACCTTTGTCGTTCTGAAAAGAAAATACCAATGCTGCGTTATTGGTTGCCGATTGCAGCGCCAGGTCCTTCGCATCATTATCTGTACCCAATTTTGAAAAATAGAGGTAAGCCATAAAGGCTACACCTAAAAATAATGCACTTGTTAGAATTACGATTTTTTTCATCTGCTGTGCAACAAATTTAATTTATTACATTGATTAGTGAGAAGTTCTTTGTCAATTTATTAATTTAGCGATTGCTACTTGCAAATAACTATGAATAAACGAATAATTCTTACTGCTTCTTTTTTTGGTGCTGTTGCTGTTTTACTTGGCGCATTTGGTGCTCATGGTTTAAAAGCCTTAATTGATGGACCATCATTAGAAATTTGGCAAAAAGGTGTTGATTATCAGTTCTATCATACATTTGCGCTATTATATCTCTCTACCTTTGCCCGTTATCGGAACAAGCTCATTAATATCGCTTACTTTTGCTTCACCTTTGGGATTATCCTTTTTTCAGGGTCGTTGTATTTATTGGCTACCCGAAGCATATCGCATTTAGGATTTACCGAATTTATAGGCCCAATAACACCAATTGGCGGGCTTTTATTTGTACTGGGATGGATAATGCTCTTTTTTGCGGCATTTAAAGATAAATAATGAATACTTTCGAAAGTGATATTTTTGCAGAAAGAGAAACACTTTTTGTTGAAGTTATTTTGCCATTATCTTTGGCGAAAAACTATACCTATCGTGTACCTTTTGATTTAAACGACCAGATTGCCGTTGGAAAACGGGTAGTGGTGCAATTTGGAAAACATAAAATTTATACGGCTTTAATTAGTGGAATCAGCACGGTACCGCCAACAGTTTATGAGGCCAAATATATTATCGACGTAGTAGATACCGAGCCTGTAATTACACCTACCCAGCTCAAATTCTGGACCTGGATGACAAATTATTACATGTGCAACGAAGGCGATGTAATGGCGGCTGCTCTACCAGCAAGTTTAAAACTGGCCAGCGAAACGATTTTGATTCTTCGCGAAGATTACAATGAAGATACCGAACTCACCGATAAGGAAGAAATCATTATCAATGCACTGAAACAGCAGCAGAAACTTACCGTTAATGATGTTTCTAAGCTCCTTGGACAGAAAACTGTCTATCCGATCATCAATCATTTATTGGATAAAGAACTGGTTCTGGTGGCTGAAGAGGTGGTGCAGAAATACAAACCTTTGCTTAAATCGTTCATCATATTAAACGATTTCTATAGCGATGAAGAAAATCTGAAACAGCTTTTTAATGTTTTGGATCGGGCACCTAAACAATTAGATGCCTTACTGGCTTACCTGAAATTACAAAAATCTAACCTGCCGATTTCTAAAGAACAGCTTTTAGAAGAAAGCAATTGCGGACCAGCCGCATTAAAAGCTTTAACCGATAAGGATATTTTTGTGGTGATGAAAAGGCCGGTTAGCCGTTTGGCCGCGCATGATGAAGAATTCAGTGTGAATTTCGAACTGAATGAAGGTCAGCAGAAAGCATTGGGTCAGATTAACCAGTATTTTGAAGAGAAAGAGGTGGTTTTACTGCATGGTGTTACCGCATCCGGAAAAACGCAGGTTTACATCAAGCTGATTGAGAAAATTATACAAAATACAGATGGACAGGTTTTGTTCCTCTTGCCCGAAATTGCTTTAACCACCCAGATTGTAGAACGGATTAAGCGCTATTTTGGCAATTCCATTGGGGTATATCACTCTAAATTTAACAATAGCGAGCGGGTAGAAATCTGGAATAAAGTGCGTACTGGCGCGTACAAGGTTATTCTTGGTGCCCGTTCAGCAGTTTTTCTGCCTTTCGAACACCTAAAACTGATTGTGGTTGATGAAGAACACGAACCCTCTTACAAACAATACGATCCGGCACCACGCTATCAGGCCAGGGATGCAGCCATTTATCTGGGTTATCTGCATCAGGCTAAGGTTATTTTAGGTTCAGCTACACCATCCCTTGAAAGTTATTATAATGCATTACAGGGTAAATACGGACTGGTAGAAATGAAAGAGCGTTTTGGTGGAGTTCAGCTTCCAAATCAGCAGGTAGTCAGTATTTCGGAAGAAACGAAGAAAAAAACGATGAGTTCTTATTTTTCGAGTGTATTGATCAAAGATATCGATCTGGCGCTCTCTAAAAAAGAGCAGATTGTATTATTCCAGAACAGGAGAGGTTATGCCACCATTCTGATCTGCGCAACCTGTGGTTATACCCCTAAATGCGTAAACTGCGATGTAAGTTTAACCTATCATAAAAGTAGTGGCAAATTACATTGTCACTATTGTGGCTATCAGCAAAGTAGCGTAAATATCTGTCCCGCTTGTGGCTCGGTACATGTAGAGCAAAAAGGATTTGGTACGGAACGGATTGAAGAAGAACTCAGGTTACTTTATCCTGAGGTGACCATCGCCCGATTGGACATGGACAGTACGAGGACGAAAAATGGACTGCAGCAAATTTTAAATGATTTTCAGGAGAAGAAAACCGACATCTTAATCGGCACACAAATGGTGGCCAAAGGACTGGATTTCGATAACCTGAATCTTATTGGGGTAATTAATGCCGATACGCTTTTAGGTTACCCCGATTTCCGTGCTTACGAACGAAGTTTCCAGTTACTGGCGCAGGTGGCGGGTAGGGCAGGCAGAAGGGCCGATCAGGGGAACGTTTGTATCCAGACTTATGATGCTGAAAACCGCATCATAAAACAGGTGGTCAATAACGATTATGAGGGAATGTACAACGACGAAATTGTTGAACGCGAGAAATTTCTTTATCCACCGTTTTCGCGGATGATATTCCTGTACATCAAACATAAAGATTCACATGTTCTGGATCACGCTGCGTTTACTTTAGCCAATATCCTTAAAGGAAAGTTTGGTAAACGCGTTTTAGGTCCCGAACAACCTTTGGTAAGCAGGGTGCGGAACCTTTATATTAAACAAATCATTATCAAAGCAGATAAACATACTGCGATTCAAAAAGTTAAAGATGCATTAAGAGAAACCCTCACCCAGTTTAATGCGACCAAAGAATTTAAAGGCGTTTTTACACAAATAGATGTCGATCCGTATTAATTACTAATTTAAGTTTTGATTTAGTGTTACTTACAGTAATGTGGATTTCTTTATCTTGTATCACCGTTTAAGAAACGCTAATTTTGAAGCTCATGGCGTATAAATTTGTTGATAATTACCGGGAACGTGGAGCGAGAAAAAAGCTAGTTGAGTTGTTAAAATCTCGCGGGATTGAAGATGAAAATGTGTTAACAGCCATAGGTAAAGTTCCACGTCATTTCTTTTTCGATGAAACTTTTTGGAACCAGTCTTACAAAGATATTGCTTTTCCAATAGGTGATGGGCAAACTATATCCCAGCCTTACACGGTTGCTTACCAAAGTGAGCTGCTGCATATTAAAAAAGGAGATAAAGTACTCGAGATTGGAACAGGTTCTGGCTATCAAACCTGTATTTTAATGGAGCTGGGTGCCACAGTTTTTACCATCGAAAGACAAGAGAATATTTACAACAGAACCATTCAGGTTTTACCAGGAATGGGCTACCGGCCTACTTTTTATTGTGGCGATGGCTCGAAAGGAATTGCTGCCCACGCGCCATACGACAAAATAATCGTTACCGCGGGTGCCCCTTTGGTTCCTGAAATCTTATTGAAACAGTTAAAAATAGGAGGCATTCTGGTGATCCCGGTGGGTGATGAGAAAACCCAGAAAATGGTTACTGTGATCCGCGTAAGTGAAACGGACTACGAAAAAATTATATTGGATACCTTTAGGTTTGTGCCCTTAGTGGGCGACCAGGCGTGGTAGTAGTTTAAGTCCATAGTCCGAAGTCTTCAGTCTTTAGTTAATTTTGACTCCGGACTAAAGACTCCGGACTGAAGACTATCCTACCGCTTCATCGCTCTATCCAGCTCCCGTTTGGTATCTCTGTCTTTAATGCTATCGCGTTTGTCGAACTCTTTTTTACCTTGAGCCAAAGCAATTTCTATTTTAGCGAAACCTCTTTCGTTGATGAAAATACGTAAGGGAACAATGGTGTAACCTTTTTCTTCACCTTTAAGCTTTAGTTTTCTAATTTCTTTCTTTTGAAGTAATAAAGCACGGTCACGTTTAATATCATGATGATAGAAAGAGCTGTGCGAGTATTCGGAAACATGAAGGTTGCGCACATATAGATTGCCGCCTATAAACATGCAAAATGCATCAGTCATGTTGGCTTTACCTTGTCTGATTGCTTTTATTTCAGTTCCTAAAAGTGCAATCCCTGCTACATATTTATCTAAAAGATTGTAGTCGAAATAGGCTCTTTTATTCTTTATGTGGATGTCGTTTTTCAAAATTGTACTAATGTATAGGTTGTTGTAATATATACCATTGTATATAAAGTATAATGCTAAGACTACAAATGCAGCTATAAAATGCCGGCTCGTCATGCTAAACTCGTTTCAGCATCTTTTTATAACTGTAAAGATCTTGAAATAAATTCAGGATGACGACTCTTTATGCGTTTTGCCCTCAGCCCGTGCAAATATCCTAAAAATTGATGTGATAATTTTTTTTAATTTTTAATTGTACAGATAAAGAAGTCAAGTTTTATAGCGGTTTGGCTATTCAAACTTGACTTCTTTGATATTTGGAAATGTGCGGATGGGGCATTTGGCATCTTCAGTATGCTTGGAAAGAAGTCAAGTTTATAGCGGTTTGGCTATTCAAACTTGACTTCTTTGATATTTAGAAATGTGCGGTCGGGGCATTTGGCATCTTCAGTCCCGCTTTTGCTGCAACAAAAGCAGGAAAGGCTTTTGGTTTCCGCGCTAATCGGGTTTATTTAAGATGGGGCTATGCAATAAGAAACCTTTCATCTGTCAACCAGGCTCTTGTTTTATAGGAGAAGTGGTAAAAGGTCGTCATTTCGAGCGAAGTGTAACGCAGCCGAGAAATCCGTCTCTATAGATCTCTCTCCCGAACGTTCGGGACTGCGCTTCAGTCGAGATGACGACGATTTTTAAACTAAAACTTCCGGGTAAGGAATCAATAAAAATGTTCATCTGTTTGTAAAAGCTAAGGATATATTATTATGTTCGTATTTATTCGTTTAAGTTTGGGCTTTAAATATCAAAAATGAAATTCAGGAACCTTTTTTTAATTTTATTGTTAACTATCGCTTTTCAGGTAAAAGCACAGCAACCAACTTTATTGCCACAATTCACCTTTTACAAACTGGATGGAAAAGCATTTTCAAACAATGATATCAAGCAAGGAAAAAAGAACCTCTTTATCTTGTTTGATTGTACCTGTGAGCACTGTCAGCGGGAAAGCAAAATCCTGAATACCAATTACGCCAAATTTAAAGACGTTAATATTTACATGATTACCATGGATGAGGGCTACATTATCCCTCAGTTTTTCAATTCGTACGCCAAAGGTTTAAATGCCAAACCTAATGTAACGGTATTACAGGATAAGAAACGCATGTTTATTCCAACCTTTTTGCCAAAACAATACCCGTCTATGTACCTGTATTCTTCAACTGGGAAATTGCTGATGTACCAGTCGGGAGATGGCGGCATCAAAAAGCTAATGGCAGTAGTTGGTAAATAATCTTATTTTTAAACCACAAATTACCCAGATAAACACGGATTTGATGCTGTGTGAATCATTTTATCTGTGGTAAACGATTACCTGATAATTAATACAGGAATATTTACCTTATGCCTTACCGAATCAACGGTGGTACCAAAAATAAGGTCTTTTAAGCCTTTATGTCCATGTGCACCCATTACCAATAGTTCCATTTCATTTTTGTTGCTGATATCGGCTATGGCTTTACCGGTATTTCCAAAACCAATAAAGGGTGTAGAATCATATCCAAGATCTTCAAGATTGACCCTGTATTTCTCCAGGTTGGCTGCATCACTCTGTGTTTCATGATCCATTACATCATTACCATGATAACGGGCAGCAGCAGTTTCTACAACATGGATCAGGTAATAGTGTGCATCTTTGCCACCTTGAATTAAAGCATGCCGGATGGTATTTCTATCGTTTTTAGAAAAATCTACCGCAATTCCAATGCGTTTATAGCTGATCTTATCTATTTTACCAATATCTAAAGCATTCCCGTGCGGTACAAGTTGTTTTGAGGCATTCTTTTTCTTCTCTAATAAAGGATGGAAGAAAACATAAAGCAAGAGTAAAACGACTAAAATTAATGCTGGTATTACAATCACATAAATCCACCAGTTATTGGCCTCTTTTGCCCAGCCACCTATTTCTTCAATAACAAGTTTTACGTTCAATGCGATAATAGCTAAAGCGCTTGCCCATGCCAATACCTTAACCCATGGTTTAATTGCAAAATCTTTCATCAGTTTTTTATCTGATGTGAAATGAATTAACGGAATAATGGCAAAACCCAATTGCAAACTTAATACCACCTGACTCAACACTAGCAAGCCACCAAGTGCATTTTCTCCGTAATGTAATATGGTGAAAAATGCCGGGATAATAGCCAGGAGGCGTGTAATCAAACGTCGTAACCAGGGTTGTATTCTTAAGTTAATGTGGCCTTCCATAATAATCTGTCCTGCTAAAGTTCCCGTAACGGTAGAGCTTTGCCCGGCGGCGATTAGCGCTATAGCAAATAGGGTTGGGGCTACATTGCCAAAAATATTGGAAAGGAGTTTATGCGCATCCTGAATTTCAGCCACTTCATGTAAGCCATTTTTATAAAAGGCAGCTGCAGCAAGTATCAATATGGCAGCATTAACAAAAAAAGCAAGGTTTAATGCAACGGTTGTATCAATGAGGTTGAATTTTAAGGCCTCTTTAATGCCTTTGTTGCTACGTTCAATCTTTCTGGTTTGTACTAAAGATGAATGTAGATACAGGTTATGCGGCATTACCGTTGCACCAATAATCCCGATGGCAATATAAAGTGCATCACCATTTAGTATAGAAGGTTCGAAACCTCGGGCTACTTCTTTAAGTGAGGGTTCTACAATAAACATTTCAACCAGAAAGGAAATCCCGACAATAAAAACCATCGAAACAATAAAGCCTTCCATGGCCCGCATGCCTTTATTAAGTAAAAAGAGGAGTAAAATGGTGTCGAAAATGGTAATGGAAATCCCCCAGATTAAGGGTAATCCAAAAAGCAGCTGTAAGCCTATGGCCATCCCGATAATTTCTGCTAAATCGCAAGCGATGATGGCCGTTTGTGCCAAGGCAAATAACGGGATATTGGCCCAACGCGGATAAGCTTGTTTAGAGGCCTGTGCTAAATCCAGTCCCCTTACTATGCCCAAACGTGCACTTAACGATTGTAAGAGTAGGGCAATGAGGTTCGACATCAGTAAAACCCAAATTAACTGGTAGCCGAATTTACTACCTCCTGCTAAATCAGTTGCCCAGTTACCCGGATCCATGTAGCCAACACTAATTAAATAAGCGGGACCAATGAAAGCCAGAATTCTCTTCCAGCCTTTTCTTTTATCCGTATTTACACTTTGATGTACTTCACTTAACGATTCAGTTTTTGCCATTGCTGCTGATTAAAATATGTTTTGCAACTTCTCTACTAATATTAACTTGTTTATCGGATAACATGATTTCTACTGAACCATCAAAATCGGTAACATCACTGATCTGGATTTGTTTGCCCAGGGTAAGGCCTAATTTTTCTAAATGTTTTAAAAATGCCGAGCTGTGTTGGGTAACGCCGGTAATGGTACCACGATCGCCTATTTTTAGTTCGATTAATTTTATAAACTGGGTTTTGGCAAATCTTCCGTTTTTATCAGGAATGGGGTCGCCATGCGGATCAGCTTTCGGGAAACCTAAAAACTCATCTAACCTTTCAATCAGCTCGATTGATTTAATATGCTCCAGCTCTTCCGCAACATCATGTACCTCATCCCATTTAAAGTTTAGTTTGTCCACCAAAAAAACTTCCCATAATCTATGTTTACGTACAATATCGATCGCCGTATTTTTTCCGGTTTCGGTTAAAGTAACCCCCTGGTATTTAATATAATCAACTAAGCCTTTGTCGGCTAATTTTTTAATCATGTCGGTAACCGATGCCGGTTTGGTTTGCATTTGCTCTGCTATGGCATTGGTTTGAACGTTTGTGGTTTTCTCCGCAAGGTGATAAATAGTCTTTAGATAGTTCTCTTCCGTGTAACTTTGCATTTATGTTTATCTAATTTTATTTTTAGGTAAATCTAAAAATTTTTATTTAAAATATATATGATAAATTATGTTAAAATTTAGAATATAATTTGGTTATGTTTGTATTCTCAAATACCTTTAACACCATATGGCATCTGAATTAGATAAAATTGACTTTAAAATTTTAAGAATTCTTCAAGAAAACGGAAGAATTACCAACTTGCTTTTATCGCAGGAAATTGGTTTATCACCGGCACCAACTTTAGAACGTGTGCGCAAGCTTGAAATGGCAGGATATATTAAAAGTTATCATGCATTGGTAGATGAAGAAAAACTAGGTTTAGGTATCAAAACCTTTATTCAGATTCAACTCGATTTTCATAAAAATAATACCATCCAGATCTTTTTGGATGAAGTAAATCAAATTAAAGAAATCACAGAGTGTCACCATGTTACTGGTCAGGCCGATTTTTTGCTAAAGGTTTATGTAAAAGACATTAAAGCGTACGAACGTTTAATTATGGATAAAATCAGTAAGATTTCTGTGGTTAAAACTTTCCAAACGATGATGATCATGTCGACCACAAAGAAAGAACCGATTGTGCCTTTGGAGTATTAAACCCAAATCCTTGAAAGAGACTTTAAACACAATCGATTTCGCGATTCCGATTTTTGATTAAAATGTTTTTTGCCTGGAGCTAATTAGAACGGTCGTCATCTTGACTGTAGCGTAGTCTTGAACTTTTTGTAGAAAGATCTAAATAGATTTAGCTTCGCTGAGCACTACGTGGTTCTCGACTGCGTTGCACTTCGCTCGAAATGACGATTTTTTTATATAAATCCGTCACCCTGAATTTATTTCAGGGTCTTTATATCAAGAAAGATGCTGAAATGAATTCAGCATGACGATACGATATTCAATATTACGCTATTAATAATTCCTGAAATTTCCTCAGCATTTTGATAAACCATAAAATGGGTACCATTTTCGATGATAAAATCTGGTTGTGCTGTTTTAGCATATAAAATTTTATCGTTGGTGCCGTGAATATGGTAAATTCCATTTGGTTTAATTGTATTCCTCCAGCTTAAAATACTCCCGATGGCCCATTTCAAAAAATGAGGATCAGTGTCTTTTATAATTTTGCTTAGCAAAGTTTTCTCATTGCTCGATCGCGTACCGAAGTAGTAATGCTGAGTAAGTTTATTTGAAGATTTTAAGAGTTTTGCAGGGATAAGCTTCAATAAGCCTAACTGGCCTGCAAAACGATAAAGTGTTGGCAACTGGGCTGCTAACATGGTGCTCGATATTATTATTGTTGTTACGGGCTTTAATATTTTAGCAATTTCTACTGCAATCATCCCACCAAAAGAAACACCTACCAAGGCAAAAGGCTGGCTTAAGTCTATAACGCTACTTAGTCGTTGAGCATATGAAGCTAATGATTCGTCTTTATTTGGGGTTATCCAATTTACATGAATGATATTGATCTTTTCATCCAGCTTTAGCTTAGAAAAAATTCTTTTATCGGCACCTAAACCGCTGATAAAATAAGTGTTCATCAGGCCGGTAAGTTCCAGTCGATAGGTGTTAAATTGTTCTGTACTAAAAGCTGATTTGCTTTGGAAAAATGTTTCGATCCGAAGAAACCATTGTAAGCCGAAAAAGGCGATGGATGGGCAGCGGTAAGCACATAATGTTTTTTCTGATCGATTAAAGCCGCTTTTTGCTGTGCATATTTACCCCATAACAGAAATACGATATGTTCGCGTTTTTGAGATAAAGCCTTAATAATTTCATCAGTAAAAATTTCCCAGCCGCGGTTTTGATGCGAGCCTGCTTCTGAAGCACGAACGGTTAAAGTAGCGTTTAACAATAATACGCCTTGCTCTGCCCAGTGTGTTAAATGCCCGTGGTTTGGTGTTTTAAAACCTTCAATATCCGTTTCCAGCTCCTTATAAATGTTTTTTAGTGATGGCGGAACCGCAACACCGCGTTGCACTGAAAAGGATAGGCCGTGTGCCTGGCCAACACCATGATAGGGATCCTGACCTAAAATGACAACCTTTACCTTGTCAAATGGTGTGGTGTTTAATGCATTGAAAATATCAGTGCCTTTTGGATAAACCATTGCACCATTGTTTTTTTCCTCCTGTAAAAAAGACTTAATGCTTTTCATGTAGTCTTTTTCAAATTCTTCTTCTAAAACGGCTAACCAACCTGGTTCTAATGCTGCAGACATGTTTTTTGATGTAAGATGTGTGATGTAATATGGTTGATGGTTTAATAATTTATGGGCAATGGTTGGTGTCAGTCAGGTGATAGGCTATTATTCATCAACCATTAAACGATGATCCCGTAAGTATTAAGCCCTCAGGTTCTGAACTCCTAGGCTATCAACTATGGACCATTAAACTATGAACCAAAATTATCTCAAAAAGTTTAAGATTTTTTCTTGTAAATAGCTAACAAATCACCTTCAAGGGTTGTTTTCGCACCCTCTATAATTCTCCCCAGTTCTTTTCCTTTTTTATCCAAAACAATAAAAGTTGGTACCCTAACAATATCCAGACCATCTATAATACCGTTTTCAGCTTTTTTATTTCCGTCAACCGCAATAATTTCTACGTTTTTCTCTTTAAAGTGTAAGGCGTCTAAAATTTTAAAAAAGTTTGGAACGTTTGCTTTACTGTCGCCACACCAGGTGCCTAAAACAATTTTGATTTTTTCGTTTTTAACCAGTTTTTTCAGTTCAATCAGGGTAGCTGCATCCGGTACATATGCTGCGTAAAGTGGATCGTACATTTCTTTGAACTCAGGAAAGGTTGTAATGCCCTCACGTGTACAAGTATTAATTAATATGTCTTTGTTGTGGACTTGATCGTGTATTTTTTTATTAACATCTTGTGCAGAAACATTCATTGCAAGTACGATTAGGGTTATAGATAAGAGGATTTTCATATTTACGAGATGGTTTTTTTGAGCTTTTAAATTTTTAATGAAATTATTGTTTTAAAATCTAATTTCTGCCATTTAAACACGATATTTGCAAAAAAAAATAATTAGAATAAAATTTATGCCAAATATTATCAGATTAATTGCGGGGTTTGCTTTACTGGGTGGCGCAGTAGCTTTGTTTATTTTCGGTTTCTGGCCATGGGGCATTGTTGCCATTTTACTGGGGATAATTGTACTGGTAACTTATTTCTTTAATGAAAACATGCTTTTAGCACAATGGTTCCTTAGAAAAGATAACATGCCTAAAGCAAAAATGTTTTTAGACCGTATTACGAATTACGAAACGCAGTTGATTAAAGTTCAACATGGTTATTATAACTTATTAATCGGGTTAATTGAAAGCAGAACAGCGCCGATGCAGAGTGAGAAATATTTCAAAAAATCGCTTGCATTAGGTATGCAGATGGATCATAACATTGCTTTGGCAAAATTAAGTTTAGCAGGTATTGCAATGGCTAAACGTAACAAACGCGAAGCAACCATGTATCTTGCTGAAGCGAAAAAAGCAGATAAAAATAAATTACTGGCCGATCAGATTAAACAAATGAAAGATCAGATGGGCATGATGGATAAGCAACAGCAAGTTCGTTACAGATAATAATCGATTACATCGTGTATAGAGCCATTTCAGATTTGAGATGGCTTTTTTGTTTTATTTAGTTTTGTGTGGTCTTTTTTGATTTGAAAACGGAAGGGTTGTATTTCTTCGGGAGCGGCAGTCCTGCTATCCGCTTTACGCCTCCCGACGAAGAACGGGATCGTGTTCGCTACTATCAGGTTTATAATGAAGAGGCTGTGCATAAAAAGCTTGGTGTTCAAAATATAAATCATTCTGAACAATAAAATTCGTCATTGCGATGAGGCTTTTTCAGGCGAGGAAGCAATCTTACTACTATGGGTTAGCGATTGTTATAAGATTGCTTTCCTGAAAAGTCGGAGCAGGCTGTCGTACCTCCATGACGAATTCTCTTACAAAGGGTCCCTTCCGATAAATCTTTCTTCACCCAACAGAAAACCGATTGCCTTTTTAACATTTTTCTCTACTGATTCTTCCGTTTTAAGGTTGGCGATGTAACGTATAATTTCTTTTTGCAAATAGGGTGCAAGGCCATCAAATATCGCTTTAGCCGCTTTACTTTCCGCCAGAGCTTCTTCCAGTTTCGGGTGCATGGTTATTGAACGCACTTCAGTATCAAATGCTATTTCGAAGATTGCGCTATCTCCAACATCTTTGTCTGCTGCTTTTCGCATTGGCGTATTCAGGTACAAACGCCAGTCGCCGGCGTACTTTACCAGGGTTTGCTTAAACTCATGCCCATCAATTTTCATGGTAACCGGCAGCTGACCTTTGTCTTTCCCGGCCTGATGAAAAACATAGTTTAATACTTCTTCCGGTACAAATACAAAAGGATTAATGCCTATAATTTTAATTTCAGCTTTAAATGGTTGCGGTTTTTTGATATTCATTGATTAAAGATATTGCCTTTCATTAAAAAATCCATAACTACAGATCAATAAATCTATTCTATGTGGCTGTGCTAAACACTCATCGCTGAGCGCCTTTCGCTTTCCGCTCTCCGCCGTCCGCTTTCCGCAAAAACTCAAAACCAAATTCTACTTTCCATTGTAGTTAATATAAAATCTTAATCCTATGGCAACATCACAAGAAGGGAGTACCAATAATACTCAGGAAGAAAATAATATTAAAGATTTGGACGGTAAAGCAGCCATCGAAAAGCTGAGAACTTTAGCTGAAAAGGCTGAAAGCTGTTTTTTCTGTACCAATATTAAAACAGGCATACCTTTATCGGTAAGACCAATGGCTATTCAACAGGTTGATGATGAAGGGAATATCTGGTTTATGAGTATGAAAGACAGTCATAAAAATGAAGAGATTTCTACTGATCCTTTTACACATTTATTGTTCCAGGCTGGAGCACATTCGGGTTTTGTAAATATTTATGGCATTTCGGAAATCAGCAGGGATCAGGCCAAAATTGATGAACTTTGGAGTCCGTTTATTAAAACCTGGTTTCAGGGCGGGAAAGACGATCCGGATATTACCTTGATTAAGGTTATCCCTTCGGAGGGATATTACTGGGATACCAAACACGGCACTGCAGTAGCATTCTTAAAAATGGCAGCGTCGGTAATTACAGGAAAAACAATGGATGATTCTGTAGAGGGAACTTTGGAGGTAGATTAATCAGGGTAACTGTATAAATTGCTTAACTGGTTAATTGTCTAAAGCGGTTAGCCGGTTAACCGTTAAATTAACTGCTAACTGGAAATTGCCAACTGAAAAGAGACTATTTATCTCCTAAATAATCGAATCCTTCTAATTCTTCTCTTTGGGCTCTTTTGCTTAAGATATCTTCTTCTTCGGCTTGTACTCTTGAGAAAAATAAAGCTTCGGCTTGGATTCTTTTAATTAATTGGCGTACCAGCGTTAAATCAAAAGCATCTTTGCTTAATTTAATGCAGTATTCTCTCTCGTTGATTTCTAAACTTGACGTATTCATATCGCAATGATTTTTAATTATCGATTGCTGTAAATATAGAAAAGGCTTGCTAAACAATTGTTAGCAAGCCTTTTAAGTTTATGTTATGTTTTTGTTAAAATCAAATCCGTAATTCCCTTTTTGGGGCTCCGATTCGACTATTTATGCGATAGGAATAAACCATCATCCGTTTTGGCAACTTTCAGGATTCCTTTTGCGGTTAAAGCTTTTAAGGTTGTATCCCATTTTTTGTTACTCCAATCGGCCAGTTTGCCTTTTACTTCGGTTAACAAAGCTTGTTCGCCTTCCGAAACCAGTGCATATAATGCTGTTTCTTCTGGTGTCATTTCTATTTTCTTTTTCTCCGGACGCATCTGCGGGAAAAATAAAACTTCCTGAATGGTGCTTTGGTTGGTCATTAACATCACCAAGCGGTCAATACCTATGCCTAAGCCTGAAGTTGGCGGCATGCCATATTCCAGCGCACGAACAAAATCATCATCCATCGCCATCGCCTCGTCATCTCCGCGGGCAGCTAATTTTAACTGATCTTCTAAACGCTCTTTTTGATCGATAGGATCGTTTAATTCTGAATAAGCATTCGCAATCTCTTTACCGTTAACAAATAACTCAAAACGTTCTACCAGGCCTTCAGCAGTACGGTGCTTTTTAGCCAATGGCGTCATTTCGATAGGGTAGTCGGTAATGTAGGTTGGCTGGATTAAATTCGCTTCAACTTTAGCCCCGAAAATTTCATCAATTAATTTTCCACGGCCCATTGTATCATCTATTTCGATACCTAAATCTTTACAGGTTTGGGCAATTTCTTCTTCAGTCATCGCCGAAACATCAATTCCTGTATATTTTTGAATAGACTCGTACATGGTTAGTTTTTCATACGGTCCTTCAAAATTAATTTCGTTAGCACCCACTTTAACTACACTTGCACCCGTTGTGGCAATCGCTACTTTTTCTAAACATTCTTCAACCATAGCCATCATCCAGATATAATCTTTGTAGGCCACGTAAATTTCCATTGAAGTAAATTCAGGGTTATGCGTACGGTCCATTCCTTCATTACGGAACATTTTACCGAATTCATATACACCATCAAAACCGGCAACGATTAATCTTTTTAAATATAGCTCGTTTGCAATACGCAAATAAAGCGGCATATCTAAAGTATTGTGGTGTGTGGCAAAAGGACGCGCGGCAGCACCACCATGGATAGGCTGCAGGATAGGGGTTTCCACTTCCATCCAACCCTGGTTGTCAAAATAGTTGCGCATGGTGTTAATCACCTTGCTGCGTTTGATGAAGATCTGTTTAAAATCAGGGTTTACTGTTAAATCAACGTAACGCATGCGGTAACGTAATTCCGGATTGGTAAATCCATCGTAAACATTACCTTCATCATCGCGTTTAACGATTGGTAAAGGACGTAGTGATTTAGAAAGCACCTTAAATTCGGTAACATGCACAGAAATTTCTCCTGTTTGTGTCGTGAATACGTATCCTTTAACCCCGATGAAATCGCCGATATCTAAAAGTTTTTTAAATACGGTATTGTATAAGGTTTTATCATCACCAGGACAAAGTTCATCGCGTTTTAAGTAGATCTGAATTCTGCCGGTAGAATCCTGTAACTCCGTAAAAGAGGCCGCACCCATAATATTACGGCTCATAATTCTACCTGCTAATACTACCGTCTTGTATGCTGTCTTATCTACTTCATAATTAGCTAATATATCTGCAGCATATGCATTTACTTCATATGCTTCTGCAGGATAAGGCTCAATGCCTAACGCACGTAATTGTTTTAGCGACTCACGTCGTAATACTTCTTGTTCTGATAATCCTATACTCATTTCAGGTATTTTTTGCAAAAGTAATGCTTTTGCATTTTTTGTTATTGTTAAATTTTGGTGCTTTAATGAAAAAGAAATAATTAGCTGATTAAATTTTGAATTAATATTGGAAAAAATTCAATTTTCAGTACCAATTAGCTATCCATATAAAACCGATGGTTGCAAAGATAAGAAAGCTATTGTAATTACTAAATGCTTTATTCGATATAACATCGCATTTTAGGCTGTTAAAATCCCATGAAATAAAAAGATGGATTATCAAACTTTAACCGTAATACTTATTCCATATCAACTAAAGGGTCCCAGAATACCTTTTTAAGGTTTTGAACTTTCAGGTTTTTAATTTGAACGCCTTCATTTTCGAGAAGTTCCTGTCTTTTAGCTGTTGATGATGGATCACCGCTGAGCAAGCCATTGCTACTGATTACCCTATAATAAGGCACCGGAGTTTGTGCTGCACCACAAGCGCCTATGGCTCTGGCCACCATTCTCGATAGGTTAGGCGCACCAATAGCTTTTGCAATTGCACCATATGAAGTGACCCTACCTTTGGGTATTTCTCTGGTTAAATCCCAAACCTGCTCAAAAAATAAATCGTGTTTCATCGTTTTCAGGCAAATGATACATAAAGCTATTAAATATATCAGACACTAATAATCAATAACAATCCTAAATTGTAAAGAATTAGCTATTCAACAGTCAAATAAACTTACTTGGCCAAAGAAAACTTCTTGTATTTTGCCTGATGATATAAGTCCCCAAAATCACACTGGCTATAAAAAGGATGAAGAGGTTATGATCTATGGGGCAGTCTACAACAGCCGTAATGGTCACATTTTGTCCGGTGGTTACCCCATCTACAGTACATCCGCCCGGATAAGGAGTGCTGGCAGATATGGTGACTTCGCAAGAGTTGCCTCCAATAATATAATTGGTTAACGTGCTATAATGCCTGGATTGCGTTCCATCGGTGGAAGAATAGTCTGTAAAAACCCTTTCAGCACCTGAGTAAAAAACCTTGCATCCATAAGGGAAATCATCTGCGGAATGTGCTTTTTTTGAAAATAGTAATCCAAGAAGCATTAAAAATGCAGTTAAACATAGGGGACGACGAGACATAATGTAATACAGTATTGGCTTATAAATGAACGATTAGCTGCTGCGTTAAAAAATATTACTTATGATGTAAGGTTTGATAGCCTAACAATATTCGATACAGGAATGTTTTATGAAATTTTTATTTTTTTTTAAATATTGAGCCATCCATGGTAAATGAGGAAAACCATTACAATTTTATGAATAAGTGATATGAATTTAGTGTTTTACAGATGTTATATTTGTTTGGAGATGAATTAGCCATTTTAAAAAACTATGCCCGATATAACACAAATTCCACCTTCTAGTTTTGAGTTTTTAAGCTTATTGAAAAATAACAATGAACGCGAATGGTTTAATGAGCATAAAACCGCCTATCAGAAAGAACTGGTTTACATAGAATCTTTTGCGCAGGGTTTATTAGACCTCATGAATACCCATGATGTAATTGAAACACCTTCAGGAAAGAAAAGTTTATACCGGATTTATCGGGATACACGTTTTTCAAATGATAAAACGCCTTACAAAACGCATTGGAGTGGAAGTTTTAAACGGGCTGGCAAACAAAGAAGGGGAGGTTACTATTTCCATATCGAACCCGGTAATAGTTTTGTGGCTGGTGGCTTTTTCGGGCCTTCTCCTCAGGATTTGAAATTGATAAGGGAAAATATAAGTTTTGATGCAGAACCGCTGAGAGCCATATTAAATGATAAAACTTTTATTTCTTCTTTCGAGGCTTTGAAAGGCGAACAATTGAAAACAGCTCCAAAGGGTTTTGACGGAGATCATCAGGATATCGATTTGCTGCGTTATAAACAATTTTTATTAGTTCATCGATTTACTGATCAGGAAGTTTTAAGTAAAGATTACTTGACATATTGTAATCAGGAATTTAAAAACATGCGGCCCTTCTTTGATTATATGAGCGAAATATTAACAACAGACGCAAATGGAATGGACTTGTAATTGATTTTTAAAAACGTTATAACGAAAAAATAAAGGGTCATGATTACCAGATTAGTAATGATGACCCTTTTTTAATTATGATTCGGCTTCTATGCCTTCCTCATACATTTCGTTAATGGCTTCGGCATATTTCTTTTCTACAATACGGCGTTTAACTTTCATGGTAGGGGTAATTTCTCCCTCATCTATATTGAAAGGATTACGTTTGATCTTAAAGTTTTTAATGCGCTCAAATTTGGCCAGTTCGTTTGATATTTTTTTGATATCCTGTTCCATCCAATCCATAATTTCCTGATCGCGTATAAAAGGATCAGCTTCTTCGAAAAACGATGGTTTAAGTTTAAAAGTTTCTTCTAAGGTTTCTCTGTTCGGGATAATGATTGCTGTAATAAATTCACGTTTATCGCCAATTAAAAAAAGCTGATCAATTTTTGGGCTTTTCAGGTAAATGTTTTCTACTGGGGTAGGGTAAACATTTTTGCCGTAAGCATTTACGATCATGTTTTTTAAACGATCTGTAATCTGTAGATTTCCTTTATAAAAACGACCAATATCTCCGGTATGGAACCACATATCTTTATCTATTGCTTCGGCGGTTTCGGCAGGTTTATTAAAATAACCTTTCATCACACAATGACCGCGAACAATAACTTCACCTTCGGCACATTCAAATTCTTCGTTAAAGGTATTGTGCGTTTGAATGCTGAGCATTTCTTTGCTTTCTACGTCTTGTATACCCACTTCAATACCTGGAATCACACGGCCAACCGTGCCATAAACCTGTCTGTGGTATTCGGTAACCGACATCACCGGTGAGGTTTCTGTCAGTCCAAACCCTTCTAATATTTTAATGCCTAAATCGCCGAAAAACTCGCCAACATTTTTAGGTAATGCTGCACCACCCGAAATCATAAACTTTAAACGGCCACCTGTTTTCTCTTTAATTTTACTGAAAACCAGTTTCTCTGCTATTCCTTTTTTAGCCGATAAAATAAAGCCCGGATTTTTGCCGGCCTCTTTTGCTACACGGTATTTATTGCCTGTTTCTAAGGCCCAGGTAAATATTTTGGCTTTTGTACCTCCACCTGCAGTTCCTCCTTTTATGGCTTTATCGTGTATACGTTCCAATAAACGCGGCACACAGCTCATTACCGTTGGACGAACTTCACCCATATTTTTGGCTAATAATTCTAAACTCTGTGCGAAGGCAATTTTACAGCCTTGGGCACAGCAAACATGGTAAGTGGCTGTTCGCTCGAATACATGCGATAAGGGTAAAAAAGAAAGAAAAGTTTCTGTTTGATCAATCACAGGGATCTGTTGTAAACAAACTTCCACATTCTTAACAAAGTTGTAATGGGTAAGCATTACGCCTTTTGGCGTTCCTGTTGTTCCCGAAGTATAAATTAAAGAAGAAACATCTTCAGGTAAAACTAAACTTCTGCATTGATCAATTTCGGCTCTTTCTGCTGCCGTAACCTGATGTTTAAGCGCCAGGATATCTGAAAAAGCAATTACTTCTACCTGTACATCTTTAGGAATAACAACTTTTTCGAAATCTTTAAAAGCCGGGATAATATATTTTAACTGTTTACAATTGGCTGCTACCTTTAATACTTTACGGTATAAAAAGTTGTTCCCAACAAGAATGGCTTTTATACCCGAATCGTTAATAATGTAGGCTACTTCCTGTTCAGAAAGCGTAGGGTAAATAGATACGTTAATTACTCCAATTTGCTGAATACCCTGATCATAATATACGTACTCAGGAGAATTCTCAATCATTAAGCCTAAACGATCGCCCTTTTTTATTCCTTTTTCCAGGAAGAAGGCAGAAACAGCATCGGCTCTTTTTAAGGTATCTTCATAAGAAATTTCAGTCCATTCTGCACCTTGTTTATGGATTAAAAAGGTTTCCTGAGGTTTGTGGATGTTTTTAACAACATTCCGCAATAAGGTAGGAACAGTTGAAAACTCGTTTATTAATGGCATGCTCGTAATTTGGTTTCGCTAATTATAATTAACAATTATAAGGCTTTTTGGTTTAAAAATACAAATTGGCTTTTAAGTAGTTTTAAGGCGGTATTGATTTCAATGGGACCAACTTCGATGTCGTCATTTCGAGCGGAGCGCAACGAAGTCGAGAACTACGAATTACTCAGCGTTGCTAAATCTATCGGGATAGATCTCTCCGTTACAAGCGTTTCGGTCGAGATGATGTATCCTGTGAAAAACAAACCTCTTGAAACGCAAAAAAGGTTCCATAAATGAAACCTTTTTTTATAAGTTGTATCGACTCGATTAAACTGAAAAACTTTCGCCACAGCCACAGCTACGGCTGGCATTTGGGTTTATAAAGTTGAAACCTTTTCCATTTAAGCCATCGGTGAAATCGAGTTCAGTTCCGGCCAAATAAAGGAATGATTTCATATCCAAAGCAATTTTGATTCCTCTGTCTTCAAAAAACTGATCGCCTTTTTGTTCTTCGTTATCAAAATCTAAATTGTATGATAAACCCGAGCAACCACCACCTTTTACTGAAACACGTAAAAAGTAATCAGAACCCATTTCCGAATCCTGCATTAAGTGGGTGATTTTTTCTTTTGCTTTATCTGTTATCGTAATCATAATATTAAGATTTGAGATTTGAGAGCTTAGATTTGAGACCTAATTGAGCGCTGAATCTCAAATCTCATATCTATTTTCTCACATCTGTTCTAGTGGTGCGATTTTTCTAATACAATTGCCTCTAAGCCATTTTTAACGCGGTAATCGTTAATAGCCGATTTAATTGCATCTTCTGCTAAAACTGAGCAGTGAATTTTTACTGGAGGTAAAGCCAATTCTTCAACAATATCCATGTTGTCGATAGATAAAGCCTCGTCAATTGTTTTTCCTTTTAACCATTCTGTAGCTAAAGAAGAAGAAGCAATAGCCGAACCACAACCAAATGTTTTAAATTTAGCATCAGTGATGACGTTATCTTCTCCAACTTCAATTTGTAAACGCATTACGTCGCCACACTCAGGTGCACCAACTAGTCCTGTTCCTACAAATTTGCTGTCTTTATTTAAAGTACCTACGTTACGTGGGTTATTGTAATGGTCAATTACTTTTTCTGAATATGCCATGATTTTATTTTTTTAATCTCCTTACGGAGCAATTTTTTTAATTAATTTTCAGTTTGGCGATTTGCGTAAAGCGTTTGGCGATTAGCCTTCTACCTTAAGCCTTTCAGCCCTCTACCTTTCTTAGTGTTCTGCCCACTCAATTTTACTCAAGTCGATTCCTTCTTTAAACATTTCCCAAAGTGGAGAAAGTTCTCTTAAGTGATTAACCGCTTTTTGAGTTACTTCAATGGCCTGATCAATTTCTGCTTCTGTCGTAAACCTTCCTAAACCATAACGGATAGAAGAGTGTGCCAAATCATCAGATAAACCTAAGCTTTTTAAAACATATGATGGTTCTAAAGATGCTGAAGTACAAGCCGATCCTGAAGATACCGCTAAATCACTCATCGCCATCATTAAACCTTCACCTTCAACATATTTGAAAGAGATATTGGCTACGTGTGGTAAACGGTGTTGTGTATTCCCATTAACATAACTCTCTTCCATTTTGTTCAAAGTAGTTTCTAACTTATCACGTAAAGCTGATAAACGCACTGATTCGCTTTCCATTTCTAAACGACAAAGTTCACAGGCTTTACCTAAACCTACAATACCCGGAACGTTTAACGTACCCGAACGCATTCCACGCTCATGGCCACCACCGTCCATTTGTGCCGTAACTTTAACCCTTGGGTTTTTACGACGAACGTAAAGTACCCCAACACCTTTCGGACCATACATTTTATGTGCCGAGAAAGCCATTAAGTCAATACCATCAGCATTTACATCAACTGGGATTTTACCAACTGCCTGTGTAGCATCAGTCATAAATAAAGCACCATGTTTGTGCGCAATTGCTGCAATTTCTTTAACGGGTTGAATTACACCGATTTCGTTGTTGCCATACATAATCGAAACTAAAATCGTTTCAGGAGTCATGGCAGCTTCTAATTCAGCTAAATCAATTAAACCGTCTTCTTTAACGCCTAAATAAGTTACACGTGCACCGTTTTTCTCCAGGTGTTTGCAAGTATCTAAAACCGCTTTATGTTCAGTAACCGCAGTAATAATGTGGTTTCCTTTTTCTTTGTACATTTCAAATACACCTTTAATAGCCAGGTTATCGGCTTCGGTAGCACCTGATGTAAAAATAATTTCTTTTTCAGTACAGCCGATTAGTTTGGCTACCTGCTCACGGGCATAATCTACACCCTCTTCAGCCACCCAGCCAAACGCGTGATTACGACTTGCGGCATTTCCAAATTTCTCTGTAAAGTAAGGTAGCATTGCTTCCAACACCCTCGGATCTAACGGGGTTGTAGCATTATTATCTAAATATATCGGCTGTTTCATCTCTATTCTGTTAATTATAACACAAAGATACGAAAAAACTTATTTAACAATTATAAATAATAGCTATGACCTTATAGAGAAAAGCCGCATTTTTACATTCACATAACCTTATAATCTATGAATAAGATAGAACACATCGGCATCGCGGTAAAAGACCTTAACAGTTCTATAGCTATTTATCAGAAACTATTGAACACCGATTGCTATAAAACAGAGCAAGTTGCATCCGAATTTGTAAATACGGCTTTCTTTAAAACCGGCGAAAATAAGGTAGAACTGCTGCAGGCCACGGCTCCAGATAGTGCAATTGCTAAATTTATCGAAAAAAAAGGAGAGGGGATTCACCATATCGCTTTTTTGGTTGATGACATCCTTGCAGAAATGGAACGTTTGCATCAAGAAGGATTTGTGCTGCTTAGCGAGTCGCCTAAAAAAGGAGCAGATGATAAAATGGTGTGTTTCGTGCATCCCAAAGATACCAATGGCGTACTGATTGAGATCTGCCAGGAAATTAAGTGGGTATAAGGAGGGAGGATGGAAGAGGTATGATGGGAAATGGCTTAACTCGGGCGTCACCCTGAACCGAGCCTTAGCGAGCTCACCGAAGGTAATTTATTTCAGGGTCTTTTGAAAAAGAATGGTTCCTTATTCCATAGTATCTGTAGTCCTGCTGTACACTTTAGTCCCTCTTTTCAATCGGGAGCTATCGTTTCCATCAGGTTTATTTAACTTTGTGCTGCGGTGCTTGGTGAGGTAGGGAAGTGTATATCAGATAAGCATGCGCTTAATTAAGTGTTCCCGTTGGTTTTAATCAACGGATTTAAAAATATCTATTCAGTGAGCGATATACCATCTGTGATCAAAATCATCAGCAAAGATTTCGATATCGAAAATAATCTTTCCGAAAATCAATTGCGTAATGCCATGGTTGATGCCTTTGCTTATTTAATTGACAACGATTTTCCTAAACTGATCCAGATCTTATATAAGGCAGATGTAGATCAGTATAAACTAAAAGAACTGCTGGAAACCGTAGAAGGCTTAAGCTCCGCTGAAGTAATTGCCGATGCCTATATTGCCCGCCAAAAGGCTAAAGTAGAAACCTGGAAGAAGTATAGTTAGGTTTCGTAATTTGCAATCCTAATAATCGGTGGTAAATTGCATTCTGAAAATTAAAACTGTTTAAAACATATAGAATATTTTGTTTTGATGGCTTGATTTTTAAAAAATAATTTAATACATTTGCATCCTCTAAAATAGAGGTAGAAAGACTAATAGGAAATGTCATAAGCGTTGTTGCCAGCAAATTGCAAGAATGTTCTTGATGCTTTCACACAAATAACTAAAAATAATATTCAAATGAAAAAAGATTTGCACCCAACAAGCTACAGACCAGTTGTTTTTAAAGACATGTCTAACGAGTATGCTTTCTTAACAAAATCTTGCGTAGATACTAAAGAAACAATTAAATGGGAAGATGGTAACGAGTATCCTCTTTACAAATTAGAGATTTCTCACACTTCTCACCCTTTTTATACTGGTAAAATGAAATTGGTTGATACAGCAGGACGTATCGATAAATTCAAAAACCGTTACGCTAAGAAATAATTTTAGCAACAAAAAGCATTTTTTGAAGTCCCTTTGCCAAAAGCATCGGGACTTTTTTTATTTTTGTTGCTTATGACAATCAATCTATTTGATGATGCTTCCTGGATGTCTTTACGTCCACTTACGTTTACCAGGCCTGTGGCCGATTTACGCATTGGTATTTTAACCATCGCAGAGAAATGGGCTAAATATTTAAAAGCCGATTTCGGTTTCCAAACTCAAGATTACCTCTCTGTAAAGTTTGCGACCAAACCAAATGCCGATTTATTTATAAATGGCTCCGTTTGTCCCGATGAGGCTTTACTTAGTGCCGTGACTGGCCTTAAAGCGGGTGAGGTACTTTATCAAAGAGATGTGATTATTGCGTATAGCTCAGATCAGCATGATTTAGCATCGGTTAAATCATTAAAGCCGGTTGAATATAAAAGTGATTTTATACAGATTGTTTATCCGGAGCATATTTTTGGGAATAATCCAGGTGAGATCAGAAAAGATTTTAAACTGTTAACCGAAGGACGCAGCTCAGCAAAGATCAGTAGTACCAACCAATTGCTGGGTGATGATGTTTTCTTTGAAGAAGGGGCTAAAGCCGAATGTAGTGTGCTAAACAGCACTATCGGGCCTATCTACATCGGTAAAAATGCTGAGGTATGGGAAGGGAGTTTGATCAGGGGATCTTTTGCGCTTGGCGAGAACTCATCAATAAAAATGGGTGCTAAAATATATTCCGGTACTACCATTGGCCCCAATAGCCGTGCCGGAGGCGAAATTAACAATTCGGTCATTTGGGGCAATTCGGCCAAAGGTCACGAGGGGTATTTGGGCAATTCGGTAATGGGCGAGTGGTGTAATATTGGAGCCGATACAAACAACTCGAATTTAAAAAACAACTATGCCGAAGTAAAACTTTACGATTATGAAGGCAAAAAAATGCGCAATACCAATCTGCAGTTTTGTGGTTTAATTATGGCCGATCATGCTAAATCGGGCATAAATACCATGTTTAATACTGGTAGTGTGGTTGGTATTGGTGCTAATGTTTTTGGGGCAGGCTTCCCTCCAAATCATGTACCCGATTTTAGCTGGGGAGGTGCCAGTGGCTTCGATACCTATAGACTGAATAAAATGTTCGAAACAACAGAAAAGGTATTTGCCCGGAAAAATATAACCTTTGATGAAGTAGAAAAGGATATTATTACTAAAGTATTTGAATTAACTGAATCGTATAGACGATTTTAAATAAGTTGAAAGGTTGAAATGTCTCAACGTTTGAACATTCCAACTTTAAAACATTCTAACATTAAAATAACACAAAATGAGAAAAAAGATTGTTGCCGGTAACTGGAAAATGAACTTAGATTACAATGAAGGTGTTTCGTTGTTCAGCGAAATCGTAAATATGGTTAAAGATGAGCGCAAAGGCGATCAGCTGGCTATTATTTGCTCACCGTTTATTCATTTAAACAGCTTGGCAAAATTGGGTGGTAACGATGTTAAAATTGGCGCTCAAAACATTAGTGATAAAGAAAGTGGAGCATATACTGGCGAAACTTCGGCTAAAATGGTAAAATCTGTTGGTGCAGAATACGTTATTTTAGGTCACTCAGAGCGCAGGCAGTATTTTGCTGAAAGCGATGCTTTATTGGCTGAAAAAACTAAAGTTGCCCTTGCAAATGGTTTAACACCAATTTTCTGTATCGGCGAAACTTTAGATGAGCGTAACAACGGCAGTTATTACGAAGTATTAAAAAAACAATTGGTAGAAGGTATTTTTAGTTTAGCTGAAGCAGACTTCAAAAAACTGGTTATTGCTTATGAGCCAGTTTGGGCTATCGGTACAGGTTTAACGGCTTCACCAGTGCAGGCACAAGATATTCATGCTTTTATCCGCAGTGAAATTCAGGCTAACTATGGTTTTAATGTAGCTGATGATACCACTATTTTATACGGTGGGAGCTGTAACCCTAGCAACGCTGCAAGCTTATTTTCTCAAAACGATATTGATGGTGGCCTAATTGGTGGTGCATCATTAAAATCACGCGATTTTACAGACATTATTAAAGCATTAAACAGCTAAATGCAATACATTAAAGCAATATTTACATTCAAAAGTATCGAAGACTATCAACAGGATTTGCTTATCAGCGATCTTGCCGATTTAGGCTTCGATACTTTCGAAGATAGTGAGGGTGGTTTTACGGCTTTTGTCATCAAGGATAATTTTAACGAGCAGGAATTAAAAGATCTCCTGGCGAACTATAGTGAAGAGTTTACAACAGCGTATACCTTAGAAGATGTTGCCGACGAAAACTGGAATGCCGAATGGGAGAAAAATTTTAGTCCGCTGATTATTGATGATGTGTGTTATGTGCGAGCCACCTTTCATGAGCCACAGCCATCATATCCATACGAGATTGTAATTGATCCTAAAATGGCTTTCGGTACCGGACATCATCAAACGACTACAATGGTGATGCAGTATATTTTAGCTGCCGATTTAAAGGATAAAAATATCCTGGATATGGGCTGTGGAACCGGTATTTTGGCCATTTTGGCTGCTAAACTAGGCGCTAAAAGTTTAATGGCTATCGATTATGATGATATCTGTTATGAAAGTACTGTAGAAAATGCTGCACTTAACCAGGTAGATAATTTAAAGGCACTTTGTGGCAGTAAAGAGGTGATTCCTAACGAAGAATACGATGTCATCTTCGCCAACATCAATAGAAATATCCTGCTTGACCAGATTCACCGTTATGCCGAGGTATTGAAGGCAGGAGGTAAAATTTTCTTTAGCGGATTTTATTTAGATCCCGATTTAGGAATGATTACCGCTGAATGTGCGAAATACGGCATCAAATACGTTGATCATAAACAAAATGGCGATTGGGTTGCGGCTCAATTTGAAAAGAAGGTTTAAGGTGATAGGTTTAGGGTTTAAGGCTTAAACGCCATACGCAAACCGACAACCGCTGTCAAAGGCGTAAGAAGTAGGGAGTTTTCTCACATCTCATGTCTCAAATCTAAAATAAAAAATATGCGCATACATTTTATTGCGATTGGCGGAAGTGCAATGCATAACCTGGCCATCGCTTTACATAAAAAAGGGTATCAGATTTCGGGTTCTGATGATGTGATTTTCGAACCAGCAAAATCCCGTTTGGATAAATATGGTTTATTGCCTGCTGAAATGGGCTGGGATGAAAACCGCATTTCAAATGATCTGGATGCTGTAATTTTAGGGATGCATGCCCGCATTGATAATCCAGAGTTACTGAAAGCACAAGAATTAGGCGTTAAAATCTATTCTTATCCCGAATACATTTACGAACAAAGTAAAAATAAATTACGCGTGGTCATTGGCGGTAGTCATGGTAAAACAACCATTACCAGTATGATTTTGCATGTGCTGAATTATTACAAACGCGATTTCGATTATCTGGTTGGTGCACAGCTGGCAGGTTTCGAAACCATGGTTAAAGTTACGGAAGAAGCGCCTGTGATGATTATAGAGGGGGATGAGTATTTATCCTCACCAATTGATAGAAGACCTAAGTTTCATCTTTATAAAGCCAATGTTGCCGTAATTAGTGGTATTGCTTGGGATCACATTAATGTTTTTCCAACCTATGCCGATTATACTTCGCAGTTTGATAAGTTTATTGATACGATTGAGGAGAACGGAACATTAATTTATTGTAAAGCAGATGCCGATCTGAATGAAATTGTAACACAATCAAAAGCCAATATCTCAAAAATTGCTTATGCCATTCCGGCGCATGAAATTAGAAACGGAATCACTTATTTGCTTCCTGAAGAAACGGCTTTAAAAATATTCGGCGATCATAACCTGATGAATTTAAATGCAGCAAAACTGGTGTGCAAACAGTTAGATATCAGTGAAAAAGAATTTGATGCGGCCATTTCCTCATTTACAGGTGCAGCTAAACGTTTAGAAGTCATCTCAGCTGATGAATCGACTAACGTTTATAAAGATTTTGCACATTCACCATCAAAATTAAAAGCGACGATTGATGCGGTTAAAGCACAATTTGCCAATCGTAAATTAGTAGCCTGTATTGAATTGCATACTTTTAGCAGTTTGAACAAAGATTTCCTGAAAGAATATACCGGCGCAATGGATAAAGCCGATGAGGCGATTGTATTCATCGATATTAAATCTTTCGAGCAAAAACGCATGGAGCCTTTTTCTGAAGATGATGTTCAGCAGGCATTTGCCAATCCAAAACTGAAGTTTTTTAATGATGCGGCAAAGTTAAAAGCCTATTTGTTAAGTTTAAATTATAGAGATGCTAATCTATTGATGATGAGCTCTGGTAATTATGCCGGATTCGATCTGCCTGAACTGGCTGGTGAATTGCGTAAATAGGTGTTACGATAATAACCAGTTAACATGAAAAAATCACTAACGTTTTTGGCAACAATTGTATCAACAATAGTGTTTGGACAAGTTGAACAGCAGCAAAATCCTGCTGATTTTTTACCAAAAGGCTATGTGGTTTTTGAAAAAATAAATGGCGACTTGAATAAAGATGGTCGGGAAGACTGTGTTCTTCTCATCAAGGCAACAGATAAAAGAAAAATTGTTACAGACAAATATCTTGGAAAGTTAGACCGTAACCGAAGAGGTATCATAATTCTGTTCAACAAAAAAAAGTATTATGAACTAGCAGTGAAAAACTATGATTGTTTTTCTTCAGAAAATGAAGATGGTGGTGTTTATTTTGCGCCTGAACTTTCTATTGAAATTAAAAAAGGAAATTTGTATGTTCAATATGGGCACGGTAGGTATGGCTATTGGCAATATACTTTTAGGTATCAAAATTCAGGTTTTGAATTGATAGGTTATAACGCAAGCAACGGTGGTGCTGTAATTGACAGCGAAATTAGTATTAACTTTTTAACTAAAAAGAAGCAGGAAAAAGTAAATACAAATGAAAATGCTCAGGGTGGTGATGAAGTTTTTAAAGAAAAATGGAGCAATATAAAGTTAAACAGAATGATTAATTTAAAAGAAATTAAAAATTTTGATGAACTTGATGCGATGTATTCTCAATAATAACATTAATAGGTTAAATAAAAGTCGTGATTTAGCACTTACATAAAATTTTGTATTGATAATCCCGATATTAGTCAAGTCGAATGTGAGATTTGTGAAGAATCCTTTTAGTCAAATCTCATATCTAACACCTCAAATCTACCCCAATGAAAAGCATCGGAGATCACATTAAACAAAGCAGGCTGGCCTTAGGTTTAAGTCAGGCTGATGCCGCTAAAAAGCTAAATATTTCTACTCCGGCTTTCTGTAAAATCGAGACGGGTCAAACCGATCTCAATATCTCCCGTTTACTCCAGATTTCCAAAACATTTAAGGTTCCGGTTATGCAGCTGATCGCCGGACAATCAGGAGGATCTAATTCTTCTGAAGAATTAACCGCGCTTAAAAAAGAACTGATCGAAAAAGAAGAGGAAATTAACAAACTCCGTAAAAAGGTGATTGATCTGTACGATAAACTTGGGATATAAAATGCGGTTTATCTGCTATTTTGCCGACTAATTATCATATTAAAATTATAATAAAGAATAAAATTCATTATTATTTAAAATATTTTGAATTTTATTCTAATAATTTATAGTTTTATAGAATGGTAATCGAAAACAATTTTAGTCTGGATCATGTCGATCTGGCTATACTCAGACTTATGCAGGATAATGCGCGGATCTCGAATGTAGATTTAGCGAAGGCATTGGATCTGGTTCCATCAGCTGTGCTGGAACGGGTAAAGAAGTTGGAAAAGAAGAATGTAATTACCCAATATAATGCCCGGATAAATCCTGTGGCGCTCGACTTAAAATTACTAGCCTTTATTTCGATGAAATCATCTCAAAGTTTAGGCTGTAGTGATACCGCAAACGAGCTGGCAAAAATACCTGATGTGCAGGAAGTGCACGTCATTGCAGGGGATGATTGCTTTCTGATTAAGGTGAGGACAGCAGATTCGGCCTCATTAATGGCTTTATTGCGTGATGAATTTAGTAAGATTCCAAATATTTTATCGGTTAAAACCACGATTGTGCTGGAGACTGTAAAAGAGCAGCAAAAATTAGTAATTCCTGAAAAATAAAAACATGGCAAATTTAAATAAAACAGCATCTCCGGTAATGGTTTACCTCGCATTTGCTATTGTATATATCGTATGGGGTTCAACTTACTTTTTCATTCAAAAGGCCCTGGTTGGTTTTCCACCTTTTATTTTAGGCGCATTCCGTTTTTCTATTGCAGGAGTGCTCATGTTAACCTGGTGCAAGATTAAGGGTGAAGACATTTTTAATCTAAAAACCATTAAAATTGCTGCAGTAAGTGGTATTTTAATGTTAGGCTTAGGTAATGGAATCGTTATTTGGGTAGAGCAGTTTATCCCCAGTGGTTTAGTGGCTATTATGGTGGCCTCAGCAGCCATATGGTTCGTTATTTTAGATAAATCACATTGGAAAGAAAACCTGAGTAATAAGTATATCGTTTCGGGTTTAGTGATTGGCTTTTTAGGGGTTGTGCTCTTATTTGGCAACCAGATCGTGCAAGCGCTTGATAAACCTCAAAGTAACCTGCAGGTTATAGGCATGGTATTACTTGTTTTTGGACCAATAGCCTGGGCTGGGGGATCGCTTTATTCGAAATATCATCCCACTACCGGTAGTTCGGTTTCGGTTAATACGGGCTGGCAGATGTTGATGGCCAGTCTCGCTTTTTTACCCGGAGGGTTTTTCAAATCTGAGTTTAAATTGCTCGATTGGGGCAGCATACCGCTTGATGCCTGGTTATCGATTATCTACCTTATCCTTTTTGGTTCAATTGCTGCCTTTAGCGCTTATGTATGGCTGCTTAAAGTCCGTCCGGCTACGCAGGTGAGCACCTATGCTTATGTAAACCCGGTAGTAGCAGTTTTGTTAAGTTTAACCTTTACCAATGAAGTGATTGGCCTAACGCAGGTAATTGGATTGGTGATTATTTTGGGAAGTGTGCTCTTGATTAATTTGCCGAAATATAAAAGCGCGTAGATTATTATAGTGGATTCGTCATTTCGACTGTGGTGCAGTCCCGAATATTCGGGAGAGAAATCTGCTGCATACGGCTTAGAAGTTAATTGATCCGTGTTTTCAGTGAATCCGTGGCAGGAAAATAAAAAAAGGTTCGTGGAGACACGAACCTTGGCAATTGACAACCCCATTCAGGTTAAAATATCTTGCGCATCGTTAAATGCTTTTTGCCAAAGGTAGCACCGGTGGCTTTATGGATAGCAATCATCTGTTCGTTAAAATCGCCTACCCAACTCAATTCGAGTTCCTTGTATTGGTTTTTAGGCAGCACATATTCACCTAAGCGGATAAAAAGAACCGATTCTAAGCCATGTTTTTGGAATTTAGGTTTAGTACCCATTACAATTGCACGCATGCGGGTAACGCCCACCCAGCGACGGTAAGCAAACTTTAATTTTTCAATTAAACCTAATTTGCCATCAAAACCTTTTATCATCTGGTTAGCATCCGGAATCAGCACAACAAAGGATGCTGGTTCGCCATTAAAGTACGCAAACTGGATGAGATGTTCATCCATAATGGGCTCCATACTTTTAAAACTTTCTTCGAGGGTTTCTTTTTTAATGGGCACAAAGTTTTCAAAATCCTGCCAGCCATCATTGTAGATTTCCATTAAATCGTTAATGTATTTGCTCGAATTGGCTTTGCTGAAATATTCGAAAGTATAACCAGGTTTATTTCTTACCCAGTTGGCAATTTTGGTAAAACGTTCCGGGAAAGGAATAGTAAGGTTAATGTGGTTGGTTAATTGCTCGTATTCGGTAACGAAACCATATTTCTCGAAAAATTTCTGATAGTATGGAAAGTTATAGTTCATGCCGAAAGAAGGGGGGGTGAAGCCTTCAACTAGTAAGCCCCAAAAGCTATCGTTTTCGCCGAAATTAATCGGGCCGTCCATCGCTTTCATTCCATTTTCGCTTAACCATGTTTTGGCAGTATCGAATAAAAGAAAGGCAGCTTTTTCATCATCAATACATTCAAAAAATCCCATACCGCCTGTTGGCTGGTCGTAATGGTAGGCTTTTTTCTCATTGATAAAAGCAGCTACACGGCCAATCAGTTTTCCTGCATCGTCTTTTAAAACCCAACGCGTACATTTTCCATGCGCAAAAAAGGTATTTTTCTCGGGGTTAAAAACATTTTCAACTTCACTATCCAGCGGACAGATCCAGTTTTTATCGTTTTTATATAGGATTTTTGGAGTGTCTAGAAAGTCTTTTTTTAATGATGAATTGCTTACGGGTATAACTTGCATGGGCAGATTTTAAAATTAAAAAGCATCCTACCAAGCGGGCGGATGCTTTTTCAAATATATGTTTTTTTAAATATTAATAATCGTCGTCGTCATCGTCGAAATTATCGAAGTTGTCAAGGTCATCTAATGGCATATCAAAATCATCATCGTCATCATCTTGAGGCTTCTTTTTCGTTGTTTGAATATCGTCATCTTCAAGATCATCATCTTCGTCTACCTGTTTCTTGGTAGTCGGCTTGGTTGGGAGTTTCTTTGGCGCTTTCATAACACAAAAATAAAAATTGCTTTTATAGTTTAAAAATACAAAAAAACTTTTTTTAATAACAACCTGGAAGCAAAGAAATTAATTTATTTATTCCACATTTTCTCCGACCGTATTTTCCTCCTTTACGATATCTTTTAACTGGGGAAGTTGGTTTAGGTTATTTAAACCAAAATAATCCATAAATAAGGTGCTGGTGCTATACAGAATAGGTCGGCCCGGCGTTTCTGCTTTTCCATCGATACTGATCAGCTCTTTTTCCAGCAGTCGTTGTACAGAATAATCTGAATTAACACCTCTTATCTGTTCGATTTCTAATTTAGTAATGGGTTGGCGGTAGGCTATAATAGCCAGCGTTTCCATAGCAGCCTGACTTAATTTTTTCTTCGAACGGTGTAACTGCAGCTGGTTAACCGTTTCATGGTAATCTTTTTTGGTGAGAAACTGATAACCATTATTTAAGAATACCAATTCGATGGCAAAATCATCATGGCTATATTTTTCCTTAATTTGTTCAACACTTTCGAATACCTGTGCTTCGGTAAATTCTTCATTGAAAACAGCATTTAAGGCCAGTATAATTTCTTGCGTACCGATGCTTTGACTGGAAGAGAATACAAGGGCTTCGATGTGCCTGGAGATGTTGTGATTGGGCATATACAAAAATAGAATTTTTGGGCATAAAAAAAGCGGTCTCGCTTTTAAAAACAAGACCGCTTTCAACACACAAATGAAACCTGAATTAAGATATAGTTTTAGGTTAGGTTATTAAATATCTATATCAATTCTATAAGAACGTCTTTGATAAACACTATCGTTTATTTCTAACACAAGTTTAAGGCTAAACCGGGTTCGAACAAGATTCTATTTAGTGAGTGGTATTAATAATTGAGTAAACGGTAAATTTTCTATTTTAACGGTATACAAATGGATACCGTAGTACCATTTGTGGTGTTCTGCTTCACATTTAAGTGTATAGGTTTTGCTCCAATCTGACCTAAAAGGTGCAATCTTTCTTTGGTTAACTGCATACCTTTACTAATGTGTGTTTCCTTTTTATCCTTTAAAGAGTTGTCAATTCCAATCCCGTCATCAATAATTTCGATGTTAAGATAGAATTCATCTTTCAGTTTAATGTTGATCAGGATTTCGCCGCCGGTTTCTTTTGGCATAATGCCATGCCATATTGCATTTTCTACATAGGGCTGCAACAACATAGACGGTATAAAAGTTTCTTCTTTATCGATATCTTCATCCACATTAAAAATATAGGCTAATTTATCTCCAAAACGATTCTTTTCCAGCTTAAGATAGAGGTTTAGGTATTCCAGTTCTTCTTCAAGTGAGATATAACTTTTTGTGCAGATTTCCAGGTTTTTTCTGATCAGTCTTGCAAACCCTGTTAAAACCTTATTGGCCGAAGCGGTATTCTGCGTATTAATGTAATGCTGAATGGAGTTCATCACATTAAATACAAAATGTGGATTCATCATCGCCTGCAGAGCCTGTTGCTCCAGCATGAGTACTTTGTTTTTTAATAATAATTGCGCCTGCTCTTTATCTTTCTGCTTGCGGGTAATGTAAACAGCTACCTTGTAAAAGATATAGGCTACAAGCAATATTAAAATAGATAAAAACCACAGGCTTTGCCAAAAATGCTTTTTAATGGTAAAAGCGATTTTCGCCGATTCGCCCCAATTACCGTTCTGGCTTTTTGCACTTACTTCAAATACATAATCGCCTGATTGTAGTGAAGAAAAATCTAAACGTCTGGTACGGGTTTCTACCCACGCCGAATTTTCGTTTAAGCGGTAACGATAGGTAATATCACTGGTGGTAAAATCGACTGCACTAAAAGTAAACAGAATGGTATTGTTACCGGTTTCGAAAGTAAAATTACCCTGATCAACCGGCAAACGCTCATTATCTTTAATGATAGAGGTAACGTAAACTTTAGGAAGATTCCTAACAATATTTTTATTATTGTATTTGAATAAGATCAGGCCTTTGTTTGTCGCAAAATAGGCGGTACTGTCATCAATAAATAAACTGTTGATGTCGTCACTCAAAAGATCTTTGCCATAATCGAAATTAGCCACAGTGGGTTGATTAGGATAATCGGCTATTTTGTTAACGCCTTTATTGGTTAATACCCATATTTCGCTGTTTTTTACAAATATTTTGGTACAGATATTATTCGTTAAACCATCTTTTTGAGTAATCTGGCGGGTAATCTGATTGTTCTTATAAAAAATTAAACCATAGCCATCTGTCGCCAGAATCAATGTGCCATCGGCAAGCTGCTGAATGTCATTGATCCTTTTGGTAAGCAAAGGATGGTTTTCGTAATGTTTAATCAGTTTCCCTTTAGAAAATTGGGAAAGACCATTGATATTCGAGAACCACAAACTGCCTTCGCGATCGTAAAAAACGTGGTAAGACCTGTCTTTAAAAAAATCTTCTTTTTCGCGGTATTTTGCCGCGTTAAACTCAAATTTATTTCTTCTGTCTGATAAGAAAACCACTCCCGATGATAGGGCTAAGGCAAGTTGATTGTTATTTTCACCCACGCTAAAGTGTTTAATAACGAACATCGAGTTGTTTGATTCTTTTAAATAACTTACCTCATTACTGTTGTTGTAGATATTTTTGAAAACACCCATTCCATAATCAGAAGCAAAATATATGGATTGGTCTTTTGGGTCGAAAGTAATCTGTTTAATGGTTTTATATTTCTTAAAGTCATCTAAACCAATTTCATCTACCTGATAATTGTTGATGGTGAGCACATCGATTACGGCATCATCAGTACCCAGCCACAGGCGGTTTTTCCCATCTTTGGTAATGCTTTTGATGACATTGCTGCTCAGACCAGATTCTGCATCAATAATCGATAACCGGTTATTGGTATTAGGGAGCATATAAATTCCCTGATTGGTGGCAAACCACATGTTCTGGTTATTATCCTTGATTACCTGGTTAACCGAAATATCCTGCAGATATTGGATTGTTTTCCCGCTTTTATCGAGGGCGAAGGCTCCATTGGCATTCGATAACCAGACCTCTTTGGTCTTAACATCGTAATAAAAATATCCCGACATGTTCTTGATCAGATTCTGGGGAATCGGGATGAGATCGTTAATGCTGCCGTGCCTGTATTGTTTTAATCCTCCACTGTCCAGGTAAAATAAAGATCTGTGGCTACTGTTTGAAGCGGTCATGTAAGAAAGTGGTTGTACTTTCGAACTGACCATGGAAAAAGTTTTTCCATTAAACTTTTGTACACTTAAGTCGCTATAAGCAAATATGTTACCTTGCTCATCTTCATGAATAAAGGCGTTGATGAATTTATCGTTTAGATTAGGGGAGATGTATTTTTTGATCGTTTTTCCATCCCAGCAAACGATCAGGTTCGCATTGGTTCCGAGCCAGATCCGCCCCGATTTATCCACTAAAAAGGAAACAATTACTGTATTAAAGTTTAGCTTTTTAAGCAGTTCATCATTGTCCTGGTTATAAAATTTTCCTTCTTTTAAGTAGCTGAGCTGACCGTTCAGGGCAAAAAACCACAACCGTCCCTCTTTATCTTCCCTCATCTGGAGGATCTGGGTGTCAGGAAGTCCATCTTCGATGGTGAAGTTCTGGAAGTTTGTCCCATCAAAACGGCTCAATCCATTATCGGTGGCAATCCATATAAAACCTTTTTTATCTTGTAAAATGTAATAACAGTTATTGCTGGCAAGCCCGCTTTTTGTATTGTAATGGGGGAGGTAAGTGGTTTGGGCAAGCAGGTTTTTCGGGAGGAAAAATATAATAAACCCGAATAAAAAAGCAATAAAAGAGCGGCCAAAGTTTAACTTCAGGATTGCTTTTTCAGCAAATAAAAGCGCTTTTATGCGTAGTTTAATGATCACTGTTTGCCTTTGTAAATAATTTTATTTTTTCAAAAAAATCGCTTGCTCTTCTTCGCGAAATGTTAATGCTTTCACCATTTTTTAAGAAAACCTGAAGTCCGTTTTTAGAATTATACTCTTTTAAGTGGTTAAGATTTATAATGCTCGACTTATGGATCCGCACAAATTGATCGCCTGGCAAAAGCTCTTCAAATTCCCGTAAAACTTTCGAAACCGTTATTTTATCATGGTTATTTAAGTGTACAATCGAATAATTGCTATCTGCTTCGATGTAAATAATATCATCGATATCAATCATTTTAAAACCCTGTCCATAAGGGAGGGTCAGTTTTCTGATTTCCGCCCGTGAACTTAAACTTGAAGCCAGGTTATTGATTCTTTCGTCGTTTTCGTTCTGGCTTTTAAAACGTTTAATATGTTGAAAAACCTTATCTACAGCTATTTTAAGCTCATCAATATCAATTGGTTTTAACAAATAATCGAGTGCATTTGCTTTAATCGCTTTTAGTGCATACTGATCGTAAGCAGTGGTAAATATAACGGCGGCATTGTGTTTTTGTGCATCGGGAATAAGTTCAAAGCCGTTGCCTCCAGGCATGGCAATATCCAGAAAAATCAAATCAATGGGATGATGCGCTAAAATATCTTTTGCTTCCGCTACAGACCTGGCAATACCGGTAATTTCTACCTGCGGGCAGTTCTGTTGCAGTAAAAAAAATAACGATGAGCGTGCAAATTCCTCATCATCAACAATAATGGCTTTTAATATCGTCATAGCTATAGGTTGGTGAATGTATTAAAATGGTCTTACAAAAAAAAATGCAAAGAGAAAAAACCAGTCTTGAAATTGTCACGTATGTATCATCAAACGAATTCAAAACCACTAAACATAGATTACTATGAAAAACAATGAACTAGAAACAAAAAGTGAACTTCAAGATGAAAGTTTATTTAACAGCACCGTAGGCAGGAGATCTTTTCTTCAGTACGCAGGTGCGAGTGCAGCCGGTATTGCTTTGGTTGCCGCAGGTTGTAAAAAAGATCGTGGCTACATGGATCCGCTTGCAACAGGTGCTACGCTAGATTTTAAAGATGATTTCGGTGTATTAAATTATGCATATGCTTTAGAGCAATTAGAAGCTGCATTTTATGTTAAAGTTGCTTCAGCACCTCCTGCATCTTTCACTGCAGCTCAGAAAGCATATTTCCAGGATATTCAGTTTCATGAAATTGCCCACAGAGAGTTTTTTAAAGCTGCTTTAGGTACAGCTGCAATCGGAAGTCTGGAAGTAGATTTTTCATCAATTGATTTTACCAGTTCTGCCAGTGTTTTAGGAACGGCAATGGCTTTTGAGGATTTGGGAGTGGCGGCATACAATGGCGCCGGACCAAGAATCAAAACTGGTGCTTATTTATTGTTAGCTGGTAAGATTGTTTCGGTTGAAGCCCGTCACGCAGCTTATGTCCGCGATCTGATCTCAAATGGAACATTTGCTGATTTAAACAGCCTTTCTGCTTTAGGTGCTGATAATTCGAAGGGATTAGATGCCGCACTTACTCCAGACAAAGTTTTAAATATTGCTAAAACGTATATCAAAACCAAAATTAATGTAATCAATCTTTAATTTTTAAAACCAGAAATCATGAATATCGTAAATATATTAGAAGAAATTGAAAAAGTTGATGGAGAAATCTATGAGAGATTAAATCCGAGAAGAGCTGCAATGAAAAGCTTTTTCAACATGGGTAAAAAAATCTCTTTAGCGGCTATGCCACTGGCTTTGGGCTCAATGTTCCAAAAAGCTTATGGACAAACCGCTTTACCGGCAGCGGTTGTGGATGTATTGAACTTTGCTTTATCATTAGAGTATTTGGAATACCATTTTTATAATCACTGTATTGTAGGAAAAACTCCGGGATCGGCTGTAACCGATGTTACCTTTAATTTTCCTAATGCAGCCAGCCAGGCAGCCATTACTACCATTCGTGATCACGAAAAAGCGCACGTTGATTTATTGGTAGGCGCTTTGGGAAGTTCGGCCCGTGCACCAATTGCCTATGCAGATACCGATTTTAGAGCAGGTGGAACATTTAGTACCGTATACTCTGATTATGGTACCTTCTTAGCGGTAGCACAAGGTTTTGAAGATACTGGTGTTAGGGCGTATAAAGGTCAGGCAGGGAATTTATTAGTGAGCCCGGGCGTATTGCAAACTGCATTACAAATTCACTCTGTAGAGGCACGTCATGCATCACACATCCGTCAAATGCGTACAGCAGCTGGCACTGCAGTTTACAAACCATGGGTTAGTTTAGGCGCTTCAGGCCAGGCAAATGACTCTGGAGTTCCTCAGGTAGATGCCGTTTATGCTGGTGAAGATTTAACCGTACAGGCAAATGTGAACATTGCAAATATTACTGGTGCACCAAACGCCACTGCGGCTAAACTGGCTGCTGTGGAAAGTTTCGATGAACCACTGGATAAAGCAAGTGTAATCACCATTGCAAACTTATTCCTGAAAGACGGCAAAAAGCTATAATAGCAATTTTTTACATTATTAATTAGGTAATGTTTTGTTTAAGGTAGGGAGGTAGAACTTGGTTTTACTTCCCTTTTTTTGCAAGATTATCAGGATGACAGGATTTTAAGATCAATGTGTATAAAAAATCCATCTCACCTCATCCATTTGACGGCATCTATCCCTTTTACAGTCCTAGTACGTAATTACCTGTTCTTCTAAGTGCTCGGGTAAATCTCTGTAGTTGTATTTTTGTCCGCGTAACTGCGGTTCGAAACCTGCAGCTTTAATAGATTGCTGAATACCATTTGCCGTAAAACGGTGTGGTGCACCAGCCGCCGATACTACATTTTCTTCGATCATAATCGATCCGAAATCATTCGCACCTGCATGTAAGCAAAGCTGTGCGGTAGCTTTACCAACAGTTAACCAACTGGCCTGGATATTTTTAATATTTGGCAACATGATGCGGCTTAAAGCAATCATGCGGATATATTCATCAGCTGTTACATTGTTGCTAATGCCCCGTAAGCGCTTTAATAAAGTGCCATCATCCTGGAAAGGCCATGGAATAAAAGCTAAAAATCCATTTGCATCAGCAGGTTTTTCACTCTGTACCTGGCGGATCCATACCAGATGTTCAAAACGTTCTTCTATGGTTTCAACATGGCCAAACATCATCGTTGCCGAAGTCGTGATGTCTAATTGATGACATGCACGCATCACATCAAGCCATTCTTGTCCGCCACATTTACCTTTCGAAATTAAACGCCTCACGCGGTCGTTTAAAATTTCTGCACCGGCACCAGGAAGTGAATCCATTCCTGCTTCTTTTAGTGCTTTTAATACTTCAGTATGTGTCATGCCTTCGAGCTTTGCAACGTGTGCAATTTCCGGTGGGCCCAAAGCATGTAATTTTAAATCAGGATATAATTCTTTTAGTTTTCTGAATAAGTCGGCATAAAAAGCCAAACCTAAATCGGGGTGGTGACCACCTTGTAATAATAATTGATCTCCACCTAAGCGGAAAGTTTCTTCAATTTTTACTTTATAAGTTTCGATATCAGTAATATAACTTTCGTCGTGGCCAGGCCTGCGGAAGAAATTACAGAATTTACAGTTGGCAATACAAACGTTAGTGGTGTTTACATTACGGTCGATCTGCCAGGTTACTTTACCGCTGGGTACCTGTATTTTTCTCAGTTCATTTGCCACAAACATCAAAGATGCGGTATCGGCATGGTGGTATAGATGGACACCTTCTTCAAGGCTTAAAAAGTCAAAATGTAATGCCCTTTGCAGTAAATCGGCTGTATTCATAATGCAAAAATACTAAATTGTTTATACAACACTGCTTAGTTATTATGGCAGGAAAGTAAATTTTTGGCATAAAAAAAAAGAGCGACCTTATTAAAGAGCCGCTCTTTTTAAAACGTTTACTATTTAAGGGATAATAAAAACCCAATGGTAAAATTGGCATCCCAGTCAAATACGAAAGTATCGCAATTGGTAGCGTCTTTAATAGCTTTGTAGATGTTTACACCGCTTTTAATTTTAATTTTATCGGTATTGTATTGATCAGGATCATTTAGAACAGTAAATCTTTCATCACCTGTACGGGTTTGTTTTGCAAGTTCAAAAGGCACACCTCCGATAATGAAACAAACATCGTGTTTTGTAGAAGGGATTTTTGATGATAAAGATTTAACCTCATTATATACATCATCATCTTTCAGATTTTTCTCATAATATTTAGCGCCGGGTGCTTCAAAAGATTTCACATCGCCATCCATCCACGAAATTTTAGTATTACCTGAACCAATGTCAACAACAAAGGAATTATCATAATAAGATGCAGGTAAAACACATTTTAAGGCGAGTTTACCTTCCTGCTCTGCTGTAACAAGGTTCACCACAAAGCCCATTTTCTTTAATTCAGAACTAATGGCCGTTGTTTTAGGCTCTTTTTGTGCACCAGAACTGATTACAAAGTGAATGTTTTTAGATTTTACACCTTTATCAAACATGGCACCTATATAATCTTTTAGTCCGGTTCTGATATCTGCGGTATTGGCTAAACCTTCATAAACAAAAGATTTTCCAAAATCTTTAGAGATAATTTCCCAGCGTTTTTCCTTATCAATATTTACTACAAAAGAGTTAAAGCCCGATGCACCAACTTCAACAACACCTTTATATTCACCATTTACAGGTTTTTCAGGAGTGTAATTAAAACTTCTTTTTTCATCGCTTTTAGCGGCAGTAGGTGATGATACCTGCTCCGTTGTGTCTTTTTTACTTCCTTCTGTGATGTTTACACCATCAATTTTTCCTGATTCGAAAGCCCAGTAACCAAGGCCAATAATAGGTATTGCAATAATAATTGCTTTTATAGGCCAACGTAGTCTTGCCCAGGTCGATTTTTCTTCCATTGTGATATGTTTTTAATTAAGAGTTTGATTAATCTAATAAGGTAAAGCCTTTGTCTATTTTTTCTTCAGGTTTAAGTTCGTAAGACGCATCGGTCATTCTGCTTACATTAAGCATTTTAAGGTTGCGGTCGTCAACTTTTTTGATGAATTCTTCCAGTTCACTTTGCGATGGTGCACCACCAACGGTAATGTTATTATTCTGATCCAAGAAATCGAGGTTCGAACGGATAGATGCAATATTTTGGCTGATGGCTCCGGTAGCCGCATTCATCGCTTCCTGAAAAGCCCATCCATCTTTAATGTTAAAAACTTCAGCAAGGCCTTCAGTTGCATTTTTCATTTTTTGGGTTGCTTCCAGTTTTTTAGAAATGATAGAAATACTGCTATCTAAGGTGCTCACATAAATGCGGGCAGCACTTTCGTTATCTTTTAAAACTTCTAAAACTTTAGCAAACTGGTTGGCGTATTGTACGTAACTACGTGCATTCTGTTCTTCGGCTTCGCCCTCTTTACCCAAAAGGAAAGCTTTTGTACGCGTTTCTTTTGCATCCCGGTTAAAATCGTTGGCCTTTTCAATATTGTTGTTTGCTGTTTCCTGTTTAGCTTTTTCGTCTAAACCCGCGGCTTCAACAGTAAAGCGTTTAGCATAAGTATATTTTTCTTCGGCAGTTTTCTGAGCGGTTTCTCCGCTTTGGATCATGTCAATCCGTACGCCATCAACATTGGCAATTTTATCTTTCACTCTTTTTAACGTGTCCTTTGCATCTTTTGATAAAAGTTGCAGGGTTTCGATCGGGTTACCTCTTATAATGGCTTTTTCGCCTTTAAAAAGTAAAATTGTTCCTAACCTGTGTAATAAAGAAATAATTTTTGGAGCCAATAAAAGCAATACAATCAGTATAATACTAAAAATAACCAGTAAAATACTTTTGGCTGCATAAACCAGCATAATTGGCAAAAATTTGAAAAATGCAAATGCACCTCCTAAAATTAGCGCCCAAAAAAAGATACTTGACATTACCTTTTTGCCTTCAGGTGTTTGTATTTGACTGGGAAGATGATCGCCTAAAACCTGAAATATAGGCAGCTGACTTTTAATTTCGGCTGGAATATTTACATACTGATTTTTGTTTTCCATTACGTTTTCGTTAATTTTTAATCGTTAATTTATGTTTGTTTCAATAATATTCAGTGCTTTTTCAATATCGGCTATTACCTCCTTAACTGCTGCATTACCTAAAGCAATTTTCTGATCGATATCTTTCAACTGCGGATCATACTTCACATTAAGGCTCTTTAAATCCTGCTCTTTATTTTGCAATTTAGTTTTAAGCTCGGCAATGTTTTGTTCAATGCTTTTAATTTCGTTTACCAGATTGTTTTTTTCATCAACCAGGCTGTTTTCTATGTTTTGTTTTTGCTGCTGTTTCTGGCTGCTTTCCTGATCAATAACTTTTTTTAACTCTGTAGCATAATTTCGGCCGGTAGTTAACAGCTTTTGTTTATTTAAGTCTTTTTCTACATATTTTAAAGATGTATAAGCAGCTTTTATCGTTGAAGCATCAATACTGCCCATTTCTGCTGCAGCATTCCAAACCTCAAAAAAATCGAGTCCGGGCTCATTCATTTTTTCCAGTATACCCAAAACTTTTACTTTCATTTGCTTCACATCGGTAACACCTACTGCACTCACATTTTCCTTTAGATTAACCTGTGGCTGGTTAGTTACAGGTTCGGGCGTTTTTGTACTGGAGCTGGTCGGTTGCTGAGCTGGTGTGGTGCCTGGCTCATCTGCACTGTCTTCAAAAATTAATTTTTTTAAACTATTTAAAATTCCGAAAGAATTTTTTGCTGTTTCCTCACCCATGTTTACTTGATTATCTGTTGCTAAAATAATAAAAATAGAATTGCCAGCGACTAAAATATCTTTTAATTGTATTCTCTTGATAATCACTTTCTGCTAAACGAATTATTAAATTATCTTTACCGCTCTAAAATTAAATAATGGTAGATTTTAATCGTTTTACACTAGCTAACGGGTTAAAAGTTTTGGTGCATGAAGATGCAACTACTCCGATGGCAGTTCTGAATATTTTGTATGATGTAGGCGCACGCGATGAGGATCCGGAAAAAACGGGTTTTGCGCATTTGTTTGAGCATTTAATGTTTGGGGGATCAATCAATATCCCCAATTATGACGAGCCTTTACAACGCGTAGGAGGTGAGAACAACGCTTTTACCAGTAACGATATTACTAATTATTACATCACGCTGCCTGCTGAAAATATAGAAACTGCATTCTGGCTGGAGAGCGACCGCATGTTGAGTCTGGCTTTTTCTGAAAAAAGTTTAGATACCCAGCGAAATGTAGTAAGTGAGGAATTTAAACAACGTTATCTTAATCAGCCTTATGGCGATGTTTGGTTAAAGTTGCGTCCATTAGCTTATAAAAAGCATGCTTACCGCTGGGCAACCATCGGGAAAGAACTTTCGCATATCGAAAATGCGACCATGGAAGATGTGAAAGCATTTTTCAAGAAACATTATACCCCACAAAATGCGATTTTGGTAGTGGGTGGCAATGTGAAAACCGAAGCGGTAAAAAAACTGGCCGAAAAATGGTTCGAACCTATTCCCGCCGGAGATAAATACAACCGCGATTTGGTACAGGAGGAACCTCAAACTGAAGCCAGAGCCGAAACTGTTCAGGCGAATGTGCCATTAAACGCGCTTTATATGGCTTTTAAAATGCCAGGGCGATTAAGTCAGGATTATTATGCCTTTGATTTATTATCGGATATTTTATCACGGGGACAGTCTTCGCGTTTGTACAATAGCCTGTTAAAGGAACAGAAACTTTTTAGCGATATCAACGCTTATATTTCGAGCAGTTTAGATCCGGGTTTGTTTATTGTTGAAGGTAAACTGGTGGAAGGTGTAACTATCGAAAGGGCAGAAAAAGCAATCTGGGTTGAACTGGAAAAATTAAAAGCCGAGCTGGTTTCTGAAACTGAATTAACTAAAGTGAAGAACAAGGTAGAATCGGTACTTGTTTTTTCTGAAATGAGCCTGTTAGATAAAGCGATGAACCTGGCTTATTACGAATTACTTGGAGATGCGGCTTTATTGAACCAGGAAACCGAAGCATTTTTAAAGGTTAAAGCCGAAGATATTAAACGGATATCTAACGAAACTTTCCAAACCAATTCATCGTCAACTTTATATTATTTAACTGAAGAAAATGCTTAACAGACAACAGGCGCCTGATTTTAAGCAGGTATCGACCATAAATTTTATCCACCCCGAAAAAAAAGTATTAGATAACGGTGTACCCGTTTTTACAGTTTATTCCGGAGAGCAGGATCTGGTACGTATTGAATTTATTTTTGATAACGTAAACTGGAAACTCGAAAAACCATTGCAGGCGATTGCGGTTAGCGCTTTGATCAATAATGGAACAAATAAATTAACTTCAAAAGAAATTGCAGAGCAGATTGATTTTTATGGTGCATTTTTCCAAACAGAATATGCCCAGGACCAATCTTCGGTTACACTGTACACTTTAAATAAACATTTACATTCGGTATTGCCGATTGTGAAAGATGTTTTATCAGAAAGTCAGTTTCCACAACACGAGCTCGATATTTACATCCAGAATCAGAAGCAAAAGTTACAGGTAAACCTGAAAAAAAACGATGTGCTTTCGAGAAAAGAATTTGCCCATGCTTTATTTGGCGATACCGCTTATGGTGTAAATATTAAAGCAGAACATTACGATGCATTAAAGCGCGAAGATTTAATAGCATATTTTAAAGCGGCCTATGCACCAAATAATTGTACCATAATTGTTTCAGGAAAGTTTGATAACACCAGCTTTGAGCTGTTAAATGATGCTTTTGGGAAGGATTGGGAAAAAAGTAATGCGGTAAAAAATAGTTTCAATTTCACCACAACGGCAAAACAGTTTGTTTATACCGAAAAACCAGAGGCTTTACAATCGGCCATCAGAATAGGTCAGTTGGCGATTAACCGCACACACGAGGATTTTTCGGGACTTCAGATTTTAAATACCGTTTTAGGGGGCTATTTTGGATCACGTTTAATGAACAATATCCGCGAGGATAAAGGTTATACTTATGGCATTGGTTCGGGTATTTCTTCTTTACAACAGGCTGGTTATTTTTATATTGCGACTGAAGTTGGTGCCGATGTTTGCTCCGCTGCATTAACTGAGATTTACAAAGAGATCGAGATATTGAAAAATGAGCTGGTAGGGGAAGAGGAGCTGAATCTGGTTCGGAACTATATGCTGGGTTCGATGCTGGGCAGTTTGGAGAATGTTTTCTCCCATGCCGATAAATTCAAGAACATTTATTTCGCAGGATTGGATTACGACTATTATACCAGATATATCGAGAAAGTTAAAAACATTACTGCAGAAGAATTACTCGCCCTGGCAAATAAATACCTCACAACTGATCATTTTACGGAAGTAGTGATCGGGAAGAAATAAGGGTAAATTAATCCAATAAAGAGGCCGTCATTTCGAGTGGAGTGCAACGAAGTCGAGAAATCTGTCGAGATAGATCACTCCATTCCACTGCGTTCCAGTCGAGATGACGACCTTATATCAATCTACCTGTACTGGCAAAGATACGTTGTTTGAACGCTCGCCTTTACTTTAAATGATGAATTGGCAGGGACTTCAAAATGGCTACCTGCTTTAATGTTTTGCCAGTTGGTGGCATCTGGTAAAAGTGCTGTTAATTCACCTTCTATTACGTGCATAATTTCTTTCTGAGCTGTTCCAAAAGTATATTCTCCCGGATTGATAACGCCTATCGTCGATTTTCCTTCAGCGGTTTCATAGCCTAACGATTTAACGTTGCCATCAAAATATTGGTTTTCAGTAATCATATGCTAATTTATAAAGTTTTTGCTAAAACGGCTTTTTGTTTATCTGCCTGGTAGATCTTTTTATAAAAATCTACATATTCACCATATTTTTCTGGCGGATACTTTTTATTGTTCATGGTTTGTGTTCTGCTATAAACAATCATGTTATCCTTAACACTAAATTTTGCAGTGTACGAGCCAAACTCAGAGTTAATGGCAATATCTTTTGGAATAAACTCTACAGTATAGCCTTTTGGTAAAACGTAACTAATTTCATCATCATCATTATAACTGAACGGAACAGCAAAGTATGTTTTTCTGCCCTCTACTTTAAGCGGAACAGTCTCGCGACGATTCACCTGGTTTACCACCAGAAACAACTTATCTCCACCTTTGGTTAACAAGGGATTGGTTTTAAAGTTAATCTCCTCGGTCAGCACCGGCACCGTTTTATCTGGCTGTGCATATTTATAGCTAATCAGCTCTGCCACCGGAATAGGACTGTCTTCGATTATTGTTTTGCGGAGCTCAACGGGTTCCATTAAAGTCATCGGAAAATTTTCTTCAAACTGCGCGTTGCCGTATGTAGATTTTATTTCAGAACTGGCGGTACCATCTTCAGCCAGGATAATTTTGGTTTTTCTGATCTGATAATTCTCTTTAGCATTGTAAGCAGGGGTATGCACTATTTTCCCACCATCTTCGGTAACCATCAATACATTCCGGTCTGAATTGCTATAACCGATAAATCCCATGGGTTTATATTGGCTGGTACATTCTAAAAACGTAGTGTCTTTTGCTAATGGAACGCATAAAATCATGTGGTTTGCCTGCCCCATGCTGGAGTAATTGGGATTTAAGCTGGGCATATCGTTTCCAATGACAATCAAATTTGAGGCAATGCCTGCTTCATTTAGTAAGGCCTTCATATAATTAGAAAGTGCTTTACAATCGCCATAATTTACCTGGGCAACTTTTTCAGCCAAAATAGGCCTAAATCCACCAATTCCTAACTGAACACTTACATAACGGGTATTTTGCTGCAAATGGTTATATAAAATGCTGATCTTTTCTTTTGGGGTTTTGGCATCTTTAATTAAGTTCTGCACCATTAATTTGGTTGCTTCAGGAAGTTTATTTCCGCCCTGATTTAAGGTAAACAACCAGGATCCGAAATTCTTCCAGTTATCGAAATTTCCTGTAGTACCGTCGTATTCAAACTGATTGGGAGAGGCTTTAACCCAGGCAGAAATGTTATCAATGCCTACACTTAAAGGCTCATCAGCAACTGCTGCAACATTAGCACTTTTCCATTTGTACTGTACCTTTTCTCCATTAAGCACCGAGTCGGTTTGTAAATTCGGACTCGTAATATAGCGCATTTTGTAGTTTTTAGCCTTTTGAATCGTGTAGGCCGATTTTTCTACCGACACCCCGAAACCTTTCAGGTCTTGCCATGAAGGGAAATAAAGCAATCCGTTATAATCCTGACTATAGCTGTACTCTATGGTGTACGGATAGGTTATACTTACAAATTTTAAGAGCTTAAGTCTATTGTCTTCGAAGATCGAAAAATCCGAAATCAAACTTTGGTCTTTAATATCTGAGCTTTTATAGTCCTTTACCTTTTTTCCTGCAGCATCGTAAAGCGTAGCCTTAATGTTGTATATGCTGCTAAATTTATCATAAACCTCTGCCATTTCACCGTAACCTTCACCAGCTTTGGTTAAAATGGTCATCGCCACTTTATAATCTATTTTTCCTGCACCTAAACCCTTAACATCAAAAAATGATTCCTCATTCCTGATGACCACAATCGCATCCTTTTTCAGGTTCTCCGGGATCTTTGCTACATCGTAGTCTACCTGTGCTAATGCACTGTTAACGCTTACAAACGCTAGTGCCAAACTTAAATAGTACTTCATTATACTTTCTTTTTAAATACAATCTGTTCAGCTTGTTTTTCCACAACCGTTTTAAATAATTCTTTTAAATCGAAATATTCTTCCGGTGTATAAAGCGATTTGTTTACGTTGATAATACTTCTTACCATTAAGGTTTTGCCTTCTGCAACGTAATTGATAGTAAATGTTCCATTCTCTTCCGGAAGTTTAAAAATCCCACCTTTTGGTAACTTATCTACTTCATAGTCTTCCGGGAAGTTGATTGTAATCCGGTAACTTTCTTTAAACGGATAAGCAAAATCGACCGGGAATTTTCTTTGCTCCAGTTTGAATAAATTTTCTTTGGTTCTTTCGAAAAGCAACGGTGTAAAATACACCAGGTTCCCGGCTTCTTCCACATTGTCTTCAATTACTGCATCCATCGTTTCAGTCAGCAGCTCATCAAGATTGTCGAGGTTGTCGATTTTATAATTAGAAACTTCAAGACCAGTTTTGTCTTTTTTGAAGTTTTTAACAAATTCGGTTTCGTTATTTGTTTTTCTATACTTATTGCGAAGGTTTAATGCGCTATAGCCTTTTGAATATTGATTGATTTTGCCCGATAATTTATGGTCTTTATCAAGCGTCATATTATAAACAAAAATCTTTTCGCTCGATACACTTGGTTCTGTCGAAAGCCATTTTCCATTAAAACTTTTTAAGTCCATATAAAAGCCCTGGTGGCTCAGGTTATCAGAATCTATCATACCAGCAGGAAGATCTTTATCTGTAGCATCAAGAAAATATAAATTATTACCGATCTGTGTAACACCAATTACGTTATTAAATGCCGATACCACCGGATATCCGGGATGTTCGCCATTCTCTCTTGTACTGATCAAAACAGGGTAGGCATCAATCTTCGCTTCCTTTAATAAACTTAACAGGGCGAGGTTAATATCAGCAGATGAACCTGTTTTCTTTTCGAAAATGCTTTTTGGATTGGTTTCGTAAGCATATTTCGAGTAGTCTTTATTCCATTTTAAATTGTTTTTAACATAGTTGAAAATAAGTTTTACAGCAGCAAGGGTATCTTTTTCGCCCTTTAAAATGCCCGGAAGTACCGATTTGGCATAACTGTTTTTATTAATAAAACCACCAAAATTTTCATCCTCGGCCAGTCCATGTATAATTTTTGGCCACGAACCGTTAAAGTCCTGATAAACTTCACCCGGGAACTGGGTTGCCCTAAGTTCGAATTCTATTTTAGGCGTATAATCGTCCATTGTGGTAACGTAAGGCTCCTCTTTCAATGCAGGGACGTTGGCAGCACAATATTTATCGTAAACAGCAGTAGAACTTAAGCCAGGTACATAGGTTGCATTTACATTTTGGTGAAGCGGATGGTCGACATGATAATATCCACTCAGGTTATTCTTGTAGGTGAGGTATTCAGGTATCTTTACGTTGTACTCCGACCAAAGTGTTGGAATGTTTGACTGGAATTTCCAGCCACGCAGGGTAAAAATAAAGTCTGATTTGATTTTGTATTTAAATTCGATAATAGAGCCTTCTTTAACATTAGGCAATGCAAATTTTTTGATTACATAGTTTTTGTTAAACTCCTCGGTAAACTTGGCATCCTTGTTCAGTTTACTGGTAACCATTTTGCCATCAACCATGTTGTAGGTGGCAGCATCCATAAAATTGAGGTCTTCTTTTGCCGAATTGCTATTTTTGAAAAGTTCTACCTTAAAATTAGCCAGATCGTAGCCATTTTTATTTAAGATTTTGTAACGGATGTGTCTTTCAAAAACATAAATAAATCCTCCGGATCCAGGCCCGACTTCAAAATAACAGTCGCCAACGTCAAACAGTTTAATCGCCGAGGCAGAGGAGTCTTGTCCTGTGGCTTTCACTTCAAATTCTGTCGGGGCAATTTTACCAAACTTGAATTCTCTTTTTATAGGTTGAGTAGTTTGGGCATAAAGGGTGCTAACTCCAACGCATAGCATTAAAGTCAGAAATTTGAGAGCATTTTTCTGCATTTATAAAATTAGTTTTTTGGTTGTGCAATAATAAAAAGATTCAGCGAGATATGATCAATTCATGCACAACAAATTTTTGATATAATCTTTTAAATCAGACGATAGGGTATGCGAAATTTTAAAAAGTAATCTGGTATTCCTTTTTATGGGCTCGTCATTTCAGTTTTGTAAGTTTTCAGGTATTCTGATCTCACTATTTTGGCCGTTTTATGGTCTTTGGTGTGGCTCCATCCGGGAGGCATAAAAATGTAGCGGAACTTGTTCTTAATCCCCGGCGCACGCCAAACATCTTTAGCCAAAAGAACAATTTCACCAAAATAAGCATCTAAAAAACTATGTTTTTTCATTTCCCGGGTAATGCCGTATTCAATTTTTATCGATTTGTCTTCTTCCTGATAGGTTTTAAAAACATGGTCCCAGATGGGTAGCAGGTTGCAGAAGTTGGTATCCATATACAATGCATTCTTGGCATGGTGTACCCGATGGTGAGAAGGGGTGAGGATGATTTTATTAAGAAAACCGAAACGGCCATCTTTAGAAATGTTTTCGCCAATATGGATAAAAGATCCCCAAAGACCATCAATAAACATAATTAAAAAAAGCAGCGAAGGACTTACACCCAAAAGAATACAGGTTGTTGTTCTAATCAGGTCGGCATAGGGAGCTTCAAGAAAAAAGTGAGCAAAATTTACGGATAGATTCATGGTTTCTGGCGCATGATGAGTAGAATGCAGGCACCAGAACAGCCTAACTTTATGCGCTAAAAAGTGATAAATGAAATGGCCAAATTCCCATATTACATAACCATAAATGAGCCAGTACCAGGTAATTTCGGTTTTAAAAATGGCATATTTTCCAAATAAACCAATGCAGATGGAAACCATTCCGATTGAAATGATACGACCCACAAATGAATTGAAAACCAGCGAAAAGAAAGAGATGCGGTAATCTACCACTTTAAAACGGCGGTAAAATGTCATTCTAATAATTTCAAAAACCAATAGAAAAGGAATTAAAGGACCGATCAACGCGCTGATTCCTTTCCAGCTCATAAACTGACTATAATCGTTGGTTTGCAGCAGCTGTAAAATTGCCGATAAGCCGAAAAAGCCAATCAGCCATTCCTTCGTTCCTTCCAGAAAATCAATCATACTTATATATTTGGTTTGATGAATTTATATAAATCCCGAGTTTAATCAAATTAAATCGCTAAATAATTAGTCCGGTTATTTTATACTAACCTGGCCATTCTGGTGCTGTGGCAATTGTCAGGCAAGCTCAATATTTAAGCATTTTTATCTTTGTGCTTTTATTTTCCCTCAATTTTCGTATCTTTGCCTGGCAAATAATAAATCCTAATTTATTTGCTATGCAACTCGATTCCACAAAGTTTATTGCCACAGGTTTAACGTATGACGACGTACTTTTAGTACCCGCATATTCCGAAATTCTGCCCCGTGAAGTAAATACAGCCACTTTTTTAACTAAAAAAATTAAACTTAACGTTCCATTGATTTCTGCGGCAATGGATACAGTAACAGAAGCCGAACTTGCCATTGCCATTGCGCAAAACGGTGGTATTGGTATGTTACATAAAAACATGACTATTGACAGACAAGCTGCAGAAGTACGTAAAGTTAAGCGTTCGGAAAGCGGTATGATCCAGGATCCTGTAACTTTATTGGAAACAGCTGTTGTGGCCGATGCTTTCAAAATCATGAAAGAGCATAAAATTGGTGGTATTCCGGTTGTCAGTAGCGATAATAAACTGGTTGGTATCATTACAAACAGAGATTTACGTTTTCAAAAGGATATGAAGAGACCAATTTCTGAAGTAATGACTAAAGAAAATTTAATCATTGCACCAGAAGGAACCACTTTGGTTCAGGCAGAAGAAATTCTTCAGAACCATAAAATCGAGAAACTTCCTGTAGTAAGTAAAGATGGATACCTAAGCGGTTTAATCACTTTTAAAGATATTTCTAAAGTTAAAAATTATCCTGTTGCCTGTAAAGATGAGCGTGGCCGTTTAAGGGTAGGTGCTGCAGTAGGGGTAACAGCCGATACTTTACAGCGTGTTGATGCTTTGGTTCATGCCGGTGTTGATGTAATTACCATCGATACTGCCCACGGACATACAAAGGGTGTAGTGGATAAATTAAAAGAAGTTAAAGCTAAATACCCTGATTTACAGGTTATTGTTGGTAATATAGCTACCGGTGCTGCTGCGAAATTTTTAGCTGATGCTGGTGCTGATGCGGTTAAAGTGGGTATTGGTCCAGGTTCTATCTGTACCACCAGAATTATTGCAGGTGTTGGTGTTCCGCAGTTATATGCTGTTTACGAATGTGCAAAAGCTTTAAAAGGTACAGGCGTACCGGTTATTGCTGATGGTGGTATTAAACACACTGGCGACATTGCCAAAGCAATTGCATCAGGTGCAAGTACAGTAATGGCAGGTTCGTTATTTGCAGGAGTAGAAGAATCACCAGGTGAAACCATTATTTACGAAGGACGTAAATTTAAATCTTACCGCGGAATGGGTTCAATCGAAGCGATGGAGCAAGGTTCGAAAGACCGTTATTTCCAGGATGTGGAAGATGATATTAAAAAATTAGTTCCAGAAGGCATTGTTGGTCGTGTGCCATTTAAAGGTACTTTAGCAGAAGTAATGTACCAATATATCGGCGGTTTACGTGCCAGTATGGGATACTGCGGAGCGGCAACTATAGAAGCGTTACAGGAAGCACAATTTGTACAAATTACAGCTGCAGGTATGCGCGAAAGTCATCCTCACGATATTACCATTACCAAAGAAGCACCAAATTACACTAGGTAGGTGTAAGGTAAAAGGTTTAGGGTGTAAGGTTTAGGCTTTTAATAATCTTAGCAGGAGGATTTTCTAACCACTCAAAATTTTAGGAAAAGAATATATATCTAAAGTTACCTATAGGGGATTTAAGGATAATTACAGCGGGGCATCGTTTTACGATAGCCCCGTTTTGCTTTTAGATCTTATAGGTTTTAAAACCTAATAAAGGACTGGAGGATTAATAAAAATAGAAAAATCACAAAATAAAATTTGGCAGCTAAATTTTTTTAATATATTTGTCGACTAAATCTATAGGATTTATATATAATTATGAAATTTGAACTAAAAACCCGCTTGTATAGTTGTTGTAGCTCATATTCTAAAACAGAATTAAACAATTAACAAAGCCAATTATCAATAACATTTAAAACAAACTATATAACCAATCATGAACAAAAGTTTACTTATTTTCTTTTCATTAATACTTTCTGCAAGCTTTGTTTTTGCTCAGACCCCAATAAAGGGTGTAATAAAGGCAAGTAACGGTAGCACCATACCACACGCAACCATAAAAGTAAGAGGAACCAATCAGGCCGTTGTAGCCGATGATAACGGTGCCTTTAGCATAAACGTGAAGCAAGACGTTCCATTTTATTTACAAGTGAGTTCAGTTGGCTTTAAACCGCAGGATTTTCAGTTTTTAAAACCTCAGGAGGCACCGATTGAATTGGTTCTGGTAGAAGATGCACTGCTGGATGAAATTGTGGTAACGTCGAGAAGACGTTCGGAGGTTTTACAGGATGTGCCTATTCCAATTACTGTAATCGGTGGACAGGCAGCAGAAAATGCAGGTGCCTTTAACGTTAACCGTTTAAAAGAACTGGTTCCTTCGGTACAATTGTATGCTTCGAATGCCAGAAATACCACTTTAAATATCAGGGGGTTGGGCTCAACATTCGGTTTAACCAATGATGGTATTGATCCGGGAGTAGGTTTTTATGTAGATGGGGTTTATCACGCACGTCCCGCTGCAACCTCAACCGATTTTCTTGATATTGAACAAATTGAAGTGATCCGTGGTCCTCAGGGAACATTATTCGGAAAAAACACTACTGCTGGTGCATTTAACATTACCACCACAAAACCAACCCAAACACCAAGCGCAAAGGTAGAGCTGAGCGTGGGTAACTATAACTTTATCCAGGCAAAAACATCAGTTTCTGGCGGTCTAGCCAAAAATCTTGCTGCAAAAATATCAATATCGGGTACGCAGCGCGATGGTACCATCTGGAATACACGTGAAGAACGTAAATACAGCGGACAAAACAACCTTGGTTTTAAAGGCCAGTTGTACTATACGCCGTCAGACAGATTACAAATTTTATTAAGTGGCGATGTAAGTGTGCAGCACCCGGCAGGTTATCCGCTGGTCATTGCAGGCGTTGCCCAAACCGAAAGAAGTGCTTACCGTCAGTATGCTAAAATTGTTTCTGATTTAGGCTATCAGCAACCTAAGATTGATCCATTTTCAAGAGAAATTAATACCAATACACCTTGGAGACACAATCAATCTATTGGCGGTATATCGTTAAACGTAGATTATAAAATTGGTAACGGAACGCTTACTTCTACTACTGCCTGGAGATTCTGGAACTGGGATCCAACAAACGACAGGGATTTCTCGGAATTGTCGGCATTAACAAAATCACAAGGTAACTCCCGTCACGATCAATATTCACAGGAAGTTAGATATGCTGGTCATATCACCGATAAATTAAGTGGTGTAATTGGTGTGTTTGCCCTTGCCCAAAACTTAAAAGGTTTAGCTCAAACCGAAGAGGTGGGTAAAGATCAGTGGAGGTTTGTGCAAACCAGCAATACCGGTAGCCAGGCTTTATATTCAACACCAGGTTTGTTAGATGGCTTTGGTATTAAAACCAATTCAACCATCAAATCGTTAAGTGCTGCTATTTTTGCACAGGTAGATTGGGAATTTTTAACCAACTTGCATGTTTTACCAGGATTGAGATACACTTACGACAAAAAAGATGTTGATTACGACAGGGTAACTTACGGCGGTTTGCAAACAACTGATGCAGCTTTATTAGCACTAAAAGCAGCAGTGTATAGCAATCAACAGTTTACTACGAATGTAGATAACAATAATCTGTCTGGTAACCTTACTGTATCTTATCGTCCAAACCCTAAATTAAATGTTTATGGAACTTTTTCAACCGCCTATAAACCAGTTGGTGTAAACGTAGGGGGCTTGCCAACTACCTCAACCGGACAGGCAGACTTATCAGTTGCTGTTGTAAAACCAGAATATGTTCAACATTACGAACTGGGTTTAAAAACCAAACCAGTTAAAGGCGCTATTTTAAACATTACAGCTTTTAATACCGATATTAAAGATTACCAAACCAATGTGCAATCGCCACAATTGGGTGTAAACAGAGGTTATCTGGCCAATGCGGAAAAAGTTCAGGTAAAAGGTTTAGAAGTTGATGGAACTTATCAGTTAGAAAGATTCTTAACTTTAAATGCTGCTGTTGCTTATTTAGATGGTAAATATGTGAAATTTACCAATGCACCACTACCTTTAGAAGAAACCGGACATACAGAATTGGTAAATGGCGTAGCGACTCAGGTAGCATTTAAAGATGCCTCAGGAGGTAGATTACCAGGTATATCTAAATGGAATATTTCTGGTGGTTCAGAATTTAGCACCCCTGGTAGTTTAGCAACCAAACTGGGCAGGTATTTTATTGCTGCTGATGCCAGCTACCGTTCAGAGTATTCTTCAAATCCTACACCATCGAGTATATTAAATGTTAAAGGTTATGCTTTATTTAATGCCAGATTAGGCTTCAAATCTGATAAATTCTCGGCATTTGTATGGAGCAGAAATATCGGAAACAAAAATTATTACGAGCAATTGCAGGCAGCCGCAGGTAACTCTGGTTTGTATGCAGGTGTACTTGGCGATCCAAGAACTTATGGCGCTACTTTGCGCTATTCTTTCTAAGTGCTTAACAAAGAAATCTTTTCTCTCTTATATTTGGTTAAAAGGAGTGGTGTAATGCTACTCCTTTTTTTTGTTTTAGGCAGCGCAGGGTTCTGTACTTTTCGGTTCCGCTAATCCTGCTGTACGTTTTATCCCGATGAAGAATCGGGATGCCCACTTCCATCAGGTCTGTTTTACTTCAGTCCGTGGTTCTTAAGGAGATTAAAGTACCAGAAACTAATTTTATCATGACTAAGAAATTTAAAGGGTAAAATGAAACAGCGTAAAATAAGCTATCGCTTTTGGTGCTTTAAACTTCAAAAAACAGACCTGTAACAGTATTGTGCAGAATTAAAATTTATAGAAAGCTGATAAAATATTAACTTCGGTAAATTTTTGAAAAAAATGAATAAGCTTAACTCGGTTTGTGTGTATTGTGGCTCAAACTTTAATGGCGATATCACATTGCGTAAGGCGATAAAGCAATTGGCCGAAACACTTGTAAAACAGCAGATCAGGTTGATTTATGGTGGTGGCAGTGTTGGCGTGATGGGCGTGTTAGCCAATGATGTATTGGAGTTGGGTGGTTTAGTAACAGGGGTAATTCCTCAGTTTTTAATGGATAAGGAAGTCGGTCACCAGGGTTTAACCGAAATGGTGGTTACCGAAAACATGCACCAGCGAAAACAGAAAATGGCCGATTTGAGCGATGGATTTGTGATCTTACCTGGTGGATTTGGTACACTGGAAGAATTTTTTGAAGTGTTAACCTGGTTACAGCTCGGTTTGCACAATAAACCAATTGGTGTATTAAATGTAAGTGGTTTTTACGATCCCTTATTTGCCCAAATGGACATGATGGTGCAAAGCAAATTTTTAAAACCGGCCAATCGCGATTTAGTTTTCAACGAGGCAGATGCAGAAATATTAATTCATAAAATGGACGGCTTTTCTGCTAGCCCTGATGAAGTTTGGTTTAGGGAAAGAAACTTAAGCTAAAAATTAATTATCAATAACAAGCAATTATCAATTCGCCAACCGCAAAACGCTTGGCGCTAAAAATATATAAAAAATGCAAATCATTACTTCCCACGCAGAATTTGAACAATACCTGGACAAGGAATTAGGCGTTTCTTCATGGCATACCATTACGCAAGAACAGATTAATAAATTCGCTGATGCTACTTTAGATCATCAATGGATACATGTTGATGAAGAGCGGGCACAAAATGAAGGACCTTTTAAAGCAACTATCGCCCATGGTTATTTAACTTTATCATTAATCCCTTACTTATGGAAAGAGATAGTGGATATCCAGAATTTAAAAATGGAGATCAATTACGGGATTGAAAGTTTAAGGTTTGCACAGGCCGTTACCGTAAACAGCAAAGTAAGATTAAAAGCAAAACTGGCTTCTATCATTAACCTTCGGGGCGTAACTAAGGTAAACATGGGTATTGAAATGGAAATCGAAGACCAGAAAAAGCCTGCATTTAGCGGAGAGGTTGTTTTCTTGTATCATTTTATCAGCTAATTATGGCGATGTAGCGGATCGTTTATTTTTAACATTTAAAAAAAGAAAAACAAATTCGCTGATGAAGAATATTTTCAATTTCTTAGGTTTTGCTTTAATTGGTCTGTTTATCTTATCCTGTATGAAAAATAAGGATCAAGATCCTGTTGCCGATTCATTTTTACCCATGCAGGTTGGTAACCTATGGTACATGAATGCTCAATCTTATACCGAAATTCAGGATACCGTTCGGATTAATAAAAAGCTTTTTTATAAGTTTTATTCTTTGATCGGGGGCGATGCAATCAGCACAGTTTATTTAAGAATCGATGAGCAGAATAAATTGATTGAGAGTTATCCCGATAGTCCTTCGAAAACGTATACCAGAGCTGATTTTAATGCAAAAATGGGCGATAAGTTTTTCACTACAGGAGAAAAGGATGAAAATGATAACGAAGTAACGGTGATTCAAAAATCAGATACCGAAATGACTTTCTCATTCGATGCCGTTTATCATCCAAATTTAAAAGGACATCCGCATTCCATAAAATATTTAAAAGGTAAAGGTTTCCCTGGTAACTGGAAAAAATTAATCATTAATGGTGTAGTTTACCAAAATTAATTTTAACGTTTTAATGCTTTTTCGTATTGTTCAATCCACTGTGCAGGCGTAATTTTTCCGGCCAGTTCCGCAATTAAGGCGTACGGAATATCATCAGGCTTTTTAAAACGGACGCAACCTTTGCCCATATCGAGTTTATATTTGCAATGTTTAGGGTATTCTGCCTGAAACCATTCCAGTAAATCGGTAAATGCATATAGGCCCAGGTGGTGCATCACAATAAAATTCTTTTGCGAACCAATATTGATGAAGGGTAAAGCCTGTTCCGGTTTACAGTGGTAACCTGCCGGATAAAGTGTTAACGGAATAATATAACCCAGCATACCATAGGTAATTTTTTCTTCGAAACCTTTGGGTAGGTTTTCTAAAATAGTATCCCTCAGTTTTGAAACGGGTATTTTTCTTTCTTCAGCAATACTGTTTAAATATTCTTCTGGTGTATTAATGGCCATCTGTTTATAAATTTTTATCAAACTTCTTTTTTAATCTGCTCACTATCGATGGATTATCCAATTCTGCTAAACTGCTCAGTTCCAGCTCGAGTGCCTTTGTACTGATCTGGATTTCGATCAGTGAGATAATGAGCGAAATCATAAAAAAGATCAAGCTCAATGCAAAAAGAATTTCGGCAACCGTATTCCACTCCAGGTAAATAAAAAACATACAAAAAAGACAGCTCGCAAAACTGAGCACGCCAAAAGCCTGCATATTTTTAATTAACCTTAACCGGTAACGTAGGTTTTCAATCTGCAGATGAAGCGCAGCATTTTTATCGCCGTCTTCATATTTCGACTTTAAACTTCTTACCAGGCTGGCCAAGGCCAGAAAACGGTTGGTATAAGCCAGCATAATTAAACTGATGGCAGGAAACAATAGTGCCGGAATATTGATGGTTAGTTCCATTTTTAGGATTTACCCAAAAATATCATTTTAAATGGATTTCTTTTATATTAACCGCAAAGGATGCAAAGTTTTCACAAAGAAATTTTTTAGTTAATAATGTGCAAATCCTTATTTTCTTTGCGACTTTTTTCTGCGCACCTGGCGGTTAAACCAGGCGGTAGACCAGAAACCGTTTTGGTCAATACTGTTTTTCTAAAATTAAATTTAAATTGCCACCATGAATATCGAATTCAACAAAAACGAGGATGTAAATAAACAGTTGGTTTACGAACTGAAAACCAGACTCAAAAAAATATATTTGGGTGGCGGTGAAAAGAACGCCGCAAAACAAAAAGAAAAAGGCAAACTGCTGGCCCGCGAGCGGATTGCTTATTTAATTGATAAAGATTCTAATTTTTTAGAAGTAGGGGCCTTTACTGCTGATGGCATGTATGCTGAGCAGGGTGGATGCCCTTCGGCAGGAGTGGTGTGTGGTATAGGTTATGTAAGCGGGAGGCAATGTATGATTGTGGCCAATGATGCCACTGTAAAAGCGGGCGCCTGGTTTCCGATGACCGCAAAAAAGAACCTGCGTGCGCAAGAAATTGCCATGGAAAACCGCTTGCCGGTAATTTACCTGGTAGATAGCGCCGGCGTATACCTGCCCATGCAGGATGAGATATTTCCAGATAAAGAGCATTTCGGGAGGATGTTCCGTAATAATGCCATCATGTCGTCGGAAGGGATTGTGCAAATTTCGGCCATTATGGGCGCTTGTGTTGCGGGAGGAGCTTATTTGCCGATTATGAGCGATGAAGCAATGATTGTGGACAAAACCGGATCGGTATTTTTAGCAGGTTCTTATCTGGTAAAATCGGCCATAGGTGAAGAAGTGGATAATGAAACTTTAGGTGGAGCCACTACGCATTGCGAAATCTCTGGGGTTACCGATTACAAACACCTCAATGATCAGGCCTGTTTAGATAGTATCCGGAATATCATGAGTATGCTGGGGGCTCCCCAAAATGCAGGTTTCGACCGGATTAAACCGGCTAAACCTAAAGAAAAAGAAGAAGAGTTATACGGTATTCTTCCGGAGAACCGCGATAAACCTTACGAAATAATGGATATCATTAACCGTTTGGTTGATGGATCTGAATTTGAAGAATACAAAAAAGGCTACGGACAAAGCATCGTTTGTGGTTTAGGTCGCATTGATGGCTGGGCAGTAGGTATTGTGGCCAACCAGCGTAAAGTAGTGAAATCGAAAAAGGGTGAAATGCAGTTTGGTGGTGTAATTTATTCTGATAGCGCCGATAAAGCTACCCGTTTCATTATGAACTGCAACCAGAAGAAAATCCCGCTGGTTTTTTTACAGGATGTTACCGGTTTTATGGTGGGCAGTCGATCAGAACATGGCGGTATTATTAAAGATGGGGCTAAAATGGTTAATGCCGTTGCCAATTCGGTGGTGCCGAAATTTACAATCGTATTGGGGAATTCTTATGGTGCCGGCAATTATGCGATGTGCGGGAAGGCTTATGATCCAAGATTGATTTATGCCTGGCCAACTGCTAAAATTGCGGTAATGGGCGGTTCGCAGGCAGCAAAAACTTTGCTCCAGATTCAGGAGGCCTCATTAAAAGCCAAAGGCGAGGTAATTACACCAGAAAAAGAAGCCGAACTGTTAAAAGAAATTACCGATAGGTACGATAGCCAAACCACACCTTATTATGCAGCATCAAGGCTTTGGGTAGATGGTATTATCGACCCCTTAGAAACCAGAAAGGTTATTTCGATGGGCATTGAGGCCGCTAATCAATCGCCGATTACAAAGAAATTTAATGTTGGAGTGATACAGACATAGGTATAATGTGCTGTTAGGTATGATCATCTGACTGCTGGTGGGTATATTTTTCACAAACTAAGTATATCTGAGCATTAATAATGGATTACAATATATCATTTTCAAAAATGGATCAATTAGCCCAACAAGCTAACCTAAACAGATGCAAAGTTTCCTTAGCGCAAATGAGAAAGCAAGCGTTAGATCTAAAAAACAAATGTGTATTAGAAATTAAAAAACGACCTATCTAAATAAGGTTTGCTTTAAAAGAAATTTTTCGATGCGCTGTTGGATATTACCATCTAACATTTAATGTTTCATGAATTTTCACCACCTGAGTCACCTTAGTATACCTGAGTTTTGCCTTTGTGCTCTTGGTGGTAAAAGAACAATTAAAAGAATTTAAGTGGCCAAAGCAATTAATGTTATATTTAAAACATGAAAAGTATTTGCCTTTTTCTTGGTCTGATTGTTTTACAAATCAATCTTTTTGCCCAAAGTTCCAAAATTCATCGAGATGCCATTGTAGTTGATACCCATGGAGATATACTTTTCAATCAGATTAAATCGGGTATCGATATCGGTAAGCTTCAGCAGAAGGGAAATTTCGATTTAGTAAGGGCCAGGCAAGGCGGTTTAGATGTTCAGTTTTTCTCTATTTGGTGTGATGAAACGGGTGGGTATGCCGTAGCTAACCGCGAAATAGATTCGCTATATAGTTTAATCAAAAGATATCCCGATAGGATCCAACTGGTTACAACGGCTAGAGATTTAGAATTAGCGGTTAATAAACAAAAATTGGCCGCAATGATTGGGGTGGAAGGTGGACATATGATCGAAAACCGGTTAGCCAATATCGATAGCCTGGCAAAGCGGGGAATGGCCTATCTTACTTTAACCTGGAACAACAGCACATCTTGGTCGAGTTCGGCGGCCGAAGAAAGTTCAGGTAAGGTAAAACCTGAGCAGGCAGGTTTAAACAACTTTGGAAAACAGGTAGTAAAGCGATTGAATAAACTTGGGGTAATGGTCGATTTATCGCATGTAGGTGAAAGAACGTTTTATGATGCCATTAAAGTATCAGCTAAGCCTGTAATAGTATCCCATAGCTGTACTTATGCCATCAATCCGGTTCCGCGAAATTTAAAAGATGATCAGATTAAAGCTGTAGGCAAAAATGGGGGCGTAGTGTGTATTAATTTCTACAGTGGTTTCTTAGATTCTACTTTCAATACCAAACAAAAAGCTTTTTTTGCCAAATATGATGGCGAGCTTAAAACTTTGACGGCTAAATATAGCAGAAGCAATGCCATTGATACCTTAATTTATAACCATCAGGTTGATGCTGATGCTACACGTCCGCCCATATCGCTATTGGTTAAACACATCAATCACGTTGTAAAATTAATTGGTATTGACCATGTGGGGCTGGGTGCAGATTTTGACGGCGCAGAATCTTTTCCTCTGGGCATGAATAGTGTGGCCGATTATCCTAAAATTACAGAAGAACTCATTAAAAACGGATATTCGGAAAGCGATATCAGGAAAATTATGGGCAGAAATGTAGTTCGGTTGATTAGAGAGAATAAAGGTCGGTGATTTTTGGTGCTGTAAAATGTTTCATCTTACCCTTAATTACATCACGAATGTGCACCTGGACTTAATCGCCAAACACCAGGCGCTATCCGCTGCTCCCATGATGTTAATAAGTAAACTATGTTGACAATGTGCACTTGTCAGCAAATATTTAAAGCATTAAATTTGCGCTACGATTAATGAATTTCAAACACACAATATAATGTCACAAGAAAACGAGCACGTTCAGTGTTTAATTATAGGTTCAGGTCCTGCAGGTTATACGGCTGCAATTTATGCTGCCAGAGCTGATTTAAAACCAATTATGTATACTGGTATGCAAGCCGGTGGACAGCTTACACAGACTACAGATGTAGAAAATTTTCCAGGTTATCCACAAGGAATTATGGGACCAGAAATGATGGAAGATTTCCGCAAGCAGGCCGAGCGTTTTGGTACCGATATCCGTTTTGGTTATGTAAGTTCAGTAGATTTTTCTTCAACGCCGCATAAAGTAGTGGTTGACGAAATTAAAACCATTACTGCCGATACCGTAATTATTGCTACCGGGGCGACTGCTAAATGGTTGGGCTTACCAAGTGAGCAACAATACAATGGTTTTGGTGTTTCGGCCTGTGCCGTGTGCGATGGTTTCTTTTTTAAAGGACAGGATGTTGCCATTGTAGGTGCGGGAGATACAGCAGCCGAAGAAGCAACTTATTTAGCAAAACTTTGTAAAACGGTGCACTTATTGGTGCGCAGAGACGAATTCAGAGCTTCTAAAGCCATGGTGAGCCGTGTATTGGCCACACCAAACATTGTGGTGCATTACAATACCGAAACACAAGAGATTTTAGGTAACGGCAAAAATGTAACGGCTGTTAAAGTTTTAAATAACAAAACCGGTGTTGAGTCTGATATCGCAGTAGAAGGTTTCTTCGTGGCTATTGGTCACAAACCGAATACTGATATTTTTAAAGGTCAGTTGGATATGGACGAAACCGGTTATTTAGCGACTAAACCTGGTTCTACTTTAACCAATATCGAAGGTGTTTTTGCCTGTGGCGATGTGCAGGATATGTATTACAGACAAGCGGTAACCGCTGCAGGTTCTGGTTGTATGGCTGCGCTCGATGCAGAAAGATACTTAGCCGCAAAAGAACATGCGGTAGAAGCATAAAAATAATTTCAAAATATTTTGAAGAAGAGAAATCAGTAACGGTTTCTCTTTTTTGTTAAAATCGTCATCTCAACTGGAACACGGTGAAATGCGTCATCTCGACTGGAACACAGTGAAACGGAGAGATCTACAAGTAGAAGTTCTAAGAGATAATTCCCCTTTTTTATTAAAATCGTCATCTCGACTGGAACGCAGTGAAATGGAGAGATCTACCAGTAAGAATTCTAACAGATAATTTCTCTTTTTTTATTAAAATCGTCATCTCGACTGGAACGCAGTGAAATGGAGAGATCTACCAGTAAGAATTCTAACAGATAATTTCTCTTTTTTTATTAAAATCGTCATCTCGACTGGAACACAGTGAAATGGAGAGATCTATGAGTAGGAGTTCTAAGAGATGATTTCTCTTTCTTATGATTGATGTTTTTTGGAAAGCAACTGCGGTGGCTCTTTTTATTGTTAGTCCTGCTTTCCGTTACAAGTCCTCGCTACGCTGCGGGCTTTTCACTTCTATCAGGTTTAAATAATTGTTTTCTGCTATTTAAAGTCGAATGGCAGACTGCCTGAAATAATTCTTTTGCACTTTGCAACCCAAAATAGTACCAATGGTTGTGCCACTTAAACCCGATCAAAGCGAGATGCCGATATTTCCATCGGCAGAAGCGGGAGCGGGACTCCCGTCTCCTAATAATGCTGTACCTGATTTTCAAAAAAACGTTATCTCCATTATTAATACGACTATCTGATGATGAAGGACCTGCCCGTAATTAATAAATCGATTTATGATGAAAATCGCTGATATCAAACGTTTGATCCCTATTGTAACAAGAATGTGGGATTTATAATGTCTCCATAATCTCTATCTTGGTTCAAATAATCAAATGAATCTATAAAAACCAAAACACAACATGAACAAAGCATTATCGATTTTTATTGGAGTATTAATCAGCACGAGTGCATTTGCGCAGAGTGATCCTAACCTGGGTATCATACCTGCGCCTGTAGCCATTACCAGGGCAAGCGGAAATTTCGTATTAGATAAAACCACAGTTTTAGTAAATCAAAGCATCGACGGCGCAAAGATGTCTGATTTATTGAATGCTTTTATCGTGACCAAGGCAGGTTTTGCCTTAAGAGAAGCTAAAATTACCCAACCTAACCAAAAGGCTATTATTTTAACATCTGTTGGAGCAGATCAGTTACCGGCCGAAGGTTATACCATTAAAGTTACACCGAAACAAATTGTTTTAACAGGAAAAGGCGCAGGCCTATTTTATGCCGTTCAGTCGGCTATGCAAATGATGCCTGATAAAGTTGCCGATAAAATTACCATTCCTGCCGTTAATATTAACGATTATCCACGTTTTGCTTACCGCGGAACGATGTTGGATGTATGCCGTCATTTCTTCCCGATTTCTTTTATCAAAAAGTATATCGATCAGCTGGCTTATTATAAAATAAATACTTTCCACTGGCATTTAACAGATGATCAGGGCTGGAGACTGGAAATAAAAAAATATCCAAAGCTAATTGAAGTTGGTTCTTCACGTAACGGTTCTATTATTGGTAATTATCCGGGCAATGGCAATTACCTTACACCGGTTAAAGGTTATTATACGCAGGAAGAAGCCAAAGATATTGTTCAATATGCTGCTGCTAAATACATCACCGTTATACCGGAGATTGAATTACCTGGACATGCTTCAGCCGCAATTGCAGCATATCCTGAATTAAGCTGTTTCCCTGATCGCGATACTTTTATCAGCGATAAAACGCCATGGGCGGGCAGCAGAAAAGGAAAGCAAGTACAGCAAACCTGGGGTGTTTTTGATGATATTTTTGTGCCATCTGCAAACACATTCACCATGTTGAATAATATACTTGATGAGGTTATAGCTATTTTCCCATCAAAATACATTCATATTGGTGGCGATGAGGCACCTAAAACCTACTGGAAAGAATCTCCTTTCTGCCAGAACCTGATGAAAGAGAAAGGTTTGAAAGATGAGCACGAATTACAGAGCTATTTCATTCAGACTATTGAAAAACACGTTAATGGAAAAGGAAGATCGATTATTGGTTGGGATGAAATTTTAGAAGGTGGTTTGGCTCCAAATGCAACCGTAATGAGCTGGAGAGGTGAAGACGGTGGAATAGCGGCTGCACAACAAAAACACGATGTGATTATGACACCTGGTTCTATGGGTTTATACATCGACCATAAACAATCTAATTCTCCTGATGAGCCGGTAACCATTGGTGGATTCGCGCCTTATCAAAAGATTTATGCCTACGATCCGATTCCGAAAGTATTAACTGCTGATGAAAGAAAATACATTAAAGGCGTACAGGCCAATATGTGGTCTGAGTATATCAAAACTACGGCAAAAGCAGAAAATCATGCTTTCCCACGTTTACTGGCTTTATCAGAAATTGCCTGGTCGCCGGTTGAGCGTAAAGATTTAAAGAATTTTTCTGAACAACGTTTACCAGCGCATTTAGCGCGCTTAGATAAGATGAATGTGAATTTCTGGGTACCAACACCAATTGGTCAGAGCGATAAACCTTTAACCGGAGGAGAATTTACGATTGATTTAAAAGCACCAATTACCGGAGCTAAAATTTATTATTCGATTGATTTATCACGTCCATCAGAAAATGCATTTTTATACACCTCGCCGGTTAAGATCATCGTTCCACAAGGCGAAAAAAGGGTATTAAAAACCATTGTAATTGCACCAAGCGGTAGAAGAAGTGTAGTTACTGAAACCGTTTTAAATAACGGAGCACCTGAAGTTAAAGCAGAGGCAAAGAAATAAAAATGTTGCTTTAAACGGCTAAAATACTTAATTTGGGGCAACCAAAACGTCCTAAATAAATGAAATTACAAAAATATACATTACAGCATCTCTTGTTAATTACAGGGATGCTGTTTTGTTTTGCATGCACAGAAGAAAAACCGAAAGAAATTAAGACAGAAACGGCAAAAGTGCAGAAAAACCCCTTCCGTTTTTATAAAGATATAGAAGTGAAACCCGGATTAAACTTCGAAATTGTGAGCTGGGGAAAAGGGGTTGACTCTATAGGCGGATATCAGATCCTCATGTCTGATTCTGTTCGCAATAATTATAGGTCTGCTGCGGTAGATCGCAAAGGTATTTTGATCGATGCCTGGAATATGGATTTAGATAATGATGGAAATCCTGAATTGTACATTCAGCTTTTAAGCAAAAAAACAGTTTCGGATTTAAATGTTTTTGAATACTCGGGTGGCAATTTCAATAAAATCAGTTTCCCTTCTTTAAGTACCAGTCAAAAGAAAGGTTATACCGGCAACGATAATTTTTTTATTAAAAACGGAGACCTGTTCCGCTCTTTCCCGGTAAAAGATAGCGCCGATAGCACTAAAACCATTACCAAAACCTATCAGTATAAATTAAGTGGAAATAGTTTTTCTACAAGTGAGGTGAAATAAGACGTAGCGCGTGTGGCGTAAGGCGTAAGGCGAGGAGTTATTCCTGGGAGGACGTCATCCTGAGCTTGATTCAGGATCTATCATGCATTTAAAAAACAATGAGCAACCAAAAGTTTTCAATTATCGATCGCATTAAAAGCTTTAAATATGCCTTTAATGGCCTGAAACTATTTTTCGTTAAGGACCATAACGGCAGGGTTCATCTGTTTGCGGCAATAATAGCCATTGGTTTATCTTTTTATTTAAAGATCTCCGACTTAGAATGGATTGCTATTTTATCTGTTATTTCAGCAGTTATAGTAGCTGAGATTTTAAACGCTGCGATCGAAAAACTAGCCGATGTGGTTTCTCCGGATTATCATCCCAAAATTAAAGTGGTTAAAGATCTGGCGGCGGCTGCAGTTTTGGTGGCTGCGTTTCTGGCGGTAGCTGTGGGGTTTATTGTGTTTTTTCCAAAACTATTTTTGTAATTCGGCCATAGCAGTCCTCGATTCTTCAATCTTATCCTGGATAATGTCATCCCATCGGGCCTGCATTTTATGATTGCTGCCATGCTCAGTTTCTTCATCATAATTACGTTGCATGGTATCAAAGTAATCGCTGATCTGATTGGCCAGCTCAGATATTTGCGCTTTATAGTTCGATACTGAATAGTTCCTGTTTTTCAATACCCTTTCGGCTTCTAAAAGCAAAATATATTGAATATCAGCATGCCCTTGTTCGTGGTGTAAAAGACTGGCCCTGATTTCGGGATCTTTAATTTTATCCCACTTTACCCACGATCTGGTTTTATCGATACTTACATCATTTTTAAGCTTAATGGCTACACGGTTACGGTAAACAGTACTTTCATAACTATATCTCCACGTCATGGCGGTTAAGGCAAAAAATGGTGAGCGCAGATCAGCTTTACCTTTAAAGTGTGTTTCCCAATTCAGCTGAACCGGTTGGGTAAAATCTTGTTTAAAGGCAAAAGTGCATGGCAATGCGAGTAAAAATAATAAAAAAATCAATCGTGTTTTCACCTGTGTAATTTTAGTTTCAACTGTGGTGAAGCGATCATGACTTAGTTATTCCATTGTTAATGGGTAAATCATGACGGTTTCATGTGTTGGTTTTTACAATGAAAAAACCGTGCCTAAAATTACTCTGCAACAGAAATCTGTCCGCTAATGCGCTCAAATTTCTCAATCAGTAGTGAAATTCTTTCCTTTTCGCGTTTGATTACAGCCTTGCGCAATATAGTTGAGCAGAATAGTATCCATGAAAAAGTTAATACAATTGCCGCTACTTTTTGAGGCATGCTCAAGTAGGTTAATATTTCAATGAAATAAAATATAATTCCCAGTGATAATGCAATGGCGTAAAACCAATATAGAGAATTGTAAAGTTTGAAGCGGTTTAATTGATAGGTTTTTAAGTTATTCAGGTATTCGTGCGGATGGGCAGTCGCATCATTTTTCGCAATCAAACGATGGTCGCGATAGAGGATAAGCGTATATACACCAATAGCAACGATGGTAATGCTGATGCCAACATGGGTTGTCCATGATTCGAAATGCATAAAAATCCATAATGCAGCAATAGCGATAAAGGATGCCAGCATTCCTAAAATATTTAAAGCAGATTTTAGCTTTAATCCATTTACTTCTTTCTTCGCTTGTTGCAACATCTCATCAGCAGAAACTTTAACTTCTACCTCGTGCTTTTGCCACAACTCCTGTATTTGATCAAACGCTTGCATACTGGCTATATAGTTCTGTTAATTTTTGTTTAATTCGGTGAATTTTTACCCTTAAATTGCCTTCGCTTATCCCTGATATATCGGCAATTTCGTGGTATGGTAACTCATCAAGTACCATCGTAATGATCAAACGGTCATTTTCTTCGAGCTTCGATATACATTTATAAAGTAGGGCAACCTGTTCATTTTTTTCTGAAAACTCTTCTACCTTATTTTCTATAATGTTATCTGTTAATTCATCTTTTGCCTGTCTTTTTTCTGATCGCAAATAAGTTAAACAGGTATTTACTGCAATTCTGTAAATCCACGTAGAAATTAAAGATTTGTTCCTGAACTTGTCCAGATTTTGCCAAACCTTTAAAAAAGTTTCCTGTAGAAGATCATTTGCAGCGTCGGTATCGCCAGTATAACCATAACATAAATGGAATATTTTTTTGGAATTTGAATCGAAGATCTCTTTAAATAACTTGTCTTTTTGTTCCATTTAGGGGTTTATAGTTGCGTTTTAGATGATGATGCGTGTTTTTTGTTACAGCGGAAATCAAAAATAATATATTTTTTAATGTCACCTGTTATCAAAATTTGTTACACGCCGTAAATATCGTAGTTTTACCAAATTAAGTTGCCACAAACTTTTTATATTCATGAAGAAAAACAAACTCACGCTTTTTATTTTCTTAGCGCTGATTGCGGGTATTGCATTAGGCTATATTTTAAATGTCAATTCAATAAATGTTTATAACCAAAATATACTTACCGCCGATGCGAAAGTAAAAAGTATTGAGGTTCGCATTGCCAAATCGACCGATACCACCAGTATTGGTTATACACAACTTAAAGCTGAACGAAAAGCCAATGCCAAAATCAAAAAAGAGAACGAAGACATCAGGGAGAAAAAATTAGAATATTTTACGCTGCTGAGCGATATTTTTCTTCGCTTAATTAAGATGATTGTTGCCCCATTGGTATTTACAACCTTAGTGGTTGGGGTAGCCAAAGTAGGCGATATTAAAGCAGTCGGCAGAATCGGGGGTAAAACCTTAGGCTGGTTCCTGGCCATGTCGCTGATGTCGCTGGTTTTGGGAATGGTTCTGGTTAATTTGTTTGAACCAGGAAGACACATGAAATTATCATTACCAGATCAACTGGTAAATACGGGGATCCAGAAAGCAGCAATGAGTGTGAAAGATTTTATTGCGCACGTTTTTCCAAAAAGTATTGCCGAATCGATGTCAACCAACGAAATTCTGCAGATTGTGGTATTCTCGCTATTTTTTGGGGTAGCCACTGCAGCCATCGGCGATTTAGGGCAGATTGTGATCAAAGCTTTCGATGCCATTGCGCACGTAATCTTAAAAATGACCGGTTATGTAATGAATTTTGCACCATTGGCCGTTTTTGGGGCAATGACCGCCATCGTGGCCAAACAAGGCTTAAATGTACTAAATACCTATGCTATATTTATTGGTGAATTCTATCTGGGTTTAGCCATACTCTGGGCTGTTTTAATTTTCTTAGGATTTTTAGTATTGAAGAAACGTATTTTCCGCCTGGTAAACGATATGAAAGAGCCAGCACTTTTGGCTTTCAGTACAGCAAGTAGCGAAGCGGCATATCCAAAAACAATGATGCTGTTAGAACGTTTTGGCTGCAAAGATAAAATTGTAAGTTTCGTTTTGCCATTGGGTTATTCCTTCAATCTAGATGGATCGATGATGTACATGACCTTCGCTTCTTTATTTATCGCACAGGCTTATGGTATACACCTGGGTTTCGAACAGCAAATTTCTATGCTTTTAATCCTGATGTTAACCAGTAAGGGGATTGCAGGTGTGCCAAGAGCATCGTTAGTGGTCATTGCAGGTACCATTGCAAGTTTCAATATTCCGGAAGCAGGCCTGGCCTTGTTAATCGGTATCGATCCGTTATTGGATATGGGCCGTTCTGCAACGAATGTGGTAGGAAATAGCATTGCAACGGCAGTAGTAAGTAAGTGGGAAGGGGAGCTTAAGGAGTCCTGAGTCTGGAGTCAATAGTCTTGAGTCTTAATAATCATTTAACAATTCTCTCATTCAATAATTAAATATTCATTCATTAATTCAATATCAAGTGTCAAGTAGAGGAAAAAAAATATTCTTAGCCATTACCATTATCGTTCCGATGATCATTTATTGTTATATCTATTACAAACCGATTATTCAGAATGCACCTTTCCGCAAAGATGATTTTGTGTCGATGCAGTATAGTTATGGCTTAAAAGATACTTTAGAAAACACATATGATTCAAAAACTGGTGTTTATCAGTACGTTAATAATAAGGACTCTGTGGTGACCAAAAAGTTCTTTTTAAAGAGCAACGATGTATTATACATGCATAGAAAGGCAAATGAAATCGGCCTTTGGAATTTTCCAGATACCATTGGTAAAAAAAGTGATAAATCCAGGTTAGTACCGCGCTATGATATTACTTTCAATTATAAAAAGAAATCAAAACATGTAACCATTTATGGCGATTTTGATGGCAATCCAAAATTACTGGATGCAGCTGTTCAAATGAGAAAAATTATTCAGGAAACCTTATTACAGGCAGAAAAGAGAAGCGGGAAGTAGGTAAGGTTAGTCCGAAGTCGGGAGTCCGGGGTTCGAATCCAAATTGTCTGTAAATCAGTTTGGAGTCGATTAATCGAAGGGCGATTAACCAATCAACAATGAACTAGGAAAGACTTTAATAAAGCGCTAAATGTTAGCGTTTTGTTAAAGTCTTTTTCTTTTAGGATGTTTTCGTATATTTACGATATATTCGTAATAATGGAAAAGTTAACATTACAGGAAGAAGAAGCGATGCTCGCCGTTTGGCAGATAGGTAAGGGGTTTATCAAAGATTTTATGGATGTACTTCCAGATCCGAAACCGCCATACACTACACTGGCCTCTACCATCAAAAATTTAGAACGGAAAGGCTATCTGGTAAGCGAGCGTTTTGCAAATGCGAACCGCTACAGTGCCAAGGTGAAGGAAGTGGAATATAAAAAGCGCTTTATGAGTGGTTTTGTAAATAATTATTTCCAGAGCTCTTATAAAGAACTGGTTGCTTTTTTTGCAAAGGATAAAAAAATCAGTGCGGAGGAACTTAAAGAGATTATAAATTTAATTGAGAACCCTGAAAAGTAAATGCCATGCCACATTTCTTTATCATTCTATTGAAAATTAATTTGGTTCTGATTTTGTTTTCAGCAACCTATTACCTGGTGTTGCGCAGGCTAACTTTCTATTCCATCAACAGGGTATTTCTGCTGTTTGGGATCATTTTTTCTTCAGCCTATCCCTTTATTAACCTGACCGCGTTTTTTGCTGCTCAGAAAGCTGTACCTGCCTTCGTTCCGCAATTCAATCAGCAGGTTAGTCAATTGGTGCAACAAAATGCCGTTTCGATATTTTGGCAAGGTTTAACTGTTCTTTTTTATATTGGCGTTATAGTAATGGGCATGAGGTTACTGGTGCAGTTTATGTCACTTTATAGGATGCATAAAAAATCTTCGCCAGAGCAATTAAACAACTATCATGTGCGGATTTTAAATGATGAGGTAAGCCCGTTTAGCTTTTGGCAAACCATTTATATCAATCCGCTTTTACATAAAAAACAAGATTTAAGCAATATTCTCGAGCACGAACGTGTGCATGTAGAAGAATGGCACACTTTTGATATCATTTTGGCTGAAATTTGTGTGGTTTTCTACTGGTTTAATCCAGGGGTTTGGTTAATGAAAAAAGCCGTAAGGGAAAACATTGAATTTATTACCGACGCTAAAATTTTAAGGAAAGGGATTGATAAAAAAGCTTACCAATACAGTTTATTAGATGTAGGAACCTTGCAGCCATCTGTCGCTATCGTGAACAATTTTAACCTGTCTGACCTTAGAAAACGGATTAAGATGATGAATGCGAAACGTTCTTCAAAAGTAAACCTCACCCGGTATTTATTTGTGTTGCCTGTATTGCTTTGTATTACACTCGCTTTTACCATCGATAAGAAGGACGTAAAGAAAAGCCTGGCACCCTTAACAAAAATAGTCAACGATGTTTTGCCCGATAAAGTTGCTGCAGTTCGTTTACAGCCGAAAACGGTTTTAAAGCCTAAAGCAAAAAAGAGCATACTTATTGATACATTAAAAAGACCGGATACAATCACTAAAATGACTTTTATTTTTAAAAGTATAGTCGATGGTGCAGATTCTTCCCGAAAATCAGTAGAAGATGTTTTGAAGGGCTTGGGTAATAAAGTGAAAATGATGAGCTTTAAAACAGATGGAGATTTTAAAGGCCAAACCTTTGTACAACATTTTAATTTTACCGATACGATAAATCCAGACCATAAAATTGTTAATATAAAGATTGTATCTAAAAAAGACGGTGGTTTCGAGACCTTGCCAATGCCCCCGAAAAGTGGTGTTGGTATGTTTTACCTTTTAAAATCAACAGCCAAAATATCAGATGTTAAAGATGGAAATCAGCATGTAACAGGCAATGGAACTGTGGTTAATGAAACTACTACCTATTTTTTAAATGGTAATAAAATTTCAAAAGAGGAACTTGATAAACTGAATTTAAACAAGATTTCTGATCTCAAAGTTGACCGGAATAATCAGGCTATTCAGATTAGTATGAAGCCGTAATCGTTTTGAAATAATTAAATTCAAAAAAAAGTCGTCATTGCGAGAAGGCTTTTTCAGCCGACAGCCTGTCCCGACCTTTCGGGGAAGCAATCTGAACGCGATGAATCTCATCTTGGTAAGATCGGTCGTCATTCCCGCGCATGCGGAAATCGTAATGCTATACGCTTTAAGATTCCCAATCAGGTTGGGAATGACGAACCGCCTATATCTACGCATACTACAACAAAAATTGTCATTGACGAAAACATTAATTTAAAAGTTAAATGTCGCTTTAAGCATAGCCACTCTGCCTGGTATGTTATATGTTCCGGTGGTAAGTGAATTTGCTGAAAGGTAAATTGCATCAAACCTTTTGATGTTGGCCAGATTGGTTATCCCAAATTCTAAGTCCGTTTTCATTTTGAGGTATTTGTACTTAATATTCATATCTGCAAAAAGATATTTCAGGTTCGGCTGTGTAGACTGATGTGTGAATAAATGCTCCGCCGATAAATTTAAATACACATTTCTAACCGTGGTAATGGCCAGGGTAGATTGCTGTCTAAGCTGTTGAAAATTTGTTTTTATCGCATTGGCAACTTTGGCTTTATTATCGGTTACCGCGAAATTGGCAAGGTAGGACCAATTGATAAAGCTGGCAAGTTTTGCTTCAATACCTACCTTATAAGAAATAGTCTGTGCATTAAATGCAAATAGTTCGTTATTCTGCAGTTGATCGTATCTACTCTGCGAAAAACTTAACCCTGCACTCACCGTGCTTCGCAGATCAAAAAGATATTTGCTTGCATTTGCACTGAATGAGAGTGTACGGATGTGGTTGCTTAGCGGCAGCACAACCCTTTGCTGGATATTGTTGCTTAAACTGTACGAAGAAATGGTGTTCAACTCTGCATCGCTGTAGTTAGCCGTTAAATTGATGAATAACATTTGCATCGCTTTTCTAAAGTTAAAGCCGGCCCCAACGTTGTGTGTTTTCGATTCCGAAATCGGTGCATTGTTGGCGAAAAGCGAACGGTAATTTTTTAGTACAGTACCCCGATAAACGTCGTCAATTCCGCCCAGGTCGTTCCGAAAGGCATAATTTGCCGTCACATAATTTTCAGTGCTCGTTTGATACTTTACATTAAGCGAAGGGTTTAAGAATAATTTATGCAGGCTTTTATCCAGTTGGTTTAACTCGTCGCTATAGTTAATTTGATTGTAGCTTAAGGGTAAACTCAGTCCTGCTTTTAATTTGTCGTTTGTAAATTCATAGGTCGCGTCCGCGTAGAGCTTTGTTTTAAGCCAGTCGAGATCATTTACCGCATTAGCCGAAAGTTCTGTTTGCTGGTTGTTTTGTATACGGTAAAGCTCTGAATTGAGCTGCTGCTGCTGTATATTAAAACCTGCCTTATAGGTTTGCACGAAATTGTTTTTCACAAAGGCAAACGACGCATAATTATTGGTGTACCAAGTTGGTATTTTGATGTACTGGCTTAAACCAAGATAACTGTTTCCGTTGTTTAAGATATCGGCATTGAGACCCGGTGTAATGTTTAATGTTTCAGGCTGCGTTGTCCGGTTTAAATAGGAGTAGAGGTTAATTACATCTTCCGACTTTAATTTTTTACGGTAATTAAATTCATTAGAAATATCGAGGGTTTCCTGACGAAGTACCTGATTAGCTGCAAGATTATTAATGACAAAGCCAGAAGCGCTTTTGTAAGGCGCATAATCCAATACAAAGTTGTTATTCAGATAATATTTGTCTGCATTTCCATTCAGGTTAAATTGGGTGCGGAGTTTTTGCGGATTGATAACATTGTTCTGCGATTCTGAATAACTAATGGTTTGACCAGAAAGATAGGTTTCTGAAAACTTATTGTATTGCTGGTCGCGCTGATCGTACAGATAGGAAAGGTTTGCCCTTAGTTGCAAGTCTTGATTAAACTTGTATAAATTGTTTAAATTAATCAATCCGGCTTTATTAAAAAGATACCTGCTTTGTGGTAAGGACGGTACGCCTGCAGCGCCTGTAGATAAAAGTCCGCTTGGTTTATCATTGTCGAGGCGTTTTAAATAATCCGATAAATTGTGTGAGGTAAGGTCGATCCCCGGATCGTTACCAATGTTATTGCCTTTAATGTTATTGATGAACTTCAGCTTTTTATTAAATAACATCGCTGTGAGGTTTTCGTCAAAGCGGTTGGGCATTCCGGCGCCAACGGTTGCATCGCCCATTACCTTCAGTTTAGCATCGTCTTTAATCACCAGGTTCAAGGCAACATCATCACTCATGTTGTTTTTGCGCATCATTTTAATGGGCTGGTCATTCTGGATAACCTGTACCTTATCTACAGCACTTTGTGGGATACTTTTGGTGCCGATGTTATACTTGTCATCTAAAAGATTATCGCCATCTACATAGAGATTAGAAATCGATTTCCCATTATAACTGATCTTTCCATTTTCTGCAACTTCGATTCCCGGCATTTTTTTCAAAACATCGCCAATGCTCCGGTCTTGTTTGTCGGCAAAATCAGATGGCCGGTAATTTAAAGTATCGCCATTTGCCGTTAATGATGGCCGGTTTTTTACCGTTACGGTTTCTAATGTGGTTTCACTGTGTTGCAAAACCAGGTCATAACTTTTGTTTACATCTGTCACAACGGTGCTCAGTTTTTTATAACCAATGCTTGAGGCTTCAATTTTATAACCTGCAATCTGATCATTTTTTAAAGGAATATTAAATTCTCCGTTACGGTTGGTTCTGGTAAAATTTATAATATTCCCTTCAGCATCTTTTAGACTGACATTAACTGATTCAATTGCCTTGCCATTATGATCTTTAACCAAACCCTTGATCGGTTTTTGAGCCAAAGCCGAAAAAGCGGTGAGCAAAAACAGTAACATTATCGCATAGTTTCTCATTTTTTCTCTGGAATTTCGATTGGGTTGTTGATCTCGGCTTTGCTTATGGTTGCGCTTCCCGCCGGACGTGGAGCGGGGTTAGCCCTAAACGAACCTTGCATACCGCTTGCGGCCATTTGGGCCTGCATAAATCCCTGTGGATCTTTATCTCTTGCTGCTTTGAGCTTGTCTAATTCTTTTCTGGTGGTTTTGATGGCGTCTGCGGGTAATTTAATCTCTGATCCAAGGTAAGAGGTGCTTACATCTATTCCGACCATTTTGACTACCCCTGTACTGTTGGGCATTACAATTTTGCCATCCTCACCCGAGTTTGCCTGGCTGGCATCTTCTTTTACGTTTTCAAGACCAGCAAATGTAAATTTTACCTCTTTTTTCTCATCATAAGCTTCCACAATCAAACCAGGCAATCCATTTAATTTCCACGGACCGCTTTGAAAAGGTATTTCTGTAGCAAACCAGGCTATCCAGTTTCTGCCTTTAAAGTTTGTGGTTGCTTTCTGGCAGGCTATACCCGAAAAACTCATGGTATCTTTTAAAATTTTCCAATCGATTTGTGGCGCAGTTTCTTCAACAAGGTAATTGTTAAATAAGCGCTCTTTGGTAATCATTTTATGCTCATCGGCAAAAAAGAAATAATCTACCTGCGTTAGCGGAGCTTTCATTTCACTTTTGATCTCAATTTTCATGTTGCTGTTACCCGTTTGGTTTTTCATCTGTTCCTGTATCTGCTTTTGGGTATTTAAGGCCTGGTTCAGCTTATCATAACTGGTATACACAGAAGCATTTTTGCCGGTTACAAGCAACATATTCTCCGTACGGGGCTTGTCTCTTTGCGTTGTATCTGCAATGTGCGTAAACGTATATCTTACTCTTGCCAGGGCCTTATCAGGGTTTTGGGCTTTTGCCGAAAGGGTTAAGGCACTTGCTAAACAGATGGTTAGGGTTAGTTTCATGAGTTTTGTTTTTAAGTTTTCTATTTAATATTCGTAAATCTACGAAATATTCGTAATAAGAAAAGCGCTTTAACATTTTTTAACGAAGAGAAGATAAGGGGGTGGAGGAGGTGAAATGGAAGATGTAAAATGGAGGATGTGAAATGGAAAATGGGAAATGTGAAACGGAAGATGTAAAATGGAAGATGGGTGACGGAGTTTGATTAGGACATTCTATTGGTTAGTTCGTAATGCGATGCATATAGCAAAGTATGGCTTGAAAAACTGAATTCTGTGAACTAAACCTGATGGTAATGAAAAGCCCGCAGTGTAACGAGGACTTGTAATGAACAGCAGGACTGCAGTAACCGATGGATAGCCTAAATTGCTTTTCAAAAAAAAACGATACGTATCTTTATACAAGTGCAGGATACTCGCAAATTTTTGGTTATGATTTGGAAATGAACGGGTGGTGGTTTTGGCGGCCTTCAGTCCTGCCATTCGCTATAGCTCCGATAGAAAAAATCGGAGGCTGTCGCTGCTGTCAGGTTTAAGAACAAAGGGTTCTGCACCTGGCAAGCCCGAAAATGAAATAGATGATGCTTTTCTAAAAAATGCAATTAAAATAGTTGTTCAATTGATCTCTAAATCCTCCCAATCCTGATCCGGTATGATTTAAGTGAAAAATATTGATATGTCATCCTTAGCGGAGTCGAAGGAGCTGTGGCGGAACTTGTACAGGTCATTTCATTGGTTGTTGTCTCACCGATCGAAACCCAGAGAAGAGTATACTCGCAAATTTTTAATTATGATTTGGAAATGAGCGGGTGGTAGCCTTTGGTGGGCTTTAGTCCTGCCATTCGCTATAGCTCCGATAGAAAAAATCGGAGGCTGTCGCTGCTGTCAGGTTTAAGAACGAAGGGTTCTGCACCTGGCAAGCCCGAAAATGAAATGGCCGATCCTTTTCTAAAAAATGCAATTAAAATAGTTGTTCAATCGATCTTGAAATCCTTAAATCCTCCCAATCCTGATCCGGTATGATTTTAGTGAAAAATATTTTCGATATGTATTTGTGTGTTAATTGAATTTGTTCTATATTTGCACCTCGTTAAATAAAAATTAAAAAACTAATATTTAAACAATGTACGCAATAGTAAATATAGCAGGGCAGCAATTTAAAGTTGCTAAAGACCAGCACCTTTTTGTACACAGATTACAAGGAGATGAAGGCGCTAGTATTGAATTTGATAATGTATTGTTGGTTGACAACGGTGGTGCAATTACTGTAGGTGCTCCTGCAGTTAAAGGTGCTAAAGTTTCAGCTAAGATCGTATCTCATTTAAAAGGTGATAAAGTAATTATTTTCCACAAAAAACGTAGAAAAGGTTACAAAAAGAAAAATGGTCACCGCCAGTTTTTCACTAAGATTCAGATCTCTGACATCACTCTATAATTAATTGTTAACCCAATAATTCGCTTTTTAGCGAGTTACAAAATATAAAATCATGGCACACAAAAAAGGAGCCGGTAGTTCGAAAAACGGACGTGAATCGCATAGTAAGCGTTTAGGTATTAAAATTTTCGGTGGGCAATTAGCTATCGCTGGAAACATTTTAGTACGTCAACGTGGAACAAAACACCACCCTGATAAAGGTGTTGGTATTGGTAGAGACCACACTTTATTTGCTTTAGTTGATGGTACTGTAATTTTCAGAAAGAAACAAGATAACAAATCTTACGTTTCTATCCTTCCTATCACTGAAGCTGAAATCGAAGCAGCAGTAGCTAAAGCACCAGTGGCTAAAAAAGCGGTTGCAAAGAAAGAAGTTGTAGCTGAAGAAGCTGCTCCGGCAAAAAAAGCTCCAGCTAAAAAAGCAGCTAAAAAAGACGAAACTACTGAAGAAGCTGCACCTGCAGAATAATTAGTAACGAACTTATAAATGAAAAGTCCTGATGAAAATCGGGACTTTTTTTGTTTTGATGTGGTTCAATGGTTCATTAGTCATTCGTTCATTAGTCATTCGTTCATTGGTCAAACCGGTTAATTGGCGCTAAATGCCAAGCGCTTGAGGAGATCGATACCCGACTCCAAACCCGAAACTCCCAACTTCAGTCTGGTTAGTTCCAAACGCGAAGGTCGTCATTGCGAAACCGCTCCTTAATTGGATGAAATAATCTTACACTGATTGCACAACCTTAATTTTCTTAACTTCTTAATGGTTAAAATAAAGTTCGTAATAAATTGGTTCATTGATTTCAAACACCTCCCAAACTATCTAGCAACCCCTCGACTCCGCTCAGGCTTGTAAAGGTTTAGTAATTCGGTAACAGATTTGATTTTAGATTAGTATTAATTTATTATTTTTTTTGATTTTCATTTTTAGCCATTTCAATGGGTGTTATTCCTCCTATTCCTTGATGAGGTCTTTCTTGATTATAATAAAGCATATATTGAAATAATTCATCATGAAGTTCCTCAATGCTATCAAAATCAGTTTCTTCGATGAGATCTTCTTTTAATGTTCTCCAGAATCTTTCCACCTTTCCATTGGTTTGAGGCCTGTAAGGTTGAGTATATCTATGCTTGATATCCAATTCGATAAGCATGCGTTCAAAAGGTTGGTTTATTTTATTTTGGCTTTGTCGTTGACCAAACTCTGGTCCGTTGTCAGAGATGATTTCTTCGAATTTTATTCCATATTCACTCTGTAGCATATTGATGCATCTCATGGTAGCAAACATCACCGTTAGTGAAGTTATATCTTCTGTTACCTCTGCCCAGGCCAGACGACTATAGTCATCCAGTAAGCATACCAGATAGAGCTTACGGCTTTGTCCTCTTAATATAGCTTTGCCAAGATGATGGCAGTCAATGTGTCCAAGTTGTCCCATTCTTTCCTTAATGATCTTCCTTTTGTTCTCCTTCATCCTTAGGTTAAGCCTATTAAGGCCATAACGCTTACTAATATTGTAAACCCCGGATGCCGATGGAGTAAATTTATGCAATTTCGGCTTTAAGATTCTAACGATCTCATGCTTCGAATTCCCTTTTTGTCTTAGCTCAATCACTTGGTTTTCTATAAATTGAAAAGGTCGCCTGGTGCGATATTTAGGCCCACGCTTGCGTGGAAGAAGGTCGCAGTCCTTTCCACTTTGTTTAAAGCGGTTATAATATTTAAGGAAACTCTTGCGGTTAGTACCCCACGCTCGATAGAGATCTTCTACAAAACGATACTCGGGATGAGACTTTTGCTTGATCAGCTCGTACTCCCTGATCATAAAACGGTAAGTATCTAAATACTTCCGTTCAACAGTAAAATCATTAGTGTTTATTGGCATAACAGAATCAATTTAATAATTATGATTCTGTTACCGAATTATCTGACATCTACAAGGATGACATATTGAGCGATGGGTTAACTAACTCCAACTGCCAAACGCCAAACGCTATAATTTCCCTTCAACTCCGCTCAGGACGACATATGATGGAAATCGGTTAGTTGACTTTGGACTTCAGACTGCCGACTTCGGACTCAATTGTTAAAGCCTGTTAAATAACAAAATTTAACAATTCCTCGCGATACATTCGTATATCATTATTTAATTATTTGCGATGAATTTTAAAATACTCAGCTTATCTGTTTTTTCTATTATGCTAGGTGGCTTTTCCGTTAAAGCACAGGATGTAGAAGAGAATATCCGCATGGTGAAACCATTCAAGGCCGATGGCGTATCGAGCGAGTGGAACGAACCGCTTAACCAATACAACGATGCCACCAAACTGGCTTTTGCCCTGGCCAACGATGACAAAAACCTGTACATCATTATCGAATCGTTGGATCCACAAACTACTTTTAGTGTACTGAAGGGTGGAATTACCTTAAATATTAATACGGAGGGCAAGAAAAAAGACGGAATGAAATTAACTTTCCCTTTAATGGATAGGCCGCTAATGCCGAAAGAAGGAGAAGAACACCATGATCATGCGCCTTTATTACCAGATGGAGCAACACATGATCCTGTGGTAATGAATAAAAGTATCCGTGTTTCTGGTTTTAAAAATATAGCTGATGGTGAATTAGCTGCCACAACAGCAGATGGGATTGAAACCGGAATGAGTATTCATCCGAATAGGGATCTTATTTATGAACTGAGTATTCCATTAGCGCAATTACAGGTAGGTTTAGACCTCAAAAAACCATTGGTATACAACATTAAAATCAATCAGCCGAATAAGTCGGGCTTTAAAAGGGAAGCTAGGCCAGAAGGTGCAAGCGGCGGCAGAGGAAGATCAGGCGGTAACCGTGGAATGGGAGGCGGAGCTATGGGCGGTGGCGGCCGTGGTGGTATGGGTGGTGGAGGAAGAATGGGTGGAGGCGGTCAACGGCCACCAGAGGGTGGCGAATCAGCTTCTAAAAGCTCGGATTTTTGGATTAAATATAAACTGGTAAAGGTATAAGCTATAGAAATTTTGAGTGTTTAAATGAAATGCATGTTAGTCTGAGCTTGTCGAAGACCCTTTATGGTTAAATCAAAAAAAATGTCCTTCGACAAGCTCAGGATGACAAGTAAAGGGAATATTAGAGTTGTCAACTTTCGGGCCGTTTGGCTATAAAAGTTGACAACTCTTTTCAGCGAAGCTAAATCTATTTTAATAATAATCAATTTTATAGATTTCTCCATTCCGCTATGCTTCAGTCGAAACGACGAATACCTTAATACTCCCTAGCCATCAATTGCTCGGTAAGCATTAAAATATTTGATTTTCTCTCCTCACTCACATTAATCTGTGCAAATACGGCCAAAGCTTTGCTGAGGTAATTGTTCATGCTTTCTTTTGCAATATCCTGTATATCCAAAGTATCGTATACCTGACGTACAGTATCTACTTTTTCCTGTGCGTTAAATTCTTTGTATGCAGTCCAGGTATTTAATGATGCCCTGGTTTCTCCATCGGCAAGTTCGAACGCTTTTAACAGCAGGAAGGTTTTTTTATTAGCAATAATATCACCGCCAACCTGTTTGCCGAATTTTTCAGGATCTGCATAGACGTCTAAAATATCATCCTGCAGTTGAAAGGCAATGCCTATATTTTCGCCAAACTGATAAATTAAGTCAGCATCTTTTTCTGAAGCACCCGCGATAATGGCTCCAAGTTTTAGCGCACCACCCAAAAGCACCGCCGTTTTTAACCTGATCATGTTGATGTATTCTTCAATACTTACATCATCACGGCCTTCAAACTCCATATCCAGCTGCTGACCTTCGCAAACGCCTTGCGCCGTTGCATTAAAGGCATTTAGTACTGGACTGAGAAAGGCTGGGTTAACTTTTGCAAGGCTTTTATTGGCTTCTACCATCATTACATCGCCACTTAAAATGGCAATATTGGTACTCCACTTTTCGTGTACTGTGGCTTTTCCTCTGCGAAGAGGCGCATTGTCCATAATATCATCATGAACCAGCGTAAAATTATGGAAGATCTCAATGGCCATAGCGGCATGGATCGATTCATTGGCATTTTCACCAAACAACTCGGTAGCCATTAAAACCAATAAAGGTCTTACCCGTTTTCCACCCAGATTAATGATATAAGTAATCGGATCGTAAAGCTGTTTAGGGTGATCCGGAAACTTTAAATTTTGTATTGCAGTATCTAAAATTTGTTGTAATTCTTCTGTAGTATGCATTGTAATTATTGCGTAAACACTGTGTTTAAGGCACAATTTTAAATTTTTAATCTGGAATTAAGGTGAAATCGATTTGACGTTTAGAAAGATCTACTTTTTTAACCCTGATCATCACCTCATCTCCAAGCTGGTATTTTTTCTTTTTGCGTTGGCCTACAATACAGTAGTTTTTCTCATCAAGCACATAAAAATCGTCTGATATGTCTCTTAGACGAATCATTCCTTCACATTTGTTCTCTTCAATCTCTACATACATGCCCCATTCGGTAACACCCGAAATAATACCTTTGTACGCCGTACCGATATTGTTTTCTAAGTATTCGGCTTGTTTGTATTTAATAGAAGCACGTTCGGCATCAGCAGCTCTTTTCTCCATAGCTGAAGAATGTACGCAGGCCACTTCGTAAAATTCCATATCAGCTGATTTACCACCATCTAAATAAGTCTGTAATAGCCTGTGCGCCATTACATCCGGATAACGACGGATAGGGGACGTAAAGTGGGTATAGTATTCGAAAGCCAGCCCGTAATGACTTGTTTTTTTAGTAGAATATATTGCTTTTGCCATTGATCTGATGGCCAGCGAAGTTAGAATATTCTGCTCTTTTTTACCTTCTACATCATTCATTAAATTATTTAATGATTTGGCAATTTCTTTATCTGATTTGGTATTGATTTTATAACCGAAACGTGAAGCAAATGTGGCGAAAGTATTCAGGGTTTCCATGTTTGGCGAATCGTGCACGCGATAAACAAAGGTCAGTTTGTCTTTTCCTTTTGTTTTTTTGGCGATAAACTCGGCAACTTTACGGTTGGCCAGAAGCATGTAATCTTCAATCAGTTTATGGGCATCTTTACGCTCTTTTACATAAACACCAATTGGTTTGCCAGCTTCATCCAGTTTGAATTTAACTTCAGTACTTTCGAAACTGATCGCGCCGTTTTTAAATTTACGGTCGCGAAGGATATAGGCCAGTTCGTTGAGTTTCAGGATTTCTTTTGCATAATCGCCTTCTTTATTTTCGATTACTTCCTGTGCCTCTTCATAACTGAATCTCCTGTCAGAGTGGATTACCGTTCTGCCATACCATTCAGACTGGATGTTGGCTTGTTCATCTAATTCAAAAACCGCTGCAAAACATAATTTATCTTCGTGCGGGCGCAACGAACATACTCCATTACTCAAACGCTCTGGTAGCATAGGAATTACACGGTCGACCAGGTAAACCGAGGTCGCACGGCTATAAGCTTCTTTATCCAGTTCGGTCCCCTGAATGACATAATGTGAAACATCGGCAATGTGGACGCCTATTTCATGGTTTCCGTTAGGGAGCTTTTGATAAGAGATGGCATCATCGAAATCTTTCGCATCAGCCGGATCTATGGTAAAAGTTAATACGTTTCTAAAATCTTTTCTTTTGGCAATTTCAGCTGCAGGAATTTCTTCCGGGATGGCATTGGCTTCGCGCTCAACTTGTGGCGGAAACTCCAAAGGAAAACCATACTGCGCTAAAATAGCATTCATTTCGGTGTTGTTCTCACCCTGATTGCCGAGTACATGTTTAACAATACCAATCGGATTTTTGGCGCTTTCAGGCCAGTCAGATAGGGTTACCAATACACGTTGACCATTTTTGGCTTCGTGGGTATCGGCCAGAGGCACAAAAATATCGTGCATCATTTTTTTATCGTCTGCAATAACAAATGCAAAACGATCTGAAATTTTGATTACACCCGTGAAATCTGATTTTGCCCTTTTAATAATTTCGACAACTTCGCCATCATTTTTACGACCGCTTTTCTTCGCGAAAACATAAGCCTTTACGGTATCGCCATGCAATGCATTTTTGAGTTTTCGGGGGGCAACAAAAATATCTTTCTCAAATTCATCTTCGGGAACGATATACGCTGAACCATCAGCGGTCATATCAACCGTACCGATAATAAAGTTTTGAAGTTCTTTAAGTTTAAATTTACCTTTTTCTGGTTCTAAGAAAATTCCTGCACTTTTTCCTTCTTTTAAGATCTCGAGAATGGTTTCTCTGGATTCCTGATCGTTCAAATTTAATTTGGCCGAAACCTGCTTGTAATTAAGCAGCTGATTATTGTTTTTTTCAAAAACATCACTAACCAATTGATTCAGAACCAATTTTATATTTGCCGATTTTTTCTTTGCCATATGCTAAACTGAATTTACCGAAGATACAGAAAAGATGCTCAGGATGGAAAATATAGGGGACAATATGTAAAATGGATGATGGTTTATAGTTCATTGGTTCATCGGCCATTAGTTCATTAGTAAGGCAAATTGCCAAAAGTTCTTAGTTGGTGGTTTGGTAGTTCATTGACCGGAGAGGTTATGAGAAAATCACTCTTTGACTATCGACTATTAGCCATGAACTAAATAATATCTTGCAGGTTAAACCTTCTTTCAAAATCCCTTTCCATTCTACGGACTACGGACTACGGACTACGGACTAACCTAATCTCTGCATAAGTAATTTTCTTCCGTTCGGCAGTATAACTCAAATGTATGTTGCCACTTTTATCCTGGATAATGGCCGGATAGCTGTATTCGCCTTTATCGTGGTTTTCTAAGGTGTAAATGTCCTGCCAGTTTTTGCCATCCGTTGATATGGCCAATTTTAAGATAGAACGTCCTTCCCACCAGTTTTTACCTGCGGTTAGTGGATTATAAACCAGTAATTGCCTGCCATCAATTAAAGTTACTGCATCACTTCCCGAATTGGGATTGGGTAATGTTGTTGCCGTTAATTTAGACCAGCTTTCGCCGTTATCTTCCGACCAGCTTTCTACAATCACATTCTGCCTGCTTCTGCACAATAACTGTAGCCTTCCTTTTGGATAGGTGAGGATAGAAGGTTGGATTACGCCAAAGGTATCGCAGTTAATTTCAATCTTTTTCCAGTTTTTTCCTTTGCCATCTGATTTCTCAATGTGGATTGCCCATGTTTTTTCATCCAAACTTTCCGTACTTGAAGGGTAAAGGATTGTTCCATTAGATAATTGAAGAGGTTTATTTTTAATTGGGCCTAAAAAACCTTTAGGCAATTTCTGTGCTTTCGACCATGTTTTTCCATCATTGACAGATGTTTTATATTCTGCCCACCAGGTCCTTGGATTTGTACCAACCTTATAATGGAGAAATAATGTACCGTTTTTTGTCTTAAAAAGGACAGGATTCCAGCAGGCAAATCTGCTCGTGTCGTTTATTATCCCATTTGCGATTTCGATGGGCTGACTCCATTGCGTTACGGTTTTTATTGACGACCAGATGACCACGTCTTTACTTCCTTCGTGTTTACCGCCAAACCATGCGGCCATTATTTTTCCTTTGCCTAAATCAACCAAAGTTGAGGCGTGACAAGCCTCAAATGGCGCCTTTTCAAAAATAGTAGTCGACTGAATAATCTCTACCTTTTGCGCATAAATGCTAAAAGAAAAGTAAATCATTAAAATAACAATCGAAAGAGATCTAAGCATTTTCTATTATTGATGTCCTGGGATAGCCTCGATCAGCTTTTGGGTATAAGCTGCTTTTGGTGCATAAAATATTTGTTCCGGAAAACCCTCTTCCTCAATTTTTCCTTTATTCATCACCAGAATACGGTCTGAAATATGTTTTACAACAGCAAGATCATGAGAAATGAAAATATAAGTGAGTCCGAATTCGCTTTGAAGGTCTTTGATGAGGTTTAAAACCTGCGCCTGAACGGAAACATCTAAAGCAGATACCGATTCGTCGCAGATGATAAATTTGGGTTGCAAAGCCAAAGCCCTGGCAATAACCACACGCTGCCTTTGTCCGCCACTAAACTCATGCGGATATCGGTTAAAATGTTCTTCTTTTAAGCCTACCTTATCAAGCAGTTCCAGTACCTTTTGTTTACGCTCGCTATCGTTACGGTATAATTTATGTACCTGTAATGGCTCTAAAATTGATTGACCGATACTTAATTTAGGGTTTAAAGACGCATATGGATCCTGAAAAATGATCTGTATATCTTTCCTTAATTTCCGTAAGGCTGTTTTGCCGATATGTGTAATGTTTTCCCCATTAAAAATGATCTCTCCGGACGTGGGCTGTATTAACCGTAAAATAGTCCGCCCCAAAGTGGTTTTACCACAACCCGATTCGCCAACCAGACCCAAAGTTTCTCCAGGAAAAACCTCAAAATTTAACTGGTCGACAGCTTTAACATAATCAGTGGTTTTACCGAAAAGGCCATTGTGAATGGGATACCAGGTGCATAGGTTTTTAATTTGAAGTAAAGGTTCCTGAGCATAAAGTTTGGCTCTGCGAGCGGTTATTTCGGCTGTTGTTAACTGATTTGAGGCCTGCAGATGTGCTGAGGCATCTTCAATTTCTCCGGTAAGGAAATCGGCCACCACAGGTAGTTTTTTTAATTGGCGGTTAGGTGAGGGGCGACAGGCGAGTAAACCTTTGGTATACGGATGTTGGGGGTTCTCGAAAATAGATTTTGCCGGACCTTGTTCTACGATTTCGCCCTTATACATTACAGCAACTTCATCGGCAATTTCATTTACCACACCTAAATCGTGCGAAATAAAAATCATTGCCATATTTCGTTCCTGTTTCAGTTTTAATAGCAGTTGCAGGATGGTTTTCTGAACGGTTACATCTAAAGCCGTGGTGGGTTCATCGGCTATCAATAATTTTGGATCACAGCTTAAAGCCATGGCAATCATTACCCTTTGCTTTTGTCCGCCTGATATTTGGTGTGGGTAACTCTCAAATATTTTTTCTGGTCGCGGTAATTGCACTTCGTTAAATAAAGCAATGGTATGTTTTTTGGCTTCCGCTTGATCTACCTTTCGATGCAGCATAATGGCTTCAGCCACCTGATACCCGCAGGTAAAAACAGGATTGAGCGAAGTCATGGGTTCCTGAAAAATCATCGAAATCTGGTTTCCCCTGATCTGGCGGATTTCATTTGAACTCAGGTTAAGCAGACTAATATCTTCAAAATCTATCTCGCCCGTAATTTTTGCTGCACGTTCATCGTGCAAACGCATTATAGAAAAAGATGTGACCGATTTTCCAGAACCAGATTCGCCAACAATACCTAAAACAGTTCCTTTTTTTACCTTAAAACTGATCTGTTTTACCGCTTTAAACCAGGTTTTTTCTTCCTGGTTATAGAAATCGATATTTAAATGCTCAACGTTTAACATTAGGTTACAATGGTAATGTTTTCTGCTGAAATTATATCCATTCCTTTAAATTTTAATAACACCTGAGCGGTAGTAATTACATCTTTCTGGCAATAGGTAACAATTCTATCCAGGTTTTTTTCTTCGTAATAAACCTGCCTTACCTGTGCGCCGTTGATGTCGTCTTTAGGCGTAGGAATATCCAAAATTGCGGCTAACAGGTTTAAGGAAGTGAAATGTTTGTAATCGCCGAATTTCCAAAGATCCATGGTATCGATGTGGTTCACTTCCCATGGTTTTTTGCCCGAAAGTTGTAGTTGAACCGGGATTTCTATACCATTAACCAATAACCTGCGGCATAAATAGGGAAAGTCGAATTCTTTTCCATTGTGTGCACAGAACATTAAGTTGGGTATTTGTTTACTCAATAGGGCAGAAAACTGTAACAGCATTTCTTTTTCATCATCGCCAAAAATAGATTTGATGCGCAATGAGGTGGATTGGCCCTGTACACTAAAAATCCCCATGCTGATGCAGATGATCTTGCCAAATTCGGCCATAATACCGGCTTTTTCATAAAATTCTTCAGCAGTTTGGTCCTGATTTCTTTGGTAATGTGTTTTTTGTTCCCAAAGTTCCTGAAAATGGGGAGGTACATCTTGAAAAGATGGATATTGAGGCACAGTTTCGATATCGATAACCATTACCTGATTGAGATCTAACGCCTTTAGCATACATCAGTAATTTTCAATTAACAATTTACAATTTTCAATTCAAAATCTTCTATCCAAACCATTAAACATTACAACTATATTTTTATAAGTTTGGATTATGGCGACAAGTAAATTCGAGCAATCTCTAATAGATGGTGCTCACCAACAGCTTCAAAGTTTAATGGGTAACTGGAAAGGCATAACCAAAACCTGGTTTGAAAAAGATGTACTGGCAGATGAATCTCCGGCTGAAGCAACCATTACTGCTATCCTGGGTAATCGTTTTATTTCTTTCGATTATCAGGGAAGTTTGGAAGGAAAAGCTTTTGAAGGCAAAATGATTATCGGTTTCGACATTCCTTACCAAAGATTCACCACAAGCTGGGTCGATAGTTTCCACATGGGGACACAGATCATGCTTTCGAGCGGTGAAGCTACGACAAATGGTTTTTCAGTTTTTGGCGAATATGGGAGTCCGGAATATGGCGAGCAGCTTTGGGGCTGGAGAACAACACTTGAGATTATCAGTGCAGATGAAATGATATTAACGGCTTACAATGTTTCGCCGGAAGGGGATGAGGCAAAAGCGACGGAAACGGTTTATAGGAAACAGTAAATATTGTTGGTCGGGATTTGCAATCCCGACTTTCGAATCTTTAATTGGATTATAAATCCATAGTTCATTTAATCGAGATTGCAAATCTCGACTAACAGTAAGATCGTCATTCCCAACTTGATTGGGAACCACGAAGTGCTCATCGAAGATAATCTTAGTGCCTGATGTAAAATGCATTAAGATTCCCGCATGCACGGGAATGACGTAACGTAAAAAATTAAAATAAACCTGGCGAAGCCTGATTGGCCATCACCGGAATTTTTAGATCAGTCCCTACAGCCTTATTCAGTTTCTCCGTAAAATAAGCCGAAAATAGCGGAGAGGATAGTTCTACATTCTGGTGTACAAAGAAATATAGGTTTTGTAATCCCTGTTCTTTCCAGGTTACAATTCTTTCAATCCAATCATCTAAGCGCTTTTTATCAATATCATCATAATTGGCGCCTACAAAACGTACGAAGGCCGTAGGTGAGGTTAAACGCATATGTAACATATCTCTTCTGCCCGCAGTATCAACAATAATATTGGCTACACCATTTTCCTGAAACAATTGTGCAAACTCATTGGCAATGGCGGGATTCGAAAACCATTCGCCATTTCTCACCTCAACGCCCAAAGGAATAACTTTTGGAAACTCATTGATTACGGTTTTTAACCTTTCGAAATCTTTAGGTTTAAAATTATCGTGCAGCTGAAGAAAAGCCATACCCAACTTATCTTCGAAGTTACTGATGGCATCGCAATACTGCTCTACAGGCTCTTTAACGTTGATCAATCTTTTAAAATGACTGATGGTGTTGGTGAGTTTAGGGAAAAACTTAAAATCTGCAGGTGTTTTTTGTGTCCAGGTGATTACCTGCTCACGACTTGGCATACCATAAAAAGTGGCATTTAGCTCAATGGAATTAAATTGAGTAGAATAGTAAGTCAGCTCATCTTTTGTCCCTTTTGGATAAAAACCTTTTAAATCAGCCTTATTCCATTTGGCACAACCCACGTAAGCCTTAAAAGCTTGTTTAGGTTTATTGGCTGCTAAAATTGCTGCTGTTTCAGGCGCATCAGCAGGAAGCGTATAATCTATAATTGAGGGGTCGTCTACTTTACCGAATTGCATTTTTAAAGGTTTTTAGGTGTAAGGTAAAAGGTTAAAGGCAAAAAAATACCTTAGTTTATTTAACTAAGGTATTTATATATTGTAAAAATAAGAAACTTGTTCTCGCTTTAATTCATTGTGGAAAGTTTATTTGGAAGAGCTCCAAACTGAGAATTGAAAACTGCAAACTGAATTAGTAACCCAGAATTTTCAATACCTGTTTACTGTTCTGTTCTTCTCCAAAAACCTCGAAGTTGAAACTTTCATCGCGGTTTCTGCGGATTAAAACGTGTTTAGGACTAGGTAATAAACAATGGTGGATACCACCATATCCGCTCAATACTTCCTGGTATGCACCAGTATGGAAGAAACCTAAATACTGTACTTTACGCGTTTTAGGCATAAATACACTGTTCATGTGAGCTTCCTGGTTGTAATAATCTTGACCATCGCAGGTAATACCACCTAAGTTAACCCGTTCATATTCAGCATCCCAGTTGTTAATCGGCAATAAAATGTATTTTTGGTTTAGTGCCCAAACATCAGGTAAATTGGTAATGAAAGAACCATCTAACATTAACCAACGCTCACGGTCGTTCTGTTGTTTACGGCCCAATACTTTATAAAGGATACCAGAAGCCTCGGCAACAGTATATTTGCCAAATTCAGTAATAATATCTGGTTCCATTACATCGTGGATGGCACAGATTTCTTTAATCCTTTTTACAATTTCGTTTACCATGTATTCGTAATCGAAATCAAACACCAACGAATCTTTAAATGGCATACCGCCACCAATATCAAGGGTATCTAAATCAGGATTGATTTTTTTGAACTTGCAATAAAGTGTTACGTATTTCTCTAACTCGTTCCAGTAATATGGCGAATCGGTAATACCAGAGTTAATGAAAAAGTGTAATAATTTAACCCTGAAATTAGGGTTATGAACGATTTTATTGTTGTAAAAATCGATAATATCTTCCATACGAACGCCTAAACGCGAAGTATAGAATTGCGAATCTGGCTGCTCTTCAGCGGCAATACGGATACCCAAATTACAAGGCGTATCAATATCTACCTCATCATCAAAAAGGTTAAATTCTTCTTTGTTATCTAAAACGGGGATAATATTGGTATAACCATCATGCAACATATCAATGATATATTGTTTGTACTGATAGGTTTTAAAGCCGTTACAGATGATGGTGGTATCTTTCGTTAACACTCCTTTTTTCTCTAAAGCATCAACCATTGGCATATCAAAAGCCGAAGAAGTTTCCAGGTGGATGTTGTTTTTTAAAGCTTCTTCTACAATGTGCTTAAAATGCGAGCTTTTTGTACAGTAGCAATATTTGTAATCGCCACGATAATTGTTCTTTAAAATAGCGGTTTGGAAAAGAATCTTCGCCTGCTGAATTTTCTTACTTACCATTGGTAAATACGTGAAACGTAGGGGAGTACCGTAAGTTTCGATCATTTCCATCAGGTTTAAATCCTGAAAATATAATTCATCATCTATAACATCGAAGCCCTCCTGAGGGAAACCAACACTTAGATCAAGAAATTCTGAGTAACTCTGCATTTACTTTTAAATAATTTTTGCAAAAATGTAATTTTAAATCGAGAATTAATCTTTAATAAAAATATTTTTACTGTAGAGAAACCGTTAGCCTAACTACAAAATTTTAGTACAAATTGTTTTTAGCAAAAAAACAGGTTGCTTGTTTTGTTAACAATCTGGAAAACAAGCAGTAATAAGGAGTTGGTTTAAGGGTTTGGAAAGCAGGTTCCGGTTTTTTGTAGTTTGGGTTTGGCCCTGCGCTCCACTTTATCCCGAAGAAACCTGTGCAACAAGCAAGCATACCAAAAAATAATAAGCAACAATGCTTCATTCGGGATCTTCGTTCCGATCAGGTTTATTGAGGTTAGGTTGGTGCTGCTATTTAAGGTTAACAGCAAGCGGCAAATCAATTATAGATTGTCATCCTGAGCCTGTCGAAGGACCTGTTTAAATGCTCCTGTAAAGCGTTCCTGTTACCTTTCCCGGTTCAGCCTATCGTGTGGATAAATCTTTTGATTTTTTATACGTTTTGCTAACCAAACTTTAATAAACAACGGGTGTTACCGAAGAACGCTGTCAATCCCAAGTGGCAGGAAAATCAAAAAACAGTTGCAGATTAGAACAAATAGCACTACCAAACCTTAAACGCAGTGGTTTTGTGTTCCTAATGCTGATTCTAATCTTTTAGGAGAATTGAACACAAAACAAAGTGCTGCTGTTTTTTGATTAGTGTGGGCGGTGAGGAACCACATTGCCGGATTGACAAAGCGCTTTGGGTACTTTGGCGCTCCAAAATGCGCCAGCATTCTTGAGCACAAATAAAAACAACATAATCTGCGAAAAACTACCATGCCCCCGCGGCAGAGAGCGGGAAAAATAAACACAAATAAAGTTAGAATGGATTCATAAATATGATACAGGCTATGGAACCAAATAGCATATTAACCTTTGCGGAGGTATTTCGTTAAAATTACAATGGTTTGTCCCTCTACCTTACCTTCAATTTGTTCGATGTTATCATGAACTAAGCGGATGTTTTTAACTACAGTACCCAATTTAGCGCTCAAAGTTGAGCCTTTAACATCCAGTGTTTTCACCAAAACCACCGTATCCCCTTCAAATAAACGCGTGCCGTTGCTGTCCTGATGAAATTCTACTGTTCCATCTTGCTCGTGGTCGCCGGTTTTTTTAGCCCATTCCAAAGTTTCATCTTCAAGGTATAAAATATCCAGACTATCTGCTGCCCAGCCTTCATTCCTTAACCTGCTCAACATGCGCCAGGCCACAACCTGTACCGGGGCAAATTCCGACCACATGGTTTCTGTTAATATTTTCCAATGGTTAGGAGCAAGTTGCTCCGTTTTTTCAATCTGATCTAAGCAGATTTTACACACTAAAATGCTGTTATCGCTATTGGCATTGCTGCTTGGCGGCACTTCGTACACCGATAAATTGGTTTCAGAAGTGCATAATTCGCATTTATTGCCCGAACGGGTTTGTAATTCTTGTACTAAAGACATATTGATACTGGATTTTTGGCGAAAGTAATAAAACTAATCGGAATGAACAGGCATTGTGTTACAGCCTGTAGCGGAGAAATCTTTGTTCTTATAATTTAAAGGTTTTGTTTGATAGAAAAAGAAAGGAATGTTGCCGATCATTTGGAAAGCTGGTTCCTGTTATTGTAGGTTTGGGTTAGTCCTGCTATTCATTACAAGTCCGCTGCCGATTAAGGATCGGCTTTGCGGGCTTTTCATTCTATCAGGTTTATATATTTCGGTCGGTGTTGCTATTAGTGGCTTACTAGCAAGTGTAATTATGCAACAGATTTTCCGTGCGCTCCGAGCTTCCGTGGCAAAAATACAATGGTTCGTTGAAACATTAGCTAATAAAGTTATTAACCTTTTATAATTACTTTATTTTGCTCCACATCCTTATTAAACTTTTCCGTCCATTTTTTTAAGCTCAAAGCTGTTTCCCCTTTATCGTCATCATATACGATCCAGGCATCCGCATCTGTAGAAAGCTTAAGCAATGTGGAAATATCAGCTTCTGTGATGTAAGATTGTCCGTATTTCCTTTCTCCATTTATTAGGGCATACCATAATTCATATTCTAAATTCTGCATCCAACCAGCAGAATAGCAATTTTCTGAAATTTCACTCATGAAGGTTGCCAATCGCAATTCTTTTTCTGTTAAATCTGATTCCATTAAAAATAGATTTATGGGATTGGTGACTTACCAATATTTGTTTTATGCCTACAATTTACTGGGCAAATGTATCTCAGCCAGCATGCACCTTGCGCTGCCACCGCCGTTTTTTTCGATGGTATAAAGCGGTGCATAAATGATTCTGCTATATTGTTCAAGCGCAACAATCTGCTCAGCAGTTAAGGATAGATAAGCCTGTTCTGACATCACCAATAAACTTTCGTCATCTGCGTTGGTAAGTTGTAACATGTTGCCTGCAAATTTGTTCATTTGCTCCAGGTTGATTTCGATAATTTCTTTTCCTGATCCTTTTAAACTAATGGTAACATTCAGTTTTTCTTCAGGATCTTTAATCGAATCCAGGCAAATTACTGCAAAACGATCGCCGATGCACATCATCACGTTGGTGTGGTAAATCGGGAAATTCGATTCGTCAACCGCCTGGAATGCCACCGGTTCATATCCGGTCAGCATGCAGAAATTGTCTAACACTTCTTCATCGGTACGCACACTTAAGCAGGCATAAGCAATTTTGTTGGTGCGATCTAATACCATGCTTCCTGTGCCTTCTAAAAACGCATGCTGATGTTCGTAAAAGCTTAAATCGCTGATGTGGTTAACTTCGAAGTTTTCTTTTAAACCATCCAAAATCTCTTTTCTGCGCTCCAATCTTCGGTTTTCAGAAAACATCGGATAAAGGTATACTGAGCCATCCTCATGAAAGGAAACCCAATTGTTGGGGAAAATAGAATCAGGTGTTTCTGGTTGTAAGGTATCATCAACCACTGTCACATCAACATTATTTTTTCGTAGTAAATCAACAAAGGCATCAAATTCTTTTAAAGCCTCTGTTTGTACATTGGTTTCAGTAGAAGCAACTTGAAATTTGTTATTTCCCGCCGTTTGCTCGTTGAATTTAAAATCAACAGGGCGGATCATGAGGATATGGTTGGTAGTCTGCATAATGGTGAAAGGTAAAAGGCGTAAGGTTTAAGGTTGCATACTGCCCCAAAAGTATTCATTAAATATCAGGCATTTATACTATAGGCAAATTTAACCTTAAACCCTATACCTTACGCCTTAAACCTCAAATATTGTCTCTTAATATCGGCAAACTCATACAATGGAAACCCCCACGGGCACGTGATAATTCTGCCGAAGGCATTAAAATCAACGTATCGGTTATGGTTTCGACATTTACTTTACCGCTTTCTAAATCCTGGATCAAATCTTTTACATCCACTACATCAAAGCCAGCAGTTTTAAAGGCCTCAACGGTTTTATCGTTTCTGTCGTAACCTAAAACCACACCATCTTTAATGGCTAAAAGGTTACAGGAATCTGTCCACTGCTCACGCGAATCGTAAGGGAACTGATTGTTTCCGCTATAAATAATCTGAGTAGGTTCGGTGCTTTTTAAGTCGTTCTGGCTAATATCATTTAATAAAGCTTCTACATGTTTGAAGTGTTTCGGCTCGCTTGGATTGGCTTTAGTAAACTGAATGGCGGTAGTCGCTTCCAGTTTTTCGGGTTCTTTTAAAAAGTTGATCGGCTCATAAGGATTATATTTTGGTGAATGCGCAATCGAATTCAAAATTACCCAGGTATTGCGTTTAACTTGCGTGAAAACAGTATCCAGGTGCATGTAATCACGTTTGCTCGGTATTTTCACCACGGTAACTTTTTCGACCACATCCTGATCGAACAATAACTTAATCGCTTCGTTGGCACCATGCTCTGATGTCCGCTCGCTACAGCCGATTAATACGTGGTTAGGACTCACCATCATCACATCGCCACCCTCTAAAGTGGTGCTGAAAGCAGGTTCATCGCCTGGTCTTAAAAAGTGCATGGTTACATCCGGAATTTCGAGAATGTTATTGCGGTAATCTTCAAACAAAGGATGGTTGAAGAATATATAACGCATTAAAAGCGTTTCGCGCACACGGGCTTTTTTTGCCGGTTTGTTTAACAGAATGTGGTTATTAATTGTGGTGCCTACATCCCTGGTGAAAATTAAATTGGGGATCGGTGCAAAAATCATCGTATCGTCGGCCAGTGTACCGGAGATGAAAATCTCAGCCAACTGTTTCGGATCGGTATTCGTTAACGCTAACTGTACTTTATAGGTACAGCCTTCAATCGCACAAACGGCAGCAACCAGTTTTTTGCGGATGGATTCGTTTTCGAGCATTTCGCTCAACAGATTCTGAATCTCGATTACCGATTTAGAATTGTGAAAATCGGGGTGGTTGGGTTTATAAAAATTACGGTTGGATGCTTCCGAATCTATATCGCTCAGTTTTCCTTTAATCTTATCAGGATCAAGAAAATACATCAACAATTTAATATAATAATCGTATTCGCCTTTACGGATGGTATCTAAATGTACTATATCTTCGAAAAGCCAATCTTGTGCCTTAGAGGGTACTACTTTGCCTAATCCACTATCAGGACTATGTATTAATAATTTACGCAATCTGCCGATTTCGGTGTTTACGCTCACTTTAAAATTTGGGTTCTGCTCGCTCATAAAAAAGTTAGTTATTGCAAATCTATTAGAATTTTTGAGAGTCCGAAAGTCCAGGGGTCCGAAAGTCCGAAGATATAGTTTGAAAATAGGTGCTGGAAAAGTTAGAAGACCAATGAGATTTATATTTATAGGTATTCTGTCTTCCGACCCCGGACATCGGACTCCCGACTTTTTTATTGCACAGCACCCACATCCTTAAACCTTATTGAAGCGGCAGCTCCCGATTCCTTCAATCGGGACTATAGCGGAAAGAAGGACTATCGGAACCGATTGGCACTACTTAGCTTTCCAAGCCTTTTGAAAGCTCAAAAACCTTCCGCCTTAAACCTTTCACCTTCCACCTTTTTTACATATTTTTGGCACATGAATTTTATTATTGCCGAAACACAGAAAGCCATTTTTGAACTTTATAAGGAAGAAGTAGCCGAAAGTGTAATCAACATACAAGAAACCCGTAAAGAATTTGAAGGACAGGCAACGATTGTTGTTTTTCCGATCACCAAAATTTCTAAGAAATCGCCGGAACAAACTGCTACAGAAATTGGCGAATATTTGGTTGCCAACGTAACCGATATCACTAAATTTAATGTGGTTAAAGGCTTTTTAAACTTAAGCATTGCTGAAAGTTATTTCTTAAAACAGTTTAACGAAGAAATTTTATCGCCCGATTTTGGTGTATATGCACCTAACGGTAAAAAGGTAATGGTCGAATATTCTTCGCCAAATACCAATAAACCGCTCCACCTGGGGCACGTGCGTAATAATTTATTGGGTTACTCGGTTTCTGAGCTGCTTAAAGCTTACGGTTACGATGTGGTGAAGGTAAACCTGGTTAACGATCGTGGTATCCACATCTGTAAATCGATGTTGGCCTGGCAAAAGTGGGGTAATGGCGAAACACCTGAAAGCACTGGCTTAAAGGGCGATCACCTGGTTGGAAAATATTACGTCATTTTTGATAAAGAATACAAAAAAGAGATTGATTCGTTAAAAGCGGAAGGACAAACTGAAGAAGAGGCCAAGAAAAATGCACCGTTGATTAAAGAAGCGCAACAAATGCTGCTGAAATGGGAGCAAGGTGATGAGGAAGTAGTTTCGCTTTGGAAAACCATGAACGAGTGGGTTTACGCTGGTTTTAATGTAACATATAAAAACCTTGGGGTTGATTTTGATAAATTTTACTACGAAAGCAATACTTACCTGTTAGGAAAAGGTACGGTTGATGAAGGTTTGGCCAAAGGCGTTTTCTTTAAAAAGGAAGATGGTTCGGTATGGATCGATTTAACTGCCGACGGTTTAGACCAGAAACTGGTTTTACGTGCCGATGGGACTTCGGTTTACATTACGCAGGATTTGGGTACTGCCGAAATGAAACACGACGATTTCAATATGGATGAGTCGATTTATGTGGTAGGAAATGAGCAGGATTATCACTTTAAGGTATTGTTCCTGATTTTAGAGAAACTGGGCAAAAGCTGGGCGAAAGGTTTATACCATTTATCGTACGGAATGGTTGATTTGCCAAACGGAAAAATGAAAAGCCGTGAAGGAACAGTTGTTGATGCGGATGAGTTAATCGAAAGCATGGTAACCACCGCCCGAGAGAAAACGGAAGAATTGGGTAAAACCAACGATTTTAGCGAAGCAGATAAAGAAGAGTTATATAAAAATATTGGTTTAGGTGCTTTAAAATATTTCCTTTTAAAGGTTGAACCGAAAAAACGTTTATTGTTTAATCCTGCTGAAAGTATCGATTTCCAGGGGAATACAGGGCCATTTATCCAGTATACACATGCACGGATTAAATCGCTGTTGAGTAAATCGGATTATCAGTTTGCAGTTGGTAGTGAGCAGTTTTCAGGAATATCGGATGTGGAACTGGAAATGATTCTGCAATTGGCGAAATACCCTGCAGAAATTGCTATTGCAGCTAAGGCTTATAGTCCGGCAAGTTTGGCCAACTATTTATACGAACTGGCTAAACTGTTTAACAAGTTTTATCATGAGGTACCGCCAATTGTAAAAACTGAAGATGGTGAAGTGAAACAGTTCCGTTTAAACCTGAGCAAAAAAACAGCTGATATTATTCATGCTGGTATGCTGATTTTAGGGATTACTTCGCCAGAGCGGATGTAGTTACTGTTGGCTGAAGCCAGCGGTAATGAATTCGGAAGTATTGATTTAAAAATTTAATTAGTGGTTAACGAACTGATTTTACTTTGTTTGGTGGCTTTTGCTGCCGGATTTATAGATGCTATTGTAGGTGGCGGCGGTTTATTACAAACTCCCGCCATTTTACTTATTTTACCACATTATCCTGTGGCTACGCTTTTAGGAACTACAAAAATCCCATCAATGGCGGGTACAACGCTGGCCGCTTTCAAATATTCTAAACAGGTTAGTTTTAATTACAAGGTGCTTGCTGCCTGTGTGCTTACTGCATTTTTAGCCGCATTGATGGGGGCGTTTTTGGTGAGTAGGATCGATAATTCGGTCATTAAACCGGTAATCCTTGTTGTGCTGATTTTAGTTGCACTTTATACCTATTTTAATAAACAATTTGGTATCCACCAGGAGAAAGACCATTCGCTTAAACAACAGGTTTTAATGGCTGCTTTATTTGGAATATTGATTGGTTTTTATGATGGCTTAATCGGACCAGGTACCGGCTCTTTTCTGATCTTGGTTTTTATTGCTGTACTGGGCTTCGATTTTATAGGTGCCAGTGCACATGCCAAAATTGTAAATATGGCGACTAATCTGGCAGCCATTATCTATTTCAGTTCAACAGGACATATCCTGTTTCAATACGCCATCCCAATGGCACTTTTTAACCTAACGGGTGCTTTCTTCGGTACAAAACTAGCCTTGCTTAAAGGAAATAAATTTGTGCGTGTATTTTTTCTGATCGTTGTTTTCGGAACAATTTTAAGATTTGCTTATGATATTCTGAAAGTGTATGTTGTGTAAAAGGAAAGAAGTAGAAAATAAAACGCTTTATCCATAGCCTCTTACTTTAAATCGTGTATTACTCCCCGATACAAAAAGTTATTTTGTAATAGTAAAATTAATTACTATTACAAAATAACAAATACAAAACAATTAGCTAATAATTTCTCAAATAAGTATTCTGTTTTTTTATCTCAATTATTAACTAAGCTTAGCATTAACAGTTTTCAGCTTTTCTAAAGTTTGGAATGTTTTACTTACAGAATCTTTTGTATACAATTTACTATTAAATTTAGGCCCAGCCTCAGCAAAATATCCTTGTAAAGTTTTAGAGATTTTTTCTTTATTAGATGGTGAATACTCAAGCGTTCTAAAATTATAATAGTACAGAATTTTAACTAAAATAGAATATCTAAGTACAGGTATTTTTATATCTGAAATACTTTGTTTGATATATTCATGATTTTTCAATAAATCGATATCAGCAAGTGTATAAAGCAATATGAATTTTTTAAATTGACTTTCTTCTTTACTGGTTTTTAGTTTATGTAATTTATCTTTAATTATACCTTGCAAATTATTTGCTCCGATCATATCAGATATTCTACTTTGAACAATAATTGGGAGCATTTGACGCATCAATTTAACAAGTGCTGCCATTTTATTTTTTTCTTCACTCAATCCTGAATTATCGCTATTAAATGATTGAAAGAGTTTGTATCCCCAGCTTACCGTAGTATCAATAATATAGTCGAAAATTTCGTTTATGAGATCTGTACTTGTTATATCATCTGCATTTTTAAAAACCCTTCCTAATATGTAGAGAGAATTCTCTAGGGAAACAATATTGTTTTGGTCAATAGGTAAAAAACGTTTTAATCTAACTTCACAATTATCTTGAATACTTATAGTTGAGATACTTTCCTCGACCTCTTCAATGTCATCTAGCTGTTCATTAGACATCACGCTCCTGATCAAATCTGTGTGATTTTTTTCTAGATGTAATGCTATTTCTCCAGTATCTAGCTGTGTTAATGCATTATCAATATTTTCGGTTAAATATGCCTGATTTATTTCCGCAAATATCTCTTTTGTCTTATTAAAAATCTTCAATACAAAATCTTCGTCACCACGATTAGAGCCGGCATACATTTCAAGTTCATTTTTGAAACTTAGATAAACATTATTATCATTGATAACAGTTTCTCTAAATTCCTTATCCAATTTTAAGTAATGAGCTAAGAAATACTCAAATACACCATTCAGTCTAAAAGCATATCTTTTGTTTTCAACTTCTTTTATAATCCCCTTATCGGTTATGTATGACCAGATTGTTGCAGAATCAGTATCATTACGTGGGTTTGAAGCCAAGTATTTAGCAGTAAATTCTAAAATGTTATCACTTGTAGCTGAATATGCATTTTCATTATTATCAAGTAAAAATTTTGAAAGATGTGCTAAATATTGTTTGTATTTTTCAAAGCTGAAACTTCCCTTGTTTTTAATTAGTTTTTCTCTCTCAAGTATTGATTCAATATATAAGTCTACCAAATCAACATCGTTTGTAATATCCTTTCTGGAATCTTTAAAAACCCATAGAAATAATGAAACACTCCAAAAATTAAATGGTATAGCCAACATACCAAAAATATGATTTATTCTATTTATTACTTCAACCTTGCTGATTTCTGAACTGCCATAAAACTTATCTGCTAATTCTCTTAACTGCTTGGGTTTAAGACTATGGAAATAAAGAGTTTTAACACTATATGTATTAATTTTTAGTTCTTGATATTTCGATCCAGAATTCTGATCAGTGCAAATTATAATTTGAGCTAAGCTAAAAGATTTTACAATTCCTTCTAACCATTTTATATTTTCATCATCTCTAAAGTCCATATTATCAATAAGTAGCATAACAGTCTCATTCTCCATGATATCTTTAACCGCTGCCTTATTTACTTGAAAATATGAGGCTAAATCTTTTACAAACTTCCCCTCCAAATGCTCTTCTTTCTCAATTTTCTTGAAATCCAAATAGATAGGAATTCTCTCGTAGTGATTATAATCCTCTAAGCAAATTAGCTGTATTTTTTTTAATAACGAGGTTTTACCACATTTGTCATTTCCCATTATTAAAAAGTTAACATTCGACTTAATTATTTGTTCAACTTCAACTATTTTAACTGAGTTTTGCTTTTTGACCTCTTCGGCACTCTTTGAACTGATTACAGGACTGGTCCACAAATCAATAAAGCCTTTATTATCTTTGTCTTTCTTTCCTTTAAGAAAAAGATCGTCAGCATTTTCTAGTTCTTCACTATATAAAGCCCTTAATCTTTGTCTGAATTTATTTTGCTTTGCTTTTTCTGAATCAATTGGGATTTGAAGTTCTAGAGGTTTTGTATCATAAAATATTTCATCTTGAGCATCGTATTTATAACAAGTAGCATTAACTTTGAAAGAATCCAGATTTATATTTACTATTGTGAAGCCTATTTTAGATCCATCATTATCTGCTAATGCTGCTGCTGATGCAAGTTTTAAGATTCCATCTTTTGAAGTATACGATACGGAAGTATTGTTTTTATGTAAATGTCCAGAAAAAGATACATTGAAATTATTATGAATTAAATCTTCAATAGTATATTGATTATATAACTTAAATTGAGATATTGGATGATGATGTAAAAGGATTTTAATGTCGCATTTGCTAATCAATTTTAAGCTTTCTTGAAGGTAGCTAATAGGTACAATTAAATTACCCTCGTCCAAGTCACCAATGGCTCTCCAGGCCGTATTTAAGCATATCACTCCGACGCTTTTACCTAAATGTGTCCTTATGTGACTCGAATAGCCAAAGCTTATGGTGTCAAATCTGTTGGTTGTAGTAAAATACTGTTTCGCAAAATGTTCATAATTTTCTAATGGAGACAAACTAGATTGGTAATCAATATCCTTTTTCTTAACGAATGCTTCCAATTCTTCATTCGTTTTTAAATTATCAATTCTTGAAATTATTGCGGGGCTAACCTTGGTTCGATCCACATCATGATTGCCTGGACAGATAAAAAATCTATCTTTTGGAATATTTAAGGCTGATAATAGTTTATCGATGAGAACTTCAGCCGCATTTGTGAAATCATTTGATTTAGTACCTGAAAAAACTAAGTCTCCTGTGAAAAAAATATAATCGATTAATATGTTTTGTTTTTTTATATGATTTACAATATTTTCAACAATCGCATCTTGTTTAAATTCGTTGTGTAATGATGTTTTAAAGTGAAAGTCTGTTAAGTGTAGAATATTCATGAAGTTAATTTTTTTTCAATATCAAAAGAATTGAGCGCTTTATCCAATGAAAGTTATTAACAAAAAACTGAGTTAAGTTTTCTATCTGTAAGACATTAATTTATTAATCAAATTATTAATCAAAATTTATTTCTAGAATTTATAAACCAAGTAAGAAGTTAATGGATTATAAATAGATTTTCATAAATAACATTTGAAATTTCTTAAAAAACTGTGCTTGGAATCTAAGCCCTGATTTCTTTAACAAACTCAAAGTATTTAACAATAATTACTTTTTATTTTAAATACTTAATTATTCAGTCGATATGAATATAATAGAAAGCTTCGGAAAATAAATTACTTCCCGATACAGAATTTCGTAAATATATTCTCCAGCAAGTCATCAGTAGTCACTGTACCTGTAATCTCACCAAGATAATGTAGCGCCTGTTTAATATCCATGGCTAAGAAATCGGAGGTTACCGGATTATCTACATTGGCCAAAACCCTTTGCAACGCATGTTCGGTTTGTTTTAAAGCTTCTACATGGCGGATATTAGTCACTAGGGTTTCGCTGGTATTTATGTGATGCAAGTTAACCTGTTCCAGTAAGGTGGTTTTTAATTCATCGATACCTTGTTTCTCTTTAGCAGAAATAAAAACAACTTCTAAAGCTTCGAAAGCCTTACGCTGTGCGTCTGCCATGAGGTCGGCTTTATTCACTAAAATTAAATATGGGATAGCCAATTGCTTCAAACCCCGAATCTGCTCTTCAATTTCTGAAATACTTTGAGCAGCATCGGCCATATAAATGATCAGTTTAGCCTGTTTCATTTTCTCTAAGGTACGTTCTACCCCTAAAGCTTCAATAATATCGGCTGTATCACGGATTCCGGCCGTATCTATAAAACGGAAAACAATGCCACCAATGGTCAGTTCATCTTCAATGGTATCGCGGGTAGTTCCGGCAATATCCGAAACGATAGCCCGTTCTTCATTCAGGAGGGCATTTAATAAGGTAGATTTACCCACATTAGGTTTGCCTGCAATAACAATTGGAACACCGTTTTTAATCACATTTCCCATTTCGAAAGAGGAGATGAGGCGTTGTAAAACGTAATTAATTTTGTTGACCAGGTTTTTTAGCTGTTCGCGGTTAGCAAACTCTACATCTTCTTCAGCAAAATCGAGTTCGAGCTCAATCATTGATGCAAAATGGATCAATTGCTCGCGTAAGCCTTTTAATTCGTTGGCAAAACCACCGCGCATCTGTTGCATGGCCACATCGTGCGAAGCTTTCGAATTGGAAGCAATTAAATCGGCCACAGCCTCCGCCTGACTTAAGTCGAAAGCACCATTTAAAAAAGCACGCAAGGTAAATTCTCCAGGCTTGGCAGCACGTGCACCTTTGCTAATCAAGAGGTTAATAATCTGCTGGATAATATAATTAGAACCATGGCAGGAAATTTCTACCACATTTTCTTTAGTATACGATTTAGGAGCAACAAATAAACCCGCAACAACCTCATCAACAATATGATCGCCATCTTTAACCAGACCAAAATGTAAAGTATGCGAGGCCTGCTTTTCTAAATCTTTTCCTGCAAATACTGCATTGGTCAATGAAATAGCCTCCGGACCAGATAAACGGATTACGCCAATGGCGCCAGAACCGGAAGGAGTAGATAAAGCAATAATGGTATCTTGATTGTTCATGTTCGGTATTAAAGCTGCAAAAATAAGGCTAATCTATGGGTATATCGTGTAAGGGAAGTAATTTTTTTAAGCTGGGGTTAAATGGTTAATTGTTGAAATCGGTTAATTGACGCCAAGCGCTCACCGCCCACCGCTAACTGCTTAATCGGTTAATTGTTTGAACCGATGAATTGACGCCAAACGCTCACCGCCAAACGCGCAGCACCAACCACGCCAAACCAACAACTAATTATTTAAAACATTTTCACTCCGATGGTGTTTAAACCTCAAATCAGAATAAGCTTTTATGACGAACAATTTACCCCTGACCGTTAAACGATCGATAGAATTATTGGGGCTGATGGCCATTGTAGCCGTTATGGTAATCGGAAGAGACATTATCATGCCCATGTTGATGGCTTTTTTTATCAGCATTATGTTGTTACCGGTATATCGCTTTTTAAAACGAAAAAGAATACCCGAATCATTAGCCATTATTCTATCCATTTTATTGGTCGCGCTCTTTGTAGCCTTGATCGTTTGGTTTTTTTCGAACCAGATTGGCATTTTGGTTAAAGATTTTCCACAGATAAAATCGAATGTAACACAGCATATTAATTCATTGAGCGATTGGATCAGTCGCATTACGCATTACGACGATAAGCAGCAAAAAGCTTTTATACAAACTAAAAGCGACGATCTGATGAACATGGGTACCTCACTAGCTGGTGGTGCCGCTGTAACGTTAAGTGGCATTTTTGTATTTATCGGTTTATTGCCCATCTATATTTACCTGATGCTTTTTTATAAAGACATTTTATTGCGTTTTATATTCATGTGGTTTAAAACCGATGATCACCCAAAAGTGAAAGAAGCGATTTATGAAACGGAATCGATCATTAAAAGTTACTTAATCGGATTATTGATCCAGATCACCTATATGACCATTTTACTGGGCGGGATATTAATGTTAATTGGTATCAAACATGCTTTATTAATTGGGGTGATCTTCGCCATATTAAACCTGATTCCTTATGTGGGCGCTTTAATTGGTAACTTAATTGGGGTGCTGTTAACCCTTACTTCATCGCAAGAATTGTGGCCAGTGATTACCGTTTTAGGAGTTATTGCATTTGTTCAATTTTTAGATAATAACATTTTGATGCCGCGCATTGTAGGCTCTAAAGTAAAAATAAATGCTTTATTTGCCATTCTTGGGGTATTTATTGGTGGCAGTATAGCAGGTGTTTCGGGGATGTTCCTCGCGCTACCCATTGTGGCTGTACTCAAAATTATTTTTGACCGTACAGAATCATTTAAACAATGGGGTGTGTTATTAGGCGATGAACGACCAGCCAAAAGCCCAATGACTTTTCCAAATTTTAGGAAGAAAAAGCCAGTGGCTACCAAAACGGGAATAGAGAAGGGATAGGGATGTAAGGATGGCAGATGGGGAATGTAAGATGGAAGATGGGAAATGGACGATGTAATGGGGTCTGCGGGATTAGCGTAATCTGCGGGAGCACTTAATACTTAGTTTTCCCGCAGATTTAAGAAGATAAACACAGCTGATTTTTAATCTTAACCACCAAATTTACGTACCCTATAAATAAGAGATAACATAAAATATCTGCCTAAGCGGTTAACTTGCCTGTCTACAATTACGTTATCGAAAACATCTCTTGATATGCCGGAGTTTTGATCAAAAAGATCAAATCCTTCTACACGTATAGCGGCCATATCATTCTTCATAAACTTATATTCCATTGATAAACGAAGCAATGTTGGATTTCGCACTGCACCATTATCGAAACCTGAGTTAATTTGCTTGGTGAAATCGTAGCCCAGGGTAAGATCTTTAAAGAAATAATTGCGACCTTCTATGCCGCACTCAAAGCGATTAGACTGGCGGTCGGTAAAGGTGTCATTCGAATATTTGGTCAGGTTTTGGGAATACGAAGTTTCTATTTCAAAGTTGACAATATCTTTCAGGTCTACCCTAAATTCGAGTTCCTGGCGCCAGGCCATATTGCGTGCTTCTATTCTGCTATCATCGGTAAAAGTAATGTTATTGTTCAGCTGGCCCGAACCAGAATAGCCTATGGTAAATTTTCGCTCAGGCGAAAGTGGCTTGCTGATGTCGTAATCACCCTGTAAAGTGTAATATCCGTCTGTGTTGGTGTAGCTGGTCAGCTGATTAACCGTACCAGGTACGCGCTGTTTAGTGGTTACAATCCTGTCGATAGTGCGTTCGTACTTGAAATTGGCCATTATTACTTTTCCTGCACTCCAATCGGCCTGCTTGTAATGCGCATTGACACTGTGGATAAATTCGGGTTTCAGGTTTGGGTTTCCGGTAACAACGTTTTGCAGGTTCGAATTGTCGGATATAGGCTGCAATTGTAAAAATCCAGGTTGGTTATTTCTTCCCCAATAATTAACATCTAACGATTCCTGGTTAGAAAATTTATACGAAAACCGACCAGAAGGGATGAGGTTAAAAGTTCGGTTAACGGTTTGAATGTCATTACTTAAATTCTGCCCCTGAAGCAATGCAGGCTGTGCATTAAGGCCTACTGTATAGTTTAGTTTTTCACCAATATAACGGTAATTCAGTCCCACTTTATTGGTGATGAACTGATAATCATAAATATTGCTGAGGTTCGGGTTAAATACCTGGTTACCATTAGCCACATCATAAGCATCCCTCGAATTATTTGTTGATGATCGGTTCCAGCTATAGTTTACTTCTAAAAAGGTTTTCTTCCAAAGGGGCTCCATATACGATGCACCCACATTAAGTCCTAAATTCCGGCTATTCTGGTTGTTCAGCTGGTTTTGCAGTACCGAATCGGCTACGTTAGCATGAATGTTAATATACTTGTTATATACATTACCATAATTTTCGCCATTGGTGTAATTGATGTTCCCCCAGGAGCTAAGGTTCCGGCCTTTTTTTGAGAATTTATGATTGTAAAAGATATTGGTACGGGCATTTAAATTATTCGAATTACTGAAGTTGTTACTTTCTCTTCGCGTAAACAAGGTATCCTGAGTGATGAGCGAGCTCCCTGTATTATTGCCACTATTGGTGTTGTAAGAAAAGTTTGGAGAAATTTTTAGGTAATTCATCGTATCTATTTTATACTCCAAATTACCACCAAACCAATGGCTATAGTTGTCGCTCTTACTGTTGTTTCGGGCATCTTCAAGCCTGCTCAACGGATTTTGACCTGCATCTTGTAACACACTTTGTGTATAGGTAGAACTAATGGTGTTGTTTTTATTGTTATTGAAATTATATCCCGCATCTGCAGAGAGTTTGGTGTTAAACTCATTTTTATAGTTTAGGCCGATAATATTTCTGGTGGTAATACCATCGCCGCCTCCGCCACGCATATTGGCATTGGCCGAAGTTCCATCGAATGAAATCTGCTGTTCACCTTTCATGCTATTCCCCCTGATATTGGTATTGTAGCGATCGGAGTTACCCACGCCTGCAGAAGCCCTGGCGAAATAACCCTTCTTTTTATCTTCTTCAATGGTTAGGTTCAGCACCTTTTCCGGCTCACCCGTTTTAATGCCGGTAAGTTTGGCCTGATCGCCATAATCGTCGATAAACTGTAGGTTTTTGATGATATCTGCCGGGAGATTTTTAATGGCTGTGGCTACATCTGTTCCGAAGAAATCTTTACCGTTAACACGGATTTTGGTTACTGGCGAGCCCTGACTGGTTACGTTACCATCCTTATCTACCTTAATACCGGGTAATTTTTTCAGTACTTCATCAACAGCATCGCCATCCCTAACTGGAAAGGCCTTGGCACTAAAACTCACGGTATCTTCAGTTACTTTAACAGGAGGGACGCCTGAAATCACTACGCCCTCGAGTGTATTTGATGATGGCTTCAGCCTGATATCAGTAATATTTAAACTATTGCCTTTTTCGATCACATACTTTTTAATAAAGGTGTCGAAGCCAATAAAAGCTGCTGATAAGGTAAACTGTTTGGATTTAATTTTATCTAATGCAAATGTACCATCAGGATTGGCAGAGGTGCCTATGCTGTCAGCACCGAATTTAATCCTCACTACCGCACCAGGAAGTGGTAAGCCTGCGGTATCAAGCACAATACCCTTTACGGTATAATTTTGTGCGTTACTGTTTGTGAAAATACCTGCAAAGAGCAGGAGTAGCCAAATCGATTTAGTAAAAGCCCTCATGAGTTTATTTGTGTGTGGCATAAAAGTACGGAGCAGCGTGCTAACACTGTTCAGCGTAATCAACATGTTACTAATTTTGGCTGTTTTATCGGTTAATGTGGTGATTTTCGCCTGGTTATCAGGCAAAATGATCGATTTATGATCATGAAGGTGTAATTCGTATAAAAGATGGAGTTTTTATCCAAAATAAACGAACGAATGGTATTTTAAATTAAGATTCCAGCTTAATTTCAGGGCATTCTATTTTGTGTGCTCTTGTAATACCACGTTTCTGCCAAGGGTTTTGAACCTAATGGCGTTGTCTTGTTCTACTGTAATTGTAATGTGACCTGTTTTACTGGTATTTATATCGCTCACCTTGCCAGATTTACCGATATGCGTTCCTTTAACTACCGTGCAGTAGTCGCCATCTTTTAAATTTGTAGTCTCCATTTAGCTTTTTGCGGGCTTTAATTTGTCTCTGAACTCCGTAATTTTATTTCGGTATTTAGCTGACTTAATTTAATTACCACGGGTAACCAAACCAGCATAAGGCCCGGAATAATGGCAAGCAATACAAAGTTTTGTTTTTTAACAATCAGATATAAAAGTGCACCAATAAGAAACAGCATGACAATAGCACTTCCAATTAAAATACCACTCAATTGTTTTTTCTGTTTGTTTAATTCGGTTAGGGTAAGTTCGGATAACTTGTTGTCTTTCATAGTAGATCGGTTAGGGTTCTTCGTAAAATTATAAAATTTTTAATGTTTTTTAAGTCCTGAAGGATGAAAGATGTAAAATGCTGGTTAGGCAATCTTATCTAAGCACAAAATCCATTATCTTGTAAAAGTTCGGTTTAATAAAACCAAAAATTTTTATTTAAAGGTGCAAAACTGGCGTTGTTTTAAGGCTAATACCAAGTATATCATGATCAAAAGATTACTACCACTATTGTTACTATTGGTTTCTTACTCGATTTTTTCGCAGGAAACTACTAAAACCTATCTTTCCGGAACGGATAAAGATCATACCAAACAATGGGATTTTTATTGTACAGCCGGTCGTAAAAGCGGCATATGGACTAAAATACCCGTGCCCTCTAACTGGGAATTACAGGGCTTTGGAAGTTACAACTACGGGCATGATAAAGTTAAAGCCAACGAACAGGGCATCTATCGTTATGAATTTCCGATGGGTAAAATTACTGGGAAAAAGGTGTTCCTGGTTTTTGAAGGCGCTATGACCGATACCAAGGTAAGCATTAACGGAAAACTGGCCGGAGATTTGCACCAGGGCGGATTTTATCGTTTTAAATATGACATTACCTCGCTGGTAAAACCCGGTGAGCAGAATTTACTGGAAGTAACGGTTGATAAGATGTCGGCAAATACTTCCATTAATAAAGCAGAAAGAACAAGTGATTTTTGGGTTTTTGGCGGCATCTTCCGCCCGGTTTACCTGGAAACGGTTCCGGATAAATTTATAGAAAGGGTGGCGGTAAATGCTAAAGCCGACGGGACTTTTCAGCTGGATGTTTATGGCCAAAACTTAGCTGCTGACGATATTCTTGAAGCCCAGGTAAAAAAAATAAATGGTGAAAACCTAGGTAAAGCGTTTGCTGTGAAGGTGAATTTAGAAAAGGGTATACAAACCTTGAATTCTACTTTCTCCAAACCTTTATTATGGAGCAGTGAATTCCCTAATCTGTATCAGGTAGTGGTGCGGATCAGGAATAAACAGCAGATTATTCATCAGGTGAAACAAAAGTTCGGTTTTCGGACACTTGAACTGCGAAATGGCGACGGTTTTTATGTTAATGGAGCGAAAATGATTTTAAAAGGTGTTAACCGCCACAGCTTTTGGCCTGAAAGCGGACGTACATTAAGTCCTGAGGTACATTTAATGGATGTGAAGTTAATGAAAGAAATGAACATGAATGCCGTTCGCATGTCGCATTATCCACCAGATGCAGAATTTCTGGATGTCTGCGATTCATTAGGTTTATATGTGATTAATGAGTTAACAGGCTGGCAGGCAAAATACGATAATACCGTTGGGCACAGGCTGGTAAAAGAACTTGTCATCAGGGATGTAAACCATCCTTCTATTATATTTTGGGCCAATGGCAACGAGGGGGGATTTAATACTGACCTCGATAATGATTATGCCTTATACGATCCGCAGAAACGTACCGTAATCCATCCCTGGGAGAAGTTTAACGGAACCGATACCAAACATTATCCGGATTATAATTATATGGTTAAGGCGGCTAATTCAGGCCAGGAAGTTTTCTTTCCCACAGAGTTTATGCATGGCCTTTACGATGGGGGTGCCGGTGCCGCTTTAGACGATTTCTGGAATCAGATGCTCATTCACCCACATGGCGCTGGTGGTTTCATTTGGGCTTTGGTGGATGAAAATGTAATCCGGACAGATAAAAACGGTATTTATGATGGTGATGGAAACCATGCGCCTGATGGAATTGTTGGGCCGCATCGCGAAAAGGAAGCCAGTTTTTACACCATAAAAGAGATCTGGTCTCCTGTTTTTGTGGATCTGCCAAAAATTGACAAAGATTTTAAAGGTAAAATTGCCATGGAGAACCGTTTCAGTTTTACCAATCTTGATCAATGCACTTTTAAATGGAAATTAGTTACTTTTCCGTTAGCTGATGATGCTGGAACAAAGGCTATGGTAAAGGCCAGTGGGGTGGCAACTTCTAAGCTTAAACCTGGAGAAAAAGGTTTGCTCGATCTGGCTTTGCCAAAATCGTGGGCACAAAGCGATGCTTTATATCTAACCGCTTATGGGGCCGATAAGAAGGAAATATTTACCTGGAGCTGGCCGATAAATACTGCGGCTTTAATTGTAGATAAGCAAAAAACGATTGTATCCAATTCGGGCGTAAAAGCTGAAGAAACTGATCAATCGATTGTGATTAAACAGGATGATATTGCCTATTATTTTGAAAAGTCAACAGGGTATCTGCAGAAAGTGCTTAAAGGCAATACGGTTATTTCTTTGTCAAAAGGTCCGGTGTTAGCCGGTGTAAATACCGAATTGAAAAATTTTAATCATAGGGCAGAAGGAGCAAAGTATATCGTCGAGTCTGACTACCAGGGTGCAGGTGGTTTGCATGCCAGGTGGACATTCGAGCCTGGAAAGCTGGCAAAACTCGAATACCAGTTTAACCAACAGGGCGAGGCTGATTTTATGGGCATTACCTTTAATTATCCGGAGGATAAAACTACTGGGATGAAATACCTTGGCCGTGGCCCATACCGGGCCTGGAAAAACAGATTAAAAGGACAGCAGTTTGGGGTTTGGCATAAGGATTATAATAATTCAATCACCGGCGAAACCTGGGGATATCCTGAGTTTAAAGGTTATCATGCAGAAGTGAACTGGGTAACTATAGAAAATAAGGAAGCCCCGTTTACCGTTTATATACCCGATCAAGATACTTATCTGCAAATGTTCAGGCCTGCCCGCGAAGCTGCGGCATTAAGCAATAACAATGTAGAACCTGCCTTTCCCGAAGGGAGCATTGGCTTCTTAAAAGGGATAAGTGCCATTGGTACTAAGTTTCAGTCAGCTTTATTATTAGGGCCTCAGAGTCAGAAAAACAAAGCTGATGGTAAAACTTTTAAAGGGACACTATTATTCGATTTTGGACATGAACATTAGCAATCAGAAGTCAAAGCAGCACATCAAAGCCATATTTAATCCGTATTTTTAACCATATGAAGATTGTATTTTTTTCTGCGAAGCCTTACGACCATGAATTTTTTGAAAGTGCTAACAAACATTATGATTTTGAACTGGAATTTTGGGAAACCCATCTCGGACCTCATATTGCCGACGCGATAAAAGCTGGTACTGATGTGGTTTGTGTATTTGTAAACGATAAACTTACGGCTGAGGTTATCGCTACATTGGCACAAAAGGGGGTAAAAATTATTGCCTTGCGTTGTGCAGGCTTTAATAATGTGGATTTGAATGCGGCCAAACAACACGGCATTCGTGTTTGCCGTGTTCCGGCTTATTCGCCACAAGCCGTTGCAGAACATGCAGTAGCCATGTTGCTTACCCTAAATCGTAAAACCCATAAGGCTTATAATCGTGTACGTGAACAGAATTTTTCACTCTCGGGTTTAATGGGTTTTAATCTTTTTGGAAAAACAGTAGGGGTGATTGGTACCGGGGAAATTGGCACTGCTTTCTGTAAAATTATGCTTGGTTTTGGTTGCCGCGTAATGGCTTTTGATCCTTTTGTGAATGCATCATTAGCAAGTGCAGGCGTAGAGTATTTGCCGTTTCATGAAGTCATAAAAGAAGCGGATATGATTTCGCTGCATTGCCCGCTTACACCAGAGAACCATTACCTGATTGGATCGAATAGCTTATCGACGATGAAAAAAGGGGTGACATTAATCAATACAAGCAGGGGTGGATTGATTAATACGCGAGAGGTAATTGAAGCCCTAAAAACCGGGCAGCTTGCTGCACTGGGAATCGATGTGTACGAGCAGGAAGAACAGCTCTTTTTTAAAGATCTTTCCGGAAGTATTATTGGAGATGATGATATTCAGCGATTAATCAGTTTTCCGAATGTTTTGCTCACCGGACATCAGGCTTTTTTTACACAAGAGGCCTTAACAGAAATTGCAGAATCTACTTTGAAAACGGTTAAGATATTATCGGAAAATAAGGCTGAAGAGGAAGTTTCAGATGCAATATTGGTTTAATAAGGCAGCAGTTTGATACCAGGAAATAAAATTGAACGCATGGAGCTTTTAGTGAAGGTTGCCACAAAAATCTCCATGCGCGTTGTATTGTTGTTCTAGTAATAAGAAGTATTGAGGTTGCTGTTCTGCTTTTCTGCGGCTTCGATAGGCGCATAATTAGAGAGAATAAGCGCTTCACCCTTTTTAATGCATACATCATGTTCAAAATGCACAGAAGGACTTCCGTCTGCTGTTCTGATTGTCCAGCCATCTTCATCCAGAAAGACGTCTTTTTTACCCATATTGATCATGGGCTCTATGGCCACCACCAGATTTTCTCGTAATAGTAAACCATTGCCTTTTCTTCCATAATTAGGTACCTGCGGATCTTCATGCATGTCTTTACCTAAACCATGGCCAACCAGGTCTCTTACAACGCCGTAACCCTGCTTTTCGTTATGGCTTTGGATAGCTGCGCCAATATCGCCTATGCGTTTACCTACAACAGCTTCTTTAATTCCAAGAAAAAGCGATTCCTTAGTTGTTTTAACCAGCTTTAATACTGCCTCCGATACTTCTCCGATGATAAAAGTATAAGCATGATCGCCGTGAAAACCATTTTTTATGGTCCCCACATCTACTGAGATAATATCGCCATCTTTCAATTCATCTTTAGTCGGAAAGCCATGTACCACCACATCATTTACCGAGGTAATAATATGGAAAGGAAAGCCATTATAGTTGTAAAAGGAAGGTACAGCACCGTTATCAAGTATAAATTCGTTGGCTATCCTGTCAATTTCCAGGGTTGTAATGCCTGGCTTTAATATTTTAGCTACTTCTGCAAGGGTATCGCTCACCAGTAAGGCACTGATTTGCATCAGTTCTACTTCTTCGTTGGTTTTATATAAAATCATTGCCGCAAATTTAGCAAAAGAAGCCGAAAGGAAAAAAGGAGAAGGCCGGAGCGGTAAAAGATTGAATGCCTAAATGTTAGCATGATGGGTTGTAGAGGATTAAATATCCGCCGATCATTAAGAGCACAGCCTGTAATCGAGTGTTAAAACTTTATTTCTGATTCTGCTCAGGGTTTCAAAGCGCATGCCGAGGTAGCTGGCCAGATAACGCTGCGGTATTCTGTTGATGTCCAGATCACTTTGCTGGAGTTTTCGGTACCTGCTCATCGCTTTTGGTATCCTGGCCAGGATCGACCTTTCTGATGCCGCATAATAATGAAGCGCCAATAGTTTTCTGCCGATCAGGTTGGCCTCCGGATAGTTGGCATACATCAAATCGATTAGGGTGTAAGGAATACAGATCAGCTGGCAGTCTTCCAGGGCCTGCAGGTATTCTATCGAATGACTAGGCTGCTGGTCAGGGTGACGTATAGCGCCTATTAATTCATTTCCAAAGCTAAACCAGGTGCTGATATCCTTTTTGCCATCACGTACAAAGCCACGAACGAGCCCTTTAACCAAAAAATATAACGAAGCATTACTGTCTATTGGAGAAAGGATATGTTTATTTTTTTTGACATGGATGAGCTTACAAGATTTTTCATGTTCGGCTTTAAAGGCTTCAGATAGGGGATAGAACTGCTCAATATAATCGAAAAGCGGACGTAAAAATGATGTTGAATAGGGCATAGTTCAGGCGGTTTAGATTTTTGAGAAACGATTTAAAGCATACTCATTTGAAATAACATAAGCATATGATGATCTCTAATCAAAGATAACTGGTATTTCAATTTTTGGTGAAATACACAGCGGTTGTGGCCTCTAACGATACGATCGTTAGACTAAAAATGGGTTAATAATAGTTTAATGACTTAATTCCTGTGCAAAATAGGAGGTTGGCATTAAACCCGTTTCTTTTTTAAATGCATTGTAAAACGTAGCCAGACTTTTAAAACCGGCTTCAGAAGCAATGGCTTCGATGGTTATTTTATCCGATTTAAGCGGATACTGCTTTAAAAAATGATCTACCCGGTAGCTGTTTATCCAGTCGCGGAAATTTTTCCCGATATGTTTGTTAATTACAAAAGAGCAATGGTGGATCGGGATATTAAGTTTGGCCGCCAGATCGATAATCTGAAAATCGTGAACCAGGTAAAGTTGTTCTCCCTGCATTATTTCTTTCATCGCTAGGGCATAGTCAGACAGCTGGGCATCCAGAAGATTAATTTTTTTGACAGCTGCATGCGTAGGTTTTGCCTCTTCTTCTGATGAGGAAATTAGTGAGGCATCAGTTTCTGTTTTCTTAGCTGCAGGTTTTTTAGTCCAGTCTACAGCCACCAGCAAATAGCCATAAAAAATATAAGGCTTGTGAAGCGCATATAATAAAATGACCAGCAGCGCCAGGCAATTGAGCACAATAAACGAAGCATTAACATATGGAATGTGTAAACCTCTTAAAATAATGGGTACCAAACTAAACAGCTGGAAGAAGGTGGCAATCCGGAGAAAAAAGATGATCCATTTTCTGCCTTCACCTTCGAGTATTTGTTGTGTGTTGTTTTTTAGGCGGAGAACGGCAATCCAGGTCAGGCATAAATAACCAAATACCAGTATGGGCCTGAATAAGTAATGGAAATATGGCGGAAACAATCCACTTTTTGCTTTCAGTGAGAAGTAACCATTTTCTGCTAACTGCTTTCCTATCAAATCCCAATCGAGTGCGGTAGTGAAATGCCATGGAATAACATGGATAACAGCCAGTAAAGCGGGTAAAAAATGAAGCCATTCTATTTTTTCTAAACTTTTACGATCCTGCAGAAAGCCTGTGATGTAGAGGTAAAAGCAGGCAGGTGCAGCATAATACAAAGGCGTAAAAGTCTGATAAAAGAAGGCTAAGGTATTGGGCTGACCAGATTTAAAAAGCAATGAAGTTAAAATTTGACCAAAGCGGGCAAAAAAGATTACCGACAGCAGAATGTTAAGCAGTTTATTCCCTTTTTTTGCGAAAAAAAGGTGCATAGAGAATAAAAGTAAGAATAGACAACTGGTACTAACAATAAGGTTCAAAGACTGCATATTTCCAACCAAGATAAAACATAATTGTTAAATTAAATTACCCTAATTGTAAATTTTTTATTCTTGAAAATTTGGTGCATAAAATGCTAAAAATGAAGTTGTTTTTGGTTAAAAACGGGGCTAATAAGGCTGCTATCGCCATTAATTTTAAACTATTCGCAATAATGATTTGGTATAAACGTTTGTTTAATTTATAAAAAGCAATAGTTTTGCGGCCCGTTTATTGTAGAGCGGAAAGCAATATTATTTAATTGATGGAAACTTCCATCCCTATAAAAGAAAATTATGGACAAATTTAAAAAAGTACAAGATCTAATCTCTTCTGTTGAAGCAGATGTAACTAAGTTTTATGATGGTGGTAATGCTGCAGCTGGTACACGTGTGCGTAAAGCAATGCAAGACCTAAAAGTTTTAGCCCAGGAAATTAGAGCTGAAGTAACTGATAAAAAAAATAGCGCTAAATAATTTGTTATCGCTTTTAAAAAGAAAGCCCGTGTTTTATTACGCGGGCTTTCTTTTTAGGTACTTATCTCATCTTCAATGCCTTATTCCCATGTGAAAATTACTTATTGCGCTTACTGGTGATGAGTTTATCGGTGAAGAAATCACGGAAATCATTGTAATAAAGGTCGCCAACAGTAAAGCTGGTATGGTTAGAAAGGGTTACCCTCGTGCCCTCTACATGTAAAATATGATTAATGGAGATAATATAACCCCTATGCAGCTGGATAAAGCCTTTTTTAATGTTCAGTTGTTCTTTAACATCTTTCAAGCTTAAATAAGCAATAATTATTTTCTCTTTGGTATGGATTTTAACATAGTTGTGGAAGCTTTCGAAAGCAATGATATCTGCATAGTGCACTAAAACGGCTTTGTGGTCTTCTGATTTATTTTTGACCAAAAAATAAGTTTCCTGACTTGTCTTTTCTATTTCCTTCTCAAAAACACGGTTTACTGTTAAGGCAAATTTTGCGTAGCCGTAAGGTTTAAGTAAATAAGCATCAGCTTCTGCTTCGAATGCTTCAAACGCATATTCCTCATGGGAAGTGGTAAATATCAGTTTTCTGGTTTTAGAGCGGATGGCTTTAGAAAGTTCGATGCCCGAAATCTGTGGCATTTGGATGTCCATAAATATCACATCTACCTGGTCTATATTTTTAAGCGCGTTCAGGGCTACTACCGGATCGGTGTAACTGGCCAGAAGCTTCATATTCGGGGTATCTGCTATATATTTTTCAAGACCGGAAATCGAGTTTTGTTGGTCATCAATGGCTATACACTTAATCATTTGTTAATCTTCTTGGTACACATAACGAAATTACACCTTTTCATACCGAAAATAGAACGCTTTATCCCGTTTCGCCTAAAATTTTCTTTCTATTGGCTAATTTAAGGTAAAAAAGTGCTTTATGATGTATACAGGAGTGATTAAATGGTATAATCCGATAAGAGGTTTCGGGTTTATCGCACCCGATGGTGGAAAAGAAATGATTTATGCGGATAACCAGAAACTGATTGGGATTTATCGCCCTTCTTTAATCGTAGGAACCAAGGTTCGCTTTGATTTAGAACAAGGGCAGGTGGGATGCCAGGCGACTAATATCGTCGTTCTGAATATGGGTTTCGATTAGCATTTACACCGATCCATAACGAAAACAGACCGATCTGTGTAACCTATTGCTGGAAATAGGGACAGAGTACGATCTTCGCCAACACCAATGAAAATTTGAAATTTTAAAGCAGACGGCGTTTGGTTTGGGAGCAATAAGCATTAAAATTTTTTATTTAACATCTACCTATTAAATTTCATATCTGGATTATCTCTCTCTCCTATCTAAATTAGCGCTCTTTTTTTAGATAGGATTTTTTTTTGGATAACGTTTTTGCTTAAATTCGTCATACTCTTTAGGATACGGATACTTTAAAGCAATTGTTTATGAATGTCAAAAACTTAGTTCTTTTATTGAGCACAGTTTCTACTGCGCTTATTGGTGGCCTTTTTTATGCGTATTCCTGTTCCGTTATTCCAGGCCTTGCCCGTCTTTCCGATGCTTCCTTTTTACAAGCCATGCAATCCATTAACCGGGCGATTTTAAATCCGTTATTTTTTATTTCCTTTATGGGTACGCTGGTTATATTACCCATAAGTGTTTGGTTTTTCAGAGAACAACCCATGGTATTTTACCTGCTTTTAGCAGCAAGCTTATTGTATTTTGGTGGCGTTTTTCTGGTTACCATCATAGGCAATGTGCCCCTCAATAACCTTTTGGATGGGGCAAATCTTGATCAGCTGCATGCAACTGAACTTACTGCATTACGCCAAAAATTCGAACCAGACTGGAATTTATTCCATCGGATCAGAACCATCGCTTCATTTATCTGTATTGTACTGGTCGCCTATGCTGTAATATTAAGCCGAAATCCTTAAAAGCCAATATATCAATCTTATTGAAGCGGCTATCCTTTACGTTACACTAACCCACAACATTCTGTTAACCATCACAAAAAGCGGAAAGAAGGACTTTCAGACTTACAGGGCAAAAAACACTGCTTTACATAGAATATTTTTTTGGAGCGCATTGCCTGTGCAGCTATTAAAGTTTTTTCCCGTGCTTCGCTGTATCCCTCCGCTGCGCTTCGGGGATGCCGCTACGCCCGTGGCTAGTTACGCCGGGCACTGCAAAAAATGAGGGCTAAAAATTTCCTTGAGAAATATTTGTGGTTTTAATGAACAGGCCTTTGTTCAATAAACCTTATTGTAGCGGTTATCCTTTTTGTTGCACTAAGCCACATTATCCCCTCAGCCATCACAAAAAGATAAAAGCGGAAGAAGGACTGCCGGACCTACAGCGCACTGCACTTGCTTTACAAAACAGGAATTTATGCTTTTTTTCGAAGCGGCTTGCCTGTGCAACGATAAAGTTTTTTCCCGTGCTTTGCTGTATCCCTGCGCTGCGCTTCGGGGATGCCGCTACGCCCGGGGGCTAGTTACGCTGGTACTGCAAAAAAAATAAGGGCAAAAATTTCCTTTCGAGAAATATTTGTGGTTTTAATGAACAGGCCTTTGTTCAATAAACCTTATTGTAGCGGTTATCCTTTTTGCTCCACCAAGCCACATTATCATGCTAACCATCACAAAAAGATAAAAGCGGAAAGAAGGACTGCCCGACCTACAGTACGCTGCACTTGCTTTACAAAAACAGGACTTTATGCGTTTTTTCGAAGCGGCTTGCCTGTGTAACGATTAAAGTTTTTTCCCGTGCTTCGCTGTATCCCTCCGCTGCGCTTTGGGGATGCCGCTACGCCCGGGGCTAGTTACGCTGGTACTGCAAAAAATAGGGGCAAAAATTTCCTTTCGAGAAATATTTGTGGTTTTAATGAACAGGCCTTTGTTCAATAAACCTTATTGTAGTGGCTATCCTTTTTGTTGCACTAAGCCACATTATCATGCTAACCATCACAAAAAGATAGAAGCGGAAAGAAGGACTGCCGGACCTACAACGCGCTGCACTTTGGTTTTCGAAAACAGGACTTTATTCATTTTTAGAAGCGGCTTGCATGTGCTACTTATTAAAGTTTTTTCCCGTGCTTCGCTGTATCCCTCCGCTGCGCTTCGGGGATGCCGCTTCGCCCGGGGCTAGTTACGCTTTTTCTGCAGGGATGCTGGTGTAAAGACGGGATAACTTAAATTTATTTCAGTGTCTCATCGACTAAATTCATGATTAAATAATAAGTTAGTTTATTTATGGTCGTTTTTTGATCACAAAACCTTTGAAAATTGTTTAATTTTTCTCTATGAGCTGTAAAATGCGCTAATTCATTGTAAAAAAGCTGTAAATATGAATATTTCAGTAAGATAAGTGCTAATATGGTACAATGAAACCGATTGTATTTGTATTATCTTTGTGTGATCTCTATGCGTGTTTACGGTTCATATTCTGATAGCGAATTGGCATTCTTGTTAACTCAAGGTGACGAATTGGCTTTTACTGAAATTTATAACCGCTTTTATGGACTACTTTTTATCCATGCCAGCAGGCGCTTAAATGATGAGGAAGAAGCAAAAGATGTATTACACCAGTTATTCGAATCGCTTTGGGTGAAACGTTTGCAGGTTGCTCCTGACGGTAATTTATCGGCTTATTTATACACAGCAGTGCGTAACCGTGTACTGGATGTGTTTGCGCATCAAAAAGTAGAAAGTAAATACGTTGATTCTTTACAGGATTACATCGATCAGGATCACGTATCGACTGATTATCGGGTGCGAGAAAAGCAAATGGCACTATTAATTGAGCAGGAAATTGATGCTTTGCCACCCAAAATGCGCGAAATATTTATTTTAAGTCGAAAAGAAAATAAATCGCATAAAGAAATTGCACTCGAACTGGGGCTTTCTGAATTAACGGTTAAAACACAGGTTAAAAAAGCACTAAGAATCCTTAAATCGCGGTTAGGGCTGGTGGTTTATGTTGCTTTTCTTTTGAAAACCTATCGGTAATCTGTTGAAAACTGCTTAAAAATGCAGTCTTTTCTCTTTAAAATAAGGTGTATTGTAAATATTTTAAAAAAAAATAATTTTCCGATACCCCCAGGGCTATACCTTCGCCGTATATACTTTAATTAACCAAACAAACTTCTTTTTTGATGGAGAAAAATGCGAAAAAGCTTTTAGATAAATATCTTGCGGGCAACTGTACGCCTGAGGAGGTGACTATTATTGAAGATTGGTACCTTCAGCTCACTTTTCAAAAAGAAGCACCCAGTCATGCACTTATAGAATCCAGTAAACAGGAAGTTTGGAACCAATTAAGTCCTCGCAGCAGGTCTTTAAAAATGGTTATGGTTAAGCGTTTTGCCATTGCGGCAAGTATTATTTTATGCTTTAGCTTAGGACTTTATTTTATTGTACAGCGCAATGCCACCTCATTAACAGCCAAAACAGAACTGAAAGATATTCTTCCTGGCGGACATCAGGCGGTGCTTACACTGGCTGATGGAACTGTTGTCGATCTGGATGATGCTAAAAATGGTCAGATTGCCAATCAAAATGGTATCATCATCCGTAAGGCTAAAAACGGCCAGCTCGAATATATTATCAAAGAAATTCCGAATGCTGCGGCTATTAGCGGCTCAAATACCATTGCAACGCCAAGAGGTGGACAATATCAGGTAAGCCTGCCTGATGGTACAAAAGTTTGGCTTAATGCAGCCACAACCTTAAAGTACCCTTATGCATTTGCCAAAAACGAAAGGGTAGTTGAGCTAAATGGAGAAGCCTATTTCGAAGTTTCGAAAGACCATACCCGTCCTTTCAGGGTAAAAACAGATGCCCAAACCGTAGAAGTTTTAGGCACACACTTTAATGTTAACGCCTACGGCGATGAGCCTATGGTTAAAACCACCTTGTTAGAAGGTGCCGTAAAAGTGAGTGCTGCATCGGCCACGGTAAATCTGCACCCGGGTGAACAATCGCAGTTTAATGCATACAATGCCAGGTTATCTGTCAATCAACAGGTCGATATCGATAAAGAAATGGCCTGGAAGAACAATATTTTTTCTTTCGATAATGATGATTTGCAAACCGTTATGCGGCAAATTTCGCGCTGGTATGATGTGGATGTGGTTTATCAGGGCAAAATCAGACCAGAAAAATATGTAGGCGAAATACCGAAGAACAGTAATCTGGCAGAGGTTTTTAAAATATTAGAACTTAACCATGTACATATTGAGGTAAAGGGTAAAATACTTACTGTATCAGGAAATTAAACAAGAATGGCTTTTCTATAAACAGCCGAGAAATCAACCAACCAATTCACGAACTAACTAAACTTTATGATGAAAAAACTACCAGAAATTTAGCATTCTACCTTTAAAAAAAACCGAAAGCGCGACAACGCTTCCGGTAGAAATTTGGACAAGCAGCTTGCTTCGAAACCCAGCTGCTATTTTTTAACCTCATTCATTACAAAGGTATGAAATTAACTACCCTTTACAACCCCGTGTGCGACATGCGGAGGGTAAAGATTAAATTTTTATTGGTCATGAAATTGACTACAATCTTACTATTGGTCGGTGCTTTACATTTGTCGGCAGCCACCTTCTCCCAAACAGTAACGCTCTCTCGAAGAAAAACCTCGCTTAAACAAGTTTTTAAGGAGATAAAAAAGCAAACGGGCTATTTTTTCTTTTACAAAGGTCAGTTGCTGCAGGATAAACCAGATGTTACCGTCGAGTTTGTTAAGGCATCGTTGACAGATGCGTTGAATGCTTCTTTAAAAGATCAAAACTTGAGCTATAGCATTGTGAACAAAACGATCGTAATCAGTAGACAGGAAAATGTAGCTCTTACACCAGAACGTGCAGCTGTAAAAGTTGAAGTTAAGGGTGTAGTGTTTGATAAAACGACAGGTGAAACCATTCCAGGTGTTACCATTTCCGTTAAAAATGGTGCAAGTGTAGGCGTTACCAACGATAAAGGAGAATTTAAAGTCAATGTTGATGAAGGAAGTATTCTGGTGTTTAGTTATGTCGGCTACGACTTGTTAGAAGCGAAAGCTACAGGAGGAAAAACACTTGAGATTAAGCTTAACGCTAAATTAACCCAAATGAACGATGTGGTGGTAACGGGTTATCAAACGATTAAAAAAGATAACTATACCGGTAATGCGATAACCATATCTGGTGATCAGCTGAAAAGGGTAAATCCACAAAATCTGCTTCAAAGTATTGGAACATTCGATCCTTCATTTAAACTGATCGATAATAATCTGGCAGGCTCCAATCCCAACAGAATTCCTTCCATCAATGTTAGAGGCGCTTCTGCACTGCCAAGCGGTGATGGGCAGGTGTTAAGGAGGGACGACATTCTTGGAACCGCAAACATGCCTGTTTTCATGCTCGATGGATATGAAGTAAGCGTGCAGAAAGTATTCGATTTGGATGTGAATAGAATTGCATCAGTTACCTCATTGAAAGATGCAGCGGCAACAGCAATCTATGGTTCACGCGCAGCCAATGGTGTAATTGTGATTACCACTAAAACACCTCTTGAAGGGAAATTAAGGGTAGAATACAACTACGAATTGAATCTTACTGCTGCAGACCTAAGTGATTACCAGGTTTTAAATGCAGCTGAAAAACTAGATTATGAAGTCCTGGCAGGATTATACAATTCTGCGAAACAACAGGTGTCTCAGGATCAGCTCGATGAAATATATTACCACAAAAAAGCCAATGTGATTGGTGGCGTTAACAGTTATTGGCTATCGCAACCCCTGCGTAACACGATTGGACATAAACATGCGGTGAATCTGGATGGTGGTTCACAGGCCTTTAGGTATAATGTAAACCTTCGCTACCAAACAAGACCCGGAGCCATGAAAGGGTCTGAAAGGAATCAATATTCAGGTGGAATGAGTTTTCAGTATAATCTGAACAAAATTCAATTCAGAAATGAGTTATCCATAACACAAGTGGGCGCTACCGAATCTCCCTATGGCGATTTTTCTAATTATGTACGGATGAATCCCTATTATCCATTGCAGGATGCCAATGGCATGATTATGCGGATTTCGGATGTATATGAAAAACAAGACCGATCGAAAGAATATGTTTTTAATCCATTGTATGATGCCTCTTTAAGTAGTTTCAATAAATCCAAGTACACCGAAATTATTGATAACCTTTCTGCGGATGTAGAGGTGGCTAAGAACCTTCGGTTAAGGGCTCAAATGAGCATAACCACACGATCGAATTCTGATGATGTATTTACCTCGCCGCTGGCAAATAAATATTACCTGTACACAACAGATAAAATAGAGGAGAAGGGGGAATACATGAACAGGGAAATGAAGGAAACCTATTGGGATAGTAATATTAGGTTAACCTGGCTCAAGCAGATCGGTGACAATTATTTTAACGCATTGGTAGGGGTTAATGCCCGCACAGAGCTGCGCGATCAAAAAGAATTTACGGCTATCGGATTTGCCAATGATCGTTTTACCAGTATAGGCTTTGCCAAGGGTTATGCTGAAGATGGAAAACCTCAAAGCAGGCTCGAAAAAGCACGACTTTTTGGCTCTTTCTTTACCATGAACTACTCCTATAAAAATAGATACCTGATGGATGGAACTGTTCGTATTGATGGTTCTTCAAAATTTGGAGTGAACAACAAACTGGCTCCTTTTTGGTCATTCGGATTAGGATGGAATGTACACCAGGAAGAATTTCTTAAGGGCAATAATGTCATTAGCCAGTTGAGAATAAAGGCCTCCACCGGACTAACGGGTTCGGTAGAATTTGATCCTTACTTATCAAAAACCATTTATAAGTATAATACCGGAAATTGGTATTCATCGGGTATTGGTGCCAACGTAAACAATTATGGGAATGAAAACCTGGGCTGGCAAAAAACGAGGATGACGGATATTGGTATCGATATCGGGTTGTTTAAAGATCGTATCATGATTACGCCGAGGATCTATAAGAAGTTTACCAAAGATATTTTGGCTGATATTACCTTACCGCCATCAACAGGATTTCTATCCTATAAAGAAAACCTTGGCGACATGGAGAACAAAGGTGCTGAATTGGGCTTAACCGTAGATGCTGTAAGAAGCAAAGACTGGTCGGTAAACCTGAATGCAAGCATGGTTTCCAACAGAAACAAAGTAGTGAGAATTTCAAATGCCTTAAAAAAATACAATGATCGGGCAGACGAACTGCAGTCGTTGAAACCAGGAGATGGCGGTTACAGAGGGATTCCCTTACTTCGGTTTAGCGAAGGACAACCATTTAATGCCATTTATGGTGTGCGGTCGCTGGGCATAGATCCTGAAAACGGACGTGAGCTCTATATCAAAAAAGATGGTACACTTACCTATGATTATGATAAGAGAGATTATGTGGTAATAGGCGATCCTAATCCGAAAGTGAGCGGCTACTTTGGTGGAACGGTTAACTACAAAAGATTTAGTCTTTATGTGCAGTTTCAAACTTTTTTCGGGGGCGACAAATATAACCTCACCCTGGTAGAGCGGGTTGAAAATGCTGATCCAAAATATAACGTTGATAAGCGTGTATTCGAAGAAAAATGGAAGCAATCTGGCGATCTCTCTTTTTATAAGAATATAGCAGATAATGGCGAGACCGATGTGAGCTCGAGATTTATACAACCTGATAATCTGATCAACCTTCAGTCACTCAACGTTTCTTATGATATGAATAAAAAATTCGCATCTAAATTATCAATGACGAGTCTGATGTTTCAGGTGACGGCCAATGATTTGGTGCGTTGGTCATCAGTAAAAGAAGAAAGGGGAATTAATTATCCGTTTACCAGGAGTTTAACCTTTTCAATTAGAGCAGCTTTTTAAGCTATATTATTAACAGATTTAAAATATAAAAATATGAAGATTAGATTGTTAATCTGCCTCATCTTAATAACAGGTTTATTGAGTTCCTGCAAAAAATGGCTGGAAGTTGAGCCAGAATCAGAAATAGCTGCTCCGATTTTATTCAGTACCGAAAGTGGTTTTATGGAAGCCATAAACGGCGTGTATAACCGTAGCACAGAATCAGATCTCTACGGTAAAGAACTCACATTTGGTACAACAGAAGTGCTGGCCCAAAATTTTTCGATGCGTGAAGACGGACAGGATTACAGACAAACCTCATTGTACAATTATAAACATGGTGAGTTTATCAAACGCAAGGATAAAATATGGGCAGGCTTATACAATGCAATTGTAAACTGTAACCTGATTCTCGAAAATGTAGATGCAAAAAAGAACATTTTTAGCGGGAGTAACTATGCCATTATCAAAGGAGAAGCCCTGGCATTAAGAGCATATCTGCATTTCGACCTGTTGCGTCTTTTTGCACCCTCTTATTTGAGAAACCCTTCGGCAAAAGGAATTCCCTATGCGAACAAATACACGAAAGAGATTACTCCGGTTTCTACCGTATCAGAAACCATGGATCTTATTATCAGGGATTTGGAAGAGTCGAAACAACTGTTGGTTGCCGATCCGATTCGGAGTGCCGGTTATATTGTAAACTATCCCTTGGTTACCGATTCGCTGAAAAATACCGAGGAGAAAAATCCAAGTCTTTTCCTGCAGAACAGAAGACATCGTTTGAATTATTATGCGGTATGTGGAACGCTTGCCCGGGTTTATCTTTATAAAAACGATAAGGTTAAAGCTTTACTGAACGCGAAAGAGGTAATCGACTCAAAAAAGTTTCCATGGACCGCTAAAAGTGATTTCGAGGCATTCGAAGATTCCAAGAAAGACCGTATCCTGTATAAGGAACTTGTTTTTGGATGGTATATCCCTGGCGCAGCAAAAGATATAAAAGACAATTGGTTTCAAAGTGGCACCAGAGGTTTTTACCTGATTGAAGACGCTGCAGATTATATTTATGAAAAAGCAACGGCCGGAGCAAGTGATTCACGTTATAAATACTGGCTGTCGGCTACATCGAGTCAATCGTCAAGATCTTACGACATTGTTAAATACCGTAGAAACCCTTTAAGTGCTGAAGTAAATGCGAATCTACATTACCTGATGGCTCCTGCAATCAGGCTAAGTGAAATGTATTACATTGCTTCGGAGTGTTCATATGCAGGCAATCCCACAGCTGCGGTCAATTATCTTAAACAGGTTCGTGAAGCCAGACAAATAGGTGATCCCCTGTCCATCAATAATGAAGAAGATTTAATAAAAGAGTTACTTAAGGATGCACGTAAAGAGTGGTTAGCAGAAGGCCAGCTGTTCTATATGTATAAGCGGCTGAACAGAGGCATAGTAGGCCAAACCGGTGTCATCATTCCTGCTTCCGATAACATTTTTGTGCTCCCTCTTCCTAACGATGAGATTGTTTATGGTGGCAGATAAAACCATTTGAAATTCTATTAATAGCAAATTATGAAAATATATATATTAATATTCGCAATCATCTGTCTTGTTTCTTGCAAGAAAGCAGAAGAAATGCGTTTTGATCACAGCGCAAATGTTTATTTCGACATTTATAATGGCGATAAAGACAGTATCGTGAGGACCTTTGCCTATAATCCTACACGCGCCCAGGATACGGTATGGCTTCCGGTTCGTTTATCGGGAATCAGAACAGATGCAGATCGCAAATTTAGTGCAAAGGTAGACGTCGATTCTTCTACGGCCACACCGGGAATTCATTACGAACCTTTAAAAGCCCAATATTCAATTCTTCCGAACAGCGGAATAGGCTACATTCCCGTGGTGATTTATAACAAGGATAAGGAACTCGAAAACAGATCGGTTTCGATACTGATCAAGTTAACGGGCACATCAGATCTGGGCATCGAAAACCCTTATCTGATCAGGGCAAAAGTAGTTTTCTCCTCCAAACTGGAAAAACCAAACTGGTGGGACACCTGGCCATTACCTCCTTATTCGAGGACCAAACACGAATTGTTTATTCTGGTAACCGGACAGACTTCTCTTACGACCGATGGATTAGATGCACCAAAAAACCTCTATTACATAGGTTTATTAACCACTATGCTAAACAATCCCTTTAACTGGGTTACTAAAAATCAAACAAAAGGTTATGTAATTGAAGAGGTAACCGCGGGTAATACCGATAGCTACTATTTCTACAATAAAAGCAATCCGGCCAAGAAAACGCTTTTGCGAAAAAATATGCAGAATGGTAAATATTATTTTATAGACGAAAATGGCAATGAGGTTATTTAAACATAGAAACATGAACATTAAAAAATTAATCTTGCTAATAACAGGTGTGGTTTCTTTAGCCGCATGCCACAAAGACTTAGGCAATTATGATATTGATATGCCTGTTGAGCCTAAACTGGTTAATCTGGATTCTGTTTATACCGCGAGTGTAGGTGATAGTTTGATCATCAAACCAAAAATAGAAGGTCCCGATGCTGCGAATGTAGAACTTCAATGGAAAATCAGTGTAATGGAGGGGAACGATGTTCTTTATACCGGCCCGGCCTTAAGGATCATATTTGGTTTGCAGGCTAAAAGATATGCTGCCCGTCTTACCGTTTTCAACAAAGCGAACGGAATGAAATATTTCCATAATTTTTATGTAGACGGCGGAACCGAATTTGCCAGTGGTACAACGGTATTAAGTGTTGAAGATGGAATTACACAGTTTTCATTTGTAAAACCAGATGGTAGCGTACAGGCCCGTTTGTACAGGGCCATGCAGGGGAAAGATTTACCTGCGAACCCTACGAATTTATTTCTGCTGAGGAATACATTTACGGGTGGCACCTTATTGGGTTATTGGATTATCACCAAAAATGGCGGAATCAGGCTGGAACCAAATACCATGCAGGAAGATCCAAAATATCCAAATACGCTCAAAAATAACTTCTTTACCACGCCAGACAATCTTGAAGTAGGTTCACTGATCTCACATCCTCAGGGCGTGATGATGGGGATTGTGAATGGTAAATTTTACGGTGGAACAACGAGCACCTGGGATCAGGCAGCTACTTACGGAATGTTTGGTTTACCTGCTGATGGTGATTATGAACTGGCACCGTCTTTTGTAATGAGTTTTACGCAATCGGCAACTTATTTTATTGGTTTCGACAGAAACAGAAAGCAATTTGTCCGGATTAATCTTTATGGAGCGCCTGTTTATTTTGGCACCCAATACGCCGTGACCACAACAAGTGCTTTCGACCCTGTAAATGTAGGTATGGACCTTGTTCATTTGGAGCAACTCAATAACGCAGATTGTTTTGCCTATTGTAAAGGAACCGATGGAAAGATTTATGAATTAAAGTTCAATGTGCAGTTTAACGGGCCATTTACCTTTACACCTCAACACAAACGTCTTTTTGCACGCCAGGAATTAATTAATGAAAATACAAAATGGAGTGGTGCTAAAAACGGCGTAATTTATATTGCCAACGGCAGTAAGGTTTACCGGTACAACCCTGTAAATGAAGAATTAAGAGAATTGGCCACGAGTTTTAGTGGAAAAACAATTTCGATGCTAAAACTTTCCGATGATGAAGAAACGCTGATGGTCGGAACAGAAGAAACCGTTTCATTTCTCAATATCAGTACCGGAATGAATGGCGTATTCATTAAAAAGATCGAAGGAATACCGGGATCTCCGGTTGATATCGCCATCAGAAAATAACCCTGTTCCATGTTTAGGATGTCAAAAATCTTAAACATGGAACTCATTTAACCCATAAAGAAACATACAAATGAAAATCATAAAATTAGCAGTATTGGCTTTTCTGTTCCCGGTTTTAACCTGGGCACAAACCTCAAATTTTAGTTTAACAGGTAAAATAGGTACGCTGGGTGCACCGGCAATGGCTTATATCGATTATATGGACAATGGCGTAAGTCACGAGGATTCTGTAGTCCTTGTTAACGGAACTTTTAAATTTTCCGGACATATTTCTGGCAATGCCTATGCCCGTATGGCACTCGATCATACCGGTGGAGGTAAAGGTAAGGCGGTGTATACCGGCGATGTGATTTACTTTTATTTTGGTAAAGAGCAGGTTAGCATCACTTCAAAAGATTCTTTAGAAAATGCTGTTTTTAGTGGATCTAAAGTTTATCAGGAATATGATGCCTATAACAAAGCCATTGGTGGTACCATTATGGCCCTTACCAAAGCGGTTAATATTGATTTTAACAGTGGTACAGCCGAGCAGAAAAAAGATACGGCTTACATGAAAGCTGTCGATCTGCGGTACAGAAAAAATATCCAGAACAGAACAGACAAACAATTCCAATTTGCCAAAGAACACCCTGCATCTTATTTCGCTTTAGTGGCGCTCTCAGAAGCTGCCGGAAGTAAGGTAGATGTAGCCAAAGTTCAACCGCTTTTTAACGCTTTAAACAAAGCATACCGCGAAACAGATATGGGCAAAGAACTGGCTCAACGTATTGCGGCAAGCGGCATTACTGCTGTCGGAAATGTTGCCCCGCTTTTCACGCAGAATAATGTTGTCGGTAAACCGGTCTCGCTGGCCAGTTTAAAGGGTAAAGTGGTGTTAGTTGAGTTTTGGGCAAGCTGGTGTGGCCCATGCAGAGCAGAAAACCCCAACCTGGTAAAACAATACCAGACCTACAAAGATAAGGGCTTCGAAATTATATCGGTTTCATTGGATAATGTAAAAGAACGCTGGTTAGAGGCGATTGAAAAAGACGGTTTAGACTGGATTCATGTATCTGATTTAAAAGGCTGGAACAATGAAGTGGGGCGTTTGTATGGCGTACGTGCGGTACCCGCAAGTTTTCTGGTTGATGCACAGGGCAAAATTATCGGCAATGGTTTACGTGGCGAACCTTTGAATAAAAAACTGGCGGAGATATTCAATTAACCACTGATAAAAAATAGATCATGAAAAAGATGCTAACGGCTTGCCTGATGCTGGTTTCGCTGCTCACCTTTGGGCGTGGGAAATACAAGGAGAAGATTGCCTTAAAAGTTTTATATGTTGGGTATAATCCCGATAAACCCATGCCGAAAAATGTAGTGTATTATTCAACTACACCAAACATCCTCGAAAAAATATACAAAACCAGGATGGCGGATTTTAAAGCCTTTCTGGAACAACGTTTTACTGAAGTTAAGGTTGTTGATGTGGCTGATTATCAGGCTAAAATGTCTGATGAGGTGGATGTAACCCTGATGGACGCCGGCCCGGTTAACATACCCGCAAACTTTAACCGGCCGATGGTTTTAATGCATGCCATGGCACCCAATGTTGGCTTGCCTTTAGGCCTGAAATTCGATTGGTATTGTCAGTGTCTGGATAATGAGGCTTTGAATATCAAAACCAGTCACCCAATTTTTAATACCCCAAATGCCGTAAAACTAACCCTGGTGAAAAAACCGACACCAGGTTCTTTTTTTAACGGTCATCAAGCAGCAACAACGCCAAAGCAGATGGATATGTGGCAAGTGGTAAAGCAGGGTTTTTCTTCTAAAGAGCCTTATTTAATTGGCATGGTTTCGCATGGTGAGGGATTTAACGATTCGCCTGATGCTGAATCGATTTCAGGTGGCGTTTGTCTTAAAAATGCCGAAGCAGTGGCCTTAGGTCGTCAGGGAAATTACCTGATGTGGGGTTTTGCAGGATCTCCGGATTATATGACGGATGAAGCCAAAGATGTTTTTGTAAATGCCGTTTGTTACATCAAAAAGTTCGATCACCTTCCGGCGATTGTTAAAAAAGTACAGATCGAAACCCGTAGTTGTATAGATGAACTGATTTACCGCTTAAGCAAAGAGCTTTATAATCAGGCTATTGCTTCGAGGCGCGAAGGTAATCTTCGGATGCTAAAAATGCAGCAGGAATTAAAAGATAAAAAAGCAAAGGGTGAAGATATTGGCCATGGCAACGAAATGTTTTTGAAGATGCCGGTAACCAACGATACCCAATCTTTTGAAGATTATGTGAAAGGTTTTGCCGGTGATAGTTTGTTTGCCATTTATGGTACCAACATCAGTTTATATCACAAGTATTACCGTCAAAATTATGAGTATTTCTATCCTTCTGGTGTGTATACGCTTCAATTAGACCGCGATGCACAAAAATTAGGTATTTCGAACCGTAAAGTAGCCCTTTTAGATAAATGCATCAGTTTATTGGAAGCCAATAAAGAGGTCGCCATGGCGCAACGATTGCTCGAACGTTACACCACCGAAAAGTTTAATAAAGCGGCTGATTGGAGAAACTGGCTTAACCAAAACCGAAATCATTTATTTTACACCGAATCCGGTGGTTTTAAATTCATGGTGAATACCTATGGAAAAAATGTTCCTGTTGGTCAGCAGCAAAGTTATCAATTGCCAAAAGCCATTGTAAGCGGAGAACCTACCACGGCCGATCCGGTAGCTGTTTCAGCACGATTTATTCCCGGTAATGGTGATAAAAAAGACAGTTTGCTTATCGAGGCTAAAATTTTAAAAGGCTGGCATATTTATGCTTATGTTGCTAAAGATAATCCATTTGTGGTTACCGAAACCCGACTCGAACTTCCTGAAGGTGCAGTTGCTGATCAGGAATGGAAAACAACAGCAGCAGTACCATATCCAGGTAACGATGGCATGTTTATTTTTGAAGGAAAGGCAAACTTTAGGATAATGGTCGATTATAGTAAGGCAAAAGCCGGCACTAAAATTAAATGCGGTCTGTACTACCAGGTCTGTGATGAAACCAAATGTTATCCACCAAAAGAAAAGATATTGGAGATACTCATCTAGTCTACCTATGCGCTCAGCATGGCCGGTAAAATGGCCTTGCTGTTTTTTTAACCCCTTAATTTAAAATATGAAACCTTTTTTCAGGCTTTGTCTTTTGGCTTTGCTCTGTGTAACCTGTACTTCACTATGGGCACAATCTGCTGTTAAGAGAGCCGATTCGCTTCATAACAAGCTTTTGGCAGAAATGATAACCGTGCCTGCACCCAATTTTACCTTAAAAGACCTCGACGGAAATGTGGTATCCCTAAAGAATCTAAAAGGGAAAGTAATTGTACTCGATTTCTGGTCCACCTGGTGCGTGCCCTGCAAAAAATCTTTTCCGGCTATGCAGCTGGCCGTTAATACCTATAAAAATGATCCTGCTGTAAAATTTTTATTTATCCACACCTGGGAAACCACCAAAACACCACTTGAAGACGTAAAAAAGTACATCACTCAATCGGGTTTTAATTTTCAGGTGCTGATGGACCTGAAAGATGGCGCCGGGCATAATGCTGCGGTTGAAGATTATGGCGTTAGTGCCATTCCTGCCAAATTTATTATCGATAAAGCAGGGAATATTGTATTTAAACTCACCGGGTTCACCGGAACCGATGCCGATGCACTCCAGGAAATTTCTGAGCGGATTACGCTGGCAAAAAATCCTAAATCATCATGAATAACTATATCAAGGGAATTGCGATAACGATAGGCGTGCTACTCAGCCTAAATGCTGTGGCCCAGAAAAAACAGCTTGTCAAATTCCAGAAAACCATTGCCGAAGCGGTTAAAAAAGCATACCCGGCGAGTGTACGGATGTGGGGTTTCGATGTGCAGCAGAACCAAAGAACCAGTGCTCAGTTTAGCGGGGTAGTGGTGAGTGCCGATGGCTACATCTTAACTGCAGCACACACCATTTTACCAGGTAAAAATTATAAGGTTTTTTTTCCTGACGGGCGCGAATGCATTGCCCTGGCTTTAGGTAAAATAGAGAATAAAGATACCCCTGGCATTCCAGATGTGGGACTGATGAAAATCACCGATAAAGGCACCTGGCCATTTGCCGAGATGGGTTATTCAGCAAGTTTGCTTAAAAATGAACCTTGTATCAGTATTTCTTATCCCGAAAGCCTAAACCAAACCCTGCCAACTTTACGATTGGGAACTGTTGCCGAAGTGAAAAATGAATACGGTTTTATCCGCTCCACCTGCAAAATGGAACCGGGCGATTCTGGAGGTCCGCTGTTTGATTATTATGGCCGTGTTATTGGCTTGCACAGTGCCATTGATGTTTCTGAAGAAATGAACTTCGAAATTCCTGTTGACCTTTACCGCCGGTATTGGACAGCTTTGAACAGCGAAACACTTTATACGGCTTTTCCCGAAAAGGTGGATGAAGTTAAAACAGATCCGCTTTTAAGGGTTCTTCAAAAAGAAAGCAAACAAAAAGCATTTCATCCTGATTTTGATATACCAGGCTTTAAAAACAGTTGCTTTTTCATTAAAAGTAGTCTAAAAGGTAAGAATCAGGAGATAATTGCCACTTTATTCAATGTTAAAATGCCGGGTGGTACTAAAAAACAGTTTCTGCTAAGTAAACATACCATGGTAGGCGAAAATGCCCGACTGGATAACAATGGATCAGCTGTTCCACTCCAATTAATGGCCAAAGATCAGGAAAACGATCTTGTTTTATTTCAGGTTGATCAGAAACTTACCGGCGGAATCGATTTAGATCTTAATTCATCTGACACCCTTAAAATAGAAATGGGAAGGTTTTTATATACTGTTGAACCGGGTGGCAAAGTGATGCACAGTGTTTTGGGTAGTTCACTATTTAATTTACCCAAAATTAACAACCAGCCTTATTTGGGCGCAATGGTGGTATACAATTCCAGCCCTGTTCAGTTTTCTTTAATTAAAGCAGGTAGTCCGGCAGAAAAAGCAGGGCTAAAAGTAGGCGATGAACTGATCAGCATGAATGGGATGCCTATGAAAAAGGCCAGTGAATTTGCCCCTGAACTGCTAAAATATTGGGCAGATGATGAAGTGACGTTTGAATGGACAAATCCTGTCGGGAAAATGAAGAAAACTTTTAAACTGGAAGGACGGGGGCAATCGGTTTCTAACCACCCAGCTGAGAAATTTGAAGGTGGTAAATCAGCGAGGAGGGATGGTTTTAATGCTGTTTTTACGCACGATGCAGCCATTAAACCCAATGCCTGCGGTTCTCCTGTTTTCGATTGGCAAGGTAATTTTTATGGGATCAATATCGCCAGGTTTAGCCGGACGACTACGGTGGTGGTTCCAAAGAAAAGCATGATCAGTTTTCTTTTAAAGACTGTTCAGTAGCTTGGTTATCGCCACGGAAACACGGAAGTCACGGAAATTCTATTGGTCGGTGTCTCACCGACCAATAAGGATTGCCTAAGCCTGCTTTACAAAAACGATACATGATGCATTATTATTTGGAGCGGCTTGCCTGTGCTACTATTAAAGTTTTTTCCCGTGCTTCGCTGTATCCCTCCGCTGCGCTTCGGGGATGCCACTACGCCCGGGGCTAGTTACGACGGGCAATGTAAAAAATGAGGGCAAGAATCTTTCTTCAGGGCATATTTGTGTTAAATGAACAGGCCTTTGTTTAATAAACCTTATTGAAGCGGCTATCCTTTTTGTGCAAGACTAATTGTTTATGTAATTCATTCACAAAAAGATAGAAGCGGAAAGAAGGGCTGCCCAAACCGAAAGGCACTGCACCTGCTTTACAAAAAAGATGCATGATGCATTATTATTATTTGGAGCGGTTTGCCTGCGCTACTATTAATGTTTTTTATGCTATTGGTCGGTGTCTCACCGACCAACACTTTATATCGGTTGGTGAGACACCAACCGATAAGAAATGCTTATTTCTTCAGCAAGGTATCAATCTCTGTATTAAATTCTTTCACAAATTCATCATAAAATTTACCGGTTGCAGGACCATTAAAACCAGTATGGATTTGTGCTACATTGCCTTGTTTATCAATGATTATCGTCGTTGGAAACGATAAAAAAGAATCGAGTGCAGGCAACGATTCAGATACCACCTGTTTATCGGCAGTGCCTGCAATAACCTGGTCGTAATCAATGCCGAAACGTTCGCGGAAACGCGTCATCACTTTTTTTGCATATTCAGGTTCGGTTGAGCGTTCGTAATGCAAAGCTATAATTTCGACACCGCGTTTCTTGTTTTCTTTATACCATGGCGCAATAAAAGTAGCTTCATCAACACAATTCGGGCACCAGCTTCCGGTGATGGTTAAAATCACGACCTTGTTTTTGTATTTCTCATCCTTTAACGAAATCTTTTTACCGTTTACATCAGGAAAGCTAAAATCAAGTGTTTTGTATCCTTTTTTCAGGTAGGTAAGTTGGTAAGGATCGGGTAGGGCTGCATCTTTGTTTTTGGTTCCGGTAAAAGGCTGACTTCCCCTTGCACCTAAAATTTCGCCTGTTAACGAACCATCTGCCTGGAAAGTTCCTTTGTAATAGGCAGGAGAGGAGCCAATAAAACTCGAAAGTTGAAATTCATTTCCTTCTACAACACCTTCCAGGTAACGCGAATCGCCGGTTACCCGTAAAAAAGTACCTGTAAGTTTGTTTCCCGTTTGTTTAAATAAACCTACTGTTTTTTCCGCTTTGCCATTAGGCGATTTAAAAACCACATCATAACTGCCGGAATAATCTGCCGTTGCAGGTTTAGCTGTTGTTTTGAAACGGTAATTTTTTCGCTCGGCAACAATCACCAAAGCTTTACCCGTGTTATCCTGTTTCCTTAATGTACCGGTTAACTGGTCGCCGTCTATGGCAAAGGCGAGTTCGTTATCAAACTGGTCCAGTTTAACGAAAAGTGAATCGGATGTTTGTTTGACCAGACCGCCCTCAAAACGCTCTTCGGCATTACGAAAATATAATTTCTGCTGTCCGCTTTTTTCACTGATCTCGAAGTTGAAGGGGATTTCTAATCCTTCCTTTACTTTAGCTATTCCGCGCCAGCTACCAAGGGCAACAAAAGTTTTTTGTTTTTTCTCCTGAAGTTTTTTCGCCTGGTTATTTGCTAATGCTGTATGTTCCTGTGCATAGGTAAAGGTGGTTGATATGGCCAATAGGGTTGTTAATAGGGATTTGAGTTTCATTGGGATGTGCTTAATCGACTAAATTAGTCGACAAATATAGGGATGTAATTGCCAAAGAAAAAATATTTGAATAAAAATCTATAAAAACTATAGGATAAATGGAATTAATTATACCTTTGCCCCAGTTATTTTAAAATACTTATCAAGAAAGGCGGAGGGAATGGCCCTGTGAAGCCTTAGCAACCATCTAATTTTTAGAAATGGTGCTAATTCCATCCCGGATGAATCTGGGGTAGTTAAGTCAGTTGTTTGCGTTATCCTTATAAGAATTATATGGAGCACTTCTGATTTAAGGGGTGCTTTTTTTTTGCCCTGAATGCGTTCTTGAAATTAAATTATGCATTAAATAAAATCATTCAAATGAAAAAGACAGACGAGCTGAAATCCATTGATGTAAACCCTAACGCAGGCTTCCGAATGCGTGGAGTCTGTTAAAATTGCTCCGTTTTAACAGGCTTTTTTAGACTAACCAATCCTTTTCTGCTTTAAAAACAAACACGTTTTAGTCGTGGTGGAATGGTTTTGCCCAAAATTATTATCCCTTTTAACTAATTATTAACTACACAATATGTTTAAAAATTTAAAATCAATAGCGTTTATCTTGCTGCTCCTCATCGCACAAAAGCTTTCCGCTCAGGATGCGAAGGTTACCGGAACGGTAAAGTCGGCAGATGGTGAAACACTCCCTGGTGTTTCCGTTTTAATAAAAGAAACCAAACAAGCTACCATTTCTGATGCGAAGGGCGCTTTTTCTATCAATGCACCAGATAAAGGCACCCTGGTGTTTTCTTACATCGGTTTTAAGAGCCAGGAAATACAGATCAATAAAAATGCCGGCCCGATTTCAGTCATTCTCCAGTCGAGCGATAATGCGCTGGATGAAGTAGTGGTTACCGCCCTGGGTATTTCAAGACAGAAGAAATCGCTCGGTTATGCGGTTCAGGAATTGAAAGGACAGGATTTGGCTGAAGCTAAAGAATCCAACCTGGTAAATGCACTCGCCGGAAAAATAGCCGGTGTACGGGTAACCAATAGCCAGGGGAGTATGGGTTCATCACGAGTAGTCATCAGAGGTGAAACCTCTATCGCCGGAAATAACCAGCCTTTATTTGTGGTTGACGGAATTCCGGTAGACAATTCTCAGTTAAATTCGGCTGGGGCAAGAGATTATGCCAATACCATTTCGGATATCAATCCCGAAGATATAGAATCAATAAGTGTATTAAAAGGACCAAATGCCGCGGCACTATATGGTTCGAGGGCTGCAGCAGGGGTTATCCTCATTAAAACCAAAACCGGTAAATCGAAAAAAGGATTGGGAATTGAGGTCAATTCAAATGCCGTTTTGGAAACGTTACTCACCCTTCCCGTTTATCAAAATGCTTTTGGTCAGGGTTCAGAAGGTCAGTTCAGTTATGTAGATGGCGCAGGTAAAGGCCTTAATGATGGAGTAGACGAAAGCTGGGGGCCAAAATTGGACGGCAGGTTAATTCCACAATTTTATTCGAAAGGAGTGGCGGTTCCATTTGTAGCACATCCTGATAATGTGCGCGACTTTTTTCAAACCGGATATTCATTAAACAATGGCGTATCGGTTGCAGATGCAGGTGAAAAGTACGACTATCGGATATCATACAACAACTTAAAACAGGTGGGTATTGTGCCTAACTCCGGACAGGGCAAAAATTCATTTGTGCTGAATACTACCTTAAAAATAACGCCTAAACTAAGCTTAACAGCGAACGCAAACTACAGCAGACTTAATTCTGATAACTTACCTGGAACAGGTGGTTCAAGATCAACCAGTACCATGTTGCAGTTTACCTGGTTTGGTCGTCAGGTTGATATTAACCAATTGAAAAATTATTTGGATGAAAATGGAAAAACGTTTAACTGGAACAACAGCTATTACAGCAACCCATATTGGGTAGCTTACGAAAATACTGTATCGCAAAACCGTAACCGTATTATTGGAAGTGTTGCACTGAATTATAAAATTATTGACGGACTAGATTTCAATTTCAGAACCGGAACAGATTATTACAATGATAGGCGTAAAGTGAGGATTGCTTATGGTACCAACGGCACACCTTTTGGCTCGTACACGGAAAGTGCTTTCACCGTTAATGAGAACAATACCGATGCGACCTTAAATTTTAACAAACAGTTAAACGACGATTTTAGTCTCGAATTACTGGGTGGAGGTAACATCCGCAGGCAATATATTGAACAGAATGATCAAAGTGCACCAAAACTGGCCATTGCCGGACTTTATACCCTTAAAAACTCCCGCGATCCATTGGTTTCATCAAATAATCTTTCAAAGCTAAAATCTTATAGTGTTTATGCATCAGGGCAGATTGGCTTCAGAAATTACCTTTTTGCCAACATCACGGCCCGTAACGATTGGTCATCAACCTTGCCGGCACAGAACAGGTCTTATTTTTATCCATCGTTTAACGGAAGTTTTGTTGCAACCGAGGCTTTTGATATTAAAAGCGAAGCCCTTAACTACTTAAAAATACGTGGAGGCTGGTCTAAAGTAGGTAAAGATGCAGATCCTTACCGTTTGATTAATACTTATGTGTTTAGTGCGCCATTTACGGCAAATCCTCAGCTGACTACCGGTAGTATCGACCTCAATCCTAATCTTAAGCCAGAAACCACTACCTCAACAGAACTTGGTGTTGAAGCTGTTTTCTTTAATAAGCGATTGAGATTCGATTTAAGTGCATACAATACCAATAGTTACAACCAGATTTTGGCGGTAGATGTAAGTCAAAGTACGGGATTCAGTTCAAAACTGCTTAACGCCGGAAAAATTAACAACAAAGGCATAGAGGCACAGTTGGGAATTACACCGGTTAAGAAGGCTTTTACATGGGATATTGATGTAAACTTTGCTGCAAACAGAAGTAAGGTAATTGAATTGGATGCAGAAAAATTATTGACCAATTATGTTGTTGCTACCAATTCAGCGCAGGTTATTGCTACGGTAGGGCAACCTTACGGATCGTTATTTGGTACCGCATTTTTGAGAGATGGAAATGGAAACATCATTGTAAACGCTACAGGTGCGCCAACAATAAACCCAACCAAACAAGTATTAGGAAAATATACACCAGATTGGATTGGTGGCGTGTACAATACATTCAGCTATAAAGGAATAAGTTTAGGGGTATTGGTTGATGCAAGTTTTGGTGGTTCTATTTACAATGGAACTTATGCAACCGGTACTTATACAGGTGTATTGGCTTCTACATTACCAGGAAGAGCGGCAGAATATGGCGGAATCTCGTATTATTATCCGGGTAACAAAAAAGAGAATGGAACGGTGAGGGTAAACGGAACAGCTCCGGCAGGCGTAACAGTTTACGACGATGGGATTGTTTTTGATGGCGTAACGGCCGATGGCAAACGCAATGAAAAAGTATTACCTGCTCAACAATATTATAAATCGTTCAGAAATATTGATGAAGCCAATATTTTCGATGCTTCCTATGTAAAACTCCGCGAGGTTAAATTAAGTTATAACCTGCCGGCAAAATGGCTTCGCCCGTTAAGTTTACAAGGCGTTTCGGTATCGCTCGTGGGTCGTAACCTTTGGATTATCCACCGCAATACAGTAGATATCGATCCGGAGGTAGCTTTTAATACTGGTAATGGTCAGGGTTTAGAAAGTCTTTCTAACCCAAGCACACGCAGTTACGGTATCAACCTGAATGTTAAATTTTAAATCTTACCATCATGAAAAATAAAAAATTATATATACTGGCTATTTTGGCAATTGCATTTTCATCTTGTAATAAAGAGCTGGATGAGGTGAATATTAATCCGAATGCACCAGAAATTCCACAGCCTGATTATTTACTTACCGGAACCACTAAAACTACAGCGGATACCTATTGGGGAGTAGCCAATAACATGAACTCGAGCCTGCTTTTTACACAACATTGGGCTAAAGTTCAATATACGGAAGAAGATCGTTTTATCTTTTCGAACAGTAGTTTTACGGCCTTATGGTCTACAGGCTATGCACAAAGTATCGCCGGTTTTAATAAAATTATCGAATTGGGCGATGCACAGGGCAATCCAAATTATAAAGGAGTTGCATTGGTCTTAAGATCGTGGGTATTTTTGTTACTTACTGATGCTTATGGCGATATTCCATATACACAGGCTGGAAAAATCAAACAGTTTGTGACGCCGGTTTACGATAAACAAAAGGATGTTTATTATGGTATTCTTAACGATTTAAAGACAGCCCAGGCCGCTTTAGATCCAGCTTCAGGAAAGGCTGTAGGTGGAGATGTGATTTATAGTGGCAATATTGCTTTATGGAAAAAGTTTGCCAATTCTTTACGCCTTCGCATCGCTTTACGCATTGCGGATAAAGAGCCGGCCAAAGCCAAACAGGTAATTGATGAAGTACAGGCTGAAGGTGGCACTTATATTAACAGCAAATCGGAGAATGCAACACTGCTCTACAGTGATTCGCCACAGCAAAATCCAGTGGCTGCATCATTCGAAACCCGGAATGATTACCGGATCAGTAAAACCATCGTAGATAAGCTTTTTGCATTAAATGATCCCAGGTTACCCGTTTATGCAAGCAAAACTGATAATGCCACACCTCAAACCTATGTAGGTATCCCGAATGGCTCAACAAATTCAGAAGCCAGTGCAATAGGTTTAGCAAATTCTTCAAGACCAGGAACTTATTTTTTAGCACCAAAAGCACCTGCTGTGATTTTTAGTTATGCCGAATTGCTTTTTGATAGGGCCGAAGCTGCTGCAAGAGGTTTTACTACAGAAAATGCAGCTGACCTGTATAAACAAGCCATCAGGGCATCCTTTGATCAATACAGTATAGGTGGAAGTGCGGTTGATGATTACCTAAATCAGGTTTCGGTACAATATGATACTGGTAATTATAAAAAATCAATCGGTGAGCAAAAGTGGATCGCTTTGTTTGGTCAGGGTTTAGAAGCCTGGGCAGAAAGAAGAAGGTTAGATTATCCGCAGTTAACCGCTTCAGTAAATACCGTGCTGAACGGACAAATTCCGGTACGTTTCATATATCCTGGTACGGAGCAATCATTAAACGGCCAGAATTATAAAAATGCGGTAAGCAGTCAGGGTGCCGATTTATTAACCACCAAACTTTGGTTTGATGCTTTTTAACCTTAGCATTTGATACCAACAAAAACGTCCCGATTTTACATCGGGACGTTTTTGCTTTTAAATACTTAAAGAAAGAGGTACCGCTGTTGTGGAGCTTCCTTATTTCTTCCAGGTATTCATCTGGTTAAATCTTCGGCAGCATGGCTTGCCCTGGTTTTCAGGTCTTCCGTGTATCCTTTTGCTTTATCTACCCATTCCAGAGCTTTATCTAATAGTTCATCTACTATCGATTGTCCGGTGATCGGATCTTTCTTGGTAATATATTTTACGCCAGCATAAACTGCGGCGCCAATAATTGCTGTTTTTAAAATTCCCATGTTCTTTTCTTTTTATTAGTTAAACATTTTGAGATCGTTAAAAGTTTTAGACGATTTCTAATCGAGGTTGTTACAGGATTTTACATGCTTGTTGTTCATCGGGATACTTTTATTTCTGCAGGTTAAAAAAAGGAATTAGGGTAATTTTTTTAAGCCTGATAAGATGTTTTTTAAGCTAATTATTGCAGGGCTTACAGTGCCTTGTAACGATGTTTTTTTTTGATTCTTATCGGTAAATAGCTAGGGCTACGATAAAAATTTTACAGATTATCACTATTAAATTTATATATTTCGAGCAAAATTACCTTAAACTAAATCGATTATAAACTAAATGGAGTTGCATGAATAAGGAAAAGCTGTTCAATGAAATCAAGGATTTGAGCATCATAAATTCTTTATCGAAACACGAACAACTTGTACAGGGAATCATCAATGGCCTAAACCATAAACTGATTGCCAAGGGAGATATTCTGCCTTCGGTTAACGAAATGATGAGGGAAACAGGTTTTGCCAAAGAAACAATTGGCAAGGCATATAAAGAACTGATCAGCAGGGGGATTTTAGAATCGAAAAACAGAAGAGGGTATTTTGTGGCGACCGATGATACTGAACAACACCTTAAAGTTTGTTTATTAATTTATGCATTCGATACTTTTCAGGAAACTTTTTACCAGAACTTCCGCGACCATTTAGGCGAAAATATTCAGGTTGATGTGTACTTCCATCACAATAATTTAAGTGTTTTCGAATCGATCATCAACAGCAATAAAGGCCAGTATGGTTTATATGTTATTGCACCGATAGAAAGTAACGAAGCCAAAGAAATATTAGAACAGTTACCAAAAGAAAAACTACTCATTGTAGACCGGTATGTAGCCTTAAAAGGCGAATATTCGTACATTGTTCAGGAGTTTGAGAAAGCTTCATACAATGCTTTTCTGGAATTGGCACCCCGGATAAAAGAATTTTCAGAGTTTGTTTTCTTTTTTAAACCATCATCTGCTGAGCCTAACGAAGTGCTGGTTTCCTTTAAACGTTTCGTAAAAGCGTTTAAGATTAATGGCGTAATTAAAAACAGTTATGAATCTGGCAGTATTGCGCCTGGCAAAGTATATTTTACCATCCACAACCTCGAGCTTTGGGAAATGTTAAAAGATGCCAAGGTAAAAGGTTTAAAGGTGGGCAAAGATTTAGGTATTCTTTCGCATAATGATGATAACGTTAAAGAGATCATATTTGACGGAATCACCACATTTTCAATCGATTTTGCGCATATGGGCCGTTTGGCTGCAGAATTTGTACTCAGCTTAAAACCCATCAAACACATCATGGAAAATAAACTGATCAGAAGGAATTCTCTTTAGTGCAAACTTCATTATTTTCAAATTCAGCTCGTTCATGCTTCTTGCTGGTGTAATTTCTTATTCAAAACTTAAGAAGCGGCATAAATTTACATCAAAAGCTATTCTTTTATTTGAAAACGACCGCGCTGTAATTCCTGGCCAATACAGTCCTGCCATCCAATTAGCTCCGATAGAAGAAATCGGAGGCTACCGTTTCTGCCAGGTTTATAACCGGATGGCTTGTTCCCGGTATGTTGCTAAAAGCACACAAGCTTTGTTGATAAACCAGATGACAGTGTCCCGACATTAGTTTTATCGTGTGGACACATCTTTTTTTAAGAATAGTTTAGGCATAATGCAAACCAACTTTAATAAAAGCACGGATTTTAACTAAGGACGCCGTCAATCCCAAGAGCGGAAAAAATCAAAAAAACAGGTGCTGTCTAGGGCAACTGGCACTAACAAACCTGAAACGCAGTGGTTTTGTGTTCATAACGATGATTTAATTTAAAAAAAATATTGAACACAAACCCCGAAGGGCTCAATCAGACCAAAGAAAATAAAAACAATTCCTGATTAAACGAAGTGCCGCTGTTTTTTTGATGTGCATGGGATTGAGCAAAAAGCTCATTGCCGGATTGACAAAGCGTTTTGGGTACTTTGGCGCTCCAAAGTACCATGCCATCGCGGCATAGAGCGGAAAAATAAATAAATATTTGTGCCGACACTTGATAGTTTTTTAGAATCAGGGACTCTCAATAGCAGGAATGATGCTGATCCCGAAGCTTCAGGACAGCATGACGATCGATTTAGGCAATGACGCTAAAAACAAATGTAAATTAACAGAGATGTCATGCTTTTACGCCTTTTTTTAAGGCCTTCGATTCATTCCTTTAATCCTGCTCATTATTCTTAAACGATTTATCTCTAGAAAGTTGGAATATTAAATTTTTTGTTTATAATTGTATTCGAAAATAGTAGGATAGGATAGGATAGGATAAAATGATTATTTACTTGCGTTCCAGCGCTTAGTTTCCCTTTATAAAATGTGAAACAAGTAAATGAGCTGATTTACCCTAATCCCGATTACATTTTCATTAACCAAATAACCAAAACGATATGAGAAATTTTACAAATTACTTTAATGGAAAGCAATTTCCGTCTTTTATGATCGCTACATGGCGACCAGCAGATTTACAACATCTTAAAGGGCATTAACCTGCCGTCTATCTACATCTATCTTAAATAGTTTTAATTCACTCATTAAAAGCTAATTAGCAAATGAAGCAATTATTTTTGTTTTGTGGGCACTTATCGGTGTCCAACAGGTTAAGAAATGCAATGATATTGACGGGTTCGGTTCTTGTATTTTTCCTGATTTTTATGCCTGCTGAAGGTTTTTCTCAAACGGGAAAGAAAACCATTACGGGTAAGGTTACAGATACACTTGGGGTAGGGCTGCCCGGGGTAACGGTAGCTGTTGTTAATAAGGTTAATGTGGGTACACAGACCGATAATAACGGAAAGTTTGTACTTGATGTAACACCTGGAGAAATACTTCGGTTTTCTTATGTGGGATACAGGGAGCAAAGGGCCACAGTTGGTGCAGCGAATGTGCTGAACATTAAATTAACTGAAGAAAATATGTTATCTGAAGAGGTCGTAATTACCGCCTTAGGACAGAAACAACGTAAAGAAGCTTTGGTTGGTTCGGTAACAACGGTAAAAGTTGGCAACCTTAAAATACCATCAAGTAACCTGACCAATGCGCTTTCAGGCCAGATAGCAGGTGTAATCGGGTACCAGCGTAGCGGACAGCCCGGGCAGGATAACTCGCAGTTTTTTATTCGTGGGGTAACTACTTTTGGTTATAAACAAGATCCGCTTATTTTAATTGATAACGTAGAGCTGAGTGCTTCAGATTTAGCACGCTTACAAGTTGACGATATTGAAAGCTTTTCTATCTTGAAAGATGCAAGTGCTACGGCATTGTATGGTGCAAGGGGTGCAAATGGTGTTATTTTAGTGAGCACCAAATCGGGTAAAGAAGGCAAAGCCAAAATAAGCTTCCGGTTAGAAAATTCTGCTTCTCAATCGGTAAAGAGCCTGCAGCTTGCTGATCCGATTACTTACATGAAACTTTTTAACGAAGCATCAATTGGCAGAGGCATGGACCCCATGTTTACACCTAACCAGATTATTAATACACAGGCTACAATAAATAAAAGTCCTGGTTATAACGAATACGTTTATCCAGCCGTAGATTGGTTAGACATGTTATTTAAAAAACGGACCAGTACACAACGGGCCAATATTGGCATTAGTGGCGGTGGTGGCGTGGCCCGTTATTATATTGCAGGTTCTTACAATTTAGATAATGGTATACTTAAAGAGGATGAGCGGAATAACAACGATAATAATGTAAAATTCCGCAATTACCAATTACGCTCTAATATTAATATCGATTTAAGTAAAACCACCGAAATGGTAGTCCGCCTGTCGGGTAATTTTAGCGAATATAATGGACCTCTGGCAACAGATGGGGGTTTTTCGACCGATTTATATAATATCGCTGTACATACCAGTCCGGTTTCTTTTCCGGCATTTTATCCGGCCGATGCCGCCAACCAAAATGCGCAACATATTCTTTTTGGAAATAGAGGTGGAGCAGGTGTAAACAGTATTTTGGATAACAACCCTTACGCTGCGATGTTACGCGGACATAAAAACTCTTCTGAATCGCGCATGTCGGCACAGTTTGAAGTCAATCAGAAGTTAGATTTCTTTACCGAAGGCCTTTCCTTTAAATCTATTTTTAGTACCAACAGGTATTCGTATTTCGATTCGCAAAGGGCATACTCTCCATTTTATTATAATATTGGTTCTTACGATAAGCAAAGTAATACCTATGTTTTAAACTGGCTTAATTCATCGGTAACGGGCGGTGCGCCAAACATTGCACAAGAATACCTGTCTTATAATCCAGGTAATACCAATATCAATACTTTTTTATATGCACAGGCATCATTAAATTATGATAAATCTTTCGGTAATCATAATGTTAGTGGAACCTTAATTGGTACGGCACAACAAACCGTTTACAGTAACGCCAGTTCCCTGCAGAATTCGCTTCCTTACCGGAATTTGGGTTTAGCCGGACGCTTAACCTATTCTTATAAAAGCCGGTATTTTTTAGAATCTAATTTTGGTTATAATGGGTCTGAACGGTTTTCAGAAGACCATCGTTTTGGTTTCTTTCCAACTATTGGTGCCGGATGGGTGCTCTCTAACGAGAAATTTTGGACCGGTGGAATTGCCAACGTGGTTAACCGCTTAAAATTAAGAGGTAGTTATGGTATTGTGGGTAACGATGCCATTGGTGCACAACGTTTCTTCTATATCTCAGAAGTAAATTTAAATGGCGGCGGAAATTATGCCCAATTTGGGTTTAATGGCGCTTCTAACCGCAGTGGGGTATTCATCAATAATTACGAAAATAAAGATGTTACCTGGGAAACATCACAACAAACCAATTTGGCCTTAGAAGCTACGCTTTTCAAAAACTTGAATTTAATTGCTGAAGTATATAATAATTATCGCTATGATATCTATATGGCTCGTGCCAACCTGCCTAGCACTTTGGGTTTAGAAGCCAGTGTAGGTGCCAATGTGGGTGAGGCCAGATCGAGAGGGATCGATTTATCGTTAGATTATAAGTTTAATGTGAATGCATTTTCTTTCGCCGTACGCTCTAATTTAACTTTCGCCAAAAACAAATACATTAATTATGAAGAACCGCAATGGGCAGAGTCTTACCGTTATACCACCGGACAGCCCATTAGCAGAAATTTTGGTTATATAGCCGAACGCCTGTTTGTTGATGATAAAGAAGTACAAAACTCGCCAACACAGATTTTCTCTGCAAATGGTAAAGCACCACGAGCGGGTGATATTAAGTACCGCGATTTAAATAACGATGGTAGAATTGATGATGCTGATAAAGCTTATATCGGTTTCCCTCAATCTCCTGAAGTGGTATATGGCTTTGGTTTCAGTTCATCATACAAAGGTTTCGATCTTTCTGCCTTTTTTACCGGACAGGATAGGATGACTTTCTTTATCGATCCAACCCGGGTAAGTCCTTTTGTGCCGAGCAATCAGCAATATATTCTAGGTAATACTCAATTATTGAAAGATTTTGCAGAGAATCACTGGTCGCCGGAAAACCAGAATTTATATGCGCTTTATCCAAGGCTTGCTGTTAATGCTGCCGATTTAGAAAATAATGCACAAACGAGCACCTGGTGGATGAGAAATGGCCGCTTAATGCGCTTGAAATCTGTAGAATTTGGATATACCCTGCCTCAGCGCATTTCTACTAAAATAAAGCTGAATTCCTGCCGGATTTATTTCAACGGGCTAAACCTGCTTACCTGGAGTCCTTTTAAAATGTGGGATCCGGAGCAAGGTGGAAACGGTTTTGCCTATCCAATACAAAAGGTATTCAATGTTGGTCTTAACGTAACCTTATAATGAAAACGATAAAAAAATATTTCACATACAGTTGCATTGTTTTAGTGCTTTGCAGCATGGTATCCTGTAAAAAGTACCTGGATGTAACACCTGATGATATTGGTACGCTTGATTATGCCTTCAGAAACAGAAATGAAGCCGAAAACTACCTGTATTCGTGTTATGCCTATCTGCAACGGATGAACGATGTGGCTTCAAATCCAAGTTTTACCACTTCATCAGAACTGATTTACTCGAATACACTTGATAATTTTCAAGGTTTTAACCGAACAGGCTTTAATTTATTGAGAGGAACACAAACGGCTGCAAAACCAGGACTAAACACCTGGGATGGAGAAGAAGGAAGTTACAGCCTCTGGCGCTCCATCAGGATCTGTAACATTATGCTCGAGAATATCGATAAGCCTATTGATTTAGGTGCTACCGAAAAGAAACGCTGGACAGCAGAAACTAAATTTTTAAAGGCCTACTATCATTATGTGTTATTTAAAATGTATGGTCCAATACCACTAATTAAAAACAATTTAGCCATAAACAGTACCACTGACGAGGTAAGGATTAAAAGAGCTCCGGTAAATGAAACGGTAGATTATATCATTTCACTATTAGATGAGGCTATTCCTGATCTACCTGCAGTGATTACAAGTCAGGCAACTGAGTTGGGCAGGGTAACCAGTGTAATTGCACTTTCGGTAAAGGCTGATGTATTAACTACAGCGGCAAGTCCGCTTTTTAACGGCAATCCTGATTATGTGAGTTTTAAAGATAAAGATGGTGTTAGCCTTTTCCCTGCAGCTTATGATGCGCAGAAATGGAAGAAAGCGGCTGATGCGGCGAAAGTTGCCATTACCGCTGCCGAAGCACAAGGAATTAAATTGTATACCTTCAATTCGCCATCAACAGTGGGCAAATTATCCGATTCGTTAAAAAGAGAATTAGATGTACAGAATGCTGTAGCAGAAAGGTGGGAGTTGAATCCGGAAATCATTTGGGCATCAAACCCGGAATTTAATTATCAAGGATTTGCAACGCCTAGGCTCACGGCAAAATCTGCGGTCAATAATTTTTCCAATCCTTCTACTTTTTCGGCTCCAATAAGTACCCAAGAACTTTTTTATACAGTTAACGGGGTGCCGATTACGGAAGATAAAACCTGGGATTATGCCGGCAGGAATACCATTAAAGCTGGCGACAATGCCAGCAGATATTACATTCAGCAGGGTTACGAAACGATAAAAGGCCATTTCGCCCGCGAAACCCGTTTTTACGCAGATATTGCTTTTGACGGAGGTATCTGGTTTGGAAATGGAAGAAATAATCAGGACGACCCGGCTAATCCTTTGTATTATGTATCAGCAAGAGGTAGCGGATTTGCGGCACCAAGTGATAACATCAGGTTAAATATTACGGGTTATTGGCCTAAAAAACTGGTTAGTTATGCATCTGTTTATGATGATGGTTTTCAACCTTCAGCCTTCCGTTTGCCTTTGATCAGATTGGCTGGATTATATTTACTATATGCAGAAGCATTAAACGAGGTGAATGGGCCTACCGCAGAAGTGTTTACTTATGTGGATAAAGTGAGGCAAAGAGCTGGTTTACAAGGTGTACAAGCCTCGTGGACAAACTTTTCCAAAAATCCGAATAAATTTAATACCAAAGAAGGGTTGCGACAGATTATCCACCAGGAAAGAAGAATTGAGCTTTGTTTTGAAGGTCAGAGCGGCTGGGATTTAAGAAGATGGAAAGAACTTCAGGCGGTTTTAAATAATCCGATCCAAGGCTGGAGTATAAACAATGCAGAAGCGGTGAATTACTATCGTCCAACTACACAGTTTATCCCGGTATTTGGTTTAAAAGATTATTTATGGCCAATAAAAAGCTACGATCTGGTGGTAAATCCAAACTTAGTTCAAAATCCTTATTGGTAGTTTAAAATATTTAAAGAAATGAAACCATGATGTCTGGCGTAAAGAATAATTTTTTATTCACCTGCATCATCGCTTCATCACCATTGAAAATAAATTCAAAATGATGAAAAATATTAAAAATAGTATTTACCTAATCTTTATCGTTTCTGTTTTGGTGAGCATAGCTGCCTGCAAAAAAATGGAAACCTATAACGATCCGGCTTCTTCAGATATGACCAAGCCTGGGGTGGTAACCAATATTAAAGTTGATAATTTTAATGGCGGCGCATACATTACCTATTCTTTGCCGAACTCGAAAAACCTTTTGTATGTGCTGGCGCAGTACAAAATAAACGGTGTAACGACAAGAGAAACGAAATCGAGTTATTATTCTGATTCTATTATGGTAGATGGCTTTGCGAAAAAACAGGGTTATGATGTTACGTTGTATGCGGTAAGCAGGGCAGAGGTTAAGTCAGATCCCGTTATCGTAAAGGTAAATCCCGATACGCCACCATACCTGCTTTTAAAGCCAACGATTAATGCCGAGGCTGATTTTGGAGGCATAAAAATTACGGGAACTAATCCCTTAAAAAACAATTTGGGTATAATTCTTTTAAATGTTGCCGATAACAATACTTCGGATGTAATTGATCAGCATTATGGCAAAACCGAAATTTTCGATTATTCGGTTAGGGGTTATGCACCGGTTGCGAAGAAGATTGGGTATTACGTAACGGATAATTTTGGAAATATTTCTGATACCACCTATAAAACAGTTACCCCATTTTTTGAAACCTTGTTGGATAGAGGGAAATTTTTTCAATACAGGCTGCCATCTGATGGCGTAATTGCCTATGGCTGGGATCTTCCTTATTTGTGGGATGGCAAAACAGACGGTAACTCGAACGGATGGCACACGGCGCCGGGTGGGGCAATGCCTGCAATAGCAACATTTGGTTTAGGTATCAGCGCAAAATTAAGCCGCTTTATTTTATGGGAAAGACCAGATGGCGGCGACAAATTTGCTTATGGACATGGAAATCCAAAAGTATTCTCCATTTGGGGCTCTGATGTAGCTGTTCCACGCGATGCACAGCTGCCTTTGTCTGCACCGGTTGGTACGGTTATAGGCGATTGGATAAACATGGGGAATTATAATTATCCAAATCCACCTTCTGGCCAGGCACCCGTAGCACACACTACTGCAGATAACGATTTTGTAAAGGCTGGTGTAAGTTTCAACTTTCCGCTAACAAACCCTAAAGTTCGCTATATCCGTTTATCGGTAAGCACCACATGGTCTAACGGTACTTTTGCACATGCCATGGAAATGGCCTTTTACGGCGACCCAAGATAATTAATATAAGAAGATAAATTTTCGAACATGAAAAGTATATATAAAATTAGCGGTTTGCTATTGCTGTTGGTTACAGTGATACTTAGCTGTACCAAAGATGATCTTGCTTTTAAAGATTTTTTAAAAGACGGTGAAATTATTTACCCCGGCCGTGTGGCCAACATTGTAACCAAACCTGGTAATTTAAGAACTGCTTTATGGTGGAATCCGAGCCCCGATCCAAGTGTAAGTAAATATGTGGTTTATTGGAATAACAACGCCGATTCAGTTGTCGTTACGGCGAGCAGTCATAATCCAACGGATACAATAAAGGTGATTATTCCGAATTTGAGCGAATATACCTACACGTTTACCATCTATTCGTACGATGCCCAGGGGCATAAATCTATCCCGATAGAGGCTAGAAATGTACGGGTTTTTGGCCCTCTATATCAATCTGGATTATTGAACAGGCCATACAATGCCACCACACCATATGTGATAAACAGCAATGGTTCTGTTCAGCTAAATTTTAAAACACCTGATACCATCAACGTCAATACGATAATCAGATATACCAATACAGCAGGTACAAGTGTAGATAAAACGCTTTTACCCGCCGATACCGCTATTACACTTACTGATTATAAAGCCGGAACCGATATTACCTATAAATCATCTTATATTCCGGGTAAAGGATCGCTGGATGTATTTTCGGTAAGCGATTTTTCTACTTTCCCCAAGATTTTTACTTATGTACTTTGCGATCGTTCACTTTTTGCCGAGGTACGTTTGCCAGGGGATGCACCAACCTACGAATCGGGTACCAGCATCAGTAAACTTTGGGATGGAAGCGTTGGACCACAGGGTTATCCGAACATTTTTCACAGTGCCGGCAATAGTGGTATGCCACATGTAATAACTTTCGATTTAGGTAAAGTATATAGCAATTTATCGCGTATAGAAGAAACCGGAAGGGATTGCTGTAATAATCCGGATCGTTTTGAGGTTTGGGGAACAGCTGATTTAACCAATGCCACAACTACCTTATCAGCAAGCAATAATGGCTGGCCAGCTGAAGCCACCAGTAAGGGCTGGACACTTTTAAAAGATGTGACCAGAAGTGATGATGGCAAAAATGCAATAACCGCCGAACTGGACAACGCAGGAAAACCAATTCGTTATATTCGCATCAGGATTAAACATGTAACCACTGGTGATGGAAATTATAGCAATATGAGCGAAATCAGGTTCTGGAATAAAGAGTAATTTTTTGATATAATTGATTTGATTAATAATTTAATTCCGTCATCTCGACTGGAGCGCAGTGGAATGGAGAGATCTATCTAGAAAGATTTCTCGACTTCGTTGCACTCCGTTCGAAATGACGATCCCGACGGCCGGATCAAATTCATATCGTACAACAACACACAAATGAAAAATGTATAAAAAGCAACTTATTTTTATTACACTATGCTCGTTTTTTATCGGTAAAAATGCCGCTGCCCAACAGCAACCTTTAACATTATGGTACGATAAACCGGCCAAAATCTGGGAAGAAACCCTTCCTTTAGGTAATGGTAAACTCGGCATGACACCAGATGGCGGAATTACCAGGGAGCATATTGTATTGAACGATATTACCTTGTGGAGCGGCGGAAAACAAGATGCCAACAATTACGAAGCCTACAAAAGTTTGCCCAAAATCAGGCAGCTGATATTGGAAGGAAAAAATGATGAGGCCCAGGAATTGGTTAACCGCGATTTTGTTTGCAAAGGGCAGGGATCGGGTGGCGCAAACTGGGGTAAATACCAAACCCTTGGAAACCTTCAGCTCGATTTTGATTACCCAGGCGTAAAAAATGTAAGTCCACAGACCTATAAAAGATCTTTATCCTTAGATAAAGCCGTTGCAGTGTCCGAATTTACGCTCGATGGCGTAAAATACAAAAGAGAATATTTCTGCAGTTTTGATGATGATGTTAACGTAATCAGGATCACGGCAGATCAGCCTAAAAAACTGAACTGCAATATTTCCATTAGCAGGTCTGAAAAAGCAACATTAGCCAGCGAAGGTAATGAACTGCTGATGTTTGGTCAACTCGATAACGGCACTGATGGTAAGGGGATGAAATACCTGAGCCGCGTAAGCACTCAATTGAAAGATGGTACAGTAACAAATGAAGGCAATATCATCAAAGTAAAAAATGCAACTGAGCTGATTATTTACGTTGCGGCAGAAACCGATTTTAAACATGCCGATTTTGAAACGAGGGTAAAACAAGTTTTACAAAACGCTAAAAAGAAGGCCTACAGCTTGGAACTGGCCGACCATACCTCAAAATTTGGTAAACTTTTCAACAGGTTAAAAATCAATTTAGGAGAGGGCGCAGCCGCCAAACTGCCAACAGATGTAAGGTTAGAGCGCTTCTATAAAGATTACAAAAATGATGTTTCATTAAGCGCTTTGTTCTTCCAGTTTGGTCGCTATTTAAGCATCAGCAGTACAAGGGTAGGGCTTTTGCCACCAAACCTTCAGGGCTTATGGGCAAACCAGATTAATACCCCATGGAATGGCGATTACCACTTAGATGTAAACGTACAGATGAATCATTGGGCTATTGAGCCCGCCAACCTTTCGGAGTTAAACCTTCCACTGGCTGAATTGGTAAGAAATTTAACCGGTCCTGGTGCAAAAACCGCAAAAGCCTATTACAATGCCGATGGATGGATTGCCCACGTAATTACGAATGTATGGGGATTTACAGAGCCTGGCGAAAGTGCTTCTTGGGGCGCTTCAAATGCAGGTTCGGGCTGGTTATGCAGCAATTTATGGGATCATTTTGCCTATAGCCGCGATTTAAAATACCTGAAAAGCATTTACCCGATTTTGAAAGGATCAGCAGCATTTTATCAAAGCGCCTTAGTGAAAGATCCAAAAACGGGTTGGTTGGTTACTTCACCCTCGGTATCGCCAGAGAATACCTTCTACCTTCCGAACGGAAAAACTGCGAGTATTTCGATGGGACCAACGATCGATAACCAGATTGTGAGAGAACTTTTTAACCACGTAATTACAGCCGCTAAACTGCTTAAAACTGATGCAGCCTTTAGTGCATCATTACAGGAAAAATTAAAATCTATTCCACCAATAGGTGTAATCAGTAAAGACGGACGCATACAGGAATGGCTGGAAGATTATAAAGAAACCGATCCTCAGCACCGTCATATCTCACATTTATACGGGGTTTATCCTGCCGGATTAATTACCCCAACGGCTACGCCCGCACTTGCGGAGGCGGCAAAGAAAACGCTTGAAGTAAGGGGAGATGACGGGCCAAGTTGGTCAATTGCTTATAAACAGTTATTTTGGGCAAGACTACAGGATGGAAACCGGGCTTTTAAACTGTTTAGAGAGATTTTAAAACCTACATTACGAACAGATATTAATTACGGCGCTGGCGGAGGTGTTTATCCAAATATGTTATCGGCCGGGCCGCCATTTCAGATTGATGGTAATTTTGGTGCATCGGCAGCTATTGCAGAAATGCTGATCCAAAGCCATGATGGTTTTATCGAACTGTTACCTGCTATTCCCGATGCCTGGAAAGGTTTTGGTGAAATTAAAGGATTAAAAGCCAGAGGTAATTTTACGGTTGATATAAATTGGAAAGATGGTAAAATTACCCATTACAGCATCGCTTCGGCCACCCCACAAAAGGTAAAGCTAAAAATGAATGGAAAATTAACCGAGATAATGTCGACCAAAATTAAATAAACACATGGTTTTTAAATTTTTATTCAGGCATAAGTTATTCTTGATTTTATTCATCCTGTTGTTTTCAATGCGGTCTGCATCTGCCATTGTAATCAATTATGGTAAAGCTGGAAAAATAGACTACAACCTTAAAACCGGCACTTTCCAGGTTTTAAATGGCACTACGCAACTCTTATCAAATGGTTTTTCTCAGGCAGGATATCAGAAAAAGATGCTCAGTTCAACAGATTACCGGCAAATTAGCTATACCAAAACGGCTATTAAAGATGGTTTTGGAAATGGATTTAAACATGTTTTCCTGTTGAAACAAGCTGGTTTGCCTAATATGCAGCAGGTTTTTTATACCTACTCAGGTCTGGATTATTTTATGATAAGCCTTACTTTACAAGGGGTTGATTTATCCATCAACCACATGGTGCCTTTAAGCGGAAATTTAACCGACCGGGAGGTTTCAGACGTACCCACCAGTTTATTCGTGCCGTTTGATAACGATACCTTTATTTCTTACCATGCTGTTCCACTGAAGGCCAATACGAGCAATCCGAGTGCAGAGGTTACCGCTTTATACCACGATCAATCCAGAAATGGTTTTATCATCGGATCTATAGAACACAGCAACTGGAAAACAGGCATCATTACCGCCGCAGATAGCGACAAAAAAATAGCTATACAGGCCATTTGTGGTTATACTGAAGAAAACATCACCCGCGATAAAATTGAACATGGTTATTTAAAAGGCAATTCGATCAGTTCTGCCAGAGTATTTTTTGGTGCTTTTGCCGATTGGCGTTCGGGCATGGAAAACTATGCAAAGGCTAACCGCATAGCAGAACCGCCTATTGTTTTTAAATGGAAAGCCGGAACTCCTGTAGGCTGGAACAGTTGGGGGGTAATGCAAGAGAAAATAACACTCGAAAAGGCCAATCAGGTAGTCGATTTTTTTGCTGATAGCCTAAAAACCTTCAGAAGTGGTGGTGTGGCTTATATCGACCTCGATTCTTATTGGGATAACCTGCTGAAAGGAGGCTTAACAGGCGACTACTCCAAACTAAAAGCCTTTGTTGATTATGCAAAATCGAAAGGATTAAAACCCGGGATTTATTGGGCACCTTTTGTTGACTGGGGATTTGCCGGAGGGGGGAATCGTAAGGCAGAAGGCAGCAATTATACATTTGGCGAGATGTGGACCAAGGTTGGCTCAGGTTACCACGATATAGATGGAGCAAGGGCCTTAGATCCAACACATCCGGGTACACAGCAACGCATGGCTGCCGTTATCAAAAAGTTTATGGAATGTGGTTTTGAAATGATTAAAATCGACTTCTTAGGTCACGCAGCAATAGAATCCGATCATTTTTACGATCCCAACATTACCACCGGAATGCAGGCTTATAAAGTAGGCATGGAATTTTTATTAAAACAGCTGGATCATAAAATGCTGGTTTACGCAGCCATATCGCCAAGTTTAGCTTCTGCACGGTACATACACATGCGCAGAATAGCCTGCGATGCTTTTAAATCGATAAAAGATACAGAGTATACTTTAAACGGCCTGAGCAATGGCTGGTGGCAAACCTATCTTTACGATTATATCGATGCCGACCATGTGGTATTCTCTGATCAATCTGATGGGGAAAATACGGCTAGATTTCTATCCGCAATCGTTACAGGGACTTGCATCAATGGCGATGATTTTTCCAAACAAGGAAAATGGAGCAGTACCGCTCAGCGTTTATTGAACAATACCGAAATTCTTCAGGTGTTACAGGATGGAAAAGCTTTTGTTCCGGTAGAAGGGAACAGGGCTAAACTGGCCTCACCACTTTTTGTAAAACAGGTTGGAAATGTAAAATACCTGGCCATATTTAATTATAACGATAAAACAAAACCTTTTAAGTTAGATTTTTCGAGGATTGGTTTAAACAAAGATGAGGTGTACAACGCCCAAAATTTACTCACACATAAAACAGAAGATTTAAAAAACAACCAGGCTCTGAATTTAGCTGGAAAAGATGCCACTATGATTAAAATAACACTAAAAAAATAAACTTAAATCAACTACTACCTATAAACATTACCCGATTAACATTGAAAACACAAATGAACAAATCAGATCAAATTGCAGGTTACATGAAACATGGGGCATTAGCCCTTGCCGTTTCACTTTTTACCATCGGCAATATTAAAGCCCAAAGTATCATACCCGTCGAAACCGCGCATCATGCTTTGGTGCTACAGGCTAATGCCAAAAAAGATGTAAACACCATATTTTTTGGAAAAAAACTGGCTAACAAAGAAGAATATGCCCAGGTTACCGCGCAATATAAACAGACTGAAGATTATACCGGACAGCTTAATTCGGTGTATACGCCTTCAGGATCAAGAAACCTGGTCGAACCCGCCATTAGCGTTACCCATGCCGATGGTAATAACTCGCTTGATCTGAAATACGTTGATCATACGATTACTGCTATTGATGATAATGTAAGTTTAATAAAGATCAGATTAAAAGATCCCGTTTATAATTTTGAGGTAAGCCTGTTCTATAAATCTTTTTACAAACAGGATGTGATAGAACAATGGACAGAGATTAAACATAGCGAAAAGGGAACTGTGGTGCTGCATAAATATGCCTCAGCCAATCTGCACCTAAAGTCACCGCGTTTTTGGCTAAACCAGTATCATGGCGATTGGGCCAAGGAAATGCAACCCGAACAAAGTGAAATTACCCATGGCATTAAAACTTTAGATAGCAAATTGGGTACGAGGGCAAATTTATTTCAACCTTCGGTTTTTATGATTTCGTTAGATAAACCAGCGGAAGAAAATGAAGGCAGTGTTTTGTATGGAGCGATGGAATGGAGCGGTAATTTCAAGATCGATCTTGAACTGGATTACCAGGATAACCTCCGCATTATTGCCGGAATGAACAATTATGCCTCTCCCTATAGCTTAAAAGCTGGTGAAGTTTTTACAACCCCTGCTTTTTTGTATACTTTTTCTGATCAGGGAAAAGGCGATGCCAGCAGAAAATTGCAAGATTGGGCACGTAACTATAAAATATTAGATGGAAAAGGCAGCAGGTTAACCCTTTTAAACAATTGGGAGGCCACTTATTTCGATTTTAATGAGCAAAAGCTGGCCGATTTATTAAAAGATACCAAAAAACTGGGTGTCGATTTCTTTTTGCTTGATGATGGCTGGTTCGGGAATAAATATCCGCGTAACGATGATCATGCCGGGCTTGGCGATTGGCAGGAGAATAAGAAGAAATTGCCAAACGGAATAGCTTCTTTGGTAAAAGAGGCCGATAACGTTGGAACCAGATTCGGAATATGGATTGAACCTGAAATGGTTAACCCTAAAAGTGAACTTTATGAAAAACATCCTGACTGGGTGGTGAAACAGCCTAACAGACCTGAATATTATTTCAGGAACCAATTAGAACTCGACTTGAGCAATCCAAAAGTACAGGATTTTGTTTTCGGTGTGGTGGATGGTCTGTTTACTAAAAATCCGAAACTGGCTTATATTAAATGGGATTGTAATGCGGTCATCTACAATGCATACTCCGCGCACTTAAAAAATCAATCTCATTTTTACATCGATTATGTAAGGGGACTGTATCGTGTTTTGCAAAGAATTCGCGCAAAATACCCAACGGTACCCATGATGTTATGTTCTGGTGGAGGTGGTAGGGTAGATTATGCTGCCTTACAGTATTTTACAGAGTTTTGGCCGAGCGATAACACCGACCCATTAGAGCGCATATTTATGCAATGGGAGTACTCTTATTTTTATCCCGCCATCAGCAGTGCTAACCATGTAACCGATTGGGGGAAACAACCCATCAAATTCCGTACTGATGTTGCCATGATGGGCAAATTGGGTTTTGATATCGTGGTAAGCAAACTGCCTGAAAAGGAACTTCAATTCTGCCAGGAGGCCATTAAAAACTATAATGATGTAAAACAAACCATCTGGCAAGGCGAACAATACCGGTTAGCCAATCCGCGTAGCGGCAGCATTGCATCGATGTTATATGTAAATGCAGAAAAAACTGAAGCTGTTATTTTTAATTACCTGGTAAACTACCGGTATGGCGAAAACAGTAAATATCCGATTAAACTCAATGGGTTAGATGCAGCGAAAAAATACCAGATTAAAGAAATCAACCTTTATCCAGGTACAAAATCATCGATAGATGCTACCAAAACCTATACGGGTGATTTCTTAATGAAAGTGGGTTTTAACCCCAATCTTAATACCACAAGGACCAGTGTGGTGCTAAAATTAGAAGAAGTGAAGTAATATGGTATTCGTCATTTCGACTGAAGCGTAGCGAAATGGAGAAATCTAATTAATGGTTTCTCCATTTTTTTTACCACAGCGTTTAGTAGAGCAATCTTTCCAGCTAGCCATCCTTGCTAGAAAGATTGCTTCCCCGAAAGGTCGGGACAAGCTGTCCGCTGAAAAAGCCTTCTCGCAATGACGGATTATGATTTTCGGGTATGTGTCTCACACCGCACCTTCGTCAAATCACGTTCAGTCAAATATGTAAAATTTACCCGGTAGATCCTTCGACTCCGCTCAGGATGACGAATCCAGTAAATGAAAAATAAGAGTATTAATCTATTCCGGATTAAATTCCATCATCCAGCTTACATTTTCCATTTTAAACATCCTCTTCTTCACTTCCGTTCATAAAAGCACGCGGGCTTTTTCCAAACTGTTTTTTAAACTCCCTGCTAAAATATTTTGGATCGTTAAAGCCAACCTGATAAGCTACTTCATAAATGGTAAATCTATTTTGTTTAAACAGTTCCATCGCTTTCTTTAAACGTATCGATTTAACAAAGTCATTTACAGAGAGGTTGGTGAGGTTTCTGATTTTTTTATACAAAACAGGTCTGCTCATTCCAACCATCGAAGCCAGTTCAGATACCCCAAAATCTTCATCCGTAATGTGTTCGTCAATGTATTTTAACAGTTTTAACATAAAAGCTTCGTCAATAGCATTAATGGTGAGCTCTTTTGGCTGTAAATGGATGTGTTTCAGGAATTTTTGACGCATTACCTGTCTGGACATCAGTAAATTACGAACATTCAGTAAAAGCAATTCAGGGCTGAAAGGTTTGGTGATATAGGCATCAGCGCCGGTTTCCAGGCCACTCACCTGGTGGATATGTGAGGAGCGGGCAGTAAGGATAATAACCGGGATGTGGCTGGTCCGCTCATCTTCCTTCAACCTGCGGCAAAGTTCAATACCATCCATTATGGGCATCATGATATCGCAGATAATCAGGTCGGGCAGTGTTTCTACAGCCGTTTCCCAACCCATTAATCCATTTTCACTTTCTGCTACGAGGTAATGACCGCCAATGAGTGATGCGATTAATTGCCTGATTTCACTATTGTCCTCCACCACTAATATGGTTTCGGTGGAAAGATCAGTTTCTTTTTCAGGTTTTAAAATGTTTAGCTCTTTTTCGGGCTGTTGCGTGTAGATATTAGGATGGGTAGGATAATCTTTTGCCCCATCAAAAATCGCTGTTTTAAAATGCGATTTTCCTTTCTTTAACCTCACCGTAAAATTGGTGAAACCACGCTCACCATTTTCAGCAGGTGTACTTTCTACAGCAATATGTCCTTTATGTTCCTCAACTATCGCTTTAGAAAGCGCCAGACCTATTCCTGAACCAATTTGGTTGGAGTGTTGCTCATCTACCTGGAAATAATCGCTAAAAAGATTCTTTAAACTTTCTGCAGGTATACCCAGTCCGTTATCTGCAATGCTAATCGCTACTTCATTATCCATATCCACGAGCGTGACAGAAATTTTACCACCTTTATCGCAGAATTTAAATGCATTTGATAATAGGTTGAACAATACTTTTTCGAGCTGCCTTTTATCAAAAAACAGACTGATGTTTTCCTGGCCGCGTACAAATTCATATTGTATATCATTTGTCTGGGCAAGATGAGAGAAGGAAATGAAAATTTCGTTGATGAAATCGACGATATTATCTTCCGTAACGTGTAGGGTAAGGTGCCCGGTTTCAGCCTTTCTAAAATCCATTAATTCGGTAATAAGCCGCATTAACCTGTTGGCATTATTTTTTATCGGAATAATTTGCCGGTTGAGTTCCGTATCGGTTTGATATTGTTTGGAAAGATTTTCTAAGGGACCTAGAATTAGGGTAAGCGGCGTTCTGATTTCGTGGGCCACATAGGTAAAGAAATTCAGTTTCATTTTCTGAATGTCTTCTGTCCGTTTAAGCAAAGCACGAACAAAAAGATAACGTACAATTAAAAACAGTAAACCCGAAAAGCAGGCCAGATAAATTAGATAGGCCCACCAGGTAGCCCAGAAGGGTGGAAGCACAGTGATTTTAAGGCTCGCAGGTTTGTTGCCCGGATTTCCATCGTTATTATTTCCGGTTACGATAAAGGTATAATTGCCGGCCGGAAGATCGCTATACGTGACACTTGGTACATCGGTTTTTACCCAATCTTTACTATGGCCTTTCAGGATATAACGGTAACTGTTTTTTTCTGGTTTAATGTAGTTTAATAAGGCGAAATCGAGGCTAAAATTATTGTTGTCGTGTTTAAACGTTATCTGTTTGATGCTTTTGATATCTTCATTCAACAGCCCGTCGGGAGCATTTACCGCCACTGGTTTATCGAACAGTTTGAGTTCGGTAAACGTGATTGGCGCAACATTCCGATTGCTATTTATATCAATCTGGCTGGGATAAAAGGCGGTTAAACCATCGTAACCACCGAAAAACAATTCACCACGACTATCTTTTAAAAACGAACGGATATTAAAATCATTACCGGCAAGCCCGTCGCTTTTGGTATAATTAATAAATCTCCCTGTTTTGGTAATCAATTTAGAAAGTCCCTTATCAGTACTAATCCACAGGTTGTTTTCTTCATCTTCAATGATGCCCAAAACATTACTGTTTGGCAGGCCATCTTTTTCGTTGTAATTCTTGAATTTTCTACTTTTATTATCGAAAATACTTAAACCTCCAAATGAAGTTCCAACGCAAATATTTCCATTCTGTATTTGAACAATACAATTAATGTGATCGGAATTTAAACTTCCTGGTTTGGTTTTATTCTTATAATAGGCTGTAATCCTTTTAGTGGCTGGGTGATAAGCATATAATCCGGCCATCGTTCCGATCCATAGATTTTTGGCCTTATCTTCAAATATAACCTGAATATATTTGTTTCTCAGGTTCTGCTCTAAAGGACTTTTAACCGTTGTAGCGGCGTAAAGGCCATTTGTTTTTTTTAGTGTCGATAATCCATCCCTTGAGCCTACCCAAACCGTACCATCGCTATCTTCAGTTATTGCAATGACTTCTGAACCCCCGGGGTTGTTTTTTTTATTTTTAACATTGATTATTTTCTTGAAATTATGACCTGCGGCATTAAACAGGTATAAACCACCGCGGTGTGTACCCACCAGTAGCTGCCCGGTTTTATCGAGGCACAAGGTTTTAATTAAGTTGGAGTTGAGGCCGTTGTTGCTGTTTGGCTCTAATTTATAATAGGTAAAGGTATGGTTGCTTCTGTTTACGTAATTTAAACCACCACCTTCGGTACCAATCCACAGGTTATGGTTTTGATCCTCGACCATAGCACTCACAATATCGCTGCTCAAACCTTGCCGTGTCTTCGAATTTCTAAAAACGGTAAAGGGTGTTGCAGAGGGGTAAACCACATTTGCACCTTTGTAATAAGTCCCCAAATAAACTGAGCCGTTAAGATCCTGGAAAATACTATGGATAGAATTTTGGCTCAATCCGTCTGGTTGCTCCGGATCGTAACGGTAATTGCTAAATTTCCGGGTATTTGGATCGAGGATACTCAACCCTTCCTGTGTGCCAATCCAAATGTTGCCTACTTTATCGCGGGTGAGTTTCCTGATATCGTTATTAATGATCGAATTTGGATCCGTAGCACTGGTCTGATAGCGTTTAAAGGTTTTGTGTTCGTAATCGAATAGGTTTAAGCCGTTGTAGGTGCCTAACCAAAGCCGCTTTTGTTTATCGATTACGATACTTTTTACGGCATTAGAACTGATGCTGTTCTTATTGTTGGGATTATGCCTGAAAATCTCAAAGTGGTATTTACCCTTAACCTGATAAATACGTACCAAACCATTATAAGTACCTACCCAAAGGTTTTGTTTTTCGTCTTTAAAAATTGAGAAAATACAGTTGAGTGCAGATTTATAATTGGGTTTATCGAAAAGAAATTTCTTGAAAATCTGCTTTTCGGTATCGATAACCAGGTTGAGGCCGTTATATGTGCCTACCCAGATGTTTTTTTGAGGATCTTCATATATACATTCTACCGAATCGCAGCTAAAAGAATTTGCAGAGCTCCGTTTATTGATGCGATAAAAATGATCGTTTTTATCATTGTAAATATTCAGTCCGTTTTCTGTACCTACCCACAATCTTCCTTTGCTATCACTCAATAGCGTGTTAATTACATTATCTGAAAGGCTGTTGAGGTTATCGGAGCTATTGTTGTAAATTTTAAAACGGTAGCCATCATAGCGGTTTAACCCATGTCTGGTACCCATCCAGATAAACTGGTTTTTGTCTTGCGTTATGGCCATCACCGAATTTTGCGACAAACCATTTTCCATCCTGAGGTGGTTAAAAACAAGATGCTTCTGGGCACACAAAGTGGTGCAAATAAAAAGCATTGGGAAAAACCATAAAGCGATTAAACGCAGTTTCATAAAATTAAGCTAGTTTTTTGGCCATCTTATCGCTATGGAAGAAAAGCCTTTGATGTATTTCCTTTAAATATAGTGCGAACTTATTAAAATATTAAAGGATTACGGTTTTTCTACCCTTTCATTTACAATTTTCGACCTTTTTTAGGGAATAATGCGCCAGTTTTGGTTTAACGAAATTGAGCTAACTATTCCACAATAACCAGTGGCACAGAAACTATCGATTAAATAAACTGACCAAACCAGAGGATATGAAGAAAAGCTAACCACACCAACTCAAGTACAGTCTATTCACGACTTTAAATTGAATAATTCAAATCAGCTAATCAAAAGATAACCAAACCATGAAACTTATCCCTAACCAATGGGGCAATATGCCGTTTTGCATATACCCGCTTTTCCATTTGCTAGTCGCAGAAAACGAATCAAAATTTCTAATACCTATGCTTAAGGCATAAATACAATCCATTATCAATAGAATAAATGTGAGTACATGCTCACCATTAATGCAGTATGCAGTAATCATGCTGGCTATCAGTATGCGGAATGATTAAAATTTTCGCGCAGCATGGAGAGTCGTTGCCTTCTGCATAATAAAATTATAAACAAAATAAATTATTTTAAATGAGCGGAACTTATACTTCGATTATAAAGCGGATGACGCTGTTTGGGGTGCTGTTATTCTTGGCAAACAGTGTTGATGTTTTGGCATTCCCAAACCTTACCAATTCAAGCAAGAAATTTCAGGTGCCCTCGCCGGCCAAAAAAAATAGTAAACAAATTCCCAACGATTCATTATCGAATTTGAGAGATTCTCTGAGAAACAAACTCAGGAATTCTGTAGCCTTAACTTTGCCAGACCACGATGTTCCGGTTTTATTTGGAACGCAGAAAAATGTAAAAAGAATTCAATCTTCGGCTACTGTAAGTGGAGAAGAGCTAAAGAGTTTTCCTACGCCACAGGTTGGTTTAATGTTGTATGGGAAACTGCCAGGTTTGTACGTGGTTCAAAATAATTTTCAGTTGGGTTCTGACGAACCTGCTATATCGCTAAGGGGAAGAACGCCATTGGTTGTAATTGATGGTGTACCACGTTCGTATCTCAGTATCGATCCTGAGCAAATAGAAAGCATTTCAGTCATAAAAGATGCACTGGGAACTGCGCTATATGGCATGAAAGCCGCTGACGGAATGTTACTGATCACGACCAAACGCGGTGCAAATATGCCTAAGCAGATTACCTTCACCAGTCAGTACGGTATTCAGCAGCAAATTGAACGGCCTAAATTTCTGGATGCATTTAATTATGCCACCTTATTTAATGAGGCGCTGGCAAACGACGGGCGTCAAGCCATTTATACAGCAGCCGATTTAGATAAGTATAAAAATGGTACAAATCCTTTTACGCACCCCAATGTAAACTGGACTGATGAAATTTTAAAAGCTACCGCCCCTGTAAGCAGACAGAACCTCAACTTAAGAGGTGGAAGCAACAAGGTAAGGTATTTTGTAGACCTCGATTACCTGAGTCAAAGTGGTTTTTTAGTTACCGATCCTTCTATCAATACTTATGAAACGAACAATAGTTTTAAGCGGTATTCTTTCAGAAGTAATATCGATGTTGATTTAACCAATAGTACTACGCTCAGTTTAAGCTTGTTTGGGAGAATAAGAAACAGTAATCAACCCGGATCTACAATAGCCAGTATTTATAGCACATTGTTAACTACGCCCAATAATGCCTATCCGAAATTTAACGAAAATGGCTCGCTGGGGGGAAACACCGAGTTTCAAAATAACCTGTATGGGATGTCGATAAAATCGGGATACAGGCCGTCGGTTAATAGAAATTTAGGGGCAGATGTATCGTTAATGCAAAAGCTCGATACTTTTTTGCCTGGTTTGTATGCCAGTGGCGCAATATCTTTCAATTCCTACTATAACGAAAACATTAACAGAAGTAAATCTTTTGCAGTGTATTCGCCGGTTATAAATCCAGTTACAAACCAAACGAGTTATAAAACAATAGGGGGCGATGGTACGCAATCGAATAGTTCTTCTCCAACAGATTTAAACCAGCAGATATTTTCTCGTTTCGATCTGGGCTATGATAAAACAATCGATAAAAATACCTTTAAAGCGCAATTGTTATTTATACGGGACAGTTACGTTTTGGGTGGCGCTCTATCGCAGGTTAATCAATCGCTGGGTGGAAGGTTTAATTACGATTACGATAATAAGTATTTATTGGAACTTGCCACTTCGTACATGGGTTACGACCGTTATAAAGCGGGAGACCAGTGGGGCTTCTTTCCATCAGTTGGTTTAGGATGGAACATCGCCAGCGAAAGTTTTTTTGCCAATTTAAAAAACACAGTTAATTCATTAAAACTGAGAACATCTTACGGTTTAACCGCTACAAATGCAGCAGCCGGGTATTTCCAATACCTGCAAAACTTTGATAATGGCGATACCTTTTACAGCAGAAATCCGCTGACCACTTCAAGTACAAAAGATGAAGGACCGCTGGCTAACCCAAATATTACCTGGGAGAAAGCCAAGAAATTTAATATCGGCTTAGATGTTTCGATGTTAAAGGATAAAGTATGGTTAACCGCCGATTATTATAGGAATAGTTATTACGATCTGTTGCAAACCAGGAGAACAAATGCAAGTGCAGTAATTGGAGCTGTTTTGCCGCCTGAGAATATAGGTAAAAACCAATATTCGGGTATTGAGCTGGGGCTTGGCTATCAAAATCAGATCAACAACTTCAGGTATTTTATTACTGCAAATGGTTCGTGGAGCGCAAGCAAAGTGATTTTTAATGATGAACCTTTTAGAAAAAATGCTTACGAATACAGAACCGGCCAGCCTGTGGGGCAAACTTTTGGTTATGTGGCTGATGGTTTTTACAACAACACTGCAGAAATTAACAACGGACCAAAGGTTGATGGTTACCTCCCGGTTCCGGGCGATTTAAAATATAAGGATTTAAATAACGATGGCATCATCAATACTTACGATATGACCGCGATCGGCAGTACCAAGCCTGTTTTCTTTTATGGTTTAACAGGTGGGATCAATTATAAAGGATTGGATTTTTCATTCACCTTAAATGGTAAAGCAAACAGAAATGTGTATTTCAACTTTATCAATTTTGCATCAACCGGTGCAGCCGGCGGATATGGACAAGCCTTAGAAAGTAGCTTGTTAAGATGGACACCTGCTACCGCTTCGCAGGCAGAATACCCACGTTTAAGTGTTGGCAATAACCCAAATAATAGCCAGGTTTCTTCTTTCTGGGTGAAAAACGGCAACTATTTAAGATTAAGAAATGTAGAAATAGGTTACAGTTTACCTGGCCACCTGATCAAGTTAATCGGCTTGACCAATGTGAGGGTATTTGCCAATGGTCTTAACCTGTTAACCGCTACAACCTTGGATGGGGTAGATCCGGAAGTGTTGATCGGAAATGTGCCCAATCAGCGGATATTCAATTTTGGTGTTAACCTTCAGTTTTAAATCTTGATTATGAATAATTATAAAATATACATCGCTATAATCTGCCTGTTATTTGCATTTGGCTGTTCGAAAAAATTTGAGGCAGAACCTTTAGACCGCATCACCGGCGACTTAATTTTTGACCCTCTTGATAAGAATGCTGATTATGCAAAACAATTTTTAAACGGAACCTATTTGTTGTTGCCAGATTGGTATAATAGGATAGATGGTAGCTTTTTAGATGCCGGAACAGACGATGCCGTACCATCAAGAATAGGAACCCAGGCAGAATTTTACCGTACAGGTAGAATCTCATCTACAACCCTTCCTGATGATGTTTGGAGCAAGAATTATCTGGGCATCAGAAGAGCCAATCTTTTTTTAAGCAAAGTAGATGTGGTACCCACAACTGCAGTTTTAAAAACGCAGTTTAAAGCGGAAGCAAGATTTTTGAGGGCCTATTTTTACTTCGAACTGGTTAAGCGCTGGGGCGGTGTGCCTTTAATTGGCGATAAGGTATATACCATCAATGATGATATAAATGTGCCAAGAAATACCCTCGACGAATGTTATGCTTATATCGTAGCAGAGTTGGATGCCATAAAAAGCTCATTATTACCTTATGCCATTACAGATGGAGATTGGGGTAGGGCGAATATCGGAGCCGCAATGGCCCTAAAATCGAGAGTGCTTTTATATGCCGCCAGTCCCTTAAGTAACCCGACAAATAATATCCAGAAATGGGCATTAGCCGCACAGGCAGCCGCCGATGTAAAAGCATTGGGTTATACGTTGGTAACGGATTGGGTAGCCAATTTTAATGCAACCAAAAACACCGAATTTATTTTTATTAAACAGAATGTTTTAAATACCAATATCGAAATCAACAACGGTCCGATTGGATATTTACAAGGCCTTGGTTTAACCAGTCCGTCGCAAAACCTGGTCGATGCATTTTTAATGCTTGATGGAAAAGCCATTTCCGATGCGGGATCCACTTATGATTCGAATAACCCATACTTAAACAGAGACCCGAGGTTAACCGCTACCATTATGCACAATGGCAAAAATTGGCTGGGAAGGCCTGTTGAAACCTTTGAAGGTGGTCAGGATAAGCCGGGAGGAAACAGAACACAGACCAGAACGGGATATTACCTGAGGAAATTTATGGGCAAATTTGAAACTTCTACTACTTACACCAATCAGGCCCATCATGTAATCTTATTGAGGTATGCTGAAATTTTATTAAACCATGCCGAAGCGCTAAACGAATCGGGTGGAGCAGTTGCCGATATCGTTAACAATCTGGTTTTAATCAGGAAAAGAGCAGGAATTCTTCCTGGTTCCAATAATCTTTACGGTTTATCGCTTACGCTTAGCAAAGATGAACTGCGTAAAATAATTCAGAATGAACGCCGGATAGAACTGGCTTTTGAAGAGCACAGAACCTGGGATTTGAGAAGATGGAAACTGGCCGAAATCGAATTAAACAAACCGGTTAGAGGTGTGCAGATTATCAAAAACGGAACAGCCTACTCGTATACTTATTTCAATGCCGCAAATGCTGTATTCGATACCAAAATGTACTGGTACCCTATACCACAGGCCGAAATATTAGCTAATAACAAAATGGTTCAAAACCCAGGATGGCCTAATTAGTAAGGGGCATAAATTTAAATTAATGAAGCATACAGGTTTTCAAATCACAGAAGTGAAACGGAAATCAGAATGGTTTCATGCCGATAAAAAAGAAACTATATACAGATGAAAAAAATACTGAATATAATATTGCTTGTGCTGATCACTAATTTGGCTTACGCCCAAACCAAAATGGTAAGGGGTGTGGTGGCAGATGATAAGGGCACAACATTGATTGCTACAACAGTTACAGAACAGGAAAACCCAAAGAATATTGTGATCACCAATACCAGTGGCGCTTTTAGCATTAAGGTTGGCGCCAACAGTACCAAACTAATCATAAGCTCTGTTGGTTACATCACAAAAGTGGTTACCATTACCAGCCAACCTTTAAATATTGTTTTAAAAGAAGATAATTCAAATTTAAATGAAGTGGTTGTAGTAGGTTTTACCCCGCAAAAGAAGATAACCAATGCCGGTGCAACCAGTACGGTGTCGGGTAAGGAATTAAGACAAAGTCCTGCTGCAAGTTTTCAAAATGCACTGGCCGGAAGGCTTCCCGGTTTGTTCCAGCAGCAAACCAGCGGTCAGCCAGGTGCCGATGCTGCTAATATTTACATTCGTGGGGTTAGTACTTACACAGGTGCATCTAACAGACCATTAGTTATTGTAGATGATGTAGAGTATCCTTACGAACAGTTAAGCCAGTTAAATTCCAATGAAATCGAAACCGTTTCCATTTTAAAGGATGCTTCTTCAACGGCTATCTACGGTATAAAGGGTGCTAACGGTGTAATTGCGATTACCACCCGAAGAGGCACAAATTCTGCCCCGAAAATTACATTCAGAAGCGATTTTGGTTTGCAAACACCTACCATCAGAAGAAAACCATTGGATTCTTATAACGCCTTACTTTTATTAAAGGAACAAGAGGTAAATGAAGGCAGAGACCCCAACCTGACCTATCCCGGACTGGTTACTGAGGAAGCGCTAAATCATTTTAAACTGGGAGACGATCCTTACCGTTACCCGAGCGTTAAATGGTACGATGAGGTTATGCGCAAAAATGCATTGCAGCAAAGCAACAATATCGACATTATTGGTGGTACTCAAAATTTAAAGTATTTCGTTGCGCTTGGTAATGTTAATCAAAACGGTATTTTAAAAGAGATAGAAAAAGATGAAAATTTTAACAGTAACTATTATTTAAAAAGATACAATATCAGGTCGAATGTTGATTTGAATGTAACTAAAACCTTAACCTTAAAGTTAGATCTTTCGGCCAGGTTTAATGAAATTAACCAGCCAAATCTTCCTGATGTACTGGCCGGTGGTGCCGTTTCTATTTGGCGAAGATTAAGCAGCGGACTTTTAAATCCATGGAATTACCCGGTTAAAAACGAAGACGGGAGTTACGGAGGCAGAAAATCAGCCACATTAAATCCGGTTGGTATTTTGCAATATGCCGGTTACAACAGAAACTATAGCAATAACCTTAACTTAAACCTAAAGGCTAACCAAAATTTAGATTTTTTAACCAAAGGGCTTGCCGCAAGGGTAATTTTGGCCTACACCAATAATGTAGAGTTTAACCGATCGTTAACCAGAGGGCGTTTCCCTACATATGCCTACCTGCCGGGATCGGATGTTTTAGATCCTGTTTTTCCGGAGCTAAGCAGGTTAGAACCACTTACGGCAACAACTACATTTGATGCCAACACATCCAGCTACCCCCTTCGTAAGATCAATGTACAAGGTATTTTAGATTATAACCGCCAGTTTGGAAACCACAATTTATACGGTCTGATTGTATACAACCAGTTAGCAGATATTTCTGGTGCCAATATTCCTGCAAATTTCAGAGGATATTCTGCAAGGGTAGGGTATAATTATAAATCGAGATACATATTCGAACTGAATGGAGCGTATAATGGTACCGACAGGTTCAAAGCAAGTAAAAGGAATGGTTTATTTCCGGCAGTAAGTGCAGGCTGGAACATTAGTGAGGAACCTTTCTTTAAAAAAGCCCTTCCTTTTATCAATTACATGAAATTAAGGGGCTCGTTGGGTACCGTTGGTTCTGATGATTTCCCGAATACTTACCGTTATATCTACGAAGAAATTTATAATGCGCCGGCAACGGCGGCAAACTCTTACTGGTTTGGCGATAATAACAGTTTACAGTATGGCATTACGCCCGGCGCCCTCGCAAATGAAGATGTAAGATGGGAGCAGGAGCGAAAACTGGATATAGGTACAGACATTAAATTGCTGAACAGTAAACTCGGGATTACGTTCGATTATTTTAACCACAAAAGGTATGATATTTTAACCGTTAGGGAAACTGTACCTAATTTCTCAGGTATTACCTTACCTCCGGTAAATTTGGGTATCGTAAATAATAAAGGTTTTGAGCTCGACCTGTCATACCAGAATAAACTGTCAGAAAACTTATCCTATTTCGTTAAGGGAAACATTTCCATCTATAAAAATAAAATAATTTACCGCGATGAGCCTTATAATCAAGGCAATCCCTTGCTGATGCGCACAGGTAGGCCTATTGGTCAGATTTATGGGTATACCAGCATAGGTTTCTATAATGATGCGGCCGATATTGCCAATAGTCCGACATCAGTTGGTCGCGCAGTTAAACCTGGCGATTTGAAGTATGCCGATATCAACAACGACGGAAAGATCGATCAGGGTGATATAGGCCCGATTGGCAACCCGAATATCCCTCAGATCAACTACGGTTTTTCATTAGGCACAAGCTACAAAGGTTTTGATGTTTCGGTGCTTTTCCAGGGGGCTGCAAAAGGAAGCTTAAGCGCTTCTACCATGTTCCAGATTGGGAATGTGAACGGTACACCTGCCGAAATACACTTAAAAAGATGGACGCCGGAAACCAAGGAAACGGCAGAATTACCACGCTTAGGTGGCGCCAACTTTGATCAGTCTACTTTTTGGTTACGCCCAACAGATTATATCCGACTCAAAAATGTAGAACTCGGCTATAATTTCAGTACCAAACTGATCAGTAAAATCGGATTATCAAATGCCCGCATTTATGCCAATGCTGCAAATCTGATTACCTGGTTTAACCTGAAGATTTATGATGTAGACCCTGAGTCTATAAATTCTACAGGAACAGTAGAGGCCTATTCATCCTATCCTCAACAAAAAATTGTAAACCTTGGCTTACAGGTAACATTCTAATATATAAACAGATGAAAAATATAAATTATTTAAAAACTTTAACATTAGTTGGTTTATTAGCGATAGGTGCTGTTGCCTGCAAAAAAACTGATAGCAGTAGTTTTTTGGATAAAACAGATGTAGGGCAGCTCAATGAAGCGACCGTATTTGCCGATAGTTTGTTAACCTTTAGGTTTTTAACCGGTATTTACACCGGTTTAGCCGGAACATACTATCTCGATAATGGCTTAACAGGTGGTGGTTTGTGGTCGTACAGCGATGCATCAGACGATTCGGATATCGTATGGAGTGGTGCTACCGCACAAATAGCACCCGCCTTTAATTCGGCAACATTTCAGAGTCAGGCCGATTTTAGCCGGTTTAAGAACCACTGGAACAATTGTTACAATAATATCAGGCGGGTAAATGTTTTTTTGGCAAACGTAGACCGGTCTCCGATTTCGGCCGCCAGAAGAGCAACTTTAAAACTGGAAGCCCGGTTTTTAAGGGCTTATTATTACTGGCATTTACTACGTAATTATAGTGGTGTGCCAGTTATTGGCGATAAAGTATACGCCATAACCGACGATTTTGGTTTAGCCAGGTCTACATTTGCCGAAACTGTAAATTATGTGGTGAGCGAATTAGATGCCTGCGCAGCTTTGCCTGTAACCACACAAATTGAAGATTTCGGACGCCCGACAAAAGGTGCTGCATTGGGTTTAAAATCAAAAGTTTTACTCCTGGCTGCCAGTCCTCTTTTCAACGGGCAAAATCCTGGTACAGGTGCCAATAAAAATTTGGCAGGTTATGAGAATCTGGATAACAATAGATGGAAACTGGCTGCAGATGCCGCAAAGGCGGTAATGGATATGGGCATATACAATTTGGTAAAAGACAATACAACTGCCCCTGGTTACGGGTATTATCAGATGATGATTACCAGAAATACCCCTGAACATATTTTTCAGGTCATGAAATCGACAAACAGGTGGTACGAAGGTTTTCTGCTTCCGGTTTCCCGCGGCGGGCAGGCTTACTCTTATCCAACCCAGGAATTGGTAGATACCTATCCGATGAAAAATGGTAAAAACATTAAAGAGGCAGGCTCTGGTTACGTAGAAGCAGATATGTACAAAGACAGGGATCCCCGTTTTTATTATTCTATTTTATATGATGGCAGTTTGTGGTTAAACAATACCACTAACACCAAAACGGTAGTGAATTTATATGCCAATGCTCCAGGCGACGGTTTAGGTACCTCAGGTTCTACTAAAACGGGCTATTTATACCGTAAATTTTGTCACGAAGGTGCTGGCGGCAATTTTGGTATATCCAATAATATTGGCCTGGTGGCCATCAGATATGCCGAGATATTATTGAATTACGCAGAAGCACTTAACGAATTTAGCGGACCCAGCACAGAAGTGTACCAGGCTGTGGAGCAAATCAGGGAAAGGGCTGGTTTAGTACCATTTCAATTGCCATCGCAGCTAAGCAAAGAGCAAATGAGAGAAGTAATCCGCAATGAGAGAAGGGTAGAGTTAACCTATGAAGAAGCGATCAGATTCTTTGATATCAAAAGATGGAAACTGGCAGAAACTTTAATAAATGGCCCGGCAAACGGGATGCGTTGGACACGTAGCGGATCAACCGTTACCGGAGCTCGTTTTTCTTTCGAAACAAGGAGATTTACCAATCCTCAAATGTATTATTTTCCTATTCCACAATCAGAAATTAACAAGAGTACAGTACTGATTCAAAATCCAGGATGGTAATGGTGAGTTGAAAGCTGGGCGAGCTGGACGTTTCGTGATGACAAACCCGATTGGGAATCTTAATGCGGTAAGCACTAAGATTCTCATCCGGGCTACAGTGACGACAGGTTTAAGATGACTACGATATTCGTTTGCTCCGCCTGGTAATGAAGGACCCAGTTATAAAGCATTAAAAAATGAATCTATTGACTAATGAACTATTGATCAAATGACGAAGCAATTTACTCCGGCACAATCTCGATCTACCATCGATATCAGAACACTTGAACCCATTATATTTTATTCAGGAAAGCAAGATGAACTGCATATTTTTTTAAATGAAACCGAATATGGCGAACTGATTATCAAGTCGCTATCTCACGACCAGATTCAGGTTAAAGCGGTAGTGCTCGACGAAACAGATGAAAAACTAAACTGGAAACAGGATCACAAGGGGCTTAGGATATCGGTGCCAGAAACATTGCTGATCAGCAAGGAAGCTGCGGGGAGGGTGGTAAAGGTCACTTTTTAACAAAAATGACAATGATGAAATAAAAATCAATTAATCAAATAACCTCAAACCATTAAACATGAAAAACAAAAAACAACTTTGCTTTGCACTGCTTTTGATGATTTCAAGTGGCCTTTTAATGACTGCCTGTAAAAAAGCACCCGTTTCAGAACCAGAAACGTTTAGCGCAAAACCAACCACGTTGGCACTAAACCCGGGAACCACTCCGCCGAGTTTCGTAACCAATACCAAAAACTTAAACATTGTAATGTTTGTGCCAACCGATAATCCGGCGCTTTCTGATTACAAAACCCGCCTAACCTCTTTATTGGTTCATTTTCAGGGCTGGTTCCATACCGAAATGTTACGATATGGCTATGATAAATACATGGGGCTGCCCAAAATCGATTCAACCGGATTGGTGCGTTTTATCGAAATACCAGCTCAGTTCGGACAATCGGCTTATCCTTACGATGCCAGTATTTCGGCAACTAAAATCCTGAATGAAATTGCTGCTTACAAAGCTACCCATGCATCAGAGTTCTCTAATTCGAGTCACACGCTGATTTTATTGCCGCAGCGTACAGATGGTAGTTTTGATCAGCCCTTTTATGGTTATGGTAAAAATTGTTTTGCTACTGATAATTTAAACATGGCGGTTGATAAAATTCCTAATGCAACATCAAATTTACTTGGTGGCATGCTGCATGAGCTTGGACATGGCTTAAATTTACCACACGATCATGCCAAATATGCTTCAGAACAACCAACCTTAGGTACTTCTTTAATGGGATCAGGAAATGTAACTTTCAGTAAAGGCCAGCCAACATTCTTAACCGAGGTTGATGCGGCCATTTTGAACCGTAATGAAGTGTTCCAGAATCCTTTGCCTACAGAAATACCTTACGAGGCAGCTACTACCACGATTAATGCGCAGTTTGCCTACAATGCAACAACGCAGGCTTTTACTGTTACCGGTTCGTTTACCAGCAATAAAGTGGTAAATGATATTTTGATTTACATGGATCCGGATTTGGGTAGTAGTGATGCTGATTATAATGCAGTGGCATGGAGATCGAACCCGGGTACCGGAAATACCATTTCGGCAACCATCCCGTTTAGCGAGCTTTATTATAAAAATAACGAAGCGTACAACATCAGGGTGAAATTGCTCTTGAAGAATGGAGGCAATGTGAGCAAAACCTATTCATTTTCATTTTTGAATGGTGTGCCGCAAATTGGGGCTAATGGTTCTGCTAAATTCCATCAGAATTCCAGTTATGGAGGTTATGGTGTATCATTACCTGTTGGCCAGTATACTACTGCCGATTTAATTAGTCGTGGCATTAGTAATAACGATATATCATCTGTTAATTTAGGTCTTGGTGTTAAAGTAATTATGTATGATGGAGATAACTTTACCGGAAGCAGTATAGAACTCACCTCATCAAGCACCTTTGTTTCTACCTTTAACGATAAGGCATCTTCGATAAAAGTAATTGCCGTAAACTAAACAGCTATGAAAAATCTATATCAAATTGGCTTACTAAGCCTGGCTTTTTCAATCTCTGTTTTCGCATGTAAAAAGACCAATGAGCAGGCAGACAGCACAGATACTTTTAGTTTAAAAAATAAGCTTACTGCAGTTGGTCCTGTATCAGGTATGGTGGCTCCGGTTACGCAAACGTATACCGAAAATGTGGGCAGTCAGGCGGTAGCTAACAGACTAATTCAGTCCAATCATAACGAAATGTTACCTACCGGATATTATGTGGCTGCAAACGATTCTATTTATGTTACGGTTGCTCAAACCAGCGGGACCCGTTTGCCTCAGCTGGTATTAGGTACACCATTTAGAGATAACATTAGACCCGTGCGTACTTATTACACCTTACAAGTAGGTTTAAATAAGATTAAAGCCGATCAATATGGTGGAATGGCCTGGGTAAAATATGTAAGTAGCGCTACTCCGGCAGCATCTGCAAGTCTTAGCTTTGGTAAAGGTTTTAAGCCTGTACCTTATTTTAAGAAAAATGTTACTTCAAATGCCGATTGGTTAACCATGCTCGATAGTTTAACTAATGTACCTGATGTTATCATCGAAACCAGTCGTGCCATTGTGGTTGCCCGCAGGGATGATGCAATTACTTATAAAACCGACGATCAGCAAGCGGTGAGTACTAAAATTGATCAGATTATTGATGCAGAAGATGCTTTTAGTGGCATTGATGGATCTACAGCCTTGCATACCGCAGGGTCATATAAATATTTGATCACCGTTAAAGACCCTGCAAATTCAGGTGATTACATGGCTGCGGGGATTGGGATTTTTTATATCCGTTCTTTAACTTATCGTATTCTGCAAAATGCAAATGTTAGCGGAGTTTCGGGCTGGGGATTATGGCATGAGGCTGGGCATATCCATCAACAAGGTCCGTGGACCTGGACAGGTTTGACCGAGGTTACGGTAAACCTGTATTCGATGGCTGCCGAACGATATTTTGGTGTTACACCTTCCCGCATGAACCGGGATGGCAAATGGACCTCGGTTGATAATTATTTTAGTATTGCTCAGGCTAACCGTAATTTTAATGGTACAGTTGCCAATGCGAATGATACCAGGTTGGGGATGTTTTATCAGTTGTGGCTCAAATATGGCGATGCCTTTTACATTACGCTGCATAAGCAAACCCGTACCGAAAATCCTTCATTAGCTAACGATGCGGCTAAAATGCGTTATTTTATGCTAAAGGCCTGTACGATTAGCGGAAACGATTTAAGCGATTTTTTTAAAAAATGGGGCTTGCCAGTAACACAATCCGTTTATAATGAAATTACAGCTTTGGCTTTGCCAGCGCCTGCAGTTGATTTGACAACCTTGAGAGATTAAATTAAAAAAAATACACTCCGGAAAATGGATTCCGGAGTGTAAAATATAAGTTAATGAAAAAAAAATACTTGTTTACCTTATTTACGATAGGTCTGGTAGCAAACTTGTTTGCACAAACAGGTCCGATAGATCAATTTAAAGCTGAAAAATTCGGTCTGTTCCTGCACTGGGGTTTGTATGCGCAAACTGCCGGCGATTGGAAAGGTCACCGGGTTAAAGGAGGAGAGCATTTTATGCTGTACGAACGCATTCCGGTACAGGAGTATGGGGCCATTGCTAATCAGTTTAATCCCATCAAGTTCGATGCTGATGCCTGGGTTAAAAAAGCCAAAGAAACAGGCATGAAGTATATCGTTTTTACAGCAAAACATCATGATGGTTTTGCCATGTATAACTCGGCCAGTAGCGATTATAATATTGTAAAAAGAAGTCCGTTTAAACGCGATCCAGTTGCAGCGCTGGCGAAAGCCTGTAAAAAATACAACATCACGCTTTGCCTTTATTATTCCTTGGGGAGAGATTGGCAAGATCCGGATGTGCCAACCAATTGGCCTGTAAAAGCGGGCAGAAGCAATACCTGGGATTATCCGAATGAAGATGCTAAAGTTTTTAACCGCTATTTCGAAAGAAAGGTTAAACCACAAATTACAGAGCTTTTAAGTAACTATGGCCCGATTGGTGCAATTTGGTTCGATACACCCGAACTCATCAGTAAAAAAGAGAGTGCAGAACTTAAAGCATTGGTTGAAAAAATACAGCCAAACTGCCTGGTAAACAATAGAATTGGAAATGGTTATGGCGATTTTTCAATTTCTGAACAATCTTTATCTCCATCATCAAAAAAAGCCTGGGAATCTTGTTTAACCATTGGTCAAAACTGGGGTTACAATAAACACGATAGCGTTTGGAAATCGCCCGAAATGCTGGTGAGGCATTTGGTAGAAGTAGTGGCTAACGGGGGTAATTTATTGCTAAACGTTGGACCGAAAGGTGATGGTACCTTTCCGGATTGGGCAACCGAAAGATTAAAAGCTGTAGGTAAATGGATGGATATTAACCAGGAGGCCATTTACGCCAGCCACCCATGGTTAGCCGTAAAAGAAAACAGCAATGAAAAGAGCGATAATAGCTCCATTGAAGAAAGTAAAAACGCCATTAAAGATGCTGTTTTTGACGGTACACCGAAATCTGTAACACCAGATGTTTATTATACGGCAAAGGATAAGAACGTGTATGTTTTTTTAAGGAGCTGGCAAAAACCAGGTGTACAGTTAAAGCAAATAAACAAAAGTTTATTATCTGTTAAAAATATTGAGCTTTTAGGAAACAATAAGAAAATCGAATGGACCATCAATAATGAAGGCCTCAACCTGAATTTACCCGTTGATTTTAAAAAAGGAAATCAAATTCCTGTTTATGTATTGAAAATAACAACCAAATAATGAGGTTACTATATACATTATCTATAATACTTGTTTACTCAACGGCCTTTGCACAGCAAGCTGGAATTATTCCTATGCCGCTGCAATTTGCAAAAGGCAGTGGTTACTTTACGCTTAATAATCACAGTAGCATTGGTTATCATAACGAACAGTTAAAAACGATTGCTTACTATTTTCAGAATGAATTATTAAGTCAAAAAGGAATTACCCTTCAGCAGAAAGCTAAATCGGCAAATATTGTCCTGGTGCTAAAGGCAGGTCGCAGGCAGGCAGATTCATGTGCTTACCAGATCAGTATTAAACCTGAACAGGTGACCATTTCTGCTACGCACCCTAACGGGATTTTTTATGGAATAATCTCGTTGCTGCAATTGGCGCTAACCAGTAAAAATAACCAGCTTCCGGTAGCAGAGATAAGCGATGCACCAGCTTATGGCTGGCGTGGCTTTATGCTCGACGAATCGCGCCATTTTTTTGGCAAACAAAAAGTAAAATCCATTTTAAACTGGATGGCCTTTTATAAGCTAAATACCTTCCATTGGCATTTAACCGATGAACCATCCTGGCGCCTGGAAATTAAAAAATATCCTAATTTAGCCCTTATTGGAGGCATTGGAGATTATTTAACACCTAATTTACCCGCTCAGTTTTACACACAAGCCGATATTAGGGAAATTGTAGCTTACGCTGCAGAACGTTACATTAAAGTGATACCCGAAATTGATATGCCCGGGCATGCTACTGCAGCCAATCGGGCTTATCCCGAATATTCAGGAGGCGGTTCAGCAGGGCACCCGGAGTTTACCTTTAATCCTGGCCTGGAAAAAACCTACGGTTATTTAACCGATATTCTAAAAGAAACCAATGTGCTTTTTCCTGCCGGATTAATTCATTTAGGTGGAGATGAAGTGAGTTATGGAAATGAAAAGTGGAAAAGCAATGCCGATATTTTGAAACTCCGCGAACGCGAAAAGCTTAAAGATGATGCTGCAGTAGAACATTATTTTATGAAACGTATGGCCGATTCGCTCTATCAATTAAACGCCAGGGCTATTTTTTGGGATGAAATGGCCGAAGCCGATTTGCCGAAAGAAAAAACAATTATGTTTTGGTGGCGCCAGGAAAAACCTGCCCAGCTCCGTACTGCGTTGAGTAAAGGTTACCAAACGGTTTTATGTCCGCGTTTGCCCCTGTATTTCGATTTTGTTCAGGATAGTACGCATCAATATGGCAGGAAATGGAACAAACTGTATAGTCCGATTGAGCAGGTTTACCAGTTCGATGCACAGTCTTTTACTGAAAATGAAAAAGAAAAACAGCTTATTTTAGGTATTCAGGCCAACCTTTGGACAGAAACAGTAGATAATGATAACCGTTTAGATTATTTGCTTTTTCCACGCATTGCTGCCCTGGCAGAGGCTGCATGGACGCCACAAAAACATAAAGATTTTAAAATCTTCAGCAATAATTTAAGCCAGCATCTGACGCTTTATGGCAAAGCAGGGCTTTATTATTATCATCCTTCAAAACCCTTGCAAAACCCCGAAATACCGGTTAGGAGAAAGAAACCATTAAATTATAAAGATTAACAAGAACACGCATAAAATTTGAATATGAAATTGTCATGATTTTCAAAACCACACCGTATAATGATTAAATCATGGCAGCTTCATTACAAAAGAAAACAAAATTAAACAGATGAAAAATATATTAAAGTTTGCCCTAGTTAGCCTTGCTGCTATAGCTGCAGTAAACCCTGCAGATGCACAATGGACAGGACCAAAGAGCAAACCGACAAAAGAAGTGGAAGTTAAATACGGAACATTAACGCCACCGCACCGTACCGATGCAGATATGGAAGCTTTTCGGAGCTATGGTTTGGGGCAGTTTATCCATTGGGGAATTTATTCAATTGCGGGTAACGAATGGAACGGGGTAAGCGCAAGGGGTGGTGCAGCAGCATCAGAATGGATCCGTTCATGGGGAGGGCCTACCGCACCAAAAGACTGGGCCAAAACTTACGATAACTTGTACAAACAATTTAACCCTAAAAACTTCGATGCCAAACGTTGGGCTAAACAAGCTAAGGAAATGGGGGCAAAATATGTGATTTTTACAACCAAACACCACGATGGTTTTGCTCTTTGGCCGACAAAATATTCTGATTATAATATTTCTGCATCGCCATATAAAAAGGATATTGTGAAACAGATTGTAGATGCTTATACTGCCGAAGGTATTGATGTATATCTCTATTTCTCGATTTTAGAATGGAATAACCCAAATTATATGGGTAAAGCCCCAAAAACAGACGAAGAAAAAGAAAAATTCGGTAAATTTTTGGCTTATACCCGAAACCAGCTTTTAGAGCAGCTGGATAACTATCCGAAAATTAAAGGTTTCTGGTTCGATGGTACCTGGGATGCCTCCTGGAAAAGTGCCTACGAATTTACCTACAATTTAGAAAAAGAACTCCGCGAAAAACACCCCGGATTAATTATTGGCTCACGTTTCCGTAACGATGAACACGGATCGCGGCACTTCGATTCGAATGGCAATATTTTAGGCGACTACGAACAAGGCTGGGAGCGTAAATTACCTGCAGAATTTGAATGGTTAAACGGTCATGATTGGGATGCGGTTATGACTATTCCGCCTAACGGCTGGGGTTATATGAAAGACTGGTCGGGAATTTATACCAAAACCACCGACGATTTATTGGATATGCTGATGCGTTCGGTATCTATGAATGGCAATTTTGTGTTAAACTTTGGTCCCGATGGAAACGGTAATATGCATCCGGAGGAGGATAAAATTGCCAGGGAAATGGGCGAATGGATAAAACTAAATGCCGAGGCTGTGTACGGGGTTCGCCATGCCGCATTAACACCTTCCAAATTAGGCTACTTTACACAAAAGGACGATAACCTTTATTTAACCGTTTTTAACCGACCTGTAAATAGTCTTGTGCGTATTGCGGTGCCTAAAAATGCCAAACAGGTTCCGGGTACAGCTGCGCTTTTAATCAATAGCAAAAAACTGGAATTAAAACAGTCGGATATCGGATTGGATCTGGATAAGAACACCTATTACGATGTAACACTGCCAAATGATTTTCAGCCCAATAAGGCATTTGTAATTAAGATGAAACTGGAAGCACCGAAAGCAAAAGCAGCAAAGTTAATGGATGCTAAAATGTAGGTTAATCGCCCGTTATTTTATTGAATTTTTTTACTTCAGTACGGTTTAAAGCAAAACCGAATGATGATCATATCGAATCAGGCTTCCTGACAAAAGGAGACATTAGCCAGGTTTTGATTGAAGATTTAAATGTAAACGATAGGTAATATACAGGTTGATTAGTGCCCTATTTTACCGTCTATATCAAGCGCGCATCAAGACTGGTTATCTGATGTTACGCCTGGTAAATACATTTATTTTGGTTAGTTAATGATTGCGTAGCGATGGATGTTGCTGCGCAGTCTTAATACTAACCTAATGGGGATACATCCATATCATTTAATATTGAATTAAAACGGCATCGTAATTTTAACAATTTCATAACGCCAGTTAATCATCTTACTAATAACATCGTCTCATCTTTGTTTAAACTTAACCAAATAATAAGCGGATTTTAAACACAATGATATGAGACTGATTTCTTGCATGGCATTATTAATGGTTATACCAGCAGTTGGACTTTTAACCCGGGCGGATAAATTTACTGATCACAAAGTGCCTGATGCCCCAACGCATAAGCACACGGTGAGAGATTCAGCTTCGTTTAGTTTGTTTAAAGCTAGTGGTACAGCTTCTAAGTTTGATCATAAACCAGGAATATTTACATCTGATTATCGGTTGAATTTTTTTAAGCCTGTATATTTCCATTCAGCGCCTTTATTAACCATTAATCAGCTAAAGTAGTACCTTAGTTCACTGGTCATTAGTTCAATTGTTCATTCGTTTGCTCATATGGTGCCAGATATTTCTTTCTGACACCACGTTTAAACTCCAGGTTCGAAATGGTAATCTACTTATCTTCCCACCAGGCTAAAGGAAACTTAATTTCATCAACAGAGCTGGCAATCATATCTGGTTTAAAAGCATAATGGCCTAAAGTATCCTTACTTGAAATGCCCGAAAGTACCAGAATGGTTTTATATCCCATCTGAACACCGCCTTGTATATCAGTTTCCATGGTATCGCCAATAACAGTGGTTTCACTGGTTTCCAATCCCAGGAATTTACGTGCAGAACGCATCATCACCGGACTTGGTTTACCTGTAACAAAGGCTTTTCTACCGGTAGCTTCCTCAATCATTGCTGTGGTTGCCGCAATACCGAGGTTGTTCCATCCTGGTTTTTTAGGTGATGGATCTCTGTTTGTGGTGATAAACTTGGCTCCCGCAAGAATCATATCCACAGCACGCTGTACCATTTCGAGTGTAAAGTTTCGGCCTTCACCCAATACCACAAATTCCGGATCGGTGTTTACCAAAGTAATGCCATGATCGTGTAAACTGCTTAGTAAACCACCTTCTCCCAATACATAAGCGGTACCAGCCGGGCTTTGGTCGGATAGAAATTTTCCGGTAGCCATTGCACTGGTATATACATGGCTTTCTTCTACTTTTATTCCCAGTCCCTTTAATTTACGTACCACTTCTAAAGCCGTTCTTTGACTGTTGTTGGTCATAAATGCAAAAGGAATATCTTCGTCAATTAAGTTTTTAATGAATTTATCAGCACCAAATATCAATTCTTCCCCGCTGTAAATCACCCCATCCATATCTATTAATAATCCTTGTTTCATGTTTTTTGTAGATTTAATCTGTTTAGGTGCAAACTTAATATTTTCTTGTTCAATCAGTGTTAAGATAAAGTCTTTCAGCGGTCAGTTTTTAGCCCAAACTTATTCGCTGTGTTCGCATGATATTTCATGCTGTTCATCGATTTAATGAAAAATTAATATTCGAATTGTAGCATATCCTAAGTTTATACCGTATTCATAGAAAATTAAATGATGAGAAACGCTTTTAAAATAACCGCCATCTTTTTTATTGCATTAAGCATCTTGAGTGCCTGCAAAAAGAAAACTGATAACCCCATGGATTTTACCATTGATGCAAAAAACCTAACGCTATGTAGTGAAGGAAACTGCTCATATGAGTATGTTAATTATGCAGCTATGAGCGATCAGCAGATGGCACTTACAACAGGACAACACCGGATTTTCTTGGCTACAAAAAGTAATAACTTTAGTACCACCCGGGTATATATCCTGGCGCCTATGCTGGGTGATAAATTTTTACTAACGGATGCTGATATTCTGGCTGGAAAAGTAAAACATCTGTTTTCTTGCCCTACATGTGATTATTTCAACTTAACTCCAATTGCAGGAACGGTTAAAGGAATTAAAGTGGCGAGCATGAATAGCTCAGCAGAAAAATGGCTGCTTGATGCAAATATTGTTTTAGCTGCCGAAAAATCCAGCAAACCTGTAGATACGCTTCACATTAAACAATATTTTAATTTAGCCGTAAAGTAAGAAAGCTTGCCTATATAATAATTAGATGTACATAGGCGCCATTTTTCGCCAGTAATGGGGGCGGTGCGCATTACTCTCCCAGGTATGAAACTGGTTGGGAACACCTTTTTCCCATAGCAGGCTACTCAGGTGTTGGTTGCCACTTAAAAAAGGATCCGTTTCGCCTACGGCCAGAATAATTTCCATGTTTCTAACTGCCGATAACAACCGGTCATCATTTAGGTTGGCTATATACTGGGCAGGCATATTAAAATAAACCTCATCGCTGTGAAATCCGTTCAGCAGGTCTCTAAAATCGCCTATGTTATCCGTAAGGTCGTACCTTCCGCTAATGCCGACTGCTTTTTTGAATAACCAGGGGTATTTCATGGCCAGGTTTATCGCGTGATAAGCCCCCATGCTGCAACCGGCAGTTTCTACATAATCGCCACCATTTTTTTGATAAATAAGCGATAATACTTCTTCAAGGAGATATTTTTCATATTGTAAATGCCTGTTGATCCGTACCGATGGAAATACCTCATCATTATAAAAGCTCTCTCCATCTATGCTGTCTACACAGAAAATTTGAAGTTCACCATTTTCAATCTGCGTACTTAATGAAGCGATAATTCCCCAATTTTCGTAATCGTAAAACCTGGCCATTCGGGTAGGAAAAAAGATAACTGCTCTTCCGGCATGGCCGAAAACCAGTAGTTCCATATCCCGTTGGAGATGATGACTGAACCATTTATGATATTCCCTGTTCATTAACTTCAATTCTTTTGCGGAAAATTAAGGCATGTATGTTATCGGGATATTAATTGAGCGTAATGATTAACCTAATTTCTCTCTAACAGTAGTGGCCCATAAACGATAACCTTCTTCACTCAGGTGAAGTCCGTCGTGATCGTAAAGTGCCGGATTTGGGTTGCCTTCTTTGTTGAGCATTTTCTTAAAAACATCAATAAATTTCCAATGGCTGTTGAGTTTAATAATTTCGCTTTCGATAAGGTTATTGGTATACCTAAACTGATCGGCCATTTGCCAGCGGGTAAGGCTGGGTTTTAAGGAAATAAAATAACAGGGCAGTATGCCAAAGCGTTGGTTAACCTTAACCATCAGCTGCTGGAAAAATATAAATATCTCTTCCGGGTTTCTGCCATCGCCAAGGTCGTTATCGCCCGCATATACCACAAGTGCTTTAGGCTTGTAGTCGATCATGATCCGCTCAAAAAACCATACACATGCGGCTAATGTAGAACCACCAAAGCCTAAATTAGTTACTTTCATGTAATCAAAATCATCCTCCAGACTATTCCATAAACGAATAGATGAACTGCCATAGAAAATAACACCCGGATGCTCCCGATCTAAGCGATGCGCCCTTTCCAATTGTTTAACTTCTTCTTCGTACCAGTACATACCGTTAAAGATAAAAATATCTGCCTCCTGAAGAAATGTATTGTGTGTTAAGTTTATGTTATGAGCTATGGGGATGGTGGTTTAGTAGTTCATTAGTTCATTGGTTCATTGGTTCATTGGTTCATTGGTCATTGGTTCATTGGTCATTGCTCATTAGTTCATTAGTCATTAGTTCATTGGTCATTTGTTGATTGAGTTTTTAGTTCATTCACACGAAATCAGCACTTAATGACCTGAATTTCTTAATGGTTGAGAAATAAAGTTTGACGCTTTTTTACCATTAAGGATTTAAGAACATTAAGTTGAGCTATTGTCCTTAACTAATGGTTGAGAAGTATGGTTGTATAGAAGTCTATTTGTTATATAATTCCAAAGAAATATAACTTAATGCCCTGAATTTCTTAATGGTCAGGAAATAAAGTTTGAAGCTCTTTACCATTAAGGATTTAAGAACATTAAGTTTGAATCCAAGGAAATATAACTTAATGCCCTGAATTTCTTAATGGTTGAGAAATAAAGTTTGAAGCTCTTTACCATTAAGGATTTAAGAACATTAAGTTTCAATTATTGCCCATAACTTATTCGTTAGGTAATGAAATTGAAAGATGGCTAAATTGTTTCGGGCTGTCCCATTTTTTTAAGAATACGGTAGTGGGAGCGGAGTGCTGATATAAAAGTGGCGTTTTCGTGATAAGGCAATCCAAATTCCAAGGCTGTTTGTTTTACGATTGTGGAGATTTGTCCATAATGTACATGGCAAATTTTTGGGAAAAGATGGTGTTCTATCTGCCGGTTCAATCCACCAAGAAAGAAAGCTGAAATAGGGCACTGGGTAGCAAAGTTAGCGGTAGTACGCATTTGATGTTCTGCCCAGGCTTCTTCCATATTACCTTCGGCATTGGTGGAAGGAAAAGTGGTTCCTTCTACTACATGAGCAAGTTGAAAAACAAGTCCCATGGTTAACCCTTGCGCCATGTGTAACACAACGAAACCGATGGCAACCTGCCACCACGAGACTGCCATAAACAATATCGGTAAACCAATAAAAATAAAATAATACAGAAACTTATAGAAAAAGAGGTTAAAGTATTCAACTTTCGGATGCTTGTTCTGACAGGCACCAACACTTTTTTGAAAGAACTTTTTATAATCTTTACGAAATACCCAGGAAAGCGAAGCCAAACTATATAAAGGAAAGGCGTACCATTGCTGGAAACGCTGATGAGGTTTTAACTCATCTTCGGTACAGATCCGTATTAAGCCTGGTGCCACTTCAATATCTTCATCATGACCTGGGATATTGGTATAAGTATGGTGCACCACATTGTGCGTAATGTTCCATACATATGGATTAGCCCCAACCATATTAAAAAGAAAACTGAAAAATGAATTGGTGCGTTTAGAGCTCGAAAACGAACCATGGATGGCATCGTGACAGATATTAAAACCAATAAATGCACAGGTTGCGCCAAGTAAAATGGTAAGTCCCAAAAGTATACTGATGTGAACGTTTAAAAGGAGTATAGCAAAGTAAAGTGCCAGAAATATGGTCAGGAAAAGACAGGCTTTGAACCACATCAGTACATTGGCATTGGTACTTCTGTTGTGCGTTTTAAAGTGGTTGTTTACTCTGCTGCGAACTTCAGCGTAAAATGTATTTCCCGGTAAACATGGGAATTTAGCTTTTGATTTCATGATCTTGTACCCTTATCTACCCCATGTACGAGGTCGATACTCCAAGTTCATTAAGCTTTATGTATAACCTGGCTAATGCGCCAAGCTTAGTTATAAACGTAAACTAATTTGTTTTAGTTTTCGACGAAGGTAATAAATTAACTGGTGAGTTTTGCAGTTAAAAGACACCTACTTGATTTCGTTGATCAGGATATCTAAACCAAAGCCAGTGGTTTGCAAGATGAGCGGAAAGTTGGGATTGTTTAAAATCCAGAGTTCCAATTTGCCATCTTCACTAGCTACATTGGTTGCATCAACCTCTTTGTCGCCAAATTTAAGTGGTTTTATACCTGTTTCCTTTGTTTTGAACTTAATGGTGTTATAGGTAAACGTTTTATGGTCTACCAATGATTTATATGCTTCTTTCGAAATCAGTCCATATGTTTCATCATCGCCTAGCTTTGTGATTCCCTGCAGAGGTTGTTGTGTATAGATGGCCTTACCATTTTCAAAAGCTTTTTGGTTGATTTCGAACTCACCTTCGCCATAGCCTTCTACAAACCAGGCAAAAGTAATGGGCGCTTCAATGCGCTTAATGGTAAAAAGCACAGGCACATCCCTGCTCTGAACATAAACTGTTGCGCTTAAGGTGGTACCTGCCTTAATTTCGGGCATTACTTTTTGTGCCTGGGCCACCAACAAAAATCCTAAGCAGTAAAAAGTGAAGATAATTTTTTTCATAATGGATTTAATTTTCTTGTCAATGACCTAACCTTACGAAATTATTCAATTTAACTGAAATTGAAAATACCCATGTCTGTTAACTTTATGTTAAGCAACTGACGCATAGCTTCGTAAAACCAGGGATTTGTGTAGAGAATTGGGATTGATCTGTTTGGGCATAGGATTTTATTGCATCCTTATCATTCCGGAAAAACATGATAGAGAACTTGATTTTACTGAACCCAAATAATACGCTGGCTTAGTTCAATCCTGCTGCAATGAAGAAACAACAGATAAGTATTGGTAATACATACAGCGATCATATATTTTTTATCCTGGTGGGCAGTCCGTTACGTTTGTATAATGCTAATATAAGGCATACAAATTTAGCCCAGCCATAATGGTTTGGGAATTAAAATGAACAAAAACACAGGCTACTCGCTGTAGTTCCTCTTATTAGCAGCATAAACATGGTACCAAATGTACAGAATCCATATTAATACCACGGTGCTGTAAACCAATTCGGGTTCAAATGAATCCCTTGTAATTAACAGCGCAATGGAGGATATCAGGGCAGTCAGGAAGAAATAAAGAATATTTTTCATAACGTACTGATTTAATGAATGTTGGATTTAGTAAATATAATAAAATGTATGCTATAATTCAAGTTATTATGAAAATAATTTACCTGATTGTGATGATGGAAGGTTTTTCTTCAGTTTTTAAGGTGTTTTTTGCTTATTTAATAGCTGTTTTTCTGATTTCTAATGCAATTATGGCTGTTTCTCGGGGATTATACCGGGTAAAGTCAGGAATTTAATTTTTGCTATTAATAAAAGGTATAAGACCTTGTCGCTACGCATAAATTAAGAATTAAAACAACACAAAATTGTGGCATAAGGAAATTTATATTTTTTTGTAAGTTTACGCGACACAAACTAACCAGAAACAATAACACACAAATGATTAAATTCTCTTTAAGCTTAATTTCTTTCACCCTAGTTTTTTTTGGATTAAAAAACTTTTTTAGCGAACCCAGGATACAACGCGTATCACCCCCCGAATTAACGATAACCAATTTTGCAGGTCCAGATGTTACACCCAGTCCAGCCTGTTTAGCAGTCGCACCAACAGGAGAAGTATATGTTGGTGTGGATATGATCGGCTCATTAGGTAAAGATCCTGGAAAAGGCCACATCCTTAAATTAATAGATAAGGATAACGATGGTAAAATGGACGAACATGTAGATTTTGCCGAAGTGGATAATCCCCGCGGTATTATTGTTCAAGGCAGCCAGGTATATGTATTACACACCACTTTTTCGAAAGAAACAAAACAGGCTACCGGCATGAATTTGGTTGTTTTCGAAGATAAGGATGGCGATGGTAAAGCTGATGGACCTGAAAAACCACTTATTGAGCACATCAGTAATGCCAAATATATCCGCGAACGTGGTACCGACCATGCCACCAATGGTATAAGAATGGGGATTGATGGATGGATTTACATTTCTGTAGGAGATTTTGGATTCCATGATGCTGTAGACCGTTCAGGTAAAAAATTAACCATGTTAGGCGGCGGGATTATGCGCGTTCGTCCTGACGGAACTGAAATGGAAGTATATACACATGGTACACGTAATGTTTATGATGTAGCGATCGATCCTTACATGAACGTTTTTACCAGAGAAAATACCAATGATGGTGGAGGATGGAATGTTCGTTTCTCGCACCACATACAATCAGGTGAATATGGTTACCCTGTTTTATTTCAGAATTTTACTGACGAGATTATTCCGGCACTTGCCGATTTAGGTGGAGGATCGGGTACCGGCGCGTTATTTATGGATGAGCCGAACTGGCCTGAACAATATAACCATGTACCAATGATGGCCGATTGGGGCAGAAGCATGCTTTATATTCATCGAGTAACTACTGATGGGCCTACCTTTACCCAAAAAGACGAAGATTTTATTAAATTACCTCAAATTACCGATCTTGATGTAGACGGTTCAGGAAGATTGTATCTGTCGGCATGGGATGGCGCAGGTTATTCTGGCAGTCCGAATAAAGGTTACATTGTTCGTGCTGTGCCAAATAACTGGACATATAAAGCTTTTCCTGATGTTAAAAAAGCTTCAATTAAAAAACTAACCGAGTTACTTAAATCCAATAGTGCGGTAGGCCGTTTAACGGCTTCGCAGGAATTGGTTGCACGCAACAATAAACAAGCTATTGCAACGGCTTTAAAAGTAGCTTCCGATCAGGGTTTAGCACTTGATGTACGTATTGCTGGTATTTATACTTATGCACAGCTGACCAAAGAAAACGGTATCGCTACTTTAGTTGAATTTACCAAAGATAAAGCAGTTAAGGAATTTGCATTAAAAGCACTTGCTGATCGTAAAGGCAGTATAGGTAAAGTGCCGGTTGAACCATTTTTAGAAGGTTTAAAAGATCCTTCTGTTCGCGTTCAGGCTGCTTCGATAATTGGTTTAAACCGTTTGGGCAGGGCAGAAGTTGCCAATGTGCTTTTACAAACCAAGGTCCCTGCTTCGTTTACAGCACCTGCAAAAGGCACCGAAGGACCTCATGCAACACCTAATTCAGCCATTATTTTGCCTCACTTAGCTGTTCGGGCCTTAGTTGATCTTCAGGCAGTAGATGCTTTGCTTGCTGCGGTAAAAACTGAAAATTCTACCCTTGCGCTTTGGGCATTACGTTATATACATACTGAAAAAGCAGTTAACGGGCTGATTGAAAACTACAAACAATCGAATGATGAAAAATTAAAACAACAGATCCTGGTTACCTTAGGCCGTTTATATAAAAAAGAAATTGCCTACGATGCGAGCTGGTGGTGGGGTACACGCCCTGACTCTCATGGCCCATATTTTAAGGCGGTTTCGTGGGAAGGTTCTCCTATCATCGAGAAATTTCTGAAAGAAGAAGCAACCAAAGCCGGAGCGCAGGGAAAACAGTTTTATGTTGATTTAAATGCACGCCAAAGGATGGATATCCCTGAATTTGCCGAAGAAGAAAAAGTAGCGGCTACTGAAGAACCAAAAATTGATCTGGATAAAATCAAAAACAAAAAAGGTCAGGTAGGTAAATCATCTATCGAAGATGTGTTGCTGGCTATTAATAAATTACAGGGCAATCCTTTAAAAGGAAGAAATATTTTCAATAGTCAGGGTTGTGTAGCCTGCCATAGTTTAAGCAAGAGCGAGAAAATGAAAGGTCCGTTTATGGGACAAATTGGCTCTATTATGAACCGTGAGCAGATTGCAGAATCGATATTGAAACCTAATGCTTCTATTTCTCAGGGATTTGCTTCGGTCATGATTAGTGCTAAAGGCGACCGTACCTATATGGGGTTCATTACAGAAGAAACAGCTGCCAAAGTAGTGGTTCGTAATATTGCAGGTGAGGTTTTTACCATTAAAGCAGGCGATATTTTATCGAGAAAAGAAATGGAAACTTCGATGATGCCGGAAGGTTTGGCTAATTCATTATCATATGAAGAATTAGCTTCGCTGGTTACTTTTTTATCTGAACAGAAAAAATAGTTTCCCCTATAAAAATTTGATAAGGATGATCGTTAACCCATGAAGAAAAATCAGCTTATCACAATCATATTTACCATCATAACCTTGTTTTGCTCAACGCTTGCAGTCGGGCAAAACAAGGAAATTGATTCTACTTTTAAGATGCCTCCGCATCCAAGGTTACTGATAAGCCACGAGCTTGAAACACAGATCTTAGAAAATGTCAGGCGCGATCGGAGGTTTAAACAAATCCATCAAGCCATACTATCAGCAGCAGATCAGGTTTTAAATAAACCTGCATTAGAACGCATAATGATTGGTAAACGTTTACTTGATGTATCAAGAGAAGCACTCAAAAGAATTTATTACCTTTCTTATGCTTACAGGTTTAGCCACGATAAAAAGTATGTAACCAGGGCTGAAAAAGAACTGCTTGCTGTATCCGGCTTTAAAGATTGGAACCCCAGTCATTTTCTTGATGTCGGTGAAATGACTATGGCTTTGTCAATAGGTTACGATTGGTTATATCAGGATTTGCCCCAATCAACCAGAAATATAGTGGCGCTTGCCATTCTCGAGAAGGGAATACAACCTTCAACAGATACTAAATATAACAACTGGTTAAATATTACCAATAACTGGAATCAGGTATGTAATGCGGGAATCACATTTGGTGCAATTGCTACTTTTGAAACGCATCCCGCTTTATCCGCCAAACTGATTAACCGTGCAATAAAAAGTGTAACCCTACCCATGAAACAATATGCGCCAGATGGGGCTTATCCGGAAGGTTATGGCTACTGGGAATATGGTACTTCTTTTAATGTGATGTTTATCAGTGCTTTGGAGGGCATTTTTCATCAGGACTTTGGCCTGAGCGCTCAGCCGGGTTTCCTTAAAACGGCTGATTACCTGACTAATATGACGGGGCCTTCGGGCACTCCTTTTAATTATTCTGATAGCCGGGCGGTTGCCGAATTTAATCCGGCACTTTTTTGGTTTGCATCCAAACTAAAAGATCCCGGCTTATTATGGGTAACCAAGCAACAGCTCGATGAACAAATGCCTTTACAGAATAGGTTGCTGCCATCGGCAATGATCTGGGGCGCAAAATTATCGCTTAACCATATTCAACCTAAAACTGCACAATTTTGGACCGGAAACGGCCCTAATCCGGTGGCTTTAATGCGCAGTTCATGGACTGATCCCCTGGCTACTTTTGTTGGATTTAAAGGTGGTTCGCCTGCTGTTAGCCATGGCCATATGGATGTAGGTTCTTTCATCATGGAATCGCAAGGCGTACGATGGGCAATGGATTTTGGAATGCAGGAATACGAATCGCTCGAATCAAAAGGAATTAATCTTTGGGACAGCAAACAAAATGCACAGCGCTGGAAAATATTCCGTTATAATAATCTCGCACACAATACCCTTTCAATCGATAGTACCTTGCAGAACGTAAAGGGAAATGCTGCTTTCATCAGTAGCAGTGATGATGGTCAGTTTATGAACGCTGTTGCCGATTTGAGCACCTTATATACTGATAAACTAAATAAATCAATTAGAGGGGTCGCTTTGATTAATAAAAAAACGGTGCTGATCCGTGATGAAATAACTGTAGGAAACACAGATGTAACTCTTCGGTGGTCGATGGTTACACCTGCAAGGGTGCAGATTATTGATGGGCATACCATCGAATTAAGTTACCAGGGCAAAAAATGTTATCTCTTCGTTGATGCCAAAAGCGAAGTTAAAATGAAAACCTGGTCGACGGATCCACTTACCGATTATGATGCCAAAAATCCAGGTACTTCAATTGTAGGATTCGAAGTAAGGCTCAAAGCCGGTAGCGAACAGGCCATATCCGTTTTTATAGATGCGCAATCCCCCTCACCAAAAAGCTTTTCTGCTCAACCCATATCCAGCTGGGCTAAAAATAATAAGGCCGGTAGTTAACGTGTTTTCTAAGCCTCCATTTTAAAGGTCGTTCTTTCTAAAAACGGATGAAGATGAATTTTATTGTTATTGTCGAGCAATTTTTAGCATAAAATTGCGCCAGTTGTTTTGGTTTAAAAAAACAAAACTTACATTTAGCGATTAAATCTATATACCTAGTCGATGAGCAGATCGGAGCGGTATAACCACCAGTTATGGAAGACCATTTTTTTGAACAAATTATTAAGAACCCTCTTGAACAACCAAATATTCCACCCAATGAAGTGATATCCCGTTGGGCAGAAAAGTTAATTCAGGTACTTTTTCCAGAAAATTCCCCTAAAGTATTTTCAACGATTACAGAAGTAAAAGAATATATTGCTGTTTTGGAACTTGAGCTTTATGATATCATATCGGCCAGTTGCAGGCTTAAAAATAGTGAATGTAAAAATGCAGCCGGTCAGTTTTTTGAAGAACTACCAGCGCTTTACCGTGTATTGAATACCGATATCGTAGCCATTTATGAAGGCGATCCGGCGGCACAGAGCAGGTTTGAGGTAATCAGAACCTATCCGGGTTTTTATGCCATCTGTTTCTACAGGATTGCCCATATGCTTTATAATTTCGGTATACCATTGGTTCCGAGGATACTTACCGAATATGCCCATTCTAAAACAGGTATCGATATCCACCCGGCAGCGAGTATTGGCGAGTACTTTCATATCGATCATGGAACTGGGATTGTTATCGGCGAAACCAGTACAATAGGCCGTTATGTGAAACTTTATCAGGGCGTAACACTTGGCGCGTTAAGTGTTAAGAAAACACTGGCAGGCAGCAAACGCCACCCAACCGTAGAGGATAGGGTAGTTATCTATTCCGGAGCGACCATACTAGGCGGCGAAACCATCATCGGACATGATAGTATTATCGGGGGAAATGTATGGCTTACTGAAAGTATTCCGGCCTTTTCTACGGCTTATCATTCTCCAATAATTACCATTAGAAACCATAAAGAAACCAATTAAATATATTAAAATATGGCAGGAATAATCGATCTGATCGGAAATACGCCAATGGCTGAACTTCAAAAGCTGAATATTAACCCAGCTGTACGGGTATTTGCCAAATTAGAAGGAAACAATCCGGGCGGTAGTGTTAAAGATAGGGCATCGCTCAATATGATCAGAAGTGCAATAGAACGGGGTGATGTAGTGCCAGGAACTAAACTGGTAGAGGCTACAAGTGGTAACACCGGCATTGCATTGGCCATGATTGCAAGTTTATATAACTTAGAAATTGAACTGGTGATGCCAGCCAATTCAACACGCGAACGTAAGGTAACGATGGAAGCCTTCGGCGCAAAAGTAACCCTGTTGGAAAGTATTGAAGATTGCAGGGATTATGCAGAAGAAAAAGGCGTTTCAAAAGGATATTTTTTATTAAATCAATTTGCCAATCCAGATAATTACCTGGCTCATTATAAAACAACCGGACCTGAAATATGGAGGGATACCGAAGGAGAGATTACACATTTTGTAAGCTCCATGGGGACAACAGGCACCATTATGGGTTGTTCGAGGTTTTTTAAGGAAAAAAATAACGATATTCAGATTATTGGCTGTCAACCCACTGAAGGTTCTTCAATTCCAGGCATCAGGCGTTGGCCTGAAGAATATTTGCCAAAAATATTCGATCCGCTAAGGGTAGACCGGGTAATGGATATTGCACAGGAAGAAGCAACCCTAATGTCGAGACGAATGGCTAAAGAAGAAGGTTTATTTGCAGGAATGAGCTCAGGCGGTGCCTGTGCAGCTGCATTGAAGCTGGCCAGCGAACTGGATAAAGGAACTATTGTTTTTATTGCTTGTGACCGGGGAGACCGCTACCTAAGCAGCGATCTTTTTGGTTGAGGATAAATCATTAATCTTGCTGGGCTTTTTTAGATAAAAGCATGCGAACCCTTTGCGTAATGGCTTCCATTTCAAAGGGTTTTTCTATGTAATCATCCCAATGCGTTTTGTAATAAGCACCCTTATGAATGCCATTTCGTGATGACATGAGCAGGATAGGAATGGAACCATGTACCGATAGCTTTAGTTCTGTACATATCGCCCTTCCGTCGGTCATACCCAACATATTATCGATTAAAATAATATCGGGTTGGAAAGCAGCAACCTTGCTATGTAAATCCATCGCACTGGAAAGGTTCATGGTAATGTAGCCTTCAAATTCGAAGATCATCTTTATGGCGTCAAGCGTGGCAGGATGATCTTCAATAATTAATATTTTTGGTTGGGATAGGGAGAACATTTTTTGTATGATTTGTTAAGGAAAGCTAAGATTACCAGTACCTCTTTTTTTTAGCAATAACTCAAATATTTTCGAGTCTGTTCTGGTGAGGCTGTCAAGCGAGTTGCGTAAACTCTGGTTCACCAGACTTAAATTGGTAAACATGGTTCTAAGTGTTTCGTTTTCATCTCTCAGCTCCATAAGTTCATGGGCTATGCTCCCAAAATCTCTTATCCAGCTGTCAAAACAGTTTTTATCAATTGCTAAGGCAGTATAAATTTCTTCGGGATCTCTGCCGTTGTAAAATTCCTGGATGCTGCCAATAATTTTAGCAGGGCTGTTAGTCGGTTTCATGGTTGGTTTTCGGATGCTGTTTGCACAGAAGGCTAAACCGTCCCCTGTCTAGACCTCCTGCGGCACAGCAATATTTTAAAATGTTTTCAATTAGGGATAGGGACAAAGAAATAGAGCGTTTTAGAGTTATCAAAATTTTTGGCTACGCACTAATACGCACCAACTTTAAATATTTGGATTTCAGTGAGAAGGGTGAAATGTAATTGGCATTTGAGTTCATTATATATAGTTTTTGATGAATTAGCGTTTTAAATAAGCCATGCCGTCAGGCGTGTAACAAATCATCCCGGAAAAGACCGTTTCTGTCGACATGGCTAAAAAAGCGAGTACAACCCAGACAAAATGCATTAAGCCTGTTTGGTTAAAAAACGGTATCGCACCGCGTGCACTCTAAATAGCTATATGCAAAGAGGGTGCGGCAGCTTGCTTATGGGGATACGCATTTCTACGCACGTAGATGCAAGTTGTTGTTTTAAAGATGGTTAAGTAATTTTAGGTTATTTGTTATTGAAATAAGGACAGAGAAAAATCAATTTATTTTTGTATATTATTTAGGACGATTTGGTGAGGTCTAACATCCAGGTGAGCATATTTGTTTCACCATCTATGCCAAGTTTTTTCCGAATTCTGTATTTACGGCTTTCAACCGAACGCACACTGAGTTTACAGGTCCTGGCAATTTCTTTAGTATCGAAATTTAACCTGATGTAAGCACAAAGTGTTAATTCTACGGGTAATAGCTGAGGTGAAATCTCAAGCAGCCTTTCGATAAATACAGGTTCAGCCTCACTAAAGCGTTTCATAAACGATGGGTCTTTGGCATGAGCAAGTTCTATAAGTGCTTTTAGCGAAAGCTGCTCAACAGGTTTTTCTGTTTTTGCGTCGAGTTGTTTACGATAACCTTCCACCTGTTCCTGAAGCAGGATCCGTTGTCGCCGGAAATGCGCATTATGCCGCGTTAATAACCTTAAACGTTGTCCGTAAAGGCCAAGGCTGATGAGTATTCCTTCAATTATTCCGGCCAAAGTGAGTAAATTAAAACTGTAGGATTGAAAGGGGATGAATTCCGTTAAACAAAAAACAAGGTAAATCGAAATCAGCGCTACAGGAATCCATCCGAGTACGTAACACCAGATGAGTGGATTGTTTTTGGCATATCCGCGGATGATGATAACTTTAACACTACTGAAAAGAAAAAGTAAAGAAGTTAATAAAAACAATACCTGTGTAAATACATTGGTGATGTTTCTGGCATCCCATAAAGAGCAGATTAGAATTAAAGCCCATCCAAACATTAAAACCTTAAAGAATTGATGCAACTGAGGGAGTTGCCGCCTGAGTTTTAAAAAATAACTGTTAAACAGCACCGTACAAATATAGCCGAGGGCAATAAAAAAATGAGCATGCACTACAATAAACCTGGCGATTGCCTGGTTCAGCAGTAAGCCATAACCTTGAAGATAGCAAACCATGACAATAAAATAGAGCAAAATAATCCGCGCTGTATAAAGTGCAAAGAGTTTACTTCGTGTAACAACGAACATAAAAACATGAAAAATGAGAATCATTAATTCAATACCCATGTAAATAGGCTGTAAACTATGTGCTTTAAATAAAGCATGGTTCAATACCGATTCGGTAACCAGTTTAACAGGTACCAGTAAAGTATTCATGGCCCGCATTCTCACATATACTTCGCCAACAGGTTCTTGTGCCTGTTGTAAAGGGAAAACATAGCCTGTACCCAGAATGTTATCATTTTGTTTCAGGTTGAACATACCAGAATTGATCTGGATTAGCTTACCGAGTTTATCGCGATAAAATACGCTGATGGAATCGATATTTGCATAATTGATAAACAGATAAGGAATCGTTTGGGTGTTTTTGGTAAAACGGAATTTCATCCACCATACTTTTCCGCTGGTTCCGCCATTAAAAATTGCTGACTTGCCTTTTGAAAAATAAGCTGACTTAAGTTGCGCTACCTTTTCAAAAGATGTTGTTTTGAGCGTATCCTGCCAAAAGTATCCTGCTTTGCCAATATTATCAAAAGTTTGTTTCTCCACCTGAATCACCGGTTGAGCCATGCAAAGGCTGCCTTCTATTAAGAAAGCGATAAGAATAAAAATGGTCTTCATTAATTAAACCAATGTAAAAAAGCAGGGATGACTTATTACAGGGGAGAAATTATAGCTTTATAACAGTAAATCCAAATTTTATCTCAAAAAAGAACATAATCCGAATGGTTTGGCATTCAGATCAAATTTGTATTTTAGACCAAGCCAGAAATTTTATGCATCAACTCATTATACAATACGCTTTCTTACTTGCAATTATTCTGTTTGTTGTCATGCTGGCACAAAAAATCCGTGTGGCATATCCTATTGTGTTGGTCATAGCCGGTTTAGCATTAAGTTTTTTACCGATCCTTCGCAACATTGAAATTGAACCAGAACTCATATTTGTAATCTTTTTACCACCGTTGCTGTATGAGGCAGCATGGAATACTTCGTGGAAAGATTTCTGGAAATGGCGTAGGGTAATCAGCAGTTTTGCTTTTCCAATTGTTATTTTTACCTCCAGTATTGTAGCGCTAATTTCTCAAAGCCTGATACCAGGTTTTACATGGGCCCTGGGCTTTTTGTTAGGTGGCATTATTTCTCCACCAGATGCCGTATCCGCATCGGCCATACTTAAAAATGTTAAAGTACCTAAAAGGCTCACCACCATATTAGAAGGCGAAAGTTTACTAAACGATGCATCCAGTTTGGTGGTATTCCGCTTTGCATTAGCAGCCGTAATGACCGGAAGTTTCGTATTTAGTAAGGCTGCAGGTAATTTTGTGCTGGTTATTGTAATGGGCATTTTGATCGGAATTGCGGTGGCCTTAGTTTTTTACGCGCTACACCGGTGGTTACCTACCACTACCAATATTGATATTATCCTTACTTTTTTAACGCCCTATGTCATGTACATCACTGCAGAGGAATTTGAGTTTTCTGGTGTATTGGCGGTAGTGAGTGGAGGTTTGTTTCTTTCGGCCCGCAGAGACCGTATTTTGACCCATAGGAGCCGGCTGCAGGGCATAAATGTTTGGGAAGCCGTGGCTTTTGTATTGAATGGCTTTGTTTTTTTATTAATTGGCTTAGAATTTCCGGTTATTATTCATGGCCTGGGTAATGATGGCCTTTTACCCGCCATCCGCTATAGCGCTATTATTTGCACGGTTTTAATTGTCACCAGGTTAGCCAGTACCTATGGTGCTTTATACTTCACACGTTTCATTAGCCGTTATATCACCACAGCTGATCCAAATCCAAGCTGGAAAGCACCTTTGCTTTTTGGTTGGGCAGGAATGAGAGGGGTGGTTTCTTTGGCTGCAGCACTTTCTATTCCGGTGGCTTTAAAGTCGGGTGAAGCTTTTCCCCAGCGTAACTTAATCTTGTTTATTACCTTCAGTGTGATATTGGTTACTTTGGTTTTGCAAGGCTTAACATTACCAGCATTAATAAAATGGGTAGATATGCCCGATCCGGATTATACAGTTTCTTTCGAACAACAAAAACAAATGGTGAGAAAGAAATTGTCCATGTTATCACTTAAGATCCTGGATGAAAAATACCACGATGCCTTATTGCATAATGATATGATCAGATCGATAAAAATTCGTATTGAGGCAGAAATGGAATTGTTGCGGGATTGGGAAAAAGAAGAAAACATTTCACGGGCTGAGGGCTTTTACCACGATTATCGCGTTGCACTTGAAGATATCATGGCTGAACAGCGTATTTTATTGAAAGGGTTAAACAAAAAAGAGCAGATTAATGATGAACTGATCAAAGAACAGTTAGAGCTGCTCGATCTGGAAGAAGAAAAACTTCGCCGGCATTTTAGTCAGCGGGATGCCTAAACATCAGCTTCTCTTTACGGTACCATTGCTCAATTTTATCCAATTAAATGTGTAATCATAGTCGCGTAATGTGCCCACATTGTGCGGTGTTACACATACATGTTTACACTACATAGCTGTAATTTCGGATGTCGTTTATCTGATGAAATAAAGCTATGAAAACAAATTACTTTTTAAAAAGACTCATTTTTTTGATGCTTGCCAGCCTGGCAATGCTTTCGTGTAAGAAAAATATTAATGAACATCCGGAAGAAGGAGGCAAAAAACAAACTGTAAAATTTATGGTTACGGGGGCTAATAATGATCTGGGAACGGCAGGGGATGCGGTAAATGCCCCGCTTAAAGACCTGATTAAACAGTTAACCATTGTGGTTTATCAATCGTTTACCGGACAAGAGTATACCCGTGTTACCCAGCTCGCTACCGATCCTAATTTTGGGGAACTTAGTTTAGACCTTCCGCTTAATACCTATAATTTTGTGGCTATCGGTTCTCGGTCGTTATTTGGCATTAATCAATTTTATCAGGGTGCTACCAATACCGTTATTTTGCCTTTTAATGAGGGAAATATGCAATATTGGCAACCTAATCAGTCTCCATCCGAAAAATTATACAAAACAGATGATACGTTTGTAGCAACCATTATGAACACCATAAATGCCAATCAGACTATTAATTTAAATATGGAAAGGATTGTGGGTAAGCTGGAAGTGCTTGTAGAAGATGTAGCCAATTACGAAGTTGATGTAAATAATGAAGCAACAGGTTATCTGTTTGCCGCAAAAACATCATTTGGCAGTATTGAAAATGATTTTGGTTATATCGTAAATAACACAAAAGGCCCAATTAGTATTTATATTCTCCGTACCGATAAACCTTTGGAAATTGAAGTGAGCGGTGGTGGAAGAAGGCGCTCGCTTTCTGTTCCGGTTTATAAAAATAAAAGAACGGTGGTAAAGGGCAAATTACTGGAACCTATTGGGAAAGTTGGGTTTAGCTTTGTGATTAATGATAAATGGCTGGCTGATACTACACTTGTAACACTTTAAACCGGCCATTTCATGCTGTGTTTATAACTCGTTATAAGCAAGCCTCTAAATGATTAAAATATAATGATATATTTGCTAATTAATTTAGTAAGTATGTCGGTAAAGGTTAATATCACTTCAAAGGGAATACAAAAGGTACTTAAAAACTATAATGAAAAGCAAGCCATTGCCGAATACATCTGGAATGGTTTTGATGCCAATGCAAATACCATACGCGTAGATTATGTAGCCAATCCGCTTGGTCTTTTGGAGGAGCTCACCATTGCTGATAATGGATATGGAATCAATTTTGATCGTTTACAGCAAAAATTCGATCCCTTTTTTGAATCTGAAAAATCTATCCAGATTGTGGCGCCCAAGCATACTTCTAAAATGCATGGCCGTAACGGGGTAGGGAGACTTACGTTTTTTACCTTTGCGCATGATGCCGTTTGGCATACCACTTACCAATCAGCGCAGGGCTTTCGTTATGGTGAAATAAAAATTAGCACTGGTGGTTTAAATAGTTATAGCCACGATTTTACTGCTGCCCCGACTGGTGTTGGTGAGACCGGGACAACAGTTTCTTTTGCCAATTTGAGGATCAGCCTGCAAGATATGGAAGAAACGGTACTTCCTTTTTTGATAAACGAATTCTGTTGGTTTATTGAATTGAATAAGCATAAAAATTATTCAATTATTGTAAATGGCGAAACATTAGATTTTAGCAGCAATGTTAAAACCTTAGAAGAGTTTAATCTTTTTTATCTCGATACGGCCGTTACTTTTAAAATTAAATATGTGCACTGGAAAGAAAATTTGCACAAAGAACTGTCTAAATATTATTTTTTAGCCGAAGGAGAAGAAATTTATAAGGATTACACTACCTTAAATAAAAAGAGCGACGATTATTTCCATAGTGTTTACATCGAAAGTGATTTTTTTCGTGATTTCGATTTTAAGAGTTTCGAAAATGAAGGACAGGTAGCCATATTTGGTGCCGCTAAATCTTCGGCCGAATATAGATTTGTAATTAAAGCACTAACAGAATATCTTAAAGGTAAACGTAAACCATTTTTAAAAGAGTATGCCAATCGCTTGGTTGAAACTTACGAACAGGAAGAGATCTTTCCGGTTTATGCCACCGAAAGGGAAAAAGAATTAAGGAAACCAGCCCTGGTTAATTTGATTAAGGCATTATATGAAATTGAACCCAAATTGTTTAGCAGTTTAAATACCGATCAGAAGAAAACTTTGGTACGCCTGATCGATCTTTTAATGCGCTCAAACCTACGTGATGAGATTTTTGAAATGTTTAATGGCCGGATAGAATTAGAGGCTGAAGAAAAACATGAGTTATTGCAGTTGATAAAAGGCCTTGAATCAACACAAAATTAGATTGAAATTAATAAGTATTTAGTAATTTGTTGCCGATAAAAACAACTTTAGATGAAAAGATTCCTGTTATTGATCAGCATTTTACTCATGAATACCCCATTGCTGTTCGCACAGCAAAAAGAGCGTAACCTTAATATTGTTTTTATTGGCAATAGTATCACTCAAGGTGTTCAGCTCGCTAATCCTGCTGATGCCCCACCTGCGGTAGCCGTTGCTTATCTGCTTAGACAAAAAGGAATAAACGAGGTTAAATTCAGCAATCAGGGCCATAGCGGTTACACCACTCTTGATTTTTTACCTGGCGCAGGCCGCACTTTTAATCAAGTTGAAGAAGCAGCCAATGCATTTACCAATAAAGAAGCACTACTGGTTTTTTCATTAAAGCTCGGCACCAACGATAGCGCTATCCAGGGACCACATGGGGCTCCCGTTTCACCTGATCGGTATATCGAAAATGTAAAAACCATCATAGAGAAATTATTGGCCGATTTTCCAAAGGCTATTGTGGTATTACAGCACCCTATCTGGTATAGTCCAAATACTTATAATAGCTCAAAATATTTGCAAGAGGGCTTATCGAGAGTGCAGGCTTACATTCCAAAAATTGATAGCCTTGTTACAAGTTACCGTTTAACAAAACCCAAACATGTTTTCGTGGGGGATAAAAAGGCTTTTGCTTATTTTAAAAAACACCATCTAACCGAGCTGATTCCAGAAAAGGGGCAGGCGGGTACTTTTTACCTGCATCCAAATAAATCAGGTGCAGTATCTTTAGGCGAATTTTGGGGCAAAGCCATTGAACGGGTGGTAAAGAAAAATTTTTAATCCCATGGGCTGGGTTAGCCAATATTCATAAATCTTTGCGATTTTGATATTATATAGTCATTTTTATAGCAGCAGTTAGTTGTCAAACCCCGTTTTATGAAGATCATTTATGATTAAATCCTTTCTGTTTTTATATGAGTGACCAGGTAGGATATTTTGGAACAAACCTGCCCATGAAAATTTACGGGTTGAGCGAAAAATCGGTTACCTTAACGTTCGGAACGGCCATTGACAACGATTTATTGAGCCTGATTACCGATTTTAATCAGTTGCTGCTACAAAATCCTTTTGCTGGTTTAATTACCACAGTTCCGGCTTATACCACATTAACTGTGTTTTTTGATCCGCTAAGTGTGATGTTATCAGGTCTTCCGGGCGAGGCTTGTTTCGATAAGGTATCGGCACATTTAAATAAAATTGCACAAACAAAAAGAGAAAAATCGAGTGTAATAGCTGATAAACTGGTTATTCCGGTCTGTTATGGCGGCGATTTTGGCCAGGATCTTTTAACGGTTGCCCGCACCAATAACCTGACCGAAACTGAGGTAATCGATATACATACCGCCGGACAGTACATGGTTTTTATGATCGGTTTTGTGCCAGGTTTTGCCTACATGGGTGGTATGGATGCGAGATTATCCACCCCCAGAAAAGAAATTCCCAGTGCTAAAATACTCGCTGGATCTGTAGGTATTGCAGGCCATCAAACGGGTATTTATCCTTTGGAAACCCCGGGTGGATGGCAGATTATCGGCAAAACCCCATTAAAGATGTTTGAGGTAAACCGTTCTCAACCATCCCTTTTAAAGGGAGGTGATCAGGTTACTTTTAAAGCCATTGGTATAGATGAGTTTAATGCTTACGCTGAAATATGAGTATGAAAATTAGCATCATTAAGCCAGGCTTGTTAAGCACCATTCAGGATTTAGGCCGGTACCGATACCTTTCGCAGGCTGTACCTGTTTCGGGGGCGATGGATGAGCTGTCGCACCGTCTGGCCAATAAGGCAGTTGGTAACGATGATCATCATGCTACCATCGAGTTTACTTATGCTGATGCTTCATTTAAAGCTGAAACACCTGTTCTGCTTTCTTATTCTGGCGATGGTGCATTTTTGATTTACAATGATGAGTTAATGCCTGCAGAAAAGCCATTGTTTTTTCCGGCAGGTTCGGTTATAAAGCTCATCAGTAACACCATTGGTGCGCGTACCTATTTGGCTGTTGCTGGTGGATGGGAGGTGCCGGATGTAATGGAAAGCAGAAGCACCTATCTTACTGCTGCTTTTGGCGGCTTTAAAGGGAGAGCATTGCGAAAAGCCGATGTTTTGAGCAGTGGTACTATTCTTAATGAAGTATCGAATGGGATAATAAAACAATTAATCAACCGGTCGTTAATCTACCCAAATTGGCGTATTTCACGCGAAAGTTTACTGCCAGAGAAAAGGCAAACCATTAGGGTTGTACTCGCCAATGAAATCAGCTGGTTTGATGCCACATCCATTATTTCATTTTTAACCAATTTTTATACCATCGACAGAAGGAGTAACCGCATGGGTTATCATTTATTGGGAAAACCATTGGTGAGGAGGGTTAAACAGGAATTGCTCAGTACAGCAGTAACACCCGGGATTATTCAGGTAACCGGAAGTGGCGATTTGGTTATACTCATGGCCGATTGTCAAACAACAGGTGGTTATCCGCGTATTGCCCATGTTGCAGCAGTCGATTTGCCTTTATGTGCACAGTTAAAACCTGGTGATGCCATTCACTTTTCCGAAATTTCGAGAGATGAGGCAGAAGAACTTTACCTTGAACGGGAACGCGATTTATCATTGATTACCACGGCCATAAGCCTAAAATATATTAAAACATGAAAATGATCGACCTTAATTGCGACATGGGAGAAGCATTTGGGAATTATGTTATGCCCAATGATGAAAAACTGATGGAATATATTTCATCGGTAAATATTGCCTGTGGTTTCCATGCCGGCGATCCGGCTGTAATGCAGCAAACGGTCGCTTTAGCCTTAAAAAACGGGGTGGCCATTGGTGCGCACCCGGGTTTGCCCGATTTGCAAGGTTTTGGTCGCAGAGAAATGAAGATTACTGCAAACGAAGCCTATCAGCTTACTTTATATCAAATTGGTGCATTAAGTGCTTTTGTAAAAGCTGCAGGCAGCAAATTACATCATGTTAAAGCACATGGTGCATTATATAATATGGCTGCAAAGGACAGTAGTTTAGCAAAAGCCATTGTACAGGCTGTTTACGATTTCGATCCAAGTCTGATTTTGTATGCTCTGGCAGGTAGCAAGATGATTGAGGAAGCTGAAAAAGTGGACATAATAACCGCATCCGAAGTTTTTGCCGACCGTAGTTATCAGGATGATGGATTACTGACTCCACGCTCTGCAGACAATGCTTTAATTACGAGCGAAGAAGAGGCTGTAAATCAGGTTTTGGGATTTGCTTTAAAGCAGGAAGTACGGAGTACAAGTGGAAATCGTATCACAGTCAGGGCCGAAACGGTTTGTTTGCATGGCGATGGTGAACATGCTGTTGCTTTTGCTAAATTAATAGCGGAGCGATTAAAAAAAGAAGGTATTGTTATTAAAGCCCAGGTAATATGAAGCCAAAATACAACTGGAGTGTACTTTTAGGGGCTGCTTTTTTAATGGCTTCATCGGCTATTGGTCCTGGTTTTTTAACACAAACAGCCGTTTTCACCCAACAGTTGGGGGCGAGTTTTGCGTTTGTGATATTGTTATCCATCGTATTAGATGCCATTGCACAGTTGAACATCTGGCGGATTATTGCCGTTGCTGATAAACCTGCTCAGGATATCGCCAATAAGGTATTTCCAGGCCTGGGTTACTTTATTTCTTTTCTGGTTTTTTTAGGTGGTCTGGCTTTTAACATTGGTAATATTGCAGGTGCTGGTTTAGGACTAAATGTGTTATTCGGCATTAGTGTAGGTCAGGGTGCTGTTATCAGTGCTATTATGGCAATTGGCATTTTTATTTACAAAGAAGCAGGTAAGGCGATGGATGTTTTTGCCAAAACCATGGGGCTGATTAAAATTGTACTCGCCTTAATTATAGCCTACACCAGTTCGCCGCCATTGGCAGAAGCCGCATTAAGGGCTGTAAATCCTACACAATTCAGTTTTACAGCAGTATTAACCATAGTTGGTGGAACAGTTGGCGGTTATATTACTTTTTCAGGTGCACATCGTTTATTGGATGCCAGACAAACCGGAATCCAGAATTTAAGCGCCGTAAATAAGGGTGCACTAAGCGCCATCGGACTCGCATCTGTTATGCGCTTATTGTTATTTATTGCGGCTTTAGGGGTAGTTAGTAAAGGTTTTACTTTAGATCCATCCAATCCGGCAGCTTCGGTTTTTAAACTGGCCAGCGGCGAAATCGGGTATAAAATTTTTGGTGTAGTGATATGGGCTGCGGGGATTTCATCGGTTGTGGGCTCTGCATATACCTCCATCTCTTTTATTAAGAGTTTTCACCCCATGATCTTAAAGTTTAACAGAGAGATTATCATTGCCTTCATATCCATCTCCTGCATTATTTTTATCCTGATTGGTAAACCCGTTAAAATACTGCTTACTGTAGGCGCCATTAATGGATTTATTTTACCTATTGCACTGGGTATTATGCTTATTGCTGCTTATAAAATCAAAATTATCGCAAATTACAAACAACCGTTTTGGTTAACCTTAACCGGCTTAGCGGTGGTATTAACCATGGTTTGGATGAGTTATGGCACCATTATACAAATGATAAACGGAGAATAAATCTTTATAAAATGAATACGATTACTAAATATTTTTGCTTATTTCAACTGTTGAGTGTTACCTGTTTTGCGCAGCAGCGTACAAAACCAGTGGCCGTAGAACCGGGAGTTTCTCTAACATTGGCTAACGCCAGAAGCGCAACAATAAGTAATATTCAATACAAGCTTCATTTTACTGTACCGACAGCACAGAATGCATTAATAGAATCAACTGAAACTATTGATTTTAAGTTAAATAAGTTAATTGATCTACAGGTCGACTTTAAGCAGGATTTAGATCACATAAAACAAATATCGGTTAATGGAAAAACCATACCAGTCGATTTTAAAGCAGAACATATCCTGGTAAAACAGGAGTATTTAAAAGTCGGGAATAACCATGTTGAAATCGAATTCATTGCTGGTAACGAATCATTAAACAGAAATAAAGATTTTTTGTATGCGCTCTTTGTTCCTGATCATGCCAGAACTGTATTTCCTTGCTTTGATCAGCCTGATTTAAAGGCTAACTTTTTACTTTCGTTAACCGTTCCAACTGACTGGAAGGTAATGGCTAATGCGATTAAAAAAGATTCACTGGTACAAGGCAATTCGACCACTTACCATTTCAATAATTCGGATAAATTACCCACCTATTTATTCTCTTTTACGGCAGGAAAATACAGCCTGATAAACCGGGAAATGAAAAATAATAAAATGGAATTTCTACACCGGGAAACGGATTCAGCGAAAATTAAATTCAGTGTAGATTCTGTTTTTGTCGCACATCGCGATGCCATCGATTTTTTAGAAGACTGGACAGCGATAAAATATCCTTTCCAGAAAGTAGGTTTTGTCAGCATTCCTGATTTTCAGTTTGGTGGTATGGAACACCCTGGAGAAGTACAATATAAGGCATCCGCATTGTTTTTAGATCAGGGGGCAACTAAAGATCAGTTTATTTCGCGTTCAAATCTGATTTCGCATGAAACGGCACATATGTGGTTTGGCGATCTGGTCACTATGAAATGGTTTAACGACGTTTGGATGAAAGAGGTTTTTGCCAATTTTATGGCCGATAAGGTAACCGAAAAATTAATGGGCAAGTCTACTTTCGACCTTAAGTTTTTACAAGACCATTATCCGGCAGCTTATGGGGTAGATAGAACATTGGGCGCTAACCCCATTCGACAGCAACTGGATAATTTACAGGAAGCGGGATCGATGTATGGAAACATAATTTACCATAAAGCACCCATTATGATGCGTCAATTGGAGTTACTGATGGGCAAGGAGAATTTTCAGCAGGGAATAAGGGAATACCTGAAAAAATACAGTTATGGCAACGCTACCTGGAATGATTTGATCGCCATTTTAAGTAAATACAGTAAAAGTGATCTCCTGAGCTGGAATAAAGTATGGGTAAATGAACCTGGCAGACCAGTTTTTAGTTATGATATTAAATACAATGGAGATAAAATAAGTAATTTAAGCTTAAATCAAAACAGTGAGATGGGGCAAGCCAGGGTATGGCCACAATCATTCACGGTTAAGCTGGTTTACCCAACCTATAGCAAGGTTTTGGTGGTCAGCGCGAAGACTGCTAAAACAGATTTAATGGAGGCAAAAGGTCTTCCAAAACCAAAGTATATTTTATTTAATGCAAACGGTGCCGGATATGGCCTTTTCCCAATCGATCAGGAGATGATGGCAAATCTTTATCATCTTGAGGATCCCTTAGAACGTGCATCGGCTTATATCAATGCCTATGAAAATATGCTTTCGGGCAAAGGTAATAAGCCTAAAGCGCTTTTAACAGTGTTTTTACAGGGATTGGCAGTTGAAAAAAATGAAATGAACCTTAGGTTGATTACGGGATACCTCACTAATATTTACTGGACTTTTCTTACTGCTGAAGTACGGAATGGTATGTATGAAAGCGTGGAGAAAACAATATGGAATGCAATGGAGCAGCAGCCAATGCAAAATAACAGGAAGATTTTGTTCAATGCTTATCAAAATGTGTATTTAAGTGCCGATGCCGGGAAACGCATGTATGATATCTGGTTCAGGCAAACTGCACCAAATGGAATTAAATTGTTAGAGGATGATTATAATGCAATGGCTTTAACACTGGCACTTAAAACTGATACCGCAAACACCATCCTGAAAGCGCAGTTAGAAAGGACCAAAAATGAAGACCGTAGAAATCGGTTGATTTATTTAATGCCCGCATTATCTTTAGATGTGAAGGAAAGAGGTCAATTCTTTAACGCTTTAAAAGACCGGAAAAACCGTCAGAAAGAAGCCTGGGTAACTACGGCTTTATCTTATCTGCATCATCCCATCAGGCAAAAAACAGCTATTCATTATCTGAAAGAAAGTTTAGATTTATTGGAAGAAATACAGAAAACAGGGGATATATTTTTTCCGCAATCGTGGCTGGCTGCTATTTTTTCCAGTTATAACAACAAAGAAGCAAATGCAGTGGTACAGGATTTCTTAAAATCACATCCTGCTTACAACTCAAAATTAAGGGATAAAATTTTGCAGACAACAGATAATCTTCGCCGGGCACAGGTCATTCTACATTAAGCGCCAATGTAAATAAATTTGTTACATACAGGTTTAAGAAGAATTTATACTTTTGTCGCGAGAGCGTTAATTTAGATTGAAAGGGGTAAACATGAATTTGTTTGCCCTTTTCTTTTACGAGTAATCGTCATGCTGAATTTATTTCAGCATCTTTCCTGCAAAATAAATCCTGAAATGAATTACCTGCGGTGAGCTCGCTAATGTTCTTCACTTCTTAATGTTTAGGATACTTTTAAATGAGGCAGTGTATTTTACCACCTAAGCCACCTGAGATCATCTGAGTTTTTGGAATCGTGCTTAGAAACGTTAACCTTCTCTACCAAATAATAATGGGTTGTGGCACTAATTGAAAGATTCTGTTTGACTATTTAGGTCGTCTAATAAACTGTTTAATAAAATGTCTCTTTTATCTTCAATTGAAGCATCATCCTGGATCAAAACGGTAAGGTTCGTATTTTCTGTTGTTTGAGTTTGCATATAAGGCTGCGGTTAATGTTTGTCAATTAAATGTCTACCATTATCTAACGTCGATTTTAGAATATAGTTTGTAACTTTTTTAATTGAGTAGCAGCGTTTACACCTACGATTGGAAAAATCACTCCGAAAATAACTTAACTCTGGTCATCCAGGACCTGTAGTAAATGATTTAAGTCTTCTTCTGTATTGTAATAATGGAAAGAAATCCTTGTACCGGCTCCTCTTGGCGAACAAAGTATTTTGGCAGCAGCAAGTTTATCCACTGTTTTTTGATCTAAAGGCATACTCATAATGGTCGATTGATACTTCCTGTCAAGCGTCCAGTCAGGGATTAATCCTCTGGAATTTAATTCCAGCCTGGCCCGATTACAAAGCGTTTGCGTGGTTTTTTCAATCCAATCAAAGCCAAATGAACTAAGATAATTTAAACTTTCGTTTAAGGTGCCGAAGTTTAGGGTATCTAAATGGCCAGGTTCGAAACACATCGATAAATGATCTTTTCCTTTTAAAAATGGTGCTGTTGGCAGTTGGGCCAATTTGTTTTTGGTGAAGACCGCATCTTTCATCTGATCAGAAAGAAATGCGTAGCCATTACCATAGCCTGCTAAAAGCCATTTGTATCCGCTGCCAATCAACGCGTCTAAACCCGTTTTTTCAAAATCATAAGCAGTAGTACCCAAAAACTGCGTGCCATCGCCAACCAATAAAAGATCAGGATAAGTGTTTTTTAGTTTCCGGATAAAATCATCATCCATCCTAAGTCCACTAATGTATTGTACCATGCTAAACGCCAGTATAGTAGGTTTGAACTTCTCAATGGCGTTAATGATGTTTTCTTCAAGCTTTTCATCGATGGTTATACTATGATAATCGAAACCCATGCTGATTACCGGATAACTTACCGATGGATATTCCTCTTCTAAAAGTAAAAAACGATGACTTTTATCCAATCCGCTCAATAAGATATTGAAACCGACTGAAAAATTTTGAACGAGATAAGTATTGTCTGGTTTTGAGCCAAAAAGCTTCGCTATATTATTTCTGAGGTCGGTAATAACCGGCAGATTTTCCATTCTGAAAATGCTTCCGCCAGCAATAAATGCTTCGTCATGTTGAGTTCTCCATGCTGCCAGATTGGTCGATAAAATGCCCGAATTGGCGGTGTTTAGGTAAGTATATTCTTTGAGGATCGGGAAAAATAGGTTCATGCTCAAATTTAAAAGAATTCTGTATTAAAAAAATAATTCAGGCGTCAAGTTAGCCGCTCAAAACATTGATGGGCAATTTCATATTCTTCGTTGGTTGGAATAACCAGGATTTTTACTTTAGCGCCTGTTTTATTAATTTCTTTCAACGCTCCATGGTAGGCTGCATTTTGATTTGGATCTAATTCAATACCCAGATAATCGAGTGCTGAACAAACGGCCTCACGCATATTGCTGTCGTTTTCACCCACACCTGCTGTAAATACAATGGCGTCTATACCATTTAAAATAGCCGCATAAGCGCCAATAAATTTTTTGATCCTGTAAGCATACAGTTTTAATGCTAAAATTGCAGCTGCATTTCCTTCGCTGACCATTTTTCTGATATCGCGCATGTCACTTGAGCCACCTACACCTAAAAGTCCTGATTGTTTGTTAACCAGGGTACTTAACTGCTCTAAAGTATATCCTGAATGTTCCATTAAATGAAAAATAACCGACGGATCGATATCTCCAGAGCGTGTGCCCATCATTAATCCGCTTAGCGGGCCAAATCCCATACTGGTATCTATCGATTTACCATTTTTAATGGCTGTGATGCTGCAGCCGTTACCTAGGTGTATGCTGATGATTTTACTTTCAGCCTTATTTAACCATTTAATGGCTTGTTCGCTTACATATTTATGGCTGGTGCCATGAAATCCATATACCCTGATGCCATGTTCTTTGTAATACCATTCCGGAATCGCATAACGATAAGCCTGTTCCGGTATGGTTTGGTGAAATGCCGTATCGAATACTGCAATTTGTTTAGCATTTACAAAAGTTTGCTCGGCTACTTCAATACATTTATAATTAACCGGATTATGCAGCGGAGCAAGTGAAAACAGTTTTTTGATCTGATGTTTTACCTCGTCTGTAATAAGGGTTGCACCTGTAAAATGTTCGCCTCCATGCACTACACGATGGCCAACAGCCGCAATATCATCAGGACTGGCTATTACTGCATATTCCCCTTCAGTGAGTAAAGCTAACACCTGTTTTAAACCTTCACCGTGGTTAGCAATAAAACCAGACTGTTCAATGTTATACTTTTCGTTATTGCGATAAACGCTATGTTTAATAAAGGAGCCTTCAATGCCAATACGCTCTACCAGGCCGCTGCAAAGCGGCGCTTTTTCAGGCATGTTAAAAAGCTGGTACTTTAAAGAGCTACTTCCCGAATTGATTACTAAAATGTTCATATTAAATATCCTGACATTGAATTGCTGTAATTACAACGGTATTAAAAATATCATCTACCGTACAGCCACGGCTCAAATCGTTTATTGGTTTATTTAGGCCTTGCAGCATTGGACCAATGGCTAATGCGCCGGTTTCACGCTGTACCGCTTTATAGGTGTTGTTACCTGTATTTAGATCGGGGAAGATCAATACACTCGCCCTGCCTGCAACCTCAGAACCTGGTAATTTTTGTCTACCCACTAATGGATCTACAGCAGCATCATATTGTATCGGACCTTCAATTTTTAATTCCGGATGCCTTGCTTTTACGATGGCCGTAGCTTCTCTTACGCGTTCTACATCTTCACCTTCGCCTGATGTGCCGGAAGAATAAGATAACATGGCAATGCGTGGCTCAATGCCAAATTTTGCGCTGCTTTCGGCTGAAGAAATTGCGATTTCTGCCAGCTGCTGAGCAGTAGGATTGGGGTTTACCGCACAATCGCCAAATATGGCCACCCGTTCGGGCAGGCACATAAAGAAAATGGATGAAACTACCGATACACCTGGTTTTGTTTTAACAAACTGTAAAGCAGGCCGGATGGTGTGTTGGGTAGTATGAACGGCACCCGAAACCATGCCATCGGCATCACCTTTATAAACCATCATTGTGCCGAAATAAGAAACATCGGTCATCATATCTCTGGCCATTTCGAGGTTTACATTCTTGGCTTTTCGCAATTCATGTAAGGTATTTACATAATCATTGTAATGAGCCGATTGTCCCGGGTTATGTATTTTTATCGTATTGGTATCCAGATTTAATCCAAGCCTTTTAATGGTATTGGTAATTTCGGTTGGATCGCCTAAAAGCGTAATGTCTACAATATCCTGGGTAATGAGTTTCTCCACGGCTTTTAAAATGCGTTCGTCATTTCCTTCCGGTAAAACGATGTGTTTTTTATCGCGTTTGGCCCATTTAACCAATTGATATTGAAACATATGCGGCGTAATGCCCTGATAGCTAAAAGTGATGATTTTATCATCAAGTGCTTTAATGTCGACATATTTTTCGAAAAGCTCTATCGCCACTGCGATTTTTTTCTTGTTTTCGATGGTGATATTCGAGTGAATACCGCCAATCGTAGTAGTGGTTTCGAAAGTGCCTTTTTGTACCGCTATTATGGGGATAATGGTCTGTAAACCTTCAATCAATTTAATAATCGGCTCATCGGGTAAACTGCCAGCAGTTAAAACAATACCCGCAATTTTTGGATAATTGGCCGATAAATTGGCCTGAAGCGCACCAATAATGATATCGCCACGATCGCCAGGCGTAACAATAAGCAAGTTATCTTTAATGTGCCTTAAAAAATTAGGCAACATCATGGCGCCGGTTACAAAATTGTCGACCTGGTTATCCAATAGTTCAGATCCAAAAAGCACTTCGCCACCTAAAGCCAGTGTAATTTCCTTCATCGTTGGACTTTGCAGACCAGTTTCAGTTGGAATAACGGCAATCAGCAGTTCTGCGGGTAATTGATTACTTAAGGCCTGTTTAATACGATCTGCTTCTTCAGGATTGACCATATTGGCCACTACGCCTAATACCTGTACATCGCGCAACAGGAAGTTTCGGTAAATGTTGATGGCAGATTTAAAAAGCTGACTGGCGGTTTTATTTTTCCCGGATACGACAATTAAAACGGGAGCACCCAGGTTTTTGGCCATTAAGGCGTTCGATTCGAACTCAAATGCCATGCCTTCGCCTAAGAAATCGCTTCCTTCAATTACCGTGAAATCATAGTTGTCTTCTAATTTTTTATATTTACTGATAATGGTATTGATAATGGTACCGCTATCTTCAGATTGATGCAACATTTCTTGCCGGGTAAAGGCAAAGGCATCTTCATATTTAACAGGGAGCGAAAAATAATCCAGCATGGCCTCCACATGTTCATCCTTTTTATTGGGATCGTCTTGTGCAATAATCGGTTTAAAATAGCCTACTTTTTGCGTTTTGGCCAATAACATATTGATCATCCCGAATGCAATTACTGATTTTCCGGTATAGGGTTCGGCTGAAGCAATGAATATATTTTTTGTCATAAATAAGGATCAATGTATAGTAATAACCAATTATGCCCAATATAGTTGGAAATATTTATTTTAAAAACTAAAGCAGGTTAAGTTTTAAAGACGGCATAAAATAATTACTTATTCTACACTTTAAATACCATCTATAGGCGAATCGTCAATTACGGATGTGATCATTAAGATCTAAAATTGGCCTGACTTAAATGGTCTTTTAGTTGCCAATAGGATATGATTTTAGGATAGCGGCGTTATGCGTTTGATTCAATCAAGAGTTTTAACATCTTTAAACGATGGATAAGCGGAAGATTCACTTTTGCATCGGGATTGAGTTTTAAGGGCATGAAATGACTTTCCAAAAAGTGCTCGTAATCGGTAATCACATTAGCCTGGTTGAGGTAAATAGGCACCTGTTGTTTTCCTGCCTGGGTAAAAAACTCTTCTAGCTGCTGTACTTCTTGGATGGTCATAATGCAAAGTTATCATTCTATTTTGAGCAGACGGAATTAAATTTATTTGATAGCTGGTATCTGCCTAATGCTCAATCATAATGATTTTAAAATATGGTTAGGTTATAGCCCTGGGTTGTTTCTGTACTAAGAATTTTAGTTTAAATTTGTGCTTCCCTAATAATTGTTTTTAATGGTGTGGCAAGCGCATGGATAATAGTGAAATAAGAAAAGATATTCATCGTGTTGAAATAATCCCGGATGTTTCAGCACTCAAAAAAGAATATTACCGTAAAGAAACGGCATGGCACCGCGATTGGAAGCTGGCCTTCCCACCGTCGTTTAGGGAAGTTGCCTTTTACGATGCGGCCAATACCGATATCCACCGGGCAGACATATTTACCCCATCAGGTTATACCATTGAGTTTCAAAACTCTCCAATAACAGCTGCCGAACTGCACAGCAGAGAGGCATTTTATCCAAATTTGATATGGGTATTAAACGGTAAAAAATTTAAAGGCTTTAAAATATTGAAACATTTGCCTGATGTGGATGATCCGAAACTGAAGGATTATGAGTTCTGCCATTCCGATCACCTTTCGATGGTTAGAAAAGCAGAAATTATACAGGGGCTGCCTAACCCCAAAATACTTAATTTTTACCATCCCGAACTTCAGGGAATTAAACTCACCTCAAACCTATATTCTTTTTGCTGGAAACAACCCCATAGTGTGTGGTATCTGGCTACTGCAAAAATTATTGTAGACTTAGGTGGACATTTTTTGTATGAGCTAAAACAACGTCAGCAGTTAAATGGCAATTACCCATATCTAAAAATGTTGAGTAGAAAAACCTTTATCGATTGGCATACCCCGCCAGAGATTTAAATTAAAATCAGTTAGCATTTATCAGAAATTGCCATACAACCACGTAAGTGATTAATTACAGGATGCAGGTTTGCGAGGTGAACTATTTATTTTCTGCTAAAACTGCTCAGGTTGAAAATAATTGTATGATATGGCTAAACGAGAATCATTTAAATAATAATGGGCATGTTTTTTGGGTTATTTTTTCAAAAATATTAATAATGCAACAATTTAACGCTCCTCAACAAAAATGTATCATTATCGACGATGATCAGCTTAGTATTGATATTTTAAGCAATTTTATCGCCCGAACCGGAGCACTAACGGTTGTGGCAACATATACTGATCCGATCGAAGCTATTCTGGCCGTTAGGGCGATAGGGGAAATAGATTTTTTATTCCTGGATATTGGGATGGAAGTATCAGGAATAGATGTGGCTAAAGTGCTCCGCGATCATGTTCGATACCTCATTTTCGTCACTTCGTACGAAAAATATGCACTTGATGCATTTAACGTTTATTGTGATAAGTTCATCGTTAAACCCATAACTTACCATAAAATAGAGTCGGCGATTAAAGACATTCTCAGAAAAGAAGCACCGCGATAATTAAAAAAGCATTAAATCCAATTCATCTATAGCTCTGCTGCTAATTTGAAACCTGGGGGCTGATACGGTTATTACAATACCGGGTTTACGCTAGATAAACTGGGCTTTTTGAGCAATTAAAAACGGTTGGTAATGCTCAGTTGCTCAGCTAAGTAAGCCGATATCTTCAAAAAAGGCGGTTAACAAAACATAATAATTACTAATTCTTATTTGGACTTGATCTAAATAGAGGCTATATTTGCCGAAAATAAAAATGCCACACGGTTCGGACCCGTGTGGCTAAACCGGAAATCCGGCTCACCTTTAATCTCCATTAAAAGCCATGCAAATTAAGAAAATTTTGCTATTGGGCATACTATGTGCCTGTGTAATTTTTACTTCAGCCCAAAATCGACTATCGAGCATATCAGGGCAAATCAAAACCAACGACGGAAATCCGCTTCCTGGCGTTACCGTTAAAATCCACAAAACCAATTACGTTACATTAACTGGTCCAAATGGGAATTTTAAACTCTCTAATATTCCGGTGGGTAATTATACCGTACAGGTAACTGCAATTGGTTTTAAAACGCAGAAAAAGGAAATTAAGGTAACTGATGGGGAGATAAGCACTTTAAGTTTTAGCTTATCCGAATCGTCAGAGCAAATGGAGACGGTTAACGTAATCGGCAGAACAGCAAATCAGGAAGTAAACAGGCAGGCCTTTAACGTAACGTCTGTTGATGCCAAAAAACTTTACAATACGACACTCGATATTTCTGGTGCTTTAGATCGGGTAGCGGGTATACGCGTAAGAGAATCGGGAGGGGTGGGTTCAAACTTTAACCTTTCGCTAAATGGTTTTTCTGGCAACCACGTGCGGTATTTTATCGATGGTATTCCGATGGATAATTTTGGTTCGTCCTTCCAGATCAACAACATTCCGATTAACGTAGCAGATAGGATTGAGGTGTACAAAGGCGTGGTACCAATGTGGCTCGGATCAGATGCTTTAGGTGGTGCCATTAACATTGTAACGGGCGATCGTTACCGCAATTATATAGATGCTTCTTACTCTTTTGGTTCATTTAACACACACAGAAGCGTCATTAATGCTGCCGTTACTTCAAAAAACGGACTAACCGTTCAATTAAATGCTTTCCAGAATTATTCGGATAATGATTATAAGGTAAATGTAGAAGCATCAGATATCTGGACCGGGGCATATGCGCCAAATGCCTTGCTCAAAAGGTTTCATGATACCTATCATAACGAAACATTAATTGCCAATGTAGGTGTGGTGGGCAAAAGTTATGCAGATAAACTCTTATTGGGTGTTACGGTTGGTCAGAATTATAAAGAAATACAAACCGGTGCCAGAATGGTTTCTGTTTTTGGGGGTTGGCATAGAAGAGGTAATATCTTAATGCCTACCCTAAAATATAAAAAGGAAAACCTGATTAAAGGTTTAGATGTAACCATTAACGCCAACTATAATTTAGGTAATGAGCAGAATATAGACACTTTAAATGTTAGGTACGATTGGTACGGAACATCAAAACCAAATGGCTCAAATGGCGAACGTGCCAGAAGTTTATATAAATACAAAAATAACAATGGTTTGGCAACAACCATGTTAAACTATAAAATAGACGATCATCAATCAGTAGCGCTAAGTAATGTATTTAGTACGTTCAACAGAAAGGGTAGTGATGAATTAAACCCAACAAATGCAGAATATGAAAGGCCAAAGAAAACCAATAAAAATGTTTTAGGCTTAGGTTACAATTTCGATGTAAAGGATAGGTGGAGTGCAACAGTTTTTGGTAAGTACATCAATCAAAACAATGTAAACGGAACCGGCAATAACAGAGGCACAAATAATTCAGGTAAAATGGGTTATGGATCTGCACTAAGCTACTTTGTTAATCGAAACCTGCAGTTAAAGGCTTCTTACGAGCTTACGAACCGGATGCCGGAAGCGCAGGAAATATTCGGTGATGTTGAAAATCAGGATGCTAATCCTAATCTGAAACCTGAACAAAGCGATAATTTCAATCTGGGTACCAGCTACGGTTTCGTTATCAATAAAGATCATAACTTCTCTATTTCCGCAAATGCCATCTATAGAAATGCAACTAATTTTATTTACAACCGGTTAAATCAGAACCAGGCCAAACTGGTAGCAGATAATAGAGATGGAGTTAGGACTATAGGCGGGGATGCAGAAATCCGTTATTCCTATAAAAACTGGTTAAGTGTGGGTACAACTTTAACCTACCAAAATTTAAAAAACCTGCAGAAATACGAGCGAGACCTGAATACAGGAGAATTACTTCCAACCATAAGTCCTGTTTATCTCGACCAGATGCCGAATATTCCTTATTTGTATGGCAATGGAGATATCTCTGTTTCACTAAAGAACGTTGGCAAAGGCAATAATTTAACCATTGGATATAACTTATTGTACGTACATGCTTTCTGGTTGTACTGGCCAAGCCGTGGGGGCAGAGGCGAAGATGCAGCGAAAATGGAAATTGCCCAGCAGTTTAATCACGATTTAAATCTGGTTTACAGTTTGAAAAAAGGACGTTACAACATTGGTTTAGAGGCCAAAAATTTAACCAACGCTGCCTTATACGACAATTTCAGCTTACAAAAGCCAGGCAGGGCATTCTACCTGAACCTCAGATATTTTATCAATACAATCCATAATTAATCCATTAAAAAAAGAATATGAAAACAAATTTTACCAAAGCGTTTATCGCTTTAGCTTTCGCAGCTGTACTTAGTTCTTGTTCAAAAAAAGAAGAAGGAGAAAGCATACCTAATAACCCTGGTAATTTTATCCTTACCGTAACGCCGGTGGCTTCAACTGGCGTTGCAGATTATTTACTTACCGCCAGTGATTTGGAAAAAGGTAGTATTTCTACTGCCGGTAATGGGATCGAGCAGGATGGAACTTATCGCTATTATGTTACCCATAACAACAAATTCTTTAGTTTGCTTTACGGCCAGGGAAACCCAGGTGCAGTAACCACTTATAACATATTATCAGGTAAATTAAACAAACTTTCAAATTTTCAAACGGAAACCGTTCAGGCATTTGCGCCGGTCAACGATGATTTACTATTGTTAAAGATTCCGAGAAATTTAACGACTCCGTTGGCAAACTTTTATCGGGTAAATACAAACAGTCTTTTAATTGCCGGAGAAGGAACCATCGATGCAACAGCTCCTGCCAATAATGGGGAAATAGCACATTTTAGCTGGATTAAACAGGTTGGAAATAAAGTTTATGCACCGTTTTTTTGTATCAACGGTAGCAGATTCTGGACTAAATACCCTAACACCGCCTGGATAGCTGTTTATTCTTATCCCGAAATGAAGTTAGAGAAGGTAATTAAAGATGACAGAACAAGTTTTATTGGCCGGTATTTTACAGATGGGCTAGGTTTGGTCGAAAACGGTGATGTTTATGCTTTTTCTACTTCAGTGGCTGTTGATGACAATACCGAAACCACCGATATACTTACAGATTCTAAAATTACTTCTACCAAACCCTCAGCCATTACCAAAATTAAAGCGGGTACAACTGAATTCGATTTAACTTATTTCCTTGATTTTGAAGCAGCTTCTGGAGGTTATGTCATTACCAACTGGCTTTACATTGGGAATAATAATTTTATTGTAAATGCATCACTTAAAGCCGAAAAAGGTGCTTATGTAGTGGGCAAAACAATCGGTGTATTAAATGTCGTAGATAAAACATTTAAAAAAGTAAGCGGATTGCCTGCAGAAAGTGCGATATCGAGCATCACCACCAACAATTATACACCAAAAGATGGAAAGGTGGCCTATGTAGGTTTTAACTTAAAAGACGGTACCAGCTATGTATATAAAATAGATGCTGCTACACTAACTGCTACAAGAGGCTTAAAAGTAGAAGGCGGATTGATTACTGCCGTTCAGTACTTAAAATAATCTTCATACCAATCATCCCTAAAAACTAAACGAACAGAACAATGGCAACGGTAAACAAAACTATTCCGGCAAAGAAAAAAAATAAAGATTCACTATTTACGAGGATCAACAAATGGCTTCATCTCTGGCTTGGCCTAATATCGGGCGTCATTGTTCTTATTGTTTGTATAACAGGCTGTATCTGGGTTTTTAATGAAGAAATTACAGGCTTATTGGAGCCTGAAACCAAAATTGAAAAGCAAGATAAACCGGTAATTAGCCCCTCACAGCTGAGCGCCATTGCTTTTAAACTTTATCCTGCAAAAGTACCCGCTTACGCCCAGTACCAGCAGGGAAGAGCAATTAGTTTAAACTTAAAGGGGAAAAAGGATGAAGGCAGACGGGGAGGAGGAACGATCTTGAAAATTAATCCCTACACCGGTGAAGTGATTAGTACCGTAGTTCATAAAAAAGGAGAGGTAGATTTTTTTAGGTTTATCCTCAACGGTCACCGTTTTTTGTGGCTGCCTTATGCCATCGGAAGACCTATCGTTAACTACGGAACCATGATATTTGTGGTGTTGTTAATCACGGGGCTAATCTGGTGGTATCCTAAAAAATGGAACAAATCTACCCGCGATAAGAGTTTCAAAATTAAGTGGGGCGCCTCATTTAAAAGGGTAAACCTCGATCTGCATAATGTGCTTGGCTTTTATTCTTTAATCTTTTTGCTTTTTATCGCCTTAACCGGAATGGTTTACGGCATTAAGTGGTACAGTGAAGGTTTATATTGGGTAACCTCTGGTGGTGATAAATTAGGCGATTTTCAACGGTTGGAATCAGATTCCTTAGCCCTTGGTAAGTTTTATACCCCACAGAAAGCAATGGATCTGGCCTGGGAGAAAGTAATTCGCCGTCACCCAAAATCCGAAGGTTTTTATTATAATTTTCCCGATACTTCAAAAGCCAAAGCCACGATCAATATTACGGTTTATCCGAATACGGGGCAGTTTTATAATAATCAGGGTTATACTTTCGATCAGCATACTTTAAAAGAATTTAAGCGCGAAGGTGTTTATTCTATTGCATATGAAGAAGCTGGTTTTGGCGGTAAACTCAGAAAAATGAATTACGACATTCACGTAGGAAGTATTTTGGGCTTTCCGGGTAAAGTATTGGCTTTTTTAGCCTCGTTAATTGGCGCAAGTTTGCCAATAACCGGTTTTCTAATCTGGTATGGACGGAAATTCAAGAAAAAACCAGCTAAAAAAGAACCCGTTTTAACAGGAGCCGGAAATAATTCAGAAGGTTTTAAGCCGAGGGCTAAAATTCCGGTTAAAAAGGTAGAAGAAGTTTTCTAAGGTTCGTCATTTCGAGCAAAGTCGGGATGACGACGATTTGTTAAAAAAGAAAACCCGGACATTTGTCCGGGTTTTCTTTTTTAAATCCTTTTACAATTTTACCTTTTTAGCTTTTGGTTCAGGTTTTTCTGGTAATTGTATCGATAAAATTAAATCAATGCTTTCCGAATTGGTTTCGTAATCGGCTGCAATTTTTTCCCATCTTTTTAATTCTGATTGTAAGGTTTCGATTTCCTTACCTAATGATTCGATCTTATTCTGGATTGATTTTCTAACGTTTGTATTTGCCATAACACAAAATTATGATTTGATGGCATATCTTTAAACATCTTTGCGGTGAGGATGCCTGTAAAAAATGCTAAGTGTTCTATTTCAATGAGTTTTATTCTCATAAAATTTTCAACAATAGTGAAGAATCACTGAATTTGCACACCATAGGCATATAATTGTGCAATCATTTGCTATTTTTACCCAACATCCCTGATTAATATGAAGAAAAATAGCAACTGCGATCTTAAAACCTGTTTTATGTGCCAACTTACGCTAAAAGAATGGCATCCTGCCATTGAGGCCCACAAACGGAATTTTATCGCTAAAAAAGGGGAAGTAATTATCAAAGAAGGTGATCCGGTGAGCGGTGTTTACTTTGTGACTTCGGGCAATGTAAAAGTGCATAAACAATGGGGCGATAAGGAACTGATTTTAAGATTTGCAAACGATGGGGCGATAATCGGACATCGGGGAATCAGCAGCCGTATTTCTACCTATCCGATATCGGCAACGGCTTTAGAAACCACTAAACTTTGCTTCGTTGACATCGATTTTTTTAAAAGCACCATAAAAGTAAACCAGGAATTTGCCTACGGTTTATTAATGTTTTATGCTGACGAGCTGCATGCCTCGGAAAAGAAAATGCGCAATTTAGCACTCATGTCGGTTAAAGGAAGGCTTGCCGTGGCTATTTTAGGATTGAGGGATCAATTTGGATTGGATGCTGAAGGATTTTTAAATTTAGCATTAAGCCGTCAGGATCTGGCTGCTTTTACGGGCGCAACTTACGAAACCGTTTTTAGGACCATGAATGAACTGCTTGCTGAAAAGTTAATCGTAGTAAAAGGAAAGCAAATCGGTATTTTAAACGAAGCCGGGCTGACAGATTTGAGTAACAAATAATTAAGGTTTATATGTTGGGAATCGTTTTATGCGGTGGACAGAGTTTACGGATGGGCACCGATAAGGGTTTACTCAGCCATCAGGATAAACTATGGGCACAGTTGGCATGCGATAAGTTAAGCTCGCTTGAGCTCCCCGTAAAATTTTCAGTTAATCCATCGCAGCAAGAAACCTATGCGGGCTATTTTGTAAAGGAGCAGTTAATTGTAGACAATCCTTCACTTGATATCAGAGGGCCATTATTAGGTGTACTTTCTGCCCACTTATCAAATCCTGAAGAAGATTTGTTTTTATTGGCCTGTGATATGCTGATGATGGAGGCCCGATTGCTGGAAAAACTTATCCATTCATTTAAAACTGATCATTCTTTTGATGCTTATATTTTCATTAAGGATAAGCAGCAAGAACCCTTGTGTGGGATTTATAAAGCTGCAGGTTTGAAAAATATAATGCACCTGCTTCAAACCAGCGGTTTGCCTAAACACAGTATGAAATACATTTTAAGCAATTTGCATGTTTGCGAAATTGTGGTTGATGACGCTGATTATCGTTATTTCGGGAATTTTAATTCTCATGCCGAAATTAATGGCTTATAATAATTGCAAAGCGGATTGATCAATTTTAGTGAAATTATTTTTCTCTCCCTCGCAAAGCGTGCAGCAATAATCATCCGGTAAATCTTTAAATGCAGTGCCCGGATTAATGTTGTTTTCAGTTTCTCCGATCCGCTCATTATAAACCGTTAAACAGTTATTACATTGATATAGAAAATCGCCATCTTTTATTATGGTTTCTTCTGTTTGCAAGCTTTGTTTTTGTTTACCTGTTTTAATGGCATTTAAACGATATTTATAGAACTTGAATATCGAACGCCTTATTTGTTCCGGCAACAGAAAGCTGGGGTTACTTCGGCTAAAAATCTCACCGGTACGTTCGTTGGGATTAAAATCTTTAGCACAAAGGATATCATAAACAGGGAATAGTTTTAATCCCAATACATCAAACAAGTGGCGTTTTTGGATCAGGATACTGCTAAAAACCTCACTTTTTTTACGGGTTTTAATGCCGAAGCAGATCCCAAATGTTCGGGTATCATCAATGCTTAAATGTTTAACCAGAAAGCTTTTTAATGCCAAACCTTCGTTGCAGTTATCTTCTACCTGGAAATTTAGCTCGTTGGCTGCATGCCTCATATTAATCTCAAATTCTTCAAGCAGCGCATTCCAAAGGTTTTTATCTTTCTCGTCAATCCCTTTTATAATGATGGTTTTCCAGGAAGTACAACACAACTGACCGAGTTTGGTGTCTAAACAAAGTTGGCACAGTTTCTTTAAAAATGCAATGCTGAAAAGTTCATCACGCCTGTAAATGCCCAGCCAATATTTGTTGTTGTAGCGGTTTAAGCCCTCGTAGTAAGGCAGGTTAAATGAAGATAAGGATACTGTATTTTCAGCTGGTTTAAGAATGAGGTTTTCCGGATCTAATTGTGCAAAAAGATCTTCGCCATTAGCCAAGGCATTATCCACAAAGCTTGTGGGGTTGTTTTTAATGATGGTTTCTAATGCTTTGGTTACCTGAGCGATATGATTGGTGTAGCAGAGTTGGTTCCACTCGTAGGTTACATTGGTTTTTGGAAAGCGGATAATCAAATGCCAGTAATGTTCGGATTGTGAAGAGGCAATCCAGTTGATATTGCCTGTTAGCATGGGCGTGAAACTCTGATCGCTATCGCAGATATTTACTTTTATGGAAGGTTTAAAATCGATGTCATCCAAAATATCTTTATACACACCTTCGGTAAGCCAGGTTTTACGGATAAAAATTTCTTCGGCTGGGTAAGAGCTGATGATGTTCGGGAAATTATTGCTGTCTACTTCATAATCGATCCCGAGTTTATTCATTTCACCCGTAAAGATGTCAATATTGTAGGTTGTCGTATCAATCAATAACTGCTGGCGGAGCCCAAAACGAACATATTGTATCCTTGCTTTTGTTGCTGCAACCAGGATGTTGTACAGGTTGCCCGGTGATATGATGCCACCTGGAAAGTTAATGATGATGGTTTGATACATGGCTTAACTGTTTAGAAGTCCAAATTCTACTATTGCTTTAGGGAAGTTCTTGTTTTCGTGTCCTGGGCGGCATAATTTTAAAAGTGCAAACCTTTGGATGTTGGTGAGTTTACGCCACTGGTTTATGGAAAGCTGAAGCTGCAGTTCGGCCGATTTTTCGCTCAGCATCGAAGGGATTTGATGCAGATTTCCCCAGTCGGGTAAAGGGTCGATCGCCATTGTTGTAGCCTGGTTTCCGGTATATTTCGTAATCAGGCCTATCAGAAATTGATGGTACTTATCTGTTTGTTCCTGGGTTGAAACCGGTAATAACGCCAGCTGGATTCTTTCTGATGGATGAAATTTGCTCCATTCTGCCAATTTTAACTTTATTCCTGCAGCATCCATCTTAAAACGGACAACCATAGGAATGCAACGCATATTTTCTTCAATAAAATCTTCTTCGAACTTAAAATATTCAATCCCTTTAAGGTTTTTAAATTCTGAAGGACCCATTTTTAATTTCATCATTTTGTTTAATTATAAATATTCTTTAACAATCTGTCGTCATTCCCGCGCAGGCGGGAATCTTAAAGCTTATGGTATTCCTGGTCGTTTACTAATGACAATTTTCTAAAATCGATCGTCATTGCGAGGAGGAACGACGAAGCAATCTTTCCAACCTACGATAAAGATTGCTTCACGAAGAATCGGGACGAGTAGTCGACACACATCATAGGGGATTTGATCAAAGTCCTTCGACAAGCTCAGGATGACAATTCGTATTATGATACAAGCTTATGAAGAATCACCGAAATCTATCATTTCTTTATTTTAATCATCTCTTTAATGTTTCAATGCGTTACGTCATGCTGAATTCGTTTCAGCATCTTTTTTACAGGATAGATCCTGATTCCGAAACATTCGGGACAGGATGACGGATCGCCAAAACTTATCATGTATCTGCTAAAACCGGCTTAGGTTCTGTTTTTAAAACGTTTACAAACGAATCCAAAATTGCCTTTACTTCTGGCCGGCAGCTGCCACAGCCCATTCCCGCACCTGTTAACTGGCAGAGTTGCAAATGATCTTTACAGCCATCTTTTATTTTATTGATCAGATTGCCCTCGCCAACATTATTACAGCTGCAAACGGTTTTGCCAATAATTGGCTCGGTGGTTTTACCACTCCTTAATAGTTGAAGCCGTTTTTCACTCAGCTCCATTTTATTTTCGATCAGGTTTCTGAACTCCAGGAATTCACTTTTATCGCCAATTAATATCGCTCCAACCAGTTTATCGTTGTGTACAATGCATTTTTTATAGTACCGTTTTGCTTTATCAATGAAAACAATTTCTTCGTAGGTGGGATCGTTATTGGGTATCTCAGCCAGGCCTAAAGAGCAGAGTTCTAAACTGTGCATTTTGAGGATATTCATGAGCAAGCTACCCTGGTAAAATTTCGCAATATCTCCGCAAAGAAAACGTGCCACGATTTCGGCCTGTTGTTCTGCTGCTGCGGTAATGCCATACATCTGGCCTTTAAATTCGGCAATTTCGCCAATGGCATAAATATCCTTTTCATTGGTCCTCAGGTATTCATCAACCACAACGCCTCTTTTGCATTCTATACCGGCTTCTTTAATCAGTTCGGTATTCGGAACGGTACCAATGGCGATTACCAGAGATTCGCAATCGATCAATAGTCCGCTTTTTAAACGCATGCCCGTAATACTTTTTTCGCCGATAATACGGTCTACCTCGTCGTTATAGAAAATTTCGATACCCTTGCTGATCAATTCTTCATGCAGTAATTGACTGCCCAGTGCGTCTAACTGCCGCCCCATTAATCTCGATATCCTTTGGATGATGGTTACTTTGGAGCCGGTTTCGGCTAGTGAAGTGGCCAGTTCGATCCCCAGTAGTCCACCACCAACAATAACAACTTTCCCATTTGTGGTATCAACATGTTTTTTAAAGCTGTCGGCATCGTTACGGCTGCGCATGGTAAATATACCATTTAGTTTAGGGATATCTTTAAGCACAAAAGCCCTGCTTCCTGTGGCCAGAAGCAGAACGTCGTAAGGGTGGATTTCGCCATTACTATCGGTAACGGTTTTATCTTCTTTGTTAATTTTGTCGATACCCAATCCCCGGTGCAGTTTAATCCTATAATCGGTTTCCTCGCTATCGCTCATTTTAATGAGGTTATGCCAGGGCAAAGTGCCAATAATATAATCGGGGAGAAGTACCCGGTTGTAAAAGGGGAAATTTTCTTTACTAAAAATTTCGATATCATCTTCGGTATTTAAAGCCCTGTAACTTTTAACAAAACCACAGGCGCCTGCACCTGCCCCAATCACAATGATCTTTTGTCGCGCTTTTTTGTATAGTTTTACTTCTACAGCACTAAACTTAAAATCAGGTTCTTTGCTTTGTGGATCCACCAGGTTATTCGTGAGGTTATTCACCCGGTTTAAATCACTTTTTAAGATTTTTCCCCAGTGCATGGGCATAAAAACCACTCCGGGTTTAATATCTTCAGAAAATTTTGCTTTTACACGAACATTTCCCCGCAAACTTGAAATTTCGATGATGTCGCTGTCTTTAATGTTCCGAATCTCGGCATCAATGGGGTTAATTTCTAAAAATGACTCACTAATGTGCTGGTTCAGTTTATTTACCTTACCTGTTTTGCTCCGTGTATGCCATTGATCCCTGATTCTTCCGGTGGTTAAAATCAGCGGATGTTCAGGGGTTAAAGCTTCTGATTGGTTTTGATCATCAAATGACAGGATATTGGCTTTTTTGTCAGGGGTATAAAACTGGTGATCGGTAAATAACCTGGCTGTTCCGAATGCTTTTTCTTCTTTTGGGTATGGCCATTGAACAGCTCTTTTTTCTTTTAAAATCTGATAATTGAGGCCGCTGATATCAATATTGGTTCCTTCGGTTAAAGCTGCATGCTCATCGTATATTTCGGAAGCGTTTTGAAAGTCGAAACCATGATAACCCATTTTTTTTGCAAACCGGCAGATAATTTCTGAATCTGCTAAAGCTTCTCCAGGTGCTTCGGTTACTTTACTGAGGTAAGAGATATAACGACCTGCATTGGTCATGGTACCCTCTTTTTCTACCCAGGCCGCTGCAGGTAGAACTACATCGGCATATTTTAAGGTTTCTACTTTGTTGCTAATGTCCTGAACGACTACAAATTTTGCTTTTTTTAATCCTTCTTCGGCTACACGAACATCGGGCAGGCTGATTAAAGGATTGGTGCATAAAATCCATACAGCTTTGAGTTTTCCAGTATTTAGTTCATCGAACATTTCGGTGGCGGTTAAGCCTGGCTTAGCTTGTATGGTACCCAATGGGATCTGCCAAAATTTTTCAACCTCATTACGGTGACTTTCGTTGGCTAAAACGCGGTGTGCAGGTAATAAATTACTTAAACCGCCAACTTCGCGGCCACCCATGGCATTTGGTTGTCCCGTAAGCGAAAATGGTCCGCTTCCAGGTTTGCCGATATGGCCGGTAATCAGGTTTAGGTTAATTAATGAAAGGTTTTTATGGGTGCCCACCACACTTTGGTTAAGTCCCATCGTCCACATGCTGATAAAACCTTTTGCATTGCCGATGTAAGATGCGGCTAAACGGATATCACTTTCTTTGATGCCACAAATAGCTGCTGCCTCGGCTACTGAGGTTTCAAAAACGGTGGTATGGTATTTTTCGTAACCATTGGTGCTGTTGATTATAAAATCAGCATCAATTTTTCCATCTTCTATTAAACACCTGCCAATGGCATGGTGAAGGGTAATATCAGTGCCCGGGTTAAGCTGTAAATGGACATTGGCAAGCGAACAGGTTTGTGTTTTTCGGGGATCGCTAACAATGATTTTTAAATCAGGATTTTTCTCCTTTGCGGCTTCAACACGGCGCCATAGGATAGGATGGCACCATGCCGGGTTTGCGCCTGCAACAAAAATACAATCGGCAATTTCAATATCATCATAGCTAATGGGCACGGTATCTTCACCAAGGCTCATTTTATAACCAACAACCGCACTGCTCATACATAAGCGGCTGTTGGTATCGATGTTATTACTGCCGATAAATCCTTTAATTAATTTATTTACTACGTAATATTCTTCAGTTAAACACTGTCCGCTGGCATAGAAAGCCACGCTATCGGGACCATGTTTTTTAATCAATGCTTTAAAAACTGCTGCTGTTCTTTCCAGTGCGGTATCCCAGCTTACCCTTTGGAGGGGCATGTTTTTGTTGTAGCGCATTTCGGGGTAAAGCAGCCTATCGCTTTTATCGTTCGCTGTATAGTGAAGATTCATGCCTTTACTGCACAACATACCTTTGTTTACAGGATGGTTTTTGTCTCCTTCAACAGTGATGCGCTCATGGATATCTTTATTGATCACAATGCCACAACCCACCCCGCAATAACAGCAGGTAGTCGTTTTGTTCGGCGATATGTTTTTTTCTGCTTTCAAATGATCGGCTTGTATAATAGGTTTTTTCGCGCTGTTTATTTGCTGGGCGTTAGTACCAGGTCTTCTATTTCAGCTGTTTTTTGTGCCATAATGGTCCTGAAGATGAATACTGCAACACCAATTCCGAGGATAATAAAACCAAGTAAAGTAAAAGCGCTGGTATAATCAATCAGGTCTTTTTGAACGTTGTGGCCATTTTCGATTACATTTTTAGCCGCATGACTGGCTTTAGCTTTAAACATAAAGGCAATGAGCATGGCACCGATATTTCCACCAGCACCTACAATACCGGCTACGCTACCAACTGCAAGTGGATTAATGAAAGGAACAAGGCTGTAAGTTGCGCCGTTGGCCATTTTTAAACTCAGGCCGAAAACAAACATCATGAAAATAGCCATTCCGATATTCCCCGATTTCGCGAACCAGATTAAACCGATTCCCTCTACCAAAAGCAGTAAAGCGAGCAAAAGTGTTTTGCCATCAAATCCCCAGGTTTTGCCAATTTTATCGGCAACAATGCCACCCAGTGGCCTGGCAAAAATATTAATCCATCCAAAAATGCCTGCAACCATTCCGGCAACTGCTATGGTTGCGCCAAATGAATCTGTAAAAAAGATTGGTGCAAAGTTGTCTACCGTAATTTCTACGCCAAAACATGCGGCATAGGCGATGGTTAAAATCCAGGTGCGGTAATCCTTCGCTGCAATTAAGAAGGTGTTTTTGTTGCTTTTGATGCTTTCATCTTTAAGGTCTTTAAAATCACCTTTTGGGGTATCTAAAGTATAGCGGTGATATAAAAAGGCACAGATTAAAAGCATTACACCTGGGAAAATCATGGCATAACGCCAGCTATCTTCGGTGCTGCAAAAGCCTAAAGCCGTAATTCCGGATGCAATTAATGGCATAAACAAATTGGCCGCACCACCACCGGCATTACCAAAGCCGCCTGCCGTTGCATTTGCGGTTCCTTTGATGTTCGAAGCAAACATAATCGAGGTATGGAATTGGGTGATTACGAATGATGCACCAATTACGCCAATGGCCAGGCGGAATAGTAAAAAGGAAGTGTAAGAATGGCTGGTTCCGATTAACAATACCGGAATGGCACAGAGTACCAAAAGCCAGGTGTAGATCAGTTTAGGGCCAAATTTGTCAATCAATCTTCCGATCAGTAAACGGGCAATAATGGTGGCCGATACTGATGCAATTTGGATGTTACCCACCTGATCTTTGGTCAGATGGAGCTGCTCTCTCGCTATCTTCATCAGGGGCGCCATCCCGAACCAGGCGAAGAAACAGAAGAAGAAAGTTAACCAGGTGATGTGAAAGGTCTTCATCTGAACACCTTTAAGCGAAAATATATTAAGTTTATCTAGTGGTTGAGTAGTATGCTGTGTCATAATGGTTGATTTAAACGTGATCAATGGGTTATTTAAAATTTATAGCCTAAACCTACGCCAACGTTCCATTCGCCATTTTTGACTGCAGTTTTAGGGTTGTAGTACAAAGGTACTTGTAAGGCGATATGGCGAAAGGCTGCCGTTAAGCCAAAGCCGAGGTTAGGGGTAAGGGCTGCGTTTTTAGGCGCACCGGCAGCCACTTTATCTTCTTTGATCCGTAAACTTGGAAGTAGCCCCAATAAAACGGTATAGGGTTTTTTGCTGAATTTTATACTCGGTCCGGTACAGTTGATAAAAGCACCGTGATCAACGTAGCCGGCAACGATAGTACCATCGAATAAAACGGCTTTAGTTTGCGATTTAGCAGGAAAAAAGAACAAGGTAAGTGCAAGGCAGCCTGTTAAGGCTACATAATTAGAAATCTTCATGTCGGTTTGGTTTGGGTTAAATTTTTATCAAGAAAAGTTTAAATCTTACTGGGTCAGGTTAAGATTTTGGCGTTGTGCCAATATAAACAGTTCCGTTTTCTATCTTTACAGGGTAGGTTTTTATGGCGCATTCGTCGCCACTTAAACATTCGCCAGTGCTCAATGAGAATGTTTTTTTGTGAAAAGGGCAGGCTACCTTAGGTTCATCGGTAGTGGAGCCAATCATTCCACGGCTTAATGCCATCTGCTTTTTATGCGGGCATTCGTTTTGAGTGGCATACCACTCGTTTCTTCTGGTGAAATAGAAAAGTGCAATCTGATCTTCACCATGTTTTACACAAACGCCACCGTTCTCAATGGCATCCTCGACTCGGCAGGCTGCTAGCCAATTTGATTGTTCATTCATAATTTTGGGTTTTATAAGGTTTGTTAAAGATTATTGATTAAAATGTTTTCCATTCGGCGGTTCTTTTTTGTCCACGCATCTCTACAAATTCTATAGTTGGGTCTTTTTCTTCGGGCGCATTTACAAAATGAGAGAATCTTTTTCTGATGGCCGGATTTTCTACCGCTTCTTTCCACTCGCATTTATAGGTGGCGATTAAATTTTCAATTTCGCTTTCCCACTGTGCCGCCATTCCTAAACTATCGTTGATAATTACATTCCGCAGGTAGTCTATTCCGCCTTCCATTTTGTTCAGCCAGGTTGCTGTTCGGGTAAGCGGATCGGCAGTGCGGATGTAAAACATCAAAAATCTATCGATGTACTGAATGCAGGTTTCGCTGTCGAGGTCTGTTGCCAATAAAAGGGCGTGTTGCGGTTTGCTCCCGCCATTTCCGCATACATATAAGTTCCAGCCTTTTTCAGTAGCAATAATGCCAAAATCTTTGCTTTGGGCTTCTGCGCATTCTCTGATGCAGCCGCTTACCGCTGATTTAAATTTGTGTGGCGCACGGATGCCTCTGTATCTTTCTTCAATTCTGATGGCGAAACTCACACTATCATGTAAACCAAATCTGCACCAGGTACTGCCAACACAGCTTTTTACTGTTCTTAAGCCCTTTCCGTAAGCATGTCCGCTTTCGAAACCTGCTGCAATTAACTCTTCCCAGATAATGGGCAGGTCGTTAAGGTGTGCACCAAACAGATCAATCCGCTGACCACCTGTAATTTTGGTGTACAGATTATATTTTTTAGCTACTTCGCCAATTACAATTAGCTTGTCGGGTGTAATTTCTCCACCCGGAACCCTTGGTACTACTGAATATGAGCCACCTTTTTGAATGTTGGCCAGAAAACGATCGTTGCTATCCTGAGCCACATCGTTTCCTTTTTTAAGGATCATTTCGTTCCAAAGACTTGCAAGGAGTGAGGATACCAATGGTTTGCACACTTCGCAACCATCGTTTTTGCCTAATGCATCCAGTACCTCGTCGTAACTTTTTAATTCGTGGATATGGATAAGGTCAAAAAGTTCTTGTCTGCTATAGTTAAAGTGTTCACAAATTACATTCTTGATATATTTACCTTGCGACTTTAAGGTATAAGTCATTAAATCTTTTACCATCGGCAAACAACCACCACAACCTGTACCTGCTTTGGTGCATTTTTTCAGGTCATCAATGTTTTCGCAAGTGCCATCAGCGACTGCGGTGCAGATATCGCCTTTACTAACGCCTTCACAACTACAGATTAATGCGCTGTCTGGTAAACCTGTAATTCCGGCGCCGCCAGCAGCTTCGCTTCCTCCGCGTGCACCCAGTATCAGTTCTTCAGGATTTTCTGGTAATACAATGCGGTTATTAGAGGTCTGCAACAGCAGGTTATACGCTGTTGCATCTCCAATTAATATACCTCCTAAAAGGTATTGCCCGTCATTACTAACATTTATTCTTTTATAAACGCCTTTGTGTTTGTTTTCGAAAATGATGGTGCGGCAATCTGGCTCTGTAATAAAATTATCGCCGAAACTGGCTACATCAATGCCAATCAGTTTAAGTTTGGTGCTCATATCAAATCCGGTGAAAGTTTTATCACCTTCGCAAAGGTTTGCGGCCAGCACTTCGGCCATTTCATAACCTGGAGCAATCAAACCATAAATCATTCCGTCATATAAAGCACATTCGCCAATGGCAAATACAGCAGGATCGCTGGTCTGCATTTTCTCATCAACTACAATTCCTCCGCGTGGACCAACCTCAATGCCGCAGGCTTTCGCCAGTTCATCACGAGGTTTTATACCGGCAGAAATCACTAACATATCAACATCCAATGCGGTATCATCACTAAACTTTAATGCCGTAATACGACCATCGCCTTCGATACTCGTGGTATTTTTACTTAAATGGATCTGTAAACCCAGATCAGCCAGTTTAGATTTAAGCATGTCGCTACCGGCAGCATCAATTTGTCTTGGCATTAGGCGCGGTGCAAATTCGATGATGCTTGTTTTTTCGATGCCTAAATCTATCAGTGCTTTAGCAGCTTCTAATCCCAATAGTCCACCGCCGATGACAGAAGCGGTTTTGGCCTTTTTTGCATAATTGCTAATCAGGTCGAGATCTTCTATCGTACGGTAAACAAAAACGCCTTCTTTTTCGATTCCAGGAATATTCGGGACAAAAGCACCGGACCCTGTGGCAAAAACAAGAATGTCGTAGCTATAATCTAAACCATTGGCGGTATAAACTTTTTGAAGTTCGCGGTCTATTTTGGTAATGGGATTATTAAGAAATAAGGTAATATTTTGTTCCTGGTACCAGTTTTCTGTAGAAAGAGAGAGGTCGTCGGCTGTTTTGCCATTAAAATATTCACTTAGATGAACACGATCGTAAGCTCTGCGAGGTTCTTCTCCAAAAACAATAAGATTAAAAGAAGAAGTTTTGGATCTAAGCTTTTCACAGAATTTATATCCCACCATTCCATTTCCTATTACGATTATTTGTGGTTCTTTCATAAATCTTAAAGGTGTTTAGTGTTTTTTTTTAGTTTTATTGGTTGTTTTTTTGTTTCGAATTATTTGTTTTTATTAATTTTTATTAAATAATCCTTTTTAAATCATAAAATTTAGTATTTATATGATTTTTGATAGTCAAATATAGTCTTTAATTGTATTAAAAGTTGTTAAAGTGTGATTTTTATCATAGAATATTTAATTTTTTAATAAATTTTCATCACTTTTATTCTTAAATAGTTAAATCATTAAAATTATGGATCAAAAAACTACTGATTTTGGACTTTTTATAATGGGTGGAGGTCCTGGTGACCCGGAATTAATCACAATGAAAGCTTTTAATGTGTTAAAAAGAGCAGAAGTTATACTTTATGATAACTTAAGTAATGAAAAATTACTGGAAATTGCTCCGAAAGCATGTAAAATGATCTATGTTGGCAAGCAACCTTATGGAAAATACACGCCACAAGAGAAAATAAATGAATTAATTGTCGAAAATGCCCAGAATTATCAGGTTGTGGTGCGTTTAAAGGGTGGAGATCCCTTTATTTTCGGCAGGGGATTCGAAGAATTGATTTATGCAGAGGCCAGAGGGATTAAATGTCATTATATTCCAGGTATAAGTAGTATGCAGGGGGCTGGTTTTATCGATGTCCCTTTAACACACCGTGGAATTAGTGAAAGTGTCTGGATCCTTACCGGAACCAAAAAGGACGGAAGTTTAACCGATGATCTGAAATGTGCCATGAAAAGTTCGGCTACCGTTGTTGTATATATGGGTATGAAAAAAGTAGGCGAAATTTCTAAAGCTTATTCCGACGCGGGTTTAGGTGAAATGCCTGCTGCAATTATTCAACATGCTACCTTACCCAATCAAAAACAAGTAGTGTGTTCGGTTCAGCATTTGGAGGAATCTGCAGAAAAGGCTGGTTTAACTTATCCGGCCATTATTATCATTGGTAACGTAGTGCAGGCTAAAGCTTATGCGAACTTAAATCAGGGAGAACTTTTGTCGGCATAGTAAGGGTTTATTGGTTCATTAGTTCATTGGTCATTAGTTCATTCGTTCTTGATTATTAGTATATTGGTAATGGTTTATAGATTCATAATTGATTGCTTATGCGATGCTAAAATCTTTACGCCCTTAAGTCTTAATGGTCAGTTAAATAGAATTAACTGTCTAAATGTTATATATAAAAAAAGCCCGCAAGGGTTAGCTTGCAGGCGAATCATTAATATAGGTAGATTAATTTAACGTCAGTTCAATTACCGGGATTTCAAAGTTGGGTTTTTTCTTTGGTAGCTTTAATACCAGTGTGTTTCCGGTCGATTTTTGCGCATCAATCTGTACTTCAGAGTTATCGTGTAAAAACTGTGCATACTTTGCTTTGTCTTTATATCCATCCAGTGTAATGTAGCCAGTATTTGGATATTCGAACAGATGCACATATAGTTTTTTTGTGTCGTTGTTATAGGTAAGTTTTGCGCCTTCAGGTGCTTTAAATTCTGCCGGGGCAAAAGTACAATGGTAGATAGATTTCGAATTGGCATGCATCCAAAGGCTTAAGCTGTCTAAAGCAATGTTTGCCCGGTTATCAAACTCACCGCGCGCAGTAGGACCAACATTTAGCAATAAATTACCGCCGTTAGCCACAGAGGTGATTAATAGATCTAATAATTTTCTATTGCTTTTCCAGGTATTTTCATCCCGGTGGTATCCCCATGAGCCTGAAAAGGTTTGGCAGGTTTCCCAAACTTTACCGCGGTATTTTTCCAGTTCTTTCGGACTAACCTGTTCCGGCGTTTCGAAATCTGTACCATCTTCATAGTCGTTTAAATCGAGGCGGTTATCAACAATAATTCCGGGTTGTAATTTTCTGATCTGTTTCAGTAACTCAACCGAACCCCAATCATCGCGGCCTTTACCATTTTTTCCAGGGTACGAAAAATCTGCCCAGAGAATATCTATCTTACCATATTTGGTTAATAATTCTGTAACCTGGTTATACATGTACTTGCGGTACTTGGCCATATCCTTGCCTTTATTTAAGGCAGCATAAGCCTCTTCAGATTCTTTTTCAGGTCGTAAAGGATGAACCTTGTCTACGGTAAAGTCGGGGTGGTGCCAGTCAATAAGAGAATAATAGAAACCTACTTTTATGCCTTCAGCACGGAAAGCCTCTACAAATTCTTTTACCAAATCTCTTTTTGCCTGTGTATTGGTTGCTTTATAATCGGTGTACTTGCTATCAAAAAGCACAAAGCCTTCATGGTGTTTAGTCGTTAAAACGGCGTATTTCATACCGGCAGCTTTAGCTTCTTTTGCCCACTGTTTTGGATTAAACAGATCGGGATTGAACTGATCAAAATATTTTTGATAGTTTTCGTTGGTAATGCGTTCATAGTTTCTTACCCATTCGTGGCGAGCTGGCAAAGCATACAGGCCCCAGTGAATAAACATGCCGAAGCGAGCATCTGTCCACCATTCCATTCGTTTGGTTTTTTGGGCTGCTGTTTCATTGCCTAAGCGTTTTTGAGCAAAGCCAGGTAGGATTAGGCTTAACATTACCAAAACTGATAAAATTGTTTTTCTCATTGTGTGATTTCTATTGGTTAGGGATTAAAAAGCTAATTTAAGGAGGTGCACGCTTCTAAAATGATCGGATATGAGCAAAATATTAAGTCGAATTGGTTTAAAATGTTAATGATCATCTCCAGTTCGGCAAACTTTGCAGGCAATAAATTTGTTTAACAGGTATTATTAAATACTTTGATGAACTAATCGTGATGAAAAGCCAAAAAACACCTGCCAAACAACATCAGCAACCAGGCATAGAAGCCAAAATGAATCCAAGACCCGAAGTAATTAAAGAAAACTATAGGGGAGCGGGGAAATTGAATAATCAGGTTGCACTCATTACCGGTGGAGATAGTGGTATCGGTCGTTCGGTAGCAGTTCATTTTGCAAGAGAAGGTGCCGATGTAGCCATTGTTTATTTAAATGAAGATATTGATGCGAAAGAGACCCAAAAGATGGTTGAGGCAGAGGGGAAAAAGTGCCTCTTGATTAAAGGAGATGTTAAAAAGCCTGCTTTTTGCAAAAAGGCAGTGGAAAACACCATTAAACAATTTGGGAAAATTAATATCCTGGTTAATAATGCCGGGATGCAGGTTCCACAAAAAGATCCAAAAAAAATCGATAACAAACAGCTTGAGGATACTTTCCGAACCAACATATTCGGTTATTTTTATTTTGCACACGAGGTGCTTGAGCATTTTAAACCTGGTGACAGCATCATCAATACCACTTCAGTAACCGCTTACCGCTCATCGCCAAATCTAATCGATTACTCTTCTACCAAGGGCGCAATCACTTCTTTTACACGTTCGCTGGCCACAAATTTAGCAACAAAAGGCATCCGGGTAAATGCCGTTGCGCCAGGCCCGGTGTGGACACCCCTCATTGTATCTACTTTTGATGAAAAAAAGATTAAATCTTTTGGATCACAAACTGCGATGGAAAGGGCAGGGCAACCTTCAGAGATTGCTCCGGCTTATGTTTTTCTCGCTTCGGATGATGCTTCTTTTATCACCGGGCAGGTTATACATGTTAACGGCGGAGAAGTGGTTAACGGATAATTTCTGCTACCTTTAAATCTACCTAAAAACTATGGCATCAGATTCATCTAAAGATTGGCGTTTTAAACTTCACGAAATAATTTACGAATCGAATACACCTGCGGGTAAAGCTTTTGATGTAGGCCTGTTAATTGCCATATTTTCCAGTATTATTGTCGTGATGCTCGATAGTGTGGTCAGCATTCACCTGCATTATGGCAAATTGTTTAACATTATGGAGTGGGTTTTTGCCGCACTTTTCACCATTGAATATATTTTAAGGTTGGTGAGCATTAAAAAACCAATCCGATATGTAATCAGTCCTTTAGGGATTATTGATCTGATTGCTTTATTGCCGTCTTACTTAAGTATATTTTTTATTGGTGCGCAATCTTTGCTGGTTTTCAGGGCGTTGAGGTTGCTGAGGGTTTTCAGGATATTTAAACTTGGACATTTTTTAACCGAGATTAATTTCCTCACCCAGGCATTGAAGAATAGCGTGCGTAAAATCAGCATATTTCTGTTAACGGTTTTAACCATCACTGTTATTCTTGGCTCTATTATGTATTTGGTAGAGAAGCGCGAAAATGGGTTTTCGAATATTCCCGAAAGTATTTACTGGGCCATTGTGACCATTACAACCGTTGGTTATGGCGATATTTCGCCCATTACGCCTTTGGGTAAATTTGTAGCTTCTGTAGTGATGTTAATCGGTTATGCGATTATTGCAGTACCCACAGGTATCATTACCCATGATATTGCTCTTGCAGCCAGGCAGAAAAAAGAATTACCCGAATCGTGCCCGAGCTGCAGTAGGGAAGGCCACGATAGCGATGCCTTGTTTTGCAAGTATTGCGGATCATCGCTATTTAAATAAAAATGCCAGATAATTGCTGATCTGGCACCTTTTATAAGAGACATAATAAGCTTATAACATTTCACTATCTTCCTCGTCGTAGGCATTTGGATCTTTATCCAGTTCTTCTATGTCAGATTCGTTATAGTCATTCGTTTCTGTTTCATCATCATCTTCATCTTCTTCGTCTTCCGGATCATTGATTTCTTCATTTAGCTGTGTTCCTTCTCCATCCGCAAACGGAACTTCATCCTCCGTATATGCGTCATCTTCGGCTTGCTCTGGAGAAGCGTGGCCATCGGCTGCATTTCCTTCCGAACGGTTGATCTGAAACTGTTCGATGTTTTGAATTTCTTCTTCAGGTTGATTGTTTTCTTGATTTTCCATAGTAAAAGTCTTTTATAGTAGAACAGATTCAGATCAGGTTAAGTTTAAAGAAAATTTTAAATCTTAAACCACTGGTGTTGTAAGGTTTTTAAAAGATGGATATGATTTGCTCAAACTTTTTAAATGTTAGAGGGGTTTTACTCATGCATTTACCTTAATTACTTAACAATGAAAAACCATTTCAATACCAGGAAAATAGCAGTAGTGGGAATGATTATTTCAGCTACTTCATTTAATGCTGTTGCAAAAGCCTACTGGCATTATACAAGGTCATTTGATTACATTAATCAACAAGATAGTTTAACCACCGCTCAATTTTTGCAACAGGCAGCTATTGCAGGGATGAAAGAAATGTTAACTGGTAAAATTGCGTCAGATAAAGCGAGCGATAAAAAGGTTAAAGCGTTTGGCCAGATGATGGTTGATCATCATACCAAGGCTAACGAAGAATTAAGGGGATTGGCAAAACTTAAAAAGGTTGATTTGCCAATGAATACGCCTGAAGGTGGACAAAGGCCTGATGGCAGGGTAGATTCATCACCTGAAAATATGAAAGATACCTCAAGAACCAAAAATGCGGGAGGTGAGGCAGGTAATACTGGTCTGGCGAAAAAAACTGCGAATGGTGTTACTGAAGCTGACGTGACCAATGCGATCGAAAAATTAAATAATTTAAACGGGGTTTCATTTGATAAAGCTTATATCGAGATAATGCTTGTTGATCATCAAGATGCGGTTGCACTATTTGAGAAAGCATCGAAATCTACCAATAATGATATTAAAGCATATGCAAATAAATATTTACCAACCTTACGAAAGCATTTAAAACAAGTTTATGCTTTGGCTGATAAATCCAATAAATAGGCTTTTTTTCTTCGCGTAGACTAGGAGCTATACTAAAGGATAGCACTATCCTCTGGTATAGTAATAGCTTTTTGATACTTCGTATCTATAATTTTGCCAGACATAAAAAGGCAAAAAAAATGAAAATATTACATCTTATATCAAGCCCAAGAGGCGAAGCATCTTTCAGCATTAAATTGGGAAATGCCATTGTAGAAAAATTACAGGCCGCAAATCCTGGCAGCAGTTTAATTACGCACAATTTAACGGATACACCCTTTCCACATTTGGAGGAGGTGCATATCAATTCTTTCTTTACGCCGGTAGAAAACCATACATCAGAATTTGCGGAAGCCATTAAACATTCTAACGAAGCCATTGCTGAACTTAAAAATGCCGATGCGATTGTAATCGGTGCACCGCTGTACAATTTTGGTATTCCTTCTACCTTAAAATCATGGATTGACCACATTGCGCGTGCAGGTCAGACATTCAGTTACTCTGAAAAGGGTCCTGAAGGTTTGGTTAAAAACAAAAAAGTTTACCTGGCCATTTCCTCAGGCGGTGTGTATTCGGAGGGGCCAATGAAGGCTTACGATTTTACCGAATCGTATTTAAGATCCGTGCTTGGTTTTATGGGTATGGTAGATATTACGGCAATCAGGGCTGAAGGTTTAAGTATGCCTAACCTGAAAGATGAGGCGCTGGATAAAGCGGTTGAAAGCATAGTGCTTTAAAAAAAAGAATGAGGATGTATTATTTGTATAGTCTTGCCCCTCGACAAATTCAGGGTGACACTATATATTGATGATACATCCTCATTTTTGCTTAGTTGAGTAAATATTTATCTACTCTGTTAACAAAATCGTTCAGATCGAAAGGTTTGTTGATAAAATCTTCCGCATCGCATTTAGCCTTAACGGCGTTTAAGTGGTTATTAGCCGACATCATCATGACCGGAATATCATGTGTTTTAATATTTCGCTTTAGGGTATTACAGATATCCAGTCCGTTGCCATCAGGTAACATGATATCAAGAATGACCATATCTGGCAGGTGTTTACTCATTTGAAGCCAAAAATCGTTTGTGTTTGGACAAGTCTTTACCTCGTAAAGTTCTTCGATTAATAAAAATTCGATGATTTCCCTGATATTCGGATTGTCTTCGACTACATAGATGCACTTTTTCATAAGCTCTACTTTTATTATATAGATACTCACCTAGCTATCAGATGTTTAAGATAGTTATGCACAATATTAGAGTTATTAACCTTCTTATCAGCGCGTGTCATGCGTTTCTATAATTTTTACGCTGACTAAAAAAAATATGAAAATAAATTTTGATACTAATTTTTTTAGTATAGATTTGCTTTTGGAGAGACAGAATACTGGGAATATCTAAGCAGTAATTCCATGTATTTAATTGATGATTTTAAACAAAAAGCTTTTAGCTTGGTTTGTTTGCTGATATATTTATTTTTTCTATGACCGTTACCGTTTTAGCCATATTCGAAACAGATTTTAGACCAGATCTTTCATTAGGTAAAATCATGAATGAAAGACTGCGGATTGCTGCTGCAGATTTACAGGATATTCATTTACAGCATTTACATGCCATCGGGCAGCGTAGTGATGATCTGGTGGTTTATATCAGTTATAACCCAAAGTATAAAATTAGGTGGCGTGTAGTTAACGATGTGCCGGAGGATGTAGAAAACTTTGTAGCCCAAACCTGTGGTAATTTAGGTTACATTCACTGGAAAACGGCATCGATTAATGTTTTTAAGGGAAATGAGTAATAATATTTAATCGTTTCGTCATCCTGAATTTATTTCAGGATCTATCATTATGATAATAACTCTTAATATGATTGTAACTCATTAATTAATTACAAAAAGATGCTGACCACATAGTAGCTACAAGGCAATTGAAAACACTATTTCTTCTTGTAAAATAAATTCCGCATGACGCGTTCTAGTATGCATAATAATCAATAAACAAAAAACGAGTTGCCATTTGGCAACTCGTTTTTTGTTTTCTTTTTCGGTGGTCACCCTGAACCGAGACTTAGCGAGCTCACCGAAGGTAATTTATTTCAGGGTCTATCTTATAGGAGAATGATACCAATGCACCGAACAATAGGATAGGGTAATTAAACTAAAAATCCTCCACCTAATAAATCATTTCCTTCGTAAAATACTGCCGATTGACCTGGTGCAATGGCCGAAACATTATGATCAAACACGACGCGCATTTTATCTTTTTCCTGAACAATTGTACTTAACATACCCGCATCTTTATAACGGATTTTGGTAATCACATCATTCATGGGTTCTTCAATGCTGGCGTATTTTATCAGGTTAATATTGCGTACCATCGCTTCGCGGCGTTCAAGCTCCTCAGCTTTACCTAAAACTACGGTATTGCTTTCTGGCAGGATTTGCGTTACAAACATAGGTTCGCCAAAGGCAACACCTAAACCTTTACGCTGGCCAATGGTATAAAAAGGATAACCTTTATGTTGTCCAACGACCATTCCATTACTTAAAATAAAATTTCCGCCAGCTACTCTGTCTTCTAAATCTTCTACTTTATGTTTTAAGAAAGCCCTGTAATCATTATCCGGAACGAAACAAATTTCGTAACTCTCCGATTTTTTAGCCAGTTCTTCCTGTCCCATATCCAAAGCCATCTGTCTGATTTCAGATTTTGCAAAACTGCCCAATGGGAATTTAGTACGTGAAAGATTTTCTTGCGAAACGCCCCACAATACATAAGATTGATCTTTATTTTCGTCTTTTCCTTTCGAAATCACATAACGGCCGCTGTCTTGCTGACGGATATTGGCGTAATGCCCCGTTGCAATAAATTCGCAATCGAGTTTATTAGCACGTTTTAGTAAAGCTTCCCATTTAATGTGTGTATTGCACAAAACGCATGGATTTGGCGTTCTTCCCGCCAGGTATTCATCAACGAAATTGTCAATTACATAATCGCCAAATTCATCCCTGATATCCAGAATATAATGCGGAAAACCATAGTTTACGGCAAGTGTACGGGCATCATTAATACTATCTAACGAGCAACAGCCAGTTTCCTTACTGCTACCACCAGAAGTAGCATAATCCCAGGTCTTCATGGTTAATCCAATAACCTCATAACCTTGCTCATGCAACATTACCGCCGCTACCGAACTATCAACCCCGCCACTCATGGCAACCAGAATTCTACCGTGTTTACTCATCTTAAAAATATTGGATGCAAAAATAAGGTTTATTTAGCTGAAATTATTTAAAGCAAGTCAGTTACTTGTAAAAAGCGGTTACTAAATTGCCTGGATTTATCACTTAGTTGCCCTAAGATGGCTTAGGTGGTCAATAGTTTTGAAAATGAGTGGTCCGGTGTTAATGGCTGTCGGCAGTCCTGCTATCCCTTCAAGTCCTCACTCGTACCTCGCTGCGGGCTCTCCGTTCTATCACCTGCCTGTTGCAGGCAGGGGTTTATTTAACCTGGGTTGGTGCTTCTAACCCTTAAATTAATGCTATCATCAAATTGCCAGGTTATTTATCCGTGCGTTTGGAACGAGCGGAAACCAGTTAAGTGTCTTAAGAGAGTAGATGCGCGTTAAGGATTGCAAGGGTTCAGTGCCGGTTTTCACCGGTACCGGAGCGAAGCGCAGCCCTGAAAAGCCTGACCCTTTCCCGTATTTCACGGGATTGGGTAACGCCCCAATCAGTAAGCAATTTCTACTTGTCAGTTTACAAGCTTTCGGAACCCTGGTTATTAGAATTTAAAATAATAGCAAAAAAGATATAAATTGTATCTTCAACAATTAGTAATGTATTTTTTGTTTTACTTAAACGTTTTAGTCTTTCTTTTTATGCATATTTGAAGATAAATTAATACCTTAGAATTTTCAATAAAACAAGCTAAATTTTAAAAAGATATGATTAAAAAAATTATCCTGCCTTGTCTTTTGCTATCGGCCATGCTTGCATCAGCACAGCAGAATCTGGTGCAGTATGTTCGGCCCATTATCGGCACCTCGAAAATGGGGCATACTTATCCTGGTGCTACGGTTCCATTTGGCTCAGTACAGCTAAGTCCCGAAACGGATACTTTATCTTACGAAGTAAATGGAAAATACAACGGCGATGTATATAAATACTGTGCAGGTTATAAATATGAGGATAAAACAATTACCGGTTTTAGTCATACCCATTTTAGCGGTACCGGTCACTCAGACTTAGGCGATTTTCTCATTATGCCAACCCAAGGTAAATTACAGTTAAACCCTGGTACGGCATCAGATCCTAAAAGTGGTTACCGTTCGGCATTTTCGCATGCCAACGAAGTTGCAGAGGCAGGTTATTACAAAGTAAAGTTGGATGATGATAACATTACCGCCGAATTAACCTCAACCACGAGGGTAGGGATGCACCAATATACTTTCCCTAAATCAGATCAATCGCATATTATTTTGGATCTGATGGCCGGTATTTACAATTACGAAGAAAAAACGGTTTGGACTTACGTTCGTGTGGTAAATGATACCTTAATTACAGGTTACCGCCAAACCAACGGATGGGCCAGAACCAGAACGGTTTATTTTGCGATGAGTTTTTCTAAACCTTTTAAAAGTTATGGCCGTAAAAGCTACGATGCCAAACAAGCTTACAGAGGCTTTTGGGGCAAGTTTAACCAGGAACAGAACTTCCCAGAAATTGCTGGGAAAAAGCTAAAAATGTTCTTTGATTTCGATACCCGGGAAGGAGAGAAGATCAAAATTAAGTTTGCCTTATCGCCGGTAAGCCAGGAAAATGCCTTGCAGAATATGCGTGCAGAAATTTCGGGCTGGGATTTCGAAAAAGTTAGGGCTCAGGCACAGTCGACCTGGAATAAAGAATTGAATAAAATACAGGTAATGACTTCTAACGATAATAAAATCAATTTTTATACCGCATTGTATCATGCTTTTATCAATCCTACCACCTATACCGATATCAATGGCGAGTATAAAGGGTTAGATCAGGGTGTACACAAAGCAGAAGGTTTTACCAATTACACTACGTTCTCGCTTTGGGATACTTACCGTGCTTTACATCCATTCTTCAATATTACACAGCCTGGCCGCAGTAACGATATGGTAAAATCGATGCTGGCGCATTACGACCAGAGCAGTTTGCATATGTTGCCAATCTGGTCGCACTATGCTAATGATAACTGGTGTATGAGTGGCTATCATAGTGTTTCAGTAATTGCTGATGCGATTATAAAAGGTACTTATAGTGGCGATGCGAACAAGGCTTTAGATGCCTGTATTGCAACAGCAAAACACCGCGACTATGAGGGAATTGGCTATTATATGGATAAAGGTTACATCCCGGCCGAAAAATCTGGCATTTCAGTTTCGAATAACCTGGAATATTCTTACGACGACTGGTCGATTGCACAATTGGCTAAAAAATTAAACCGTATGGATGTTTATGATGAATTTATCAAACGTGCTAACAACTGGAAAAACAATTACGATAGTGCTACTGGTTTTATGCGTCCGAAATTGGCGGATGGAACATTTAAAAAAGAATTTGATCCAAAAGATACCGAAGGACAAGGTTTTATTGAAGGCAATAGCTGGAACTACAGTTTCTTTGTGCCACAGGATCCGGCTTCGCTGATCGAAATGATGGGCGGTAAAAAGAAATTTGCAACCCGTCTGGATACTTTGTTCACTATGCATTTACCAGATGAGTTTTTTGCGCATACGGAAGATATTACCCGCGAAGGTATTATTGGTGGTTATGTACATGGTAATGAGCCTGCTCACCATATCGCTTACCTGTATAACTGGACCGATCAGCCATGGAAAACGCAGGCGCAGATCCGCCACATTTTAAACATGCAGTATAAACCTACTGCCGATGGTTTAGGTGGAAATGACGATTGCGGGCAGATGAGCGCCTGGTACATGTTCTCTTCATTAGGGTTTTATCCGGTAGCACCAGGTTCTGATGTATATTCGTTGGGTAGCCCATTGATTAACAATGCAGTAATTAACTTAGAAAACGGCAAAACATTTACGGTTGAGGCCATTAAACAGAGTGATAAAAATGTTTATGTAGAGAAAGTTTTATTGAACGGCAAAGAAATTACCGATCATAAAATTAAACACTCAGATATCACCAATGGCGGAAAGCTTAGTTTTTATATGAGCCCGAAACCAAAGAAATAATTTTTCTCATATCCCTGTACAAATTAAACCGTTAACTTTAATTAGTTGACGGTTTTTTTACCTTCCGAATATCGTCATTTCGAGCGCAGTGCAATGTAGCCGAGAAATCTGTCTCGAGATAGATCTCTCCACTCCACTACGTTCCGGTCGAGATGACGACTTTTTTAAACTGTAAGTCTGAGCATAACCAAAGTTCATTATCAATCAAATTTCTTTGTTTTCAGTGCCTCCTTGGATAAAAGAATACGCCAGCTCTTTAAAGTAATATCACCAAACTACCTGCAACAATTAAGCCTCCACCAATTAATGTTTTTGCTTCAATCGGTTCTTTTAAAATTAAAAAGGCTAAACCCATCGCAATAGCTACACTTAATTTATCAATCGGTGCAACTTTAGAAACATTTCCTGTTTCGATCGCTTTAAAATAGAAAATCCACGATAAACCTGTCGCAAGGCCCGATAAACCTAAAAATATGAGGTTGTTTTTGCTCAATGTTTTAAGCTGGGTAATTTCTCCTGTGGCCAGCACAATGCCCCATGCAATAAATAAGATCACAATGGTTCTTATGGCTGTTGCTATATTTCCATTAACACCCTTTAATCCAACTTTAGCTAAAATGGCTGTCGCAGCTGCAAATACAGCAGATAATATGGCATAAAATTTCCACATATTAATTTTGTTTAATCTTCATTTATAAATGCGTTTATGGTAAATAAACTATACAATTCTGTAGATAATCTGTTTTGTAAACTGAAAATGAAAATAAATTTTGATATCCGATTTATCTATCGTAATATTGCGATACATAATTATGGGACTTACCAAAACAGAAATCTTTACCGAAGAGCAAAACCAGATGGCGGCGTTATTAAAAGCGATGGCACATCCAGCACGGATTGCGATCCTTCAGCGTATCCTTAAATCGAATACCTGCATCTGTGGCGATTTAGTGGAAGAACTTGGGTTGGCGCAGGCTACCATTTCTCAGCATTTAAAAGAACTTAAAAATGCTGGCATTATACAGGGGACTATTGAAGGGGTGAGTATCTGTTACTGTATAGAACCCAAAACCTGGAAGTTATTACAAACAGAGCTGGGCAATTTCTTTGCCTCGTATAAAGGTGAGCAAAACTGCTGTTAAAAATTTTTTACTTAAATCAATCGTTAAATTGCAATATTATGATCAATACATCTTCAACCGAATGGAGCAGCTTTAAGGCTGCACTTCAACAACATCCTGAATTGGTATTACAGTTCCAATATGCTCCTGGTAAATGGGTAAACGCCAATTATCACATTACCGAAATTAAACAGGCACCCATTGTTTCGGTAGATTGCGGAGGAGTGATGAACGCCTGGACAGAAATCATCGTACAGTTATGGGAACCTACCGAAGAGGAAGCAGGCAGGGCCATGCAGGTGAAAAAAGCATTGTCTATCATTAACCTGGTGGAAAGTAAGCTTCCTTTAAACCCCAATGGAACGGTGAAAATTGAATTCGGTAATTCTGCGTTCGATACGAGGCAGATGTTTCCGGGCGAATTTAAAATTGATGGGGAGAACCTGATTTTAGACCTGACACCTGATGTTACACAATGTAAAGCGATTAACCGCGGAGGAAGTTGTGGTACTACTGAAACAGGTGAAGAATGTTGTGCACCTGCCCAGCCGGTAAAAAGAAAAATCGAACTGGTTAATCTCGCAGCTGATCAAAATAGCTGTAATCCGGGAAGTGGCTGTTGTTAATCATTCAAAATTTAAAAACATGAAAAATGTATTGGTACTTTGCACGGGGAATAGTTGCAGAAGTCAGCTGGCTGAAGGTTATCTAAAATATTTTGCTCAGGATAAAGCTAAAATCTACAGTGCAGGGATCGAAGTTCATGGTGTTAATCCAAGGGCGATAAAAGTAATGGCTGAAGATGGGATTGATATTTCTGGTCAAACCTCGAATAATATGGAGGAATATTTCGATATTCCTTTCGATTATATAATTACCGTTTGCGATCACGCAAAAGAAAGTTGTCCGCACTTCCCAACGCAAGCGATAAAACTGCACCATAACTTTCCAGATCCTGCTAAAGCGGTAGGTACTGAGGAAGAAATTATGGCTCAATTCAGAAATACCAGAGATCTGGTAAAGGCTTATATGAAGGATTTTGTAGAGAAAAACTTTAAAGGCTAATTGGTCAGCAATTGTTTGTGCGCCGCCAGTTCAAAGGAAATACTTTTTTTTTTGACTGTTATTTAACGCTGTGGATTTTACAGACTTCAAAAGAAAAAACGTCATCTCGACTGAAACGCAGTGAAATGGAGAGATCTATCTTTATAGATTTTGCTTTGCAGAGCCTTCGGGTTCTCGACTTCGCTGCGCTCCGCTCGAAATGACGATTAAGTTAGATGCTATGCGCCAACCTCATCGAAGTTAGTAGCTGTTGCCAGGTATTTCCAATTGGCCATATCTCTTTGTATATCTGCAATTTTTGCATCGGCAACCTGATAAGCATCCGGACCTAAGAATAAATGAAGCGGTGGATTTTCGCTTTTTGAAGCTTCAATAATCACCTCCACTGCTTTGGCCGGATCACCAGGCTGTTGATTATTGATGTCGTTCTGATGCGCTGCTTGCGAGTCGCGCACTTCTTTGTAGGCATCAATTGGTTTATTTGGCACTGCTAATGATCCTTCAGTAAGAAATGCTGTTCTGAAATAACCCGGTTCTACAACTGTTGCTTTGATGCCCATTGATTTTACTTCGGCAGCTAAGGACTCGGTGAAACCAACCACGGCAAATTTTGTCGCGCAATAGATGCCAAAACCAGGGAAGTTTCCCGAAAATCCACCGATTGAAGAAATATTGAAAATGTGCCCTGATTGTTGTTTCCGTAACTGAGGAAGCACCTTTCTGATCACGTTTAACGAACCGAAAACGTTCACATCGAAATTTTGACGCGATTCTTTATCGCTTAATTCTTCTAAAGCGCCCAGCATGCCGTAGCCCGCATTGTTTACCACCACATCTACCTGGCCAAATTTGCTGATTGTTTGGCTAACTGCAGCTTCTACACTGTTTTCATCAATTAGGTCGACCGCTAGCGGCAAGAAGTTTTCGTGTTCGCCAACTGCTTTTGTTAAGTCGTTCAGGTTTCTTGAGGTTGCAGCAACGTTAAGACCATTGCTTAATAATGTTTTTACTAGTGTTAGTCCCAGGCCTTTTGATGCACCTGTTACAAACCATACTTTTTGATTTTCCATAATAAATTTTGTCTGTTAAATTAATTTTCGTCGAAATCTGTCGAAATGGTAATGGCTTTCCAGTCTTTAAATTCCTTTTGTAGCGATTCTATTTTAGTATTTGCCCTTTGGAAAGCGTCGTTTCCTAAAAGCAAATGAAGGGGTGGATTTGGCATGCTGGCCAGTGAGATCATTGCAGCAGCAGCTTTCTCAGGATCACCAATCTGCTGACCATCCATTTTTAGGTATTTGCTGTGTATTGCACGCACTTCTTCGTATGCGGCAATTGGATTAGCTGCCAAAATCAACGAGTCAGCCGTTAAGAAACTGGTTCTGAATGCGCCAGGTGCCACAACGGTTACTTTTATGCCGAATTCTTTAAGATCTTCCGCTGATACTTCTGATAATGCAATTACTGCCGATTTTGCTGCAGCGTATACCGCCCAGCCGGTGGCACCTGCAATGCCTGCAATTGATGCGATGTTGATGATGTGCCCGGCTCGTTGTGCCCTTAAATAAGGTGAAGCTTTTCTGATGACATTGAGTGTGCCGAAAACATTAACATCAAAACTATTGCGCGTTTCTGCGTCACTTAGTTCTTCGATACTGCCTCCGATTCCGTAACCCGCGTTATTGATGACCACATCAATTCTTTCAAATTTCGCAATGGTCGCCTTTATCGCATCCTCCACGCTTTGTTCGTTGGCCAGGTTAACCGCCAGCGGAAGGAATTTTCCGCCATCATTATTTACTGCTTTTTTAAGTTCACCGATATTTCTTGATGTGGCCGCAACATATTGGCCAGCATTTAGCAACTGATGAACCAAACTTAATCCTAAGCCCTTTGAAGCTCCGGTAATAAACCAAACTTTTTTCTTGCCCATAGTTTTATCTTTTTTGTTAAGACAAAATTACGGCGAAGATGAATCACGTTTATTACGTTAATCAAACTGATGATTACGAAATTCAAACAATCCGGTAAGAAGTAGGGGTGTGGTTGGTCAGTTTTTTGAAAAAGTTATTAAAATGGGTAGGTTCTTCAAACCCCAGACAATAACCTATTTCCGATATATTCCAGTCAGTATGTTTCAATAAAGCTTTGGCCTCACTTAATAAACGCTCAGTAATATAATGTGTAGTGGTTTTGCCAGTGGTTTCTTTAATTGCACGGTTTAAGTGGTTTACGTGTACCGAAAGCTGCGAAGCGTAATCTTTGGCCGAGCGCATGGTAAACCTTTGCGTAGTCGTTTCGATGGGGAACTGGCGTTCCAGTAACTCCGTAAAAACAGAAGTAATCCTGGTGTTGGCATCAGTATGCTTGAATAAAGCCTCTGATGGCTGGGTTTTGAGGGCGAAATGTGTAATTTCGGTAATGTAGTTTCTGAGTAAGTCGTATTTATAAATGTAATCAGAGTTGATTTCCTCAAACATCTTAGCAAAAATAGCCTCAATTTGCGCATCCTGTTTATCATCCAGAAAGTAAGCAGGTTTTCCTCCAGGCACAAACATGGGTAAATCACCAATATTTCCACGGATCTTTTCAGTAAAAAAGGCTTCGGTAAAAATGCAGAAAAAGCCTGTTACGTCACTTTTGTTGCCGCTGGCCAGCTCCCAGGTATACGGAACCAAAGGATTGAAAAAGATAAGTGCAGTGCCATTTATCTCAATACTTTTATCGGCGTAGTGGTAAACATTATGACCACGGGTAAGGCATACTTTATAATAATCCCTGCGGTTATAGCTCATTGGCTTATGATCATCCCTTAAACAATCTTCCAGTTTAAAAACGTTAAAATGACCTACGCCATTTTGTAGGTTATCGGGCAGGAACTTGAATTTGTTCTGGTAAAAATCTTCAATGGTTTCTGGCTTGTTCATAAATCAAAGTTACAAAATTCAAACCTAAAACAAATTATGGTGCTGTGATGAAAGCCAGCGTTCCAATTAAAAGGAGATTGCGATGATAAAAATATTTGTATTTAATATACCGATTGGTATATATTTGCATCGTCAATTTAAAAGAACATGACCAAGGCAGAAAAAACGAGAAATTTCATTGTAGAGAAAACCGCACCCATTTTTAATATGAAAGGTTATGCGGGTACTTCTTTAAATGATATTACGGCTGCTACAGGTTTAACCAAAGGCAGTATTTACGGCAACTTCGCCAATAAGGATGAAGTGGCCTTGGCCGCTTTCGATTATAACCTGAACAATGTGGTGTCGAAGGTAGATGCGGAGATCAACAGACAAAAAGATGCAAAAGATAAATTACTGGTTTATATCAATATTTATCAAAACTTTATCAATGGTACGGTGTCGGAAGGTGGTTGTCCGATTTTAAACACTGCAATTGATGCGGATGATACGCATCCGGCATTAAGGGAAAGGGCAGTAAAAGCGGTACTGGGTTGGAAGAACAGGATAGTGAAACTGGTTGAAGCGGGTATTTCTGCCAAAGAAATTCATGCAGATCATCATCCGGAACAGATAGCACTTACCATTATTGCCATAATAGAAGGTGGGATCATGATTTCGCGGCTGACCGCAAAACCAGCACACTGGAATTTAATTATGGATTCGTTAAAAAAATATATCAATAGCCTCGGCTAAAAATTTTTAAACTAAAATATACCGATTGGTATTTTATTATGAAAAGAACCAGGACAATAAGTTGGGAAAATCCCTTGATAGGCGCAAAGGAAGCCATGCAGATGGATGGTATAGCTTATCTGCAGGCCATGAGCAATCATCAATTTCCTTTACCTCCACTGTTGCATACTTTGGATTTTAGTGTAAGTGTGATCGAAAAGGGGAATGTGGTTTTTGAATTTATGCCTCAGGAATTTCATTACAACCCGATTGGTACGGTGCATGGCGGGGTAATCACTGCTATTTTAGATTCGGCTATGGGCTGTTCGGTCCATTCGCTTTTACCTGCCGGAAAAGGATATACCACTTTAGAGCTTAAGGTAAATTTCCTGAAAGCCATTACCATTCAAACCGGAAAATTAAGAACCATTGGGAAGGTGATCAACCTTGGCGGTCGTACTGCCTTAGTAGAAGCACAGTTAGTTGATGAAAATAATACCATTTACGCTCACGCGGTGAGCACTTGTTTAATCTTAAAATTTTAAAAAAATATAAAATGAAAACTTCACAAAATACCGTTTTATTGATCGGCGGAACAGCCGGTATCGGATTAGAAATCGCAAAACAGTTAACTGATTTGGATAACCATGTTATAATTACTGGCAGAAACCAGGACAGGCTGGATGCAGCTGCAGCATCATTACAAAATGTAACCACCATTCTTTCTGATGTGAGCAAAGCTGAAGATGTGGATCAGTTGGTAAGCCGCATCAAAGCCGATTTTCCTCAATTGAATATCGTGATTAACAATGCAGGAAGGGCATTGCTTTACAATTTGGCCGATCCAAACCAGGATGCTTTTGCGAATGCAGAAGATGAAATGTTAACCAATTACCTGTCTATCATCAGGATTAATCAAAAATTATTGCCTGTTCTAAAACAACAGGAAGCTTCAGCTATCGTAAATGTATCCTCTATCGTTGCTTATGTTCCAGGGATTACTTTGCCCACTTATGCAGCCAGTAAAGCAGCATTACATTCTTACAGTACTTCGTTAAGGTTGAGTTTGGAAGAGACATCTGTTAAAGTTTTTGAATTGATGCCGCCTTTAGTTGATACCGAATTTTCGAAAGAAATAGGTGGTCATAATGGCATCAAACCTTCGGTTGTTGCGGAAGACCTTTTAACTGCTTTGGCCAATGATGAATTTGAAATCAGGGTAGGTGATACCGCTAAAATTTATGAACTGTTCAGACAGTCGCCAGCTGATGCCCTGAATGTGATGAATGCCAACAGAAAAGCCTGGATTGATTCGGTTCAGAATTAAAAAATACAGCAGGAATGAAAAAGAAGGTAGCATTTGCATTTATTATGGCGGTTTTTACTACAGGAATAGTTACTTTCGCGGCCATAAGTGTTAATCTTGGATTTACATCGGTCTTTATGAAAGTTTGGTTAAAATCATGGGGCATTTCTTACATTGTAGCCATTCCTGCTATATTAATTATTGCCCCACGCGTACAATCATTGGTCGATTATTTATTCAAGGATATTGACTAAAAATTATTAAAATGAAAAGAGTAGTAGTAACAGGTTTAGGTGCGATAACACCGCTTGGTAATACCGTTGAGCAATTTTGGCAACAGATATTAGCCGGAAAAAGTGGCATTGGCCCCATTACAAAATTTGATTCGAGTAAATTTAAAACCCATTTTGCTGGTGAAGTAAAGGATTTTAATCCTGAAGCATACCTGGATAAAAAGGAAATTAAAAAGTTTGATTTGTTCACCCAGTATGCCATTGGCTCGAGCGACCAGGCAATAAAAGATTCGGGATTGGATTTCAGCGCAATGAGCGATGATCAATTGGCTGAAGTTGGTGTAATCTGGGCAACCGGAAACGGTGGGATAGGTACTTTTGAAGCACAACTGGAAGAATTTCATGCGGGTGATGGCACACCAAGGTTCAGTCCGTTTTTTATTCCGAAAATGATTGTTGATATCGCTGCAGGCGCTATTTCTATCCGTCACAAATTACGTGGTCCGAATTATTGCACCGTATCAGCATGCGCATCATCAAATACCGCCATTATCAATGCTTTTGATACCATTCGTTTGGGCAAAGCAAGTATCATGATTGCAGGTGGCTCGGAAGCAGCGCTTACCAAATCATCGGTTGGCGGATTTAATGCCGCTCAGGCTTTATCAAAAAATAATGATAACCCTCAGGGGGCTTCAAAACCTTTTGATGCCGATAGAGATGGTTTTGTGATGAGCGAGGGTGCGGGCGCATTGGTTTTAGAAGACCTGGACCATGCTTTAGCACGTGGCGCACATATTTATGCAGAGATTATTGGTGGTGGAATGGCAGCTGATGCTTATCACTTAACCGGAACACCTCCTGATGGAGTTGGTGCGGCTTTGGGGATGACAAAAGCCTTGAAGGATGCCGGAATTACTGCCGATAAAATCGATTATATTAATGCACACGCTACTTCAACCGGATTGGGTGATTTGAGTGAACTACAGGCCATTAATACTGTTTTTAAGGGTTTGCCAGTAGTGATTGGCGCAACAAAATCGATGACAGGTCATTTACTTGGTGCAGCAGGAGCGGTTGAAAGCGTAATCAGTATTTTATCAATCAGAGATAATGTAATCCCGCCCACTATTAATACTAAAAACCTGGATGAAAATATTCCAAAAGGATTGAACTTTGTGTTGGGAGAAAGTATTAAAAAGGAGATTAATTATGTTTTAAATAACACTTTTGGTTTTGGTGGTCACACCGCGAGTACTATTTTTAAAAAGTACGAGGCTTAATTGATTTTATCATTCCCAGCTTAATTGGAAATTTAATAAAGTGTTTGGTTAATCGCCAAACACTTTTTGTTTTAGGTTTAAATCGTGTCGTCATCTCGACTGGAGTGCAACGAAATGGAGAGATCTCATACTGGTCTTAGCGTCTCGCTAAGACTGTAGTTTTTTTGCCACGGAGACACAGAAACCAAGGTGAATTTATCGTAAAGGTCTTCGACTCATGCTGGTCTTAGCATCCTATACTAGTCTTAGCGTCTCGATAAGACTGTAGTTTTTTTTTGCCACGGAGACACAGAAAGCAAGGTGAATTTATTTGTAATGGTCTTCGACTACGCTCAGGCTGACACCCCTGTAGCTATACCAATGGTTCACAAACCAATGAACTAATGACCATTGAACTAATGAACTAATGACCAGTGAACTAATGAACCATTAAACCTACTTATCCATCAATAAATTAACCAGTTCTTTCAATTCTTCAATTTCCAGTTCTAATTTTTCTATTCTGTTTTCCAGTTCTGTAGGATCAAATTGTGCTACGGCTATCGTTTCGGTTTCAGGTTCTGTGGTGGTTTCGGCCTGTTCGCCTAAAAGATGAACAAAACGGGCTTCCTTCTGACCAGCTTTCTTAGCCAGTTGTTTAACAAAGGCAGGTTCTTCATCTGATAGTTTTTGAAGTTGTTCCAAAACTTCTTCTATACTTTCAAATTCATATAACCTTCCCGAATTGCTATTAATTTCGCCAGGTGTTAACGGTCCGCGTAAAAGTAAAAGACAGATAATGGCTAACTCCGATGGCACTAAAGGATAAACAATGGCCAGATTATGTTTGTATTTAGTTGCACGGCTTGATCCTCCTGTAGCAGTGGAGATTAAACCTTTTATTTTAAGTTGATTGAGTGTTAAAGTTATGGTTTCCTCATCGTAATTTACCACCGGATTTCTCGAACTTTTTTGGTTACAGGCAGCTGTTAAGCTGTTCAAAGTCATAGGATAATAATCAGGCGTAGTTCTGCTTTTTTCTATTAATGAGCCTAAAACGCGTTGTTCTTCTGCTGATAAATCGGGTAGTGGTTTTACGTTGTCCATGTTATAAAAGTATAAATTGGTTGAACATTTTGAAAATTATTTTGTTAATGATTTGTTTCTAGGGAGTTATATAAAAATATTACTCAATAGAATAATTCTAAATTTCTGAATGGCTACAATAAGAACTTAAGAATTACGAACTTAGGAGTACATCCCAATATCTAAATATCCAATTATGAAATCTTCCGATCAGAAACCAAATCAGGGTGATAGCAGGCGCGATTTCCTCAAAAAAAGCTCAGTAATTACCGCCATTGCCTTAACACCAGGCGTTGCAGTTAAAGCCGCTGAAAGTAATGCCGATGAGCGTTTCGCCGAACTTTTTGAGAAAATTCCCTTAAAGCTTACGGTAAATAACAAAGCTTATCAAACAACAGTAGAGCCCAGGGTAACACTTTTAGATTATTTGCGGGAAGAACTGCACTTAACAGGCACCAAAAAAGGCTGTGATCATGGTCAGTGTGGTGCTTGCACCGTTCATGTGGATGGACAAAGGGTAAATTCCTGCCTGAGTCTGGCTGTGATGAATGAAGGAAAGAAAATTACTACGATTGAAGGTTTGGCAAATGGCGATACTTTACACCCCATGCAGGCGGCATTTATCAAACATGATGGTTTTCAGTGCGGGTATTGTACACCTGGTCAGATTATGTCCGCCGTAGCCTGTGTGCGTGAAGGTCATACGGGTTCAAGAGCAGAGATAAGTGAATATATGAGTGGAAACATCTGTAGGTGTGGCGCTTATCCTAATATAGTTGATGCAATTATTGAAGTTAAGGAAGGAGGCGAAACAGTATGATCAATTTTCAATATTTAAGAACAACCACGGCAAAATCAGCAATTGCCTTACTGGTAAAAGATAAAAATGCAAAATTCCTGGCTGGTGGTACCAACCTGATTGACCTGATGAAAAGAGGGGTTACTGCACCCGAAAAGCTCATCGACATCAATCATGTTCCATTAAAACAAATTGAGCAGATTGGGAATAAAATTCACATTGGCGCTTTGGCTTCCAATACAGCTGTTGCAGATCATGCCCTGATTAAAGAGAAGCTACCCTTACTATCATGGGCTTTACAGGCTGGGGCATCTGCGCAACTGAGAAATGTAGCTACGGTTGGCGGTAACATGATGCAGCGTACACGTTGTGGCTATTTTTACGACACTGAAATGCCTTGTAACAAACGTCAGCCCGGAACGGGCTGTGGGGCCATGGAAGGTTTCAACCGCATGCATGCTATTTTCGGGACTTCAGAGAAATGTATTGCCGTTCATCCCAGCGATATGTGTGTCGCTTTAGTCGCTTTAGATGCTGAAGTGATATTGGCCAACGCCAAAGGAGAACGTAAAATGCCATTTAAAGAATTTCATCGCCTGGTAGGAGATACGCCGCAGTTAGACAATAACTTAAAGGTGGATGAAATGATTATCCGTTTGGAGATTCCGGTGAATAACCTGGCTAAAAATTACCATTACCTCAAAGTTAGGGACCGGGCTTCCTACGCTTTTGCACTGGTATCCGTAGCAGCAGCCTTTGAGATCAGCAATAATAAAATTACGGATGTTCGATTAGCCATGGGCGGTGTAGCGCACAAACCCTGGCGTTTAACGGCATCTGAAAATTTCTTAAAAGGAAAAGAAGCTACCTTGTCGAATTTCGAACAGGCGGCTCAGTTGGCCATGAAGGATGCTAAAGGTTTTGGAGGGAATGACTTCAAACTTAAACTGGCACCCAATACGATTATTGAAGCGTTGAATCTTGCAAAATCAAAAGCTTAGTTATGGAAAAGAGAATGTTAAAAGACGATAACGATCGCGTAGATGGAATTTTGAAAGTTACCGGACAAGCTAAGTATTTTGCTGAATATGAATTACCTGGTTTAACCTATGGTGTTTTGGTAACCAGTACCATTACCAAGGGGAAAATTACTGCGCTTGATACCAGGGCCGCTGAAAAAGCACCAGGTGTAATTGCTGTGGTTTCGCACTTGAATAAGCCATCGGCAGCTGCTTATGAGCAGGAAGGTGGTCCGCAGATGAAGATTTTTTATACTGATAAGATTTTTTATAACGGGCAACCCATTGCAATCGTGGTGGCGAATACTTTCGAAAGGGCTACTCATGCCGCCTCACTCGTTAAAGCAACCTATGCCAAAGAAGAATTTAATACCGATTTTGAAAAGGCATTAAAAGATCCTAAGGCTAAAAAGCTCCAGGGACAAGCTGACTATAAACGAGGTATAGAAAATGCCTATAAAACCGCAGAGGTAAAGCTCGAAGAAAGATATTTTCTGCCAATTGAAACACATAACCCGATGGAACTGCATGGGATTATTGCCGATTGGCGACCCAATAACCAACTTACCGTTTATGCCAAAACACAGGGTGTAAAAGCTACGCAGGGCACTATTGCCAACGTTTTTAAAATTCCGATGGAGAATATTCAGGTGAATTCGGAGTTTGTGGGCGGTGGTTTTGGCATGGCTTTGCGTACATGGCCACTCGAAATTGCAACAGTGATGGCTTCCAAACATATTGGTAAACCTGTAAAAGTGGTGATTACGAGGATGCAGATGTTTACAATGGTCGGTAATCGGCCGGCAGCGATACAAACCATCGGTTTGGGTGCGAATAAAGATGGTAAATTAACAGGGATTACGCATAGGGCGTATGGCGAAACTTCCACTTATGAGAACTTTACAGAAGGGGTGGTGAACATGGCGAAGTTTATGTACCAATGCGATAATGTAAATACTTCGTATGCCATTGTACCGGTTGATCTGGGTGTACCGATATGGATGCGTGGACCAGGCGAAGCAACAGGAGCTTTTGCGCTTGAAAGTGCAATTGATGAAATGGCGCATGCCCTGAACATGGATCCATTGGATTTTAGAATCAAAAACGATCCTGAAACCGATCAGCAGAAAAATAAACCCTTTTCGAGCAAAAACATCAAAGAAGCCTATAAAATCGGGGCCGAGAAAATAGGATGGAGCAACCGGAAAAATAAACCGGGTAGTTTGACAGAAGGACCATGGCAAACCGGTTATGGGGTAAGTGTGGGTGTATTTAACGCGAACAGAGGCAAGGCAAGCGTGAAGGGTATTTTAAAGGCTGATGGATCGCTGCTTTTGCAAAGTGCAACCAGTGATATTGGCCCGGGAACAGGAACTGGCATGACTTTAATTGCCAATAAATTAATGAAGATTCCTGTAAATAAAATTACGTTTGAATTGGGCGACTCTTCTTTGCCACCAGCACCAAGTCAGGGTGGATCGGCTACATTATCTACCGTAGGTTCGGCCGTGAACGATGTTTGTGTGGCATTAAAGTCTGCAATTGCAGAACTGGCCGCAAATTCAAATATGGATGCTACGGCTAATTTTGTTGATGTTTTAAAAAAGAATAACCTGCCGCAAATAGAAGTAACCAAAGAGAGCCAGGGTGGCAAGGAAAAAGATAGTTACTCGATGTATTCGTTCTCGATTCATTTTGTGCAGGTCAAAGTTCATTCCCTAACCGGTGTTGTAAAAGTGAGTAAAATTGTTTCCGTAGGCGATTCAGGTACCATTGTGAGTCCGAAAACGGCAAGAAGTCAGATGCTGGGCGGTGCAGTGGGTGGAATTGGGATGGCGCTAACGGAAGAATCCATCATCGATCACCGTTATGGAAGATATATCAACAACAATTTTGCCGATTACCACGTTCCGGTAAATGCAGATGTACCAGAGATTGATGTTAATTTCATCAATAAACCCGATCCCTATATTAATCCCATGGGGGCAAAAGGTATGGGCGAAATTGCCCTGATCGGTTTTTCTGCAGCAGTAGCCAATGCCGTTTTTAATGCCACCGGAAAAAGAATCAGAACATTGCCGATAACACCCGATAAGATTTTGGCATAATTACTTCTCTAAATATCGTAAATAAAAAATGCGTCCCAATTTTACATCGGGACGCATTTTTTGTTTAATCACTATCTTTAAATTATTTAGCAACGGCCTTACCATTGTAAGTTGCTGCTAATTTTAGGGCATTATAAGTATTTACGATTCCGCCACTAATACAAAGGTCAGAGAAAGGAACAGAAATTTTTTCTGCGCCAGGTTCTTCACTTTTAGCATATTCTACATTATGGTTAACCTTTGTTACCGATTTAACAATAATTTCTTTCACCTGGGCAGCCGTTAATTTAGGGTAATAAGAGCGGATTAATCCCGCTAAACCCGCTACAACAGGAGAAGCCATACTTGTACCGTCTAAGTTTTTGTATTTAGAACCAGGTACTGATGAATAAATTTTAACTCCCGGCGCAAATACATCTACCTGCGTTTTACCATAGTTAGAGAAACTGGCTTTAAGTGTTTCATCATCTTTAGGACCCGATGCACCCACGGTTATCCATGAAGCAATGGTTTTTTCATCTAAATCTTTGTGATTAGGGAAATTACTTTCTACATCGATGTTTTTGTTTTCGTTACCGGCAGCCTGTACAATCAGTACATCTTTTTCAACGGCATATTTCATCGCTTCGTTAACAACTTCTTTGTTCTCGGTATAAGGCTTGCCGAAACTCATGTTAATTACCTTAGCACCATTATCAACAGCATAACGAATTGCGTTTGCAACATCCTTATCTCTCTCATCACCATTAGGCGTACAACGAACACCCATAATAGCCACATTATCCGCCACACCTAAAATGCCCAGTTTATTTGTTCTGTCGGCGGCGATAATACCTGCTACGTGCGTGCCGTGCATGGCATCAGGACCAGCTATATCATTGTTTCCATAAAATTTCTCCTTAACATTGTTCGGTTCATCGCCCACAATAGCGCGTGGATCGTAGTCGAGATTTAAGTTATAATTAACCTGGCGGCTATAATAGTCAAAGCCTTCTGTAATCTGCTCTTCATAAAAATCTTTAAAGGTATTTTTTCCTAATTCCTCAATTACTACCGCTTGTACCCGGGCATCAACATCGGTAACTGGTTTAAAATTTTTAAAGTCGTCAAGGCTAGGATCTTGCTTGCCAATTTTTTTGACTACTGCATCAAGCGCTGCTTTGAAACCTGTTAACCCTGCCAGATTTTCTTTAGCTTCTGCCAGTTGCTTTTCTAAATCAGCTCTCTGTGCTTTAAATACAGCAAAGTCCTTTTTATCTTTTTCTGCAACATTTGCATCAGTGGTATTGGCAAAACGGTCTTGATTACGGCGTACTAAACGCGTTAACTCCAGCGTTTCAAAATTTATAGATTCTTTTGGGCCACCAATAAAGTTCCAGCCGTTGATATCGTCGATATAGCCATTTTTATCATCGTCTTTGCCATTACCCGCTATTTCTTTGGTATTAACCCACATTATCCTTTTTAAATCCTCGTGAGTAGCTTCAACACCGCCATCATTCACGGCAACGATCACTTTAACAGATTTTTTCCCCTTTAGAAGTTCTTTATATGCTTTTTCGGTACTGATTCCGAATGTACTATCGGTTTTAAGATCAAGATTTTGCCAATTTGCTTTTTGTGCATGGACTAAAGTTGGTACAGCACTGATGAGCGCGACACTTAAAAGCGCGCTGAAAATTCTACTCTTATTCATTTATGTATTTTTGTATTAAACGGCGAAAGTTAATTTTAATTTCTTTTTAGAAAGAAATTGTATTAAAAATGATGTCTTTCACACATTTTGTTCAGTTATACGGGGCTAATAGAAAATCGTCATCTCGACCAGAGCAATCTATTCACACAGATTCAGCTTCGCTGAGCACTATGTGGTGCTCGACTTCTCTCGAAATAACGATTTATCTTTATTGAAAAACAATCTATTTTAAGTTCGCTACAATCTTTTTGGCCATTTCATCGTGCAATTCGATTACCTTCAATGTATTACCAGCCCAGGTTTTAATGGCCTGATCGCGGTTCTGCATGCCGAGTTTAAACAAGTTTATTGTTTTTTCATGATCAGTAACCATCATTTGCATATAATGTTGATCAAAGGCTGTACCGGTTATTTTCTTCATTTCATCCAGGTGGATTTGATCATCTGCAGGCAAGGCATCGGGGGTAATTACCTTTTTGTTTATGGCCAAAGCTTTTAATTCTGTATTGGCTTTCGTATGATCGGTTAACATTTTGGCTGCAAATTCTTTTACCTCAGCACTTTTGGCATTGGTTTGGGCAATTTTTGCTGCTTCAACTTCCATAATGCCGCCAACAGCTGCTTTTCTTAAAAAAGTTGCTCCAGCCTCATCAACACCCGATTCGGTGCTTTCGGAGCCTGTAACATGGTTGCCGTTTACCATGTTGGTATCTCCAGAAATACTGTCTTTAGTGGTAGCCGATTTTTTATCAGCGGTTTGACAAGCTTGAAAGGAAAGCGCTAAGGCAATCCCGGCGGACAATAAAAATATCTTTTTCATGTTTTCTCTATGTTTTATAGGTTTAAAAACAAGAGCGTTGGAAAAAGGTTTTTTTTATCTATTCCGGGTCTTGGTTATATATGTTTGGAATCACAATACCCATTTGATTTTCCGGGTTTTGGATAGGAGAGAAGCCAAATTGCGTATACAGGCTATGCGCATCTAAAGTAGCGAGCTGGTAGCGCCTTAATCCTTGTAAATCCGGGTGGAAAATCATAAAAGACATCAGTTTTTTCGATAAGCCCAAGCCACGGTAGCTTTCTTTAATGTAAACATCGCAAAGCCAGGCAAAAGTAGCCTTATCCGTTACCCAGCGTGCAAAACCCACTTGCTCCTGATCTTTATAAATACCAAAACAAAGCGAATTTTCTATAGAACGTTTTACGGTATCCAGCGGAATACCTTTTGCCCAATACGATTCTACACTTAAATAATGGTGTATGTCATCGATAACTAAAAGCGCTTTTTTATCAGAAAATATAAATCCGTTTTCGCTGATTTCCATGTGAATTAATGATTGAATTTTGAATGATTGTTTTGCTGTCAAAATCCGTAATAGCATACACTGCTTAATCGGTCAGTTATTTGGCTGGTTAACGATTGAAATCGGTTAAGTGCTTAATCGTGTCGAATTATCTAACAATTAACCAATTTCAACTTTTATACAATTAACCAGTTTAACACCTAGTTACGCATGTTGATATACTGAAGCGGTTGACCAAAATCTTCGTTTCTGCACAGGTTGATTACTGCTTGCAGATCGTCGATTTTTTTTGCAGTTACGCGAACCTGATCGTCCATAATTGAAGGTTGAACTTTTAAACCGCTGGCTTTGATTTTCGCCACCACTTTTTTAGCAGCCTCTTTGTCTAATCCTTCTTTAATGCTGATTTCTTTTCTGATCATGTTGCCCGATGCCTGATGCTCGTCGCCAAAATTTAAACTTTTCGGATCTAAATTCTGTTTCATCATCCGCGAAATGATTGAACCTTCTATTGCTTTTAAGCGCATATCATCTTCAGTAACAATGGTTACCACATTTGTTTTTTTATCCAGATCGATCGTGCTTTTCGATCCGTTAAAGTCGAATCGGTTAAGAATTTCTTTTTTAGCATTGTTAATGGCGTTGTCTAATGTCTGCGCATCAACTTTACTTACAATATCAAAAGAAGGCATGGTTTTAGCTTTAAAGTAAAAAAATAAGTAGATTTAATAGAAATTAATCCATTCTCACAAAAAAACGAAAAATAATATGAAAACCACTAAACCGAAGTCTCAAAAAAAGATCACAAAGAAAGAAGCTAAAAAACAACTGGAGCAATCGATCACGGATAAGTTCTTAGATGTGATTAAAAGTTTAGGTCATGATGTATCGGAAATTAGCGCGGAGGTGGGTAAGGCCAGCAAACGGGTGGCTAAAAAATTAACCAAAAAATTTACCATCGTAAAAGCTGATGTGGGACAGAAAATTGATGATTTGTTACATGCATCAAAAGAGAAAGCAAAAGCAGCAAAAAAACCAGTTGCCAAAGCGGTAAGTAAGTCTGAAAAATCTGCTCAAAAAGTGGTTAAAAAAGCGGTTGCAAAGGCTAAACCAGTAGTGCAAAGCATTAAGGTTGCGGCAATAGAAACAGAAGAAAAAGCCGAGAAAGTATTGGCAAAACCGGTAGCAAAAGCAAAAGAAGCGGTAAAGGAGGCTACAACAGTTGCTAAAAAAGCGACAAGTACAGCGGTTAAAGCTCCGGCAAAGGCCGCTGCAACAGTTAAAAAAGCGGTAACTCCGGCTGCTACACCTGCAAAAGCAGCAACAGTTGTTAAAAAGACGGTTGCTAAAGCTACACCTGCAGTTAAGAAAGAGACAAAAACACCTACTAAAAAATAAATTTGTTAACGTTAACGTGTAGATGAATTAACATCGATTTAACAAATTAATGTGCAGTTTTGAGCATCCCTGTTTTGGCAGGGATTTTTTATTTTTTTAAATGAGTAATAAAAAGATTCCATTTTTTAACCGCGAAATCAGTTGGCTTTACTTTAACGAACGTGTACTGCAAGAAGCTGCCGACGAAACAGTTCCGCTGATTGAACGGATTAAATTTCTATCTATATTTTCTTCAAATTTAGAGGAGTTTTATCGTGTGCGGGTAGCCACTATGACCCGGTTAACCAATCTGAACGATAAGGCTAAAGCACTTTTGGGATTTAACCCAAAGAAAATTCTGAACGAGATTAAAAACATTGTTGTAAAACAGGAAAGAAAATTCGATCAGCTTTTTCAGGCTACGCTAATTAACGAGCTTGCCCAGAACAGGATTTTTATTTTAAACGATACCCAACTGAATGTAAGCAGGGGCGAGTTTGTTAAAAATCATTTCAGGGATAAGATTTTATCTAATCTGGTTCCCATTATGCTGGATATGGATAAGCCTTTTCCAGAGCTGAAAGACCGGTATCTTTATTTTTTTGTTAAACTTTCGAAAAAAGACACAAAAGTTAAAGAGAAATACGCGCTCATTGAAATTCCACCGAATTTGCCGCGGTTTTTGGTATTGCCGGAAACAAACGACCTAAAATTTATTATTCTTGCCGAAGATATTATCAGGTATTGCTTAGATGATATATTTTATGTTTTTACCTACGATAATTTAGAGGCCTATTCGATCCAGTTAACACGGGATGCCGAATTGGATATCGATAAAAATATCAATGATAAATTTATCGAGGATTTAAAAAGCAGTTTAGAAAAACGCAAAAAAGGAAAACCCATGCGTTTGCTTTACGATTCGGCTATGCCTTTAAACATGCTTACTGTACTGGTGAATAAGCTTAAGCTTGAGGCTGAAAGTTTAATTCCGGGTAACCGTTACCATAAGTTTGGCGATTTTATTGCCTTCCCGAATGTGGGTAAAAAAGAACTGGAATATGCGCCGAATGTGCCATTGAAAGTGCACGATCTGCACAGAACCCAGAGTATGTTCAATAGAGTCGCCCAGCGCGATTATTTAGTGAATTTACCCTATCAATCGTACGATTATATCATTTTGTTCTTGCGAGAGGCCGCAATTGATCCGAAAGTAACTGACATACAGATTACCTTATACCGGCTGGCAGAAAATTCGAAAGTAATCAATGCCTTAATCAACGCTGCTAAAAATGGCAAGGCAGTTTCTGTTCTACTGGAACTTAAAGCCCGTTTTGATGAGCAGGCCAATATTTACTGGACCAGTCGTTTAATGGAGGAGGGTGTTAAGGTAAATTACGGTCTAACCGATTACAAAGTACATTCTAAAATTTGTTTGGTTAAACGGATCGAAAAGGATAAACCGGTGTACTATGCAAACTTAGCAACCGGGAACTTTAACGAGAAAACTGCAGGTTTATACTGCGACCATAGTATTTTCACGGCAAAGAAAGAGATCACCAACGATCTGGTCAAACTTTTTGATGCGTTAAGCAAACGTACCGTAACCAAGGGTTTTAAACACCTGATTGTTTCCCCACTGGAGAGCCGCTCGAAACTGGTCAATTTTATCAACCGCGAAATCCGAAATGCCAAGCAGGGTAAGCTCGCTTACATCATGCTGAAAGTAAATAGTTTAGCGGATGAAGGGATTATTGCCAAACTTTACGATGCGAGTAATGCCGGGGTTAAAATCCAGCTGATTATCCGCGGAATTTGCTGTCTGGTGCCTGGGGTAAAGGGCTTTAGTGAAAATATTACCGCCATTAGTATTATCGATAAGTTTTTGGAGCATGCCAGGGTTTATATTTTCGGTAATAACGGTAAAAACGATATGTATTTGTCTTCTGCCGATTTAATGAGCCGGAATTTCGAACACCGTGTTGAAGTAGGTTTTCCGGTACTTGATCATGATGTTAAACAGGAGATACAGGATATTATCGATCTGCAGCTGCAGGATAATACCAAATCGAGGCAAATTAATGCCTTAAACAATAATAAATATCACAAAAACAGATTAAGTAAAAAAATAAGGGCACAAGTAGATATTTATAACTATTTAAAAACCAAGCATCAATCATAATGTTAAGATACGCAGCTATAGATATCGGTTCGAATGCAGTGAGGTTACTCATTGCTGATATTAGCAAACAAGACGGAAAATATAAATACAAAAAGAACACCCTTATACGTGTGCCACTCCGACTGGGAGATGATGCATTCTTAGATCAGTATATTTCAGAGAAAAAATCTGCTGATCTGATCAAAACCATGACCGCTTTTAAGAATCTGATGGATGTTTATCATGTTTCTGAATATTTGGCTTGTGCAACCTCTGCAATGCGCGAGGCCCGTAATGGGGAAGATATTGTCAAACTGATTAAAAAGGAAGCGGACGTTACGTTAGAGATTATTGAAGGACAACGGGAAGCGAATATTATTTATGCTAACCATATTGAAGAAGAGTTAGATGAAAATAAAAACTACCTGTATATTGATGTGGGTGGGGGTAGTACCGAGTTGTCTGTTTTTGTAAAAGGTGCTCCTGAAGCTTCAAGATCTTTCAATATCGGTACCATTAGGATGCTCGATAATCAGGATAAGGAAGAAACCTGGGAAGAGATGAAAGATTGGGTAAAAGAACATACAAAAGATTATAAACATCTGGCTGGCATCGGTACAGGTGGCAATATTAATAAGTTATTCCGCATGTCGGATGAGAAGGAAAATGCGCCTTTATCATTACAGAAATTAAATTCGATGTATAATAAATTAACCAGTTATTCATTGAAAGAAAGGATTAATACCCTGGGTTTAAACCCCGACCGTGCAGACGTAATTATCCCGGCCTGCGAGATTTATTTAACCTTAATGAAGTGGACCGGTATAAAACAGATTTATGTACCTAAAGTGGGGATGGCTGATGGGATTATTAAGTTGTTGATAGAAGAGAAACTGGATTAAAGACAATTTCCGTTCACGAAATCGTCATTGCGAGAAAGCTTTTCAGCCGACGAAGCAATCTTTGTTGCAAACTTTGGCAAATTAGGAAAGATTGCTTCGTCGTTCCTCCTCGCAATGACGACCATATATAGTGTCAGATGTTTCCATCTGAAACCTATTCTTCTTTAAAGCGTAGGATGGAAACATCCAACAGCAATCCTAAGGGTAATTTCTGCACGAATCGTCATCCTGAACTTGGTTCAGGATCTTTTTAATCATGGAAATTACCACAATGCATTATAGACCCTGAAATAAATTCAGGGTGACGCATCTAGTTTAATCGATTTTGGTGCGGTGTCAGATGTTTCCATCTGACACCTATTCTTCTTTAAAGCTTAGGATAGAAACATTCGTCATCCTGAACTTGTTTCAGGATCTTTTGAATCATGAAATTACCACAATGTATTATAGACCCTGAAATAAATTCAGGGTGACGCATCTAGTTTATGATAGCTTGTTTCATGATTTTTTGTGAAGGAAAATTGAATTTATCTATATAGATTTCTCCATTTCGCTGCGCTTTAGTCGAAATGACGGATATGGTAATAAGATAGTTGTACCAAACTTTGCGGTCTCTGCATCTTCCTCCGTGTACGCTGTGGTTAAAAAACGCGTTACTCCATAGCCAGTCTCAAAAAAGCTTTCACTTCATCATTTATATCTTCCGGAAAGAAAATCCTTAAATGGTGGTTGAACTGATTAATCCCTGGTACCTGGGCAATTTTAGTAAAGCAAAGATTGTCTTCATATGGTTGGTCGAAGGGAATAACTACATGAATAAAGTTCTTTCCCAATTGTGTAATATAAGCAAATTGCGTTTTTGATTCAAGCGCAATCATGGATTTGGTTGGCCTGAGCTTTATCGCTCCAAATTCGCCCAATTGGTCAATAAAAAAACGGAATAACCCTAAGGTATATTCCGTTTTTCCGTTTAAAAAGTCTGATAAATGTTTTTCTTCAGACATCATCACTTTAGTCTTCTAATAATTTTGTGGCCGCCTCATCGGTAAACCAGGTTAATTTTCCATCAATAGGATCAATTAACTGAGAAGGGTAAGTCGATACATCTTTTTGCTCGTCGCCAATAACATGTTTTAAGGCTTCGGCTTTATTTTCGCCAAACACCAGGAACGCCACATTATCTGCCTTGTTAATTAATGGTGCGGTAAAGCTAATGCGATAAGTATCTAATTTTTCTACGTATACCGCTGCAACGTTTACTTCTTCATCTTTAACCAAGGTCGTATGCGGAAAAATCGAAGCGGTGTGCGCATCATCACCCATACCCAAAAGGATCAGATCGAAAACAATGTCTTCGCCATTAAAATGTTTGTCGATTGCTTTTTTATATTCAATAGCCGCTTTTTCAGGAGCCAAAGTGGTATCAACATAAAAAATATGGTCTTCTTTAATGCCCAGCGGATCTAAAATGGTTTTCTTGGCCATTAATCCATTGTAGTTATCATCATTGGCCGGAACATTACGCTCATCGCCAAAGAAGAAGTATACTTTTTCCCAATCAATTCTGTGCTGCCCTTCGGTAGCCAGAAAATGGTAAAGTGCTTTAGGAGAACTGCCGCCGGTAAGTACGAAATTGAAACGGTCGTTTTCTTCGATAGACATTTCTGCAATTTTGATTACATAATCTGCCAGATCCTGGTTTAGTTCTTCTAATGTTTTGTATATGAGTAGATTCATTTTATCAATAATAAAGTCGTCACGCTGTCCCGAATTTTCGGGATTCGCATCTATCTCGAATAAGACCCTGAACTAAATTCAGGGTGACGACCGGGTAAAAATTATTCCTTATTCTTCAACGGCAGGTTAAACCAGTGGAAACCATCTCTTGCGATAAGTGCTTCAGCTTCTTCTGGTCCCCAGCTATCGGCAGGGTAATTAGGGAAATTGATTGATTTTTTGCTTTCCCATGTATTTAAAATTGGCATCACCAGTTCCCATGCCGCCTCTACCTGATCGCCGCGCATAAACAAGGTTTGATCGCCCATCATCGCATCCAATAATAAGGTTTCGTAAGCTTCCGGGGTATCACCCTCGTAAGTTCCTTTATAATCGAATATCATATCAACAGGGTTTAATACCATGTCTAATCCAGGTCTCTTAGCTTGTACCTGCATGCGGATACTCATTTCCGGCTGTATGCTGATCACCAACCTGTTTTGCTGCCAGTTTTCGGTTACACCTGATGAGAAAATCTGATGTGGAACATCCCTAAACTGAATGGTAATTAAAGATGATGTCTGGTTCAGGCGTTTTCCAGTTCTCAAATAGAAAGGAATTCCCTGCCATCTCCAGTTATCGATATGGAATTTAACTGCTGCAAAAGTTTCGGTATTAGAGTGTGCATCAACACCTTTTTCCTGACGGTATCCCGGAACTTCCTTACCTTCAACCCAGCCTTTGCTGTATTGGCCGCGAACCGTATGAAAACGGATATCTTCAGCAGAAAAAGGACGCATCGCTCTTAAAACCTCCACCTTACGGTTCCTGATTTCATCGGCATCAAAATTAATTGGTGCTTCCATTCCAACCAAGCAAAGCAATTGCAAGAGGTGATTCTGGATCATATCTCTCAAAGCACCAGAACCTTCGTAGTAACCTCCGCGATCGCCTACACCTAACTGTTCGGTAACCGAAATCTGAACGTGATCGATATAAGACCTGTTCCATAACGGCTCGAACAATGCATTGGCAAAACGGAAAGCCATCATGTTTTGTACCGTTTCTTTACCTAAGTAATGGTCGATACGATAGATCTGTTTTTCAGTAAAAATGGTACTTAATAATGCATTGAGTTCTTTTGCCGATTCTAAATCATGACCAAAAGGTTTCTCAATAACGATGCGGCTATTGTCTTCATCTTGCGTAAGTTTATATTTTTGTAAACATTCCGCAATAATCGGGAAGAAGTTAGGGGCAACAGCCAGGTAGAAAATTACCTGTGTACCTGCGCCGTATTCTTTTTGATATTTATCGACAGCTGCTTTAAGATTTTCGAAAGTTTTTGGCTGGGCAAAATCGGTAGGGCAATAATGGATGGTATTTCCGAAATCGTCCCATTTATCTTTTTTAACTTTTCCGCTTCGCGAAAACTCGTTCACAGCCTCTTCTAAAGCCGTTTTGTAACTATCATCAGTAAATTCAGTTCTTCCTGTACCAATAATAGCAAACTTATCAGGCATGTAACCCTCCATAAATAAATTATATAGGGCAGGTGCTAATTTTCTTTTATTTAAGTCACCTGTTCCACCAAATATTACAAAAATGGTAGGGTTTAATGCGGTTTTGGTTTTCATTTTATGTTCTTGTTCGTAAGTCTAAATAGTTTATGATAATTTATTCCAGTCGGCATGAAAAACACCATCTTTATCAATACGTTCGAAAGTGTGTGCACCAAAGAAATCTCTTTGTGCCTGGATTAAATTTGAAGGCATGCGGGCCGTTGTAATGGTATCGAAATAGGTTAGGGTAGAGGCAAATGCCGGAATACCCAGTCCTGAATTAATACACGCACTGATTGTTTTGCGTGTGCCCGGCAAAGTACCTTTGATGATGTTCTGGATACCTGCATCACCGAATAAATGCTCCAACGCATTGTTTTTATCGTAAGCCTGATAAATATCTTCTAAGAATTTAGCCCTGATGATACAGCCTCCACGCCAGATTTTGGCAATTTCCTGTAATTGTAAGTCGTATTGATATTCTTTTGATGCCTGAACGAGTAAATGCATCCCCTGTGCATAGGCACTGATCATAGAGAAGTAAAATGCATCTTCCAGTTCATCAACAGTCACCGCTATTTTAGTATCTTTTTTACCAAACGCTTCTTCTAAAGAAACCCTTAGTTTTTTGAATTTAGATAAATCGCGGTTAGAAACAGCTTCGTTAATTGTGGGTACCGGTAACTGCAGTTCCATTGAAACTTCTGAAGTCCATTTTCCGGTTCCTTTTGAGCGTGCTTCATCTTTAATCTGATCTAAAAGATCGTTTTGTGTTTCGGTATCTTTAAAAAGGAAGATTTCGGCAGTAATTTCCAATAAGAATGATTGCAGTCTGCCTTCGTTCCATTTTTTAAATACCTGATATATTTCGTTGTTAGAATAACCTAAACCATTTTTAAGGATTCCGTATACCTCAGCAATAAGCTCCATAATGGCATATTCGATTCCATTGTGCACCATTTTAACAAAGTGACCAGAAGCACCAGGGCCAATGTAAGTTACGCAAGGATCGGTTCCAACTTTAGCCGCTACAGCGTCAAAAACGTCTTTTACGACGTTATAAGCTTGTTTATCGCCACCTGGCATCATACTCGGACCAAAACGTGCACCTTCTTCGCCACCAGAAATGCCCATTCCGAAGAAATGCAGACCATCTTTTTCCAGTTCGTCAACACGGCGGTTGGTATCAGTAAAATGTGAATTTCCACTATCGATAATAATGTCACCTTTGCTTAAAAGCGGTTTTAATTCTGCAATAACGCTATCTACAATTGGTCCGGCTGGTACTAATAAGATTAACGTACGTGATGTTTGTAAGCTGGAAATAAAGCTTTCAATATCGTCAAATCCTTCTAAGTTGTGTTTTTTGCCTTCTTCTTCAAGTTTCGAGATCATTTTTCTGTCTTTATCGTAACCTGTTACAGAGAAGCCTTTATCAGCCATGTTTAATAATAAGTTCCGGCCCATCGTGCCTAAACCGATCATTCCCAATTTATATTTTTTCGAATCGTTATTTGCCATTTTTTATTTTTTCTAATGCACCCAAAATTAGGGTTTACAAATTAATATTGCAGCTATTGTTGTTAAAAGATTGTAATAATGGTTAATTATTTTTTAGGTTCAACCGTAAAGATGTTGTACTTATCGGCCAGTTTCCAGAGTTTGGCACCGCCTTTAATTCCATCTCTGTTGGTTACAATTTTAATATTGCTTTCCAGTTTAAAGTCTATCTGTTTCGAATTGCCACCTCCAATATATAAGGTATCATAATTGAAAACCGTTTTATAGATTTCGATTAATTTTTTAAGCCTTTTATTCCAGCGCTCCGTGCCGATTTTTTCGAAGGCCTTGTTTCCGATATAATCGTCATAATCTTCTTCTTTGCTGATCGGGAAATGTGCAAGCTCCAGATGCGGCAATAACTCTCCATCAAATAATAAAGCCGTTCCGAAACCTGTACCTACTGTGAAAACGATTTCGAAACCTTTGCCTTCAACCACACCAAGGCCCTGTTGGTCAGCATCATTTACCAAACGCACTGATTTACCCAGCTCGTTGGCCACACGCTGCGCCAGATCAATATCTGTCCATTTATTTTTGGCCAGGTTTGGCGCGGTTTTAACAATACCGTTTTTAACGTAACCTGGAAAACCGATCGACACACGATTATAACTGTCGGGGAAGGGCTTAATCAATTCAACAATACCAGAAACAATGTCTTTCGGAGTAGCCTCAGGTGGGGTTTTGCTTTTTAAATATTCAGTAAGCATATTTCCGCTTTCATCCAAAAGAACCGTTTTTATACTCGTACCGCCAATATCGATCGATAATATATTGTTGTTTTCAGCTTTTTTCTTTGTAGCCATAAGGGTGTATTTATAATTTCGAAGTTCTACAAATAAATTAAAACGACAAACATTAAATCAAGATCGAAGTAATTTAGGTGTAATAATATATTCTATAAAATCTATGTATTTAATAGAATATATTTAAGTTTGTTCCGTTAAACTTAAAAAAGATCTAAATTGTTATGACGGTAAACTACCTTGCTTTTGCTATTCCAGCATTTTTTATTTTTGTATTTATTGAATTTAAGATCGCCCAGCACCAAAAGAAGGCGAAAATTTTTAAATACGAAAGTACAGTTGCGAATTTTAGCGTAGGGATTGCCGAAAGGTTGCTGAATTTATTTATTGCCGCCAGTTTTTATCAGGTGTACGATTGGATATATATACATTATTCAATTTTCGATATTTCTACCAAGTGGTATGTATGGATATTACTACTGCTCTCAACGGATCTTGTTTGGTACTGGTACCACAGGCTGGGGCACGAAATTAATTTTTTGTGGGCTGCACACATTGTGCATCACCAGAGTGAAGAATTTAATTTATCGGCGGCGGCAAGAATTACGACCATTCAAGCCATTTTCCGCAATGTGTTTTGGTGTATATTGCCATTAATTGGTTTTCATCCCAATATGATTATTACCATACTTTTAGCGCATGGAGCCTATTCATTTTTTACACATACGCAATTAATCGGCAAACTTGGCTGGCTGGAAAATATATTGATTACGCCTTCCTTACATGGTGTGCACCATGCCTCTGACGAAAAATACCTGGATAAAAACTACGGCGATGTTTTTGTTTTCTGGGATAAATTATTTGGTACTTTCCAGGCCGAAGAAGAGGCGCCAAAATATGGTTTAACACATCCTATTAAAAGTTATAGTTTCCTGTGGCAGCATTTCCACTACTATTTAGAAATAGGAGAGGCATACAGACGTGCAAATGGATTCAAGGCCAAGTGGAATGCGATTTTCGGAAGCCCTGCCTTGATGGACCAGAACATTCGTCCGATTTTAGAAGAACGGTACTTTCAGCATAAAAAACAGGATCTTGCTAAACCGAAGTTTAAAACCTACTTAAATATACAGTTGATCCTGGTCGTTGCCATGCTTACGGGTGCTACTTTATTTTATAGTGCTTTAACATCATTCAATAAAGGTGCAATACTTGTGTTTATACTGGTTACCTTAATCAATATAGGTGCTCTTTTAGAGCAAAGAAGATGGATTTATTATTTGGAGTGCTTCAGACTGATTTTGATTTTTGCCTTCTTTTTCTACACTTTTAACCTGGTACCGTTTTTAATATTCCCGGTAATTGTTTTGATTGCGCTGGAACGGACATTCTCTTTACGTAAACTTTACATGAAGCATGTATTTGAGTACGTAAAGGCAGGTTAATCATGTTTCTTTATCTTTCGGTTTTGATTGACATACAAATGTTACAAGATAATGTTTCGTTTTGTTGCTCTATTCATTTTGTGAATGCCTGGGCTTGTAATAAAATTATTACGTGACGCGTTGACACTGATCATCCCGTTACCTAATAAATTCTTTTATCTTCTCTGTTGAGTAAATAAGCCATTATTTGCTGGGTTCGTATATATTTCGAATATTCCTTTCTGTTTGCAATCATCGATATTTCTGTCTGTTTAAACATTCAAATAAAAAATATTTCTTGGTGATTTGTTTTATTGTTTTTAGTTTCGATTTGTTTTGTTAATTTTAATTAACGAAATATATAGTAAGTTAAACCAAATAAATCGCAACCTAACAGGCTTGCTTTTCAATACGTTAATGCTTGCTTAATATATTTTTAACATGAACAGGCTTACTTTGCCCGCAAATCCGGACAAAATAAATCAAACACATGAACCCTATTACTAACCGGATATACTATAATAATTATGATCAAAAATTTTACTCAACAGATTTCGTGGTATCAGTGCTTTCTGCATGTAAAGCAAAACAGTCCCGATAATCATCAAAAGCAAAACTGCACTTTTTTTAGGGGTAAACTAAAACGCTTTAGCCTTTTGGTATGTGCAATAATGATGCAACTGATTTGTATTAATGAAAGTTTTGCGCAAACTCCGGTACAAAATATTGTAATTAAAGGAACCGTATTGGATAATCAAGATGGACAAATATTGATTGGAACAACAATAACAGATAGCAATAAGAAGTTTTTGGGCGTATCTAATGATAAAGGAGATTACACCATCACAATTGCAAAGGGCACTACGGTTCTTTATAATATGATCGGTTATACAAGCCTAAGCAGAACATTTAATAATAACGAGAACAATGTGATCATTAGGCTTAGTTCTTCTACCAGTCAATTAAACGAAGTGATCGTTACGGCCCTTGGGATAAAACGTGAAGAGCGGGCATTAGGTTATTCTACTACCACCGTAAAAGGAGAGGCTTTAACCAGCGCACTATCCAATAACTGGACCGATGCTTTATCTGGTAAGGTTCCAGGCTTAAATTTAGTAAGATCTAATGGTGGACCTGGAGGCTCTAACAAAATAATTTTACGTGGTGAAAATAATCTTGGTGGCGGAAACGACGCTTTGATTGTAGTAGACGGTGTTGTAATCAATCAGGGAAGTGGCAGAACAACTGGTTATGGTGGCTCTGGTTATCTTGCTGATGAAACACCAGTAGATTATGGAAGTGGTTTAGGAGATATTAATCCGGAAGATATAGAAGATGTGACGGTACTGCAAGGCCCTGGTGCAGCGGCTTTGTATGGACAGAGAGGTGCAAATGGCGCCATTGTAATTACCACTAAGTCTGGGAAGAATACACAGAAAGGAATTGGTATAACCATTAACTCTAACACAGTGATGGAGACCATTAACAGGTGGCCTGATTTGCAGTACGAATACGGACAGGGAGTTGATGGTGACAACTATTATTCTTACAACGCATCTGCAGATGGTGCGAGTACACGAAGTACAAGTTCTGCCTGGGGGCCAAAATTCAATGGTCAGTCTTATTTTCAATATGACCCAATAACCCACACGCAGGCAACTACAAGAACGCCATGGGTACCTTATGTAAACGACTCGAGGAACTTTTTCGAAACTGGAAGGACTTACACCAATAGTGTTACGCTTTCTGGAGGTAATGATAAAACCACTGCGCGGTTTTCTGCAACTAATGTGAACAACAGCTGGATTATTCCTAATACGGGTTACGAAAGGACTTCGATTGCTCTATCTGTTAATCAGAAAGTAACAGATAAGCTTCAAATTGCAGCTAAAGTTAATTACAATAATAAAACGAGCGATAACCTACCGTCTACCGGATACAATAACCAGTCTATTATGTATTGGTATTTATTCTGGGAGCCGAATGCAACGATTGATTGGTTAAAAGATTATTGGCTACCCGGCAAGGAAAATATTTCACAAAGTTATCCCTTTAGCAGTTTTCCTGATAATCCATATTTGATTGCAAATGAGATGTTAAACGGCTCGAGAAGAAATGGTTTAACCGGAAATATTTCGGCTACATATAACTTCACAAAAAATTTAAGCTTAACCGTAAGAACATCTTTAGATTTATCTCAGGAACAACGGACGCAACAAAGACCTTTCGATACCGAGAAGTACAAAAAAGGAATGTACCGAACCCAGAGCATCATTTCTCAAGAAATAAATAGTGATTTCTTGTTAAGATACCAGAAAAAGTTAGGGAAAGATTTTGATATTTCTGCTTCAGTAGGCGGAAGCATGCTAAAAAACAATTACAATAAAGATGAAAACAGAGCCGACTCTTTGCTCTATCCAGGTGTTTATTCGCTGGCAAATGCAGCAGGTGTAATTGTACCATTTCCATTTAGAAGTCAATACAATATTAACAGTTTTTACGGATTACTGACGGCAAGCTACAAGAACTTCTTGTATTTAGATGTTACTGGCCGTAACGATTGGAACAGTGTTTTAGCCACACCAACAGCGACAAATAATGTGTCTTTCTTTTATCCATCGGTTAATTTAAGTTTTATAGCATCAGAAGTATTAAAACTTCCAAAAGCATTTTCATATGTGAAAATAAGAGGGTCGCTAGCTGGGGTGGGTAGTGGAGAAACCACACCATATAAAACATCTTACACTTATAACCCGGTACCAAATTACTCCGGTGGTCTGGCTAATCCAACAACATTGCCCAATACCGATTTAAAATCATTATTTACCACCAGTTACGAAGGGGGATTGGAAATTAAAATGTTCAACAATAGATTAGGTATCGATATCGCTGCATATAAAGGAAATACCAAGAACCAGATTCTGTCTTCAACTGTAGATGCCTCCTCTGGTGTAAGAAGTGTAATTGTAAACGCAGGTTTGGTTACAAACAGCGGTATTGAGATTGCATTAGACGGAACACCAATAAAAACCCGTGGTGGCTTTAGCTGGAACATTACCGGAACATTTGCAGCAAATAAAAATACTGTTGTTGAATTAACACCTGGTTTAGACCAATACATCCTCCAAAATGGACCTGGCAGCAGGGGTGCTATTATTGCACTTCCAGGGGGAAGCATGGGCGATTTATATGGCAGGGGTTATGAGAAATCTCCTGATGGGCAAATTGTTTATGATGCTAATGGCAACCCGATTATTACTACTGATATGCAATATATTGGTAATACCAATCCAAGATGGAAGGCCAGTATTGCCAATACATTTAAATACAAACAATTCTCATTGAATTTTATGTTCGATTCGCAATATGGTGCAGTGGGCTACTCTTTATCTGCAGCTGCATTAGCAGAACAAGGTAAAACGGTAAACACCTTGCCAGGTCGTTATAATGGTATTATAGGGAATGGCGTTCAGCGCAATCCTGATGGTTCTTTCCGTCCTAATGATGTGATCAGTAAGGATGCAACCACTTATTATACAGCTCATTATGGACGCGATAACGTAGAAGGAACTACTTATTCTACTGATTACTTAAAACTGAGAGAAGCACGTTTAGATTATACTTTTAAACCTAAGTTTTTAAGTAGAATTGGATTAACAAGAGCAGCAGTAGGCGTTTATGGCCGTGATTTATGGGTGTTAACCAAGTGGCCATTGTTTGATCCTGAATTTGGAACATTAGGAAACGGAGATATCAATAAAGGCTTTGAATATGGCCAATTTCCATCAACCAGATCTTTCGGGTTCAATTTAGTAATTGGCATTTAAATTTAAAACAATGAAAAATAGAAAATACATATATCTAATACTTTTGTTCGCTACAACTGTATCAATAATGATGCCTTCGTGCAAAAAGGACTTTAGTGAAATTAATACGAATCCAAATACGAGTGCTTTCGCATTACCGCAAGCTCTATTGGCACCGGCTATTACCGATGTTGTAGTTGCCAACATGAGCAGAAGCCAAAGAATCACCAACGAACTGATGCAGGTTACTGTAAATATGGGCGATACCGAAGGAAAGATATTCAGGTACGAAGTTAGAACAGCGGAAGCCGATTATCTATGGAACTCGTGGTATACCGAATTGACGAATTTTAAAGACATCTATAAAGGTGGAGAAGATAATTTAAATACTTCTTATCAGGCCTTATCTCTAATTTGGCAAGCCTACACTTACTCCTTATTGACCGATACTTACGGTGATATACCATTTTTAAATTCTAATAAAGCTAAGGAAGGGATTTATACCCCCAATTTCGATCAACAGAAAGATATTTATCCGGCTTTATTTTTAATGCTTGAACAGGCAAATGAGTTTTTAAAAGTTGGAAATGCTACCGGTAATGCCATTACATCGGCAAGCGATCCTATTTACGCTGGAAACAGAGATAAATGGAGAAGATTTGGAAATAGCCTTTACTTAAGGTTATTGTTGAGGGTTTCGGGAAAGGCCGAAACAAATGCAATAGCTAAAATCAAAGAAATTGTAGATACCAAAGCATCAACGTATCCAATTATGGCCAGCAACGATGATTCTGCGGTTTTAAGATGGAGTGGAACAGGAGCTTATGTATCGCCATTTGTTCCATGGAGAGATGGAGATTGGTATGGCCCAAAATTAGCCAGCTTTTTTGTTGATAACTTAAATGAAAGAAGTGACCCGAGAATTCAGAAATGGGCTTCTCTATACCAGGGTGATTATCAAGGTATACCAAGTGGTTATCCCTCAGGACAGGCACCAGAAGGTAAGTCTGCCTTTCCGGTTTCATTAAAAGCCGAACCACTGTTGGGGAATATTATGAATTATTCTGAATTGCAGTTCATTTTAGCAGAAGCAGCAGTTAAAGGATGGATCACAGCCAAAACTCCTCAGGTTTATTACGAAGCCGGTGCAACTAGTGGAATCACTTTTTGGGGTTATACCTTGCCCGCCAACTATTTAACCTTCGACAAAGTAAAGTGGGATAACAACTATACTTTAGACCAAAAGATGGAGTTAATCCACATTCAAAAATATTATGCTCTGTTTTTTACGGACCTTCAGCAATGGTTCGAATTTAGAAGAACTGGTCATCCGGTACTGCCAAAAGGCGCTGGTTTAAACAATGGAGGTGTTATGCCAGCAAGGCTGAACTATCCTGTATATGTGCAATCTGCCAACGGAGAGAATTATAAAGCAGCCGTAGCTGTTCAGGGAGCAGATAACATTAATACTTTAGTTTGGTGGCAAAGGCCATAAAAATTGCATTTTATAAAGAGATAAGTTTATGAAAAATAGATATTTATACATTTACATAACCGCTGCCATTTTAGCTTTCGCTGGATGTAAAAAGCATGATTTTGCTGCAGGAACAGTGAGTACAATTACCTATATCGAAGACATAAGAAGCCTGTATAAAGGCACAGATCTGATTATTGATAAAGAATCACTTACCGGAGCTGGTTCAATTACCGGGGTAGTAATTTCTAACATCGATTCAGGAAATGTTCCACAGAAAACGGTAGTGATCCAGAGTACAAGAAAAGGCAGGATACGAGGTTTGGTATTAAATCTTGAAAATCCTTCAAGTTATAAGCCGGGCGATTCTCTGCTTATAAAAGTTGAAGGAAGTTCTCTTAAGCGTGTGAAAGGATCATTACAAATTAGCGGACTTACAGATGCATCAATTGCGAAGATTTCTTCTAACAACAGAATCAATATACAAACTGCATCCAGTTATAACATTGTGCTTAAGCCAGATGAATATGAAAGTACATTAGTGCAAATAAAATCTGGCTTAGTTAACCCTTTGCCAACTTTTGGAGATAACTTTATTGGAGACAAGAGCATTGTAAATGGCGCAGATAGTATAATCTTGCATACTGAAGCAACGGCTAATTATGCAAATACCGAGCTTCCTGCCGGTGCTACATTTACAGGGATTGTGTTCATTAATAATGAAATTTCAAACAGAACACCAATTCAGCTTTGGCCCAGGGTATCAACAGATATTACCGAGCGTGTAGCCCCACCAAATCCAAATGGCCCAGGTTTAGGCGTTTTCCCAGTGGTGATAACCGGTATTGTAGCTGATGCCAAAGGTGGTGATGGGAACTATGAATATATTCAATTCAGAGCAACAAGAGATATAGATTTTACCAAGAATTCACTTTCAGTTATTACCTGTACGAACGCAGGTACTGCTGCTCCCTATGTAGGCACTGCACCAGCCGGAGGTTGGGCAACCGGGGGTGGAAGAACTTATAAGTTTAATTTAACCAGCGGCACCGTAGCAAAAGGAGAGTTTTTCTATGTTGGAGGTAGCAATCAACGTATTAACGGGGCCAACTCTACGTCATTGAGTACTTCAAAATGGATCAGATCTATTGCTTATGTGACCAATGATGGTGATGGATTCGGTTCTAAGAATGGCGGTATATTCCCTAATAGCGGTAATGCTGGTGGGGTAGCGGTTTTTGAAGGAACGATCATAAATGAAGAATCTGTTCCTCTGGATGTAGTCTTTTTTGGTGGTACAAGTAAAACAACGCTTTTCAATAGTGTAGATAATTATGGTTACCGTATCGTTAAAAATGATCATTACAATCCAGTTGATCCGGCAACCTCTACCGCTCAGCCTTTCTTTTTCCAGGGCACCAATCAATATATTATTCCTCATGCTGCAGTAGCAGATTTAGGCTTGTTTTTGAAATTAGGCGGATCGTATAATGCGACAACAAAAACCTGGACTACTGCAAGAGGAGCAGTGTATTATCAAATGTCGTTAACCACTCCGGTAAGTGAAATTGAATCAGGAGCTGATGTTACTCAAGTAACCAATTAATCTAATGGTTCTCATCCATTACTGCGGATGAGAACCATTGATTTTGAATCCACATCTTTAATATCAATGAACAGAAGATCCTTTATACAAAAATCAACCTTATTAACGACAACCTTATTTGTTAGTTTAAAATCGTTTCCATCATCATTATTCTCGGTTGATGGTTTAGTGAGCGGAACAGTCACCAGCAAAGGTAAAGCTGTTGCCGGTGTGGTTATTTCTGATGGATACAGCGTGGTGCAAACCGATAAAAGCGGTAATTATGAAATTAAACTTCACGAAATGGCCCGTTTTGTTTGGATCAGCACACCATCTGGTTACGAATTTAAAACCGAAAGCAGCATTGCACGCCATTATTATAAGCCAGACACTGCTGGTAAATTAAACTTCGATCTTAAACCGCTAAAACAAAACGATAACAAACATAATTTTATCATTTGGGCCGATCCTCAGGTAAAGAACAAAAAAGATGTTCAGCAGATGATGGAAACGTCTGTTCCTGATACAAGAGAAGTGGTTAAAGGGATGGGAAAAACTCCTGTTCATGGAATCGGTGTAGGGGATCTGGTTTGGGATAATTTTGATCTTTTTCCTGCATACGATGAAGCAATTGCTAAAATCGGAATTCCATTTTTCCAGGCGCTAGGCAATCACGACCAGGATTACAGACAAGGCGGTGATGATACTTCCGATCGTACCTTTCAGGCACATTACGGACCGACTTACTACTCTTTTAACCGAGGCAAGGCTCATTATGTGGTTTTAGATGATGTACGTTATTTGGGTGTAGAAAGAACTTACGATGGTTACATTAGCCCAACACAATTAGCATGGTTGGCTAAAAATCTGCAGCTGGTGCCTAAAGATGCACTATTGATTATCTGTCTGCATATTCCGGTACACAATTCCGTTAAAAATAACGATGATTTTTATGCTGTACTAAAAGATTTCAAAAACGTTCATATCATGTCGGGACATACGCATTTTAATAAAAATGTAATCAGGAACGGCATTTACGAACATAATCACGGTACCGTTTGTGGTGGCTGGTGGACCGGTCCGATTTGTGAAGATGGTACACCGCGTGGTTATGGCGTTTATGAAGTAGATGGAACGGATTTAAAATGGTATTATAAATCGACCGGGAGAGACCGCAAAGCGCAGCTTGATATTTATGTAGATACTTTAACCAATCAGAAAAGATTAATTGCCAATGTTTGGAACTATGATCCTGAATGGAAGGTTGAATATTTCCTTGATGGCAAAGCAATGGGCGCATTGGCACAACAAGATGGTTATGATCCACTGGCAGTTAAGCTCTATAAAGGCGATAAGTTGCCAAATCCGAGACCATTCGTAGAGCCAAGATCAACAGACCATTTGTTTCTGGCGCATTTCGAGCCATCGGTTAAAAAAGTGAAAGTTGTTGCCACCGACCGCTTCGGTGAAAAATTTGAGGCAGAAATTAATGCTTAATCCATCCAATCATATGAAACTTAATCCATCGGCAATTTTATTTACCTTATGCGTTGCATGTGCAGCTCCATCATTTAGTCAGGAAGTTAAATTTCCGGCATTTAGTGCAGAAGCACATCGTGGCGGGAGAGGACTGATGCCCGAAAACACCATTTTGGCAATGTTAAACGCCATGAAAATAGAAGGAATTACCACTTTGGAAATGGATACCCATATCTCTAAAGATGGTAAGGTCGTTGTAACACATGACGATTACCTGAGTCCGGCATTTATGCTTACACCAGATGGGAAGGATATCCCTGTAACAGATGCTAAAAAATATCCGGTTTTTGGTATGAACTATGCCGAAATTAAACAATTCGATCTCGGTACTAAATATTATGATTTATTTCCTCAGCAGAAAAAAGAAAAAACACACCTTCCTTTACTTGCTGACCTGATTGATGCTGTTCAGCATGATATTAAAGCTCATAAACGTCAGCAGTTTTTCTATAACATTGAAACTAAATGTAGTGTGAGTGGAGATGGGATCACCAACCCTAAACCTGAAGAATTTGTTAAACTTTTAATGGATGTGATTTTGAAGAAAAAGATTGCTGATTTTGTGGTGATTCAATCTTTTGATAAAAGGACAATTCAGATTATCCATGAAAAGTACCCAAAAATGAAAACTTCCTTTTTGGTGGCCAATAAAAAAACATATGAGGAGAATATGGCCGATTTGGGTTTTAAACCATTTATTTTAAGTCCGGTTTGGCAAATGGTAAATGAAGATCTGATTAAAAAAGCACATGCAGATGGCGTAAAAATCATTCCATGGACAGCCAATACTTTAGCCGATATTCAGAAACTAAAAGCGTTAAATGTTGATGGTATTATTTCTGATTACCCGGATATTTTAGTTCAGTCAAAATAGTATTTTCGGCTTTATAAAAATACAAAATGAAAGCACTTTTAAATAAGCTATTAATAACCGCTGTTGTATTTACCCTGGGGTTAACAACGGCGATGGCTCAGACGGTAAAATGGGATAGCACCTATCGTCCGGGGAAATATGTTGAGCTCGTGGCTAAGTTTAAAGCCGATCCGAAGTCAAAAAATGATTTCGTTTTTTTAGGCAACAGCATTACTGCCGGAACCGACTGGGCTAAACTTTTAGATCTTCCGCAGGCAAAAAACAGGGGGATTTCTGGTGATATTACTTTTGGCGTTTTAGAACGTTTGCAAGATGTAATTGAGGGTAAACCAGCAAAGATTTTTATCCTGATTGGAATAAATGATATCTCCAGGAATATTCCGGATAGTGTGATTTTAGGCAATTATAAAAAAATGATTGCCCGGATCAGAAAGGGATCGAAGAAAACAAAGATTTATTTCAATACACTTTTGCCTGTGAATGCTGCTTTCGAAAAATTTAAAAACCATTATGGTAAAGACGAACACATTCTTTGGTTAAATGATGAAATCAGAAAGTTTACTGCTAAAAATGTAACGGTAATCGACCTGTATCCTAATTTTACTGACCAGGATAAACATTTAAGGGCTGAGCTTACCAAAGATGGTTTACACCTTATCCCTGCCGGGTATCAGGTTTGGGCTGACTTTCTTAAGCAGTCTGGTTACTTAACTGAGAAATAATATGATTAGAAAGAAGTCAAGTTTTTTGAAACTTGACTTCTTGGGAGAACTATAAAATAAAAACAGGCTGTGTCTAGCTTTTAGACTTTGTTAAATAAAAAGGTTTTGGCCAGCTGCCTCCACTTTTTCTTTATCGATATTTTTTAAGCCAGGTATACTGCCTAGCTTTTTTATTTTAGTATATTGAAGGATATATCTTTCGGTTTCTACATTCTCATCGCCATTAAAAATGATGCCTTTAATCGGGATTTCGTACTGTTTAAGCAGGTTGATTGATAAAAGGGTGTGGTTAATACTGCCTAAATAATTTTGTGAAACCAGTATCACTTCGACATCCAGTTTTTTAATCAGGTCGATAATTAGTTCTTTTTCGTTTAAGGGTACCATTAAACCGCCAGCACCTTCAATAATTAAGTGGTTATCCGTTAGCGGAAGGTTGATTTCGTTAATGTCGATCTCAATGCCATCTAATTTTGCCGATAAATGCGGTGATAAGGGTTGTGTTAATCGGTAGCTTTCCGGGTGGATAACCGTTTTTGTATTGCTGATTAAACGATCTATTGTTATGCTATCGCTGGTTTCTAAATCGCCCGATTGGATGGGTTTCCAATAATCGGCCTTTAGTTTTTCTGTTAAAATGGCACTGATCAATGTCTTTCCGATACCCGTTCCAATGCCTGTGATAAAATATTTAGCCATTTAATTCAATTCTTTAAGATGATTAACCAGGGAAATAATTTCCTCATCGGTGTTAAAGGTATGCAAGCAGATTCTAAGCCTTTCTTTGCCTAAAGCTACCGTTGGGCTTAATATTGCCCGTACATCGAAACCTTTGCTTTGTAGTGTTGTAGCAGCCAATTTGGTTGCCTCATTGGATGAAAATAAAATGCCCTGAATAGTACTTTCGCTATCAAGTGCACTGATCTGCTGCTCTTTTAATGTTTTTCTAAACAACGCAATTTTTTGGTGGATCAGCTCATGATCAATTTCATTTAAGTATTTATAGGCTGAGCTAACTGCAACGATATTATGAATGGGAGCCGCTGTAGTGTAAATGAACGATCTTGCAAAATTAATCAGGTAATGGCGCAAGTTTTTACTTCCTAAAATAATGGCACCGTGTACACCTAAGGCTTTTCCAAAGGTCACAATACGTGCAAATACCTTGCTGTTTAGGTCAAGCTGATTGATTAATCCGCGGCCGCTTGCGCCAAAAACGCCTGTAGCATGCGCTTCATCTACAATCAGGTTGGCCTGGTAGCGTTCGCAAAGATTCGATATCGCAATTAATGGGGCAATATCTCCGTCCATCGAATAAACACTCTCTACCACTACAAATATGTTTCCTTTTGCCAGTTTTAATTTGGTTTCAAGGTCGTTTATATCGTTGTGGAGGAATTTATAACGTGTAGCATGGCTTAATCTACAGCCATCTATAATGCTCGCATGAATCAACTCATCAGTGATTATCGTATCGCCACGCTGTGGAATGCTTGATAATAATCCCACATTGGCATCATAACCAGAATTAAAGATTAATCCGCTTTCAGCCAGGTGAAAATCAGCAATAAACTGTTCGGTTTCTTCAGTAAATTTGGTATTTCCACTTAACAAGCGCGAACCGCCTGCACCATTCAGGTAATTGGGTAGTTTTGCCAGGGTACTATCAATCAAATTTTTTAATTCACCCGATCTGGCAAAACCTAAATAATCATTAGAACAAAAATCAAAAGGAGGGATGTTTGTCGATAAATTCCTGATCGAAAGGTTATCTTTTCGTTCCTGAAGTTTGCCGCTAAGAAACTGATCAATTTTGCTCATCGGTCAAAAGTAAATAAAGAGGAAGCATAAATGTAAATCTTTCCGAAAAAATGTTTGCCTTAAGGATATACCTTAACTTTTCCAGTCATTTAATATTTCTAAATTTGTTTCCTCATAACAGTTTTATGCAGGAGAATAAATACGACAATAGCGAATTTTTTAAACAATACAGTTTAATGAGCCGTTCGGTTAAGGGATTGGACGGTGCAGGAGAGTGGCATGTTCTTCAAAGCCTTTTTCCAGATTTCGATAATAAAAAAGTGCTCGATTTGGGCTGTGGTTTTGGCTGGCACGCCAAATATGCGGTTAATCAAGGAGCGAAATCTGTCGTAGCCGTCGATTTATCCGAAAATATGCTAAAAAAGGCGCGTGAAATCAATTCCTCTCCTAAAATCGATTACCATTTATGCGCCATTGAAGATTTTGATTTTAAACCAAATCGCTACGATGTTGTAATCAGCTCATTATCGTTTCATTATTTGGCTTCTTTTGATGAAATCTGTTTTCAAATCAATAAAAGCCTTGTACAAGGTGGTCGTTTTGTTTTCTCTATTGAGCACCCCATATTTACGGCGCAGGGCAGGCAAGACTGGACTTATGATGAAAGTGGAAATGTTTTGCATTGGCCATTGGATCATTATTTTTCCGAAGGTAAGCGCGAAGCTAATTTTTTGGGTACTGATGTAGTAAAATACCACAGAACTTTAACTTCTTACATCAGTAGCTTAATTAAAAATGGTTTTGAGCTTAACGCATTGGTAGAACCCATGCCAAGTGAGCTGAGCCTATCGGAAATCCCTGAAATGAAAGATGAAATGCGCAGGCCAATGTTTTTAATTATCTCTGCGGTTAAAAAATGATATGATAAAAAAAAGCGTTTCGAATAATCGGAACGCTTTCAAAAATATAATGAATTAATTTTACTACTTATCCTTGTGCAGGCGGATTAGAAACCACTGGTGCTTTATCTTTTTTGCCTCTGCCACCCAATCCTTTTCTCATTTTCTCACCTTTTTCTTTGGCTTCGGCACGGAAAGCATCCAATTTTGTTTTTTGATCTGCGGTTAAAACAGCATCAATTTTAGTTTTTTGCTCATCCATAGCCGCTTTGCGCTCTTTCATCTTGCTCTTCATATCGCCCTGATCGGCAGATTTCCAGGTATCCATTTTTTTCGCATTCTCTAATTGAATCGCATAGATTTTAGTTTTCTGATCAGCGGTTAAGCTCAATTCTTTTTCCAACCTTGACGTTGCCCTTTCTGCTCTTTGTTCGGCAGTCATTTTAGGCATTGCCCGTCTTACTCTTTTTGTAGTGTCTTGAGCAAATGCAGCGGTTAATCCCATTACTGCAATTGCTATTGTTAAAATTGCCTTTTTCATGTTATGTTTTTTTATGTGTTTGTTAAATCAATAGATACATAAAAACGCAAACAGTTTAATCGGCCTTTGTTAAAAAGTGTTAATTTTTATTTAGTTGAGAAATTGATTTTTGCATTTGAGCCATCATTTGTGTCAAGGTTTCCATTGTTGGGTCTGGTGCAGGTTCAGGTAATGAAGTAGATATATAGGCTTTGGCCTTCCAGATTTCCAGGATGTCATCAGCAGCAATGGTATAGGCATCGTATACTTTATTATCTGATATCAGCTTCAAATCTTTATTTTCTCTGAAACGGTTACCAGCTCTTTTATATACTACGCCTTCATTTTTACTAATCACGATGTAGGTTTCGCCGGTTTTTACTTCATTCCAGTTATCCAGGTATTCGCCAATAATCACACTGCCTGGCTGAACGGGTAACATGCTATCGCCCATAATTTCAAAAGCCCTGAAGGTACCTTGTCTTAATGCAGCTAAAGGAAGCTGGAATTTTGGCAGGTCGCTAATATATTGAGGGTCTGAAAAACCATTCAAATAACCAGCACTCGCTTTAACCGGAACCAGTTCGATGTTTTCGCGGTCGTTCTGATCAACAGAAATACTGAGTACCCTTAAGTTAGATCCCTGGCTTTTTGGCTTCGGTTTCCAGCTGTCAGATATTTTCTCATTGATGAATTCATCGATGGTCAGATCAAAGTATTCGGCTATTTTTTTTAGTAAATCGTATTTAGGTTCCGCCCGGTCTTCCTCGTAAGCCCCAATGAGCGATCTCTTGATTTCCATAATATCAGCGAAATTTTGCTGTGTATGGCCTTTTTTCTTCCTGAGGTACTTTAAATTATTTGAAATATTTGACATAAAAATAAATTTTAAAATAAATTTGGAATTACTAAAATAGTTAGTAATTTTATGCTCATAAAGTTAGTAATATTATTTTGAATTGCAAGAGCGTATACTAAATAGTTTAGTTTTAAGTTTTAAACATAAGATCATGAAAAAGTTTGTTTATATCGTTACCGACAGAAATCGTACAAGTATGCACGTGGGCATGAGCTCAGATTTAATGAAGACACTGGATTTCTACAAACAGATGCCAAACTTGTTTTTTGATAATGGGCAACAATTAACCCGCCTGGTTTATTTTGAAGAGTTTAAAACAGAAGCACAGGCTTTGGTACGTTTTAAATCCATTAGCCGGTTTACACGTATGCAAAAAGAGCGTTTGGTAAGATCTTGTAATCCGGATTGGATTGATTTAACTATTGGCCTCGATTTCGAAAATATTCTTTTACATCGGAATATCAGTAACCAGGTAAAACTATCATTTACAAGTTTGTCTTAATCGCTAGGTTTATTAGGCCAAAGAAATTAAACTATCTCCATAAAAAAAAGCGATAATTTATATTAATCGCTTTAAACAAGTTAGTAAAGGGCTAGTTTTTTATTTTTTCGAGGAAAAAATTTTCCAGATCCTGAAGATTTTTGAAAAAATTACTTTTATCCATAAAAACTTTTGGATTATAAGGGTCTCCCGATTTATGTTTATCATGGAGATTAAATTGATTTGCGTGAGATGCAACCCAAAGATCAAAGTCGAGCTTTTTCATTGCTTTAAAAGTTTCAGTATAATCTTTTTGGATATCTTTATACGAAGCTATTTCTGAGAATTTTCTATCAACAATTATGGACGGCATATTGGCGATCAAAATTTTGTAGCTGGAATTTTGATCTTTCGTATTAAATATAAAACTACACGATCCTTTAGTATGCCCAGGATGATGAAGCATTGTTAAAGTAGTGCTGCCTAATTTAATTTTATCGTTATTCTTCAATAGGAAATCAGGTTTTACGGGTTTGAAACTTATGCCATATTTCCCAAGCTCATAATCTGATTTTCCACCGGTTTCAAGCGCTTCCGCATCTTTCTCATCTACATATAGTTTTGCACCGGTTTCTTTTTTAATCTCAGCCATTGCGCCTAAATGATCAAAATGGGCCTGGGTTAAAAGCAAAATTTTGATTGATTTATAATCAAATCCCAAAGTTTTTATATTTTCTTTTATTATTGAAAGCGAATTAGCTAAACCTGTATTTATTAATATATTTCCTTTTTCTGTTACAATTAAATAGGAAGCTAAATCATAAGTGCCAACATAATATAGATTGCCTGCAATTCTAAATGGCGCTGAAGCCTGAGACCACTCTTTTGGATTATTCGCTGGCTCTGTTACTGTTTGGGCAAAACCAAACAAGCTGCAAGACAATAAAACCATTAAACATATTTTTTTCATGTGCAATTTCGCCATTAAATTAATTTCCTTTTTACCATCCTGGTGCAAACGTTAAACCGAATACGCCGGTTTTAACATCCTTCCTTTGGAAAGGAATTGCGTAGTAAGGTTCTAATACAAAATAACCAAAAACGTTTACCCGTAACGATATACCAACACTCATGGCTGGTACACGTTCTGTAGTGGCTTGATATGTAACCGGATTTCCTTTATCATCTTTAACCGGTACACCATTATCATCCAATAACGGTTCTGATGTATACGTTGGTTCACTTTTAAATTTAACCCTGGTATCATTTGTCCAGGCCAAACCTGCATCAAAGAATAAGTTTAAATCAGAAAATAAAAACTTAGAAGGTATAGCCGCTAGTTTTTTAGGTCCGGTAAAAGGTAGACGGACTTCGAAGTTAAAAACAGCTATTTTACTTCCTGTTAACTGGTTAATATCAAAAGATTCTGACGATTGGGCTGAAGTACTTTTGTAAATGGAGTTTGATTCATAACCTCTAATCAAATAAGGATAACCCAGATACATCGGGTAAAGCCTATCTGCATCTTTGCCGATTCTTAAAGTATTATAACTTCTTACGGCAAAGGTTACTGGTTTGGCTCTCCAGTATTTACGAAGATCGGCCGTTACGCCAGCGAAATTATAGGTGCCAAAATATTTTTCTCCACTTACCCGATACCTATAGCCATCAAGTGGTCCTGTTAGACCGAAAATAGAATTATCACCAATAAAACCCGCATTTAATTGATACAGGGTAAAGGCATTAAAAGGAACCTCATACGTTTTTGATGCCTCGTCATTAGAAATTCTGTTTTTATCAGATCGGATGTAATATCCGTTCGCATCATAATAATTACTGTACCGGTCAATCCGATAGCTATAATGCGAAAATGCTCCTCCGAGTTCAAACCGGTGTATTTTGCTAAAAGGATAGGCACCAAACACCTGAAGCTGATCTTCGAATGTCCTAATAATATCTGTCCTGTCTGCAAAGGCATTAATGGTTTGTTCAACCCCGGCCTGATTTTTACCTATAGGGATATTCTCGTAGCCGTAAGACCTAAATCCTGATACATAGGGGATATGCGAAATGGCAGCACCCCAGTTAATTCTGCTTTTTTGATTGATGTAGCCTACTAAACCACCAAAATCATAAATTTCTCCGTTTACCGATAGATTCGCTATAATCTGGTTGGTGCCTAAAATATCGCTGAACATCCCCACAATACCGCCTGAAACACCAGTTCCGAAACGGCTGGTAGAAACACCAACACCGCTATTGGCTAAATAATCTAACCTGAATTTTGGTTTGTAAGGTACCGTTCGCATCGAATCGGCGATGGTTTTTTCGAAACGGTCAAAATTATTTAAATTGGAATTGATGATGTTTACACCGATGTTTTCCATTGGAGGAAGGATCGCAGCATCAAAATTTTCTTCCTGATTACCAATTCGTTTTGCTTTAAAGCTGCTCAACTTTGCATTATACAAAGTGTAACGCTGGTAGCGATAATAGCTGTATACAATATCATCAGTAGTAGAGACTGAAATTGCAGGCGAAAATTCGGTAATCCCACTAATTCCTGTAAAATAATCGGTTAACTGATCAACGGTATTATCGGCGAAATTGTATTTGTATAAATTTCTAAATCCATCTCTGTTCGAGAGGAAATAGATATTCTGGCTGTTTGAAGAAAACTGCGCATTTAGGTTATTCGCCCCTGGAAAAACATCTAAATTGCTCACCGTTTTAGAAGCGATATCGTAAACAGCAAGATTTATAGGTAATACAGCGTTAATTACATTGGCCTGAATTGCTGCTCTATCTGATGAAAATACTAGTTTTTTGCCATCAGGTGAATAACTAGGAGCATAATCAGAATATACATCATTGGTAATCTGCGTAACTGTTTTGGTATCTAGATTGTATGAGAAGATGTCGCTCTGCCCTTCAACCATACCCGAAAAAGCTACATCTTTTCCGTTTGGCGACCAGGTTAAATTACCGAACTGCTGCACCTGATCCATGGCCGTTTGAGAAACTGTAGTACCGTTTGAGACATTGATAATCATCATCTGGTTTTTGCCCTGACTGAAGATACTAAAGGCAAATTGTTTACTATCTGGCGACCATGCTCCGGCCGACTCTATAAAGTTGAAATCATCGATATGGCCATTGGAAATCTGACTGCTTAGTTTTCTGATAATTCTTCCGGTTTTGGCATCTGCGAGAAATAAATCAATCCCAAAAAGGTCTTTTTCAGACATAAAGGCTAAGTATTTTCCATCCGGACTAAGGGCAGGGGCAACGTTCATATTACCTGCATTTTTATTGTCGATGATTTTTGTACCCGTAATTTTGATCTGCGAACTATCTGCTTTTAACATGGGTTTATAATGCGCATCGATAGAATTTTTCCATAAGCCGGATAAGGTTTTATCATCATACCCGAAAGTATACCTAATGGCATTTTCATAGCCATACTTTGCGGTATTCTTAAATAATGGAACAATAGTGGTATCGCCGTATTGCGAACCTATGTAAGTCCAGAATGCCTGGCCATAGCGGTAAGGAAAATATTTGTTGGAGTTGGTTAAATCTTTTAAAGAAGGGATATCACGGTTTAACATTGCGTCACGCATCCACATGGAAGTAAATGCATCCTTTTTTCCGATTGATAAGTACTCAGCCATACCTTCAACCATCCATAGTGGTGTTTGTCCAACATTTTCTAAACTAATCGAATCTTTTTCGAGCAAAAGGTGGTATTGAAAAGCATGGACAAGCTCGTGACCTAAAACGTGTCTTGTTTGGCTATTTAATTCCATAACCGGCATTATCACTCTGTTTTTCAACGCTTCAGTAACCCCGCCGGTACCAATTCCAATTTCTCCGTTAAGTGCAGTTGTTTGCTGGAAATCAGGATGGTTATTGTATAGGATAATGGGGTTTTTCTTTAAAAAAGTATCTCTGAAAACTTCCTGATGCATTTTATACCAGGTTTCGGCATCTTGCGAAAAACGTTTTAAAAGTTTCTCGTTTTTAATGTAATAGTAAATCTCGAAATGGGGTGTTTGCAAAACTTTAAAATCGAGTTTTTTATACCTTACCTTGTTTTGCCCGAAATATTGGGCCTTAACAGAAAAAGAAAGAATAAGCAGCAGCAATACAGCAGAATATCGCTTTAATAAGGTAGAGCCTATTTTCATATGTGTGGTTTTAGTAATGAAGTTCAATAATTTACGAAAATGAAATGGTACGAGATTTGGAAAATAAAAATAGCAATTGTTTAAAACAGTATTAAAATTTTAACACTTTTTTAAAGTTATTTCTACTAACCAGCGCAGATAGGTGATGTATCTGGCTTATTATTACAATAAAAACTAAGGCTGATTATTCTCGTTCTTTTTCTTTTCTTTTTCTTCCTGACGTTGTTTTCTTCTCAGCTCTCTTTCTTCCTTTCTGGTTAAAGGAACTGTAGCTGCCGGAGGAGTTTGAACAGGTTCAGCTTTCTTTTCTTCTTTTTTAACCTCAGGTTCAACGGTTACCGGGGTTACGGTTTCTGGTGTTTCAGGAACCGTAAAATCTGTAGAATCTACCGCTAAACTGTCAGTTGAGGTGGTATCTCTAATAATCCGCGGGCTAGGGCAGTTGTAGGTTCTGGTTATATCAACCGTTGCTTTTGGAAACGGACCATAAGTATAACCTGAACTTGGATCGAGGTATACTTTCTCCATAAACTTAGCGAAAATGGGTAGCGCCGTTCTTGAGCCTTCGCCCTGTTCGCCGTTTTTAAAGTGCGCTGTTCTTTCATCACAACCCACCCAAACGCCGGTTACCAGATCTTTGGTTAAACCCATGTACCAGGCATCTACATAATCAGAAGAAGTACCCGTTTTGCCACCAATTTGATTGTTTTTTCTAAACAAATCTGGCCATTCCCATAATGCCTGCGAGGTACCTTCCGGTTCTTCCATACCACCACGGAACATATAGGTCATTAACCAGGCAATTTCTTCTGTTAAAACCCTTTTTGTTTTAGGTTTAAACTCATCAATTAGATTATTATCCTGATCGGTAATTTTCTCTACTAGAATGGGATCTGTTTTAATTCCTTTATTCATAAAGGTCGCATAGGCTTTTACCATTTCGTAAACCGTAACATCGTTTGAGCCTAAACTTACCGATGGAACTGATTCTAAATGGCTATCGATACCACATTCGTGTGCATATTTTACCACATTATCCCAGCCCACTTTTTCGGTTACCTGAGCCGTAATGGTATTTACTGATTTCGCCATGGCCCACCTTAAACTCATTTCACGGTAAGAAACGCTGTAATCGGCATTTTTCGGCTCCCAATATTTCGTTTCGCCTTTATCCTGATAAGCAATTTTAACTGGCTTATCTGTAAATTTATCACAAGGGCTCATGCCTTGTTCTAAAGCCGTCAAATAAGCAAATGGTTTAAAAGTAGAGCCCGCCTGACGTTTAGATTGATTAACGTGATCGTATTTGAAAAACTTATGGTCTATGCCACCAACCCAAACTTTAATTTTACCACTTGCAGGTTCCATGGTCATCATTCCGGTATTCATGATTTTTCCATAATAACGGATCGAATCTAAAGTAGAGAATAAAGTATCGCGGTCGCCTTTATAAGTAAAGATCTGCATCCTCTTCTTTTTATTAAAATAGGCAGTAACAGAATCGGGATTATTAGGGAATTTCTTTTGTAAAATTGTATAAATCGGCAAGTTTTTCATCGCTCTGTCGGGATAATCAACCTTTTGTTTTTCCGAGTCGTACCAGGGATCTTCATTGCCCCACACATTATAAAACCGGCGTTGCAAAATCCTCATCTGATCAGCAACTGCTTCTTCAGCATATTTTTGAAGTTTTGAATCGATCGTGGTATAAATTTTTAAACCATCTTCATAAAGGTCGTAACCATTATCCGTACACCATTTCTCTAAATATTTCGCTACAGCAGCTCTTAAATAGGAGTCGCCATCGCTGCCATCCTGCATTTTACCTTCTTTTAGTTTAATCGGCTCTTTCGATAACTCAGTTAAACTATCTTTACTCAGGTACTTGTACTTATTCATCTGCGCAAGCACCACATTTCTTCTTTCTAAAGCTTTTGCCGGGTTCTTGGTTGGATTATATAATGTTGTGCCTTTTAACATACCCACCAGCATAGCTGCATCTGTGGTCGCTAAATCTTTCGCTTCCTTATCAAAGTAAATCCGGCTCGCCGTTTTTATGCCGTACGTGTTGTTACCGAAAGAAACGGTATTGAGGTACATGGTGATGATATCGTTCTTAGAATAATTAGACTCTAGTTTTACAGCAGTCATCCATTCCTTTAGTTTTACAATTAAGGTCCTAACCAAAGGTATTTTAATCAATAATCCCTGCGATTTATTATAACGTGTACGGTACAGGTTTTTTGCCAGTTGCTGGGTAATGGTACTGGCTCCGCCATCTTTTCCTAAACCCACAACAGCGCGGGCAACCGCCTGCAAATCAATACCCCAGTGTTTATAAAAACGCACATCTTCAGTAGCGACCAAAGCCTGCACTACGCTAGGTGCAATTTCATTATAATTTACCGGCGTTCTGTTTTCTTTAAAGTACCTGCCAATCAGTTTTCCATCGGCAGTGTAAAGTTCTGAACCTACACGGAGGGTAGGTGCTATAATATCTCGAACACTTGGTGAGTAGCCAAATAGCCACAAAAAGTTTAATTGAAGGGCAGAAAAGAAAATTATTATAAAAAATAAAACTATTGTAGAATAACGTAAGTACTTGTTTTTTATCTCTTTAAACATATTGGATAAGATGATCTTTAGGTAAAAGCTGTGGCGTTAAATATAAAAAACTCTATATGCAAATTAACGTATTTAATTTACTTATTTTTTAGTTCTATATTTAAATTATTGATGCATCGATTTATCTAAAACTATACATGATTATGAAAAACGAATTTAAAGGATTAATTGTACAAGGGGATAAGAAATTTTCTTTAAAAAACCACAAGACGGATTTTACCGGAGGTTATCATAAAGAAAAAGCTAAAGATGCACTGGTGAACTCGAAAATAGAGCTAAACCACTTACAGGAGAAATTATATGCATCTGGAAAACATTCTTTGCTGATTATTTTTCAGGCGATGGATGCTGCCGGGAAAGATAGTGCCATTGAGCATGTAATGAGCGGACTGAATCCACAAGGATGCCAGGTGTATAGTTTTAAAGTGCCTACATCAGAAGAATATGAGCATGATTTTTTGTGGCGACATTATAAAGCTTTGCCAGAACGCGGCAGGATAGGTATTCATAACCGTTCGCATTATGAAAATGTGTTGGTTTGCAAGGTGCATCCCGAATACATTTTAAGTGAAAATATCCCGGGTTTTAATGACGTGAAAAAAATCAATAAAAGCTTTTGGCAGCAGCGTTATAAGAGCATTAAAAATTTTGAGGAACATTTAACGGCTAATGGAACGGTAATTTTAAAATTCTTTTTAAATGTAAGCAAGGATGAACAAAAACAACGCTTTTTAGAACGTATCGATGATCCTGCTAAAAACTGGAAATTCTCTTCGGGCGATATTAAAGAAAGGGCCTTGTGGGAAAAGTATATGGATGCTTATCAGGAAGCCATTAACGAAACCAGTACAGCAGAATCGCCCTGGCACATCATACCGGCTGATAAAAAATGGTTTGCACGGCTGGCAATTAGTGAAATTATTGAAGATAAACTTAAAAGCCTCGACCTGAAGTTTCCTGTTTTAGGTGAAGAGGAAGTACTTAAACTCGACGAAACTAAAAGTATTTTATTAAATGAATAAAAAAATGCAGGTCTATAAGCCGGGTTCTGTTTCCTGATTGCTCAAGATTTCTATCATTTATCCACTATAAACGTTGCCGTTTATCTCTAACGACCTACCCACTAACATCGGACGGGCAGCCCTACGTACGTTAGCCTATTTGGTCTTTCAACTCCCGGGGTTTACAAACCACTACAGTCGCCTGTAATGCTCGTGCGCTCTTACCGCACGTTTTCACCCTTATCCCGACTTTAGGTCGGGACGGTATATTTTCTGTTGCACTAATCCGTAATTCAGGTTTTCATTCCTGAACCCCTTTCCGTTAGAAAGCGGGATGCCCTGTGTTGCCCGGACTTTCCTCTCTCTCGATTTTACCCGAGACAGCGATAGAACAACCTGCATTTTGCGCAAAGATGGGGTTTTTTAAGTACAAAGGCACAAAGAACACGAAGATTTATCTCTGGTTATCGTCATGCTGAATTTATTTCAGTATCTGTATTAATATTTAAGACCCTGAAATGAATTCAGGGTGACGTACGCAGTAGAAGAAAAATACCTGAAATAGAAATAATTATAGCACCTGTTTATTTACAATTCTGCAAATGTTCTGACACCTCCGAGTAAGGCACAAAGCCCTGTTTATTGCCAAACGAATTAGTGATATAAACCATTACCTGCGCCACATCAATATCGGCAAGTTCGGGGAAGGCAGGCATTTTTTCTTTGTATTCCTTTCCATGAATAATCAGCGATTCGTTCGCTCCGTTTTTGATGAAACAGGCCAAACGTGTTTTATTTACTTTGAGAAAAACAGAATCGGTTAGGGGTGGTGCAAGCTGTCCCAATCCTTCACCATTTTCACCATGGCAATTCTGGCACTTGGCTTTGTAAATATCTTTTCCATTCGACATGTAATTTTGCAGATCGATGGTTTCCTGATTTTGGCAGGAAAAGATAATAGCAACCAGGGATAGCAAAATGGTAGTATTGATGATGTACTTGCGCATTGAAACTTTGTTTAATTTGCCACGGAAATATTGAAAATACAGAAATAGAATTTTAATTCCGTATTAATCCATGGTTCCGTGGCTAAGAATTCTATTTATTATACTCCGCTAATAAAACCGGAATATCTTTTTTCAATTGTTCTACCTGGTCTTCTTTAGTACCATCGTAAGCACCGCGGATATGCCTGTCTTTATCTATTAAAACCAGGTAACCCTGATGAATATAGCCATCTTTTGCCGTGCTATCTTCACCAACAGCCACTAAATAGTTTTTTTCGGCTAAAGTATAAACACTGTCTTTACTGCCATAAAGAAATAGCCATTTCGAACCATCTACGCCAAGTTTTTGTGCATATTTTTTTAAAACACTGGGTTTGTCATATTTAAAATCGATGGTGTGTGATACAAACATCACGTCGGGGTTGAGTTTAAATTCGCTGAAAACCGTTGCCAGGTTTCGGTGCATGGTAGGGCAGATGGTGGTGCATGAAGTAAAGAAAAAATCGGCTACATAAACTTTGCCATCAGTTGCTTTGTTTGTTGTTACTACACTATCCTGATTTAAAAAAGACCAGTTCGGAATAGTTTGATAAACGGTATCAATTTTCTCTATGCCTGCTGCATCTCTAACCGTTTCGGCATGGCGTTCGCCATAAAATGGAAGCTTTCTTTCTTGTTTGCAGGCGGTAAATATAGAAACAGCCAGTATGGAACCAGCAAGGTAAGCAGTAATTTTATTCATGATTTTATTTTAAAAATGTAAATATACAACGTATTCTTCTTAAGAAATTAATTGTTTGGAAAAGTCCGGAGTCTGCTGTCCGAAGACCGATGTTTTGGCATTTAGGGATTATGCTCCTAAACTTCCTAATACGGCCTTTCGGATCCCGACTTATTTTTTAATGTACTTCACTGGCTCTGCTACAAATTTTTGTTTACAGCTTTCGGAGCAAAAAGTATAGGTAACTTTATTATAAACCGCGGTTTTAGGAGCACCAGCTTTCACCTTCATTTTGCAAACCGGATCTACCAATACTTTTTTTGCCGAATCGATGAGTTTGATCTTTTGCTTGTCGATTACCGGATTTGCATTTGATCGGAATGTTATGGTTGCCAATCCAATTAGGATTATTGCGAAATTTAATTTTTTCATTTTGAATTTGTTTTTAAGTCTCAGGTCAGGTGTTGGAAGACTGATGTTTGGAAATTCAATTGCTAAACTCCACATCTTCTGACTTCGGACCCCTGACCTCCGACTTTGTAATTATTTTTGTTTTAACTGATATATTTTGATCAACGAATCTGATGCTCTGGTAACCTTAATATAGCTATCTTCAACAGCCCTGATTTTCACCATTTCAGATTTGTAATAGCTCAGATCTTCTTGTTCTGTTTTTCCTTTAAAATCATCTTTAAAGAAATGCATCCAATCCATCATCTTTTCATCAGCAGCATTTAACCGAGTGATTAGATCGCTAATTTTTTGCTTTTGTAAAGCTGAATCCGGAGAAAGTTTAATCTGATCAGACACCAGGAGGGTATCTAATTTCATTTTATTTTTGATTACTTTTTCGCCATCAATCATTAATTTATCATGGATGTTTAACACTTCCTGGCGAACTGCTTTGGCATCAGGTTCTGTTTTGCATGAAATAAACGTAGCCGTTACCAAACATAGCATTGCAATATTTAATCTGTTCATATGCTTTGATTTAAAAATTATAAGTAAGGCCAACGTAAACCTTTCCTGCACTCATTGGATGATCGGTTTCAGCTTCCCAGATATTCTTTTGCACGCCAGCATTTAAGGCTACATTCTTATAAAAAACATCTATGCCAGCACCACCCATCAGGTTATTCATCACATGTTCTCCGGTTTTTTGTCCTTTGTACTTTTCTCCGCCAGAATATTCATAAAAAAACTGTGCTGAAGGCATGATCTGAACATCTTTACCGATTCTTTGTGTATAAAAAATATTCAGAAAACTAGTGGTACTGTTGGCGATGCCTTCGTCTCGGTTATTCGTTCCGTTAACCTTGTAAGAGGTGTTTAAACTTGCCCCAAATTTACCCAAGCCGACCATGTAGTTCAGGTATACAAAACCGTCTGTACTTCCTGTTCCGGCTTGCATCAGTGAGGAATAACGGATACCTGCTGTATTTTTGAAATCATTTTTACCTGTCGGTAATTTTATTCCTGCTCCGGCAATTAATTGTTGTTTGAAATTATCCTCAAGTTTTTGAACGAGGTGATAACCAGCATACAGGTTGATATCGCCAATGCTTGAGATAGAAGAAGTATAACCGTTGTAGCGCTCGCTGTTAGAAACATAAGGTAAAATCGCATTGATTTCGAGTTTGCTATTGATGAAATATTTTCCCCTGATTTCTAAAGAGCGGTAAAGCTCATAATCACCGGGATTACCTGCGTGATTAGTTATTGGCGAATCCTGACTTCGTGCGGGAATAAAGAAACTTCCTCCATTAGGGAATAAGGCGTGTGATTGTCCTTCATAACCACTAAAGGAGCGGTAGCGATACAAAAGACTGATACTGTTGCGATTATAATAAGGCGTGATGCCCATGAAACAGCCGCAAATGTCGCAGGCGAAAACCTGGCCGCTCATGAGGAGGAAAACCAGAATTAATAGCTTAGGACTCGCTGTATAATGTGTTTTTGATAAATTCATTGTCTGTTAATGTTTTTAAAAAGGCTTTAATCTGCTCTTTTTCTGTGGTGTTTAAAGGAATTCCGCTTTTCAATTGCGCATCTAGATTGGTTGAGGCTTTTACCCCCGAATTGTAATGTTCTAAAACCTCATCTAAGCTGTAAAATCGACCATCGTGCATGTAGGGACTGGTATATTCGATATTGCGTAAAGTAGGTACACGGAATTTCCCAAAGTCTGAAGCTACGCCGGTAATGTGCGATCGTCCTTCGTCTGTACTTACCAGATCCAAGCCATTACTGCGATAAGAAAAATCGGTAAAAAATGGCTCTGCATGACAAGAGGTGCATTTTTCTTTGAACAGGTTATAACCAGCCAGTTCTGCAGATGTAAAAGCAGTGCCATTCTCTTTACGTATTACTTTATCGTATTTCGAATTGCCCGAAACCAATACTGCCGTAAATTGGGTAATCGATTTTAAGATCAACTGCGAATTAATTGCTGTTGAACCAAATGCCTGTTTAAATAAATCAGGATATGGTGCTGTATTTTTCAGAAATGCAATGATGGTTTCAATATCCGTTCCCATTTCGCAGGCGTCGGTAATGGCATTTAATGGTGAGGTTTCGATGTTTTTTACACCACCATCCCAGAAGAATGCTTTTTGCCAGGCCAGGTTAAAAAGCGGAGGGGTATTACGCTTTCCCTGACAGTTGTTTACACCATGGCTTACCTTATGGTCGAGTTGTGTAAATGCCGCAAATTGCTGATGGCAACTTCCGCAGGAAACACTTTTATCAGCCGACAATCGGGCATCGTAAAATAATTTTTTACCAAGCGCAAAACCCGCATTGCTTAATTTATTGTCTTCGAAATTATATGCCGGAGCAGGGAAGTTGGCAGGAATTGAAAAGGTAATTTTCTTTTCTTCCGGAGTTACTTCTTCTTCATTCTTGCTACAGGCATACATCAACGCAATGCTTAAAAAAAGCATTGCGAAGACAGTTATTTTCCTTAACATTTAGTTGTGGATATGATCTAAACGAAATAAGCCATTTGCATAGTTATTGGCTACAATTACAGAATTTGTCCCACCCATGGTGAAATATAAAGCAGAAAAACTGACATCGGTTTTACCTGTAAATAATGCAGCGGCATTTACCTTGAAATGCATATTTGGTTTCCCATCGGTTCTGACACGAAGTGGGTTTGCGGCATTAATTTCGGTAGCGAATGTTCTGATTGTATTATTTGGATCGATAACACCGCCAATATGGAAGGTAAGTGCGTTTCCGGTTGCCGGCGATTGCGGCGAAGTTCCTTCCAGTTTAACGAATATGTAACCGCTGTTCCATGTCCAGAACATGCCGTTGATCGGATCTAAAGCCCCTGTTTGTGCACCTGCGAAATTACGGGCATAATCTACACCGATTGTATATTCAATTTTGGTATAATCGCCTGTTGGTACATCTTTTAAGGTAATGTTAGTCGATTCTTCCTTGGCTGCATCGATTAAGAAATAACTCTCTGGAATTAAATAAGTTGTTCCGTCAGCCTTGCTTAATTTAATATTACTTACATAGTATTTAAAAACATTGATTTTAAAATCTTCGCCTTTGGCATTTTTATAAGTGGTGCTATTTAAAACTAAGGGACTTCCGTTTACCTGGTTTTCAAATTCAATAGTGAAAGTAGATTTAGTATCTGCTGTAACTTCGTCAGTGCTTTTTTTACAAGAAGATAATATGATAACAGGGCATAATAATGCCAAAAAGTATTGTGATAATTTCATTTTAAGAAAATTGGATAAGTAAAATATTTAAGAAATTTTAATAGGGGTCGTCATGCTGAATTCAGTTCAGCATCTTAATGAAAATACATGATAGACCCTGAAATAAATCCGATAACTCGGATCAGGGTGACGATCGCAAAAAAAAAAGATTTACTTAAACCGTTTTCGGTGGATGAAAAATAGAGATGGAAAGGTCTTTAACCGGTTTTTCGATGTAAAGATTTTCGGAAGTAATAATGAAATAAGGAAGATGATGATTTATTGCTAAAGTCTGAAACCTGGGCTCAGCCTCTGCAACTCTTTTCAGGTTTTCCTGGGCCTGTTTATTTTTACCTTCGAGGTCTTTTAATTTTTTGGCGAGGAAACACTGTCCATCACAATGTAATTCAGGATGTTCTTTGTTAATACAAAATACACTTGTAATGTATTCTTTGTTCATTTTATAACCAGAATATATAACCAGTTGCATGGCGCCATTAGAAACGATGCAAGTAACGATAAGATATATTAAGAATTTTTTGAACATGGTATTGCGCTGCAAAAGTATTAAAGAAATTGGTTGCAGCAAAGAAAAACATGTAGATAAATTTAACTGCTGATTTTTAAAGATGAACACAGAGAAAGATGTTGAAATTCAAGTTGTTTTGCTACTGAATTAAAATGGAGACGGAAAATTTATTATTCCCACTTCTTTGTAGCTAATTTCACCTGTGTTTTTAGTTAATTGATTTTTTTAATTATCTTGCCTTACACAAAAATGAAACCTATGAAATTAATTAAAACTATCGCGGTGATGATGGTATTGTCATCATGCGCCAAAAAAGAAGTGCCGGAGGTGACCCCTACATTCAATGATCCAAACTGGACCATGATTGAAATTGCAGGTGGGAGAGAAGCCCATGCTGTTTACGGGGATATTGATGATACGCTAATGGTATCTACACTGACTGAGATTTATCAAAGCACTGATAAAGGAAAAACCTGGCGAAAAACAAAAGTTAACAATCAACCCATTTATGGTTTTCTATCCTTTAAGGATACCATTTTCGCCCTGCAATCAAACAGCTTTCGAACTAAAGATAACCTGCAATTGGCCACTTTTAGTCAATCTTTTAGTTTAGATAAAGGATTTACCTGGGATTGGTGCAGTAAATACCGTATTTCAGAACAAAGATTTCAGGAGTTCGCCACGATTTATCTGGATAATCAAGAGAAAATTAAACTAAAAGAGAATTTAGAACCCATAGCTGGAAGTTCGATGTCGAGTTACGTATTAAAAAGCGATATCGAGGTTTTTAAAAATGGCACATCAAAAATATTGCAGGTCCCATTTGATAACCAGATCAATAATTTGCATGTAGATAAATCAGGAAAATTGTACGTTTCTGCAGGAAGAAGCATTCATGATAAAAAAACAGGAAGATATTTATCTGCCCAGAAAAGCCAATCGGCTATTATTTATATTTCTAAGAAAAATGTAAAGCAGCTGATTGATTAAAAGTTAAGATTAAAACGCAATTGTCATGCTGAATTTATTTCAGCATCTTTTCTGATATTATGACCCTGAAATAAATCCGATAGCAATCGGATGACACAAAATAAAAAACACAGATGAATGATTTCATCTGTGTTAATCCTCATATCTGTGGTTAAAATTAAGCCTGCAAATCAGCCATCACCGCTTTGATTTTATCGCCAAGTTGCGCGTTAACCGATTCAAAATCTTTCCGATCAGCTAATGGTGCATTTACGCTGCAATAGAATTTAATTTTTGGCTCTGTTCCACTCGGACGGGCTGAAACAATACTGCCATCCTCCGTAATAAACTGTAAAACATCAGAAGTTGGATAATCCAGTTTGCTTACTTTTCCGGTTGTTAAATCTGTTTCCTGACTTAATTCGTAATCTTTCAGTACCGAAACTTTAGAACCGCCTAATGTGGCAGGAGGGTTTTCCCTGAATTTAACCATCATGGCTTTAATTTCTTCAGCACCAGATTTACCTTTTTTGGTCAGCGAAACTAAATCTTCTTTGTACAATCCATACTCAACATACATATCCAGTAAAGCATTGTATAAACTTGCACCTTTATCTTTGTAATAAGCGGTCATTTCAGAAATGAAGGCTGCAGAAACTACAGCATCTTTATCGCGAACCAAATCACCGATCAGGTAACCATAACTTTCTTCACCACCACCGATAAAGTATTTTTTGCCTTCTAACTCCGTCATTAACTGACCGATGTATTTAAACCCTGTTAAGGTATTGTAATAAGTAACATCTTTTTTCTTAGCGATTTCTTCAATCAAATTAGAAGTTACAATGGTTTTCACAATAAACTGATTGCCATCCAGTTTTCCGTTAGCTTCCCAGGCTGATAAAAGATAGTTAATTAATAAACATCCGGTTTGGTTTCCGTTAAGCAATACCCATTCGCCATTATTATCTTTTACGGCAATACCTACACGGTCAGCATCAGGATCAGTAGCCAAAACTAAATCAGCATCAATTTCCTTTGCTTTATTCATTGCTAAAGTCAAAGCATCTTTTTCCTCAGGGTTAGGATATACCACTGTTGGGAAATTTCCGTCTGGTGTACTTTGCTCTTCAACTAAAGTTACATTGGTAAAACCAAATTGTGCCAGGGCTTTAGGAACCAGGGTAATCCCAGTCCCGTGGATAGGCGAGTATACAATTTTTAAATCGTGTTGTCTTTTAATCGCTTCTGGTGAGATTGAAAGTGCGGTAATGCCGTCTAAATAAAGTTTATCAACCTCTTCGCCAATCAACTCGATATTGGCCTCAACACGGTCGAATTTAACTTCATCAATATTTTTAATCTTATTTACTTCATCAATCACTAACTTATCATCAGGAGAAGTAAACTGGCCACCATCAGCACCATACGCCTTATAACCATTATATTCTTTAGGGTTATGTGACGCTGTAAGCATCACGCCGCTTTTGCAACCAAAATGGCGCACTGCGAAAGAAAGTTCAGGGGTTGGTCTTAATGCGGAGAAGAAATAAACGTGGATGCCGTTTGCGGAGAAAACATCAGCTGTAATTTTAGCGAAATAATCGGAATTGTTGCGGCTATCGTGTGCAATGGCCACCTTGATTTTTTCATTAGGGTATTTGTTGTTTAAATAATTGGCTAATCCCTGTGTTGCCGTTCCAATGGTGTATTTATTAATCCGGTTAGAGCCGGCACCCATAATACCACGTAAACCACCTGTTCCAAATTCTAAACTTCTGTAAAATGCATCTGTTAATTCGGTAGTTGCATCTTTATCTACAAGGGCCTGAATTTCTGCCTTGGTATTTTCATCGTAATTTCCACTTAACCACTGATTAATTGTGGCTTGCGTTGATTGGTCAATTGCCTGCATTGAGCTGTTTTTTAAATTTAATATCTGGTGTTGAACAAATTTTAATGAATGATGTTTGTTTGAAACGTATTTATTTCAACTCATCCAAATTTTATTTTGTTGAGGGTGTTGCTTTTAAGCTGCTTTTGTTTAATTTCACGCCCCGATACAATAATAAAGAAAATTACATATTCCAGTATTAAAATGAAAATATTAAAATTTGGGGGTACCTCTGTAGGTAGTCCTGAGCGCATGACGAAGTTGTTGGATATCATTAATCCAAATGAAGAGCAGATTGTAGTTTTATCAGCCGTGTCTGGTACTACAAATAGTTTAGTAGAAATTGCAAATTATTTTTTAGCTGGAGATAAGAAGAAGGGAAGCGAGTGCGTCGAAAATCTATATCAAAAATATAAAACTTTTGTTGTTGAGTTATTGCCTGCAGCCGAATTCCAGGAGCAGGGAAATGAAGTAATCGATTATCACTTCGGTTTCTTAGCCGGATTGGCAAATGATATTTTCACTTCAATTGAAGAGAAAGTAGTGTTGGCTCAGGGCGAATTATTGTCTACAACATTATATCATATCTATTTGAAGTCGATCGGTGTACCATCGGTATTATTACCTGCTTTAGATTTTATGAAAACGGATGAAGATAACGAACCTGATATTCCTTTTACCACAAAGCACTTAACACCTTTGTTGGAGCAACATAAAGACAATAAATTATTCATCACACAAGGATACATCTGCCGCAATAGTTTTGGTGAAGTAGATAACCTGCGTCGTGGCGGAAGTGATTATACTGCCTCTTTATTGGGTGCGGCAATCCTGGCTGAAGAAGTTCAAATCTGGACGGATATCGACGGCATGCACAACAACGATCCGCGTATTGTTAAGGGAACCAAGCCAATTGCGCAATTATCTTTTGATGAAGCAGCCGAGCTGGCCTATTTTGGTGCGAAAATTTTACACCCTCAATCCGTTTTTCCTGCACAGAAATATAAAATTCCGGTGCGTCTGTTAAACACCATGGAACCTTCTGCAGCGGGTACTTTGATTACCCATGATAGCGAAAGAGGTAAAATTAAATCAATAGCTGCTAAAGATGGCATTACAGCGATCCGCATTCAATCGAGTCGTATGTTGCTGGCTTATGGTTTCTTACGTAGGGTTTTTGAGGTTTTTGAGCGTTACAAAACACCGATCGATATGATTACCACTTCTGAGGTGGCCGTATCGTTAACCATCGACGAGACAGCCCATTTACCACAAATTATCGAAGAACTGGAAAGTTTCGGAACAGTAGAAGTAGATACCAACCACAGTATTGTATGTGTGGTGGGCGATTTCGGTTCGGAGAAACATGGTTTTGCCAGCAGGGTTTTGGAAGGTTTAAAACACATTCCGATCCGTATGATTTCTTACGGAGGTAGCAACTATAACGTTTCGCTGTTAATATTAAGCGAATATAAAACGGAGGCTTTAAGAAGTCTGCACAATAGATTATTCGAATAAGAGGAAAAAGGCGCCGATGATGACCAGCAATCCGATAAGGAAGTGAAAAGCCAGAAAGCTTGATGGTAATAATCCGTTTTTATATTTTTTGTAGGAGTTATACAATCCTGCAGAAAGGATAAGAACAATAAATATGGCAGCTGCTATCTTCATTTTTTGATAAATAAGAGGAACAGTACAATGAAAAGTAACACGATAAAAAATCGGATTTTACCATTGTATTGTTTCTGGGTAATTCTTCCATGCTTTAAATCCAGGTAGTTACCCAAATAAATTAGCCCAAAGAATAAAATTAAAATTATAATAAGGAATTTGAACATGTTCGCCGATAAAGATATATCAAAGTTTAACAATATTGAAACGCCTTTTTACTACTACGATACCGATCTGTTGCAAAAAACCTTGCGCACTTGTGCAGATGCAGCGGCTCCATATCAATTTCATATCCATTATGCACTAAAAGCGAATTTCAATAGTGTGCTGTTAAACCAAATCAAAGAAATTGGTTTTGGTGCAGACTGTGTGAGTGCGGGTGAGGTAAGAAGAGCAGTTGAAGTGGGCTTTGACCATAAAAAAATTGTATTTGCCGGAGTGGGTAAATCTGATAAGGAAATTAATGAGGCCTTAGATCTGGATATTTTCTGTTTTAACGTAGAATCTATTCAGGAGTTAGAAGTTTTAAATGAACTTGCCGGTAAAAAGGGTAAAACTGCTCAGGTGGCTATCCGTATCAATCCTAATGTTGATGCACATACACACCATAACATTACCACTGGTTTGGATGAAAATAAATTCGGGATTAATTCATGGGATTTGCCTGAATGTGCCGATACCTTAAAAGCTTCACCAAATCTTAAATTTATCGGAATCCACTTTCATATTGGTTCACAAATTACCAATCTGGATGTTTATAAAAATCTTTGCGTTCGTGTTAACGAGTTTGCAGCATGGTTTGAAGATAAAGGATTTAACCTTCAGGTATTAAACGTTGGCGGTGGTTTAGGTATCGATTATCATAATCCTGATCACCAGATTCCGGATTTCAAATCTTACTTTAAAATTTTTAGTGAGTTTTTGACGGTTAAACCTGGCCAGGAAGTGCATTTTGAATTGGGACGAGCTTTAGTTGGCCAATCGGCATCGTTAATTACCAGAGTACTCTACATTAAAAACGGAAAGAAGAAAAACTTTGTGGTTTTAGATGCAGGTATGACAGAATTAATGCGTCCGGCATTGTATCAGGCTTATCACAAAATCGAAAATTTAAGTCGGAAGTCTGAAGTCGGAAGTCCGGAGTCTACTGCTCTAAAATATGATATTGTAGGACCGATTTGCGAAAGTACCGATTGTTTTGGCAAAGAGGTAGAGCAACCAGAATCTTTTAGGGGCGATATTTTTGCCATCCGTAGTGCAGGTGCTTATGGAGAAGTAATGGCTTCAAAATATAACTTAAGAGACGCGATAAGATCAGTTTATAGTTCGGAGATATAGATGTTCTGATGTCACATTGAGCCTGTTGAAATGCTTTAAAGTTCTTCGACAGGCTCAGCATGACAAACTTCTTATTTCTTCTTCGAAGCCACCAATACAAATACACCAGCTACTAAAATAATACCACCCACATATGGTGGCCAGTTAACAGCTTTTTCTCTGTCGGCAGATATTTGAATGGGGCCGGCATCAACTAGTTTTTCTTTTTTGGTATAAGTAAAGCCTGTCCAGATGAGCATGGCAATGCCCACAACGATTAATACAAGTCCTAATGTTCTGTTCATGATATTTGATTCTATTTATATCAGAACAGTAAAGGCTTCGATAAGTTTTTATTAGAATTTATAACCTGAAGAAAGCTTACTCGCTACCTTTAAATTTCGGCTAATTTATTCGTCAAAGAAATCTACCAATCCTCCAAGGAAATATTCCTGGATTCCTTCAGTAAAATCTTTGTAGTCTTCATCGGGAATGTTGGTTTGTTTAAACTCTAACGAAGTTCCTTTTTTATCTTCATGAAGTTTGATGGTTACAATAGAAGGTTCGTTTTCTTCTCCAAAATACCATTGCTGTACAATCTGTTTACCGTAAACAAACTCAATATTTTTGCCCGTAATGTCCCCGTCCCAGAAAGAGAATTCAGTTTCAGGTGCTTCTTCAAATTCAACTTCGGCGCCAGTCCATAACTTTATGCTGGTTTCTTTGGTAAGTGCTAAATAAACTTCTTCTGGTGGGGCAGGTATGTAGGTGTATTTTTTAAAGTCCATTCTGTATCGTGATTTTTGGGATTTAATGATTTTCAAGATTATTGTTCGTTAAAAATCAAATCCCGTTAATTTATTATTAAGATTAAGTATGCATCATCATGCCCGTCTTTTAAATCTTGTTTAATCCTGATCTATATTTATTTATTGCAGGATTGTATATCTTTTTAAATTGAAGGCTTGTGGCGCCAAAATTAATTAATAATCCTATAGAAAACCCATAAGCTACGACATAATTTTTAGCTTGAGCCAAGTGCACATTTTCAAGATTTATGATGGCTTTGATTTCTACTACCACCAGATGCTCAATAATAAAATCTGCTCTTCTTTTCCCAACTTCAATGGTGTTGTAGAATATGGCTTGTTCAACTTCTCTCTTAAATTTTAATCCCGCATTTTTAATTCAATAGCTAAACAATGTTGATAAATAACTTCCTGAAAACCATTTCCTAAGGTGTTATGTACCTTCATGGCACAGCCGTTTATTTTGTAGTTTATCTCATCTATGTCCATCTTGAGCGTGTCGTTTAGACTTGGTTCAAGACAATAGTTAGGGATAAAACTATTTAATTTACCAACTTCAGTTGTTGCTTATCTATTTTATGGGTTTAGGTATCATGAAAATCCTTAAATCTTTGTCTTCCTGTTGTTATTTAAATGCATTTAATCCGGTTACATCCATTCCGGTAATGAGTAAATGTATGTCATGTGTTCCTTCGTAGGTAACAACCGATTCCAGGTTCATCATGTGGCGCATAATAGAGTATTCGCCTGTAATGCCCATTCCACCAAGCATTTGGCGGGCATTACGTGCAATATCGAGTGCAATTTCCACACTGTTTCTCTTCGCCATCGATATTTGCTCTGCTGAGGCCCTGTTTTCACTTTTCAATACACCCAAGCGCCAAACCAATAGCTGACCTTTGGTAATTTCAGTCACCATTTCGGCCAATTTCTTTTGTTGTAACTGAAAACCGCCAATCGGTTTCCCAAACTGAACACGCTCTTTCGAATAACGTAAAGCGGTATCATAACAGTCCATTGCTGCGCCCAGTGCACCCCAGGCAATACCATAACGGGCCTGATTTAAGCAGCCTAAGGGGCCTTTTAATCCACTGATTTCAGGGAAAATATTTTCTTTGGGTACTTTGACATTGTCAAAAACCAGCTCACCTGTAGCAGATGCTCGTAAACTCCATTTATGATGTGTTTCTGGTGTTGAAAAACCTTCCATTCCCCGCTCTACGATCAATCCCCTTATTTTTCCAGATTCGTCTTTTGCCCAAACCACTGCAATATCGGCAAATGGAGCATTACTGATCCACATTTTTGCGCCGTTTAAAATGTAATGGCTACCAGCATCTTTAATATTGGTTACCATGCCACCCGGATTGGAACCATGATCTGGTTCTGTTAATCCGAAACAACCCATCATTTCGCCACTGGCTAGTTTAGGGAGATATTTTTTACGTTGTTCTTCAGAACCATATGCATAAATTGGATACATTACCAATGAACCCTGAACAGATGCAGTAGAACGGATTCCAGAATCACCCCGTTCTATTTCCTGCATTAAAATGCCATAAGCTGTATAATCTAGCCCTGCACCACCATATTCAACCGGAATAGTAGGGCCAAAGGCACCAATATCGGCCAAACCTTTTATTAAATGTTTTGGAAATTCTGCTTTTTGCGCATAATCTTCAATAATCGGACTTACTTCTTTTTTTACCCAATCTCTGGCCGTGGCACGGATTAATTTGTGCTCATCGGTTAACAATTCGTCTAATAAATAATAGTCTGGTGCCTCGTACAGGTCCTTTTTTGCTGATTTGCTCATGTAATTTCGTGTTATCTGGTTAAGAAATCGCGTTAATTTCAAAGGTAACAATTTACGACAAGGGGCATTATATTCATGAATAAAAAATTAATTTTGCAGCATACAAAACATACATGAGCCATTTCAAACAAACCGTAGCGTTAAAAGATGTAAAATGCTTTGCCTTACATGGGTATTATCCGGAAGAGCAACTTATTGGAAATCATTTTGTTGTCGATCTTGAAACAGAATTTACACCGCAAGGTTTTGATGATGAACTGGGGCAGACTGTTAATTATGAAGATTTGAACGCTATCATTATCGGAGAAATGAAGCATACACAGAAGCTTTTAGAAACCGTTTTGAAGAATATCATTTTGAAAGTAATTGAATTGTACCCTTTTGTTGAAACTGTACAGGTGAGTATGAAGAAATTAAATCCACCAATGCCGGGCCAGATCGGACATTCTTTTGTTAAACTTACTTATACATCAGCCAATTAAAATGAATTTTACAAAGATAAATCCTGAAATTTTAGCAGAAATTAAAGCTGCTGTTGGAGCAGAGAAAGTTTTTACTGATGCTGATAGTTTAGAAAATTACAGTCATGATGAAACCGAGGATTTGCGTTATCAGCCAGAGGTTGTCGTAAAGCCAACAACACCCGAAGAGGTTTCTGCTTTATTGAAAATCTGTAATGCACACCATGTACCGGTTACGCCACGTGGAGGTGGAACAGGTTTGAGCGGTGCAGCTTTGCCGATTTATGGCGGTATTTCTTTATCGATGGAGAAATTTAAGGCCATTCTTGATATTGATACCGAAAACCTGCAGGCTACAGTTGAGCCGGGCGTAATTACCGAGGAATTTATCAATGCGGTAGCCGAAAAAGGACTTCTCTATCCCGTTGATCCAAGCAGTAAAGGATCTTGCTTTATCGGTGGCAATGTAGCCCATGGTTCTGGTGGACCGAGGGTAGTAAAATATGGAACCATACGCGAGTATATTTTAAACCTTGAAGTGGTTCTGCCTAATGGCGACATTATATGGACAGGTGCCAATACTTTAAAATATGCATCGGGTTATAACTTAACGCAGTTAATGATCGGATCAGAAGGTACACTGGCTGTGGTGACTAAAATCGTGACCAAATTACTGCCAAAACCGAGCCAGTCTGTTTTAATGATGGGCTCTTTTAGCACTAATGAAGATGCATGCGCAGCTGTTTCTGCAATTTTTAGGGCAGGGGTAACCCCATCGGCATTGGAGTTTATGGAGCGGAAAGGAGTGGAGTGGGTAATTAAATTCGATGATATTAAGTTCGATTTAAAAGATGATGTTGCTGCGTTGTTGATGATTGAGTTTGATGGAGATGATTTGGACGATATTTTTAAAAACTGCGAGAAAACCAATATTGTTTTAGAAGAGCACAACTGTACGGAAGTGTTATTTGCTGATACTGCTGCTCAAAAAGAAGAATTGTGGCGCATGCGCAGAACCATGGCCGAATCGGTTAAATCAAACTCGGTGTATAAAGAGGAAGATACCGTTGTGCCGCGGGCAGCTTTACCTAAACTCGTTAATGGAATTAAAGAAATTGGTGCCAAATATGGTTTTGAAAGTGTTTGCTACGGTCACGCAGGTGATGGAAACTTACACGTAAATATTATAAAAGCCGGCATGAGTGATGAGGACTGGAAAAATAAACTTAAGTTCGGTATTGCTGAAATATTCGAATTAACCACTGCTTTGGGTGGAACATTATCGGGCGAACATGGAATCGGTCTGGTGCAAAAGGAGTTTATGCCAATTAAATATTCTGAAATCCACCTGAATTTAATGAGGGGCATTAAAAATATTTTCGATCCTAAGGGGATATTAAATCCAGGGAAGATTATGCCTGATTAATTTTTTCGTCACCCTGAACTTGTTTTTAGGGTGACGATTACTTTATCATGCTAATTGTTCAAAATCTAACATTTTTCGCTTCTCTTCTTCTGGTAATTCAGTTGGTTTGCCTGTTGCATAATCAACAGCAATGCAAACCGTTTTTCCTTTACTGCATATTATTTCTTCGGCTCCTTTTATTTTAACAATCTGATAGTCTAAGTCGAAGCTCGTGTTGCCAATTCTCGATGTTTTGACATGGATGGCAATTTTATCATTCATTACAATAGGCAGAATGTAATCTAATTCAGCATGGGCGATTACAATACCTGTTTTCTTCCAATCCCACTTTATAATTTCTTCCCAGTATTTAGTTCTGGCAATTTCCAGATAGGTAAAGTAGACCGAGTTGTTTACATGACCCATCATATCGAAATCAATAAAGCGCAAATGGACATTGGTTTTATAGTTGAATTTGTCTGAGAAATTCTTTATTTCTGCCAATTTGTCTTTTGATTTGGATTTATTTTGCCAAAATGTCTTAAAAATCATAAATATTTGCTTTGGTATGTAAGTTGAATAAGGTGTATTATCAATTTAAAAATTAAAAAAAATAAAGAATAAGCGATATGACACTAGTAAATTTTAACAACAGAACCCGTAACACAGCTCCTTACTTTAACAATGTTTTTGATTCATTGTTTAGCGATGCAGTAAGTAAAAACAAAATGGTTGATAAATCGCCAAATGTGAATATTTATGAAAATGAAACCGCGTATGTTATTGAGTTAGCTGCTCCAGGTTTGAAAAAAGAAGATTTTCAAATCAATTTAAAGAAAGATACCCTTTCAGTTTGGGCAGAAGTTAAAAAAGAAGAAATCCAGGTAGCTAAAGATTTTACACGTAAAGAATTTGATTATAGCTCATTTGCAAGATCATTTAATTTACCAGATAGCGCTGATGGTGATAACATTACTGCCGAATATAAAGACGGTATTTTATCGATCAATATCAGTAAAAAAGACGATGCTAAATTGCAACACAAAGAAATTGTAGTATCGTAATTAAGATTTTCTCGGGAGAGGATTTTTCATAATAGTTTAGTTTTTTCAAAGGTTATGAGACTTGCATCAGGTGGATTTGAGGTAGATGTAATGGAGAATTGATGCAGGTTTCATAATAGTTTAAGTTTAGGTTTTATAAGGTTAATGCTGGATGGCATTAACCTTGTTTTTTTGGAGTAAAATCTTCATTTCGACCGCAGTGGAGAAATCTGTATAGTTGAATAAAGGCATTAGAGTTCTCTATTTCACTGTGCTTCAGCAGAAATGACGTTGCGTCGCGAGGTATATCATTGCTTAAGTATTTAGATTGATTTTAAGTTACATTCTTAAAATTAGCTTAATCTCAATTTTTTGTACTTTTGCGGCATGGAGAGAGAAATTCTGGATACGAAGCGTAAAGCACTTAAAATAAATCTTGACCCGAGAATTTACGGCACTTTTGCCGAAATAGGAGCGGGACAAGAAGTTTCAAGAAATTTTTTTAATGCTGGTGCAGCATCCGGAACAGTTGCCAAAACCATGTCGGCTTACGATATGACTTTTAGCGATGCCATCTATGGAGCGGAGACGAATGGTCGTTATGTGAGTCAGAACAGGCTTTTACAGATGCTCGATCACGAATTTGGTTTACTTAACGAACGTTTATCAGGCGAAAAATACGAAAGCCGTACCTTTTTTGCCTTCGCAGATACGGTAACAACCCTAAATTACAAACGTACAAACGAACCACATGGCTGGGTTGGAATCCGTTTCCAAAATGAGCCCGGAGGATTGCCTAATGAGATATTTTTTCATGTGCGTTTGCTGGATACCGATGTAAACATGCAGCAAAGGGTTTTGGGTATTATTGGTGTAAACTTACTTTATGCTGCATTTTACCATTACCAGGATCCCAAACTGATGGTAGAATCGCTCGCCGATAACTTAACCATAGGTTCGGTAGAAATCGATCTGATTTCGGTTAAAGGACCGGCTTTTCCAGGTGTAGACAATATTCTGCTTAATTTGTATATGATTATGAAAGATTTCTCGGCAGCTGCGATTTTCGATTCGGATGCGCACCCTCGCCAGGCTAAAGATCTTTTGTATAAAAAGGATATCATGATTTTAAGGACCAAATACGGTCAGAAATCATTACCTAACTTTAATCTGTTTAATAAAGCCACCGATCAGTTTAAGCGTACAAACAAAGTAGAAGAAGGAAACCTGGCGGTAATGATAGAGGTTTTATTAACTAATGTGTTAACCGATGCACAAGAAACGCCAGATGATATCGATTTAGAAGCAGTGGCTAAACGCGCTCAGGAAATGTGCGATACCGGGAATATTGTTATCGTTTCTAATTTTACCCGACACAACCGTCTTGCTAAATACCTGGCCAGGTGTAAACCCAAAAGTGTTGGTTTAGCTACGAACATCAACAACTTAAAATTTGTATTCAACGCTAAAAACTTTAGCGGCGAAAATTATTCAGGTCAGTTATTAAGCTACGTGAACGATATGTTTAATACCAATGTGCGTTTATTTGCTTATCCTTTCCTGGATAAAAAGACCAATCAGGTAATTACCACTGAAAATATGCCGGTTACACCAGAAGCAAAACCCTTGTTTGATTTTCTTTTGATTAACGGATATATTACTGATATTAAGGATTATAGCGAAGACGAAGTGAAGACCGTTTAGCGTGCGGATTGCTTGTCATGCGTATTGCTGCGGCGATTTGTGTATCAGGATCAGCACATTTTAATTAGCTAATATAATTTTTTATTGTACTCTGATTGAAAAATCAGTTACTTATCACCATAGTGGCCAAGCGCTGAGATGATGGTTACAGTAACTATGTTTTCTTCTATTTTATAGATCAACCTGTCTTTTCGGTTTATCTGCCTCGACCAAAAACCAGATAAATCGAATTTTAATTTTTCAGGTTTCCCAATTCCTATTTCCGGGTGTTCTGATAATTCAATGAAAATTTGGTTGATTCTTCTGATTGAGGGCTTATCTCCAGATTTATAATGTATTTCTAGGTCTTTTTTTGCTAGTTTTTCAACTTCTATAAAATACTTTCCCATATATTTTTGGGGTCTTTAATCCTAATTACATTACCTTTTTCAGCACTAACTGATCTTGCTTTTACCTTTTCTACAAATTCAGGATTATAAGGGCTATCCTCTTCTTTTTGAAAAGAAACATTTAAAGCTTTTAAAACTGCCTCGATTGCAATCTCCTGCTTTTTATTTTTAGGATGTGCGATTATAGTCATAACATTTATTTTAAATCAAAAATACGAAATTATTTAATCAACTGTTCAATTACCCGGCTTGCATTTTTCTTAAAATTACTTCCCTAAAACATTAGAAATTAAATACTTCTTAGCGTTGAGCCTGTTTCGTTTACGATGAAAGTATGGTTTACACCACACTTTAAAGCGAAGTTGTTTCGCTGGTGCCCCACAGGAAAATCAAAAGCAACAGGATAGCTGTATTCCTTTACTTTTTCTAGAACGATATCATAAATAGTTTTGCCAAATTCTTCCCCCTCATCATCAGGTTTAACTTTAAAGCCACCAACAATTAATCCCTTAAGGTTTTTTAGTTTGCCACTGCGTTTTAAATTCCATAACATTCTATCGATACTGTAGAGGTATTCGCCGGTATCTTCGATGAAAAGGATTTTACCTTTGGTATCTAAATCGGAATCGCTACCAGCCAAAGTTTCGATAATACTCAGGTTTCCCCCAACTAAAACACCATCAACCTTGCCTAATCTGTTATTGATATTAACAGGAGCAATATAGCCCATTTGTTCACCGATTATTGCATTTTTAATAGATAGGATCGTTTCAATCTGTATGGGTTCAGCTTTACTCCAGTCATCGGGGAAACTATTACACATTTTAGCATGAATAGAGGCAATGCCATAATTTCTGGACAGGTGACAATGCAAAACGGTGATGTCACTAAAACCAATAATCCATTTTGGGTTTCTTTTAAATGAAGAGAAATCTAATTTATCGATAATCCGTACAAAACCATAACCACCGCGGGCACACATAATTGCTTTAATTGTTGGATCATCAAGCATTTGTTGAAAATCAGCTAGCCGTTCCTCATCCGTTCCGCCGTAGGTAAAATTGCGTTTACCAATGGTATTGCCAACTTTTATGGTAAATCCCCAGCTCTGCATTTGTAAAACGGAAGGCTGGATTTGCGCTTGAGTAATGTACCCTGCCGGACTTGTAATCCCAATACAATCACCAGGTTTTAAATGCGGGGGAATTTTAAATGACGAAGATTCACTTTCAATGGTATTGGCGAGTGTTTTAAAAGCAGGAAGTACAGTTGTGGCTGCAATAAACGAAGAAAGGAAATGTTTTCTGTTCATCTAAAGTATAGGTGTGATATTGATTGGGCTAAGATATGATTTAAAATATTTGCATAAAAGAAAAGGGATTTATATCCATAAATCCCTTTTTAAACCAAACAAATTAATCTGTAAAAGATTAGTATAATGTGAATTATATAAATAACCAAGAATGAAATAAAATGTTTTGAGATTTTGAAAAAAAATAAATGTTATCCTATTCACTGTCCGCGAAATGACATTTTAAATCGTTGTATCTGCTCAATAGCCCTGATGGGAGCGGAAATACTTTTTGGCACCATTATGTTCTATTTTCGGAAATTTTTCCAAAAAGATTGAAGCGGACAGCAGGAAGAAGCCCTCACGATGAGCACTGCAATTGCGCTTCTAAACAATTTAAAAATACTGTCTAACTTAATTGTTGTGAATTCCTTAAGGGCCAAAGCTTCACTATATCGCACACCTTAAGAGGTTAAGTACATGAAAGAACCCATTTCCAAACCTTAACTTTCTTAACTCCTTAATGATAACAAAACTGCTTAATAATTACTCACTATTAAGAAATACCATCTAAGGCAATAAGAGATGAGCTGCTGGAGAGTTAAAAAATTAAAGGCTATCCATCGCGGATAGCCTTTGCTAACAACAAAACAAATATAAGATAACCAAATCTTGCCTGATTGAGCAGAATCAGGGTAAAGTGCTATGAGATACACTTTGCGGCCTAGTAATGGATTCGAACCATCGTAAAGAGTTTATGAAACTCCAACCTTCCAATCGGTCAACTGGCCCTGTTTTTATAATTGCTTTAATGCCAAATAATCTCTTAATTCTAAAATCTGTTCTTTATTTAAGCTATCTTCATCCTGTGCAAACGCTTGTTCATCTGTTCCGGTTTGTAAGGGATAAATGAGTTTCGGATAGTCATCTATAGCTGGGTATTGAAAATAAATCGACATCATTTTAGCGTTTAATTGTTCAACATATTTTTTGTTAATGATTAATGTTGAGCAAATATAGAAATAAGTATATAATATCTATAGATTTAGTAGTATTTATTTTAATAAATATTTCAACTGATTCATTTTCAGTAAAATAATTTTTCATGTGGATGATTGTTTTATTGGAAATGAAAGCTCTAGCCAAATAAACCTGCTAAAAAATGGCTTATTTTTGATTGGATAAATTGGAAAACCGAGCAAATTTATTCTGGAACTTGTCCCATCCGTTTTGAAGCCTTTAAATTCAATTTCAGAAAAGCTAATTATTTTAAGGATATTTGCAGTTCAAACATTAAAATAGTAATTGTGTCTTTAGATAAATTAAAACTCAGCAAACCACTTGTAGCGGCCATGACTGATGCAGGATTTTTAACGCCAAAAGAAATCCAAGCCAGAACAATGTCGCGCATTTTAGGTGGACAAGATGTTATAGCGGTAGGACCAGAGGGGTCGGGAAAAACAACAACTTATGTTTTAGCTACTTTAATGAAGTTGAAGTATGCATTTGAGGAAGCACCAAGAGCTTTAATTTTAGTGCCAGATGCAGAACATGTAGATCATGTTTTGGAGCAATTTAAATTATTGAACCGGAACAGTACCTTCAGGATTTTAGGAATTGACAGCCGTGGTGCTGTTGATACACAAATGAATGAGATTACAGATGGCTGTGATATTATTGTTGCAGTGCCTGACCGGGCTCGTGCATTGTACCTTAAATTAGCCTTAAATACCAATAAAATACAATTGTTCATTGTAGATAATGCAGAGCTTATTGTTAAAAAAGGCTTACAGTTGCCGGTTGTAGAATTAGCCAACAGCGCTTATAAGTCTCAGCATGTGGTGTTTACTGAGGTTATGCACGAGAAACTGAACCATATGATTTCGCCTTTTATGAAAGATTCTACTACCACAATTGAAGTAGATGAAATTGGCGAAAAGCAAGCGGAAGTTTATCAGCAGATGCTTTATCAGGTGCCTAATTTCAGGACCAAACTTAACCTGTTAACTTTATTATTAAACGATACCGAAGTTTTTGATAAAGTGGTGGTTTTTGTCAATACACGTTTAACCGCACAAACAGTTTACAAGAACTTTAATCAGCATAAGGAAGGGGAGATCAGTATTTACCGTTCGCTGTTTTTTGATGATAAAGGTTATGATGATATTGAAGACTTTAAAGATAATCCGGATGCAAGGGTTTTAATTGTAGCCAACGAGAATTTAGGCGAACTTAATATTGAAGGGATTCCTTTTATCCTGCATTTTGAATTACCTGAGCAGAAAGAAACACTAATTCAGCGCATTGTTAAACATGGCGATGAAGATGTGGTGGCCATTACATTTTCTACCGATATCGAATTGATTGAGGTGAAAAAAATTGAGCAAGCCATTGGTCAGAAATTGGAAGTAATGGAATTACCTGAAGATTTGAAAGTAGTTGATGCAGCCGCGAAACCGAAGAAAAAGAAGGGTGCTGAAGAAGACGAAACTTCCGAACGAGGTGCTGCTTTTCATGAAAAGAAAGCCAGTAATTTAAAAAACTACAATTACAGCGCGGGTACAAAGGCCAAAATGACTTATAAAAATAAGAAGGGCTTGTCTTAACAAAGGGCGTCACCCTGAATTTATTTCAGGGTCCATTCTGCCAATAAAGATGCTGAAACAAGTTCAGCATGACGCAGTGCTTTGAATATATAAAAAAGCTCCCCGGAAATTAATCCGGGGAGCTTTTTGTTAATCTCTATTTACGATTAGTATAACGTAAACTCTACACGACGGTTTTGTTGACGACCAGCTGCAGTTTTGTTTGTTGCAATTGGTTGGTCAGGTCCGTAACCTGTAGCTTCAATTCTTGATGCATTAGCACCTTGTGATACTAAATAAGCTTTTACTGATTCGGCTCTGTCTTTAGATAAACGTAAGTTTAACTCTCTGCTACCAGTATTATCAGTATGACCAGCTAATTTTAAGCTAAAGTTTTTCTCTACCAATAAACCAGCAACACGGTTTAAAGTAGCATATGATTTAGAACGGATAGTTGATTTACCTAAATCGAACTCTAAATTAGAAATCGCATCTCTAACCACTTTACGGTCAGCCTCAGTAATTACTTTGGTTTCTTTAATAATTTCGCGTTGAACTTTAATTGGACAACCAGAACCATCAACTACAGTACCTGATGCTGTTCCCGGACATTTGTCGAATTTATTGGCTACACCATCATTATCATCATCACCCAAATCTTTCGCATATTGCTCTCTATCGCGTTGTGCATTTTGCTCAGCAGTTGATAATGCTCTTCTTAACTCAGCGCTTTCTTCAGCTGTTTGTTTGTTTAAATTTGCCAAAGAGCTGTAGTTTTGTAACTGAGGTTTTGATTTATCTCCAATGGCAAACTCTAAACCAGCATGTGCATAGGCAAACCTGTCGTTAGTTGGACCATTAAATCCATCAAATTTAGCTGATTTAACAAAATTAACATCGTAACCTAAATCTACATTAATACCTTTAGCAACACCTAATTTAACACCTGCGCCAACTGGTACAAACCAACCTTCTCTGTAATATCCGGCATCCTGTACATTGGCAGGGTTAGTCGTAGCGCCTGATGACATGTAACCAGCACCCGCTTTTAAGTAAGGGATAAGTACTGCATTTTCCTGATTGATACTGATGTTTGCTACATTCCAAACGGCAGATAAAGCACCCGACCATTGGATATTGGTTTTGTAACCAGTATTCGGAATAAAAGTACCTGTACCAGTTGCAGCTCTTAATTCTTCAACTTTACCAGCTAAGAAATCGGCTTGGATACCCAATGATGGCAAAATTTGTTTTTTAATGTAACCACCGTAACCGATGTGCTCAACCGGCGTTTCGAATTGATGGTTCGAATTGCCAAAAATAGTTCTTGGGGTTAATAAACCTCCATGAACACCTATAGACCAGGTACGGAATTGAGTAGGAGAGAAACGGCCTGCAGCACTGGTGCTGGTTGGTGTTTCCTGTGCAAATAATTGTGATGATAAACCTAATAAAGCAATCAACATTGTTGATTTAGTAATTCTTGTATTCATGTTTTTCTATTTTGTAAATATTAGTCTCTTAACAGTTTTTATATCGTACTGTTTTGAACGGACTAAGAAAAAACCCTGCCAAAAGCATAATTTTTCTTACAAATAGCATGTTATCAGAAGATTAGGGGTGTAAAATTATTTCACAAAAAAGTTACTTTAGATTTAAGATCTTACCATTTTTTGTCTAGTATTCTATACAAAATCTAAATTCGGAGCTGTGATGTAGTGGTTTAAATCCTACTTGTCTGACGGATTTTTCTTATGGTTTAATAACATCTCTAAAGTTTTTTCGAGCCTGCCTGCACGCGTTTTATCCTGTTTTGCAGATAAAAGCCAAAGCACGTATTCTTTGCGGTGGGTATAAGCGAGCTGATTAAAGTAATCGAATGCCTGAGGATGGCTTTCCAAAAGGGTTTTTAAATCTTCAGGGAGTTTGACTATTTTATTCACCGGATCGATATATTCACCAAACTCGTTGGTTTTAATATGGTCGTTCCGCATTCCGGATGGTTTTACTTCAGCAATGAGTTTTAAACGCAAAGCTGTCCAGGTTTCGTTTACTGCTGCTGATGCGCATGGTGTTAAGCCGAATGTATTCAATTCTTCCCAGCTTTTCATCAGATCAAGATCAGACTTGATTTTTGACGTTTTTTTAGGGTAGCATATCCAGATAATGGTCCTGGCATCAATATAATCCAGATTGTTTTTAATTTGCTGGTCGAGCTGATCTTTGTTTATGGCAAAAGCGACCAATGCGTTAAACGTAGTTTCATCTCCATTATATTTTATCGTAATATCTGAAGGGATATCGCCAAATATAGCACCCGCCTGCTCCGGAGCATTAACTATCTTAATCACATCACCAGATTTTACCCGAAGTTTTTTTAAGAATAGATTTTCCATTTCTCTTATGAAAGACTATAACCTTAATTTAGCAAAGAAATCCCAAAAAACAATACCTGCAGAAATTACGATATTAAAAGAATGTTTCGTTCCGAATTGCGGGATTTCGATACACTCATCAATTTTAGCCATCACTTCATCACTCACACCATCAACCTCATTCCCAAAAATCAGTGCATATTTTTTGTTTGGATCGGGTTGGAAAGTATTTAACATCGTGCTGTTTTCTGCCTGCTCAATCGCAACAATCTCATAACCTAAAGCGCTTAAGGCGTCAACAGCCTGTAAGGTATCGGCATAGTGTATCCAATCAACAGATTGTGTGGCACCTAATGCTGTTTTTTCGATCTCGCGGTGTGGCGGTTGTGCCGTAATACCGCAAAGTATCACTTTTTCCAGGGCAAATCCATCTGCAGTGCGGAAAATCGAGCCTACGTTATGCATACTGCGGACATTATCCAAAACCACTACTACAGGCAACTTCTCCTGTGCTTTAAACTCTTCAATATCCGGACGATTTAACTCGTCTAATTTTAATTTTCTCATTATTTTAATTGATTACACAGATCGGGGGATTACACCGATTCGATATCATGCCGAATCTGTATTTATCTTTGAGGATCTGTAGTTAAATATGGCCCGTTACCAATTTCGCTAATGTAAATGGCAGCCGGGTAGCCGATCTTCTCTACGTAGTAATCTGTTAAATTTTTTGCAAAATCTTCTTCAAAACCTTTCTCTAATAAAGCGATTGCACAACCACCAAATCCGGCGCCCGTCATCCTTGCGCCGATTACATGCTCATAATCAGCACAAAAATCGACTACCGCATCCAGTTCTTTTCCGCTTACCTCGTATAATGTTCGTAAAGATTCGTGAGAGGCGTACATCAAACGGCCAAACTCTGCTAAATTTCCTCCATTTAGTGCTTTAGCTGCTAAATGAACGCGATCATTCTCTTTAACTACATGCGTCGCACGGTTTAAGATCGTTTGATCTGTTATTAAATGACTGTGAAGTGCAAATTTCTCAGCGGTTAACTCGCAAAGATAATGAAGGGTTATTTCTTCGTTTAATAATTTTAATGCTGTTTGGCATTCAGCAACCCGCTCATTGTATTTAGAATCGGCCAGTTCGCGTGGTTTATTGGTATTGATAATGGCCAGAACATAATTGCCGAGATCAACATCAACCATTTTGTATTTTAAAGTTTCACAATCTAGAACAATTGCCTTGTTTTTTTCTCCAAAAGCAACCGCAAACTGATCCATTATCCCCGAATTTAAACCGATAAAGTCATTTTCAACACGTTTAGCGATTTTAACGAGGTCCAGCTTATCATAACCTAGATTTATATAAGTATTTAAGGCATAAGCGGTGGCTATTTCTATAGAAGCTGAAGAAGAAAGTCCTGATCCGATTGGAATGTTTCCGTAGAACAGAAAATCTAAGCCGTTAATTTCCTTACCATCCTTAATAAATTCGTTAATTACCCCAACAGGATAATTCGCCCATAAGCTACCATCTTTTTCGTTTATGGTATTGCTTGTTACCGCTGTTTGAACATCGAAGTTTAAACTTTTAAACCTAAATAGGTTGTCGTTATTTGGGGCTATAGCTACCCAGGTTCCTAAGGTAATGGCGCAGGGCATAACCAAACCGCCATTATAATCAATATGTTCGCCTATGAGGTTAACCCGTCCGGGCGTAAAATAAATGGCATCAGCTTTTTTATGGTATTGTTCGGCAAATTTTTCCTGTAGGTTAATGTTCATTTGGCTAAAATATATTTATAAAAAGCATTAATAATAGTATGTTTGTTTAGGAAACAAAAGCCCTAAGTTACAATTTATGAGCGTTCAGCAAATACCAACCGGAAAAATTATTGATGGCGAAGAAGTTATCGCAATCGAACTAACCAATAGCAAAGGCACTTATGTCAAAATATTCAATTATGGTACAATCATCAACAAATTTGTAGTTAAGAATGCCAAAGGCGAAAAACAGGATATCGTGCTTGGTTTCGATACTTTTGACGAATACCTCAATCCAGCTTATTTGGCAAACTACCCTTATTTTGGTGCTATAATTGGCCGATATGCCAACCGCATTAAAAATGGAAGAGTCCAGATTGATGATGAAACTTATCAATTGGCACAAAACGCCGGTACCGATACACTACACGGCGGTATAGTAGGTTTTGATAAAAAAGTATGGGATATTGTTGAAATTAATGATGGCGCACAACCCTCAGTTACCCTGCAATATGAAAGTGTGGATGGAGAGGAAAATTTTCCCGGAAACCTGGTTATTGATTTAACATTCGAACTGACTGACAATGATGAGCTGATATTAAGTTATGAGGCAGAAACCGATAAAGCTACCGCGATTAACTTAACACACCACAGTTATTTTAATCTCGCTCCTGAAGGTGGAAGCATTAAAAACCATAAACAACAGATTTTCGCTTCAAATTATTTGGAACAAGATGATAATTATTCGGTAACGGGTAAATTAATCCCTGTTGAAGGTACACCTTTGGATTTTACTAAATCTAAAGCGATAGGGCAGGATTGGAATGAGGATGAGGGATATGATCAAACTTTCGTTTTAGACAAGATTTATGGCGATTTATCGCTGGCCAGCAAAACAATTGAGGAAGAAAGCGGTTTAGTTTTAAGCGTATATACTACAGAACCGGTAGCCCATTTGTACACCGCAAAATATTTAGGCGTAAAGAACGGTAAAGGCGGAAAGGATTATGACAGTTATGGTGCCTTTTGTGTAGAAACACAACACCATCCAAATGCCGTTAATATTCCAGCATTTCCAACTACCATTTTAAGACCGGATGATTTGTACACGCAAACAACCATTTATAAAGTTTCACTAAACAGATAAATTATGTTCACGATCGAAAACATCCGGGCAGCAGAATCAAAAATTAAAACTGGTGCAGATTTTCCTCAGTTTATAAAAGAAATTAAGGAAATGGGTGTTAAACGTAATGATGTGTACTTATCTAACGGCTTATCGATTTATTTTGATGATGAAGATAATGCTCAACAGGTAAGCCCTGACGAGTACCCAGGCCTAACGATCAATACAGCATCTTCTGCTGATAAACTGGCGCATGCTTTGAAAATACATCAGCAGGGAGAAACCGATTATTTTACATTTTGTAAGCAAGCTGCAGATGCGGGTGTTGAAAAATGGGTAACTGATCTGGACGAAATGACCTGTACCTATCTGGATGCAGAAGGGAATGAACTGGTAAAAGAGCATATTCCCAGCGTTTAATCAAACTGATTAATTTATAACGATACACTCTGATGGTTGATTGAACGATCAGAGTGTATTAAACAAGGCTAAAACCCAGAATAAACTCAGTTCCACCATTTTCCTGCGTTTTCATCTGGATTTTGATATCGTTTAATCTTGCAAAATCGTTAACCAAACTTAAGCCAATCCCAAGGCCTGATTCACCGGCAGTTCCTTTAGATGACATTTCATCACCAAAAACAGCAAAAAGCCTGGCCGCTTTTTTGGGATCCATGCCAACACCATTATCCTTAATGTGAAGAAAAATATTATTGGTAGCTATTTCAGCACTATAAAAAACCTCAATAGTGCCTTTAGGTTTGGTAAATTTAATGGCATTGGTAATCAGGTTCCTTAAGATAACCATTACTTGTTTCTCATCTATTAATACCACATCGTTTATTGTTGTATGGTGATGATGTAAGGATATCTGCTTCAACGAAATAGTCTGAGCCAATTCTTTAATAACCAGATCGGTTACGCTATTGAGTTTGTAAGGGGTTCTGTTGGCCTTGGTTGATTTATTATTTTTCGTCCATATAATTAAATCATTCAACATCTCCAGACTGCTCAATATTTTTTCCTGAAAATCATCAATAAAAAGGTCAAGTTCTTCTTTACTAAAATCACCTTCTTTAAAAAACTTGGTTGCCTGTAATGTCGTGGCAAATGGCGAACGCAAATCGTGACCGATAACCAGTATCAGTTTATTTTTATAATCGTCGTTATTTTGCAGTTCTATATTCTGTTGCGCGATCAGATCTTTCTGTTGAAGGATATCGATGTTATTATCGGCCAATAATCTATTCAATCTGCTTCTTTGCTTTGATTTGCGATAAACCGTGGCCAATAAAACCGTAACGACCAATGAGAAAAATACAGTTGCTATAATCAATAAGCGGCTGAGCTCAATATTTTTCTCTTTTACCGAGATCTCTCTGGTTAAATATTGATTTTCGAGGTTTTTTTGAGTGATGAGCAATTCATCTATCTTTTTCCTGGCTTCCTCATCAGTAGCCAACGCAGCGAAACGTACCTTTTCTGATAATGTATTGTAGGCATTTTTAAAGTCACCTTTTGCCTGGTAAGACTGTGCCAATACAGTAAGTGATTTATCGATATTGATGTGGTCGTTATCTTTTTTTGCGATAGAAAAGCCTACCTGAGCATATTTTATGGCATCATCAAATTTCTTCAATCCGATATTCGCTTTAGCAAGGCTTGCATAGGCAGCACCAAGCTCCCAGTCTGAAACTTCTTTTTTATTGCTTAAAACGATCTGGAAATATTTGATTGCACTTTTGTGATCATTTTTGAGGATATATAAATCTCCTATACGATTATAACAGGTATAGATGTAGGTGATATTATTTATTTTTTTAGCTATTTCCTGTGCAATCTGATAATGTTGGATTGAAGTTTTGAAGTAACCTTGTTTTTTATCTTTGCCAAAAAGCAATGCATTACAAAAACCCAGGTTAAAGTTGCTGAGCATTTGCGTATTAAAATCTTTAATGCTGTTAGCCAATGCTAAAGAGCGGTGAAAATGACCAAGTGCAATGGGATAATTTTTTTGCTGTACGTAAGCGAGTCCGATATTATTTAAACAAACTGCTATTAAAACCTGATCGGAGGTTTGAGTCGCAATTCTGTAAGCATTATTCAGCTCTTTAAAAGCTTTATCATATTTTTTCTGATAATAATAATTGCCCGAAAAATTTAGTTTTGCCCGCGCAATACCCACCAGATATTTTTCTTCACTAGCAAGTTTGTAGGCTTTTTCTGCGTAAGCCCAACTGCTATCCGGATTTTCCTTATAATACAAATAGGAAATTCTGTTCAATGTGTCGATATATGGACGCATTTGATGCAGGCTGTAATGAGTTAAGGCAATCTTTTTCATTTCGATCAGCTTTTTACTCAATAAATTTCCCTGTGCCAAAACAGACAAGAAAAAGCAGTTGCAAAGGATCAAAATAGTTAAAGCCCGTTTCATGTAGTTTTATCGCTTAAAATAAATATAGCAGATTAATGCAATACTTAAAACAGGAATTTAAAATCATCTATATCCTTTCTAAAACCATTTTTATGGCCTGCTCTACAATTTTGTCGGGTGCTTTACTAAACTCGAATTTTACCCGGCTCGCCAGAATGGCATTAATGGAGAGTGCCCTGTGACCTAAAACCTTTGCTAAAGCATAAATTCCGGCAGTTTCCATCTCTAAATTGGTAATCCGGTATTGGTTGCTCTTAAAACTGTTAATCAAACCAATAAAATCGGGAACGGCATTTTTTGCCCTGACAATTCTGCCTTGTGGGGCGTAAAAGCCTGGTGCAGTAATGGTAATGCCCTTTGCCATGTCCTTACCAATAGTATTTAACAGTGTTTCGCTTGCTGCCGTTAAATAGGGGTGAATGTTTTTGAGGTGTCCAAAATGCCCTTTAATATCGTCCATTAAAAGCTGTTCATCACCAGATAATTGCTGAAGATAATAATTCATTAGCGCATCCATCCCTAAGCCATAGGACGACGCTAAAATCGTTCCCATTGGAATATCCGGTTGGACAGCTCCGGAAGTACCAATTCTGATAATATTTAATGAGGTAAGCTCTTTTTTAATTTCACGGGTTTCAAAATTAACATTAACCAGTGCGTCTAGTTCATTTATAACGATATCAATATTGTCTGTACCGATCCCTGTTGAGAGAACGGTAATTCGTTTTTTGCCTACGTAGCCTGTATGGGCAATAAATTCGCGTTTGCCTTTCTTAAACTCTATTTTATCGAAATACTTACTTACCTCGCCCACACGGTCGGGATCGCCAACAGTAATTACGGTATCGGCAATATCTCCAGGTAAAAGATTTAGGTGGTATATGCTACCATCAGGATTGATGATTAAGTCGCTTTCTGATATTTTCATATTTGGTTCATATTTGCCCGCAGATTTCACTGATTACCAGAATTTATAGCTGTAATCATTACTCAAGACATGGTTATTAAATCGTTTGCAGGTATTTTAATTTAACCCCATCAATTTTATCAAATTTACTTAAAACCTGATTGAGTTGTGCTTTTCTCACTTCAAATTTCAATATGCAATTGGTATCAAACTGCTGCCCTAATATTTGCAAGTTTTCTTCTTTGCTCAACTTCATTACCTCGTTCATTTGCAGGTATTCGAAATAGGCTTCGTAAACATCATTAACTGTTTTGTTGATAATGACAGCTGCTTTAATTGCTTCTATACTAGCAGATTTATATGCGTTAATTAAACCAGGAACCCCCAATAATGTGCCTCCAAAATAACGAACAACCACCATCAGGATATTAGTCAGATCTTCTGATAATAAACAATTCAGAATTGGTCTACCTGCAGTACCAGAAGGTTCGCCATCATCATTCACTCTGAAAACAGACCGGTCAGGTGTTAGGCGATAAGCATAACAAAAGTGCCTGGCCTTGGCATGTTCTGCACGTAAACTGGTAATAATCGGTTTTACTTCTTCCTCACTACGGATTGGGTAGGCATAAGCAATAAATTTGCTGCCTTTATCTCGAAATATACCTTCTGAAGTACTTTCGATGGTTTTATATGAATCATCGAACAGCATTTTGCGATAGTGTAATGAAGATAACGGCTGCAATTGCCAAAATTATACCTGCATAATTTAATTTGCTTAGTTTTTCTTTAAAAACAATTACGCCAATTAATGTACCTGCAATAATGACCCCTAAATTCATGGCTGCAAAAACGGTAGATGGATTTTCGGCTAAGGCTTTATGGGCCTTCATATAAAAAAGGATATTCCCAAAATTGAAGAAGCCCAAAATAAATCCGCAAACTACATTTACCAGCTGTATTTTTATTTTGCCGGCCACCACCATCGAAATTACGATAAGCAATGAAACGATAAAAGCCAGACAAAAAACAGTAAAAAGCGATGTAGTATAAGGCAATTCCTTGTATAATGCAATTTGTTTAAAAAGGACATCGATTACCCCAAAACCAATGAAAACCATAACGGGATAGAGGAGTCCTCCTTTACTGCTTTCCTCATGATCAGATTTTCGAATAAAAGTTAAAAAAATTGCCACAAAACCTATTGCCAGCCCAATAATTTTAAGGTTATTAAAATCTTCCTTAAAAATAAAATAAGCGGCCAGTATCGGAATAAATAGCGATAAACGCTGCGCAATGTCGGTTTTAACAATGCCCAGGTTTTTTACCGAGGCAGCAAGGAATAAAAATATCGATGGCAATAGAATAGCTAAGGCAATATAAATCGGCCATGGTGCGCTAGAGGTAATCAGTTTAACATCAGGCTTGAAGAAGAGAAAACATAAGCTTAATGCAGCAAGGTAATTGATGGTAACGGCTTGAATAATACTGATTTGGTATCGCTTGGCCAGTTTTAATAAAACGGCCACAGTAACACTGCAGCAGATGCTTAAAATAATGTAAATCATTTATTTGATGTCGTTTAGATAGATAGAGAGTTTGTCATTTCCAATTTGTACAGTGTCTTGCAAATTTCCATTTATGGCTGGCGAGGAAACTCCCTCATTCCAGCTGTTAGATGAAGTAAAAATACGCGCTTCATCCCATAGGTTGGTACTTAAAAATTGATTTAAAATATTGGCGCCACCTTCAATAATTACCGATTGTATATCCATCAGGTAGAGCTGAAAGGCAACTTTTTGCGCTAAATAAAAGTGCATATCTTCCATTTGGATATAATGGATATTCTCTATTACATCGGTTTTAACCTCATTAAAGATAATGGTTTTGGCCGCTGTATTGAAAATATGGTTTGTGACTGGCACCTGAAGGTTTTTGTCGATTACCAGACGAATGGGATTTTTGCCAGGCCATTCACGCGAAGTTAATTGCGGATTATCCATAATGGCAGTCTGTTTGCCGATCAGAATGGCATCTTCTTCGCTACGCCATTGGTGCGCTAAACGTTTGGCCAGGGCACCGCTAATCCATTTCTGGTGACCATCTTTTGTTGCGAAATAGCCATTTGCGGTTTCGGCCCATTTTAAGATGATATATGGCCTTTGCTTTTGGATTCTGGTAAAGAACCTTCTGTTGAAATAGCGACATTCATCATCTAAAATTCCACTTAACACTTCAATTCCCGCATTTCTGAGTTTCTCGATACCTTTGCCGTCAACTCCAGAAAAAGGGTCTCTGTTGCCAATAACTACCTTTTTTAACTGATGTTTGACCAGCAAATCTGCACAGGGAGGTGTTTTGCCAAAATGCGCACAGGGCTCCAGGTTTACATAGGCAGTAGCTTGTTTTAATAAATTTTCAGCCTCATTGCCAAAGTGATCAAATACAGCTTTAATGGCATTGGGTTCGGCGTGCGATTTTCCATATTCCTGATGATATCCTTCTCCAATAATTTTGCCGTCTACAACAATAACACAGCCAACCATTGGGTTCGGACTAACGTTACCCAAAGCCAGGGCCGCTAAGTCCAGACAGCGTTTTATATAAAATTCATCGCTCATTAGCGCAAAAGTAGTAAAAAAAGAGTCACGGCCTTACCAAAACAGCGCTGTTATCATCTCAATTAAGTAATTTTGTAAATATGAAGATAGGAGAATTAGCTGAGCATTACGAACTAGAACTTGAGCCATTATATGATAATAATGAAGCAAAAGCATTATTTAGTATTGCTGCTGAGAAGGTTTTAGCCTTATCTTCCGGTAAACTGATCATGCAAAAGAATATTGAGGTCAGTTTCATCAACATGCAAAAACTCCTGAGTATCCTTAACGATTTGCAGATTGGAAAACCTATTCAACACATTTTAGCAGAAGCCCATTTTTATGGCGCTGTTTTTAGCGTTAATGAGCATGTGCTTATTCCGAGGCCGGAAACAGAAGAACTGGTAGATTGGATTATTTCAGATAACCGTTCGCAGTTTTCAGTTAACAGTAACCATAAAATCAGTATTCTTGATATTGGAACCGGTTCTGGATGCATTCCCATCACACTTAAAAAACATTTACCAAAAGCTGAAGTATCTGCATTGGATGTTTCTGCTCATGCCATTACTGTAGCCAAGCACAATGCCGAAAGGTTGGGAGAGCAGATCAGGTTTATTGAGGCCGATATTTTGACTTTCAGGTCTGAAGAAAAATTTGATATAATCGTGAGTAACCCGCCTTATATCAGGGATTTAGAAAAGGCAGATATGCATCATAACGTATTGGTTTACGAACCCCATTTAGCCTTATTTGTTCGTGACGAAAACCCGTTGATATTTTATAAAGCTATTGCTGAGTTTGCAAAAACTAACCTAAAACCTAACGGACAACTTTATTTCGAGATCAACGAATATTTAGGTAAAGAAACTGTTGAAATGTTAAAAGATAAAGGCTTTGTAAATATTGAGTTAAGGCAGGATATGCAAGGGAAGGATAGGATGGTGAGCGCTGGAAGTCCGATGTCCGAGGTCGGGAGTCAGAAGTGAGGAATCAATAGCAGGGATTAAGATATTTGAAGTTCGAGGAATGAGGTCAGAAGATATGTTGCAGAGGAGTAAAATCTCTCGGCGTTCGTCCTCCTGAACTTGTTTCAGGATCTACAAAGGTGCTTTTGGTCTTTCAGCTTTAGTCTTTCGGTTGTATTTCTAAGCCCTCGGATGAAACTGCGTAATGACCTCTCTTAAATAGTCTCTGTCGATGTGCGTATAAATTTCTGTGGTAGTAATACTCGAATGGCCCAGCATTTCCTGTACGGCTCGTAAATCGGCACCTCCTTCAATTAAATGGGTAGCGAATGAATGCCTTAAGGTATGAGGACTGATTGTTTTCTTTAATCCTGTAGAAATGGCCAGGCTTTTAATCAGGTTGAAAATTGAAATACGCGAAAGTTTAGCACCAAAACGGTTTAAAAAGATAAAATCTTCATGTCCTTTTTTAATATTAGCATGTACACGCACTTCATTGATGTAAATATCGAGCAATTTTAACGCTACGCTTCCAATAGGGACCAAACGTTCTTTATTTCCTTTTCCAATTACTTTTATAAATTCAATCTGCGGAAATACATTGGAGATCCTGAGTTCGGTTAATTCTGTTACACGCAAGCCACAGCCGTACAATACTTCCATAATGGCTTTATTGCGCATGCCTTCGGATTTTGAGGCATCTATGCCCGCAATAAGTTCGTTAATTTCGTAAATGTTTAATGTATCGGGTAATTTTCTGCTGAGTTTTGGTGCTTCAAGCAGCGCTGTAGGATCGTTCGAAATCACCTCCTCGAGCATTAAATAGGAGAAAAAAGCTTTTAGACCCGATATTACCCGAGCCTGCGTACTGGCTTGCATACCCAGGTCATTCAGCCAGGAGATAAAAGATTTTAAATGCGTTATGGTTATATCTGTTAGTTTGGGTTCCTCATTTAAAGATTGAAAAAACTGGATCAGTTTATCAATATCGCTCAGATAGGCATCAACAGAATTGCTGGATAACGACCGCTCTAACTTTAAATACGATTTAAATCCTTTAATATATGATGGCCAAAGCATGCTTTTATTTGAGATTTTTTATAACATTGCAACGTTACAACATTATATTATGAAAATACAAATTATTAACGGCCCAAACTTAAACTTATTAGGCGTTCGCGAACCATCTATTTACGGAAACACCAGTATTGAAGATTATATTAAAGAATTAAAAACGGTTTATCCGGATATTGAAATTGAATATTATCAGAGTAATGTTGAGGGTGAGATTATTAATAAACTGCATGAAGTTGGTTTTAGTTATGATGGGGTAGTGCTCAACGCCGGCGGTTACACACATACCTCAGTAGCGATTGCTGATGCAATAGCAGCGATTAAAACGCCTGTGGTTGAGGTACACATCTCTAATATTTATGCCCGTGAAGAATATCGTCATGTTTCTTTAACCGGGAAAAACTGTCAGGGTGTTTTAACAGGCTTTGGTATGAAGGGGTATCGTCTGGCTATTGAAAGTTTGTTGATTTAAAAAGAGTCCTCATTCTCGCGCAGGCGGGAATCTTAAAACTTATGGATTGCAATTATCTTAGCAATCGTTGTTCCTAGTCGGGCTGGGAATGACGATTCACGACTTACTTCTTACTTCAATTCCGAAAAATATTTGATTTTCTTAATAAAAAATGCCCACACAACGCTGTTATTGTATACTCCGGTATGTTCACTATATGCTTTTTGAACGCTTTTGCGCTTTTTGTTCGTTTTTGAAAGCGATTTAAGAAAATGCCAATGACCTTTGGTCACTGCCATGGTGAATTTACGTTTTCCGGTTAGCAAAAAGTGCCACCACGCAACAAAATCAATAAACATCCTGATCGTAATTCGGAAAATGGCATCGCCAGCAGGTAGGTTTTTCTGCATGATGATGAGGTTGTTCCTGAAATTGAGATAGGTTTTAAAGGGATTCTCCGTTTGTAATGTTCCGCCACCTACATGGTAAACTTCGGCATCCGGACAATACATAATCTTATAATTGAGGTTCTTTAAACGCCAGCAAAGATCAATTTCCTCCATATGTGCAAACAGATCTGCATCTAAACCTCCCGCTTCTTCCCAACATTTGCTTTTAATGAAAAATGCAGCCCCACTTGCCCAAAAAACTTCCGTTTGATCATTGTATTGGTCGTGATCAAACTCATATACATTAAACAATCTGCCTCTGCAGAACGGGAAAGAGTAGATATCCAGATAACCTCCTGCAGCGCCTGCATATTCGAATTGTTTTTTGTTTAACTGCCATTTAATCTTAGGTTGCGCTGCGGCAATCTGTGCATCACTTTCCATCAGGTCAATCACTGGCTGTATCCAGTTGGGAGTTACCTCCACATCCGAATTGAGTAAGATAAAGTAATCAGCCTCAACACGTTCTAAAACCTTATTGTAGCCGCCTGCAAAACCATAATTCTGATCGTTCTGGATAATTTTAACGGTAGGGAAGTTTTCTTGTAAAAATGAAACAGAATCATCGGTGGAGGCATTATCGCCCACCACAATTTGCAGATTATCATATTCAGAAAGCAAAACTCCTGGTAAAAATTGCTTTAAATATGCTTTTCCATTCCAGTTTAAAATTACAACGGCTACAGATGGGTTCATTCTTTTTTATTCGGGTTTAAATTTCCAGCGTTTATGGCTCCAAAGCCAGTATTGCGGCTGTTCTTTAATAATATTTTCTAAAAACTTAAAGTGTAGATCGGTAATCTCGAATTCATGCATTCGTTCCGGATCCAGGCACATGGGCAAAACTTCTATGTGGTAATAGCCTTTTTTTACTACGTTAACTTTAAAATAGTATATCGGTCTTTTAGTAGACTTCGCAATTTTTTCTACACCTAAAAGTGCCGCAGTGGGCTGATGCAGAAAATTTACGTAATATTTCGTTTCTTCTCTGGTAGGCGATTGATCGCTTGCAAAACATAAAAGCGTGGGTTCGTTTTTATAAGCGGCTATTCCCCGCAAAGTTTGTCGCATGGCGATAAAAACATTCCCATATTTTGTTCGTGCATAATCAAACCACTTTCCGAAAACTTTATTGCTAATGGGTTTATAAATCACCATGGTTTTGGCAGAGATATTTAAGCCCAAAGCTAAAGTACCCAATTCCCAGTTTCCATAATGGCCTGTGCAGGCAAGTACACTTTCTCCAGCCTTAAAATGAGCTTCTAGTTGCTCCAAACCCGTAAATTTTACGCGTTTTAACGTTTCGGCTTTCGAAATGCTGGTCATTTTAATGATTTCGAAAATAAGCTCGGCCAGATACAGGAAGAATTTTTTCTCAATAGCCTTAATTTCGAGAGGAGCTTTTTCAGGAAAAGAGTGGGTTAAATTCTGTCTGACAACTTTTTTTCTATAGCCTATTACGTAATAAAGCAGATAATATAGTAATCTTGCAAAAAAAAAGAGCAAAGGTAAAGGCAGCAGCGATAACAGGTATAAAAAAAATACGCCAACGTGCGCAATCCCTCTTTTAATCATTATTTTTAAAACGTTTCAACTACAAACATAAATTTTCAAATGCAGAATACAGCTATACTTCCATTATTTTATCTTCCACCAGTGGGCTATTTTACTTTATTACAAAAGCTTGGGACAGATTTTTTAATCGAAAAACATGAACATTTAGCTAAGCAGACTTACCGCAACAGGGCCAGTATCTATTCGCCCAATGGAAAACTGGATATTACCGTTCCTGTGGTTAAAGGCTCAAAAACACACACGCAAATGAAAGATGTGCGGATTAGTTATGATTTTAAATGGCAACGTTTACATTGGTTAAGCCTGGAAAGCTGTTACAGAAGTTCGGCCTATTTCGAGTTTTATGAAGACGAACTTTCACGTTTTTATACCAATAAATTCGAATTTTTGTTCGATTATAACCTCGAACTGGTAGAGTGGCTGAGCAAAAAGCTAAAACTAAATAAAACCTTCGAGGTGACCACCGAGTATTTTGATGATATAGCGCCGGAGCTGGATTATCGTACCATCATGAATCCTAAAAAAGAGGAAGATATTGTAAACAATAAGCCATATTATCAGGTTTTTGAAGATAGACATCAATTTTTGCCCAACTTAAGTATTGTTGATTTGTTGTTTAACCAGGGCCCGCAAGCCCGGCTATATTTATAATGTATGGGAAAAAACAAGCCGCGTAACCGCCATAAGCACTATAAAGTTCCAGCACCAGGTACCAGTCCGGGTTTATATACTATTGACGAAGATGCATTAAAACCAATTATTGTACTTCATACTTATAACGAAAAGAGTTATAAAAAAGTGGAACTGGAGAACATCAATAATATTGATAAACTGATTGAAAATAAAGATTTTTGTTATTGGTTTGATATAAAAGGATTGGGTGATCCGAATATATTTGAAACGCTCTATTCAAAGTTAGATATCAGCAGGCTGGTACTGGAAGATATTACCAGTTCTTACCAGCGCCCGAAGCTGGATGAATATGATAACGATAAGTACATTTTTGCGGTAAGCAGGCATCTGTTTTTAAACGAGGAGAATACTTTAAATAATGATCAGATCTCTTTTATCTTATCAGAACGTACAATGATCACCTTTCAGGAAACTTATGCTGATTGTTTTGAACCTGTAAGGAAACGTTTGGAAATAGGGAAGGGCAACATTCGTATTGGCGGCATTAGTTACCTGATGTATGCCATTATGGATGTTATCGTAGATAATTATTTTGCCTTATTAAATTTCTGGGGTGAAGAGCTGGATACAATTGAAGACCGTTTATACGATCATCCTGACCGGAGAATCATGTACGATACACAAGCTATTAAAAGGTCTTTAATCACGATTAGGAAAGTAGCCTGGCCGGAGCGGGATAAACTGAATGATATTATCCGTACCGATAGTCCCTTAATATCCGATCTGACCAAAACTTACATGAAGGATGCTTATGATCACTGTATCCAGATTATTGATTTTATAGAATCACTCAAAGAGATTGCTTCTGCCAATATCGATATGAATTTATCGATTATCAGCAACCGGATGAACGAAATTATGAAGGTTCTAACCATCATTTCATCCATTTTTATTCCTTTAACCTTTATTGCAGGGATTTATGGAATGAATTTTAGCAGGGAAGATCCTACAACCGGAAAAATACTGAAAGATAATATGCCCGAATTATACGCGGAACATGGTTACTTGTATACCTGGATTGTAATGGCTGTCATTGCGGTTTTGCAGGTAATTTATTTTTGGCGTAAAGGCTGGTTTAAATAAGGTTTTGTGTTTGTACCAATTATTGGTATATTTAGAAATAAATAAGTAATCATGGGGCGAAATACATCAATATTATTAGGCGATCATTTCGATAATTTTATCAGTGAAAAAATAGCGTCTGGGAAATTTAATTCTGCCAGTGAGGTAATTAGAACAAGTTTAAGGCTGTTAGAGGAAGAGGAGAAGCAAATTGAACTGTTGCGCGCGGCTTTAAAAATAGGCGAGGAAAGTGGGTTCGTTAAAGATTTCGATCCTGTAAAGCACTTGGAAAAGTTACACCGCAAACATTTATAATGGTTAATTACCGTATTAGTGAAGCTGCGCAGGTAGATTTAGAAGATATTTGGTTATATACGTTTAAAAACTGGTCTAAAGATCAGGCAGATCGATATTACAGTTTATTGCTCGATGAGTGTGAATATCTATCAAACCATTTTGAACATGGAAAGATAATGGATCATATATTAAAGGGATATAGATGTTCATTGGTTAAATCACACTTAATATTCTACAAACTGGGTGAGGATGGTACAGTAGAAATAATTAGGGTTTTGCATCAAATGACTAATATTAAAAGTCACTTATTGTAAAAAATCAATTTTTAATATTTGTAGCTTTAGGGCGTTTTTGGTTAGGTTATAGATGCAGTCATTCGAAATAGATAAAAGCGACGTACTCAAGGTTAAAAATGCAATTTTAGCTGGTGATGAAACTTTAAAAGTAGTTTTAGAGGAATATCATGCCTCAGAAATCGCGATTTTGTTTGAGCGTTTGGATAAATCCGAACAACAGCATATTATCAACCTGCTTCCCGCAGAAATAGCTTCCGAGATTATTTCTGAGATGGATGAAGAATCCCATCCTGAAGATTTACTTTTTCAGCTACACCCCGATAAACGTACCGAGATTGTTGAGGAACTGGATTATGATGATGCGACCGACATTATCTCCCAGTTAGAAGACCACGAACAGAACGAGATTTTAGAAGACCTGACCGAAGATCACGCTTCAGAAATCCGAAACCTTTTAACTTACGACGAAAAAACCGCGGGTGGTTTGATGAACACAGAATTGATCTGTGTAAACATTAACCTCACTAAAAAGGATGCGATTGATGAGATTATCCGCCAAAGCGAAGAAATGGAGGAGTTTTATACCATTTACGTAGTTGATGACGAGGAAATTTTTAAAGGTATAGTTTCGTTAAAAGATATCATTAAAGCCAAACACAATGCCAAGATAACAGAGTTGGTTAAAATAGATGCCGTTTATGTGCACCCTGATACCGATCAGGAAGAAGTGGCCAACCTGATTTCGCAATATAACTTAACCAGTATTCCGGTAATAGATGATCACCAGAAATTGCTGGGTAGGGTAACTTTCGATGATGTGATCGATGTAATGGAGGCCGAAAGTACAGAAGATATCTTGAAAATTTCGGGGGTATCGGAAGATGAGGAATTGAGCGGTAACTGGGTTGAAGCGGTAAAATCGCGTTTACCATGGTTAATCATCAACCTGGGTACGGCTTTTTTAGCATCATCGGTGGTACGTTATTTCGATCCTACTATTAAACTCATCCCTTCTTTAGCCGCTTATATGACCATTATTGCCGGGATGGGTGGAAATGCTGCTACCCAGGCACTTGCGGTAACCGTGAGGCGTATTTCGCTATACGATTTAACAGATAAGCAAGCTTACAGAACCGTTTTGAAAGAGTTTACCGTGGGCTTAATTAACGGTGCAGCTAACGGATTGATTGTATTTATTTTTGCTTTCTTTTTTGACGGAAATCCGATGCTCGGTTTGGTTATCTTCCTGGCTATGACGGGTAATTTGGTAATCGCGGGCATCACAGGGGCAGGTATTCCGCTTATTTTAAAACGGGTAGGTATCGATCCTGCCATTGCATCATCTATAATTATTACTACTTTTACCGATGTTTTTGGTTTCCTATTAATTTTAGGATTGGCCAGTAAACTTTTACTATAATCAGGATTTACTTGATTTTAGGATTTCAAGATTGAATGCTTGCAAAACTAAATTGAGCACCTGTTAATTTAACTAAGACTACATAAATTAAAATCTGTAAAATCTGATCCCGATGCAAAAAACAAGACACGATTGGACAAAAGAAGAAATACACGAAATTTATAATAGACCATTTTTAGATCTGGTTTATGAAGCCGCAACCATTCACAGAGAAAATAAAGATTATAATGAAGTTCAGGTAAGTTCATTAATTTCGATTAAAACCGGTGGCTGTGCTGAAGATTGTAGCTATTGCCCCCAGGCAGCCCGTTACCATACCGATTTAGAAGTGCAACCGCTCATGCAGGTTGGCCAGGTTGTTAGTGCTGCCGTTAAAGCAAAAGAGGGTGGAGCATCACGTTTATGTATGGGAGCTGCATGGCGCGAAGTACGCGATAACCGTGATTTTGACCGAGTGATTGAAATGGTTAAAGCTGTGAATGATATGGATATGGAAGTTTGCTGTACTTTAGGCATGCTAACCGAAAATCAGGCACAACGTTTGGCTGATGCTGGTTTATATGCATATAACCATAACATCGATACTTCTGAAGATGATTACAAACGTATTATTTCGACCAGAACTTACGATGATCGCTTAAATACCATTAAAAATGTGCGTAAAGCTAAATTAACCGTATGTAGTGGTGGTATTATCGGTTTAGGTGAAACGGTAGAAGACCGTGTTTCGATGTTACAGACTTTATCAAACATGGAAAAGCACCCTGAATCAGTTCCGGTTAATGCTTTGGTACCCGTAAAAGGTACTCCTTTAGAAAATCAGCCACGTGTTCCAATCTGGGATATGGTAAGGATGATTGCTACCGCACGTATCGTCATGCCAAATTCGGTGGTACGTTTATCGGCGGGTAGAAATGAAATGAGTACGCTGGAACAAGCTTTTTGCTTTATGGCTGGTGCAAGTTCTATTTTCGCAGGCGATAAATTATTAACGACGCCAAATCCGGCATTTATAGATGATATGGCAATGTTTGAATTGCTGGGCCTGAAAACCCGCGATGCCTTTAAAAATGGCAGACCAGCAAATACAAGGATCGAACAGGAAGCTGTTTAATTAAATATAAAGTAATAAAAAAGTCCCGATTTTGATCGGGACTTTTTTGTTTCTGGTTATTCCTAAGGTCAGATATTTCTATCTCATACAATTTGAAATTTTAGCATTTAGTCATTCAGAGGTTAACACCCGACTTACACTATACCGCAGTAACTCTTACCTCAATATTTCCCTTTGTCGCTTTAGAATAAGGACAAGCCCTATGTGCTTTATCAGCCAAAGCCTGTGCTTCCTCATGCGAAATTCCAGGAATGTGAACATCCAGGTCTGCTGATAGCACAAAGGAGTTTCCATCTTTATTAAACGAAACTAATACTTTCACATTGGCCTCACTAATGTCAACACCCTCACGTTCTGCAACCGAGCCTAGTGCACCTAAATAACAAGGCCCCCATGCTGCAGCAAATAGTTCTTCAGGGTTGGTTGCGCCACCTTGTCCGCCCAGTTCTTTTGGTTTTCTTAAATCAAAATCTAAAATTCCATCGCTCGATTTAATGTGCCCGTCTCTTCCTCCAGTAGCTGTAACTTCAGCTGTATATAGCTTTTCCATAATTTTTTCTTATTTGATTACTCTAACAAACTACACCTGTCTTTGTTTTTAGTCAGCTAAAAGACTGCCTAAACATACCATTAAAGGCGTAAATGGACTTAGTGTAAACATTTAATGCCCATTTCATGTAAAAAATAAGTATTTCATCTGATTTTATGCCTGCATCAAAGTTTAGTAAAAGTATTGTTTTGTAATTTATAAATAGTTACAGGATGATTGTATGTTTCTTATTATCAGCCTGTTGCGTTCTTTGTTTCTTTGATCGATAAAGTATAGTATTTGTAAACACTTTTTTATAACGCAACCGTTTCGTGTAAAAAACCATGACTTTAAGCTGACACTATAACTGTGGATACACTAAAACAATATTTTTACTTCGTAACTATTTAAATCGTCCCAACTTTGATTAGTAGATTGCTTTTGATGCTGATCGTAGTAAGTTTTACCTGGTCAGCCAAATTATGTGCACAATCCTGTCCGGAGAATATTGGATTTGAGAATGGAAATTTTCAGAACTGGAAGATTTATGCGGGTTCAATTGCAATCGAGAATAATCAGAATGTGGTAACCATGAATGAGGTGGCCAAACCAGTTTCCGGAAGGCATACTATTATCAACAACAAAAATTTAACGGATCCGTATGGTGGTTTTCCTTTAATTCCACCTTCAGGAGGAAACTTCTCCGTTAAATTAGGGAATAACGTAACGGGCGGTCAGATTGATGGAATTTCATACCTGATGACAGTCCCGACAGACCGACCAGAATTTACCTTAACCTATCAATATGCGGTGGTACTGGAAGATCCTATACATGAACCCTTTGAGCAACCCCGTTTTATCGCAAGAATAAAAGATGTAGCGAAAAATGAATATATCCCTTGCGCATCTTTCGAATATGTTTCTACCTCATCGCTGCCTGGTTTTAAAAAATCCGCCGATTATGAAGGCGTAATTTACAAAGATTGGTCGCCGGTAACCATAAATTTATCTGGCTATCAGGGCAAACAGCTGTTAATAGAATTTGTGAGTACCGATTGTTCGCGGGGAGCGCATTTTGGTTATGCTTATGTTGATATCAATAATGTTTGCGGAGATCCGATCACAGGAAATACTTACTGTGCGAGTGCCAATGCACTTGATCTTTCAGGGCCAAGCGGTTTTCAGACTTACAACTGGTATAACGAAGACCGATCGGTTAAATACGGTTCAGGTCAATCTATTAGTATAAAACCCAAACCTGTTAATGGTTCCAAGGTAGTGCTGGATTTGGTGCCTTATACAGGTTTTGGCTGCCCAAGCACCATTAGCACCTTAATTCATGGTATAGATTACGAACTTAAAGTTTTAGCAAAGGATGTAGTTTGCCAAAATGCTGAAATTGATCTTTTAAGCGCCAAATACATCTTAAATAAATCCGATGATTTTACCTATCAGGTTTACGAGGACAAAGATTTAACCAAACAGATCAGTGGACCGATAAAAATACTAACGGATAAAACTTTCTACATCAAGGCTGCCAATAATAAAGGTTGTGAAAGTGTAGTTCCCATTCATATTTCGGTATTTAATGCAGCGAATATTACCGTTAAAAATCCTGGTGCGGTTTGTTACACAGAAAGCGTAGATATTACAAAACCCGAATTATACCTTGGTGAATTAAGTGGGATTACGAAGTCTTATTTTAGCGATGAGGCCGCCACAAATTCGATTGCCGATCCACAGCATATTGCTGTATCTGGCCGGTACTTTGTTAAACTTTCCAATGAATTTGGTTGCAGCAAAATTGTTTCAATTGATGTTACCATTAAAGATAAACCTGTTTTAAAAATAAGTAATCCGAAACCTGTATGCATTAGCGCGAAAGTGGATATTACTGCAGCAAATTATTTCTCAGGGAGTGATGTTACCTTTAAATACAGCTTTTATACAGATAAAGAATTAACTCATCTCTTAACAGATCCTAGGCAGGTTGATAAATCTGGTACATATTATGTAAAAGCAACCAATGCGGACGGATGTACGGTGAGTGATCAGATTGAAATCACGATTAGTGACATGCCGGTGCTCCATATCAAAAATCCTGAAACAGCATGTTATCCAGACAAAATAGACATTTCTAATCCAGCGCTTTACGTTGGATCAGGAGATCATTTGAGTTATTCGTATTTCTACGACGAAGCACTAACTAATCAGATCAATTCTCCTAAAGCCATTGCAAAGGCAGGAACTTATTATGTTAAAGCTTCGAATGATGGTGGCTGCTTTACTTCTGGTAAAATAGAGGTAAGCTTCAATACCGCACCAACCATTGTACTCAATAAGCCCAAGGCTGTTTTTGATAATGGATTTGTCGATTTAACGGCAAAAGAAATTACCAAAGGAAGTAGCGAGTTTGTAAAGGCTGGGTATTTCGAAGATGCCAATTTAAAAAGACCTTTACCTGATCCTACAAAAGTGAACAGGGCTGGGATTTATTACATCTCTGTACAGAACGAAAAAGGCTGTACAGCGTCTGCTTCAATCGAAGTGGAGATTTTGCCACAGCCGAAAATCGTTGTTCCAACGGCGTTTACACCACAGAAAGAAACCAATAACCGTTTGTATCCCTTTTTAGTGGGTATTCAGAAGTTAATCAGTTTTAAGGTATACAACAAATGGGGAATTTTAGTTTATCAGAGTGCCGATTTGGCCAATGGAGGCTGGGATGGACAGTTTAAAAGTAAAATGCAGCCGCTGGAAACATTTTCCTGGTTTGCAGAAGGCATTGATATCTTCGGTGGTAAAATTCAATCAAAAGGAAAAACTATACTCATATTATAATGTACAGATCGCTTCTCATTTTATGTTTAAGCCTCACTACAATATGTTGTTGGGCACAAGACCCGAAGTTTTCGCAATACTTCGCTGCACCTTTAAGTCTAAATCCTGCATTTACAGGTTTTTTTGATGGCGATTATAGAATTGCAGCCAATACAAGGCAACAGTGGGGCAACTTAGGCGATCCTTATAATACCTACAGTGTATCTGGCGATGTAAAGCTGGTGGACGACGAAAATTTCATCAACAGCTATTTCAGTTTAGGCTTAAGTGGTTTGTTTGACGAATCTTTAAATAAAGCCTTAAAATCACAATACATCAGTGCCAGTGTTTCATACTATCAATACATGGATGAAGAGCATCGTTTTAAATTTGGTTTAGCCCCACAGCTTTCTTATGTTTCGAAGTATTTAGATTACAATAAACTTACCTTTGCCTCTCAATATAATGGCGGGGGTGGTTTTGATAGTTCGATGCCAAACTACCTCGATTTAAAGAACGATAAAACCTCCTATTTCGATTTAAATATTGGCGCTAATTTCGCGGCTAATTTCGATTATTGGAGTGTGGCTGTAGGTTATGCACAATATCATTTAACAAAACCTCAGGAGGCCATGTTAAGCAACAGCAGCGATGTGGTTTCGGCTCGTAAAACCGTTAATTTAGGTTTGCTTTACCTGCTTAACAATAATGTCGATTTAAATTTTACAGGTGTTTATAATGCACAGAAAAATAACAAGGATGTTATTTTTGGTACTGTTTTAGGTTTAAAGCCCGGCGATGAAACTAAAATGAAACTGAATTTTGGCATGTGGTTTAAATTTAACGAAGCTTCATTTTATCCTTATGTTGGCGTAGCCATGGGTAATATCAGTGCTGGTATTAATTACACGGTTTATGGAAGTAAATTAATGAGTGCTACACCGCGTACCTACGAGCTGTCTTTTATCTATAGGCATAACAATTTTAAAGGCTTTAAAGTGCCTTGTCCTAAGTTTTAATTCTGAAATGCTTTCTCGTTAACTAAAGCTTAATTTTTACCGATAGTTTGTAAATATCGTAAGCTACTTTCTGGATAAGGTCGAATTGCTCCGGAACCAGGTCTTCACCTTTTTTTATGGTTAAACCCGTATCATTTAGCCTGATTAATGGCACATTATCAATGGTACTGGTTCCCTTTTCCAGGTTATCAATAGAAGTATCCAATAAATAATTGGTGTTATTGGCAATAGGTTTTAAGGACTCGAAGCTTTCGAAGATAAATTGATGCTCTTTATTGTAGAGCGAAAGGGTTGCAACATAAGAAGACAATAAATGGCTAAGTGCTGTAAACTGATGCACTTCTTTAATAAACAACTGTTTGCTTTTTGGTTCAGAAAACATTCTTTGAAACAGCGAAGCCAAATTTGCCGTACTTACATACACTTCTTTACGGGCCAGTTTATATTCCGTTCTATTGTAGTTTTTTTCAAAATACAGTTTAATGACCTGGTCATAATAAGCCTTGTTTGCTTTTAGAATGTCAACCATCGCCTCTTTGAGCTTTTCGTGCTCCCATGTCGGAAATAAGGAATAACTTGCCAATAACGCAATGCCAGAGCCTATAAAAGTATCGTAAATCCTTTCACGGGCAAGTGCTATCGATCCCATGCCCAGAAAATCGAATAGAATTAAGATATAGGGCGTCATAAATAACACACTCACGACGTAATTTTTCCTTTGAAAACTATAACAACCTATCATGCAAATCAATAGGATTATAAATAAAGTATTCCGATCGTGGATGTAAGTAATCACACCCATACCAATAAACGCCCCAGCCGTGGTGCCGATTAAACGTTGATAATTACGTTCTTTGGTTAAACTAAATCCAGGTTTCGAAATCACCAGGATGGTGAGTAGAATCCAGTAACTATGTGAAAAATTGAGGATTTGAGCAACTATAAAACCCAGTAACATCACCACGGTAACCCGTAACGAATGCCTGAAGGTAGAAGAGGTGTAGGTTAAATTCTCGGTAAACAGTTTAAAATCGAATTTTTGCCTGGTGATAAATTTCTCTGTATCTACCTCAGCCTGCCTGATGTCTTTGCTGTTTCTGATTTTAAAATAGCTGAAAATGGTTTTAACCCTGGCCAGTATGTTTTCGATATTCACTTCGATGTTTTTCAAAGCAATAATGCCCAGGGTATTGTACTCCTGATTTTGATTATTCTTTTCCAGATCGTTGATTTTGATCTTTAACCTCTCGATCTCAATCAGCAAACGTTTCGAAACAACGGGAGTTCCTCCACTTTTTAAAGCAAAAGCAATATCGTCAAGGGCGTAAGAAATCCGTTTAATGGCCATCTCATAATCTGATAATATCCCTGCTTTATCAAACTGATCATGCAGCTGCTGGTAATTATAATAAGTAGACATGACCTGCTCGAACAGATCGACCATATCTACAAATACGAGTAAAAGGAATCTACCCTCGGGGGTAGAATCTCTCACAATTTCGCGGGTTCTAAACAGTAATTCCCTTACTGCATCCTGTTTTTCGTGGACAGCAACCTGAAGCTGTAACAGATCAGAATAGGTTTTATCGTAATTGTTATTTTGATGGTAAAACTTGGCCTTCTCGCGTAGAAACTCGGCAACCTCTAAAATAGAATCGCTTAACGATTGCTGTACCAAACGGAAGGGACGTAAGCGGTACACAAAATAGCTTAAACCGGTGTACCAAAGGCTACCCGCCAGGATCAGGACAGCATGTAACAATACTTCTTGCCATGGGCGAACATCATCAATACTCAATACCATGATTAGTAAAACTGCGGTACCAACTGATGCTGCCCTGAGACCGTAGATGTAAAACATCGAAAATACAAAACTCGATACCGCCAGTAAAAAGCCAATAAAATAATGGTTCTTGTTGGTTAAACCTGTTATGATGGAAAAGGTAAAGATAAGCGCGGTGGTAATTAGCATCGCATTTCTTCGGTGTACCATAGGCCCCGGACTATCTACCACACTAACACATAAAGCACCTAAAGATAGCGTCATGCCATACTTTAACATGCCAAACTGGGCGAAAATTAAAGAGGGGAGCAGTACACCAATGGTAATGCGGAGACCGTCGGCAAAATACGTACTCAATAAAAAGTCTTGTATATTTCTAATGGGTTGCCTAATCTGCATGTTACAAAAATAACATAATAGCGAAGTTTTTTGTTGCGATTAAAATTAAGTTTTTTGCTTTTTTTTAACTTTTAAGCAGAAAACAGGTAAGGTGTTGATTAACAAAATATTATAAATTGTTTGTAAGTGTATTTTTTAAAATGTTAATAAAGCTGAAGTAAACCTGTAATGCTGCATGAAAACAATGATTTTATGGATTTAATTTGTTGGTAACCAGTGTTTTTAGGTGGATAACTTTGTTTATAAAAACGTTGCTTTTTCTCTTGACAAATTGATGTTTTCGCCCTAAATTAGTTTATATCAAATACGAAGTACTTTGAATTCTGATAAAACGAGCCAAAAGAGATAAGGAACCGAAAGGGAAATTGTTTCGGAGCGTTTACAGGGAAAACGATTAATTTCTGAAAGGGTTAAACCAAGTAAGGATATATATAACCATCGAAAGATTGGACGATAAGAAAATCGCACAGGCCCAAACAGAGATTATGGAAAACTACGAAGTTTACGGACGGGCGAGTTGGAAATAAATTTTCACGAGTCGCAAAAGTTGCAAAACCTAACGATACCGGAAAAATCAAAGTAACAAGAATTAGATGCTTTAAAATACGACTACGGTTGTTTTTAGAGTTAAAACGGGGAACTGAATCGAAAGAAGAAGGACCCCGTTTTTATTTTGCCTAAAATTTAGGTTTTCGATTAAAAAAGAATAGCGAATCCTTCCGCATATTATCCCTAAAATATTAAATTTACCAAATGGCCAAAAAAGGTAAATCAATCTCCAATCCATCAAAAAAGATATTCGTTTTAGATACCTCGGTTATTTTATACGATCATGATGCGATAAATAACTTTCATGAGCACGATGTAGCCATTCCCATTCAGGTTTTAGAAGAGCTCGATAATTTTAAAAGCGGTAACGATACCCGTAACTTTGAGGCCAGAAGTTTTATCCGCCTCATTGATGAAACTTCAAAACAAAAACTGATCAGCGATTGGATTTCGCTAAAAAGTCCCGGCTCAGGAAAATTCAAGGTCGTTTTAAATGAAAAGCCTTTAACCATCAATGCGGAAGAAGTTTACGGCAAAGGTAAAACAGATCACAAAATTTTAAACGCCGCTTTAAGTTTAAAAGAAGAATATCCTGATAAGAGAGTGGTGCTGGTATCGAAGGATATCTGCCTGAGGTTAAAAGCGAAAGCCTTAGATTTAAATGCAGAAGATTACGAAACAGGCAAAATTAAAAATGTAGATGAGCTTTACGCCGGTAAAACAGAACTTATAGATTTTCCGGTTGACATTATTGAGGAAGTCAAAAAACAACCTTTTATAAATGCGAGTGAAGTAGAATTGCCACCTAAAAATGCCAATCACTTTTACATTTTAAAAAACAAGAGAAAAATTGCCAACGTATTTTATAACAATAGTTTAAAAACCATTTCTGCAGTATCTACAGATCCGATATTTAAAATCAAACCTAAAAATATCGAACAGGCATTTGCCATCCACGCACTTTTAGATCCCGAAATTAAATTGGTAAGTATCCAAGGGAATGCCGGTACAGGAAAAACATTATTGGCTTTGGCGAGTGCTTTAGAACAACGTAAAAACTTTAGACAGATTTATGTTACCCGCCCAATTGTTTCGTTAAGTAATAAAGACATCGGTTTTTTGCCAGGCGATGCAAAATCGAAAACTGATCCTTTTATGGCACCCATTTGGGACAATCTGCGTTTTATTAAAGAGCAGTTTATCGGCGACGATAAAATGTCGGAAAAAATTGATGAACTGATAGTAACCGAAAAGATAGCGATTGCACCTTTGGCTTTCATCAGAGGAAGAACCCTCACCAAGATTTTCTTTATTATTGATGAGGCACAGAATTTAACGCCGCATGAGGTGAAAACGATTATTTCGAGGGCAGGTGAGCATACGAAAATTGTTTTTACCGGCGATATTTACCAGATTGATACGCCTTATCTTGATTCGGAAAGTAATGGTTTATCGTATTTGATTGAAAACGCAAAGAATCATCCGCTTTACGCACACATTACTTTGCATAAAGGCGAAAGGAGCGAGTTGGCTAATTTGGCTAACGAGTTATTGTAAATGCTGTACGTTTCCTGCAGATTTAGCAAAAAAGGGCCGCAGATTTAAACGGATTTGATAGCTTTTCGATTAACACATTTACATTTCAATATCTGTCCGATCTGCGTTTTTTATCTTTTTAGATCTGCGGGAAAACCTAGCGTAATGTTCAGCAACGAGGGCGGATATAATTCTCCCGCAAATTTCGCCGAAAGCGCTGATTTGTAATTTTAATCTGCGGTAATCTGTGTGATCAGCGGGAAATTAATAGCCATTATACAATTAACTTATCACTAGTGATATTTTTTCAAACTCCTTAAACAGATAAACAAACCAATTAAAGTTAAAACTGCACTCAATATAAATGGTGCACCTGGGAAATAAACCGGCGCTTTTCCTTCAATAAAATAGGCAAAAATATGGGTCATTACCCAGGGCGCAAATATGGCTGCTAAACTTTGTAATCCCGTTAAAACACCTTGCATTTCGCCTTGCGCATTCGAAGGTACCTGGTTCGAAATCAAGCCCTGCATGGCTGGTCCGCAGATTCCGGCTAAACCATAAGGCAGCATAAAGGCAAACATCATCCAGCCTTTGGTGGCAAAAGCGAAAGCAATGAAACCGATGATGTATAAAATGAGACCAAAATAAACGGCTTTCTTTTCTCCAATTTTGGGCAGGATTACCCTGATTAAACCACCTTGCACGAGGCCCACTACCAGGCCTACAAAACCTAATGAATAACCTACCCACGCGGCATCCCATTTAAATTTTTCCATGGTGTAAAATGTCCAGTTGGATTGAACAGAGTGACTGGCAAAGTATAACAAGAAAAGGGTAGCCATTAGCCCTAACAATGCAGGGTATTTTCCAATGCTGACTAACGAACCAATTGGATTTGCTCTTTTCCAGTCAAAAGCCCTGCGTTTTTCAACAGGTAACGATTCTGGTAATATAAAATAACCATATAGCCAGTTAACTAATGATAAACCTGCTGCAATCATAAATGGAACCCGGGTACCAAAATGGCTAAAAGCACCACCTAAAACTGGTCCTAAAATAAATCCGACACCAAAAGCTGCGCCAACCAAACCAAAATTCTGTGCTCTTTTCTCTGGAGGGGAAACATCTGCAATGTAGGCTTGTGCAGTTGTAAAACTAGCACCTGTAATACCGGCAATAATCCGCCCTACAAATAACCAAACAATGGAAGGAGCGAAGGCTAAAAAGATATAATCAATACCAAGGCCAAATAAAGAGCTTAACAATACGGGTCTGCGGCCATACCGATCACTCATTGCACCTATAATTGGCGAAAAAATAAATTGTACCGATGCATAGGCTAGTGTGAGCCAGCCACCATATTCTGCGGCTAAACCGAAGCCGCCTCCGGTAAAATCCTGTATAAGTTTAGGTAAAACCGGAATGATTAGCCCAAATCCTGTAAAATCGATCAGGAGGGTAACCATAATAAAACTCATTGCAGATTTCTTTCCGTTTGCCATTATATGTAATTTGAAACGCAAAAGTATCAGAATTACTTAATATTGTAAATTTTAGTTCTCTACAAACCTGTCAGGCTTTAAAAAACATTCCATTACAATTGTTATGGATAGGGTTTTGGAAAGCAGTTGCTGCATTTTATAGGTAAATGTAATCCCGCCCTCGCTTCTGCCGATAAACCAATACGAAACAGTAAAAATATGGCTTCAATCGGCATCCCGCTATGGTAGGGTTTAGGCGGCCGCCACAGTGCGACTATTTGTTTTCAATAAACCTGATATAGCGGAAAGCCCACAGCGAGGTACGAGCGAGGACTTGCAGCGGTAGCAGGACTGCAGGCCGCCACTAACACAAACCTTACATTTCTAAAAAACCTTACCAGCCCAGTTTATTTATTACAGCATGAAACGCCTTAAACTGGCCTTCAGTAAATTAAAATTTCGTCAGGAATAAAAAACCTATATCCAGGGTCAAAACTTTTCCACAATGCCTTAATTCGGCTAAATTTTGTTAAATTCGCAAGGTTATAGTAATACCCTTTTTTAATATCGTTTTAAGTAGCGAGAATAATAATTTATGGCAGAAGATTTAGAAAATCAGCAGAACGACAAAATCATTCAAATTAATATAGAGGAGCAGATGAAATCGGCCTACATTGATTACTCAATGTCGGTAATCGTATCCAGGGCTTTGCCTGATGTACGTGATGGATTGAAACCGGTACACCGCCGTGTTTTATATGGTATGCTCGATCTTGGTGTAACCAGTAATAAACCACATAAAAAATCTGCCCGTATTGTAGGGGAGGTATTAGGTAAGTATCACCCACATGGTGATGCATCAGTATATTTCACCATGGTTCGTATGGCTCAGGATTGGAGCTTACGTTACCCAATGGTTGATGGACAAGGAAACTTTGGTCACATTGATGGTGACTCGCCGGCAGCAATGCGTTATACGGAGGCACGTTTTTCGAAAATTGCTGAAGAAATGCTTGCCGATATCAATAAAGATACGGTAGATTTCCAGTTAAACTTTGATGATACCTTACAGGAACCAACGGTTTTACCTGCAAAAATCCCTAACTTATTGGTTAACGGATCTTCTGGTATTGCAGTAGGTATGGCCACTAACATGGCACCTCATAATTTAACCGAGGTAATTGATGGTGTGGTAAACTATATCGACAACAGGGATATTACCATTGAGGAATTGATGAAGTTTGTAAAAGCGCCCGATTTCCCTACCGGTGGTATTATTTATGGTTATACAGGTGTAAAAGAAGCTTTCGAAACCGGTCGTGGACGTATTGTAATGCGTGCAAAAGCCGAAATTGAAAGCATTAAAGACCGTGAGGTAATCATTGTAACCGAAATTCCTTACCAGGTGAACAAAGCACAAATGATTGAGCGTACTGCTGAATTGGTTGGCGAGAAAAAACTGGAAGGTATATCGAACATCAAAGACGAATCGAACAAAGATGGTATCCGTATCGTTTACGAAATTAAACGTGATGCAAATGCCTCTATCGTTTTAAACAACCTATATAAGTATACCGCTTTACAAACTTCTTTCAGTGTAAATAACATTGCATTGGTAAAAGGCCGTCCGCAAATGCTAAATCTTAAAGATTTAATTGTGCATTTTGTAGATCACCGCCATGATGTAATTGTTCGCCGTACCCGCTACGAGCTGGCAGAAGCCGAAAAACGTGCACACATTTTAGAAGGTTATTTAATTGCTTTAGATCATTTAGATGAAGTAATTAAATTAATCCGTGCGTCAGAAACCCCTGAAGATGCCCGTTTAGGCTTGATGGAAAAATTCGGACTGAGCGATATTCAGGCACGTGCGATTTTGGATATGACGCTTCGTCGTTTAACAGGACTAGAGCGTGATAAGATTAAAGAAGAGTATGCAGAGTTGATGAAAACCATCGAACATTTAAAATCTATCCTTGCAGATGAAGGTTTGCGTATGCAGATCATTAAAGATGAGTTAGCAGAAATACGTCAGAAATTTGGTGATGAGCGCAGAACAACTATTGTTCACTCAGCCGAAGATATGAGCATGGAAGATTTCATCGACGATGAAGAAGTGGTGATCACCATCTCACATGAAGGTTACGTAAAACGTACGCCGGCAACCGAATTTAAGGCACAGGGTAGAGGTGGTAAAGGTTCAAAAGGCAGTACCTCAAGAAATGAAGATTTTATTGAGCATATGCTGGTGGCTACTGCTCACAATTATATGTTGTTCTTTACCGAAGCCGGAAGGTGTTTCTGGCTGAGGGTTTACGAAATTCCTGAAGGTTCGCGAACCAGTAAAGGAAGAGCGATCCAGAACATTATCAATATTCCGAAAGAAGAAAAAATCAAGGCCTATATTAAGGTTAAAAACCTAAAGGATCAGGAATATTTAGAGAACAATTTCATTATCATGTGTACTAAAAAAGGTACCATTAAGAAAACTTCTCTTGAAGCCTATTCACGTCCGCGTGTAAATGGTATCAATGCCATCAATATTAATGATGGTGATGTATTATTGGAAGCTTGTTTAACCAATGGTGAAAGCGAAATTGTGATGGCATTGCGTTCAGGTAGAGCCATTCGTTTCAACGAAAGCACAGTTCGTCCGATGGGTAGAACAGCTACTGGTGTACGCGGTGTTAGGCTTGCACACGATCAGGATGAAGTTGTTGGCATGATTGCTGTAAACAATCCTGAAGTTACCGTGTTAGTAGTATCAGAAAAAGGTTATGGAAAACGTACCGATATTGAAGATTACCGTGTAACTAACCGTGGTGGTAAAGGGGTAAAAACAATTAATGTTACTGAAAAAACCGGACAATTAGTTTCGATTAAAGACGTTACAGATAGCGAAGATCTAATGATCATTAACCGTTCGGGTATTGTAATCAGAATTCCGGTATCAGCATTGAGGGTAATGGGCCGTGCCACGCAAGGGGTTCGTTTGATCTCATTAAAAGGTGATGACGAGATTGCATCGGTAACTAAAATTGATCACGAAGAGGACGAAGAAGAAACAGTAGATTTAACAGATGTTGTAGTTACAGACGGCGAAGAAGTAGAAGCAGATACTACTCCCGAAACAGATGATACTGAAGAAGAGGCAGATTCAGATAACGAAACGGAAGAAGAAAATTAACTAAAAATAAGATTAGAATAAAAATTATGAAAAGAGTATTTCTAAGTATAGTTCTAGCAGGTGCGGTAAGCTCTGCATTTGCTCAGAAAAGTGAAGTTAACGCCGCAAAAAATGATTGGGGTTTATTCCAGTTAACTTCTTCAAGTGCATCAACTCCATTAGCGAAGAAGCTAGAATCTTTAGCGAAAGGATTGGCTCATACAGATAAAGCTATTGCAGATGAAAAATCTAAAGTGATGCCTGAAGCATGGTCTTATCGTGCTTTATTTGCTTCTTCTGCGGCTATTTTGGATTCAGTAAGCACAGCAAATGCAGATGCAAATTTGAAAATCGCTCAGGATGCAATTGTTGAAGCTAAAAAGTTAGATACAAAAGGAAGTGAAAAAGATAATATCAGTTTAGCTGAAACCAATATCAGTAACGCCGTTAGAAATGGTGGTGTAATTGCTTACAATAAGAAAGATTACAAAACAGCTTACGCAAAATTCGTGGCCGCTACAGTAATCAATCCAAACGATACCGCCATGTATCTAAATGCAGGTATTGCGGCCAGAAATGTGGAAGATTATCCAGGTATGATTACCCAATTCAAAAAGGCAATTGCTTTGAATTCTCCTCAGTCTAAAGATTTATATAACGAGATTCTTACGACTATTTTAAGCAAACAAAAAGATACAACAGCGGCTTTGGCGACTATCAAAGAAGCATCTGCTAAATTCCCTGATAATACAGAATGGATCAAGACAGAAACGCAGATTTATATTGATAGGGGTGATGCCGCAAAATCTGAGCAGATGCTTATCGCATTAGCTACAAAAGAGCCTAACAATGCGAACTATCAGGTGTTATTGGGGAATATTTATTTTACACAGGCTTTAAAATTACAGGCCGACAGAAATAAAATCGATCCTAAAAAAGTGAAAGAATTTAACGAAGTAACAGGCAAAATGAATGCTTTGTTAGATAAATCTCTTCCTTTTTACAAAAAAGCACTAGAGGTGGACGATAAAAATGCAGGAGCATTAGAGACCTTGAAAACGATCTATGCTTTTAGAAATGACACTAAAAATTACGACGAGATCAAAAAACGTTTAGACGCATTGCCTAAACAATAATTCTGATACCGATTTAAAAAAAGAGCGCTGAAATTTCGGGGCTCTTTTTTTTATGTTTATTTTTATGGTTTATTACGATTTTACCACATTATTTATCTTATGCAGAATTGCTTTAAAATATCATTAATCGCTTTAATTTTCGTCTCTTTTAATGCTGTGGCACAAAAAACTCAAATCCTTATTGCCAGAAATGCGGTGGGTAAACTGCAGGCATCTATTGCCAATAAAGAAGATGAGAAAAAGCAGCTTGCTATTATAAATGAAGGTTTAAAGTCAATTGAATCAGCAGAAAAAGATAATAAAACAAAAAACTGGGCCGAAACCTGGTCAATAAAATCTTACCTGACTTCATTTGCTGCATTAATTGATACCGATCCTAACAATGCCAACAAATTTTACGATAATGCCATTGAGGCTGTTGCCAAAGCAAAATCACTTGATCGGTATGATGACAATTCGGGTTTAATTAAGGCTTCCAACCACAATATCCTGATCAAAAAACAAGAAAAAGGCAACGAAGCTTTTTTTAATAATGATTTCAAGGAAGCATTTGCTGATTTGAAAGAAGTGGGTGACAATTTTCCTGCAGATACCACTTTAGCCTTAAATACAGCTATATGCGCCTTAAATATCCAGGCTTATGATGAGTCTTTGACTTATTTTAAACGCGCAAAAGAAAATGGAATTAAAAATCCTTCTGTTTTTCAGAAAATGGCGCAAATGTATGTGGTTAAATCAGAAAATGAAACCGCCATTAAAACCTTAGAAGACGGACTTGCACTTAATCCATTTAACCGTTTTTTAACAAACGATTATATCAATCTTTTACTCGATACCGAGAATTACAGCAAGGCGCAGGGATTAATCGAAAATAACTTAAAAGTAGAGAAAGGAAGTAAATTGCTTTATTTTCTTTATGGTTATCTGCAGCAAGTTGGTGGAAATAATGCTACAGCCATACTTGCTTACGATAAAGCTTTATCAACTGATCAGAATTATTTCGATGCCTTGTATCAACTGAGTTTAGCTTATATCAATACGGCCAACGAAACTTTGCGTAAAAGCGATGCAGACAAAACAGAAAAATATAAAGGATTAATTAACCGTGCACAATTCGCTTTACAACGTGCTAACGAAATTAATCCAAACGACAAAAAAACTGTGCAGCTGCTGATTGATATCTATACCAAAAAGGGCGCAACCAATAAAGTACAGGAACTTAACCGTAAACTTCAGGAATTGTAAATTATTTGGCCATTTGAGTCGATAGGTAGGTGTTAGAAAATACAACTTAACATAATATTAATTATAGGACAGGTAAACTAGGCCAGAAACGAAGAATAAGTAATTGTTCTTTGAATTCTGGCCATTTTTCTTTTGGGTGTAAACCATTAGATCACTTTGTTGTCGTTTCGTGAAAGTTGAAACGATTTAACTATTCAGTATTGTTTACCAAATTACTTTTATGAATTTACCTCAACACATCGCTAGTGTTGGGCTTGGTTTTGTAACAACCGCGCAGGTTGTCTCTGATCAGGTTCCAGAACTTCCGAAATCAAAAGGCGAGTTTATTGCTCTCGCATCTGCCGTTCTCGTTCAAACTTTAATTTACGGCGTTTCGAAATTCTTTAAATGGATTTCAGCAAAGAACGACAAACCACAAACACCAAGCGCACCACTAGCGCCCCAAGCTTAGAGTTATGGGACAGTTTGTAACTCAAGAAGTTTACATTCAGCATTATCAGGATTTATTAGCTACAACCCGAAAACGGATTATAGACGAATTTCAAACTTTAAATTATTATCAGATGGATGCTTTAGAGCATCGTGTTGGTGAACTTAAAAAGAAAGTCGGCTTTGCTCGTTCTGGGAAGCAAACAGCCTTTTACATTGATGGATAGTAAACAACTCCGTTTAGCCCTTGCAGTCATCGGCTTTATCGGTTCATCATTAGAAATTTATAATTATTTCAAAAAATCTTAAACATGAAAGCAGTTTTAATTAACCGTTATAGCATGCGATTGCTTTGCTTAACGCACGGAGCCGACCGTTGTCGGTCTATTTCTCAATTACAGAGAAATTTAAGATTACAGGGAAAATTTAACGACTTGTTAACCATTCTTCATAAATCGTAGTTATGGCCTATACAAGTCGACAAAAAGCCGATTATTATTTGGAGAAATTTAACGGCGAAACTTTCAATCCAACTTTGTCAAAAATCTATTGGCAGCTTTATAGTGCTTTTGATAACGCCGATAAAGGTTTGAAGTTGCTTCAACAGTACCGTCAGGTACACCCAATACCAAAAAAGCTTAATTACAAAAACTTAAAACTTGTGTAATATGAAAGAAACTTATTTTGGAAGCCTTTTAAGGTCTATTGTTGTCCGTAAGGTAAATCAGCATTTTACAAGCATAAAAGTTGGTGATTTAAAGTCTACTGATCTTTTTATGCTCTCTTATTCAAGGGATGTTTATCAATTAGCTGATGAAGAATCTTTCTTGGTTTTTAGTGTAAGTTCTAAGGATTCGCCGAGATTTTATTTAAGTCCTGACGATGACTGTTTGTTGTTTGATAAGAAGCTTAAAATTTTTTAGTTATGGGCTTTAATAATTTTGATCAGTATCGTAAAGTTTGTGATGAAAACTTTATTCTCAAACAAAGGCTTGACCATGTCAAGGAGGAACTTCGCTTTTTAAAACACAAATTTTATTTATTGTTATTCTTCTTGCTAGGCTGTATTTTTTGGTCGTGTATTTATTTTGGCATTCATTTTTTTTAATCCTTGCGGTAAGCCTATAACATACCGCAATTAGTCTCATTAATGAGACTGGCGTTACTCCCCTCCTGCACCTTGTTATATGTGCTTTTAAACTATAACTAAACAATCTTAACTATTTATTTTTCAACCCTTTAAAATTCGTTCTTTATGGCTCGTAGAAGCATGAGAAGCCGCTTTAGTGGCTATCGTAACCGTGCACGTGTAGTGTACCGTAGAGCGAGGTCTTTTAGACCACGTTCGAAGAAAAACAAAACCCTTTTAATCGTTGGTGCCCTCGCTGTAGCAGGATTCTTATTTAAAGATAAGATAAGTGCCTTATTAGCAAAGAAATAACCTTTATCATTTAAATGATTATTAAACTTAGAGAAACTCGTACGCACAAGGTGCAGAACGAGACTATTAACGGTATTAACATTGTTGCCTTTTTAAAGGCTGCTGATCCTAATATCACTATTGACGATACTGGTTATGGCGACGATGCTGATTTTGATCCATCTGCCATTAACATTTCAGTTGAACTTAAACGTGACGAGGGTGATGTAAACATCTTAAACACAAACCTTGGTTTGCTTGCTGCTTATAACACTTTAGTAAAGAATGGCGCTTTATGGCGCAGAGGTATTACAAGTGTTCAGCCTGCCGCTGACGTTAAACATGAGTGCGCACGTTCTGTGTTTATTTGGTTTGGTGGCCATATTAATGTGGCTGGTAATGATGAATTGTTGATTACCATTACTCCAACTAAAACAACTTTTGGCGCTCAGGTTGATGTTAGTGATTCAATGATCCAGTTGGAAACCAATCAGAGTATTGGCATTGAGGTTGGTGTTCCGCAGTTCAGACAGTTTTCAATTCAAGCTTCATCAGGTGAGGATACTGTTCAGATCGGTGATAACTGTTTGCGTTTGGCGTTAATGTCGTTTGAGACAAATCCGGTTAAAACGATTTTTACAAGTTGTTCGCTTTCTTCTGATCGTTTAGATTGGACTAAAAACGAACAGGAATTAATGTTAAAGCATTTCGATAATTTCGCTTACAATGCGTCTGAGAAATATTTGGATTCTTTAGCTATTACAGCTAATCCGCTTTACTACCCTCATTCTCGTATGATCCATGATCGTGACGAGATTGATAAGGCAAAGGTTAAATTCACAATGCAGCCTGCAAATGTTCTTAATACTAAGAACTATGTGTGTTACACCACTTATGTTACTTCCGATAGGATTTTAGCTAAGGCAAGAAATCTGAAAGAGAAACATGCGATCAAGGATGACGCAAAAGTGCCTTTGAATTTAAAAACGTCTTAATCAATGGGGCGTTTATCGCCCCTTAATTTTACAAACATGGGATTATTTTCTAAAAAGAAAGGCGGTACCTTTTTTGGTAACCTCCTTGCAAAAGTTGCCAGTTCAGCAACTGGCGGCATCTTAGGCGGAAAGCGTACCCAAGCATTAGAGGCAGGTAATTTAGCGGCAATTAATCCGCTTGCGAAAACTGAAAGCAAGGCTTTCACAGAATATAAAACCACTTTCGCAGGTGATCCCGCTACTTACGATCCTAATTCTCAGACTTACACTATGCAGAAGCAACTTGATGAAATCAAGATTTCAGCAGAAAAAAAGTCTATTGAAGATAGCGGCCTGTTAAAAATGATTGGTGATAAGATTTCTTATCTAGGTGGCCGTGCTACTGAACAAACAAAAGTTGGTGTTGACGATAAAATGATGTGGCTTATCGGTGGTGGTATTGCCGCTGTTGTGGTCGTTATGTTGGCAACACAAAAAAAGTAAATCGTTAAAAATTCTAATAAACCAAACAAGTGAGAATCACAGAATTTGCAATTAACTTATTCCAACGGTATGCCCCAGTTGCATCCGATTCAATGGGAGAACTAAAATTAGCACTGGGCAGTAATTACCAAAAAATCTTAAGTGAAATGGAAACAAAAGAAAACAAAAACAGAACTATCGAGCAGAAAGCCGAAAAAATCAGTAAAGAGTTGGATGAACTAGATGTTCACAGCCCCGAATATGAAAAAAAGGTTATTGAGTTTGAGAAATTACATGACGAACTTGAAAGCAAAACTGTTATGGAAAAAGTTGTTAGTTTCCTTGAAAAACCAATGACACGTTTGGTTATTATGGTTCTTTTTATCGTTGCTAGCCGTTGGATAGCTAAAAAGATTACTGAAAAAAAAGAGGATAAATCTTTAGATGAGGAAATGGCTGAACAGCCTAATTTTCAACAGCAGTATTACCAACAGCCTCCAAACTGGCAACCGTTTGGACAGGGTTACGGTTATCCTCCACAACAACAAAATGGCTATGGGTTTCCCCCTCAGTCACGGAAATAATTATTAATCTAAAAAGGGTAGCAAATTTTGACTACCCTTTTTTTTAAACAAAAATTTATGAATATCACAAATCCAAAAGCAAAAACAAGTGTTTTCGGTTTCAGCGTTCCTAACGTTGTTCTTTACGCTGTTTTGGCTGTAGTTGTCTTGCTTGTAATCAAGGTTGGCAACATTTTTTCCAATGCTTGGAGAAAAATAAAATCAATGCTTGGGCTTGGTGGTGATGAGGATGTACAGATCAATCAGGATGAAATAAAAAAGGTTCTTGAAAAGGATGTTGCTGTACAGACCCAAATGACCTTGGGTACTCGCCAAATTGCTGATAACATTTATAATGCCGTTAATGGCTTCGGTATTGATGATAAAGCGCTCTATAATGCTTTTAAAAACATTAGCGGCCCAAATCAAATGAAAGCTATTTACCTGGCTTATGGTCAACGTACTGTTACCATAGTTCCTTTTTATAATTTTACTGGTAATCTATCGGCTATGCTTCGTTGGCGTTTGACAGATAGCCAGTTTAATAAGAATCTTGGTACGCCTGACGTAAAGTATTCTATCCGTACACTTCTTAATTGGATTAAATAATGGCTATAACCGCATTAAAAGATATCAATGCTCAAGCGAGCAAAGATATTTTATCATTAGATTGGGTTCTTAATTATATACAGGTTAATATGCCTGTTTATCAGGTTAAAGCTGTTACCCCTGCCAGTTATACGATTGGTAGTAATAATCATGGAGAGGGTTTGGAATCAGTTTTAGAGATTGAAAATTCTATCTTTTTCGGGCGTTTACAGTTGGATGTTAATCCCAACGGTAATGCGTTCGCTGCTGATAACATTACAATGCTTATCAATTCTTTATTAAACCCTACTCCTTATACACGTCATCTAAACAGAATCATAGAGATTCAGAATTATCTGAATGAACAGACTGAAAGGATTGAGTTATTCGATAGGTTGGAAATTACTTCTACCTCTACCCTTTACGATACCTATTTGACTTTTATAGGTTTTAAAATTGACGTTAACTAATGGCAGCGAAAACCAAAAAACCAAAGAACCGCATCGGTATGATGTTCGGTCTTTTAGGATTGCAAAAATTTTCTCACACTGATGATAATTGGTTCGAAAAAAACAGATCGATTCCTTTTTCACATCAACAACAATTGGTAAAACATGAGTATTAGTCATCAAAGGCGTCAAGGTGAGGGAACCGTTGACGGCCAAACGCTCGATTGGGCGAAAAGAAGCGATTTATATAAACTTGCTAGAGAGCATTATCCTACTGCTGTGTTAATTCCGTTTCAGGAATCTTGGGAGATCGGTATAAATGAGAATCCACAAAATGACCTGGCTTTAGGCGGTCTCTATTTTGGAAAGTGGGTCGTCAATCATAATTCTCAGGATGTTGGCGATACTGATAATAGCCGTAAGCGTTCTCAGTCCTTTCTAAAGTTTGGTGATAAGGTTGTCGTTAGAACAATGATTTTAATTCATGGTGATGACATTTTAGTTTGGAAAACTGCTATAGGTAAACACCTTGGATCGGCAACATCATTACATGTTCACAAGTTGGAGGAAGATGATCAACCGCAACATGGTGTACAGGTGTCTTTTATTGGCTATAAAGTTACTAATCAGGCTGATTTTACACCTCCAACTCCTAACGTTAATATGAACGTTGATAATGATGGTAAAGTACATTTATCTGTTTCTGACCTTACAAATTTAGGTTATACTTATGTTTGGAGTGTTACAACTGGCTCAGGTACTTTTGTGAATCCTACTAATCCTAATGTTGTTTTTGTTCCTGATGGTAATGGTAACTATGTTATACGTTTAGTTGTTACAGATGGTGATGGTAATGTGTCTTTACCAGTTGATACGGATGTAAAGGTTTTCCGTAGGGAATTATCCGTAACTAACGGCGAAACTGTCAGCGCTTATGTTGATGGTGCTGATCAAGTAGATATTGCTAATGGTCTTAATATTATCAATATTGATGATGTTAAGACGCAATACATTAAAAATAAATCTTCTACTCCAATCATTATGTTGGTTAATGAAACTGGTCAACCTGGGTCAGTTGATTATTTGTTAGAACCTAATGAAAAAGGCGTTATTACTTTTCCGGCCTCGGCACAGATAACTTTTTCTCAAATTCCTTTGTGGGAGTTGACCGTTAACGGTTTACCTGATAGGCATATGCTTTTCACTAACCCTCCATTTGAGGCGGATATTGCTGAAGGTTCCTTTGCTAATTGGACAGGCCTTACTCCTCGATCGGATTTTCATGTAATTGGTAGTGCTTTGTTATCTCCTGCTGAAACTATGAGGTTTACGGACGTTGATGGTAATATAGTTTTTACCACAGCTTTGGGAGATGGGAGTTTTGATTTTACACTTCCTTATAGGCATCGTGGTTATTTGCTTACAACTACATTAATATAATTATGGAAATTAATTCTAAATATATTGCTGCCGTGCAAAAGCACGGTGGCAATCCTACTGCTTTTTTTAACGCTTTAGATGCTATGGCAAAGCGTTTGGGTATTCCAGTTCTTTGGATAGCTAATGTTATGTGGATAGAGTGCCAATTCAACCATAAGGCTGTTAATTCTGCTTATGGTGCAACTGGTTTAATCCAATTTGTTCCATCTAGTGCGATCGGTGTAGGCACTACAACGACCGCTTTAAGGTCAATGACCAATATTCAACAATTGGTTTATGTTGAGAAGTATTTTAGAAATCAAATTCTTTCAGCTGGAAAGCCTAAAGATTGGTTTGAGACTTACTTACTTGTATTTCACCCGTTTTGGGTTGGAAAGGCCGAATCTACACCTCTTAAAGGTAATTCAACTGCTTATAAGGGTGGAGGTTATGAGGGTAATAGGTACATCGATTTAAATAAGGATGGGTTTCTCACTAAAGGTGAGTTTCGCACTTGGGCTAATAAGCAATTGCCAGGGGGTGCAATTGAAACCATAAAAAAGCCGCCGTTCCAATAGTAGGATTACTATTAGCCGGTTATTTTTTATTTAAATACAATTCTTAAAGGGGGGGGATCTTCTCCCCTTTTTTTTACGATCATATTAAAAATGTCCGATATGTCACAAAAAGAATCACGTCACACTTGTGTTGTGTGTGGACGTAAAAGGAATAAACAGCACATGGAAATAGTAAAAGATCATTGCCATACAGGGAAATCGCAATGGGCTTGTATAAATAAGTCATCAGCGCACTATAATTTATATCCTATAAATAAGACTGTTATCTGTTCGGTTAAGTATCGGACAAATTTACTGCAGTAATAATGTCCGATACTAGGGCTATTTGATTTACCTTAAAAGTCTCATTTATGATACTTTTAACCAACTCTCTAATGTATGATTGATACGATTATACTTCGTATCCATGGATACGAAAAATACAAACACATTGTAAAAGATGTTCAAAATAATTTAATGGATCATGATAATTATGTTAAAAAATTTATTCACGAAGGCCTTGAGAATACTAGTAAGACTAGTGTATTGTTTGGTGATACTGGTCGCGTTCTCGATGTTCAGTTGCGCGCTAATATTAACGTTCCCTCCTCTCACTATTCTATACTCATTACACCGAATCCGTCAAGAGATTTTATCGAGATAAATTTTAGTATTCCCAAGTTTGAGCATTCCACAAATGTTTTACAATTTGTTGATCAGAACAATTTGACACCATCTCATTGCTTTGATAAGATGACTGCAACTTTAGATCGTTTTTTTAATTATTACTTTGCTTATCCTCCTGATTGGTTGGATGTAGAGGTAAACCGTATAGATTTATGTTATAATCAATTTTTCTTATCTAAAGCTGATGCTTTGCGTTACCTGGACGAACAGCGAACCTTGAATGTTCAACATGCAAGAACAGATACTAATCGTTTTCAGTCCTATGGAACAACTACTGTTCAATATCTTACGGATAATTACATGTTTAAGATTTATCACAAGGGAACTGAGTTTAGGAAAAACGATATGAATAAGCTTCTTAAGAACAATCCTAAGGATATCGATGTTCATGATTTAGCTGAAAAAGCTGATCGAATATTAAGATATGAGATAACCTGCCGTAAAGGCTTGTTAAATTATATTTTTAAACAAAAGGTAAAGGATGATGAAAACACGGTATTTAACCATCATTTTGGATTGATCTCCAAACTCAAAAATAAGCGTTCTAATACTTTTGTTGGTGCAACCAAGAATCCTGTATATGTTAATTCGACACAAAAAGCGGAATTGTTTATTCATAAAACAATTGAAAATAAGTCTTTTAGTTTTCACTTAAACAGCCCTTGGGAAAACCTTTATTCTAAGCCTATTGATCTGTTGGAGTGCTTTAATCTTTGTTTTAACAGAGAACTTTTTGTTGAGTTGCATGCTTTCTTTTGGAAACGTGTTCAGCGCTATCAGTTGGGTGTTAAAATGGGAATTAAAGAGATACACGATAAGATTATGCAACAGCATGAGGATAACAAGGTTAAAAAGAAGTTTTTTGAAGTTAAAGAAAAGGACAGTCGTATAGGTCAAATGTTGCTTTTGGCTACACTAAGCCAATACACAGATATAAGCGATTTAAAGGGCATTATACCTAAAGCTACCTATTACCGTTACGAAAAGAAGTTAAAAGAACTTGGGATACCTAGACACAGCCCTGATATTGCTGTAGTTCCACCTCCGTTGGATTTTGATATGTATTTCTTTTATTTTGGTAAGTATCATCAAACTTTTAATTAGGAAATTTAAACCTTAAATGCTTTTTTTAAAATCGGGCGAAGCCGATAAGCCATTTTTGTGTGGGGGCTTTTTTGCTCATTGATGGGGGAGGGTTCAAATATTTGACACTCAAATTTTTAGCCCCTACCCCTATGTTTCAGGAATTTTATTATTTTCACAGAAAAAATACACATTATGAAAAAGATCTTTTTTACTCTCTCGCTTATATTAGCGGTCTTTATTTTAAAAGCACAGGATTTTAACCACGTCCTTGTTAGCGTTCAGCAGGTTAATAATAAGCCTGCTGTTATCTATGTTAATTATGGTGATTCTTTTTATCTTACTTTTAGAGATGGGAAACGCCAAATTGATTATAAATTGAATTATTTAGGTTCTCATCACAATATGGGTATAACTTCAATGGCTTATACGGCGATACTTCCATCTAATGTTGAAGTAAAGGGTTTGAAAATATTCATTGAGCAAGAGACCGGAACAAATAATAAGGTTGGAGACCCTCAACTAATATTTGAAACTGATGGAGAACGGCAAAAGCCACTTATATTAAAAGCATTATGACTCTTTAAACCTGCCCCAGAGCAGGTTTTTTTTTGGGCAAATATTTAATTGTCATTTATTTGTCATGAAAAATAAAACAATTTGGAAAAGTCTCATTATTGAGTACTTTTGATCATTCTTCGTCTCGTCCTAGAGACATTTGCCAGTTATCTTACTATTAATTATAAGACATATTATAATTAACGTTTTCCTTTGTTTATAGGGTTATTTGTATATTTAATTGTTGTTTATTCTAAAATAATGCTTTCTGCTATGAAAAACTTCATGCTAAAGGAGAACTCCTTAAGAAATTGGAATTATTTTAAATTCGTGTGTGTTTTTATAATTTCACTTTTTTCCGTTGAAACAAAAGCTCAAAAATCAGAACCCATTAAATCTTACCAGGGTGAAATGGTTACGATGCATTCTGATGTTTTAAATGAAGACCGAAAGATATTAATATACACACCAAATGATCCTGAATCTCCGGAGAAAAGATATCCTGTAATTTACGTTTTGGATGCTGATAATCATTTCAGTCAAATGGTAGAATATTCAAAATATCTCAGCCGGCAAGATGTGAATGTTATTCCGCCATTAATTGTTGTGGGGATCACAAATACAGACCGAAACCGCGATCTCACGCCATCTAACAGCACTTTGGATTATTTTGGAAAATCAGATACCAGCGCCAAATCTCCATACAAAAATAGCGGAGGAAACGAACGTTTTTTTCAGTTCATTCAGCAGGAGCTCCTGCCCTATGTTAATTCTAATTATAAAACCCAACCTTATCGCATTCTTGCAGGACACTCGTTTGGAGCGCTTACAACCACTAATTGTCTGATTAATCATCCGGACATGTTTAATGCCTATATTGCAGCAAGTCCATCTTTTTGGTGGGATCAGAAATTTTTATTGAAACTCGCCGATAAAAAGCTAAAAACAGGCTCAACTTTATCGAAAACATTCTTTTTTAGTGATGGAAATGAAGGGCCTCAACCTAAATCCCCTTTTCATGCCGATGTTTTAAAGTTTGATTCGCTGCTTAAAAAGCGCAATATGAAAGGTTTAGATTTTGAATACAGAAGCTATCCGCTAGAGAGCCACATGACAGTTACCGTTAAATCGTATTATGATGGACTTAGGTTTATTTATCGCCAATGGGTACTTCCGCCAGTAAGCGACGAAAAGATGAATTCAGAGGTTATAATGAACCACTATAAAAAATTATCGCAAAGCTTTGGCTATCCGATCTTGCCCGACGAATCATTTTTCAACGGATGGGCGCAGTGGCTGATCAAGAATCCGGCAACCTTAAACAATGCTATTAAGATACTGGAAATGAATACAGTTAATTATCCATCTTCTTCAAAAGCATTCATGGCACTAGGTGCAGGATATTTGATGAAGGGAGAAAAACAAAATGCCATTGCTGCGTACAAAAAGGCCAGTCAATTGAATCCCACTTCAAGTGAAATTAAATTACGCTTGAACGAGTTACAGAAATAAGATATCCCATGTACGACCATTATAGCTTTGAAGATGCAGCGGCTTATCAAATTGAGCTTGCCAGGCAACTAAGATTTAAGCCACTTACTAAAATTGAAACCATTGCCGGTGCAGATATTTCTTTTAATAAAAACAGCACAACCATGTACGCTGGAATTGTAATTTTAACTTATCCAGAAATGGTTTTAAAATCATTCGCATTAGAAACTTACGAAACCAGTTTTCCATATAAAGCAGGGTTCTTAGGCTTTAAAGAAGTTCCGGCATTATTAAAAGTTTGGGAATTGATTGTCGACAAACCCGATGTTGTGGTACTTGATGGTAATGGAATTTTACATCCACGCCGCATGGGTGTGGCTTCGCATTTTGGAATATTAGCCAATCAAAGCACAATTGGCTGTGCTAAAAGTCTTTTGCATGGAAAAAATCATCAGCCAGAAAATACCAGATACAGCACCGCAGAAATTAAAAATAACTCTGGTGAAATGCTTGGCTTCGCGCTGAGAACAAAAATCAACTGCGAATCTGTTTACGTTTCGGCCGGACATTTAATTACGCAAGACCAAAGTCTGGAGATAATTAAAAAATCTATTGGAAATTACCGTATTCCTGAGCCTACACGTCTAGCCCACAATATTGTAAACGATTTCAGGACGGGTAAACTAAAAGCCGGCTTTCACAAAGTATCGGCGCCGTTAACTTTGTTTTAACTCCTCAAAAATTACCGTCATTTCGAGCGAAGTGCTCAAGGAAACTAAATCTGTCTCAATATAGATCTCTCCATGGCACTGCGTTCCAGTCGAGATGACGAAAATTACTAAATCCAGTTAATTCCTTTTTTAAGCTGCTGTACGGTTTTATACTCGTCAGAATCAATTTCTGGCTGTACATTATAACCCCAGTTTGCCTGTGGCGGTAAACTCATTAAAATAGACTCGATACGGCCATTGGTTTCCAGGCCAAATTTTGTTCCGGAATCGTAAACTAAATTAAACTCTACATAACGGCTACGGCGCTGGTATTGCCATTGTTTGTGCGCTTCGGTAAAGGCTTTATCGCGGTTACGGTCGATCAATTCAGTATAAATTGGCAAAAATGTTTCGCCAATATTAATGGAGAAATCTAAAATTTGTTCCCATGATAAATTGGTGTTTTCAGGCTTTAACCGATCGTAAAAAATACCGCCAATACCACGGGTTTCTTCACGGTGTTTAATAAAGAAATAATCATCGGCATGTGTTTTGAATTTTGGATAAAATTCAGCGCTGAAATCATCACAAGCCTGTTTTAGCTTATGGTGAAAAAAACGGGCATCGTTTTCGAATACATAATGCGGCGTTAAATCAATACCACCGCCAAACCAACGTGTTTCTTCGTTTAGTTCAAAGTAGCGGATATTCATATGGATAATCGGAACCAAAGGATGATTTGGGTGAATCACAATTGAAACGCCGGTGGCAAAAAAATCATCTTCACTTACATTAAAGGCTTTTTTTACCGCTTCTGGCAATTTACCGTGCACCGCAGAGAAATTTACACCACCTTTTTCGATAATTGCACCATTTTGCATAATCCGGGTACGTCCGCCTCCCCCACCGTTTCGTTCCCAAAGCTCCTCTTCAAATTTTCCTTTGCCATCGGCAATTTCCAATCCCCTGCAAATTTCATCCTGTATTTGCTTATACCGTGCTGCTACTTCTTCTTTAAACATGATGACATTTTCTATTTCCATACAAATTTAAAGCTATTCAGGTAGCTATATTGATTTATGTTTAGATAGTACATTTTATTGACATTGGTTTTAGTCCTGAGTCTGAAGTCAAGAGTTTGTTAATCTTCCAGATAATCCAAATCTTTGTTAAAACTTTCTTTTAACTGGCTCAAACCAAACATGGCAATCAGGGTTAAGATTCCCATTACTAAATAACCGGCTGTAATTAATCCGTATTTATGGGTTAAAAATTCGAATAAGAATGTAATCGGGATTAATGCGCCTCGAACAAAATTAGGTGCGGTTGTCGTTACGGTAGCCCTGATGTTGGTGCCAAATTGTTCTGAGGCTATGGTAACAAAGGTAGCCCAGTAACCTACAGAGAAGCCCATAAACAAACAGATCCAAATAAAATTGCTACTGGTTAAACCGAAACTGGTTAAATAAACCACCACACTCGCCACAGAAAGCAAGTGAAAAATAAAAACTGTTTTTTTTCTCGATTTTAATACCTGAGAGAGTAAACCGGTAACTACATCGCCTATGGCAATTCCAAAATAAGTAAACATAATTCCGGTACCTGCTTTTAGGGGTTCGGTTGCGCCTAAAGCCTTCCCAAATTCGGGTGCTAAGGTAACCAGGATCCCCACCACAAACCATAATGGAATACCGATTAAAATGCAATAGAGGTATTTCGAAAAACGTTTCCAGTTGTTAAACAGCATAAAAATATTTCCTTTTGATACTTCGGTTTGGTTAGCCGCATGTTTAAACATGCCCGATTCGAATGTGCCTACACGCAATAAAAGCAGAACCAAGCCCATACCACCACCAACAAAGTAAGAGGTTTGCCAGGTAAATTCGGCTGCTACTGTTGCGGCAACCGCTGCACCCAATAAGCCTACAGCACCAACAATCATGGTTCCATAACCTCGCTTTTCTTTATCCATGGTTTCTGCAACCAAAGTAATCCCTGCACCAAGCTCTCCCGCTAAACCTATACCGGCAATAAACCTGATGATGGCATAACTGTTAACCGAGGTAACAAAACCATTGGCAATATTGGCCAGTGAATATAAAAGGATCGAACCAAAAAGAACTTTTATCCTTCCAAGTTTATCGCCGAGTACGCCCCATAAAATTCCACCTAAAAGTAAACCGAACATTTGAGAATTGATGATCAGGAAACCATCAGACTGCATGTCGGCCTGCGAAACACCGATTTCAGTTAAACTTTGAACACGAACAACAGAGAATAGAACAAGATCGTAAATGTCGACGAAATAGCCCAGGGCAGCTACAATGACTAAGAAAATTACATTACGGTTGTGTGCTTTTGCTTGAAGATCCATTTAATTATTTGGTTTAAACGCTGAAAGTACGCAATAACACAAAATATTTAAAATAGATTTTAAAATAAAAGCCACTCTAAAACAAGAGTGGCTTTTACTTTCCTACATTGGAGGATTTTTTTTCGTCGTATCAGGTGGCATTTTAGTAGTGTCAGGCACTTTTTTCGATGTCGTATCTGGTGCCGTTTTAGTCGTATCCAGTACTTTTGTAGAATCCGTCGCAGTACTGTCTGAAGAACCAGCCATATTTTTGGACGAATTGCATGCTGAAGTGGCTATCATAAGAGAACCCGCAAAAGCAAGACTTAAGATTATTTTTTTCATAGTTATTATTGTTATCTATCAACCTAACAACCTAATAATCATTTGGTTTTATTTTTTTTTACATTATAGTTGTTGTTTTGTGTGTATGGTGCTGATTATTAAATGGTTGTAAATGAGAAATAAAACGCTTATCCGTGGTGAATTTTTAATTTATTGAGTAAATCCGGCGATACATTTTCGGCATATACGCCATAACCATCTACCAATACACCTTTTAAATTTCCAATATTTGATGAAATGGCGTAAACAACCGAGCTATCGGCCAGATCGGTCATGCCTTCAAAACATTATATTTCTTCAATTTCAAATTCTTCAGGCATTAGAAACAGATCGGCTGATTTACTAGCTAAACCATCGGCAGTTAAATTGAAATCTAAATGATAGCCCCGGCTATCTAAATCACTTAAAGCGGCGGTAATGGTATCATAAACATGCATAGTTCTAAATTACGGAAATATTACTAAAACAAGCGCTGCAAAACTTTAAAAGGTGATAAAACTTTCTGATATTAGTGAGTATGATTATTTCTCAAAATACCCTTAAATGGGTGATGCGTTTTTATCCACCCCTGTTTTTTCAACGCATTTGGGTTCAGAGATTTGAAAATGAATTTAAAAGCTGTACGGTTAAGCTGAGCAAGAGTTTTCTGAATAAAAATTATAACGGCTCTATTTTTGGTGGTACTATTTATGCAGCAACCGATCCATTTTATGCCTTGTTGTTTGATCAGTTGATGCAGCGCCGCGGCTTTAAAGTGAGGGTGTGGTTAAAGAGTGCCTCGATACAATATTTAAAACCCGGTCGTTCTACATTATATTTTACCATAACCGTTACTGATGAGATGTTGAGCGAAGCAGAACATGCATTAAAAACCGTTGGCAAGTTTGTAAAAGCCTACCCGATGGAAATTACCAATAAACATGGCGAACTGTGTGCAACAGTAATGAATGAAGTATATATCCGAAACCTGCATCAGGGCGAAACGCCTAGAGTTGCTTATTAATTTTTAGATTATGCCGAGTATTAAGAGTTTAATTTTGCAGGGTGAGGGCGTAATGCTCGATTTTAAGAAAACCATTACCAGTACCGAGAAAATTGCCAAGAGCCTGGTTGCTTTTGCCAATAACAAAGGCGGTAAGCTATTAATTGGTGTGGCCGATGATGGATCTATCAAAGGCGTAAAATCGGAAGAAGAAGAAAAATATATGATTTTAACTTCGGCCCATCAGTGCTGCAAACCTGCCATTGAACCTTATTTTGAGGAAATTTACGTAGATGATAAATTGGTTTTGGTCGTTAATATTCCTGAAAGCGATACTAAGCCGCATTATGCGCTTGATGATCAAAAAAAATGGTGGGCTTATATCCGCATTGATGATAAAAGCGTTTTAGCGAGCCGGATTATTCTTGAAGTACTTAAACAGGAATATAAAAATGATGGCGTGCTGATTTCTTACTCTGAGAACGAGAAAAAACTGCTCGAATACCTGGAGCAACATGAAAAGATTACCTTGAAAGAGTTTAGCAAACTGTTGCGAAGCTCATATCGCAAGGCACAGAAAGTACTGGTGAATTTAATTCTAACCAATGTTATCAAATCGCACACTTCTGAAAAAGAAGAGTACTTTACGGCGGTGAAATAAAACACTGTCCTGTCTCATTCGTCATCCTGAACTTGTTTCAGGATCTATTTTACCTATGTAGCTTCTACTTCATTACAGGTCAGCATGACGGTTACCTTTGTAAAACCGAACATTAACTTTTCTACATCATTATTTTTTGAGGTTTAAAAATCCGACCTTTGTAAACCTATGTTTTCTAAAATTTATACCAAATATAAACCCTATTACAAAGAAAATCTTCATTTGGCATTGCCAATTGTTGGTTCCCAGGTTGGTCATACTTTGGTACACATGGCCGATAGTATTATTGTGGGCCATTTTACTGATACCATTCAATTGGCTGCTGTTTCGTTAGTGAACAGCATATTTATGCTTATTCTGGTTATTGGATTGGGTATCTCTTACGGTTTAACACCACTTATTGCACAAGAAAACGGTCGCCAGCATTATGATGAATGCGGAAAGCTCTTATCAAACAGTTTGATTATTAATATCTGTGTCGGCATATTTTTATATGTACTGGTTCAGTTGGGGATATTTTTTGTGATCGATCACCTGGAGCAAACGCCCGAGGTAGTACGTTACGCAAAACCTTATTTAAACCTGTTATCGGTGTCGATCATCCCCTTACTGATTTTCCAGACGTTTAAACAGTTTGCTGAAGGTTTAGGATTTACCAAACAGGCCATGTTTGTTTCCATTTGGGGTAATGCCATTAATATTATTTTAGGAATCATTTTCGTGAAAGGAATGTTCGGCATTAAATCGATGGGTGTTAGTGGTGTGGGTTTAAGTACATTAATCGACAGGATTTTAATGGCAACAGTGATGTGTTTTTATGTATTGCGATCTCAGCACTTTAAAAAATACCTGATCAGTTTTAAGGCAACTTTTTTTGATAAAATAAGGGCCATTAAGATTGCTAAAATTGGAATGCCGGTAGCGATGCAATATTCTTTCGAAATCAGTGCTTTTAGCGGTGCAGCCGTACTGATTGGTACCATTGGCGCGGTAGAACAAGCTGCGCATCAAATTGCGATTAGTTTGGCCGCCATGACCTATATGATTGCGAGTGGTGTAGCTTCGGCAGCTACCATTAAAACAGGAAATAACTTTGGCAAGAATAATTTCGACGATTTACGTAAATCTGCCATAGCCAGCTATCATGTAATTTTGTTGTTTATGTCTGTTACCGCAGTGATTTTTGTGTTGGCCAATAACGTGATGCCCTTTATTTATACGGAAGATGCTGCTGTTATTCCCATTGCCGCCCAATTGTTGATCATCGCTGGCTTTTTTCAGCTCTTTGATGGTACTCAGGTAGTGGGTTTAGGTGTGCTGCGTGGTATTGGTGACGTAAATATTCCGACATTTATTACCTTTCTGGCCTATTGGGTAGTGGGTATTCCCATTGGTTATGTGTTGGGTTTTCACTTCGGCTTGGGGGTTAACGGAATCTGGTATGGATTAACCTTAGGATTGTTAACAGCCTCTATCCTATTGTTTTTAAGGTTTCAGAATAAAACGAGGGCGCTGAAGGTTGATCTTTAAGTTGATTAATACTAATGACAAAGGATTTTTAAGAGACGATAATCCTCGGGGGATCGTCATTCTCAACTGGATTGGGAATCTTAGATTGCTCATCGAAGATAATCGTAATGCCATGAGCTTTAAGATTCCCGCCTGCGGGGAAAGACGACCGTTCTTTGCAATTTGTGAACAGGTGGCCTGTTGAAAGACCAATACTTACCTTTTCTCTATTGTATTCGCAATCGGAGATTGCTTATTTACCTCCAACATTAACCACAACACCAATGGTAAAGATAGAATTGCCTGCAGACATGTATTTGCGGCTCTTTAAGCCGATATTACTGCTTGTGGTATATTGGAGTTGAAAAGTTTTACTGAGTGCCATACGTGTAAAGAATACAGGCTCAAAGAAAATGTTGTCTTCTTTAGGCTGAACAACACCGTTTAAAAAGAACCTGTCCATCTTAATATGGCTAATCCTTAATGCCGTACCATAGTTAATTGGGAAATCGGTTCCGAATAAACGCAGGTTGTTTTTCTTTTTCGAACTGTAATTCACCTGTAAGAATGTTTTCCGGTAATCCACCTCCTGCAATTCGGAGCTGACAAGGATATCGTTTTTATAATCGCGGAAAGTGATATCACTCCAGCCTTTTCCTACGCCTGCATAAACTTCAATAATCCGGTTGTTGTCCGGACCAAAGGTATCAAAATACCCTCCGCCAATTTCAATAAGCTTGTGTCCGAAATCTTTACTTTTTCTTTCGCTATTCATTCTCGATCCGCTAAAAAGTACACCAATATGATCAGAAACGGCATAAGCGCCATTAACACTGGCATTGCCTTTTAAAGAAATGTGCGCGCCACCACTAAATTCACCCTGCTTACTTAACATGGGCGTATTTGGAACGTTTGGCATATAAACAGAAGAACAACTGGCTGCGAAAAGCGCTAAAAATGGGAGTGTAAAACGTAAGTATTTAATCATAGATGCTATATAAACAGATTTTAAGGTCAAAAATTGTGCTAGCGTTCCATTTTCATGAAATCCATCACTCTTTTAAACTCATCGTGTAAGTCCGCTTTTAAGTGGATTCTTTCTTTTGTGATGGGATGGGAAAATTCCAGTTCAGAAGCGTGAAGCAGCATGGTGGTCATATTCCATTGTTCTTTAAAGAATTTGTTCTGTTTGTTACAGCCATGTGTCCTATCGCCAATAATGGGATGTAAAATATGGCTAAAGTGCCTTCTTAACTGATGCATCCTCCCGGTTTTAGGTGTAGCCTCTACCAATGAATAACGTGAGGTTGGATGTTTACCAAAAGCTACGGCTACTTCTGCCCTTTGAAGGGTTCTAAACGAAGTGAAAGCATCCTGCATCGTTCCGTTTTCTTTAGCTAAGGGATAATCAATATCCATAGTGTCAGGTGTGAAACCACGAAGAATGGCCAGGTATTTTTTGTTGGTTTCGGTATTCATAAATTGCTGATGCATAGCAATTTCTGATGTTTTATCAAAAGCGAATAGTAAGATTCCGCTTGTCTTCCGATCCAGCCTGTGTACCGGGTTCACGTGCTTGCCAACCTGGTCTCTTAGTAATTGAAGTGCGAACTCAGTTGCATCTCTTGCAATTGAAGATTGATGAACCAATAACCCATGGGGTTTGTTAATTGCAATTAGGTTTTCGTCCTGATAAATAATCTCCAACATATTGCCGCGAAGATAAGGATATTATGTTTTTGTGCGTGGGCTTATTCAAATAAATCAAAAGCGAGGCGGAAGGTGTTGCAGTGTGCCTCTACAATATCTCTGATATCGGTGGAATAGCCGCCACCCATACTCACTTGCACCGGTAGGTTTTTATCTTTACAGGCCTGCAGTACTATGCTGTCGCGTTCTTTACACGCTGACTTGCTTAACGCCAGTTTGCCCAGCTTATCAGTAGAAAGCACATCTACTCCTGATAGATAAAATACAAAATCAGGCTTAGCCCTTTCGAATGCCCTTTTTAAATTCAGGTTTAGGGCTGACAGGTATTCTTCATCCTGAACGCCGTCATCTAAAGGAACATCCAGACTTGAAATTTCTTTTCTGAATGGAAAATTTTTATCACCATGCATCGAAAAAGTAAACACCCTGGGCTCCTGTTGAAAGATTTCTGCCGTTCCGTTGCCCTGGTGTACATCTAAATCGATAATTAAGATTCGTTTAGCTAAGTTTTTATTTAACAGGTAATTAGCGGAAACAGCCTGATCGTTTAATAAACAGAAACCTTCGCCCCAATTGCTACCCGCATGGTGTGTGCCTCCCGCAACATTAAAGGCAATTCCGTTACTTATTGCAAAATGGGCAGCATCAATTGTGCCTTGGGTAATCCTCAACTCCCGTTCTAAAAGTTGCGCGTTTAAGGGAAAACCTATCCGTCTTTGGTCTTTCGCTGAAAGTGTCAAATCCCTAAGCTGTTCCCAATATGTTTTTTCGTGCGTTAAGAGAATAATATCTTCTGAAACCGGCCCCGGACTAAACAAGTTCTGCTGCGCTATCGTTCCTTCATGCAGAAGCTGTTCAGGTATCAACTCATATTTAAGCATTGGAAAACGGTGCCCCTCAGGTAAAGGGTGTGCGTACAGGGGGTGCCAGGCAATTTTAATCATTAGCCTAATATCTCCTCCACATGTTTTTCGATGTTTGTGCAAATCTGATCTACCGGAAGGTCATTTGCATCTTCCCCAAATGGGTTCTCTATTTCTTCAGCTATTAGCTCCAAACTCGCTAATACATAGAGTATAAAGGGAACAATCGGAATTACAAAATAGCCCAGACTGAACACCCATCCGAATGGTAAAGTAATCACATAGATGAAGATAAACTTCTTAATAAAAGCACTGTACGAATATGGAATCGGTGTATTTTTGATGCGCTCGCAAGCACCGCAGATATCGGTGAATTGATTAAAATCACCTGAAAGTACAATGAATTGTTCCTGCGAGATCGCGCCCTTTTCGAGTAATTCGTATAGCCTGTTAATTAAGCTTCCTGCGATCTGATTTGGAATGTGTTTACCTTCTTCAACCTCTATCAAAACACTGTTTTTTCCAAAATACATTCTTTCGCGTAAATGTTCTTTTAAGGCAAAAGCATATTTTGGAATGCCATACTCGAAAAAGCGAAGGTCTTCTTCTGTCAATTTAAGTGCTTTGATCTTCATCGCCAGGTTGCGGCTCACATTGGTTAACGAGCCCAGTAACTTTCTGCCTTCCCACCACCTGTCGTATGCAGTGTTGGTTCTGAAAACCAATAACATTGATAATACAAAGCCCAACAGACTATGCATCATGCCGATGTTGGTGACGTAGCTGCTTTTAGAAAGTTGAAAAAAATTGAGCTCTGCAAATGCAACCAGACCAGAAAATACAGCTACGCCAAGCATTAAAGGCCAAAGCTTTCTGAAAGTGTCGCTTTTGTGGATATGAAAAATGAAGGTACTCCAGTCTTTAGGGTTGTAATTGATCATTTTCTTGATTTTTTATCTGATGAGCCTTTGTTCTTTGTTATCGTAAAACTTCTTTACTTACTTTTAAAAGTGCCTGACCGGCTAAATAAACATCTTCGAAAGAATTGTAAAGCGGGACGGCGCTTAAGCGGATTACATCAGGTTCGCGCCAATCACCAAGTACGTGGTTAGCCATTAAACCGTCGAAAATTTGTTTGCCATTACGTTCCGCAATGATGGATAGTTGTGCCCCTCTATCTTTAGCCACCTTAGGGGTGATGATTTTATATTGTAATACGCCTAATTCTTTATTTATTTCATTTATAATATATTCCAGATAAGCAGTTAAAGTAATACTTTTATTTCTTAATGGTTCGATAAAGCCTGCCTGTTCGAAAATCTGAAGCGATGCATGGTATAAAGCCATAGGCATTACCTGCGTACAACTTACCTGCCAGCCGTCAGCGCCAGTCTCTGGAATAAAGCCCTTTTCCATTTTAAAACGTTTGTGCTCCTGGTAGCCCCACCATCCTGCAAAGCGATTTAATCCGGTATTGTTAAAATGTTTTTCATGGACAAAAATCCCGCTTATTCCTCCCGGACCTGAGTTTTGGTATTTGTATGAGCACCAGCAGGCAAAATCTACATCCCAATCGTGAAGTTTTACCGGGACATTACCGGCAGCATGTGCCAGATCCCAGCCCACAATTGCCCCAATTTCGTGCCCTGCCTTTGTAATAGTTTCCATATCGTACCATTGGCCGGTGTAATAATTGATTCCGCCAAATAATACAAGTGCAATTTCATCTGCGTTTTCTTTGATCTGAGCTATAATATCTGCTGTGTGTAGTATTTCTTCTCCCTCTTTTGGGAAAACCTCTATAATCGCTTCTTTTGGGTCAAATCCATGAAATCTTACCTGGCTTTCTATTGCGTATTGGTCAGATGGGAACGCACCACCTTCCATAATGATTTTGAAGCGCTTGCCTTTGGGCTGATAGAAACTCACCATTAACAAATGGAGGTTTACGGTTAGGGTATTCATTGGGCACACCTCTGATGGTAGTGCGCCTACAATCGGGGCCATTAACTTTTTAAGTGCTTTATGGTAGAATATCCAGGGTTCATTTCCATCAAACCAGCCCTCTACAGCATAGTTGGCCCAGTTATTAAGCTGGTTTTTTAAAACTTCACCAGCTACTTTAGGTTGAAGTCCTAATGAATTGCCACACAGGTAAATAAGATCTTTTCCATTGTGGTTTGGGAATAAGAACTGCGACCTGAAATCACGAAGCTGATCAGTTTCGTCTTGTGTTTGTGCGAATAATAAGTTGTTTTCAAAATTCATTGCCTCAATATTACAAAAAAAGCAGGTATTGTTCCCAAACCTGCTTTTCAATTTGTGCAATGAAATTAAAATTTTATGGTATCGTGTTTACCTAAATCGGGTGTATCACCGGTTACCACTGCTTTTAATATGCTGAATAGTACGACTATTTTAGAGGCTGAAGCATCCCAGTATTCAGCTTCTTCTGGCGTAACTTTAATCAGGATTAATCTTGGGTCTTCTATTCCATCCGGAAACCATGCCTTAATGAATGGAGAAAAATAAGCTTCTTTACGCACTTTGTCATCTACCAGTTCGGCTTTGCCTTTTACAGTAAGATAGGTGTTTTTAGAAGGGTCACTATAGGCTAACAGGACATTGTTCTCTTTAGAAATTTCTTTTGATTTAGGTGAATATTCATTGGTGTAAAACCATAAACTCCCGTCATCTTCAATTTTTGCGGTACCCATCGGTCTGCTTCCGAATTCGTCTCCTGACGAAAATGTGGTAAACATACAGGTACGTACGCTTTCTGCCATTTCTTTAAGGATGGCTATGTTTTTCTCGTTTTTCATCTTTTCAATTGTTTATAAAGAAAAACAGGAAGTACGCGAAAAGGTTTACGTTAATTAAACCTTATTTGGTTTACTGACATATTTATTGCCTTTTACGAAGAACCGCCAGGGTAACAACGCATGTTCTTTGGCATATGCGATGCCTACGCGCGGTGTAGCGGCGATATCTTCATCTTTATATTGAATGGAGTGATCTTCAATCCAGATCTCATCTCCGGTGAGGTTTTTGGCATTAAAAGTTTTGTCTATCCCCAATGCTTTTGCTGCAGAGCCCGGACCAGCTGAAATGGCGCCTTTAGAGTGGGACATATTTCTTCTTTGTTCAATAATATCGATACCTACTAAAGGCTGGATACCCCTAATTAAAACCGCATGAGGATCGTTTTCTTTCGAACTGACAATGTTGAAGAGGTTATGCATGCCGTAACAGAGGTATACGTAAGCAATGCCTCCGCTACCGTACATGGTTTCTGTTCGATTGGTTCTGCGGCCGCCATAGGCATGCGAAGCTTTATCTTTTATGCCGAAATAAGCTTCGGTTTCGACGATGATGCCTGCAGTGATTTCATTATCAATTTTAGTGTACAGTATCTTGCCTAACAGGTCTTTAGCTAAGCTAACTACATCTTCATTCTGGTAGTATTCTTCTTTTAACTTCAATATTTTATCTTAACTATCTGTTTAATAAAATTGATATAACTTGCTCTAAATAAGTTTTATCTGTTTCATCAAATTTATTTAAAACCTCGCTGTCTACATCTAAAACTCCTATCACTTCACCTTTAACAATTAAGGGTAAAACAATTTCTGATCTGGATGCTGATGCACAAGCAATGTGGCCGGGGAATTCTTCCACGTCGGGAACAATAATGGTTTCTGCTTGTTGCCAGGATGCGCCACACACCCCTTTTCCTTTTTTTATCCGCGTACAGGCTACCGGACCTTGAAATGGACCTAACACCAATTCGTTGTCTTTCACCAGGTAAAAACCTACCCAGAACCAGTTAAATTGTTCTTTAAGTGCTGCTGCAACATTTGCAAGGTTTGCAATGAAATCTGTTTCTCCGTGAAGTAACGCATCAATTTGTGGGATGATGGATTGATATTGTTCTTCTTTTGATGTATTTCTGGTGATGGTTAAATCTTCTGCCATTTTGAGTGTTTCTATAATCAAAGTTAATTATGATTTATGAGATGTAGGCTAAAGGTGGTTTTTAATGACGAAAATTTGAATGATAACCTATTCTTAAAATCCTTAGTTTTGGCATCATTAATCGTGAGTTTATGATCGTAGCCTTAACCATTACCAGATTCCGTGGCCTTACTATACCTTTTGCCTTTATGGGCATGGCGATTTTAAGGTTGCCGTTATGGTTAAATAAAAGGTGTAGGTTTTGGAAGTTAATGGGCAGCGGAAAAAATGCTCAGGTAGATTTAGCGCCTGATTACAGGCACTGGGCAGTACTGACTACTTGGGATAACCGGAATGATTGTGATCATTTTTATCGTGATTCTTTTGTAGTGAGGTGGTTTAGTTTCTTTGGTATTGAAAGTTTTACGATCTTACTAAGCCCTTTATCTAGTCATGGTTTATGGTCAGCAGTACAGCCATTTAAATTTGAAAAAGTAAACAATAGTCATGCTGGGAAAATTGCGGTGATCACCCGGGCGGCGATTAAATTAAACAGGTTAAAAGAATTTAGACAGAATATTAAAAGGGCAGCTGAAGCCATGCGTATTGCACCGGGATTTATCTTGTCAGCAGGCATTGGCGAAAATCCATTTTTCGACCAGGCCACCTTTTCGATCTGGACGGATGCGGATAGTATGAAAAACTATGCGTACAAATCTGTTGATCATGCTGATGTGATTAAGCTCACCAGGGAGCGCGAATGGTATAAAGAAGAACTGTTTGCCCGCTTCTCAATTGTAGATAGCTGGGGTACGCTTAACGGTGTAGCTGTTGAATTGTAAATAAAAATATAAATAAATGAGAGTAGTAGCAGAACTTCCACATCCGGAATGTAAGATTACCATTTTTTCGATGAACCAGAAATACATCGTAAAGTTTGAGCAGGGTACCTTTGAGCAAAGTTATAAACTTGCAGAACTTGACCTGAGTGGAGGTGGTGTTAATGATGTGTTCGAAATTATCGATGAAGAATTTATTCAAACCGTTGTCGCGCGGTTTAAGCTCATGCGTTCTGATTTTACTACTGCATATAACAGGCATCAATATTAGTTATGTTGTTGGTGTAACTGATTGATTATTAGTGTTTTTTGTTGTGTTTCGAAATTATATTCTGAATTTAAGGGCGTTTTGGCATTAAATTGAGATGCTGAATATGACTTTTTGTTTAAGTATGTGGTTTTAACTAATTGATATATTGATTTTTAAATATCTTTACAAAATATAATTCTTAGTACTTATTTTGCCAAATAAATGGGAAGTTTGGTGGTTTTATCAGGAAAGTTAATCTTAATTACTTTGGAGATCTAGCCAAGGTTTTATGTTAAACGTCTTTACCATATAAGAGATTTAAGAAAATATAAGGCTATTGAGTTTATATGAATCTCCGACGTCTGGCTTAAAATTATCGCATGCTTATCAGCTTTCTTGAAAGATCCTGAAACATGTTCAGGATGACTAATCGAAGAGTGTTTCGCTTGTCTGCTACTGCTGCCTTGAATTGGCAAGACTGGGCTGCAAAATTGATTAAGCAATCACGGGTTCGGTAGCTTAAAATTATTGCATGCTTATCAGCTTGTTTGAAAGATCCTGAAACAAGGTCAGGATGACGCGAATCGAGGAGTGTTTCGTTTGCCTGCTACTGCTGCCTTGAATTGGCAAGACTGGGCTGCAAAATTGATTAAGCAATCACGGGTTCGGTAGCTTAAAATTATTGCATGCTTATCAGCTTGTTTGAAAGATCCTGAAACAAGTTCAGGATGACGGAGTCGAGAAGTGTTTCGTTTGCCTGCTACTGCTGCCCTGAGTTGGCGAAACAGCTTCAAAATTGATTAAGCAATCACTGTATCGTGTACTACTACCCTGTACCAGTTCTTAGAGAATTTTTCTACGGCATCTAAATGCACTTGATCTTCCTGATAAGCATTATGGTCTGCGATGTTGGCAAAAGTAATGGTAAGCGAATAAGTAAAAGAATTATCGGTTACAGGGCGGACAGGTGTATTAGCCGCTAAGCCGTAACTTAATGTTTTGATATATTTTATGGGTTTTAAACTTTCGAAAGAAATTGGCGAAATCTGCGATTTCGGTTTTGGTTAGTTGAGGTTTTAACCAGAACATAACGAAGTGTTGGATCTGTCCTTTATCTGCAGCCGTATTAATTTCTGTCATCGCTTCTTTTTTTTGTTAAATATATAAATCATTTTATAGGGCACAAAAAAAGTCCCGATGTAAATCGGGACTTCCTATTATTTTATAAGGATTTTTAGTTTTTAGGTTGCACACGGCCAGATTTTCTATCTTCGCCTCTACCAATTAAATAACCGCCACCAGCGCCAACTAGGCCACCAATGATCGCACCTCTACCTTTTTTCTTATCAATTAAAGCACCACCAACGGCTCCTGCTGCACCACCAATAACTGCGCCTTTAGCTGCATCGCTCCAACCTTTTTTCTTAGCTGTTGGTTGTGTGCCACCGTAAGCACTGCTAGAACCACCGCCAGAACTTGCATAAGATCTGGATGAACCTGATCTCCTAGCTGCGGCTAATTCTGCCTGGTGTTTAGCTTCTTTTTCCTGCTCTGCTTTGGCTACTTCGGCTTTTTTAAAGCTATCTAACCTTAAACTATCTTTAACGGCTTTAATGGCCAGTTGTTTTTCAGCCTGTTGTTGTTTTAATGCAGCTTCTTCTTTTGCCTTATTGTTACAAGCAAATAAAACTGAAGAACTTAATGCGATTACTACCAATATCTTTTTCATAACTCTTAATTTTAATATGATACTTGTTTAGTTACCTAACCTCGCTAAACAGGTTTCAAATGGATGTGTGATTTAGTTAATTATAACTACTAAAGAAAAAATGATGCCAAAATGTTTTAAATAGAAAAATTATTCTAACAAATCCATATACCAGAAGCCCGAAAGTGCTGTGGTTGAACATGGTGAATCATCATCTGTGCTGGTTTTGCCTGGGGCATTATAAGTTCTGAATACCTTCTCTCCGGTGGTGAAGGTGATTTTATCCTTGAAAATTGGGCCTTCAAATGCGAAAGTATGAAACTCTCCGTTTTCTCCGCAAGGATCAATATCTGCAGGTAACTGATCAATTAAATCATGACTGATTACTTTTCCACAGAAATTTTCGAGATTTTGCTGCGTGCAAACAATGATGGTTTTATAGTTCAGGTTTAAAAATTCACCAATCAAATCTTTCGTGTTTTTTTTCCAGAGCGGAAAAAGAGCCTTAAGCCCAATTTCGGCCAATTTGTTCTCCCGATAGCTACGTAAGTCTTCTAAAAAAATATCACCGAAAATAGAATGCGTAATGCCCTCCTCTTTAAACTTAGAAAGATGATGCTTCATGGTACGGTCGTAGGTTTCCATATCCGGCATTTCGCCCAAACGGATCTGATACAGCGGAATCCCAATACTTTCGGCTTGTTTAATGAGTAAAGCTTCCCTAACACCATGCATCGAAACACGATTGTATTTTTCAGTGACTGTCGTAATCAGGTAACGGATTTCGATTGTAGGGTCTTGTAAAACATAATGTAAAGCCAATGTACTGTCTTTACCACCACTCCAGTTAAAAATGCAAATCTTTTTATCTGGCATTGGCTAAGATATCTTTTAAAGTGGCAACACCTTCTACCGCGTTTTTCTCAATGTTGATCACGTTTTTATAACGTTTTACATCAGGTGTTTTTGGATCGATAATGTATTTGTCAACAAAGGAAGGAACAAAATCAATTAAACCTGCTGCCGGGTAAACGGCTAATGAAGTTCCGATGAGTACGAACAAATCGGCCTGTTTGCAGAGTTTAGCGGCTACTTCAATCATGGGTACTGCCTCGCCAAACCACACTACATGCGGACGAAGTTGGGAACCCAGCGCGCAAAGCTCGCCCATTTTAATCTCCGACCCTGCAATGGGATAGGTTAATTCCGGTTTTCTATCAGATTGAGATTTGGTAATTACACCATGAAGGTGTGTCACTTTGGTTGAGCCTGCCCTTTCGTGCAAATCATCAATGTTTTGGGTAATAATCTCAACGTCGAAGTCTTTTTCCAATTCGGCCAGTAACTGGTGGGCCAGATTGGGTTTTGCAGCTAAAACCTGTCTTCTCCTTTCGTTATAAAATTCCTGTACCAATTCGGGATTTCTCTCCCAGGCTTCGGGGGTAGCCACATCGTAAACATTATAGCCCTCCCATAATCCATCAGAATCCCTAAATGTTTTTAACCCACTTTCGGCACTGATCCCTGCTCCTGTTAAAACGACTAATTTCATAGATATGGTTACACAGATTTAAATGATTTCACAGACTGGCTGTGGTTGATGAATTTTTTGGCTATATTTTCGTCTGCCTTAAATATCTCCGGGTGGAACATACAGGCTAAGGCCTGGATACCTTCAACCAGGGTACCTACACTCGGTTGGGTAAACATATCAAAATCGGCAATGTAAACCTGGTTGTTTTTTACGGCCTCCAGATCTTTCCAACCTGGTTTTGAGGTTAACAGCTCCATTTCTTCCATACTCCTGTTCATATCAAAACCACATGGTGCAATAACCAGTACCTCTGGATTATATTTCAGGATTTTATCCCATTGGGTTACGATAGAGTCGCCTCCGGGATTAGACAACATATCTACACCACCAGCTGCCGCAATCTGAAAAGGAATCCAATGCCCGCAGTTGTAGATCGGTTCGATCCACTCCATCAGCATGATCCTTTTTAGTGGTGCACGGTTTGCCCTAAGCTGATCTAAAATGTGATCTGTTTTCTTTTGCAGGCCTGCGAGGTAATTTAAAGCCACTTCTTCCTTCCCTAAAGCCCTGGCAATGGTAATGGCACATTCGAAAACATCCTGTAAGTTATTTGGCGATAAGGGAACCAGTGTTGGCTGTTTGCTAAGCTTCATTACCGCTGTTTCGGTACAAACGGTATCGATATTGCAAACTTCGCATATATCCTGCGTGAAAACCACATCAGGTGCGATGCTTTCCAGCAGTGCATCATCTACCCAATACAAACTTTTGCCCTGTGCTTTTGATGCTGAAAAGATCCGGTCGATTTCGATGCTCGAATAGTTTTTGCCTTCTAATATGCAACGTACCACTTTGGGTTGATCTGCCGCCTCTTTAGGACATTCGAATGTTACACCATGCAGGTATTCCTGCAGGCCCATATCGTAAATCATTTTTGTAGCGGCAGGTAAAAAGGAAACAACTTTCATTGGATGTAAGATGTAATAGGTAAAATGTAATGATGTTCTAAGTTAAAAAAAATCCTCTTTTGAATCGAATCAAAAGAGGATTTCTATACTGCATTTCATTTGTTTGGTGCAACACCAACCAATTAAAATTTCTACAACTCTTGTGTTTGCAGTTTTAATACCGGGTATTTTGCTTTTAAAATTTCGAATGCTCCGAAAAGTAAAGCGCCGTAAATCACTGTTCCTTCTAAAAATCTGATCTCGAATGGAATGGCTTTAATTAAGCAATCTATAAAACCACTAAAGTTTTGCGTATAAAGTGGGTTTCCGTACCATGAACCGATATCACTTACAATCCAGTGGATAAATACAATTACAATTGTAGACAGGAATAAGTTGGCAATATTTACCTTTTTTAATAAGAAACGACCGGCTAAAACCATTAGTGCAATTGCAAGGTATGTCCAAAGTTCTTGAACCAAGAGCATATCTACATACTTTCTATAGATGGTTGTATAAAGTACCAAATCGCTTAAAAATAAACTCAATAGCGGAAAAGCAAATGCTTTAAGGTGATCTTTAAAATATGCACCTCCAAATAAAGCTACCGCTCCGATTGATGAGAAATTGGCAAACTTTAATTCATCTGAGTTGAATGTTACCAGCAAACGGAAAGCCGTTATTGCCAATATTATTGACAACAAAATTAAAGTGCGTGGATTAAATTTTAAATGAGACATGCTATTTCTGGTTAATATTTAAGCAAAGTTAAATCTTTATTAGCGGATATTAAAACTTACACCTGTATTAAAGTTGAAGCCAGGTGTATTGTAGCCAATAATTTCAGTGTATTTTTTGTTCAGGATGTTTTTGGCATCAAAAAATATTTTCACACGTTTTTTAGCCAGGGCATATTCTACATATGCATTTAACAGGTTGTATGATGGCATCTCTTCGTCTAAATAAGAGATGAAATTGGTATCGAAACGTTTACCAAAATAACGTAAGTTAACACTTGCATATAAGTGGCTTGTGGCCTGTGCACCTGCATTAATGCCGAAGGTATGCTTTGGCCTGCGGATTAAATAATTGGTTGTTCCTGTATTTCCTTCTACAAAAGCATAGTAAGCATTGATATTGAAAACACTAAATTTTGCCGCTGGCTCTACTTCAAAACCTTTATATTTTTGGTTACCCTGATTAATATAACCTGTGGTGTAAACAATCGCATCAGTTAAATCGCGTTTGAAACTGGTAACCCTTAAAGTAAAGGCTTCATCAGCCATGTTTAAATTTACACCGGCTTCATAATTCTGAGATTTTTCAGGTTTCAGATCCAGATTGGCACCATATTGACCAAACAACATATTCAGCGTAGGGATTTTGAATGCAGTAGATACTGTTCCAAAAAGTTTTACTTCTTTAATAATGTTGATGCTTGGGGTAACAGAATAAGTATAGTTTTCTCCATATTGATCATGTTTGTTGTAACGTCCACCTACTTCAAGGTTAAAAATGCTTAAATCGTGTAAAAACAATGAACCATAAGCGGCAAAGATGTTGGTTGTCGGGTTTTTGCTATCGGTAATTAACTTCATCTTTCTGTTGTCGATACCTACCAATAAATCTAATTTATTGCCCAATTTCTGGTTGTAGAATAAATCAACTACATTCAGTTTACCGAAGTTTAAAAATTTACTTTCGAAACCTGCATAACTCGAATTTACATTGTTTGAGTTACTCTCGTGGCTGTAGTTAAGCGTTATTTTACCTGTGTTGAATTTATATTCTGAGTTGAAACCTGCACTAAACTGTTTCAAAATAGAATTATTGGTAGGTAAACCATCGGCAAAAGCACCCTCATCTATTTTGTAATCGCCATAGAAATAGCGTAAAAATGGATTAACAGAGAAGTTTTTGTCGAGTTTGATACCGAAGTTAGCATTTAAACCATCAGTTTTAAAGCCATCCTTATCAAATATAGCCGCACTTCCAGCTGGAGCTACAGCTTCAGAAATCCCATCAGTTTTTAAATGTGTGTAGTTAATGTTGTATGAAAAACCTTCTACACCGCCATTTAAACCGATCGTACCTTTATAGGTTTCGAAACTTCCTGCACTGGCTACACCGTAAATGGTATTTCCTTTTGGTCCGCCCTTTTTAGTTACAATGTTGATTACACCTGCAACCGCATCAGATCCGTAAATGGTAGACTGACCGCCCCTTAAAATCTCAATATGATCAATCTGATCAATTGAAAACAGACGTAAATCGAATGTACCGCTGATACTCGCTGGATCGTTTTGTACAATTCCATCAATAAGTACTAAGGTATAACCACTGCCTGATCCTCTGAAAAAGATACTTTTATCTTTCCCCTGACTGCTGTTGCCACCACTAATAATAATACCTGCCTGTTCTGAAAGTAAATCGGGTAATGATTTGCCGTTACTGCGTTCGAGCACTTCGCGACTAATAATGCTGACTACTTTACCTGTTTGCGATTGTTTCTGATCGTTTTTTGTTGCAGAAATCACAACATCTTTAAGTTGTAAACTGTCTTGATTTTGAGCATTAGCCACCTGGCTAATCATTAACTGTGCTAGCCCCAGACTGGCTACAGTTAGCATTCTTTTTTTGTTCATTTGATTGTGGTTTTGCCCACAGCCAACAGATTAGGAAAGGAAATGAAAATACGAAAAACGTTAAGTATTTCAATCCTAGCTTCAATCCCCGAAAGCTATGAAATTAAATGCTAAAGGCAGGTCTTCTGACTTACTCCCGTTTTTCTGTCTTCCCGTACCGGTTAAGCGGAACAGTGACTTGTAGATTGAAAAACGTTACAGAGCTTACAGCTGCGGGACAGTTACAGATTTACACTGTATTCCCTTTTAATCCCGATTTTACACCGGGAACCAAAAGCAGCGCAAATGTAGTAAAAAGAGCGGATAGCCGAAAGTGTGTGCTAGAATAGCGCTGAAAATTAATAAATGATAATAAGGGTCTTTAATTGGAAAGGAATGTCAGTTAGATTTCGGGAACAGCAGTCCCGTTATCCGCTGTAGCTCCGATGAAAAATCGGAGGCTGCCGCTCCTACCGGGTTTATAAATCAGGGCCTCAGATTAGAATCCGTGAATTAATTCTTGACGGTCTGTGGAGACAGAGACCATAGAAATAGAAAAAGGCCTGCAAAAAAATGCAGACCTTTAGGTTGAGAGGTTATTATTGAATGTTATTTTAATGGAATATGGCTAAATCAGGGAAATAGATTTTAGTAAAATCTGTGGTTACCCCATCACCACCGTATTTAATTTTTTTCACCAAAGCACCCGTTGATGCATTGTAAATGAGCAGGTAATTTACTGTAGAAGCTGCACCGTAACCCTGGATTCCGTTAACAACGATATAATCTTTATTCCTGTCGTAACGAATAGCACCGTATACCATAAAAGGATCTTCGGTGATATTGATAAATGGCTGTGCTAAGGATGTTTTATCGCCATCGATATATTTATAAATTGCTTTTCCTGAATGATAGAAAACGGCATTTTCTTTAGTTGAGGCCGTAATACGGGTTGGTGCATCAAGACCGAATGATCCTACAGCAACGGCTAGGCCAACACCTGCAGTGTCTAAATTATTGTCGATTGCAATTAAACGGCTACCTGTTGAAGCCCAGATTTTTCCATTTGGTGTTTGTGCGAATCCACGGTTGATGTTTGAAAAACTCTTGACCAGCGAATAGTTACTGGAAGATACAATCTTCGCACCATTACTCTGTAGCAGGTAAACGTAATCGCCTTTCTTCCACATATCGCCCGTATTTACCGCGCCTACGGTTGTTAGTTTATTTTGAACGGTAAGCGTATTCAGGTCGATCTGGTACACACCATCATTTGCACTGACCAAACCCCTGCTCCCATCAACCTGTATAATACTTCTCCAGTTGCTGGCTTCCTGTACGTATCTGGCCTCTTCTTTTAAAGTCTGTTCATTTATTTTAACAATCGGACCATTTATTTTGCTCATGAGGTAAATACTGCCATTAATTATCGAAGCAAATTGCAAAGTACTCGTTTTAGCAGCATTTGATAAGATTTTTCCCGGGTTTTCCTTCTCATATGCCCTAATGGAAAGGGTATCATCGCCATAATGGTAAAAGCTTACTGCACCGGCACTCTGTCCGTAAGATCCCTCGCCGATTACAAAAAAGCCGTTATCATATTTTCCTGCGGGTGGATCAATCTGTATATCATTTACACTGTCTTTTTTACAGGCATAAAGACCTGTTGTTAAAATTGCTGCAGCTACAAATATTTGTTTAAAGTTGAATTGTTTCATTCTGATATATGGTGTTATTTATTTTTTAAAAGTTTAAGATCAACCGCTCCGCCAAATTCTGTCGAAATCTCTCCGATATAGCGCGAACGGTCGTTATCATTATCCGGACTGAAAGGATTTCCGTTGCTGTTTTGCCCGGTATAAACCTTTACAAAATCGATAGAGGCAAGCGTTACTTTTTTACCTGTAGCATCAACAGCCCAATCGATATCGAAGGTATTGTATCCCCTGCCAAATTGTTCCTGCAAGCTTACATATTCGCTCGATCCATTATCGGCATAACCAAAATTGAATGGTTTATTTGTAATGATTTCTCCGGGAGCAAGTGTGTTTTTAATCAAGGTTCCGGTGAAAGAAATTTCATTAGTAGTGGCCCAGGAAGGAAAATAATCCTGCGTGTGGAATTGATTTCTCAATACCAGCCCTTCTTTGCCCTGGTTATCCGTCCAGCGGATATCATCCGTCAATTTCGAGGGTTTATAATAGGTGATTTTATAATTCTTGATGGTAGCCTGATCGTTATATTCACTTCCAGCTAGTTCGTACCACATATCATCAGGCAAACCGTTTTTATTCTGGTCTTGCATTACACAAACAATACCAGGCTCAGAGAATTCCATACCTATACCAATAAGGGGATTGCCATAAATGCCAAGGTCTGCTCCTGAGCTATTGGTTACACTGTGGTCGAAGCCGAATATAATGTAACCCCCAAAACCGCCCAGTGAAACCAGTCCATTGCCCGCACTGCCGATCAGGATATCGGTCTTTACAAGGTCGTTGGTAAACTGTCCGGGGGCTTGCTTAAAATCATATATTTTATGGAGGTATGGCGATTGGTTTGTTGTTGGTTTATCTCCTTCCTCCTCTTTTTCTGCCGGATTTTCCTTTTTGCAGGAAAGAAGTATGGCAGATAAAAGTGCTAAGCTTACAATTGATTTTATTTTCATCAGCATGTTTTATTTAATTCCCAGATCTACTGCGCCTTTAACTTCGGTTGAGACTTCTCCAAGAAGTGTATTTCCTTTTTCTCTTTGCCCGGTATAAACTTTTAGGAAATCGATGGTTTTCAAAGCGATTTTCTTTCCGGTTTGATCAACGGCCCAATCAAGATCAAAACTGTTATATCTTTTAGTGGCGTAATCATCCTCTATCGACCAACTATCGGTATAACCCCATGGAAATGCATTGTTAATGAAAATACTGCCATTTTTACCCCATGTTGAAGGCAGTAATGTGCCTTTTAAGGTTAGTTTTTCCTGATCGGGTGCAAATTCTGGATAGAAATTGTGTTTGTGGAAATTGTTTACATCGTAAGTTCCGCTGCCACCTTGATTGTCTGTCCAGCTTACATTGGCAAAACCTTTCGGATTGGTGTAGGTGATTTCGTAGTTTTTAATGGTCAGCGGATTGTTGTATTCGCTGCCGGCGAGTTCATACCATTCATCATCAGGTTTGCCATTTCCATTTATATCCTGACTCACCATTACGATCCCTGGCTCAGCAAAAGGAGTTGTACCACCAATCGGATTACCATAAATGGCGAGGTCGGCACCGGTATTGTTTACTACCGAGTGGTCGAAACCAAAAATGATATAACCACCAAAACCGCCTAAGGTAACCATGCTGGTTTTGCTAACATCGCCAATAATTTTCTGTGCACCTGCAAGGCTTCCCAAACCTTCATTGATAAACTGGCCTGGCGCTGGTAGATATTCAAAAACGGTCGTGATAAATTTGGTGCTGTTTGCGGTAATCTCCACTACCGGAATCGGCACCGTTACGGTGTATTTGTGCGAAAAAGATCCGGCGTTGTTGCTCGCGGTATATTCAATTACATAAGTACCGGCTTTTAGGGGTGTAAAATCGTAGTTATAAGCACTGCTTACTACTTTACCATCGAGTTTCCATTGGTGATTAAAGCCTTTTCCATTATTTGTTCCGGCGGCAAAAACAGTTTTGGTATTCACTTTTCCAGTCATGGTTTCTCCTTTAATAAAGAGGTTAACATCAGGAACGGCTTCATTGTCTTTTTTGCAACTGTATACCATCGTAGCAATACCAAGCATTAATATGAGATAACTTTTTTTCATGTATGTGTTTTATTAAATTATTTATTCTGTGTGTAATTTGATAGGAATAATGATGCTCCCTTATTCGTATCTGTAGCTGTAATTGAATACAGCGTGCTGAGGCAATGCGCCAGTTTCAAAACTGAATTTTACTTTACCATCTGTTCCAACACCATAAGCAGATCCTGAGGTGCTGCCATAGCTATTGGCATCAGCAACAATCACTTCTTTATTGAAGGGATTGATCGTTAATCCGTAAGGTATATTTATGGCCTGTCCGCTTGTGATTAAACCTGTACCAATGGCACCAGTTGCTGTATTAAGCGATTTAATTTCAGGGTTGGAATAAATATCTTTGGCTACATAAGCTGTTGAGCCATTGATCGCAATTATGCCCAGATCGTAACTGTAAGAGCCTGTTTTGGTATCGCTGGCACTACTGATTCGATCGAGCGATGGGTCGTTATTGATGATATAATCGTTCCAGCATACCACGAATAAATCGCCGTTATCTGCTGTTTGTATTCTTACCGGATTATTGTTTACGGTAATGTCTTTTGTTTTGGTAAAGGTGGCGAGATCAATAACTGATACCTTATTTTTAGCTCCGTTCTGATAAAAAGGGTGCGATGAATTGCATGCATATAACTTTCCGTTTGCTACCGCCAGCTGCTCAAGGCCTTCTGAAAGCATTATTTCACCATCAATAGCCATTGTAGCCGTATCGATGCGGCTCACTTTACCATCATAACGCGATACATAAGCTTTGTCTTTATAAAAGGCAACAAACCTTGGCAGGTAACCATCTGTTGCTGAATTGAATGAAATCCTCTTTAGCGATTTGCAGGTATTGATATCGATAATGTCCAGAAATGACTGTTTCGTACCCTGAATACCAGCCACAACACAATACATTTTACTGCCGTATTGCTCTAAATCGTTTGCGGTTTCGCCGAGCGATGTACCATTTACCTGTTTGTAATAATCTTTAACTGTTAATTTTGTAGCTATATCATAGTAAGAAATGGCACTGTTACCACCTCCCATCAATCCTTCACAAAGCATGTAAATGCCTTTAGTGCCTGTAATGATTTGTTTTTTCTCCGCTATTTCAGTTCTATCCTTTTTACAGGCAGAAATACATATGGCCGTTGCGGCCAGTATAATTAAAATGTGTTTTTGGTAAAGTTTGCTCATGGTATATATTTAATTTGTGAATGTGATGTGTGCTGGAATATCGCCTGTGGTAACCGACCATTTTAATCGCCCTTCGGGACTATAACAATGTAATTTGCCAGGGCTAACATAATCTTTGGCATCGGTTACGTAAACATCTTTGCTGGCTGGGTTAACGGCGATTCCGTAAGGGATTTTAATGTCTTTTTCAGTGCCATCACTAATGAATTTGCGATCCATCAGGGTTTCATCTTTCGTATTGATCATGTTGTAGGTAATCTTGTTCTTGCCTTCGATGTAGTTCCATTCGGTGCTGTAGATATAGGCGTAATCATCATCTATCACGAGGTTGCTGGCCGCGATATTGAATACCTTTTTAACCTGGTCGGTTTGGGTATCGATTACAAAAAGTTTAGCTGGAATGGTATAATAATCTCCTCTCGAGCTGACGTACAGGTCGCCATAACTGTCGGCTTTTACGCGGCTGAGATTAATGGCCACTTCGATTCTTTTAATTTCAGTAAAACTGGAAAGATCGATTACGGAAAGCGTATGTTCGTAGTCGGGCGGACTGTATCCTCCGGAATTGGCTACATAAAGTTTGGTGCCAATAATGGCCATTTCCTCCGGTTGCCTGCCCACTTCAATAGTTCGATTTACCCTTAGTGCCGTGGTATCAATTTCAGCCACTATCCCATTAGGGGCCTTCGGATCGCCAACTTTGCCTAAATAAGCACTTACATACGCTTTTCCATTACTGAATGTGATGTAACGGCAGTTGTTGATATTGATCTGTCCGATTTTTTTACCGGTTTTAATGTTCAGTACCTCAACCTTGTTTGATATGTTAACCACCACATAAAGTTTACTGCCATACCTACCAATATCATTCCCCACATCGCCCAAACCTTTGGTTACTTCGGGGTTTACCTGATTGTACAGGTTACGGGTGTAAATACCGTTTACCAGGTCCATATAATCGAGCGAAGCTTTATTCATGTTCATATTGCCTTCATTCACCAGATAAAAACCTTTAATGACTGATGTTGGCTCAGGTTCTACTTTGGTTATTTCGGATGGTAGCGGCTGCGGATCTTTTCTACAGGCACTGATAATCACTACTGGAAAAGCCAAAACGAATATTAAAAATTTTAAATACCTCATAATTTATAGTTTAAGGTTAACCTGTAATTTCTACCAGGCATAGGAAAATTTGGGATGATATCGTAATACTGGTTAAGCAGGTTATTTACTTCTCCGTTTATACCTATGCTCCCATTTTTCAACTTAAATTCATAACCAATAGCTGCATCATGAGTGTACCATGGCTCCATGTAGTTGTAAATATTGTTAGCTTTCTGGTTGTAACGGAATCCTGTATAAATGAATCCGTAGTTGGCGTGCCATTGATGATAATCTAACCAGGTAAGAAATGATCCACTATTTTCAGGGATATAAGGAATCTGATCTTGATAAGTTTCTTCAAGTTTTGATGTAACATCAACCGCTTTCTGATAAGTATAATTAATGCCAATGTTGATGATGAAATTGCTAAGTGGCTCGAATGCTGTTTTTGCATTAAGTTCTAAACCACGGATATCAACCAGGCCGATATTGTACATTATCCAACGGTACAGGTTTGCACCGGGTTGTGCCACAATTTTATCTTTTATCCGGTTATAATATACATCCGATTGGATATCGATAAATTTGATCTCCTGGTTTTTGAAGTTCTTGAAATAGGTTACACCAACATCGTACTGTTTGGTGTATTCGGGATTTAACAGGGTATTACCGATAAACGTATAATACAAATCGTTAAAGGTTGGCATTCTGAATATGTCTTTATAGAATGCACGGACTCTGATATCCTGATCTTTTAATAGTTTCCAGGAAAGCATTACGGTTGGACTAAAAACCTGTTTATTTCCGGTTGAAGAATACAGTTTTACCCGATCGACTACGGTTGTGCTTAACAGGTTTGCCTGGATATTAAGCTGCTTAAAGATGAAGGATGAACTTAAAACATTTAAGAAGGTATTGCGAGTGGGATAAGGAAACCTGTATATGTTGGCATCTAAAGTCTGGAAGGTGTAATCAGATGCGTAAGCAGCCTCCCAAACTGAACTGATCTTATATTTTGCAGCAACCGACAGGTATGCTTCCTGTTCTTTAAACCGGTTATCTAAAAAACCTGTGGTGGTTACATAATCAGGATCGAGGTAGCGTTGATATACATAGGCATATTTACCATTCACCAGAATGGTAAATTTATTCGATAAGTTTTTTTCTGCATTTCCCTGGATAAAGAAATCGCGGTCCCATATTCTTTGTGTAAAATCGAATCTATTGGCTACAATTGCTCCGGGTAATCCCCTGTCTGATAAAAATGAATAGGCCTGTGCATGCCATTTACCGCCATTAAATTTACCAAATAATGCAGCCTGTAAACGGAAACGCTCCACGTTTCCATTGTTTCTTACCGCTGTGGTATCGAAAACCCCGTTGGTGTACCTGAATTTATATTTCCCGTCTGCATGGATATATTCGGTATTGATACTGGCCTTTAGCTTTTCGTTAATCTTGTACAAATAAACTAATGATGGATTAATGAGTCCGAATGATCCGTTTTTTAATCCGAGCTCGATCTTTTGCTTTTGGCTTTTTTCGAAATCAGGATCTTTGGTTTTGAGGTAAATGCTGCTTGCTGAGGCATAACCTTTCGCTGGAATCAATAATTCTGGCTTTTGACCACTATACAAAGCAATTTCTTCGAGATTGTTCAATGAGAATTTACCTAAATCTACCTGGCCGTTCTGCGCATTGCCAATCTGGATGCCATCTAAAAAAACTGCAGTATGATTAGTGCCCAAACTACGTACATTAACCGTTTTCATCCCGCCTATTCCACCATAATCTTTCAACTGCACACCTGAAAGGTAGCGGATGGCATCGGCAACAGACAGGCTGTTTATCCTTTTAAGCTCATCAGCCGATAGGATTTGTACCGGTGTTGGCGATTTACTTTGTTCGGTTAACCGGTATTCCCTAATCTGAACTTCTTTCAGTTGTGTGCTTTTTAGGGTACTATCGCTTTGTGCCCTTGTATTTAAAGGCAATAGAAATCCTGTCCATAAAATGGAAGAAAATAGAAAAAACTGCATTGTGCCCGCATAGGCAGAATGTTTATGTGTCATTTTGATTGTGAGTTTAACCCACAGCCAACAGATGGAAAAGAAATGAAATACGAATACGTAAGTACATCACCCCTTAGCTTCAATCCCCGAAAGCTATGAAATATAATGCTAAGGCAGGTCTTCTGACTTACTCCCGGGTTTCCGGCCTTCCCATCCCGACGAGTCGGAACAGTGGCAGATTGATTGGAAATCCGTTAAGGAGCTTACAGCTGCGGGACAGTTACAGATTTACACTGTATTCCCTTTTAATTCCGGGTGTAAAGCCGGAAACCAAAAGCGCTGCAAAAGTAATAAAATTAAACAACTTGTAAAATGGATGATGGAAAATGGTGGTTTTAACAGAAAAGACTAAATTAGGAATCAATTTTTTACCTATGAAAAAAATATTAATTGTTGCTTTTTCATTAATCAGCCTATCTGTTATGGCGCAAAAAACCGATACTGTTTTTCTGAAGAAACTGATGGAAACCAGGCCAGAACTTTTTTCTACCGTACTCAATCATCCTGGTCAAAACCAGATCCAGGTTCTTTATACGCAGGTTAACCGCGATGCGAAAAATAAACCCACGTTTAAAACATTTAGTTACAACTTAGATCCGCACCACTATTTTTATCCGGCCAGTACGGTTAAACTGGCTGCAGTCATTTTTGCTCTAGAAAAAGTAAATCGTTTAAGAAATACAGGCTTAACGGCTAACAGCGCCATGATTACCGATAGTGCATTTAAAGGACAAACGAAAGTATTAAAAGACTCGAGTGCTAAAAACGGGCTTCCATCCATAGCGCACTATGTTAAAAAGATTTTGCTTACCAGTGATAACGATGCCTTTAACCGTTTGTTCGAATTTATCGGCCGGGCAGAAATTAACGAAAAACTAAAGGCAAATGGCTTAAATGATAGCCGTATTTTAAACCGCCTGGCCATTGGCGATGCGGGTGAATCTGCCAAACATACCAATCCCATTAAATTTTATAACGGAGATCATCTGGTGTATAATCAGGCTGCCCAGTATGATCCAAAAGATTATGAATTGAAATTAAGCCATCTGGTAATGGGTAAAGGTTATATGGATAGTACCGATAAGTTAGTAAACAAGCCTTTCAGTTTAGCGGGCAAAAATGCCTTCGCCATTAATGATCAACAGAAACTGATGCAGAAATTAATTTTTCCTGAAGCTTATCCGGCAAAAGAAAGATTTAACCTCACGCCAGAAGATTACAAGCTGATTTATACGTACATGAGTAAATATCCTACAGAAAGTGATTTTCCTAAATACGATCCAAAAGAATTTTGGCCAACCTACGCGAAAATGCTGTATTATGGAAGAGAACAGGTAAGTCCTGATCCTGATATTAGAATCTTTAATAAGTACGGAGACAGTTACGGTTTCATCATCGATAACTCCTATTTCATTGATTTTAAGAACGGAATCGAATATTTCCTTACAGCGGTAGTACAGAGTAATGAGGATGGCATATTTAACGATAATAAGTACGAATACGAAACAGTTTGTTTTCCTTTTATGAAAAATCTGGGGCGTACCATTTATGATTTCGAATTAAAAAGACCTAAAAAGTATAAGCCCGATTTAGGTAAGTTCAAAATGGATTATGCCCATTAAAACCTTTCCTGATCTTTTAAGGTTTATTGCGTATAAATTGTATAAAAAACTATACATTAATTAAAAAATAATATATTCGCATTTCAAAATTAAAGAATACATCTCTAATGGCTAAATTATTAATAATTGACGATGAGCGAGCGATAAGGAGTACCTTACGCGAAATTCTGGAGTACGAAAATTACGATGTTGAAGATATCGATAACGGTATCGATGGCCTCGAAATGATCAAAAAAGGAAATTTCGACCTGGTACTTTGCGACATCAAGATGAATAAGATGGATGGTATGGAAGTGCTCGAACAGGCACAGATCATTAAACCCGATCTACCGTTCATTATGATATCTGGTCACGGTACAGTTGAAACGGCCATTGAAGCCAGTAAAAAAGGAGCTTTCGATTTCATTTCGAAACCACCTGATTTAAACCGTTTATTAATTACCGTTCGTAATGGTTTAGACCGTGGAAATTTAGTTACTGAAACCAAGGTTTTAAAGCGCAAAGCGAGTAAAACCCGTGAGATTTTAGGCGAATCGGAGAGCATTTCTAAAATTAAAGAAACGATAGAGCGTGTTGCCCCTACTGAAGCGCGTGTATTAATTACTGGTGCAAATGGTAGCGGTAAAGAATTGGTAGCCCGATGGTTACACGAAAAATCGAACCGTGCTGATAGCCCTTTAATTGAGGTAAACTGTGCTGCTATTCCATCCGAACTAATTGAAAGTGAATTATTTGGACACGAGAAAGGTTCATTTACCTCAGCAGTTAAACAACGCATCGGTAAATTTGAGCTGGCCAATGGCGGAACTTTATTTTTGGATGAGATTGGCGATATGAGCCTTTCTGCCCAGGCAAAAGTTTTACGTGCTTTGCAGGAGCATAAAATTTCGCGTGTGGGGGGAGAAAAGGAAATAGAAGTAAATGTTCGCGTTTTAGCAGCAACCAATAAAGATTTATTAAAAGAAATTGAAGATGGTAACTTCCGTATGGATTTGTACCACCGCTTAAATGTAATTAATATCCATGTTCCGCATTTAACAGAGCGTACCGATGATATTCCTGTTATCGCTCAGAACTTTTTAGAAAATATCTGCAGCGATTATGGAATGCCGGTTAAGAAAATAAATGATGGTGGTATGTCTGCCTTAAAAGCTTTACCTTGGACAGGGAATGTACGTGAGCTGCACAATATGATTGAGCGCTTGATTATTCTGAGCGATAAGGTAATTACTGAAAATGATGTACGTGCTTTTGCCAATCCAGGCGGTGGTACAAACATTGGGGCAGCCACCAGTGCGCAAATTGCAGGTGCTGGAGGCTCATCCTTAGCTTCTTCTTTCGATTCGTTTAATAATTTTCAGGATTATAAAGATCACGCAGAGCGGGAGTTTATCAAATTCAAACTGGAGAAAAATAACTGGAATGTATCAAAAACAGCTGATGAAATTGATATTCAAAGAAGCCATTTGTATAGTAAAATTGAGAAATTCGGTTTAAAAAGAGCAGAATAGCATTATAGTAAAGAAGTCAAGTTTTTAAAACTTGACTTCTTTTTTATGCTGCAACATTAAAACCCCTTCCTATCCCATATAATCATTCTGTCTCATCAGTAATGCTCTGTATTTATTAAAAATTGCTGTTTTAGAAACGAAACCCAGATACTGGTTTTGCGCAGTTAATACGGGTAAAATCCATACATTATCCTGCTCCATTTTCTCTAATACCATTTTCAGATCATCATTTTCAGTAATCACATTTGGGGCTGGTTGTACCAGATAAGAAGCTTGCAGGTTTTCTTTATCCGGGTGATTAATCATTTCATTAAATAGTTCTTCTATATAAATGATGCCCTTAAAATCGCCCAGCTCATCCGTAACCGCACAAATGTTTTTACGCGATTGCATAATCTCATTCATTTTAACCGAAATCAGATCGTTCATATTTAACTGCGGATAGGTTTTTTCGATCAAATACTTCAGTTTCATCTGGTTTAGAACAGTCGTATCTTTATCATCATGTGATAATAACTCACCTTTATCCGCCAGTGCTTTGGTATAGATAGAATGTTTTTGCGAGCTGCGGTTAATCGCATAAGAAATGGCAGTAGTAATCATTAGCGGTACCATTAAGATATATCCACCCGTAATTTCGGCAATCAGGAAAATACCGGTCAAAGGCGCGTGCATAATCGAACCTAAAGCAGCGGCCATGCCCGCAACAATAAAGTTAGATACATTTAACTGCGCCAGGCCAGATAGATTGACCACATAAGCAAAGATAAATCCGATTAAACCACCCATAATCAAACTCGGCGCAAACGTGCCACCGTTACCACCAGCACCTAAGGTAACTAAGGTGGCTATCGATTTCATAAAAATGGTTACCACTGTAAACAGCACTACTAAAGCCGGAATGGTATTGTAATCGGCAAAAATACTGTTGTTGATCACTGCTTGATAATCGCCTTTTAACAAACCTTTTATCGTAATATAACCTTCACCATATAGTGTTGGAAACAGGAATACTAAAACACCAAGCATTAAACCGCCTACAATTACTTTGGTATAAGGATGTTTGATTTTATAGAATAATCCTTTTACAGCATAATTGGCTTTAGTAAAATAGATTGAGAATAAACCAATAAAACAGGCTAGTATGACATAGTAAAATAAAGCGTTTACCTTCCATCCTTCTGTAACCAAAAAGAAAAGCTGTTGGGTATAAAATAACCTTGCTACTACTGCTGCTGTTGCTGCCGATAATAATAGCGGAATAAATGCCGGAATGGTAAACTCAGGTAATAGAATTTCAATCGCGAAAACAATCCCAGCCACTGGGCTGTTAAACGCTCCTGCAATACCGGCTGCTGCACCACAGGCCACCAGCATGGTAATTTCACGATAAGATAAACCCAGCAAGCGGCCAAGGTTTGAGCCTATTGCCGATCCACTGGTCACAATTGGAGCTTCCAGTCCTGTTGACCCGCCAAAACCAACCGTTACAGCTGCGGTAATAATCTGCGAATAAATATTGTGTGCTTCTACCTTACTCGATTTTTTTGAGATGGCATAAAGCAAAGGCGTTAAACCTGTTTCGAATTTTGTTTTACGGATAAAGTATTTAATGTACAAAACCGTTAAAAAAATACCAATCATCGGAAATATGAAGTACAGGTAGTATTTATATTTCCAGTGCCAGTCTGATTGAAGAAATTCTTCGATATGGTGGGTTAAACTTTTTAAGGCAGCAGCTGCAAGTCCTGCTAAAATCCCGACAATTACGGCCAGGATAATTAAGAAATTACGGTTTGATATTTTAGATTTTCGGTATTGGTTAATCTGATCAAGGTAATTTACAAATCTGATGTACATTCTATTGTTTTTTAATAGAGGGCGAATAGCCCAAAAGTAACAAAAACAACGAAACGAGCCAATTTAAAGGGCTGTTTTATGCATCAAATTTATCCAGTAACTTAATTAAGGTTGCAAAATCTTTTGGATAAGGTGCATCAATCACAATATCTTTGTCGTCTAAACCTTTAAAAACCAAATGCCTGGCATGTAATGCGAAACGTTTCATAATGGGTTGCTCCTCCTCACCTTTGGTTAATTTATAACCTCGCTTGATTGACGAAAGAAAAACGGGTTTCCCTTTATACATGTCATCACCAACAATGGCTGCTCTTTGCGTAGCCAGGTGAATACGAATCTGGTGCATACGACCAGTAATTGGCTTGCACTCTACCAAAGTGTAGTGTTTGTAGTATTTTAAAGAATCGAAAATGGTTTCCGCTCTTTTACCTTCTGCCCTGTCGATGGTTACATTTTTATTGCCATCGTTCAAGATCGGAAGATCAACCGTTAACTGGTCGAAAATGACGTGCCCGTCTACTACCGCGTGGTAAGTTTTATTCACCTTTCTTCTTTCGAACTGCATGGAAGCATGGCGATAACCTTCAGGGTTTTTGGCGATAATTAAAGCACCAGAAGTCTCTTTATCCAAACGGTGACAAACCTGTGCATCATCGCTATACTGTTTGGCCAGGCGTAATACATTGGTTTCTCCAGATCCGCCGCGTTCATCGAGCGACGCTAAAAATGGAGGTTTATTGATAACAATAAAATCGTTGTCTTCGAAAAGAATAAGGTCTTTAAAATTAGGAAACTTCAAACTGTGCTGTAATTAATGAGTTGCAAAAATACGATTTTATTTTTTTAAGGCAGTCGTCACCCTGAATTTATTTCAGGACCACATTCTGGAAAGATGTTGATCCCAAATATTCGGGACAGCATGACGAATTCTTTACGAGTATCGTCCTCCTGAACTTGTTTCAGGATCTACTTGAAAATTTTAAGTCCAAAAAAAGCCGCTCCGATGTAGATCAGAGCGGCTTAATAACTTTAGCTTTTATAATTCTTACTTAAGAAAGCTCAAACTTATAACCTACCCCTTTTACGGTTGATACATAAGTTTCGCCTAATTTTTCTCTCAGTTTACGGATGTGAACATCAATGGTTCTGTTGGTTACGACTACCGAGTCTTCCCAGATATTTTTAAGGATCGATTCGCGGGTGTAAACTTTTCCTGGTTTTGAAGCCAGTAAGTATAAAAGCTCAAATTCCTTTTTAGCCAATACTACCTTGTTGCCACCTTGAAATACTAAATAAGCTTCACGGTCGATCACTAAATCGCCAATTTCCAGTTTGTTCTCCGATACTTCTTCTGTTCCGGTATTTCTTCTTAAAATCGCATTAATGCGGCTTACTAAAGCGCGTGGTTTAATCGGTTTTGCGATATAATCATCAGCACCTACATTAAATCCGGCAATCTCAGAATACTCCTCACTTCTGGCAGTTAAGAAAACCATAAATGTATTCTTGAATTCAGGTATGGCACGCATTAAACGGCAAGCCTCAATTCCATCCATCTTAGGCATCATAATATCCAGGATAATTAAATCCGGATGCACCTTTTTCGCAACAGTAATTCCTTCCTGGCCATTGGTAGCGGTGAAAACCTGATAACCCTCTTTTTTAAGGTTATACTCAATTAGCTCCAGAATATCCGGTTCATCATCAACAATTAATATTTTCTGACCTGCGTTGTTCATAGTTAAATATTTGTTACGAAAGTAGTGTCTATGATGCAATATTTAGTTAAGCCTAAGTTAAGAAATTGTTAATTACTTAAATTAGTTTAACATGGAATTTGTTTTAAAGTAACGTTTTGGCTAAAAAGGCCTCCAGTTCTTCACCACGCAGGTTTTTGGCTATTATTTTTCCGGAAGGATCAACCAGGTAAGATGTTGGGATAGCCTGTACCTGGTATTTTTTTACCGTTACACCATTAAAATCTTTCAATTCCGAAACGTGTGTCCAGGTTAATCCATCAGCTTTCACTGCACCTAACCATGCTGCCTTGTCGGTATCTAACGAAATACCGATGATATCGAAGTTCTTAGCTTTGTATTTATTGTAAACCTTAACTACGTTCGGATTCTCCTGACGGCAAGGCTGGCACCACGATGCCCAGAAATCGATCAGTACGTATTTCCCTTTATAGTCTGATAAACTTACCGGTTTATCATCAGCTGTATTGATGGTAAATGCCGGCGCAACCTGTCCTACCTGAACGGCTTTTAAAAGTGCCATCTGCTTTACAAAGGTATCAACCGTAGCATTGCCTTTAATTTCTTCTTTCACTTCATCAGCAAATTGTACCAGTTCTGCTTCAAATTCCTGCGGACTTAAAGTATTCATGGCATAAAAACTGGCTAGCGTACCTTTATTGTCTTTAGCAAATTTTATAATCTGCGTATTCAATTGATTGATGTACGATTCGTACTGAGGTTTCATCGATTCTAACACAGCTGCCCTGTTTTGAGGCTGTGTTGCTACTTTCGCTTCGAAATCAGCCTGTAATTTTTCTACCTGCTTGGCAAAATTATTTCTAATGGCATTTAGTTCTGATAATTTTTCTACTTCATTTGCACCTGAAATTTTATAAGCCATTGTTTTGTCGGCCAAATCAGCTTCTAATTTAATGTCATCGCCATTTTTGGCAATTAACATAAACTCATGGTTACCTACCGATACCCTAAAGAAATCAACCGATGGCGTTTTACGGATGAATTTAAATTCACCTTTTTCCGATAGATTGGTAGAATCGATTGCAACCATATTACTATTCTGCATACCGTATAAAAATACTTTCTTCTCCGTTCCGGGATTTTGGAAAGTTCCGTCAATCGTAAAGCTATCTTTGGGTTTACATGCAGTGAAAGCAATCGCGATCAGCATGATCAGGCTCAATTGTTTTAGTCTCATTATTTCAGTTTTTCAAGTATTAATTCATTTAATTTTTTAGCATCGGCTTTACCTTTGGCAAGTTTCATTACATCGCCAACAAATAAACCTAAAACGCCTTTTTTGCCTTTCTTGTACGCTTCTACCTGTTGTGGATATTTATTTAACACTTCATCAATAAAACTACTTAATTCGTCTCCGTTTTCAGAGATCAGTAAGTTTAACGATTGTGCCAAATCAGTAACTTTTGCATTTGCTTCCAGTTCAACAGCGGGTAATAATTGTTGAATAGCAATCTGTTGTGTGATTTTTTTATCATCAACCAGGTTAATGGCTTCTGCCAGTTGCGCCGGGTTAACTTTAAAATCGGTGATCGCCATCCCTTTTTCATTTAAAACCGCTCTAATCGGACCAATTAACCAGTTAATCAGGCTTTTTTTGTTGTGAACAGCAGATTGAGCCTGATTAAAATAGTTTAACAGGTCTAAATCTTCTGCAAAAAGCGTTGCATCCGCCTTGCTGATCCCAAATTCCGAAACCATTTGCTTCGATATTTCATTAGGAAGCGCAGGCATCAACGATTTGATCTCTGCTAACCAGGCATCAGAAATGTGAATGGGTTGTAAATCAGGATCTGAAAAATACCGGTAATCATTAGCCTCTTCTTTGGTACGCATCGGTGACGTAGTACCTTTATCGGCATCAAAATTTAAGGTACTCTGGATGATCTTTCCTCCTTCACTAATCACTTCTACCTGGCGGCCAAATTCAAAATCCATTGCCCTACGTACGTTACGCATGGAGTTTAGGTTTTTTACTTCGCAGCGTGTTCCAAATTCAGTAGAACCCTGCGGGCGGATAGAAATATTCGCATCGCAACGCAAACTGCCCTCTTCCATATTGCCATCGCTTACATTTAAATGTCTTACGAGTTTTCTGATTTCGCTCAGCAATACCGAAGCTTCTTCCGAACTGCGGATATCGGGTTCTGTTACAATCTCGATTAAAGGTACACCTGCACGGTTTAAATCAACTAAGGAATAGTTGTCGTCCTGATCATGAATGCTTTTTCCGGCGTCTTCTTCCAGGTGGATGCGATTGATCCCGATTTTCTTTGTAGAACCATCAGCCAGTTGAAGCTCCAGAAAACCATTCACACAAATCGGTTGGTTATCCTGCGTAATCTGATATCCTTTCGGCAGATCGGCATAGAAGTAATTTTTACGATCGAAATGGTTGGTCTGGTTAATGGTGCAGTTTAAAGCCAGGCCAATACGGATTGCTTTTGCAACTACTTCTTTATTTAACTTCGGTAAAGCTCCGGGCAAAGCCAACGAAACCGTAGATATATTTTGATTGGGTAAAGCCCCGAATGATGCACTATCAGCGGAAAATATTTTAGTGTTTGTATTTAACTGAACGTGGATTTCCAGTCCTGAAACGAGTTCGAAAGGAGTTTGGGGGCTTGTTTCTTGTAAAGGCATTTAAAGCTTCGTATTGTTATAGGTTTTATTAACCACAGATTTTACCTCTAAATACTGATTTAATCTGTGGTTAAATATTATTAGGTCAAATATAGTTATTATTTATGCTTTCGTTAAAAAAGGCTTGACGGAGAAATTTTTAAAAACTCCTGCCAGGGTAATCCTCCGGCGCCCACTAAAAGTATTTTATCGGGTTTATGCATTTTGCTAAAAGCATCCATTCCGGAAGTGCCTGTAACCAACCCTGTACTTTTAACTTCTAAGCCGATTATTTTACCACGTTTTTCTAAAATAAAATCTACTTCATCATTTCTATGTCTCCAATAAAAAACTTTGTAACCTTCTACAAAAGAAGAATTTAAGAGGTGTGCTCCTATTGAAGATTCGACCATTCTTCCCCATTCTGCCGGTTGTTTTTTTATCTCTTCAAAAAACTCGTTTCTTTGAGCACTTACCAGTGCATTGTTATGGACCTGAAACTTTGGACTGGATGAACGTTTACGGATTACATCAGCTGCAAATTTCTCAATCCCACCAAGTAAACCCGCTGTATCTAACAGATTTAAATAATGTGATAATGTTGTGGTATTGCCGGCATCAGAAAGCTGGTCTAATATTTTGGTGAAAGATAAGATCTGACTGGAATATAAACAGCCCAATTCAAACAGACGTTTCATTAAGGCAGGTTTATCTACACGGGTGAGCATTAAAATATCTTTCGAAATACTGGTTTCTATCAAAGCATTTGACACATAGTTTTTCCACCGGTCTTCGTCGTTGATCAGACCTGCAGCGCCTGGATAGCCGCCAAACCAAACATATTGTTCGGCAGTAAAACCAAAAGCACTTTCCATTTCGGCAAAACTCCAATGCCCTAAATAGGTTAATTCGAATCTTCCTGCTAATGATTCTGTTAAGCCCTGCTGAATTAATAATCTCGATGAGCCCAATAAAATTACCTTTAAATTTATGCCATTTCGCATATCTTCATCCCATAAACGCTTCACAATTTCACTCCAGTTGTCAATTTTCTGGATTTCATCAATGATCAGCAGATATTCATCAACTCCAGGCTCTTTTAAGAGTTCTCTGGTATGGTTCCATATCAGCTCTATCCAGGTTCTGTCAGAAGCGGCAACAGCATCTGCAGATTCGAATATGCAAGGCGTATCAATTTCCTTGACCAATTGGCTGATCAAAGTTGTTTTACCAATTTGCCTCGGGCCCACAAGCACCTGAATAAACCTTTTTGGTTCATTCATCACTTTTACAAGTTGCTGTAAATAAGATCTTTGGAACATATTAAACAATTTACTCAATGTATTGAGTAAAATTACTCATTGTATTAAGTAATTCAAAGCCATTATTAAAATCATCATTGATTATATAACCCAAACAGCTGTTTTTGAATATTATTTATATAAAAAATTATCCAATAAGTTATTGTTATTCAGTTGTTTATGTCGTTTTTAGCAATTTACTCAGTAAGTTGAGTAAAATATCTCAATGTTATATCCAATCGTTAAAGAATGTTAAATGGAATGGCTTTAATTAAACTTGTATGGGCTGCTATCGTCTATCTCAGCAAACACACACAAGAAACCTTTAATTAAAAAACATTATGAAAAAGTTAGTTTTATTTGCTGCAGTTCTGATGGTTTCATTATTCAGCATAAACAATGCAAAAGCACAGGTTAGCTTAAATATCAATATTGGATCGCAGCCAGTTTGGGGGCCAACGGGATATGATCATGTAGATTATTATTATTTCCCTGACATTGATGCTTATTATTATGTTCCCTCTGGTCAATACATTTATTCAAACGGTGGACGTTGGGTTTGGGCGAACAGTTTGCCTGCTCAATACAGAAACTTTGATCTGTACCGGGCTTATAAAGTGGTCATCAATGAACCAAAACCATATCTGCGAAATAACATTTATGTAAGCAGATATAGTAAATATAAAAACTATGGAGGTCATCAAACCATTATTAGAGATAGCCGTGACACTAAATACTACGTAGTAAAAGGCCATCCAAAATACAATCAAAGACCTACCAAAAATGTAACTGTAGTTCGTAATAATAACCGCCCTATCCGTGTAGTACAAAGAAATGTGACCAGACCCGATCAAAATAATGGTCGCCCTCAGGATAATAATGGTAGAGATAACCGTCCTGAAAGAGATAATAATCAAGTCCACGGTAACGGGCGTCATTAATATTTAGTTGTATAAAGGAGCTTCGAAAGGGGCTCCTTTCTTAATTTACTTACTTCTGGCACGTGGTTTGGCTATAAATAATAAACACTAAATGAATTGATTATGAAAAGATTATTTTTAATGGCTGCAGTTATGATGATTTCATTTCTCAGCATCCTGGCAAAAGCCCAGTTAAATGTAAATGTTAATATCGGATCTCAACCGCTCTGGGGACCCACAGGTTACGATCATGTAGATTATTACTATCTCCCTGACGTAGAAAGTTACTATTATGTTCCGCAAAAACAGTTTGTGTACTTAAATGGAAACGATTGGGTTTTTGCCAATACTTTACCTGCCAGATACGGCAATTACAATTTATATAATGGTTATAAAGTGGTAATTAATTCACCTAAGCCTTATTTGAATTTCAAAAATGATAAGGTAAAGTATGCCAAATACAAAGGCAATAAAGGCCAGTTGGTAATAAGAGATAGCCGTGATAGTAAATATTATGTTGTAAAAGGACATCCTCATGGTATGCCTCCGGGACAGGCTAAAAAGATTTATGGAAAAGGAAATAATGGAAATAACGGAAAGGGCCATGGAAATGGTAAAGGAAAACATTAATCCATAACCTTACTGGTTTATTTAAAGGAGTTTCGAAAGAGACTCCTTTTTTTATATATCTGTTACAATAGAACTTTTGGCACAGCGTTTGAATTACTGAAGTACACACAAATAAATGGATTATTATGAAAAAGTTATTTATCATCTCCGCGATTTTAGGTATCGTGGCTTTAACATCTAATCAATCTAGCGCTCAGGTAAGTATTAATGTGAATATTGGTGCTCAGCCTGCCTGGGTTCCTGCAGGTTATGAAAACGTTAATTATTACTATCTCCCGGAAGTTCAATCTTATTATTATGTCCCTCAAAGACAGTTTGTTTATTTAAGCGGAAACCGATGGACAAGATCGAGATATTTACCAGCCAGATATAGAGGTTACGATCTGCATCACGGCAGAAAAGTAGTGGTTTATGGAAATAGTCCATATCGAAATTATAATAGTCACAGGGTAAGTTATTCACATCATAATAATTACTACCGCTCCTCATATGGTGGCGGAAACAGAGTGAGATACAGCTCGCCAAGAAATAATTACAGATCATACCGGGTAGATAACAGGCACCACGATAGAAGTGTAAATTCAAGTTTATTCTCCAGAGGACACCGAGAAAAACATGGAAGACATTAAAATATAAAAAGAGGCTTTAGGGCCTCTTTTTTATTTTACATAGCGTCACCCTGAATTTATTTCAGGGACTATTACATTATTTATATTAATGATGAGGAATAAAACTTTCTGCTTTTTCCAGCACAACTTTTAATCCTGATGCGTTTTTACCCCCTGCTGTAGCATAAAAAGGTTGTCCACCGCCACCGCCTTGAATCTCTTTACCCAATTCGCGAACAATATTCGAAGCATTTAATCCTTTTTTCACCAGGTGATCAGATAGCATAACGGTTATTCCGGGTTTACCATCAATTTCTGTCGTAAAAACCAGAAACAGGTTATCAACCATATCTTTTAAGGAGAAAGCCAGGTTTTTAACCGCATCGGCACTTTGCAGATCGATGTGTTTAGCAATCAGGTTAATGCCGTTTATTCCTCTTACATGGTGAACGATTTCATGTTTTAAGGTGTTTACACGCTCTATTGTCGATTTCTCAATTTCCTTTTTCAGTTTCGCATTTTCATCCAATAAAGCCTGAACAGATGCCGATAAATCTTTGCTTCCGTTTAGTAATGCTTTTAACACACCAAGTTCTTTTCTTTGGTCTAAGAAATATTGCTCCGCTTTATCTGCAGTGATGGCTTCAATACGGCGAACACCAGCGGCAACTGCACTTTCGGAAACAATTTTGAATGAACCGATTTGTCCGGTTGCTTTTACGTGTGTACCACCGCAAAGTTCTTTAGAGAAATGATCATCAAACGTAATCATACGGACAAAATCGCCGTATTTTTCGCCAAATAGGGCCGTTACGCCACTTTCAATGGCATCCTGATAAGGAACGTTACGTTGTTCCTTTAACTTAATATTCTGGCGGATTTTCTGGTTCACGATTACCTCAATCTGTGCCAGCTCTTCATCAGTTACTTTAGCAAAGTGAGAAAAATCGAAACGCAGATAATCTGCATTAACCAACGAACCTTTCTGGTTAACATGTTTGCCTAAAACCTGTTTAAGGGCTGCATGCAATAAGTGAGTCGCAGAGTGGTTATCTTCTGTTAAAACCCGTTTATCTTCATCTACAACAGCCCAAAATTTACCTTCTAAATTATCCGGTAAAATATCGGTAAAATGAACGGTTAAGCCATTTTCCTTTTTAGTATCGGTAATGTCTACCCAAAACTGGCGGCTATGGTCTTCTAAACGGCCGGTATCTCCCACCTGACCACCACTTTCGGCATAAAAAGGTGTTTGGCGCAGCACAATTTGGTATTGTTCTTTGCCTTTTGCTTTTACTTTACGGTATTTTAAAATCTCGGTTTCGATTTCTAAATCATCGTAACCCACAAATTCACTCTGTTCTTCTGTGTTTACGACAATCCAATCGCTTGTATCAATTGCTGTGGCGGCACGGCTATCGTCTTTTTGTTTTTTCAAGGCCTGCTCGTAGCCAGCCAGATCAACGTTCCAGCCTTTTTCTCTGGCCATTAATTCCGTTAAATCGATCGGAAAACCAAATGTATCTGATAATTCGAAAGCAAAAGCACCTTCTACCACATTATTAGTAGCCTGGTATTTTTCGAAACGTTGGATGCCTGTAGATAAAGTTCTCAGAAAGGAAACTTCTTCCTCCAGCACTACTTTTTGTACAAAATCCTGTTGCGAAATCAGTTCATCAAATACACCTTTAAATTGCTCAGCCAGTAAAGGAACCAATTGATTTAAAAATGGCTCTTTAAAGTTTAGAAAGGTATAAGCATAACGTACGGCACGACGTAAAATCCTGCGGATCACATAACCTGCTTTATTATTAGATGGCAATTGTCCATCGGCAATCACAAATGAAATGGCACGGATATGATCGGCCATGACACGCATAGCGATATCCGTTTTCTCGTCAGCACCATATTTAATACCAGATTTTTCTGCAATAAACTGAATCATCGGTTGGAAAACATCGGTGTCGTAATTAGAGGTTCTTTCCTGTAAAACACGCACCAAACGTTCGAAACCCATTCCGGTATCAACGTGTTTAGCAGGTAAACTTTGCAATGAACCATTTTTTAAACGGTTAAACTGCATAAATACATTATTCCAGATTTCGATTACCTGAGGATGATCGGCATTTACCAGGGTAGCGCCATCTACAGCTGCTTTTTCTTCGTCGGTACGACAATCTACATGGATTTCAGAGCATGGTCCGCATGGTCCGGTATCGCCCATTTCCCAGAAATTATCTTTTTTATTTCCAGGTAAAATATGGCTTTCATCCACATATTGTTTCCAAAGGTCGTAAGCTTCCTGATCTTTTTCTAAGCCTTCTTTTTCATCGCCTTCGAAATAGGTAACATATAATTTTTCTTTCGGGATTTTGTAAACTTCAGTTAATAATTCCCAGCTCCAGGCGATGGCTTCTTTTTTGAAATAATCACCAAAACTCCAGTTGCCCAACATTTCGAACATGGTATGGTGGTAAGTATCAATACCTACTTCTTCCAGGTCGTTATGTTTGCCCGAAACACGTAAACAACGCTGGGTATCAGCAACACGAGTATATTTAATGGCCGCCTCCCCTAAAAACAGATCTTTAAATTGGTTCATACCCGCATTGGTAAACATTAAAGTAGGGTCGTTTTTAACCACAATCGGTGCGGAAGGAACAACATGATGTTGTTTCGATTCAAAAAAACTAAGGAATGCCTGTCTAATCTCTTTTGCTGTCATTTCAATATTATTGGAGGGAACAAAATTAAAATTTTATTGCGTTAATAAGGAAAAATCGAGCTACATTTGAATACTTTAATTAATCGATATAAGACACTCATAATCAAGCACAAAATATGCCGTATAAAGAAAGAGACATTAATAAAATGTATTATACCATGGGCGAAGTGACTGAAATGTTTAATGTTAACGCCTCACAGATCCGTTTTTACGAGAAAGAATTCGATATCCTGCAGCCCAAGAAAAATAAAAAAGGCAACCGTCTTTTCACGCCGGAAGACATCGAAAACTTAAAGATTATCTTCAACCTTGTCGATGAAAAAGGATTTACCTTAAAAGGTGCCAAAGACTATTTAAAGAATAATAAAACAGGTGTTAGAGAGAATCAGAAGATTATAGATTCGTTAGAAAAACTGAAAGGTTTTTTGGTAAATCTGGCAGAAGAACTCTAAGCATTTTATTTCCTTACTCCTATCGCTTTTACAGCATTACTAGTGTGTAATTAAAAAAGTACATTTTTTGTAGGTTTTTAATTATTTATTTTATATTAGTATCACCAAAACAACAATCACCCTATTTTTTATTAACCGGTTAACTCCCTGCTTATGAAAATATGGTATGCATTGTTGCTTGTCCTTTTCCCCTATTCTTTACTTGCCCAAAATATACAAGAGGCAGATATCCGCGATATTTTAGAGAGTGTAGCCGAAAACCTTCCCGATGATTACGATATGACCGAGCTGGTTGATGTTTTGGAAAAATATCGTAAGCACCCGATTAATCTGAATCGCACTTCAGTTGAAGAATTAAAAACTTTGGTTTTCCTGTCTCCCCTGCAGATAAGTAATTTCTTTTCACACATAAAGGAAAATGGTCAGCTAGCGGATGTGCTGGAATTACAAAGCATTAAGGGTTTTGATATTAAAACGATCCAAACCTTGCTTCCATTTGTAACCTTAACTAATATTGCTGAATATCAGCAGCTCAGTTTTAAAAACCTTATGCATGATGGTGGAAATGATTTGATGATGCGCTTTGCGCAAACTTTACAAAAGCAAAGGGGATATACCGATTTACCCGGAAACCGGTATCTAGGTTCGCCGGAAAGATTTCAGATGCGTTACCGATATCAATATAGTTCAATTCTATCAGCAGCCATAACTTTAGATAAAGATGCCGGCGAAAAATTTATCGGTAAACCTTTCGATTTTTATTCGGGCAATATCGCATTATTCAAATTGGGTAAGTTAAAAAAGTTGGTAATTGGCGATTATACACTGCAGTTTGGCCAGGGCTTAACATTATGGTCTGGTTTTTCTTTTGGCAAAGGTCCCGATGTAACCAGCGTAGCTAAAAAAGATTTAGGTTTAAGGCCTTATAATTCGACTAACGAGTATTCTTTTTTTAGAGGAAGCGCTGCAACCATTAACCTGTTTAAAAATATAGACCTCACTCCTTTTGTTTCGTTCCGTAATCTTGATGCCAGCCAAAAGTTAGATTCAGAAGGAAATTTAGTCCAGGCCACGATTAATCAAACCGGATTGCATAGAACCCCTACTGAGATTAAGAATAAAGGGGTTTTAGCACAGCGCATTTTTGGCACTACCATCCAATATACCAAAAATGAATTTGCCCTTGGTGCAATTGCTTATCATACTAATTATAAAACTCGCTTTATTACGCAAGCTGCAGCCTACGATCAATATAGTTTCACCGGAACAGCACTAACCAATCTCGGCTTATTTTACAATTATACCTATAAAAATATGTACCTCTATGGCGAGGCCGCTAAAGGTTTAGGTGCTGGCTTGGCCTATATTAATGGCGTACTGATTAGTTTGTCGCCAACAGTTTCTGCAGCTTTGACCTATCGCGATTATGCCAAAGATTATCACAGTTTTTTTAATCAGGCTGTATCCGAAGCGAGTGAAGCAGTCAATGAAAAAGGATTGTATGCTGGTTTAAATGTTAACCCAAATAAACATTGGGCCTTTTCTTTCTATGGCGATTATTTTAGGTTTCCGTGGTTAAAGTACCGTATTGATGAACCTTCAAAAGGTTATGAGGTGTTGGGGCAGGCCGTTTATACGCCAAGTAAAATCTTTAAAGTTTTAGTTCGATTTAAAACAGAACGCAAACAACAAAACACCGATTTGGACGTACCGGTAAACTTTTTAGAGTATGTAAAAAGAGAGGGTTACCGGGCAGAGGCAAGCTGGCAGTTGAATAAGAATTGGCGCTTTCAAAACCGGTTAGAAGTTTCTCAATATAAAAAAGGTAGTGCAAGCCGTGAATTTGGTTATCTCATTTATCAGGATGTAGATTATTCACCAATGTTCGCTAAGTTAACTGGGAATGTAAGATTTGCCTATTTCAATACACCAAGTTATAACAGTAGGATTTACGCCTATGAAGATGATGTTTTATACAGTTTTGCCTTTGGAATGTATAGTGGAACAGGTTTTAGGACTTATTTCAACCTGAAATATAATGTAGTTAAAAAACTTAATGTTTGGGTTCGGTATGGGTTGTTTGTTTACAAGAATGTAGAAACAGTAGGCACTTACCTGGACGAAATTGATGGCAATAAAAAATCGGAAGTTAAAATTCAGGTACGTTATCAATTTTAAACCATGTTTAAGGCCGAATATGTTTTTGTCAGGATCCTGTTTCCTTTTCTCTTTGGTATCTGTGTTTTTTATTTCTTTCCTGCATTAGCATATATCGAATGGTTAACCTTAACCCTACTTGTTATTTTACTGAGCATTTTATTTCTAAACATCACTTATAAAAGATTCAATATATATCGTTACAAAGGCACTATTGGTATTTTAATTTATATACTTTTTTTCAGTTTTGGTGGTTTGCTTTGCCTGCTCAATAACGAAAGTTTAAACCAAAATTACTTTGCAAAAACCGGGTGCAATTATTTAAAGGTTTGGGTGAATAATGAACCTCAGCACAGCAGTGGCATTTTGCGTTTAAAAGCAAAGATAATATCCGGCTATCGGAAAGGTAAGCAGATCAAATTATCGGGTCAGCTGCTTCTTGCTGTAAAATTGGATAGTTTAAAACCCATCAAGCTCAAGTATGGCGATGAAATGATGATCTCGGTTAAGTATACTGAAGTAGAGCCTCCATACAATCCTGCAGAATTTGATTTCAAAGCCTGGCTGGGCAGTCAGAATATTTATCATCAGGCATTTATTGATCAGGATCATATCGTTAGTAACAAAAATAATCTTGGTAATCCCATTATAAAGATGGCTTTAGACCTAAGAGAAAAGCAAGTAGCAAAATACCGAAACCTGATTAAAAATGATGAAGCGTTTGCTGTGGCCTCCACCCTTATTTTAGGTTACCGCGCTGATTTAAATAAAGAAACTCTATCGGCGTATTCCAAAACCGGAACTATTCATGCCTTATCGGTATCAGGCGCACATGTAGCCATTATTTATGTTGTTTTAGATTTTTTGTTCTTCTTTTTGAACAGGAACCGGACATTAAGGATTGTAAAACTTCTGCTAATCTGCACGTTGATTTGGGGATATGCTTTGTTAACCGGATTATCTCCTTCAGTTGTTCGCTCGGCCATAATGATCAGTATTTTAATAACGGCTAAAGTTTTATCAAAGACCACGAATAGTTATAATGTTTTGGCCTTTTCAGCATTTTGCCAACTCGTTTACAACCCATTTTTAATCTGGGATGTGGGGTTTCAACTTTCCTATCTGGCCGTATTTGGATTAATTTATCTTCAGCCCAAAATTTACAACCTGCTTTATACTGAATATGTTTGGTTAGATAAGTTATGGGCTTTCACAGCCATGTCTTTAGCAGCGCAAGTAGTCACTTTCCCATTGAGTATTTATTATTTTCATCAATTCCCGATTTACTTTCCTTTTGCGAACCTTTTCATCACTATCCCATTGGTACTCATGATGTATTTAGGGATTTTGGTGTTAATCCCATCATTCGGGTTTCTGGCACCTCTTTTCGAATGGCTAATAAATTTTACAAATGCTGTACTAAAATGGATTGCGAATTTGCCATATGCCAGCTTTTCCTCAATATGGATTAATTTGCCTGAATTGGTGTTATTGAGCTTGTCGCTCGGGTGGTTTATTTATGCATTGGCAAAATTTAATAAACGACTGTTGTTCTCTTCTTTATTTCTATTTGTCTGCTACCAACTTTTAGTGATGTACGATGATCTAAGCGTCTTACAACAAAGAAAAATCATTTTCTTTTCCCTCAGAAAAAGCTATGCAGCTGCTTTTATCAATGGAAAAGAAGCTGTTCTGGTTTCAGATTTAAATCGTGAAGATAAAAACTATACATTTTCTGTTGAGCCGGCATTATCGCAATTACAGGTAAGTAAAATATGCTTTATAGATTTGAAGAAGGATACCCTTTTGGGGCAGTTCGCATTAAAAAATAATCAAATTGCCTTTTTTGATTATAAAATACTTTTGATTAATGAACGTCTGGATTATAAAAGAATAACTGGAAACGCTACTTTTTCAAGTATCTGGTTTAGTGGGAATACTAAATTTAATTTAGCCAAAATGGACATTGCTATAAAGTATAAAACGGCACTCATTGATGCCTCCAACAAAGATTATAAAATTCAGATGCTTAAGAAGGAGATGGAGAATAATGATATCGATGTACATATTTTAAAGAAAAATAAAGCATATTTGGTGCAACTAACCCAATAACATGGAAAATCTGGTTTTATATCAGGTTGCTGAAAGAATAGCAACAATAACTATCAATAGGCCCGAAAAAAAAAATGCGTTAAACCCTCAACTTATCGCTGAATTAACTGCTGCATTTATAAAAGCATCAGAAGATGACCTCGTAAAAGTGGTTATATTGAATGCAAATGGTGACGCTTTTAGTGCTGGTGCCGATTTAGCATATCTGCAGCAATTGCAATACAATACATTTGAAGAAAATGTGGCTGATTCTAATCATTTAAAAAAACTCTTTACAACCATTTATTATTTGCCAAAAGTGGTTATCGCTCAGGTAGAAGGTCATGCCATTGCCGGTGGCTGTGGTTTGGCAACCATATGTGATATTGTTTTTGCTACACCTGAAAGTAATTTTGGTTATACCGAAGTAAAAATTGGTTTTGTTCCTGCTATTGTTTCTTGTTTTTTAAAGGAAAAGGTGAGCGAATCGATCGCCAAGGAAATTTTACTGACTGGAAAAATATTTTCTGCTGAGGAAGCATTGAAATATAATTTGATAAATTTTGTAACAAATTCATCCGATATTCATCAAATAGTAAGAGAATTTGCATTAAGTTTGTGTAGCGGGAGCTCTGGTAATTCGTTAATGATCACTAAACAACTAATTACGCAAACAACCAATCCCCTGTTGGAAAAATGCCTGGAAACTGCGGTACAGATCAATGCCCGTGTAAGGGAAAGTGAAGATTTTAAAAAAGGAATCTCTTCATTTTTAAACAAAGAAAAAATTAATTGGTAAATAACTAAAACTGAAATAAAAACATGTTCAAATCAATCAAAACCGGTGTTGTAGCTTTAATCTTGGTAAGTACTGCTATAATTGCCCATGCACAAAAGAAAATTGCTGAAGGTACTTTGGTATTTGCAGTAACTGCTAATGGTACAACAACCGATGTTAAAACTAAATTTAATGGTAACTTAACCAAAATAGAAATTGAAAATGGTCCTGCCATGATCAACATTATTTCAAACACGGCAGATAAAACCGGATTATTATTAATTGATGTTCCTGTTGCCCAAAAACAATTTGCGGTAAAGGTGAGCAAAGCAGAAACAGAAGCACAAGAAGCTTTATTGCCAAAATACTCTGATTATAAAGCAACTGGTGAAAAACAGACCATAGCTGGATTTAATGCTGAAAAATATACCTACAAAGACGACAAAGGTGGAGCGCATGAATTATGGGCAACAAAAGATCTTGATATTGCTGCAATTACCAATGGCGGTTTCTTTAAAGGCTTGGGGGCATTTCCTGTAAAATATTCGGCAGTAATTAATGGCGTAAATTCAGATCTGCTTCTAAAATCTCTTTCTGAAGCTAAAGTAGGTGCCATTAGCCTTGAAATTCCTACTGGTTACGACATAGTAACGATGGAAGAATTGAAAGCCATGCAAGGTGGTGGTGAATAATTAACCAATTCCAGATAATTTACAGCTTTTTAACTGCAGGCTTTTTATTTAAATTAGCCCGAAAGTTGAAAAGCTTTTTTTATGTCCAAAAACTATATATGATTAAAAGATTATTATTAAGATTATCAATGGCTTGCATAACATTATGCTCGCTGATTGATGCAAAAGCCCAAAGTATCAACTGGGCAAAAGACGGTAACTCCTATTATCAGATTGTTGGTGGAGAAATCGTTTCAATTACATTGCCTAAAAACGATCGTAAAACCGTTATATCGAGTGGATTATTAACACCTGCAGGTAAAAACAATGCAATTGCAGTTAAAAGTTTTCAGTTATCTGATGATGGCACCAAAGCATTGATTTATACAAACAGTAAAAAAGTTTGGCGTTACGAAACGCGTGGAGATTATTGGTTAGCAGATTTAACTTCCAATAAGATCACTCAAATAGGAAAAGACAGACCGGCTTCATCTTTAATGTTTGCTAAATTATCGCCCGATGGCAGCAAGGTTGCTTATGTAAGCCAGCACAATTTATATGTAGAAAATATTGATGGAACCGGGGCTAAGGCCTTAACCACTGATGGTACAGAACGAATGATTAACGGTACTTTCGATTGGGTTTATGAGGAAGAATTCGATTGCCGTGATGGTTTTAGATGGAGTCCGGATGGCAAATCTATTGCTTACTGGCAGCTGGATGCAACGAAGATCAAAAATTTCTTAATGATCAATAATACAGATTCTATTTATCCGTATACCATTCCTGTAGAATATCCAAAGGTAGGTGAAAATCCATCGGCATGTAAAGTTGGTGTGGTTGATATTGCAACAGCCAAAACAAACTGGCTAGATGTTCCAGGAGATAATATTCAGCACTATATTCCACGCATGCAGTGGGTACCTAACAGTAATGACATTATTTTACAGCAGCTTAACCGCGAGCAAAACGAAAGTAAAGTATTTATCTGTAATGCAGGAACAGGATCAGCAAAAGCTATTTATACTGAAAAAGCTAAGGCCTGGATTGATGCACAGGATGAGTGGAAATGGTTAAATGATAATAAAGAGTTTACCATTGTATCTGATAAGGATGGCTGGAATCACCTGTATCGAATCAGTTTGGATGGAAAAAAAGAAACATTGGTTACCAAAGGCAGCTATGATGTGATTGATGTAAAATTGATTGATGTAAAAAATAACATGGTTTATTTTCTGGCATCACCAAGCAATGCTACTCAGAAATATCTTTTTAAAACCAAATTAGATGGAAAAGGGAAATTAGAACAGGTTACACCTTCTGTTTTACCAGGAACACATAATTACGATATTTCTCCAAATGCTGCTTTTGCACGCCATTCGTATAATAGTTCGCTTGTTAAGCCGATTACAGAGTGGATGAACTTTACTACAGGAAATCCATTTACAATGGATGGAAGTATTACAACGCAATTGGCTAAGCAAACCATAACTAAAAATAAAGTAGAGTTTTTTAAAGTAACTACTGAAGACGGAATTGAAATGGATGGCTGGATGAAAAAGCCTGATAACTTTAATCCAAATAAAAAATATCCTGTTGTATTTTACGTTTATGGCGAGCCTGCAGGTGCAACGGCTACAGATGTTGCCGGTGCGGGTGTAAATCATTTGTATGATGGCGATATGGCTAAAGATGGTTATATCTATGTTTCAATGGATAACAGAGGAGCGCCCGTTCCAAAAGGTAGTGCATGGCGTAAAAGCATTTATAAGAATATTGGGGTGATCAATATCCGCGATCAGGCTATGGCTGCTAAAAAACTATTGGCTACCAATGCCTTTATGGATAAAGACCGCGTGGCCGTTTGGGGCTGGAGCGGTGGTGGCTCATCTACGTTAAACCTCATGTTCCAATATCCTGAAATTTATAAAACGGGTATTGCAATTGCCGCGGTTGGCAACCAGCTAACTTATGATAATGTTTACCAGGAACGCTACATGGGTACCCCTTTCCCAAGTAAAGAGGCTTATGTTAAAGGCTCTCCTATTACTTATGCTAAAAATTTAAAAGGTAATTTATTGTATATCCATGGCACTGGCGACGATAACGTGCATTACCAAAATGCCGAAATGCTGATTAATGAGTTGATTAAAAATGGAAAGGTTTTTCAATTGATGAGTTATCCAAACCGCACCCACAGTATCTCTGAGGGCGAAGGAACCGGCAAACATTTATCATTAACTTATACTAAGTTTTTAAAAGAAAACTGCCCTCCAGGAGCAAGATAGAAAAATTTAAAAGCAGCTTTTGGGCTGCTTTTTTTATGCCATAAACATTTGAATCAGCATGGCTGTTACAATGGCTATTCCAAAGCTTAACAAAGTTCCGATCAGTACATATTCAGTTAATTTAAGGTCATGTGCTTCCTTTAAATCGCCGAACCGAAATATGGATTTGGCTGCGAGTAAAAAGCCAACAGCTTCGAAATGATTGGTTAAGATAAACAAGAAAATTAGTACCCTTTCCAGTATCCCGATATACTTACCTGCATTTTGTAGCGATTGCGGACTGTCTGGCTGGTTATCAGGAAGCCATTTGGCAATAATCACCCGCATGACAATCGATGTAGGCATTGTTAAAAATAAAGCCCCAGCTATTAAAATCCAGGTTCTGGTTTCATTAAAAAAACTGATATTTAAACTTCCTTTGTAAAAAAAGTGCCATACCACTACTATCGAAGTGAAATGTAAAACCTGATCAACAAAAAACAGTATCCGTGCATTTTTTTTGGTCTGAAGAACCAATTTTAAGGCGTCAATCACAAAATGAAGCAATCCTATGGAGAGCGCTACCTTCCAAACGCCAAAGTTCAGGAAAATAAGAAATATCAAAGCTATATGGATAACCACATGCAGATAGAGCTTTATTGATCTTAATTTTTTGCTTTCTTTATCTTTTACCCAGGCATTGGGTTGTAAAAAGAAATCTCCAATTAAATGGACAAGAATAAGTTTGATTAAATAGATATCCATTATTTTAAAATCATTTGGTTCAATTTTTTACGGTAAAGCCTGTCCATTTCCATAATTTCGGTATAATGCGCACGTTTCAATGCTTCGCTTACAGAGGATTGCGTTCTACCAGAAATAGCCGCCAGTTCGCTTTGTAACAGGTTATTGTTCTCTAAGGCCAGTTTTACCATTTCGGCGGCTACAACTCCCCAGCTATCCATTGATATTAGCGAAAGCTTTATTAAAACATTAATTTCCTCATCAAAATCAGCAGAATCAGTTTTAATGGCTAAATTAACCTTGGCCTGTTTTAAACTGTCAAAAGCCGCTCCTGAGTTTACAAAAGCATCACCACTGGATTCTGAAAGTTTTTTCCGTTTGTTTTTGATATCTCCAATCCCAATGCCCATTCTTACATCTGCAGGTTTATTTACCCTGATGCAGGCTTTTAAATAAGCAGCAGCCCTAATGGCGTTTTCTGGCTCAACTTCTACCTGGAAACTATCCCCCCGGTAAATCTCCCATTTACTATTCTGATCGGAAACGATTTTTAAAGCGCTTTTTAAGCTTAATAACCAGCTATCTTTAATCTTCCTTGAGCCTACAATATCACCTGTTATAATGCAAATCATACTACAATATCGAACTAATTATTCATATTTCAAAACTAATATCGGCTAATTAGCCGATATTACTATTTATCGGGTAATTAGCCGATATTTTAAATTATCGGGTATTTACCCGATATTGATCTAAAACTAATCGATAAATTTATTGTTTAGTAGCTATGGCATTAATCGAATTTACCAAAAGAGGCATTTACTGTAAGCAGGGCGATTTTTATATAGACCCCTGGTGGCCTGTAGATTATGCCGTTACCACGCATGGACATAGCGATCATGTGCGTTTTGGAAATAAATATTATCTCTGCCATACCCTAACCAAACCCATTATAAAGCGAAGGATCAGCGAAGATTTGAACGTAGAAACATTGGAATATGGAGAAAGCATCGTCCGTAATGGCGTAAATATTTCATTTTTTCCTGCCGGACATATTATCGGATCTGCCCAGGTACGTTTAGCTTATAAAGGTGAAATTTGTGTCATCTCTGGTGATTATAAAATTGAAGACGATGGCATTACCACGCCATTTGAACCTGTAAAATGCCATTCTTTTGTTTCGGAAAGTACTTTTGGCCTGCCCGTTTACAAATGGCAAAAGCAGGAAGTTGTTTTTAATGGGATCAAAAGTTGGGTAAGCGATAATATTACGCAGCAAAAAACAAGTGTATTAATTGCCTATAGTTTGGGCAAAGCACAACGTTTAATTAAAAACTTGGCTGGCGATATTCCTATCTATGTACATAACAGTATTGCTAACCTGAATGAAGTAATTATTGATGCGGGTGTAAAGCTTCCTAAAACCATCAGAATTACTCCTGAAACCACTAAAGATGAATTGCAGAAAGGTATTGTAATTGTGCCACCAGCCATGAGGGATAGCCGCTGGATTAAAAATTTGGCCCACCCCGTAACAGGTATTTGTTCTGGCTGGATGCAGGTGCGGGCGCATCGCCGCTGGCAAAGTGCCGATGCTGGTTTTGCGTTAAGTGACCATGCCGATTGGCCCGGTTTAATGGAGGCCATTACTGCAACAGGTGCAGAAAAAGTATATGTTACCCATGGTTTTACGGCAGCTTTTAGCCGGTTTTTAAATGATGAAGGAATAGAGGCATCTGAAGTTTTGACTAAGTTCGGGCAAGAAGATGATGAGGAAAACAAAGTGGACCTGGCTAATCAAAACGAAAATAAATAAGGATGAAACGTTTTGCCCAATTGATCCAGCAGCTCGAACTGAGCAATAAAACCAACGATAAAATTGCGGCATTGGTTAGTTATTTTAACTATGCCGATGACAAAGATAAGGTATGGGTAATTGCTTTATTTACAGGTAAAAAGCCTAAAAGACCAATTAAATCAGCCTTACTTAAATACTGGGCAATAGACATTACCGAAACCCCCGAATGGCTATTTGCCGAGAGTTATGCAAACGTTGGCGATTTAAGTGAAACCATTGCATTGTTATTGCCCCCAGCCGAAAACACTTCTGATTTTCAATTACATAAATGGGTTGAAGATTTGCATGATCTGGAGGGTAAAGATGACGATACCAAAAAAGAATTTATTTTAAGCGCATGGAACAAACTTGAAACACAGGAACGTTTTATTTTTAACAAACTGATTTCTGGAAATTTCAGGATTGGTGTTTCCAATAAAATGCTGGTGAATGCACTGGCGAAACAAAGCAGTTTAGATAGTGCCCAGATTATGCATAGCATTATGGGTAAATGGAATCCTTATGAAATTACCTTCCACGAACTGATTAATGGTATTCATGTAAATACCGATAACTCCTGGCCTTACCCCTTTTGCCTGGCCTATGCTTTAGAGCAGGAGCCCGAAAAACTTGGAGAGATATCGGATTGGCAGGCCGAATGGAAATGGGATGGTATCCGCGGGCAGATTGTAAAGCGAAACGGAGAGTTATTTATCTGGAGTCGCGGCGAAGAACTGGTTACAGAACAATTTCCTGAACTGCATTTTATGCTCGATGTTTTACCTGATGGTGTGGTTTTAGACGGCGAAATATTGGCTGTACAAGACAAACAGGTATTATCATTTAGTACCCTGCAACAACGCTTAAACCGTAAAACCATTAATAAAAAACAGCTGGAAGAAGCACCCATAGGTTTTTTTGTTTATGATATTTTAGAATACGAAGCCAAAGATTTCAGGGAAGAACCTTTAAGTGTAAGACGGAAGATACTGGAGGGCTTGCTTGGCGGTTTAGCTGAAAGTGCGGTGGTGATATCTCCTGTGATCAATTGCAGCTCCTGGGAAGAACTGGCGGCTTTAAGACAAACTTCGCGCTCGATTAACAGCGAAGGAATTATGCTTAAAAAATTGACTTCTCATTACCACAGCGGCAGAAAACGAGGTGACTGGTGGAAGTGGAAAATCAATCCATATACGGTTGATGCGGTAATGATTTATGCACAAAAAGGAAGCGGCAGAAGGGCTAATTTCTTTACCGATTATACTTTTGCCGTCCGTGACGGAGAAAATTTAGTCACGATTGCAAAAGCCTATTCGGGTTTAACAGATAAAGAAATTAAAGAGGTAAATTCTTTTGTAACCCGAAATGCGATAGAGAAATTTGGCCCGGTGCGTACCGTAAAACCCGAATTGGTTTTCGAAATTGCATTTGAGGGAATTGCCGAAAGCAAACGGCATAAAGCAGGTTTAGCTTTGCGTTTTCCACGTATATTGCGCTGGCGAAAAGACAAAAAAGCTGATGAAATTAATACGCTGGAAGATTTGAGGCAGTTACTGCAATCTACATTGTAATGAGATTCCATGGTCTGTGTCCTCACAGACCATCCAGATTAAAATTTAAAAATTTCGGTCTGTGGCACACAGGTCGAGGAATGTTTTAGCTTAATAGGTTTGCCTATCGATTTTAAACCCGACAGCAGCGATACCCTTTTTTGTTAGGCGAAATTATAATTTGACCATGATTACAAAAAAGGTAAAGCATATGGCGGGACTGCTTTAGCCGAAGGATTAAGTTATTGATTTTCAAAAAAATAATAAAGAAATTAAACCACCAAAAGCAATATAGAACAATATTTAGGGATGGACCAAACCAAAACCAAGGGTTATAAAAAGATCAAAGCCTGGCTAAAGGCCAATAAACGCAAGCCTTTTCAGTTTCAGGAAGATGCCTGGCAGTATTATTTGGATGGTTACAGTGGATTGGTAAACGCACCCACAGGTTTCGGAAAGACCTTTTCTTTATTTTTAGCGGTGGTTATTGAGGCTTTAAATGCGTCGGAAGCCAACAATAAAAAAGCGAAAGACCGATTACAGTTAATCTGGATTACCCCGCTGCGTTCTTTAGCCAAGGATATTGCAAGGGCCATGCGCGAAACCTTACTGGAATTGGAACTGGATTGGCATGTTGGTGTGCGTAATGGCGATACTTCACAGGCGGAGAAATTGCAGCAGAAAAAATCGATGCCCGAAATTTTGTTGATTACCCCGGAAAGCCTGCACTTGTTACTGGCACAAAAAGGATCATCAACTTTATTCAGAAATCTGAAGTGTATTGTTGCTGATGAATGGCACGAGCTTTTAGGGAGCAAACGTGGCGTATTGGTTGAGCTGGCTGTATCTCGGATTAAAGGTTTGCAAAAACTGGAGAAAAATCAGTTTTTAAGGATTTGGGGCATTTCAGCCACCATTGGGAATATTGAAGAGGCGCTGGATGTGCTCGAACCCAATCTGGAGGCCAAACGGATTATTGTTAAAGCCGATTTAGAAAAGAAAATCCTAATCAAATCAATTTTACCTGATGATATCGAAACATTGCCCTGGGCAGGGCATTTGGGTTTAAAGCTAGCCTATAAACTTTTGCCGATTATTGAGAAAAGTAAAACCACTTTAATTTTTATCAATACCCGCGGGCAATCGGAAATGTGGTATCAGCATTTGTTGAATATCGAACCAGAACTGGCCGGGCGGATTGCCATACACCATGGATCAATAGATTTCGAACTTCGTAACTGGATTGAAGATGCCTTGCATACCGGACAGCTTAAAGCAGTTATTGCCACTTCATCGTTAGATTTGGGCGTAGATTTTAAACCTGTTGATACTGTTGTTCAGGTAGGATCGCCAAAAGGCGTAGCCCGGTTTTTGCAAAGGGCGGGACGCTCAGGCCACTCCCCTCACGAAATTTCTAAAATATATTTTTTACCTACCCATGCCTTAGAACTGGTAGAAGCAGCTGCGATTAAAGAAGCGGCCAAAACAAATAATATAGAAAGCCGTGAGCCTTTTATTATGGTATTTGATACCCTGGTTCAGTACTTGGTTACACTGGCCATAGGCGACGGATTTGATGATAAAATCATTTATGAAGAAATTAAGCATACGCATGCTTTTAAAATGATTCTCCCTGAAGAATGGACCTGGGTGATGCAGTTTATCACCTCTGGAGGTGATAGTTTAAGTGCTTATACCGAATTTAAAAAGGTGGTTAAGGATGAAGACGGACTTTGGAAAGTAAAAAGCCGTCAGCTTGCTATGCGGCACCGTTTACACATTGGTACCATTGTAAGCGATGCCATGCTGAAGGTGAAGTTTATTTCTGGTGGTTATATTGGAATGGTGGAAGAATATTTTGTTACCCGTTTAAAAGCTGGTGATAATTTTCGTTTGGCAGGAAGGGTTTTAGAATTTATCCAGGTAAAAGATATGACCGTTGTGGTGAGGGTGAGCAAACAGAAAAATGCAATCTCTCCCAGCTGGAATGGTGGCCGCCTACCCCTGTCGTCTAATTTAGGCTCAGTTTTGCGGAAAAAATACAATGAAGCATTGGATAAAACCCATCAGGATGAAGAACTAGATGCCGTGTATCCTTTGTTTTTACTTCAAGAAAAACGCTCCCATGTACCTGAAAATGATGAATTGCTAATCGAACTCATTAATAATAAAGAAGGTTTTCACCTCTTTGCCTATCCATTTGAAGGGCGATTGGTACATGAAGTTCTGGCCGCGCTGGTCGCCTATCGTTTAAGTAAATTGCTGCCCATCAGCTTTTCTATTGCCATGAACGATTATGGTTTTGAACTTTTGAGTGAAACGGAAATCCCTATGGATGAATCGATAGCCTATGAGGTTTTTTCACCTGTAAATTTAACTGAAGACATTACGCTGAGTATCAATTCAACTGAAATGGCCAGACGGAAATTTAGAGATATTGCCTGTATTTCCGGACTCGTTTTTCAGGGATACCCTGGTAAATATGTGGCTAATAAACATCTCCAGTCATCTGCCGGTTTGTTTTTTAATGTTTTTAGCGATTATGATAAACATAATTTACTTTTGCGACAGGCATACGATGAGGTTTTTTACCAACAACTGGAAGAACCCAGACTGGCAGCAGCATTGGATCGAATCCAGCATGGAGCGATTATAATTACTAATCCTAAAAGTTTTACACCACTATCCTTCCCAATTAAAGTAGATAGTCTGCGTGAAAATATGAGCTCAGAAGAATTGGAACAACGCATTGCCCGGATGAAGGCCGAATCGGAAAAAATTAAATAAATTACCTGTCACAGGATGACATAGCATAATATAAATGACCATTACCAGCCAAGGCGAAGAACTGATTTTAGACAAAGAACGGGCTTTATTTTTACCCAAACATCAGCTGTTGGCCATAAGCGATTTACATTTAGGTAAAACAGCACACTTCCGTCAGGCAGGTTTGCAAGTACCAGCTACCCTTGCCCAAACAGATCTTCAACGCTTAAGTTTATTAATTAAACAATACCATCCCAAAACATTGCTCATTAACGGAGATATGTTTCATCATGGTTTAAATACCGATATTGATGAATTTTCGGCCTGGAGAAAACAATATCAGGAGCTTAATTTTCTATTGGTAAAAGGAAATCACGACAGGCTTTCAGCTACCAATTATGCTGCAATGGATATCGAAATACATGAACCGAGTTTTTGTTTAGGACCTTTTTGTTTTATCCACGACGCGCCCAATTGTACGGAAGAAGAGTTATACCCAATTAGTGGCCATGTTCATCCAGGTGTAACCATTGTGGGCAAAGCCAAACAACGATTAAAATTTCCTTGTTTCTATTTCGGTAAAGATTACGCTGTGCTGCCCGCTTTTAGTTTATTTACAGGGCTTTATACCATTTATCCGAAAATGAATGAGCGTATTTTTGCAGTAACACCTAAAAGTGTGGTAGAAGTTTAAGCGTGGGCATCAATTACCTGCTTCAGTTGCGATGCCTGTAAAACACCACTTTGTCTCCAAACCTGTTTTCCATTTTTGAAGAGAATTAAGGTCGGTACACCCTGGATATTAAATGAAGAAGCAGCTTGTTGATTTTTATCAATATCGACTTTGATAATCGAAAGGGAATCTCCTACCTGAGATTTTAATTGTTCTAAAATGGGTTTCATCATTTTACAAGGACCACACCACTCGGCAAAAAAATCAACCAGCACAGGCTTATCGCCATTAATTAATTCTGAAAATTTAGCCATGATATTTGTTTTTATTTAGAAACAAAAGTAAACTGGATTGGTTTTTAATGAAAAATCGTCATTTCGAACGAAGTGCAACGTAGTTGAGAACCGCAAAGTGCTCAGCGAGGCTAAATCTATTATAGATCTCTCCATTCCGCTATGCTTCAGTCGAGATGACGAATTTGATTGACTAATTAGTCAATTAAGCACTTATCGGCAGTTCTGTTGCTAAGGCCGCAACCCATCCTTCAAACAAAGCTTTTTCGATTTTGATTACTTCTGCTGCATGATTTTCCCAATCATCAGAAAAACTAACCAATTGATTCATCATTTCTTCCAAATGCCCCTCTTCTTCCAAAATAATCGATTTTACGTTTACCTTGCTTTTAGCCTCATCTAAAACGGCTTGATAAATTGGATACAGCTCATCGGCACGCACTTCAATGGCGTAAGTCACAAATAAATAAGCCGCGAATTTTAAATCATAACCGGAAAGATTAAATACAGCCTTTAAATAACGGCAAACCGCAATATCCAGGGCATGCAAATAGTATTTGGTATGGTTTGGAGATAATAGTTCGGCATTTGTATAGGTTTTGCAAAGTGCCTCGTCAATCTTCGAGATCTGCTTTTTCAAATAATAAGCATGACGATGTTCTTCTGCAGCGTGTTTAAGGATAATCAGGTTTACATGTTCTTTATGCTCAGAAGCTGAAATCTTCTTCGCACCTGCATTCTCCATATAAGATAACGTATTTAACCATTTGGCATGCAGTACGTTATCAGAAACTATTGATTTTAAATTTGAAGCTAACATTCTTGATTGTTAAACTGGTAAATTGTTGGTATTAGCCAACTGTAAACTTTTAACTGTAAACTGGTTAAATCTCCCTGTTCAGGTCCCAGCCCTCTAAATAATCTGCAACTCTACGCACAAACATTCCCCCTAAGGAACCATCTACAACCCTGTGGTCGTAAGATAAAGACAAAAACATCATGTGTCTGATCGCAATCACATCACCATGTTCGGTTTCCAGCACGGCAGGTTTCTTTTTAATGGCACCAACAGCCAAAATAGCAACCTGAGGTTGGTTAATAATTGGCGTACCCATTACATTGCCGAAACTGCCTACATTGGTTAGCGTAAAGGTTCCGCCTTGTGTTTCGTCAGGCTTTAATTTAGAGTTTCTCGCCCTTGTCGCTAAATCATTAACTGCTTTTGTTAAGCCAACTAAATTTAACTGATCGGCGTTTCTAATTACAGGAACGATGAGGTTTCCACTTGGTAAAGCGGCAGCCATACCAATATTGATATCGCGTTTTTTGATAATCTGCGTACCATTAACTGATACATTGATCATCGGGAAATCTTTTATCGCTTTGGCAACTGCCTCTACAAATATTGGGGTAAACGTTATTTTTTCATTTTCACGTTTCTCAAAACTGTTTTTTACTTTGTTGCGCCATAAAACCATGTTGGTTACATCAGCTTCAACAAACGAAGTTACATGTGGCGAAGTGGTTTTACTCATTACCATATGATCGGCAATCAGTTTACGCATTCTGTCCATCTCAATAATTTCGTCGCCGCCACTAACACTGGTTGTTGATGTTTTATTTACAACTGGCGCTGATGATGTCGCTTTATTTTCAGTGATTTGGCTTACTGGCGGAACAGGTGCTGTGATCGTAACGGTTTGAGTTAATATTGGATCGCCACCATTTTTCCTGGCAATATAATCTAATAAATCATCTTTATTTAAACGTCCATCCGCACCAGAGCCTTTAATTGCATCCAGTTCAGCCAGGGAAATGTTTTCCTGGGCAGCAATACTTTTAACCAGAGGAGAATAAAAGCGCTCGGAGGAGCTAAAATCAGTTGCTACGGTAGTATTTTCTGATGGTAGTTGTGCAATTCCAGGAATAGTTTCGGTTTTTTCCTCAGTTATTGGTTTTTCTGCAACGGGAGTTTCGGCTGTTGGGCTGTCTCCACCTTCAGTTTCAATAATGGCAATTACATCGCCCACCTGGGCAACTTCATCTGCCGCAAATAACTGTTTTACCAATTTACCGGCCACCGGAGAAGGAACTTCAGAATCTACCTTATCAGTAGCGATTTCCAGAATGGTATCATCTAAATCAATAGAATCGCCTGGTTGTTTTACCCATTTAATCACCGTTGCTTCCGCAACACTTTCACCCATTTTTGGTAACAATAGTTCGTATTGAGCCATATTAAATTACAGTATTTTATATTGGTAACGCCACAAAAATACAGTTTTTATTCTTTCTAAACTGTTTCTTTAAGGAGATTTAATAGCATGGCTAAAGCCGATGCCGCAGAACGTTCTATGTTTTGAATGCGTTTGTTGCTGAAATTAAACACCTTAGCTACAGTTTTGTGTTTTGAAGAAATCGCAATCCATACGGTACCAACTGGTTTGTCTTCTGTTCCACCATCCGGACCCGCAATGCCACTAACCGCAATAGCATAATCAGTTTTAAAATGTGTAATTGCGCCTTCGGCCATTTCTGTTACGGTTTGTTCGCTTACAGCACCAAAAGTAGTTAATGTACTTTCTTTAACACCGAGGATAGATTCTTTAAGTTCGTAAGCATAAGCTACTGCCCCGCCCCAATAAACTGAAGAAGAACCCGGATGCTGTGTAATTAAGTGTGCAATATAACCACCGGTACAGCTTTCTGCTGTGGATAAGGTCAAACCTTTACTTTTCATCAGGTTTAGAATCGCTTTTTCCAATGGAATATCTTCATCCGTTACCACAAACTTATTTACTTTGGAAATGATCTGTTTGGCGTAAAGCTCAACCTCCTGGTTTAATGCGGTTTCGTTATCGCCTTTGGCCGACAAGCGCAAACGTACTTGTCCTAATTTTGGCAGATAAGCCAATTTGATATGCGCCGGTAAACTGTCTTCGATTTCTTCAATCTCTTTGGCCAGAAATGATTCGCCTATATTGGCAGTAAGAATAGTTTTATGAACAATAAACGGTAGCTTAAACCTACTTTTAATTCTGGGTAGAATTTCGTCATCCATCAGGTACATCATCTCGTAAGGCACGCCCGGCATCGATACAAAAATGATGTCGTTTTGTTCAAACCACATGCACGGAGCAGTACCATTTTTGTTTACAATAACCTCACAACCATCGGGAACATCAGCTTGCTGAATATTGATATCCAATAAAGGGCGATTGTATTTTTCAAAAATCTGACGAACCATTTCCAGTGCACCGGCATCATTACGAAAGCCCATATTAAAATACTTAGCTAACGTTTTTTTGGTGATATCATCTTTGGTTGGGCCTAAGCCGCCGGTAATTAAAATAATATCTGCACGTTTTTCGGCAAGTTCGAGCGCTTCAATAATATGTTGCTCATCATCAGAAACTGAAGTAATCTGCTTAACGGAAACACCAATTAAATTTAACTGTTTAGCCATCCAGGCAGAATTGGTATCAACGATTTGGCCAATGAGAATCTCATCACCAATGGTAATAATTTCGGCTAGCATAAATTTATTGGTATGTGCTGTAAAAACCTTGTCTTTTGCTCAATTTCAAATCCTGCAATATCGATGCTTTAACTTTTATGGTAACAGAATAACTTTTGTAAGCACCATACGGAACCCAGTTTACACTCATATCCCAGCAATGTAAATCGCGGTAAATCGCTAAATTCATTGGGGTTAAACCATTGTTCTTAAAATCGTAACCCGAGTTAAAGGTAACTTTCCACTTTGGTGTTAAATTAACATCACCATTAAAGTTTAGTGTATTCGAAATTGTACTGTTGTTTCCATCATTAGAATATTGAAAACTATAAGAGAACGAGAAATTCCATGGAATGTTAAAATCAACAAAGGCATTCGGATCACGACTGATCGCTGCTAATTGCTCTGACTGTATATCAGTCATTCCTTTTTTATTCGCAGCTTCGCCTAATTTGTCGTTGGCTTCGTTTTTACGTTTTAATGCCTCTGGGTTTAAACTGTAATCGAATGAGAAACCAAAGTTGGTTAAACGTGGTAGGAATTTACCTGCCTGCCAGAAATAGCGGTCTTGCCTGATCCTCAGCAAAGATCCCGGGATGGTATCTGCAGCAAGGGCATATGGATCTAACGTTCCATTGTAGTTGATCCCTAATTTATCGGTAAACTGCGATCGGCCACTAAAGCCTATTGTAGATAATTTATAAGATGGGGCTAAGAAGTTATAAGAGCCGCTAAAACTCAAACCCTGAATAATCGGGATCTTTTTTGAACCCGTTCCGGTTGTATCATTTTTATTCCTCACTTTTAGTTCTACCGTATTATCTACCCCAAAACCAATGGATGCATTGGGTCCGCCAAAAGAGCCTGGCTGTGCCATACCATCAAAAATAGAATATTTTAAAGGTACTCCATTCACTAAAATTGGATTGCCTTTGTATAAAGCTTCCCTATATGGCCCAGCTCCTGCTTTGGTAAAATCGGGAGAGTAAGAAAAGGAAACGTTTGGCGTGATTACATGCCTTAATGCCTGGATTTTGCCAGCCGGATTAAAATCTCTTCGTCCATAAATTTTGGTTGACATGCTGGTTGATAAGCTGTAACTACCTGCTCTTTTAAAACCACTGATGGTATCTTCTCTAAAAGTATAAGTGTTATCGGCAAATTGGGTATATCTTCTGTTTACACTCTGGAAATTCCAAACCTCATTATAAGTACCGCCAATACTAAAATTTAAATAAGATTTAAAAGCCGTAAACGACATGTTTACCGGAATACTATGTGAAAAACCACTTCTTAACCGTTTTAAACCATCATTTTGAAACAACAAACTATCAAAAGTATCAATTCGGTTAGTTCCTTGTAAGCTATAACCTATGGTAAGTTTTTCATACCATTTTTGTTCGCCAACCGCATCTTTAGGACGAAAAGGGTTAAATGTAGGTACGTTGAATGTCATTTCGGGCAACCTTAGCGATATAGCCCTGGTACTTAAAGTCTGATCACTTGATGCAGCCAAAGAGAAGTTCATCCCATTCGAATAGGCTTTCGCATAACTGATACTACTACTTGTGGAGTTGGTTGCGATAGTATTAATGTCGTAAGTAGTACCTGCCGCCGTATTTTTATAGTATCCCCTTTTTCCTGTCGATACCAATCTTACACTGGCGCTAAATGTGGTACCCGGATTGGCGTTGGCATTTTGACTGTGGCTCCAGTTAATGCTAAAGTTTTTGGTGGGGTTTCTAAATGCCTCGGTGCCTTCTAAACCATCTTTAAAACTCGAATACGCTAAATTAATGTTACCGTTGTATTTATATCTTTTGGTGTAATTACTCAGCAAACTTGTTTCATAAGAACCATTGGTATAAATAGATCCTAAAAGTTTAGCATCCCAGTAATCGTTTAATCCCAGGTAATAACCACCGTTTTGCAGGAAAAAACCTCTGGTTGCATCTTCACCTGGTGTGGGAAGGATTACACCTGATGTTCGTTTATTGGGTTTTGGAAAAAATGCAAACGGAAGGCCCAGGAATGTCGGGATATCTTCGATAATCATATAAACCGGCCCGGTAATGATTTGTTTTTCTGTTACCACCCCTTTAGAAATCATTAATCCAAAGTGCGGGTGTGGCAGATTACAGGTACTGTACATTACATTTTTAATGTGCAGCTCATCATCTATTTGCTTTTTACTCTGTCCGCCAGAGAAAAAACCTCCTTCTTGTTCAGAGAAAACGCCATATACTTTGGCCCGGGTTGTTTCTGAATTGTAAAAAATAGAATCGGCTATGGCTGTTCCATCAGCGCCCGACTTAAAGATTGGTTTTCCGGTATACCTACCCGTTTTTGGATCTTTAACACCACGGGCAAAAATAGAATTTTGCTTTTTATCGTATTTGATATAACCCGCATCTAGTTCAAAATCACCATATACCACCCTGGCGTTTCCATATAAATAGACAATGCTTTTATCGGCACTCATTTTTACCGAATCCTCCGCTTTGTATTCTACTTTCTGGTCGATACTGCTATTATTTTTACCTGTCTTTTTAGTCGTATCCTTTTTGGTTGTGTCTTGCCGGATGATTTGTTGCAATGAAAAATGAGAAAATGCGTTAGCTTTACCAACAACAAGTGTTAATAAAATGACAGATATTAGTAAAATAGAGCTCTTAAGAAGTTTCAAATTCGTATTTGAATGTTATTTTTGCACAAATGTTTAATCAAAAACGTTCAAAATTAGTGAAAAATATACCATTGATGTATCTTAAATCCATTTTAACCATTATTATTTATCTGGTGTTATCAAATTCAATTGATAATCAGGTGTTTGCGCAAGAATATAAAATTAAAACAATTGTGATCGATGCTGGTCATGGTGGTAAAGATGGTGCCACCCATGGCGTGTATTCAAAGGAAAAAGATGTGGCCCTTAAAACGGCATTGAACCTTGGCCGGGCACTTCAGGATAGTTTGAAAGATATCAAAGTGATTTATACCCGGGAGTCGGATGTGTTTATTCCTTTATATGAGCGGATCAATATCGCAAATAATGCAAAAGCCGATTTATTTATTTCCATTCACTTAAATGATATGCCGGTTAGGGTATCGAGAGTGGTTGATTATTATAAGAAAGTCCGGGGCAGAAAAGTCCCTGTTTATAGAACCGTTACTTCGAAAAGTACTTCAACAAGGGGAACAGAAACCTTTGTATCCGGAACAGGCCGTTTAGGTGAGCAGGATGAGGTGATTAAAAGGGAGAATGCCTCCATGTTTCTGGAAGAGAACTATCAGAAAAACTATGAAGGATTTATTGCGAACACACCTGAAAGCGACATTATGTTATCTTTAATGAAACAAACCAATAGAGAAAGGAGTTTAAAGTTTGCTTCAATGCTTCAACAGGAATATGTTAACGCTGGCCGGATCAACAGAGGTGTACAGGAGAAAAGCCTTGCGGTACTGGCTCGTGCAGCTATGCCGGCAGTATTAACCGAAATTGGTTTTGTGAGTAATCCTGATGAAGAAGATTACATGAACTCTCCTGAGGGACAAAGTGAAATTGTGAACGGAATTATTAAAGCAATTAAAAATTATAAACGTATAGCTGAAACATCATTTTAATATTCCTCGTGCATGAAGATTAAACTTCTGATTACAATACTTTTCTTTTCGTTGCTAGTTGCTGAAAAAGCCCCTGCTCAAGGCTATAAAATCAAAACAATTGTTATTGATCCTGGTCATGGCGGCAGAAAACCTGGTGCATCTGGCAGTTTTTCGAAAGAAAAAGATATTTCGTTAAAGGTTGCATTAAAATTAGGCGCATTATTAAAAGAGGAAATGCCCGATATTAAAATCATCTTCACCCGTAAAACCGATATTGATGTTGATTTGTACAGGCGTGCAGAAATAGCGAACGAAGCCAATGCAGATCTTTTTATATCCGTACACTGTAATTCGATGCCACCTGGTAACAAACATATTAAAGGGGTAGAAACATTGGTTGCAGGGTCGCACCGCTTAAAAGAACAAGACGCTGCCATTCGTGAGAATGCCGATATTAAACTGGAAAAGAACTACAAAAGCAAGTACGACGGCTATGATCCCAGCAACCCAAGTAGTTTTATTCTTTTATCGCTTTTAAAAAATACCTTCAGAGATAAAAGCATTAAATTTGCCAAATTAATACAGAACAGCTATATCAGCAGAGATGAACGACTTAGCCGCGGTGTTAAAGAACAAGGGGTTTTGGTGCTGCAGCGCTGTGGGATGCCAGCTGTTTTAACTGAAGTAGGTTTTATCTCGAATACAGAGGAAGAAAAGTATATTAATTCGCAGAATGGACAAAACGAGATCGCCAATTCTATTTTGGAAGCAATAAAAACATACAAAAAAAATATTGAGGTTAAATAAGTGGCATTATAAATGATAGTTATTTTAACTTTGGAAAAAATATAAAACGGATACCAAACAAATAGTGCAGCCTTTGTGTATTTATAAGGTTTAGCACAAGAAAATTAATTACGCTCAAACAAGTGAAGAAAGGATATCTCTGTACTTGTAGCCATTAAATAAAACACTCATGAAGATTAAGAACGAAACCAAAGTAGGTATTTTAGCTGCATTTGCCATTGCTTTATTAATAATTGGATATAATTTTTTAAAAGGAAATTCAATTTTCTCAAGTGAAACTACATTATACGCAAAATATACCAGGGTTGATGGTTTATCAGTGTCGAAACCTATCCTGATTAATGGTTATCAGATTGGCCGTGTGGCCAAATTGGAACTACAACCAGACGGTAGTATTCTCGCCACCTTAAGTGTAAACAGCAAATATGAAATTCCTGAAAATAGTATTGCCCGCCTTGAAGGCACCGACCTTTTAGGTAGCAAGGCCATTGTTATGTCGTTAGGTAACTCAAAAAAAATGGCAGAAGATGGTTATACTTTAAATGCGAATGTAGAAAAAGGCTTAATGGAGCAAGTACAACCAGTTCAGAAGAAAGCAGAATTAATTATTGGTAAAATGGACTCTATTTTAAGTAGTGTAAATTCTATCCTGAATCCTAACTTTCAGAAAAACGTTGATAAAAGCTTTAACAGTATTGCCGGTACATTGGCTTCTTTAGAAACAACTTCTAAAAAAGTTGATGGTTTAGTTGGTTCGGAAAGTGCACGTATTGAAGCCATTTTCAAAAACGTTGAAGGCATTACCGCTAACTTAAATAACAATAATCAAAAAATCAGTGATATTTTAACCAATATTAATACGGTTACCGATAAGTTTGCAGCCGCTAACTTTAAACAAACCTTAGATAATGCAAACAATGCCATTGCTGATTTACAAAGTGTAATTTCTGGAATTAAAGATGGGAAAGGCAGTTTAGGATTATTATTAAACGATGATAAAATGTATCAGAATTTAAATAATGCTTCAAAAAACCTGGATGAATTAATGATCGATTTAAAAGCCAATCCGAAGCGTTATGTACACTTCTCAGTATTTGGTGGTGGCAACAAAAAAGACAAGTAATTGATTTTTATAAATTCGAAAGCCTTACAGTTTTTAAATTGTAAGGCTTTTTTTATGGTTGTAGTTTTATGTGCCTATTTTTTACGACGGAAGCACAGATGGCACGGAAAATTGAATGGCTTATTTTTTTGTCATCCTGAATACAATGAAGGATCTTTAAACAAAATAAAATGGATGGAATTAATTCTGCGATAATCTGCGTTATCCGCGGGAAAAATTTCTGCTATAGGTTCCCGCAGATTTAAGAAGATAGGCGCAGATTGTATTAACAATTATTTTGCGCCCAACGCTGTGCTTCTTTGCGTATTCCTCCGTTCGCTCTGTGATAAAAAAAGGATAAAATTCCTAAAGCTGAAAAGTTCTGCCCTCTACCGCAAGCTCTGTATTTTCAAAAACAGATTGTGCTTCTTCCAAAAGCATTTGTAAAGTTTTGTAACGCGAAGAAAAATGGCCGATGAGTAATTTCTTTGCCCCATTAATTTTTGCTACTTCTGCTGCCTGTAAAGCGGTGGTGTGATGTGTTTCTTTAGCACGATCCAGCAAGTCGTGCATAAAGGTCGCTTCGTGGTACAGCGTATCACAATCTTTTATGGTCGCAAAGTAACTTTCATCGAACAAGGTGTCAGAGCAATAGGCATAAGAACGTGGCGCATCTGCCTCGGTTGTATAATCTTCACTGCGTAAAATCTCGCCATTTGGAAGTGTAACGTCTATTCCTTTTTTTAAGGCCGTATAATAAGCCATAGGCACTTCATCAGTCTTCTCTTTTATCAGTTTGCGCTGGCGTTTCTTTTGCTGAAAGATAAAGCCTGTAGTAGGAATACGGTGATTTAAAACAATTGTTTTAACGGTTAAATCACTGTTTTCAAATATCTGTGTAGACTGATCGGCTTCGATTGGGAAAAACTCGATGGAATACCTCAGCACCGTATCCGAATATTTGAACTGGATCTCTAAAATTTCTAATAAAGGTTTGGGGCCAAATATCTGCATGGGTTTTATCCTGCCGTTTAAATGCAAACTGGATAGCAAACCGATTAAACCGAAGTAGTGATCGCCATGTAAGTGGCTGATAAAAATATAATCGATGCGGGCAGCTTTAAGATTGTACTTGGCCAGTTGTTGCTGTGTACCTTCACCGCAATCGATCAGGTAATATTTTTCATTACAATTTAAAAGCTGTGCCGAGGGATTCCTGTTAAATACAGGAGTTGCAGAACTGCTTCCTAAAATTGTAACTTCAAATTTCATCATGATCAGATATAAAAAGCCTCGTAGATTTTTAAAAACTACGAGGCCAGAATGTTATTTAAATACTTTGTTATTTAGCGCCTCTAAACTCTTTTTCCAATTCATCCATAAAGATAAAATCAGTTGCTTCGTCTATAGTATTAACAAACGTTACAGATTGAAATATGTTTGATAATTCGATAATTGATGCCAGCTCGTCATTAATTCCGGTTACAATAAATAATCCACCTGCCGATTTGCAAAGCCTATCGCCAACCAATAAGCAGCTTAAATCCTGTGCATCACTGCACTCTGTAACATGACTTAAATCAACAATTATATTTTTAAATCCTTCTGCGTTTAGCAAATAGAATTCTGATTTCAAACCTGGAGCATTATCGTTTGTAAACTTAAGTTCTTCTAACTTTAAGGTTACATATTTATCGTGTTTATCTACTGAAAATTTCATCTCTCTAATCTTTATTTTACTAATGTATAAATTTCTTTCGAATTTAAAGTGTTTCCAAAGCCTTTAAAACATTGGCTTCAATACGGCTGGAAATGGCATCAGCATCAGCTTTTATAAAGGTCTCTCCTACAATTTGTTCGTAAAGTTCGATGTAACGTTCTGAAATTGAATTTACAATTTCTGGGGTCATTTCCGGAATCACTTGTCCATCTTTTCCCTGAAAACCATTTTCAATTAACCATTTTCTGACAAATTCTTTTGAAAGCTGTTTTTGTGGCTCATCTGCATTTTGGCGATCCTGATATCCCTCAGCATAAAAATAACGTGAAGAATCTGGTGTATGAATTTCGTCGATTAAATAGATTACACCATCGGCTGAGCCGAACTCGTATTTAGTGTCTACTAAAATTAATCCGCTTTTTGCTGCAATTTCAGTTCCTCTTTGGTATAAGGCATAAGTATACGCTTCTAACTTTTCGTAATCGGTTATAGAAACAATTCCTTTGGCTAAAATATCTTCTTTCGAAATATCTTCATCATGCCCTACCGAAGCTTTTGTCGTTGGGGTAATAATTGGCTGAGGCAATTTGTCGTTTTCTTTCAATCCATCAGGCAAAGAAACGCCACAAACAGAACGTTTACCAGCACTGTATTCGCGCCAGGCATGACCAGCTAAGTAACCTCTGATTACCATTTCTACTTTAAACGGCTCGCAGATACGGCCAATGGTAACCATTGGATCTAGAATGTCTAAAACCCAGTTTGGAACGATATCCTGCGTAGCGGCTAAAAATTTAGCTGCAATCTGGTTCAATACCTGTCCTTTAAATGGAATAGCTTCAGGTAATACGACATCAAAAGCAGAAATACGATCTGATACCACCATTACCATAAACTGATCGGCTATTGTGTATACATCGCGAACTTTACCTTTGTAAAAATTACTTTGATTTGGGAAATTGAAATGAGTTTCTTTTAGTGCTTTCATGAGGGGATAAAAATAGGAAAAAAGTCCGAAAGTCCGAAGACCGGAGTCGGATGATAAAGTGTAAAAAACAAAAGTCCGAAGTAGTTCTGTTGTAAGACCTAAACTTCGGACCCCTGACTTTCTGACCTCCGACTTACTGAATATCGCCGTAAGCTTTCAAGATATCTTTCACCAATTTATGTCTGACCACATCTTCCCCGCTTAAGTAAATAATATCGATTCCTTTAATATCTTCTAAAATCCTTAAGCCATTAAATAAACCCGACATCTGTTTTTTAGGTAAATCGATCTGTGTAACATCACCTGTAACGATAAATTTAGCTGTTGGTCCCATACGGGTTAAAAACATTTTTAACTGCATATCGGTGGCGTTTTGGGCCTCATCTAAAATCACAAAACAATTATCTAAGGTACGACCGCGCATAAAGGCCAGTGGTGCAATTTCTATTGTACGGTTTTCGATGTAGAATTTCAATTTTTCCGCAGGGATCATATCGTCCAAAGCATCGTAAAGCGGGCGTAAATATGGATCGATTTTTTCCTTTAAGTCGCCGGGTAAGAACCCCAGGTTCTCCCCTGCTTCAACCGCCGGACGGGTTAAAATGATGCGTTTAATTTCTTTATTCTTTAATGCCCTAACCGCCAAAGCTACGGCGGTATATGTTTTTCCTGTTCCGGCAGGGCCAATAGCAAACAGGATGTCATTTTTAGCAATACTGCTCACCATTTTGCGCTGATTGGCAGTTCTTGCCTTAACCAAAAGTCCGTTTGTGCCAAAAACAATTACTTCTCCGCCACCTCCGGTAGGTTGTTCTACATCTTTTTTTACTACACCGGCTGCTTTTGCACCCAGTATAGATTCTACGTCGTTATTGGTAAGTGAGCTATATTTCTCGAGGTGTGCAATAAGCTGGTTAAACTTATCCTCAAAAGTCTTAAGTTCCTGTTCATCACCGAGAACCTTAACATCACTACCTCTCGCTACCAGTTTCAACTTCGCGAAAGCACCTTTAATCATTTCGTAATTCTCGTTATTCGGCCCCCAAAAGTGAGCAGGATTTACGGTATCCAGAGTTAATTTTAATTCGTTCAAACTGTAGTATTTTAAAAAGTTATCGGGGTATATTAATTAAAATTTGAATATTTGCAGACGCTTAGGCCTGTACACAAGAATAAGCAATAATAATGAATTTTTAATGGGGATAATTACTTTAACAACAGATTTAGGTTCAAAAGATTTTTACCAGAGTGCCCTTAAAGGTAGTCTGTTGAGTCTTATGCCTAATGTTAATTTAGTTGATATTACCCACGAGGTTCCATCATTCAATATTTCGTACGCTGCCTTCGTCCTCAAAAACGCTTATCCATACTTTCCGAAGAACACGGTGCACCTAATCGGCATTGATTCTGTTTATAGCGAAAACACTAAATACATTGCTGTAAAGCATCGTGATCACTTTTTTGTAGGGGCTGATAATGGTATTTTTTCGCTTCTTTTTGATGATATTCCGGAAGATGTGGTAGAGCTGAACATTATGCAGGATTTGAAATACCTGCACTTCCCTTTGGTTGATATTTTTGTTAAAGCTGCAACACACCTGGCTAAGGGAGGCAAACTGAAAGACATCGGTTTACCTGTAGCAGAGATTGAACAAAAGATGCTTTTACATCCTGTAATAGAGCGGGATGTGATTCGGGGAAGTGTGGTGTATATCGATACTTTTTGCAACGTAATTACCAACATTACTAAAGATCTTTTTACTAAAATCCAGAAGAATAGGGATTTTACTTTATACTTTAGAAAAAGCGAAACCATTACCCAGTTGAGCTGGCATTATAATGAAGTACAGGAGGGCGAAAAACTTTGCCTGTTCGGCATTAGTAACCATCTGGAAATTGCGATTAACAAAGGAAAAGCAAGTGGTTTATTAGGCTTGCATTTAGGCGATATTGTACGGGTGGAGTTTCATCCTTAGTTTTTTAGTTAAATAGTTCATCAAGCTTCATACAAAAGGATTTTACAGCAAAATAGATGCTGAAATAAATTCGGCATGCCGAACTCTTTAATATTGGAACTAATAAGCAATGACGACTGAACTAATGAACCAATAAAACAACTTCTACCCTTTTCACGTTTATACCGCATGAAGAAATTTTTTTATCTGTTTATTACTTTATTGCTGAATATGCATGCCTTTGCGCAGCAAGATACCACGGCTTATACTGCACAACGTGCTAAAGTAAATTCATTGCTTGCAGAAAGAAGTGCCAAGTTTGGTCAGTATGATGAAAGTTTAAATCAGCGAACCGGAATATTTGGCTGGCAAACCAAACGTGATATTAAAAATTCCAATGAAATTCTTCGCCAGGTAGTTTTAACTGATAATAATATTTTCAAAGAGCTGAAGGTATTGATGGATTATAAAGATTTGCAGAACCAGCAGAAAGTAGCGGTTGCGGATAATTCTCAGGAACGCATAGAACGTTATATGCAAACCATTAAAAAACTGCAGGATCAAAATGCACAACTCAAAGAAGATTTAGAGAAAAAGAACAAGGGAGGTTTATCAACCTATATTATCGTCTTTTTGATTTTAGTAATGGCTGGTGGATTTTATTTCTTCAATAAGAAGTTACAGCAGTATGAAAATGCTAAGGGTAGTGCTTAAGAGCAGCGTTTTTAAAAAATTAAGCAAATGAAAAAGTCACTGTTTAAGATCCTGGTTAAAATTAACAAGGCCATTTTACCAAGTCTGTATAAAAAAGATCCGAATAAGCTTACAACTTTTCAGAAAGCAATATTGGCTTATCGCTATTGGGTGCTAACGAATGCGTTAGATTAAAAAAGACCAATCTAAAGACCTTATAGGTTTTCAAAACCTATAAGGTCTAGATTTATTTATTATTTCTTAAAATGCTCAATAATCAACGTGGCCAATTCTGTGCCGATACGTTCTTGCGCTTCGTTGGTTGAGGCACCAATATGTGGTGTTAAAGAGATTTTAGGGTGTGTTAAAATTTCTGCCAATGGTGTAGGTTCGTTATCGAAAACATCTAAACCAGCGAAAGAAACTTTGCCAGAATTTAGTGCATCAATTAAAGCCAGCTCATCAATTGTGCCACCGCGTGAACAGTTAACAATACCTACCCCGTTTTTCATTTTAGCAAACTCTTCTGCGCCTAAAATCGGTTTATCGGCAAATGGCGTATGTAAACTAAAGAAATCACTTCCTGTAATTACCTCATCTAAAGAAACCGTTTTAATTGGAATACTTACTGATTTTCCACCCTGGAATTCTAAAGTGATTTCAGATTCTGAAGGATATAAATCATAAGCTAAAACATTCATACCTAAACCTAAAGCCACTTTTGCAGTAGCGCGACCGATACGGCCAAAACCGATAATACCAATGGTTTTACCACTTAATTCAGTCCCTTTAGCATAAGCTTTTTTAAGGTTGTTGAATTGGGTTGAACCTTCTACAGGCATTTTACGGTTGGCATCCTGTAAAAACCTGATACCGGTAAATAAGTGAGAAAAAACCAATTCGGCAACTGATAGTGAAGATGCAGCTGGTGTGTTTACCACGTTAATGCCCTGACTGCGGGCGTATTCTACGTCGATATTATCCATACCTACTCCACCTCTACCAATTAATTTGATATTTGGAACGGCATCAATTAATTCTTTTCTAACTTTTGTTGCACTACGTACGGTAATGGCATCGTAGTTTTTTAAAGCTTCAGCCAGTTGATCCTGAGGAACAGTCTCGGTATCAACCTGAAAACCTGCTTTTTCTAATAATTCTTTTCCGATCGGATCAATCCCATCGTTTGCTAATATCTTAATCATTGTATGTATGATAGCACAGATTAAATTGATTACACTGATAAATAATCACCATAATCATCTGTGGTTAAAATTTAAATTAATTTGCTTTTGCTTGTTGTTCTTCAAATACCTGCATGGCATCTACCAGGGCATGTACACTTGTAATTGGCAATGCATTATACATCGAAGCACGGAAACCACCAACACTTCTATGTCCTTTAATACCCACAATACCCTGCTCTTCAGCATATTTCAAGAATGGTTTTTCCAATTCAGGATTTTCCATTACGAAACAAACATTCATTCTAGAACGGTCTTCAACTGCACAGGTTCCTTTAAACAGCGGATTACGATCTATCTCTCTGTAAAGTGCCTCAGCTTTTTGCTTATTTTCTTTTTCAATTTCAGCAACGCCACCTTTTGATTTTAACCAACGAAGGTTTAATAAAGCTACATAAATAGAGAAAACAGGAGGTGTATTGTACATCGAATCATTGTCGATATGCGACTGGTAGTTCAGCATCGATGGAATTTTACGGTCAATTTTACCTAAAACTTCATTTTTAACAATAGCGATGGTTAAACCTGCAGGACCTACATTTTTTTGCGCTCCGGCATAAATTAAATCGAATTTGGAAACATCGATTACACGGCTCATAATATCAGAAGACATATCGCAAACAACCGGAACATTTGTTTTAGGTACTTCGAAAAGCTCAGTTCCGTAAATGGTGTTATTTGACGTATAGTGGAAATAAGCACTATCAGCCGGGATTTCAAAATCCTTCGGAATAAAAGTGTAATTGGCATCTTTAGAAGAAGCCACCACATTTACATTTCCGATAAATTTAGCTTCTTTTAATGCTTTGGTTGCCCATACGCCTGAATCTAAGTAACTCGCTGTTTGTCCATCGCCCAATAAGTTCATCGGAACCATTGCAAACTGTAAACTTGCACCACCTTGTAAAAATAAAACGGAATAACCCGACGGCACATTTAATAATTCCTTTACCAACTTATCAGCTTCAGCAACAACTGCCTCAAATTCGGTTGTTCTATGCGAAATCTCTAAAATTGATAATCCATCGTTAAAATCTAAAACAGCCTGAGCTGCTTGTTTAAACACTTCTTGAGGTAAAATACAAGGGCCTGCGCCAAAATTATGCTTCATCTTATTATATAATGTTTTATGGGCGTAAATGTAAAATTTTTAAAGCAGTTATGCCCATAAAATCGTATCATAAAAAATTAAATTTTGTTAAAAATCTCGATAAATTAACGCGTTTTGTTGCAGTTTTTGTAAAAGAAATTGTTAATCACAAAGGCAAAAAGATAAACACTGATTTTTTTGTTTCGGAAAGCAGATAAAGAAGCATTTTCGTTGCAGCAGCCCCGCCATTCACTTCAATCTTTTTTGTGAATGTCAGGCTGAGTTTGCAGGTGATTTGCAGTAAAAAAGTATTTTCGTTGCTGTCGGGTTTAAATTACCCTGTTTCTGTAATGCTTAGGGAAATATCTAGCCCATTGTGAAGTACAAACTTTCAAAACAAAACAAAGCCTTTTCAAAGTAAGCCTGTCTGGCTAAGACAAAAAGATAAAAAATTATATTTTAGTGGTTTATGGCTTATTCTTCAATTTCACGATCAACTTGAGGTTAAATTGTCTTCCTGTTAAATAATTAGGAATGGCATACTGCACATTATCTACATCTTTTAGCCACAGATATGAAACTGTGTTGTCAATGTTCAGCATATTAAAAACCTCGAAAAACAGTATAACCGAACTGAAATTTTTATCTAAAAACTTAGGTTTGTGCAGTGCGGCATCATCAAGAAAATCTTTAGAAAAACCGATATCTACACGTTTATACGATGGAATAAAAAACTTATCCAAATATCTTGGTGTTTGTGACGGACCTATCGGTAACCTTGAGCCATAAAGGGCATTTAAATGCACTTTATACGTAGGACTATTTAACAGTTTATCCTGAAAAAAGATGGAGAAATTTAAGCGTTGATCGGTTGGCCGCTTTAAATAGCCAGGGTAAATAGTCGTTCCGTTTTGTACATAACTATCGCCGATAATATCTTCGTTGGCATGCATTACCGACATCCTGAAATAAGAAACCAAATCTTTAACAAACTCTCCGCCAATGCTAAAATCGGCACCATAAGCATAGCCACGTGATACCTCATTTGCCAGATATTTAATTCTCAGGTTATCTATTTTATAGGGGATCAATCGGTCAGAATATTTAAAATAAGCCTCCGAAGTGAACTTTAACCGCGTTCCGAAAGCATCAAAAGCATATTCATAACCCAGTGAAGTATTGTAAGAGCTTTGCGCTTTCTGATCGATATTCAGGACGCCCGAAAAATCACGAATGGTCCGGTAGGAAGGCGGTTGTTTGTAAACGCCGGCAGAAAACCTTAAAATTTTATTGTTCGAATTGGGCCGGTAAGCAATTAACATCCTCGGACTGATTAACAACTGTTTGCTTAACGAACTGTAGGTAGCGCGGGCGCCCAATTGCAGTTCTGCCGAATTTGAAAGCGAATAACTATCCTGGATATAAGCACTGTAGTTTTTAATATCGATATTGTTCTGCACGTTAATCACATTTTGCAAGGTGATATTTTTCGAATTATTCGGTAAAATAAAACCCGCTGAATCAGTATAGTTGTATTCATTTAAATGGTCATCATACTTCGATTGATCGAATTTTATGCCCCAGGAAAAAACATGATTATTAAAATTCTGATCTACTTTTATTTCAGAAGCAAAAATTTGTGTATTTAAACTATTTCTTCCGTAATTATAATAACTGCCAATGCCCCTGTTTTTATTAACCACGCCAAAATTTTCACCTGAAAAAGTATTATCTACTTCATCAAAAACATAACTGCCGTTAATGTCGAACCGTTCTCTTTCTATGGTGCTGAAATAACTATTGATAAACTTAATCACCAGGTTTGCTTTAGGGGAATAGGTAGCCGTAACAGCACTTCCTAAAGTTCGGTAGTCATCGATTTCTTGTCCAGTATAATCAACATTTAACCTTAGCGTCGTATTTAAAGTTCCAAACTGTGTTTCCCGGTTAGTGGGCACCAATTTAAACTGCCCGAGATTAAAACTGCCTAAAAAGCTGATATTAAATTTCGGTGAAAAATCATATTGATACAGCAATTGAGCGTCGGCAAAATTGGGACTATAACTCCCCTTTTCATCTTGTTTAATGAGTACACTCGAATTGTTTTTATAGCGTAAACCAGCCAGCAGGAAACTGTTTTTGAATATCCTTTTAGTGGTCAGTGAAGTATTTAAAAGGCTGGTGCTAAAAATGGTTTGATTGCTATCGGGTTTATCGTACCTGATATCTAGAATAGAAGAAAGTTTATCGCCATATTTCGCTTCAAAGCCACCTGCAGAAAATTTCGCTTTACTCACGAGATCTGAATTGATAAAACTTAGTCCCTCCTGCTGTCCGTTGCGGATCAACACAGGTCGGTTAATTTCTACATCATTGATATAAATCAGATTTTCATCAAAATTACCTCCGCGAACGCTATACTGGGCACTTAATTCATTATTTGTAGATACGCCGGGTAAGGTTTTCAGTAGCGTTTCAAAATTGCCCGAAACCAATGGCATCGATGAAACATCTGCAATATTAATGGTCGTGGTATTGCTTAACTGATTCTGTTTATTGGTGATGTTAACCTGCTCTAATTCATTGATATTGGCTATTAAATTTACCTGTTTGGTAATCCGTGAGCCAGACCGCTCGCTAAATTTTATGGTTTGAGGCTGGTAGCCCAAAAGCGAATATTTAATACTAAAGGTTCTCGATTTTGAATAAATGGTGTATACACCAAATTCATCTGTAATGGTTGATTGTGCCTGCCCCAGAACGATAACGGTCACCTGCGATAATGGCAACTTTTCATCACTGTAAACTATCCCCGAAACCCTAACTAAAGGCTGTGCAACAGCAAAACTGCAAGCAGCAATTAAAAGGAAAAGGATTAGCCGAAATTTGAGCATTTTTAGTATCAGACAAAAGTATCAGGTATGAAAACGGTATCCGCCTCAACCTAAAAACAATTTAGCAATAAAACATTTAACAATTAAATATTTATCGTGCTGGCCGTCAGGTTTTTCATTTTAGAAATGGTTTCAGTTGGGTTATCTGTTGCGAAAACTGCATTTCCGGCCACGAAAGCATTGGCACCTGCTGATACTAATGTCGCAATATTTTGTAAACCAACACCACCATCAACCTCGATGATTAAGTTTTCGTTTAGCCCTTGAATTAAGGCTTTTAAATCCTTTATTTTCTTGTAGGTATTGTGGATGAAAGCCTGTCCACCGAAACCGGGATTAACCGACATAATCAACACCAGGTCAAGATCCTCAATTACATCCTGCAATAAGTTTACTGGCGTATGCGGATTTAGCGCTACACCAGCTTTGCAGCCAGATGCTTTAATTAACTGGATTGTTCTATGTAGGTGTGTGCAGGCTTCGTAATGTACCGTGATTCGGTCTGCTCCTGCCTTGGCAAAATCCTCGATGTATTTATCCGGATCAATAATCATTAAATGTACATCTAAAGGTTTGGTTGCATGTTTTTTTACAGCAGCCATTATCGGGAAACCAAAAGAAATATTCGGAACGAAAACACCATCCATCACATCAACGTGGAACCAGTCGGCTTCACTGTGGTTAATCATTTCAATATCGCGCTGTAAATTGCCAAAATCAGCAGAAAGTATGGATGGGGCAATGATGTATTTCATTTAATTATTTCTTAGTTTCTTAATTCCGCTATTATTTTTTGCGGCAGCATTTATAAACGTCGTCACCCTGAATTCATTTACTGCGTAGCTTTCCGCTTCGCTACAGGTCAGGGTCTCAATAGCAAGAAAGATGCTGAAATAAATTCAGCATGACGCTACGATGCAAGTTACAAAAGAAGTGCGAAAGTTTTTAGTCAGAAAGACCGAAGTTAAATTTTTACATAAAACAACAAACCCTTCCAGTAAAACTGAAAGGGTTTTATTATTTGTGTCCGTCACCCTGAATTTATTTCAGGGTCTATCAAACAGATGCTGAATCAAGTTCAGCATGACGTATCGATTATTAAGCTTGTGGCGCTGCTGGTTTTTCAGGTCTTGGCAATAAAACTTTACGGGAAAGTTTCATTTTACCTTGTTTATCGATGTCTAATAATTTAACCTCGATTTTATCACCTTCTTTTAGCACACCATCCATGGTTTCTAAACGTTCCCATGAAATTTCAGAGATGTGTAATAAACCATCTTTACCTGGCATCACCTCAACAAACGCACCGAATGGCATAATTGATTTTACTTTACCCTGGTAAATTTCGCCAATTTCTGGTTTAGCTACGATATTACGGATACGGGTAACTGCTGCATCAATAGCGGCTTTGTTATCAGCAAATACTTCCACAATACCTTTACCATCAACTTCTTCGATAGAGATTGAAGCACCGGTTTCGCGTTGCATTTCCTGGATAATTTTACCTCCAGGGCCGATAATTGCTCCGATAAATTCTTTATCAATAGTTAAAGAAACAATACGTGGCGCATGTGGTTTGTAATCTTCATTAGGTGTACTGATGGTTTTCTTCATCTCGTTTAAGATGTGTAAACGACCATCTTTAGCCTGTAACAAAGCTTTAGTTAAAACTTCGTAAGATAAACCATTGATTTTTAAGTCCATCTGGCAAGCAACAATACCATGCTCGGTACCGGTTACTTTAAAGTCCATATCACCTAAGTGATCTTCATCACCTAAAATATCAGAAAGGATTGCATATTTACCGGTTTTCTCATCAGTAATTAAACCCATTGCGATACCAGATACTGGCGATTTGATTTTAATACCTGCATCCATTAATGCTAATGTACCAGCACAAACAGTTGCCATTGATGATGAACCGTTTGATTCTAAGATATCAGAAACCACACGGATGGTATAAGGATTTGCTTCACCTTGAGGCAATACTTTTTTCAATGAACGTTGTGCTAAAGCACCGTGACCAATTTCGCGACGGCCAGCGCCTCTGTTTGGTCTAACCTCACCAGTTGAGAAACCAGGGAAATTATAGTGCAATAAGAATTTGTTATAACCATTAAAGAAAGCACCGTCAATCATTTGCTCATCATCTTTGCTACCTAAAGTAACTGAAGTTAATGATTGCGTTTCGCCACGTGTAAATACAGCCGAACCGTGTGCAGCAGGTAAATAACCAACTTCACTCCAGATTGGGCGGATTTCTGTAGTCTTACGACCATCTAAACGGATACCTTCATCCAACAATAAGTTTCTGATGGCATCATACTGAACATCATGATAATAATGTTTAGCCATTGCTTTAGTTAAATCTGCAGTATCTTCTGGCATTGCTTCGAAGAATTCGTTAATGATCGCGGTGAAACCTTCTTTACGAACATCTTTATTGCCACCAGCTTTTGCTACAGCATAAACTTTATCGTAAGTATCAGCATAAACTTTAGCTTTTAAATCCGCATCGTGGTCTTCGTGACTGTATTCGCGTTTAACCGTTTTGCCGGTAGCTTCAGTTAATTCAACCTGAACGGCACATTGAACTTTAATTGCATCGTGTGCAAATTTTAAAGCCTCAACCATTTCGTCTTCCTGAATTTCATCACACTCACCTTCAACCATGCCTATATCGTTAGCCGAACCAGCAACCATAAACTCTAAAGTTGCACGTTCCAGTTCGCTAGCTTTCGGATTGATGATTAATTTACCATCGATTTTTGCAACACGTACTTCAGAAATTGGACCATTGAAAGGGATATCAGAAACTGATAATGCAGCAGATGCCGCTAAACCTGCCAAACAATCTGGCATGATATCTTTATCAGCAGAGATTAATGAAATCATCACCTGTGTATCAGAGTGATAATCACTTGGGAACATTGGGCGTAAAGCTCTATCCACTAAACGAGAGATTAATACCTCGTAATCAGATAATCTTGCTTCGCGACGTAAAAAGCCTCCTGGGATACGGCCTGTAGCCGCATATTTTTCCTGATAATCAACCGATAAAGGTAAAAAATCAGTACCTGGTTTAGCGCCAACAGTTGATACTACAGTTGCTAACAACATCGTATCGCCCATTTTTACCACAACCGAACCATCAGCCTGTTTAGCCAATTTACCAGTTTCAATTTCTACAATTCTGCCATCGCCCAAATCGAACGATTTTTTTATTACATTCATTTAAATAGAATTATGGTGTGTTTTCCTCTTTCTACACACCGTTGTTTATATATGTATTTGTTTTTGCAAACGAAGATAGGATTAAAAAAGCCTATCTATAATAAAACCCGTTAAAAAAAATTAACAGGGAATTAAAAAGCCATTCCCTAAAGAATGGCTTTTAATGATAAACTTGCGCTTATTTTTGTTTGATGATATCACGAAGCGATAAAGCTTTGATGATAGCACGATAGCGCTCAATATCTTTTTTGTATAGGTAAGCCAAAATACCGCGGCGTTTACCTACTAATTTTTGAAGTGACAACTGCGTAGAGAAATCTTTACGATTTTTCTTTAAGTGTTCTGTTAAGTGCGCAATACGGTATGTAAATAACGCTACTTGACCTTCTGCAGAACCCGTGTTGGTTTCTACTTTGCCGTGTTCTTTAAAGATTACAGCTTTTTTCTCTGGACTTAAATACATTCTTGAATAATATTAAAGCAATAAAAAATTAATTAATTGTGGCGCAAAGATAAGGCTATTTTTATTTATAAGCAAGTGGTTGTTGCTTATTATATTATCATGTTTTAGAAATATTTATCCCCTTATAGGTTCAACAACTGATATTTTCTATTTTAGATTGATTTTACAACCTAATGAGATATGCAGAAAGCTCAAAATAAGCCCAAATTATCATTAAACACTATCGTTGGTTTGTGTGCCATTGTAACCAGTATTTGTGCCATTATTATAACTCTATATCAAACCAGGTTGCAAAAAGTTCAGCAGTATGCATCTGTAAAACCACTGCTTATGAGTTATTCAAATAGTTTTTCTGACATCAAAAAAAATGGAGAAGATAATTACCATTATGAATTTCTGATTGTAAATCAAGGCCTAGGTCCGGCTATAGTATCCGATTATGGTTTTTATTACAAATCTAAACGTTATGAGAATGTAGCTGAAATCCTTAAACAAATAAAAAACGATAACAAATTAGCCATAACCAAATCTGTAATACTGGCTAATCTTTGGAAAAACGAAATTTTACCGGTTGGCGAAAAGTTAAGTCTGATTAATATAAATGATGAACGCTTGGGACCGCTTGTAGAAAAAGCTGATATTAAAATTATGGTTCAATATAAATCACTTTATGGAGAAGAATGGCGTTTTATTAGTAATGATAAAACTGAACCAAGGGAAATTGATTAAATTTTAATTTTCCTTTTTTTAGAAAGGCAAACTCGGTTTTTCATAGCTTGCTATCCTCCCGCCCTCGCTGCAATCTTTTTGCGATTGTTGGTTTGAGTTTGTCGAAGACCTGCAGCAAAAAGGATTTCCGCTAAGTCGGGTTTAGAGAATCTGAGGCGGTGCAAGAAACTTAGTTTCGCATTATTATTGCATGTCAAACTACTCAAATGTTTCCAATAACAAAAGCATCTCTGGGTTCTCTTTATCAAACGACATATTGAAGCTTATAAGTTTGGCTTGCGGATAATAATACCTTTTCCTTGAGGAGATTTTAAAGGCTGGCCACCATTCATGGTAACTGAAATTTGGTTGAGTTGCAAAACACCAAAAAAGCGTTGCTCGGGCGTGCGGCTTAAATAAACATTTTCACGCGCTTCGACTATTGTTTCGCGCGGAATTGTAATATCATATAAAGTGAGCTTTCCCATTTCAAATCAAAATACGAAAAATTGTCAAGTAAATACACTACATCATATTCACATTTGTCAAGTAATACTTTACATTCAGTCATTATTAATACTTTTGCACAAAACATTTACCCTTGGAAAAAAATCAATACAGCATTTTCGAAAGTGAACTACGTGTTCGTCCGGATGATATCGATATGTTTAACCATGTACATAATAGTAAATACTTAGATTATGTTCTGGCAGCCCGTTACGAGCAAATGGAGAAATTCTATGGTATGCCCTGGGAACATTTTACCAAACAAGGCCTGGGCTGGGTGGTTAGCCATGTTGACATTAATTTTAAACGTCCGTTACTAATGAACGATCTAATGCTGATTAGAACAGGTATTTTAACCATGAACGATAAAGGCTGCGCGGTTCAGTTCGAAATTATTAACCAGAAAACGGGTAAAGTAGCATCAGACGGTATTTTTGATTACGTATTAATTGATTTAACTACTGGTCGTGGAACAAAAGTTTCAGAAGAAATGATTAAAGCATATAGTATATAGAAGATGATACACAAATTAAGGGGTTATACTGGTTACAGTTTCGTCCTCTTTTTTTTATAACTGAATCATGACTAAGCAGCTATTTATCAAACGAAATAAATTTTTACAGGTTGTTACGTTGAGCCTGTCGAAACGCCTTTGAAACTGATCCTTCAATAAGCTCAGGATGACTAGTAAGTGTACAAAAGGAACTTAAACAGACCCTGGAATAACATTCCGTGTGTTCCTTGAGTCCGTGGTAAAAAAAAATCAATCACTATCTTAAAAATTAGTCATCTAAATTTGACAATTCAAAATTTTATCTATCTTTGATTTATCAATAGAACAGAGCCATGATAGTATCTGCAATCCGTTTGAGGTTCTAAACAACCGAGGATTCCCCTCCGCTTCAATTTTAGGTATGTACGCTTAAAGCGTATCATTGGTTTATACATTACACTTTACTTTTTATTATATGTCACAGTCCACAAAGACGCAAGGCAAACTTTCGTCTTTTTTCGATATCCTCGTTCAGTCTTTAAAAGGTCACGAAGTTGATCTTACTTCAATTAGTATTAAACGCGCAATTATTTTATTGGCCATTCCGATGATGCTGGAAATGGCTATGGAATCGGTTTTTGCTTTAGTTGATTTATATTTTGTTGGCCACCTGGAAAATAGTAGCCATGCCATACAGACCGTTGGTTTAACAGAATCTGTATTAACCATTATTTACTCATTGGCCATTGGATTAAGCATGGCTGCAACCGCAGTGGTTGCACGGAGGATTGGGGAGAAAAATCCGGAAGCAGCATCAAAAGCGGGCATGCAAACCATTGTGATAGCTGTTTTCGTTAACATTATCATCAGTATTCTGGGGCTAATTTATGCCAAAGATATTCTATTACTCATGGGGGCTTCGGCCGAAACTGCCGAGCAAGGTGTTACATTTGTTCGTATTATGATGGGTGGAAGTATCATAATTGTACTTTTATTCCTAATTAACGGGATTTTTCGGGGAGCAGGTAATGCGGCAATCGCCATGCGGAGTTTATGGATCGCCAATATTGCCAACATCATCCTCTGCCCTATTTTTATCAACGGTTTAGGCCCTATACCTGCATTTGGTTTAACCGGTGCTGCAATTGCAACTACAATTGGTCGTGGTTTGGGAGTTACCTATCAGGTTTATAATCTGTTTAGTGGTAAAAATATATTGAAAATACGGATTAGTCATTTCCTGCCTGATTTTGACCAGATTAAAGCTATCGTTAAGATTGCCGCACCGGCCATCTTTCAGTTTGTAATTGCGAGCTGTAGCTGGGTGTTTTTGGCAGAACTGGTTGCCACTACCGGTGGCGATACCGGGTCGGCAGGTTACCAAACGGCACTACGACTCATGATGTTTTTTATGTTACCTGCCTGGGGCTTGAGTAATGCAGCAGCTACGCTGGTTGGTCAGAATTTAGGCGCAGGCCATATAGATCGTGCTGAAAAATCGGTATTCCAAACCTTGAAATACATCATTGTTTTCATGGCGGTGGTCAGTGTATTGTTCTTGACCTGTGGACATTTGTTCGCAGCATTTTTCACTTCAGATGAAAATGTGATTGCCGTTGCAAGCAAAGCTTTAAAAATTTTAAGCATTGGTTTTGTGATTTATGGAGCGGCAATGGTGTTTAGTAGTGCATTTAACGGTGCTGGCGATACCTGGACGCCTACCAAAATTAACATTTTTGCCTTTTGGTTGTTTCAGATTCCTTTAGCTTACTTTTTGGCTAAATTTTTAGAAATGGGACCAACAGGTGTTTTTATTGCCATCCCAACAGCCGAAGCCGGTATTGCGGTGGCTGCCTTTATCTTATTTAAAAAAGGTAAGTGGAAGAAAACAATGGTTTAATTTTTTAACCACAGATGGGCACTGATAAACACAGCTGTTTTATTAATAAACTGAAATTGTTATCGTGCCTGTTTGTGGTTAATTTTAAGCATCAGGTAAGAAACCGCTCAAAAGCATTACTGCTATTGGTTAAATAAACCTGATTGGAACGAACATCCCGGTTTTCTACCGTTCGAACTAGCATTAAACCAACACCGGGATAAAGTGTAAAGCAGGAACGAAGTAACCGAAAAGTACTGCTCTTGCTTTTCAAAACAATAAAAATTCAGCCTTTGCGGCATTCCATTTTCCCTCTTACATTTTCCATTAAAAAGCATATCTTTGCGCAAAGATGAAGCATATACGTAATTTTTGCATTATTGCACATATTGACCATGGCAAGAGCACCCTGGCTGATAGGTTATTAGAATATACAGCGACGATTTCGCAGCGTGAAGCGCAGGCGCAATTGCTCGATAACATGGATTTAGAGCGTGAGAGAGGCATAACGATTAAAAGTCATGCCATACAAATGAACTATAAGGTTGGTGATATTGAATACAATTTTAACCTGATCGATACACCAGGCCACGTCGATTTCTCATACGAGGTTTCACGTTCCATTGCAGCCTGCGAGGGCGCTTTACTTATTGTAGATGCTTCGCAAGGGATTCAGGCGCAGACTATTTCGAATTTATATCTGGCTTTAGAGCACGATCTGGAAATTATTCCGATTTTAAATAAAATGGATTTACCCGGGGCTATGCCTGAGGAAGTGAAAGACCAGATTATTGACCTGATTGGATGTAAACGCGAAGATATTATTCCGGCATCGGGTAAAACCGGAATGGGCATTCCTGATATCATCCAGGCCATTGTTGATCGTGTTCCAGCTCCAGTTGGCGATCCTGAAGCACCGTTACAAGCGTTGATTTTTGACTCTGTTTTTAACTCATTCAGAGGGATTATCGCTTATTATAAAGTGGTAAACGGCGAAATCAAAAAAGGCGATAAAGTTAAATTTATTAATACTGGCAAAGAATACCTGGCTGATGAGGTTGGTATTTTGAAACTGGATATGTCGCCACGTAGTGTGGTTAAAACCGGCGACGTGGGTTATATTATTTCTGGTATTAAAGAAGCCAGAGAGGTAAAGGTTGGTGATACGATTACAACTGTGGCCAGGCCATCATTAGATGCCATTCAGGGTTTCGAAGAAGTTAAACCAATGGTTTTTGCAGGGATTTATCCTGTAGATACCGATGAGTTTGAAGAATTACGTGAGGCGATGCATAAATTGCAACTGAACGATGCTTCTATCGTTTTTGAACCAGAAAGTTCTGCTGCACTTGGTTTCGGTTTCCGTTGCGGTTTCCTGGGCATGTTGCACATGGAAATTATCCAGGAGCGTTTAGAACGTGAGTTTGATATGACCGTAATTACAACGGTTCCCAACGTATCGTACATTGCGTATACTACTAAAGGTGACGAAATTATTGTTAACAATCCTTCTGATTTACCTGACCCAAGTAAGTTGGATTCTGTTGAGGAACCATATATTAAAGCAAATATCATTACGAAAGCAGAGTTTGTTGGTCCGGTAATGTCGCTTTGTATTCAGAAACGCGGAATTATTGTAAATCAATCTTATCTTACTTCAGATCGTGTTGAACTGGTTTTCGAAATGCCAATGGGCGAAATTGTATTCGATTTTTATGATAAGTTGAAAACAATTTCTAAAGGTTATGCTTCTTTCGATTATCACCAAACAGGTTACCGTAAATCGGATCTGGTTCGTTTAGATATGTTATTGAACGATGAGCCTGTAGATGCTTTATCATCATTAATCCATAGAAGTAATGCTTACGATTTTGGAAAGAAAATTTGCGAGAAATTAAGAGAATTAATCCCTCGTCAACAGTTCGAAATAAAAATACAGGCATCAATTGGTGCTAAAGTTATTGCCCGCGAAACACTGAGTGCTTTACGTAAAGATGTAACCGCTAAATGTTACGGTGGTGATATTTCCCGTAAACGTAAGTTATTGGAAAAACAGAAAAAAGGTAAAAAACGTATGCGTCAGGTGGGGAACGTAGAAATTCCGCAGACGGCGTTTATGGCAGTTTTGAAATTAGATTAACCCCCTAGCCCCCTTGAGGGGGAATTACTAGCGAGTTTTATTAAGTCAAATCTTAAATTATAAAATTATAACGGAGCAAGTTATATGAGCGATGGAAATTCAAAGTCCCCTTCAGGGGATTTAGGGGTATTATTAGACGGTAAATACGTATCAGAAAAGGTTAAAGTTCAAATTGCAGAAGAAGCTGCCGAATTTTTAAATAAAAGTGGTCGCAAGCCACACCTGGTTGCTATTTTAGTGGGTAACGATGGAGGAAGCGAAACCTATGTAGCCAGTAAGATGAAAAACTGCGAAAAAGTTGGTTTTAAATCATCACTACATAGATATGATAACTCAGTAACTGAAGCTGAATTATTGGCGAAAATTGAAGAAATTAACCAGGATGATGAGGTAGACGGATTAATTGTTCAATTGCCTTTACCTAAACACATCGATCCGGAGAAAGTAACCGAAAAGATCGATCACCGTAAAGATGTAGATGGTTTCCACCCGGTAAATTTGGGCAGGATGATGCGTAATCTACCTTGCTTTATTCCGGCAACACCTTATGGTATTTTATTGATGCTGCAAGAGTATGGTATAGACACAACAGGAATGCACTGTGTGGTTGTTGGTCGTAGTAACATTGTGGGAAGCCCAATGAGTATTTTAATGGCCCGTAACGCAAACCCAGGCAACTGTACGGTAACACTTACCCACTCGCGCACAAAAGATTTAAAAGAACAGGTTCTACAGGCCGATATTGTAATTGCTGCCATTGGTAAAAAGAATTTTGTTACAGCCGATATGGTAAAACCTGGTGCTATTATTATTGACGTAGGAATTAACCGTGAAACTTCTGCTGAAACCAAATCGGGCTTTAAGTTATATGGTGATGTAGATTTCGAAAACGTGGCGCCTAAAGCCTCTTACATTACGCCTGTTCCAGGTGGTGTAGGTTTAATGACTATTGTTGGTTTATTGAAAAATACTTTAGCATCAGCTAGAAAAGAGATATACGCTTAGCGGTAGTAGGTTGAAGGGTTGAGGGTTGAAGGTGAACTCATTGCCAAGGAAAATATCAAAAGCGATTCAATAAAAATGAATCGCTTTTTTTACGTATTATTTTTTAAATTTATACGTATATTTTGTATATTCGTTTATAAAACAATTAAGATAATGGATGCCAAATTAACCTTAAGCTTCAGTCAGGATGTTGTTGCAAAGGCAAAAAAATATGCTGCCGATAACAACATTAGTTTATCTCGTTTAATAGAGCATCTGTTAATACAGGTAACCGCAAAAGAGTACAAATCTTTAGAAGATTTCCCTATTGCAGATTGGGTAAGTATGGTTGCCGAAGGTGAAGTAGAATATAAAAAATCTCCAAAAAAAACACGTAAGGGTTCAAAAGATGAATTCTTTTCTTCTAAAAAATAACAAATGAAGATATTTTTAGATGCAAACGTTTTGGTTTCGGTACTGAATAAGGAATATCCACTTTACACATATTCGTCCAGAATTTTAAGTTTAGCCTCTCATCCAAAGTTTGATGTATACACCTCTCCTCTTTGTTTGGCAATTGCTTTTTATTTTGCAGAAAAAAAACATAATGCTCAACTCGCAAAGCAGAAGATAGATTTACTTTGTCGCTATATTAAAATCGCTGAGAATTCTTCTGAAGGAGTTTTCAATACTCTTACGAATAAATCTATTAATGATTTCGAGGACGGTTTAGAATATTATGCCGCTGAAACGGTAGGTAGTATGTGTATCGTTACAGAAGATATAGAAGATTTTTATTTCTCAAAAATAGAGGTTTTAAATTGCCAGGAATTCTTTAAAAGGTATTTGCTCAATTAGGCCTTTCAAATGTTATCAGTATTTGAAAGAGGCTGATTAACATTCACCTCATCAAATTAATTTATCCCCAAAGTTTACTCCACCAGCTTTCTTCGAAACCAATATACAGGCCGTCTTCACGCAATTCGGTTGGGTAAATATTGATGTAATCGCCCTGCCCCTCTGCGCCTCTCCCTGTGGTTAAATTATACTCATATCGATGGATGGGGCAAACCAGGTTGCCGTTTTTGCACCAGCCGCCACTAAAATGACCTCCAGCATGTGGACAATGAGATTGGGTTGCAATAATTTTATCATCATTATTGATCAGACAGATCTGTTTTCCACCAACCTCGATGGTCTTGATGCTATCCGGACGGGGAATCTGGTTATTATTTAGTGCTTTAAACCACTTCATTCTGCTAAAATACAGCAAATAAATATCACTCTTATTTCATCTTTCTATTAAATTTCAAAAGAGGAACAGCATCACCATATTTTTTTAGGATATTTGCATCCTCAAAAATGAAACAAGAAATACCAGAAGACGGCACATTACTTCCTTTAATGGAAGAATTTTATACTATACAGGGCGAAGGATTTAATACTGGTAAAGCAGCTTATTTTATCCGTTTAGGGGGCTGCGATGTAGGTTGCCATTGGTGCGATGTTAAAGAAAGCTGGGACGCAGAAATGCACCCACTTACCCCATCAGACGTTATTGTAGAAAATGCCGATAAATTTCCGGGCAAAGCTGTTGTAATTACTGGTGGCGAGCCCTTAATTTATAACCTGGATTATTTAACCAATAAATTAAAAGAAAGAGGTATTCTTACTTTTATCGAAACATCTGGTGCCTACCCACTTTCGGGAAACTGGGATTGGATCTGTTTATCCCCAAAGAAGTTTAAAGCCCCAAGACCAGATATTACGCCATTTGCACACGAATTAAAAGTTATTGTTTTTAATAAAAGTGATTTTAAATGGGCCGAAGAATATGCTGCAATGGTATCTCCTACCTGTAAATTATATCTTCAGCCTGAGTGGTCTAAATCAAAAGAAATTACACCATTAATTATTGAGTATGTAATGGCCAATCCTAAATGGGAGATTTCTTTACAAACACACAAATTTTTAAATATTCCTTAAATTAGTTTACATTAGCTTTGATAACCAAATGTTAATGTATGAGGTTTTGTCTATTCTTATCCCTTAGTTTATTTAGCTTTTGCCTATTTGCTCAAAGTTCGGGCAATAAAAAAGCGCAAACCTTTTTCGAAAAAGCAAATCCATTAATTCAAAAGCAAGATTATACCTCAGCAGAGCAGGCTTTAAAAAGTGCAGTTGAGGCTGATCCTTTATTTCAAAATGCCTATGTAATGCTTGCCGGGCTTTACAAAATACAAAAGAAATATCCGGATGCCAGAACGGCTTACGAAAAAGCGATACTAATCAACAAAACGTTTGCCCCGGAAGTCATGTATGGCTTGGCTGAAACAGAATTTGCTACGCAGGATTATTTAAAAGCGAAACAGCACTTTAGTGAATTTTTGATGTTAGATTCTTCATCTGACAGAGGGAGAAGAGCAAAAAAATACCTCTTAGATTGCGATTTTGCTGCATTAGCCATAAAGAAACCCGTAAAATATAGCCCAACAAATTTAGGTGATGGTGTAAATACAACTGATGCAGAGTACTTTCCTGCGATAACTGCTGATGGCGAAACCCTGGTTTTTACCCGTCAGGTGAATGGTAATGAAGACTTTTGGACCTCACAGTTTAAAAATAATACGTGGGGTATCGCCACGCCTTTATCAAGTAAAATAAACACGATGAGATATAACGAGGGTGCCCAAACCATTTCTCCTGATGGTAAGTATCTGTTTTTTACCGGATGCAACCGCCCTGATGGTTTAGGTCGCTGTGATATTTACGTTTCACACCGTGAAGGAAAAGATTGGGGTGAGCCTTATAATGTTGGTCAGCCTGTTAATTCTGAATTCTGGGAATCTCAACCGGCCATCAGTCCTGATGGAAGAACATTATATTTTATCAGCAACAGACCTGGCGGATCGGGTGGTTACGATATATGGAAAAGCACCATTACCGATGATGCCAAATGGGGACCTGCCGTTAATCTTGGTCCAGAGATTAATACTGCATTCGATGAGAACACCCCTTTTTTGCATGCAGATGGTAAAACCTTATATTTTTCTTCTGATGGCTGGCCAGGTTTCGGGAACAAAGATATTTATTACAGCCGGCAGGAAAATGATGGTAAATGGCAAAAGCCCATCAATATGGGTTATCCGATTAACTCTTTTGAAGATGAAAGTGGTTTAGTAGTAAGTGCCGATGGTAATTCAGGATTGTTTTCATCAAATTTAAAAGGCGGTTACGGCATGCAGGATATTTACAGTTTTGGAATCCCTGAAGTAGCCAAACCATTAAAAGTTTCATATGTAAAAGGAATAGTAAGAGACCGGGATACTAAAAAAACGATTGAAAGCAATGTCCAGGTAGTAGATTTGAAAACCAATAAAACTGTTTTTGACGACTACACAGATCCTGAGACTGGGCAGTTTTTAGCGGTAATGCCTGTAGGGAGTAATTACTTGTTCAATGTAAATGCCGAAGGTTACATGTTTTACTCCGAAAACTTCGAGCTCAAGGCCGGGGATATTAATAAACCTTACCAGATTGAAGTTTATATTGAAAAGATAAAGCAAGGTGGGAATGTAACCTTAAGAAACATTTTCTTCGATACCAATAAATTTAATCTTTTGCCCGCTTCTATCCGTGAACTGGATCTGCTGATCGACTTTTTACATCAAAATGAAAACGTTCAGATCGAGATTCAGGGGCATACAGATAATGTTGGCGATGATAAACTAAATGAAAAGTTATCATTTAACCGTGCCAATGCCGTTTACGAATACCTGATTAAAAATAGTATCGATGCCAAGAGGCTTACTTATAAAGGTTTTGGTGCCAGTAAACCAATTGCTGACAATAAAACTGATTTGGGTAGGAAAAACAATAGGAGAACCTCGTTTGTAATTACTAAGATATAACGGGAACTTTTATAGCAATATAAATTAAAGATTTTGCCTTAAATGCAACGCCCTGTTAAGTCGATAAACTTAATAAAAATTAAAAATGTCTCAGCATTACGGAAACCATAAAAGATTTTACCCCCCTTTTCATTTTTTCGCTATACCATTAGCCATATTAGGATTAGGTTTTGCCATTTACTCTTGCATTGCCATACCCACTATCATTACAGGCTTGCTGGTGCTTGCATTTTTCCTGATAGCGATTATAGCGGTAATGGCAAGGATGTTCGCGCTTAAAGCACAGGATCGAGCGGCGAGGGCTGAAGAAAAATTACGTTATTACATTCTGGCCGGTAAAGCACTTCCGGTTGAACTAAGGATGGGTCAGATTTTGGCTTTACGTTTTGCTGGTGATGAAGAATATTTGGCTTTAGTAGATAAAACACTTTCAGAAAAACTATCTCCCGGCGAGATTAAAAAAGCTATCAAAAACTGGCGGGGAGATTACCATAGGATATAATGGTAACTTTGTCAGTACTAAAACTTCTTCCCTTTTAGTACCCTTATTTCAGAGCCTTCGGCTAGGAATACTGAATCAGGCTTGGCATGATTTAAAAAAGCGAAATCATTCCCATAGTTGATTCCAAAATCGACATTAATTTTATAATCATTTACAGGATAAGCCTCCCAGCGCGGATGCTCTACCCCATATTCAGAAGTTTTATTCCTTCCGATTTTAGTATAACCCCAATAATGTTCGGTGATATACTCCTCTTCGCTTCCGACCCTGATTTCTTCAGCTTTTGATGCAGCGGTTACTGAAAAGTTATGCCAATTTCTATTCTTCCAAAGATAATCTACCTCAATTTGGTTTTCCTGTTCAATCCAAACATGTTTCATCGGAAATGTTTGGTAATTTTCTTTATAAATGGTATTTGCTACAAAGGTGATGGCTGGTTTGGGTACAAATTCTTTGATAAAAACTACGCCGCGCTTCCAGGTAGTGCCATCTTAAATTTAACATAAAACCTAAGGTTAACTTCCTCAAAATTGGTATGGAAAGGAATGTTAATGCCCGAAGTTTAACATCAACAAACATAAAGCCCACTAAACTGACATAGTATTTACCTTGCCAGTCATCTAACTCGATGTGTGGAGGAAGGTATTTCGAAAGTATTTCTTTGTCTACAGCGTACTGTGCCAGCGCCAGTTTACGCCATTCGGCAGTAAGAAATACTTTCGGATTGTTCAAAATTATAGTATAGCTTGTCTGATACGAATCAGCTTGGTTAATGTTTCTTCCAGCAGGTCTAAATGTAACATATTGGCGCCATCTGATTTCGCATTAGCCGGATCAGGGTGCGTTTCGATAAATAAACCATCTGCTCCTACCGCAATTGCCGCCTTGGCGATGGTTGAGATCAGTTCTGGTTTGCCTCCGGTTACACCACTGCTTTGATTGGGCTGTTGCAATGAATGCGTACAATCCATTACCACTGGCACGCCAAAACTCTGCATTTCAGGTAATCCGCGGTAATCAACAATCAAATCCTGATAACCGAAGGTATTACCTCTATCCGTCAGGATTACTTTATTGTTGCCGGCCTCTTTTACTTTTTCTACAGCAAATTTCATTGAACCTGCAGAAAGGAACTGGCCTTTTTTAACGTTCACTACTTTTCCTGTTTCTGCAGCAGCAATTAACAAATCGGTTTGGCGACATAAAAATGCAGGAATCTGCAATACATCCACGTATGCAGCAGCCATGGCGGCCTCTCCGCTTTCGTGAATATCAGTAACTGTTGGCACGCCAAATTCTCTACCAATGCGTTCTAAAATACGCAAAGCTTTTTCATCGCCAATGCCAGTAAAGGAACTTCCTTTACTTCTGTTAGCCTTGCGGTACGAACCTTTGAAAATATATGGGATTTGAAGTTTATCCGTAATGGTAATGATCTTTTCGGCAATTCTCATAGCGATATCCTCACCCTCAATAGCGCATGGTCCCGCCATTAAAAAGAAATTCCCTGAATCTGTATTTTTTAATTTATCTAAGTAGTTTAACATATGTAAAATGTGTAATGGAAAATGGAAGATGGGTTTATGCACAGTGCTATAATTCCATCTTCCATTTTACGTCTGACATCAAAAGCTAGTTGCCTAGTTCTGACATGAATTTAATTCGCATCAATTGAATTTCTTCGCGGGTGTAATCAGTTTCACCTAATTCATTGAGCGCTTCGTCTATAGAATCGCTTTCGGCTGCCCTGAAATAATCAAATACTTCATCCTGTCTATCATCATCAATCACTTCATCAATGAAATAGTTTAGGTTAAGTTTGGTTCCAGAGTTTACAATCGATTCTACTTCTTTCAGGATTTCTTCGTAAGTGATGCCTTTTGAGTCGGCAATATCTTCCAAGCCAATCTGCCGGTCGATATTTTGAATAATTGAAACCTTCATCTGAGATTTATTGGCCTGTGTTTTAATAATCAGATCAATCGGACGCTCGATATCGTTATCCTCAACATATTTTTTAATCAGTTCGATAAAAGGTGTTCCGAATTTCATCGCTTTACCCGAACCTACACCAGAAATCTGGCGAAGCTCTTCCATCGTAATGGGGTAATGTGTACACATTTCCTCTAAAGATGGGTCTTGAAAAACCACAAATGGCGGAACGCTTTTTTGCTTGGCTATTTTTTTGCGTAGCTCTTTAAGCAATGATAAAAGATGCGTATCTAAAGCACCTGTGCCTTGTTTTACGTCATCATCGTCATCGTCAGCACCGTTCTCTATTGGCTCGTTTAGTATGAATTTGAGGCTGTAAGGGTTGACAATAAAATCTCTTCCCTGTTTGGTTAACTTTAATAAACCGTAATTATCAATATCTTTAAAAAGGTAGTTGTTTAAAACAGCCTGGCGGATAATCGATTTCCACATCAACTCACCTTCTTCTTTACCAATTCCAAATTCAGGAACCTTACTATGCTCGTAGGCAATGGTTTGTGCGGTTTCTAAACCTAAGAAAACGTTTAGCAAGTGTGCATCGTCGAATTTTTCTCCCGATTTCTCAATAAACTTTAATACCGTAGATAACTGGCTTTCGGCGTCAAATTGTTTTTTAGGCTTTTTGCAATTATCGCACATGCAGTTACAGCCTGTTTCATTAAAGTTTTCGCCAAAATAATGAAGGATCTGCTTCCGACGGCAAACGCCAGATTCAGCATAATCAATTACTTCTTTTAATATTTGTGTCCCAATTTCTCTTTCAGAAACCGGTTTATCTTTCATAAACTTGGCCAGTTTGTCTACATCTTTTTGAGAGTAGAAAGCAATACAAACACCTTCGCCACCATCACGTCCGGCCCTGCCAGTTTCCTGGTAATAACCTTCCATACTTTTAGGCACGTCATGGTGAATGACAAAACGAACATCGGGTTTATCGATCCCCATACCAAAGGCAATGGTTGCAACGATTACCTCAGCATCTTCCATCAAAAATTTATCCTGTGTTTCGGCCCTAACTTTTGGGTCTAAACCAGCATGATAAGGCAAGGCACTAATTCCATTTAGATTTAGCGCTTCAGCCACCTCTTCTACCTTTTTGCGACTTAGACAATAAATAATGCCTGATTTGCCCGGATTAGATTTGATGTATTTAATAATCTCTTTGGTAATGTCTCTTTTCGGGCGGATCTCGTAAAAGAGGTTGGGTCTGTTAAATGAAGATTTAAACAAGGTTGCCTCCGTCATGCCGAGGTTCTTCATAATATCCTGCTGCACTTTTGGTGTAGCCGTTGCGGTTAGTGCAATAATTGGAATGTTATTTCCTAATCCTGCAATCACCTGTTTAATCTTACGGTATTCTGGTCTGAAATCGTGCCCCCATTCAGAGATACAGTGCGCTTCATCAACAGCAACGAAAGAGATTTTAATCAGATTTAAAAATTCAATATTATCCTGTTTCGCCAGAGATTCGGGCGCAACATACAATAATTTAGTCTGACCGCTTAAAAGATCAGATTTAACTTGAGTAATTTCAGATTTGTTTAGGGATGAATTAAGAAAATGAGCAATACTGTCATTTCCACCAAAGGCCCTTAATTGGTCTACCTGGTTTTTCATCAATGCAATTAGTGGAGAGATTACAATTGCCGTTCCCTCGCTCATTAAAGCGGGCAACTGATAGCAAATAGACTTCCCTCCGCCTGTTGGCATAATAACAAAAGTGTTATTGCCTTCTAAAATATTTGTAATGATCGACTCCTGATCACCCTTGAAATTATCAAACCCGAAGAAATTTTGTAGGTTATCAAATAACGACTTTTTCACGTCCATTTTGTGTAATAAAATATGCGATGCTATTTTTGTATCCAAAATAACATAATTTTACAAGAATTTCAAGTATTAACATACAATTATTTTCTCTTTGAAAAGTAAAAAATCAATAATCCAATCAGCTGTAAGCACATTAGAGCTTGAAGCAGCAGCAATATTAAATGTTGCCAAGAATATTAATAACGATTTTGAAAAAGTCGTATCAAGCATTTTACATGGTAAAGGAAGGGTAATTGTTACAGGTATAGGAAAAAGTGCAATTATTGCGCAAAAAATGGTGGCTACTTTTAATTCAACAGGTACCCCTGCTATTTTTATGCATGCTGCAGATGCCATTCATGGCGATCTGGGCATGATCCAGGTGGATGATATTGTCATCTGCCTTTCTAAAAGCGGAAATACACCAGAAATAAAAGTACTTACCCCCTTGTTAAAAACTTCTGGCAATCTTTTAATCGGGATGGTTGGCGAGTTGAATTCTTTTTTAGCCGAGCAAGCTGATCTGATTTTAAACACTTCTTTCGAAAAAGAAGCTTGTCCGCATAATTTGGCACCCACCACCAGTACAACGGCGCAATTGGCATTGGGCGATGCCTTAGCCATTTGTTTATTGGAATGCAGAGATTTTAATGAATCAGATTTTGCCAAGTATCACCCGGGAGGATCCTTAGGTAAAAAATTATATTTAAGGGCCCGTGATCTTGCCCTGTCTAACGAAAAACCAGCCATACATCCATCGGCTTCTGTTAAAGATGTGCTGATCGAAATTAGTAAAAACCGTTTGGGTGCTGTTGTTGTTGTTGATAACGACGATAAGGTGCTGGGCATTATTACCGATGGTGATATTAGGCGGATGTTAGAAAATAACAATTCTATTGCAAACTTAAAAGCCGAAGATATTATGGGCAGAACGCCAAAGAGTATACAATTTGATGCTTTAGCGGTGGATGCCTTGGATATTATTAAACAAAACAATATAACGCAATTATTAGTTCTGGAACAAAATACTTACTTTGGCATTATCCATTTACACGATCTTCTTAACGAAGGTATTGTGTAATTTTAATTTATAAAATGAATAAAGATTATTATGCATTAATTATGGCCGGTGGCGTCGGAAGTCGCTTTTGGCCAGTAAGCAGAACAGAATACCCAAAACAGTTTATCGATTTTTTTGGTGTAGGTAAAACTTTGATACAAAGCACCTACGATCGATTTTTAAAAATTTGCCTTCCTGAAAATATTTTTATTGTTACCAACGAAATTTATTCGGATTTAGTAAAAGAGCAGTTGCCACAGCTCAGTGCAAATCAAATTCTGGCAGAACCTTTATTAAGGAATACAGCACCTTGTATTGCTTACGGAAGTTTAAAAATTGCTCAATTAAATCCAAATGCGACTATTGTTGTAGCTCCTTCTGATCATACCATTGCCAATATTGATGGCTTTATAGAGTCTATTCAGCAATCATTAGATGCAGCTTCTAAAAACGATTGTTTAATCACATTAGGTATTAAACCAAACCGTCCGGATACAGGTTATGGTTATATTCAGCACACCGATTATGTGCTCAATACCGATACCGACCTGCATAAGGTTAAAACCTTTACCGAAAAGCCAAATCTGGAATTAGCCAAATCATTTTTGCAAAGTGGCGATTTCCTGTGGAATGCCGGGATATTTATCTGGTCGGCTAAAGCGATTTTAAGTGCCTTCGAAAAACATCTGCCGGATATGTATGAGATATTTAATATCGGCAGGTCTGAGCTGAATACGGAAGGAGAAAAAGCCTTTATCAATAATGCATATTTCCAATGCACCAATATTTCAATTGATTTTGGGATTATGGAAAAAGCGGAGAATGTTTACGTGCTTCCATCCGATTTTGGCTGGTCTGATTTAGGAACCTGGGCCTCTATTTATGAGATGGCCGAGAAAGACTATGTAGGCAATGCGGTTATCCCTTCGGAGCAGGTATTGATGTTCGATTCATCGAACTGTATGGTAAATGTGCCGAAAGATAAATTGGTGATCCTGCAAGGACTGCACGATTACATTGTGGTCGAAAACAATAATATGCTCATGATTTGCCCAAGAAACGAAGAGCAGAGAGTTAAGGAGTTTGTCGCTGAAGTTAAATCGCGCTACGGAAATAAGTTTATTTAGGATGGATGATGTGAGAGGTAAGATGGATGATGTGGCATAGCTTATATTACCCATCTTACATTTCCCTTTTAACCCTATAATGGAAGATCCTGAAACGAGTTCAGGATAACGAACCACGATGAGGTGTATGAATCGATACTAATTCCATCAGCCCTTTTACGTCTTACCTCTTACATTTTCCCTTCAACCTATAATGGAGGATCCTGAAACAAGTTCAGGATGACGAACCCTGATGAAATGTATGAATCATACTAATTCCATCAGCCCTTTTACATCTTACCTCTTACATTTTCCCTTAAACCTGTTATAAAAGATCCTGAAACAAGTTCAGGATGACGAACCCCGATGAGGTGTATGAGTCGATACTAATTCCATCGTCCCATTTTCCTTTACATCTTACTTATTACCTTTTCCCTTTTAACCTATAATAGAAGATCCTGAAACAAGTTCAGGATGGCGAACCCCGATGAGGTGTATGAATCGATACTAATTCCATCAGCCCTCTTCCCTTTGACATCTTACCTCAAACTGTTCTTTGTCTGACCGCTTCGTATAAAATTACCCCGGCGGCAACCGAAACATTTAACGATTCGATTTTTCCAGCCATTGGTATTTTAGCTAAATGATCGGCTACCCTTAAAAGATCGTTAGAAATTCCTTCATCTTCTGAGCCCATTACAATTGCCGTAGGCATGGTATAATCTGGTGCATAAATAAAATCACTTGTTTTTTCGGTACAGGCTACAATTTGCAGACCGCTTTCCTGTAGAAATAAACAGGTTTTGTGCAGGTTAGCATGGCGACAAATCGGAATGCTGAATAAGGCACCCGCAGATGTTTTAATGGCATCTGCATTGATCTGTGCTGCATTTTTTAACGGAACAACAATGGCATGAACGCCTACACAAGCAGCCGTACGGGCAATTGCACCCATATTGCGGACATCAGTCACGCTATCTAAAACCAAAATTAATGGAACTTCTCCTTTTTCAAAAACAGCTGGAACAATGTCTTCAATATTCTGATAGGTAATGGGAGAAATAACGGCAATTACACCTTGATGGTTTTTCTGCGACATGCGGTTCAGCTTCTCAACTGGAACCGAATTTAAAGGAATCAAAGTATCTTTTAGAAGCGCTTTCAATTCTAGAAAAAGATCACCGCCCAAACCGCGTTGCTGGTAAATGGTTTCAATATCTCTTCCTGCTTTAACGGCTTCTATTACGGCCCTGATGCCGAATACAAACTCATTATTCTCTTTTGCGCGTTGCGGTCTTCTAAAATTATCCATGTTTTGAAATTGTTAGGCAAAAGTATTCAAATAAAATGTTTTAGCCCTAAACAATGTGCTCCTTATTAACATTTAATTGTTTAAAAATTTATATGGCATCATAAATCCAATAAAATTTAATCTGATTATGCTTCAATTTGTTAACAAACAGCTAGTAACTAATTCGAGCAACCGCATCAAAATTTGATTACTTTTGTGGAATGAGTATCGATAATGAACAAGGCGGAAAGAACAGTATGACTGCTAGAAAAAGCAGGTTAAGTAATACCATAAGTTCACAAGGGAAAATCCCCCCTCAGGCGTTAGATCTTGAGGAAGCAGTTCTTGGGGCATTAATGCTCGAAAAAGATGCGCTTTCTGCTGTAATTGATGTTTTGAAACCAGAGGTTTTTTATAACATTGCCCATCAGAAAATTTTTGAAGCCATTCATATCCTATTTCAGAAATCGCGACCGGTTGATATTTTAACCGTAACAGCCGAACTGCGTACATTAGGCACTTTAGAAATAGTTGGTGGCGCTTATTACATTACCAATTTAACCAATAGAGTTGCTTCAGCAGCGAATATCGAGTTCCACGCACGTATTATTTCTCAGAAATATATTCAGCGTGAGTTAATTAGGATCTCTACCGAAATCATTACAAATGCCTACGAAGATACAACTGATATTTTCGATCTCTTAGATCAGGCAGAAAAAGGACTTTTTGAAATCGCCCAGAATAACCTGCGTAGAGATACACAGAAAATGGACGATATCATTAAACAATCGTTAGCCACATTAGAAGAGCTTCGTACCAAAACCGATGGTTTAACCGGTGTGCCAACAGGTTTTACAGGATTAGACAGAATAACTGGTGGCTGGCAAAAGCAGGATTTAGTGATTATTGCTGCACGTCCGGCGATGGGAAAAACGGCTTTCGTACTAACCTGCGCAAGAAACGCCACCGTCGATTTTGCAAAGCCAACAGTGGTATTCTCACTAGAGATGTCGTCAGTTCAGTTGGTGAATCGTTTAATTTCTGGAGAAGCAGAAATTGAACAGGAAAAAATCAGAAAAGGAAATTTACAGGAATGGGAATGGCAGCAGTTACACAGTAAAATTGGCCGTTTAACTGAAGCTCCCCTGTTAATTGATGATACACCTGCGCTAAATATTTTCGAGTTCAGGGCAAAATGCAGACGATTAAAATCGCAATACGATATTCAATTGGTAATTGTCGATTACTTGCAGTTAATGCATGGTAAAGGCGAAGGAAAAGGAGGCGGTAACCGTGAGCAGGAAATTGGTAGTATTTCAAGGGCACTAAAATCAGTTGCAAAAGAACTTGACGTTCCGGTGCTGGCACTATCGCAGTTAAGTCGTGCGGTAGAGAGCAGACCTGGTTTACAAGGAAAGCGACCAATGTTATCCGATTTACGTGAGTCGGGATCTATTGAGCAGGATGCGGATATGGTATTGTTCTTGTACCGTCCTGAATATTACGGTATTACTGAAGATGAACAAGGAAGGTCGCAGGCGGGTATTGGTGAGGTTATCATTGCAAAACACCGTAATGGTGAAACCGGGATCGTACCGCTTAAATTCGTAGGTAAATTTGTGAAATTCCAGGATCTGGAAGACGACTTTAATGCGCCACCAAATTCATTTGCTGCTGATCCTTCTGCGGGAATGTATCCATCTCAGGATTTTGAAAAACAAAGCAATGTGATTATCCGTCCTTCAAAAATGGACGATTATAATGATGATGATCCACCGTTTTAGGTATTGATAAATCCTAATGCTGTATAAAAAGTATTTCATTTAAGCGCAAGGTTTAGCTTTTTGGCCTCCCACTCCGCTCAGGATGACAAGTAAAGATTTCAACAATCAGAACTAAAAATGGGCGCTGGCACGAAAAGCTGATCCTGGCAGCAGGTAACCAGGCAATCTAAACCCGATAAAACGAATGCTCCCGATTTAAGCACTGTATATTTTATTTTTATTGTGTGCTTGCTTGTTTCACAGGTTTCATCGGAGCAGCAGTGATAGCGGGACTGCATTAAGCTATAATTTACTGCAATTGCTTTTCAAATTTTAGTTAAGATTCAAAACCTTCATCTGTTTTTACTAAAATAAATATCCGATCAGGATACCTGCCAACACAATAACCGGCGGGCTTATTTTTGTGAAATTAAGCAGCAGAAATGTGGCAAGCATAATTCCCAAAAATATCCAGTTAAAGCCCATGGGTATTAACAGCAGTACAAAAGCGGCGATAATAAATCCAACACTAACGGCATTGATTCCGGAAAGGCTATGACGGATGCGGGAGATCTTTTTCAGATCATCCCAAAATGGTACAATAAATAAAACGAGGATTAGTCCAGGTAAATTGATACCAATTACCCCGATTAATCCGCCTAAAATTTGCCCCCATAATCCGTATCCAAAATTCTTCATGCTTAATGCACCTAAATAGCTGGTGAAAGAAAATGTTGGACCAGGTAAAGCTTGTTGTAATGCAAAACCTGATAAAAATCCGGATGAAGGTAAATAATGTTTCATCTCTACAAACTCGGTAAACATCAGCGGAACAAGTACCTGTCCCCCTCCGAAAACCAATATTCCGTTACGGTAAAAGTTTTCGAGTAAACGGATCGGCAAACTAAAGGGCGATGTTCTGTTTATAATTGCGCCTACTAAGGCAAACAAAAGTAAAGCACCCAAAAAGTAAACTAGTTTTTTAGGGTTGATATTTGAAAAAAGTTTAACCCTTAGCTCTGCTTCCTCTTTTGGTGTTTCGATAGCCGAAGAGATCATTCCTCCTATTAATATTGACAATGGAAACACATAAGCATTTCTTAAAACTAGCGTAGCAATAACCGAAGCAATGGCCAGGAATATGGAAACCTGCGAGGATAAAACCTTTTTGCCAAGTTTCCAGGCGCCGTAAGCTACAATACCCAGTGCAATTGGCTGGATATACTCTAAAACATCATTGAACTTTTGTTTTTGATCGAGCAGGGCATAACTGATTGCAGCAAAAGTCATTATAGTTGCTGTGGGTAAAATCCAGATCAGGAAAGTGATAATAGCCAGTTTAAGTTTTCCAACCTTCCAGGCTATCCCAACCAGGGTTTGCGTAGATGCTGGTCCTGGGAGTACCTGTGCCAATGCATTTAACTCTAAAAGCTCCTCTTCTGAGATAAATTTTGTGCTCTGAACAAAGTATTTAAGCAATAGCGCCAGATGTGCCTGCGCCCCTCCAAAGGAAGTAAAGGTGAAAAAGATTACGTTTCTAATAAATAACCACTGTCTTTTTGCAGCAATAGGTTTTGTTTGCATTTATAATAATAAACTAAAAGCCCCTTCAGGGGTTTGGGGTTTAATCGTCTTCATAATCTAATCCAGCCGCTGTATTATATGCACCCTGTAATTCAGAAAAAGCGTGCATGTCTCTTTTGTTGCGTGCTACCTGCATACCTTGCTGATAAATGGCGATAGCCTTTTCTTTTTGATCGTCTTTTTCGAGTAATTTACCTAAATGGTAATAGGTGCCAACATAATCGGGATGTTTATCCGTTAACTGAAGGTAAAAAGAATAAGCCTTTTCCTTATCATTTTGTGCGTTATACTCTGTGGCTAAGGCATATAGTATAAAAGGATCGTTGGGATCACTTTCTAAAAATTCTAATAACTTACTTAAACGGGTTGATGACATTTTATTTCCTTGCTTTTTTAATTAAATTTGCAGAAAGACCTTATATAATAAACATATAACATATGAAATTATCATGAGCTAATCAATTCAGCTTGATAACGTCATAGCAATAAAAACCACTATTAACATATGAAAATATTAGTTTGTATCAGTAATGTGCCAGACACAACGACAAAAATAACTTTTACTAATGATAATACCGAATTCAATACGTCAGGAGTGCAATATATTGTTAATCCATACGATGAAATCGCTTTATCAAGGGCAATTGAGTTGACCGAAGGCGGTAAAGGAACAGTAACCGTTATTAATGTCGGCGAAGCGGGTAACGATCCTACCATCAGAAAAGCGCTTGCAATTGGTGCAGATGATGCAGTTAGGGTTAATGCGGCACCGAGAGATGCTTATTTCGTGGCAAAACAGCTAGCAGAATATGCAAAAGATAAAGATTTCAATCTAATTTTAACTGGTCGCGAGTCTATTGATTATAATGGTAATCAGGTTGCCGCTATGGTTGGCGAATTTTTAGACATCCCTTCAGTATCTATTATTAAAAAATTAGATGTTGATGGCGATACAGCAACAATTGAAAGAGAAATTGAAGGTGGTAAAGAAGTTTTAACGGTTTCAGGTAAGTTGGTTGCAAGTTGTGCCGAAGGCGTAGCAGAACCAAAAATTCCGAATATGCGTGGTATCATGAGCGCCAGAACAAAACCATTGGTGGTAGTAGATGCCGTTGCTATTGAAGAAGTAACCAAAGTAACCAAATACGAAACCCCTGCTCCTCGCGGAACGGTAAAATTAATTCCTGCCGACCAAACAGAATCGTTAATTAGTTTACTTCACAGCGAAGCTAAAGTGATATAAGTAGTTGGCAATTTTCAATTTCCAGTTGTTTAATAATAAAGAGATAATAAATAGAATTAATTTCATTATAAAATAAAAAGTCCCCTTCAGGGGATTTAGGGGTAAATATATGTCAGTATTAGTATATGTAGAACAAGCTGAGGGAAAATTTAAGAAATCTGTATTTGAAGCCGTATCTTATGCCAAAGCCATTGCCGATCAACAATCAACTCAGTTAACCGCAATTTCTATTGGCGACGTAGCTGATAGCGAATTAAAGGAATTGGGTAAATACGGTGCATCCAAAGTATTAAACGTGAGTTCCGATCAGTTAAAAACTTTCGTAAACCAGGCTTATGCAAGTGTTATTGCAGCAGCAGCGGAAAAAGAAGGTGCCGATATTGTGGTTTTATCTAACTCTTTCTCTGGCAAAGGTTTAGCTCCACGTATTGCAGTAAAACTTAAGGCAGGTTTAGCTGACGGTGCAGTTGAGTTACCGAGTAATGATGGTAAATTTTCGGTTAAAAAAACCGCTTTTTCAGGTAAAGCATTTGCCATTACCGAATTAACATCGGCCAATAAAGTAATCGCGTTAAACCCAAATGCATTTGGTGTTAAAGAAAATGCTACTGATGCAGCAATAGAAGTTTTTACCGCTGATGTTAAACAATCAGATTTAGGAACTGTTATTAAAGAGATTGTTAGGGCAACAGATAAAGTGTCATTACCTGATGCAGAATTGGTGGTTTCGGCCGGTAGAGGTTTAAAAGGACCAGAAAACTGGGGAATGATTGAAGAATTGGCTGGTTTGTTAGGTGCAGCTACAGCATGCTCTAAACCCGTATCGGATGCAGACTGGAGACCACACTCAGAGCACGTTGGTCAAACCGGTATTGCCATTAGTCCTAACCTTTACATTGCAATCGGTATTTCTGGCGCGATCCAGCATTTGGCTGGTGTGAGTTCTTCAAAAGTGATTGTCGTAATCAACAAAGATCCGGAAGCACCTTTCTTTAAAGTGGCCGATTATGGTATTGTTGGAGATGCTTTTGAGGTGGTACCAAAATTAATTGAAGCATTAAAAGCACATAAGGGATAATTTTTGTCATCCTGAGCCTGTCGAAGGATTAAATTAAATGTTTCGACAAGCTCAACATGACATCGACAAATATGAAAAAAGTTAAATTAGATATTGTAGGTTTATCTTACAGCCAGACTCAATCTGGTGCTTATGCCCTTGTTTTAGGAGAAGTAAATGGACGCCGCCGCTTACCGATTATTATTGGTGCTTTTGAAGCGCAGGCCATTGCTATAGAAATTGAGAAAATGACTCCTAGTAGGCCATTAACACATGATTTGTTTAAATCAATGGCTGATACTTTTCATATCAATATCCAGGAAATTATCATATATAACCTGGTTGATGGTGTTTTTTATGCAAAGCTGATTTGTAGTGATGGTAAAAATACACATGAAGTTGACGCCAGAACATCTGATGCTATTGCTTTGGCTGTTCGGTTTAATGCCATGATTTATACCTACGAATTTATTTTAGCTTCCGCCGGAATCGTAATCGAAGGCAATGACTTTCTTTTTCTCGAAAACATGGATTCTATTGCAAAGGAACCCGAAGCAGATAGCTTGCCAACCTCAACCCAGCAACAAGGTTATGGTGATTTAACATTAGAAGAGCTTCAACAAAAATTACAGGAAGCTATTGCCGATGAAGCCTATGAAAAGGCCGCAAGATTAAGAGATGAGCTCAATAAACGCGGAACATCATAGCATTGATGCTGATAAAATGTTTATCTGGTCTAAATTTGTCTGAATTTTCTTCTCAAATCCACTCTATAAAAGCTAAATTCTAAGATGAACCAAATTGTTTAAAATAATTTAGGTTCATTTTGGATTATCATTTAAAATAGTTCTATATTCAGCTTTTACTTTCAATCATTCAAACTAAACTATTATTATGAACGTTAAGTTTCGCTTAACTATAATGAGTTTCATGCAATTCTTTGTATGGGCTGCCTGGTTAATTACGATTGCAAATTATTGGTTTGGAACCAAACAATGGGATGGTGCAGATTTTGGGATAATTTTCTCTACCATGGGCATTGCATCGTTATTTATGCCAACCATAACAGGTATTCTTGCAGATAAATGGATCAATGCTGAAAGGTTATATGCAATCTTACATATTCTTTATGCCGCCACCATGTTCTATCTTCCTCAGGTAGAAGATCCACACACTTTCTTTTGGGTAATACTGGTAGCCATGTGTTTTTACATGCCAACCATTGCATTAAGTAATTCCATTAGCTACACAACGTTAAAAAACGGCAATTTCGATGTAGTGAAAAACTTTCCACCCATTCGTGTATGGGGAACGGTTGGTTTTATTGCTGCCATGTGGCTTACCAATTTAACGGGTAATAAAGCAAGTGCGAATCAGTTCTACATTGCAGGTGTCAGTGCCTTAATGCTGGGATTATACTCTTTTACCCTTCCCGCCTGTAAGCCTTTGAACCTCATTAGTGAGAAAAAAACATTCGCACAGAAACTGGGCTTAGAATCTTTCAAGCTGTTTGCCGACTACAAAATGGCATTGTTTTTTATCTTCTCTATGTTTTTAGGAGCTGCATTACAATTAACAAATGCTTATGGTGATGTATTTTTAGATGAATTTAAATTATTTCCTGTTTTTGCCGAATCTTTTGTCATCCGATATTCTACCATTATTTTATCCATCTCTCAAATATCAGAAACATTGTTTATTCTGGCTATTCCATTCTTTTTGAAAAGATTTGGGATTAAATGGGTAATTGCAATTGCCATGTTTGCCTGGGTATTACGTTTTGGCTTATTTGCTTTTGGCGATCCATCTACCAATTTATGGATGATCATCACTTCTTGTATTGTATACGGTATGGCATTCGATTTCTTTAATATTTCGGGGTCATTGTTCGTCGAAACATCAACTACACCAAAAACACGTTCATCTGCACAAGGTTTATTTATGATGATGACTAACGGTTTCGGCGCTGTGTTTGGAAGTTTAGTATCAGGTTGGATGATTAATAAATATTTTACGACCTATTATAGCAGTATCGATTCGTTATCTAAATATGTAAAGAGCGAAGCAGACAATAAGCATTTGCTGCAGTTTTTGAAAAACAAAGGAATCAGCGTGTTAGAGAATGGAAATTTAAGCAGGGCTTTAGATGTAAAAGACTGGCACAACATCTGGCTATCTTTCACCATTTATGTATTGGTTATTGCGATAGTTTTTGTTGTCATATTTAAACACAAACATACACGGGCAGAAGTAGAAGCCATTAACCATTTATAATTTATTCCATGTCAGCTGGTAAGTATAGAAAAGAACACAATTGTTTAAACTGCGGTGCTCATGTTGAGAAACATTATTGTAGCGATTGCGGTCAGCCGAACCTAGAGTTAAAAGAAAGTTTCTGGGCTTTTATCAGCCACAGTATTGCGCATTACTTTCATTTCGACAATAAATTTTTTCAAACCCTCTCTCCTCTTTTAACAAAACCCGGAAAGGTTACGCTCGATTATTTAGCCGGCAAAAGGGCCCGCTATATTAATCCGGTGAGTATGTACATCTTTGTTTCCATCGTATATTTTTTGGTGGTGTATTCGCCAAAACATAAAACAAAGGAAAAACATGAAAACGGCATCACGATTGAAAATAAAAGGAGTGAAAATGTTACCGATAGTGTAAACAAGGCACTGAAACTTACAGGAATATCTAAAGAGATTGCAAATAAGGCGACAACATCGATTAATAAAGCAATCAAGAAAAAAGAATTTGTAAAACTTGGTTTTGCTGACCAGGAGAAAGAGTTAAATAGACTTAAAACAGAAAATACCACCCTCAAATCGGATTCTATTAATGACCTGATCGAAGATTTTAACGAGATTCATATTGAAAGGAACGATAGTACTTATGCTGCTTATTTAAACAGACAGAAAAAATTACCACCAGCCGATCAGGATAGCTGGTATGAGCGGTTAATCAAAAAGCGGGCGATCAATATAGGTGAAAAATCTGAAGTCATTCAGGAAACCTTAGAACATAACCGCCCAAAACAGTATTTCTTATTGATGCCGCTATTGGCGCTGTTCATCATGTGGAATTTCAGGAAAAATCATATTTATTATTTAAACCACCTGATTTTTACCATTCACGGTATGACTGCCTATTTTATTGTGCAGATTTTTACAAACCCATTGGTTAAGCATGTTTTTGGCAACAGTGCCATTATTACCAATATTATTCAATTTGGTGTGGTGGTTTGGATATGCTGGTACATGTACAATGCGTTAAAAGTGTTTTACCAACGTAAACCTTCCAGTATTATATTTAAAATGTTCTGGATCTTTGTGATGTACTGGATCGCATTTAATGTATCTGAAATGGTCATGGTAAACCTGATTTATTACGTGGCTACATAACTAGATCGTCATGCTGAACTTGTTTCAGCATCTATCATGGAGGGAAGATCCTGAGTTAAACTCAGGATGACGATCGTACAATAAATTCATCAGGGTGACGATTGTTAAAGAGTTAACCCCATAAAAAAACCACCCGATACTATCGAGTGGTTTTTTTTATGTTTAGTGAAATTATTTTCTGTCTTTAAGCTCAACAAATTCTCTATCGGTTTCGCCTACATAAATCTGGCGTGGACGACCTATCGGTTCTTTGTTTTCGTGCATTTCTTTCCATTGTGCAATCCATCCAGGTAAACGGCCTAATGCAAACAGAACCGTAAACATTTCAGATGGGAAGCCTAATGCGCGGTAAATAATACCTGAATAGAAATCTACATTTGGATATAACTTACGATCGATGAAATATTGATCAGTTAAAGCTGCTTCTTCTAGTTTCTTGGCAATTTCTAAAATCGGATCATCAATGCCTAAGTTCTCTAAGATATCATCACATGCTTTTTTAATGATTTTCGCTCTTGGATCGAAGTTTTTGTAAACACGGTGACCAAAACCCATCATGCGGAATGGATCGTTTTTGTCTTTCGCTTTTGCAATCCACTTTTCAGTATCACCACCATCTGCTTTAATTAGCTCCAGCATATCGATTACTGCCTGGTTAGCACCACCATGTAGCGGCCCCCAAAGTGCAGCGATACCAGCAGCAATTGAAGCATATAAATTACAGTCAGACGAACCTACTATACGAACGGTAGATGCTGAACAGTTTTGCTCGTGATCTGCATGCAGAATAAGCAGTTTATTCATGGCATTAACAACAATCGGATTTACATCGTAATCTTCTGTACGTTGTCCAAAAGTCATCCAAAGAAAATTGGTTACATAATCGTATTTATTTTTTGGATAAATAAGTGGATGACCTAATGATTTTTTATAAACGAAAGAAACAATGGTTGGGAATTTAGCCAAAAGTTTAATGATGGTTAAATCTTGTTCTTCTGCGGTTTGATTTGGTTTTAAGCACTCAGGGTAGAATGTAGACAATGAGAAGATCAGGGAACCTAACTGGCCCATTGGATGAGATCTTGATGGGTAACCATCAAAAAATTTCTTCATATCCTCATGAATGAGTGTATGCTTGCTGATCTCGGCTTGCAATCCTTCTAATTGAGCTTGCGTTGGAAGATCACCATAAATAATCAGATAAATTACTTCTAAAAAACTCGATTTTGCGGCAAGCTCTTCAATAGAATATCCCCTGTATTTTAAAATGCCTTTTTCACCATCTAAAAAAGTGATTTTACTTTTTGTAGAACCAGTATTTTTAAAACCAGTATCTAAAGTTACGAAGCCCGTAAGATCTCTTAATTTCGAAATATCAATGGCCTTTTCATCTTCTGTTCCTGTAATTACTGGCAATTCTACTGTCTTACCATCAACTTTTATCTCTGCAATATCTGACATATTATTGTATTGTGTTTATAGCTTTCTAAATTATATAAAATTAATATACATGCATAACAAATCTGTTAAATTAATATGAATAATTGGTCAAAATGACGTAACAATCATGCTTAATTAAACCAGGTTTGAAGACCTATTTTGCTTTAATCTCTTCAGCAACCCTACCGCATGCTAACATTTCGTTACCATAATAAGGGTTTTTAATTTCCTTTTCGGTTGATAACCAATCACCTCCGTTTCCTTTGTTAGCCATTGGGCAATGTTGAACATAGATGGTGCCTTTTTCTATTTCTGCATTTTTAAGTAAAGCAATTAAATCAGCACTTAAAACGGTAAAATCTTTTCTTTGTGAAACCAGATTACTGCTCTCTGCAATTTTTCCGGCAATATCGGCGGTAGGTTCGCAGCCTTCGTAGGCAGCTAAACTATTTTTTAATACAGCAGCAGATTTTTGTGCACTTCCGGCATCAGATTTGACCAGCGCATTTTTTAAATCTACATATTGTGTAAATATGGCCAGCTTCTTTTCGTCTTTTATCGAAATCTCATTTTTAACCGATGCAGAATCAGTTTTGATGGAGTCTTTTGCTTCTGATGTTTTTTGATCAGCCTGATTACAGGCCATCAATGTGGTGAGAATTGCTATTCCGAATATTCTTTTCATTGTATTTGGTTTTCGGCTCAAAATAGCAAATAAAAAGGTAAATAAATAAAAAAGTCCCGATTTTCATCGGGACTTTAAATTATATGATGTTTTAATTATAATTTAAAATTATAAGCTAACCTCAGGTTAAATTGTCCGGTTTTCATGAAGTAAAGATCAGAAGCGCTATTGTTTACATAACCTTCGTATTTTACACCAAGATCGAGACCGTTTTTCCATTCATAACCTAAACCTCCGGTATAGATAAAATTCATATTCGCACCTTCTTTTATGGCCAAACCTGAACCAAGTTCAGTAGCAAGGTACATCCTTTCAATCGGGAATACCCGGACACCACCTAATAATGGAATAAATTCGAATTTAAGCGGACTACCTTTCCATTTTAAACGGGTATAACCGCCAGAAGCTGTTACGGCTACGAATGGACTTAAATCATACTGAAGTTTTACATCGGCGCCATATCCATAATCCATTTCCGAACGGTCTGGAAATATTCCACCGTTTACACCTACGCCGATTTTAAATGCCATACCGCTTCCTGATGACATTGGTTCGGTAGAACCCATTGTTTGTGCCTTTAAATTTGAAGTGGTTAAAATTGCAAGGGCCGTTAATGTCGTTGCAAAAAGTTTAGTAATTGTTTTCATTTTAGATATTTTAAGTTATTAATTAAGGGTTTAGTTTATATACGTTAAAATATCAATGGTAGATTTTTAAATTTTCATTTTTTTCAGAATGTTGTGAAATAAAAAAGCCCCGACCAAGTGGTCGGGGCTTTCAATATCATCTCTGATTAACCTTACAGGCTAAATCCGTATGCTAAACGTAAACCAACATATCCTGTGCTAGTTCCATTCTGAGCTAAACCTTCATATTTCAGGCCTAAATCTAAACCATTACTCCAGGCGTAACCAACAGCTGGTGAATACACAAAAGAAGTTTTGCTACCTTCGTTTGTACCGAAACCAGCACCCAGTTCTGCTAAACCATAAATTCCAGAACCTGATGCATCAAAAAAGTATTTCACACCAGCTTTTACAGGAATATATCCAAAGTCTACTCCATCATAAGTCACATTACCTACAGTAATATCTTTAGCCAGGAAACGGGTATAACCAGCAGTTACTGGGATTGATAATTGTTTATCGATATCAAACTGATAACGTAAATCTGCACCAAGTGCTACATTGTATCCGTCACTAGTAGGTATACCACCAATAATTCCTATTCCTAATTTTTGAGAAGATTGCGCGTTAGCATTTGTAGAAAAGAAAAGTGCCACGACAGCTGCTGAAGTAGCAATAATTTTAGTAATTGTTTTCATTTTTAAGGTTATTGTTTTTGAGTTAAACTAATATGTTTCAACAAACACAAAGGTTGTGCCAAAAGGGCGTTTTTGATGCTATTTTAGCTAGAATCAAACGTTTTGATGACCAATAAAAGTTAATTTTGGATAACTGAAACTTTTTGGAGAATTAGCTGTTGTAAATGGTTTACCGGTGCTGATGCATCAAGCCAGATGATCTCAACACTGTCCTTTTCCATTTTCCTTAAAAATGTATTTTGCCGTTTGGCATATTGGCAAATAGCAATGCCGAGCTTTAGCCTTAATTCTTCAAAAGTGAATAGGCCATCGAGGTAATTAACGATGAATTTATATTCCAGTCCGTAGAAAACCAATATTTCTTTACTAATACCATCCTTTAGCAATTGCGCTACCTCATCAATTAAACCAGCTTTAAATCTTTCATCCAGTCTCGATAGAATTTTAGCCCTGGTTACTTCTACTTCATTCTTAAGGCCAAAAATAATGGGTTTAATTTTGGGCCGCTCTACAGTTTCCAGCTTATTATGCTTCAAATAATCTGCTATTTCCAATGCACGGATTAATCTCTTTTTTGAGGAAAGATCGACATGATCGCTGTTCTGGCTTTTATCACCATGCATTTTTGAAATCAACTCTTCTTTAGATAATAGATTTAACTGATCTCTTAATTGTTGATTTACGGGAATAGCCGTAAAAGTTTGATTTTGCAAAAGGCTATGGATGTACATTCCAGTTCCGCCACAAAGGATGGGGATTTTGCCTTTTGCTGTTATAGATGCAAAGGCCTGGTAGAAATCGTTTTTAAAAGCGTCTACGTGATAACGTTCGCCAGGTTCTAAAATATCGATTAAATGATAAGGAATGGTTTTGCCGTTAATATGGTATTCCTGCAAATCTTTGCCGGTACCGATATCCATGCGTTTAAATATCTGGCGGCTATCAGCACTGATAATTTCTCCATTTAAAGCTTCCGCTACGCTTACCGCCAGTTTCGTTTTGCCTGATGCCGTTGCACCTAAAATGATGATGAGATTGTGCTGATCCATTAGAACTTGAGAATAAACTTTAAACTTCCTGTATTAAACACCTCGGTTGCTAAAACCTGATGGTCTTTTTTAAGCTGACGATTTAGATTTCCATCCAGAACATAAACCTGAGGTTCCAGCATTGCTGTTTGCTTAAAACCTAATTTGATATAAGCTCCACCTGCCGACCAATCGCGATCTGCGTAAGTCATCAGGTCATTGGGTTTATAGGTTTCCGCGAAAAAGGAAATCAGTTTACTTAATCCTCCTGTAATAGAATAACCAGCTTTAACAGCAAACCTGATCAATTCTGCCGATCTGTAATTTTCGGTATGGTTCATTTTGCGCAGTGCCGAAAAAGTAGCAACAGCCACGAGTTCATTCTTTTCAAATAAACCAATTTTATAGCGGCTACTGACTGATCCCTGCAAATGATTTTCAATTAAAAAAGAATCGGAAACTGGTTTGGTAATTTTAGATACTTTGGTTTTTCTCCCGTGAATACGGATGTTTTGGCCAAGCAAAGATTTTATTCTCGCTAAAACCTGATCTGGTTTTGATTGCCAGAGGTCTTCCCAAAGATGAATAAGTTTAATGCCTTCGTGGTGATGTTTTTCCTGAAGCTTTAGAAGATCTTGCGGGCTGAATTGATTGTTTAAATCTACCAGGTGAACGACTAATTGATGATCGATCTGTAATAATCGAAATTGATCTTCGAAAGAAAAAAAACACTCAATTTTGTGATGAGCCAGCGCTATACATAATTGATGATGCCAGTTACCATTAGAAGTTAAATTATTCAATCAGCAGAAGGTTATTAGAAAAGTTATCAGCTGCAAATTTAACCATCAGATTGTTAAATCCACTCTTTTTCTTTAAAGTTAGTATGGATAATTTCGACTAAAGTTTCAACTTCTTTTAATTTAGAATCATCAAGAGCAGAAATTTGCAAACCTGCCTTATTTTGACCAAAATCACTTAAATTATGATTTGTTGTAGAAAATTCATCAGTATTGATTTTAACTTCTACGATATCCCCATTAATGTAAACGCCTGTAAAAAAGCGCTCAGTTACTTTTTCGCCGTTTATTGCTATATTTTTTTCGCTGTAAAGATCATAGCCGTTCTCCGAATTTTCGTGTACCGTATATCCACGAGTAGCGTAAGGCTGCATTCCAGCTCTAATGGTCTGAAAAATTTCAACAAGATCAGTTTTCATAATGGTATTTGATTTTAGAATTAAACACTACAATACCATTATTGTTTAGTTTTATTCTTCAAGCCACCAGTTTTCTGTAGGCAAATATTCATCTAAAATGATGGTTTCACCCAATTTTGGGGTAACCAAAGGAAGCTGCTTTGCTGCTGCAGCTAAAACCACTCTTTTAATGGGTTCGTTCCAGGGGTGCATGGCCAGGCTAAATTTGCCCCAATGCACGGGCATTAAAACTTTTGCTTTTAAATCGATAGCGGCCTGCACGGTTTCTTCCGGGAACATATGAATGTACGGCCAATAGGCATTGTATTGCCCGCATTCGAGCAGGGCTAAATCGAAAGGGCCAAACTCCTCACCTATTTTGGCAAAGTGTGCATCGTAACCAGAATCGCCTCCCAGAAATAGTTTATAATTTGCAGTTTTCAGTACAAATGCCGACCAAAGGGTTTGATTCCTTTTAAACTTCCTCCCGGTAAAATGTCTGGCAGGAACAGCTGTTAACTGCAGGCTGTCAAACAATGTTAGCGATTCATTCCAGCCAAGTTCATTGATTTTTTCTGTCTTAATTCCCCATCTTTCCAGGTGTGATCCCACGCCCAGTGAAGTAACAATAGATTTAACCTGTGGTGCAATTTTTAAAATACTATTATAATCCAGGTGATCGTAATGATCGTGTGTGATAACCAGGATATCGATATCTTTAAATTCTTCCGCTTTAACCACATCTGTGCCCAAAAAAGCTTTACTGCCGATAAATGAAAATGGAGATGGCGTTTTGCTAAAAACAGGATCGACCAGAATTCTTAAGCCTTGTACTTTGATCAGGTAAGATGAGTGTCCAAACCAGATAATTTCAGGAACATCGCTTTTAGCCTTTCCGTTTAAGTTAGGTAAAATAAAAGGAAGTGTTTTATCTGGAGCCTTATTAGGATGTTTTTCGAAAAGAAATGCGTTTAGAACCTTAAAAAAGCTAACACCCTCAGGTTGCATTAAGGTTATCGACTGATTTTGTAAGGCACCATCACGATAATTAGCGAGGTGGTGGATTTTTTCCAGTCGTAATCCCTTTGGCAAACGGCCAAAAACCGGAAGGTTTGTTATAATCAGAAAGGCGATTACGATAAAAAGTAAAATGTATACAGCTATCATTTATAAAATTAATAATAACCAAAGTAGGAATATGATTTTAAAAATGAAGCCTGAATTGTATATATGACGTATGGATTACTTCTAACCCCTTATAACAATACCTCAGGTAGCTGGAGGCATTGTTATGAAAATTTAAAATAATTAGAATGTACACTGCGTTATTTGTAACATGCGTAAATTTTATACCTTTGGAGAAGGGTTAAACATATAGCTTAGATAACTTTTGTGCCTGCTTGCAGGAAAATAACCCAATTTGGCGAGGAGTGGTACGAACACTTCTCGTCTTTTTGTTTAAATACCCCTCCAAATTGAGGGGTACTTGTGTTAATCATTGGGGTGTGCCTTTATGATTGTATATCAATTTTGTTTTTTAAGGGGTTAAAATTGCTTTCTATGTATAATTTTTCTATTATTATTTTTTAGAACGCAGCGTCATTAGTTTTTCCGAAAGTATTGATATTTATATAGCAGAGAAAAGAAATGAGGAAAAAAAACAACGCAAACGTTTGATTAATTTTGTATTATTACATATTGAAGAAATTTAATGTAGTTTAGCACTCAGAATGCAGTCGAAACCAACAACCATCAAAGAAATAGCCAGAATCTTAAACATTTCTCCATCCAGTGTTTCCAGGGGATTGCACGATCATCCGAGCATTGGAGCGGTAACGAGGGAGAAAATTAAGCAGCTGGCAAAGTCTCTAAACTATGAGCCTAATAATGCGGCAATTCTTTTTCAAAAAGGAAAAACATATACTATTGGCGTAATTTTACCTGAACTATCAGAACACTTTTTCTCCATAGCCATTTCTGCAATTGAAGACGAAGCCATTAAAAAAAACTATACAGTTATTTTTGCCCAGTCGCACGATAACTATGAGCAGGAAGTAAAGCTCGTTGAAAAAATGAAAAATCAACGCGTTGATGGTTTATTGGTATCCATCAGTAAAGACACTTCAAAGTTTGATCATTTCGAGAAACTCAATTCATTCAATATACCTGTCGTATTTTTTGATCGGATTCCTCCTTTTAAAAACGTACATTATGTAGCTTGCAGCCTGGAGAGTGCAACCGTTAAGGCTGTGAACTATCTTTTGAAAAAAGGACACAGAAGCATTGGCATGATTAATGGCCCAAGTACTTTATATGCGAGTGAGGAACGTAAAGATGGCTATATGCAGGCCATTACTTTTAACCGCTTAAAATTTGATCCATCGCTGGTGGTGAACTGTGATTTAACTGAGGAAGGCACTATCGACGCTGCTGAGCAATTTCTAAATCATAAGCGTAAACCTACCGCAATTGTAGCCTTTAACGATTATGTCGCGCTTTTCCTGATTAAATATTTCAAAAAACTGAATGTAATCAATGATTTTGACGTGGTGAGTTATGCAAATCTGCCGATTATCAGCTACCTGGATAATTCGCCTGTAGCTTCAGTAGAGCAATACCCCTATTTACAGGGACAAAAAGCCGCAAATATTCTGTTAGACCTTATTCATAGCCCTAATTCTGAGAACCAGGCGTATTACAACACCATTGTAGAGTCTGATTTGATTGTGAACGAGGTAAAAGAATAAACAAACGTTTGCGCTAAATTTCTAGCTTTTGTTTAAACTTCCCGGTAAAATATGGTACTGTTTTTTAAAAGCAGTGATAAAATGTTGTGCGTTTTTATAACCGACAAGAAAAGCAACCTCATTAACCGTTTTCTTTTCCTTAGAAAGAAAATAATGGGCCTTTTCCATCCTGATTTTATAGAGATAACCAAATACAGTATGACCTATTAATTCCTTAAAACCTCTTTTAAGCTTATAATCGTTAATACCAACCTTGCGCGACAGCTCCATTAACGAATTCGGATGCTGTAAATCGTACTCGACCAACTGTTTGGCCAGGAGAATTTTTTCTACATCTTCCTTTTTTAAAATGAGGGTCTGTTTTTCCGGTTTTTGATTAAAATAGGCAATAATCAATTCAAATATCCGGGCTTCCAGAAACAGGCGCTTTATCCTCCCCTCGTGCTTAGGGTAAATAATTTGCTGCAGTATCAAGCCGATTTCAGTGCTAATGGGTTTTTGGATGGCAGTTTTGGTATCCATAGTAGACTTTCCACCTGTGACCTGAAAAAAATATTGTTCAGTGAGTTGTATATAAAGGAACCTGGTTTTCGCTGTTATATTAAATCTGATTGCATTAACACTTCCTATATTAAAATCCTGCTCCTCTTTATTCAGTGATAAAAAATCATCTTGTTGATCATAACCATAATTGACTGAACCGCTCAGACAAAACAGAAAGCCAATATGTGGCTGAGAAGATTCAAAGTGAAAATTTTCTTCCTGATGAGGATGGACCTCAATAAGGCTAATGTGGATTCCTCTAAACCACTGCTCCTTTATGTGGTATTTTACATCATTTCTTTCCAACGCTACAGTCGTCTCATCTATATCCTTAAAGCTATCAAAGTTATCAGGATAGGTATTTTTATAAATAATATCTCCTTTTGGACAGGTTGAGAGTTTAATTTCCATCTATTTATACTGTTTCTTAAAATGTGATAAGGCTATCATGATTTCATACATCCTAATACTGTGATCGGAAAATCATGATGGTCCCATATTCATTTAATCCGTTTTACGGTATTAATTATCCGTTTAACGTTATCTGCTTTTTGTGATTATCTACAAATTTGCACAATTATTTATAATTAGTCTAAATAAATGAAGATATATTTATCAATTGCCTTATCGCTTTGTGGATTTGTTACTGTGGCTCAAGAAATTAAAGTTGATACTACAAAGGCAAATGATTTAAAAGATGTGGTGATTACAGGGCAATATGGACCGCAAACTTTGCGGAATTCGGTATACAATGTAAAAACAATAAGTGCAGCGCGGATTAAGTTAAGAGCAGCAACCAATGTGCAGCAAGTTTTGAATACCGAACTCGGTTTTCGCTTTAGCAACGATTTAACCTTAGGCACAACCGATGTTTCTTTAATGGGAATGACAGGCCGAAATATTAAAATTTTACTGGATGGTGTACCGATGGTTGACCGATCTGATGCCCGCGAAAGTTTAAATCAAATTGACATTAACACCATTGAAAGGGTAGAAATTGTTGAAGGTCCGATGTCTGTTGTGTATGGCACCGATGCACTTGCAGGGGTAATTAATATCATAACCAAAAATCCAGGAAAGCAATTGTTAAGTGTTAATGCACGTGTACAGGAAGAAACAGCTGGGAATGAGTATAACTTACTCAATGGCGCAGGTCAGCATAACCAGAACTTAAGCGTTAGCTGGCAGAAAAAAGGCTGGAGTGTGTTGCTTGGTGCATCGCATAACGAGTTTGGTGGCTGGAATTTAGCAAGTAAAACAGCCACCATAGCTGAAGTTAATAGTATTCTATCTCGCTGGAAACCCAAAGAACAATTTTTAGGCAATACCAAAATAGGCTATCGAAATAATAATTTTAATATCTGGTACCGTTTGGATGGATTAAAAGAGGATATTTTTGTAAGGAACGGACTAAATCCAAACAATTACAAGGGAATATTACAAACCTACACTACACACAGATATGCCCAACAGCTTCAATCGGAATATAAATTTAGCAATAAACTGCAACTATCTGCCATTGCCGGTTTTACAAAACTTGATCGAGCCACCAGAACGGTTATTCATGATTTTAGTAATAATACTGAGGAACTTTCACCAGGCCTAGGTGAACAGGATGTAGCTAAATTCAATTCTACAATATTCAGGGCTACGGCAATTTATATCCTAAACCAATTTGTTTCTTTCCAACCTGGTATTGAGTATAATAGAGATGCAGCCAGTGGACAAAGGATTAGCGGATCGCCTGTAATTAATGATTATGCCGCCTTTCTTTCTGCTGAAATAAAACTCTCAGCAGGTATAAACATTAGACCAGGATTAAGATTTATCAAAAATTCGGTTTACGATGCCCCTCCTGTTATTCCTTCTTTAAATACTAAATTTACTTTGACTAAAGATTTGGATTTTCGCTTGGCCTACGCCAGAGGTTTCCGCTCCCCCGCACTTAGAGAATTGTTTTATGATTTTGTAGATGCCAGCCATACCATATTTGGTAATCCAAATTTAAAGGCTGAAGAATCTAACAGTTTTAATGCTTCCTTGGCTTGGGCAGGCATACAAGGAAAGGATTTTCAATTTCGCTCTACCCTATCAGGTTTTTACAATTTATTTAAAAATCGTATCGAGTTTGGTATTTCTCCTGCAAACACATCGATCACTACACCCATAAATGTATCAAAATACAAAACAACTGGTGGAACTTTAGAAAACATATTAATCTTTAAAAATCTTCAGGCTACGCTTGGGTTGTCGTATATCGGACGGTATAATGATCTTCTCGAAGACAAAGATATAACAGCTCCAGAATTTGCCTGGGCTACAGAGGTAAATTCGAACATTACCTATACTTTTCCGAATGTAAATGGAAGCATTAGCTTTTTTTACAAGTATACGGGCAGTTTACCTAGTTATCAGCTTGCCACCAACAATACTGCAGTACTGGTAAAGATTGGCGATTTTCATACAGCTGATTTAATGCTAAACAAAAATCTGTTCAAATCTTTAGACATTAATGCGGGGATTAAAAATCTATTTAATGTTACACAACTCACCAATAGTTCAACCGCCAATGCTGGCGCACACAGTACAGGTGGGGCAGCTGTGGCTTATAGTTATGGTCGATCTTACGTATTAGGACTAAGTTATAACTGGTATAAACTCTAATAAAAACAATATAATCACAATAACATGAATAAATTTAACTCAATAATTGCTGTTGCTTTTTTAGCAGTAACATTTACAGCCTGTAAAAAAAATACAGACGAACCTATTGTTGTAGTTCCACCATCTGATGGAAGTACTTTAACATTAAATGGACTAATTGCTGCTGAAGCTGGAAGTGCTGCAGGAAATAGTGTTTATGTAGATTTTAGTACAGATAAACAAACTTCACTGGCAAGAGATAGCTGGGATTTAGGATTTTATTCTGGTGCGGATTTTAAAGTAATCTTAAATTCAACCAACGGTGCTTCGGCTTTACTATTAAAGGATAAAACAGATTTAAATTCTGTAACGAGTGCTGATTTTGATCCAAACGCGTTAAAAGTTGGTCAAGGTCAGGGCAATTTAACGTTAGTTGATGATGCTAGAGAGGCAAATATCACTAATAGAACTGCTATTGCAGCTATATCTGCAACTGAGGCTGAAAATAAAGTTTACATTATTAACAGAAAAGGTGGATCAGGAACAGTATTAGCTAATGAAGAACTTTATAAAATCAGAGTAATTAGAATAGGCACCACCGGCTACACTTTACAATATGCTAAAATAGCTGAAACTACTTTTAAAACATTAGATATTACTAAAAATACTGATGCTAATTTTCAATTTGCTTCCTTAGTAAATGGAGCAGCTGTTACTGCTGAACCTGCTAAAGCGAGTTGGGATCTTGTTTGGGGCTATAGCATGTATTGGACAACATCAAAAGATGTAAACGGTAATACAATTTATTTACCATATGCATTTTCTGATTTAGTTTTCATTAATAATTTAGGAGGCACATCTGCTGCAATTGTTACGATTACAGATACAAAAACTTATGCGTCATTTTCTGAATCAAACATTGCTGGAGAAACATTCTTAACGAATAGGGATGCAATTGGTTCAGGATGGAGAAGTACACAACCTGCTACTGGTGTTAACACAAAGGTTTTTTATTTGATTAAAGATACAGCTGGTAATGTATATAAATTGAAATTTATTTCAATGGGTGCTGGAGATGCAGGTACACGTGGTAAACCCGTAATCGAATATAAACTGATAAAAAAGGGATAAAATGAAAATAAGTTAAATAATAAATAATAATCTATCTATGAAATCTAAATTAAAATTGCCCATTAAACAAGTGGGAACCGCTGCCTTATTAATCAGCATAGCTTTTGCAGGATGCAAAAAGGATGAAACGAAAATTGAACCTGTTATTCAGACAACAAAACTCTCTGAAAATGAATTTTCTAAACTTCTTCAATATCTATCTGTAACCACAGGCGCTCCAAAGGATCAAATTGTATTTGATGAAAAAAAACAAGAATTTGTTGTTTACGGATGGTTCCACAAAAGTTTGGCCGATGCGCAATCGGAACACGAAAGTGCAAATGAATACAAAGCTAATTATGAAAAGTAAAATGAAAAAGCAGATTTTTTTTGTGTTAGCTTTCATAGTGTTAGCGCTAACATCAAAAGCACAGATTACTTTGCAAACGTTTCAAATAGGACATGATTATCTCCAAAGCAGTAATGCGCTTAAGGTACCTAATGCTGCCGTCGCTACTCCATTTAAATTTACAATTGTTACAAAAAGAGTTGTAGCCTCTTCTGGTGGATTTGTTTCAGGTAACTGTAAGATATCGTTATATTATACTGAGAACCAAAGTAGTGATTCCAATATTCCAGATGACCCTTCCAGTGTTTTACTAAAAGAAACAAGTATAACATCTTCAAATTATAAGGATGACTTTGCCACTTTAAAAGACATAGAGGCTTCACTGCCAGCAGCTAAGAGTAATGGTAAATTAGTTATCAGATTTGAATTTACAGACAACCAAAATATAAATCGTGTAAGTTACTCTTCAGTTCGATATAGTATTTACATAGTACCTCCACCAGTTGTTGTTACAATTACAAATAACATAATTAGTCTTTATAATAACGGTGTAAACTACCCTAGTACTGTTGGTTCAAAACCCAATATAACTCCAAATGAATATTATAGTGAATCATATGAAATTAAAAATGCCAGTGGAATTTTCGAAACAGCATTAACAAATGGTTATATTATCTCAGGTAATGAAGTAAATGGTGGATATATTACTGGCATAATGGCAAATACTAACGGTGGAACCTACAGGAGGGTCATAATTACGAGATCGGGAGCTCGTAGCTATAGTAATGAAATTATAGTTCCGCCAAGTCCAACAGCAACACCAAATACATATACCGTAACCAAAACGGAAGTATTTGATAGCAATGGACTGCTGATAGGTAATAAGATAAAGATAATTCTAGATCATCCGGATCCCAATATTAGATTTAGAGCATTAATTTTTGGAGCAGAAGATCCACAAAATACTCCGATAAATAGTGACTATGAGTTTTTCATTCCCTATATAGATACAATTGTAGCAGCAGGTTTAACTTCTAATGCTGGTAGTAATTTGACTGTTACACCTACTTGGAAATAAATTATCGTTTATTTCTGATAGGATAATAAATAAAAAATATGTTTTGTTAGTTGGATAAAGGCTCTCCGCGATGGGGAGCTTTATCTTTTATAGGGATAATGCGTTTATTGGCGTCAGGCTGAATTTATTTCAGTATCTATATGATACCTCATTAAGACCCTGAAACAAGTGCAGGGCGACGATTGCGCTGCTTCCTGAGACTTAATGAAGCTCAGCAACAAAGCGCCCTAAACTTCGTAAGACTGGCTAACATCCATAAACGCAAAAAGGGCCCTGGCATACCAGAACCCTTTTTGTTTCTTACTCGCGAAATATTATTTTCCAGAGTTTTTCTTGTCAGTTACTTCTGCACGGATTTCTTGTGCTAAAACTTTAAGATCTTGCATTGCTTTACGCACACGAGTACCAGCAGCTGCATTGCCAGCATTATAAAATTTTTCTACATCTGCTTCAATAGCAGCAACAGCAGCTTTAACTTTTGAGAATTTTTCCATCGCTAATTGATGTTTTTAAGGTTTAAAAAATTTATTTTTTCAATAATACATATTTACCTTGAATTAACAACAGAAAGCAAATATTTATTTGAAAGAAGTTTTGCACATTTACACAATCAAAAAAATGCCCTGGCACTATTATAGAGGTATTTTTTCAGATTTTACGATCAAAATCCGGCAACTTAATTGAGTTGTTTAGATAAGTTGATCAGGTTATTGAAGGTTAAGTTGGCGCTATTTATACAGCGATTATAATCCACCTCAGCAACCACCTGGTTTATTATGGAGACAAATTTTTTCCATTTTGCACTCAGTTCTTCGCCATAAACGCCGTAATAATTTAAGCCATCTTCGTGATCTTTAAAATTGGGATTGGCTAAAATATGCCTTTTAATTACGTTTCCGCCCAATGTAGCCCCCTCTAACACATAAAGTGCGCCTAAAACTTCAGCAGTATTTTTTTCTGGAACAAACAATTCAAAATCTAAACCCGGTAATGTTAAACTATCTATATTCCAATAATTTAAGTCTTGTTCTAATGCCGCGAGCTTTAACCTGTCCTTCATTTCCAGTTGCTCAGCAATATTTGCATCTAACCTATTCGCAAGCGTATTCTCTAATTTCTGGTGAATAATATAATTAATGGTTAACAGCTTTTTATACTGATCAACGCTTAAAGAATTGTTCATAATCTCATTAACAAACATTAAAGATTCTAATGTTTTATGGTTTTCTGCAGTTTCAGTTCTCAATAAATTGGCAATCATAAAAGGAAATTTAATTATTAAAAAGAAAAGATTCGGATTTAATACCCGAATCTCTTCCTATTATTTTATAGTATTTTAATTTAACCTTAGGTGTTGGTTAAACCAGAAATCGTGTACAGAATGTACGCATTTAACCAGGTTTTCATAACCATCAGGTTTGGTTAGGTAAGCATTGGCGCCAAATTCTATTGATGCCTTAACATCGTCAGGATTATCAGATGTAGAAAACAAGATTACTGGTATCGTTTTCAGATAAGGAATATCCCTGATGAATTTTAACAGGTCGAGCCCAGACAAGCCCGGCAAATTCAAATCAAGCAGAATTAATTTAGGCTTGGTTTTACTTTCAGCAAACTTCTGAAGTTTTTGTAATGCTTCTGTCCCATCTTCAACTATAGTTAAATTCAAGGTATCCTTAACCTCTTGTAATGCACTTTGCATAAAAAATGCATAGTCTACATCATCCTCTACATAAAATATATCTGGTGTTTTCATTTTATCTGTTTTTAAAAGCTACAAAAAAAGTTGATCCTACATTTAACTTACTTTCAAACCAAACCCTGCCACTGTGTTTTTCTACAACCCTTTTTACAATTGCTAAGCCCACTCCTGTGCCTTCTATATCCTTAACATTATCCATCCGTTTAAAAAGTTCAAAAACCCGGTCGTAATAACGGTTGTCAATTCCTATCCCATTATCTTTAACTGCGTAGATAATTTCTCCTCCATCTATATACGCAGAAACCTCAATTTTAGGTTTATCTACCATGGCCGAGTATTTTACTGCATTACCAATCAGGTTGGTAAAAACCTGACTGATCATGGTTTTATCTCCTTTTATATTAGGTAGTTGACCTAAAACCAACTCGGTATGATCTGCTTTAAAGGCCGACCACACTTCGCTCTTTATTTCTTTTAACAAAGATTCTACCTCAACTGTTTCAAAATTTATTTCAGAACGCCCCACTCTTGCTAAATTTAGGATCTCTTTTATTAAGAAATTCATTTTATCCGCGCCTGTTAAAATCCTGCTTAGCATTTTTCGGCCATTTTCATCAATACTCTTATTCTTAAGCATAAGCTCTGCATAAGTTTTGATCGAGGTTAACGGAGTCCTTAAATCGTGCGAAATGGTATAGCTAAACGTATCCAGTTCTTCATAAGCAGCCTGCAGTTTTTCGTTAAGCAGTCTGATTTCATTAGCCTTTTTATTAATATCGGCAATAATAATTTCACGTATTCTTAAAACTGAGGCGATTTCTTCAGCCATCCACTTTTCTGAAGTGTTATTAACTACCTGCGACCAGATTTCGAATGATTTCCGAGGAGATAGGTTTAGCAAGCCATTTTCAGAAGGAACTACCGGTTTTTCGGGGTTTCCGGCCCAATTTACAGTAGTAATGATTTCGGGTTTAAACCAGATAATCATTTCGCCCAGTTCTTTATTTAATATACAGGAAAGAATTCCAGAGGCAATTGACTTGTATTTTTTAGCCGGAGAATGGATTTCAGATAATCGATGCGTATAATATATCGATTCATCATTGGTGGTTTTCAACCATTCGGAAAGTTCCAGTATTTCTTCTTCTGATGGCACATTTCCAATGGTTTTAAGTTCATTTTCGAAAATGATGGCCACACCCGAAGCTTTGGTTGCATCTAAAATGGTTCTTTTGTGGCCGGTTATGGCCTCAACTAAATACTTATCACGGTTTAAATGTTCGACCAGAACATTAGCCGTGCTTTTAAATTGTTCAATAACCTCTGCATCTTCTTCTTCCTGGCGATATTCTAATGCTGAAGAAAGAATCTGCCCGATTAACTTAGCGCCTTCTCTGGCTTTATAATCTATAAATTTAGGGCTATAGTTATGGCAGGCAATTAAACCCCATAATTCGCCATGAGAGATGAGGGATATGCTGAAACTCGAATGCACACCCATATTTTTCAGGTATTGAATATGTATGGGTGATACCGCTCGTAAACTGCCATTAGTTAAATCGAGTGCCTCGTTTTCTTTAAAAGTAAGAATTGGCGAATCTGGCACATTTACATTGGCAATTAGCCTGGTTAAATTTAATTTATAAAGTTCTCTCGCCTGTTTAGGAATATCCGATGCCGGGTAATGTAATCCAAAAAATGGTTCTAAATCGGCTTCCTTCTCTTCTGCTACCACTTCGCCATGACCATCATCTAAAAATTTATAGATCATAATCCGGTCGTAATTGATTAGCTTTTTTACTTCCAGGGCAGCACCTTTTAATAATGCTGAAACATTTTTCCCCTGAAGCATAGATGACGCAGAACGACCAATGGAACTTTGAATATCGAATTGTAAGGTTACGGGTTCAAATTCTATTAACCAGTCGCTTTTTGATGAAGAAATAATCAAATAAAAAGGAAGGCCGTTAATTTCAACAGGATGTGGGCTAATGGCATCAAAGCTTTTCCGGATAATACCCAGTTTAAGCAGGTCTTCGATATTAAAAGCCGGATCTTGTTGTTTAATAAAATGATTTAAAACCGGAAGTGGTTTGTTTAATAAGCTTGTGGCTTGCGCTGCCAAAAAAACTCCTGCATTTTCACTAATGTAGGTAATGGATAGGCTATTCTTATCAACTGCTACCAGAAAGCCATGAGATTGAATCTTACCAGGAATATGAATGGGCTCTTTATCGCAATTGGTTAAGTCTACAGAAAATTTAGTCATATGTATTTGATATTGCAGCGTATTTTATTTCACGAATTAACAAATTTTAAGCCTATTTTTAGAATGACTCTAATTTGCTAAATTCGGATTTGAGATTTGTTTTTTATTATATATTTGTTTGAATTTTTAAAATCATCCCAACTTTGGCAAAGAAAAATATTTTGGTTATTGAAGATAACCACGCAATCTTAGATGTTATAACCCTTATTTTAGAAAGCGAAGCTTTTAATGTGGATGGATTAAACAAAGGTGCTGATTTTATTAACCATGTTCATCAATTCAATCCGGATGTGATTATCATGGATATTATGCTCCCTGACGCTGATGGAAGGGTACTTTTAAAAGAACTTAAAGATACCGCGACGACACAGCATATTCCCGTTTTAATGATTTCTGCCCGTTATAATGCAAACAATTATACATTAGACGGAATAGAAGCAGATGATTTTATGTCTAAGCCTTTTAACATCGACGAACTAATGGATAAGATTTATGCATTGCTGAGAAAATAGATTTTTAATCGGCCATACCAGGTAATTTTATTCCTCCAAGTTTTAGGTTTTTCATCAGTACTTCTAAAAAAGAAAGTTTAGTATCGGTAAAACCATGTGCTTTAACCCAAACATTTAAGCTTACTTTAAATCCACTATCCTCTAAAGCAGACACTCCAATTCTCCTTTCCGGTGTTTTGAGGCAATCTTTAAATTCATCGACCGTTTTATTGAAAACCGTTACAATCTTTTCATAATCGATGCCATAACTAAATTTCATTTCAAAATCTAATCTCCTGCTGCCTTCTCTGCTGATATTGATAATTACTTCGTTTGATAATTTGCCATTTGGAATAACTACCGTTCGATTATCGAAAGTTTTAACAATGGTATAAAATATCTGGATCGATGTTACGGTTCCCTCCTGATTTTGGGCAATAATATTATCGCCTACCACAAAAGGTTTCAGCAGTAAAATCAATACACCACTGGCAAAATTTTGCAGTGTCCCTGATAAAGCTAAGCCTGCAGCAACCCCAATACCACCAATTAATACGGTTAAAAAAGTAAGTTGAATGCCAATAATCTGCATCACGGTAAGCACCAACAAAATTCTTAAGGTTATCAGCATTAAACTGGTTAGAAATGGCCGCAGTGATGGATTTACATCTTTGCGGTGCATACCTCCCTGCATCCACTTTCCTAATAACTTAATTAGCCATAGTCCTAAAATAAGCAGCGCTATGCCTAAAATTACAGACGGTCCTTTATCAATTATCCAATCGTAGGCTTTATCATAAAAATGGTCAATATTACTGGCATCAATCTTCATAAAACTAAGGAATATCTTCTACTGATTACGGCTTTTTATGTTTCACAAGTGCATCTTTACTTACACTTACTTTCTTTGCATCTTTGGCTGATGTTACTTGATCATCAGCGCCTTTAGCTTTTGCATTTTTCGGTGCGGTAGCCTTGCTACTTTCTTCCGCTGTTTTAGAATTTTTCATGAGCTGTTGTTTAATAATTAGTCTTCGGCATTTAACCAGGCTTTGGCTTCTTCTATTTCTTCTGGTTTAAAGCCTTTAGATTTACCGGGTGTAGCTACTGTAAAAACATCAGTAAACCACTCCACTCCTTTTTCGGCACTTACTACGGCAATTTTTTTCCATTTGGTAAAATTTTGTAAACCGGCTTTAACATCCTGTACCCATGCGCCTGCTGTAAAGTTTTTCACATCAGTTTCTAAAACAAGCAGATACCTGATTTCTTTAAATCGTTCGGCGGTTCTTTTTAAACCGGTTAACAAAACGCTCTTTACATCTTCGCTAGTCACCTCTCCTGTAGCCCTTACCCCAAAAATATGATCCGGTAATCCTGTTATTTCTGTTAGCATAAAATTTCGTTTATTTAAGAACACACTAATTCGCCAAGATGTTTGCTATTTAAGTAAATTCTAAAAAGTTGTGAGGCGATGAAAACACTATCTGATTGATACTGTTATAGAAACATGTTTAATAAAAACAATAAAATATCGCTATGAAAACCAACTCAATAAAGTTTAGTACACTCATTTTCGGGGTGGCAGTTTCGCTCTCTGCTTGTACGGGAGGAACAAAAACGACGACAACAACTGATTCGACCATAACCGATTCAACATTAACAGCAGGGTTAAAACCTGCCGGACCAGCTCCCGAATGGGGAAAAACAATAAAGCCGGAAATGCAGGCGGTAATGGAAAAATTAAGTAGTTATGGAGATAAACCTTTAGAAACTTTAAATGCGACTGATGCGCGTAAAAATCATACACCAACGGATGCGGTAATGGATTTGGTAAAACAAAACAATATTCCCATACCAGTTGCTCAGGTCGATACCATAGGTAAAGATATTGATGCAAGCGGAGGCAAAATTCATTTGCGTATTTATACGCCAAAAGCAGGAAATGGTCCCTATCCGCTCATTGTTTATTACCATGGTGGTGGTTTTGTTATAGCCAATTTAGATGTTTATAACGCATCGGCACAGGCTTTGGCCGAGCAGGTTGGTGCTGTTGTGGTTTCTGTAGCTTATCGTTTAGCACCCGAAAATAAGTTCCCTACGGCGCATAATGATGCTTTTACTGCTTACGAATGGGCGATTAAAAATGCGGTAGAATTAAAAGCCGATCCAGCGAAGATTGCAGTGGTTGGCGAAAGTGCAGGCGGAAATTTAGCGGCAAATGTATCTATAATGGCTAGAGACAAACACATCATGCTTCCTGTGCACGAGGTTTTGGTTTATCCTATTGCGCAGGCAGACATGAATACAGAATCTTACAAAATGTATGAAAAAGCAAAACCGCTAAACAAAGCGATGATGGGATGGTTTACTAATCAGTACCTGAACACCATGATTGAAGCACAGGATCCTAAAATATCATTGGTTAATGCCAATTTAAAAGGACTTCCACCTACGACGATTATTACCGCAGAAATAGACCCTTTAAACGATGATGGTATCATGCTGGCTGATAAACTTAAGGCTGCCGGGGTAAGGGTCGATCTTAAAAACTATGAGGGCGTAACACACGAATTTTTTGGTATGGCTATCGTTATTCCGGAAGCAAAAGCGGCACAGGCTTATGCAGCAGATCAATTGAAAGCTGCTTTTAAATAGAAAGAAGTTCATTGGAGTGATTAACACTCCAATGAACTTCTTGTATAGCGCTTAGCGTTAAGCGGTTTCAACAACGCCAAACTAACTACGCCCCTTTCTTCGAGCCCAAACTCTGCATCAATTGCTCATATAAATCGTCGCTTGAAGCTTTTTGTGGTTTCATCTTTTTCACTGTGGCGCGTTTTCCTTTAGATTTCGCTTTGATTATCTTCAATAATTCAGTACTGTAATCATCTTTAAAAGCGCTCAAGTCGAATTTGGAGCTGTATTGTTTAATCAATGCTAAACCCACATCCATTTCCTTTTTGGTGATGGTAATATCATCCACCTTATTAATTTCTGATAAGCTTCTGATTTCCTCCTGGAACCTGATTTTAGTAATTACAATCACATGTTCCATCGGGTGGATTACACATAAATTTTCTGTATTTCTTAATACAAACCTGGCCACACCGGCCTTGCCCGATTTTTCTAAAGCCTTTAGCAATAATCCATACGCTTTTTTGCCCTGCTTTTCGGGTTCGGTATAATAAGAAGTTTCGTAATAAATAGGATTAATATCTTTTATATCAACAAAATTCTCTAACTCAATAATTTTAGTTTTTTCAGGAGCGGCCTCTTCAAAATCGTGTTTGTCTAAAACAACATAACTGTCTTTTAAAAAATAGCCTTTAACAATCTTCTCGTAAGGTACTTCCTTATGTGTATTTTCATTTACCCTTAGAAATTTAATCTTCGCATGATCACGTTCGTCGAGCATATCTAAATCAAGGTTACTATTCTGGACGCCCGAGAATAACTTCACCGGGATATTTACCAAACCAAATCCAATCGAACCTTTCCATATTGATCTCATAGCTAAATATTTACTTACTAACAAGTGGCCAAATCAGATTGTTTTGGCTTTATTAAGCGTATTTTGAGGAAATCACAAACTATTTAGATAATATAATGTTATTTAAGTATCAACCTACTTGAAATACTTATGAAAATAGCCTATATTTCAACCTATCCTCCTCGCGAATGCGGTTTAGCTACTTTTAATCAGAACTTAGTGAATGCCCTAAGTTTAAATCCTGCTTATCATTCAGAGAAAAGCTTTGTTGTTGCATTAAATGAATCAGATGATGTTAATGAACACGATTACCCGAGCGAAGTAAAATTTGTGATACGCCAGCAAAATCAACAGGACTATATCGAAGCTGCTGATTTTATCAATAACAGCGATGTAGATACTTGTATCATTGAGCATGAGTTTGGTATATATGGTGGTAACAGTGGGGTGTTTTTATTATCCTTAATCAACCGACTAAAAAAGCCATTCATTACCATTTTGCATACGGTTTTAAAAGAGCCGAATTTTATGCAGCAAACCATTATTAAGGAGATTGCCGTTAAATCTTCTAAAATAGTGGTCATGAGTAAAAAGGCAGTCTTGTTTTTGACCAGTATTTATCAAATCCCTAAGGCTTCAATCAAATTAATAGAACATGGTGTTCCGGATCTGGAACCTATACCAAATAACGAAATTGCGCAAAGTGAGCTTTTTGCCAATAGAAAGGTACTGTTTACTTTTGGTTTAATTAGCCGGAATAAAGGTTTAGAAACGGTGATTAAAGCTTTACCCGAAATCGTAGCGCAACATCCTGATGTTTTATATGTGATTTTGGGGAATACCCATCCTGGCGTGGTGAAACACAATGGTGAAGAATATCGCGATAGTTTGAAAGCATTGGCAAAAGATTTAGGCGTCGAGAATAATATTGCTTTCGTTAATAAATTTGTTTCCGAAGAAGAATTACATCAATATTTAACGGCCTGTTATTTATACATCACACCATATTTAAATGAAGCCCAGATAACCAGTGGTACTTTATCATACGCTATTGGTGCAGGTGCTGCAGTGGTTTCTACGCCATACTGGCACGCTCAGGAGTTATTAGCAGATAACAGAGGCAAATTATTCGATTTTAAAAATGATGTACAGCTGGCAAAGATTGTTAATGAACTATTAAGCGATCAAGATAAATATCAAAAACTGAAGCAAAATGCATACGAATATGGCTTAAACCTTCGCTGGCCAGCCATTGGAAGTGTTTACCTTAACGCATTAAATGAGGCTCTGGCTGATGGAAAAAGACCTGAAAGAGTTACGCCTCCTATCATTGATGTAGAAGGGATGCCAGCGCTTAACTTAAATCATATTTCGTTATTAACAGATGATACCGGAATTATACAGCATGCCCGTTTTGGCATTCCAAATTTAAAAGAAGGCTATTGCATCGATGATAATGCAAGGGCATTAATTATGGCATTAATGGCCATAGAGCAGGATAAAAACCCTAAAGCTTTAAAATTCATGCCTGTTTACCTCAGTTTCATTCAATATATGCAAACGGATGACGGAAATTTCAGGAATTTCCTGAGTTTTAACCGCAATTATCTGGATGAGGTAGGCTCTGAAGATTCTTTTGGCCGTACCATTTGGTCATTGGGTTATTTAGTTTGCAGTGCACCTAATAATTCTTACCGTGAATTCGGCAGGGAATTATTTTCACATTCGATTCCCCATTTTAAAGAATTAAAATATCTCCGTGGAAAAGCAAATACCATTATTGGGCTGTCTTATTACCTGTGTGCCCATCCTGGTGATGAGTTAATCACAAAAGAAATCAATATGCTGGCCAATTCATTAATGGCATCGTATAAAGATAATAAAGATGGCGACTGGCATTGGTTTGAAGATATTCTGACCTACGATAACGCAATCCTTCCTTTGGCTCTGCTTCATCATTACGAAGTTACCGGCAATGCGACATCCTATAAAATTGCAATGGAAAGTATTGCGTTTTTGAATAGCTTTTCTTTCGAAAATGGATACCTAAATCCTGTTGGAAATGCGGGATGGATGAAAAAACATGGTAAAAATCCGATATATGACCAGCAGGCTATAGAAACAATGGCCATGGTGTTACTTTATGCCAAAACTTTCGAGGTGACCAAAGATGATAAATACTTAAATTTAATGCATATCAGTTATGAGTGGTTTTTAGGGAAAAACAGTCTGCATATTCCCTTATACGATTTTGAAACCCATGGTTGTGCAGATGGATTACAGTTCAACAGTGTGAATAGAAACCAGGGGGCTGAAAGTACCTTAGCTTATTTCATCTCTCATTTGGCCATATTAAAGGCTGCAGAAGCAGAATACGAAACCTTGTCTTCTCCTTTAGTGGAGGCAGATAAGTGTAGCTAGATATTTAATTGTCTCTGAAATAAAAAAGGCGGGTTCAGAAATGAATCAGCCTTTTGTGTTATTTTCTTGTACAAATTGAGTTAAAATGATCGTTTACCCTGATCTGTTTCAGGGTTTTGATGACCAGTAAGATGCTCAACAAGTAGTAGTGACAGCTTTCGGGTGGAATTACAACTTATGATTTAGCCTGATGAAAGCTATATCTTAATTATTCTCCAGTAATTTAGCCAGTAACAATTCGAGGTTTACCGTCGCAAACGAAGAACTGTAATCAGATAAGCCATAGGGAATAATCAATTCACCATTGCTGATAATCGAACCGCAGGAATATACCACATTGGGTACATAACCTTCGCGTTCATCATTATTCGGAATAATTAATGGTTCTTTTAAATGGCCAATTTCTATGCTCGGGTTTTCAAGATCCAATAAACTTACACCAATACAGTACCTGCGCATGGGGCCAACACCGTGTGTAATTACTATCCATCCTTTATCTGTTTCAATCGGAGATCCGCAATTGCCAATCTGCACCAATTCCCAATCATATCGCGGTTGCTTTAAAAGGATTGGATTTTCCCAAACATTCACTTTATCAGAAAACATCAGGTAATTGTTCCAGCCGTCTATCCGGCTCATCATCACATATTTCCCTTTAATTTTTCGCGGAAATAGGGCCAGGTTTTTATTCTGAGCACCATCACCATATAGCGGAATCACTTTAAACTCGTAGAAATCCTCGGTTTGCACCAGTTTGGGAATAATCAAAGAACCATCAAATGCGGTATAGGTTGCATAGTATAATACTTTGCCATCATCTTTAATAAACTTAACAAAACGTGCATCTTCAATCCCTTTACGCTCAAATTCTGAAATCGGAAAAATTACACGGTCAGAGATATCTGTATCTTTAGAAAATGAAATGGTATGGTAAGTGTCTGACAGCCAGAGCACTTTATCGTATTCAATTAAACGTGCGGGATTTTCTTTGTGCAGACTTTTAGAATCTTTAATGATATTACTCAGGCTGGTATATTCAAATTTATCATCCAGTTTCGATTCAATTTCTTCCAATACAGAAGGATCAATCTGCGCATAGGCTGCTTTTTTCAGGAATAGTTTCTTCACGTAAATGGCATTTTTTACCACTTCAGCTTCATCAACGTAATTTCCAACAGGTAAAACCTGAATATTGTTATTTTTATCAATTAAAGCACGACGGAAAACAATAGAAGAAATGTGGCCTTCTCCAACAGCCCTAAAACTGATGATTACCCGTTTTTCCCCTTCAACCAGATCGGTCTGATCAGGGTCGTCTACAATACTCGGATTGAAAAAAGCGGCAGATTCAATAGAATATTCGTGGGTAAAATAGGCACCAATTAGCAATTTGGTGTATTCATCAATATCTTCTATTTCAGTACCCAGGGCAATAAACTGCTTTTTTAATTTTTTGCAGTGACGGGTTAAAATTTTAGTGATGTTGCGATGCCTTTTCGAATATTCCTGTAAGATGGGCGATATCAGTGAAAACACTTTTTCATCTGAAAACTCTAAAACCTTCCTGATGACTTCTAATGCTCTCTCCTCTCCGTTAAAAAAAAAACGTGCAATAACTCTTTTAGTATCCGGGTTAACCTTAACAGGTTTACGTTCTATGTATAATCTCATTATCTAAACTGTTTTGGTAGTAATTTTAACGCTTTCTGCCCTATTTCCTCCAACTTTATATTAACGAAATTTACGACTTAATTGTTTATATTATTTACAGTATTTACGCATAATTTTTACCTTTAGCTATTCATCCTTATAAGTAAACTAATAGCTATTCATCCTTATAAGTAAACTAAAACCTTAATGCATTACGAAAAAGCAGATAACATGATTCCATCAGATGAAACCTTGCGTTTGGAAAAATTGAGATATTATGAGATTTTAGATACAGCTGAAGAAAGGGCTTTTGATCAGATTGCACAATTGGCTGCAGAAATATTCGATGTTCCGAATGCGGGTATCGGTTTTCAAACAGATGGAGACTTCTTTATGAAAGCTCAATTGGGATCATTTATCGGATTACCTTTAAAAAATGATGCATTTACTTTTTTTGCCTCTATGCCAATCAGCTCGCCTGAAGGTTATGAGCTTGGTTTGATTTACGCGGCAGATATCGAATTTAAGGCGGCTACAGCACAGCAACTTAAAATGTTAGGGTTATTGGCAGATATGGTAACGGAGAAACTCGAATCCAGGATTTCGATCAGAAGAACTTTCAGGGCTTATGATGATCGTTTACATGTGCTTGTTCACGACCTTAAAAATCCCATGACCACCATTTCTTTACAGTCAGAACTGTTGGGACGGATTCCTGGTGTTGAGGAAAGGACAAGTTTAATTGCGGATAAGATCAATACGCAATCTAAAAGGATAATCGAAAATCTGAACAATCTTTTAATTTCAGCGCGTAAGGAAGCCCATTCCTTTAAGCCTAAAAAAGCAAAGGTTGACCTGAAAGAAATACTCGAAGAGGTAAAATTTAATTTAGATTTAGCGCTTAAACTGAAAAAGCAAACTGTTATCATCGATTTTGGAGCGCCGGTAGAAATTTTTGGTGATGCTGACAAACTTAAGGTCATTTTTAGCCAATTACTCGACAATGCCATTAAATTTTCTTCAGGCGGAAAGGAAATTCACATCACACATCAGGCTTCAGAAAATGAAGTCACCATTCAGGTGAAAGATAATGGTGTAGGTTTAACAGAAGAAGATCTGGATAAAATTTTCTTAAAATTCGCCACCTTAAGTGCTGTAGCTACAGATCATGAAAATACTTATGGTTTGGGGTTAATCACCGTAAATGCTTTAGTGGATATACACAAGGGAAAGTTATGGGTAGAAAGCAAAGGAAAAGATTTGGGTACAACATTTTACGTTATGTTACCCATTAAATAGGTTTAAATCTGCTAATTCGCTGATTTTCATTTCTTCAAGCAAAATTCTTTCAGGAATCGCATTTCTGTGGTACGACCATTTTATTAATCTTATAAAGCCATTTTCGATTTCTATACCTGTCATATCGCCATCACTAAAACAACAGCATCCGCTGTTAAAGTAGCCTGGTTTATATTTGCCAATACGTGGTGTTTTGGCTCTTTCTTTTATCACTTTATGAAGTTCTGCATTTAAAAGCGCAAGATCTTCGGTGTTCTTTTCTCGTTTGGCTTTATTCAGTTTGATATAAATGCGTTCCAGATGTGTTAATGAGGCGAAAACCGGCTGGTGTGTATGCCCGGTAATTAAAGCCATATTCTTTTTTGCAGCTACCCAGTTGTACATTAGTGCATTGTGTGCGGTTTTAAGTTGATTGCTGTACGCTGGTGTATTCGGATTAATTTGAAGATACGATTGCAGTGGTGCCCAAACCGTACTCACAAACCATTTGCTAAACCAGTTACCATCACTCTGTAAATCGCCCTGATGTCCGTGGGTTAAGAAAATATCAAGTTTACTTTCTCCAAGCGGCATTCTTAAAATTGCCCCTTCATAAATTCTGATTTTGGTCCCGTAAATTCTATTGAGGTTAAATCCCGCTAAAGGATCATTATCCCAATATAAATCATGGTTGCCGAATATTTTAGTGAAGTGATTTTTTGAGATAAAAGCTTTTTCTGCTTCGAAAGTTTCCTTATTGTGCTTGATTACAGATTCGAGTAAATTCTCCCAAAGTTCCTCGCTATCGCCCAAATTGATATAATGGAAATCCTGTTGATTGTAGTATTCGAGTGCCTTAAGGTAATTCTTTTCAGCTAAGGTGAAATCATCGGCATAATCGCGGGCACCTTTATGCTGATCCGATAAAATGATAAATTTATCTGTATCGGTAACATCAAAAATAAGTCCCCGTTTCCCAGGTGATGCATTGATGGTTTTGTACAGTTTATTTAAAGCAGCGTGGATGCGTTTACGGTTAGGCCTTGAACCAAACTTATTCGACATGCGAATAATCCAGGTACTGAGTAAACGTTGTAAGAATTTCCGCATGTATGAATGAGTCTTCGCCAGTATTATTGTTCCTCAAAATAACAAAAAATATCATCAATCGTTTTTTCTGAAAAGCAATAGTGGTAATTCTTAGGTTAGGTTCGGCCTTGCTTTCCGTTTTATGCCGATAAAAAATCGGCATGCTCACTCCAATCAAGTTTAGTTTACACCGGATAATCGCTTTTATTAATGTCAGGTCCTTTCTATAGCCAATAAAATAATGCTTTTTTTTAAATAATATTTTACTAAATTTGTTAGTATTGAAAAGATCAGGAAGCGCAGATTTACCGCTACATTATGGGCATGTACCACCATGGCTGGCACAGCGTATGGCTACACTTGGTTTAGCGATAACCGAAGCGATACTATTAGAATATGGTAAAGCAGAAGTAATACGCCGTTTAAGTAGTCCTTTTTGGTTTCAAAGCCTGGGCGCCGTAATGGGTATGGACTGGCATTCCTCAGGAATTACCACATCGGTAATGGGTGCTTTGAAGAAGTCGATTAATCCCTTGTCAAAAGAGCTGGGGATTTATATTTGTGGAGGCAAAGGGAAATACAGCAGGGAAACCCCAAACGAACTTTTAAAAATTGCCGATCAAACAGGCTTAAATGGAACAGCGCTGGTTCGGGCCAGTAAACTCAGTGCAAAAGTAGATAATACAGCCATTCAAGATGGTTTTCAACTGTATCTTCATAGTTTTATTTTAAGCAACGAAGGCGATTGGGCCGTGGTGCAACAAGGCATGAGCGATAGCAGCTCGACAGCAAGAAGGTACCACTGGCATTCTGAAAACTTAAAATCTTTTGTAGAAGAGCCTCATACGGGTATTTGTGGCATTAATCAAGGCCAGATTTTAAATCTAACCGATAACGATGCCGATAAAACAAGGCAGAGTATGATGAGCATGACAACTGAATCACCAACTCGAATGCTTGGTGAAATACAAAAATTGGTCATGCCCGATCATCATGAAGTAAAATCGAAAGATGTCGATTTAAAACGTTTAGGAAGTATACTATGGCTGGCACAGGAAAAACAACCGGGTAATTTTGAGGAATTATTATTACTTGAAGGCATGGGACCAAGAACTTTACAATCAATGGCTTTAGTAAGTGAGGTGATTTACGGTACACCTTCACGGTTTACCGATCCTGCACGTTATTCTTTTGCGCATGGCGGTAAAGATGGACACCCCTTCCCTGTTCCGGTAAACGTTTATGATGAGACCATCAGTGTTTTGCAGAAAGCCATTGAAAAAGCAAAGATTGGAAATACCAATAAACAACAAGCGATAAAATCGCTGCATCAAATTGCCCGTAATGCAGAAAAAGACTTTGTTCCGAATATGGATTTTGAAAAAGTAATTCAAAAAGAACGTGCGGAAAGCTGGAAATATGGTGGCAGAACCATTTTTGGAAAAGAGAAGCCACCAAAAGATGAGCAATTGAAGTTGTTTTAATCTATTTTTCTCGCATATTCGTCATCCTGAATTTATTTCAGGATCTATTTAATAATCATATGTTAAGTATTCATGCTGAAATTTCCGTGTCGAAAAATGATTAGCAACTAAACAGTATGATAGATGCTGAAACAAGTTCAGCATGACGACCGCCCTAAACTAGCTAGCTGTAAGATCTCTCTGCAAATAGTCTTCGTTTGTACCTAGGATTAGTGAGGTTCGCATTTGTAATGCTTAATAAGAATTCTAGGGGCGATAAAATCGCCATTCTCTTGCATCCTCGTTGTAAACGAGGACGATGTTTCTTAAAGGAATAAGCTCCGTGCCTCCGTGGCAGAGAATTAACTAAAGATTTATCAAAGCAAAAAAGGTCGTGGTGCAAACCACGACCCTAAAAATATAGAATTTAAAACCTACTAAGCGTATGCAACGGCATCTTTCGATGCCAGTTTAGTTGTTCCCATTAAGTATTCGTCTACCTTGCGGGCAGCTTCCCTACCTTCTGAAATAGCCCAAACTACTAATGATTGTCCGCGGCGAACGTCACCTGCGGCAAAAATCTTGGCAATATTGGTTTGATAGGTGTGTTCAGATGCCTTTACGTTTCCGCGGTTATCTAACTCTACGCCTAATTTCTCAATTAAACCTTCTTTTTGAGGATGTAAGAAACCCATTGCTAAAAGCACCAGTTCGCATGGAAGATCTCTTTCTGTACCTGCCACTTCTTTAAAAGTAACCGGGCGTCCGTTTGCATCAATTTCCCATTCTACATCGACTACTTTTAAGGCTTTAAGGTTTCCTTTTTCATCAGCAATAAAGTTTTTTGTATTTACTGACCAGGCCCTTTGTGCACCTTCTTCGTGAGAAGAGGTATTTTTTAGCAACATTGGATAATTTGGCCAGGGCATATGCTCGTTACGTGCCTGTGGCGGCATCGGCATAATCTCGAATTGCGTCACAGACTTCGCACCATGACGGTTCGAAGTACCAATACAGTCAGATCCGGTATCACCACCACCAATTACGATTACATTTTTACCGGTAGCCATAATATCTTCTGCTTCAACAGCTCTGCTTGCCACACGTTTATTTTGTTGTTTCAGGAAATCCATTGCAAAATGAACACCTTTAGCCGAACGGCCATCAATTGGCAAATCGCGTGGAATAGTTGAACCACCAGCCAATACAATGGCGTTGAAATCGCGCAATAAAGTACCTATTTCAACATTCTCGCCTACGTTGGCATTACATTTAAAAATAATACCTTCTTCTTTCATTAAATCGATACGGCGATCCACTACATTTTTCTGTAGTTTAAAATCAGGAATACCGTATCTCAATAAACCGCCTGGAGCATCGTCACGTTCGAAAACAGTCACTTCATGTCCGACTTTATTTAACTGGGCAGCGGCAGCTAATCCTGCAGGACCTGAACCAATTACAGCAACTTTTTTACCGGTTCTGATTAATGGTGCTTTTGCTTTGATAAATCCTTTTTCGAAAGCGATTTCGATGATGTGTTTCTCAATTTCCTCGATAGAAACCGGCGGGCGGTTAATACCTAATACACATGCTGATTCGCATGGTGCAGGGCAAATTCTACCTGTAAATTCAGGAAAGTTGTTGGTGCTTAATAAAATATTGGCCGCTAATTCCCATTTGCCTTGATAAACAGCGTCGTTAAATTCTGGTATCACGTTACCCAATGGGCAGCCTGACTGGCAGAAAGGTACGCCGCAATCCATACAACGGGCAGCCTGATTGTTTAATTCTTGTGAAGGTAAATCATTTAAAAATTCACCGTAGTGTTTTACACGTGTTGCAGCCTCTTCTCTGGTGGGCGCAACTCTATCGTATTCTTGAAATCCTGTTACTTTTCCCATGGCCTAGTGTGTTTTTACTTGTTGATTACGTTTGCTTAAAACTGCTTTGTATTCTTTAGGGAATACTTTTACGAAATGAGCAGATTGAGTTTTCCAATCGCTTAAGATAAACTCAGCTACTCTACTGTCCGTTAAGCGGATATGCGTTTTAAGTAAAGCTAAAATACGCTCTTCATCTTCAGCTTGCAGCGGATCTAAATCAACCATTTCCTTGTTGCATTTGCGTGCAAAAGTTCCGTTGGCATCATAAATCCAGGCCACACCACCACTCATACCAGCAGCGAAATTACTTCCGGTATCACCAAGAATCAGCACTTCACCACCGGTCATGTATTCACAACCGTGATCACCCACTCCTTCAACAACGGCTGTTGCACCAGAGTTACGCACGGCGAAACGTTCGCCTGCTTTACCACGGGCAAATAACTCACCAGAAGTGGCACCGTAAAGGGCTACGTTACCGATAATGATATTTTGTTCAGGGATAAAGGTTGAGTTTGAGAAAGGATAAATGGCTAATCTGGCACCCGATAATCCTTTACCTACGTAATCGTTCGCTTCACCTTCCAGTGATAAGGTTACCCCACGGGTATTGAATGCACCGAAACTCTGTCCGGCCGAACCTACAAATTTAAAGTTGATCGTATCCGGAGGTAGACCAGCACCTAAATGAACTTTCGAGATTTCATTCGATAACATGGTACCCAGCGCACGGTCGGTATTTTTCACATCGAAGCTGGCAAATACCGGCTCGTTATGATCGATGGCAGGTTGTGCTGCAGCAATTAACTTATGATCTAAAACCTGATCTAAACCATGATCCTGACCTTCAGTATTAAATAAAGGCAAACCATTTTCTTCAGCTTTGTATAAAATAGCTGATAAATCAAGGTGTTTCAGTTTCCAGTCTTCAGCAGGTAATTCGCGTACTTTCAAAATATCAGCCTGACCAATCATTTCGTGGATGGTTCTGAAACCTAATTCAGCCATAATCTCACGTAATTCTTCCGCAAGGAAATAAAATAAGTTCACTACGTGGTCTGCATCACCAGTAAATAGTTTTCTTAATTCCGGATCTTGTGTAGCTACGCCAACCGGACAAGTATTTAAGTGGCACTTACGCATCATAATACATCCTGAAGTAACCAGGGCTGCTGTGGCAACACCCCATTCTTCAGCACCTAATAAGGCTGCAATAGCGATATCTCTACCGGTTTTAAGCTGACCATCTGTTTGTAACACAATACGGTTACGCAGTTTATTTTTAACTAAAGTTTGGTGTGCTTCTGCCAAGCCTAACTCCCATGGTAAACCAGCGTGCTGGATAGAAGTTAAAGGAGAAGCGCCTGTTCCGCCATCAAAACCAGATACCAGAATGACATCGGCATGTGCTTTAGCAACACCCGCTGCAATAGTACCTACACCAGCTTTTGAAACCAGTTTCACATTGATTCTGGCAGCACGGTTGGCATTTTTCAAATCGAAAATTAGCTGGGCTAAATCTTCAATCGAATAAATATCGTGGTGAGGCGGAGGAGAAATTAAACCAACTCCCGGGGTAGAGTGACGAACTTTTGCAATCCAATCATCCACTTTGTGCCCTGGTAATTGACCACCTTCTCCTGGTTTAGCACCCTGGGCCATTTTAATCTGTAACTCGTCGGCATTGGTTAAGTAGTAACTGGTTACACCGAAACGTGCAGAAGCCACTTGTTTAATGGCCGAGCGCATGCTATCGCCATTTGGCAATTTAGTATAACGCATTTCATCTTCACCACCCTCTCCGGTATTGCTTTTTCCACCGATACGGTTCATGGCAATGGCTAAAGTAGAGTGCGCCTCGTGCGAAATTGAACCGAAAGACATCGCGCCTGTTGCAAATCTTTTTAAGATTGCTTCGGTAGATTCTACCTCATTTAAAGGTACTGATGGGCGGCTATAGTTAAATTCGAACAATCCACGGATGGTATAAGCTTGTTGTGTTTGCTCATTTACCAATTTAGAGTATTGCTTGAAAATATTGTAATCGTTTTTACGGGTTGCGTTTTGCAACAAGTGAATGGTTTGCGGATTAAATAAATGCGCTTCACCTTTACGACGGAATTTATAAGTTCCACCTGCCGGCAACAAGTTTTCGGTCTGTGTTAGCGGACCAAAACTGCGGTGATGTTTAATTAAGGTTTCTTTCGCAATTTCATCCAATCCTAAGCCACCGATACGTGAAACTGCACCAGTGAAATAAGTATTTACCACTTGTTTATTTAAACCTAAAATCTCGAAAATCTGCGCACCCTGATATGATTGCAAGGTGGAGATGCCCATTTTAGAGAAAATTTTAAGTAAACCACTATTAACCGCGTAGATATAGTTTTTAGTAAGCTGTTCTGTTGATAAACCAGATTCTTCCTTGAACTCGTTAATGGTTTCTAATGCCAGATAAGGGTTAATGGCTGTTACACCAAAGCCTAACAAAGTAGCAAAATGATGAACTTCCCAGATATCACCCGCCTCAATTACAATACCTACAGCACCACGGTATCCTTTGCGGATTAAGTGATGGTGTACTGCTGAAACGGCCAATAAAGAAGGCATTGCAGCATGTTCAGAGTCGATAGCCCTATCGGTTAATACAATTACCTGGAAACCATCTTCGACCGCATCAACGGCATAACGGCACAAACGGTCTAAAGCTTTCGCCATAGCGCCTGGTTTGCCATCAGCCCTGAAATAAGTCTGTAAAGTTTTCGCCTGGAAAACACCGGTATCGATGCTTCTTAATTTCTCTAACTCCTGATTGGTTAAAATTGGATGTTTAATGGCTACACAATGTGCTTGTTTTGGGGTTTCTTCCAGCAAGTTACCCATGCTTCCCATAAAACTGGCCAAACTCATCACCACTTTCTCCCTGATCGGATCTATTGGCGGGTTGGTTACCTGTGCAAATAACTGTTTGAAATAAGAAGATAAATGCTGAGGGCGTTTGGATAGAATAGCCAATGGAGTATCGGTACCCATAGAACCGATTGGTTCTTTACCTTCAATGGCCATTGGTTTAAGCAAAAGATCAACATCTTCCCTGCTGTAACCAAAAACCTGCTGATATTTAAAAATAGATTCAGTTGATAAACCAGTGAACATTACACGTGGCTCAGGTAATTCCTCTAAACGGATTTGATATCGATTAATCCAATCGGCATAAGGACTTTTACCGCAAACTTCTTCTTTAATTTCGTTATCACTGATAATTCTGCCTTGCTCCATGTCTACGACGAACATTTTGCCAGGCGTTAAACGACCTTTTTCGATTACGGTACTTTGATCGATAGCCAATGCACCAGCCTCAGAGCCCATAATTACACGGTCATCAGAAGTAATGGCATAACGGGAAGGACGAAGACCATTACGATCTAAAGTAGCACCAATTAATTTACCATCGGTAAAAGCAATTGCTGCAGGTCCATCCCATGGCTCCATTAAAGTAGCATGGAATTCGTAGAATGCCCTTTTAACCGGATCCATATCTTCGTTACCATCCCAGGCCTCCGGCACCAACATCATTAATACATGAGGCAGGGTTCTTCCAGAGTGAAGTAACAATTCAATAACATTATCTAAACAGCCTGAATCTGAATTGGTTTCATCGATTACAGGCAACAACATATCTAATTCTTCTGGTGTAAAATAAGCAGAAGCAAAAGACTTCACGCCTGCCCTAAACCAGTTTAAATTTCCTTGTAAAGTATTGATCTCACCATTGTGTGCAATAAAGCGGAATGGTTGCGCCAGCCTCCACGAAGGGAAAGTATTGGTCGCAAAACGAGAGTGAACTAAACCTAAAGCAGAAACCATGCGCTTATCGGTTAGATCGGTAAAATAGGTACGTACCTGTAATGAAGTAAGCTGACCTTTATATATAATGGTTTGCGCAGAAAGCGAAACGATATAAAAATCTTTACCACCATGAACGGTGTTTACGATCAGTTTAATCAGGTAATTTTTAAAAATATAAAGCTTACGTTCGAAATCAGCCCCAGGTGCTACTGCATAAGGGCGGGCAATAAATACCTGCTCAATTTCTGGTTCAACAGAAAGGGCCATATTGCCAATATCTGTTGTATCAACATCAACTTTTCTAAAACCTAAAATTTCAAGGCCTAATTTTTCGGCGGCACGGTAAATCAATTCTCTGCACTCTTCTCTCGATCTGATATCCTTTGGCATAAATAACATACCTACACCATAATTATTGGTTTCAGGTAGGCTAAAGCCAGCTTTTAAACATTCGTCATAAAAAAATTCGTGAGGAATCTGAATCATAATACCTGCACCATCGCCTGTATTCGGTTCTGCTCCACATGCCCCCCTATGATCTAGATTCTCTAAAATAGTAAGTGCATCAGAGATGATTTGATGCGATTTTCGCCCTTTCACATGTGCAACGAACCCAATACCGCAGGCATCGTGTTCAAATTGCGCATCGTACAATCCACTGTTTGGTTCCATTCTTTGCTCGTTAGTTGTTAGTGTATAGGAAACACTAAGATACGAAAAACAAATCTTAAATTACAGAGTTGACACGATTTTTAGAAAAATTTTAGTCCTTAAGTAATTTAAAGTCTTTGCATTGAAAAAATGATAATAATACCGATAAATATTTATCAAATTTATAATGGTAATATTGTACAATAAATTCACTTTTTCTGCTAAATTCCTGCATAAATCGTTTTAATTGTAGATTTATATACGAATATTTTATTTGCATATAAATAACATACCTCAGGTATTGCGAATGTTGTATTTTCTTATCCCATTTAAAATTACACATTTTAAATTTATTAAATTATTAATCAGCTACATAGCTTAAAAGAGAAAAAAAATGCAAAAATGCATTTCGCGAAACAACTTCTTTTTCTACCTTTGTGGCCGGGCAAGTCTTTTACGACCAGCTCCCTTTGAACTCCCCCAGGGTGGGAACACAGCAAGGGTAGAAGGTTGTAGCGGTGCGATAGAAGGTGCTTGCCCTTTTTTTTCTTTTCCCTTAATCCCCTGAAGGGGGAATTAAATTCTTCAGGGTTCAATCATAGAAACTCAAATATTTAAGAATTTATAACCATGAAATTTTTTATTGACACCGCAAATCTTGATCAAATCAAAGAGGCGCAAGATCTTGGCATTTTAGATGGCGTAACCACCAACCCTAGCTTAATGGCTAAAGAAGGTATTACCGGCGATGAAAATGTAATTAACCATTATAAAGCGATTTGCGATATTGTTGATGATAACGTAAGTGCTGAAGTTATTTCTACTACTTTTGATGAAATTGTTAAAGAAGGTGAAGCTTTAGCAGCTTTAAACCCGAAAATTGTCGTTAAAGTTCCGATGATTAAAGATGGTGTTAAAGCCATTAAATATTTCTCTTCAAAAGGAATTAAAACCAATTGTACTTTAATTTTCTCTGCCGGACAAGCGTTATTAGCAGCTAAAGCCGGAGCTACTTATGTTTCTCCGTTTTTAGGCCGTTTAGATGATATTTCTAGCGATGGTTTGGTTTTAATCGAAGATATCAGAACTATTTTTGATAACTACGGTTACGAAACTCAGATTTTAGCAGCATCAATCCGCGGACCATTACACATTGTAAACTGTGCTAAATTAGGTGCTGATGTAATTACCGCACCATTGGCTGCAATTGTTGGTTTATTAAAACACCCATTAACCGATAGCGGTTTAGCTACATTTTTAGCTGACCACGCTAAAGCAGCTGGGAAATAGATTAAAATAAGTCGAGAGTCTTTAGTCCTAAGTCTTGAGTCGGTTTCCGGTTTAAGACTTAGGATTTTTTTTTAGGGTATCTTACGAAATCTCAAAGGGGCATTGAGCATTGTAGGATTTCGTAAGGATTAGCTGGGGAAAAGCGTAATAGAATTTCAGCAGCTTTTGACTAACGAAGTTATTCGTCCGCTCCTTCCCTTTCTAATGTTCGTATTCATTGCGGAATTTATTTTTTGGAGCGCAGATACAGTGCTCGTCGGTGGCTGTAGTCCTGCTTTCCATTATATTCCGGTGAATTTTCGATAAATACAAATTAGTCTATTACCGGAATGCCATTTCAATCAGGTCTAGGTGGCCAGAGCATCTGCCGAAATCTCAAAAGGCATGAGTGTTGTAGGATTTCGGAAGTTTAGGTAAGGGATGTGGTATAATTTCGCAGGCTTCTTCAGTTTCTAAACTTCGTAGTCATTGCGTTAACGATGGAACAGCATCCTTTTTGGTTGTCACCCTGAGGGGTAATTTATTTTATAAAAATCAAATTAGTGAAGTATAATTGATTTCTTTTGCCATACACCACAGTCTTGCCTCGGCTCACCGCCGCCGAATGGCTCTTTCTTTTTGGCATCAAAAAGAAACAAAAAATGCCGGCTGAAAATTTTTCTTTTGAAGCCAGTTGTGTGGCCAGAACAATGTAGCCCGAAAAATTTGTTAGGCCGGATTTAAGTAGAACGGGGATACCGTGCTAGGGCCTAGCTGGATGGCAATGCGAAAGCAGTTTAAAAGCTGATTAATAATCATTTGCAAAATAACGTCAATGGTAATGTAATCGAATGACAGCCAAAAAGATATAGTGTACAGCGTGTTAAAACGCCCAAATTATTATCATGGATGATGTAAGGTATATAATGGACTTTGAGTTACGTCACCCCTCTTCCATTTTACATCTTCCCTACACCTAAAACAGTTGTTAGACTAAAGACTCACGACTGAGGACTTCTTTAATCTTTTCATAACTAATCTGCTCATCGGGTTCGATTAGAATGCCTTTCACCCCTGCCCCGTTTGCAGCTTCCACATCTCTTGGTTTATCGCCGATCATGACCGATTGTGCCGGGTCAATATCGTACATATCAATGGCGTCTAAAATCATTCCCGAAGCAGGCTTTCTGCATTTGCATTCTCCGCCAACAGTTGGATGATGCGGGCAATAATAGAAACCAGCAATATCAGCTCCTTTAGCCACAAAAGCATTGCGAAGCATCTGGTGCATAATGGCCAGCTCCTGCTCGGTATAACGCTTTAAGGCAATGCCACCCTGATTGGTAATGACGATTAAAAGATAACCTTCATCGAATAGTTTTTTTAATACCGGAATCTGGTAATCCAGGATTTTAAAATCTTCAACACGGCAGATGTAATCATATATTTCGTGATTGAGTACACCGTCACGATCTAGGAAAATAGCTTTATTCATTATTGAGATATGAGTATTGTAATTTGAGATATGAGATTCAGACCTCGTTTATAATTTCGCCAAAATAAGGGAAAATTAATCGCAAAAGAAAGCCCAATCTAATTAAAGATCGGGCTTAATCATAAAATTTATTTGGTTTTGGTTATTTTAAATTCAATCCAGCTTTGTGGCCTTTTATCGCAAAATACAGAATGTATAAGTAACAAGGTAATACCGTTAAAAGGTAAGCTAACTGAAAGTTAACATGTAATTTTTCGTTCAAAAAGGCGTACAATAATGGCATTAAAGCACCACCTGCAATACCCATAATCATAATAGCTGAACCGATTTTGGTAAATTTACCTAAGTGGCTAATACCTAGCGGGAAAATTGCCGGCCACATTAATGAATTGGCTAAACCCAGTAAGGCTACAAAAATTACAGCAAACCAGCTAGAGATTACAAAAGATAAAATGGTAAAAATGATACCTAAAATCGCACAAATTCTAAGTGCTTTTTGTTGAGAGATGTATTTCGGAATGGTAACAATACCTATAATATAACCGATTAACATACTAAAAAGCGTAATAGAGGTTAATTTCCCGCTTATCTCCGGACTAATGCCTAACTCGCGTCCGTAAATACCAATAATATCACCAGCCATCACCTCTGCACCTACATATACAAAAATACAAAGTGCACCCAGGAATAAGTGTGGGAACTGAAAAATGCTTTTATGTTTTACCACTTCTCCTTTGCTTTCGTCGATTACATCTTCTTCCACTTCAACTTCTGGCAGGTTAGTGAATTTAATGAAAATAGCAAAAAGGCAGAAAACGATAGCTAAAACAATGTAGGGCATATTTACACGGCCTAAAACATCATTTAATAACTGCTCGTGAACCGCGCCTGTAGCTGCTTTGATTTGTTTCTCTACTTCTGAAGCATTTTTCAAAAACAAACTACCCATAATCAAAGGCACAATCATTCCGGCAAATTTATTACAGATACCCGCAATACTGATCCGTTTTGCTGCACTTTCTATTGGGCCGATAATGGTTAAATAAGGATTTGATGCAGTTTGTAATAAAGCTAAAGCGGCACCCTGAACAAAAATTCCGGTTAAAAACAAACCAAAGGTTCTGGTTTGGGCTGCAGGTATAAATATTAATGAACCCAGGCCTAAAATTACCAAGCCTAAAACAATTCCATTTTTAAAACCAACTTTCTTTAGTATCCACGATGATGGCAACGCTAAAAAGAAGTAAGCCATATATGAGGCAAAGGTTACAAAGAATGCCTGTAAGTTTGATAGTCCGAAAGATAATTTAAAGAAAGGAATTAAGGTTCCGTTTGCCCAGGTTACAAAGCCAAAAATAAAGAATAGCGCGCAAATGATAATAAGCGGTTTTGGCCCTTGTGTTTGACCTGATTTTGTTGTTTGTTGCATAAAGATTTGGTTCGGTTTAATTTGATTTGACCAAACTAAACAATAATATTTAATAAAATATGGATCAAACGTTTGCGTAATTTTAACTTTAACAAAAAAAGGCTTTAGTTAGAGCTGACGCACCTAAAACCGGTATGTTCTAAGCCTGTATCAACTGAAGTTTTCATTCTCGAAGTTACCCGGTAACCTTTGCAATAAGAGGCGTTACACATAAAAGAACCGCCCCTTACCACTCTTTTAGGTACTGTTGGCTCCATAGGATCATAACTGTCTGAGGGACCTTTTGGGTTATCGATCAATCCCGAAATTGTGCTATAATAATCCGGGCGGTACCAATCGCTGCACCACTCCCATACGTTGCCCGCCATATCATAAAGTCCGTAACCATTGGGCTTAAATTTTTTCACAGCAGCTAAACCATTAAAACCATCCCAATTGGTGTTTTTAACCGGAAAGCTCCCCTGCCAGGTATTGGCTTTTACTTTACCTTTTTCTATATCTTCATTCCCCCATGGATATTTTTCATTCTTCAAAGCACCTCTTGCAGCATACTCCCATTCCGCTTCTGTTGGTAAACGTTTACCCGACCATTTACAGTAAGCCATGGCATCATCCCAAGATACATGTACCACCGGATAATTTTCTTTTCCTTTAATATCGCTGTTAGGGCCATGAGGATGTTTCCAATTGGCGCCTTTAACCCAACGCCACCATTGTGAGGCGTCATTTAAAGAGGTAACACTTTTAGGCTGATAGAAAACTAAAGATGCGGCAACAAAAACACTATCAGGTGGCTTTGGTGTGCCTGCCGGCAGCTGTTTTTTCATTTCCTCCCAATCTGGTTTACGTTCGGCTGTAGTCAGGTACCCGGTTGCGTCTACAAACTTTTTAAAACTGGCATTGGTTACTTCGGTAGCATCAATCCAGAAAGAAGATACTTTAACCTGGTGTTGCGGATATTCATCATCTCTACCCTCTTTATCAGAAGCACCCATTGCAAACTCACCGGCCGGAATTAAAACCATGCCATCGTGACTTACTTTATTATTAGAAGCGAAACTTGAAGAATCTTTTACCGCACCAAAACGGCTGGGCATGTTTTTTTCACATGAGGCCAAAGAATCTTGCTTGTGTTTGGCCCGTTCTTCTTCTTTAGCATGGTTAGATTGACAAGAAAATACAAAGAGAAGCGGCAAAAAAAACAAAGCAGAAAGAAATCTATACATGATTGATATTAAATTAGGAGCGATAAAAATATCAATTAAGTTTAAAAAAGAGAAGGTAAATAATTAATTCGCCTATAAATCAATACACTAACGCGTTTCGCGATTTTTTATTTGCAGGAAACACTCCATAACCCTATATTTGCACCACTTTAAAGGAAACAGATAACGTTTTTAACAAAGTAGATTCCGTAGCTCAGCTGGTAGAGCATTACACTTTTAATGTAGTGGTCCTGGGTTCGAATCCCAGCGGGATCACAAGAAACCTCACAGAAATGTGAGGTTTTTTTGTTAATACGGATTCGGATCTGGTACGAAATTCTCTTTATCGAGCGAAAAATACAAGCGCGATCCCCCCAAAAAAAACCAGAAACTGCGTCTTTTGTGTTTAATCGTAATGCTCATTTTACACCGCCTGCTCGTTATCAATCTCAATTTGGTCCATAAATCGTCTATTAACTTTGTGAAATTCCTTAATTTTAAATTATAAGCAAATTCTTATGGCACAAAACCAATTAATCAGAATGGATAATATGGGCATTGTTGTAGCATCGCTTGACAATGCCATCTCTTTCTTTACCGAAATCGGTCTGAAACTGGAAGGCCGGGCCACAATCGAGGGCGAATGGGCAGGTAAGGTTACGGGGCTGGGTAACCAGCACGTGGAAGTCGCGATGATGGTGACCCCCGACGGCCACAGCCGACTTGAAATTTCACAGTTTCTGGCTCCACTTACTGTTTCAGACCATCGCACAGCGCCGGTTAATTCCCTGGGCTACCTGCGGGTAATGTTTACCGTTTCAGATATCGAAGAACTCTTACCAAGACTAGAAAAGCTTGGTGCTACACTTGTTGGCGAGGTGGTTCAATATGAAGACTCCTACAAACTGTGCTACATTAGAGGATCAGAAGGCCTTCTCATAGGACTTGCGCAGGAGCTTCACAAAAAATGACAAAATGGGTAGCCGTGTGATCGCTTTTAAGTGATTGGCTTTCTGTTTATTGCTTACAACGACCACACGGCAAGCTCATAACCATCCGGATCAAGGAACTGGAACCTGCGTCCACCGGGAAAAGCAAATATTTCTTTTGAAATTATGCCACCAGCACTAAGAACGCTCGTTCTGGTTCCCTCTAAATCCTGTGAATAAAGTACGACCAGAATGCTTCCTTTCTCAGGCGCTCCTAATGTAAAACCACCGTCAACAAAATCGCCCTCAAAAGCAGTATATTCCGGCCCGTAATCAGTAAAGGTCCACCCGAAAGCCCCGGTATAAAATGCCTTTACCTTTTCAAGGTCGCGCGAAAGAAATTCAAGGTATTGCACCTGCTGGTGTCTAAGTTTCTGCTGGGTATCGTTCATCGTATTGTGTTTGATAAACAAAAATACTTATAAATGACCTTAACTTCCCTGGAAAATATTACTTAGTGCTTAACCATCTGATGGTCTATACGTTGTTTGATGTCATCTCTTTTGTTTGTACTAGCCTTAATTCATTTAGCTTCTTTGTAACACTTTACCAGCGATTACTTGTACCTTAGCCATTAGTGCTAAGCCTTAAGACTCATGCCCCCGTCCATCACAATTTCTGCACCAGTTATATAGGTTGCAGCATCACCACAGAAGAAAGCAACCATTTTTGCCACATCCTCAGATTTCCCAATTTTGCCTAGCGGACTGCGGCTGATGAGCCATTGGTTAATGCCATTTAACTGTTCTTCGTTCAGTCCCATTTTATTCATAATTTCTGTAGCTATGGGTCCTGGGCTTACACTATTTACCCGGATTTGGCGAGGCGCTAACTCTACAGCTGCAATACGCATAACCGAGTTCAGTGCTGATTTGCTTGAAGTATAAATTGAGCTTTTTGCCCCGTCCATGTGTGCGGTATTTGAAGAAAGAAATACCACTGAACTACCATCATTCATCAATGGAATAAATTTGCTCAAAGTAAAGTAGGCACCTTTAAAATTAATACCAAAAATAGTGTCAAAACTTTTTTCAGTCGCCTCTGCAATGCTGCTCTGTTCCACTACACCTGCATTGATAAAAAGGATATCAATTTTATTAAAGATGCTTTCAACATCGCTGGCTAATCCCTCAATTGCGGTGATCTGGCTCTGGTCTGCCACCAAACCTATCACACCAAGTTCTGCAGCAGCCTTATCAACTGCGTCTTTTCTTCTTCCGGTAATGATTACTTCTGCACCCTGTGCTTTTAATTCTTTTGCAGTGGCGTAGCCAATGCCGCTATTTCCGCCGGTTACCAGCGCTTTTTTTCCTGTTAAGTTACTCATGATCAAAAAATAAATTTTATGACGACAAAAATATGCTTATATTGGTATACTTTTGTATTCAGTATAACAGAGTATACCAATAATGGAAACAGAAAAAAGAAACCAGATTGCGACAGAGGTACTGTCCAATCCACGCAATCAACAGGAAGAAATACAGGCTTTGCAGGATACACTTTATGTTCTTGGAGGTAAATGGAAGCTCCCCATTATCAATTCCATTTGTAATGGCAATAAAAGATTCCGTGAAATTGAAAGGAGCATTCCTGGAATTACAACACGTATGCTTTCCAAAGAATTAAAAGAAATGACAGCAAACCAACTGATCAAAAGAACGGTTACAGCTGACACACCGGTAAGTGTGGAATATACATCAACGGAATATTGCAGATCATTTGGGGACATCATCCTGGAAATGATCAGATGGGGCAAAAACCACAGACAGCACCTGAAAGACAGCTGATTAATTCGTGCTTACAAATGGAGACAGCTTTAGCGCGGAACATGACCTTAATGTTGTTGTTTCGCGCTAAAGCAAATTATAATAAAGGTTTTTGCGCTTCACCAGCAGTGATCAGGCTATACAGGCTCTGATTAATTAACTGGCTCCACGCAGTTGAGCAGGCACTGTAACATTCAATTTCAGGATGTATTCCCTGGTGTGTGAACAATAATCTGGTTTTATTCCCTTCGGGGGAAATCTCAAAAATTATTTTTGTGCCGGTCCATTCCGATTTATCTTCAAGAAAATTAAGTTGGCTTTCGGTGACCAGCCAAACCACTTTTTGATCTGGAATTAGCTCGACAACATGCTGCTTAGAATAATGAATATCCTTGTAACGGTAAGTAAACTCGTCACCTAGATCTTTTGTATTTCCTTCGAATTCTCCTGACCACCACTTTTGAGGGGCTACTACAGCTTCAAAAACCTCTCTCAGTGTTTGGTCTACCAGTATCGTAGACGTGAAATTTATAGTTTCCATTTTAAAATAATTTTTCTTGTGGTGGTTTGATGCCTGCCAGACGAATGTAAACTGTCGTTTGCCCTCTGTGATGAGTCTGGTGCTCAAACACCTTAGCCAAAGCGGTTCTTCGGTTCATTTCGAATTTACCCAACATTTTGAAGCTTTCATTCAGCTGTGCATCTGTCATCTTTTTTATATTATCAATTACATAATCATAGCTGGCCAGCACTAACTTAGTGACATTAGATTTGGATTTATCTACAGTTTTTTCCATTTCGCCCAGCGCAAAAGGATCTTTCTGACCTACTGCATCAGCGCCCAGACCATAGTTGGCATCTGCAAGGTGTAACAGCTGTTCAGCAAAAGACCGCATTTCAGGAGTAGGTTTTAAAGAATAAGCACTTTCAGGCATTACATCCAGATATTCTTTGGTGTAAATTTTTGATCTTTCCCACTCCTTAACCAGATCGGTTGCTATTACCTGTGCCTTTACCAGCTGCGTACCCATCATTAGACACATGATGATTACTAATTTTTTAAGTTTCATATTTATATTTTTAGATTTCAATAGATAATTCAAATGGGTTTAATTTAATTACCACACTGATATCGTGACAAGTTAAAAGCAAATTTAGTGTAAACCACATCTTTTAAGGCAGGTCTAAATGGACATTATAGTGGGGTGTTTCAGACATTTATCTTTCTTGTTAACGATTTACCGGTTACATAAATCAGTATCAATTTTATCAGGCCAGTTGAAAATTGTATTTTTCCAAAAAAAGTGTACCGATTGAGTACATTTTATCACAGCCGATATCCTACAGGAAAAATATGAATAAAACATTTTTACTTCTTCTTTTAACTTTTTCTACAGCTTTAGTTTTTGGACAAAAAAATAAATTAAATGATACTGCTCAAAGTAAAGCTTTTGTTTTAGGTGTAATTGATGAAATACAATCGAAAGCGCTCTCAGAAAAGAGGATTTTAAATATATACCTACCCGAAGGGTATAAACAAAATGATACCACAAAATACCCGGTAATTTATTTGCTCGATGGTTCTGCTGATGAAGATTTTATCCATATTGTAGGGCTTGTGCAGTTTAATAGTTTCGAGTGGGTAAATCAGGTTCCTAAATCAATTGTAGTGGGCATTGCAACCGTCGATCGTAAAAGGGATTTTACTTTTCCAACATCAATTGAGCGCGACAAGAAAAGCTACCCTACAACAGGTCATTCGGATAAATTTATTTCCTTTATAGAAAATGAGCTTCAGCCTTATATTCAGGCAAAATATAAAACGAATACAAATAAAACCATCATCGGTCAATCTTTAGGTGGATTGCTGGCGACTGAAATCCTAATCAAAAAACCTGCACTTTTTAATCAATACATTATTATTAGCCCCAGCCTATGGTGGAATAATGGTTCCTTGTTAAATCAAGATTCGAAAATCAAAGAAAGTACTTTTAAGCAGCAAACTTCGGTTTACATTGCTGTTGGTAAAGAAGGTCTTACCCCAACCGAAATACCCAGGGTAATGGAAGTGGATGCAAATGTATTGGCTGAAAAGATAAAAGGGTTTAAAAACAAAAATGTAAAAGTATATTTTGATTTTTTACCCCAAGAGAATCATGCCACCATCATGCATCAGGCGGTTTCCAATTCCTTTAAATTTTTATACCCTGCAGCGAAAAAAGAATAGCTTAATCTACCAGCCAGGTGCAAAACCCATAAACAAAATAGTGGTCGTATCCATCTAAAATTGAGGTTTTTGATTAAAAAATCAATAAAATTTCTTATTTCAAAAAAATAAACGTTAATTAGACATTTATTTATTGTTATGAGCACAGCAAACTATGTAATTGGAGTGGATTACGGGACAGATTCTGTCCGGTCTGTTCTAGTCGATACCGCAAACGGAAAAGAAATAGCCTCATCGGTTTTTCTTTATCCAAGATGGCAGAAAGGTTTATACTGTAAACCCGCTGTTAATCAGTTCCGCCAGCATCCCCTAGATTATATTGAAGGTTTAACCCACACCATAAAAGATTGCCTGGCTAAAGCAGGTGGTGCTGAAATTGCACATTTGGTAAAAGGTATCTCCGTTGATACAACGGGTTCGAGCCCGGTTGCGGTTGATGCAACAGGTACTCCCCTTGCCTTAACTAAAGATTTTGAAGAGAATCCAAATGCCATGTTTGTGCTTTGGAAAGACCATACCTCAGTAAAAGAAGCTGCCGAAATTAATGAACATGCCACAAAATTCGATACCAACTACCTGAAATACGTCGGCGGCATTTATTCGTCAGAATGGTTCTGGTCTAAATTATTGCATATTTTAAGGGTCGATTTGACTATTAAAAAAGGTGCAGCATCATGGGTAGAGCATTGCGACTGGATTCCGTTTTTACTTTGCGGTGGAAACGACATTAGCACAATGAAACGTAGCCGTTGTGCTGCAGGGCATAAAGCACTTTGGGCAGAAGAATTTAACGGTTTACCTCCAGAAGATTTCTTTAGCAGCCTTGATCCGCTTTTAGCCGGCTTCAGAGCTAAATTATTTACCGACACCTATACCTCTGATGTTTCTGCGGGAACATTGAGCGAGGAATGGGCAAACAAATTAGGCTTAAATACTGATGTGGTGGTAGGCGTTGGCGCGTTTGATGCCCATATGGGCGCAGTAGGCGGACAGATTGAACCTTACTACCTGAGTAAAGTAATGGGTACAAGTACCTGCGATATCCTGGTTGCACCCAATCAGGATTTACATGGTAAATTGATTAACGGTATCTGCGGACAGGTTAATGGTTCAGTAATTCCGGGGATGGCAGGTTTAGAGGCTGGTCAATCTGCTTTTGGCGATGTTTATGCCTGGTTTAAAAACTTAATCAGCTGGCCGTTAAATCATTTACTTACAGAATCTGAAGTAATTGATGAAGCTACTGCTACTGCATTAAAGGCTGAATTAGAGGGCAAAATTATTGCTAATTTAAGCAAACAGGCTGATGCTTTACCAAACGAGGATTATGCAGAACTGGCTATTGACTGGTTAAACGGCCGTAGAACACCAGATGCCAATCAGGAACTTAAAGGGGCCATAACAGGTTTAGGTTTAGGGACTGATGCACCTCGGTTTTTCCGTGCTCTAGCTGCAGCAACCTGTTTCGGTGCAAAGGCTATTGTAGATCGGTTTAAAGAACAGGGCGTTCCGGTAAAAGGAATTATCGGCATTGGTGGTGTCGCCAAAAAATCGGCTTATATTATGCAAATGATGGCCGATGTACTGGAAATGCCCATCAGGATTCACCGTTTTGAGCATACCTGTGCATTAGGCGCCGCGATGTTTGCAGCGGTAGCGGCAGGCATTTATCCAGATATCGAAACCGCTATGGCGGCCATGGGAACAGGTTTTGAGAAAGAATATAAGCCCAATATTAAAAAGCAAAAGCTTTACCGCCAGCATTACCAGCAATATTTAGGTCTGGGCAGATACCTGGAGAAATACAATAAAAAAGATGTAAAACCTTATTTATCATGAGCAACTATCAGGATATAAAAGAGCAGGCTTACCAGGCCAATATGCAGTTACCTAAATTGGGACTGGTGCTTTTTACTTTCGGTAATGTAAGTGCTGCAGACCGGTCGAAAGGTGTTTTTGCCATTAAACCAAGCGGTGTGCCTTACGAGGATTTATCACCCGAAAAAATGGTTATTGTAGATTTTAACGGCAACACGGTTGAAGGGACTTTACGCCCCTCATCAGATACCAAGACCCATGCCGTTTTATATCAACACTGGGCAGAAATTGGCGGGATTGTGCATACCCATTCTACTTATGGAACGGCCTGGGCGCAGGCACAAAGGGCAATTCCAATTTTCGGGACCACCCATGCCGACCATTTAACTGTTGATATTCCTTGCGCACCACCAATGGCTGATGAAATGATTAAAGGCAATTATGAGTACGAAACGGGCTTTCAGATCATGAACCATTTTGAAAGTTTGGGTTTAAGTTATCAAGAAGTTGAAATGATTTTGGTGGGTAACCATGCTCCTTTTACCTGGGGAAAAACAGCCGAGAAAGCAGTTTATAACAGTGCTGTTTTAGAAACTGTGGCACAAATGGCTTTGTTAACAGAACAGATCAATCCGCAGGCACCAAAGCTGAAGGATTCGTTAATAGAGAAACATTATGAACGTAAACATGGTGATGGTGCTTATTATGGACAAAAATAAGTTTTGAGTTTAATTGCATAAATTGAATTAAGGGTTTTGGAAAGCAGGTACAGTGGTGCTTAGGAAACGAAAGCCCCGCCATTCGCTATAGTCCCGATGAAGAATCGGGAGCTGTCGCTGCTGTCGGGTTTAAAATTGTAAGTTTTACCTAAGTAATCTAAACCTGATTGGAGTGAGCATGAGCCCAACCGAAGGTGGGTGAATAAAACGGAAAGCAGGACTGCAGTAACCGATGAAATACGGAACCTTGCTTTTCAAAAAAAGAAAAAAAATCGGCCTGTGAGGACACAGACCGTGGCATTGAATAAATTAAAAATAACATAAATAGTAATGATTGATTTAAAAAAATTACAAGTTTGGTTTATCACGGGTACACAACATTTGTACGGTGAAGAAACCTTAAAACAAGTGGCAGCACATGCCCAGGAGGTAGCCGATTCGTTAAACCAAAACGGCAGTATTTCTGTTTCGGTGGTATACAAACCGATTGTAAAAACGACTGAAGAGATTTTCGAAACCTTACAACAAGCCAATATTGACGAGAATTGTATTGGGGTAATCACCTGGATGCATACCTTCTCTCCTGCTAAAATGTGGATCAGGGGTTTAAATGTTTTGCAAAAACCATTACTACATTTACACACACAGTTTAACCGCGATATTCCGTGGAATACCATCGATATGGATTTCATGAACCTGAACCAAAGTGCACATGGAGACCGTGAGTTTGGTTTTATGGTTTCGCGCATGCGCAAAGACCGTAAGGTAGTTGTTGGGCATTGGCAGGATGAAGAAGTGGCCAAACAGATTGATACCTGGTGCAGGGCTGCTGCCGGATGGCACGATTGGCAAGGCGCTAAATTTGCCCGTTTTGGCGATAACATGCGTTATGTTGCCGTTACCGATGGCGATAAAGTTGAAGCTGAAATGAAATTCGGTTTTGCTGTAAATACTTATGGTATAGGCGATTTGGTAGCAGTAATTAATGGAATAGGTGAAGATGCCATTCAGTCTTTATTAGAAGAATACGAAGCCACCTATGAAATGGCTGATGATTTAAAAGCTGGCGGCGCAAGGCACTCATCTGTTTATGAGGCAGCCAAAATTGAATTAGGATTAAGAAAATTCTTAGTAGATGGTGGCTTTAAAGGTTTCTCTGATACTTTCGAAGATTTGCACGGCATGATCCAGCTACCAGGAATTGCTGCGCAGCGTTTAATGGCCGATGGCTATGGCTTTGCAGGTGAAGGCGATTGGAAAACGGCAGCTTTAGTACGTGCCTGTAAAGTAATGGGTGCAGGTTTGGCCGGTGGAAATGCATTTATGGAAGATTATACTTATCACTTCGATCCCGCAAATTCGATGGTTTTAGGCTCGCACATGCTCGAGGTTGATGCTTCTTTGGCTAGCGGTAAAGCAAGCTTAGAGGTTCACCCATTGGGTATTGGTGGTAAAGCTGATCCTGCCCGACTGGTTTTTAATGTTGCTGGTGGTGATGCTTTAAATGCAGCTTTAATTGATATGGGTAACCGTTTTCGTCTGCTGGTGAACGAAGTGAAAGCTGTTGAAGCTGAACATGATTTACCAAACTTACCGGTAGCCCGTGTATTGTGGAAACCTTTACCTGATATGAAAACAGGTTGTGCAGCCTGGATTTATGCCGGTGGTGCACACCATACTGCTTATAGTCAGAATTTAACGACTGAACATTTATTGGATTTTGCCAATATTGCCGGTTTAGAATATGTAAATATTGGTGCTGATACCAAAATCAATCAGTTCAGAAATGAATTGCATTGGAATGAGGTTTTTTATAAGTAATTTCAATAAAACCTTAATGCAAAAGCCGGTAATCATAAGATTACCAGCTTTTTTATGCGATCGTATTCCTGTGATTGTATTAATGAAACAAGTACAATTGAAAGGTTCCAATAAAAAAATCGTCATCTCGACTGAAGCAAAGTCCCGATTTTAAATCGGGAGAGAGATCTATTAAGTAATAGTAAATTGAAAATAGATTTCTCGGCTGCGTTGCACTTCGCTCGAAATGACGAACCATCATCCTGAACTTGTTTCAGGATCTTCTGGCAGGAATATTATGTATAATAGATGCTGAAATAAATTCAGCATGACGACCAGCGTTAAATTATGGCTAAAGTTTAATTCCCCAAACTAACCATAGCCTTAATCACCCCGTTTTTAGGATCTAACCAGCTTTCGAACTCATCTTTTACCGCTTCGAATTGAACCTGATGCGTGATGTAATTTGTTGGATTAACCAAACCTGCCTTCATCGATTTAATTACATGTTCAAAATCTTCAATGGTGGCATTTCTGCTGCTCATTAAGGTGGATTCTCTTTTATGAAACTCAGGATGGTTAAAAATTAAATCCCCTTTTTGAAGTCCGATTAAAACGAACCTGGCTCCATGTGCCATATAGTTTATGGCGTTATTAATTGCCTTTTGGTTACCTGTAGCATCAATTACAACCGTTGGCATATCGCCATTGGTAATGTCGCTAAGTTGCTGCACCACATCAGGAGAAAGGGCATTAACCACATGGGCCACCTTTAATTTATCTTTACAGAAAGCCAGGCGGTCTTCATTAATATCCAAAGCAATCACATTTGCGCCTGCTATCCTTGCAAATTCCATTGTACCTAAACCAATTGGTCCGGCACCAATAACAAGTACAAACTCTCCGGGCTGAACATCTGCCCGGCGGACACCATGTGCACCGATGGCTAAAGGTTCCACTAATGCCAGTTCATCATAACTCAAGCCTTCGCCATGTAAAAGTGTTCTGGAAGGAACCTGTAAATATTCGCGCATTCCTCCATCAACATGTACACCGCAAACCTGCATTTTAACACAACAGTTAGGTTTGTTCATTCTACAGGCAATACATTCACCACAATTAAAATATGGAATAAAAGTAACCGCCTCTCCTATTTTGAAACCATCAGCTCCATCGGCCTCAACCAACTCGCCAGACAACTCGTGACCTAAAACCCGTGGGTAATTAAAGAAAGGTTGGGTACCTTCAAAGGCATGTAAATCGGTTCCACAAATACCGATTCTTTTAATTTTTATAATTGCATGGTCTTTTTTAAGTTCAGGTTTTGTTGTTTCTGAATATTCGAAAGTTCCAGGTGTTGTACAGGTAAGGGTTTTCATTTAAATTGAAGGTTAATCGTATAAATTGGTCAATCGGTTAACTGTAATTTGTAAACTGTTAACTAAAAACTGCGGACAGAACTAGGCGTTGGCTAAAGCTCTATCTAAATGAACATAACCGCCATCAACGTGAATAATTTGTCCGGTGGTATGGCTTGATTTACTTGACATTAAAAAAGCCGTCATATTCGCAATTTCTTCAGCAGTTGTCATTCTGTTCTCCAATGGAATTTTAGCCGTAATCTCTTTTAACTTTTCTTCCGCATTGTCTAAAGTCTCGATCCAGGTTTCGTAGGCGGGTGTCCAGCATTCGGCAACCACTACTGCATTTACACGGATGCCATATTTCAGTAATTCAACTGCCCACTCACGGGTTAAGGCATTTCTCCCACCATTAGCAGCTGCGTAAGCTGAAGTATTTCCTTGTCCCGTTTCTGCGGTTTTAGAGGTGATGTTGACAATAGCACCTTTGCTCTTAATTAATTCTGGCAAAACATGGTGCGCCATCAAATAATAATGTACCACATTTTTATGCAGCGAGGCCATAAAGTCTTTATAGTTGCCACTTTCTAAACCCACACCATCATTAACGCCTGCGTTATTTACTAAACCATCAATCCTGCCGAACTGTGCTACTATATTTTTCACCACGGTTTCGCAATCTTCCGGGTTAGATAGTTCAGCCACAAATTGTGCTGCTTTTCCGCCATTTGTAGCAATTGCATCAACCACGATCTGATTGTCTTCTGCTTTTCTGCCAACAATTACCGCAATTGCATTTTCTTTGGCAAATACTTCTGCAATACTACGGCCAATGCCTTTTGCAGCACCCGTGATGACAATAACTTTTTCTTTTAATTGTAAATCCATCTCTTTTTTATATTAAAGCGTCCATCATGCTGGTCCGAAGTTCTGGGATCAGCATCTTTCCTGTTAGATACTGAAACAAGTTCAGGATGACGATACCGCTTAATTAATCATTATTTTTATATCAGTCTTTCTCGATTCAGGTAATACCTTCAATTCTATTAATTTTCCATCTTTTAAAGTTCCTTCTACCGTGGTTTGGTAAGGCGCATAAAGTTTGAAATGCACATCCCAATCTTTTGGCCATGCCGGAAACAAATATATTTTTTTTTCGTCAACCTGCATCAGCATTTCTTGTAAGCCGATCATACCCGATCCACCCCAGTTGTGGTCCGGTGTCCAGTCGAAACCTGGCCCCCAAAATGCAGGAAACCTCCTGCCAGAATCTTTTAACTTAGCTATAGTTAGCTTGGCTGCATCTTCAGTTAAGCCCAACCTTGCAGCGAAGATGTTATCCTGTTTCCATCCGATATGGTTTCTGAATTTCAGCACATCGGTATCGTATTTAAAAGTATTAATTGCGGTATCTAAACCAGGTTTACCCATTCCATAAATTCCCCATGGATATACAGGATACAACTGTGGACTCTCCTGATTGTTAATACGCTCCCAAAGTTTAGCAGGAGAAATGGTGGCATGTCCTTCGAAAGCCCTGAAACTTATTGGTGGAATGGTTTTTAGCATCGCTGCCCATTCGGTTTTTTTGCTTTCAGACAAAGAAGGCAGCGCCATTAATCTTTCCAGAACTGTTTTTAAAGACGCAATTGTAGAGGTAGAATTGTAAGCCATTTTATAGGTTTCGGCCCCGGAACCTGGATATAAAATCAAATGTCCTTCGGCATCCAAAGCTTTTGCGCCTCTTTGTTTGGCTAAATAAGTATAATGTTCTTTAAAAAAGGTAAGTGAACTTTCGATTAAAGGAAGGTACTTATCGATGTTTTTGCCACCATACCTTTCAGTTTCCAAAATCATCATACAGAACTCCAGCACAGTGTCCCATTCGTATTCTAACCAGGCATTATACTCCATACCTTTATTAAAATCAGCAGGGCGTTTCCAGCCATACTCAGCAGGATTTGGTAGTCCGAAATTTTCTAATTGTTCGGTAAAACTAGCGCCCTTATGCCCCCAGGATGCTTCAGTCCTGATTTCTGCATTCTTCAATAAATTCAGATAGAAATCGAACTGAGCTTTCATCATATCAAAATCTCCGCTTTTCAACATTGGCCAATACACCAGGCGCTGGTTTTGAGCGGTATGTGTTCCACCACCCCAGTTTCTGAAATCTGGTGTGTATTTTAAGGCCGTATCCGTTAACTGAGGGTCGAAAGTAAAAAGTCCGCCGTTAAATTTTGTTGGATATTGACCAAAGGCATTGCAGCCCAGCATATACCGGAACAACTGATAGTTTTTAGCCGATTGATTTGCCGTTTCGTCTTTAGCCTGAATGTAAATGAAACTTTTTGCCCAATAGGCATTCCACCATTTTATACTGGCTTTTTGATCGTTTTTAACCTTTATCCTATTTAAATCCTTCTCCCATTCGCTAACTGATGCTGTTTTTGAAGTATTTAAAGTAACGGTGATATGGTTTGAAACAGCAGGCGTTTTACTTTTCAAAGTCCAGGCTTTAAATGGCGTACTGAGGTATATCCCTGAATAGTTTCCGGCCGGCACCATATTACTGCCTTGCATGCCACCTCCGGAAATGAGATTTTTTAAAGGATTAAAGAGATCAGCTTTTCTGTCTTCAAGTCCCTGCTGTTTTACGGTAACATCGAATACGGTTTCAGGTTTGTTCTGATGGTAGAATTGAATAACATTATTTTTAAAGGCTATTTCATCTTTCCATGTTTTAACAATACCCTGAGGTGCCCATTTATACGAATTCTGGTTATTTTCTTTGCCTTTCGTGATGCGGTCTTCAAAACGCCAGCTTTCGTAACTGGCTTCGGTTGTAACTTTCTGATTGGATTTTACATCAAGGTGGATGACCGGATTAAAAACATCTACCCAAACCTTAATTTGAGTGTTTAATTGACCATTTGTGCCGGAAATCAGGGCATAACCATCTCTTAAAATCAGTTCCTGTTTGAAGGTTTTTCCTTCGAAAGGATTCGGACTTAACCTCAGTTTAACACGACCAAGTTTGAGTAAGGTATTATTTTCATCAAATGTTCCGCTACGCGATAAGTAGAGATAAACATCACCTTTTTCTACCCAAAGGTTTAAGCCAATATCGCCACCACCTACGGGCATAGATGCTGATGAATTGTTACTTTGTGAGGTCCATACCACATTGTCTTTTTCTTGCGAAAAAGCATTTGGAATGATTAACCACAAAAAGACAAAGAAAAGGTGTGTGTTTTTTGACCACCTAAGGCACCTGAGACCACATAAGAAATTTAAAGGAATTTTCAACCATATCAGGCATGAAAGAACATTTAAGTTCCTGGCTAAAATACCTCGTGCGCTTTGTGTCTTAGTGGCTAAAATCATGATTAATTATCCCAGTTATCAGTACGGAATGAGGAAACAGGCAGGCCATCGTTTCCAAACAAATCCCCAATTACGAAATCTTTAAAGGCGTAACGAACGGCTACGGGCGCTTTAACTTCAGGGGCTGAAACGTTTATGCTACTTCCTTTTATGGCTGCTTTTGCCGGATAAAATTTCTTGTCGGCTCCTGCAATTTCGAATAAAGATAGTTCTTTACCGAAAGAAGTTAAGCCGTTTGGTACATTTTGAAATTTGATCACAGCAGTATTCTTTTCTACCGTTAATGATTCGTAATTGGGGCTTGAGAAACCAAAACCTTTAATGCCATAAGTTTGAGCTAAAGCAAGGTAAGCCAGTCTCTGTCCGCCTTGTTTTTTGTTTGCTGGGTGAATAGATTTTTCTTCGCCAATATCCAATAAAACTGCCATTCCAGAATTTGGAATTTTAGCCAATGATTTACGTTGTGCTTCTCTTAAATAGGCTGAATTATATTTTCCACCAATATGATTAGGAGGCAATTGTGCATAATTATATGGTGCAATCTGGGCATAATAGAACGGGAAATCGCCATTGTCCCAGTTTTTACGCCAGGAAGAAACCATTGCAGGAAACAGATCTTCGTAACGATCCGGACGCTCGTAATTAGATTCGCCCTGGTACCAGATAACACCTTTTATGCCATAACCCATCACTGGATACAGCATACCATTATACAGGGTGGTTGGTGTGCGGCTAACTTCTTTAATGCTGTCGCCTTTTGATGGAATTTTAATTTCGGTATAGGCTTTTAGATCTTCCGGCGACATCCAGGCCTCGATAGTTGATCCTCCGTAACTGTCGTTGATGATTCCAATTGGTACGTTCAACATTTCGCTTAACAACGAACCAAAATAATAGGCCGTGGCACTGAAATTAGAAACGGTTTCTGGTGCAGCCAATTTCCAATCAGAAGGCTTGCTATTTTCTTGTCTTTCGGTTATTGAAGAACGTGGAACGGTATACAACCTGATATTTTTATTCGACGATTTTAAAATGACCTCGTTAGAACCAATTATGGGTTGGCTTTTAAAACCTTTCATCGGCATCTCCATGTTTGATTGTCCGCCGCAAAACCACACTTCGCCGATCAGGATATCGGTTAAAACTAATTTTTCACCATCATTTAATTCAATTTCGTAAGGCCCTCCTGCTGTTGGTGTGGCCACCCTTACCTTCCATTTACCAAGCTGATCGGAAGTAACGGTATAGTTTTGTTTGTTCCAGGAAGTACTGATCTTTACTTTGCTTGCGGGTTTAGCCCAGCCCCAGATCGCCACATTGCTTTGTTGCTGTAGCACCATGTGATTTGTAAAAATAGACACGGGCTTAACCATTGCAGATGCGATGAAGCAACATGCAAGGTTTAAAAATATGATGAGTTTTAGTTTCATTGTTTTCATTTATTTTTTAGTCGGGAGTCACCCTCACCTGAGTTTACGAAAGCTACGAAGTAAACCTAGCTTTAAGCGAGCTCACCGAAGGTAATTTATTTCAGGGTCTTAAGCTAGAAAGATGCTGAAATAAATTCAGCATGACGAAACGCCTACCAGTCCTCTACACATTATCTACTCACCGGCAACCATACCGACATTTCTGAATGTCCTCTGTTTCCCCAGGCAAAATACGGTACCAGCTTTATTTGTATTTCTTCGTTTTTATAGTCAATCGGACGGTATAACACATTTTTCCAGTTGTTCGGTTCCACTATTTTTGCGCTACCGACCAGACTCATCATTTCAGCCCCATCGATATTTATCGACTTTGCCTCGAACTTAGTTGAGGTAGGCACAAAAGCATTGAAAATACTTTTTCCAGGTAGATCTGTCGATTCTAAACAATAAACAACCGGGCCACGTTTTACGGCGATCTGGTTTCTGTTTTCTTCCACCAGGGGATTGGCCTCGATCAGTGTGGCATCCATAGGCAGGTTTAACTCGATTACATCTCCTTTTTTCCAGATACGATTAACATCTGCATAGGTACCCGAAGTGGCCTTAATATTTACAGCTCTTCCGTTGATCGTAATTTTTGCATCATGTGTCCACGCCGGGATTCTCAAAAAAATTGAATAAGCCTTAGGTTCCGTTTCTTTGATGTTGATTTTTATCCTTCCATCCCATGGATAATTGGTTTCTTCCGATAATGAAATCTTTGTTCCATCAGCTAATTTAGTACTTAAGTTATTACCTCCATATAAATTAAACCACAGTCCTTTATCAGAAACACTATAAGCGTAATCACTTACTTCAGCAATGGTACGTACCACGTTCGGCGGGCAGCAGTTTGATAAGGTTATATAGGGTACTCTATCTTTCGACCAGCGTTGTTTAAAAGGTAAATCATTCGATTGAGCTAATGGATTGGTATACAAAAAGTTCTTTCCATCTAAACTGATTCCTGATAAAACGCTGTTATGTAAAGCCAGTTCCATCACATCAGCATATTTGGCATCTGCTGTAATCTGCAGCATTCGCCAGTTCCAAAGTACGTTGCCAATATTGGCACAGGTTTCGTTATGCGCAGTGAAATTGGGTAACTGGTAATCGCGGCCAAATGCCTGGTGAATTTTCTGCACATCTGCGGGATTGTAAGACGTACCATCTGGCGAAGTACCATCGTATAGTGAGCCACAGCCACCTGTAATATACATTTTGTGTTGATTTACATCATCCCACATCAAATTTAAGGTATTTAATAGCGAGTCTTTACCCGTTTCGGTATAAAGGTCGGCCACACCAGCGTAAAGATAATTTGCCCTTACAGCATGTCCCATGGCTTTAGTTTGCTGTAAAAATGGAATCCGATCCTGATTATCGTCTGTTCCATCATCAATTTTACCTTTAATGGCAATTAAATGTTTAGCAAGTTCCAGATAGCGTGGGTCTTTTGTGGTGCGGTACATTTCTATCACGCCCATATAATGCGATGGACAAATGGCATTTCTCGCTAATGTAGGTGAGGCCGATTTATAGAAGTTGTATAAATAATCGGTTGCCTTTTTAGCGATGTTAAGTAAAGTAGTTTTACCTGTAGCGCGATAATGGATGCATCCAGCTGTCATTAAATGGCCAATATTGTAGGATTCAAAGCTTAACCGATCCTGAAACTGGTTTTTAGAACCGGTTTTTCGTTGCTCAATCATGGCCTTGGTGTAGATGTATCCATCTTCACGCTGCGATTTACCGATCACTACAATGGCCTGATCCATCATTTCGTTCAGTTTTGGGTTTTTGGTTGAAGCATAAAGCGCAGCTACAGCCTCCAAAGTTTTGTAGTAATCGCCATCATGGAAAGAAGGGCCTGAATGAGATCCGGTATCCAATCCTGCTGCAATTCTGAAATTTTCGAAAGCATGACTGATTTTAGGATCGTTATAAATGGCCCACATATTGGGTACCATGGTTTCGGTAGCTATTTTGAAACGATCTGCCCAAAAACCCTTCGTCCAGGTTACATCAGTCATATTGATGCTGTGCAATTTGGCGTAGGGTGAATTTGAATTGTTTACCAAGGCTTTTTCCTGTGCATTTAAGCAGAGCACTATGGTTAGCAAAGCAAGGGATAAATTAATTTTTAATGCGTTCATATCTTATTGGTTTGGGAGCTTAGTGAAGGACAGTTATTTTGTCTTCATATTATTTCTGCTTGTCCAATTTGCCTTTGTCCTTCATGTATCCACCAAATTCGGCCTTTGTCTAGATATTTTTCAATTGGTTGATTTATTAGAAAGCGAACTGTTACTACTCTTTCTTCTCCGGGTTCAATTGTCGGTTTGCCTTCAAATATGATGTCGCCAATGTATGTCTGCAACAATTGTCCGTTGTCACTGTACTCAAAAACATGATTTGGTCTGTATCCACTAATAAATCCAGTTTGCCGTCCACCTTCCTCTACTGTTTTGAGTTTTAATTTGGCTTTTACAGGCAAAAGTCCGCCACTATTTTCATATGCTAAATCTCGAATACTGATCAATGTATATTTATCATAAGCCATGATATCAAATACTTTTGATTGTCCGGTATTAAGCCAGCGTTTGTATATAAGATTTCCATTCATGTATAGATACAGCTCGTTTCCTTCTATTTTCTTTAGTATTGCCATCTTCTATAATTCCTCCACTTGAATCACTACCGGGCCTAACAATCCGGCTGGATTTAACGGCTTTCCTTCTAACCGGAAAGGTGCATTTGTATTGGTCATTCTTTTATTTTCAGGAATATGCTGATCGCCGATTAAACGGTTAGCCCAGGTATTGGTTACTTCGATAGTAATCTGGTTTTCTCCTTTCTTTAAGGCTTTACTAATTTCCAGACGATGTGGGGCAGTCCAAAGTGTACCGCAGTTTATACCATTTACCTTTACTTCTGCAATGCTGGAGAACTCACCTAAATCAATCCAGATTTTACCTTTAAGATCTCCATTAAAAGTGAAGTTCTTGGTGTACACAGCTGTTCCGGAATAATATTTAACCAGGCTATCGGTATTTAATGTCCAGTCGGATAAGTCGTTAAAAATGACAGGCTTTGATGGTCCGGCATATGCGGTATCGAATTTGACTTGCCATGATTTGGAAATATCCTGGATGGTTTTGAAAGTTGACCAGTTGTTGCCATTATTAAGTTTAGTTTTTGTGGTTTCTTTTTCAAAGAGAAAAAACAAACTTTGATTAGGCGCGATTTTATACGTAAAGCCTGTTCGTCCCCTTTCGCTCGACCAATTATTAACGTCAGTTAACTTATCGGCAACAGCATCATAAACTTGTGGTATTTTATTGGTTACACGGAATGAAAACCATAAATTTCTTTCTTTAGCCTCTTGATTTGAAATAAAATAGATATCCTTTTTATCAGTTTTCCTGTGAGTATAAGCAACTTTTTTTGCATAAGTAATTGGCTCACTGTTCGAATTAGCTTCCGTTACATAAAAATCTGGTTCAATTCCTAAAAGTTTAAAATTATCGGTATTAAAAGGAGCTTTAAACAGATTTCCTTTATCCATTATTTTCATTAAAACAGAATGATTATTATTATTTATCTCATGAAAATTATTCTTCCAAATTTCATCCACTGCCGAGCTAAATGCAGATTGACTAACATGTTGTAAACCATTTTGATACAAAGGCTTGTCTGCTACAATCACATTAGCGCCCGCTATAATTAATTCAAATATTTTTTTTACAGTTGCATAACTCATATACTGATCATTCGGGTTCATTTTCATTTTACCCGGGATGACCAAAACTTTGTAGGATGCCCCACTTTCGAAAACCACTTGACCGTCTTTTACTGTAGCCGTGCTTAACACATCTGGATTAAAACTATCGTATGCATAACCGCGCAGCGGATTTACCCAATTTTCAGGATCGGCCATGTTTGCTGAATGTGTTACGCCAGCTGGAATTTGTCTTAACGGTTCACCGACATTGGCGAGACGTTTCTTTTCTGCCTCTACTACATCGGATCCAAAGATGCCGGGTAGGGTTTCAACCAGTCGATCAGGCAATACTGAACGGCGTGGTAATTCTTCGCCCGTGAAAACAGCAATATCCACTACCGGTTTGCCTTGTTGCAGCAGGTTTTGTGTACGTTCTGCATAATCTACCCAGGCCTTCCCTGGTTTCCACCAGGTTTGATCGCGCTGAAAGTACAAACCAATGCCATTGAGGGTCATGCCTGGCTTTTTATCCATCCATGGATTATGAACGAAAACATGGTATACCATTTTATTGATGCCGAGTGCATAATTTCGGTCTTGTAAGGTTTTCATACTCGCCGGACTTTCGTTCCAATCCATTCTTAAAGTGGTAAAAGCCTCAGCCTGAACAATGTTTTTACCATAAATATGCGCACTTGAAATCGCGTCGAGCATATCATTTGGTTTGTCGTGTGTGGGACTGTTCAGCCAAAATTCGCCCATGGGCACATCCACCATTTTATAATGCATTAAACCATCGCTCATCATGGTCGGCGCCACACTTTCGGCCGTAAATGTTAAACCTTTCTTTTTGGCTAATTGCGCCAAGGTTTTATAAAACTGATCAACAACTAACTCGGAGATGGTTTTTCTTATATCATAAAGGAAGTTTTCAGATACAGCTGCACTTTCTACCGGTAATCCGGTCATAATGGGCAGGTAAGGTGTTAAATCGTAACCTCTGCGCTTTAAAAACTCGGCTTTAAATACAGGCGACCAATTTTGGCTACCGCACTCCCAGCTATCTACATGAAAAACACTTAAAACCTTTTGAGCGATTTCAGGTCCGCCATGTTTTAGTGCTTCGCCGTACCAGCTTTCGAATTGTAGTTTTACGGCCTCCGGATTAAATTTATCACACTCTAAACCGGTTCCACCACCGCCTGTGGCATTGGTATGCCCGGTTGAAGTATGGCCAATCCTTAAAATGGTCCAGTTGCCTTTTGGTGCTTTCCAGTTTAAACTTCCGTCAGGATTCAATTTACCTGTTAAATTGATCATTTTATTTAACGGAATGCATAAATTCTTTGCAATTTGAGCTTCGGTACTTCTTTCACTTACCCGCCATACCGAACCGTTTTTACCTTCAAACTGATTAATCTGTGCTTCTGAAGATAACTCCAAATTCACCAGTTTTAATGATGGCTTCCATTTGGCGGCATCTAAATCTTCTGATCCAGGTTCAGCGCCACTTTTATCGTAAATAAACCTGAAAAATTTAGCTGTTGCCGGCACAATAGCATGCGTTACACTTTCGTCGGTATCTTGCCAGCCATGGCGGGGGGGCGTTAATCTGCCTATTGAACGAAAAACCTGACCATCATTACTCACTTCGATGGCCAAACGATGTGCCTGATAATTATTGCCATTGATTTTAATGGTTATACTGCGACAGGTAAACGGTTGCTCAAACTCATATTGAATGTAACATGGTTCATTTGAACCAAAGTTTTTAGTGTTTTCGGGTTTAATTAAACCTGAGGCATCAACGCCATTGCTTGTTGTTATTTTGGGAATAACTGTCCTAGTTGAAATACCTGCATTTGTAGGAGACGGGTAAGCAAAAACAGCAATATCTTTATAATAATTCTCGTTATACTTTGGTTGAGTTAAATTGATTTTAGCTGCTGTATGCTTGATGTTTAGCTTAGACCAAACAAGTTTCTGCATAGAAAGTTCTGGTGTAATCCATGGCCCTCCTGCCAAGGCGAAACCATCACTTACGTGCATGCCTAATTTCAGGTTTAATCGTTTAGCTTCGCTCATCGCAAATTCGACCATTTGCCACCATTGCGGGGTAAGCTGAACCACTGGCTGTGGATATACATCAGGTTTATTGGTGCCATAAATAGGCATTAAATAGGCACCACCTATGCCCGAGCTTTTCATGGCTTCTAAATCAGCGGTAATTCCCGCCTTAGATACTCCGCCATGCATCCAATACCAAAATACCCAGGGTTTAGCATTTTCATTTGGTTGCGCAAAAACATTTACTGAAAAGTTAAGAATGATCAGTATAATGCATAAAACCTGGATATATCTAAAATTTATCATTATTTGTGCGCGATTTTATAACCTCTTAAACCGAAATAAAGAATAACTAAAAAACATACCAATGGAATGCTGTAGCCGATCTGGATATTATCACCATACATATCGATTAAACTTCCCATTCCAAATGGTAAAATTGCGCCACCAACAATCGACATGATTAACCATGACGAACCTGGCTTGGTATCGTCGCCAATACCATCTATTCCTAATGCAAAAATGGTTGGGAACATAATCGACATAAAAAATCCTATTGCACCCAATGCATAAACCACATAAGAGCCTTTGCCTAATATGGCTACCAAACACAATAAAATAGAGATTACCGCATAAATGGCGAGCAGTTTATGCGATGATACAAATTGAAGGATCGCAGTTCCAGCAAAACGACCAACAGTGAACAGTAAACCATAAATAGCCAAATATGAGGCTGCTGTTTTCTCGTCAAAGCCACCACCTTGTTGAGCCATTCTGATGAAAAAGCTAGTCACGCAAACCTGCGCACCAACATAGAAAAACTGAGCAACAACTGCCCATTTTAGGTGTTTATGGCGTAATGCACCAAAAAAACTGCCTTTAGCTTCACCATCTATACTTTTTGTTTTAATTTCCGGAAGGTGGATAAAGTAAAATATAGCAGCTATTACCAATAAAACAATCCCTAGGGTAATGTATGGCGTTTTAACTGATGCCGCTTCTTCTAAGAAATAACTGTTTCTACCTGCGTCTGTCATGGCTGCCAATTCTTCTTTGGTATGCGATTTACCTGATAGAATAAATAATCCGCCAATCATTGGTGCTACCATTGCAGCCAATCCGTTGAAAGATGCTGCGAGATTTAATCTGCTTGTCGCTTTTGCAGGATCGCCCAAAACAGCAGCATAAGGGTTTGCGGAAGTTTCGAGCATGGTTAAACCACAACCAATGATGAAAAGTGCAATCAAAAATGTGATATACGACAGATTATTGGCAGCTGGAACAAATAAAAATGCACCGAAAGCAAAGGCCAGTAAACCTGAAATCATGGTTGCTTTATATCCCCACTTTTTCAAAATCATTCCGGCAGGAATAGCCATTAAAAAATAAGCGAAGAAAACAGAGGTGTCGATCAAAGTCGATTGTCTGTTATTTAAATTACAGGCTTTTTTTAAATGTGGAATCAGGATCGAATCGAGGTTATGTGCCATTCCCCAAAGGAAAAACAAACTGATCACGAGTATAAATGGCAATAAATATTTTTTCCCTGATGACGAATCGCCCTCAGTTATCATTTCTGGCTGTGTGTTTAGTGGTTCGTTAGTCATTAGCTTGGTTCATTAGTTCATTTGTCATTGGTTCATTAGTTTTGTGAATAGGTCTAGTTTGTTGTTCAGTAATTCATTGGTCATTTGTTAATCGATTGGTCTTTGTAATTATAGCTACTAAAACTCTCGCTGTTAGTGCTCAGACCAATGAACTATTGACCAATGCGCTAATGAATTTTCTTCTTCACTACCAAAAGATGGTCGCATACCAATACCACTTCTCCGTGCTGGTTAATGATTTCTACGTGTTCGGTTACAGTGCCATATGCTGGTCTTTTACTATCCCCCTTTTCAGAGATTGTGATTTCAGAATGAATGGTATCGCCAATGAAAACAGGTTTAACAAAACGCAGTTTATCATATCCTTTACTCATAGCTTCCGGATTAATTTCAGATGCGGTTAAACCGATCCCAATGCTAAAAATCATTGTTCCGTGAGCGATTCTTTGTTTAAACGGTTGTGTGGCACACCATTCTGCATCCATATGGTGCGGAAAGAAATCACCGGTATGACCTGCATGAACGACGAAATCGGTTTCCGTTATGGTGCGGCCTAAGGTTACGCGTTTATCCTGTAATTGATAATCTTCAAAAAATGTTGATTTGAAATACATATTTTTTAACTTTTTATAAGCGATACAATCGCTTTTCTCCTGCATCCTCGTTACAAACGAGGACGATTTTGTGTTTTTTATCTATAATTCCGTCATTGCGAGTTTTCGATTTTTCATCGAAACGAAGCAATCTTTCTTGCAAAACAGATTGCTTTACCGATAAAAATCAGCACAGGTTGGCTCACTCAGTCCATACCTCCCAATGACGTTCTATTTATTTAATTGTTCCTTAACCTTTACTCCTCCAATATCACTCGATTGATAAGCACTTTCTACAACGGCCATGGTTTGGATGACATCTTCAACACTGGTGTGTAAAATAGCTGCCGATCCTTCATTATACCGCATCAAATTGGCCATTGTACCGATAAAAGCTTCTGGAAACCAGGAGCCTTCCAGCTTTACGGTTTGCCATGCTGCTTGTTTTCCGTCCTCTACAATGCAATATTCAAACACATCGGGGACACCATGCGGATAATCCATCAATAAGCCAATTTTAGCTACAATGGCGCCCTTTGTTCCCTCCCATTTAATATAACTTTCCTGGTGATTTGGACCGAAATCATGGTCGTGGTTGGTGTTGATTACCGCATGCATGGTATCGCCGTAATCGAATAAAATGGTAGAACGTGATGAGGATAAATTCTTTGCCGGATGTTTTAATGTCTTCGCCAGGATACTTTCCGGATTACCTAAAAACGAACGGATTAAATCTACATAATGAATGCTATGGTACTGGATTTCTAACCGCGGGTGAATAATCACATGGGGGAAAATTTCCCAGGGTGTTTTAACGGTTACACGAACTTCCATATCGTATAATTCGCCAATTAATCCTTTATCGATCAGGTATTTTGCTGCGCTTACAAACGGAGCAAAACGCAATTGAAAGTTTATAGCTGCTTTTAAGTTTTTCGCGCGGCATAATTCGAGAATTTCCTTTGCCTGAGTAAAATCATCACCCATTGGTTTTTGGATTAACACCGCACTTCCATCAGGCAACTGCTTTAATGTTTCGATGTACTGCTCAGGCATGATGGTTAAATCGTAAACGGCATTTGCAGGAGCCAGTTTTACCGCCTCTGCAACTGAATTATACACGTTTAGAATACCAAAGGTATCTGCTAATTTCTGTGCCCTTTCTTTAGTTCTGTTTACAATGCCATGCACTTCAAAACCTGCAATTTTATAGGCAGGAAGATGTGCATCGCCTACAATGCCCCCTGCACCAATAATGATGATAGGTTGCTTTGTTTCGGGTAGGTCTGGCTTATATTTGATCTCAATACTCATTTGTCAATTTCATTAATCTGATTCTGCGCAAGCTGGATCAATTCTTCAGTAGATTGATCTGTATTAATCGCCTGCAAAACCATCTGATCGATTATTGCCGCTATTGCAGCCCAGTTTGTTTTCTGAGGCAGCATATTGGCTACTTCATGTAAAGCTTCCAGTTTATGGTAGTATGGGATTATTTTATTAATTTCTTCATCTTTCCAGGTCGAAATCCGGCAACCAATTCCGCCCGCTAAAGTGAGTTGTTTATCCTGTTCTTTTGCTAAAGCAAAACGAAGAAAATCGTAGGCGATATCTTTGTTTTTACTGCCACTTGCAATGGTGTAAAGCCAGTAAACGTTTAATGAAGCAGATTCTTTGTCAGGAGCAGATGGTAAACGTTCTACATCGATTTTGCCTTTCACCTTTGAATTGTCATCCACTTCGCACATGGCTGCAAAACCAAACCAGTTGATCATCATTGCTGCTTCACCTTGTGAGAAGGCTATTCCGGCACCAACAGATTCAAATTCTGACGATTTCGGATGAACAGCGGTTTTATCATTAACCATGGCACGATAGAAATTAAGCCCATCAATGGCCGCTTGTGTATTGATCTGGATATGGCCGTGTTTATCAACCAATTTTCCGCCCCTGGTCCATAGCTGCAGGCAAAAATCGAAAACGGTATTGTGGCCGTCGGGGTAACATGCGAAGATACTTCCGTAAAGCTTATTCTGCGGGCGATTGAAAAATCTGGCAATCTGATGAAAATCTTCCCAGGTTTTGGGTACTTCCAGGGCTTTTCCGTATTGTGCTAAATAATTGGCTTTTTCAGTTTCATTTTCAAACAGATCCCTTCGGTAAATAAAACATTCAGGTCCGTCATGAAAAGGCAGTCCCACTATTTCCCAGCCAAAACGCTGTAAACTGAGCAGCGACTTGCTCCAGCCCCTCGGAAAATCATCTGGTTTATTTTTATTGATGTATGGATTTAAAACTTCAAAATCCTGATCAGTGTAGCCCTCCAAAACCCAATCGGTACTGATATGGGCGATATCAAAGTCGCCATTGGCCAAACCTTTTCTGGTAATGGTACTATCGTAAAGCTCGTGCAGATCCATCACCACCATTTCCAATTTCAGCTTACAACCCGAAAAAGCACAATATTGATCCCAGAATTTCTGCATGGCAGATTCGAAGGGCGCAAATTTACGAACGGCTATTCTGAAAGTATCTATCTGGTTATGCATTTGCAGTGGTATGCTGTGTTATAAATTCTTTGATAATTTGCTCATTATCCTGTCCCAATTTAGGCGAACCTTTTGATGAAGTGAGCAACTCGCCATCAATTCGGATCGGACATCTGGTGGTTTCATATTTGTAACCATCCACCATTTCCACTTCCTGTATCATGTTCAACACCTTAAAACCATCGTGCGCCATCAGTGCATTCCAGTTTAAAACATCAGCACACCAAATATCAGCCGGTTCCAGTATCGAAAGCCAGTTTTCGGTGGTGGCAGATAAAAGGTGTTCAGCTAAAATCGCTTTAATCTCATCCCGCTTATCAAATGCTTCAGTTACTTCAACATAATCTTCGAGTTTATCACAATCAAGTAAATGGCCCAGCTGTGGGATTGAACCCATTGCCAGGGCTAAATATCCGTTTTCTGTTTGATAAATACCATATGGCGCACCTAAATATGCATTTGCATTATTCTTTTTTGAACGTTCGGGTAAACATCCGCCATCATTCATAAAGGTAGTAATGGTTTCGAACTGAAAATCGTAGGCCGATTCCATCATGCTTACTTGTACAAATCCACCCTCATTTTTTATGGCTTTGCGGTATAAACAAGCTAATAGTCCTTGGGCTAAATGTGCGCCTGCCAGCATATCTACAATGGACAAACCCATGGCAACAGGACCACTATCAGCATTTCCGGTTAATGATGTTAAGCCGGTAACCGATTGTAAAAGCAAATCCTGACCTGGCTTATTTTTCCATTCGGTAGCGGTTCCGTAACCAGAAATTTCACCATAAATAATGTTAGGATTTATAGCGGTAACCGATTGATAGTCGAAACCCAAACGTTCCATTACACCTGGGCGGAAGTTGTGAATCATTACGTCTGCTTTTTTTAGCAGCTCGCGGACCATTTCGCAGTCTTCTTCACTTTTTAAATCAACTTCAAAGCTCTCTTTATTTCTATTGATGGCATGAAAAACCGACGATTCGCCATTCATAATCAGGTTCGAAGTGTAAAGCGTGCGGCAGATATCGCCAACACCCAAACGCTCAATTTTGATTACACGGGCACCCATGTCGGCCAGGCGCAAGCCTGCCGAAGGACCAGAAAGAAACTGGCTGAAATCAATAACTAAATAATCTTCAAGCGGTCTCATAATTTTATTTCTTTAAATCGTCACTTCAACAAGAATGTTCGTCATGCTGAATTTATTTCAGCATCTTTCCTGCTAGATATACCCTGAAATAAATTTACTGCATAGCTTTCGTAAACTCAGGTCAGGGTGACGTACACTCTAATTCAATTCAAACTCTTTATTAATATCAGAAGTATTTCCCCCCAATTTTGGCGCGGCTTTCGAAGCAAATAACTTCTCCCTATCCAAACGGATCGGGCTAACGGTTGTCTTGATGGTTTTGCCTCCATCTAAGTTTAATTCCTGCGCGATATCCAGTTTTTTGTAAGTACTCAAAGCGGTTGCCTTTTGATAATTTAATACTTCAGCACACCAGATTCCGTGATTTTCTAACAATTCGACCCAGGTTTTAGTATTTTCCTTTTTAAAAGTGGCAGCTAAACGCACAATCAACTGATCACGGTTTTCAAAGGCCGACCCTGCTTCTACATACAGATCAGTAATATCGCAATTAATGATTGCGCAGATATTTGGGAGATTGCCCATTGCCATGGCAATATAACCATCGGCAGTTTCGTACATGCCATAAGGTGCACTGAGGTAGGCGTGCGCACTTCCCTTTGCTCCGCTTCTATCGGGTAATTTCCCGCCATCGTTCAGGTAGGTTGTTAATACCTCAAATTGCACATCTAAAATTGATTCCAGTAAGCTTACTTCTACTAAAACACTTTTGTTGGTTTTGGCTCTTTTGATCAAAGCGGCCATTATTCCTTGCACCAGATGGTTTCCACACATGATATCAGAAACGGAAAGACCAAATGGAACAGGCCCATCTACATCAACTCCTGATAAAAAAGTAAGACCTGAGACGGATTGAACCAATAAGTCCTGACCCGGTTTGTTTTTCCATGGTCCTTCATTGCCATAACCGGTTACTACACCATAAACAATTTTGGGATTAATATTTTGAACCGTTTGGTAATCCAGACCAATTTTTTCCATTACACCCGGACGGAAATTGTGCGTCATGACGTCGGCCTTACTGATTAGTTTTTTTAATTTCTCTAAATCTTCAGGATTCTTTAAATCGGCAGCATAACTTTCTTTATTGCGGTTTATGGTGTGAAAAAGCAAACTATCTTCATCTACAAAGAGATTTTTAATAGATAGTTGTCTACAAGCATCGCCTGTTTTTGGTCGCTCAATTTTAATCACACGGGCACCCAAATCAGCCAGTTTTAATCCAGCCGATGGTCCCGCCAAAAATTGGCAAAACTCTAAAACCAAAAGTCCTTCTAACGGCCTGTTCATGATAATACTAAACTTTTAGATTTCTGATATAATGCGTTCAGGGCGGTTAACACCTGAATTTCATCTCCGCCATTCATTAAATAATCGCGAACAACGTCGCCTGCATGGTCTTGAAAATACATAGACCCGTGGTATCGCGGACGAAGAAATGCCCTTTGCAAAGCTGGTAATGTATTCAGGAAATAATTATGGCTCTGGCGGTTTACTTCTTCATTTCTCCAGGCTGCTAAATGTCCGGGCTGGCCACCGCTTTCAAAAAACAATGTAGATTGACAAGCTGGAGAACCTACAAATTCTACATATTTAGCAGCAACCTCGAGCGCTTCACATTTGGCAGAGATGGCTAAACCGGTTCCGCCCAGCGTGCTTCTCAGCCTGGTTTCCCCATCTAAACTAATCATATCGTGAAAATGCAGGGTTTTACGGGCGTAACCGTTACGCGAATAATTTGAATAACCATAAGCGAAAGGGCAATAAGCTATTTCATCACTTAAAGTCATGGCTTCATACACCTGAATGGGGTTTCTATTGAAGTTGGCTTTATCCATTTTTGCCGCCAGCTCGCGATACATTTTCAGTACTTTAACCCCTGTTTCTGCCGAAACCACTTCTTCATCGTTTTGGCAAGGATCTTCGCCGAATGAGCAGCAAAGTGTGTAAAAATTCATTAGTACATCAATCGGAATACCCGCAAAAGCGACTAAACCTCTATCAGCAAGTTCCAATAAATCGTCAAAAGATTCAGGCAGGTGCAATCCTCTTTCGGCAAGTAAATCTGGCCTTGAAGCGGCTACCGGTGTTGCGGCATCTATTGGCAAAGCCCATAAATGGTCATCATAAAAATAACTCTCGTAGGATTGGCCAACAGCATTTTCTTCCTGGTCTTTTAAATATTCATCAGAAAGGTAAACATCCAAAGGCACAATAGATTTTGTTTTAGCGGCAAAACCTGCCCATGGATGGTCGATAACCAACAAGTCGAACCGTTCTGCCAATTCCTGAATGGAAAAATCGGCAAATTGCTGCAAACTTCTTTTCTCCCAGGTAATGTGAACATTAGGATGCAATTCAGCAAAGCGCTGTGCGGTTGCCACCATCGGCAAAAGCCCACGACTGTGATTCCAGGTTATTCCTTTTAAGTTAATCGTCTTCTCCACTATATTTTCTCTTTATTTTTTGTCATTCTGAACGCAGTGAAGAATCCCTAACTGTTTTCCTCAACCCACGCATCAGCTACTGTCTTAGCAGAGCCTGTTTCTTATCTCTTGCAGATTCTTCGTTCCTCAGAATGACAAAACCTTTATTATTTTTTTTATTTACCCGTTTTAATAATGATCGATGAAGACGCCAAACCAGCTGATGATGCGGTTAGTTTGATTTCACCGCTTTTTTCAGTCGATTGCAATATGGCTAAACATAAACCATGAAATGCTTTGCGGTAATTGGCCTTGAAAGGCTCAATACTTGCCTGAAATCCATTATCAACACCAGCAATAAAACCAACACCATCTACTTTAAAATCGACCAGATTATTAGCGTTTGGCACTACATTCCCTGCCGCATCTAAAATGCGGACCGTGATAAAAGATAAATCCTTGCCATCGGCTTTAATATTTTTTCTATCAGCGATTAATTCAATTTTCGCCGGATCTCCTGCGGTTTTCATCTCTCGCACTAAAACTTCTTTCCCATTTTTACGGGATACTGCTTTTAAAGTTCCGGGCTCAAAAGGCACCTTCCAAAGCACATGTAAGTCATCACCTTGTTTTGATCTTTTACCTAAGGATTTTCCGTTCAGATAAAGTTCTACTTCATCGGCATTGTTGTAATAAGCCCATACTTCAACCGACTTACCCTGCTTCCAGTTCCAATGCGGCAGGATGTGCAATACGGGTTTGTTGGTCCACTCGCTTTGATACATGTAATATGAATCTTTCGGGAATCCTGCCAAATCAACTATTCCAAAATAGGAGCTTCTGGCTGGCCATGGATAAGGTAAAGGTTCGCCCAGATAATCGAAACCCGTCCAAACGAATAAGCCAGATACATGATCGTATTTTTTAGCGGCTGCCCAGGTTTCTTCATGTGTGGAGCCCCAATAAGCTGAAACATTATCGTAAGCAGATGCTGACCATTCGCTGTTACCTTCAGTAAACTTGGTTTTTCCGTCTTTTGGCCAACGGCGGATGGTATCGGCTGTATCGTAAAAACCTCTGGTTTCTAAAGCTGAAGTAGTTTCTGTTGCCAGGAATTTAACACCTGGATAATTTTCAGGAAAATCTTTATATAATTTATGGTTGTAGTTAAGGCCATAAATATCCAGTGCATTGGCTTGATAGATAAAATTCTTTTCAGCTTTTGTTTCTGTCAACGCCGAAATGACGGGTCGTGTTTTATCGAGATTTTTAACAATCCCCACCAATTCTTTTGTAATCGCCACACCTGTACTATCGAACTGTTCACGGATTTCATTTCCAATACTCCACAGTATAATGGATGGGTGGTTACGATCTCGTTTAATCATTTCCTCTAAATCGCTTTTGTGCCATTCTGGGAAATTCAGGTGGTAATCGTTTTTATTTTTCTTTTTCACCCACATATCAAAAGCCTCATCCATTACGAGGAACCCCATTTTATCGCATAGATCTAAAAACTCAGGTGCCGGAGGGTTATGAGCGGTACGGATGGCATTTACCCCCATTGCTTTCATGATTTCCAGCTGGCGTTCCATGGCACGTACATTTACTGCTGCGCCTAAAGCACCCAAATCGTGGTGCAGGCAAACGCCCAAAATTTTCATCGGTTTCCCATTTAAAGAAAAGCCTTTTTGTGCATCGAAATTAAAATCGCGAATCCCAAATGCCGTAGTATAACTGTCGATAATTTTTCCATCCGCCTGCATAATCTCTGTAAGCAGTTTGTACATCACGGGTTGCTCAACCGACCACAACTTTGGATTTGCAATACTCAAACCATTGGTAACTAACTTCAATGCATTTTGATCAACCGCCATCGGCCATTGCTTTTGCTGAAGTTTTGTTCCCTTATCATCGAAAATGGTGGTCAGGATTTTATAAGTACCTTTTGTGTTGAATTTATTTTCGAGTTCGATATCAACAGCAATTGATGCCATACTTTCACCAGGAGATAAAATCCGGTTTTCAACGCTCTGACCTTTATCGCCGCTAATTATAGTAGTTTTCACAAAAACACCATTACGTTTTACCGAAACGGCAGCCGCTGAGGTTAACCATACATTTCTATAAATCCCCGAGCCAGAATACCAACGTGAATCGGGCTGTGCTGAATTATCAACCTTAACTGCAATACTGTTTTTTCCAGGCTTTAAAAATTTGCTGATCTCATAAGAAAAGGAGCTGTAGCCATAAGGCCTTTTGCCCAGGTAATGGCCATTGATCCAAACCTCACTGTTTTTATATACGCCATCAAATTCGATGTTGATTATTCTATTCTTAAAATTAGCTGGTGCTATAAATTCCTTCCTGTACCAGCCTATGCCGGTAGGTAAACCTCCACCCTCTGGTTTGGCCGGATTTTTCTCATCAAATTTACCTTCAATGCTCCAATCGTGTGGTAAGGTGAGTTTTCTCCATTTAATATCATTATAGGCTGGAGATTTCGCATTTGGTTCATCACCTAAAAAGAATTTCCAATCTTTATTGAAGCTAATTCTGGTGCGTGAAGTAGAAACGGTCGTCATTTCGACCGTAGTGGAGAAATCTATATTCAAACGATTCTTATAGATTTCTCCATTCCACTGCGCTACAGTCGAAATGACGGAATTTAAAGCCGCGCATTGAAATCCTGCAAAACCAGCTAAAATCGTCAGCACAAAAATCTGATATGTAAATTGAGTTATCTTCATTCTAATTCTTCTTTTCGCTTACAAAATTTAATGTGCTCTTACCTAAATCTTTTGAAGTGGCTACCGCAATTCCGCGTTGGTCTTGTTTATTTACCGCGCAGTAAAAATGATACACCGTGCCTTTATACTTCAAAACGAAAGATTTATGTGCATATAATTCATCATATTTTTCTGATGATTCAATCAGGTTTTCGCCTGTCCAGTCAGTCCAGTTGACCAGGTCATTCGAAGCTACAAAGCGATTAAATGAACCCTTTCTATCTTGCCAGAAGGCGCCGAAGTAAAACATTACCCAGGTTCCGTTAACCTTTTGGATGACAGCATCGCCGGTAATGCCAACAGGATGATGAACGACCGGGTTTTTATTGAACCGTTGCCAGTGAACCATATCATCAGAAACGGCCATACCAATCCGTTCATACCAGCGTGTTTTTTTATTGTTCAATAGTGAATCGCCAACAGCATTATAGTACATCACAAATGCATGTCCGGTAAGTTTTTGTTTATCTTCAATTACGGTGCTTTTAAAAAGTTTGTTGCGGTTTTCCCACCAGCGTACATCTGCATCGCCTGATGTTAAAACGGGTTTATCCAGGCGGCTCCACTCCTGAACTATTGATGGATCTTTGCTTGTATAAGCCATGCCGATTGACAAGGGCTCTACTTCATAACCTTTTTCTTTACCACCGAAATACGACATCCAGTATTTACCATCAAATGGCTTTACACCGTAATTTCCACCCCATCTGGTATCCAGCAATGCATTATAACCTGCTTTTTGGTTATCGTCCCAATGACCTGCATCACCAAACGACATCAGCTTACCTTGATTCTCCCAATGCAATAAATCTTTACTCTTCGCCAGCCAGGTTTCGTAACCGCGACCGCTAAAAATCAGATAAGTCATGTACCAATACTTACCCTTTCTAAATATAGTCGGGCAATCCATTTTATGGTCTTTATCTGCTGGCACCATTACCAGGCCATATTTATAAGGAGTTTTCACTTCCTGGTAAATCTTTTCCATGGTTTCTGCTGAAACAGGATTAGTGCTTTGGGCATTCAATTTAAATGCACTAACAAAAAGAAACAATGCGAGGATTACCTTTTTCATTTGTACGTTAAATTAAATTTATAATAACCTGACCCGATAGCCAATTTGGTTTTTCCATTTTCTGTTCCTGCATCTGCAAACGATGAATTATATGCTTCCGAGATATCATATTTCGGTAAAACAGGGAAATAAACTGTCGCTTTTGTATTTACAGGAATATTGATTTCTAAAGTAAAACTTTTGTCGGTTTTGATCCACTTTGTAGAAATTTTGCCATACGGAGCATCGTAACTTACATCAGCAGAAGTTAAATCGCCAATCACTTCAGGTTCGATTTTAATGTGCTTAAAGGCAACGGCATTTTCTTCCTGTCGAATACCACCAATGCCGCTGTAAAGCCATTCCATTAAGTGCCCCAGCATAAAATGATTGTTGGATACCGTTGGCAAGGCGGCCCACGATTCGGTTAAGGCTGTTGCACCTTTGGCTAGCTGCATCCCATAACCAGGTACGTCAGAACGGCTGTTCATATCAAAAATCACATCCGATTTTCCGGCGTCTTCTAAAACACGCAGAACGTAACGATAGCCAATATCACCAGCGGTTAAACTGTTTTTACGATCTCTGATATCTTTAACCAGGTTATCGATTACCGCATTTTTATCTTTTTCTTCCACCAGGCCCATATATACGGCCATTGCATTCGCTGCTTGTGAACCCGTTGCATATTGCTTTGTTTTGGCATCGAAAAATTTACTATTGAAAGCACTTCTGACTTCAGCAGCAAGTTTTGCATAGGCCATTGCATCTGCTTTTTTACCTAAAAGCGCGGCCATTTTTTCGAGGATATTTAAATCGTAGTAATAAATTGCCGTTGCGGTAACGCCCATCGGGGTTAATTGAGAAACACCTGGCGGTTTCGGGCCTAAATCGTACCAATCGCCTAAACCCTGCGACAGGATGTGACCATTAGCCTTAGTGCCAAGATAATTTATGTACCGCTGCATCATCGGGTAATAATCAATCATTGCCTGCTTATCGCCATACCATTGATATAAATACCAAGGCATCAAAATCCCACTACTTCCCCATTCTGGCGAATCGCGGAACATATCGCCGCCCCATTCGAATTTTACATATTCTGGTGAAATTTCAGGGATCAAACCATTGGCCAATTGTGAGTTTTTCATATCCTGCAAAGCTTTTTTAAACAAGGGCGCAGCCTTGTAATTGTACCGTACAGAACTTCCCATTAAGTGTAATTCTTCCAGCCAACCCAATTTTTCGCGGTGCGGACAATCGGTAAAAACACTTACCATATTGCTTTTAATGGCCCAATCGATCAGATTGAAGGTTTTATTAAACAATTCATTTGAAGAAGTGAATTTCCCCACTTGCGCTGCTGCATTCCTAATGTGTAAGGCTTTTAAATCTTCGATTACGGCTTTACCCGATGCATTTTCTTTACCCACTGGAACGCCACCTTTAACCTGCAAATAACGAAATCCGGTATAAAAGAATTTCGGTCGCCAGATTTCTAAACCCGCTCCTTTTAATATGTAAGTAAAATAAGATGGACCTCCGATATTTTTTTGCGTTACCGTACCATCTGTTTTTAATAACTCAGCTGGGCTAATGCGAATGGTATCGCCTTTTTTACCGCGGACTTTTAATTCGATAATCGCCGATGAATTTTGCCCCATATCGTAAACCCACTCGTTATTGGCTACCGAAGTAACATTTTGCGCAGTAAAATTTTCAAAAACCTTGATGGGTTCTTCTTTCTGTGCATTTAGTTTCGGTCCATCAACCCATAAGGCAGATTTCCATTTTGTATCGTCAAAACCAGCTAAATTCCAGCCTTTTTGCTCGAGATTGGCATTATAATCTTCACCACCATAAATACTCGAAAAAGTAATTGGTGATGGTGCAGTTTTCCAGTCCTGGTTACTGATGATATTGGCTGAAGTACCATCGTTGTATTCGATCAGTAACCTGCAGATCATTTTCGGATAACCATAAGCTACTTTTAATTTTCTATAGCGTTCTTTAACCGGCGGAATATAATAGAAACCGTTACCCAGCATCACACCAATGGCATTTTCACCTTTTTTAAGTTGTCTGGTTAAATCATAGGTAAGGTATAAAGCCTCTTTATCGTATTTTGTCCAGCCGGGCGCCAGAAAATCGTCTCCAACCTTCGATCCGTTTAAACTCATTTCAAAATGGCCTAAACCAGAAATAAAAGCCGTGGCTTTCTTAACAGTCTTCGTTACCTTAAAACCCTTGCGGAACATCGGTAAGACGTTATTCTCATTGTATTTGTCTTTTTTATCATCCGTTGGCAAGCTGTTTACATTCGAATCGGCCAGCTTTTCATAAGCAATCCATTTTGCCCCTTTCCAGTCATCGGAATAAAGTAATCCCATTTGCCAAAATGCTGAGGTGCTCCAGGCAGACGGCTTTCCTGAATTATCCCACACACGGACTTTCCAATAATAAGTTTTGGTTGATAACAGCTTAATTCCCTTATAAGCTACCTGAATGGATTGACTTGAAATCACCTTTTTACTATCCCAAACCTCGCCAATGTTTTTATCTAAATTGCTTTGACTGCCCGAAACCAAAATCTGATAGGCTACCTGCATCACATTGTGTTTTGATGACTGCAGTTTCCAGCTTAAACCTGGTGATAACACATCAATTCCAATCGGATTATTCCGGTATTCGCAATCCAATTGAGCAACCTTAATATCCTGCGCAAAAAGCGGAATACTTAACAGATAAAGCCAAGAAAAGATTACGAGTTTACTCATCAATTGTTGTACACCATTTCGGTGTTTGCTTAGGTTTATAAATGGTTATCAGCGATATAATTTCTTCAGAAATAAATTCTCAATTCTTTTGAATTAAGCCTTTTAAATTCCTTAACTTTAAATTGCTATCTCTAATTCAAATATAAATGTTTTTTTTAAATATGAAAACATATATTCGTATTTAAATTATACAAAATCTTCTCTTGTATAAATAAGAAAGCATTTTGTATGTTTGAAATTGTAAAAAATACGCTACAGCCAAATTTAAACCCGTATGAACGAAAAAGAATCGAAGTACCAGGCCCCTGCATTGGATAAAGGACTAGATATATTGGAGTATTTATCAGCGCAATCGATCCCATTGTCTCAGACTGAAATTGCCATAGGTATTGAGAAAACCCCAAACGAAATTTACAGGATGTTGATGAGTTTGGAAAGTCGCGGTTATATTTTACGCGATGAGGTTTCGGGTAAATACAGGCTGTCGCTAAAGCTTTTTTACCTTTCACACCGGCACTCACCTATTGATGAGTTACGTAAGGCTGCGCAGTTTCCACTGGAAGAGTTGGCCAATAGCATCCGCCAGTCGTGCCATTTGAGTATTTTATACATGAATCAGGTAATGGTGATTATCCATGCCAAAAGTCCAGGACCAATTGCGCTTTCTATCGAAGAAGGAAACTTATTTCCTTTGCCATTAACCGCATCAGGTAAGGTTTTACTGGCTTATATGCCCGAGGCCGAGCGTAACACTACCTTAAAAAATAATGCCATTTTTAAGAAATATGCCAAACCTCAACAGGAAGATTTCTTAAGTTCTTTAACCGATATCCAGCAAACGGGCTCTTATTTTAAAAATAGTGATTCGGTTTCTGGTGTAACTGATATTTCAGTGCCCATTGGTATCGAAGGCAATAATGGTATTATTGCCTGTTTAACCATTTCGATGTTAAATGCGCTAAATGTAGATCAGACGATTGCAAATGATGTCATCCTCGCCGAAGCTTACAAGTGTGTTAAAAAGATAGAGCAAAGGATTGGGGTTTAACCCCCAACCCCCTAGAGTGGGCTTTGACTTTCTAATAGTTAATATAACTGCCAACTGCAATTGCCAACTGATTTGGGCATTCCCCAATCCCGTGAAATACGGGAAAGGGTCAGGCTTTGCAGGGCTCCGCTTCGCTGCGGTACCGATAAAGATCGGTACTGAACCCTTACAATCCTTAACGCGAACCTACTGCATAAATAGCTTTACGATGATTGTATCGTTTTGAAAATATGAGCTGCGCAACGCTCGTTTGAAACGAGCGTTAGCGGAAATGATGAGACTACCCCGAATACTTAACACTATAATCTTTTCCCTTTTCTATCGTAACTTCGTATAAGCCTTTCGACAACTCTCTAACTTCTGCATCTTTTACAACTGGTTTGCTTTTACTTTTGATTCTCAGTTTTCCTGTACCTGTTGCAGAACTCACCCTGATTTCTTTCTTATTACAGTACACTGAAATATCACCATTTGCTGTGGGTACTTTACCTTCCATCCACTCCAAACCACCTAAATTGGGTTCGATCGTGTAGTTTTCGTAACCCGGACTGGTAGGTTGTACCCCTAAATAATATTTTCCAAGCAAATAAATCGGACTGGCACCCCAGGCATGGCAAAGGCTTTTTCCAAAGGGTCTGCCGTACATCGCTAAATGTTCTGCTCCCTTTTTATCAGGGTTGTATTCTTCCCAAAAAGAAGTTGCACCTAATTTTAACATGCCACCCCAATAATTTTTCATTTCTTTTAACACGTAAGGTTGCTCACCCATGGCACATAATGCTTCCAGCTCGTAAAAACGCATATAAGGCGTGGTGATTTTAGCGATCTGATCGTTAAGCAATACATTCTTTTTAACAGCCAGTTTTTGTTCAGGCGTAAAATAATCGAAGAAAATGCCGAACATATTGGCATATCGGGTTACATTTTCTGTTTGTTTATCGTCAACGCGGCTATGCACCAAAGCGCTTTTGTTCTGGTTCCAGTAAAGCTCGAAAATCTTGTTTTTCAGTTCTTTTGCCTGCTTATCGTATTTTGCAATACCTTCGGTATCATTGGCCAGTTTGGCACATAAAGCCATCGTTTCCAAACTTCGTGCGTATAAAAGCTGTTCGAAACTCACTTCGCCATCTTTGCTCAGTTTATCTGCCCAATCGATAAAAATCCAGTCACCCGGCATCCATTCTAATAAGCCGTTTTTATTCTTTCTACCATCGATGTAAGTCATTAATGATTGCATTCTTGGATAAATATCCTGCACAAATTTTTGGTCGCCTGTAAATTTGTAATAATCGTAAATTCCTAAAAACCAATAGAAAGAATAATCCATAATGGTATTGATGTGTGCCGTTACCGGATCTTTGCCACGCTGAGCCAGTAAAGTGCGTTTTACAGTTGGCGCATCAAAAAAGGAATAATAGTTCATTAAATAACTTTGATAGGCATCGCCACTCCACACCCACCGATCGCGTTTTATTCCATCGATAAAAAACTCACGGGTATTTAAGTGAAAAGTATATTTGGCTACATCGTAGATTTTGTTGAGTTCGTTATCCGAAGATTTAAAACTTCCACGCACTGTTACCGGTGCGTATTCATATAACATGGAGATAGAATCTGCCGAAACACCATTTTCAGGTTGAAAATTCACATATCTGAATGCTTTAGAAAGTGGCATAATGGAATCTTTTTTCCGGACTAAATCAATATCCAGATAATCTAAGGTTTCGCATTTATCGGCCGATAAAGCTTCTTCTTTTGATTCACCATAATATAAACTTAATCTCCCCTTTCCTTTTAAGCCATGAACTTTGATAAAACCGAAAGTTTCCTTTCCAAAATCAGCAACATAACCATTATTTATTTTTTCTTTTTTAACCGCTAAATGCGCTACCGTTGGCAATTTAAAAGCTGATGGCAATTTGCTTGGGTCGCTTAAATTCCATGAACCCGCCGAAACAAAGGTCGTTCCCGACTTATCGGAGGTTTTTCCGCTGGCGTCAATCCATTCTTTATCTTCAAAAGTCGTTAGCCAGGTTTCATCCGAAACGACCGTTTTGCCTTGAACAAAAATGGCCGGAACATTAGCCTGGTTGTAAACTTTTAAGCTCAGTTTATGCTTTCCGGCAGGGATTTGTATGCTTTTTGGAAAGCCAGCAATGGCCTGACCATCGATTTTAACATTGTAAGTTCCTTCTACAAATAGCTTTACATTTTCTGCTTCTGTAAGATTAAATTCTTTATGAAAATCGACCAAAACATAATGGCTATCCATTTTCCAGAACACCGGAAAGAAAGAGCCTCTTTCGGTTCTGCGGTTTTGCATTACGTTGCTCATGTAGATATCGAAATCACCAGGATACCAGATCCAGGAGGCTTTTTGAGCAAAAGCTGGTGCTATCAAACAAGTGAAAATTACCAGTAGAATTATTTTTTTTAAGTTTTTCATATTGTTTAGTTCTTCAATTAACGTCATTTCGACCGTAGTGGAGAAATCTATTAGTAATTATAATTTCATAGATTTCTCCGTTCCACGATGCTTCAGTCGAAATGACGAATTTCTATTTTTAATGCCCATTAAAGAAAATATAAAGTGCGATCATTACGACGGCTAGTGCAATCCACGAAATCCATACTGTTCTATCGGGTTTTTCGATATTGGCCTGATGCTCCTCATTAACCGTATAAATGCTTGGCGATCTGTCCAATAAAGAAATCAAAATCGCGATGATCAGCAGTCCGGCAAAAATGAAAAACGAGAGCATCAGGTAGTGCGGCCAAAAGGTATATTGATCTGAAGGTAAAATCCAGAGGTATGTTACCCCAACGCCTAAACTGAGTATGGAACCGATTGATAGTGTAAAATTGACCGCTTTTCTAGTGGTTCTTTTCCAGAAAACGGTTAGTAAGAATACAACAGATAGCGGTGGCGCTATAAAGCCCAAAACTGATTGAAAAACGTCGAACAGGTTTAACCCTTTAATACTATCGATGGCCAAAACCACTATCACGGCAAAGATACAACCTGCCACAACTGCCCAGCGGCCAATGCGGATAATCTGCTTGTTACTGGCCTGTGGGTTGATTTTTTTGACATAAATATCCATGGTAAAAACGGTGCTGAGGGAGTTTAAAGAAGATCCGATGGTGCCCACCAAAACAGCAATCAATACCACAATGACCAAACCATTCATACCCGGAGGAAATAAATTGGTTACCATAGTCATGTAAGCTTCGTTCGGATCCTTTAAACCAGGAAAAAGCACATAACAAAGTATCCCGGTACCAATAAACAGCGGTAGGGAAAGGATTTTTAGCCAGCCAATAAAACTCACGCCCAATTGTCCCTGTTTTAAATCCTTAGCGCCTAAAACGGATTGCACCATCGACTGGTCGGTACAGAAAAAGGCTACAGCTGCAACAGGATAACCCAATAATATGGCATACCACGGGTATTTCGGGTCGCTGGCGGGTTGTACCAGATTCCAGAAATGATGTGGCGTTTTTTCATATAAAGCAGAAATTCCTCCAACTTTATTTAAGCCTAAAAGCATTAATGAAAGCGAAACGGCAATGAGTAAAATCATCTGAAAAACATTCACTTTGGCAATGGCTTTTAATCCGCCGAAAAAGGTGAACAGTCCGGCAAAGGCCACCAACACCGTAACCGATTGCCACATCGGGATACCTAAAATCTGGCGAACCAAAAAGCCCCCTGCAAATAAGCCCAGCGATAACCATGAAATTAAAATCTTAACTAATGCATACCAGGCCAGGATATTTTGGGTCGAATCGCCATAACGGTTACCCATAAACTCAGGCATGGTACTTACTTTGGCAGCAAGGTATTTTGGCGCAAAAACAATGGCGAGTAAGAATAAAAATATAAAAGCATACCAATCGAAGTTGACCGCCACTATCCCGGTGCTATAACCAATGCTTGCAAAGGCCAGCAACATGGACGGGCCTACATTTGTTCCCCACATATTGAAGCCGATGCTGCTCCAGTTTAAAGATTTATTGGCCAGAAATAAGGTTTCATCATCGTTTTTCTTTTTGGAAAAACTGGCCCGATACCCAATGATCATCAGCACAATGAGGTACGCGATTACAATGAAATAATCTAAACTGGTTAAACGTTCTACAATGTTTCCCATTTGGTTTGTTTGGTTAGTGTTGTGCTATTTCTTTTATTAATTACAGATGGACACGGATAAACACAGAGTGATTTAATATTTGTGTTCATCCTCCTTTTCTATGGTTAATGTTATTATTCTTCGCCATGGTACGTGTCTCCACGTACCAAATTATAATGGTTCGTGGAGACACGAACCATGGCCGTTTCAGGTTCCTTCGCAAACCATTACAATCCTATCGATTCCCGCGTAATATGATTTGCTTTTAAAATTTCATCAACCTTCACGGGCAAACCTGTTTCTAAAGATTGATCCATCGCTTGTAACAATGCCACGGTACCAATCCCCTCTTTTAAATCAGGATAAGCGGTAAAATTATTGTTGATGCTATCTGCAAAATAATCCAGGTAGTTCTGGTATTCTCCGGCATGGTGGCTTTGTCCTTCGAAGCGGAAATAATGTTTTAAGGTCGAATCGCCCCAGGTAATAATCTTTTCTTCCCCGGTATTTGTGGTGACCGAATAACGCAGTTCGTGGTAATCGGCCTGACTGGCGCCTTCGGTTCCGCGGAGAATACAGCTCATGCCACTATCGCGGTTTGCAGGCTGTGTTGGCCCTGTATAAGCGCCACTCACCCTGGCAATCCGGCCATCTTTTGCCTTGAAAATAAAGTGCATCGTATCCTGGTTTTTCAGTCCGGCTTTTAAACCGTTACTGCTCAACATGCCATAACCCATTACTTCTTCAATATCAGGCATATACCACCTGATGAAATCTACCGGATGACTTAAACCACCATACAGCCATTTAAACGATTGTTTTAACGACCAGCCTTTTTCTAAAAACCAGCGGTGATCGGCATGATAATGGCTTTCAATGGTGATTAATTCTCCAATCAATCCTTCATCAAAATCTTTCCTTTGACGTTTTGCTGGCTCGAAAAAACGTGAACTTTGCCCTACAAAAATCTTTTTTCTCGATTTTTTGGCTAATTCTAACAATTCATTGGCCTGGGCGAGGTCATCAATAAATGGTTTGGTGCAAACCACATGTTTTCCGTGTTCGAGTGCGAGTTTAATGTGTTCGAAATGCAGATGATCTGGCGTATAAATTGCAATCATATCGATTTTATCGCTGGTTAACATATCCTCGTAACGGGTTGTCCAGTTCTTAAAATCGAACTCCAAAGCGCGTTCTTCGCAAAGTTTTTTATTGGCATCGCAAATCTGGATGAGCTTAAACTTTCTACTTGACAACGATGCAGAAATTGTACTTCTGCCCTCTCCTAAACCTAAAATCCCTAATCTTAACATGATATTATTTTTTTAAGCGTTATTGTTTCAGTTTCGTCATTGCGAGGCACGAAGCAATCCTAATGCACTCGCAGATAGCGATAGTTGTAAGATTGCTTCGTCGTACCTCCTCGCAATGACGATTTAATAATTTATTCTATCGGTTTAAAGAATACCCAAACCTCATCGGGTTTTGTACCTTCAATTCCTTCCTGGTATTTTTTCATGATCGCGTTCCATTCGTCTACTTTCGGGTTATTCTCCGTAGTTTTTGGATTCAGATCATCTAATTTTTTTCCTTTTGGGATGCTGATGATCAACATTAATTGCCGATCGTTTTTAAAAATAGCCAAACGTTGAAATTCTGCATTACAGAATCCTTTTGAAATCTCCGGCCATTTTTCGAACTGCGTTTTGTGATAAGCCAGGTATTCCTTCTGCATTTTTTCATCCTTAACCAGATTGGCCGATAAAATCATGTTATCCCATTCTGCAACGGCTTTGTCGCCGCAGTTATTTTCCCGGTTGAAATCGTAAAACAAGTTATCATACAACTTGATTTCAGTAGCATCCAGACGTTTTAAGGTTTGCTTTAAGCTCTCCACCTTTAAACTGGAAGTATAAATAACCAATCGGTTGCTCCATTTATAAATTGAACTTGCCAGCAGGTTATTTTCATTTGCAAAAGTTTTTAAAGTGTTGTTACCCGGCAGCTTATCTGCTTTGAAAACCAGTTCGAATACAACTGAATGATCAACAGCCTGATTGATTTGTCTTTTGAGATTACCCGATTTTTCCCTTAATAGATATTGAAAGGCTTTCTCTAAACCAGCATTTTGTTTAATATTAGCGGCAACTTGAGGTCCATTGCTTTCCCATAAATTAGCTGGTCCGTTGGCATTTTGAAGGTACTTTTCGGTTGGGGTCCAGTTGTTTTTGATGGTGATACCAGCCGAACCTTCATCGGTATAAAGATAAAACCAATGGTCTGGCAAATGCGAATATGGTGCTTTGTAAATACTATCGACAACATTTTCGGTAATAAACGACCCAGGTTGGGCAGATAAGGTATAAATGCCGGCAACATCGTACATATGTTTTCCATAATGATGGATTTTATTGCCACTAATGGTGTTTTGCTCCATCACATTTGGTGTTTTCGTCCATCCCCAGCCTACGCTGATGCCTGAATAAGAAACATCACTGATTTCGTTGTGTAGAATTTTTATCCCACGAACATAACCTGCACCTATGCCCACAGCGCCCCAATCTTCATTGGTTACATCTGTAATTAAGTTATTTTTGATGGTATTATCGGCTGAAATTTCCCTTTTGTCTGATGGATTATATGGTAGATGCACTTCAACAGCTTCATCAGAAAAAGTTCCGATTAAAATGCCAGATCCGCCAATGTCTTTGAATAAATTGCCTTTGATTTCATTATCTGAAGTTCCTTTTTTATAATCCAGACCTGTAGAGGCGAGATGTACAAAACGGCAAGATTCAAAAGAAGTATGGTTTGCATAATTTACTTCAACTGCCGATGCTGGCCGGCCTACCCAGGCCTGGTTTTCAAGTGTCGGTTTATCCGGTGTTCCTGCTTTATCGAGTTTATAGGCATCGAGCATGTACATGCCGGCCTGGTGTGGCACATGACCTTGTTTAGACGGCCTCAACCAGGTACAATGCTCAAAAGAAATTCCTTTAAAATTTACATAAGCAACAGGATTATCGATTGTTCCTTCAATTTTTAATAGGTTTTCTAAAGCCGGGGCGATAACTTCGACATTTTTCATGTTTTCTGTCGCCTTTGGCCAATAATATAGCTTGTGGTTTTGCAGGTCTTCGTACCATTCGCCAGGTTCATTTAAAAACTGGAGTGCATTGCTCAGATAAAAGGCAGAATTTCCGGTTTTCTCTGAGATCCATGGCGCTGGCCAGGGATGTTCTGATTGAATCCTGCTTTCTGGCTGCATGAAAGCAAGCTCGGCTGTTTGACCAATCACCTTAACTGATTTAACACGGAGATTCGCAATCGCCCACCATTGATGGATCAACATTTCCATGCCTTTAACATTAGTCAGGCTGATGTTTTTTTGTAACGGGATGATACAGGTTTGTTTTTCGCTATTCCACGATAAAATCCTGCCCATTTCTTCACCATTATAGTTTTTTGCCCGTATGGCTTTGTGACCATTTACCCAAAGCTGCCTGAATTGCAGATCGCTGCCATCAAAATTTGGAATATCGGTAACCCAAACTTTACCGACAGCTTCTTTCGGCAGACCAGGAAGGTTTTTATTAAGTTTTTGCCAGCCCTTTAGCTGAATGCCACCACTCAAAACTACCTTTTCATTAGCTGCTACTATAACTTCAGTAGGACTATCTTTTGTGCCGGAATCTTCCGGGCGGATGACTACAGGTTCATGCAATTGATAAGAACCTCTGCACATAATAATCCGGATGCCGCCTTTAATGGAAGCATCATTTAAACGACGCAATTCCCTTGCTTTCCTGATGGCAGAATGAAGTGTGGCCAGGGGCTTTTCTTTAGAGCCCACATTAGTATCAGCACCGTTTACAGCGACATAGATATCCACTGCGCCAGCATTGAAGTAAAATAACGACAAAAGAGTTACCAGAATCAAAAATGGATTAAATGGTTTGGTTTGCGGAGACACAAACCTAGGGATCTGGTATTTTATGATATCTATGCTTTGCACATGTTTCGTTATCGCCATTTTCATAATTCCCCTAATAAGATTGCTTTCCCGAACTGTCGGGACTTGCTGTGCCTCGCAATGACGACGCATGGTTTTGAAAAACTGATTTTAAATAACTTGTATTGGCGCTGAAGTTATATTTTACATTTGTAGGTTGTGTGGCATCGCGGCTTCTCTCCACCACAAGCCAACCTTTCCAGCCCATATCATCAAGTATTTCTTTTACCTTATTGAGATCAATTTTTGGATCATTTTGCAACCAAACACCGTCTTCATTAGTTGCATGGATTTGAATAATGTTTTTCTTACCTAAAATCCTCAACTCTTCATGCAAATCTCTCCCATTCTTGATGGCGTTTGAGAAATTGAAATAACTTTTAACATGTTTGCAATCAACATCGCTTAATAATTGTAATTCGCCTTTTGCATCTAAGGCCGATTCAATTCCAATGGTAACTCCGGCTTTGGCTGCCATTTTTCCGGCCACTTTTAACCTTTCAATAATGGGCTCACGTAATTCAGGGTTTTTAACCAAATCGCCCTGAATGCCTAAAGGCAGAAATACCACTTTAATATTCATCGCTTTTGCGGTATCTAAACAATCTTGGATCATTTTCTGATAAGTCGGTCGTTTGGCGAAAGATTGTGCATAAAATCCCGTCATGGCTAATGAGCAAATCTCGAGATTTAATTCCTTTGCTTTATCTAAATATTCCTGACGAACTTTTGGGTCGGCAAGTTTATTATCGAAAGTTTCTCTATCGCCCAGTCCGCCCATATCAATCTCCAGTCCATCGGCGCCGATTTCTTTGGCGAGCGGCAAAGCACTGATTTTCTGTCGTTTCAGGATCATTAAATCAATTACCGCAACCTTATACCTGTTTTTCTTTTCCGCTGCAAAAAGCAACTGATCGGGAAGCATTAAAATGCCCGTTAACAAGGCCATGTTACCAATAAAAGATCTTCTGTTTTGATGTTGCATATCTAATTATTTGCCCGTACTTAAAGGGAAAAGTTTTTCCAGGTTTTCGAAGCGCATTACTGCATTTTTGGGTAGTTTTTCACCTTTATCACCAAAAACATATAAGGCATTTTCTTTTTCGATGCTTACTTTAGTTTCATCGTATTTTCCGGTTTTATCTTTAACAGCAGTATCATTCAGCTTAAAATTTTTGATTAGGAAATCGTACAAGGCAATGCGTTTATTGATGCCGAAATCGTGCTTTTCCTCAGGAAGGTGAACGTTTTCCACTTTATCTTTCACGCCATAATAACTGTACATTTTCTGCAGGTAAGGAAAATCGTGTTCAGGTGTATGCGCGGTCCAATCGCTGCCATCAGATACCAGTAACTGCGGACGAGGCGCAGCCATTGCAGCTAATTCTACATTATCGGTTCCACCACCACACTGATGGATGGGCATTCCGCTTTCGCATGGGCAGCCGCCATAAAAGTAAGATGACATGGCAACTACCGGCGCACTTAATTTAATCCGGTCATCCATCGCTGTCATTAAAATAGAATGACTTCCGGCACCTGAACCACCACTGATCCCGATTCTGTTGGTATCTGTTTCTTTTAAAGACGAGAAATAATCTAAAATCCTGATACCCCCTAAAGTCTGAATGGTTTGTGCTAAGCTCTTGCGGTGGTCTTCGTATTTAAACTGGAGCATCGATTCGCCCCAGGCAAATAAATCGTAACTAAAGGCCATGGCGCCCATCCTGGCAATCATGGCACATCGGATCTGGCAATCGGGTCTGAAACGTTGTTTTTCCCAATGTCCATCCGGAGATAAAATTACCGGGATTTTGCCTTTTACATTTGAAGGTTTGTACAGTGAACCATTAACCCACACACCAGGTAAAATTTCCAGTGCAATATTCTCTACCGAATAACCATCGAAAATTCTTTTTGCCGTAATAATGGGTTTTGAATTGGGTTTTGCAGGCAGTGGTGATAACAGTAAAGCTTTGTAGAGTTCGGGTTTAATTTCTGCCTTACGCTTTTCCCAACTGATCTGATCGTGATATTTTGTTGCCAAACCATCTAAATATGCCCAGCCATCCTGAACTTCCCAACGATAATATTCGTATTCTTTTAGTTTGTAAACACCGGGTTTTTCTTTGTTTACTTTCATATCCAAAGGTGTAAGCACATTGGCAAGGGTTTGATCAATATCTGCACGGAAACGCCATTCGGCATAGTTTACCCATTTGTCTTTTACCTGTGGCTCTGAATATTTAATCTGCACCTTAAACCGCGTTTGAATTTCTTTTAAAACATCAACTAATGGCTTTTTGTAAAGATTATCGGTGTTTTGGGTTTGGGCGAAGAGGTTTGTAAAAGCGAATAAAAGGAAGACCAAGATAAAAAACTTAACTTTTTCTGTCGGTTTTATAATCACTTTCCTATTAATAGCAATATTCAATGAATCAGAAACCATATATGAACGGTCGTCACCCTGAACTGGTTTCAGGGTCTTAATTGTAAAGCCGTCTAGCATGAAAGATGCTGAAATAAATTCAGCATGACGAATGCAAAAATAACTGTGGATAAAAGATTTAGCTTCGTTGAGCACTTTGTGGTGCTCCACTACAGTCGAAATGATGGTTCTGCTAATTGACGATTTACTTAATCTCATGGTTCCTCACTTTTAGTTTCTGTAATCACCGGAGCGGTATAACCTTTCATTTTTGGCCAAACGCCATTTACAATCTTTTTCAATTTCAACTTTGAAGGATCGACAACCACATGTTTGATTTTCTCTCTCCTCCAGGTGTAGATGAAATGTAACATACCATCGGCAGTTTGAATCACTGCAGGATAAGAATATTGACTGATGGGGGAATCTTCTAAAATCAATGCTGCAAACCATTCTTTTCCATCTTTTGAGATGGATACATTTAATGGTGTACGAGGTCCTTTGGCGAGCTCGCCCGGAGGCAAAACATGGTTGTAGACCAGTACATGCCGACCGTCTTTCATCGTTACGGCATCCGTTCCTGAATTATTATTTGGTAAAGAGGTTTTGGTTAATGCCGACCAGGTTTCGCCGTTATCTTCAGACCAGGATTCTACAATGGCACGGTTGGCGGTTCTGGCCAAAATCTGCAATTTTCCATTTCCATGTTGCAGGATACTTGGCTGGATGGCTTTGATTCCATTTTCGGGTAGTGGGCCAACTGTTCTCCACGTTTTACCATTATCTTTGGTCACTTCGAAGTGAATCTTCCAGCCGTCACCTTCTTTACTCGATGGCGCAAACAGATTCCCATTGCTTAACAAAACAGGTTTATTTTTTACAGGGCCGATATAACCATCAGGTAATTTAGTGGCATCAGACCAGCTTATCCCACCATCTTTTGAAGTTCTCATCATTCCCCACCACTCAGATGGTTTTGGTCCGATTTTGTAAAACAGTAATAAGTCACTGCCAGGAACCTGATATAAAACCGGATTCCATGTAGGTAATCTCTTACCATCAGGCTGGATACCATTAGCAACTGAAACTGGTGCTAACCATTTACCATCTACGAATCGGCTGATATAGATTTCCACATCCGGATTCCGCTCTTTTGTTCCGCCAAAAAATGAAGCTACTAAACCCGTTGGCGTTTCGGCTATGGTAGCAGAATGACACGATGGGAATGGTGCTTTATCATACAGAAACTCTTGTTTGATTACGCCTTTTTGCCATTTTTCGACCTGGGCCTGAGCAGTAATTGCTACCGCGAAAACAAGTCCTATTGTGAAGTATATTTTTCTTTTTAACATCATATTTCTCTTAATCGTGCTCCTATTTCCACCACGCCATTCCCAGCTCGACTGGGAATCCTAATGCTTTCGCTATACTTTTATTTTGCTTTAAGATTCCCGCCTGCGCGGAAATGACGGCAGTGCTAAGGAACTATTTATTGTTTTGCCTTAGCCGCCTTTTCTTCTTTTATCTTTTTTGTATAAGCACTGTAAAGCGCTCTCCAACTGCGGCCATTGTTATTCAGCATTTGTTCTGATTTCGTTTTGTAAATTTCAAAAATGGCCGAAATCTGTTTCATGTTTTTATAATCGACAGCTTGTTCTCTGGCTTGTTTCAAAAAAGCTAAAATCTTTGCTTCTTCATCTGCCGTTAAATCAGGAACAATAGCTTTATAACCTTTCATCGTGAAATCGACCTTTCCGATGGTATATTTATCTAAAATGGTCTCCACTTGTTCTGGGGTTAAGTTTTTTCTTAATCCATCCATAAGCGACTGATGAACCGTTGATGGCATGGCAGAATCGGCAATGATCTGTTTGTCTAAATCACTTAATTTATTGCCTGTAACCGGGTTTATCCCATCAGGAACTGTTGATGAGGGATGATCGTTGTGCCAATCTCTGATGGTAGTTAAATGAACGGCAATGGTAGTTTCCACAGCGTTTTTTTTCGCTGCATCGGCTAGGTTTAATGAGGCAACCCATTCTTTGGCCTTTGTCAGGATTTCTTCTGGTACAACAATATCTTTGGTTTGACCGAATGCATTTACTGAAGTGATCAGTAAGGTTATCAGCATAAATGGTTTAAAAAACTTTCTCATAATTGTATTTTAATTATTGTTTCGGTTCGTGAAGACACAAACCGAGGCTTATATACATTAATCCTTTCTCGCCATGGTTCGTGTCTCCACGGACCATGATTTTATTTCCGCTCCACTACAAAAGCATAATCGCCAGAGCCAAGCTCATAAACTGCCCTGTTATTATCCATTTTTACAAATTTTAAATCCTTTATAGACTTATTTTTTTCTGAAACTTCATTTTTATTATTTGCAGGAATGTAAACCAACGCCGTTGTATTTGCTGGGATGGTAATGTTCCAGTTAAATTGATTAGCCGTTTTGCTATAACTGCTTTTGATTTGTCCGTAAACCGAATGGTAACTGGCATTAACTGCGTTTAAACCACTAATCATTTCTGGTTTCATGATGATCTTTTTAAAAGCAGCGCTTTCTGATTTTATACCGGCCAGGTTTTCATAATACCAGATGAGCAAATCACCGAGCATCATCACATGGTTCTGTGAGTTCATTTTCGGATCGGCCGTGTTGCCATTCCACAATTCCCAAATGGTTGTGGCGCCATTATCAACCATATAACCCCAGCTCGGATAAGTTTTCTGTGTGGCCACCGTATAAGCTAAATCTGGTCGCCCGTAGTCGTTTAAGCAACGCATTAACCATTGGATACCTACCAAACCATTACTTAAATGGCCTTTATTGGTTACTTCAACTGTGTAGGTGATATTCTTAAATACCTGATCTACTTTATTCTGCGGAACCATTCCAAAATAAAGCGGAATAATATTGTCGGTTAATGCATTTGAGGCATAATGACCTTTGTCGTTATAGTATTTCTGGTTGAAAGCTTCCTTTATTTTATTCCCCAGAAGCTCATACGCTTTCACATCCTCTTCATTACCAATTGCTTTACCAAACTGAATCATCAACTGCGTGAAATGGTAATAATAAGCGGTCGAAATCAGTTCAGAAGGATATTTTTTATCGGCACTCTTGCCTCTGCCAAATTCGATAGTAATGGGTGGCATACACCAATCGCCATAACTGTCTTTAGTCAGGATGTAATCTTTCATGTAACGATCCAGCATGTAAGCCAGCCATTTTTTCATTGCCGGATAGTTATCACGTACAGCTGAAACATCACCCGTTTGTTTATATAACATTTCGGTAACCAAAAGCATCGCTCCAGGCCAGGTCATGTTGTCGCTATAGTAACGCCAGAAAGCTGGAGCAACGTCCGGAATGGCGCCATCCTCTTTCTGCGAATTCCTGATGTCCTGCAACCATTTGGCATAAAACCGACCATTATCAAAAAGAAAACTTTCTCCATAAGCTACGGCACCGCGATCGCCTAACCATGGCATGCGTTCGTTACGCTGAGGACAATCGAGCGGGATACCTTTATAATTGCCGGCAATTCCCCACCAGGCATTTTTGAAGAGCTGATTGGTAAGCGCATCTGAAGTTTCGAATGTTCCGACGGTTTTAATATTATCGTAAATCATTTTCCCAACAAAATCATTCACTAATGGCTGGTAAGTATATCCCGAAAGCTCTACGTATCTAAATCCCCGGTAAGCAAAAGTAGGCTCCCAGGTTTCTGGCGCTCCTCCTTTTAAAGTATATAAATCCGTGCATTTAGCATTGCGAAGATTAGCCGTAAAGAGTTCTCCATTATCTTGTAACGACTCAGCAAAACGCATTTTGATTTGCTTTCCTTTTAAACCTTTTACCTTGATCTGCAACCAACCTACCATGTTTTGCCCCATATCTAAAATGTACCGGTCGCCAGAAATTTTAGTGATGGAGACAGGTTTAAGCGTATTCATCACTTTCATGTTTTCATTCATCTGGGCTTCAATCACGCCACCTGGTTCCTGAACAAATGCTGCTTTTGTCCATTTACGATCATCAAAGCCAACCTTATTCCAACCCGTTGCTTCTTTCGTCGCATCATATTCTTCTCCATCATATTCGTTATTGGTTCTGATTGGTCCATCGGTTGTGCCTTTCCAGCTATCATCTGTATCTATGTTAGCGGTTGTTCCATCCGTATAAACGATGTTGATGTTCATCAGCATTTTTGGAAAACCAAAAGTTTTAATTTTATAAGGTTTCTCGTTCTGGCGCATGGCAAAGAAACGGCCATTGCCCAGAATTGTGCCTACCGCATTTTTTCCATTCTGAATGTAACTGGTTACATCGTAAGTGTTGTATTTAACATTTTTGGTGTAATCTGTAGGCGATGGAGACAATACATCTTCGCCAACCTTCTTTCCATTGATAAAAAGCTCGTATAAACCTAAACCAATGATCGATGCGGTTGCTGATTTTACCGTTTTTAAACTCTGAAATTCCTTCCTGAAATACCTTGCTGATAAACGAGAATCGGTTTTGATGTTGTCCCATGGGAAAGGGTTATCGAAACCTATCCAGCCTTTCGGCCAATCTTTGTAATACAACAAACCCATTGAAAAATAGCTGTCAGATGACCACTCGCTTTGACCAACGCTTGTCCAAACCTTTACTTTCCAATACGCTTTCATGCGACTGGCTAATCTTTTTCCGTCGTAAGCTACATGAATAGATTCAGCAGAATTTACTTTCCCCGAATCCCACAAATCTCCCTCATTGGCTTTTAACTTTTCTGCTGATGAAGCAACCAAAACCTGATAAGCCGTTTGCATTACATTTCTTTCTTTTGAAATCATGTGCCAGGCCAAACGAGGTTTTAAAACATCAATTCCTAATGGATTTTCACGCATCTCGCAGGTGGTATTTTGCAACGAAACTTGCGCCATCACTTTTGAAAAGGATAGAAACCAAATGCCAATGATAGCTATATAGATTTTAATGTTCATTTACGCTTGATTACACAGATTTATTAATTGCACTGATTCAGTTATTATTTATTTGCTCCCGCTGATTTCAAAGATTAACGCAGACCAATAATTCTGTCCGCGTAAATCCGCGTTATCTGCGGGCTATTCTATTTTCTTTAAAGATTAATTCGTCTTTGCGAAGCTGGACTTGCGCGAACTGAAGCAATCTTTTTTATTAAACTATTAACATTCTTTTAATCTCCCTAATGAGATTGCTTCGTCGTGTCTCCTTGCAATGATGACGCGTCTGTAGAAAAATCAAAATACAAGGTCATATCCAATGCCCTGCCCGGATCTTTATCAAAATCGTAATAAATATTCTTCATTCCCATAGGTCCTGTTGTTTCTGGTTTTTGCGTTTTGGTGCCAATTGCCGAAATACCATTCATAAAAGAAATATCACCATTCGGGAATGTCGGACTCATGTTATCGTATTCAGTATCTTTCGATTTCTTAGGGGTAAATAACCTCAAGAAAATATCTTCTTTATCCGTTACCACTTTAAACGATTGTTGTTTTCCGATAAATTCACACCAATACATGTTCGAATAATACCCCTTAAATTCAGGATATTGCCAAGGTGCTTCGCCTGTTGCAGCATTGTTGTAATCCTTTTTCCAGATGCCAAATTGGGTGCCTTTCATTCTGTTTTTCCAAACCCGGTACGGCCCGTTTCCTTTATATTCAACTGATTTGATCTCGGTTTCAGGATAAGAAAAGTTTAATCCCACGAAAGTGGTAAAGTAAGCTGATGGGAAGTATTTCACTTCCATTTTTAGCCAACCTGATGGATAAATGGTCCATTGCAAGGTGTTGTAACTTTCTTTCTTATCAAATGTGGAAGAAATAACTAAATTATCTCCATCCATTTTAGTTGTGAATTTTTTGAAATTATTAACCCCCTCCTGCAAAACCGGACCATTTGAAAATGGAATCAGCCCTTTGGCATTTTTCGCCTGCTGCAATAAACCTGTTGTTTTATCGAAAGTCAGCTCAATACCGTTTGCAGAAACCTGATAAACTTTTGCATCTTCTTTTAAATTCACTTTCGAAGAACCTGTTTTTACCACCATTTTCGCTGCATCATCTTTAGGAAGTACAACCGGGAAACTCCAGGTAAATAATTCCTTGCCGTCTGGTCCGTTAGCCGTTAAATAAAGGGCATCGAAATTTCTCCAATCCGTTGGAAGATTGATTTGTAGTTTCCCTTTTTCGAAAGGTTTGATATCCGGTGCATCAGCTTTACCAGATTTGAATGCTGCATCATCGCCAGCCTTTAACTTCTTTAATTTCCATTCGAAAGTGCATTGATTAAGGTTGGTAAATGCATAACGGTTTTCTAATATAAACGAACCATCAAAACCAGCTGTCATTTCTCTTTTCTCAACAAAAACAGGGCTCCATACTTCTTTAATGGTAAAAAAACTGCCTTCTTTTTCGTGGTATGGACCCACAATCCCGTCAGGGCCATGGTTTCCATCGGTATCTAGTTCTCCGTTTTTATCGGTGCGCACCACAGCCTGATCGGCAAAATCCCAAAGGAAACCACCGGCAGAAAGCGGATTGTTCCACATGGCATTCCAGTAATCTTCAATGCCTGCACCATGACCGCCATCCCACATGCCGTGAAGAAATTCAGTTGGCATTAAGATGTTATGTCCGTGATCATAATTGCCTATTCCATAATTAAATTCGCGGTAATGTGTGGTTTCAAATCCTCCAAAAACTTCCCAGGGATGAATTAACGGTCTTTTTTGCAGATCTTCTTCAGCGAACAGATAGTCGAGTTCGCGGTTATGCCCGCCCTCATTTCCATTGTCCCAAAATATAATCGATGGATGATTTTCATCATTCAACATCATTTCTTTCATCAATTTGGTTCCGGTTGGCGTATTGTAAGTACCATGCCAGCCTGCTAATTCATCTATTACAAATAAGCCCAGTGAATCGCAAACATCCAGGAAATGTCCATCTGGTGGGTAATGCGACATGCGAACAGCATTCATGTTCATTTCTTTCATTAACAAGACATCTGCAATGCTGATTTTTTTACTCGTTGTTCTGCCTGATGAGGGATAAAATGAATGACGGTTTACACCTTTGAATTTCATTTTCACGCCATTTACATATACACCATCGCGTTCTTTTACTTCAATGGTTCTAAAGCCAATCTTTTTCGAAACCTGATGGATCGCTTTACCATTTTTGATCAAAGTAAAGTTTGCGGTGTACAAGTTTGGAAACTCTGAAGACCATAATGCCGGATTGGAAAACTGATGGTTCAACTGTACATTTTTTCCCTTTTCTAATGGAGTTGTAAATCTATCACCGAACTTCTTCCCGTCTTTTCCAAAAAGTGTTACTTCAACTTTGTCAGCATCTCCCGAAAAACTCAATTGAGTTTTTAAATGCCCGTCAGCTTTTGCGTCAATCTGGATTCGATTGATATGTATTTGTGGTAATGATTCAAGATAAACCGGTCTGAAAATACCCCCAAAAATCCAGAAATCTGCTTTTCGTTCGGCTTCATTAACCGATTGATTGGCAGAATGTTTAGACACCTTTACCTCTAGTAAATTATCGCTACCGAGTTTAATCAGCTTAGTGATATCGTACCTGAAAACATAAAACGATCCCTGATGTATTTCTCCGGCAAGTTTTCCGTTGATTTTAACCTCAGTATCGGTCATCGAACCTTCGAAAACAATATTAATTTTTTGGTTTTTCCAGGCCGCAGGAACTTTAAAAATGTATTTATAAAGCCCTTGTTCCTTCCCTTTATTTTCTTCTTTATTGAAACCGTAATTATATTTTCCAAAACCTTGCAGTTCCCAATTGGATGGAACGGGAATAGTTGTCCACTTGCCAGAATTTGCACCTGCTGTACAGAAGAAATCCCAATTAATGGTATTATCGTTTCCAGTTCCTGATAGATATAATTTCTCTGTTTGTTGTGCTTTTACAGCGCCAAACATCATCATCAAACAAAGGAAAAGTATTAATCTGGTTCTCATTAATTGGTTTTAAATTGATTGGTTAAAGGATTATCGGTTCTGAAAGGTAAGGCCGGTAAACCGTTACTATAAAAATTTCCTGAGGGATTTTCTGTCCAGTTGTAACGTACTGCCACGGGGCTTGCAATCTCTTTTGCCGAAACAACAACTTTTCCATTTTTAACAATAGCTTCTGCATTAATGAATTTACCATCTTTTCCGGCAATTGTAAATCCGGTTAATGGAATAGCTGAAGTTGCTTTCAAATAATCGAAATCCAACAAAGCTTTGCCATTTGAAAAGTTTATACTTTTGTAAATGGGCCCAGAAAAATCTATTTTTAGATGGTAGGTTTTACCTAAAGCAAAAAGCGCCAATCGCCTGCCTACCTCCCATTTATAGGTTGGGTGCAAATCTCCGCCGTTATCGTTTAGATCTGAAGTAGAAATCATTCCGGTATTTGGCAAGCGTAAAACCTGCTGCTGAGCTTCCCAAAAGTTAGGTTCTGTGTCAGCCGTTAATACCACTTTATCACTTTTTTGCTTACTGTAATCGTAGGGTGCAATTTGCACGTAATAAAATGGCAATTGCTCGCCCCAGACTTTACGCCAAAGATTTACCAAAGTTTTTAATTTGTAAGCGTAACTGATATTTTCATTCAAAAAACAGTTGGTTTCGCCCTGATACCAAAGGAAACCTCGGATTTTGAATTTCGCAAGTGGCTCAATCATCGGCGTATAAAATTTTCCGGGATCATTACTCACTTTTTGGCTTTTAAAATATGTTTCCTGAGCAAAAGCTTCCGGAGAAATCCATGGCTCTATGGCGCTCCCCGAAACCGATGAAGAAATTATGCCAACAGGAATACCCAATTTCTCCTGCACTTCTTTAGCGAAGAAATAGCCCACGGCCGAGAAAGCCCGTAATGCTGAATCTTGTGCCATTGCCCAGCTTTTATGAATCGAATCTGGTTTATTCAATTGCTTGCGGTTGACCAGAAAAATCCTGATTTCCGCGTTTTTAGCTTTTTCTACAGCATCAGATGGAAAACCCAATTTCTCATTCTTAGGCTTAGGAATTTTAGCCAGCTTACGCATTTGATATTCCATGTTCGATTGCCCTGAACACAGCCAAACTTCGCCGACCACAATATTGGTTAATTCAATTTTGTTTGTACCTAAAATGATCATCGTTTGTGCTTTCGCCGAAGTTTTGAGCGGAGATAAAACAACAAACCAATTCCCGTTTTTATCGGTAATCGTTTCTTTTTTCTGACCTGCAAAGGTCACTTCTACTTTTTCACCCGGCGCAGCAAAGCCCCAGATATTAATGGCTTTATCACGTTGCAGAACCATATTACTCGATAAGATTTGCGGCAGGAGGATTTTTGCGTTGGCAGAGGGGCAGAAAAGAGAAAATAATATAGTTATTGCCGTCATTGCGAGGAGGAACGACGAGGCAACCTTTCCAGCCTTTTGAAAAGATTGCTTCGCTTCGATGAAAAATCGAAAGCTCGCAATGACGATATATCTTAAAAATTCAACCATCCTAAAATCCCTCCGTTTTTAAATATTTAATTGAATATACAGCCTCGTTTTTCTCAGATTCTCCTGCATTTTTCAAATCGTAAGCTTGATCAGCCGGGGTATCTACATCTGGAAAACGGCGAACATCTCCTGTACGGAAAACAATTCGCGAAACACCGGTTACCGGCTGAAAAGCCAGACTCGTTAAAACCTCTTTTCCATTTACGGTAATGGTGTAAAACCGGGTATGTGCATCGAGTTTCAATTTGATATCATAGCTTTTTCCAGCCTCATATTTCATGAAGTTTTTATAACGGGCACCAGCCTTTGCACTTAATACACCAGCAGTATCAAAAGTCAGGCGAACTGTAGCCATTCCTTTAGCATCTTGCAATTCGATTTCGAGTAAACCGAAATTATTTTGCTTTGGTGTAACCGAAAACAAGGTCATGATTTTTTTAGATGCCGGGAATATCCGTTCTGCTTTTGCATAGTCAAAGGGGTCTTTATCCTTTAAAACCAAAGTTCCATCTTCAACTTTAACTGGCGCCCAAAGCGGACTGTAAATATTCCACATTTCGAGTGCTTTTCCTTTAGGTAGCTTTTCAAAATCATCATTTACGTGCTGCGTAGCTTGATCATTCACGGGCACAGGAACTGAAGAAACCCAGATATCTTCCTTGTTCATACTGTAGGTTACCCATAATTTACCATCAGCAGGTTTCCCGTTACCTTCTTCGATACCGCGTACATATTGCGGACCATAAGATTTGTAATTACCGCCATAACGCATGGGTGTGATCTCGCCATTTACCAATAAAAGATTCGTATAATCTAAACCATTTTTACTGGTCGAAATGGCTAAAGGCCACCGGTATTCTGATGGATTATAAACCGTTGCATAATTTCCGTCTGAAGTTTTTTGCCCCCAGATTTTGGCATTACTGTTCACAAAGCCTGGAGCACGCGATGCATTTTCCGGCCAGCTTTTGCCATTATCATTGCTAATTGCTGTTAAGGCATTTTTCCATAAACCCACCACTCTTCCGTCGGGTAGATGATAGTAACTGAATGCTTTATATTGTTTTTGCAAAGTGATTAAAGGATCGTTCCGATCTGCTTCCTCATTCCATTGCTGTGTCATTAACTTATTTGCCAATAACTCATTACAAGCTTCAACAAAAGCTTTACTTTTACTCTTAGTGTATAATGGATACTTCGTATTTTTCTCTGAATATCCGGGATTGTAATGAATGAAATAAATCGGACCGTATTTTCCATCGGCTTGAATTTCTCTTACGGCCCTGCCAATTCCATGACCATCGTTGGGATCGTCTTTAGCATCGAAACTGATGGCGTAAAAACCCAAAACCAAAAACACATTTTTAGTGGAAACATAAAAGCCCATGCGCTGATGCATCACGGCATCTAAATCTTTTGCCACATCCGTTCTTCCCTCCTTTGTTGTTCCATCCGGGATTCGGTAAATTGGAAATACGACATCAGGTTTGGTCCAGGTGTAGCCATCTTTTGATGATTGCACTAATGTTTGTCCTGGCGGAATGCTCTCGCCAACTTTATCACTTAAATATTCGATGTAAAATTTGTTGTTCCAATAAGCCAGCATTGGCGCGTGGTTGTAGGTCCAGCCGAAGTTTTCAGCCAGTTCCGGATGTTCTCTGTTTGCACGGAAAGTTTGAATGCTGTGCACACCCATTACCGGCGAAAGTTGGCCATGGTGATAATCTGCATTAACCAAAGTTTTACCCGTGTAACGTACGGTATCCTGTGCCTGCGAAGTTAATAGCGCAAGTGTAAATGGCAGGGTTAAACAAAGTATTTTAAATGTATTCATGTTATGTTTTTTACCACAAAGGCACTAAGAATTAAAGTCTTTTATTCGCTAAGTCGTCATTGCGAGTTTCCGATCCTTTATCGGAACGAAACAATCTTTTTTGCTCAATAGATTGCTTCACGCGCTCGCTCGTTCCCTTGCTTCAGTTCGCCATGACGGCTCGTTTATTACTTCAATAAATTCTCAATCACTTTCCTTTTTACTTTTATAATCGTTCCATGTTTGTGTCCTTCGGGAATCGAAACCTCCGATGTCACATCCTTAAAAGTTTTAAAATCGGCCGTTTTATAAGCCGAGTAAATTTTCTGCCCGTAAGCATCAAAATAAATCAGCCAATCCTTCCCAACTTTGACTACCGTTGGTCCTTCGGTTAATTTCGGACTAAAAGTTTCTGAAACGTTTTCGTAAGGTCCTAAAGCATCTTTTGCAAAAGCCACTTTTAAATTTCTGTTCGGGCGTGTATTATCTTTCAAAACCAACACATAATCTTTGCTAGCGCGTTTTAGAATAACCGCATCAATAACACTAAAACCAGGATCAAGAAATAATTTCGGTTTCGAGAAGCTTATAAAATCTTTTGTGGTAATGCTGTACATCCGGTGATTGTTTTCTTCCTCTTCTATTCCTTTAGCAAAGCGGAATGGTATGGTTGAAGCCCAGATGATTACATATTCTCCTTTTTCATTATCATAAAAAATTTCAGGTGCCCAAACATTTACCGTCTTGGGTTCGCTTTCCATTACTGGAAGGAACTTCTGCTCGCTCCAGTTGATCAGATCTTTTGAACTGGCATAACCAAAACCTTTATCACCTTTCCAGCTACAGGTCCAAACCAAATGAAAAGTACCGTCTGGCCCTTGTACGATGGAGGGATCGCGTAAAACTTTTTGCGTTCCAACTTCAGGTTTTAAAAATGTTTTATTTAAATCTGTCCAATGGTAAGCATCGTAGCTGTATAAAAGCCTTAATCCTTCGTTTGCCGGCTCATGAAAAGACGTAAACAGGTAAGCTTGTTTTGTACAGGATGTTAATCCACAAAACAGCCAGCCCATTATAGCTAAGCGAAAAAATGATATGGACTTTGTTTTAAACACTCTTTTCTTTAGTTATTTTTATTCTTTATTGATCTTGCTTTGGCCTAACGCCATACGCCTTCCGCTACACGCTTCTCCTATATCTTCTCCAACATCAAAACCCAATCATTACCATTTGCAGGTTCGCCTGGTGGGTTAAATTCTTTTATTCCTTTATTTTCAAATTCTCCTATTGCGGTAGTTTTTCCTGTTCTTGGGTCAAACCACGATGCCTTTACATCATCGCCATCGGTTTTACCTAACTGAACGCTGAAATTTTTTCCGGTATAAGTATAAAGCAGTGCAAATTCTTCACCTCTTGTGGCGATAACCCGCTCGTATTTTTCGCCGTTCTTTCCAGCTATTAAAGTCTGATCAGGTACACGGTCGAAATAGGAATGCGAAAGCATTAAATCTTTCAGGTATTGCATTTGTTTTGCTCCGGGAGCATTTATTGCCGTTATCCATTGATCTTTTGGACCATAAGCAGGTTTTAGATCTGTTTTTTTGTACATCTGCATCACCGAATTATGGCCATAGGTGTAACCGAAAGCACCTGCAAAAACCGACCAGTAACCATATCTTCTTACATCGCTATCTGTCCAGCGTGGCTGGCTGGTATCGTGCAAACCTTGTGGAATGTCTTCGTATGAAGGTTCGCCATCAATAGTCGGTTTGGTTGGTTTCAGTTTATAATCGGCTTCAATGTATTTCCAGTTATCTTCTCCATAATGTAATTTCTCGTTTTTAGATGTATCCTGATCGTAACGGCGATGACCTGACTGTACCATGTCGAAATCGCACCATTTAGCTTGCTGGAACCATTGCGAAGAAGCCGTACGCCCCCTTGGATGGAAAGTAATTAAATGATTCGGGTCATTCGCCCTTAGCGTTTCACCAATGGTATTCCAAACTTCTTTTTTGTCGCTACCTTTAATATCACCACCATTGAGCCAGATAATATTCCATTTTTCTTTATAACGTTTAGCCAAAAATTCGGAATAAACCTTTGCCTGATCTTTTTTAACTTTTCCATTTTTAACATTGGTACCCCAAACCGGAACCAGGGCCATGTAAAGCCCTTTTTCAGCTGCTTTATCAACGATATAATCTACATGATCCCAATAATCATAAGCCAAAGAATCTTTCGGGTTATTGCCTGGTGTAAGCATCGGTTTTGAAACGTCTGCATGCACAAGCGATGAATCCAAATAGATATTTCTCGATGGCACATCGTGCAATAGCATCACCTGGATTACATTGAATCCCTTTTGTTTACGGTCTTCCAGGTAAGTATTTGCCTCTTCTCTTGTCAATCTGCCAAATAACAACCAGCCTGTATCGCCGAGCCAAAAGAATGGTTTGCCATCGCCAGTGGTTAAATATCTTCCATTTTCAGAAATCAGAAGGCTTTTATCCCCAAAATGAGGTTTCTTCTTGCAAGCCAAAGCGAGGCAAGAAACCATAACAAGCAGAAATATTTTAGATTTAATGTTCATGTTAAATTTTATTGATGATGAGTACCTCGTCGCCTGAAGCTACTTTATTCAACTTTACAATGGCGCCAGCATTAATTTTTTCTTCTTTAAGCATTTTACCGGTTCGGGTGTTCAGCACTTTTACATTGAATTTTCCTGTGATCTTACTTAAATCAAGATTAATCGCATCTGCTGAAGCATTGTATAAAATGTAAGCTTTGCCTGCATTTTCCAGTCCGTATTGTTTAGCTGATTTACCTGCCGGAAGAAATGCTTTCATTGAAGAAGCGGCATTTAGAACCGACTGATCTATTTCATTGATATTTGATAGTGAACCGCCTGCCATTAAAATCGCCCATCCGAAGCTATCAAAGCTATCGCCCGAATAAATCACAGCCTTTTCAGGGAATTTGTTTTTATATTCGGAAACGGCATGGTAAACTTCTTCGAAAGATGTTTTCTTAGGTTTTAACAAACGTGCATGCTGACGGGGGGCTAAACTTAAGCCACCTTGTGGTGCATAAGCTGTTCCATCGGCCTGGTAATGCCAGTACCTGATATCGATTAAATCGACAACATTGGCACGATTAGGATCAGCTAAAATGGCATCCTGAACATCTTTGGTTACACTTAAACCGATGATGGGATGTTTGCCTGTTTCTTTTTCCCACTCTTTTATGGTGTCGATCCAGAATTGTACAAAATGTAAGGGACCGGTAAACTCTGCACCAATTAACTGAATAACACCTGTATTTCCATTGAAATTCTCCAGGCATTTTCTGATGTAAGCCTTATGGATTGCCTTACGGTGCTCGTTTGTGATATCGTAAAACTGCTCGGCCATAAAAATACGTTTATCACCGGCATATGGAACTGGTTCGGGGAAACCTGTATTGTTGATGTTGTTTGCCGTACGCCAGGGAAAATCAGCATAATGTGCACCAGCTTCGATAATATTGTGCTGAAAATAATTTTCATGGATTAAAACCAGGCCTTTCTGGTCGGCCAGATTGGCAAATTGTTTTAACCTATCCCAATACCAAAGATTATACTTCGTGATGTCGTATTTGCTTAAACCATCCCAGGCTTTATCCTGTCCGCTTCGGGCAAATGGCAATTCGTAAAATGGTGCCCAAACTTCGCCATCCATACGGCGGATACGTTCGTGATCATCTCTTCTTCTGTCGTACCAAAGGCCATAATTGTGATCGAGTACTTTTACCGAACCGCTTTTCATGGCATCCGTAATCGAATCCAAATCGTCTGTTAAGCCATTTCCTGAACGTCCGGGTACAAAACGCGTAATATGAAATTTTGTGTTTTTTAAACCGTAAGGACGCGCACTTCCATTCCACCAGGGCACATCCTGGCGATTCCCCACCACAAGTTCATTGCCGCGAACCAACCAACCTTTTTTGATGGTCATGGCGCTGGCAAGTGTTGGTTGAATAACTTTATCCAAGCCGATTTTATCGATACTTTTTTCTGAACCAGCATCCGTTGGAATTTTATTTCTTTCAGATGCAGCATCAATATATTCTGAAACGGTTAATGCAGGTTTATAGGCCAGCTTGGTTAGTTTTAGCGCTACATCAACAGGTGGGCTACTTGATGCTTCGGTTTCTACCGGAAGAACGAAATTCCTTTTATCGGCTTCATTACCTAATCTATCTTTTAACTGCGCGTAATATAAACTTCTCGGTTGAATTTGTTCGTTAGACATATCCCAATAACCATTCCCGGCAAATTGCGACCAGGTTCCAAAAGCCCAGTTTTGAGCTGTCGGGGGTTGAAAATTATCAACCCTGGCTGCACTACACTGCCAGAATACACTGTTTGCAGCGCTCCACCCTGCCCCCTGGCCATCTTGTCCGCGGTTTAAATAACTTAAGGCCTGTCCATCAATATTTACGATATCGAACAACACACCTGATGCCCAGCTATCAATTGCACCACTAAAACTAAAAGGCAAATACGACTGGCATTGCACAAAAGCATTTGGTCCGGGTGCACAAAAGCCTACCGCAAAATCATGGTAGCCATATTCTGAATATAACCTTTGGAAAAGGGTCTGTGATCCTGTGGTTAAAAATGTAAACCGGCGTTCACCACCAATTTCAGAAATTGGGGCCAATGATTTACAATCTTCAACAGTAATCCTTTTTGAAGTCTCCAAAACATTTACAGCAGAACCTGCAAAATGTTCAAAAACAACCTGACGAACCCAGGCATCCTGCACATTCTCTAAACAAATGGCTGTCCAGCGGTGGTACTCGTCTTTAGTATTTTCTTTATGGTAATCGGATTCGATTTTTAAATTTTCAACACCCGATTGCGCAATTCTGCCCGCCCATTTGTATTTTGAAAGGGTTGCACCACCAAACCTGGAATCTAAGGCTGTTGTAATTGGCGCATCGAAAGTGATTGTATTGCCGTTTATGGCAGTGATTTTTCTATCCCAATGAATATCCCTTGTTCCTGGTTTCCAGCCTAAAGCACTTTCACCACCGCCAAACTCGACAGTTTTAAGGGTTTCGATCCATTCTTTGGTTGATGGGCGATGAATGAGGATCTGATCGCCAATTTTTAATCCATTTGTATTCGCTAAGGTAATTTTATTTGCATTTACAGGCACATAAGTATCAGTAAGGGCTATCGCTTGTTCCTCCACCTTATTCTTTTGACCCAAAATTCTGATCACACCAATACGATCTAAGCCTGTAGCGAAAATTTTTGTGCCGTTTTCGCCCATTCCACTTCCACGAAGAACTACGCCGGAAGCTGATAACCGTAATGTTCCAGCGACTTCGTAAGTCCCTTTTTCCAGTAAAACCGCACCACGTAAACCATCTTTTCCGATCGGTAATTTAGCCACGTAATTAATGGCTGATTGAATCCTTAGGGTGGCATCGCCTTTTGAAACAGGAACCACAACTTTTATTGTGGCATTAGGAATGGCTATTTCACCAGCCATGTAACCTGCATATGAAAAATCGGGAATGCGGTTTCCTTCTGCATCGGGCGTATACGCCATTTTGCCATCTTTTCCTTTAAAAATTGGCTTTGGTGGCTCAACAGGTTTTGTCTTTTGTGCGAAAGAAAAGTTAGCCGCCAAAAGCGCCATTACCAAAAACGGTAAGGTTTTTAGTTGTAAAACTTTTAATATGTGGTTAGTTTTTGGCATTAATGTTTTTTATTTGTCATGCTGAGGCACGAAGCATCTGCAACCTATGGTCTACTGTCCTTGCCTATTCTCCTCCAGCCTTGGCAGTAGTTTTATTAACGTTTTGTTTTCACAGCATGCATATTCTTCACTACATTCAGAGTCACAATGCTATTTGATTAGGTTTTTATCTTTCAATTATCTCTTCATTCAAAAATCTCCACTTTGGATTAAAAAATTCAATCAACTCATTTTTCTTTTTCCTAGTCCAGCCCTTAATTTCTTTTTCTCTTTCAATTGTCTGCTCAACGAACTGATATCTTTCAAAAAAAATTAAATAGTGGCAATTGTACTTAAAAGTAAAAGCAAATTTATTTTCTCTATTCTCTACGTGTTGTTTAAGTCTAACCTCTAAGTCATTTGTTACGCCTGTGTACAAAACAGTTCTGTTCTTGTTTGTTAAGATGTAGACAAAGTAATTATGGTCCATATTATATTTAAAAGCTACGTTTCATCGCTTGCAGATTCTTCACTGCGTTCAGAATGACAGCATATACAAGAATTTTCTACGGTCTCACTTTATTAATATCAACCAAACTATTCAAGTACACTTCGATATTGGCATCACCTGATTTCGATAGCTTTGTAGCATCCTTGGCATCTTTAGGATTAAGTCCGTTTTTGATTTCCCAGGCATCTGGAATACCATCATGATCACTATCCAGATAGGGTTTTCCTTTATATTCAGGGTAACCGCCAACTTGTGCGATATCTGAAATAATGCCTTGTTTATAAGAATCGGCAGGTAAACGACGTTTTACATAACTTTGTTTAGCAGGAAGTTTTCCGTCTTCTACATGCTCAATCTTACCGGTGGTAACCTGTTTGATGATACGTTGATCTACCGCATCGCGAACCGGTAAAGATGCACCTGCATTAGCCAGCACATAATCGTAAGCTTTTTTGGTGTCGATGATTGAAATTTTGGCCATAGGTAATGGTTTATCTACTTTCATCGAATCCAGTAGTTTTTGTTTATCTCTTTTGCTTTCAGGCTGAACGCCGCCATCCCAGTTGTTTTTGGTTACTTTTTCATTTCCTTCAATAATATTTCCGGTTACATAAGCGCGGCCAAATTCATTCGAAAACTTTTTATCCCTACCCGATTCTGGCTTCAAGATACGATAAGAAATCGGTTCTCCTGCAGGCGTAATGGGTCCTGGTTTGTAATAATTATTAATGAAACTGTATAAAGAAGCATTATCGCCACCATCGGCACTTCTGTTCCACCAGTTAAAAATCACGTTATTGGCAAAACCAAAATCGCCGTACATACCTACGGATGGGTTGCGACTGATATTTGAGGCCCAAAGATTACGCATGAAAGTTGAATTTAAACCTCCAATGGTACTTCCGAAAGCATGGTTATAGGTATCTAAGGCTTCAGAAAAAATTGAATTTTGAATGGTAACGTTTACTGTAGGTAATTTCTCTGGCTTAGAACCGTCTTCTTTATCATAAACATGACGATAAATAGACATGTTTTCGTCCAATCCCCAGCTCGCCGAAACATGGTCGATGATGATATTACCAACGGGATTACCACCAATGGCATCATCTCTTCGTGTTACATCTGTCTGGCCACGGCGGAAACGCATATAACGGATCACCACATCATGTGTATTAATCCATACCGATTCGCCAGCCACACACACACCATCGCCTGGTGCACTTTGACCGGCAATGGTAATATAAGGTGCCCGAATAATCAGTGGTGTTTTTAATCTGATGATGCCCGAAACGTTGAAAACAATAATTCTCGCTCCGCCTTGTTCGCAGGCTTCACGCAGTGTTCCCTTGCCTGAATCTTCCAGACTGGTGACCACATAAACTTTTCCTCCTCTGCCTCCGAACGAGTATGCGCCACCACCTTCAGCACCAGGAAAGGCTACGGTTTTCGCTTGTGGCAAATCGCCTGGTTTAGCCGCCCATGGAATATAAGGTTTACCATGTTTTGCCTCTTCATCAACAATATGTTTAACTTTTAAAAACTGAAGTTCTGATTTTTCTTCGATACTTTTCAAAAGTGAATCGGCTTTCTTTTCCATTGCTTCAGGGATAACCGGATATTGCGAAAAAGCTACATTTCCTATACCGCATAAAGCAATTATGCTAAAAATTGAATTCCAGGTACGCATATTAATTAGGTTTTACAATTGAAACAGGAACAACACTATTTAAATATACTTCGATGTTTGAATAACCGCTTTTGGTAATTTTCGCAGCATCAGATGCATCCTTAGGATTCAAGCCGTTTTTAAGTTCATACGCGTCTGGCATACCATCATCGTCTGAATCTTTGTAAGGCGTTCCTTTGTATTCCGGATAACCTCCAACTTGTGAAACCTCTGTAATGATACCTTGTTTATAAGAATCGCCTGGTAACCTGCGGTGTTCGAACTGGAAAGCAGATGGTTTAGCGTTCGGATAAACTTCAATTTTTCCGGTAGCCACTTGTTTCACGACACGTGTATCAACCGGATCTCTTTTTGGTAAGGTTGCGCCGGCATTTGCCAATACATATTCTTTAGCCTGTAAAGTTGGTATGATACTGATTTTAGGCATTGGGAACGGATCTTTGGCTTTCATTGCAGGAAAGTATTTACCAGCTGTTTCCAAAGACATTAAATTTCCTTTTTTATCTTCCATCTGTACGCCTCCATCCCAGTTATTTTTGGTTACCCGCTCATTACCATCAATAATATTTCCGGCAACATAGGCACGGCCGAACACCACGTAAGGTAATTTACTACGGCCTGATTCTGGTTTCAAAATCCGGTAACTGATCGGATCTTTTAATTCGGTAACCGGTCCTGGTTTATAATAGTTGTTGATGATGTTATATTGTGCCGTATAATCGCCACCATCGGTAGAGCGGTTATTCCAGTTGAACACCACGTTATTGGCGAAGTTAAATATACCATTCCAGCCGATTGATGGGTTACGGGCGCCGTTATCAGCCCAAAGGTTACGTACAAAAGCACAATTTTCGCCACCTAAAGTACTGCCAAAAGCATGGTTCCAGTAATCTAAGGCTTCCGAGAAAATAGAGTTTTGTATGGTGATATTAACTGTTCCCAGTTTTTCTTCGGTTTTACCTGTGCTATCATTGTACATGTGGCGGTACATCGACATATTTTCATCCAAACCCCAACTTGCCGAAACGTGATCAATCATGATGTTTCCAACCGGATTTCCACCAATGGCATCATCGCGACGGCCCACAAAAGTTTCACCTCTTCTAAAACGCATGAAGCGAACAATAACATCGTGGGTATTTAACCAAACCGATTCGCCAGCTACACACACACCGTCACCCGGTGCGGTTTGACCAGCAATGGTAATGTATGGGGCACGGATGATCAATGGCGTTTTCAGTCTGATGATACCGGCAACATTGAAAACAACAATTCTTGCTCCACCTTGTTCGCAGGCATCACGCAAAGAGCCCGGACCCCTATCGTTTAAATTTTTAACGACAATTACCCTACCGCCATGACCACCAAAGCTGTATGCACCTCCACCTTCAGCACCTGGAAATGCCAGGAGTTTAGACTGAGGGAGGTCAGTTGGCCGGCCAGCCCATGGAATATACGGCTTACCTTCAGCAGCTTCTTTGGCCATAATAGGCTTGGCTTTTTCCCAGGCTATATCCGACTGGTGATAAGCTTCTTTCATCATCGAATCAGAAGATTTTTTGATGTCGGCCGGAATATTCGGGTATTGGGCAAATGTATAATTTGCGGAGAAAATTAATGCCGTTGTACACAACAGATTTAAAAAGTTCTTTTTCATTTGTGTTTGCTCGTTGGGAAGAGAAAGAAGTTACGGAATATTTTTGATCAGCAGAAAAAATCTAATCTATAATATTTAAAATCGTGGCTCATTTCTTTGTCTATCCTTGTAAATAATTTTGGTTAGAAAGTATATTATCTTTCAAATTTGCACGCAAAAAGCGGCTATTTAATGTATAATTTTGGCTAGCTATTGTACCATCTTATCAATTGGCAAAAATGCCTGTAACAAATTAAATTCATTCTCGCAGCCATGTTACAAGATAGGAATAAAATTCATATATAAATGTAACATTCTTAAATAAAAAAAAAGGAAACAAATTAATGTTCCCTTTTTTCAAAAACCAAATAAAAAAAACCGGGGCAGTGAGCAAACCACCCCAAAGATCTTAGCTCAATTATTTAAATGGATCGAACGCGCCACCCCAGGTATTGTTTTGCTGGAGGTTTACATTGTTTTGAATAGACGCGGTTGGAATGCCAAAAAAGTATACGCCAGCCTGGTAAGCAATATCATAGGTATCCAGTGCCTTTGTTGTCACTGTAAAGTTGGTGGCATAAAAAGCATCCAGGTTTGTGGCTGCAGCTGCATCTCTGGTGCTCAGGATATAATCCGTTCCTGTGCCCGTGTTTTTCAGTGCAATATTAATGGCCAACCTTCTTTTTCCATTCAATGTTGTTTCCAGTAATTTTCTTCTTCTTAAATCCCAGAAACGTTTCCCCTCAAAAGCCAGCTCAATTCTTCTTTCGCGCATAATGGCCGTTACCAGTTGAGCACCGCTCATTCCGGCAGTTAAGCCATAAAGTCCGTCTGTTCCGGCCTCAATACCTGCACGTTTTCTGATCGCGATCAGGTTCGCATAAGCTTCCTGACTCTGACCTACATTACCAATCTCAGCCGCACATTCTGCTAAATTCAACAATACTTCCGCATAACGCATTTCGATCCAATCGGTACCGGCATAAATAAAATTACTGGTTGTTAATGCCGGATCGATACCTTTTCTTAAGTAAAAACCGCTGGCAGTTGCCTGTGATTCTGTACTAAGCGTTGTAGAGCCTTTAGTGTAATTATAAGTCCATAAACGATAATTCGGATTGGCATTTAATGGCCAATTTGCACCATTATAAGCAATTGTCTGATCGAACCTCGGATCGCGGTCTTTGTAAAAAGTGGCTAAAGTGTAAGGGTATTTGGTCGAAGTACCTGCATCTTTACCATCTTTCATCGGGAAAGCCAAAGCCATGTCGTAAGTCGGCAAATTAGACCCACCAGTAGTTCCGATATATTTTGGCACCGTTGCATTTGGATACGTATTATTGTTTTGAGCCAAATCAGTTGTAGCCATATTATATTGAGTGGTTAACACCGCTTCCGGGTTTTGTGGGGTACTGCCTGATTTACTTCCTTCGGTTGTCCACATGGTGACATCAAATTTTGAATATAAACCAAATCCGTTGGTTGAAAGATTTTCTACGGCCAGCACATTGGCATCGTAAGCAGCTTTCCACCTTGTCTGATCATTCGTAGGATTAAATTCCGGGCTTGCCCAATACATCAATACTTTACCTTTATAAGCCAATGCTGCACCTTTGGTAATACGGCCATAATCTGCATTGCTCGTCCATTTGGTTGGTAAATACTTAATGCAGGTATCTAAATCTCTAATAATTTGAGCAAAAGTTTCAGAAGTTGTATTTCTAGGTAATAATGCAGCTTTTTTCGCCTCATCGCCTACCGCATCCAGTGGGGTAAGCACAATGGGCACCCCTCCATAGAGTTTAACCAGTTCGAAGTACCTAAACGCCCGCCAGAATGTAGCCTGTGCATTAAATCGTCTTTTAGTTCCAGCCGACAAGGTGCCATTGTTTATGTCTCTGATGAACATATTAATAGACCTGATTTTTACATAGTTACCGGCAGTATTCAAATTTCCTAAATCGGTAACCGACTCGATGGTTGCTGTACCTTTTACAAAAACGTTATCTCCGTATTGCTCATCAGACAATGAATTTACCGAGCCGCTTAAGCCACCTACATTACCAAACCATGAGGGCTGATTTTGTCCGTAAATATAGTTCATGCTTAAAGTTGCAGTAACCGAATCATTATAAATTTGTTCCGCAACAAAGTTGCCCAAATCTTGTTTTTCCAATACCTTTTTACAGTTGCTGAAGAGCATAGTAAGTGAGGCAGAAATTGCGATTAATATGATTAATTTTTTCATGATATTTCTTGTAATTATAAGCCAACATTTATACCAAAAGAAATTGTTCTTAGTGTTGGATAGGTACCCACCGGAGAAAGAAAATCTCTATAGTTATCTGGAAATGGATTAATAAACTGAACCGGATTGGTTGCCTGTGCAAATACCCTAATGCTGTTTATACCTACTTTTTGGGTTAAAGTAGCCGGTATTGAATAACTCAAATTGGCATTGGTAATCCCCAATTGCGTGGCCGATACCAACCAAAAATCACTTTCTTCGAATGCGCTGGTAAAATAAGGGTTAGGATAAGCGGCATTGGTATTTGTTTTGGTCCAGTGATCTGCCCAGTATGAGGCCCTGTTTCCATAAATAGAAGGACTTGTTCCGCTAGGTTTTAAACCACCAATACTGGTATAACCACCCCATGATAAACCTCCAACAACGTTAAGACTAAGGCCTTTATAACCTACGTTAAAATTTAGGCCCAAGTAATTATGGTTGGTTTGGCGGTTGGTAATATATTGCTTATCCGCAACGCTGATCACGCCATCGCCGTTTACATCTTCATAATTGATCATTCCCGGTTGTAAAACATTATCTAATATTTTAACTTTTTTAGCGTCATTTCCAACAGCCGATCCATTAATACGCTGTGCAATAATAGCATTAGCCTCATCCTGTGTTCTGATGATACCTAAAGATTTGTATCCGAAATAACCCGGATCATTTGATTGACCAGTTAGGTCTTCAAGCGTACCAATCTTTCCTGATGCCAAATCATACCTGATGTATTTATTATCATTCCAGGTGTAAAACGGAGAGAAACTATAGCTAAAATTTTCGCCAATTTTATCTTTCCAGGTTAAACTTAGTTCGTAACCAAAAGTATTTACAATACCAAAGTTTTCTGTCGGAACAGCTGCACCAATAACGGCCGGTACAGAAGAAGATAATGTGGTTAACATATCATAATTATGGCTCCAGAAATACTCTGCCGTAGCCGTTAATCTGTTGTTTAAGAAAGCCATATCCACACCATAATTGGTTTTTAATGAATGATCCCAAACAACCATTTCGTTAGGAATGGCAATATTTGTTTTCACACCGATGGTTCTGTCGCCATTATTAAACACAGCACCACCATTATTCCCGGTACCCACATTGTACGATGCCAGGTATTGATAAGGTTTAGTATTATCTGTACCTGTTAAACCAACTGAAACCCTAAACTTTAAGAGGTCCATAAATTTAACATGGTCTTTAAAGAATTTTTCCTGCGATGCCACCCATCCGGCAGAAGCAGCCGGGAAACCACCCCAGTTACGCCCTGGAGCAAACCTCGAACTACCATCTCTACGGTAAACCAATTGTAACAGGTATTTATTGTCGTAATCGTAGTTAATACGCGAAATAATGGATTGGAAACCAAACTGATTCACCAAACCTACCTGATTTGAACTTTGTGTACCCACTGCAAATGTTTGATAAGGTAATGCACCGGTAACCAAACCTTCAACCATTGCTGATACCCCTTCCTGATTCGATTCTCTCTGCTCTAGCAAAGCTGTGGCAGATATGCTGTGTTTGCCAAAAGTACGGTCGTAAGTAAAACCACCATTTAATTGATATGATTCGCTAAATACCGGATTCAAACGAATCCTATCGCCATTTTTGATCGAAGACACCGACAATAAAGCACCACCTGGAATATGGCTGTTTAAACCTAAACCAGCATATTTGTAATAGTTAAATGTAGTACCAAACTGCTTTCCATTGCTGGCGTTGATGTTTTTATTTGCAGTAAATGTAGCTGTCAAACCTTTTACACCTGGTATTTGATAGGTTATTTTACCTAACATGTTCATTACGTAGGCTTTGCTGCTTGTAAAATTGTCGGTATTTTGGATTAAGAAGAAGTTCACATTCTCTAAACCACCACCCGCGTTGGCGCCCAATAATACAGGGTTGCCATCAATAAAATATTCAGACCAGGGATTAACATTTTGTAGGGTTGCTACGTCATTGTCTAAACTCTCACTGGTGCTGTTCAGTTTGTAGAAGTAACTTTTCGACTGGTTAACATCAGTACTGATTGATGCCGAAACCGTTAATCCCTTACCTAATTTAGCATCGATACTTGCTCTTAAGCCATATTTACTTGAATTAACACCTTTAAAATTTGAATTTTGGGTAATGTAATCGCCACCCACAAAATAAGTCACCTTATCGGTACCACCACTGATGTTTAAGGCCTGACGATACATATTCGAAGTTTGAAATGCATTTTTTAACCAGTTATTATTGTGGTTGCCAAAATATTCCAACTCATCAGGCGTATACCACAATGGTTCTTTAGTGGTCGTCACGCCATCCACAACCTTAAATCCGTCTGCCGGGTTGATATAAGTATTTTGCCTTACTACCCCAGCTGTAACTTGCTGATAAACGCTTGCATCCAGATAATCATTCACAAAATTACCAAGTTGTAAACCACTCATCATATCTGGCAGTTTAGTGGCGTCAGAAAAACCTACCGATGAACTGAAATTAATTTTTGGCGCACCCGTTTTACCTCTTTTCGTGCGAACAATAATTACTCCGTTTGCACCTGAAACCCCAAAAATTGCAGCTTCGGCATCTTTTAGTACAGAAACACTTTCTACCACGTTTTGGTCTAACAGGTCGAAATCTGCCTGCGTTCTGATGACATCATCAATTACGAAAATCGGATTGGTACCCTGACCACCATCTTTGGCAAACGCAACCGGATTACGGATGGTAATGGTTGTTCCCTGCCCCGGTCTTTGTGTACCTCCAGAAATGTTCAGGTTGGGTGCTGTTCCTCTTAAGGCAGCACTTAAAGTTAACGCCGGTACATCTTCTACCTTCTTGATATCGGCTGTTGATACAGAACCTGTTAAGGTAACTTTCTTTTGTGTACCATAACCTACAACCACTACTTCTTCTAAATTTTGATTATCAGAAACCAGTTTTACATTGATGGTTGTTTGTGTACCTACCGGGATGGTTTGCCGGGCGTAGCCGATGTATGAAAACACCAGTACATCGCTATTTGATTTTACCTGTATGGTATAAACCCCATCAGAGTTGGTGCTCACATTACTTGGAACACCTTTCAGACTTACGTTTACTCCAGGAATTCCCTGTCCATCGGCCTGATCTACAACCTTACCTGTAATCTTTCGGTCTTGAGCAAAAAGTATTGTACTTGCCAGTAAGATCATGAGCAAGGACAAAGAAATTTTGCGTAAAAATTTTAAGTTCATCTTATTATTTGGTTAGTTTTTAATTCAATGGTTGAGGATTTATACGTCCTTAATCAAAGGTTTTATTGCGCTAAATTTTAAACTTTATAAATGGAGAGGGTTAATGAGTTGGATTTTTTTCTATTAAATTCTATTTCCTCCGGAACTATAAATTAAAGCAGGTCTTACAGCCTTTCCGGAAAAAAAATGAAAATAATATGCGGTGATTTGGCTCATTTTTTATTTTGATCTCGATAATTATTTTGGTTAGAAAGTATATTATAATTCAAAATTGCACGCAAAATATCACTATTTTATGTATAATTTTCTCCAGCTATTGTAGTATATTATCATTCGGCAAAAATCCTTGTAACAAATTAAATTGATTACGATAACTGATATACAAGGTAAATATTAAATTCATATATAAATTTAATATTTAAATAAAAAGTATTTGTATAGAGTATTTTAGCTGATTTTTAAGTTAAAAACGTTGTTTAGACGCTTATTTTAAAGCTTTGGTAAAAAAATATTTACAAAAGAAAAAGGGACATAAGTGGTGTCCCTTTGAATTTGATCATAAAAATGGTGCTGTTTATTACTTTAGATTGCCTCCAACACCAGAACATAAGTGTTATTTGATGAGCTATTAACAATTCTTTTTTCTCAAGGGTAGAACAGCAATCTGCATGGCATTACCTGCTCATTAATGTGATGGGCTTAAATAGAAAAGGAAGCAATCGCTGCTCCCTTTTTCTTCAAACCAAATATATGGCGGTACCAACCGCCGAACAAAACACTTTATCGCTGAACTTTGATGCTCACATTAATGTAAGGCCTTTTCTGCAAGTCGGCAGTAACTACATTAACATATAACATCCCATATTTACCCTCCGGAGTAAGGAAAAACACCGCATTACCTGGCGCTAAACCATTAGCCGGAAGAACTTGAGTAGTTTCATTAAAAGTAATTGCCCTTGCTTTAGCTAAAGTTTCTATAGATGAGCCAGAAATTGCCGTAGTGAGAAATGCATTGGCTTGTCCGGTAACAGGCTGACTAAATTTAGTCGCTCTTTTAGGACTAAAGCCGCTAATATCGTAAACGGTTAATGGATTAGTAGCTACGCTTAGGGAATATAAATTAACTACCCAGGTTGGCGTCTGAACTGTAGAATTTGATCCTGGCTTTCTATATATACCAAAATCTATCTTTCCGGCATTGGCTGATGCATTTGTATAACTAAAACCTGTAGCATCAGTAAGTGATAAAAAGCTTGGTAGAGATTTCGCAACCGTATCTGGTAAATAAATATCCCTGTTGGCGTAAATCATAAAACTCGGATTTACCTCAACTGTTACTTTTTTGTATCCGTCGCCAATGTACACACCCTTTTCATTTAACGCACAAATACGAAAGCTTTGTTTGCCATCACGAAGTGCAGCTGCAGGAAAAAGCGTGTTATTTGGAAGTTTAATCACGGCTGAAAAACTTCTGCGTTTAGTAGGATCGGTAATGGCTATTGTATAACGTGTAGCCTGAACCGTACCTGAAGAAACCTCAAATACATACGAATACATATCCTCGTTAGCCGAGTTTATAGTGAAATCAATCCATACCTCTTCTTTGTCGTTAATTACTTTGTAATCGGTTACGCAACGAGGATCGCTATTGTTGAAAGTTACGGTAACATCATCGAACATGTTAAAAATGTTCGCCGATTCTTTTTTGCAAGAAGCGAAAAGAATCAAGCATAACCCGATGAGTAACTTATTTATATATCTAGTTTTCATTATTTTAATTTTTAGTCAGATCAACTGAAACATTTATGCTTTAAGTACTAATCTAGTGGGTCAAACGAACCACCAGCCCATCCAATGGTTGGAAGAATTTTATTACCAAAACTCACAAAATCATTATGGAAGGTGTAGAAGTAATGAAATTCAGGAATATTATATGGTAAATACGTTGTGTTTGTTATGACAACATTTTTAAAATACTTGGTATAAACTGCTTTATCATTAATATTTAAAGTTTCTCTAAATGCGGTTGTACCGCCAGGAACTGTTGGATCTTCTAACACTTTTTTATCTTTTTGGTCTGATCCTACCGGAGGGTTTACTAACTGGACTTCCAATTTAGACATGTTCCCGGTTAACAAATGCATGGTGCGGGATCTTCTCAAATCTGAATTACGTTTGTTCTCGAAAGCGAATTCAATTTGTCTTTCGTTAAGAATTAAGTTACGCAACTGTGGCGTGCTTCCAGCCAAAGCGAGTCCGTAATCTGCATCACCTGCCACTACTCCAGCTCTTATACGAATTTGTCTCACTAAATCTTTTGCACCTGCAATATTTCCGGTTTCATTCAAACAATCGGCATAATTTAACATTACCTCTGCAAATCTCAATTCAATCCAATCCATACCACTTCCGCCACCAACAGAGCTATTGTAAGCAGAAGCACTTGCGGTTAAAGCTGGTGTAGAGAAGCGCTTTACATATACCGCAACTCCACTGCTTTCCCCAACGGCCAGGTTGTAAGTCCACTGTTTTCTATTCGCGTTCCCGCTTAAAGGATATGCCGATCCGTTTGTAGCAAAAGTAGCTTCAAATCTCGGGTCTCTATTTTGCCAGAACATGGTTGCATCATAAGGAAAAGCTGTTGAGGTATTTAATGGTTTTCCATCTTTCATTGGGTAGGCATCCAACATTTTTGTAGTTGGCATAAAGTATGTATTTGGAAAGCCGGTACTTCCACCTTCTGAAGTTGGTCTAACCCGCTGTTCAGTTCCATTCCCTCTGTTAGGTACTGTATTTGAATAGGTCCTAACTAAAATCGCTTCAGTATTCCCACTTTCTACACGGAAAATATCTAGATAATTTGGCATTAATTTTTTTCCTGCTGAAACGCACATATCATAAGCTTCTTTGTTAGCAGCTAAAGCATCAGTCCATCTTGATGCCTGATAAGGATGTTTTGCATCATTTAGCGGATTAAATTGTGGACTAGCCCAATAGAATAACACTTTTGCTTTTAAACAGGTGGCAATCAGTTTAGTGATCTTACCTCTGCCGTCAGCGTCGCCTGGCGCAAAACCATCTAACAAGACAATGGCGTTATTTAAATCGCTCAATATTGCCGCAAAACACTCTCTAGCCGGCCTTCTACCTTCATCATAAATAGTGTCAGCTCCCTGCGGTGTTAATGGAAGTGGAACACCACCATAAACTTTAACCAATTCGAAATAAGTTATCGCTCTTAGCGCATAATACTGTCCGAGCAATTCATTTTTCTTTTGGGTTAACATGGTACTGTTTGGAAGATTGGTAATGGCATCATTACATCTCGCAATATCCCAGTACTTATTCTGGCCAGGGTTACCGCCATAAGTATTGCCGGTATACCTCACATCGTTATTGCCCAGAATACCCTGTAGACCAAGTGCCATTTTTGCATTAGCATCTCCATCAGGAAAATAATTTTCATCACTGGCATAGTGAACACCATAACGATCAGGAGTGAGTTGTAAGGGAAATTGATACATAGCTACATCATATACCCTGTTAAGGTGTAGCTGTACAGAACCTTCATTATCCCATATGGTCTGATCGATACCGCCTGTATCTGGCAATAAGAAAAACTCATCTTTATTTACACAAGCGGGCAAAAGTGCAGCTAAAGTTAAAATAGCTACTGCTTTTTTTATATTGTTTTTTATTTGACTAATCATTGCTCAAAAAATTATAGGTTAACACTTAATCCTAAAGATATCGTCCTCAACATTGGATAATCCCATGCACTTGAAGTGTATGGATCTTTATAAGGCAGCGGATTTACAATGGTCCAAAGATTATTTCCGGTTAGTAGGATACGGGCTCCGCCGATCCCTAATTTATTTGCAAAAGCAGTAGGTGCTTTATAACTCAAAGTCATGGTATTGATCCGGATCATCGTTCCGTCAACTGCCCAGAAATCAGAGTTTATTCCTAACGAAGGATCATCAAACCTAGGATATTTACCTTCCATTGGATTTTCTAATGTCCAGCGATCTGTCCAGATAGACAAGGTATTTCTGGTTTTTGATGGTGCTGTTCTTGCCCTGCTATCGTAGAAAATTTTACCACCAAATCTTGCATTGATATTCGTGTTTAAACTGAAGTTTTTGTAAGTCAGGTTTAATGAAATACCAGAAGAAAAGAACGCATTCGTATTGTTATACAAAGGCGATAAATCGCTGTCAGAGATTACACCATCAGCATTGGTATCTTCATAATACAACCACCCAGGTTGTGGAATTCTATCATAAATCCTATAGTTAGGATATTTCGCCATCCAGGCATCAACTTCGCCCTGCGTTCTGAACATGCCCAGGTTGGTTAAACCATAATTGCCACTATTGTACTTGCGTGGGTCTGTACCGAACAATTGTAAGTTAGGAAGGGTATTGTTAATCAAAAATCCTGGTGTATACAAGATCCTGTCTGTAACGGAGTTACCATAAGAGAAATTCATGCTTGCACTAAGATTCCAGTCTGTTGCAAGTTTTGCTTTATAGCCAATGCTAAATTCAGAACCCCAGTTATAAAGCTGTCTGTAGTTTAATACCTGTGCCTGTGTACCGAAATATAGTGGATATTGATTATTTGCACCCAGTTCGAAACCATCATAAGTATAGTTTTGGAAGGCTTCGATACTAATATCTAATTTATTGTTAAACATTGAAGTTTCTAAACCCACATTAATGGTTCTTTTTTTCTCCCAGGTGATTTCAGGATTAGCCAGACGGGAACGGTTCAAACTATTCCCATTCGAAGTTCCATAAATATATCCATTGGTTACATCAATCTGGAATCTATCCTGCCATAAACGAACGCCAACCCTGTCGTCTCCCGTAATACCAACATTTGCTTTTAATTTCAGAAAATTAATGAAGCTAAGGGCACTACTGTTTTTAAAGAACTTTTCCTGACTCACCACCCATCCAATTCCAATATTTGGCGATACACCCCAACGATTCCCTAAAGCGAAGTTAGATGACGCATCAATACGGGCAATACCCTCAATCAGGTATCTCTTATCAAAATCATAACTAAAGCGGGCAAAACCAGAGCGTTTGGAAACCGCTGTTTGATCCAAGTTTGATGCGACTAAAGTATTGATATCATAAGCAAAAAATTGATCTACACCCGGTATTAACTGATTGGTATAACGAACAGCTGAATTTTGTGTATTACCCTCACTTTGCTCGGCACCAGCTAAAACACTAAAAGTGTGTTTCGCAATGGTTTTATTGTATTGCAGTGTTAGAAAAAACTGATAGCTATTGTTATCCGTCAAACCAGGTGTGAAAGTAGAATTTGCTGCACTGGTTGGCTGAAAAGTAGGTGAAGTAGCAGTAGGTAACTGATTGGTGAACAATTCCTGGTTATTCCCCCTTTTTACAAAATTGTACAGCGTGAAAGGTGGTACATATTGGGTATTCTTCGAAGATCCACTTGATTGCGAAACCTGCCCGCGAATGACAAGTCCTTTTAGAAAGGTTGGTTCGTAAGTTAACGAGGCGTTAATGCGGTATGATTTATTTGAACCATTATTGTAATAACCAGATTCAGAAATGGCTAATGGATTTATATTAGCAGAATTTACTCCGTTAACATTGTAATTAACAAATTTTCCATCGATGCTAATTGGAACCCATCTTGGAACTGTTATCAGTCTTTCAAAAAAGGCAGCATCATTATCCTGGGCATTATGGTGTAGTTCTTTCGTGCCATAATCAACGTTAAAATTCACATCCGCTTTTAAACCGTTTGCAACAGTTGCTACTACACCACTTCTGAATGAATATTTATTGAACTTCATTCCAGCATAATTTCCATTTTCACCCTGGTAACTTCCACCTGCGAAAAAGGTGATTTTATCACTGCCACCAGAAATACCAATATTATGTCTTTGTGTGGTAGCCGCCTGCCATACTTCATCATACCAGCTTTTATAATCCAGCGTTTTGATATACTCTAAATCTTCCGGAGCGAAGTAATCGGATGCTGCAGCACCCTGAGAACGAAATGTATCATTTAATAATAAGGCATGCTCATATCCAGATAACATTTTTGGCACCTTGATCGCATCTGAAATGCCCAGATAACCATTGTAAGTGATGCTTGGCTTGCCAATTCTGCCTTTTTTTGTCGTAACCAAAATAACCCCTTTAGCACCGGCAGCACCATAAATTGCAGCAGAAGCATCCTTTAAGAAGGTTAAATTCTCAATCATAGAAGCATCTATATTATCGAAAGCTTCTCTTGTTACGGTAATATTATCTACAACATAAAGTGGCTCATCTGTGGTACCCGCCGCGGCAGTTGTGGTGGTAGAATTTCTAATGTTTAAAGTAATTGGCGAACCTGGTCGACCTGACGATTGACTCACACCAACACCCGCAATTCTATTTCGTAATGCACCTGCTAAGTTAGGTGCAGGAACATCTTGAATTTCAGCACCACTAATGGTTGCTACCGCACCCAGGATTTCTGATTTTTTCTTGGTTCCGTAACCAATCACCACCACATCATCTAATGCGGTGTTATCTTCTGCAAAGTTTACAGTGATGTTAGTTTTTCCTGCTAAAGGAATGGTCTGTCTGATATAGCCAATGAAGGAAAAAACCAGTACATCAGTTGAAGGATCAGCGATCAATGCAAACTCCCCTTTATCGTTGGTGCTTACATTATTGGTTTTACCACGTATCCCAACAGTTACACCGGGAAGGGGCTGCCCGTCTTTTTTGTCGACCACTTTACCGGTGATCTGCTTTTGTTGGGCAAAAACAGCGGTACATGTGATTAGCATGAGCACTAAAACCCATGAGGTTTTTCGTAAAAATTTTGAGTTCATATTCGTTATTTGGTTAGTTTTTTACTAATACATCTAATCTGAAATTAACCAGGCCTCGTGCACGATTAATTTCATTTAGCATATATAAGCTGTAATCGCAATTGCTTTCTACAGTTTATCAATAGTGTTTCCGGTTAAGGATGGGTTTGTTTTTTGTTTGCTTTTTACAGCTTGCTAGTTAGGCAAAAGAATTAGATAGCGTTAACTTAAAAATCTATCTCACCTTAATTGTCTTTGTGGCGACTCATATTTCTCTTTTTTTGATTAAAAATTATTGGTTAGAAAGTATATTTTAACTTTGTAATAGTGAAATAAAATCCATTTTTCGAGCTAAATTCAAACAGTTATTGTATCATCTTACCAGGACAAAAATAACCATCTCGGTATAAGCTATTTAGTAATTTTATTCATACTACAATATAAGTATAAATTCATATATAAATGAAATATTCTTGAATAAAAAAATAAAAAAAATAATGGAGCGTTTAAACACGCTCCATCAGCATCACTAATTTGCTTGTGCTTTTGCTTTTCTGCGCTTCTCCCACTCTATTCCTTCCTGCTTTAAATCGTATCCGGCAGCCGACAGGTAATTGTTTATTCTGCCTTTATATTTACCAAACCAGGCATGTTTTTTATCTGATGATTCTGCATCCATGGCATGTTCCCTTGCTTCGGTTAACCAGATTAGGATTTGTTTTTTCTGGTCTTCCGTTAAAGTTAAAATCTGTTCCTGATAGGCTTTATAAGTAATCGGCAGTACATTGTAGGTCATGCCGTTTTTCACTAAATCAACCTGCTCATTAGTCAGTTGTGCAGAAAGTTTGCTAATGTATTTTTTATGGAGTTTAGCCAGCGAAGTTTCTACAAGGCGGGCATCTTTAGCAAGTGCCGAATCGCGCACTACTTTATTGTCTTTATTTTTCTCTTTGATGGCTTTAACACGGGCATCGCGTGCAGCATAGATATCATTTAAATTGCTGTACTGATCCCTGATGATGACCGTTGTCTTTTCTGTTTTCTTCGCATCGCTAATGCCCAGATTGGCCACAATTTTAGCTGAGCGCTCCGTAATCATTTTAGTATAAGTTTCCTTATCGGCAACTGCATTGTTCTGGGCAAAAATTGCGGTAACACTTAAGCAGGTTAACAGCAAAGCTAAAATTGATGATTTCATGTTTTTATTATTTTAAATTGAATTTCTTTTTTTTGTCAGGTTTACATCTCCACAGAAATGTACTTTTAAACCGAGCTCATCTAAGGCAGCGGCTTTAATCCGGCAAGCTTCGTGTGCTCCTGCTTCGTAGTTGGTATAAACCACCTGAATGTGGTTGGCTTTATGCCTGGCCATTAACTGATCGCGGCTAACTCCTTTTAAAATGGCATGCATAATTGGCCATTCCGGAGTGGTGCCCTCCCACCTCCTTTTGGTTTCGGCTTCAGGTAAAGCTACTACTTCTCCAACACCTAAATCGCAATGTATTTCATTATTTATTATATATACACGGCTCCATACAATAAAGCCTGGTTTACTAACGCCTTTTAACGATCCCCCGCCTAAACGGAAATACATGGCCGGCTGTCTGTCGCTGCTTGCTCCGGTATAACCATCAATAAAATGTGCAGGTGGTGCTGCTCCGGAGATTAAAAATAACCAAACAAAACCATCTACCTCTTCATTTTTGTAATATTCGCCCCAACGGATATCGTGAAGTGTGTTTTCTCCGGTCATTCCCAGTTCTTTCCAAAGATTATAGGTTACCAAAGCATCTAAACCGGCACATTCGTCTACCTCGTTAAAATGCGGTAAAGCCCGTTTGGCATAAAGTTCTTTACCGTCAACAGAAAATACAGGCGGGCGGTCTTCATTATTTAATAAACCCTCTACTAAATCGCTGGCGACAGTTAAATCTTTTAATCCCTGCTGATATTGAATCCCAATGGTATCGCAGCTAAAATCATCAGCTATCCTTAAGGCCGCAATATACATTTTGCATTGTTCAAGTGTTTGCCTTTTTGTTAGCTGGGTTTCTTCATCAGTTCCCCAGTTGAAAGTCATTCCTTTTTGTAAAAGCCAGTCTAAAACGGCTTCAGCTTCGGCTTGCTTAACCTCTAGCATATCAGCATATAATGCCGACTGACTCAATCGTTCTTTAAAAAAACCGGTTTTGTGCAAGAGTTCGTCGGGAATGATAGCATTGTACATACCCATGCAGCCCTCATCAAACACGCCCATGATCACTTTTCGCTCTTTTAAACTTTTCGCAAAAGTTCTTCCTATCTTATCATCGCTCAATGGAATTTTACTGAGTGCAAAACTCTTTACATGACCCTGATCGTAACTGATTTTACCCGTTGATAACCACTGTTGCAGTCCCTCTGTAAAAAAATCATCCGTAAAATCTTCGCTCCATAAAGTGCTGTAAGGAATAGACGCTTTGGTTAAACAACCATTTAGATTTAACATACCTACCAAACCCGGCCATTGACCGCTCCAGTTGGCTACTGTTAATATCGGTCCGCGATGCGTGCTAAGCCCTGCTAATACGTGATGAGAGTATTGCCAAACACTTTCTGCAACAATTAAAGGCTGGTCGGGATTAATATTTCTAAAGATATCCATTCCCATTCTTTGCGAATCGATAAAGCCATGTTTTTTTGTTGAATGATAAGGATGAGCACGTTTAACTTTACAGCCAAATTGTTCGATAGCCAAAGTTAATTTTCGCTCCATTTCAACTTGGGCAGCCCAGCAGTTTTGATTCGCCGAAAGCCGTAAATCGCCGCTCGAAACCAGTAGAATTTCTCCTTGTTTGCCTTGTCTCATAATTTATTAATAAACAAATAATTTATATAAAAATAATTTGTTAGCTTATATTTGGGTTATGCCTTTACGGCTATATACAAAACTCAACAATGAAAAACACTATTTTCTGATGGTTTTTATCAAATTAATATAGGATGTTATCATTAAACTCGTTAACTTTAGCACGCTGTGGTACCATTTACAAAATATGATAACACAGTCCTAACCAAATATTTATCAGTAACATGAAACCTCATTTTCATAAAGTTCCGATTACTTTACAAAGTTCCTTTAGTATCCGTCATGATATTAAACCTGATTTTGGGAATATCTGGCATTACCATCCCGAGCTGGAATTGCATTATGTAATCAAGGGTGAAGGTGTTCGTTTTATCGGTGATAACATCAGTAATTTTGTACCAGATGAGATGGTACTTTTAGGAGAGAACTTACCACATACCTGGCGCTGTAAAGATGAATATTTTCAAAACAACCCTGATCTTACCACCGAAGCCATGGTGATTCATTTCCTGCCTGATTGCCTGGGGAAATATATGCTTACTTTACCCGAAGCTTATTTAATACCTAAATTATTTGAAAAGGCTAAAAGCGGGATGGTAATTAAGGGAAAAGCTAAAGATAAACTGGTTGATTTAATGCGGGCAGCGGTTGATGCTACAAATCTGGACAGGATTATTATTCTGCTTTCTATTTTAAAAACATTAGCCGAAACAGATGAATATTCGACTATTGTAACCAGTAAAAATACATTTTACCAAAGCAACGAGTCTGAAACACTGCGCATTAATAAAATCTGTAATTATACCTTGAGTAATTATAAAAAGGATATCACACTGGAAGAAGTGGCATCGCTGAGTAATTTAAGCGTGACTTCTTTCTGCAGGTATTTTAAACTGATGACGAAGAAAACCTTTTATGATTTTCTGATTGAGATTCGGGTAAGTCATGCTTGTCGTTTTTTAATTGAAAACAAGCTGCCTACCGAAATGATCTGTTTTGATTGTGGTTTTAATAACGTATCTAATTTCTACCGGCACTTTAAAAAAGTTACAGGGATGACACCTTTGGATTATAAAAGAAAGTATTTGAATTAGGTTTCAAGACCTTATAGGTTCTTGAAACCTATAAGGTCTGGCAAAATAGATCCTTAAACAAGTTCAGGTGACGAAATGAACATAATTTATCGTCATCTCGACTGTAGCGCAGCGAAATGGAGAGATCTATTTACAAAGATTTCTCCACTTCGGTCGAAATGACGATTACGCCACTATATAAATACCTTAATATTTAAATTATTGCGCAGCGAAGTATAATCATCAAACAAAGTTTCTACTTCTTTAACTACACTTGGCGTAAAGGAACCTACATTTCGGCGCGTAAAGGTCGAAATATTAAGACCACGTTTTTGCAGGAAATATTTCGATACTACCGGATACACATTATGCATCACATCCATATTGTCGATTAAAAACTGCTGTACCACCTGCACTTCATCTTTAAAAGTTTCATCATTATAATGGTCGCAAAGCCAGACAATCAGTTCCGGAAAATAATTCCCCTGAATGCAGGATAAACCTGAAGCTCCCGCTTTTAACGATTCTACTGCATGTACGATATAGGCATCGTAAAGCCCAAAAGTCTTGCCTGCTGTCAGTTTAAGTTTTTCTTTAATCTGCCCGAGGTCAAGGCAGGTATCTTTGTGGTAAATTACGCGATCAGTAGCCACAAAATCGGCTAATTGTTGCGGTTTTAATACTCTTTTATAGGGAACCGGACATTCATAAAATCCAAGGGGAATTTTATCCGTTTGATGAAGCAGATCAAAAACACGATCATTAAAAACCTCATCCGATTCACTTTCATCAGCTAACAAACTGGTAATGGCAATCACAGCCTCTACCCCTGCATCGCTTACTTCTTTTACAAAATCGGCCTGTTTACTTATTTCCCCGCCAAATGTTCCGGTAGCCACTACCGGCACTGCCCCATCTACCACTTTTATCACATGTTTAATGGCCTGAATCCGCTCTTTACCACTCAATTCGAACATTTCGCTCGACAAACAATTGGCAAATAAACCCGATGATCCTGCCTGTAAATAAATTTCAGTAAGCTGAGTAAGAGCGGGATAATCTATATTTCCGTTGCTTAAAAAAGGCGTAAGCATAACCGGGATGAACCCTTTTTGTGAGTTTTCCATTATAATCTGATATGGTAAATTGTTCTTTATAGTGCCTGAAAAACCAGAAGGGTTTAATTGGCTGTTTTAGTCTTTTTGTTTTTAATTTTCGTCAGGAAAAGTCCTGCTAAAAAAATAGTTAAAGTGCCGATCACAATAATCATATTTTTATGCAATGGATTTCTAAAAACTTCATATTCTGGAGGAAGAAGCGAAGAAAATGTCATCCATATGATTACGGCAATGCCGATTATTGTTGCGGTGATGGCTTCGTGGTTTTTAGTTTGCCTACTGATGATACCCAGAAGAAATAAACCCAGCATTCCTGCTGCAAAAATCCCTGATAATTCCCACCAAACATCTAAAATACTTTTTACGCCAATCATGGCTATGCCAGCAATCATACCCAGTAAACCAAAGCCAACGGTGGCTAAATGTAACAGTGATAAATTTTGTTTTTCGGTTATGCCCGGTTTGAAATACCGTTTATAAATATCCACCGAAAACACTGTTGCTGAGGCATTCATTCCCGAACTGATGGTACTCATGGCCGCCGATAAAATAGCCGATACAATTAACCCCACCAAACCAATTGGAATTTTAGTGACCATAAAGTGCGGCATAATTTTATCCCCATAATCTGCCGGCTGTAAGGCATTTTGCACTTTTAATATTTCTGCAGCTGAGGCATGTAAGGGCAAACGCTCCAGCGCTACCTGATGTTTGATCGACTGCACCAGGTCCGGATTAATTTCGTAATAAGCATACAAGCAAGATCCTATAATAAAAAAGAGCAATGATGCCGGAATATATAACCACACGCACAACCAGATTGATTTTGAAGCTGCCTTACTTGAGGATGCCGTATGGTAACGCTGGATATAATTCTGGTCCATCCCAAAATTGTTCAGGTTGATGAAAAATCCATAGAGCAAGACCACCCAAAAAGATGATCCAACAAAATCCAGCTTAAAACTACCTAAACTAAATTTATTGGCCGATTGCCCGATCTCCACAATTTTCGAAACCCCTCCCGGCATATTCGAAATAATTAAATACAGAATAAGCAATGCGCCAAAAGTTTTTACGACAGCCTGTACCACTTCCGTCCATATTACCGCTTCAATTCCTCCTAAAACGGTATAAACGATGATACATATGCCCATTACGATCATAATCATCTGCATCGAATAGCCGGTAAGTGCTTGCAAACTCAGGGCAATTCCAAAAAATATCGATCCCATCCTGGCCAGCTGTGTTAACAGGAAACATACTACTGCATATACCCTTGCCCATGCACCAAAACGTTTTTCTAAATGGGTATAGGCCGATATTTCGCCTGTATTCCGGTAAAAAGGAACAAAGTATTTCGAAGCGATCCAGGCTGCCAAAGGCATCGAAATGCTGAATACAAATGCATTCCAATTGCTCCCGAAAGCCTTGCCCGGCACGCCTAAAAAAGTATTACTGCTTAAAAAGGTTGCATAAATAGATAAACCTATCGCCCATCCGGGAATCAGGCCCGAAGCTTTTGTAAATTGCTCGGAATTTTTATTTTTCCTCGAAAAATAAACCCCAACTAATATCATTCCAACAAGATAAATGAAGATTATTGCAAGATCGACTACAGGAAGTCCTTTCATTCTTTGTTGGCTCGTTTATTAATTTGGTTAAAACAAATATGCATGACTAAATATCAACATTAATATAAGATTTTGGCCACATATTGTACCATCTTATCTTATTGAACATCTAAAGCATCAACTGCAAGGCCTTTAGCATCAGTAGCAATCAATCTGAGTTGATAAGTTCCGGCATTAATCATGCTTCCGGTATTGGTGCTCAGGTAGTTCCATTTACCCGCTTTGGTTGGTGCAAATTCAACACTTTCTGTTTTCATCACTGTTCCGTCAGCTGAGGAGAATTCCAGTTTTCCTTTTAAAAGCTGCTCCGATGGATTATGGTATTTGATGGTTAACGAATAGGTATCGGCCACGCCCACTGAAATTTTCCAGCTTAAACTACCTTGATTAGCAGCATTAAAAACAACACGCTGTTTATCCATCAATATGGCTTTTATTACTTCTTTACCGGCCAAAATACCATCTGTCGCTTTATAGGAAGTCGTCGTTTTTAAATCGTATGCGGGTTGTAAATGCGTAACAGGTAATACAAAAACAGTGGCTGTTCTATTATCGAAGATAATCCTTTCGTTAGGAAGGAGTCTTTTCCGATAGAGATTAAAGCTTTCATCCCTACTGTTTTTTATTGAGGTCCTGGTGTCTTCGAATCCCTGGGGAATGCTGCTGTTTATCGTCAAAGCAATAAATGCGTCGACACTATCCGTAGCGGTGAATTCGATACTTTCCTGCGCCCGTGATGCTTTTAACCATTCTGCACCATATAAATTAGAAGGCAGATCGGTAAAGGTCGAATTTTCATTTTTAAACTGTTCATCCCCAATATCCAGCCAGCTGTTTAGTTCCGCATTTTTGATTTTGGTTAAAAGCGATTGACTAGGCGGTGCAGCATGAATATTTGGATTTAAACTGGCAATGGCAATAGCTGAAATCACCGCCTGACCAGCTTTTACTTCGGGGAAATTAATATCCAGAAAGCCACCTTTAACCGTCGTTTTGATTGTTTTCTTCAACAGAGAGTTGCTTCCGGCTTCCTTCCAGATGTCTAAATCTTTAATTACAGTTTTACCGTTAAAGGCCACATCAAATAAGCGCATGGCTTTGGCATCAAAACCTCCGCCTATACCCAGCCAGGGCTCGATAAAATAAAGTTCGACCAGGTATTCTCCGTCAGGCAGCGGGAAATGATATTTCAACTGATCTCTGCCATATCTGAAAGTCTGTAAAAGCTTCCAGTCTTTGGTACCGGCAATGGGTTGAAAGGTGCGGCGTTGACTGGCAAAAAAAGCAGGAATATCCTTAAAATCTGTTGTCCATGAGGTAGAGCCAAAATTATGCTGTGAAGTTAAATTCCTATCAGCCGACCATTTACGCCCGTTGGCATCTGTATAATCGCCACCACCACAGTTTACGCGATACACATCATTATAGCCCTGAGCGGGAGTTGTTAATTGTTTATCCTTAATTAAAACATTAAAATTTGGACTTTCAGGCAGATTCTGTAATACCACTTGATCTTTGGCCACAGCTTTCCCATTTACATAACCCACGGCATACAATATATTATATTGGATATCTGGTTTGTTCCACTGGAAATGTGTGCCTATAACATCACGTTTCCTTCGGCCTAAAGATTGACCGTTTACATCGTTAAAAAGCTCTACTTCATCACAATTGGAATACACCACCACACTGTCTTTAATGCCGGGTTTCGTCCAGCGGTTTGGCCAGGTATGCGAAACAATGTACACCATAGGTTCAGTTTGTTTCGGTGCATAATTTGCCCTGAACATATAAAATACATCTGTAGGTTCTTCCCAGGGCGTAAACATGCCTTTGTAATTTACAGGGCCTACCCGATCGAGATCTCTCAATCCTTCTCCTCCCTGCACCCTTCCCGGATTATCATGTGAACTGTATAGCCAGAAAAAGTGACCTGCGGTTTTATCCTTTACCGATTCGGCCAGGCGCACCTTAGTTTCCATTAAATCGGTCATTTTGTTCTCCGTGTAACCTTTACCATTCGCATCTGTGTGATGAAGATCGATGGTTCTCCACGCACCATATTCACCAACCAAAACCTGACGTTGTAAATCTTCGCCATAAGTTAAAGGATTACCGCCATAGGTACCGGTCCAGTTTTGGGGAACATCCCAATCCGTGCCTTTTCCGCCGTTACAGGTGGTTACTTTTCTTTGTGATGAAGCTGTAGGATCTAATTTCCGAATCAACTCGGTACATTCCTTCGCGAAATCTTCGGGTAAAGTACTTTCGTTTTCTAAACCCCATAATACTACCGCCGGACTGTTCCTGCGTTCTTTTACCCAGTCTGTTAGAAGTGATTTAAAATTCTTCCGGAATTCCGGCGTATCGTACCAGATATGTGCGGCCATCTGCGTCCAGCATAAAATCCCTTCCTTATCCCAATAATCAGAATACAATAAATTGTGTGGTTGATGTGCATCCCGGAAGGCATTAAAACCTGCTGCTTTAATTTGTCGAACCCTCGAGCTGATCTGCTCGTTACTAAAAGCGTGGCTCTGACCAATTAAATGCTCATATTCTGCAATCCCGTTAATGAAAACAGGTTTTCCATTTAAAAGAAACTGTTTCTGAGCAACCTGATCACCAATAGGCCAGCTAATCCAGCGGATACCATAAGGTGTTTTCAGTTCATCGACAATTTTCCCGTTCTCCACTACCGTAGTTTGTAAAGTATAGAGATATGGATTTTCTAATGACCAAAGTTTAGGATTAGCGATTTTATCAGTCTGCTGATCGATCTGAATTTCTTTACCAGCAGGAACAGTTGTTGTTTTCTTTAATTCTTTAACCGGCTTCCCACTTTGATCTAGTAATCTGTTGATTATGGAAACATTTTTAGACCTTAAGCTATAATTTTTAACTGTGGTACTCAGATTCAAAATCGCAGCCTTTTCTGAAATTTTATTATCGTTCCAAATGTGCACACCAAAGGGTTCAACATGAAGCTCGTTGGTTACCATTAAATGAACCGGACGGAAAATACCCATCGGTTGCGAACCTTCTGAAAAACCTCGTTCAGTTGAACAACCGCCATCAACCCAGGGTAAATCCTGGATATTTGCAGGGTGATCGGCCCGAACAGCTAATGTATTTTCTTGGTTATTCAGTTTAATTGCAGCAGTTACATCCAATGTAAAAGTTGTTCTGCCGCCCGCATGATAACCAACTTTTTTACCGTTTAACCAAACCGTTGCGTAAGAACCAACACCTTCAAAGTATAGAAAAAACCGTTTTCCTTGTTTACTTTCATTGGTTTTAAATGTTTTGCGGTACCAGGCATAACCATGTTTATTGCCATGGAATTTCCGTTGGTAACCTTCGTACTGATCCCAGTTATGCGGAACATTTACTTTTTTCCAGTCAAGGGTTTTATAGCTGGCTAATTGAAAGCCCTCAAAAGCATCGCTGTTTTTTTCGTTGGCGATACTGAGCCAGTTTGAATTTAATAAAATGTCTTTCCTGGTTTGGTTTTGTGCATAAAGCGAACTCACTCCATAAAAATTGATGATGCATAACAGTAGTAAAAGCAACTGTTTAAATTGAATTCTTTTTGGTTCGTGGCGACACGAACCAAGGCCCATGCAGCAAAAAACATTAAAAAAATTAACTTTTAACAAGTCTCTTCTAAGGGAGATTGCTTCCCCGAAAAGTCGGGGCAGGCTGTCGTTCCTTCTCGCAATGACGATTTTGTTGTTCATATTTTATTGCGATTTCAGGGCTCCATTTAAATTATAGCTTTCGCCTGCTTTTGTTTCGATATTGATGTTATGGTTTTTGTAACGGATTTTACAAGCCCCACCCACTTTAGATTTTATGGTTAATGAGGTTAGTAATCCCTTATCCCAGTTTAAATCCAGTTCAAAACCACCTCTGGCAAGGAGTCCCTTCATTTCACCATGAGGAATAGCCGTTGGTAATGCCGGTAAAATATCTAAATAACCCTGGTGACTTTGCACGATCATTTCCGCAATTCCGGCTGCGCCGCCAAAGTTTCCATCAATCTGGAAAGGTGGATGCGCATCAAAAAGGTTTACATAAGAACCTGCGCCATTATTAGCCGGCTTCATCAGCATTTTCACCAATTTCATCGCGTGGTCGCCATCTTTAAATCGTGCCCAGAAATTGATCTTCCAGGCCAGACTCCAGCCGGTAGCATCATCTCCGCGATACAATAAAGACTGTTTCGCGGCCTGCATTATTTTTTCATTGCTATCCCAGGTAATGTCGTTTCCAGGGTAAACACCCCATAGATGCGAAACATGGCGGTGTTTGTTGGTCGTATCGTCTTTATCCTCCAGCCATTCTTGCAACTGACCATATTTACCTACCTGATTTGGTGCCAGCTGTTTGACTTTCTCCGTTAGCGATTTTCTAAAATCTGCATCGATATTAAGTACTTCTGATGCAGTTATACAATTTTTAAACAGCGACCTAATGATCTGGTGATCCATTGTCGGACCAGCTACCAAACCACCATTTTCCGGTGAATTGGATGGCGTACTGATTAACCAGCCTGTTTTTGGGTCTTTCACCAGAAAATCTTCGAAAAACAAGGCTGCCTGTTTCATTAAAGGATAGGCTTCGGTTTCGAGAAACTTACGATCTTTACTAAATTGGTAATGCTCCCATAAGTGCTGACTTAACCAGGCGCCGCCACTCATCCAAATCCCATGATTAGAAGCATTGATGGGCGCTGTTCCATTCCATAAATCGGTGTTGTGGTGTAAAACCCAGCCACGGGCGTTGTAATATGCTTTTGCCGTTTCAGCACCGGTTTTAGATAATCCTTTGATTTTGCTAAATAGTGGTTCGTTTAATGCCGATAAATTGAGAATTTCTGTCGGCCAATAATTCATTTCGAGGTTAATATTGGTCGTGTACTTGCTTCCCCATGGCGGAGTTAACAAATCGTTCCAGATTCCCTGCAGGTTAGCCGGTTGTGTACCCGGGCGAGAACTTGAAATCAACAAATACCGTCCATATTGCATGTATAAGGCTGCAAAAGCAGGATCGTTAGCGGTTGCAAATTTTGCTAACCTTTCGTCTGTAGGAAGGTTTTCATTCTCTGAGCGGCCAAAATTGACACTAAAAGTGTTGTAATAGCTTTGATATTCTTTAATGTGCTGCTGCCTGATTTCGGCATACGGTTTACCTTTCAAACCACTTAGCGCCTTAATATTTGCGGTTGCCGGATTTCCGGACACATCTTGTGCATTGATAAAATTGGTTCCACCTGTTAAATAAAGTGTTACTTCATCGGCCTGACTGATGCTGATTTTACCATTCAGAATCTTTAATGAGCCATTTTTGACAAGCGCGGTTAACCGGTTCTCGCCCTTCAATGCGCCATCTTTAACCTGAACCGTTAATGCAATTATGTTGTTGCCTAAAGCTTTTACCGATGATTTTCGGTGTGGACTGGAAAGTTCGGCATCGAAGCTTATAGAAGCTTTTCGATCAGCCGTTAAATGGATTACTACAGCCTGATTCGGTTGACTTGCAAAATACTCACGCTGATAATTTACACCATTTAAAGTATAAGTGGTTTTAGCAATCGCCGTACTGATATCCAAAGACCGTTTGTAATTGGTAACAATCGATTTGGTTTGCTTGAAATATAAGTTCAAATCGCCAAATGGCTGATAACTTGCCTGGTATTGCGGAACGGCTGGTGGGTTTTCATCCTGAATTTTATATTTCCATTCTTTAACAAGCGAAACACCCTCATTTATAGTCGTGCCCACAGGGTAAATCCCGATCTTTTTTGAGGTGTCTTTATAGCCTGCTAATCCACCTTTATCAAAATAATTAAGTACCTGTATGGCAATTACATTTTTACCTTTTTTAATCAGTTTTGCAGGTATGGTGTACTTTCTTGGCTCCGTATTATCGGTATTGCCAACCAATTCACCATTTATATAAGTAAAATCCTGATCACGGATGCGGTTAAGATCGAGAACTAGATCTTTTCCTGCCCAGTTTTCGGGTGCATCGAAAGTAGTTCTGAACCAAACGGCACCGTCTAAATTGGCTAAACCTACAGTTTCCCATCCTTCGTAAGCAGGTACTTTTATGGTTTTCCAGCTTTTATCGTCAAAGCTTGCAAGTGCTGGATTTCCCTGGATACCTTTTCCGGTTTTCATTGTATTTACCCAAACTTTTCTGTCACCTGAACTGCTTTGCAAGCCCATAAAATGTTCTTGAGCCAGGGCTTCAGCGGCGGCCTGTTTTCCTTCAAAAAGTAACTTTCTGATCTCTGGAAGATATTGATAGGCGTCTTTCCGGTTATAATCCCTTGGCTTGCCTGTCCATAAAGTTTCCTCGTTAAATTGGATATGATCAACAGCTGTTCCTGCAAAAATCATAGCGCCCAGTCTGCCATTTCCGATGGGCAAGGCATCAGTCCACTTTTGGGCAGCTTTAGTATACCATAAAGTATGGTTGTTTTCTTGTGCAATACTGCTAAAATGAGCAGTTAATAATAAAAATGATGTACTTAATAAAAGTTTAAACTTCATATTATTGTCCTTTATCTCCCGAAATAATTTCGATGTTACTACTCACTTCCTTCTCTTTTTTAACCGCCTCCTTCACCCGCCTAAAATTATTGTTTCCCAGGAATATATTTTTAGTTTCGGCTCCGTTTAATTTCAAATAAGTAACCGTTTCTTTCGTCGGAAAAGCATTATACAGAAACAAGTCTGATACATTTGTAAGATCGACTATTGCTGCATTAGCATGAGGTTTATTACTTTTTAAACCATCAACAATTAAATTATTCACTTTTAAAGCCTTTAATGAGGCTCCTAGTTCTGTATTTACCGTTACATTATGAAACTCAATATTACTGGAATTTTGGATAGAAAAGCCAGTTTTAGCATCCATATTAATGTCGTTGAAGGTAATATTATCGATAGGCATTTCTTCTAAACCATTTAAATAAGCTGCCTGGTTAACCTGTCCTGTAATATTGCTAAAATGAATATTTCTAAAAATCGGTGTACGCGCTGAAACGGCTTCGACATTGGTTTTTGCATATTGCATATCCAATACAATAGCCTGATCGGTAATATTTTTCATGATGATGTTACTCACCCTGATATCTTCTACCACACCGCCCCTGCCGCGTGCGGTTTTAATGCGGATGCCTCGCTCTGTTCCATCGAAAATACAATTGGAAATGGCAATTTTGCGTACATCACCCGACATTTCGCTACCAATCACCACACCGCCATGACCTGATAACATGGTACAATTGGTAATGACATAATTTTCTGCTGGAACAGCCATTTTTCTTCCTGGCGCGTCTTTGCCTGATTTAATGGTGATGCAATCGTCGCCCACGCTGATGTGGCAATCTGAAATGTGTACATTTTTGCAAGACTCCGGGTTGATGCCATCCGTATTTGGCGAGTGCGGGTTGTTGATGGTAACCGCATGAACCTTAACATTTTCGCAGAATTCAGGATTTACCGTCCAGAATGGTGAATTACGGATCGTGATTCCATCAATCAACACATTTTTACAGAACATGGGTTGTATAAACGGCGGACGAAGAAAACCTCGTTTCATTTGTTTGGGATCGTCAGGCAAAAGAATATCCTTATTTAAACCGTCAAAAATAGTTTGCCATTTCGATCGGGCTTGTCCCTCTTTATAACCTTCTACAAAATCCCACCATTTTTTACCATGACCATCGATCATTCCCCTGCCGATAATCGAGATATTTTCTACTTTATAGGCATAAAACAAGGGTGAAAAACTGGTTACATCAACCCCTTCGTAACGACTTTTTACCATCGGCAAATAATCATCAAAATTATCGCTGAAATGTAATTCAGCTCCGGCATCAATTAAGATGGTGATGTTGCTTTTTAAATGTATGGCTCCCGTTAGGTATTTTCCGGCAGGGAAATAAACTGTCCCACCCCCAGCTTTGGATGCAGCTTCTATCGCATTTTTGATAGCGGTAGTAGCCAGTTTGCTGCTATCGTTTTTTGCACCATATTTAATTACGTTGTAATAAGACTGGGCTTTAGCGGTTATTCCACTACAAATTGCAAGTACAAAAATTAAGGTTTTGAGCATGTATTTCATTTGGTTATACTTTATTATTTTACCGTCCTTGCGAGGCATAGCCAGTCCCGAAATTTCGGGAAAGCAATCTTTCTAACTATGAAGCAAAATAGATTGCTTCACACCACCCTCATCCAAGCGCTTCGGTTCGCAATGACGGATTACTAATTCATCTCCACATCGTCCTCGTTTGTAACGAGGATGCGTGAGAACGGCGATTTCATCGCCCATTAATCAATTTTTACTTTGGTCTGTGAGGACACAGACCAAGGTATTTCACTAATTCATCTGCACCTTTAAAGGTTTCAAATCTTTGCCTTTGTAAATCTCTTTGCCATCCACAAACACCAATAATCCTTTACCTCTATTGTATTTTTTTCCGGTTTTATCCCACAATATAGTCAGTGTTTTATGGTGATATGAAACTTGATCTAACATAAACCAATCCCACTGATTTTTAGGGATTAATGGAGAAATTTCAAGCACATTATCCTGACGTGGCTTTATACCAACCAAATCATTGATAATTAAATCATTAAAAGTGGAGTGATTATAAAAACTGCTTCTCGGATTATCGCCCTTTAACCACTCTCCTGTTTTCTCATCCTGGTATTCACCCAGATAAGGTTTGCCATTTTTAACGTGAGAAGCCGCGTACTGATGCAGTTCCTTGTAAAAAACTTCGGCATTCATTTTACCGTGTTTTTTATAGTTGGTCAACAGATTGGCCAATCCTTTTAAAGTTTGCGAGCTGGCAAAAGGCCAAAGTGCACCATCCCATTCACAGCTATGTCCTGTACCCCTGGTTCTAAATGTTGGGTTTCTTCTTTCGGCGGTGGTTAATCCCCAGGGTGCTTTAAATCCGGCAGTATCGAGCAGCTGGTCCCAGGCTTTTGCATATTTTGACTGATCATCCGGCAGGTTAAATTCCCATGGTGTAAAACCGATGGCTTCCCTCACATCAGCTGAACCGCCTTTGGCTTTTCTGGTTTCAAAAAACGAAGAAGAAACATTCCATAAACTGTCCTGTACTAATTTTTTCAAGACTACTGCTTTATTTTTATACTTACCAGCAAGCATTCCATCACCTAAAAGCGTGGCAATTTTATCCAGAGCCATCGCATTGCCATACATATAACTGTTTATGGTTGGCCGTTGGTTCTGGTCTTTTCGTGATCCGCTGATCGATTCTTCCATGCCATCCTTAACATCATGCTGCCAGAAAAGGCCGTTTTTAAGCTGTCTTTCCGATTCCCATTTGCTGTAATCTTTATCTAATGCAGGCAAAATCTCCTTCAAAAATCCCTGATCCGGTTGCACCAAATAATTCTGATAAACGGCATCATCTACCCAGCTGCTAAATTGATGAAAACGTTGTTTGGTTTGACCCACATCGGCATGGTAAAGCCAGAATTTGATATAATCTTTTAGATAAGCATTGTCCTTTAACCATCTGCCTTCGTAAATATGGTGACCTAAGGCACAGCTGATGGAATTATATTTTCCGGCATGCTTAACGGGTTCGATAAACTCGGTGAAGATAAAACCTTCAGGTGTTTTAACCAGGTGTTTGCGATAAGTCCACCAGCGGTAGTAATAGTTTTGCTCTAAAACCGAATCAGGGCATTCGAATAATGGTGCCTGTTCCGCTAACCAGGAAAAGGCATCTGCATTGGGTATATAGTTTTTAACCGCTTCTGTGTCTATAGAATTGAAATAGGTGACATATTTCTTCAGTTTCTCAGTCCCCAGAATTGATTTCTGCTGCGCAAAACCTGTGATTGCCATTAGCGACAATACAACTGTTGTTATAAAATTTCTTGTATGTTTCATTATTCAAATAACCAATCTATATCTTTTCCTCTACCATCTAAACCCGCATTAAAAATGCGCAGTTCCTGTTTATCATCAATAAAACCTAAAACCAGGCAGGCTCCTTTACCCAGGTTTAATGTGTGTGTACCTGCCGGGAAAGAATAAGCATGAACATTTACCGGAGGAAAGCCATAAGGTACTAATGCGTTCGATATCTTGATTTCAGATTGACCATAATTATTGGCACTGGCATCTGTTTCCAACTGTGGAGGAGCAAGATATTGAGGATCTTTCTGATTAAAAAAGCCTATCAGCAATTTTACAGGTGTTTTGGTACTGAATTTAATTTCTGTACCGGTTTTAATTTGTTTTTCTTTCGCAAGTTTGATCCCCTTTAAACCTAACAATTGTGCGGCAACTTCTTTAATTTTAACCGCAGTATCTGCGAAAAGCTGTGCATCTTTAGCAATCACATAACTTTCTGTTTCGTTTAAAACTTTAACCTCAGCAGCTTTATAAGGCACAATGGCTGCAACTGTTCCCTGTTTTATTGATTTTAGAGAATCGATACTGCGTTTGAAATGATTAAGTTCTTTGGTAAAAACAGGTAACATCTCTTTCCAGTGGATAAAAGTTTTATCTACACCACGCATCGGGATTTTTCGTTGTTTGGTTTGCATGCTATTGGCGTACAGGTAACTGTGTTCTGTGCGTTTAACGAGTTTAGCATAATGATCTACACTTTTTTGAAGAAAAGGTAATGCCTGCTCCAAATCAGCTACCTGATTTGAATATTTATACCTCAATATCCAAAGGGCTGCTTTCACTTTTTCAGCGTAAAAATTAGCCATTTCATCATAACAATAGATATCGTTTTTAAGTCGCTTAAATTCTGCAGTATCTTTGCTTACATTCGGTGCAGCCTCATTAATCGATTGGATGGCTTTTTTACCATGCTCTACCACTTCGCGCGACACCTGAACGGGTGTTTCGCCAATATGCCCCTGTTTCTTCCATTCTTTTTCGGCATACTCGATAATCATCTCTCCTTCAGGAGCTTCTGATTCATACATCAAAGTAAACAATCCATAACGGAACGGGTTAATCAGCTGCGTCATCAACATGCCTAAGGTTAATGTTTGCCTGTTGCCATCGGTAATACCATATCTGCGCAACAGTTTAGGTGATATTTCGCCTGATTCTTCGTAGGCATTCAGAATGGCTTTACCACTAGTTAAATTAGCTCCGTATTTGCTAGCCAGTTCTTTGCCCCAATAATCTATTTCCTGACTGCGGTTTCTTTGTGAGTTCCACGAATATCTTGCCCACTCTTTGTACCAGATCCAATCGCGGTCTACTTCCAACAACCTGCCTTTTACTTCATCGGCCGAATAAGGCCAATCCCAGTAACTGGCCTGAGGATATAAATGCAAACCTTTTGCGCCATAAATTTTGTTCATCGCCTGAACTGATTTCTGGATAAAATCGGCCGAACCATACCGAAATGGTTCTAGATTCGCTAAAATATGTACGTTGGAAATATTAACCGTACCAATAGCTGCTAACTTCCGGTTTAAATCGGCCCAGGCGCCACGTGGCGTATAAGTGGTTAAGGCCTCGCCATTAAACTTATTTTCAGTATACAGGTTTTTGTAAAAAGGTAACGCCGCTTTCATTACACTTGGTGCATCGGTATCGTGTGCCCGCAATACAATCGGAGGTTCTTCTTTAATGCCAGCCGCTTTTAATCCATCTTTTACCCCTGGGATAATCGTTTTGGTAAACCAATCAATATCATCCTGACCGACACCTTCCATCGCTTCACCTAAGGCCACCATTAAACCTACATTCGGATATTTCTCTACAAATGAAGCAATCGATTTACGGGTATAATCGGCAATTAAAGGAATAATGGGCCGGTTTCTATCTTGTGTTTTTAAGCCATGTTTATCTGCAAAAGGTTTTGGAATAATGATATTGTAAAACATCTGGATTACCCATATGCCGCGTTTATCAGCTTCTTTGGTTAAAAACTGAAAAATTTCTTCATTCTTTTTTAAAGTAGCATCGTCTACCTCCACGGCATAGGGATAATCTTTTAAGCGCAACAGCGACGAAAAAGGATGTCCGTTCCATAAATAAAGCGAATTGTAGCGGTTTTCAACCATCATGTCGAGATACTTAATCCACAAAGCTTTATCGTAAAGCCAGGGGAAAGTTTCCGGTGTGTAGGGATATTCGTAAACATCATGTCCGGGTAAGTAATCAGGTTTTTGCAAACCAATGCAGGTACCTCTTAACACCATTTCAGGCTGATCGGAAAAGGTTAACTGCGTGGGCAATTTACCTGTGCTGTTGATCTGATCGGCCAGTTCGACACAACCATATAATGCACCGGATGCATCGTTACCTATAATATAAAGCACCCCATTTTTTCCACTATAGATATGAAAACCTTCTTTTTGGGTAAGGGAGATTTTATTTTTAATTTCTGCCGGAAGATTATTGGCAAAAAGTTTATCTGAAAATACACCAACGGCAATGATATTGTTCGTAGTTGTAAGTTTATCCTTTAGTTCGATTTTGGTTGAATAATTCAACTTGGCTAAAGCTTTTGAGAGCTTTTCGGCTCCAAAACGCACACGCACGTGATCTTCGCTGGAAATTACAATTGTTTTCGGTGCCCGAACACTGGCATTTGAAAATGATATGGATAAAAAATAACAGGAAATAAAAATCAGAAAATTTCTCATTCAACAGGCTCTAATAACAAAAACTATTGCTAGGTTTTTATGTAATATTTGGTTAATATTATATTTAAATATAAAGATAATATTCAAATATAAGTAATAATACTGATTGTCTTTGTAAAATTTATGCAAGGTAAGGCCATTTGAACATTCGTTACGGCGTATGACAATATCTGTTAATATTTAGACAAGAAGATAAAATTTTTAATCAAGAATATTTATTTTATTTGTATTCTAATCAATTATAATTTATAACCAATCATATACATGTTTTCACTAAAAAACAAAAAAGCCGTAGTTACAGGCGGAGGAAGCGGCATTGGAAAAGCTATTGCGACTATTTTAGCCAAACAAGGTGCTGAGGTTCACATCATCGAATTAGGAACAGAACACGCGCAGGATACCTTAGATGAAATTAAGACAAATGGTGGAGTGGCTTTCAGCTATGGTTGTGATGTTTCAGATCACCAGGCGGTTGCAGCAGTTTTTAACGAAATCGGAAATATCAATATCCTGATTAATAACGCAGGTATTGCGCATATCGGAAAAGCCGACACAACTGATGAAGCTGATTTTGACCGCGTGATGCGGGTAAACGTAAAAGGGGTTTATAACTGCTTACACGCGGCTATTCCGCAGATCCGTTTATCAGGTGGAGGTGTTATTATCAATATGGCTTCAATTGCCGCATTAATCGGCCTTCCCGATCGTTTTGTTTATAGCGCTGCAAAAGGCGCTGTAAAAGCAATCACCATGAGTGTAGCGAAAGATTATATTGGCGAAAACATCAGGTGTAACTCTATTTCACCGGCGAGGGTTCATACGCCATTTGTAGATGGTTTCTTACAGAAGAACTATCCGGATAATATCCCTGAAATGTTCGAAAAACTTTCTAAAACACAACCTATAGGCAGAATGGCCAAACCAGAAGAAGTGGGTGCGCTTGCTTTATACCTGTGTAGCGACGAAGCATCTTTTATTACTGGCTGTGATTATCCGATTGATGGTGGATTTACTACCTTAAATAATTAATAAATATTTTCAAATACCATAAAGAATTTTATAATGAAATTAATACGATTTGGCGAAGCCGGAGCTGAAAAACCAGGCGTAATTATAAACGATAATTATTTCGATGTTTCAGCATTGGTTAAAGATTATAACGAAGAATTTTTTGGCGGCGATGGCCTGGAGAAATTAAAGACCGCTGTTCAATCTGCTGATTTACCTCAGGTAGATAAAGGTGTGCGTCTTGGCCCGGCATTAGCCCGTCCTTCAAAAATAATCTGTGTAGGCTTAAACTATAAAGACCATGCGGCAGAAACCAATGCCCCTATCCCATCAGAGCCCATTTTGTTCTTCAAAGCTACTTCAGCGATTGTTGGGCCTAATGATGATCTAATCATTCCAAAAAACAGTAAAAAAACCGACTGGGAAGTAGAACTGGCTATTGTGATTGGCAAAAAGGCAAGCTATGTTACTGAAGAAAACGCATTAGACCACATTGCCGGTTATGTTTTGCATAACGATTATAGTGAGCGTGAGTTCCAGATCGAAAGAAACGGACAGTGGGTAAAAGGAAAAAGCTGCGATACCTTCGCACCGATTGGGCCATTTATTGCTACCCAGGACGAAATTGCCGATGTGCACAATCTTCGCCTTTGGTTAACTGTAAACGGAAAAACCATGCAGGATGGTAATACCTCAAACCTGATTTTTAATGTTCCGTTCATGATTGCTTACATCAGCCAGTTTATGACGCTTTTGCCAGGCGATGTAATTACAACCGGAACACCTGCCGGTGTAGGCTTAGGTCAAAAACCTGAACCATGGTATTTAAAAGCTGGTGATGTGGTAGAATTAGGTATTGATGGCTTAGGTACAAGCAAACAAACAGCTAAGGCTTACAGCGGAAATTAATATGAAAAGATACTGCTTAACGCTCGATCTTGTCAATGATGAAAAGCTTATCGAAGAATATAAGCAGTATCATCAATCAGTTTGGCCCGAAATTAAAGAAAGTATTACTTCTTCTGGCATTGAGGACATGGAAATCTATTTATTAGGGAACCGGTTGTTCATGATTATGGAAGTGAATGCGGATTTTTCTTTTGAAGAAAAAGGAAAAGCTGATTTAACCAATCCAAAAGTACAGGAATGGGAAAATTTAATGTGGAAATTCCAGCAGGCACTGCCAGGTTCAAAACCAGGTGAAAAATGGATGTTAATGGATCAGATATTTAAACTTTAAAACGCTTTTTATGATTGATACACACGTACATTTTTGGAATTTCGATCCGGTTAGAGATAGCTGGATAAATGAAGAGATGCCGGCTATCCGTCATGATTTTTCTCCAAAAGATCTTACGGCGGTATATCACGATCTTCAAATTACAGGATGTATTGCCGTGCAGGCCAGCCAGTCGGAAGAAGAAAACCGTTTTCTGTTATCGCTGGCTGAAGAAAATGAAATGGTTAAAGGTATTGTGGGCTGGGTGGATTTACTCGATCCTAATTTAGACGAACGTTTAACTTACTGGAGCAATTTTAAAAAGATTAAGGGCTGGCGACATATCTTGCAAGCCGAAAACGCCGATTTTATCCTGAACAAAAAGTTTATCGCCGGCGTTAATCTCCTGAAAAAATACCATTACACTTACGATTTATTGTGCTATCACGATCAATTAGCTGATATCATCAAAATGGTTGATCAAATTCCTGATCAGCCATTTGTATTAGACCATTGCGGCAAGCCGGATGTGAAAAGTCAGGAGATAAAATCCTGGTCTGAAAATATCAAAATACTGGCAGCAAATCCAAATGTGCTTTGTAAAGTATCGGGTTTACTTACTGAAGCAGACTGGAAAAAATGGACCGAAAAAGAGCTTTTTAATTGTTTTGATGTCGTATTTGAACATTTTGGTACTGAAAGGATCATGTATGGCAGCGATTGGCCGGTTGTGTTGCTCAGCAGACCTTATCAGGATTGGTTTAATTTAGTTACGAAGTACACCGGGCAATTCTCTGCAGCTGAAAAGAAACTAATCTTTAGCGATAATGCTAAGGCTTTTTATGGAGTTTAGTCTAATTTTTAAACGCCCGTCATCCTGAGCTTGTTTCAGGATCCATTAAATTAGTAAACAGAACAAACATGAAATATGCTGATCCTGAACATTCGAGACAGCAGGACAATATCAAAAGAAATATTTGTGCGCTTGCCTGGAAAAGAGCGCAGGCAGAAACGATAATTACAAAATAGCAGATAGAGCAGGATGGAAAATATAATATAAAGTATTAGTTTTCGCATGTTAAAACAGATCTGACCAATACAATATTTAAAAATGAGTAAAAAGATTATATTCCCTTACAATCCTCAATTCCCTTCTGTAGCCGACTTAAGAAAAAAGGCGAAATCAAGGATTCCTAAATTTGCTTTTGACTACCTGGAGGGTGGTTGTAATGAGGGACTTAATTTATCGAGAAACGAGAGCGACTTCGACAATATTTACCTTAAACCGAATTACTTACGTGTTGGTGGAGATATCGACATGTCCGTTGAATTATTTGGCCGTCGTTACAGTGCACCATTTGGGATATCTCCGATTGGCTTGCAGGGTTTGATGTGGCCTAATGCACCTGAAATTTTAGCCAGGGCTGCTGCTAAAGCCGATATTCCTTATACATTAAGTACCGTATCCACCAGTAGTATCGAACGAATAGCCGAAGTATCTGAAGGAAAAGCCTGGTTTCAACTGTACCACCCTACGGAGGATAGATTGAGAGATGATATCTTAAATCGTTTAAAAGCTGTTGAATGTCCGGTATTGGTTGTTCTGGTAGATGTGCCTGCATTTGGTTTACGATATAAAGAAATTAAGAGTGGTTTATCTATTCCACCAAAAATGTCGATCAATAATATTTTGCAGGCTTTTGCCCGTCCGCTATGGGGAATTAAAACGCTTCAACATGGCATTCCATCATTTGCTACCTTAAAGCCTTATATGGAAAAAGGAATGGACATGTCGCAGCTGGGCCAATTCATGAACCGAACCTTTACCGGTAAGGTTGATATTGAAAAGGTTTCTGCCATTCGTGATCTGTGGAAAGGACCTTTAATATTGAAGGGAATCACCACTGATGAAGATATGCAGGCTGCTATCCAGATCGGTGCTGATGGTGTAATTGTTTCCAATCATGGTGGCAGACAAATTGATGCAGGCGAATCTTCAATCAATTCGCTGATCAAAATGACGAATAATCCAATATACAAATCAAAATTGAAGATCATGTTGGATGGTGGTATTCGTTCAGGCGTTGATTTAGCCAGAGCGCATGCCGTTGGGTCTGAATTCAACTTTATGGGTCGGCCTTTTATGTATGGAGTTGGTGCTTTAGGTAATGAAGGAGGCGATCATACTATCAATATGTTCAAAACTCATTTATACCAGATTATGCAACAATTAACCATTGAGAAAATTACACAATTTCCTGATCGGTTATTAAACCCTTAAAGCCGAATTTGCAGGTAACATAAACAAAAAAAGCAAGACTTCAGGTCTTGCTTTTTTTGTTTCAAATTCGATAATGATCTTAGTCGATTTTTTTAAGTATGGTTATTTCAAAAACTTGTAAGTAGTACTCGTTTTATAAGTTTCACCTGGTTTAAGCACTGTCGATGCAAAATTTGCATGATTTGGTGCATCAGGAAAATGTTGTGTTTCTAAACAGAAAGCGGAACGGTGAGGATATGATTTTCCACCTTTACCGTCTTTATCAGCGCCCGTTAAAAAGTTTCCGCTATAAAACTGTAATCCTGGTTCAACCGTGTAAACTTCCATTATGATTCCTGTAACCGGACTTTTTACAATTGCTACAGGTGTTTTGCCATCATGGTGGGTCAATACAAAATTATGGTCGTAACCTTTTCCGAATTTTAACTGCTGATCATTTTCCTCAATCGATTTCCCGATTGTTTTGGCTTTATTGAAATCGAAAGCGGTTCCAACTACAGGTTGTAATTTACCTGTTGGAATAAGGGTAGAATCTACCGGTGTATAGGCGTTGGCATCAATTGTCAATTCGTGATCTAAAATCGTTTCATTACCCTCACCGTTTAAGTTAAAATAAGCATGATTGGTTAAATTCACCACAGTCGTTTTATCAGTAGTGGCTAAATAATCAATTTGTAAGGCATTATCATCCGTTAAAGTGTAAGTTACTTTAACATCCAGTTTTCCGGGATAACCTGCTTCACCATCATTTGAAACATAACTCAGCTCCAGTTTTTGTCCATCTAATTGTTTAGCCTCCCAAACTTTAGCGAAAAAACCATCTGTACCGCCATGCAAAGTATTCACACCATCGTTAAGTTGTAAAGTATATTCTTTTCCTTCCAGGTTAAATTTACCCTTACCAATACGGTTTCCGTATCTGCCAATTAAGGCACCAAAAAATGGTTCACCTTTTTTGCGGTAGGCACCTACGCTATCGTAGCCTAAAACCACATCGGTTAACTTATTATTTTTATCAGGCACCAAAAGCGAAACTACCCTCCCGCCATAATTGCTAATAGAAACCGAAGCACCTTGTTTGTTTTTCAAAGTATACAGGTTAACACTTTTCCCATCAATGGTGCTGGTGTATTTTGATGAATCACTTTGTTCGGTTGTTGCCGCCCCTTTATCCGATTTAGGATTACAAGAAGTAAAAGAAATGGCTAAGCATAGCGTAGCGAAGGGCAATGCCTTAAAGATTTTTTTTTTCATCTGTTTAAAATTTTGTTTTCGTGTGTGATGAAGCTGTCATGATTTTTCACTGGTGTTTTATTCCCTTTATGAGTTCAAGAACCCACAAGCTCGGTTTCATGGATTAAAATTGGTGAAAACGGATCTCCAATTGCATACAAAAAGCAGACAGGGCTTCATATTGATTTATTTTTGGTTAAGGCTAATGTAGGAAAAAATTATTAACGTTAAAGTAACGATTATACTTATTATTTTTCATAATATCGGCGAGGATTCCCAACAGTAAAAAAAATCACATAATTTAGCAGCCATATGCATAACTTAAATTTCAAGCCAAAGGCTTTTCTTTTTGATTTGAACGGTACGATGATTAATGATATGGAATACCATACGTTAGCCTGGTATAGCATCATGACGGAAGATTTAGGTGCTAAACTTGATTACGAAAGCGTAAAAAAAGAAATGTATGGTAAAAACCACGAAGTTTTAGAACGCGTTTTCGGAAAAGATAAATTTAACGCCGAAGAAATAGAACGCCTTTCTATTGATAAAGAAAAGCGTTATCAGGAAGGTTACCTGCCGCATTTGGCGCTGATTGAAGGACTGGATGTCTTTTTGGAGCGCACAAAACAAGCTCACATTCCCATGGCGATCGGATCTGCTGCAATACCTTTTAATATAGATTTTGTAATCGATGGCTTAAATATCCGTCATTATCTGGATGCCATAGTGAGTGCAGATGATGTAAAAACAAGCAAACCAGATCCTGAAACTTTTTTAAAGGCCGCGGCAGCATTAAATATTGCACCAGCCAATTGTCTGGTTTTCGAAGATGCACCCAAAGGTGTAGAATCGGCATTAAATGCAGGCATGCCCTGCATGGTATTAAACACCACACATACAATCGAAGAATTTGAAGGTTATCCGAATATCTTAGGTTATATTACAGATTATAACGATGCTAAATTAAATAGGCTATTTTAACATGGGAAAATATTTAAATCAAAAACCTGTTCTTGTTGCAGTCGACTGCATTATTTTTGGTTATGACGGCGATCAGCTAAAACTTCTGGTGATAAAAAGGGCAATAGAGCCTGTAAAAGATCAATGGAGTTTAATGGGTGGTTTTATTGGTGAGCGAGAAGATCTTGATGGCGCTGCCAAAAGGATTTTATTAGAGTTAACGGGATTACATGACGTTTACCTGGAACAACTTCATGCTTATGGTAGTCCGGATCGGGATCCGATCGAACGTACGGTTTCGGTAGTCTATTTCGCACTGATCGATATTAATAAATACAGTAAACAGATCAATGATCAGTACCATGCCGAATGGTTTAAGTTAAAAGAAGTTCCGGAATTAATTTTTGACCACGATATGATGGTTAAGGCTGCAATGGATAAAATCCGTTATCAGGCCGCCCTCCATCCTATTTTATTTGAGCTTTTACCAAAACGATTTACGATACCGCAATTACAGGCTTTATATGAGCAGGTTTACGATTCGCCAATAGATAACCGGAACTTTATCCGCAAGATTACTGCCAGTGGATTATTGATTAAACAGACGGATAAGGATAAATCAAGTTCACGCCGAGGAGCTTTTTATTTTAAACTGGATAGGAATAAACACAAAGCACAGTTCCAGTCTTTCCTTAATTTTATTCCTAAAGCAAGTAAATAGTGATGATTGCTGATGGGTTAAAATAAATTTTAAGCTTATTTTTAAGCATAGAAAATTTAAAATCAAGCAGTTAGAACAACCCGTTTTAAACAACGGAAAAAACATCAAAAACATTTTCAAAAAATGTTTGCAAGAAAAAGATAAATCCCTATATTTGCACCTCCTTAAACAAAAGGAAATGATTCCGTAGCTCAGCTGGTAGAGCATTACACTTTTAATGTAGTGGTCCTGGGTTCGAATCCCAGCGGGATCACAGAAAGCCTTACAGAGATGTAAGGCTTTTTTGTTTTAAATCTATCCTTATAAATCATCAGATATTGCAACATTATACAATTTCTCCGTTTTTATAAATCATTTGATAATGTAGCGCTGTATGCCCTTTAATTATAAAGCCCAGTTTTTGATAAAACTTCTTTGCGATAATATTAATTTTAAAAACCTGAAGTTCGATAGGTTTATCAGCTAAAAGCGCGTGTTGTATAATATCGTTCATCACCTTAGTTCCAATACCACTTCGCTGAACTGAATGATCAATCAATATGCTTTTAATAAAAATTAATTTTCTGGTCTCTACCTTATCGATCAATCCTATTTCCTGATCGTGCCGATCCAGTATAATTTGCATGTGCTCCGCCACAAAATCATGCTTATGGTATTCAAGCTGCACAGCATCATCCCAGCCCCAAATTTCAGAGATATAAGGCTTTATGGAATGAGCCTTCAGCTGTAAAGTGAGTTCAAAGTCTGCAGCAGTGGCCGGGCGGTATTTAATCATTACAGATAAATGCTGAAGGATTAAGTAAAAAAGGTAAATATATTAGCGGGATAATTAAAGTAAACCGCCCTGGGTGGCTATCCGCATTAAATCGGCTACATTTTTGGCTTTCATTTTTTGCAATAGATTTTTCCTATGGTTTTCTACGGTGAACTTGCTTAAAAACAATCGTTCTGCTATGCCATTTGTATTTAAACCTGTGGCAATCAGCTTTAGAATTTCTTTTTCACGTACAGTCAGGTTGGCGATACCCTGATGCCCGTCTAAAGGTGGTCGCGAAATAATTTCACTTATCGCTTTGCTAAAAGCAATATGCCCGTTTAAAGCCATGTTAATACAATTCACAATTTCATCAATAGGTGCATCTTTAAGGATGTATCCATTGGCACCATTGGCTAACATTTTCATAATGGCACTCCTTTCCTGATGATTGCTAAAAGCCAAAACCACAGTACCGGGAGAAATGGCTTTGATTTCCTTGCATATCTCTATCCCGCTAATATCAGGCAGTATAATATCCAATAAAACAATTTTTATGGGCGTTATTTTTAAAGCATCAATAAACGCTTGTCCACTGGTAAAACCACCAACAATTTCAAAAGAGGATGTTTTATGCAACAACTTAACCAACCCTTCTATTATGATCGGGTGATCGTCTACTATGGCTATGGTGGTTTTAGGCTGTAACATACAATTCTATATTAATGGATGTGCCGGTTTTATTTTCCTGCGATAAAATTTCAATTTTTCCTTTTAGGTACTCAACCCGGCTTTTTATATTCCGAACCCCTATCCCATCAGCAGTGTCGATATGACGGGTATCAAAACCTTTCCCATCATCTTCAATGGTAATGAAAAATATGTTTTTATTTTGAGAACATTGCAGCAACAGGTTTTTAGCATGGGAATGTTTTGCCACATTGGCCATGGCTTCCTGCACAATGCGGTAGATATTGATTTGCTCGCGTGATTTTAGGTGATCGCTAATGCCCAGGCATTGAAAATCAACCTTTAAACGATCCGAAGCTATTGATTCGCACAGATCCCTTAGCGAAGCCTCCAGGCCCAGTCTGATCAGCATTTCGGGCATCATGTTATGCGCTACACGCCTGAGTTCTTTCATTGTGTTTTCCAGGTGAACCGTCACATTGTAGAGGTCTGAATCGTTATTTTTACTTTCATTAATGTAGTGTGCGAGGTTCATTTTTGAAACCGCCAGCATACCACCAACGCCATCATGCAAATCTCTAGCTACTCTGTTTTGTTCATCTTCTTTTGCATTTAACATGACCTCTACCAATTGAATGTGTTGCTGACTATAAATATCTTTAAGATCTTGCTGATGATTTAAATCTTTTTGCAAAGCCAGTTTTTTACTGTTGCGAAAGAAGAACCAACCCACAATTGCCAGAATGGATAAAAACACACAGGTTAAAACTAAAAGCCAGTTTACTAACCTGCTGTTTTTTGTAATGAGTTTTGTTTTCTCATTTTCAGCGTTGAGGTTCATAATTGTCTTTTCATTTTCCGCTGTTTTAAACTTTATTTCTAAAGCATTAATTTTTCTCAAAACCTCTTGCTTATTTAAGCTATCATTTAAAACACTATATTTTTTGAGCCAGAAATAGGCGGTATTAGGATTTCCCATTTTATCATATACTTCCGACAGGTCAAAAAAGCAGGCTAAGATATTTGTTGGCGATTTTGAACTGTTTTTCCGAACGATATCTTCGATGAGAACAGCCGCTTTTTGGTAATGGCCCTGCGCAATGAGCGTTTTGTATTTTTGTATATTCAGCACTTCTACCTGGTAATCGTCGTTTATTTTAACTGCCATTTTAAGCCCGGTATTTGCACTTAGAAGTGACTGATCATAAGCTTTGGTTTTTCTATAAAATATGCATTCTGCTAAATAATATTCCGTATGGCTTAAAGTGTCGTTACATTTCGACATCAGATTTTTAGCTTTTTCTAAAGTTCTTTTGGCTTCCGTTATTTTGTTGTTAAACAAATAGTTTTCTGTCGTACCAATGTAAGCATCGTATAAATGAACCACATCCCATAACTCTATTTTTTCGAAAGTAGCAATAGCCAGGAGAAAATATTTTTCTGCCTTATCATACTGCTTTTGATCCATAAATACGGTTGCCAGATCTTCATAATACTTAGCCAGAAACTCATTTACTCCTGCTTTTTTTATTAAAGGGATGCATTTATTTAACAGGATTTCTGCCATAAGCAGTTCATCACCTTTTTGTTGCTGCAAATTGGCATAATTCCCCCAGCCTTTTGCCCTTAAAAAATAAGCCTCTTCTGTATTAAATTTTGATAACTGTTTATCTGCTTCAATATAATTAAGTTCACTTTTTGCTGCGTCAACCGGATAATAAAAAGCCCCGAGGTAATGGTAATAAACGGCTTTTACGTAGGGAAATTTAGCACCATACTTATAGCCGGCAGTTAAATATTTCTCAGATACAGTACGATTTAGATCGCGCCAATAGAAGCTCAGTTTAAAAAACACACGGGCCCTCAAGCTATCAGATTTGGTGCGTTTGGTAAGGTTCACTAAACTATCAGAGAAGCGCTTGCTGCTGGGGGGCAACTGCTTTTTTAATACCTGCGTAATACTATCTGCATAATTTAACTTATTTGCAGGACTTTGTGCGTAAAGCTTAAAAGCGAACAAAAAGCAAACGATGCCTATTTTTATTTTCATAGCGAATGACCAAACCGGTTTGCCGCAATATTTAAGATAAAATCTTACATATAAAAATAAATCTAAAAAATAGCTGAAAACAGCTAGTTAAAAATTGACTTTTTCCAGTCATTGCTGCTACGATTTTGTGCCTGTAGCTTTGAGTAATTAATATTTCACCTATAAAAAATTATTTACGCAATGAAAAAATTATTCAAAACCCAGTTAACAAGTGCATTTACCTTCTTATTCGTTGTTACTTTATTGGCATCCTGCAAAAAAAAGGATGATGCGCCGTCAAATGACAAGTTCCCCCTGACAAATTTCACTGCTAAAATTACCAAACAGGAAAACCTTACTTCGCAATCGGCCGTCTTAATTGACTTTGACATCAAGAACACTTCGGGTACTGATTATACGGTTGAAAAATATGCACTTAATCCCGTTAAACTCAAACTGACAGTTGTAGCAACTGATGGATCTGGTTATGATGAAAATAGTTATGTAGCCGATGTTCAGGCGGGTAAAACATTCTCTGCAAAGTTAGCAGTCGATTACTCCGTAGGCAAAACCATAGATTTAACTAAAAGTAAAATCGAATTGCTTTATTAATTCATATACAGCTATTGTTGATCAGAATTTTCAATAGGTGCTAATAAACGATAAATATTACCGTTGTAAAGTTAATTGCTACTCCATCACCTTGTTGAAACCTGAATGTTCATTTAACATGTACATTCAGGTTTTATTGAATAACTGATAATCAGACGCAGCAATTCCCCCATTGCAGGATTAACATTGATTAATATTTGGTCATGGTTAATCCTATTTAGTGCCAATCTCTACCTTACCTTTTTTAACAGATCGAGTGAGATATTACAGAAAATCTGTTAACCACCAAACACTCCATAACAGCTTTAACCGATCTTTTCCCTATTCATTGGTAGCTTACCTCTATTCTTTATAAATAATTCAAGTATTCTTTTGTATTATTCTGCAAAAGCGATTCTATTTCTCAAATGGCTTTGAGTCATTTATATCAATAGGATAAAGCATAAATGTCACCAATTTGCCTTAACTCCTATTCATTATTACACGCTTTTCATAAAATATGTATACTGAAAAATACTCATCAATTAGTATTGTTTCAGCTCCTATAACTCATTAGGTTTATAAAGAAAAGCCTAGCTTCATAATTTATTATTGTTCGTTGTTCGTCCCGGAACGCCAGATGCTTTATGACTTTTCACATATAAGAGTAATTAATATAAATTATCTAAACAACACATTTATGGGATGGTTATCTGATATTTTTGAAAAGCAGAGTAAAGACTGGTTCTACTCCAGTATGCCAAAGGAACAAACGCCTGGTGATATAGAATCAATAGAACTTGTACCGAATGATGATTACATTGAGATTTACCTTAAGTCGATGCGCATTGTTAATGTAAGAAAGGGGCTTTCGAAGTTCTATGCAACAGTTCATAGTCATGTCGAACTTTCGAACATTTCTGGAAAAACAGCAAGTTTCAATGTACTTACCACGCCTGGTATGCTTAAAAGCCTTGATGCAGCTAACATTGATCGGGTTATTAACCTTAATCAAAGACTACTTGGCCCTGTACCTTACCGTGGAGATGGATTAAAACTCGAAGTTGGATTATTTTCGATTAAAGAAGCAGAACTTGCAGGTCCCTTTATCAATTTGCTTACCGATATTTCAGTACTTGGAGGTGTTTCCTTTCTGAGTGCAGCCTTACCCTATATCAAACCCTTAGAAACAGGTGTTAAACTATTAACAGGAAGTGATAAAGATTCTACCCTGGAAATAGGGCTTAACATCCAGTATAGAAATCCTTCAACAGGCTATTTCGTTGTTATAGGAACAGATAAGGATGATATTAAGATTGGCGATATCAGGATAGATGAGCATGATTTTAAGTTAGTCGACAAAGCTGGGAAAGCAATTAAAAATTTCCCCTATATCGTTATTGAGATTATTTCCAGTAAAAACAGAGATGACTGGTACAACATACCTGAAGTATCTACGGCTTATAATAAGCTGCGTGAAGAAACCCAAAAAGGTGATGTAAAAGTTGTTAATGACGCCCTTTTGTTCTTTAAGCGAACCGTACTTACCAGTCCGGATTTACTTTTTAGAAATGGCACCAAATTGTATCAACAGGTTGAAAGTGATACACAACAAATTATTAAAATGCTTGAAGGTCCAGAAGAAAGGTCAGTTACATTAAAAAATCTATCACAATACGCCATATAACCAATTGGGCTTAATCGAAATGAATTTTACCCATTGAGATCGGGAAAAATTACGATTGGATTGCGAACCAAAACATTATTTAATAACTATGTACCGCGACAAAAAACTTAATCAGCTAAATGATGCACTTGCACTGCTAATACCGCTACCAAATAATATCATCACGTTTTTAGACCGGGCAGAAATCGATTACAGTATGATTGATTTTATGGGTGGATCGCTTGCAATATGGAATAGCGCACTCCGTTATGCACACAGTAATAACCAGGTAGATCAATTGGTTGATACAGTTTTACAAAGTTTTCCAGAAAACCCATACCTGCTGGCTTATAAAGAGGAGCGATTTCAAGACTATAATACGGGGCCTGATATCAATAGTATACCATGGAAGAAAAAGCTTGATGAAAACGTTCTCGAAAAAATTATGGGTGCTACAAGCTCTCTTCTTCCTATCAAATTTCTTGAGCAGGGACTAATAGCTGCGAAAGCTGTTGCGCGGATTGAGATTTCTTATACAACGCATAGCGAACTTGGATCAGGATTTCTTATTGACAATAATCTCTTGGTAACCAATCATCATGTAATTGCGGATAAGGACACTGCAAGATTGGCTAATGTAGCATTCAACTATGAGGAAACCTTAAATGGCAATGCCATGGAGGCCAAATTATTTAAGCTTAACCCAGATGATTATTTCAAAACTTCTAAAGAAGATGACTGGACGGTGATCGGGATTGATGGTGATGCAAATACCCAATTTGGAAAGCTTAAACTTAAAAACGGCATGAGTGTAAAAGGAGATTTTGTCAACATCATTCAGCATCCTGGCGGCCGTTATAAACAAATTGCACTTTACAATAATATCGTAACCTATGCTGATGAAAATATTATACAATATTTAACTGACACAGAGCCTGGATCTTCAGGCGCACCAGTATTCAATTCGCAATGGGAAGTGGTTGGTTTACATCATAGTGGTGGAATTCTTGTGGAACCCGGTGTGCCTCAAAAAATGTTAAGAAATGAAGGCATTGCCATATCAAAGGTTATTTCAGGGTTAAAAATATAAATGAATGGCGCTCAACAATAAACAATTTTACCAGCTAGTAGCTTTTTCTTCTAGACAATGGCCTTTCCTGCAACCGATTTTACCCATTTTAGACCAGGCTGAAATTGATGCATCTAAAATTGACCTTACAGGTCCCGCCTCAACCATGTGGTTTAACATAATTAAAAGGGCGGATAGTTTGAATCAGCTTATGAAGCTTCTTGAAGTAATGGTTATTAAAATACCTAATAATGATCATCTCAAAGAAATTAAAGCTGATTTAGCAGGAGCCTCATTTACAGCTCAAGTAGAACACTTAAAAACCGAAATCAGAAATGGGCATTGTGTACTCTTTCTGGGACCTCATTTTTTAAAGTATAGCGTCGGAAACGAAAATATTCCTTTTTCCGATCTCTTCATGAATGAACTAATTGAGAGTTTGGAAAAATATGATATTTCATATGACAAAACCGAAACGGATAATCTCAGCTATCTTATTGATCGTTTTGAAACAAGAGATTTATTCGTTTCGGGCGATACGGAAAGGAAAGCTAAAAAAATCAGTGAAGAAAATGACCTGAATAGTGGCACCTTTAATCGGATTAGGCAGCTTAACTTCCCGCTCATTATCAATACAAATCCGGATACAACCTTAGAAAACCTATTTCCCGCTTATTACTCAACTGGGTTTTATGATATGTCTAACAGCCAAAGCCCACCCCCGGTTGATAATGGTAAACCCTTTGTTTACAATATTTTTGGATCCTTTGAAAATCCTGCTTCGATCATTTTTACAGAGAAAGAAGCAGTAGATTTTACTAAAAATATATACCAGAAAAATCCACCAATACCTGAGTTTATCAGGGAAATCATTAGAAATAGATATGGGATTTTTATAGGATTTGATTTTAAGGAATGGCACCTGAAGATCCTTTTTAATGTGCTTGACCTGCGGAACAAACCAGGCAATTATGCTTTTACAGAAATGAAATCGGCGTTACTTGAAAGAAATATGGAATATTACCGTCGCCAGTACAACATGTCATTCGTTAAAAATGATGTTTATCGTTTACTAGTGGCCCTTCAATAAAAATATTAAATGAAAAGAGATAGATTTCCAGGGCTGCGTTCTTTTGAGCAAGAAGATGCCGCGATTTTTTTTGGCAGGGATGCCGAAATCAATCAACTTGCCAAACTCATTATGGTAAATCGGGTTAATGTTTTATTTGGCCCATCAGGCGTGGGAAAAAGTTCCCTGCTCAATACCGTTTTTATTAAAGAAAGAGAATTATCACATTTTCTGCCTATCAGGATAAGATTAAACCAAAATTATCTAAACCAGGATGATGTTGAGAATGAGGAAGAGGAACTTCTTAATCCTGCCGAAACGCTTTATAAAAGCATAGAAGTTAAATTGAAGCAATTGGATATCATTTATCGTAAAGAAGATATCATTTACGATGGTGATCAGCCTAAAATTTGGGAATACATCAAACTCGCCGAGTGTAAACTTAAGGAAAAGAACCCCAATTGCGATATTGTACTGATATTTGACCAGTTTGAAGAATTCTTTAGTTATAGTAATGACGTTGAGACAGATTTCATTAATCAGCTGGCCGAAATTACCCATGAACTCTCACCAAAGCGTATACTAGACTGGATCGGAAACCTTAGCGATACAGATCGGATTCCTGTAATAGAGTGGTATAAGCAGCCATCAATAAGGATACTTTTTGCAATAAGATCCGACAAGCTCTCTCTCATGGATAGAATGGATAGCAGCATCCCAAATATTTTGAGTAACCGATTCCAGATTAACTTTTTTGATTCGAAAAATGCTAAACTTGCTATAAATGGGCCTGCATTATTACCTTACAAAAATGAATTACTCCTACTTGATGAGGCAGAAATTTCAAAAAACATTTTGGATTTAAATTGGCAACAAAATTACACTCTTCCTCAATCTGAACTATATTTTAATTCATTTTATAGTCCACCGATCATCATATCACAAAAGATTACTGAATTGATCATTAGTGAGTTAACCAATAAATTCGACGAGATCCATGCTTCTTTTCTGCAAATCGTATGTTATTACATTGAACAGAAAGTTAAATCATTAAATATAAAAAACCTGCACATTCCCTTTTTTTTTAGCGAAAGTGAATTTTTGCATGAAATAAATATTGCCAATATACTCGATCAATTTTATATAGATCAACTCTCTAAAATTGGAAATATTCGCAAGCAGGAAATGGCACGCCGGGTTATTGAGGATGATTTAATCAGTGATGGAAAAAGAGCCAGTCTGCTCGAAAGTCAGTTAATCAATAAACTTGGCGGAGATAGAAGTCTAATTGACCGATTATTGTCTGCACGTATTATCCGTTCAGAAAATACGCCCAGGGGTGTAACCTTTGAACTCAGTCATGACAAGCTCGTTGAACCGATTGAAACTTCAAAAAAAATCAGATTACAGAAAGAGCAGCTTGATCAGGAAACCAAAGAACGGGATGACTTGCTTGCCAAAGAAGCTAATGAAAGAGAGAATGAAATTGCAAGACAGAAAGAGCTTCTTAAAATCACAAGTGCGCTAAAAGATAAAGCCGAAAATCAAAGGCTTATTGCTATTGAGGAACGGAAACGTGCGGAAGCGGCTACTGAACTTGCACAAAGATCAGAACAGCTGGCAATCGTTGCAAAAATAAAAGCAGAGAAAAGGAGGATTATTGCAAACACGCTTTTATTAATCTGCATAGCCTTATTTGCATTTTCGCTTTATAGCCTTATTAAGCTCTATAAAAAGGTGAATAAAGAACTTCTTACTCAGGCAGAAAACGATTATGCACAGAATAACCATTATAATGCATTTCAGAATTGGGAAAAATACCTAAATAACCGTTACCTGGTTAATCGTAAAGACAGTATAGAGACATTGCTTTCGGATAAATTCTTTTTCGACATTTCGGGTGGAGATAACATTCAACAATTTCAACAAAATAGCTTTCTGGTTCATCAGTCTTCAGGATCTTTTTTTGTATGGGAGTTTGATCCATCTTTTTCAAAACTAAAGGCCTTTAAATTTGAAGATAAAAAAGGCAATCCTCAGGCCGCCGCCAATACACTTGTTTCTCCAGACAAAAGGTATATCGCCTTTCGCAATATTAAAGATAGTATAATATATGTTTACGATAAAACGAATAAAGATATTAGTAAAATTAACGGATCACAGATCGATTTTGTGGTAAAACAGGGAAATAAAAAACTATCAAATATAACAGACTTTAAGATGGACTTCCTATCGAATACCAGGTTTATTTCCTTTATTAATTCAGATGGGAACCTCTCTTTATTCGATCTAGCCCTTCATAAAACATTACCATTAGAAATCATTAAACGCAAAGAGACATTTAGTTCCAGGGATTTAAAAAAAATCTGCATGGTATCGGGTGATAATAAGATGATGGCGCTCAAACGACCAGCAAATGATACATTAAAATTATACCAGCTTAATGGTTTTAAAAGACCAGTAAAATCAGCCACTTTCGGAAGCGTGGAAAATGTGTTTTCTATAGCCGACAGAAACAAGCTGCTTATCCGTTTTAAAAACAAAACACTGGCCATTATGTCATATCAGGGCAAAAATTACGAAACAATACTTTCTGATGTGACGGATATTATTGTATCTCCAGATGGCAGCAAGGCATTAATTTTAAGGGGCAACAAAGACCTGTTTGTATATGATCTTGTTCATAAAAGCAGGATAGAAAGCAAAAAACTGCTAAGACGGTTTTGGGAGGGTGAAAAAACAATCCGGCTAAATGATATAGTGAGGTGGATAGGGAACACGAATAAATTTAGCTTCCGAAACCGCAAAGGTATAGTGTTTGTTATAGATCTGGCTGATGTTTCATCGCATTTCCTCTGCGATGGAGTCAAGAGTCAGAATACATTAAAAACTTCAGAAAATTTTAACTATGTTTTTTCAAATGATGGATCTAGGGGCATGTACCTAAACAAAAACGGAGTGCTTAAAGTAATAGACATTAATACTTCAACAATAATCTATAGCGAAGCCGTAAGTAAAAACTCTGATCTTATTTTCTCGCTTTCCTACAATTTGGAAAATATAATAGCACTTAGCGATGATGGAAAAAATGTAGCAATTATAAAGAATTTTGATACTAATCAAAATGAATTGATAATCTTAAACCTAGAAAATAAAAACATCCTATATCGATCAACTTCCGTAAAATATATAGGAAAATTTTTCACCAATAAATTTATACACCTGATTTACGATAACAACAATGCCGGTGGCATCATTTTTTTCCACAATCAAAAAGAGCGTAATATTCAATACTATTCAAATCTATACCCTACTAAATTAGAACCTATTCAATAAACGATGTCATTATTTTAAATAAATAAAGCGACTTCCTATTAGAAAGTCGCTTTTAAATGACATTTTATTAAATAAATGAGTATAATCTAAATAAGGTGAGCTTATCGCGTAACGATCTCTACCTTACCGCCGTTCTTAAATAAATCGTGAGAAATAAAATATCCATTATTTGTTTTTCCGTCCACTTTAATATTGCAAATGCCCCTTCCCTTACCAGGTTTAGTTATCGTTAATAATTTCCCTGTACTGGTATTCCATTTAACTTCATCAAACAGCGGAGCGGTAACCAAATATTCAGCATCAGTTGCAGAAAATGGATACAAACCTAAAGAACTGAATACATACCAGGCAGACATTTCACCCGCATCATCCATTCCCGAAAGTGCCAAACCATCGTTGCCTATGCCGTATAGTTCATTCAGGATTTTATCGATGATTTTTTGTGATTTTTCTGGTTTTCCGATGAAAGTATAGGCAAATGGTGCTTCATGATCGGGCTGGTTTCCCTGGCAATACTGACCAATCATGGTTTCTACATTCCTGGCGATATATTTTGGATTCCAGGGTAAAGTAAACAAAGAATCTAACTTGGATTCAAATCCCTTTGCACCGCCATATAGTTCAATCAAACCTTTCATATCATGAGGGGCATAAAATGAAACCTGCCAGGCATTGGCTTCTCTGTACATATATTCGTAATAAGGGTATTGCGGATTAAAAGGTTTGATCCAGTCGCCGTTCTCTAATCTGCCCCTCATAAATCGCGTAGTGGGGTCGAACATATTTTTATAGTTCTTTGATCGGGCCATTAAAATCCGATAATTACTGCTGTCGCCTAGTTTTTTAGCAATTTGCGCCAGCGAATAGTCATCATAAGCATATTCGAGTGTTTTAGAAACGCCCGCTTTGGCTTTGGTTTCAACATGTGGATTTTTGACATCAGGATCAGAAATATAACCCTTTTCGATATATTCTTTCACAAAGGGACGGGCACCACCATCTACATTGGCATTACGCAATAAAATCTGGTAAGTGCCTTTAATATCAAAATCATTTATCCCCCTCAAATAAGCGCCTGCAATAGAAGAGGCGCCATGGTCACCATGAAAAAACGTCGGGATGAAACCAGTTTTATCGCCTACATCTTTCATCGATTTAATTACATCTAATGTAACCTTTGGCGTAATTAAGCCCAACAGCACATCTTTATTGCGATAGGTATCCCAAAGTGAAGGTTCGGTATAATAATTAAAATTGCCCTTCATTACGTTGTGCTTTGCATCTTTAAATTCGCCGTTTACATCACTGCGTAAAGCTGGCCATAAAAAAGAGCGGTACAAACAAGAATATAACATTTGTTTCTGCTTATCAGTACCTCCTTTTACCTGTATGGTCGATAAAAGAGCTTCCCATTTTGTAGTAGCTTCATTACGAATCTGTGTAAAGCTTTTATTGCCGATTTCTTGTTCCAGGTTTTCTTTGGCATTGGCCACACTCACAAACGATAAACCGATTTTAAGTTCTACAGGTGCCGCCCCGCCATCGGCCAAATGGATGATTGCATAACCTGAGCGTTTACCTACATCCGTCTGATCCAGTTTTTCAATCCTGGCGTTTACCGTGGCGTAGAAGTAAATATTCTCCCCTCCCTGAAAGCCTTGTATGGCAGAAGCACCCACTTGCTCGATATTCCAGGTTGAAACCCTGCTGTTGGCCTTTCCCATGTCGAAAAGAATCTGTCTATTATTGGGATTTTTATATTCATATTGATGGAATCCACATCTTAAAGTCGAAGTCAGCTTTACATTTACCTGATAGTCATCAAGATAAACCTGATAAAAACCTGGTGCTGAACTTTCATTTTTGTGCGAAAACTTCGATCCGAACTTACCAGTGGCATTGGATAATGGCAAAACGGGAATATTACATAAATTCCAATGCCCTTTATTGGTGTGCGCAAAGCCATAAATGGTATCATCTTCATATTCGTATCCGGCACCAGATCCAAATTCGGTAATCGGACTCAACTGCACCATCGCGTTAGGCAACGAGCTGCCTGGAAAAGTTAAACCTGCCCACGATCGCCAACCCTGCGGCAGCTCATAACCTAAAATTTTAGGGTCAGTTAAGGGAGCAGTCCCGATAAAAGTATTTACATATTTCGTAAAAGAGCCTTTCGTCTGACTTTGAACATTATGAATGTCCGTTAGGTTCAAAAAAAGGATTAGGAATAAAAATTTGGTTAGCGATTTCATTTTACATAAAACGTTTTAGTGTGTGATATCAAATATATAAAATCTGTTAAAATCCAATCTAAGCTATCACAATAGTTACCAAAAAAAATATGCTGGTACACCTCATCACATGCTTAAATAACTGAATAGTATGCCAATAATCGATAAGCATTCGCCTGCTTTGTCCATAGCACAATCCGTTGATTATCTATATATTTGACTACACACTAATCAAATAACCGACATGTTTTTTAACTGCAAGCAAGCTATTCGCTGCACGCTAATCTTCTTTTTAGCCTTTAGCTTTTCCACACCTATTTTCGCTCAAAACAAAGAAACCACGCCTCTATTGCTTTGGGACAACAAACCAGCAAGCAAATGGATGACTGAAGCCTACCCTATTGGAAATGGCCGGATTGGCGGTATGATTTTCGGCGGTGTTAATCAGGAGCATATTCAGTTTAATGACAATACCCTCTGGACAGGAGATGAAAATGACCGGGGTATGTACCAGGCTTTTGGAGATATATGGATTGACTTCGACAATAAAGAACAAAAATTCAGTAACTATACACGTCAATTAAATCTTGCTGATGCCATCCATTCCATCAATTATACACAAAATGGGACCAGCTATAAACGTGAATACTTTTGCAGTTTTCCGGACAAAGTAATGGTTTTAAGGTTCACTGCTAATCAAAAAAAGTCGTATTCTGCCACCCTAAGATTAAAAAATGCACATCAGGGCAATCTCACCGTTAACGGGAATACGATCCAATTTACAGGCAAATTATCTAATGGGATGCCTTATCAGGCGACTGCTTTGGTTAAAATTGAGAATGGTAGCAGCCATGCGGTTAAAGATGATGATGGTGAAAAATTAAAAATCGATAATGCCGATGCCATAACTGTCCTTTTCACCGCTGCTACCAATTACAGTAATAAACGCAGTGAAAACTGGAAAGGAGAAGAACCTGCGTCAAAAATCGATCGTATACTGAAACAAAGCGCTACAAAATCCTATTCAAATCTATTAAAAGCACACGTTGATGACTACAAGCAATTATTCAACCGCTTAGCTATTAATTTAGGTCAGAATGATATAAAAAACAACAGTTTGCCAACTTACCAAAGGTTAATCAATTATAAAAAGACGCCTGACCCTGCCTTAGAAGCTCTAATTTTTCAATACGGCAGATACCTTTTGATCAGCTCCTCTAGAAAGGGAGGTTTACCTGCGAATCTCCAAGGGCTATGGAATGAGAGCAATACGCCACCATGGGGCAGCGATTACCACTCTAACATCAATATCCAGATGAATTATTGGCTGGCAGAGCCAACTAACCTTTCAGAATGTCATATCCCATATCTGGATTATATAAACAGCATGCGTGAGGTAAGTGCCATCACTACACGCCAGAAATATCCAAACACCCGTGGTTGGACCGTAAAAACAGAAAACAATATTTTCGGCGGAATGAGTTTTTTATGGAATACACCTGGAAGTGCCTGGTATGCACAGGCGCTGTGGGAGCACTATTCTTTTACCAGGGATAAAGATTATTTAAAAAATTTCGCCTACCCCATTATCAAAGAGATATCAGAGTTTTGGGATGACCACTTAAAGAGAAGAGCAGACGGCACTTTGGTATCGCCATTGGGCTGGTCGCCAGAACATGGCCCGACTGAAGATGGCGTAACACACGATCAGCAGATTGTTTACGATCTATTTACAAATTATATAGAAGCAGCTGAAATTTTAGGCATCGATAGTGATTATAAAAAACACATTGCAGATCTTAAAGCACATTTATTAAAACCAAAAATTGGTAAATGGGGACAATTACAGGAATGGGAAACCGACCGCGATGATCCTAAGGATCAACACAGACACATTTCGCATCTTTTTGGCCTGCATCCTGGCAGAGAAATCAGCACCATTAATACACCTGAGCTTGCCAAAGCCGCTAAAGTAACTTTAACAGCCCGTGGCGATGAATCAACAGGATGGTCTATGGCCTGGAAAATTAATTTTTGGGCCAGGCTGCAGGATGGTAATCATGCCTATAAAATATTGCAGAACTTTATTACGCCAGTGGGTGGCTCGGGCACCGATTATAATAAAGGCGGAGGCATTTACGCCAATCTTTTCTGTGCTCATCCTCCCTTTCAGATTGATGGGAATTTTGGCTACACAGCAGGCGTTTCAGAAATGTTATTGCAAAGCCAGGCAGGTGAGCTGCAATTTTTACCGGCCCTACCTGATCAATGGTCAACAGGAAGTATTCAGGGTTTAAGAGCCAGGGGTAACTTCGAAATTACAGATCTGCAATGGAAAGATGGTAAAATTACAAAGCTGTCGATAAAATCATTATCAGGCGAAGATTGTATCGTGAGATCTCCAAATGCGTTAAAGCGTAAGCTTAAGGCTATCGAAGAAGAAAAATCAGGAAAGGACTTTAAATACAGTTTTAAAACACAGCCTGGAAAAGTATATAGTTTTGAAGGATAGCATAGTCGTCGTTGCGTGAAAGCTTTTTCAGCAATGACGACTCTTATTATTTAAACCTTTCATTTGTTGCTCATCAAGTCACTTCCTTCCAAACATTTTGGTTCTGACTTTCGTTTAATGGTAAATAGATTTTGTTATGAGCACATCCGATAAACTATTAACCGAGCATAATGCAAAGGTTGTTGTACTTGATTTTATTAATGCCTTAAACACCGAAAACTTTGAGGTGGCCAGGGCACAACTACATGATGATATGACTTTTAAAGGCGTTATGGGCGAAAGAAACGGCGCTGATATTTATATCGACGACATGAAAAAAATGAAATTTAAATACGATGTTAAAAAAGTGTTTTTAGATCAGGAGGATGTTTGTTTATGGTATGATATTAACATGGGTAAAAGCACGATATATGCCTGTGGCTGGTACCAGTTAGCCAACGAAAAAATTAAGTCGTTTCAGGTTATATTCGATCCGAGGCCTATTTTATAATTAGCAAACCTGTTTGAGTTTCTTCACGGTAAGGTGCTGTTTTTCCAACTGAAAAATAAACATTAAAAATTCATCCGTTTCACTAATCTCGATATTTTTTATGGTACCAGATTGAGTATTCCCGTCTGTAATCTCATCGCCTACTTTCAGTTCTAAAAGTGTAGAGGTAGGCAGGTTATCGTTTATTGTTATCATCACTAGAAGGTAAGTGCAAGGTAAAACAGGTGTTTTGAGGCGTAGAAGATACCTTAAGCGTTCCATTATGGGCATTGGCAATTTCTGATGCAATATATAAACCCAGACCAAGGCCTTTTTGATTGGGTTCTACTTCACCCCTGGAAAAAGGCTGAAACAACCTGTCCATGGCAACAGCCGGAATTTGTTTACCCTCATTGGTTACGCAAAGATTAAATTCTGTTTCGGTACTGAAAGCACTGATTTCGACTGTAGAATCTGATGGAGAATAATTTAAAGCATTGCCTAATAAATTAGAAAAAAGCTGTGCCAGTCGCTTTCCGTCTGCATGAACAGGATAAGCAAGATCAAAATTTAGCTTGATATCCCTCGATGGCCAAATGGCCTGCAACTCTTCTACCACCTGGAGCAGTAATTTCTCCAAATCTTCGTCAGGTGTTTTGCTGATGGTAATTCCCTCGCCTAAACGTCCACTGGCAAAATCGAGCATATTCTCAATCAAACCATTCATTCTGAAAGACGAATCTTTAATAATTTTAGTGATACGCCCACTGCGTTCATCTAAATTCAAACGTGATAAAAGTTGTGCACTGTTCGAAATGGCATTTAACGGATTTCGTAAATCATGACCCAGAATAGCAATAAACTGATCTCTTAAAACAGCTATTTCCTGTTCTTTTTTTAACTCCCGCTCCTTGTTAGCCAGTTCTTCCAGTGCATCTAAATGAAAGGCTATTAAATCGGCAAACATGGTAAACATACCAGTTACGGTCGGATTTTTCAGCTTGGCCGGTTTAGGATCAATGGCGCAAAGCGTACCGAAAAACTCACCATTTTTTAACGTAATAGGCACCGAGATGTAGCTCTGAAAGCCATACATTAATGGTGTATGGTGCTGTGCAAAATCAGGATCTTCATCCACGTGATCAATGATAACAGCATTTTTATGCTGCCTGATCTCGTTACAAATGGTTGTTTCCAGTTTGAGTTCGCTACCCACGCTTAATCCGAAGTTTATTTCATCATGAACGGCACAGGCTACCCAGCTATCTGATGTTACCCTAGCCACTGCCGAAAACCCCATACCTGTGGTTCTACAAACAATTTCTAAGATATGTGCAACAGCAGGAATCTGATTTATAAATTCAATATCTTCCAGGATGGTTTTACTAAAATTTTGCAATGCTAAACGGAATAATTTGTAGCAATTTACAAATATTTATTACAGGCAAAGGATAGAATTTAGCGTTATAACATAGCTTTTACACACATTGATCAATTTATTCCCGAATGGCGTATAAATCCCCTGTAATTACCGTCAAATTGTACAACATCATGTAAACAGGTAGTGCGTTGTACAGTCGCTGTGCACCTTATCCTGGAGATAAGGGAAGACAAAACAAAACCGTATTGATCAGGCGTTGAACTGAATATCAAAATCAATTACAAACCCCAATCAATACGGTCGCTTGTATTAGGCTTTTAGCAAAGCTGGTTTTTCGTGGTAGGTTCTCCAAAGTAACTCACCAAATAAGGTGTTCGACCAGGCGAACCAAGCCCTTGTAAAGTTCGCAGGGTTATCTTTATGAAAAGATTCGTGCATAAAACCTTTGCCAGCATGTGTTTTACGTAACATATCGATACAAGATTTAATCTCAGCATCATCTTTCGAGGTTAAGGCACGCATGGTGATACTCATTGGCCAGATCATATCCTGACCAGCGTGCGGTCCACCAATTCCCTCTGCAGCTGTACCTTTAAAGAAATATGGATTATCTTTAGAAAGGGCAAATTTCCGTGTATTTTGATAAATAGGATCTTCAATTTTCATCGCACCTAAATAAGGTAAACCCAGCAAGCTTGGTACATTAGAATCGTCCATCAGATACGAACTTCCAAAACCATCTACCTCAAAGGCGTAAATTTTACCATATTTCGGATGATTAACGATAGCATGTTTCTGTAGCGCAGCGCTCACTTCATCAGCCATGTTTAACAAACTACTTTCCAAAGCCTGATCATTCTGTAAGGCTTTAATCATTTCTGCGGCCTGTTTTAAGCTCGATACCGCAAAAAAGTTAGATGGAACCAGGAAAGGGAAAATGGTGGCATCATCACTCGGACGAAATGCTGAGCAGATTAAGCCCACCGGATTTACCGGAAAACCGTAACCGGCCATGGGTAGTGAATCTGTAGGTTGAGTCGTTTCCCGCTGAAAATGATAGGGTCCTTTATCCGCTTTTCGCTGTTGTTCTTTGAATGTTTTTAAAGTGGCTTCAATTCCTTTTTTCCAACTGGCATCAAAAGGTGTTTTATCGCCTGTTTTTTTCCAGTAGTGGTAAGCCAGGCGGATAGGATAACATAAAGAATCTATTTCCCATTTGCGTTCGTGCACTCCGGGCTGCATGGCCGTTTTATCTGTTTTCCACTCACCTACTTTGGTGGGGTCGCCATAAAAAGCATTTGCATAAGGATCTTTTAAAATACATTTAGTTTGATGGATAATTACGCCGGCTATTAATTTTTTAAGCGGTTCATCTTCATTTACAAACTGAAGATATGGCCAAACCTGCGCCGAACTATCGCGTAACCACATGGCATCAATATCACCGGTAATGACATAAGTATCTGGTCGGCCATCTTTTTCTGAATTGTAAACCGTAGTATCTAAAGTATTGGGAAAACAGTTTTCGAACAGCCAGGCCAATTCGGGATTTTTAACGTTTGCCTGGAAAGTTTTAATGGCAGCATCTACGGCTTTACTTTGAAAGTGTCGTTTTGCGGCAGCTACACGTACCACAGGAAATTCTGGTGCAAGATTAGCGGCAAAAGAAAATTTCGATGCGACAACTCCAGCGCCTAACAAACCTGTGTTTTGTATAAATGTTCTTCTTTTCATTATGATGGTTTATGATATTTTGGTTTAATTTCTACTAAACGAAATCTATCCATTATCGATGATGATAATAGTTGTGGTAAGATATTATTCGGTTAGCGCTTAACAAATATTATTATAATTTTTCGAACATCAAAATCATTATAGTCAATTAAACCATTCCTAAATCGATTTTCCTCTACAACACACAGAAACAGACTCGGATAGGATGCTGATGAAGCTAAAGGTAATAATTAAGTCAGTAAAAATAATTTTGAATGAGTATATTTAAATAACCAAACCTATTGTTATGAATGCTGATACCGTAACTTTATCTAAACGCATTTTATCTATCGATATACTACGCGGGTTAGTAATGATTATTATGGCGCTGGATCATACGAGAGATTTCTTTCATATCGGTGCCATGACCAGTGATCCGCTAAATCCCGATATCACCACAGGCATGTTATTTTTCACCCGTTGGATTACGCATTTTTGTGCACCAACCTTTGTTTTCTTATCAGGCTTATCAGCTTATTTATCGGCACAGCGCAAAACACCGGCGCAGGCAAGTTCTTTTTTATTAAAACGGGGTTTATGGCTAATATTGATCGAAATTGTGGTGATCACATTTGGATTGACCTTTAATCCATCTTACAATTTCATTATTCTTCAGGTCATCTGGGCAATTGGAAGCATTATGGTATTTCTGGCATTGGCCAGTCGCATGTCGTATAAGACCGTGCTCATAACCGGCCTGGTATTGGTTTTCGGACATAATCTTTTTAATTTATTCCCTGCGCCAACAGACCAAAATGGTGGTTTGATCTTAAAAGTATTTTTCACCGCGACAGGCACTGTGGTACCGCTTTCTGCCAATCATTTGGTTGGGGTATTTTATGCCATCCTTCCGTGGACGGGTGTAATGTTTGTAGGCTATGGAATTGGTGCCTGGTATAAAAAAGGTTACGTTGCTGAGCGCAGACAGCGCAATTTATTAATTATAGGTTTGCTCACTATATTTGTATTTATCTCCCTAAGGTTGATCAATATCTATGGCGATCCCGCGCCGCGAAAAGAATATCACGACTTTTTTAAGAATCTACTCGCCTTTTTTAATGTAACCAAATATCCACCTTCCTTACAATATACGGCCATGACTTTAGGTCCGGCGATGCTGTTTTTGGCTTTCACCGAAAACCTAAGAAACCGGTTCACCAGGATAACTTCTGTGTACGGAGCCGTGCCTTTCTTTTACTATGTACTGCATTTTTATCTGTTGCATACCCTGTTAATCGTGGTGTTTTTTGCCACAGGGCATCACACCAAAGAAATCATACAGGTTCCGTTTTTATTTAGACCAGCAGCATTTGGCTTTAGTTTACCAATAGTTTATTTGATATGGATTTGTGTGGTAGCCTCTCTGTATCTTCCATGCAGATGGTTTAAACAATATAAAGAAAAACACCGGCAATGGTGGTTAAGCTATATTTAAAACAAGAGTATGCATACTAAAGGCGATTTCACCCAGACGCTGTCATGTTTTTGTTTAACCTTTTTTCCATTTTATACCACAGCCAACAGCTTTAGTTGATACAATTGCAGGTTTTTTACCAATTGATAATTCGTTTACTGCATTTTTAACATACTCCACTTTGGTGCTGTTTGCTTCTTCCGGATCATTATCGATAGCGCCAATGTATTCCACTACATTTCCTTTGTCGGTTTTGTTCAGCACAAAAACATGTGGCGTTCTGGTTGCGCCAAACTGTTTGGTTACGACGTGATCGGGATCTAACAGATAAGGGAAATTTAATTTCTTTTCTGAAGCCAATGCCTGCATTTTCTGGAAGCTTTCATCAGGAACAGCTCCAGCATCGTTTGGATTAATGGCCACCACCGGATAACCCTTTGCGGCGTAAGTTGCATTTAAGGCCGAGATACGGTCTTGATAAGCTTTTGCCACGGGGCAAGTATTACAGGTAAAAACAACAATATAACCCTTTGCATCCTTATAATCGGCCAGGGCAACCATTTTGTTGTTTACGTTTTTAAGCGAGAAATCTTTAACTACATCACCCACTTTATAACCTTCAGTCTGTGCAAATGCGAATCCTGAGATCAGCATAAAAGCCATTAAAATTAATCTTTTCATTACGATCTATTTTAAGTTTAACAAAGTATTTTTCAGTTCAGTCTCTGTAAATTCCTTTTCGTAAAAATGCCTGCTTTTTTTGTTCACAAACAGTGTAGCCGGAATAGCACCAGACCATTTTTTGTCAACCCGTTCAATATACTGTTGCTGATCCGGTTCATTTAAAAGAAATACCTCCGCATTAATTTTATTGTTCAACACAAATGGAATCACTTCCTTTTGCAATTTTGATTTAAAATCCAAACTCACCAAAAGCACTTTAACCGGCTTTTTTAAATTGGCTAAACGCAATTTCTCGAAATTCGGCAACTCTGCCACACATGGCCCGCACCAGGTTGCCCAGAAATTGATTACATAGGTTGTATCTTTTCCATTGGCCATACGTTTATCCAGATCATCCAGTTTGAGCAATTTAACCTGCGCACTAACAGAATAAGTAATTAAAGATAAGCAGATTATGAAAAATATACGCATAGATGAATAACGAAATTTGGTGAAGATTGTTTTATTTTTAATGTCCGTCACCCTGAACTTGTTTCAGGGTCTTTAAAGAATAATACTCATCGTAATTCATTTTCACTAATAAGATGCTGAAACAAGTTCAGCATGACGACAAGTATAGGAATTAACTAATTCACCGATCCCGATTTTACCAATACCCTTTGGTAGGCAGGTAAAGTTAAATCATCAACAATTACACCTCTGGTCGTGCTGGCATGCACAAAAAAACCATTGTTGAGGTATACGCCTACATGATCTACATCATTGCCACCAAAAGAGAAAAACACCAAATCTCCTTCCTTTAAATTATCGATACTTTTACGTCTCACCACATTGGCCTGCTCGCGTGAAATGCGCGGAAGTGTAACCCCATAAATTTCTTTCTCCAATAAAAAAGCAAAACCAGAACAGTCAATTCCGCCTTTATCTAAACCACCAAAACGGTATTTAACACCTGTCCAGTCGGTAATGAAACGATAAAGTGGTTTGCTTTGTAAATTTGCCATCGCATCTGCCGCCTTTGAAGCTTTCGTATCACTTTTAACGGTGTATTTCCGGCTACCGCAAGACGAAAGAAAAACTATGAGTGTTATTAAGTAAAAAATATTTTTGAGGCGTAAGGCATAAGGTGGAAGGTTTAAGGTTATTTCCATCGTGTCAATTTTATGGTCACTAAATTGTTATTCTTATATTAAGCTTATTTTTCAGTGTAAGGCTTAGATTTTAATATTATTTCAAAGGCATCAATATTTTTGGTCTTGAGATACTTAAGCCTCAAACCTTACACCTAACTTCAGCCTTACACCCTAAACCTCTAACCTTTCCTAATTCTTAATCAATCGCTGTATTTCGTCCAATTTAAGCAAAGCTTCAACAGGAGTTAACGCATTTACATCCAAATTATTCAGCGTATCACGGATTTTCACTAGAACAGGATCATCGATGGCAAACATCTGTAACTGATAAGCCTGGTTCTGCACTTTTTTAATACTGTCTTTAATGCTTTGTCCCTCGGTTCTGTCTATTTCCAGTTTTTTCAGGATCTCATTCGCACGACCAATTAATTTTGTTGGCATCCCCGCCATTTTCGCTACGTGTATACCAAAACTATGTTCACTGCCACCTGGAACCAGCTTCCGTAAAAAGATTACCTTATTGGTCATTTCTTTTACCGATACATTAAAGTTTTTGATGCGCGGCATGGTATTGGCCAGTTCGTTTAGCTCATGGTAGTGCGTGGCGAACAATGTTTTTGGTCGCGCGGTTGGGTGCTGGTGTAAAAATTCGGCAATGGCCCAGGCGATTGAAATACCATCATAGGTACTGGTTCCGCGACCAATTTCATCGAGTAAAATCAAACTATCATCCGAAATATTATTCAAAATACTGGCAGTCTCATTCATTTCGACCATGAATGTACTTTCTCCTGAAGAAATATTATCAGATGCCCCTACGCGGGTAAATATCTTGTCTACAATACCTACTTCAGCATCTTTAGCCGGAACGAAAGAGCCCATTTGTGCCATCAATACAATCAGCGCGGTTTGTCTTAAAATGGCCGACTTACCCGCCATGTTGGGTCCGGTAATCATAATAATTTGCTGACTATCGGTATCCAGATACACATCATTAGTGATGTACTCCTGCCCTACAGGCAATTGTTTTTCAATTACCGGGTGACGGCCACCTTTAATGTCAAGCACCTTATTTTCGGTAACCTTAGGTTTGTTATAATGATTCTTAGCCGCCAATTGTGCAAAACACAATAAACAATCAAGCTGTGCAATTAAAAACGAATCGAGCTGGATCGGTTTAATGTAACTGGCTGTTTCGTACATCAGTTCATTATACAGGCGGATTTCAATGGCTTGTATCTTTTCCTCTGCACCTAAAATTTGATCTTCGTATTCTTTAAGCTCCGGTGTAATGTAACGCTCGGCATTTACCAGCGTTTGTTTACGGATCCAGCCTGCCGGCACTTTATCTTTGTGGGTATGTGTAACCTCTAAATAGTAACCAAAAACATTGTTGAAGGCAATTTTTAAAGATGGGATTCCGGTTGCTTCTGCTTCACGTTTCTGTATCTGCACCAGGTAATCCTTACCACCAAAGGCAATTTTACGCAAACGGTCTAAATCTTCATCAATGCCGTCGGCAATTACATTTCCTTTAATCAGCAATGCCGGTGGATCAGGCTGCAATTCCCTTTCAATTCTTTCCCTAATGGCCAAACATGGATTCAACTGATCCGCTATTTTAATCAGGAAAGGATTTTTAGAATCGGCAGCCAGTTTTTTAACGGCTTCAATATGGTAAAGTGCACGTTTTAATGCGACTAATTCTCTCGGACCAACACGTTGCAGACCAACTTTAGAAATCAGTCGTTCTAAATCGCCAATCTGTTTAATGTTACTTAAAAATTCCCCTTGTAGCTCTTCATGTTTTACAAAATACTCCACCATACCAAGACGTTCCTGAATAGGCTTCAACTCTTTTAATGGCATAATAATCCACTTCTGCAACAAACGTGCACCCATTGGCGTACAGGTATGATCCAGAATATCGAACAAGGTTACGGCGTTGTCGTTCGGCGAATTTACCAGCTCCAGGTTACGGATCGTAAAGCGATCTAACCACATGTAGCGGTCTTCTTCAATACGACCTATTGAACTGATATGCTGCAGATTACGGTGCTCGGTTTCGCCCAGATAGTGTAAAATTACACCTGCAGCTACAATTCCGCTCTGCAAACGTTCTACACCAAAACCTTTTAACGAAGAAACCTCGAAGTGTTTCATCAGCGTTTCGTTTCCGAAATCGCTTGTAAAAGGCCATTCGTCTAAACCAAAGGTGTAAAAACGATCGCCGAAGTTCTCGGTAAAGGCCTGGCGTTTCGATTTCTGAAAAATAACCTCTGTTGGCTTAAAACCCTGCAAAAGTTTATCAATATAATCGCTGTTACCTTGTGCAATTAGAAATTCACCTGTTGATATATCTAAAAATGAAACCCCCAGTTGTGTTTTATCAAAGAAAACACAGGCAAGGAAATTGTTCGATTTCTGATTGACTATGTTATCACCGTAAGCTACTCCGGGCGTAACCAATTCTGTTACACCACGTTTAACAATAGTTTTTGTAGTTTTAGGATCTTCGAGCTGATCGCAAATGGCCACGCGTTGTCCTGCCCTCACCAGTTTAGATAAGTAGTTATCCAAAGAATGATGTGGAAAGCCAGCCAGTTCTAAAGCACCGCCATTAGGGCCGGTACCTCTTCTGGTTAATACGATGCCTAAAATCTGTGCCGTTTTAATGGCATCTTCGCCAAACGTTTCATAAAAATCGCCAACCCTAAATAGTAAAAGTGCGCCCGGATACTTCGCTTTAATCGCGTTGTATTGCTGCATTAACGGGGTTTCTTTATTCGTGTCTTTAGCCAAAACTGAAATTAATTTACAAAAGCCATAAAGATAACACGAATAAGCATTTTACAGCTGTTTTGTTGAAAAGTTAAAAGATTGTTAGCAAGCTTGGTCGTTTTGCTTAAACGAGTAATGCATCGAATCGGTTATTGGTAGGCATAGTTGTTCATCAATTTAAATAACTAACCAGGATTAGAAATGAAAGGTGCTGTGCATTTCGGGGTGTGTAGTCCTGCTATCCGCTTTACTTCGTTACACTCGTGTTCGCTCCCATCAGGTTTAGGTATAATGGTCTGTTACCCAGTTGCATAATAATTTTCTTGCTTCAACAGTTAACCCTTTTTACAGTTTAAACAGTTAACTAGGTCTAGAAAATGAAGGGTGCTGTGCATTTCGGATCTTGTAGTCCTGCTATCCGCTTTACTTCGTTACACTCGTGCCCGCTCCTATCAGGTTTAGATACAATGGTCTGTTACCCGGTTGCATAATAATTTTCTTGCTTCAACAATTAACCCTTTTTACAGTTTAAACAGTTAACCATATTATCAACAATTAACCCTAATTCAAAACGTTTCCGGAAGTTGTGTGTTAATCTTATATAATTTACAACTAATATTTTAATTATGACGATCCAACTGAATACCGACAAAAGTTTAACTATCCACCAGGAATACGATGAAAAAATTCAAACGCAGTTAAATGAAGGTTTGAGCAGATATAGCGATTTAATTACACGTCTGGAGGTCCATTTATCAGATGAAAATGGCAGTAAAGATGGCTTAGATGATAAAAGATGTTTGTTAGAAGCCAGAATTACCGGAAAAGATCCTATTGCAGTTACCAATATGGGTAATACTTACGATTTAGCCATTACAGGCGCTTTAACGAAGTTAAAAAGTACATTGGAAAAAGTGGCTGGAAAAATGAAAAGTCACTAGTTTAATTAAACTTCAAAAAATAACTTTTCTAATAAATTGATTTGTGATAACTCAATATAATTAATCGTCATTTCGAGCGGAGTGCAACGAAGTCGAGAAATCTGTTATAGATCTCTCTCCCGAAAGTTCGGGACTAAGCTACAGTCGAGATGACGATTTTATTATGTACTTACTTTTTCTAATTCCTCAATATATCCCAAAAACAATTTTAAAGCTTTCCTTCTGTCGTCGGTAACATCAAATTGAAGCCGGTGATATAAATAATCTTCCAGATCGAAATTTTGCACTTCAGGTAGTTCCTTTAAAACGTCTTTTCTATGCTTCAGTCCAAATTTTAAAGCCGCGTTAAATTCGGCTTTAAACTCTTGCGAGATTTCTTTATTGGCTACCCAGGCCGCATACATAAAAGGCAATCCGGTAAAATTTTTCCATTCCTCACCCATGTCGTAGGCATAAGCGAAATCGTCTTTTTTACCAAAAGTTCGGTCACCTATTAAAACAAAAGCATCCGTTTTTGCAGTCGGATCTGTCGTAAATTCCACTTCCTTTTTCCAGTGGAACTTAAGCAATACTTTAGCCAAATTATTTGATGTACGCGAGTGGCTATCTAATCTGACCGTTTTAATTTCACGGGCCGGAACTTCACTAAAAATGAATACAGAGTTCACCCCTCCATCACTTCCGATACAATAATCGGCCACAATATTGGCATTGGGAACTAAAGGGATAGCCGCTACTGGCATCAAACCGATATCAACCTGACCGTTAATCACTTTGGCTGCACAATCTGAAGGGATATCTAAACTTAAATCAATTTTATTTATAATGTCCGAATGTGTTAATCCGTATATAAAAGCTTTGGTATTGGTATAGGCAACTGCCGATATTTTAATCTTATTCAAGGTGTTATTTACTTTTAATTGTTGCCGTCATGCTGAATTTATTTCAGCATCTGTCCTAAAAGATCCTGAAACAAGTTCAGGATGACGAACTGAGAAAGTTATTCAATTATTAAACCGTCTAAATGAATGGCACTGTTAAATTCAAGAACAGTAAATTTTCCATCCTCAAAACCCATTTTATAAAGCACGGTATTCTGATGTGGAAATTCAGTCATTTCGCTTAATGGTTTACCTAGTAACAAACATAAGAAAACGCGCATTGCCCTGCCGTGCATACACAGTAAAACTGTTTTTTCTTCAGGTCTGGTCATTAAAACTTCCATCGGTTGTTTTAAACGTTCGTAAACATCCTGAACGCTTTCGCCACCTTCGAAATGAGCCGTATAATCTCCGTCCTGCCAGCTTTGTAACATCTCACGGAAAGCATCGCGTGCAAGTTCCGTATTGGGTTGTCCTTCCCAAATGCCCCAGGCAAGCTCGTCTAAGCCTGAAAGTTTTTCCCAGGGTAATTTAGCATCTATAAATTTTTGAACGGTTTGCCAGGTACGTTTTAATTCGGAAGTATAAATCTTATCAAAAGGGATGTCTTTATACGTTTGGTAAAAGGCTTCAGCCTGTGCCCGGCCCAAATCATTTAAGTCAGAATTTATACCTCTGCCCTGTACTATGCCTTGTCTGTTAAGTTCCGTTTCGCCGTGGCGTATGATGTATATTTCTTTGACCATTAAAATGGGATTTTTAGGGTTATAAGATTGCAGGATTAACGTTTTTATTTATTGATTTTTGGATTTTGCGAAAAGTTGTTAAATCCTATCATCATAACAATCCTAATTCACTACCGGCAGCTTATAATACTGCGGTTTCTTTTCTTCTTCGAAAACTACATGCTCGAAATCGGTCACCACATTGTATAAAGTATCGCGTTCTATTGCCTTTCTGCCCACCTGTTTAATCAAATTCACCAGTTCTTTGGTGCTCATTGCAGGTGTTTGCTCTTCAGCACCAGCCATCGAGTATATTTTGGTGGTATCATCTAAAGTACCGTCAATATCGTCAACACCATAATTTAAGGATAACTGCGCAGTTTCGCGACTGATCATGGCCCAATAGGCTTTAATATGATCGAAATTATCCATGTAGATACGGGCGATGGCATAATTCCTTAAATCTTCAATCACTGAAGATTCTGGCACGTTGCTCATCTGGTTATGCTGATTTCTGAATTTTAAAGGGATAAAAGTCTGGAAACCACCTGTGCGATCCTGTAATTCACGTAGTTTTTCCATATGATCGACGCGATGCCAGTATTTTTCGATATGGCCATAAAGCATGGTGGCATTACTGCGCATACCCAGTTTATGCCATTCCTCGTGTATATCCAACCATTGCTGGCCTGTACATTTGTCTTTAGCAATCTGTTCCCTGATCTCAGGGTGAAAAATTTCGGCTCCACCACCTGGTATCGATTCTAATCCAGCCTCTTTCATCAAACGCATACCTGTTGCGTAATCAATTTTGGCTTTCTTAAAAATATAATGATACTCCACAGGAGTTAATGCTTTCACATGTAAATCGGGGCGATGCTGTTTAATTGCTGTAAATAAGGCAGCATAAAAGGCCACATCATATTGAGGAAGTACGCCACCTACAATATGTACTTCGGTTACCGGTTCTCCATCATATTTTTTAACGATATCGAGCATTTGCTCCATCGTTAAAGCCCATCCTTCTTCTTTTTGCTTGATTAAACGGGAATACGAGCAAAATTTGCAATCGTAAACACAAAGATTGGTCGGTTCTAAATGGAAATTCCGGTTGAAATAGGTTTTATCACCGTGTTTTTGCTCCCTGATAAAATTCGCCAGAACCCCCAGGTAGCCCAGTTCGGCATGTTCGTAGAGGTAAACGCCTTCGTCAAAGGTAATGCGTTCTCCGTGAAGAACTTTGTGTGCTATGTTTTGTAATTCAGTTGATAAATTGGTATCAGCTAATATTTTTTCAACTTGCTCAGTTGTATTCATTCCTGATTTATTTTGAACAAAAATACAATAATGAGGCGATTTGAAAATCATTTTCTTGTAACAAACCGCGATTTTAAGATAGCAATCGCTGTAATTAACCACAGATCAGGACAGATAAACACAGATTTTGATTGGGTATCCAGTTAAAAACTCATTTAAGCTTAATAATATCAGCCACGGAAACACGGAAGGCACAGAAAAATAACTGTCAAACTCCAGTATAAATTGATGTTTCCCCGCTTGACGGCCAGATATGTAAGACAAAACCTGATTCTAATTTATATCTGTGTTAATCTGTGGTTAAAAACCTACTATAAAACAGTCCAAGAGACTCCATGTAAATCCGTGTTTCCGTGGCAATCCTAAAAGACGGTAAACAAAAAAAGCACTTCTTTTCAGAAGTGCTTTCACTATATGTTTTTCGTAGGTAAATTTAATTATCTTGCTGCAGGTACAAACGTTAAAACGATGTTTGCAGTTTTGCCACCAAATTCGATTGGCGATTTTAAGATCATTTGTGTGCTAGAAAGATCAGTTAATACTAAACGGTAACCTTCTGTTACATTTTTAGCTTTATCACCTTCAAATATTTTCTTAAACTGGAAGGTTTGATCTTTAGGTGCTGCCGACCAGAAAATAGTTTGCATTACCGAACCACAAGCGCTTGATGCTGGCAAAGTATAAGAACCATTTCCGCTATTGGTTAAATTCCATGTACTTCCCTGAAAACATTTGTAAGATTTCTCTCCAAACAAACCTTGCACAGCGCCATCAGGCAATCCTTCTAAAGCTACATTACTCACCACCCATTCGCGAACCACTGTACCTCTGCTACCTGTTACACCTGCTGTTACTCTTTTTGCAGTATTACAACTTTGTAACATTACTAAAGTAGAACATGCTATTGCGATAGCTATAAATAATCTTTTCATTTTTGTTTAATTTAAATTTCGTCAAACTTGTTACATAAATCTTGCCAAAACCATTACGAACCTTAAATTAGCGCCAAATTATTAAATTACATCCCGATATTACTTCGATCAAAATAATGACCATGAAACCCGAAACCCTTGCTATTCACGCTTCTAATCTTGTAAAAAGCATTACAGGCGATGTCACTCCTCCTCTTAATCTGTCGACAACTTTTTTTCGCGATGCAGAAGGCGGCTATCCGGGCGGACACATGTATAGCAGGGTAAGCAATCCAAACCGGTCTGCTTTAGAAAACACTGTGGCCAAATTAGAATATGGTGAGGATGCAGCGGCTTTTTCTTCGGGGAACACCTGTGGTCTGGTTTTATTCCAGGCCTTAAAACCCGGCAGCCACATTATTGCGCCAGATGATATGTATTGGGGAATTAAAAAACAATTGCTTACTATTTTTAACGATAGTTTGGAATTTGACTTTATTGACCAGACCGATTTAGATCTGATACAAGCGAGCATCAGATCCAACACCAAACTGATCTGGATTGAAACGCCATCCAATCCTTTATTAAAAGTTACCGATATCGAAGAAATTGCTAAGATCGCGAAGGCGAAAAACATTACATTGGCCTGCGATAGCACTTTTGCTTCTCCAATTTTACAAAACCCAATTTTACTGGGTGCGGATATTGTGATGCACAGCAGCACCAAATACCTGGGCGGACACAGCGATGTACTCGGCGGAATTTTGGTAACGGCCAAAAAAGATGAGCTTTGGGAGAAAATCAAAAACATCCAGCAAACGGGTGGTGCGGTGCCTTCTCCTTTCGATTGTTTTCTATTAACCAGAAGTATTAAAACACTGGCTTACCGCATGAAAGGACACTGTGAAAATGGAAAGATTATCGCTGACTATTTAAACGCACATCCAAATGTTGAAGCTGTTTTTTATCCTGGATTAGAAAGTCACCCACAGCACGATATTGCAAAGAAACAAATGAAAGATTTTGGTGGGATGATGTCGTTCCTGGTTAAAGGAGATGTTGAGGCTGCCCATAAAGTGGTCAACAAAGTTCAGTTATTTGCGCAGGCGACCAGTTTAGGAGGTGTTGAAAGTTTAATCGAGCACCGTTATTCCGTAGAAGGCCCTGATAGTAAAACGCCTAAAAACCTACTCCGTATTTCTGTAGGTTTAGAACATGCAGATGATATTATCGCTGATTTAGCACAGGCGCTGGGTTAAAATATAATCCTATAAGGTCTTTAAGACCTTATAGGATTTATATATCTTATTTAGGGTTACAAATTGTGCTTAGTTTCAACGAATAATTTGCTTCCAATGGCTCATTAGTCTGTGCCAAACGTTGCGATCCTGTATTGGCCGGGCAGGCAATATCACCGGCAGCATCATATATCAATTTTGTTCCGCCAGCCAGTAATTCTTTTGGTACGTAAACCTGCACCCTGGTAATCGAATAACCCGAAGGGAAATAACGCACATAATAACCGTCTGGGTGTTTGGTCCAGATACCACTTGGTACATCGCTTCTTGGTGGCGCCATCCCCGCTATAATGGCATATTTTTCCATGTCTGCATAGGTATAATTTCCAGAAGCAACTAGCTGGCGGATATTATTTTCTGCTTCAAAAACGGCCCTCACACCTGCTGGCAATTGATCTTTGGCTTTTTCCATTACATCGAAAGGTAAAATGCCTAATGCACCACCTTCTAATTGGGTAAGTTGTTTTGGTGTTAATAATTTAATGGCAGTTACCTTAACCTGTCCATTAAAATCGGCAAATTTTGTTCTGGCAATGATCGTCCAGAGTAAAGCCTGAATATCATGTTGGTCTACATCAGGATGTTTTTCTGCGCTTTTCAGTATGGAAACCACAATTTCTTCCTTCGGACCTAAAACTGGTGCAAACATATAACCATCGCCTTTTGATGGTGCAAAAGTTCCGGCTTTTAAACAATAACTTTTATTGTTCATTTCGTATAAACCTTCGCAAAGTACAAAACCACCGTCTGGGTTTTTAGGCAATAAATATAATGGCTGGGCTTTTAAATTTAATGAATTAATAAAATCAGGTAGCTTTTCGCCTTCTCTGTTTACATCTTCAAAGCTGGTGGTAATGGCAGCGGGCTGTTTTAAAAACTTATCTACCCCTAAGGCTTTGGCACCCTGAGCAGTGCCTACTTTTAACAGTTTGTCTTTTAAACCTCCGAATTGGGCGTTTGCGCTGCTTAAACCTATTACAGTAAAGAGCAGGCCTAAACATAGGGCTTTTGTATTTTTCATCATGATTAAATTTAGATAGGTAACACAAACTTAGAATTTTAAGCGTTAATTTCTTATTAAAAGTTTCGCATTGTCATCACACCATAAAAATACACCATTCATTTTCAGTGCGTTAATGTAATTTCGAAATTTTATTTTGTGGATTAAAATTAAATTCAGACATTTGGAATATTATTTGGCAGAAAGCTAAATAAAAGTCAATCTTCACAGGTTGATTTATAAAGAAGTGGCGAGAGACTGGCTCGATGACCCACTGGCAACCCTCAGAAAGAGAAGGTGCCAATTCCTGACCGGATAACATGGTGTTATTTGGAGATATAAATTAGAACTGATGAAAACATTAAATCTTCAATCGCTAAGCGAACCCAGTGCTAACCTTAAAAAGGTAGAACGGACTTCTATTTCTTTTATTTGTTGCGAGATGCGTGCGATTACTTGTATGTGCTGTTGCATACAGTAATTTAAAAATCTTCCTTTTTTGTTTCTTTCAAATTGGAAGGTCCCGCGAAATCGGGATACGCCCTGTTAGGTTTTAGGATTACCCTAATTTCCACCTATCTAATCACACCAAAAAAAAAATAGAAATTATGTCAACATCATATAAATTTGAAACTTTACAATTACACGCTGGTCAGGAAATAGATCCTACAACTGGATCAAGAGCGGTTCCTATTTATCAAACCACTTCTTATGGCTTTAAAAATGCCGAACATGGGGCTAATTTATTTGCTTTAAAAGAGTTTGGAAATATCTATACCCGGATCATGAATCCAACCAACGATGTTTTCGAAAAACGTATTGCAGCTTTAGAAGGTGGTGTAGCTGCTTTGGCCGTGGCCTCAGGACAAGCCGCTCAATTTATAGCCTTAAACAACATATTAGAAGCTGGCGACAGTATCGTTTCTTCATCTCACATTTACGGTGGAACTTATAATCAGTTTAAAGTTGCTTTTAAACGTTTGGGTATACATGTCGATTTTGCTAATCCTGATGTGCCTGAAGAATTTGAAAACAAAATCACCGATAAAACCAAAGCAATCTTTTTAGAAACCATTGGCAATCCGGCATTTAGTGTTCCTGATTTCGAAAAAATTGCGGCCATTGCAAAAAAATATGATCTGCCATTAGTGGTCGATAATACTTTCGGCGCAGGTGGTTATTTGTTTAAACCCTTAGAGCATGGCGCCAATATCGTGGTCGAATCGGCAACGAAATGGATTGGTGGCCACGGAACCAGTATTGGCGGTGTAATCGTTGATGGTGGAAATTACAACTGGGGCAATGGAAAATTCCCGCAATTCTCTGAGCCTTCGGAAGGTTATCATGGCTTGGTTTTTAGCGATGTTTTTGGCATCGGCGGACCATTTGGCAATATCCAGTTTATTATCCGGGCCCGTGTAGAAGGATTAAGAGATCTTGGACCGGCCTTATCCCCTTTCAATTCTTTTCTTTTATTACAAGGATTAGAAACTTTATCGCTCCGCGTTCAGCGCCATGTAGATAATGCATTAGAATTAGCCACCTGGTTAGAAAACCATCCATTGGTTAAAGAAGTTCAATATCCTGGTTTGGCCAGCAGCAAATACAACAACCTGGCTAAAAAATATTTAAGCAATGGTTTTGGTGCAGTATTATCGTTCGAGTTGACTGGAAGCAAAGAAAACGCAACACAGGTAGTTGATAACTTAAAACTGGTATCGCATCTGGCCAATGTAGGTGATGCAAAAACACTGATCATTCAGCCTTCAGCCACAACACACCAGCAATTAAGCGAAACAGAACAATTGGCAGCGGGTGTTAAACCAAATGCCTTAAGGGTTTCAGTCGGCATTGAGCATATTGATGATATTAAAGCCGATTTCGAACAAGCGTTTGCCACCATTAAAGCTACCGCTCCAACAGCGCATTTACAAGCCTAACCGTTAATATTCCGAATACAACAAAACAATGAGTACAACATCAACATATCACTATAATAAACAGTTCAAATTAGAGAGCGGAAAAAAAATCCGTAACCTGCAGATTGCTTATCAAACTTATGGCAAATTAAATGCAAATAAAGATAATGTGATTTGGGTTTGCCATGCACTTACCGCCAATGCTGATGTTTTTGAATGGTGGGAAGGTTTATTCGGTCAAAACTCATTGTTCAATCCGGAAGAGCATTATATCGTTTGTGCCAATGTTTTAGGTTCGCATTATGGTAGCTCGAACCCATTAAGTACCAATCCGGTAACGGGCTTACCGTATTACCTTTCATTTCCTCAGTTTACCATCCGCGATTTAGTATCGGCACACCAGTTATTGGCATCGCATTTAGGTATTGATTATATTAAATTATTAATCGGTGGTTCGTTAGGTGGTCAGCAAGCTGTGGAGTGGAGTATTTCCGAACCGAATAAAATCGAAAACCTGATTTTGATTGCCACCAATGCAGCACATTCTCCGTGGGGAATTGCTTTTAACGAAAGTCAGCGTTTAGCCATTACTACCGACAGAACTTTTTATGCCAACCAACCTAACGGTGGCAGCAAGGGTTTAAAAACTGCCCGTAGCATTGCACTTTTAAGTTATAGAACATACAGTGCTTATGGCAGTACACAGGTAGAAAGTGTAAACGATAAGACAGATAATTTCAGGTCGTCTTCTTACCAGAATTATCAGGGAGAAAAACTGATCAACCGCTTTAATGCTTATAGTTATTATTATTTAACCAAAGCAATGGATAGTCATAATGTGGGCCGCAACCGTAAAAGTATCGCCGATGCATTAAAACTAATTACGGCAAATACATTAGTCATTGGTATTGAAAACGATGTGTTATTTCCACTGTCAGAGCAAAAATACCTGGCCGATCATATCCCTGGAGCAGAGTTTAGTGCCTTGCATTCGGATTATGGTCATGATGGATTTTTGATCGAAACAGATGCCCTGACTAACGTCATCGGAAACTTTATTAAGGAAAGCAGGAATAAAAAAATTATCAAATTACAGCATACGGCTTAGGGAGGTAGAAGGTTTAGGGTTTAGGGTTTAGGGTTTAGGGCGAAAACAACGAGAGCCGCTAAAATTTGCGCAATAAAAAACAAAAAATAATATAACATGCAGTTAATCGGTGTATTCCCGCTATCTGTATAATCAAGTCTAAAATAATGAGTAAGAATTTAAAAATCGGTTTATTTGGTTTCGGCGTTGTAGGGCAAGGTTTATTGGATATCATCCAAAGCCAGAACCTGAACCTGGAGATCATTAAAATCGCGATAAAAGACCCAAGAAAGAAGCGTACCCTTAATAAGGATCTGTTTACCACTGATCGCAACGAAATACTGAATAATACAGAGATCAATACGATTGTAGAATTAATTAATGATGCAGATGCGGCTTATGAAATCGTAACTACCGCATTAAAAAATGGTAAAAATGTAGTATCTGCCAATAAAAAAATGATCGCCACGCATTTGAAAGAGCTGGTAGATTTACAACAAGAGCTTGGTACTTCATTACTGTATGAAGGCGCTGTTTGTGGTAGTATTCCAATCATTCGAAATTTAGAAGAATACTATGATAATGAATTATTCCATGCTTTGAGTGGGATTTTCAATGGCTCATCTAATTACATCTTATCGAAAATATTTAACGAAAACCAAAGTTACGATTCGGCTTTAAAGGAAGCACAGGATTTAGGGTTCGCAGAAACCGATCCGATTTTAGATGTGGGCGGTTATGATCCAAAATATAAACTGGCCATTGCTACAGCACATGCCTATGGTTTGTTTGTAAATCCTGATGCCATTTTAAACATTGGTATACAGAACCTTTCTAACCACGACATTAAATATGCGCGTGAGAAAAACTTTAAAATTAAGCTGGTTCCTACTGCACGTAAAGTGAATACAAAAGACATTGTGACTTATGTACTACCTAAACTGGTAGCTAAGGATGATTTCCTTTACAACGTAGAAAACGAATACAATGCAGTTGCTGTTCAGGCGGCTTTTGCTGATAAACAGTTTTTCTATGGTAAAGGTGCGGGCGGCCACCCTACTGGTGCTGCTGTACTATCTGATATTGCCGCCTTGCGTTACGATTACCGTTACGAGTATAAAAAATACCACTCAGAAAACGGCGTAAAACATACGGAGGATATTCTGTTAGAAATCTACCTGCGTTATGCTGATGAGGATCTGATTACCCTATTGGAATTTGACAATATCAGCGAACGTTATGCTGCAAGCAGTTATAAATATGTGGTTGGAACGGTTAAGCTGGAAAGTTTAATTAAAAACCGCGACTTGCTTTTAGATGAATCTGTTTTTGTTGCCTACACCGGCAGACAGATTTACAAACAAGAGCAATTGAGTGAAAATGTTTTTGCCCAGGAATTGGCAAGCCTATAATTTATTTTTAAGGTTAATTTTTTTATTTGTTTTGTTGTTAAGTACAAAGGTCGGAGCGAGTCCGACCTTTTGCGTTTCATTACTTTACCTTAATATATTTTTCGATAATTACCCGGTCGACGCCAGCTTTCTCTACCTTTTCAACACCTTTCTGAATCAAAGTATCTTTATTAATGGCAAGTTTAAATTTAAAAGTCTTGCCTTCCCAATCTTTGTTTTTGTAATATTCCAAATGCTCGGTATAATCGTCTTTGTCTAATACAAAACTTCCACCACCGGCATCAAAACTGCTTGTATCTTTAGGATTAAGGCTATGTTTTAAAAATGCAAAATGAGTGTTGTTAAACATTTTGATCATTTTCAGCTTGCCCGAATAATCTGTTGTCTGGCTGGTTCCGTTTTCGATGGTTGTAGCCGATAATAGCTGCCAGGTACCCTGAATATCAAGAGCTGAATCTTTCTTCTTTTCATTTTTAGTAGAACAGGACAATAGTCCAACTACTGCCAGTAGCATTAAAATGTTTCTCATAAATCGGATGTATATTGGTTATTGTTTTAAATATTTATCCCCTACCAGCCATTTTAATCAGCTTATGAGCGAGGTCTTTTCCTAAGTAACCATCTATAATCGCATGTACGATATATAAAATAGGCGTCATTAAAATGGCCACAACAAATTTATATGTATAGCCTACCAGGCCAATAGCAAATACCTGTTGCCAGCTGTAATGATACTGCGGGTTGATATAAAATGCAATAAATATAACCACAAAACTGTCAATAAACTGAGAGACTAAAGTAGAGCCCGTGGCACGCAACCAAAGTGCCCGCTCCCCTGTTATTCTTTTAATTTTATGGAATATCAACACATCCACCATTTGTCCGATGATGAAGGCCGTAATCGATCCTACAATGATCCACATCCCTTGCCCGAATATGCCGGCAAATGCGTTATTCATATTGAGGTCTTCTCCATTTATGTTTTGATGCACCCAAAAATCGGCGGCAGTTAAATGCATGGATCCCCACACGACAATAAAGGCAAATGAAATTAATATGGCCGTAAGAATGGATAAAAACCGAACTTGTTTAACACCAAAATATTCATTGATGATATCCGTCATGATGAAAATAATTGGCCAGGTTAATACTCCTGCCGACATTACAAAGGATAAATGCGGCACACCGAGTAAATTGATATCGAACTTTTTAAAGCCCAGCGTTTCTTCAACACTGAATAATTTAACTCCGATAAACTCTGATAATATAGCGTTGGCTACAAAAAAGCTACCCAGAATGAGTAGTAAACGGCTTTCTTTGGTCTTAAAAGTCATAGACTATAAATCTATAAATAAATAGCAGATTTAGCATAGCGATCATCATATTTTTAACATAGATAACACAAAGATTACGCAGGCAGGTTTTTACGGGTAGCTTTAAATGATGGGCAATAAAAATATAATTTTTACAATCGTTCGACCGTAAAAATAGGTTAACAACTTAAATCTCCCAATCTTTGCGCCATCAAAATCTGGTTATCTTCATGGCTAAAAAACAACATTTCTACCTCATCCTCATTTTAGGTTCATTGGCTGCTCTTGGCCCCTTCTCTATCGACATGTACCTGCCTGGTTTTGTTGATATTGCAAAGGATTTAAGCAGTAATGAATCTACTGTAGCCCTATCATTATCGAGTTTTTTTATCGGGATTTCTGCCGGCCAGTTATTGTATGGTCCGCTATTGGATAAATTTGGGAGAAAAAAACCGCTATATTTTGGTTTGGCACTTTATATCCTTTCCTCTTTTCTTTGTTTGGCCGTAACTGATGTGAACCAGTTAATTGTTTTACGTTTTGTACAAGCCATTGGAAGTTGTGCTACGGCTGTAGCCTCGGTTGCTATGGTTCGTGATCTGTTTTCTGTAGAAGAAAGCCCGAAAGTATTTGCCTCCCTAATGCTGGTAATCGCGGTTTCACCGATGCTTGCCCCAACTGCAGGTGGTTACTTAATTTCGGCCTTAGGCTGGAAATACGTGTTTGTATTTTTAGGCTTGATGGCCGTTTTAATGCTTCTCGCTACAATTTTCAAACTGCCGGAGAGTTATAAGCCAGATCCGAATTACTCTTTAAAACCAAAGCCAATTTTAACCAATTTCTTCACGGTTTTAAAAGAGCCTCAATTTTATACCTATGCTTTAATTAGTTCAATAACCTTTTCGGGATTATTCGCCTATGTATCTTCGTCGCCTCAGGTATTTATGAAAATATATGAAGTGAGTAAAACTGGTTATGGATGGATATTTGCCCTGTTATCGGTATCGTTTATTGGTTCGAGCCAGGTAAACAGCCTGATATTGAAATGGTTTAGCAGCAAAAACATTGTCACCTATGCACTTATTGCACAATGTATTTTCAGTTTAATATTTTTGGTATTTGCTTTAAATAACTGGTTAAATTTATACTCAACAATCGGTTTTATTGCTTTATTTCTGGCTTGCTTAGGTTTAATTAATCCAAATGCTGCTGCTTTGTCGCTCGCGCCATTCACCAAAAATGCGGGTAGTGCATCGGCTTTAATGGGTGCCTTGCAAATGGGATTAGGCGCTCTGGCCTCGGTAATGGTAAGCTTATTTAGCGAACACTCGGTTGTGCCTATGCCATTGGTAATGACAGCAGCTGCATTTATCGCTTTATGCTGCTTGTTAATCGGCAGAAGGTTCATCACCACTGAAGTGGATGCATCATCTGATTCGGCAGTTATAGCGCATTAAATATCATATACAAAGACACCAGGGACATATAGAAATAATCTGAATGCCCTCAGTGTCTTTGTGATTAAGCTATGGTACAAATAACTTGTAAATTAAATAGCAAATAATCGTACCTACTGCTGCGATGATAAAACCGCTTAGTCGTTTCTTTTTGATGAAACAGATTAAGATAATTCCGGAGATAGACACCAGGGTCATCAGTACTGCCGAAATATCGATAATCCACGACCAGGCTTTACCCGAATCCCTGCCTTTGTGCAAATCATTAATCACGGCCACAGCGCCAAACCTGGTTGTAGTTAATTCGTATTTACCGGTTTCGCGGTCGATAAAGGAATCAGCCAGGTAACCCGGGCCATTAAAGGTAAGGCTCAGTTCTCTGTCATCCATCCTAAAATCACTTAATGCGCCTTTCACCGCATGTTTATTCCTAAAAAACTCAACAATCTGTAACTTGTTAATTTTATTGGTATCAGGTTGGTTTACCCATTTTAAGTTTACTGATCCGGAATCCTTTTTAACCACTTCCTTGCCTGAAGTAAACCAATCTGCATGGTTCAAAGTCAGGCCCGATACAGCGAAGAACAACAGGATCGTAAAACTCACCATCGATAAGTAAATATGCAGCCAGCGTGATAAACCAGCTAAACGTTTTTTACCCTTGCCCTTCCCGCTATCTTTTTTAACCTGCTTTTTCCCCAGGCCGCTAGGTGCAACCGTGATCTTATTTTTTTGCGGTTCCGATTTTTCTGTAGTCAAGGGATGCTGATGTTAGTTCTGTATTTGGCGTTAATTCTATTTTTTTTGCAGTGCCGGTAAATTTCATTTCTTGCGCAATTACCTGGTAAGTTCCATGTTCACGGGCCACTTCAATAAAAACGGTGTAAGTACCTGCTTTTACCAACTTACCGTTATCGTCTTTTCCATCCCATGATAAGCTATACTTACCTGGGCCACGTGTAGCCGAGCTCGTTGAACTCAGTTTCCCCTCTGCTCCTTTTTTAAACTCTTCGCCATTGGCACGGTTCCATGATTTTAAATCTGGCAGCCAACGTGGTTTATTATACCAAATGGCAAGATTACGTACAGGTGTTTTAGCCGCATCTTCAATCCATACAGCCACAAAGGGACGACGAACACGTTTACCATCTGTAGATTCTATATTGGCAATTTCTAAGTTTACCACTAACTCATATTTAGTATTCCAAAGTTTATCAGCTTTATTTACTTTTTCTAAAACAGCAGCAGGCTTATTTAAAGCAAACTCGTAGTTAGCCCACTCTTTGCTTTTAATTTCTTTACCTTCTTTAGTAATCAACAGGTATGCGATATCATTTCTGGTCGCAGTCATTGCTTTAATCTCGGCAAGAGAAAGTACATTAAAAGAAGTCGCTAAAGCACCGGCTTCGCTGGCATCTGAGGCGATAACCGTTGCGCTGATTATTTCAGAAACAGGATTTCCGGTACGTGGATCAACAATATGCGAATACCATTTTCCATTTACATTAAAACCTCTGCGGTAATTACCGCTGGTAGCCACAGCCTTGTTTGATACTTTAATCGTCGTTAGCGCTACATCGTTTTCGGCATCAGCTTTAGGATTGGCTATTTCAATAGCTTCGGGCTGATTTCCTTTAATTACCATATCGCCACCAATATTTACGACTACGTTTTCAATTCCAGGGCTTTGAACAGCCTTCTCAGCCGCTTTATTAATGATATAACTTTTTGCAAAAGAATTTAAAGCTAATGGCACATCATCCAAACGTGTAACCGTTTTATCCTGCTCATTGAGCACATAATGTTTTTGTTTCACCAAAGCGACTGCATTTTGTAATGTTGTGGCAGATGGTAAACGGCCTTCGGCAGCTGCCTTTTTCCAAACATCACCAATAACTTTAGCTGATGCATCAAGGGCACCATTGGTTAACACTTTATAATTTTCGAACTGCTTTAAAACCTCAAACAAATCTGTTGAAACCTTGGTGGTTTGTTTACCATTATTCATCCATCTGCTAAACTCGCTGTTTGCTTTATAAGCACTTAAAATATCATCAAGCCTATCTATTTCGTTTAATGCACATGCTTCGGCTAAATCTGCATCAGCCTGGCTAACTGTTTTAAATTTTAATTCTAAAGATGTGCCCAATACATTTTCGTAGTTGGAAACAAATGTTCTTAAAGCTTTTTTCGGGCTAACAAATGCAGAGGCACTTATTACCAATAAAAAGGCAGCGGTTAAGTGTTTAAACTTCATATTTAATGGATAATTGAGATTTTAAAATGCAAAGAAAGGGCTTTATCTGGAATAATTTTAAATAAGAAGAAATATATTTGAAATAATACAAATTTCTTGGCCTAAAATCCGTGCACAGCCACCCTGGTATTGCGTTGTTTATGACGTTAATTTAGCGCAAGGGTTTAATGGGGCCGAAAAAGTTTTAATCGGGCACAATTGCTATCATGGGGTTCAGTAACCGGGCATTTAGCATCGCTTTTTACGCTTTAAGCTTTTTTTTCCTATTTTCGCTTATAAGATGCTTAATATACAATCTAAACTCCCTGGCGTAAGTACCACCATTTTTTCGGTGATGAGTAAACTTGCAGCAGAACACAATGCCATTAATCTTTCTCAGGGATTTCCTGACTATGCCTGCGATCCAAAACTAGTTGAATTGGTCAATAAAGCCATGCAGGATGGTTTTAATCAATATGCCCCTATGCCTGGTTCTACTTTTTTAAAAGAAACCATCGCAGAGAAAGTTGAAAACCTATACAACATCAAATACAATCCCGAAACCGAAATTACGGTTACAGCAGGTGGAACGCAAGCGATTTTTACCGCATTGGCGTCCATTATAAATGCAGGTGATGAAGTTATTATTTTCGAACCGGCTTACGATAGCTACGCACCTACCATTAAACTATTAGGCGGTCTGGTTAAAACCTATGAACTTGCCCCGCCAAACTATGCTATTGACTGGGATATGGTTAAAAAGTTATTTACGGCCAAAACCAGAATGATTATCTTAAATACACCACAAAATCCAACGGGTAGTATTTTATCGTCAGATGATATGAAATCGCTGATTAAGCTCATCAGTGGTACCGATATTTTAATCTTGAGCGACGAAGTTTACGAACATTTAATTTATGATGAACAAAAACACCAAAGTGTAATGCTCTACCCTGAATTAAAACAACGAAGCTTCATTATAGCCTCCTTTGGGAAGCTTTTGCACGCTACAGGCTGGAAGCTCGGTTATTGTTTAGCTCCGGAGAAATTAACCAAAGAATTTAGAAAAGTACACCAATTTAATGTTTTCAGCGTTAATAGTCCCATGCAGCAAGCTATTGCCCATTACATTAAAGAGCCAAAAAATTATACTGAAATAGGCAGCTTTTTTCAGCAGAAGAGAGATTATTTCAGAAGCCTCCTGGCCGAAAGCCGTTTTAAACTTTTGCCTTGCAACGGTTCATATTTTCAATGCGTAAGCTATAGCAGCATTAGCGATGAAAAGGATACCGATTTTAGCATGAGACTGATTAAAGAATTTGGAGTGGCCACCATTCCGGTTTCTGCATTTTACCAAAAAGGAATCGATCATAAAATTATCAGGTTCTGCTTTGCTAAAGAAAACGCCACACTTGCCCTAGCGGCCGAGAAATTAAAAAACGTTTAACCATCCCAACTAAATAAAAATGGAAGCACCTGTTTATACTCAAATAGAAAACCTGAAAGTAACAGTCTTTCAGGCCTATCTTTTTTGGGAAAACATTGAGAAAAACCTCTTAAATCTGGCACTTAGACTATCGATGGGTGTAAGGGAGAAAACCGATATTATTGTTTTACCCGAAATGTTCAATACAGGTTTTAGCATGAATTCTGAAGCCTTAGCAGAAGAAATGGGTGGAAAAACGATGCAGTGGATGCAGAAAATGGCGCACCAGTACAATTGCGTAGTTACGGGAAGCATTATTATAAAAGAAAACAATCAATATTTTAACCGTCTGATCTGGATGGAGCCAGATGGCAAAAATCAGCATTACGACAAACGCCACCTGTTTGGCATGGGTGATGAGGATGAGCACTTTAGTCCAGGTAAAGAAAAACTTATTGTCGAACTGAAGGGTTGGAAAATCAGACTGGCTATTTGTTATGATTTACGCTTTCCGGTTTGGTTACGCAATGTGGATCAGGAATACGACATCTTACTTTTGGTGGCCAACTGGCCAGATAAACGATCGGCACACTGGAAGGCATTAATTCCGGCCAGGGCAATAGAAAACCAAAGTTATGTGATTGCAGTTAACCGTGTTGGGCATGATGGAAATCAGATTTACCACAGTGGATTATCCATGTGTTTAGATCCTTATGGCAATACGGTGTACTATAAACCTGAAGATGAAGATTTATATACCTTTAGTATCAATTACGAAGAGCTGGTTAAAGTAAGAAGGCAATTTCCGTTTTTAAAGGATGCAGACCGGTTTACGATTAGTTAAGTTAATAATCAATATTCAAATTGCAATGATCAAATTGGAGCCATCATTCAACAATTTAGCAATCACAACAATCTAACAATTAAAATAACCAATATTTAAATAGCGTTGAGCAATTAAACGATTAACCCATTCAAACCATTAACCATCAAAATGTTTAACCGCCGTAAATTTATAAAAGCATCAGCCCTGTCGGCTGGATTGCTGGCCATTGATAAAAGCAGTATCGCCAATGTTATTCCGCAGGAGGAAACAGCAGCAAAAAATTTTCCCATTGTCATTTCGACCTGGGATTTTGGGATTGCTGCAAATGCCGATGCCTGGAAAGTATTATCAACCGGCGGAAGTGCGTTAGATGCTGTAGAGCAAGGGGTTTGGGTACCTGAAGCTGATGAACACAACCAATCGGTTGGGTATGGCGGTTTACCAGACCGCGATGGCCACGTAACCCTCGATGCCTGCATAATGGACGAACTGGGTAACTGTGGTGCTGTGTTAGCGCTTGAACATATTAAACACCCTATCTCGGTAGCGCGTAAAGTGATGGAAAAAACACCGCATGTAATGTTAGCTGGCGATGGTGCATTGCAGTTTGCGCTAGAGCAAGGTTTTAAAAAGGAAAACCTGCTTACGCCTGCCAGTGAAAAAGCGTGGAAGGAATGGCTAAAAACGGCAAAATATGCGCCGGTAATGAATATCGAAAATCAGCTCTATCAAAAAGCTGCACCGCAAAAACTTCCGGGAAACCAATATAACCACGATACCATTGGCATGCTCGCTATTGATGCCAAAGGAAATATTTCGGGCGCCTGTACAACCAGCGGCATGGCCTATAAATTACATGGAAGGATTGGTGATAGTCCGATTATTGGGGCTGGCCTTTATGTCGATAATGAAGTTGGTGGTGCAACCTCAACCGGCGTAGGTGAAGAAGTGGTCAGAAATGTTGGCTCTTTCCTGGTGGTAGAATTAATGCGTCAGGGTTATACCCCCGAAGCCGCCTGTAAAGAAGCGGTAATGCGCATCATTAAAAAGAAACCTGAAACTGCCAAGAACATACAGGTGGGATTTTTAGCCATCAACAAAAAAGGCGAGTATGGTGCTTATGCCATTCAGAAAGGTTTTAGTTATGCTGTGTGTAACGCAGAAAAACAGGATCTTTTAATCAAAGGCAAAAGCTATTATTAATATGTTGAATTTTCCCAAACGATAAACAAAAAGGAAACCGGTAAATGGGATTATTATCTAAAATTTTCGGAAAGAAAAATGTAGCGGAACGCAAGGGCGAGCCTGATATGGTTTATGTGCCCGATGAAGACGAGCGGATGAACTGGGCGATCGAAAAAGCCAGGTTAACCCTTTGGTATTTCGAAGAAAGTTTAGAAAACCCACAACCTTACCAGAACTATTTTTCCATTAAAGTACTCATTACAGATGGTGATGAGGGTGAACATATTTGGTTAACAGACCCAAATTTTGACGATGAAGGGAACTTATTTGGCACCGTTGGCAACGAACCGGTAAACATTAGATCCGTAAAATTCAACCAAAAAATCGGCATAGAGCGTGATTTAATTTCAGATTGGATGATTATCGAAAACGGCAGGTTAATTGGCGGATATACCATAAGGGCCATTAGAGATGGTGTAGCAGAAAAAGAGAAGGCAGCATTTGATAACAGTATAGGTTTATATATTGATGAAGGTGTTGATTATTTTAAAGCCAATTTAGAAACGCCGGAAGGCGCTATACTGGCCATCGAAAAAGCATATAACGATAAAGATATTGATGCCGCTATTGCCTGTAAGGATTTTGATGAAGAAGCCAAATCTTTACTTTCTGTAATGAAAATGGAGATTGATCAGGATATAATCAATGAAACCGCCGAAGTACTTAAACTATCTTTCATTAATAATATAGAAGAACACGGATTTCCTGATTTTTCAACTGTCCAGAATGCTTTTCCTGAGCGTAAAAAGGTTGACGAAACCCACTGGGTCATTACAGAAGTATGCTGGTATCCGGATGGCGGAAAGTCGGTGCAATTACTTAATACCTACAAATCCCCGAAGGGATGGGTAGTTTTAGGACCGGCAGGTCCGCAGGAATAATATAAATTAATTAAATCTAACATCATGAGTGAAATGGCAACGGGTTGCCTGGAAGTATGCGCTAATTCGTATCAATCGGCAGTAGCTGCCCAAAATGGCGGCGCGAAAAGAGTAGAGTTTTGCGATAACCTGGCAGAAGGTGGTACTACACCAAGTTATGCCCAGATTTCATTGGCCAAGAAAAACCTATCTATCGAAGTTTGGCCCATTATACGTCCGCGTGGAGGCGATTTTTTGTATTCTGAAATTGAATTTGAATTAATGAAAGAAGATATAAAAATCTGCAAATCATTAAATTGTGAAGGCATAGTTACCGGAATACTTAAAGCAGATGGCACTATCGACAAAGAGAGATGCGCTGAACTGATTGAGCTGGCCAAACCTATGGAGGTAGCTTTCCACAGGGCATTTGATATGAGTAACGATATGGACCAGGCACTGGAAGATTTAATCGAACTCAACATAAAAAGGGTACTCACCTCTGGCGGCGCTTCTTCTGCCATTTTAGGGGCAGAAAAACTAGCGCAGCTGGTAAAAAAAGCCAATGGCCGGATTATCATTATGCCGGGTGCAGGGATCAATGAAAATAACATCAAAAACCTTATTGATCAAACCGGTGCCACACAATTCCATGCCTCTGCCAAAGAATTTGTTCCGAGTAAAATGGAATTCAGAAATACCGAAACCAAAATGGGCAGTATAGAAGATGAATATCGCTACGAGCTCACTTCCGAAATAAAAGTGAAGGCTTTGATTGATTGTATAAATGAGGCCGTTAGTTAAAATAGTCCTCGTTTGCAACGAGGATTGGCGAGATTCGCATTCATAATGCAAAATGAGCAGTTTAATGGCGATAAAATCGCCTTTCTCCTTCATCCTCGTTACAAACGAGGACGATTGCTAAAAATAATTATTTAGCTAAGCAGGAAAAATTGATGTATTTTATACAAACCCCTGTTCCATAAACCCGGTAGAAGCGGCAGCCTCCGATTTAAGCACTATTTTTTGCCTTTTTATTGTGCGCTTGCTTGTTTCACAGGTTTATCGGAGCTATAGCGGATAACGGGACTACCGTTTCCGAAGCACTATTGAACGCTCATTTTCTAATAAAAATAAATATAAAACACGGGAAATGGCTCGCGAAACCATTGCATACTTAGCTAAATAAACCATCAAGCTCAAAAAAATGAAAATAATCTTCAAAACCTATAACTTCCTGGTTTTACTTGCCACCCTACTTTTGGCTACTTCATTATTGGTACCAGCAAACAATCTCGCTTTCAATATTCACGACACTTATTATATGATCGATAATATTCCACTCATCAGGTGGTTTGCTATATTTTTATTCATATTCGCATTATACTATAAATTATTAAGACCATTTTTAGCTTCAAATAAGCTGAGCTGGTTTCACATTTTGTTGTCTGTTTTATTCTTTTTTGGTGCTTATTATTCCGCTTATAATTTCAACAGGTCATTCTCCCTTGTTGAGCTAACCAATGCAGATTCTTTAGATTATTCACAAGGATTTAATGCAAGCAGCGCTGCAATGGTGCTTGGGTTTCTGCTTGTCCAGCTATTACCCATCATCAATCTTATAATTGGTTTAATAAAACGAAAACGTTCGGCGCCGCTATCTGCCTGATCACTACTATTTCGCTATGTAAAGTCACGAACAAAAACGATTCACATTTATTTAATATTCAAGTAATTAGTTATATTTAAGTAACCAATAAACTAATTATCATGAAGAAATTATCAACCCTAATCGTGGCTACCTTACTTTTTGCAGCATGTGAGAACAAGGAAGCTAAAACTACTGATACTGCAACAGCAGACAGCACCAAGTATCCATATACCATTAAACAGGTGCAAAATTGGGAAATGAACCCCGATACCAAAAATGCAGTAACCGCCATGACACTGATTAAAACATTCGAAAATTTAGATACGGCCAGTATGAGCAAGGTACTTGCCGACAGTATGTCCTTAGCCGTAGATGGCTACCAATTTAAAGGTACAAAAGCGCAGTTCCTTAAAGAAGTACAAGGTGAGTTTAATAAAATGAAGGGCTTTAAAATCGAAATGCAGGATATGGAATCGGTAGTGAACAAAGATAAAAGTGAAGAATGGGTAAGCTTGTGGTACAACCAGGTTTCTACCACAAAAGATGGCAAAACCGATACGGTGGCCTTATTTAATGATATTCAATTGAGAAACGGAAAGGTTGTCCGATTATCAGAATATATTCAACACCCAATGAAGAAATAACTAAAAAAGGGCGGGCGGACTATTAAAATTGTCCGCTCTGCTATCTATAATCTATTAATCCCCACTTCCCGGAACATAATGCAAGCCTGGTGTAAGGTAATGAAGCAGAATAACCCTCGAATAACGGTAATTAATGGGTGATAACAATAAAACACCGGTTAAGATTAAACCAACATAATACCACAGGTTTTCATAAATTAAAGGTAAGCCCAAAACATACGATGCTACTCCAATCGTAATAATTTCTGCAACATTCATTGCATAACTTACAAACATCGCAACATAGAAAAACCCTGGTTCACGCTCAAATTTTAAGTTACAATGCGGACAGCTAACATTTGTTTTTTGCAGTCTGAAAGAATAAGCACTTCCGGTAAAAATCTCACCTTTGCGGCAGCGCGGACATTTACACTGCATAAAAGCCTGGAATTTAGATAACTCAGCCATAATCTTCTAATTTAATTGTACAAAGGTAAGTCTAAAATTAAAGACTAATTATGATCTACATCATGTTTGAGGATTGGTTCACTGGTTCATTAGTTCACTGGTAATTAGTCATTAGTTCATTGGTTCTTGTTTAATACAAAAAACACTAAACCTTTACTATTTTTCCTTTTAGGGTTTTGATCAGTCCTTTTTCGGCTAGTATTTTAGTGCCACGGATTACTGTTTCTACCCGTAAACCAGTCATATCGGCTAATTCTTGTCGCGTTACCTTTAAATTTTCACCTGTGGCTATATCATTAAGAAGGTAATTGATAATCGTTAACAAGCGATGATCAGCCTTTTCGCTGGCCAGTTCTTCCAGCATCATCGATTTATAAAAAAGGCGGTGACTTAAGGTCCGGATCAAATCCATGCTAAAATCAGGCTCGTTTATGATTAGGTCGAAGAAATCTTCTTTATTGACAGCAATTAGCTGCGAATCTTTATTGGTAATGGTAAAAGCTAAATAAGGCCGGTCTATTAATAAGGCGGGTTCGCCAAAATACTGTCCCGTTTTAAAAACGCCCTGAATAAATTCCTTTCCTTCATCGCTCACGGTAACCATTCTCACCTCACCCGATTTGATAAAATACACATACCGGGGCTGCATATCCGGCTCATAAATAACCGAATCTTTTAGGTAACTTTTAACTTTTAAGCCTTTATCAATCAGTTTTTGGATATTCATCGTTGCTTATAGTAGTTTAATCCGCTTAATCGTTCATCATTCCTGCGCAGTTGGGAATGACGCTAATGACAAGATTTAGGAAAACTACCCTAAGGTCTCCTTCATTAAGCGGGTATAAAACTCTTTCAATGTTATCCCCATTGCAGCTACCTGTTGCGGAATAAAACTGGTTGCGGTTTGACCAGGAATGGTATTAATTTCGATAAAATAAAACTTACCGGTTCCTTCTTCCAGAAAGTAATCGACACGCACTACTCCCCTGCAGTTTAGTTTTTTGTATACATCTTTTACCACCTGCTGCACACGACTTAGCTCTTCTTCATTCATCCTGCCCGGTGTAATTTCTTCCGTTGCGCCTGGAGTATACTTTGCTTCGAAATCAAAAAACTCATTTGCCGGGATAACCTCTGTTGTTGGCAAAACAATAATTTTTCCTTCCGCGCCAAAAACGCCGATCGAAAACTCCCTGCCGCTCACAAACTCTTCTATTAAGATCTGAGTATCTTCCTTAAATGCTTTTTCAACCGCTTCTTCAAGATCATCAGCATGTTTCACTTTACTCATGCCAATGCTGCTGCCCCCGCTATTGGGTTTAACAAAATAAGGCAACCTTAAATCCTGTTTAATTTGATTTAAATTATGGTTTCCACCCTTAAAAATCTGAACAGATTTTGCTGTATATAGGTTATTTATACCTTCTACAACCGCTTTGGTATAGCCTTTATTCATAGTAATTGATGAAGTTAATGCATCACAGGCGGTGTATGGAATACCTAACATATCAAAATAGCCCTGTAATTTTCCATCCTCGCCAGGAGAACCATGTATGGCAATAAAAACACCATCAAACTTAATTTTTCGGCCTTCCAGTGTTAAGGAAAAATCATTTTTATCAATTTCAATTTTAACAGAGTCAGCAGGTTCATAAAACCAGCCCTTTTCGTTCAGCATAATCTTATACACATCGTATAAATCCGGGTCGATATTCTGGGCAATAGTGGCCGCGCTTTTCACCGAAACAACCCATTCGCCTGTGGTACCGCCTGTTAACAATGCTATCGTTTTCTTCATGTTAAAAATCCTTTTATAAATAGAAATTGAATATAAATATATCCTCAAAAATATAAATATCTTTGTGCTTTAGTGATATTGATTGAGAGAATTTATTCAATGCTGGAATGAAGAAATTAGCGAATGATGGAATGGGGAAATCGATTCTATAATTCAATCAATCATTAAAATAGTTACATTTGAGCTTGTACGCATAACCCAAATTTAAGATTCATGTCTAAATTTATAGATTATTTAAAAACCAAGTCGTTTAGGAACAACATTTTAGCTGCAATTGTAACCGTTGTTGTGTTGCTGCTGATTGCTTTTTTTAGTTTAAGATATTATACCAAACACGGACAAGGTTTGAATGTACCGATGGTAAAGGGCTTATCTTTTGAGCAAGCCGTTAAGAAACTCGAAGACGCCGGATTAAAATATGAAGTAGATTCTGTTTTTATTATGGATCAGCCTGCCGGGATTGTGATTGACCAGGATCCTGACCCCAATACCTTTGTAAAAGATAACCGTACCATTTACTTAACCATTAATGCCGGAAAAACACCGAATACAAAATTCCCGGATATTGCGTTTAAAACCTTACGTGAAGCACAAGCCATTATAGAGAGTTCGAGATTAAAACTTGGAGATACGACCTATAAACCGGATGTAAGTCGCGATGTGGTTCTGGAAGCTTCTTTTGGCGGTCAGCCGATAGCGGCCGGACAAATTGTACCTGTTGGTTCGAGGATTAACCTGGTATTAGGTGATGGGCGCGGAAACGAAGAAGTAGATATTCCACAGCTTATGGGATTAACCATGGATGAAGCTAAATTTAGCTTAAGGGGTTCGAACCTGAGTTTAGGTACCATTATTTACGATGGACCTATTACCGATAGTGCTGCCGCTATTATTATTAAACAAGATCCTATGCTGGTTGATTCGTTAACCAAGGTGGCTATAGGAACCAAGATTAACATTACACTATCTAACAAACAACAATAAACACGTATTACATTACAAATGACTGAAGTAGAAAAAAAGAACATGAGTACTGGCAAAAAAGTGGCAATTGTAATTGCACTTGCTGTTATTTTAATTGCTGGTTACTTTGCATTAAATATTTACAGGCTATACTTTGCCCCTAACGTTACCGAAAATCAAAAATATTTATATATCAAAACCGGAAGCAGTTACGATGATCTGGTTGCAGAGATTAAAAAGAAAGATCTGGTAAAAAGCATCTCTACTTTTACTGCAGCTGCCGGAAAAATGAATTTACCTGCGAGTGTTAAACCCGGACGTTACCGTTTAACTAAAGGAATGACCAACCGCAGTTTAATTAACTTAATTAAAGCCGGAAATCAGGATCCTGTTAAATTAAAATTCCATAACATCCGTAAGAAGGAAAATTTTGCAGCATACCTGGCCAGCAACCTGGAAGCCGATTCGTTAAGCTTTATCAATGTTTTAGATTCTACTGCCCTGATTAGCAAATATGGTTTTAACCAGGATAATGTTTATGCCATGTTTATCCCGAATACTTACGAGATGTACTGGAATATTTCGCCGGTTGATTTCTTCGAGCGCATGCACAAGGAATATGATAAATTCTGGACAGCCGATCGCAAACAAAAAGCAGCAAGTTTAAATCTGAGTCCGGTACAAGTATACACCTTAGCTTCTATTGTGGATGCAGAGGCACTTTACGACAAAGAGATGCCCATTATAGCAGGTTTGTATTTAAACCGTTTGAATAAAGGGATACTGTTACAAGCTGATCCAACAGTAATTTTCGCCAATAACGATTTCACCGTGAAAAGGGTAACTGGAAAATTATTACAGGTACAATCGCTTTACAATACTTATAAATATGCAGGTTTGCCTCCGGGACCGATTATGATGCCGAGTATTAATGCCATTGATGCTGTACTAAACCGCGACAACAACAATTATATTTACATGTGTGCCAAAGAAGATTTTTCTGGCTACCATAATTTTGCAGAAAACAAAGCGCAGCACGAAATCAATGCGAAGAAATACCGTGAAGCTTTAAACAAAAGAAATATATTTAAATAATGTATAGCCACAGTACAAAAATCAGGGTTCGGTATGGCGAAACCGATCAGATGGGTTATATGTATTACGGCAATTACGCACAGTATTACGAAGTAGGCCGGGTAGAAATGTTGCGCAGTTTGGGTATGAGTTATAGCTCGATGGAAGCCGATGGTATTATGATGCCGGTTCTGGAATTAAAATGTAAATATATTAAACCTGCCCTTTACGATCAGGAAATTACAGTAAAAACAATCATCAAAACCTTACCCGGTATCAGGATCTTTTTCGAATACGAACTGTATAACGAAAAAGAAGAACTGATCAATATTGGGGAAACTACCCTGGTTTTTGTCGATATGAAGAAAAATAAACCAACAAGCCCACCCGAAAATTTTATGAAAAAATTATCGGTGTTTTTTAATTAACAAATACAATGGAATGGTTACACCGGCAATTATTACATCTTAAACTCTATTCTAGGTTTATCGAATGGACGAAGGGATGTGTTTTGCCTGGTTTTAGCCCCCTCCCATTATACACTGTAGCTACTTTCTTCTTTCGTGAAATCGGAAAAGATGCTTTGGTAAACAAGTCATCGTCTTTGGCTTACAGTTTCATGCTGGCCATCTTTCCTGGCATCATCTTCCTGTTTACCTTAATTCCCTTTATTCCAATCAAAGGTTTCCAGGATCAACTCTTAAATTTGATACAACTTGTATTGCCACATAATGCTTTTGATGCCTTCGAAACCACATTAAAGGACATTATTAAAAACCAGAACAGAGGCTTATTATCTTTCGGTTTTTTATCGGCCATATTTTTTGCCACCAATGGCGTTAAAAATTTAATGAAGGCTTTTAATAAATCATCACTGATTATCGAAACCAGAGGATGGATAAAACAACGTTTAATTGCACTCGTTTTAACAATCATTATCTGCTTTTCGATCATCATCTGCATCAGTGCGATGGCCTTGGGTGAAGTTTTACTGAATAAGATTACCAACGAACTGCACATTAAAGACAGTTTTCTGGTTTTCGCGGTAAAGTTTACGCGCTGGGCATTACTAGCCATCTTATACTTTATTACCATTTCAATTTTATACCGTTATGGCCCTTCACATACTAAAAAATGGCGCTTGTTCAGTGCTGGCTCCTGGCTGGCCACTATACTTGCATTCATCACCATCTGGGGCTTTTCTTTTTATATTAATCACTTTGGTTCTTACAACAAGGTGTATGGTTCTATCGGAACATTAATCGTGGTGATGATCTGGCTTTACCTCAATTCTTTAATTTTATTGATCGGTTTTGAGCTAAATGCCAGCGTTGATGTCAGCAAAAGAAGTGTAAAAATTATCCGTCCTACCTTCAATTTGTTCAAAAAATCGGAGCCAATTGAGGAAAATATACAGAAGAAATAATTTTTTCTCCCTCTGTGTTAAGTAATTATCAAGTTTATATAAAAAAAAAGCATTCATAGTTTGCAGATTTAACCGGAGTTCGTACTTTTGCCTCCGGAAAGCTGGCAGAGTGGTCGAATGCGGCAGTCTTGAAAACTGTTGACTGTAACAGGTCCGGGGGTTCGAATCCCTCGCTTTCCGCCGAAAATTTAAAGCCTGAAATCATAAGATTTCAGGCTTTTTTCGTTTCCAGAAACTCCCCATGTAACGAATTTCATTAATTGAGTTTTTGAAACATCCCTTACACCAAGACTTACGTTTGTAGCCGAAATCACTTTATTAAGTTCAGATTTTTAGTTATTTTGAACCATAAAAAGTGATGGTTATGGAATACGCTTCAAAAGCAAAGAATGTTTTGGATCAGATTAATACCAAAACAAAGCTCGGAGACTTAAGAAAAATCGCTAAAGATATCAAAAAGGATCATGAGCTGGCTATGGAGTTATGGTCTACCGGGAGTTTGCTTCCCAGATTACTGGCCATCCTGATTATGGACAATAAGCAGGTTTCACAAGATCTTATTAATATGCTTGATCAGGATATGCAAACGCATGCATTCGATGAGCGAAACCAGCTAATGGACTGGTTTATGGCTAACCAGCTTGTTAAAGACAAGAAAACAATTGCCCTGATCGAATCATGGGAAAAAAGTCATTCTGCGCTTCAGAGACGTGTATTCTGGTATTATCAGGGCCGTTTGAGGTGGGTAGGACAAATACCGCCTGCGAATACACCAGCATTATTAGGTAAAATAGAAGCTAACCTGGCCAAAGAAGAACCAGAAGTTCAATGGGCAATGAATTTCACAGCCGGGTGGATTGGAATTTATGATAAACAATACCGAAACCGGTGTATTACGCTCGGAGAGAAAACAGGTCTTTATAAAGGTGAAATGGTATCAAAAGGCTGTACGCCTAATTATTTACCGGAATTCATTACCATCGAAAGTAACAAGCGAAATTTATAATCGGGCTAATAACAAATACTTCTTTATAGCATTCATTCATCAATCTGGTTCTTGATCATGCTTACTTTTTAGCTGTTTTGTGGTGTCCACATTCGGAAAAATTTAAACATTTTGGAATATTCTGCTCTGGGCGAAAACGCTATGCAGACTTCCTGATTATCTAATGTTGATTCTGTAAGCACGATATGGTCTGTTTCTTTTTTAGCATTCGTAAACTCCGTTTCTGAAACGACACACACCACTTTTTTAAATATTCCATTAATCCATGCCTGCATGTTATTTGTATTTTCAAACTTTCTAAAACAAGCGAGGGAAGCATGTGCGGTTATTACCGGTACCATTTTATCAGGAATCTCTCTTTTAACTAAAATATACATCTTCATACTACTATAAAAAATTCGATTATTACGTACAACGTTCCCGAGCTTTGCGAAGCTGCGTTTAAGATAAACTTACTGAAAAATCTTGAAGGATAAAGACTTCTTCGTGCAATTCCGCAGAACTACTGCTTAGTGCAAATCTTAGCATCCTGGGCATAAGCCATCGCCTAAACGTGCTTTAGATATACCATTACATTAATCGCGCTAAAAATCTCAATTAGTTAAGGTGTTGTGAAAGCACAAGTCAACCCAGCCCACGTCAGGCACACTAAGACTTGCGCTAGTAAGTGTTAAGGGATAAACAAATTTTAGGTAATATGGTTCCAGCGAAAAGCCAAGACTATATAGTGTAATTATTCTACGGTAGTACTATAAGTTTTGGTTTCCCATTGTACCCTAACGGTTGTGCGCTTGTTTTTAGCGACAAGAATCTGAAAAGTTGGTTCTGCACCTACACCCAGGTGTAAATTCACAGGCGTTTGGTTTTTGAGGATATAAAAGCTGATTGGGCCATCTTTACTATGTTTCACTGCAGATGAAAAATCATTTTCTATTGTACTAAAAGGTACTGCGGTATCAAACCTGAAGCCGCTGAACTCGCTGGTAATTTCAATACTGTAATCTGATCTATCTGTTACAATCACATTTAACAATCCTACAATGCGTTCCATCATTACCTCTAAAGTTTGATTTTTTGTAATGGATACCCCTGTTTGTTTGGCAAAAAAGGTATCTGATGTTTTATAACGTTTATCTAAAGAAGAGAAAGACGGTTGCCAATACTGAAAATTTGCCTGTGCATAGGCAGCATAAACCGGCGAGTTTTTATCGGCTTCGTAAAATTGGCTAATACCAAACTCGGTTTGCGAGCCAATAGCTACAAAATTATAAGTACCAGTGGGAAGTTCGAAACTGATTTGCCCAAAGTTCGGTGCGCCGGGCAGCTGGGTTTGCCGCGCTACTTCGGCACCGGTTTGTGTGTTGTAAGCTACAATGCTTAACTGTTGGATGAAATTTTGAATGGGCTCGGTTGGGAAGCCAACATTTGCTTCACCTACAGTATGGTTGAGCCCCCCAATCTTAAAATCAATTTTATAATTCCTGATCGTCACTACAGGTTCGCCGGGGAATTTTATACATGCCGATAGCATCAGTACTATCGTGCATAAGATTAACATGGATTTTTTCATAAGGCTTTTTTATCTTCAATATAACTATAACACAAAGGGCAATCACGCCATTCTGGTGAATTGTGCCGTTAATTGTGAAATTTGGGTGAGGATTTTACAGCTTTTCTTGAATATGAAGCCTGAAAAATATTTTGGCAATAGGCAGCTGACATTATAACTTGCTGCTAAGACGACTCAGAAAGCTAAACTTCCTGAAAGTTTTTTTTGTATGTTTGAATTACACCACCTATTGAAAACGTTTTGTTTAAATTAAGACATACCCTACTTGTGTTAGTCATCGCGCTGCTCTTTTTAGCGGCTTGCCATACTGCACCCAAGACGCCGAAAGATAAAGCAGAAGCTTTGATTACGGCCATGTTTGATGCGCCAACTAACCACACTTATCGTTATGAGGCTGGCATATTCGGAAAACTCGACAGTTCCTATTCCAGCTACCACGATGATGAGCAATACAAAGTATTCCAGGACAGTGTTTCTTATTATTTAGACCAAGGAACTACTGCTTTTGGAAGGGTGGCGGATATTGGCTACCGCACAGATGCTACTACCGATAAAATTAAAAAAGAAAAATTGTGGAAACAGATGCTCTCAGCATCCGATACCCAAAGAATGTACAACGATAACGCCGACTTCTATTCGAAAAAGCTCAAATTTATAAGAGCCCATCATAAGCCTTTCTTCAATGGATGGAAAATGGAACATCATTTTAAGGCTAACAATAATTTCGGTTTTCAGGTCGATCGACAGGCTGTATTTTATTTTGATAAGTCATTAACAAAGGTCATCAAATTTGAGGACGCGGGTAAACAATAGGAAGATGCATCTTTTAGGCGTTTTGCTAGCTTGCTTTAATAAACCACAGGTTTTGTAGAAGAACATCGTCAATCCCAAGGGCCAGGAAAATCAAAAAAACAGATGTAATACAGCTCCCCTTACCCCATTCCAAACCTAAAACGCAGTGGTTTTGTGCACGTTCTGCAAAACCTTTTACTTAGCACTTGCTGCACAAAACAAAGTGCCGCTGTTTTTTTGATGTGTTAGGGATTGTGTAAAAGGCCCCTTGCCGGATTGACAAAGCATTTTTGCATACTTTTGATGCATCAAAAGTTTGATGCCCCGCGGCAGAGAGCGGAGAAAAATTAACTTTCGCATTCCAGCGCAAGTTTTATCGCCGAAGGTAGTTTATCATAAATGATGCATTCATACGTTAATCCTACCCAATATCAGTATCGCAACTAACCCCTAATAAAGTCGCATTAGCCCCTATCCGTTTTAACTTTTTACTTCCATCTTTGTTAAGAAGGTGGAGCAGCAACCACAAAAAAACGGGCGAACCGAAAAGCCAGATGAGTAGGATCAGAAAAAATCTATTTTATGTCTAACAACCAAGTTTCATTGCACAGGGTAATTAAAGCATCTCCAGAAAAAGTATATCGCGCTTTCGTTGAGCCAGTAGCACTCGCTTCCTGGATGCCGCCTTACGGTTTCCTGGGTACAGTACACCAGATGGAGGTAAAGGTGGGCGGTACTTTTAAAATGTCGTTCCAGAATTTCACCACCGGCAACAGTAATTCTTTCGGTGGAGAGTACATCGAGGTTCGGCCGAATGAACTGCTTATATTCACCGATAAGTTTGACGATCCTAAGCTGCCTGGAACACTTACGAATACGATTCGGTTAAAAAAGACTTCTGTAGGTACAGAATTGGAAATTTTACAGGAAAATATACCAGCAGCTATACCTGCCGAAATGTGTTATCTGGGTTGGCAGGAATCGTTAGAAAAACTGATCAAGCTGGTGGAACCGGAAATACCTGAGGGTTAACTGGTTTTGATTGACAGCTTGTAAAATCAGTCGTCATTGCGAGGAGGAACGATAGCCTGCCCCGTCTTTTCGGGGAAGCAATCTTTCCTGGTGTGATAAGATTGCTTCAACCGATCTGTATTATGGATTGTCATTATGAGGTTATTATTGCTTGAAAATGCAAACTGTATTTACCTGCGCAATTAGCGTAATCTGCGGGAAATTTATGAATACCTATCCCGCAGATCTAATAAGATAAACGCTGATGGATTGAGATAGCCTCAAGCTAGCGAAAATTCTGATAACACCATGCTCAAATTTCCCAGCCCTCATACCAAACTTATAAAAAATCAAATAAACTTGCAGCTTTAAGCATTACAGAAGCCAGATGTACTGATATTACATCAGGTTAACCTTAAATAAATCAGCACCCAAACCTTTGAGTGAAGCATAGGTTAATTTATCCATCGTTGCCCCTTCAAAGCAGATTGTTTTAATGGCCCGGTAATATTTATTGGTAAGGGCGAAGGTAGAGCGGAAAGATACATTTTTAAGTGTTGCACCTTTAAATGTAGTATCGTTGAGCGCTGCATTGTGAAACAGCACGCCTGTAAAAGTCTGCCCGTCCAAACTAAGTCCGCGCAAATCGGAATAGTCAAAGTCTACACCCTCAAATATGCAGTTTTCAAAAACGGTCTTCCTCAAATCGGTCTTGCTGAGTTTAACCTCCCTTAGTTTGGTATTGCTGATTTTTGCTCCGGCCAGTTCTAAGGCATAAAACTTTGTACGCAGCAAAATGGCCTGATCAAAATTAGCAGCTGTCAGATCAGTAGCCGACAGGCTGCAATCGGTAAGGTTTGCACCTGTAAAATTCGCTTCACGGGCATCGCTACCCAGAAACGAACTTCCAGTCAGGTCGGCGCCACTAAAATCTGAGCTGCGTAAATTACTCCCGTTAAATTTCAGCTGATGCGCCACAACACCTGCAAAATCGGTACTGGCAAGATCGTTGCCACTGAAATTAGTCAGCAGTTGTGGCTGAGATGAATCTGTTAAACCCTTTACCGCTATTTTTTCCTGTTCCTTTTCACTAATGGCATTTGCAGCAGCCGGGTTTGCTGAAAAATAATTGAGATCTACATCCAGAATCTTGGCGAGTTGGTTCAAGGTGATAATGTCTGGCATCGATTCTCCCCGCTCCCATTTTCCAACGGCCTGCGGGCTTACAAATACATGTCTGGCAAGTCCGGCCTGAGACATATTTATTTTTTTTCGTGCTCCGGCAATTTTATTACCGATCATTTTTGCATCCATATGTACTGTCTTTTTTTAATCATTCGACATTGCAAATGTAGCCCCCCAATTAGCCAGATTCCGCAAATCAGCCGATCATCATAGTTGTAATTACGCTACTTATTGTTGCCTTTTAGCAACTGGCAGTTGTATTTTAAGCCGCAAGCGAATTCCTGAACGCTTTAAGGCTTAATCCTCTTTGCGATTTGAAAAATTTGTTCAAATGACTTTCATCTGTAAAGCCCAGCTCATAGGCAATTTCGTTGATGCGCATATTACTGAAACGCAAACGTGCTTCGATAAGTTTAATCCTTAAATTGGCAATATATTGCTGCAGGGTTTCGTGGGTATGTTTCTTGAAATATTTACCAAAATAATGCTCAGAAATACCAAACTGGCTGCTTAGTTTTTCAGCCCTTAACTTCTCAGGATGATAAATATTTGCCTGAATATAGTTTAATAAGGCCAGGGTTTTCTCCTCGGCATCTTCCTTAATGGCAGCAGGCAGGTATTTGGCAATATTCCGCGCCACCATCACAATCATCGTATCTACCATTTTTGCAATTAACTCCTTGTTATACAAGTCGCGGTTTATATACTCGGCCATCATCGCATCAATAAGCGACCGGATAAACGGTTTGTCTGAAAAGTTTTTAAGAATACAACCAGGCTGGTGACTGGCATTCTGCAGAATATATTCCATCCGCTGCACATCATCGGTACGGAATTCTTTCGAACGGATATATACATTTCCAAAACGCAGAAAGAAAAATTCGGTAGTGCTTTCTATCTCAAACGAATGGCAATCTTCCGGCGTAATCAGAAACATATGGCCAGCATAATAATCAAATTTATTATTATTGATACATTGTTTTCCAGTACCCGATAAAATGTATACGAGTTCGAAAAACAAATGTTTATGACCTTCCTTTGGGCATTCGTCTAACTTCTTATAAACAATTTCAAAAGGTTCGTGTAAAGTTTCTCTATTCATGATGTGCTAAGCGTAGCGCAAATTTACCAATTAAAAGCAAATTTATACTGAATAATAACATAATATCAGTTTATATTTGCCTTATAAGAATCATAAAAATTGTATATCCATATAAAAAAACTATGAAAGCTATAGGATTTAAAACCTCATTACCCATTACAGAGCAAGAAAGTTTTATCGAATTTGAAACAGCTGTTCCCCAACCAGGCGGACGTGATATCCTGGTGAAGATAAATGCAATCAGTGTAAATCCGGTTGATTATAAAATACGCCAGAATAGTGCTAAAGATACAGTTTTGGAAAGTCCGAAGGTGATTGGATGGGATGCTTCCGGAATAGTAGAAGCTGTTGGAGAGTCGGTTACCTTTTTTAAACCGGGTGATGCGGTTTATTACGCTGGCGATCTTACCCGCAGTGGTAGCAATGCCGAATATCAATTGATTGATGAGCGGATTGTAGGCTTAAAACCTAACACATTTAGCAATGCCGAAGCTGCCGCTATGCCCCTAACCGCACTTACAGCATGGGAATCGTTGTACGACCGCATCCGCATTAACAATCAAAAAGATAAGGGAAAAACAATACTCATTATTGGAGGTGCCGGTGGTGTAGGTTCAGTTGCGATACAGCTCGCAAAAAAAATAAGCGGGCTAAAGGTAATTACTACCGCTTCGCGTGCTGAAACCAAAGCATGGTGCCTGGCTATGGGAGCGGATTTGGTGGTAGACCATAAAAACCTGGTAGAAGAAATACGTGCAGCAGGTTATCAGGAAGTAGATTTTATACTCGATTTTGTTGACTTAAATGTTTATTGGGATGCCATAGCAAAATTGATCAAACCACAAGGCCATATCGTTTCGATTACGGGTTCGGCTACTCCAATTGCGCTGAATAAGTTAAAAAATAAAAGTGTTACTTTTTCGTGGGAATTCATGTACACCCGTTCGATGTACCAAACCGACGACATGGAAGAACAGCATCATATTTTAAATAAACTTGCCAGACTTTTTGATGACGGCACGCTTAAAACCACTTTAAATACCACGCTGAAAGGCTTCACAGCTGAAAACCTGAAAGAAGCACACCGTTTGCTGGAAAGCGGAAAAACGATTGGTAAGGTAGTAATCGAATATTAAGTGGTTAATGGTAATACGGCTGATATACTCTTGCCGTATTACCATTTGCAACAGTCACAAAACAAGAAAAGGCCACTCCTTTCGGAGCAACCTTCCCGTAATTTTTGGCTGATTAGCTGATTGAGCGGCTTATTTTTTCCCGCTCATATCCATAAAAATGGATTTAATTCCTTCCAGAAGCTCTTTTCGCTCACTTGCCAGTACCAATGGAAACCATTCGTCGGTATGTAATTCTACAACATGCTCATGGATGAGGTAGTGCCTGCCCGATCTAACCCTCCGGCGATTACCGGGAATGATCGTTCCAGATAACATTTTGATTATAATTTTCGTAATCATCCTGATGTATTTCGGAGAATCCTCATATTTACAATCAATAAAAAGGATCCACAATCCGTTCATCGTATTGTATTGTATACTTGCTTTCATTTATGAAGCTATTAAAGATGACTACTAAGGAATACCCGTTTTATAAACTAAAGCCCCAGGCGATTCTGAAGCCTACAAAGTTGTTTGTATGATCGCAGTGATAGAATTTGCCATTGCTTTCATAGCGTAATCCGGCATCAATGTAATTATTGTTGTGCAGATAAAAGATCATTCCCGCCTGCGGTGCGTATACAAATGCGGCTTTTTTCCCCTCAACACAGTTTGTTTTGTTTAAAAGAAAGGAAAAACCGATTTCCGACTGCAGGTAAAGATTACTTCTGTAGAAATATTTTAAGCCTGCTTTAACTGGTACAAGCTGTAAGTCGTCAACCAAACGGGAGTAATTGCCCGATACAAAAATGTTGTTGAACCCTGTATTTACCGAGGCATATAAAATGCTTTCGGTAATGGGAAATTCGGCCTGAACGGATACACCAAGCGGGGCTTCGTACTTTTTAGCTAAGTAACCAGTCGCTAAACCTGTTTCGATACCAACTGAATACCGAATGCCTGTACCACCATACACCTGCGATTGTGCTTTGGCGCCTTGAAAAACAAACAATGGTAACAGTAGAGTTAATGCGTTAATTGTTTTCATGATTTCAAAAAATTAGTGAATAGAAATCCATCACCATAAAACGTGCTTATGGCGAATTATTTAGAGAGATACTATAAAAAAAGGGAGCGTTCACCGGAATGGTAAACCCTAAGAAGATATTGGTTTAAAATAAATTAAAATACCAGCAATGGCTTAAGAAATAGACCTGTTGTTATTTCTTGGCATAGTATGATGTGCAACGGTTTCAGAAACACTCTTTTCTATATTGTTATGGCTTAATATTTCGTTGTATTTTTCAAGTAACTTGATGTATTTATTCATCCAGAAGTATACTGAATTCGCATCACCTTTGGTTTGATCCTCGGTATGTGCATCAAAAGCTTCATGAATATAGTGACTGTTTTTAGAAAAAGTTTCGGGTAACTCAACAGAAAAATCGTGACCAATTACGGTACCTACTTTCCAGATAATTTCGGGATTTAGACTTTTCTGATCAAACCAATTGTAAATAGTTCTTCTACTTACATTTAATTTCCGGGATAACTCACTTATCCCCATTCTGTCTCTGCGTACAACACGCTCAAGAACCTGGCCTACATTTAAACTCATAGCAGTTAATTTAATTTAAAATAAAACATTTAAATTCGATCAACAATCTGGGACGACTTCTACTATTTAATGCAATTTAACAATTATTTCGGGAACAAAAGTAAAATAATTGTATTAGGGTATTTTTACGGTAATTAATTGGCAACCAACAGATCTAACTCTTCAAACCTTGAGTTATTACTGATATAATCGGGTATAATTTCTTTCATTTTCTTCACCATATTCAAATCGTTGCCATCGTTGTTCAGTACAATCAGGTCTTTAATAATCTGATTAACGTACAAATAATTGTAGGCTACTTTTTGTGATATTTTAATTTTTGGATGATGGGTAGGGATAATCTCTTCTTCCATGAGCAAGAGTTCTTCATACAGCTTCTCTCCCGGCCTCAAACCAGTGAAAACGACATCGACATCCACATAAGGGGTTAAACCCGCTAATTTGATCATATTTACAGCCAGGTCGACAATCTTAACCGGCTTGCCCATATCGAAAAGATATATTTCTCCTCCTTTTCCCATTGCTCCGGCTTCCATCACCAATTGTACCGCTTCAGGAATAGTCATAAAGTAACGGGTTATTTCAGGATCGGTGACGGTAATGGGGCCTCTTTTTTCAATCTGGCTTTTAAATCTTGGGATAACAGAGCCATTTGAGCCCAAAACATTTCCAAAACGGGTGGTCACAAAACGCGTACGCGAAGCTTGTGTGGTAATTTCACCTGTCGAAATAATCTCAGGGCTGTTTAGCGACTGAATATAAATTTCGGCCAAACGTTTAGATGCACCCATTACATTGGTTGGCTTAACGGCTTTATCGGTAGAAATCATGACAAACTTTTCTACGCCAAACTCCATTGAGATATCCGCCATATTTTTAGTCCCCAGCACATTTGTTAAAATGGCTTCAGCGGGGTTATTTTCCATCATGGGCACATGTTTGTAAGCCGCAGCATGGAAAACAATTTCAGGTTTATAGAGTTCGAATAGTGTCCTGATCCGGTTTACATTCTGCACATTGGCCATAAATATCTTCACGTTCGCCGACTGGAAATTATCTTCCAGTTCGAGTTTTAAATCGTGAAGCGGTGTTTCCGCCTGGTCGCATAGAATTACCGATTTAGGATTATACTGTAAGGCCTGCCTGACAATCTCCGATCCGATAGAGCCCGCAGCACCTGTAACTAAAATACATTTACCACTTAAATCTTTCAGGATATTCTTTTTATTGAGCTTAATGGGTTCACGTTCCAATAAATCTTCAATTTTCAGGTCGCGCAACTGGTGCGAATCTAACTTACCGTACAGCCATTTATCTGATGGTGGCACCATAATTACCTTAATACCTTCGTTAACACAGATATCAATGATCTTCTTTTTGTTTAAAGTGTTTAGTGCATCTTCGGCAAAAAGTATTTTTTTGATATTGTGTTTTTCTTTTAACAGTTCAACTGAGCAAGAATGATATACCTTTTTCTGTTCGAGGTATTTATCAACGCGGTCTCTGTTATCATCAATAAAGCCAACAATGCTGAGGTTAGAATCTTCATTCTGTTCTATTGCTTTTTTGATGAGGATCGCTTTTTTTTCCGATCCGTAGATTAGAATATTTTCCTTGGTTTCTGATTTGAGTTCTTTAAAAAAGAAAAATACCCCTTTTACCAAAATACGCATGAGAATAAGCAACGATGAGGAGATGAAAAAGTTCAATATCAATGCTTTATCCATCTGATGCCAAAGCAATTGAAAACGTTGCGAAAGTATCTTGTTTACGCTGACAAAGAGTAAGCTGGTTACAAAAACGGCAAGAAAAACCCTCAGCATATCTTCAGTATTGGAGTAACGTATAATACCGGTGTGTATTCTTAAAGAAATGAAAACACCTGCTGCGATAAAACAATAAAGCGCTACATAAACCGCATTGCCCGCGTTAAAAACTTCAGTATAACTTAAGGTATTGGTTAATACGATGGATATGAACAATGTCCAAACAACGATCATCTGATCGATCAATAAAATTAACCACCTGGAGTGTGCTGTATCTGGGAAAAAGAACTTTTTCATAATTGAGAATCATTAAATATTGTGTACAATTTATTGTGGTAGCATTCTATAAAGGGGAAAAAAATCTGCACCCTCATGTAATTGGTTGCCCGATTTTTCTACTAACTGATTGTAAATAGGTTTATTGGCAATAAAACGCCAGCTATAATAGTTTAAAAGTATATTTGAAAAACCCTGTTTCCATTCAAAAAGCGAATCTTCTTTAAAACCAAGTCCGCCTCCTAAATGATAGTATTTCATGTTCCATTTTCGGCCTAATTCACTAATCTCATCAACCAAAAATTTAGCTGGAGAATTTCTAAGGTAATTTGCATTGGTGGCAATCAGGTGGCCCTGAATAATGCCTTTGGTGCACATTATGATACTGCCACAAACAATATCATCATTTGAATAAACCAGGATGAGCTTACAATCGAATTCTGTTGACCGCACCAGCTTTGTAAAATATTCTTCAGTAAAAAGATAGAAATCTGTAGCACTGATGCGGTTCATATTCGATTGATAGAGTTTAGCAAAAGCAGCAATATCTTCCTGAGCAGTAGTTTCCACAGCAACATAACCAAACCTTCTACACTTTTTGATGCTATCTCTCGTGGTTTGCCGGTACTGTTTCCGTTGTTCTTCTATACTTTGCTGTAAGTTAATGGCAATCGTTTTGCCATTTTCATAGATGCCATCGGCCTTTTGCAACAGTATATTCTGATCGAAAAAAGGATGAAGCCTGCAAAAAACAGAAACATAACTCCCCTTTTGTAAAAAGGCCGTAAAAGCGCTAAGAAAATTCGTTTTCAAGCTGTCGCTCATATCGGTAAACTTCAGGTTTGAAACCGGGCCCGAATAACCATAAACGCAATGCAAATCGTAATATGGGGTATCCTGTATTGCGCGTGATAATAGAGGTATAGCGATAAAATTAAGGCCTTCGCAATACACAAATAAAATAGGCGTCCCATTGGTTGCCATAGCATGGTAATGCCAGGTATGATAAAAATCATAATCGGCAGCCAGGCTAATATACTTTACCCAATCATCTTTTTGTTTTAAAGTTAATTGCAAAGTAGTGCCTGTAGCATTATTTTCAATCAGCATATCCATTTTTTAAAAAAGAAATAACAATTAATTATGAAGCAATTACAGGACTACGGTAGAGGGGAAAAAAATCAATATTTGAAAAGGGATCAAGTGATCTTTCGTTTAAAAGTGTATGGTATAATTCGTTATTGGCAATGTATCGCCAGCTATTAAATTCGAAGCATAAATTAGAGAAACCCATTTTCCAACCGAAAAGATTATCTTCTTTAAAATTAACACCACCGCCGAGGTTAAAATATTTATACCCCAGTTGCCTGCCAATTACCGTAATTTCATCAGTTAATAATTTGGCTGGCGATTCGAACAGGTAGGTGGTCCTGGTGGCCAAAAGATGTACCTGCATAATTTCTTTTGTGCAAACAACAATGGCGCCTGATATGGCTATTCCATCTTTATACACCAAAAAAAGCTTGCTATCAAATTCATCAGAAGAAAGTAGCGCAACGAAATAGGCATTATTAAAAAGATAATGGTCTTTAGCACCTATGCGAATCATGTTTTCGGTATATATTTCAGAAAATATACTGGCATCGTTAATATCAGTAGAAATCCTGACTTCATAATCGCGCTTTCGCAATCGCCTGATTTTTTCTTTTACGCTTTTCCTGTAACCGGCCCGCTGGCTCTCAATGGTTGTGGTTAAATCAATGGCTACTGTTTTTCCATTAGCATGTACGCCTGAAAACTTCTCCATTAACCTTTCCTGGTTAAAAAAGGGATGCAACCTGGAAAACACAGTTACATTTTGACCGGTTTCTAGAAACGCAATGAATGTACTTTTAAAATTCTCCATGAAAGTATCATCCAGCGCATTAAAATCCATGTTCGAAATGGGCCCTGTATATCCATAAACCGATGTAAAATCGAAAAAGTCGGAACCGGGGATATTTCGCTTCAAAAGCGGAAAGGCAATGTAATTTTCGCCTTCCTCATACACAAACAACATGGGTAAACCACTTTTATCTAGTGAATGGTAATACCAGGTGTGATAAAAATCGTAATGCAAAGCGCGCTTTACATATGCAGACCATTCTTGTTTATCATCAATTGTAATTATTTTTCTCATTTTGAGCTATTAAATTAGGGTAGATTTAAAGTAAACAGGTCAATTTGCAGCAAGTAAAACAGAAGAGTTAATTACCATTTTAATAAAATCCTCTTGTTGCGAAACGCGTTGAAAGCCTACTTTTTTATAAATGGAATAAGCAGCAAGGTTATCTGAATGTACTTCTAAAAAGATGTGTTTAAGATTAAGGTTATAAAAAGCATATTTTAATAACATTAAAGAGGCATTATAACCTATCCCCTTTCCCCAGTATTTCTTTTCCCCAATAAAGAGGTGAAATTCTGCACTTTCGTTGTCGATATCAAGCAGCTGAATATTGCCAATATATTCATTCGTGTTTTTTACGCAGATGGCAAAACGTTTTTCATTAGCCAGATTGAGTTTATTTAACAACCATTGTTTTTCGATTTCGGCTGTGATGGGATCTTTTAACACAAATTTGGTATACGACCATACTTCAGGATCGTTTCTCCACTTGTAAGACACATCAGCATCCTTTAATTCTAATGGCCTTAAATAAATTTGAGTATTCATATGAGCGGTTTTAAAGCTTTAACAATTACTTTCATATCGGCTATGCTATAGCGATGATCGATTGGTAATGAAACAAGATGTTTAGTCAGAAAGTATTCATAACTATCTGCATGCGCCCATTCGTAAACATTAGGCCAATAGGTGGCCACGAATATTTTTTGATTGATGAGCTGTTGTTTAACAGATGGATCTTCCACCAAAAGCGGGTAAACCATTGGCACATCTTCTGCCGAAAAGTTTAACCTCAAAAGATTTTCCTGTCCCAATTGTTCGTCCAGGTAAGCAAAGTTTGTTCTTCTGCTATTGGCGCACTCATCGTAGTTTATACCTGAAAGAATGCTTTCTGTTAATAGCGACATCTTTTTGATTTCGTTATTGCACAGCTGTTTATTATTTTCTATATAATCGGTATAACCTTCTTCAATATTGATATCGATACTTTTAATCAGGTGCGAGAACCGATCTGTTGATTGGTCCTGTTTTAAATTTAAACCCAATGTGGTAGAGATATTAAGATAAGCACCATCGGGTACACCGAAAAATTTCCGGCAGGAATAGAAGGTATCGCAGTTATTAATCGGTTTACAAAAAAATGCCTGTGCATTATCGACAATCAGATTCCTGATTTCTTTGGCTAATTTTTTAATGGTTTCTGTTTTAAGGCCAAAGTAATTGGTGTAAAGCAGGCAACAACGTTCGCCTATTTCAAAATCTATAATTGGGTCTAAATCCTCGTCTATATGATAAAAGTGATAATGTACATTTAGTTTTCTGAGCGGTTCTAACAAAACCTCGCACGTATAATATGGAAGGTATATGGTGGTATATTTTCTTATCCTTAACACATACTCCAGTGCATTTCTGCCTGTATTGAGTGCAATTAAATCAGGATAATAAAGCTCGCCTTTTGATAATTCGAGCGGTATGTAGCCACCAATGGTTTTGGGTGAGTGCGTTCCTGTTTCCATCGTTTTATCTGTTAGCCTTGATCCGCTTTATACATCCTGTTTTCCACAGGCCTGTAATATTCCTGTAAACTGGCCGGCACCCTTGCATTATAACCGATAATCTGTCTTAAATCGTTATCTATTTTTTCGCCGAATTCATATCCTAAAAATCTGGGATAATCGAATTGTTGCTTAATGTAAGGTTTGGTAAAACCTAAGGTTAAGGCCCTACGCTGTTTTCGGGTGAAATTGATACCACCTGCATGCCAGATATTGGAATCGAATAAGATAATGCTTCCTTTTTTGGCAATGGCTTGTTTAGCAAAAGCTTTAAAATGTTTTTCTTCGGGTTTAATATCCAGTTTATGAGAGCCCGACAAAAAATGTGTGGCGCCATTAAATATGGTAAAATCATCGAGTACGATAATCATCTGGATCATAAATTTAGATTCAGCGGAAAATGTACGTACATCGCGATGGATATTCTGGATGTAAGATTTGGTCTTTTTGGTGTTAATTACGCCGTTTATTCCATTAAGGATATAGTTTCCGCCCAAAAAATCGCGGATTTCCCTGTGGCAGTACAACTTACTCAAAAGCTCGATAGCGAAATTATCTTTCTCCAGCAAATGATGTAATGTTCCTTCCATATTTTCATCAATTCCATTTAAAACCTGTATTTCCCTTCTCAAAAGATATGAAGTTTCGAAACCTGTGGTTATTTCTGAAATTAATTTCTGATTGATTGCCTTTTCATATACAACCCATCCATACTCCTCTATAGCTTCCCTAAAGTCGGCTAAAGTGGCTCGTTTGTAAATAAATGTATTGTTCACAATTTTAGGTTTAGTTTAATTTATTTATTTGGTTAGTTCTTGATGTGCAAAGGGTGGTTAAGCCTGTAAATGCATAATCTTAAAGAGTTCTGCATTTACGATATTCACATCAAATTTTGTTTTTGCAAATTCGTGTCCTTTGTTTCCAAAGGCAATAATATCTTCGCTGTTATTAATAAAATATTCCATTTTATTGGCCAGTGCACCCGCATCTTTTACCGGAATAAGAAATCCATTGGCTTGCTCAGGGTCGTTATTAATGGTTTCCCGGCAGCCTACAGAGTCGCAGGTAATTACTGCCCTTCCAATAGCCATTCCTTCGAGTACACATCGTGGAACGCCTTCCCCGTAATAAGAAGGAAGCACCATGACCGAAGAGCGTTCAATATCTGGCCGCACATCATCAACCTGCCCCATATATTGAATGGTATCGCCATCAGCAATTTTTTGATATAAATCGGGTGCTATAGCATCGATATTAGGACCATATGGTCCAATCAGTTTAAAAACGGCTTGTGGAAACCGCTGTTTGAGCTGTTTAGCTGCATCATAATATTCTTTGATGCCTTTTGCATTGATGAGCCTCGACACCATTAAAAAAGTTATGGGCGAAGTACTGGGTTTGGAATAGTGATAGTGGCTTAGATCTACTCCTGATCCGTTGACCACATAAACCTGGTGTTTTTTATTCAGGATTTTCAGATCAACTAAACGTTGAGAATCGTCTTTGTTCTGAAAAATAATATTTAAATGCGGATTGGGTTTCAGACTCAGCTTTAATAACAACCTCGTTATTTTAACAATGAGTTTATTACTGGAGGCGTTATCGGTAAAGTTATACCCTAATCCGGTAAGCATGGGGGCTATTAATTTAACCTTACATATTTTAGCCAGGAAAGAACCATAAATAACAGGTTTAAAGGTGTAAGGAAAAAAAATGTCAGGTTTAATTTGTTTGATGAGTTTATACAGCGAAAAGATAAACCTTAAATCGGATAAGATAGAAACGTTACTGCCATCTAATTTACTTTCGTAGGTAATTACATTTAGCGCTTTCAGTTTACTCCGAACCGATTCTTGTTCAATTTTTGGCGTAAACACATAAACCTGGTTATGTTGTTGCATCTTTTCGATCAGCTTCCCTCTGAAATCGAGCAGAGATCTGGAAGAGTCGCAGACGATAAAAATCTTTTTCCTAGTTATATTCATCATGTCAAAATTTTAATTTAAACTGCAAAGCCACCTATCCAGGTGGCTTATTGCAGAAAAAATATGAAGGTTTTGGTTTACCTATCTGGCACCAGCATTTGCCGTAACAATAGCAGGCACACTTGCTGCATCGTTAAGGAATGATTTGTAATCATACTCTGGAACCCAGGTAGAAACTGCCGTCGTTATATTGTTTGCACCACATTTATCGTAAATGTTGGTGGTAATACCGCTAAAATATCCTTCCGGATCACTTGCCACTTTTGTAGTTAATGGTTTAACACAATTTGAGAAATACTCATTATCTGTTCTTACTATACCACCTGCTCTTGTACCGATAGAGTAACCAGAGTTGTTAAGGTGATAGTTGTTAAACATGTGCACACTACCATAGTTCATTGATGGCTCTCTCTCTGTAATGTTGTACCACATGTTATGGTGCATCGTTACGTGTAATTTACCTTTATCAGCTTCGTGACCTTCGATACCTCCACTAATTAGCACCGATAAATTGGTATCGTGAAATTTGCTCCAGGAAACCGTTACATAATCAGATTCTCTGGTAATGCAAATATCTTTACCCCAATATTCCCAGCCATGGCTACGGTCTGTAGAGAAATCGCAATGGTCAACCCAAACGTGGTGAGCAGCATCTTTAATTTGCACGGCTGCCTGTTCTACGTAATTTTTAAAGGTAATGTTCTGGATGATGATGTTACTTACTGTGTAAATGAATAAATTCACACCTTCGATAACAGCACCAGATCTGCCAATAATAGATTTATTTGATTTTACATATACGATATCTTTACCAGCACCTTTAATGGTACCGCTCACATAAATAGTACGTGTAACGTTATCACCAACGGCAGCTTTTAACTGGTCAAGCGTGGTTACCGTAGTTTCAACACCACCCTGGCCACCTGTTGTTTTACCATTTACCAAAGCATAACCTACTAAGGCTGCATTAATAGTTGTATTTGTTGGAGGAGGAGTTACCGTTTCTGCCGGTGGTAAAGCAGCACTTGTACCGCCCATTAAATAAGTATATGAACGGCCATTGGTTCTTGGGTCGGTATTGTCAGATGCTGAAAATATTACTGTACTACCCCAATGGCTAAACCTGCCTTTTCCTAAATTCCTGATATCATCGTGTAAACTATGGGCAGGACCAATTTCTACTCCGTCTTCAAATAACCTTAAAATCGATTGCTCTTTTGAAGTAGAATTGTCGCCGCCTGAAATTGATTGTGAAATTTTATAAGCATAACCTCCCTCAGATTTTACTCCTGAAAGGCTTAATTTACCAGTACTGCCACTGGTGGCGGCTAATACTGATGTTGAATCGCCTGAAAACAATTCTGTACTGTCGGCCAATGCATCATCAGCCTTTACACTTTTTTTACAATTACTAAAGAAAATAATCGTCGTTAACATTAAACCAATTAAACTCACTTTTTTAAACAATTTTGTCGTTCTCTGCATTTTTTATTTTTTTTAAATTTACAACTTAACGCTATATGCGATAAATGAGTACATTTAATAAAATGCAGTTAAAACGCTGATAATTAAATAATAGGCTTAATATTCGGTATTATTTATACTGTAAACCAATTGCTTACAGATAGTAAAATGACAGTTTAATAATTCAGGTAAATAAAACTTATAATACAACTAGTTTACACAGTGATGACAAACTAAATGGTAATATCAGCTGTTTTAGAAACCAACTGTAAATTTGGGTGGTAAAATGTTGTAAACCAGTTCACAAAATTCTTTACACCTTTTTGCACAGAAACAGCAGGTTCATAATTTAACAGGTTTTTTAAATCATCTATATCTGCTGATGTTTCTGCTACATCACCATCTTGCATGGGCATAAATATTTTTTTTGCCGTTAATCCTGTTTCTTTTTCAATTTCCTCTACAAAATCCAACAGGTTTACTGGTGCGCCTCTGCCAATATTAAACACGGCAAAAGGTGCTGCAGATGTAGCAGGATCAGGATTTTGGTTATTCCAGTTTGGATTGGCCTGTGCCGGCTGATCAAATACCCTAACAATACCTTCAATAATATCATCTACATAGGTAAAATCTCTTTTCATTTCTCCGTTATTAAAAACTTCAATAGGTTTGCCTTCTAAAATTGCTTTTGTAAATAAGAACAAGGCCATATCTGGGCGGCCCCATGGACCATAAACTGTAAAGAAACGTAAACCTGTAGTTGGTAAATTAAATAAATGGCTATAAGCATGAGCCATTAATTCGTTACTTTTTTTCGAAGCAGCATATAATGAAACCGGATGATCTACATTATCGTGTGCAGAAAATGGCATTTTTTTATTTAACCCATAAACACTCGAGGAGCTGGCATACAATAAATGGCCAACTTTAAAATGGCGGCTGCACTCCAGGATATTTAAAAAGCCTTTAATGTTGGCTTCTATGTAAGCATCTGGATTAGTTAAGCTGTATCGCACCCCTGCCTGCGCAGCCAAATTGCAAACCGCATCGAATTGGTAAGTTTTGAAACAATTTTCTAAACTTTCTTTATCACAGATATCCAACTTAATGAAAGTATAATTATCATATTTATCACTTACCTGAGGAACACCATAAACCAAATCGGCATGGTTAATACCAGTTTGAGCCAAACGGGCGTGTTTTAGGTTTACATCGTAGTAATCGTTGATGTTATCAATGCCAACAACAACATCTCCTCTTTCCAATAAGCGTTTTGCTAAATGGAAACCAATAAATCCGGCTGTACCGGTAATTAAAATTTTCATAAAATTTAAGTTTGAGAAACAGTTAAAAATCGCCCCGAAAAGGCTTGCTTGTTTGTTTTTAGGATACAGCAAAGCATCCCATTAGTTATGCGGTAAAAGTTTGTTTATATTTTAGGCTTAGTTTTGGCGCTGTAAAGCGCTTAAAATAGATTGGGCAAATATTTCTGGTCTGCGGTTATATAAATATTGCATCGCAGTTTCAGAAGCCTGATGCTGGTTTTGCTTTAATTTTTTGCGCATCGCCTCGGCAAGGGCTTCTACATTGTTGACTTCAACTGTGGCGATAGCCGGAATTTCGCTAATACCACCTGCGCAAAGTGTAGATACTACTGCGTTGTTTACCGACATCATTTCTAACAGTACATTCGGGAAACCCTCCTTTATCGAGGATACCACGCAAAGTTTTGCCTGTTTAAAATATGGAGCCGGATTATCTATCTGTCCCTTTAAGAAAACAGAATCGCTTAAATTGTTCTCCTGAATCATACTGCTCAATAACGTTCTTTCTTTTCCCTCTCCCAGCACGAGCAATTTTAGTTTCGGATGCTCCTGCTGAAGCAGTTTAAAAGCTTTAATCAGAACCGGAAATCCTTTTTCAGGGATTAACCTTCCTGCGGAGCAGATAAAATCGAGTTTGGCATCGCCATTAATTAAAGGCTGAGCAGATTTAGCAATGATCTTATTAAAATCAATGGGATTGGGTTGAACCAATATATTTTGCTCCGATAAAAACCGGTTATGATCAAACAACTGTGTTTTCATTAAAGCGGTTTGGCAAACCACTAAATCTACAGCCGGATAACCCATGCGGTAAATGAGCTGATAAATGCGTTTTTTAATTCCGCTGAAACGGGTAAAAACAGAAGTACATTCGCGTACAATTAATTTAGATCTGAGGTAACCTATACGTTTCAAAAAGCCCAAAAAAGCATTTAGATACGGGTGTGTACTCATGATCACATCTTCCTTTTTATATTTCCGGAGTAGCGGTATCAGTTTTACAAAACCCCAGAAAATTGTTTTCCTAGACAGGTATCTTTTAGAAATGCCTTCAGAAATTTTAAGTCCGGTAAAAGCATGTTTTTTTAAAAAGTATATTTCGCCATTAACAGCAGTCGCCATCATCAGCAGCACATTTTCAGCGCCATTTGGGGCATCGGTTAACGAAATGAAAATCATTTTTTTGTTGGTTATGCTCATTTCGAATGGTGATTTATCTTTTAAGATTTCGAACTATTTTTTTGAATGGCATCATCAGGCTTAATACTTTCCGCTTGCCATCTATTACAATAATGTTTTTAGCGAAACTGATGTTATGGAGTCCTCTGCTGTACGGTTTATCGGGTAATATTTCGAATTTATTGGTGGTTTTAAATTCTTTTTCGCTGAGTGTTTCAATTTCGTTAATGATAATTGAACCACCATAACGGTTAATGGGGTTTTGTGTTGGCCGATACAGCGATTGACCCACTTTAAATAAACTCCCTGCAGCCCTGCAAAATTCTTTTTCTACAGGAACAGGGTTCTGATAATGCCCGGTATACTGACCATCTAAAGTTTTTGAATGGTAAATGTAGAGGTGATCATGATCTCCGGATACACTGGTAAAAAGCCAGTATTTATTTTCGTGATAAATAATCGAACTGTCTACAAAAGCCTTTCCGCTCACCAATACTTTTATTTTGGTTAACTGACTTGGATGCTCCTGATCTACCTGATAAAGTGATATTTCTTTTGCTTCTGATGTTTCCGGAATGCAGTATAAACCACCATTTTCTTCAATAAGATAAGGATAAGATAAATGGATTGCTTCTGGTTTAATGCCCTGCACTTTCTTCTTGTTTTTGAAGTCGAATCCATCCATCATCATAATCTCGCCTTTCCCCTTCCAAAAATCCAGTTCTTCGTAATAAATTCTTGGTGCATTATTTACATTCACCACAAAAGGATCAGCTGCATAATCGATGTTATCTTCCTGCAACCAGTTTATGGCCGCACCAAGTTTTTTTGTACTGATCAGCTCTTCCCGTGTTTGATAAACGAAACCAATGTTCCATTTATCGGCGGTAAATATTTTATTAAAGAGGTTAACTGTTGCATTCATCCTGTTAGGCTACTAATGAAACTTTATGTGTCGTTGATTTATTTTTAATTAACCATTGAGAGAGCACCAGCAATTTCCAGATCTGTGGATACCTGTTCCACTTTCCGGTCATATGCTCATTAATAATTTCCTGTGTTCTTTTCAAATGAATGCCTGGAATGTTTTTCAGATTATCGGCAGATAAATTGTCCATCACATAATCTTTTAACTCATTTCTGAACCAATGCTGAAATGGCATGGTAAAACCGGCCTTTGGCCGGTCGAACATATGCGCCGGAACGTGGTCGAACAATAAATCTTTTAATATCCGTTTTTGGTTTCCGTTGGTATATTTAAACGCTGTGGGCAGGCTTCTCGAAAATTCCATTACCCGATAATCCATTAAAGGCGAGCGCGATTCCAGCGAAAAGGCCATCGATGCGCGATCGACCTTTGTATTGATGTCGCCATTTAAATAGGTTTTGATATCAAAATCAGAAATGCGTTCTAATAAAGGCTTAGACGGATTGGCTAAAATATGCATCAATGGGTTATACTTCGCCAAATCGGGTTGTTTTACCCAGGAGTTTTCCATATTACCAAACATCTTGACATATAGTTTTTCTACGTCTTCCATAGAAATGCCCATGGCAATCAATTTATGGCGGTAACTTGGCGATTGGTTAATCAAGCCTGCCAGTGCTTTTCTAACGCCATGTGGCGCGTAAAACAAACTGTTTACCTGTTTAATCCATTTGTAACGGTGATAACCTAAAAAAGCTTCGTCGCCCGCATCACCACTCAATGCAACAGTTACGTGCTTTCTGGTATTTTTACTGAGCAACATAGTGGGTATAGCACTCGAATCGGCAAAGGGCTCATCATAAAAACGGTTAAAGTTTTCAATTAACTCAATACCGTCATTGTAATTACACTCAATAGTATAATGATCGGTACCCAAATGTTTAGCTACCTGACTGGCATAAGCACTTTCATCAAAACCTTTCTCATTAAATTTTATAGAGAACGTTTTAACATGGTCGATTTCTTTTGTGGCTAAAGCAGCAATTAACGAAGAATCAATACCACCTGACAAAAATACGCCCAGTGGTACATCGGCATTCATCCTGATTTTAACCGCATCGGCCAAAATAAGTGCTAAAGCTTCTTTAGCTTCTTCGTAACTGCCCTCAAACTTGTTCTTCCAGCCATAATCTAAAGTCCAGTATTCGGTAATTTTAAGCTTATGGGATTTAAGATCGTATTTAAAATAGTGGGCTGCAGGTAACTGTTTCACCTCTGCATAAATAGACTGTGGCTCTGGCACATAACCCCAAATCAAATATTGATTAATGGCTTCCTCATTAACACTAAGGCCCCTATCTATATTGATTTGTGAAGGTTGACTTGCAAATTCGAACGATGAATGATCGTGGGCATAATAGAAAGGTTTTTTGCCAAAGCGGTCTCTTGCACCAAACAGTTCATTTTTACGGGTATCATAAATTACAAAAGCAAACATCCCGTTAAAACGGGTTAAACAACCGGCACCATATTCCAGATAAGCTGCACATATGACTTCGGTATCAGAACTGGTGTTAAACTGGTAGTTTTTCCGTTCCAGCTCCCTTCTAATGTCCTTGTAATTGTATATTTCTCCGTTAAAAACAATATGGAGGTGCATATACGAAAAGGGTTGATTAGAACGGGCATCGAGATCGATAATGGCCAATCTATTGTGCGCAAAAATAACCTGATCGTAACGTTGAACGCCGGTATAATCCGGACCCCGAAAACTGATTCTTGCCATTTTCTCGCGGACAATTCCGTCTGAGTAAGGTATGGTTGTGCCGTATATTCCACACATAGCGATAATATTTTAGATGATTAACTGATTAATTCTTCATATTGGGCACTGATTTTATCGAGCGCACATTTCTGATATACATTTCTTCTGATTTCTGCCGGGTTCCATTGGCCTTGGGTACAGGCCTGGATAATTCGGCGCCTAAAGCCTGCCAAATCACCCTGTTCTAAAACAAAACCGTTAAAACCGTCGATAATTAATCCCGGGATTCCGCTCACTTTGAAGGTTACAACCGGTAAGCCTACCGTAAGTGCTTCTAAAACCACATTCGGGAAACCTTCGGTGTAAGAACTCAGCACCATTAAATCGTGCTGAACCATTACTTCGTGGATGTTTTTAATTTCCCCTAAAATTTTAAGCCTGTGATCGAGTCCAAGGTTTTTAATTTTGGTATTTATCTGTTCTTTCAGTACCCCCGTGCCCACAAAATCGAGGTGATAGTTTTCAGGCAAATGTGCCATAATATCAACCAGCCTTTCCAAGCCTTTTTCCAGTGCAAAACGGGCGACAACTAGTAACCGATAAATTTTATCAGGTGTTTTATCTTCCTTTAACTTATTGGTTTTCAATACCGGATTGGCAATTACCCTGATCAGTTCATGATTGACATTATAAGTATCGATCAATGATTGTTTCATTTCTTCCGACTGGCAAACGATCTGTTTGTAACCTCGGTAACTTGCGCTGGCAAAAAGTTCGTAAAACCTCGATTTAAATCCTTCAAACAATCTTTGTTCGTGTGGAATATTGGAAGCCCTTGCAATAAGCATCGGAATTTTTAAAAACCGCCCTACTAGCGAGACCAAAATATTAATGTGATCGGTAGTGGAAAAAACAGCATAAGGTGCTTCCTTTTTTAACAGGCTATAAAGCGCGAAAAAAGATTTTGATGCTTTTTTGGTTTTCAGGTCGATAAAACGGACGCCAGGCAAGTCCATGGAGAAACAATTCACGGTTGAATCTAAAATCACAATGGTCACATCAAACTTATCTTTATTAAATCCCTGAGCCAGGTTCCAGAACACCCGTTCTGAGCCTCCTGAAGTTAATGAGCTAAGTACAAAGAAAACTTTCTTTTTAAGATTAACTTCTTCTTTTATAGTTATTTGAGGAGCGTACATGTTATTTTAGTTGATGACAATTCTGTTAATCGTTAACCAAATAATTTTGAAATCGGTTAGGATATCATTATGGTTGATATACCTCATGTTCTGTTTTATTTTTGCGGGAATAATGCGTTCCACATAATAACTTTCAGGATCTTCAGCATGTTTAAGAAGTTCGTTCTCGTTACAAAACTCTACTGAAGCCCAATCAGTAATACCAGGTTTAACCGATAAAACATAACGTTGTTCGTCATTATACAGGTTTACGTATTTTCTAACTTCAGGCCTAGGCCCTACAAAACTCATTTGCCCTTTTAAAACGTTTAATAACTGAGGCAGTTCATCCAGTTTGTATTTCCTTAACCAATAACCCAGTCTGGTAATTCGGTTATCGTGGTTCCCGATGGTGAGCAAACTGTGGTTACTCTGCGTTACACACATGGTTCTGAATTTTACCAGGTGAAAATCTTTCATATTTCGCCCCACCCTGATCTGTTTAAAGATGACCGGCCCTTTAGAATCGAGTTTAACCAAAATCGCAATCAGGATTAAAAGCGGACTAAAAAGGATTAGGCACAAACTTGCGAGTACCACGTCGAACACTCTTTTTTTATTTTTTTTCATGATGCTACTGCCATTTGTTTGTGTACAATAAAAGTTTCTTCCATTGTTTTGATGCGGTTATTCAATTGTATATTCACACAGCTGATCACCGAATTGATAATGAACTCTATCTCTGTTTCCGTTAATTGCGGGTAAATCGGCAATGAAATTTCGTTTGCATAATTCTGATAAGCCATTGGGTAATCTTCAATTTTATAACCCAGGTTTTTAAAGAGGGTAAGCATGGGCATTGGAATGAAGTGTACATTACTGGCGATACCCAAGGATGCCAGGTCGTCAATAACCTGATCTCTTTGTTCTTCAGTGAGTCCCTTAACCCGCATCGGAAAAAGATGATAGCACGATTCTCTTTGTGTACTTACCAAAGGTGGGGCAACAAACCAATCCTCATGCTGAAAACCATCACAATATTGAAGGGCAATTTTTTTCCTTTGGGGTAAAAGTTCATGATTGTACTTTCTGATCTGCGCCAGACCAATGGCTGCGCATATATCGGGCATATTAATTTTTAATCCCTGGAATAAAATATCGTAACGCCAGCCGCCACCTCTTGATTTTGCAAGTGCATCTTTATTTTGTCCATTGAGCGTATACATTTTTAAATAACTGTATTCTGCCTCTGAATCAAATGGATATGGAAGATTTAAACATATCGCACCACCTTCTGCTGTCGTGATATTTTTAACCGCATGAAAAGAAAATATCGTCACATCACATTTTAGAGCAGCAGGTTCATCGTGAAATAAACTACCAATTGAATGGGCCGCATCAGAGATGAGCAGGATTCTTTTTAAGATCGATTGTTTATCTGATTCGCACTTAAACTTTTTCTGCACTTTATGATCTGTAATCAACTCTTTTAAAGCAGTATAATCACAAGGCCATCCAGCAATATCTACGGCAATGATGGCTTTTGTTTTAGTGGTAATTGCGGCTTTAACCTTATCCGGATCGATGTTAAAATCATCTAAGATATCAACCATAACAGGTACGGCACCGCAATGAAGAACCGCCAAAGCAGTAGCGCTGTACGTATAGGCTGGAATAATTACTTCATCACCAGCTTTAACGCCAAACCACTTTAACATTAAAATAGCGCCTGATGTCCATGAGTTTACACAAACCACTTCTTTTGTTCCGGTGATGCTTTTAATTTCTTGCTCAAGGGCTTTCACTTTAGGCCCAGTGGTGATCCACTTATTGTTAAGGGTATCTAATACCTGATCAACCACAGATTGATCGATAAACGGTGGTGAAAATGGAATGTTCATATTCGTCAATTTAATTGTGAGAATTTAATAACCTGTAGCTTTGGGATAACCAGAACTGTTAATTGTATTCAACCAGAATGGGATCTTCCATTTTGATTTTGGAAAGTTGTAAAATGGCAAAGTAGAGGAACAAGGTAGGACCGCTTGTAGCCAGGAGCCATTCGTTATGAAAAAAGGAATTGATGGAAATGGCCAGAAAAGAGCAGCTTAAACAGACCAGCAGTGCATTCTTCTTATCTTTGATATGGAGAAAGGCATAAAAAATAATCTTCCCTACTTTTCGATATAACAACACGAGTAAAATAAAGCCCAGCAAAGGGCCTAAATAGGTAATAAACATTAAATAAGCATTATGAGAGGTAATTACGATGGGTCCTTTTTTATAAACAAAGTTGTGCTGTACCACATCATTCCAGGTTTTCCCATAAAACAGTAAGCCAAAAGGATACTCGGTTATAATCTGGATGTTCTCTCCCATCAAGTCACCACGTTCTTCTTTACCCTTAGCATTTTCAGCGCTCTTATTTAAAATATTCTGTTGCTTTTTACCTTCAGAAAATTGTTCAATCGAGCTTTGAGCAATAAAAAATATGGCACAAAACACACCGAATATTAAAATTGATTTGGCTTTATAATAACTGAGGAAAAATAATCCGGTTACTACTGCAAAAGCCACCAGAACCGATCTTTGCATACCAAAGAAAATAAGAGAGAGCGATAATCCAAATAAGAGAAGGTTAATTAGCCAGCTTCTTTTAAATAGTATAGCATTGATAACCAGAAATGGTGTTAAAGCAGCCATCTGGTAACCGAATGTAAAAATTGTGGTCGATATGCCAGCTGGTGCCTGCAATACATCTTCCTGCACCAAAAGCGAGCGTATAGGTGCCATGTTGATCTGGTGATCGATAAACATGATGATTCCTGAAAGCAGCAACAAGCCGAAGAAAAACCCGACAGCGATGTTCATTCGCTTTAAATTAGTGCCGATAACATAGTTGAATAACAAGGCAAAACAGGTCGCAACAATTAACAGGGCAAAAAAACCGGTAACATCTTCCTGACCTATGAGATAAAAAAACAGTGCAGCAATAAAGAAAATAAATAACTCTTTGCCATATAGAAAGCCGGTTTCTTCTGTCCGGTAGAAATAGATTAACGGCGCCAGGAAAACCATTGGTGCCGGAATTCTGAAAACCCCAGTCATGAAGATATTGAATGTTGTTGCGTAAACGTAGGCAAACAACAAAAAAAGAAACATTATTTTTTTTGTCATGACATGATGAGTTGCTCCCAGTTGGCAGAAATGCGTTCAATAGAATTTGTTTCGTTGATCGATTTTGCTTTTTCTGAAAATTCACTTCTTAAAAAACTGTTATTAAGCATTTTATCGATAGACAATGAAAGTCCAACTATATCTTCTTTGTCAACCAGAAGTCCGTTAATTCCGTGTTTGATAATCTCTGAAGGACCAAACTCACAGTCCATGGCTACACAGGCACAGCCCATTCCCATGGCTTCTACCAGTACATTAGGATAACCTTCGCTCCTGGATGAAAGCACAAAAACTTCAGCCTGTGCATAATAATCCTGCAGGTTTGATTTAAAACCAATCAGCTTGACTTTGTTTTTTAAGTTTAAATCGGCGATCTGTTTTTCAAGACTTGCTCTATCCGGTCCTTCTCCGGAGATTAAAAGATCAACATCAGTCAATTCCAGTTTGCTATAGGCTTCTATAAGGTTATCGAAGCCTTTTTCATAACATAACCTCCCAACAGAGAGAATAAATCGTTTACTGTTAACAGCGCCTGTATTCGCATGAGAAAAGTGATGAATGGGATTGTGTATGGTTTTAAAATTATACAGCGTTTCGAACTGTTTAATTCTTTTAAATCCTTTAAACATCTCAAATGCGGGCAATACAATGGCTTTTGATTTTCTATAAATATGAAACACCATCCACTGCAATAATCTATTGTATTGATCTAAGGTGTAAACCGGCGCTGTTCTTTCCGAAACCAGATAGGGTAAGCCTAAAATCACACAACATAAACCTGCCCAAATGTTTGCAGATGTCATAAAACAAATGGTACAAACTGGCTTTTCTTTCTTTAATACCGTGAGTAACCGGTAAAAAGTCAGGTAAGCATATTTAAGTCTGTTGAAAAGATTATGACGACCTTTTCGCTCCACCAGGTTTACGATTTTAACTTTTTTATTTATTTCATACCTAACTTCTGCTGTATTGAGACAAATCATGGTAACACTGCAATTTTTATCGCTGAAGTGATTAGCCAGATTGCTAATTACCCGCTCAGCACCACCACCTTCTAAACTGTTGATTACGAAGCATAATTTAGTAGCCATTTCGAATTAGTTTACTATCGTTTTAATGGTCTGGAAAGCGTTTCTGAAGTTTTTATATTTCACTTCGAAAAAGAAGTATCTTCTAAAGTAGAAGTACAAAAGTTTAGCTTTTTGCAAACCGGTATAGGTGAAGATTTTAATAATGATATAGAAATCGCTCAGTTGCATTTTTTTTAATGGAACATACGATATGGGACTCCAGATACCGCCGGGATGACGCCTGTAACAGCTCATTACTTCTGGCATAACGTATACTTTTTTACCTGTTACCCAGGTGCAGTAAAGTTTCAATATCTTATCGCAGGCATAACATTTTAAAAGCCAGTCGTTTTTATACAGATTTCTAATGGCGTCGATATTGCGATAAACAATGGTTGCGGTACAGGTTTCAGCCTGTTTATTAACAATCAAGTCGTTAAAGCTATACTGTAACGGAACCGGGCTAAAATCCATGTAAATCAGCTCTGTATCATCAAAATTAATTTCGCGGGTATAATGGCAGCACATTACATAATCAGGGTTGTTTTCTAAAAAATCAACCTGTTTTTGCAACTTGTAGGGGTCTGTCCAATAATCGTCTCCATCGCAGGTGGCCACATATTTTCCTCTGGTTTCTAAGGCTACGCGAATAACATTTTTCGTGGCCCCGATATTTTTAGGTGCTTTTAAGCGCTTAATTTTGCCAGGATACTTGGCAACATATTCGTCAATAATCTCAGTGGTTCCATCAGTAGAACAATCATCGCCAATAATAATTTCTGTATTAAAATTGCATTGCTGCATCAGAAATCCATCCAGGGCTTTTGCAATAAATTTACTGTGGTTATAAGTGATGCAAAAAATGCTAACCATTACATCTGTATCATCTTGTTTCATAATTGAAGCTGTCATTTAGTTGCCATTAACTACCATGCCTATGCTGCCATTAACCAGCTTGCCATAATCAGCGAGCTTAAGCACTTGTTTTTTGCGGTAATTCTGAGTTCTTAAAATAATCCTGACCACTAAATCCTGATCAGCACTGGTTAAGGTATGGTAAAGCGGTAAACACATAATGCGTTTAGAAATAGAATCACAAATAGGCATATTTACCTTATCGATATAGGGTAAAGCCGATAAAGACGGATAAAAATATCGCCTGCAATACACCTGAACCAGTTCTAATTCTTTCATGCAATCGAGCATAACTTCTTCCGAACGGAATATTACAGGATAGTAAGCGTAATTAAAATCTGTATCGGCCTGGATAATCTGAAACTGCGCTTCTATTTTATTCAGGCGCATTTCGTAATGCTGTGATAGTTCTTTGCGTTTACTTAAAATCTGATCGATATGTTTTAAATTGCAAAGGCCCATAGCGGCATGAAATTCGGAGTTTTTAGCATTGGTACCGATCTCTGAAAAAGTATCTACCCCGCTATAACCGAAATTCCGCATCAGCGCCATTCGCTTTAAAATTTCTGGATTTTGAGTAAAAACAGCCCCACCTTCAATGGTGTGAAAGAGTTTTGTAGCATGGAAGCTTGTTGTGCTTACATCGCCATAAGCGAAAATAGATTTACCTTTATATTTTGTCCCAAAACAATGAGCAGCATCGTATATTACTTTTAGCCCGTGTTTTTTAGCAATACGATCTATCGCTTCGACATCGCAAGGATTTCCAAAAACATGTGTAGCTAAAATTGCTGAGGTATCAGGCGTAATGGCCGCTTCAATTTTATTGGGATCTATATTGAGGGTATCTTCATCTATATCCACAAAAACTGGCTTGCAGCCTTGCCAAACAATACTACTGGTGGTGGCTACGAAAGAAAATGGTGTGGTAATAATTTCACCTTTAACTTCTAAAGCCTGAATGGCCAGCTGTAATGCAATAGTGCCATTGGTTACGTATAACAAATGCGGCAGGCCTAAGTATTGCTGTAACTTTAACTCCAGCTCATTTACTAAAGGACCATTATTGGTGAGCCACTGTCTGGCCCAAATGCTACTTACATAGCTTTTAAATTCTGCCTGTTTTGGCAAAAAGGGTTTAGTTACAGGTATCATTGTTTGAGGATTAATTGTTTAAAATCAACGAGTGCAGCCATTTTAATGCTGCTACTGATGCCGAGGTAAAAACTGCCATAAATAATGCTTATGCCAGCAATGCGAAGAATATTGTTAATATGGTAATGCGATAAACACCAGGTATCGAGGCAATAACATGCTACACCTAATAAGCTAGATAACATTAAAATAGGTGCAATATCCTGAAGTTGTTCTTTAAGTGGATAATTGATTAATTTGCCACTATATGTTGAATTGATATAATAGGCAAAAACGGTAAAGAAGAGTTGAAAATATAACAACCCCATAATGCCAAATGGAATTACACAAATAATTCCGACTACACTCAGCACCTTTTTTATAATTTCTAATCTTAAAAACTGTCCGCTATGTCCCTTAACTTTCAAAATGTTCAGGTTGTATGCATGTACAGGATATAGAATACCCGCAATACATAAAATCTGAAAATAGGGTACTGAAGGCAGCCATTTATCGGTTAACAGTAAGGAAATTAAAGGTTGGGCAATAAGTGCCAAAAAAATCAGGCTTGGTGCATTCCAGAATAATACCTGCTGCATTAACCTTCGGTAAACCATTTTAAGTTTTACATCGTCATTGCTGATGTTCGAAAACATCGGATAGGTTACTTTACTAATTGCTGTAGAAATAATTCCAATGGGCAACTGACTTAAACTATCTGCCCTGGCATAAAAGCCCAATTGAGCTGCAGCGTAAAAGCGACCTATAATAACCGTGTATAAATTTTGATAAATCGTATCCAGCAGACCGGAAAGCGTCATCTTGTATCCAAAATGAAAATGCTTTCTGAAGCTTCTTTTATTGAAAATCAGTCGTGGCCGCCAATCGGAGTAAAACCAGTGTAATGCTGTAGAAACACTTGCACTCAGTAAACTCATCCACACCAAACTCCAGGTTCCATAACCTTTTTTCGCCAGGTAAATGCCTAAACAACCGCCCAGTATTACTGCTGGTATCTGAATTACCGTTTGCAGTTTAAATTTCATTTCCTTCGTTAATAAAGTACTCTGAATGCTGAAAAAGGCATTGATTAAAAAGGTTAATCCGTAGACCCTAACAATATTGGTCAGTAAGGGCTGTCTGTAAAAATCAGCGATTAAAGGTGCTGTAAAGAACAAAACACCATAAACAATGATGCTTCCAAACAGGTTAAAAAAAAATATAGTAGAAAAATCTTTTTGTCCTGCCGTTCTTGTGCGGATTAGCGATGATGTTAAACCGCTATCCATTAATGAATTGCCAACAGCGATAAAAATAGAGAGCATTGCGATTAAGCCAAATTCTGCAGGGCTTAACAGGCGGGCCAGTATGATGGTAACGAACAGGTTTATGAATTTAACACTAAACTGCTGTCCGATCGACCATATAATGCCCGATCGCGCTTTATATGTTAAATTCATGATCTTACAATCGAACCGTTTCCATTGATTGTGGCAATACCGCTTTTATATCGTACACCACACAGGCTGGTTTACGTAATGCTGTAATATTTAAATTATTGAAAGCTTCGTGTGCTACGGCCAGTATAATTCCATCGTACTTTCTGGTTTTCGACGAGCCATTTTCGCAGATAATACCATAGTTGTGGTTGGCCTGATCGGCATTTGCCCAGGGATCATGGATGGTTACTTTAACTTTGTATTCTTCCAGTCGCCTTACAATATCAATTACTTTGGTATTTCGTACATCCGGACAGTTTTCTTTAAACGTAAAGCCCAACACCAATACTTCTGCGCCCACAATGTGGATGTTTTGCGCAATCATTTTTTTGATGACCTGATCGGCCACATATTTACCCATACCATCGTTTACACGTCGGCCGGCTAAAATAATTTCGGGGTGGTAACCCGCTTCTTGTGCTTTTTGGGCCAAATAATAAGGATCTACGCCAATACAATGCCCGCCAACTAAACCTGGTTTGAAATTTAGAAAATTCCACTTGGTTCCGGCTGCGGCTAAAACTTCGGAAGTATCAATACCGATCTGGTTAAAAATCATTGCCAATTCGTTTACAAAAGCAATATTGATATCGCGCTGGGCATTTTCAATTACTTTCGCTGCTTCGGCCACTTTAATAGACGAAGCTTTATAAGTTCCGGCTGTAATGACCGAACGGTAGAGTTCATCGATTTTTTCGGCGGCTTCAGGGGTAGAACCCGAGGTTATTTTTAAGATATTGGCAACTGTATGTTGTTTATCTCCAGGATTAATACGTTCCGGAGAATAACCGGCAAAAAAATCCTTATTGAAAACCAAACCTGATCCTTTTTCTAAAATCGGTACACATTCATCTTCAGTTACGCCAGGGTATACAGTTGATTCATAAACCACTATATCTCCTTTCTTTAAAACTTTAGCAACAACTGCACTTGCTTTAATCAGCGGGGTTAAATCTGGCCGGTTGTTTTTATCAACAGGCGTTGGCACTGTAACAATGTAAACCGACGAGCTGCGTAATTTTTCGATTTCATTGGTACAGTACAAGCCTTTTAAAGTTGTGCATTCGAATGTTAAAACCTCATTTAATTCAGATTCGTTAACTTCCAGTGTATTGTCGTATCCGGCTTTTAATTCTGCTATCCTGGTCTCGTTAATATCAAAGCCAAATACCTTGTATTTTTTTGCAAATTCTACTGCCAATGGTAAGCCAACGTAGCCAAGGCCAATTACGGCCATTTTCAGATTATCTTCAGCGTTATACATAGTGTTGTTGTGTATTTACGGTTAATGTTAAGTTGCTTATAGGCACTCTGGTAACTAAAGCACAGTCTAAATGATCGAAAGACATTAAAACGTGCTTACCTTGAATCTGGATCACCTCTCCTTCCTGGTTATGAAAAAGACCATTACTGATCCGAACACGGTCTCCTTTCGAAACACCGGTTAAACTCACTACATCTACATCGTTATAGGTATCCATGATGTGTTTCAGCTTTTCAATCTCACTATCGCGAACTACTGCAGGTTTCCCCATGTAATTAATGAAGTTTAAAACCCCCAGTGTATACCTGATTTTGTAGCCTTCCCGTTCATCTATTTTCACAAAAACATATCCGGTAAAAAGTGGAAGACTAACGATTTTCTTTCTATCGGCCCATTGATTTTCTACATTCCGCACAGGACAAAAAGATTCGAAACCTTGCTCTTGCAGCAAACGGTCAACTTTTTTCTCCCAACGGGGACGGGTATAAATCACAAACCATTTTTTTGCGAACGAGGGCTTGATGTTAATTATAGATTCCATTTTATTTTAATGAGTTTATCGTTTATTTTCTAGGCCATTTGATACAGCTTCGCTATATCACTTACATGACAGGTATTGGGCATTATCTTTAAAACTGTCTGCTAAAGCGCCTTTTAGTCGGCCGGATACAGCTTCGCTATATCACTTACATGACAATTTTATTTTTTAATCTTATTTTGCTTTTTGGGGCAAATGGGCAATCTAATTAAGAGTAGTTTACAAGCTGATAATGCCTTAATACGATGCTCAGTTTAAGCATCCTCACTTTATTGTTTGTAAACAGAATTAAATCGTTTGGGGACGTTTATTTGGTAAAGGGTATTGGTATTCTCTTTTAAAACATGGTAGTTTTAGTTTGCCATGGCATAACCGTAACCACCGTAGCTGTATTTTTGGCTCTTTTCTCTTTTGGCATCGTTAAAAACGACCATCGGATTTTTGAGTTTATTGTTTTCACAAATATCTTTCAATATGGCCAACTGGTATTTATTGGTGTAATTGTATCGCACCAGGTAAATGCTTACATCGGCATATTCTGCTAAACTAAAGGCATCGGCCACCTGGCCAACCGGCGAAGTATCGATAATGATGTAATCGAACCTTTCTTTCAGTTCATCAAATAACAGATCCATTTTAGGACTCATCATTACTTCGGCAGGATTTTCAGGTGATTGACCACAGCCAATAACCGAAATATTGTCAGAAACACTGGTCGGTTTGATAATATCATCTAACAAAGATTCACCAATTAAATAGTCAGTTAAGCCGATCGTTTGTTTTAACCCCACCTTATTCAAAAGATCAGGTTTTCTTAAATCGAACTCCAATACAACCACTTTTTTATCGAGCATACCTAAAGTAGTAGCCAGGTTTACGCTGAAGAATGTTTTACCCTCTCCTTTCATACTCGAGGTTACCAGCATTACCTTATTTTCGATATTGTTAGACATCAGTCCTAAATTCATTCTGATGTACCTAAACAATTCTGATATGGTAGAACGGTTATCTTTTTGAAACACGATGGTACTTTTATCCAGGTTATGAGAAAGTTCGCCAAGCATTTTTGCACCTGTAAGCTCAATCGTACTGGCATCCTGTACTTTGTTATTGAAAAATCCTTTGGCGTAAATTACTCCGGCCGGAACAAAAAAGCCGAAAATAAATCCACACAGGTACAACAGTGGTTGCTTAGGGCTATTCGGTATAGTGTTGTATGCCGGTTTATCTACCACTTGCGAGGTGGGCACTGTAGCTGAAAGCGATAAAGCCGTTTCCTCTCTTTTTTGCAGCAAATATTTATATAAACCTGATTTTACGCTTTGTTCACGGCTTCTTTCTAACAAGCCACGTTCTATGGTAGGCACAGATTTAATTTTATTATCGAATTGAGCGTAATTGGAGCTCAGGTTGTTTCTTTCAATAACGAAACCTTGTTTAATGCTGGATAGGTTTTCTAAAATATTGGTTTTTAAGGTTGCTATTTGCTCGTTCAGGTTGAGTACCAAAGGGTTTTCAGCATTCGCAGTACGCAACATCCGGTTCCGCTCCAACTGGAGATCGTTAAATTTCGAAATCAATGAATTCAAAATCGGATCTTTTAAGCCCATTGCACTTGGAGCTAGGTTGTATTGGCTTTGTTTGCCCCTGAAATAATTTTCGATAGACCGCAATAACCTCAGTTGCACCGACGATTCTTCCAATAACTGATTGTACTGTCCTGAGCGTGCAGCATTCATCTGCGCATCCATATTTACATCGGTAACACGGTTTTGCTGTTTGTAGCTCTCCACATCCTCCTCGGTACCAGAAAGATCTGCAACGAGGTATTTTAGTCGGTTATCGATAAATTTAATGGTATTACGGGCAATGGTATTTTTATTATTAACGTTATTAATATTATAGGTTTCAATCAGATCGTTAAGAATGTCAATTCCGCGTTGTGGCACTACATCGTTCAAACTAATGGTAATGGTGTTGGCGTCTTTAACAACCGGAACTATTTTTAACGAAACCAGGTTATAAGCCTCTGTCATTTTATACAGGTTTTTAAACTGGAGTTTAATTTTACCAAATTCGGCTTTGAAGGCCGGACCTTTATTTATTTTAATGGCGTAGTTTTTAGTGCTAATGGTATCACCATACTTTACGATATTGGTCTTTAGGCTATCCTGAATGATGTACGAGATGTCATCCAGATAAGAAACATTAATTTTCCGGGCATAAGCACCATTTTTTAAACTGATGGCAGTAACAACAAGCGGAGAGGTTTTTCCATAAAGTTCTTTTTCTCTAATCCCCTCTTTTTTAAAGTAAGCTGTTTCTAAGTTTAGTTTTTTCAATACTTTAAAAATCAAATCTCTCGACCGTAAAATCTCAATTTCATTATCAACCGTTTTAACCGTTTGAAACATATTAAGATCACTGAAAGCGGTACTGTTAGACATTGCAGCACCATTTTTATCATCAGAGATTAATAGTGTACTGCTCACTTTATATTTGGGTGGGGTGATGTACAGAAAGCCATATACAGCAGCCATAGAAATAATGATACTGATTAAGAAATAGTGCCAGTTTCTGGCAAACCTGTTCATAGTTTCTGCAAAATCTTTTGCGCCACCATTTATACTTTGTTTAAGCATGATATCATGTTTTAAGAGACGTTATCGACGAAGAACTGCTGTGATTAATACCGCAACTGCTGATATAGAAGCAATTACCACTGGCATTATACGTGTATTCGGGCTATATTCAATTGCTTTTGATTTATCGGGTTCTACATAAACCACATCGTTTTGTTTCAGGTAGAAGAATGGAGAATCCATCACATCCTGATTATTCAGATTAAGTCTTTTCATTACCCTTTGACCATTCTGTTGTCTGATCACTAAAATATTTTCCCGTTTACCATAAACAGTCATGTCGCCTGCCATCCCCAATGCTTCCAGGAGGTTAATATTATCTCCCTGTACGGTAAAGGTTGATGGCCGGTTTACTTCGCCAATTACTGTTACCTTAAAATTGACTAACTGAACATCAACTACCGGTTTTTTAACGTATTTATCTAACTCTTTGGAGATGGTGGCCTGTGCCTGCTCAATGGTTAAACCTTCTAATCGAACGTTGCCTACAACGGGCAGGTTAATCATTCCGTCTTTACTTACCCGGTAACCTTCTATTTTATAATTATTGTCGGCACTTGCATTTCGGGTATTAACTGCAAATAATACATTTGATTCTTGATTTAAGCTGTTTATGCTTACACTTAAAAGATCGTTCTGCTGAATTTTAACTTCCTGACCTTGAAGCTTTACTTCGCTAGTTTGTTTAGCCAGGTTACTAAAGTATACAAGATCTCTTCTGGGAGCGCATCCGGTGATAATGCTTGTATATATTGCGATAAATAATATTACTTTCTTCATAGCTTAAGTAATGTTTAGTTTTTTGTTTGGATTTATTGAGAACTAAGCTATGCAATTAAGCGTCAATGTTTTATAGGCAGATCGGGGTTGTATTTAAATTGTATAAAATACGACCAGCATGCACAGCATTTTAGCTACTGTGCCCATAAAATGCACATCATTTGTAAATTTTACAACGCATAACATGTATAATCTTCTGGCCGTATTTTCACTCAAAAAAGCCTGTTTTTCAATAAGAACTTATCGGCGAAAACTCAAAAAACATCAGAAAATGTTTTAACATTTAAAAAAGCTGTTTAATACTACATTTTATAGGGGGTAAAAAATGATTTTTATAAAATTTCAAAGCAAAACCGCTGATCAACAAACTTAAATTTGTGGATTGATGGATTATTTTTCTCTCATCAGCAGCCAACAGGTTGCGCTTCGCATCTTTCTGTGAAACATATTTTACAATATATTTTTAATGAACGCCAACTAACATTTTACTTCATCGTATTGAGATTTCATCTGCAGTGGTTCGCCGGTAGCCATTCGCCCTGATAAAACGATTAACATAAAAGCCATATCCCCTTAAACCGGGGTAAAAAGCAAGAAAATGCGCAACTGTGCATGCTGTAAACCTGGATTAGCAATATGTGTACAGTATGCTTTTAAAGGGTTTAAAAGCCTGTTTTATGTATAAATTCGTAACTAACCTAAAAACAAAGAATGAAATATGAAAGTTATTATTTATGGAACTGGAAAAATGGCTGAGTTTATCTGTTATTCATTTATGAATGACAGTGATTATAATGTTGTCGCATTTTGTGTTGATGATGCCTATGTGCCTCCTGCAGGCGATACACTATTGGGATTACCCATTTTAAGCTTCGCACAGGTGCTTAAAGATTTTCCTCCAGAAAGCCATAAAATGCATATTGCCATTGGTAGAAACAGTGCCAGGGAAAGTGTATATCAAAAGGTAAGTGAAACTGGTTACAGCTTTGCAAATTATATTTCTTCGAAAGCTAATGTATGGCCCGATTTGGTATTTGGCCACAATACTTTTATTGATCAGTGCTGCGACATACAGCCTTTTGTAACCATAGGCAACAATTGTATGCTTATCGGTGCCCGGATTGGCCACCACTCTACCTTAGGAAATAATGTGCTGTTATCTGGTAATATATTAGCCGGTAATGTAACTATAGGCAATAATTCCTTTTTAGGTATTAACTCCGCTGTTAAAGAAGATATTACCATTGGCGGCCACAATATTATTGGTGCAGGTGTTTTTATTAACAAGCATACCGAAGATTATGCTATTGTTTCTAACGCGACAGTACCACAACGCGTAGGCGATTCTAAACGTTTTGTCATGTTCAACAAAGCACAGGATGTTAAGCAGACCTAAGAAAATATTTAATTCATAAAAAAGGGAAGCCATTTTTTGACTTCCCTTTTTTTATTTAACCTGATTGTAATTAAACTTTTGTTCTGTTTTCTGTACTGCGTTTTAGCTGTGCATTGATACGCGCCAAAACATCATAAATATCAAAAGGTTTACTGATATAATCATCCGCAAATGCATCAATAGCTTTTTGTTCGCTATTATTCTGCGCAGACATTACAATAATCGGGATGTGTTTAGTAAAAATATCGGTTTTTAAATCTTCACAAATCTCTGCGCCGTTTCCATCTGGCAACATTACATCCAGCAAGAAAAGATCAGGCATTGCATCCTGAATATTTTTCTTTAACTCAGCAAATGATGATGAAAGCTGTAACTCAAAACCCTCATCTTTTAATAGAATTTCAATAACGTTTCTGATCTCCTGATCATCCTCTAAAATGTGTATTCGTTTTCTTTCCATGTTCAAATTATAATGTTTGGGATATACCGTTAGCGTGGAATTCGCTATACGATAGTAACAGTAACACCTAAACTCTCTAAATGTTTAACAATTTGTTCAGAAATTCCTTTATCGGTAATAATATGATCAATTTCTTCTAATCCGCATATTTTTCCGAAGCCTCTTTTTCCAAATTTAGTAGAATCGGCCAGTACAATTGTTTTTTGCGAAACACCGATCATTTTACGGTTTAAATGCGCCTCCATGGCATTTGTAGTGGTTAAACCAAAATCAAGATCAATCCCGTCAACACCTAAAAACAGTTTATTGAAATAAAAATCCTGCAATACTTGTTCGGCATAAGCACCCATTACCGATGAAGAACTTTTTCTAAGCAATCCCCCCAATTGTATCACTTCAATACTGGGCTCGCGCATTAATTCGAGTGCTACATTTAATGCAGACGTAACCACTGTTAAATTTGTTGCAGGCACAATATTTTTCGCAAAATACAGGACTGTGGTACCTGATGCAATCACAATCGAATCGTTATCATTTAACAATGCAGCAGCAGCAATACCTATTTTATTCTTCTCAATAGATTGGATTTTCTCTTTCTCATTAACCGGGCGATCTACCGTATATGGATTGTTTACAGTAGCACCTCCATGTGTTCTAAATAGAAGACTTTTATCTTCCAGTAGTTTTAAGTCCTTTCTTATTGTTACAGACGATACTTTCAATTCCTTACATAAATCGACTACATTTATGTACTGATCACGTTGCAGGCGACTTAAAATAAACTGGTGCCTCTCAGCCAAATTCATCATAGTATATTTAATTAGCGTGCTGCAAATTAGCAATAAAAACATTCTTTAAAATATTTTACACAAATATTTAATAAATTTTTAACACACATATTATATTATTTCGATTATGATTTCTTATAATTGCGTATTGTTTCGTTTTATTATTTTTATAGATTTAAATGAAAAGATTACACCCGCATCATATCGCAGAAAACATAAATTGGGACTTCATTATTATTGGCGGAGGTGCTACAGGTTTGGGCACTGCATTAGACGCTGCAAGCCGGGGTTTTAAAACTTTACTCGTAGAGCAATCAGATTTTGCCAAAGGAACATCCAGCAGGAGTACTAAACTGGTACATGGTGGTGTGCGCTATCTTGCCCAGGGTGATATCGGTTTGGTTAAACATGCATTAAAAGAACGTGGCCTGTTACAACAAAATGCGAAACACCTGGTAAATAAAGAAGAATTTCTGATTCCCTGCTACGATTGGTTCTCTGTTGTAAAATATTTAACCGGACTTACGCTTTACGATTGGTTAGCAGGCAAATATAGCTTTGGCAAATCTAAGTTTTTCTCTAAAAAAGAAACTCTAACCATGATGCCTGGCATTAAGGAGAAGGGATTAAAAGGAAGCATCAGGTATTACGACGGCAAGTTTGATGATGCCCGTTTAGCGATAAACATTGCACAAACCGCTATTGAAAACGGTGCATCGTTATTGAATTATACAAAGGTAACCGGCTTATTAAAAAGTGGTGATCAGGTTACTGGTATTGAAACAGAAGACACCATCACTGGTTTAACGGCAAAATATAATGGCAAAATAGTGATTAATGCCACGGGAGTGTTTGTGGATGATATCCTTCAAATGAATAACCCGAATTCAAAAAAAATGGTGCGCCCCAGCCAGGGTGTACATGTGGTGTTAGATAAAAGTTTTTTAAATAGCGAATCGGCCTTAATGATACCCAAAACCTCTGATGGACGTGTTTTATTTGCTGTTCCATGGCACGATCATTTGTTGGTGGGCACAACAGACACGCCATTAGACGAACATAGTTTAGAACCCAGGGCACTTAAAAAAGAAGTAGATTTTATTATGAGTACTGCGGCGAGTTATTTTAACCGCAAACCTTTGGAAAAAGATATTTTAAGTGTATTCTCAGGTTTACGTCCTTTGGCTGCTCCTACCAACGGCGATGGAAACAGTACGAAAGAAATTAGCAGAGACCATAAACTGATTGTTTCAGCAAAGGGATTGATAACCATTACCGGTGGGAAATGGACGACCTATCGCCGAATGGCAGAAGAAACTGTAGATTTAGCCATCACCCATGGCGGTTTAGAATCGAAAGCATGTGTAACTCAAAATTTAAGCATACACGGCAGTTCAACCACTACCGGAGATCATCATTTAGCTATATATGGCACTGATCGCAGTAAAATTGAAGCTTTAATTGTGCAAGATCCAGGCCTTGGAAATAAATTAAATCCGGCATTCCCTTTTACTGAAGCTGAAGTGATTTGGTCTGCACGAAATGAAATGGCCGAAACGGTAGAAGATATTTTAAGCAGACGATTAAGGATACTATTTATTAATGCGCAGGCAGCCAAAGATATGGCGCCCAGAGTAGCTTCCCTCCTGGCCCAAGAATTATCTGCCGATAAAAACTGGGAAACTAACCAAATCGAAACTTTTAATAAATTAGCCGATGGTTATATTTACCATTCAACACCTAAAATAACCGAATCGGCTTTAGCCAATTAACCAAATTCCTAATTATGAGTAAATACATCTTGTCTATCGATCAGGGAACCACAAGTTCGAGAGCAATTATTTTTAATCACAATGGCGAAATTGTTGCCATTGCACAACGAGAATTCACACAGATTTATCCCAAAGCAGGTTGGGTAGAACACGATCCAATGGAAATCTGGTCGACACAATTGGCTGTTGTAACCGAAGTGATTGTTAAAGCAGGCTTAACCGTAGGTGATATCGATTCTATCGGTATTACCAATCAGCGCGAAACCACTGTGGTTTGGGATAAAGAAACCGGACAACCGATTTACAATGCCATTGTTTGGCAAGACAGGCGTACATCTGCTTATTGCGATGAAATTAAAGCACAAGGACTGGCCAGTAAAATACAGGAAAAAACCGGACTGATTATAGATTCTTATTTTTCGGCGACCAAAGCCAGATGGATCTTACAAAATGTTGCCGGTGCAAGGGAAAAAGCTGAAGCCGGAAAACTTGCCTTCGGAACCATTGATACCTGGTTAATCTGGAAACTAACAGCAGGCGAAAAACATGTAACCGATGTCAGTAATGCATCTCGAACAATGCTCTATAACATCCACACCTTAAGCTGGGATGACGAATTGCTTGAACTTTTTTCTATACCAAAAGCCATGCTGCCGGAGGTAAAATCGTCGAGCGAGGTTTATGGTGAAACCGCTGGCCGTATACTGGCCGCAAAAATTCCTATTGCAGGTATAGCAGGCGATCAGCAATCAGCTTTATTCGGGCAAATGTGTACCGAAACCGGGATGGTCAAAAATACCTACGGTACCGGCTGTTTTATGTTGATGAATATTGGATCGAAGCCAAAAATTTCTGCCAACAACCTGTTAACCACTATCGCCTGGCAAATCAATGGAGAAGTAAACTATGCCCTGGAGGGTAGTATTTTTATCGGCGGCGCGGTTGTTCAGTGGCTTCGCGATGAAATGGGACTCATTTCCAAATCGGCAGATGTAGAAACCTTAGCTAAAAAAGTAAAAGATACCGATGGGGTTTATGTTGTTCCTGCTTTTGCTGGTTTAGGTGCGCCACACTGGGATCAACATGCACGAGGGACCATCACCGGGTTAACCCGCGGCACAAACAAATCGCATATCGCCAGGGCAGCCCTGGAAAGTATTGCCTATCAAACCATGGATGTTTTAAAAGCGATGGAAGCAGATGCAGGCGTAAATATTGCCGAATTAAGGGTAGATGGTGGTGCTACAGCCAACGATTTATTAATGCAGTTTCAGGCCGACCTGTTAAACTGTAAAGTAATCAGACCAGATGTAACAGAAGTGACCGCTATTGGTGCTGCTTACCTGGCCGGATTAGCCACAGGTTTCTGGAAAAGCATCGATCAGATCCGTTCGCAATGGAAAATCAACAGGACTTTTGTTGCCGAGGAGGGAATTGATAATACAGAAAGAATAAAGGGCTGGAATAGAGCCATAAAAGCGGCAAGAGTAAACGCAGAAGACTAATTGAACAAATTTTAATCGGATAAGAATTTAATTATATGAATGTATATCTTGCAGAATTTATTGGTACAGCACTAATGATTCTTTTAGGAAATGGTGTAGTAGCTAACGTAGTGCTTAAAGGTACTAAAGGAAATAATAGCGGATGGATTGTCATTACTACCGCCTGGGCACTTGCCGTATTTGTTGGGGTTGTGGTAGCCGGTCCGTACAGCGGAGCGCACTTAAATCCAATTGTAACCCTCGGACTTGCCATCGGAAAAGGCTTTAGCTGGGCATTGGCTCCGTTTTATATTATCGCACAACTCGCGGGTGCAATGACTGGATCTTTTCTGGTTTGGCTTATTTACAAAGATCATTTCGATGCCACAGATGATCAGGGTTTAAAGGCTGCTCCTTTTGCAACCGCTCCAGCCATCAGAAATATCTCGTCCAATTTGTTGTCAGAAATTATCGGCACTTTCGTTTTAATATTTGTCATCTTTTATTTTACTGATGCCAGTATGGGCACCAAAGAAACGGTGACCACGCCTATCGGTTTAGGTTCGATGGGCGCCATTCCGGTCGCATTTTTAGTATGGGTAATTGGTTTGGCCTTAGGTGGAACCACCGGATATGCCATAAATCCGGCAAGAGATTTAGGACCGCGGATTATTCATTTTTTAATCCCAATGAAAGGAAAAGGAGGTAGCGACTGGAGTTATGCCTGGGTACCCATTGTTGGGCCAATAATCGGGTCGGTATTAGCTGCAGTTGCATTTTTGTTGATTAGTAAATAGTGCGAATAAAATAGAAAAAGTCGTCATCTCGACTGAAGTGCAGTCCCGAACGTTCGGGAGAGAACTATCTAACAGATTTCTCGGCTGCGTTGCACTTCGCTCGAAATGACGACCAAAAGAGCTACTGAAAAGCAGCTCTACCTACTTGTTCATCGCCCAGGTATATCCAAATGGCACCTTTTAAATACTTTGCAAAAGAATCTTTCATGTCCTGCAAGCTTACTTTGTTAAAATTGGCGACCATATTCTCCGTAATACTGTAATCGCCCAGCACTTCAGCTTCACCTAAATCTTTCACAATCGAACTTGCACTTTCCTGATGCCTGTAGTAGCGGTCACGATGCTCTTTTTTTAAGGCCTCAAGATAACGCTCTCCATATTTCCCTTCCCTAATATTATTATAAACCGAAATCATCGCTTTAAAAGCTTTTTTAGGTTGTGTAGTGCTTACAAACATAGAAGTATATGGAATCTGTTGTACTTTAACGGTTGCACCCGGCGCATATGATAAACCCAATTTAGTTCTCAGCTCATAATTCATACTCCCACTTAATGCATTAATGGTTAGCACAAAAGCATAATAATCGGCATTTGTCATGGTTGGTGCATTCATAATACAACTCATGTAATTGGTCGCAATATCTCTTTGTTCAATTACCAGATGCTCTCCTGTTAAAGTCTTGCGATCGTAAACGGGTGGCGTGTAGGTTTTTCCTTTAAGGCCGCTAAAAGAAGCCTGAATCTTCTTTTCCAGTTCTTCCTTCGTAATGTTTCCAGCTACAACCAGAAACATTTTATTCTTGTTCAACAATTCGCTATGGTAATAATTACTCACCATTTCGGCGGTAAAACCGCCTACGGTTTTGCTTGTACCCAAAGGATTAATGCTGTAAGGCGAATCTTTAAACATGCTTTCCATGGTCAGCTGCTCAATCCTTGTTTCAGGATCAGATTGACTGTGATAAATCCCCGTAATCATCCGCTCTTTAGTCGTCTGAAACTCCGTTTTATCAAAGGCCGGATTAATTACGGCATCTGAAAAAAGTTTCCAGCCCTGATCAAGATACTTGGAAATACAATCCATGCTAATGGTGCCATAGTCTGTTCTCGATGAACCAGAAATATCAATTCCGTACTCATCAGCCAGCTCCTGATAATCAACAACGCTGTAATTTTTAGTACCACAGGTAGCTGCAGCAGCCAAAGCCAGGTTTTCAATTCCAGCCCTTTCAGCGTTATAATTCATCACTCCACCTTTAAAAAACATGCTCATACTAACTGTTTCTTTCTGAGTAGATTTTAAAATCACCTTTAAACCATTCACATCAAATGAAATGGCTTTGGTTTGCGCGTTGGCAAGATGAAAAACTAAAATAAAGTTGATTAAAAATATAAATCGTTTCATGGAGCGTAAGGTTATTTAGATGATTTAAAAAATGTTGCCGGCTTCACTTCATTCATACCTGCTTTATCCATCATCAGGCCAGCACAATAAGGTTTATCTTTAATATACTTGCGTACATAATCGAGCAAATCCTTCCTGGTTACTTTATTTACATTTTCTTCGTAATGCGTATAATAATCAATTGATGCTGAAGCCCACCAAAAGGAAAGTAAATGTGCATAATCGGAAGTAACTTCTCTCCTTTCTACCTGTTCGATAGACAATAACCTTTTGGCTCTTTCAATCTGTAAATCAGACAAATAATCTTCATTGGCCCAAAGCGAAATCTGCTTCAGCACTTCCTCATAACATTCCTTTATTTTTGCCGGATTAGGGCTCACCATCAAACTAATTGGCCCTGTATATTTTTGCGTGTAATAATTCACATCGGCCTGTTGCGCTAATCCTGAATTAATAAGTGCCTGTTTCATTTTAGAACCGTTTTGATTCACAATGAAAGAGAAAACGTCAGCAGCATAGGTAGCTGGAATATCGTTCCTGGTATCGGGACCATGCCAGCTAAAAAGCATAAACGGAACAGGGCTTTTATTCGATTCTACAAAATAATAATCGTTTTTTTGAAGCGGTTTAAACTCCGGAATTGGCCATTTCACAAAAGGATCAACCGGCGAGCGTTTCCAGCTTCCGAAAACAGAATTTACATAGCTAAAAGCTTCATCTACCTTAACATCACCTGCAATTACCAGCACAGCGTTGTTTGGCCAGTAATATTTATTTTTAATGGAATCCATTTTTGATGGAGTAGCTGATAAAATCACCTCATGACTCCCGATTACATTTTTACGGGAATAATTTGCGCCCCACATGTGCCGCGAATTGGCTTCTATCAAAGCAAATATCGGACTCGATTCGTGCCTGGTAAATTCAGCATTTACCACTTCATTTTCCAAAGCCATATCTTCTTTTATGAATTTTGGATAACGAATGGAGGAATTCATTAAACTTAACCCTGGCTTTAAATTAGCAGCCGGAAGTGTAAAAAAATAATTCACCACCTCTTCTCTGGTCGTGGCATTCGAATTGATATCCAGATCGTTCATTCTCGAGTTTAAACGTTCGAAATCGGGATAATCTTTATTGGCCTTAAAAAACAAATGTTCGTAAAGGTGACTTAAGCCATTAAATTCGTCGGTTTCGGTAAAAGAACCATTTCTACAAGCCATTTCGATGGTCACCAGCGGCACAGTCCGGTCTACAACCACCAGCACTTCTAAACCGTTATCAAGTTTTTTGAAATGCATGTTTTCTCCGAGCTTTTGCTGAGCAAAGGCAGAACTCAGGCACAATATACAGGCTAGGGAGCTAAATAATAGAGAGCGCATATTTTAATTAAATTTTGGCACCAAATAACTGCAAATCTTTCACTTTAACAAATAAATAACGCTTTATTTATAAATTGCTTTTCCGGGAAGGATTTAGGAATAATTATAGTTTACATTCTTAATTAATTACCTTTGAAATCGTTCAATCTTAAACGCTAACCATTTAAAATTGCAAGAATACTTCCTCGTTGTTGATACCGAAACTTCAGGTCTGCCTAAAAACTGGACAGCACCTTATTCTAAAGAAAAGAACTGGCCGCATATTGTCCAAATTGCCTGGATTATTTATGATCAATCTTACCAGGAAGTTAAGCGCGAGAATCACTACATTAAAAATACCGATTTCATCATTGATAAAGCGGCCTTAAAAATTCACAAAATTAGCCCTGAATATTTGCATACGCATGGCGAAAACAAGGAAAAGGTGATGTTGCAGTTTGCTGAAGATATCGAAAAATACCAGCCCTTGGTTATCGGACATTTCATTGAGCTCGATTATCACATGGTGAATGTTGAATTATACCGCATTGGAAGGGAAAACATATTTAAAAATCTTGCTTTTTTCTGTACCATGAAAGCGAGTGCACCCTATATCACCAATACGGTAATCAGTCATTTAAAACTGGATAAATTTTACACTATATTATTTAATGAAATACCTGAAAATGCCCACAATGCCTTATCAGACGCATCAAATACGGCAAAGATTTTCTTTCATCTTTTAAAAACAGACAAAATTACCTTAACTTCAGCCTACCATCAGGAGCATACTTTTAACCTGGAACAGAAAAAGACAAAAGAATTTTCGTTTAAAAGAATTTTACAGGGACTTTTTAATGGAAGATAAATTAGCCGATCAAATTTATACCGCCCGCATTGGAGACATTACTTTCAAAAAGATAGTGAGTTGCAGCCCAGGCACGCCTATTTTCGAGGCGGCAATTAAAATGTCAGAACAAAAAACCAGTTGTCTTTTTATTAAAAATGATCAGGATGTTTACCTGGGTTTCGTAACCGATATTACTTTAAGGGATAATGTCATCGCTAAACAACTGAATCCAAATTTGCCGATTGATGAAGTGATGGACACCCATATTGTTACCATAAGTCCGGATGCTTATGTGTATGAGGCGATATTGATGATGTTCAGCAAAAAATCCAGATATTTATTGGTAAACGACAATGGTAATTATGTTGGTTTTCTGAGCAGGAACCGCCTTTTAAGCGAACAGGCAGAATCGCCATTAGTTTTCATTCAATCTGTAAAATCGGCTGTAAACACCAGCGATTTAAAACTAAAATGGCAAAAGGTACCCAATATTGTTGCGCAGTTACTGGCAAGAGGCGTTCATTCGAAAATTGTGAACGAAGTCGTAACGACCATTGCTGATACCATTTCTTTTAAAATTATCGAAGAAGTAATTGCAAAACTGGGTCCGCCACCTGCAAAGTTTGTGTTTATGGTTTTGGGCAGCGAGGGACGAAAAGAACTGAGCCTCAAAACCGATCAGGACAATGCCATTATTTACGAAGATACCGGAGAAGATAAAAGAGCAGCCGTACGCTCCTATTTTCTAGACCTGGCTACACAGGTTTCTGACAAACTAAATTTTGTTGGTTTTGTATACTGCGATGGCGATTATATGGCAACCAACCCAAACTGGACCCATTCACTTTCCCACTGGAAATACAATTATAAAAACTGGATAGAAGAAGCTTTGCCTGAAGCTGCTGTAAAATTTGCAGCATTTTTCGATTGCAGGGCCATTTATGGTGACTTAACCATTATGGAAAGTCTGAGATCTTTTGTTGATGAAGAACTGCAGAAGCCTATCGAAAAATTCTATGTATACCTGGCCAAAAATGCTTTACTTTATGAGCCACCGCTCACTTATTTTAGAAATATCAGAACGCAAAAAATCCATAAAAAAGAAGTATTCGATATTAAAACAGCCATGACCCCTATTGTAGATTTAGCAAGGGTTTATGCTTTACAAAACAGGATTTTTCAAAAAGAAAATACCGGCGAGCGTTTAAAAGCGCTCAGGGAATTAGGTGTTTTTAGTGAAGAGCAGTTTAACGAACTTTCACAGTCCTATTATTATCTGATGGGGTTGAGATTAAAACATCAGGCCAATCTGATTATCAATGATCAGGCAGCGCCGAATAATTTTATTGAAATTGATAGTTTAACTAAAATCGAAAAAGTAACCTTGATCGAAATTTTCAAAATTATCCAAAACTTCCAAAGCGGCATCCGTATGAAATTTACCAATAGTCTGGGTTAAATTTTCATTAATTCTCTTATCTGCTTATTGTAATTGGTTACAAACTTTAATAACTTTAGGAATAATACCTAGTTATTTAGGTTAAAATGCTAACCAGGTAATAAATTAAAATCAGACCTATGGGAAAATTTGTAATTACTAAAAGATCGAACGGAGAATTCCAGTTTAATCTTAAAGCCGGCAATGGCCAGACCATTTTAACAAGCGAAGGCTATTCAGCCAAATCGAGCTGCGAAAACGGGATCGAATCGGTTAAAAAAAATGCACAGGATGATTCAAAGTTTGAAAAAAAGACCTCATCTAATGGCAAGTACTATTTCACTTTGAAGGCTACAAATGGCCAGTTGATTGGCTCCAGCGAGATGTACGAAAGTAGTTCTGCCAGAGATAACGGCATCGAATCGGTTCAAAAGAATGCACCTGACGCAGATACTGACGATCAGAGCTAATCGTGATAATTTCAATAAAAAAGTCGTCATCTCGACTGTAGCGCAGCCCCGAACATTTGGGGGAGAGATTTACTCCTCTTAGAATTCTCGGTTACGTTGCACTCCGCTCGAAATGACGACAAATAATAACATTGCCCTCCCCCTTTTAAGCCTACCTTTTAGGCAAAGATTTAATTCTCCTTTGTAGCGCACTACATTCAGCTGTACACATCCATCTACAGGCAAATCAAACAGTTAATACAAGTCAATCAAACGTTTGCGCTTCATAAATTTTAATGTCATATAAAAAAGTAATCAAATAGCCGTAAAAACCTGTTTGAATGGCATTTATACGCTATTGTTTAAATCTATTACGTTTGATGTAACACAAACGTTTGCGCGGTTTTAATTCCTCCTACTGTATAAGTTTGTGTGTAACTTAAATCTGGATAAGATAAAAATCTACTTACAATACGCGCTTTTTAAGATTTGGGATAGCGGCCGCGACTGGCAAACTATGGTGGTATAATCTTGGTATAAAACCGATAAGATTAGGCAAAGAGGCTGAGTACAGCATATAAGATAGCAACAATAACCAATTCCCTATATTATCAACCTAAACCTAAAATTATCGTATGAAAAAAAACAGTCTACTTTTAACAGGGCTATTCTGCGCCTGCTTATTTACCCTGTCTTGTAAAAAAGCCGAAGTATTGCAACCTGAGGAAAAAACCCTCTCTATTAGCAAAAAACAGGCTACCACTAACATTATTACACAAAGTCGCAATGTAAATATTGTGTATTTTGTACCTAACGATCTCGATACCCTTGCCGGTTACAGAAAAAGATTGAGTGATCTTTTATTATGGACCCAAGACTGGTACAGACAAGAAATGAATCGCAACGGTTACGGCAACAAAACATTTGGTCTTGCTGATGATGGCGCCGGAAATGTAAAAATCTTAACCATTAGAGGAACACTTCCAAAAGCCAGTTATCCCTACTCGGGAGGAAACGGCGCAGTAGCAAGTGAGGTAAATGCTTATTTTGCTGCACATCCGGCAGATAAAACCAGCGATCATACTCTGATCATTATTCCAAGGTATTCCATCGGTTCGAATGGCACACCAAGCGGAGGTCCGTTTTATGGTACCGGCAGGTGGTGTTATGCTTTGGATTATGAAGAAATGGACATTGCAAACCTGGGCTTAAGCACTACCGTAGGCAATCGCTTTAGTGTGTGGTTTGGCGGTATGGTACATGAGCTGGGTCATGGATTAAATCTGCCGCACAACAGGCAAAAAGTTTCCGAAAACTCAACCTTAGGGATGGCCTTAATGTGGGCGGGTAACGGAACTTTAGGTAAAAGCCCTACATTTTTAACGGCTGCAGATGCGGCGATTTTAAATGTAAATCAGGTTTTCAATAACAATTCCAATACCTATTATGGCGCCGTAACCAGTAGCATTAATAAGATATATGCCAGCTATTCGAGTACTTTAGCGTCTATAGTAGTATCCGGCAAGTTTACTTCTACCGGTAATGTAACCAGTATTATATACTACAATGACCCTAATGTAAATAATGAAGGTACCGGCGTTAACCATGATTACAATGCCATTACCTGGGAATCAAAAAAAATCGGCACTGATAGTTTTAGGGTGGTTATGCCAATTGCCGATCTGCAGGAAAAAGCTGATGGTATTCCATACGAACTGAAAGTTAAACTGGTTCACGATAACGGAACAGTAACCGAACAAATTTATGCCTATACTTTTTCGGGAGGTTTACCGATATTAACCTTCTCAACCAAAAATGAGTTAAGCAAAACAGGATGGACGATCAATTCATTTAGTTCTGAAGAAAGCTCTGATGGTAAAGCGTCCAGCTTAATTGATGGTAATGCGACTACTGTTTGGCATTCGCGATGGAGAACTTCGGCTACTTCCTACCCACACAATGTGGTAATTAAAGTAGGTACGACTTCTAAAACAGCAAGTGGCGTAAGTTTATTGCAGCGCAGCAGCTTAAGCAGAGCCGTTAAAGATTTCGAAATCTTAACGAGTACGGATGGTGTTAATTTCACCTCGCAAGGCAACTATGTAGCAAAAAACATTAGTGGCGTGCAGTACTTTGATTTTGCTTCGGCACAAACCTTCCTCTATTATAAAATCATTGCTAAATCTGCACATGATGGTCAGCAGTTTGCCTGTTTAGCAGAATTAGGATTATATTAGATCTTCAAAACCAAACAACAAAAAAAAGGTCCCGATTTACATCGGGACCTTTTTAAATATGATTATCGCCTAGGCGAAAATTTCTATTTTACTGCATCAATTACAGCTTTGAAAGCTTCTGGGTGATTCATTGCTAAATCAGCCAATACTTTACGGTTTAAACCGATTTCTTTAGAAGCTAGTTTACCAATTAATTGAGAGTAAGAAATACCGTGCTGACGAGCACCTGCATTAATACGTTGGATCCATAATCCGCGGAATTCTCTTTTCTTAACTTTACGGTCACGGTATGCATATTGCAAACCTTTTTCTACTGTGTTTTTAGCAACAGTATAAACCTTACTTCTTGCTCCCCAATAGCCTTTGGCTAGATTAAGGATTTTTTTTCTTCTTCTTCTCGAAGCTACTGCGTTTACCGAACGTGGCATGTTGTTGTTGTTTTTTGGCAAGCGGCGTTCCTTTTAACCGGAAACTTAAAGCCTGATACCTGGTGAATTAATAAATTACTTTCCGATACAAAGCATACGTTTAACGTTACCCATATCAGCATCAGATACGATACTTGCTTGACCTAAGGCACGTTTACGTTTAGTACTCATCTTGGTTAAGATGTGACTTTTGTATGCGTTGTTTCTTTTGATTTTACCTGTTCCAGTAAGCGAAAAACGCTTTTTAGCACTGGAATTGGTTTTCATTTTTGGCATAACCTGTTTTTTAATTTATAAACCTATTTTTATTTTTTTGCTACTTTAGGCGCAACTGTCAGGAACATACGTTTACCTTCTAACTTAGGTAATAACTCTACTTTTCCTACATCTTCTAAAGCCTGGGCAAATTTTAACAATAAAATCTCTCCCTGCTCTTTGTAAACAATTGCTCTACCTTTAAAATGCACGTAAGCCCTAACTTTTTCACCGTTCTCTAAAAAGCTTACTGCATGTTTCAATTTAAACTGGAAATCGTGATCGTTGGTGTTAGGACCAAAACGGATCTCCTTAATTACAGTTTGTTTCGCATTAGCTTTAATTTCTTTCTGCTTTTTCTTTTGCTCGTAAACAAATTTACTATAATCAATAATTCTACAAACTGGTGGTACGGCATTTGGAGATATTTCTACCAAATCCAATTCCAGTTCATCAGCAAGTGCCAAAGCTTTTGCCAAAGGATAAATCCCCGGTTCAACATTATCGCCAGCTAAACGCACTTCGGGCGATTTAATATACTGATTAATGTTATGCTCTGCTTCTTTTTTCTTAAAAGGTGGACGTGGTCCCCTGTTAAATCCTGGTCTTCCTAATGCCAAATTTGTACTATTTAATTTAAACTGTTATTTCTTTTCTTAATAAATTGTTGAACTCTTCCAACGTCATTTCGCCTAAATCTCCCTCACCATGTTTACGGACAGAAACTTTTCCTTCTGCCATTTCTTTATCACCGATAATGAGCATGTATGGGATCTTTTTAACTTCCGAATCGCGTATTTTGCGACCGATTTTCTCATCACGAAAGTCAATCAGCCCGCGAATATCGGAATTATTTAGTTCATCTAAAACTTTTTTTGCATATTCTTCATATTTTTCTGAAATAGGAAGAACAATAAATTGCTCCGGACTTAACCATAATGGGAAATTTCCGGCACAATGTTCGATCAAAACTGCAATAAATCTTTCCAATGAACCAAATGGCGCACGGTGAATCATTACTGGTCTGTGCTTTTGGTTATCGCTACCGGTATATTCCAATTCGAAACGCTCTGGTAAGTTGTAATCAACCTGGATGGTACCCAGCTGCCATTTCCGACCTAAAGCATCTTTCACCATAAAATCGAGCTTAGGACCATAGAAAGCGGCTTCGCCATATTCTACAACGGTATTTAAGCCTTTTTCTGCAGCTGCTTCAATAATAGCATTCTCAGATAGTCTCCAGTTTTCGTCAGAACCAATGTACTTCGATTTGTTTTCCGGATCTCTTAATGAAACCTGAGCAGTATAGTTATCAAAACCCAATGATTTAAATACGTAAAGCACTAAATCAATTACTTTTTTAAACTCTTCTTTCACCTGCTCTGGCATACAGAATAAGTGAGCATCATCTTGAGTAAAGCCACGTACACGGGTTAAACCATGTAATTCGCCGCTTTGCTCATAGCGATAAACTGTACCAAACTCTGCAAAACGAACCGGAAGATCTTTGTAAGAACGTGGTTTTGTTTTGTAAATCTCACAGTGGTGCGGGCAGTTCATCGGTTTTAAGAAGAACTCCTCTCCTTCCTGCGGGGTTTTAATCGGCTGGAACGAATCTTTACCGTATTTCTCCCAGTGACCTGAGGTTACATATAAATTTTTATGACCGATATGCGGCGTTACTACTTGTTCGTAACCTGCTTTAGCCTGTGCTTTAGTTAAAAAGTTGACCAAACGTTCGCGCAAAGCAGTTCCTTTAGGTAACCATAATGGCAAGCCCATGCCTACTTTTTCTGAGAAAGCAAACAGCTCTAATTCTTTTCCTAATTTACGGTGATCGCGTTTTTTTGCTTCCTCAATCATTAAAAGATATTCGGTAAGCTCGCTAGCCTTAGGAAAAGTTACACCATAAATACGGGTTAACTGTTTTTTAGTTTCATCGCCACGCCAGTAAGCACCAGCCACATTCATCAGTTTTACTGCTTTTACAAAACCAGTATTTGGAATATGCGGACCACGGCATAAATCGGTAAATGAACCCTGGGTATAGAAAGTAATTTTACCATCCTCCAGGCCATCAATTAGATCTAATTTATACTCATCGCCTTTTTCGGTGAAATATTTTACCGCATCAGCTTTGCTAACACTTTCGCGTACAAAAGTTTCCTTCTGTTTAGCCAGCTCGATCATTTTGGTTTCGATGGCTTTGAAATCGTCCGAAGAAAATTCGCGGTCGCCAAAGTCTACATCATAATAAAAGCCAGTTTCGATAGCCGGACCGATACCAAATTTGGTACCCGGATAAAGTGCTTCTAAAGCCTCAGCCATTAAGTGAGCTGATGAGTGCCAAAAAGTCGATTTTCCGGCAGTATCATTCCAGGTCAATAATTTCACTGATGAATCAGATTCGATTGGTCTTGTTGAATCCCAAACTTCGCCATTAACCTCTGCGGCTAATACGTTACGGGCTAAACCCTCAGAAATTGACAATGCAATTTGGTGGGCAGAAGTGCCCTTTTCATACTGACGGACAGAACCGTCAGGTAAAGTAATGTTAATCATCTACAACTATGATTTAATTTTTATAAAATGTGAGTAAAGATCACCTACAATGTGATTTTATTTTGTGCAAAGATACGATTTTTAATCAGGAAAACAACATAAAATAAGCCACAGCGGCGCGGATTGCCACAGAAAAGTAAGTCCAGGTGTTTTATACATTACGGTCTATTAGTCTGTCTCCCCTTGGCTAAAAAAATGCAAGTCAGACTTATAAAAATTTAGCCTTCAAATATTTACGCAATGGGATATCGACAAACTTCATGATCAGATAAGCCAGTAGTACCAGCACGGCTACCGAAACCGGGATAACCACCCATAAGGTCGACATTGCAGGTTTAACCACGGCAACATAAGTCAGAAATATCCAAACGAAAGGATAATGTGTCATATACAGCGGGTACGATATTTCTCCGGATAAGGTGCACAGTTTCTTTAAAGGTTCGCTAATTATTGCCCCGGCACCTAAAGCCACTAAAAGCGGGAAATAAAACAATACAATGATGGTTTCGGTAATCCAGTTATATGCATCTCTGTAAGGGAAAAGGAAAGCCACAAGTAATAGCAGACTCACGCCGAGGAAACCCAGTTTATTTTTAATGATCCAGTTGAAACGATAAACCAACATGCCGGCTGAGAAAGAATATAGTACCCTCACACCACCATCCCAAAAGTTTTGTCCACCCCAGCCACCACTTAAATTAGCATTAGGCACTTTTAAAGCCACATAACAGATGGCTATTGCGCCAAGCAAAACCAATACAGGCAATACTTTTTTATTCAATCTGTAAAGCATAAGGATATAGAAAATATTGGCGATGTATTCCCAGAATAAAGACCACGCAGGAGCATTTAAACAGAATAGATTGGTATAACGCTCTGGCATAACCGGATATGGAATCAAAAATGCAGAGGCCAAAAACATCAGTAATGTTTTCCCGAAGCCGTAAACGGCATATAAATCACTGTAAGGATCGAACAGAAAAGTTAACAGTCCTAAAATTGAACCGATGATGACTAAAGGATGCAAACGGATCAATCTTAGTTTAAAAAACTGCATTAGGCTGATATTTGCGGCACGTGTATCATAAGCGTAGGCAATTACAAAACCCGACAAACAGAAAAAGAAATCGACCGCCAGAAAGCCATGGGAGAGAAAATTTTTATTATAATCGGTAATCGCAATTTCCATGAAATGGTATATCACGACTATTACTGCGGCTAGGCCTCTTAATCCATCTAAAATTTCAAAATGCTGTTTAGTTGCTAATAGGTTACTGTCGTTCTGTGCTGTAATCACGCTGGTTAGGTTTTTAATTAATCCCAATAATAGTTATTCTAATTTTAGTTGCAAAAAGTAAACCCAAGCCTTTCAAAAATGATACACAAAAAAAGCCCTGACAGCTTACGCTTTCAGGGCTTTTGATGCCAGACATCCGAAGTTAACACAAGGCACAAGCCCGGGCAAAACTTCTGATATCTGGCTATGCACTCAATTAATTCATTCCAAATGATCTTACCTGACCGCCGCCTGGTCTGTTTTGTCTAAAACGTTTCATCATGTTATCCATTTTAGCTTTATATTCTTCAGCAGTAATCAGTTTTGCTTTTTTAGGCGCAGTTACGTCTTTTGAACTTACATTTCTATACTCAATACTTTTAGCAATTGAACTGCTTCCTCTCCCTTCAATGGCCAAAACAGCACCTTCTGTCCACATATTTGGGTTTGGAGAAAAATCGAAGCCTAAATCTTTGGTATACCAGATTTTGGTTTCTTCAACCACATTCTTATCCATGTCTAAGATTTTGATTGCTCTTGTCGATCTTACAATGGCCTGGTGACAGGTAAAACCTAAAATCTGTTTGGTAGAATCCGTTTTCACCACTTCTATTTTTGGTGCCGGAGCAGGTTTTGCTTTAGTGGTATCGTTAGGATTACCACCACCCATTCTGAATGAGCTGATCGGGCCCGAAGTAGACAAGGTTAGTTTACTTGGCATATAATAAGTCGTATCGTTTAAGTCGAAAACTTCTGTTAAGCTTTTGTCAGCAAAAACATAATAATATTCACGGTTACCACCAGCGCCACCAAAACGCATCATCATACGACCCATTCCGCCGCCACCACCACCAGCTCCGTTGCTATCTTCAGTTTCTTCAACTGGCATATAACTGGCATTTGTAGCTGTAAATAATAACTCGAAATTACTTTTACTTGTAGAAGGCATCCTGGCTTTCATTTGGTCCGTTAACTGGATACCACTTGCTGAAGCCATTGCCGCAGGGTCGATAATACTTTCAAATTGTATGGCTCCAGAAGTTTTTTTCTGCTGTGCATTGGCTACTGATGCAATGGACATTACTCCTAATAAAGCGATGAATATTGTTTTCATTATGATTTTGTTTTGTTGTTTAGATATGAAAGCCTTAAAAAGGTTTAACAAAGATATTATAGATTGTAACGTAAAACGTGTTAAATTGTGTTAAAGATTGTGCTTAAATCCTTTAAACGCAGATTTGCGCTCAAAGTAATTTAAATATTACAATATCCAATCCCTTTTATTAGAAAAGCAGTGCCTGTGGTTCTTTTGTTGTCACAGTCCCGCCCTTTGCTTAATCCCGATAGAAAACTTGATGAATTAAAACCAGACTGCTATCGGGAAACGCTGTCGGTCGGGTTTATTTAACAAAAGACTGTGGTTCTTTTTAAAAAAAACCTATCAGGTTTCAGAACCTGATAGGTTTAAAGTATCTTCTCCCCTTTAAGGGCCAGGGCTTAATATTCCGTACTCTCTAACCAACCATTACAAAGCACATCAGCAATGTGCATGGTTTTGATGGGTAAATTATTCTTTTCGATATAGCCCTGAAGATGGAGTAAACAAGATAAATCGGTCGAAATGATATAATCTGCCTGCTGTGCCAGGGCATGATTAACTTTCTGCTCGGCCATTGCAGATGAAATCGCATCAAACTTAACCGCGAAGGTTCCGCCAAAGCCACAACACATATCGGTATCCTCCATTTCGATCATTTCCAATCCATGAACTTTCGAAAGCAACTGGCGTGGTTCGTCTTTGATTTTGCATTCGCGTAAGGCACTGCACGAATCGTGGTAAACAGCTTTTCCTTCTAACTCTGCGCCGAAATAATCCCTTTTGGCCACATTGATCAGAAAATCAGAAAGTTCCCAAATATTTGACTGCAGGCTACGACATTTATTGTGCACAATGGTATTGGTAAACAGATCGTTAAAGCCACCTTTTACCATGCCTACACACGATGCCGATGGTGCAACCACATAGGTGTTTTCGGTAAAATCATTTAAAAATTTTGTACCTACTTCCTTAGCCTCATCCCAATAACCTGCATTATACGCAGGTTGCCCACAACAGGTTTGTTTTGAATTGTAGGTCACGTCACATCCCGATTTTTCTAATAACCTTAACGTATTAAAAGCGGTTTCCGGATAGAGCTGATCTACAAAACAAGGCACAAATAATTCTACTTTCATAATATTCTTAACGACTGCAAACTTACAATTTTAGCGATTCTTTATGTTCGTTTTTTCTGAGAAGCACTAAAAGAACTAATCCAACGATAAAAAATGATGCCAAAGCGATAATTGAGTAGCGAATATTTCCGGTTAAATCTTCAATGTAAGCAAAACTGAAAAGGCCAATTACAATTGCCAGTTTCTCCGTTACATCATAAAAACTGAAAAATGAAGTGCTGTCTTTTGTATCAACCGGTAAATATTTAGAATAAGTAGAACGCGATAAAGATTGGATTCCGCCCATAATTAAGCCTACAATGGCGGCCAATGAATAAAACTGATATTCGTTAGTAATGTAATAACCAAAAACACAACAGCCAACCCATACCACAACCACCATAATTAACACGTTTATATTCCCGATTTTTTTGGCTAAATACGACATGAGCATAGCACCTGGAATAGCCACAAGCTGAATGATTAGTATCACGGCAATCAGTTTTGCAGTGCCTAGTTTTAATGTTTTTTCGGCGAAACCTGCTGCTGCCAGCATAATGGTTTGCACCCCCATGGAGTAGAAAAAGAAAGAAACTAAAAATCCTTTTAAAACCTTCATTTCTTTTACTTGTGCCCAGACTTTAGATAGCTCACTAAAGCCATCTTTAAGAATATTCGTTTTTACTTTATCGTGCTGAGGCGTTCCATTTGGAAGTGCAGAAAAAGGAATCTGAGAGAAACCGATCCACCATACCCCAACCAATAAAAAAGATAATCTTGGCGGGAATGAGGCATCAGTAATACCAAACCATTCTGGTTTTAGTACAAACAGAAAACAAATCAGTTGCAGTAAAACCGAACCAATGTACCCATATGAAAAACCTTGTGCACTCACACGATCCTGATGTTCTTCTGTCGCGATTTCTGGCAGGTACGAATTACTAAACAATACGCCGCCGATATAACCCATTGCGGCTAAGGCAAACAAAATCACACTCATTTCGAGCGTATCCAATTTAAAGAAGTATAAACCAATACAGGCCGCTCCACCAACATAGGTAAAGAATTTCATAAACGATTTCTTATTCCCCCTTCTATCAGCAATGGATGAAAGCATCGGCAAAGCAAAAGCCATAATCAGGTACGCAAATGATAATGCGTAATTGGAAAGCGAAGTATTTACATAGGTCCGACCAAAGAACTCCACTTTATCGCCATGCTCTTTAGTGGTGGTAATAATGGTATAATAAGCCGGAAAAATGGTAGAGGTGATGACTAAGTTATAGGCAGAGTTTGCCCAATCGAAGAATGCCCACGAACGGATGGTTTTCTTATTGTTTTTTGCTATCATTTATTTTTTGCTTCGCAGGTGATTGCGTTGATTAATTTGATTAAACCGATTAAATAGTTCATTACAAAACTAATACTTTATTGGTAACTTGACTGGCATTTTTCTCACATCTCACATCTCACATCTCACATCTCACATCTCACATCTCACATCTCACATCTCACATCTCACATCTCACATCTAAAGATAATACTTCTTCCCATCAGATTTAATCTTACCGGCATCTAATAATTCCCGAATGGCATCAATTCTTTCGGCTTCTGCACCGTTTTTAATATTGGTAACCAAATCATCAAGACTTAGTGCTTGTTGTTGCAGCAAAGAAACAATCTCAAATTCAAGCGCTTCGCCTATCTGGCTCTGGTTTTCGGTTCTTTTTTCGGCAAGGCAAACATCGCAAACACCACATTTCGTAGCATGATGTTCATCAAAATAATTGAGCAATTGAACACTTCTGCACAAGTTAGACGAAGCATAACCTACCACAGCATTAATCTGTTTATGCAGGATTTCCTTCCTTAGCTCCAGGTATTTCACATCCAGATCAAAATGGTCCATATCTACCCTCGGCCTAATGTATTGCAATTGCGGCTGATCAGTCTGTTGAATATACGTAAGTAATTCAATGGCTTGTAATTTGTTAAGCAGAGCGATAATCTCTTTATACGACAATCCGGTTTTTTTGGCTAAATCGGCTTCATTAATTTTAACAAAACCGTCGAATGCGCCACCGTGCGAGCGTAGAATGGTTTTTATAATGCCATCATAAGCCTTATTCTCAATCTGAAAGCGGTAAATGTCTTCATGACTGGCAATAAACATCATCCTCGATGGAAGAAAAACACTTTCAGATAAAGTGAGATAACCATCATGTTCTAAAAACTTCAGCGCTGAAATTGTTTTTAAAACACTAATATTAAATCGTTTACAGAAATCAGCGATATCAAAAGTAAAAGTTAAACCTTCACCTGCGCCAAATGCCAATTGAAAATAATTGCCGAGGTAATGATAGGTTTTTCTGATTTCATCCGGACTGGGAAAACTATCGAGGTATCTCGATTCCAGTCCCAAAACATCAGATTGATTGGCTAAAAGAACGGCATAACTTCGCTTTTCATCACGCCCTGCCCTGCCTGCTTCCTGGTAATAGGCCTCTAAACTTTCGGGTAAATCTAAATGCACCACAAAACGAACATCTGCCTTATCTATGCCCATCCCAAAAGCATTTGTAGCCACCATGATGCGGGTTTTGTTGTTCTTCCATTCTTCCTGTTTCAGGAAGCGTGTATCACGTTCCAATCCGGCATGATAAAAATCGGCTTTGATCTGGTTTCTATTGATAAAATTCGATACTTCGGCAGTTTCCCTGCGGTTACGCACATACACCAGACCAGTACCCTTAACATTCTTGCAAATATCAATCAGCTTTTTATACTTATCTTCATTGCCGAACACCACATAACTTAAATTGTCTCTTGCGAAACTTTTAACAAAAACCTTGGGGTCTTTCATTTCCAGTTTTTCTACAATATCTTTTCGCACAAATGCAGTAGCCGTTGCAGTAAGTGCCAAAACCGGAACATTGGGCAAGATTTCGCGGAGCTTCGAAAGCTGTTGGTAAGGCGGACGGAAATCGTATCCCCATTGCGAAATACAATGCGCTTCATCTACCGCAATCAGGTTTACATTCATATACGAAATACGAACCCGCACTAAATCAGACAATAAACGCTCGGGAGATAAATAAAGAAATTTGATTTTTCCGTAAATACAGTTATCCAGCAAGATATCAATTTCACGTTTACCCATCCCAGCATAAATGGCAATGGCCTCAATCCCTTTTGATTTCAGGTGCTCTACTTGATCTTTCATCAGGGCTATTAACGGCGAGACAACGATACAAATGCCTTCTTTAACCAAAGCGGGAACCTGAAAGCAGATCGATTTACCTCCACCTGTTGGTAATAAGGCTAAACTGTCGTTTCCTTCTAAAACCGAGGAAATAATATCTTCCTGTAATGGCCTAAAAGCTTGATGTCCCCAATATTTTTGTAAAATCTCTATTGCTGTCATAAATCGGCGGTATCAAAACTATACATTTAATCCAAAATCGCCATTTATTATTACCAGAAATTGAAAAAATCATCTATAAAAGATTATTAACTTTGCTCAATAAGACAGGTACATGTTAGAAACGCAGTTTGCAGATATGATTAGTTTGATTAAAAATGCCCGAACGGCTGCTTTAAAAACTGTAAATGCTGCATTAAAAGCTCCGAATGGGCACAATTCGAATTCCTTAATCTTCCAGAACCTTATGAATACAAAATACAAGCCTATTTTAATAGCCGAATATAAAACCCGGCTAACAGATAAAAAATTACGCTAAAGAAAAATACACGATTGTTTAAATAATTATCCCATATATTATAACCATCCCCAAATAATATTATAACCATCCCAAAATAATGAAACACCTCTATTTTCTATCCGCTCTTTCCTTATTATTCTTCAGTTCAAATGCCCAGGAAAAAAAATGGGACATTGAAAAATACCAGGGCACAACAAAAAACTTCACCTTAAATACCGACGAAGGCACCTGGATGAATCTTGATGTTAGTGCTGACGGGCAGGAAATTGCTTTTGATTTACTGGGCGATATTTACGTTATGCCAATTACTGGTGGGGTTGCAAAACTCATTAGTGGCGGTACTGCCTGGGATGTTCAGCCTCGTTTTAGTCCCAACGGAAAATACATTTCGTATACCAGTGATAAAAGCGGTGGCGATAACATATGGATTATGAACCGTGATGGTTCTGGCAAAAAACAGGTTACCAAAGAAAATTTCAGGTTATTGAATAATGCGACCTGGATGCCAAATAGCGAATATGTAATTGCAAGAAAACACTTTACTGCAGGTCGTTCTTTAGGCGCCGGCGAAATGTGGATGTACAACATAAACGGTGGCGATGGTGTGCAGTTAACCAAACGCAAAAACGATCAGCAAGACGCGGGCGAGCCCAACGTTTCGCCAGATGGCAAGTATGTTTACTTTAGTGAAGATGTGAGTCCTGGTCCTAATTTTGAATACAGCAAAGATCCCAACGGAACCATTTATGCCATCCGCCAGCTTGACTTAACAACGGGAAAATTAAATACTTTGATTAATGAGCAAGGTGGCGCTTGCCGTCCGCAGGTTTCTCCTGATGGAAATTTAATCGCTTTTGTAAAGCGTGTGAGGTTGAAATCTACTTTATATGTACAAAACCTGAAAACTGGTGAAGAATGGCCGGTAAATGAAGATTTATCTCATGATCAGCAGGAAACCTGGGCAATTTTCGGTGTTTATCCAAATTTTGCCTGGACTCCAGATAGCAAAAGCATTGTTTTCTATGCAAAAGGAAAAATCAGAAAAACAGAAATCGGAACCTTAATCAACAGCACAATTCCTTTTCAAGCGAACACCATTCAAACCGTACAAAAAGCCTTACATTTTGAGCAACAGGTTTTCAGCAATGAGTTTTCGGCCAAAATGTTAAGACAATTAACCACTTCACCAGACGGAAAAATAATTGTTTTTAATGCCGCAGGATACTTATACAAGCAAGAATTACCAGCTGGAACACCTGAAAGGCTAACCAATGGATTGGATTTCGAATTTGAACCTGCTTTTAGTCCTGACGGAAAATACGTTGTTTATACCACCTGGAGCGATGAATTGCGGGGGGCAATAAAACGTACGGATGTAAAATCGGGAAAAACCATTATGCTAACTGATGAAAAAGGTTTTTATTATTCTCCTCAATATTCAACCAAAGGTGATAAAATCGTTTTTAGAAAAGGAAGTGGCAACGATGTTTTAGGTTATAACTATGGTCGAGGAACAGGTATTTTTATGATGCCAGCCAGTGGTGGTGCTAAAACTTTGATTTTGGATAACGGAATCCGTCCGCAGTTTAACAATACCGATACTCGCATTTATTTCCAGAGTTTTGCTGATGGTAAAAAAGCATTAAAAAGTATCGATTTAAACGGGGCAAACGAAAGAACACACTTTACTTCTCAATATGCCAATCAGTTCGTTATTAGTCCGGATAATAAATGGGTGGCATTTAACGAATTGTTTAACGTGTACATCACACCGATGATCAATATTGGTGCGGCACAAGATGCATCAGCGGGCAATAAAGCCATTCCGGTTACAAAAGTGACTACCGATGGTGGAACGTATATTCAATGGAGCGCCGATAGTAAAAGCCTGCATTGGACCCTCGGACCGAAATACTTTACAGTTGATGTAAATAATGCCTTCAACTTTGATGGAACCACACCTAAAACTCAGGCATCTTCGATCGACATCAATCTGGTATTAAAGTCTGACCTCCCTACCGGAATAGTGGCACTCAAAGGCGCTAGGATTATTTCGATGAAAGGCGATGAAGTAATTGAAAATGGAACCATTATTACCGATGGAAATAAAATTACGGCAATAGGAAAAGCAGATGCGGTAACCATTCCGGCCAATGCCAAAGTAATTGATGTAAATGGCAAAACCATTATGCCGGGTATTATTGATGTTCACGCTCACTTACGTACCAGTCCGGATGGCATAACACCACAGAGTGACTGGAGTTACATGGCTAATTTGGCTTTTGGCGTAACCACTTCGCACGATCCATCGAGCAATACCGAAATGGTTTTTAGCCAGAGCGAAATGCTTAAGGCCGGCAGAATGGTTGGTCCGCGTGTGTATTCAACCGGTGGTATTTTATATGGTGCAGATGGCGATTTTAAAGTTGTAATTAATAGCCTGGACGATGCGCTGGCCAATTTGCGCAGATTAAAAGCAGTTGGAGCTTTTTCAGTAAAATCGTATAATCAACCACGCAGAGAGCAGCGTCAGCAGATTTTAGAAGCAGCCCGTCAGTTAAATATGGAAGTTGTACCTGAAGGTGGCTCAACCTTTTTCACCAACATGAATATGGTTGCCGATGGGCATACCGGAATTGAGCACAGCATTCCTGTTTTACCGGTTTATAAAGATGTGACCACACTCTGGAACAATACTGAAGTTGGTTATACTCCTACTCTAATTGTGGCCTATGGTGGTCAGTGGGGCGAAAATTACTGGTATGATAGAACCAATGTTTGGGAAAACGAAAAACTCATGACCTATACGCCACGCTCTATTATTGATGCAAGAGCCAGACGCAGAACAACTTCTGAGTACAGCGATTATAACCATATCGACATTGCCAAAGCCACTAAACAGATTGCTGATGGCGGTACGAAAGTTAATCTTGGTGCACACGGGCAGATTCAGGGTTTAGGTGCACACTGGGAATTATGGATGTTTGTTCAGGGCGGTTTTACGCCCCTGCAAGCCATTAGGGCAGCAACCTTAAATGGCGCAAGCTATTTGGGTATGAACAAAGAAATTGGCTCGCTCGAAGTGGGTAAACTGGCTGATATGGTAATTATGGATGCCAATCCTTTAGATGATATCCGCAATTCGGAAAAAATCAAATATGTGATGATCAACGGGCGGCTTTATGATAGCGCAACCTTAAATGAAGTTGGAACCAGAGAAAAGCTGAGGGGTAAATTATGGTTCGAAAATACCAGAGGAAACGGTTATATTGTTCCTGCTACTGATTCAGAAACCTGGACTTTTACTGTTCCACATTGTGATTAAACTATATTTTACACTATAAAAGACATGTAAATACAAATTCATGTCTTTTATAGTAAATTCACTCCATATGAAACCGAATAAGCTTTACACTACCGCCTCAGTTGTATTCCTGGTCCTTAGCACACTGGTTTTTTCGTACAGCGGATATTACATTCTGGGCATCCAGACCGTAAACTTGTTTTTGGCGCTGATTGCTATGGCATACATCACTTCTTTTATAGCGGTGATGAAAGATAGGAAATCAGTTATTTCCTGGTTGCTGTTGATCTTAAATTCAATTGTATTAATCTGCATCATTTATTTCCTGACACATTTTAAAATGAAGATGTAGTATTGATGCCAGTTATTAATTAGTATTCGTCATCTCGACTGCAGTGTAGCGGAATGGAGAGATCTATCTAGATAGATTTAGCTTCGCTGAGCATTACGTGGTTCTCGACTTCGTTGCACTTCGCTCGAAATGACGATTTTATGGTAAGAATTTATAAAACCAACAAGCCGTATTCCCTGAGCGTATTGATGGCTTTTGAATACCAGAATAATTCAAAGTTTTCCATTTCATTCTCAAAATCCGCTTTAACCTCCTGAAAAGTAAATACCTTTTCATTCGAGATGGAAATTTTATTTAAAATAGCGCTTAACCACTCCCCTTCTTTTTTATTGGTTTGAACCGTAAACGATTCCTTTTTATCGTGAAAAGTGAGTGCTGCCATTTCCCAGCTATTGCCTTTTTTCGACTTGGTAAAATAATCGGCAGAAGGTTTTCCGCCTATCCAAACAACTTTTGCGGTAGGTTTGGTATGGAACTGATCGGCATCATTTAAAGCCTTTTCAATAAAATCGGCAGGAATTTTCGTCCGAGGAATTTTAAAATCAAACCAATCCTGCAGTTCGTAATCAAAACAGATACCATGCATAAAATTGAAGAGTGACTTTTTCAATCCAAAGCTGAATTTATTATGATCAATACCTGTATTATCGGTATAGTTGATGTCGTTATTGGCAAAAGTTCCGATCACTTCGGTATCTTTTACGACACCAAATTTTTCCGGATACATGCCTACCGGACTATGTGCAGTCATGGCGAATTGATGCCAAAAGCCTGATTGTAATATCCCAACTTCAAACAACTGACGTACCATCTCTAAACTATCAATTGTTTCCTGTACGGTTTGGGTGGGGTAGCCATACATCAGATAAGCATGCACCATAATCCCTGCTTCGGTAAAATTACGGGTAACCTTAGCCACCTGTTCTACCGTTACGCCCTTATCAATCAGTTTCAACAAACGATCTGAGGCCACTTCCAATCCACCTGAAACCGCAATACAACCTGATGCTTTTAATAACAGACACAAATCTTGCGTAAAGCTCTTTTCAAAACGGATGTTGGTCCACCAGGTAACCGCTAATTTTCTTCTGATGATTTCCAGAGCAACCTCACGCATTAACGCAGGTGGTGCCGCTTCATCAACGAAGTGAAAACCATTTTGCCCGGTCTTTTCATACAGGTCTTCAATCCGGTCTACAATCAATTTAGCCGCAACCGGTTCGTAAACCTTAATATAATCTAATGAAATATCGCAGAAGGTACATTTCCCCCAGTAGCAGCCATGTGCCATGGTGAGTTTATTCCATCGTCCATCGCTCCACATGCGGTGCATCGGATTTACAATTTCAATTACCGAAATGTATTTATCCAATAATAAGCCTGTGTAATCAGGCGTACCCACATCGGCCTGCTTGTAATCATTTCTAAAAGCGTCGTTACGGTAAACGACCTGACCATTTTCGAGTAAAAAAGTTCTTTTATAAAAATGGGCTTCAGCAGGAACGGGACGTGTAATATTATGGTATAAAAGTTCAATCGGCAATTCGCCGTCATCTAAAGTGATGTAATCGAAAAATTCAAAAACCCTTGCATCAGATAAAGACCTTAACTCGGTGTTGGGGAAACCACCACCCATAGAAATTTTAATTTCCGGATAATTGGCCTTTACCCATTGCGCACAGCGGAAAGCACTGTATAAATTACCTGGAAACGGAACAGAAATCAAAAACAATTTAGGCTGAACGGTTTCAATTTTATCTTTTAAAACCGAAATCAGGATCTGATCGATATAGGTAGGTTCTTTGAGTAAAGCATCATACAATTCATCAAAAGAATTTGCACTTCTGCCCAAACGCTCTGCATAACGGCTGAAACCAAAGTTTTCATCAATACATTCTACAATGTAATCAGATATATCTTCGAGATAAAGGGTAGCCAGGTGTTTCGCTTTATCCTGTGTACCCATCGCACCAAAAGCCCAGTCTAACTCTTCTAATTGCGAAAAACGCGAAGCTTGCGGAAGAAAATCGTCGCTACATATCTGCAAAGCCAAAGTTGGATTCTTGCCTTGTAAAAAGGCAATTACCGCATCAATTGTTTTTAAATATTCATCCTGTAAAGCGAAAATGCGTTTAGCATTGTCGCTTTTTGTTTTTTGATTGCCAGCACTTCGACTAGGCTCCGTGTGACAAAACAGATCTTGAAGTCCTTTTTTTGAGAATAGCGCTAAAATGACCTCAATACCTAAATCTGCCTGTGTGGCACTGATATTTTTAGTATTCAGAAAACCTTTTATATACGCCGTTGCTGGATATGGAGTATTCAGTTGGGTAAAAGGCGGCGTAATGGCAAAGATTTCGGTTTTCAAAAGGAATTGTTTTTTCTGCAAAAGTAAGGGAATTTTTAATAGAGTCGTCACCCTGAATTCATTTCAGGGTCTATTCTGCAGAAAAGATGCTGAAATAAATTCAGCATGACGAATTTACCTAGATATGCAACTATCTTAAACTAAAACACCAATCCAAACGTTTTAACCCTACATCAACACGTTTTCTACCTGAATGAAAGTTTTTTGTTTTTACATCCTGATGCTCTGTGCGCAAATCAGCTTTGCGCAAAAAACATTTGTATTTCCTAAAATTAAAGCACAAGGCGCTTCTGTTGAACAGTTTACTCCTGCCAACTGGACGGTTATCGATCAGGTTTATGGCGATTTAAACAACGATGCCTCAGACGATTTAGCGGTAGTTTTTGAGTGTAATAAAACAATAGATGAAACACGTGTTTATGGAGATAACCATACCGACATTATAAAAGAGACCCAAAAACCGAGGATACTGGCTATCTTTTTTAAAGATAAGTCAACCGGGGCTTTTAACTTATCTACACAAAACAACGATTTCATTTTACGTTCAGAAGAAGGCGGAAAGCTGGGCGATCCGCTACAGCAGATTGCCATTAAAGACCAGCAACTCTATTTGCGTTTCCAGGGAGGTTCTGAATGGCGCTGGGAATTGGGTTATACCTTTAAATTCGAAAATAAAGACTGGTTTTTAACCAGCGCAATCAATCTGTACTTTAACCAGAACAGTGGCGACATGACCGAAAGGGTTTACGATTTTAAAACACGTGAGTTATTTACCACCGTAGGTAATCTGCACCGACGGGATATTTCGAACCGGAGAACCAGTGAAGTTTTGTATTTTTCGCAGCTCAGAACTTTCAAAACCTTTAAAAAACCATGGGCATGGGAAGTAATGCCGAATGTTTATTTGTAAGTAACTATGTTAGCGCCTGCTTTTAGATTGGATTTTAACAATAATAAGGTTTGGGGTACCAATTCCTTTAGGGTTAGATATGTATTGTCTAATGCATTTAACACAATGATAGGTAAGGTATACTTTGCAAAATTCTGTTGATATTGCAGATTTTTATCAAATGTGATCAATACCTGAAAGTCATCAGCAATCATTAACTTCAGCAACTCACCATTCTTAACTCCATTCCATCCCTTGTCTCTAACAGTATAAATTTCATGTTCGATAAAATGTTCTTTTAATCTTTTAGGAAGATTTTCATCAAGAAGCAATTTCATACATTTTATCTATATGACCTGAGGTTATTAATTTGTTCGCAACTTCTAACACACGAATTACCTGTTTCTTAGATACACTTGGAAAATCCTCTAAAAATTCATCGATAGTGATTCCTTTCTCTACATGGAAAAATAAGGTTTCAACGGGAACTCTTGTGCCTGCAAAAACAGGTAGCCCCCCTAACACCTCTGCGTTAGTTGATATAATATCTTTTAATGATTCCATAACATATCAAATTTACTAAATTTAATGATAAGTTTTAAGGGACAGGTTTTATACCCTTAGCCTTTCGCCGAAGAACCACTGTTTCGGGTTAAATAAACCTGATAGAACGAAAAGCCCGGAGCGAAGCATGAGTGAGGACTTGAAGGGATAGCAGGGCTGCAATATCCGAAGTATTACAGCCGCTCATTTTCAAAATATTATTGACCACCTTTAATTAATATTTACAAACTAAATATTTTGTGCGATTACAAAACCACTGGCCCAGGCCCACTGAAAATTATACCCGCCCAGCCAACCAGTAACATCTAAACATTCGCCACCAAAAAACAGGTTTGGAATCTTTTTGCACTCCAAAGTTTTAGAAGATATCTCATTGGTATCAATCCCACCACGCATTACCTCCGCTTTATCATAACCTTTATCGCCAGCAGGTTTAACTTTAAAATGGTGGACCGTCTGTTCAATTAAATCGATCTCAGCCTTTGTTAATGCAGCCACAGGCTTGCTTAAAGGCAAAAACTTACCTAATGCATCGGTAAACTTTTTGGTATAAATCCTGTTCAGCAATGTCGACAGTAGTGTTTTACCATTATTTTTTCTTTCCTCATCCAATAAGGTAAGCACATTCTGGTGTGGCAGCAGATTTAGATTAATCGTCTCGCCCCTCCTCCAAAAAGAAGAAATCTGCAGAATAGCCGGGCCGCTTAATCCCCAATGTGTAAAGAGGATATTTTCTTCGAACGAAATTTCATCATTGCTTACTTCGCAAAAAACAGAATTACCCGAAAGCTGTGCGAACCACTCTTCATCTTTTCCGGTAATGGTTAATGGAACTAAAGCGGGAGCCGTTTCAATGATTTTTAAGTGGTGTTTTCTGGCAAAGCGTAAGGCAAAGTCGGTTGCACCCATTTTTGGAATGGGTAAACCACCAGTGGTAATCACCAGTTTTTCTGCAGTTAGAACAATTGTTTTTCCGTTTTTCTCATAACTTACTTTAAACCCTTCAGGCAATATTTCGATACCCTTTACATCGGCATTACACCTGATTTCCTGTCCGAAATCTTCGCAAATGGAGGTAAAAACCTCAACAACATCTTTCGCATTTTTATCATCAGGAAATAATTGGCCTAAAGTTTTTTCTTTACCTGTTATGCCATAAGTTTCAAAAAAGCTAATGGTATCATCAACCGTCCACTGCGTAAAGGCAGATTTGATAAAATGTGGATTTGCCGATATAAAATGCTCAGCTGATGCAAATTGGTTGGTATAATTGCAGCGGCCTCCACCTGAAATTAAAATTTTGGCACCAGGTTTTTCATTTTTTTCGAGCACAATTACTTTCTTACCCAGATAGCCTGCCTGCACCGCACACATCAATCCGCAAGCACCTGCACCAATAATTATTGCATCAGCATTCATCAATAAAATTTATTATGGTTACTTTTGCACAAAAGTAGCATTATTTTCAAGCGCATGGCAAAACAGATTAGCGAATTAAAATTAGGTATTTTAGGTGGCGGACAATTGGGCAGAATGCTCATTCAACAAGCAATCAATTACAATGTAACTACATTAGTTTTAGACCCAGATCCTGATGCTCCCTGCAAACACATTTCCAATTACTTCGAAAATGGCTCGATTACCGATTTTGATACCGTTTACAACTTCGGAAAGAAAGCCGACATCATTACGATTGAAATTGAAAAAGTAAATATCGATGCGCTTGAACAACTAGAAAAAGAAGGTAAAAAAGTGTTCCCGCAATCGAGAGTAATCCGTTTAATCCAGGATAAAGGGGTCCAGAAACAGTTTTTCAAAGAAAACGATATCCCAACCTCTCCTTTCCAGATTGTAAATACGAGGGAAGATATGGAAAACAGTAATTTCCCTTTTCCATATATTTTGAAACTGCGGAAAGATGGTTACGATGGCAAGGGGGTAATGAAAATCAACAGTGCTGCCGATCTGGACAAAGCTTTTGATGCACCTTGTATTATTGAAAAACTGGTCGATTTCGAAAAAGAAGTAGCGGTAATTGTTGCCCGTAATGCCAATGGTGATGTAAAAACTTTCCCAATGGTAGAAATGGAATTCAATCCGGAAGCCAATTTGGTGGAGTTTCTGATTTCGCCATCTACTTTTGCCGAAAGCTTACAGCAAAAAGCCGAGAACATTGCCAAAAATATTGCTTCGGCGATGAACATTACCGGAATTTTAGCGGTAGAAATGTTTGTATGTAAAGATGGCGAATTATTGGTTAACGAGGTTGCTCCCCGCCCGCACAACAGCGGTCATCAAACCATAGAAGGCAATTATGTTTCTCAGTTCGAACAACATTTACGATCTATTTATAACTTACCGCTAGGCGACACCAGCAGCATTACCAATGCCATTATGATCAATCTTCTTGGTGAAAAAGGTTTTGAGGGGGTAGCTAAATATGAAAATCTGGAGAAAACATTAGGCATTGATGGTGTTTATGTTCATTTATACGGCAAAAAATACACTAAACCTTTCCGCAAGATGGGACACGTCACCATAGTAGATATTGACAGGGACAAAGCCATTGAAAAAGCACGGTTTGTACAAAAAACATTAAAAGTAATTGCATAAGCCCCCTAGCCTCCTGAAGGGGGAACTAAAAGCAGGGTGGAAATGCAAAATGCTTAAAAGAGCACTACAAAATATAAATAAAGATTAAACGATATATATGAACGCTGGAAATTCAAAGTCTCCTTCAGGGGATTTAGGGGCATTGGTAGGAATTATAATGGGAAGCAAATCAGATTTACCTGTTATGCAAGATGCTGCTGATGTATTAAAAGAATTTGGAATAAACTATGAGATTACGGTTGTTTCTGCCCACAGAACGCCAGAACGTATGTTTAACTATGCTAAAGAAGCACAAGGCCGTGGCCTAAAGGTAATTATAGCCGGTGCCGGTGGTGCTGCTCACTTGCCAGGCATGGTCGCTTCTATTACTACATTACCGGTAATCGGTGTTCCGGTTAAATCATCAAATTCTATTGATGGCTGGGACAGTATTTTATCTATCTTACAAATGCCAAATGGCATTCCGGTGGCTACAGTAGCTTTAAACGCTGCTAAAAATGCTGGTTTATTGGCTACGCAGATTTTAGCTACTGCTGATGAATCTTTAACCCTTAAAATGCAGGCTTATAAAGATGAGTTAAGAAAAAAAGTTGAAGAAAGCGCAGATAGTCTGGAGTCCTAAACGGCAATAACTAAACTCAAGAGTTCGTCATTTCGAGCGGAGTGCAACGGAGTCGAGAAATCTAACTAGAGAGATATTCCAGATAGATCTCTCCGTTTCGTTGCACTTCAGTCGAGATGACGGCTTAATATAACTTACATCCCTTGCTTTTTATTCCATATCAATAATATCGCCTGGTTTGCAATCTAAAACTTTACAAATCGCTTCCAGCGTATCAAACCTCACACCTTTTGCCTTACCCGTTTTTAATATGGAGAGGTTTACAATCGTTAAACCTACCTTTTCTGAGAGCTCAGTTAACGACATTTTTCGTTTGGCCAGCATCACATCTAAATTTATAATTATTGGCATAATTTAGGTTTATACGAATGATTCGTTTTCTTGTTTGATATCAACGCCAACTTTGAAAGCAAGGCCAAATGCCAATAACACCAGTCCGATAAGTGTTTCGGTCCCAAAAAAACCTACACCATTACTAATATCGTAACCCGAATCATTAAGTTTTAATCTGTTGATACAATTAATTAAAAGTTCTTGTGTCATCCATCGTAAAAAGGGTAATAACATCAATACCACGCCGCTGTATATTATAATTGAAACATTTTTTCTGGTAAAAACCTCGTCTTTGGTAAGTGATTTAAAAAACCGTTTAATTAGCAGGATTAAAAAGCCTATACACAAGAAATAGCAGAGATAAACTAATTGAAAAATAATGGCCGAAAATGAAAATAAGTCGGAATAAGATTTAAAACGCAAAGATATTGATGACATTTTTGTTTCGCTTACAAGGAATCCTCTATTAAACCAATTATTTAAACTGTCGTCAACAGAGACTGTCCCCTTTTCAACCTTTTTTTCTGCCTTTACATTGAATACAGTGTACCATTTTATTCCTTTAGTAGCACTTGGCACTCCAGAATTGAATACAGAAACGATTAAAATGATGATATATAAAACCAAGGCAAAACTGGCAAAACCATTCAGCGCTTTAATTACCTTACTTTCTGAGAGTTTCATAGTTAATAAATTTAAATACGAAACAAACATAAAATATTATTTAAAATAAAACAATAAATATTTATCGTTTTATTTTAAATAAACCACATATTTACTTAACTATTAACTGAAAATTGCAAACTGAAAACTGACTAGTTCAAACTCGGGTCTGCAGGGAAATTACTGATATGTGCATATTTCGGGCCTAAGTTTACCACTACATCCCGCCAAAGCTTTTCATCATCGTTACTAAAAATGAGATCAGGATTAAAAATATCGCTCACCATCCAGGCATTCTGCTCTAATTCGCGATCAAGCTGTCCATTATCCCAACCAGAATAGCCCATAAAAAATTTCACTTCATCAGCGCTTATGGCGTTGGTATTTAGGAGGATTTTAAGGGTTTCGAAATTCCCGCCCCAATACAATCCATTCCCGATGGGTTCGCCACTCTGTAATTTATCATAACTCCTATGGATAAAATGTAAGGTATCTGCAGCCACAGGTCCGCCAAAGTAAATGTAATTTTTCGCATCCCACAAATCTTGGATCACATCGTTCAGCATCAGATTTCCTACCTGGTTAAGGATATACCCCACAGTGCCATCATCGCCATGTTCGGTTAACAGTACCACAGATCTTTTAAAATTCGGATCGGCCATAAAAGGTTCTGAGATGAGCAAGCGGCCTGTTTTTGGTTTTATATTGTTCAGCATGATGATAATCATTTGTTACACCGTAAAAGATGCCTATTTTTGTTAAATGCAAGTTACAAATGAATTTCTACAAAACCTGCGCCAAGATTACAAAAGCGCTTCGCTAGACGAATCTGACGTTGATCAAGACCCAGTTATCCAGTTTAAAAAGTGGTTTCAGCACGCAGTTGATGCCCAGTTATACGAACCCAATGTAATGACCTTAGCGACGGCCGATAAAGCTGGCAGGCCAGATGCCCGTATCGTTTTACTTAAAGGTGTTGATACAGATGGATTTAGGTTCTTTACCAATTACCTGAGTGCAAAAGGAAAAGAGCTGAAACGAAATCCATATGCGGCGTTGGTATTTTTCTGGCCAGAACTGGAAAGACAGGTTAGAATTGAAGGAACGGTAGAAAAACTGGACAAAGAAACTTCAGAGGAATATTTCAATACGAGACCTGTTGATAGTCAGATTGGCGCGGTAGCTTCTCCTCAAAGCCAGATTATTCCTAACAGGGCTTATCTGGAAGAGAAAGTTGAAGAATTAAAAGCTAAAAGTGCCGATAAAGGTGTAGCTAAACCTGCACACTGGGGTGGTTATATCGTAAAACCAACCAGAATTGAGTTTTGGCAAGGAAGAAGCAACAGGTTGCACGACAGAATAAATTTCGAAAAGGTTAAAGGAATCTGGACCAAAACCAGGTTGGCACCATAAGGTTGTCTATAAAAAAATAGAGATTGGCTATCCGGCAAAATCTCTATTTTAACTAATCGTTTACTTGTAAATTCGCCTTTTAGAATCCCTTAAAAAATGAAACAAATCGCAGTTATAGGATCTGGCACAATGGGAAATGGCATCGCCCACACCTTTGCGCAATTTAATTATCAAGTCAACCTGATCGACATCAATCAGGATGCATTGGATAAGGCCATACAAACCATTACCAAAAATCTAGACAGACAGGTCGCCAAAGGAACATTAACAGCAGATCAGAAAGCGACCACGCTTAATAACATTACTACCTATACTTCAACAAAGGATGGCGTACAGCAGGCTGATTTAATTGTAGAGGCTGCTACCGAAAATGTAGACTTAAAACTGAAGATTTTCAGGGATTTAGATGACTATGCTCCGGCACATGCTATTCTCGCTTCCAACACCTCCTCTATTTCCATTACCCAGATTGCAGCGGTAACCAACAGGGGCGATAAGGTAATCGGGATGCATTTCATGAACCCCGTTCCGGTAATGAAACTGGTAGAAGTAATCAGGGGTTATGCCACCAGTGATGAAACAACCAGTACCATTATGACGTTATCTCAAAATTTGGAAAAAGTTCCGGTTGAGGTAAATGATTATCCTGGTTTTGTGGCTAACCGCATTTTAATGCCGATGATTAACGAAGCCATTTATACTTTATATGAAGGCGTTGCAGGTGTTTACGAAATCGATACGGTGATGAAACTCGGAATGGCACACCCGATGGGTCCCTTACAATTAGCCGATTTTATTGGTCTGGATGTTTGTTTGGCCATCTTAAAAGTATTAAACGATGGTTTTGGTAATCCTAAATACGCACCTTGTCCGTTATTGGTAAATATGGTTGCAGCAGGTAAAAAAGGTGTTAAAACCAGCGAAGGTTTTTATAAATACACTGCGGGATCAAAAGATCTTATGGTTGCTGATAAATTTAAAAAATCCTAATTTTTTTAGCATTTAATTTTATATTTGCTGTATGAATGAGAATCTGGATCCTGAAGCAAGCAACCTGAGCCCTACCGATCGCGATATTGAAAGGGTTTTAAGGCCACAGGCTTTTGAAGATTTTACGGGACAGGAAAAAGTGATGGAAAACCTGAAAATTTTTGTTCAGGCAGCAAAACTCCGAGGTGAGGCTTTAGACCATGTTCTTTTGCACGGCCCTCCGGGATTAGGCAAAACCACCCTTTCTCATATCATTGCCAATGAAATGGCGACTGGCATCAAAGTAACTTCTGGTCCGGTATTAGATAAACCCGGCGATTTAGCTGGTTTGTTAACTGGTCTGGATGAAGGTGATATCCTTTTTATTGATGAGATCCACCGTTTATCTCCTCTTGTGGAAGAGTACTTGTATTCTGCCATGGAGGATTTTAAAATCGATATTATGCTCGAGACCGGCCCGAATGCCCGTTCAGTACAGATATCGCTTAATCCTTTTACACTGGTTGGAGCCACAACCCGTTCGGGATTGTTGACTGCGCCTTTAAGGGCCCGTTTCGGAATTAACGCCCGTTTGGCTTATTATGATGCCAAATTGCTTACTACAATTGTGCTACGCTCGTCCGACATCCTAAAAACACCAATCAGTGATGAAGGTGCTTACGAAATTGCCCGCCGTAGTCGCGGCACACCCCGTATTGCCAATGCACTTTTACGCAGAACGAGAGATTTTGCACAGATTAAAGGAAACGGAAATATCGATACGGAAATAGCCCGCTATGCCTTAAATGCACTTAATGTAGATGAGCATGGTTTAGATGAAATGGATAACAGGATTCTGGTGACCATTATCGATAAATTCAAAGGCGGTCCCGTCGGTTTAAAAACCATTGCCACAGCCGTTGGAGAAGATGAAGGCACCATTGAAGAAGTTTATGAACCGTTTTTAATCCAGGAAGGCTATATTATGCGTACTTCACGCGGCCGCGAGGTGACCGAAGCCGCTTACAAACATTTAAAAAAGAATTATCCCGGGCAAACGGGGAAGTTGTTTTAATGTAAGATTGTTTCGTGTAACCCTACGTTTTTTCGTCATTGCGAGGCAGGGATTAAGCGAGCCGAAGCAATCTAATGACTTGTTTTTATAGATTGCTTCACACAACCCACTGCCCTCCTTCTTCAGTTCGCAATGACGATCTGCCGAAAAAATAAAATCCATCTGAACATTTAAGTCCTTTCTGTGTTCATTAATGTACAAATCAAACAGTATGAATATTGAATTACGTAAACTAACGCTCGAAGATTACGCCGATCTTAAAGAATCAATGCTACAGGCCTACGACAGTATGGGTGGTTCCATCTGGCCGAAATCAAGTATTGCAAAACTTTTAAATATTTTCCCCGAAGGACAGCTTTGTATCGCCGTTGATGATAAAGTGGTAGCCTGCTCACTCGCCATTATTGTAGAATACGATGAATACGGCGATCGGCACACCTATAAATTAATTACTGGTGATTATTCTTTTACTACACACGACCCTAATGGCGATACCCTGTACGGTATCGAAATTTTCGTTCACCCCGATTATCGTGGACTACGTTTAGGAAGAAGGTTATACGAGGCTAGAAAGGAACTTTGCGAAAGCCTTAACCTCAAAAGCATTATTGCCGGTGGTAGAATTCCTGGTTATCACCAATACGCAGAGCAGTTGAGTCCGAGGCAATATATAGACAAGGTAAAAGCTAAAGAAATTTACGATCCTACGCTAACTTTTCAGATTTCGAATGATTTTCACGTCAGAAAAGTATTAAAGAATTACTTACCAGGCGATAAAGAATCGAAAGAATATGCCACCTTAATCGAGTGGAATAACATTTATTACCAGGGTATTGATGCATCAGCCCGTTCGGCAATGACCATCCGTTTAGGTTTAGTACAATGGGAAATGCGTTTATTCCCCAATATGGATGCGTTTTACGAGCAGGTAGAATTTTTTGTGGATGCTTTGAGTGGTTACAAATCAGATTTTGTGATGTTCCCTGAGCTATTCAATACCCCCCTGCTGCAACCATACAATCACTTACCAGAAATTGAAGCCATGCGCAAGCTTGCTGAAAAAACGGAAGAGATTGTACAAAAAATGCATGAATATTCGTTGAGCTACAATACCAACATCATTACGGGCAGTATGCCGCTCATTGAGGATGGTAAACTTTACAATGCCACATACCTTTGTCACCGCACGGGTAAAATAGATGAGTATAGAAAAATCCACATCACACCAAACGAGCAAAAATATTATGGCATGATTGGTGGCGATAAGGTGCAGGTTTTTGATACCGATTGTGGTAAAGTCGGCATTTTGATCTGTTATGATGTAGAGTTCCCTGAATTGAGCCGCATTTATGCCGATCAGGGGATGCAGATTTTATTTGTGCCATTCCTAACCGATACCCAAAATGGTTATACACGCGTTCGCCATTGCGCGCAGGCACGGGCGATAGAAAACGAATGTTATGTAGCCATTGCAGGTTGTGTGGGCAATTTACCTAAGGTAAATAATATGGACATCCAGTTTGCCCAATCAGCAGTTTTTACGCCATCCGATTTCGCATTTCCAACCAATGCCATCAAAGCTGAAGCCACACCAAATACCGAAATGGTGTTGGTGGTCGATGTTGACTTGCATTTGTTAGACGAACTGCACCATTATGGAACGGTAAAGGTGTTAAAAGACAGACGGAAAGATCTTTATCAGGTTAAATTGTTAAAATAAATACCCATAAAAAATGCCGGTCAAATTAATGTACCGGCATTTTCATTTTTAATCTAAAGCTAATTATTTTCTCATCACAAACCATATAATCAGACCAATAATTACAGCCAGTGGTAACACCCATTTTAAGGCTTGTCCACCTCCGTTTTCGTCTTTTTCAGTAACGGCTGGTTTTGCTGGTCCCGGATCTTCTTTGTGACTTTCGTAATCTTTTTCAATCGGTTTCGGAGCTGCTCCTGATTCCGTATGTTGTGGATCTATATTTTCCATGGCTAATACTCTAAAAGCTCTCCCGCTGGTTATTACTCCAAGCTGGATGAACCATAATCAATTAATTTAGTTTCTGTATGGAGAACAAGTGATTAATGAAAATGTTTTAAATCTTAAGCCTTATCTTTGCAAATCGGTGTACAACAATTATGCAAAATATAGCCAGCTGATCAAAGATGAAGCCCTGCGCCTGGGCTTTATGGCCTGTGGCATTTCCAAAGCTGAATTTCTGGAAGAAGAAGCACCCAGATTGGAAAACTGGCTGAACCAGAACCGGCATGGAGAAATGAAATACATGGAAAATTATTTCGATAAACGCCTCGATCCCAGATTACTGGTTGATGGTGCCAAATCGGTAATTTCCTTGTCGCTAAACTATTATACCGAAGAAAAACAGTCAGATCCTAATGCGCCGAAAATTTCTAAATATGCTTACGGACAGGATTACCATACTGTAATAAAAGATAAACTAAAAGAACTCACTCATTTTATAGAAGAAAATATTGGAGAAGTCTCCGGAAGGGCGTTTGTAGACTCTGCTCCTGTTTTAGACCGTGCCTGGGCCAAAAAATCAGGCATTGGATGGATCGGTAAAAATTCTAATCTAATCAGCAAAACCGATGGTTCTTTTTTCTTCCTTGCCGAACTGATTGTTGATCTGGAACTGGATTACGATCATCCTTATCAGGCCGACTACTGTGGAAGTTGCACCCGCTGTTTGGATGCCTGCCCCACTGATGCCATTATTGCGCCACAGGTGGTAGATGGAACGAAATGTATATCCTACCTCACCATTGAGCTCAAAAATGAGATCCCAAATGAGTTTAAAGATAAAATGAGCAACTGGATGTTTGGCTGCGATATCTGTCAGGATGTTTGCCCTTGGAACCGTTTCTCTAAAGCACACCATGAAGAAGCTTTTAAACCCGCGGAAGGATTACTGGATTTGAATGCAAAAGACCTGACCGAAATTACAGATGATGTTTTTAAAAGGGTTTTTAAGGGATCGGCAGTTAAGCGCACCAAATTTACCGGACTAAAAAGAAATATCAATTTTCTTAAACCTGAATAAATGAAAGGATTATCTGCATTTCTTTTATTGGCTTTTACTTTCATTTTTGCGAATGCACAAGAGCTTCAACTCCATAAGAGAAAACCAAATGCTTTAGGCGGAAAAGAATTTGCATTGAGCATCAGTGATAGCAGCTTAAGCCTGATGAATCGTGAAAAAATAATATTCAAGGAGATTAAAAAAGGTAATGTACCTGATTTTTTACGAAAACTTGTAAAAATCGAAATGGATTTAATAAGTGATCAAAAAACATATCAGGTTCGTTATTACGTATTGCCTGATTATTTTGCAATTGGTAGCAGCAGCGATTTTTTTTATGTTCCGATGACGCCTATTTTAGCGCAGAAAGTTGCCCGGCTAATCAAATGCTCATTACCTACCAAACTTTTGGTTGATCAGATTTATAAAGAAGCAAAAATAAAACTGGCTCCCCAACCTATACCGCCTACAAAAGCAATGACAAGCTTACCAGTTTTTATTGCGCACACCGATTCTATACTCAGTCAGCTTAAGCCGGTCATGGCTAATCATCAGTCAGGAGAACTTACTGCAGGTAATAAAAAAGATATTATTATTTCAAATAAGATTTACGGGGAATCAACACCAAGGGTAGTCATTTATGGTTGGCATAAATTAGATGGAAAGGCCATTCAGCCGGTATACAACAAACACACCAATACCTGGGCTGATTACAGCCATGGCGTTAGATTAACCCAAAACAAGATTTATATCAATCATAAAAAAACATCTCTTAAAAAGGTTTTAAGAGATGCTGAGTTATGTCGTATTTTTAGTGATGAAGGTAAGATCGACCAACCTTATTATCCTGTTTTTAGCTCTTATTAATTCACTGAAAAGCTATTATCACTTTTAACCTTATCTGGTGTATGTGGATTTCCCATCACTACTTTAGTTAACTTTTTAGTAGTTGTGATATTGATTTTAACCTGTTTGTCGCCTTTTTCCCAAATGCCGATTGTACTGTGATTCTTTTCAACAGAACCATCTTCATAAGTTAAGGTTAAATCAACTGGCATGGCTTTAGCACTTTTATTCTCCACAACAACGCTGTATCCGCCTGAAGTTTTATCCACTGCCCTTATAGCCATATCGGTAACACCATCATCAAAAAACCAGGCCTTCCAAAACCAGTTTAAATTTTTACCACTACCTTCATTCATGCTATTAAAAAAATCGTAGGGCATTGGGTGTTTGCCATTCCAGTTTTGGATGTAGGTGTGTAAAGCTTTGGTAAACAATTCATCGCCCAGGTAATCTTTTACATACAAATAAGCTAAACCAGGTTTAGGATAAGAGTTGGTAAATGATCCTGATCCTTTTAAATCAGGCGTTAAGGTCATAATGGGGGTATCGTCTTTCCCACCTGAAGAGGAAGCAGTAGGCTGAACGCCGTATTCATCAACAATCGTAGAATCAATCATCGGAGAAATCAACCACTCGCCTATGGTGGCCCAGCCTTCATCCATCCAGCCATACTTGGTTTCGTTGATGCCCATATAAAACGGAAACATGGTATGAAAAATTTCATGGTCAGTTAAGGTAATAGCATCTGTGCGATTGTCAACCGGATTATCATTTACCATCATTGGATATTCCATCTGATCTAAACCATCAAATATGGTTTCATGGTTATAAGGGAAAGGCCATTTCGGGAAAGTATAACTCATTGATTCTACCGTTTTACGGGCAAAATCGATCACTTCGTAATAATCTTTGTGCTTCGGGTTAAAAACAGCATCAACACGTGTTCTTCTTTTCGTTTTAGGATCAACCACTAAACTGCTCGATTTCCATAAATAATGATCACTCAAAGCAAATACAAAATCGGTCACGTTTTTAGCTTCGAACTTAAAAGTGTTATAAGCATTAGGTTGTGTTACTTTTTTACCGGCTAAGTCTTTATCCGTAATTACATCAATTACAGCATCGTTTTTTTCTGCAGATAATATTCTCGAAACAATATCTTTCTGGAAAACCTCTGAAGGATTTTTCAAATCGCCGGTTGCCCAAACACCATACCCTCCCGGCACCGTAATCGAAGCATTAAACTGGTCGAAGTCGTTATAAAACTCTTCAGCTCCGGTATATGAGAATTTGTTCCAGCCATCTACATCATCATAAACCGCAATGCGCGGAAAAAAGTAAGCCACAAAATGTGAGCCCTCATCTACCTGACCTGTACGCATATGCGAGCCTTTATTTAAAGTGTAGCTATAATCAATACTAAAGCTAATGGTTTTGCCAGGCAGCACAGACGGGACATTAACGGTCATGTTGGTTCCATCTATTTTAAAATCAGTAATTGATTTTCCGTTCGCTGCCAGTTTTTCTATCGCAACCCCGTCACCAAGATCAGATTCTGCCAGTTTTGATTTTCTTGGCGTTCCCTTTTTGTACAGATTTGGATAAAGCTTAAACCAGATTTCCTTCAGTGTATCAGGACTGTTATTGGTATAAGTTACCTGAACCTTACCTTTTAAAAACCTGCTGACAGGATTAAAATCTACGTTCAAATCGTATTTTGAAGTATTTTGCCAATAGTTTTTACCAGGCTTTCCGTTCGTATTTCTGGTCTCCTTTTGATAGGCTTTCTGAAATACAGGTTCAATAGGCAAGGATATCTGTGCGCTGGCATAAAATGCCACACACCATAAAAGGCAAAATATTTTTATAGATTTCATTTTTTGAGTTTTAGGGCAAAGCGCTTTGCGTTTAGCGTAATGTTATCTTTAACCAACCAATCCTAACAGTTAACCGATTAACCAACCTTACTTACCGAACTTCATTTTCAATTGCTCCAACATATCCGTATTAATCGGCTGTGCAGGTTTTTCTGGCTTAGGTTGAGGCTTTTGCTGATATTGAGGTTTGTTTGCCGGTGTATTATTTTGAGGTCTGGGAGCCCTGTTCTCATTTTTCTTGGCATTAAATTTTGCCCACTCCTCATCTAATTTCTTCTTGGTGTACAAAGGGAAATCACCTTGTTTCATCCAGGCATAATAACTAGGCTCAACAGAGAATACCTGAGCGGTGGTTTTGCCCTTGTGTTTTCCAAAGTTAAAACATACCTCATCGTTATCATTGTAAACCAAACGGCCGGCAAAATCTACAGGTTTATTAATATTGGTAAAGATATGCAGCGCATCTACATCATTTACAACCGGAATACTTTTTACACCCTGTTTGCTTTCGAACTCGGTTTCCTTGTACATTTCTAACTGTCCAAGTAAAACTTTATAGGTCGCAATTACATCCGCTTCTGCAGCGTGTGCATTAATTAAATCTTCCTGACAATAGAATTTATAAGCCGCTTTTAATGTACGTTGCTCCATTTGGTGGAATATATTCTGTACATCCACAAATTTGCGGTTGCTCATGTCGAAATCAACTTCTGCCCTTAAAAATTCTTCTAAAAGCATTGGAATATCAAATTTATTCGAATTGTATCCCGCCAGATCACTTTCTCCTATAAACTCGGCAATTTCTGCAGCCAAAGTTTTAAATGTAGGCTCATTTGCAATGTCTTCATCATAAATACCATGTATTAACGAAGTTTGCAACGGGATCGGCATTTCTGGATTTACACGCCAGGTTTTAACAAGTTCAGAACCATCTGGCATGGCTTTTAAAATCGCTATTTCAACGATTCTGTCAGCTCCAACATTAACTCCAGTAGCTTCTAAATCAAAAAATGCTAAAGGGCGCTTTAAATTTAATTTCATTTCTTATGATGTGAGATTGGCGACATTAGATTTGAATCGGAATGTCAAATTCTTTTTTTCAAAAGTGCTAAAAAGGTTTCATTAGTTCTGTAAAACAGCTTTATTAATTTATAAATTTAATTGTCAAATTATTTTAGAATGTTAGTTTGTAGGTTTAAATTGCGGCAATTTATATACGCTCAAATGAATAAGACATTAGCCATACTATTCCTCCTCTTTTTATCACTAACCACTCAGGCTCAAAACTTTAACTTTGGAGCCATTACCTACGACGATTACGAATTCGACAGAAAAAAATTAGACAGTAATGCCAATGCTATTGTTTTAAAAGAATTTGGTACAGCATCTATTCAACGCGACGACAATACCGGCAGTTTAGAGTTGATTTTTGAACACCATGTAAAAATCAAAATATATAATAAAGAAGGCTTTAAGGAAGCCAATATTGTTATTCCAACCTATAAAGATGAAACCCGCGAAGAAACAATCAGCGAGTTAAAAGCTTCTACCTTTAATTATGTCGACAATAATTTTGTGGAAACGATTATGGATAAAAAGGCCATTTTCGTCGAAAACAGGTCAAAATACACCAGGCTGACCAAATTTACGCTTCCAAACCTCAAAGAAGGCTCGATCATCGAATACAGTTACAGGTTAAAATCGCCTAACTTATTTAATTTCAAAACATGGGAATTTCAAAGCAGCATTCCTAAGGTAATCAGCGAGTATTTGGTTTATATTCCGGGCATTTACAATTACAATGTTTCTTTGCGTGGTTTTCAAAAACTAACTGATCAAAAAGTTGAGCTGAACAAAGAATGTTTAAGGCTTTCGGGTGTAGCGATCGATTGTTCAAAAATCAACTACATGATGAAAAATATTCCTGCATTTATTGAGGAAGATAACATGACGGCGCCCAGTAATTTCAAATCGGCCATTTATTTTGAGCTTTCTGATGTTCAGAATTTAAATGGTGGTAAAACATCTTATACCAAAACCTGGAAAGATGTTGATTATGAGTTATCGTCTTATAAAACTCTGGGCGATCAGATGAAAAGGAAAGATGTTTTTAAAGATCTTATTCCCGAAATCACAAAAGGGAGTACAACTGATCTGGATAAAGCAAAAGCCGTTTATCATTACATCAAAAAACAAATCAAGTGGAATAATTATTATGGAAAATATTCAGAGGATAACATAAAAAAGGCACTGGAAAACAGATCAGGTAATGTAGCAGATGTGAACCTGAGCCTAATTGCGGCACTTTCTGCGGCAGGGCTAGATGCGGAGGCCGTTATCCTTTCTACCCGCGATAACGGTACTGTAAATAAGCTTTATCCGGTAATGAGCGATTTTAATTACCTGGTTGCCAAAGTAAATATTGCCGATAAAAGTTATTTATTAGACGCTACCGAACCCCTTCTACCCTTCGGTTTATTACCGCTCCGGTGCATTAACGACCAGGGAAGGGTAATTAATTTAAAAAAACCATCTTACTGGATCGATTTAAAGGCCAGTCAGAAAACCACTACCAGTTATATCCTGGTGGGAAAAATGACTACCGATGGAAAAATCATTGGCACTTTAACCACCCATACCATGGGTTATGCTGCATTGGGCAAGCGTAAAGATATTCTTCGTTACAATTCTCCGGACGAGTATGTAGAGAAACTTGATGAAAGGCTAACCAGAATTAAAATCCAGGATCATAAAATCGAGAACCTGGATAGTGTAGAAAATGCTTTGATAGAAAAGTACGAGGTCGAGTTTACCATAAACGATGGTACCAATAAAGAGCAGTTCTATTTCAGTCCGTTTTTTATTAATACCATCTCGAAAAATCCCTTTAATTTAAACGAGCGCACCTACCCTGTTGATTTGGGTGCAGCATCCGATGAGCGCATTATCATTAGCGTAACCTTACCAGCGCAATACCAATTGCTGGAGAAACCAAAAGACATGGCCATAGCTTTGCCCAATGCCGGTGGAAAATATTTATTGCAAACGGGTTTAGATGGAGACACAATTTCGGTAAACCAAATTTTGCAGTTTAACAATGCTATTTATCAGCCGGAAGAATATCTTTTCTTAAAGGAATTCTACAGTAAGATTATCCAGAACCAGAAAACAGAATTTTTATTAAAAAAAGCAAACTAAATGAGATTTTTATTCACGGTGTTCTTCCTGCTTTTACTTTCAGTTACTGGCTTTGCACAAGATAATTATGATGTAGATTTAATTCCTGCCAATCTGCGCAACCGGGCAAACGCCTGTATCAGAAATGAAGAAACTACCGTTGATATGCGCTCGCCCGACAATGTCATGCTCAATGTAAAAAAAGCCATTACGGTATTTAACCAAAATGGAGAGGATGAAGCACGTTTGGTAATCTATTACGATAAAAACATCTCAATTAAAGGTATAAAAGGAGAAGTTTACAATAGCGTTGGCAAACTCATCAGTAAGTTTTCTCAAAACGACTTTGCAGATATGAGCGCAGCCGATGGCTTCTCGTTGTTTGTTGATAGCCGCATAAAACATTATTTACCATCGGTTAACCAGTATCCTTACACCCTGGTTTATAATTATGAAATTAGAAACAAACAAAACCTGATTATACCTGACTGGAATCCGAAACCAGCCGATGATGTTTCGGTAGAGAAAAGTACTTATACCTTTATTTGTAAGCCAACAGACCAGGTCAGGATAAAAACCCAGAATTATAGTGGAACACCAGAAGTACTAACAGACGAAAAGCAGAAAAAAACAATCTGGAAAGCCAATAATATCCTGGCTGTTAGAACTGAGCCCTATAGCCCGGCACACGAAACTTATGCAACCAACATCCAGATTGCTCCTCAAGCGTTTTATTATTACAACCATAAAGGCAGTTATACCAACTGGCAAGAGCTCGGCAAATGGATTTATGATGATTTGCTGGCAGAGCGCAAAGCCCTGCCGCCTGCCACCATTGAAATGGTAAAGGATCTGGTGAAAAACGAGAAAACAGAGAAAGATAAAGCACGCAAAATTTATCAATATTTACAGGACAAAACAAGGTATATCAGTGTACAAATTGGCATTGGAGGTTTTCAGCCCATTGCAGCCAGCGAAGTAGACCGTTTAGGATATGGCGACTGTAAAGCTTTAGTAAACTACATGCAAAGCCTGCTCAGTGCGGCAAATATAGATTCTTATTACTGTGTCGTATCGGCCGGTTCTGAAAAGAAAAGCATGGATCCAAAGTATGCCAGCATGGTACAAGGCAATCATATTATCCTGTGTATGCCATTACAGGGTGATACGACGTGGTTAGAGTGCACCAGCCAAAAAATCCCTTTTGGTTTTTTAAGCGATTTTACGGATGACCGGTTAGTGCTAGCCTGTACCCCCGAAGGAGGGAAATTATTGCATACACCAAAACTAACAACCGCTGAGAACCTGCAGGTCCGTAAGGCCGATTTAACCATTCAGTTAGATGGAAGTGTATCGGGCAGGATGAATACCGTTTATGCCGGCTCGCAATATGAAAATCAGGAATCACTGATTGGTAAATCGATAACCGAACAGCATAAATTATTAAAAGAAACTTACAACATCGACAATATCGATTTCGAGGCGGTTTCCTTTGCGCAGAAAAAAGATATATCACCCAAATTAACGGAAGAAATAAGCATTAACATCAGAAATTACGCCCCCGTTAATGGAAATAAAATGTTTTTGCAGCTTAATGCATTTAATCTGAGGAGATCGATTCCCGAAATCAAGAATAGAACCCTGCCTGTTTATATTAACCGTGGTTATACCGATGAAGATACCATAGTTTATACCTTACCAGACAATATCAATACAGAATTGATTACTGCACAAAACAAAGCATTTAAAAGTCCTTTTGGGGAATATGTATGTAAGGCAAGTTTAGCGGGCAATAAACTGACCTATTACCGGAAATTTATACTAAATGATGGTACGTTCCCTGCGGCGCAGTATAACGAGTTCTCGAAATTTATTAATGATGTAAATTCTGCGGATTATTTAAAGTTAGCCCTTAGCTTAAAAAAATAATCCCGAGACCGATACCAATAATCATAATTAAGTACATCAAAATTTCTGTTGAAGCAAATTTCTTGTATTTGGTCCAGAAAGTGTAATCATTTTCTTCGTTTGGCATTTTAGATTCTTTATGCGGCAAAAATAGGGAAATAGATTTAATTATTGGGTTTATAAGTGGTAATCTCCCGCGCCATGCCTTTAAAGAGGATAATATGAAATGGCCACATGGCATACCAATATATCCTGCCCCACAAACCTTTAGGCCTAAAGGTAGCGATCTGCGATAAAAATGCTTTTCCATGAAACTCTACTAGTTTCAGTTCGAGCCATGCCTCACCAGGCACTTTCATCTCGGCATACAATAACAATCTTTTACTCTTTCTGTCGGCAAGCAATACACGCCAGAAATCGAGCACATCTCCGGCCTGAAGATCAATATTACTGGTTCTTCCTCTTCTGGTACCTACCCCACCAAACATTTTATCTAAAAAGCCACGTAAATGCCAGAGCCAGTCCATAAAATACCAGCCTCTATTGCCACCAATGCTCCAGATGTTTTCAAAAACTTCTTCCGCCTTGCGTTCAAAGGGCATTTTAACTTTATACGCCAAGGTTCCATTCTGCGGAACCTTAATCTGATCCATAAAATTCGAATTTAAATAACCGCGGTTAAGGGCATCTTTCCAGCTCGAAACAATAGAATTCTGATCGATTTTCTCGAAGGCTAAGTGTAAAGATTCGGCATAACTTAAACATTTTCGTGGTACAACTTCCTGAATGCGGTGATCTTTACATATTACTTCATTTTTCATACTATCTACCAAACTACGGGCTAACGAATAAGGTACGGGTGTAATCATATTCAACCATAAAGACGATAATCGGGGTGTAAGTACCGGAACCGTAATGATCCATCGTTTTAATCCGCGTTCTTTAGCATAGCCTAAAAGCATTTCGCGATAGGTTAGCACATCAGGACCACCAATATCGAATGTTTGGTTAAACGCTTGCTCACGCTGTAAAACACCAAGCAGATAAGCCAGTACATCGCGAATACCAATTGGCTGACAGCGTGTTTCTACCCATTTGGGCGTAATCATGAAGGGAATTTTTTCAGTTAAATCTCTTATAATTTCGAAGGATGCACTTCCTGATCCAATAATAATAGCTGCCCGTAAAATGGTACAGGCTTTACCCGATGATTTAAGTTCTTCTTCCACCGCTAACCTCGACCCCAGGTGTTTAGATAAATGTTCATCATTGGCAATGCCGGTTAAATAAATAATCTGCCTGCAATTGGTTTTGCTGATGGCTGCTGAAAAGTTTTCGGACGAAGCCTTTTCCATATCTGAAAAACCGGTCTGGCTTGAAGACATGGAATGAACCAGGTAATATGCGGCATCAATATCTTTCGGAATTTCGTTTAAACTTTCTGCATTGAGTAAATCGCCTGTGATAATCTTAACCTGATCACTTAAATCAGACTCAGAAATAAACCTGCGCTTATCCCTAACCATACAAACGATTTCGTGCTTTTCTTCTAGTAATAGCGGGAGTAGTCGGGTGCCAATATAACCGTTTGCTCCGGTTAATAAAATTTTCATGCTGTACAGGTTTATTACATAACACTAAATGAAAACGATTGTTAGCAAGATTCATTTCCACGAAATTAAATTCACATTCTTAAAAGCTATATCCACCTTCCTTAAGTCACAACAATGTAAAACCAATTGTATTTTAAACACTACAAAATGATTTAGGGCAACATTTGAGTAAAACAACCGTATAAATAGCTCAATATCAAACTAAACCATACTGAATGAAGAAATACATCCTGGACATTGCTACGATTTTTTTAGTGGGTATGAGCATTGTCGGAACAAGTTGGAAAGCAGTGGAGCTTCCCCACACACAACAAGAAATAGTTAAACATGTCGCTGCAGATAGTTTATACAATCAATACATCTCAAATATTTATCACCAGGTTCATTTAGATTCTGCCGGATTAAATGAACAGGTTTTCGAAAAGGCCATAACCGGATTTTATAATTTAAAATATTCTGGTCTATTACACGCCAAATCTATTTTAACCATTGCCGATTTCGATCAGGAAAGCTGTAAAAAACGCTTATACATTATCGATCTTGCGAGCAAAAAACTAATCTTAAATACCTGGGTAGCGCACGGGCAAAACAGTGGTGGCGATAAACCATCCTATTTTTCAAACCAAATCAATTCCAATCAGAGCAGTTTAGGCTTTTATTTAACCGGCGAAATCTATTATGGAAAACATGGCCGTTCGCTGAAACTAGACGGCATGGACCAGGGGTTTAACAGTAATGCACGCGAAAGGTCTATCGTGGTACACGGAGCCAGTTATGTAAGCCAAAAAAGTATTGATCAGTTGGGTAGACTAGGCAGAAGCCAGGGTTGCCCGGCTGTTCCGGCTAAGCTGGCCGATCAAGTGATCAACACCATTTCAGACCGAACGGTGCTGTTTATCAATAATTCAGACCAGCAATACAATTCATCATTTTTAAATGAAACACTGGCTGCAAGTGTTGTTTTAAATCAGGAACAGATTTTAAGCGCTCAAATGGATTAATAGTGCTTAATATTTTTGGCATTTAGGTTTTTAGGTAGTATTCTGGTAAAAATCGATTTACAACTGGCAAGTAAATCCCAAACCCAACGGTTACTGTCTACCCCTTTTTCGCCGCAATCAACAACCTCAGCACGCTTGAGCAGTTTTTTAACCAAAGCCTGGATCCATTTTATTTGTACCATGCGGTTGAAGGATAAACCCAGGTAATCGCAGTACACGTGTACGAGGATTTCTACAATGAGCGAAGCGTTAGAGATAGCCAGTTTCTTGCCAAAATGCTGTTCATAATCGGCTTTAATGGTATTGGCCATTAGCTCAAATCTGGCATCTGCTTTTCCATCGAGATAAGCCCAAAGTTCTGCATTACTGTACACACGGATTAATTGAGGCTCGAGCCCGACTTTAATTTTATTCCCTTCTAATTCGTAAACTTTATCCATTCATTAAAAATCAATTGTAGCAGTTAGATCGAGATATTACCGGATTGTTAATCAATTCGATATAAAAATTCCGGATCCAAATGTTGGACAAAGTTATCTGATAATTGTTTGCCAAAACGAGTGTTAAGTACTATTGTGAGTAATTTTTTTAAGCTGTTGCCGATATTTTAATCATCTTTGGGCTTGAAAAGATAAGCCCATTCATGAAGATTGTAATTGCAGAAAAGCCCTCTGTTGGTCGTGAACTTGCTAAAGTTTTCGGAGCAACCACCAGAAAAGATGGATACATTGAAGGTAAAGGATATTCTTTTACCTGGGCATTCGGGCATTTATTACAATTGGCTCCCCCTCAGGATTATGGTTTTATTGGCTGGAGGAAGCAACATTTACCCATGCTTCCGCAAAAGTTTAAACTTGCTGTCAGGAAGATTAAAACAAAAGACGGTTTTGTAGAAGATCCGGCTGTTCGGAAACAATTAGACACCATTAAAAAGCTCTTCGATGAGGCGAGCGAAATCATTGTGGCAACGGATGCCGGGCGTGAGGGTGAATTAATTTTCAGGTACATTTATTATTACCTGAAATGCAAAAAACCTTTCAAACGCCTCTGGATCTCTTCGCAAACAGATGAAGCGATAAAAGATGGATTCAGAAATCTAAAACCCGGAACAGATTACGATACCTTGTTTAATTCGGCTCATTGCCGCTCAGAATCTGATTGGCTGGTGGGAATGAATGCGACGCAGGCACTCAGTATTTCAGCAGGCAACAGAACAGTGCTTTCGTTGGGACGGGTACAAACGCCCACCCTGGCCATGATCTGCGCCCGTTTTTTAGAAATCAAAAACTTTGTACCGCAAACCTATTATCAGATCAGTATTTTACTTTCTAAAGATGAGCAGGTTTTTAAAGCCATATCCACTTCGAACTATAAGGAAAAGGAAGAAGTAGAAAAGTTGTTTGCACTTGTAGAGGATGTGGCTTCTGGTTTTCCAACAGGTGGTAACATTACCGCTGTAGAAGCTAAACCGAGAAAAGAACCACCTCCGCTATTGCACGATTTAAGCAGTTTGCAGCAAGAAGCCAATAAGAAAAAGGGCTATACTGCCGATCAAACACTTAATATTTTGCAAAACCTGTACGAGAGTAAACTGGTTTCTTATCCCCGTACCGGATCGCGTTATATTGGCGATGATGTTTTTGCCGGCGTTCCAGATTTGATTGCGAAATTTACCGATCATCCCGATTTTGGAAAACAAGCACAATTTCTGCAAAGCATTACGTTAAATAAGCGAAGTGTTAACGCAAAAAAAGTAACCGATCACCATGCTGTTTTACCTACCGGAGAACAGGCTTATGGACTAAGTGCAGATAAACAAGCGGTGTACGATATGGTTGTTGGCCGTATGATTGAGGCTTTTCACCAGGAATGCCTTAAAGAATTAACCAAAATAACCATTCAATCAGGCGTTACTTTTGTAGCCAATGGAACGGTCATCCGCTCTGCGGGCTGGCGGGCGGTATTTAACGACCCTGAAGACGATAAAAAGGATGAAGACAATGCAGCTTTACCAAAGGTTGCCGTTGGAGAACAATTGGCTATAACCGAAAAATCTCTTTTAGAAAAGCAGACCAAACCTAAACCCATGTACAACGAGGCTTCGTTATTAAAAGCACTCGAAACATGCGGCAAGGAGATAGAAGATGAAGAATTACGTTATGCCATGAAAGATAGTGGTTTAGGTACGCCGGCAACGCGTGCATCCATTATCGAAACCTTAATCACCCGGGAATATATTACAAGGGAAAAGAGAAATCTTGTTCCAACCAATAAAGGTCTGGCTGTTTATGAGGTGGTTAAGGATAAACAGATTGCGCAGGCTGAGCTTACCGGACAGTGGGAAAAAAGGTTAGAGGAAATACGTTCCGGCTCATCGGTAAAAGATTTTAAATCAGAAATTACAGAATATACCAAAACCATTACGCACGAGCTGCTCATTGCAGGAGCAAGTATCTCGGGTAAACTCGAAGAAGAAAAGAAACTGGAAAAAGCTTAGCAATAAACGCCTTTAATTACTTTTTCGAGCGAAGAGCCCATATTTTCATCTTTCTGGATAAAACCTACAGCCCCGGCATCTAAATACCCTTGCTCCAGTGTAGTTCGGTCATTTCCACTAAACATACAGATTTTAATATCCGGCTGGATGGCCAGGATTTCCCTTATGGTATCCGGATTGCTATCACCTTGTGGCATATTAATGTCCAGCAGGAGAAAATCGATCACTTCTTTCCTGAGGTAATTAATGGTATCTGGTAAATCTTTGGTTTCTGAGATATCGGGTGAGATGAGGCATTTGCTAAAAAAACGTCTCATTAAAAGCCTCATCAATTCGCTGTCATCGGCAATAAGAATTTTGATATTTTCAATCATCTAAATGGTAAAGTTAAATTTGAAACCAAGCCATCTAATCTATTATCGGTTTAAACATTCTTAAAGAAGTGCTATCCAGGTTGACAATAACACCGAATTTTACCATTAATGTGAGATGATTAATGTAAAAATAATAATTTTATTTATTATTTTTAATATCATAAGTAACAGTTTTATGGCTATAGCTCCATAAATTCCCAGGCGCTGTGGTAGGCATCCAGTTGTTCTGCGTATTGAATAAAGTCAGCATAAAAATCAGATTTCGATAAGGTGGAACTATCTCCGATAATTACGAGTTTTTTCCTGGCCCTCGTCATGGCAACATTCATTCTCCTCGTATCTGATAAAAAGCCTATGCTTCCATCGCTGTTACTTCTGGTTAAACTAATATAAACTACATCACGCTCCTGCCCCTGAAAGCTATCAATGGTATTTACTGCAATGTGATTACGATAAGGATTTAAAATTTCATTTTCCTGGGCCAGGGCATTTAAAATCTGAACCTGCTGTTTATAAGGCGAAACAATTGCAATGGATGGAAAGCCATCTGTGGTAGGATTAGCTGCTAAATTAGCTACCAGGTGGGTTAAATGCTTGATCAAAAACGCGGCCTCATCAGGATTGGTTGTACTTGTTCCATCTAATTTTTCGTCGAAACTACAACCAGCCGTATCAATAAACTGAATCGGTTGATCGCCGGGAAATAATAAATGACCGGCTACAGAGTGATGGGCTTTTAATTCATTATGATAAAACACCTGAGCAGAATACCCCATAATAGCTGCATTCATCCTGTATTGTTCTTTTAACAACACAACCGATTCTGGATGAAGCTTTACCGTTTTCTCTAATAAAGTATTACTTAAGCCATTTCTGGCTGCTTCATTTGATTTTATGGTTGGTGAAAGCTGAAAATGATCACCAGCCAGTATGACTTTCTGCGCCTTTAAAATTGGTATCCAGCAAGCTGGTTCTAAAGCCTGGCCAGCCTCATCAATTACTATGGTATTATACTTTAAATTCCGAACGGTATAGTGGTTAGCGCCGACCAGTGTGGCCGTAATAATCTGTGCTTTGGTAAACAGATTATCCATGATGTATTGCTCGGTTTTTTCTACTTCCTTTCCAATTTTATGTGCTTCGTCAAACAGTGCCTTACGCTGGTCGCGTTCTGCTTTACCAAAACTGCGTTTGTATTTATGGGCCATGTTTTTATACTCACTGGCTTGTTTTTTTAAAGCCTTGATTGTTTTCATCTCCGGATGATCGGCCATTTGATGATCAAGAGTAGCGGCAAGCAACCTTTCTGAAACCCTTGCCGGATTACCCACCCGGATTACTTTTAAGCCTTCAGCAGCTAATTTTTCGGTAAGTAAATCAACAGCAGTATTACTGGGTGCGACCACCAAAATTTTCTGATCGCTGTGTTTAGCCAACGATTTTATGGCATGTACGAGTGTAGTGGTTTTTCCGGTACCCGGCGGACCATGAACCACAGCCAAATGATCGGCTGCAATAATTTTATTGACCGCTAATTGCTGCGAATCGTTTAACGTATTTGGAATAATAAATTTCTCTTCTCCCTGAAATGATGGTTTTTCTCCTTTCGTTAAAATGCGGATCAGTTTATTTTCTGATTCATTTTCTGCTAAATGCGTAGCCTGTTTAAGCGCACTCTGCATTTCATCATAACTATTATTATCAAAAAGTAAGTCTACACCGAGTTTACCATCTCTTGTCCAGTCTGGCAATTCATCCACCCGGAAGCTGATTTTCATCCGGCTACCGCTTTGATGCGTAATAATCCCTTCTACGCGGTCTTCTTTGGCATCGTGATTGGAAAACAATACCACAGCAGAACCAAAACGGAACTGATGAGAAAAATCCTGATGCGTAGTTCTTTCCAGCTCTACGGTTAAGTAATCACCACGACCTATTTCGGTATTCCTGATGGCAATGGGGTACCAGGTTAAACCCAGGGCCCTCCTATCAGCTGCCGAAGTATTTTCAGTAAGTTTTAAATATGATTGTAAATCTTCATTGCGCTCGGTATCGAGCAAATCCTGAAGTTTTTTGAAATATTCTTTTGGCAAGACTAGATGGGTTAATTGTTTAAATTGGTTAATCGGTTAATTGACTAATGCAAACTGAGAATTTTTAACTGAAAACTGTTCACTATAGAACGAGTTCTTGATGCAACCTTAACAAAGTCGCTTCGGCATCATCACAAAAGCCGGGATGTACTTTTGAGCATTGCACTACCGTACTTCTGGTTGCGGTAAGCCACCTAAAACGAGATGCCTGATCGTATAAACCAATGGGACCTGATCCTTTTGCTGCTGTACTTATTCTTTCAAAAGCACACAAGTTCTCTTTCAGCTCTTCCAAATCTACATCAGCAGAAAAAGCCGTTATTCTTTTTTCATCCAGTGCAAAAATGCTTTTTAAAAATTTTTGCCTGGCACAAAACAAAATAATGCCCACATTAATAAATTCTTCCCGTTCTACCCTGGGCATTACGCGAATCACAGCGTACTCAAATAAGAATTTCCCTTGCATGCTGTGCTTCTTTTAAAAATATAGTTGAATGGGATAATCTGGTCGTAAGGAAATGCGTATAGGCATTGCGGTGCGCTGCTTTGCTTTCGAAATTCGTTTCACCTTCCAGCCAGTCGTCGGGAATTAAATCAATTACCGCTTTTATCTTTTCGGGACTAAGTAGTTTAGTAAACGCTTCATTTACAAGCTCCAGTTCAGTGGCCCATGGTAATAAGACATGGTCTTTGACCAAAAAGAATGGTTTAATGGCCTGTTCTTCCCAATTTTGCCACGAATGATGAAAATATAAGGCAGCACCATGATCGATTAACCAAAGTTCCTTATGCCACAGCAACATATTGGTATTTCTGCAGGTACGGTCCATGTTGGTTAAAAAACAATCAAGCCATACAATTTGCGAGGCTAGTTTAGCATCAACTGTAGTTACGGTTGGATCGAATGTTATCGCACCAGATAAATAGTGTAAGGCCAAGTTTAAGCCTACGCTGGCTTTTAGCAAATCCTGGATTTCTTCATCGGGTTCTGTTCTCCCAAAAGCTTCATCTAAGTTGGCAAAAACCAATTCAGGTACGCGTAAACCTAAATAGCGGGCTATTTCACCACCAATGAGTTCAGCAATTAAAGCCCGGGTACCTTGTCCTGCTCCTCTAAATTTCAGTACATATAAAAAGTTATCGTCAGCTTCAGCAATAGCGGGCATAGAGCCACCCTCGCGTAAAGGCGTAACATATCTGGTTACATTTACCGTTCTAAGTTGTAAATCGTTCATATCTGCAGATAGAAGGGCCATTTATTTTATTTAGGCACAATTCTAAACTTGCTGCAAATTTAGCAGAATTCCAACAATAAATTGGTCAAAGTTTAGTCGTAAAGATTCTAATGGAGGTCAACGCGTTAGTGTCTCCGCTAGCTGTTTTTATTTTGCCATGGAAGCACAGCGCGCGCGGAAAATCTGTCGCATAAGTGCACTCCCCATAAACCTCAAATAGCAGCACTACCCCAGCTTGAATAAACCTGATCGTCCCGATTTTCTTCAGCATAAAGTGAAGTGCAGGACTTCCTGAACCGATAATAACCGGAACCTGTTTTCCGAATCATCATCAGAAGTCTATATTCCATAGCCGATCAACGATTACAGAAACGGCATTATGTTACTGCATTTTTTAACCTAACTAATCGTGCCCCAGATAAGCATTTCCGGCGGGCGTCATAGCCGATGACCATTGTACCGATTCACGGTTAATTTTAATCAGCCCCATGCTTTCTAATTCTTCGTACTCTTCTTCCATCCCACCTAAAACCGAAGAACTAACCTGTTGATTGATTACCTCAAGTAGAGATATGATTTCTGATCTTTCCATAAAATAAATAATTAGATAATGATTAACATAAATATAATCAAAATGTTTATCGCTTAGGTAAACATTTTCAAGGGTTTAAGGTTGTATTTATACCCCGATTTGATTATTATGGAAACACATATCTATTACCTCTTTATTATGGCCATACCAGTAGCTTGCATAGCCTGGACAGTTACCAAGGAAGAAATTTTTAAAGAGGCGCGTGAATTCTGTGTAAACCGCTCTAAAAACTGCAACCAATTGGCGAAAAGAAAGTTTTTTTATGTATTTACATGTGAATACTGTTTTAGTCATTATGTAACTATAATCCTGCTTTTGATTACAAAATTCACTTTAATTTATCCTGATTGGCGGGGTTACATTATTTCCTTCTTTTCGATAGTATGGGTTGCAAACGTTTATATGAGCCTGTACAACCTCATCCGTATCGATCTGAAAAAGGAAAAGATTAAAGTTCAAAAAGAAGAATCAGCACTCAAAAATGAGTGAAACCATTTGTAAGTGTAGCTGTTTTTAAGGTATAACCTGATATTATGCCATCGTCAGTGATCAAATATTTTAGTTATGATGCGGCTACAGCAACATTGAAAATCCTCTTTGTAACCGATATGATTTATCTGTATCAAAATGTTCCTGAACGCGTTTATAAAATGTTAAAGGCTTCGGGATCGAAAGGGAGATATTTTAACAGGCACATTAAAGATAAATTTGAATTTCAGAAACTCGGGGAAGAATAATATCACAGCGATATGGCCAGAACGATAAAAAAAGAGCCGCTTAAAACAGATCAACAAAATACAACCAGATGAAATATCAGAAACAAATTGACTTAGAGAAAAAAAATATTTTCTGGCATTTATTTTCGTCCATACTTATAAATAGCTATATATTAATGCCTTAATTTACAGGCCGACACCAATCCAAACTGCGAACTATAATCTTAAAGTAAAAGAAATGTTAAACGTTTAGGAATTTTGCAAACTAGTCCTATATTTGTCCTCGAGAGCGTTAATTTAGATACGGGTATATGGCTTAGGCTGTATGCCCGTTTTTTGTTTTAGCCGTTGATGCGTGTGTGACCACTTTATCTAAACAGATCCTTAACCATGGCGTGTAAGCGCCCGGATTAACGGCAATATCTTGTGCCAAAGCCTCTAAATCCATATACTTAAAAGTTTCTACTTCATCGCGGTTTATCACTGGCAATTCATCACTCATGCCAAAAAAAACATGGTCTACCTCATGTTCCGTTAAGCCGTCCTCAAATATGGCCTTGTAGGTAAATTTAAACAGGTAATTCAATTCGCAATCCATTCCCATTTCTTCCATCAACCTTCTTCTTGCTGCATGGATATTACTTTCTCCAATCCGGGGGTGACTGCAACAGGTATTCGTCCATAAACCTGCCGAATGGTATTTGCTCATTGCCCTTTGTTGCAGCAACAGTTCGCGTTTAGAATTAAAAATAAAAACAGAAAAAGCACGGTGTAATATGCCTTTTTCGTGTGCTTCCATTTTATCCATCTGCCCTTTCGGCACATCCTCCTCATCAACCAGAATAACTTGCTCTTCCATTTAAATTACATTTAACTTATTACGAATAATCGAATCAAACATCAAACCAACTTTATATGTGTTCGAAATTCTGATCCTTTCAGTCATAATTTTTTCAGCACTTAAACGCTTTATCTTCGCGAATAATTTTTTGTAATAGATATAGGACAAATATACGCCATTTCTGGAAGCTGTGGGCAACAGCTTAATACCGATTAACGCGGTTGCAAATTCTGCTTCAATTTCTTCTTCAATTTGTTTTTTTTGATGATCACAGAAAAGGGCTAAATTAACGTTAGGGAAATAATTCCGGCTAAGTGTTTGATGATCAGCCTTAACATCCCTCAAAAAATTAACCTTTTGGAATGCGGAACCCAATTTCATGGCATAAGGTTTCAACTGTTCGTAATCTGCACTGCTACCATGGGTAAAAACCTTTAAACACATTAAGCCTACCACTTCTGCAGAGCCGAGGATATATTCGTTGTAAAGATCAGGAGTATATTTTAGTGTCGAAAGATCCATCTCCATACTCCTAAGAAAAAGAACAATCAGTTCCTGATCTATCTGGTATTGATTGACAACCTTTTGAAAGGAATTTAAGATGGGGTTTAAACTAATGCCCAGGTTGAGGGCCTCGAAAGTATCGAGTTTAAATTTATCTAATAAAAATTTCTTGTCATAATGATGGAAACTATCTACAATTTCATCAGCTAAACGTACAAACCCATAAATAGCATGTATAGGTTGGCGCAGTTCTTTACCAAGAAAATAAATACCATAAGAGAAGCTGGTACTATATAACTTAGTGGTAAGCCGGCTACAATCGGCAGATAGTTGATCAAATATTTCTTTCATGTAAAACGGGATATTGTATTGTTTTTTCAAATTCATCGAGCGTTTTAAACCAGTTGATGTGATCGATATTCTTGAGTTTACCGATAACCTGGCTGTTTCCAGCAAGATGGATTTTAGTGGATGAGCATATTTCAGACAATTGATCTATATATTTTTGAGCGGCAGGCACTAATCTGGATTTTATCATAAAAAGCAACACATGACCTACATTTAAGGTAGAAAATACGCGCTTGATCGAATCCAACGGAACTTTGCTACCTAAAAAAATAACCTGATGGTGATGCAGCCTCAGCATATAACTGGCAAAAAGCAGCCCGATATCATGATCTTCGTCTTCTGGTAAAAAAAGAAGCCAGCTTTCACCAGAATGCCTTGTTAAGGGAAGATTATTGATATGGCTAAATATTTTTTGACGGATAATATTGGATAAAAAATGCTCGTGAGCGGGGCAAACATCATCTTTTTGCCACATTAATCCCAAGCGAACCAGCAATGGATAAATAATTTTCCGGTAGCAGTCTGAAAGTCCTAACTGATCAATGCCTTGATCTATTAACTGATTAAAGGCGCGCTCATCAAAGGCTAAACCATGACTGATCAGTTGAGAAACATAATGATCGGCCTGCTCATCATCAGCTGAATATGAAAACTGTTGATCAATAAGTTGATCCATCTCCGCATCAGAGAGACTGCAGATTTTAGAAATTTTTAAGCCGCTTTTATTTAAACTAACGATGTTTAATAGCTTTCTGAGCTGCTTATCATCATATAAACGTGTATTACCCTGAGATCGCATCGGATTCAGCGCATTGTATCGTTGCTCCCAGATCCTGATGGTATGAGAATGAATGCCCGAAAGCTGTTCAAGATCTGAAATGGAGTAATTCATTATTTTGTTTAAATATATTCAATAAAATCTAAACAAAAAGAAAATGAAAAAGTTTTTTTCACTAAATACCCTAAATGCATGGCCTGCTATTCCTATTGGAATTGCGCATAGATCAAAAATACTTACTATTAAACCTGGTAAATTTAATTATAGATCAGCCGCATAAAGCAATCGGTTAAAATGCTTTTTCGGTAAGTAATACTCCCCTTTCCCCGTTACCTGTCTCTATGGTATGTACGTGTTTGTACGAATGGCTGAAGAAATCGTAACCATGTTCCCTTTGTTTTATCGCCACCGTACTTAGCGGGTAATTTAAGTTAGTTTGCATGCATTGCAAACTGCCATTGGCCAGCAGCAGAAAATCGCAGTCGTAACCCTGCTCCTGCAGCTCAATAACCTTTTTAGTTATAGACACGTTTAATCTATTGGTGGTGCGAATTCTATTTTTCATGGGATATTGTTTTAGATAATTAGGGATGATTATTTTGGTTAATAAATATATCCATTAATAACTACGTTTCAAAATACAATATATTGTTATACAAGCAATTAAATCAATTTGTTTTATTTCATTTTGTAAAAAGCGCTGTCATTGTATTTTACTGATTTTAATTCTTGCAGGAAAAAACATATACGTATCATATTTACTACAAAAACCAACTAAACATGATTACAGGTCCAAAATAATTTCTTTATTTAAAACGCAAGCTATAATTTCGCTTAACCTTAAAACACACCTAATGAAATTAACATGTATCGTAATTGATGACGACATTCACGCCGTCAACGGTATAAAATCATACATCAATAATCTCACAAATATTCATTTAATAAAATCGTATACAGATCCGTTACAGGCATTAAATGAAATTACGGCAGGAGATCGTGTTGACATTGTTTTTATAGATGTTGATATGCCTATGATTTCGGGATTAGAATTATCAAAAGCCATCAGACATAAAACAGATAAATTAATATTTACTACCTCGCATTCCAAATATGCCTATGAAGCTTTTGAAATGAATGCAAGCGCTTATTTATTAAAACCCTACACCTTTGCCCGTTTTGCGGAAACCATCAACAGGTTATTTCCCCTCAGTCCCAGTTTACCAAATGTTAATATTAAACAAGAGGATGACTATTTCTTTGTAAGGAACAAAAATGAAAAGAACAATTTGATTAAGGTAAGGTATACCGATATCGTGGCGATAGAAAGTCTGCAAAACTATGTCCGGATTTTTACCTTGAACGAAACGATTGTATCCTACATTGCATTATCAGAGATAAAAATCATTTTAAAAGATTATCAGAATTTTGCCCAGGCACACCGCTCGTTTATTATCGCTAAAAACTACATTGAGAAAGTAGAAGGTCATACCTTAAAAATGATTAACGACCTCACCATCAACATTGGAAATAGTTACCGTGAGAGCATACAGGACTACATCAAAGAGAAAACGATTAAAACTAACCGATCGTAAACTAATTTTTTAGTATTTTCGTTATCTAAACAATTAAACGCTGACGGTTTATTGTTTAGCATATATAGCCGTTCCCCAATTAACTAGCCAAATGACGCCTACCCCTAAAAAGAATAATTTTAACAAAATTCTAAACTGGTTTTCCGACAAAAAACTGCACATTTTAGTTTGGACCATATTCATATTCTACGAAGCCATCATCATCGGTATCTTTGCCGGCAGGTTCTCTACACTGAGTACTTATGTTATTTTTTATAGTTTAAACATCGCTACCTTTTATTTTCATGCACACGTTGTTTTGGCTTTTGCCCTTAAAAAACTTAACGAAAGGTGGTGGAAATTACCCTTATTCATTTTACTCGAACTGGCTGCTTATTTAATCCTAACGGTTTGTTTAGATTATATTGTAATTAATTATACCGACTATAATGGTCCCATTAAACTAATATTTAACGCGGCTTTTTTTGCTGCGCCGATTTACCGCGCCATATATTTTATGTGTTTTGCTACCAGTTATTATTTTCTCCTTAATTTTCTCGAAGAGCGGAAGAAGATCGAAGATCTGGAAAAACAACGTTTAAATAACATTATCCAAATCGCTAAATCAGAAAATGCCTTTTTAAAGGCGCAAATACAGCCTCATCTGTTGTTTAATACGCTCGATTTTATTTATCAAAATGCTAAAGATTCTTCTCCGGTTGCCGCAGAAGCCATCCATTCTCTTTCAGAGATGATGCGCTATTCGGTCGACAGCAATAAGGACAGGGAATTTATTTTGCTCGACGAGGAGATTAATCAGGTCGAAAACCTCATCAACCTGCATCAGCTGCGTAAAGATCACCACGTACAGCTCCGTTTCTGGTACGACGACGAAATACGTAACATTAAAATCATTCCTTTAGTGTTAACCACTTTGGTAGAAAACATGTTTAAACATGGCGAGCTGCTTACTGAATCACATCCTGCCGAAGTGAGCCTGAGGACTGAACATGATCAGCTTATTATAGAAACCTCAAACTTAATCAGGGCAGTTAAAGATAATTCAGGTTTAAGTTCAGGAATGGAAAACATCAGGAAACGTTTAGCTTACACCTATGGCAAAAGTGCCGAATTCAATTACTTTGCTGATTCAAACCACTATTTTAAGGTAATGCTAACCATTAAATTATAATCAGCAATACCTCATTTAATAATTTTAATCTAAAATTTCAGATTAAGCAATAATCTCAAAAGAAAAGCTGATTTTCCTTGCCGAATACGTAAAAATCCGTTTCGAATGTGTTTTTTTTTCATTTTACTGGCTGAAATTGTAATTTGCATCAACTAAACCTATAAAAAATGTCAATAAGTTGTATCGCTATTGATGACGATCCTCATTCCCTGGAGAGCTTAATAGCATATATGGATAAGCTGCCTGATTTAAAACTTATCCAAACTTTTACTGAACCGCTCCAGGCCCTCGCAGAAATATCGGTAGCTAACCCTGTCGACATTATTTTTATGGATGTCGAAATGCCCTCACTATCCGGAATTGAACTGGCAAGCCTGCTGAGGCAAAAAACAAAACACTTGGTTTTCACCACCGCACACCCAAGGTATGCCATTGATGCCTTTAAGGTTGACGCAGATGCTTATTTACTTAAGCCCTACTCTATTTTGCATTTTGCTAAAACAATAAACAACCTTTACCCAACCGGGAAAAAAGTACAACATGCTTTGTCTATTTTCGACGATCATTTTTTTTACATCCCTTTACAGGGTGAAAATGGCGACCTGGTTAGAATAGATCTGAACGAGTTAATTGCGGTAGAGGAAATGGGAGAAGATATTCAGTTTAAAACGACAAAAAATGCTTTTTTAAGTTCAAAATCTAATTTCATCAAGACTTTGAAAATGTTAAAAAAACATTCTGCATTTATCCAGATTAATCCTACTGTTGTAATCGCCAAACAGCACATCAAAAGTGTACTTGGAAATAGAATACTGCTTTCAGAGGAAACATCTTTTACCGTTTCAGGTACATACATCGAACTTTTCGCAAATTTCATCAAGAACAATTTACTCCAGGAAAAACCCCGTCCCGGCGCTATAATGTAGTCTTTAATAACCGCCCATCATCATCTCCAATCAGTTTTTAACGTTTGATCAAAACATTCCCTTCAAAACTTTGTATTAGGATAGACTATTATTAATTAATTGATCTGTTTTGAAAAGAGTGTTGATTGTGGATGATGATCCAGATGTATTAGAAGTTTTCCAGGATGTATTAGAAACTGAACATTATAAAGTTTATCCGCTACTATCGCCACGGTATATTTTTAAAACCATAAGAGATTTTAATCCCGATCTGATTATTCTAGACATTATGTTGAATGGAATGGATGGGCGTGCGGTATTTAAAGAGTTAAGGTTAAATCCTGAAACAGCGCGTATCCCCATTATTATGGCATCGGCCAGGTATGATGAAAATTATATCACATCACAAAAATATCATCCCGACGATTATTTAGAAAAACCCTTTAACATAGCAGATTTACTCCAAAAAGTAAATGCTTTAACCGAAAATTAAAAAATCAGATATGAAATTAAAATTATTAACATCTCTTCTATTGTTATGTACAGTAGTATCCATCCAGGTAAAAGCGCAAAGCAGACCAGATAAACTTTATTCGATGAGTGGAATCGGCTTTGCATTCCCAATGGGTGAAACTTCGGATTATTTTAAGCCTAAATTTTCAACATCATTAGGTTTAAATTTAGGTTTAGGCGATGGCGGTTTGTTCCTTTATCCGAAAGTAAGTTTACATGCTTTCACCTTTAACCAGATTACGCCAGATGCAGGATATACCTACACGCTACAGAAAGGAAGAGCAACCACTTATTTATTAAATGTGGCATTAGGTTACCGTAAAATTGTCAATAAATGGGCATTTTATGGTTTTGCAGGGGCTGGCGGTGGAATTATCCTTACGCCACAGGCGGGGGTTAATACCTCAACTTTGCAGGTTACCCAGGATAATAAATCGAATAGTTTAGGCATTGCAGAAGGTGGTGCCGGTATCGAATACAATATTGGCGGTGCTAATTTATTTGTGGAGGCCAGTTACATGTACGGTTTTAGCAAAATCCAGAACCGGGCTTTTAACACGGTACCAATTTCTGTGGGCATTAAACCTAATTTAAGTAAACTGCTCAGTAAACTTAAATAACATCGACATACAAAATACAGGAGCGGTTACGTTAAATAGGTAGCCGTTTTTTTTATGCTAAAGAAATAATCAAAATTATTTTCATACTAATTATTTTAGCATAGATTTGTATTTCAAATTAATTTAATGTTATACGCAGTTGTAGATATTGAAACCACTGGCGGCCATGCCTCAGCAAATGGTATTACCGAGGTTGCCATTAACATCCATGATGGCAATCAAATAGTTGAATCATACACTACCCTGATTAATCCTAAGCAAGCTATACCCGCTTACATTACGGCACTTACCGGTATTGATGATCACATGTTAATGGATGCCCCAACTTTTGATGACGTGGCATTACAGATTTATCAACTGTTAAATGATAAGATTTTTGTAGCTCACAATGTTAACTTCGATTATTCCTTTTTGAAGCATCATTTGGCAGCCGCAGGATACGATTTACAGTGTAAAAAACTGTGTACGGTGCGGTTGAGCAGAAAACTAATACCAGGAAAATCTTCGTATAGCCTGGGTAAACTCTGTACAGCTTTGCAGATTCCGATTCAAAACCGGCACCGGGCAGCAGGAGATGCAGATGCTACAAGTATCCTTTTCAATTTATTACTGGAACACGATCAGGAAGGTACCATAGCAGAAATGCTGAAGAAAACATCAAAAGAGCAGGTTTTACCGCCTCATTTAGATAAAGCCTGTATTTTGAGGTTGCCCAATCAGCCTGGTGTATATTATTTTAAAGATAGTAAGGGCAAAATTATTTATGTTGGAAAAGCGAAAAACCTGAAGAAACGTGTAACCAGCCACTTTACAGGTAATACACCTAACCGGCAGCGTCAGGATTTTTTACGCACAATTCATCACGTAGATTATGTAATTTGTGGTACCGAACTGATGGCTTTAATTTTAGAAGCCAATGAAATTAAACGCCTCTGGCCGGAAAATAACCGCGCCATGAAACGTTATGAGCATAAATATGATTTATATGTTTTCGAAGATCAAAACGGTTATTTACGTTTAGCCATTGATAAACATAAAAAGAACAATAACGCCCTACAGAGTTTCAATAGCTTGTTGGAAGGCTATAATTTCTTAAACCAACTGGTTGATAAGTACCAGCTTTGTGCAAAGCTTTGTTATTTGCAAAAAACGGCAACCAAATGTTATGCCCATGAAAATGGCCAATGTTTTGGTGCATGCAGTGGCATAGAAACCGTAGCCGTTTACAACAAAAAACTAAATGCGGCATTAAGCGACATTCAAAACCAGCAACCCAGTTTTGCATTGGTAGATGAAGGCAGAAAAGAGGAAGAATTTAGCTGCCTGGTGGTGGAAAAGGGAAAGTTTTATGGGATGGGTTATTTTACAGATAAAAATTATTTATCAGATGGCCTGGCTCCCATTAAAAATGATTTATCTATCTATCCATCCAACAGTTATATTTTAAATTTAATTCTCAATTACGCAGAACAACATCCACAGAAATTGTATAAATTGTAGGAAATTTAATCAAATGCTGCCCAAGAGCCTCTCAATTATCCTGTTGTTATTAATTTCATATGCCTGGTGTTCAGGTCAAAATATTGATGATCCAAACATAGATTTAGCCCAGAAAAATATTGGTAAAAATATATTTCAAAAAACAAAAAACGGCGATTTAAGATCAATCTATCTGGGGAAAATAACAGATAAAAATGGAAAAGTTAAGTTTTATGTAGTTAAAGAATTTAGTAGAATTAAAGCTGCAATAGTATATCATGGTCATAGTAGACTTATATTCTATAATGCAGATAAAAAATTCAAGGCGCAGTATCATTTCGATATGCCTGATGAACTACCTGTTAAATTAAAGGCTAATACGCTTTATTTCATCGATAAGAATCAAAAACCGGCCAAAACATTAACCTTACTAATCAACGACCGATTTCCTGAGCAGATTTTCAATAGTAATCAAGTCTCCTTCATCCAGTAATAACTCTTATGGATAATTTAACCTTTATAACACATTGTCTATCTTTTGATGAAGTTATGGAACTGCCACATTTCGAAAAAACTTCTTTTCGTGTAAATAAAAAGATCTTTGCAACATTAAATCTTCAGAAAATGCAGGCGACATTCAAATTATCAGCAGTTGATCAGTCTGTTTTCTGCGATTATGATTCAAATCAAATACGCCCGGCTACCGGGGCCTGGGGTAAACAAGGCTGGACTATTTTTGACCTAACCACATTACCAGATGAAATGATCATCGATGCGCTTACACTTTCTTATTGTAACGTGGCACCTAAAAAGCTTTCTGAAAAATATAAATATTAAGTACAATTAACATTATGAGCTGAAATTCCCTTAAATGCCTTATATGGCAAGAATCAGTCCAATAACTTTACTAACTAGTTAAGCCTATGAGCTTATAAGAACATAAGCTAATAAAGCACTATGATTTATAAGGCGCACATTGCCGCAATACTTTAACCACATAAGGAATAGAAGAAAATATAAGTAATTACAATAACCTAATTGTCTCAAATAGCCCTGTAAATTTTCTTTTTTGCCAAGGATAAGTCTATTGCCGCTTACCTATCTTTACTTACATCAAAATATAAAACGTTATGATAAAATCACTTTGGATAAATCTTCCGGTAAAAGACATTAATAAGTCTAAAGCATTCTTCACGCAACTCGGTTTCACCCTTAACTTACAGTATGGCGCCCGCGAAGATTCTGCCTGCTTTTTAGTAGGAGAAAGCAATTTGGCCATTATGCTTTTTGAAGAAGCTTTGTACGAGGGCTTTGCAGGAACCAACATTGCCGATAAACGCCATGGTGCTGAAGTATTGTTCTCTTTCGATGCAGAAAGTCCGGAAGAGGTAGATGACCTTGCTCAAAAAGTGATAGCGGCCGGTGGTACGCTTTATGGCGAGCCAGGCTACAAAGATGGCTGGATGTATGGTTGTGGTTTTGTTGACCTGGACGGACAAAGGTGGAGCATTCTTTATATGGACATGAGCAAAATGCCTTTAGGCTAGTTTTTATTACTTAAAAATATAACCCAAAATTTGCGTAAGCGATTACTTACATGTATATTTGTAAGCAATCACTTACGCAATTAATTTATGAGAAGAGATGTATTTCAAGCCATTGCCGATCCTACCCGAAGAGAAATCATCAATCTGATTGCGCATAATACCTTAAATCTAAATGCAATTGCCGAAAATTTCGACATGAGCCGGCCGGCCATTTCGCAACACATTAAAGTTTTAACAGAATGCGGTTTAGTAGAAATTACGCAACAAGGTCGTGACCGATATTGTAACATAAAATTTCAAAAACTTGCAGAAGTAGCTAAGTGGATAGAACAATACCGAACTTTTTGGACAGGCAAATTAGATGCTTTAGAAATACACTTATCAAAAGAAACTAAATCAAAATAAAGATGAAAAACGAACCAGTTATTGTAGAGCGGGTCTACAACGCCCCTATCGAAAAAGTTTGGAAAGCTTTAACCGATAATAACGAAATTAAACAATGGTATTTTCAGTTGGAAAACTTTAAACCTGAAGTGGGTTTTAAATTTGAGTTTTCCGGCGGACCCGATGATGGACCACAATATTTACATCGTTGCGAAATAACAGAAATTGTTGAGGGCAGAAAACTGGCTTACACCTGGCGATATGATGGCTATCCAGGCAATTCGGTTGTTAGCTGGGAGTTATTCGAGCAAGGTGAGCAAACCAGATTGAAATTAACACACAGTGGAATAGAAAGTTTTGCTGAGAACGGGCCCGATTTTGCCAAAACCAGTTTCAACGGTGGCTGGACTTATTTTGTTAATGATGCGCTTAAAAATTATTTAGAACCAGCAGCGTGATTTCTCTTGTTTCGTCAAAATACTGGTCGTAGCGTCTCGCTACGACCTTAAAGTTTCTTTGACAACTTAAACTTTCTTAATAGCTACCTATATCTCTTCCAGTGCTAATTTTATCGTTGCATAAATATAATCCAGGTCTTCATCACTGATGACATATGGAGGCAGGATATAGATGATATTGCCTAATGGTCTTAATATTATCCCTTTATCTAAAAAGTAAGCGTACAATAAATTACGGAGATTACTTAAATAAGAAGTTTCATTTCCTGTCTCCCACTCAATGGCAATAATGGTTCCCGTTTGCCTGATGGCTTTAACTTTAGGATGAGTTTTAATCTCTTCCAGAAAAACAGCATGTTTGGCTTCTACCCGTTTGATATTCTGAAGCGTTTCACTTTTTAATAAGATATCTAAACTCGCCAGCGAAGCAACACAAGCAATCGGGTTTGCCGTAAAAGAGTGTCCATGGTAAAGCGTTTTTAATTTATCATCACTTAAAAATGCTTCAAAAATCTCATTGGTACAGGTGGTTACACCTAAAGGCATTGTCCCGCCGGTTAAACCTTTGCTTAAACAAATAATATCAGGTTTGTTAATTAGTTTCTCGCAGGCAAAGTAAGTTCCTGTTCTGCCAAAACCCGTCATTACCTCATCAGCAATAGTTAAAATCCCTGCTTCTTTGCAGGCGGATAAAAGCTGATCCAAATATTTAGCCTCATACATGAGCATCCCGCCAGATCCCAGGATGAGTGGTTCGAAGATAAAACAAGCGGTATCGCTAAGATTTGATAGATGAGATGTGAGATGTGAGATATTGTATTCGTTAGGGAGATCGATAAACTCAACATCGAATAACAAACTATTAAAAGCATCCGTAAAAATACTGCGACCACTAACAGACATCGCGCCAAAAGTATCGCCATGATAGGCGTTTTTAAAGGCTAAAATCTTCGTTTTTGGCGTGCCTTTATTGTCCCAGTACTGCAGGCACATTTTTAAAGCCACCTCTACCGCTGTTGATCCGTTATCCGTATAAAAAACTTTATCCTGCTTACCCGGTAATATAGGCAACAGCCTTTCTGCCAATAATACAGCGGGTTCATGCGTAAAACCTGCAAAAATCACATGCTCCAGCACATTAAGCTGTTCTGCTACTTTTTGTGCAATATAAGGGTGTGAATGGCCATGAATATTAACCCACCAGGAGGAAACTGCATCGATATATCTTTTTCCGCTTTCATCAAAAACATAAACACCTTCTCCCCTAACAATGGGGATGTGGGGCAACGCATTCTTCATTTGCGTGTAAGGATGCCAGATTACCTTTTGATCGCGTTCAGTTAAGTTAAGCTTGGAGTCCGGCGTTTGGGGTTTGGAGAAATCTGACATAAAAATTATTACTGTTCAAATGAATATTGATCTTTTAAAAGCTGACCTACGGTTTTATCTGTTTTAAAGGTGATATCTTCAATACTTAAATCCTCAATTTTCACCCACCTAAATGCCTGAAGAATTTCACCTTCCCCATCGAAATCGTAAATGGTATCCTTAAAGGCCAGCTGTAAAGGTGCTTTTTCTTTTACGAGATAATACACGCTGATGACCTGGCTATCGTTAAATGATGATTTTTCGAAAAAATCTGTAGTATAAAAATGAGATAACACCTCAATTTCAGCAGCACACTCTTCTACAAACTCACGTTTTAAGCCATCAATTAAGCCCTCACCGAGTTCTAATCCACCACCAGGAAACTTACTGAAACGGAAACCATATTCTTCCTCATCACTCACCAAAACCTCATTATTCTGGTTAATTAACAATCCATAAACCCTAACATTAAAGTAGCTCATTTTCGAAGTGCTTTTTATTTTTGATTACTATTTCAGGTGTCCAAACAATTTCTTTTCTAAAAGCTTCAGCCCTAACCGGGCATTCGCTCATATGGCAATAATGACAACACTCAGGCAAACAGGGGTCTGCATGAATGAATAGCTCTGCTTTACGGAAGCCATTTTTGTTGATCAGTTCATCAATCTGCGAAATTTCACGATGAACTTTATTTAAATCAAAATAGTAGGGTAATGTAACGTGGCAATCGATGTGAAATTCAGGGCCATATTGCTGCGTACGCAGATTATGCACATCGATCCAGGGATTATGCCTGTTCTTTTGTAAAACATCCACTACTTCTTCAACAAGTGTAAAATCGCTTTCATCCATTAAGCCCCCAACCGAGCCACGGGTAAGCTTATAACCAGAATAAACGATGTAAAAGCCTACTAAAAAGGAGAGTAAGCTATCCAGCCAAATAATATTTGTCAACTGAATTAATATTAAACCAATAACAATGGCGCCACTGGTGTAGGTATCGGTTAATAAATGTTTGCCATCCGCTTGTAAGGTAATCGAATGTTCATCTTTACCGACGTTGATGAGGTACAAGCCAACAATCAGATTAATCAACCCGGTAATACCAATAATTAGTGTTCCGGTTAATAACTCCCCCACCACATGAGGATAGATCAGGTTGTACGATGATTTGAAAATAATAACCACTCCCGCAATCAGAATCAATATCCCTTCAACAAAGGCCGAGAAAAACTCAACTTTTCCATGTCCGTAAGGGTGATTTTCGTCGCGGGGTTGTGTACTGAGGTAAATGCTATAAAAGGCAAAACTGCCTGCTATTACGTTTACAATACTCTCTGCTGCATCTGTTAAGATCGCATTTGAACCCGTAATAAAATATGCGACAAACTTGGCCAACATCAGCACCACACTCACCACCAGAGAAATTATTATTGCTTTCTTTTTTACCGACACAAGTATATTTTTTCCAAAAATACGCTTATCGAATAAATTAAATGAGAAAAACTATGTCTTTTTTAGTGCAGAATAATATTTGGTTTATATATTTGCGCTCAAAGTAATTAACCATGAGCACCTTATCCAAAAGAATCAACAGTCTATCTGAATCTGCAACCCTTAAAATGACCAAACTTGGCCGCGAATTAGCGTCTAAGGGCATTAACATCATTAGTTTAAGCGTTGGCGAACCCGATTTCAATACACCCGATCACGTAAAAAATGCAGCTAAAAAAGCATTAGACGAAAATTATACACGTTATTCGCCGGTACCGGGCTATCCAGATCTGCGCCAGGCGATCGTTAACAAGCTAAAAACAGAAAATAACCTGGATTATGATATTTCTCAGATCGTTGTTTCAACAGGTGCAAAACAATCCTTATCGAATGTTATTTTAACTTTGATCGATCCGGATGATGAAGTGATCATCCCAACACCTTATTGGGTTTCATACTCGGAAATGGTAACGCTGGCCGAAGGAAAATCTGTTTTTATCGATACAGACATCGAAAGCGATTTCAAAATCACACCTGCACAGTTAGAAGCTGCTATTACGCCGAAATCGAAATTATTTATGTTTTCTTCACCTTGTAACCCAACAGGTTCGGTTTACAGTAAAGAAGAATTAGCAGCCCTGGTTGCCGTTTTCGAAAAACACCCAAATATCTATATTTTATCGGATGAGATTTATGAGCACATTAATTTCGTTGATAAACATGAGTCTATTGCGCAATTCGACAGTATTAAAGACCGCGTAATCATTGTAAACGGTTTCTCTAAAGCTTTCGCTATGACCGGCTGGAGACTAGGTTACATTGCCGCTAATAAAGAAATAGCAGCTGCTAACGATAAATTACAGGGACAAACAACTTCTGGAACCTGTTCTATCGCACAAAGAGCTGGAATTGTTGCTTACGAGCAAGGTTTAGCCAGCGTTTTAGAAATGAAAGAAGCATTTTTACGCCGTAGAGAACTGGTTTATAATTTATTAAACGAAATTCCAGGTGTAAAAACAAATCTTCCTGATGGTGCTTTTTACTTTTTCCCTGAAATCAGTTCTTTCTTCGGTAAAAAAGATGCTGATGGAAATGTAATTAAAGATTCATCTGATCTGGCTTTGTATTTATTAAATGTTGGTCACGTAGCAACCGTTGGTGGCGATTCGTTTGGTAACAATAACTACATCCGTTTATCGTACGCAGCGTCTGACGAAAGTTTAGTTGAAGCATTAAGAAGGATAAAAGAAGCTTTAGGTAAATTAGCCTAATCAGTTTTCAGTTAACGGTTTTCAGTTAGCAACATCATCATAAAAACCCATGTTAATTAAGTTAACATGGGTTTTTATATTTATATCACCGTTATCTCAAGAAAAAAAGTTCATCATCTCGACTGAAGCTCAGTCCCGAACGTTGGGGAGAGAGATCTGTAGCAACAGATTTAGCTTCGCTGAGCACTACGTGGTTCCCGACTACGTTGCACTCCGCTCGAAATGACGATATGGTGTTTGGAAAATGAAAGCCAGCATTTCATCGGAGCATCCAGTCCTTCCTTCCGTTACAAGTCCTCGCCCGATAAAGGATCGGGCTTGCGGGCTTTCCACTTCAATAAGGTTTATGAACCAAGGGCATTGCAACTGAAAACAATAACTATTGATTACTTAATCGTCATCGTTTTGCATGAGTGTGCATGCGAAAGGCGGTTTTATTACTGAAAGTATCTTTTCTTGATACGCATGTTCACATTACAAATGTGATTCTCAAAAGTCCTCGTTACAAACAAGGACTATAAAGACTATCATCGTCCTCGTTTGCAACGAGGATGCACGTGAAGGGCGATTTTATCGCCGAAAGTATCTTTTTTGATGCTGCGTGTTCACATTACAAATGTGATTCTCACAAATCCTCGTCACAAACAAGGACTATAAAGACTATCATCGTCCTCGTTTGCAACGAGGATGCATGTGAAGGGCGATTTTATCGCCGAAAGTGTCCTTTTTTGATGCTGCATGTTCACATTACAAATGTGATTCTCACAAATCCTCGTTACAAACGAGGACTATAAAGACTATCATCGTCTTCGTTTGCAACGAGGATGCACGTGAAGGGCGATTTTATCGCCGAAAGTATCTTTTTTGATGCTGCGTGTTCACATTACAAATGTGAATCTCACAAATCCTCGTTACAAACAAGGACTATAAAACTTTCACTGAATTTGCAAACTGAAAACCGCCAACTGCCAACTGGAAACTAAAAACTAACTCCTGATTGCCTCTACCGGATCTAACCTTGATGCGGAATAAGCTGGCCAAAAACCAGAAATCGTGCCGATAATGATCGATATTCCAATACCTAAGGCAATATTATTTAAGCCCAGTATAATGTGAAAATCTGTGGCCGCACCTATCCCCAGGGCGAGCAGAAAGACGAGCAATAAGCCCAGCAAACCACCTAAAATACAAAGCGAAATTGATTCGAATATAAATTGAAGCAGGATGAAATAATTTTTCGCGCCCAACGATTTTTGGATACCGATAATATTGGTACGCTCTTTAACCGATACAAACATGATATTGGCAATACTGAAACCGCCAACCAGGATCGAGAATCCACCAATTACCCAGCCGGCAATATTTACCATTTTAAACATCGAATCTAACTGGTTAGAAATAATGGTGGTTTTGTTTAACGCAAAATCTTCTTCCTGGCCTGGCCTGATTCTGTGGATCGAGCGCATTAAACCTTTCAATTCGCTTTCTACTTCCTCCAGACTTACGTTATCTTTACCCCGGACAGTTATTTGTGGTCCGTAACGTTCATTTTGAATATCTAAAACTCCTTTTGCAAAAGCAATTGGAATATTTACGTTTTTATCAAGGGAAGTACCTAACATATCTTCTCCTTCTTTTTTGAAAACACCAACAACGGTTAATCTTCTGCCCAAAATCTGCACTTGTTTACCCACTGGTGCATCGCCATCAAAAAGTCCGTCGGCAATGTCAGAGCCTAAAATACAAACAGGTGTACCATTTTTACTCTCATTTTCAGTAAAATAACGGCCGTCCTGAAGCTCGAAATTCCAGGTTTTATTAAAATCGTGTGAGGCTGCCCATACTGAAATGCCTTCTACCGAGTTACTTCTGTATTTGATTGTCCTGTCGTTAGTTGATATTTCGAAGGTAACGCCTTGCGCATGTTCAATTCGCTCGCGGAGGGCTTCGAAATCACGCAATGAAGGCTGAGGACGGTTCATGTATTTCCACCATGGATAATTATCGCCAAAACTCCATGGCCATTTTTGAATATAAATGGTGTTTGAGCCCAGTTTATCTACACTGGCCTGCAATTTACCACGAAAGGTATCTACTGCAGAGAATACAGCAATAATGGTAAAAATACCGATTGTTATAGCCAGAAGCGACAACATGGTGCGTAATTTATTCTGGCGCAACGCATCAAATGCAAAACGGAAACTCTCGCCTATTAGCCTAAAGATTATCATAATTAAAGGTTAGATGCAAAGCTTTTCAAAAGGTTACAGCTTATCTTCAAAACTAATTAATTTTATGTCTACAATGCATTAATCGACCTGTATTATTTGATTTAAAATGATTAAAACATAATATACATAAAATGCGTTTGATAAAATACGAAAAAGAAAAATTAAATTCGTATTTTTGCACCTCAAAAAATTCATCAAGAATGAAATTATCACAATTCAAATTCAACTTACCTGAATCATTAGTAGCCAATAATCCGGCAGAACAACGCGACGAAGCTCGCCTAATGGTTTTACATAAAGACAGCGGTAAAATTGAACATAAAATTTTCAAAGACGTTTTAGGTTATTTCGATGACAAAGACGTAATGATATTAAATAACACTAAGGTTTTCCCTGCCCGTTTATATGGCAATAAAGAGAAAACAGGTGCAACCATCGAGGTTTTCTTGCTACGTGAATTAAACAAGGAATTACGTTTATGGGATGTTTTGGTAGATCCGGCACGTAAAATCCGCGTAGGCAATAAATTATACTTTGGCGACGACGATTTATTGGTTGCTGAGGTTGTAGATAATACCACGTCACGTGGCCGTACCATCCGTTTCTTATTTGAAGGTACTGACGAAGAATTCAGAAAAAACGTTGAAATTTTAGGTGAAACTCCACTTCCTAAATATATTAAACGTAAAGCTACTGCTGAAGATAAAGAACGTTATCAAACCATTTTCGCTAAACACGAAGGTGCAGTAGCTGCTCCAACCGCAGGTTTACACTTTAGTCGTGAGTTGATGAAACGCCTTGAACTTAAAGGTGTAGAATTTGCAGAAGTAACGTTACATGTGGGTTTAGGAACTTTCAGAACGGTTGAGGTTGAAGATTTAACCAAACACAAGATGGATTCTGAGCAGTTTATCATCGAGCAAAAAGATGCGAACATTGTAAACAAAGCTTTAGAGGAAAAAAGAAAAATCTGTGCGGTAGGTACCACTTCTATGCGTGCGATCGAATCGGCTGTTTCTGCAAACAGAACGTTAAAAGCCGCTAACGACTGGACGAGCAAGTTTATCTTCCCTCCTTACGATTTCAGCATTGCAAATTCAATGATTACCAATTTTCACACACCAGAATCTACTTTATTGATGATGGTAAGTGCATTTGGCGGATACGAAAACGTAATGAATGCCTACGAAGTTGCAGTAAAAGAAAAATATAAATTTTACAGCTATGGCGATGCCATGCTAATTATATAAGTTTTGCGGTTGGCGTTTGGGGTTTTGTGCCCTAAACGCTTTACCCTAAACGCTCAACTATGAAATACTACGCTATAATTGTAGCAGGCGGTTCTGGAAATCGGATGCAAACGGAAACCCCAAAACAATTTCTACTGCTCAAAAACCTTCCGGTTTTAATGCACACCATCAAAGCTTTTGCACAAAGCGATACCCAACCTAAAATTTTACTGGTACTCAACAAAGATCAACAGGCTTACTGGTTTAGGTTATGTGAAGAATTTAATTTCCATGTACCACATCAGGTTATCGATGGCGGCACGGAGCGTTTTCATTCGGTAAAAAATGCAATCCATGCCATTGAAGAGGAAAGTTATGTGGCCATTCACGATGCTGTTCGTCCACTGGTTTCCAAATCTCTTATCGACAATTGTTTTAAAGCAGCTGAGCTTCAGGGAAACGTGATTACGGCAGTACAATCAAGCGACAGTGTACGCTTGCTTAGAGACGATAAAACAACGGCATTAAAACGTGATGAAATTTATTTAGTGCAAACACCACAAACTTTTAGCCTTAACATTCTTAAGGAAGCTTATAACCAGGAATTCAATGTTCATTTTACCGATGATGCAAGTGTAGTAGAATCTGTAGGCTACGGGATTAATATCATCGAAGGAGAAAGAGGAAACATTAAAATCACCTACCCCATCGATCTGGAGCTTGCCGAATTGTTGCTGAAAAATTAAAATACAAAAAAGGAGTTTCAAAAATGAAACTCCTTTTTTAATCCACTTACTTTAAAGTCTTAATTTAAACACATGGATATCGGTGCGATATATCTTTTACGCAGCCCGGCCAATTACTTTAAGCAGAATTGCAATAACTGCGATTACCAATAAAACGTGGATTATACCGCCAACGTCGCCGAAGCCGTGAAATATAAATCCGATCACCCATAGTATTACCAATACTACTGCGACTAAATACAATAAATTTCCCATAGTGTTAATTTTTTAGTAATGTTATTATTTGGAGTATTAACACTCAGCTTTTCGGTTTTGTTTAAAAAATGTAATTATTTTATTGGTGCGCTCACATATAGGAAATAAAAATGAAGAGATGAAGGCATAAAAAAACCTCCCAGTTTAGCTGGAAGGTTTTTTTTGTAGTTTCTGATGTTTAGTATTCATCCTCATTAAAGAAGAAATCTTCTTTAGTTGGATAATCAGGCCAAATTTCCTCAATGGTTTCATAAGGTTCGCCATCATCTTCTAATGCCTGTAAGTTTTCAATTACTTCTACCGGGGCACCAGAGCGGATACCATAATCAATTAATTCGTCTTTAGTTGCAGGCCATGGTGCGTCTTCCAAGTGCGATGCTAATTCTAATGTCCAATACATATCGTCAATTCAATTAAATTCTTGTTCTTATTATTGCGCAAAGTATATTAAAATTTTTGAGCAAAACAAACTTATTTTTCCACTATTAAACCCGCGGAATCCAAATGTTTTCTTCCGCCTTAAAATACACGGTCAGTTTTCGTGCCAAAACGAATAAATAATCGCTTAAACGATTCAAATAAATGGTTACACGCTCATCTACAAAGCTATTTTCTGCAAGTGCCACGGTCAGCCGTTCAGCCCTTCTGCAAACACATCGCGCAATGTGGCAGTAAGAAACTACAGTGTTTCCACCTGGCAAAACAAAATGTTTTAAAGCGGGTAACTTTTCGTTCATCAGGTCCATCTCATTTTCCAGCAAAGTAATGTCGGCATCGTGCAGATCAGGGATTTTCATTCTGGACGTTTCAGGATCGGCTGCAAGCGATGAGCCAATGGTAAATAACCTGTCCTGAATTTCCTTTAGTAGTTTCTGGTCCTGCGTTTCAATATCCTGACACATGATTAAGCCGATGTACGAATTTAATTCGTCAACAGTTCCATAGGTTTCGATACGCAAATGATATTTAGGCACACGGGTACCACCAATGAGTGATGTTTGCCCCTTATCGCCTGTTTTCGTGTAGATTTTCATGCTGGAATGGTTTAAGGTGAAAGGTTTAAGGTTTAGGGTTTTCAAAGCCTTAGGCCCTACACCTTATGCCATCAACCTCAATTGATTTTCTCCCAATCGCTGCCATTATCTTTCAAAGCCTGCAAACGTGGAGATACATTTTTGATGTCGGTATTTAAATAATCGTTTTCAATCAAACCATCACGCATACGTACAATGCGGTGGGCGTGCTGTGCAATATCTTCTTCGTGTGTTACTAAAATGATGGTATTGCCTTTGCTGTGGATTTCTTCCAGTAAACCCATTATTTCAATTGATGTTTTGGTATCTAAGTTACCGGTTGGCTCATCTGCTAAAATAATAGAAGGGTTATTGATCAAAGCCCTGGCCACAGCCACACGCTGACGCTGACCGCCCGATAATTCATTTGGCTTATGATCCATGCGATTACCTAAGCCTACATTTTCTAATGCTCTAGCGGCTCTTGCATCCCTGTCCTTTTTGCTTGTTCCGGCATAAATTAAAGGTAAGGCTACATTATCTAAAGATGTTGAGCGTGGCAATAAGTTAAAGGTTTGAAAAACAAAACCGATTTCCTGATTACGCACTTCTGCCAGGGCATCATCACTCATGTGACTCACATTGGTTCCATTTAAAACATAGGTTCCGCTTGAAGGTGTATCCAAACACCCTAAAATATTCATCAGGGTTGATTTACCAGAACCAGATGGCCCCATCAATGCTACAAATTCGCCTTTATTAATATCTAAAGAAACTGATTTTAAAGCGTGAATCACTTCAGATCCAATAACATATTTACGGCCAATTTCTTTTATCGTGATGAGTGGTTTCTCCATGTTTTTTCTTTTTTAGACAAGCGTAGCAGGTAAGATGTTACAAGACGGTTAAAAATTAATAAAACTCATGATGCTGATCCGATAACTATCAGATTCAGTTCAGCATGACGATAGATCTATTATTTTTCAATAATTTTTGGCACCATGAAAAACTGGTCGCTATGCTTTGCTGCGTTTTTCAAGCCATCAGCCGTAGCTATTTCCTGTTTCACTATATCTTCTCTCCAAACATTTACCGATTCGTTCATATAAACCAGCGGTTTTACATTTGAAGTATCCAATTCATTTAATTTTTCCATGAATGACAAAATTTTGTTCATTTCAGGAATGAGTGTATCCACCTGTTTATCATCAATATGAATTCTGGCCAGATCGGCTATTTTATGGATGGTTTTTGCGTCTAAATTCATATCTATACTAACTTATTATCAATCAATGTATAAACCTTTTCTTTCAATACATCAGCATCAACATCGGCCAAAGTTGATGTATTTATGGGTTTGTGGACGTAAATATCGCAAATTCCTGGCTTACTTCCATACTTTGCGCCGTCGTCCCAATTAATTTTCCAAACATCGGTAATACTCACGGGTACCAGCGGGATATTTTTATCAATGGCCAAACGGAAGGGACCATTTTTAAATTCGCCTAACTTGGGAGGGTAATGATCATCAATTTTACCTTCCGGAAAGATAATCAGACTCATTCCTTTTTCCAGGTTCTCGCCAGCTTTTTTAAATGCTTTAAAAGCCGAAATCTTACTGTCGCGGTTTACTGAAATATCGATGGTTTTAAAAAAAATGCCCAATACCGGATTATTCAGCAGTTCATCCTTTCCCATAAAGTGAAATTTACCATGCCCCATAATACAGAAAATCATGATATCCAGGTTAGAGGTGTGGTTGGCGCAGTAGATATAGGTTTGTTTACGATTCAGCTTTTCTTCATACTGGAAACGAAAAAAAACACCTGAAAACAGACTGCACAAAAAACTATTGGCTTTTCTGAAAAAATTCAGGATGCTGTAATATTTCTCATTACGTGAAGTAACGTAGTATAAAGGATAGAACAGAGCGAAAAAAAACAGTATCCAGAATAGAAACCATACCCGGTGTACTTGTCTTAGAAAATAAATCATAGATAATCAAAAATATAAAATAGTTTGATATTTCAAGTATGTGTTTATCCTGCAGGTGTTGTGACTCCAATCGCTAGGAAAAATTCGATCCACATTCTCACGTTGAGCTTACTAATGAATGTTATCGGGTAGAAACACCTTTGTTAGCTTGTATTTATTTTTAGCCTATTTTTTTAATAAGATCGTCGTGCTGTCCCGAAGCTTCGGGATCAGCATCTTTCCTGCTATTAACAGATTTTGATTTCTTATTAAACAATAGTTAAGAGATAAATTTTGTTGTTTTCCGCTCTTTGCCGCGGGGGCATGGTACTTTGTGGCGCCAAAGTACCCAAAGCGCTTTGTCAATCCGGCAATGTGGCTTTTCATTACCCTGGCTCATCAAAAAAACAACGGCACTTCGTTTTGTGTTCAAAATTCGTCAAACCTTTGAATAAGCGCTTATGAACACAAAACCACTGCGTTTAAGGTTTGTAATTGCAACTTGTTCTTTCTGCACCTGTTTTTTTGATTCTCCCGCCACTTGGGGTTGACGGTGTTCTTCGGTAAAACCTGTGCTTCATTAAAGGGTGTTAGCAAAATGTATAAAAAACCTACATCGAAAGATGTGTACACACCATAGGATGATCGGCTCAAGTTGTAGAAAAATCTAGTCCTTCGACAGACTCTCCGTTCCACTACGTTGCACTCCGGTCGAGATGACGAGTGTTCTAAAAAATCTTACCATTAAAAATGAAGCGATTTATGATTTGCTTGTATTTTATTTTTAATTTCGTGCCATTATGAAAGAAACAGTGGTGAGCGGCATTCGCTCAACAGGAAAATTACATTTGGGTAATTATTACGGTGCGGTTAAAAACTTCGTTCAAATGCAGAACGACTATAATTGCTACTTTTTTATTGCCGATTTACACTCGTTAACTACACATCCTACTCCAGCCGATTTACATGGAAACATTAAACATGTTTTGGTTGAATACCTGGCGAGTGGAATTGATCCAGAAAACAGCACCATTTACATACAAAGTGATGTTCCCGAAATTGCGGAGTTATACCTATATCTAAATATGAACGCGTATATGGGTGAACTGGAGCGCAGTACTTCTTTTAAAGATAAGGTGCGTGCCAACCCTGATAACGTAAATGCAGGTTTATTAACCTATCCGGTACTAATGGCGGCCGATATTTTAATCCATAAGGCTACAAAAGTACCTGTTGGAAAAGATCAGGAGCAACATTTGGAGATGGCCCGTACTTTCGGAAACCGTTTCAACAGGTTATACAATACGGAATATTTCCCTGAACCTTATGCTTTTAGCTACTCTGACAAACTGGTTAAAGTACCTGGTTTAGATGGTAAAGGAAAAATGGGTAAATCAGAAGGTGAAGCCAATGCCGTTTATCTATCTGATGATCCTGAAACCATCCGCAAAAAAGTAATGAAAGCAGTTAGCGACGGTGGTCCAACAGAAGAAAACCAACCTAAACCTGAGCCGATCCAGAATCTTTTTGATTTAATGAAAGTGGTATCGAGTGCTGATACCCTTGCACATTTTGAAGATTTGTACAGCAAAATGCAGATCCGCTATGGTGATTTCAAAAAACAACTGGCAGAAGATATGATTATTACGACTGCACCTATGCGTGAGCGTATTTTGGATATTGCCAAAGATGATGCTTACCTAAGACAAGTTGCTAAACACGGCGCATTAAAGGCCCGTGAAAGCGCACAAAAAACCATCAGAGAAGTTCGCAGTTTAATCGGGTTTAAAAGTTTTTAATTAATATTGTGGTAAGCGGATCGCGGTTGGCGCTATAATCGCCTGACGCAAAACGCTCACCGCAAAACGCAAGAAAATATGCACATAGCAATTGTAGGAAATATAGGTGCCGGTAAAACTACCTTAACAGGCTTATTGGCCAAGAATTATGGATGGGAAGCTTTATACGAAGCTGTGGACAATAACCCTTATCTGGAAGATTTTTACAGCGACATGAAACGATGGAGCTTTAACCTGCAGATTTATTTCCTGAATAGCCGTTTTCAGCAAATTACCGATATTGAGGTTAATAAACGTAATGTCATCCAGGACAGGACCATTTACGAGGATGCACATATTTTTGCCGAAAACCTGCATGATATGGCTCTAATGACCACCCGTGACCATGATAACTACCGGGCTATTTTTGATAATATTACATCTTTTATTAAACCGCCAGATTTATTGGTTTACTTGCGTGCGTCGGTACCTACATTGGTGAATAATATCCAGCGTCGTGGCCGTGAATACGAAGCAGGCATCCGTATCGATTACCTGTCTAAACTGAACGAAAAATACGAAGCCTGGATTAAAGGTTATAACCTGGGTAAATTATTGATTTTAGATAAAGATAAGTTAGATTTCACCAACAACCCTGAAGATTTAGGTACGGTAATCCAATCTATAGAAGCGGAGATTAACGGTTTATTTTAACACTCCTGCCCCTAAATGGTTTAAATATTTAATGTGATAAATATGGAAAAAGATTTCGAACACGATAATCCGGAGAACTGGAAATGGGGTACTTTTTATTTCAATAAAAAAGATTCGAGATTAATTGTTCCGAAACGTGTAAAATTGCTTGGTTGGACATTCAATTTTGCACATCCGATATCTTATATTATCATCGCATTGATCTTCATATTTGTTTTTTATCAATTCTATCGAAATAATATATGAGTGATAGAAATTTAAGCTCCACGTTAGGAAATCCAAAAATTATCGGAATTATTCCTGCACGATATGCCTCTACCCGTTTTCCGGGAAAGCCGTTAGTAGATATTGCTGGAAAAAGCATGATCCAAAGGGTTTACGAACAGGCATCGAAAGCCAAAAGCTTATCGAAAGTAGTCATTGCCACCGATGATGAACGGATTGCCGATGAAGTAAAACGGTTTGGTGGAGAATTTATCTTCACCTCATCTGATCACCAAAGCGGAACCGACAGATGCGCTGAAGTGATTGAAACTTTACCCGGCTACGATATTGTGATCAACATACAAGGCGATGAACCATTTATCGAACCTGCCCAGATTGAATTATTGGCAAGCTGCTTTACCGAAGAAAAAGTACAACTGGCAACGTTAATCAAATCAATCCAAAGCCAGGAAAGTGTATACAATCCCAATAGCCCTAAAGTGGTGATCGATGTAAACGGTCGTGCCATGTATTTTAGCCGGAGTCCAATTCCTTTTATCAGAAATGGTGAACCAGGTGTATGGGCAGAAAAACATCAGTTTTATAAACATATTGGTATTTATGGTTACCGGACAGAATCGTTGAAAGCCATCACCAAATTGCCTCCATCCTCTTTAGAAATTGCCGAAAGTTTAGAGCAGCTTCGCTGGATTGAAAACGGATTTTACATTCAGACTAAAGTAACTGATTTAGAAACAGTTGCAATAGACACGCCAGAGGATTTATTGAAACTAAATAAATTGCTTAAGGCGTTGAAACTGGAATAATTGGTTATAAGTTTAGGGCTTAGCGGTTATTACTACTCCCTAAACCCTAAACGCCCCGCGCTAACCATTCATTTACCTAATCACCAGCTCCATCTGGATATTGCAACGCGTATACGGCGTTGGTTTACCTGCCACTTTTTGAAAACCTAACTTGTGATAGAGATTTATCGCCGGTTTTAAAATGGTATTGCTTTCTAAATAAATTTTTGAGGCGCCTAACGATCTGGCTTTTTCTACAATGGCATTTGCCAATAAAAAGCCAACATTTTTACCCTGTGCTTTTGGCGATACAGCCATCTTGGCCAGTTCAAAATCGTATTCGCCGTCATTCATTTTAATTAATGCACAAACGCCTAAGGGCTCGCCTTCGTAAAGTGCAATGAGTATAAAACCTCCTTTATCTAAAATATAACCCTGCGGATTGTCCAGCGCTTTATAATCAGAATCTTCCATGGTAAAATACTGTGAAATCCATTCCACATTGAGCGACCTGAATATGTCCTGGTATTTGGGTTGGTAATCTACAATTTCGACTTTTAAGCTATCACGCTCTTTTTTCTTTTCCATTACCCTTCTTAGTAAAGTTTTTTGTTCCAATAAAAACTCCCACTCGCCTATGGCTTCCCAAAGGTTATTTTGCGATTGAGCGGAAATTTCTTCAACGGCAGCATTTACATCAATCAATTGATCTTCTATTTTTGCCGAAATCTCCATCCCCATTTCTGAAAGGCTCACCACATTTCTACGTCCATCGGCTTTGTCTTTGCTTTCTTTAACATAACCTTTTTTCAGCATTTCACTGATAATTTTACTTACTGACGGGTGCGAATGACCGATTTCTTTAGCGAGTTCGGTTATGGTTTTTTCCTTGTCTTTGGTTAAAGCATAAAATACCGGAAACCACTTGGGCTGCATATCGATATCATACAATTGATATATCTGTGCACCATCTTCTGTCACTTTATCGGTTAACATCCTTAACCTGCTTCCTATAGCGACCTTACCTACCTGTTCAAAAAAATTCATAACAACAATTAATTACGTAATCAGTTACGCAAATATAAAAACTTAATTATTGATCACAAATTTTTTATCTGTAAATCATTCAATTTAAATTTTTACTATTTTAGATCGATTTACCAATATGAAAAGAAAATCCATCACACTGCTCCTGCTTACTATCGTTTTTTTTGCCTGTAATTCGGACAACAAAAAGGAAACCAATGCCATTGAATTTAAAAACGTTAACCAAAGCCTCGCTAAGTCATTTTCCGATTTAAAACGTTTGGATACTTTTAAAATCGAACTTACCGGCAGAAAACCTGAAGAAATGGTTTTGAACTTTACGATTAAAAATGCCGATGGAAAAGAAATTTACAATACCAAAATCAAAGGAACTGAATTATTGGGCAGTACTGATCCAAATGTTGACCTCTCCAAAGAAAAAGACCAGGTTATATTCTTAAAAACCATTGCCGATGATTTTTTCAGTGATGATAATTTTCTCGAACCTGCTGTAATGCCGGAAGATAAGGCCGACAATTACACGCCCGACAAAGCCCTTTACGAAGAATTAAAGAAATCGGGATTAAACGGTTTCAAATATCGTTTAGGAAAAGAGAATAACATTTATATTGCCTGGAGCGAAAAAGAGCAGAAAGTAAAAATTTACTATAACTGTTGTTAATAGCTATAAATCAATGTCAGCAAATTAGAATCCAATTCGTTGTTAAAAAAAGCCACAGATTCGCAGATTGTATCTAATCTGTGGCAAAAAATAAAAATTTGTAGAAAAGTAAGTCTTGCACTAAAAGTCCATAGTTTCAACTAAGAAATGAGACCAATGAAAAGATCTGAGTTTATTGCAAACCGCCTGAGAGAAGTTTTATTAAACGGATATTGGATTGCCAATACCAACTACAAAGACCAGTTATTAAGTATTACCTGGCAACAGGCTACACATCAGATAGCAGATTTAAATACCATTGCGGCTTTAACCTACCACATTAATTATTACCTGCTTGGCATTTTAAATGTATTTAAAGGCGGCTTGCTCGAAATTAAAGATCAATATAGTTTCGACCTTCCGCCAATACAATCAGAAGCGGATTGGAAAAAACTGGTGGAAGCGTTTTTGGCAAATTCGGCAGCTTTCGCTGATGAAGTAGCACAAATTCCTGATGAAAAATTAGATGAAATATTTGTAAATGAAAAGTATGGCACCTATCTGCGCAATATAGAAGGCGTAATTGAGCATAGCTATTACCATTTTGGACAAATTGTACTCATCAAAAAATTGATCTTGGCAGCAGAAAAATAAAATGTCATCATTCTCTGTGTTAAGCTATCCCTCCTCCTTTTCTTTATAAAAAAATATTTTAATATTTATTTTTAAACTAAATAAATAGTTGTAGTTTAGTGCACTCAACCAAACATAAATTATTTAACGTTTCTCCAGATCCTCCATGCTCAAGCAACTCTTCTCGGCTCTTATTTTTTCATTACTATTTTTACCCGCACTGGCACAAAACGCAAGCATCAAAGGTGTTGTAGTTGATACTGTTGAAAAAACAAAATTACAAAATAGTGCTATCCTGCTGATATCAAGCAAAGATTCTATTTTAATTAAAGATGCACGCACTAAGGCCAACGGTGCATTCGAGTTTTCGAATTTAAAAAAAGGAAATTATACCCTGGTGGTTACCTTCCCTAAAATGGCCGATTATATCAGAGACATCCAGTTGTCTGATTCATCCAAATTCAACCTGGGTAATATTGCGATGGATAGCAAAGCCACGCTCTTAAATGAAGTGGTAATTAAGGCTCAAAAACAGGCCATTAGCATGAAAGGCGATACCATAACTTATCAGGCAGATAGTTTTGCAGTAAAACCACATGCCAATCTACAGGATTTATTAAGGCGCTTACCGGGAATTGAGGTAGATAAAGATGGCGCCATAAAAGCTGGCGGAAAAGATGTAAACACGCTTTTGGTTGATGGCGAGGAATTTTTTGGCGACGATCCGCTTCTGGCACAAAAATACCTGAAAGCCAATGCGGTTAGCGAAGTGCAGGTTTACGATAAAAAAACCAAAGAGGAAGAATTATCAGGCATAAAAGAAGGCGATGCCAAAGAGAAAGTCATGAACATCAAGCTCAAGGAAAACGCTAAAAACGGGTATCTCAGTACCCTGGATGCCAATAGCGACCTCAAGCACTATAAAAACATCGGTGGTATGGCGGGCATTTATAAAAACAAATTAAAAGCTGCTGTATTTGGATCCAATTCCAATACCAATCAGGATTCGAAAGCAAGCGCCGCCATGAGTAAGTTAAAAGGCAATGATTATGATGTAATTGAAGTGGGTGATGACGGCAGTACGGTGATGATCAGCTATGGCGGCAGCCGTGATGAGGATGATTTTTCGCCATCCAGTGGCCTGCCTGATGTAACCGGATATGGTGCGCATTTTTCCGACAAATGGAATGAAAACAAAATTGGCCTAAAACTGAATTATAAAGTCAGTGAAAGAAATATATTGGACAGAACCACCTATAAAAACCAGTCGTTATTGCCTAATGGAACGAATTTCTTTAGCGAAGGCAGATCAAACAGCGAAACCAGAAACACCGGGCAAAGTTTAAAAGGTAGCGTTGATGTTAAAATAGATTCACTTTCTACCTTAAAAATATCGTTTGCAGGCAGTAAACGAAAAAACAGCAGCCAGTATATAAGCACCAACGAAACCAAAAATGACGCCGGGATATTTGTTAACAACAGTGATCAGTTTAACGACAGCAATGGCGACAATGATTTGTTTAACGGAAATATCAATTACTCGAAAAAGTTTGTAAAAAAAGGAAGAACACTTTCCATTGATATACAACCTGAAACCAAAAGCAGCACCAGCCTGGGTACCAGTTTAAGTGTAACCAATTATACCGATGGCAGTGGAACAATTAACAGAACGGTTAACCAGAATTTCCTGAACGATAATTCGGGCACCGAAAGCTCTCTAGGTACCAGAATATCGTATACAGAACCTTTGGGCAAACAATTTTCGTTACAAACAGCCTATAGCTTTAAAACTGTGGCATCAAATAGCCATAAACTGGTGTTCGATAAATCATTAAATAATAAACGTATCGATTCGCTGAGCAACAATTTCGATTTCAATAATTTTTCGAACATTGGTAAAGTGGTATTGCAATACAGATCGAAGAAGTTCACCTTATCTGGTGGTGCAGAGGCTACCGAAACCACATTTGAGCTGAATGATTTAGACCGGAACAACAAATTTAACCGGAACTATTTAAACTGGGCCCCACAGAGTAACTTCAACTATAAACTAGGCAAAAGTACCAGTGTATCATTAAGCTACAACGGAAATACCCGACAGCCTAGTCTGGATCAATTACAACCCATCAGACAAATCAACAATCCACTTTATGAAATAAGAGGTAATCCAGATTTAAAACCATCGTTCAACAATAATTTTGGCTTTAATTTTAATATTTACCAGCAAAAATCGCAGATGTACGCCTACGTATACGGCGGCTATAGCTTTACCAAAAATGCTGTTGTGAGTACGAGAACAGTTGATGAGGTAAACAAAACCATCAGCAGTTATATCAATTTAGATGGGAATAATAATTTTTACGGAGGTGCAAGCTTTAATAAAAGTTTTAGTAAAATTCATTTTAATACCGGCTTTAATGCCAGTTTTAACCATTCGACATCCGTTTCCATTTTAAACAACAAACTGAATGAAAATGTAAACAACAGCCTGAGTTTCCGTCCACGCTTTAGTTATTATGACAATAAAGTTCAGCTGCAGTACAATCCTTCCTTTACGTTTTCGAACAGCCGGTCATCCATCGGTTCGATAAATAATGGAAAAAGCTTTATCCACAATCATGATATTTCAGGGAACATCCAGCTCCCCTATAATACCGAGTTTAACACCAGCATATCATTATCTTATCAACCTGCCAATTCCTCATTCAGCACACCCGTAAATATTGCGTTATGGAACGCTTATTTATCTAAGAAAATGCTTAAATCACAAGAATTAGAAGTAAAAGTATCCATTTCTGATATTCTGGCTGAGAAAATTGGCTATAACCGTTATGTTGGAGGCAATAGCATCAGCGAATATACCAACAGCTTTATTCCGAGGTACGTACTGATTGGCGTTACCTATAATTTAACCGGAAATTTCATTAAACAAGACAAAAAATAACAGAAGATGAAACACTTAGGATTAACAATGATGCTGTTTTTTGCAGTGACGATAATTAAAGCACAAACCGTTTTCATCAAGAGTGCTAAAATAACTTTCGAGAAAAAAATCAACCAAAAACAGCAACTGGCTTCGAACACCTGGATCTCAGACGATGCCAGGGATAAAATGAGCAAGTACAGAATTTCCAATTGGGATTACAGTTTTAACGATAGCTGCTCTATTTATAAGCTTAAACCAAAAGAAACCTTAAACGATAATAATTTCTTCTTTATTGCCGGTGAAAATACAAATGAAATGTACACCGACTTTAGTAAAAAGGCAAGGGTAATCAGAAAACCAATAAATGGCGAAGATTTTATTTTAAAAGACACTATCCCCCATCTCAACTGGAAAATCATGCACGATGTTCGCCAGATTGCCGGTTACGAATGCCGTAAAGCGACCGCAGTAATAAACGATTCTGTTACCGTAGTGGCTTTCTATAGTGAAGAAATTTTATTAAAAGGCGGTCCAGAAGGATTTACGGGTTTGCCTGGAATGATATTGGGGCTGGCCATTCCACGATACAACACCACATGGTTTGCCACCAAGGTTGAGGCCAAAAACGTTCCCATCTTAAACATTGTTCCACCTTCAAAAGGAAAAAGGACGGATACTGAAAAAGATTTCAAAAAAATGATCGACCTCTATACCCGTTATGATGATAAAAAGAACCCCAGAAAGATAGAAGATATAAAAAAAGAACTTTACAAGCTGATACTTTAAGTTGGCGCCTAAGCTAAAACAGTCACTATCAGAGATATAATATGATGAAAAAATAATCTGGCAAGTATCTAATCGAGCGATAATTTTTTGTACCTTTGTATCCCGTACAAAAACAATTAAACAGGCTCAAAACACCTGGTTAATTCCACAAATTATCAATCATGACAAAGTATATTTTTGTTACGGGCGGTGTTACTTCCTCTTTAGGTAAGGGCATCATTTCCGCATCTTTAGCTAAACTTTTACAGGCACGTGGCTACCGTGTAACCATTCAAAAATTCGATCCGTACATCAATATCGATCCGGGAACTTTAAATCCATACGAACATGGCGAATGCTTTGTAACCGAAGATGGTGCTGAAACCGACCTGGATCTTGGTCATTATGAGCGTTTCCTTAACGTTCCAACATCGCAGGCAAACAACATCACTACCGGCCGTATTTACCAGAACGTAATTAACAAAGAACGTAAAGGTGAGTACCTGGGCAAAACAGTTCAGGTTGTACCTCACATTACCGACGAAATTAAACGCAACATGCGTATTTTAGGCGATAGCGGTGAATACGATATTGTGATTACTGAACTTGGCGGAACTGTTGGTGATATTGAATCTCTACCATTCATTGAGGCTGTTCGTCAGTTTAAATGGGAAGAAGGCAGTACCAATGCCATTGTAATCCACTTAACCCTGGTACCTTATTTAGCTGCTGCCGGCGAGTTAAAAACGAAACCAACGCAACACTCTGTTAAAGCTTTACTGGAATACGGAATACAGCCGGATATACTGGTTTGCAGAACCGAGCACCACATTAGTCCTGAGATCAGAAAAAAAATTGCTTTATTTTGTAACGTTAACATCAATGCGGTAGTCGAATCGATGGATGCATCTACTATTTATGATGTGCCATTGTTGATGTTAAAAGAACAATTGGATAAAACTGTTTTATCGAAATTAAAATTACCGACCAAAAGCGATCCGGATATGGAAAGCTGGAAAGATTTCTTAGGCCGTTTAAAAAATCCTACCGCAGAGGTTAGAATTGGTTTGATTGGTAAGTATGTAGAATTACCTGATGCTTATAAATCAATTATCGAATCTTTTGTACACGCAGGTTCGAAAAATGAATGTAAGGTTAAAGTAGAATATATCCATTCCGAAGGAATTTTCCCTGATAATGTAAAAGACAAATTAGGTCACTTACAAGGTGTTTTAGTGGCACCAGGTTTTGGTAGCCGCGGTATTGAGGGTAAAATTGATGCCATAAAATATGTTCGTGAGAACAATGTTCCTTTCTTCGGCATCTGCCTGGGTATGCAATGTGCTGTGATCGAATTTGGCCGTAACGTTTTAGGTTTGAAAGATGCACATACGACAGAAATTGAAGAAAATGCTGCAAATCCGGTAATTAACATGATGGAAGAGCAGAAAAAAATAACAAACAAAGGTGGAACAATGCGTTTAGGCTCTTACCCTTGCGATATTAAAAAAGGAACAAAAGCTTTTTCTATTTACGGTAAATCGCACATTAATGAGCGTCACCGTCACCGTTACGAATTTAATAATGATTATTTAAAACAATACGAAGATGCAGGAATGATTGCATCAGGTATGAATCCACAAACCAATTTAGTTGAAATTGTGGAGCTTAAAAATCATCCATTTTTCGTTGGCGGACAGTTTCACCCGGAATTAAAATCAACAGTTGCTAATCCTCACCCACTTTTTGTTAAATTTGTCGCCGCTGCGATGGAGTTTGCAAAAAAGAAAACGAATTAAAAGCAGTATATACGTAAATAATGGATAGAAATACCTTTACAGGACTGTTCCTGATTATGATCATTTTGGCAGGATCATTCTATTTTTTGAGGCCGAGCACGGCTGAAATGAAACAAGCCAAAGAAAGAGACAGTATCGAATTGGCAAAAAAATCTGGTATTACACCAGTACAAAAAGATACCACTAAAACAGCTGCAATTGCTAACCCGGCTGTAGATTCTTTAGCGTTAAAAGGTCCTTTTGGTACCGCAATAACCGGTACAGAAGCCAATACCGTGTTAGAAAACGAGAATTTATTAATCACTTTAAGCAATAAAGGCGGTAAAATTACTTCGGTTGAAATTAAAGGCCAGAAAACCTTTACCGGTAAACCATTGATTTTATTTGATGGAAATCAGAACAAGTTTGGTTTAAATCTTAATGCTGCTGGTAAAGTAATTAATACCAACGATTTATACTTTACTCCTACAAAAACCGGAAATACAGTTACCATGCGTGCCAATTATGGCGCTAACGCATATGTAGAATATGTATACGATTTAAAGGCGTTAAGTAATAAAGTTGCTTTCAACATCAATTTAGTTGGCTTACAACAAGTAATTGCAGGTAATAACATTGGTTTAAACTGGCAGACTACTTTATTACAGCAAGAAAAATCGATCGAAAGTGAGCACCGTTACTCTGCACCATACTACAAATATTTAGATGGCGATGTAGACCACCTAAGTGTTTCGAAAGATGAGAAAGAAGATTTATCGAAAGGTAAAATCCAGTGGTTCTCTTTCAAACAACACTTTTTCTCCGCTTCTTTAATCTCTAAACAGGCTTTCGAAAAAGGAAGTTTAGAAGTTAAAATTCCAACGGCTCCAGGTTTGGTGAAGTTTTATGATGCCAATATGCAATTGCCATATGCACATACGGCTAACCAGGTTTATGAAATGGAATTCTATTTCGGAACCAACAAATTCTCGGCACTAAAAGCACAAGGTTATGATTTAGAGCAACAGGTTGATATGGGCTACTGGCCATTGAAATACATTAACCGTTTCATCGTACTACCTGTATTTAACTTTTTAAACAGCTTTGGCTGGAACTATGGATTAATCATTTTGGTATTAACCATTTTACTAAAAGTTGCTTTATCGCCACTTACTTATAAGTCTTATCTTTCAATGGCTAAAATGAGAGTTTTAAAGCCGGAAATGGACGAAATTAAAGCTAAGGTAGGCGAAGATAATCCAACACTGGTTCAACAGGAATATTTAAAACTCTATAAGAAAGCCGGTGTAAATCCGCTGGGCGGATGTTTGCCTATGGTATTACAATTGCCTTTGGTAATGGCCTTCTTCTTCTTCTTCCCTAACTTGTTTGAGCTACGTGGCGAGAGTTTCTTGTGGATGAAAGATTTATCAACTTATGATGAGTTTATCAAATTCGGCGTAAAAATCCCTTTCATTGGCGATCACTTAAGTTTAATGTGTGTATTGATGACCATCTCTACATTGATTATGACTTATTTCAACAATCAGGTTTCTGGAGCAACTGGTCAAATGAAGTACATCGGTTACATCATGCCGGTTATTTTCTTAGGTGTGTTAAATAGCTACCCTGCCGGATTAAACTATTATTATTTCTTAGCCAACTTAATGACTTTCGGACAGCAGTTCTTAATTCGTAAAATGGTTGACGATGATAAAATCCATGCTTTGATTCAGCAAAACAAAGCCAGACCAGCTGATGAGAAAAAGAAAAAGTCTAAATTCCAGCAACGTTTGGATGACTATATGCGTCAGCAACAACAAGCTAAAAAGTAATCTTACTTTTAAATTATACGGAATCCCTGATTACTTCAAAGTGATCGGGGATTTTTGTTTTGGGCGGAGCGGATGGCGTGAAGCGTTAGGCGTTTAGCGGAGAGCGTTTGGCGTGAAGCGTTTAGCGGAGAGCGTTTAGCAAGGAGTTTTACACAATATATCTTCGGACCTTCCAACCTTCAGCCTTTATGGCTTTTAATTGTAATATTTGACATACAAGTTTCTTAATAAGCTAAAAAATTCCAATTTTAGAAGATTAAATCTCAACCAACAAATTACTTAACTTTTAAAAATGCAAAAGAGACTAACTATTATTCTGTTTTTCGTTGTCAGCTTTGCCTACGCACAAAAGAAACCCCTAGATCATTCGGTATACGATACATGGGAATCAGTAGGAACAAAGCAATTATCAAATAATGGTCAATGGGCGATGTACAGCATCTTACATCAAGAAGGAGATGCACAGCTGTACCTGACCAATATTAAAACCAATGCGAAGATGAACATCCCAAGAGGAATGAACTCGCAGTTTAGTAACGATTCCAAATTCGCGGCTTTTAACATCCGCCCTTTAAATAAAGATTTACGTCAGGCTAAAATAAAAAAGAAAAAAGCTGATGAATTACCAAAAGATTCGTTGGGTATTGCTAACCTTACTACCAATGCCGTTACTAAAGTGGCCAGGGTAAAATCTTTCAAATTTCCTGAAGAAGGTGCGGGTGTGATGGCTTACTTAACTGAAAAACCAGATACAGCAAAAAAAACAGTAAAACCAGCTGAGAAAAAAGATGGTGAATCAGATTTTGCTGATGATGAGCCTGCGGCTAAAGGTAAAACTGAAGAAGGAACCGATTTAGTGGTAAAAAACCTTTTAACAGGTACAGATAAAACCTATAAATTCGTTACCGACTATTACTTCAGTAAAGATGGCAAACAATTGGTTTTTGCCTGCAGTGGCTCTAAAAAGGACAAAACTGCTCCACAAGGTGTATTTCTGTTAAATACAGAAAAAGGTACACTTAAAACCCTGATTAAGGGCAAAGGAAGTTTCAAAAATTTCACCTTTGATGAGGAAAGCGAACATGTAGCTTTTGTAGGCGAGCAAAGTCCGGAGAAACAGGAAATAAAAGATTACAATATTTATTACAACTCTTTAACGCTCGATACTGCACAGATATTGGTTGATTTTGATATGCCTGGCCTACCCGCAAAATGGTCGGTTAATGGCGATGGTAAAATCACTTTTAGTAAAGATGGCAAGAAATTGTTTTTTGGCATCTCTCCTATCAAAAAACCAAAGGATACGACTATCGTAGATTTCGAAGTGGCGAAAGTTGATGTCTGGAATTACAAAGACGATTATTTGCAGCCTATGCAGCTTAAAAACGCAGAAAGAGACAGCAAAAAAAGTTATTTATCTGTGATTGATGTGTACAGCAGTGACCCAAAAGTAATTCCGCTTACCGATTTAAAATTACCTGATGCAAATATCATAGCGGAAGGTGATGCCGGGCAGGTTTTAGCTTCTACAGATTACGGTCGCAGGATAGAATCGCAATGGAGCGGTTCAACTTCAAAAGATTACTATTTGGTTGACACGAAAAATGGCCAGAAAAAGAAAATCATCGAGAACCTTAATGGTTATGCATTGGCATCACCGGCAGGAAATTATGTTTTATACTTCGATCGAAAATCGGGCAGTTGGAATACCTACAATGTAACTACAGCAAAGGTTACCGTTTTAACTGCAGGTTTAAGTGAAAAATTTGTTGATGAAGAGAATGATGTACCAGACTTACCTTCTGCTTATGGCTTAGCTACCTGGACTGAAGGTGATAAAGCCGTTTTAATTAACGATAAATATGATATCTGGTCATTCTCACCAGACGGAAAATTGGCACCAAAAAATATTACTGCTGGTTTTGGAAGAGCGAATAACATTACTTTCCGTTACGAAAGAGTACAACAAGACAACAGATTTGAACGCAATGCAGATAGCAAATTTGTAAAAGCGAACGAAACGGTTTGGTTAGATGGCTTTAACAACCTCACTAAAGAAAATGGTTTTTACCGCACCAACGTTGGTTCGGCTAAAGCACCAGAATTGGTGGTAATGGCTAAGTTTAAATATTCAAACCTGGTAAAAGCTAAAGATGCCGATGTTTACATTTACGATAAAGCCAACTATGTAGAATCGCCAAATGTTTACATCACTACAGATTTCAAAACTGAAACCAAATTAAGCAATACCAATCCTCAACAAAAAAACTATAACTGGGGTACGGCTGAGCTGGTGAAATGGACCACACCAAAAGGCTATAAGGCCGAAGGCATCCTTTACAAACCTGAAAACTTCGATCCAAATAAGAAATACCCGATGATTGCTTATTTCTACGAAAAATTAACGGATGGTTTATATACCTATCAGGCGCCGGCTCCTACGCCATCACGTTTAAATATTTCTTATTTCGTGAGTAACGGATACCTGGTTTTTGCACCTGATATTAGTTACGAAACTGGTCATCCAGGTAAATCGGCAGTTGAATTTATCAATTCAGGTGTAGAAAGTCTGAAAAAAAATAGCTGGGTTGATGGCAGTAAAATTGGTATTCAGGGACAAAGCTGGGGCGGTTATCAGGTAGCTTACCTTATTACACAGAATAACATGTATGCTGCAGCCTGGGCTGGTGCACCTGTAGCCAATATGACTTCTGCTTATGGTGGCATCCGCTGGGAAACAGGTATGAACCGTCAGTTCCAATACGAGAAAACACAAAGCCGTATCGGTGCAACCCTTTGGGAAAAACCTGAGTTATATATCGAGAACTCACCATTATTTATGTTCCCGAAAGTAAATACACCAGTTGTGGTAATGGCGAACGATGCAGACGGTGCTGTGCCATGGTATCAAGGAATTGAGATGTTTACCGGCTTGCGCCGTTTAGGTAAACCAGTCTGGATGCTTAACTACAATGGTGAAGCACACAATTTGGTCCAACGCCAGAACCGTAAGGATATTCAAATCCGTGAACAACAATTTTTCGACTATTATTTAAAAGGTGCAAAGGCTCCGGCCTGGATGACCAGTGGAATTCCTGCTACTGAAAAAGGAAAAACCTGGGGCTTTGAATTAACAGATGATAAACCTTAGTTAGTCCGGAGTCGGAAGTCCGGAGTCGGAAGTCCGGAGTCCATAGTTAAAAAAGTCCATGATTGATAGCATATCTATTGGTCATGGACTTTTTGGTTGATGGGTTAGATGCTCAAGTAATATACGGTTAAAAGATTTCCTATAGATGGCTTTAATTTATAGTCGTCACCCTGTACCGAACCTTCGGGGCAGCAGGACGATCGCGTTAGGTAAAAGAGGTAAAATTGGTCGTTACAAACAAATACAAATCAAATACAGGCTACTATGAAATTCGGCTTAAAAAAGCTATTTTCACATCAAAAAACTAAACAACCCTAATGGCATTAAGCAGAATCTGGTCAGCATTTATTATCGTGGCTATTGTAGTAGCAAGTATTAAATGTTTCTTTTTCGGACATAGCGATATTTTTAACTGGATGGTAATTGGTAAATCATCCGATCCGTTGAATCCCTTAAAATTAGATGGTATTATCGAAACTTGCTGGATCGCAGTTGACCTTTGTATTAAATTAATCGGAACACTGGCCTTATTTATGGGCTTAATGAGCATTGCTGAAAAAGCAGGTGGTATCCGTTTATTATCTAGAATTATTGGTCCATTCTTTTCGAAACTCTTTCCGGAGATCCCAAAAGGGCACCCCTCTATGGGACATATGATCATGAATTTCTCAGCCAATTTATTAGGTTTAGATAATGCAGCCACGCCATTTGGCATCAAGGCCATGGAAAGTTTGCAAGAGCTCAATCCGAATAAAGATGTTGCCAGCAATTCGCAGATTATGTTTTTATGTTTACACGCTGCAGGCCTATGTTTAATTCCAGTTAGTGTAATCGCCATTAGGTCTACTCAAAATGCGCAAGACCCAACTGATATTTTCATTCCTTGTTTAATCGTCACTTTTGTCGGTACCATGGCAGCCATGCTTATTGTATCCTTTAAACAAAAAATAAACTTGCTTCAGCCGGTTATCATTACCTGGGTATTAAGTATCTCGGCAGTGGTTGGTTTACTGGTTTGGTATGTAAGTAAGTTAAATGCAGAAAGCATAAAATCATTTTCAGGCTTATTAAGTGGTGGAATAATTTTATTAATCTTTTTATTGATTGTATTGGGTGCCTTATATAAAAAAATAGATGTTTTTGATGCGTTTATTGATGGTGCCAAAGGTGGATTTGAAACGGCACTGAAAATCGTTCCTTATTTAGTTGGGATTTTAGTTGCGGTAAGTATGCTGAGAACCAGCGGGACTTTTGATGTGGTGATGAGCGGCATTAAAAACGTGTTTGTATTTTTTGGAGCCGACACCAAATTTGTTGATGCGCTACCAACAGCTTTAATCAGGCCTTTAAGTGGTGGCGCTGCCCGTGGAATGATGGTAAGTACCATGATTTCAAGCGGACCTGATTCATTTGCCAGTAAATTATCGGGTGTTTTCCAGGGGGCTTCTGATACTACTTTTTATGTAGTAGCGGTTTACTTTGGATCTGTTGGCATAAAGAATACACGTTATGCCATTGGCTCAATGTTATTGGCTGATTTGGTTGGCGTTTGTACAGCCATTGCACTCAGTTATATGTTTTTTGCATAAATCGTAGTTCATTGGTCATTGGTTCATTAGTCATTTGTTTATTGGTCATTAGTGTGTTACCCATCTATCGTTATTGCGAGACTGATTCACCCGTTGCATTCAGAATGACCAAGAAAGCACTGAACAGCTACAAAAAATCCCTGCCAGAAAATATCTGACAGGGATTTTTAATAAATCGCTCAATATTTAATAACCAGGATTCTGCTGTGCTTTTATTCCAGGGTTTGCATTTATTTCTGTTTGCGGGATTGGAAGAATTGTTTTATTAAATGTTCTATCAATCGTTTTTGGCCGGGTGCTAATTGTTAAACCACCAAATTCATCATTATATGTAATTGATTTATTGGTCCGTATTAAATCAAAGAACCGCTGACCTTCACCATACAACTCTTTACTTTTTTCATCTAAAATCATATCGAGCGTAACCGTAACTGGAGTGGCCAATACTGCAGAAGGATTTCTTTGACGTATTGCGTTCAAATAATTAGCGGCCTTTGTAGTATTTGTAGAAAGCGCTGCCTCTGCAGCGATTAAATAAATTTCAGACAATCGAATTACTTTAATATTAACTGCAGTATTATTCGCTGTGCTTTTATCACCAGCCAATGCTGTACTACCACAATATTTATAAAGGGCACCTAACCTTGTTGCCGAACTTTCATCTCTAGCCATTATCCCACGCCTTACATCGCTAGCTCCTTGATTTAAGCGACTTAAAAAGTCAGTACTGGAATAGAAAAAACCCAATGCTGCCGTTGTACCTACACCTTTATTTCTTTGGTAAATACCTAATGATGCTGCTCCAAGATCGTTCTCTAAAGGATTAATACCCAACTCAAAAATAGATTCTGAGCCGTATTGACTTTTCCAGGAATCGACCCAATTTGCATTCGTATACAATGTATATAAAGCCGAGGCACCAATAACTTCTTCAGCTGCTAAAAGTGACTTGGGCATATCATTCATATATAAGTACACTCTCGCCTGAATAGCTTTATTTGAGTAATAATTGATATATCCATTTGTTTTTGTTTTCGGCAACAACGGTGCCGCATCATTTAGATCTTTAACAATCTGAGTGTAAACCTGCTCTACTGTCGATCGTAGTGGTTGTGCTTCATATCCTTGTCTGGTTAAGATTAAAGGAACACCAAAAGACTGATTATTATCGGTGTATGCTTTGCCGTATAATCTAACCAAATCAAAATACATTAAAGCTCTGGCGGTTAAAGCCTGCCCTTTGTATGGAGCAAAACCCGTTGCGCCTAATGCTTCTTGTTTGGCTATTTCCTCGAGCAGATAATTGGTTTGTAATATGCAAAAATAAATTTGCGACCAAAAACCGGAAAAACTATTGGTATTGGCGTTTTGATTATAGTTATACAAGGCATCCAAGCCCCTACCTTGAGAGTAAACCGTCATATCGCCACCTTTAACATCGCCATACAGAAAGAAATTCCTTCCATAATATGAGGCATCTGTCATCTGATTCATTACGCCGTTGATTACTATTTGTGCATCTCTTGGTGTTTGAATCGCCTTATTCGAATCGGCCGAATTACTCGGCGTCATATCTAAAAACTTTTTACATGATAGTACACTTAACATGAAGATACTGATCAGTAGTATATTTATTCTTTTCATATTTTGAATCTCCTATATTAAAAACTAACCTCTAAACCAAAAGTATAAGTCTTTCCAAATGGGGTCTCCCAACCTCTGGTACTATAATTTCCTACCTCAGGATCTGCTTCTTTGTATTTCGCGAAAGTAAGCAGATTAGAACCATTAAAATAGGCTCTTATATTAGAAGCGCCTAGTTTAGTAACTATTTTTTCAGGTAAACGATAGGCAAACAATACATTTTTTAATCTTAAGAAACTCGCACTATGCAATTGACGAGAACTATACTGCATGGCATCGGTAAGGTCATTTCCATCAAGTTTTGGTTGTGTACCATTGGTATTTTGTGGAGTCCACATATTGTCATAATAACTTTGCGATCTGATTCTTTCCCAATAGTAACCATCATCTGCTACATCTTTGTAAGCTCCATCATAAATTTGTCCACCAAGTTTGTAGATAAAGTTTAGACCTAAACTAAAGCCTTTATATTCTACATCAGTATTAATTCCACCAAAAACATCTGGATTACCATCGCCTATTACTACCCTGGCAGCATCATTATAGTTGTAAGTTGCTTGCCTTCCATTATAATCAAAACTACCTGATGCAGGAGTTGCACCATTTAGATACCAAACATTTTTACCATTTGCCGGATTTACACCAGCCCATTCGAAACCATAAAAACTAAGCATTGATAAGCCTTCACTATAGAGAAACTGCGCCCTCGCATCTGCACCCGTAGGGTCGTTCCAAATAATGTCATTTCCACGTGCCGTACCTTCAGGTTTGTACAGCTTGGTTACTTTAGACCTTGTAAATGATCCATTAATACCTAAATCCCATTTAAAGCCATTTTTATTAATCAGGTTAGCATTCAGATCAAATTCGAGACCTTTATTGTTAATTTCTCCAATGTTTCTTAGCGTTGAACTAAATCCGGTAGTCATTGATACCGGCACCCCAAGCAATAGATTTTTTGTATCGCGATTAAAGAACTCGATTGTACCTGTAATTCTTTTAAACAGACCAAACTCCAAGGCTATGTTTGTAGAGTAACTATTTTCCCAAGTTAAGATCGGATTGGAAAGAGATGCGTACAAGGCTGCCGGTTGGCCAAGATATTTATTAGAGAATGAAGTCAGCTCGCGCCAATCGTAGTTGTTTGATGGTAAAGTTCCGTTGGTACCATATGATCCTCTCAATCTTAAATTGTCAAGAAAAGATACATTTTTTAGAAAATTCTCGCTATTGATTTTCCATGATCCACCAACCGACCAAAATGTGCCCCATCTATTGATATCTCCGAGTCTTGAAGATCCATCTCTTCTAAAGGAAGAAGTAATAAAATATTTTTGATTGTAATTATATTCCAAACGAGATAAACCAGAAACAATGGAATTCCCCCAGTTATATGCAGAGGATGAAGTAGTACCTGCAGTTGAAACGCTTTGCAGTTCACTACTTCCTAAATCAACGCCTGTAGCCCTTTGAAAATCAGTAACATTTTTTTCAGCTTCAAAACCTGCCAAGAAGCTTATTGAGTGTAAGCCAAGCTGTTTGCTGTAGTTAATTGTACTAGAAGAAACCATTTTATTATAGTTTGTTGTGATTTCATTTACGCTTCCATTATTGGTTAAGCCATTAAAATGAAGTGCACTATAATAAATATGATCGTTTACCTGTGAGTTATCGTAAGAAAATACTGATTTTAAAATTAGCTCAGGTAATATATTTACCTGGATATAAGGATTGGCAACAAATCTTTTTGTAATTGATTTATTATCCCATTGATTATCGTAATAGATGTTATTTTGTGCTAAACTTCCGTACCTGGCCGTAAAGGGCTGACCATTTTTATAATCAGTAGGCCAATATAGTGGCCATAATAGATTTCTAGTTTGGAAGTAACTATTAGAACCGGTATTACGTGTATCATTATAACCACTTTGTGCCGATCTGGCAATACTTACGTTCGAACCGATTTCGACATACTTACCCACTTTCTGGCTTAAATTTATCCTGCCCGAGTACCTGTCAAAATCATTTACTTTAATCCGACTTTGATCTCTGGTGTAAGAAAATGACGAATAATACTTTGTCTTATCGTCACCACCACTTACTGATAGATCGTTAGTTTGGTATTTTGCTGTTCTAAAAAGTGCATCTTCCCAATCAAAATATCGCCCTTCACGATTTTCTATTCCATCAGTCATACCAAGAATATTCACATTTGCATTTAAACCTGTTCCATCAGTAGTAAAGCGATAACCATGTCGGTTAAATTTTGTGTTTAGCTGCGACAAGGCATAAGTATTTCCCGCTGCTTCACTCTGTCCGGAAGAGGTGCGCACATCGTGAAAAATACGATATAACATATTTACTTGTTCTTGTACACCAGCTGTTTCATAATTATCTGTAGCCCAGCTAGGTGTTAAACCTAAAGATGTTCTAAATTCAATTTTAGGTTTACCAGATTTACCACGTTTCGTATTGATCAATACTACGCCATTGGCTGCCCTTGAGCCATACAAGGAAGAAGCAGCGGCATCTTTAAGGATAGTAATACTCTCAATATCCGCGGGATTTATTGTATTCATGATATTGTTGGTAGAGAAAGTATAATCGCTTCCTTGGCCAATATTACCCGAAACAACAGGAACTCCGTCAACTACATATAATGGATCGTTTGACGCATTTATCGATCCTATTCCTCTTATGCGGATGCTCGGAGTTGATCCTGCCTGACCAGAAGATGCAGTAACCTGCACACCAGCTGCCCTACCAGTTAAAGCATTTTGAAAGGAGGTAGATGGTGCATCCTTGATTTTGTTTTGATCAATTACAGCAGCCGATCCAGTGTAACTACCCCGTTTGGCAGTACCATAAGCTACTACCATTACATCATCTAATTTGTTTTCTTCATTAGATAGTTTAACATCAACCTGTGTTCGGCCACCAACAGCTACCTCTTGGCTAACAAAACCTATTGATTTAAAAACCAGTGTAACATTATTTGATGGAACAGTAATGCTGTAAGAACCATCACCGCCTGTAGAAGCGCCGGTTGTACTGCCTTTAACCAGTACACTTACGCCCGGAATGCCAACGTTGCTCTCGTCTGTTACCTTGCCCTTTACAGTGGTTTGGGCATAGGAAACAACGTAACACGCTAAAATTCCTAATAGCATTAGTAATTTTTTGTTCATAATGAAAGATTTAGGTTAATTGATTAGTTAAGTTGTTGTTAAAATACACAATTTAACCCATCAAAACCCATTATGAACCTGGTTTTGCAGGAAGTAGAAAAGTAAAAAAGGATAAATACTGCATAAAACAGCAAAATCCTGCAGATCAACGGCAGAATTTATGCTGCAACATTTTTATTACGCAATTTTAGCAAGATGGTTGGGGAATAGAAATCCTGTGAATGATTTCATCTATAGCATCAGGATCAATGGCTACGTTTTTAGATGCACACCACTTTTCTGTTTTATTATCTAACCAGATACAAAAAGAATGGTAACCATCTAAAACAACAGCATAGGTTTCGTGAAAATCATCTTGAATACGCATGCAAAATCCCTTAAAAATTTTGCCTCTCACGATGAATTGCAGGGTGGAATAATTTTCTAACATGGCTCATTATATTTTAGGTTAATCTACAACAAATTATAAATGAGAATGTTTCGTTAATTTAAAGGAATTAACAATTAATTCTTAAGCTATCAGAAAAAACTTAACCTATGTTTAACATGTTCGAATAGCCTTTAGCTATTAAACGCTTTTTTGAGGGTAAAAATATCTCACATTGCAGATTTAATATTGTGCGTCCTCTTTTTACAATCGAGGTTTCTGCGATAACTTCGTCGCCCTCGCTAGCCGTGGCAAAATAATCAATATAATTATTTACAGTGGTATAACGTTCGTTTAATCCCATGGTAAAAACAGTCGCACCAATTAAATCATCAATTATACCTGCTGTTACACCACCGTGTAAAATTTGATAAGGATTGGTCATTTCTTTACGGATGGTATACTGACAAACCAATATGCCATGCTCTGCCTTGATTAAAACCGGAGCCAGCCAATTCATAAAGTTAGATGGCGAATTGGTAATTACCTTGCCAATGGATTGTCGTAAAAAAGCTAAACGCTGTTCGCTTAAGGAAGGTTCCATAAGATGTAAAATGTTATGAAGTAAGATGGATGAGTTAAAAGTAGGAAAAATGGGAGATAGTTCATAGTTCAAGTCTAAAGTCCTTAGTCCTTAGTCCTTAGTCCATAAGATGGATGGGTTGGCAGCAAAAAGGTTTATTCGGTATATAAAGAAAATGGAAGATAGCAACACCTCCCATTTCCTAAACGAAACAAAAACAATATGGCAGATGTAATTATGTAAGATGTATCATGGGGCAAGTCCATATTAAAGCCATCATCCCTATTCCATTTTACATCTTCCATTCAACATCTTACATCTCCCATCCTACATCTTGCATCCGCCCTCTCCCATCCTTAAATCGGAATAATCACTTTAAAACTTAAGTTCTTGCCCATGTTGTAAATTCCTGACCGGCCATTGGGCGAACGGTTGTAGTATTCGAAATACTTCAACCTGTTTAAATTTGATTGATAGGCGATGTTGAAAATATTATCGGCCTGAAGAAAAATATCACACAAAGTTTTTCCTTTTTTCGTTTTTAATGCCGATCCTATGCCGCCGTTAATTAATGTATAACCCGCGGTAAAGCTTTCAGTATCATCTAAAGCATAAAATTTATCCTGATCAGCGAAAAAAGCAGCATCAATTTTAATATAGGGTTTATCAAAAATACCTATAGGTTTTTGTGCAGTCGCTTTGATCTCCGTCCTCACTTGCAATGGCGGAATAAAAGGAAGGTATTTAGCCGCTCTGCCATGTTTATTCAGGAGTTCCTGGTTCTGGTTCAGGCCAACCACATATGCCAGGCTGTTATTGAAACTTAACCATTTTAAAGCAGTAGGATGCAGATTTACAGAAATTTCTGCGCCATATAATCTCGCTTTTGATTGCTGATACTGATAGGTTAAATTACCAGGCACAATAACCACAGGATTTCCGCTGGCATCGGTCAAACGCGACTGATAAATATAGTTCTGAATATTGTTGTTAAATAGTTCCAGGCTTAAATCGGCATCTTTCAAATAGGCAATAATGCCAACATCTTCCTGAAGGTTAAACTCTGGTTTAAAGGTCCTGTTACCCAAATACACGATATGTGCACCTGGATCCAATCCGTTAGAACCGATTTCTGTAATGTTTGGCGCCCTGTATCCTCTTGCCATATTGGCTTTAATTAAGAGCCTTTCCGAAATATTGTAAGTTAAACCCAAACTTCCTGATAAACCATAGTAGTTTTTATTAAAAGAAGGAAACTGCAGCTTCCCGGTTGGGTCGTTTGCATTTACTTGTTTCCCGAAACCAGATTGGGCATCGGTACCTACATAAAAATCACCCCAGTTTATGTTTCTTCTGTCAATCCTGATCCCTCCGGAAACATCGACTTTACCCATCGATTTTTTTGCGAAATAAAAAGCACCGATATCGAAAAGGTCATAATCCGGAATGGGAAAATCGGTAGCAGCCTTACTCCTGTTCCCCTGGTACATCCCATTTATCCCAATGGTACTTTCTATACCAGCAAAATCGGGCAGATTATATTTAAGATCGTAATTAAAAGTGTTTAACACCACGTAAAGTCCAGCCTGGCCTGGTAATGTAGGGTGGTTATATTCCCTTCTTACACTTTGTTGTCCGCCAATCAATAAATTTAAATCACTCGTTCCAAATTTAAACTGACTGGTATTATAAAAGCGATAATGTTGAATGTGCTGATGCAAGGGATTAATGGAATAAGTATTCAGATCACTTTCAGGTACAACAGGTCTGTTTTTAATATCGTCTCCGTCATCCAAAACCTGCCTGGTAAATCTTCTCGAGAGAGAATCTCTGCTACCATCAGGAATTTCCATTAAATTATCGTAATAGGTAATGGCTGTTTTAGAAAAACCCCAGGCTTTATCTACCCTAGCGCTGGCCGATAAATTGTATTCTCTAAAAGCTGTACCATAAACCAGTCCATCAATTTTATTTTCGTAATTATGTGCCGTTTTCCCGGTTGCCCTAAACGTATATTTCCAATCGTTTTTAATGTAGGCCAGGCCGAGCGAAGAACCGATCATACCATTATTACTCTGGTAATTTGCGGTAAAATCGCCTTTCAACTTTCCGGTTTCAAAGTTTGGACTATAAGGAATCATATTAATTACCCCAGCCAGGGCATCAGAACCATAGGTTAAACTGGCAGGACCTTTTACTACTTCGGCCCTGGTAATGCCATATTCGTCTACCTCAATTCCATGTTCATCGCCCCATTGTTGTCCCTCCTGCCTTAAACCATCATACAAAGTTAATACACGGTTATAGCCCAAACCCCTTATAAAAGGTTTAGAAACATTCGGACCGGTGGTCACAGCGGTAATGCCCGGTACTCCTTTAACAATGGCTTCGATCAGGTTCGTATTGACATTTTGATCCATTGACTTTTTAGAGAGGACGGCAATGGGCACAGGGCTTTTACGCAATTGTGTGGCCCGGTTTACACCGGTAATTACCACATCATTTAAATCTGATGCTAAACTTAATAAGTCGGCATTAACCAGGGCTGTATCCCCTTTTAAGATGACTTTAATTCTTTTTGATTGATAACCAATACCTGAAAAAATGAGATCGCAATTTCCGGCAGGGACTCCATTTAATTGATACAGGCCTGAACTACCCGATTTTGTCGATGCATTAGTGCCTAAAATTTTAATGGTAATATTTTCTACAGGTTCGTTTTGAGAGGTTACTAATCCCTTGATCATCACCTTTTGGGCAATGGCATTTAGTGATAAAAAAAAACAGAAGCAATATAATAACAGGGATTTCATGAATACAAAATGATTTATCTAAATATAATTTTAGACAAATCTAAATTTTAATTTAAATATATCAAATTAATTATTTAGATAATGTTTAAAATCAAGACAATTAAGGGTAGCGTTAAGCGCTAAGCGGAAGGCGCTTTTAAAAGGACAAGGGATTTTGAAATGACAAGCGTTGTGCGTTTTTTTTATAAGCTGGCAACTATAGTGTATATCGCCCGTTAACAAAGCAGATTCACGCGGAAGTAGATATGCTCAGCGTGACAAAATTTGGATGATTCCTAAAATCATAATCAATATAACAAATCATTTTCCATGATTTATATATTTCAATACCTACTCATATTTTAACGCATCTACAGCATTTGCCTTTGCCGCACGGTACGACCTGAAACTTACCGTAATTAAGGTGAGCACCATTGATGCGGCCATGGCCAATACAAAAGGCCAAATACCAAGCGGCACCCGATATGCAAAACCTGATAGCCATTTGCTCGCCAAAATGTAGGCCAATGGCCAGGCTATGAGATTGGCCACAAAAACCATCCTGATAAAAGCACTATTCAGCATTTTAACCAGCTCGGCTGTTGAAGCACCCAGTACTTTTCTGATGGCCATTTCTCGTGTACGCTGAGCAGCAACAAAAGAGATTAATCCAAAAATACCGATAAAAGAAATAAACATAATTACACCGGCAAATATCCTGAACAAGAGACCAGTAATACGTTCTGACTCATAGTAATTATTGATGTCATCATCCATGAATTCTGCTTTGTATACCTCGTTAGGGAAATTACTTTTCCAGATATTTTCTATTGTTTTCATGGCCGGCATAATTTTTTCAGCATCCAATTTCACCGCCATGTTATAATATTGCCTTTTTTCCTGGTAAAAAACCATTGGAGATATTTTTTCTTTGAGTGATTGATCATTAAAATCTTTCACCACACCAACAATCGGCCCTGTCCTTCCATTTTGTGCGATGACTTTCCCAAGTGCCAACTGGGGATTAGAGATACCTATTTTCTTTACAAAAGTTTCATTCGCGATGTAAGCATTGGCCGTATCACTTTTTGGATATACCTTACCTGACACAAACTGCAGTCCAAACAGATCAAAATAATGCTCATCGACGGGACTTAACCGAACCTCAAAGTCTTTATTTTCCTTGCCATCAACATAAAAATTTGTAGTGTTCATGATACCTGAAAGAGGTGGTCTAACAAAATAAGTTTGTTTCTCCACTCCTGGTATATGAAGCAGCTTTTCCCTGAACGACTGCTGACGGCTTAAACTTGCGCTATCACCCGGAAAACCAATCATAACCACAGCATCCTTTTTGAAACCAAGAGGTTTTTCTCTTACATATTGCATTTGTTTGATCACCACCAGCGTTGCAATAATGAGCACAATAGTAATGGTGAACTGCATGACGATCAATACCATGCGCAAACTTAAATTCCCTGTTTGGATACGCACTTTGTTTTTGATGGCCAAAGCAGGACTAAAGCCTGAAATAATCATTGCAGGATAAAAACCAGCCAAAAAACTAACCAGCGTAACCAGAAGAAACAGAAAAACAAAAACTGAAGGGTTTGTAAAGAGCGATAATGAAACCTGCCCTTTAAAAAGATGTGATAACAATGGCAGTAATAATTCAGAGAAAATACAGGCCAATAGCATAGAAACTACTACTATGGTTGTGGTTTCGGCCAAAAACTGCAGCACAAGTTGCCTACGCATAGCGCCCATAACCTTCCGCACCCCAACCTCTTTTGAGCGGTTAACCGACTGGGCTGTAGCCAGGTTGATAAAATTAATGCAGGCTGTTACCATCAAAAAAAGACCAATAATGGCCAGTCCGTATACCTCCTTTTTCGTAATGGCTGTTTCAGCAAAATTATTGTAACGCTCGCTAAAGTGAATATCAGATAAAGCTTGTAAGTGGCTACGCTGATTGCCCGCAAGTTTTTTTTGTTTTAAATACTTATCGTTCATCCTTTCTAATGATTGCTCTAGTGCCGCCAATGAAGCACCAGTTTTGAGCAGCATAAAACATTCGTTATAAGTACTTACCGAATCCCAATCTTGATTATTAACACCATAAAAAGTAGGGTAACTAATCATAATTTCCATGGGAATACTACTGCTACTTGGCAAATTGGCGATTACACCAACTACTCTTAAGCGGATGGAATTCCAAAAGGTGAAGTTTTTACCTATAGCCTGTTGAGCCGAACCAAAGAAAATTTTAGCGGTTCTTTCCGAAATCACTACAGTATTGGGTTCTGAAAGCAATTGTGTGGGTTTTCCGAAAAGCCATTTCACCTGCAGGATATCGAATAAATCGGCTTCTGTAAAGTATACATCTTTCACGGCTTTAAAATGCTCGGTTCCGTCTCCATTGCGTACCAACACCACTCCGCTGCTGCGCGAAATCCTGGCCAGTTTCTCAATACCAACCAGTTCTTCTTTAGCTGCAGGGCCAAAAGGTAAAGGCACTCCTGCAGAATAATCGTCAAAACTGTTGTATTTCCAATCAGTTACAAACCTGAATATCCGCTCGCTATCCTTAAAATGTGTATCGTAACTCAGCTGAAACTGGATAAAAATAAAGATCAAAATGCAACTGGTCATTCCGATAGAAAGGCCTAGGATATTGATCAATGCGTATGATCTGTTCCTCAACAAGTTTCTAAAAGCGATCTTCAGGTTTAATTTGAACATAAATCTAAATTTCTATGGAGCACGCCATTCCTATGCCAAATATAAGCAAGCTCACGGAAAGCATTTTAAAGGGCATATATCATTATTTTATAAATCATATTTGTTCATTAATGAACAAATATGTACATAATCGGACAGCCTGTTATGATTCTAAATCATTTTTATTGGATCGGGTTGGTGTATCCGAACTTAGGCACAAACCCTCTGTATATTAATATATTATCGACCGAATAGAAATAAGCCAAGAAAATCTTTAAAATATATTTGTACGTATACTGTTAAAGGCACAGTTATTATTATTATAATTGGGAACAGAAGAGTGGAATCCAACTATATACCCGAAGGAAGACTGTACCTAAAGGAGTTGTTAAAACAGTACTTAACCCGATAAATAGAATATAATGTTGGTGATCAATAATTTTGAAGAGTATGAATCGCATCTAGGTAAAGAACTAGGTGTTTCGCAATGGCATACTATAGACCAGGAGCAGATCAATAAATTTGCCGATGCCACCCTGGATCATCAATGGATACACACCGATCCGGAAAAAGCTAAAAACGAAGGCCCGTTTAAGGCAACCATCGCACATGGCTATTTAACCTTGTCGTTAATTCCTTATTTGTGGAAACAGATTGCAGATGTACGCAATATTAAAATGGAAATTAATTACGGTATTGAACGCTTTAAATTCGGTCAGGCAGTTTTAGTGGATAGCGAAGTGCAGTTAAAAGCTAAATTAAATTGCATTAGCAATTTGAGGGGAATAACTAAGGTTACGATTCAAGCTACACTTGTGATTAAAGATCAACCCAAACCAGCCTATGTAGGTGATGTGGTATTCTTGTATCATTTTATATAGTATCATTCAACCTGGCGACGTAATTACCACTGGTTTTCATACCGGGAATTTTGATATCAGGCAAAATGATTATCAGTGGGACAACGAATATTGAAGAAGATTTTTTAAAAAAGTCAATTCTTTAAGGTACCGTTAATTGTAAAATCGAAAATATCAAAATTACGGGGATCACCTTGAGCTTTTATTTTATATATGGTGTTTAAAGGATGAGAAATAACCATGGGTACCATTTCTTCATATCTGCCACCATGTGAACGCAAGGTGCCATCTAAAGCTTTTAGTTCGTGATGAGCCGCGGTTTTTCCGAGAACAACATCACGTGCCGATAATACAAAAAGATCTCCGCTACGATCAGCCGGTTGTTCCAGTATGCGGCAACCCAATTCTTTGTCATATACCTCGGTGATCCCATCTTGCAAGATCAGCCAGTTTTTTATCTCATTTATTTTTGACTGGTCTTCTACATGTACAACCACATAAGAACCTAAAGCACCATGGTGTTTTACATACGGATCGGTAATGGGGCAGATTACCCTAAAGCCATTTCCAAATTTCGCGGTAAGCATTGTTTCAATATATAACACATTGGGCGATCCATCAGCTTTAATTTTAGCATTCATACCGTGATCGGCAGTAGCGCCAATTATTGCACCCAGCCCGAGCATTTTTCCAATTTCGACATCCTGGGCTTCATAAAAAGCCAGCGACTCTTCAGTTTCTGGTGCATAAGTATGTTGCATGTAATCGGTTAATGATAAATAAAGGAAGTCGGCCATTCCATTTTTAATGAGGGCCACACCTGCACGTAGGACAAACAAGCTCGCATCGGAACTGTATATAGCAGGCGTTTTATGGCCAATAAGTGTTTCTACATTTTCAATTCCATGCGTTTCCAGTGTCGTCTGATCGGCCTTTTCGGCTGAAAAAGCAATACCTTTCAGTTTATAAGAAAGGATATCACGTAATTTTTCTTTTGCGGTAACAACCGCAACCTTACGACCTGCATTTGCAGCAGCAGCCAGTAAAGTATCGGCACGTAAATATGCTGAGGAATTCATCATTACCTCCTGATCTTTTTCAGTATCATAAAAAAAATTGCCGCATATGCCATGTATCGCCGGACTAACACCCGTTACAATGGACGAATTGTTCACGTTCGTAAAAGAAGGTAATGCCCCTCGTACCATACCTCTATAACCCTTCATTGCCATTTTTTTTAAGTTGGGCATTCGGTCGTTAGCCATTGAACAATCAAGATATTCAGCTGCAGAGCCATCCATACAGATTACAACAATCGGTTTTACAGGAGGAGAATAAGTTTTGCCGTTTACTGAAAAGGGAGTAGTAGAGATCTTGTCCATTTTATATGGGAATGTAGTTTTTTCTAAATTTTTACCTGAAACTTGTCCGAAAAAGCCAGATGATTCTGTGGCAAATCATCATACTGCCACTAGCTATTTAAGTTAAATGGCTTTTTTGGATGCTTTCTTTAAGCAAAGTAAATTCATAACTATCCTGCGGAATAATCCGCCTTAAGGATTTTAGTTTTTCGGGCACAAAGCGAAACCTGATCTTACCATAAAGATCCTGATAAACACCAATTTGCTCCGTTATCTCCCGCAGCATCCCTTCATATTTCTGGTAGGTTTCGATTAATTCCTGTTTAAGTTTTTTGACTTCATCGCATTCACCTGGGTCGGTTCCCATTATCCTTTCCAGTTCTTCAAGCTGATCAAGAAGACCGATCAAATTTCCTACTGTAGTCTTACTTATCCCCTTCAAACTCATAAATTATAATTAAAAAAACTTTAAATTATTCCGGCAGTAATCAATTACTTGCTTTATATGGGCAACAACCGCATTGCTGTGCCCTTTAAGTTAAAATATCAGGCCACTTTAACAGGCTTAGACCTGGAAACGAAAAAAGCAATTAAAGCAGATAACACACAAGCTAAGGCCGTTACAATAAAAATATTGTTGCTATCGCCCGTAATATCAATTACATAGCCCAAAAACGGCTCACCAATGGCGGCAAACAGGTAACCGCACATGTTCATAATCCCTATGCCTGTACCGGTAAGCCTATTACCCAGCATATCCGGACTCAAGGGCCAGTAACAAGCCTGGGGCCCATAAACAAAGAAACCAGTTAACAGCATCAAAATACTGCTGAGTATGATTTGTTGTGTTGGAACAATAAAGATAAGCAGGGAGAGAATTGCACTAGCCGACATGCCGACCACGATGGCTTTTAGGCGGTTTCCTTTAAAAAAGGTATCAGATAAAACACCAAAGCATAATGCGCCAATGGCCATACCCACCGGCAGTAAAAATGTAACCCAAATATTCCCAGGGTTATCTTTCCAGTTTTTACCTAAAAAATGAACCGGAACCCAAAATATCAGTCCGTAGCGGGCCATGCTCTCAAAACCAAAAGATAAAGAAGTAAGTAAAAATCTTTTGTTTCTGAAGGCTTCCTTATAACGGTCGAGCCAATCTGATTTATCTTCGGCCAGTGGCTGACGACCATTGTGCTCTTCAACATCAGGCCGGTCTTTAGCAATAATTAAAAATATGGTTGCCGTAACCAACAGCAACAGTACCGGCAGGCGGAACAGCATTCGCCATTCAATCCCTTGCTGCAACAGCACAATAGAAATCAGGTAAGTTACTGCAGAAGACAGTCCGGCGGCCATGGTATAAAACCCAAATGCCTTACCTCGCTCATGTTCATCCCACCAATTATTGATCAGTTTTGCACCTGGCGCCCAGGCCATCGATTGAAAAAATCCATTGAGCCCCCAAAGGATCATGATCATGGTAGCCGTATTTGAAAAGCTTATCGCAATATTGGTCATGATTGATAAATAAGCGCCGGTTACCACCATCAGTTTAGGACTCAATTTATCTGCAAGGTTACCATTGATAAACTGGCCTATGGCATAACCGATTAACATACAAAAGCTAATCCAGCCAATGGTGCTATACGGTATATTCAACGAAGCAACCATGCCTTTCACCGCCCATCCAAAGTTGTGCCTGCCGGTGTAAAAGAAGAGGTAACACAACATGGTTACCAGTAACATCTTCCACTTCTGTTTGCCCGCGCTATTACTGTTCATTATGATTATTTTTGGCAACGTTGATCCCTACACGGATAGGCTTATCAGCCACGGCGTAATTAAAGGCTGATTCTGCATCTGCTAAAGAAAACTCTGCTGAAACCAGTTTTTCAAACGGAAACCTGGCATGGTTTGTTTCTATAAACTTTACTGCTTGTACAAAGTCTTCGTAGTTATAATTGTGAAGGCCTTTGATGGTAATGAGGTTACGAACAACACGCTCGGCATTAACCTGAACTTCTCTTGTTTTAAAAACCGCACCAATCCAAACCGCTGTTCCGCCAACTGTAAGTGTGTTAAGCCCCATTTCCATGGCATCTGGCGAACCACTCATATCAAAAGCCACATCAATATCTGCTGGAAGATCTGCATCGTGACCTAAAAGGTGCTGCACATTGGCTCCGAATGCTTCGGCTAACTTTAAACGTCCGTCATTTACATCGGCTACATGGATTTCTTTTGCGCCATCGGCACTGCACATTGCTGCACATACCAAACCCAGCAAACCCACACCAGAGATTAATACCTTTTTCCCTTGAAGGCTACCTGAAAGACGGACAGCACCTGCAACCGTCGCCACTGCGCAGTTAATGGTTGCGGCAACTTTAAGTGGAATTTCTTTACTGATTTTAAGTACAGTCGTACCCTGCTTTAATACACAGTGGGTTGAAAGTCCCCCGTGAAGGGCATCTGTAGCTGTAACCTTTGCGTGCCCGTATTTAAAAAGACCATCAGCCTTTTGTGGCATGCCTTCTTTCGCCCTTACTGAATCTGCATTGGAAGCAAATATGCTCCAGGTTACCCTATCTCCTATTTCAAGCTGGTTTCCTAAATAATCTTTTTGGTTGTGTTCTGGATGAAAAGCCAGTACTTCGCCTACAATTTCATGTCCCAAAACGGTAGGAACAGCTTCATTACGCAAGCCACAAAAGGTATGCAGATCGCTTCCACAAATTGTAGTATATAAGTTTTTGACCAAAATTTCACCTGGATTAAGTACAGGGATAGTTGTTTCCATTTCCTCCAGCGCCTTTCCCGATCCATTAAAAACAACGAGGGTTGCATTTTTCATATTTATCTTTTTCTTTTATTTTAATTATCTGGTTATTCTGGTTCATGCTTCTTAATGCCGAAACAATAAGACAAAAATGAACTTTTAATGTTTAGCTAAAGTAAACAAATGTTAATATAAATGTTAACTATTACTAAACATTTGTTTAGTAAAATTACTGATAGTATATTTGACGACGAAAGTTCAAAAAATTAATTTATCTAATTTAATAGAAAGCAAATGTACCCTGAAATTAAAATGGTAGTATTCGATATGGCTGGCACCACAGTGAACGAAAACAACCTAGTTTACAAAACTCTAATGAATGCAATAAATGCCGCTGGTTTTTCTTATACCCTTGATCAGGTTCTTGCTGTTGCAGCCGGAAAGGAAAAGAAAGAAGCAATCAGATCGGTACTTAAAACTTACGAAGGTTCTTTTGATGAAGAAGTGGTCTTCAATATATACGAAGAATTTATTGGTAAACTGAAACTGGCTTACGAAACTGAGGAAATTTTACCGCAGCCAGGTTCGATTGAACTTTTTGAGAAACTTCGACAAAAAGGAATCATTTCGGTACTTAATACCGGTTATGACCGGGTTACTGCAGAAGCTATCCTGAACAGACTTGGATGGAAAGTTGGTACCGACTTCGATACATTGGTTACTGCCTCGGAAGTGGGCCAGAACAGACCAGAACCAGATATGATTTTATTGGCAATGAGACACCATGGCCTTACCGATGGTAAATCGGTTGTTAAAGTGGGTGATTCCAGTATTGATATTGAAGAAGGCAAAAATGCAGGTTGTGGTCTAAGCATCGGCATTACCACCGGAGCGCACACACAAAAACAATTAGAAGAAGCAGAACCTGACGCCGTAATAGACAATCTAATGGATATCCTGGCTATGGTAACCAAGCAGAACTAAATCATTACTCCGAATAGCTTTCCACGTTAATGACTCACTCAAACGGAAGGTAAACGATTAGGATCAAAGATGAAAGGCTTTTGGCATTAGGCCAGAAGCCTTAATATTTAAAAATTATCACCATCAACCAGTATCTTCTGTAAATCGTAAATGATTTCTTCTACGCTGCTTTCTGAATAAATGGAAAAGTATTTCCTGATCTTAGTTGGTAAAAATCGGCTGAAATAGGCCGTTAATTATTCCTATCTTGTGTTCGGAGAAAAAGATATGAAAGACACTAGCGAAATCATTGAACTCATTAAAGATTACGAGAAGAGGGAACTGGACTTAAGGCTTGATAATGAGCAACTCCGTCGGCTTAATGATGCCTTGCGACTTGCTGAAGAAAAAAGTGCCATACTCACTTCTATTATCAGTTCATCTGACGATGCTATTGTCTCAAAGGATCTTAATGGAATAGTGACCAGCTGGAATAATGCGGCTGCCCGGATATTTGGTTATACTGCCGAAGAAATGATCGGTAGCTCCATCCTGAAAGTCATTCCAATCGATCGGCATGAGGAAGAGCCCAAGATCCTTTCGCAGTTACGCAAGGGCGACCGGGTTGACCATTTTGAAACCATCCGCAGAAAAAAAGATGGAACGCTCATCCATGTATCACTCACTATCTCCCCCATTAAAGACAGCAGCGGACAGGTAATTGGACTATCCAAAATCGCGAGGGACATCACTGAAAAAAAACTGGTGGAGAAAAAAAAAGATGAGTTTATTAGTTTTGTTAGTCATGAACTAAAAACGCCACTAACTTCACTGCGTTCCTATATACAAATCGCGCTGCATAAGCTTAAGTTAAATGGCAATGACTTTATCGCCCATGCCCTGACAAAAGCCGAACAGCAGACCAAGAAGATGGAGAATATGATTACCGACTTCTTACACATCTCCAGGCTGGAGGGTGGGCAGTTAAAGTTTGAAAGTGCCCGCTTTGACCTTGTTGCCACCATCCGGTCATGCATTGAAGATGCGGAGGCAAGTAGCGAAAAACATCAACTGGTTTATGAGGGAGAAAATGAGGCGATGGTTATGGGTGATGCCGAAAAAATCTCCCTGGTGATGACCAATCTCCTGAGCAATGCCCAAAAATATTCGCCTGATGGAGGGATTATTACTGTTTCTTGCAAACGCAGCGATCAAAACCTTATCATTAGCGTAAAAGATCAGGGCATTGGTATCTCTTCTGAAGACAAAAAAAACATGTTCCAGAAGTTTTACCGCATCAGATCTGAAAAGACCCGTAATATCAGTGGCTTTGGCATTGGCTTATACCTATCCAGCTCTATTATTTCCTTACATGGTTCATCTATCAGTGTCGAAAGTAAGCTCGATGAGGGATCAACATTTTCGTTCAGTCTTAAAACAGCCGATTAAACCTGTACAGGGTTTTACAAAAATAATGATTTGAACCTCTCTGCTAAACTAGCTAGTTAAAATACGCCATTCATACTTAGTTCTTCAGAAACTTAATTGTAGTGGGTTCTGGACCATCGGCCGGATAACTCAAAAAGTTAACAGTAAGCACATTGCCGGTGATACTAAAAGTACCGCTATCAAAAAGCGACTGTTCAACCGCCCTAATTTCAGGTTGTCTTTTCGGCTCGAGGAATACCTGGCTTTTGATAATAGCGGTTAACTTGTTTCCACTTACCGAATAGCTTCCGGTAGATGTAACACCTCCTTGCAATCCATAATAGGTAAAGTGCATGGTAAAGGTTCCGTCTGCACTAAAGAACAGCTTACGTTGGTAATCAGGTGAAACAGGTGTCTCGGTCCAGCTGCCCACAAGTGGCAAAAGTTCTGCTTGTGCAGGTTTATCTTTTTTACAGGCGGTTAAAGCCATCGTACAGAACAGGATCAGGCTAAAAACCTTTAAACATATTTTCATAGCATTAATTTTGACACAGAAACGAGTAAGGTTATTAAATCGCTACAACAAAAAAAAGTTAATGTTGAGGCAAAATAAAAAAGAGGCTGTACCATAAGCTAAGGTTACATCCTATTGTCTCGCCTCAGCAAGATAACCTAAACTTAAAACCTTTTAAACCGCTAAAACGTTTATTTTTAGATAACTTAGGTCATAACTTAAATATAAGCATATGAATACTCAGGAAGTAGCTGACAAATTGGTACAGCTTTGCCGTGAAGGCAAACACGAACAAGCCATTGATGAACTTTACGCCGACAACGTAGTGAGTAAAGAGCCAAAAGGCTCGCCAATGGAATTAACAGAAGGCAAGGATGCTGTTAAAAACAAAACCATACAATGGGAAGAAAGTGTTGAAGAAATACATAGCGCTTCTTGCTCCGAACCGATTGTTGCAGACAATCATTTTTCAATTGTAATGAACATTGATGCCACTTATAAATCGCATGGAAGAATGGCGATGAGTGAAATTTGTGTTTATGAGGTTAAAGACGGAAAAATCGTTGCCGATGAGTTTTTCTATCGCATGGGTTAAAATATAAAAAGCCCCGATATCCATCTGGGCTTTTATAATCAACTAACCTAAACTTATAAATACTAACCAAATATTTATACCGCAAAACTAAGGACCGATTATTAATTCAGTGTTAAATATTTATCACATATTATCTAAAATTGGCGGCACTACATTAACTCAAAGTATTAAATAACGCTTAATTAACCAGGGCAACCTATTATAAAATAATCAGCTTCAAATTTGCTTTGCCTGTTCTATGAAGGAAAATCTTTTATTACCTTTAAATAAACGAGTAATTTCTAACCATAAAACGCATAGAACTGATGACAATGCCCATCCAGCACGACCTTTCAAAAAAACATCAACTCATTTCCGATCTGTTTAAATGGCCTGCAAAAGCTTCTGACTGGGAACAGTACAAGCTTAGCAACGAGCAAATTGATTTTTTTAAAACCTATGGATACGTTAGTGATGTGAAATTACTGGAAGAATGGCAGGTTGACCGGCTGAACAAAGAATTAGCAGAAATTGTTGATCCCGCACACCCGTTAAATGGGCTATTTCACGAGTTTCACAGCAATGAATCTGCAGACCCTAATTCTGTTTTATTTCATGCTTTAGGTGCCTGGCGGATTACAGAAGGTTTTCATGATGTAATATGGAATCCGGCTTTTGCAATGGCTGCCAGTCAAATTTTAGGCAATAAAGGCGTACGTTTCTGGCACGATCAGTTGTTCTGTAAACCCGCAAAACACGGAGGCGTTGTGGCCTGGCACCAGGACTATTCTTACTGGACGCGTACGGGGCCCATGCAACATTTAACCTGCTGGGTTGGATTGGATGATGCTACCACTGAAAACGGTTGTTTATATTATGTACCTAAAAGCCATCGCTGGGGCTTGCTGGATAAACCAGATTTAGCTGGCGATATGGAGGGCCTGATGCAATATTTAACAGAAGAGCAGAAGGCCGAATTTCATCCTGTTCCGATCGAACTTAAAAAGGGATATGCTACTTTTCATCATCCATTAATGGTTCATGGTTCGTTTCCCAATAAATCGCCACGTTCAAGAAGCGCTTTCGTTTTAAATGTATTTACTGACGGTACTGAATCTAATACCGACGAAGCTTTACTTAAAGGTGTGGCACCCATTAGGGCGGGACATAAAATGGAAGGTCAATTCTTTCCACTGATATTTTCTCCTGATAGTCTGGTTTAACCAGGTTTCTTCATTACTCTATACTTAACCAAAATGACTTGATGAGCTGATCAATTCACCTGCAGCATCTTGCTGCCCTTACTTTCTATACCTTGTGCATTTACCGTTTTTAACTGGTACATATTGAGTTCGCCTGCAAGGTATTTTTTGGTGGTAACGGTATCCTGATCTGATGGTATGGTCTCGATCAAGTCAAAGCCTTTTCCATTCCATTTATATAATTTATAAGCTTTTACCTCAACATCTTCTGGTTTCAACCATTTAATTTTCAACATATGATCGATAACCGCTGCCTTTAAATATTTTGGACCAAATTCTTTTTCAAAAGCATTAGTATAGGTATAGGCGATGCTTGGCGCACTCTGTTTGGTTCCATTTACCGCTCTTACCTGATAAGTATCGCCATTTTTCGGTCTTGGTATGGCTATGTAATTGATGTTTGAAGTAACCACACCACCAGCCAAAGCCCGAAATGCTGTGCCTCCTGCATTTTTTATAAAAACAGCATAGCCGGCAATTTCATGCTGCCGCAAGCTATCTACCTGCCAAACCAGGTTGTAAGTAGTATCGTTTGCGGTGATAACCTGTAAATGTTGTGGCGGCGAAAGTGCCGGAATACTTCTGCTGAATGCTACGGTTACCGTATCAGAAGGTTTACTTCTATCAAAGGAGTTACTTTCTGCCACAATACTATACTGATACATTTCATGATTAACCAAAGTGCTTGCACTATCTATCCATTGATATTTATCGGTGCTATTTTTCATTATTTTAGCTGAAGCCAGCAAAAAGGTATCTTGTTTACCTGACTTTTTCAGAATGTAAAATCCATTGGCTTTTTCATCTTGATTTTCCCAGCTTAGCGCAATCTTCTCCCTCAGTTGTGCTGCTTTTACATGGGTTACACTTAAAGGCACAATAGCAAACTGTGGAATAACCTGAGCAACAGCTGCGTAATATATTTTACCATTAACAATATTTTCCATCGCCAGACGGTAAAAATAAGGTTCATTGGCATCAGAAACCTGATCTACAAAAACGCTGTCATTTTGGTTTAATGTTGCTACGGGTGCAAATGAACCATCCTGCTTACGGCTACGTTCAATGATGATGCTATTGAGCAGGTAGTTATTGGCAATTCTCCAACTCAGGTTTATATTTTTAGTTCCTCTGGTATTTTTTGCATCAAAATCAACAGCCACAGGTATTTCGTCGGGAGCGAAAGCATAAGCCAGCACTTTTTCATCCTTTAATACCGCCTGCGCTACACTGATTTGTAAACGGTATTGATAAATTCCGGGATTTTTTCTGAGTGTGGTATCGGCATATAAAAATCTGGTATTGACAGCCGCCTTCAGGTTTTGCTTTATTAATACCTCAGCGCCTTGTCTCCCTGTCCGGTAAATGGCCAGGGAGAGACTATCAGCACCATTAAGAGCGGGCAACTGATAACTAAGCAGAATATCTCCACCATCGTATTTTGCCAATAATTTGGTTTCAGGGTTTTGTTGCGCAAATACCAGGTCAGTAGCCCAGCAGCAGAACAGCATTGCAATAAGTATAGATTTCATAGAAATATTTTTAGTTGAGTTTTACCGAAGGGCTGAATCCACCACCTGGCGGCTTATCTAATCTCAGTAACAGGCCCAGTTCTTTAGACCCTACACAATAAACGAGTCCGCCTTTAACACCAAATTGCAGGTAACCACCCAGCCCGCCATTATAAGTAAGGCCAAATTCGCCATTGGCACTACCGGTTAAACCGATTTTACAAACAGAAAAATTGTACAGGCAAGAGGCATTCGCAATTGCTTTCCCTCCTATGGTTACACCGCTTTTTAAATTGACCATAATGCGGAGGTCTATCCCAGCCGAAAAATCGAAAGTTGGAACAAATGCACTCATCCCTGGGATATCATCTAAGCTAGGTCCTGGCAGCTTTGGCAAATCGGCTTTGCCCAATGATTTCATTACATTGACATAAACACCTGTTAAACGCTGTTCCAAATCGGGCAGTTGGTTGTATAGCGTCACATTCAATAGATCCTGTTTCATATAAGCTGGCAACGGGCCGTTATAAAAGCCAATGGCTACGCCACTTTTAAAGCCATTAAGAATAGGGAGCGGTGTAAGCGAAGCATTAGATATGATACCGCAAAGAATAAAACCATTACCATCTATCTGCATATTAATCTTACCATCATGCAGATTAACAGGTCCAACAGGAATATTTTGGCCTGAAAATTTTAAAGAACCTGCCAATATTTTTTTATCAAAATCGAAAGAAATATCCAGCCCGCCGAAAGGTGTTTCCACATTTTCTACTTTTATTTGTTTGCCTGATTTTTTATCATTTTCTATCGCTCCGTTTACAATAAAATCAATCTCATCCTGCCCTTTTACCAGGATTTCTTTGCCATCTGCTAAAAAGTTTTCAGGTTTAGCCGTAAATTGTACCAGGTTCCAGGTATTGCCATTAACCTTGCTACCGCCATTCAAAATCGTCATAAACCTGTTGCCATCAACGCCCATTTTTATTTTGTCATTGGGCAGGATATCCATTTGCGTACCTGCAGGAGTTTTAGTAATTGTTCCGTGTAAGGGTATGGCATCTGCGAGTGTATTTTTGTAGATCAGCAGATCACCTGTAGCTTTAAAAACACCATTCGACAGGGCAAAACTGGTTCCATTAAACTTTACTTTACCAGGTAGTTCTATATCAGTCTGCAGTTTTTCGGTTACCTGCTGTATGCTGCCGTTTTGATCTTTATAATATTTAAATCTACCCGTAACATTGTTGTTTGCCCCGGGGATATCGAGACTGGTATTGCCAATAAGGGTAAAATAATCTTTACCAACCTCTATACCGCTAATCGTTTGCGAGATCACATTAAAAAACGGATGTTTAACGGGTGTGACATTTACGGTTCTATGTATCCCATCACTATAGGCGCTCATGATTTCGATATCTATTTTATCCAATACCGAGATACCTGGGATATTTGCAATATAAGCCACCCGCTGGTAATTACTACCCGACAGATTTATCCGGTAATGCGGTTTCTGATCGAAAGGCGCTGCTGCATCGTAGTTTAAGGTCAGTTTTGCACCGCCCACCAATTTAAGCGGAGTAACATTACCCAGGGTTAAAACTTCATTGCCGCTAAGGTTATTTGTACCCAGATCAATCGCTGTTGGCATAATCAACATTTCATTCAGCGGAACATTCGGCAGGTCGGTCTGCAACTGCCCGCCAATAATTTTAAAGCCACCTTTATTCAGTTCGTACTGCAAACCTTTGCCCCTAATGGTCCATTTTTCTAAAGGAATAGTTATATCTCCAACATAATCCTGCCAGCTAATGTCCTTTTGAGATACCTTTACCGTGCCCGCCTGTAAACTGCTGATACCCACTAAAGGGATTTGCATTTTTATGGCCGTATTTATGGCGAAAACATCGGCATTTACATACGATCCCTTGAGCATAGTGGCTTCAAAATCATGCACTTTGAAGCTGCTTACCCCATATAATGCTTTAAGGTTATATTTAGAAAGTGGTGTAAAACTATTTGCTGCGCCCAATACATCTATCGGGGCGGATGGAAGTGCCTGATTAAAAAACTGGGATTTATCATGATCAAACAAAAATCTGCCATTATAATCGTAACTAAAGTTAAAGGAGGCCAGTTCGGAGGTTACAAAACCGCTCAACACACCCAAACCGTTTTTGCCTTTGCTAATCTTTAACAATGGATATTGAAAAAACTGATCGCTGCCCAATACCTCGCAAGAGAATTTATTAAAGGCCATTACCTTAAACGCATTGGTTTGTACTGTTATTTCGTTGGTTGTGGGCACAAAAATATAATTAGGCGTACCATTTGGATTTGCTTTTTTGTCGATGTATACCTGCAAATTTTTAAATGGTAACCTTGCATTACTTAAAGCCGTTTTAAACGTAGCATTATCAGGTATTTTAACAAATGCACCGCTGATTTTTAAGGCAAAAGGTGATGAACCTTCTTCTACAGTGTTGACCTCGATCGGGATTCCCCAAATTTCGGCCTTCATGTTCAGGCTGGTTAGTTTAAAAACAACATTACTCACCGTATTTGGTCCCACGCCATAACCAAAAAGTACCGTCTGTTTTTGGCTTTGATAACCTTCATCGCCACTTTTTACCGCGTACACATCCATCGGGCTCTGGATATTGAGCCCAGAGTTATAATCAAAAAACATCGATTGGTTAATGGCACCCGGAAGTATATAGAAGCCCTTATCATCAGTATAGGTTTCATTCTGTACCTGACCATCCTGATTGGTACCACTTATGGTGTATACCCTTGCATTTTTGATCGGTTTATTTGTTTTTTCATCAAGCACATAACCTACGATCGTTTTTGCCCGTACCAGCTTGATGGGGATTACCTCCGATGTTTTGCTGATCGGTATATTTTTGTAACTATCATACGTAACATAGCCATAGGCAACTACACGGATATGGAATTCGTTATCAGGACTTGCCACAGCTATTTCGTTGGTCAATCCAGTTTTACTGTCGCTGGGATAACAGACGTTTAAACTTTGGCCAACAGCGGTGCAGCTTTCGGCAACAGGATTATTATTTTCATCCACTATTTTAAACCGCACGCGGTGCAGTTTTTCTTTTACCACTATCTTCCCAGTAGGATCATTTACATTACTCACCAGCGTATAGTCTCCTGCATTAATATTCTTACGAAGTGCTTCAGGGAAATAATTATCAACAACCGGTACCACTTCTATCAGGGTAAAATTACCACTTGCGGTGTTTTTAATATCGAACCATCCGTTATCTGCAGTTTTTACAAACGGACCACCAGCGATGCGGATATTACAGATAACCGGCTCTCCCTTTTCGTTAACCACATGTCCCACCAGCTCGCCACCACCCTTCATATATTGCTCTACCTGGGCAGGAAAACGTTCTCCAAAAGACAATTTCTGTTTGCTCGCTATGGTTAAACTCGCATAACCAGGTTTTGAAATCACAATGCTGCGCAATGGCCCGATCACTTTTGTTAAATTGCCTTGCTTTTCCGTTGTTATCGCTAAATCTTTCAAATGCAGATAACCATTTATATCTGTGGTATAGTCTTTTGAACTTGGAAAAAAAGATTTATCTGTAGCATATTCGTAAACGGTAACGGTAGCATTGGCAATTGCTTTAGGCATGTTATTCTGCATCGTCATTACCCGGAGGTAGATCTCTGGGTTTTTGGGTGAAATAATAATTTCGCGTGCAATAGAACCAACTTTATGTACCGAACTTCTTTTGCTCAGTTTATAGTTTACATCATGAAACGGACAATTGTTACAAGCGTCGGATTGGATCACTTTGGTTTGCGTTTCGTAAGCAAAATTGCCTTCCAATTTATTTTCCAGCGCTAAGGTATACTTTCTATCCGATGACTTAGTAGTATAATAACTATTGGACAGCAGTCTTTTAAATATTATTTCCCCATTTGCGTCTGTTTTACCTAAGTCTAATACAGTTGCTGGCTCGTTCAAAATAGTTGCTTTCAGATCTTTGTACACTTCTATATTCGATTCTACCGGGTACGATGGATCAGTTCTATAATCGCTTTTAAGCACAGCCAGCTGTACCGGATAACCTGCGACAACTGCTCCTGGCTGTAATGCCTGATCTGCGATCTTTTCGTCCGTTCTTACCGTTACTTTTAAATTATACGAATCCGCAAATACAACCTCATCTGGCAAATGAATGGTTTTGCCATTCTGTGGAAATATAATGATGTCAGAATTGGTGTATTTATCTTCCCCCATAGCAATACGGAGCGCACCGAACTCAACCGATTTGTCTGCTTTTTCAATCAGCCCCGTTTTCATATTGTTTAAAAAAGAAACCGAAAAATTACCGTTTTCATCGGTAATACCTGTTACCAATACCTTATCCGGTTTTTTTTCAGGATCGACATAATTAGATGCACCTACCGGCGTAGTGAAAGGGGCATTTTCGCTGTCGTAACTTTTTAATTCGTTATACTGTGTTGGCGCTTTATTGGCTGATGTAAACAGCGCGTAAACCAATTTTATAGTGGTGTTTTTTACTGGCCTGGTTTCATTATCCTGGTTAAACATTCCATTACAGATAAAATCAGGCAAAGGTGCATCGTTAAGCACAAGCATGCTAAAGTTCCCAGCTTTTTTGGTCACATATGCCGGTGGAAAATTAAAGCTGCTGTTGTTAGGTTGTTCATTTTCTTTTTTATAGCGGTATAATAATCTGCCAGTTATGGTAACCATATTATCTACTACCGGAGGTAATTTTGGCGCACCATTATATTTAAATAATACGATTTCGCTATTACCCAAATTAGTGAAGTTGATGCTTTTACCATATGCATCTACTCCTTTTGCCGTAATCTGGATGGCATAAGTGGCACCGGGTTCTAAAGCTGCTTTTCCTGACGGACCTGTGATTTCTTTATTTGGATTGTCGAATGGTAGTTTGCCTGCTGCCGGAAGTGCTTTCAGCGTATAAGTTGTGGTGCTAATTTCATCGTTTACAATTAGTCCGCTATTAGTAGCCAACACATTTTCTGCCTGATCATTCGCGCCAACCTTTGCTATCTTGATGATGTATCTGATCTGGGCATTACTTGCACCCGAACCATTCCAGCTAATATCTATATTGGGCTGATTTAAAATATTATAAGCATTTCGCACTTCTGTAAATTCTACCTTGTTTTTAGGTGAAGTAATTACTGGCGCAGCCAAAGTAAGTTGTGGTACCGAGTAAGTAAAAACATTGGCCTGACTCGTTCCGTTATTTTTAAAAACTGTTTTTCCTGTCGGATCGAAAGCTTTTATACGCCATGCGTAACTTTTCCCTGTTTTTAACGGCGGGTCTGAGGGCGATAAGCTGTAGGACATGCTGTTCATCGTCTTATTGATCAACGGAAAAGATGCGGAGTTCAAAACCTGGTTAGGGTTTGAGCTGACCAATGGCATTTCGGCAACCTGTAATATATACTGTGTACCCATTGGTACAAAACCGGCATTTATCCAGTTAAAAACCAGGCTTTGCGGATTGGTAGCAAATAACGTTAAATTGCTTAGGGGATTAATGAGTACCGGAGCATCGGGGTAAGCGATATTAATGTTTGTACAGCCCAAAGGTGCAGTGGCTGAAATAACCTGATTGGTATTCATATCAACTGCCTGAATACAGAAAACATAGTTTCCTTCGGGTAAGCGTGAAGTTTGCACCAGTCTTACTTTATCAATGCCATATACATTTAAGGAATTTAAATCGAAAATATCCTTTAAGGCCAGTCCGTTTAGCTGTTTGGTTTCATTTGGATTCAAAATAACAGGCTGTAAAGGAACGTAATTGGATTTCGTGGTGATTTTTATGCCATTATCACCCTGTAGCTGCCCCACTAACTTTATTCTCTTTTGCAGGGCGGTTAAATTGGTAATGGTTAATAAAACTTTTGAAGCATTTGTTCCTGCATAATCGGCATAAAACGGAGAATATGGGGGTATAATAGTCGTGCTGATATTAACACTTTGGGCCATTGTTATGTTACAATAGAGCGAAAGCATCACGAATAAGAACAAAATCGGTACACATTTAAAACCTTTTATAAAATGATCGTAATTTCTCATGCTGAATGGTATTAAATTTTAAAAGGAATGTGTTAAACCAAGATTCGACCTCAATTCGTTAAAAGAAGGGAGCGTAACATCTTTTGAGTTACTTTTCAGGTAGTTAAGTGATAAATTGGCCGCATCGCGTTTGCCAAGACGGTACGAACCATTAAAGTTTGCATTAAATATATTACCCGCATCAATGCTGTTATTGCGCTGGAGCTGATAGCTAACAGAAGCATTAAGGCCCAGATTACCCTTATTTAAGGTTTGATTAAGGCCTAAAGTTGGACCATAAAAAATGGTCTTGCCAAAGGCAACCTCTGCAACGGTATAACTTAGATTAGCATTAACACCAAAGGATTTTTTTGGCAGACCGAGCTGGTAAGAAAGGTTGACAGTTTTACTGTTCGATTTACTGTTAGGTTTGGTTAACTCATTTAAATCTACCAGCGATTGCAGGTTACCGACCAGAACAAAACCATGACTAAACCTTTCATCAGTAATATTATACCTTAAAACGGTGCTCAGGTTATGATTGGTTCTGGCCACACGAAACATATCTATAATGGGGTTTAATCCCCTATCCTGGGTAATTCCAAAATTGGTGTACCTTAAATCGAAACCATAGTCGGCCTTATTAAATGAAATATTGGCAGCCCCAATTTTCCGGTTAGAACGCACTGCTTTATCGTGCAGGATATTGTCATTCTGCAGTCCAAAACTTCCACCCAGCTGCAGTTGCCCTTTCATTAAACGAAGCATACCTTCAACGGTATAATTTTGCACATCGGTTTCAAAATAGTAGGCTCCCATACTTTTATAATCTGGGTCTACCCTCCGGTATTTCAACCTTACATCGTAGCTGCTGGCACTGTAACCAATACTGGTTTGTGCGGCGGTTAACAATTGGGTTGAAGCATTGAGGGTAATCAGGTCTTTAATAAAACCAACCTTGCCCAGTTTTAAGTTTTCGACCGTATCTGACAGTACATTCCTGGTATAAATACTTCCTGAAACGTCTATATCAAAAACAAAATGTTTTAAGAAGCTGAATCTGGATGATAAACCCAGCACCATATTTTCCGCAGGGCTCAGTTCTGTAGAAACCGGGGTAGCGCTTAAAGAACCTACATGGTCTTTCGCATTCAAAAAAATGATATCAACATGGTTTCGTTCGGTACCCCAACCCAATTTGGTGCTATATCCCGTCCTCTTGTAAGCAGCTTGTTGTGCCAGGGCCAATGGCTGATTGAGATCTTCTTCTATCGCTTTGTTAAAACGGCCGTAAACAAAACCAAACCTGAGTTTGCCCGGATTGAGTTCTACACCTCCACCCAAAAAATTATGCCCGGCCAAAGTAAAAGGCGAAAATTCTAAACTCTGCCAGCCAGCATGAAAAGTGGCCCATTTATAGGTTGGACTGATTCCGTATTGATTGAAGGGCTGCGTGTAACTTCTTTCCTGATCGCTCACCACGACCGAAAAGGGTAAAGTAACCCCGTAAATGGTTAAAGTTGGTGCGCCGTTAAAAATATAAGAAAAATCGCGCTGCCTGGCTGGGATCCCCTTTACATTATAGGTACCAAGTCCCAGACCTATGGTACCGTTAAATACAACAGGTTTTTGTTTTGTGATCTGGCCCAGGTCTTGCGATCTGGCCAAAAAAGCAGCACACAAAAACAACACAAAAAGTGATATGCGTTTCATAGATTCTACGTTTGTTAGAATGGGAATTATGGGCCATACGTGTAACTACAGCCCTAATAACATCACTTTAATATTTTAAAATCACTATCTTTTAAATTAAGCTGATGCATGGCCTGCAGCAATGGTGTATTATTGGGCTTTATACTTAATACGCCCGTGGTGCTTTGTGGAACGATAACAATCCTCACTTTATCTACAGGGTAGGCCGTAAAGGTTGAACCAAAACCATTATAAAATGAAATTCTAACTTTAGCGGTAGTTGCATCAACCCTCAAAGAATAGCTATAAATTAAATTTTGATTTGGGCTTTGACTTAAATCTGTATAGTTCAACTGCTTCCAGCTATAAACACCCGGCGCTTCTGTTTTGCGCATATACACCATTACAATACCTTGACTTACAGCAGCTAAATGTATGGCTGGGATATTAAATACCGATGTGGTATCGTTGAATGAAAGCCCATGTTTCTTTAAAGCGTAGGTATTAAAATTAGCGCCTTCACCATTCCAGGTAAAGCTTACATTATCTGGGGTTTCTAAAGAAATTACATTTGAATTTCCATCTGCACCATTAGCACCTTTTAATGATGTTCCCGGAAAAGGCCAGGCGCCCCCTGTTTTAGGGCCATACATCACATAACTGGTTAAGTCTAGGTAAAAATCACCATCGTTACCTATTGTATTTTGCGGAGCACCACCTCCGCTTAAAATTTTATTTCCATTGGTACCATTAGTTCCATTTGTACCGTTTGTTCCATTCGTTCCATCGGCACCTTTTAAATTGGTACCAGCGCCCCAACCAAAAAGTGCTGTTTTAGGACCATAAATCATAACCGGTAGCCTGGAGATATAGAAATCTCCAATTTTCCCTAAACCTGGGTCCGGAGCAGTTTCTCCACTATAAATAATCGTACCATCCGCGCCTGCAGGGCCAGTCGGCCCCTGAGCTCCAGCTGCCCCACGCAAAAGAATAGGAACGCCCCAACCTGTATTATCTTTAGGGCCATATAACAGATAATTGGTTTTATCTAAATAATAATCGCCAATTAAACCAGTCGCTGGTAAAGGCGCACCATTCCCGCTTAGGGTTGTACTACCATTTGAACCATTCGTTCCATTGGTACCATTGGTTCCGTTGGTTCCGTTGGTACCGTTTGTGCCGTTAGTTCCCTTCAGCACGATTGGTGTAGCCCAGGTACCAGCAGTTTTTGGTCCATATAAATTACCAGTTGTTTTGTCCAGGTAATAATCTCCGTTTGCGCCAATTGCAGCGACAGGAATACCTGTGCCGCTGTAAATAATGCTACCATCTTTACCAGCAGCGCCAGTTGGTCCCTGTGCACCATCTGCACCGCGCAATAAAATAGGGATACCCCAGCCAGCGGCTGTTTTTGGGCCATATAATTGATAATTGCTTTTATCCAGATAATAATCGCCTGCAATACCGGCTGCTGCAGATGGAATACCATTTCCACTTAGTGTAGTGCTGCCATTTGTTCCATTGCTTCCATTGGTACCGTTTGAACCATTAGTGCCATTTGTACCATTGGTTCCTGCAGCTCCCATTAAAGTAAGTGCTGTACCCCAACCGTTCGCTGTTTTTGGGCCGTAAAGATTTCCTGTAGAACGGTCTAAATAATAATCGCCGTTTGCAGCAAGTGTAGCCGGAGGCGTTCCTGTTCCGCTATAAATGATGCTGCCATCTTTACCTGCGGCACCTACTGCACCAGCATTTCCTGCTACGCCTTGTGGTCCGGCAGGGCCTTCAGGTCCCTCCAAACCTGTCTCGGAACAAGAATTGGATAGTACAGTTATAAAACAGATCATTAAAAAAAAGTAAAATTTTTTCATAAGGATAATTTTGATTGGTTGAGGTATTGCTCCAGGCGTAACAATTTGAAACCTAATCGATGAACGGGACTAAATGTTCTGTAAAAGGTTTGCCTGGCATTTGTAATCTAAATGATCACGGATCAAATTTATCTCAGAATAAGCGTCGGCACATAGTACAAACACGACAACCTTAGCCAAATGCAGAATATTTAAAGAGAAGTTTAAAATTCTGATATAAATACCTAACTTGGATACCGTAAATATTACCTCTCACCTTAAAAGGTCAAAATATTATGGGTTTTACCTATTTTTTGCCTGAACCAAGTTTGGCACAATACGTGGAAAACGTTATTGTTATCGAACTCAATTTCAACGAAGATTTCATTAAAGAGATCACCATTGTTCCTGATTACAGGTCTTGCTTGTGCTTTATACTTGAAGATAAAATCAGTGCTTATGAAAACGGGCAATTGGTGGAAAGAGAAAATGTAATTCTGGCCGGCTTCCATTTGTTTTCTACGATTATGAACCTGGGCAAAAAACACCGTGCGGTATGTGTACAATTTAAACCAATTGGCTGGAACAGTTTAATGAAAAATGTACCTCAGAACGAGGTGTTGAACACCTGTTACGATGCAAAATTATTTTTGGGAAACTATGCAGCGATATTAAGTGAACAATTGGCAGAAGCCAGCTCGGCCCTGGCACAAAACTACATCATTCAATCTTTTCTGAAGGAAAAACTGAATAGCTTAGCAACGGCCTCTCCCTTTGACCGGGCAATTGATGTTTTTATCCGCTCGGGTGGTAACCTGACGATAGAGCAAACTGCCTCCCTTGCCTGTTTAAGCCTGCGGCAGTTTGAAAGGCTCTGTAACCATAAAATTGGGGTTTCGCCAAGAATGTTTGGCCGGCTGATTAGATTTTCCAATACCTATAAACTTAAAGAACAGCATCCGCACCTGTCATGGAACAAGATTGCTTTTCACTGTGGTTATTTCGATCACATGCACCTCATCCGCGATTTTAAACAGTTTTCGGGTACCATACCCAGTATTATTGTAGACGAAGACCACTTTAGGTCGTTCCCTTATGATCGCCATAAAAATAATCTTTCGGGCGGTCCCATTCAATTGAATGACCAATTTATGGAATAATGGGTGATGTAAAATGGATGATGGCCATCAGCGCCTCATCAAAGAAAAAAATTAACTCGCTCTTGTTGATCCCTTTATCCTAAAACTATCCATTGGTTTTGCTTCGGCGCTTTACATCCCTTCAACGAAGCTGTACATTTGTAAAAAAAACACAATGAACGATATTACAGATTACCCTGTCTTAGCCTATGTTGTTAAGCTGATTAAAAACACCATCACCGATATCAAAACAGAATATATTGCCCCAGCCAGTGTAGAACTTAAGGATGGTAATGACACGATATACCTCCAACAGCGATCGGATGAAAATGGCAATCCTTCAACGATTTTTATCAAAGATTCTAAAGATATCATCTTCAGTGAAGACCTGCTCCCCTCTTTGAAGAACCTACAGGAAGGAGCTGAAGGAAAAACAGCAGAAGCATTATTGAATGCCAGAGTGATCATCAATGATTTAGATGTAGAAACACAGCTGATTTTTCAGGCGGTAAAGGATCATTTCGATGAGATCAGCAACAGCTATGAATTTTTTAAGGCAATTGAAAAACAAACCGATAAAATAAAAAGCAGCTTTAAATTTGGAAGTCATTCCTTTGAACTGACGGTGATTAACCAAACACCACTTATCTCTGTTACAGCAGGATTTTCTCCTTCATTTGATGAGTCCATCAAAAAAACGATCGAAAATGATGCCGCTAAGGTTCAGCTGGCCGTTCAAAAAATATTTGGGTAAAAGCAACTTTAGCAGCCTAAAGATGGAAATTAGAGAGAAATGCCCTGACTTATTACTAAGGGCATTTCTCTCCAAATAGCATTGTTTTATTTCGCCCTCGCTTGATAAAATCTGTGCATCCTTACCCCAAATCTTTTTATTTCTTCAGGCACCAGGTGGTCATTGACCGAAGGTTCTGCACATTGGTAGTTTTGATGGGCTCATGTAATGTAGCCGTAAGTTTGGCCGTAAACTGCAGTAACATGTCTTGATTAACTAAAAAACGTTCTGATTGATCAGGCAAAATATACTTTCCGTTACCGATTGAGTGAACCATGTTTTCGATACCGATATCGGATGCTAAACGACAGAACAGGTAGCCGCCGGGACGTAATACCCGCCACATGGAGTTTAACATCTCCTCAAAATTTTTCATATTGTTTGCAAAATGAAGTACGGCATTACTGATCACCAGATCAAATGTTTCATCGTTAAAAGGAAGGTCTTCGACTAATCCAACCCTGAAATTTTCTGCAGGAGAAGTTTCAGAAAATGGCGCAGCCAATTGTTTAATCTTTTCAATATGGTGCGCTGAAGAGTCGACGCCATATACCTGGTACCCTGTGCGGATAAAGTAATCTGCATTCCTTCCCGCCCCGCATCCGGCATCCAGAACAGACCGGCAATCGTTGTAGGTTCCCTTTAAAAGCTGATCAAATAAATAGATATCGATATTTCCAAACTGGTCGCGCAGGTGATCTTTCATATAAAAATGTGAAATCAAAAATAAGCATATTCCCTACAGCAATAGATTCCTTAATCGATTTTAGTATTTCTTTTACGATTTCACATACCTTAAGTCGGCGCAGCATAGACAAGGTGCGTACAAAATAATTTGATCTCGGAATGCTTATAAACTCAAGCGATCCTCTCTAATAAAGAAAGGATCGCTTGAGTTTGAGTTGGTAAGTTGATCAGCTATTATGTAAGATAACAGCAAGACTGCTATCACGGTTATTACCTAAAATTGTATTTTAAGCCGACTTCAAATTCTCCGTTTGCATAATTTTGTATATCAGAAGTATTGGTGGTATACATGGCCAATATCGACAAGCGATTTTGATAAGTTGTGCCCACCCCTGCAGTGAAACTGTTACTCGTGTGATAAATGCCCGTAAACAACAGTTTATTACCCCAGAACTGCGCATTTAATCCAAGATCAACTATATCGCGGTAATTATCAATGCCTCTATAACTTAATTTGGGCTCAATCACATTCAGCACCTTATCGGGATTAATAAATTTGTAGCTTACTGATGCAAAATAAGAAGCGCGGTCGACCACCGTTCTTTCATCATCACGTTTCAAAAACCGCTTGAGATTTAATACTGATCCCTGAATATTAAAATGCTGACTACGATAAGCCATACCGAAATCGCCATCAAAATACAGTTTGCGCTGGTTAAAGTTCGTTAGGGAAATATCATTCTGGCTTCCCTTAATTTTTGTCAGATCGATCCATTCGTTCATGATACCTGCTGAAAGCCCAAAATCAAGATAATCAGAACCATTATTGAGCGGCAAGTGGTAAGCATAAGTACCTTTGAAACTGGTTCGCTGAATTACCCCTATATTTTCATTGTAAAAAGAGGCACCTACGCCAACTTTATTGTTGTTGGCACCATAAGCTGCCGTTACGGATTGCATAGCTGGTGCGCCTTCTATTGCTGTCCACTGTGCCTTATATGCTGCAGCAGCTTCCCAACCCTTCTCAATACCTGCCATGGCCGGATTGCTGAGATAAAGGTTCTGGTAATACATACTGCCCATAGGGTTGAGCTGAGCAAAGGCTGGGATGCAGATACTGAACATCACCAATGTGACAAGCATTTTCCTTGTTTTCATCTTTATACTTTTTATGCCATAACCAGTATTTTAAACTGGTTATGGCAGGTTAAATCTTAGTTATTACCTACAATTGTGATATAGCCTTTTCTTACTCCTATACCTGGACCAAAGTCGATGATATAGTAGTAGGCGCCTTCAGGAACTAAAGATCCCTTTAAGGTACCACCCCAGCTGTTGTCATATCCTTTCATTTCAAATATCGACTTACCGGCGCGGTCGAAAACGCGTACCGTGTTGTTTGGATACATATCGATATTTTCGACAACCCATGTATCATTTTTACCATCACCATTAGGTGTAAGTACGTTCATGATATTCAGCACCTGGTAATCGGCCCTCACCTCGAGATTAAAGGTTTTGGTACTGCTTCTTCCGTACTGGTTAAACCCGGTAACGGTATAAGTCGTATTTTGAGATGGCCTAACGGTTAATACGGCAGTGTTTTGACCACTAATAATTCCGTTTGCATTTGTCCATTGATAAGTTAATGCACCCGTTGCAGTAAGTATTGCCGTTTCGCCCTTACTAATGCTATTACCTTTATTGCTGGTAATGGTAATTACCGGTGGCGGATTTTCGATTACTGTAAACGGCTGTACTACATTGGTTGCTGCCTGGTAATTGGCGTTTCCGGCCTGACTGGCAGTAATGTTGATCACACCTGCTTTCAGGATTTCTACCTGATTACCATTAATAATCCTGGCTACAGCCGGATTGCTGCTCGTATAGGTTACGGTTAAACCAGAGCTTGCTGTTGCCGTTAAGGTAAAGGTACCATCGGTATCTAATTTATTGGCTAAAGCTGCAAATGTAATGGTTTGTGCGGCCGGGTTAACGGTAAGCGTACCCGCAACATAAGAAATGCTGTAATTTGCTGCTGCAGCACCACTAGCCGTAATGGGATAATTGCCAGCTGGCGATGTTGTAATAGCCGTAGTACTTAAGGCTACCGGACTGGTTAATACAGCTGCTGTTTCAGTACCTGCGAAACCATTATAACTTGCCGTAAGCGCCGGATTGGCATCGCCAAAGTTTTTATTTTTATTATCGGCCGTGATGACCAATGCTTTTCTGGTAATGACCAGATCGGCCGGCGTATAGGTAATGATATAATTTGTTCCGGCTGAGATGGTGTTCTGCGCAATCGCATAGTTGCCTATATTCTCTCCGGCTGCACGGCTTAAACTACCTGTAATAACATCGCCCGTGGCTAATGCACCTGTAGAAAGTGTATAAGTTAATGCAACATCGGCACTGCCATACACTTTTGTCTTCGCATCGGCAGTAAGCGCAATTGGTTTAGCGCTGATGTTAGCACTGGTAGTTGCCACGCTGCCTAAAGTATAATTAGCTGCTTTGGCGCCCGATAACAACAAACCTGTCCCAGTTACCACTTTCGCAGTACCTACGTTTTTATCGGCAAAGGTTGCTGTACCACCTGTTAAGGTTACATCGGCAGCATCAGCTACAAGTACACCAGTTAGGCTTCTTCCCGAAATGGCAGCTGTAGTATTTCCATCGTAAACCTTATTACTTGCGGTAATGCTTCCGTTAACCGTTTTTGCAGTAATAGCAGCTGTAGTAGTCGCTACACTGGTTAAATTGTAATTAGCAGCTTTTGTACCAGCCAGTACCATGCCTGCAGCCGTAACCGTTTTACCGGTAGCCACACTGGCATCAGCAAAACTGGCTGTTCCGCCGCTTAAGTTTACATCTGCAGCATCTGCAGTTAAAACTCCTGTTAAGGCTCTGGTTAACACCGTAGCGCTAGCATTGCCATCATAAACCTTGTTGCTTGCGGTAAATGATCCGGTGATATTTCTAACTCCAATATTAGCCGTGGTGGTAGCCACTCCTGTTAAGTTATAATTAGCAGATTTTGAACCTGCCAAAGTCATACCTGCTGAAGTTACCGTTTTACCTGTACCAATATTGGCATCGGCGAAACTTGCTGTTCCACCAGTTAAGTTTACATCCGCTGCATCAGCTGTAATTACACCTGTTAACGTTCTGGTTAATACGGTTGCTGTAGTATTGCCATCATAAGCCTTATTATCAGCCGTGAATGCTCCAGTGATATTTTTTGCTGTAATGTTGGCTGTTGTAGTGGCTACACCTGTTAAATTGTAATTGGCCGATTTGCTTCCTGTTAAAGTTAAGCCAGCCGCCGATACCGTTTTTGCTGTGCCTACGTTAGCATTGGCAAAGCTTCCAGTTCCACCTGTTAAATTCACATCGGCAACATCGCCTGCCAGTACGCCGGTTAAGGTTCTGGTTAAAATACTGGCAGTAGCGTTACCATCGTAAACCTTATTGTCGGCGGTAAAGTTTCCGCTGATATCCTTAGCGCTAATATCGGCTGTTGCAGTGGTTATTGAAGCCAAAGTATAATTAGCGGCTTTCGCACCCGTGATGGTCATGCCTGTTGCGGTAACGGTTTTACCTGTGCCTTTACTGGCATTGGCAAAACTGGCTGAACCGCCTGTTAAAGTAACGTCGGCAATATCAGCAGCTAACACGCCGGTTAATGTTCTGGTTAATATACTTGCAGTTGTATTACCATCGTACACTTTATTACCAGCGGTAAAGTTACCGGTAAGTGTTAAACCTGTAATGTTAGCGGTAGTAGTGGCTACGCCCGTTAAGTTATAGTTAGCAGCTTTGGTACCTGCCAGGCTCATACCAGTTGCGGTAACGGTTTTTCCGGTACCCATGTTGGCATTGTCGAAATTGGCCGTTCCGCCTGTCAAATTCACATCAGCTACATCTCCGGCCAGTACACCTGCTAAGGTTCTGGTTAAAATGTTTGCCGTTGTATTTCCATCGTATACCTTGTTATCTGCAGTAAAATTACCTGAGATATCTTTTGCAGTAATATCGGCGGTTGTTGTACCTACCGAGGCTAATGTATAATTGGCAGCCTTAGTACCGGCCAGGGTTAAGCCTGTGGCGGTAACGGTTTTACCCGTGCCTTTATTGGCTTCGGCAAAAGTTGCTGTACCGCCGGTTAATGTTACATCGGCTACATCAGCGGTTAATACGCCTGTTAAACTCCTACCCGAAATGCTAGCAATGTTATTGCCATTGTATACCTTATTGCTGGCTGTGATACTGCCGGTAATAGCCAAACCTGTAATATTTGCGGTAGTCGTGGCTACTCCGTTTAAACTGTAGTTGGCAGCTTTTGCTCCTGTTATGGTCATACCTGTAGCGGTAACCGTTTTACCTGTACCTGCACTTGCTGTTGCAAAACTTGCTGTACCACCTGTTAGGTTAACATCAGCAGCATCAGCAGCTAATACACCGGTTAAGGTTCTGGTTAAAACACCTGCTGTAGTATTACCATCGTACACTTTATTATCGGCAGTAAAGTTTCCGCTGATATTTTTAGCAGTAATGTTTGCTGTAGTTGCATCGACTGTTGTGATGTTATAGTTAGCTGCTTTGGCTCCGGCTAAAACAAAACCTGATGCATTTACAGATTTACCTGTGCCTACATTTTCATTGATGAATGTTGCCGTGCCTCCACTCACCGTTACATCGGCCACATCAGCAACCAGTACACTGGTTAGGGTTCTTGATAAAATGACTGCGGTTGTGTTGCCATCATAAGTTTTACTGTCGGCAGTAAAGCCAGCACTTAAATCTTTGGCGGCAATATCAGCCGTTGTAGTAGCTACCGAAGCCAAAGTATAGTTAGCCGCTTTGGCACCAGTAATGGTCATACCTGTTGCGGTAACTGTTTTACCTGCACCTTTACCGGCATCAGCAAAATTGGCTGAACCACCTGTTAAGGTAACGTCGGCTGCATCGGCTGGCAATACGCCTGTCAAAGTCCTGGTTAATATGCTTGCCGTTGTATTGCCATCGTAAACTTTATTAGCTGCAGTAAAATTACCGGTTAAGCCCAGACCTGTTATATTGGCTGTGGTGGTGGCCACGCCCGTTAAATTATAGTTGTCGGCTTTGGTTCCGGTAAGGGTCATGCCCGCAGCAGTAACTATTTTACCCGTACCAATGTTGGCGTTGGCAAAAGTTGCTGTTCCACCTGTTAAGTTTACATCAGCTAAATCGGCTGGAACTACTCCCGTTAAGCTTCTGACTAATATCGTTGCTGTATTATTGCCATCGTAAGCTTTGTTACTGGCGGTAAAGTTTCCGCTGATATCTTTTGGTGTAATATTGGCTGTTGTGGTATTTACAGCAAATAAGGTATAGTTACCTGCTTTAGTACCTGTTAATACCATTCCGGTTGAAGTAACCTCTTTACCATTTCCGGTATTGATCCCACCAAAAGTAGCGGTTCCGCCTGTTAAGGTTACATCGGCAATATCAGCAGCCAGTACACCTGTTAAAGTTCTGGTTAATATGGTTGAACTATTATTGCCATCGTACACTTTATTATCGACGGTAAAGCTACCTGTTAAGGCCAAACCTGTGATATTGGCGGTGGTAGTAGCTACACTACTTAAGCTATAGTTACTTGCTTTAGCTCCAGTTAATGTCATACCCGCAGCAGTAACCGTTTTGCCTGCACCTACACTGGCATTGGCAAATGAAGCTGTGCCACCTGTTAAAGTTACGTCAGCAGCATCAGCAGCTAATACGCCTGTTAAGGTTCTGGTTAATAAGCTTGCCGTAGTATTTCCATCGTAAACTTTATTATCTGCAGTAAATGCGCCGGTTAAAGCTAAACCTGTAATATCGGCTGTGGTAGTAGCTACGCCTGTTAAGTTATAGTTGGCGGCTTTGGTTCCGGTGAGGCTTAAGCCTGTTGCGGTAACCGTTTTACCTGTAGCGGCCAATGCATTGGCAAAAGTTGCGGTTCCACCTGTTAAGGTTACGTCTGCTTCTTCTCCGGCCACTACCCCAGATAAAGTTCTGGTTAAAATATTGGCCGTATTATTACCATCATAAACCTTATTGCTTGCTGTAAAGTTACCGCTGATATCTTTAGCGGTAATGTTAGCTGTTGTTGTATTTACTGACGATAAAGTATAGTTAGCCGCTTTTACTCCGCCAAGCGTCATACCTGCTGAAGTTACGGTTTTACCATTGGCTACATTGGCATTATCGAAAGTAGCCGTACCACCATTTAGGGTTACTGCTAACTCATCGCCTGTTACCACACCATTAAGTGTTCTGGTTAATACAATTGCTGTATTGTTTCCATCATAAACTTTATTATCGGCAGTGAAGTTACCTGTAAGGCTTTTTGCATTCACCGTTAAAGTTTGTGTTACGTCGGTTGCGGCATTATAACCGGTACTTGCGGCTTGTTTTGCTGTAATTACTGCTGATCCGGCCGAAACAATGTGAATTTTACCCGCTACGATTGTAGCCACCGCTAAATTGTCACTGCTATAAGTTATGGTATTAATTGCAGAAGTTGCGCTGGTTGCCCCAGGATCAAAATCGGCATTACCATAAGTAGTTGACGCGGTGCCTGCAAAGGTAATGGATTGATTGGCGTTTGGTCTGTTAACCGTTACGGTATAAGTTTTAGTGGTGGTTCCATTTTGAGCCGTAACTTTAATATCAAAAGTATTGTTACCAAAGTTTAAGGCCAGATCTGCTGTTTCTACCGCACTGGTTAGCATTACATAACCCGCTCCGTTTGCATTAATTTGAAGTGTTGACCCTGCCGCAAGTGCAGTAGCTGTTAACTTTACTACATTGGTTGCGGTTAAAACACTGGCAGTATAGGTTGTGGTTCCTGCTGCGAAAGCTGGCGTTAAGCCTGCTGTGGTACTTAATGCTGATAAATCGGCATTAGCATAATAAGGGTCATATAAACCAAAATCTACATCTGTTCTATTTTGTCCAGAAGCAAGTACGAAGGTTGCACCATTTGTTCCAGTCCCATCCAGATCATAAGTACTGGTGTAACGTGCCGGATAACCCGACACCACTACTTTATAGGCCGTTGAAGGATTTAAATTACTGAAAGTATAATTGCCCGATGCATTTGTTGTAGTTGTTAAATTTACTGCGTTGGCAAAGATGTCAGTTCCTGTTAAGGTAACCGTTGCCCCCGCTACGCCTGGCTCGCCACCATCCTGTACACCATTTTGGTTATAATCTAACCAAACAAAATCGCCAATTGAAGCCGCTTCCTGTTTATTTACGGTCAGGGTATAGGTTTTGGTTACTGTCGTTTCTTCTGCCGTAACTTTTACATTAATTAAGTTAGCACCATTATTCAGTGTATATGCTGAAGAAGCAACTCCATCCGTAAGTGCCGTATATGCCCCTGCACCTAAACTCGATGTTAATGTTGCATGGCTTTCAGCCCTTGTAGCGGTAACGGTTGCCGTAGTGGTGGTATACGGTACATTGATGCTGTAAGCTGTAGTACCTGCAGCAAAAGTTGGTGTAAACGTTCCGGCATTGGTGGTTAAAGAAGCCAGATCGGCATTTCTGGATTTTGCTCCTGAAACCGTTACAGGGTTAGTTGCATCTGCAATGGTAACCGCTGCCGCTGCTCCTGCATTCCAGTCTTCGGCTGCTGCCAGGTTATATACGGTTGCATCCGCTGCTGAAAGACCATCTTTATTCATGAGTAAAGCCAAACCAGCTTTATCTGTTGTACTAACCGTTATGCTGAACGAGGTTCCACTCGTAACCTCCGCATTTGGCGAATCGGTAAGTGTATAGGTTGCAGCTGCTTGTCCCTTAAAAGTTAATTTATTGGCCACAATATCATTTGCAGCGCCATTTAATTTTAAAAATCCTGTTCCTGATACGCTAAGTACGCCAGTAGTGGCATCGTACGTTGCAGCTGTAATGGCTGGTACAGCAACACTATTTACCGTAATGCCGTTTCCGGTTAAATCTGCTACAACAATGGCTGCATCTGCTCCTGCCGCCCAATCTTCAGCTGCTGCCAGGTTATACGTTGTTCCGCCTGTTGAAGCTGTTCCGTCTTTATTGATGATTTGATTGACAGCTGCTTTATCTTCCGGACTTAGGGTTAATGAAAATAATCCACTAAAATTAATCTCCACGTTTGGTGTATTCGTTAAGGTGTAAGTTACTCCACCCTCTCCGGTAATTGTAAATTTATTGGCTATAATATCATTGGATGCCCCACCTATTTTGCTAAAGCCTGATCCGGAAACATCCAATATTCCTGATGAAGCGTTATAGGTAGCACTGCTAATGGTAGGAACAGGCACGTTTGAAACTGTAATTCCATTACCCGTTAAATCTGCAACAACTACTGCTGCATCTGCCCCAGCCGCCCAATCTTCTGCCGCTGCCAGGTTATACGTTGTTCCTCCTGTTGAACTTGTTCCGTTTTTATTCAGTATTTCTTTAATGGAAGTTTGATCTGCCGGGCCCAGGATAATAGAAAAAGTAGTGGCGTTTGTTATTTCAGCTGTTGAACCTGCATTTATCGTAAGGGTCGCACCGCCCTCTCCGGTAATGGTTAGTTTATTCGCTACGATATCATTTGCTGCGCCATTTAATTTAGTAAATCCGGTTCCGGTTACGACTAGCGTATTTGTACTGCTGTTATAGGTGGCTGATGTAATGGTTGGAATAGCAACATTGCTTGCCGTAATTCCGTTGCCAGTTAAATCGGCCACTACCACTGCTGCATCTGCTCCGGCGGCCCAATCTTCGGCAGCTGCCAGGTTATACGTGGTTCCTCCTGTTGAGGATGTTCCGTTTTTGTTGATAATCTGGCTAACTCTGGGCAAATCTGTAGCGCTCAATACCAGCGTAAATGCCGTTGAAGCACTGATTTCGGGATTTGGGGTATCGGTTAAAGTATAGGTTGATCCTCCTTCACCGATAACCGTAAATTTGTTGGCCACAATATCATTTGCCGCTCCTGTTTTGGAGAAAAAGCCTGAACCAGTTACGACAACAAGGCCAGTGGCAGCATCGTAAGTAGCTGAAGTGATAACAGGAACAGCAACGTTACTCGCTGTGATTCCATTACCGGTTAAATCTGCTACAACAACTGCTGCATCAGCTCCGGCGGTCCAATCTTCAGCTGCTGCCAGGTTATAAACGGTTGCACCTGTTGAACTTGTTCCGTTTTTATTGATCACCTGGTTTACACCTGCCCGATCAGCAGCATCTAATGTTAATGTAAATGCAGTTCTCGAAGTGATTTCTACATTTGGTGTAGTCGTTAGCGTATAAGTACTGCCGCCTTCTCCGGTCAGGGTAAACTTACTGGCGATGATATCATTTGTTGCACCATTGAGCGATAAAAAACCTGTTCCGGTTACGACTAAAGCCCCGGTTGATGCATTATAAGTTGCATTGGTAATGGCAGGAACGGCAACATTGGTTACCGTAACCGAATTAACAGCATCTGCAATAACTGAAGCCGGATTTTCTCCTGCTGCCCAATCTTCGGCCGCTGCTAAATTATAAGTTGTTCCGCTGGTAGAAGCTGTTCCATTTTTATTGAACATCATTTCTACGGCGTTCCTATCAGCCGTATTTAGCGTAATAGTGAAAGCTGTTGATGAAGTGATTTCTACATTAGCTGAAGTAAGCACATAATTTGTTCCTCCTTCTCCGGTTAGGGTTAATTTATTCGTTACAATATCATTGGTTGCACCTGCAAAGGCCGGAAACGCCGATCCTGTTACGGTTAATGCTCCTGTTGAAGCGTTGTAAGTAGCTGAAGCGATGGCTGGTGGTGTAGGTGTAGCGGATACATCAGCAGTTTTAGCGCTTTCGTTAAAGTAATTGTCTTCTGCTGAAATGCGATAGAAATATGGCGTTCCATTGGTAAGCCCTGTATGCGTATAGGTTGTGGTTCCTTTTGGAATGGCAGCCAATAAAGTGGTTGGCGCCGCTGTAGTACCACCGTATATTTTATAACCTAATAAATCGACATCTGCATTGGTGTTCCAGGTTAGCGTGTTTTGCGAGCTTCCTGCGCTTGCTGCCAAACCGGTTGGAACAGTTGGAAGTGTAATATCAGTTGGAGCCAGTTTAATTAATTCACCACCCAATGCGCCATCATCCCCGTCAGCAATATATCCTGTTGTACCAATAAAAGCTACCCCATAAGGTAAAAACGTACCTGTTCCATGCAAACCTGAGTAAAAAGCAGCTGGCGAGCCGGTAGCAGCAGTATATTTATTTAACGAATAAGTATTTCCTCCGCTGGTTTCAGAAGCATATAAGTTACCGAATTCATCAAGTGTTAATGTTGTAGCATAGGTACCTGTTGCAATGCTTGTTGTAGTTGCGTAAGTAGGGGCATTTATTTTTAAAATACCACCGGTTTGCGTAGTTCCATTATAAGTTTTGGTTACAAAAACATCACCGTTGGTTGCAACAGCAATTCCAATAGGATAACTCATTCCGCTTCCCGAAATAAGACCATGATAGATCATTGTTTTACTGGTAGAGTTTATCGCGGATGGATCGGTATATTTAACCACAGCATAATCTGTATTGGTAACATTATACTCCAAAGCATATAAATTTCCTGCCGCATCAAAAGTTAATCCAGTAAAATATCTTCCTGTTTGCACTGTAGTTGCCGCATAACTCGATGCTGCATTTAACCTGATAATTGCACCATTATTCGATGTAAAATCGGTACTCAGATAAACATCACCATTGCTCGCTACAGTTAAACCCCATGGATATTCTCCTGATTGAGAGGTTAAACCACTATAAATAATGGTGGGACTACCTGTACCGCCAATATACTTGGCTACATGATAAACCCCAGGGCCAGAGGCCTTGGTAACATAAACATTACCACTGGCATCTTTAGCCAAAGCCGCATACAATCCTCCGGAATGCAACTGAGTTTTAGTGTACTGGGCAGATGCGGGAGCAAGCGCCAGAAAAAGCACGATTACTGAAACTGTAAAAGCTACTTTAGTAAAAAATCTCTTCATAAGCGTTAATTAGACTGATAAATATGGATTTTCCCAACCGCTTTCAGTTTCGCTGTAAACAGTTGATATATCGTATCCCAAAGCGGTACCCTGAGAAATTATAGTTGCGTTATTTTTTTTATTGGTCGTATTGATTTTCACAATATCGATCAATGGAAAACTTTGTTGTTCCTGGCTGCCGAAATGAAGTAACCCTCTTGGTCCTATTGTTCCACTTTGATTAAATTCGATTACCGCTGTTGAAGCATTGCCGATGGTTAGCTGTGCTTTCATTCGGCTAAGCATTAAGCCTGCTTCGTAGCCAAGCATCCCAAACAGGTTGGCTTGTTGTTTGCCAAAATTTTCGAAATCCCGCACAAAAGCAGGGTTAGTGCCTGTTTTATGCTCCTTACTCCAGGAAGAGGCACTATAAAAGTTTAGTCCGAGGTGACCTATATCTTCCAGCATATCGGGGTAGGCCATGTTTTCTACGGTGACTAAAGGAATTACATTATTAAACTTGCTGGATTTCCATTGTTTAAGGAATTCGTTTCCGATTTGTCCAACAAAAATGGCATGTACATAATCTGGTGTATTTACATCTATTTCATTAAAAAAATGGCTTAAATCCAGGTTATTTTTATTGGCTTGATTTTCGGGAAGCACAGTACTTCTAAGTTGATCTGCCCCGGCAGAACCAACTCCGCTTAAAAAAGATGCTCCTAAATTAAAACCACTTTCGTAAAGTGGTGATATCATCAGGCCCCTTGGTCCAAATTCTTTAGTGGCCCATTGCCCGAGCACATATTCACTTTGCCAGAGCCCCATTGAAAGACTGGAGATATTCGTGCCATATCCTTCTGAGGCTGGCACTGATTCTCCGAAATCAAAGAATAAACCCAGTTTATTATGATTTTCTAATATCGGTTTCAGCTCAGGATATATTTTAGGGCTGATCATCCCCATCAGCACATCTACCCCGTCAAAAAAGACAAGTTTTTGTGCCGCTTCTAAAAAGGCTTTATTTCCGCCCTGGCCAACATAGGTTGGCATAAAGGCAAAATCAGCAATGCCATAAGACATTTTACTTGCCGCACACAGAAATCCGGCCGTAATATGCTGTGCATAAAACGGATAGACTCCTGAATAAGGCATCAAAAAACCAATTTTAAGTGGTTTGTTCATTTAGTTTCGGGATGGAAAAATACCTTCGGTCGCAATACTATAATTCAAAACCAAATAAGGCTGCATATTTTCATGTGGCTGGCTACCTCCTGCAATCCCTGTATTAAATGGTTTAAGTGTAGCATTAGCAGCCACATCTGAATAGGTTTTAAGAGATACTGCATTAGGGCCTGATCCTGTTTTCGGAGAAGCAGAAAGAATTACACTTGCCGAAGGTACATCTAATGTTCCTGAAGAAGTAACTGCTGGTTCAGCAACGGTATGAGTATGCTGCGGTATTTGAGTGCTGATTAGGGTTACAGTTTCTACCCCTGCCATTTCACCAAGTGTACGTGGACTAAGACCAGGTCCTTGCCCTGTCCCCATAGCTACTCTGCCTCTTAAATCTGGTAAAGCAAAAGTATTCTGCCCATTCCCTCCATAAGTTGTGCCTAACAATGAAAAAAGAGCTTGATTTGAAGCAATAGCCATAAGCTGCCCTGAACAAAATGCCCATCCTCTTGGGGCAAAACTAAACCCGAATAGGGCAATAATTCCTAAAAATGGTGAATCCATGGTATTTGTTTTTTGGTAAAGATTTGATTAATTAAGATTTAATATTTTTATACAGATTTCTCTATTTTTTTCAGGTCGGAAAAAACAACATGCATTTCTTCTCTGTTTGAGATACCTGGAATATGTCTTTTAAAGGCTAAACTGCTACTGGCTTTTTCTTCAGCAAAACCAAAGGATAATTGAGCCACCGACTGTAATCCTTTATGACTTGTACCCAAAAGCACTTCATTCTTTTCTTTATTGCGAAGTACATAAAGTTGATTTTTACCTGCTGAAACATTTCCTCCGATAATAAGATCTACCAAACTGGTATCAGCAGCAAGTTGCCTGTTGCTCTGTTTTGTCTTTGAATCAAAACCCAAATGAGATAAGCAAACCACTAAATCACATGCTTCGTTTTCTTTTAAGAATCTGGCCATCTTATTTAATGCAGTGGTTGGATCAGATACTTTTAAACCGGTGATGTTAACCGATTCTCCGACACCCGTAACCCCTACTCTATATTTGCCATAGGTAATTACCTGGTAACTTTTTACCGCTTTTTGCAATTTCGGGTGTTCGAAATGATAATTGCAGCTTAACAAATCGAAAGCCATGTGCGGAAGCAAAGCGGCAAAAGCATCAATCCCTTGTTTTAAATCTGCAGCACTAAGGTTCACCGCATGATAACCTACCTTATTCATCCACTGAAGGGTTTCGGCATGGTTATTCCGATTAAAATTTAAAAATCCTCCAGCATCTAACAATAAAGTAGAAACCAGTTCGTTATTGATGGTAGTTTGTAAAGACTTTAAGCCGCCAAATCCCTGAGCAGTTGAATCAACAGCGCCACAAATATCATTGCTATACATGATATTAACCTGTTTTTGGTTTACAGATTTGGTATAGATAGAACGGCTTGCTTTAGCGAGCGAATCAATTGGTCCGGCCAATAAAAGACTACTGCTTAACAAGACGTTCCTCTTTAGAAAAGAGCGTCTATTGGTATTCATAAAAGTTGAGTAATGGGATGTTTGTTACTATAAAGATGAGACTATTTTACTTATAGTACAAATACTACAAGCTTAGATTTATACACTCCTCCGTCATTCAGTAGACCAAACAAGTAAAATAGTATACCAAACCCCTCTTTTAGTAGACGAAAAACGGCATTTTTTAACTATTGACATATGTCAATAACTGTAAAAACATAAAAAATATATCATTTTCTCCCATGCCCCGCCACATAAGTGAGTACACAAAATACTACAAAAAAATTATTTTGGCACATTACTGGTAAAGCGTGTAAGTGGGTTTACACAATTGATCAAATTAGATTCGACCGTATTCAAAATTGGCGGCGTGATTGGTTTTCTTTATTGATTATCAGGCTTTATTAATTGTTTAAAAAGACGTCCGTAAGCAGTGCTGGCATCTGAATAACTGGCCAGTGATGGTTTACGATCTCCGATGAACTTTTCATCAGGATTTTTGCTATGGTAATTTAACCTCGTTTTCATTTTTTCACAGGCAGCATCATCCAACTGCATTACTTTCAAAAAGTGCGACAACATCAGGTTTACGCCCCAGTCATAATCATAAAAAGTATTTTTGGGATGATTGACCGAAATAATCTCCGCTAAAGCTTTATAATAATTAGCCAGTACTTCTGCTGTAAATAAATTAAAGTCCTGGTAATGCTTTTCTTGTATCCTAACCCTTAAAATACCAGAATTAACCATACCTGGAACAGCATGTATGCCTCTCCTTTTGCAGTGTGAGGCAATAACCGCATCGGGTTCTCTGGAAAGGAAAAAAAATGGCGTATCTGGATACCATTTTCTTAACAAGGGATAAAAATGAATATGCCAGCTGTCTAGTTTCACAAATAATTTGGTGTACTGCGCTTTGCGCTTTTGGCCCATCAGGGTAATTGCTGACTTAAACCAAAATTCCTGCTGTGCTTCTTTTACCGAAAGATCTTGTTCTTTCATTCTTAAGAGCTCATCCAACAAAGGGGCTTCTGCGTAAACGATATTTGTTTCGACTGTAGCCAAAGCCTGCGATAATAAGGTGGAGCCACATCGCGAAACATGAAAAATAAATGCATCTGGTGTTATCGAATCGATCAGCTTCGCTGCTTCTTCCAAAAACCCCAGGTTGCTTGCTGGCAAATAAGCCGATCGCTCCTTCATCCTAAAGCGGCAAAGATTTATCGTCTCATCAAAAAAAGGTTCTTCAATATGCTTTTCCTGCAAATCAAGCCATAAAAGCTGCCAGTCATTTTCCTTATAAAGAAGTTGATACGGAATCCAGTTGATTAATGCGCTCATTCCAGGCTTTTTTTCAATTGCATAACCAGGTCTCTAGCCACCTGAGTATCCATTTGTTCCAATTCTGCAATCATTTTTAAGGTGGTAGCCGGATCTAAGGGCTGAGCTTGATTTTCTTCTGCTAGTTTATAACCATTGGCTTCAAACAAAGAATCAGTCCATTCATTTCTTAAGGCATCTATAACCAAATGAACCCGAACGTTTTCGCCTTCATTGATGATACTGTGCGTTTGGTCGAAATCGATGTACCAACAAGAACCTTCTGCTAATTTCAACTGCTCTTCGCCCACGATAAACTTTAAGCGATTATTGGTTTGAATGGGAATATGTATCCTTAACACCCCTGCTTCGTAGTTACAGCCACGGTCTCTGTGGGGCTTAATTTCCGCTCCGGGATGTAATGCGAGTAAACGAATGGTTTCTTTTGGGCACTTCCACTCCTCGATGATTGATTTAATATAAGGAAGTTGATTTAACAAAGGCGTATCCCGATACTGATCTACCCCATAGTTGGCTAAAATATCATTTTCCTTTCCACTGCCAGAGCGGAGTGCAATACTTTGCCAGTTCCCTTCGTAATCCTTCCTGTTGAAATGATCAACCCACTCTTGCTGTAATGCAAGTGCGAGCTCGTTTTTGAGCAGCTGAATGTTATAATCCTGGTTAAATTGAATGTACTTTAGCAAAGCTGAAATGTTTTCTGTAATATTAACTAAGTGTTTTTTATTGCGCAAATATTTAATCTGCTTTTTATCGGTCTTTACGCCGCATCTTTCATTGGATTTATTTTAAAGCCATTTCTAAAATTGTAATTTTAATCTTAGTTATTACCTGATTTCCTTTGATTCAATTCATTTATGCACGACTCATTAATTTCTATTTCTACTTTTCTTGAAATTTACCGGTTACATCATCACCCTAAACACCCACAAAAACAACAGGATGAATCTTTTGTTAAAGCAGAGCAGATTTTTTTAAATATATTTCAACTGGGCTTATTTGAAATTTATGATTTTTTATATAGCAAATGCATAGATACGGACCATTTTAAGCATTGGATTATCGACCTTAAAGGACAAGACTTTTTTAATACCGCTTCAGTCCAGTTCGATGAACAGCTGCACCTCACTAACAATCCTCATAAAACCGATTTCCCGGATGTTTTAACTTCCGAGCAACATGCTTTTTGGAATACGCATGGTTACCTTAAAATAGAAGGATTAGTGAACGAGTCTGATTGCAATGCGGTATGCGAACTCATCTGCAAAACCTTAAACGTTGATTTAACTGATCCCCAAACCTGGTACCCGCAACACGAATTATTGCAAGGATTAATGTTGCAAAAATATCAGGATGAAGCTATTGCCCACATTCGAAACCATGCACAGATTAAGCAAGTTTTCAGCAGCTTGTACAAGCACAATAACATCTTCGCCAATGCAGAGAAAGTGAGTTATAATCCACCTGTGAATCAATATTTTTCCTTCAAAGGAAGTCCGCTACATTGGGATATCGATTTTCAAACAGGTCCGAGCTATTACATTCAGGGCTTATTGTATTTAAACGATGTTCCCGCTAACCGGGGTGCTTTTACCGTTATTCCAGGCTTCCACCACCAGATTGATGAATACCTGACTAATTTTAGTGACCCCGAAGCGGCCATTTCGGCATTGCGCAATAAAGGTTTAGAAATTCCGGTTGAAGGTAAAAAAGGTGATTTAATTGTTTGGCTGCAGTCACTTCCGCATGCTGCAAGTCCCAATCATTCTGATTTACCCAGATTTGTGCAGTACGTGAGTTTTAATGAGGTGCTTTGATCTGGCTATTTCAGGCTGCTGCCCTATTGTATGAACAACAACATCATTAATGCCGCAATCAATGTATTTAAAAAATTGACCATGTTATTCCCGATGATTCCCTTTCGCTCAAACAAAGCCCCCAATACAGAATCGGTAAGATTTCCGAACGTACCTGCCAGAACGATATAGAAAAAGCTGATGTTCCACCCGAAACCCAGCGCATAAACGACTGCAATCATACAGCTTCCGGCAATACCGATCGAAGTTCCTTCCAGACTGATCACCCCATCCATTCCGCAACGATCAGGCTTGAAGGTGATTATATTAAAAAACCGTCTCCCGTAAACCATCCCCAGTTCAGAAGACAGGGTATCAGCAGTAGCCGAGGCAAAAGCAGCTGCCATTGCAGGCAACATTAAATCAGTCAGCTGTGGGTAACCTATGATTACGACCCCCGCAATAGCTGAAACGCCGGCATTAGCCAGCACCTGAGCGGTATTACGGCCTTTTTTGCTTTCCCCTTTAATGGCAAAAGCCTGCTTTTTATGCTGCTGCCAGGAGGTGGCTGCAGAACCCACGATAAAAAAGGTGCTCATCATGGCAACGCCGGTATAACCAGCCGCAATAAAAATAACATAGGCCAGTATTCCACCTGTAAAAGCAGCCAAAATGGTCAGTTTTTTGGCGAGGATGCCATAAGCTATGCCAGCAATAATGATGATTGGCAACAAGGTGCCGCTATTGAACATATCGCAAATATATTTGAATTCTGCTTAAGAAACAGCACATGGGAATTATTACGAGGTGACTGATTAAAAATTGCCTGAGCATATTAACCAGCCCGTTTTAGCAAATTAGTAGCAGCCTAAACTCCCCTTCTTTTTCAATCGGTGCCCGGTGGATACAAGGTAAACACTGTTTTTCAGGATGATCTACTGCCAGTCTCCACAGATGGCCCAATCCCAGGTTTACAGGTCTTGCACCAGCTTTAGCCTGGTAATGCAGGTCAAAATAATGTTCCATCAAAAAATTTTGAAATTCGTCTTCCGGCCCCTCGTGTAATTCTTTAAGCTTTTGCCGGATTTCCGGGACCAGTATTTTTTGTTCGGCCTGATGATTGGCTATAATTTCACTGGCAGCACCATAGTAGGTACATAAAAAAGTATCGGTGCCAATGGGTGATCGGTCTACATGAAAAGAATATACATCTGTCGAAATAAAATCAAGTTCTTCATCCCGATCGTAACTTTTGATTAGATTAAGCGAAGGTGATGCGCCCGAATCTGCCAACAACTGAAAATCACTTAAGATCACTGTTCTGGCCAGACAACCTGCCTCCGACAGGCTGAGCGCATGGAGGTCTTCCATGGAAACTTCCGTCAGGTTATCTTTCAACTCCAGTTTGGATACAATTTCTTGAAAATCGCCAACCACCTCCCGCTGCCAGCAAACGGCGTTTTGATCTCCATAAAAATCTGTATCCAATAGCTGAGAAAAAGTGGATACCACCGCAATTTGTTTGCTGTCAGCAAATCTATTATCCATTTCTAATTCAATAATTTAGCTATAAATGCTCATATCTCGAGGATTATTCCAAAGTGAGAATGCTTCTCAGGCATAGCGGTTCTTCGTCAATTTTAGGCCAGAAATAAAAAAAGCTCCCAGTTTTTAACTAGAAGCTTTTAAATGTACCCCGGAAGGGATTCGAACCCCTGACCCACGGTTTAGAAAACCGTTGCTCTATCCAACTGAGCTACCGAGGCTCATTTTTTAATGAGCTGCAAATATAGAAGTTCTATTTAATATGTAAAAATATATTTTAAACTATTTAAAAGCTACTTTTCGCATTTCAAATAAGTATTTAAGAACGAAGCAATTAAAATTAAATCCACGCTAAATAAATTCGATTTCAGCCTGTAAAAAACGTTATTTCTCACCCAATTCTGCATCATTAATACAGAGCAGCTACGCTAAAAATCAAATCAATGCTTAATTAAGCGTCTTCTCCGTTCCAAATGTCATCATCGGCATGCCGAATTTCATCATGACTGGAGGTTATACTTTTTAATTCTTCGTGGTGATAATTTCTTTCCGGGTTTTCGGGCAAAGTACTGTCGTGATCAGGAGACACTTTCCTCAAATGCTCAGGCTTTTTAACCTCTGGTAAATCATCGTGTACAACAGAAGGCGTTAAAATCTTCTTCATGGGATTATTGCTGTTTTCCATAATTTTAAGAGACTCAAATTTCAAGCCACAACCAAAGGTGAGTTAAAATTTCGGCAATTGCCGTGTATTTGTGAAGAATAACGGTTGACGAAAGGTGCACAATAAAAAAATGCGCACAAATAAATCAGTGTTTATCTGTGCGCATATGTGGTTAAAAAGATCCTTCGACAAGCTCAGGATGACAATTAATGAGATTGCTTCCCCGAAAGGTCGGGACTGGCTGTCGCTCCTCCTCGCAATGACGATCTAAATTAGTAATTCCCTGTAACGCCAATTTCTAAGCCTCTTAATTCGGCCAAACCTCTTAATCTGCCTATAGCTGAATAACCCGGATTGGTTACTTTGGCCAAATCATCCAACATTTGATGACCATGATCCGGGCGGAAAGGAATTGATTTATCACGTAATGCATTTTCTTCTGATAAGGCTTTCATGATTTCATACATGTTTACGTCACCACCTAAATGATCTGCTTCGTAAAAACTACCGTCTTCATCTTTTTTGACGTTACGTAAATGCGCAAAATAAACACGCTCTTTCACCGCATTAAAGATTTCTAAAGCATTATTCCCCATTCCGGCACCCAATGAGCCTGTACAGAAACAAACGCCGTTAAAAGCCTGGTCTACTTCTTTAATGATATAATTAAAATCTTCGAGTGTACTCGCAATCCTTGGCAAACCTAAAATAGCATAAGGAGGATCGTCAGGATGGATGGTCATCTTAATACCTTCTGTTGTACAAACCTCCGCGATAGATGACAGGAAAAACTTCAAATTTTCTTTTAAGCCCTGTGTTCCAATGGCTTTATATTCGTTAATACTGTTGCGCAAGGTCTCCAGTTCGATTTCTTTTTCATTCGGGATCCCCATTAACACATTAACACGAAGATCAGCTAAATCCTGTTCTGTTAAAGTCGAATATTTAGCTTCAGCTCTATCTAAAATAGATTTTGAATAATCTGCTTCTGCACCTTCACGCTTCAAAATATAGAGGTCAAAAATGGCCAGATCGATCCAGTTAAAATAAAGGGCTTTGGAACCGTCGGTCATTTCCAGGTCCAGTTGCGTACGCGTCCAGTCTAAAACCGGCATAAAATTGTAACATACGATCTTAATTCCGCAGGCCGACAGGTTACGCAAAGAGGTTTTATAATTTTCGATATACTTTCCGGCATCTGCCCTGCGCGTTTTTATCGCTTCGTGTACGGGAACACTTTCTACTACCGACCAGGTTAAACCGGCAGCCTCGATAATGGCTTTTCTTTCCTGAATATCAGTTAATGGCCAAACTTCCCCATGTGGTATATGATGCAGTGCGGTTACAATGCCTGTAGCGCCTGCCTGTTTAACATCTTGTAAGCTAACCGGATCGTTCGGACCATACCAACGCCAGGTTTGTTCTAATTTTTTATATTTCATTGTATATGATTACACAGATTTTAAGATTACACTGATTATATTGATCGCTAAACGCCTGAAAATGCTGTAAATCCCCCATCCACTTTAACATTCTCGCCATTTACAAATTTAGAGGCATCGCTGAGCAAATATACTAAAGCGCCAATTAATTCCTCCGGGGCTCCAAACCTTTTAAATGGTGTTTTAGAAATGATGGCCTGTCCCCTTGCAGTTAAAGAACCATCCTCGTTGGTTAACAATGCCCGGTTCTGGTTCGTAATAAAAAAACCAGGTACTATGGCATTCATTCTGATTTTATCCTGATAACGGTTAGCCAGTTCAACAGCCATCCATTTGGTATAACTATCAATAGCTGCTTTAGCAAGCGAATAACCCAATACACGGGTAAGTGCTTGGGTGGCCGAAACAGACGATATATTCACGATGCTCCCGCCGTTTTTGGCTATTTCTTTACCAAAAATCTGCGTTGGCATAATCGTGCCGAACAGGTTTAAATCGAAAGCCTGCTTTAAAGCCGGCACATTAAGATCGAAAACATCACTACCTGGCTGAATTACTGCCTCAGCCACATTGCCTCCGGCTGCATTCACCAGGGCATCTATGCGCCCAAATTCTTTAATGATGGTTACATTTGCATCGATTAAATTCTGCTCGTTCAGTACATCGGCAATAATATAAATGGCTTTACCACCCGCTTTAATTACATCTTCTGCCCTTTGTTTAGCGATTTCTTCGTTTCTTCCAATTACAACGATTGCAGCACCCGCGGCGCACAAACCGTTAATAAAAGCCTCACCCAAAACGCCTGTAGCACCGGTAACCACTACAACCTTGTTTTTTAGGGAAAACAGGCTTTCTACTTCTTTTACCATTTGTTTAGTTCTTTTTAAGTTTATTCTACTACTAAAGTTGTGATGGAGTGTGGTAAACTGCTTGTTGTTGCAGCCTCACCTTTAATCCATAAACTATATTTTAATTTGTCATCTGATTGATTCATCACCACTACAACCAATTTGCCGTCGGTATTTAAAAATGCTGTTGATTGTAATTTATCGCGACTCGATGCTGTTCCAACCCTCCTGGCTCCCGGACGGATAAATTTAGAAAAATGTCCCATGTAATAATAGGCATTGGTATAAATCAATTTATCATTCTTTGTATCGGCATGTACGGGAGCAAAACAGAAATTACCAACGTGGTTTGGTCCACCCTTTTCATCTAAAAGAATGTTCCAATCGGTCCAGGCAGCTGTTCCGGCATTAAAATCGTTAATCATCGAGTAACCGTAACGCTCGCCTAAAGTCCAGTCATCGAGTTTATTTACATCATATTTTTCTTTACATCCTTCGGTAAAAATCAGCGCTTTATCCGGGTAAGCTTCGTGTGTTTGTTTCACATTACCAAACTGCATTCCGCTGCCTGTCCAGGTTTCGTACCAGTGAAAACCGATACCCCAAACATATTTAGCCGCATCTTTATCATTTAAAATGGTGCTGGCCCTTTGGAAAATCTGATCGCGGTTATGGTCCCAGGCAATGAGTTTTTTTGATGCAAGACCTGATTTCTGTAAGGTTGGACCTAAAAAGTTTTTAATAAAATCGCGTTCTTCTTCGGCTGTGAATACACAAGATTCCCATTTCTGTTTGGCCATAGGCTCATTCTGAACGCTCAAACCCCAAACCGGAATGCCCATAGCCTCGTAGGTTTTGATAAATTTAACATAATGATTGGCCCAGCTTTGACGGTAAGCAGGCAATAAATGTCCGCCCTGGATTAAACTGTTGTTATCTTTCATCCATGCCGGTGGCGACCAGGGACTTACAAACAAAGGTAATTTACCTCCTGATGCAGCAATAGCCTGTTTAATCAAAGGAATTTTAAATTGCTCATCGTGTGCCACACTAAAAGTTTTAAGCGCCTGATCATTGTCCTGCACATAGGTATAACTTCCACTCGAAAAATCGCAACTGGCAATGTTGGTACGTGCCAACGTATAACCAATCCCTTTATCCTGATTATAATAGGCCGTTAAAAGTTCCTGTTGATTTTTTTTGGACAGCTTTGCAAATGTTTCTGCCGAAGCATCGGTTAAAGCACCTCCAATGCCCACCATGGTTTGGTATTTTACCGTTGGATCGACAAAAATACAGGGCTCTGTTTCAAAAGGTTGCTTATTCACCGCAAAACTTAATGTTTCGGTTTTACTGATGCGATATTCAGATTTCTCTGCCGTCGTGTAAACCGTTACCTTTTTGTTGGTCACAGTATAAGCTTGTACTGGCTTAACCCCTTTTTTATTCTGAGCAGCCACATTAAATGCCGTTGCCAAAATCAATAGGATGCTTAGATTCTGTTTCATGATTATATTATTTATTTTCTACCTCTGGTTGCCTGAATTATTTTAAACTTTTATTGATCTGATTGAGCAAATAGCCATTTAAATCAGAATCGTACTCCCAAAACATCACTCCACCCATGTTATTTTTCAATACATATTCGCATTTTGCCTTTACCGATCTTTCGTCATCGTAAGTCATATATTCACGGCTTGCTGCGTTATAGATATAAGAAGCTTTAGCATCTTTATCGTAATATTTCTTAAAGCCTTTCTGATTGATCAGGCTGTCTTTCAAAAATGTATATCCTTTTCCGTACCTGCTTTTTAAAACAGAATCGCCTAAACCATTTTTAGCGCTTTCTTTAAGGGTGAAAGAACGACTGTAAAAAGCAATTCCCATCACCAGCTTTTCGGCAGGAACACCGGCAGCGGCAAACTCTCGGAAGGTTTTGTCAGCATAATTTTCTGCCGGGTGGCTTTTCGAGTTATAAAGATTGGTATGATGTCCCGCGAAATCGCCATTATAGAAATCGTAGGTCATCAGGTTTACAAAATCCAGGTATTGCTGTACTTTATCCATCTCTGTATGGCGATTGAAATTGGTAAAACCACCAACAGCAATGGTCAACAGCTTTTTAGACTGATATTTCTTTTCCAAAGTATCCAGTTCTAAACGGAGTTCTTTCAGCATCAAAGTAAAATTCTGCTTATCCTCCGGTCTGAAAACATTACCTTCCTCACCCGCAATGCCAGGATATTCCCAATCAATATCTACCCCATCGAGCTTAAACTTTTCTATAATTTTAACAGCACTTTCGGCAAAAGCTTTACGTGAAGTATCGCTAAGTGCCGCATCCGAAAAGTTTTCACTCCAGGCCCATCCACCAATAGAAATCAGAATTTTAAGGTCAGGATTTTTAAGTTTAAGTTGATTTAACTGCCGAAAATTAACGGTATCAGTCGCTTCACGATGTAAAAAAGCACGGTTGTTTTTTACATCAACAAAGGCATAATTGATATGGGTAAGTTTCTCTGCAGCAATTTTCTGCACATCAACCAAACCCCTGTAACCGCCAACATAACCAATAACCACTTTCTTTTGGGCTGAATGGTCTGGCTGCATGCTTAACAGCAAACCACCGGCGAAGATTGCACCCACGAATAACTTTAATGTGCGCTTCATTTTAATTTTTACTTCTTAGCAAAGCTTCCAAATAATAATAATCGGCATAATTGATCGGCACATCAATTTCAGATTTCGCCGGACGATGCCCTGTACTGTGTTCTAAAATAAAGCCATAGTTTGCGCCAATTTTGCTGGTGTACTTTGTACTGAGTGAGTTTAAAATTTTATCGGCAGCAGCTTTATATTTTTTACCATTGCTGCTGTACTTCGCCAACTCGTAAAGTGCAGAAGCTGTAATTGATGCAGCAGATGCATCTCTGGATACTTCAGGCATCTTTGGATCATTATAATCCCAATATGGAATGCCGTCAGCAGGAGTAATTTTATTATTCAAGATAAAACCCGCAACACCATCAGCCTGAGCCAAATATGCTTTGTTTTTAGTTTCACGGTAACACATGGTATAACCGTAAAGTGCCCAGGCTTGTCCACGTGCCCATGCCGATTCATTCGCATAACCTTGTGCGGTTACTTTCTGGCGCACATTGCCTGTTAAAGTATCATAATCGATCACATGATAAGAACTGAAATCAGGTCGGAAATGATTTTTTATGGTGGTATTGGCATGTGTTACCGCTATTTTATAGAATGATGAATCGCCTGTTAATTTGGTGGTTTCGAATAACAGTTCAAGGTTCATCATGTTATCAATAATTACCGGATATTTCCACTTATCGCCATTGTGATCCCACGATTTTAACACCCCTGCTTTGGCATTAAATCTGGTAGACAACGATTTTGCCGCCTGAATAATTACGTCTTTATAAGCCGGATCCTTTGTCAGGCGGTATCCATTTCCAAATGGGCAATAAATCATAAAACCCAAATCGTGAGTTCCTTTGTTAAATTGTTCCTTTTTAATATCCTCAGTATATTTCTTAGCCAGATCGAGCCATTTTTTATCATTGGTATATTGATAAAAATACCATAGTTCTGCAGGAAAAAATCCACTGGTCCAGTCTTTCGAAACCACCATTTTAAACTGGCCGTTTTCTACAGTCCGTGGTGAAACCAGATTAGGCTTCACTTTTCTGGCCGAATCTACATTTTTAATCAATACTTCTGTTTGTTTCGCTGCTGATGCAAAAGCTTTTTTCACATCTGTTTTTTGTGCCTTTACCATACTGAAAGACAATACACTTAGCGCAGTTATTGTTATTTTTAAGTTCATATTATAACCAGATTAATGGGTTACGGATAGGTAAATTTCTAATTACTTCTTCTACTTGAGGCTGATGGTCTAATTTTGCCCAGGTTTGGTACCAATTGGCCTGATCATATTGTACTGCACCAAACAGCAAAAAAGGTTGCGCTACCGGCCAGTTATCCCAATACATTACATCGGGTTTTAAGGTCCACTTGTTTTTATCGGCGATAAATGGATATAAATAGTTCAGCCCTTTTTTTATGGATTTGCCATCAGTTGTTTCAAAAGTCCAGAGGTTATCTTTTGGTGTGGACAAGATCTGGCAAAGCATGGTCATCGCGTCAAGATTAAAGATCGAATAACCGTAAGATTTTGTTCTGGCCATTTCTAAAGGAAAACTGCCGTCAGTAGCCATCTGGTTTGGCAACAGAATGGTTTTAAAACTGGTACGCAGCGAATCGAGCATGTTTTCATCGTCACATAATCTGGCGAATGAAGCCACCTGCATGGCCCAACAAGTGGCGTGGTTATTTTTTACGGTTTTCTCTTGAATACCGGGTTTGCTGGTGTTTAACCATAAAGTATAATCGGCAAACCATTTTTTTACACCCTTTGCAGTTTCTTTATCAAATGCTTTGGCTTTTTCCATCACCAATGCGCCTTGAGCCACTTCCATTAAATGAATGGTATCGATAATACCATAATTACGGCCAGTAAATTTACCTTTTACGGCCTGTGCAAAAAGCAGATTCGGATTCATCAAGCTTTCCGCATTGATAAACCAGGCCTGAAAATGTTTAACAGCTTGTTTAACATACTTTTCGTCGCCGGTAATTTTATAGGCAGAGGCCAGTGCACCGATGATTTTACTAAAACGGACCATTGCTTTACGGTGGTCGAGGAAGTTATCCGGGTTGGTGAGTCCATCTCTGTTGATATAAGGGCCATCTGGGTTTTGCGGATCGGGCCAGAAATAATCGGCTTCGGAGAAGAAATCATGTTTCCCACCGGCACTTCTGGGCGAAGATGATGCCGTAACGGTAATGGGATTTTGTTGCATGGCCCAGGCTGCCCCGGCCAAAATCTGTTTTTTTAATAAAGCCGCTGCCTGTTTTTTTAAATCCGTTCCTTTCGGATCGGGTTTCAGGGAAGCAAATGCTGTCCCGGTAAAACAGAGCAGCACTAATAATGCATAGGGGATGAATTTTTTCATTGGTTATATATTTGGTCTGGATGTTATAATGTGCTAAAAACTGTTTTTAAACCTTCAGAAACAACGGATACAGCACTCTGACCCTTGTTTAATTTCACTTTAATAATGGCCCTGCCGTTATAGGCCTGTACTTTACGCGATCCTGATGAAGTACCTTGATTATCAATTAATTTACCATCACCAGTTAAACCAAAAGTTATCCAATTAATGGCATCTAAACATGGAACACCCTTCGCATCAAAAAGCTTTACTTCCATGGTGGCCACATCATCCTGCTGACTGATTTTTTTCAGTTCCATTTTAGCTGGCTTTGTCCATTTTTCGGTTTGATAAGTAAATTTAATTTCATCGGTTATGATCTGTTTCCCTTTTCTAGCTATTACCTTAATCGTGTTTTCGCCCTTTACAAAGGGAAGATTCCAGCGTAAACCCGCTGCAGGATAATCCTGACTATTGCGTTTTTTACTGCCAAAACTTTTGCCGTTAAGGAAAATTTCAGCATCCGTACAGTTAGAATAGACTTTAACCATTTTCTCTTCGCCTTCGTCGCCCCAACGGATTGGCCAGGTATGTCCGTAAATGTGTACCATCGGTTTTTCCGTCCAGTAAGACTGAAAAACATAATAAGCTTCTTTTTTGGTAAAATCTCTTTCTACCACCCCTTTCTGGTTCATGTATGGCACCGGATTATCGGGACGAACAGGGGTTGAAAAATCTTTGAATGGCCAGTAAGCCGTACCACTTAACCAGGGCATGGTTTCCTGCTCTTTTAAATGCCAGTCGATTAAGTTGGTGATGTACGATTCGCTCCAGTCGCCATCTTTAGAAATCCTTGCCGCACCACCGTATAACGAAGCATCACCTGCCCTTTCATCGGCACTGCCACCAGTTTTAATCTTACTTAAAGCTTTATCCGGGTTTTCTGAGTGACGTAGTGCGTGGCTATCACCACCCCATTCTACATGTAAAAAGCGTTTTACCTTCGCAAATTCATCTTCTGATGCTTTTTTGTAATCGGTATAAGCGCCACGGTACCAGCCTGCCCAAATAGAAGGAGAATATACATCTACAATATCGCTACAGAAATCGCAGCGGCGAATGGCAGTATAACGCGATTTATCCAGTTTATGCGAGAGATCGTTGAGCTCTTTCATGAAAGTCCTGATTTTTTCTTTATCAAATTCAGGGAAATCGCCCGGCCAGTCGTTTTCGTTACCCATCCCCCAGATGATAATGGCCGGATGATTAAAATGTTGCTCAACCATGTTGGTGAGCATTCTACGGGCCTGCTGTTTGTATACTTCGCCTCCTAAACCTCCGCGGCACCATGGAATTTCTTCCCACACCATAATCCCTAAACTATCGCAAAGGTTTAAAACAATGCGCGATTGCTGATAATGCCCTAAGCGGATAAAGTTAACCCCCATATCTTTCATCATCTGCATTTCCTCGCGGATCATGCCTTCGGTCATTGCTGCTGCTACGCCTGCATGGTCTTCATGACGGTGCGTTCCACGCAACAATAAACGTTTCCCATTGAGGTTAAAGGGTCCCTTTTCTATAAATTCGATATGCCGGAAACCAATTTTCTCTTCTCCCTTATAATTTCCTGCTGCAGAAATGACTTCGTATTGCAAACGATATTGCACAGGTTTCTCCGTCGACCATAATTGTGGTTTCTTGATTTCTAACGACCATAAATCAACATCAGCAGATAAATCGTTAAGTTTTTTCTCTGTTTTGCTCACGATTTTTCCGGCGGCATCAATCAATTTCAACTGAATAGTCGCTTCTTTAAGTCCGACAGGATTGTACAAACGTGCCTTGACAGACAATTTACCCAATTTACCCTGCGCATCTACCTCAGCTTTAGCAAACATTTTATCAACGGATAACGAAGGTGTATAAACCAAATTCAGGTAGCGGTAAATACCACCGTAAACATTAAAATCTGATAAATCGGAAGGGATCATTTCGAGATCTCTTGAATTATCCGTCCGTACTGAAACCGGAACTTTACCCTTAAACTGTTTTTGATAAACAGCTGTTTTTTGGAAAGCGGCAACAGCCTCGGTAATATCAACCGTCCATTCATCGTAACCACCCACATGCGCGCCTACCTTGGTCGTGTACACATAAACTTCTGTTTTTTGTCCCGCACCTTCGAAATGCAGGATTGTTCTGCCATTTTGATAAGGGTTTTCGATGTTAAGCTGGGTACGGTACCAGGCGGGGCCCTGATAATAATTTACATCAGGATCTACTGCATCTTCAGCGTTAACGCAATGCGGCAAACTCACTTTCTGCCACAGGGGTACAGCTTCCGGATTACCTACACCAACCGGGCGTACTGCCTCCCATATGCCTCCTAAATCCTGCTTTAAAAATTCCCAATTATTATTTAAGCGGACAGATTGCTGCGCAAACAATAACTGACTGTTAAACAATGAAATAAATAAGACTATATACCTAAATAACTTCAACATAAATTTTGAATATTAAACTTTTAAACGCAATTTTTTCTTCTCTAAAAAGTACACTATACCGATCACTAAAAATGCCATCAAAAACGACCTAAAAATCCCTCCAATACCCGAACTCATGAAATGCGGAAAGTGAAAATGGACCAAACTCAAAAGCGCGTACAACAAATAAGGAATGAGGTAACAGGTTAAGGTACTGGTACCGGCAGGTTTAATGAGCTTAAACCAATCTTTTTTCTGTTTAACATCTACCAGGTAGATCAGTAATTCGAAAACCAGAATGGTAATGCCCATGCATACAAATACCCAGGCTGGTGTGGCATAAATTTTAGAAATACCGCCTGCATACGGCCTGATGAACATACCAAAAGTGAAGGACAATAAGCCATAAAAACTAATCAAGATCCAGAAATCGAGGTATTTTTTAACCCCGATCAGTTTTTTATACATCGAAGTAATCAATGCACCACCTAACATCAACACAATTGATGAAGCATCGCCAATAATCCATAAATGATGTTTAAAAATGCCTAAATGGGTGGTGATGTTAATGGCTGCAAAGGCCACAAAAGCGAGCATGAGCAGCAACAAATTGCCTTTAGCAAAAAGATAAACGAATGCCGAAACGAGATAAGCCCAGCCAATGATACCCAAAATGCCCCACCAATGCGGTTTTAGGCCTTCAGGATGTGTTGCTGAACCACCTTTATACAGCAATGCCAGCACGATAAGGAGCAAAATACCTAAACCGATCAATCCGTTCTTTTTAACCTTCGAGAGATTTTCGGGATAATCCAGCCAGATTAAAAAGAAAGCCATGGTGATGAGAATGGTATAAACCGGATAAGGCAATAAAGCGGAATGGCGATCGTAATTTTCTAAGTTAACATGGAAAAAGCCCATTACAATTAAAGCCAGTGCTCTTAAGGCAATGTAAGCTGAAATAGAAAACAGCCCTGCGCCTTTATCTTTTCTGCTTTGGATGGCAAATGGCAATGAAAGGCCAACGATAAAAAGAAAAGCCGGAAAAATGAGATCTGAAAAACCCATTCCATCTACCGCTGCAGGCGTATGCTCAATCCATTGCGGAATATTTGAAACACCGGCAACATCGTTTACAAAGATCATCAGCAACATGGTGATGGCCCTTAAAACGTCGATTGATAAAATCCGGAGTGGCAGTTGGTTCATTTTATCTGATGGATTAGTAGATTTTTCTAAGTTGAACAGCGTTTAAAACAGCCTTTCCCTCAATGGCTTTAAATTCAATTAAAATACCCTTCCCATTCTGTACCGTAATTCTGGTTGTTTTCTTTACCGCTGTAGTATAACCGAAATTGGAAGCCAGATTTACTTTAGACATCAATAGTATTCCATTAACCGAAACATCAAAAATGCGTTGCTCTTCTATTTCTTTTTTATGGTTATTATCTAAGTTATAAGCTAAAGCTTCTTTGGTTTCGCCGCCTACGAGTTCGGCAAAATGCAGGGCCAACTCATATTCGCCATCTGGCACATCGAATTTAAACTGCTTAATGCCTACCTGCTGGGTCTGGTAAACCGGATCGTTATCGGTACCTAAAATATTCTTATCGCTGCCGTAAGTAATGCGGTTATTGGTTCCCTTGTAAGGTTCGCCGCCAATCCAACCCCAGGCACCTGTTTTGTAGGGCTGATCAGGCATCCAGAGCTGCTGTTCCTTTTCGTCGATATAAAAACGTTTCGACCCCAAAAGGATATTGATATTTTTAAAAGGAATATCGGCATCATTAAACTTGAATGGCTGTAACTGGAAATGAATATCAGCCTGATCATTTTGATCGCCAGCAACGACACGCAGCTGGTTTTTACCGTTAACAAAGGGCACCTGCCAGTCGATAATATGATCAACCGCCTCTTTTAAACCTAAACTTTTGCCGTTCAAAAAAAGTTCTGCCGATTTAAGGTTAGTGGCTACCTGAATGGGTTGTGTACTGGTTAAAGTGGCAGAATCAGCAATACCTGTTCTATCTTTCCATTGTGCTGAAGTAATTTTTATAAAAGGTTTTCCCAACAAATAAGCCTGATACAGGAAATAGGTATCTTTTGGCTCGCGGCCAATGGTTAAGAGCCCCTTGTTGTTGATGTGGGGCATGGTTTCCTCACGGGTTTCGGAATTGAAATCAGCTAAATTCCAGGCCTGGCCACCGGCTACAAATGGCCTGCTGCGCATGGCACTCAGGTAAACCTGGTTAAACTTAATGCCATACTCTACACTTTTATCGAAACGGATAGGCGAAAAAGAACGGATCCTTGGATCAGCATCGGCTCCAAACTCGGTAACCATGAAAGGTGTATGGGGTAATTCTTTATGGTGACGGTCTAAAAATTTAGCGAAATCTTCCGGTACACCAGAGTACCAGCCTGAATATAAATTCCAGCCAACAATCATCGGGATTTTAGTTAAACCAACTTTATTGTAGATATCCCAGGCACCATGGTTGACCAAAAGGGTGTATCTGGAGGGATCGAGTTTACGGGTTAAACTATCCAATTTTTGGGCTAGTTCGCGAACATGATCAAAATAGATTTGCTGACGGGGTTTATCGTTCGAAAACTTTAAACGCAATAAAATTTCGTTCATATAAGCCCAAATGATGATACTTGGGTGATTGAAATTTTGTTTAATCATTTCCGTCTGCATGTTCAAACAATTAGTGGTAAAAGCCTCAGATTCGGTAATGGTGTTTACCACCGGGATTTCTACCGAAGCCAGAATACCCAAACGATCACAGGCTTCTAAAATTTGTGGATCCTGCGGATAATGCGCTACCCTTAAAAAGTTACCGCCCATTGCCTTAAGCAATTCGATATCTTTAATCTGTAAGGCATCGGGAGTAGCATTACCCCTGTTTTCGTAATCCTGATGACGGCTTGCACCAATAATTTTTACCGGTTGATCATTTAAGAAAAAGCCCTTATCTGCATCGAACTTAAACCAGCGGAAACCTAATGGATTGGAGACCTGATCGATCACTGATTTGGTCTTAGGATCGATAATCTTAGTCACCAGCCGGTACAGATAAGGATTTTCAGGCGACCATAACTGAGGTTTCTGAATCGCTTTGATATCCTGAATGACCACCGTATTTCCGCCTTTGTTTACATTCGCCGTAGTATTTTGACTGGTTACCATTTTTCCATTTGCATCGAAAATGGTAGTCATCACCTGTACTTTTTGGCTGGTGGTGGCTGTATTATCAACTGAACTTTTTACCTGTACACTTGCGGTTGACGCTGAAACCTGCGGCGTGGTGATAAAAACACCTGAACTGCCATTTTCTTTCTGCGAAAAGTGCAGCGGATTGGTCATCAACAGGGTTACATTGCGATACAAACCACCAAAAAAGGTGAAATCGGCGGTGAGTGGTGGAATATCTTCGTTAAATCTGTTGTTTGCCCTAACTTCGATCACATCATCTTTAAAGTTCAAAAATGAAGAAATCGGGACGATAAAACGGGTATAACTGCCAATATGTTTGCCGGCAGATTTACCATTAACCAATACTTCTGCTTCCTGTGCTACGCTGTTAAACACCAGGAAAATAGCTTTACCTTTTGCGCTTTCATCGAGTTTGAGTTTACGTTTGTAAATTCCTAATCCGCGGTAATAACCTGGCACATCATCCAAAACATCTTTATCGTTCCAGGTATGTGGAATATTCACTTTTTCAACCGGTCCGTTTTCTTTGTTAAATTCCCATTGATCGTTTAAACTGATGGTTTTCCGGCCTGCATCCTGGGCATAAGTGCTTAGACCGGTAATTGCGGCAATAAGTAATAATAAAAGTGATTTCGATCGTAGGGATGATTTCTTCATGTTATATCTTCGTAATTATTTTTGCCACAGAGGCATGGAAAACTTTGTTTTCAACTCCTTCCCCCTGTCATTCGTGTCGCCACGAACTGTATATTTTTTTTTAACCGCTAAGGCACTAGGTTCACAAAGCAGGTTAACACAAACCTTCCGTGTTTCTGTGTCTCGGTGGCCAATCTAGTTTAATAGTGTAAAATCCTTTTCCAGTTTAATATTATTCGAAGCGGTTCCGATCATTAATTTAAAATCGCCGGCTTCGGCAGCCCATTTTAGTTGTTGGTTATAAAAAGAAAGTTTCTCTTTATCGATAGTGAAAGTGATGGTTTTGCGCTCTCCTGCTGTTAACATTACTTTCTGAAAATCTTTCAATTCTTTAACCGGACGTACTACGGAAGCAAATTTATCCTGCAGATAAAGTTGAACGACCTCCTCTCCGGCATATTTACCAGTATTTTTTAAAGTAAAACTTACCGTAATTTTTTCGTCCTGTTTGATTTGTGTTTTGCTCAGTGTTAAATCGGTATAATCGAAAGTGGTATAACTCAAACCGTATCCAAAAGCAAATTTCGGGCTGTTGGGCATGTCTAAATACGCAGAACGGTAACGGGTATCCTTATCATTTTTAGCCGGACGACCCGTGCTCAGGTAGTTATAATACAAAGGGATCTGTCCTTCATCGCGTGGGAAAGTCATCGGCAATTTGCCCGCCGGGTTGTAATCGCCATAAAGCACATTGGCCATGGCATTACCTGCTTCGCTACCTAACCACCAGGTGTTCATAATAGCCGGAACGTGATCGGCTGTCCAGTTGAATATTAACGGTCGACCAGCCATGATCAAAACCACCACAGGTTTGCCTGTAGCCTGGATCGCTTTAATTAAATCTTCCTGCACACCAGGCATATGGATATTGGCTTTACTTTTTGCCTCACCGCTCATATCTAAAGTTTCGCCAACGGCCATAATCACCACATCAGCTTGTTTAGCCACTGCTACAGCTTCGGCAAAGCCAGCTTTTGAAGAATCAGCTACCTCACAGCCTTTGGCATATAATAATTCGGTTTGATTGCCGACCTTATTTTTTAATCCCTGGTATAAGGAAACCAGGTTATCTTTCTCCCAGGCAATAGACCAGAATCCTTGCATATCTTTTTCAGATTTACCCAAAGGACCAATCACAGCAATCTTTTTTAAATGCTTAGATAAGGGTAAAACCTGGTTTTCATTTTTCAAGAGCACGATACTTTTCTCGGCCATTTTTAAGGAAGCTTTTCTGTTTTCAGCAGAATTCAGCTCTTTTTCCTGACGGCTTTCGTTGCTAAAGCGGTATGGATCATCAAACAGACCCAATTCGAATTTCTTGCGTAAAATCCTTCTTACGGCATCATCAATCAAAGCAACAGGCACTTTTTTATCGGCAAGCAGTTTGGCCAGACTTGGCAGATAACTTCTGCTTTCCATATCCATATCGCTACCCGCTTTTAGGGCCAGTTCTGCGGCTTGTTCTTTATCTTTAGCATAACCATGGGCAATCATCTCTCCAATTGATCCCCAGTCGCTTACCACAAAACCCTGGTATTTCCATTGTCCTTTTAAAATATCACGTTGCAAGTAAGCGTTTCCTGTAGCTGGAATGCCGTTCAGGGTATTAAAAGAGTTCATAAAAGTAGCAGCACCAGCATCAACCGCAGCTTTAAATGGCGGCAAATAGGTTTCCCATAAAGTATGTTCGCTCATATCAACCGCATTGTAATCTCTACCGGCAATGGCCGCACCATAAGCAGCAAAGTGTTTTGCACAGGCCATAATCGCGTCGAGGTTACCTAAACCTTTGCCCTGAAAACCTTTTACACGGGCAAAGGCAATTTTAGACCCCAAATAAGTATCTTCTCCTGCCCCTTCCATTACCCTTCCCCAACGTGGATCGCGGGCAATATCAACCATGGGTGCGAATGTCCAGTGTACGCCAGAGGCTGCCGTTTCCCGTGCAGCCACCCTTGCGGCATTTTCCATTTCTGCCAAATCCCAGCTTGCGGCCTCGGCCAGTGGAATGGGAAAGGTAACCCGATACCCATGAATGACATCCAAACCGAAAATCAAGGGAATTTTCATTCTCGATTGCATGGCCACTTCCTGTACTTCGCGGGTTTCTTTGGCACCACGCACATTGAGCATGGAACCTAATTTGCCGTCGCGGATATCTTTTAACTTATTTGGATTATTCGTAATCGGTCCTGTTGCATCCCGATCGCCAGTATATTGATTTAACTGGCCGATTTTCTCATCCAGCGTCATCAGTTTTAAAACTGAATCAATTCTCTTTTCGATCTTTTTATCCTGCGCAACTGCGGAAAGGGATACCCCTAAGATTAAGGCTAATGGTAAATATTTTCTCATTAATATATGGCTATTTAACTCCGTCTAAAATTCCCTGATAAGCTGCTTTTCGCTGATATTGTGCATCGAAAGGCAAAGGCCAGTCGGGGCGGCTATAATTGGATGGTATCCAACTATCGGCATCGGTAACGTTCCACTGCGTGATCCCGAATTGCTGGCTTTTCGGAATGGCATTATACGCCTGCACAATGGTTTTATATTTTGCTGCCTGTTGCTCGCCCAAAGTCGTGCTGTATGTCATCGACTGCACATTATCGGGATTAAGGGCTATATCTATTTCAGAAATATGGATTTTTAGACCTGTTGCTGCCGCAGTGGTAATGGCGGCTGTTAAATTTGCATCAGTCTGCGTAACGCGGGTATGCATCTGGATGCCAACTCCATCAATCGGAATTCCCTTGTTTTTTAAGCCTATAACGAGGTTTAATATTGCTGTACGTTTTGTAGGGCCAAATTCATGACCATAATCATTGTAAAAAAGTAAAGCGTTTGGATCGGCTTCATGTGCATATTGAAATGCCCTGCCAATATAATCGACCCCTAATTTCTGTACCCAGATGCTGTTGCGCATGGTACCGTCTTCATTAACGGCTTCGTTTACCACATCCCATGAAACTACTTTTCCCTTAAAGTGGCCCACAACAGTCTGGATATGTGTCTTTAACAGGTTTTCCCACTCGGCGGTAGTGCCCTGAAAGTTATTCACCCAATCTGGAAGTGATTTGTACCAGTTTAAGGTATGGCCATGTACCCTTTTTCCATTGGCTACGGCAAAATCGATCAGATAATCTGCATCGCTCCAGTTGTAGGTATCTTTTGAGGGATGTAGGGATGCAAATTTCATGGCGTTTTCTGCCGTAACACTATTAAATTCTTTAATGACCAGATTACGGTAGTTAGTATTGCTTTTTAAAAGACTTACATTAACAGCGGCCCCCATTGGGAAAGGCATATTTTTTTGTAAGCTGATTTCTTCTGTTTGATGTGGCTGTATTAAAGTCCCTGGATCAATGCTGGTGCTCTTGTATTTGGCACAAGAGAGGGTTAACAGCGACATCGAAAGCATGATTTTCGAAGCGAAACTAATTTTCTGTAATCTGTTCATGTTTTATTTGTATTTGACCTGCATCTGGTCGTAAAAATCTTTCAGCACAAAGAAGGCTTTCTTTTTCTTGCCTGTTTCGCTGATCAGACCTTTACGGTTCCAGAAATTCTGATAAATAGGATGTTGTCTTCTTGGCGATCTGAAATCAGTTAAAATCCACGGTGTCATTCCGCGTAAAGCACCAATTTTGCTTAACATGGCGATCTGGTTTTTGTACAATGCTTCCTGGTATTCTTCGCTCCAACGGGTATTTTCATCCGCATGGAAACCGCCCAGCGCATCGCCACCAAACTCCGTAATCACCACCGGTTTTTTGTATTTGATATCAAAATTGTATTTGGTAATTTCGGATGGATTACCTCCCCAGTACCAGCCAGCGTACTCATTAAAACTTACCAGGTCGATTTTTTCGCCCAGGGGATCGTTTAAAATGATGTTATTTCCTTCACGGTGTACCTCCAGGGCCGCAGCCACCAAACGGGTATCATCTAAAGAGCGGGCAGTTTCTGCCAGATTACTCATAAAACTTAAACGGGCATCACTAAGCGGGGTTTCATTACCAATTGACCAAACGATCACACTTGCCCTGTTTTTATCGCGTACGATTAAATCAGTCAATTGTTTTTTTGCATTGGCATAAGTTGCCGGGTTGGTCCAGCTAATGGTCCAATAAACCGGAACTTCAGCCCAAACCAATAGTCCCATTTCGTCAGCAAGGCGAATCATTTCTTCATTATGGGGGTAATGCGCCAGGCGAACGTAGTTACAGTTCATATCTTTTGCCCATTGCAACATCATGCGCATATCGCCTTCCGAGCGTAAACGACCAGCTAAAAGCGGGTTTTCATCATGTAGCGATATTCCCCTTAAAAAAACAGATTTACCGTTCAACAGAATGCTATCACCTTCAACCTGGATGGTCCTGAAACCGATTTTATCGTTAATATTTTCTTTATCGGTTTTAATGTTTACGGCATATAATTTTGGCGTTTCCGGCGACCATAAACTTAAATTGTTCCAGGTAAATTCATCTGCAATTTTACCTTCACCATCTGTTTTATACTTCTTTTCCAGCTTTAGTTCAGGAATAGAAAGTGTAATTTCCTGTCCGGCAGTTGCATCAGCAAGTTTTACCGAAAAATTTAACAGGTTATTATTTCCTTTAACGAGCTGAAGTTTATAATCGCTGATAAAATGTTCAGGAAATTCGGCTAAAAAAACATCACGGGTAATCCCGCCATAATTCCACCAATCGGTATTTACGGTAGGAATTTCATCCTGTTTACGGATATTATCAACTTTAAGCACAATGGAGTTTTCGCCAACTTTTAAATTGCTGGTTACATCGAACTGGAAAGGCGTAAAACCGCCTTTGTGTACACCCAGTTTTTTACCGTTGAGGTAAACATGGGCCTCATAGTTTACTGCACCGAAGTATACGAAGTACTTTTTTCCTTTTTCGGGTTTTGCATCAAACTTTTTGCGCAGCCAAACATTGCCTTCGTAAAGTTCTAATTTTTCTGATTGAGAGTTCCAGTCGCCTGGAACATTCATTTGAGGCGAATGATCGAAATCATATTCGATCAGTTCCGACTTATCTTTCTGCACTTTATCGTCAAAATAACCTCCGGTTCCGGTTTTCGACTGATCGAATGGTTCATGGCGGTAATCGTAATAACCGTTTTCGTAAGGATCGACAATATAATTCCATTTACCATTAAGGCTCTGGATTTTCCGGGCCTGAATGTTCTGTATAGCGGTAACCTGACCGTAACTGATTGATGAAAGAAGCGAAAAGCAGATTAAAAATACGCTATAGGTTGTTTTTAGCATAACTTAAGTTTTAATATTAATTAATTGATCGTTTCAAAACTAACAATTAATTAACGGACGGTGTTTCCACCGCCCGCCTAAATTTGAGCAAAATTCAGTTTTTCGTTAATAACCAGGGTTTTGCCCCAAGCCAGGGGCTTTATTTAATTCGTTTTGAGCAATTGGATATAAATAGTTTTTAGCTGTGAACACCCTGTTTTCTACCGTAAATGGTGTATAGCTAAACGTTGTTGGTGTAAGCTGAACGATTCTCATGCCTGTAACAGGCTTGTTAAACGTGATCTCCCCTTCTTTCCATCGGCGTACATCGTAAAAACGTTGTTCTTCGAAGCAAAGTTCTACCCGTCGCTCATTGTGGATCCGCTTGCGTAATTCTTCTTTGGTTGGGGCTACATAACCCGCAGCTGATGGATTAGTGGTTTGTAAAGCTGGCATATCAACACTTTGTGCCGGTGTAGCTGTATTTTTTCGTTGGCGAACGGCATTTACCGATTTTAGGATTTCGGTTAAAGCAGCTGGTCCCTGTGCCTCGTTAAGTGCTTCAGCATAATTTAACAGTACCTCTGCATACCTGAAAAATATCCAAGGACGGCGAACGTTAGTTGCGGTACCCGTCCAAACGGCATTTTCACTCAGATACTTACGCATGTAGTAACCTGTTTTGGTCGCATTAACGTTTAAGTTTAACCCATCTTTACCTCCAACAAAAGTTTCAACTGGTTTACCTTTAAAATTATTGGCCGTTACAACCGGTTGAACTGAAGCTGTATTAAACATTATAGCAAAAGCCAGCCTGGGATCGCGGTTTGCATAAGGATTGGTGGCCACATAACCCGAGTTTGCATCGGTAATTGCTTTGCCAGTCGTTTTCATTTCAAAAGCATCAACCATTTCCTGTGTCGGGTTAGTACGGCCTGTTGCGCCATCATAACTAACCGGTGCATTGCTTGATTCGATGGTGTTCGTATTGAGTGTTTGCGTGGCAAAAATAACTTCATTATTATAGGCTGCGTTAGTTGCATTCCACAACCATATATTTTGATATGCAGCAAAAATGCCATGTTTGCCCGTATCTATTAGACGTTTTGCTGCGTCTGCAGCAGCTTGCCATTTGGCAGCATCGCCTGTTGGGTTATATTGAGGACTGGCCGCATATAACAACATCCTGGCCTTTAGCGCCATCGCTGAGGTTTGTGCAGCTCTTCCACGATTTACATTGTTCCAATCTGCCGGCGAAATTGGCAATCTGGCTATCGCAGCATCACAGTCTGCCGAAATCTGCGCCACACATTGATCGAAAGTATTTCTGGGTAAGTCCAGATTATCGTTGATGGTTAGTGTTTTGGTTACTATTGGAAAACTGCCATAACGTTTAAGCAGTTCGAATTGAAAAAATGCCCTTAAAAAATAAGCCTGTCCTTTTAAACGCTCTATTTGCGCTGCATAAGTCTGGTTTTCGGCTACGTTTGCCGGCAATACTTCATCAATTGGAACAATTGCACTGCCATCCACTTTTTCAAGGAACATGTTTGCTTTTCTGATGCCTACATACATATCGGCATAAACATCATCAAAGGTTCTAACCGGGCTCCAGGTACCATTGTTAAGTGTAGAAATTGATGAATTCTGATTGGAATTTACCGCTTCGTCGCTTCCTGAGGCCAGTAAGGCGCCATCACCGAGGTTATAGCGATCGGAAAGCACAGCATATACATTGTTCAGAAAATTTCTGGCATAATCAGGGTTGGCCCATAACTGCGCTTCCGTAATATCGTTACCTCCACTAAAAGAACCATCTTGAAGAAAGTCAGATTTTTTACATCCAGCTAGCGCTAACGCTACAAAGGCAAGGATTAGATAAAATATATTTTTTTTCATCTTTTTTTATTTATTTCAATGGTGATGAAGCGATCATGATTTTAATGTATCTTATTATAAGTTTGTAAAATCATGATGGTTTCATTGTCTTATCTTTTAAAATTTCAAGTTCATCCCTAATGAATAAATTTTCATGTAAGGATATGAGGCATTGTATCCCGATTCTGGCAACTCCGGATCGATGGGTAAATCGCCAAGTTTATCAAAGGTTAACAGGTTTAAGCCGCCCACATAAAAACGAAGCTGTGAGATTCTTAACTTTCTGGTAAATGATGATGGCAGAGAATAACCAAGTTCTACGTTTTTCAGCCTGATGTAATCGCCAGAACGGATCCAAAAATCAGAGTTGGCGGTATTGTTCCCCCTATCGGTTAATAATAGTCGTGGGTAAGCAGCACCCGGATTCTGTGGTGTCCACCGGTCTACGCTGAACTGACTGAGGTAACCATTGTTGGCATTACCCGAATTAACCAGATTTTGAATGGTAATTGACCTGCCACTGGTACCTTGAAATAGGAAATTGATATCGAAGTTTTTAACAGAAACCGAAGCACCAAAACCGAAGAAAGCTTTAGGCACAAAGTTGAAATCGGTCCTTATTCTGTCCAGATCGTTAATGATTCCATCTCCGTTTTGATCAACATATTTAATATCGCCCGGTTTTACCTCTCTTGACAGAATTTGTTTTGGTGAAGCATCAATCTGCGCCTGCGACTGGAAAATACCGTCAGATATTAGCATGGTAGAGATATATCCGGCAGAAGTAGTTGCGGTTGCTGCAGGCGAAATTACACTCGAAATGGGGTGCCCCAATGCTTTTTGATAAGCCGGTAAGCCAGCTGCCTCATTAATGGCCAGGATTTTACTTACGTTATAGGTAAAGTTCCCAAAAACGTTTAAATCAACGGCGCCTATTTTTTTATTGTAATTAATACTGGTTTCAAAGCCTTTGTACTCCGCTTCGCCCTCATTCACATAAATCAACCCTTGCCCGAGCAAGCTTGGCAATAAAGAAGCAGTAGTTAAGTCTTTTCTGTTTTCATAAAAATAATCAGCACTGATGGCTAATGATTGTTTAAACATTTTGGCATCAAAACCAACACTGGTTTTATATGCTTTTTCCCAGGTTAAATCAGGATTGGCCAATGCCAGTTGACCGGTACCGCCAACACCTGCAAAAGCGGTCCCGAAGTTATAACCCGTGGTACTTCTGCTAAAGAAATCGTTGAAGGCAAACCTTCTGGCCGAACCAATGGCATCATTACCTACCAGGCCATAAGATCCCCTGATTTTTAGCAGATCAAGAAAACCAGCAGATCCTTTCATAAAATTCTCATCAGAAATGATCCATCCGGCAGATGCTGCCGGGAAAAAACCATATCTTTTACCAGGCGCAAAATTTTCAGAGCCAGAATAATTGGCTGTTACGTCTACAAAATAACGCTGGATAAAATTGTATGATAAACGGTTAGACCAGCCTTCTCTGCGTACATCTAAATTCCCGAAAGAAGATAAATTTGCTCTCGAAACCCTGGTAGAAAATTTAATATCATGTTTACCAAATGTTCTATTGTAATCTAAACCAGCCCAAAACTCACTCTTTTTCACGTTGCCAGAGAACACATTGCCCTGATAATTCACTTTACTGGCCGTGCCAAATGGCGAATAAGAGCCATCGGCATTAAGTACGGCTGTTGCATAGGTTTCGGCAAAGCCAGAGCGGTATAAACCCGCAATATCATAAGCATAAAACACTTCGGCCGATAATCCTTTTAAAATACCATCCATTTTCTGACGGGCACTAATGGTTGCAATCATATTCCGCATTAAATCGGTACTGGCTCCCCTGGCCTGCATCATCGCCAATGGGTTACTTTGCTGATAAACTGATGTACCGCCATAAGATCCGTTAGGATTTAAAATCGGAAAGGCATTTGCCGGTGTGGAATATACTGTAGTTAAAAAAGCACCGGTCCCTGCATTCGGGAAAGTAAGATTGGTGATCCTGCCACCAATATCCAATGCAACATCTAAGTTTTTGTTCACATGCAGATCTAAATTGGTGCGCAGGTTATAACGGTTAAAATCGGTATTGGCGTCATAAGTTTCGTTATTGCCACCTTTGTAAAAACCACCTTGCTGGTAAGCACTTAAAACTGTGTAGTATTTGATAAAAGCATTACCACCTGTTACCGAAGCTACATAACGTTGTGTTGGCGCTACTCTTTTGGTAAAATCCCTTACAAAATTATTATTCGGGTATTTTATAGGATCTGAGCCATCCTGATAGGCCTGTAACGCCGCGGGACCATAAACACTGGCACCTCCACTGTTGATGGATGCCTCGTTATAGAGTGTAGCATATGAGTAGGCATCTAAAGGAGCGGTGATCTGCAGCGGAGCCTGAAGCCCGGCCTGTGCGTCGAAACTTACTTTTGTTGAAGTGGCACTACCGCGACGGGTTTTTACATAAATTACGCCATTACCGCCATACATACCATACCAGGCCAAAGTTGCTGCATCTTTTAATACACTTACACTTTCAATTTCACTTAAGTCCATTGAAGTAAAATCTCTTTCAATACCATCAACCAAAACCAAAGGTTCCTGGTTACTATTGTAAGATGAGCGTCCCCTTACCAGAAAACTGGAGGCATCGTAGCCCGGCTGCTGCGAGCCACTCGGATACACGGCCAGCCCCGCTAATCTGCCCGTAAAAACATTGGTTAATGAAGATGAAGGGATCTGAGGAAGGTCTTCCGCACGAATGGTACTAATGGTTGCCGTAACCGCTCTTCTCTTTCTTACCCCAAAAGGGATATATACATTGTCATCATCACCGGCATCAATTAAAGACCTGGTTAAGATTACATCTCCCTTGTTCACTTCGCCTGCCGGTTTTAAAATGGTACCAAATCCAAGATATTTAAATACCAGCACATCGCTGCTGCTTACCTCCATAGAAAAGCTACCGTCTGTTCCGGTAGAAACCGCTTTATTGCTTTTATCTTCCTGAATGGAAATGGTTACGCCAGGCAGCGGTTTTTTATCCTGATCTACAACCTTTCCGGTTACGGTTAATTTCTCATCAGGTTTTTGCCCGTAAACATTCAGCATTCCCGCCATCATGAATAAGAGACAAATGATATATTTTGATTGTATAAATTTCATATTGAAAAATCTTTTTAGCGTTATATTAATTAACCTACTATTCCCAACCCGGATTTTGGGTCAATACCCCTTTACTTTTATAAACTTCTGCTCTGGGAATTGGATAAAGATTTTGTGCCTCTGTCCAGGTTTTTTGGAAGGTTGGGCCTAACACAATTGGCGTATAGGTAAAAGTTCCATTGCTGTTTTTAACTACATCCATACCCTTCATTGGAACGGCAATGGTTTGTGCACCAATTTTCCAACGCATAATATCGTACCAGCGGTGATCTTCAAAGGCCAGTTCGATGGCGCGTTCGTGCCTGATTACGGTGCGCATTTCATCTTGCGTCATGTTATCCTTAAGGCCATAGCCATAAGTACCTGTCCCCTTAGCAATACCGGCGCGTTTGCGGATATCAACCAGTACATTGTAAACCGAAGCATCATTAACCGTATAGTTTGCTTCATTCTGTGCCTCAGCATAGTTTAACATCATTTCTGCATAACGGAAATAGATGTAGTTTAATAAGGTGGTACTTCCACCCACAGTCCTATAAACCTCAGGCCAGTATTTTTTGCAATAGTAACGTGTGGCCGTATAGGTAATGGTGGTACTGTAATCCCTACCGAATATGGTATTGTTGTCGGCATCCTTGGTGGTCCACATTTCGATTTTTCGACCTTGCCAGGCCAAGTCGTTATAGATAATGTTATTGTAAAAGCGTGGCTCACGGTTTAAATAAGGCTTTTGCGGATCGTAACCAGATGTTGGATCGGTAATGGATTTACCATTGGCCATTTCATACATATCTACGTGGTTTTGTGTAGGATTCATTTGGCCTTGTGCACCGCCAGAAGCTGGCGACATCGAAAAATCCTGCATCATTTCACCAGCCAGAGGCGTTGGGCCTTTTATCCTGATCATGATGTATTCTGTTGAATTGGGAAGATTTAACAGATCTCCATAAGTAGCCTGCAATGCATAAGTTTGCCTGGCCAATCCGTTTGCGCCTTTCATTACTTCAGCAGCCGCATCGGCAGCAGCCTGCCATTTGCTTTTGTCGTTACCGGGATTGTTTAGCGGACTAGCGGCATATAATAAAACCCTTGCCTTTAAAGCCAATGCGGCGCCAATCGTTGGGCGACCATAATTGGAAGGTCCATATTCGGTGTCGGTACCTAATTTAGTAATGGCTACCTCTAAATCTTTAAGAATAAAAGCGGTTACCTGAGCGAAGGTGCTACGCGGCAAATTGATATCATCATAAACCCCATAAACTTTATCTACAATGGGTACACCACCAAATCTTTTAGTTAGTTCGAAATAAGATAAGGCGCGTAAGAAACGCATTTCACCTTCTACACGTTTAGCATCAAAAACCGGAACTGAAGCATTTGGTGGAAGTGGCACCTCACCTATCCTCGCCAGCATTTTATTCTGGACAGCAATACCCGCGTACATCAATTTCCAAACGCCGTAAATATCATTTAAAGATGGTCCGTTTGAATGATCGTGATATAAACCTCTGTTTAAAGAGGTTACCGAGCCCTCTGAGTTACCAGAAACGGCCTCATCGGAAGCTTGTGCTGTACAACCACGGTGATCGTTAAAACGAACATATTTGGTAATCAGATAATTATAGGCGTTATCAGCAAATCTTGCAGCCAATGCCGGATCGGCAAAAATATCATCCTCACTGATGGCAACACCCGGTGTACGCTCTAAATAGTCTTTTTTACAAGAAATGGAGAAGAGTGTAAATAAAAGAACTGCCGTAAATATTTTATAATTTTTCATTTTCTTTAGAATTGAACGTTTAAACCAAAATTGTAAACCTTAGATGTTGGATAAAGCGCTTGTAAAGGAAAAGCCGTATTGATGGTGTTCACATTTTCAGGATCTACGTAAAACCTGTACTTCGTCCAGGTATATAGATTCTGCCCTTGTAAGAAAAGCCTTACATTGCTTAGTTTTAAAGCGGTAGCCCATTCCTTTGGTAAATTCCACGCAAATTCTATATTCCTGATTTTTAAATAAGCCGAATTCTGCAAAGTAAAATCGTTTAAAGCGTAATTGAGCGATGCTGTTCCCCTGGCATGTAAAGCCGGCCATGTTGCGCTAGCTGCATTTTCGGGTGTCCAGGCATCGAGCATGAACGGATACATCTGCTGGCCATTATTCTGCTCGTTCAAAATAACATTTGAGCTTACATGCGCAACCCCCTGGAATAAGGCGGAAAGTGAAAATCCTTTGTATAAAATGCGGGGACTAAAACTATACACATATTCAGGTGTATTGGTATACCCGATTTTGTCCTGATCTAAACTGGTGATGATACCATCTCTATCTAAATCTTTAAATTTTAAATCTCCTGGAATTGGCGAATAACCCTGTAATTTTGGTGAGGCGGCAATATCTGCTGCTGACTGAAAGAAACCATCCGTTCTATAGCCAAAAAATTGTCCAACACTTGTTCCCTTTCTGGCTACTGAAAAAGGCAAGCCATCTGGTTCGTCGTTTTCTATGATTCTATTTTTAGCGTAGCTGATCTGCGCATTTAATCCAAGCGTTATTGCTCCGATCTGCTTCTGATAATCGAGTTCAACTTCGTAACCTTTATTGTACACAATCCCCCGGTTGAAGTTTGGATAAGTGTGCCCAAAAAGCGCTGATCCACTCAAGGATGGTGTAAGGATGTCTCTTCTGGTTTCATCAAATAAATCAACAGTGACTTTTAAATTATCTTTTAACATACGGGCTTCAAAACCAATATTACGTTTTGTACCCGTTTCCCAGGTAACCAGCTCATTCCCTAAATCATTTCCCGTAGCACCGAAAAACTGAGGATCCCTGATCAGAATAGTTGGATAATTGGTAATCGAGTTCGGGTTTCCAAATGGCGCTACCTGGCCACCAGCTGTAGTTGTAGTATAAGTAGAATAGCTGGTTAAAAACAGGAAGCGGCTATCCGAAATGCGGTCGTTACCCACTAAACCATAACTACCTCTAATTTTTAAATAAGTTAAAATATCGTTCTTTTTCCAGAATGACTCGTTCGTTAATGTCCATCCTGCTGATACTGCCGGGAAGAAACCATAACGTAAGCCTTGAGCAAAATTCTCTGATCCGTTGTATGAAGCATTAAATTCAGCAAAATAACGCTCATCATAGTTATAGGTAACGCGGCTGGCAATACCCTGTGATGCTCTTGGAGGCGCAGTAAATGCGGTACTACCTGTTGATTTAATTAACTGCCTTGTTCCCAGCAATAAAGCGCCAATACTGTGTTTACCAAAATCGCGGTTATAATCAAAACCCGACTGTATGTTCATGTTTGTACTTCCTTCAGTAACACCACCGTCTTGTACAGCACCTAAAGGCTCATCGCGGTTACGGGTATCGGTTGATAAGGTAACCTCCTTAGTAATGGGATTATACACATAGGCTGCCCAGTTTGCGTTTCTTCTTTCGATATTGTTGTAGTACGAGTCGTAGCCAAATACTGTTTTAAAACCCAGGCCTTTGGTGATGAAACCGAGTTTGTAATTTAGATTGAATGTGCTTTCGATCGTGTTGTTATCATCATTACGTGTTCCAAAACGGGTTAAAACGGCATAAGGATTCCAGATGTTTGTACCCACATTCGGGTTGGCGGTTATTCTTCCGTCGGGTAAGGTAACCGGATAAGCATAAGCAGGTACCTGTAAAATACGGGAGATCATCCCCTCAATCGTATCATATGAAAAAGCAGATGAAGACCTTAAACCGGCAGGCTGGTACCGGTCGGCAAAACGGCCGCCTAATTTAATACCTACAGTAAAATCCTTATTTAAAGTTAAATCTACATTTGACCGGAAATTGTAACGGTTATAATTTGGCACCGTGTTGATTCCATATGGTGAATCGAACTTTTTGAAAATACCATCCTGAAAAGCATAACCAGCTGATACAAAGTATTTGGCAACTTTTGTTCCGCCATTAATATTAATATTATGCTGCGTTTGAGAATAATACTTTTTGGTTAAATAGTCGAACCATTGTACGTCAGGATAACCAATTGGATCAGACCCATCTTTGAATTTTTGCAGCGCAGCATCAGAAAATGGCGGCGTTAACGGCACTGATAAGCCATAACTATCATTTTTATAAGCCTGATTCAACAAAGAAGCATTCTCGAATGCAGGAAGCCCCACCGCTAATCCTGTATAAGTTTGTAAGGCATAATTTCCGGTATAAGTAACCTTTGGCGCGCCAATTTTACCCTGTTTTGTTGTAATTACAATGATACCGTTCGCCCCGCGGATACCATAAATAGCGGTTGAAGCAGCATCCTTTAACACGGTAATGGTTTCGATTTCATTTGCATCAACATCTGAGAAACTCGGACGTTCTACCCCATCAACCACCACAATAGCGGCATTATTGGCGCCATATGTCGCCACACCTCTCACCTTTAGTTGAGCACCGTCTGCACCTGGCTGGCCACTCGTTTGTACGGCCAATAAGCCTGGCAAACGACCAATTAAACTATTGGTGGGGTTTGGCGTTGGGGATTTCATGATCTCTTCAGAACTGATTTGGGCAATGGCTCCGGTTAAGGTAGATTTTTTCTGCGCACCGTAACCAATCACAACCACTTCATCCAAACCCTGAGAATTGTCTTCCAATACAATGGTTATACTGCTTTTGCTGTTTACAGTAACCTCTTTGTTGATATAGCCAATATAAGTAAAGGTCAAAGTCGCATTGTCAGCCGCTTTAATCGAAAATTTACCATCGTTATCAGTTACCGCCCCTACGGTGGTACCCTTTACCCTAACACTAACACCTGGCAAGGTAACTCCTTTGTTATCTTTTACCGTACCGGTTACCGTTCCCTGCGCAAATGCAGTAAAGGAAGTGAGTAAAATAAAAGCCAAAGTATGGAGCACCTTAAGCCAGTGGATTTTCTCAAACCCAACAGATGGTAAAATGCTTCTAAAATTGTAAAGTCTATCCATAATTATAATAAATACTAAATTTATTTTGTTGAAATTTAATGCGTAGCTAGCCCATATTAAGTAGATTTGTAACTGTACAGATCCAATTAATTTAATTTAAAATGTCGCTCAGCAGCTGCAAGAGAAGCGATCAGGAAAATGTTTGAATTTTGCGGTTAAGCGTCTTGGGAATTGTATGATTTTGTCTTTAATTCGTAATATCTTTGCGACAAAATGTAGTTAGTTTTAACAACTAAACTTGATCCTTCAGTAAATGCCCTTTTAAAACTGAAGTAAGTACGGGATGATTTCATCATGTTTATTTGGTTAGTTTGTGTTTAGTGATAACGAATTTAGAAAAGCTTAAAAGATTAAAACGTTTTAAAATAGGCCAAAACGCAATAAAATCCACTGAAACTACATTTCAAACGTTTGAAATAATTGCGTTTTTTTTCTTAACTATGCATTGAGATTGGAAAAGATGATGAACAATACCCCTGTTACACTAAAATTCTTGGCTGAAAAGTTAAAGATGTCAGTATCAACAGTATCAAAAGCCCTTAACAACTACCCAACCATAAACGAATACACCAAACAGCGTGTTCAGGAAATGGCTCGCGATTTGCATTTTACGCCCAATAAATCAGCCATTAATTTAAAGGAAAAGAAATCGCACATTATTGGTATTATCTTACCCAATCTTTTAGATCACTTTTTCACCAGAAGTATTTATGGTGTGGAACAGTTTGCTACGCAAAACGGATACAATGTGATCATTAGTCAATCTCACGATGAACTGGAGAAAGAGATCCAATCTGCTAATATGTTGTTGCGGAGCCGGGTTGATGGTTTAATTGTAGCTATTTCAAAACATACACAAGATTTTGGGCATTTAGACCAGTTCGAAAACATGGGCATTCCGGTGGTATATTATACCCGAAACCCGAGTTTTAACTTAAACTGCCATAAAGTACTGGGCAATACCTTTCAGGGCTGTTATCAGGCTACAAAGTTTTTAATAGACAGGGGGCATCAAAAGATTGCTTATTTAGGCGGCCCAAAAATGATTAATTTTACGCACGATCGTTTTAATGGTTACATCAATGCTTTAAAAGACAATCAAGTACCTTTTTCATCAGATTTGGTTGCTTATACCGATTTTGATAAAGAAAATACAATTTCAGCAATTAAGAACTTATTTGCCAATCCAGATAATATGCCTACTGCACTGGTGGCTTTTAAAGAACCGATCCTATTCGATGCGATAAAATACCTGAGGTCGATAAACCACCCCAAATTTGACGAAATTGAGTGTATAGGATTTGGGAACACTTCTTTCATCGGTTATCTCGATTCACCACCTATTGCCTCTATTGAAGAAAATCCTGAATCGGTAGGAGAAAATGCAATTAAACTATTGATACAATTAATCAACAAAGAAATCGATATCCAACATTACCAAAAAATAATGGTCGATTGTAAGTTGATTGTACACGAGTAGGCGTTTGGGGTTTTAACCAATGTTATATACAAATTGTACAGGCGTAAGCGTTTGGCGAGAGGCGTTTGGCGTTTTAACCTATTCTAAAATCTGCGGCCCTTATCTGTTTAATCTGCGGGAAACCTTTGCTCCAAACCTTAATGTTCTTAATTCCTTAATGGTAAAACCTTCACTATAGTGCACACCATTAAGAAGTTAAGGTAGTAAGAGAATATGATGAGCTACCTTCCAAAAAGAGAAAACTTATTCTTTAATCGGTTACGATGAATTTCGTGATATACAAATTTTACACGGGTAAGCGTTTGGCGAGAGGCGTTTGGCGTTTTAACCAATTCTAAAATCTGCGGCCTTATCTGTTTAATCTGCAGGAAACCCTTTGCTACAAACCTTAATGTTCTTAATTCCTAAATGTTAAAAACCTTCACTATAGCGCACACCATTAAGAAGTTAAGGTAGCTAAGGGAATATGATGATCTACCTTCCAAAAAGAGAAAACTTATTCTTAACTGGTTACGATGGTTTTTGTTATATACAAATTGGACAGGGGTAAGCATTTGGCGAAAGGCGTTTGGCGTTTTAACCTATTCTAAATTCTACAACCCTTATATGTTTAATCTGCGGGAAACCCTTTGCTCCAAACCTTAATGTTTTTAATTCCTTAATGGTAAAACCTTCACTATAGCGCACCATTAAGAAGTTAAGGTAATTAAGAGAATATGATGAGCTAACTTCCAAAAAGAGAAAACTTATTCTTTAACTGGTTACGATGGTTTTCGTGATATACAAATTGTACAGGGGTAAGCGTTTGGCGAGAGGCGTTTGGCGTTTTAACCCATTCTAAAATCTGCGGCCCTTATCTGTTTAATCTGCGGGAAACCTTTGCTCCAAACCTTAATGTTCTTAATTCCTTAATGGTAAAAAACCTTCTCTATAGCGCACACCATTAAGAAGTTAAGGTAGTTAAGAGAATATGATGAGCTAACTTCCAAAAAGAGAAAACTTATTCTTCAATTGATTACGATGATTTTCGTTGTATACGAAGGCCGCAACAATCAACAAACCAGCTATACCTTCAAAAGCAACGACTACCTGCGTCCCAAAAAGATGTGCCAAATAACCCATTAATAAACTCCCTATTGGCAATACACCCTGGTAGGCCATGATATAGTAACTTAAGGTTCTGCCCCTCATTACATCATCGGCATGCGTTTGCAAATAAGTATTGATTGACGAGGTTTGCGCCATTAAACCCAGAGCAGCTAAACCAGTACAAATTAAAGCCAGGATAAGTGATGGTGATATAGCCAGCGCGACAACCGAAATGGCCAGCAAAATACCCGACATCATCACAATCTTTTGCAGATTCTGGTTCACCTTTAAAGTAGCCATATAAATGGCACCAAAGAAGGCCCCAAATCCTGCGGCACTTTCAAACCAGCCAAATGTGGTGGCATTTCCATTAAAAATATCTTTGGCAAATACAGGTAATAAAGTAGTAAAAGGAATTACCAATAAACTCGATGCAGCCATCATTAGTACCATCGATGCCAAATCTGGAGATGATTTAAGATAATCATAACCTTTTTTCAGGTCGATCCAGATATTTTCCTTCGATTTTTGATGTGCAGTGAGTTTAAGTTTCATCATGACCATACAACCCAATACCGCAATAAAGCTTACAAAATTGATCAGGAAACAGATATCTTCACCCAGGGTACTCAAAATTACCCCTGCCAAGGCCGGCCCGATTAGCCTGGCCGCATTAAACATGGAAGAGTTGAGTGCAATGGCATTTGGTAAATCTTCTTTATCATCAATTAAATTTACCATTAACGATTGGCGGGCAGTAACATCAAAAGCATTTACCAAACCCTGAACCAGCGAAAGGGCTGCAATCCAGACCATATCGTACACCTTAAACCAGATCATCAAAGCCAGGGCACCGGCCTGCAACATCAGGATTACCTGAGTGATCACCAATATTTTATATTTATTATGCCTGTCTACATAACTCCCGGCATATGGCGCCAGCACCAGCGAAGGAATTAAACTTAAAAAAGTAATCAATCCCAACAAAAAAGCTGATCCGGTTAAACGGTAAACCAGCCAGCTAATGGCTACACGCTGCATCCATGTACCAATTAATGAAATAGCCTGACCTGTAAAAAATAACCTGTAATTGTAATGCCTTAATGAACGAAAAATACTCATGTTTAAAATAGTAAAGTAACTTTACAAAAGTAAAAAATTATAATCGAACTATAAAACAAAAAATAAGCAGTTTTATCACGATATAATCATAATTCACACAAAACAAAAAACAATATTAGTTCATCCACAAAATTAAAAGCTTATATTTGTAAAGTTTATTTACCATTAAGATGCCTACTCAAACACAAGAGATTGCCGCAAAGCTCAGAAGCACCGTTACTCGCTTAACCCGACAGTTACGCAAGCAGAATGTAAGTTCAGACTTTAGCAACGCTGAACTATTAACCATGTCGCTGCTCGAACAACACGGCAAAATGTTATCTACCGAGCTGGCAGATATGGAAAGGGTATCAAAACAAGCTATTTCGCAAATCATTAACCGCCTGTTCGATGCCAAATGTGTAGAGCGCTTTCCAAGCGAAGCGGATAAACGAAAGGTTTTTATCGGCTTAACCAAACTGGGCGAAAAACACATTATTGCCAGCAGAAAAATAAAAGAAGAATGGCTGGTACAAACCATGGAAAAAATCTTTTCTTCGGAAGAAATCAACCTGATTCAGGCCTTCCTGCCCCTTCTTTCACGCCTGGTAGAATACAATGGAACAAGAGTATAGTTTTCCTTTTTCCTTCGCCAAATAAGCCTTATCTTGCAGGCTGAAAATGGCACTATATTTTACATCAATTAATTCGGGCAGTAATGGCAATTGTTACTATGTAGGTAATGATAATGAAGCTGTTTTGGTTGATGTTGGCCTAACCTGCAAAGAAGTTGAAACCCGGATGAACCGTTTGGGTTTACCGATCAGTAAAGTAAAAGCCATTTTTATCTCACACGAACATAGTGACCACATTAAGGGACTTTCCGTTTTTGCTAAAAAACATAAACTCCCGGTTTACATTAGTACTGCGACCTTAAAAAGCAGCCGGTTATTATTGGATGCAAACAATACCTTTTCATTAAATCATTTACAGCACATTCAGATTGGCGGTTTAAAGATTTCTGCCTTTTCTAAATTCCACGATGCAGCAGATCCTTACAGCTTTACCGTTGAATGCAATAACGTAAGAGTTGGTGTTTTTACTGATATAGGCTCTGTATGCGACCGTTTAATCTCACATTTCAAAAACTGCCATGCTGCTTTCTTAGAAGCAAACTACGATACGCAGATGCTGGAAAATGGCAGATACCCCTATTTTTTGAAAAGAAGAATTATGAGTGGGCATGGTCACTTGAGTAATGCACAGGCTTTAGAGCTTTTCACCAACCATAAAGCCCCATACATGAGTCATTTATTATTGAGCCACTTATCAAAGGATAACAACGACCCACAGTTGGTTGAAAATCTTTTTAAAAATGTTGCCGGCAATACCTTTGTTAAAGTTGCTTCGAGATATGAAGAAACTGAGCTTTTTTACATATCTAATACTCAAAATATACCTGAAGCTTACAGTTTCGACCCTAACTTATACCAACCGGAACAACTTAACCTGTTTTAGGGTATTAAACCTAAAACAAATCGCTGTTTTCTATCAATTCAGTTACATTCATATACATTTTGGGCAGTAAACTGCAATTAAACCAGTAAATCCAGAATGAAGCACAAATAATTTACTTTTTACAAAAACATTTTATTTAAACAGGAGTTATATATAAACTTCATAAATAGTTTGTTTGGTTTATTGGGGCTTATGGATTTAAGCCCCTTTCTCTTGCCTAAAATTTCACAACAACTAAGGTCAAACCAACAATACTTTATCCATTTGATATTCTAATTTTTTAGTTATATTCGATTGACAATCATCCTGATACCACATTTAAACCTTTAAATATTAAATGATATGGAGACAAGTAAACTTTCTAAATTCAGTGCCGAGTTCCTGGGCACGCTCGTGTTGGTTTTGATGGGTTGTGGTAGTGCAGTTATAGCAGGAGCAAACGGAACCACAGGCGTAGGCTTATTGGGCATATCTTTTGCCTTTGGCTTATCCGTTACCGCAATGGCTTATGCCATAGGCCACATTTCAGGCTGTCACATTAATCCGGCCATTTCAATCGGAATGGTAATAGCAGGCCGCATGAAAATTGGAGAAGCAGCCTATTATATTGTGGCGCAGATACTGGGCGGTATTGTAGGAGCATTTATTTTGCTGCAAATTGCCTCAGGAAAACCAGAATATTCTTTAACAGCAAATGGATTAGGGCAAAATGGTTTTGCCGCACTATCTCCACAACATTATAGCCTACAGGCTGGTTTCATTGCTGAAATTGTACTCACCTTTATTTTCTTATTGGTTATTTTCGGCTCCACATCTACTAAAAACATCAACGGAGGCTTTGCGGGATTGGCAATTGGCTTAAGTTTAACACTCATTCATATTGTTGGGATCCCGGTAACAGGAGTATCGGTAAATCCTGCCAGAAGTATCGGCCCTGCCCTATTGGTTGGCGGACAGGCATTAAGCCAGGTTTGGCTCTTTATTGTAGCACCGGTTATTGGTGCAGCACTTAGTGCTTTAATTTGGAAAACGGTACTGGAGAAAAGCTAGGCTAAATGGAATTGTTTAAGGGTTAGCGTTTAGGGTTTAGCGCTTAAACACTAACCCCTAAACCCTACTCTTTATAAGTTCTTTACAATCGCTTCGTCTGTTGGTTTTGTTTTTGAACGGAAACGGTGTACCAATTCTCCTTTTTCGTTGATCAAAAATTTCTCAAAGTTCCATTTAATATCACCCTGCTCTTCGGTATTGGTCTGAGAAGTTAAATACTTGAATAAAGGACTGATATCATCACCCTTAACACTGCTTTTCTCTGCAAGCAAAAAGGAAACGTTATACTTTCCGGTACAAAATTCTTTAATTTCTGCGTTGGTAGAAAACTCCTGTCCACCAAAATTACCGGCAGGGAAGCCAATTAGTACTACTTTTTTACCGTATTGCTTTTGAAGTTTTTCTAAATCCTCATACTGTGGAGTGAAACCACATTTAGAAGCCGTGTTAACAATTAAGATTTTTTTGCCTTTAAATTGCGATAGCTTAATTTCTTTACCATCAATGGTTTTAAAGCTGAAATCGTAAACATTTTTTGGTGGCGACACCAATAAGTTTAATAGAATTAAAATTGTGCTGATCATCGTTGTTTTATTTTATATACGAATATAGTTACAAATAGGTTTCGTTAACGTAATGTTGTTGTAAATTATGTGATATGGATAATTAAAGCGTTTAAGGTTGAAAACGAAAGCAGGTTATTTCAGCACGCAAACAAGCGTCTTTTTTTTGATCAGGAAATTGAAGGCAGTGGTTCTTGGCATTTACAGTCCCGCTATCGCTCATAGTCCTCACTGCGCTGTGGGCTATTGCGCTTTATCGGGTTTAATGAACCAAGTTTGATGCCTGGCACAACGCTATTAAAACCTAAATAGCAGCATTAGCCTAGCCACCTAAACCCGACCGAAGTGAGATGCCGGTTTTTCATCGGCAGAAACGGGGGCGGGAACAACCTTAGCCCAATAGCATTGTTATTGCTTTTCAAAAACAAAAAAATATTAAAACCACATTAAAATCCCCCAGGAAATCAACATATTTCGACAACCTTTCAGAAAAAAATTGTATTAAATTCTCCTCAGGTTTGGATTTATGCTTTAATTATAGCTTTATTTGCACAAAAACGTATTTCATGGCCAAAAATTTATTAATCGTCGAGTCACCCGCAAAAGCTAAAACTATAGAAGGCTATTTAGGTAAAGATTTCCTGGTGAAATCTAGCTATGGCCATATCCGGGATTTAGTTAAAGGCGATATGGCGATTGATATCAAGAATAATTTTGCCCAAACCTACGAGGTACCTGCCGACAAGAAAAATGTGGTCGCCGAATTAAAAAAACTAGCCAAGGAAGCCGAAATGGTATGGCTGGCATCCGATGAGGACCGCGAGGGGGAAGCTATTTCCTGGCACTTATTCGAAACTTTAGGCCTAAAAGTGGAGAAAACAAAACGCATCGTTTTTCATGAAATCACCAAACCAGCCATTTTAAAAGCTATAGAAAGTCCGCGTGGCATCGATTATAATCTGGTAAATGCCCAACAGGCACGCCGTGTATTAGATCGTTTGGTGGGTTTCGAACTTTCTCCGGTGTTATGGAAAAAAGTAAAACCATCACTATCTGCAGGCCGTGTACAATCAGTAGCCGTACGTTTAATTGTTGACAGAGAAAGAGAAGTTTTAAATTTTAATGCAGCTGCAGCCTATAAAATCACGGCTCAGTTTTCTACCGGCAAAGGAAGAGAGCTGGTAAAAGCAGAATTGCCACAACGTTTCGAAAATGAGGCTGATGCTGAAAAATTTCTTCAGGACTGTGTAAATGCCAGGTTCGACATTACGAGTTTAGAAACAAGGCCTGCAAAACGTAATCCGGCAGCGCCGTTTACCACCTCAACCTTACAGCAGGAAGCTTCCAGAAAATTAGGTTTTTCGGTAGCCAGAACCATGCAGGTTGCACAAAGACTGTACGAAGCGGGTAAGATTACCTACATGAGAACAGACTCTGTAAACTTATCAGAAACGGCATTAAATGCAGCTGCTGCAGAGATTAAATCTGCTTATGGCGATAAATACCACCAACAACGCATTTACAAAACAAAATCGGCTGGTGCACAGGAAGCTCACGAAGCCATCCGTCCAACCTATTTTGACAGACATAGTGTAGATGGAGATATTTCAGAAAAACGTTTATACGATTTAATCTGGAAACGTTCAATAGCTTCGCAAATGAGTGAGGCCTTATTCGAAAAAACAACCGCTCAGATTACGGCCTCCACCCGAAAAGAATATTTAGTTGCTGAAGGTGAAGTATTAAAATTCGATGGTTTCTTAAAGGTTTATCTGGAATCGACTGACGATGAAGAAAACGAAGAAAAAGAAGGTGGCGCAATTTTACCTCCTCTAAGCAAAGGACAAGAACTATTTTTAAAAGAAATGCAGGCAACCGAGCGTTATTCGCGCCCGCCGGCAAGATATACAGAGGCCAGTTTAGTTAAAAAACTAGAAGAACTGGGCATTGGCCGCCCGTCTACTTATGCACCCACCATTTCTACAGTACAAAACCGTGGTTATGTGGTTAAAGAAGATAGAGATGGTAAACAACGTAAGTTTACTTCTATCATTTTGGCTGATGGGCAGGTAAAAAAAGAAACAAAATCGGAAATTACCGGTGCAGAGAAATCAAAACTCTTCCCTACTGATATTGGCGAGGTGGTAAACGATTTCCTGGTCGAACATTTCAAAGGAATCGTCGATTTTAACTTCACCGCCAAGGTGGAGAAAGAATTTGATGAAATTGCACAGGGTTTGCAAGAGTGGACCAAAATGCTGCACTCGTTCTATAATCCATTTCATACCGAAGTAGAAACGACGCTTGAAACGGCAGAACGTGCCACTGGCGAGCGCTTATTGGGCTTAGACCCTGCTACTGGTAAAAATGTATACACCAAGGTTGGTAAATTTGGGCCATTGGTTCAAATTGGTGAGCTTGATGAAGAGGAAAAACCCCGGTATGCCAGTTTGATGCGGACACAGTCTGTTGCAACCATTACTTTAGATGATGCGCTGGAGCTATTTAAACTTCCTTTCCAACTACCTGATTTTGAAGGGAAAGAAGTAATGATCGGGGTTGGTCGTTTTGGCCCTTACGTTAAATGGGGTGAAAGTTTTATTTCCCTTCCTAAAAACGAGGAACCTTTATCGGTAACATATGAAAGAGCAGTTGAAATTATCCGCCAGAAAATGGACGATGATGCACCTATTGCTTATTATGAAGGTTTAGGCGTAACCAAAGGAAAAGGCCGCTTTGGTCCGTTTATTAAATGGAACGACCTGTTTATCAATATCCCTGCAAAAGGATACGATTTCGATAATTTAACACAAGAAGACATTAATACCTTAATCGGCAAAAAAGTAGAAAAAGAGGCCAACAGGTACATTAAAACCTGGGATGCTGAAAAAATTTCTATCGAAAATGGCCGTTGGGGACCGTTTATCCGTTTTGGCAAACTGATGCTTAAATTAAGAAACAACGAGGCGACCAAACAGAAGTATACACCAGAAGAATTGGTGGATATTGATTTGGAAGTAGTTAAAAAAATGATTGTAGAGCAGGTGCCAAACGCTTTCGAAACGAAGAAAAAAGCACCGGCGAAGAAAAAAGCTCCCGCTAAAAAGGCTGTAGCGAAGAAAAAGTAATTAACAGCGCGTCACCCTGAACTTGTTTCAGGGTCTCTGTTTGCGAGAGATGCTGATCCCAAAAATTCGGGACAGCATGACGACAAATAATGGTTATGAAAGCAGATTTACCAGAAAATACAGTTGAAGATATTGCGATGGCCGTTGTATTAATGGGCGAAACACCAGAAGTAAAAAGCTGGACGGTTTATCTCGTTAATTTAAAAAACGAGCCCATAACCAATGTTTTGATCAGCTCTAAAGGTTATGGTGAAAAAGACGGTAAACAGGTGAAAACTTCTGTTTTAAGACACTTTGTAGGTGACATGGAAGCCAATTCATTTGCAGGCGTGGAAGCCATCGATCCTGAAGTATTTGGCTTAACTAACGAATACTGGCTAAGCTATTACATTGGCGACACCATTTACGATAAAAAGTTTATTTTCTTACCCGAAAGCATCATCGATTCCAATCTGATTAAAATCCCATTGGTAAACCGGCCCGGGGTGATGATTAAATAGTCATGAGCCTTAAGTCCTCAGTCCTAAAACCGCGATAAAAGGCTACTGTTATTCCCAGCCCATACTGTTCCAGGGATAGATATTAATATTAGTACTTCTCATCTGCGATTCACTTCCTGCATATATTATTGTTCCCCCTGTTCCAGATGTTAATTTATTCCAAAAATTAATTCCCTTAAAGTAATCGGTATTTATCGTTTTACCAGCTTTAATTTCTATTGGGTAAAGCGTACCTGCTTCATCAATTAAAACATCAATCTCATTGCCTACATTATCCCTCCAAAAATATAGATTATCGGGTAGTCCCAAATTAAATCTTGATTTCAGCATTTCAATAATAACCATATTTTCAAAGAGACTTCCCTTACTTGGATGAGTATCTAATTGTAGTTCATTCTGTATCCCTAGTAAGGCAGTTGCCAGTCCAGTATCATAAAAATATAATTTCGGCATTTTAACTATGCGTTTATTAAAATTTTGATGATGAGGTTTCAGTAAATGTATCACGAAACTACTTTCAAGAACCCCAATCCACGAAGCTATTGTTTTACTATCTACACCAACTTCAATCCCTAAACTATTCATGTTTAATAATTGTCCAATCCTACCCGCACATAGTCTTAAAAACCTTTCGAACAATGACAAATTGGTAATGTTCTTTATCTGCCTCACATCTTTTTCCAAGTATGTATTTATATAGTTTTGGTGCCATTTGTTAGGCGGGATATTTTGATCATAAATAGGTGGATATCCGCCCTTTAGAATAAAGCCGTTAACATTTTCATTAAACATGTTTGCTGATTTTAATTCTGAGATAGAAAGCGGTAAAAGTTTAATATAAGCTACCCTACCCGCTAAGGTTTGTACGATGCTTTCCTGAAGTAAAAAATTATTAGAACCTGTAATGATGAATTTCCCTTTAGATGTCGATTCATCCAGAATTTGTTGTATATAAGAAAAGAGTTTAGGAGTTCTCTGCGCTTCATCTAAGATAGCGCCATCAGGAAATTGACTCAAAAACCCACGTGGATCATCTTCAGCGTACAAGCGCGTATCCGGGTTTTCTAAAGAAACATAAGGTTTATCTGGAAAAACATTTCTGGTTAAGGTAGTTTTGCCGGATTGCCTTGGGCCAATTACAGCTATTGATTTAAACTGGTCACTTAACTCAAGTAGTTCTTTTTTAGCAATTCTTTCAATCATACTATAAATTTACAATTTCGGAATTAATTTCCGAAATTGTAAAAAAAATATTTATAATACCTTAACTGCTTGTCTACCAATTAATTTCCATTCTGATTTTTCTTTGCTCCAGATTAAAAGAATATACAATTTCACATTTCCGGGAACATTTTTATCATTTGTTTTGGCATTTAGCGTATGACGTACCAAAGCTGTTTTATTTTGAACAACAACCGTCTGATCGGTTAAATTAATATCCACAAAATCAGATTCGCCGGAAAGCAATGAGTGCATAAACTCTTGTTTGGTTTGAATCTTTCCACTCGAATGGCCGTAACTTAGGTTATTCAAAATTATTTTATCAAGCGCCGAACTATCAGGGCTAACCATTAATTTTGTTAATTTGGTTACAGCATCTTCTACTGCTGTTTTTTGAGCAAAACAAAAGCTGGTGGAAATTAATAAGCCCGAAAAAATCAAGAGTTTCTTTATCATATCTGGTTGTATTGAGGTTGATGCTGTAAACTTATCCAAAACCATGCAAAGGAACAAACCATAAACGTTAATTTTCAACATAATTTATTTTAACGTGAATTTTAGTTAATTTTCGGATGGAATATAATATTGTTAGTTACAAAGGACAATTGCGGCACATCAATTGCTTTTACCGGAACATTATATTCCCATTTATCTTAACGAATTTCAAACATGGAACAACCATCCACCTACCAGTCATCCTCCAAAAAGAAATTTATCTTCATCGGATTACTTGCTGTTTCCATAGCGGCAATTGTATTTATCTATTTTAATAGAAAGAAAAAAAACCATGAAGAAAATCAGGCTTATGCAAAATATGTCGAAGCCTATACCTCTGGAACCATTTCTAAAAAGAGTTTTATCAGGGTTCACCTGGCCAATGCGGCAACGGGCATGCAGGACCTGGGTAAAGCAGATACACGGGAGCTTTTCGACTTCTCCCCTTCTATCTCGGGCAAAACCTATTGGATAGATCCACAGACTGTCGAATTTAGACCTGATGACAATCTTAAACCGGGTAAAAACTACGAAGCTACATTCAAACTTTCGGAAGTTTCTGCTACAGAAAAAGGGTTGGAAGATTTCGACTTTGAGTTTAAAGTAATTACCCCGGGCATGATGCTCTCTCAAAACGGATTGGTTTCGCAGAACAATACGGCGCTCGATTACATGAAATTAACCGGGGAAGTGGCTACTGCTGATGTGGAAGAAACGAGCAAGATAGAGAAAACGGTTTCACTGGATTTTGACCAAAAATTAAAAATTAAATGGCAGCACGATCTGGCGAAAAACACCTCAAAATTTACCATCGACAGCATCAAAAAGACTGGCAGCGACCAAACTTTAAAGATAGATTGGGATGGCGACGCCATTGATGCTGAACAAAAGGGAGAAGTAGACATCCGCGTTCCGGCCATAAATAAATTCGAAATATTGGACATGAAGGCCATTCAGGGCGAAGAAGATTATGCATTGGTACAGTTTTCAGAACCAGTTGGTGTTGGACAGGATTTAACAGGCATGATCACACTCGGCAATCTGAGTGACTTAAGATATACCATTGATGCCAGTCAGGTTAAAGTTTATGCCGCAGAAGAACTTAAAGGAAATTATGGCCTGAATGTAAATGCGGGGATCGAGAATATCAATGCGAAGAAACTGGCTAATGGCAAAATGGCCAATCTTGTTTTCGAAGATAAATTACCGGCAGTTACCATTGCTGGTGCGGGTACGATTTTACCCAACTCCGGAAAGCTGGTTCTACCTTTCGAAGCGATTAATTTAAAGGCTGTTGATGTTACCGTCATCAAAATTTACGAAAATAACATCCCGCAGTTTTTTCAAACCAATAGTTATAAAGATGGTAACGAATTGAGAAGGGTGGCAAAACCTATTTTGCAAAAAACGATACGATTAGATGAAGATAAAGCCCTTAACCTCCATAAAAAGAACCGTTTTACTCTCGATCTTGACAAGATGATCCGTACCGAGCCAGGTGCGATGTACCGTGTTACCATTGCTTTCAGACAGGAATACAATGCCTACAATTGTAAAACAGGAGAAGAAAAAGTTGGTGATGGTGAAGAAGAAAGTGAATACGGAGATGACGAAGGTTACGGCGAAAAAATTGATGAAGATGATGATTTTTGGCAGCGATACAACAATTATTACCCTTCAAATTACAGGTGGAATGATAAAGACAATCCATGTACACCATCATTTTATACCAACCAGCGCTGGGCAAGCAGAAACTTAATTGCTTCGAATATTGGTTTGGTAGCCAAACGCGGTAACGATAACAGTATGCTCATTGTTGCTACAGATTTATTGACAGCAAAACCATTAAGTGGTGTAAACCTGGAATTAATGGATTACCAGAAACAGATCATTTTCACCACTAAAACAGATGGCGACGGTTTTGCAAGTTTTGACCTGAAACGCCAACCTTTTTTATTGATTGCTAAAAATGGCTCAGAGCGCGGTTACCTTAAATTAGACGACGGGAGCTCACTTCCTTTAAGCAGGTTCGATGTGGGCGGTGACGTAGTCCAAAGTGGCTTAAAAGGTTTTATTTATGGCGAACGCGGCGTTTGGCGACCAGGCGACAGTTTATTTGTTTCTTTCGTTCTGGAAGACAAACTCAAAAAACTTCCTGCGAATTATCCGGTAACCATGGAGTTCTATAACCCTAAAGGTCAGCTTTACAAAAGATTGATTAATGGCAAACCCTTAAATGGATTTTATACCTTCAAAACCGCTACTGAAAGTACAGCACCTACTGGTAACTGGATGGCGAAAGTTAAAGCCGGTGGTGCTACATTTACCAAAACCTTAAAAATTGAAACCGTTATGCCAAACCGTTTGAAAATTGATTTCAATGTAGGCAATAGAACATATTTAAGCGCAGGAACATCAGCCGCTACCCTATCGGCCAAATGGCTGTTTGGTGCCGTTGCACAGAATTTAAAAGCCAAGGTTGATGTAAACTTAAATACTACTGAAACCAAATTTAAGGGCTTTGAGGGGTTTAGTTTCGATAATCCTACGGTTAACTTCGAATCGCAGGTTAAAACCATTTTCGAAGGCACGTTAAATGCAGCTGGAACAGCGCAGATTAACACCAATTTAAACGAAAACAATACGGCACCAGGCGTGTTGAGGGCGAATTTCACCACGAAAGTTTTCGAACCAGGCGGCAATTTCAGCATCGATAATTTCAGCATCCCTTATCATGTATACAGCAGTTATTTAGGCATCCGTCCGGAGAAAGGTGATCGTTTAAGCGGTATGCTGGTTACGGGCAAAGACCATAAAATAGAAATCGTAAACGTAAATACCGACGGAAAACTGTTAAGCGGTACTAAAACAGTCCAAGTAGAATTATATAAAACACAATGGCGCTGGTGGTGGGAACAAGATGACCAGTACACTTACGCAAACTTTACCCAAAACCAGTTTAACAAATTAGTAGAAACGCATCAGTTAAATTTATTTAATGGAAAAGGAAGCTGGAATTTACGCGTAGATGAACCGGAATGGGGCCGTTATTTGATTTTGGTACGCGACGTTAATGGCGGACATGTTACCGGGAAATCTGTTTATGTAGATTGGCCGGGCTGGGCACAGCGTGAGCAAGGCAGCAATCCAACAGAAGCCTCTATGTTATCGTTCACAGCCAACAAAGAAAAATTCACCGTTGGAGAAGATATTACATTAACTATCCCAACGGGTAAAAATGGAAGGGCATTAATTTCTATTGAAAATGGAAGCCGTGTATTAAAAACCTTCTGGGTAGATACCAAAGCCGGACAAACGCAATTTAAATTTAAGGCAGAGAAAGAAATGGCACCTAACGTTTTTGCCAATATCACTTTACTACAACCTCATGCCCAAACGGTAAACGATTTACCGATCAGGATGTATGGTGCTATTCCGCTTTCTGTAGAAGATCCGCAAACTATTCTAAAACCGACCATTAAAATGGCCGATAAAATCAAACCGGAAACTGAAAACAGCATCACTGTCGGCGAGCAGAATGGTAAAGCGATGACCTATACCATTGCTTTGGTTGACGAAGGTTTGCTGGACTTAACCCGTTTTAAAACACCAGATCCACACAGTGCATTTTATGCCCGCGAAGGTTTAGGCGTTAAAACCTGGGATTTATTCGACTATGTATTAGGTGCATGGGGAGGAAATCTGGAACGTATTTTAAGTATTGGTGGTGATGGCAGCATCAACAAGAACTTAAATCCTGCAAAAGCCAACCGTTTTAAAGCAGTGGTTAAATTTATGGGGCCATTTACTATTGGTAAAGGCGAAAGTAAAACACACAAATTTAACTTACCACAGTACATTGGAGCAGTAAGGGCTATGGTCGTTGCCGGACAAGATGCGGCCTATGGTTTTACCGAAAAATCGGTTCAGGTTAAAAAGCCATTAATGGTTTTAGCTACCTTACCAAGGGTTATTGGTCCGGGAGAAAGTTTCACCTTACCAGTAACCGTTTTTGCCACAGAGAACAACCTTAAAAATGTGTCCGTACAACTCCAGGCGAGTAATTTAATTGTTCAGGGCAGCAACAAACAACAGCTTTACTACAAACAAACAGGCGAACAGATGACCTATTTTGAAGTTAAAGCGCCAAACACAGTGGGTATCGCCAAAGTAAAAGTGGTTGCACAAAGCGGAGCTGAAAAAACGGTTTACGATGTGGAAATGGATATCAGAAATCCAAATCCTTACGTAACCAATGTGGTGTCGGCAACTGTTCAGCCTCATACCAAATGGGCAGTAAATTATTTACCAATCGGCATGACGGGAACAAATTCAGGCTCACTAGAAGTCTCTTCGATACCTGCAATCAACCTTGGTAAAAGATTAGGTTACCTCATTCAATATCCACATGGCTGCATTGAGCAGACTACTTCGGGTATATTCCCTCAACTATTTTTAGATAGGTTGAGTCCATTAAACGAACAGCAAAAAGCAACAACAGAGAAAAATATTAAAGCCGGAATAAACCGAATCAAAGGTTTCCAGACTACAGATGGCGGTTTATCTTACTGGCCTGGCGAAGGTACTTCTGACGAATGGGGAAGCAATTATGCCGGTCATTTCTTAGTTGAAGCACAAAATGCGGGTTATACCCTGCCTGTTGGTCTTTTGGATGAACTGTTACGCTTTCAAAAATCAAAAGCAGCAAACTGGGCACCAAACAGTAATAATTTTTATGGCGGAGATTTGTCTCAGGCTTATCGTTTGTACATGCTTGCCTTAGCTAAAAAACCAGAAATGGCAGCCATGAACCGTTTAAAAGCTTTTGAATACTTATCAATCGCTGCAAAATGGCGATTGGCAGCGGCCTATAAACTGGCCGGACAAAATGATGTTGCCCAAAATATGATCAGAGGTTTAGATACCTCCATCCAGGCTTATAAACAATTGGGCGGAACTTATGGCTCCGATGTCCGTGATCAGGCCATGATTTTAGAAACCCTAACCCTACTCGGTCAGAAAGCAAAAGCTGCCAGTTTATTACAACCTTTAGCGGCTAAACTGGGCGAAAATACCTGGTACAGCACACAAACAACCGCTTATAGTTTATTGGCCATTGCCAAATTCTGTGGTTCAAACCAATCGGCAAATAAACTGCAATATCAGTATGTACTGGATGGAAAATCGGTACCTGTAAACTCAAACCAATACCTCAACAGTACACCAATAAACTTTAAAGGCAACATGGCTTCGGTTTCCAATAACGGCAATAATGTATTGTTTGTTCGTTTGGTTTTAGAAGGACAACCAATTGCCGGTCAGAATAATTTCTTGCCAAACCGTCCGGAGGTATTGGATATGAACGTCACTTACAAACGTTTAAATGGCAAGGTCCTGGATCCTACAACTTTAAAACAAGGAACTGATTTCTATGCAGAAGTAACCGTAAAAAATCCTGGCAGAATGGGTTATTACGAACAAATGGCGCTGACGCAGATTTTCCCTTCAGGCTGGGAAATCATCAATACCCGCGTTAACGATAACCAAAGTATTTTAGCTTCTTCGCCGTTTACTTATCAGGATATCAGAGATGACCGTGTTTTCACCTATTTTAATGTAAGAGAAGGTGAAAGCCTGGTGTATAAAGTACTGCTTAATGCTTCTTATTTAGGGAAATACTATTTATCAGCCGTTCAATGCGAAGCGATGTACAATAATGATATCTCGGCCACAGAAGCGGGTAAATGGGTGCAAGTGGTGAAGTAAGAAGATTAATATAAATTGCTAATGGTTCGTGGAGACACGAACCATGGCATAAAGTTTTTATTTCTGGCATAAAGTTTTAATATATTTCTAAAGCCTCGGTTCGTGTCTCCGCGAACCGAAACTTGAAAAAACACAGCCAGTCCACATTGTATCTCCGTAAACCGAAATTTAATGACAATGGATAAATTATTTGAAGCCAGAAGAAAGAATTACATTGAAATCGGACAAATTTACTTTTGGACAGCAACTATAAATAAATGGCAAAAATTATTGTATAGAAATGAATTTAAGGACATCATATTGAATTCATTTGAATACCTGAGTAGATTAAATAAGATTGATGTTTTCGCATTTGTAATTATGCCTAATCATATTCACACCATATGGAGAATCAATGAATTAAATGGGAAAGAAACAGCACAAGGCTCTTTTTTAAAATACTCAGCGCATGAGTTCAAAAAACTATTAAGTCCAAATGAGCTCAATAATTATCATACAAATTCCATTAATAAAAATTATGAATTTTGGCAAAGAGATCCTTTAGCAATACATTTATATACTCCAGAAGTTGCATATCAAAAACTGGATTATTTGCATAATAACCCTTGTACGGAGCATTGGCAATTAGCAACAGAACCAGAAGATTATTTATACTCATCAGCTTCCTTTTACGAAAAGAACAAAACTAATTATTCGTTTTTAAGGGATTTAAGATTAGAATTTTTATAAACACATAAAGTGGTTCGTGGAGACACAAACCATTGCAATAGCAAAACAGAAATCAGCCCAAATGAAAATTATATTTACAATTCTTGTTTTTTTTATTCCCTTGTGTTCAATCGCACAAAAAACCGCAATTGTATCCGACAGTAACTACCAGATGGGATATGTTTACCTTAAAGGGGCATTTAAGCCAAAAGTACTTGCCGAAAATGACCTAAATTTTAATCTGTTAACTTATTTGACTACTTATCTAAATAAAAAAAATATTGAAAATAAGGAATTAGAAAATTTTGATTTTAAAGAACTTGAGTATTTTTCTCAGCGATATAAATACAAAAAAATGGTTGCCTATGCTGAAGATTTCTGTATTAAAAATAACCTGGATCAGATTATCATTATCAGAACAAAAAATGCCTACACCTTAACAGATCCTATGCAAATGTTTTTTGGTTTCGATCACGATTTTGGCATTGCAACATTGAGCATGTATGATAAACGACCGATGTTGTTCTATAATTTTTCGATCATCAGGTATTTAAAAGGAAGCAATGATTTTAAAGTACTCCTGGAGCCTGGTTACAAAAATCAAAAATTCGATGATGTGGTTTTTGATAAAGAAAATTACAAACTTATAAACGATAAAGTTTTAATCCACTTTCAGCCTGTTTTTGAAGCCATATTAATTAAGGCACTTGATAAATAAATTTTTCAAGCGCCTAAGCTTACCAAATCGAGATCAAATATTTTAAGACTGTATCTAGTGTAGCGTCACGCTACGACTTTCGAAAATAAAAAGATAATAAACGTCTTAACGAGGCGATAAAACCAGCGTTAAAAATTAAATGAACAAAATCCCAAAAGCTTTCCTCATTTCCGATCTTTTTTGCTTTGCCCTGCTTCTGGCATTTCTCTTTTCGCTGCCCTCAAAATTATTCAAAACGCCTACTTCCTTTGTAATTGAAGCCAGCAATGGCAATTTATTAAGTGCAGCCATTGCCAGCGATGGACAATGGCGCTTCCCTGTTGCAGACAGTGTTCCGGTAAAATTTAAGGATTGCATTATTGCTTTCGAGGATAAGCGGTTTTATAGCCACTTCGGCATCGATTTTTTGGCCATGAGCAGGGCGATGCGGCAAAATTGGAAGGCAAAGGCTGTGGTCAGTGGCGGCAGCACATTAACCATGCAGGTAGTCCGTTTATCGCGAAAACAAGACCGAACGCTTTGGCAAAAATTTTTGGAAGTGATTTTAGCCCTACGCTTAGAAATAAGGTATTCGAAAGAAGAAATTATTGGTTTGTATGCCGCTAATGCCCCATTTGGAAGTAATGTTGTCGGTTTAGAAGCAGCGAGCTGGCGCTATTATGGTCGCAATGCCAAAACCCTTTCATGGGGCGAAATGGCAACATTAGCCGTACTCCCAAATAGTCCTTCATTGGTTCATCCTGGTAAAAACTCGACAAGATTAATTAAAAAGAGAAACGATTTATTAGATAAGCTGGCAAAACTAAAATACATCGATCAGGCAACGGCGAACTTAGCTAAGCTGGAACCTGTTCCGGGCAAGCCTATGCCCTTGCCACAAAATGCGCCGCATTTATTAAACCGCTTTAAGGTAGAACAGGCAAGTCTTAAAATCCCTTCCACCAGAATCACATCTACCTTAGATGAAAATATACAACTTAAAGTCAATGCCATATTAAAACGATACAATAACCGTTACCGGGCAAACGACATTAACAATATTTCGGCCCTGGTATTCGATGCCAGAACTGGCCGGGTGGTAAGTTACGTAGGCAATATCTATCAACCGGAAAATGCCGACCTACAAAGTCATGTTGACATGATTAAGGCACCACGCAGTCCTGGCAGTACCTTAAAACCCTTGCTTTACGCCAGTATGCTGAATGACGGCTTCATAATGCCGCACACCTTAATTCCTGATATCCCGACTCAAATAGCGGGTTATTCGCCACAAAATTACGATCTGGGTTATGATGGTGCCATTGCCGCCGATAAAGCGTTGAGCCGTTCGCTAAACATCCCTGCGGTAAAAATGCTGCAACAATACAAGTATGAACGTTTTTATGATAAACTCAAAAAACTGGGCATAGGAACGCTGAACCAGCCGGCAGATCATTATGGTTTGTCGTTAATTTTAGGCGGTAGCGAAGTGACGATGTGGGACCTGGCCAATACCTATATGGGAATGGTACGCACCCTGAATCATTTTAACACCTATAAAGGCTTGTATAATCCTGAAGATTATAAACCTGCAAGCTATTTCAATAACGACGGTAAAGATGAAAAAGATTATCAACGTACATCCTTTTTAGACCACGGCTCCATTTGGGCAACTTTTAATGCAATGGAAGAGGTAATGCGTCCAGGTGATGAAGGCTTATGGGAACAATTTTCTTCATCGCAAAGAGTAGCATGGAAAACAGGTACAAGTTTTGGTTTTCGCGATGCCTGGGCCATTGGTTTAACGCCAAATTATGTGGTTTGTGTTTGGGTAGGCAATGCCGATGGCGAGGGAAGACCTGGCCTGGTTGGAATTGAAGCCGCTGCTCCAGTTTTATTCGATATTTTCAGGTTATTGCCCAACGGAAAATGGTTTGAAACACCAACCACCAAATTAAAAAAGATAAAAATCTGCAAGCAGAGTGGTTATAAAGCTGGAGAATACTGTACCAATGTTGCAGAAGAATTGGTGCCTGTATCAGGAGAAAAAACGGCAGTTTGCCCCTTCCATAAACTGGTTCATTTAGACCATACCGGTACTTACCGGGTAACCGATCAATGTGAAAGTATTACCCATATGCAACACAAAAGCTGGTTTATTTTACCACCAGCAATGGAATATTACTACAAAATAAAAAATAGCGATTACAAATCCCTCCCTCCTTTTAAAGATGGCTGTGACCTTTCAGGCGGTAATAGCGTAATGGAAGTAATTTACCCTAAAAATAACGCCATAGTTTATATTCCCTTGGAGCTGGACGGGACAAGAGGTAAAATTGTGATTAATGCAGCGCACAGAAATCCAGGTGCTAAAATATATTGGCATATCGATAATGAATACGTGAGCACCACCACTAATTTTCATCAATTGGCTATTAGTCCGTCGCCAGGTAAACATACTTTAACCTTAGTGGATGAAAACGGTGAAAGGCTGGTACAAACTTTTACGGTTTTGGATAAAGAGAAAAAAAACAACAGATAAAGGCAATTTAACCGAAAAATACAAAACATAACCAATTGATCTTAAAAAGATTATAAAAACTTTAAGTATATTTAGTAGAACATTTAGAATTTCAAAATTTTCATCCTTCTAACAATTAAGTTTTACCTTAACCAATGTTGTTATGACTAGTAAATTCGGTTTTACCAAAATGGATATCAATGAATTTGAAACGTGGATTTCAAATTTAAGAGTTGCCCGCACCATCATACACATTCAAGAGCATCATACCTGGAGCCCTAGTTACATCAATTTTAAGGGCAATAATCACTTTGATTTACAGCAAGGAATGAAAAGTTACCATGTTAGCCATAATGGCTGGATGGATATCGGTCAACATTTTACCACTTTTCCCGATGGTACAATTTTAACGGGTAGAAGCCTTGAAAATACGCCCGCTTGTATTTTGGGCTTTAATACGAATGCCATTTGCATTGAAAATCTTGGGGATTTCGACACGGGAAAAGATGCAATGACCGCTGAGCACAAAAATACAATCATAAGGATAACGGCAGCGCTATGTAAAAAATTCGGTATCGCAGTTAACAGCGACAATGTAGTTTACCACCATTGGTTTAATTTAACCACCGGCGTAAGAAACAATGGAACAGGTAATAATAAAACCTGCCCGGGCACTAATTTTTTTGGTGGTAACAAAGTTGAAAATTGCAATCAAAATTTCCTGCCATTGGTAATTGCAGCTTTAAATGGGACTATTCCGCAACCTGCGCAAAATATTCTAAAATATGTTGCAGTTACGGCCGATAGCCTAAACATCAGGGAAGATGCGAATGCCCAAAGTAAAAAAGTTACAGGAGTTGAGCCAGCCACATTAGGGGCTATTCTGCGTGTATATGGAGCGAAAAACGGCTGGTATAAAATATCAGCATCGCAACAGCATTGGGTTAATGGAAGTTTCACCAAAAATGTAACCAGGGCAACTGTTAAAGCCACGACCTTAAATGTAAGAAGCGGACCAGGCACCAACTTTCCAAAAATTTCTGCACTCACAAAAAATCAGGAAGTTTTTATCGTTGAAGAAAGTAATGGCTGGCGTAAAATAAGTAGCGATAACAAATGGGTAAAGAAGGAATTTTTGAATTAATTTATTTGGCTACTGAAAATTTTCTTTCCACTCGCTAAAAGCTTTTCTTAATTTAAAAGTAGCTAAAAAACTTTGTATTGGATCTTCCATTTTACCAACACCTTGTTCATCAATAAAATTATACAACACATTATAATCCTGATAGTCTGTATGAAACCTTTGTAACTCCTTTTCGAGATAGTTTTTATCAAAACGTTTTAAGGCCTGCTTTTCTGTTTGCCCCATCCGTTTTGCAAAATCCAGAAAAGTTAAGCATTGGTACATTAAGCCTGTACCATAGTATAATAAGGCCAAAAAAGTTTCAAAATCCCTGGCTGCAATATCAAAAGGAATGCCTTCAGAACTTATTAATACAACTGGCAAGGCATTTTCATGCTTCCAGATTGCCCAGGCAGAACCATTATTTGACTCTGCGAAAACTTCCAAATCTTTTGCGTTATAATTGGCTATTAATTTAGTTAATATGCTATTGTCAGCAGGCTCTAAATCAACTAAAAAGCCCTCCTGATTATTCAAAAAAGCCAGGAATTTAATTATGAGATTTTCCATATCTATGTTTTGTATCGATCTAAATTTTGTGTTAACATAGCTTGTTCTCCTTGTAAAATACGTGTTTTTAATTCATTGTATAAATCGGTTTTATCGGTACCTGTAAAGCCCACCTCTCCCAAATCTTTCCAATTATCGTGGGTTTCTGCCTGATTAACCACTCCCCTCATTGCCTGAACATCTGCACCCAGCTCTTTTTTCAATAGATCTACATTATCCGACCGTTTTTCTTTAGGCGTTTTAGTTCTATCATGCCTGATGGCATCAACCGCAGCCGTAAAGGCTTTCAAAATCGGATTACTTTTATGACCAAAAGTCCTACCTGCTTCGTGCCTGTATTTGTGCAGATTAATTACATAGGCCGAAGGTGCGTGGCTACCGTCCAAAACATCTTTTATAGGATTAATTGGCGGGAAATAAGGTTGCGCTGCCGAATAAATGAGTGCGGCTGCCTGAGGTTGATGATCACCCGTCATTTGATCTCCTTTTGGTATTGGTACACTTCCATAGGTGCCGGCCAAACCTTCTAAGGCATAACGATCTCTGGCATCTGATAAATTTTCTCTTCCTATTAACGACCTCAAAATAGTGGTTAAAGCGATAGAATTTGTCCAAAAATCGCTAGCATATTTTTCCAGATCTGCTTGTTTACTTGGATCTATTGCTCTACCTGTATTGTCATCAACTTTAATGGTATTTAATTTTTGCAGATTTGGCGCTACGCCTGTACGGTATAAATTTTGTGCGGTAACAGCCTGAATATGTTTTGGATCTGTATCCGAAGTTGTATCTATAATATCCTGTAAAAATTTCTCGATAGTAATTGGCTCACTGGCCATCATTTCTACCCGATTCCCTTCGGTACCCCTTATAAAAATTAAATGATGCTCATTGTTTACATCATCAAATGGCTCGGTCCTATCGTACCAGGTATCATCGTTAAAGCCTAATGGTGATTCGCAGTTTGGAGAAAATACGGTTAAAGCAACGGTTGTGTATGTGCCAGCAGGAATTACCGTATGGTTTCGATAGTGATAATAAGGATACATGATGCCGTGAACTACCGACATTCTTGGCCTTACTGTAAAATTGCTCCTGTCGATATAGGTATCTGCCACGGCATCTGGTAGGGTAGAAATATATTGTAAATCATCAGGAACACCTGTTGCCGCTTGCGCTTCTGCCCTACAATCCGTCTTATAATCTGTCCATCTTTCACCACCTGCAGCAAAATCTCCCGACGGTGGGTTAATACTATAATGATAAAAATCTGGTCCAACTTCATTATTTGGTCCACCACCGCCTGGTGGAACATGCGGTGTTATTGGTGTTGCAGAACCAATAGCTTTGGCGGTTTCTGCAAAATACATAGGTCGAGGATCATAAGGTGGTAAGCCAAAAGCCCATGCCGGGCAATTACCAGCCAAATTATTACAGGCACACTCTATATTTGCGGCCATGTGCCAAGGCAAAATCATTGCCCAAGAACCTGTTTCCCCTTTTACATCGGCAGCCCAATCAAATCCAGCATCGTGTTCTCTACAGCCATCATGGGTATGGCAGTTTTCGAACATGGTATATTCCCAAAGTGTCCCAGTAGCTGGATCAATTTCATGATGTATAGCTTCATGCTGGCATGTATCGCAATTAGGTCCGCAAGCGCCTCTACATTCAGACCCACTGGCTAGTGGTGGTTTTTTTTGATAAGCTTCTAAAGGTCCACCTAACCTGGGACCAGGGCCATATGAACCACTTCCAGGAGCACCTGTTGCGCTCCAATCCCAGCTTCCACCATTTTGCGATGGTAAATAATGCAAGGCTCTTAAAATACCACATAATCCTGAAATCAACGGGCAATCATCTGTAAAACCCTCACTTCGATCTATAGCCAATCCAATATTATCAAAAGGAATACCGGTTAAAGTTGGTGTAGCTACGCTTACACCTGTAATTCCAACGCCAGGAACACCGCTAATGCTACCCGATAAACCAAGTGAGGCCGCAGCATCACCATGCCATTCGTAAGGTTGCCAGTATATCCGGCATAGGTTAAAGCCAAGCACGCTCAGCTGCGCATAAGCACCGGCAAATAAATCAGCAGCGACACCAAAATCCAGATCTACATCAGGGCTGGCCGTAATGGTACCTCCGCCATATGATAATGAACCACCAATGTGTGTGGTTTGCATGCCGATAGCTCTAACAAATACAGCCGGACCACCTTCGGCACTTAAAAGCGGAATACTTACCGGTACAGGCACTGGCCCAACTGGTATAATTCCACTTAAACTAAGCTCACCTTTTATTCCTCCCCGCAATTCTGCACCTAATGATAAAGCACTGGTAATGCTGATACCACCGCTGATGCTGTAGTTACTGGTTAAAGGATTGATTAAAATATGTGTCGGGTCGAAACAAATTGGCCCGATCTGAACCTGAACTTCTGGTGTAATGCTTCCTGTAATGCCGACTTCGCCCGAAATGAATACATCAGGAGCGATTGGCATGGCAAAAATCGGGATCATTAAATCTTCCTCTATAGCATCGAGCGTAAACTGTTGACTATGTCCATCCAACGGGCAACCACCAGGAATATCAATTTCCAAACCACTGGTGGTTATTCTTACGTCAACACCTAAAGCATCGGCCAATGCCTGGGCTGCCTGTCCGGCTTCGGTTGCCAGCCAGTCTATTGCTTCTACGCCTGCGTCATAAACCGTTCCGGCGGCATCTGCTACAGCTCCTGCAGCTGCACTGGCCGTATCGGCAACAGCACCAGCTGCATCGCTCAGTCCTTCTCCTACGGCATCAACACCGCCGGCAACATCCCCTGTAAATTCATCCCAACTGTAGCGCTGTATATCGGGCGAAGCCCCTTGCTGCATCGTATGCGTTAACTCATGTGCCAGTAAAAACCTTCCGCTTTGCGAATTTGGATTATACTCACCTTTGTTAAAATAAATATTATTGCCAACGGTAAATGCCCTAGCATTTAAACTATCGTTCAATTTCGCAGAGTAAGAAGTATCATGAATCCTCACGCCCGAAAAATCACCTCCCATTTTACTGCCTAAATCGCGGCTCACGTCTCCGGGTAAGGTGGTACCGGCACCTTTCGTTGCGTTAATACCCAATTGCACACCCGATGGCGCAATTCCTCCTGCCGCAGAAGCCGATTCTGATTTGGCCTGTAATACCTCGGGTTGATCTATATCTTTTAACTCTTCTGGTTTACGCGATACTTCTTCTTCGTGCTCACAACTACATTTGCGCTGAAGTTTATTTTCTGGTGTTACCTTCTCCTTTTTCGATACTTTTTCTTTCTCTGCACAACTGGCGCATTTACGTTGGAGCTTAGTTTTTTCTTTACGAGATGCTTTTTCTTTATCTGCACAGGTTGCACATTTACGCTGTACAGCAGGCCTGGCAGCCAACCTCATGATGCTGCTTTCCTTACGGGAAACTTTTTGTTCCTGCTCACAACCCGAGCATTTTCGTTGTACCTGCATAGCAGATAACGAACCACCGGTACCAGCCATGGCAAAGCCCGCATTCGATGGCATCCGCATGACCCTTTCTGCAACCTGATCGGCTTCTTTCTCCTGCGGATCGTTTGCAGCCCCAACCTTCAGCTTGGTTTGGATAGCACTATTCCCTGGCCTGCTGTGTGTTACAGACCTGGATGGAGAATTTCGATATGCCAATATGCTGCTCATGCCTATAATGTTCGCCCTGATTTTTTTAATTCGCGTTTAACGCCTTCAATAATATCTTTTTGCCTGATTTCTTTTCCCCCTTCTTTAAGCATCTGCATGGTGGCATACTGCACCACGTTAATAATTACACCACCGGTAAGTTCAAATTTCTGGGCAATCTCATCGAGGTTTATCTTTGCTTCCATTTTTGTAAATGGCGAAAAGCCCTGTTCCCAGAGCAGGGCCCGCTGACTGGCCTCTGGCATCGGAAATTCGATTACTGATTGAAAACGGCGCAAAAATGCCTGATCGATATTTTGTTTAAAATTACTGGCGAGAATAACCAGGCCATTGTGGTCTTCAATCCGTTGGAGCAGGTAACTGGTTTCCTGATTTGCATATTTATCCCTTGCATCGCTTACATTGGTACGTTTTCCGAAAAGCGCATCAGCTTCATCAAAAAACAATATCCAACCCTGATTTTCGGCAGCATCGAATACCTTGGCCAGGTTTTTACCGGTTTCGCCAATATATTTGCTTACTATCCTGCTTAAATCGATGCGATAAACCGGTAAATTATGCTTTTTACCCAAAACAGCGGCTGCTAAAGATTTCCCTGTGCCGGGCTGACCGTAAAATAACGTTCTGAAACCGGGTTTTATCTTATGTTTCAGCCCCAGATCGTTCATCATGGTCGGGCTATGCTGTAACCATGCATTTAACAGCTCCAGGTGTTCGCGGGTATGCTCGGGCAAAACCAGATCGCCATATTCCATATTGGTTTCGATCAGGTGAGCCGGAAAATCAGTTGAAAAACGGGGTTTGCTTCTTTCGCCTGTGGTAAACTCTTCGAACCAGTTTTTACTAATGTGTAATGGGATACTCGAAATAGGTTCACCAGGTGGAAGCGGCTCATACTCCAGTACATTTAAGGCGAAAAGCGGATTTCGGGCATCAAATAATTTCATCAGATCAAAGCGCAGCATTAAATTATCGGAAGCAAGCAAAAACAAAAAAGTTTCGGCTGTGGGTAAAAAACCACTAAAAACGTTTCCTTTTTTACCGCCAAATTCCGTAAATATCTGCCCGGTTTGTGGATTGTTCACCAGGAAAATATCCAGGCATTGTGGTTTTATCTGACTCACCATGGAAAGGAAAAGCAAAAAACGCTCGGCAAATTTAAACTGATACTTAGCCAGAAACCTCGCATAACTACTATCGAAATTGCTTAAATCGGGCGGGTGGGCATCAAAAATACGGGTACCAGCAGCCACATTACCGGCATTAATGGCGCTACGCAACTGCAACACTTTTTCAAACCAGTTTAATTCGGCTAAAAGTGCATCTGCATTTGCCTGCAGGTTATTGTTTACCAGTTCAGGTTGATTAAATAGTTGTTCCATGGTAAGCGTATTATTGATATCGGCCAGGGCAAAGTGTCTAATAAAACATCAAAACCCTTTTTTTCTACATATAAATGGTAATCGCCGGCACGGAAAATTAAACTTCCGTCACGTTTTAAAAAGGTATCGGTAAAACCCTGTACCGTTGTTGATCCAAGTTTCGACCAATGTTGAATTACTGTCCTTTTTAATTCGTTGGCTTCTGCGAGTTCTTCTTCCGTAAAGGTGATCTCGTGTAGATGGATTACCGTTTCAGGATCAGCACCACACAATATTTTATTCAAAACCAACAGCGTTTCGTCTTCGGGCATTTCGTTGTAAATTAAATAATGCAAGTATACAATGGCTTTATTCATAGCCTTTTCATCAATAAATGCATGGCCATTTAACAACTGCAGAAAATTGAACAGGTTTTTAAAATATGGATAAAGCAAAACCAAACCTGCATTTTCGATTAAAACCGAAGCTTCCTTTTTAATTTCACCAGTTTTTTTCGGATTGACTAAGTCTTCCTTTTCTTTAAATTTTGGTTTAATTGCTGTTACATCCTGCTGCTTATGAATGGCAGCGATTAAATTATTAAACCGTTCGATTATTGTTATAGCCTCATTTTTAAGCACGGCAGCGGTAACTGCCAATTTTAAACTTGTTATTAATTTAGCTTTTAATGCCGGATTTTCCTGAACCAGGTTAAAAAGCCACAGGCCAAAATCATCGATTTCAATACTATTTTTTTCTTCTTCTAAAGCACCGAACCAGACTTCAAGTATTACATGATATAAATGAGCATTAATATTTGGTTCTAAATATTTTAAAATTGAAATATCTGTTTTAAAATTATGAAGCTGGTAAAAAAACAACTGCCTGTTTACCAGCTGCATTAATCTTTTATAACTAAGGGTATTACGTTTTATGAGCTGGATAAACTGGCTGAAAATTTGTCGATCGTTATTAAAAAGTTTGACTAAAACCGCGGCAGGCTTAAATGCTGTTCCATCAGGCAGCCACCAGGGTTTTAAACCGGTTTGACAATAAAAGGCTAAGGATTCATAATTATCGGCCTCTGCTGCGCGATCAGGTAAAACAGATTGATCTTTTGCAAAAAGATTCTCTTGACGTGCTAAGTGCTTTATAAATGCCTGAACCTCCGGTCCAAGAATATCAATATTAACTTCTTTATGATAATTCTGGTTTCTAAAATAAGTACACACCTGAATAACAATCTGTTCTTCAATATTTTGAATCAGTTTATCTAAAGATAAATTTCCCAGATCTATATTTAACTGATCGATGCGAATGGTTTGGTTGAATGCAAATTCATCAAAGATAGAATTGAAAATATCGGGCAATCTTGTTTTACAAAAATCGCCGATTTCTGCCTGCACCTTTTCCCAATCCTGTTGACTGGCAACAGTGAGCAACATTTTTTGCGATTGGATGAGGTGTTTATTCATCACATTATTTTTTTCCTAAATCAAAATTTTCAACAACATCTTCGTCAACAATTTCAGTATCTCTTTCTTGTCTTCCCTGAGGTGCAATTCCTTCCATTACAATATGGTATTTGCCTGGATTTAAATTAAAACTGTATTTGTTTCCTGTAAACTCACCCTGCTGTATCGGTGCGCCAGCAGCATCTGTGATTGTAATTTTAAACTGTTTAGCATAAGCCACGTTACCACTTAATTCGTAAGTATCCTGACCAATACGTCCAACGCCAATAAAGAAAGTAATCAAGGCTGTACCTACCTCATTACCGGTTTCGCTTTCGATAACGGCATACTCCAATTCATCTACAGCAACTACCGATCTTCTGGCACGGCTATCTTTTGCAACCTTTTCCGGGTCGAGGGTATATACCAAAATCTGTTTATTCAGGTTTGGTTTAGGTTCATAAACTTCTTCCTCAAATTTTACCGATCCCAAATTGGGCCCGTTTTTAACAATAACCTTATAATCGCCGGGATGGTAAAGATTATTGAGTACCTGTATTTTAGCGGTATTAATTCTGCTTGGAGTATAGACCACAAAACGCGAAATGGGCGCTACCAAAGGTGTAAGTTCTTTATTGCGGTAATCTTTTGCATCGCATTCGCAACAGCCATCATCTTCGTAAAGTGTAAAATCGGCAATCACGTTATCGGCAATGTTTGGCAATCCTTCCCTACCTATTTCTTCTACCAGTTTATCATACTGTTCGTTAAAACTGGCTTCGAACTTGCTTAAATAATCTCCTCTTTTTCGCTTTCCCGTAACAATGATTTCTTCAAGCTCTTTTTCTCTGCCTTTTTCTACAGCTTTACGTTTTTCTGTAAGCACTTTTAAATGACCTTCGTATTCTTTTAAAGCCTCGGCCTCTTCTTTTCTGGCCTTTTCGATCACTTCTTCGCTGACTTTAAGTTTTTCTGCCAGCTCTGATTCCATAGTCCCGGTAAGTTCCTTCAGCTCTTTTGTTTTGTCGGCTTCGGTATTTTTCCTTAATAAGACTATTCTTTCTTTGTATTCTTTTTCGAGTGCTTCAGTTTTAACAGCATCTTCGCCTGTAGATTTTAAACTTCTTATTTTATTTTCAAGCTCGCTTTTTATGGCTAATTCTTCTTTCTTGATTTCATCAGCTGTAAACACTTTACGCTTATTAATTTCTTCGATCCTACCTGCTAAAGCTTCTTTATACTGGATTTTAACCTGGCCAAGTTCGTTTTCATGTTCCTCTATGCGTGTTTTTATTTCAGCGGACCGGGTTTCATAATTTGCCTTCACCGTTTTTTCAGCCTTCGTGATTTCTGCTATTTCAGTCTCTTTATGCGTAACTGGCACGGCCACTGGTGCTTTGCCAATAGTTTGGTATTCGATTTCACGACCTGTATGGTAGAGCAATAACAGCGTATTGCCCTTATTTACACCGGCCAAATGTTCTACCGCACCCGCCCTTCTGATATAATCATAAAACGAAATATTTGTACCGAGGCTTTTGTTCCGCTGCGACCTGATATCGGTTAAAGTACCAATATTGATATAAGGCCTGATCATAAATACATTTAGCGCCCTGTGCACAATGGTTGCCGCCATGAGATAAGCCATCAGTTCTACATTGCCCTCGTTATTAATGATTTTGACCATGAGTTTCATTCCCTTCACATAAAGCGAAATTAAACCTGTATACACCGATTTGAAACGGTTTTCGTCAAAGTCGGAAAATTCCAGGGTGAGGGTGGCAATCAGTTCTTCAATGTTATCGTTAAACTGGGCAACCATATTCAACGCATCACGCTGCAGGTCATTGGGCGTTTCTTCCAGTCTTCCTTTACTGTTATTTATTCTGGAATAATTGGCTTGGTTTATCCGTTCGTTAACCATGCCGGCTTTAATAAAAACATTGTTGATGTTGCCGAAAGTAGATGTTTTTTCTGTCTGGCCGTTTGTATCGTTAAAAGTTTCGTTTCCGCCAGCTTTTGCATTAAAACGGGTTTCTTTTTTGGTATTTACACCAACAACGGCATCTTTTGCCGCATCTTTTACATCATCAAACCTTGCGATCATTTTTTCGGCCAGGGTACTGTATTTGATCAGGTTATTGAGATAATACAGCATTACGTTCCGCCACACCAGGTACTGCGAATCGAGATCGGGATAACGGCAAATGTTTTTTGTTGTTCCTCCCTCGCCCATAAAGATGGAACGTACCTTAAAAGGAAGGTTCAGGTTACGCTGTAGTCTTTCATACTGTTTTACTGCCACATCTTCTTCAATGGCCAGGTGACCTTCCATCCTAAAAAATGTGGTGTCAGAAAAATTGTAAAGCAATGGTGCCTCCAGTTTGCTTTTACCGTAAGTCTGTAAATTTAAGGGCAGTTGATAATGGTAGCTGAGCGGTTTGCCATTATCGCAGCCATGGCATAAAGATTCGTTCCAGTAAGTTTCAAAATCGGCAATACCGCGGTCGAAGTAAATCGGCAAAGCCCTTTTGCCTATATTTTGCCACTTTTCTTTACTCGGGGTAGCCAAAATACCGCGGTCGTTTTTTTCGTTCTGGCTATCGTAAAAACCTGTTAACATGTTCAGGGTTCTTCCGAAAACCGTAACCAGTTTTTTGCTCCAGTCTTTATATTCGTTAAATAACGGCGAGTATTCAAACTCCTGACGAAAAACAGATGGCGGACAGGTATCGCTACCCAACATTAAATGCATAGGGAAAGCATCTTCATCGGGCAAACAAACACTGTTGAGGTGCATGGCGATGCAGCGCAACTCTTCGTACGATTTTATAATATCTTCAAAGGCATCGTACACGTATTGAAATCCATAAGCCTTACCGCTTAGGTACTGCGCAGAAAGTTCGATCAGTTTTGCCTCCCATGTGGCGCGTATGCTATCAAAATCGTAATTGGGAAAATGGCGAGTCAGTGCCGGCAGTTCACTATAAATAATCGCCAGTTGTTTGGTGAGCTTCTCTAGTATTGCCGCAACCGGACTTAGATAAGTATTAACCAAAGCAGGGTAATTAGCTGCAGCAATTGGTGTAATTAAAGCCCTTGGATAATCGATCGTTTCCAACTCATACAGAGCAGGATACATAGCGCCGCCTTTATTTTTATTTGAGGTATTGATATTGATCAGATCGGTTCTTTTGATCAGCAATTTGCGGATAGTAAAGGTATTTTCTTTACCAAGGTCATCGCAGCTTTTGCCCAAACAGCTTTTAAGGTCGCGGGCTGCCGATTCCAAAAATAAAACCACTACATAATCGCTCAAAACCAATGCACCAGTAATTGGGCCGGCTCCCATGGCAGCCGCATTTTCTGCGGTAACCAATTCTAAAAGCGGGGCATTATTAAAATATTTATAATCTAAGCCATCGGGTAAGGTATAAGGTTTATAGTGTGTTAAATCGCAATCGCCAAGTGAAATGAGAAAACCCCATGAAGTTACGCCGAGCCCTTTTGAAATGTGTACGGTATTTTCGCCGTAGCTTGCATGTAGACCACAAACGATCCCCCTGCCGATCAATCTAATCCTGGTTAACCTGCTTTCCTGAAACAAAAACTGCTGTGTATTATTCAGCTGACCTGCTGTTAGTACCTGATTTTCTTCAAAAACCGTTGTTTTATTAATGAGTTCCATAGCTAGATTAGTTAAAAAATACCAATGTTAGTTTGATTTAGGATTAATGGATTTTTCTGCACTTCGTTTTCGTTACAGCTATGCAGTTTGCCGGATGGATAAACGCTTCTTAAACCCTGAATTGCTTCTATAAAGTTTTTCAGCGCTTTTACCCTTTCTGCGTCTCCTGGACTGCTTGTATTGATCTGGATCAGCCAGTTTTTATAGGCTGTTTCGAACTGGTTCATCTGTAAGGGGTTTACCCAGCATACATTGAGTACTACATGTGCCGGGCATTCTTCTCTCAGCGTTTTTTCAATAAATGTTCTGAAATTCCGTTCCCTGAAACGGTTTGGCCAATAAGGTAATACCGCGGTCATCACGAAACTGTAGGTATCGGCAATTTTGCATTGCACACAATCTACATCCGTGTGGATATCCAATAAAGTATCAAAATCACGTTTTTTAGGTCTTAAGAGTAGATGTTCGATCAAATGTAGTCCTTCACGATCGATAAATATCCTGTTAAAGAAATTCACCATATCCAGTCTGGCCAATTTTTCCATACCGGCCCTGATGATAATGGTTTTAGGCGTTACATTTTTGATTTCGAACAATTTGGTGTAGCTCAATTTTGGCGCTACCACAAAATCGAGCAGGATATCCGAAATAATAGTGGTCTTATTATTGGCAAAACTGATGTTCAATATTTCGAATTCAGTTCTCTCTGCTGAAGGTATAATGAAATTCATTTTATCACCTATGCGCAGCCTGTTGGTTAAATCGCTGCCGGTAACAGTAAGCTTGCGGCCATTTTCGAATATATAAGCGTTAAATGTTTCGCTGAAGCTTAATTTACCATCAGGATAATTATTTGGTAGTGTTTCATTAATTTCTACTTTAATATTTGGCCCAAGGGCCACCGTATTTTTCACGGTATAAGTGCCATTATTGGATAGAGAATCAACAATATTAACTACTGGAGAGGCTGTGCTGTCTTCAATAATTTCAGCCAGCTGATGGTTATAATTCTTGCCTTTATGTTTGCCCAATGTTTCGCCGTAAATATCGAATATTTCGAAATGGTAATTTGGATCGTACACTGTTACATTTTCGGGCACAAAACGATAATAATCTTCATCTGAAGCGAAACGGATAAATTTCCAAAGTAAATTTGCAATGGTATTACTGGTGGTTTCCGCAGCATCAGCACCTTTTACTTCCGGGCCTTCAACCTCTCCGGTGATGATTACTTTTCTACCTGCATCTTCTGTTGGCAAATCGAACAGTTCATATTTAATCGTATGCAATGGCGGCGTTGTAGTGCCATCTACGGTGTGAGAAGTAACCTCGAAATAATTAAATATGGGCGCAGCTAAATTTTTACGATTGCTTAAAATATTACCACATAATTCTTTAGTACATAGATCACTATGACTATTAATTAACGTATTGCTATCGGCTTTAGTTAATGCGGTATTTTTACTTTTTGCGATAACTTTTTGTTCAATTAAATCGGCATAAAGCAAAACCTGGAATTTGCCCGCAGCAGTTCCTGCGATTATCTTATAATTATTGATGTGTACGGCAGCACTGATCAGTTCTTCCATTGCGGCTTTTGCCAATAACTGATCATTAAAACTATTGATGCCTTCGAAAAGGATTTTTGTAGATACTTTGGTATCGATGCTCCATTTATTGCTTACAGGCAGGATCCTGAAAGCATTAGAAAAATGTAAATCATCAGTTTTTTTAGCATCAATCCCAAGGAGCATACCCACACGTTTTTCGTAACCTGAAACATTTTGATAAAACCAGTTCAGTTCATTTTTGTAATTAAAAGCCTTCCCGCGATTACTGCTGATTTCGGGATAGGCATTTAAAAATGAAAGTTTATCTTTAATCAGTTCCGCCCCTGCTTTTTGTCCCTCGTTGGTATAAGCAATGAGTGCATAATCGCTAAACTGTTCACAAAAACGCGCCAAAAGATGATCGAGAAACCGGTTTTTACGCTTTTCGTAAACGCTTTTACTTTCGGTAATGCCCTGTAGCCTGGTTGCGTAATCATTTACGAAAATCTTTTGATCTGTAGCATGGGGCACGATATCGGCATGCACGGCTGTTTTTATTAAAGACTCACTGAAGTAAGTTTTATTCAGCAAAGGCTGACCAAATTCATCAAGTTCCTGGTTTAGGCTAAACAAGGCTTTTAAACCGTTTATCTGCTGCAGGTAATTGTACAATAACTGATCGAAAAAAGAAAGGAAACCTTTAAACTGCTTGGCCTGTGCCAATCGCAGGTTTCTTTCATCATCTACAGTTGGTAAATTAGGAATACCTTCACTGCCTACACCATATATTAAAGGAAAATCTTCCTGTACAGAGGTGTAATCAGTTATTTCACGCCAGTTCCCGATGGGCAAAGCCCTATCCAGAATTGGATTTTCGGGGTAACGTTTTCTTGCGGTTGCGAAAAGTCCCCTGTATCTGGCTTCCATTTCATGCTGATCGAAAGCAAAAGGAAGTTTGTGTTTGAAAAACGACAAATTGGAAAGCTCGGTTGATAACCTTGGCACATAAAATTTATCGATGGCTAATGAAAGGCACCATTTTACACTTTTTTGGGTAATATCATTACTGCCATTATCTTCAGGGAAATTAGCCAGCTGCAAACCACTAACGGATTGCACCACCTGTTTACCATCAATTTTAACATCCATAATAATCCTGATCAGATCACTTACATGGATGGTACATTGCTGTTCAGAAGCATTTAACTCGTCATCATCGATAAAACCATGTGTTAAAGCAGGTCCGTCGAAAATTTCTTCAGTAGTTTTGCCTTTATTTTTCATATCAGGTAAACTGTAAAAATATACATCCGGAGAAAGAAACTGCGCCAGCTGAAAATAGATTTCGGCAGCAACAGTAGCAGCATCAACAAAAGGATCGATCTCAATATCGCCGCATATTGCTATTTCTTCCACTTTTAAAGCCCGGGTTTGGAAATAATCCTCGCATAGCGGTCTGTTATCATTTAACCTGTCTTCTGCCTTTTTAATGATGTTTTTAATGATGGCTATTTTGCGTTTATAACTTTGTAACAGTCCATTTGGCGCATCAAAAATGAAATGATTCAGTTCAGTATCTATTTCGCTCAAACCGGTAATGGCTACAGGTACCCCAGCCACTTTCTTGGTTCCTGCAAGTGTAACCGTATGATCCAGATCGTTACTATCAATCAATTCATATCCTGTCGGAAGTTTCTCAGCCTTGATTTTAAGACTTTTAATGTTATTGATAATGTTTGTATCACTATTAAAATCTATAGTAAGATCATCCCAGCGGGGAAAATGGATGGTTACATTAATTTCTACACCTTCCAACCATAAATCGCTGCTAAAATTATTAATGATGTAGGTTCCTTCCATGGCATTGGAGTTTAAATCGCCATAAATAATGGATTGATCAAACTCGATCAGGAAATTATACAGGCCCTTTACAAAATAACCTGTCCCATCTGTTGCGGTAGGGAAATACTCCAGTTTTTGTTGTGCCTGGTTTACGTAAATTTTCATTTCGGCATCCTCAGCAGGAATCACCCAGGCGTTTTTTATGCCCAAAGTTTCCTGATCAACCTGTACGGCCACATCCATTAACAGTTTCCTGAAATCTTTAATGGTAACCGGCGCATTATGCAGAATCTGCCTTGCGGTAAAAAAGTTATGAAAATCGACCTGGTCAATATTGGGATTATTGGCCAGCAGATCCTGCATATCGAAAGTTAAACGGTAACCCAGGTCGGTTATGGCATAACACAGTGCTTCAAGCGTAGTGATACCCGGATCGTGCAGGTTATAATCAGTCCAGTTTTGCTGGCTCAAAGCCTGTATCCGGTTAATACCCATTTCCCGCAGTTTATCAAACTGCATGCTTTCCTGTTGAGGACTGTTTTTCGATATGGTTTTTAAATCGCTCATTTAATTACAACCGCATTCGTTAACGGGAACAAATTCACCTTTTGCTATAATGGTATTATCATTGCAATCCACACAATCGCAATCGGGATTGCTGATTCCGGCAATGTCGTTGATGTTGATAATGGAGTGATCGGGATAAGCAGTTAAAATACTTGCTGCTGTAGCTGTTTCTGCTGTTTCCAAATCTTTCGACGAGATATCTTCCAATCCTGCAGGCCGGTAGAGGTACATTTTAAAACAGGTAATATAATCTACATAAGCCAACTTCTCCAGCTGATAGATGATGGTCGATTTTTCTATTTTACCACCAAATTCCATTTGAATGGAAGCATTGCCTGTCCAGGGGGCCAAAAGCAACCTGATCTGGTTTTTAAGTTGTGGGAGGTAAATATTTTCTTCGTAACCGTCTCTCAGTTTTACATGGAAATGCAGCTTTATTTCTTCAAAAATTGGGTTCTGAACATTCAGCCTCGCAAATGCCGAATTGGTTTTGGCCAGGTATGCTTTAATCATTTCCAAAGTATTTTTAGAAACCTTTGGTTTTAACGGGTTTGGCGCATTGCTGATGGCTATATCAGGTACGGCAATAATGGTTACATCGCCCGGCGACAAAGCGTTGTAGCTGCTCACGTTACCGTTGTAAAAAGTATGGTTAATGCATTTGGTGGTATACACATTGGGAAATTGTGCCAAAATAAGGCGTTCGTAATCCCACTGGGTGATGGCCCTTCTTTTATGCCTTAATATTTCGCTCACACGCAAATGATAATCGTTGGCATTTTCGGTTCCTTTTCCATCAAAAGAACCATAGGGCTGTACTACTTTTTTTACTGCATTATCGGGGTCTTTTAATTTTGAAATCACGCCTGCTTCGATGGCAATTTTTTCGGGCACCACGTCATTGTAAACTTCAAATTCGGCTTCTGCAGCCTGGGTTGTGATGGAAATAATATCGCATACGGCAGCGGCATTTGCAGTTACCGCAGCCCTGATCCATAACAGGCCATTTGCCAGGAGTGTATTATCAGTATTTACGGTTTTAGGAATATTTAAGGTAACAATGCCCGTGGTTAAAAGTCCGTTGGTTTGTTCTCTTAAAATGTTTATTTTTTCAAATTCTATCCAGATATTATGCTGAAGATAGGCCCATTTGATTATTGCCTTATCAAAATCAGGATTGGCACTACCCTCGCTTACCTGAAACAGCAAACTTAAATTCTGCGGTACAATAGCATCACTTAAACCCATATACAGTTCACCTTCATTAGGTTTAACAGGAAGCAACTGTACGGCACCATGGGTAAACGGATGCGCTTCGGCAAGGCCGAAAGGTTCGATAAAATAAAACCGGTGTATGCGGTTATCATAAGTTGATTTAACATCAGCACTTACCGAAAGATCTATTGTTGCTGCACTGCTATAATCGATTGTTAAATTCTGAATGAGCGGCAAATAGGGTGGATTGGGCAATTTAGGTACCGTGGTTTTGCCTATAACAGCTGTACTGAATACCAGCTGATAATCAGCCTGGCCAAATGTACCTTTGGTGAATTTAAGTTTTAAATAACCGCGCTCGGTTTCGAGGTTATAAGCATCGTTTACTTTGGTGTTGTAATCTGCTTCAAAATCAGCTGGTATACTTAAATCTGTTGAAAACAATGCATTGGGTGCATCGCCATCTGCTGCAGTAAAAAGTGCAACCTCTGGCGCTGTCGAATTGATCCAATTGCGGTGTAAAAGAAAGGAAACTTCGGCTTTAAAATCGCTGTTTTTAACGTAAGTGGATTTATCACGTCCGTTACTGTCGTTAGCCAGATTAACATAGAGATCGTAGTATGTGGCAAAAGTAACGGCAGGTAAACCTAAATATTCGAAATTCAACCTTAAGCTGCTGAGGTTATGCTGAAAAACCTCGTTGCTGCCTACATAAAAATTGGCACCTACACCTGGTACCGGACCAAAAATCTCCATGGGTTTAGCGGCATCCAGCTTACCCAAACTGTTTTGTACGAATAGGTTTTTTACGCCCTGAACATCCGTTTTAATAGCTACGCTATCAATTGCAGCAAAGGTTAAACCGGCATAAAGGTTTGGTGCCGGTAGTAATTCCACTTTTAATACCGGGAAATCGGTCCTGAAATCCTCTACATGAAGTTTTTGACTATAATCGACCAGTTTAGGTATGCTTTCGTCGGCGAAGAGTACCATTTCGAGCAAGCCAGGATTGGGAAATGTTACCGAAGTAATTTCTACTGTTGTCCATCCTTTTTCTGCGGTAATACTGGCCTTAAAATTTTCGGGTTTAATTACCGGCGCTACCAGATAAGGTGCATGATAGCTAAATGACAGGGTTATTTTACGTTTTCCTTCGGCCATCCTGAATAAAGGAGAACTGATGGCAAAACCGATATTGGCGGGAGGCCGCGTTTCGTTACCAAATGTATCCCAGCTGCCATCTTGGTTTACCACTTCTGCACCAATGCCATCGCCCGAATTTGCAACCGGCGAAGCCTTAATCCTTGACTTTTCCGTCTGATCAACCAAAATAGATTTAATACTGGCTACCTGTGCATGGCTAAAGCTAAAATCAGACAGGAGTTTATAAAATTGCTCCTGTTTTTTACTGTTTTTACCCGCCTTAAATTCCGTTTTATCGTTTAAAACATATTGCGATATGTGTTTGGCCAGCGCTACAATGAGGTATACTTTATCGGGGGCGGCAGCCTTTTTTTCAAAACCCAAAACGGTTTCGAAGAAATAATCCAAATGTTTGCCGGTAAACTGGTTAAGGTCTTTTTGAGCAATGGCATATAATTCGAGGAAAGAATCGAAAAGCGCCAGATGGGGTTCGGAAGTACCATCTTTTTTTAATTCATCTATATTGAAAACACTTTGCCAGTCGGTTTTTTTCTCCAGCCCATCATAATAATAGTAATTGATATAGGCTGCAAGGTTATCGCAAAACTGATAAAGGCTTTTTTTATCTCTTTCATCAATAGCAATAAAAGATGTATCCAAGGCTTTGGGTAAGCGGTTTAAACGGTTGGTTCCGTTTCTTGGGTCATTATTTTTATTGCAGTTGGTACTCATTTCTTAAATATTTGTGCCTTCGGTTAAATAATAAGGGTAAACAATATTGTTCCTGGTATTGGTACTCCTGACGGTGTATTCTATTACCAGGTTGATGATTCCGTTTTCTTCATTTTTAAAAACATCCAGTTTATCGAGTTTAATGCGTGGCTCGTAATAAATTATGGCCCTTCTTATCCTTTCGGTGATCCTGGTCACCAGTGTAACATTAATGGGCTCGAAAATCATATCTTCCACATTGCAACCATATTCGGCCTGCATTACCCTTTCGCCCACTGCCGTACCAAAAAGGATTTCGAGGCTCTGGTTAATATCAATCACGTCGCTTACCATGCCGGTTGCAAAGCGATCGGTACCTTCATACTTGGTAATTACTGGCGGAAAAGTCCAGCCTTTGCCTAAAAAGTTATTTTCAGTATCCATTTTATCCTATTGTTACAGTTGGGCAGCCCACTACGGCACTTGCGCCACAAATACAGCTATCGCCGGTTCTTACCGCAGGCAAACCACCAATAAATACCGTTGCACTACCTGCCGGAAAAGGACTTACGGTTGGCTGATGACTATTTGGCGGCAATACACAAACATGGTTATCGCCAACCACGCTGGCAGGCATGCCACCTATTAAAACGGTAGGTACCCCAGGGCCAATTATAGTTCCACCGTGGTTAGTGGTATCGGTTACTCTTGCTGCGTTTGCCATTTTTAATTAATTTGAACCATGCTTCCCTTCACTTTTGTAATCGCCGACGAACTTAATTCGGTGCCTCCGCTTCCGCTTAGTTTTAATTGTGCATTGGCGTTGGTCGTAATGTTTGTTCCATCGATTTTTAAATCGCCTGATGCTTTTAGCGTAATGTCTTTAATACTTTCAATCTTGATCCCGTCCTCTCCCATTTCTATTTTGTTGCCATTCATATCCTGAATAGCGATTTGTTTCTGGTCTTCATCGAGCTTTATGGAATGACCTCCCGGTGTTTCTATTTTGATGATTTTCTTTTCATCATCAAACGATAACTGCAGTTTCGATTTCGTGGATAATCCCTTCAGGTAATTATCATCTTTAGCCTCTACATGTGGTGGAAATGAACTGCTATATAATCGGCCTAAAATCACGGCATCCCTCGGATCGTCGTTTATGAAACCGACAATTACTTCATCGTCTATTTCGGGATTCCAAACCCATCCATGGTCTTTCCCGGCATCTACGGCCGCCAATCTGGCCCAAATCCCATCACCTTCCTTTTCAACGGTAGGCAAACGCACCCTGATCCGGTTTTCACCATCGGGATCACTTTCCAGCTGGGTAACGATACCGATCTGCAATCCATTTACCGGTGGAATGATTCCGGAAGCAGGTTTTTCTACAATATCATCGAAGCTGTAGCTGTGAAGGTTTTTATCAAGTCCGAACTGGACATGACTGTACCACGCTGCTTCGCCTGAATAGGAATGGATTACACCGGTTACCCAGCATTTACCGCTAAAACGTTCACCTATGCCCAACAGTTCCACAATAATTCCAGGTTTCAACTTATGATCACCCTGCACCCTAAAATTGCCGATAAGCCTGTTTAACCTGCTCCTGAACAGTTGTGCACTTGCCCATTCGGCCGATTCCTGTTCGGCAACATTGCCCGAATGATAAAGACTGTTATCTTCCCATCCGAGTACACCTGACAAATCATCGCCCGAAATATTTCCCTGTTGGGGCAACGATTTTGCTGTTGATGTTTCTTCTTTTACTTCCTGGCTGGTATAATTCCAGTTTTTGGTAATCACCTGAGGATATTGCGTACGGGCGTCCATCTGGGCTTCGAAATCGTAAATTTCGGAGCCATAAGTATAGGTAGCCGTAATCTCCTGCCCCGCATCGGGCAAGGCAATGCTTAGTTTTCCTGCCTCAGTTATGATCAAAGCACTATTTAATTCGGCACGGGTAACAATAAAATCCCAATTGCTGCAATTAAACTGTACCAATTGCTTGTGCTGCAAGTCTAATCCATCTATATCGGCAGTAATGCCATTTTGCCCAGCCAGATCGGTAATGGCATCAGCATCACTGGTGTTTTCCCAGATTTTATTTTTACGTCCTGCGGTAAGTTTAACGGCTTTATCCCTGCATTCTATTTCCATCTGACTGCCACTTTCGTTGGCTTTAATGGTTTGACTAATGATTAAACCTGAAAATATCACTTCATTTTCGCCGTTGTAACCAGCGGCAATCTCAATTTCGGCTCCGGGTATAAAATCTGTGCCATTGCTCAATTCAAAATTTTGGGCTGCTGCACTCCCGTCCATCACCACCACCCTGGCCTTTGGTATGGCATTAACCAGGTTGGTAACCACAATTTCCAAAATACCAACCGCATCAGACAAAGCCTGTCCGTTTACTTTAATACTAAAACTCTGAGCACCTGAATTAGCTGGCATGGTAAATTATTTTTCGATTGGAGGGAACGTAATACGCGCTCCCTGTTTTAATTTTCTAAAATTATTCAGACTGTTGGCCTTAGCCACTTCCAAATAATACCTGTCGTTTTTATAAATATGGTATGTCATTAAAGGCAGCGGATTATTGCCCTCTACATTTCTGTAATGTGTTAAATCGGGTGAACTGCGTCGTTGTTCGTTCGATTGTTCGGTGAGTGAGGTATAACTGGTAAAAGTGCAGTCGGTTTTTGCCCTAAGTGGTTTTCCGCTATTATCGAACAGCGTGTAGGTAACTTTAACCGCGGTAAGCATACCCTGAAAAGTAAGCTCGCCCCAGTGTATTTTCAAAAAGTTTGGCTGATGCGTATCTTCCTTAATCTTGAAACAGCTATCGATAAAATGCTCGATCACCTTGTGTACGGTCTTATCATTTTGTACATCGGCCTGAAAGGTTGAACTGCCCGAATAAGAAGCAGATGTGGCATCCCAAAGCAAGTCTAAATTAAGCTCTTTTCCCCTCGACGATTTAAACTCCCCAACCCCATCGGCAGCATTTACCGGTGCATCGTGATCGAGTTCGTTTTTATAATCGATAAAATAAGTATTGGGATTGTACAACACCTTAAAAGTTTCGATGGGTGAACCCGAAAAATTGTTATCTGAATAAACATCTATGACGAGTTTTTCCAGATTGCCCAATCGATCATGCAGTTGACTTAAAGCCATAGTTACCTCTCATTCTTATTTTTGATCTGTAATCTCAACTCCTCCAATGCCTTCTTTAATTTCTTATCCGTAGCCGTTTGTCCGGTTGCACTTGGTGGCGCAGATCTGGCAACATTGTTGGTTACGGTTGCTGTAATATTCAGTTCCCTAATTTCTACTGGCATGTGTACTTGTGGTTAAAAAATTTCGATCCTTCTAAAATACTGGTGTGCAAACTCTATACTTTCTATTACCAGGCCGTTCTGCTGTGCATTAAAACCCTCTACCGACCACTTTACAGGATAAGCATTTACAAAATTCCAGGCCTGCAGGGGAACATGTGCATCGTTCAGCAAAATCAGGGTAATATCTTTAGGGTTGAATGTAAACGCCTCTACCGATTCTTTAAACCATTTCATTGCTGCCGAGCCAATCAACAATCCCCTTTTTAATGTAAGGTTGCTGTAAGTTACCGCAGTTGGCAATTTATGTGCAAAGCGGTTTTCTCCTCCTTCTTTATACTCTTCTGTCGCAATATTTGCCTCAAAACCCGTTGCATCCGTAAAACCAATATCGGGCAGGCCATCATATTGTGGAGATAAACCTTCTATGCGGAGCAAAAAATGGAAACCAACAGGAGGATTTACAATCTTCATAACAGCTAGGTAAACTCAATACTTAAACCTTCGTGTGCCAGTTCAACCGTTTCTATGGCGACTTCGTTACCGGTAGAGTTTAATGTTGGCCCGTCTACTTTTGACGGCCATGCGCCCCTAACTTTCCAAACCACCACCGGTTCGTGACTTTCGTTAAGCAAACTGATTGTTAAATCCCTGCGTTCAATTTTATTCAAACTCACGGTATTAAACCATTGAAAAAGTTCGTTATCGCCTTTTGTTATGCCTCTTTTCATCGAAATGGCAGTATATTGCTGCATTCCGGGCATTTTGGTAACATGGTATTCTGGCGAGTTTCCTTCGCGATAATCAATAGACTGGGTTTCAACGGTTAAACCGCTAACCTCTGTAAAACCAATTCGCGAACCGCCCCATTCCACCTGAAAGTGAAACACCGGCAATGGATAAGTATTTGCCATAATTTTTATAATTTATGATGAATTATTCTTGTAATTTATGTGAGAATTTTAAGATGATAAATTCTGCCGGGCGCACGGCTGCCATGCCGATTTCTACATTCATTCTGCCTTCGAGGATATCAAGCGAGGTCATGGTTACCCCCAAACCAATGCGCACGAAGTAGGCGTCGTCGGGTTTTGCGCCCTGTAATGCCCCCTGACGCCAGAGCTGGTTTAAGAAATTCTCGCACATGGTTTTTACGCGCAGCCAGGTATTGGCATCATTGGGTTCGAAAACCACAAACTCAGTGGCTTTTTTAACGCTCTCTTCAACAAAATTATAAAAACGCCTTACCGAAATGTACCGCCATTCGTTATCGTTTCCTGCCAGGGTACGTGCTCCCCAAACCAAAGTTCCCTTGCCTGTAAAAAAGCGGATTACGTTAATTGATTTACCCGTAGTTGGGTCTATATTAAGTGTTTCCTGCTGTTGTGCGGTAACTTTTAATGAGGGGCCAGTAACCAGGTTTACGCTCTCGTTAGCCGGTGCTTTCCAAACGCCACGGTTGTTATCAACCCTTGCCATTATCCCTGCTACTGCGCCCGAAGGCGGCAAATCGATTACATTTTTATCCATTTCGTTTACCAGTGCACGATAGGTACTTAAATCCAGGGCTTTAATGTCAGCTAAGGTTAGATCGTTATAAGGTCCGTTACCGGCATTTACCTGGTGTTTTACTTTTACCTGTTCGTTATAGGCATAACTTAATGTACTTTGCAGCCAGGGATAATAAGCGGCACCATATTTTAAATTTGCTGTACCAATATCGTTCCGCACAATACCGGCATCGGCATAGGGAGAATCGGATAATACCCAGGCATCAAAAATGGCTATACGGTCTTGCAGTTTCGCGCATTGCATTAATGCATAATCATAAACATCTTTATAGCCTGATTTGGTACTATTTAATAATTTATGCTTATCGGTAAATACCAGCATCGTTGGTTCGTCAACTTTTGCAATTGCATCTAAACCCGCTTTGGCAGCATCTGTGGTTAAATCGGTACTGTAACTTCCGCTCGAAACAATATAACAGGCTCCGCCACCATTTGCATAGAACATTTGTATCGCATAATACATGTATTTACCGCTCGTCTCGCTTTTTTTGGCATCACAGCTTATTACCCGTTTTACTATTTTACCGTCAACTTCAGTGTCGGTTATAGTGGGTATACCACTGGTTTCGAAAACCGTTGTTTCTGAATTGGCACCGCCAAAATATTTTTGATAGTCAAGAAACGAAGTAATCCGGATGGGGGTTGGCAACTTCGTTGGCGCAGCAGGTAAAACATCGTTCCCATTTTCATCTTTGGCAAATTCGGTACGGCCGATAAATGCAGGAATAGCCGTTTCAACTGCTGCTATTGATGCCGGCAGTTTACTTATTTCCTCTATGTAAACGCCAGGGGTTTTATAATTGGTTGCCATAATTTAAGATTTTGCTAATAGGTGAGAAAATTTAAGGACAATAAACTCTGCTGGTCTAACGGCGGCCATTCCAATTTCTATGATCAGGCGTCCTTCCAGAATGTCGAGCGAGGTCATGGTGATGCCCAAACCCACATTGACAAAAAATGCATCTTCGGCTTTGGCTCCGGCCAATGCACCCTGCCTCCATAATACCGTGAGGTAATTTTGGCACATGTTTTTTACGCGCATCCATGTTCTGGCATCATTTGGTTCGAAAACAACAAACTCCGTTGCTTTTTTGATCGATTCTTCTACCATGATAAAAAAACGCCTTACAGGAACATAACGCCATTCGTTATCGTTACCAGCCAATGTTCTGGCTCCCCAAACCAAAGTTCCCCGGCCAGCAAATTTCCTGATTACGTTGATGCTTTTGCCCGATGTGGCATCTACATTAAGATAATCCTGCTCCTCATCGCTTACGGTAAGTAAAGGTTTATCAACGGTTAATAAACTTACATTTGCGGGCGCTTTCCACACCCCACGGTCGCTATCAACGCGTGCCATAACCCCAGCTATAATGCCCGAAGGATAAAGCGGAACGGTATAAGCATCAAGCGCTGCCTGGATCTGATTAAACAAGCCAAAGTCTGTGCTATCAAAGCCTCCGGTTAGCAATGAACTGCTTAAGGTAATCTGAGGCGTAGTTCCTTTTGGATCGTAAACAATGGAAATTGCATTGCCTTCGTTACCTGCAGTTTTAGCATTTACAGTTAATACCGATGTTGTTACCGAAGTTTCTACCAGCGCAGCCAGTTCTGTATTGCCATCAATTGCCGTTTTTAAAGCCGTCGCCGTTATACTTGTGCTTGCACCGATTGCAATTCCAGTCGGACCAAAAGTAAAGCTAAAGCCGGCTATGGAAATCGAATGACCCGTTATGGCTAAACCATCAAAGGTGATGGTTGCCGAAGCTTTTACAGCCGCTACAGATTTATCGGTAATCTTCGTAATTGCTTTTTTAGTAGAGCCAACTTTTTTATAAATTCCATTATTGGCACCTGTTCGGTTATCGGCCGCTATTTTAATATCTTCATTGGCTACCCGGCCATAACTTGCACCAGTTTGTACCTGCGGGTAATATGCGGCGCCATATTTAAGGTTATCGGCACTTACCAGGTCGTTCCTGAATTTATCGGCATCCGAATAGGTTGTTGATAAATTGACCTGTGGGGCATCTATAATGGTAAAACGATCTTGCAGTTTGGCGCACTGTGCGAGCATGCCATCGTTTAATTCTTTAATATCAGCAGCAGAACTTAATGCTGTAATTTCGGGGATGAGCAGCAGGGTAATTTCATCTTCCCTTTCGCAGGCCTGCAAACCGAGTTTTAAAGCAGCCTTGGTTATTGCCGGCGTACTATTGTACGTACCTGCAGAAATTACCCAACATGGACCGCCGCCGTTTTCGTAAAACATTTTTACATGATAGTATAAAATATAGCCCGAAACACCCGTAACTGTTGTTGCGGCGCTTACATCAATTTTTGGTGTCAATTTACCTTTTTCGGGCTCATTGATGGTTACTTCGAGTACTTCAGGGAAGGCACCACCAAAGAAAACCTCAAACTCTAATAATGAGGTAATGCGTACCGGTGTATTAGCAGCAAAGGCTACACCATTTTTTTCCCGTTTTGCAGTATAACCGATAAAGCCGGGGATGGCCGTATCTACCTGTGCAATAGAAGGCGGGATAGTCGAAATCTCTTCAACGTAAACCCCTGGATGTTTATATGTTAGCGCCATATCATGATTAATTATTTTTTAAACATATACATATATTTTACTCTCATCACCTGCTTGCTTTTCGGGTACCGGATTGGGCAAATTCCTGGTTAGTACCACCTCTGCGCCGGTGTCTTTTTTACTCAGCTCTATACCCAGTTTTACTTTTTGAAAAAAAGGGATCTTTACATTGCTTTTAAAAAGCAGTATATCGGCATCGGCAATTTTATTTATCGGGTCGGGATCATTGGCAGGCACCGGATTTCCGGTAAAGGTATATTTGGCATAAACCGGATTTCCGCTTGGTGTACCATCCTGACTCTTATCTTTTACAAACAAATCAAAATCATCCAAATCGATACCGCTCTGGTTAATGATATAATATTTCCAGATGGTTGATTTCCTTGAAAAACTGATCAAAAACCTGGTTTCGGTAACTACGGCATTGCTTGCAGGCATTTTAATTTCCAGTACACCAAAAATAGACTGTGCACTTAATTCGTTGCTTTTAAAAATTTTATAACTCAACAAATCGTTACCGGTATCGGCTGCATTTTTGATGGATATATGGTAAAGTCCATCGGGCAACTTGCCAAAATTGATCGGTTTTTCGAAAACCTTATTGCCGTTGAGCTTAATTTTATAAGGACCGTTAACAGGTAGTCCCTCGCTGTCGAAATCCACTATTAGGTTATTTTCAGTTAGGGAGTTTACCCTTAGCGTTACTTCTGTATTTACAGGTGGAAGTGTAAAGTTCAGATTCATCAGGTCGCCAACAATGCTGTCAATAATCTGGTATTCGAGATTGGGATTTAACGCATTATTAGAAAAATAAACCTTTTTATTACTCAAAAAATCCTTATTCGGTGCGATCTCATTTAATTGTGTAACGGCTAAAAATTTGGCGGCATTATTTAAGTTGATACCAAAATGCAGCGTGGTATCTAAAAGATCGATCTTATTTTTTAAGTCGGCGCCTATTTCTGTAATCACGCTAAACCCCGAGCCAAATGTTTTAAATAACCAGCGCTGATTGCGCATGATAGCTATTGAGGCACTGGTAGGCATGAATCCAAAATCATCGCAAAGGTTATCCTCGTAATAATTGTGGTTTACACCAACAGAAAGTAATTTACGGTATGCACTCATAACTTGGTTCTTGTGTTTAACAAAATGTTTTCAACTAATCCATCTGGTGCCAGCTGTACATTTTCCTGCACGGTAATCATCCTGATTTTATACAACACCGATGGCAGGTAACTGTGACCAATGATGCTCCAAAAGTGGTTCATCTGTTCAAAATTGAAACTGAAAAGCTCGATACTTAAACGTTCAATATTTTTATCAATAGTGGCCAGCAAAGGCGAATTGGCCTGTGTAAATACATTTTTACCCTGAAAAAAAGCAATTACCTGTGAGAGTTTCTTTAAACCTTCCAAATAATCGAGGGTTGGTGATTCGGTATCAGCATGGTTAAAATTTGCTGAAATGAGTACGTAAAGGTTGAGGTAGATATCGGGGTTTCTTGTTTCAATATCACCGAGCATATTTTTGACCGTAACGCGCTGATCTTTAACAACCCTGTCTTCTTCAATGTTCATCAAAGTGATGCCCATCGTTTTTTCGGGTATAGCAAGTTTTCCTTCCGAAACCACACTGCTCACCACGATATAATCTTCACCTGTGGTGTTGGCGATATTGTTTAGATAGCCATTAATTTCTTTCGAAAAAAAATCTAATGCTGCGTTAATCATAGATAAAAATTCGTTTTGGAACTATTGGTATTCAAAGGATTAACATAAACTTAGACAGGAAAACACCGATAGTTATTAACAATTACAAAAAAAAGTTATTAACAGATTCGCTAACTGAAAAGTGGCGATTGGAAGACGCAGACGTAATTTTTATGAAAAATAAACTTACTAAGAAGTCAGTTTTTAACACACTGAAAATCAATTTGTTAAAAACAACACACAGGAATAAATACTTTTTGATGGCAAAAGAGCTTGATTACTTCTACCAATTACAAATTTGAGCAAATAAAACTTACTTAAACTGAAACAAAAAAGATATCACACGTATTAGAAATACTACTCAAGAATGATTAAAACCAACTATATCGTTAATTATCAACAAATTACATAACAAACGGATAATGACCAAAACTAAATTTCGGTCCTTTTAACCACCAGCTGCCGAGAAATTGTTCCATAAACAATCAGGTACTGCGCAATCATGTATGTGGCCATAATTAAAGCGCCACTTTGTGGGATGGGTTGAGCGAATTTATTCACTGCTAATGCACTATCTGACAATAAGAAAAACAGTGCACCATAGAGAATCAGTTTAAAACTAAAAATATTCACTTTCCCGTAACGGTTAACCGCCATAAGTGCCATTACACAAATAATGATCGCGTACATCAGCACCGGAAACTGTAGTGCACCTAATTTTGGCTGGAGGTAAAAAAATAAGCCTGAGCAGAAAATAGCAAAGGCCCCAACTGCCCATAAAAAATAAGGCGTTTTGTGACTGGGATTGGATTTATGATCGAGTGTAAATGCCCTGATGTAAAAAATATGGCAGACTAGAAAGGCGATTAACCCGTAAATAAAAAAACCTGGTTTACCGCTTTGAAGCATCAGCAAAATATCGCCAACTCCGGCAAAAATTAATCCTGTAAAAATTCTTTTGTGGAAACGCCCCTTCAAATTTGTACTGAGGTATAGCCATACTAAAAGTACTACTACAATTAGTGGCTTGGAGAAATTACGTAATTCGATGTTATTGGCATATTCTGCATATAGCTGAATTACAAATACAAGGAAAAATATAAATGAAAATAGCTTAGTCTTCATCAGGGTCGGGATTTGCCTTTTGCAAATTAAAAAACCAAATTACGGATATTAACTGGATAGCCACAAAAATTACTTGATATCCGACTGGAAATTTCAAAAACAAAACCAGCAAAACACCAAACAATAACCTAAAATACTCAAACCTGATTTGCCACGCCTTTTGTTCTAATAAAGCACCACAGGTAATTAAGGTGAATATGGTAAAAACAGCTCCAGATACCAAAGTAATGGTTTCCATTTTATGGTAAGCAAACAATATCGCAGCGCCTGCACTTAAAGCAATCAAAAACTGCATTAAAACATAAGCTGTAAGCTTAGATTGATATACTGGATTATATTTTTTATAGGTTTCTACATTTATTTCAGGTGCAGATTGAAACCCACCGAGGTGTGAAGGAAACCAGCCCGGTGGTTTAAGAAAAACTTTAATTTTATCGCTGAACTTTGGCGATTGCTTTGCAGTTTTAACCAGATCGTCCCAATAATGAAGATTTGCCCAGACTGGATTCCAACTGGCCAGCGGTTTGGTGATTCCATAATAAACCTCTTCTTCTTCTTTCTGGAAAGTTCCAAAAAAGCGATCCCAGATAATTAACGTACCGGCATGGTTTTTATCAATATATTTCGGATTAGAACCATGGTGTACGCGATGATGTGAAGGGGTATTTAAAATATACTCTAAAAAGCCCATACTTTTAATGGCCCTGGTATGAATCCAGAACTGATACAACGTATTGAACGAACTTAAGGTTAAAAACATGATCGGATCAAAACCAATAAATGCCAAAGGGAGATAAAATACCCAACTAAACCAGCCCTGAAACCAACTTTGACGTAAAGCCACGGTTAAATTATATTCTTCTGATTGGTGATGTACAATATGCGCTGCCCATAAAGCATTTACTTCGTGGCTCATCCGGTGAAACCAATAATAGAAAAAGTCGACTCCAATAAACAGCAGTATCCAAACCCATATTGTTTTGGGTAATTCAAATAAACGCCAGTGTTCAAAAATATATTTGTAGCCAAAAAACAATGCGGTTTTCATAAAAATCCCGGTGAGCTGCTGCCCTATACCCTGACTTAAATTCGCAATACTGTCATTAAGCCGGTAATAATTTAGTTTTTTATAAAAATTATAAGCCAATTCTATTCCGATCAGTATAAAAAAAACCGGTACAGATAAGGCGATGTAGTCTACTTTCATATCAACAAAAAAATATTTGGCCAGCGATATTAACTTTACAATTTAGAAAATTTTCAGGTCAACCTAAAATCTAATTCTTGTAATATTTGTGCTTGTTTGGTTTTAGTTATTGATTTCTGTCAAATTCACCTTACCTTTGAAAGGCTAAACTCATGCTTTTGGCGTTATTAAATTTTCATTTAAATCATCCCATCTATGAAAAAATTATCTCTCCTTCTTTTGCTAATGGCGACAGCATTTTATGCAAAGAGCCAAACGCTGGTATTAGCCAAAGACGCCGCTCAATATATCGGTAAAAATGTAACTATTTGCGATTCGGTATATAGTGCAAAGGCTTTAGATAAATTAACCTTAATTAATTTAGGTGGAGCCTATCCAAAAGAGCTAATTACTGTAGTGATCAATAAAGAAGACCTGGGTAAATTTCCTTCAGAACCTTCAAGCATGTTTATGGGAAATAAAATTTGTGTTACCGGAATCGTATCTGATTACAAGGGCAAAAAACAGATTTTAGTTACCGATCCGAAGCAGATTATTGTAAAATAATTAAACCATCATATAATTTCTAGTGCTGTGGCGTAAAAACCAGCACATTTTCCTCCGCGCGGCTTTAATCGCTCATCTTTATATTGTCTAAGCTCCGTACCTCAGAAAAACACAGCATCAATTGCGGAAAATTGGTGGTAGAAAGGGCACCATATGAATCAACCTAAGCACCTCCTCATTGAAAGGAGGTAGGCTTCGGCTGGAGCGTTAATACAAAAAGTATAATTTATGTTTAAATTTTCGAATGGAGTGCCTCTTCAGTCGGCAGGAAATTAATCCTGCCAACCTCGTAAGCATAGATATCCTTATTATCTGATTCGAAGATTAAAAATCATTTTTACATATCATAACAGATTATACAGATAGGCATATTTCCTTGATGAATCGTTTTATTTCCTTGATGAATATTTTTGGTCTTGTAGTTTTTCTTATACTCAAAGTCACCCTTTCATGAATTAGATGAGCAAATCGCACCATTGCTAAAAAGCTGAAAATTTTGCATCTATTGCCATAAAATCCATAGTTTTGGTTTTTCATCAACCTATACCTATGCTTTTAAAACGAAATACACTCATTTTTATACTCATCATACTGGTTGCTGCTTTTACTTATTTAAGTTTTTTTATTGCGCAGCACCCCCTATTTGATTTTGACATTAAAACATCGTTATTTATTCAGCAATACCATGCAGATTGGTTGGATAAATTGATGTTGGCCATCAGTTTTTTTGGCGAACTCCCCTATTCATTACTTTCAGTAGTAGTGGTGGCTGTTATATTCTATCAGCAGAAATATAAACGCGAAGGTTTATTCATTTCAACGGTTTTACTATCCGGATTAATTATCCTGGGGATTAAAAATGTAATTAACCGCCCACGTCCTACTGCATTTTATGTACGATTGGTGGAGGTAAACCGGTTTCAGAGCTATCCCAGTGGACATGTACTTTCTTATACGCTCTTTTTTGGCTTCTTAATTATTTTGATGAATACGCTGAAAAACATGCCTAAGCTCACCAGAAATATAGTCACTTATTTATCAGCATTTTTGATGATTACCATTGCCCCATCCAGAATTTATTTAGGTGCACACTGGTTTACGGATACCGTTGGTGGTTTTCTGCTGGGTTTAATTTGCCTTTTCCCGCTTTGTTATTTTTACTTCAAGAAGAAAACAGATTAACGCTTTTCTTCCAGTTTTTCTTTCTTTCTGATCCTGCTTAAGGTTTCAATCCGCATTCCCAGATAACTGGCCAAAAATTTTAACGGAACCCTGGACTTTATTGTAGGATATCCGATCTTAAATTGTTTGTACCTGATTTCTGCTGAAGGGATTCGGGATAAGATAGATCGCTCTTGCGACATATGGTAATGTATAGCCAATAATTTTCTAGCTAAAATGTTCGTTTCAGGAAATTGTGCGTACATGTCATCAATAAAACGATATGGAAGTATAAGTAATTCCGAATCTTCCAGTGCCTGATATTCTTCCTGGTAAGTTGGCGTAAGTGTCCCTGGATTTCGAATACTGCCAATCAGATGGTTTTCGTCGGTTAACCATGCGGTAATATCTTTCCCCTCATCAAGCACAAAAGCCCGTACCAGCCCTTTAACAATAAAGAATAAACAATCGCCACTGATATCGCTCAGGTTAGGCAAAACCTCGTTTTTGCGAACAGAGATTTTAAATGTTTCGGTTTTTACCCGCTCTATTATTTCTTTTTTTAATGGCTGCAACTCATTTAAATACTTGATAAGCGGATCACTTTCATGATGGGCAGCGGTCATAATATTTATCCCGGGTTTTAAAACTATGCAAGCTATTACTTGAATACCGGATTTCCAAATATGAAAACGAGTATAACAACCTAAAAATTACAGTTGTGGAAAATTTATTTTCCACAACATTTGTTTTTGGCACCACTTTAAGGAATAAATTATTCATTAAATTTTCGTTTTGATCACGGTATTTTGACTTAATCCTAAAAAAAATCTGATAATTTTGCCGCCATGACGAACAATAAACCTAAAGCTTTCCTTTTCGATCTGAATGGAACCATGATTGATGATATGGCTTTCCACAACCATGCCTGGCATAATATCCTTACACAGGATTTAGGTGCAAGCATAAGCTTCGATGCCGTTAAAAAACAGATGTATGGTAAAAACCAGGATTTGTTGGAACGTGTTTTTGGTGTTGGTCATTTCTCACAGGAACAGATTGATCAGATTTCTATCGAAAAAGAACACAGGTATCAGGCTGCGTATAAAAAACATTTGACGTTAATAGCCGGACTGGGTGATTTTTTAGAAAAAGCAAAACAATCAGGCGTTCAAATGGCAATTGGTTCGGCAGCTATTCCCTTCAATATCAACTTCGTACTCGATAATTTAAATATCCGCTCTTATTTTAAAACTATAGTAAGCGCCGAAGATGTGGTAAACAGTAAACCAGATCCTGAAACCTTTAGCAAAGGGGCTGAAATTTTAGGTGTTGCAGCCAGCGAATGTATTGTTTTTGAAGATGCACCAAAAGGTGTTGAAGCAGCACTGCATGCCGGAATGAGGTGTGTTGCACTGACAACCATGCACACCAAGGAAGAATTTGCAGCTTACACGAACATTATAGCTTTTATAGACAATTATACAGATCCTGTTTTACAGGAGCTTTTCTAAATAAAAACGGCCTGCATTTCTACAGGCCGTTTTTATTTTTTCATTGCTGGAATATGGTGATCACCAAAATAATTATTTGGTAAATTTATATAACGAGCTCGTTTTATACACTTGCCCAGGCTTTAAAACCGTTGATGGGAAATTTGGCTGATTTGGTGAATCTGGAAAATGTTGTGTTTCTAATGCAATTGCTGTTCTAAAATCATCTTTAGCACCCGTTTTAAAGGTATTTTTACTTTGCATAAAGTTTCCGCTGTAAAATTGCAAGCCTGGTTCCTGTGTATAAATATCCATCACGATGCCCGACTGATCTCCTTTAACAGTAGCTGCATGAAACATGCCCATTGCCTTGGTTTTATTCAGCACATAGTTATGATCATAACCTTTCCCAAAAGTTAACTGTTCGTTTTTATCATTTATACGCGCACCAATAGTCGTTTCTGTGGTGAAATCGAACGGCGTTCCCTTAACCTTTTCAATTTTTCCTGTCGGGATCAAGGTAGAATCAACCGGTGTATATTCATCGGCATAAATCTGCACCTTGTGGTTCAAAATCTCACCGCTTCCATCGCCATTTAAATTAAAGAATGCGTGGTTGGTTAAATTTACGATAGTGGTTTTATCGGTTTTAGCCTCATAGTCCATTTTCAACTCATTATCATCCGTTAAAGTATAAGTTACCTTAACATCTAAATTACCCGGAAAATTTTCATCACCATCTTTTGATAAATAATGAAGCACCAAAGTATTATCATTGGGCTGACTGGCGTCCCAAACTACATATTGATAACCTTTTTTTCCACCATGAAGGGTATTCTGCCCGTTATTGGTGAATAATGAGTAGCTTTTACCCTCAAGCGTAAACTTACCCTTTGCTATGCGGTTACCATAGCGACCAATAGTTGCCCCAAAATACGGCTCGGTTGATTTTTCGTAATCAGTAACACTTTTAAAACCCACTACCACATCAACTAACTTACCAGCTTTATCAGGTACCAATAAGCTAACCAGGCGCCCACCGTAATTGGTAAAAATAGCTTCCGCATTATTCTTATTTTTTAAGGTATACAATGCGGTTTGCTTACCATCAATTTCCTTTTTAAACGAATCGGCCACAAGTTTTACAACTGCTACCGAGTCGCTTTTTAAGCTATCTGTTGATGAAGTCTTGTGGGTTCCGGATTGGCAAGATGCAAAGCCTATTGCAGCCAGTACACCGAGGCTGGTGAATGATTGTAATTTCATAAAATGGATACTTGGTTTAGATTTTTTAATTAAGTTTTAAATATAAAGATAGCACTTAACTTGATAAATAAAACGATTTAGAAGAATCCAAATGCATAAGTTGGAGAATAATTTTTTTACACACCCATCATGATACAATTTGTAGAAGTGGTGATAACAAAATGTAGAATGATTAATAATCTTTGATTTATTTATATCCTGATCGGATAGTGATCGGATTTATTTCAGTTTTCTTAAGAAGATGAGGAAAAGATAATGAAAGGTTTAGCGTGACGATGGATCATACGTTTGAATTGAACTTTCTGAATTTTATTGATTTGAAGATAATATATTAACTAATATCAATTAAAATCCACTAAAACTGATTATTATTGCTGCTATCAAATCCCAAATATGAATCAAAACATTTCAACAGATCGTTACGACAAAATGTTATATCGCCGTTGTGGAAACAGCGGCATAAAATTGCCCGCAATATCGTTGGGTTTATGGCATAATTTCGGACATGTAAACGTTTTTGAAAACAGCAAAAACTTAATTTATACCGCTTTTAACAATGGCATTACCCATTTCGATTTAGCCAATAACTATGGTCCCCCTCCCGGGTCGGCTGAAGAAGTTTTCGGAAAAATCCTTCACGAAGATTTTAAAGGTTATCGTGATGAAATGATTATTTCAAGCAAAGCCGGATATACCATGTGGGATGGTCCTTATGGCGACTGGGGTTCGAAAAAATACTTGGTTTCCAGTTTAGATCAAAGCTTAAAACGCATGAAACTGGATTATGTTGATATTTTTTACCACCACCGTCCTGATCCTGAAACCCCGCTTGAAGAAACCATGGGTGCCTTAAGTCTCCTGGTTCAGCAAGGAAAAGCTTTGTATGTTGGTATTTCGAATTATAAGGCAGAAGAAGCTGCAAAAGCAATTAAAATTTTAAAAGATAACGGCACGCCCTGTTTAATCCACCAGCCTAAATACTCGATGTTTGAACGTTGGGTTGAAGATGGTTTGCTTGATGTTTTGGCCCAAAATGGTGTAGGCTGTATTCCATTTTCACCATTGGCACAAGGTTTACTTACCGATAAATATTTACACGGTATTCCTTCCGATTCGAGAGTAGCAACCAGTGGTATCTTCCTGAAAGAAAGCAACATCACACCCGAAAAATTAGCTGTCATTGCCAAATTAAACGATGTTGCCAAATCACGCGGACAAAAATTAGCACATATGGCTTTATCGTGGATATTGAAAGACAATAGAATTACCACAGTTTTAATAGGTGCCAGTAAACCAGAACAGATTACGGATTCAATTAAAGCTTTAGATAATATCGAATTTAGTGATGCGGAAGTAAAACTGATTGATGAAATTTTAAGTTAAAAAACTAATCGTCATTCTCAAAGCTATTGAGGATGACGATTTTAAAAATCACTTGTCACTGACCTACAGGTAGTGAAAAGTGAAAGGTTGAACCAGTACCATAATCACTTTCTGCCCAGATTTTACCATTGTGCAAATTTATAATCTCTGCACTCAGGTATAAGCCTATCCCAAAGCCCGAAATGGTTTTAGTTTGCTGGTTTTCTACCCGGTAAAACCGGTCAAAAAGTTTGTCCAGCTCATGAGACTGAATACCTATACCGTTATCGGTTACAGAAACATGCATTTTATCTCCTATGACTTCTGATTTGACCAAAATAGTACTGCCATGATCTGAATATTTTACGGCATTACTAATCAAATTTGAAATCACTGAACCTATTTTATCTCTGTCAGCATTAATCAATTTAGGCGCTCCTGCTACAAAAGTAATCTGATTAGTGGAATGGATCAATCCCAAATCTTCTACAACCTCAAAAATCAGTTTACTGAGATCGAAATCGGATAGGTTCAAATGGATTTTTCCAAATTCTAAACGGGATACGTTTAAAAAAGAACTGATCATGGTGCTCATTTTCCGGATCTGCTTTTGGACCTTATCTAAAGTATTTACAATAAAAAGATCGTTTAAACTTCGGTTCTGCATTAATTGAACATAAGCACTAATAGAGGTTATGGGTGTTTTTAACTCATGGCTTATCATGCTGATAAAATCATTCTTTTGCCGCTCTTCCTTTATGCTGATTAAAACCTGTTCCTGATCTAGTGCCTCCCGCTGTAATTCAGTCTCTCTAATGGCATTTTTAGCCTTAACCATATCGGTCACATCACTTGCGGTATGTAGAATACAATAAGGCAGTCCGGTTTCATCCTTAATGGCCCGGTATTCGTAGGCATAGTAAGCGGTGTGTAACGTCCCGTTTCTTATTGTTTCAGCCGGAATAGCATCACCTTTATCTGTAATCCCAGTTAGCAACACATTTTTCAGCATATTGATAAAAGGTTGCCCCTTTAACTCAGGCACGGCATCTTCTAAAGGTTTACCGATTACCGAGCGGTCTTTACCCCAAAAAGCAATCATCGCATCGTTGGCCATTTCGATTACAATTTGCTCTGATGTGTATATGGCTGTAGCATCTTTTGATAAGGAAAGCACCTCTAAAAGTTGATTATTATTTAAAACCTTTGAATAACTTCCCATTTATATTTTAAAATTAAAACCCGACTATGCTGATATTTTTTTGATTAAAATGAAATCGTACTCCTTATCATACAAGTTGGCCCTACAAATGTTTGGTTAGTCCCGTTTTATTATTAAATTTTATTGGCCGGCACTTAATTTATCGCGTATTTTCTGTTTAAGTATGCCTGCGGCCTGGGTATATCCGCCATCTGCTCCGTCAACAAAATGGATATGGTCATCCTCCAGGTCCCTAACATAACAAGACATAATCGATTCGCCACTGACGTAAAGGGCATATAAAATTTTATTATCCTTTTCGAGCTGGTTAAGCTCCTTCTGTAATGCCAGGCGCTGCTGTGCAGTTCCGGTAATGACCGTGTTTATCCTTCCGTCTATCACCAGCGTATCCGACATTTCTACAAGCTGTTTAAGGTATTTTTTACCACGCGCTGTTCGGAAATAGATATATCCGTAAATATTAATGAACCACGATTTTAGGAGTTCAAAAAACTTAATTTTTCCAAGCCGGTGTTTCATCTCCTTCCCTAAACTATTAAAGCTCGTTTTGAAAATCAATTTAGAAACAGAAATGGGCTGACGCTTTTCCGGGCTGCCATAAATTTGATCGAGGTGATGGATCACTTTGCTGAAAACGCTGGCCTGTTGCTCCGTTTCTGAAGCTATAACAATCAACGTAACTACTTCATCACTGTTTTCGGGTGGTTCGATCTTGTCCCAGCGGCATTGCATACCACTTAAATCGATTTCATCGCTTGCGGTATCATGGCCGGCTAGCAGGTAATGCTCTCCCTTGATAACCTGTTCTGCATAGGCCAGGCCATCGCCTAAAACAATGGGTATGGAAAACGTTTCAGCACTACTAAATCTACAAATGTTAAGGCTGTGGCCTTCTTTATAAATTTCGGCAACAGGTATAATACCAGTTCTTAATTCGAGGTTAAAATTTTGCAAGGTATTGTCTTTGTATTTCAGCAGCGATTTCATCACATCATCCACAATACCGGGCGGAACAATAAAAGTGGCCCCATCGCCACCAAAGAAAAATGGTACCGAAATATTTGCTTTGAACGCAATATTAAGTACCGCAACAATACTACCCGTTGCCACCAGATTTACATTTTCATGCAGTCCCAGATTGACTGCAGCTGTTGAACTTTTGATATCAGTGATGATGACATACCAGCTTGCAACCACTTTTTCAAATAATCGATTTTGAATCAATAACTGATGCAAAGGCATTTTATGAACGGGCAGATTGGAATAGAAATGATCTTCGTTATTTGACATAATTGAATATGGAACAGCTCTAATATACGCATTAGAAAAATTTAAGTTTTCTAATCGGGAGACTAATAACAAATCTTATTTAGAACAAATAAAAATAATTTTGCTATTTAGACGCAAAAACCCTTCCTTTGCGCCAACTAAGAATTAATCTAAATAAAAATGGATAAAAAATTTACTTTTTTTTTAAATATTATAGCTTTTTTTCTGCTTTTAGCAGGAAATACAATGGCACAAAGCAAAAACGGATCTGTTTCAGGTTCGGTTAAAACCAGCGATGGCAATCCGGCAAGTTATGTAAGTGTGGGTTTAAAAAATACCGGTAAAACGACACAAACTGATGAGAAAGGTAATTTCACGATCAAAAATGTAATACCAGGCACTTATACCATTAAAACATCAGCTATAGGTGTAGCTGCACAGGAAAAATCAGTTACTGTTGTTGCTGGTGCGACTGCAAATGCTGATTTCACCATTGCAGAATCTTCATCGCAATTGGACGAAGTCGCCATTAACGGATACAAAACACCTAACAGAAAGCCAGCTAACTTAGGTAAAATCGCCATTGCTCCTATGGATCTTCCACAGGCAGTGCAGATTATTGGAAGGCAGATCATTACGGATCAGCAGGTAAATAGTTTGGGCGACGTAATGAAAAATGTGAATGGTGTAGCCTTAGGTGCTAATCGTGGTGCAGTTGGCGAAAATTTCTTTGCAAGGGGTTATAGCTTAGGAAGCAATAACATTTTCAAAAATGGAGCAAGAACAACTATTGGTGGCAGCCCTGAGGCAAGTACATTAGAATCGGTAGAGGTTTTAAAAGGAAGTGCCGCTTTACTTTATGGTGGTGTTAGTGGTGGAGCTGTTGTGAATATGGTTACCAAGAAACCTAAATTTGAAAACGGTGGTGAGGTAAGTATGAGAACAGGTAGTTATGATCAATACAAACCAATGGTTGATCTTTATGGTCCAATATCAAAGAAACTTGCTTTTAGAGCAATTGGTACTTACGAAAATGCCGGAAGCTTTAGAGATTATGTAAAATCAAAACGTATTTACATTAACCCATCATTATTATATAAGATAAGTGAGCAAACTGAGGTTTTGGTTCAAGGTGATTATTTGAAAAGCGATTTCACTCCAGATTTTGGTGTAGGATCGGTGAATAGTCAGATTGTAGATTTTGGCCGCGATAAATTCATTAATACCCCTTGGGCTTACAATAAAACAAATACCACTACTGCCCAAGCCAATTTAACGCATAAATTTAACGAAAACTGGAAATTAAATGCAATTGGATCTTTCCAGGCTTATAATCGTAATTATTATGGATCAGACCGCATCCAGGCCAATACAGCAGGTATTTCTGCAAGAAATCTTTCCAGAGCACTAAGTAAAGAATATACTTACAACCAACAAATTAACATTAACGGAAGTTTTAGCACAGGAAGCATTAAACATACTGTTTTGTTTGGGGTAGATGCAGATCAATCGAGAGTAACCAGCAATGCATTCGCTTATGGCAAAGATGCTAAAGGTGCTTACATTACTACTTTAAATTATGGTAATGTTAACGTTTTCGATGAATCTACTTATTACGGTTCGGGATTAATGCCTGAAGCATTTGCCATAACAAGCACACTTGCACCAATTTATAGATATGGTGCTTTCTTTCAGGATTTAATCGAAGTAACTGAACAATTTAAAGTATTGGCAGGCTTACGTTATACAGATCAGAAAAATGCAAGTTCAAGGGCTTTAAACATAGAAAGTGGAATAACAGCACCAGGTGCTACAAAGTTTGATGATGCTTTTTCTCCGAAATTGGGTTTAATTTATCAACCCCTCAAAACCATGTCAATGTATGTGAGTTATGCAAATAACTTTATTCCAAATACGGGTGTTGATATTAACAATAATGCACTTCCACCATCAACTGTAAATCAATACGAAGCTGGACTTAAAAATGATTTCTTCGGCGGGAAGTTATCAGCCAATCTAACTTATTATAAAATAATCAATGATAATATTTCACAGGCCGCTATACTTCCAGACGGAACGACCAGCAGTGTTTATAAACAATTAAACGGTCAAACAACCAGTGATGGATTGGAACTTGATGTTAACGGAAATCTCGCTAAAGGACTCAACTTTTTATTAGGTTATAGTTATAACTTTATGCGTTACACCAATACAGCTGATGTTACCGGGATGATTGAGGATGTTCGTTTAGTAGGTACAACCAAAAACACGGCGAATGCGACTTTATTTTACACTTTCCAGGACGGTGCGGTTAAAGGCTTAAAATTAGGTGCCTCTGCATTTTATACGGGCAAACGTAATGGAGGTTGGAACGATGCTAAAAATGCACCAACTTTGAGGTTAATTCCACTAAGTGCATTTACCACCCTGGATTTTTCTGCAGGATATAACTGGAAAAAATTCTCGCTTCTTGCTAAAGTTTCGAACATTACCAATGAGCTGAATTATTTCGTTCACGAAAACTATAGCGTAAACCCTATTGCCCCACGCCAGTTTGTAACGACCCTGTCTTATAGATTCTAATCAAAAAATAGGTTAAATAAAAAGCTCCAGGTCGGTTGATCTGGAGCTTTTTGCTTTTTACGTGGTTGGCCTATTACTCAAATATCCATTTGCTGGTATGTGGTCTTCGATGGCTGAATTTATGCTTTAATGACCTCACTGATGAGCAAAGCAAAGCCAATGGTTACAAGACATATCCTCATAACCACACTATCCATTTGTTAAGCTAAGAAAGAATTAAAGAATAATCAGGATGGTGCCTGACTTCAGCAGTTTAAAATAGTAGTGATATTCCCCGTGGCGGTTGACTTTTTCAATTTCGCATACCTTACCCGATTTGCCATACTCATCAGCTAATAAATCGCCAATTTTAATGTTATCTAACTGATTTACGTTAAGGGATGCTCTTTTAATTAATGTAGCTGTTTTTTCCATAAGATTGCAGTTTGAAGTATTTACGTAACTAAAAACCATTAGGTTTTGTAGTTTCATAAATTACCTACTAATAAGTATCAAACATACAAAATTGTAGTGTTAATTAGCAATACACAATCTCATAAACTCTTTTCATGTATAAGGCTTCGTCTATCTTGGTAAAAAACTCATACCATTCTTCCCGCGTAAAGACTAAACTGATGTCAGGGAAAGGTGTCGATAAAATCACAACCTGCCTCCCATCTGGCCTGTTCTCTAAATAATCATCGAAATCGAGTTTTTTGGTAGCCACATAAAAAGCATCAAACTGATCAAAAGAAAAATTCATTAAAACACCCGAGCGCCATATATTTAAAACTTTACAATTATTGCATTGTGCGATGGTGATATTTTCGTTTTGAGCAAGTACAGTTGTTTTACACATGGGCTTTACATTTAATATTGATCGATAGATTTAACAAATATCTTATTATTTAGAATAATTCCAAATAATAAATTCAATTTATAAATAAAAGCCAAAAAAAAATACCTCCGATTTTCATCGGAGGTATTTTCTATTATGCTGCATCGTAAATGACAACCTTTTCGAAATAAACCCTGAATTCATCCAGGAAAGCTTTATGTAGTGGGTGTACCTGATAAACATCATGTGCAGCCAAATCTTCAAAGAAAAGAATGAGGCTAAAGGTATAAGTGGTATCTACCACAGCACGCTCAATCGGTGCCGGTACGCCAATGTGAAAAGTTTTTACAACTTCAATGTTCTCTAATGTTTGTAAGCTATTGCGGAAAGCAATTTTCTGCTCATCGGTGGTATCGGCTTTGAGCCAGAATAAAACGTGGTGTGCGATCATTTTTTAATTTTTTCCAAATATAAGGAAAGCCGGAAAAGATCATAAGTTTTATCCAAAAACACTTTTGGCTTTATCAATGGCCTTCATTAAATCAATTCCCTTGCCCAGTACACCTTTAAACAAATCTCCCTCCACTTTTAAGCGATCGATGGTATTAAAAATATTAAAATCTTTCATTTTCAAGCCAGGTTTAACTTCATCCCAATGCAGAGGCATTGATACGGTTGCACCAATTTTCGGGCGCAATGAATAAGGTCCGGCAATGGTTGCCCCTGGCCTATTCTGCAAAAAATCTAAATACATTTTACCTTTTCTGGCCGCCACCATCCGCTCGAGCGAAGTATATTCAGGGATTTGATTGTGCACCAGGTTGACCACTATTTTAGCAAACATCTGACTTTGCTCATAAGTATATTTGGCATTTAAGGGAATGTAAATATGCATTCCGGTTGAACCTGAGGTTTTACAATAACCGGGAACATTTATGGCATCCAATACTTTTTTAGTTTCCAGAGCGGCCTGTACCACCTGATCAAAAGTATGCTTATCGGGATCTAAATCAATTACACAGTAATCTGGATTATCGGGACTTTGTACCCGGCTAAACCAGGGATTCATTTCTATACAGCCTAAACTGGCCATCCAGAGTAATGAAGCTTCATCCGTTCCCACCAGGTATTCTTTTTTTTCACCTTCGCCATTTTCATAGGGGAAAGTTTCGGCCCAGTCTGGTGCTTTTCCCTTTACATCTTTCTGGTAAAAACTCGGACCATGTATTCCACCCGGAAAGCGGTTAAGCGATTGAGGCCGGTCTTTCAGGTAAGGCATTATATATTCAGCAACCTGGTAATAGTAGTTAAACATATCTCTTTTGGTTACCTTATCTTCGGGCCAATATATTTTACTTAAGTTGGTGAATTTAAGTTCGTGGCCTTTAACTTTCCTGACCTGTGTTTCATCTTTCGGATTTAACAAAGTTTTAGGTTCTTTACCTTTTGGAGCTTTTATTGCCGCTGCATGGGGACTTTTCTCTTTAGTGTCGTCGACAATTTGATCTGTAGGCATTTCGGCTTCCCTTACCACTTCTTTGGCTTTTTTATCTTCACGCATGCCCTGGAAAGACGGGTGACGGAAAACACCATCTTCCGTTACTTCAGTAAAAGCAACCTCGCATACCAATTCTGGCTTTAACCAGGTGGCTTGTGCTTTTGGTGGATTTGGCCTGAAGCGGGAGGGTTTATTTACATCAGGAATACTCTCGAAGGGGCTTTTATCGATAATAATCGGCTTAAACTGCTCCATCATGGTTTTCTGAAGTTTATCTGAAAAACCAGTCCCTACTTTGCCCACATATTGTAGTTTTCCCTTTTCATACACGCCTAATAGTAAAGAGCTGAAAGATTTAGCAGTATCGGCGTTTTTGGTGAAACCGGCAATAACCACTTCCTGCCGCTTCTGTACCTTAATTTTCAGCCATTCTTTCGATCTCCGGTCTGTTGCATAAATACTATCCGTTTTTTTGGCAATAATGCCTTCCAAGCCCATTCTGCTGGCCGCATCAAAAAAGTCTACTCCACTGGCTTTAAAAACTTTCCCAAGGCGCACACGGTCATCATCAGTTGGCAGTACCTCGTTCAATATGGCTTGTCGCTGGTAAAGTGGCAGTTCCATCAGGTTTTTACCATCGTACCAGAGAATATCGAACACATAAAAAACAAGTTCTCCGTCAGCTTCGCTTCGCCAGTTCTGCAGCGAGCCAAAATTAGACACACCTTTGCTATTTAAAACCAAAATCTCACCATCCAATACCGCATTCATTTTCCAGCCCAAAAGCAGATCGTAAATGGGATAAAATTTTTCGTTAAAGGATTTATTATTTCTTGACAACAGATCAACCTTTCCTTTATTGACAAAGGCCAGGGCACGATAACCATCCCATTTTACCTCATATTGCCAATCAGGATCGTCGAAAGGTTCGTCAACCAAGGTGGCCAGCATGGGTTTTATGCCTTTTGGAATAGCGGTTTTAGGGGCTTTCTTCAGTATGGCTTTTACATCTACCACGACGTCATCACCCACCGCTTTGGTTTCTTTCTTTACTTTTCCTTTCGGGCTTTTTTTTTCAGTTTTTAAATCCTGCTCCTTCCCTTCTTTCCAAACCTTATCGGATGTTTTTTCCATCTTTTCGATTGTTTTTCCAGAAAGCACCGATTTATCTTCTTTGGTAATGTCTTTTACAGAAGCATAATCATCTTTATGTTTGATTAACAGCCAGCCGTTTTCGCCCATCCCATGGGTTTTCACAAGTGCAAACTCGCCATGAAGTTTTTCTCCGTTGAGCTTGATTTTTAAAGAACCATCTTTTAACTGACCTAATAAATGTTTTTCCTGTGCTTTTTTGCCCTTAATCGTTTCAATAGGCTCATAAGTTCCTTCATCCCATACAATAACGGTTCCGCCACCGTATTCGCCTTGTGGGATAATGCCTTCAAAATCTTTATAATCGTATGGATGATCCTCTACCATCATGGCCAGACGTTTGGTTTTTGGATCGGTTGAGGGGCCTTTCGGTACGGCCCAGCTTTTTAGCACACCTTCCATTTCGAGTCTGAAATCGTAATGCAGCCGCGAAGCATCATGTTTTTGGATTACAAAATGTAATTTATTCCGATCGCTGCTTTTGCCCGATTTTGGTTCGGTAGTTTTGGAGAAATCGCGTTTGGCAACATACTTTTTCAGACTCATAACCCAGGTTTTACTTTTTTAAATAATTTTCCACTTCACGGGCAGAGGTACCAACTGTTTGCACCACGGCTTTCAGTTTATCTTTGCTCACCCCAAATTTGTTAGACCAATAATCCAGCTCATAACCTTCGTTAATGTTGATCTTAGCCCGATCAGCACTACCGTTTTTTAGTTTATCATCCATAATTATTTTGATTAGACGGTTATAAAACAGCCCAATAACAAAAAAGGTTTTAACAGCCATTTTTTACAAACGGATATTAAAACCTTAAAAAAATAAAATTTAAATATTAATCTACAAACGCAGTAACCATCTCTGGTTTGGTTTCTTCCTCATATGCGAACTTATTCATGGTGGCCATATTAATGACCCTTAACCACACCAAAAAATAAGGAAAGCTAATGATCGCGAGCGACAAGGGATGGGCTTTTGCAAAGGATGGGAACAGCAATAACGGGAAATTGCAGGTAATGACGAGTAAAACGGGTAACAAGACTTTTTTCATGGCCTTATTATTTTCTTTAACATACCAGATGCCCACGCCTATTACTGAAATAATAAAAGTACAATCTTCAGCTCCGGTACTAAATAATACTGGAAACAGCATCACTGAAGACAGGATCATGAATTGAAACTTAGCTTTCGAAAAACTTGCTGTACGACTAAAAGGCAGCATAAATATCAAAGAACCGATGATTAAAAAGAGAGAATTGGATATTCCCGGCTGATCAAAAAGCTGCCTAAAGAAACCCATAATCGAAATATCTATTCCTTCACCTGAAACATTAAGCATATTTTTCCCGATCAGCGAGTTTTTCCAATCGATATAACTTTGTACAACAAAATCCGGATCGGCCAATAACATCGGCAGTAAGAATATCACTATCGACCACATGATTAACCACAAAACAAAAACAGGCTTTTTCTTCGCAAAAAAGAAGAATACTAAACCTACAATACCATAAAGTTTAATAAATGTACCCAGCACAATACAAAGGGCAGACCATATTCCTTTATCTTTATTTATTTGCGTATAACTTAGTATCATTAAGGCCGCGGCACCTGCATTAAACTGCTGATTCAGCATCGATTCTATTAAACAGGGAATGGCAATATAACCGATAATAACTTTTTTATCCTCGCTTAAAGGTAAAGTTTGAACAGCTTTAAAGAGCAGGAAACAATTAAACAGGTTCCAAAAGAGTAAGCCAACCCAGTTATGCATTAAAGCAAAGGGCGCCATTAAAATACTGAAAACGGGGCCGTAATGATTGGCATCTTCGTGATAAGCCGGATAAGGGGCGTAAAGAGATTTTTCCTGAAGAAGATTCCTGAAGGTATTCTCAAAAATGAGGTAGTTATTATACCTGTGTGTTGCCCACGAATCGATCACAAAAATAAGTGTGATGAGTACCCAAAGGAATAATACAAAACGATTGTCCTGATAAAATTTTTGACGCGGAGATAGACCGGGAGTGTCAGGTATGGGATGGCTTAACATTTGTAAAAATTATATTACAATACAATAATAAATATGTTAAATGACAAAACCAAGTGTTTTTGTAAGGAAAATGTTACTCTTTTTTAGGATAAAAATATCTGCTTTAAATGACACACCTAAATCGATTTTCAAGAACAGTTTGGCAATTGGTTTAAGATAAACATTCGATTCCGATCCAAATCGTTAACTATTAAAGCCCTTGTAGCTTTATATTTGACAATCTTTTGGCAAAACTCCAAAACCAAATCAGAATTAGCGGTGTTTGTAATCACATATTAACTAACCAAAAAATCGGTAAAAGATGGAATATCAAATTAATTCGATGAATGCCAGAAAAGAGTTTATTGAGATCGCTGATGAGCAGGATCGCAATTATTGGGCAGCCAGATTAGGCATTACAGCTGAAAAATTAAAATCGGTAGTTAAAGCGATCCAGAGCATGGAATTTTCTATTGTAAAAGAATATTTAACAATGGAAAAAATTAAATCCGGAAATGCTTATCAACGTTTTCTTAACCCTTCATAGGTTTAAAATTAATTTCAGTTTAATTAATAAAGGCCTGATATAAACTATTGATAGCCGCCCTGCTAAAATCAGGGAAGCCATCGGTATAAGTGGCGTTTATACCGTTTGTAATGATAACGAAGCCAAACTTTTCTTTCGGATTAAAAAACATGGTGCTGAACAGGCCATAAGCTGAACCTGTATGTCCTTTCAGTTTTACACCTGGAATAAGCTGGTCAGCAGTCCTGATGGCAAGGCCATATCCTTCCTCATCAGTTAAGGCAGTCTGCATCTTTTTTGCACTCTTTTTACTAATGATCTGCACACCATTTGATCGACCATAATTCATGTGCATGATCATGTATTTAGCTAAATCAGTTGCCGAAATCTTCATGCCCCCTGTGGGTGAAAAAACAGGTGTACTATAACCCATGATATAATTTGCAATTTCTGCCCTTCGTGGCGCATATGCCATTGGTGAGAGTGTATAAGTCTTCGTATCGGCATGATACTCATATAAATTAACAAAACGTGTACTATCTAAAGAATCGACGCAATAACCGGCGTAAAGTCCTAATGGTTTCAATACGTGGTTTTTCACATAATTATCAAAGCGTTCACCCGATTTCTTTTCGATGATGGTGCCAATCAGGTTAAAATTCAGGTTGCAATAATCAAATTTGCTTCCAGGAGCATAATCGTTATAACATTTGGCCCAGTTTGGGTTTTTAGCCGGATTAATCACATCCAGGTTTAAATAACCCTGCGAATCGTTTAAACTTGAAGTATGTGACAAAGCCATTTTTAAGGTAATTTTGTTATCTGGAAATTTTGGGTTCCTGATTTTAAATCCCACCAGATCACCAAAATCATCATCTAAAGAAATTTTACCTGCTTCTACCAGTTGCATAATGGATGTTGCCGAAAAAGATTTAGAGATCGAAGCAATCCTGAAAATATCCTGCTCGGTTAAAGGCTTTTTATTTTCTAAATCTTTTAAGCCAAAAGCATGGGTATAAATGATCTTGCCATCTTTAACCACGGCTACAGCAGCTCCTACCGCACTAAATTTCTCCATGATTTGCCTGAAATCTGCTTCAGCTTTTTCATTTTGCGCTTTTGATTGCGTGATTAAACCAACGATCAGGATAAATGCATAAAAATATTTAAGTTTCATAGCTTATGGGATAAGAAATAAATAGAAATGTTTTGCTAAAACAAAGCACTGCGCTACCGGAAATTTATCTGGCATCGTTTACTTCCAGCCAATGTCCATCGGGATCTTTAAAATAAATCTGCTTTACGCCATCTACGCGTAATGTGATTCCTTTCTCTTTCCCGGCCCAATCCTCAAAGCTGATATTTTTGGCATTCAGTTTTTTTACAAAATCGTCAACAGATGGAACACTGAAACATAAATGTCCGTTTTTATCGAAAACTTCATTTCCTTTTGCACCCTGGATTAAATGTAATTGTCCGGCTGAGCCTAAACTAAACCAGGTATGGCGGTTATCTTTAAAAGGTTCGGGAATGATTTTAAGGTTGAACACACTTTCGTAAAAAGTGGTTGCTTTGCTCAAATCAGCCACATAAACTGCAATATGATTTAAAACAGCAGGTAAATTTTCGATTTTATTTTGCGCCATGGCTTTCTGAAAAGTGATAGAAAATAAGATGATGGTAAACAGGAAGATTTTTTTCATGTTTAAATATCAAATTTATAAAGGAATAATTTTAATAAAAGTTAAACATTCTTTCCTGATCTTTCCTATTGTATGGACTCATTTCTGTTAATTTACATTTGTTTTTAGCGTCGTTCTCTAGATCGATCGTCATGCTACGGAGGCTCCCCTCATTCTAAAAAAACTATCGAGTGTCGACACCAATATTTATTTATTTTCCGCTCTATGCCGCGGCGGCATGGTACTTTGGAGCGCCAAAGTACCCAAAACGCTTTGTCAATCCAGCAATGAGCCGTTTGCACAATCCCATGCACATCAAAAAAACAGCGGCACTTCGTTTTGTGTTCAATATTTTTTTTTTAAAAAAAGTTAAATCATCGTTAGTGAACACAAAACCACTGCGTTTCAGGCTTGTTAGTACTAATTGACCTAGACAGCACCTGTTTTTTTGATTTTTCCGGCTCTTGGGATTGACAGCGTACTTGGTTAAAACCCGTGCTTTATTAAAGTTGGTTAGCATTATGCCTAAACTATTCTTAAAAAAGATGTGTCCACACGGTAGCATATTTCGGGAGATAAAAAGGATGTACACCTAAATAATTTTATGTTTAATACCAGAGTTGGAAAGATCCTGAAACAAGTTCAGGAAGACGCTGTGAGAAGAAAAAATCAACGCGTTTAGTCTGCGATCTTCTGAAATAGGTTTAACATAGAAATCAGTAAGGGCCCTTCAACTACATTACCATTGACAGGTTTAGAAAATCGGTCGTCATCTCGACCGGAGCAACGCGCAGTGGAGAGATCTTTGGTCTATGTTAAAAGATCTCTCCACTGCGGTCGAGATGACGATTTATCTTAACCTGTCATCCAAGTCCTTTGTTTTTTTTCTAAAACTGACCGCTCAGGGTGACAAAGTTTTATCCATAGCAACAATGTGCCCTGTGTTAAAACAAAAAAAAGGCTGCTTCAATAACCCTAAGCAGCCTTAACAGAAATATAACGATATGAATTGTGATTATTCTTCTAATTCCATCCCCCACCAAGGGCGTGATAAATATCGACTACAGCATTTAACTGCTGTTTTTTGGTTTCGATCAACTCTAACTTCGATTGCAAAGCATCGCGCTGGGTCATCAATACCTCAAAATAATCAGCCCTTGCCGATTTAAACAAATCGTTAGAAATATCGATCGACTGGGTTAGTGCAGTGACCTGTTTCGATTTTAGATCGTAGCTTTTTTGCAGGTTACTGATCTTCGACATCTGGTTGGCCACTTCTATATAACCGTTCAGAATCGTTTTTTCGTAATCGTAAACGGCCTGCAATTGTTTTGCATTTGCGGTTAAATACTCCGCTTTAATGGCGTTGCGGTTAATTAGCGGTCCAGCCAAATCTCCTGCTAATGAATAGATTAAAGATTCTGGCGTTCTTAATAAATACGATGGATTAAATGCCTGATAACCAATAGTTGCCGAAATACCCAAAGAAGGATAAAACTGAGCTTTAGCCACTTTAACATCTAATTTAGCCGCAGCGAGTTCTAACTCCGCCTGTTTAATATCGGGTCGGTTGGCTAATAATTGTGAAGGTAAACCTGTTTGAACGGTTGGTGGTACCAGGTCAGTAAAACTCGATTTATCCCTTATAATGAGCTGAGGAAAACGGCCTAGCAGGAAATTAATTTTATTCTCCGTTTCGGTAATGTTCTGTTGAATATCGAATTCCAGGCTCTTAGAGCTTAACACTTCAGCCTCAAATTTACGCACGGCAAGTTCGTTAACCCTACTGGCCTCTTTCTGGATTTTCATCAGTTCTAAGGCGTTTTTCTGCAGCTCAATGTTCTTTTTCACCGTCTCTAACTGATTATCGGCAGCCAGCAGCTCGTAATATGAATTTGCAACCTCCGCAATTAAATTGGTTACTACGAAATTTTTACCTTCTACTGTCGCTAAATAATGACTTATAGCTCCTTTTTTCGCATTGCGTAATTTGTGCCAGATGTCGGCTTCCCAATTGGCTTGCAAACCAAAAGTATAATCCGGCAATATTTCAGGAACTTCTTTGCCCGGTGTAATTTCTGTTGAAGCATCGCCGGCACCCGAACTGGTGTAACGGCCAACTTTATCCAGACCAGCGCCAACACGGTAGTTTACACTTGGCAAGAGCTCTCCTTTTTTCGCTTTGATTTCGTTTTTCGCAATTTCGATATCCTGCAGCGTAATATTCAGCTCCTGGTTATTTTTCAATGCTGTATCGATCAGGTTGACCAGATTTGGATCGGTGAAAAACTTACGCCATTGTATACTGGCTGTACTTACAGTATCCTGCGCGCTACCAAAGGCCACAGGAACATTTTTATTTTCGGTGCGTTGGGCCACTTCTGGTAATCTACAGGCAGTATATGCGGCGCATATCAGCACTAAACCAAGGCCTTTATAAATATTATTCTTAAACATTATCTTCTACTTCTTCAGTTAATGGATGTTCTTCTTCAATTTTGATCAGCTTGTGCCTGGCTGCTATTGTTCCAAATACATAATACAATCCGGGAATAATCACCACGCCGAAAATGGTACCGAAAAGCATACCACCGGCAGCAGCCGAGCCAATCGTTCTGTTACCGATTTTCCCTGGTCCGGAAGCAATCATTAAAGGAATTAAACCTGCAATAAAGGCAAAAGAGGTCATTAAAATCGGGCGGAAACGTACACTTGCACCTTCCATTGCTGCTTTTAATACCGATGCACCCTGGGCATGCCGTTGTGCAGCAAACTCCACAATTAATACGGCGTTTTTGCCGAGTAAGCCAATCAACATCACCATCGCCACCTGCGCATAAATGTTGTTTTCCAATCCCAATAATTTCAGGAACAAGAAAGCGCCAAAAATACCGGCAGGTAAAGAAAGGATCACAGAAAGTGGCAGGATAAAACTTTCGTATTGGGCTGCGAGCACCAGGTAAACGAACCCTAAACAGATCAGGAAGATATAAATAGCTTCGTTGCCTCTTGATACTTCATCTTTTGAAATACCCGCCCAGTCGATACCGAATCCTCTTGGAAGTGACTTCTTGGCAACTTCAGTAATGGCTTTGATGGCTTCACCAGAACTGTAACCAGGAGCAGATTGTCCGCTGATTTCCGAGGCATTGTACATGTTGTGTCTCGTAATCTCAGATAAACCGTACACTTTCCGCATTTTGATAAAGGCCGAGAAAGGCACCATTTCATCGCGGTCGTTTTTAACCGAAAGTTTTAAAATATCTTCTGGTAAGGCCCTGTACTGAGGCAATGCCTGTACAATTACTTTATACTGGTGATCGTATTTAATAAAACTGGTTTCATAATTACTCCCTACAAAAGTTGATAGCGTATTCATGGCATTATCAATACTCACCCCTTTTTGTTGCGCAATATCGTTGTCGACATCTAACATGTACTGAGGGAAACTTGCACTGTAAAAAGTAAATACCGATGATAGTTCTTTACGTTTATTCAGCTCTTTTACAAAATCGTTGGCAACAGTTTCCATTTTTTTATAATCGCCGCTACCTGCCTTATCGAGTAAACGAAGCTCGAAACCGCCCGCAGCACCATACCCAGGAACAGCTGGTGGCTGGAAAAATTCGATGGTTGCACCTGGAATAGATTTGGATTTCTCTTCAAGCTCCTCAATAATCTCTACGGCCGAGTGTTTACGCTCGCTCCAATCTTTCAGGTTGATTAAACAGGTACCCGAATTCGATCCGGTACCTTCTGTTAGAATTTCGTATCCGGCCAGAGATGAAACGGATTTTACACCATCAATATCTTCGCACATTTTCTGCAGTTTCTCTGAAATCTGATCAGTACGTTCTAAAGTAGATCCCGGAGGGGTTTGGATAATGGCGTACACCATCCCCTGATCTTCATTCGGAATAAAACCTGATGGCACACTTCCACTTAATCCCCAAACACCTAAACAAAAGGCGATCAGGATTCCAAAAGTTAAGATCCTGCGACTTACTACCTTGGTTAATACCAGTTCATATTTACCCGAAAGTTTAGCAAAACCATTGTTGAAACCGTCTAAAAAGCGATCGATAATCGTTTTCTTTTTCTTCGATCCATGATTATTCTTCAACATGATGGCACATAATGCCGGGGTTAGTGTTAATGCCACAATACCCGAAAGGATAATTGCCGTTGCCATGGTGATCGAGAACTGACGGTAGAAAATACCCACCGGCCCCGACATAAAAGCAACCGGGATAAATACCGATGCCATTAAAAAGGTAATGGCGATAATTGCCCCACCAATTTCTTTCATAGCCTGTTGCGTAGCTTTCAGCACGGAGAGCTTCCTGTTGTGCTCCATCTTGGCATGCACCGCTTCAATTACCACAATCGCATCATCTACCACTACCCCAATGGCCAATACTAAGGCGAACAAGGTAATCAGGTTGAGCGTAATACCGAAGAACTGCATAAACACAAAGGTTCCGATTAAGGATACCGGAACAGCGATAGCCGGAATGAGCGTTGACCGCCAGTCGCCAAGGAACAGGAACACCACCAAACCCACCAAAATAAAGGCTTCAACCAGGGTGTGAATCACTTTTTCAATGGAGGCATCCAGGAATTTGGAAACGTCGTAACTTACTTCATAATCCAACCCTTTAGGAAAAGAGCTCGATTTGATCTCGGCCATTTTCGCTTTCACATCTTTAATTACCTGACTGGCGTTACTACCATAAGATTGTTTCAATACAATAGCTGCTGAAGCCTTTCCGTTTAAGGTAGAATATAAATTGTAAGCAGAAGCACTAAAATCTACATCTGCCACATCTTTTAAACGCAGTAATTCGCCATTTGCACTGGCCCTTAGCACCACATTTTCATACCCTTCTTTGGTACTAAAACGTCCGGAATATTTTAACACATATTCGAAAGCCTGAGAGCGTTTACCAGAACTCTCGCCGGTTTTACCCGGAGAAGCTTCTAAACTTTGCTCATCCAGTGCTTTCATCACTTCATCCACAGAGATTTTATAGGCCTGCATACGATCTGGTTTAAGCCAGATCCGCATGGCGTAATCCCTATCACCCAAAATATCGGCAAAACCTACACCATCAACCCTTTTCAACTCAGAAAGCAAGTTGATATCGGCATAATTATACAGGAAATTCTGGTTCATTTTAGGGTCTTTACTGTACAAATTGATGTACATTAACATGTTAGACTCCTCGCGGGTGATTTTTACCCCCTCACGAACCACTAAAGGAGGAAGTTTGTTGGTAACAGCCGCTACACGGTTCTGCACATTGAGCGAGGCCTGATTCGGATCAGTACCTAAGTTAAATACCACCTGAATAGAGGCTTCACCGTCGTTACCGGCATCAGAAGCGATATATTTCATGCCCGGTACACCGTTGAGTGCACGTTCGAGTGGAATAACCACCGATTTGATCAACAATTCGTTATTTGCCCCTGGGTACTCTGCCGTAATATTAACTTTAGGCGGCGAAATAGAAGGGAATTGTGTAACAGGCAGGTAGCTGATGGCCAACACCCCAAGAAACACAATGATAAGCGATATGACAATAGAAAGGACGGGCCTTTGTATGAATTTACTAAACATAAAATAAGTATGGAGGGTGCTGGATTATTCTGTTTTCAATCTTAATTGTTTCATCACTTCCTGAGGCTGCTGAAATTTGAAAGCGATTTTATCATCATCTTTAACTTTCTGCACACCTTCAAGCAATATTTTGTCGCCGGTTGTGATGCCATCACCTACAATGTATAAATCAGGAAGATCGCCTGCGATGGTGATTGCTCTGGAATGTACTTTATTGTTTTTATCAATCACAAAAACATAAGTTTTATCCTGAATATCATAAGTAGCCTTTTGCGGAATTACCAAGGCATTTTTTAAAGGCACTACCATTTGGATCTTGCCCGTTTCACCGTTTCTCAATAGGTTATCAGAATTGTTAAACCTGGCCCTGAAAGCGATGTTTCCTGTTTCGTTATCAAATTCGCTTTCAATTACTTCAACTTTTCCTTTCGATTTCAACAACTCATTATTCGCCAATAACAGGCTAACTTCCTGCTGCCCCTTTGCTTTTGCTGTACTTTGGTAGTTCAGGTATTCTGGCTCTGAAACATTAAAATAGGCAAAAACCTGACTGTTATCTGAGAGGCTGGTCAATAATGCACCTTCATCAACCAAACTACCCAGTTTTAAAGGAATACGATCGATGGTACCCTCAAAAGGCGCCCTGATTTCGGTATTGGATAAATGAAATTTGGCCAATGAAGTTTCGGCATTTGCCGATTGCAGCTTGGCTTTAGCCATAGCCAGTTCATTTTTAGAAACGATGTTTTTATCAGACAATAGTTTCGTGTTTTCTAATTCAATTTCTGCCGATTTTGTTTCTGCCTGTGCTTTTAACAGCTCAGATTGTGCTGCTTTAGGCATAATCTTAAACAACAGCTGGCCTGCTTTTACATGCTGACCTTCATCTACATAAATATTTTGGAGATAACCCTTTTCCTGGGCCCTAACTTCGATATTCCGAACAGATTTAATCTGCGAAACATATTCTTTGGTAAACGAAGTATCCATTTTTAACGGCGTGGTTACCGCATAAGTAGCTACTTCTTCTTTTTCTTCTTTCTTCGAAGTACAACCCGTTACGTAAAGCAAAGTACATAAGCCTAAGCACATGACAACTCTTTTCATCTTTTTTTGTTGAATGGTTTTAATCTGATTTATTTTTTTTCTAATTAGTTTCCCTTGGCAACCAATTTATGATGAAAAGTAGCCTACAACCGATGTGCAGATACCCAATTGACTTCAATAAATTATGGTTACGCAATGATTTAATTCGAAAGCGAAATAAATACAGATTTATGAAGTTATAATGAAGTTGAACTTCAGGTTTGGATGAGCGAAATTGTGTTTAAATCAAGCAAAAGATGATTTATTGATACAACCAGCACATTAAACCTACTTTTTTGAACGGATTGTTAATTAACAGAAAGATTTAGATAGAGAAATTACGATTTTTAATACAATGGCTCCGTCCCAAACCATTTTTGAGTAATTTTCAGAATGAAGAATAAATTGGATTTATTGACGATAAGCTTACATAAGTTAACCTACAAACATCATCTTTATATAAAAATGAATACGAATGACAGTGAATTTTAATGAATTGAATTAATACATTTTTAAGGAATCGTAATCTAATAAACTATAAGATTCCCGCCTGCGCGGGAATGACGATCATTCTATTAGGGTCTGTCAATGATAGCGGACCCGATGGATTACTGGAGCACAGGGCTGCTAAGCGATCAGGGCTATTTAACATTAGACCAGAATTACATCAATAATCTTAATTTCTTAATGATCCACAACAACCAAAATCACTTACGCCAGTAGCCCTTAATTACGGAGAAAAGATAGACCAGAATTACCCAGCCAGCCATCACAAATTTAGGCCATGCGATAAAATCTGTTCGCCAAAATTCATCCAGATTTCCCGGGTGATGAAAACTGTGGAGTAACCTGATGTTCTCAATAACATCAAGTGCGCCAATCAAAAATGCCAGGAATAAATTAAGCCGCAGCAATTCATTTAGCCAGCTTGTTTTTTCTCTTTGCATCTGCGCATTGGATAAAGTCATGATCAGCAGCACATATACCAAAATAAACAGAAAATCTAGGTGTGTATTCTTTTGAGCCAGGTTTAAAAGTGTCTGGTCGCCATAAAGCGTATCGCTCCAAAGCCCAATAATTTCTACTCCTGTACCTTTATTGGCAAGCTCTAAGCTGACAATTCCTTTCCCACTAAAGCGCTGAAGGATGTTTCCCTGAAAGGACATCACAGCACAAACGATGATCAATCCTAAAATCAATATCTTTTTCATCGCTGGCCTCCTTCCTGTTTTACCACTTCGATAACTGCACTTCCGCTTTTATTCGGATAATTTATACAATGGATAAAGGCTGCTGCTGTTTTTTTAAAGTGAGCAGGTAATGGATGCAATTCATCTGTCCAACCGTTTTGACCAACTGACCCTCTTGAATCGATATGGAATACCCGATTCTCCCCTAACATTTCGCTAAAAACGCGACCGATATCGATCATCATTTCGTTAAAGAGATAAATCATAGCATAAACAATCTTTCGCTGATCTTCCGGATTGTAAATTCCCCTGAGTTGTAAGGGTGTTTTTAGCCATCCGCCATGGCCGAGAAAAGTTCGTGCAAACAACCGGTACCATTTGAGTGGATTATATCCGGCTATCTTTTTATCACTGGGAATGGCGTAATCGTAACCTTGTGTAATAATCTGTATGCCCGGGAATTTCCCGTTTTCACCTTTTCCTTTACCTCCGGTGAGAATTCCATTTATAATAAAGTAATACTGAAGCTGAAAAAAAGCCAGCAAAGCATAAAAATCTTTAGATATGAACTGGGTGCCCCGCTTAAAATCTGCTGGATTATCGGGCGCCTTAGCCGCGTTCTGATACAGATATTTAGCGAATTCACTATTTTCAAATTCATTAGAGTCTCCTTTATGGGTAACCATGGCTGCTATCCTTCGGTTTCCAACCAGGTCGTTTCCTCCCCCACTAATGATAAATACATCCGGTTGCAGCGTAGAAAGCTGTTCGACATATTTTTTGGCACTTACCATATTCATCAGCCAGTCGCCTCCTGAGGCCAGGCTATAAACCGCCATATTCTCTTCCATAGAAACCCAGTCGATCACATCGCTCAAAAGAATGGGGTAATTAAACCAAGAATCGCCCTCTACTACCACCACCCTGTTTTTAAGTCCATTATGTTTGGCCGTATGTTTACGAAAGTTATTTTTTACCTTTTTGATAAAACGGGTATTACGCTGACTGTTTTTCAATGCATCTACTTTAGCCATAACGGGTTCCAGTGCCGCTATTTTCCGTACCTGCTCCAGATTAAGGTCGTAGATGTGTTGAATAATTTCAGAGAGATCAAACTCATTAATTTCAGGCCGCAGTTTAATGAGTTCGCTAACCGAAATTTTGTTATTGAGCAGTTTACCGATAAGCTCTTTTTTTATCTTAGGGTCCATGGTTTCAAGATCGTTGTTCATATCATTTTCTTTAGGTTAATGTGTGATTACCTGAAATTTTTCTCCATAAAGCTGAGCATATTCCTGCTCATAAACTTCTCTACAATTTCCGCTCCTGATATGAGGTTGCCTGGCATCGACATGCTGTAATCTGGATTTTCAACAAAGGCATTTGCATGAACAAGAAGTCTGTCTTTGAGCAATCCAAAGTCAGCAGAAGTCCATATCCCATCAATAGGATTAACAATACCATCATTATCGCTCCCCAAACATTGGATATCCCAGGCCGGAAGTCTATTGATATCAAGCAGCACCGCCATATAACGGATCTGCCGCCACACAAATAGTGCCGCATGGAGCAAGATGGCCTCTGTCCCAAGGTGCTTTCTAAAGAGAGCAATTTCATGACTACTGGCAATACGCCGTTCATCTAACTGTATCCCGAACAGCCCTTCACTTTGCCCGATACGTACAATTTCGCGATCAGAAAAGTTGATATCTGCACTTAAAAACCAATTGTAAGCATATTCGTCGCCACATATTGCACCATGGCTAACGATTATGGGGATGTGCTCATTTTTATATTCCTCGTCTAAAAGTTCGAAATATTCTTTTCTGGCCGCAACGCTCATATGTTTAATGTCGATCAGGATTCGCTTACCGTTTGTTTTAGCCAACAAAGCCCTGATCATATCCTTGCCCAATGCATTGAGACCTGTTCCAAGCATCACACTTTGATTGGTGATCAGTTTCACAGAAAAATCGGTTAAACTAGCTGCATGCCCGCATAAACCATTATAAAAATGATGGGCAAAAGTAACAAACAAAGGGCAGTGTGGCCATGCTTTTACCTTAGCCAGGTTATCCATTAAACTTTGTTTTACCAAAGGATCATCGCTTCCCACATCCTCAAATCGATTGTAAAGCGCATGCATCCCTTCAAAAGATAATCCAATGTACACGGTATACACCTCATCATCGGTGCTCTGGGCGATATGCTGGAAATCAATTAATAATACATACCTAAGTTTCTTCGATCCAAAGGTGAATACCCTTCCATCTAAAGCCTTTAAAAAAGCATATTCATTTTCGAGGTCGGTAAAATACCCATTGTTTTGATCCTGGATATAATGTATGCGTTCTTTTCCAATGCCAGTAACCAGATTTACACTATCTGTAACCAAATCACCAGGTAAGGCATTTTTCCGCACAAATCCTTTTTCGAAAGGATAAAGTGAACAGAAAACAAGTCCGACGCCTCCTTGTTCAAGTGCCTGAATACCTGCCTGGGGAAAGCTGGTGATACCTAAAATTTTATTGAGAATCTTTTTAACAAAGGGCGGATTACCATAGTAATATATGCAGTCTTTTACCAAAGGGTCTGCACCAGGTATCCTATCGGGAAAGCTACGTCCGTAAGGTTTCATCGAAGGATGGCAATGTAAATCTGCAATGGAGATATTCATGAGCTGAAAGGTTTTAGATGAAATACGCCCTAAGGCACTGCACAAAATCCGCTTGGGGATATACTGGTAACATTAATTCAAAAGAAAACAGCACTTAAACGGCAGATAACGTGACGCTTCTACATTAAAAGTGAACAGTTATCGAATACGTAAATATAACGGAACAGCTGATAGATTCCAATACCCGCTACTGGGTATAAATCCATTTGTACCGTATCGAAAAAATACCGTAAATACCGGCTATTGGGTATTTGCATTCTGCACCACATTGGTTAAATTGGCCTAACCAATACATACTACTGTTATGCCTGACGATAACTTAGAATAATGCAGGAGACAAACCGGAACAGACCGTTGTTATTCGTTATCATGCTGATCAACTTTCAGTCACAGGCATCATTAAAATTTAAACTCTAACGCGCTTAAACCAACAACTAAATGAAACGCAGAAAATTTATTCAGGACTTAGGAATTGGCTTGACGCTCGCTGGCGCAGTTCCTTCAGCAGTTTTGGCAACCAGCTCTCAGGCGAAGAAGGAGGATGATATTTTTGAATTTTTAACATCCTCTACCTCTCCTGCAGTGGTGCATGCAAATTTTATCTCACTATTAGCATGGTTGAAAAACAATCAATGGATTGCCTATCTTAAAAATATCACAGGCATTGAACTCGATGAATTGGATACTGAACTTGCCCATAAATTGACACAGCCCTTCCAGCCCATCGGTACTCCAACAGGATTTGAAGATTTTGCAGGGATGTGTTTGATTGAAGCTGGCCGCCCTTCGATGAGTTTGTTATACCATGCACTGGCCAGTCCACGGGTACGTCCAACTTTGGATGGTGTCCCATTTACTCCTGCACAATATCCCTCACTCCAGCAAATTGATCAGCTGGAAGATTATATTTATTCGTTACAGACCTTTAAATACCCGTTAAACCAATTACCGACAGGTTATGTGCTGGCCATGTTTGCCTACGAATACCGTCCGGCGTATAAAACACCCGATAAAGCACCCTATGCCGATTTGGTTTTTTCGAGAACGGGTATTTCGAGAATCGGCGAATATGGCAAAAACTATGATGCCGAAAAACGTTGTTTTATTAATGCCCCATCTGACGGCATCGATCAGAAAGCAATAGCAGTAACACCATCAAGATTTGGGCTTTTCATTGCAAAGGTTGTTCCTTGCAGGGCAGTCAAACTTTACAGCGAAGAATCTGATGATTATAAATTATTCCGGCAACGCAGCTTCTTACAGCCCATTCGTAAGGTATTTAACTCAGACCTATTAATTAACGGCGGGGAACTTGTTTTTTACGAGACACACCTGAACGAAAAACTACGAAAACTGGCTGTTAGCAAACAGGTAGACATGTCTGCTGCTTACCGAACCAATGAAGCCCCATTTGTTCGCAAAAGCAGATCGAGCAGTGATGGAACTTTACAACCTGCAAGCAACAACCAGTTGGTTGATCTTGAAAAGCAGGGTTCTTCTTTGCTGGTAAGTTCTTTTCCTTCCAAATTATTATCAGTTGCCAAACAAGATGGATTAATTGTAAGCATTAATGTAAAACCGAAGCAAGGTACAGGATTAAGGTCTGACAGAAGATATACATCGCTTAAACTTTTGGAAAATAAAAATTTAAACATCCTTGACTACATCCTCACGGAGGGAATTTATCCGAGTTTAAAAGCCACCCGGTTTAATGCGCCCAGAAATGTTCCCATGTTTTTAAACATCAGGAATAAAGTCTCGGCAGATTCCCGGCAATATAAAAATATGGGCGCAGGTACCAGTAATTTTGAATCTGAAATTAAAAATGGCAATTATAAAACCGCCTTATTTGAAGACAATATTTGTGAAGGCAGTATTTCCTGTAAGATAAAGGGAAGCCCGGCGGTAAACCTCGACGATAAAATCCTGCCGGCATATTCGCTTGTTGCTGCACCAGATTTCTTCCCTTTTGCCGATAGTTACGACCTGACTAAATATGATCAAACTGACACCAGCTTTTTAGAAGGTGGAATTGAAAATTTGAGTTATTGCCGTCTTCAGCCAAACCCATCCATTGTAGATCCTGTTAACCAAAGCAAGCCTGCATTTTCGGCTCAGGAAAACCTTAATGCCTATCAGCTTCAACATACCATGCTGGCCATCGTATCTAGTGCGGGAAAAACCTGTAATGCCAACTATGAGGGTGATGCGAAATATCAATCACCTGAGTTACGTGATTATATGGCCACCAGTTTTCTGCCCGATACCGCAGCTTTTGTATTTGCCCCAGGCTGGGAAGCGTCCTATTCTTCTCCGGATAATGACAAAAATCATCCCTTTCTCGCCACATTTGGATTGGGTTCGCCCTTTCCAGAGGATATGAAACTTTGTGCGGCAGCCAATGGCATGTGGCCTGTGGCTTCGCCCGATGCGGCGAGAACATTTCAAGGTTCCTTATCGGCATTGCCTACCCCACAAAAAAAAGGACTTCATTTAACCGATACAACCGTTCCGCCTACAGCTATTCCGTTACTTGATGAGGAAATCGGCATCCATCAAGGGCATCCCGGGCTTTTTGACCCCAGAACGAAGCTTAAGGAATGTTATGGCTGGGATGGAGAACAAGGTCCTTTTTTAGAATATACTAAGGGTAGTTTCCAGATCAATTTTACCGATATCGGGCGAGCTGACTATGTAGAAAACCTGCTAAATCCTGCCGTTGGATTCAACATGTCCTTAATCAGAAATATGGATTGCCAGGAATTGATGGCCCGTATAGAATGCCTTAGAAAATGTAAAACCGCTGTGGAGGGCAATACCTTTCGATTTTCAAAACACTGGCTAATTAGTGCTGAAAAAGTATCCGATTGGGGCACGGGCGCGCTTGGAATTGGCATACCTGACAATCTGATTGGCCTGTCGAAACAATGGTCAACACAGGCAAAAGACGGCATTCAAGGCAGCGGGTATCTTTATTTGTTCGCTCAACCGCAATATGATAAACAGGATGATCCGCAAACTTACCATTGGGTAGCACCTGATAGCAAACGCAGAAGAATGGGTTTTGACTACCTGGTTATTTGTCAGGTTACCCAAAATCGCTTAGCCTGGTGTAAACTCCTCCCTAAAGATCTTGGTGGCCAGCCTCAACTCAATTGGAAGTATGCCTGAAAAATGTTACGATGTTATTATTATTGGTGGAGGCACCGCAGGTATTTCTGCGGCCATACGCTGTTTGCAACAGGACTTGACCTGTGTGATGATAACCAAAGATATCACCAGGCTGGATTATCCTTTTCAGTCTACACCTGCTGAGAGTGTTCATCCTGGCCTGGACACGATTATGAACATGCTTTCTGCCCATGAAGCAATTACTTTAAATGCCAGAGGTAGTTATACCCGGATTTATGACGGTGAATCTTTTCAGGAATTGGGGCGGGATGAAAATGGCGCCTGGACCGGAACTCATATCGATAAACCTGGATTTGTAAAAAGCCTTTTTGCGGTTGCGCTTTCTTATGGATTAGCTACCATAACTGATGAAAAGATCAGAACCATCAGAAGGGAAAAAGATTATATCGAGGTAAGCATGTCAAATGGAAGCCAGATCAGATCGAGATTTATGATCGATGGCAGCGGTAAAGAGCAGCTGGCAGGCAAGTTATTTAAAATCAGTAAAACCAACTTTTCCAATCCAATTATTTGCTGGAGCGGACTTAGCCGGATAAGCGATAGCAAGCTGATGGCCAGCTTAAAAACATCTTTCCAGAAAGATAGGCAGAACTGGCTATGGCTGGCACCAGAAATTAATCATTATTGCACCTGGACACAGGTATCATCTACTAAAAACAAAGTCTACGAGGTTCCGGCAGTTTTATCGAATGCCCTGCTGGTTTCTCCAATTCAAGTGCATAGCATGCGCTGGAGATTATACGATCAGGTTTATAGCAATCGCACTTTCTTATGTGGCGATGCAGCAGGACTATTAGATCCTTCATCTGGTCAGGGAATATTGATGTCTGCAATGTCGGGCATTTTTGCGGCCGATACGATTGCCGGCATTTTGAGCAAAGGACATTCAGAAAGCATTGCTAGTGCGCATTACCAGCAATGGTTCCGGCAGATTTTCCGGAATAAGGTCAGCCAGTTAAATCAATATTACACCGAAACGGTTAATGGTTAAAAACATGATCCTTAACATTTAGACAACAGTAAACTTACATTAAAGGATTACCTTCGTTAACACAAAACCAGCCTTTCTTTGTTTCGATAAAGATTAAAGCGGCACAACATGGAAAACGAAATACAATCTGACAGGGATATCCAATGTGAATTCCTAAATATTTTTAAATTTATCTGGGCAGCTTGCGGAATAGAAGCCTTAGATGAAACGCCCAATACGCCTGAGCCGGACAACACCAACTAAAATTAATCTTCAATTAAACTGGGGTGAATTATACCTTGTTACGTCAAGAAATTTCGGTTTGACTTTTTAGCGTGAACTAAACAAAACTGATCAACTACCAACGCAAGATCATTATAAACCTTTGGTTTATTCGAAATGAAAATTAACAATCTGGGCTCGAAAAATGAGCTCATATTTTCTTTTAATTTTCCAGTTTTTATAAAAAAAATCATTTTTTCTCATACAAACGCTTTCCGCTGTAGTTTTAGACTTGCTACAGCATCATAATTAATTGACTACAAATCAGTTACCCATCAATCAAATTCTAATAATCTAAAAGAAGATAATCGGTTTTTAATTAAAGGTGTATCAGTAGAAATACAGGTGCTAATTTTTATGCAAAAAATGCCTTTAAACAGCTTTAAAGTGCATTAAAAATTAATATTGAGGGTAATTTTTAGTGCATTTTTTTAATTACTTTCGACCAAAGAACCCAACAAACTGACACATTCGAACTACACGATAAATCAAACCTAACCTACATAGGCAAGTGATTTATTATGCTAAAATTTATTAAAACGCCATCAGCCTTTAATGAATGATTAGGTCCATGTTAAGCAACATATGGGTTTAACAACAGGTTATTTATGATTAAGGCTTTTCTGCTGTTTTTATTTAACGGGTTACTGGGATTAATATTGCTATGCTCAGCAAATATTGCATTTGCGCGCCATGAAATTAAAAGCGTAACCAACGCGGGCTTTAGCAATTTACCAATCCCTTCTCCTTCAAAAGCTAGTGCCAGAACCATAAAAAACTTACCTGCAATTAGTTACACTAAACATTATATTGCGCCTGCCCCCTGGCAATATTGGAGTAAGGCCAATGAAATTGTGATTACATCAGATATCGGAACCGTTACCGGAACAATATATAAAAGCGACGGTACTGTTGTTACCACTTTTACCTGTGTGCAGGGAACGCCTTTTGTTTATCGCTTTACCGGACTACCTAAAGATGTACCTGCGCATCAGCTAAACACTGTACTAACCGGAGCCGGATTAATAGTAGAAGCTACCGGATCTATTTCAGTGAATTTAAGAAATGTAGCATCAGATGATTTAGGAACTAATGGTACGGATACGGATATTAAGGGTAATGCCTCTCTTTTCAGCTTTGGTGATGCCGCAATCGGAACCTCTTTCCGCGTAGGTTACTATAGGAATGGTAATCTTGCCAGTACACATCCACCGATCTATAGCATTATGGCTACCGAAAATAACACGATTGTTAAAATAGCTGGTGTAGCAAAGGCAACATTAAATGCCGGACAGAGTTATTTATTTACTGCGCCTATGGGAACTTTGGTAGAATCTTCAGGGGCTGCTGTAATGAATACCGCTGCAGATCTGGATGCTCCCGGAGGCTGTGGAGATGGTGCATACAATCCAATTCCACCAATAGCATCACTAGGCCGGGAGTATGTAGTGGTTAGAGGCGAGGGTAATTCAACTGCCGAGCAAACAACAGTGATTGCAACAGAGGCTAACACCGTGGTTACGGTTACCAGTTTTGACCTTAACGGTACTCAGAAAACTACCACTAACTTTACACTGGCACAAGCTGGCGATTTTAAAACATTCGAGCATGGTTTTGTTTCCGGAACCTATAGCGCGGCAAATCCGCCGGGCATAAATACAGGGAGGTATTCATCTTCAAGAATTGAAGCCACTAAAAATGTGGGTGTATTTTCAGGTACAGCTGGTATTTCTGGCGGCGGTGGTTGCGAGGTAGATGTTGCTACTTTGGTACCAATATCCAGCTGTTCGGGATCTAAAAAAGTTGAAACCAATAAGTTTACCGATTATAACAATAGTGATTTATCTTATTTTGGTTACATCATTACAAAAAGCACGGCCAAAATCTACCTCACAACCCAGTTTGGTACAACCAATTATACCAATACTGATATTGAAAGTATAGCAGGTATAGGAAACCGTAAAACACTGGGAACTTCGGGCTTATATTTAATCAGTTTTACAAAAGCGGATATTGGCTCACCAAAGGCAATCACCATTACCAGTGCAGAGCGGCTCACGGTTTCGATGGTGCAACAAGGTGATGGATTCTCGATGTCGAACTTTATTTCCCGTTTCCCTGAAAAGGGCGATCAACCACTGGTATCTCAAACCAATTGCGCATCAGCAACTCTTATAGCAAATCCCAATGCTTCCAATTATCAGTGGTACCTTAACGAAAGCCCGATAAATGGAGCAAACTCCAATACTTATGTAGCTAGTGCTTCGGGTAATTATTCGGTTAGTTATAGTTTAGATTGCGGACTGAGTGCACCTTCTCTACCCTTAAAGGTTTCCCTTTGTAATATCGACCGCTCTATTACTAAAACGGTTGATGTAGCTTATCCGGAATTGAACAGCAATGTCGTATTTACGCTTAAGGCCGAAAATTTAGGTAATGGTAATGCGGTTGGAGTATCGGTTAACGACCTGCTTCCCAGTGGTTTCACTTATGTATCTAGCGTAGCGCCATCAGGCACGAGTTACGATCCTATTTCAGGTATATGGACCATTGGCGATTTGGCCAGTAATGCCAGTATTTCCTTAAGCATCACCGCAAAAGTTGTAACAACAGGAACTAATATTAATACAGCAACGATTACTGGCTCGCAACCCGATCAGGTAACCAATAACGATCAGAGCTCGGTGAGTACCATAACTGGTTCTAAAGATAGAGAAGTTTGTGTGGGTACAGCCATAGACGATATCATCATCAATATTCCATCAGGCTCAAACGGTATTCAAGTTACAGGTTTACCAACCGGAATAACGTCGAGCTATAATTCATCTACTAGAAAACTTACCATTTCAGGCACGCCAACTACAGCAGGTCCGGCAATGACTTATACGGTTTCCAACACTACAGGAACTCCATTCACTACAACGGGAAAGATAACCGTAAACGGAAATGTAAGCAGTCCGGTTTTTAATAATGGATTAACGGATAAACGTTGTACGGGTAGCGGAACTGATACTTATGTTGCAACGGCAACAAATGCCACAAGCATCGTTTATTCCATATTGCCTTTAGCGGCAGGTATTATAGATGCAAACAGTGGAAAAGTAACCTGGGATAATACATTTACAGGGACAGCCACCATAACGGCTACCGCAAAAGGCTGTGTGGAGAAAACAACCGATTTTATCGTCACCGTAAGTGCACTACCCAACTTAACCTTAGGCAATGATCCTGAAATATGCCAGGGTTTTACCACTTCATCGCTCAGTTACACCAATGCATTAAACAACCCCACAACCTATAACATTAGCTGGAATACGGCAGGTTTTGATCCGGTTAACAACCAGCCTTTGCCCGCAGGAAACATTCCGATTAGCATCCCTGCAAATGCAGCATTAGGGATTCATTCTGGCATATTGACCATTAAAAATCCGGCGGGTTGCAGTACGCAAATTAATTTTAACATTAAAATAAATCCAAAACCATCAGCACCACATGTATTGGTGCCCACTTCATCACAATATTAATTAAACAAACAAAAAAAATCGTCCCCATGAACAATTCAATTACAAAAACAATTTTAGCGATTACCTTTCTGTTAATCTGCACATTTTCAACAGTATCGGCCCAGGTATTACCCACCACAAGTGGCGTAAGTTTATTTTGCAAAGGGTCTGACCTTACTTTACCTGCTGCACCATCCGGAGAAAACTGGATTGTTAAATACAGCGCAACGCAAACCACCACACCCAGTACCGGTATTACTTTAGTTTCGGGAAATAAAATTGCGGCAGCCGATTTAAACACAGGTTATTATTATTTAAGTTCTAAATCAACCACACCAGGATCTTGCGAGTCAGAATTACAGGAAATTCCGGTGTATGTGCTTAAACCTTTAGTGGTTGATTTTACGCCAGCTAATTTCTGTCTTGAAAGTCCATTAGCCCAGGTTGGTGCAGTGACCAATCCTGAAGATCCAACGATTACCTCACTGGCCTATCAATGGTATACCGTAACCGGCGGGGTAGAAACGGCTATATCAGGTGCTACAACAAAAGATTATACACCATCGGCGCCGGCGACAGTTGGAACAAAAACGCATCGCTTAAAAGTAGGTTATGTAATCAATGGCAATAAATATTGTGCACAGATGGCCGATCATGATGTTACGGTAACGGCTAAACCTGTAAAACCAACCATTACGCCAGGAACCATCACCGGTACAGCAACAGCAGTTACTTTCTAGGCTAAAGTTTCGTTCGTTTTCTGAAGATTATTGTTTCAATGAAGCTAAGGATATCCTCCTTTCTGTCATTGGCTTTGATGTTGTTTTTTATTCAAACAGCGATAAGCCAGATTGCTCCCAAAGGGCGGCAAAGCATTACGATCAGGCAAGGGTCGTCAGTGGTTTTGCGCGCAAATTCGGTTGGGGCAGCTTCGTATATATGGTACAAGGATGATGTGTTAGTGAACGGCCAGAATAAAGCAACACTTATTACGGCAACCGCTGGTATTTATAAAGTTGCTACGGTAAATAAATTTGGTTGTACCTCCGATATCTCAGATGAAATAGAAGTGATGGTATTGCCACAGCTTATTGCAGATGTAGCCATAACAAAGCGATCAGAATCAAAGATTGTCGTGAGCGATCAGGTTTTTGAGTATTACCTGAATGTTAGAAATAATGGTACAGATGATGCCACCCAGCTGGTGATAAAAGATGCACTTCCGGATAACCTTTCTTTAGAAAACCTGGCCCAGCCCACAGATGGAGTAGCCACATACGATCAGCTAAACCGAACCATCAACTGGAACATTCCGTTACTCGCCAATGGTAAGTTTGCCGAACTGATCATCAGGGTAAAATCTAAACAATCAGGAATGGTGAGTAATACCGCCACTGTAACGGCAACAGAATTTGATCCTAATCTGGCTAACAATACATCAACCGATAATAAAGAGATTTCAGGCTTAAGAATACCAAATGTTTTCACGCCCAATGGGGACGGCAAGAACGACACTTTTTATATTGAACACCTGGAATCTTTTGAATCGAACGAAGTAACGATCATCAATCGCTGGGGAAGTACGGTTTATCAATCCAATCACTACCAGAACGACTGGACTGCTCCGGGGCTAACAGACGGAACCTACTTCTACGTGGTTAAGGTTAGAAATGGAACAGCCACCTGGCAAGATTACAAAGGTTATGTAACCGTAATCAGGTAAATAAAACGAAATACAGACATGAACATTTTGAAAAGGATATTTTTTGTTTTGATCATTACGATATCAGCTGTTAAGGTTTTTGCGCAGCAAGATGCCCAGTTTGGGCAATATGTTTTTAATGGCATGTACATCAATCCTGCCTACACGGGCTACAAGGAAGAGCTTTACCTCCAGGCTTTTGCCAGAGCACAATGGACTGGTGTTCGGGGTGCACCACAAACGCTTTCTATATCGGCTGATGAAGCTGTAAATGATGAAAGCCTTGGCATTGGGATGATTGTAACCAAAGATAAAATAGGGGCACAAAATACGTTGAATGCATCGGCAAACTTTGCTTACCGGATAAAACTCGATCGTACTGAAACCAACATCCTTGCTTTCGGTTTAGGCGTAGGCGTAATACAAGCCTCTCTAAATGGCAGTATGTTAGATCCTATTGAAATGGGCGATAACCGCATCCCTACGGGATCAATAAGCCAGACCATGCCTGACATACGCGCTGGCATCCATTATTCAAATGAGAAGTTTTTTATTGGCTTTTCGGCAAATAACCTCTTATCAAAACCCTTATCGGTATTTGGCGATTATAATTCACTTAACGTAAAAATTCAACCGCATTTTTACCTCAGTGCAGGAGTGGCCTTACCGGTAAATGATGATTTTGTTTTTAAACCAACCTTTTTAATTAAAGACGATTTACACGGACCAACTTCGTTAGATTTAAATGCCTTTCTACTGGTAAAAGAGCGTTTCTGGTTAGGGGCAGTTTATCGCACTTCGGTAAAAATTTACCCGAAAGAGAACCTGCAGCGCGGATTAACCAGCAGAGCCGCCGTTGGTTTCATCAGCGAATTATTCATCAGATCTAATTTACGCATTGGCTATGGCTATGATTACAGCCTCAACAAACTGAGCAATTATGATTACGGATCGCACGAAATCTCAGTCGGTTATTACATCGAAACCAAAAAGAGCCGAAGACCAAAGTGTTATTTTTAGCGCTTAATGAAAGCGGGAGATACAGATCATTTATTAAATTAATCCCCTACCATGCAATACCATAATCTTCGCCATGGTTACTCGATCCGCCTTGCAAACTATTGTGCTTCCAGTCAAAATAAATGGCATTAATAGGCCCGCTGGTGCGCTCTGAAAAACTGAGCGTATAACCCATTTTTTTCAGTTCACTACGTACCTCCTCTTTAGTATTGGTATTTAACAAGATCTGACCGGGCTTTGGTTCCCTATCACTCGTTTTAGTCCCACCAAGTGAAAGCCAAAGCTGATTGGTGTTGAAATTAGCCGCTTCGGTTGCCCTTTGAACATTCATCCCAAACTCAGCCATGTTTAAAAAGAACTGCAGCAAATTCTGGTCCTGGGTATCTCCGCCCTGCACTGCTGCCGATACAAAAGGTTTGCCGTCTTTGATAAACAATGAGGGCGACAAGGTTACCCTTGGCCGTTTGCCCGGTGCAACAACATTAAAGGGATTTAAGGCAGAATCGAGCACAAAACTTTGCATGCGCTGACTCATCCCAATACCTGTATTACCAGCAATACAGGCCGGAAGCCAGCCTCCGCTTGGCGTAACCGATACCACCCAACCCGCTTTATCGGCAGCTTCTATCGATGTTGTTCCCCGCCATAAACGGTCTTCATAAATTTCTTTTGGTGTATGGTTACCCAGGTCGTGTTTCGGTGCAAAGTTCCGTTTAGCTGTATCGGGATTAAAACCTCTGCTTTTTAACAGATTTAAGTACGGGTTTTTCCTGCCCTCATATGGGTAAGGATCGCCAGGGCCAATGCTTGCATCATTTTTATCAGTCTGAATAAGCGATGCCCGTTGTTTTGCATAATCTTTACTCAACAGGCCTTTTATCGGCTCAGCAGGATTTTGGTTTGGATCGCCATAATAAAAATCACGGTCAGCGAAAGACAGGTTCATGGCCTGATAAACCGTATGGATATATTTTGAGCTATTGTAACCCATTGCTTTTAGGTCGAAATTCTCTAATATATTCAAAGCCTGAAGTAAAACCGGTCCCTGTGTCCACTGTTTTAATTTATATACTTTAATGCCTTTATAATCGGTACTTAGTGCTTCTTCTTCAACCGGTTTCCATTTAGCTAGGTCATCCATGGTGATTAAGCCACCTTGTTCTTTACTTCCACGAACAAACTCCTGTGCAATATCTCCTTTATAAAAACGATCATAAGCAGCCATTAAAGCCTCTTGTCGCGAGCGACCTTTCTTCAGCGCAGCCTGCTCTGCTTCAACCATTTTGGTTAGCGTGGCCAACAATTCTTTTTGAATAAAAACCTCTCCTGCTTCCGGGGCTTCACGTTTTTCGCCCAAATGTGGCAACAGCACTTTTTTACTGTAAGGCCAGGTTTTAATTAGTTCTTTATCACGCTCCATACTGTTTGCCGCCTGTGCTTCTATGGCATAACCTGCAGCCATATGCATGGCAGGTGCCAGCACCTGCCCCAGGCTCATGCTGCCATATTTACTGAGCATGTAGATCAGTCCGCCGGGTGTACCTGGGGTAGTTGCGGCTAAAGGACCATATTCCGGTGGAAAGTTATAACCTTTCGCTTTAAAAAAGGCTACAGTTGCACCTGTTGGCGCAACACCCATGGCATTAATGGCGATCACCTTTTTTGTGTTCGGGTTATAGATCAGCGCCTGTGTTTCTCCTCCCCAGCTCAGGGTATCCCACATGGTGCAAGTGGCAGCCAGCATGGCACATGCCGCATCAACGGCATTCCCACCCTGCTGAAAGATCATCGATCCTGCCGTTGCGGCCATCGGCTTTCCGGTAATGGCCATCCAACTGTTGCCGTAAAGCATTGGCTTTTGCGTTTGCTGTGCAAATAAAGGCTGAAGAGAGAGTGATAATAGCAGAAACATGGCTAAATTTTTCATAGCTCCAATATAGCCAAAATATGAACCATAGCTGTACTATACTCAAACCCCATTCCTCCATTTAGCGCATTAAAACAAGCTTGTTACAAATTTAAGTGCTATGCAGACAAATTATCATCACACATGCATCTTCACCAGCACATTACCCTTTCGCGTATGGTGATGATTTATCCCCCTCATTAAACCGATTCCTGACCCTATGCTTTTTGGCTTTTCATTGAAATTAGTATATCACCCTGGTTGCCAGCCACAACCATTGTGTACCATCCATACGCAACCAATTAAAACTTAACCAAATACTAATCTCAAAAAACAATGAAAAGAAAAACCCAATTTCTATGCCTGGCTTTAAGCCTTCTCTTATTATCCTGCAAAAAAGAAAATGAGGAGCAGGCCACAACCTTCGATGCAAAAAAGGTATCGATGATGGAAAGTCAGACAAGTTCGGTGAGCGATTTAACCATTAACACCGGAATGACCCTTGCACAGATTAATCAGGTAATTGCCGCTGCAATAGCCGGAGATACAGTTTGGGTAGAAGCCGGCACCTATGCTATTACCGGTAAAGTGGTAATGAAAACCGGTGTGATATTGGCTAAAAAAACGGCCACCAACCCTATTTTTGATGCTACAGCAACCACTACCGACCTGCTCGCTGCAAGTTATGGAACAGAACTAAGCAACTGTGTTTTTTCGGGGATCACTTTTTGGAATTACAGGTTCGTAATAGCCAATGCGGCTAAAGTAACCTTTAAGTACTGCATTTTTGATTATGGAAGAAGAAAGGCTGGAACCACTGAAAGCTATTATTCGGATGCTTACCTTCAATTCAGTGATACCGATTCTTCATTGATCAATACCTGTACTTTTTCACGAAGGGAGAATAATAGTGGAAGAGGGATCTGGCTAAAAAGCACCACTAACAGTAAAATTTTAAATTGCACCTTTGGCAATGGCGGCACAACGGGTTATTTTGTTACTGCAATTAACGACAACAGCGAAAGCAATAGCCTGATCATCAACAATGTAGCCAATAGAAACCCCGCTTTAAACACCGATTTAGCACAAACCGACCATGGCATCTATGCCCATAGCTTTAATGGTTTAACAATAAGCGGCAATACGATTTCAGGGTGGCCGCCAAACGCCGATGGTGGTGCGGTAAAAGCAAGAAACGGACAACAGGTAACCATTTCTGGCAATACTTTTAATACCTCAGGGATTCTACTTTACGAATATGCAAATACGCCCGCGTATCCGTATTTAAACAATGTTATTGTACTCAACAATACCATTAATATTGGCACTAATGTTAATGATATTTATCATGGAATAGGTTACTACCGCGATAATACCACAGGTACTGAATATTCTTTCCGCATTGAAGGGAACCTGGTAACGAATGGAACCATTAGTTTTGCGGGGAATAACCTTAATGTTGCTAATTTTAATGCCGCAAATGGAGGAGTTTACACCAATGATTACGGTATACTTAACCTTAAAGCAGGCATTAACCAATCTGGCAATTATTAAATAAAAAAAAGATAGCAGCCATTTTTAATGACTGCTATCTTTTAAAGTGATGAAGTGACTATAACTACTAACCTACTTCTGGTATTTATTGGATGAGTTGATTGCCTTTCCGGTTTCGCTGAGTGCGGGTGATTGTCCTTTCAGTTTTTGGTACCTCAACAAGGCCTCCAGAAAATAATAATCAGCATAAATAAGCGGAACATCGATTTCGGAGTTGTGAGGAAAACTACCCACACTATGTTTTAAGATAAAGCCCGAATTAGCACCTGGTTTTGCCAAATACTCATTTCCTGAAAGCGATTCGAGCATCTGCTCTGCTGATTTAAAATACCTGCTCCCCTGTGCAGAAAATGTGCTCAATTCTAACAAGGCCGAACTTACCAAAGCACCAGCTGAGGCATCACGTGGGATATATGAAAGTTTCCGTGAGGCATAATCCCAATCTGGTGTATAACCTTTCTCGCCAACATTAAAATCCCAGTACGGAACCTTATCCTTTGGCAGGTTAGGATGCCCCAGATAAAAATCGGCAGCTTTTTCTGCTGCCTGCAAAAAGCGTTTATCCTTTGTTTCCCTATACATCATGGTAAAGCCATATATGGCCCATCCCTGCCCTCTAGACCAGGTAGAATTATCTGAATAACCCTGATTAGTTTGTTGATGCAGCACCTTGCCTCCGACACCATAATCGACCACATGATAAGTGCTAAAATCAGGACGAAAGTGGTTTTTCATCGTATTTAATGCATGGCTTACGGCCACATCTTTGTACTTAGGGTTACCTGTAATTTTCGAAACATAACACAACATTTCCAGGTTCATCATATTATCTATAATTACCGGATATTGCCAGGTGGTTTTATTGTCCCATGATTTTTTAGCTTGCCAGGATTTGATCAGTCCAACTTTAGGATCGAAACGTGTAAGTGCAGATTCGGCCGACTGGATCAGGATCTTACGGTATTTTTCTAATTTTTGCGGATCTTTTTCTAAACGCATGGCATTGCCGTAAGAACAATACATTACAAAACCTACATCATGGTGTTTGGTTATAAATTGTCCCTGTGCTAATGCTTCGGTCCATTTTGTAGCAGCAGCTTTCCATTCCGGCTTTTTGGTATACTCATAAATATACCATAAACCGCCCGGAAAAAAGCCGCCTGTCCAATCCCAAACATCAGTTCCTTTAACCGTTCCATCTTTTTTGGTTGTCCTCGGAAAACTGGTCAGATCGGTAGAGGTTTTAAGTAAGGTTTTATACTGCTCTTCGGCTACGCTAAAATCTTTCCTGATCAATTCTTCTTTTGGCGACAGCGATAAAAATGCTGAGGCGCTAACTGCAACCATTAACAACAGGGTAAGGAAAAAAGCCAATTGCCTGTTATTAAAATATTTTTTTTTCATAGATGTAATATTTTTAAATTTCAAAAAAAGATTATGATGAATATTGGGCTAGGGAGCGATGATTGTTAAAGGGATTTCTTTTACAACAGCTGAAGTTCCATCAACGGTGTTATTAGTCGCTACAAAAGTTGGCTTGTAATTACCTACTGGGTATACAGTTGCAGCAGTATAACTCGCTACCTTAGCCGTAATATCTTTGATTCCCACCCCTGCATCAGGCGTTACTTTTCGCAGGTCGACCGGACCAACTATGGCCCAAGCTTCAGCAGAAGCCGTTGCCGTAGCCACCGTTGAAGCACCTGTAATGACCAGCGAACCAGCCGTTCCAACACCGGTAGTATACACCCAGGCGTACTTGTTTGCATTCACTTTTTCATCGAGTATGCTAAGCCAGCCTAAACCCGGGGTATTTACACCATAATTAGTGATAGACTGATTGGAAGCGGCAAAATTAGCCTGTGTATAAATGGTGTTGTCTTCCAAAAGATTATTTAGTGAAAAATTGGTAATCGTCCATTTATTCTGGATACTACCTGCAGCAGCATTGTACTTAAAAGCGATAAACACTGGTTTTTCCTGTTTGGCGTAATCAGACAGGTTGATGATACCAGATGCCGTTGCTGTTATTCCTCCTGCTGACCATGTTGCCCGGGCCGAAATATCTGTCCAGCCTGCAGCCGCAATATTTGCATTAGTTGCCGCTGTATCCCTGGTAATCACACCTGTAATGGTCTGCGATTTGGCTACCACACCTTTAAAATCAGAAGAGATGAGTAACTGTATAGAATTTGTTTGTGTACCATTAGCCCTCAGCGAACTAAATTGAAGCTGAGGCGTACCATTTGCTGTGGTCCTGTTCCTAAACGCATATCGCTGACCTATTGCTCCGGAATAGAAAGTGATGATATCGGCATTGCCACTCAACTGATAAACAATAGTGTCTGTTGTTTTAAATGTAGCGGTAGACTGGCCATTAGTTTTTGTACTGAAGACATCAAAAACAACTGGTTTTGACTCAATCGTTTTTTCGCATGCGGCCAAAGTTAGTACCCCTGCTAACATGATGATATTTAATAATTTCATGATCTTTTCTATTTAAAATTTACCAACCTGGATTTTGGGTAGCCTGCTTATTTACCGTAATTTCTGCTGCCGGAATCGGGAACAGTTGATGTTTGGATAATACGTTTGAACCGGCCAAACCACCGTAAGAAAAAGTAGCACCAGCGTTTGCCCTAATCTCAGCGCCAATGCTATTCATCGTTTCAACCCACTTACCCCATCTAATGAGATCGGGTTTTCTCAGTGCCTCAAAACACAATTCTCTCGAACGTTCATCTTCAATGGCCTGCTGAAAGCTGCTTTGGCTTAATCCGCTCAGATCAACCGCTGTTGTTGCGATAGTAGCCGTAGCAGTAGCCCGTGTACCAGTCCAGGTAAATACCGCTCCGGTTGTTGCCGCAGCAGAAGCCCCTGAAGTTTGTACCGGTGCCGTCGCAGTAGATTTACCAGCCGTTGTAACCGTATAAACATTGTTTCCATTAAAGATTTGTGTACCCACCGCATAATCTGTATTGCTTAGCCATTGCATCCCAATGGTTACCGTTGGAGCAGCAGTATAACCTTTGCCTGGATTAAGTACAGCAAGAGCGATTACTTTACCTGTACTGGCCGAAACCGTTGCATCGGCAGTTGCACCCGTACCACCACCGCCTGATAATGTTACAGGAATATTATTCACCGTGGTGAGGTATCCGGTATTTCCTGCAGTAGCTAACGTCATGTTGTTTACCACTGAAACGGTTGCGCCAGCAGTTGCCGCATCTACTCCATATCCTCTTCTTCTAACCTGGTTAATGGCATCGTAGGCTAAGGCTGTTGGTCCATTAAGGTGATTTTCTGCCTCAGCAAGCATTAACAATACATCCGAATACCGCAATAAAGGATAATTGATCGGTGTGGTATTCTGGTTTTTGTTATCCAGCACATAAGCTTCTCTTCTAAATTTAGCGGCGTCGCGGTTATATATCTGGGCAGCCGTATAATAGTTATAGTAGTATCGATCGGGATAAGTGGCAATATAATTGAACTGTGCAAGGTTCCAATCTCTTCTTAAATCTCCCGGCTGAAAAAGGTTGAAGAGTTTTGCGGTGGTATGCAAAAAGCCATAACTGTATCCGATTTTCAGCCCTATACCAGTTGCAACCTGCATTTGAATACCGCCTAAACTGCCTACCCTGCCATTAGAGCCCAATCCATCGGCACCATTACCCTTAAATTCTACTTCCCACATGCTATCTTTAATGTCGTACAAATCCTGATGCATGTTTACAAAAAGCTGTTTATAACTTGGATTTAAACGGTGTTCGCCTGATTCTTTCACTTTTAAAGCCCAGGCTTTGGCATCAGCATATTTAGATTCGTCTTTAAGCGGAGCACCAGCCATAGTCAGACAAACCCTGGCCAATATACCTTCAACAGTGGTTTTGCTTACCCTGCCGCTAAAGCCCAGATCAGTTATTTTACTGGTCAATCCTTCGGCTTTGGTCATATCTTCAAGTATCTGTGCATATACCTGTTTTAATGGTGTACGCGGAACCTGTACATCTTCTGCTGAGGGCGATTTTGTAGGTAGGGTTTTAAGGGGAACATCGCCATAGTTACTGGCCAGTAAGAAATAATAATAGCCCCTTAAAAAGAGCGCTTCTCCTAAAATCGGCGCACGTTTGTTCTCTGCAATATTGGCCACATTGATATTGGCAATAAGCATGTTTGCCCGTTCAATACCAACATAACACTGCTGCCACAAGGCGGCAACGCTGGCATCAGAATAGTCGAAATTATAAACCGATACACCAGTAGTTTGCGCACTTCGCTGATAAAATGCTTCATCAGAAATATTATAATCACTGCTAAGGAAATTCCCATACAACGCTGAGGTTTCTAATGGATAATACACGCCAGCCAGCGCATTAAGTAACTTCGCTTCCGAATCGTAGTATTCTTCCGGCAAAAGATTGTCGGTCGGTACCGTAGCTAAAAACTTTTTACAGGAGCCTAAACCTGTAGATATAATGAGGAGAAAATATAATATCTTTTTCATGTCAATTGAATTTCTGTGAATGTCTTCCGTTCTTAAAAAGTAACATTAGCGCCAAAAGCGATGGTTCTGGCCCTTGGATAGGCACTATAATCAAAGCCACCGGTAAGCACCGAGCTGTAAGTACTCACCTCAGGGTCTAATCCTGTATATTTAGTCCAGGTGTAGAGGTTTTGCCCCGATACGAAAATACGTGCAGTTTTAATTTTCACCCTATCTAACAACGGTTTAGGAATATTATAACCTAGTGAAACCGTTTTTAAACGGAGAAACGATCCGTCTTCAATGGTTCTGGATGAATAACCTGCAACAGAGAAACCACCGGTCCGGTAATTAGATGATGCCTGATTTTCTGGCGACCACCGGTCTGTATAGCTTGAATATTGCTGCAGAAATCTTTTACCTAGTGCATTTCCTTCAAAAACCTGCCGGTTAATATTCTGAATATCATTACCGTACGACCATTGAAAGAAAACATTCAGGTCGAATTGTTTATAGGTAAAATTATTGCTAAAACCACCGGTGTGCAGCGGCAAACTATTTCCGATAACAGCATAATCAGAGGCATTTACATTCCCATCGCCGTTAAGATCTCTGTACCTGATATCTCCGGGCTGAATGTTTTGGCGGGCACTGCCATTAGCGGGCACATTGTCTTTTAACAGGTACTCTCCTGTTGAGGTCCGGTTAAAATCGCTGTACTGGTATACGCCATCCCATATAAACCCGTACATCAGCCCCAAAGGCTCGCCGATTTTCGCAATGTAAGAAGGGATATTGGTATAAGCGTTATCCCAATTTGTGGTCGAAAGTAAAGTTTGCTGGTCTTCGGCAAGTGCCAAAACCTTATTTCTATTAAAGGAGATATTAAAACTGCTGTTCCATTGAAAATTCTTGTTGCTGATATTTATTGTACTCAGGCTAATTTCTAGACCGCGGTTAGCAACAGCACCTACATTTTTAAATGCACTTGTATAGCCTGATGAGGTAGGCAATGTTGCCCTTAGCAAAAGATCTTTGGTGTTTTTCTTGTACACATCAGCAGTTAAGGAAATTCTGTTTTTCAGAAAACCAAGGTCAACGCCCGCATCGTACTGATCGGTAGTTTCCCACTTTACTTTGGGATTGCCCAGTGAGGTAGGAATAATACTGCTTACATAACTGTTGTTCCATGGGTAAGAGTTTCCAGGCACTACATCATTAGAAGAGAGGTAAGCAAAATCATTTACCCTATTGTTACCTGTTTTTCCGAAACTGGCCCGTAATTTACCTTCTGATAATACTTTGCTATTTTTAAGAAAATCTTCTTTAATAAAACGCCATGAGCCACCGATTGAAGGAAAATAACTCCATTTATTGCCATCGGCAAATTTAGAAGAACCATCAGCGCGATAAGAGGCTTCGAGGTAATATTTAGATTTAAAATTATACTTAATCCTTCCAAAAAAAGAAGATAAAGTCCATAATGAGCTGGTTGCTATCGTTACCGGATTCAGAATCCCCTCGTTTAAACCACTAAGACCTAATTTTTCGTTTGGCAAAAATGTAGCCCCGAAACCAAAAGCGTTACTGGTGTTGCCCTGTGTAGAAAAACCGCCTAAAATATTCAGGTTATGGCTTTTATTATAGGTTTTGGTCCAGGTTAAGGTATTTTCATTCGACCAGTTGTTTGTATTGGCTTCGGCAATAGATCCATTTACACCGCTGGTTCTGCCAGGCGTGGTATTAGGGCTTCCGGGATAAGTTTTAGAATTATTGAATTCTTCGCTAATTACCCTGGTATTATTGATCCCACCAGTTATTTTCAGTTTTAAATTATCGGTAATGGCATAATCAAAATACCCGCTTACATTTAAGTTATGTGTTTTATTATTCCGAAGCAGGTTGTTCTGGTTCATGATCGGGTTGAACTTATAATCTACACCGCTGGCAGTGGTTTCATCAATAGCTTCATCTTCGGTGAGCTCACTTAGCGGACTATAACCCCATACACTGTATAAAATATTGGTTGTTCCACTACCACCAGTGCCTTGCGCAGCCGAATTTCCTGAACGAAGTAAATAAGCATAGTTGGCATTTACACCCACTTTTATTTTTTTACTTAAGGTTTGATCGAGGGTTATCCTCCCCTGATATCTTTTGTAGGCGGTATTGATAATGGTACCTTTTTGATCGTTCAGGTTACCAGATAAAGCATAAATGGTTTTATCAGTTCCTCCCCTAAGGGCAAGCGAATAATCTTGCCTTAAACCGGTTTGAAAAAAAGGCGACTGCCAATCGGTTGCCGGTGCGTTTCGATAATCCTCAAGGGTTTTACCGGGTCTGGTGAGTAAGATATAAATCGGTGTAGGATCGTTTGCCGAACCTGGTGCACCTGGAACCAGCTCGAGCTGCATTTTGGCAAAATCGTAACTGTTCATCAGCTCCATGGTTTTAATATTGTTATCAAAACTTACCGTTGGACTGAAAGAGATAACTGGTGCACCCATCTTTCCTTTTTTGGTGGTGATCATAATTACGCCATTAGCACCCCTTGCTCCATAAATAGCCGTGGCTGAGGCATCTTTTAACACATCAATAGATTCTACTTCCTGTGGATCGAATACATTCAGGTTAAAGCCTTCAATCGGGAAACCATCAACCACGTAAAGCGGACTATTGTTCTGGGTAATGGAGTTCGCACCCCTGATTACAATATTTACGGATGATCCAGGCTGGCCGTCAGAAGAATTAACCTGCACACCAGCTACACGTCCTGCAAGCGACTCATCAATGGAACGAACAGGTGCTTTGGCCATATCATTCATATCGACCTGCCCGACTGAACTTACTAAATCGCCCTTTTTACTTGTTCCATAACCAACCACCACTACATCGCCCAGTGCTTTTTCGTCAGAGGCGAGGCTCAGGTTGATTACGCCCTTATCGCCCACCGGCATTTCTCTTTGAAGATAGCCTACATAGCTAAAAACAAGCGTGCTTTTCTCCTTGGTGGAGACTTGAATGGCATAATGACCGTCCTTATCGGTAGAGGCCCCAGTTTTGGTTCCTTTTACCGATACACTCACCCCAACAAGGGCTATCCCCGATCCCTGCTCGGTCACCGTTCCTTCCACCTTTCGGGTTTGTGAAAAGGCACCGAGGGCGTAGATCATACACATTAAAAAGAGGTAAATCTTTCTCATATTTCATTTGTTTAAATTTGGTTTTCTCATCATCAATCCGCAGATTAATCCATCAAATTTGCAAAGCAACCGACTGAAACGAGGGGTATAAATTAATTTATATAAGGGTAATAATAAGTTAACATGTGGCTAATGCGCATAATTAACCGATTTTTTCAGAAAAAGTCTTAGTGTAATAAAACTGTTGAGCCAGCAAGTTCCCGCTGTGGAAGTTCAGCGCTTAGTTTTTTTATCTTTCCTGTTTTAACATCTTTACAAATCATATTAATCAAAAGTTCTTTTTGCAAAGGATCAGCAACTGACCATAGCTGGTTTCCATTAACATGATTAACCATTAGCGCACAGGCTTTATCTGTACTGATTTCCATTCCCGCCAAAGTTATGGTGCCTGCCTGATAGAATATAACCTGGAAAATGTCTAAGGCTTTATGGTAAACTGCTTGTATTTTTTCAGTATTGGCTACAATAATCAGATCACTGGCTTTAAAGTTTTTGAGTTCTCCTGCTTTAGTTATACCAGGTAAAATGATATAAGAATATTTGGCATCGACAGGTTTAGCGCCATGATTTATCCATAATTTAAAAACCTGCCCCGAAACATCGCTTTTAGCATGGGCATTATTAATGTGGTACCAGTTCCCCTTTTGGGTTTCGGTACTCAAAGTAAGGTTGTTTTGCTCAGGGAAATAATAACCAACTCCATCGTGCAGCAACCAGCTGGGGTGCTTATCGTTAAACACAGCAACCTTCCCGCCAGCAATTTGCTCATGATCAGCACCCAGCACCTCTCCATTCAACCAACATTGGTTAACGGTCGTCGTAACCGATTCAGGCGCATTACTGTTTATACCTGCACCAAGACAAACAATCTCTTTATCAAAAAAGAACCATGATTTTTTTGCCTGTAAACTATCGTAATCCAGCATATACCCACTGGCACCATATACACCATCAGATACACCACCTGCAAAATCATTGCTACCCTGTTCTCCCCAGAATTGGGTTAACGGCCGGTCTACCAGATAATCTCTACTGGTAACGCCCGGTATTTTGTCCCACTCCCATACAGGCATAATATTATAATACTCGGGGCCCCGCAATTGTATATTGGTGGCTCCATCAGATAGGTATCTACCCAAAAGATTTTCCTTATTGCCCGATTCGCTTCGTTTGGTGCGCTTACTAACCATCCGTACATTAAAGGCATAAGTACTTCTGCCGTGCTGAACGTAATCTCCGTTCCAGAAATGTTGATGATAAGGTTGTATTTTGTAATCTGGCGTTTCTTTATTTTCGGTCCTTGCAATGGCTGCATTCCAATCGCTGGTATTTTTAAAATCCAGTAACTGTGCAACCAGAAGCCTGTTTCGTTCGTTGCTTTTATCCAGGATGTTAGGTCTGCTTATTCCCCTGCCTTCTACATTAAAATCGATATAACTTCCACGTATTGCTTTTAAATAACTATTGCGGTAATATTTCGAGAACAGCTCCAGTTTTTCACCGTTCAGGCCGTACTCAGTTCCCCTTACATAATTAGCCAGTTTTAATACTCCGGTGATAAACACAGAACCATAACTGGATATCTGGAGCTGTGGCCCGTGCTGCAGATAGGAATAATCGTACTGAAGGCCTTCTTTACGGTATACCAACTGGATAGGCTCGAAAAGCTGATCGGTAGAAAAACGAAGCAAATCCTGGTTATTCGTTAACAGTGCGCGATAAAAATAATGTAAAGCTACATCTGTTTTGTTAGCTCCGGTCTGCTTTCCAATATCTCCACGTTTCATCCGCTCAATCAGTTTATTTTCGAGGTTCACATCTAAATGTTCCTTTCCATAACGCATCATAATGAGCATTTCGCCCAAGGCCTGTGGCGTAGCTATTTCATTGTGCCACCAGTTGCTGCTTTTGGGATCGTGATCGTACCAATATTGAAATGACCTGCCAATGCCATCAAATACTTTTTCATCTTCAAAGTAGCGGCTTTCTTTTCCAACATAAGCCTGTATCAGGTTTTCAAGGTTAACCAGGTGCCTGGCAGGTTGCCATTTGGTAATCTCCTTATCCTGATAGGGAATATCTTTCCAGCTTCCGTCAGCTTGTATCGTCTTCAAACTTACAGCAGCTGCGACATCAACAGATTTTGCCGGTCTTTTAAGATCGTTTATTATCCTGTCCATGATTAATTTGGTCGTTTCCGTTTGCTGTGCCCTGATTACGTTTGGCAAACACATCCATAAAAAAAGCAGACCGGTATTCAATAATTTATTCATTTTGGTTTTGTGGTTGGTTAGTTGGTATTATTTTATGATTGATTAAGGATACAGTCTTTCCATAGCCCTGCCTTTTGTTTCCATGCGGTGTTTCATAATCTGGTTCTTGCCACCATAAGAACTGCCCCAATGAGGTGTATCCAGGTCATTTTCCCACCGTGCAAGACTATGCAACATCAGTTTAACCTGTTTTGGATACTTAGCCGCTAAATCGGTGCTTTCGGAGAGGTCATTAGTGAGATCGAAAAGCAATACATGCTCGAGTTTGCTGTTTTCCCTAACGCGGATCAATTTCCAGTTGCCAGTTCGCATGGCGGCTGCGATTCCCCTTCGCCAGAAAAGGGCCTGGTGTGGTGTATTTTGATTACCTGCCTTTAAATAAGGAATCAGGTTTACGCCATCAAGTTTCTTTATGCCTTTTTGAGTGCCATGACCAGCGGCAATAGCTGTTGGCAAAATATCTAATGCGCTTACGGGCTTGGCATAAATATTACCTGCTGCAAGGTGATCGGGCCACTTCATCATCATCGCCACACGGATACCGCCTTCCCATTTCGATCCTTTCATTCCCCTTAACACACCATTATCGGATGAATTGTTGGTCGCTCCACCATTATCGTTAATAAAGATTAAAAGGGTATTTTTATCTAGTCCTTGCGCTTTTAGACTTGCCATGAGCTTGCCTATGCCATCATCAAGAGAAGTCATCATGGCGGCGTAGGCTCTTCGTCCACTATCAGGAATATTGGCATAACGGGCCATCAGTTCTTTTTTGGCGTTCATGGGGCTATGCACGGCATTATACGCCAGGTACATAAAAAATGGACGATCTTTATTTTCCTCAATAAACCTTGTCGCCCTGTCGGTTAGCATATCCGTTAGATAAGTAATCTTACTTTCGGGAACAGGTTCATGGTTATCGTAGAGCAAATTCTCCCGCGCAGGCTTAGCTTTATAGGCGAAAAAACTCCTCTGACCACCGGTAAACCCATAAAATTCATCGAATCCCCGTTTCAATGGAAAATGCTGTTCTTCATCCCCCTGATGCCATTTACCTATAGCAATTGTCCGATATCCGTTGGCCTGCATCTCGTTGCCAATGGTACGCTCACCGGGGTCCATTCCTACATCAGCCAGGGTATAGCCAGGCGAAACCAATGTTGAGGTATTGTGCTCGAAGCCAAAGCGCTGCTGATAACGGCCAGTTAAAAGGCCTGCCCTGGAGGGTGCACATACTGAAGCTGAAACATAAGCACTGGTAAAACGAACACCGTGACGGGCAATAGCATCGATATTCGGAGTCGGTATTTCCTTTCCGCCATAACAACCAAAATCTGCATAACCTGCATCGTCGCTTACAATTAGAATAACATTGGGTTTATCAGGATGGGCTACTTGCGCAATACCTGGTACTGATGTTACGAATAGAACCGATATAATAAGGATATAACTACGCTTACATTTTATAAAAGTAGTATCAAGCGCATGTAGGCTTTTACCCTGACCGCAAAAGTTCAATAATATTCGAAAAGAATTAATCAATGTTCTGCTACAGGCCTTTGAGAAGGCAATGAAAAGGTCTTTCATATTTAATCTTTTGTGAATTTATATTTCATTTAGATCAAATATTGAATTTAACGGATAAAAAAAGGAGGAAAAATCGGTTTAAAAAGGGGGATTAATCTGTTTTTTGCTGGTATTCTGATGGCGCCACTCCAAATTGCTTCCTAAATTCCTTACTAAAATACTTCCTATCGTTAAAGCCAACCGAATAGGCTACTTCAGCAATATTCATTTTATGATCGTTTAGTAATTGTGCTGCCCTTTTTAGTCGTTGGGATTTAATAAAATCTGAAATAGATAATCCGGTTAAGGCCTTTATTTTTTTATACAACACAGTTTGGCTCATGCCGATCTGATCAACCAGGCCGCCCACATTAAATTCGGGGTCTTCCATTCCATCTTCAATCAACTGCATCAGCCGGTTTAAAAACTTCTCCTCTGGCGAAGCGGTTTCCAATTTCCGTGGATTAAGCATAATCTGCTTGATGTATTTCTGCCTGAGCTCCTCACGCCCCTGTAACAAATTGCGGATACTCAGTTCGAGTACCTGAATACTGAAAGGTTTCGTAATGTATACGTCTGCACCTGCCTCTAGTCCATCTATCTGATGAACGTGTGAAGCCATTGCCGTTAGCATAATCACCGGAATATGATTGGTGGTCTCTTCCTGCTTTAATCTCTGGCAAAGTTCAAAGCCATTCAATTCAGGCATGGTTACATCGCTTACCACAATATCGGGCACATGTTCCGTAGCTACTTCCCAGCCCACTAAGCCATTTTTGCCTTCTAAAATATGATAGGTATGCTTTAACGATTGTACAATAAAGTCACGGAGTTCATCATTATCCTCAACCACCAGCACTGTATGTCGTTTTTTATCCTCAGGCGCTACCAGTTGTATTTTAGCCAATTCATGATCTAATGAGCCAACCGCTACAGGTTTGTCTGTCACGATCGGATTGGATGCAATTTGTTCATCGCTAAAATGATTTTTACCTAAAAGCAAGCTTACGTGAAGAATGGTAATGCCCTGTCGTTTATTGTTAGCAGGCTCACTGTATACATTAACCTCTCCTTTATGAAGGTCTAAAATATTCTTAGCTAATGCCAAACCAATACCCCAGCCTTCGGTCGCAGCAGCTCCGTTTTTTACCTGAAAAAAATTTGTAAATATCTTATCCTGCAGGTCGGCAGGTATGCCAATTCCAGTATCTGTTATGGCTATTTTGGCAAGCCCATCTGATTGTTTAAGGCTAAAGGTTATTTTTCCATTATCAGGTGTAAATTTAAAAGCATTGGAAAGGATGTTATAAAATACCTTCTCCATTTGTGCCGGATCGTAGTAAACCAACATCGATTCTGCTTCGCATTCGAAACGATAATCTATATTCTTAATTTCTGCAAGGCCGAGATAAGATTCATAGATCTGGCGACAAAAGCTAACCAGATCGTTTTCTGAAACTTTTAAGCTCAAATTTCCACTTTCTATTTTTCTAAAATCAAGAAGTTCGCTAATGAGCCGCACCAAACGATCGGTATTTCTTTTTATATTTTGCAACTGGAGGTTAACGGCACCGTTTTCAGCGGTTATTTTGATCAGTTTTTCTAAGGGTGCAAAAATTAAGGTCAAAGGTGTACGGATCTCATGAGAAATACGGGTAAAGAAATCCAGTTTCATCTGGTAAAGTTCGCTCTGGCGTTCACTGTTAAGGTGTTCATAATACAACTCTGTTTTCAGTTTCTGCTGCCTTCTGGTAAAGCGGAGCACAAAATAAAGCAGCAAACCGCCTGCAATAAAATACAAGGTATAAGCCCACCAGGTTTGCCACAGTGGCGGAAGTACCCGGATTTCCATTACCACGGGCGCTTTACTCCATAAGCCATCATTGTTGCTCCCCTTTACCAATAACTTATAATTACCTGATGGAAGATTGGTATAACTTGCTGATGGGATAGTTACATAATTCCAGTCTTTTTCAAAGCCTTCTAATTTGTAAGCATAACGGTTACGTTGTGGCTGCACATAATTTAACGATACAAACTCTAAACTAAAGATGTTTTGTTCGGCGGTAAAAGTAATCCCTTTGGTAAAACTGATGTCTTGTTTCAAAAGGCCGTTATCCTCATTGATGCCTACCGGTTTATTAAAAAGTTTCAATCCTGAAAAAACCGTGCGGGGTATAAGTGTATTCTCGGTTATTTCTCTTGGCGTAAACACCACCAATCCATCATAACTCCCGAAATAAAGCTTACCATGGATATCTCTGTAGGCTGAATTTACATTGAACTCGTTGGTTGGAAGGCCATCTCCAGTATTGTAATTTTTAAATACACCACGCTTATAATCGAACTTACTAAGTCCTCTATCAGTACTGATCCACAGATTTCCATCATTATCGTCTAAAACATCGATGATATTGTCGCTGGCCAGCCCCTGGGCCCTGGTATAAGTGCTAAACGATTTGGAGTCGGGATGATATAAACTTAGTCCTCCTCGCATGGTACCCACCCAGATGTGTCCCAGGCGATCTTCCCATAAACAGGTAATCTGACTGGATTTAAGACTTCCTTTAGTTTTATCATCCCTAGAAAAAACGCTAAAATGATTTGCTCCGGGTGGTAAAAAGTTCAAACCTCTTGGTGTACCCACCCAAAGATTCTTTTTGGTATCCTGATAAGCAAACCTGATATAACTGCTGCTTAGTTTTAAGCCATGACCAGGTTGATCATCAATGAGCTGGAAACTTTCTTTTTCAGGGTCGAAGATATTCAGTCCTTTGGAAGAAGTACCCAGCAATAACCTTCCCTGGTCGTCTTCACTAATGCTGCTGAGGTAACCCTGACTCAATCCGTTTCTGCCGGGCGGATAATGCTTAAATTTACCTGTTGAGGGAATAAAAAGTTCTAATCCGCCTTGGTAAAGTCCGATCCATATCCGGCCCTTACGATCATTAAAAATAGCTTTTATGGTGTTATTGCTAAGGCTGCCCGGATCGCGGGGATCGTTTATATATTTTTTGAATAGTCCGGTTTTAACATTGTAGAAATTCAATCCCTGCCCCTCTGTTCCGATCCATAAATTCTGATCATTATCAGCCGCTATTACACTACTAATATCGCTACTGATGCTGTTACGGTACTTACTGTATTTGAATACGGTAAATGGAATTGTATTGCGATGGGCTACATTTACCCCACCAAACATCGTCCCTATCCAAATGGATCCCTGATCATCCTGAAAAATCTCTTTAATAGAGTTATCACTTAAACTTTTCCGGTTATCGGCGTCATGTTTATAGGAAGTAAAACCCAGGGTTTGCGTATCAAGAATGTTGAGGCCATTCATGGTGGCTATCCATAAATTACCCTTTCCATCGGGCATAATTTTCCGGACAATATCGTTACTTAAAGCATTTGGCTGTAGTGCACTGTACCTAAACCTTTTAAATGAATGCGATTGAGGAAGAAAAAGATTTAAACCTTCAGATTCTGACCCAATCCAGATCCGTCCTTTTCCATCTTCTGCAATAGTGCGGATGGAATTGCCGCTGATACTACCGGGATCTCCTGCCCGATGATAAAAGGACTGGATATGATATTTACCCTCCTTGAACGATAACCGGCTCAGGCCTGTGGTGGTACCCACCCAGATATTCCCCTTACTATCTTCAAAAATAGTGTACACCGAGTTTCCGGCAAGACCGTCTTTTTGGTAGATCTTTTTAAATTTTCGGGAGCTCCCATTCTCGAGCATGCTTAGGCCCTGGTTTGTACCAAACCATACTTTTCCGCTCCTATCGGCGTAGATAGAAAGAATAATCTTATCGCTAATGCTGTTGGCATTTTTTGGATCAAAAGCAATCCTTTCAAAAGCATCTTTTTCGGGAATGTAACGGTTTAGACCGTTTTGTGTTCCTATCCAGAGATTTTTTTGCCGGTCTTCCTCCAAGGCATAAATATAATCTTCGGTACTGATAGAGGCTGGATTGTCTGGATCTGTGCGGTAAATCTTAACACTCTTCCCATCATATCTGTTCAAACAATCGCGTGTACCAAACCACATATAACCACGGCTATCTTTACAAATGGAAAGCACTGTACTTTGCGACAACCCGTTGTTTACCGATAGGTGATCGAAGGAAAGCTGTCCAAATACCGGTTTCATCAAGCATAAGAAGCTTAAATGCAGCAGCACACTGAAGATGAGTATAGGTTTGGGCAGTCGGTTTGTCATTGGTTTGATTCAGGGAATAAAAATAGAGATTTTCCTGACTTGTCAAAAAATACTTCCATCATACCTAATACATCAACCAGGTTATACGGTTTTCTTATGCCATCTTTGAGAAATCGTCTACTTATAATCAAGCAAAATTCTATTCTTATTTCTTTTTTTTGGGTTTGGGTTCAGGCAGTTCGGCTACAGTGATGCTTACCAGTTTTTTCAGCCAATCGCGATCTTCTAATTGTGCTTCGATTAGAAACTGATTTTTTGCGCCGGGATAAGGCGGTGCTTCCACCACATCTTTTATATAGGCCTTTCCAGATAAAGTTGGTTTGATAAACAGCTTATTGTCGCACACCAGGGCAAACAACTTACCATCAAAATACAAGCCGTATTCGCCAAACATTTTTTTATAGCTAACCTGTTCGGAATAATCTATCTGATCTATTATAAAGTCTACGAATTTCTGGTCTGATGCCATTTGTAATTTGATCTAATTGGAATATGAGTAAGGTTGAAGAATAATCAAAAAGCAGCTTTTAAGTGCATATAAGATCAAATTTAGTCAACTGCACTAAGATAAGCACAATCAACCATTAAATTAAACCTACAGGCAGACTAATCACCGGCTGATTGCTTTTCTTTTAATTCTGGTTTGCAATAATGGGGCTAATCACTAAATTTGCCGCCCAAATGAACAGTTGATGGTTAAGTACATTGTTGTTCTAAACCGTAAAAAAAGAATAAAATGGAAGAAAACGATTTTGTTTCGATCTGGCTGGAAGAAACCGGAAATCCTGCAATTGAGCAACTCACGCAGCTAAACCTGGAAGTTGCCCATAAAACCAGAGACATACTTGCAGAAAAGAGTTCAACAGAAAACGATCTTGCGACTATACTGGATATTAATCCTGATGAAATCAAAAGGTGGTTAACCGGCAGACATGTTTTCAGCGTCAAAACCCTTAACGAAATCGCTGTTGCAATGACTGAAATTACACAAAGAGAACAGCAGCCTGAATTACAATAACTTATTCAACTACACTTGAAGTCGTTGTTAAGGACTGATTTGAATCAATGCGATCTTCTTTGAGCTTAATGTATGACGATACAATGCTCAGCATAATTTCATGATAGCGGTTTGTGGTTCCGTTACCGGTACTTACCGAAACAATGTTTGCGTTATCCGCCTCAGCGTGGGTATAAACAATATTAAAAGCGGTTGTTAATAGCCATTCGGGCTGATTTTCGGCACTCAACATCACCTTACAGTTTACTAAACAAACGCCTGTCTTATCGCCTTCCATAACATAAACCAGCGGTAATTCTACAATACCAAAATCGGGTAAATCAACCAATACGTTTATCGTTTTTAACATATATTCCTTTCCGCTCACCAGTGTTACTATTTTCCGGCTTATTGCCTCCGTAGTAATTATGGTATAGCGAAGTTGTTAAAAAAAGCAGGCCTTTAATTGGATTTAGACGTATTTATTTGCGTAAACGTTTAAGTAGAAAAGCCTTAAACAGACACTTGAGGGCATAGCAGGGCTTGACTAACCGAAGTACAGCCAAAGGTTTAATGCTTAGGGGAACCCTTAATTATTTATCTGCGGTACTTTCGCTAAAGTTCACTGTTTTGAGCTGACTTACATTCTTTTGTTCCAGGGCTTTTCCGGCATAGCCGGGTTTATTTACACCCCATACCACATTGCTGTTCAGTAGGCTGATGTATCCGGTATTTTCGAAATGAAACCCTGCAATTGCACTTTTAACCAGTCCCTCCACATTGCTTGGCCTACGATCGTATACGCCGCCTTCTTGCTTTGTTGTTTTATCGAGATAAACAGTAACCTGATCAAAGTAGATCCCGGAAATTTTATCTGGACTTTCGCCACTGATGTACACACCGCTTTCTCCGGTACACCGGATATTACTGAAATAAATATTTTTAACCGCCCCAACCCTGCCCTTGCTTTGTCCTTTTGGCAAACGCCAACCGGCATCTTTATTGTTGCTGCTTGCCCTGGGGTAAGCCGTAATGTAAATCGGCTCTGCCTTGCCCCACCATACATCCGAAAAAAGCTTCGATTCGATAAAGAGGTTGGAGAAAATCACATTATCTACTGTACCCTCATCGCGGTTTTGAATGCCAATGCCGCGGTTGCTCTTCCTGATATTACAATTATTGATGAGCACATTGCTAATCCGGTCCATATTTTCAGAACCTATTTTGATGGCGCATGAGCTGGAAGTCATGGTGCAGTTGCTGATCACGATGTTTTCGCAGGCACCATATTCTTCAAACTCCCGCCTGTTTTTCAAGCAGATACAATCATCACCCGATTCGATAAAACAGTTCGTAATTCTCACATTTTTACTGTGATCCAGATCAATGCCATCGCTGTTACGGATCTTAATGCTGTTCAGCAAGGTGATATTTGATATCGAGACATCATTGCAACCCACTAAATGAACCGTCCAGTAGGCTGAATTCTGAAAAGTTACCCCCTCTATATTCAGTTTATTACAGCCGATCAGAGTAAGCAAATGCGGTCGCGGATCAACAATATTGAAAGGTTTTAATACATACGAGTCGTTAAGCTCCTCCCCCATAAAGGAAATCCCATTTCCATCAATTACACCTGTTCCGCTAATGCTCACCTGTTCGAGCTTTTCTCCGCCGATCCAGATGGTACCTTCGCCTTTATTTTCTCTAAAAGCGCTTTGGGTATACAGTTTTTCATCTGGACTAGCCAGGAGTTTAGCGCCACCTTCCACCCTTAAATTAACGAAGGATTTTAAGTTAAAAGGACCGGTTAAAAATACATGACCAGCGGGTACAATTACCTGTCCACCGCCAGCTGCTGAACAGGCATCAATGGTTTTCTGAATAGCAACGGCATCGTTGGTTTTGCCATCGCCAACCGCACCATAGGTTTTAATGTTGTATAATTTATTTTGAGCCACTGCGCTAAAAGAAATCAGCAATGCCAAAAAGGATAAGGTTTTAATCTTCATGATCAATTCGTTAAAAATAAATAAATCAGCTATTTAAAGCTTTGCTTACCAAAAAACAGTATAAAGTGCGGCAAGGATACCACAGATCATCACTGAGGCAATGGTAAATGCAGGAGTAACCTTAAACATGCTGCTGTCAATTTCAAGTCCCTGCGGGTTATCTTTACTTTTCGGATCGGTTAAGGTTACCACAATCATTAATCCTATGATAATCATAAACACCCACGACATTCTGTTTAAGAAAGGAATCGGTGCGATAGCTCCATTGGTAACTGCAGGCAGGAATTTAAATAATGTAGATAAGGGAATGGTTAATAATGCAGCGGTAAGTGCCGCACGCGAAGTGGTTTTCTTCCAGAAAAAGCCGAGTAAAAAGATAGCAAAAACACCCGGCGAAATAAAGCCGACATATTCCTGAATAAACTGATAAACCTGATCGAAACTACGCAATGCGGGAGCAATGATGATCGCAATTAATGATGCAATAACCACAGACCAGCGGCCAACTGAAACCAGGCGCGTTTCTGAAGCTTCGGGTTTGATAAACTTTTTATAAATATCGAGTGTAAAAATGGTGGCTATGCTATTACATTTTCCGGCAAGAGAGGCTACAATAGCGGCAGTAAGCGCAGCAAAAGCCAGTCCTTTTATCCCTGCAGGCAATAAGTTCATCAGTACCGGATAAGCATGATCGGGTTTAACCACTCCCGCAGCATCGAGCATTTCGGAATGGAAATAACCACGTTGATAAAGTACATAGGCCGCAATACCCGGGATAACCACAATTACCGGAATGAGTAATTTCAAAAATGCCGCAAATATTAATCCGTTACGTCCGGTTTTTAAATCAGCGCCCAACGCCCTTTGAACAATGTATTGGTTACAGCCCCAGTAATTTAAATTATTGATCCACAAACCACCTACCAGCACCGCAATACCGGGCAGTTCATTATAAAATTTATCTCCTTTCGAAAATATCATATGAAAATGATCGGATGCTTCACTGCGTAATAAAGGAAGTGAGGCTAAAACACTGGGGGCATCTAATTTTTCGGACACCAGTTTAAGCGCCATATAACAGGTAATCAGTCCGCCTGCCACTAAAACAAAAACCTGTATTACATCGGTATAACCAATTACCTTCATCCCTCCCAAAGTAATAATGGCAGAAAAAATGGCCAGAAAAATGATGCAGATATTAAAAGGAACGCCCGTAATGGTTTCGATGGCAATAGCACCAAGAAAGAAAATGGAAGTTAAGTTTACAAACACATAAACGAGCAGCCAAAAAACAGCCATTAGCGTACTTACCGTATTATTATAGCGGTTAGACAGAAACTGCGGCATCGTGTAAATTTTATTCTTGATGTAAATGGGCAGAAAGAATATGGCTACAATAATGAGCGTAGCGGCGGCCATCCATTCGTAACTGGCAATGGCAAGGCCCATAGCAAAACCCGAACCCGACATGCCAATAAAATGTTCGGCAGAAATATTAGAAGCAATAATTGATGCACCAATGGCCCACCAGGTGAGCGAACCTTCTGCCAGAAAATAATCTTTGGTATCGGTACGTTTTTTTTTCTTGCTCCGATAAACCCAATAGCCGTAAGCCGAAACAATAACAAAATACATCAAAAAAACAGCATAATCGAATGCAGACAAGTGGTTCATAAGGGTTTTTTATATTTGGTTTTTTTTAAAAATCAGAAAAAATCCCAATGTTGGCGGCTTAATTGGATTATTTAATTACGTAAACGTTTTCGCGTAGCAGACAGCAATAACATCGATTTATCCTCATTAACAACCCGTCGATTCGCGCTTGATCAGCACCGATTTCAGGATGATATTCTGCTCATCATCAAGCTGTTTATTATTGAGAATTTTGAACAGGCATTTTGCCGCTTCACGCCCGATTTCGAACGCTGGCTGTGTAATTGTAGTAAGCGAAGGGCTCAGCAGTCTGGCGGTATTCAGGTTCGAAAAACTGAGTATTTTAACATCATCAGGAATTTTAAGATCTGATTCCCTGCAAGCGCAATAAGCAGGAATGATAAATTCTTCGATGGAAGAAAAAAGTGCATCTGGTTTATCTTTCGCAAGCAACTCCTTAATATGCTGCAGGTTTAATTCTTCGTCATCATGGTATTTAACAACAAGTTGTTCCGCAGCATCTATCCCATGTGTTTTCAATGCATCGAGATAACCGGCAAACCGGGCTTTACCCGCAGGAAGGTTTTCCAATCCATATAAATACGCAATTTTGGTACAGCCACATTCAATTAAATGTTCAGTCGCCTGAAAAGCTATCTCGTAATCATCGGTGGTTACTTTTACCGCATCCAGATTTTCATAAACACGATCGAAAAATACCAAAGGAATTTTCTTCACCAGATTAGTATAATATTCGCTGTTATATTCACTGCTCGATACTGAGGTAAGAATGCCATCTACACGACCATTTAACAGGCTATTGGTAAAGGCAACTTCTGCTTCTATATTTTCATGGGTTTGGTAAATCAATACATGATAACCGTATTGCCTGGCAATCTCCTCAATTCCTTTTATAGCCAGTGAGAAAAAATTATTGGCTACACAGGGAATAACCACGGCTACCGTTTTCGTTTTATGGCTCCGCAGGTTGCTGGCTGCCGGATTGGGCGTATAATTTAGTTCCTTAGCCAAAGTCCATACCCTGTTCTTGGTTTTTAAACTAATCTCGTAGCTGTCATTAAGTGCTTTAGAAACGGTTGCTATTGAAATATTCAACTCCTGAGCCAACCGCTTAATATTTACTGCTTCCGCCATGTTATTAAAATTTGTTTTGTTAGTTATTTTATTGAGAAAACGGCTGTGTTTAGCAGTAAAAATTATTGAAACAATAGCTTTGGCGCTTCCTCTTTTTTACCAAAATCTTAAAAAACAAACAGCTGCTGGCAACACAGATCGGGCCGGGTGAAGTTGATGTTCATAACAATTATTTGGTTTAGCAAGCCGATATCTCTTACGACTAAGAAAAGATACCTTGCTTATAAACGAAAATAAGAAATAATCGTAACAACAACGTTTATTTTTTATTATTTAACGTATCTCCCCTCCGAATGCACCTAACTTAAAAATATACCTGCAGGCGCAGCAATACAAATTAAATACTTGATTTAAAGATATTTAAATAAAAAACAGACGTAAAAAATAATATTTTACTTAATCGTTTACGTAAATAAAATAGGCAGAATATAAAAGTTTAAGCTTTCAAAAACTCAACTTTAACTTATAAAATCAAAGAAAATTTTTTAACCAAATCAATTTCTGGCCTTATGAGAAACCAAAGCGAAGCTTCAAAGGATAATCAAAATCCATTGCAAAATCTTGATCAATGGGAAGAGGATATATTGATCCGCTACCCTGATCCGAAAAACATCAATGCTGAAAAAAAAGAAGAGCAGTTTAGAAATTATGATGAAACAGAAAAGGATAGCGTAAAAGAATTTTACAGGCTTAACCATACCTATCAGACCTATGATTTCGTAAAACAGAAAAAAGCAGATTATTTAAAGTTCGACAAACAGGAGATGCCTATCTGGAGTGCATTTGATTTTCTGAACAAGTTAGTGGATGATTCTGACCCTGATACCGACCTGGACCAGATGCAGCACCTGTTGCAAACATCAGAAGCCATCAGAAACGACGGTCATCCCGATTGGATGGTATTGGTGGGTTTGATCCACGATATGGGTAAGGTGCTTTGCTTATTCGGAGAGCCGCAATGGGCGGTAGTGGGCGATACTTTTCCGGTAGGCTGTGCCTATTCAGATAAAATTGTTTATCCTGAATTTTTCAGCCAAAACCCCGATTTCAATAACGAAACCTATCAGACCAAATTGGGTGTTTATACCCAAAATTGCGGTTTGGATCATGTAGACATGTCGTGGGGACATGATGAGTATGTGTACCACATGATGAAGCCATACATTCCGGAGCCAGGATTATACATGCTGCGTTACCATTCTTTTTATTCGCAGCACCGGGAAAATGCATATGATCACCTGATGAGCGAAAAAGACCACGAAATGTTTAAATGGGTAAACCTGTTTAATCCCTACGATCTGTACTCTAAAAACCCCAATCAAAAAAGCTGGGCAGAGCTGCAGCCTTATTATAAAGCGCTTGTGGCCAAATATCTACCGGCTACCATTAAGTTTTAACATGCTATCTCAAAACCATATAACCAAATAAAACAAACCATTTATGAACCTAAATCTACAAAAATCATGAGATTTAAATGTACAAGCTTAAAGTATGGCAGCATCTTTTTGCTGCTTTTACTCATCAGCCAGTCGTTCAATACAGCCTTTGCGCAAACTGAACGAAAAATTACCGGAAACTTAATAGATACCGAAAATAAGCCCGTTATTGGCGCCTCCGTTTCGGTTAAGGGCACTAGCAAAGTAACGGTAACCGGCGATAATGGTGCTTTTAGCATCCCGGCCAAAAGCGGCGACAAACTGGTGTTTACTTTTATGGGTTACGAACCCAAAGAGATTACCATTGGGGCTGCTTCAAGCTATAAAGTAACCCTAAAAGAAGCTACAGCATCGTTAACAGATGTGGTTGTAGTGGGTTATGGAAAAAGCTCGCGCAAAACTTTATCAAGTGCAATCACATCGGTAAAACCTGAAGAACTGAATAAAGGTGCCATTGCAGATGTTGGACAATTGCTACAGGGTAAGGTAGCGGGGATGAATATTACGTCCAGTGGCGACCCGAACAAACCCGCGGCCGTTATATTACGTGGCGCCTCAACTGTGAATAGTCCCGGGGCTCCTTTTTATGTAATCGATGGTATACCTGGGGCAGATATTGCAGCAATTGCACCTGCCGATATTGAATCAATTGATGTACTGAAAGATGCCGCTGCAACAGCTATTTACGGTAACCGTGCGGCGAGCGGCGTAATCATGGTAACCACCAAACGGGGCAAATCGGGTAAACCGCAGTTAAACTATAGCGGTTATGCTGCAGCAGAAAAAGTAAGCAGCCAGCTTGATCTGATGAGTGCCGATCAGTTAAGGTCATTTCTGACAACGAATAAAGTAGCCTTTTCACCAAATGATGATAAAGGCGAAAATGTGAATTGGATGAAAGCCATTGAACGATCTACCGCTTTTTCGCAGAATCACAACCTTTCTTTTAGTGGTGGTGCTGAGCACAGCAACTATAGTGCAAGTTTGAACTACTTCACCAAAGAGGGTATTTTGGCCAAAAGTTCATTAGACCGCATTATCGGCCGCTTAAACGTTGATCAATACGCCTTTAACGATAAGGTAAAATTTAGCCTAAACCTATCCAATTCGAGCAGCAAATCGATTAATGAACCTTTGCAGAACATCGTTTTATTACAGGCAGCCAAACGTTTACCGGTTTCGCCCATCTATAATGCAGATGGAAGCTATTTTGAAAACCTGAATAATACCGGCTACTTTAATCCGATTGCAATATCAGATAATGCACAGGATGAAACCAAATACAATGTGTTGCTGGGAGGCTTTAATACAGAGGTAAAACTGCCATTCGGCTTTACCTATAATATCAATTTATATTACCAGAAAACAACCGCTTCACATGGTGAGTTTTATAGCAGTTACTTTGGAAAGTATCCAACGTCAAACTTTTATAACAACCCCGATCCTGGTATTGGCATCGCCCACACCCTTATTGGGGGCTTGTTTGGCACCAATGGCTCAGCCTTAAGAAGCAATTACGAAAACACCAATAAAACCCTGGAGACATTTTTAACCTGGGATAAAAAAATCGGTGATCATACCATAAATGCGGTATTGGGTTATACTTATCAGGATAATGTATATGGAGATGGTTTTCAAACTTCCAGCACTAATTTCCCTACCGATTACATTGGTTTCTCGAACTTATCCCTGGGTAATCCTTATGCGATCTCTTCTTACCGTATTAATTTAGGGAACGACCTTACTTATGGTAGAATACTCATGATTTCGGACTTTTTGCGGGTAAATTACAACTATAAAAACAAATATCTTTTTCAAGGATCTATCAGACGTGACGGAAGTTCAGTTTTCGGAAAAAACAACCAGTGGGGTTATTTTCCATCTGCTGGTTTAGCATGGAGAGTGAGTGAAGAGGAATTTATGAAGGGCCAGTCCGTCATCAGTGATTTAAAACTCCGTTTGAGCTATGGTGTAACCGGAAACTCTTCAGGTATCGGTGCTTACACCGGCCAGTTAATTTATGGCATTAGCGGCACATATTATAACAATGGCGTTCAGGCAGCCGCCTATGCACCAATTCAGGGATCGAATCCCGATCTGAAATGGGAAAGAACGGCAACAAAAAACATCGGACTCGATTTCGGTCTCTTCAATAATAAGGTTACCGGAAGTGTAGATGTGTACGATAAAAACACAACCGATATGCTTTTCAAATATAATGTACCTGCATCGCTTGTTCCGGGAGGGGCAATATGGGCTAACGGAGGAAGTATTAACAATAAAGGTATCGAAGTTAGCTTAACTACTTCTCCTGTTACAACCAAAAGCTTTTCCTGGTTAAGCACCATCAATATGGCTTACAACAAGAACAAAATTACCAGTTTACAGGGGCCTTACGCTAATGGCGATTCTGTCCGTTATTCAGATCCAGAAGGACCGGGCCAAACGAATGCTACCCTGCAGATCCTTAAGGTAGGTTATCCACTTGGTCAGTTTTTCTCGCTGAAATACGCAGGTAAAGATTCAAATGGCAACTCACTGTTTTATAAACGCGATGGTTCTACCACCACTACCCCAGGTATAGGTACCGATTATTTTTACCTGGGCAGTGCACAACCAAAAGTATTAATGGGCTGGAGCAACACCTTCAAATATAAGGATCTGGAGCTGAATATCTTTTTAAGGGGAACCTTCGGAAATAAGATATTTAATGCAACACGCGCCGATTTATCGTACACGGCGGGCGCAACGGTTAACAATATATTAAACAGTGCCGCCGATGATAAAATAACAGATACCAGAAACTCCTTCTATTCAGACCGGTATATCGAAAATGGTTCTTATGTGCGCTTAGATAATGCTACCCTGGGTTATAATTTTAAAAACCCTGTTAAATATGTAAACAATATCAGGCTTTATTTATCAACTAATAACTTGTTTACCATTACCGGTTATAAAGGTATCGACCCCGAAATTAACCAGGGAGGCGTTGCACCAGGTATAGATTATAATAATTTCTATCCCAAAACACGTACATTTTTATTAGGCCTAAACGCATCGTTTTAAAAATAAATTTCAAAAACATGAAAAAGATATTATTTGGAATATTGTGTGCACTAACCGGGACACTAATATTCACCTCTTGCCAAAAACTTGAGGTACCCATTACATCTGAGCTTACCCCAGAATCTTATCCGCAAACCGCTGCCCAGTTAACTTCGGCATCGGGGCCAGTATACATCAATCTAAGAAGCGATTATGCCACCACTTACTTCTTTTTACAGAGCAGCTCGACAGATGAGTCAGTCTTACCAATTTTTGCTTCTGATTGGATCGATGGCAATAAATACCTCGAACTACACCGTCATACCTGGAATAAAGACAATGCCTGGGTTGCTGCAGGCTGGGCATATTTAACCAATATTATTGGCACCGCCAACCAGACCATTTCGATTATCGGCCAATCGGCACCTGCCGGGGCACAAAAAAATACCAGTCTGGCGGAGTTAAAAACCATGCGTGCCCTCTCCTATTTTATGATGATGGACATGTATGGCAATGTACCTTTAGATACTTTATACGGCGTTACAGATTTAAAAACAAACACTCCACGCGCACAGGTATTCAACTATGTAGAAAGTGAGCTTAAAGCAGCAATACCTTATTTAAAATCGACCACCGGTATATCAACTTATGGTTTACCAACCAAATACCTGGCTTATTCGATATTGGCAAAAATGTACCTGAACGCCGCCGTATATACCGGAACAGCCCGTTACGATGATTGCATAGCGGCCTGCGACCAGATTATAAATTCAGGTTTATATAGTATAGAACCGATGTCTACTTATCTGCAGATGTTTTATCCAACCAATGGACCATCGCAAAAAGAGTTTATTTTTGCAATCCCCTTTGATGCATCGACCACTACGGGTAACATGTTTATGGCCCGTTACGATCTGAACCGGAATCTGGGCATACGCTACCAGTACTCTGGCTCAACAGCTGGCTCATTTACCAACCCGGTAATGAACCAAAGTAGTGGCGGCGGTTTAGCAAATAATAAACCGAGTGGACCAAGAATGACCACAACTGAGTTCTATGCAAATTTTACCGATGCTAACGATATCAGAAATAAACAATGGCTGGCCGGCCCACAGTACTGGCCAGATGGAAGCCCCATAATGGTGAGCACTACAAATTTAGGGTATGATCAGTTTTACACAGGTGGTACGCCTGCCGGCGCTTTAACTTATCAGCTGAACTTAAGCCCATTGAGCAGTTCACGTTTAGGTGCAAATGCTTACGATTTGGGCAAAGATGAAATTGCCTGGAACACCGGTTACCGCAACATTAAATTTATAGCGGATTATACCAATCCAACCAACCGGAACCAAAATAACGACATGCCCTTATTCCGCTATTCGGATATTATTTTAATGAAAGCAGAAGCCATATTCAGAGGTGGAAGCCCAACACTTGGTGCAACTGCATTAGGCCTGGTAAATAACGTAAGAAGCAACCGGACAACTTCGGCAGCATTAGGTGCATTAACTTTGGATGTACTTTACAACGAGCGTTCAAAAGAATTTGCCTGGGAAACCTGGCACCGCAACGATATGATCAGATTTGGGAAATTTGAGAATAGTTATGGTTTGTCTAAAACAAATACCGACACTTATCGCCGTATATTTCCAATTCCTAGCACAGCTATAGCAACAAACAATAAACTGGTTCAAAACCCTGGTTACAACTAACCTGCACTTTACCGGAAATTTCTCTGGCTTTTAAGCCGGAGAAATTTCTTTTCCAATCATGCTAAACACATGATCCATTAAAATCCTTCAAAAATCTTAAATTTATTGTCAGCAGGAAACCATTACTTCGTTGATTAACAAATAATCAAGCATTGCCGTCAAATAGATTACCGCGATAACATGCCCGATACTGAAACCATACAACAGAATATACACGCTCCAGAAAAGAAAAGGCTACTTTCGCTAGATGCGCTTCGCGGCTTTGATATGTTCTGGATCATTAGCGGTGAAGGCATCTTTCACGGGCTGGCAAGCGGTGTAATGAAGGAACATGCTTTAATCAGAGATCCCAGCGATTGGAAGATTGCAACCAAAAAGAGTCTATCATTTTTCGAGGAGTTATTGATTGGCATCAGCAATCAGCTGCACCACAGTACATGGAATGGTTTTACTTTCTACGATCTGATTTTTCCCCTCTTCATCTTCATATCGGGTGTTGCTATGCCTTTTTCGTATGAGAAACATTTAAGCACAAAACACGACAATCAAAATTCGGCAAAAAGCATTTATACCGCCCTGATCAGAAGAACTTTGATTTTAATTATACTTGGAATGGTGGTAAACGGTTTATTAAAATGGCAGGGCTACGAAGCGACCCGTTTTGCCAGTGTGCTCGGTCGTATCGCCCTATCTACTTTCTTTGCAGCCTTAATTTACCTTAATTTTTCACGAAACCAACAGATTATCTGGCTGGCAGGGATCTTGGTGGGTTACTATATTTTTATGATCATGATACCCGTACCGGGTTTCGGAAATGCGGTATTAACACCCGAAGGGAACCTCGCCGCCTATATCGACCGTTTGTGGTTACCCGGGAAACTTCATCGAAGCGTTTACGATCCCGAAGGATTACTCAGCACCATTCCTGCAATCGCAACAGCGCTACTGGGCGTATTTACAGGGTCATTTCTTCATTCAAAAAATAACCGCTTTACTCCGAATAAAAAAGTTATTTTACTCCTTACAGCAGGATTGGTGCTCATTTTTGCCGGATTATTCTGGAATATCTTTTTTCCGATCAATAAAAACATGTGGACGAGTTCTTTCGTACTGCTGACTGGCGGCTTTAGTGTTATTTTATTGGCGTTGTTCTATTACATTATTGACATTAGCGGTCATCAAAAATGGAGCACGCCCTTCATCTGGATAGGCACCAATTCTATTTTAATTTATGTTTGTGCGCATGGGCTTTTCAATTTCGAATCTACTTCGCAATTCCTCTTTGGTGGAATTATAACTAAACTACCTTTAATCTGGCAGCAGGCAGGATTATGGACTGGTGTATTGTTGATCCAGCTTGCGATATTGAAATTTCTTTATGATAGAAAATGGTTCTTAAAAATTTAACGAGCAATTTTCTATTAAAAACACCAGATTACCACTAGGCATTAATAAACGATAAAAGAACTTCCGTAATATTGATTTTTATATCCATTATTTCTATATGTTGCTAACTGATTTAAAAAAGATAACATCAAATTATAAAAAGAGACTATAATTGCTGTTCCTTTTAGCTGCAGCTAGCACTTATACCGATGTTACATATGCACAGCAGCAGCATTTAATTCCTTATGTTCAACCCTTTTCGGGTACTTCGGCAAGCACTACACTGGCAAGTCAGCACATCGAAGATAAAACAGAGCGTTTGGCCAATACCATCCCAGCGGTTGCGCCACCATTCAGCATGACCCAGTGGACTCCACAAACACAACTGACTGAAAAAAAATGCCTTGCCCCTTATTATTATAACAACAAAAAATTTTATGGCTTTAGGGCAACACACTGGATTAGCGGTTCATGTACGCAGGATTATGGAAGCTTTACCATAATGCCCATTTCTGGCCAGCTTAAAACCAAATCAGCTCATTATGCAGAAGATTATATACACGAAAACGAAGTTTCTACCCCTTCCTATTATAAGTTAAAATTACCTCAGCATCAATTGTTGACAGAAATTACAGCCAGTCTTAGAAGCGGTGTAATGCGAATCACCGCGCTAAAAACAGATAGCGTTTATATCCTGGTTACACCCAACAGCGATCAAAACAAGGGTTTTATTCAAATTGATGCAGAAAAAGGTGAAATTTCCGGTTATAATCCTGTTCACCGGATTTATCAGGGATGGGGAACACCTGCGGGCTTTAGTGGTTATTTCTTCATCCGTTTTAAAAAAGTCTTTACTTCAGCAGGGGTTTATAGCGAGGGCCATATTTTCAATCAGCAAAGTATCAGCAACAAAAAAGACATTGGTGCTTTTGCAGGCTTTAAACTGCAAAAGGGGGAGCAACTCATCGTGTATTCAGGCACATCATTTACCAGTATCGATGCAGCCAGGGCAAACCTGGAAAGTGAAATTAAACATGATACCTTCGATACGGTGTTGGCACGAACGAATCAGATTTGGGAAAAATCGTTATCACAGGTAAACATTACAGATACCAATGAAAAAGGAAAAAAAATCTTTTACACGGCCCTTTATCATGCCATGCAACATCCCAGGTTATACAATGATGTAGATGGGAAATATCCACAGTTTGATGGGAAATATCAGAACAAAACCATAAATAAAGGCGATTATTATGATGATTTTTCGATGTGGGATATTTACCGCGCACAACTGCCCTTAGTTGAACTACTGAAACCCGATTTAGCGAATAGCTTTGTTCAATCAATGATCTTAAAAGGCCAGCAAGGTGGCTGGATGCCGATTTTCCCCTGCTGGAACAATTATACTGCCGCCATGATTGGCGATCACGCTACCGCCTTTATCGCCTCGGCTTACAATAAAGGCATCCGTAATTACGATATTAATGAAGCCTACCGGCTGATGCGACAGAATGCCTTTCAAATGCCCGATTCGGTTGATTATTTGAATGGAAAAGGCAGGCGTGGCATTAACAGTTACTTAAAATACGGCTATATCCCAATGGAAGACAGTATCCCTGATGCTTTTCATAAAAGGGAACAGGTGAGCCGGACTTTAGAATATGCTTATGATGATTATGCCCTTGCCAGCATAGCTAAAGATTTGGGCAAAGAAGCCGATTACCGGCAACTGTTGAAACGATCATTTAACTACCGGAACGTTTTTGATCCAAAGGTGGGAATGGTTCGGGGGCGTTTTTCTAATGGAAACTGGTATAATCCTTTTTATCCCGATCACCGTGAGCCCTATATTACGGAAGGAACCCCAAGACAGTATACTTTTTACGTACCTCATGATATGCCCGGATTGATTAAATTAATGGGCGGAAGCAAAAAACTCGAAAATGAACTGGATGCTCTTTTCGACAAGAAGGAATACTGGCATGGGAACGAACCTGGTCACCAGATCCCCTTTTTATATAATTATACCGCTTCACCCTGGAAAACCCAGCTGCAGGTATCGCGCATTCTGGCAGAAGAGTATGGTGAAGGTGCTGGTGGTTTAAGTGGTAACGACGATGCCGGACAGATGTCGGCATGGTATGTTTTTGCAGCACTCGGCTTTTATCCGGTAGATCCCGTTTCAGGCAATTATCAACTCACCAGCCCCCTGTTTAAGCAAACCATCATTTCATTTAATAACGGCAAAAAATTAACCATTATAGCCATTAAAAAGAGTAAAAAATCTATTTATAGCTCAAAAATCACTTTAAATGGAAAGACTTTTACCAAAAACCAGATTACACATCAATCGCTGGTTCAGGGCGGCAAATTGGTCTTTTATCTGGAAGATCAACCGGCCATGCTTCGAATCCTGAAAAACCAGTCTAAACAGCAGTAAGCCTAAATGAATATCTACGCAGTTAATTTCTAAATAAAATCAAGGTCATGAGTAGCGCACTTAGTACCAGGATAAAAAGTATCATCCTTTTAGGGAAGATGCTTTCAGGCACCTCATTCTCGGTTTTATCTGATGTATTTAAAGTTTTCTTTTCCACCTTCATTGTTATCATGGTATAGGTGTTGATTTGACTATATCTATGCCAAAAAGATTAACAGCAGAAAAATTTTATCTTTATTCTTGAGGATACCGCCCAGCAGTATGTTAACCACATACTCACCATCAATTTCATTGATATAAAGGTTAGCGGCCCTCCATAAAACACACAAGCAACTACCAGATTGGGCAATTGCTTGCAGAACTGCATTTGAGGTGGAAAATGCCAAAAATGATTATCTTAGTAAAGAAGACTAAAGAGCTGCTATCTGTGCTGAAGGATAAATCTGATTGATTTAAATGCTTAAATACATGACGCTTTAACACTCAAATAAATTAATATGCGATCAACTACCCTTTTTCGAGCTAAAAACAGACTTACTTTCTCCCTTGTCTTTTTGAATATGATATTGATCTGCCAAAGTTCCTACGCTCAGCTAAATCATGTTACAGACTCTGTTCGTATAAAAAATAGCTTTTGGAATTCAAAGCCAGTCAGGGTTTCTGTTGTTCCCGCCCTATTGCTGGCAGGAAGTGCAGCCACATGGGGAATAAGAAAAGATGTACGCAGTTTTCGCAACCGCTACCTGCCGACCTTCCGATACCATTATGACGACTATTTGCAGTATGCCCCTGTGGTAACCGTATTAGGGTTGAATGCTGCAGGAGTGAAAGGAAAGCATAAAATGGGTAGAGCACTTGTTTCCTATGCTTTCTCCGCAGTAATTATGGCTTCGGTAGTGAATACAGTAAAATATACTGCAAAAGTTGAGCGGCCTGATGGAAGTTCAAAAAATTCATATCCATCAGGGCACACGGCCAATTCTTTTATGAATGCTACATTTCTGCATAAGGAATATGGCCAGTACCGTTCTCCGCTGTATAGTGTAGGTGCCTACACCGCTGCTACGGCTACTGCAGTGGGCAGGGAATTGAACAACCGTCATTGGATCTCCGATGTGCTGGCGGGTGCCGGAATTGGCATCCTATCAACAGAACTTGGGTATATTGTTGCAGATAAAATTTTTAAAGAAAACGGCACACATATCAAGTTAACGAATAATCATGTCCCTGTACGTCTTAAACCTAGTTTCATCGAGCTTAAATTAGGCTATGCTCAAGCTTTGAGTAAAGACCTTACCGCACGATCTGAAGATCTTTTTGCAAGAGGTGGTTTTAATTTTGGTATAGATGGTGCCTGGTTTTTTAGCCAGAATTTCGGGATTGGCGGAGAGTTCGCTTTTTCAAGTTTCCCAATAAACGACGACAACCTCAAATTCAACGACATAGATATCCCAACCGTTAGCGAAGGGCATTATACCCAGCCAATGGGCATCCGTTATATTCATGCAGGTCCGTATTTTAATATTCCGCTCGCCAGAAACTGGTTTATAACCGGAAAACTAGGTGCCGGAACAGCTGTAGGCGCACAAGGTGAAATCATCCTGAACCTACGGGAAGATTTCCAGGGGCTTTTCGGTACAGTAGAATTACCTTATTTCAGATACAAACCCGAAAGTTCTTTCAGCTGGTCAGCAGGTGCAGGGATCCAGAAACAGATCAAAAGAAATATTGGGATCAAAGCCTATGTTAATTATTTTAATTCAGATAACGACTTCAAACTTGATATAATAGAAGAGATCGACCAGGATGGTACTTATCGTTTCAAAGACTATGGGATGGAAAAAGTTAAATTTGACAACCTAGCCTTTGGATTGAGTCTCACCGCTTATCTCTGGTAATCAAGTCATTCATTAATCTGTATCTATGGAGACCTTCACCCACATCAAAACTGTTCTCGGTATTATTCTGGGGCTAAGCATCACGCACTCATTAAAAGGTGTAGTTAAAATCATTGAGCACCCAGATCGGCTAAAACCATACATCACACACTTGTTGTGGGCTTTTTATATGTTTTTAAGTACGGTGTACTTTTGGTGGTTTGAGGTTCACTTAACCGAAATAAAACATTGGGATTTTCTAAAATACCTGTTTTTGGTGATTTATGTGATCACTTACTACACCTTAGCTGCTTTGCTGTTTCCAGAAGATATGAGGGATTACAAAGATTATAAAACCTATTTTTTGTCGCGGAAAAAGTGGTTTTATTCTATCCTGGCTGTACTCTTTTTATTTGATGCTGTAGATACTTATTTAAAAGGCCCTGGTTATCATACAGAAATGTTAAAAGTTTATCCCATCAGAGAGTTTATTCACATTATTGCTTGCCTTAACGCTGCAAGAACAAACAATAAATGGGTGCATCTGATTACCGTATCAGCATTTATTATATTTCAGTGTTACTGGATACTAAATTACTATATGAATGGTTAAATAAACGTTGCTTTACATGTTAGAAAAAACACACTTCGCCATTTTTTACTTAAAAACAAATCCCCCACTAAACGCTTAACAAATAAACAACAAGCTGCTAACCTTAAGGAAACATAGATGGGCTAAATTAGAAATGCGTTTGTATGCTCTAAGCAGAAAACAGGTAAATAACATGTTTCAATAAAACAGCAAGCTATGAAACCGCAGGCCCGAACGATCCCCGGAAAACTTGTAGATTTTGATTACAACAGGTACCGGCTGCCAACCTTTGTCATGCAATTTAAACCCTCCGTTTATCAGGATGGCGATTGCTATTATGCGGTATTATCCTTTGAAGAGGAACACGATGTTTCAGGCCTTGGTACTTCTCCCGAAGATGCATTGATAGACTGGAATGATAAAGTATGCGAAATGCTTGCCTTATCTGCCCCCTTACGTACATCGTTAAATGCCAAAAACAAATAAATTACCTATAACCAAATTGACTACTTGACCTTTTGTACTTTAGCCTTTTAAAAAATGCTGCCCTAAAATAAGGCAGCTTAAGCTGGTTATAAATTAAAACTTAATATTTTTCATCCAAAAGATACAATCCAAATTCTGCAAGCGAAGGGTTCAATCTTGACGATAAAATCTTAAACCTTACTTTCTTTGTGGTAACTTCATTAAATTTTAATAAGCGCTTATAACCTACAGTGCTTGCTGAAGTGAAATTTATCCATTCTTTACCATCAAAATATTCTGCTTCAAATTTCTCTATGCGTTGTCCGATGGCAATATTTTCCTGTAACGACAATACATTAAAGGTTACAGCTTTAGCCCAGTTTAATTCGATTGTTGTTGTGGTATCTTTGCCCGGTGTGGTAAAGTAAGTATTCAATTTCCCGTCAAATAAAGTCTTTATGTTTTTACCGGATGTAGCACTAACCGTTGCTGTTTTGGCGATATTATTCGAGAATGTGCTCCTCATTTTTTGTCCAAAGGCAGCTAAATTTTTAACATCACTATCCGCAATTAAACCTTTTGTATTGGGTGGAATATTTAAAAGTAAAACCCCGTTTCTACCTACTGATGTAAAATAGATATCCATTAACTTCTTAGGTGTTTTTACTTTAGCATCTTCATTGGTGTGGTAAAACCATCCCGGACGAATACTTACATCTGTTTCGGCCGGATACCAGACTAAACCTGTTGCATTGATCAATTTACTTCTGCTGCCACGGTCCTGGTCTTTGTATGAACCTGATAAGGTTGGGATTACATTTACCTCCTTCTGTGATAATGCTGCGATTTTCTCCTGGCTCTGTTCAGCCATAGGCAGAACACTCCATTCTGTTTCGCGACCAACACCTGTTTCTGTACCTACCCAGCGTACATCAGGTCCCTGTACAGCGATAACCGCCTGGGGCTGCAGTTTTCTAATTAGCGTATACCAGGTATTAAAATCGTAAACCTGTTTTTTGCCATTGGGTCCTTCTCCGTTTGCTCCGTCAAACCAAACCTCATCTACCTTACCGTATTGGGTTAGCAGTTCGGTTAATTGGTTTACGAAATAAGTATTGTAAGCATCTGATCCATAAGATGGGTTATTACGATCCCAGGGTGATAAATAAACACCAAAACCGATATTATATTTCCTGCAGGCATCTGCAACTTCTTTTACGACATCTCCTTTGCCATTTTTGTATGCAGTATTTTTTATACTATGCTCCGTAAATTTACTTGGCCATAAGCAAAAACCATCATGGTGTTTAGCAGTGATTATGGCCTGTTTAAAACCAGCCGCTTTAATGGCTTTAACCCATTGTTCGGCATCGAGCAGCTCGGGATTGAATTTAGATATATCTTCTTTACCATCGCCCCATTCACGATCGGTAAAAGTGTTGATCCCAAAATGAAAAAAGGCAGTTAGCTCTAATGTTTGCCAGCGCAGCTGCCTGGGTGATGGCACAACATTGGCCGCCTTAGCTATTATAGTACTTTGATTATCTGCTTTGGAAATACTTACAATGCTTTTTTGTTGCCCATAAGCATGAGCAGTTAACAATAAGGATAATACAATTAGTGTTCTCTTCATTTGTTTATTTAATCGTTTGTGTGTTAAGTTTTGTTTTTTGATAAAGTATTGATCTACAGATAAAAAAAGGCCCTCCCTAAGAAGGGCCCCAATTTAACTAAACCAACTAACCTAAAAAGGCTAATTAAGGATTTTAATAAGCGCCAATTTCTGCAATCTGGGCAAACTGGTTGGTATCGTACATTTCCAGCACATTAAACTTGAAATACCGTGCATTAACCGTACTGCTAAAATTAAGCTTCTGCCTCGCACTGCTTTTGTCAAATGAATAGGTGCCCTGGTCTTTCCATATTGAATTATCTGTACTAACCGCTATATTTATTTTTTTTGCACTCGCACCACTTCGTGGAATAAACCAAACCCCATGCATCACCTGGGTGGCAGACATATCAATAGTGACCGAATGCGGTAGTACAGGCTGTGCGTTCTGCCATTGTGAATGCCAGAATGTAGCATTGTTATTGTCGAGTACAAAAACAGCCCTGCCATTGTTAGGCCCCTCACCGCTGGACTCCTGCGAATCGAAATCGGTTATTGTCCAGCCCGCCCGGCTAAATGGAGGAGTTGGATCTTTCTCAACATGAAAATAAGCGGTCTTCATATTGTTATTTACTTCATACCCTGTATTACCCATAATGCTAACAGGTAACAGATACCCCGTTTGACTAATATCAAATAAAGATGGATAAACTGCAATTTTAAACAGCACTGTAGTCTGCCCCGCTTTAATGGTTGCATTTGTTGCTGGTATTTTATAATAAGCAGAAGGCATCAATGCATACTGTTTATTATTTTTATTGGCCAGGTATGTATTGAAAGCATTCTGATCTAGACCTATCGTCACGCTCATATCGCTACCTGAAGGGTTGCCGATATTGGCCGATACTGAAATCGTATCTGTGGTTTTTGACAGATCGAGATTGAGTAGCGCTGCATCAAAATAGTTTAAGCCACTACTGGCCAGATTAAAAAATTTCGTAGCAGGGTAAGCCATTACCAGCGAATTGCCATTAGGAGCCGCCTCGTAATCCTTTTTTTTGCAAGCGCTAAATATGATGACTGTAATACACGTTAATAAGAATATCTTTTTCATTTCTTTTATGATTTAAGCATTAAAACTACCAACCAGGATTTTGCGGCAATAATTTAGGGTTTAATGTTGTTTCCTGGATCGGCAGCGGATAGAGGTACATTTTATCATTCCAGGATCTCGCAGTTATGTCAGTGTAAACACGGATATAGTTATTTGCATCAACTACGATACCACTTACCTGGCTTGCAGGATACTGTGCTTTTAGTGCAGGCGTAAGTTTCATACCTAAAATGGTTTCAGCTTTATTGATCTGTGTGCCTGCTTTCCAGCGCAATAAATCGTCAAACCTAAAGCCTTCCTGCGCAAGCTCTATCCTGCGTTCTCTCCTGATCTCATCCAAGAGGACTGGAAGAGAGGGAAAATCAGAGTTAGGATCTTTAACCAATGTGGAAACAACCATATTGGCCATACCTACCCTTGCCCTTATTTTATTGATCGTATTATCGATAACGGTTTGATCTGCCTCACCCAACTCAGCTTTTGCTTCGGCATAAATAAGCAATGTTTCTGCATACCTAAAAATAAACAGATCTAATGTAGACTGATTGGCATTGAACTGTAAGGGGTCAGCACTCCGGTATTTTACACTCGAATAACCTGTTACCGTTCCTGGGATACGCGGCAAAGTCATTGCATCGGTAGTGCCATCTGCATTACGGGTTACTACAAAACCTCTCGACATGATCAGCTGTGTATATCGCGGGTCGCGGTTTGTACTCTCGTTATCGGGCGTATCATCATTCACATAAAGTGGGCTTAATGCTGTAGGTTTCCCATCTTTGCATAAAAACGACCTTACAAAATTCTTACTGAAACTTGGCGGTATATCGCTTATTTGCCGGGTTGTATTGTGCATCGTTACATCTTTGAGGTATCTCCTAGCCATAATCGCTTCTTTGTTACCCCTTAACTCTTCCTGTAAAAAAAGATTATAATAATCACTTGCCGGATTATTTGTTGAATAAATGGCATAAGCACTAGCAGAATTCATTACTGCAAGAGCTGCATCAGCTGCCGCCCTCAGGTAAGGGGCTTCATCTCCTAAATTATGATACTTTCTATAGGTACCCTCCCATAAACATATCCTTGACTTCAGTGCATTGGCAATATCTTTGTTTAAGCGGTCCTGTTCTGCATTTGCGGGATTCGGAAGGTAGGCCACTGCAAAATTTAAGTCGTTTAAAACCGAATCCATTACTATTTTTCTTGGTGTACGCGGGTTATAAAGTTCAGGAGAGGTTTCCGTTAAATCTTTGCTTAACCAGGGTACATCGCCAAAGCGGACAACTCTGCGCCAATAAGCATAGGCCCTGAAAAACCTGATCTCTGCAGCATAAATATTCTTTACTGAAGCAGATACTTCGGCCTTCTGATAACGGGCAAGGAAGTAATTGAGCTGCCTGACAGTTGTCCAGTTCCAGTTTGCATCGGTATTGGGCACTACATAATTTCCATTCAGAAAAGAATCCTTGTCTCTTGGTACAAAATTATCAGAGTTGTTATCTGTATTAAAAGTCTGAACCAGTAGCGTTGAATAAAAGTTGTTTGCATATAATTTCAGATCATTCTCATTCTTAAAGAACGTCTGTTCACTGATCTGATCTAAGGGATACCTGTCAAGAAAATCTTTTCTGCAGGCCTGCAGTGATACCACGATGATCAGTAAAATCGTTAAATATGAATATTTTTTCATTGTAATAGTTTTAAGTGATTACGCTAAAAGCCCAGTTGCAGACCAAATGAGAAACTTTTGCTTAGTGGATAATTCGTTGTGCCTAATAATTCAGGATCAAAGCCTTCGTTGAGCTCGGTGATGGTAAACAGGTTCTGTCCGGTGGCATATATCCTTAACTTACTGATCTTTGCTTTTTTAAGTAATGCATTATTAAATGTATAGCCCAACGTAAGCTGTTTGATACGGGCATAGGCTGCATTTTGTTTATACTTACTCTGGGTTGCAAAATTACCACCGCCACCAAACCTCAACCTAGGATAATAGGCCTCTGTATTGCTTGGTGTCCAATAATCCATGTTATAGTTCATTGGAACTGCATATTCGCTGGTGAAACCCCAGAAGTAGTTTCCCCCAAGCCAAAAGTCTCTTTTTAAAGTGCCTTGAACAAAGCCGGTAAAATCAAATCCCTTATAATTCAAACCTAAGTTTAAGCCAAACTGGTAACGGGGAGCATTGTTTCCCAGTACTTTTTGATCGCCTGGATTGCCCAATGTATTGGTGCCGTAATCAATTTTGCCGTTTCCATCCAAATCGACATATTTAAGGTCACCAGCCAGCCATTTCCCACCCCATACCTGTGCCTGGTTAGTTGCTGCAGCCTCTGCATCACTGTTGAAGAAACGATCGGTAACTAATCCCCACACCTCACCAATTTTTTGACCGTTGTAATAGTCTGACAGACTTCCCGTAGGATTGTTTTCATATTTTGTAACGACAGCTTGATTATCGGAAAGAGCCAAACGAAGGTTATAGTTTAGATCTGAAACAATTTTATCTTTCCAGCCAACTGATAATTCCCAGCCTTTGGTACGCACATCTGCAGAATTTCGTTGTGGAACAGCAGTGCCCAATACGGCAGGTACAGCAAAGCCAGGTCTCAAAATTCCTTTGGTATCTCTTTGGTAGAGATCGAATGACAGATCCAACTTATTCTTAAATGCAGTTAAATCAAGTCCAATATTTTTACTGGTTACCTTTTCCCAGGTAAAACTGGTACTTACCAAACCTGGCGCAGTTACCACATTCCCCTTCTGGCTGCCAAATATATAACTGCTCTGGCCGGTAGGCATGGTTACGATGTAGGGATAATTCGATCCGGAAACTTGATTTGGCGATGTACCATAAGATCCACGGATTTTTAAATCACTAATCACCGATTTTATTGGTTCAAAGAAACTTTCGGAAGAAACACGCCAGCCAAGAGAAACAGATGGCGTAAATACGGTACGCTGTCCTTTTGCGTAGCGTGATGTAGCATCCTGCCTACCTGTTACTTGCAGCAGGTACTTGTTTTTATAATCGTAGTTAAACCGTAAAAAAGCACCTTGTACAGCCCATTCAGAGAGTGAATTTCCCACCGCAGAAGAAACGGCTGTTGCATCAGAATTTGGTGTTAGACTGATAAGGCCTGGATCGAGCTGGTTGTTGGCAATTACATTAAAAGAATTGGCCTGTTTTAATTCTTCATTATACCCAACCATCAACTTTACACTGTGATCGTTAAAAAATGTATTGCCATATTCTGCATAAACATTTATGGCATGATAGTTATCACTTGCATTACTGCGAAAAATCCGGTCAGGTGTGGTCCAGGGGTAAGTGCCAAGCAAAACCCCGTTTACACCATATTCGTTAAATTTCTTAAACTGTGTTGTGATGTTTTCTGCGTAATTGTTCCAGGTTAGATCGCCTACCACCTTAAAGTTTTTAAGTGGCTTTAACACAAATCCGCCGGTGAGCCAAAGGTCATTTTTAACATCGGTTGCGCGTCCATTCTGAGCCATCACCCCCACCATATTGGTATAGTTTCCCTGACCTGCATAATTCCCATCAGGATGCTTCACAGGCATTACCGGACGTAGATCGGTTGGAATAAAAGCAAAATCGAATGTTGCTCCTGTCGTTCCAGGTACATTTGCCGTATTGTAGGTGGTCCTGTTTAAAGTGCTCTTGAAGTTAAGATCCAACCAGGAAGTTACCTCAGCGCTTAGCTTTAAGGTTGCATTATAACGGTTAAATTTTTGGTCAGCCTCTTTTAATAAACCTGTTTGATTTAAATTACCCAAGCTGGCCATATAGGCAATCTTACCCTGTCCTCCGCTTATCGAAATGTTATTATCTAACATTGGTGCCCATCCAGGATATAATACATCAAGCCAATTGGTATTGCCTACATAACGGTATTTATTTGGATTTGAAGGATCTGGATAAACGGGAGAATTATTTGCTGGATCATTAAAGTATTTGACCGTCATTTCCAGATCTTTATCAGTAAATGGCTCGCCTGCTGCAGTGCCCCCGTTTTTACCAGTTTGATCAGCTTCCATAAACATGCGTACATAATCTACAGAGTTGAGGTATTGAGGCAAGTAAGTTTGTCTGGAAGAACTGTAAGCACTGTTTACGCTAAACTTTGGCGCTGTGTTCTTATTAGGATTTTTTGTTGTGATCAGCAATACGCCAAAAGCAGCACGGCTACCATATATGGCAACGGCGCCTGCATCTTTTAATAAGGAAACACTCTCTACATCAGAGGGATTGATCAAATTAGGATCCATTACCACCCCATCTACCAAAACCAATGGATCTCCGCCATTCATAGACGTAAAACCACGTATATTAAAGGAAGCACCTTTACCGGGAGCGCCATTATTTAAATTAATATTAAGATTGGGTAAAACACCCTGAAGACCTTGTGCCAGATTTACCAATGGCCGGTTTTCTAAAACCTCACCACTAACGGTTGCAACAGAACTTACCAGATTTGTTTTTTTCTGTGTACCATAACCTACAACTACAACATCAGTCAAGCTACTACTTGATGTTTTTAACTGCACGTTAACCTCTGTTTTACCAGTTACAGCCACTTCTTGCGTCTCGTAGCCTATATAACTGAAAACCAATGTAACCGGCCCATCAGGAGCAGAAATCGAATAAATACCAGATCCATTAGTTAGCGAAGCAATAGACGAACCTTTTACTTTCACACTCACGCCAGGCAGCCCCAATCCTTTTTCGTCCTTTACCGTTCCTTTAATCTCACTATAAATTTTAATGGTATTAAGGGCGGTTTTCCGCTGTAAGACAATGTTTTTATCAACTATGGTGTAGGTTAAAGGCTGATCTTTAAAACAGGCATCAAGAGCCTGTTGTAAAGAGGCGTTATTTAAAGATAAATTAACATTATGTGTTCCCTGTAGCAGATCATTTTCATACCAGATTACGTATTTAGTTTGTTTCTGGATAACTGAAAATGCCTTTTTTAAAGAAATATTTCTTTCCGATAAGGTTACCTGTTGTGCAAAACCTGTTGCAGATGCCTGCACACAAATTAATACGGTAAAAAGAAAAGTGAGCTTCATGGTTAGAATTATTTTAAAAAGTAGCCTGTGCTTTTTACGCATAGGTTTATAAGGCGTATAAAAATTCATACATTTAAGGATTATTTGGTTATTAAATTATTAGCATAGTTTACCGTTTCGGCGGAAGGTTAATCAAATACTACCGGTGGTGTTCGCAGCACTGCCGGTTCTTAATTAACCCAGTTCGGTTTAGGTTGGTTAGTTTTTTCTCATATTTTGTTAGTTGGTTAGTATTAGGTTAGCTACAATCAGGGACTTACTATAATTTTTCTGCCCTCCATTTTAAAGTTTATATGACTCAGTTCCAGTATTTTCAGGAGCGCTGATAAATTGGCTTCCCTTGAGATTCCTCCGGTAAACAACCTTTTGGGAATTACACCCCGATATTCAACATCCAGATCGTACCACCTAGAAACCTGGCGCATTATGCTTTTCAGGTCTTGGTCTACAAATAGCGTCTGACCGTTTTTCCATGCTATCGATTCATTTACATCTACCTGGTTAATAACTATTTGCCCTGCATCCGTTAGCTCAGCCTGTTCTCCCGGTTTTAGCAGATTATTAAAGTTATTGTTTGCAATTTTTACCGATCCTTCTATCAAGGTCGTTTTGATAACAGGCTCATCATCAAAGGCCATAATATTAAAATGAGTTCCTAAAACGAGCACTTCTGCCCTGTCATTTATACGCACTAAAAAAGGAATTTTCTTATCCCTGGCCACCTCGAAATAAGCTTCTCCCTTGAGTTCGACCCTACGGGTTTTCATTGATGCAAATGATGCAGGGTATTTTAATGAGGAAGAAGAATTTAGCCACACATGTGTACCATCTGGTAAAAGCACCTGATACTGTCCTCCTCTCGGTGTTTCAATAGTATTAAAGTTAGTAGCCGCCTGATCTTTTGGCTGGTCAATAACTTTATAGATCAATTGGTGATCGGCTGTTTTGGTAATCTCAACTCCCGCCTGACTGGCCAGTTTACCGCTAAGTGCATCGTTAAGCAGAATACGTTTTCCGCTGGATAAAGTCAGATAAGCCTTATCTGTCCCGGGTTTTGCATCTTTAACGATATTTTGAGAAATATCCTGTTCTGTTTTATTATTATTGTTGGTGGTAATGAAATAAGTACCTAAACACAAAAGTATTGATGCTGCTATGGCTAAACGTTTCCACAAGCTTAAAGACCATGTTTTTTGTCCGGAAGCAATTTGATTCTTAATTTTTCTTAAAATTTCCAACCGATGCTCATCTTCAGTAAAATCCACCTTAAACTGTGACAGATCAGGCTTTTCGGGGTTAGAACTAAACCATTGATCAAACTCCAGTTCCTCAGCAGGATTTAGGCTTCCATTAAGGTATTTATTTGCTAATTCCTGTAACCGGATTGGATCAAACTTGGTCATTTCTATTTGGTTTATATATACAGGTACCCTGAAGTATATAAATGACTCAAATTATTTCAAAAAAAAATCCATTAAAGTAAAAAACCGCACAGAAAGGTATCTAAGCCGGCCCTTAAGATTTTTTTTGTTCTCACTAACTGAGAGTTTACCGCCTTTTCTGTCATATTTAAAGATTGTGCAATTTCCCGGTGACTCATTCCTTCATCTTTATTCATCCTATAGATCAATGATGTTTTTTCGGGTAAGGCACAGATTAGTTTTTCCAGTCTGTCTCTTAGCTCCTCAAAATCAAGGTACTGCTGCGTAGAATCATCTAATACATCTGCTGAAACGGCCATATTCTCCTGGTATATACGGATGGATCTTAGTTTATCCAAGAATTTAATAACGCGGTATTTAACGGAAACGAACAGATAATTATTGAAAGAGGTATTAATTACAAGTACTTCTCTTCTATTCCATAGTGATACAAAAATATCCTGAACTATGTTTTCTGCTTCGTTCAGATCACCTGATTTATGTACAGCAAGGCTCAGCGTTTTTTTCCAGTAACGGTTGTACAGCTCTTCAAAAGCAGTATGATTTGATTCTTTTAATAAAAGAACCAGCTCATCATCAGTTAAGGAAGGCAGTATTTGATTCCGCATTGAATTTTTATCAGGTTAATGAAAAGCTGTAAATTGTAAAAAAAATGGTATGCTGAAATACAATCAGTACACTTTACCATCATCATTTGTTCTGTTTTTTCAGCATGCAAACTGAAACGCTATTATTAGAAACCGGGAGACAACATATAAGCATTACGATTTATGAAAATAAGGCTAAACACAGGTTGTTTATTAAATGTATTTGGCAAAACGTTCACTTTAATAAGCATAAGATCCTTGTAAAAAAATCAAAAATAGAAACAGGAGAAGCAAGTAGGCTCAACTAATTTCGAACAACGAAAATTTGAAAAGTTTAGGCTTTTAATTACTTTTATCATCATCCGAAAAGCTAAACTAAAGAATCATGGCCGGCGCACAGGAAAACAGCAAATGGGACTCCTATAATGGTGCTTCCCCACTTATTGCCCTATACAATAGCTTTCATCCCCTAACTGTAGAAATGGAGGCATTAATCGATTCCCTCACCTTTCCGGTAAGTTTTCGTAAAAACAGATACATTATTTCGCCAATAGACCGTAACAGATATCTTTACCTGATTTTAAAAGGAGTAGTAAGGGGATTCTACAAGGATTCGGGAACTGAAATTACTTCATGGATATGCCAGGAATATGAAATTGTAGGAACCATCCGCAATCTATGGACTGCTGAAGAATCAGACGAATACCTTCAGGCCATAGAAGATGTGGAACTGATTGCCATACCTCATGAGCTCACTACTATGCTTTATAAAAATTTTCCAGAGGCAAACATTATTGGGAGAAAGATTATGGAGCTTCATTACAGAGGGGCCTACGACAGGGGTTTTATCTGCCAGATCCCATCTGCTACGGGGCGTTATAAACACCTGCTTCAAGCCTTTCCCTGGATGATTGACCGTGTGCCGCTCCGATACGTCGCTTCATTTATCGGACTACGACTGGAAACGCTCAGTAGGATCCGATCAAGCGAAAACAAAAAAACATAAGACTGCTTTTGCGTATTTTTAATTTAATTGTTTACCATTTATCTTGAAGAAGGCATGAAAATATTAAAGGCTGCTGACGCATTTGACAAATCGGCAAAAATATACCAGGAAAAATTCATGGATGTTAGTTTATATGCTGAACCCTTCAAGGTCTTTTTTGACAATATAGCAGCAGATGATGCCCGTGTTTTTGATATTGCCTGCGGCCCTGGAAACATCACCAAATACCTATTGGATAAGCAACCAGGTTACCAGGTTTTAGGAATCGATCTGTCGTCAAAAATGCTCGGCCTTGCCCAGGCCAATAATCCTAAGGCTCAATTTCAACTTATGGATTGCCGTGAGATTGACACCATTAAAGAGAAATTTAACGGGATTACCTGCGGCTTTTGCCTGCCCTATTTAACACAGCAGGAAACCATTAAACTAATTTCAAATGTTTCTAAGTTGTTAAAACCAGGTGGTGTTTTTTATTTGAGTACCATGGAAGAAGACGAAAATAATAAATCGAGGTATCAAATATCCAGCACCGGCGACAAAGTGTACGTAAATTACCATAGCGAAGATTACTTATCTACAGCCCTCGAGCAGAACAACTTTGAAACGCTCCTCCTCAAACGCTATGATTCTCCTGGTCAGGGTGATCTGGTCATTACAGATCTGGTATTGGTCTGTAAAATTAAATAGCACATTAACATCGATCTCCTATCCTTTAGCGGAAATACTATGCTTGTTAAATTCACAGCTTATTGAACCGTTATCGTATATTCTCCGGTCAACACCTTAGCTTTAACCAGGGTTGTTTTATTTTTGTATACCCGTATATCCTGAATATAAAGCGGATGTAACCATACACCCGACTCGATCGCCAGATTTCCGGTGGTATTGAGCATATAAAGACTGATTTTACCATTTACAGCAGTATATTCAGGAAAACTGTAGGTCTTAACCCGGTGAAGTAATGAATCAGCAGATACCTTAAACGCCGTTTTTTCATCATAAATTTCAGATACCTTGAAGTTAGGAGCGTCATTCACTTCAAATTCGAGTTTGCCTACAATACGTTCCATAACCATCTCAACGGTTTGATTATTATTTACATTAACTGTTTTTCGGGATAAAAAGGTGTCACCAGTTTGGTAGTGCCTCCAATAGGGATCAGGACCCTCCTGTATATATTCGATAGTAGCCTGCGTGTAAGGAAGGTATACCGGAATAGTATCGAGTTTATAAAACTGATTAATGCCAAATGCCGACTGAGATCCAACGGCCACAAAATTGTACTGTGCCGGATCAAGATTAAATACCACCTGTCCAAAACCTGACTGTGTAGAAAACTGTGTCAGCCGTTTAACTTCAGAACCTGTCTTGGCATTGTAAGCAATCACACTGAGCTGGCTAATGTAATTTTGTAATGGTTCAGGCTGCATCCCCACATTTGGCTGCCCGACGGTGTGATTAAGTCCCGAAAACTGAAAGGTAATCTGGTGTGTGGTACCCCCTGGCTGACCGCCGTGGCCTTCCAGAATTTTTCGGCAAGAACAAATTATAATAATCTGCGTAAGCGCGAGTAGAATAAATAACTTTTTCATAGGTTTTTACCTAAAGTTATTGATTATCAGGTAATTTAAACCTTCAATTAATGCAATGTATACCAATCTGTAACCCCATACACATGTTTTATATTAAAAAAAACCTGTTTAACCATAATTGGAAATTCCGTTTACAAAAATGTGTGCAATAAAGACAACTACGGTGACTCGTCCCCGAATTTATAATTAGTTACCTGAGAATATGCCTTCAAAGCCGCTAAACCGGTAGCTCAAAATGAAATACGGAACCTATACCGATCTCACTATCTACCCAGATCCTGCCGCCGTGGAGCTGTACAATCTCTGCGCTTAGGTAAAGGCCAATGCCAAAGCCTGAAATCGTAGTCGTGTGGAGCGTCTCTACACGATAGAACCTTTCAAAAAGTTTGGGAATTTCAGATTGTTTTATCCCCATTCCTTCATCTGCTACACTTACCCGCACGTTATTGCCATAAACACCACATTTTACGCTTATTTTCCTACCCCTAGGCGAATATTTCATGGCATTATTAAGCAGATTGGAAAGCACTGAACTGATTTTATAGCGATCGGCCAGAACTGAAACCACACAGGACTGCTGGAAATCAATATTAAAATCTTTTGCCACCAGCTTAAATTCTGCAAGAGATTCGCTAATCAGCATATCAAGATCAAAGCGTTCCTTATCCAGGTAAATCTTGTTCGACTCAAGCCTTGAGATGTTTAAAAAACCATTAATAAGCCCCTCCATTTTTTTGAGCTGACCATTAACCTTATCCAGCAGCGATGCGGTAACCGGATTTTCCATCACCTTTGCCTTGGTACCCAGAAGCTGGAGGTAAAGACTAATCGACGTTAACGGGGTTTTCATTTCATGGCTTACCATACTGATGAAATCATTCTTCCTGTTTTCATTCAATTTCTGTTCTGAAATATCCAGAATAGCCCCGGTCATATAAAGCGCATTTCCACCCGCATCGTAATAGGTTTTACCCATTGAACGAATCCATTTTGGAGCCGTAGCACCCAGTGGGATGATGCTATATTCTTCACAATAATCACTACCAGTCTCCAATGCCAGTTTCCTGGCCAATAAAATCCTTTCCCTGTCTTCAGGAACGATAATTTCGCCTACTTTTTCCATGGAAATGTTATTCCGTTCCTCAAAGCCAAAAAGTTCAGCTGTGCGTGAAGAGATATTTAGGGTCATTTTATTTAAATCTACCGTCCAGGTGCCAATCATAGCCGCTTCGATTGCGAGATTGAGTTTATCCTCTGCTTTTTCCAGATCGCGAGTCACTTCAACCATGGCGGTTACCTCAAATGCAAAAACAATAATTCCATCAACCTCACCTTTGTCCCCGTATTTTGCCTGATAAACAAAATTGAAATAACGATCGACAACCGGACCACTATCGGTATAAGCCAGCGGAATCAACTGCGATTCACCAGTATAGGTCACTCCTGTTGCCAGAACCCGATTTAATATATCATGTATTTCCTGATCACGGATTTCGGGAACAGCCTCCAATAACTGTCTTCCAATCAAGTTTCTGCCCGGAAAAAACTGTTGATAGCCTGGATTTACAAAATCATATACCAAATCTTGCCCTTCCAGTATACATATCCCAGCTGGTGCCTGCATCAGAAACTGTTTTAACCGATCACGCTGATTTTCTGCATCACGTTTGCTTTTTTCCAGCGCATTCTTGGCATGAGTGAGCGAAAGAAGTGCCTCTACCTTTTCTGTTGTCTCATTACAGATTACCATTACACCACATACATTTCCATGCTCATCGTTTACACTGCTGTAGCCAAAAGTCCAGTAAACGTTTTCAAGTTTACCGTTACGGTAAATCGGAATCAACTGATCTTCGCTCCATGTCGGTTCACCGGTATTCATAACCTGATGAATCAGCGGAGAAATTACACTCCAGATTTCCTCCCAATAATCAACAGCTTTTGCGCCCAGTGCTCCCGGGTGTTTGCCCTGATCGCCAAGGCTGGGGCGATAGGCATCATTATAAAATTGTATCAGGTTTTCTCCCCACCAAAGGAACATCGGAAACCTGGAATTTAACAAGATACTTACAGAAGTCAGCAGATTTACCGGCCAGGTTTCAGGAGGCCCAAGTTCAGTCCCTGCCCAATCAAAATTTCTGGTCAGTTCCCCCATTTCGCCGCCACCCTTTAAATAGCCCTCGAAGAGATTGGGTTTATTGTTCAGTTCCATAGTACCGCTTTAACAAAAGGTATGGCGGCACTCCTAAAAAGTAAATTTATTTTCAGATTCATTAGACTTGCTTAGATTTAATCAACATTAATTCTGACGATATGTTTGAAATTAGCGATTATTGATCCAGTTTTTTATCTTCTAAAGCGAAAAATCACCCGATTTGCTGATCTGATGAGTAGAAATGCCAGATTCAATCCAACACAATACTGATTTACAGCTCGCCGCAGAATAATTTATATGTCTAGTCCTTGAAAAAGTTGACTATTTATTTTACTAAATTATAAAAATAAAAGAACCATTAAAATCTATTTTGATGGTTCTTTTTTCTTCCACCGTTTTACAAATATCTTAGGTTTTGAGTGCGCTTGCCTCGGCGTTAACATATTTACTGAAGAGTGTAATCTCATCTGGTTATATAATTCAATCGCCTGGTGCACTTGTTTATATAATTGGGCTTTCCCCTTAAAGACTGCATCCAATCCAAATTCGTCCTTTAAAATCCCATTGACTCTTTCTGCGACTGCATTTTCATATGGATCACCATTTTCAGTCATACTGATTGTGATGTTGTTATGCGATAAAAGCCTGATATAATCATAGCTGCAATACTGTAGTCCCCTGTCAGAATGGTGGATGAGCTGATGCTCATACTCCCTCTTGCTTATGGCCATCTCCAATGCCTTTTTCGTAGACACAGCCTTCATATCGCCACAGACTTCATACCCCATTATTAGCTTCGAGCCTGCGTCGGTAACCAGATGCAGATATTCATTTCCTGCAACCGTTTGTAGGTATGTTATATCTGAAACCCATAGCTGTTCAGGCATGGTTAGTTCCAGGTCCTTAGTTAGGTTGGGGTATTTCCTCATCCAGTGCTTCGAATCAGTTGTTCTGGTATACTTGCGTTTCCGTTGGACCAGCAGATGCTGTGATCTTAATATCCCAAAAAGTTTGTCGCGTCCAACCCACATGTTCTTGCGGGACATGCTTTCCCGTAACATCACATGCAGCTTACGGACCCCGGTCCGCGGTAGCTTATGTCGAATGTTCAGGACCATCTCTTTGATCTCCTGCTCTGCAACAGTCTTTTTTGAGCTATTGGATCTTGCCTTATAGAAAGCCTGTTTCGTGTAGCCAAACAGCTTGCACAACTTAGTAATAGTGTTCTTACTGGATAAAAGTGCTATTTCTTGAACTGCTTGGCGCCAGACTTTTTTCGGATCTCGATGTTCAGTTCCCGCTCCGCGATCTCAACAAATTTCTTGTACATGGAAAGCTGATGTTCTGCTTCCCTTAACTTCTTTTCCAATGCCTTGTTCTCTTGCTTTAACTCGAACTCAAGCTCTTTGAGTCGCTGTTGATCGTTGTCCTTCATAGGCCTGCCAATGCTTTTATATCTTGGATAGGCTAATTTACTATATTTTCGTAACCAATTCTGAATACACTGATTTCCGCGGATATCGTATTTACGTTGCAACTGGTCTTTATTCAAATGACCGTTCTCGTACTCCTCTACCACTAATCGCTTGAAACTTTCACTGTAACTCCGGGGTGAACGTTGCAATTTTTTTAAATTATTATTGACCATTTTGTTAAGATTTGGTCAACCTTTTTTAGGACTCCACAATAAACAAAAAAGCCTTTAAATCTTATGATCTAAAGGCTTTTTGTTTTGTGTCGACCTGACAGAACAATTTTCGAATCATTTTTACAGGATCTTAAGAAGCTTGCAGACGATTAAAATCGACTCTGGAAAGTTCTAATTTCATTGAAACATATTGTTACCGTCTTTCAGTTTTTAATGACAAGCTATTTCACGACAAGAGAAACCATAAATCAAGGCTTAGATATATCAAGTTGCCAGCACGAAAAAAAACCTCTCTGGTAACCTATGGCAATCTTTAATAGTTCCGGAGTCTTCATTTTGCAAGGCAAAGCCAAGGGACCTAAAGGTTAGTGACGAGGATAAAAGGTCAATGCCAGGGCTCAACATTGACTTTAATCTAAGTATATTTTTGCAGTTCGGTAACCAGTTCATGCACACGGGTGGAAGATTCCTCTTTGCCTGGATTGGTATGGTCACCGGCGTTATCGTAGTTCCGTTTTGAACGTGCAGTAGCCTGCTTACAACGCGTGATGGGGTTGCCCTTTTCATCATGCCCGATAACCTCAAATAAAATTGCAAACATATCTTTGCCGACTTTTTTTGTTCCTTTACCATCATATGTTACACCATATGGCGCGAGATATTTATTGAGCTTGGGATCATAGTCGGTTCGGGGCATGGCTGCGCCCTGATGGTCCTCGAAATGCAGGACCAACCAGTATTCAAACGCCTGATTGGAATAGGCGGTACCAAAGCCGTAGGCTTCGCTTTGTTTGACTGCAGCATTGAAGTTCTCCAGTTGCTTTGGGTTATCAGGCTTGGGATCCGCGTCGAAAACACACCAAACCTGATCAAAGGGCTTGCCCCGGTCGGAAGCATCGTCAGAAATCTTTTTTGCAGCCTCGACCAAAGACAGGGTATTCTTACCCTCTCCATAAGCTTTAACAATCGCGCTGGAAACCTTGAACTGGTTAAAATAGGAAGGTTCTGTATTTCGCCCCTCGCAATAGATCAATATACTGGGCTTAACTTCCATTTCGGGCTCAGGCGCCACTAGTTCACCTCCCGCACGGCGTCTGGCCTTGCTGAGTTCGAGTTGTTTTTTGTGCGTTTCCGCTTTTTGTCTTTCAATCTCCCTTTTATTCTGCCTGGCCATTTTTCGTAATAATTTCTTGAGCAACTGTTTCAAATTCGTTCAAAAAGGGCGTCGCACCATATTTGCCCCGGATGTAATTATCTTCGAAAGGTTCATGCTTTCTGACCTCATTTTTAAAATTGGCCAAAGAGTACAATCTGGATGCCCCGTAACGGTCTTTATCAATGAACCACACCTGGTCCCTACGAAAGATGCCCGAACTTAACAGATTGGTATCATGGGTATTGAATATCAGCTGGCCGTTTTGCGGATTGGTAATACTGGAATTGAAAAGCGAAACGATCTTGCAGACCAGATTTGGATGCAACTTCGAATCGAGCTCGTCCACGAGCAGGATCATCCCCTGCTCCAGCGCATCGAGCACAAGGCCAGCGAAATGAAAATATTTCCGGGTACCTTCGGATTCTTCTTTGGACATACTGAATTCCACGAAGCCATCGGGCTGATTATGTTCATCGTAAACCTGATGCTTGGTCATGATGTTGGCAAAAAAATGAGGATCAATTTTATTAAAACTATCTTTATATTCTCCAATCATCTTTTTTCCTTCATTATCGAAGGATTCATAAAGATCTTCATAACGCAGGTCCTGAATGCCCAGGTCCGCGCTTTTCAACAGTTCTACGATTTGGGCGCGTTTGCCGGGGTCTTCCTTTACCTTGGTGATGGAACTGTGTTTATAATCCAGCTCGTTCAGTCCCGAAACAGCGTTCATGTTGCGGAAATAGTTTAACAGCAAAATAGCGGTTTGGTCGTTGAATTGGGCAAGTACCGAAAGCAACAAGGAATTTTTTCGCACTAGGTCTTCTCGCTCCAGAGAACCAATCTTGGCAAGACGTTTGGTGTCATATTCAAATTTTTGCAGCGTACGGTAGTAGAGTTCGATTTCCTTTTTTTCTGGACGTGAATAGAGCCATTCCGCCACGATCTCGGATTTACTCACCTCGAAACCATAGCGATAGATCACCCGATCTACCATAAAGGTCATTTCGAAATCCGAGGGTTTTCCGCTAGTCATGGAATTTAGCCTATAGGATTCCACGGGTATAGTGTCCCCCTGCTGGGTTTCCTTGGAAGAGGTGATGATAAACTTTCTAAAAAAACCGATCGCGTCAATGAACTTGCTTTTTCCTCCAGAGTTTGGACCATAAATGACAGCGCTTTTGAGTACGCGTAGGTCACGCTGCTCAACGCGTATGATATTATCTTCTTCATTAGTGTCCTTATCATAGTTTGAGGCGATCATGTTCAATGTCGCTCTTTCCTTGAAGGTTTTATAGTTACTGAAGTTGAACTGGATTATCATGTTTTCTGAAATTATAATTCAAAATTAACAATAATTATCACAATTAAAGGCTTAAAACATTTATTTATTGAATAATTTACACAAAAACCATAGTTGAGGAATTCAGAGATAGTAGCCACTCGATTTCATTCCAAAATGTGCATCCGACTTTCAGCTACAGCTTGAACACTTGTGCATGATTTCCTCCTCTAATACACCTTCATGATGGCTGATTCCAGTTTCCGAATTTTTCACTGATTCTGGTATAGATCTTTTCCCAAAACACCAAGGAACCTGTTTAGTTGATCGAAAAGCCCAAACAACAACCTAAATCGGTTATTTTCCTCCTTATTGAATCCAATACAACACTCCCACATTTAAATCTTCCTTAAAGGGTAATTTTCACGCATCAGAAAGATTATTTAGTTTTGGATGATAGAAGATTCATGTAGACTTAAAACAGACTTGAAAAGACTTAAAATCAGCCAATTGAATACTTTATAGCGGATTTAGTAATCATTTTGAAGGGGTAAAAACTGACTAGTTTGCCTGAAATAAGGTGGACAGTTTCTGGATAATCTTCACTTATTCTGTACGTTCTGGTTTTTCTGAATCGTTATTGGAGCGTTTGATTTAGACATATACTGAGATTGTTTAATCAAACTTAATCATTCCCCTTTAAATACCCACCTTTAGCGATTTTCAAATCTTGTAAAATCGTCGTTTAGGCTTAAATTAATATAGCAAGAGCATTCTAATGCGAAAACTGCTTCAAATATTTTCGAAAGTCAATCGCAATCTTAAAATTAAACATACTCGATAGAGTGAAAAATATTTAGACGCCAATAGGATTGAGCCTAACCTTCAAATTTATTACGCAAAAAAAATCGGAAAAATTTATCTGTAATAGAGATATACTTTCCGATTTAATGCTATGTCGGGATGGCAGGATTCGAACCTACGACCTCCTGCTCCCAAAGCAGGCGCGATACCGGGCTACGCTACATCCCGAACTTGGTATCGATCTTTCAATCCTGTTTTAAAAGTGGATCAACTTTTTGTCGGGATGGCAGGATTCGAACCTACGACCTCCTGCTCCCAAAGCAGGCGCGATACCGGGCTACGCTACATCCCGAACTTGGTATCTTCTTTTTTTATTTCCCTTTTTCGAAGGGATTGCAAAGAAACGGTTTTAAATTGATAATTCCATTTTTATTTGCAAATTTTTATTTTCTGCGGAGAGGGCGGGATTCGAACCCGCGGTACCGTTACCAGTACGACAGTTTAGCAAACTGTTCCTTTCGGCCACTCAGGCACCTCTCCTTATCCTCTGTTTTCCGCCCTACCGGCGTTGTTTTGAGGTCTGCAAATATAGTAAAACAAGTTATCCAACAAAAAAAAATTACAAAATTTGTTGATAATCTATACGCACATGATAGATACTCATAAGCATCGTCTTGAATATCAATTTGATAGTCTCAATATCTTTTAACGTCAAATCGCAGTCATCTAACTGATTTTGCTCCAATTTGTAGTTAATTATCCGTTCAACGATGTCATTTATGTTCTGCGCATCGGGATTTTTCAGACTTCTTGAGGCCGCTTCGACCGAATCGGCGAGCATTAACACACCAGTTTCTTTACTAAAAGGTATGGGTCCGGGGTAACGAAAAATGTTTTCGTCGACAAATTTTTCAGGTGTATTTTTCAAAAATGACTGATAAAAATAATCAACCCGGGTATTACCATGGTGGGTTCTGATAAAATCAATAATCGCTTCAGGAATCTGGTTCTTTCTTAAAATCTCAATTCCCTTGTGCACATGCTGAATAATGATCTGCGCACTTTGCTCATAAGGTAATTTATCGTGCGGACTAACAGCCGTATTTTGATTTTCAATAAAATATTGCGGGTTATCAACTTTACCAATATCATGATATAAGGCACCTGCCCTTACCAGCACAGAATTACCTCCAATTTTAAATATTGCAGCTTCGGCAAGGTTAGCCACCTGTAAAGAGTGCTGAAATGTTCCAGGCGCTTTAAAAGCAAGTTCTCTTAACAGTTTATTATTGGTATTGGTCAGCTCAATCAGGGCCACATCTGATGTGATACCAAAAATACGTTCGAACAGATAAATTAAAGGGTAAGCTAAGAGCGATAAGAGTACGCTAAAAACAAAAGGAATAAAATTCATCCATTCTATTTCGCGGAAAGATCCTTCGCGGAGCAGGGCTATACCGATAAAAGAAACCAAATAAGCCAGAAGAATAAATAAGGCCGAAACCAGGAACCTCTCGCGCTTCACAAAGTTTTTGATACTAAATATGGCAACCATGCCCGCCGTAACCTGATAAAACACAAATTCGAAACTATTGGCCACAAAGAAACCGGCAATTAAAATCACCAGCATATGGAGGTAAAGTGCCAAACGTGTATCAAACAGAATCCTGATGATAATAGGTACCACACAGAACGGAATGTAATACAAACTTGGGATTTCCATTTTAATGGCCCAGGTTAAGGCCAGTAACATCCCCGTGGTCACAATCAGGATTAAAGAAAGCTGACGGTTATCGGCAAAAATATCTTTCCGGAAAAGAAAAAGGAACGACATTAAAATGGCGAGTATAAAGCCAACCAATACCACCTGCCCCAGATAAACCAATGCCCTGCTGCCAATTGTTTTGGTTTGTGCATCGTAGGTTGCTTTGTAAGATTCGAGTTTTTGGTAAATTTCTTCATCAATAACATCATTCTTCGCTACAATAAGTTCTCCCTTTTGTACCATGCCCTTGGTAGTAGAAATATTATTAATTGTATTATCCTGTATCGTTTGGGTCAGTCGCTCATCAAATACAATGTTCGGGGTAATATGATCAATGGCCAGGTTGGCAACCAGATCGCCCATCACCTGGTTGGGGGCTTTAAAATGATCTTTAAAAAAGTTCAAGGCCGACTCTGCAGTAAAAACATCCTGTGTATTTTTCTCCTGGGCCTCATTGTTTTCAAGCAAAGAAAAGTCGTAGTTCTTCCCTCCTGCCTGATGTTTCACATTTAAGCCAATAATGCCCTTCTGGTAAATATTCTGCAGCAGTTTATAAGAAGCACTTTTATAGGCATCCCTGTCTTTTTCGTTCAGTTGCTTCGATTTCCATTTCACATCAAATTCATTGGCAAACTCCTCCAAAGCATTTGCGGTAATGCCCCTATCCAATTGGTAAACGGGTAAAATATCTTTTAAGGCATTCTTTTTATCGGCACTAACCTGCGGGTTGGTTTTTAAAATAGCAAAACTGAAGGGCGAAATCAGGTCCTTATTTTTCCATACTGCATTTTTTTCAAACTCATATCTAAACCGGGGTTGTTTGGGTAGAAATAGCGTAATAATGAAAACGGTAAATATCATCATCACATATTTCAGGTTTGATGAATACTTCCGGTAAAGGATCTTGTGGGAATTTCTCTTGATTTTGGCCAAAACGATGTAATTATTGTATTGTCAAAAATAGCATTTTTATCTAATATACATTTTACGGCTTTTGTTTGCAATTACCAGATTTTATATTTTACTTTATGATATCAAATTAATATCAATTATGTATCAGGAAAAAATTATCAATCCGCCATCAGGCTATCTAACATTCGCACTATGCATCGCATTGCTGGGCGCTTCCATTTTTTGCTTTGTTTCAGAAATCTTTCTCTGGGGAGGGATTTTACTGGCCATAGATATATTTTTAATCTTCCCGGGCTTTTTAATCATCAACCCCAATCAATCGATGGTACTTACGCTGTTCGGAAAGTATATCGGTACGGTAAAAGCTGATGGATTTTTCTGGGTAAATCCCCTAACCGCTAAAAGACGTTTATCATTAAAAGCCAACAATTTAAACGGACAGCAGTTAAAAGTTAACGATAAACTGGGCAACCCGATCGAAATTGCTGCTGTGGTGGTTTGGAAAGTAAATGAAACAGCTAAGGCTGTGTTTTCTGTCGAAAATTACATGCAATACGTAAACATACAAAGTGAAGCCGCTGTAAGGCACCTGGCCAACATTTTTCCTTATGATCATGCTGAGGGCGAAGAAACCAGCATCACTTTAAAAGATGGTGCGGATAAAGTGAGTGAACTGTTAGAAAACGAACTGAACGAACGTTTATCGAGAGCAGGTATCGAAGTTTTAGAAGCCAGGATTTCGCATTTGGCTTATGCACCAGAAATTGCGAGCGCCATGTTACAGCGTCAGCAGGCTACAGCGGTTATTGCAGCCCGTAAATTAATAGTAGAAGGCGCTGTAGGCATGGTAGAAATGGCCTTAGAGAAATTATCACAAAAAGGAATTGTTGAGCTGGATGAAGAACGCAAAGCCGCCATGGTGAGTAATTTACTGGTCGTGCTTTGTGGCGATCGCCATGTACAGCCTGTGGTAAATACCGGAACCTTATATAATTAAGTACAATGGAGTTTGAGGAAAAACATGGTTTAAAGATCTGGTGGCTATATCTGGTAATAGCAGCAACTATATTCCCAACAGTAGCCCTGCTTATTTTTCAGAATAAGGGCCTGAGTTATGCTGAGCTTAAAGCGATGTACTTCGCTCCGGTTTTAGCGATCCTATCTCCGTTTTTAATCATTTTTTTAGTGCAGCAGAGTAAACTCACCTTAAAAATAACGGCTGAAGGTGTATCTTTCCGATATCCCCCCTTTCACTTTACACCAAGTCGTTTCCGCTGGGTAAGTATCGAAAAAGCTTATATCAGAAAGTACGATGCATTTTCCGAATATGGTGGTTATGGCGTAAAAAACCGCCTTTGGTTTAAATTTAAAGACAAAGCTTACCTTTTAAACGATAAAAACAGGGGCTTGCAGCTGGAGTTTAAAAACGGCAAAAAACTTTTGTTCAGCTCCAATAAAATAGAGGAACTCGAAATGTTCCTCGTAAATTTAAAAACGAGGTATAATATACAAGCAATACAATAAGAATGGCGGAGAAAGATAAAAAAGCTTTTGTATTAAGAATTAGTCCTGCTTTATTAAAAGAAGTAGAAACCTGGGCTGCTGACGAGTTTAGAAGTACGAACGGACAGATCGAGTTTCTGCTTACGCAGGCGATAAAATCCAGAAAAAAAGGCAAAGCTAAGGAAGAATAGAGCTGCAAATTGTTAACTACCAACTTTAAATGCTTTGGGCCTTTGTAACTTCGGAAGTCTATAAAAATATTTGGGCGTTCCCCAATCCCGAGAATTCGGGAAAGGGTCGGGCTTTGCAGGGCTGCGCTGCGCTCCGGTACCGATGAAAAATCGGTACTGAACCCTTACAATCCCTAACGCACAACCCACAGCTTTAAATTAAACTTGTCAGGTTTCTACTGCTCCCCAAGCCCACCGCCTCAAGTAATTTAAACCTGATGGCAGCGACAGCCCCGAAGTATGAGGGCTATAGCGAACAGCAGGACTGAGCTACCCTAAGTACTACTCAAGCACCTTTCCCAAAAGCTATTAAAAACCCATTATTTTCAAATAGGCTAAAATCATTTTCTAAACGTTATTTTTAAACCTCGCAGGTTTTGGAAACCTGCGAGGTTTGACTAACTTAGCGGCCTAACCAAAAAATTCATAAAATTTAGTTTACATGAAAGAAGTTGTAATTGTATCAGCTGTGCGAACGCCTATTGGCAGTTTTGGAGGCTCATTAGCTCAATTTTCTGCTACCCAGCTTGGTGGTTTTGCCATTAAAGCAGCCATTGAAAAAGCCGGATTAAAACCAGAACAGATCCAGGAAGTATACATGGGTAATGTTTTATCTGCAAACTTAGGACAAGCACCCGCAACACAAGCCGCTAAATTTGCCGGTTTACCAGATTTACCTGCCACTACCATAAATAAAGTATGCGCTTCGGGCACTAAAGCAATTATGCTTGCGGCACAAAGTATTGCAAATGGCGACAACGAAATTATAGTTGCCGGCGGAATGGAAAGCATGAGTAATGTTCCCTATTATCTCGATAAAGCCAGAAACGGCTATCGCCTGGGGCATGGACAGATTACAGACGGTTTGGTAAAAGATGGTCTGTGGGATGTGTACAACGATTACCACATGGGTTCAGCAGCAGAACTTTGTGCTACCGAATGTAATATCAATCGCGAGGCACAAGATAATTTCGCCATAAGCTCTTACAAAAGAGCGCAAGCGGCACAAACTTCAGGTAAATTTGCCAATGAAATTGTGGCCATTGAAGTTAAAGACCGTAAAGGCGACATTACTTTGGTTGACACCGATGATGAGCCAACAGCCGTTAAGTTTGATAAAATACCTTCACTAAAACCTGTTTTCAAAAAAGATGGAACCGTAACTGCTGCAAATGCATCTACCTTAAATGATGGCGCAGCAGCATTGGTTTTAATGAGCGCCGATAAGGCAAAAGAACTCGGTTTAACACCCCTGGCTAAAATTTTAGGCTATGCTGATGCACAACAGGCGCCCGAATGGTTTACAACTGCCCCTTCAAAAGCAATTCCACTCGCATTACACAAAGCCAATGTAAATATCAATGATGTAGATTTTTTCGAGATCAACGAAGCTTTTGCTGTGGTTTCTATCGCGAACAATCAACTTTTAGCATTAAACGACAATCAGGTTAATGTTAATGGCGGCGCGGTTTCATTGGGTCACCCGCTTGGTGCATCTGGTGCCCGAATTGTGGTTACCTTACTTTCGGTACTGGCACAAAACGACGGAAAAATCGGTGTTGCCGGAATTTGTAACGGAGGCGGCGGCGCAAGCGCATTAGTTATCGGGAAATTATAATTTTGGATTTTGCAGGATTTTTCGGCATTTGATCATATGAAACTTATCAGATTTTATATCCTTTTAATTTTTGGAACGCTTAGTTTTAGTGTAAAAGCGCAACAGGCACCAAACCAATTAAACGTTTTCCAGGATACACTGATTAAAATATCGGCAAGGGTTATTGCTGCACAAAGCGATGCGCAAAAATTAGAAGTGAACGGCAGTTTCGTAAAAACATTGGTTGAGGCTTTAAAAACTCCTAATTCTTTTTCTTACCCATTCGATTCGCTTAAAAACGTTTCTGTAATTAAATCATCCGATCAGGCTTTTAGGATTTTGAGCTGGTATGTTCTGCTCGAAAACGGTTCATACCGCTATTATGGGGCCATCCAGATGAATACCAAAAGCGGTCCGTTGAAACTTTATCCCTTAATCGACCAGACCGAAAATTTAGCCGATCCCAATAGCATTACCAATAACCAGAAATGGTTTGGTGCCAGATATTATGAAATTGTTCCGGTAACCAGTGGGAACCGCCTGCCTTATTATGTGCTTTTAGGCTGGAAAGGAAATACGCAGGCCACCACTAAAAAGGTAATCGATATCCTTTCTTTCGAAAAAGACAATCTTACATTCGGTGCTCCTGTTTTCGATGGAAAAGAGTTAAAAGGAAAAAACAGGATCATATTCGAATATGCCAAATCAAACGCCATGACCTTAAAAACCGATCTGAAAGCAGGAATGATTGTGTTCGACCACCTTGCTTCATTCGATCCTGAAATAAAGGGAAAATTTGAATATTACGGATCAGACGGCACTTTTGATGGTTTTAAAATCATTGGTGGAAGGCTAAAACTACAAGAAGATATCACGCTTAACAACGATCCGAATTCGAGTGACGAGCTCTATGCCGACCCCAAAAAAAATGTTAAACCCATCAGAAAGTTTTAACTCTTAACAAACCTTAACAAATCATTTACCTTACTCCAGGTGCAAAAATTTGTGAGAATGGCCTCCACTCGCTATATTGCGCTTTAAAAATCTTCAATAAATGCCCACAACAAACCAAACTAAACATCCCAAAGGCTTAAAATTTCTTTTTTTATCTGAAATGTGGGAACGTTTTGGTTATTATTTAATGATAGGCATTTTTACGCTTTATTTAAAAGATGTAAAAACTGGTTTTGCCATGACGGAGGCAGAATCTGCCGATTTATACGGAACATTTATTGCTTTAGTATTTTTAACCCCTTTTTTAGGCGGCTTAATTGCCGACAGGTACCTGGGTTACGCCAAGTCTATCATTATAGGCGGCATCATGATGGGTGTGGGATACTGCTTAATGGGCGTTCATAATTTACCGATGCTTTATTTGGCCATGACCCTCGTTATTTTTGGCAACGGCTTTTTTAAACCCAATATTTCTACCCTATTGGGCAATATTTACTCTACGCCAGAGTATGTGGCTAAAAAAGACGATGGTTACAATATTTTTTACATGGGTATCAATGTTGGGGCCTTTATCTGCAACTTTTTTGGCGCTGCCTTATATATTATGCTGGGTTGGGAATATGCCTTCTTTGCAGCTGGTGTAGGTATGTTTATTGGTGTAGCCGTATTTATTATTGGCCTTAAACATTACCGGTCTTTCGATGTTAAAAAGGGTATTATGGATGGCGACATGTCATTTCTAAAAATCTGCTTACTAATTCTTTTACCTTCGGTAGTTGCAGGTGTGATTGGCTGGATAGTGCCAACTAAATTAATCGGCCACCCGCTGGTAGGATCTACCAGTACAGATGCCTTTATATTTGCCTGTTTCCCTGTGATTTACTTTTACAGCACCTTATTTTTTAAAGCCAGTAAAGAAGAAAAAAGGCCTATTGCCGCATTACTTACCATATTTGTAGTTGTAATTTTGTTCTGGGCGGTTTTTAAACAAAACGGTACTGCCCTAACCACCTGGGCCGATCGGTATACCGATAGAAGCCTAACCAATACCACCGCAAAAAACACTTTTTCTAAGTTTAGCTTATCGCAAAATATCACCTATAAAAAAGATAGTGTAGCCTTATACGACAACGCATTCCGCCTCCAGAAAGTTGATGGTGTGGTGCAGAAAGAATACAACTACCCAACCTATTTCAAAAATGTACCAGCTGCCGAATTGCCTCAGGAAGGTGGCACAGTAGAATTATGGGCAACAAACTTAAGCCAGTCGATCAACCCGGCATGGGTAATTCTGTTAACCCCGTTAATTGTATCCTTTTTTACCTGGTTAAGGCGCCGCGGTAAAGAACCGAGTACCGCCACAAAAATTATATTCGGGATATTCATCTCGGCTATATCGGTATTGGTGATGGTTACCGCAGTATATATCGGAAAAAATGGAGCCGAAAAAGTATCTGTTCTCTGGCTAATGGGAACTTATGGCGTAATTACCATTGGCGAATTATTTCTAAGTCCGATGGGCTTATCACTGGTATCAAAATTAAGTCCGGTAAGGATAACTTCTTTAATGATGGGCGGTTGGTTCGTATCTACCTCAATAGGCAATAAACTTTCGGGCGTACTGGCAACCTTATGGGATACTTATGAAGACAAATCCAATTTCTTTTGGGTAAACTTCTCCTTATTGATGGGCTCGGCCATAATCGGTTTTGCTTTATTAAAATGGCTAAACAATATTATGAAAGAATACGGCATCAAATAATTTTTTACTGCATTAACAAAAAAAACAAACAAACTTAAATACTGAATATGACATCAACACCAAATCAATCTAAAGGTCATCCAAAGGGGTTATACGTGTTATTTGCCACAGAAATGTGGGAGCGTTTCAACTACTATGGAATGAGGGCAATCCTTGTTTTATTTATGACAAAGGCCTTATTATTTGATAAAGCATTCGCTTCTAACCTTTATGGTAGTTACACCGGATTGGTTTATTTAACGCCACTAATCGGCGGCTATGTAGCCGATCGTTTCTGGGGAAATAAAAAATCGATTATAACAGGCGGATTAATGATGGCACTGGGAGAGTTTATCCTATTTTTCTGTGCCATGTTATACCAAAGTAATGAACAACTCTCCACCTTTTTGTTTTTTACCGGACTTGGCTTTATGATTGCCGGAAACGGTTTTTTCAAACCAAATATTTCCTCATTGGTTGGACAATTGTATCCGAAAGGCGATAAAAGAAGTGACGCTGCTTATACTATTTTTTACATGGGTATAAACGTGGGTGGTGCTTTAGGTCCTATTGTGTGTGGCTTTTTAGGCGATACCGGAAATCCTTTGGATTTTAAATGGGCATTCTTAGCTGGCGGTATAGCGATGTTATTAGGTGTTTTGGTGCAAATCATGTATCAGAAGAAATATGTAATTGCACCTGATGGAAAAGAATTGGGAACCATTCCGGCTGGCGCACCAAAAAGCACATTAAACCCTGCCGTAATTGGTTTTGGCTTAGCTGCATTTTCGGCTTTAATGATCGGATTATTTTACATCGATGCAAAAGTATTCAGCTTTTTAACTTACTTATTAATCGCATCGGTATTGTTTATTGCCTTTGTTATTTTCTCAGATAAATCATTAAGTAAAATTGAGAAACAGCGGATTGGTGTAATCTTCATTGTTGCCTTTTTCGTTATATTTTTCTGGAGTGCCTTCGAACAGGCAGGTGCCTCTTTAACTTTCTTTGCAGAAGAGCAAACCCAGCGGGATTTAGGTTTCTTAAAAGTACCGGCAAGTATCTTTGCCTCCCTAAACTCAATATTCGTAGTAGCCTTTGCACCTTTATTTGCCTGGTTGTGGATTAAGCTAGGTAAAAAAGAACCTTCATCGCCAACTAAAATGGCCATTGGTTTATTGTTACTGGCCCTTGGTTACCTGTGGATTGCTTTTGGTGTAAAAGACGTGTCTTCATCCATTAAAGTGAGCATGATGTGGTTAATTGGTATGTATGCTTTACACACCTGCGGAGAACTTTGTTTATCTCCAATCGGTTTATCTTTGGTAAACAAACTGGCACCCTTAAAATTCGGTTCATTATTAATGGCTGTTTGGTTTTTAGCCAACGCAGCAGCCAATAAGTTTGCTGGTATTTTAAGTGGTTTATACCCTCCGGGCGTGGCCGAAATTAAACAAGCTGCCGGAGCTGGCATTAACTTACAGCCCATTTTATCTAAAACGGTTACGCCAACCGCGGCAGAACTGGCAAAATTAAAAGACTTAAAAATTCCTTTCGAATATCAGTCGATCGTAGGCATCCAGATTAATTCGTTATACGAGTTTTTCATGATGTTTGTAGTGATGGCCGGAATTGCATCTTTAATTTTATTTGCAATTACCAAGAAATTACAAAAAATGATGCATCAGGATATTCTTGACTAAACTTATAACATCCTTTAACCTAAAGCCCGATCTCCGCCGGGCTTTTAATTTTTAAACCTATTTAATGGAAAAAACAGTTTCAATAGAAGATATTCAGAATTTTGAAGGTAAATACCCGAAACAACTCTGGCATTTATCGTTGGTAGAAATGTGGGAACGTTTCTGTTTTTACGGCATGCGTGGGGTATTGGCCTTTTTCATGGTCGAACAACTGGGTTTGAGCGATCAAAAATCGAACCTGCAGTATGGTGCGATACAAGCCTTTGTTTATGCCTTTACTTTTATAGGTGGTATTTTTGCCGATAAAATTTTAGGGTTCAGAAAATCGCTCTTTTGGGGCGGGGCTTTAATGATTATCGGGAACTTAATCCTAGCCTTCTCCCCTCATGATTTATTTTATGTAGGAATTACCTTATCCATTATTGGAACAGGTTTTTTCAAACCCAATGTTTCATCAATGGTGGGCGAATTATACCATGAGAAAGATAATCGCAGAGATGCCGGTTATGGACTTTTTTATGCCGGTATCAATGTTGGCGGCTTGTTGGGTGGTGCCATGTGTATTTATCTCGGTAAATATTACAACTGGCATTTGTGTTTCCTGTCTGCAGCGCTGGTGATGATGTTTGGTTTAGGTACATTCATTTTCACCAAAAAGCATTTAGGCCCGATTGGGAATTCGCCTTTACTGCACCTTAAAAAATCTAAACAGCAATTTTTGGAAATAGCTGTTTATGTAGGTTCTATTTTGTGTATCCCAATGATTTATATCATGGTAAGAAACACAGCCTTTACCGATTATTTCATGTACACCATAGGCATTATTGCTTTGGTTTATTTCCTGTATGAAACGTTTAAGATAAAAGATCAAAAAGCACAATATAAACTATTGGCAGCTTTCGTTTTTATCTTCTGTTATTTCATTTTCATGGCCATATCCGAGCAGAGCGGAGGTTCCCTATCGTTATTTGCGAAGGACAATCTGGACCATAAAATCCTCTTTTTCAATATCGATCCGAATGTGGTGAACAACAGCGCTAACTCGTTCTTTGTGATTGTTTTTAGTCCGATTGTGGGTATTTTATGGCTGGGCTTATACAAACGCAAAATTGAACCCAATACCGTGGTAAAATTCGGGATCGGCTTCCTTTTATTGGCCTTAAGTTTTTATGTTTTTTACGCCACCAGGTTCTTCGCCAATGTACAGGGTATTAGCTCGTTAAATGTATTTACCTTAGCCTATTTATTATTAACGTTAGGCGAACTTTGTTTGGGACCGATAGGCATGTCGATCATTACTAAACTTTCGCCAAAGAAAATGTTCGGAATGATGATGGGGCTTTGGTTTTTATCAAGTGCCTTTGGCCAATTGGCTGCCGGAAAACTGGGGGCAGAAATGTCGAGTATTGATGATGCATCGTTATCGGCTAAATTAATGGCCTATACCGAAGGTTATAAAACATTGGCTTTATATTCTTTAATTGCAGGTTTGGCGCTGATTCTCTTTTCGCAACTGGTTAAAAAGTTAATGCAGGAGGTGAGGTAAGCGTAAAAAAGATATAAAAAAAAGCGAGCGTATTCAATAAGATTTGAAAAGGAACGGGCAGTGGTTCTTGGAAGCCTGCCGCCCCGCTCTTTGTTCCAAGTCCTCGCCCTCATGCTTCGGTCTGCGGGCTTTACACGCCGATCGGGTTTAGGAACAATGGTTTTGTACCTTGAAAGGTAATCTGCGCTGATCTGCAAAATCTGCGGGAAATACCGGGCCAAAGTATTCAACTACGATCAGACTGACAGAAATGGGCATATTCAATAAGATTTGAAAAGGAACGGACAGTAGTTCTTGGAGGTCTGCCTCCCCGCCATTCGCTATAGTCCCTCTTTTCAATCGGGAGCTGCCGCTACTGTCGGGTTTAGGAACAATGGTTTTGTACCTTGAAAGGTAATCTGCGCTGATCTGCAAAATCTGCGGGAAATACTGGGATAAAGTCTTAGACTACGCTCATACTGACCATACCCTAAAAATTACGAATAAAATAAGAGCCGAATCGTGGGTTATTAATGAAAATTCATAAAGGTTTCACATTAAATATTTACTTTCGCAGTTTAAAAGCAATTGTAGCACATCATATAAACACAAGAAGCTTACATTATTAAAAACCACAACAAACGTGTCAGATAGTTTAGTCATCATTCCCACCTACAACGAGAAGGAAAACATCGAAAAAATCATTAGAAAGGTTTTTTCTTTAACACAGCCTTTTCATGTTTTAATTATTGATGATGGTTCTCCTGATGGAACGGCTGAAATTGTAAAATCGTTACAGGACGAATACGAAGGGCATTTATTTATTGAAGAACGTGCGGGTAAACAAGGTTTGGGTACGGCTTATATTTACGGCTTTAACTGGGCCTTACAACACGATTATGCCTACATTTTCGAAATGGATGCCGATTTCTCGCACAACCCTGACGACTTATCGCGCTTACGCGAAGCTTGTGTAAATGGCGCTGATGTAGCCATTGGTTCCAGGTATGTTAAGGGTGTAAATGTGGTAAACTGGCCAATGGGCAGGGTTTTAATGTCGTATTTTGCTTCAATGTATGTGCGTATGATTACCCGGATCAACATTCAGGATGCGACTGCCGGCTTTAAATGTTACCGCAAAATTGTGCTGGAAACCATTCCATTAAATAAAATCAAATTTGTTGGTTATGCGTTTCAGATCGAAATGAAATTTACTGCCATTAAATTTGGCTTTAAAGTAGTCGAAGTTCCAATCATCTTCACCGACCGTACCGAAGGCACATCAAAAATGAGTACCCGTATTTTCAGGGAAGCTTTTTTAGGGGTAATACAAATGAAGGTTTGGAGCTGGTTTAGAAATTATAGTCGGAAGGCTGAAGTTGGGAGTCCGAAGTCGGGAGTCTAGAGTCTTTAGTCCATGGCATATAGTTAATAGTCCATCGTTATAATTTGATCCATATATTGCTGATCAGCAAATCTTATCAGCCTGTATGCCGGGCTATTTTGTATTAACCAATCTCCCCGACTCACGACTAAGAACTGAGGACTACAGACTTAAACTAAGCCTTACCTTGCGATTCCCTGATCATTGCGCCAAAATCCTGTCCTTTATCCATTGCTTTAACCGTCATTACGATCCGTTTGGTGCGTGTGGGCTCGGTTTTAGCCTGGTTAATCCAGTTGATGTAATAGTTTTGATGCGATTTAGGCTGTTTTAAAAAGTTCCGGATTAAATGTTCCTCTTCTGATAAACAGATTTCCAGATCCTCAGGCATTTCAATCTTAAAATCTTTATCTTCTTCTAAATAAAGTTCGACGCTTGCTCCAGCTTCTTTTCTTAATTGTTTACGGACTTCACCTTTCAGGGCAATAATAAAATCGCCCTCTCCCATTGGGATGGTTGCCATTCCATTAATCTCCAGCTGATCTATCTTTCCTTTTACCCTGAAACTCTTTTTACAGTCGGGCTTAATTTCATTAGCCAAAGCTGCCGGGATAAACACATAACTCCAGCCGGTTTTTTCGCCCATGGTTTCGAAACGTTCTATCTCTGCTTTAAAGTGGATCATGGTTTAAATATAAAAATTATGTTTTAACAAGTAAACGATTAAATCGCTAGGCTACTGATATACTCGTTAGAAACGAGCGCAAACTATAATCGATCGTCATTCCCGCGCAGGCGGGAACCACACAGTGCTCAGCGAAGCTAATCTTAATGCAATAAACTTTAGATTCCCAATCAAGTTGGGAATGACGATCTTATAAAAAAGCATTAATCGGCTCAAAAACAAGCCAAATCATGAGCCGATTAACAAGATTAATCGGCTCATGACCAAAATAAACTAGTTATAACAAAGAATATTGATGATGATTTAAAGGGCTACCCAACAATTTAAACTCATTAATTACCACAAATTGTTGTTTAACTTTATCAAATTTACGAATGGCAATTGTATCACAGTTAAATTCTAAGTTGATGTTGCCATACAAATGCGCTGCCTGATCAATTTGAGCCGAGCTCAGTTCACGTCCTATTGATATATGCGCGTTAGCCCCATTTACAGCATAATTAGTTTTAAGTCCCTTTCGAAAGATTTTCAAAAGATCATTTAAGTATGGTTTGGATGAATCATTGGGAAGTAAAACAACAGCATGGCTAAATTTTGATACACTTAAAGAATCAAAAATTACTTCTTTCGGCCTTTGTGAGCGACAAATTTTCTCAATGCGCTTTTTGCAACATTCCAACTCATATTGGTCTGCCCAAAACATCATAATCGTGATGTGCGCCTCAGAATTTCTACTGTTATACCAGCCAATTTTAAACCAGAGTATATCTTTCAAAACTTTAACATCATTAATAGCTTCTTGGTGAGGGTGAACAACTATTGAATACCTGTCTTTTTTCAATTTTAAATCCATATCAATTTATTTTAATCAATTGCTACCGGGTTCATTTGAATATCCAATTTGGCAAATTTTAAAACCTCTATACTTTGAAAACCAAAATCTTCAACCACCTTGCCCAAAATCAGGTAACAGCCCTTTCCTTTAAAAGGATACATGGGTGTGGTATTGGGAAAATGGGTGGTATCGAAAAAATCGCCGTTGGCATCTAAAAAAGTACCGAACCACATTTTGGTATTTTTAATGGTGTGTACCGTTTTTTCGCAAACATAGTTCCCTACCATCCTTACCGTTTTACCCAAATGTTTGTGCATATCAGCGGCCATGGTATCGCCACGGTAAGGCGTTTTTAAAAAATCGAACATATCGTAATTAAGCGGATAACCCAATAACTCTAACTCTGTATAAGCATTTTCCAGTTCCGAATCAGCCAGTTCCGGCAGCTGGTAAGTTTTATAACTCAGTTTAAAAAGTTCGGCATGGTTCACTTTCTTCTGCTTAAAGCCAAGGTAGTTGTGTACATCCCAAAGCAGGGTTTTCCGATCTTTTCCGGTAAATCGTAAAGCACCCAGCCGAATTAAAATAATAGCCTGTTCTAATGAGATACAGGTCCGTTTTACAAAATCTTCGAGATCGATGTACAAACCATTTGTATGACGTTCAGCAGGAATAATTTTGATGTTTTTTTCTTCTAAACCCTGAACAGCAATAAAACCCAGATAAGCATCTTCGCCTTTTATATTCACTACGTCATCACTGTGATTCACACAAGGCAAATGCACACGTGCCCCGGTTTTTTGTAACTCATGCACATAAACCCATCGACTGTAAAAGCCACCATAGTTATTCAGTACGGCGACCATAAATTCCATGGGGTAATAGGTTTTGAGGTATAAACTCTGATAACTTTCTACCGCAAAAGAAGCAGAATGGGCTTTAGAAAAGCTGTAGCCGGCAAAAGAGGATATCTGTCGCCAAACTTCGGTAATCAGTTCTTCTGAATGGCCTTCCTTTCTGGCTGAGGCAAAAAATTTATTTACCAATTCATCAAAAGCCAGTTTCGAACGGTATTTTCCACTCATGGCTTTACGGAGGACATCGGCATCGGCCAGATCGAGGCCTGCAAAATAATGGCATACTTTGATTACATCTTCCTGGTAAACCATTACCCCATAGGTTTCGCTGAGCCGCTGTTTCATCACTTCGCAGAGGTAAACTACTTTTTCGGGTGCATGATAGCGTTCGATATAGGCTTTCATCATGCCTGAGCTGGCCACCCCCGGACGGATAATAGAACTGGCTGCTACCAGGGTAAGGTAATTATCGCATTTCAGTTTTTTGAGCAATTGCCGCATGGCTGGCGATTCGATATAAAAACAGCCGATAGGCTGCCCCTCTTTAAGAATGCCATTCAATTTCTGATCATTTTTAAAGGTTTTAAAATCGTGGATATCAATATCCTTTGCTTTATTCTTTTTGATGAGCTGTACAGCTTCGCGGATGTGCCCGATACCCCGCTGACTTAAAATATCGAATTTTTCGTAACCAATGGCTTCGGCTTCGTACATATCCCACTGTACGGTTGGAAAACCTTTTGGCGGCATATCCAATGCGGTATAATAGGTAATCGGCTCTTCTGAAATCAAAATCCCCCCGGCATGGATAGAGCGCTGGTTGGGCATCCCCTTCATATATTGATACACCGCCAATAACTTTTGGTAAGTGGCATTGAGTAAGTTTTCGCGTTCTTTGGTGGGATCGGTAAAACTATCTATTTCACCTTTGGGTAAACCCAGCACCTTCCCGATTTCCCTGATAATTGCCCGGTCTTTAAAAGTACTCATGGTACCCAAAAAAGCAACGTGCCATTTAGGATAGCGTTCAAAGATATACCGTTGTATTACCTCCCTTTCATCCCAGGAGAAATCGATATCAAAATCTGGCGGGCTGGTCCGTTTTTCGTGCAGGAAACGTTCGAAATACAGGTCGAGATCAATCGGATCTACATCGGTAATGCGCAAACAATAGGCTACAATGCTGTTGGCACCCGAGCCACGGCCAACATGGTAGAAACCGCATTCGGTCATCGCATACCGTACAATATCATAGGTGATGAGGAAATAAGCACAGAAGTTTTTAAGTTCGATGATGCGCAGTTCTTTTTCCAAACGCTCAATGGCTTCTGTATTATTTTCGCCATAACGGTACCTGAGCCCTTCTTCGGCAAGCTCCCGAAGCATTTTTTTATCTCCTTCGAAATCCCCGGTATAAAAAAACTTGTTTTTAGAAACAGGTGCAGGGCCATCCTCAAAATAAACACTTAAATCGCAACTGTTCAACAAACGCTGGGTATTCTGAACAATGAAAGGGTACTGTTCAAATTGCTGCGTTAATTCCACTTCCGGAATCAGGAATTCATCTGGATCGCATTTTTGTTCATCGGGTACCTTAGTTAAAAGTGTATTGAGTTCAATTGCCCTAAGGTATTGGTGCAAACGGTAGGTGATCTTATCACTTATGGTAACAGGATGCCAAACCAGCAGTTTTTCCTTTTGTTTTAAAAGTGGATGTTTGTATAAAAGGTTGAGCTGTTTGGCACGGATGCCTATAAATTCATTACCTTTTAGTACAGTGTTAAACGATTTTTGAAAGGGATAAATGATATACACATTTTCCATTTCAGGCGGAATTTGCGGCAAGGGAATATGGTTGATGTTATGGTGGCTTAAAAACTCATTCAGCTCGCGCATTCCCTCTCTATTCTTAGCAACGCCCACATACAACAATTTATGATCGACCCGAAACTCGATCCCTGCTACCGGTTTGATCTGATAGGGAATATTGCCTTTATGGATCTCGTCGGCCTCTTTGGCAATGCCCTGTTTATAACACTCGCGAATAAACTCTACCGCACCGGTTGAATTATTGATATCGGTGAGTACCATTTGATGGATACCCAAATTCCGGGCAGTGGCAATCAACTGCTCGATGTTCAGTGTACCATATTTCAGGCTATAAGAAGAGTGCACATTTAAAAACATCGCTAATCATAAGATTTAGTCCCTATTGTTCCTTTTTCACTCATAAAACTTCTGATTTTTGAGCGCTTCTTTACTTCTGGTTGCTCTTCTGTTTCTTCATCCTGATTTTTGATCAGTATTTTCTTTTTGCGGGGATTGTATTTGATTACTTTTCCTGTTTCATCGCGGGGCGGTTGCGTAACAATACAGGCTTTTACCACCGCTTCGGCACCATAATGATTACGTACTTTATCCATGGCCTGGTAAAGACTATACTCTTCCTCGGCAACATTATATAAGCCAATTTGCTCATAACCACTTACCAAATGCGAAAGTTTTACGCCTACCAGCCGAAGCAGCATCCGTTTGGCATATACTTTCTCGAAGAGGCTGTGTGCCTTACTGATCAGAAATGAATCGAGCGAGGTATAAGGAATGCGTTCTTGCTGGGTAACGGTTTCGAAATTGGTATAACGTACAGTTACAGTAATACAAGCGGTTAGTTTTTTCTGGTTCCGCAGCTGGAAGGTTAAGCCGGTAACCATCCCTGTGATAATGGCTTTTAGTTTGGCCATATCCATGGTATCACTTTCGAAAGTGGCCTGTGTACCGATTGATTTTCTTTCGCGGTAAGGCACCACGGGTGAAAGATCGATCCCATTTGCTTTTTGCCATAAACTCAGGCCATGCTGCCCCAGTATTTTAAACATGAGCTGTTGCGGGATCTGCGTAAGCGTAAGGATTTCGCGAACACCCATTTCGCTCAGTTTTTTATAGGTAGCATGACCAATACCCGGAATTTTGTGGATAGCCAAAGGATCGAGAAAGGGCCGCAACTGGGGGAAGGTAACCTGCATCTCACCACTTGGTTTAGATTCGTTCGTGGCTATTTTGGCGACGGTTTTATTGATCGATAAACCAAAGGAAATTGGCAAACCCATTTCCCTGATAATGGTCTGCCTGAGTTCTGATGCAAATTTCATACAGCCAAAAAAGCGGTCCATACCCGTCATATCGATATAATGTTCGTCGATACTGGCTTTTTCGAAAAGGGGGACTTTATCGGCAATAACCTCGGTAATCTCGTGTGAAGCTTTGGAATATTCTTCCATATCGCCTTTTAAAAATATAGCCTGAGGGCACAGCAATTTTGCCGTCCTGCCGGGCATTGCAGAATGGATGCCGTACTGGCGTGCCTCGTAGCTGCAGGAAGCGACCACACCCCTGTCGCCGCCGCCACCGATAATTACAGGTTTGCCCGACAACTTAGGATTTTTTCTGATTTCTACCGACACAAAAAATGCATCCTGATCCATATGAATAATCTGCCTTTCTTTATCCATTCTCGTATTATAGGGATGATTGAGATCAAAAATACTAATATTTTTAGTTTTATAAAAAATTAAGCTGGATTATTTTTAAACAAAATACTAACAATTTTAGCTAAAAGATGACGATTATAATTAAGCTTTTTTTCTGCCACGGAGACACGGAGCTGATCTGATATCTGGTTAATGACTTTATTATTTAAAGGATCTTCTATTATAGTTAGATAAGTCGATATGTATCAATTAATGGATAAACTTTAAGCCATTTTAACCATATAAGTCATGGAAGAAAATATAAGTTATATGCCCTTATATTTCTTATATGGTAAAAAAAAGGCTTGTTGGCCGCCAACCCTGGGAATAAAAAATGCCCCCGATTTTCATCAGAGGCATCTACTAAAAAATTAAAATATATTGTAAATCTTAATTGTGCTTATTGTTTTACGATTTTGAATTCTGTTCTTCTGTTTAACTGATGTGCTTCTTCGCTACATTCTACTCCGTTGCTGCATTTGTTTAACAACTGTGTTTCGCCGTATCCCTGTGCGGTAATGCGGTTTTTATCGATGCCCCTCGAAATGATATATGCTACAGCCGATTCAGCCCTTTTTTGTGATAGGCTTAGGTTGTAAGCATCCTTACCCCTGCTATCGGTATGCGAACCTAATTCGATCCAGATGGTTGGGTTATCAGTCATAATTTTAACGAGTTTATCCAGCTCTACTGCAGCATCCGGGCGGATGTTCCATTTATCGAAATCGTAATAGATATTTTCCAGCTTAATTGCTTTGTTAATTACAACAGCTTCTAAATACAGGTTTTGCGTTAATACGCTGGAAGTTGTTAAGCCAATCGTTGCCAGGTTTTCTACATCAGTCCTGTAGTTTGTTTTCTCTCCCGTAACATTGTATTCAGATTCTTTGGCTAAATTAAATCGATAACCGCCATTCTCATCCGTTTCAGTTTTTAATACAGCACCGTTTACTTTTGCCAAGGTTACCAATGCACCTGCAATTGGCTGGTTGCTGTTTTTATCAAATACCCTGCCTTCTAATTTAAAAGCCAGGATCATTTTCTGATCAATAGCATAAATATCATCGCTACCTAAACCACCTTCACGATTGGAAGAAAGGTAAACGATACCACCTTTTTCGTTTAAACTAAAGCCAAAATCATCCTGGGGAGAATTGAAAGGATAACCCATATTTTCGATCTGGCCAATATTAACCTTTTCTCTTAAAGCCTGATAAACGTCTAATCCGCCCATTCCAACTCTACCATCGCTGGAAAAATAAAAGTTATCCTTTTCATCAAAAACCGGACTGCGTTCGTTGCCTTCGGTATTTACTTCTTTCAGGTTAATGGGCTTGCCCCATGCACCAGCATCTGTTTTTAGGCAAACATAAATATCAGTACCGCCCTGTCCACCTGGCATATTCGATACGAAATAAAGGCTATCTCCATCCGTAGTAATAAAAGGATCGCCAACTGAGTAACTGTTTACATTATTGTAAGCAAATGAAACGGGCTCGCCCCAAACACCATCGGCACCTTTTGTACTGCTAAAAATTTCTACATTAACGGTTGTTGGTTGTTTTTTTAAGCGTTCCAGTTCATCGGTGATGCGGGTGAGCGTAAAATACATGGTTTTTCCATCCGCGGTAAAGCTTGCCGAACCGACGTGGTACCTGGTACCTGTTTTTATAGGAAACAACTGAAGACTATCGTTTGCCGACGGTTTGATGTATAATTTCAGGTATCCGTTACCCGTCCAGCCGTATACTTTTTTATCGGGTTCTTTTGAGCCGTCGAATCTTAAAAACGGTTTGCCTTCGGGCGTGTTTAACTTGCTGTTTGATCTGTCGGAAGTGAATACAACTCCACCCTGGTAATTAACAGCACCCCAATCAGACTGTATACTATTTAAAGCTTGTTGATTGATCAGTTCGATTTTCTTCGGGTTTCTGATCCATTTCAAAGCCGAATCGCAAGAGGCAAGCCAAACAGCCTGCTGCTTTTCTGATACACCTTTCTTTTTATCAATGTAATTGAGGTACTGGGCTTTTGCTTCGCTGTATTTCGAATTGCCCTGTAAAGCTTTGGCATAACCCAAAATATTCTCCGGACTACTGCCCGGCATTTTAGCTGCAATGGCATACCAGCTTTCGGCCTGCTTGTAGTTATAAACAAGTGCATAAGCATTTGCTAAACGCTCTGCAGCATGTAAGGTTTGTTTCTTTTTATAGGCTTGTTCGTATAAATCTATTGCCTTGCTGTAGTTAAACAGCTCATACTGTTTATCGGCATCTTTTAATGCATACTGTGCATTTGCCGAAAAACTGAATGCGAATAAACAATATGCAGAAAGGCAGGTACCTATTAAAATTTTCTTCATTATGTTGTTGGGATAGTTGGTCAAAAATACTGAATATAGTTAGTTTAAAATACCCTTGGGGTTGCCAATCTGATGTTTTGTCTGATAAAAGAATAAGCGATGGAAATCTCATGTGTTCCGCTGCTGTAACCTTGTAACGGGCCGATTGAAAAATCGTAACCATAACCGATCCTGAGTTTTTCTGATGGAAAAATCTGTATCGCTGCTACGGCAGAATTCCTGGGCGTAAGATCACGCTGCAAATAGCTTTTATCATACAGCTTTACACCCGTCCGGTACGAACCGCCTACCCAGATAAAATCTTTGATCATCAAAAATGCATTCACATCTAAACTCGTTGGTCCCCCCCGATCATCTTTTAAAAGAAAAGAAGGTTTAACCTGAAAATCTTCTGAAAGCGGAAACAGTGCGCCCGCGGTCAGGTAATAATGTGGTTTTGGCTGTGGGATAAAGGCATAACGGTCGATATCGATGTAAGTGGCAATCAGGTTATCGGCTGAGAAACCCGCATAAAACCTATCGTTGGCAAAGTAAACCCCTGCCCTTGCATCGGGCACAATGGTACTCTGCATGCCTACTGGCTGGTTTGGTTCCGGATTGTTCGGGTTCAGCAGTGATCCGTCTATACCCAACTGTACCATGCCCACACCCAAGCCCAGCGCCAATCTCGAACTACCATCATCATTCATCCTGATGCGGTAGGCGTAGTTGCCATAAATACTCAGGTTGGTCTGTGCACCCAGCTTATCGCTTGCCACCTGAAGGGCCAAACCTACGTTGCCGCTGTTTGCAATGGCATCTACGGCCAGCGACATGCTTCGAGGTGCTCCGGTAATACCCGTCCACTGGCTACGGTAAAAGCTATGCACATTCAGCACCTCTTTATATCCGGCGTAGGCGGGATTGATATAAATCCCGTTGAACATGTACTGGCTATACTGGGCATCCTGCTGCGCAGATACCGGCCGCGAAAGCAACAAAAACAAACCTGCTATTAACCATATTAATTTCTTCATCTTCTTAATATCTTAAAGTATAGTCTGATTTTAAAACCAGACTATACAAAGCCTCATATCTTATTTTTTAAACGCTCTGATTAATGTAATGTAACCTTTAAACACTTCGTACTGATCGCTTCCTGCTTTTTTAACACGCAGTAAGTAGTAATAAGTGCCTTCATTCAAGCCCTCGCCTGTCCAGTTATTCTGATAGCCTTTGGCACGGAATACCTCGTTACCCCAACGGTTAACAATCTGCAGTTCATTAACCTGATATTGGTTGATGCCCAGGATTTCGAAGGTATCATTTATACCATCACCGTTTGGCGTAAACAGGTTAGGTATGGTGAGCCCGGCGAAGTTAGCCGTTAAAGTTACTGCTGCCACATTGGTGTAATAGCCAAAGGCATCTTTCACTCTGTAGGTAAAAGTATCATCACCGGTGTAACCTGGATCAGGGGTATAGGTAATGGTACCATCAGCGTTCACCGTTACTTTACCATGCTGAGGCTGACCTACAATTTCTACCGTTAATTTATCAAGTGTAGAATTTCCAGGATCGTCATTTGCCAATACATTAATGGTAACCGATTTATTTGCTACCGTACCGCCCACATCATCAACCGCTTTCGGCGATTTAGGGAATGTGATAACGGTTGCGGTATTATTATTTTCGGAAGTTCCCGAAGCATCGGATACATTCACACCACCAAGTGTTTTGGCATTTACCGTAGCGGTATTGGTTACTGTTCCCAGGTCTTTATCGGCCTGTGTTAAAGTATATACTTCCACATTGGTTATAGCGGTTCCAGGGGCTAAACCACCAGGTACTGCAATTACCTTATTGCTTAAGCCAAGTTTTGCATCGGTTAAGGTTATGGTATTTAAAGTATTGGTTCCCGTGTTCTTGATGGTAAAGGTATAGGTTACCTGATTACCACTAAATGCCGCTGTTTTAACCAAAGCGATAGCGCCCATAACCGGAATCTGTGTTACAGTTGGCGTATTGTTATTTTCGGCTGTACCCGAGATATCGGTAACCGAAACATTTGCCGGTGTTTGACCAGTGATGGTTGCACTATTGGTTACGCTTGCGGCATCTTTATCTGCTTGTGTTAACTGATAAACATAACTGTCGGTTACAGTAGCACCCGGAGCAAGCGTACCTGGGATCACCCTGTTCAGTCCAAGTTTAGCATCGACCAGCGTAATAATGTGTAAGGTTACATTTCCGGTGTTTTTAACACTGAAATTATAAGTGATACTATTTCCATCGGCACTTAACGTTCCTGTTTTAACCAGGGTAATGGTAGAAGCCGGAGCAATTAAGGTTACCGTAGCATCATCTGCAGCCAGCGTACCCGGATCATCAGACCGTGGTTTGTTTATAGTACCACCACCAGGCGTTTGTGCAGTTGCTGAAGCCTGATTGCTAAATGAACCTGCATTCACCTCGGTTAAGGTAAGGGTGTGCCTTGCAGTTACCGTAACACTTACACCTGGCGCCAGGCTGGCAATACTAAGCGGAATAATTGATCCCGCATCGGCACCAGCATCTGAAACCGCCACATTGGTTAAGGTTACATTACCCGTGTTGGTTACCACAATGTTGTAATTAATTACATCGCCAACTTTGCTCACCGTATTGGTAGCTGCTTTGGTTAAACTCATTGCCGGAGCTGGTACTAAGGTTACTGTTACCGGAACAGTTACGGTTGTGGTACCACCTTTGCCATCACTTACCGTTATGCTGAAAGTATCATTACCGACATAACCCGGAGTTGGTGTATAAGTATAAGTACCATCGGTATTTACCACTACTGTACCATGTGCCGGCGGGGTGCTTACTGTAAAGGTCAGTGCATCGCCATCTACGTCGCTTGCGGTTATTGTTCCGTTGCTTGCTGTATTTTGCGGTGTAGTAATGGTTGCTGCAGTTGCAACAGGTGTATCATTAACCGGATTTACGGTTACCGATACCGTTACTGTAGTGGTACCACCTTTGCCATCACTAACAGTTACCGTGAATGTATCTGTACCGTTATAGTTTGTGGCTGGCGTATAAGTGTAGGTACCATCAGCATTTACCACTACCGTTCCGTGAGCCGGAGGCGTGCTTACTGTGAAAGTAAGTGGATCGCCATCTGCATCAGTAGCGGTAATTGTTCCGTTAACTGAAGCATCTTCGTTAGTGATAACCGTTGGTGCAGTTGCTACTGGAGCAACATTGGTTGGGTTAACCGTTACGTTGATTGTTACGGTAGTTGTTCCACCTTTTCCATCGCTTACCGTTACGGTAAATACATCGGTACCACTGTAATTATTGGCCGGTGTGTAAGTATATGTTCCATCCGGATTTACCAAGACAGTACCGTGAGCCGGAGGCGTAGTGACGGTGAAGCTTAATGGATCGCCATCTACATCACTGGCCGTGATGGAACCGTTAACTGGCGTATTTTTATTGGTGATGATGGCCGGTGCAGTTGCAACAGGTACATCATTAACCGGATTTACGGTTACCGATACCGTTACTGTAGTGGTACCACCTTTGCCATCACTAACGGTTACCGTGAACGTATCGGTACCGTTATAGTTTGTAGCTGGCGTATAAGTGTAGGTACCATCAGCATTTACCACTACCGTTCCATGAGCCGGAGGCGTGCTTACCGTGAAAGTAAGTGGATCGCCATCTGCATCAGTAGCGGTAATTGTTCCGTTAACTGAAGCATCTTCGTTAGTGATAACCGTTGGTGCAGTTGCTACTGGAGCAACATTGGTTGGGTTAACCGTTACGTTGATTGTTACGGTAGCTGTTCCACCTTTTCCATCGCTTACCGTTACGGTAAATACATCCGTACCACTGTAATTATTGGCTGGTGTATAAGTATATGTTCCATCTGGATTTACCACGACAGTACCGTGTGCAGGAGGTGTAGTGACCGTGAAGCTTAACGGATCGCCATCTACATCACTGGCTGTAATGGTACCGTTAAATGGCGTATTTTTATTGGTGATGATGGCTGGTGCAGTTGCAGCAGGCACATCATTAACCGGATTTACGGTTACAGAAACGGTTACTGTAGTGGTACCACCTTTGCCATCACTAACGGTTACCGTGAATGTATCGGTACCGTTATAATTTGTGGCTGGCGTATAAGTGTAGGTACCATCAGCATTTACCACTACCGTTCCGTGTGCAGGAGGCGTGCTTACCGTGAAAGTAAGTGGATCGCCATCGGCATCAGTAGCGGTAATTGTTCCGTTAACCGGGCTGTCTTCAGGAGTCGTGATGACTGGCGCGGTGGCAACAGGTGCACGGTTATCTCTAATGTTAACGGTAGCAGGTATGGTACTTGCGGTGATTAATGCATTATTGGTTATTGCATTCATCGTTAAGATGACCGTTTCGTTTCCTTCGTTAAGATTATCATCAAGAACCGGAACAGCAACGGTTACTGTTTTTTGTCCGGCAGGTATGGTTACTGTTGTACCAATTGAAGTATAATCTGCACCACTTGTTGCCGTACCCGTTACGGTATAAGCAATCTGGGTATCGGTTGTTGATACATTACTTAAAGTAAAGGTAAACTGACCAGGTGTTGAAGGTTCAGCTCCATCGGCAGTTGCGCTTACGGTAACTGTTGTATTTGATCCGTCGAGAATATTAATTGTTGCCGGAACATTGTTTACCGTTACCGCCGGGTTACCCGAACCGGTTAAGGTAGCGATTATGGTTTCTGCTCCTTCCACAAGCGCATCGCCCAATACCGGAATCGTAATGGTTGCAGTCGTCTGACCAGCAGGAATCGTTACAGTTTTAGTTACAACCGGACTATAGTCACTACCTTCTGTTGCTGTACCACCTAAGGTATAAGTAAGCTGTGTATCCGTAGCAGATGCTTTGCTTAGCGTTATGGTAAAGGTTCCATTTACAGAACCAGTTTCGTTACCGTTTATTCCGGCTGTAATTGTCGCGACAGAAGCATCGTTATCGATAATGGTTGTGCTTGCCGTATTTGTGGCAATAGTTACCAATCCACCAGTTATATTGCTAATGCTTGCGCTAAATGTTTCGTTCGTTTCAACAATATCATCATCGTTAACCGGAACGGTAAACGTTAAGGTAGCACCAGCCGCAGCACCTGCAGGGAAGGTTAATGTTCCGTTTGTGGTGGTGTAGTCTAATCCTGCCTGTGCTGTTCCATTACCAGTAACATAATCAACTGTAAATGAATTTTGAACAGCTGCATTTAAGGTTACGGTAAAGGTAGCTGTACCTGCTGCTTCGTTAACTGTTGGACTTGTAGAAATACTTACCGTTGCATTATTGTTATCGGCAATGTTAATGGTTGCCGCAACATTGCTAACGGTTACCTGTGGATTTCCTGAAGCCGTTAAAGTAGCAATAACATTTTCAGTACCTTCTACAACTGCATCGGTTAATACCGGAATATTAATGGTTCCGGTAGTTTGACCAGCAGGAATGGTAATCGTTTTGGTAATCGCAGTATAATCACTACCCTCGGTTGCTGTACCACCTAAAGTGTAGGTAAGCTGAGTATCGGTAGCCGATGCTTTGCTCAAGGTTACTATGAACGTTCCATTTGCAGGGCCGTTTTCGTTACCGTCAATACCTGCCGTAATGGTAGCCACTGCAGTATCGTTATCGATAATGGTAGCGGTTGCTGTACTTATACCAATGGTTACCACTCCGCCTGATACATTATTAATTGTACCGCTAAACGTTTCATTCAGTTCAACAATATTGTCGTCGTTAACTGGAACGGTAAATGTCAGGCTTGTACCTAACGCAGCACCTGCAGGGAAAGTTAAGGTTCCGCTGGTTGTTGTATAATCGAAACCGGCAGTTGCATTTCCATCGCTTGTGGTGTAACCTACCGTAAACGCATTTTGAACAGCAGCATTTAGTGTTACTGTAAATGTAGCTGTACCTGCTGATTCATTGATAGATGGATCAGTTGAGATGCTCACTGTTGCAGCATTGTTATCAATAATATTAATGCTTGCTGGAACATTACTTACGGTAATTAAAGGGTTACCAGAAGTTAGTAATGTAGCCATCACGTTCTCCGTACCTTCTGCCAATGCATCGCTTAATACCGGAATGGTAATCGTTCCGCTGGTTTGACCTGCAGGGATGGTAATGGTTTTGGTTACAATTGTTGCATAATCACTGCCTTCGGTAGCCGTTCCTGTTAAGGTATAGGTAATCTGGGTATCGGTAGCTGAAGGATTATTCAAGGTAACGGTGAATGTTCCGTTAGCCGGACCATTTTCGTTACCATTTGTACCGGCTGTTATAGAAGCAATTGAAGAACCACTATCGGTAATATTCACGGTTGCTGGCGTTGTGCTTGCAAGGATCGAACCGTTGTTGGTGGTAGCATTCATGGTTAATACAACCGTTTCGGTTCCTTCCACAATATTATCATTTAATACTGGTACCGATACAGTCGCCGTCGTTTGTCCGGCAGGAATGGTTACCGTATTACCAATAGCGGTATAATCGGTTCCACTGATTGCCGTTCCACTTAGCGAATAGGTAATTTTGGTATCCGTTGCTGATACACGGCTTAGCGTAAAGGTAAACTGACCCGGCGTAGCAGGCTCAGCACCATCTGCTGTTGCAGCTACCGTTACTACCCCATCTGTATTATCTAAGATGTTAATCGTTGCTGAGGTGTTGCTTATGGTTACCAATGGATTTCCAGAGGCCGTTAGTGTTGCTAAAACCGTTTCAGTTCCTTCAACAATTGCATCGGCCGATACCGGAATGATAATCGTTCCAGTAGTTTGACCAGCAGGAATGGTGATGGTTTTGGTTACCGTAGCATAATCACTTCCTTCAGTTGCCGTTCCACTTAAAGTATAAGTAATCTGTGTATCAGTAGATGCCGGTTTGCTTAAAGTAACGGTAAATGTTCCGTTTACTGGTCCGTTTTCATTTCCTGTAGTACCTGGCGTAATGCTTGCTACTGACGAATCATTATCGGTAATGGTTACTGTAGCCGAACCGTCTGCAATAGTAACCAATCCACCCGTTACGTTACTGATTATTCCATTGAAAGTTTCACTTGGTTCTACCAGATTATCGTCAATAACCGGTACGGTAAAGGTTAAGCTCGAACCCGCTGCCGAACCTGCAGGGAATGTTAATGTTCCGCTGGTTGCTACATAATCTAAACCAGCGGTGGCCGTTCCGTTCGAAGTATTATAATCAACGCTAAATGCATTCTGTACTGCCCCGCTTAAGGTTACGGTAAAGGTTGCAGTGCCCGAAGCTTCATCTACATTACTTTGGAACAGCGATATACTGGCCGCTACTGAATTGTTATCCAGAATATTAATGCTTGCAGGCGTATTGCTTACGCTTACCAAAGGATTATTGGTACTCGTTAAGGTAATAATTACGGTTTCATTTCCTTCTACAACTAAATCAGTGACCACAGGAACCATTATTGTTCCAACAGTTTGACCTGCCGGTATGGTAATGGTTCTGGTAATCGCAGTATAATCGTTGCCTTCTGTAGCGGTACCGCCAACAGTGAAAGTAATCTGGGTATCGGTAGATGATGGATTGCTTAAAGTTACGGTATATGATCCGTTTACAGGTCCGTTTTCGTTTCCGTTTGTACCGGCACTGATGCTTGCGACCGAAGTATCATTATCCGTAATGGTAACAGTTGCCGATGATGTACCAAGCGTAACCACACCACCCGTAACATTGCTGAGTGTGGCACTTAAGTTTTCTGATGGTTCAACCAGATTATCATCGTTAACCGGAACCGTAAACGTTAAGGTGGCACCCGCTAATGAGTTGGCAGGGAAAGTTAAAGTTCCGCTGGTAGCCGTATAGTCGGCACCTGATATGGCAGTACCGTTGGCTGTAGCATAATTTACGCTGAAGCTATTCTGCACGGCCGTATTTAAGGTTACGGTGAAGGTTGCTGTACCTGCATTTTCGTTAATTACTGGTGTAGCAGATATGCTTACTTTGGCCACATCTTCATCAATGATATTTATTGTTGCAGGTGTATTATTCACTGTAATTACCGGATTGCTCGAAGCTGTTAAGGTTGCAATTACCGTTTCTGTACCTTCCGCCAATACATCTTTCATTACCGGAATAGAGATGCTTCCGGTGGTTTCACCTGCAGGAATGATGATTGTTTTCGTAATGGCACCATAATCGGCGCTTTCTGTTGCTGATCCGGTTAAACCGAAAGTTAAGGTTGTAGGTGTGGCTGACGGATTGCTTAGCGTAACGTTAAACAGCCCGTTTACCAAACCATTTTCATTGGCATTGGTACCAGCAGTGATGGTGGCTACAGCACTATCATTATCAGCAATATTTACTGTCGCCGGACTTGCGCCAATGGCAACGTCTGCCCCTACCACATTACTTAATCCAACAGTAAACGCTTCTGAATTTTCGATCAGGTGATCATCAATTATCGGAATAACGACATCGAATACTGTACCTGCCGGCGAATTTGGCGGGAAGGTTATGGTTCCACTGGTTGCAGTGTAATCTAATCCCGATAAGGCCGTGCCATTCGCTGTTTTATAATCAACAGTAAAGCTATTTTGAACCGCAATATTTAAGGTAACCGATAACGTTACTGTACCAACTGCTTCGCCAATGCTGGCCGCGTTGATCGAGATACTTACGTTGGCGGTATTGGCATCGAGAATATTGATGCTCGAAGGCACAGTATTTACCGAAATGGCAGGGTTATTCGAAGTACCCAAAGTCGCAATAACCGTTTCGGTGCTTTCTGCTACGGCATCAACAATTACAGGAATACTGATTGTTCCGGTAGTCTGCCCTGCAGGGATCGTAATCGTTTTGGTTACGATGGTCGTGTAATCGATGCCCTCTGTTGCAGATCCGCCCAAAGTATAGGTAATCTGTGTATCGGTAGCCGATGGATTACTTAAGGTTACGACAAATGTTCCGCTAACCGGACCAGTTTCGCTACCATTGGTACCTGGAGCAATGCTGGCCACAGCGGTATCGTTATCGGTAATGGTAACCAATGCTGTTGACGTTCCGATGGTTACCAATCCACCTTGAATATTGCTTAGTACAGCGCTCAAAGTTTCTGATGGCTCAACCAGATTATCATCATTAACCGGAACAGTAAACGTTAATGTTGCACCTGCCGGCGAATTTGCAGGGAACATCAATGTACCTGTTGTTGCGGTATAATCTAAACCAGCTGTAGCGGTTCCATCTACCGTTTTATAATCAACACTGAATGAGTTTTGTACTGCTGTACTTAAAGTAACGGTGAACGTTGCCGTTCCAGCTGCCTCATTTATTGTTGGTGTGGTAGAAATGCTTACACTAGCCGTGTTGTTATCCAGAATATTAATAGTGGCAGGGTTATTATTTACGCTAACCAATGGGTTGTTTGAAGTACCCAAAGTTACAACAACCGTTTCTGCGCCTTCTACTATCGCATCTGCCAATACCGGAATAATAATGGTTCCGGTAGTTTGACCAGCAGGAATGGTGATGGTTTTCACAATTGGGGTATAATCACCACCTTCTGTTGCAGTTCCTCCTACCGTATAACTAAGCTGTGTATCAGTTGCTGATGGATGATTTAAAGTTACCGTAAATGTGCCGTTTACCGGGCCGCTCTCATTACCACTTGTTCCGGCGGTAATGGTGGCAATTGCGGTATCGTTATCTGTAATGTTAACCGTTGCTGGTGTGGTACTTGCTGTAATAGCACTATTATTTGTCATAGCAGACATGGTTAATAGCACCGTTTCGTTTCCTTCTACCAGGTCGTCGTTCAATACCGGTACGCTCACCGTAGCAGTAGTTTGTCCGGCCGGAATAGTTACCGTTGTACCGATAGCAGTATAATCGCCTCCACTTGTAGCAGTTCCACCTACCGAATAGGTAATCTGCGTATCCGTTGTAGAAACGTTGCTTAAGGTGAATGTAAACTGACCTGCAGTAGCTGGCTCTGCCCCATTTGCAGTAGCGGTTACTGTTACGGTAGCGGTAGTTTGATCAGCAATACTGATGCTAGCAGGCGTATTGTTTACCGTTACCAATGGATTACCCGAATTGGTTAAGGTAACGACCACGGTTTCTGGTCCTTCTACAATATTATCGCTTAATACCGGAATGGTAATGGTACCTGTAGTTTGTCCGGCTGGGATCGTGATGCTTTGAGTTACAATCGGACTGTAATCGCTACCCTCTGTTGCTGTTCCGCCAATAGTATAGGTAATGGTGGTTGGCTGCGAAGAAGGATTGCTTAAGGTAACCACAAATGTTCCATTTACAGGGCCGTTTTCAGCACCATCTGTTCCTGCAGCAATGCTGGCTATGGCCGTATCATTATCTGTAATGTTAACAGTAGCCGGTATTGTACTTGCCGTAACCGAAGCATTATTGGTTGCAGCGGTCATGGTTAAAATAACGGTTTCCATACCTTCTGCAATATTATCATCCAATACCGGTACACTTACCGTTGCAGTGGTTTGTCCGGCAGGGATGGTTACCGTTGTCCCGATAGCGGTGTAATCTCCAGCACTTGTAGCTGTTCCGGTTACCGTATAGCTAATCTGTGTATCAGTGGTCGCTACATTGCTTAAGGTAAAGGTAAACAAACCTGGTGTTGCAGGTTCTGCCCCATTCGTTGTAGCAGCTACGGTTACGGTTGCTGTGGTATTATCGCTAATGTTAATGCTTGCAGGCGTATTGCTTACGGTTACCAGCGGATTGCCCGAGTTGGTTAAAGTTGCAATTACGGTTTCTGTATCCTCGACAATATTATCGCTTAATACCGGAATGGTAATAGTACCCGTAGTTTGTCCGGCCGGGATGGTAATGGTTTTCGTTACAATGGTACTGTAATCGCTGCCTTCAGTAGCTGTTCCACTTAAAGTGTAAGTTAAAGTAGTTGGCTGCGCAGATGGATTACTTAGAGTAACCGTAAATGTACCATCAGAAGGTCCATTTTCATTACCTGGTGTACCTGCAGTAATGGTGGCTACTGAAGTATCATTATCTGTAATATTAACGGTTGCAGGAGTCGTGCTGGCCGTAACTGAAGCGTTGCTGGTCGTGGGTGCCATCGTCAAAATAACGGTTTCCGTACCTTCTGCAATATTGTCGTTCAATACCGGTACACTTACCGTTGCCGTGGTTTGTCCGGCAGGGATAGTAACTGTAGATCCTATTGCAGTATAATCTAATCCGCTTATTGCGCTTCCACCCACACTATAGGTAATCTGTGTATCTGTAGTTGAGACATTACTTAAGGTAAACGTAAATAAACCTGGTGTAGTTGGCTCTGCTCCATCATTGGTTGCCGATACCGTTACTGTGGCTGTAGTGTTGTCAGCTATATTTATAGTTGCAGGGCTATTGCTGATCGTTACCAATGGATTTCCAGAGGTGGTTAACGTAGCTGTTACGGTTTCTGTTCCTTCTACTATGGCATCGGTTAATACGGGAATCGTAATGGTTCCTGTGGTTTCTCCCGCCGGGATAATAATGGTTTTGGTTATGGTGGTGAAATCACTTCCTTCGGTTGCAGTTCCAGCTATAGTATAGGTAAGCTGTGTATCTGCCGATGATGGATTGCTTAAGCTTACCGTAAAGGTTCCGTTTACAGGTCCATTCTCATCGCCTGGTATTCCCGCAGTAATCGTGGCTTCTGAAACATCATTATCAACAATAGTTGCGGTGGCTGTGGCATTGCTGATTAACACCACACCGCCTGTAATATTGCTTAATGTTGCGCTAAAAGTTTCAGCTGACTCGGCAATATTATCGTTATTGATCGGAACGGTAAAAGTTAACTTATCACCTGCCGCAGCATTTGCCGGGAAGCTTAAAGTTCCGGTCTGCGTGGTATAATCTGCCCCAGCAATTGCAGTCCCGTTGGTTGTTGTATAATCTACAGTAAATGCATTTTGAACCGCGTTGTTTAAGGTTACAGTAAAGGTTACTGTTCCATCGGCTTCATTTACCGTAGGTGTAGTCGAAATACTTACACTCGCAGTATTGGCATCAAGGATATTGATTGATGCAGCTGTTGCACTGATGTTTACCGATGGATTGCTTGAGCTGGCTAAAGTTCCGATAACGGTTTCAATGCTTTCGCTAACAGCATCTGCTAACACCGGGATGGTGATCGTTCCTGTAGTCTGTCCTGCTGGAATGGTAATGGTTTTGGTTACAATGGCCGAATAATCGCTTCCTTCGGTTGCTGATCCACCTAAATTATAGGTCAGCTGTGTATCAGTTGAAGATGGATTACTTAAGGTTACAGTGAATGTTCCGTTTACCGGACCAGTTTCATCGCCGTTTAAACCTGCAGTAATTGTTGCTATCGAAGTATCATTATCGGTCATGGTTACCGTAGCAGTACTGGTTGCAATGCTTACTAAACCACCTGTTACATTACTGATTGTCGCGTTGAACGTTTCATTTGGTTCAAGGAGGTTATCATTATTAACCGGAACGCTAAAGGTTAAAGTTGCCCCGGCAGGAGATCCGGCAGGGAAAGTTAATGTTCCGCTTGTGGCGGTATAGTCTAAGCCTACTCCGGCTATTGCAGTGCCATTGTTGGTTGCATAATCAACTGTAAATGCGTTCTGAACAGCTGCACTTAAAGTAACTGTGAATGTTGCTGTTCCATCGGCTTCGTTTATACTCGCTGGTGTGGCAGAAATACTTACGGTAGCGGCATTATTGTCGTTAATATTAATGCTTGCAGCTGTATTATTTACGGTTACCAACGGATTTCCGGATGTAGCTAATGCCGCAACAACGGTTTCCGTTCCTTCCACTGTTGCATCGCTTAACACCGGAATGGTAATCGTACCGGTAGTTGAACCCGCAGGAATGGTAATGGTTTTGGTTACGATTGCAGTATAATCATTGCCTTCGGTTGCTGTTCCGTTTAAAGTATAGGTGAGCTGTGTATCGGTTGAAGATGGATTGCTTAAGATTACCGTAAAGGTACCGTTCACGGGTCCGTTTTCATTTCCTGCAATGCCTGCTGTAATGCTTGCAACTGAACTATCATTATCAGTAATATTAACAATAGCTGGTGTTGTACTTGCTGTAATAGCAGCATTACTTGTGGCAGCCGTCATGGTTAAGATTACCGTTTCGCTACCTTCTGCAATATTATCATCCAATACGGGAACTGATACGGTTGCTGTTGTTTGTCCGGCCGGAATGGTTACCGTAGTACCAATCGAAGTATAATCGGCCCCGCTGCCAGCTGTTCCACTCACTGAATAGGTAATCTGCGTATCCGTTGCAGATACATTACTTAAGGTAAAGGTAAACTGACCAGGTGTGCCTGGCTCGGCACCATCAGCACTCGCCGCAACGGTTACCGTAGCCGTTGTATTATCGGCAATATTAATGCTCGCCGGGGTATTGCTTACCGTAACAGCGGTATTATTACTGGCAGTTAATGTGGCCACTACAGTTTCGGTACCCTCCACCAAGGCATCGGTTAATACCGGAATGGTGATCGTTCCCGTAGTTTGACCTGCAGGGATAGTGATGGTTTTGGTTACGATATTACTGTAATCTGTCCCTTCGCTGGCTGATCCGCTTAAGCTATAAGTAAGCTGCGTATCAGTTGCCGATGGATTACTTAAGGTTACTGTATAGGTTCCGTTTACCGGTCCGTTTTCGTTTCCATTGGTAGCTGCACTAATGGTGGCTACCGAAGTATCATTATCGGTAATGGTAACTGTAGCCGTGCTGGTTGCAATGGTTACCAAACCACCTGTCACATTACTAATTGTAGCATTAATGGTTTCGTTCGGCTCAACTACATTATCGTTCGTAATCGGAACCGTAAAGGTTAAAGTAGCACCTGCCAACGATCCCGCAGGGAAGTTTAAGGTACCGGTTGCAGCGGTATAATCGCTACCCGAAATAGCCGTACCGTTCGAAGTGCCATAATCGACACTAAAACCTGCCTGAACGGCATTGCTTAAAGTTACGGTATAGGTCGCTGTTCCTGCTGCTTCATCGATACTGGCTGGCGTGGCAGAGATACTTACTGTCGCCACATCATTGTCATTAATGGTTCCAATTCCTTCGGCCTGCGTAATGCTAAGCGGAGCACTGGCACCACTTAAGGTTACTTTGAAGGTTTCAATACTTTCAGTGATGTTATCGTTTGTTACCGGAATAAGAATAGTTTGCGTAGCACCTGAAACAGAACCCGCAGGGAAAGTAACTACACCTGTTTGAGCGGTATAATCAGACCCTGCAATTGCTGAATTGTCAGCAGTGGTATAATTGATTGAAAGTGCATCCTGTATATTTCCGGTCAATGTTACCGTGAAGGCCATGCTGCCAACGTTTTCTAAAGCAGAAACACTGTTAATAGCTACACTTGCTGCATCATCATCGGTAATACTGGCTGTTCCTGTTGCTCCTGCCGCAGGAATCGTTACTGCCGATCCGGCACTAATACTATTTAAGGTTACGGTGAAGTTTTCGGCACTTTCGGTAATGGCATCATTAATCACCGGAATATTGAAAGTTTGCGTCGCACCTGAAACAGAGCCCGCAGGGAAAGTTACACTACCCGTTGTTGCCGTATAATCAGAACCTGCAATTGCCGTTCCGTTGGCCGTTGAATAATTTACGGTAAATGCATCCTGAACATTACCGGTTAAGGTTACCGTAAAGGTGGCATTACCAGCATTTTCCACTAACGATACATTGTTGATTGCTACCGTTGCCTGATCGTTATCTGCAATATTTACCGTTGCAGGAATGGTACTTGCCGTAATGGCCGGATTGCTGGTTGCGGCCGTCATGGTTAAAATAACGGTTTCTCCTGGCTCCACAAAAGTATCGTCCTGCACCAATACCTGTACGGTTTTGCTGGTTTGTCCGGCCGGGATGATTACTGTTGTACCCAGCGAAGTATAATCTGTTCCACTACTTGCTGTTCCGCTTACTGCAAAAGTAACCTGTGTATCGGTTGTGGCAGCATTACTTAAGGTGAAGGTAAACAAGCCTGGCGTACCTGGTTCAGCACCATCATTGGTTGCCGCTACGGTTATGCTTGCAGTTGTATTATTGGTAATATTAATTGTTGCCGTTTTATCAGCAGGAATTGGTGAAACGTTTACCAATGCACTGGTTGTAGATACCAGGGTGGCCACCACCGTTTCTGTTCCTTCAACCAGTAAATCGGTTTGAACTGGAATTGTGATTGTTCCGGTAGTTTGCCCTGCCGGAATAATAATGGTTTTGGCTATTGTTGAGTAATCAGTTCCCTCTGTTGCGGTACCACCTAAAGTATAGGTAATTTCGGTATCTGTTGAAGATGGATTACTTAAGGTTACGGTAAAGGTTCCGTTGACAGGTCCGTTTTCGTTTCCTGATGTTCCTGCAGTAATGGATACCGTTGCTGCATCGTTATCAACAATAGTTGCAGTGGCGGTAGCATTGCTGATAATCACCACTCCTCCTGTAACTCCGCTTAGGGTAGCGGTAAAGGTTTCGGATGCTTCAGCAATAACATCGTTGTTTATCGGAACCGTAAAAGTTAATGTGCTTCCTGCAGCAGCATTTGCCGGGAAGATTAATGTTCCGCTGGTAGCTGTATAATCTAAACCTGCCAATGCAGTACCATCAGCTGTGCTGTAATTTACACTAAACGGGTTTTGAACCGCATTGTTCAGGGTAACAGTAAAAGTTGCCGTTCCCGCAGTTTCATTGATGGTAGGCGTAGTAGAAATACTGATACTCGCTGTATTGGCATCAATAATATTGATACTGGCCGGCGTCGTATTTACAGTTACCGCATTATTCGAAGTGGCTAAAGTGGCCGTTATCGTTTCTGTACTTTCGGTAACCGCATCAGGCTGCACATCAAGGGTAATGGTTCCTGTAGTTTGTCCAGCAGGAATGGTAATGGTTTTGGTGACTACCGTTGAGTAATCGCTTCCTTCGGTTGCTGTTCCGCCTAAAGTATAGGTTAATTGTGTATCGGTTGATGCCGGATTGCTTAAGGTTACCACAAAGGTTCCTTTTATTGGTCCGGTTTCGTTACCGTTTACACCTGCTGCAATGGTCGCAACGGAAGTATCGTTATCCGTAATGGTTACCGGCGCAATTGCAGTACCGATGGTTACCAGTCCACCTGTTACACCGGTTAAGGTTCCATTGAAGGTTTCGCCTGGTTCAACCAGATTATCGTTATTTATTGGAACGGTAAATGTTAAGGTAGCGCCCGCAGCAGAATTTGCCGGGAAGTTTAAGGTTCCGCTGGTAGCGGTATAATCAAGTCCGGCAATTGCTGTTCCATTTGTGGTGGTATAGGTGACATCAAATGCACCCTGAACGGCACTGTTAAGCGTTACCGTAAATGTAGCCGTTCCGGCAGCCTCGTCGATACTGGTTGGACTAGTCGAAATACTAACCGTTGCCGTGTTGTTATCCAGAATGTTAATGCTTGCCGTTTTATCTGCTGGAGTAGTGGTGATACTTACCAGCGCACTATTTGAAGCCAAAAGAGTGGCAATAACTGTTTCTGTTCCTTCTGCTGCCAAATCTGTTTTAACAGGTATGGTAATTGTTCCGCTGGTCTGGCCTGCAGGAATAATAATCTTTTTGGTTACAATGTTATCGTAATCAGCACCTTCTGTTGCTGTCCCACCCAAAGTATAGGTAATCTCCGTATCTGTAGAAGATGGATTACTTAAGTTTACTGTAAAGGTTCCGTTTACTGGGCCATTTTCATTGCCTGTAGTTCCGGCAGTAATGCTTGCAACCGAGCTATCATTATCAGTAATGGTTGCATTAGCTGTTCCGGTAGCAATAGTGACCAAACCGCCTGTTACATTGCTTAATGTTGCAGCGAAAGTTTCACCTAACTCGACCAGATTATCGTTCGTAATGGCAACAGTAAAGGTTTGGGTTGCGCCTGCAGCTGATCCGGCCACAAATGTAATGGTTCCGTTTTTAGCCGTATAATCTGTCCCAGCTGTGGCTGTACCATCTACAGTCGCATAATCAACCGTAAATGCATTTTGAATGGCATTGTTTAAGGTTACCGTAAATGTAGCGGTCCCGGCAGCTTCGTCATAACTAACTGGTGTTGCCGAAATACTTACCGTAGCGGCATCGTTATCGGTAATGGTAGCTGTTCCGGTTGCAGTAGCAATAGTAGCCGGCCCGGTTATTCCAGAAAGTGTAGCTGTAAAGGTTTCACTGGTTTCGGTAATGTTATCGTTAATTACCGGAACGGTAAAAGTTTGCGTAGCGCCATTTACCGACCCTGCCGGGAAGGTAACGGTTCCGGTAGTTGCGGTATAATCGCCCGGTTGAACCGCAGTACCATCGGCAGTAGCAAAATTAACGGTGAAACTGTTTTGTACAGCTCCTGTTAAGGTTACCGTGAAAGTAGCTAAACCACCCGTTATATCTTCTGCAACAGAAATATTGTTGATGGCAACAGCAGCATTATCGTTATCCACAATCGAGGTGCTTACACTAGCATTGCCTAAAGATGCCGGACCAGTAAGCGATCCGATAGAAACGCTGTAATCTTCTGTATTTTCCAGTATATTATCATCAATTATCGTAACAGGGAAAGTGATGGTACCACTTGCTGCGCCAACAACCGATCCCGCAGGGAAAGTAATAGTCGAACTACTAAAGTTATAATCAGCAGCATTAGTGGTATTCGGCGTGATTCCGGTTTGCACCGTTACCGGCGATGCCAGAATTGTTCCTGCCGTTCCGGTTAGGGTAAGGGTATAATTAACCGCACCTGCATTTTCGTTAACGGATGCAGGTCCTGACAATACCACAGTTGGATAAATGCTCACATTAACCGTAACCGGATCGCTCACTACCCCATCGGCTGTTGTTAAGGTATAAGTATAACTATCTGTTCCGGTATAACCTGCATTTGGTGTATAGGTTACTTTTCCGCTTGCATCTACTGAAGTTGTACCATGTGCACCATTTCCTGCTAATACCGTAGTGTTGGTGGCAGTTGCACCATCATTGGCTTTAACATCGGTAGTAACCGGTGTGTTTACTAAGGTATTTGCGTTATCGGTTAGTCCTACAGGTTTAATTGAAATGATAAAAGTTTGTGCTGCACTTTGGTCTACACCACCATTTGCGGTGCCTCCATTATCATTTAACACCACCGTTACAGTAACCTTGCCCGCAAAGTTTCCTGAAGGTGTATAAGTTAAGTTTCCTGAAGCGTCTATAGCAGGTTGTACTGTAAACGAAGTGTTGCTGTTATTGCTGACTACAAAGTTTAGCGTTTGGCTTGCAAGCTCATCGGCCGGCCCAGCCACAACAGCTGTAGCCCAATTGTTGATGGTTTGTGCACCTGCATTCGCATTGATTAGCTGGTCGGCGCCTTTTGTAAATGAAGGTGCATCGTTTATTGGATTGATCGTTATGTTAACATTTTTAGCCACATTAGCATAAACTGTTCCATCAGATCCATTCCAGCTAAAGCTTGTTGAGCCATTAAAATTGGCATTAGGTACGAACGTGATTTTATCTAAGTCAGCATTATTAATTTCCTGCCCTGCAGTAATATTTAAACCATTTAATTTAAGTGTACCGTTGGCTGGAAGACTTACAATCTGAATTTTGCTTAAAGCACTATTCTCCACATCGGTGAAACGGGTGGTAAAATCGGTTATTGCAAAAGGAATAATGGTATCCTCATCTCCTGACTTACCAAAATCATCAACAACCGGTGCATCATTTACTGGTGTAACCGATATATTAACCGCAGCAATTGCGGAGTAAGATGTACCGTCGTTTCCGGCCCAGTTAAAGCTAACATTTCCATTAAAGTTTAAGCCTGGAACAAAAACTAAATTGGGAATTTCAGAAGCCAGTATCTCCTGACCTGCCGATACTGCCGAGCCATTGAGCAATATGGTACCTTGTGCAATTGGAGGAAGGTTTGACAACTGAATTTTTGACAAGGCATCACCTTCTATGTCATTAAAATTGCTGGTAAAATTTCCTAAAGTAAATGGCAGATTAACATCTTCTACGGTCGTTAAGTTAATATTGCCTATGGTTGGCAAATCGTTAACTGGTGCAATAATAATGTTGACATCATTTTGTACAGTTGCATATGCTGTGCCATCGCTACCGTTCCATTTAAAGGTAACTGTACCGTTAAAGTTTGGCGCAGGAACAAACGTTATGTTGGCCAAATCTACTGCCGCTATTTCTTGTCCGGTAACAATATTAGTTCCGTTCAGTTTTAATACCCCCTGGCTGGCTGGAGGTAAGGTTACCACCTGAATTTTATTTAGTGCATCGCCATCTGCATCAGTGAAGTTGCCTGTAAAATCGCTTGCTGTAAAGTTTAATGTTACATCTTCCGCACCTGCTTTGGATACTGCAGCGATTACCGGATTATCATTAATCGCAGCAATAGTAATGTTCACATTTGCCGGCGCATTTGCATAAGCAAGTCCATCGCTGCCATTGTAACTAAACGATACATTACCATTAAAGTTAGGTGCAGGCACGAAAACAAGATTAGCTAAATTTGCGGTTGTAATTTCTTGTCCGATTGTTACATCAACACCATTTAATTTAAGGACTCCCTGTGCGGCTGGAGGTAAACTCAATACCTGTATTTTGGCCAATGTACCATCTACATCGGTAAACTGATTAGTAAAATCAGCACCTGTGAAAACCACATTGGTATCTTCTGTTCCATTTTTAGCCACATTGGCTACAGAAGGAATATCGTTAACCGGCTGAATACTTAATGTTAACGTTTTGGTATCGGTTAATGCCGGTCCTCCTGTATTGCCCTGATCGTTAATATTTACAGTTAAGGTAACATTGCCATTTGCATTTGCTAAAGGTGCATAGGTTACTTTATTGGCTGCAATAAAAGTATTGATAGCGCTTATGTTTCCGGTAATTGTAATTGCATTTGTACCTGTACCGGCAATGGCTATGCCCGCTTCGCTGGTGGCGCTTATCGTACCCTGGCCCGACGGAACGCTTAATGTAACGACAACGTTCAGGTTGCCTGCATCGGCATCTGCAAAGCTGATTCCGCTTATTGTCTTCGGTGTATCCTCAACAACTGAAATTGAAGCCGGCACTGTTGCAATTGGCGCAATATTGTAATCTTCTCTCCAATCCCGTTCAGCAGTTGCCGGAGTATCTAAATTAGGGAATGAATTAGGGTTCTGGCCATTTGTTGGATTATTGGCCGCATCATTATTATCAAAAGCATCATCCAGGCCATCTTTATCTGCATCGGTACCCAGTGCCACTACATTAGCAATACCATTATTATCGGTATCATATGCTTCAATGGTATCGCTATCGCCATCATTATCCGAATCTAAGTCGAGGTAATCTGCCTGATCTGCACCATCTGTATTTACAGGTACAATACCCGCTCCATAAGCATCATCTAAGCCATCGTTATTGGCATCAACACCAGAAGGCGGAAGATAACCAGCAGTGCTTTGTGCTTCAATATTATCTGGAATACCATCACCATCAGAATCAAGGTCTAAGAAGTTCGGAATACCATCTCCATCCGTATCGGTTACGCCTTCAACCGAATCTTTAATACCATCACCATCTGAATCAAGATCGAGGTAATTTGGAATACCGTCTCCATCGTTATCTTTAACTGTTACTGGAGTACCTGAAGGATCGCCAGTTAAAGTACCCGTAATGTTATTGTAGTCATCTGCAATATCAACAATACCATCATTATCAAAATCGTTGGTTAAACCTGTACCCACTTTTCCATCGCCATCTACATCTGGTCCGCCATTTTCTATTACATCGTTAATACCGTCATTATCCGAATCAAGATCAAGGAAATTAGGCACACCATCACCATCTTTATCTGGCGGCGTATAACCTCCGTTAGCAGCTAATGGAACACCATTGGCATCTACATTAGCAGGGCCGATTAAACCGATTCCTGGTAAACCATTGTTATCAGGATCTGAACCACCCGCTTCTATTACATCCGGCACACCGTCACCATCAGAATCCAGGTCATGGTAATTTGGTAAACCATCCCTTCCTCCAGTGTCAGTCATGCCATCTACCGTATCTAAAATACCATCGTTATCGTCATCCAGATCAATCCCATCCGGCACGCCATCTTTATCATAATCTGATGAGCTTCTCCAATCTCTTTCTCCTCCGGGCACCTGAACATCAGGCATCGAAAGCGGCGTTTGTCCTCCGTTGGTTGCATAACCTATCGGACTGGTATTGCCATTGTCGTTATCATAAATGTCAGCTAATCCATCACCATCAGCATCAGGGAGCAAATCCATAATTCCATCCGGAGTGGATGCACCTGTCTGATTATTTTTAACGTCGACTTCTAATGGACTGGTTACTGCATTTTCAAGCCAGTCTCTAAATCCATCGTTTTCAGCATCCGTATCAACATAATCCGGCGCACTACCTCCATCGGCATTAGAATAACCAGAAATAGCTCCGCCATTATTTACATCATAGGCATCATCTATCCCATCGCCATCCGTATCCAGGCCTTTAGGCGCTACATATAAAGTGGTTGGTAAACCTTCAACAATATCAATAATGCCATCATTGTCGGCATCGATATCCAGGTAGTTCGAAAGGCCATCAAAATCCCTGTCCTGGTTAAACAATGTACTAATCGTTACAAAATCCGGGTCGTTCAAATCTGAAAGACCATCTTTATCGGCATCAACGATTGGTCCCGTACCAATAATACCATCGTTTTCGCTATCTATAATATAAAAAGCCGCTTCATAAGTATCTGGTATTCCATCGCCATCGGAATCGAGATCCAGGTAGTTTGGCTTGCCATCTTTGTCTTTATCCTGAATAACCAAAGGTGTTCCCCCGTTATTGGGATCAACGGCATTGGCCAATCCGTCGCCATCTGTATCCACAAAAGCACCAATACCAAAGCGACCATCGTTATCCGGATCGTTATTTGGGTTTCCGTTCGATTCAATTGCATCTACAATACCATCGTTATCCGAATCTACATCCAGGTAATTAGGAATTCCATCGTTATCAAAATCACTGATTCCCTCAACAGTATCCGGAATGCCATCATTATCATCATCCTGATCAATGCTATCCGGTACACCATCGCGATCCGAATCTATTGTAAGATTAACTACGTTAGAAATGACACTCGCACAAGCATTATCGGTTTGCGTAACCAGCACCCGGTATTTGTAACCTTCCATGGTACTGTTAACCCCGGTAATGGTGAGGATATTGGTGGTTGCTCCACTGTACAGACTACCATTGCTAATATTGGTAAAATTAGTCCCGTTGTTGGTACTAAGCTGCCATTGATATTGGCTGGTACCACTACCACCAGTTGTGGCTACATTTAAAGTAACATTAGATAAAGCCCTAACATTTTGGTTAACTGGCTGTGTGGTAATTGTACTTGCCGTACCTACAGTAATTACAACCGGACTTGTGGTTGCCGATTGGCATACCGTTCCGTTTAGGGTAGATACTGTTGTTCTGCGGTATTGGGTAGTTTGGGTTAAAGCTCCCGGCGCATATGTAGCCGATGTTGCTCCTGCAATCACATTCCAGGTAGTGCCATTGGTAGAATTTTCCCAGGTGTAAGTTATGGTGCCTGCTCCTGTACCGTTAGCTGTAGAGCTGATGGGTGCTGGTGTGGTATTGGCACAAATGGTTTGGTTCGCGGCAATAGTGCCAGGGGTAACCGCACTCTGTACGGTAACATCAAATGTAAAGGTGTTGCCGCTGCAATTGTCTAAAACCGGAGTTACCGTATACCTTACAGTTGCACTGGCAGCTGAGTTATTCACCAAAGTTTGGCTAATTGGCGCGCTTACAGCTGTAGTCGCATCGCTAAATCCGGTAACGTTGCTACCGCTGATTAAACTGGCTGTCCAGGTATATTTTACATTTGCGTTGCTCGATGTTGGACTAACAGAGAAAGTTCCGTTGCTACAAAGCGTTGCCGGGTTACCAGCTGATGCTGAAATATTCGGTCCGATTACTGTGGTAATGGTAAATGTACTACCACTACAACCCGCATTAGTTGGTGTAACCGTATAAACAACGTTAGCTGTGGTTGTGCCGGTATTGGTTAAGGTTTGTGCAACCGAGGAAGCATTTGTTCCGGTAGTTGCACCTGTTACCGTGCCACCGCTAATAACAGGAGCAGACCAGGTATAAGTTGTACCTGCTGGTGCTTCAACTGGTGCAAAATTGAAAGAACCCGATACACACAGGTTATAATTTTGATTTGAAATGCTGGGCCTTGTGGTTACACTTATGGTTACTGGTGTTGACGGTGCATTAGTACAACCTCCTCCACTTACTATGGCCCTAAAAGATGTGGTTACGTTAAGGTTGGTATAGTTTAAAGTTGTAGAAGTTGTATTAGGCAGATAAGTACTCCAGGTAGTACCATTATCAGTAGAAAATTCCCATCTAACCGGTGTAGCAGTTGTATTAGCCAAGGTTAAAGTGCCGTTGCTGCCACTACAAACAGGCGATGCACCCGTGATTGTTCCTGTAGAGGTAACGGTAATGGTATGGGTAGCCGTTTTAGGTGTACACCCTGCTGCAGAAGCGGTAACAATTGCAGTTCCATTAAATAGCGGTGAAAAAGTAACCTCGCCGGTAGTAGCATTAATAACAGCTTCCGAACCGGTAGTGTTGATGCTGTAGGTTATTCCGGTGGTGTTCGCAGCCGTGGCCGTATAGGTTTGCGTACCCGCTCCCTGACATCTTGTAGATGTGCTTCCGGCAGCAAACACCGGAGTACCCACTATACCGTTTACCCGTATGGTTCCTGAAGCCGACACATTCGGGCTTCCTCCAGTTGTGGTTACCGTATAACTTTGAGCGCCGCTTGTGGCCGTAGTTGGTGTGCCGGATATGGTTAGTATTTTTGTGCTTGAATTATAATTTTGGGTAATACCCGCTGGCAGACCTACAACATTGGCTCCTGTTGCCGTTCCTCCAATTGAATAAGTAATGTTAGTAATGGCGGTACCAATACATACTGTTTGCGCATCTGATGGAGGCGATGATGGTGAAGTTAATGATATTGCCGTAATGGGCGTAGTACTTATCGTAACTGCATCATTGGCTGTATTTGGGTCTGACTGAGTACCTGTAATGGTTGCCGAATTGCTATAATCGCCGGAAGCATTTACCTTGGCTGTAATAACCAGCGTAGCTGATGCATTAGGCCCCAGCGAACCGATGTTCCAAACGCCTGTAGTATTTACATAGGATGTTCCGGTAGATGCCGTATGGCTTACGTAGGTATAACCAGATTTTAACAGATCGGTAACCGAAACGCCCAAAGCCGTACCTACACCAATATTACTAGCTGTTAATGTGAATTTTACCGATCCGTTTACAGCAGGGGTCGCATTATCTACCGTTTTGGTAATCGCACGGTCTACATTACATAAGGCTACGGTAATAGGCAATGATTGCGCACTGATACCGCAATCTAATTTAGAAGTAATGGTATAAGTTCCCGATTCAGTTGGCGCATAAGTCATACCAGTTGCTCCTGGTATAGCCACGCCATTAAAATACCATTGAAAAGGGGCAATGCCAGTTGGATCTGCGCTTAAGGTAGCACTGCTGCAGGCCGTTTGTGATAGTATCGGTTTTAAGGCTTGTTCTGGTAATGGTGTAATAAAATTAGACATGGAATAACCACCACCCGTTTGCACCATGGCAATATTCATCCGCGTACCGCTGGTAAAGGTTAGTGTAGCGGGTGAATTGATATTGGCATTCGTAAAATCGATAATATAGTTCCCTGTACTTCCCAACTGTCTCCTTACCCCCACACCAGCAATCGTTTCTATATCGGTATTGGTATAGTTGGTTGTACTGCTCCCCGTAGTGGTTAACAAAACTTTATCGGTTGCACTTTTCGTGGTGATGTAACCAAAATAGGTTAAATCTCCCCCGGAACTGTTCCTGAATTTATATGTTTTGGCGACCAAACTTCCACCACAGGTAGCCACCGGTGCCAGGGTAAGCATATCTACTTCACAACTGGTTGCAGTACCTGAATAGGCCACAACATTTTTTGTAGATAATACCCTCGATGAACTATATTGACTACCTACTACCCCATTTGGTATGGTAACGAAACTACCTGCAGCCACCAATGTATAAGAATTGGTTGAAGCCAGCGAACCATTAGTATTGTAATTGGTAATTGTAAGTGTTGTATTGGCCTGCGTAGCCACAATGGTGGTTTGCTCAGCAGTAGAGTTACCCGCACTTCTGATAATCAGGTATTCACTACCTAGGGAAGTAACAGGAGGAACAGGATTAAACACCCCATCGCCACAACCTGCAGGAGAATCTAAATTAGACCCCGAATTCATCACAACTGGTGCCGAACTTTCGACCAAACCACCAATTGCGGTTTGAAAAATATAACTTTGGCCCGTATTTAAAGTCGTTATTGCCGTTCCATTTAACTTAATCGTGGTGTTGTTTTCAAGCGCCATTACACTGTACACCACATTACTCAATCCATCCCTGTAATAACCTACCCTAAAAGAAGTTCCTATTGCAGCATCGCCAAAACTGAATAATGCCGAATTTCCCTTAATATTTGCATCCGTATAGGCATCAGAAGCCACATTGCGGATGTTAACCGTAATGGGATTATTACCCTCTACAATAATCCCGCGATCGTTAAGTATCGTATTTAGTGCATTAGCGGATATCGTATTAGGATTCCCCACAAAACGATAAACTGCTGGTGCTGCTGGTGTTGGTGTAAGCGTGGTAACCAATGTTCCATCACTTTTTTTTACGTTAACCGTAGTTCCAACTGTATTGGTGGTCACAATTAACTCGTTTGCCTGACTCCAATATTGCCAGGGCGCTGGTGCAATGTAATGAGTTTTATAAGTCTGCCCAAACGCCGCCCCAAAGTTGAAAATAACAATAGCGAACAAAAAAACCACCCAGCGAGCAAAAGAGCTACCAAATTGTTTTGTTAAATTAATTTTCTCACCAAAAAATATATGCGAATAGCGGGATAGAGAGTGTAAATTTTTATTCATACGCTGGGATGATAGGTACCTGTATCATTAAGAATGATATCGTTCTAAAAAGCTGTTTTTATTTCAAGAAATATTTACGTAATCTTAAAACCTGTGGTTTTAAAAATTGAAAATTTTATGAGCAATTAATTTAAGCCGTTCATTCTGTTCATCAAAGTATACAAAGATATATTATTAAGTATCAATATTTTTACGGCAAATCTAAAATACGTATAATTAATTATACACAAAAACATCAATTTGATTTTTGTCAAAAAAAACAGCTATCTAAAGTTAAATTGGCCTGTTTTTACCAGAGCCTGCGACCCAGATATATTGATCCTGATCAACTAAATAAATACAACTTTTAGCTATATTCGTTTAAGGCTTATACTTAGGTCAGGTAACAACTCTTGAATGCGCTATTCATTTAGAATAGCCAAAATCATTTTCTCTGGAATCTAAACGTTAACACAAATGAATTAAATAAAACTTTGACTGTTTTAAAATGTTGAGATAGTAATCAATTAGGTATCTTATGAAAACTAAAGACAATCAAAACACAGCGGAAAAAGGGAGTAAAAGTAAAGGAAGCGCAAAGGAAAAGGCCTCCTTCGATCAAAATGGAAAGGGTTCTTCAGATAAATTTGGACAGGCTGGCTCCACACCTAACGAATCAGGAACGGGCGGACCAGGTACTGTAGATAAAAACAAAAAGGCTTAGAAAAGATAAAAAGAGTAAATACTCTTTTTATCTTTCATAGATACTCATCTTTTCAGCCAGTTCTATAATGCTTTTTATTTTAAGCTTTTGGAAAAGTCTCAGTTTATAAGTACTTACTGTACCCATTTGAAGATTCAGCTGATTAGAAATTTCCAATACCCCTATCCCCTTTGTTAGTAATTCTGCTACTTCTAATTCCCTGCCCGAAAGTTTGGTAAAAGGATTATCCGCATCGTTACCCAATATACTGTTGAACATGTTTTCCTTCACATTTCTGCTCGAATAGCGACTGCCAGCTAAAATAGTAGTAATGGCGGTTACAATTTCAGATTCTTCTGCATTTTTAGTTAAGTAACCAGATGCGCCAGATTTTAAATATGGAACGGCATAAATATTCTCATTCAAAGATGAAAATACCAAAATTTTTGCGTTTGGCTGAACCAGTTTAATCTGATCGATTACCTTCAGGTTATTACCTCCCGGCAAGTTTACATCGATGATGATTAAACTTGGCGATTTTTCTGTTTCGACAAGCGCCTGCTCTAAGGTAGATGCATGAATGATTTCAACACCAGGCCAAAAGTCTGATATTAAACCTTTTAATCCACGACGGATGATCTCATGATCATCAGCGATGAGCACAGTAAAAGTACTTACGGCATTTTTTGTTTTCATTATTTTAAGAATATTCTGCAAGTTAATAAAAAGTTATTTTTTTGTACGCAATTGTAGTTAATTTTTCGTTTAAATGTGTAAATATTATTATACACAAGTTTACAGTTTTGTTTAAAACACCCGTGGGGTTGCTAATCTGATGTTTTGCTTAATGAACGAATAGGACAATGAAATCTCGTGTGTTCCGCCGCTATAGCCTTGTAACGGGCCGATTGAAAAATCGTAACCATAACCGATCCTGAGTTTTTCTGACGGAAAAATCTGTATCGCTGCTACGGCAGAGTTCCTGGGTGTAAGATCACGTTGCAAATAGTTTTTATCATACAGCTTTACTCCTGTCCGGTACGAACCGCCTACCCAGATAAAATCTTTGATCATCAAAAATGCATTCACATCTAAACTCGTTGGTCCCCCCCGATCATCTTTTAACAGGAAGGAAGGTTTTACCTGAAAATCTTCTGAAAGCGGAAACAAAGCTCCGGCGGTCAGGTAATAATGCGGTTTTGGCTGTGGGATAAAAGCATAACGGTCGATATCGATATAAGTGGCAATCAGGTTATCGGCTGAGAAACCTGCATAAAACCTGTCGTTGGCAAAGTAAACCCCTGCCCTTGCATCGGGCACAATGGTACTCTGCATGCCTACTGGCTGATTTGGTTCCGGATTGTTCGGGTTCAGCATGGAGCCGTCGATACCCAACTGTACCATGCCCACACCCAAGCCCAGCGCCAATCTCGAGCTACCATCATCATTCATCCTGATCCGGTAGGCATAGTTGCCGTAAATACTCAGGTTAGTCTGTGCACCCAGTTTATCGCTCGCCACCTGAAGGGCCAAACCAACGTTACCGCTGTTTGCAATGGCATCTACAGCCAGCGACATGCTTCTTGGTGCTCCGGTAATCCCTGTCCACTGGCTACGGTAAAAGCTATGCACATTCAGCACCTCTTTATATCCGGCATAAGCGGGGTTGATATAAATCCCGTTGAACATGTATTGGCTATACTGGGCATCCTGCTGTGCAGATACCGGCTGCGGAAGCCACAAAAACAAACCTGCTATTAATCCTATTAGTTTCTTCATCGTATCTTCCTCCCCAATTAGTTTTTAAATGCCCTGATCAGGGTGATATAACCTTTAAATACTTTCCACTCATTATTTCCGGCTTTTTTAACACGTAGCAGGTAATAATAAGTTCCCTCATTCAAGCCTTCGCCCGTCCAGTTATTCTGGTAAGCTTTAGCGCGGAACACTTCGTTACCCCAGCGGTTAACAATGGTGATTTCGTTTTCAGCAAATTGGGCCAGGCCATTAATCTCGAAAGTATCATTTATACCATCGCCATTAGGTGTAAACAGATTCGGGATCAATAAATCATCGCCTGTGATAATGGCTGCATCTGCCTGAACCATGTTATTGTTCAATACCGGATCTGGCTGATCTGCTTTTACTGTTGCCGAATTATTTAATACACCCGCAGCTAAGGTTCTTGCTTTAAAGGTTAATGTGGCACTCTGATTTAAATCTAAACTGCCAACTAACCATACTAAATCTCTGCTGGTGGTCGTATAAGTTGTTGTACCGATGGTAACCGTAATTTCTTTAGGCGCATCGATAATGGTGGCAAGCTTATCGGTAACCGTAACGCCTGTTGCCCTGTTTGGTCCTTTATTGGTTACCGTAATTTTATAGGTTACATCCGCACCTGTTTTGATATCGCCTTTGGTTAACAATTCCTTTGTCACCATTAAATCAGCCGAATTATCTACAGCTACAAGTGCTTCCGGGTTAATGCTTGTTCCCGTCGGGCTCGTCATGATGGCCACATTTTTTATGGTATTGTAGCTATTTACATCTGGTGCAACTTTCGCATCAAAAGTTAATACAGTACTCGAATTGGCCTGCATATTAATCGTCCATTTCAAAGTGTTGCCCATAACCGTACCGTAACCTGAAACCGAGTTCGGAATATAGGTTAAGCCTGCAGGAAGTTCATCCGTTATGGTTACGCCATTTAATGCCGATCCGCCTGTATTTCTTACCTGAAGCGAATAAGTCAAAATTTCATTGGCCTGTGCTTTGCCATCTTTATTGCCTTTATTGTCAGCAACCGATTTACTACCTTCCAGCATTCCTTCTGTAGGGATGGATACCGTTGGGCTTAATGGTGTTGAGGCATTTCCAGGATCGGTTACGGTAGCCGTGTTGTTCACGCTTAACACACCCGAAGGAATGATAGCATTAACCGTTACTTTGAAGCTTACCTGTACCTGTCCGTTGGCAGGAATAGTCAAATTGTTCCAGTTTAATATATTGCCGGTTAACGACCCGCTATTATCTGCACTGGCGCTTACATAAGTCGTATTAGCAGGAATGGCATCGGTAATCTTCACACCTGTTCTGGCTGTATTTCCGTTGTTTTTAACGATAATGCGATAAGTTAAAACCTCATTTGCTTCAGCCTTTCCATTATTACTGGCATCGGTAACTGTTTTTGAACTTACGATTTTTGGCAATTCTAAAATAGTAGGATAATCGTTGTCTTCCTCGGTTCCCGAAATATCCGAAACTGAAGTTCCTGCTGGTGTAGTGGCCGTTAATGTAGCTGTGTTTCTTACCGAACTTGCATTTTTCTCTGCCTGCGTAATGGCATAAATGGCTGTGGCCACTGCCGTTTGATCAGGTGCGATACTTGCAGGTGTGAACGTAAGCGTTGATGAAATTTTTGGATCAAGCAAACTGAAATTGTTTAGCGTCACATTCCCGGTATTTTTTGCCGTAAAAGTATAGGTAACCGAATTTCCATCAGCACTTAAAACACCTGTTTTAACCAAAGTAAGGCCTGGTGTTTCTTTGATCGGGAATACCGTAGGATCATCAGGTGCCAGGGTTCTCGGATCATCTGAAAGTTTACTCAGTTTATTAGCGCCCGAATAGTTGGCAACCAAACCCGCCTGATTTACAAACTTGCCATGATCAATTTCTGGTTGCGTTAAGGTGTGTCGTGCTAAAATCAATGCAGTTTCTGCAGGTTCTAATTTACTGATGGTAGCAGGCGTAATACTTCCCGGATCGGCACCCTCATCAGTTACCACAATATTGGTTAAGGTAACATTTCCGGTATTGGTTACCTGAATGTTGTACTCAATTACTTTAACCACCCCCGCGCTATTGGCAAATATTTTAGTAAACCTAACCGATGGATTGGCCACAATTGCGGTAAAGGTGGCATCATCTGCTGCAGGAGTTGATGGATCGTCGGATACTTTTACAATCGTATTTCCTTTCGGGTCTTTTACGTTTGCACTTACCTGATTACTGAAACCACCAGCGTTTACATCACTTTGTTTTACGGTATGTTTAGCTGTAATATTAACGGTAGCGCCTGGCAATACCGAAGTGATATTCGCCGGTATTAAACTACCCGCATCGGCATTGGCGTCAACTAATGTAATATCGGTTAAGGTTACATTCCCGGTATTTTTAAATATAATGCTGTAATTGATTACATCACCAGCCTTGGTTGCACTGTTTGTGGCAGCTTTGGTTAAGGTGAAACCTGGTGAAGGCGTTAATTTGGTTACTGTAGCATCATTTGGTGCCGGCGTAGATGGATCGTCGGATAACTGATTAATTGTATTTCCTTTATTATCGGTTAATTTTATGGATGCCTGGTTGGTAAACGATCCCTGGTTAATGTCGTTTTGTGTTAAGGTGTGTTTTGCCGTAACATTAACACTTTCGCCAGGTGCCAAAGTTGAAATGCTTGCTGGTTTGATCGATCCTGCATCAACCGCAGCATCGCTCACGCTTAAATTACTTAGCGTCACACTTCCGGTATTGGTAATGGTAAAGTTATAATCGATCGACTCGCCAATTTTCGTTCCTACGGCACTGGCTACTTTCGTAAAAGTTAGTGAAGACGTATTCAAAACTGGTGTTTCCGTAGGATTATCGTTTCCAGCTGCAGTTCCGGAAATATCTGTAACCGTATTTCCTGCTGGTGTTTTGGCACTTACCGAAGCGCTGTTACTTACTGATCCGGCATCTTTATCACTTTGTGAAAGGATATAAACCTGATTGTAGGTAAAACTCGCTCCTACGGCTAATGCTGTTAAAAATGTTTGATTTAAAGCTAATTTCTGATCAGTTAACACCACATGATTTAAGGCTACCTCGCCCATATTGGTGATGTTAAAGGTGTAAGTAATGCTGTTACCATCTGCACTTAGCACAGCTGTTTTAACCAATGTTACTTTGCCTTTCATGATCGGTGTGGTAACGGTTGATTGGTTGTTTACATTTTCAGGATCTGTTGTTTTACCTGTTGGATTTAGGGAAACACTATTGACTAAATTTACACCGGTAAATCCTGCTGCAACATGTCCGTTAACCGTTAAACTTACCTGTTCACCTGCCAGTAAATCTGCAGTTAGGGTAAAGGCATTGCCTGACGAACTGTATGTTCCTCCCGTTGTGTTATAGGTTATATTTTCTAAACCTGCCGGAAGATTTTCTATCAATGCAATGGATTCACCACTTAATACCGTTGCTGGTCCGTTGTTTTTGATGGTGATCGTATAACTGATATCGCCATTGGTTTCAACACCAGTTACATTGGCGGTTTTGCTTACCTGAAGATCAGTTATCCAGTTCGGGATGTTTACCGTAACGATTGCTATTGAAGTTTTTGCCACATCCAGTTTATCGGTAATCTGATAAGTCAAGGTATAAACTCCAGGAAGCGTTCCTGCTGCAACATTTACTTTTCCGCTTGCTGCATCGATGTTAATTTTTGGATTTGAAGTTGAAATCTGATTGATGGTAACCGTAGCGGTAGTCGCAGGTGAAGCATCATTATACTTATCGTTAACCAGGATATTTTCAACAGCTGTACCACCTGTAAAACCATTTGCTGTTCCGGTATCATCTTTGGCCAGAATGGTACTGGTACCAACCGTGATGGTTACTGTAGCCGTTTTCGTCTGGCCTGGGTTCAGTTTATCTTCGATCTGGTAAACCAAAGTATAAGTTCCTGCCGGCGTATTTGGTGCAACATTCACTTTTCCGGTTGTCACATCTAAAGTAACATTTGGATTGGTGGTCGAAACCTGGCTTAGTTTCACTTCATTTAAGGTAGCCGGGTTACCGTTGTAGGTATCGTTAAGCAATACATTTTCAACTGCCGTTCCACCAGTGAAGCCGTTTGCATTTCCGCTATCGTTTGTGGCAGCCAATGCAGGTGCAGCAACCGTGATGGTTACCGTAGCCGTTTTCGTCTGACCTGGGTTCAGTTTATCTTCGATCTGGTAAACCAAAGTATAAGTTCCTGCCGGCGTATTTGGTGCCACATTCACTTTTCCGGTTGCCACATCTAAAGTAACATTTGGATTCGTGGTCGAAACCTGGCTTAATTTCACCTCGTTTAAGGTAGCCGGGTTACCGTTGTAGGTATCGTTAAGCAATACATTTTCAACTGCAGTTCCGCCGGTGAAGCCGTTTGCATTTCCGCTATCGTTTGTGGCTGCCAATGCAGGTGCAGCAACCGTGATGGTTACTGTAGCCGTTTTCGTCTGACCTGGGTTCAGTTTATCTTCGATCTGGTAAACCAAAGTATAAGTTCCTGCCGGCGTATTTGGTGCAACATTCACTTGTCCGGTTGTCACATCTAAAGTAACATTCGGATTGGTGGTCGAAACCTGACTTAATTTCACTTCATTTAAGGTAGCCGGGTTACCGTTGTAGGTATCGTTAAGCAATACATTTTCAACTGCTGTCCCGCCAGTGAAGCCGTTTGCATTTCCGCTATCGTTTGTGGCAGCCAATGCAGGTGCAGCAACCGTGATGGTTACCGTAGCTGTTTTCGTCTTGCCTGGGTTCAGTTTATCTTCGATCTGGTAAACCAAAGTATAAGTTCCTGCCGGCGTGTTTGGTGCAACATTCACCTTTCCGGTTGTCACATCTAAAGTAACATTCGGATTCGTAGTCGAAACCTGACTTAGTTTCACTTCATTTAAGGTAGCCGGATTGCCGTTGTAGGTATCGTTAAGCAATACATTTTCAACTGCTGTTCCGCCGGTGAAGCCGTTTGCATTTCCGCTATCGTTTGTGGCAACCAATGCAGGTGCAGCAACCGTGATGGTTACTGTAGCTTGTTTAGTTTGATTTGCATCTAATTTATCTACGATTTCATAAACTAAGGTGTAAATACCTGCTGGTGTATTTGGTTTTACCTCTACCTGTCCGGTTAAAACATTAAGTGTTACGTTAGGATTTGTAGTCGAAATCTGCGATAAGTTTACATCATTTAAGGTTGGTGCGGTTGAAGTTCCATTATAACTATCATTAGAAAGGACATTATTTACAGCTACTCCCCCTACCAGACCGTTTGCACTTCCCGAATCATCCTTCGCCAATAAAGCACCTGAAGCCACGTTTACTTTTACCGTTGCGGTAGACGTTTTCGAAGCATCCAGTTTATCGGTGATCGTATAAGTTAAGGTATAAACGCCAGCCGGTGTGTTGGCTGACACACTTACCGCTCCAGTAGCCGGATCGAGTGTTACTTTACCGTTGCTATCATTCGTACCGTTGGTAATGGTGACGTCGTTTAAAGTCGGAGCGGTTGTCGTTCCATTGTAAGTATCGTTTGTCAAAACATTGGCTACCGCTGTTCCACCGGTTACCGAATTTGAAGTACCTGCATCATCTTTCGCCAATAATGCTCCGGATGAAACCGTAACCTTAACCGTTGCGGTAGAAGTTTTCGAAGCATCCAGTTTATCGGTGATCGTGTAGGTTAAAGTATAAACACCTGCTGGTGTGTTGGCTGCCACACTCACTGCTCCTGTTGCCGGATCGAGTGTTACTTTACCGTTGCTATCGTTTGTACCGTTAGTAATGGTGACATCATTTAAAGTCGGAGCAGTTGTCGTTCCGTTGTAAGTATCGTTTGCCAAAACATTGGCTACCGCTGTTCCACCTGTAACCGAATTAGCAGTACCTGCATCATCTTTCGCTAATAAAGCACCCGATGAAACCGTAACCTTAACAGTAGCAGTAGAGGTTTTCGAAGCATCCAGTTTATCGGTAATCGTATAAGTTAAGGTGTAAATGCCAGCCAGGGTATTCGCTGCCACACTTACCGCGCCTGTTGCCGGATCGAGTGTTACTTTACCATTGCTATCGTTTGTACCGTTGGTAATGGTGACATCATTTAAAGTCGGAGCTGTAGTTGTTCCATTATAAGTATCGTTTACCAAAACATTGGCTACCGCTGTTCCTCCTGTTACCGAATTAGCTGTTCCTGCATCATCTTTTGCCAATAGTGCAGCTGAGGCCACGGTTACTTTTACCGTTGCGGTAGAAGTTTTCGAAGCATCCAGTTTATCGGTGATGGTATAAGTTAAGGTGTAAACGCCAGCCGGGGTATTCGCTGCCACACTTACCGCTCCTGTTGCCGGATCGAGTATTACTTTACCATTGCTATCGTTGGTACCGTTCGTAATGGTCACATTAGCCAAAGTTGGTGCGGTTAAAGTTCCGTTGTAGGTATCATTTGTCAAAACATTAGCTACCGCTGTTCCACCCGTTACCGAGTTAGCTGTTCCTGCATCATCTTTTGCCAATAGTGCAGCTGAGGCCACGGTTACTTTTACCGTTGCGGTAGAAGTTTTCGAAGCATCCAGTTTATCGGTGATGGTATAAGTTAAGGTGTAAACGCCAGCCGGGGTATTCGCTGCCACACTTACCGCTCCTGTTGCCGGATCGAGTATTACTTTACCATTGCTATCGTTGGTACCGTTCGTAATGGTCACATTAGCCAAAGTTGGTGCGGTTAAAGTTCCGTTGTAGGTATCATTTGTCAAAACATTAGCTACCGCTGTTCCACCCGTTACCGAGTTAGCTGTTCCTGCATCATCCTTCGCCAATAAAGCACCTGAAGCCACGGTTACTTTTACCGTTGCGGTAGAAGTTTTCGAAGCATCCAGTTTATCGGTGATCGTGTAGGTTAAAGTATAAACACCTGCTGGTGTGTTGGCTGCCACACTCACTGCTCCTGTTGCCGGATCGAGTGTTACTTTACCGTTGCTATCGTTTGTACCGTTGGTAATGGTGACATCATTTAAAGTTGGAGCTGTGGTTGTTCCATTGTAAGTATCGTTTACCAAAACATTGGCAACCGCTGTTCCGCCGGTTACCGAGTTAGCAGTACCTGCATCATCCTTCGCCAATAGAGCAGCTGAAGCCACGGTTACTTTTACCGTTGCAGTAGAGGTTTTCGAAGCATCCAGTTTATCGGTGATGGTATAAGTCAAGGTGTAAACGCCAGCCGGGGTGTTGGCTGCCACACTTACTGCTCCTGTTGCCGGATCGAGTGTTACTTTACCATTGCTATCGTTGGTACCGTTGGTGATGGTCACGTCTGCCAGAGTTGGTGCTGTGGTGGTACCATTGTAGGTATCGTTCGAAAGTACATTCGCAACTGCTGTTCCACCGGTTACCGAGTTAGCTGTTCCTGCATCATCTTTAGCCAATAAAGTACCTGAAGCCACGGTTACTTTCACCGTTGCGGTAGAAGTTTTCGAAGCATCCAGTTTATCGGTGATGGTATAAGTTAAGGTATAAATACCAGCCGGTGTATTGGCTGCCACACTTACTGCTCCTGTTGCCGGATCGAGTGTTACTTTACCGTTGCTATCGTTTGTACCGTTGGTAATGGTGACATCAGCCAAAGTTGGAGCGGTTGCCGTTCCATTGTAAGTATCGTTTGACAAAACATTGGCAACTGCTGTTCCGCCTGTTACCGAATTTGAAGTACCTGCATCATCCTTCGCCAATAAAGCAGCTGAAGCCACAGTTACTTTCACCGTTGCGGTAGAAGTTTTCGAAGCATCCAGTTTATCGGTGATCGTATAAATCAACGTATAAACGCCAGCAGATGTATTGGCTGCCACACTCACTGCTCCTGTTGCCGGATCAAGGCTTACTTTACCATTGCTATCATTTGTACCGTTGGTGATGGTGACATCGCTTAAAGTTGGAGCTGTCGTTGTTCCATTGTAGGTATCGTTTGTCAAAACATTCGCAACCGCTGTTCCGCCGGTTACCGAGTTAGCAGTACCTGCATCATCTTTCGCCAATAATGCGCCAGATGAAACAGTAACCTTAACCGTTGCGGTAGAAGTTTTCGAAGCATCCAGTTTATCAGTAATGGTATAAGTCAAAGTATAAACACCAGCCGGTGTATTCGCGGCCACACTTACTACTCCTGTTGCTGGATCGAGTGTTACTTTACCATTGCTATCGTTGGTACCGTTGGTAATGGTCACATCATTTAAAGTTGGAGCGGTTGCCGTTCCATTGTAAGTATCGTTTGTTAAAACATTGGCTACCGCTGTTCCACCTGTTACCGAATTAGCAGTTCCTGCATCATCTTTCGCCAATAATGCGCCTGAAGCCACAGTTACTTTTACCGTCGCAGTAGAAGTTTTAGAAGCATCCAGTTTATCGGTGATCGTATAAGTTAAGGTGTAAATTCCAGCTGGGGTATTCGCAGCCACACTTACCGCTCCCGTTGACGGATCGAGTGTTACTTTACCGTTGCTATCATTCGTACCGTTGGTAATGGTGACGTCGTTTAAAGTCGGAGCGGTTGTCGTTCCGTTATAAGTATCGTTTGTCAAAACATTGGCTACCGCTGTTCCACCGGTTACCGAATTAGCTGTTCCTGCATCATCTTTCGCCAACAATGCGCCAGAAGAAACAGTAACCTTAACCGTAGCAGTAGACGTTTTCGAAGCATCCAGTTTATCGGTGATCGTATAAGTCAAGGTGTAAACACCAGCCGGGGTATTCGCGCCAACACTTATCGCACCTGTTGCCGGATCGAGCGTTACTTTACCGTTGCTATCATTTGTACCGTTCGTAATGGTGACATCAGCCAAAGTTGGTGCGGTTGAAGTTCCGTTGTAAGTATCGTTTGTCAAGACATTCGCAACTGCCGTTCCACCTGTTACCGAGTTTGAAGTACCTGCATCATCCTTCGCCAATAACGCGCCTGAAGCCACGGTTACTTTTACCGTTGCGGTAGAAGTTTTCGAAGCATCCAGTTTATCAGTAATGGTATAAGTTAAAGTGTAAACGCCGGCTGGGGTATTGGCTGCCACACTAACTGCTCCTGTTGCCGGATCGAGTGTTATTTTACCATTGCTATCGTTTGTACCGTTGGTAATGGTGACATCAGCCAAAGTTGGAGCTGTGGTTGTTCCGTTGTAAGTATCGTTTGTCAAAACATTCGCAACCGCTGTTCCGCCTGTTACCGAGTTAGCTGTTCCTGCATCATCTTTCGCCAATATAACGCCTGAAGCTACGGTTACTTTTACCGTTGCAGTAGAAGTTTTCGAAGCATCCAGTTTATCGGTGATCGTATAAGTTAATGTGTAAACACCAGCCGGGGTATTGGCTGCCACACTTACTGCGCCTGTAGCCGGATCGAGTGTTACTTTACCATTGCTATCGTTGGTACCGTTGGTAATGGTGACATCGTTTAAAGTTGGAGCTGTCGTTGTTCCGTTGTAAGTATCGTTTACCAAAACATTGGCTACCGCTGTTCCGCCGGTTACCGAATTTGAAGTACCTGCATCATCTTTCGCCAATAAAGCACCTGAAGCCACAGTTACTTTTACCGTTGCTGTCGAAGTTTTCGAAGCATCCAGTTTATCGGTGATCGTATAAGTTAAGGTATAAACACCAGCTGGGGTATTGGCTGCCACACTCACTGCTCCTGTTGCCGGATCGAGTGTTACTTTACCATTGCTATCGTTTGTACCGTTAGTAATGGTGACATCAGCCAAAGTTGGTGCGGTTGAAGTTCCGTTGTAAGTATCGTTTGTCAAGACATTCGTAACTGCCGTTCCACCTGTTACCGAGTTAGCTGTTCCTGCATCATCTTTCGCCAATAATGCACCTGAAGCCACGGTTACTTTTACCGTAGCAGTAGAGGTTTTCGAAGCATCCAGTTTATCGGTGATCGTATAAGTTAAGGTGTAAACACCAGCCGGTGTATTCGCAGCCACACTTACCGCTCCTGTTGCCGGATCGAGTGTTACTTTACCATTGCTATCATTTGTACCGTTGGTGATGGTCACATCAGCCAAAGTCGGAGCAACAGTCGTTCCGTTGTAGGTATCATTTGTCAAAACATTAGCTACTGCCGTTCCACCAGTTACCGAATTTGAAGTACCTGCATCATCTTTAGCCAATAAAGTACCTGAAGCCACGGTTACTTTCACCGTTGCGGTAGAAGTTTTCGAAGCATCTAGTTTATCGGTGATCGTATAAGTTAAGGTATAAACGCCAGCCGGGGTATTCGCAGCCACACTTACTGCGCCTGTAGCCGGATCGAGTGTTACTTTACCATTGCTATCGTTGCTACCATTCGTGATGGTCACATCAGCCAAAGTTGGAGCAACAGTTGTTCCGTTGTAAGTATCGTTTGCCAAAACATTGGCAACCGCTGTTCCGCCGGTTACTGAATTTGAAGTGCCGGCATCATCCTTCGCCAATAATGTACCTGAATTCACGGTTACTTTCACTGTTGCAGTAGAAGTTTTCGAAGCATCCAGTTTATCGGTGATGGTATAAGTTAAGGTGTAAACACCAGCTGGGGTATTCGCAGCCACACTTACCGCGCCTGTTGCCGGATCGAGTGTTACTTTACCATTGCTATCGTTTGTACCGTTGGTAATGGTGACATCATTTAAAGTCGGAGCAGTTGTCGTTCCGTTGTAAGTATCGTTTGTCAAAACATTGGCTACTGCTGTTCCGCCTGTAACCGAGTTAGCTGTCCCTGCATCATCTTTAGCCAATAATGCGCCTGAAGCCACGGTTACTTTCACCGTTGCGGTCGAAGTTTTCAAAGCATCCAGTTTATCGGTGATCGTATAAGTCAAGGTGTAAACACCAGCTGGAGTATTGGCAGCCACACTTACCGCGCCTGTTGCCGGATCGAGTGTTACTTTACCATTGCTATCGTTGCTACCATTCGTGATGGTCACATCAGCCAAAGTTGGAGCAACAGTTGTTCCGTTGTAAGTATCGTTTGCCAAAACATTGGCAACCGCTGTTCCGCCGGTTACTGAATTTGAAGTGCCGGCATCATCCTTCGCCAATAATGTACCTGAATTCACGGTTACTTTCACTGTTGCAGTAGAAGTTTTCGAAGCATCCAGTTTATCGGTGATGGTATAAGTTAAGGTGTAAACACCAGCTGGGGTATTCGCAGCCACACTTACCGCGCCTGTTGCCGGATCGAGTGTTACTTTACCATTGCTATCGTTTGTACCGTTGGTAATGGTGACATCATTTAAAGTCGGAGCAGTTGTCGTTCCGTTGTAAGTATCGTTTGTCAAAACATTGGCTACTGCTGTTCCGCCTGTAACCGAGTTAGCTGTCCCTGCATCATCTTTAGCCAATAATGCGCCTGAAGCCACGGTTACTTTCACCGTTGCGGTCGAAGTTTTCAAAGCATCCAGTTTATCGGTGATCGTATAAGTCAAGGTGTAAACACCAGCTGGAGTATTGGCAGCCACACTTACCGCGCCTGTTGCCGGATCGAGTGTTACTTTACCATTGCTATCGTTTGTACCGTTGGTAATGGTGACATTAGATAGGTTTGCTTGTGCACCACCATTGTAGGTATCGTTACCCAGAATATTAGCAACCGCCGTTCCGCCGGTAACACTATTTGCACTTCCACTATTATCAACAGCTAATATCGCTCCGCTAATCAAGTGAACCGTAACAGTCGCTTCTTTTACATTTCCAGGGTTTGCTTTATCTTCAATCTGATAAACCAATGTATATGTTCCTACAGGTGTACCCGGAAGAACATTTACTTTTCCAGTTGCAGGATCAATAGAGATGTTAGGGTTTGAACTCGAAATCTGACTGATGGTCACATTAGCTAAAGTAGCCTGGTTACCGTTCACTTTATCGTTAACCAACACATTGTTCACGGCAACACCGCCTGTTACTGCATTTAAAGTTCCTTCATCATCAACTGCATAAACGCCGGTATTGGTTACAGTTGGTGTATTGTTGCCTTCAGTAGTTCCCGAAATATCAGAAACAGTGCCATTTAACGGATCTTTTCCGCTAACAGTAGCGGTATTGCTCACCGAGCCTAAGGCCTTTTCAGCAGTAGAAATTGTATATGAAGCCGTAGCCGTAGTACTCATTCCGGGTGCCAGTGTTGTAGCAGCCAATGTTATAGTGCCCGTAACCTTGCTATCTGTTATCACGAGGTTATTCAAGGTTACATTACCGGTATTTTTAACTGTAAACAGGTAACTGATCGAGTTTCCATTAATGTTTAATGTTCCGGTTTTCACTAAAGTAACCGCCGGACTTAAAGCAATGTTAACATCAGCCGTTGCTGTCTTTGCCGTTGGTAACTCGGTGGTACTAACACTTGCTGTATTGGTAACCTTTCCTAGGTTATTTGTTGGGTTACCATTATTATTTAAATCTGATTGAAGTACTGTATAAGATCCATTGTAAGTCCAGATTTCGCCTTTTTCTAAAATATTATCTGTATTTCCGGTTTTTGTTGGGTTGCTTAAAGCACCACCTAGCAAGGGATCGCTAACGATTACGTTATTTTGATTTGCATTTCCAGTATTGCTTACCGTTATGGTGTAATGAATAACATTTCCAGCTTTATTAACTGATGAAACATCCGCAGATTTTGTAATCGATATCGACGAGCATACCGGAACAGATACCGTTACAGTAAATGCATTACCAACGCAACCACCTGTAACAGTTGCCTTTGGTGTTATGGTATACACGATTGTTTGGATACTGTTACTCGTATTAATTAAAGTTTGCGTAATTGTATTACCCGTTCCATTAGCAGCACCCGTAACATTCGTATTTGAATTTACTGTCCAGGTGAAGGATGCCGGAACCGAATTCCCACCATTAGCCGTATTATTAATATTTAAGGTTTGAATATTATAGCTAAAACTTCCAGCACAATCTAAAGTCCTGGTATCATTAAAGCCTTTTGGCGTTTGATAAATCGTTACCGTGATCTGTGCACGGCTTGCGCTCTCACAACTGTTTAAAGTCTGACTGGCATAATAAGTACCATTGGTCAAAGCTGTTCCCGAAGCCAAAGCAGTTCCGCCCGTTGCCTGGGTGTACCATTTAACTGAAGTCCCTGCTGCAGCTAAATTCGCAACCGTAGCATTCGAGATTTCGCAGAAAGTCTGGTTGCTTGCCGTTGGTGCTGGTGTAGCCGTGATTGTTACCGTGATCTGTGCACGGCTTGCGCTCTCACAACCGTTTAAAGTCTGACTGGCATAATAAGTGCCATTGGTTAAAGCTGTACCCGAAGCCAGGGCGGTTCCGCCTGTTGCCTGGGTATACCATTTAACCGTAGTTCCTGCCGCAGCTAAATTCGCAACCGTAGCATTGGAGATTTCGCAGAAAGTCTGGTTGCTTGCCGTTGGTGCAGCTGTAGCTGTGATCGTTACAGTGATCTGTGCACGGCTTGCGCTCTCACAACTGTTTAAAGTCTGACTGGCATAATAAGTGCCATTGGTCAACGCAGTTGTTGAAGCCAGGGCTGTCCCGCCTGTTGCCTGAGTATACCATTTAACTGAAGTTCCTGCCGCAGCTAAATTCGCAACCGTAGCACTGGCGATTTCGCAGAAAGTCTGGTTACTTGACGTTGGTGCTGGTGTAGCTGTGATTGTTACCGTGATCTGTGCACGGGTTGCGCTCTCACAACTGTTTAAAGTCTGACTGGCATAATAAGTGCCATTGGTCAACGCAGTTGTTGAAGCCAGGGCTGTTCCGCCTGTTGCCTGGGTATACCATTTAACCGTAGTTCCTGCCGCAGCTAAATTCGCAACCGTAGCATTGGAGATTTCGCAGAAAGTCTGGTTGCTTGCCGTTGGTGCAGCTGTAGCTGTGATCGTTACCGTGATCTGTGCACGGCTTGCGCTCTCACAACTGTTTAAAGTCTGACTGGCATAATAAGTGCCATTGGTCAAAGCTGTACCCGAAGCCAGGGCGGTTCCGCCTGTTGCCTGGGTATACCATTTAACTGAAGTTCCTGCAGCAGCTAAATTCGCAACTGTAGCATTCGAGATTTCGCAGAAAGTCTGGTTGCTTGCCGTTGGTGCTGGTGTAGCTGTAATCGTTACCGTGATCTGTGCACGGCTTGCGCTCTCACAACCGTTTAAAGTCTGACTGGCATAATAAGTGCCATTGGTCAAAGCTGTACCCGAAGCCAGGGCGGTTCCGCCTGTTGCCTGTGTGTACCATTTAACTGAAGTCTCTGCTGCAGCTAAATTCGCAACTGTAGCATTGGAAATCTCGCAGAAAGTCTGGTTGCTTGCCGTTGGTGCTGGTGTAGCCGTTCTTACAATCACATCGAAAGTAAAAGTAGCGCCGCTACAACCATTATAAATTGGTGTTACGGTATATCTTACAGTAGCATCGGCTCCTGAAGTGTTTGTTAAGGTTTGCGAAATTGGCGCAGTAACCGCAGTAGATTGATTCGAAAACCCCGAGGCTGTTCCGTTTGCTAAAACTGCTGTCCAGGTATAGCTTGTTCCATTTACATTACTATTTGGCGTAACACTAAACGCAGATGCAGAACAGATACTTGTTCCGCTTGCTGTAGCCGTAAGCGTTGGCACCACATATACAGTAATAGTGAAAGCATTACCCGAACATGATGAATAAGTAGGCGTAACCGTGTAGGTTGCCGTTTGTAATGTTGTACCTGAATTGGTTAAGGTTTGATTAACCGAAAGCTGATCAGTACCAGCGGTTCCGCCGGTAATATTTGCAGAAGAAAGCGTTGGACTAGACCATGTGTAGGTTGTTCCATTAGGCACATCAATTGGTGCAAAAGTAAAACTACCTGTTTTACAGATGTAATAAGTTTGATTAGCAATTACCGGACGAGGTGTTACCGTTACATTTGCTGTTCCTGAAGCGGCATTGGTACAGCCTCCACCAGAAACAATTGCTCTGTAAAGCGTAGTTGCAGCAATATTGCTATAATTTAAAGTTGTTGTGGTATTTGCAATTGTCGTCCAGTTTATACCATTATCTGTTGATGATTCCCAACGCACCACAGTTGAAGGCGCACCAGATAAGGTCAATGTTCCGTTTGAACCAGAACAAACGGTAGCGGCCCCGCTAATCGTTCCTGTTGAATTAATCGTTACGGTATGATTTGCTGTTTTAGTTCCGCATATCCCTACAGCAGTCGCCGTAATCGTTGCAGTACCATTATAAACAGACGACCAGGTTACCGCACCGGTATTGGCATTAACTACACCGGAATTTGCCGGACTAATGCTATAGGTAATTCCAGTCGCGTTGCTGGCTGTTGCCGAATAGGTTTGTGTACCGAAGCCCTGACAGCGGGATGAAGTAGCACCCAGCGTAAAAACGGGGGTAGTTACCTGAGGACTTACAACGATAGATCCTGTTGCATTAATAACCGTAACAGATGGGGACGCATATGTTGCCCTTACCGTATAATTATAATTGCCAGCATTAGATACCGTCCCAGCATCAATAGTTAAAATAGTATTTCCATTGGAAGTTGTGGTTCCATAATTCAGCCCTGATGAACCTAAACCTGTTACTAAAACGATAGGTGTTCCTGTAATCAGATATTGGATTGCTGTTGTAGTTCCACCAACACAGATCGATTGGTTATCTGTTCCCGTTGCCGATGTTAATGAAATATTTACCGGTGTAACACTTGCCGAAGCGGTATTATTTGACAATACAGGATCTGCCTGTGGTCCGGTTACTGTTGCAGTATTATTGTAATTTCCAGAATTATTAACCTTAGCGGTTATAGTAAGCGTAAGGCTCTGACCAGCATTCATACTTCCAATTGACCACAAACCTGTAGTTGGATCGTAAGATGTTCCGGTAGCGGCCACACTTGAAACATAAGTATATCCTGAAGGAAGCAAATCTGTTGCCGAAACAGCTATTGCATTACCTGTACCGGTAACTGTACCTGAAGCAACGTTCGAATTTTTTACGGTGATGGTAAAATTAACCGTCCCTCCTTTTGCTGGTGATGTATCATCAACCGCCTTGGTTAAGATCAAATCAACATTACATAAGGCAATGGTTACCGGAAGTGATTGTGAACTGATTCCGCAATCTAATGTCGACGTGATGGTATAAGAACCAGAAACCGTAGCCTGATAAGTCCTCGCAGTTGCACCCGCAATAGCCACTCCATTTAGATACCATTGAAAAGGAGCATTACTATTGGCATCGGCACTTAATAATGCAGATGCACAATCGGCTTGCGCAAAGGTTGGTTTTAATGCTTTCTCCGGAAATGGGGAAAGAAAATTCGACATCGAAAAACCACCACCCGATTGTACCATGGCAACAGTCCATCTGGTATTACTGCTTAAATAAAATGAATTCGGGTTACCAATATTCGTATTCTCAAAATCGATGGCATAAGCACCAGAACTTCCCAATTGTCTACGTACCCCTACCCCAGGGATAGTTTCCACATCTGTATTGTTAAATGCCGGCGAACCTCCGTTAGTGGTTAGATAGATTTTATCAGTAGAACTTTTGGTAATCAGATAAGCGAAGTATGGCAAATCTCCCAGATTATTGCCTCTAAACTTGTAGGTTTCTGCTTTTAACGAACCTCCACAGGCACTCAGCGGTGCTAAAGTGGCTATATCAACTTCACATTGATTTGCAGTACCCGAATAGGCTACTACATTTTTTGTTGCTACAATCCTCGATCCCGAAGATGCATCCCCTACCTGAACGTTTCCTGTATTGGTTCCGGTAGATACGCCATTGGGGAAAGTGATAAAACTTCCCTCAGCAATGAGGTTATAGGTATTGGTTGATTGCAGTACGCCATTGTGATCAAAATTAGATACGGTTACATTGGTGTTCGCTTCTGAAGCTATAATAGTGGTTTGTTCAGCCGTATTATTTCCTTTTCCCCTGATCACCACATATTCATTGCCCAAAGAAGAAATTGGAGGAACCGGATTATAAGCACCATCACCACAGGCCTCCGGCGCATCTACGTTTATTCCGGTATTCATTACAACAGGGCCTGATGTTTCCACCAAACTCCCCATGGCAGCCTGTAAAATATAACTTTGACCGGCATTTAATGTAGTAATGGCCGTACCATTAAGTTTGATCGTGGTATTATTTTCGATCGCCAGAATACTATATACTGGCCGCTTGGTAGAAACACTGGCTGCCACGCCATTCAGATCCCCATCGCGATAATAACCTACCCTGAAAGCATTACCAACGGCAGCATCTCCAAAGCTGAATAATGAAGCATTCCCTTTAATATACTGATCATTGGTAGAGCTATATGCACCAGCAGGAATATCGTCAGAAGCTACGTTCCTGATATTTACCGCAATTGGATTGTTACCGGTCACAATAATTCCTGCAGCATTAAGTATCGTATTCAGGCTGTTTTTTGCTAAACCAACCGGATCACCGGCAAACCTGTAAACTGCCGGGTTGCCGGGAGTGGGTGTTAAAGTCGTAATTGAACTTCCATCACTTTTCTTAACGGTTGCAGTAGTTCCGGCAGTATTGGTGGAAATGACAATTTCATTGGCGCTACTCCAATATTGCCATGGTGCAGGAGCAATATAGTGCGTTTTGTAAGTTTGCGCAGTAGCTGAAGAATAAGAAACCAGTAAAAATAACGACAATGCCATTAGTTTGAACCTTGTTTCTTTTTGAAAACTGAAGAGAAAGCGTTGTATAATTTTATTCATTTTCCACCTGGAAATAATTGGTTAATCACTGCATGTAATTGATCTCATCCGATGAGCACAAAATCTTCCTAAAAAGGTTGTTTTTCAATAAAAATTTCTCTTTATAGGATGCAGTAAAAACCGCGTTTGTACGCTGATTATAAAACACTTTTGAAGAGATAGAGACTATTATAAAATGCCGTTTTTAAGGGTGGCAAAAGTATGTTATTTTTAACACTCCTGCAAGCACCAAAAAACCACAATATTGTTAACGATTTTTGTACTTAAATTGTCAAAAACTGTATTACCAATACTACAAAGTAAACAAAAAAAGAAATTAACTTTTACTATGCTGGCATACAACAACCAGTCTGCGAAGTGTTTTTTTGATATTAATCAACAACTATCTAATCACATGTAGTATTTATACTACTGATTAAAACTAGAAATGTAATTTTCAGGCATAAACAAAAAGGGTTTAAGATCTGTTAAAATCCTAAACCCTTCACCTTAAAAAAAGCAAGAAAATAAATCGAATGATAAGAATTAAATCTTCGCCCTGATCCTACTCAATGTTTCGAGCCTGATGGCTAAAAAAGAAGCAATATGTTTTAAAGAAACGCGGTTAATTAAATCAGGGAAAGAGAGTAAAAACCGTTTATATCTTTTCTCGGCTGACGAAATCCGGCACAGGTAAGCACGCTCTTCTGCCGAGCGGTAATACAACTCCATCATCTTTCTGCCCACGATATTCGCTTCCGGAAAATTTTCGTAAAGATATTCGGATAATACATGCGGGATGGCAACTAAATCTACATCTTCTAATGCCTGTAAATACTCTTCCGAATCGCCATCTATCCACAAATTACGTATGGTACCTACCACTTCATTCTCTTTGGCAATCCATGTGGTAATCTCATTATCTCCATCTTTTATAAAACCCCTCACCACACCTTTAACAATTAAAAAAAGGAACTTGTTGCGATCAACTGGTGAGACGAGGTATTTATTCTTTTTGTAGCTGATTGGAAAAGTGTGCTGGTTAATCCGCTTTTCTATTTCATCATTAAGCGGGTGAAATTTCTTGAAAATTGAGACTAGTGGCGAAAAATTATTGTATTTCTTCCACCTATCTTCATCAGATAAATTAACTGCAATCATAGCGAAACTGTTGGGATAGACACAATCCTGCTAAACCGAAGCAAGACCACTATGTAAGTATAGGAAGATTGAATTGAAAAAAAGAATTTTTTTTTGACATTTCTCAATTTCACTAAGCTTATAACAGCTTTTCTACACCCAGGCCAAATAATGCAAAATCATACTTTACCGGATCGGACGGATCAAACTGTTTCAAATTCTCGGTTAATTCAATTGCGGTTAACCAATCTGTCTGCTTTCTGTTAATCAGCCCAAGCAAACGCCCTACCCGGTCTACGTGCACATCGCAGGGACAAATCAGATCTTTAGGCTGAAGTGTATTCCAGATACCAAAATCGACACCTTTTTGATCTACCCTAACCATCCACCGCAAAAACATGTTTAAACGTTTACAGGTAGATTTTTGCTTTGGCGAGGAAATATGTTTCTTCGTGCGGTGAGGAAAATCTTCCAGGGAGAAAAAATACTGCCTGAAATGGTTCAGCGCCTGCTCTATTGAAAAATTAAGTTCAGCAGCATAACACACTTCAGAGGCATAAGTTATTTCTGGTTTTACAGATGAAACGGCTAAATACTCCGCACGAAAAACATCTTGCCCAGGTACAAACGCCTGCTCTAAACTATTGTAGTTTTGATAGTGCTGCTTAAAAAATGAGATGAAATAAAGTAAATCGGTATCGTTAAATGTGCGGTGTTTAAAGTTCAGCAGACGTTTTAAATCGCTATCGGTATGATGAACAACAAAATCGTAAGGCGCATTATCCATCCGCCTAAGCAGTTCCTTACATTTATTAATAATGGTTTTCCGCTGCCCCCAGGCTAAAACTGCAGCAAAAAAGCCTGCAATTTCTATATCCTGTTTTTTTTCGAAAAGATGGGGAATACAAACCGGATCGTTTGCTATAAAATCTGGCTGATTGTATTGTTCAACTTTACTATCCAGAAAATTCTTTAACTCCAGAAATTGCATGATTAGTTTTGTTTAGACGTAAACAGCAGCACAATTGCTGCCATTTAAACCGGATTGAAACGGTATCCTTTTTTGTTTTTCCTCATTTTGATGAAACAGATACCTCAACAAAAAAGATTTAGTGAAAAGCCGGACGAGCACTAATACTGGCACAGCCTGGCTTTACAAAAAGAAAAAACCGGACAGGTATTTATGACCTGCCCGATTGAAATATTATGCCAATGCATTAGCCAGATCTTCTAAAAGATCGTCGATATCTTCTACGCCCACACTTAAACGAAGTAAGTTATCGGTTACACCTACTTTCTCTCTTTCTTCTTTCGGAATAGAGCCGTGTGTCATCGTTGCAGGGTGGTTAATCAGCGATTCGACACCACCTAACGATTCGGCCAGGGTGAACACTTTAAAATTAGAAGAGATTCTAAAAGTTTCTTCCAGATCAGCACCTTTTAGCGTAATCGAAATCATCCCACCGAAACCACGCATTTGTTTCTTAGCGATGTCATGGTTAGGATGGTCTTCAAAACCCGGCCAATAGATTTTATCAACCTTTGGATGTGTTTTTAAATAATGTGCAATACGCTCCCCATTTTCGCAATGTGCTTTCATCCGAAGATGAAGCGTTTTAATTCCTCTCAAAACTAAAAAAGCATCCTGCGGACCTGGTGTTGCACCACAGGCGTTGTAAATGAACCAAAGATCTTTATACAATTGCTCATCATTGGTTACCAAAGCTCCCATCACCACGTCAGAGTGGCCACCAATATATTTAGTTACCGAATGCATCACAATATCAGCGCCGAGATCGATCGGATTTTGTAAATAAGGCGATGCAAATGTATTATCAACAGTAAGGATTAAATTTTTCTCTTTCGTAATTTTTGCCACCCCTTCAATATCGATAATCTGCATGGTCGGATTAGTAGGTGTTTCTATCCAAACCAATTTGGTTTTATCGTTGATGTAAGGCAATATATTCTCTGGTTTAGAAAGATCCAGAAAGTGGAATTTGATACCGTATTTAGTGAAGATTTTGGTAAAAATACGGTACGAACCTCCATACAAATCATTACCGGTAATCACTTCATCGCCTGGTTGCAGTAACTTTAATACGGCATCTGTTGCCCCCATTCCACTCGAGAAAGCCAGACCATATTTAGCATTTTCTAAAGCTGCTAAACAATCTTCCAAAGCCTTACGCGTTGGGTTGGTTCCTCTCGAATACTCGTAACCCTTGTTATCTCCGGGAGATTTTTGCCAATAGGTAGAAGTTTGGTATATCGGTGTCATTACCGCACCGGTGGTTGGATCAGGCTCTTGACCTGCATGTATAGCTTTAGTTGCGAATTTCATTTTTATAATATAGAGATGATTAACAAGTATCGAAATAAGATTTCAAAACATCCCACATCCCGATACTATTTTACATTAAAATTTAAAATCGTTAGCCAGAAGGAGCAAAATTTCTAACTAACGATTTCAAAACTTATTTTTAAAGCGATTGCAGGGAGACTCCAAACGCCAAGCACCCAACTCAGGGCTAACTAATACGCTCTTGCGAACAACACTCTTTGTGTAGATGGTTTTCCTGAATAAATACAAACGCCATCTTCCAGTTTATTATCTAAAGGAATACAACGAATGGTGGCTTTTGTTTCTTCTTTTATTTTTTGCTCAGTTTCCGGCGTTCCATCCCAATGTGCTGAAATAAAACCAGCTTTGGTATCTAACAGTTCCTGAAACTCAGTGTAACTGTTGGCTTCAGTAATATGCTCATCACGGTAAGCCAATGCCTTGTTGAACATACTTTGCTGAATATCTTCCAATAGTTTGATGATGTAAATATCCAATCCTTCCTGAGGGACGGTTTGTTTTACCTTGGTATCTCTGCGGGCAATTTCGACTGTTTTATTTTCTAAATCGCGGCCACCAATGGCAATACGGATGGGCACACCTTTCAACTCATAATCAGCGAACTTAAATCCAGGGCGCTGTGTATCTCGATCATCATATTTAACCGAAACCCCCAATCCTTTTAAACGCATGGTTAATTCGTTTACATAGGTAGAGATTTTGGCTAAATCTTCGTCACCTTTGTAAATGGGTACAATAACCACTTGAATTGGTGCTAATTTCGGTGGAATAATCAATCCTGAATCATCACTGTGTGCCATAATTAAAGCCCCCATTAAACGTGTAGAAACACCCCATGAAGTAGCCCAAACATGGTCTAATTTCCCGTCTTTACCTGTAAACTTAACATCAAAAGCTTTGGCAAAATTCTGCCCTAAAAAGTGAGAGGTACCTGCTTGCAAAGCTTTGCCATCCTGCATTAGAGCCTCAATGCAATAGGTATCTAAAGCACCTGCAAATCTTTCATTTGGTGATTTACGACCTCTGATTACCGGAACGGCTAACCAATTTTCGGCAAAATCGGCATATATATGTAACATACGTTCTGTTTCCTCGATCGCCTCTTCTGCTGTAGCATGAGCAGTATGCCCTTCCTGCCACAAAAATTCGGCTGTACGCAGAAACAACCTGGTACGCATTTCCCATCTGACCACATTGGCCCATTGATTGATCAGTATAGGTAAATCACGGTAGGATTGGATCCATCCTTTATAGGTGTTCCAAATAATGGTTTCAGAAGTTGGACGAACAATTAATTCCTCCTCTAATTTTGCAGTTTCATCAACCACAATATTTCCGTTACCGTCATTTTTAAGGCGGTAATGTGTTACCACTGCACATTCTGTCGCAAAACCCTCAACGTGAGAAGCTTCCTTAGAGAAAAATGACTTTGGGATGAATAAAGGAAAATAGGCATTCTGATGGCCTGTATCCTTAAACATCTTATCTAAAACAGCCTGCATTTTTTCCCATATAGCATAGCCATTTGGCTTTATAACCATACAACCACGCACAGCAGAGTGCTCTGCTAAATCTGCTTTTAACACAATATCATTATACCACTGGGAATAATCTGCTTCTCTACTTGTAATTTCTTTGCTCATGTTATGTATTTGGAACGTAATTTGTATGTTAAAAAGTGTAAAATTCGATGGCAAATTTATAAATTTATGCCTACAAACGATTAACAAAATAATATCAATTATTTTATATCATTTTTTTGACTAAATAAATAGTTAATAATTAGTTACTTTTGAAACTGTTTATTAAATTCGTGAACACACACAACTAAATATAAACACAATGAAACCAATTAAATTTTTACCCATTGTAATGATTGCTGCTGCAGGGTTGGTGGCATCATGCTCTACATCAAAATTGGCTCAAACTAAGCCAGCAGATGATGTTTATAACTCTGTAGCAAAAGCTAGAGAGGTTGAAGTAATTGCTCCCCCTCAACGTCAGCAGGCACAAAACCAGGCTCAGGGACAGGAAGAATACGATGAATATTATGGAACCAGTAATCCTTATTACGATATGGATTACTCATCTAGAATAAACCGTTTTTATAATGGTTATAGCTTTCAAGGCTACTACGACCCTTACTTTGACAATTATTATTACGGAAACAGTTACGGTGCTTCAAACTATTTAGGTTATGGCCTGGGCTGGAACAGCGGATACGGTTTAGGTGGCTGGGGCGGTAGCTTTGGTTATGGCAGTATCTGGAGCAATCCGTTTTATTATGGCAACTTTGGTTACGGATGGAACAATCCTTATGGCTGGAACTCCTGGGGACCATATTCATACTATGACCGTTACGGTTGGGGCGGTGGATACTACGGCGGTGGCTGGGGTATCGGCGGCGGCTATTACGGTGGCGGTGGTTTCGCCAACAGAGGTGGTTCTTACAGACCAAGGCCAGGAAGCAATGATAGAGGTGTGCCAAGATACGGTGGCAATACAAACGCCGGAAACGCTGGCAGACCGAGCAGATCGGGTGTAAGCAATCCAAATGGCGGCGTAGGTTATGTACCAAATAATAATGCAGGTAGACCAACCAGAAGCCAGGCTAATGGTAACTATGCTCAACCTCAGGGCTCGCAAGCTGGCAGACCGACCAGGAATGACAGTTATAGTCCTCAAGGTACTCAAAGTAGCAGACCTACCAGAAACGAAACCTATACACCTTCACAACCTACCAGAACCGAGAGCAGACCTAGCTACTCTCCTCCTCCATCAAATGGCGGCGGAAATAGTGGTGGTGGTTCAACCGGCGGTGGCGGCGGTGGTGGTTCAAGACCATCTAGAGCAGGAAGAGGTTAATTTAAATTTAAACACACAACATGAAAAAATATATTTTAGCTTCACTAGTAGCTACAGTAGCTGCTATGGGAACGTCATACGCCCAAAGTTATGCACCTGATGCATTCCGTTTCTCCCAAACCAATTATGGTAGCTCTGCCCGATTTAAAGGAATGGGTGGTGCACAAATTGGGGTTGGTGGCGATATCGGTTCAATTAATGCAAACCCTGCCGGATTAGGCCTTTTCACTAAATCAGAGTTTAGCCTTACACCAGAATTTAATTCAGTTTCGAATAACAGTGCTTATTTAGGCAATAATACAAAAGCAAATAAAAGTCAGATTAATCTGAATAATATTGGTGTGGTATTTTACAGCCCGGCAGCAAGAATGAAAGGTGCTGATGTGAACAAAGGACTGGTAAGTACGGTATTTGGCTTAAGTTATACCCGGAATAACGATTTCTTAAATAACATCAACTATAACGGAACAAATAGCAATAGCTCCATTAGAGATGCTTATGTAGACCAGGCCAATGGTGGTGGAATTGATAATTCGATAGCCGGTGATGCATACGACAGTTATTTAATCAATAAAAATGCAACGAATTACCCAAACCGATATTCTGCAGAGCCTTACAACAATGCGAGTTTTAAACAGAATTGGGATGAATCGAGATTAGGTTCAACTTCAGAGTTTAACGTTGCAGGTGCCCTTAACTTTGGCAACAAAGTATATATTGGCGCAACCGCTAGTTTTGTTAATGTAAAATACATCAGTGATGCCACTTTTACTGAATCGGGTATCGTAAACTCTTTCGATGATGGCTTACCAATTCCTGCGTATACCGGAAATGAAAATTATAACTTAACCCATTTCAGGAACCAGGAAACAAAAGGTGGTGGATTTAATTTAAAACTTGGAATGATTTTCAGACCAGTTAATGAATTAAGAATCGGTATCAATTTTCAAACACCAACCTGGATGAATATTGAAGATAACACTGCTGAAACCTTACAGGCAAATTTAGCAGGAAATGCAACAAATGCACCTTCTAGCTCAAATAATCCAACTAAATATTATACATTCAGTTATAACTTACGTACGCCATTAAAAGCTTCCGCTGGTATCAGTTATGTAATAGGTGGTACTGCATTAATATCAGCAGATGTGGATTATGTAGATTATGCTTCGATGCGTTTTTCTGATGTGGATGGATATGACCGTAATACCATAAACGACAATAATGCTTTCATTAAAGAATCGTATAAAGAGGCGATTAACTACAGGGTTGGTGCTGAAGTAAAAGTCACTAACGAGTTTAGCTTAAGAGCAGGTTATGGTGTAAATGGAAACGGCGTTAAAGGCGGTGACAATAAATTTTATCAGGGTCAATACTACACCGGTGGTATTGGATACCGCATAGATAACTATTATTTCGATTTAGCCTATCAGAACTACAAAACAAATTTCAGCTCAAGCCCTTATTTATTAGACGATTATACAGAACCTGTTGCTGATGTTAAAAGCAATAGAAACAACGTATTTTTGACTTTTGGTGTAAGATTTTAAGCGCTAAACACTAGCATATCAAAAAAGGCTTCAGTAAATGCACTGAAGCCTTTTTTGTTTATTGCACAAATTAACCTCTACCCTATAAAATCCTTAACGTTATAGCTACAAATCACCTGACAAGCGAAGAAATCACTTAAATTTTAACTATACCATTTTTAACGGCATAAAGTGCCAGGCCGGTACGGCTTTTTAATTGTAGTTTTTCACATAAAGAATTTCTGTAACCATCAATAGTACGTGGACTCACAAACATTTCAGCTGCAATTTCATTATAGGTTTTTTCAGTGCAGGTATATTTCAAAAATTCCATCTCCCGCTCTGTTAATTTCACAAAATCGGATATCTTTGAACCTGATGACAATGCACTTAACGACTGCATGACCTTCCTTGTAACCAAATCATTGTAGAAATATCCTTTACTCATTACTTCATCAAAAGCACGTTTTAGCTCTTCCGGTTCAGCATCTTTTAACACATAACCTTTAGCGCCATTGGTTATCATTTTAATAATAGCACCTTCGGCATCCATGGTACTCAAAGCAAGTATATTTACCTCAGGGTGATTGATGCGAAGCCAGGAAGCGGTACTGTAACCATCCATCTCGGGCATATTGATATCAAGCAGCACAATATCGGGCACTCCATAGATCTTGAGTTGCTGAATAAGATCTTTTCCGTTTGCAGCTTCGAATAGTATTTTGTAATCCGGGAAATAGCTGATTAGGGCCGCCATTCCTTTTCTGAACAGGACGTGGTCGTCAACCAGGGCTATATTTTTAATTTGATCAGACATAAGGGATGATTAGTATGATTTTAGTTCCATGATTAATAACACTGGTAATGGTAGCTTCTCCCATAATCAGGGCTGTACGCTTTATAATATTCTGAAGTCCGAGTCCAGTTTCTATTTTATCTTTTCCAGTTGAGCTGAACCCAATGCCGTTATCTTCAATACTTATTTTAAGCCGCTCTGTTAAAAAATCAAAACCAATGTTGATTATAGTGGCACCGGCATGTTTAAGTATATTTTGCAGGCTTTCCTGCACGATACGGAAAATGATAATTTTCTTTTGTTCAGCAATTTGCTGTTCATCACCTGTTACCATCACATTACATTTAAGAACGCCTGCCTTTGCTATCCGCTGCAGCTCCTGCTCTACAGCCTGCAACAAGGTAAGTTCCTGTATGCGGCTTGTACTCAAACTTTTTGCGATATCCCGCAGATCGGTAAGCGCATTTCCAACATTGCCCTTAATTTCCATAATTAACGGTCTATTGCTCGTCTCATTTTGTTCTACAACGCTCAATTGCAGTTTGGCCAGGCTCAATAACTGGCCTACATTATCGTGTATTTCCTGGCTTATGGTATCAAAAGTTTGCTCCTGCATCTCCAAACGCGATTGAAGGAGCTGTTCTGCATATTGTTTTTCCATCTCCCCTTTTTCCTTTGCGTACTGAAATTTCTTTTTCTGAAAATAGAGCATCAGGAAAACGATCGCACTGCTAAGTGCAAAGAAAATTATGATACTGGGAATAATTACAAATAGGACTTCCTGGTCTTGATCGTTTTGCATAAAAAAGCATAAGCAAACAGTAAATACATAATTATATTCGTTATTAAATTTAATTTTTTTAGTTTAACAGCTAGTTGTTCATAATTTACTGTCAGATAGTGAAACATTCCCATATAGGGCACAACGCAGGTGTAATAAACAATTAAACCTATAGCAATCCAGAATTCACCTTCATTAAAAAGTGATGTAGTTTCGTCTGAAGTTAGTTTTTCATAACAATAAATAAGTGCAAAGAAAATAATAAATGTTCCGCCAAATACAAAAGCATAGCTGCTCCATTGTAGTATATTAAAACTGTAAAAACTAAATATATACCAAAGCACTGGGAACATCAGTAAGAATAAGTTTATTACCTTTAATAAGTAAACATTTCTTACAATTTGTTTGAAGAAATAGGCATAAAATATAAATTCTACCAAAATAAAAAAATTATATTGAGGCAGCGTATTACCCTCATAACCAACATCTTGTTTAAATAAAAACACACTAAGTTCAAGTAGAAAAGTATAAACACATAACAAAGCAACTACTTTTAGTTGCTTTGTTAATTTGTGCAATTGATAAAGGCTTAAGATTGAACAGAGTCCTAATGAAAAAATATATAAATACCTGAGATACATAAAATTTAAATATGTATCTAAAATAAGATTTTATTACTCATCTGAGATATCAAGTCCCTGATTATTACCATTTGATGGAGGTGGAGTAGGATCACCGGTATCCATTGTATATAAATCATTTAATATATCCCTTAATTCAATATACTCAGTATTCAGCAGCTCTAATATTCTATCCAGTTTCGCTCTATTATGAGGCTTTTGGAAAAGTTCTTTCCACATAGGGTCATCTCCTACGAATGAATGACCTATCTTTGCAATGGTTTCAATTGTTCTTAAAATTAAGATTTCATCATCTAGATAAACCTCGCTATTGTTTTCATCTATAAAGACAAAGTCAACTGTCAGCCGCTGTTTATAAGTCTGAGCAACCCTTCCACCAAACGCTCCTTCAATTTCATCTTCATCTGTATAGGAAACCAATCTTATTTTTAAGCCGTAACCTGCGTATTTCATTAAATGATCTTCAATTAAATCGCGTAGCTCTTTAATTTTTTCGATATCAAACCATAAGTGCTTTGTTTCAAAACACGTATTATCTTGATCATCAGTCGTCAAAGTTGGAGTAAGTCTGTCCCGTTTCATATCTGGAGCTTGAAAATTCCCCACGTATTCTAAGGCAAGTTCTTTTGATATTGGCTCAATGGTATTATCTTTTGGTGTACCACCTTTTATGTAATATTCGCCACTGTCATGCTTATCGGTTGTAGAAACAAAAATTAAATTAAACCGGCCTCGTTTACTTCCAATCTGATTCGGACCGTAAGTTCCAAAATAAATCCGAAAACCATCTATTTTTTCATTTTCATTAATCAATGCGTTAATATGATCTGATACCGCCTTCGCTTGATGAAAATATACTTCCTGTGTTTCTGATAATGCTCCATTTTTTTTTGCAGCTTGATGGAGCACACCATACTTATGTGCGTTAAACCATGCTTTTCTGGCATCACCAATTGATTTTGACACGTAGATACGTGGTAATATTAGACTACTCATAATTTTAATTTTGTTTTAGGTTTATAAAAATTTTCATCTAAATATAGATTAAGCCTTATTGAATTTGGAAATAACCCAATTATACAAATTAGATCGAATCCTTTGCTACGTTCTAAAAACACCTACCCTATAGTCAATCAAATGAGCTTTTCACCGATTATCAACTCAACCAAGTTATTTCAAAATTCCGTGATTTCGCGGTACCTCCTTGCGTTTTTCACGCATATAAATTCAGATGCTTCACGCTTGATTTGAGTATATCACTAATAGTAATTTTGGGTAAGCCATCGTAACGAAGACCATGAAATTATATTACACGGGGAAACCGAAAACCAAAATAGAGTAGGTACTGTCAATTAACATATCAAAAAAATGAATTCACTTGAAGAATTAAATCACAAATTTGACTTAGACGTCCTGTCAGAACAACTAAAATCAGCTGTTGATTCAAAAGATCCTTTGGGATATATGCGAAGCAATATTAATTGGGAAATTGATAAGGATTTAGACACTAAATCAAATTTGGAAGGTGTTACAAGTATGATGACTGAATCATATTCAACAAACATAAGTTACGAAATGTGGAATCCGTTTCGTAAGTTTTTGGACTGGCTGAATAGAAATAAAACAGCAAATCAGGTAAAAAAAATTCTTTGTACAATCAACGCTGAGATACAAAAACTGATTGACGAAGAAGCAGGATTGAAAAAATTAATAACAATTGCTTTGACAGCAATAGCTGCTGCAATTGGAATAGGAGTTATCAATCCAATGATTCTTACTCTGGTTGTCGGGTTTCTTGCAACCATGATTTTAAAAGGTGCTGCAAATTTTTGTGATGTCTAGTCGTTCAGCGCTACCAAAATATAAAAATGAAAGCAACTAACAGCGCGACCTAAAATTATCAGAGAAGAACATGCGTGAAATTAATTTTATCTAATTAATTGAATTAATAAAGCCCACTTCTAATAGTTAACAGGTAAGTTAAAGTTCCTTTCAAACTATACCAGCCCAAATAGCGCTTTCCCCTCTTTAGCCAGCTCATCAACCTTCGCCTCTACCACCGCATCTTTGATCAACTCGGGTGCGTGGTGAGGCTTTTTCCTGGCATCGATAATCAACGAACCTTTACAGCCCCAGTGTTTATTGATGGTAAAATCATTAATACCATATATATCTGCCGCGGGGTTACTCCTTGTAAAAGTTATCCAAACCAGATTATCAATGTCAGCAGCCGTAAACGTTGCATCATCTGCCAATATAATCAAAGGTAAACCAGATAAATCCTGACTCATTAAAGCCATATTCAATAGAGCAATTTCGGCGGCTGTTTTCTCAGGGTTTAAATATTTGTTACTTTCCAAAACCAAAATACCTGGAATGGCTATTTTTGGCTGATAGAATCCATCACTTAATGTCAACGCCTCCGGAATTTCATCCCACAGTTCACGTCGCTTATCCCCTGCTGCTGCAATTACAACCTTCGATCCGCTGTTTAATCCATCGCCACTATAATCAAGTGTATCAATAGTCGTATTGGTATAAAAGTGAACATCCCTCGTTAAATCAATCCTTTCTAAAATATGCGTTAGAAACGCTTCTATATGATGCGTGCTTAAGTTCAGGTCATCTTCTTTAGCTGCAATAAACAGGTATTTAGCCAAACTCAGTTGGTTTTTCCCTAAAATGTGATTGGCTATGGTTAAAATTTCCTGTGGTCTGCGCGCTTTTAAATATGGGGTATAACGTTCGCTACCAATGGCAAAAAGCAAAGGATGGACGCCGGCAGCATCAACCGCATGAACTTCTTTTAAACCGTGTATTTCCTGCGGAATGGCCGAGCCTGTAATTTCATGGATCAAAGCCCCAAAACTGGTATCCTCCTGCGGTGGGCGGCCAACAACTGTAAACGACCAAATGGCATCCTTTTTATGATATACATTGTGTACTTTCATCAAAGGAAAAGGATGCGTTAAACTGTAATAACCCAGGTGATCGCCAAAAGGCCCTTCTGGTTTATTTTCGTTCGGATAAACGGTTCCGGTAATGATAAAATCGGCATCTGCCGAGATGCAAAAGCCTTCGTCATCGTAAAAATAACGAAATCTTCTGTCGCCTAAAGCACCGGCAAAAGTCATTTCGGATAAGCCTTCAGGCAAAGGCATTACAGCAGCTAAAGGGTGTGACGGAGGTCCGCCAACAAAAATGCTCACTTTTAAGGGTTGGCCCAGTGCATTGGCTTTCGATTGGTGCACCCCAATCCCCCTGTGAATCTGATAGTGTAATCCAATCTCCTGGTCCTGAATATAATCGTTCCCACCTAACTGGATGCGGTACATGCCCAGGTTTGCATTTAAAACACCTGGTTTATCTACATCCTCGGTATAAACTTGTGGCATGGTTACAAAAGGGCCACCATCCATAGGCCAGTTTACGATCTGTGGCAGCTGGCTGATACTGGTTTTTAAAAATTTGCTTTTTGCTGAAGGTGTTTTAAGTGGCAAGGCTGATAAAGCCGACATGGCAGAACCTGCATACTTGAAAGGATTTTTCAACGCTTTTATAGGGTCGTTGCGTAAGGCCACCAACTGCTGTACTTTTGGCAAAGTATCTCTAAAAATAAACTTCGACCGTTCTAAAGTTCCAAACAAGTTTGAAACAGCAGGAAAAGGACTTCCTTTAACTTTTTCGAATAAAATAGCTGGTCCTTTATTTTCATAAATCCTTAAATGGATGGCTGCCATTTCTAAATAAGGATCTACTTCTTCTTTTATTCTGATTAAATGACCGTGCTTTTCAAGATCGGATACACATTCTGCTAAACTTTTGTACGCCATGCCCAAAGATAAATAATTAGATTTTTTCAGAAACAAAAAAGCCTCATATAAGCAGATTTTACAATTAAGCTACTTACATGAGGCTTTTAACCTAAATTTTTAATGTTATTTTTTTCCTGCAAAAGAACGTAACATCCAGGTATTTTTCTCTTTAAACTGCATAAAACGGTTAACCATATCGTTAGAACCATCATCTCCGGCAGCATCTGTAGCTTCTAAAAGTTCTCTTTCCAACTCAATTAACGAGGCCATATCATCTAAAATCGCATCAACCATATCGAGGTCTTTTAACCCAATGGTATCAATCTCTTTAATTTTAGATTCTTTGATATAGTCGGCAAAACGGCTGTGTGGTGCTTTTCCCAGGGTTAATACACGTTCGGCTATTTCATCAATAGTTAACTGTGCATTGGTATATAATTCTTCAAACTTAACATGTAAAGTAAAAAAGTTTTGTCCTTTAATGTTCCAGTGGCAACCTCTTAATTTTTGATAATGAATGTGGTAATTAGCCAAATAATCGTTTAACAGATCTACAACTGGTTTAACTTCTTTCTCGTTTAAGCTTATTTCTTTAGCGTCCATTTTTTTATTAATTATGATGTATTTTAATGTCTGAGTAACAACTCAAATTTATAAAAGTTTTGCTCAAAAATCGCTTTTGAACAATACCTTATTTATAAGATCGTTTAATATTCAATATTGTACAAAATAACAATTTTATAAACATTTGTTAATGAATAGCATATTGATATTACGAAGCTAAAGTCATCTAATTTTTACTAAAAAACGAACAACAGAACTTAAGATGGTTAACAATATTATTCGTATAATTGCTCCCTTTGACTAAGAAATTTACATAAAAATAAATGCATAAAATATATTTATCTGCTGTAGTGTTATTTGCCTTAAACATTGCAAATGCCAAAGCCAGTACAGTGAGAGACTCTATCGGTGTAGAAAATAATAAAGGCAAAAAACTGATTGTTCATCAAACCGTAGCAAAAGACACTTATTATTCTATAGGAAGAAGATATAATGTTTCGCCTAAAGATATCATGAGCTTTAATGATAACAAATACCTTCAGGTTGGGGTAATTATTAAGGTACCTACCAATATCCCTTTTACGGCTAACGGCTCGTCGAATGCCACACAAAACGCATCAAGTTCAAATGTTATCGAACATACCATAAAGCCAAAAGAAAATTTAAATATGCTGGCCGAAAAATATGGCACAACTATAAATGAAATTAAAGCTTTAAACAACCTCAGCGGAAATAATTTAAGTATTGGCCAGGTTTTAAAAATTCCTGCAAAAAACACAGAACAGACTGGTACTTCAGCTCCGGTAACACCACCTGCAAAAAACAATACGGAGACTGCAACAGCGAATACCTCATCGGCAGATCAAACCATGATTGAGCATACGGTGGCACCAAAAGAGTTTTTAGGGAAAATAGCTGAAAAATATGGCACCACAGTTGAAGAGGTAAAAAAAGCCAATAACCTTTCGGGAAACAACCTACGCATTGGGCAGAAACTTAAAATTCCGGCAACTAAAAATATCGACGAAAACAAGGTAGTAGCTGCTGCTGAAGAAAAACCGGTACAGGAAAACAAATCTGCAGATGCTGCCGGTACACACACGGTTTTAAGAAACGAAACCATTTTCACCATCGCCAAACAATATGGCATTACGGCTTACCAGATTAGAAAACTGAACGATTTACCCGATAATGCCATTACCATTGGTCAGGTTTTAAAAGTACCTGGAGGTATTATTACGGATGTTCAGGTTCCAAAAGAAAAGCAGGCAGAAGCTAAAGTTAAAGAAGTAGAAGCAAAAGTTAAAGAAGCCCCTGCTGCAAAAGAAGAGAGTTTTATCCATACCGTAGCTACCGGAGAAAACATTTTTACCATTGCTAAAAAATATAATTTAACCGCTTATCAGATCAGAACGGCAAACAAACTTGAGGATAATGCCATTAAAGTTGATCAAAAACTGATCATTCCTAAACCGCCACAACCTAAATCGGTAAATGATTTATCGAAAGAGGAACAGGAAAATGAACCAGATAGTACAATGGTTAAAGACCCTAAACTTCGTCGTGATCCGAGCGTATATGGCTTAAGTCAGATTGAAGAAAAAGGTACCGCAGTTTGGATTGCAGACCAGGATCTTGATGGTACAAAAATGTTGGTTTTACACCGTACAGCACCTGTAGGCAGGGTAATTAAGATTACCAACCCCATGACTAACCGTACTACCTTTGCCAAAGTTGTTGGTAAATTTACAGAGAACGAATCCACAAAAGATGTTATCATTGTAATGACTAAAGCGGTAGCCGATTCATTGGGTGCTTTAGACAAACGTTTTTTCTGCAATTTAACCTATAGTGCTCAATGAGTTTGAACAAAAAGCCATTTATAATTGGTATTGCCGGTGGTAGCGGATCGGGTAAAACATTTTTCTTAAACTGCTTTCTTCATCATTTTAAACAGGATGAAGTTACACTCGTATCACAGGATGATTATTATATCCCGGCTGGCGAAATGACTCAGGAAGAAAATAAATTATATAATTTCGATCTCCCCTCAACAATCGATAGCGAACAGTTTTTGAGGGACATTAAGCAATTAATGAGTGGCGAAGTGGTTTATAAAAAGGAATATAACTTCAACAATCCATTAGCTGTTGTTAAAATATTAGAGATTAAATCGGCACCAATTATTATTGTTGAAGGGCTTTTTATCCTCCACTTTAAAGAAATTGCGGCATTATTAGATCATACCATTTTTGTTGATGCAGATGAGCAGGTCGCTTTAGATCGCCGTATAAAACGAGATGGTTTAGAGCGTGGTTACCCTGAAGAAGATGTATTGTACAAATGGCATAACCACGTGGTACCTGCCTATAAAGAGTATTTATTACCCTACCGCGAACAGTGCAATAAGGTGGTCATGAATAATACCAATGAACCTGAAGAAATTATCGGTATCACAGAGGATATTTCGAATGATTTAAGAAACAGTATTTTAGTTGATATACAATAAATATCAAAGAAGTCAAGTTTTTAAAAACTTGACTTCTTTTTTGTAGGTAATCATAATGCCTTGATAGGCTTTACGGTATGCATTAAGGTTCCTACCTGCGCGGGAATGATGACCATTCTTTAGCATCAGGCATCATTTTAATCCAATCTCATTTCAGGAATATCCCCTTCAATAATCAATCTCCCTGCTGTAGATTGTTGTATAAATTCGATACTTACACCAGGTGCACGTTCTAAAAGTTTAAAACCACCTTCAGGTAAAATATCTAAAACCGCCAGTTCAGTTACAATTTTTTTAATGCATTTTACCCCGGTTAATGGCAAAGTACATTTTGGTAACAATTTGCTTTCTCCAGCTTTATTAATGTGCTGCATCGCCACAATAATGTTTTTGGCTGAAGCCACCAGATCCATCGCTCCACCCATTCCTTTTACCATTTTTCCAGGTATTTTCCAGTTGGCAATGTCACCATTTTCTGATACCTCCATGGCTCCGAGAATGGTTAAATCTACCTTTTGCGCACGGATCATCCCAAAACTCATGGCCGAATCAAAAATAGATGAGCCTGGCAAGGTGGTAATGGTTTGTTTCCCCGCGTTAATTAAATCGGCATCTTCCTCTCCCTCAAAAGGAAATGGCCCCATGCCCAATAAACCGTTTTCTGACTGCAATACCACATTAATTCCCTTTGGAATATAATTGGCAACCAAAGTCGGTATGCCGATACCAAGGTTAACATAGTACCCGTCTTTTATTTCTTTAGCAATACGCTGTGCAATTTCTTCTTTTGAAAACATAAATAAATGTAAATGAATGAATTTGAATGATAGAATGAGTAGAATGGTCAGATCTGCAACCCGACTTCGGACTCTCGACTTCAGACTTCGGACTTTCTAACTGTCCGTTGTTCAATTCTTTTCTCATAATCTTTCCCCTGGAAAATGCGGTGAACATAAATACCTGGTGTATGAATATAATCCGGGTCTAGTTCGCCTGCTTCTACCAATTCTTCTACCTCGGCAATGGTTATTTTACCTGCCATAGCCATAACCGGATTAAAATTCCGGCTGGTAGACCTGAAGATTAAATTCCCGGCGGTATCGCCTTTCCAGGCTTTAACAATAGCAAAATCGGCATCAAATGCATACTCCATCAAATAATCCTTACCATCAAAATTGCGTATTTCTTTACCTTCTGCCACTTCCGTACCGACTCCTGCAGGCGTAAAAATTGCTGGCATCCCATACCCGGCTGCCAGGCAACGGGTAGCTAAAGTGCCCTGTGGGATAAGGTCTACCTCGAGTTCACCACTCAGCAATTGTCTTTCAAATTCTGCATTTTCACCTACATAAGAAGAAATCATTTTTTTAACCTGGCGTTGTTTCAGCATTAAACCAATACCAAAATCATCAACCCCCGCGTTATTAGAGATACAGGTTAAATTTTTTACCTGTTTGTTGACCAAAGCTTTTATGCAATTTTCCGGAATCCCACAAAGCCCGAAACCGCCAAGCATGAGGGTTACACCATCAGATATATCTTTGATAGCCTCTTCAGCTCCAGATACCACTTTATTTATCATCTTATGAATTTTTGGTTAGTTCGCTAAATTACAAATTGCCTTCAAAATTGCTGCATTTAAATTTTTAAATCTACCTGGAATATTAATTAATTGGAATTAATCTAAATAACTATTACCTTTGTGCTGCAATGATTTACGAGAGAGAAGAAAGTCTATTCATATTACCCACCGACCCTGAATTTCAAAAGGGCATGGGTTTTATTTTCAGCTGTACCGCTGAGCACAAAAAGTGCTGTGAGAAATTTAAAAAAGGTAAACGCTGTAAAAAGTGTCCTGGGCGGAAAAAATAATTCCTCTACTTCGCTATTTCTACAATTTTATCATCGCTTCCATTGCTGGTACAGATATAAATTTTCCCTTCAGGTGATTGACAAATCGCCCTGATCCTGCCATAAGTATTCACATAAAAATCTTTCGTTCCTGTGATTTTTGTTTGTGCATCATCCAATTTAAGCTGCATTAATTTAGTTCCTTTTAATACAGCCAGTAACAACGAATTTTTAAACTGCGGAATGTAATCGGAATTGTAATAAGCCAAACCGCTGGGTGCAATGGTTGGTGTCCAATTGATTAGCGGCTCTGCCACATTATTCGAACTGCAAAACGACTGCTCCCCGCTTTCATTACAATAACCTTTAATATTTGGCCACCCATAGTTTCTTCCCTTCTCAATGATATTAATCTCATCATCAGAATCAGGTCCATGTTCTGAAGAGAAAATTTTATTGCCCACCTGGATCAATCCTTGTGCATTTCTATGCCCCAGAGACCAAAGCGGGTTATTTGGATATGGATTATCGGCAGGGATAGTGCCATCTAAATTTATCCTTAAGATTTTCCCTGCTAAAGAATTAACATTTTGAGGATTGCCAGTATCAGCAGCATCGCCGGTACTGATAAAAAGTTTACCACCGCTGATCAGCAAACGTGAACCATTATGGATAGAAGCAGCAGGAATCTGATCCAATAAAACCTGAGGACTTGTTAAACCTCCTCCGCTGTAAGTATAACGTACAACCTTGGCTTTATAGGTGCTTCCATAGCCATAAACGACATAAACATAAGGATTACCGGCAAAATCGGGATGTAATGTCATTCCAAGCAGGCCACCTTCTCCGTTAGTCCGTACTTCAGTGATGGTAAGTAAGGGTGTTACTTGTCCGTTTGCAGGATTTAAACGGCTAATTTTACCCGCTTTTTCGGTAAACCAGATAAAATTATCCGGTCCGTATACCATCTCCCACGGGAGACTTAATCCGGAAACAATGACTTTTGATTTTAGATCTACATCAGGCAGGGTACCTGGATCTTCATTATCATCACCATTCTTTTTGCAGTTTGTAACGAATAGCATTACAAACAAGCAGAGTAGTATTGCCCGCATAACCGTAACGTTTTAGAAATAACAACGTTACGGTTATAAAGTTTTATTGTTTTTACTGGGCGGACGTCATTTCGAGCGAAGCACAGCGTAGCCGGGAACAACGAAGTGCTCAGCGTAGCTAAATCTAACTCGAGATAGATCTCTCCATTCCACTGCGTTTCAGTCGAGATGACGATTACATCAGTATTTTACACCTTATCATCATCTTCGCGTATGCGGGATCTTGGGATCAATGTATTATTATGAGGCATTAAGATTATCTTCGATGAGCACTTCGTGGTTCCCAATCAAGTTGGGAATGACGCCTACACGAGAACCGATGAGTTTACCATTTCCCATCCTCCATCGCACCCCTTCCATCAATTCAAATACACATACGTAATCCCATCCCCGCCTCTATCAGCGTGTTCATCTTCCATCCTGTTTACCTGACTATATTTACGCAAGTATTCCCTGATCATTTTCCTTAAAATTCCATCACCTTTTCCGTGGATTAGTTTAATGGATGGGAAACCGAGCATAATGGCCTTGTCTAAATATTTCTCTACTTCGAACAAGGCATCTTCTGTGCGTTTTCCACGAAGGTCGAGCTCGGCCCTAAAGCCCGATACAGCCTCATTCATCCGCCCTGCAAACGAATTCGCACTGCTTTGGATTACTTTTTTAGCTTCACGGTTACTTACCTTTTGAACGCGGTTCTTTTTCACCGTCGATCGTAAATCGCCAATGGCCAAAACCAGTTCGTTGCGGTTAATCTCTAAAACCTGACCAATGGTTTCGCTATCGGTAAATTTCACTAAATCACCAATTTCAATTTCACCACCCACAACGACCTGCACTGGTTTAGGTCGTTCTTTCGGAACCGTATTTTTAACCAGTTCTTTTTGCAAATTCTGGCGAAGTTCTTTAGTTACTTCTTTATCAGCTTGCTTTTCCTTAATCTCCGCAATGGTATTCTCGACCAGTTTATTGGCATTTTTAATAATATTCTGCGCTTCCTGCTTCGCCTCTTTAATCAGTATCTTTTTGTTTTCCTCTAAAAATGCTTTTAACTTTTCATTTTCTGCAACCAGGTTTTTGGCTTTATTCTGTTGGTTAGCCAGGCTTACTTTGGCATCGTAAACATTTTTCTTTTCGCGCTCCAGATCAACCAGCATTGTATCTACCCGATTCTGGTTCGAGCCTGTTTTTTCTTTGGCCAGCTGGATAACTTCCTTAGGCAAACCAATATTCTGCGCAATTTCGAAGGCATAAGAACTTCCTGGCTTACCCATTTCTAAAACGTAGAGCGGTTTCATTTTGGCATTATCGAAAAGCATGGAAGCATTTTCCAAACCAGGGGTATTACCTGCAAAGAGTTTTAAATTAGAATAGTGAGTGGTAATTACCCCCCTCACCTTTTTATTGTTCAATACCTCTAAAACAGCCTCGGCCATTGGCCCGCCAAACTGAGGATCGGTACCGGTACCAAACTCATCAATCAGCACCATCGTTTTTGGCGAAGCATGTTCTACAAAATAGCGCATCTTTTTCAGGTGTGCACTGTAAGTACTCAAATCACTTTCTATCGATTGATCATCACCGATATCGGCAAAAATGTTTTCAAAAATCCCCACCTCACTATTTGCATCAACCGGAATCAACAGACCTGTTTGCAACATAATCTGCAAAAGGCCAACCGTTTTCATACAAACCGATTTACCGCCGGCATTTGGTCCGGATACCAATACCACCCGGGTTTCGGCATCGATATGAATATTTAAAGGTGTAACGGTTTTCTTTTCGGCAGCAAATGAGATCGACAACAATGGGTGCCTGGCATTTATCAGCCTGGTTTTAGGTTCTTTTAACAGACCTGGCATTTCAGCTTCAATATCCAGGGCAAATAAAGCCTTGGCTCGAACAAAATCCAGTTTGGTCAGGAAACCATGGTAAGAAAGCAATAATGGCGAATACGGCCGCAAATCGTCTGTTAAAGCAATTAAAATCTTAATAATTTCACGGCGTTTGTCAAATTCTAAATCGCGTAGCTTATTATTTAGCGTAAAAACTTCTTCAGGCTCAATATAAACGGTCTGCCCTGTTGCCGATTCATCGTGTACAAAGCCTTTCAGCTTACGTTTATTTTCGGCCAAAACCGGTATACACATCCTGCCATCACGAATGGTTAAACTACCATCGGCAACCCAATTATTGGCAATAGCCTGCTTGTAAATCGAATCCATGCGCTTACGCACATCTTGCTCTGCTTTGGAAATGGCAGAGGTAATCTCCTGCAATTCTTTTGATGCATTGGGTTTGATCTTTCCTTTGGCATCGATTACGGTTTCGATCTTACGAAGGATCGTTTTTTCGATGGGTAAATGCTCAAACAAAGCTTCGAGTGTGGGGTATACTTCTGCACGTTCTTCGAAAAAACGAAGGACCGAAAAAACAGTATGCAATGAAGTATATACCTGAAACCACTCATCCTCTAAAAGGTAAGTGCCTTCAACCCTGATTTTTTCAACCAGCGATTTAATATCAAAAAAGGTATTAATCTGTAGCGGTTCCTGATTTTGCAGGATGCTCTTAAATTCGTTTGTTTGACGTAAAAATTTATCAATCTGATCAAAACGGTTCATCACCTGCATCTTCTCTACCATTGTTTGCCCCATAGGGCTTAAACAATGTTTGCTAATCAGTTGCCTGATCTCTACAAAACCTAAACGTTCTAAACAGTTTTCGGGATATAACATATTAGTGTACTATAGCTGGAGTTGGGGTTGTAACAGCTTCCGGTGCCCCAGCTTTTTTTATATTTATGAGTGAATCGGCCTGCTTTTTCTTCTTTGCAATTTCAGCAACTGCTTTAACTTTTGACAAGGAATCTGGTTTCATTTTTTTTCTGATCGCAAGAGAATCGGCCTTAAATTTCTTTGCGATCACCAACGAGTCGGCTTTAAATTTCTTTTTCTTAATCATTAAATCGGCTAACTCAGTTCCTTTTTTTTGCCTGGCTAAAGCTTTTTGAATGTTTTTATACATTGCTTCCAGCTCTTTAGGGTTGGTGTTATACCAAATTAAACTCCTGTTATATTCGGCAGAATCCGTTTCAAATTTTTTATAAATCCCCTTATAATAAGCTGCAGCCACCTTCTTTGCTGAATCTACCATGTAAATACTGGAAAGGTAGCCATCTACAATGTGCATATCGTATAAAATCTTCTCCATTTTATCGGGTTTAATAATGCCATCAGGTATGCCAGGCTTACAGCCAAACCATAATATAGCTGTCATTAAAACCCATATTAATCTCTTCATGCTTAATTTAAATATTATTTTTTGCCCAAATTGCGGCAAGGTTATTAATTTTACCAAAAATAGTTATAAATGAGCATAGCTGATAATCTTAAACAATATAAAAGCGAAGTTGAAGCAGACGGGGTTAAACTCATTGCAGTTTCCAAAACACAACCAGTAGAATCAATTTTAGAAGCATACAATGCCGGACAGCGCATTTTTGGAGAAAACCATGTACAAGAAATGGTTGATAAACAGGCGCAACTCCCTCATGATATCGAATGGCACCTTATTGGCCATTTACAAAGCAATAAGGTAAAATACATTGCCCCATTTGTCCAACTTATCCACGGCGTAGACAGTTTGAAATTGCTACAGGAAATCAACAAACAAGCCGCCAAAAATAAACGCGTAATTGATTGTTTATTACAGGTTTACATCGCTGATGAAGACACTAAATTCGGACTTGGTTTTGATGAAGTGATCGAACTGTTACGTGCCGAAGAGCTTGCTGAATTAAAAAATATCCGTATTGTAGGATTAATGGGAATTGCCACCAATACCAGGAACGAAAAGCAGATTACGACCGAGTTTCACGAACTGAAAGTATTTTTTGACGGCATTAAAGTGAGTTTCTTCCGTAAAGATGATGCTTTTAAAGAAATATCTACCGGAATGAGCGCAGATTATAAAATCGCCATAGAAGAAGGAAGTACAATGGTGCGTATTGGTAGCAGTATTTTCGGCAAAAGGGTAATTAAACATTTCAAAAACGACGTTACAACCAATTAATATGGATTTTAACATCAGGTTTGCAACCGCTGAAGACTGTCCGAGAATATTAGAGTTAATTAATGAGCTGGCCGTTTATGAGCGTGCCCCGGAAGAAGTAACGGTTAGTTTGGATCATTTTATCGATGCTGGTTTTGGCGAAAATCCGGTTTGGAAAGCTTACGTAGCTGAAATAAATGATACGGTAGTGGGCTTTGCATTATATTACACGCGTTACTCGACCTGGAAGGGATGCAGATTATACCTCGAAGATTTTATTGTAACCGAAGAATTTAGGGGAAAAGGCCTGGGCAAGGTATTATTTGAAAAAGTAATAGAAGAAGCCAAAAACGGTAATTACAGTGGCATGGTTTGGCAAGTGTTAGACTGGAATGAACCTGCAATTAATTTTTACAACAAATATAAAGCACATTTAGAAAGTGGCTGGTTAAACGCGGCTTTCTCTAAAGAACAAATCAAGGCATTTTAATATGGATATTTTTAAGTTTGGTGGTGCCTCGGTAAAAGATGCAGATGGAGTGAAAAATGTGGCCAATATTGTCCGCGATTACAAAAAAGGAAACCTACTGATTGTAATTTCGGCGATGGGTAAGGTCACTGATAAACTGGAAAAGTTAACGCAGGCATTCTTATCACAAAATAATGAAGCGCATGCAATTTTTGATGAGATTAAACATTTCCATTTCAACATTATTGATGAACTGTTTCAAGGCAAAGCCAATCCGGTTTATGATGATGTAGCTAACACATTTGTTGAAATTGACTGGTTGATTGAAGATGAACCGGATAACAATGAAGATTATATTTATGATCAGATTGTATCTATCGGTGAAGTGGTTTCTACGAAAATTGTTGCCGCCTGGTTAAACGAAACCGGCAATAAAACCCTTTGGGCTGATGCCAGGAATTATATCCAAACGGATAATAGCTACCGCGAAGGAAAAGTAGATTGGGCCAAAACCAATCAGATGATACAAAGAGATTTATTGCCGCTTTTAAACGACAACATTATTGTAACACAAGGCTTTATTGGTGGTACCAGCGAAAACTACACAACAACTTTAGGTCGGGAAGGTTCTGATTACTCAGCAGCTATATTTGCCTCCTGTTTAAATGCTGCTGCACTAACCATCTGGAAGGATGTTCCCGGTGTATTAAATGCAGACCCAAAATGGTTTGATGAAACAGAGAAAATTGCCCAGTTATCGTACCACGATGCAATAGAGCTTACCTATTATGGTGCAACGGTAATACACCCAAAAACTATAAAACCGCTTCAAAATAAAGGCATTCCACTTTTTGTAAGGTCATTTATCCAGCCGGAAGGGTCAGGAACAGCAATTACCAAAGAAAATAACCCATTGCCTATCCCCTCTTTTATCTTTAAGGTAAATCAGGCCTTGATTTCTATTTTCCCAAAGGATTATTCTTTTATTATCGAAGAAAATCTGAGCAATATTTTTGAACTTTTCCATACGCACAAGATCAAAATCAACACCATGCTCAATTCTGCGATCAGCTTTTCGGTCAGCGTTGATGATCATCCTACTCAGATTGAAAAACTGATCAAAGACCTGTCTGAAGAATTTACCGTAAAATATAATAAGGGCCTGGAGCTGGTAACCATCCGTTATTATAACCAACAAACGATAGACCGTGTAACAGTGGATAAAGATATCTTATTAGAAGTGAAGAGCCGCCATACCTGTCAGATGGTAATGAAAAATAAATCCGCATAGAATTGGTCATTGTGAGCATTAAATGTGTTCGTCATTTCGACCGCAGTGGAGAAACCTATCTAAATAGATTTCTCCATTTCGTTGCACTACAGTCGAAATGACGATCTCTTTTGAAATAACCGATTAACACATGAATAATAAACTTTTAGCTAAAGCTGTACAAGATTATATCAATGCACATTTGAATGCAGATGTAAATCAGATTGCTTTAGCAAAAAGTCCGTTCGAAGGCATTACGGCAGCCGAACTGGCCACCCAGATTACCGCAAAAAGAAAATCGGAAAAGAAATTGCCAACCTGGTTTAATGCGGAAGATATTTATTATCCCCCAGTACTATCCATCGAACAAACTTCTTCTGAAATTACTGCTCAATACAAATCTAAACTTGCCAAAGGCAATACTTTAATAGATATAACCGGAGGCTTTGGAATAGACAGTTATTACTTTGCAAAACAGATAAAAGCGGTTACGCATTGCGAAATCAATCCCGAACTCTCCACAATCGCACAACACAATGCTCAGGCTTTACAAGCCACAAATATCGAATTTAAAGCAGAAGATGGAATTGCTTATATCCAGACCAGTGATACATCATTTGATACCATTTATGTAGATCCTGCCCGAAGAGCCGAAAAAGGCAAAGTTTTCATGCTAAAAGACTGTACACCAGATATTGCAAGCAACCTGGATGCCTTATTAGAAAAATCTTCAAGGATAATGATCAAAACTGCTCCATTACTTGATATTTCTGCGGGATTATCAGAATTGAAACAGGTAAGTGAGATCCATATTGTCAGTGTAAAAAATGAGTGTAAAGAACTTTTATGGATCATAGATAAAGATTACAATGACGACACGAAAATTATCGCTGTAACTATAAATAACGGCATTGAAAAAGATTTTTCCTTTTATAAATCTGCTTCAAATGGTTCAGTGCAGTTTACAGATAATTTAAACATTGGCAATTGCCTGTACGAACCAGATGCTGCTTTACTAAAATCAGGTGCTTTTAATTTAATTGGCAGTACCTACGATCTCTCAAAATTACATCCTCAAACACAGCTTTTTAGTTCGGAAATTGTAAATGAAGATTTCCCTGGCAGGATTTTTAAAATTGAAGCTGTTCTCACGACCACAGCTCTTAAGAAACAAGGTAATTTAAAAGGAAATGTAATTGTACGGAGTTATCCGGCAAAGCCTGAAGATCTGGTTAAGAAATATAAAATTAAAGCAGATCAGGATCAGTTTTTAATTTTCACCAAAGTCGCCAATGGTGAGAACATTGTGATCAAAGCGTCGATTATTCAATACTATTAAGGAGTTCAATAATCATTCATAGTTTGCTTTACGTCATGCTGAACTTGTTTCAGCATCTTTATAAGCAGCCCCTGAAATAAATTCAGGGTGATGAACCATTTAATACAAAAAGCCTCTCAACTGAAAGGCTTTTTGTAGGGATGAAGAAATAATTATGATATTATTACTTAAACTTTCTTAACGTTTACTGCTTGTAAACCTTTTCTGCCTTCAGCTACTTCAAATTCTACTGTGTCGTTTTCTTTCAAGCTTTCGATTCCACCTAAAACATCTTTAAAATGTACAAATAAGTCTTTATTGTCTTCTTGCACAATAAATCCAAAGCCTTTTTGAGTGTTAAACCATTTAACTTTTCCGGTTGCCATAAAAAAATAAAAATTGTATAAAATAAATAAACATTTTACGCCTTGATCAGCATTTCATTTAACCAATTGCGTATTAATATGAATAAAACAACCAGTTTAAGCGTTAATATTGAAACAAAACTACCAAATATAATAATTTACGAATATAATGCAAGCCATTTCGGGCCATTCAACAAGAATGTTGCGTTTCTACTTAAACTTTCTTTGGATTACTTATTTGGCTGAGGTGTGGTACGTAAATACGGTTTGATTACCTGATGTCCTTTAGGAAATTTAGCCGGAATATCTTCAGTTTTAATGCTGTTTACCACAATTACATCTTCACCATCTTTCCAGTCGGCCGGTGTAGCAACACTATAATTTGCCGTAAGCTGTAAAGAATCAATTACCCGTAATACTTCATTAAAATTTCTGCCGGTTGATGCCGGATAAGTAATGGTTAACTTCACCTTTTTATCAGGACTGATTACGAACAATGACCGAACGGTTAACGTTTCGGAAGCGTTTGGGTGGATCATATCGTATAAATTTGCCACTGTTTTATCTGGATCGGCAATAATTGGAAATTCTACAGATGTATGCTGCGTTTCGTTGATATCGTTAATCCAACCTTTATGCGACTCAGCAGAATCAACACTTAGTGCCAGAACTTTAACCTTTCTTTTTTCAAACTCACCTTTTAAAGCTGCAGTTCTACCCAGTTCTGTTGTACAAACAGGGGTATAATCGGCAGGGTGCGAAAACAATACGCCCCAGCTATCGCCTAAATAATCGTAAAAATCTATTTCACCAATGGATGTGTTGGCCTGGAAATTCGGTGCGGTATCGCCTAATCTTATACTCATGATATTATTAAATTTAAATTTGACTAAAACAAATCTAAACAATAGTATAGTAAATACATAGACTTAATATTAATTTAAGACCTCCAAATTACAATTCCAACAAAAAACCCTGAAGAAGCAATCTCCAGGGTTTAAGAATATTAATTTGTTTGGGGTATTACATTTAGTATGCTTTTATCATAAATACATAATCTTGTATTTTTTCAATCTGTTTGGTTCGTTTTAAACCAGACAGCAAGCTTTTTTTGCTGGCAGAAAGTTTATTTACACCTAATGAATCCTGAGGAATAGCCCTCATCGCTTCTAAAATATATTTTGATTTAATGGCAAAGGCTGCACCTTCGGTCTGATCTGGCTTACCACTAATAATACCAACCAAATTTCCGTTATTATCTAAAACAGGGCCGCCGCTATTTCCAGGATTAACTGAAATGGCTACCTGATACTGAGTGGTATCTCCAATAAAACCATTTTTAGAACTCACATAACCCTCTCCAAGTACAGCATCATCTTTTGGATAACCTAAGGTATATACAATTTCGCCTATGTTACTTGTATTCCTTTTAATGGTGTAAGGAATAGAAGATAAGTTACTGAAGTGTTTATCGTTTATTTTAAGAATGGCGATATCGTTTTGAGGATCTGTATAAACCGATTTTACTTTAAACGATTCTCCTTTACTGTTTTGCACATATAAAGAATCAGCACCATTGATAATATGCAGGTTGGTTAAGATGTAACCATTTGTAGAAATGGCAAAACCAGTACCGCCAAAACTATTCTGTGCATTTGGCTTATCAGAAGTGGTATTATTATGCTTAATTTTTCTGATTAAGCTATTTTGTGTTTTAATGGCATTATTTACCTGATTACTTAACTGTCTGTAGCGCTCAGCCTGTTGCGTATTATGCTGGATAGAGTAAATAGAAACCAGAGAGAGCACCACGAAAGATGCGGCAACTGCAATTGCAGATTTATGTTTCCGCCATAATTGAACCACACGTGAAGGGTGAGGCCTAAGTGTTGAAGCCAAACTTTCCACATCAATTTCGGCATGAATATGATTCAACTGCTCTTTTAAGCGTAACTGCTCAGCAAATATCCCCATAGATTCTAAAAAGAACTTATGTGAAACTACTTTATGATCTACTGTGGCATCATTACGACGTAACTGTTCAAAAGCTTCAGTTTCCTGTGCATTAAGTTTACCTAAAAGATAATCTTCAATAATTGCATCTAACTCCAAATCGTTTCTCATTTCAAATTATGGTTGAAAAAATATTTTCTTTAACCTTTGCAGGCATTTATATTTCTGCGTTTTTGCATTATCGGTATTGGTATAGCCGAACTTTTCGCAGATATCCTGCATGGATAAATTGTGGATATAAAAATCCTGAATAATGGTTTTACAAGGTTCGCCCAGGTGATCGAGTGCGGATTGCATTTTTACAAAAGCAGCATCTTTCTCTTCGTGGTGTTCTACATCTTCCTCAACAGCAAATACATCTTCATAATCGGTAATACTACCGGTTTTTTTACTGTTTAGGCTAAGTTTCTTTAGCCAGATACGCCTGCAAACTGAATAAATATAAGTTTTCAGTTTGCTGCTGAGCTCAAAATTACCTGCCTTAATTTTGTTATACAAAATGATTATGCCTTCCTGGTAAACGTCCTTTGCATCATCTTCATCACCGTTATTATTCAGGATAAACTGCAAAACCATCGCATAATAAGCCTTGTATAACTTGTTAAGTGTATCTTCTGAGTTATTTAGAATACCTAAAATAACCTCTCTATCTGTTGGAACTGAACTCTTTAAACTGTTATTCACTAGTTAATACATTTTTCTATAAATAGTAACCCAATATTAGACAAAAAAATATTTATAGCTACTATAATTGCTTAATACAAACTTAAAGCAAACGGTAACCCAATATGCCAAAAAAAAATATTTTAACTTTTTTGTAAATTATCGGGTTACCTTTTTACCTTTGCGGCATTAATAAGAAATTAATTACTTAAAAAAATTCAAAAATGAAAAATGCATTCAAATTAGGCTTTTTAGCTTTAGCTTTATCTTTATCAGTTGTTGCTTGTAACTCAGAAAAAAAAGCTGAAGGTGCTGATACAACTTTAACTGATTCTTCTACTATCGTTACTGATACTACTGCAAAAGATACTACAGTTAAAGATTCTACAGTAAAAGATACTACTGTAAAAACTACTACAACTACAGAAGAAGTTAAACACTAGTCTAACTTTACTTATAAAAAAAGGCTCCTGATCTAGCATCAGGAGCCTTTTTTATTTTTTTTTATTTTTTTGGGTTACCTTTTCGGGTTACCGGTATTAAGGATAAATTAATTAATTACTTAAAAAATACTCAAAAATGAAAAATGCATTCAAATTAGGCTTTTTAGCTTTAGCTTTATCTTTATCAGTTGTTGCTTGTAACTCAGAAAAAAAAGCTGAAGGTACTGATACAACAGCTACAGATTCTTCAACTATCGTTACTGATACTACTGCAAAAGATACTACAGTTAAAGATTCTACAGTAAAAGATACTACTGTAAAAACTACTACAGAAAAAACTGAAGTTAAACACTAGTCTAACTTACTTATAAGAAGAGCCTCCCGATGTAAATCAGGGAGGCTTTTTTATTTTATCAAAATTAAAAGGGTTACCTTTTAACATTTTAGGTATTAACAGTAGATTTAACCCTAAAACTAAGATCAAAATGAAAAATGCATTCAAATTAGGCTTTTTAGCCCTTGCTTTATCTTTAACAGTTGCTGCTTGTGGCGAATCAGGTAAAAAAGCTGATGGCGCTGATACAACAGTTACAGATTCTTCAACTATTATTACTGACACAACTGCTGTTGATACTACGGTAAAAGATTCTACAGTAAAAGATACTACTGTAAAAGCGACTACTACTACTGAAGAAGTAAAACACTAATTTATTTCACAATTTTTTATAAAAAAGCTCACGATTTCAAATCGTGAGCTTTTTTATTTAGGATAAACGGGTTAATTTTTAAGTATTTTATATAAATTAGCATTAATTAACTTTTCAAAACCAAACAAATTAAGAAAAAAAATGAAAAATGCATTTAAATTTGGCTTTTTAGCTTTAGCACTTTCCCTATCTGTTGTTGCCTGTAACTCAGAAAAAAAAGCTGAAGGTGGTGATTCATCTGCCGTTGATACTTCAGTTGTTGATACCACAGTAAAAGATACCACAGTAAAAGACACAACCGTTAAAGACACTACAGCAACTGATACAACTAAAAAATAGTTTATCGGTTACCGAAAAAAGGCCTTAGAAATACTAAGGTCTTTTTTATTTATATTAATTTCTAGCAATCAAGACCTTAAAATCCATCAATTGTAGTAAATTTGCGGCAAAAATATAATCCGCATAATGAATTTAACATCACTACAAGCTATTTCACCAGTTGATGGTCGTTACAGAAAAACAACCGAAAGTTTAGCTGCTTACTTTTCTGAAGAAGCTTTAATCAAATACCGTGTTTTTGTAGAAATCGAATATTTTATCGCACTTTGCGAAATCAACTTGCCTGGCTTAGAAAATTTTGACCGAAATCTTTATGCTGAATTACGCAAAATCCACGAAAATTTCTCAGAAGTTGACGCTTTAGAAATTAAAGAAACTGAAAAGGTAACCAATCATGATGTTAAAGCTGTTGAATATTTTATCAAAAGTAAATTCGACGCCTTATCACTTCAAAATTATAAAGAGTTTATCCACTTTGGCTTAACCTCTCAGGATATTAATAACACGGCCATCCCATATTCAATAAAACTGGCATTGAACGACAGCTATTATCCGGCAATTAACACTTTAATCGAAAAAATAAATGCCCTGGCTATCGAGTGGAAGGATATTCCGATGTTGGCACACACACATGGACAGCCAGCCTCTCCTACCAAGTTGGGTAAAGAGTTTTTGGTTTTTGCTGAGCGTTTGGCTATTCAGGTAGAAAGTTTAAAAAACATTCCGAATAGTGCAAAATTTGGTGGCGCTACCGGCAACTTCAATGCACACCATATTGCTTACCCTGAGGTTAACTGGGTTAATTTTTCAAACCAGTTTGTTAACGAGACTTTAGGTCTGACACGTGCACAGCATACGACTCAAATTGAACATTACGATCAGTTTGCAGCGCAATGTGATGCCTTAAAACGTATCAATAACATTATTATAGATTTAGACCGAGATATCTGGACTTATATTTCTAAAAACTATTTCAAACAGAAAATCAAAGCAGGAGAAATTGGTTCATCGGCTATGCCACACAAGGTTAACCCAATCGATTTTGAAAACGCTGAAGGAAATGCCGGAATTGCCAATGCTTTATTCGAGTTTTTCGCCGCTAAATTACCAATCTCACGTTTACAGAGAGACTTAACCGACTCTACTGTGTTAAGAAACGTAGGTGTTCCTTTCGGACATACCTTAATTGCCATTAACTCTACGCTACGCGGATTAAACAAAATTTTATTAAATGAAGCTGCTTTACATGCCGATTTAGACGAGAACTGGGCGGTTGTGGCCGAAGCGATTCAAACGGTTTTAAGAAGAGAGAACTACCCTAACCCTTACGAAGCCTTAAAAGAATTAACCAGAACAAATTCAAAAATCAATGCAGCAAGTATTGCCGAATTTATTGAAGGTTTAGCCGTTTCAGAAGCTGTTAAAGTACAATTGAGAACCATTACACCTTTTAATTACACCGGCGTTTTCTAGTCAAATTAAATTGACGTTAAGCAGACAGCTAACCAAGGTTTTATTAGTGAGTAATTGTTAATTTTGTTTATTCAAATTGATTAAGACATGACGATTAACGTATATACAGAACAGACTCCAAATCCGGCGACCATGAAATTCATGGTAAACAAGCTGTTAATAAACGGCAGTGAGGATTTTGCAACTAAAGAGAGTGCAGAGCATTCGCCTTTTGCCAAAGAGTTATTTAAGTTCAACTTTGTTTCTGGCGTTTTTTTCGCCAGCAATTTTGTGACCATCACCAAAACAGATGATGCAGAATGGGCTGATATTGAAGCTATTTTAAAAGAATTTGTTAAGGGAGCTGTAGAATCTGAATTAAAAATTAAAGAAGCAACTACCGAAGAAGCACCTGCTTTTGAGGGTACTGAAACTGAAATTAAAATTCAGCAGATTCTACACGATTATGTACGTCCGGCTGTTGAGCAGGATGGTGGTGCAATTACATACAAATCTTTTGATGAAGGTGTGGTTACCGTAGAGCTACGTGGCTCTTGCAGTGGTTGTCCGTCTTCTACAATAACGCTTAAATCAGGTATCCAAAACTTATTGCAGAGAATGGTACCTGAAGTTACAGAAGTGGTTTCTGAAGCGCTTTAAAATTGTGCATTTTTCATAGTATATATAGTGAAAAGGTCCCGATGAGAATCGGGACCTTTTTTTGTTGCGTCATATCATAAATATAGATTTTTCATCCTGAGGCGAAATCTCCTTTATGATACAACCTCATTTTCAACGAAAGACCCTGAAATAAATTCAGGGTGACGGCATTAATTAAAATACCGTTTAATCGCAGTTAACATTTCAGTAGTTAGTTTACCATTGGTAGCCAAGATCTCCCTTTTTTCAAAGTAATCATTTCCACCAGCGAAATCGTATACCTCTCCTCCTGCCTGCTGCACAATAAAACATCCAGCTGCAAAATCCCATTGTTGTAGATTGTATTCAAAAAAAGCATCGAAACGCCCGCAGGCCGTATATACCAAATCTATTGCCGCTGCACCAATTCTACGTACCCCATGGCTTTTCTGCATCATCTCCGTCAGTAATTTTAAGTACTGAGGTTGTTTATCAAACTGATAATATGGGAAGCCTGTGGCCAACAAACTCGATTTCAGATCAGGATTAGCGGAAACTTTAATTTCTTTCTTATTCATAAGCGCAGGTCCGCCTTTATACGAATAAAACATTTCTCCCCTGTTTAATTCGTAAACCACGCCAATAACGGGCAGTCCATCTTCATAAAGCGCTACGCTAATGCCGTAAGCCGGAATGCCATGGATAAAATTGGTGGTACCATCCAAGGGGTCAATGATCCACGTATAGGTTTTACCTGTGCGGTTAATCGTTTTCTCTTCGGTTATAAAACCTGCATCGGGAATTAATTTTTCGAGATTTTGAACCAGTTTCTGCTCTGCTGTTTTATCAACATAAGAAACCATATCATTTAATCCTTTATATTCTATTTTTTGAACATCGAACTGCATCGCTTCTTTACGGATAAAATTTCCGGTAAGCCTTACAATCGATATCACCTTTGTACACAGTAATTCGTAATTCATAGCTATTTAACAATAAAACGAGGCGTTTATCGGATGATAAATGAACTTATAAAAATTTTAAGCCAGTTGATTCTTGTTCCTTAAGGCATAAGCACTTAGTGCAATACCGCCAACAACAAGAAAAGTAGAAATCATTTCTGCCTGGGTAAAAGACAGACCAAAAACATGATATTTTGAGTTTACACGAATTAATTCGATGCAGAAACGCTCCAAACCGTTTAAGATCATGTAAATACCAAACATTAAACCCGGTGCTTTTATTTTATCCCTGATCTTCCACAAAAAGGCAAAAAGGATTAAACAGATAATGACTTCGTAAATCGGTGTTGGATATACACCCTGCGCCAATTCGTTACAAAACTTACCGGTACAACCAGGAATTGGAATACCTTCTCCTACCACGTTATTCGGGTATTTGTACGACCACAACCAATCTGGTAACCAGGAAAATGGTTTTGGATTATTATTGACAATACCCCAGTCGCCATCTCCAGCTAAGTGGCAACCAATACGGCCCACAGCATAAGCCAGCATCATTCCAGGCCCGCCTACGTCAAGCATATGCAGCGGTTTAATGCCGTTTCTTTTGGCAATAATTAATACAGCCGCACCACCACAAATTAAACCACCATAAAAAGTTAAACCGCTAAATGACAATAACCGCTCGATAGGATGTTGAACAAAATCATCCCAATACTCTAAATTATCGAAAAATTTAGCGCCTAAAAAACCCCAGATGGCTGCCCAAACAATCAGATTACTCATCGTTTGGTATGGATGGATGGTTACCTGTGTTTCTTTTGGCTTATCCAGCTTGTGTTTATTCTTTTCGGTATAATCCCAGTAAGCAAACAAACCGGCAAAGAACAAACCACCAATGATATTTCCTTTGGTCGACATTAAAATCGACTGTGCATCATTAACAAAAAGTTTATAGTTTAACAAGGCATAAACCAGTTTATAACCAATAACGAAGCCGAAAAGACCATTCATGATCAGTTCAGATGTGGTAGCAGGTTTACCCACCACAATTGTTTTTTTAATGGGATGGAGTATGCCTAACGCTTCTTTACGCTTAAGTTCTTTGGTAAAAGCCCAGTAGCCAGCAACAAAGGCCAGCGCTACAAAAACACCAAAAGTATTAAACGGAAGCGGTAAATTAATGCCGAATAAATATTCTAAGAAATGTGAAACGGTAGGAAACATACAAATAATTTGTTGCGAAGATAGGAAAGAAAGACCAAAGCTGAAAGATTAAAGAGGAAAGCTTAAAGACTAAAGGAGAAAGGCTTCATGCACAAAGCGGAAAGACCAAACTCGATCATTAATAGCTAGAAAAAGTATGTAAATCTCTTTGTTTTTTTTTGAAAAGAAAGGTTCTGTTGTGATCGGTTAGTACAGTCCTGCGCTCCGCTTTACTGCGTGCCCGCTCCGATCCCTTAGGTTTGAGAAAGATTATCAAAGAATTAAATTTGACAAAGGAAACCTTAAAAGCAGAGGTGAACTATGCTGCGATCCAGACTTACGATCTAGAACCTGTAACAGACCTCTGCTTTTTAGTTGAACAAGAACCATATAGAATTTTAGTCTAGCGGACTATTAAGGGATTCAGTTTTATTCAACTTTAGGATTTCCATTTCACTTAACCGTAAAGTTATGAATTATGAACTATTTGTTGGAATAGATATTTCCAAATCAACCATCGATGTTGCTGTTGTTACACAGGCCTGTTTCGACAAGCCCCTTCACCATGTTTTTAAGAACAGCTATGATGGCTTTGGCCTAATGCTGGAATGGCTTTCCATACATGGTATCGCGCCTAAGAAGGTTCTTTTCTGTTGCGAGCATACAGGTATTTATATCTGCCCCATAACCAACTTTATGCATGCAAATGATTTATCTATATGGGTTGAAAACGGGCTGCACATTAAGCGTTCCATTGGACTTAAACGGGGGAAATCTGATAAGGCTGACGCACAGGCAATCGCAAGCTATGCTTTTTCAAATCAGCACAAAGCCCGTCCTTACCTCCTTCCTTCGGCAACAAGCTCAAAACTCAAACACCTGCTGGCACACCGCGAACAGTTGGTAAGACACCAGACCTCTTTTAAATGCACTTGCTCAGAGCTTAAAGGATTTGATAGGGAGAACGCTGGCTATTGCATAGCCGATAGCCAGGAAATGCTTGCCCTTTACGCCGAACGGATAAAAAAGGTAGATATCGAGTTGGCAGCCTTAATAACAGAGGACCAGGAACTAAACGAACAGTTCAGCCTTGTGCAGAGCGTGCATGGGATCGGAAAGCAGACGGCTATGTTTATCCTGATCCATACTGAAGCCTTCGCTGCATTTTCAGACTACAGAAAGTTTGCGAGCTATTGTGGAATAGTCCCATTTCCACATAGCTCGGGGACGAGTATACGAGGGAGAAACCGGGTAAGCAACCTCGCCAATAAAAAACTAAAGGCGTTACTGACCATGTGTGCGCTAAACACGATAAAAAAAGATAACGAATTCAAACGATACTATGATCGAAAAAAAGCTGAGGGAAAAAACGCTATGTGTGTACTGAATGTGATAAAAAATAAGCTACTGAGCAGAGCTTTTGCTGCTGTTAAAAGAGGTACGCCATACCTCCTGGAGCCTGCTGCATAAATCTAAAGTAATGCTTCTCAGAAAAAAAACTTTTTATTTGCATAAACCATAGAATACAGGTTTATTTAACTTATTACAGTGGTTCTTAGGGAAAATTTTGAAGAAGTAATATCGATTCCATCATCCATCTTACATTTCCCATCTTACATCATCAAAGATCTTTCAACTCCGCTCAGGATGGACAGACAATGGTATTATAGACTTCGGACTGAGGACTTCCGACTAAGGACTAAACTAATGATGTGTGTGAACAGTTTCCAGCTCAGCTACTTCCACTTCTCCATCGGCAGTCATTTCTAAAAGCTTAACCGCTTTCAATTCATTTACCATTACCGGATCGTATTTGGCGCGTACTTTTACATAGTTTTTGGTAAAACCATGCATGTAACCCGATTTCTGATCCGCTTCGAAAAGCACTTCAGCTTCAGTACCCATTTGAGATTCGTAGAAAGCCCTGCGTTTTTTATCAGATAAAATATGAAGCATTTTACTGCGCTCATTACGCTCGCTGCCAGCCACAACACCTTTCATTTCGGCTGCAGCAGTTAATTCGCGCTCCGAGTAAGTAAATACGTGCAGATAAGAAATATCAAGCTGATTTAAGAACTGATAGGTATCCAGGAAATCTTCTTTCGTTTCACCAGGGAAGCCAACAATTACATCTACGCCAATACAACAATGCGGCATTACCTCCTTAATTTTGGCAACACGCTCCACATACAAATCGCTACGATAACGACGGCGCATTAAACCCAAAATTTTATCAGAACCCGATTGCAGGGGAATATGGAAATGCGGGACAAACCTTTTTGAAGTAGATACAAACTGAATGATCTCATTGCTCAAAAGATTTGGTTCAATAGACGAAATACGGATTCTTTCAATTCCTTCTACCTCATCTAAAGCTTTAACCAGGTCGAAAAATTTATCTTCACGCTGGCCATTTCTAATGCCGAAATCGCCAAGATTTACACCGGTCAAAACAATTTCCTTTACACCACCTTCTGCAATCATTTTTGCACGGTTAACCACATTTTCGATGGTATCGCTACGGCTAGCACCGCGTGCTAAAGGAATGGTACAGTAGGTACAAGGATAATCGCAACCATCCTGCACTTTCAAAAAAGTACGTGTTCTATCGCCAATTGAATAAGAGGCAATAAAATTATGATTTACTTTCTCTATATTTTGTTGATGGATAAGGGTTTTCGGCTGCTTGGTTAGATCGGTAATATATTCTACTATCCTGAATTTTTCTGCAGCACCCAAAACCATATCAACGCCTTCTATTTCGGCAATTTCCTGTGGTTTTAGCTGCGCATAACAGCCCACAATGGTTACAAAAGCATTAGGAGAATATTTTAAAGCTTCCTTAACAACTTTACGGCATTTTTTATCAGCATGCTCTGTAACAGAACAGGTATTGATTACATAAACATCGGCCTGGTCCTGAAATTCTACTACGGCATAACCTGCATCGGTAAATAAACGACCGATGGTGGATGTTTCAGAGAAATTGAGTTTACAACCTAATGTATAAAATGCGACCTTTTTCATTGAGGCTGCAAAGATAGGAAATTTGTTCGGAGTTGTTGGTTTTGAGTTTTGAGAACTGACAAATTACAGTAAAATAACAATACAATTGGCAATTTTCAGCCTTCAGTTAATTCGAATTGCAAACTGAACGTTGCGAACTGAAAATTACTTCTCCTGCCACCGGTAACTTTCCTGTTCGAAACCTGCCAGATCTAACACCCTGCTAATTACCGTTCCGGCAACTTCTTCTATCGTTTGAGGCAAACTGTAAAAAGATGGATTGGCGGGGCAAATGATTCCACCCGCTTCAGTTACTGCTTTCATGTTATTGATATGGATTAAGCTAAATGGGGTATCTCTTACTACAGCTATTAATTTCCTCCGTTCTTTTAACACCACATCTGCAGCCCTCGAAATCAAATCGTTCGATATGCCGTGTGCCACCCTACCCAAAGTACCCATAGAACAGGGAATGATAATCATGGTATCGTATTTTGCCGATCCTGAGGCAAAAGGAGCATTAAAATCGTTTTTGTTATAAAAGGTAAAGTCTTTAAAAAGGTTATAATCCTGGTTCCCCAGTTCGAATTGCCAAACCGCTTTTGCATTATCGCTCATCACTACACCAACCGCCTCCATCTGATCTTTTAATTTTAACAACTGGTCAAATAAAACCTTTGCATAAATAGAACCACTTGCACCAGTAACCGCAACAATCACTTTCTTTTTTATCATAACACAAAAATAGTTTTTCTAAATCCATTAAAACAAAAAAGGGCCAGAACATTGTTCTGACCCTACATCTACCTATGAAAAACATACCCTCGAAAGGGTAAGAACAAATATATATAAATTTTTAAAAAAATGTAAGTGAGAAATGTTAAATCGCTTAAATCGAATATTTAATTCAAAAACACAATGTAACATACTGATTACCAAATAAATAATTTTCTTAAAAAATGTATAAAAACTTTTTTTCTGCTTAAAAAGACACCATTTTTAACAAAATAAAGCTTAAGATTGTCTTACAAATCAGTCATAATCACCAAGTAAAGCCCTAATTCATCTTTTCGCTTTTCATTTTATGCTTTAAACTTTACAATTTTTTGATATTGATCTAACATAAAATAAAATCGATTGCATAAAAATATCAAGACGGTTTTTAAAACTTAATCATCTTTACAGGCTTTAAATTTTCTTACACCAAAGCCAATTTCGATCGTACACGGCTTAATGTTTCCAGGCGCATACATAAGAATGAGGCAATATATTTAAGTGGAACCCGATCTACCAGTTCTGGATAGGATTTAATAAAACGGATATACCTTTTTTCTGCGGATTGTAACCTCGAAATGAGCGCCCTTTCGCAAGCTTGTAAATAGTGAAGCTGTGTTACTTTTCGGCCGATATAGTTGGCTATGTGGTAATTTAAGTATAGTTGTTTCGACATGGTATGTGGAATGGCAATGGCCACAACGTCTTCTAAAGCCTGTACATACCCGTCAATGGCTTCATTATTATTCCAAACATTACATACATTTCCTACCAATTCATTTTCTTTCGCAATCCAGGTGGTAATTTCTTTATCCTCATCTTTCATATACCCCCTGGTAATCCCGTTAAGGATGAGGTACACATATTTATCGTGGTGCAACGGGGAAGAAATAAATTTGTTTTTTTTAAAAGTAACCGGAAAAGTTTCGTTGTTGATGATAAATTCCATGTCCGGGGTCAAATCATGAAATGATCTAAAAACGGTAATTAATGGCGAAAAACCATTAAATGGCAACCACTTATCTTGGGTATTATAGTCGTATTCGGGATTCATGATCTTTATCTATTGTGTAACTGCTACTAATATTTATTGAACAACAAACGAAATAATATCTACCTTTTTTTATAACACCTATCTGTCTGAAATGTTTTATGCTTAGCAGACCAGACACATCGCATAAGATCACTAAACATTGAAATACAGCAACTTACAAACAATTAAAAAGGAAATCCACTTACAAGTTATACCTTTTTGTATGATAAATATTATGCCATCTTTAGAATTCGGTTGGCGATTAACTGCCTAACGATTATATTTGGGAAAGTGTCAACTTAAATTTATGATAGATTTAGCCTCTCCATTCTTAAAAGCACTGTTAAAACATTCTAAAAACCCGATAATCATTTTTAAAGTAAAACCGATATTGGTGGTGGTAGAACATAATGATGCTTACCAGGCTTTAATAGCGCGTGTGGGTGGCAAATTAAAATTCTATGATATTAACATTATCCCAAACCTCCTGTCTGATAATGAAAAGGTAGTCCTGGTTAAAACCGTTCAGAAAGTGAGCGACCTTAAAGAAAAGCACACGCTGGTTATTCATCCCATTTATTCTAATTCGCCAAACGTAAAATGGGAATTGGAATTTTCGCCGGTATTACAAAACGATCGTCCGGTTGAATACATCATTTGTTCATTAAGGGAAATTCCATTAGATGAAAACGACCTTGAGCATATCTTATTCGAACTTTCTGAAAGCGAAGCCCGTTTTAGGGGATTTTTTGAACAGGCCCCTTTGGGCATGTGTGTATTAAAAGGTCCGTCGCTTATTACAGAGTATGCAAACGATAACATCTTAAAACTTTGGAATAAAAGCAGAAAAGAAGTAATCGGGATTCCGCAGGAAGAGGCACGACCAGAACTCGAAAAACAGCAGGCACTTGTAGAGCGTGTAAAAGATATTTTTAAAAACGGACAACCTTTAACGCTTAATGAATTAAAGCTTTCTACACCGGTTTCTGACGGCTATTTCATCGCATTTTATGAACCCTTAAAAAACGACAAAAATGAAGTAACCCGGATTTTAGTCATTATTAAGGATATTACCGAGCAGGTAAATTTCAAAAAAGAACTACTTAAAGCTAAAGACATCCTAAAAATAGCTATGGATGCATCGGAAATGGGTTCGTGGAATATCGATCTGGAAAGTAAACAGGTGCTTTTATCCGAAAGGGCGCAACAAATTTATGAACTGGAAAGTAACAGGCTGGGCATAGAAGAAGCCAAATCATTGATCAGTCTGGAAGACATCGGGCATCTTACCAGCAGTATCAGACGTGCATTACATCTCCGGAGTGCTTTTAATGTCGAATACCAAATTAACCTGAACGGCATAAGCGCAAAAAGCAAATGGTTAAGAACGGCGGGAAAAGCTTATTACAATGAAGAAGGAAAAGCCGTTTATATTGCCGGGGCCGTTTTGGATATTACAGAACATAAACAGGATGAAATTAGGAAAAACGACTTTATCGGTATGGTAAGTCATGAGCTTAAAACACCCTTAACATCCTTAAGCGCATACATACAACTTTTACAATATAAGTTTAAAGAGACCGATAACGATTTTACCATTCAGATACTGGATAAGGTAAATGTTCAGTTAAAGCGGATGTCGTTAATGATTGATGGTTTTTTAAATGTATCCTTATTAGAATCGGGCAAAATTTTATTAAACAAGACAAATTTTAACCTTGTTGATTTAATTAAAACCATCGCTGAGGAAAATAGAACTGTTTTACCCAGCCATTTTATCCAGGTGATTGGCTCAGAAGAAATGATTGTATATGCGGATATGGAAAAAATTGGCAATGTGATCAATAACCTGATTGGCAATGCAGCGAAATACTCAAAAAAAGAATCTTTAATTGCCATAAAGTGCGAAATACAAAAAGGTTATGTAATTGTTAGTGTGGAAGATGAAGGCATAGGCATTAAAGAAAATGATATCCCCAGACTTTTTGACCGTTTTTATCGCGTAGAGAGTCCTGACACTAAAACAATTGCAGGATTTGGAGTAGGCCTGTACATTTGTGCCGAAGTAATAGAAAGGCATGAAGGAAAAATTTGGGTAGAAAGTAAATTTGGGGAAGGTTCTACATTTTATTTCAGTCTACCTATATCAAATGATTAATGATATCGTATAAATTTATTGCGAAGTAATTAAGCCCTGATTTCTGCCATTGCTAACTTAACTTTAACAGCTGCTAGGCCATGCTCGCCTAATTCTATTTCAAAAATTACTTTCGAATTAATATTAATTTGACCAGATACGTTATCTAACTGAAAGTGAATATCCTGGCCATTTTCATCAATAATGATCCCATGTCCGTATTCAAAATCAATCTGAGTAACCTCACCCTTCCTCATATCGCCCATTACAGAGTATTTTTTTTTTATAAATAATGGACAATTATAGTCAATTTACGTATAATTAAAAATACATAAATTCATTTTTTTGAACAATTATCAATTTGTTCAGGCAATTTTGATGACTACTAAAACGAATTAACGACACCAGATAGAATCATTCCTCTGTTTTGTTATAAATAAAAAAATTAAGATAAAATTTTAAACAGCTGTTATACAGCTTGTTATTTCAAATAAAAAAATCTATTTTTATAGAACCAAATCGAGCTTGTGCGTGTTACTAACTGAATTAATCATCCCAATTATGAAAAATCTCACCCAAACCCCGAGCCTTAAAGAAGAAATCATCTTATTATCCGAAGAAACAGACCGAAATTATTGGGCAAACCGCTTAGGCGTAAGTTCTGAAGTTTTAAAATCTGCAGTACGGGCAACAAGAAGTATTATGTTAAATCAAATCGCGGCTTATTTAAGCCAGCAAAAAAATAAAATCAGTATTTCTTGATTTTATTTGTCAGTATATATCTGACTAGAAATTTATTTTTCATTTTAGAAAAGTATTAACACTGGCAGGTGCTTTTTGTATTTGACTGGGATTGTTTTAAGCTTTTCATCAATGTACTGGTTCTTTACACACAAAGCAGAAAGCTTTTTATAAACCAGGGCGCTACTGCTAAGTAAACAATTAAATCTAGATAAGAAAGTTCTTAAAGCTTAATTTAAGAACTTTCTTATTTTTAAATGTAACCATTACTTTAATCTACCTGTACAATAAGCTAATAAATGGGCTGGCTCTTTTAAGCTTTTTTTGACGCTTAGACTGTCTTTGATATGATCAACGGCCTTTCCAAGCTTCTCTTGTAAAAGATCAAGCATATCCACCATATTTTCAGGTGCAATGTTTAGTGATAATACGGGATAATATTTATCCTCCAGGTCTTTCTTCTGACCATTCGTTACCAAGTCAAATGTCCATTCTTCGTTTGCCGAAAAACCATATTCATGTCTGGTGTTATTTAGTTCGTACAAAAAATCCTTTGCCTGAGCCCGTTGGTCGCTATTTACCATTTTTACCAGATTTTTTAGCGAAAAGATCAATTTCAGTTTTAACCGATTTACCTTTTCCCGATTGATAATCTGAGGGCGCTTTTTTGTTTACACTTGCCTCTTTCTTTTTGTCTCTACTCATTGCATTAAACAATTACAGTTTCATAAGACCCATCATCATTGCATAAACAATTCGGTGATCGGAATACCCATTTAAGATTAGCGCATACCGCTATGGTAAATCAGTGAGAGAAAAGTGTTGTAATAAGATTACTGATATAACCAAATATACATTTATAATCAGGTATAATCGTCATATCAATATGGTTATCGAGATATATTTTACCTGCGGTAACGGTGCCAGACCCTATACCATTTTTTATTATTGGGGTAACTGCGATGTGAGGTCCTGTTGTTTACCATAATGGCCACCAGAAGTAAAATACTCGCGCCAGATAATACCGGGCATAATACATACAGGTAACCTAAAGATTGGATTTTGGCTGATCCGATGTTGGCTATTAGTGCGGTCGCCCCACCCGGGGGATGCAGTGTTTTGGTGATCTGCATCAATACGATCGATAAAGAAACCGACAAAGCAGAAGATAACCACACTTCGCCGGGAATAAGTTTGTGGATAGTAACGCCTACCAAGGCACAAAGCACATGCCCACCGATTAAATTCCTCGGCTGTGCCAGCGGGCTATTAATGATTCCATAAATAAGTACGGAGGAGGCTCCAAATGAACCGATGAGAAATAAATTATCGTTGGCCGTAAAATATTTGGAATGGAGTAAGCCGATAATGCCAATACCTAAAAATGCGCCTATAAATGTCCAAACGTGTTCTTTAAAATCAACTAAAGTTTCTTTGTAGACAATATATTTTGCTGTTCGAAGGTGTCTTCTTATCCGTTTTCTCATAACCTCATAATGGAGCGCGTGCAAAATTAGCAAAATATTAGGCAGAAGTTGAAAGCTGTTTATACAAAAAAGGGTCGGAAAAATAAATTCCAACCCTTTATATGCTTAATTATTTGCTTTTATTTTTGAGATTGCTCAGGCGCTTTTCCGATCAGATCCATAAACTGATCTAATTTAGGGGTAATGATAATTTGTGTACGTCTGTTTTTCGCTTTTCCACCTGCGGTGGTATTATCGGCAATTGGATTAAATTCTCCACGTCCACCTGCAGTTAAACGTTTAGGATCAACAGCATACTTAGTTTGCAATACCTGAACTACTGATGAAGCACGTAAAGCACTTAAATCCCAGTTGTTGCGGATATTGGTTTGCGCAATAGGCACATTATCGGTATTACCTTCAATCAATACATCGTAGGTATCGTAATCTTTAATAATTTTGGCAATTTTGCTCAGCGTTTCTCCAGCTTTATCAGACACTTCGTAACTGCCTGATTTATATAACATGTTATCGGCTAAAGAGATGTATACTACGCCTTTAAGTACCTGCACATCAACATCTCCGAGTTCTTCCCTGCTTAACGATCGTGTTAAGTTATTCGTTAACACCATATTAAGCGAATCACTTTTATTTTTCGCATTAACGAGTTGTTTGATGTATTTATTTGAGCTATTAATCTCATCAACCAGTTTTGAAATATTAACATTTCCCTGGCTACTAGAATTTAAACATTTGTTCAAAGCATCTTGTAATGCGGTTACATTGGCTTTTTCTGATGCGATTTGCTCCTCTAAACTTTTAACCCTACTGGTGCTGCCACTAAGCTCACGCTGGCTGTCCTGGTATTTATTGCTTAACTCCTGATTTCTTTCTCTCAGCTTTGCATAAGTATCCTGCAGTTCGGCATATTTCTTATTGCTTACACAACCTGCAGCGAGTGCAAGGGTAAAGAGTATTATGGGTATTGATTTGTATAATTTCATAATTTACTTTATTTATTGATAATACATTAACAAATTCCTTGCCGCAATGTTTAATATCGCCTTGCGCTGACGTTAAAAAGCGTTAATCTTCACTAAATCGAAACTTGCCAATGCTTTATATGTTCTTAATCCTATACTACCGGAGTGGTATTGATTATCTGTTGCAGAAAGAACGGGCTGAGCTGATCCGTTTATAAAAATATCAAATTTATCTCCCTTCGCCACTATCTTTAAGGTATACATTTTGTTCATTTCAACAGGATATTTTCCTGAACTGATCACCGTCCATTTTTGCCCGCCTGCTTTCCCTAATACTACCGTTCCATTAAGTTGATCCAAACCCACGTAATAGCCTTCGTAAGCATCTGGACCAATTGCCGGATGAGAAACCCTGAACATTAAACCTGCATCGCCTGCAGTATTGATTTTAACATCCGCCTGATAAGTAAAATCTTTAAAGTCTGTTCCATTAGCCACATATTTAGATCCATTTATACCATAACCACCAGAACCTGCGTTGGATGCCGCGTTAACCTGTCCATCTTTCCAAAACCAGCCACCACCATAAAAAACCCAGTTGCTCGCCATTCCTTGATCAAAATTTTCAACCAAAGTTTTATTTATTTTTTTTGGCTGACCGATGACAGGAAAACAGCTTAACCGTATATTTTCAGATCCGTAAGGTACCAGGGTAATTTCTTCCACTTTTTCGGCAGATGCAATTGGACTAAAGGGCACATCAAAAGCGGCCACCTTATTGTAGCTTAGGCTCCATGATGGAATCTTTTTTGCCCGAACCTTCAATTTAACCGGTGCATTTTCTGCAATGAAAGGGTTTTCTGGCATTGTGGCGCTCACCACACTCACCTTACTTAAATTACCTCTATCCAGTACCAAACCATAGTTCCATGCCGATTCAGGACGGATTTCGTAATCTGTAAAGCCAGCAACTGCATGTGTTTTGGTGACCTTATTTACGGCCTTAATTTCCAGGGCATAAACCATAGGGCCGCGTTCTACACTTACCGAATTGTTTACTTGCAGCTGGGTGGTAACCTGCATCGGAAAATCCACCTCTAACTGATCCTGATCTTTCCATTCACGGGCTATGGTAAACATTTCTCCTGCTTTTACGCCTTTTAATATTGTTCCATTTAATTTTATTCCTGGTTTTACACTCCAGGCCGGGATCCTTAAAATCAAAGGAAAGGATACAGAACTGGTAAGTCCTATTTTTAACCTGATCTTTTCTTCGAAAGGGTAATTGGTTTCTTCAGTAATTTTAATTTTTTTGTTCCCGGCTACCACAGTTTCTATTTCCATCGGGCCATAGGTAATGACCGCCAATCCCTTTTCAGGAGTAGCCACTACACTGCTTTTTACAAAATAAGGCCAGCCCATGTGCATATTATAGCGGCAGCAGCCATAACCTGAATAGGGACTAGAAACGATCCCTGAGCTATAATCCTGATTAAAGCCATGCTCTCCATGAATACTTTGAACCTGATTCGGTAATGTATAATACGAATGGTTTTTAAAATCCCGGCTAAATTGTGCCGGCAAAGCATTAAAAGCTATTTTTTCCAGCTGATCGCCAATTTTCGCATCATGAATAACCTTTGCGGCAGTTTCTAAACTCTGCATCCATTCTACCACAGTGCAGGTTTCTACACCTTCTATACTGCTGGTACCCGCCAGGAATTCAGTTCCAGAGCCTAAACCTTCCGGCTGCCCGTGGTCGTGCATAATGTGCGCGACGCCTTTAGAAAGTGCTTCCAGATTAGCAGGAAGATCCTGAAGTTGTGCATAAACCACTGGAAATTTTAGGGCCTGCGCCACATTAACCATATGTTTAGGTTGAAAATCATCACCGAAAAAGTAAAATCCGTTGTTACTATAAATATCTATCCAGGGGTAAGCCTGTTGTTTTAACTTTTCTACCAGCTTTAATAAATCCTGATCACCGGTTTTGTTGTAAAGCCAAATGGCTATTTCCATATTATCGCCGGCTCTTGATTTAGCCCATTCTTTTAATGGATCAGCATCGAGGTTGTCGAGTTCGTATTTAAAATATTTGGAGAGAAAGGGAATAACCCTTTTATCATTTGTGGCTTCGTAATAGCTTTGTAAAGCATACATCATTGGCATGCGCGGCCACCAATCTTTCATTTTCGGTGGACCGAATAATCCGTTGGCTTGTTGATTGTTCAACGTCCAATCGATATACTTTTGTGCTTTCGCTTTCAGCATAGGATCATCCAAGGTATAAGCCAATGCCACTAAACCTTTAACATAATAAGGTACCCGCTCCCATCCGTTTCCATCGCCCCCCAGCCAATCGGAATTTTTGCCGAGATTATCTTTTTCCGGGTATAGCGCTTCTGCCATTCCTGTTGCACCGTCTCTTTGCTGTTCCAGCTGCTTTAACAACCATCCTTTGGCTTTAATGCTGCCTATTGGTAATTGCACATAAACATGTTGTTTTAGGGGTGCCTTATTGAACTCCGTTAAATGCTGAGCATTCGAAGTATAAATAGATAGACAGGAAACCAGCAGATAGACTGAAGCAAATATTCTTTTCATAAAAGGATTATTGGTTAGACAATATTTTATAAAAATAATAAATATGGGCGAATATTAAAACGATTTAGTAACCTAGATTCAAATAATTACAAAACGATATTCAGTTGGGCTAATGCAAGTGCAAACGGTGAGTATAAAAAATTGAGTGATAAAAAATTATACAGTTAGCAAAGCCGGAGGTTTACACCAAGATTGTGATATATGCCTGTTTTTAGCGCGTCGTGCTCAGCACTGGCCTGGTTCGCCCATCAGGTTTTTGGTGGAAACTGAGATTAGTTCTATATTAGATTCAGAGAGCGTTAATTTAGAATCGGGGGATAGCCATTGGTTATTCCCCGTTCTTATTTTTAAGCAAATATTTTATATTGAAATGCTTGTACAGCTGGCAGAAATTACTTTCCATTCTTCTTTCACTTTGCCCCAAACCCTTAACCATTGATATTTGCCGTTCAGCAGTAAATCGGCATAATTTCCTTTAATAAAAAGGCTTGCAGAAACAATAACAATAGATTCAAAAACACGTATTTCCCGCTTGGATACATTGATTTTGGTAATTTTTATCCTGCCGCTCCGGTAAGCATCCAGGTCCATCTCTTTATCCAACACATTTCCATACTGATCGTGAAAGAGCATCCCATCGGCAAACAATAAATCGAGTGTGTTCAGGTCTGTTTTTTTAAACCCATCTAATAATTTTTCTTCCAGGTCGGCAATCAGGAGAATGGTTTCCTGGTCTGATAAGGTATTTGGCATAATTTCCGGTTAGCCAGTAAAAATATAAAGTAAGCCACAAAGAATAGTGCAACTTTAAATATTGCCTGCATTGCACGGATTTCACCTCACATATTGCACAAATTTTTATGAATTACTTTTTCGCAAAGGTAATGCCCTGCCAGGTATCTGTTCTGAATGGTGATGCCGGCAGGCCATCGTTACTCACCAGGTTACATAGGGGATTATTTCCCCATGCATAACGAACGGCAACAGGATTGGCCACCTGAGGGCTACTTACTATAATCTGATTGCCCAGGATGCTGGCTTTGGCCCAATAAAATTTCTTATCTGCCCCAGCGATGGCGAAACCTGTTAGTGCTTCACCATCCGCAGTTTTTAATCCGTTTTGGCTATTACCAAAGGTTAAAAGGATCTGTTTTCCTTCAATTTTATTTGATTGATAAACCGGGCCAGCATAGTTTATTTTTTGGCCATAGGTTTTAGCCAGCGCAATTAATGCCAGTCTTCTGCCCACCTCCTGTTTATTTTTGGGGTGGATATCTTTTGCATCACCAATATCAATAATAGTTGCCATGCCTGTATTTGGCAAAGCAAGTGTTTTTTGCTGTGCCTCCCTAAGCTCTGCCCATGCAGATTCTACTGGTGTTTGATCAATCTGCATAAAATTTGCCAATTGAACAAAATAGAAAGGAAAATCACCCTGCGCCCATTTCTGCCGCCAATCTTTAATCATCGTTGGAAATAATTCGCGGTATTGGTAAGCCCTGTCGGCATTACTTTCGCCCTGGTACCAGATAGCTCCTTTAATGGAGAATTGCTGGTAAGGGTGAACCATGGCATTATATAAAACGGTTGGTCGGTTAGGGCCATTTTCTTCGGAAGGTTTAGGCTCAATATTTTTAAAATCCAAACCTATTTTATATTTCCACTCACCAGCTAAGGAAATTTTATCTGCAGCACCATTTGTTAAATTTAAATCTTTAGTGTCATCGTATAATCCACCGCCTCCCCCACTATCAAAAACCCTGACAGTGATGGTATTTTCACCAACTTTAAGCAAGTTAGCCGGTATAGTATATTTTCTTTCAATGTTATAACCTACCGTTTCGCCAACTTTTACACCATTTATAAAAGTAATGTCGTTATCATCAATGGTACCCAAATTAAGCTTTGCCCCATCCCTTTTCCAGTTTTCGGGAATTGTAATCTTTTTTGTAAACCAAACCACACCATCAAAATTTTTAAGCGCTGCATCTTCCCACAAGGTTGGCAAAGTCATATTTTTCCAGCTGGCACTTTCTGTTAATGCCCATTTCATCTGCCCGTCTTGATTACCTGAATCTTTATCGTTAGTGATTTTAACCCACTTGTATAACTTTTCTTCGTAAGAAATTGTTGATGGATTTTTAGCTGATTGCTGAATCTTATCAACTGCAGCTGAGAAATCCGCCATCTTTTTTAACGATTCGGCACTTGTCCACGCTTCAGCAATTGTTCCTCCCCACGAGGTATGGATCAGTCCAATCGGAATTTTGGTTTTTTCATACACTTCGCGTGCAAAGAAATAAGCCGTTGAAGAAAACTCCGCAATATACTTAGGGCTACATTCCTGCCAACCACCATTAGCCACTTTGGCATCATTAAGCGGAAAATTACTGGTTACATGCTCTGCCTGTAATAAACGGATATTTGGATATTGAGCTGCTTCAATTTCTTTTTCACTATTGAGGATTTTGCCCCAGCCTGCCAATGGCATTTCCATGTTCGATTGTCCGGAGCAGATCCACACATCGCCAATTAATACATTATTGAGCACCAACAATTCTCCATCTGATATGGTGATGGTATAGGGCCCTCCATAACCAGGCGTTGCCACTTTAATTTTCCAATTACCACCGGCATCGGCAATAGCGCCATAATTAATTTTATTCCACGAAACCGTTACTTTAACTGCTTTACCCGCATCAGTTTTACCCCAGATTGCTGCATTGGTTTTTTGTTGTAAAACCATGTTATTGCTAAAAACTGAGGGCAATAAAATTTTAGCGTGTATAAACTGAGAGGAGAAAAGTAAAAACGCGATGAGAAGTATAGATTTTAACCTGGGGATGCTCATATTTTAACCTATTATTTGATGATTAGAAAGCGAATGTACATTTTCTGATGATCAACATCAATATATATGCCTGCTCTTCACAAATTTATGATAAAAATGAGGCAAAATTCATACAATTAGTTTGGGTAAGAACATCATTTTGCTTATTTTGCAGGTCTAAAAGAACAGCTCTGGATTTAAGATTTATTGACCCAAATGTTCTCTCAAATTAAAGAATTAATGGTTAAGATTTTCATAGGTGGCCTTCCTGACAATATCCAGGAGATGGATTTGGCAATATTGGTTAGCCTTCATGGCAGGGTAGAAACAATTAAAATTGTTCGCGACAGGGCGACGGGCAAATGTAAAGGATATGCTTTTTTGGAAATTTACAGTCTTCCAGATGCTAAAAACATTGTATCAACCTTAAATGGCGAAACTTTTAAAGGGAATGTCATTACAGTTAAAATATCTGAAGAGGAAAGCGGTGTTCAGGCAGCAAAGCCAAAAGCCAACCAGGCTTTTAAAAGTAAAAGACCCCGGTTACAGCGTTAGTTTCTGATTAAAGCTTGCCTTTGTTATAATTTTCCAGTTTTTTTTTAAAAGAGATACTGCCTCGTTTCAGCAATTAATTTAGCATTTTTTTGTTGACCATTAAGAATTGAAGAACATGAAGGATTTCTTCATTAAATTTAAATGTACTAATCGCAGTAGAATTCCAGGCATCCTCCACGTTTCATCGGTAAATTTATTTTGATCAGAAACTTTTTAATTCAGTTCTAAACCTATATTTTGCATTAAGTGTTTCGACATTTATTAAAAAACGCGTTTTGCAGATATGGAAAATTATGCCATTGTAATATTTATTTTAGCGGTGATGATTGGCCTTTCTGCTATCGCCGATCGAATTAAAATCCCCTATCCTATTTTATTGATTATAGCTGGAATTGCAGTGGGTTTTGTACCATCTTTACCACCAATTGATATTAATCCTGAAATTATATTTTTGATATTCCTACCGCCATTGCTTTACGATGCTGCCTTTAATATCTCATTTAAGGAATTTAAAACCAATATCAATACCATATTTGCACTTGCCATTACGCTGGTTTTTATCACCGCTATTGGTATTGCTGTAGTGGCGCATTATATGATTCCGGGGATGAGCTGGCCGGTATCTTTTGTATTGGGCGCCATTCTTTCGGCTACTGATGCGGTTGCGGCGATGAGTATTACCAAAGGACTCGGTTTATCGCACAAAACCAACACCATTTTGGAGGGTGAAAGTTTAGTTAACGATGCTTCTGCACTGGTAGCCTATCGTTTTGCTGTTGCCGCGGTAACCGGAACAGCCTTTGTATTTTGGAAAGCATCTCTCGAATTTGCCCTTTTAATGGCTGGAGGATTCTTAATCGGCGTGGTGATGTCGAGAATTTTGGCATTTATCATTAAAAGGATCCACAACAACCGCCTGGCAACCATTAGCTTTATGTTGTTGATGCCTTTTGTTACCTATTTAATTGCGGAACAAGTACATGTTTCGGGGGTTATTGCCGTGGTTATTTTAGGATTGGGCATATCCAGGTTTAGCAACAAGGTATTTCCGGAGCAGCTTAAAAATCAATCGAAAAACATCTGGGACATTATTATCTTTTTATTGAACGGCCTGATTTTCATCTTAATCGGTTTACAGTTCCCTTATGTATACAAAAATATCAACAGTACAGATATTCTCCCTTATATTGCTTATTCGCTGGTGATTACCATTGTAGCTTTGTTACTGCGGATGGCACGTGTTTTCCTGCAAAAATTTAATCTTCAAAAAGCTTTTCAAAAAGGGAAACACCGCATTACAGAAGACGCATTGCTCGATTTCAAGAACAGTCTGATTATCAGCTGGTCGGGAATGAGGGGTATTGTTTCACTGGCCATTGCCATTGGATTACCAGCTACCTTATCGGATGGCAGTGCATTTCCACAACGAAATGCCATTATATTTATATCCGTTGTGGTGGTCCTGTTTACCCTGATCGGACAAGGACTTACTTTACCATGGTTGGTAAAAAAACTGGCTACTGAAGAGGATTAATGGCTAGTTCTTAGCGCAAGTTATAAAGCCATCGTCAATTTAAATTGTTTTACAGGAAAGATGCTGAAATAAATTCAGCATGACGATTACAAGAGAAAGTTGTCTTCCTGAACTTGTTTCAGGACCTTTAGGACGGCATACTTCATTATTAAGGATTTAAAACATTAAGGTTTAAATTTAGAAGCGGGCACAGTCTTCAAGAAGCACATTTAAACAAAAAAGGGATTAAATCTGACGATTTAATCCCTTTTTCATTGCTATAATTTATGATTTACCAATATACACTGTAAAGTGCAACCAATAATCCGATGATAATTAAAGCACCTACTGCAAAACTGGTAGAAGTTTTAAACATCTTCGCATCAATTGCCAATCCTTTTGCTTCTGCTTCAGCTTTGTTGCTCAACATACTGATGATGTACATACCAATAATACAGAATACAAATACAAAGCCCATACGATCCAAGAATGGAATTTCATAAACGCCTGCTGCGTTTTTAACAGAGAAACCCATACCCGATAACCAGGAAAGATCGGTAAGGTTAGGTAAGAATTTAAGTAAAATCGATAAGCCGAAACCGCCAATGGTAGCGAATAATGCAGCAGTTGAAGTTGTTCTTTTCCAGAAGAAACCTAAAATAAACATGGCAAAAATACCCGGAGAAACAAAACCTGTATATTCCTGAATATATTGGAAACCACCTTTTTTATCGATTCCTAAATGTGGTGCAATTAATACGCCAAGAATCATCGCTACAATGATCGAAATTTTACCTGTAGTTACCAGGTTTTTCTCTGTGGCATCAGTTCTTAATACTTTTTTATAAATATCTAAAGTAAAAATAGTTGCAATACTGTTTGCCTTACCAGCCAAAGAAGCTACAACCGCAGCGGTTAATGCGGCAAAGGAAAGCCCTTTTAATCCGGCAGGAAGTAAATTTAACAAGACCGGATACGCACGATCTGGGTTTACAGCTCCATCCTGAAGCATTTCTGACTGAAAGGCACCATCTTTAAATAAAACATAAGCGGCAATACCCGGTAATACGACAATAATTGGCATTAATAATTTCAAGAATGCCGCGAAAAGAATACCTCCACGGGCAGTCTCCAGGTTAGCACCCAAAGCACGTTGCGTGATGTATTGGTTACAGCCCCAATAGTTTAAGTTCACAATCCACATACCACCTACCAGCACACTTAAACCTGGTAAATCGATATAATTTTCGTTCTCTGGCTTTAGAATCATGTGGAAATGCTCAGATGCTTTTGAAGTCATTAAGCTATAACCTTCGAAAATACCTGTTGTGCCATAGTGGGTAGATACAAGGTTTAAAGCTAGATAAGTCGTGGCCAAACCACCCAGAATGAGGAAAAACACCTGGATCACATCGGTATATCCAATAACTTTCATTCCACCTAGTGTAATGATAATGGCAAAACCTGCAATGGCGTACATGCAGAAACTGAGATCGAAACCAGAAATACTGCTTACTGCTAAAGCACCTAAGTAAAGAATAGAGGTTAAGTTAACTACAACATAAAGTAATAGCCAGAAAACAGCCATAATCATGGCCACTGTACCATTATAACGCTGATGCAAAAACTGCGGCATGGTGGCAATTTTGTTTTTCAGGTAAACCGGAATGAAAAATACCGCGACTACCACTAATGTTGCTGCGCCCATCCATTCGTACGTTGCAATGGCAAGACCCATTTTAAAACCTGATCCGCTCATACCGATAAACTGCTCGGCTGAAATATTCGAGGCGATTAACGATGCGCCGATAGCCCACCAGGTTAAAGAGCCTTCAGCAAGAAAATAATCTTTAGAACCCGTAGATTCAGACTTTTTCTTATTGTAAATGTAGAGCCCGTAAGCGGCTACAATAACGAAGTAGATTGCAAATACAATGTAATCCTTCGTGTCTAATAAGTTGTTTTTCATTGATTTATTTTGGTTAGTATAACTTGGGTTGTTTAAATTTTAATTGAATAAACTGGTTCCGTTATCGGTTTGAACAGTGTAGGAATCAAGTTTGAGCCCGAATTGCAATAAATATTTTGAAGATAACTCTTCGACTAAATCAGCAATTTTTTCTTCTTTCACAATATTGATGGTACAACCACCAAAACCACCGCCCATCATTCTGGCACCCAGCACATAATCTAATGGTTTAACCGCTTCAACCAGAAAATCCAATTCTTTACAACTTACTTCATAATCTTTGCTTAAACCTTCGTGTGTTTCGAACATCAGTTTACCTAAAGCTTGTAAATTACCGTTCTCCAACTGTTCAGCTGCTGTTAATAAACGCCCGATTTCTTCTACTACAAAACGGCACTTATTATACACTTCTAAGTCCATTGGCTTAACATAGGTTTCTAACATGGTTAAGTCTACATCACGAAGGGTACTTACATTTGGATAATGCGCTTTTACCCAGGCTACACCTTGCTCGCACTGTGATCTTCTTTTGTTATAAGCCGAATCGGCTAGTGCATGTTTTACATTGGTATTTAAAAGCAAAAGTTTATAACCATCCAATTTTAAAGGAATGTAAATATGTTTCATCGATCGGCAATCGAGCATAATGGCTTGATCCTTCTTGCCAAATACCGAGGCAAACTGATCCATAATACCGCAGTTAACCCCGGCAAAAGTTTGTTCGGCTTTTTGTGCAATTAATGCGATATCCATCCTGGAAACAGAAAGCGAAAAAAGTTGATCGAGTGCAAATCCGGTTGCACATTCTACAGCGGCCGATGAGGATAAACCCGCGCCCAAAGGCACATCGCCATCGATATAAAAGTTAAAGCCACCCAGCTGGTAACCTCTTTCCTTTAACTGATCGGCAATGCCTAAAATATAGTTTGCCCAGCTATTTTCTGATTTCTTTAAACTGTTTATCGATGAAATATCAAACTGCTGATAGCTCTCTGAAAATAAATGTATTTCATCGTCTCCTCTTTTTGATATGGCGACATAAATGGCCTTATCAATAGCAGCAGGCATTACAAAACCACCATTATAATCGGTATGTTCTCCAATAATATTGATCCTTCCCGGCGAACGCACCAAAATAGGCTCAGCGTTGAAAAGTTTTTTAAATGTATTTTTTAAATGTTGTGCATTCATTATTTAATATTTTTAGTTTTAAACCTTGCTGATTTTATAGTGTGTTGCAGACATTTCTTTTAAACGGTTTGCGGCAAACTCAGGGGTAATATCACGTTGAGGATTGGCCAACATCTCATAACCCACCATAAACTTTTTAACTGATGCCGAGCGCAATAATGGCGGATAGAAATGCATATGCCAATGCCATTCAGGGTAATAGCCATTATTTACCGGCGCCTGGTGCATGCCGGCAGAATATGGAAAAGAAGTTTCGAACAGGTTATCATATTTGGTTGTTAATACCTTAATGGCTTCAGCTAACGATTCCTTTTCGGCTTCTGTAAACAACCTAATGCTATTTACATGGCGTTTACTAATAATCATCGTTTCGTACGGCCATACCGCCCAGAAAGGAACAAGCACGGCAAAATGATCGTTTTCGAATATAATGCGCTCCTTTTTCTTCTGCTCTAATTTAAGGTAATCGGATAATAAGCTCCTTTTATGAATAGCATAGTAAGATTTCTGGCGTTCGGTTTCTTTGGCGATTTCCAATGGAATATCGCCCTGCGACCAGATCTGACCATGCGGGTGTGGATTGCTACAGCCCATTATTTCGCCCTTGTTCTCAAAAATCTGGATGTATTTGATCCAATTGTTTTCAGCCAGGCTGTTAAATTCGTTCTGCCAAACATTTACCACAGCAGTTATTGCTTTAACACTCATTTCGGGAAGTGTAAGGTGGTGTTTGGGGCTAAAACTGATTACCTTACAAAGTCCCCTCTGATTACTGGCTACCAATAAATCATGTTCATTCATATTACCGGCTGGTGTATCTTCAAGCAGCGCGGCAAAATCATTGTTAAAAACAAAGCTTTCGGTATATTCCGGATTGCTATCGCCATCTGCCCTACTATTACCCGGACATAAGTAGCATTTAGGGTCGTATTCCGGGCGATTATCTGGTGTGACGTCTTCAACCTTACCCTGCCAGGGCCTTTTGGTACGGTGCGGAGATACTAAAACCCATTCGCCGGTTAAGATATTTAACCTGGTGTGTGGATTACTGTCGAGTTCGAATGTTTGGTTCATCTTCTTATTTTCAATTGGTTAGAAACACGAAAGCTATTTTAGCTTAGCTTATCTACGCCGCTAAAATATAAAATAATTATTAATTGTCAAAATGACAATTAATAATTATTTTTATATTCGTGAAAATTTGAACATATTAAGCCCTTTAAAATCCCGGATAAAAATGATTGAATATTCCAGACAGCCACATTATCTTGTTGCCGTTGACTGCATCGTATTTGGATTTGATGGAGAACATCTTAAAATTCTATTGGTTAAACGAGGTTTAGAGCCCGAAATAAATAAATGGAGTTTAATGGGCGGTTTTGTAGGTGCTGACGAAAGCCCGGATGATGCGGCAAACAGGGTACTTAAAAAAATGACCGGTTTAGAAGGCGTTTACCTGGAGCAGATGCAAATATATGGAGAGCCTGCCCGCGACCCTATTGAACGCACGTTATCTGTTGGCTATTTTGCTTTAATTGATATACATAAATATGAAACACAGCTGAATGACGATTATGAGGCCGAGTGGTTCCTGATTAATGACAGGCCAAAACTTATTTTCGATCATGACCAAATGGTTGCTGATGCCAGAAAAAAACTAAGGTATAAAGCTGCCCTTCATCCTATTTTGTTCGAGATGCTGCCGAAAAAATTTACGATCCCACAATTGCATATTCTTTTTGAGGAAGTAAATGATACTAAGATTGATACCAGAAATTTCAGCCGTAAAATTACCTCTACCGGACTATTGATTAAGATGGCTGAAAAAGACAGAACAGGATCTAAAAAAGGGGCATTTTATTTTAAATTAGATAAAAAGAAATACCATGCTAATTCGCAGGCCTTCTTAAACTTAATGCCAAATTTAAAGGTTTAAATGTTTGTTAAAATTTAAAAATCAGTTTCAGAAATATAACTTCTTCTAAAAAACGTCGTTATAGCTGTAATCATTTATTAGTATGTTTGGGCAACAAACACACAATAAACTTAAATTAATTTTAAACATGAACATTACCAAAAACCTTTTATTTAGTACGCTCCTAGCTTTGTTTACCCTTACCATGTATGCTTGTAAAACAAAAAAACTGGTTGCAAAACCAGTGCCGGCACCTGTTGAGAAACCAGCACCTCCGGTAGAAGAGAAAAAAGCAGCACCTGCACCGGAGAAAGAAGAAACCCCGGCTCCCGTTGAAAAGCCAAACTTTAATTTAGATAATATCCAGTTTGAGTTTAATTCTTTCGTACTTAAAACATCATCATTCTCTATTTTAGATAAAGCTGTTGCGGATATGAAAAAATCGCCAAACACAAAATTCATTCTTAATGGCCATTCATCTGCCGAAGGCACACCAGAGCACAACATGCAACTTTCTGTTGACCGTGCAAACGCAGTAAAATCGTACTTCATAAACGCAGGTTTAAGCGGAAATAATTTCACAGTTGTTGGTCATGGCGAGAAAGAGCCGATCAGCAGCAATACCAGCGAAGAAGGCAGAATACTGAACAGAAGGACTGAAATAAAAGTTCAGAATTAATTCTTTTTAAAAAAAACAACAAAAAGAGCCATGGTTTAATTTCCATGGCTCTTTTTGTTTCGAATAAACGTATCAGGTTTTAAAAACCTGATACGTTTACACAGGAGGACAATTGGAAAAGCATTTATCTCTGATAAACCCTAACGTAATCGACTTCCATCCTGTTGGGGAATTTAGTATCGTTTAACGATCCACCGTTCATACCACCCATGGCCAGATCAAATAAGATATAATGTTGTTGTTTAAAAGGATGAAAATCGGAGCCATCATCATTTTTAAGGTCGCTTAAATTGGTTTTATTCAGGAGTATCCCATCTACAGATAAGCTAATGGCTTCGCTGTCCCAATCCATACGCCAGATATGAAACGCTTCTGCCCATTTTTTTCCACCCAATTCGGCAATGGTTTTGGTATTGCTAAACCATTTTGGCTTTCTATTGGCGCCTAAACTAGCAATATTGGCCAGTAATTTTCCGCGGTAGTATTCCATAATATCAATTTCACCATTGGCAGGCCAGCGGCCTTTTACACCCAGTGTCCAAAATGCCGGCCAAAGTCCATCCGAGATATCAATCTTTCCCCTCATTTCGAATCGCCCATACTGCCAGCTCTGTAAACCTTTGGTGATGATACAGGCAGAAGTATAAGCTATATTTTTAGGTTTTTTACGCCAATCGTTGCTTCCTTCTACATAAAGCGGATTAGGTTTTACTTCTTTCCTTGCTTCTATAATCAGCTTGCCATCTTTGCAAAAAGCATTTTCTGGCTGGTACCATTGTAATTCTTCATTACGCACAAAACCTTTTTCATAATCCCAATTGGCCGGATTTGGCACTCCATCTTTTTCAAACTCATCACTCCAAACCAGTTTATAACCTTCTTTAACATAAAGGTTTGAAACATTTTGATTTTTTTTGATGGCACAGGATTGCATAAAAATGGCTAACAAAACAATAAGAGAGAATGAGATTCTATTTTGCATGGGTAATTTCTTAATTATAGTACAATTTAACTAAAAACTTAATTTAAAAAATACCGGATCGCCAAAAAAGACGACCCGATACACTAACCATATCAAATTAATAGCCAGGATTTTGAAGCATTGAAGGCATCTTCGAAACTTCCGACTGTGGGATTGGCATTAAATAATGTTGCGGGTTAAATACATGCTGACGGATGGTATTCACCACCTGATAGGTATACACATTTCCTGTTTTGGTAATATTAATTGCTTTATTAAAACCATTGTTTACATCAACTGCTATTTTCCATCTTCTAATGTCGTTCCAACGGTGATCTTCATTCATTAGTTCAATGCGGCGCTCATTCTGAATCACAGCTCTCATTTCATCTACGGACATATTGGCCTTTAAGCCATATAAATTATCAGCACCTGCAGTTATGCCTGCGCGTTTACGGATAGCCACTAATTTTGGATATGCCAGTGCTGTTTGTCCGGTTTCGTTAATGGCTTCGGCATAGTTTAATAAAATTTCTGCATAACGGATTAACGGCCAGCCCCTTTCTGTATTGAAAGAACTGTTGCTCGAAATATTCTCATCGCACATTTTACGGGCATAATAACCCGTTGTGGTTGGCCCGGTTCCATTTGACGTATAACCATCAGTTGGAGCGCCATTATAGGTATTTACCACAATTTTAGTACTGGTTGTGGTACTGTAATATAGCGATTGATTGTAAATAATTGAATAACCGAATCTGGGATCGCGGTTTGTGTAAGGGTTTGCGGCATCATAACCTGAAGTAGGGTCGGTAATTGCTTTTCCATTTTTCATTGGGAAAGCTGCAGCCAGTTGCTGTGTTGGCGTAGAATTTTTTGCCCCTCCCCTTGATGGTGGATTGTAATAACCTTCAAAATCGCGGTTAGATGGCCTGTTAAAGGTGAAAATATATTCAGAATTAACCCTTTTTAAGAACACATTGTAAAAACCGTAACCCGGAGCAGTAACATTATCTTCAAATAAACTGTAGGTACCGGTATTAATCAGTGTTTCTGCCGCGTCGGCTGCTTTTTGCCAACGGGCTACGCTATAACTCGGATAACTTACAATTGATTTTACAGCTGCAGAAGCCTGTGCTATAGCACCACCATTAAACAATGGACTGGCAGCATACAATAAAACCCTCGATTTTAACGCTAAACAAGCTCCTTTGGTTGCCCGCCCGTAATCCTGCTCCGCATAATCGGCAGTAACGGGTAAAATATTGGCCGCAGCATCGAGCTCAGAAGTAATGTAATTAACGGATTCGTCAAAAGATGACCGGGGAAGATCGATCACATCGGTAATGCCATAAACATTATCTCCTTCAAGCGGTATCCCACCAAAATTAATCAGCAGTAAATGATAATACCATGCCCGCAGGAATTTCAGTTCGCCGGTAATGCGTTTCTTTTTTGCTTCTGAAAGTGGAATAACAGGCAATTTAGATAACATCAGGTTTACCCTACGGATATTGGCATAAGGAGTTGTCCAAAAATCGGGTAAACCACCCCCACTCCAAAAATTGGTTGGCGAAAGTGTTCCATTGTACATGATTACCGCATTCTGGGTTGGCCCTGAATAGGCGTATTCGGCATCATCGGTAGCCATTTCGGTATTTCCGTGGCTGCTAAAGCGTCCTTTTGCAAAACTATAAGATGAAGCACTATAAATTTGGGTAAGAAAGCGGATAGATTTTAAACTATCTGAAAACACCGAAGCTTCAGTTTCTCCTGTATCTGCTTTGCTATCTAAGAAATCGCTATTTTTTTTACATGCTGCTATTGAAGCACATAAAGCTATCATTAATATTATTTTTTTCATGTCAATCAATTATCAAAACGTAACACTTAAACCTAAATTGATCATTTTTTGCGGTGGATATTTAATCCTGTCCTGCCCTGAATTCGATTCCGGATCGAATTGATAACGTTTATCCAAACTCGACCAGGTGAGGAGGTTATATCCGTTGATGTAGGTACGGATATTCTGTACTTTTAATCTTTCAGTCAGCTTTTGAGGGAAATTATAACTGAACTCCGCATTTTTCAAACGGAGGTAATTTCCTGATACCAACCAAAATGTAGATGGATAAGCTGAAGGACTGCTTAAACCAGGGCTTAAAGAAAGTAATGGATATTGTGCTGCATCGCCAAGTGCTGGAGTCCATGAATTTTGGTGGATCGAAGTTAAATTAGAGGCAAATGCCTGAATGGCTTCTGCTACCCCGCGAACATTAAAGTTGGTTGCGGCCTGGAACAATAAACTTAAACCGAAGTTTTTATAATTGGTCCGAAGCTCCAAACCATAATTTGTATTGGGCAAATTCGGATTTCCGTTTATAGACATATCGTAACCATCAATTTTACCATCACCATTTAAATCGGCATATTTTAAATCGCCAATTCTTGGTGCAGTTTGAGGTACGGGACTCGAAGCAATATCGGCAGCAGAAGTATAGAAACCAATCCACTGATAAGTTAAAATCTGACCGATACTGGTTCCTGTAAATGCCTGGTAAGGATAAGCTGGCAAAGGTTCATCACGATAGAGGATTTTATTTTTGGCCAATGAGTAGTTTGCCCTCACAGAGAAATCGACATTTCCGATTTTATCCCTGTAGCTGATCTCGATCTCACCACCCTGGTTTTGTACTTTACCCAAATTTACCGGCGGTAAGCCTACACCAAAAATTGATGAAACTGTTCCTCTTGAAGTTAAAATATCGCTCCTTACATTATGGAACAAATCGATTGAACCTGTGATCTTGCTTCCGAAGAGGCCAAATTCCATCGCCACATCTGCTTTCTTTTCTTTTTCCCAGCTTACATCATCATTACCCAATGTACCCTCTGAAAGTCCGGTTTGTGTATTATCTGAATAACCGAAGGATGCATTGCCCCCATTGCTGTAATTTTGCTGATAGTAGTAGTTAAAGCCATCACCAATGCGGTCGTTACCTACAATACCATAAGAACCCCTAAACTTTAAAAAATCGATAAACTTTACATTATCCTTCCAGAATTTCTCGTTCGATACGACCCATCCGGCAGATGCCGCAGGAAAAAACCCATACTTTTTCTTGCTCACAAAGCGATCTGAACCATTATAGGCTGCATTAAACTGAAATAAATATTTATCGGCATAATCATAACCTACACGGCCGGTATAACCTTTAAAGTTGTTAGGCACAAAATTATAAACCGCGTTATCATTGTATTTAATGACGGTATTGATATTGGTTAATGCCGTTCCGTAAACATGGTGGCTGTTAAAACTTCTATCGTAATTTAATATGGCTTGTGTGGTTAAGTTTCTGATGGTACTGCCCGCATTATAGCCGATAAAATACCTTCTTACCCGGTAAATATTCGGATCTCTGGGCTCGTAAGTATTGTTGTCTGAATTGTAGATAAAAGATGGAAACTGATCTCTCGTCATACTTCTGGTATAATCGTATGTACTGGCATAAGAAAGCACGCCTTTTATCGAAAGTCCTTTGGTAATAAAATCTAATTTCTGGTTCACATTGGCTACTAAATTCATGTTATTACCATATTTGCGGTTATAACCGTAATGTGTAATCCTTCCTACAATGTTATTCTGATTGTAGTTTGGATTCTCATCTCTTTGCCACTTGCTATAACCAAAAGTTCCGTCAGGATTATAAACCGGGTAGTTAAATGGCGCCAGCGAAGCGAAACTTACGTAATCGTAAAAGATATCGTTATAACCAAAAGCACTACCGATGTTATTGGTATTGGTTACGCCCAAATTACCATATAAATCAATTCGGATATCCATGGTATTGGTTGCCTTAATATCCAGATTTGAACGGTAATTGTACCGGTTATAGTAAAAGTTAGAATTTACACCTTGTTCTTCCCCATAATTCCGCAACATACCATCCTGGTATAAAAAGCCTGCAGAAACAAAGTATTTTACTTTTTCTGTACCGCCGGAGATATCGAAATTGCCTTTTAGCTGACTGCTGAAATCCTTGAACAAAATCTTTTTCCAATCGTTGTTCGGATGACCGTAGGGATCAGATCCGTCCTGATATTTCTGCAGATCGTTTTCGGTAAATCTTGGTGCCAAACCATCATTTGCCCTGGCCTGGTTATATAATTTTGCCGATTCGTAAGCATCTAAAAACTTAGGCATAACTGTAGGCTGCATTACACTGTATTCGCTTCTAAAAGTAATCTGTGGTGTACCCAGTTTTCCTCTGCGTGTGGTTACCACTACTACCCCGTTTGCACCTTTGATACCATAAATTGCCGTAGTTGCAGCATCTTTAAGGATACTGATGTTTTCTACCTCGTTGGCATCAATGGCTGCAAACTGCTCCGGACTGTATTCAATATCATCTACAATGATTAAAGGTGTGGTAGAACCACCATTGTACGAACTGATACCCCTGATAAAAAATGTTGCACCATCTGATCCCGGTGCACCAGAACGTTGCTGAGAAAAGAAGCCCGGTAACCTGCCCACCAGGGTGTTTTGTAAACTGGCAGATGGATTTTGACGGATATCAGCTCCTGTTATGGTGCTCATGGATCCGGTTAAGGTTATTTTTTTCTGTTTACCATAGCCGATAACCACCACCTGCTCTAAGCCTTGTACATCATCTTCTAACTGCACATTAACGGTTTTTCTGTTGCCAACCACGACTTCTTTTGGTGTAGCGCCAACAAATGAAACCACTATGGTACCGCTGGTTCCCTTTAACCTAAGGGTATAATTTCCTTTTGCATCGGTAACCACCCCATTGGTTGCCAAGCCCTTCTCTTTCACAGAAGCGCCTGATATGGGCCCTGTAGCATCGCTAACGGTTCCCGATACGACCTGGTTTTGTGCCATAACCAAATTGGAGGTTAAAAGCACAAGCAACACCAGTAAATATTGATATATATATTTCATGTTATGATCTTATATTGGATTTGTACTGATTTACCAACCTTCGTTTTGAAGCAGTTGACTGTTTTTGGTTGTTTCTGCATACGGTACCGGCATGTGGTAGAGTTTATTGGTAAAAATGGAAGTCACCACCGGAATATTCTCGTACGTAAAAGTGTTATTGGCATTTTTGGTGATTTTGGTTCCATTCAATGCCCCACTAAGAACGGCCGGTGCAATTTTCCACCTGCGGATATCCCAGAAACGGTGCTCTTCAAAAGCCAGCTCTACCCTTCTTTCATTCATAATCAGTGTTCTCATACTCTCCTGTGAAATTCCTACTGGAATACCGTAACGCGTGTTTGCGCCTGCTGTTATTCCTGCCCTGGTCCGTAAAAGGATAATCTGCTTAACGGCATCTTCTGTTCTACCCACCTCATTTAATGCTTCAGCATAATTCAGTATAATTTCGGCATATCTGAAAATGATAAAGTTGTGTGATTGGTTGGTATAGGTACTATTGGTAGCAAAATTCCCCATAAACTTACGCAGGTAGTAACCTGTTCGGGTTTGTACGGTTGTTCCACCTGGCTTATCCAAACCACCCTCGTAGGTTTGTACCCCCCGGTTTAACCAGTTTACGCCATTATAAAAAATGGTATAATCTAACCGGAGGTCTCTGTTGGTGTAAGGCGCCGCCGGATTGTAACCTGATGCCGCATCGGTAATGGGCAAGCCATTCCTCATGGTAAACGCATTCACCAAATCTGCCGTTGGACTTGTTCTACCATTACTTAATGCAGGTGCTCCATAACCGGACGGAGCATTGGTGGTTTCGATACCCGTATTTACCGCAGCCTGTTTGCTCAGGATAACTTCAGTATTTTTATTGGTTAAAAACACATTGTTGAATACCGGCTGTAACTGGTAATAATTTAAAGCATTGAGTTCTACTGCAGCATCAATTACTTTTTGCCAACGGCTAGCGTCAGCTGTTGGATAACCTGTCAAGACTTTTAATGTTCCGTTTGATTCTACACCGCCACCATTGTACAATGGACTTGCCGCATACAAATAAGCCCTGCATTTTAAGGCTATTGCTGCTCCTTTCGGAATCCTGCCCCAATCGGAAGTGGTATAATTTGCACCTGTTTCTAATCTTAAGCTGTCTTTAACTGCATCACATTCACTAATGATATAATTTATGCAATCGGCGAAACTGTTTCTTGGCAATTCGAGGTTATCTTCAAGCGTGAAAACCTTATTTCCGATTAAAGGAACGCCACCGTATCTTTTCAACAACTCAAAATATAATAATGCCCTAATGTACCTGGCCTCTGCCCTCCAATATTGTTTGGTCAGCGCAGCAATCGGCACCACATTAATATTGGCCAGAAAAATATTGGCTGCCCTAATGCCATAATAACTATTTCCCCAATAAGGATCAGGATTGTTGAGCGTACTTATCCTGCCATTTGTAAAATATTCTACCTGGGTATTGTTTCTTGACGGAATGGCATCTCCAGAGGCTGCATCTAAAAAATCGCCATCTATCCGGTTAAAACCACTCGGTATATAGTTGTATACACTGTTTAAAAAGAAACCTGCCACAGTTCCGTTTTTATCCTGATCATCCCAAACTAAATCTGCCTGGATCCAATCGCGCGGCTCGGTTTCTACCTTTTTACATGAGGTAATGGCCATAGCCACCTGAAAGCCAAATAACGCCAGTATGATATATTGTTTAAAATTTTTCATGTGATTAAAGTTTAATGTTGATACCCATGTTGATCGATCGCTGAATTGGATAGCTTCCATTGTAAACCTCCGGATCTACACGATCATAAGCGGCAAGTGTTACTAAGTTGGTGCCATTGCCAAATACCCTGATGCTCTGCAGACCTATCTTCCTGGCCCAATGGTTTGGAATGGTATAACCTACCTCAACATTTTTTAAGCGTGCATAATTGCCCGAGTGCTGCCAGAAAGTAGAAGTAGCTTCGTTATTGATATTTGTACCAATCGATAATCTGGGCATTGTAGCGGTACCTGCCGTTTGAGGTGTCCAGCGGTCGAGATTTTGTTCCCAGGCCTGCCCGAAGCCATTATTTTGAAAAGCCCACTCTGTATTTCCGCTCAGGTAAATGGTGCGGTTCATCGCACCTTGTATCAATGCACTAAAATCGAATCCTTTAAACTGGAAACCTAAGTTTAAACCATAATAGAACAATGGTTTTGCATTCCCGATTGCGGTTTGATCGAGCTGGTTGATAATCCCATCACCATTCAGGTCGCGGTATTTAATATCTCCAGGCTGCGCGGTATAACCTTCCAATTTAGCGCTGCCATTTACTTCAGCAGTATTTTGGAATAAACCATCGGCGATGTACCCAAAACGCTGACCAACGGCTTGCCCTGTTCTGGCCATCCAAGGGAAAGGTTGATTCACCTCATTCTGGTAAAGCACTTTCGATTGTTGTAACCCACCGGTAGCTGCAATGTAATAGCTAAATTCATTCACCGTTTGCTGGAAATTCAATTTAAAATCCCATCCGGTATATCTGCTCTGTCCAATATTTTCTAAAGGGTAGTTCTGCCCGATAAGTGCAGAGTTTTTACCTCTTTGCATCAACAGGTCATAATATTTATCACGATAATATTCAGCCGTAAAACTGAGCTTGTTATCTAAAATCGCTCCCTGTAAACCTATATTAAACTTGTTTGCTTTTTCCCATGTAATATTCGGATTAGCTAAAGGCTGTTCATAAATACTGGTATTGGAACCTGGAGTAGCGCCAAAATAAGTAGCTGTACCATCAAAATACCTTTGGATGTACACAAAGTAACCAGGATTATCGTTCCCCGTTTTGCCGTAAGAACCATATAGTTTTAAGCTGCTCAGCCATTTGGTATCTTTTAAAAAGTTTTCTTTATTGATGTTCCAGGCTAAAGCCATAGCCGGAAAAAATCCATACTTATAATCGCCAGATGGCGGATAATAATTAGAACCATTGTATCCAAAAGCTACATCGGCAACATATTTCTCATCGAAATTATACGATGCCTTTCCCGAAATCCCCTGTACGGTATAAGGAAGATCGGATCCAGTAAATGAGTTATCGTGGTTGGCCAATAAAACTGCACTTACGCCATGTTTGTTAAAATTACGGTCGTAACCAAGAGTTAGCTCCTCGTAATCTGAATGGCCCTGGTAATTAATGCCTGTATAGTTATTTTGTGTACCAATGGTACCATATTGCGTATAAGCTTTGGTAGTTGGATTATAGAAAAAACTGGCAAACGATTTCTGTCTGTAAGTATTTTCAGATAATGTTGCAAAAATTGATGCTTTAGCTTTTAACCAAAGACCTTTTGTAATTTCATCGAATGTTCTTTTTAAGAATAAATCTGCTGATACATCCCTTTTATAAGTACCAACATAACCAGAAGCAATGGCTTGAGCATAAATATTGTTCTGATAAGAAGATGTTGTGGCGAAACTTCCATTTGGATTATAAACCGGATATGCGTTCGCAGGAGTTGCATTAATGGAATTCAAAATCGATTGTGAACCAAAACCGGCTGAGTTTGCGGTATAACCAGACTCATTTCCGTTAATTAAACGTCCCATTAAATTAATACCTGCCGATAGTTTCTTATTGATCTGCAGATCGACATTAGAACGGATTACATAACTTTTGTAGGTATTGTCTGTATCATAGGTGTTGAGGTCTGAATTTTTAAAAAGTCCGTTTTGATCCACATGCTCAACAGCGACAAAGTATTTCCCAAAATCGTTACCACCCGATACATTTAAGGTATAATGATTAAAACGTGAAGTGGGTTTAGTTACCAAATCTTTCCAGTCTACATCGGGGTGACCTTGGGGATCACTGCCTGTTTGGTAAGCCTGTAAATCGGCAGCAGTATAAACCGGAGTTAAACCATCATTTACCCTGGCCTCATTGTATAAAGTGGCGTATTGAAATGAATTTAAGCCTTGTGGAAGTTTAAGTGATTTTTGAAATGCAGTTTGTGCAGTAAATGAAATGAGCTGTTTTGCTTTAGCGCCCCTTCTGGTGGTGATTAAAATTGCACCACTTGCACCTTTTACACCTAACATTGCCGTTGAAACGGCGTCTTTCAATACGGTAATCGACTCGATCTCTTCCATATTAAAAATGGTAAGCGGTCTTGGTATACCGTCGACAATAACTACCGGGTTTTGTCCTCTTAGCGACATTGTAACGGCATCAGAACCTAAAGAACCGAGCGAAAGTAGTGAAGCAGTTCCATCAGTTCGGCCTTCGGAACCTAATCTACCCGAATTTTGATTGGTATATAAACCTGCTAAACGACCTGTAATGGCCGATTTTATCGAAGTTACCGGCGTTTTGGTTAAATCTGTGGTATAAACAGCATCAGTTGCCATGGTAGATAACGATTGCTTAACCGTTTGATCATAAAGTGTTCTCACTGGCTTTAGTGCAGCAACTCCGGGGTTTTTACTGCTCACCACAATCACATTTTGGCCTTTCCTAATCTCAAGTTTTAATACCAATGCATTTGAAGCATAAACTTCAATCAGATCACCAGTGCCATAGCTTAATTGAGCAATACCGTTGATATCGGTAACAGCACTGGTTTTATTCTTTGTATTAACAAGCTTGGCACCTACAAGCGGGAGCTGATTTTCATCAACAAGGTAGAGCGATGGGGCCTTTTGCAGTGTATCAATATGCTGCTTAAAACCCAGGACAAGTTTAGCCTCATTGGAAGCCTGTACCGGGATAATTTTAAACAGCAATAAAAACACAACTGAAAATTTCAGGAGTAATTTTTTTTGCATACTAGGGATGGTTGGTTAAAAAATTCTGCTCAGGTGAGCGGGTTTGTTTAATGGTTATTTAAAGAAAAAAATTAGTTAGATGTTTTTCAGTAGTCGTGATGTGCTTTAAAAAAATGTCGTTTGTTTTTGCTCATATCTTATTGGTTTTATTATTTGGTTGTAACAAAGTAACCATAAAAAAACCCCTCAATTGAGGGGTAATACGGTAATTAATAGGGGTTAAATTGTTACTTTTTGCCAAATTTAGGCCTTTAACACCAATTTTTAAGATTTTTAAACGTTTAATCTACGTTTAATTTTTTAAGTGTATTTAGAATTGGTTGATCAATTGCTTTTAAAATATTTTGATCGGGTTTAAGCAGTTCCAAAACTGTAATATCATTCTTGCCTTTTTTTAACCATTCCTGAGGAACATATAGCGTTTGTTGCGGACCAATTGCCCAGTACTTTCCTAAGTTGTGTCCGTTAACCCATACGACTCCCTTTCCCCAATCGGTCATATCTAAATAAGTATCAGCAACAGTCGCAATCTGGAAGGATCCTTTCTGTAATGTTGGTCCATTTCCGTTTGATTTTGATGGACTAGTAATGGTCATGCGATCGTTGTTAAAAGGAAAGCCATACATCGACCAGTTTTTAACTTCGGCACCATTAAAAGTTACCTGTTCGGTAATTCCTTTTTTATTCTCTAATAAATACTTTCCAAAGTTTACCCGTCCCATATTTTCAACAAAAATATCGAGCTGTACCTCTCCTGCCGGAAGATCTAACGACAGGGTGTTTTGGTTTAACCTGCGATCTAAAATACCTGCCCTTTTCTGGTTGATAAAAATCAGCGCATAATCGCGTAATTGTTTAAGCTGCAATTGGCCTTTTTTCCCGCCCTGAATGGTGGTGCGGTATAACACGTAACCATAGTCCTGCTTAAGGTCTTCAAAAGTTAAAGGCGTGATATTTTTCACAGCTTTTGGCAGTGCATTAAACAAAGTAACTTTACTGGTCAGTTTAAAAGGCGCAATAGCGATACTTGGTTTAGCTGCTGGGATTGGCGGCAAACTTTGCCCTGCCGGAAGATGTTTTTCGATTACACTTCTAAAAGCCCTGAATTTCTCAGTTACGTTCCCAGCCTCATTTAAAGGCGCATCGTAATCATAACTACTGGTTTGTGGTTCATATGGCGAAATATCCTTGTAGTTAGCACCGTTCATAAAACCACGGGTTGTACCGCCATGGAACATGTACATGTTGATCGAAATGCCTGCTGCTAAAACAGAATCTAACCTTTTGGTGTATTGCACAGCAGGAACGGTGTGGTGCGCTGTTCCCCACCAATCGAACCATGCCGGGTACCACTCCGCTATAAAATACGGACCTTTGCCATCATGGTTTTCATTTACCAGCTGTCTGATTTTTGCCGGATCATCGATCCCGTTTACTGCGGGTAATAAACCAGCTAAATGACCATCTTTTACATCAGCAGCCGGATCGCAGGTATAAAGCAATCCATCGAAGCCTGCCTCGATAAACATTTTTCTGTTGATATCTAAATAATTTTTATCAGCAGCATAAGAACCGTATTCGTTCTCTACCTGCACCATAATGATGTTACCGCCATGGTTAATCTGTAATGATGCTAACTGCTTTCCTACTTCGAGAATATATTTTTTATACTCATCCAGGTATTGTTTTTCGGTACTTCTTACCACAAGGCCTTTTTCATTCTGTAACCAATATGGGTAACCGCCAAACTCCCATTCGGCACAAACGTAAGGACTTGGCCTTAAAATCACCCAAAGTCCCTCCTGCTGGGCAATTTTCACAAATTCGGCGATGTTGTTATTGCCGGAAAAATCGAATTTTCCTTTTTGTGGCTCATGCAAATTCCAGAACACGTAGGTACCAATGGTATTTAGCCCCATGGCTTTGGCCATTTTCATCCGGGCCCGCCAGGCCTCTTTTGGTACACGGGGATAATGTAACTCGCCAGAAATTATCTGGAAAGGTTTATCATCCAGCAAAAAATCCGATTCTCCCAATTTAAACGTGTGTTTGGCTTGCTGGCCAAAAGCGGTTAAGGAGAAACACATCGCCACCAACCATAATAATTTTACTTTCATTTTGAACTGTTTTTTTGATGACCTGGATTTTTTAGGCAAAAGGGTTCCTAATTTGCGTATTTCTCCGCAATCCATCATCTGGGTTTTATATAAAATTTGTTTTTTCTCTACTTTTTAAACACGCTCAGATTCCATTCGTCTGCCCAGTTTATCGAAATTTTATCGCCTTCAAATTTGATCGGCAACCATAAATAACGGCCATCGATGGCATTTTTGGGTTCCCATTTATCGGCCATAAAAATAAAGTCTCCTTTTTTACCCGGGGCAGGAAGCACATGTGTACTCTGACCGCCGTAGGTTAATTTAGCACCCTCGCCCTGACAAGGGTTCCCCATATAGGTCCAGGGACCCCAGATGGAATTTGATTTAAACCATCGTGCCGGATTTGGTGCCCAGCCTGTACAACCCGAACCAACCATGTAATAAACTCCGTTTTTCTTAAATAAGGCTGGTGCTTCTGTTTGTTGACCCACATAAATCCTGATAAATTTGCCAGTGTGGCCTAAATAATCGGGGGTTAATTCTGCTAAATGAAGCGTAAAATTCTCTTCTGAAGAAAATATGTGATAAGCTTTTCCGTCATCATCTACAAAAACAGTCATATCCCTGGCCATCTGGCCACCAGCTAAATCCCTACAGAAAAAACCATCGCTCTTATTTGCAGGTTTTTCGCAATTTACCTGATCCTTTTCAGGTGTTCCTTCAGCATAGAAAGGCATTTTACCTGGATTTGGGCGGTAACTTTTGATAAAAGTATATGGCCCTGTTGGGCGATCGGCCACTGCAACACCTGATCTTGCCGCTGCATAACCTTTACCCAAAAGCTCCAGGTGAAACCACATCACAAACTTTTTGGTTTTTTTGTTGTATACCACTTTTGGACGCTCCAGAATACAACCTTTAGCAATATCACTTTTCAGGTCTTCAGAAACCGGAAGCGCAATACCTTCATCTTTCCAATTGTATAAATCTTTTGAAGAATAACAATGTACACCTACCTGCGCTGTATTTCCTTTTTCGCCTTCAATTTTATGCTCTCCAAACCAATAATAGGTTCCTTTATATTCTACAATACCACCACCGTGTGCATTAATATGAACGCCTTTATTATCTTTCCAAATTTTACCCGGCGTAAAAGAAGTATAGGCCTGTTGTGCTGAAATGTTTCCGTTTAGCAACAAAACAAAGGCGATAAATCCTAAAACAAAACTGATTCTCTTATTCATCATGTTAATCAATAATTTTAATGTTTTAAAGATGGAATTTACATAACATCTTCTTAATTATTTAGTTATCTGATATTTAATTAATTAGTTATTTTAAACTTGCACTGTGATCATTTTCAAAATTTTCTCCGCTCCAGATTTTTTGCGCACTCCATTTCTCGGCAGGGTTTGCCCAAAAGGGATCCGTTTCTGACAGGCCCAATGGCAAAAAGATATTTGAAGCGATGTAAGGACTACCCTGGTTGTTATAAAAATCGCCCAGATTGGGTTGATCACCATATAAACCAATGGTTAACCAACCGTTTTTATAGGTACCAGGACTTTCTAAAGTTTTTTTGATGACGGCTGTTAAAGCGCAACGGACCTGTGCCGGACTTAACTGTTTTGGTAATGCCTTTCTCCAGGCCATATCGGCCAAATGATGAAATGCTGCACCACGGTAAATGATAGAACGACCAGTTGCAGGATAAGTGCCATCGGCATTGATTAATCGCTCCTGGATTACCGCATATCGTTCGTTCCGCTTTTTAATTTTATCGAACATTTCTTTATAACTGTTCGTTTTAGCACCAATGATATTGGCCAAAGTAGCCAGATAAGGGTGGATAACATAACTGTTGTAATAATCGAAAGCGAAGGATGTTCCATCGGTGTACATGCCATCCCCAGTATACCATTGCTCCATTTGTTGCAAGGCATAATCAACCCGCATGGGATCCCAGCTGTAACCAAATTTGGCCAGAAAAGCTTCGTTCATAGCAGAAAACAATAACCAGTTAGAAAAAACAGGTTTAAATCTTCTGGTGGTAATGATCGATTTCATCATCAGCTCCTGGTTTTTCTTATCCAGGTTTTCCCATAACCAGGGCGCACGAACCAGCGCCAATGCGACATAAGAAGCATCTACCAGTTGCTGCCCGCCGATATCGAAATTCATAAAATCATTGGCATTTGAATCCAATGCATTTTTTAACCCTTGAAGCGCCCATTCGCGATATTGTTTACGTAAAGCCACTTCTTCTGCAGAACCTCCTTCTAACTGTAACCATGGCGCAATACCACTTAAAACCCTGCCCAAAACCTCGACATATTGTACCTTAATGCGGTGCTCTTTATTATCAATATGGATAGAGGTAACCTTCGGCATTGCAATCCGCAGGCTATCTTTAGCCAGGTTATATAAAACAGGTTTCACCATCTTATCCATTTGCTGCAACCAGAACTGCCTGTCGGTTAAAACTGCGCTTTTGGTGTTTTTGGCTTTCTTTTGTGCAAATACAGTTCCGCCAATCAATGTGATGAGTAAAGCTGTAATGCAGATATTTCTTAATTTCATTAGTTTTAAAATTTAATTTTTATTCGATAAATAGCGGTACATTTCGCTTCCTGCCAATAAAAAGGCCCCTATACCAAAATTCGCAGTAGAATTTACATCAACCACCTGACCCGGAATGGCTTTCTCCCCTATCGGCTGTACATAACCTAGTTTACCGTTAGGTTGCAATGCGGTTCTGCTTAGGTATGTCCATGCTTTTTGTGCTGCAGGTAAGTAGGTTTTTTCTTTTAAATAGCCGTTGTTAATCCCCCACAATAAACCATAAGTAAAAAAGGATGTGCCACTGGTTTCAGGTCCCGGGGCGTGTTGCGCATCGAGGATGCTTCTGGTCCAATAGCCTTCTGCCTGCTGGCTTTTAACAATTGCTTTGGCCATATTCAGGTACTTGGTTAAATATTCATTGCGGTGCGGATCGTTAAGGGGCAGATCTTTCAACACTTTCGCCAAACCTGCAAATACCCAACCATCGCCCCTTGCCCAAAAATCTTTTTTACCATTGGCACTTTTATGTTTTGGATAAACGTATTTGGCATCGCGATAATAAAGTTTTTCCTTTTTATCGTACATAATACTGTTGGCATACCTAAAATATTCGTACAGTTTATCCAGGTATTTTTGATCGCCAGTTACCTTATAAAGTTTGGTCATCACTGGCATTACCATGTACAAGCCATCGGCCCACCACCAATAATCGCTGTTGGGTGTGCTCATTTCGTATTGCATCACCTCTTTTGCCCTTGCAATTTTATATTCTTCGGGTTTTAAGTGATAGAGATCGATATAGGTTTGAAAGCAGATTTGCCAATCGCCAAACAGCACATATTCATCTGTTTCGCCGTATTTATATTTCCATTTGGATTTATCGGTCGATTTTGCACCCATCCATTGGTTATAAACGGCCCAGTCTTCTGAATATTTACGGTAAGTTTCATTTCTGGTAATTCCGTAAAGTTCCATATTTCCGGTATGGTAAGCAGCATGATCCCAAAAAGCACGTACTTCGGGTTTATTGTTATTTTGCCAATAGGCATTTGCGCGGTTAAGCATTTCGAGCACTTCTTCTTTTGAGGTTGAAGTTTGTGCATTTAGCACAATGCTGCTAAAAAACAACCATAAAAAAAGTAACTGGTATAATCTTAATTTCATTAGTGTATGGGTTTAATGCCGTTTACTGTTGGTACTACAGGTTTAATGGTTCCATCTTCGTTAAATTCCATTTTATCGATGCAAACCTCTCGATTGTACCCTGCAGCTCTTCCCATCAAAATGCCTTTTGGCCTGCTAAAGCGATGGTAAACCATGTACCATTCGTCTTTTCCGTTAACTTTGATCACGCTGTTATGCCCTGTGCCGTAAATACCTTGTGTTACATCTTTGGCCAGAATCAGGTTATTTTCCGGAATGGTTATTTTACCCGTAGGTGAATCAGAAAAACCATAACGTACCCTATAATTTTCGCTCCGGGTATCATCTTCCGACCATAAGAAGTAATACTTTCCATTGCGATAAAAAACTTCTGTACCTTCTCTAAAACCGTTGTTTGGCGTAATGATTTTAATCGCAGTGGTATCAATCGAAACCATATCGTCATTTAATGGTGCAACCGCCATATAACCATTTCCCCAATAGAGATAACTTTTATGGGTTTGAGGATCGTTAAACACATCAGGATCAATCTCCTGACCACCTTTAATCCCTTTTGGTTTACCAGAAATTAAAGCCTTTCCACTGTCCTTAAACGGGCCCGCCGGATCATCAGCAACAGCAACTCCAATTTTCTGGGCCGCTGTAAAATAATAGAAATACTTGTACACACCATTAATCTTTTTTTCGATGATGGTTGGTGCCCAGGCATTCTTTTTTGCCCAGGAAACGTCTTTTTCAAGGTCTAATATTTTGCCTTCATCTTTCCAGTTCACCAGATCGGTAGATGAGAAACTTTTAAAATAGGTGCCGCTCCAATTCGTAAAACCATCACTGGTTGGATAGATGTAATATTTCGAAGTTTTATTGGAATATAAAATTTCAGGATCGGCATAATAACCTTTTAAAACAGGATTATTGGCTACGGAAACGTTTACCTCGTAGGTTTTAGCTTGCTGACCGGCAATGTATAGCTTAATTTTCACAGGACCTTTAGAAAAATCGAGTTTTCCTTTTGGTGTAATGCTGATTTGATTAAAGGTATTAAACTGCGGATCGAAAGCCTTTAAATCTGTCCCATAGTTTACAGGCAGATCAACTTTTTGGCTTACACTATCTAAAACCATATTATTTTGATTGATGGCCTTATTTTCTGGGCTAAGCAAAACAGACCCAACGCTATACCACTGATGGAGCAACCGGTTTAACTCTTGTTGATTTATTGGCAAAATAGTGCCGTGCCGAGGGTGAAAATCCATCGTGATATCCTGATCTACTACACTAAAATTTGCCAGATCTTTGCTTTTGGTAAACTGATAGCGGCCTTTCATGTACACATCGTACATCAGGATATATTCGTCACTCTGGTTCAGTTTAAAAACGCCTGCTCCTTCTACCGCTTCTTTGGTTTGCTGCAAATATTTATCCTGCAACACATAACCTGTTGTTAGCTGATCAGAAACCGCTTTTTTAATGCCATTACCATTACCTTCTGTTTTAAAGAACAGATTGTATTTTCCTTTATCGTAGATAATATCTCCATCAATACAAGAGCCATTGGTTGGACTAAAAAAGAGCTGCTTCGGAACGGTTTCCAGGTCCGTAAAATCAGCATTGGCGTAAGCATAATAAATTTTATCAGGATCATCGCCATGTTTCATCGACCAGTAAACCATGTATTTTTTGGCAATTTTATCATAAATGGTCTGCGGTGCCCAAACGCGGAGTAAATTTTCGTTATTTGGAAAACGTTTTTGAATATTAACCACTGACGATGTCCAATGGATCAAATCATTCGATTTCAACAATACCATGGCTCTGTTAGCATTCCATCCATTTGCCGAAACCATATCGGTAGCCACCATATAAAAGGTTTTGCCATCCTCACCACGCAAAATATGTGGATCGCGAACACCTCCGGTACTGCTGATCTTTTCAGAAGAAATAACCGGATTATTATTATTTAAGGCTTTGTAGTGGTAACCATCGGTGCTTACAGCAAAACGGATTGCTTCTTCTGCTTTAGCGTTTCCGGTAAAATAGGTAAATAAATAAGCTGTGTTTTCTTTGGATGCCCCGGTCGTTTTTTTGCTTTGTGCCTGTACCAGATTTACAGATACCATAAACAAAACAGCAAGCAGGGAAAATTTATATTTTACAATAGGATATTTCATTTCAACATTAATTCGTTATTTATTTTTCGGTTTCCAATCCAGGGCCTGCACAATTGTTGGTGCCTGGCTGGCCTTTCCTTCGCCATCTATCTGGGTAACATGCTGTAAAAACAGACTCAAAATCCCTTTACTTTTCCAAAGTTCGGTATCATAAGTGGGTTCCCAATCACCAACGCTTTTTTGAGTAAGGTCTTTAATCTTCCAGCTTCCTGTTCCAAGCTGATCATTCAAAGCAACGGAAACTTTGTTTCCCCGTTCAGTATCTCTGAACAACAACCCCGCAGCATATTGTTTTCCATTTGGCCACACGATAATCTGTGGCCTCGAAATCGGAATCTGTTTAGTACCCCCTCCACTTAAACTAAAAGCCGTTTTTCTAAAATTAAGGTTGCTGACTTCCCAATGGTTACCGGTTTTAAAAACCAGGTGATATTGTGGTATAGTTTCGTTCGCATCGCGCCAATAACCAGCTATAAATACGTTGCCCTTGGCATCAGCAAACATCGACGTTTGGTTAATCAGCTCACTTTTTTGCGGAATTTTAAGCGCATATTCGGCATTAGATGCCGTAATGGGCAGGCTATATTTTTCATTGGTAGATTTTAACCAGCTTAGTCCGCCATCCGTAGATTTAGCATAACATAAATCGTGGTTACTGGCTACATCAGGGCTTTCGCGCCACACCCACGATAAATGAATGGTTCCAGCCTGATCTACTGCCACCTGCCAATAGGCATTTCGCTGTCCTTCGCCATCAATCATCCCATCCTGTACACGCGTCCAATTTTTAGTCTTCAGGCTATAACGGTTGATCATCAGGTTTCCATTTCCGGAGCCCCCATCACGGTAAAAAAACAGAAGATCGCCATTCGCCAACTTATAAAATTCTGGATAGCTAACTTTATTTTCTTTTGCAGAAAGCATAGTTTCCTTGGTCCCTAAAGTTAGGGAACCTGCTGAAACCGATTTTGCATAATTTAAATTGTTGTTATGCTGACCCCAGGCCATATGGAGGAAACCATCGCCATCTATCATAATGCTAATTGATTTATGGGCATCGGTCGCATCACCTTTATAGGGGGTGGTAACTACTGTCCAGCGCGTTGAGCCAATTTTGCGTTTAGCCAATACCACATTTTGTTCCTGATCATAATAAGCGGCATATTGGCTATCTTTAAAACTGACCAAAGAATTTTTACGAAAAATAACAGCATTTACCGAGTTGTTTGCCCATCCGTTACTGGCAATGGTACTCCGTTGTGTTTCTTGTGCCGTACTCACCAGGCTGATGCCGATGAATGTACAGATTAGATATATACTTTTATTTAGCAATTGATACATTATACGGTTAGGCTGCTCAGTCTTTACATTTGGTGAAGCCGAAGTACCGAATTTTTTAAGCTTTACACAGGGGGCTAAATCATACTTTGCAGGGGGCGTTTTAAGATAAACAGCTTTAAAAGCCCAAAATAGCGTAACTTTTATGTAGTGGCATTAATATTATAGTATTTATGAAAACTTTTCCGGTGTTTCTTTATAAATTCTGATGGCGTTAATTTAAACAGTTTTTGAAACTGTTCTCTAAAGTATTTACTATCATTTATGCCTACCCTAAAAGCGGCTTCGTTAATATTCAGATTGGTATTGATTAACAATTCGGCAGCCTTTCTTAACCGGATAAACCGGATAAAACCATTTACAGACTGACCTGAAGTGGCTTTAATTCTTTTGTAAAGATTAGAATGGCTCATGCCCAGATCAGATGCCAGTATTTTTACGTTAAAACTATCTTCCATCAGATTTTCTTCAATAATCATAATGCATTTTTGAAGAAATCCTTTGTCCTCCTGTGATACTTTATGGGCATCACTCTTTAAGGTTATTTCATTGTAGAAATAAGACTGAAGATTGGTCCTGTTTTTAATAATGCTGTTAATTTTAGCTGTAAATAGCTCCCTATCGAAAGGTTTACTGATAAAATCGTAGGCACCAACTTCTATTCCTTTAAGTTTTACCTCAGGACTCGGGTCGCCGGTTAGCAGAATTACCGGAATATGGCTCAGGGCAGAATCGTCTTTAATGGCCTTACAGAGTTCGATACCATTAAGGCCATCCATGTTTACATCAGAGATCACAATATCAGGTAAATATTCTTTACAACGCTTTAATCCATCGGTACCGTTTTCGGCTTTATAAATTTTGAAGTTTTCCTGAAAAATGTGCCTGATGTAATCAATAATTTCAGGGTTATCATCAATCACTAGAATTGAGTGCAGATCTGAGATGAGCAATTGGAGGTTACCCACATGCTCTGTATCGTTATTTTCTGCTTCTTCCTCTTGCGCAATGAGCTCATTTACATAGGTTAATTCGTTTTGAAAAACACCGCTATGCTGCAAATTGGGTTCTCCTACCGGAATATCGATCAAAAATATGGTACCCATCCCCTGGTTAGAGCGGAACGAAATTTTCCCTTTATGTAATTCTACAAAGTTTTTGGCCAGGTAAAGCCCAATACCGAAACCCATCTTCAGCGATTCGTTCGACATTACCTTATAAAATTTATCGAACAACTTTTCGCCCACATGCGCCGGAATCCCCGGACCACTATCGCTCACCTCAATCTGCACGCGCATGCCAAGTGGTTTAACGCTAAATTTCACAAAACCGCCTTTTGGCGTAAACTTAAGTGCATTAGAAAGCAGGTTAAAAAAAACAATTTCGAGTTTATCTTTATCTGCATAAATATCCAGTTCTTCTTCTTCACACTCAAAAGTATAGTCGATGTGATTTTGTTTTGCCAGATAGTTAAAGCAGAGAAAAATTTCGTTCGTAAACTTGTACAGGTTGATCCTTACAATTTTCAAGGTATCATTTTCACTTTCCGTCTTTCTAAATAGCAATAACTGATCTACCAGGCTTAACAAACGCCTCGAATTGCGGTAAACTATATTTAAATCGTTCTTTTCTGGTCCCGGATCTTTTTTAAGGATAATATCTTTAATCGGATTAACAATTAAGGTTAAGGGCGTTCTCAGTTCATGTGAAATATTGGTAAAGAAATTCAGTTTTTTCTCATTCAGATCCTTTTCACGCTCCATTTTAAGGTTGGTAATTTCTACTTCATGTTTCAATCTTCTCTGGCGGTTGCGGTAAGTTTGAAAAAGGTAAAATATGGACGATCCGATAATAAGATAGATGGTATAGGCCCACCAGGTACGGTACCAGGGTGGTAAAATCCTAATCACTACAATTTTTTCATTGTTGCTCCAGGCGCCTTCAGTATCGGTACTTTTAATATGGAGCTTATATTCGCCTTCATTTAACCTGGAATAATAGGCCGTACTTAACTTGTTTACATAATTCCAGTCTCTGTCCCAGCCTTCCAGGTAGTAGGCATAAGAAATCTGATCCTGAAAGGAGAATTCTATTGCGGCATAATCGATAGAAATCACGGCATCACTAAACGGAATTTCTATGCGTGCCAAATTAATAACAGAGATATCGTTATAAGCTGAGTCCTGATCAAGCGGAATATTGTTGATCCTAAAATCGGTCAGCACCATTTTAGGTATGCGCTTATTTTTCTTAATGCTATCGGGCGAAAACAAGTTAAAGCCCCCAATCCCGCCAAATAAAAAATTACCGTTTGCGAGTTTTAATGCTGCGTTATAATTAAACTGATTGCTTTGTAAACCATCAGTAGCATAATAATTTTTAAAGCTATGGTGCCTAACATCAAATCTGGATAAGCCATTGTAGGTACTGCACCATAAATTACCTTGTGCATCCTGAAGGATATTGAGCACCGAATTACTTGGTAATCCATCACTTTGGATATACCGCTTTATTTTTTTGGTTTCCGGATCAAAAAGCAATAAACCTCCGCCTTCGGTGCCGATCCATATCTGGTGATTAAAATCTTCCTGAATGGCCCTAATGGCAAAGTTGATCTTCGTATAGTTATGTTTTTTGTTTACCGGATCGATTTCGATCAGTTCGGTATAGTTCCCTGCCCAAAGCCTGCCTTTCGAATCCTGAAATAAACTGTGAATATCCTTTAGTTTAGTATCAAAAAGTTCAAATTTATCGATGCTTTTATTGTAACGATACAATGCGCCACCTTTTGTGGTACCCACCCAGATATTTTGTTGTTTGTCTTGATAAAGTTTCCAGATATTAATATCGTCAACACCTTTAGAGGTATTATAACAGTTATAGTGGACAAATTTTCCAGTTGTTTTATTAAAACGATCTATCCCGCCGCTAAAACTGGCCACCCAGACATTGTGGTCTGCATCATTTAAAATACTGGTAACAAAATTACTGGTTAAAGAATTTGGATCACTGGTTTTTGCATAATTGGCAAAAGTATTTAGCTTTCGGTTCCAGACGCTTAAACCACCTCCATCAGTCCCGATCCAAATGTTTTTGTTTTCATCTTCGCTAAAAGAGAGCACAAAATTATTAATTAGAGAATTACTTTTTAGCGGGTCATGTTTAATGGTGGTAAACTGTTCATTTTCGGTATCAATGATATTTACCCCACCACGCAGGGTTGCAATCCACTTTCTCGATTCATGGTCTTCGTAAACCTGCGCAACAGAATTACTGCTGAGCAAACCTTTTTCTTTTCCTGCAGACAGGTAACTTGTTTTTTGCTTTTTGGTATCGTAAACAGCAACCCCGCCTCCATCTGTCGAAATCCAGAGTTTTTGTTGCCGATCTAACAACAAACCCATAATATTCTCATTGTTTAAGTGCTGGTTAAACTTGCTGATGCTAGCTTTTACTTTATCAAACTGAAAAAGTCCGCGTTCTGTTCCAAGCCAGAGCGTTTGCTTAGTATCTTTTGTAATACAAGTTACCGAGCTTAGGGCAGCAGTTACTAAACGAACTTTATTTTGGTCTTTATCATACTTACAAAGCCCCACATCCTTAATAAAAAGCCAGAGGGTTTGATCATCATCAATGTATAAAGCCTTTACTGTAAAGTCGAAATTTTTACCAAAAGGGATTCGTTCTGCCAGGCTGCTGTTCTTTTTGAGCATGAAAAGGCCTTTTTCTTCGGTAGCTACATAAACAGCTAAAGCCTGACTTATGGCAATGGAATTAATGGCATAACTTACCTCATTTTTACGTCCCTTGTCTAAATAAATCAGTTGATGAAACCTGGAATCGGCATAATCATAATAGGAAATTCCCTTTTGTGTACCTACCCAAACCCTGTTTTTCGCATCCCCATTCAGTACCGTAATGTGATTATTGACCAGTGAATGTTCATCTCCCCAACCATTTCTAAAAACCTTAAAATGATAACCATCGTAACGGTTTAATCCGTCATAGGTACCCATCCACATAAACCCAAAATGATCCAGGTATAAAGAGTTTACCACATTATTAGACAGGCCACTTTCTACACCCAAATATTTAAGGGGAATAGCTGTAGACTGGGCAAAACAAATGCCTGTACCCATCCATAAAAAAAATATGAAGCAAGCAGTTTTTTTTTGAATAAGGAGCATAGAAATAAACTTACCGTGGCATACCTGGTATGAAACGAATATACATATTTTCCTAAAAAATAAGCTAGCGCTCCTGGTTCGCTAAACAATAAGATTCTTTCTGTGCTGAAACACAGCACTATTGAGGTAATATCCGGGCTACTTTTTTCTTTTTCGCCTGTATTTTAACCACCTCATCATAGGGAACAACACCTGCAAATGCAGCCCAATTCTGGTATGCTTGAGTTAATTCTGCAACTTTGGCTGGCATTTTTGTAGCCAGATCATTTAATTCGGATCTATCCTTGCTTAAATCGTAAAGTTCCCATTTAACCGGCTGACCGGCGCTGTATTCGCTTACCAGTTTGAAGTTTCCTGATCTAACAGCGGCATTACCTTCGTGCTCCCAGAAAATTGGTTGCTGATGCACCGGCAATTCTTTGCCTTGTATTAATGGCAACAGGCTTTTTCCCTGAAGCGGAATAATTGGATTTCCTTTATACTGGCTAGGATATTTTGCCTGGGCCACATCAACAATCGTTGCCATAATATCGGGTAGAAAACCATACTGATCGGTAAAATGCCCTAATGAACTTTTAGGTATTGCTTTTGGCCAGTGTACAATCAGCGGCGTACTAATACCACCTTCATTTACCCAGTGTTTGTATTTTTTAAATGGTGTGTTAGAAGCATTGGCCCAGGATTGACCATAACTGAGCATATAGCCTAATTTAGTACCCAAATTTTGAGGTAAACCACCGCCAAGTTCACCACCTTCGGCACATGCACCATTATCAGAAAGGAAAAAGATTAAGGTATTATCTAACTCACCTGCGGCCTCAAGCGTTTTAATTACACGGCCAATGTTCTGGTCCATACGATCGATCTGTGCCGCATATAATGCCATACGATGATCCATTTCATCTTGCTTTTCAGGCGAAAGTTTATCCCAGTCTGCGCCATCATCCTCACTCAGTAGCGAATTACCGGTTATTACACCCAGCTTTTTCATGCGCTCATACCTTTCGCGCCGCAGGGCCTTCCAGCCATTTTTATATTTACCTCTGTATTTCTGAACATCGGCAGCTAATGCATTTAATGGCCAATGTGGACTGGTATAAGCCAGGTACATAAAGAAAGGGGCTTTACTTTCCTTTTTGTTTTCATCTAAAAACTTTATTGCATAATCGGTAAGTGCATCTGTAAGGTAAAAATTTTCGCCTTCTGGTGCTATTTTATGGTTCATGAGCATTAATCCGCGGCCACCAGATGGATTAAAATAATTTGTTGCACCTGCCAGTAAACCGTAATATTTATCGAAACCACGCTGCAAAGGCCATCTTTGTTCGCCATGGTAGCCTACATGCCATTTACCGCTCATTAAAGTTTGGTAGCCTTTTGTTTTTAACACTTCGCCGATGGTTACACATTTATTGTTTAAACTGCCCTGGTAACCAGGCAAGTTATAATTGAAACTTGTACTGTCTTCCGGATCGTTAGACATGTGCCCGATACCTGCCTGATGTGGATATAGCCCCGTTAATAATGACGCCCTGGTTGGGCAACACCTGGCGCTGTTGTAAAATTGCCTGAAACGGAGACCGCCCGCAGCAAGTTTATCCAAATTTGGTGTAGCGACCTCACTGCCATAACAACCTATATCGGCAAAGCCCATATCATCGGCCATTATCAATAAAATATTTGGTGCTTTTACCGGAGGAGATACTTTTGGTTTGGTACCACTAAAGAAAATTAGAAGAGCGAGACAACTAAAGATTGAAAAAAGATTATTCATGATCAGGTTTACAGTAAAACTTTATTAATTGACGATATAAAATCGAACTATTTAGGTTTAAATAACCAGCTTAATAGTCGAAATAGATTTAACTACCTGTAGATATTCCAGGTAAGAATAAATCCGTATTATTTCCCTTTACACAATAACTTGATTTTTGAATTTGAGACAAAAATCCTATTCAAAAATGCTATCTAAGCCTATTTTTGCTCTCTATGACACGTATTGATGCGATGACTCCAATCCAAAGATTGGAACAATTAAAGGTTGGCGATGTTATTTCCGATGCACTAGGTAGTTCTGGTGCCATTAAAAGTATTGAAGTTTTAAAAGGCAAAACTTTTTTAACCTACTATTTCAGAATCAAATCGGGCAAACTTATACTAGCCTTAAGGTAATAACTTGCAAAAAAAGCCTTTTCAAATCTATACAAAATAGATAGATTTAATATACATAAATTTCAAATATTCTTAATCTGCTGTTTTTGAGAATGATACATGGATTTTAAAAAGATTAAGAGGCGGGAATTTTAACGAATCAAACAGGCAACTCGATAAAAAAGATTGTGCCGCTAACGGGTTTGCGTTCAAACCAGATTTTGCCTCCATGGGCTTTAACAATTTGCCTGGATATCGCTAAACCAAGCCCGAAAGGTTGTTCTCCGGCCGTTCCAGGACGTCTGGCTTCTGTAAACATGTCGAAAATTTTATCTTCTATTTCAACAGGGATGCCAATCCCTTCATCTGCTACCCCTATTCTTAAGTAACCGGCACCTTCTTCCATTCTCACCTCAATTGTAGCCTCATTAGGACTAAATTTAATTGCATTGGTAATCAGGTTGCTGATAACCCTCCAAAGTTTTTCCCTACTGGCTAAGAGTATTACCGGTTTAACATGCAATATAAGATGTTGTCCTTTTGCTTCGATATTACTTTGCAACAGTGAAACACAATACCGCAACATTTCGGCTAAATCAATTGGTTGCTTGCTTAGCATTTCTGTTTTGAACTGCGTTTGCAGTAAATCGTTCACCAGTTCGAGCGAATCTTTACTTGAACTTTGAATTACCCTGAGCATTTTCTGGTCTCCATCCGAACGCCCTCTCTCTTCAATCATTAATGAGGTAATGGAATATATACCCGCAATTGGGCTGCGCAGATCGTGGGCTACAATTTTTAACATATTGGTATTATCGGCCTGACTTTGCTCCAGTGCATTAAGTGTTTCGCGCATCTGGTTGTTCTGATTGGCCATCTGCTCATTTAGCTTATGTATGCGTTTTAAATTTTTTCTGATCACAATGATCACTGCTAGGGCAAGTAAACAGGCAATAGCCGTTATAACCAATAAGGTATTTTGATATTTAGATCGCTCTACTAAAGCATCTATCTGTTGTTCTTTAAGTGCATAATCAAGATAATCTACACTGGATATGTTATTGATTTTATCCTGCTCCTCTTGCAATAAAATCAACTTGTGGCTATATATGGCTGCAGTGCTATTATCGCCTTTAAGGGTATAAAAATCGAATAATTTTCTGGCCAGTATCTTACTGTAAATTAGAAAGCCATTTTTATCAGCAATGGCAAGCCCTCTTTTATATTGGTTAACGGCTAATGTTTCATCCTTTGCCATTAACTGATCGCCCAGGTCTAAAAGCATGTCCATTGATACGTAATAGAGCTTTTGATTAATTGCGCTATCCAACGCCTTTTGAAGGAACGATATTCCCCGCTGAAATTCTCCGTTTGCAATGAACTCATCGGCAATAAGCTGATCAATGGCCAGTAAGGTTCTTTTGTCGTTATATTTTAAAGCAATGCCCTTCGCTTTGTTAATGCATTTTGCTTTATCCACAGCTTTAAACTTGTTCGGATAAATTAAAAGATAGTTGTAAATAACGAGCGACATGATGGAATCCTGTCTCAGCTCCTTACCTTTTTTAACAGCTACATTAAACCATTGTACTGCTCGCTGATCTTTATCAAATTCTTTGTAAACCATGGCAATATTCATGGTTGTTTGTACAACATTGATAGAATCTTTGATCTTGCTGTACACGGTATGGGCTTCGTTGTAATAACGTAGGGCAAGTTGCAGGTCGCCCTTAATGTCAAAAAAGACGCCTAGATTATTCAGCGCATCTGCTTTGCCTTTAGCATAATCGAGCCTGATTGCAATTTCACGGGCCCGGCGGGTATAATAAAAAGTGCTATCTACATTTTTCTCATACATCAACATTCCAAGTCTGTTCAATGCATCAACATATTTAAGACTATCGCCAATGGTTTTCATCGATATCTTTATTCGCGTTGTTTCGGATAACTGGGCAAAGCCAGCTAAACGCAAAAAAAGCAGCAAACAGATAAACAGAAAACCCTTTCTTATCATAAACGCTAATTAAATATGATCAATTTACTTGAGGTAAGTATAAGCATATTTTCAAATGTTTAACCTAATTTTAATAACCGGAAGTTTTTTTGAACAACAGTACGATTTAATGCTGACTAGGTTATTTAACATCAGAGTGCCCAAGGTTCATGTCTGGATTCACTTCATCACGAATAAGCTGTTTCAATTCTTTAATTTCAGGGAAACGCTGCATCTCTTTTCTATCAAAAATTAGTTTTTCACCAACCAAAATATTAAAAACACCAGATGTTTCACTTGGAATTAAGGTTACACCTTTTACCTCATCAACAAATGTGGTTAAAATCTCTTGAGCCATGTAAGCCGAACGTAGCATCCAGCCACATTTGGGGCAATAGGTAATGCTAACCAGTGGTTTCTCCATTTTTATTTTTTTTTACAAGGGTACAAAAAATATGGAGGGATGGAAAATTGATGAAGAAAAAAATGGATGATGGAATGTGCGGAAAACAGCGATAATGATATCTTTTGCCTGGTAGATCAGCATCAAATTGCTAAAGTTGTTCATGCCTTTTATGATCTGCTAAACCACACTGAACAAAATGAACTAAACAAGTTTGCCCTATTCTGGCGCAAGTCTTAGCGCCCGGAGCTTAAGTGGTGGCCCGACTTGTGTCCTGGTTAAACCAATTGATCAATACCAATCAATCCTTTCCCTTCTTCATAAGCTATAGCACTACTGTAGAAATAGTCTGAGGCATTTGCCACCAGCCCAGCCTCAACCGGTTTATTATGCAGGTAATTAATCCGTTCTGCAAAGATATTGAGGTGAGGATCTAATTCGATGAGATGATTATCCTGCCGTCAAAACTGGAAGTTTTTATTGTTGCTGTTTTGTTGCCCGGCTTTAGCAAACAAGTAAAGCATCCATTCTTTTCTGCTTTCGATCATGCTATCTTTTATTTCTTTTAAGATCCTAACTATTGAATACTTCTTTAAATCGCGCATCATGTTGGGCAATAAATATCCCTCCCTGCTACTCACCATTAAATGTACATGGTTGCTCATAATTACCCAGGCATGCAGGTTAAGGCCTTTTTCTTGTATAATAAGTTAAACTTTCCAGTTGCAGGTCTCTGTAAATAGTACGCGTAAAAACATCAATTCATCCCATAACTGCAAAAGAAACAAAGCATATTGCTGTTGAATCATGAAACTTATATTTTATGCTCATGATTAAAGATAAATGATTACAAGAGATAATAAGGCATTTAAAAGCACAAGTCATACAGCGCACCGCCTTGCCCACTAAGACTTGCGCTAGTAGTGGTTCAAGTTGAACCAGGTGAAAAAGAAAAAAATTAATTATTCAAAATTCGATGAAGGATTCTTGCAATATTATATGCATCATCCACTCCACGGTGGTGGGTACCTTTTAATGGGATATCCAACATTTTAAGTGCACCTGCCATTCCTTCCTCATGATCCAATTTATTTTTTAAGGCAAACAAAGTTTTAACATTAATGTGCGACGGACCAAAAGGAAAACCAACACCCATAGCAGCACATTGACGTTGAAACTGCTTTAAATCGTAAGCACCAAAACTTGCCCATACCCTTTTTTGAGATAAATATTCTTTTCTTAAGATAGAGCAGGCCTCTTTAAATGAAATACCATCTTTAACCACCATTTCTGGGGTAATGGTGGTTAATGCTGTGCAAAAGGAGCTAATTGTTGATCGTTCTGGTTTGATCAAGATCCCCCTGTTATCGGTTATCTCACCAGTTTGTATATCCAGTAAACAGACACCAATTTCTATAATATCGCTTTCCATACCTACTGGGTTTGCGCCTTCCCAACAGGTAGATTCGACATCGATGATTATAATTTTATCTAATATGTTTGGCATGATTTAAATATTTGGTGTATTGGGGATTAATGGCAATGCCCTATGATAATAAGGATGATCTTCCCATTTAAAAAGCGGTCTTATCAATAAATTATTTAATACGTTTTCATTATCACTTATCCTATAATTATCATCTTCAAAACCAGGCAAATTGACTTCAACTATTATTAAATCCTCTTTATAATAAAAACTTAATTGACCAAAATCAGGTAATCCATCTATATCAATATATTCATCATGTATCGTTAAATAAAATTTCTTTTCAATGGACTTTATTTGAGAACTATTAATATCTAAAAATTCTGTAGCAACTCTCCTATCCTGATTGTCAAATAGAGTCTTACCTTTTGATATAAGATCAGTTCCACCGTATGTTTCCCACTCTCTTAGTGTAAAGGTACCCACAGACTGAGTATTTAAATAAATTTCAGTCGATATCCAAATATTAGAAAACTCCAAAACAATAGCTTGTTTATCTTCGGTTGAGGACAAATAATAAGTCCCACTATCTAATTTTTTGTCATAATAGGAATCTATTCTTTTAACATTTCCATTCTCATATTGTAGTTTATCATAATCTCCTACATTTGGCAGCTGTTGAAGCGTCATATCTTCACCATAAAGATTCTTATATTTAATTGTTGTGCTCATATCAATTATATTTAAATGGCATGTAAGGTCCTAAATCTAATCTTGATCCTTTTAGAGTTATGGAAAAGTTAAGCCCTTCTATCCCAGTCAAACTTAGTTTTCCTTTCGCTCTCATATTAATCAAAATATCTAAATCTATTTTATCAAAAATCACATAACTAAAATTACCATTATCTCTTGCATACTTTATTTTTTTCAGCAAACTTTTTTTAATATCTCCTTTAAAAGTGTACCTAACAAAGATATTCCCCTCGCTGGCGCACGCGTGCCGCGTGTGCATTTCTATATCTCCTTTACAGTTCATCTAAATCTATCAACCCCCTACCTCCACTATAATCTATTGCACTGCTATATTTCCAATGCCAGGCCTCGTTAACAAAACCTGCTGTTACCGGATTATCATGCAGGTAATCTGCCTTTTGCTCAATAACTACCGTACTCCACAATTCTATGGGTTTATTGTTGTGTTGCCAAAATTGATATCCTTTAACGTTACTGCTTTTTAAGCCTGCCCGCTCAAACATCCAAAGCATCCATTCTTTTCTACTTTCCTGACTATTCTCTTTAATTGCCTTGACAATTTCTTTGGAAGTATATTCTTTTATCCTACCTAGTAGAATATCTGGATTATGATTTTTTGCACTAAATATTAAATGTATGTGACTTGGCATAATACACCAGCAATAAAGTTCTAAACCCAGATTTTGCTTACAGTAAATTAAGCTATCAACCATAATATCGCAATATATCGGTCTAACAAATACATCTATCCAATGTACTGTTGCAAAACTTACAAAGTATAATCCTCCTTTATTATAAAATTTATATTTACGGCTCATTTCTTTAGGTTTTTCACATGTGACACACCTGTGCCAGTAAAAGTTTTTACGCTTTATTTTTTATAAAAATACAGGATGAATTAACCATTTTAGCTGGGTAGCTGGCCAGATAATGGTTTTATTTATAGAGATGATTGTAATTTACAATATAAGAAAATGACCGAAAATAAAATTGTACTTTCTTAAATATTTTGGTGGGCTTGAGTATCGATTGTAAATAACTTTACTCGTAAAGGATTTCCTTTTGCTATACTCCTATTTAAGAGACCAATGAAATTACGACCTCTTAAATAAACGAGTGTGTGAATTGCTTAATTATGTTGCACACGCGGCACGCGTGCGCTAGCGAGGGATATTTAGCCACTTAATATCTGTACAAATATCTTAAATCAAAAAGACCGCGGCAATAGCGGTCTTTTAAGATGTTATAGCTTTTATTTTCACACGCGGCACGCGTGCGCTAGCGAGGCTTCATTACTTCTCATTATCAATTATTTATTTCCATTTTATATTCATATCGTAATTAGTTGACAACCATGTTCCTTGAAGCATCTGTATCAGTGCATTAAAAACACGAATCAGCTCATTTACCGGAAATTTCTTATCGAGATCCATTTTCCAAAGCTCATCTTCGGATGGTATAGCTTGCAGCTCTTCTACACTAATATAATTCCCTCTGGTTTGCAAATCAATAATGATATTTTGTAGAAGTTGTGTCATATTATTTTCTTCATCCATACCAATTAACCTATCATCCCATCTAAGAACAATATAACCATTTCTCCAACCATTTATTTTAGCCTCGCAATCCGCTAATAAAATATCTTTATTGACAAATGTATATTTTGCTTTTTTGAGTTCTTGATAAATAAATTGAAAGATCAATTTAGCATATGTTTCATGAATATAAAACCCTTTGCTCCCCTTATAACCTAAGAATGTAGTTGCCATGTGTCAATAATTTAATTTCAATAGATAAGTTGTATTATTATACTGAGGAAAATTTGTTTGTATATATAAATCGACCTCATCTTTCAAATATGAAGAATTTTGCCCTATTCCTATTGAAATTTCGTCCATATATTTATAATCAATCACCACAATATCCAGTGGTGGCTTCCCAGCTACTGGATCAGATATTTTCGCAAAATGTCTAGTTATTGCCTCATTAAAATCCATAAAACTATCAGTAAATCTAAGCTTCCATGGGGTCTCTGTAAAACGACGCGTAAAAACATCAATTCATCCCATAACTGCAAAAGAAACAAAGCATATTGCTGTTGAATCATGAAACTTATATTTTATGCTCATGATTAAAGATAAATGATTACAAGAGATAATAAGGCTTTATTTAAAAGCACAAGTCAACCCAATACACCATCTTGCTCACTAAGACTTGAGCTAGTGAGGGTACTCCATATAGTTAATAGATATTTAGCCACCTAGTATCTGTATAAATATCTTTAAAAATCAAAAAGACCGCGGCAATGGCGATCTTTTAAAAATGTTGTGTTTTTTATTTTCACACTCGGCACGCATGTGTTAGCGAGGGGAGTATTTATACCCAATTATTTTTCACCGAGGTACCTCATAAGCTAGCAAGATGTAAGTACAGAAGTCAACCTTTGGCCTTAATATTCATTTGAATGAAATACACATCAAAAATAGAATCATACCAAATGCCTAAAATGGATTTCTACCCTGTTTTTGCCTATCAATTCTATGGTTTATCAACTCAGAAAGAGACTTTACAGAAACTGAATGAATCCAATCTGGGAAATTAACGCCTCCACCAGAATAAAGTCCTTCGTAAACAGGGGGATCTTCGCCCTCGTCTAAATAAATAAAAAGAAATTGATCACCTTGATTATAAACATCAACAGCGTAAAATGGTCTAGAGATAACTCTGCTACGAGAAGTCATACGATCTCTAACATAATCCTGCATTTCTTGTTGGCTATCAAAGGTTCCAAAATCCATAACATAACAAAATGCTCCAGCCAAAAATAATAGTTCCTTTAATACTTTAGGAAAAGGATTGCCATTATTATACAATTGTTCTAATGTTGCTATTTCCTGTAAGGAAATAGGCTCAATCGTTAATTTGTCTTCAATTTCATTTGGATAAGCATCCGGATTATCTCTTAAATAACCTAAATATTTTATTTCCATAATATTACGGTTTTCTTAAATATATTTTCATTCCTGAGCTATTCATGGCCCAAGGACTTGAAACAATTTTAATATTTATTGTTTTACCAGATTGATTTGCTAACTCTTTAAGCGCGACCCGGTAGTCGAATCATGAAACTTATATTTTATGCTCATGATTAAATATAAAAGGATTACAAGAGATAATAAAGCAATAAAAGCACAAGTCATACAGCGCACCGCCTTGCCCGCTAAGACTTGCGTTAGTGAGGGGTTTCTCCATTTTTATTTTTTTACAAGGGTACAAAAAATATGGAGGGATGGAAAATTGATGAAGAAAAAAATGGATGATGGAATGTGCGAAAAACAGCGATAATGATATCTTTTGCCTGGTAGATCAGCATCAAATTGCTAAAGTTGTTCATGCCTTTTATGGTCTGCTAAACTACACTGAACAAAATGAACTAAACAAGTTTGCCCCTTAAAATGTTGTCAAAAAAGAAAAGGGTAGCCACATCCGTGTTTACCCCTTTCCAATTACTCCCGTGTTAGAGGAACTATAATTACACCGATAAGGCAATTTTTGTTTGCTTTATCTACATAATCATACAACTCAAGTCTGAAAAACAGATAGCAAAATCACTGTTTTTATTTGATGCGATATTTTTAATTCGCTCAAATCACCCTTTAATTTGTCTTCAATGGCCACCTAAAAGTAAACGCTGAAATGTTAATTTAGGACATAATTTAGTCTGTATGAATAAGAATGCTTTAATAGCCAGTATTGAGATAAACCAACCGGTTAACCTGGTATGGGAAATCTGGAATGAGCCCGAACACATTGCTAAATGGAATGCACCATCGGGTGAATGGATCAATGAGAAAATTGAAAATAACCTGATCGAAGGTGGTGGCTTTCTATATGTAATGGTGAGGAAAGATGGAAGTGAGCGTTTTGATTTTAGCGGCACTTATACTGAAATTATTAAACATAAGCGCATTGCTTATACATTGGATGACAACAGAAAAAGCCTGATTACCTTCACCGGAAGTAACCCGGTTACGCTCACCGAAACATTTGAACCTGTTGCAGATCTTGATCTGACCATGCAACAGGAATTCTGTCAGTCGGGACTGAACCAGCTGAAAGCCTATGCTGAGCAGCTTGCTTAAATGGCTTCAAGCGCTAGTACAGAACTGGTTTCGCTACGATTCAGGTACCATTTTAAACCCGAGTTCATCAAACTTTCGCCCGTATAAACCTGATCGTTATCCGGGCATTTTGATTTACTGCCCGGCAATAAGTTGATTTCTCTGATCCGGTATTTCTTTTGGGGATCCAGCCCTTTTAAAATTAGCGTAGGGTAGTTTTGGGCTTCGCTTACCGTTAAATTATAGGCAAATAACACGGCTTTATTCATCGTGCTATCAACATACATTAACGCCGCACTATTGGTGCGATAAGGTGATACCAGCCTGTACAAATCACCATAATTGATTATGGGTTGCAATCTTTTGTAATTATCTACCGTAATTTTACTCAGTGCGAGGTCTTTTTCGTTTAATTTTTTCACCTGGATATCAAAACCCATTTTACCAGACATGGCCACATCCAGCTTAAATTTAATCGGTTGTTTGCCCCATTCGGTAACGTGGTTGCAAATGGTGAGTGCCGGGAAGAAATAGGAATATCCCCATTGGATTTTTATGCGGTCGAATGGATTGGTATTGTCGCTGGCCCAAAATTCATTAAAATACTTCATGGCACCATACTCTACCCTAGCGCCTCCGCTTGCACAAAGCATCAGCTCCAGGTTGGGATATTTGGCCCTTACGGCATCGAGTACCTGATACAGCCCCTGCGTGTATTTAACAAACATGGCATTTTGATCTTTCCCCATAAAAACACTGTAAGGATTGCTCATGATCCTGTTACAGTCCCATTTCATGTAGGTGATGCCCGGCGCTTCTTTCATTAAATTATCGATTACGCCAAATACAAAATCCTGCACCTTCGGGTTGGTCAGATCGAGCACCAGTTGTGTCCGTTGAAGGTCTTCGGGGCGGTTTGGTGCTTTCAGTACCCAATCCGGATGTTTCTCGTACAACTCGCTTTTTGGGTTGACCATTTCCGGCTCGATCCATATCCCAAAGTTGATTTCCTTATTTCTGGCCTCTTTAACCAGATAACCGATGCCATTTGTCAATTTGCGTTTGTTCACTTCCCAATCGCCAAGGCCAGCCTTATCGTTATCGCGTGGATATTTGTTCGCAAACCAGCCATCGTCCAGTAAAAACAGATCAACACCTAGCTTTTTTGCGCCATCAAATAAATTAACAAGGGTATCCTGATTGAATTTAAAATAAGTGGCTTCCCAGTTGTTAAGTAAAGTCTGCCTACGCTGATCGCCTTTCCAAATGCCATATTTAACAGCCCAGTGATGAAAATTGCGGCTCATCTGCCCCTGTCCGCCATTGGTATAGGTAAAGATAAAATGCGGGGTACTTAAACTTTGTTTATTTTTAAGGCGATAATCTGATGCATAAGCATTAATGCCACAGATTACCTTTAACGCATCGCCAAGGCGCGAATTATTTTTAAATGTTTCGAACTGGAGGTTAAAATTGCCGCTCCAGGCCAAAGAGCCGCCAAATACCTCTCCCTGGTTTTCATCTTCAGGCTTCTGTTTGCTGAGCATAAACGATGATAAACCGTTTTCAACTGTTTTTACACCCAGTTTCGACTGAATGCTGTAAAGTCCGTTAGGCAATAAAAATTCTTCCATTTGTGCCTCAATTCCCCAGTCGCCATTAAAACGGGTCAGGTAATTGGTTGCTCCGGGAAAGTTCAAAAATGCCGATGCGTAGCGGTGCAGCACCACATCACCTTTCTCCTGATTGTCTATTTCGTTCCAGGTTTCGATTATATTTTCCTTTTGATAAGCCTTATAATGTAGGTTTACAAAAAAATTATAGGCAGGATCTTTTAAACGGATAACGGTTTCGGTTACGTTACCTGCTGTTTTTACAGCTGATGATACAAACCCGAGTTGTAAAGACATATTCCCATCGGCATGGGTTACCTCTATCGCTGGCTCCTGTAAATAAGTGGCGCCACCGGTTGCAAAAGCGGGCAATTCATAAGGACTTGCGGGCCTGTAAGCAGCAGAATCCTGAAGTTTTTTACCGAAATAAGTTTGTTCTAACTGTTGCTGTTTATTGACATGATATACCAGTGCCGAATGATCGGTACTAATAATAATTTTTTGGGCGTAGGTATTCGAACCCAAACAAAATGCCAGGGTTAGCGATAAATAAATGTGGATGCTGCGTTTCATTCGCTTGTGTTGTCTTATAAAATAAAGATCAAAACTTGCAAAAAAATACAGATCGTAATGATTTGTAATTATCAGGTTTAAGCGAAATATTAACTATTTATGGTCAGATAGCAGCTATTTAAACGTGTTACAGGCACAAATTCACCCCTGGGCAAGAACAGGTTTCGCTTTTCTGGGCTTTTTCCTTTTCTTCCACCAGATGATGAAACCTGTAACCGGCAAACTCGCTGCAACCAAAGCTGCTAAAAGAGAAAGAATTTTATTTGGAAGCCCTAAAAGCCTGCCCGTATGCAGATCGTAATTGGTGGCTTCTATTAAATCGGCGCCATTAAAATCTTTATACAGTTTAGCCCTGGTCATTGTACCCGTGGCTTCTTCGTAAAAAAAGGTATTCTGCTTACGTGCCCAACGGTACGGATAGATCATCCTTAACCGTAATTCGCCTTTACCACGAAGTGAAAAACTAGTGGAAATAGCCCCGGGATATTTAATTTTAGCTTCAGTATAAATTTTGTTGTAGCGCACAGGTACCGAATCGATGTGCGTCGGTTTGGCTAAAACAATAGCTTTACCTTGTCCTAATTTACTCCCGGTAAAAAAGCTCGCTGCATTTTTCACCCCTTTAAAAGCAAAGTACAAACCACTTAAAGCAGTAACCAATAACACAAGTGATGCATAAAAACCCAATACGTTGTGTAAATCGTAATTCAGCCGTTTAAACGAGGCTTTTCTTTTAATGGTTAAAGATTGTTTTAATAAGCGCATTTGGCCGGGAAACCAGAGTACCAGTCCCGTAATTAGCATCAGCACAAAAATAACTACCGACCACTGCATAATAAATTGGCCGGTTTTACCCAGCAATAGCGAGGTATGGATATGTTCTACCACCTGGAGCCAATCTTCGCCACCTTTTTTTACCAAAGCGGCATTGTAGGGGTTAAAATAATAAACGATGCCTTTTTTTGTGGTAATTTCTACTGTGGCGTTTGAAAACCCGTCTTCAATCCTGATCAGCCTTAACTGGTCTTTGGGCGATAATTTTTCGAAGCTGGAAATGATATGATCTAAACCTACAAAAGGCTTCTGTTGAAGCCCTACGTAGCGAAAATCTTTTTGTGTAAGCTCCCTGATCTCTTCTTCAAAGATATACAGTGCCCCGGTTATACTAATAATAAATACCACCAGGCCAGTGGCCAGGCCGAGCCAGAGGTGAATGTTCCTGATGGTATTTTTAAAATTCTTATTTTTCATTGCCTAAAAAGCGTAGCCTAACGACAGGTTAAATCTACGTCCATTGCCCCTCACATAATTTACATTGCTGCCATAAAACTGAGAAATGGCAGGATAATAAACTTTATTCAGTAAATTTTCTACACCTACCGATAATTTTAAAGGTGGTGTAACCTGATATACTGCGGCAACATTAAATAAGTTGAAGGCTTTTACCGGACCTTCGCCGATTAAATATTTACCTGCAGCATTGGTTTTAAAACGATCGCGATTTCCTACACGCATCCAGTTTACATCCAAAATTAAGTTTTTAATCCCTGAATATTTAAGATAAACCGTAGTTTTTGATGGCGGGATACGCGTTGTGTTTAAATACACATCTTTCTCTCCGTTAAAATTACCATCATCATCTACATCGCCTTTTCCTTCTACCTGTGCGTAATTACCACCAATGCTCAGCGCTTTTAAAACCTGATAATCGGCCTGGATTTCAAATCCATATACACGCTCCGGAATACGTTGAGAGATATAAGTACCATTTACTTCCAAAAGATTGGCACCCAGTTTAGAAGTGCTGTAGTAATAAGCTGCACTGAAATTCAGTTTACCTAAGGTACTGCTAAAACCAGCTTCGTAATTGTTTACAATAATTGGTTTAGTTTCTAACTGCGATAAAGTATTGCTTTTTGCTGCCCTTAACACCCTGCCTAGCTCGAATACCGAGAACGACTGCGCATAACTGATAAAAGGATTAAAAAACTTGAATTTTGAATAACGTGCACCAGCATTGAATACTAAAGCATTGTAATTTAATTTACCGCCCTGTACCGCTATACTTCCTGCACCGTTTGCACCAGTTGCCAGGGTGTTAAAATCGTCTACATCAATATTAATATTTTCGACCCTCAAACCTCCTTTTATGGTTAAATCATTAATTAAAGTTGCAGAAGCCTGTAAGTAAGGTGCAAAATTCACCATATTCATGTTAGGCACCCATAAACGACCATCAGTTAAACTTTGAGCGGTTTTATCATTCATTAAATCCAATCCATAGTTCAGTTGCATCGGCACCTGTTCTGTAATGTTGAAAGGTGTGTTCAGGTTTACCCTTGCGCCTTTTTTGGTTGAAGTAATAGCCGATTGGCCACTTCCGAAAAATGATGCTGAGTTAGAATAAATGGTATAAAAATCCTGATAGTAAACATTGGCAGTTAAATCAGTTTTACCAAAAATCTGCTGATTCGTATATTGTAAATTAGCATTATGGTTAAACCTTGTTCCTTCATCTTCACCCAGTCTTGTTCCGTAAATACCAATGGCCGGCGATTGGCCATAAACGCCATCTTTGGTTAAATATTTAGAATGCTGTCTGGAGCTGAAATAATTATACATCACCTGCAAACGCTGTTTTGGAGTAAAGTTATAGCCCAGTTTCACAAAACCATTGTAAGATTTGGTTTCGCCTAAACCATATTCAGGCGAGATAACCAGGCCTTCAGCATCGCGGAAAACACCGGTTTTTTCGAACATACCGCTTACCAGATAGTCAAATTTACCGGTTTTACCGTAAAGCTGCTGCGAAAAGCGGTAACCAACGGTACTATCGCCTTTTAAGTTTCCTGTAATTCCGGCTTGAGAATAACCTCCGAATGATTTTCCTTTATCGGCTTTTTTAGTAATGTAGTTAATCAAACCACCTTCAGCACCATTACCGTAAATGGCGGTGGCACCTTTAATCACTTCAACACGCTCAATAACCGAAGGATCGATACTGCGGATATCCCTTCCTCCTGCTCTTAATGGCGTAGACTGTGGAATACCATCAATTAACACGAGTACATTTCTCCCACGTAAAGTCTGACCAGAGTTACCCGTTTGATTAGTAGAAAAACCTAATCCAGGTACGCTGTACGAAAGGATATTAGCCAAATTTGGACTAATGGTTGATTGTGTATTTAATTCCTTAGCGGTAAGTACCGTTACTGATGATGGTGTTTGCGATAAGGATTCTGGCCTTCTGCTTGCCGAAACAATCACATCATTAAGTTCTGCGTGTTGTTCTTTCAAAACAAATGTTACCTGTGTGGTATCGTTTGCAGTAACCGATACACCTTGTTCAACCTGATCGTAACCTGTAATCGAAACCCTGATTAGTTGGTTACCGGCAGGAACAGCTGTTAATTTAAAGGCACCTGATTTATCTGAAGTACTTTTAAGGTTCTGTTTTCTAACCTGTATGTTGGCAAAAGGTATACTATTCCCTAACGAATCGACAACTTTTCCGCTAATTGTACCCTTCCCTGTTTGTGCAAAAAGGGAAATTGTGGTTAGCATCAAAAGAGCCGTGGCAAAAAATTTTATGTATTGGTGTTTCATGCAATTTTTAAATTTCGGCAAAGCTAGCATTATTTAGACTCGTTAAAAATAATAATTCAAAAAAGATACCTATGTGGCGTTTAATCAGGCAGCATTTTAAAATAAATAAGGCATAAGCTTTAATTTATTTGATATTTGCGTTAAACTATTCAGAGTAAAAAAGATGCTGGACACCAAGATGAAGTACGCAATAATCACCGGAGCAAGTAAAGGTATTGGCAAATCGATGGCCATTGCATTGGCGAAAAGAAAAATTAATCTGCTGCTTATCTCCCGCTCGGCTGATGAATTGAGTGCTTTACAAACCGCTCTTAAAAAACAATATGAGGTTGAAGTGCATATCCTGGCAATCGATCTTAGCCAGGCTGAAGCCCCAAAAGCAGTATACAACTGGATCACAGAAAAGAATTACGCCGTTCATATCCTGATTAATAATGCAGGTTACGGATTGTGGGGGAAATTTGGAGAACTGGATTTAAGTGCCCAGTTAGAAATGTGCCAGTTAAACATGACTACGGTAACTTCATTGTGCCATTTATTGCTTCCAGTCCTTTCAGCAGAAAAAAAAGCTTATATACTCAACGTTTGCAGTACTGCAGCCTACCAGGCGGTACCAACTCTGGCCATTTATTCGGCAACCAAAGCTTTTGTTTTATCTTTTACTAGGGCATTAAGGTTCGAACTTAAAGATGGTCCTGTTTCGGTGAGCTGCCTAAGTCCTGGGCCTGTTGATACAGGCTTTGCACATCGTGCCGGATTAGATGCCTTTAGCAAAATGGCAGAGAAATTTAATATGAAACCCGATGAAGTAGCAGAAATTGCCATAAAAGGAATGTTCGCCGGGAAATCTGAAATTATTCCAGGTTTTACCAATATCATCAGCGTATATGCCAATAGGATTTTGCCAAAAGGATTTATAGAAAAAATGGCCGCTGGGATTTATAAGACTTAAGAAGTCCGGAAGTCAGGGGTCGGAGGTCCGGATAGAATGGCTTAAATGGAAATCATGTTTTTATTTATTTGAAAATGAAAGGGCAGTTATTCTTGGCGGTTTGCAGTCCTGCTTTTTGGTACAAGTCCCGATGAAAAATCGGGAGCTTTCCCCGTCAATCAGGTTTAGGAATAAAGGTTAGTGCAGCATAAAACCTTAAAAACAGCCTTAACTTTTCCTCTAGCCCCGGTTGCAGCGTTACCCTGCAGCAACGAAGAATGAGGAAGCGAAGCGTATAAGCGGAAAACGGGAACACACTTACTGCTTTGCACTGCTATTGCGCTTCGAAAAAAAAAAATCATTTAATAAATAAGCCAGCCGGATAATGGGAATCATGTTTTTATGTATTTGAAAATGAAAGGGCAGTTATTCTTGGCGGTTTGCAGTCCTGCTTTTGGTACAAGTCCCGATGAAAAATCGGGAGCTTTCCTCGTCAATCAGGTTTAGCAACCAAGGTTAATGCAGTATAAAACCTTAAAAATAGCCTTAACTTTTCCTCTAGCCCCGGTTGCAGCGTTACCCTGCAGCAACGAAGAATGAGGAAGCGAAGCGTATAAGCGGAAAACGGGAACACACTTACTGCTTTGCACAGCTATTGCGCTTCGAAAAAGAAGAAAGTCATTTAATAAAATTAGCCAGCCGGATAATGGAAATATCTTATTTAATGCTCCTGCCTAAGTCATCAATTTACTTCTCTAAAAAAATATTTTAAAATATTTCCAATTAAATTCTTTGGAATATTAAAAATATGTTACGTTTGTATTAAATACTACTAATTCTATAGATTATGTCGAATAAAACATTTGTGTTTTATTTTCCTTCAGTACCGAACCACTCGCGAATGCGAATGTGCTGTTGCTGCGCATAACTCTAACTCCAATTTATCCTTTTCATAATCATTAAATTTCGACACATGGCAACATCGTATCCAACCTTTACCCTATCTGAACAATTAACAGCACAACAGCTCGACTTTTTTAACACGCATGGATTTATCCATTTCAAAAATTTTATCAAACCCGAAACCGTAAACGCCATTATCGATGCTTCTAAACAGGTTGAACAAAAGTGGATTGAGCAAGATATTAAAAAAATAAACGGTGTGCCGATTAAATATGGGAAAGATCTTGATGGTTCGGCCATTGTACAGCGTTTTGCTTTTATCAACCAGCAACATCAAACTTTAAGCGGTTTGTTATTAGATCCACGGTTTAATGCATTGCTTCAACTGGCAGGTGAAGGTGCACGCCTGGGTACTGAAGAAAAAGATGGCATGGTGTTTAACCACTACATTAACGGGCCGGAAAGTAAGTTTAGTAAAATGGGCTGGCATACAGATGGTTTAAGGGATATTTTCTACGGCGCTAAACTAAACCCAATGCTCAATGTAGGCATTCACCTGAGTACCTTAAAACCTGAAAACGGCGGGTTAAAAATTATTCCGGGTACCCATAAACAGAGTATTTACCAAATGCTTTTCCGCAAAAAATACTTTCTGGATAACAAACCTGATGCTGAAGAGGTATCGATATTACCCGAAGCAGGAGATTTAACCATCCACGATGGAAGACTGTGGCACAGGGTTGCAGAATCGGCCATTCGTGGTGAGGAAAGCAGAAGACGTGTGATCTATGTTCCAATTATTGCGGGTAAATACGCACCAAAAAATGAGAATAGTCCAACTGTATTTTACCAGCGCTTTGCAGGCATAGTTAAATAATTGATGTTATTTGTACTCGCATTCACTTACCTGGTCAGATCAGGGAAGCTAAAGCAAATCAGTGGTTTTGCTAAGGGAATACCGAAGAAAATCAGTTTAAAATTTTATCGACCAGAAACCGCTATGTTAATTGGCTTTATATTAGTGGGATATTAAATTGGAGGCTATTATTAAAGAGAAAGAAGCGAATACAGCGCATAAAAGGGTATTTTCAGACCGCGAACGAACCAATATGTTACGTAAGGGTGAGCAAAGGTTAATCTTATTTTTGCTTAAAAAAGTTCCAGACTGGATTACGCCAAATATAATGACGGGTATTGGCATGTTTGGATCATTAATTGTTTTTTCGGCTTTTATTTTAGGCAGTTTTTATTCCAGAAATAATTTACTGATCGGCATTTTAGGCCTGATCATCAATTGGCTTGGCGATTCGCTTGATGGCAGACTGGCCTATTACCGTAAGATCGCCCGAAAATGGTATGGTTTTGCCCTCGACATTGTGATGGATTGGCTCAGCATTATCCTCATTGGCTTAGGCTATTACTTTTATGCCAGCGGAACCACACAGATTTTCGCATTTTTATTTGTGGTACTTTATGGCTGGTCGATGATTATTAGTCAGCTCCGCTATAAAATAACCGGTTTTTATCAAATCGATTCAGGGTATTTAGGCCCAACGGAATTACGTGTAATTATTTCATTTATCCTTATTATTGAAACATTAATTGCAGGCAGCATCACCTATTTTGCCATCGCTGTAACCCTATTGTTATGGGTCATCAATATTATCGATACGCTTAAACTCTTAAAAGCAGGCGATGCCAAAGACAGGGAGGAAAAAGAATGATCAGCTGGGCATCGGTTAAACTTTTTCTGAAAGCGCAGGTATCAGCTTTTTCTGGTGGTGTTACCGATTATGGTTTGATGATACTGTTAACCGAGTGGTTGCACATCCATTTTACCATTTCTATTTTAATTTCCGGAACCCTGGGTGGGCTAGTTAATTTTTGCATTAACCGTTTTTGGGCTTTTAAAACTAACGATGGTTATCACAGTTCTACCACTGGTCAGCTCATCCGTTTTTTTACCGTGGTGCTGGGCAGTATCTCGTTAAAATCTGGCGGTACTTTTTTGCTGCACCAAAGCTTAAATATAGATTATAAAATCGGCAGGCTTCTAATTGACAGTATCGTTTCTTATGGTTTTAACTATCCGCTAATGAAATATTGGGTATTTAAAATGAATCGCCTGGAGGCGAGCTGCGCTGATGAAACAGGCGATTGCTTTGAAAGTCTTAGCAAAAAACAAATCGTTTAACCACAAATCTTTTGGTAAAATACATCAAAAAGGCTGTATCATCTATAGAATTGTCATCCTGAGCTTATCAAAGGACCTATTAAATACGCTTAAGGTGTTTCGACTACTTGTCCAGATTCTTCCTATCGTGTGGACACATCTCTTAAGGCATTATGCTAGCTTGCTTAAAAGAACAAACAGATATTGCCGAAGAACGTCCGTCAATCCCAAGTGCAGGGAAATCAAAAAAACAGTTGCATAATAGAACAAGTGGCACTACCAAACCTAAAACGCAGTGGTTTTGTACACGTTTTCTACTGGCATTACCCAAGCACTTAAAGCACAAAACAAAGTGCCGCTGGTTTTTTGATGCGAATAGGCTTTGTGTGAATGCACATTGCTGGATTGACGAAGCGCTTTGAGTACTTTGGCGCTCCAACCCCGATGAAAATCGGGACTTGAGCACAAATAAAACAGCATGATCTGCGAAAAACTACCATGCCTCCGCGGCAGAGAGTGGCAAAAATTAATAATTATTTTTTGGACAAGAATGTTTTTAATAGCAAAAAAGATGCTGAAACAAGTTCAGCATGACGATCGCCTTAGATAAAGACGCTAAAAAATCCAATCAAAGAAATGTGTCCACCCGATAGGATTCTTCGGGAAGCTGAACATGACCGCATCTAAAGTAAAATCGCATTTATCAAACGTTTGCGCGTTATCCAATACGAATCTCATCCGTTAAGAAATAACAGATGAGATGAAGTGTAAAAAAGGTAAGAGGAATGTCCAGCCCAAACGATGAAGCATAAAAACTGAACACCTTGCCTTTACCTTATTAGTTTAATATTGTTTTAGAGTCTATTACTCTATTTTCGTTAATCTGCTTAATAATTTCTTCAAATTTCGATTCTTTGGCGATGTACTTATTCAATAAATCGATCTGATTTAAGCCCCTTACCAAATTGTGCCCCGGATAATTCGTTTTATAGTAAATGTCGCCATTTAAGAAATCGGCTATAAACCTTACTGCCTGCATGTAAATCATAAATTTACCCGAATAAATAAAGAACTGTTTTTCGGTAAAGGCCAAAACCTGGTCCATTTCTTCCATGTAGCCTTTATGTATGGCGGCAAAAACATCTTCTCTGATGGCTATTTTGCTAAAATCCTTTTCCTCTTCGTTAGCTTCCGACAGATAAGTACGCATCATATCGCCTACATCGCTAATAAAGTAGCCTGGCATTACGGTATCTAAATCAATTACACATAAACCCACGCCGGTTTCGGCTTGTAGCAGTACATTGCTAATTTTGGTATCGTGGTGTACCACACGCAAATTAAGCGCACCGCTGTCTACCATGTGTACATACTGCTCTTCTATATCGTAATGTTTAATTATCTCTTCTATAGCAAACTTTGCCTCACCAATCCTTTCTTCACCAGCTTGTTCTAAAGCTTTTTTAAACTGCTCTACACGTAAAGGCAGGTTATGAAAATCTTCGATGGTGGGCTTTAATTTTTGTACGTTGAAGGCACAAAGCATCCTGGTAAATTTACCAAACTGCTTGGCAGCGTGATAAGCCTGCTCAGGCTCATGTACAAAATCAATAGAGCAAGAATTTTCCACAAATGGAAAAATCCTGTAAAAGTGATCGTCGAGAACCACAAAATCATCTCCATTTGTTGCCGTAATTGGGGCAACAAACAAGTATTTAGGGGCTGTTTGATCGAGGTATTTTTTTATTGTCTCAATATTTTGAGCAATATTTTGAGGCTGGCGAAAAACTTCCGTATTCACCTCTTGCAGGATATAGGCTAATCCCTCACCGTAAACTTTCCAGGTATGGTTAATTAAGCCCGAGCCGAAAGGTTCAATTTTAAATTTTTCTGCGTTAAGTCCATAAGCACCTAATACTGCTTGAAACATAAGATGGTAATATATTTGAATGAAAATTGTTCCGGGAAATCAATAAAAAAAATGATGGCCCGGATAAAGTTGCTTGTTAAATAATGCGGGTAAGCCATAGGGCATTACCCGCACACGGGACTAAAAACCGCTATCGTCTAAAGCGAAAGTATTTTTACGATCTTTCCATTTACCTTTTGTAAAATCAGGGAATTTTTGTGGCATATTTCCTTCTTTTAACGATTTGGTAGAAAGTGGCATAATTACACTCATGGTAACTGAATCATATACGTCAATAGGTGTTTGTTTTTTCTGTTTCACCGCTTCGATAAATCCATTAAATACAAACCAATCCATACCACCGTGACCAGCACCTACAGCTTCTTTTTCATATTTTTTCCAAAGCGGGTGATCGTATTTAGCAAACCATTCGTCAGCTTTATCCCAGGCATGATCTTTCGATTTATGCTCGATGTGTACTGATTTGTTTACATCCATCCAAAGCCCTTTTGTTCCCTGTACCCTGAAACCGATAGAATATGGCCTAGGTAAGTGGGTATCGTGACTCAACATTACGGTTTCGCCGTTTGCACAGTTAATTAATGTAGTGGTTACATCACCATTTTTATAATTAATTTTAGCGTTAGGGTGGCCAGGAGAAAGTTCTTCTACATATGCTGCCAAACCTCTTGCTTTAGAGCTGAACGATACCAGGCTGGTAAAGCTGTTTCCTCTGTTAATGTTTGCATATTGCATTAATGGACCAACACCATGGGTTGGATATAAATCGCCATCCTGATCGATGTTAAACTGCGTGCGCCATTGTGCTTCGCTTAATGCTTTTGGTCCATACTCTACCCCACCGCCATAATAATCTTTACCGTTGTTAAAAAGCACATTTCTTAAGTTGTGCTGGTAACCACCTTCAAGGTGTACCAATTCGCCGAAAAGCCCCTGTCTAACCATATTTAAAGCGGCCATTACATCTCTGCGGTAACAAACGTTTTCTAAGGTCATGTAAGGCATTCCTGTTTTTTCAGAAGTGTTTACAATATCCCAGTGATCCTGCACACTTAAACCTGCAATTACCTCGCAACCTACATATTTACCAGCTTTCATGGCATCAACTGCCTGATCTCTGTGAAACTGCCATGGTGTGGCAATAATTACGGCATCAATATCTTTACGGTCTAAAAGTTTTTTATAAGCATCTAAACCACCGGTATACTCTGTTGCTGCCGGTCTGCCTTTTTTAGCGATAAAGTTACGGCAAACTTTAAGCGAGCTTTCCTGGGTATCGCAAATTGCAACAATTTCTACATCGTCTCTTAAGGCACCTTCAGAAATATGGCTCATACCACGTGCACCTACACCGATATAACCTACTCTTACTTTTCCACTGTCTGATGATGCAAATAAACTTCCGGTTGGCAGGACGGTTAAACCCGCAGCCGTGAATGCACCATTTTTGATAAATTCTCTACGTTCCATTTGTGTTATTTAATATTTATTGTTTAGTTTTTTTATTGATCCGGGTTAATACTGAACAAACGTTTTACTTGCTATTATTTCGCACTTTTTTCGCCTTAAAAACCATTCACTTACAGCTCGTTAACAGCACTAAAGGTTTTTAAAAAGTGTTTGGTTAAAATATAATTTGTAATCTTTAATTCTTCCATTGGCATTATCTTGTCTGGGTAATAACTTTAAACCTTTTATGGTGTAATTTTTACCCAGGTCTATCACAATCTGGTGTGGTGGTTTTGGCGATTTCGATTCCCACTGGGTATGCCAGATACTGGTAAACTGTAAATCGAAAACATTAGCTGCATTTCCATCATCGCCACCCAGTTCTTCACTATCGGCATATACTATTTTCCAATCGCTGCGCGGAATTTCGTTATCCTTTTCATCCAGCAGTACAATTTCGGCCACTGAGGTATAAGGCTGTCCTTTTTGTTCAGATAACGCTTCCAGACAAAAATAACGTGCCGTTACTGGTTTAAAATTTACCAGCTGCCATTTGTTATCGTTTGCAAAACTACCTTCAGCATAAGCCTGTTGTGCATCCGTAACCCATTTCTGGTTAGGTTTTTTATGCAGCTCGGGCTGTTTTTCGTTCACCACATCCAAAATGGGTTTATCTAAAAAGTTTAATGCTGGTTTTTCTGTTCCGAAGAGGTCAAAAACAACGATTTCATTTTTCCCTTTCTTTAACCAGCTGCCTGGTACCAGCATGGTTTGAGTTGGGCCGATATTCCAGTACCTACCCAAACACATTCCATTTAACCAAACTAAACCTTTATTCCACTTACCCATATCGAGGTAAGTATCTTGTAACTTATCGGCAGTAAAACTTCCTTTATAAAAAGAAGCTGCAGCAGGCTGATTGGCAAGCGCTTCGTAACGAAGCGGAATATTCACTTCTCCCAGCCTCACCGGGTAATTTTTCCAGCCTTTTAAAGCGGTTTGTTGCCCGTTTTCGCTTAAGTATACGGCGCCATGTATGCCTTTCCAATCGTGCATCTGGTAGCCATAATTTACCCTGCCTGTTGCCTCTAACAAAACTCTCAATGTGCTTTTAGCCGTTCTGGCCGGGATTTCGATGCTGAATTTATTTTTTCTCCTGTCTAATTCGCCAATCTTTTTACCATCAATATATACCAAAGCATAATCGTGGATATCTTTAAACACCAGGCTCGATTTTGGGCCTGCGGTTAAACTGGTTTCGTACACCACACAACCAAAATCCTGGTCTAAATCTTCCATCAACATGGCTGTATCGGCTAAAACAGGCTTAGGCAGGTTTTTGGATAGTATGGCGATTGAACTGAATTTTACCGGCTGCAATTGCTGAATTTTGTTTGCAGCAGGTACCTCTGGCAATACCTCACCTTCTTGCAGGTAACCGGAAAATAACTTACGTATGGCGTAAAACTTTTCGGTTGCGTTACCGGCCTCATCAATAGGGGCATCGTAATCGTAACTACTGGTTTGCGGCAGGTATGGTGGTGCATTGGCACCGCTGTAAGTACCAAAACTTGTTCCGCCATGTGCCATATAAATACTAAACGAAGCCTTATGATCGAGCATGTATTTTAATTCGGCTACAATACGCTGGGTATCTCCTTTGTGGTGCGGCCTGCCCCAGCTATCGAACCAGCCAGGATAATATTCGCCACACATTAATGGCCCTGTAGGCTGTATGGCCCTTAAAGCTTTAAAATTAGCTTCAGGCCCGCTGCCAAAATTTACCACCGCAAATAAACCTTCGGGATGGTCGTTTTTTAACTGCGAAGGTCCGTCGCAATGAAATAATGGAACCGTAAAGCCAGCTTCCTGTAAGTTGGCTTTAATGATGTTCATATAATCTTTATCGTTGCCGTAGCTGCCGTACTCGTTTTCTACCTGCACCATAATAATATTGCCGCCACGGCTAATTTGTAATGGCGCCAGCTGCGTACCTACCGCTAAAAGGTATTTTTTGGCCCTTGCTAAAAAGTAAGGATGTTGCGTGCGCAGGCGGATGCTCTTATCTTTAAGCAGCCACCATGGGAAACCGCCAAACTCCCACTCGGCACAAGAATATGGCCCAGGCCTTAATATGACGTATAAACCCACCTCTTTGGCCAGTTTGCAAAACTCGGCCGCATCGCTCTGCCCTGTCCAGGTAAACTGATCGGGCTGTTTTTCGTGTATGTTCCAGAATAGGTAGGCACAAACCGTGTTTAACCCCATGGCCTTGGCCATTTGCAAACGTTGTTTCCACTCGGCTTTGGGTATCCGGGCAAAATGCATTTCACCACAGCGTATAATATACGGCTTGCCATTCAGCTCAAAAGATTCGGCACCTATGGCAAAGGTGTTTTCTTTTTGGGCCCAGCTATTAACAGTTAAGCCTATTAATAGCCCTAAAACAAGTGTTTTTTTAAGCAAATGGGTACGCATTTGTGCTGGTTCTTTTCGGTTTTGTTGATTTGTATTTTTTAAAAGTAGAACAAGCAAATGAGCATTACAACATAAATATCAGCGCAAACGATTGACTAATTTTTAATATTACCGCTTTATTTAAGCCCAAAACAAACCGGCTATTTGCAAGGCTTATTTAACCCATACTTTAAGGCTTTTGCCACATAAGCTGGTACCCGGCAAATATTAATTAAAGCTTCTCTCCTTTTACCGCTATTTAAAAATGGGCTGAAGCTTTTACTTTAAACAAAACAAGAGCTGTGGAAATCATTAAAAATTGAGGAAGTAATTCCACAAAGGCAAAGCTATTGGGGAAATAAGACAAACAAAAAAATCATTACATCCAGTATATAACAAAAACTGTTTTATCCTTTTCCGCAAAATGTAGCAGTTAAAAATGGCTTTCAAGAGCTTAAAAGCGGTTTATCAGCCTATGTCGATCGAATAAAGCCGCTTTATTATTTAAACATAAGCGTAATAGTTAAATCTGGTTAAACTTTTGTCTAACAAATAGAGAGCGAGTAACATCAGCGATAAAAAGAAGATGAGCATTCGCGTTTATTTATTGTTTTTTCTGACGATCTCTTATGGAAAACAAACTCATCACCGAAATCAATATTGAAGACAAAGCCATAATACACTTTGACTCATTCGATCTGGAGCAACAATTTAACGGGCATCATTATTTCGAACTTCGGTTTAAGCAGGATCAATTTGGCTTGCCCAGTCTAATCAATCTTGATGATAGCCGCGATTTTGTAGGTAAAACACTTACTGCCTCATTTGGATATCACGCTAGTAAACTACAAGAATTTGCAGGTTTGGTTACCAAGGTAGAACTCGCACAGAGCCATGGCTACCATGGTGTTTTAATTGTAAGTGGCTATAGTCCTACAATTCTAATAGACCGCGGTCCCGATTTGGGTTCTTACTTGGATAAAGACCTAAATGAAATTATAGCGCTGGTTACAAAAGATACCTCTGCTAGTGATCTTAAAGTTATACGCAATGCCAGCAGGAAAAAGCCTATTGATTATCTTATTCAATACAAGGAAAGTGATTTTGAATTTCTGAACCGCTTATCGGGCGAATATCATGAATGGTTTTTCTACGATGGCAAACAGCTCAACTTTGGCAAACCAGATGAGCAGAAAGAAGTAGCGCTTTTTTATGGCCGAGATGTACAGACACTTCAGTATGCCATGGAAATTTCACCAATCAAGCATAACCGCTTTGCATATGACCCTAAACAGGATGAAATGCTGCATAGTGAAAGCACAGGCACAGTAGATGGCATACTCGATCTAGCCCATGCCATACAGGCTTCGAACCGCACTTACAACAAAACATTCAATCAGCCCTCGCTCATTCGTGTAGATAACAGTAACGACATGAAAAGCCATGTAGAGAATGAAGAAAAAGCCACCATAGCAGAACTTCTTAAAATCAGCGCCACAGGAGATAACGCTGAATTAAGTATTGGCAATATTGCTGAAATTACAATGAGTGTGAGGAAGGAGGCTGCTTTTATAACCGAAAACATAGGTAAATTCCTGATTACCAATATTCATCACCATATAGATATTGCAGGCAAATACCATAATACTTTTACAGGTTTACCAGCCGCCACGGAGCGTATTATGGTAAAGAATTATAAAAAGCCAAATCCGGATCTACTGTTGGCAGATGTAATGGACAATAATGATCCCGAAGGACAAGGCCGGATTAAAGTAAAGTTTAAATGGAAATGCCTGACAAACGATATTACCGAATGGCTGAGGGTAATTGCGCCTGATGCCGGAAGTAGTGAACAGGTAAATATGAACAGGGGATTTGTTTTTATACCTGAAGTTGGAGATCAGGTTGCCGTAACTTTTGAAGAAGGGAATATCGCCAGACCAATTGTAATGGGAAGTGTTTTCCATGGCATTAACGGTGCAGGTGGTTACGAGCACAATCATTTAAAAACAATTGCCACCAGAAGCGGCCATTTAGTCGAATTTAATGATGCTGCCGGCACTGAAACCATTACCATTACAGATAAAAACCGAAATATTATACGCTTTGATACTAATGCATCGAGTATTGAGATTTCTGCTCCAGAAAATATCAGTATCCGGGCTAAAAACATAGATATCAATGCCGAGCAAAATATATCTATAGCTGCTGGAGAACATATCTACAGTAATGCAGCAGGAAATATAAGCAACAATGCCGGCGAAAACCATTCAATAATGGCCGAAAATATTACCATGGTAGCTAATAATAACATTAATAAAACGGCTACCCACATCGAAAAAACCGCAGAACACATCAGTCTAAACAGTACCCGGGAGAATATTGAATTTCATAGTGCCAAAGAGATCGTGAATAAAAGCGGTAACAAGGTCAAATTGTTTTAACATGGGAACGATTAAATACATCAGCAAAACCATCACTGAAAATACTGGCAGTGCTAAATGGTTTTCTACTCAAGGAGATATAAATTTCAATGCGGCAAAAGAAGTAATTCTTAAAAGTAAATATAAGATAAAGTATGATCGATATGAACCTTCAAGATAAAAAGGGTAAACCGGTCTTGCGGCATTAGCAAAATCAAATGTATAAAAATGAATAAAATCGATTACAAACCTTTAGAAAAACCTATAAATATACTTTTCAAAATAGAAATCGCTGAAAAAACAACATTTAAAGATGAATCCATCTTTAAGCTTTTTAATATAGATATTTTACCAGCTAAGGCCTCTTTTTGGTCTGGCCATCAGCATATCGAAATTATACGCAAACAAAGTTTGATAGACGCACTACCCGATAATGATGTTGATTTATTCGTGCAGCAGATTTCTGCAGCACTACACCAGCTAACCTTAAAAATAGGATTTAACGGAATGCCCCTAAGAGTTGAAAAACAAAATGAACTATGGCAAAAATGGTTAGCCATTAGAGAAAATGTAGCCAGTAGTTACACTGGAGACTGGATTGATTCGACCTTAACAGCGGTTGACCAAAAAATGCTGCCTGGTGAAGTATTAACCCAACAGATCAAGCAAGACTTATTTCTTAACGAATATTTCAGGGGAGTTTATGATGCAACTTTTGTAGAAAACCAATTTAACCGAAAAAGAGAGGTGTACGGCCTCTGCCCCTTTCCTATTCAATTTAATGAAAAGTGGACACTTCAAATATCAGCGAATCAAAAACTAATTAAATTTTCTGGTAACTGGACCGGGAATGTTGATCAACCAGGATTTAATAATTGGTTAAAAACGAAGACAGACAGTGAACTCACAGAAATTAGTGTTGAAGGGTTTTATCGGATAGATCCAATCACTGGTTGGTGCAACGCCCTGGAAAGTACTTATTTATTAGTAGCGAGTGACAGCTATAAAAAAACATTAAAAATTACTTTAACAACCAATTAGATACCGCCAAATGGATTGGAATATTGAAACTGAACCACCAAATAGCGAAGAGAACCTAAGCAATGATGAGGTTAGGGATGACCTAACTGTATCCAAAGCTTCAGGCAGGCAAGGAATAGATGATCCTGTACAAAATGGAAAAATCACCGAACTACTGGTGTGCCACGGTGCTAAATGCATCTGTGATAAAGCTGTCGATCCTGCTCCAAAACAACTTAAAGTACTCAGCCATAATAATTACATCATTAATGATGATGGCGAAACAAAACTTATTGCGACCACTTTAGACAATAAATTACTTAATATCAACTTCGGCCAATGCAAAGTGCCAGATCCAAGTAAACCAGCCCCCTGTACCGCCAAATTACAATGGAAAGATTATTATGAAAAGGTAGAACTACCAAATGGAGCTTATGTGTTAAATGATAAAAGCGCTGCAATATGTACAGCAAAGAATGGAAATATCAAAATTGTACAGCATGGACAACAAGCCAACATTACCGCGCAAGAGCTAGAAAATGCAAATGCAGGTAGCTGGGCAGCTAATGGTCCACTGCTTACCGAAGAGATGATACATACCGAACAGGCAGCAAAAATGAAGATGAAGATGGTGCAACAGTAAAATCTATAACTACTTTAACATACGGAGCGCAACAACCTCTTAATAGCCCGATTACTTTTAAAGCCAATTTTGATGGTGAACCAATCGATGCAGATAAACAATGCGTAAACTGGATCATTTACGATGTAAACGGCACACCCATGCAATTGCGCAATGATGCAGGAGAAACCCTTACCGTTACTTTTAAAAAAGCAGGTACATACCTGATTGAAGCTTATGGTAAAACCAATGGCGACAAAAAAGTAACCAGGCCATATACTATTAAAGAAAATGAGATTGAAACTGTAACAACGATCGATGGAAAAACCAAAGTAAGGATACAGACACCTATAGAATTTAGGCTTAAAAGCCTTTTTCCATCAGTCGCTATACCGGGCGACACCAATACTATTAACTGGCAGGTAACCAAAACAAGTGGCACTGGTGTGCCTATACTGTTAATCCCGACAGGAAACATGACGAAGGTAATCTGCGATCAGGAATGTACCTATATAGTTTCAGCCTATTTTAATGGTATTCCAAAACAGTCAAAACAGATTCAAGCTTTAAAAAACGGAATTACTTCAATCATCACTTCGACACAAAGTACGAGAATAAAAGAAGAGATAACTTTTAGTGTAAAAGACCAATTCAAAATATTGCCTGCATTACCGCAGGAAATTGCAGCTGTAAAATGGATCTGTAAAAATGTAGATGGCAAACCAATTGAGGCTTTTAAATCGAAAATTGGTGAAACCATAACCCATCAATTTGACGAACCTGGCGAGTATACCGTACAGGCATATATGGTACAGCCAAATGCAAAAGTAGCAGCTAAAATAATGGTTGCCCAACCTGAAATTATATTGGCCCAATGGGAATATCCGGAAGGTGGTAAAAAAACAAAAACAGGCTGGGGTGAATCAAATTATGCCTACATCAAATTTAAAGCAGCAGAAGGTATAATGATCAATTTAGAATATGGTTATTTAGATCACACTGGTAAAGCGAAAGCCATTCACGTAATTACTGGTTTCAGAATCCCTCAAAACCAAATATTGGATCTGGATAAATACCATTTCGTCCCCAATGCAGATAAGTATAGAAAACTGCTAAAAGAAGGGACGGAATTTTACTTCAAAGTATACTCGACTAATATAAAATATGAAATCTTAAATGGGAATATTCCACAACCGCTGCAAAAACTAAAGCTGGTTACCAAAGAAGAAATTGTAAGTATCGAATTTTTAACCGAAAACAAACCAGTCATCCAGGCACTATATGGCAGTAAGATGAAATGCCGGATTCGCACACGTAACCTCAGTGCAAAAAAAGTATACGTTAAAATTTATCGCAAGGAAAGCCGCCTGGGACTCGATAATTTAAGGAAAGATTCACTTGTATATCATGAAGAACACCCTTTGACTTCCAGCGGTGTGGTTGAATTCGATTTTACTTTAGCTAAAAGCTGGGAGAAAAGTTATAGTGAAAAACTGCATCGTTTTTATGCCGTGATAGAAGAAATGGAGTTTTTAGGAACAAGCAATACTCTAGTAGCATTTAAAAATGATGTGCCAGCAAATGGAGGAAAGGTGCTGGTGGGTGTAGGGAAACAGGAAGGTGTTAGTCATAGCGATTGCCCGAGATGTGATAAAGACATTACTACGGCAGAACTAAAACAAATATTTAAAGATGCGGATAATACCACGCTTGTAACAGTTGCGAATGCTTATAATAAATACATGGCAGATCTCGGCATGAATACCTGCTGGGTTAAAGCACATTTTTTCGGCCAGATCCGGGTAGAATCCGGAACCAAACTGCATGTAAAAAGTGGAGAAAGCATGAATTACAGTGCAGACACACTGATCAATGGTAACTTGAATAAAAAAACTGGCAAAAGGGATTCACCGCCTTTCTCCTATTTTACCAAGAATCATAGTGATGCCTATAAATATGGGCGGACAAAAGACCATGCCGCAAACGAGCAGATGATTGCCAACTTGGCTTATGCCGACAAAAATCGAAGTGTTGGAAATAGAATTGGCAACACACAAGAAGGAGATGGCTGGAACTTTAGAGGCAAAGGCTTGATACAGCTTACCGGAAGGGAAAATTATAGCAGAGCCAATGTCTATACTTTAAGATTTGAGAAAGTAGACATCCTTAAAAACTCTGATATTGTAGCAAAGGACATTAAAATTGCGGTATTAACTTCAATGGCATTTTACAAATGGAATGGGCTGATAGCGAAGAGTAATGGATTTTCAGAAAGCAAACCAGTTTCTCATGGTGTAGGTAACGAAGTAGGTAATAGTTACAGTCAAAAACAAAAAGCTTTTGATGACTATACCTCAAAGACATTTAAAGTTAACAATTGTGATTGGACAGAACTTGAGATAAAAGCAACTGGCAGTAGAGCTCCATGGATGGAAATTGCCTTAAATGAAGCTAAAGCGATGAAAGGTTGTTTGGAGTCAGAAAATCCGATGTATACAAAAGCAAAGGAATATTTATCTTATTGCAAAAACACTGCTGAACCAACAAATGGTGAACAAGGTGCGTGGTGTGCAGCTTTCATGAATTGGTGTATTAGCAAAACTAAAAATGCAAAAACTAAACTTCCATATAGTCATTTAAATTCAGCCTCATCCTTAGCTCCTATTAGTAATTTTAAATACAAGAAAATACCCGAGCCTATATACGGTTGTTTTGTCGTATACAAACACACTGACGGTAAACACGGACATACAGGATTACTATTTGGAAAAAACACTAATGGAAAATATATACTTCTCGGTGGTAATCAAAATGATTCAATCCGATTTAGTGAATATGGTGAATATACAAGTAAAAGTAAGCAGAAAAAATTATATGGTTTTTATATACCTGTGGATTATACTATTAAAAACATAGATAAATTAAATAGCAATGATATTTATAGTGATATACAAGCACTAAATAGAAAAATAGGCATTAAAAACGAACAGGATGGAAAAACTAATTAAAAGCAATCATATGTACATAAAAAGAACATTAACCTACTTCACGATTATTTTATTATTAATTGCCTGTAGAAATAAGCCCACTAAAAACAATCAAATAGTTAAAGAAAAACAAATGAATTTAACAAAAAATCAGATCAACGAAATTAAACAACATCTTGAATATCAAAAACGGATAGTAAGTGATGAACTAGATCCAGAAGATCCATATGAATTAACGCCTAAAGATTTAGAATTAGCATCAAAAGTATTACTTCTAGGATTAAAAAATAATGGCTATAAAGTAGTTAACGATGAAATATTTTATCAAAAGATTAATGAAATATTTGGCATAAAGAACTTAAAAAGTCCTAACAAAATAAATATAACAGACAACTACATTACTCTCTTTGGTCAACAATATAAAGATTATAAGGAACTATTAAATGGTGAAATGGATGTTTTCGCCTATAATGAAAATTATTATTTAATGAGAAAGGAGCATTTAATTACCGAATTTCAAACACTAAAAGACTTGATTAAAATAAACGAAGACGATACTTATAAAATCACAATTCTACCTTCTCAAGTTCACAGAAATAAATATATCTTCAATAACGACAAAGCTAGTTTAGCATGGCTTTTAAATAACGAGTCTTTTTTTTTAACTACTTTACTTACAGATTATGGTTATGATAAAGAGCCGAAAATAAATAAAATGGTATTAGATTCTGTTTACAAACAAAATCCTAGATACCCAGAATTTATTGGCCAATTGTTTTTTGCAAAAGACAGTCACAATAAATTACAGATTAGAGAGGGATTATTAAAATTTGTAGAAGAAAATACCAGTGCAACAGACAATAGATTTATTTATGCACTAGGTAGTTTTATGGATGCTTTATATTCCACGGATGAACTACATATTTTCGATGAAGATCCTTCCAAAAAATTCACCCCCTTAGAAAAAGCAGAAATAGTGGCCAACATTGCTAATATTGAAAACCCTGCGAGAGAGAAATATAAATCTCCTGAATCATCAGATGTATGGAACATTCCTGGTTCTCACTTATATAATATTTCGGTTTCGCATCCCGAGGTGATTAAAATAATAGAAGCGCACCATTATTTTGGTTTACCTAAAATGAAGGATATTATTTCCAAACTACAGGAAGAAGCACCACCTATCGGTGCCGACCCTGAATAGGTAAATGATAACGAGAATATCTGCAGCCAAAACAATATACCTAATGCATATTTTGGCTGCAGATAATTTTATATCCACAGCCAAAATTGTATATTTAAACTATATTTTGGCTGCAGATAAATAGAAAACATGGAATTACTCATTGGAAGAATAGCGGAGAAAAGCATACTATCAGAGGCGCTTACCTCAACTTCATCGGAACTATTAGCTGTTTATGGCAGGCGCAGGGTTGGAAAAACTTTTTTGATCCGCTCTGTTTTTCGTAAACAACTTATCTTTGAACTATCCGGTGTACACAATGCTAATACTGCCGAGCAGTTGCTTAATTTCAGCAAGGCAATGGCAGAGGCATTAGGTTTCCCGTTTGCTCCTGCAGCTCCTAAAAACTGGACGGAAGCCTTCTGGCAACTTAAAGAATTTGTAAGCCCTATACTTAAAAAAAGAAGGGCTGTAATTTTCTTTGACGAATTCCCTTGGTTAAGCTCGCATAAATCAGGCTTTCTTTCTGCCTTTGAATATTTTTGGAACCAATGGGCCTCACAACAGCCAAATCTGATTGTGGCTATCTGTGGATCTGCAGCCACCTGGATGATAAAAAAGGTTGTCAACAATAAAGGAGGCTTACACAATCGGATAACCCGAAAAATACGTCTTTTACCGTTTACCTTGCACGAAACCGAACAATACTTAAAAAGCAATAACATCTATATTGACCGTTACCAGGTATTGACTATTTTTATGGCAATGGGCGGTGTGCCACACTACCTAAAAGAACTTAAAAAAGGAGAAAGCGCTACTCAAGCTATTGACAGACTTTGTTTCACTAAAGACGGCCTCCTTTCAACAGAGTATGCAAACCTTTACCGGTCTCTGTTCGAAAACGCAGACAGGCATATTTCAGTAGTTAAAGCACTCTCGGACAAACCATCGGGACTGACAAGAAACGAAATCATGGCTGCATGTAATCTACAAAGTGGGGGGACTACCAGTCTCTTACTTGAGGAGCTTGTGGAGTCTGGCTTCATTACCCCTCACCTGCCTTTCCAAAAGAATGCCAATCAGAGCATTTATAAACTCAGTGACGAATACAGTCTTTTCTACCTTAAATTTATCGAGAATTCCCGGGCCACTGGTGCAGGCACATGGATAAAAAAATCGTCAACATCATCATGGAAAAGCTGGAGCGGCTATGCTTTTGAAGGAATTTGCCTAAAACATACAAACCATATTAAGCAGGCCCTGGGCATTTCTGGCGTGTTTACCGAAACTTCTGCCTGGCGACATGCGCCAAAAAGCGGAATGGGTGCGCAGGTAGACCTGTTACTTGACAGGCAGGATAATGTTATCAGTATATGTGAAATGAAATTCTCCAATACTGAATTCGTTATAGACAAGACTTACGCTGCCGAATTACAGAACAAACTTGATGTATTCCGACGAGAGGGTAAGACGAAAAAAACATTGTTTCTAGCTATGGTAACAACTTATGGCATTAAAAATAATGTTCATGCTATCGGTTTGGTACAGCACCAGGTTACCATGGACGATTTGTTCTTACCTTAAAAAAGATATCGTGAAAACATCGATCCTTCATTTCAGCTGGCTTAGAATGACCATATTTTTCGTTCCGATTTAATTCGAATAGATAAAATATTATGCGTTTAATATAGCGGCATCACCTAAAATCTGCCCGAAAGCATTAAACCCGTACTACCTTGCTGGTGGAAGGGCATCAATGTAAAACTCCCATTTTTCTTCGTGGTGAAAAGGCTTTTGATATATGGATACACCAGATAAGATATTTTGGTTGAAGCAATCCCGAATCCAGCTCCAGCTACCACATCACTAAACCAGTGTTTATTATTATACATGCGCAATGTTCCGGTAGCTGTGGCGACAAAATAACCCGCATAACCAATCCAGGGGTTCACATCTTTATACTCCTGGTGCAGAAATTCTGCTGCCATAAATGCAGATGCGGTGTGTCCTGAAGGAAAAGAATTTTCGCCATTCCCATTAGGCCGCTCTCTGCCAACGCCCTGTTTTACAAAATGGGTGGAAATGCCCATAATGGCTGCCGAGGTTACATATAACATCGAAGCATCGAACAGGTTATGTTTGCCTTTTATGCCCGATAAATTCAATGCATATACCGCAGCTGCCGGTGCAAATTGGATATAATCATCAACATGGGCCGCAAATAAAGGATGGTCTTCCTGTAATTCTGCTTTGGTACTCACGTCGAGTTGTTTTACTGAACCATGGTTATAAACAGCGGCAAAGCCATAACCAGTAAGCAGTACCGGTACAATAAATGCGGTGGCCTTAAACTTTCTTTTGGGCATCGGCTGGCCAGTGTACCATCGCCCCAGAGAATCTGTAGTGATATTTTTTACCGAATCTATACCTTGGGCATCTTGAACAACAGCCCTAGCATAGGTTTGACTTTTATAACTTAGCACAATCAGCAGCACTCCTAAAAACCTTTTCATCGTTTAAATTTTAACCAAAACTATCATCGAATTATGGAGAAATTCTGTAGTGATCAGTTAGTATTCAAATTGGGTGTTTGCGAAGCAGTAATCGTTTGCGACAGGTGCCAATAGTCCTCGCTCTTAAAAAAATCTGCGAGCATCTTCTTCAATCTGCTGACAATAAAAATAATGCCTTACCCTAAGGTCCCCGCAGATATCGCTGATTTACGCAGAAAATATTGCTTTAACCTTTGCTTCCCCCCCCGGCCATCAGTTCGCAATGACGTGTTATTAATCACCAAAATAAACAGTAAAAATATGTTCACCACTTTTTTCATTATAATCGATGCGAAAGCCGTAAAGGTTGCAAATCTGTTTGGTAATGGCCAAGCCTAAGCCCATCCCCTCTGATTCTACTGATTTTGAAAAGCGATCGAAGATTTTGTTTTGCAGATGACCTGGTTGTCCTGAATTGGACATGATTAAGCAGTGCTGATTCAGTTTAATATGCATGTGCCCACCACTTACATTATGCCGCACTGCATTGCTAAAAAGATTGTTCAGCAAAATATCTGCAAGGTACCGGCTCATTTTAACCTCAACCGGAGTAAGATCTGCTGTAAATATCAGGCTGTCTTTTTCCAGCAGTTCCTGAAACTGGCGTTCCTTCGCCTCTATCATTTCTTTCAGCTCGATGGTCTGAAGATCCGATATCAGGTTGTTTTCAATTTTGGCAAGTAACAATAAAGAATGGTGCAACCTGGACAATTTACCTGTAGCATGATAAATATCTTCTAACAACACTCCTTGCTGTGCGGTAAATGATTCTGTTTGCAGTAAAGAATCCAGTTTAGAATTGATGACCGCCAGTGGTGTCATCATTTCATGAGAAGCGTTATCCGTAAAGCTTTTAAGCTCTTTATAATCTTTCCGCACCCGCTCGGCCATTGCATGTGCCGATTTATCCAGCTCATTAAATTCATCAATTTTGGTAACCTCCGGTTCAAATTGTTCCATCCGTGCCACTTCAAAAGATTTCATCCTGTTCAAAATATTGTAAAAAGGCTTCCAAAGCTGACTCAAAACAAATCTGTTGATCAGCAATAATGATAACAGTAAAACTATCGTAATACCCAAAGTAATGAACAGGATTATCCTGAGCAGATCTTCTGATTCCAACCTCGATTTGGTAATGGTTACCTGTACCGCATTTCCGTTTAAATATACTACAGTAATCAAACTTCTTCCGGGTTCAATTTCTCTATCTTTCGGATTGTAATAAGATGTGTACAGAAATTCCCTTTCTGGAATATGTTTTTTTAGGTGTTGATAAGAAACCTGCTGATCTAAATAACTTGTTGGCAACGGAAGTTTATGAAAGGTGCCTACATACTGCCTGATCTCGTTCTCCTCTACAGCTAAATCTTTATCCAGTTTATTAATCAGAATAAAATGAATAACCACATAATAAATAATCCCGGTGATGATTAGCATCACAATAGATGTTAAAATATTGGCCCTATTGTAGCGGTTAGAAAGTTTCATATATCGCCAAATTTATAGCCTATTCCATAAACCGAGCGAAGATAATCTGCCGCCCCCGCCTCTACCAGTTTTTTACGTAAGTTTTTTACATGGGTATAAATAAAGTCGAAATCATCTGATAAATCCATTTCATCACCCCAAAGGTGCTCGGCCATGGCATTTTTAGTGACTACTTTATTGCGGTTAGAAAGAAAATACACTAGAAGATCGAACTCTTTTTTGGTGAGTGTTACCCGATGGCCATTAACGGTAATTTTTATTGCCGAAACATCTACTGTTATTTCATTAAAAAGAATAATATTATCGCCATCAAAATTCTTTCTACGGATAATTGCACTTACACGAGCTTTAAGTTCTGACAAATGAAAAGGTTTAACCAAATAATCATCGGCTCCAAGATCGAGCCCCATCAGTTTATCATCTAAAGAATGGCGGGCCGAAATAATCAGTATACCGTCTCTTTTTTTTAGTTGTTTAAGTTTGGTTAATAATTCCAGTCCTTCGCCGCCAGGCAGTCCTAAATCTAAAAGAATACAATCGTAACTATAAAGCGATATTTTTTCATTGGCTGAAGCAAAATCTGAAGCATACTCGCAAATATTCCCCTCGCCGGTAAAATAAGTTAGTATACTCTCCAATAATGCCTGTTCATCTTCAATGATCAAAATTTTCATCCGTGTAGTAATTTGTATCGCTTATGGTTAATTTAAAAAAGGGGATTGATATTTCTACTAAATCAATCATTGAAATTACCTAGCTAAAATAGCGATTACAATAGTAAAATATAATTCTGAAGGAAGACTGAAGTTAGCAGATATTCTTCAATAGATCTAAACACGTAACCATACTGATTCAGATTCTCTTCAGAATTGCCGGCTACTTTGGCCGCATTAAGCATAAATTAGTCATGAGAAACTACAAATATTTACCACTACTTTTTTTCATTTTTAGCTGCGTGTGCCATATCAGTGTTAACGCGCAGCAAATTCGCATAACGGTTTCAGGACAAATTAAAGAAGCGAAAAACAAAAACACACTTCCATATGCCAATATCGTTTTTAAAAAGCCCAATGATGAAAAATTTATTTTAGGTACCATTGGCGATGATGAGGGCCGGTTTTCAATTAAAGATATTCCATCAGGCAACTATGCCCTGCAAATCAGCATGATGGGTTATCAAACCTTAAAAAAAGAGATCAGCATTGGCACACTTAGTCCGTTTCTCGATCTCGGGATTTTTGAACTGACAGAAGATGCACAAACACTTCAAACCATTAACATTCAAGGCTCGCCAAACGAAGGTCTGGGTAATAAACTAGATAAAAAAACTTACGATCTTGCCAAAAATACCAGTCAGCTGGGAGGATCGGTACTGCAGGCCATGCAAAACCTTCCTGGCATAACCATACAGGACGGGAAAGTACAATTACGGGGGAATGATAAAATTGCAGTACTGATTGATGGAAAGCAAAATGCCATTACAGGTTTCGGCAGTCAAACCGGGTTGGATAATATTCCGGCATCGGCCATTGAGCGCATAGAGATCATCAATAATCCTTCATCAAAATACGATGCCAATGGCAATGCAGGTATCATCAATATTATTTACAAGAAAACCAGCCAGGAAGGATTTAATGGCAAATTAGGTATGAGTACTGGTTTCGGTGCGCTCTGGCTACGTAAAAAAAACCTTCCTACGATAAGCGCCCAATATCAGTTTACACCAAAACTCAATCCCTCCTTATCTCTAAATTACCGAAAAAACAAATTAAACACCTTTTTACAGGCCGATTATCTGTATACGCAAACCTTAAATAAAAACGAATTTTCACAAAGAATATATGATAATGGTATCGTTCTTAATCAACAGGTTAAACGCAACCGGACAACGACCTTTTCTACAGTGAAAAGTGGTGTCGATTACAATCCTAATGCGCATGACAGCTTTACTTTATCAGGCTTTTTTAATCGTGAAAAAATAGGCGATCTTGGCGATATCCCTTATTTCAATAATGATTTTACAGTTAGAAACCGTTTGTGGCAGTTTGTAGAAGACGAGGTAAAATATACTGCTACAGGCTCGGCGTTATATCAGCATAAATTTGCACAGCCTGGTCATACCCTAAGTGCCGGCTTTAATTACACCTGGCATAGAGAAGATGAAAAATATTTCTTTACTAATATTATGCCTGCTTTTACAGGAATGGACGCCTTTAAACTCTTATCTGATGAACATGTTTCAGATTTCAACCTGGATTATGTACGTCCGCTAAAAAACGGAAGAATAGAGGGTGGTTTAAAATATCGCTATCGGCTTATTCCGACGGATATGCAGTTTTATCCGGGTTTAAACTCTCCTATCGATGTAAATGCAGGTGGCTGGGCTGATTACCGCGAAAATATTCCCGCAGTATATGGCAACTATGTTTATGAGAATAATAAAATCGAACTGGAGGCTGGTTTGAGAATGGAATATGTAAAGGTGGATTACCAGGTAAACCCAACCCATAATACCTATAAGAGCAATGGTTATGAATATTTCAGGCCTTTCCCTAACCTTCGGTTTGCTTATAAAATAGACGAAAAGAACAAAATAAGTGCTTTTTATAACCAAAGGGTAGATCGGCCAAATGAGGTAGACATTCGGATATTTCCTAAATATGATGAGCCTGAACTATTAAAAGTAGGCAATCCTACTCTTCGCCCCCAATTTACCCATGCCATAGAATTAGGTTATAAAAACAATTGGAATGAAGGTTATTTCTATGCAGCAGCTTTTCATAAAATAGTTAATGGCACTATAACACGCATAGCTACCATTGTTCCTGGTAACAGCATCATATATAATATTTTTCAAAATGCCGGTAAAAGTTTTAGTAGTGGAGTCGAACTACTGTTACAACAAAAACTTGCATCATGGATTTCGTTTAACCTAAGTGCTACGATATATCAAAACAAAATCGATGCTTTTACCGTAACCAATCAATACCCCGTTCCAACAGTATACAGCATGCCAGAGCAGTCTATTGTATCAGGCAATGCCAAATTTAACGGACAGTTCAAATTACCTGGAAAAACAGACATTCAACTGGCCATGGTTTACCTGGCTCCTGATATTATTCCACAAGGGAAAATTGATGCCCGGTTTTCTACCGATCTGGGTATCAAAAAACAGATCCAGAAAGGAAAGGGTGAGATTTTCTTAAATGGAACTGATATTTTGAATACATTAAAAATCAAAAAAGAAATAAATGGAAACGGTTTCAGGCTTAATAGTACTGATTATTATGAAACACAGGTTTTTAGGTTAGGTTACAGTTATAAATTTTAAAAACTGATTAACCTGATATTAATTAATGGTTAAGTACCATACTTTAATAATACCTTTAAGGCCTAACCAAACCTTCAGGATTCCTTCAGAATTGAAAACTACCTTCGTCCATTATTACACAAAGTGTGGCAAGAAAATTTCAAGCATTGGATTCACCATTAACCATGAGCATTAAAGAAAAAACAAATAAATTACTCGAGCATAGATTCGGACCAGTTTTTTTAGTTACAATACTATTATCTGCCATATCTCTAATTACTAGGCTCTCTTTATTAATTTATAGTGCAGCTAATGTTGATTGGTCAATAATAAACCTCCTTAAAATCCTGGTTATTGGTCTGTTTTACGATCTTGCGGCAGCATCTTTTGCGGTAATTCCGCTTGTAATTTACCTATGGCTGCTCCCTTCTAAATGGTACACCAGCAAATTCAACAAGGTATTATTGTTCATTTATTTTTTCTTTGCTGTTTTCACACTAATTTTCAATGCCATTTCAGAATGGTTTTTCTGGGAAGAATTTTCAGTCCGCTATAACTTTATAGCAGTCGATTACCTGGTATATACTACAGAGGTTATTGGAAATATCCGCCAATCGTACCCGATCAATATTATTATGGTAGGTCTGGTTATCATCACCATATTAATTCTTTACTTCTTAAGAAAGTTCATCACCGCATCTACTATCAATAAAACCAGCTTTGGCAAGCGCACCAAAATTGCCCTGGTACTTTTATGCCTGCCTGTGCTTACTTATTTTGGTGTAAGCCATAAATGGAAATACCACAGCAAAAATCAATATGTAAACGAGCTTTCGGGCAATGGCATGTATGATTTTGGATTTGCCTTCTGGAACAATCAACTGGATTATAATACTTTTTACAAAACACTCCCGATCAAAAATGCAGAAACCATTCTGAGTCGTTTACTGCAACAAGATTCTGCTGCAAAGGGGGAATTTAAATATACCTCCAGAACTATTAATAATCCGGGTACCGAAAATAAGATGAATGTGGTACTGATCAGTGTAGAAAGTTTAAGTGCTGAGTTTCTGGGTACTTTTGGCAATACACAACACATCACGCCACAGCTTGATTCGCTGGCAAAAGAAGGTTTGTCATTCAGCAATTTATATGCTTCGGGAACACGTACAGTGCGTGGTTTGGAAGCATTATCGCTCTGCATCCCGCCTACCCCTGGCCAATCGATCGTAAAACGCCCAGATAATCAAAATCTCTTCACCTTAGGCAGCATCTTCCGTTCAAAAGGTTATAACGCCAGATTTATTTATGGTGGTTATGGGTATTTTGATAATATGAACGAATTCTTTTCGAATAATGGTTATGAGGTTACCGACAGAAGTGCATTACAGGACTCAGAAATCCATTATTCGAATATCTGGGGTGTTGCCGATGAAGATTTATTTATGCTTTCGTTACGCGAACTGGATAAAGATTATAAAAACAAGAAACCCTTCTTTGCACAGATTATGACAGTTTCTAACCACCGTCCCTATACTTATCCTGAAGGGCGGATTGATATTCCATCGCACAGCGGTAGAGAAGGCGCAGTTAAATACACCGATTACGCCATTGGCAAATTTATACGCGAAGCAAAGCAAAAACCCTGGTTTTCGAATACTTTATTTGTAATTGTAGCCGATCATTGTGCATCAAGTGCGGGTAAAGTAGAGTTACCGGTAGATAAATACCATATCCCCATGATTTTTTACAGTCCGGGGCACATTAAACCAGGTAAATTCGATAAACTAACTGCACAGATTGATATCGGTCCAAGCATTTTGGGTTATTTGAATTTCAGTTACGACAGTAAGTTTTTCGGTCAGGATGTATTTAAGATGAAAGCCGGCGATGAAAGGGCTTTTATTAGCACCTACCAGAGTTTGGGTTACCTTAAAAACAATAAACTGGTTATTCTCAATCCAAATAAAAAAGCAACTACATACAAGCCCGATTTCACTACGGGAGGTGCGGTGGCTATACCTGCAGATGAGAAATTGACTCATGAGGCCATCGCTAATTACCAAATGGCATCATACCTCTACCAAAACGGCTTGTACGGCTTTGAGTCTAAAAAGAAACCCTAATTAATTAAGCATGAGCTTCAATATGAACTGCAGCCTGGTCATTACAACTGAGCAGGCTGCAGTGAGGATCAGGCTTCAATTTTCCATTTTTTTGCCAGCTCGGTATTAAAACCATCATCTTCTTTAGGGTTTGGCTGCCCCTTTCCGGTGGTAATTAGTTTATACAAACTTTCTTTAATATAGTTAGTCCAGGCCTCCCTGCAAATTTCATAACATTCGTACTGAGGTACCAATCCCTCGTGTGTAAAAGTTAAAAGGGTTTGTTCTCCCTTTTTAGTAATATCAAAAACCAGTTTTGTACCAATCCACTCGCTTTTATCGGCCGTAAACTTAAAATAGTTGTCCAATATCAACCAAACTACTTTTTGATCTGGAACCAGTTCTACCAGCTTCATTTTACAATAGTGAATATCCCTGTAATGATAAACAGATTCGGCGTTAATGATATGGGTATCTCCTTCAATGGCTTCCGACCACCATCCTTTAATGTTGGTGATTGCGTTAAAAACTTCATTCGGACTTTGATCGACCAAAATGGTGGCTGTAAAATCTTGATTTTCCATGGTTCTGCTGTTGTTTAATTTAAGATTGATTAGAATAAAACAAAGTTAGCAGCAATTGGTGTTGCGAGCAGGGTGCAAAATAGACATTGTAGCGGGTTGATTTGGACAACTTTAAACTTTATCTTTACTACAGCAAATTAGCAAGACAATGCTAAACCTAGATCATGTAAAACCATTAAGATGAAACACATTACCATTCTTGTACCCGACGGGCCAAACAACTTAAGCAGTATTGTTGGTTCGTACAAAATACTGAGCAGGGCTAATGCCTATTGGCAGGAAAGCGGCAAAACTCAGTTATTCAAAATTGAGCTGGCAGGTATTTCAAAAGAAGTCGATTTTTATGATGGTTTGTTTTCGGTGAAACCACACAGGCATATTTCATCTATCACCAAAACCGACCTGGTGATTATTCCCTCTTTAAACCACAACTACCAACAGGCAATGGAAGGGAACCAGGAACTGATTGGGTGGATTGCCGCGCAGTATAAAAACGGTGCCGAAATAGCGAGTGTTTGCACTGGCGCGTACTTATTGGCATCAACTGGTTTACTAGATGGCAAAACCTGTTCTACACACTGGATTGTGGCTGATCATTTCAGCAAAATGTTCCCTAAGATAAATTTACAGACCGATAAACTGATTACCGATGAAAATGGCATTTACACCAACGGGGGTGCCTATTCTTTTTTAAATCTAATCTTATACCTGGTAGAAAAATACTTCGACCGGCAAACGGCCATTTTTTGTTCAAAGGTTTTTCAAATTGAAATGGACAGGCAAAGTCAATCTACCTTTATTATTTTTAAGGGACAAAAGTTGCATGGCGATGAAATGGTAAAAGAAGCACAATGTTATATCGAAAACCACCTGCAGCAAAAAATATCTATAGAGGATTTATCGACAAAATTTGCGGTAGGCAGGAGAAATTTTGACAGAAGATTCATCAAAGCAACCGGAAATACGCCCATAGAATATTTACAACGCGCTAAAATAGAATCAGCTAAAAAAGCACTGGAAACAAGCAGAAAAACGGTTAACGAAGTGATGTATGAGGTTGGTTATACAGATGTAAAGGCTTTTAGAGAGGTATTTCGGAAAATTACAGGCATATCTCCGCTGGAATATAGAAACCGGTACAATAAGGAAATGATCATATAAAACCATCAGGCAACACTTTCCTGCTACCTGATGATTTTATTTTATTAATGTAGAAGGCGCATATCCAAATTCTTTTTTAAAGGCGAAAGAGAAATGCGACAAATCTTCAAAACCCGATTCGAGGTATACTTCTACAGGTTTTTTATGCTTTTCTGCAAGTTGATAATGGGCCAGCTCCAGTCTTTTTTGGGTAAGCCATTTTTGTGGGGCGCGGTTAAATGCTTTTCTAAAATCGCGGTTAAAAGTAGATAAACTGCGGCCCATAAGGTATCCAAATTTCTCAAGCGGCATATTGAACATGTAGTTTTTTTCCATAAAATCGACCAGATCAATTTTTCCGGGCTCCCGAAAATCAGAAAGCACATTATCGATTTCAGGATCAATAAAACGCAGAATATTAATGGCTTCATTTATTTTTAATGCAGCGATATGTTCCGGAAAGTTCTCCTGAAGATCAAAATAAGGAATTAAGGATGCCATGCAGCTTTTTAATAAGGGATGATGGCTAAAACTCAGTATTTGCTGCGACACCTGTACTTTATGCTTCACCTCAATATTTGCGTAAAATTCTCTTAACCGTTTCGCCGATAAATGCATCACCACCGTTTTATGCGGCTGCCCGTCTTTAGGATAATTGATGATGGTAGCCAATTGATTTCTGGGGATCAAAAAAATATCTCCTGCATTAAATACATGTTCCTTATTGGCCTCGATAATTTTAGTCTCTCCAGAGATAAACCAGATCAGCATATGGTTATCGAAAACCACTTCAGTTTTAAACAGCTTGTCTTCATAACAAGAGAGTTTAATCTCTGAAGTGATATATTTTGTTTGAAACTCCATTATGGCTAAAATACAAATAATTGATTTTAATTAATCGGCACGGAATGTTATACCAAGCATTTGCTCACTTAAATCCCATAACCTTTTTGCATTTATTTCATTAACGGCATAAGGCCTTACGCCATGCAAGGTTGATGGTTCAGACATCAGGTGCTCAATATTACCTAAATCAACTTCGGCTACGTCGGCATCTTCGCAATATACACCTCCAATTTCATTAAGTAACGGGCTTGTGGCGCACCAAACCGTTGTGGCCGCACCTTGTGCTAGTTGTTTCAGTTTCTTTTCTACCTCCGGAAAAATATTGCCATCAGCATCGTGTGTACCCATCTGTTGGTAAAGTTCCATAGGTGCTTCTCTACCTAAATCGGTATGGTTAACCGAGCCGGGATGTACAGCATAAGCCCTGATGCCCGATTTGGCCCCTCGTGCATCGAGTTCAACAGCAAAAAGATTATTGGCGGTTTTCGATTGCCCGTAACCCAGTAAAGTTTCATATGGCCGATGTTCAAAGTTAGGATCCTCAAAGTCGAAAGGCGCAATCTGGTGACCATATGAAGAAACATTTACCACTCTGGCCCTATCGGCTTTTTTTAATGCCGGCCATAATTTGGCTGTAAGTTGAAAATGCCCCAAATGGTTGGTAGCCAGTTGCGATTCGTAACCTCTTGCATCTCTACGCAGTGGCACCCACATAATACCCGCGTTATTAATCAAAAAATCGAGCGGCTGTCCGCTCGATAAAAATTTTTCGGCAAAGGCATTAATGGAATGAAAATCCATTAAATCCATACCCTCTACTTCTACATTCGCTAAACCATTTAGATTCCGCTTCGCTTTTTCAATGTCGCGTGCAGGTACTATTACCTTAGCTCCGGCCTGTACAAATGTTTTTGTCGTTTCTAAACCTATGCCAGCATAACCGCCAGTGATGATGGCTGTTTTCCCTTTAAGGTTAACGCCAGCGATCACATCAGTATTGGTAGATGTTGCATTAAACCCTGAGCCTATTGGCTGCTGTAATGCCCCGTTGTAATTATGGTTACTTTCCATTTTTTCTATTGTTTTATTTCACAACAAAAATAATGGACAATAACAGGCCTGGCTTTGTTCAAAACGCCAATCTTACTTTGTTTAAAATGTCAGGATTTAAGATTAAACACCAAACTGCCTTAAATGATGATCGGCATGTTTATAAGAAAAAACACCGATTTGTTCTTTAGTCATTTGACCGAAAAAATCGTGGACAAAATCGGGGTTATCATAGTTTTCAAATTCTTCGATACGTTTGATCAGAATCGTTTGCTGCATTTTTAAATTTCCACCCTTTTCTTTAACCGCAAATTTCCCTGCAGGCATATTTTTACCTATCGGTTTATCATCTTTGATATTGCTTTTAAGTGCCATCCGGCCGAATATTTTACCTAAAAAATCGACTTTATAAACGGGTTTATCTTTACCTAACACCCATTCGAACCAGATGGTACAATGTTTTGCCATTTGACAAACGTCCATTTTACCCCAAAGCCGGTTGCTCTTTTCGGTTAGTGAATTAACCCTATCGATTAATTCACTTCTAGTTGATGCCTCAAATACTGTTTTCATTACCAAAATTGTTTAATGGTTGTAATGAAAAATAGTTTCCCGAATCATCTTTAAACAAAGCTTCAGTTCCATAAAACTCTTTGGTTGGTGCTTTTATGAATTCAACTCCTTTGGCTTTTAACTCTTCGTAGGTTGCAAAAATATCGTTGCAGGTAAGCACACCGCAACCGAAAATCCCTTTTTTGATCAGTCCTATCAGGGTTTCTGCTACATCCTTTGGAAACATTTTACTCACGGTAACAGGAAACAATACCAGCTGCAGATCGGGCTGCTCTGGTGGCGACACCGTTAACCAGCGGCTTTCGGGCCCCATCGGGATATCATCTACCAGTTTAAAACCCAGTTTGTTTACGTAAAAATCATAAGCACTATCCTGATTCAGGACGTGAATGTTGGTGATGGTCATTTTGGTAATCATGGTTCTTCGTTTTATGTGATCAATGTTGAACCAAATTTCAGTAATGATTTAAACATTCACTTCTCCATAATTGCTATTTTTCCAGCCAGCCATGCTGTAAGGCAAAACAACCTGGCACGAAAGAAACAGGCGATTTTTTGATGGCTAACTTTAATTGCTGCATTTGTAACTGATAACTTGAAGGCGACATGCCGACATTGCGTTTGAAAAGTCCGCTAAAAGAGGTTAAGCTATCAAATCCCACTAAAAAACAGGTTTCGGAAACACTTTTGTCTTCGCGCAATAACAGCTGTGCTTTTTCAATTCTTACCCAGGTTAAGTATTGATGTGGTGTTTTAGCGTAGATGGATTTAAAAAGACGCGTAAAATGAAATTTAGAAAAACAGGCTTCATCAGAAATGTAACTCAGGTCTATTTTTTCAGCATAATTTTTATCGATGAAAAGTTTTGCCTGAACAATCCGTCGATATAAGTAAACTTTTGGATATTGCTCCATAATCGGTAAGCCTCTAATTTTTCAGTTTTAGAAAGTTACGAATAATTTAAGGCCAGATTGAAATATAATGATGAAAAGAACAGATATGGCAGGTTATTATTAAATAAGCAGAAATGTTTTAAAATAAAAAAGCCTCAGATTTCTAAGAGACTTTTCGTGGTGCTGCAATTACAGGATGTTTATCACACATAGGCTCATATATTATTATAAACATCTAACCATTTGGTGCAGACTTTAAAGTCATTACAGAAGTATTTATTTGTGCAATGTATATTAATTTGCCTTAAACTGGAAAATTCCAGAATCTGAGGTATTGCCTGCCACATCTTTAGTGACGACCTTCCAATAGTAAGTTGTACCTGAAGTTATCGCTATACCGTTCAGAAATTTATCTGTGATATCCGTTTTGTAGGATGGGGCTGTACTGCTTGTACCAAAATAAACATCGTAGCCCGAAATATCATTATCCGGATCGCTTGCTGTCCAGCTTAGGTTAACCGTACCGGATGCAGTGCCTTGCCCGAAAACGTTAGAAAGCTTGTCGGCAGGAAAGGGAGGGTGAGATATAGTACCTGTACCTGCATTGTAAAACTTCCACACTTCACTCTTAGCCGTTGTTGATGATGAAATAGATTTTGACAAAACATACCAGGAATAAGGCATATCCCGATCAAGGTTTACCGATAAGTGATTGGAAGAAGCATTTAATGTAATAATAGCATTTGTCAGCAGATTTTTAATGCTGATCTCATAATTATCAGTATTATTTGCGCTGTTCCAGGTGAACGTTATGGTACTCTGTGTATTTGATATAATAGTTCCAGATGTACATACTGAATTTTGCGCAGGATAGGTAAGTACTGCAGGTTGAGGATCAGGTGTAATCTCAGCATTGTCTTTTTTGCTGCAACTTGTAAATAAGGCAACTGTTATTAATATGATGGCGATGTACTTTCTCATAATTTCACAACTTTAAGCGTTTTTTCACTTGGGCCGGTCTTCACTTTAAGCAGATAAACACCAGGAGTAAGATGCTGAGCTTCGATCGGCACCGTGCCAGAAGTATTGGTAAATTGTTTGCTATAAACCTTTCCACCAGTAATTTTAAATAATTCAATGGTTACGAAAGGAATTTCTGTGCTGCCCAGATTTACGTTTAATGTTGAGGTAAATGGATTGGGATAGGCCAGAATCCCGGTTGACAGGTCGAAACGTTTTTGATAAATGCCCTGGCAAGATTTATCTGTAGCAACGGTTACATCGTTTACACCATTTCTCAGGCTAAGTGTGATATTACCTGCTGTAGTTGTAGTGGTTACCCCATTCAGAGTAACATAATAGGTACTACTACCATCCAGGGTAAGGTTTAAGCTTTGAGCAGCATTATTAACAGCGGCATATACAGCCAAACTTTTAGGTTCGGTGATTACAACATTAAAACACTGCTGATAATTGCTTTGGCCGGCAATGGTAAAGCAAACATTATAAGTGCCCGATGCCAGGTTGTCAATACTGGTTGTGCTGGTAAACGGATAGGCAGCATTTAAACCTCCTCCGGTTATTGTTGCAGTATAATTCAAACGCTGCGCAGCGTTAATCGTAATGATACCGTTTGCCGATCCGTGACAAGTAGCACTATTAGTCGTTAACGTAAAGTTAGAAGCAGGCAATGCAAATATTGAGGTAATTACAGTAGCAGCTGATGCCCTACTTACTCCATTCAGGCTTACAATAACGCTGTATTCCCCGCTTTGACTAGCTGTATAAGTACCTGAATTTGCCCCTACAATGTTAACCCCATCCTTCAACCACTGGTACGTATAGCCGGCTTCCGAATTGGCCGTTAACAATACATTACCTCCCGGATAAAATGTAAGTGGCCCTGAAGCTGTGATGGTTGGTTTGGGCACAACGGTAACCTGATCAGTAAAGGTTGAAGTACCTGCTATATTAGTTACCGATAACGTTCCACTTATTCCTAAAAAGGTTGCAGTAATCTGTGTATCAGACTTAATCATAAACGACAATGCAGGCACACCTGCTATAGAAACATTTGTGGTTTTGGTAAAGTTACTACCGGATATTAATAATTGGCCTGTACCATCTATTGCAGCTACTACAGATGTAATAATCGGAGGGCTTACAAAAATGAAACCAGGAAACGAATCCTGACCATTCGGAGTTTGAACAGTAATGCTACCACTCTCACCCTCACCAACAATTGCTATAATAGTTTGAGGAGAAACTATCCTAAATGATTTTGCAGTCTTAGCACCAAATTTCACAACCGATGTTTGGTCAAAATATTTACCTCCAATGTAAACAGTTGAGTCTTTTGCTGCAATAAGAGGAGATACGGAGGTTATTTGCGGTGTAGGTATAGTGCCATTATTATAAATTGTTATTTTGGTATTTAAAGGGTCTAAAACTATAATATCATTCCTTCCATCGCCATCCATATCACATATGCTATAATTATTAACATTATCGTTAGTACTCGTAATCAACTGAGCAGGCGATGCAAACAAAATATTACCAGCACCTGATAAATTACGCGAATAGCTAATAACACGACTTACCAGCCCAATTACGTCTAACTTGCCGTCTCCATCAATATCGGCCAAACTATTTCGAAATGATAGACCCGTATTCGAAAATACGGCAGGTGTTTCGAGTGATTCGGTATTAATTGTACCTTTTGTTCCCTTATTTCTTGAAACCAGAAATACACTGCCGCTGTTATAGCCGTAATCATTTTCAAACACATCTACCTTACTATCTCCATCAAAATCGGCAGACATTAAAGTTGAAGAATAATAACTCGAGTGCCGGATATATGTAGTTGGATACAGCTGAGGATTTAAACTTCCTGGCACTGTATTATTTTTAAATATTGTAAATCCATCATAAGAACTTCCATATATAGGATCGGGCCTATTATCACCATCAATGTCGGTTAAGGTAAATGAAACATTGCTACTTGAGGGGATATTTTGAAAGTAACCTGCTGTTCCAAAAGATACCGTGGATCCTTTTGAAGTATTAAGATAATAAGTTCCATCTTCACCTAAAAATAAATCTGGTCTGCCATCCATATCAATATCTCTAAGAGACATCCCTGAGTATGAACTATTTAATGACTCAAATGCCGTTGTGCTAAAAGATACATTAGCCCCAGTTGATGTATTACGTAGAAAGACAATACTCAGCCCTGTACCAAATAAAATATCAGGTTTTCCATCTCCGTCTACATCATCTACCACCATATTTATCACTTGTTTGCCACTTATTAAATTAACTTTTTGCGTGAAGGATGATCTGGATAATACTTTATCATTACCATGTAAAAGAACATACAGCGAGTCGTTTTTGGCGACCAAAAAATCAGGAGTACCATCTCCATCAAAATCTTTGATAGCTATTGAAGAAACTGCTGAGTCGAAATTTATATCCTGCTTGTTCGAATAGCCTGAAAAGGTTGCTGTAGTGGTAACTAAAAATGGCAAGTTTGAATATCCGGTTAGTCCCTTGTCTATATTGGTTACTGTAACTAAATTAGTTGCTCCGGCAGGTACCACTACATCTAACTTTGTTTTGCTTGCATGGGTAACCTGAGCTCTAACCGGGCCAAAATAAACCACGTTTTTTTCAGGTACGGTATTAAAGTTATCTCCCGTTATACCTAATGTCGTTCCAACTGGTCCAGATGCTTGTGAAAATGAAAGTACCACTGGCGGACTACTGTATAAAAATCCGGCTATTGCTCCGGATCCACCATCACCCGTAACGGTAATTGATCCGGTTTCACCCAAACCTGGTACAGCTTGGATACTGGTTGACGAATTTACGATAAATGAACTTGCTTCCACACTGCCAAATTTTACACTGGTAACATTGGTAAAATTAGCCCCGATGATTTTAACTTCTGCTGTAGCGCCTTCACCAGTTTTTGTAAATGAAGTGATTACAGGAGCAGGTAAAAAAACGAAACCATCAAAAGAAGCTGTTCCCCCCGGGTTTGTTACTGTAATGGTACCACTTGAGGCATTTGTAGGCAATACTTTAATTTGAGTTGGCGACACCACTGTAAATGTAACAGCAGATGAACCAAATTTAACCTGCGTTATTCCCATAAAATCACTCCCGTTTATAGTAACTGGAGTTTGTCCATTGGCAGTTAACGGGCTTACGCTGGTAATGTTTGGCCGAGCATACCAGCTAAAACCATCAACTTGTGTGGTACCTGCATTGGTTGTTACAGAAATTTTGCCACTTGCACCAGAATTTATGGTTACCAACACCACATTATTGCTTACACTGACAATTGTTGCTGCAGTACCACCTATTGTTACTGCAGATGCCGTAAGAAGGTTTGCGCCATTGATAGACACAGACGTTCCGGAACCGCCTGAAGTAGGGGTAAATGAATATATTGCCGGAGGGGGTAGGAAGATAAAACCAGCTATACTTGAAGATCCATCAGTTCCATTAATATTTACATTGCCACTGTTACCGGTACCAACTGTAGCAGTTATAGTAGTAGGCGAAACTATAGTAAAAGATGCTGCGCTAACGCCTCCAAAGCTAACTGATTGTATGCCCTCAAAATTATTACCAGTAATGGTAACTGTTTGCCCTGCAGCAGCTACCAGGGGGCTAATGTTCTGAATAACTGGCGAATTATAAATAAATCCATCTATTGAAGCGCTACCGCCAACCGTACTCACACTGATACTACCGCTTACAACGGTATTATTAATGTAAACGACAATGGAAGTAGGCGAAACTGTAGAATATAAAACTGAAACACCCCCAACTTTAACTCCGGTGACACCAATAAAATTCGTTCCGGTAATGGTTACCTGCCCACCGCTTTTTTGTGCTGCAGGGGAAAATGTTGTAATTGTTGGTGGCTGAGCCCACACAAAGCCTGACCGAGAATCCTGACCGAGTGGCGTTACAACCACAACATCGCCCGATGAAGATGCAGCAGGCATAGCACTTATCGAAGTTGGCGATAATACCGTAAATGATGTGGCTGGTACTCCTCCAAAGCTCACAGCGGTAGCATTTGTAAAATTTGCACCAGTAATAATTACCTGTGATGATGATAATGTACCTGCATACTGTGGGTTAAAAGAAAAGATGGATGGACCTGGATGGGTAAAGCCAGGTGCAGAAATCCGTCCCAAAGGCGTTACAACCGTCACACTTCCTGATTTTCCCAAACCAACAACAGCAGTAATTTGAGTTGACGAATTGACCACAAACGAAGCAGCTGGAACACCACCAAAATAAATATCGGAAACATTTGTAAAGTTATTCCCGGTAATAACAACAGTTTGGCCAGTACCCGTGTTTGCTGGTGTAAACGAAGTAATAGCTGGCCCTAAATAACTAAAGCCAGGTAAAAATGCAGAACCACCCGGTGAACTAACACCAATAGAACCACTTGCCCCAGCACCAACAGTTGCTTGTATCGAAGTAGGTGATAAAACGGTAAATAGCGAATTTACACCACCAATTGTAACTGCAGCTACTTCTGTTAAATCTGTACCGTTAATTGTAATAACATCTCCACTAGCGGCAGTTATTGGTGTAAAAGTGGTAACTGTTGGGGCCGGTACCCAGATAAATCCAGGCATGGATGTCGTTCCATAGGTGTTTGTAACGGTTATATCCCCTGATGATGCGCCACTACCAACGTAAGCAAAAATCTGGCTACTGCTACTATAACCTATGCGGGCAGGTACCCCGCCTATACTTACTTGTGAATTACTTAAATTAGATCCAATAATTGTAATTGTGCTATTTAATCCACCTTTAAGCGGGTATACCTGAGTAATAGCTGGAGGCAAAATATAAGTAAAATTACTATAGGTTGTTTTTCCTCCTGGTGTAGTTATAGTAATGCCATTACCTGATCCAGCAGCAATTACAGCTTTGATGATTGTTGGTGAAACCACTGTAAACGAACTTGCAGCAATGTTTCCAAAACTTACATTTGTTGCGTTACTAAAATTACTACCTGTTATAGTTATATTATCCCCGGTGCCGCCAGTATAGGGAGATATGGAATTAATATTTGGGGCCGGAATATAGGTAAAGCCAGGAAAACTCGCTGTTCCACCAGGTGCGTAAACAGACACAGACCCGGTGCCCCCACTACTACCAACTACTGCGTTTATCTGGGTTGGCGAAACGATTGTAAACGAAGCATAATATCCACCAAAATTAACCTGAGATACTCCGCTAAAATTTGCACCAGTAATCGTTATAACGCTACCGGCAGCCCCACTGGAGGAAGAAATAGCTGTAATAGTAGGCGGAGGTATAAAGGTAAACCCTGATAAACTCGCTGTTCCGTACGGATTAGTTACAGTAACATCTCCAGATATTGAGCTACCAGCAGCAACATTTGCATAAAGGCTGGTTGGCGATGCTAAAGAAAAACTTGAGGCAGGTTTTCCACCTATGGTTACAGCAGTTGTGCCTGTAAAATAACTTCCAGTAATGGTTATACCTTGCCCTGTGTAGGCAGATGTGGGTGAAAACGAAGCAATTATGGGTGGTTCTGTAGAAACCGCTACTGTCAGATTTAAATTATAAGTACTTATTCCGAGTTCGTTTGATGCAGAAATTTTGTAGTTAGTGGCAGCAGAAAGTGCCTTTGGTGTACCAGTTATAGCACCATTGGTGCCCAATGAGAGCCCGATTGGTAGCGCGGGGCTAATGGTAAAGCCCGTTGTTAAGACCTTGTAAAGACCTGCTGCCAGATACACGATATTATCATCCTCATCTAATATGAAGTTATTATAATAAGTCTGACTTTTCGGTTGTCCAGTTGGATCATAATATACCGGCCCTCCAATAGTAACCACATCTGCAGAAGGGCTTACACGGCGAAACATAGAATTTCCATCGGCAACAATCAAATTACCTTTCGAATCCATTTGCATCATTAGTGGAGCCCAAAAAGAAGCAGACGCCCCGTTACCATCCACACTACCAAAGTTCGAGCCTGCAAAGGTTGTTACAACACCGGCCTGTGTAATTTTTCTAATCAAACTATTGCCCGATTCTAATGCATATATATTACCGTCACTGGCTACCGCTATAGCAACCACATTATAAAATGATGCCGCAGCTCCTGTACCATTAGCCTTTCCTGTAACTCTAGACTGGCCTGCAAGAAATGACACCGTACCATCCGTAGCAACTTTCATTATCCTACCCGTTGCTTCTGCAACATAGATTACACCATTCGCATCCATAGCAAGTGCATTTGGACTAATCAGCCCTTGCGCATAAGTCGAAACTACACCATCTGGCGTTATTTTTCTTATCCTCCCATTTGTTTCATCCCGGCTATTATTTTCAGCTACATACAAATTTCCAGCATTATCTTTTATAATATCGCGCATCGTACCAAAGAGTGCTGATGTACCTACTCCATCGGCATAACCGTAAGTTGTTGTTCCGGCTAATACTGAAGAAGTCCCATCTGGTTTTACACGGACTATTGAAGCATACTGAATGCCGTAAAGATCCCCTGACGATGCTTTTATAAAATGACTAATAAACGTTGGGTTTGATGCAAAAAGTTGATGAACTTGAGGGTATATTCTGGCAGGAACAGCTCCACCAGTATTTGTAACACTAATGGGCGTTATTTCTTTTTCAAGAAAAACCGTTTGCGGGCTTGTATAACTAATATTTGGTTTTTGTGCGTATGATCCAAACGATATTACCAACAAAAAAAATAGCAGAGAAATTTTAAATAAGCCAAAGTTTTCCCAAATGGAAAGCAATTGATTTCTAATTGCTATTTCCAACAGTTTTAAATTGAATATTAGGCGTTTATTTAGACACATAAAGGGCGTTTTTGTTTGGTTAAGATGCAGCAATCTATATTCATTTGCGATAATGAATACGAAATAACTACCTAAATAAATGTAAATAGATTATAACACTGAAAGGCAGAAAGCCGAATAAGTGTGGGATGGGTTCAGTGTAGAAAAAACATTGTTGAGAGAGTTAATTGATTAATAAAATTTCATACCTTACAAATTTAGCATAAATATTCATATGCAGCAATCTATATTCATTTGCGATAATGAATACGAAATAACTACCTAAATAAATGTAAATAGATTATAACACTGAAAGGCAGAAAGCCGAATAAGTGTGGGATGGGTTCAGTGTAGAAAAAACATTGTTGAGAGAGTTAATTGATTAATAAAATTTCATACCTTACAAATTTAGCATAAATATTCATAGTCAAAAAAAAAGATCAAGATTTTCAAGACAACTTCAAACTACCATATAAATTACCTGGAAGACTTTTATTCCGAAGCATAAATACCCTACGAAATCAAAAAAGATTACGCTAAGCTCGTACATTCAAATGCCTTTATTATTTGGGCTTTAATCAGCTTACATTCTTAAAATATGTGCCAACAAAAAAAACTCACATTTCAGTGAAGCTTTTCGCGATCCCGCCGGGATTGGCTCAGCCCTGCAAATCCCGAACTCGGCCTTGAGCCTTTTATAAATCGAACCCAGGCCGGCACTTCTGTTCGAATCCCAGCGGGAATAAAACAAAAAAGCCCCACATTTCTGTGAGGCTTTCTGTGATCCCGCTGGGATTCGAACCCAGGACCACTACATTAAAAGTGTAATGCTCTACCAGCTGAGCTACGGAATCATTTTGTCCCTTTCGAGGCTGCGAAGTTAGAAATTAAATTCATTCCTGCAAAGAACAAAATCAATCTATTTAATAAAAACTTAACATTTACTAAACAAATAACAGTTAAATATTTAGGATTCATCAGGTTAAGCATCATAAAAAAAATATCTTTTTTCTTTCCTCTCATCTCCTTTTTCGGGAAAAACGACAAATAAGTTAAGTCCTGTTCTTCATTAAGATCCAATTATTATTTCAGACTGCTATAAACGACTACCTGCAGCAAACGTTTGCGCAAACAATTTGAAATGTTAATCGACTAAAAACAATTATTTTTATAGTAGATCCAGCTAAATACATCATCCATGAAAAAATTTGCATTCATCATTACCTTATTAAATTTTAGCCTTTTTACCTTCGCTCAAAAAAAAACGATACAGGCACGTCCAAATATTATAGTTTTTTTGTTGGATGATATGGGAATCATGGATACTTCGTTACCCTTTTGCGACAGTATTATGCCATTAAACAAACGTTACCATACACCCAATATGGAGCGAATGGCAAAAGAAGGGATGAAATTTGTTAATGCTTATGCCCAACCCGTCTGTACACCTACCAGGGTAAGCTTAATGACGGGTATGAATGCCACCCGTACCCATGTTACCAACTGGACTTCGCCTCAAAAAAACACTAACTCTGAAGAAAAAGATGAACAATTCTCACCACTAAATTGGAATATTAATGGTTTTAGTCCGGATTCGGATATAGAAAAATCAGTAAAAGCTACGCCTTTTCCAAAATTGCTGAGGGATGCTGGTTATTATACCATACATGTGGGAAAAGCACATTGGGGCTCGATGGGAACACCTGGCGCCAATCCTTATAATCTGGGTTTTATGGTTAACATTGCCGGGCACGCAGCAGGCCATCCACAAAGTTATCTTCCTGAGCAACGTTATGGCAACATGCCTGGCAAAGCGCAGGCGCAGGCAGTGCCTGATTTAGAACAGTATTATCATTCTGAAACCTTTTTAACAGAAGCGCTAACACTTGAGGCAAAAAAAGCGCTCGCCATTCCAATCGCCAGAAAAGAACCTTTTTATCTCAATATGGCCCATTATGCCGTTCATACGCCGATTATGGCCGATAAAAGATTTGTGCAAAAATATTACGATGCAGGTTTAGACAGTACGGAAGCCAAATATGCCAGTTTGGTAGAAGGAATGGATAAAAGTTTGGGCGATATTATGGATTTCCTGAAGGCTAAAGGTGCAGATAAAAATACCATGATTATTTTCATGAGCGATAATGGCGGTTTAGATGCTCATTTAAGAGGAGGCCCTGCAAACACACACAATTATCCGTTTAAATCGGGAAAAGGTTCAGTTTATGAAGGTGGTGTACGCGAGCCGATGATTGTAAAATGGCCAGGTGTGGTTCCGGCCCACTCCATTAATCGAAATCCGGTAATTATTGATGACTTTTTTCCAACCATATTAGAAATAGCAGGAATTAAAACCCTAAAAATTATCCAAAAACTAGATGGATTAAGCCTGTTTCCTATACTCAAAAATCCAGAAGTAAAACTTCAGGACAGGTCCTTAATTTTTCATTCCCCGAACAAATGGACAACAGTTAAAGATGAAGCGCTGCTTGGAATAAATTATTACAGCGCCATTCGCTATGGCAACTGGAAATTGATTTACCAGATGCGTACACAAAAATTAGAACTCTACGATTTAAGCAAAGATATTGGTGAGCAACATAATCTTTCAGCAAGCCATCCTGCTGAAACCAAAAAACTGGCCATGCTTTTAGGTAAAACCTTAAAAGAACGTGGCGCACAAATGCCTGTAGAAAAAACGACCGGAAAAACAGTACCATTTCCAGATGAGATTTCTGGTAACTAGGTATGTTTATCGTGATCAAGCAAAAGAGATGTGTCATAAAGGTGAATTCACCTCAGATGCTGTCATGTTGAACTTCCCGAAGAATCGGGAAACTCAGGGTGACAAATCTATATTTATGACACAACTCTTTTCCTTAAATATGATTATAAACCCCATCCATACCTGATACGGGTTAAACCAGATTGATTGGTGGTTGTTAAAGTAATATTTGTTCCGCTTCCACCACGGGTCTGAATACTATAGCTATCGTTGTCTCTAAGCCCTGGCCAATAGACACTTGCCACTTTACTATTTCTAAATACATTAGTAGAGCCAACAATGTAAGCAATCTCATTATCGCTACCAACTGAACCGGTGTAATTTTTACCCGTGGTCATCGCAGCACCATATTCGGTCACAACAGTGCGGCTTGCATAATTACCAAAACGGCTTCGCCAATCGGTTTCCCAGCCCGCCTGTGTTCTGGTCGCCCAAAATGCATAATTATGCAGGGATAACAAGCAGCTCGAAAAACGGCTATCGGCTCCGATAGCGGTTACATTTTCAGAATAACCGGTACCGCCCAAAAGAATCCGTCCTCTACTTACATTAGGGTAACGGGAAAGCCATTCAGCATAAATCGTGGTTAATTGAGCCAATGTATAACCATGTGGCTCATTCATAGGTTCGAAATATACATTGGCGTTACTTCCATATTTATTAACCACAGTTTGCCACATGGCCCAAAACTGGGTGGTATTATCAATAGTGCCGTTGCGTGAAGATGCACCCTCCCAATAAGCTAAAATTACTTTCATGTTTTTACTTATTGCGCGGTCTATAGCTCCGGTATAAGCGCCCCACCATGCATCTGCCACACTAGAGGGGTTAATTGGTAAACGAACCGTGTTCACTCCGGGCATATTGGTTTGGAAAGCCGTCAGTATGGAGTTTGCCTTTGCCGATACCGTGGTATAATTATCACTGGCGGTTAACCCTGATGGTATTACCCATCCGTCCACAAAATTGTCGCGGCCATCGGCCCAGTTTACCCCCGAAATCCCTGCAGCTCCAACAGATTCTACACTTGCCTGTTGAGCATTTGAGGCTGCTGTTTTTTCAATTTCGGGTTGAGTTTCGGTAATTGATTCCTTTTTTTTACAGGCCATTAAGCATGCGCTTAACATAAAGGCTAACATTACGATTGACTTTTTAGTTTTCATAGGTTTTTTAATTTAATATTTGGTTAGTGAGGCGTTAATCAGAAAATGGTTGAGGTTGTTTCTTTAGTTTTTTAATTCATTTAAAATAGGTTTAGGTAAACTGATTAATTTATTTTGATTTGCTTTTAGTAATTCGAAAACAACCACTTCGTTTTTCCCCTTTTTCAGCCATTCTGCGGGCAGATAAAGTGTTTGTTGTGGACCAATTGCCCAATATTTACCCAGATTATGTCCATTTACCCAAACCAATCCTTTACCCCATTGGCGCATATCTAAGTAGGTATCGGCAACTTTCGTTAAATTAAATGAGGCGGACTTAAGCACAGGTCCCGTTGGCCTGGCCACTCCAGCTGGTTTCTTTTGGACATCTACCTGATCAAATGGCAGCCTGTACATTTTCCATGATTTAATCACCGTGTTATTAAAAGTTACATTTTTGGTGATGCCCTTATTATTTTTCAATAAATAAGGTCCAAAATTAACCCTGCCCATATTTTCGACAAGAATATCTAATTGTACCATCCCTGCAGGAAGATCGACCACTACACTATCCTGATTAAGCCTTCTGTCTAAAACACCTACCCTTTTTTTATTGATAAATACCAAACCATAATCGCGCAATTCGTTGATTTTGATTACGCCTTTACGTCCACCCTTTATCGTACTGCTGTACAGCACGAAGCCATATGGCTGGTTCAGGGCTTCGAAGGTTAATGGATTTTCGCTTAGTTGCGGTTTTCCGATCAAACTAAATATATCTATCGTTTTGGTAAGGGTTATTGAAGGTAATGTAATTGCAGGCTTAGGTTTGGGAACATCGGGCAGCGTTTGGTTAGCCGGCAGATTCTTTTTTATGGTTTCGCGAAAAAGCATAAATTTAGGGGTTGCATTCCCGGCTTCATCTAAGGGTGCATCATAATCATAACTACTAATCTGTGGTTCGTAAGCGGTAGAATCGTTATAGTTTGCCCCATTCATAAAACCCCGGGTGGTACCGCCATGAAACATGTACATATTGATGGAGATGCCTCCTTTAAGTACGGTATCTAATTTATCGGCATAAGTTTTAGGGTCTACCTGATGGTGTTTTGTACCCCACCAATCGAACCAGGCCGGGTACCACTCCGGTACAAAATATGGCCCAACACCGTTATTATATCTCTTGATGAGTGTTCTGATTTGAGCAGGATTATCGATACCATTTACGCCAGGAAGCAATCCGGCCAAATGTCCGCCTTCTAAGGCCGGAACCGGATCGCAAGTAGAAAGTACCCCATCAAAACCCGCTTCTTTAAAAAACCGGGTATTCATCTGCAGGTATTCTTTATCGTTCCCATAAGAACCATATTCATTTTCTACCTGAACCATTAATATGTTGCCACCATGGTTTATTTGCAATGGTGCAAGGCGTTTACCCACCTCGGTAAGGTATTCTTTATATTCTTTTAGGTATTGTGCCTCTTTACTCCTAACCTGTAAACCTTTAATGTTTTGCAACCAAAACGGATACCCCCCAAATTCCCATTCGGCACATACATATGGACTTGGCCTGAGCACCACCCATAAACCTTCTTCTTTGGCAATACGCACAAATTCTGCGATATCGTTATTTCCTGAAAAATCATATTTATCTTTCTGTGGCTCATGTACATTCCAGAAAACATAGGTACCAATGGTATTTAACCCCATTGCTTTAGCCATTTTCATCCTATCTCTCCAGGCTTCCCTGGGTATCCGGGGATAGTGCATTTCACCGGAAATAATCTGGAAAGGTTTATTATCAAGCAGGAAAACAGAGTCTGCAAGTTTAAACGTATGCTTAGACTGGGCATGGCTTTTAAGGCCCGCGAAACAAGTAATCAGGATTACTGTAAGCATTAAATTTTTAAGAATAGGTTTCATAGTGTGTTATCTTTAAGGTAAAAATTAAGACAAAGCATGGCCATATCGATCTAAATAGTGCCTTTCGGCCTTAAAATCAAATGGGATTTAATGAGGATGTTAGAAATTAATCGCTAATTACAGTGGTAATCGATTTAGGCAGAATATTAATTTTTTTGGTGTTTGTATATTGTTTATAGGGGGCCAGACTATATTCAGCTGAAGTAACATAAGTTTGAGCAACGCTTTGTACCTGTCCTTTAACCTCCAGATCAAGATCCACATCATTATCAGTAGTATTAACCACCACGGTTACGATCTTTTTATCCTGCCGGTAGGATGACACGTAAATTGGGGCCGCTTTTTCATCTACCATTTTAACCTGAAGGCGTTTACTCCCCTCTTTTATAAAACGGCTATAATTGCCTAAGGCCCACAACATTTTACTATCATACACCTGGCCGTCGGTTTTATTTCGATCGATATAAACCAGTCCGTCCTTATAATCGCCTGTTGATACTGCCAGCCACCATTGCCATGATGTAGCATTGGACAGAACCAGATCGTGATGAATTAACCTTGCAATAAACAAAGCCGTTACCATGCCTAAGTCTCGTTTTTCGCCTTTTAGAACATCATCACCTAGCACACAATATTCAGACATCCAATACCTTAAACCTTTTATACTGGCTACTGCATTGCCTGTTTTTTTACGTACATCAATGAATTTTTGTTCCGGGCTGGTTGTAAAATAGCTATGTCCTGAGATGGAATTGTCAATATTGGAAAGATTACCAACATAATTGGGTGATGCAGCATTAAAGAACTGAAAAACCTGATTTCCTTTTGCTTCATTACCATTGTCATATAAATAATCTAACTGACCAGCCTCACCTATCTGTATTTTTGTTTTGAGCTGGTTTTTCACAAAAGCCTCATTAATGCCTTTAAACAGTTTGGCCAGTTCGGTATTATTGTACGGGCAACCTTCCTGTTTATGCTCATTCCATTTCCATTGCGGTTCATTTGCAGGACTCACATAATCCAATGTTATACCTGTTGTTTTCTTTAATCCTTTTATTGTTGCCACAAGATCGGCTGAAAACTCAGGTAGTTTATTAAAATCCAGGTTACAGTTACCATCAGTTGAGTAGGCTTTTCCGTTTTTGGTAAATAACACATGCGGACTGTTTACAAAGCCAATAAATTGATTTACGCCACGTTTTTTAGCCGCCTTCAGAAACCAGGTTTGCCCCGGCATGGCATTCCAGTTGTAACTGCCATCCTGTTGAAGAAAAGCGTACTGACGACGCCATTCGTCGCCAATATCGCTTGCCTTACCTTGTGATGCGCTCCCTGCACCAATGCTAAAACGCCACATGTTTAAACCAATACCAAGGGGCTGGCCTGTTTTGGTTACTTGTGTACTAAAAAGCAAATCGGCCATTCTATCCCTTTTCTCATCAGGCCATAATCCGGCGAATTGACAAGACCAGGCATCAGATGCCCCGAAACCTTCTATTGTTTGAAACTGAACCGATGGATCAATTTCAATTTTTACAGTTTTTTGTGCCAAAACATTACCATAGCAAAACAAGGAAATACAGGTAAGAAAAGAACTGATTTGTTTATAATACTTTATCATGTGATGTTAATTATCTGATTAATATCCTGGGTTTTGCTGTAATTTACCTCCAGAGGCCAAAATTTCTGCCCTTGGTATTGGCAACCAATAATGTTTGGTTTCAAATTTACGTCCATCCAGGGCAATTTTAGAAGTATAGGTAAATCCTGTACCAACTTTTGTAATAATGATTCCGCCGGCAGGTTTATTTTCGGTTATATCTGCAATTTTCCATCTCCTTACATCATAAAAACGGTGTTCTTCAAAGGCGAGTTCCACTCTCCGCTCATAACGTACGGCATCACGCATTTGCGATTGTGTAATTCCGACGGCTAATGCCGGCATATTTACACCAGGTCTTGCACGTACCATATTTATGGCTTGTCTGGCCGACATTGTAGCTCCGGCAGGAACAGCCTCTGGTCCATAAGCTTCGTTTGCTGCTTCTGCATAATTAAGCAATATTTCTGCATATCTAAAATAGATCCATGGCTGAAAACCTGCATTTCCCCATGGATTTTGTAGAGGATAAGCATTGTTCATGAATTTTTTAAGGTAATAACCTGTTTTAGTTGTATTCCAGTTATCAATTCCATCTTTACTGTCTTTCCCGCCCGGAATAAAAGTTTCTACATTACGTTCGCGGTAAGCTGCTCCGTTGTACAAAATGGTTGCTGCAAAACGTGGATCGCGGCCTTGATATGGATTGTTTACATCGTAACCAGAAGTGGGGTCGGTAATGGGTTTTCCGTTGGCCATCTGGTAATCATCTACCAGGTTCTGCATAGGAAGATTTCCTCCCCAGCCACCATAACCATTTGGCCCGTTTGCAATTTCCAGGTGAGTATGATTGGCATTTTTGGTAAACAATCTGGCGAAGATGATTTCGTTATTCTGATCATTCAGGAACAGATTTTCATAACCTCCGGTATAAATACTGTATTTATTTAAGCCAATAACAGCTTGTGCCGCTGCTGCTGCTGCCTCCCATGTACCTGCGTTGTACAAGGGACTGGCGGCATATAAAAGCAAGCGGGATTTAAGTGCTAATGCAGCACCTTTAGTAGCCCGGCCAGCCATCCAGCTATTGCTGTTATCGAGTGGTAGATCTGCTGCAGCCTGATCCAGTTGCGCCACAGCATAATCAATACTCTGTTTTATTGTTGCACGTTGAAACAAAGCCGGGTCTTGTAGGTTATCAGTCAGGCTGGTTACTTTATCCCCCATTAACACTACGCCACCATAATTTCGGATTAAATCCTGGTAACGGAAAGCCCTTACAAATTTGAGTTCTGCGATCAATTGTTTTTTATGCGATGGACTCATTGCAATGTTAGCAAGCACACTAAGCGCATAATTACATTCTCTGATACTTTTGTAGCTCCTGCCCCAATATACGCCCGCACTACCTAAATTTTCCGGAGCCAGCTGTCCTCTTTGAATCAACCAGGTAAAATCGTCGTTATTGTAAACAGATTCGTCAGTGTAAGAGCTCCACATGCTGTATTCGAAGCCCCTGCCAAAGCCTGGTGCAGAACCATCACCTTCTTTATCCTGCAAGCGGGTAGCAATATAGCGGTTGGTTACATAAGCCTCCAGAACCGACGTATCGCTTTCTATCGTAGCGGTAGAAATCCTATCTGTGGGTTCTACATTTAAAAAATCTTTTTTACAGCCCACCATGCTTAAGGAGATGAACGACAGGCCTAATAATATTTTATGTATTGATTTAGTATTCATGATGTTTAGAATTTAATATTAGCGCCCAGATTAATAATGCGTTGTTGTGGATAAAACTGGCCACTGCCGCTGTTTCCTTCGGGATCATAATCTTTAACTTTTGAAAAGGTGAGCAGGTTAAATGCACTGGCATAAAATCTTAAGCCTGAAACATTTATTTTCTGTAAAAACGCCGCCTTTAAATTATAGGCAATTTCTACGTTTTTAAGTCTTAAAAAAGAAGCATCGTTTAACCAAAACGTGTTGGTAAACTGCCCGCCACTGATGGCATTTGATGCACGGTCTGTAACTCTTGGATAAGTGCCGTTCGGGTTTGATGCACTAAACCGGTTATCGGCCCAGCTACTGTAAAAGTTACCTACACTTCCTGCTTCAGGCAACACATATTGGCTTACCTGCCCCTGACCCGACAATACGAATGATACATCGAAATTCTTGTAGGAGGCCCCGAAGTTTACACCATAGGTAATCTGAGGGGTATTGCTATAGTCTGATCTGGTTTGATCATCGGCGGTAATTTTGCCATCGCCATTATAATCTAAGTATTTAAGGTCGCCTATTTTAGCACCACTTACGTGTGGATAAGCATCCAATTCCTGTTGTGTTCTAAATATACCGATGCTATTGTACAAGAGGTAAGAATTTAGTGTTCTTCCGGTTTGGCGCTGATAATCTAAGGTACCGCTGGCCTCATCAATAAAAACTACCTTATTTTTAGCGTAGGTAATGTTACCCGATAAATTCCACTTAAAATTTTCACCATTATGGTTATAGCCTAAAGTGGCTTCGAAGCCGTTGCTGTTTACTTTCCCTATATTTTCTGATGGAACCAGCGGATCAGATCCGTAAGGATTTACAATACCTGAAGAGCCTGGCAATGAAGCATTACGGGTGGTTAAGATATCAGAACGTTTTTGCTGGAAATAAATGGCTTCGATACTAAAGTTTTTAAATACCGTAGCATTAAAACCGATATCGAGTTTTTTCGCTACCTCCCAGGTAATGTTCGGGTTTGCCAATTTAACCAGGTTTACACCAGGCTGAATAGTTAGCGCATTGCTGGCGTCTCTGGCTACAAATCCATTACCAACCAGTACATAATTATCAAAATATTGGAAACCATTTACATTATCATTACCCAAAGAACCATACGATGCGCGGATTTTTAAGTTATCAATGAATTTAACATTTTCGTTAAACCATTTTTCTTTTGAGATTACCCAACCTGCAGAAGCAGATGGAAAAACACCATACTGTTTTCCTTGCGGAAAAATAGATGAACCGTCAACACGGAGTTGCCCTTCGAAGAGATATTTTTCATCGTAACTATAAGCTAAACGGCTAATTACACTTCGTCTGTTATAATTAGAACTATAACCAGAGTTCAGGAAATCGGTAGCCGCTGTACCACCCTGAGAAAGTTCGGGTAAAGAGGTAGATAAAAAATTAAAGCGTTGTGCATCAAAATACTCTAAGTGATTTTCACTCTGCTCGTAACCTACAAAGGCATTAATATCGTGCAGGTTAAATTTACGGGCATAGTTTAGTTTAATATTGGAAGTCAGCAGCGACTCATTTCTATGGCTTTCGGTTAAAGTTGCTTTTTGGTTGTTACCGCCAACAATTACGCTGTTAAAGTTTTTTGTACCTTGATCATACTGGTATAACAGGTAAGGTTTGTTAAAACTTTTACTAAATACATTTGATTTATCTGCCGAGAAAAAGCCATCTACAGAAAGTCCCTCTACCCCTGGTATAATAAAGGTAGCCCTTAAAATTCCATTTAAAACCTGTGTAGGATTTTTATTGGTACCCCCGATATCGGTTACCTGCATTGCAGGGTTTGCATTTTCTATTCCGGTTGTTGGCAAACCATTAGGGTAATATGCGGCTGCAATTGGTTTTGCCCGATAGATAGATCTAAAAATATCACCTGCCCCAACTTGCGGAAATACGCGGTTCTCTTGCCTGCCCGATACGGATAAACCAACTTTAATATATTTAGAAATATTGGCATCAACGTTACTACGGAAATTATACTGATTGTATTTAGTTGCACCATTTTTGTATAAACCATCCTGAGCGATCGTGCCTAATGAAACGTAATATTTTACATCTTCACTACCGCCATTAACCGAAAGGCTATGCTGACTTTGAAGCGCAGTCTTTTTCAGTGTTTCGTTAATCCAATCGGTATTAGGATACAAGAGCGGATCAGAACCATTGCGGAATTTCTCAATCTGATCTGCGGTATAAGATTGATTAAGGCCTCCTGCAGGGTTTGAATCGAAACTAATTTCGTTCATAATTTGTGCATAAGTAGCAGCATCGGCCATTTTAGGCAACCTGGTAGGCGAACCAAAACCCTGGTTAAAACTGTAACTTATAGATGGTTTACCCGTTTTTCCTTTTTTGGTGGTCACCAATATTACCCCATTTGCAGCCCGGTTACCATAAATAGCCGCAGAAGCATCTTTTAATACCGATACACTTTCGATGTCGTTTGGATCTAAACGCTCCAGGCCACCAATCTGGCCAGGAACACCATCAACAACAATGAGCACATTATTGCTCCCGGTGGTGGCCAGTCCCCTTACGGTAATGCTGGAGCCATCAACACCGGGTTCGCCACTGCGGTTGTTTACAATTACACCCGAAAACCGGCCTGCCAGCGAGTTCGACAGGTTTGGCTGTGGGCTTTTCATCAGTTCACTTCCTTTTACCTGCGATATTGAGCCTGTTAAGGTTGCCTTTTTCTGCGTACCGTAACCAACCACTACGAGTTCGCTTAATGTTTTAGATTCTGAACCAAGCTGAACATTAATGGAAGTTCTGTTTCCTACAGTTTGTTCCTGACTCGTGTAGCCAACATAAGAAAAAACGAGTACATCTGTTGTAGTCGCAACAGCAATACTATAGTTACCCTTCGCATCGGTTTGTACCGCCTTCTCTGTGCCCTTGATTTTAACGGCTACACCAGGAAATGTAGCACCCGTTTCATTTGTTACTGTTCCCGTTACCACAATTTCTTTAAGCTGGTTTTTTATTCCTGTTTTAACAGAAACTAAAGATGCCAATGCGGGGAAACTGATGGATAAGACAAATAGAAATGCCAGTGTTTTAATGGTAAAGGATTTTGGCAAAAATCCCTTCTGAACTTTTTTTCTCATTTTAGTTTGCAAGTTTAATATTTGGTTAACAGCTCAGTTTTATCATCCACCCGACAGAAATTCTCTATCGGTATGGCGATTATAGCGCTGTACTGTGGAAGGCTAAATTAGCGTCAACAAATAACTTAAAAGGGGTACAAACAATCCAAATTAGAGAGGTAAACAAACCGAAATCAACCCAAAACGACATTTTGAGGCCGATTATTAAAACAGAAGCAATATCTATTTTCTATTTACCTTTTTTAACTGTGGTATTTATATTATTGGAAAATGGCTTTCGGAATTTTTTGATGTACTGGGATGGGTTCATATTAAAGAGCCTGTAAAATTGCTCTCTAAAATATTTGGGATCGTTAATGCCCACCATGTAGGAAGTTTCCTGAATGGTTTTATCGGTATTGATAAAAATTTCGGCGGCTTTTCTCAATCTGATGAAACGGATAAAGCCATTGGCCGACTGACCAGAAATGGATTTTATTTTACGGTAAAGATTAGATCTCGACATACCAATGGTTGCCGTCAATGTATCGATATTAAAATCGGGATCGATGAGGTGTTCTTCTACAATACGAATACAGTGATCTAAAAACTCTTTGTATTCAGCAGAGATTTTGGTGTTGTTCGAATTGAGGGTAATTTCGTTATAAAAATATCTTTGCAGGGCGTTTTTGCTTTTTAAGATGCTGGCTACCCTTGCTTTTAAGAAATCTTTATCAAAAGGTTTACTGATGTAATCGTCGGCCCCGCCTTCTATCCCTTTCAGTTTAACTTCTGGAGCAGAAATAGCCGTTAACAATATAATAGGAATGTGCGAAACGGCTACATCTTCTTTTATTTTACTACAAAGTTCTATCCCGGTTATCCCATCCATCATAACATCGCAGATGACAATATCGGGCAACAGTTCTTTTACCATATCGTATCCATCCTCTCCATTGCCAGCTTCGTAAAGGTGATAATCCATTCTGAAAACCTGTTTTAAGTACTCTCTGATTTCGATATTGTCATCAATAATCAACAGTGTTTTCAAATCCAGGGCCAGCTGACTGTCTATCAATGGTTCTTCTGCAGCTTCTACAATTTTATTTGCGGTTATTTCATCTTCTATCAGCTCTTTAAATAAGGACGAATCGGTATCTACCAGTGCCTCCTGCAAAATAACGGCATCTTTAAAATGGCTTATCCCCCTGCGTAAACTGATATTAAAAATGGTGCCTTTATTTTCAGTGCTGGTATAGTTTATGGTTCCGCCATGCATTTCGATAAAATTCTTCGCCAGGTACAAACCGATACCGAAACCTCCTTTTGCTGATTTATTTCCAGGATCCTGGTAAAATTTTTCATAGAGTTTTTCTCCAGCAACGGTGGTAATGCCACAACCAGTATCTTCAATACCTACCTGTATATCTTCCCCGCGGTTGCCTACAATCATTTTAACCGTACCACCTTCAGGTGTAAATTTGATCGCATTTGAAAGCAGGTTAAAAAACACGATTTCTATTTTTTCCCTATCGGCATAAAAAGGAATTACTTCATCGGTACCTATAAAATCCAGCACGATATTCTTAGATCGGGCCTGGTGCACAAAGCATAAAAAAACCTCCTTACACAAACTCACCAGGTTTACCGGCGCTACTTTTAATTTTTCACCATAAGTATCTGCTTTCCTGAACAATAACAATTGATCTACTAAGCTTAAAAGTCGTTTTGCATTCCTGTAAACGATATTTAAATCAGTGGTATCAACATTCTTATCGTTCTTGTATAAAAGTTCTTTAACCGGATTGATAATTAGCGTAAGTGGTGTTCGGAACTCGTGCGATACATTGGTGAAAAAAGAAAGTTTCTTCTCGCTTAGTTCTTTCTCTTTTTCACTTTCAACATGGGCCAGTTTGACCTGAAATTCGAGGTTTGCCCGATGTTCCCGGTATTTAAGGTAGGCATAAATCATCCCAAAAAAGGTAAGTCCATAAATACAAAAAGCCCACCAGGTACGATACCATGGGGGCGTAATGGTAATCCCGATCGAATTGCCCTCCATATTCCAGATCCCATCATTATTTGATGCCCTTACCTTTAATACATATTTACCTGGATTTAAATTGGTGTAGGTAACTTTATGTTCACTGCCACTATAATTCCATTTCTTATCGAAACCTTCGAGAAAATAAGCATACTTGTTTTTTTCCGAAAGCGTGTAATTGAGTGCAACAAAACCAAAAGAAAGCACACTCTGACTGTAGGGCAAAGTAATCTCCCTGGTCATATACACCGGTAATTTTAATGGAGAATCATCACCAGGCAGAATTAATTTATTGAAAATAGAAAAATCGGAAAAATAAACAGCCGGCGCCGTTTTATTATATTTAAGCAGTTGCGGATTAAAATAAACGATGCCTTTACTTCCGGCCAGGTAAATTTCTCCTTTTGCATTTTTACAGATAGCGGCATTGGCATAAACACCGTCTTTCTCGTCGTAATTTTTCACCATTTTGCTTACCGGATCAAAGAGTGAAATCCCCTGTTCGGTTGTGACCCATAATCTGCCATTATTATCTTCCACCAGATCGGTAAAAACATTGCTGGCAAAACCATTCTGCTTTGAATATATTTCGAAAGTGTTTGTTTTGGCTATATATTTATTCAGACCATCGCGGGTGCAAACCCAAACATTCTGATGCGAATCCAGATAGAGGCTGTTTACAATGTTATTGCTAATACCACCCCTTTTTGAATTATTGATCATGTAATTGCTAAACTTTCTGGTTTTAGGGTTAAAGCGGCTGAGCCCACTTCCGTATGTTCCTATCCAGACATTTCCCTGCGCATCTTTTAAAAGGCAGTACAAATGGTTATTACTCAATGAAGCCTGGTTTTTAGGGTCGTTAAAGTAATGTGTATAGCTGTTGGTTTTATCGTTATAGACTTTCAGACCGGCATCGGTAGCCAAATAATATTCGTCTGCATTTACCTCAATTAAATCCCTAAAAACATCTTCATTAAAAAAACTACCCAATGCCGAACGGTGATGATGGTGGATAAATTTATTCGCTTTCTCGTCGTAACGATCGAAACCATTCTCGCCCATTACCCAAAGCCTGTTTTTTAAATCGGTTGACAGGTTAATAATTTCAGAGCTGGATAAACTATTCGGATTACCGGTATGCTGCAGTTTACTTACAGCATGATTATCGGGATTATATTTAAATAAGCCTTTATTTGTGCCTACCCAAAAATCCTTTCCATAACTAATGATGGATTTGATTTCTGCCTGTCCAAAAGGAAGGGAAATGAAATTAAATTTATATTGGTTAAAGTCTATTTTGCTGAAGCCGTTTTTACCACAAATCCATATCATTCCTGATTTATCACGATATAAACCGCCATTGGCAAAAAACTCCAGTTCTTCTATTTTCTCCCATTTATTTAGTTTGGTATTCACCCAGAATACACCTGCGCTTCCACCTACCAGTAACTTTTCGGTACCTAAATTTAAAACACTAAATATTGATGCATTACCTGTTCCTTTACTGGCATAGGTAGTAAAGGATTCACTTTTTGGATCAAATCGAAACAGATCGCCTTTCCAATAGCTACCAATCCATATCATACCATCCGCATCCAAACAGAGTGTCCAGATATCGTTTGGATTTTTTTCGCCTGCTACTTCCTTCTGTGTGTAATTTTTAAAGCTTTTGGTTTTTTTATCGAATTTATTTAATCCTTTGCTCCAATTGCCTAACCATAGGTTACCCGCTTTGTCTTCTGCAATGGCATTAACCGACTTCCCTTTAATGGCATCCGGATCCTTAAAATCCGGCTGATAAACGGTGAAAGCGTTTGAATTTTTGTTAAAAAGGTTAAAGCCATCATCGGTACCTACCCAGAGCTTATTTGTTCTGTCGATGAGTAACGACCATATTTTATTATTGCTTAGTGATGTTCTGTTGTTTTCTTTATGATAAAAACGTTCAAATTTTTCGGTTACAGGATCAAATTTATTTAAACCATTCATCGTACCAACCCAAAAAACACCATTTTTATCTTCTACCACCGCATTGATATAGTTATTGGTTAGTGAAGTGGTATCGCCGGTAATATTGACGTAGATTTTAAAAGCGTAACCATCAAATTTACACAGGCCGTTTTCGGTTCCTACCCATATAAATCCTCTTTTATCTTTTAAAGCAGCCGTTGTACTTTTTGATGGAAGCCCTTCATTTATACCATATGTTTTGATAACATAGTGGCCGGTTAGTACAGGTTGATTGTTTGTACGCAACTCTTGCGCTTTAACATGGGTAAAGAGCAAAAAAAAATGCAAAATAAAACAAGTCAGACGAATTAACCTCATAGTTAAACAACAAAATTTGATGGAGCGTGCCTTAGCTAGACCCTTGCCTCTTTGGAAATGGATGACTTGTAAATATACAATTTGCTAACTTATTACCTAATCTTTTCTTGTATCCAAATTTGCGACAAAAAAAAGAGGCCGATTAAAAACCGACCTCTTCGCACTAATCACTAACTAACTAACTAACTAACTAACTAACTAACTAACTAACTAACTAACTAAAATTTAACTGAATTGAGATTCTTATCTACTAAAATGCCTTCACTAAGCTTAAGTCCGAACTGCAGTTTGCGTTTTGCCCTTAATTTCAGGATAAACAGATCGGAAGTTTCGTTTAAAGCATCTTTGTTGCCTATGTTTACAAAGGTTGGATACAAAACCTTAGCGCCATTGGTGTGCAGGCGATCGTTGGTCAGGTTATCCATTTGTTTGGTGTTTAAAGGCTGAACGCTTACAAAATCATAATCCTGTGCATTGTATGGTAGCGCAAAACTTAAAGCATTTACTGATTTCAGGTTTATTCCCTTTACTTTAATTTCGACGATTTCGTCTTTGTTATAAGCTTGTTTAGCGGTACTGATTTCGAGTTTACCTGCAACTTTATCAGTTTTAGCATTTTTCACTCCTCCTTCGAGCTGTGTAGCCACAACTGAAACATCGTACGCATCAATCAGGTTGTTTTTGTTGATATCACCATTGCTGATATAACCTTCAAAATCAGCATCACCTTTTCTTAAACCGGTATAGTTGATGTAAGAGGTTAAATCGTTCCGATCAATTAAACGGTCGTTATTAATATCACCCGGCAGATAACTTTCGGTACCTGGAACCTTAAATACATACAACTCTCTTCCTGAACCAAAACCACCTACTCCATCAGCAACAGCAATTTTGATGTAACGGGCAGCAGGATGTGAAGTAAAATTGAATATTTTAATTTCGTCGGTATTGGCCCATTCAAATGCACCAGCTTCCGTCCAGCTTTCTTTATTGTTGCTATAAAATACTTTACCTTTTAACAGAATTCCGTTTCCTTTTCCTGTACGCGGCAGGTAATGGAATTTATCCAGCTGATTGATCGATTTTAAATCAATAATCATATCAAAAGGAACTGCCTTAACGCCCCATTTGGTATGCCAGGTATTACCCTCATCATAATCGAACAATTTATTGATGCCAGAACCGCCTTGATTTTCTACCGTAGTTTCGGCTACAATACCCTGAATAGCAAATTCTAAAGGATTGGTTTTGGTAGTGGCTTTGATCTCGGTCCAATCTGAGACGCCATCTTTGTTTACGGCACGTAACTTAAACGTGTAAGCTGTTTCGGCCAATAATCCATCAAACAACAGAGCAGTATCGCGGATTGTGGTATAATGCATATCATTAAAATCGATCTCATAAAAATCTGCATTGCTCACTTTGGTCCAGCTTGGGGTAAGCGTATAAGCTTCTCTGTTTTTATCGCTTACTTTTGCATTAAGAGGAGCCGATAATTTCCCTGTTGACAAACGTTGTTTATCTGCAGGTTCAAATTTAAATCCATCAATACTAAGTGTTACCGGATTGATGGTAATATCGGTAGATTGAAGTTTAACCAGCAACTGCGGGTTTTTAACCATGGCCACTTTTTCAAAATCGCTTCCTTTTGTAGCAAAGCGGTTTAAGTTTGGTGTAGCATCGTAGAAATAAACGTTAGACTGTTTTAAAAACTCGTATTTCGAATTTACTTCACTTAGTCTGATTTTGTTATTTCCAACTTTTGAGGTTAACCTTTTCGGTTTTTCGGTAACGTTAACCACAAATTCAGTTGTTTTTTCTTTCACAAAACCATCAAAATCGCCTTTTGCCGGATGGATGGTAACCAATGCATTATTTTTTTGATCCAGTTCTGATTCGATTAAAGTAGAAGCACCTTTTCCTAATTTATAGGCTTCTGTTGCACCGTCATCATCGTATTCGGTAAATGAACTTTTTCCAAAAGGATACAATTCATAGATGCGGTTTACTTTACTGATTTCAGAAACATTATTATTCGGATTTGTCATCGGAATAATAGCACCATTTTTCACAAAAACAGGCAACTTCCATAACGGTGCATCAAAATTGTTGAGGATGCTGTTTCCGGTATATTTTTCTCCGGTGAAATAATCAATCCATGTTCCTTCCGGCAGGTAAATACCATTGCGGATATCGTTACCCTTTTCGTCTGATTTAGTTGCCTGATAAATTGGCGCGACTAAGAAAGATGGTCCGTATAGATATTGATATTGTGTTGAAGTACCTTTGGTATAAGCATTTGGATACTCCAGAAACATCGCCCTGATGATTGGCAATCCGGTAACCGCTTCTCTTGCCACACTATAAGTATATGGAATCAGCTCTGATTTCAGTTTTAAATAATTGCGGTTAATCGAAGCTACAGGTTCGCCCAATGCATGTGGATATTTTTCGTTGGCGCCCCAACCATCCATGTTTAATTCCATTGGCGTAAAGGTTTTCCATTGGAAATCGCGGGTATTGATGGTCAGGTTTTTACCCCCAAAAATACCATCCATATCGGAAGTAATATTCGGCTGACCTGATAAACCAGAACCTAAATAAGTAGGAATGTGGAAACGGATATATTCCCAAACGCCACCCGTTTGGTCACCCGACCAAATACCGGCATAACGTTGTGTACCTGCCCAACCATCTAAGGAGATGATAAACGGACGACTGCTATTGCCATAATAAGGCATAATCTGTGCTACATCAGCTACACCATTCAAACCGAACGAGTAACCGGCACCAACCCATGCCACATCGGTTTTTAATACCCGAACACCAGCATCTCTGGCTTCTTTAATAATGTCGCGCTGCAACAAGGGACTTACTTCTGGTTTTGGGTGAAGATCTGATTGTGTCCACAAGCCAATTTCTACACCATTTTTACGGGCATAATCGCCAAAACTTTTGAGGTTTTGAATATTGCCATCTAAGGTTTCGGTTTGGCCGTAACCTGCACCATAACCATCGTTAGGCAGCACCCAGCCCAAAGGCATATCGTGTTTTTTATAACGATCAATTACCGCACGTGCAGAAAATTGATAATTGTTTTTTTCGCCGTTAAGCGATTCTTTTATACCGCCATTATCTTTCTGACTTTCTTTGTAACGTTTGCCATCTTCAAATAAAGTTCCCTTTTCGTCTTCTTTCCAGAAATCGCGGTTATAAGCATTTAAATGTCCCTGATAGAAACCAAATTTTGGCAATAAAATCGGATTTCCGGTCAGCTGGTAAAAATCATTCAATAAAGGCACTGCTCCATTGTTAATCATAAAAAAGGCATCCAGGTAATCGGTTTCGTGTGCCAATTTTACCAAGCCTTTTTCTTTAGCACCAAAATTGTAACTTCCTTTGCTGAAGGTATGCCACATGACAGCATAACCATTGGTAGACCAATAATAAGGTGTTGGCGAAGCTACCCCTCCATCCGTCCAGGAGTTTTGGTTTTCGATAGCAATGTTTTTCCCCTTGTGTGAGAAACGGCCGTTCTGGACGCCACCGCCATAAAAATATTCCTGTGGATTTTCTTTTAGGCTCAGGGTTACTTTTCCTTTCTCGAATTGAATCGGCGCTAATTCTTCAACAGCTACAGCCTGGGTAGCAAGGTTGATAATTTTGATCAGCGAAGTATTTTTATCAATCAGCACCGTAATCTTAGCTGTAGAGATGAATAGTTGATTATTCTCATCTTTTATGTCCAGTTTTGAAACAGCTCTGCGTGGGTTTTCCACTAAAATTTTAGCTTCAGGTTTGGCTTCCGGATCGCGTATAAAACCTCCTGTAGGATCTTCGAAAAGGCGAAAAATATTATCGCCATAAAAATCTAAGGTTAAGGTCTGCTTATCAGAAAGCAATAATTCTATAGTTGTGGTATTGATCTTTTTTGCGCTAAGCACTTTGGTGGTATTTTGTGCTACCTGATTGGTTTTCTGAGCAGCCGGTTGAGCAGTCACAAAAAACGGAGCGGCAATTAAAAAAAACGCAAATGCCAAAACCACGCCTTTGGGTTGGTTTTTGGAACTGGTTATTTTAAAATTTTTGAAAAAATAATGCGGGGTCATTAAAAGTTTGATTTGGTTATGTGTTTATATGTTGAACAAGCTAAATAGACTTAGTTGCTGAGGGATAAAGTTAACAAACACATTAAAGGAAATAGCGTGTTTTTGAGGACAAAAACCGCGCAATCGTTTGCCTATCTAATTTTTTACGACAGAAAATACGATAACATAAAGAATTAGTTTCTATCATTAAGGAGTTAAGGACATTAAGCTATAATACCCAATCAAATATGATCAGTGTGCCTTTATATGTATTTAAATGAAATTGCATTAGCTTAGATTTTATTTTTATAAATTAATAGAATGCACTTACAAATTACACCATCGTATTTAGCAATAAAGGTTATTTGGAAAGATGACCACATGTTTGAGATAAATGTACAAGCAACTAATGGACGATATTTAGGAACGACCGATGTTTATGAAACAAGTGATAACCTTGCCAATTTTGCAAGGTTATTGTTAAATTATAAAGCAGAAAAAGATTTGATCTACGAAGCTGGTAAAAAAGATGGTTACGCGTATTTTGGAATGAAATTATCGCCGATTAATCATTCAGGTCATATCAGTGTACTTATCAATTTAGAAGAAAATGTTGCTACAGAGTATAGGGATGATGAAAAAGATAAATTAAAGTTAGAAATCATAGTAGAACCACACGCTATAGATGTTTTTCAAAAGGAACTCTTAAAACTCGCGATAACGGAAGAAGGTATTGCTACACTTTACGGCAGAACAGATTAATAGAATAACCATTAACTAATGTAATACTTCCGAACTATTGTTTACCATATACTGCGGCTTGGTACCTGTTAATGATTGTACAGTAGTAAATTTTATCTTCTCAGCATCGTTTATTATAATCTTCGACTGCTCTGGCAGTGTAATGTTTGTAAAGGTTACATTTTTTAAGCGGTGAGCTGGATCTTTAAAGCCATTGATATTAATGGCTGCATCGGCATTTGATGCCATAGACATATCGATATTCTTGAATACAAAATTTTCGAAAGTTGGTATTTGTGGTGCGGCCTCGCCGTCGTTGTTGTAATTAACGGCAGAAAATATGGTAATTTGCAGCAGTTGGCAATCGGTTACCGTTACATTTTTCACATAACCACCCCTATCTTTTGTTCCTTTTATCTGCATACCATGCAATAGTTTCCCGGCTTTGCAATCTTGCACCAAAACGTCGCTAACTCCGCCAGACATTTCGCTGCCAATTGAAATACCATGACCGCGTTTAAAGTCACAATCTGTTATCCGTACATTTTTGGTTGGTTTGGCTACAAAAAAGCCTTCTGGATTTTTACCCGATTTAATGGCAATGCAATCGTCGCCAGTATCGAAAGTACAATTAAAAATATAAGCATCGGTAGAAGAATCAGGATCGATACCATCTCCATTGCGGATGTTTACCGTTATGATATTTAAATTTTGACAGGTTATATTGTTACTATAAATATAATGAATGGTCCAGCATGGAGGTTCAGTAATGGTTAAATCAGACAAACTTACGTCCTGACAGTTCATTAAGCAGATTAAACGTCCCCTACTTCTTATTCCACTGGCTTTGATCATCGCATCGCCAAGTTTTTTCCCTCCGCCACTAATGGTGCCTTTACCAGTAATTCTTACATTCTTTACATTATAAGTTCCGTTACGGTTAAGCGTACCTGCGTTGAGTAAACTTGCATATGTTTTCAGCTCCCAGCCTTCAAAACGGTTTAAAATCATGGGTAAATAATCTTCTACTACAGTTGATCCTTTTAACACACCACCCTCTTCTATTTGTAGGGTCATATTACTTTTTAAATATAAAGCACCCGAAACGAAAGTTCCTTTGGGGATATAAACCGTGCCGCCAGTGCTACAGGCATCAATCGCTGTTTGAATGGCTTTTGTATTAATGGTTATGCCGTCTCCTTTCGCTCCGAAAGCTAAAACATTGTATATTTTCCCCTTCGCCCTTGTTTTAAAACGGATACTATTTAAGCCAGTCGCTTTATTTCCTTTTATACTTACACTTACCGTATACCAGGTATCCGGCATCAAATTTTCTAAGCTATAATTGGTTTTTCGTGTATCACCATGTATTTTACCATTTAAAGAGATCTGATAAATAATAGGCGTTGAACCATATTGTTTATCCCACAATAAGGCCACGGTATTTTCTGATAAGGTACCTGGAGCAGCTAAAAGGTTAAACTGATTTGTGGTCGTTGCTGCAACGCTAAATGATAGAAAAACAAGCAGAAATAACAGCAAAATTTTGCTTATTTTATGGATAAGTATCGATACCATCATGATCAGAAATTTTATTTGGTTAGCGAAATAATTATAGGTCCAGCAATTATTGCTTTACAAAGATAATTGGCTTATCAGATTAACTGTCCTGCGCTATAGGGTATAATATTTAAATAAATTAAAAGCACCAAAAAAGTTTTTTGTTAGGAGTTTAGTATGGCGAAAATCATAAACGAGCATTTATAAAAAACTTCAACAAACCGCTATAAACACGACTGAAGAATGGTTATGACGTATATTATCAAAAAAAATACAAAACACATAAAGAGCCTGTTTTTTAACACTATTTGAATGTAAAACATTGATTAATTAGATTTTAATGCAGCATCTTTGTATTATAAACTTTTAAAAAAAATCGAATGGCAAGCATTTTGTAAGTGTTTATAAAATCCCAGAATAATGAATTCCCCAACATCCCAATCCTATAGCTGTGTAATTATAGATGACAGCCAAATGAGTGTAAAAGTACTTGAGCATTTTGTTTCCAAAATAGACAAACTCCAACTTAAAGGAAGTTTTATGGATCCAGTAGAGGCTATGGCCGCCTTTTGGACTTACGGAAAAATTGATTTCCTTTTTTTGGATATCCAAATGGAAATATCGGGAATTGACGTAGCCAGAATGCTTCGAAACAGCGTGAAATTTGTCGTTTTTGTAAGTGCCCATGGCAATAAGGCCATTGACGCCTTCGATAAAGGCAACTATTTTTTGCTTAAACCCCTCGATTTTAAAAAATTTGAAGATACCGTGAATCAGCTGATCCAGACTGAAGATAAAAACAAAGAAATGCTTTCGTGAATAGCTAAATGAGGGATACTCGCTCCTTTTCACCATTAAGGAGTTAAGGACATTAAGTTTTTTAAGTATAAGTCAAAAGAAATACGTCATTCTGAATTCATTTCAGAATCTTTATGACCGGGATTATTTTTTGCCACAGAAACACAGATTTTCATTTGTCTTTTTACGCTGAGCTTTAGTTTTTCAACCGTTAACTTTTCACCATTAAGCAATTAAGGACATTAAGTTTTTTAAGTATAAGTCAAAAGAAATACCTCATTCTGAATTCATTTCAGAATCTTCCTGGCCGGGATTATTTTTTGCCATAGAAACACGGATTTTAATTTGCTTTTTTTCTTTGAGCTTTAGTTTTTCAATCGCTAACTTTTCACCATTAAGGAGTTAAGGACATTAAGTTTTTTAAATATAAGTCAAAAGAAATACGTCATTCTGAATTCATTTCAGAATCTTTATGGCCGGGATTATTTTTCACTATGAAAACATAGATTTCCAGAGCGTTTAGATTAGTTTTTTGCTTCTAGCTTCTTTCACCGCTAACTTTTCACCATTAAGGAGTTAAGGACATTAAGTTTTTTAAGTATAAGTCAAAAGAAATACGTCATTCTGAATTTATTTCAGAATCTTTATGGCCGGGATTATTATCTTTCTTAAAAATCAGAATAGTCTGTGGGGTACACAAACTTAGTGTCGTTTTTAGAAACATTATGCTGATATTCTGGCATTGCCGAAAGTTTCTTCCAATAATCATCTGCAGAGAATGCCTTCCAGTGAGCATCTCTATCTGCTTTATTTTCGAAAGTGGTTAAATACATGAGGTTAGGCATATGGCTACCGGCAATTACTTCTCCATAAAATACGGCATTAAAATTCAGCCTTTTAAATAACCCAATTTCGTCGCCTTTATTAAACATCTGAACTTTATTCTTAAAATACTGCTCGGTAGGCGACTCATAACTTCTCAATTCATAAACCCGCTCTTTCATCGGTGATTTTAAATTAGGCAGCATAAAATGCGGGGCATCTTCAAAAGCCTTTAATACAATAGATTCTAACCGTTCGTAAGGTGCTTCGGTATAATTCGCTTCCAGGTAGCTTTTACCGTCAGCGGCATATTGTTCGTCTTTTGCTAATTCTTTATCCAGCTCCAACATGCCATTGAATGATTTTAAAGGGATAAACACATAAATAAGTTTTTCTGTAACCGCAGCCTGATCATTCAAAATGGGTTTAAATACGCCCACTTTTGCAATTCCACAGCGGTGCAGTGCCGGTAAATAGGCTTTCTGCAAATAATCATCTACTGTTTTTTCCTGAGCATCGGTTTTCAAATGATAAATTTTGATCTGATAGTAATCTATCTTCGATGCATGAACAGTAAATGCGCTAAATAATAGCACGAGTAAAAACAGACAGGATATTTTAATTTTTGGTAACATGAAAAGGATGATTTAATGCAATGTACCAAAGTAACAATTTATTTTAACAGAATGACAGCGTTATTGAATGAACAATAAACTAAGGACCAAGTACCAATAATCAATGACCAATAAACTAATGACCAATGACTATTGAACTAATAACCAATGACCAATAAAACTAATGACCAATAAACTAATGACCAATGACCAATGACCAATAAACTAATGACCAATAAACCAACTTATTTTGAAAGATTCGGATTTGGTGGTTCGGCATTAAGTAAATGTTTTACAAAGAAATCGCGTTTACGCCTGCGTCCGTAAATACCGCCATCACTATGCCCCATACCCGGAATGCTTAAAATATCGAAATCTTTATTGGCTTTGATCAGTGCATCAGCCAGTCGATAGGTAGATTCAGGTGGTACATTTTCATCCGCTTCGCCAACAATTAAAAACAGGTTACCCTGTAATTTAGCGGCATTTGTGATGTTAGATTGTTCGCCATAGTGCGGTCCTACCGGATAGCCCATCCATTGTTCGTTCCACCATTGTTTGTCGATGCGGTTATCGTGACAGCCACAAGCAGAAACCGCGGCCTTGTAAAATTCGGGATGAAATAACAATGCACCAGTTGAGCTTTGTCCGCCTGCCGAAGTACCGTAAATGCCCACTCTGGTAATATCGGCATTTGGATATTTAACTGCCATCGCTTTCATCCACAATATCCTGTCGGGGAAACCAGCATCGGCTATATTTTTCCAGCATACATCATGAAAAGCTTTAGACCTGTTGGCCGTTCCCATTCCATCAATTTGGACCACAATAAAGCCTAATTCGGCAATGCTTTGCATTTCACTGGCTGGCAGGAAACTTTTAGGCACAAAACTATCATGCGGACCTGCATAAATATTCTCGATTACAGGATAAGTTTTGTTCGGATCCATTTTTGAAGGAAAGCAAACAATGCCCCAAATATCGGTTACACCATCTCTTCCTTTGGCCACAAACACTTCAGGCAGTTTAACTCCGGTAGCCAAATAAGCATCTTTTTGCCCATGTTCTATTTCGCTTATTTTTTTAGTATTTGCCGTTAACCTTAACTCGCTAACCGGTGGTACATTTACCTGTGAATAGGTATCGATGTAATATTTACGATCAGGTGAAAAGCTGAGGTTATGGTTACCTTTTTCGGGCGTGAGGTTGATTAGTCCTTTTCCATCAAATCCGATTCTGTAGTAATGGATAAAATAAGGATCCTCGCCGGCATGCATTCCATTTGCCCTGAACCAAACCTGGCGTTTTACGATATCTACACTATCAATATCCTTAACTACATAATTTCCTTTGGTAATTAAGCTTTGCTTTCCGGTTAAGGCATTTACCAGATAAAGATGTTGCCACCCATCCTGTTCGCTTGTCCATAATATTTCATTTGTTTTAGGCAAGTACCTTGTATAGATGCGATTTTCATAAATGAAGGTTTTGGTTTTCTCGTCGATAATATTTTTAGTTTTTCCGGTTAAAACATCCACTTCAATTACCCTGAAACGTTGATGGCCGCGGTCTACTTTCTCATAGGTATAATAGCGGCTGTTATTATCGCGCCAATGCAGTTCTGGTGCACCAAAGAAATCTACCGGATCGGCATCTACCTTAATCGCCGTTTTAGCCGCTACATTAAAAACATAGGGTTGATAAGCTGTAAAGTCATCACCGGGTTGCGCATATTCTCTTGATTTTAGTTCGCCACGCGTAGTACCGGGAACCGAACTTAATACATAATGTACTTTTTTAATTTCTTTCGGATCGATTTTGTAGGCGACGATATTTTTTCCATCCGGCGACCATGCAAATTCACCATAAGGTTTTTCGGCGTTACCATCGGTACTGAGCTGGGTTTCTGCTTTGGTTGCTAAATCAATTACAAACAAGTTGCCTCCACGGATCAGGATTTCGTTTTTGCCATCTGGCGATTTTCTCGATTCGCGGTTTCGTTGCCAGCGTGATCTCCGCTGCTGTAATGGTCTTTTGGCATTGTAACGATAAATACTGCTATCGTTTGTATGGGTTAAACTATAGTCGCTCAGGTTTAACTGATACCATTTCTGTTGTATTTTTAATTTTGCCGTATTGCCCTGATCGGCGAAATAAAGCTCCGTTAACTGAAGTTTTAGCGGGTTCTGTTTTTTACCGGTGATCTTTTCGATGTGCTCCGCAAGTTTATCATGATCAAATGCAAGTTTACGTTTGCCAGTTGCCGCATCTACATCATAATATTCCCAGGTTCTGTTCTGAAGATTCTTTTTATACCAAAATGCGCTTCCATCTTTTTTCCAAAAAGGAATAAGATCATTGTTGGTAGGAATATTGCGTAGTGCCGTATCTAGTTTAACAGATAACCGGTAAGCATTTGCCACTTCGGCAGCACTTGGTGCGTAAGGTTGTAAACCCGCTTGCTGCGCCAGTACCTGAAAAGAAACAAAACTTAATAAGATGAAGGCTATTGATTTTTTAGCCATGATGTAAATCGTCATTACAGGTTTTTTGTGGTAAATATAGTACTCGCGTTTTGCAGATTCCCTTCAGATTTTAATGGATAACATCAATATTTTAACCGCTGCTATCAGGCGTATCTTTTGTTTTCGAATCCTGACGGGCAATACTTCCTTTTATCAGGTAGTAAACCGGTATACCAATTAAAGTAATGATTAATCCCGGCCAGGTAAATTTGGGTTTAAAAATAATCAGTAATATACAAAAGGCCAGTCCCATTACCATATAAATGATGGGCAGAACGGGGTAACCAAAAGCTTTGTACGGACGTTCTGCATCAGGTCGTTTTTTACGAAGGATAAATATCCCGAAAATGGTGAGCATATAAAACATCACCACCACAAATGAGATCATATCCAACAGATCGCCATACTTTCCGCTAATGCACCATAAACAAGCAAAAATACATTGAATCCATAGTCCAAATCCAGGTACTGCATTTTTATTCAGCGTACCAACTTTTTTAAAGAAAAGTCCGTCTTTGGCCATGGAGTAATACACCCTGGCACCAGCCATAATTAGACCGTTGTTACAACCGAAAGTCGAAACCATAATCATTAACGCGATAATGATGGTGCCCGCGGTACCGAAAATATGGTTGGCAGCAGAAACTGCTACCCGGTCTTTATCAGCGTAGGCAATATCATGTAATGAAAGTACACCTGTATACATCACATTGGTAAGGATGTAGAGCACCGTTACGATAATCGTTCCCAAGGCTAAACTCAAACCAATATTACGTGCAGGGTTTTTAATTTCGCCGGCAATAAAGGTAACGTTGTGCCAGGAATCGCTGCTAAATATCGAGCCCACCATCGCGGCAGCAATGGCACCGAATGCGGCCAGCGTAGTATAAGAACCAATATTTCCTTCGGCAGAGAGTGGACCTAAAACCCACATATTTTCCCAGTTGCTTTTCCAGATACCTTTATCTAAAAAGAAAAGTCCAAAAGCAATCAGGCCAAACAGACTTAACAATTTAGCCACTGTAAAGGTAGTTTGAATCACTTTCCCCCCGTTTACTCCCCTGTTGTTAATATAGGTAAGTAATATAATTACCCCAATGGCCAATAGTTGTGCCGGAGAGATGGTAAAGAAACCCAAATCGATGGCTACTAAATCTTCACTGAGCGCGGGTACGAGATAAGCCGTAAACTTGGCAAATGCCACGCCTACAGCAGCAATAGTTGCGGTTTGGATAACCGTAAAAAAACTCCAGCCATATAAAAAACTGATCAACGGGTTATAGGCTTCTTTTAAATAAATATACTGTCCGCCCGCTTTTGGGAACATGGCACTTAATTCGCCATAACTCAATGCAGCAGTAAGCGTCATAAAACCTGTAATTAACCAAACCACTAACAGCCAGCCAGAACTGCCAACATTTCGGGTAATATCTGCACTTACAATAAAAATACCTGAGCCGATCATACTTCCGGCTACAAGCATGGTTGCATCCATCAATTTAAGTGAAGGTTTAAACTGTGTGGTTTCTTTTTCAATCATGCGTTCTGTTGTTTGGTGGTTCAAAGGGTTTGGTGAGTTGATTTATTTAAGCTGATCGTAAAAATGCCACGAGGTTGTAAAATCGCGTGTTAACGGCTGGTTGGTTAAAGTAGCCCTGATCATTTCTACAGGAATTAAGTTTTCTTTGATCACGGCATTGTGGAAGGCTTTAAAGCTCATTTTTCCACGATCAACCAGTTCTTTTTTAAGGGCAAAAAGCTGGAGGCCACCGGTAAGGTAAGCTACCTGGTACAAGGGACTATAATCGCCTTTGAAAGATCTGCGCACCTCACCTTCTGCATTGGCGCGTTCGTGCCCTACACGATCAACCAGGAAATCGACACACTGCTGAGGCGTCCATTTGCCAAGATGAAAGTTCAGTGAAAAAAGAATCCTGGCACAACGGTGCATGCGCCAGAAAAGCATTCCCATTTTTTCTTCGGGCGTTTTGGCGAAACCTTTATCATACAATAAAAGTTCCCAGTATAATGGCCAGCCTTCTACACTAAAAGGCGTTTTAAACGGATCGCGATAGCTTTTATAACGATTATTGATAAAATATTGATAGTGATGACCCGGCAAAAGTTCGTGCTGTACCGTTCCCCTTGAGAAATAGGGATTATTACCACGCATACTCATTAACTTATCATCTTCCTCCATCGAATTTGTTGGGTAGGAAATACTGATTTCGCGCCCACCGGTAAAAAATGGATTCACCAACTGGCGTTCGGCCGACATCATCACCATACCCCAGGTTTCTTCCGCCAATGCGGGAATGCTGATCAGGTCGTTGGCTTTGATAAAGTTTAAGGCATCATCCTGTAGTTTTACAATTAACTCTGGTTGTTTACCTAATGGCACGTAACTATTCTTGATTTTTTCCTGCGCTTTTTTCCAGTCATTTCCGAAACCCATTGCAGCTGATGCTTTCAAAAGCTCTTCATCGCAAAACTTAAATTCTTTTTCGGCAAGCTTGATGAGTTCCTCTGGTGTATAAGGAATAAGCTCTGCATTTAATTGCCTGATCAGCTCTTCCCTCCCAATTGGATTTCCCTTAATTTCTGGTTTATTTGATTTTGAAGCCGGAGTAGGCGCTTCTTTATCGTTAAAAAGTTTAGCGTACTGGGTTAAGGCGAGGTCTAACTTTTCGTAAGGTTTAGGTGCCCACCAGGTAAAACCAGGTTCATAATCCATATAAAACTGGTAAAAACCCTTTAAACGGTGTTTTAAACTCAAGGTTATGGCTGTTGCCATTTTAAGCTGATCGGGTTTAAGTATTCCCTGCTTAAAATTCAGATTTAGCACATCAATCTGCTTCGCAATGTCGTCCATCTGGGCAGCCATTAGCGATCCTTCTTTATAGGTACCTCTTCTTCTTAATTTTTCGAGCGCATAAATAGGATCGGCAAAGGTAAAATACTTCGACAGGGCATTGTAATCTGTTTCTTCTTTGCCGAGCAGCCAGACAGAAGATTCGATCTGTTTTTTAAGGAGGATATAATCTACTTTGCCGTAAATGCTAAATCCTTCAAATTTGGCTGATTTTAACTTGCTTAAATAATCGTTGTTGATATCCTGCAGGCGTTTTCTTTGCTCCGGACTTTTAAAAGTAGCCATCGGATAGGCATAAGTACCTCCTGATGAATAAGGATAGTAGAAATCATTAATCGCATCTACATCCCTTTGGTAGCCTATAATCAGCGTGCCCATTTCGCTGGTCTGTTCGTACAAACTTTCATTAGCGGTTTGAGCGAATACAAAAGTGCCTGGTAACAGGTTTACCATTAACAAAAGGGCAAAAAACGTCAATTTGTTTTGCATTTGGGTTTGGTTAAATCAGGCAAATAGCATTTGCCTCCATTTGAAAAAATGGCTAGTTTTTTTTTATAAATTAAGAATGTTTTTGCTTAGGCGCCTACGTAGCTTACCCTGCTTACACTGTTATAAGTATCGATATATGCTCTTGGCGATTGACCAATAATACTTTTAAATACCCGGTTAAAATTGGTAATGCTATTGAAACCAGCTTTATAGGCTACGCCTGAAATGCAATCGGCTTTTTCTCCCGAAATAAGGCTTTTGCAGGCATCGTTAATTCTCACTTCATTTAAAAACGATACGAAAGTATGTCCTGTATGTTTCTTAAAATACCTGCAGAAGGCTTGAGGAGTCATAAACGCCGCATTGGCCACATCCTCTAAGGAAATTTGATTATTGTAATTTTCGGTGATGAAGTTAATGATCTTACTCAACCGCATACCTTCATTTTCGGTTACGTTCGAAGAATACATATCTGAGCACAACGATTCTACATTTTCATTTAAATCCTGAAGGCTGTTAACCAATTTCAGAAAGTTAAACAACACATCAACGCCTGATGCCTGGTGAACATTGAACATTTTGGTCGCCATGTTTTTAGTAAAAGCAGCAGGAATTTTGAAACCATGTTTGTGTTTAGCTAAAAAACCGCTGGCCATCTTCATTTCGGGAAGATTGAACAAAGCAGCTAAAATACCATTAGGATTAAAGTAAATAGAACATGCTTTGATCGTTTTATGGCTGTCAGCAGCAAAATATTCAGGGTTGCTTTTAAAAAGATGTGGGAGTTTTGCCCCAATTACAAAAATATCGCCTGGTCGGAAGGCATGCATATCATTCCCTGCAATTAACGTTCCCTCTCCTTTTTCTATGTAAGTAATCTGCCATTCATCATGTCGGTGCAGATATTGGTAAAAATATGGAAGTTCAATATGTTCCGATATCACACTCTTATCATCAGGAACAAGCATGGTAAATGGTAATACTTTCATAGTTTTGGTTGAGTTAGCTGAGTTTGATTATGAATTGAATGTATAAATATTAACTCAAATAAACCAATAAAACTTAAATAAGGTTAAAATCCTGCTACAATTTGATAATATATGACGGATTTAACGACGAATCTGACAGTGATTGAAGCACTACACAATTAGTTAATCATCTGTAAAGCAACATCTAAAACGATTAATTTAAATCGGTGCCAGGCAATATGTTGGCAAAACGTTGGTCTGGATTTGCAATCAGAAGCTTTGTACTGTGGATTTCTGGAGACGGGATTACAAATCCCGACTATCTTAAGGAAGTCAAGTTTTAAAAACCTAGGAGTTTTAAATTGATACGGTGCAATGTGGCCTAGTTCCTCGAAGTTAATCCGGGGCATATCTACGGGTTACACTTCTCTTTAAAATTCTATTCAGGATTTAGCCTTTATTTTTTATCAGTCCGAAAATATTATTCAAATTTTAAAACACGAACGAATAACCTATCATTAGATAATGAGAGCGTTAATTTAGATAAAGGGGCAGTAAGAAATTATTGTTTCTTTTTCTTTTCATGGCCTTTTTAAAAAGGTGGCTCGCTTCAAAAGCGATGTAATTTCTGGGATGGCGTTTGAGATAAACAATATTGTCAGTAAATGAATAATAGCCTTCATTGGCAACAATCAGGTGATCAAACATAGAAATTCCCAGCATTTCGCTTGCATTGATCAGGCGGTTAGTCATTATCCTGTCTGTGTTACTTGATTAACGCCTCCGGACGGATGATTGTGTGCCAGAACAATGGCAGATGCATTTGCCTTTAAGGCTGTAACCAATACAAGGCGCGGATCAACAATGGTACATGCAACGCATTCCGATGATATATTACTGATACCCAAAACCCGATTACTGCTGCTTAACAGGATAATCTTTACTTCTTCCAGAAAATAGATTTTGTTTTCATTCCAGTTGTTGATAAGAATGTTATAGGCATCTTGCGAAGTTGAGATTTTAGGGCAGTTTGTTGTATTAGAATGGCGTTTATATGTAAGTTCAATTTCGGCAATATTTGATAAATTTATTAATGACCTCATGTAAATGTAGGAATATACCTAGATTGATATGAAGTATCTATCAAGACCTAAAAGAAGATAGACCAGAACGATCTGCTCTGGTCTATCTTTTATTGATAATTATTAATTAGAAAAGTAGTCCGGCCTTAATAGCGAGGCCATAATAACGGTTTTTTGTAATCTGTGGATCGGCCTTAATTGTTTGATCGCTATAACCCAAACTTCCGGTCATACCTACTTTAGAAGCAACTTTAAATTTGTATCCAAGCCCTAAATTAAACATTTGGCCTTTTCTAAAATTATCATCTATTTTTAAACCTGTTCCTACATCTCCGTAAGCAAATAGGGTATTACTCTGATTCTTAAAATAATATCTTGCATCCAAGAATAGGTGAAACAGATTATTATTGGTGGAATAGCTGTCGTTATCAGTATAATTTTCCAATCCCACACCTACACCAACTGATATTTTATTGGTTAAAAATACCCCATTGATATTTCTTAAACTAAGGGCGTAAGCACCAGAAGTACCGCCATCATATTTAGTTGGATTTACTTGAATCTCATAAGTATGATTTCCAATTGTGTAGCCAATCTCCGTAAGATTGAAATATCCTTTTTCTTGTTTAGTAATTGTTTGAGCTTTTACGATGGTTGCTGTACAGATTGCAAGTCCCAATAAAAATAGGTTTGTTTTCATAGTTTATTGTTAGTCTTTCATTTTAAAATTTAATCTTATCGATCTCCATTGATTATCCCATTTCACCGCACCAATGATTGTTCCTTTATCTACTTCATAGTGCTTACCCAATTGATCAGACACTAAAGACCTTGCGGCTTGTCCGATATCAAGTGCTAGATTATTAACATTTGTCGATAGGTTTATATCGACTGTTGAGAACTCTAAAGGAATATCAATCATATCCGTATTATATTCTCTAATTTCTTGCGGCGAAACAATTGAATATACTTTATAGTCACCATTTAAAAACTGTGTTTTACTAATTCCTTTCATAAATGATTTAGGCATATTCTCCATATCATTAATTGAAAGATATTTTACTTCGCCATAACCATTTAATGGGTAAACGGGGAATTTATAATTACTAGCATTTGGATTATATAATGACGGCCCCGCTGAAGGAGCTGATTTTTCAAGAACACCTTTTAATTTGTTCCAGCCACTTTGTACTATACCTTTGAAGACACTTGATGGCAAATCGACATCTTCTAAATTATTAATTGGTAAAATCCCACCAGGTATTGTAATGGTGAAAATCTCGTTGTTCCCGCGTTTCATATACCAACCATAAAGATTATAACGTTTAGCATAAGTATCAGTGCTTGACCACATTGGAACACCGTAAAATGGATCTTCAGTTGGATTGATCAAATAAGGTTCTCCAATTGATGGAGCGAATTTATTGCTTGGAAGCCCAATTTTGTCTACGCTACGATCCGACTTGTAAGAAATATAATCCCATCCAGCCCTGATTTCTTGAGCTTCAGTCTTGTTCCACCATAACCATCCCTTTTTTTGGCATTTTACTTTTATACCAAGAGTTTTGATAATTCCATAGTTTCTGTTATAGAATAATGCACTCATACGATACTTATTAGTAAAATTGTTATATCTAGTGGAGTTATCAAAAAATGTCTGAAGTATACTGCCAAATCCAGTTCTAAATTCTATTGGGTAATCAATAGTGTTACTATATGCAGGATCATAATTTGAGGTATTTGCAGCCATTTGTGTATTCAGTATATAACTTTGGCGGTTTGGGATTGGAAGCTCATCTGAAGGTGGTGGGGGAGTTATATTATTGCCATTATTGTTTCCACCGTCATTAATATTTGGATACACAAGAGGAGCTAGAGTCTCGTCAGATGGAAAAACAGTTACTTCCGGTTGTGGCACGTCTTCTTCGATAAACGAATCAACAAAAAAAACATTGCTATTAAGTAACCTCACATCATTGTATTGCGTACTTTGAACCTGTACCGAATTCATCAAAATCGGCGCAGCTTGATCTTCCAATCGTAATGTGTAGTCGTTCTGTAATGCAATATCTGCAAATACACTATTAAGCGAATTATAATTACTCGCAGTTGTAAAAAATGTGCCGTAAGGAGTAACTTTATAGACAATATCGTCCACCTGAATTTCCCCCTCTACATTAAGAAGGGATTTGAATGCCTGATCATCAACTAATTCCGTCATCACTTCATCATAGGTTGGAGCAGTTTCTTCATAAGCAGAATTCTGCATTACACTAGTTTTAGCTACTGGTCCTAATGAAGCTTTTAAGGCCGCTTTTCTCGCCACCATAAGAGGTGAATTTGGCTTAATAGACAACGCTGTTTTACTTGCTAGTTTTGAGTCGTGATGTAGTAGTGAAACAAATTCTGGAAAGCGGCTTAAAAAATTAGCAGGCAATTCTTTGCCATTTGTTTTTTTCAATTCTGAGTACAGCCCGTTAAAAGCTTTTTTGGTCAGGCTTAATCTCTCATTTGAAGTATTTGCGATTTCATCCGGTAAATTTTCTGAATTTCCCTTTTTACATCCTAAAATTGTTAATCCTGTAAGAGCAGTCAGGAGAACATACCTCCCGATTAATTTAAATTTTGTTTTGTTCATGTTATTATTTAATAGTTTAAAAGTTTCACTTTGCACTATTTGAAATTTAGGTTTTCAATGCCAGCATTATAAACTTTAAATTTTCCGAGATGGGAAAAACTCTTAAATAATAGAAGAGAACTTTTGAGAGCTAATAAGTTAGACATTATAATTTCAATGATTAGTCATCCAAGATAGCATCAAAAATGTTACATTAATATTTTTTTTACACCAACTCTAATTTTCTTTACATCAAACCCTAGAGAAATTTTACACGAATTTTTTTTGACTCCTGAAGCAATAGAAAATTGAAGAATAATAAAAGTTTAAAATCCTTCAAAACAAATAAAAGGGCTTTCCTCCATTTGATTGTTTTGAAGCATCCTCAATTGGGGCATGTAGAATAATATTTAAGATCACTTTTCAAGGATATCCGGTTTTGTTCGTACGTTAGATAATAATTTCTTGAACTGCGAACTCGTACTGACTGCCGAACCGACCAAAAATTCCCAAGTCTTACGTACACGAGTAGAATACCGCCACGTTATGCGTGGGGTTTGCTCATTCGTGTATGTGCGCTTGTTCGGGCATGGTATTCGATGAGGCCCCACGCTGTTTTAAAGATTGCGGCTTTTACAAATCCGAATCAAATCGGCTTCACAATGGCTACATCCTTAGAAAAACTTGACTTCCTTTAATATATTACCTGACTACTGCAAATGGTTCCATTTTTAGATCGGTAGCCATGCCTGAAGCAATCTGACTCACCAATAAACCTGTTGCGGGGCCTAAACTTAAACCCATCATCCCGTGGCCGGTTGCAATGATTAAATTTTCTCTTTTTTGACTTCTGCCAATATAAGGCAAGCCATCAGGTGATGATGGACGGAAGCCATACCAGATATCTTTTTCTGCCGGAAGCGCGGGTTTTAAATCCGGGAAATAAGCTGGAACGGATTCTACAATACCTTTAACCCTTTGCATGTTAATACGGGTATTAATTTTATCTAACTCCATTGTACCACCGTATCTGATCTGTCCGTTCATTGGCGTGATGGCTACTCTGGCTTCGCATAACAATGCCGGAATAGTTAGCCGCTGCTGAGGTTCTGGCTCCATAAAAGAATAACCTTTACCTGGCATTATCGATATTTTGACATCGGCCATTTTAGCCACAGCTGGCGACCACGAACCAGTTGCTAAAATATACTGATCGGCTTCCCAGGCAGTATTACCTGTGAAAACCTTCATGATGCGATTGCCAACCGTTTCAATTTTATCAACCTCTCTGCCACGTTCTATCTTAACCCCATTATTTAATAAATACTGAAGCAAAGCATTCATCAACTTTGTTGGGTAAAGATGGGCATCACAGCGATAATGTACCGCACCCAAAACATCTAACTTTAAATCAGGCTGTAAAGCGCGGCATTCGTCAGCAGTTAGTACAGCCATATCTAAACCCAGTTCAATTGCCCTTGCAGCCAAATGTGCTTCTTCTTCTCCTGCTTTTTCTGTTTTATAAAATGCCAGAATACCATTGTTGGTTAATTCGAAATTGAATTCAGGTTCTTTTGCCAGCCCTTCATATAGTTTTTTGCTCAGGAGCGATAAATCTCGTAGCGGCACTGCCGATTGGCTAACATGTTTTGCCGTGGCATGTTTCATAAATTTCAGGCCCCAGTTAATGAGGTTTCCATTTAAGGATGGCCGAACATAAAACGGACTTTTGCTGTCAAACATCCAGCGGATGCCTTGTTTGATCATGCCTGGTGCAGCCAGGGGTACAAAATGACTCGGTACAATCATCCCAGCATTACCAAAAGAACAATTGTCGGTAATATCTCCCTTATCCAGAACTGTTACTTCGTAGCCTTTTTTCTGCAGATAATACGCTGAAGTTAAACCTACTATTCCACCACCTATAATTAATACTTTCGACATTCTTTTAATTTATACTGCTGATATTCATTTTAAAAACTCACTAAATCACCTGGAATCCATGTGCATATGGATCATCTTCGGCATCTATTTTAATGGTATTGTAACCATAAATTTTTGCCCAACCTTCTACACTTGGTATAATGGCTTTTATTCCGTTCAGGTCTACAACTTCTTCCACTCTTCCGATAAACTTGCTGCCAATAAAACTTTCGTGGATAAAATCCTCTCCCTGTTTTAATTTTCCTTTTGCGTACCATTGCGCCAAACGGGCTGAAGTACCCGTTCCACATGGCGACCGATCGATGGCTTTATCGCCATAAAAAACAGCATTCCTGGCGGTTGATGTAGGGTCGATTGTTTTTCCTGTCCACAATACATGGCTACAGCCATTTATCGTCGGATCTAAAGGATGTACAAAAGTATATTGTTCATTAATGCGTTTTCTAATCGTTTGACTCCAGGTAATCAGTTGCGAAGCGGTATAATTTTCCAGTCCCGGAAAATTTTCCTGCGGGTCTACAATGGCGTAAAAGTTACCGCCATAGGCTACGTCAAAAGTAAGCGTACCCAAATCAGGGCATTCTACCGATAAATTTTCGGCGGCCAGATAGGATGCTACGTTTTTCAGCTTAACCGATTTAACCTTTTTACCTTCCTGCTTATATTCAATTAAGACCAATCCGGCCGGAGCTTCCATTCTGATTACTCCGGGTATTTTGGGTTGAATCAATCCTTCTTCTATAGCGATGGTAATGGTGCCAATGGTACCGTGACCGCACATCGGCAGGCAGCCACTGGTTTCGATGAAAAGTACAGCGACATCATTTGCGGGATCGTGGGGTGGATAAAGAATACTGCCCGACATCATGTCATGGCCGCGTGGCTCGAACATTAAACCTGTCCTAATCCAGTCGAATTCTTTCAAAAAATGCTGGCGTTTTTCGCTCATGTTTGAGCCAATAAGCTCAGGGCCGCCACCTGCAACCAGCCTAACCGGGTTCCCGCAGGTATGTGCATCTACACAAAAAAAGGTTTTACTCATGAGATTTCGTTAATTTTTGATTTATCGTTCTGAAAATACCCAATGGATTTCCATCTTTCAATTCATCTGGCAATAATTCCTGTTCCCAATCCTGATAAGCCAATGGTCTTGCAAAACGATTGATTGCAGTAGAACCAACCGATGTAAAACGGCTATCGTTAGTTGCAGGAAATGGTCCGCCATGTTGCATAGCCGCACAAACTTCTACACCTGTAGGCACCCCATTTAGGATAATTCTTCCTGTTTTATCAGTCAGCTTATTCACTAAAGTTTGGTAGCCCTGAAGCTCCTGTTTTTCGGCCATTAGGGTTACCGTAAGCTGTCCTTCCAACACATCAATGGCTTTTTCAAGTTCAGCAATATCCTGAGCGACAACGAGCAGTGAATATGGACCGAAAATTTCCTCACGAAGTTTTGGATTTTTGATAAAATCGGCTGCACTCACCTGGGCAATTTTCGCCTCTGATTGGTTTTGAAGTTCAGTATTTTTCACTGTCGATGCCGATAAAAGCGCAACGCCACCTTCATTTACCACCTCAGCAGAAAGTTTACCATAATTGCTGGCAATACCTTCGGTAAGCATGGTTGCCGATGGAATAGTGGAAATAGCTTCTTTTAAAGCGGCTTTAAAACTTTCCAATGCCGGTGATTGAACCGCTAACAGTAAACCCGGGTTGGTACAAAACTGACCAGCGCCCAAAGTAATTGATGCAGCATATTTTTTAGCCAGCTCTTCTGCCTGATTTTCGATGGCTTTTGGAAGAAAAATTACCGGATTAATGCTTCCCATTTCGGCAAAAACCGGAATAGGTTGCTCACGCTGTTGCGCCAGATTAATTAAGGCCATTCCTCCTTTAAACGAACCTGTAAAAGTTACCGCTTTAGTTAAGGGATGCTGAACCAAACCCGCACCGATTGTATAACCATCATCATACAATAAAGAGAAAACCCCTTTAGGCATTCCCGTTTTTTCGGCAGCTTTAATAATGGCACCACCGACCAAAGCACTGGTTCCATAATGTGCAGGGTGTGCTTTAACAACCACCGGGCAACCTGAAGCTAGTGCCGATGCGGTATCGCCACCTGCCACTGAAAAAGCAAGCGGAAAATTACTCGCACCAAAAACCACTACCGGCCCGATTGGGATTAACATTCGCCTAATATCAGGTCGTGGCAAAGGCTGTCTTTCAGGCAGTGCAGTGTCAATAATTGCATCAACCCAGGAGCCTTCGGCAACCAGATTGGCAAATAACCTTAACTGACCAGTAGTCCTGCCCAACTCTCCTTGTAAACGGCCTAATGGCAAACCACTTTCTGCTGAAGCCCTGTTTACCAGTTCTTCACCAAGGTTGGCAATTTCATCGGCAATGGCATTTAAAAAAGCAGCTTTAAGGTCTTTGTTTAGGTTTCTATAGCTTTGGAAAGCCAATGTTGCTGATGTTAAGGCATCATCAACAAGGCGCTCGCTTGCTTTAAAAAAATCACCATCAAGCGTTAATCCCGTTGCGGGATTAACAGCTTTAAGGCTTCTTTCATTAACTTCTATATAGGTACTGGCTACAATATTTTGTCCGTTCATATTTGGTTTTTAAACTATATCCCCCAACTACCTGCTGGCAATTCTGGTCTGGTGGCTAAACCATCGTTAATTATTTTCAACACCCTTTCGCGTTCTGCACCTTTTAAAGCCAAACGTGGCGCTCTGGTTCTTTCTGTTCCGATACCAGTACCTACTTCAGCTAATTTAATATACTGAACCAGTTTAGGGTGTGTATCTAATTCTAAAATCGGCAAAAACCAACGGTGGATTTTTAAAGCTTCGGCAGTTCTGTTTTCTTTTACCAGGCGGAAAATGGCTACAGTTTCTTTCGGGAAAGCACAAACTAAACCGGCAACCCAACCCACGCAGCCCATTACAATACTTTCCATCGCAATTGGATCAACACCAGTGAAAATGGCAAAGCGATCGCCAAAACGGTTAATCAAACGGGTTACATTTGAAATATCTCTTGTGCTTTCTTTAATTGCCTGTATGTTAGGATATTTAGCCAACTCTTCGAACATATCTAAAGTTACCTCGATTTTATAATCAACAGGGTTGTTATAAATCATGATTGGTAATTTGGTGCTTTTGGCCACTTCTGTTAAATAGTCAAGCGTTTCATCAGAATCAGCTAAATAACGCATTGGAGGTAATAACATTAAACCTTGTGCACCCGCTTCTTCGGCTTTTTGAGCAGCAGCAATAGCTTTTTTGGTTGTAGGCTCTGCAATGTTTAACAAAACAGGAACACGACCATTTACAATTTCTAAAGTATGCTTTAAAATTTCGATTTTCTCGTCATCACTTAAAACACTTGCCTCACCTAAGGTACCGCCCAGGATAATACCTTCTGCTCCTGCCTCTAATTGCGCTTCGATATTTAAATCGAAAGCCGGAAAATCTAACTCATCGTTTGCTGTAAATTTTGTAGTCACAGCAGGGAAAACCCCAGTCCATTTGATACTCATTGTAATGTTATGTTTTTAATAATTATGATTCAAAAAATTAATCTGGCCATTGAGCCCAAAACAGGCTATTGTCCATCATCATTTCATTAAAATTATCGGCGATAAATCAATTAAACGATATTCAAAGTTAGGTGATTGCTAAACCATAATATTGTTGGATTTTAACCGATATTGGCCATAAATACGCCAATGAACAAGACAGGAAGGAAGGGAAAATTAGATTTGCCCGAAATTTGCTACGGCACAAAAAAAATAATGCCGCAGCATAAATATAGATTGTTATTCTGAGCCTGTTGAAGGACCTGTATCAATATCACTCAAGACGTTTTAGCTACTTGTCCAGATTCATCCTATCGTGTGGGCCCACTTCTATTAGCTGCATATTCCTAAGGCGATCGTTATGCTGATAACAAGCTTTGATATCTTAAAAACTATAATTCGGAGATAAATGTTTTTTTTCCGCTCTATGCCGCGGGGCATGGTACTTTGGAGCGCCAAAGTACCCAAAGCGCTTTGTCAATCCAGCAAGGTGGCTTCTCACCGCCAACACTCATCAAAAAAACAGTGGCACTTCGTTTTGTGTTCAATTTATATTAAACTTTGAATTCAGTGTTAATGAACACAAAACCACTACGTTTCAGGTTTGGTAATGCTATTTGGGCCATTGTGCACCTATTTTTTTGATTCTTCCGCCACTTGGGATTGACGGCGTGCTTCGGCAAAGACTGTGGTTTACTAAAGCCAGCTAGCATGATGCCCAAACCATTCTTGAAAAAGATGTGTCCCTACGATAGGATTCATCGCAAAGCTAAACGTGACAAATTCAAATGGAATTATAAACATGATACCACCTGATTACCAAAATCAATCAGGTAACAAAACTCTCCTGCATGACGCTATTTTCCAATGAATTATTTTATGTTTTTCACCAGCAGGTAATACATCAATTCGATATCGGCTTTTGCAAATAAAACATCCTGATCTTTAGCCAATACCACCTGTTGCCAGTTTTGTGAAGGAATAATTTTCAGTGTTTTTACCCCCTCTTTTTTCAGGCTTAAGGGCAGGTTGAAACCTTTAACACAATTGCTGTAACGGTAAAAAGCTTTACCATCTTTCAGGTAGTATTCGAATGCAGGAACCTGCACTGTACGCAGGTACTGATCAAAAACCTTTGAAAAATTGTAACCTGCTTTTTTAGAAATATAATTTTCGATCTGGGCAGTTGTTACCGTTTGATGGTAAAAGGTTTGGTTGAGTCCACGCAAAATAGACCTAAAAAGCTCGTCGTTATTTAAACTGTGCCTGATGGCATGTAACATATTTCCTCCTTTTGGATACATATCGCCACTGCCCTGCGCATTTACACCATAAGGAGGGATAACCGGACTGTCGTTTCTGATATCTCTCCTGATGCCGAAATTGTATTCGTTTCCGGCTTTATTTCCAAAAATATAATCAACAAAAAGGGTTTCGCTATAATTGGTAAAACTTTCGTGCACCCACATATCGGCCAGATCTTTGGTGGTAATGTTATTGCCAAACCATTCGTGACCACTTTCGTGAATAATGATAAAATCCCATTTCAAGCCCCAACCGTTGCCAGACATATCTCTGCCCCTGTAACCAAATTTATAAGAATTGCCATATGAAACTGCCGATTGATGCTCCATTCCCGTATGCGAGGCATCGATGAGCTGATAACCATCTTCATAAAAAGGATAAGGGCCAAACCAATGCTCCATACTCTTCATCATTTTATGAACCTGATCGGGCATATAGTTTTTTGCTTTTGGATAATTGTAATCAAGTACCCAATAATTCACATCGAGTGCACCCTTTTCGCCTGCATATTTCTCCTTAAAATTAACATACTTGCCTATGTAAGGGATAATGCAATAATTACTGATCGGATTTTTAACATTGTACTGGTAAGTTACCGTACCATCGTGGTTGTTTTTCTTGAATACCAGTCGCCCATTCCCTACCGCTACTAATGTATCGGGAACCGTCATGGTTAATGATGCGCCCAGATTAGGTTCGTCGCTTTGATGGTCTTTATTTGGATACCACACTGAAGCTCCTAACCCCTGGCAGGCCACAGTCATCCACGGACGCGAAAGCGAATCGGTGGTGAAGATAAAACCACCATCCCAAGGGGCTCTTTTTGCCTGGTGTACCTTTCCGTGGTAAAAAATATGGACATTATTTAGTGCGGATAACTTTTGCGCCGGAACATGTACATACCAAACACTGCCCACATGTTCGAATTTCAACCTCGCCTTTTCGTTGTATACAACACTATCAATAAGCAATGGCTCCTGCAAATCGATCTGCATGCGCGTACGACCATTGTGGCTGCGCATTACTTTGTATACGATTTTATTCGATCCTGTTATACTTTTATCATTATAATCGGGTTTAACAGAAAGTTCGTAACGCTGTACATCCCACCAGGTACGCTCGGCATTTAAGCTTCCCCTTAACGTATCGGCCAAAGTGTAAACCTTTTTTGGCGACTGTGCAAAAAGCATGGTGCTAAACGCTAAGAAGAGTAGGCTTAGGAAGGGTAGTTTTTTCATCTTTTCTTTAATGGCCTTTTGCCGATTTATAATGTTTGTATTAGCTAAATATTCATTTGAAAAGCAACTGCAGTTTTTCATTGGTTATGGCAGTCCTGCTATCCCTTCTGCTCCGATGAAAAATCGGGATCCATTCTATCACCTGCCCGTTGCAGGCAGGGGTTTATTTAACCTTGGTTCTACTCAATATTAAATTCCATTTTCTCATTCTGTGCTCCAAGCCTAAATTTCTAGCCCTGACAGCAGCGGGCATTCCGATAGTTCATCGGAATAAAGCGGATGGCAGGACTATCCCTTAAAAAAAGCGAAAAGCCCTGCGCTCCAAAACAAAAAACGTTCTTATTCTAAAATTTAAATACTATTTGCTAGTAGGCCCCGCTTCTAATCGATTCAACTTCATCTGTGGTTAAAGCCAAGTGTTTACCCAACATCCGGCTTCCGTTTTCGGTAACCAAAAAATCGTCTTCAACCCTAATGCCGCTAAAGTTTCTGAACTGCTCCAGTTTATCGTAATTAATGAATTCGGTAAACTGGCTGGCTGCTTTCCAACGGTCTATTAGTTCGGGAATAATATAAACACCGGGCTCTACCGTTAACACATAACCAGCTTCGAGTGCTTTACCCAGCCTTAACGATTTTAATCCGAACTGTGTGGTATTTTTAGTCAGTTCATCTGTATAACCTACATGTTGCTCGCCTAAATCTTCCATATCGTGTACATCTAAGCCCATCATGTGGCCTGTTCCACATTGAAAAAACATCGCATGCGCACCAGCCTGCACAGCATCATCAATATTACCTTTCATCAGGCCTATATCTTTCAAGCCCTGCGCCAGTATTTTACACGAAGCCAGATGCACATCTAAATATCTTACACCGGGCGCCAACATGTTTTTGCCATGGGTATAAGCATTCAATACAATATCATACACATCTTTTTGCTCAGCACTGAATTTTTTGCCTACCGGAAAGGTACGCGTAAGATCGCCTGCATAACCTAGAGCTGTTTCTACGCCCGAGTCGTTTAAAACCAGCTGACCTTCCTTTAGCTGATTACCGTGATAATGGTTGTGGAGAATTTCACCCTGAACGGTCAGGATAACCGGATAGGCCAGATGACCACCTGAAGCCAATGCCGCTCCTTGAATTTTGGCGGCAAGTTCGCGTTCGTACATGCCCGGTTTTGCCTGCTGCATCACCATTAAATGAATATCGGCTGATATTGCTGCAGCACGGTCTAACTCTTCAATTTCTTCCACCGATTTGATCGATCGCTGTGCCACTACCGCTTTAATAAAACTAAGTGATGCTTTTTCTTTAAGCTGATCAATAGGGAGATTAAGCCAATTGGCCAGTTTAATTTTATTTTCTGAACGGTAAGGCGGTAAGAAATGAACCTGACGCTTTTTCTCCTGATATTGCTGAAGATAAGTATCCAGCTGTGCTAAAGGCAGCACTTTTGTCAAGCCGGCATCCAAACTTTTTTCTTCAAGTGTTTTCTTTCTGCCCATCCACACGATATCATCAATTCCCATTTCATCACCGAAAAGGATGACCTGGTCTTCATCAAGGTCGATAATGGCGCCCAATGACGGATCACTAATCCCAAAATAATATAAAAAGGTACTATCCTGCCTAAAATGGTAGGTATTGTCCTTATAATTCATCGGACTTTCTTCATTACCCAAAAAGAGTAATATTCCCGAATTTATCTTTGATTTTAACGCTGCTCTTCGTTGGAGGTAAACTTTCTTTTCAAACATATTTTTAAGTGTTAGGCAAATATCCCAAAAGCTAATTTTATTCAATAACAATTAAATGTTATGGCTAAAATATGGGCGGTATCTGCAAATTATAAGCTAGTAATCTGGTATAAAAATCACAATAAATTTCATCATAGCGAAAAAGAAAGGTAAAATCTGCACATTACCGGCAAATTATAGGGCTTTTATCCTCCTGGCAAATTCATAATTTTAAACAGTAAAAAATATCCCTAAACACCCTAACAACTATGAATCACCACCTTGGTAAAAGCTTGCTCAGCTGTGCGCTCTTTTTTGCATTAAGTACTAATGCCCAAAACTATGTCCCTCATTTTAACGATAACCGCATAAAGGTTAAAAACACCACACCAATTAAAGCTTATGCTTTCGACCTCTCGCAGGTAAATCTTCTGGAAAGCACCTTCAAAAAGGCGATGAAAGCTGATGAGGCGTACCTATCGGTTATTGATGCCGACCGTTTACTATCAGGCTTTAGAAAAAACGCAGGTTTAACACCGAAAGCCAAAATTTATGGAGGATGGGAAAGTGATGGTTTGGCCGGGCATTCGCTTGGGCATTACCTTTCGGCTATAGCGATGCAGTATGCTTCGAGCAGAAATCCTGCTTTTTTGCAAAAAGCAAATTATATCGTAGATGAACTGGTAGAGTGCCAGAAAGCCAGAAAAAACGGCTATTTAGGTGCTTTCAACAATGAAGATAAAATTTGGGGCGAGCTGGCAAAAGGCAATGTTAAAACCGGAGGTTTCGACCTGAATGGCGGTTGGGCACCCTGGTACACCGTGCATAAAATTATGGCCGGTTTGCTCGATGCCTACCTGTATACGAACAATAAAAAAGCATTGAGTGCATGCGTGGCATTGGCCGATTGGACAGGCACTACCATTGGAGGCTTAAACGATGAGCTTTTACAAAAAATGCTGTTCTGTGAGTATGGCGGAATGGCCGAAACCCTGGTTAACCTCTATGCGATTACCGGAGAAAAGAAATACCTCGATTTATCATACAAATTCTACGACAAACGCATACTCGACCCGCTGGCGCAGCAAACAGACATTCTACCCGGAAAACATTCGAATACGCAGATCCCTAAAATTATTGCCAGCGCAAGGCGACATGAAATTACCGGCGACCAACGGGATAAAACCATTGCCGATTTCTTTTGGAAAACGATTGTTTATCACCACTCTTATGTAACCGGCGGAAACAGTAATTACGAATACCTGAGCGAGCCGGATAAACTGAATGATAAACTCACAGAAAATACCACCGAAACCTGCAATACCTACAACATGCTCAAACTTACCGGGCATCTGTTTGCAGAAAATCCATCCGCCGAACTGTTTGATTATTACGAAAAAGCACTTTATAACCACATCCTGGCTTCTCAGAACCATGATGACGGTATGACCTGCTATTTTGTACCACTGCGTATGGGTGGAAAAAAAGAATACAGCGATAAATTTAACACCTTTACCTGTTGTGTGGGTACCGGCATGGAAAACCATGTTAAATACAATGAAAGCATTTATTCAAGGGGAAGCGACGGCAGTTTATATGTGAATCTTTTTATTCCGTCGGTTTTAGACTGGAAAGAAAAAGGAATAAAAATTACACAACAAACGGCTTTACCACAAGGCGACCAAACAAATTTAACCCTAAGCTTAGTCAAAGGTTCAAAATTTTCTATCCGGGTGAGAAAGCCAAAATGGTCTAGCCAAACCACAATTGCTGTGAATGGGCAGCTGCAAAAAATTACTCCGGATGAAACGGGTTATTATGTAATTACCCGCATTTGGAAAAACAACGACAAAATCACCTACACCACACCGGAAAAGTTGTACACAGAAGCGATGCCAGATAATGCCGATCGAAGAGCTGTTTTTTATGGGCCAGTGCTTTTGGCTGGTGTGCTGGGAACAACAGAACCAGATCCGGTAAAGGGGGTTCCGGTATTTGTGAGTGCCAATAATGATCCTAAAGATTGGTTGAGCGTAGTAAATAAACAAGAACTTCAATTTAAAACAAAAAATATTGCGCAACCACAAGATGTTACCTTAGTTCCGTTTTATCAAACCAAAAACCAATACTACAGCGTTTACTGGGATGTATTTACCCCAGAAAAATGGACGGTACAACAAAAAATATACGATGAGCAAAAACGTAAACAGAAAGAATTAGAAGATAAAACGACTGACGTATTCAGGTTTGGCGAAATGCAGCCAGAACGCGACCACAACTTTAGTGCAGCTAAAGAATATATGGGCGAAGATCATGGCAGTAAATGGCGCGTTGCAGGTGAAAACGGTTTCTTACAATTTGAAGTGAAGGTAGATCCCACTATGCAAAATACCATAATCGCTTCTTATTGGGGCATGGATAACCGTGGCCGGAATTTCGATGTGCTGGTTGATGGTGTAAACATTGCCACTGAAGATCTGAACAAATATAAAGAAAGCCGCTTTTATGATATTTCTTATAAAATCCCTGTTGAAATAACCAAAGGCAAAAATAAAGTAACCGTAAAACTATTCCCTAAAGCAAAAAATAGTGCAGGTCCTATTTATAGCGTAAGAATAATTAAGGAAAGTTTGTAAATAACACGAATGATTTTTAGCCACGGAAGAAGGCAAGATATATAGTCCTCGTTTGTAATGAGGATTATTGAAATCCACATTTGTAATGTGGTAATAAGAGTTGTTCATAGGGCGATAAAATCGCCCTTCTCGTCCATCCTCGTTATAAACGAGGACGATTGTAAATAGCACAATTAATTTTTAGTCAGGGAAGCAAAAAGACACGGAAAGATATAGTCCTCGTTTGTAGCGAAGATTATTGAAATCCACATTTGTAATGTGGCGATAAGAGTTGTTGATAGGGCGATAAAATCGCCCTTCTCGTTCATTCTCGTTACAAATGAGAATGATGGATTAAAATTTAAATGGACAATATTACTTTAATAAAATATAATAGTTTGGTTAACAAAAATTAAAATGAATTATTTAAAGTAAAAGTATAACTATAAATAGCCTCATTTTGATGATATAAATTCTTATCAACAAGCTCAAAAAACAATATTTCACAACTTAACAAACTTAATTACAATTAATTATATTCAAATATTTTAATACAACATATAAATAAAGCTCATATCCTACTGAATATCAAAATAAAGATACCATAAAAAAGCCCCGTAAATTTTATTTCACGAGGCTGAGAGAGTAGATTAATTGATATTACTTTTGAAGAATGATGTCAGTGGTGTGCGCTTTGTTAAGTGGAAATTCATATCCTCCCCTCTTCTTCATGTTATTGCTTTTTACAGTATAAGAACCCATACCATTAACTTTTGCCGGTTGCTGCAACCTCATCATGGCATTAGGTGTATATGCATTTGCCTTGCTCAGTTTTAGGCGAATTTCGCCATTTATCGTATTGTAATCTAACTCATCAATGGTTCCGGCGTCAAGGCTAATCCAAAGTCCTGCAGGTGCGATGTAAACCGCAGATTTTGCTGCTGTAGTTAATTTAACCTTGATGTTATTACCTGTTTTGTTCAGGTTGCCACCGAAAGCCAGCCAACCAAATTCAGGATGGTTTAATACATACGATGAAGTATTAACAGCGTAGCCAAAAAAACCAGATCCGTAATCGCCGGTAATGCCGTCATTTTTTAAGGTTGAAGGGTAAGCATGAAATGCTGCAGGCGCAAACCCATCCTGAGTGATATTGGAGATCGCTCCCAGCAGTCCACCATAACCTGCTCGCAAAAGATAGAAATCGCCGGGATTTTTACGATAATCCATCAATACAGGAATGGCATTGAGTGCCGAACCATAATGATGGATCATCCGCTCGATACGCGAAAGCTTACCTCCGTAAAGAAAATCCCAATACCGGCGGGCATTACCATTGTAGGCCCAATGCGGCACTACAGGCATATAGGCTAAGATGGCATCAAGTGTTACATTTGCTTTGTCCTGATAGCCAAAATAGCTCGACCATACATAAACCTCTTCTTGACCTGTAGAGTCCCAAGGCATTTCACTACCAAAGGGATATTGTAAAGAGCGCCAGTGATTAGCCCGCTTTTTCATTTCATTTTCTAACCTGGTTGCTTCATCTGTTAATCCTTCATTTTTAAGGTCGTTTAGGATGAGGTAGAAAACTGTACCTTCCATTTGGCCAAACTGTGCATAATAAGGGGCAATGTTAACCATAGCCATACCCGTTTCAGCCGCATCAATCAGGTGTTGTTTCCAGCTCTGCTCTGCTACCAGGCCGCTATAATTTCGGGCCAACCGGTACATTACCCAATGGGCAGCCGCAACATGCGGATAGTTGTAAGACCTGCCCAGGTTATCAGCTTCTTTTTTTGGCCATGCAGACCATGTTTTAAAATTGATATTTGCAGCATAAGTATCTTTAGGGAGTGAATCTGGCGCATAATAAAACAAGCTCTTTTTTACGCCATATTTCTGAGGGCCGTTTTTAAGCTGTATTCTGCCAAACATTACACTATCTACAAATTGTTTCAGCTGATCAACTTCTTCTTTTTTGGGTTGTACCAGTTGTTTCATTATTGCACCCAGCCATGATCCGGCCCCGCCCTCGTCGCTTAAGCCAGCAATCCAGGCCCGGTTATCCTGCGTTACCTGTTGTTGTTTTTCATTATCATAAGTAATCACTGAAGGGCTTCTTTTAAAAACAGGATCGGCCTGGTTAAACCATTGTTTGGTTGTTAAAAAATTACCATAACTAGCAATCACATCACTTTCGGCTTCAATTACTTTATAATTTATCGTTTGCTCCAGGCCATCTTCATAGGTAATGGACAGCCTTGCTCTTCCCCAGGCATTTCCCTTTACGGAATAAGTTTTCCATCCATTTTTGGTAGAGGCTAAAACACTTACTTTCAAGGCGTTTTCGGGCAGAACCTGAATAGATTTAATTTTTTTAGGGTAGCTGATAAATAATTTCCCTTCCACATCTTTAGGCAGCACATAACCTGGAACAGCTATCGCTACCGGTCTTTTATTTTCAATCAGTTTACTTTCTATATCTTTTGCTGTTCCTGAAAGGATAAACTGAAGGGCATAACTTCGGCTTTCGCCAGGCTTTAAAAAGGTGGAAGTTGCGGTGTTCCATTGCTCAGCGTTTTTCCATTCATTTTCGGCATAGGCTTTACTGTATACCATCCATTCGTAAAAGCCTTCAAAAGCAATTCCACGGGGTGTCCGGTCGTCATTAAGCGGATTGTAAGCTTCAAATGGCGTATGTCCTAAAGGCGTAACAAGCAAAGATGGTGCATGACCACTTAAGCGGGTAACCTGCAAATAACCCGCATCTTTTCCGATGTAGGGATCGTAAAAAACATTTTTAGCATGGGTTTGCTCCAATGTGCGGCCTTCTAAAATATTATCGAAAATCATCGGGATACCCAACGCACCAATTTCTATGTTTTTATCGGTCTTGTTTTTGAGTTCGAAGCGGAGCACCAGTTTTCCATTTAACATTTCCCAGATCCGTTTAACCTGTAACGGAATATCAGCAGGAAGCGTTGCAGCCAGATCTGCAGCAGCGAGTATGTTTTTACCCATGGGAATATTTTTTACGGGACTTCGTTTTGCGGCCGTGCTGAAACTTCTCCAGCTTTCTTCGCCCATGTAGCGTAACTTTAAATTGATATCACCCAAATGGTATAAACCATCTGAACTCCGCACTTTTAAACTGTCGCTGGGCACAAAATCGAAATCCTTAACCATTTTGGGCTGAAGACTTGCCACTGTTTGGGACGACTTAACGAGCTTTAGGGTAAATGCTCCGGTATGGTAAGTCGAGAACCCATTTTCGAGGCCCAAAGTAGATGGCTTTTTGCCTAAAGCAATCCATGGCGACTGGGCCATAATTACCTCAATATTTAGAAAAGGTAAAATACAGCAAAATATTGCTTTAAAAGTTATTATAGATAAAGATCTCTTCTTTTGTGGTTTGCGATTCATGATGACCAAGTGGATTTAGGGATGTGGTTTAATCAAAAATAAAATTTAAAAGATAAAGCTGGCATCGAACTTAAAAATAGCGCAAAATCGGTAAAGAATTGGTGTATTTATGGGGAGTTGGGCCTGAGGCGGAGCGGATAGGCGCGATAGTGCATAGCAGCGAGCAAGATGAACAAAATAGGTTGACTCAGATTTAACTTCCCGCAGATTACGCAAAACACGCAGATGATTAATCCCTGAGAGGAAGCCAACCCCATCAGCACAGCCCCATATACCTAAAAGTGGTTGCAGCAGCAGCTCCGAATGAAATGAGGACTATAGCGGAAAGCGCGGCTGACATTGATTGAAGTGCAGGAATGGCTTTCCTATATCAAATGATTAACATTTAAGAAGTATAAGGGCATTTAAGGCACAACGATTATATTGAAATACCCGGAGCATTTAACTTCCCGCAGATTGCGCAAAACACGCAGATTATTAATCGCTATATCGGCTACCTAAAAGCGATTGCAGCGGCAGCTTCGAATGAAATGAGGACTATAGCGGAAAGCGTGGCTGACATTAATTGAAATGCATGAATTGCTTTCCTCTATCAAATGATTACCAATTAAAAAGTATAAGGGCATTTAAGGCATTATAGCATAAGATCTTCAACAAGCTCAGCATCCCGATGCGGATTATTAAACTGCTTTACATTTCTCTTTTAACCATGCTACCTCTTCTGTTGAAAGAAGTGGCTGTAGCTGATCAAGTACCATTTGATTATACTGATTTAACCAGGCGATCTGATCTGGCGCCAAAAGTGTTTTATTGATGATTGTGGTATCGATAAAACATAAGGTTAAGGTTTCGAAAGTGAGAAAGTCACCAAATTCACTATTGCCCTGAGGGATACATAAAACCAGGTTTTCGATACGCACACCATGTTTTCCAGGACGATAAATCCCCGGTTCGATGGAGGTTACCATACCTGGCTTAAAGGCAACATCTACATTAGCCGGGCTAATATTCTGAGGTCCTTCGTGTACATTCAGAAAAAAACCAATACCGTGACCAGTCCCATGACCAAAATTTATGGCGTGCTCCCACAATGGTTTCCTACAAATAGCATCGATTTGATAACCCTTGGTACCTTCCGGAAAAATCAGTTTTGAACCTTCTATCAGGCCTTTTAACACCAAAGTATAATCATCGGCCTGGGTTGGTGAACAATTACCAATGGGCATTACCCTGGTGATATCGGTTGTACCATACAAATACTGGCCCCCGGAATCGACAAGAAACAAACCATCAGCTAAAATTTCCTGATTGCTTTCTGCTGTTACACTATAATGCGGCAATGCACCATTGGCATTATAGCCAGCAATCGTATTGAAACTTAAACCAACGAAAGATGTCTGCTCGGCCCTAAACGTGGCCAGTTTATCTGCTGCAGACCATTCTGTAATCTTTTCTTTCCCCAAATGATCTTCCATCCATTTAAAGAATTTCGTTAGCGCTATGCCATCGTTTAACATCGCTTTACGAATATGACTAACTTCTGTATTATTTTTTAGGCTTTTTAAATGTGTACTTGGGTTAATGCCTGAAATGATTTTAGAACCACCTGGCAAGCACTGATACAAGCCGAAACAGGTACGTTTTGGATCGATAAAAATCTGTGCATTTTTTGGGAGGTTTTTTAATGCATCAGCCACCACATGGTAAGGGTGCAAAGTTATACCTTGTTGATTTAAAGTATCGATATCTGTTTGTGATAATTTCTGCTTGTCGATAAAGAGTTTCACCTCAGCAGGTGCAATAAGTGCAAAACTTAAAGTTACCGGATTATAATCTACATCTTTTCCCCTGAGGTTAAAAAGCCAGGCAATGTCGTCAAGCGATGAAATGAAATGATAATCTGCCCCATTTATTTTTAAAGCAGCCCTTACCTCGTTTATTTTAGCCGAAATGCTAAGCCCCGCAGCTTCTTCGCCAATTAAAAAGGCCTTTTCTACGGGTAACCCTACCCTATCGAGCCAAATCGTGCTGATAAAATCAACGTCAGTAATCTCAATTGCACGCTGGGCCAAACTATTCTGCATCTCGAGGGCTAAGCCAACCGTAATGAGTTGATGGTTAAAACCTACTTTTGCACCCTTTGGTAAAACCTGGAGCAACCAATCGATGTACTCGGGTGTATGAGGCACTTTCAACTTTACCAGTTCGTAACCGGTACCGCTCAGTTGCGTTTCAGCCTGTGTAAAATATCGCGAGTCAGTCCACAGCCCTGCAAAATACTGAGTAATGACCAGCGTTCCGGCTGACCCTGTAAATCCGCAGGCAAAAGGAATAGCCTTATAATGCGCGGGTAAATATTCACTAATATGAGGATCTGCCGCGGTAATGATATAAGCATCTACTTTTTGTACAGCCATTAATTGGCGTAAGGCCTGCAATTTTTCTACAAAGGTCATGTTGAAGAAGGTTTTTTGTCGGGCCAAATTTAAATATTAGATTGACATTGACACTTAAACAAACAAGAATTATACAAATATTACGTAGCCTATCCTGATGACCTTAGCAAATTGGTTTACCCTTAAAAAATATTAAGCGCCAATACAAAAAGAGGAATTAAACATACCGGTCAATTGCGGGCGCTTTAACCACCTCATAACTATCTGATTGCTGAAAGCTCCGCACATTAAAAACAAGAGCTGATTCTCTTTGGGCCAATGCGTGGATACCTAGTGTAAAACGTTGTTGAAACCGTTTTAGACAAACTTCTTTAGGGCAAATTATTTCATAACGGTCTATATCTTCCACAATCACATCCAGTACATAATTGGGCCACTGTTTTTTAATCAGATTCGGCAACCAGCTAAACTGCTGCATACTAATCAGTTTCCCCATTCCTTCAATTGCTGCTGGAGGAATATCTCCTCCTACAATCTGGATCCAGCTGCCTTCAACTTCATCAATAATACCCAACACTTTACATCCAGACAGCACCAACCATGGATCTTCCATGCCGGCCCGCATTAACTGATAGGATACGTCTTCTAAAAATTCATGTTTAAAAAGGTATGTAAGTTCGATCATAAGCTATTTCATTTTTTATCGGCAGATTATTAAGTCATAATCCCTGTATCAATGTTACCAGTCAAACGTTTTATGGAGATCGGTTTACCGAAATAACATTTAAAGCAAGAATCTACCGTTAATATCATCATGGCGTACATAAATGGTTGCTGCTCATCATCAACAGTTACACCACTGTAGTACATAGGTAAATTAATATAGGCTGTACAAATGTTATCAATGTAAGCCTCAATTCCTATACTTTAGGTACAAAAAGGGTAAAAGTACGGTACGGTCGGGCATATCAATAAGGCATTTTATATGATAACATAACATTTAGGCACCTATACCATCAGGTTCAGTAACGCTTTCTTCATTGATTTAGAAAAATTTAATAAACAAAGCAAGCATATTGAGATGAAGCCTGTGTTAAGACAATAACAATAATCGATGTGCAGTTCGAGATTTCTGCACATCGAATGTAGTGTGAAGCCGGCTAAATGGGTTTGATTTAACTGAACAAGCCTGCAAAAATTTTATTCGAATGTAATTTTGCCTGATGATCGTAAATATGTGAGGTACTCATGATCTCGTTTACACCGTATTTCGATACAAAAGCTTCTAAATTTTCGGTGATCGTTTTAGCACTGCCGATAAATGAATAATACAACATTTGTTCTACCGCTTCTTTTTCCAACTGGTCCCAATACACATTAATATCATCGACTGCAGGTTTCAACAATTCTCTTTTACCTGTAATAACACCTAAAAACATACGTTTTACAGAGCTTGATAAACGTTCTGCTTCTTCATCAGTATCGGCAGCGACCACATTTACACAGGCCATTACATAGGGTTCCTGTAAAAATACAGATGGCTTAAAGTTATTTCGATAAATGGAAATGGCCTGTTCGAAATAGGCCGGGGCAAAATGACTGGCAAAAGCATACGGAAGTCCTTTTTCTGCTGCCAAGCGTGCACTATCGGTACTCGAGCCCAGCACCCAGATCGGAATATCCAATCCTTCACCAGGAATGGCCCTTACACTCGCACGATTATTATCTGAAGAAAACAATTGCTGTAATTTATCTATATCTCTGGGGAAACTATGAACAGCACTAAAATTTTCACCACGGATGGCCACCGCCGTAACCTGATCGGTTCCAGGTGCCCTGCCTAAACCCAAATCGATTCGATTGGGGTAAAGAGATGCCAATGTTCCAAATTGTTCGGCCACAATTAATGGCGCATGATTGGGCAGCATAATACCCCCCGAACCTACACGAATACGGTTTGTACCACCGGCAACATAACCAATAAGCACCGCCGTTGCCGAGCTGGCAACACCAGCCATGTTATGGTGTTCGGCAAACCAGTAACGTGTATAACCCAAATCTTCAGACTGCCTGGCTAAATCGAGGCTTGTTTTAAAGGTATCTGCTGCAGTAAAACCGTCTAAAACGGTTGCAAGATCGAGAACGGAATAAGGTACGTTTTTTAATAAGTGATCAGCCATAAATTAAAGGGATAAAAATCTATGCTGCAAAAATATCTTTAATAAAACCAAGTCATGTTTATCTGGATATATATGACGTTTAACCAACACTAATCAATACACTGATGATAACCATTGAAGATTCTAAAGAATGAGAGCGCTAATTAGATGGTCGGGACTACACAGTTGTAGGAGTATGTATATTCTTGTAACAAAAAGAACGAACCTGCGCTCTTAGCTTAATTAAACTTATAATTCGGTAAGCCAAACCATTAATGGTGACGTGTATTTTATAGGTATTCCAGAATATTTTTATGGATTGTAGCTATTGCCTGCATCTTGTAAACTTAATTGACACATTTTTGCGTTAAATTAGTAAATAAGAAAAAGACTTAAAATTAATCCGTACAGATAGTTCCCTTTTCGGTACGAAAAGGCGTAATTTCGTTATAAGAGAAACAGATTTTTTGAAGATGATTAAGTGCATAGCCATAGACGACCAGTTTAGTTCCTTAGCGGGGCTACAAAAATATATTGAGGATACTCCAAACATGCGGCTCGTCCAGCAGTATACTGATCCAATTACGGCTTTAAGAGAGCTGGCCAACTCAGAAACGGTTGATGTAATTTTTATGGATGTGGAAATGCCCCAGATTTCTGGCCTGGAACTGGCCAAGGCCATCCGGTTTAGAACCAGAAAGCTCATTTTTACTACTTCGCACCAGGAATACGCTTTTGATGCTTTTGAAGCTGCAGGAGATGCTTATTTGCTTAAACCCTATAGCTATGCCAAATTTGCCACCACCATTACCCGGCTTTTTGGACAGGAAATGACAGGTGGAGCCAACGAAGATTATTTTCTGGTTAAAAACAAAGAAGAGGAACACCGTGCGGTGATGGTTAAATATGAAGATATTATTGCTTTTGAGAGTTTTCATAATTACATTAAAATACATACCGTAGAAAAAGTAATTATTGCTTACTTAAGCTTAAAAGATGTTCGGGAGCAGCTGAGTATTAAAAAAGATTTTATACAATTACACCGCGGTTATATTGTTGCCATTGATAAGATTTTGTATGTAGATGGCAACCGGATTACCCTGAATAACCACATTAGCTTTACCGTAGGCGATATTTATTATAATGAATTTAAAAATTTTATTGCTGAAAAGCTAATCATCAGTAGCCGTAAAAAATAACGGCTACTGATGAAACATTCAACAATTTTAAATGATACCTGTATTTGTAACAAATGTCGTAGTGGTAGGTTCGGAGGTGGTGGTGGTTTCACCTAACTTTCCACTATATTTTTTTTTAAATACAAAAAGTGTTCTTTTGGCTAATTTTTGAGTTTTCATAATCGTTTTTTTTCGAAAACTAGCGGCGACAACACCTTATAACTTTAACTGTTACACAAATAGTAAATAAGTCTTTATGAATAGGTTAAAATGGAGCAACAGTATGTTGCAAAACTGGTTGTATACATACCGGATACACATAATTGCATGGTCGGTATTTATCATCTGGGAAACCGTTATGGTTGTTTATTTTATTGGTATGTTAGGCACATTTGGAAACTATGCTATTCATTATACCATTAATATTACCTTATTTTACACCTATGCTTTACTGATGGAAAAAGCAACAACATTTCCTAATGAAGCAGTATGGAAAGTCCCCTTAGTGGTTATGCTCACCATCCTGACTTATTTGGGTATAGTTACCGGTGTTGATATTCTGCTAAATACTTATACTAACATTTTACCTGGAAAATTACCAAGTCTTAAGATCAGGGTAACCAAGGTACTTTACAGAGGTTCGTTCTTTCTTCTTTTTTCTACAGGTTATTATTTCTTAAAGCGGTTCATTAAAGAAAAAGCAGAGAAATCCCGTATTGAAAAACAGCGTTTTCAAATGCTTATTGATAAGGAAAAAATGGATAAGGAGCTGGCCATGTCTAAGAATGCTTTTATGAAAGCACAGATTAATCCCCATCTGCTTTTTAATACATTTGAGTTTGTACACCAGAAACTAAGCACCTACTCGCCTGAAGATGCCAAAGTGATGCTTTATCTTTCTGATATGATGCGTTTTGCCGCCAACACTCAGCATAATGAGGGCTTCGTATATCTTAGTGAGGAAATTTCGCAATGTGAAAACCTGATTGGTTTGCACCGCATTACCCAGGGTGCCATTTATATTGAACTGGCCAGCGGACCTGATCTTGGTGAAATCAAATTAATTCCACTTGTTTTGCTTACGATTTTGGAAAATATGTTTAAACATGGAAACCTTAATGATATAGAAAATAAGGCCACAATAGATGTTTATACCTTTGATGGCAAACTACATATCGAAAGCCGCAATTTACCCCGCTTAGTAAAAAGTAAGGTAGGCTTTGGCTCTGGAATGGATAATATCCGTAACCGGCTAAAATATGCTTACCATCAAAATGCCGAAATGACCGCTGGCATTGACGAAGAAGGTTTTTATACTTTAAGCATCAGTATTTCATTAAATGCGTTAACAATAGAATCTGAAGATAAAAAAACCGAACAAACGATCCATGTTTAACATTTAAATTTAGCTGAAATAAGAAAAACTTCCCTTAAACACATCTTCAACTCCGACGAAAAATATTATCGCTTTCTTTTATTTAATGTAACAGAATTATTACTATATTAAACCATCTTAATTGACGTTTTGATATTTAGATAATTCTTCGTTAATGAATTAAGTATAAATCTTAACCAAACAGATTAAAAAATGAGAAAGGGTACGATATGCTATGTAAATCAAAATAGTGGACATGGTATTATTAAAGATGAAAATGAGCAGAAAATTCAATTCTTTCTAATGGAACTTCAGGAAGAAATCAGGATCAATGATGAGATTTCTTTTGAAATCGAGCTTACCGCACGGGGACTTGCTGCAACAAAAATACATTTACTGAGTACGGTAGAATTAACGTCCTAAAATGTAGCAAACAGGGTGATCAGGAATTTATCTGTGATATTTTAAATACCGGATATTTAACATGATTTAAAATCCTCATTCAAGATTACCATTTCTCAATAGGTTGATAACCGGTTTTATCTTCCTTCCGGCTAAGTTTCTTTGTAAAATCCTCACCAAAATCGTGGTTATAAACTTTAAAGCTGATTTCCCATTCATCCTTTATCATTGGAGGTACAAATTTTTCAAACAGTTTTTCAAATGATCTGAAATTGACAAATGGTTTGCAAATGACCATATATTCAGAATCTGACTTCACTATAATTTCCTCAACAAGCTTTGGCCATCGCAATTTAATCTCATTCGGTAATTTCTGATATTCCTGCTGATCAATAAACAGTCCTATATTTTGGATAAGTGCTTCAGATAAGGAACTGCCTAACAATGGTTTCCATTCCCCACTCTCTTTTGTCATCCTTCCCAATAGCTGATCATGATCAAGCACAGTCCATGGCTCAGCTCTCGAAAGCTGGATAAGCTGAAAATGCATAACATCGCCATTAGGCAGATTAAAGAAAAAGTCGAGTTCGATCATCAATTATGAGGTGATACCGGATAATACTAAATCAAAAGTATTGAACTATTTGTAAAGCGCAAAAAACATAGCGATGAAAGGTTTAATTAGTATTTCTATTCCTCAATTTTAAATTATTGAACCGAACAATTTGATGTGTTCCTTAAGCATTAAATAACTGTTAAATAAAAAATTGATTTTTGTCATCAAAAAAATTCCAAAAACATGTTAAAACCGTAATATTAAACATACAAAAAGTTTAATATTAGCAATTATTAAAATATCTTTGCTGCATGAAAAGTGCCAAATCAACCACGCTATTGTTCCTTTTAATTACTTCATTTTCTTGTTTATCTGTTGGTGTTCTTGCTCAAAACAAACAAACCAAAGAAGCTGATATTTTCGAGAACACAGCCCATCTGAATGGCAACGATATGATTGAGCGATTAGCTGCCCAACGCAGTGCATTTAACAAAAACCGTTCGAAAAATAGCCTTCCAAAGGCTGAATATATCATTAATAGGACCAACCTAACCCTCATCAGCTTTAACGGCTTAGATTATTTCGTAAAAAACAATAGGGTAATAGGCATACAAGGACTAACTCTTTCGGACGAAGTATTAAACCAAATTACAGACAAACTGGTGCTTTTAGACAGCATCCAGTTTAATTACAGTGAGCGGTCGAATACGGAGCATTTTAATCCAAACATTGATTTTCAAAAGATCAGGAATATCGACCGTCAGTTTTTAATTACGCTTAAAATGTTATCGAGCACGGTGAGGGACATTGCTGCACTTGCAAAAAATGAAAATCCATCTTTAACGGTTGAGACCAACATTGCAAAAATGCGCTTACCAAATATTGATCAGGCCGCAGAAAAATCAAGTATGCAAACGCTGGTATCCTTATCAAAATAAAGGCATAATATTTCTTATTTCAGTTGGTACAGGACAATAATTAATCTGTCTTCTTTTCCGCATACACTTCGGCAATCTGGGCAGAAAGATATTTAAAAGCAACTGGCATTTCGGTAGCTGCATTTTTGATGCTTCCTTCTATAAAGATGAACCCTTTGTAATTTATTTTGTGCAGGGCTCTTAAATAGGGTTTAAAATCGTCACCCATCACACCAGGCAATGATCTGTTTTGTTTTTCGGCCACCTCACAAAATGCAACCAATGCGCCAGCTGCAATAATTTCATCTGGCGATTCCCCTTCACGCATCATGTGAAATATATCCGCATTTAGCCTGAAATTTGGATGATCAATCTCCCTTACAATTTCTGCTGCAGACTTTAACGAGGTGATGAAGTTGGTTTCGGTGGTTTCGAGATTCTCTAACGCAATGGTCACCTTATATTTTCCGGCAATTTGCCCCAGTTTTTTGCCCAAACGAATAAAATCTGATTTTGCCTTAACGATATTATAATCTGCCGGAATACTCCTTGCACCCGAGCTACCCAAAACAATAAACTTGATTCCCGCTTGCTGCGCTCTGGAAAGAACCGTTTCGGTATATGCTAAAACCTTTGCTTCATCTTCATCTGGCCCAGCTATTTTTATACTCGCCGGGTAAAAAAGATTGCAGGTTAACACTTTACATTTTGCAGCTTTAATCTTTTTCAAATTGTCACGAAACTGATCATCTGTTAAAACAGGCGAAAGCATCTTTGGAACCGATTCGCCAATCATTTTAAAACCCGAAACGTAAGCTAAACTATCCTGTGTTAAACCAGATACAATACCTAAACGCGGGTAGGACTGTTTATCGGAAATAAAACCACAAAAACCGATGCAGATCAGGCAGGTAAAAAAAGCTAAATAAGTAGTTTTCGTATTTCTCATATTATTCTTCAAATCATTTGGTTAAAAAAATGAAATCTTAAAATTCCCCGCTCCTATAGGTTTAAAGATAATATAAAATCTGGTTATTAGATTTTACATGAACAGAAATAGAAATTTTGAGGAAAACCGAATAAACAGAAGGCCCCTATTGATCGAATACAATAATGACCTCAGCCATTCGGCAGTTTTTAAATCCAGTTCGTCGACAATTAAGCTGTGTTGGTATAATAGCGGCATTTCTGCTGCAACGTTTTTGGGGTACAGGCGTCTTATCTACAAAACAATCACAAAATATTATTTAAAAATATAAACAACAGCATTATGAAAACCTCAATCAAAACCCTGACAAAATCGCTTTTAGCAGCTATCGTTTTAAGTTCTTCTATTTTCTCTACAAGCGTAATGGCCGATGAGAAACAACCAAGTAAAGTTTCTGCGCCTAAAAACGTCAATCAAGTAATTGTAAGCGGAAATGTAGAAGTTACCTTAATTCAAAGAGAGAAAGAAGGCATTAGCTACAATGATGACAATACAGGCAAAGTGAAAGTAACACAAGATGGCTACGCATTAAAAATCAGTTCAGAAGATAAAGAAGTGGCGAAGATTACGCTTTATGTGAATAATATTTATAGGGTTAAGGCATCTGACCACGCGGTGGTAAAAACCCAAGGCAAACTGGATGTTAAATATCTTCAGGTATTTTTAAAAGGAAATGCAGTTGCCGAAATCAATTCAGATACAGAAAGTTTATATACCGTAATCGAAAACAATGCCGATCTAAAATTGAGTGGTGCTACTGATAAACATACTTTGGTGATGGGTAAAACACCAAAACTAAACCTGGATAGATTTGCTGCTCTAACAACGGAAATGAGTAACCCGGATACAAACACCTTGCAAACGGTTGCCCTGGCGAAATAACCGCACAAAAAGACATAAAAAAAGCGACAGTGATGTCGCTTTTTTTTGCTGGAAGAAATTCCCCCTTTTATTTAAAATCAGGTACAGGGAATACATATCCACCAAATAAAATATACGACCATAACAAGGTCCAGAAGATGTTGAATATTTGCGCGGTAACGAATGTAAATGCGGGCTTACCACCTTGAAGTTTGACCAGTGAGGAAAATTTAGCTTCCATACCAATTGAAATAAATGCGATTGCAAACCACACGGTGCGTAAACCGTTTAAGGTTGGTGCAACACTTTTTGCAGTGGCCGGAGATAACAAAAAAGAAAATACCAAAGATGCCGCCACGAAACCCAATACAAATTTCGGGAATCGTTCCCATACAATTTTCAATCCCGGGCGTTCTGCTTTAATGACTACGCCATCTTCACCCTTAGGTTTTTTATAGGCCCACCAAATTGCAATAAAAAAAGCAGCAACACCAATAAAAACATTTTGCGAAAACTTGGCAATCACACCTGCTTTAACAGCTATTGGTCCAACCAAATCGCCTGCAGCCGTTACCGTTGCCGTTGTGTCTAAGGTTCCTCCCAGCCATGCGCCACCAATTACCTCAGGAATATGAAAATACTTTACTGCCCAGGGTAAAATAATCATCATCGGGATCGCCATGATCAATACCAGCGTGGTTACATAAGACAACTTACGTTTATCACCATTAATAGCGCCAGCGGCAACAATTGCAGCAGAAACGCCACAAATAGACACTGCTGAAGCCAATATCACACCAAATTCATCATCAACTTTTAATTTACGGCTTAACCACATGGAAAAAAACCAGACTACGGTAACGACAATAATTGCCTGTATTATACCCGGTAAACCTGCCTTAATCAAATCGGCTGATAAAATAGTGGTGCCCAATATCACCAAACCTGTTTTAATATAAAACTCCGATCGTACAGCTTCTTTTAACCAGGACGGCAACTTAATCAGGTTACCCAATGCAATACCGATAAGCAATGCAAATACCACATATTCTAATCCGAAATACGATACACTTTTATTACCGCCGATAATAAAGGAAACGATCGCTAAAAAATAAATGAGTGCAAAACCACCAGCAAACCGCGCAACATTGCCCCCTGATAAACCTATCGCTATCGAAGCTAAGGCCATAAAAACGACACCCGTTTCAACAATCAACAATAAGTTAGATGCGGATAATATTTTACCCAAAAGATCCTCACTGTTTGCCCATTTAAATGCAGGCAAACTGATAACAGTACCATTGCTGGTTAAATAAAGTACAGTGGCAATAATAATTGTTCCCAATATAACGGCCCACCAATCTTCGGTAAGCGCTTGTAAAAATGTTTTCTTGTCTGGGCTTATCCCAGCATCGGTTAGGGCTCTAGTAGTATCGGCTGCGTTGTTTCGATTCGACATAGTTGATTAATTTATGATGTTAATTTGATTTCAATGCTAAAAATAATGACGGATATAGCTCCATTTTACTGTAAACGATGCCCAATATCGAACTAAAGTAAATATTCAGGAGGATTTTATCCGTAACAAATATTTGACGTGGTGAATGTTTATCCCTTTAGCTAAGTTTATACCTAAAGCGTAGGGCGTATTGTTTTTAATTAAAAAAGTCGCCAAATATATGGCGACCTCAAAAAATAATTCTGTTTATGAATGGTAATTAGATCTGATGTTATACCATTGGGTCAGACTCACGCTCAAGCCCTTTTTGTTTTTTCTTTCCGATACTTTGTACCATTTCACATTGCTGTGGATTTTTTTCGAATGGAGGGCTAACCATAAAAAGTGTCGCCATTAAGGTTGCCAATCCAACAAGTAAACTGTTGGTCGTGTTATTTTGATGATTTTCCATGATATGGTGATTAAAAAATTGCGGATACATTAACTGCAGAAATTAGCCCTGTTGTTTGATGCTGAACCATACCAATTACTTCCCATTGTTCGGCACCGCTACTCTTAGGAATATTCAGCGCTGCAGTTCCTGATTTTGTATTCTTTAGCGATAGGGTTAAGGTTTTCCGTACGATCTGAACATGAGATAATTTAAGTCCTGCATTTTCCCCACGTTGTACGTGAGTACTTCCGTTTTTTTGTACGAGTGCAAAAACAAGGTCGTCGCCAGCCTGGGTACCTTTCGCCTCGTAATTTATTTTCAATACTTCCCCATCTCTTCTGGTACCGAAGGCTAAACTGGCTGTATGTTGTTGATTCAAAAGCTGTTTGTTAATGGCATTTCTCACATCACTTTCATTAGATCCAATAAATTCCTGAGCGCCGTTAATCACCAATTGAGGCGTATAAACCTGTGCATTTAACCAGGCACTATATTTTTTTTGCCTTTTTGTATTTTCAGGACTAGCAAAAACGTCTTTCCAGCCTAGGTTATCAAAATAATCGACATGATATCCAAGCACGTACACCGCTTTTCCTTTCGATTCTTTTTCTATTTGGGCCAGTAAATCTTCTGCTGGCGGGCAGCTTGAGCATCCTTCAGAAGTAAATAACTCCAGAACGGCAAAACCTTTTCCATTAACAGGCTGTTCCGCTTTTTTTTCACGGGCTGATCCTACCCAAATAAATGCACTGAGCGCTATTATCCCTACAATAACCACATTTACGATCGCTATTCTTTTTAGTGTTTTCATAATTTCTATTCTTTTTTTATCAAAAATAAGCGCGTAGCATCGCTGAAATGAGCTGGAAATAGCTGAACCGGACAAATTAATGGAAGAGCTGGACAGGGAACAGATAAACAAGACAAAGGCGCAGCAGCCTGAAATTAAAAAGGCTTGAAAACAGATACCTGCTTCAAGCCTTTTCAACACCGTATCAGGGATATGGTATCCTCACCTATCTTCCATCCACGAAAGAAAAGCAGGTGTTTTTTCCTTGTTAATCAATAATTTATCAGGGGTTTCAATCACCAGTTTTACAAATAACTTTCTTAAGAAATAATGTTCAATTTCTTTAATGGCTTTAAAATTTACCAGATATTGGCGGTTAACCCGGAAGAACTGTTTAGAAGATATCAGTGCTGTAATCTGATCAAGCGATTGACTTAGGGCAAACTCCTGCTTATCGAAACACATAATGGTTGAAGCATCATTTCTGATGTAAAAGAAAGCAATGTTTTCGGTTTGAACAGTGGTATATTTCTGGTTTTTAAACACTAAAAAGCTCTCTTTTCCAGCCGGACTATTCAATTTGGTTAATAAATTGCTTAAATCGGGGATTACCTTCTGCTGAAAAAAATTCTGAAGGCCATCTACTTTTTGAAAGGCTTCCTGAATATCTGTTTTAGAAAATGGTTTTAACACATAATCTACGCCGTTTCGTTTAAAAGCCTCCAGGGAATATTCATCAAAGGCGGTACAGAACACAACGGGACAATTAACTTTAACCTGTTTAAATATTTCAAAACATAATCCATCTGCCAATTGAATATCCATAAATATCAAATCGGGTTGCGGCTGTTCTGTCAATGCTTTTACCGATCCCTCAATACTCTGGTACTGCCCTATTATTTTAACATCGGGCCTCAGGCTCAGGATTATATTTTCGAGTGATTTAGCTGTTTTCAGCTCATCCTCAATGATGATGATGTTCATGAATTAATGGGAGTTTAATTTTAAAAATCTGGCCATCATTACTAATCTCAATTGGTTTTTCGAGAAGATGCTGGTAGCGTAGTGTGATATTTTTTAGCCCCACCCCTAATGAGTTGTTACCGGCTATTTTTAAACGGATAGGATTTTCCAAAACAATTTGCCCATCGATAGCGTACAAACTGATCTGCAAAGGTTTATCCAATGAAACAACATTATGTTTAATACAGTTTTCGATTAACAGCTGCAGCGTAAAAGGAGGAATTAAGGTCTGTAATACTGCTTCATTTAAAGTAGAGGTAAAGATGAAACCACCATCAAACCGTGCTTTTTGTAAAAACAGATAAGCATTCAGTATTTCCATTTCTTCCGACACGTGAATCAGGTCTAATTTACGGCTCTCGAGGGTATAGCGATAAAAATTAGACAGTTTGAGGATAAAATCAACCGCCTCTTCATCGCCAATTTCTACCATGGCTTTTAGGGTATTGAGGCTATTAAAAAGAAAGTGTGGATTAACCTGCTGCTTTAGCAATTCATACTGCGCACCCAAACTGTCACTTTTAATTTTCTCCAGTTCCATGTTCACCTGCTGATTTTCGTAATTTTGCTGTAACAGATGGAGGAACATATAAAAAATTAAATTGATCAATATCCCCCTTACCTCCACCATCAACATCACCGGACCGAAATTAATGTGCGAAAGAATCAATTGCTGAATCCATGCCAGGCAAAGCATCACCCCAATACCAATTAAAAGACTTTTAAATAACCTGGAGTAGGAAATGCCTTGTTTGCCCGGCCGGCTGCGCTTTCGCGACAGCATATAAATATTCAAATACCACATCAACAAGGCAAATACCGAAGTAATGCCCGCATTTACCGCAGCTTCGGCGGCATTAAAATGATGCTCTGCTATTTGAGGAACAGAAGATAAAAGTCCAAGAAAAATGGAACTTACCCAGATAATAACAGGCGAAATCTTTAAAGGGCTTTTAGTCATGTTCGTTTTTAGCCAGGCCAATTAAGGTGGGTTGGGATAATCAAAAATAATAATTTATTACACTTAAATTTAAAGAATATGACGACTTCGTTTTAAGCTAAGCCACATCATTCTCTTCATTTTTCACCTAAAGTAACCACCCCAATCTTATAGTTAAACCATTTCGAACCTGAACCAGACAGATTCGGTATTGAAATAGACAATATCAGGTTTAGATTAACAGAAAAGCTATTTTTTTATTTTAACAATTTTGTTAAACAAAAATATTAAAATATTTATATTTGCAAACGAATTGTTTAGCATTCAATAATAAAAGACATGAGTTTAATCATCAGATCGCTTAGTTATACCCATCCTGATGGAGAAAAGCTTTTCCACGAATTAAATTTAACGCTTGGCAAAGGTGAAAAGGCAGCCCTGGTTGGGCTTAATGGCATGGGAAAATCGACCTTGCTACAGCTTATGGCAGGCACCATTTTGCCTACGTCCGGAGAAATTATGCTTTCTGAAAGTTGCTGGTACGTGCCTCAACATCTTGGACAATACGATCATCTATCTATTGCTGAGGCTTTAAAAATAGATGTAAAGTTAAATGCAATGCAAGCCATCCTTAACGGAAGTATCGATCCGGTTTACTTTACTGATCTGGATGATGACTGGGAAATTGAAGAAAAAGCAGAAATGGCCCTGACGAAATGGGGCCTTGGACATTTTAGTGCTCATCAATTCATGGGAAGTTTAAGCGGTGGCCAAAAAACAAAAGTATTTCTTGCCGGTATTGAAATTCATCAACCCAGGATTATTCTTCTTGATGAACCCACTAACCACCTGGATACAAACAGCCGCAAGATGTTATATGATTTGGTTACACAACATCAGGCAACAATTTTGACCGTTAGCCATGACATAACGCTATTAAATCTCCTTCACAAAACTTTCGCCCTTAGCCAAACAGGAATAGAGGTTTTTGGTGGCAATTTCGACTTTTATCTGGAGCAAAGACAAGAAAAAGTTAATGCTCTGCAAGCCAAACTCGAAGAACAAACCAAAACGTTGAAACAGAGCCAGCAAAAGGCCCGCGATATGGCTGAGCAACGTCAAAAAAAGGAGGCAAAAGGCAAAAGTGCGGGACAAAGCAATTCGTTACCCCGTATTGTTGCGGGCAGACTTAAAAGTAAAGCAGAGCAAAGTACAGCTAAGGTATTGGATGCTCATCACGAGAAAATATCTGGCCTCGCTGAGCATATCAGGGAAACCCGATCGCAAATACAGCAATACCAGGCACTGCACATTAATATAGCGGCTTCTCATCTTCATCATGGTAAGATTCTGATTGATGCGAATAACGTTAACTATGGTTATCATGGCAACACTTTATGGGAAGCGCTAAGCTTTCAGGTAAGATCCGGAGACCGTTTGCATATTGAGGGCGATAATGGTGCAGGAAAAACCACCTTGCTTAAGATGATTACAGGAGCCATAGAACCTACAGAAGGTCAATACATGAGCCCGGATTTTTCATATCTTTATCTCGATCAGGATTATACCATGATAAAGCCCGACCTCAGTCTTTACGAACAGGTGCAAAAATATAATCATGATGGATTACAGGAACATGAACTAAAATCGTTGCTTATTTATTCACAATTTAGTCAGGAGATGTTTGATAGAAAATGCATAGGATTAAGTGGCGGTGAAAAAATGAAACTGGCTTTATGTTGCCTGGCAATAAGTAAACAAGCGCCTGATATGCTTATCCTCGATGAACCCACTAACAACCTCGATGTTCAGAGTTTGGAGATCTTAACTTCAGCCGTAAAAAACTTTACAGGTACGTTATTGGTTATTTCGCATGATCAGCATTTTATAAAAGAAATTGGCGTAACCAGCCAGATCAGTCTCACTAAAAACAGCCTTCATCTATAAAAAATGCCACTTAAAAATACAGGTACAGAACAACTGATAAAAGACACTGCTAAAAAGATTTTGTTTGCCGAAGGCAAGCTTCATGCGACCACGCAGGAAATAGCTGATGCCGCTGGTGTAAACAGAACGGCGCTTCACTATTATTTTCGTTCCCGAGACCTGTTAATTGCAGCTGTATTTCAGGAAACCATGCAGGGACTAAGCAAACGCCTTAACGAAAGTATGGAATCTGAAAAACCTTTTAAGCAGAAAGTTGAACACCTGATAACGGTTTTTTTAGAAGACATGATCGCTTTCCCCTATCAGGAAACATTTTTGGTAACTGAAATTAATACTTTGGGTAAAGAACTTATGGGCAATATCCAAACAAATCCGGTTAAGCAATTTTTAAAAGAAGTACAGCAGGAAATGGAAAAGGGTACGATCGTAAAAACCGATCCTGCACATTTTTTAATGAATCTTTTTTCGCTCCTTTCCTATCCATTGATGATGGCCCCATTATACCAGCAATTGTTCCAAATTACCGTTCAGGATTTTAATGCATTAATGTTAGCGCGCAAGAAAGTAATTATGCAGCTGATTTTTGGTTTATAATATTGACTGAGCGATTTTAAGTAGATGATAGCGCTCAGAATATCGTTATGTCCAACTCGATTGGGAATCACTTAGTGTTCAATAATCATCATACAATACGCTTTAAGATTCCAGCATGCGCGGGAAAGACGACCGCCTTATTGGAATCTTTCAATGATAGCCTGTCGAAGGACAATGTTTTCACGCCCATACTTAACCTTTAACTTCATAACCTTAGCTGAGCCGATTACTCCTGTCCTGCTCAGGCTCAACAATGTATAAGTCAAAACCTAATTTGTCTATTTCATCCCGAAACGGCTAATCACCTCCTGCTAATCGCATTAATTTTGACATACCAAAGCAGGTAAAACCTTAATTGTCAACAAATTTTAGCACGATGGAAAATCAAAATAATTACAGCCGCAGGCGCTTTTTAAGTGTAGCCGCACTAACTGTTGCCGTTGCAGAACTTGGAGGATTAAACCTTTTAAATGCGCAGGAAAATGTAAAGAAGACATCCGGCAACCCTACATCGCACAGCAATGCATCTTTCGATGCCATAAAGCAGATTCAGGCCGGCGTATTAAACATGGCTTATGCAGAAAGCGGACCAGCAGATGGTGAACCCGTTATACTGTTACACGGATGGCCTTATACCATTCATAGTTATGCAGATGTAGCAGCTTTGCTTTCTGCTAAAGGCTACCGGGTAATTGTTCCACACCTTCGCGGCCATGGCAATACACAGTTTCTTTCGGCTAAAACGCCAAGAAATGGACAACAATCGGCCATTGCAGCAGATATTATTGCCTTCATGGATGCCCTAAAAATAGATAAAGCCATAATTGGTGGCTTTGATTGGGGCGCAAGAACGGCCAATATTATGGCTGCATTATGGCCTGAGCGTTGTAAAGCAATGGTTTCGGTAAGCGGATACCTTATTGGAAGCCAGGAGGTAAACCAAAAACCATTGTCGCCCAAAGCAGAATTATCATGGTGGTATCAATTCTATTTTGCAACCGAACGCGGCCGTTTAGGCTATGAAGCTAACCGAAAAGATTTCGCCAAACTGATCTGGCAAAGCGCTTCTCCGGAATGGAAATTTACCGATGCCATTTTCGAAAAATCAGCAGTTGAACTCGATAATCCAGATCATGTTGCCATTGTCATCCATAATTACCGGTGGAGATTGGGGCTTGCAGAAGGGGAAGCACAATATGATAAATACGAAAAAATACTAGCCACATTTCCAGTTATAACCGTTCCGACCATTACGCTCGAAGGTGATGCCAATGGTGCCCCACATGGTAATCCTGCTAATTATGCAGCTAAGTTTACGGGCAAATATGCACACCACAATCTCGATGGCGGCATTGGACATAATCTTCCTCAGGAAGCACCCCAGGCATTCGCAGACGCCATTATACAGGCAGCTATGATGGCCTGATAAAAACTAATCATCTTAAAAATTCAAATATTCACAATAAAATTTCAAAAAAATGGAAAATCAAAATGCAATTGAATCGACAAATACTTTAAATGTAGTTATCAACAAAGTACTTTATACCGGAAAAGTTCATGTAAGCGGTGGCCGTGAGGGCTTTGCCAAAAGTAGCGATGGTTTGCTTGATACCGCATTGTCATCTCCTGGCAGTGCAGGAAAAGGAACAAATCCTGAGCAGTTATTTGCTGCAGGCTGGGCTGCATGTTTTATTGGCGCAATGAAACATAATGCACCTCAACTTAAAATTGCCCTTCCAGCAGATGCGGCAATTGATGCAGAAGTTGATCTGGCTTTGGCCGACAGCGGCTTTAGCCTTCAGGCAAGATTAAATGTAATTTTACCCGGACTTACTTACGAAGAAGCCAAAACAGTAGTTGAAGCTGCGCACCAAACCTGTCCATACTCTAAAGCTACCCGTGGCAATATCAATGTACAGATCAATGTAGCGATATAACCTACAAAATAAAGCAGAAAAGCACCATGGATTTAAATCCACGGTGCTTTTTTAATTTATAAATTTAATGCTCTTGCTATACAGGTAAAGCGGTTTCGCGTTTTGCCTGCGTAATTACAAGCGAGCTGTTAAGTGTACCTATATTATCCAAACGACCAAACTTATTAATTAAAAAATCGTTATAAGCGATCATATTTCTTGCCACAACCTTTAGCATAAAATCAAACCCTCCTGTAGTATGGTAACATTCCAGTACTTCATCGAGTTTACTTACCTCCTGCTGAAATAACCTGAAGGTATTAACAGAATGGTTGGTAAGCTGAACCTGCAAATAGGATATCATGCAGTTCTCAAATTTATTCGGATCGATTAATGCCACTACCGAAGAAATGAATCCTAAACGTTCTAAGCGTTTTACACGTTCCTGAATGGGCGATTTTGACAAATGCAGCATCGCAGCCAGTTCCTTATAGGTTAGCCTTGCATCTTTTTGTAATAGTGTTAAAATATCTCTGTCTGTTTGGTCAGGGGTGTATAATTCCATTATAGTGGTTAGTCTATTTATCTCTTTTCTAGGCTTAGTTTATAATGAATATCCAAATATATAAATACTCTCTGTTAAACCCTTAAGCGGAGCACAAAAAAAGAACAAAATTTTGGCAAAAAGTATAATTAAAACTACCAACAGAATTAAATTCCGCAAAAAGTTATTCAACAGGACATTTTCCGTATTTACCAGCCACCTTCGTTTTAATTGTCAATGCGACAGATATTTGTTTAACGAATGAAACAACTGCGAGAAGCAGTGCGTTGATTTAGTTTAGTTAATGATACCAAGAGCGCCAGCGCGATGCCGGCGCTTTTGCTTTTTAGATATCCTACCATTATCCGGTGAAATCTGTGATAAAAACCTCCCAAATCGAATAATCTTTAAGCGCTGGTCTTCCATTTCCAATCTTCTTACAGCAAGATAAAATTCATCATGCTGAAAAATCCGCATCATTTTTTTTGGAATATTCAATTTTTAGTATTTACTTTGAAATACAAAGCACTTTACAAAACATAGAAATATGAAGCAATTTATTCATAAGGCTTATCATAACTTGCAAATCACCATTATAAATCAGAAATGATGAATACCGAACAGCAAAAATTAAGGTTACATTCAAAAACATACGTCAGCATCATCATTATTGGACTGGCCATCAGCGGATTAACTGCATTTCCGTTAGAAACCGAAATGGCTTATCTGGTTAAGTATATTGAAATTTTACCGGTGAGTCTTCAAACCTGGCTTGGAGCCGTTTATCAAGCCCTTAAAGCGACCAATCTGCAGTATCCTTTTTTAAGTTATGGCACCGATTGGCTGGCATTTGCCCATATCATGCTGGCCATACTTTTTATCGGGCCATTAAAAGATCCTGTAAAAAACAAATGGGTAATCGACTTTGGTATGATCTGCTGTATCGCGATTATTCCATTGGCATTAATTGCCGGAAACATCCGTCAGATCCCTCTATTTTGGCAATTGATAGACTGTTCTTTTGGTATTTTCGGAATTGTCCCGTTAATATTATGCCGCATTAATATTAAAAAAATTGAAATATTAGCAGAACATTACGGATTATGGACTTTGTAGACAAACATTCTATCGTAAGGAAAATATGGGGTAATACAGATGTTATTCTTTTTATTTTCGCCGGTGCTGCAGCAGAATTTAGCCTGAATAAAGCTGTTGATTGGTTGTATTTTACGGGAAAACTGCCTAAAGATCCGTTGGGAAGATTATTTTCGACAGTAGCCTATGCTCAAAAAATCGTATTTTCTTCTGTAACCGAAGCAACTGCTGCAATAGATCAGATTACCAAAATCCATCAGCATGTTGAAGCCGGAAGAAACGCTAAAATTCCGGATTGGGCCTATAGAGATGTTCTTTTTATGCTGATTAGCTATTCCATCAGCGCTTTTGAAGTGCTGGAAAGAAAACTCACCTTAATAGAAAAAGAAGAAATATTTTCTACTTTCTATAAAGTTGGGCACCGCATGGAAATAAACGGACTTCCGAGTAATTTTGCAGCGTGGCAAATGATGCATGAGCAACAGCTACAGGAGAATTTAATTCACAGTTGCTTTTCGCATGATCTTTATGATCAGTATAAAAAACACCTTGGTTTTCTAAGATATTCATTAATGCGAAAAATACAAGCACTGATCGTTCCATTAAAAGTGAATGAATTACTTAAGCTCGGAAATGGAAAAGCAATTACACCAGTGCTTACTTTATACAAAATAAGCCGGAAACTGAAGGTAAATAAACCTTTAAGAAACCTGATTCTACCAGCAGCATACAAGGCACAGATTTTGGGCCTTGAAGCTGTTGAATAGCAAAAAGAAGTTGTATACGTCAATATAATTTTGTCATCCTGAGCCTGTCGAAGGACCTGTTATTACGCTTTGAGGGGTTTCGACAGGCTCAACATGACAGCATTTGAGGTGAAATCGTCATTATGATACAACTTCTTATTTATTTTCTATTTCCAGTCAAATGGGAGTACCCAATTGGCCGGATCCATTAATTTCTGTCTGGTAAGGCTGGCATTAGGATTACCTGCTTTTAAGAGTTTTTGATAAATGCGATCTGCTAAAAAAGCCGGGTTGTTCTGCCTGCGGGCAATCCGAACCAGATCTGGCCAGCGGTTACCTTCAAAAGCGAGTTCCAGTGCAGCCTCATCGATTAATTTACCTTCCAAGCCAACCATATCCGTCTGGTAACTGACATCAATTGCGGTTACTACTGCCCTGCCCCTAATGCCACAGTTACGGTACCAGGTACCTGAAACATCGTTATTTTTTCTGGCATCGAAATAATAAGGCGAGCTTTGCGGATAAGGCGTAATCATGGTATTTAACTCCGCTACCGAAACAGGTGCCTGTGCCCCAGCGGTAAATGTACCTACATAATAAGTATTTCTGATTCCTGTGTTTAACAATGCCCAGCCTAATTTGGTTTGTCCGTCTCTGTTGGCCGCCTCCGAAAAACGAAGATGCAACAAAGGTGCCCTGTAAATGCCCCATTTCCCGCCGTTATCAGTAAGTTTGGTAATTTCATCACCCATGGCAGAAGCATTGAACGATAATTTGCTTCTTGGATCGAAGGGAACACCACCGTAGGTCATCTGGCTATTCCAAAGGTCTTTTATGGCTTGTGATGGCTTAATCTGATAGCTTTTAAGCGGCGAACATAAGTCAATCATCGGATTTACAGGTTTAAATGCCGTATTGTAAGGCATAGACCAAAACCATTCTGAACTCCACGCACTTGATGTGGTTGGTAAGCCAAAAATAGCCCTCCAGCCTGCATCTAAACTATTGATTAAACTGGTCGGATCTTGTCCGCTTCTGCTAAATAAGATGGCTAAATTGGCATAAGCCGGATCTCCGGAGTTATTGATCTTATAAAAATTAAACCTAAAGTTATCATTCCCGTTATTGTTTTCGGCATTCATCAGCTTCGCATAATTTTCTGCTGCCTTGATGTAATTTCCTTTCCACAAATAAAGATCACCTAATAAAAAGGCTTTTGAAGCAAATAACTTTTGAGTACTGTTAGCATCAATGGTAACCAGCAGCGATGTTCCTGTTGGGTAAGCATAAGCTTCCTTATAAGGCAGGCTTTCGTTAAAGGCAATTAATTTATCCAATAGCTGGTCGAATGGTGTTTTCGGGTAATTGGCCAGGTTTTTTAAATCATCTACCGTTTCGATCGCATCGGTAATATAAGGTATGCTACCGTACTGGATACCTAAATGCAGATAAATCCAGCTTCTTAATGTAGCAATATCAGAGTAACGTTTGTTGTAATCGTCCACACTCATCCGACGATCATCAACCATCATTTTAAAGTTTTTGAGCACATCGTTACAATTCACAATTACCTGATAATATGGTCTTGGGTCAACATATTGATTGTTTTTTGTTTCGGTATGTGCTGATAGCTCCTGCAGATCGGTACTTGATTTCGAAGTAACATCCATTAAATCACCCCGGAGCTCGTTCTGAAGGATGTAGAGTTTTTCCAGTCCCAAAAACTGGCCATAAATACCTATAACCGCAGCATCTGCATCAGATACCGTTTTAAATGCATTTACACTATCCAGTTTATCTTCTGTTGGTACATCGAGCATTTTTTTGCAAGACCAGGAACCTGCCGATAAAATACCCAATAACAAAAGGGATGCAATTTTTTTATTTAAGTTCATTTTCATGAGTATATCTTTCTTAATTATAATCCAACTCTAACACCTAGCTGAAAAGACCTGAACTGTGGCTCAAGCGTGGTATCTACGCCCTGACTAAATAAACTTCCGGAGTTGCTAAATTCTGGATCATAGCCTAAATAATTGGTTACGGTAAACAAGTTATTAGCCGTAGCATAAATTTTTGCGTACTTAATGGCTTTCAGTTTTAAAGGCACATTATAGGTTACATTAACCGTTCTCAAACGTAAATAAGAACCATCTTCTATCCAGCGATCAGAAAAACGGGCATTCCCAACCGGATCGCCATAAGTCGCTTTGGGTATTGTTGTAATTTGTCCATCACCTTTCCACCTGTTGTTGATATTTGGAGTCTGGTTGTAATAAGTACTTCCGGATTCTAACTGTGACCTGGTATAATTATAAACATCATTACCACTAACAAAAGTGATCAAGGCATCTAAACTCCAGTTTTTGTAAGTGAAGGTATTATTCAAACTTCCGAACAAACCTGGATTTGGGTTACCAATAACGGCGCGGTCGGCATCATCAATGATCTTATCGCCATTACTATCGACAAACCTAACATCGCCACCGGTAAAAGGCACCAGCGCTCCTGAACTGTTGCGGCTAGATAAACCCGAGGCCGCAGCCTCTGCATTGGTTGCATATACGCCATTGGTTTTGTAACCATAAAACTGATTGGCCGACTGACCAACCTGACTGATATAAGCACCACCTGCATAACTGGTTATAACTGAATTTCCATCCGGCAAACTGGTCATTTTATTGCTCGATGTACCAATGGTTAAACCCGCATCCCATTTTAATTTTTCATTCAGAATCCGGCCGTTCAGGGCTAAGTCTAAACCATTTGTTTGCATGCCGCCATTATTGCTGATAAACGAAGCTGTACCGGTAACCACACTCAGCAATTGATAGCTTAACATATTTTTGGTGCTGTTTCGCCAATAATCTAAACTGATGTTTAAGCGTTCACTAAAAAAGGAACCATCTATACCCGCATTAAACTTGCGTACGGTTTCCCATTGCAGGTTCGGATTGGCGAAATTGCCGGTTACAATCCCCCTAATGCCCAATACATTCTGAGAAGTATAATATTTTCTGGCGGTATAATTCCCCACATCATCATTTCCAACTAAACCGTAACTCATTCTTAATTTCAAAAGGTCAACACGGTGTAAATTGCGCATAAATTGCTCCGAAGAGATCACCCAGGCAGCACCAATGGCGGGCAAAACAGCATAACGGCTTCCATTAATCCGAAAACCATCGTCGAAGTTTAAGAAACCCTGACCGGCCTTTGCGCCAAAACGTGAAGAACCATCAACAGCCATCGAAAAGTTAACCAGGTATTTATCAGCGTAACTATAATTGGCAGACAGGTAATTGTTCAGCGTACGCCATTTCCCAATATCACCACCAAATGTTCTAAAAGCGGCATTACTGTTCCCAATGCTAATTAATTCGTCTGTTGCAGAGTTAAAACCTAAAGCATAATCCTGCTCACTTTCGCTCTGTGAGTAACGCGTACCTACAATTGCATGTAACTTGCTGTATAAACCGAAAGACTGATCGTAAGTTAAACGTAGATCGTTAAACACATTAAAAAACCTTCCTACCTGTGTACCTAAACGGCTATCGCCCACATAATTGGAAAGTGTATCGTTGGTTACCCCTTTTCTTGGAATAAACAGTGTTTCCTGTGTTTTATCGTAAGTTACCCCACTTAGGTTAGATAATTTAAAGTTTTTGTTGAAAGTAAAATCGAAATTAATGTTACCATAAAACCGATAAGCCTTTTTCAAATTTTGTCCTTTTTCGATCAAGGCTCTTGGATTACTCACTTGTAAAGTATCGTAATCGGCTAAATTAGGTGAAACGGCTCCGGCCGAATTTACTTCATTTCTGGCCATAAAAGGCGATTTAACCAAAGCTAAAAACAGCGGATTGGTTACCGGAGCAATGCCCTGGTCTTTTAAACGCTGCTCGGTATAAGTAAATGATAAACTGGTGCTTCCCTGCAATTTTTTAGTCAGGTTTAAATCGCTGTTAAAGCGCGTGCTGTATTTTAAGTTATCGGTACTATCAATCACGCCCCTGTCTCTGGCATAAGCAGCAGAAAGTGCGTACTTGGCAATATTATCACCCCCGGTAACCTTTAAAAAATAATTCTGATCGAAACTGCTTTTTAATACTTCATTCTGCCAATTGGTTTCGTTGTGGTATTTAAAATAATCGGTATTCGCCGGGCTATCGTTCATATATGGTTTTGCGGCGATAGCACTATTGCTCAATCCCTGACTTTTTAAGATATCTGAAAGGTATAACCTATAATCAGCAGCCCCCATTACAGGCAGGTTTTTAGGTTTGAAATTAAAACCAGCATATCCGGAGAAATCGATATTCGTGGCCAGATCGTGAGCACGGTTGGTGGTTATTAATACCACTCCATTTGCCGCTTTCACCCCATAAGTTGCTGCCGAAGCTGCATCTTTAATTATACTGATGTTTTCAATATCCCTAACATCGATAAACTGGAGCGGGTTATTAACATGACCTTTAATTAGCGAAGTACCATAGTTATTGGCGTCGAAAATCATTCCATCCACCACATATAAAGGCTGATTGGTGGCGTACAAAGAGTTAAACCCTCTGATGAGCACATCGGCACCTACCCCAGGTGTTCCTGAACGCCTGGTCACTTTAACACCTGCTGCCCTGCCCTGAATGTAACTCATTACACTTTCAGAATTGCTGGCCCAGTTGCCTTGCAAACTCACATTACTGATGGCAGGGATTGCCCTTGCCTGAGAAACCGTACCTAATGGGGTTAGCACCTCGTTGTAAACAGAGGTAAATGACAAAGGGTAAAGTTTGGTTCTAATTTCTTTGTCTTTGTAAACGGGTAGCACCTTGGTTTGGAAACCATTACCTGAAATAATAATACTGGCTTTATAATCGGGTACAACTACAGTAAACCTGCCTTTTTCATCAGTAATGGCGGCATTAAAACCAGTAACGGTAATATTGATACCCACTAAAGGTTTATTGGTATTTCCATCGAGCACAACTCCCCTTATTTTTTCGCCCTTAACGGCGCGGGCTTTTATTTTTACGGTAGTGGTATCTGTTTCGGTTTTCATCGAATCTACTTCCTGTGCCTGTGCCGCTAAGCCAAACACCAGTAAGCAAAGTAACATGCCCCAAACTTTTTTTATCGTTGTAAAATTATACATAGTATTTTTTTTGAAAGCAAGATTCATAATTAAGGTAAAACTGGTTCGAAGCGGAGATAATCCAGTATGAGTGTACTTACATTTACATTCGTACTGTTTGCAGCGGTTAACCTCACCTGAAAATTACCAAAGTCTGCAGGCGTATATTCTCCTAAATAGGTTTCGCCATAGGTTAAGGGATTTACCAAATGCGTATAAAATAAAGTATAACTTAAGGTGGTTGGATTATAAAAAAAGTAACGCTGCGTAAATGCCGCCACCTGCGGATCGCCGGGTAAACCAGAAATGGCCCTGGCATACACTTTATATTTGACCACCGGCAAATTGGCTTTGGTATAAAACACCCCAAATTCGGCATACTTATGGTCGTAAACCTCAATATCGTTAAAGGTTTTCCCTAAATTATCGAGTTTAGTACGGTATAAAATCGTTCGTGCAGCACTAACAGACAGCGGTTTTTCCCCTTCGATTTTAAATTCCTGTACTTTATCCTTCAAACGGAAAGGCAGTGCATTAACCACATGCACGATTCCATTGCTGGCACGGTAAGAACGGACAATATTGGCCTTATTGATTGGCACTTTTACCCCTTTTAATGAGATAAGCGTATCTGGCAATTTTTCAATTGGGTACACGCCTTTTATGGTTAAATCTTTAACCAGAAAGAAAGAAGCATTTAAATTCGGATTGATACTTGGATAATAGCTAGAAAGTTTTGCTGATTCGGCTGTAAAGGCGGCATCCTGTAATATGAAATAAGTGTACTGCTGACTTTCGTCTCTCAGATCGGCCACATTGACCCAGTACGTATTTCTAGATACCATGGGCGGATTTGGTGCAAAAATTGGATTACCCAATACATTATAACCAATTACAGTAGCGTTTGCGGTATCGATAACGGTAACGGATAGATTATTGATGTAATTTTTTTGCAAAGCACCATCCGTGCTAGAGAGCATATAATCCCAAATATTCTGTTTGGCCGGAACTGCCTGATCTACGGTATACAATACCCCATTTTTCACAAACTGGCCAGCGCCGGCAACAGTACCTTCTTCAAATTTCGTGCTGGTAAAAACACCAAACTTATTATTCAGTAATTTTAACCTGGTGGTATCGCCTATTTTATTTAACGGATAAGTAGATAATGCAATGTGGTTGGCTACAAAATCTTTCAATTTTGCGGGATCAGAAACAATTGCAGCATCTAAATTGGCTAAAGCCTGATTGGTTGGGGCCCAAACCGTATAATTTTGCGCACTGGCAAGCACTTTATCATAACCGGTTGTTTTAACATAACCGTTAAAAATGCTTACGTTGGCCTGAGCATCAAGCTTTTGCGCAAGATCTAAGCTGTTATCTACATTGGTAAGCTTGTTATGCAGTTCCAGGTTATCTTTACAGGAATATAAAACTGTAGTGATGCTGAGCAGGGCAACGTATATGATATATTTTCTAGTCATTATTTATATTTTTAGTTCTATGGCTCAATTCGTTAAGGGCGTTTGTAAATCAGGCCCGACGGACTAAATCTTGGATAGTTCTGGTCATCATCAATTGGAATAAAGTGAATCATATCCATATTCATAATTCCGCTTCCATTACCGCGCAGTGTTGTAAACCTTACCCAGTGTTTATCAGTTGTTTTAATATCAACCACACCAGCCAGTTTCCCGACCATAACCGACCATAAGTTATTTTGTGAGATGGGCTGTAAACCATTTACGCCATTGCTTACTTCAGCAGTTGTAGCCATATAGCGTTTAAAGCCATTGGTTAACATTAATCCATCTGCAGAAGGCAAAGCCGCATTGGCGGTAGGCACCCCGGAACTGGTTAATGTTTGTGCGAAATCGACCAGATTGGGTAGTAACTGCTCTTGAGGTGTACCCACATCTACCCCAACCTGTGTAAGTGGTCCAGAGCCATTGTAGGTATAACAGATCCAAACTTTGTATTTGCCTTTTACCAGCATAGGGGTTCTGATTTCCATCCAGATGGAACGTGCCGTATTACTGGTGGTTGGGTTAAATTGAATAACATCTCTATTGGCATAACTCCGCCCATCAGATGCACCTATCGGGGTTGACGACACGGCATAAACAGGGCCGATTGTGCCCGACCGGTAAGCATCTAGCCTGATGCCCGCGGTAATTAATTTTCCATTTTGCAAGAGCTGGATGGTTTGTCCGGGTGCACGCCAGGCTGCCAGTAATTTTAATTCCGGCTGATCGCCAATATCGAAGAAAACGCCTGTAGGTACCCTTGGTTTAATTTTGTAAAAACCTTTCGATTCGTGTAAAACCCCATTTGAGGTAGTCACATTACTAAACGTTCTGTTAACTTCTACTCCTGGTTCAATCACCCCATTAAATTCATCATCATTTAATAAAACTTTCGTTCCCAGTAATTTGGTGGTTATGATTTCACTCGGCACCAATGTTGCCAATGAAGGCGACGAAACAATATCAGGGGTATAACTTGCGCCTGTTGAAATATGATAAGCCACATACATCCACAAACTATCGGCATGGCTTTTCGGATTACCTGTTTTAGAAAGTTTGGCTTTTAAAGCGGCATAATTGTTAAAACCTGCGGCTTGTAATGCCGAATCGGATTCGAGAATTACGGTCTGAAAACGGCGTGTAGTATCAGGAATTACAGCTTGTACATAGTTTAACGAGTCGTAAAAACCGGTTTCTTTTAAGGCCTGGGTAAAAATGCTGTATCTGTTATTACCTTCAATGGTAGCAGCCAGTGTTTTAGTTGAAGGGATTAACACATGATCGATAACATGGATAATGCCATTCCCAACCCGAACGTTCGACTGGGTAATCAGGGCCTGTTTGTTGATAATAAAGCTACTTATACCATCTTTAAAAGTAACGCCCGTTTGCAGGTACTGACCATAAAGGGTAATCTGCGTTAACTTACCATCGGTAAATTTACCTGTGGCCACGGTATCTGGCAAAACGTGGAAACGAACAACATCTTTCAGTTCTGCAGCTGTTAATTGATCGACTGCCGTTTTATTCAAACTTTTTAACCAATTGTTCACTGCATTATTATCGGGGGTAAACATGGTGTATTTACCATATGCCGCCAAATAACCCTTTGTACCAGATCTTTCTAAGATTTGGGTAAACAAAGAAAATTTATCAGGATTTTTCTCCAGAAACCCGGTAATATTAACATCATCGGTGGTGGTTAATGTTAAACTTTCTCTTTTACAGGCATTAATCACAAAGATTACAAATGCACTGAGTATAACCAAATAGGTAATTTTGCGGAGGTCTAATTTCACTTTCATATCACTTATTCTATTTAGTGTAAAATGGATTTTGTACAAGATTAGGATCGGTAAATAACTCGCTCTGATAAATCGGCAGGTAATGGCTATTGGGATCTCTAAATTTGGTAATGGCCGATTGCTGAAGCGTAGGCGATACGGTTTTTGCAGCAATATCTAACAGGATATCAATGCGGCTGTAGTTATTGCGTTTGGCATGGCGTAAAAGATCGAACCATCTTTTACCTTCAAAAGCAAATTCTCTGGCACGTTCGGCCAAAATATAATCGCACAAAGCTTCAGGTTCTGAAGGATCTACAGTAGCCTTTGTGGCATTAACGGCATTCCGTCTTAACCTCAGTTCATCAACCAGCGCCAAAGCTTCTGCACCACCCCCGGTTAAAGCCAAAGCTTCGGCTTTAATCATCATAATATCCGAATAACGGTAAGCCTGCCATTTTACATAAGATGGATTTTCGGTACCATATTTTTGGATGGTAAAAGCCGAATTGTAGTAAGAAGCCGCTCTGATATCATAGTTATTATCCGGATCAACATCATCTGCAATAAAGATTTCGGTGCTCAAAAACGGAGAGCCGATAAAACGTCGTCGGGTATTTACCAATAAATTATAAAACGGATTTTCAATCGCCTGATCAAATTCAAATATGGTTTCGATGGATGAACCTTTAAAAAACACATTATTGTACCAGCCAGCTGCACCAACCAGGGCAAACCGTTGCGAGCTGATGATTTTATTACACTCGGTAATACAATTTGGATAATCTTCCATCCACAGGTACACATCGGCTAACAAAGCATTTACGGTAAATTTGGTTACCCTGCCCTTATCTAACCTTGTGCTGCCATAAGTGGTAACCGCGCCTTGTTCTGCTTTTTTTAAGTCGGCAACAATTTGTTTTAAAATATCAGCCTGTTTGGTTTTTGGCAGATCCTGTAAATCGGTATCTTTTACGGTAGCGGTTAATTTTAATGGTACATCCCTAAAAGTACGCAACAGGTAAAAATACATTAAGCTTCTTAAGGTAAGTGCTTCTGCCACGTAACCGTTTAATGCTGCATCGGTAAAAGTGGGGTCGGTACCTTTAACACCAGGAGCAAAATCTAGTACAGTATTGCAATAATTAATGGTACGGTAAAATGCTGCCCATTTTGCAGTGGTATTATCCTGGGTAATATTTACATTGATAATATCCGTTTCTTCGGTTGTAATGCTGGGCCCGCCCGCAATCATATCTGCTCTAAGCTCACCATACATAAACATGTATTCCAATAAAGATTTATCAGAAATACCCGGAGGCGGCGCCAGCAAAGAGGCATAACAGCCAGAAACTGCTGCTAATACATCTTCTTTCGTTTTCCAGAACTCCTGTCTGGTAATCCCATCTCTAGGTTGAAGATCGAGCCATTTGTTACAGGAGCTGCTCATCACCAGCATCAATAATAAACAAGTGCTATATATAATATTTTTCATCAGTTTTGAATTAAAAGTTAGCAGTTAAACCGAAAGTGATTGTCTTAATTGGCGGTGTGGTAGAATTATCGATCACCGTGTTCGACCCATTTAACTTAATTGGCACCTCAGGATCCTGCCCCGTATACTTGGTAAATGTTAAAATATTCTGCACGGTAAGGTTGGTGGTAAGTGATTTCATCCCCAATCTCTTCATAAAGGTTTTGGCAAAATCGTATCTTAATACTACCGAGCTCAACCTTAAAAATGAGCCATCTTCAATGTACCGGTCAGAACCTAAAAAGTTATAACCCGTAGCATACATGGCCCTTGGCATGTCGGTAACATCTCCCTCTTTTTTCCACCGGCGCAATACGGCTGTACTTTGGTTATTAAAGCCGTACATATTGGTGGTATTAATTTTAGTACCGTTAATAATGTCGTAACCGGTGCGGAAAGTGAAGTTAAAACCTAAACGAAGGTTTCCGTTGATGGTGAGGTTAGATCCAAATCCTCCTGTTAGTTTCGGGTTACCATTACCCAGGTACACAATATCTTTATAATCGATATTCCCGTCGTGGTTAATGTCTTCATACATGGCATCACCCGGCTGGAAAACATAATCGATAGATGGATAAGCAAAACGCATGTAAATTTTATCGCCATTCGGTCCAACAATCTGGTTTCCATTTTCATCCAATGCAACTGTTGCGTTTTTATCAGGATATACCCCTTTAAACTTGAAACCATAAAACGAACCGAAAGGATTATTTTCCTGCACAAATACCTTGTACACGTTGTTACTGGTTACTTTAGCCTTATTCTCTCTTGGGTATAAAGGCGAAACCTCGCGGATGACGTTTTCGTTATGTGCAATATTGAAAGAGAGATCTAATCTTATTTTTTTCTTTTTGATCACCGTAGCATTCAGGTTTACTTCCCAGCCCTGGTTATCCATGGTACCCACGTTCATATCAACACCGCCATAACCGTTATAACTCGCTACCTGTAAACCCGGATAAAACAGATCGGTAGTGCGTTTACGGTATAAATCGAAATCGATATTTAAGTTTTTAAAGAGATTTAAGGTAATACCCAGATTGGATTGGGTAACGGTTTCCCACCTTAAATCGGTTAATTCCATATTGGTAGAATACACCCCGGCGTTATCCAGGTAACTGAAACCGTAATTCTGATAAATATTAAAGTAAGAATAATCGTTACGCGGAACGTTTCCACTTTTACCATAACTGGCCCTTAAACTAAAATCGTCGACATATTTATTCGCCTTTTTCATAAAAGGTTCGCCGGATATCCGCCAGCGACCAGAAACTGAAGGGAAAAGACCATATCGGTTAGCCGCACCGAACCTGGAATTACCATCGCCCCTGATACTCCCATTGATGATATAACGGTCTAAAAATTTGTATTGAACGTTAGCCAATAAACCTACCGACCGGGTTTGACCTAAAGATGAGGTTGCAGAACCGGTATAATTGGTACGGCTATCAACCGAAGGATCGGTTAAATAAGATGATGCCGTATTGGTTGCAAACAGGTACTGGCCTGTACGACGGCTATCTTCACTATCAAAACGTAAAAAGCCAATAATGTCGTGTTTATCGTTCAGTTTGGGCGTGTAAGCCAAAGTCATACTGGTATTCATGGTAAAAGAATCGCCATCAGCATCTGAAGCCGTATTCACCACCGATTCGGTATAAGGACGGCCTGTTGCAATTTGAGGCAGGAAGGTTTTTACCTTGGTATTGTTAATATTCACCATAAAACTTCCGTTCAGGCGTAACACACTTGGCAAAATTTCGTACTGCAAACTAAATTTTGGTGTAATACGCTCGCCCAATTGGTGATTACTACCTGCCGATGCCATGGCCAATGGATTAAAAGTACCGGCATAAGCACCTTGTGCGGTTGCAGCAGGGCTGAAAAAGTTTGAAGTTAAATTGCCATATTCATCGTACTCATAAATACTTTGGTTAGGCATTTTGGTATAAGCAACATCTCGAACGCGGGTATTAAAAAGTCCGTTCTGATCGATATGGGTATAAGAAATATCCGAACTAAACCTGATTTTATTCGACACCATATAATCTAAGTTTACCCTTGCCGAAACACGGTTTAAATCGGTGCCAATGGTTGTACCCGTTTGGTTAAAATAATTTACCGAAGCACGGTACCGGGCTTTTTCACCACCTCCTGAAATAGAAAGGTTATGGTCCTGCAGGTAACCTACCCTGGTAATGGCCGATAGCCAATCGGTATTGTTGCTGTAGTTATAATAATTGTAGGGATCATTCGGATCGTATTGAAATTCTTTTGCATATTCTGAGGTAGAGAACTGGCGGCCTGCGTTATAATATTCTTCCAAAATAAGCGAAGAATACTGGTTACCATCCAACATGGGGATGGGACTTGGCTGTTTAGAATACGAACCTTTAAAGTTATAGGAAATAGCCGGCGGACCAATCGAACCTCTTTTTGTGGTAATGATTAATACACCGTTTGCTGCCCTCGATCCCCAAACGGCTGTAGCCGCAGCATCTTTTAGCACACTAATTTCTTTAATATCAGATGGGGCAATATTTAATAACTGACCATAATTGTTCTCATCGGAGGTGGCAAAGTTAAAATCAGAAGGAATGGTAATATCGTAAGGCATCCCATCCAATACGATTAAGGGATCGGTAGCACCATTGATGGAAGATGTACCACGGATGCGGATCTGCATCGGTGCGCCCGGATCGCCTGTACTGGCGGTAATATCAACACCTGCCATACGACCTTGCAAAGCCTGATCGATTGATGCCGACTGGAGGTCTTCAAGATCTTTGGCATCGATGGTAACCGTAGCCGAAGTCTGGTCGCGTTTATCGATCGTCATTCCACTTCCGTTGCTCGTTTTAGCCCTCGAAACAATCTGAACTTCATCCATTTGATTATCAGATGCTTCCAACTGAAAATTGATCACGGCTTTATCGATATTAACCGGTGCCGAAGACTTATAACCGATGTAAGAAACCGAAATTCTATAGGTCTTATCTGCTACCGGTAAAGTGTAATTTCCATCAATATCTGTCGAAACACCTTTAATTACCCTTTTGTCCTTATCAACAATTACAACAGATGCACCAATAATAGGCTGTTTATCTTTTTTATCAATAACCTTTCCCTTTACATAGTTAATTTGTTGTGCGTAGCTTAGGGATGATACCAACAAACAGCATAGTAAAATAAAAAAACTATAATTATATCTTTTAGTCATCTCGGTTTAGAATTGATATTTTAAATAAGAATTGATTTGGTGGATAACCGTTCTGTTAGATAATACGTTGCTTCTATCGGTTGTACCGAGCAAAACATTCACAGAAGTATTGGTTACATCTCTTAGTGTGAGTGTATTAGTGGTATTGGTGGATACCGTAACCTTGGCTGCATCACCCGAATCGTTTTTAAGCAAACTTTCAAAAGAGCCCGTTTTCTGTCCATCACTGGCTACCGTACCTTTAATAATGTGGTATTGGATAAATTTGGCTACCCGGCTAATGTCTGCGGCATCTGTTGGCGCATAGTTTGGCGTTCCGTTGGCTAATTTCGGTAATAACCCAGCGGTTACCGCAGCTTGTATAGCCGCATTTGTTGGAATAAAAACGGTGTAAGAAGTTCCATCTGTAACCCCCTGGATAGCACCTGTTGCCGCAGTGTAAAGGGTTAGGTTATTTTTAAGATATTGAAAGAAGGAATAATAAGGATCGGTTGTTAAAGTTCCGTATTTTTCGATATGCTTGCTTACCGGAAGTACGGTATACATCAGTACTTTGGCTGCATAAGCATCAGCGCCGTTAACTGCTGTAGCAACCGAATCGATCTTAATACTTTTATCGGCAACCGCTGGCAAATCTTCTGTACCTGCTGAAGAGAAAAAACCATTATTGTACTTAATGTATTCGCCACCCGAAGTTTCTAAAATGCCAGCTGTGGTGGCAAAATTTGGTACGGCACGATCGCCCAGCGGGATAATATGTGTTTGCAACAATCGCCTTAAAACATTCAGATCGCCCCTGATGGGTGATGAAGGATAAAAGGGATCGTATGAGAATCCTAAACTAACCAATGTGGCATCAGGAATGGGGATAACAATATATTTTAAAGAAGCTGTTTTAATCGGAATGGCATAACCCAATACATCAAGCGCCTGTTTCATAATGTAATAGGTAGGATCTAAATTTACTTTTCCGTAAACGGTTGAAAATACGTTGGCATTTTGGGCCGCATTTACGCCGTAAAACAATCCGTTACTTAAAAACTGTTTGTCTACCACATTTGCAGGCGTAAGTTTAGTGGCCTCGCCTAAAAAGCTGTTAACCGTATTAAACTTGCTTGGCCATACGGTCGTTCTGTATAAATGGGAGTTGATAAAATCCCTGATGATGTCTGACCGTAAAGAAAACAGTTCGTTCAGCTGTGCTTTATAATTTCCGGGTTGTAACCTGTTTTTTGCATAATATTTTAACAGCACCTTTGCATAAGCTTCTACCGCCTCATCAGTTGGTGCAAAAATGGTATACATACCTATCTGTGCATCGTTGGCGTCTTCTTTCAGATAATTTTCGTTGTTGGGCGAAAAACCAAGCAGTATGCTATAGTTTTTAGCGTAAACGTTATCGCTTTTTCCGGTTAACACCTGGTAGCGATGGGTAATATCAGTATTTAAATTATAGCTTACGTATTTATCTAAAAGGGATTTGAAAGCACCATATTGTGCCTTAGTGCCGATATACTGATCGATGCTTTGTGGTGGGGTAAGTACCTTATCTACGATATGGATTACGCCATTTTCGGCCACAATATCCTGTTCGATAATTTTCCCAGGGCCAACATTTTTTCCGGTAAAGCTTGTATTGGGATAAAAATAGTTATAGTCTAGCGCACTAATGCCTGCAAAAGTGACGAAGGGTGTTAGAAAAAAGGGCAGGTTTTTATTATTGAAATCGGTTGATAAATAAGTTCCGTTACGGTTTCCCGCAATTACCTTTATCGCTTTACCATCGTTATCTACGCCATCGTAAACAAAATCGTAATAAACGGTACGTCGCCTGAAACCAACATTTTTAACGAAACCTTTTGATGTTAAGTTATCGCTTAAACGTTCTACCTTCTCTCCATCGTAAGTCATCGAATAACGTACAATTGCCGAAGCCAGTGTTGCATTGATTTCGGTTAAGTTATTTTCAGACATGTAGGTGGTAAAAGCCGCATCTGTTGGTGCAAAAACCGTCCACGAACCCGCCGTACTCAAGGTTTCTTTGTAGCCCGATTTATCTATACAATCTAAAAATCTGGTAAAATTTCCTTTGGCCTGGAGTTGTTGATAAATTGGATCGGCTAATGTTTCAGGACGGCCATAGAACTCATCAAATTCTTTTTTCCGGCAAGCGCTGAGAATGAATATAATCGTCAAATTAACGATTAAAAATTTTTGTAAAATTTTACTCATAGCAATTTCATTGGATAAACGGCCATTAAATACTGGGCAATAAAAAGCTATGGATCTAAATCAATTAGAAATTAAAAAATGCAAAAACTGACTTAAAGGGGTGAGTAGATTTTTACTGCATAGAATCGTATTAACGTTCGTTAATTAAATAGTTGGTTAAAAAGTTATTTGGTTAGTGAATTATTTCTTAAATATAAAAAGGTCGATTAAAACTCCCATCCTGTACTATCCTGTCTTTTTACTATAAAATATTATCATAAAAAGATTATATCCACCTACACTACACATAAATCGTTTTAAGTAAGGCTGAGTGCCTTTAAAAAAAAATAAACAACAGTATTAATGGTCAAAAAAAATATGAAGAGTACAAGAAATAAGACAAAATACAAGGTTATTATCCAATGGGCTGTGAAGTATTATCTAATGAAATACTGCTGGGTTTTAAAGCTATTTGGTATTCATCCATGCTTCTGGTATGGCAATCACACAGATATTCATCGATCGGTTGTCTTTCGACAACATCGCAGACTGAATTTCGATTTTTTTACCATCCGGACTCATGGTAGGATGCGGATGATCTGCAGCGCTTTGTTTATGTCCTGCCGAGAGCAATTTCATTTCATGCGTTTTCCTGTTAATGAGATAAATGCTCCTCGAAAAATCGTCGCCAACCGCCCATTTACCGTCTGGCGAACCGCTAACATGCCAAAGCCCGCTACCTGTTGGCGTTTGCCCTTCAATTCTCATTTCCCTTGTCCTTAAATTTACAATCGCCAGCCCGGTGGGTTTTTCTCGGGTACCTGATGGTCCCCAGCCATTTTCCTGCCCCGGATTAGCGCCATTTACCCCGGTTTGCGGAGCAGATACAGCACCCGTTCCAGGTATAGGCCTGTGCCCCATAATGGCCATGGCTACCTCATCGCGCGAAATTACGGCCTCGTGGGTAACCCATTCATAATCAGCCTCCGGATATAGCGGCCGTAATCCCGTTCCATCAGCCATTACCGTCCAGGTTCGTTGCGGCGATTTCCCTCCGGTTTCCCAACAAAAAACAATTTCGCCGGCAAGCCAGGGATTGGTTTGTATATGCCCTACCTGAAAAGGAACGGAAACTACATATTTGATTTCGCCGGTATATATATTCATCCCTGCAATACCCGCAGGACCAGCGCCCATTTTCCGTGGTCCGAAGTTCGGTTCCAGTTTAGTTCCTGCTACAAGATGTTTAGCCGCTTCTTCTTTACCCACCCTGAAATAAGCCCAGTTTTCGTCGCCATCAAGCGCCATATCGCCACCTGCAGCAATTTCTTCGGGCGTAGTTCCACAAATGCGCTCGTAAGTGGATAAGGATTTCATTTTGCCAGATTTACTATCTGCAAATACCTTCGCCAGATCTACCTCTACAATTTTCACTGCGCCGCCTGCGCGTTTATTCGAATCCACATTCCGCATAAAATAGAGCTTCATCGATTTTCTGGCCACATTCAACATTCCGGTATAACCACCTTCGGTCACCTGAACCAGGTCTCCTGTTTGCTCATTTACAGCCATTGCCTCGCCTTTAACCCTGCCCGACCGAAAAATGAGCCATTGCCCGTCAGCAGTCCACTGGTTATGCGTTTGATAAATTTTCGAATCTCCGGCAGGCGTACTGGTTAGAAAAGTCAGTACAACACCTGTAACGGGATCTTTAAGCACTTTTCTTTCCGAAGGAAAACGTTTACCCATCTGTGCGTAACCAGGGGAGTAATTAAATACAAACATGCAGGTAAAAACGGTTAGGAGAAAGGAACAGGAGGTATATTTCATCGTTATTTTGATTAAAAGCGGTCTTTCTTATTTATACATCTGTACTGAACTATCGTTGATGACAAAAGGGTGCTGCTGTAGCAAACGATAAGTTTCTGCTCCTGCCAAAAGCACCGGGCCATAACTATGCGCAGCAAAAACATTTACAGGCCTGTAATAATAAAACGCTGGATCGAAGCCCATGCCCGTGCCCACACAAGTACCTTCTACCTGGCCATTTGCATTTATTTTAGTACTCACCGCATTCCAGGCCAGCAGTGCCATGGGGCCATAAGCCTTAACATCAAGCCAGCCTTTGTTTACCGCACGGGCAATGCAATAGCTATAAATAGCAGTAGCTGAAGTTTCCAAATAAGAATCGTTACGATCTAAAAGCTGATGCCAAAAGCCTGTTCCATTCTGTAAAGCCGCCAAACCTTTTACATGTGCTTTTAACATTTTCAAAAGGTAAGGTCTGTCGGGATGGTTTGCAGGTAAAGCATCCAGCAATTCTATTTTGGTCATAAGTGCCCAGCCATTGGCCCTCCCCCAGTGAAACTGGGGATGAGGATCCATATCCTGAACCCAGCCATGCATATACAATCCTTTTTCGGGGTTAAACATCCGTTCTGCAAACAATCTGTATTGTTTCACCGCCTCATCAAAATATTTAGCTTCACCAGTTAACACGCCCATCTGGGCAATAGCCGGCAGGCTCATGTAGAGATCATCAAGCCATAAGGTATTGGGTTGTGGCCTGTTTCTGGCCAGTGTGCCGTCTTTCAAACGGAACTCTTTGGTCATGATATAATTTAAATAATGATCAATAACCGGACGGAGATCCGCATTTACCTCACCTGTTCGTTGCGCTTTGATCATTGCAGCCGCAATAGAACCTGCATCGTCCAATGCATGCGGATCTATTACCGAACGAACGGGCGTTACAGCCCCTTTATTTGTTTTTAAATACTTTTGATAAGCGGAAACAACGGCTGCCAAAAAATTGACGCGCTCAACCGTATAATCCTTAAATTTCCGATCTCCGGTGGCGGCAGCAGCCTCTAACATACCCGTATAGGTAACGCCCCACTCGTAACTCGTTAAACGGTAGTCTCCAGGCTTAAATATCGAACTGGAATCGGCTTTCTTTAAATCCGAAATCACCTTTCCCGAAACCTTATCGATCAGTTCGAAAGGAGTAGTTTTATCCAGATAGTTATAAACCCGATCAAGCGATACTTTAATATCTGCCATTTTTGTCTCGCCATAAGGTGTAACATAAGCCGGTTTCAGTAAATGTAGCGGCGCGGTAACATCATTACCTTTATGTTCAACATATTGTGCAAAAGCAGGCACAGCAGTGCATACGGCAGTAGCAAGGAATAATATTTTAAATCCTGGAGGTTTAATCAGATGGGTAAAAACAAACATAGTGGATGGCTTAAACTATATCATTATTCCCAAACGGGAACAAAACATATATGGGTTTATAAATGGTTAATCAAGCCAATCTATAATAATTTAAAAAAAGAAGCGACCTGCTCTGTCCTGCTTCTTCCGTAAAGAAATTATTACGTTACGCACAAATGTTGATTTTTTTTCCCGCTCTTTGCCGCGGGGCATGGTACTTTGGAGCGCCAAAGTACCCAAAGCGCTTTGTCAATCCAGCAAGGTGGCTTCTCACTGCCCCAGTCTCATCAAAAAAACAGCGGCACTTCGTTTTGTGTTCAATACCTTTGAAAAGCTGAGGATTATGATTATTGAACACAAAACCACTGCGTTTAAGGTTTGATGGTGCTATTTGTTCTATTCTGCAGCTGTTTTTTTGATTTTTCTGCCACTTGGGATTGACCGCGTGCTTCGGTAAAACCTGTGGTTTATTCAAGTAGCTAGCAAAATGCATAGGAAATCAAAGAAAAAACGTTGTGTCTTAAGGATACGTCTGAAATTAGCAGGGTTTTAGTTACGGATTAAAATAAAAAAGGGTAAACATTCTTCATGCTCACCCTCTCCTTTGTTTAAAGTCATCACAAATTAAACAAATCCTACCTACATGAATGGATAGACAATTAATTCATGCTGCAACAAAAATAATACAATCCCGTTAAATTCGTTCATTGCAAATTATAATCTGTTTGACAATAATCAAGAAACCTATTTGAAAGGGTTATATTTATGCTCCAGGGCATATTAAACAGGCTGAACAGCCACTAACTGCATTTCTTTTTCCTTTCCACGGAGTTTAATTGCACCTAATAGCTGGGTAGTATAATGGTCTGTTAACTGGAGTTCTTCAGCCAGCGCGATGGATACGAGCATTTCCTGGTTAAACTCCTTACACATATTCTGGATTCTTGAAGTGGTATTCAGCACATCGCCCGAATAGGTAATATCACGCTTTATAATTCCAACTTCTCCCGCTATCACTTTGCCACAGTGAATACCGGCTTTAAAAGCTGGCAATAAACCATATTTTTCATGGTATTTATTCCTGAGCAGTAACAGATGCGCTTTAATATCAAAAAAACAATTGATGCATTTATTGTTCCTTAATCCTTCATCATAACGCCAGGCTATTACCACCTCGTCGCCTACATATTGGTATATTTCTCCCCTGTTTTCTAAAATAGGATTGGTAATATCGATGAAGATATCTTTTAGTAATTCATGGTATTTTTTATCGCCGAGACTTTCGGCAATGGAGGTGGATGAGTTTAAGTCGAGAAACATAAAAATCCGTGATTCTTCCTTAGGTGTATTGTACTTTCCCCTGATGATATCCCAGAAAATCCCTTGTCCAAATTTACTGTTTATCTGAAGCAGCAACTGCGTAATGGAAACCACAATGGCCCACACCAATCCGTTTTTCAAAAATCTTTTCGAATCGCCCAATTCATAGAGGCTCAGTAACTCGTTTACAATCAAAATCACGCATAAAAATGATCCGGCTACAATAAGAAGGGTATAACCGTAAGGCTTATCGTTATATTTTACATTTACAAAAAACACAAGCAAACTCCCTCCTAACAGCGCGCCAAAAAGGCCAATAACTGCATTGAGTAAAATAGAAGAAACTAAGGTATAACCTGGAACGGGTCCTAAAGAATTTCGGGTATGCAGCACAAGATCTTCAAAAACCGCAATTACAACCCCAGTCATCATCCAGGCCAGGATAATGATGAATAATTGTTGAAGTTTCTGCTGTGTCTGGCGATTGATTTTTACTGACATCGTGATTTTTATTCAAAACAACTGATTCAATATACCCTAAGGTTCTACTAAAATAATGAATATAATCTGATATGGCTGTGCTTAACGATTGAATAATACCCATAAAAAGATCCCAGCTTCATTCAGGTGCCTGTACATCAAAACTGTTCGCTCCCGCACAAGCACTGTTCGAAAATGAACATGCCGCAATCAGCATTAAATAAAAAAAACGCATTATAGCGCGCTTAAGCAGACATTTTCTTTTTGGCATCCGCTTGGTTAACCCTGAAACTGAAATGCCGGTAAAGCTGATTTTTATTAGCACGCCATCATAAGCTCAACAAATTTTAACATTTAAATAAAAAACACCATGAAAACCTCAATTAAAACGCTAATCGCCATGGCATCTGCCATACTTACCTTAACAGTTAGCTTTCCAAACCACTCAAGGGCTACAGAAAAAACAGAAACAGTGCTCAATAAGATTCAAAACTTCAGGAGGATTGTGATCAAGGGCAATGTAGAAGTGATGCTGGTGCAGCGGCGCGCCATCGGAATATTCTTTGCAGATGATAACGCTGGAAGTGTGAAAGTTATGCAGCAGGGCGAAGTGTTACGCATTACCGGCCTCAATAAAGAAACGTGTAAACTTATTATTTATGTAAATGACATCTACCGCATTGAGGCTGATCAAAACGCTGTAGTGAGAACAGAAGCAAAGCTTAGTACTAAATATCTCCAGATTATTCTTAAGGGAAATGCCTTTGCCGATATCGACAGCAGTAGTGAAGGCTTATATACTGAAATTCTCGACAATAGTACTTTAAAACTCAAAGGCAACACCAATCGCCATACACTCGTGATGGGTAAAGCACCAAATTTAACCATCGATCGTTTTGCTGCCGTCCAAACGGAGGTCACCCAGGTGGGAACCGGGGAAGAAATTGCTGCGTTGGTTCTTTAGCTTGATTAAAAAAACTGGATTAATTAATTTAGAAAACAGTTGACGATCACTACTGGAAGGCCTAATGGATTCCAGTAGTGCTATCTGATAACCTAATATTATTATTTCAGATATAGAAAATATTAAAGATGTTCGGAATTTACAACAATCGATACAGTCTGACCAGCATATTGCTTCAGCGGCAGATCTAAGTCAAACGTCTGCGTATCGCCCCCGCTTATCTTAAGGCTAACCTTCATTTTTTCATAAAGATGGGAAGGATCTGCAACATAAAGTTGATATTTTCCTTTCTCTATTTTTTTAAGCATTAAAATTGATGGAATATCTGTTGATAAATTAATTTCATCATCCTTAAAAGACATATTTCCCGCATAAAATACCATCTGCCATATCTTCAATTTATTATGATATACCGCCTGGAGCTTTTCGTTATTGAACTTGATTGTAACATTTTTCCTTTCAAGGTAATGTTTCATTTCAATAGAATTTTTGATAGCCGGCACTAGGATATAGGCGTATTTCTCATTTTCAGGACGAATACCATGCTGTAAGCTTAACTGAAAAACAGATTTCTGCTCTATCTTTTTATTAGCTTCTTCACCAGTCATACTCACCCCTGCCCAATCACTAATCCTGTTTTCAGCAGATAGATGTGCATTGCCCCCTTGAGGAAACACATATCCTACATGATCATGCAATACCCATTCTACCTGATTTTTAAAAGTTAGGTTGATGCCTTTTTGATATCGGGTAACACGACTACCAGCGCATATGGTTAGTCCATTTCCAGAAAGCATTACCTGATTTAAAGTAGTGGCAACCGGATAAGGCAGGGTTGACTTGATACCTGCTCCTAAGCATACAATTTCATCATCAAACATAAACCAGGATTTTTTTGCTGAGGTATATAGATCATTATCCATTACATAAGCGGTAGCTCCGTAGCTTGAATCAGACACTCCTCCTGAAAAGGAATGTGTTCCTCTCCTATCTCCTACACCTGGCGCCTTATCTTTAATGGTAGGCAAAGTATCTGGCAGTGTAGTGCCAGGTAGTTTGGTCCAATTCCATAGTGGAAATATATTGTAATATTCATTCCCTTTCAATTGAAGGTTCATGGTTCCTTCTGAACCCCAAAATCCTTTCTGATTCTCCAGATTGCCAATCTCTTGTGAGTACTTTCTGTTTGAAACAGCATGTATCGACATCAAGTATGAAGGCCGGGTGTGCACCGTATAATCAGTATTCCAATAATGACGGTGGAAGGGTTCCACTTTGAAGAAAACAGGTTCTTCACCTTTCATCCTTTTTCTAATAGCACTATATTGTTCCTTTCCCTGTGGATCAATCTGCTCCAACTTTTCGAGATATGAAGAGTAGTCTTTTTGTATTGCACCAATACGCGAAATACCCCTACCCATCACATTCCAATCCATCCACTTCCCACGGATAACGCCAAATATTGATTCCAATATAAATTTTCGAAATAGATCCAGTTTCTCACCTTTCAGCGCATACTTGGTTCCAAAAGTATAAGCAGCAGATTTAACCACACTTGTCATAAACTCCACTCCATATCCACCATTGTACAGATACCCATAGTGCATATCGTAAGAAAGATCATATTGAATTCCTTCTCCAGTGGTGTATTGAATGGGCAAGTAAGCCTCTTTCACCCCCACTTCTAACATTTTTTCATTCGCTAGCAAAGCACTTATAAATATCCAGCCCATCGCAATCTGGGCTTTATTGGCTCCAAAATTAAACCTGTGCATAGGGTTATTCCGTCCGATACTGGTAACGGAAGTATCTTTGCAAATTACAGCCAGCGTATTTTTTTCCAACTCACCATCTAGGGGCGACTCGCCAAACCTCATATTGACAAGGCTTAAAGCTAAAGTTTGTGGACGCGTAATACCCTGCTGATACCAATTATCGCAATAAGGCAAAGGTTTATGATTAATGAAATAACTCAGGCTTTTATGTATGGCTTCAAAAATCTGTTTATTCTTATAATAACTACTTTTAGGAAATGAATAAGCTAATGTCATGGTCCTTATCCTTTCCAATACAGGTAACCAACCTGGCTTGATGCGTTTATAATCTGCATAATTTATAGATTCCCATTTTCCACTCTTTAGATTTAAACCTGCCAGATTATCTTCCACCCGTTTGTCCAGGCTTTTTATATCCTTTACGTCATCAATTTGCTCCTGATGAACCCTTTGTAATATGGTTTGGAATACGGATTGCGCTTTTGTATGGCTAAAAAAAGTTGAGCCGAGTATAAATAAGAAAACTAAAAAAACGGGCTTCTTCATATCGGCAAATATAAATTTTCGCTTGCTAATACCGAATTGGTAAAGGATATGCTAGCCTATGGAATGATGGAGTGTTTGATTTCTTAATTACCACCAGATAAAGTAAGGCAAAACACCATAAAATTAAACTGTTTTATCTTTCCTCTTCTTTCAAAGCGTTGATTGCCTCAACAATCTCATTTTCTCTGCCAATAATTCCAATACAGGCTTTTTGGCCACTAAATTAAAACTCCAGATATCATCGGTGATAAAAATAAAATTGCCCTCAAAACTGTAAATGTAGTCCCCCCCTTCCATTCCGATTATCCAGTCTTCTTTTTTCAGGTCAGGATAGGCCTGTAAAACCCTCATACAATATTCGCGAACCTCATTTTCATCTCTAAAATCTTCCAAAATAGATAAAATGCTATCTTCCGTATTCAGGTTATATTTTGTTAGCATTTCATCTATCTTATTTTCCATAAATCATCTAAATTTCATTACAAGTGATTTGCCAATTCTAATTCAATTGCATTCCTGATCAGTAAAGCCGTTTCTTCTAATATTTTTGGCGATGTTGCGGTCTCATCATCAACTGGGGTATGAAAATAAGGATTAAAATCGGCCCCAACAAAACCGAAATAAGAAGCGTACCCGTATTTTTTGGCTACACTAAGCTCTCCTAAGGCAACATCCTTCAGCTGAGCGATCGGTCTGTTATCAAAGGCTTTATGGATTGTATTCTCCATATTTGAGCTATAATAAACCCTCCTCTTAGGATCAACAGCATCAAGTTTCTTTATTCCGTCAGTTGTTTTTTGATATGCGTTTATGGCAAAACTCGCACCAAAATGCACCCACAGCCTGACATTTTCTGGTTTTGGTGCCCTTTTATCAATAAATACATGAGTTCCCCTATGATCTTCCAGTTCGTGAGATGAATTTGCGATAAAAACAAAGGTATACGGTGGTTTGGTAACGCTTACCCATTCGGCGATGGCATTAAAAATTGCAATTCCAGGTCCGCGCTCTCCACCGCAGGTAAACCAGCCGCTAATTGGAGTAGAAACAATGACTTCTTTTTTGCCAGATCCAATTTTGGCGATTACGTTACGTGCCTGTACATCTTTTAAACTGCCTTTAATCTGAAGGGAAGCTGTGGCACCGCTGATTAACTGTGCGGTATCTTTTGGTGCAATCTGACCACAGGAATTTTCCACGATGCATTTGGTTGGGTATTTAAAGCAGCTATTTGGCCTGCTTCATTATCCACAATCAAAATTATAGCACTGGCATGCCGGGCAATCAAATCATTAAAGCGATCGAGTTTTTCTAAACGGTCAATGTATTGACGGTCTTCTTTTTTTAATCTGATGATGGCAATTTTTCCCGAAACTGACTGTTTGTTCTTATCTGCATCAACTAAAACCGCATTTAAAGACACATTGGCCTGGGCAACAGGCCAAAGCGGAAATACATTTAATACTTTATTTTTTACTTGTAGTGAAGCGCTTTCCAAAAAATACTGCTTCACCGGAAAATAAAGGTATTCGGTTTTATACCCTAATTTATCCAGTTTATTTTTCAGCCATGCCGATGTTTGGTTATCGCCATCTGTCGCAGTTCTGTGAATCCCAAAGTCAACGTATTGCTTTACATCGGCGAACAATTTATTGCCATTAAAAATAGGATCACCGGCTTTATCTTGTGCCCATGTGCTTTTTGCCAAAACAGCGAGCATAAAAATTCTGAGTATTATTTTCATTTGATATCGATTTGAGAAATTGTAGTAAAACAAAACAGGCTACCAAAAGATGGCAGCCTGTTATTTATCGTCTTATTTATATTCAATAGTGATGTTGTTTAACTTTCCCGTAAAGTTAAAGGGTGCTTTGTAACGATCGGTTACAGTCGAATTTCTGTCTGCACCTACGTCGATCCCATCTTTATATATTGCAATTCTACCTTCTGCAGCAACAACATTGCGCTCGCCTACCTTTTTATCATTGATATAAATCGCCTCAGTACCTGCAGGTGCATTTTTATCTTTACTTTCGTGAGCCGGCGCAGTGAAATTAAATTCGAACTTCAGTTTTGATTTGCCAACTGAAACCGGAACATTCGATTCCAGATACTTAACAATGCTGCCTGTGTTATGTGCCACTACAAATTTGCCATCTTTAATAAATAAACTTAAACCTTCAAATTCAGAGCCGGTAGCAAATAAAACTCCTTGTGCTCCTGCCGATTTGATATCAACATCTGCAGTAATTGAAAATGCATCGTTCTGGAACTGTGGTCCGCTAAGGGTTAAAAACTGCTCAATACCCGGGTAAAGCACCACCTTTTTATCAAGACCAAAAGGACTGCGGGCTCTTCCGCCGACGCTGTGGCCGAGTGCATTATCATTTAATGGAAATACATTATACTTAATGGCCTCCTGCTCAAAAAGTGCCTGTAAATCTTTTACTTTTTCAGGGTATTTTGCAGCTAGGTTAATACGTTCGTTAAAATCGTCATTCAGGTTATAAAGCTCCCATACATCTTGATTAAAATCACTTCCGGATTTATGAAAAACAGAAGCTTTCCAGCCGTCCTTCACAATGGCCCGCTTTCCAAATAACTCATAGTACTGAATTTTGTGCCTGTTTTCGGCATTGGCATCTTTAAATGAATAAACCAAACTTGTCCCTTCAATCGGTTTCTGTACACTTCCTTTAATAACTTCAGGAACCTTTGCTCCTGTTAACTCATATATGGTTGGTGCAATATCAATTACATGCCCGTATTGACCGCGGATATCGCCCTTTTTTAACTGGCCATTCGGATAATACACAATAAGCGGCTGGTGCGTACCGCCCTCACTGTTCGGGTCTGCTTTCCATAACCTGAACGGTGTATTGGTTGCCTGGGTCCAGCCTGAGGGTGCATCTTCAAAAGAGTGTTCTGTACCCAGTTTATCAATGTTTTTATATAACGCTGCAACTTGTTTATCTTCATCCAGTGAGCTGATATAACCATTTAAACTACCATGCTCCGGGCTGTGACTTGATCCGTTATCGCCAATACTCACCAGGATCACCGTATTGTCTGCCTGTCCGATTTCTTTTACATAGTTAACAATGCGGCCAAACTCGTAATCCGCATGCGTTAAGAAACCCGCATAAATTTCCATAAAACGGGCATATACTTTCTTTTGCTCTGGCGATAAGCTATTCCAGGCTTTAACCGTAGGATCGCGATCGGGCAGCACCGCATTGGCAGGGATTACTCCCAGTTTTTTCTGACGGGCAAAAACTTCTTCTCTGTACCAATCCCAGCCTTTATCAAATTTGCCTTTATACAAATCGCTCCATTTTTTATCTACCTGATGCGGAGAATGAATTGCACCGGTTGCAAAATAGAGGAAGAAAGGTTTATCATGTGCAATGGATTTTTGATTAGAAATATAGTTGATCGCTTTGTCAGCTAATAGCGTGGTCAGGTGTTTCCCATTTGGTTCCGGATCAACAACTTTAGTGTCTTCGTAAAGATTTGGATGATACTGATCGGTATGCCCCAGCTGAAATCCATAAAAGTGATCGAAACCCCGGCCAACAGCCCATCTATCGTAGGGGCCAATTGCTGTAATTTCATTGATCGGCGCAACATGATATTTTCCTACAGCAAAGGTGCTATAGTTATTTTCGTGCAGCACTTCGGCAATTGTTCCCTTATCGGCTGGCATAATTGCATCATAACCCGGGAAACCACTCGAACTGTAATTTAAGGTACCCATATGTACCGAATGGTGGTTACGGCCAGTGAGCAGCGCAGCACGTGTTGGGGAACAAACTCCTGTAGAGTGGAAATTAGTATAACGTAACCCATTATTGGCCAAACTATCCAACACCGGTGTTTGCATTAAACCTCCAAAAGCACTCGATGTGCCATAACCGGCATCATCAATTAAAAATACAATTACATTTGGTGCACCAGCAGGTGCTTTTTTCTTTTCGGGAAAATATTCCTGAGATTCGGCTGCTGTTCTGCCAATTTTGCCTTTAAAACCCTGATCGGATGTTAATGGGTTTGATGTTTGTGCAGATGCCGCTTGAAATATCGATGATATTAAAATAGCTGCTCCCGCAATCTTATAATGTATCCTTTTCATAATACGTATCATTTAAAGTTTATGGTTTTCTAAAAATTTGTTTCTTACCAGCCTGGGTTTTGGGTAAGTTTTGGGTTTCTATCAATTTCACCCTGTGGGATGGCATATAAATAATGTCGCGCAGCTACATTCGTTTTTCCAACCAGCTTCAGGTTTTTAAGTAAAATCCCTTTCCCTTCAGGACCAACGCCTGTAACTTCGGTTCCCGTTTGACGGATCAGATCGAAATACCTGTGGCATTCGCCTACCAGTTCGAGGCGGCGATCCAGATAAACCGAATCCCTGAACTGATCTTTGGTTAATCCTGTTGTTAAATCGGCCAGGCCAGCCCTTTTCCTGATTTTGTTAATTGAAGTATAAGCTTTGCTTGTTGGCCCGTTAAGTTCATTTTCAGCTTCAGCGTCTATCAAAATCACTTCTGCAAAACGTAAGATGTTCATATTGGCATCAGAGTTTCCGGTGCTGGCATAATTAGGGTCCCAGTTTTTATTGATGAAAGGAACAGAATCCCCTGGTGCATTGATCGTGGCATACTTTTTACCATCTGTCGGACTGGTATAATAAGTGACAAATGATACACGCTTTCTTTTATCCTTTCCCGAATAAAGTTTGTACAGACTGAAAAAATTATCGCTTCCAACGGTATAAAAAGCCAATTGATTTCCGTAGGATCCTTTTAATCCGGGAACACCGGAGCGGATATCACTTGAGGTAATTAAATGACCGGTGCTGATTGTACTTCCTTTTATCTGTGCAGAAAAAATGTGCTCTTTTCCATTTTTATATGCCGGAAGAAAAACCTGTGCATAATCATCAAATAATGCGTAACCATAACTGCCTGTAATTACGGCTTCGGCATATTTCACGGCATTGGCCCAATCTCTTCTGGTTAAATACACTTTGGATAACAAGGCCACCGCAGCACCTTCGGTAGCACGACCTGCTTCACCGCCTGAGCCCGCTTTGAATAAAGAGGCCGCGGTTTCCAGATCATTGATAATCTGCAGATAAACCTGTTCTTTCGGTGTTCGTGGTACCTGCAGTTCAGCAATGCTCAACTGTGTCTGGTCTTTTAACAGCAATGGAACATCGCCATAAAGCCTGACTAAATTGAAATAATAAAAGGCCCTCAAAAATTTGGCTTCACCAAGTAAGCGGTTTTTAAGTTTGCCATCCATTTCTATCGCAGGAATTCTTTCCAGGGCAATATTAGCTTTATTAATGCCCTCGTAATGTTCCGTCCAGATTTGTTGGATGCGTAAATTTGTAGAAGCATGGGTTAACTTGGCCAGTGCCCTTACTTCTGCATTGGGAGAGCCCGGACCAGCATCCAGATCATCCGTCAGGAAATCCAATCCTGTATAAAACAGCCGGTTATATATCGGCTGAGCACCTGTGCTATTGTCAACCATTGGATAATATATGGCATTAACAGCAGAAACAGCATCGCCAGCTGTTTTGTAAAATTGCTCTGGCGAGATGAATGATTTTGGGTTTTCATCCAGTTTTACGCAGGCTGAAAGACTGGCAACAGCAATTGCCAGCAGTAAATATTTTATTTTCATCGTAATAAAAATTAGATTTTGAAAAAATTAAAGCGTTAGGCTGATGCCACCCTGAATTGATTTTGCATTCGGATAAGCTGCCCTATCCATCCCCGTGCTTATCGAGTTCTGTCCATTGGTGCTTACCTCCGGATCGTAGCCAGTATACTTCGTCCACGTGTAAAGGTTAGAACCTGAGACATACACCCTTAGTGCACTTAATTTCAATTTGGAGAGTAAGCGGCCTGGAATGCTATAACCAATAGAAACATTTTTAAGTCTGATGAAAGCGCCATCCTCCACAAAGCGGTCAGAAATAGTTACTGCCGGGTTTTCGATGGCTTTGTGTACATCAGTATTCCGGTTGGTCGGTGTCCAGCGGTCAAGTAATGTCGCTACAGCACCGGTATAACCAGTTCCTAACTCCAGGTTGGCGCGCGTCCAGTTGAAGATTTTGTTCCCATACGAGGCATTGAAAAAAACCGACAAATCGAAATTTTTGCACCTAAAAGTATTGGTTATGCTTGCCAAAAATTTTGGTTGAGAACTACCCACAATCTTGCGATCGGCATCCTGCGTTATCGCACCATCACCATTCAGGTCTTTGTACTTTTGTAAGCCCGTAGCAGGATTTACACCATCAGTTTCGTACATGTAAAATGCACCGACCGATTCGCCAACTTTAATAATCTGGGTTGGTAAAGTGGTGGGACTGGCCGGATCTGTAACAAAGAAATAAGGCGCGCCACCAAGCGTAATAATTTTATTTCTGTTTGCAGAAAATATCAGGTTGGTTGTCCAGTTAAAATCGCCCTGGAAGTTTATGGTTTTCAGTCCTAACTCTACCCCTTTGTTCCTGACTACACCTAAATTCTGAAATGCACTGGTCAAACTTGAAGAATAGGGCACCGGAACTTCAAGCAATAAATCTGAAGTTCTTTTATAATACACATCAGTTGTTAACTGGATTCTGCCCGAAAACAGTTCCAGGTCGATACCAAAGTTATATTGAGCTGTTTTTTCCCATGTTAAATCAGGGTTTGCAAAACTGGCTATGGCTAAACCATTAACCAGGGTATTGGCAAAAGTGTATTGATAACTCGACAAGCGCGAAAGTGATCGGTATGGATCGATCTCCTGGTTACCGGTTACACCCGCACTAAAACGGAATTTCAACGAACTAATGGCTTTTATGCCTTGAAGAAATCCCTCATTCGAGGCATTCCAGGCAATTGCTGCCGAAGGGAAAGTTCCCCATTTGTTATTGATACCGAACCTTGAAGATCCATCGGCGCGGGCCGTTAAGGTTAAAAGGTATTTATTATCGTAGGCATAATTGATACGGGCAAGGAAGGATTGCAGTGCCCACTCTGTTTTTAATGATGTTGGGGTTGCCAGCACCGTTCCGGAAGCCAGATTATTGTATTTAAATGCATCGCTAACAAAATTTGAAGTACCTGCGGTAAAAACCTCGGTAACCGATTTTTGTTGTGTATTACCTAAAAGGATATCGAAGCTATGTTTTCCATTAACTGTTTTTTTGTAGTTAATTGTATTTTCATTTAGCCAGTTTAATGTTGATAAAGCGCCTATTGATGCATTTCCACCTGGCAGACTTTCGTAAAGTGCAGATGGCAGGTATCTGTTCTGTTTGTTATTGATGATATCTGCACCTAAAGAAACCCTGGCTGTTAATCCATCGATAATGGTATATTCTCCAAAACTGTTGGCCAAAAACCTGGTGGTTTTTGTTTCGTTGGTCTGCAAGCTTAAAGTAGCTATCGGGTTTGCAACCGTTGCCCCAAAACTACTGTTTGCCGTAAAATTCCCATTAGCATCTTTTACCGGAACAACGGGTACCATAGAAAGAATATTGGCCACAATCCCGCTTGGTGCCACATCGGCATGGGTTATACTTCCGTTCAGATAAGCCCCCAATTTGAATTTAGCGTTTACTTCATGATCAATATTTAGCTTTGCCGAATACCGGTCAAAACCTGTATTTAAAATTACCCCTTCTTGTTTGAAGTAATTTCCAGAAAGTAATAAACGTGTTTTTTCATTGCCCGACGAAATCGAAAGGCTGTGATTCTGCACGGGTGCTGTTCTGAAAGCCTCGCTTTGCCAGTCGGTTCCTTCTCCAAGCTGGTCTAACTGCGCCTGGGTATAAAAGGGCGCTTTACCCGCATCGGTAAGGGCATCGTTTTTTAGCGCTCCCCATTCCCTGGCATTCAATACACCTATATTCTTACTCACTTTTTGTGTACCGTAATAACCGCTGTAGTTAATGGAAAAACTGTTTTTGCTGCCTCTTTTAGTGGTAATCAGAATTACACCATTTGCACCACGAGAGCCGTAAATTGCAGTTGCAGAAGCATCCTTAAGTACATCTATCGATTCGATATCGGCTGGATTAATTGCAGAAAGTGGATTGATGGCCGGTCCGTTGGTGATACCGGCATCAACTGATGCATCGCCATTGTAAACCGGGAAACCATCAATTACATAAAGGGGTTCGTTCCCCGCATTAATAGATGTTCCACCACGCACCCGGATCGAAACGCCACCACCAGGCTGTCCGCTGGATTGGGTAACCTGGGCACCAGAAATTGCACCCTGGATAAGCCGGTCTGGTGAGGCCACCGGAACGCCTTTCAGTTCAGTGGGAACGGAGGAAAGTGAACCTGTAAAGTCGCTTTTTTTCTGCGTTCCGTAACCCACTACCACTACATTGTTCAGTGTATTTACCTGTTCCTCAAGTTTTACTTCAAGCGGCGAGCCGTTGGCTACTACCTGCAATGTTTTATAGCCTACAAAACTAATGGTAAGCGTATAGGGGAATTTTTGTCCAGTTACGAAACGAAAAATACCATTATTATCTGTTAGTGCCGTATGGGTAGTGCCATTTATGCCCACATTTACGCCTGGTAAGGTTTCACCCGTTCTGGCATCTCTAACCGTTCCGGTTAAAGTTGAATTAATAAGCGGAGTGGTTTGCGCATGCCCATTTTTTGAAAGTACAAGCAGCAAGAATAAAATCAGGAAGCTGAAGGTTATTTTTTTTCTTCCGATGAAAGAAACAGAGAATAGCTTCCTAAAGTATTGTGTAGGAAATTTTGAAGTAAGCGTGCGCCGGGCACGTACTTCATAGAAATTTTGCATAATTTTGTTTAGAATTAAGTTACCATTTGAATCAGGGCCAACGCCAATTGAGAACCTGGTTCGAAGATTTATTTAGTTTGGAGGGAGAAATGAAAATTTTTCCCTTTTTTTATTTTCTGCAGTTCATTTTCATTTGTTTTGGTTTATAGTTAAGAATCTGGTTATTTATCTTTTACACATCTGAAGCCAAGGTGCTCCAGACTGCTGTCTTCTGATGTTTTCATTCGCCTTGCAACCCGATATCCGGAGCAATAGCTGGCATTACATAAAAAGGAACCACCTCTGATCAATCTTTTTATGGCAAAAGTATCGTCAGGATCAAAAGATTTAGCCGGACCTCTGGGGTTATCGAAAACTTTGGCACTTGCATAATACCGGCTATCGTAATAATCTGAGCACCACTCCCATACATTACCCGCCATATCGTACAGCCCATAGTTATTGGGCTGATAAGACTTTACCGGTGCGGCATAATAGTAGCCATCTTTCTTCGCGTTTTGATTAGGAAATTCTCCTTCCCAGGTGTTTGCTTTCACTTTGCCTGCGTTGAGGGCTTCATTACCCCAGGGATAGATTTTATTTTCGAGTCCACCCCTCGCTGCCCACTCCCATTCCGCTTCGGTTGGTAAACGTTTTCCCGCCCATTTACAATAAGCTATTGCATCTTCAAAAGAGATGTGGACCACAGGGTAATTATCTTTATTTTTAATATCGCTCTTTGGCCCATGGGGATGTTTCCAATCCGCATTTTTGGTCCATACCCACCATTGAGAATAATCATTTAAATCGACCTTATTGACACTTGGCTTAAAAACCAGCGAAGCTTTTACGAGTAAACTGGGGTCAGGTTTAGGCGTATTAGGCGGAAGCTGTTTTTTGATCACCTCCCAGTCGGGCGTGCGCTCAGCAGTAGTTTTATAATGTGTTGCATCGACGAACTTTTTAAACTGGGCATTGGTTACTTCGGTCACATCAATATAAAAACCTTTAACACTTACCCGGTGCTTCGGATATTCATCGGCCTGTGCCTGCTTATCGTCGCCCCCCATTAAATAACTTCCGCCCTTTATCCAAACCATTCCACTGATGGTCTTTACCGCAACACCGGGTGTATTTTCTTTAGACTGGTTTAATGTTGTAAACTTCACTCCATACCTGTTTGGAAGCTTAGCTGAACAGCAAGATAAAACAGCATCAGCCACCGGATGAGATTTAACCACCGGGTATGCCTGCCTGAAGTTCAAAAAAGGGCATGCCAGAAAAATAACCAAAGAGCTGATTACCAGTTTCCTGAAAAGGAGATTCATAAAAGGGATAATAAGGATATACTAAATAATGTTTGTGACGAGCGCTTGGTTGTTAGCTGCACATACAACAATCTGCATCTATTCTACAACAGGTTTCAGCATGGCTTAAAACAACATTCAACTTAAAATCAGGTCGAGTAGATTTGTTAATGTAAAGATGGTTCATATCGTTATGTGTAACATTGACAGTGCAAATATATAAATATATCTATATTATCTATGGATATAGTAGATTTATTATAAATATTAAATAATCAGCATGATACATTAAGGATTTTGCAAAAAGAATGGCCTAAAAAAATACAGAATTGCCAATACTATAATGAAAAAGCTGGTGAGTTGACCTGGTAATCTGGTATATACTGACAAACTCAAAAATCCGCTTCAAACAAAAAAGCAGTCCTTTTCAGAACTGCTTTCAAAATTTTTATTGGAAATCTGATTTAGCTTTGCTCAATTTCCTTCAGGCTATTCATTTTTTTATAGGCTAAGAAACCTTTGATATCTTCAAAATGTTCACGAACACGTTTATTGCCAAATTCAAATACTTTTTGTACCAATCCATCTAAGAAATCGCGGTCGTGTGATACCAAAATCAAAGTACCATCAAAATCTTTCAACGCATCTTTAATAATGTCTTTGGTTTTCATATCCAAATGGTTGGTTGGCTCATCGAGGATTAATACATTTACGGGTTCTAACAACAGCTTGATCATGGCCAAACGGGTTTTCTCTCCACCTGAAAGTACCTTCACCTTTTTGGTGGTATCATCGCCACTGAACATAAAAGCGCCTAAAAGGTCTTTGATTTTTATTGAGCCATCGCTTAACGGAATCTGATCAATGGTTTCGAATACCGTTAGGTTCTCATCAAGTAAAGCCGCCTGATTTTGAGCAAAATAGCCAATTTTAGCATTGTGCCCTACCTTTAAACCACCTTCAAAATCAATCTCGTTCATAATGGCTTTAATCATGGTCGATTTTCCTTCACCATTTTTACCCACAAAAGCCACTTTTTCTCCCCGCTCGATCACCATTGATGCTTTTTCGAAAACTACATGATCGCCGTAAGTTTTGGTCAGCTCTTCTACCATTACCGGATACTGACCTGAACGTGGTGAGGGAGGAAACTTCAATCTTAATGCCGAGGTATCCACTTCATCAATTTCAATGACTTCAAGTTTCTCCAGCATTTTTACACGCGATTGCACCTGTAAAGTTTTAGAATAGGTTCCCCTAAAACGATCGATAAATTCCTGGTTATCGGCAATAAAACGTTGCTGTTCTTCGTAAGCTTTTAATTGGTGTACACGACGCTCGGCGCGCAATTGCAGGTAATGGGTGTATTTGGCTTTGTAATCGTATATCCTACCCATGGTTACCTCGATGGTACGATTGGTAATGTTATCTACAAAGGTACGGTCGTGTGAGATGACCATCACCGCCTTTGCCGAATTGATCAGGAAATCTTCCAGCCATTGAATACTTTCGATATCCATGTGGTTGGTCGGCTCATCCAGTAAAATCAGATCCGGTTTCTTTAATAAAATTTTGGCTAACTCAATACGCATGCGCCATCCACCCGAAAACTCAGCGGTTTGGCGGGTAAAGTCCTTACGTTCGAAACCCAGGCCTTTTAATACTTTCTCTACCTCTGCATCGTAATTGGTTTCTTCAATCGAATAAAATTTCTCGCTCAGTTCTGATACCCGTTCGATCAGCTTCATATAATCGTCGCTTTCGTAATCGGTACGAATTGTAAGCTGCTCGTTCAGCTCATCAAGCTCTTTTTGCATTTGATTCACCTCTGCAAAAGCTTTCATGGTTTCCTCAAAAACAGTAACGTTATCATGCGTAAGCAAGTGCTGTGGCAAATAGGCAATTACGGCTTCTTTCGGACCAGTTACACTGCCAGAAGTAGGTTTAGCTACATCAGCAATAATTTTTAGAATGGTCGACTTGCCTGCACCATTTTTACCCATTAGGGCGATTTTATCATTTTCATTTATCGAAAAGGTTACGTCGCTAAAAAGGGTGGTTCCGCCAAATGAAACGGAGATGTTATTTACATTAATCACGATTGGGAATATTAAATTCGCGGCAAAGATAAAGGAAAGCGGTTAAATTTTTGCCAGAATCTAATACATAAAAAAGGATCTCTTGAACGATTATTCAAAAGATCCTTTTTTATGATTAGTCCGTACCGGAATTTTAAGGAAGTTTGACTATTTCAGTTCAACTTCGGCCAATACCGGAAAATGATCTGAAGGAAATTTACCAAAATAGGTATCCGTCAAAATGCCCCACCTGGTTGCTGTAAATTGTTTGCTTATAAAGATATGATCAATTACGGTTTGCCCACGTGGCGTGCGGAACCCATTTGAAGATGAATTATTGGCATACGGAAACTTAACTTTTGTATGTGTATCTGATAAAACACCTGAAGTTGCGATTCTTTGATACCATTCGCTGTCTCTGCCCCCATTTAAATCGCCGGTTAACAAGGCTGGTGCATCACCGGCAATTTCAGCTATCTTTTTTAAGATTAGTTTACTGCTTTCTTTACGGGCAACAACCCCCTGATGATCATAGTGTACATTAAAGGCATAAAACTTCTTTTTGCTTTGCACATCTTCAAGGAAAACCCATGAGCAAATTCTATTGCAGCAGGTGGCGTCCCATCCTTTCCCTGGCTGATCAGGGCTTTCAGATAACCAGAAGTCACCACTTTTAAGCAGTTTAAAACGATCTTTACGATAAAAAACAGCAGAATGTTCCCCTCCATCTTTACCGTCATCTCTTCCCTTGCCATACCGCGCGTATTCTGGCAGGGCATTAGAAATATCATCCAACTGGTTTTTTAAACCTTCCTGAATTCCAAGTACATCGAACTTATGAAAGCGGATAAGGTTAGCAACAACAGGCGCCCTGTTTATCCATAAATTACCTGAATCAGCAGGGTTATCATAACGGATATTAAAGGTACCAATGGTAATCTGCTGCGCCTTCACCACCAATGTAGTTAAGGATAATAATAGTGCAGTCAACAATAATTTTATTTTCATTTTTATTTATCTGTTAAATCAGTAATTATTCCCAGCCTGGGTTTTGTTTCAGGTTAGGATTTCGTTGAAGATCGCTTAAAGGAATTGGATAATAATAATTTCGCTCATTCCATTTTCGTGGAATTTCTTTCATCCAGGTAAGTTCGCCAGAACTACCGTTCTTCAACAATTGTGAATTGGCCGCACCACCAATGGTTGCAGAAACATCCACATAAGTTACACCTGCTACTCCAGGTGTTGGGCGTGTTCCCTGATAAAATGCAACATCCAGAATACCATCCTCATTTAAATCCATAGGAGTATTTAAAGCTGGCACGTAGAAACCGTTCCATTCTTGCTCCATCAAAGGGCCTCTTTTCCATCTCAATAAATCAGCATAACGCAGTCCTTCCAGGCTCAGCTCAATACCACGTTCTCTCCTGATCTCCAGTAAGGTGGCATCAGTAATTCCTGGAAAGTAATTGGTAGTTAAATAAGGATCAGCAAAGGTTGGCTTGATACTTAAGCCTCCGGTAATTCCAGCCCTCGATCGTAGTGCACCGATGGTCAAAGCCCACTCCGCGTCAGTTAAAGTACCCAGTTCGGCTTTTGCCTCAGCATAATTCAGCAATACTTCTGCATAGCGAAATAAGGCTATTGCATTGGTATTCAGGGCACCTGCATCAAAGTAAGTATCATCAAGTGTGTATTTGATCGGCTGGTAACCTGTAAAGGTATAAGAGAAAACTGGCGGCGCAGGCACTTGCTGCCCACTGCTTATTCTTTTATAGTCGCCTAAACGGATGGTTTGCTTCAATCTTAAATCACGATTTTTCACCTCATCTTTAAAAAGCATTGTACTATAAGCCGGATCGTTGGTATATGGTGTACCATCCAGTTTCAGGAAAGTATTAATAAAGGTGCGGGTAAAACTTGCTTTAGCACCGTAGGTACCACTGGTCCACCACCAATTGGCCTCATTTAATACGCCAAGGTTAACATCAGCAACAGCTGCCTGAAGCACTTCATTTGCCAACGGTGTATTGCTTGTAAATACCTGACGATAAGATACCCCCGCACCTCCAGCTGTATTAAGTGAATAACCACCCTTTTTGATAATCTCGTCGGCAGCTGAGGCAGCATCTTCCAGCCATTTGTTTGCCGTTGCACCCAAACTTAACTCGGTATGATATTTCCTGTACGTGCCTTCAAAAAGACAGATCCGGGATTTGTAGGCATAGGCTACCCATTTGGTAATTGTGGTTCTGCTGGCATCGTTGGTGGCCAGAATATTGGCGCAGGCAAAATTGATATCGGCCAGTACTGAATCCATAACCAGTTCTCTTTTATTTCTGCCTGCATTTAATGCCGGGTCGTCAATATCTAAAGGCTTGTTAATCCAGGGTACATCGCCAAAACGCTTTACCTTTTCCATATAAAAATAAGCACGGAAATAACGTGCTATACCCAGGTAGTTATTGCGAACTGTAGCTGACACGGCGGGATCGTTACAGTTTTCGATAAAATAATTAATGTTCCTTAAATCTCTCCAGGTCCAGCCAGAGCTGTTATTGGCGGCAAAACCACCCTCGCGGATAAAATCAGGAACGGACTTCACGGCCAGATAATCGGACATTGCATCCTGGCTGGTAGAATTCTTGGGAAGAAAATCCATGCCATAAAAGGAGTTGGTATATAATTTTAGTCCGTTCTCTGTACCGAAAACAGCTTTTTTAGAGGCTGTTGATTCTGGTTGCTGATCTAACTTTTTGCAGGCGGCCAAACTCAGGCAGGCCAAAAGAATCCAGATATATTGTTTTTTCATCATTTCTATTATTTAGTAATCCACAGCTTAAAAACCAATGTTTAATCCAAAGGAGTAAGATTTCATTAAAGGATAGTTATAACCATCACCATTTGTACTGTTTGGATTCAGGTCCTGATCTGAAGGCACGGCATTTTCTACATCGATGGTATGTTTTACAATTTTGTACATCGGCGAGTAGGTAAATAGGTTTTCACCCGAGAAAAACACCTTCGCACTGCGTGCACCAATCTTGTTTATCCATTTGGCTGGCAGGTTATATCCCACCTGAAGGTTTTTCATTCTCAGGTAAGCCACATTTTGCAGGTATTTTGTTTGCGCCACGCCAAGTGTACGGTTGGTATTACTCGATGCCGCCCTCGACATTGTTCTTGGGAAGTAGGCATCGGTGTTCTGTGGTGTCCACATATTGCCCAAATGAAAAGTTGGGATATTGTTATATGGCCTGTTATACTGCCCCCAGAACATTTCTGTTTCGGTGCTTGGGTACCATTGTTGTTTGCCTACCCCCTGGAAGAATACAGAAAATGAGATATTATGCCAGTCTGCACCCAGATTAATACCATAAAGATATCTTGGTGCCGAATTACCGATGATTTTTCTATCTCCGGATTTGCCCACTTTATTCTCGCCTACGTTGATAAAACCATCTCCATTCAGGTCTTTAAGTTTGATATCGCCAGGGAACCATTTACCTGTTGGAGATGCCCTCATCTGTGGATCCTGTTTGGCATGAGCTGCTATATCGGCATCATCAATAAAGAAACCTTCGGTTTCATAGCCCCAAATTTCTCCCAAAGTTTGTCCTTCGTAATAATCGCTCAATAACTTATCCGGATTATTGTATTTATCGATCTTGGTTTTGTTATCAGAAAGGGTTAGCCTCACATTATACCTGAAGGGCTTATCCGATCTTCCGATCCGGTCATTCCAGCCTACCGAAACTTCCCAGCCACGGGTTGTTAAGTCTGCATAGTTCCCTTTGGGAACATCGGCCCCAAACACTGCGGGTGGCGTAAGCCCGAAAGTAAACATATCAGTAGTTTTACGGACATAAGCATCTCCTGTGAATGTCAAACGGCCTGAAAGCATGGTCAGATCTAAACCAAAGTTGGTCGTGGTAGAGGTTTCCCAGGTTAAGCCATCTGGCAATACTGCCGGAATTTTGGTTGTTTGTGGTTTAACACCATTCAGAATAACATTGGATTGGCTGATATTGAAGATCTCCTGAAATGCGTAGGAAGCAATATTACCGTTTCCAAGAGATCCGTAAGAAGCCCTTAATTTTAAATCGGAAATAAATTTATCAGATACTTTCCAGAAAGGCTCTTTATTGATCCTCCATCCTGCTGAAACTGAAGGAAAAAATCCATAACGCTGATTTGAAGGGAATTTTGATGATCCATCATAACGTGCATTTACCTCTACCAGATAACGATCTTTAAAAGCGTAGTTTAACCTGGAGAAACCACCCAAAATAGCCCACTGCTCATATCCTCCACCTGTGTTGATTGATTGGCCCAAAGCGAGGTTGAGGTCTGTGGCGTCTTCAAAAATAATTCCATTTCGCTGAATGGCAACGCGGTTATAAGTAGATTGCTCATAATTGTAACCTGCCATTACTTTTAAATAATGATCAGCCCCGAAACGGTTTTCGAACTCGGCATAAATATTAGTGGCCAGGTAATTCGTTTCCCGTTTATCAAACAACAGATCGTTAGTGGTTGTCCCTACGTAGGCCGTTACGCCGCGTACATTGCTATAAGGCACCTGCACCCTTTTCTGGTCGATATCGTTATTGGTATTGCGAAAGGTAAAATCAGCATTTACCCTTAATTTATTGTTTAAAAAACTGCTTCGTAAGCCTGTAATATTCCTAAAAACCTGACGTCGGGTATCAATCCCGTTTTTGCCGTAGATAAAATCGCCAACGGTATATGCAGAGGCGAAAGTTAATGATCCATCAGGATTAAACAAAGGCATTGTTGGCTTTCCTTCGTCGGCAATGTTCCGCCATATACCGCCACCTTCACCAACGTTAATTGGATTGTGATAATTCATCACGGAGTAATCGGCATTGTTTTCGATACTCAGCCATGGAAAAACCTGAACAGCACCTCTTGCACGGATATTTTTCATATCATAATCATCGCTGTTGTATCTAAACAAACCGCCCTGATTTAAGAAACGTCCTGAAACCAGAAATGAAGCTTTATCACCACCACCACTTACCGACAGGTTATTTTCAAAGGCAGCAGTATTCTTTTTATACAGCTCGGCATAATAATCGGTGCTGCCATAATAAGTATATTCTCCTGTAGTTGGATTAACCTCGATCTGATTGTAAGGCTGACCAGATTCTGCTCTTTTCTTAAACTCATCAAGATATGCCTGCGAGAATTTCTGGGTTTTGTTCGCATTTTGAGGAAAAGCACCATCGCCATTTACAAAAGCTTCAGCAAACATTTTTGCCCAGGTGTAACCATCAGTTACATAATCTGGAACCTGCAATGGGCTTTTTATTGAGTAATTGGATGAATATGCAACACTTGTGCGCCCTTTTTCAGCTTTTTTAGTGGTGATCAGCACAACACCAAAAACACCCCGTGCACCATAAATGGCTGCAGAGGCAGCATCCTTTAAGATGGAGACACTCTCAACATCGTTGGGATTAAGCAGACTCGGGTCTCCCTCAAAACCATCGATCAGGATCAGCGCACTCCCACCCTGACCGATGGAAGTTGTACCCCTGATATTATAGCTGGGTGACTGGGTGGGCTTACCATCCATCATTTTCAGATTTAGATTTGGAAGAAGTCCCTGAAGCCCTTGTGTAAGGTTGGTAATCGGTCTGTTCTCAATGCTCTTAGAGGTAATCTGATCAACCGCCCCGGTTGCATTTTCTCTCTTCTGGGTGCCATATCCTACAACAATCACCTCGTTTAAACTTCCGGTCTCTCCTTTAAGGGTTACATTTAGGGTGATTGTTTCGTTGCTTTTCGCTACAACTTTATTTAAGGTTACAGCCGTGTAAGAGATGAAACTTACCTGAATATTGTAGGTTCCGTCCGGAACATTTATGCTAAAGCTACCATCAGGTTTGCTTTGTACAACTTTGTTTAATTCCTTGATCAGTATGCTTGCACCCGGAAGTGGGTCGCCCTTTTCATCAACGATCTTACCACTGATGGTTCCTGTGCCTTGCTTTTTTATAGCATGTACTGCATGATCCCAATAAATCGCAGCGTTTGCAGGTACTGAGATTACACCGGATAATAGACTTGCCAATGATACGCATAGCAAAAACTTCCGCTTAAGCAGTAAAGGTTTTTTCATGTTAATTAAAAATTAGTAATCGGTTCTAAACCGTTTTAGTTTATATTCTGGGTCCCTTAGAATGCTGGCAAAGCTACTCGACCTATGTAAACACTATATTAACTTACTTTAATTTTTAAAGCCGAAATGAATGAGGTGAGGAATGGGGAGATTGATTTTTTTATTTTAGGATTTAGCGGAGAGCGTTAGGGGTTTAGCGATAAACTACACTAACCGCCAAATGCTAAAGGTTTAACAAAAAAGATTGTGAGCTAAAAAAAGAAAGTGCCATAGGAGTTTCCTAAGGCACTTTCTGATTAAGGGTGAAATTCCTTGCTTTTGTCAGCGCGGATAAATTGGATATTCTTTGATATTTATTTTATTACGATTATCCTTTGTAAAATACCAAATTCAACGAAATATGGATCATGTCAGAAATCAGTTCATCCTTTAAATCGGAAAAGAAATTACCTGATTTGTAGGTAATGCCCCATTTTGTTCGGTCAATATCCATTTCAGCCTCAGCTTTTAAACCACTTCCATTAGGGCTAATTGTAGCCACAAATACCAGCGGTTTGGTCACCCCTTTTATGGTCAGGTCACCAGTTACCTGATATTGATTTACCTTACCCGTTGCTACAATAGACTTCACATTGATGTTAGCTGTAGGATATTGGGTAGTTGCAAAGAAATTACCCGCCTTGACTACCTGTTCAGATTCCCTGTTTTCGCGTGGCAGCAACTTGTCCACCGCAGTGATGGAAGTCATATTCATCACAAAATTGCCATTACGAAATTTCCCTTTTGCATCGGCATATAATACGCCCGAATTGAACAAAAGAAAGCCATTATGTCCACCATTAACCTTAGTAGCCTTCCAAAAGAGCTTGCTCATGTTCAAATCTAATTTGTAAACAATCGGCTTGCCAGCTGGCTGCTGCCTCGCCATAGTTGTATTGATCAGGCAGAACAGTATCGCCAAAACCACTACATATTTATTTTTTATGGGCTGGTTAATCAGCGCAATTTTAGGCCACCCGGCAACAGGCTTGCCTACCGAACTTTCCTTTTGCCGGGCAAAACCCGATAGGGGAAACATCATCGCCCGAAATAATAAAATAGTTTTTGTTTTCATAGGAACACAATTAGTCTGACAAATCTAATTTGGCCAGCGCATTCCATCACCAGTAATATTGTAAAAAGAATTGTAAAGAATGTAAATTCAATTTAAATGAGTAATGCTAGCCTTATAAAAGCTAGTGGATGATGAAATGAATGGCGGAGATATGATTGCTGATTGAATTATCCAATCATCACATTGCGGTGCTGGTACCTTGCCCATAAGTGATCAGCGATAGTGCGTAATTCGAACCACTTTGCGGACGAATTGATTGAATTAGGCGGTTATTCAAAAATTCTGGAGGAATAATAAGAAATGTATTAATCTCTTTTAGGACCATTAATTTCACTCGGCGTGATGCCAAATTCCTTTTTAAACACAAAATAAAAATGGGTTATATCTTCAAAGCCTAAATCAAGATAAATGTCGGTCGGTTTTTGCTTTTTTTCTTCAATGAGAAAACGGGCTTCTTCCAAACGTCTTTTTAACAGCCAACGATTGGGTGTTTCCTCGAATATAGTTTTAAAATCTCTTTTAAATGCAGATAAACTACGTCCCGTTAGAAATGCAAACCTTTCCATACTCACATTGAACTTGTAATTTTGTTGCATAAATTTTTCCAGGTCCAATCTTCCAGGAACGCCAAAATCAAAAAGAATGTCTGCCAACTCTGGATGTAATTGCAATAGAATGAGCAATAATTCTTCTCTTTTAATGGCTGAGAAAGTTGGGCTGATATTTCCCGAATTGTTATAGTACGGTTCTAACGACAACAAGAAGCTATTGATTAAATCATTTTTTTTCAGTTTAACAAATGCATCCTTTGAAATAAACTTTTTGAATACAATGGAGTGTTTTTTTTGAAATGCTTTTAAAAACACTTCATCAAAAAAAATGATCACTTTCTCGAACTCGTTATTGTCCCGTACTTTATTGTATCTGGCCAAATGATTTTTCCGGACAAGGCAACTTTCGCCCGGCTTCAACACATAATGTTTGTTGCCATCATAGCCATTCATCTTTCCTTTTGCCAGAAATACAAAGAAATGCTCGGCGATGAATTGTTCTGCCGAAAGTGCCGGACCTACGATGCAGGATTTTATTTCGGTTATTTTCATTTCGACAATTTAAAAATATCGTCTGCTTCCAAAATTTGTGTTGGATAACCTTTTGACACCGCATTAATCATCGCTTTCCCTACTTCAGAAAGTTTCAATGTTTTTGCCGGAAAAAATGGCGAGATCAGCGGGCCCAAAATTTTATAAATTGTCTTTACATTTTTCTGTCCTTTGCTTCCTGTCATTATTGCCGGACGAAAATTATACTGCCCCTTGAACGGCAGTTTCATCAATGCATTTTCGGTCCTTCCTTTTACCCTTGCCCACATTACTTTTCCTTTTTCTGTACTATCAGTGCGGTTCCCCGATACATAAATAAAAGTCATTCCAGGATTAATATCTGAAATTGTTGCGGCAAATGGAACTACAAAATCATAGGTCTTTTTAGTAAAGCTTTCCTCATTCTCGCCAACAGAACTTACGCCCGCGCAAAAGAAACATCCGTCGTAAGTTTTCAATAAATCCGAATGATTATTGATTTCCGAAAAATCTTTTAAAATCAATTCTTTCAGTTTTGGATGGCTTTTATCATAGTGTTTTCTTCCAATGATAAGCACTTCGCTTACCACAGGATGATCTAAGCATTCGAAAAGTACGCCTTCGCCCACCATTCCGGTGGCACCTGTTATGATTACTTTCATACGTTTACAATTTTTAAATCGATGAGACTATTTGCAGTAGCTAATATAGCTTCTTCATTGCTTTTTGGCTTCCATCCCAACAATGTTTTTGCCTTTTCGTTGCTGGCTTCTTTTATTAGCCCTAAATGGGGCACTATCATTTTAAGTTTTGGAATGAAAACCGACAATAACTTTACCAACCAATTAGGCCATTCTTTGGTTGGTACTTTACTTGCCATATCGCCTAAGTTTTTTCTAAGAATTTTAGCGATGTCCAATACTGAAATGCTTTCTCCGGCTACGGCAATAAAACGCTGACCAAGAGCCTGTGGCATCGTCATTGCCTTAAAATGCAGTCAGCTACATCGCGTACATCTACATAACCAAAACTCATTTTAGGGCATCCGCTTACTTCGCCATTGAGCATCTGTTTAATGGTTTGGATGGAATGGGAATAATCATCAGCCAGCACAGGCCCCAGAACACCAGTCGGGTTGACCACGGAAAGTTCCATGCCCGCTCCTTCATTTTTGATGAAATCCCAGGCCGCTTGCTCCGAAATGGTCTTAGAACGCTGGTAAGGTGCAACAGTCTCGTTGATGACCGTCCAATCTTCCTCGGTGTAAGGTGTTGTTTTTGTTGTTCCCATACCTACAGCACCGAAAGCAGATGTAAGTACCACTCTTTTTACACCTGCTTTTTTAGCAGCACGTAGTACAAACAGCACACCATTTTTTGCAGGAACCACAAAATCATCTTCTGTTTTTGCATCGGTATTTGGTGTGGGTGAAGCCACGTGGATAACATACTGGCATCCTTCGACGGCTTTCTTCCAACTGCGCTCATTTTGCAAATCGGCTTCCACAAAAGCTAAGTTTTCAAAAGAGTTGATACCCCCTTCTTTCAGCATTTGTTTGACCAACTCTGATTTGTGAAGGGAACGCAGCGTTGCTCTTACCTTGAAACCATTCTTCAATAAGGTAATCATGCAATAAGAAGCTATAAAACCCGATCCACCTGTAACTAAAACTGTTTCTTTATTTTCCATTTTTGAAGTTTTGATAAGACAAAGTTCAACGATAAAAAAGTCAAAAAGCTTGTTATAAGGTCCAAATTTACTTGCTGTAAAGGTCAGCATTTGATAGCTGATCACAATCCGAATAGAACCTAGTATTGCAATAATGAGAAATTATGGGTTTCCTTTTCTAAAGGATATAGATGACCAGCATCGAATCAAGAAATAGATTAATAAGAAACTATTTTTGCATCCTAAGTGCCAATATGGAGCTCGAAACCCAAACGGGTCTCCATCGCTTTTATTCAATGGTTTGAAAATAGTCTAAAAACAGAAAGTACTTTAAGATCTATTAAAGGCCCAACGGAGCAAAAGTTCAAATCAGCAATAAATTCATTGCTGATTTGCTGAAAGTCATCAAGGCGAAACATCAATATCTCATTAAAATTTTTGTTGCCTATGCCAACCGCTGGTTTATAATTTTTTTCTAATGTATGAAAAGCCATAGCACCCCATCACTAAAAGGGCTATCAGCCCAAGGCTATCCAGGCACGACATGATATATTGATACTCAGACCTGGGTGCACGGCCTGGGCTTACGGCTCTTTCTCTGAAAGCAGCAGAGAAGGAAGTAAATATGACTTGAGCACATTGGGTAGAGATTTGAGATCAGGAGGCGATATACGATTATTAGTCCGACACAAAAGAGTGAAATTTTTCTTAAATGGTAAACAGCTGTTTACCACCGCCTATAAAAACACAATTGGAAAAGTTTCTGGATTGAATTTTACATTCGGAGGCATTGGAGAATTAAGAGACATCTCGCTAAGGGATCTGAACACTGGTGAAACTTTTTAATTACCGGTATTTATAGCCAAAAAAGGATTGACCAGTTTCATTGAAATATCAAAATTACGATCCAGATTCAAAAAATGTTAAGTGGAAAATCCAGGATAAAAAATGATATAGCATTTAGCCGTGTTTAAGTAAGCCACAGTTAATATGCTGTTTATATAAGGTAAAATCGAGCCAACCAGTTGTTTAGCAACTATTAATTTTGTTTAAAGCTGAAACCAGTACAGCTTTTACCATTAAAACATATGTAGGGGAAGATATCAATAATGACTACAATGGCGCAATTTTATCCGGAAATGAACATGGCTAAGGCCTTTAATGATAGAAATAGTTAATCGCCAGATTTTCTGGCTCAGCGTCATTACCGCTTCTCTATCATCAGAATAATGTTAATCAATAAAACCAACAGGCATTAGAGAATAACGACACATTAATGCAGATGATTAAGTAGAAAAAATTAAGATGAAAAGAAAATGGTTAACTGTTATATTAATCTTGTTAGCGACTAATGTTGTTTTTGCGCAAGCAAAGTTGTCTGTACAGGGTATCTATCAAGTATCCGATCTTAATTTTTCGATTGCGGGAACACCAGCAGGTAGTGGCCCTAATGTTTTTTCTGAGTTAAAATGGCAGAATGTAGTTCAAAAAGGATATGGATTTAATCTGCAAACAATATTTTTTAAAAAAAATATCGCTGATTTTCAGTTTAATAGTCTTTTTATAAAATCAGGTACCTTATCCGATATCGATTATGCATCTGACAACCGCACGGATATATTTTCTAGCTATTATGGCGTTACAGCAGGTTTCAACCGAAACATCACCGCAAGTTTAGGTTATCAAATTTTCAAGGGCGAAACTTTTAGCATAACAGCAAAGGCTGGCTACCTGGGCCAGTTCCAGAAAAATTATATTTTGAATGCTAAGGAGACTGGACTAACATCAGACCCTTCGGTATATATAGAAAACCTGAACTCCTATTACAGAACCAATTGGAATGGCTTCGGGCCAACAATATCTTTTAAGTTAATCCCCTTTAAAGCATTTGAGGTTAGTTACAATTTAGCCGGCTATTACGTCAAAAACAAAGGATATGGCAACTGGAACCTCAGGGAAAACCTGGCAAAACCAAAAAGTTATCTACACCAGGCAAAGGGATATATTCTCAACACAGATGTGGAAATGAAATACATTTACAATGAGAAGTGGGATATTGGGATTGGAACAAGTTACCGCTATGGTATTGCCAAAAAAGGCACAGATGTATTGTTGTTCAACAATAATACCAGCAGTACAACCCGTCTTAATGAAGTAGAGTTTGAAGCCCTCTCTGTAGCGGCATCTATCGGTTATAGGTTTTAGCTATTTCATCCACCCTATAATAAAACCAATTACATCAGAAGCCATTTTCAATGCTCATTGAAGTTGTATAATTGTCAATTTGTGGTAATTACATGTTAATATTCAGCCAGTTATAAGTTTAGTATTTATTAACTTCGTTTAGTAAAAATAGAAAGCTGAGGCTATTTTGTGTTTTCATTAAGGTGAAAAAAGGGGAAATGGATTTAAACAGCAGACAACCTTAGTCAATAAGAAACTTCTATAGGTTGTCAAATGAAAAGTGGATTGGGATGCTTGCATATCATTAAGCAAAAAAAATTCTATCGCAATTATAAATTAATCTATAAACTAAACCTTAATTAAAAAAGCAATGAAAAAAAACTATTTAAACTTTTTTATGGCAGCACTCTTGTCTGTTTCAGCCCTAAGCTGTAAAAAGCAAAATGCCGTGACTAACGAAGTGGTTGATGCAAACAGATCTGCAAAAATGCATACCTTTAATTTCGACGGCAATAACATTCAGATCAAAGAAGACAACGGAGTATATTATCTCGCCGATGATATCACACTTAGTAAAGAACAGTTTAATCTAATAAAAATTAACAGCAACAAAAACGTATCTACCTCAGAGCGGGCACTGGTAATAAATGCTTTAGCTAAGCGCTGGCCAGGTGGTATAGTTTATTATAACTTATCGGGTCTGGGTGCCGATACAGCTGCTTCTCTAAAGGCGATGGCATATATTAGCAGGGTTTCTCCGGTAACATTTGTGCAAAGAACTACTCAGGCCAATTACATTAATTTCATGAAGTCCACTGGTAATACTTCGCCAATAGGAATGATCGGTGGGGCACAGACCGTGAATTTGGTAAATTATAATACTATCGGCATCATTATCCACGAAATATTCCATTCATTGGGCGCAAATCATGAAATGTGCCGCCCAGACCGAGATGATTATATCATTGTGAATTATGACAACATTGATCCAAGTGGTGCATACAACTATAATAAGGTTTCGGCAACAAGTTATACAACTATTGGTACTCCATTAGATATCGAATCAATTCTGATGTACGCCGCAGATCCAATCGGAAGTCCCCAAAAGATAACGAAATTAGATGGATCTCGTTATGAGACCTGCTTTCCTTCACCAAACATGAGCCCTGCAGATATTGCAGGCATCAACCACATGTATACCGGTTTTACATATGTTGGCTTACCTGCAAATACTAATTATGAAATTTCTACAGCATTGGATATTACCAAGGTGCTGAACGTATCCGGGAATTACACGGCAGATGGTACGCAGGTCATTTTATGGACAGATGTAAACACCAGTAACGGAAGGTGGAATGTGACCAAAAATGCCAGTGGTTATTATATATTATCGCCGTTAAATGCACCAGGAAAGGTACTTACCGTAGTGGGTGGTGGTATCGCGAATGGTACTAAACTTGAAATTAGAACAAACACAGGTACAACCTCTCAGCAGTTTAATATCTTCCCGGTTGAGGGTGGTTATTATATCATTTCTCCACGCAATGTACCATCCAAAAATATTGATATTCCGGGTAGTGCAACCGCAAACGGAACCCTGCCTGGCCTTTGGGGTTATGGTGGTGCCAACAATCAAAAATTCAAATTTAGTACATTTTAAAAAAGATTAAATAAGGTAAAGCCCGATTCGTAATAAGAATCGGGCTTTTATAATCAATTTTTGCTAAAGAAAAGTTAACAATAAAACGTTGCCACATCAATATGTAACCAATGCTTCTTTCATGGAGCCACATATCGGGAGTAACGAGGAGTGAAACTACGCCATGATAAGCCGAAAGATGCATTTCAGTTATATTAATTGCCTTCTGATCACCAGGAGCGAAACAATCTGATAAAAACATAAAGCCAAAGCCCATACCTTAAAACATTCGCTTTTAAAGACCTGCAAATACAATTTAGACAACGGGAACTATCTGGATCCCATCAAAAATAAAATCTTAATATTTTGCATAGGTCTAACTGTGAAATTTGATCAACAAAAACTACGGCATTAAATAATTCATAAAAACAATAATTACAATTTCAAAATAAATGATGTTACGAAAGTTTTTTTCCTTAATTATATTCCTTTGTACAGTTACAGTTTCCCTTGCACAACAGAAAAAAAATGTATTGGTTATTATTACTGACGACCAGACCTATCAAACTATCCATGCTCTTGGAAATAAAGAAATTGTGACACCTACTATGGATAAATTGGTAAAAAATGGAACTTCCTTTACCAACGCACACATCATGGGTGCACTTAATGGAGCGGTATGCCAACCGAGCCGGGCCATGATCCTATGCGGTAAAACACTTTTTCATATCCGAAAAGACGGCGCTTATATTCCTGAATCGGACATTACTTTTCCGCAATTGTTTAAAGAAAATGGGTACCTCACTTTTCAAACAGGTAAATGGCATCAGGATACAAAATCATTAAACCGTTCTTTTGCCGCAGGCGAAAATATTCACATAGGCGGCATGAACCCTCCTGATAATGGTGGGCAATACCGGCCGGAATTATTTCATTACGATACGACCGGCAAATATGACAAGCCTTTTTGGGGCGATAATTATTCCTCCATCCATTTTGCGGATGCTGCAATTGATTTTATTGACAAACAGAAAACCTCTACCCAGCCGTTTTTAATGTACCTGGCATTTACCTCTCCCCACGACCCACGTACGCCACCAACCTGGTATGGACATAGCTATTCAGCCAAAGATGTATCTCTACCTGCCAATTATCTCCCTGAGCATCCTTTCGATAATGGAGAACTTCGGATCAGGGATGAAACACTTTTGCCCTTTCCCCGGACTAAAGAAGCTGTAAAAACAGAAATTGCCAAATATTATGCAATGGTGAGCGAGGTAGATTATCAGATCGGCCGTGTTATGGATGCCTTGAAAATTGCAGGTAAAGATAAAAACACCATTATTGTACTGGCCGGGGATAATGGATTATCAGTCGGTCAACAGGGATTGTTGGGAAAACAGAACCCTTATGAATCATCGATAAGGGTACCATTGATATTTAGCGGTCCTGGCATTCCAGCAAACAAAAGAGAAAATGCTATTGTGTATTTGAATGATATTTACCCAACGCTTTGCGAACTCACCAATATCGATATCCCTAAAACTGTGGGAGGTCAGTCTTTGGCTAAAGCCTTTAGTGATACTGGTTTTCAGGGTCACGATTTTGCTTTTTTTGCTTATCGTAACCTCCAACGTGCCTATGTAAAAAACAATTTTAAACTTATTCTTTACAATGTAAAAGGCCAGCATCCGGTGCAGCTTTTTAATTTAAAAACAGACCCATTAGAAATGCAAAATCTGGCGGAAAACGCAGGATATAAACAGAGAGTAGTTGAAATGACCGCAGCGCTTAGTTTGACCATGAAACAACTAAATGACTTCTGCGATTTAGATAAGCCAGATTGGGGCGCACCTAAAAAGTGGACTGGCGTAGATATAAACAACCTTAACCCGTAATTTGACTTTTACAAAAAGGGGATCGAAAATCAAACTGGTTAAAAAGGTACCGAATTATTAACGGTGCCTAATGCCAGTGGCTTCACCATAGCCCGAGAAGAAAGAAACGCCTTTGGTAACCCCTCCTTTTTCGAGCATTTTTACAATGATGCTTCCGCCCATGATCGAGCCTTCCAATACATACAAGGCGCTCAGTGCCTGCACTGCATTTTCGATTTGTGGTACAATATTTAGCCACCTAAAAAAGAATTTGTAGCAGGGCTTTTTACACATCAAGGAAAATGCATTGACAAGGCCAAAAATCAATTAATCGGAGGTTTAGATCCCACTTGTCATAATACAAGTCAATTCACAAAAAAAAAGTGCTTCAATCCTGAAAGCGCTATTTTAGATAAAAGTGCAGACCAGTAGGTTTGCAGCGCAAAACTAAAAAATCCAAAGTGAATCTACATGATTAATTACCTAACAATGTAAAAGGGAGAAAAATATGACGGCCTTAATTCTGGGAATATTTCCCTCTCAGAGAAAGAAGCGACATGCTTTTGGAAAATAAAATACCACGGGTTGCGAAACTCTTCAAGGGACAACAGCATACTAACGATCAAGACATCACGTTTCTCTGTGTTGTTATTACTTCAATCGAAAATGCGTGAGTGGGTGCAGCGACATCCTCCCGCAGGAAGATACAGCGAAAGACGCGACTCGCTATAGGCATGCCAAAAAAACATCCAGCGTTCACTAGCTGATTACACTCCTTTTAAGGATCTAACCAAATTACGCTTCCTGAGTCGATGCGATATCCCTTGCCTGAATTCGTTCTTACAGTATTTTGGCATAAAATATCTGCATCTACCCATCCATCATTATTTTTTTGTTGCCACTCTGGCCCCCAGGAATTGTGTAATTTAAACACATCTTTTTTAGTATTTCCATTTTTAACCTGCTTAAAGCCAGAGACAACTAGCGAATGTGACATACTGCATCCTTCGCCTTTATCCTGTGAAATACATAGTGATGGGAAAAGGACTGGTTTTCCAAGTTTTAATCCTTTTAAGATCTGCTTTTTGACATCATCGGGTGAGACATTCATTGAATCTAAAGGAAATGCAGCAGCACTAAAACCCGGTGGAAATAATTCTCTTTTACAATCGCTAAAAAATAATGTAAATAAAAAATGGTCAAAATCTTTTTTAGTCAGAGCTGTTTTAAGCGTTTTTTGATTAAAATTCAAATTTACGTAAGCATTAAGTTTTTCAACTTCATCGCTACAGTCTTTTATTTTTACCAGGTCGCCATCTTTTAACTTCCCAAAAATATTTTTCAGATAATTAAAGAATTCATCTCTTTTGATTAGTCCGTTCCTACCATTTAAGCTAAATTCTTTTGTCAGGTTTTCAAAAGGATTACAACTCTCCAATATTAAACTATTGTAGTACTTCACGCCCAGATCATTGATAACATCATTCATCCCTCTTCCGCTTTTTTGATTGGGCTGAAAGGTATAATCCTCATCTGCGGCCTGATTTGTATAAGCCATCAACCCAAAATAGGATATGGCCATATCAGCAGGAGGATTTTTACAATCAGGGATATCACTTTTCCATTTTTGGCAAGTGTAGTGCTGCAATATTGCAGCTAAACTAAAAGCCTTACAATCTCCAATATCATCCTGAGTTTTGTAAGCAGGCATGTTGGCTATTTCTATTTTTGTACCTGCCACCTCCTGGTAAATAATTGCTGGCTTTAAGATTGCGTAACTCAGGTTATCCCCCTCACAATAAATTGGTGCAAACGGATTTGTATAGCCATCAAATCTAACATTTTCAGGTTCTGTAGTTATTGAATTTAAATAGATCGGTGCCGGATTTTCTTTTTCATAAACTTCTTTTTCTTTGGTGACGATGTTTTGCTCCCAACTGCGTTTTAAGGCCATCAATTGATAAAAACCATCTTTACGTATTTCAAAATCATGACCGAACTGCTGAGAAAGCTGTCCCTGCCCTAACTGCTGTAACTGCTGCCGGTAGAGTACGGCAATTTCGTCCGGATACATCGGCATAACCTTGTGATTTATCCATTGCCCATTTTCGCTGTGCATACGCATCAGGTGAAATGTTTCCATATCATAGTGGTACAATGTCGGGCCACCTAGGTATTCCTTGCCCCAAAAAGCATAATAACCCTGATTCTCGTGTGAAAATATCATGGTTTCTTCGCACAATCCATTTTCACAGACCTTTATGATAAAACCATTGTATTTTTTATCTCTATAGAGTTCGGGGATAAAAACCAGATTTTCCTTGTTCCAGGTCTCCAGCAAAGCAGGCGTACAGATTCCTGCCGTGTTTTCTGAAATGAAATATTTCCTGTGTAGCTTTAAGAAGGTTTTAGGTTTAGAAATATTCAATTCTGTTTCGAAAAACCTTAACCCATTCTCCGCACGTTTAAATCTTCTTAAATTAGCTATGGACACAAATTTATTCGCATCTGCAGCGCTGCCCGCGGAGTTCTTGTCAAAAGCCCAAACTGCATTGGGAAGTAAAACTGCCCCCGCGGCTAAAAAACTATTTTTAATAAAGTCTTTTCTGTCCATAGTTCAAGTTATTTTTTGATATTGTTCCTGGAGTGTGCCAGCAAAAACAGTTGCCATGTAGCCTTTTTTTTATCTTCCTTTCATCGCCTGATCATATTTAACCTCACCTTTCCTTCCTCCCACCCAGCGTAAAAATAGCATACACACTATGTCTGATCACATAAAGGTAACGAATGGTCTGCATTTCCTTTAAACAAAAATCTTCGGCCAATCTCCAGTCCGGCCTACGGTATTTCCCACGTTACAACTTAAAACGACTATCGTTCTTACCAAGAGATCCTGTATATTCCAAACTAATATTTTACCCATCTAAATAACAAAAGTTAGCATATTTTAATCCAAATGACCCGCTTTTTAACAAGTTGGTCTTCACTGGCAAGAGAAACCGATGTTTTATCATATTTTCGACTATTAATTCTATAGATTTTATATACTTAATAAAGATGATTATTCCTTCACGCCTTTGTTACCTCAGCAAATTAAATTATTCATGCTGATTGATCTCCTACTCCCACCTCGTAAACATCATTTAGTCAAATACTGATTAAATAAATAACCAGTACAGTTAACGATAAACTTTATCAGGGAAAATTTCCCTTTCCACTCATTATGCAAAAAAAATACCCAATAATTATTATCAACGACCTGAGACATCATTTTTTCAGTCCAGGTAAAACCATCACAACCTTAATCTTTTTAGTGTGCCTCAGTCTTTTTGCCAATGCACAGCGAAAGATTTTAAACGGCCAGGTTTTAGACGAAAAACAGTTACCCTTAATCGGCGCCGTAATCAAAATCAAAGGGACTAACAAGGCTACAAGTACAGATACACAAGGAAAATTTAGCCTGCAGGCCAATGCTCAGGATAGCATAAGTATCGCATTTGTGGGCTATAAAACCCTTAGCCGGTTGGTTGGTGATATTTCTAACCTAAACATTAGCCTGCAACCAGATAATGCAACACTCAATGATGTGGTTGTTGTTGGTTATGGTACCCAAAGTAATGCAAAAGTAACAGGTGCTATTGCCACAGTAAAGATGGATGATGTTTTACGCGACAGGCCGGTGAGCAGTACAACCCAATTGCTGCAGGGAACAGTGCCTGGACTGCAGGTGAGTGTAGGCAGCGGCAAACCGGGTACAGTTGGTTCCATCAATTTGCGTGGCGCTACCAGTTTGAATACGAGCGGAAACAGCATTAATCTTTCCGGGCCATTGGTATTAGTAGACAATGTACCGCTTAATGGCGATTTAAGTCAGCTCGATCCTCAGGACATCGAAAGCGTAACAGTATTAAAAGATGCAGGATCTGCTGCCATTTACGGAGGCCGCTCGGCATTCGGGGTAATATTGGTGACCACAAAAAAGGGGAAAATTAATCAAAAACCCCAGTTTAATTATAGCAACAACATTATTTTGGCTAGTCCAACCAACCTCCCAGATCAGGCTACGCCAGAGCAGTTCTTACAATCTTTAAAAGACATGGGAACCGTGGGCTACTGGTCGTTACAAAACGTTGATACCTGGATACAGGTTTACAACGAAGCGAAAGCCAACCCCGATAAATATCCAAACGGACTCGCAAACGTGGGTACAACAGTTTATCCCGTTCGGGCGGGAAGCCTAATTGATGGCTACCTGGCTAAAAACGTACCCCAATTTCAGCATAATTTTTCAGTAACCGGCGGAACTGATAAAATTACTTATCGTTTGGCTTACGGCAGTGCAAATGAAAAGGGAGTTGTGGTTCCAGAAGCAAAACAGGATTACTATAAACGTTATAATATTAAATCGTTCATTAATGCCGATATAAACAAATGGTTAAGTACCCAGTTAGATGCGCAATATTTTAATTCGATTACCTCTACCCCATCGAATATGCCCTTTGGCATCTCTTTACCATTAATATCGCCAGATGCAACCATACCAGCCTCTAACGGTGTAGTCGGCATAAACGGCATACCCAGATATATTGTATTAAATGGTTCACCCAACCTCAATAAAAGTGATGATATCAGACTTACTGGCCGTGCGATCCTCAAACCCATCAGCGGACTTACGATTACTGGCGAGTACACTTACGATAAGCTGAACAATAATGTGACCAATTACAATAAAGCCTTTCAAACAGTGAGTCCGTATAATTTTCAGGAACAAACCAGTGGAAACGGCACTTATCAGTTATTTAATGGAGGAACCATATATAATGCATTAAATATTTTTGGTAACTACACAAAATCATTTGGTCATCACAATTTTTCGCTGCTAGCTGGCTTTAATAAAGAAGAAAGCATTTATCAGGCTACAGATGTATCAAGAAATGGCATGATTTCGAGCGAATTTCCATCGCTGGTAAACGCAACTGGCCCAATAAATACCTCAAATAGCTATTCAGCATTCTCCTTAACAGGTCTTTTCTGGAGATTAAACTACGATTACAAAAACAAATATCTGCTTCAATTAAATCAACGGTATGATGGTTCTTCAAAATTTCCAGAAAATCATCGCTTTGGTATTTTCCCCTCCGCTTCAATCGGTTGGGTAGTATCTGAAGAAGATTTTTTAAAGCAACATGCTAAATGGCTGTCTAACTTCAAATTAAGAGCTTCGCTTGGTGAGGTGGGGAATCAGAATATTGGCGCATATAAATTTATCCCAACATTTACCTCCTCTCAGCCTCATTGGTTAAATGGAGCAGGGTCATATTTAACCTCCTTAGGCGAACTTAATTTAATCAGCTCTGATTTTACCTGGGAAACTGTACGCACCCTAAACCTCGGTATAGATTTTGGCTTTTTAAACAACAGGTTAAGCGGAAGTTTTGACTGGTTCACCAGAGATACCAAAAATATCCTTGCCGAAGGTGCCATTTCTTTACCTGCTGTGCTGGGCACGGGTGCGCCGCTACAAAATACCGCAAGTCTACGCTCAAAAGGTTATGAAGTTAATGTTTCATGGCAGGATAAAATCGGTAAAGATTTGAGCTATTACATTGGTGCTAACCTCTACGATTTTACCTCGAAGATTACCAAATTTGGCGGAAACGACAATAATTTCCTTAGCTACTATTACGTTGGCCAGCAATTAGGCGAAATCTGGGGCTATACAACCGACAGGCTTTACACCGTTGATGATTTTGTACCTGGAAGCTTAAAAGCAGATCTAACTGGCGGCGCCTTAAAACCCGGTGTCCCTACCTATCAGGGGATCTTGCCAAATCCAGGCGACGTACTTTTAAAAGACCTGAATGGTGATGGTAAAGTTTTTGAAGGCTTAAGAACGACCAGCGATCCGGGTGACCGTACCATCATTGGCAATAATACCTTACGCTACCAGTTTGGCATAAACGGTGGATTAAGCTATAAAAATTTCGATTTCAGCTTCGTACTACGTGGCGTGGGCAAACGTCAATACTTTATGGCCACTACGCTTACCGCACCAAATTATGGTGGTTTTTCTACTGTTGTGGCCAATACGCTCGATTATTGGACGCCCAATAACCTTAATGCTCATTACGCCAGACTTTACGATAAAGCCACTGGTAACCAAAGCTACAATCAAAACACCATACAAAGTCGTTATCTGTTAAATGGCGCTTATTTGCAGATGGCCAATTTAGCATTGGGCTACAACCTGCCAAAATCGTTACTGAGCAAATTGCACATCAATACTTTCAGGTTGTTTTGCAGTGTAGAAAATCCTTTCAACTTTAACCATTTACCCAAGGGTTTAGACCCCTCATTAACTAACCTCGGTTCTGGCATGGGTTATCCTTTTTTAAGAAAAACCTCTTTCGGTATAAATACTACATTTTAATAAAAGATAAAGATTTTAATCATGAAAAATATAAAATACCTATTTTTTGTTGCTCCCTTACTTTTGGCAGCATGCAAAAAGGACTTTTTAAATAAAACTCCTGTTATTGAACTCACCGAGGAAACAGCTTTTATCAACTACGACAATTTCAAAACCTACGCATGGGGAATGTACGATTATTTTGATGGATACGGAGTTAATGGCGATGGTTATCCAGCGGCACTTTTGAGCAGTGATGCCAATTCTGATAACCTGGCCAGAACATTAGCGGGTAGCCAATCAGAGTACGCCTATCAAACCAAAATAATACCCGGCGATGGCGGTCGCACCCGATCGTTAAGCACTTCGGGTTGGAATTTCGATTATGTGCGCCAGGTAAATGTGATGATTGATAATATCGATAAATCTGCAATGAAACAGGCCGATAAGGACCATTGGCGCAGCGTAGGCTACTTCTTCAGGGCTTTACGGTATTACGATTTAATTGCGGCTTACGGCGATGTGCCCTGGATTGAACATAAACTAAGCGACACCTCCACTGTAGAACTTTTTGGCAAAAGGACCCCTCGCGATGTGGTGGCCAAAAACATACTGGATAATCTTAACTTCGCTGAAACACACATTAAAGCAGACGGTGATGGAGATAATACAATCAATATACATTGTGTAAGGTACTTAATATCGCGTTTTGGCCTTTTTGAAGGAACCTGGCGCAAATACCATGCATTAGGCAATGCCGATGTGTACTTGCAAGCCAGCAAAACGGCTTCAGAAAAGTTGATGAATAACTTTAGCACCTGCATGGCCAACTATGATGATCTTTATAACCTGGAAGATTTAAGTAAAAAACCAGGGATTATCCTTTTTAAGCAATACGCGGCAAACCTTACCACCCACTTTTCGGGAGTAAGGTTGCAAGGAAGTGCCAACAGTTATATTGATGTGGCAAAGGATGCAGTAGAAAGTTATTTATGTACCGATGGACGACCAATTGGAAGCAGTGCGGTATATGCAGGCGACAAGACGATGTACAACGAATTTCGTAACCGCGATAGACGATTGCTGTATACGGTTGTTCCGCCCTATAAGGTTGTAATCGGCAATCCTAACTATACCTGGAAAAAAAATGCTAATGCTGCTGATGCAGAATACATTGATCTGTTTACCACATTTCAATCAGAGAATACAATTAAAAAATCGCTGCCTATTGCCCAATGGAGTCAAACCATGCAAACGGGAACCATCATCAGCGAATCGCCACATTTCAGAAAATCAAATTCTGGGCAACCTCAAGTGGTGGGTGAGCTAGGCTATTATTACTGGAAAAGCTACAACCGATTGCCTCTTGATGCAAAAAGCAGTTATGCCACAACCGATTGCCCTCTTTTTCGCATCGAAGAGATCTGGTTAAATTATGCAGAAGTTATGGCAGAACTGGGCTTATTTACGCAGGCAGTAGCCGATCAGACCATAAATAAATTAAGGCCCCGCGCTGGTCTGCCAAAAATGACCGTTGCTGATATCAATGCATCTTTCGATCCCAAGCGTGATCCTGATGTAACACCCCTATTGTGGGAAATTAGGAGAGAGCGACGTGTTGAACTTTTTGGAGACGGTTTTAGGTTTAACGACCTGAAACGCTGGAAAAAGGGAACTTACGTAAATAAACAGCAACTGGGTGTTTGGGTCAATAATGCTGACTATGGTAATAAATTAAGTATTTCTGGTGGTGGAGCTTCTGGATATGTCGAATTTTTCGGTACGCCACCAGGCTGGCTTAATAAATTTTATTACGAACCCGTCCCTACTCAGGAACTGGTGTTAAATAAAAATCTGGCACAATCTCCCGGATGGTAACAATAAAAAAACCGCAAAATTGCGGTTTTTTTATTTCAGCATGCACCTTAAATGAATTATTTACGGTATAAAGGGCATCTTTTTAACAAATATTCGAGCGGACCACTGTAGGATCCATCAGTATTGCTCAGGAAGGCTTTGTGACTTTCATTATAGATACTCGCATTATTGTCCATGTAGATCTGAAGACTCACACTAACATCATATCGCTGTACTGCATTACTATTGGTAGATCCATAACTTGATACCCCTTTTACCTTGTCACCATCACCCCGTTTTATTTTGGTATCATCACTCGATGAGCTAAAACTGGTCTGATATCCCTTATTCTGGGTAACAGTTCCCTGAATAATATATTCAACGCCCAGGATATCGCATAGGTTTTTCATCGTAAACCCGATCAGCTTATCCTGCGTAGCACCTGCCTGGATCAAGGCGGCATTGGTTGAGCGTGGATCCAATATCGTATATCCGGCCGAATGCTGGCTAAGCAAAGCAAAAGCGTCCTGCTGGGCCTTCATTCCAATAACATCAGCACCAGGTTGGTTATCCATCAAAAAGGTAAAAGGGATGATTGCAATTTTATTGTGATGGTCAACCGGAGTCGCAGTCATCGCAACCGGATCCTTACCTCTAGTCTCTGAAGGAGATACCTGTTGCGAGATGATCTCTACTCTGCCACTGGAGTGGGTAATCTGGGAGATATCCGATTTTTTAATAATGTATTCAGCGGTTTCTCCGGAATAAACAAAAGAAACCTCAGCATCGGTGACTTTGATAATCTTTCCTTTTAGTTCTTCACCATTACTCTTTTTGATCACATCAACCCGCTGTGAAACAGCGGACTGCGAAAAACTGCTGAGCGCAATTATCATGCATAGCAGCGATAGATAGATTTTTTTCATAATTAGGGTTGATTTGAAAGTAAAAATAAACAAAACACATCAAAAGAATAAATGTTGGAAGGAACATAGCAAAAAATAACTAACGCATACCTGTTGTAAAGGTCAGCATTTGATAGCTAAGAATTGCAGAACTAGTGTAAGCTCATTTCTCTGCAAAAACGGACAGCATTAAGTTTTTGACTATATGCATTAATTATGTATGTTAGTGCATCCCAAACAGAATGCCCTATAAACACCATAATGACCAGGAACTAGCAGACTTACTCAAGTCAGGCGACCAGCTGGCCTACGCTGAAATTTATCACCGCTATCATGCTGCTTTATACATTCACGCATTTAAACGGCTTCAATTAAGAGAAGAATGCAGGGATCTGGTGCATGAACTCTTTACCACCTTATGGATTAAACGTGAGGAAATTACTTTTAAAACGACCCTTTCCGGGTATCTTTATACTTCAGTTAGAAACAAAATATTCGATCTGCTGGCAAAGCAGAAGTTAAAAAAATCATACACTCAGTCCATTCAGGATTTTGCAGAAACCGGTTTCGTCACTACCGATTACCTGGTCAGACAAAACCAGCTAAAAGCCATTATAGATCAGGAAATTGCCAACCTCCCTACGCGAACCCGTCAAATATTTGAACTAAGCAGAAAGAATTTCCTCAGTCATCAGGAAATCGCCAAAGTGCTTAACCTTTCCGAACAAACTGTAAAAACTACAATAAACAATGCATTAAGGGTGTTACGTACCAGGCTTGGATCAATGATGTTCCTGTCGCTCTGATTTTTTTTAAAATTTCTTTACCCCCAAGGCTACTTTGCTTCGTCTTTAACTTCTGAATGCGGAAGGTACGCTCCTTCCCTCGATAAGAATCATGCAAAAAGAGGAAATTAGCAAGCTTTTACAAAAAAAACAGGCTGGTAACTGTACACCTGAAGAAATCGCCTTTTTAGAGAGCTGGTATGCACAATGGAATAAAGATCTTCCCCTGGGTTTAACCGAAGAAGAACTATTTGAAGACCTGCTCATAATCAAGAAGATGACCAGTACGCTACCTGCAGAAAGACATTTCAAAATATCAAGCCGAAGCCTTGCGATTGCAGCATCACTGCTGGTGATTATGAGCATCGGCCTTTATTTTTACCTGCATAACCAGCGCATTGATTATAATTTAGCGCTACACGATATTCAACCTGGTGGTAATAAAGCAACGGTTACCCTGGCAAACGGACAAAGGTTTGATTTAAAGAATTTAGAAGGCGGAGTAGTGGTTGACAAATCCGGACTGGAATATAACGACGGAACAGCTATCAGCGAAATCGGCTCAGCCAAAGGAGCAGCACAGCAACTGGTATTATCTACCCCTAAGGGCGGCCAGTACCAAATCACACTCTCTGATGGAACCAAAGTATGGTTAAATGCGGCCTCATCATTAAAATTCCTTTCCAGCTTCGCCGGGCAGAAAGAGCGTCGGGTAGAATTAACCGGAGAAGCTTATTTCCAGGTAAATCATGATGCGAAGCAGCCGTTCCGTGTAATGAGTGCTGGCCAGCTCGCCGAAGACCTTGGAACTTCCTTTAACATTAATAACTATGCCGATGAACCACTCAGCAAGACTACACTGGTAGAAGGAAGTATGCAAGTTCGAAGTTTAAAAAATGCTCAGGATAAAAACCCCATTCTGTTAAAACCTAGTCAGCAAGCTTCTATTGATGCTGTAGGAGCAATTAGCTTACGAATGGTAAATACTGCAGAAACATTAGGCTGGAAAAATGACAACTTCATCTTCGATGGAGAGGATTTGAATTCGGCCATGCGGAAAATCGCCAGATGGTACAATATTGATGTCGTTTATGAACCTGATGTAAAAGCTAATTCAACACCTATTCTGGATGGATTAGTGTCGAGAAAAAGTAAGTTGTCGGAAGTACTGAAATGGATAGAAACTGTTGGTGAAGTCCGTTTCAAAATAGAAGGAAGGAGGGTAACCGTGATGAAATAAGTACTTCTCCACTATGCCAAATCACCAGGGGTGCTGGAAACACCCCCGATAATTACTGGCATCCAGTTAATAAAAATTATCAACCGAAACCTGCAGTTGCCAACAAATTGACCTGATCGGCCACTGCACAACCAAATATAACAAAATGTATAGATTTTATGCCAGCAAATCGGGTATAACGAACCGTTATGTCCGTAAAATATGGATGATTATGCGCCTAACCACCATCATACTTCTTTTAACGCTAATGCAGGTAAGTGCGGCAAGCTTCGGGCAACGCATTACCCTTAATGAACGTCGGATATCATTAAAAAATGCATTAGAAAAGATCCATAATCAAAGTGGATATAATTTTCTGTTCGATAGAAAAGTCATCAACGGGATCACCCCCATTACCATTTCTATCGAAAATGAAGAATTGGAAACTGCAGTAAAAAAAATTCTGGGTAACCTCCCCTTAACCTACGTAATTGATGGAAATACCATTCTGATCAAAGCAAAAGAAACTTCACTTCTGGACAAGGCTGTTGACAAACTGAGCAGCATGTTCAGTAGTCAGGAAATACGGGGTAAAGTAACCGATTTAAAAGGAAATCCTATTCCGGGGGCAACGGTGTCCGTCAAAGGCACTAAAAAAGCAACTTCTACAGATGCTTATGGAAACTTTAAAATCCAGGCAGATAAAAATGAAACACTGGTGATTCAGATCGTGGGTTTCATCACCAAAGAAATACTTCTGGGCGAACAGACTGAAATCAGCATCAACCTGACAGAAGAAGACAAATCCCTTGAGGATGTAGTCGTTGTAGGTTATGGAAAACAAAAGAAGGTGACCATTACCGGTGCCGTTAGCACCATCAATATGTCGGATATGCAGACTCCTAACCGTTCTCTTTCAAATTCGTTGGCCGGTAAAGTAGCTGGTATTATCTCCATGCAAAGAAGTGGTGAACCAGGATACGACAATGCCTCCTTTACCATCAGGGGCATAGGAACTTTTACCGGCAATACAGAACCACTGATTATTATTGACGGTGTACAACGGGATGATGTAAACAGCTCTTTCGGAGGCTCTTACAACAACATCGACCCGGAAGACATACAAAGCATTTCCTTACTTAAAGATGCGTCAGCCACTGCCGTATATGGCGCCAGAGGTGCCAATGGTGTTTTAATCATCAACACCAAACGGGGTACTGCCGGTAAACCGCTCATTTCAATAAAAACTGAAGCCTCCATGTCTGGCCTTACTAAAACACCAAATATGCTGGATGGTGTTTCGTGGATGAGACTCTATAATGAAGCCAATATTAACGATGGCAATCAACCCGTATATTCAGAAGAAATTATCCAGAAAACTGCAAGTGGCTTGGATCCTTATCTCTATCCTAATGTAAACTGGATCAAATCAACCTATAAGGACTGGGCTCCTGGTTTCAACACCAATTTAAATGTAAGCGGTGGTTCTCCAAGCGTGAGGTACTATGTTTCTGCCTCTTTTTATAATCAGGATGGCAGTTATAAAGTGACCGAACAAAATGGTTATAACCCAAATTTAAATTTTAAAAGATATGATTTCAGGACCAATCTCGACATCGACCTCAGCCCGACAACGCTTTTGTCAATGAATCTGGACGCCATGCTGGTGAGCAGCAGGTACCCAGGTTTATCAGCTGGCAGAATCTGGTATAACGCCTATTTAACCCCGCCTATTGCTTTCCCGATCCAGTACCCGGACGGCTCATGGGCCGGGCCGTTTAACAATGGAGGCAGTAATCCGCTCAATGAAATCCAAAATTCGGGTTACGCAACAGAGTTTCGTCCCACCATACAATCCATTTTCTCCATCAATCAGAAATTAGACCGTTTTATACCCGGCTTGAGCGCAATGGCCAGGTTCTCCTTTGATTCTTACAGTGAAAACGACAACAGGCGAACTGGAAGGAACAACCTTTTCCTGGCCAGTGCAAGAGATGCGGATGGTAACCTGATCCTTAACCAATCGCGGATTGGAGAACAGTTTTTGGGTTATTCACAATCATCAAGTGCGGAGAAAAAGATGTACCTGGAAACCAATGTCACTTACGACCGCAGGTTTGGCAATCATCATTTTGGTGGTTTATTTTTATACAATATGCGCACCAGGGTGGTTAGCTCCGCAGGAGATGTGATTTCTTCAATCCCCTACAAAAACCAAGGCATGGCGGTAAGGGCTACTTACGATTATGCAGACCGTTATTTGCTTGAATTTGACGCAGGTTATACCGGTTCGGAAAACTTTGAACCCGGTAAAAGATTTGGATTTTTCCCTTCTGTTTCGGCGGGCTGGGTGATTTCAAAAGAACCCTTTTTCAAAAATCTATCGGCTGCTGTGAACCTGCTAAAAATTAGAGGATCGCATGGAATTGTAGGAAATGATCAGATTGGAATTTATAATGGATTGAAGAGGTTTCCTTATCTGAGTCAATATGGCCCAGGTCGCTCTATAGGTTTAGGTTTTAATGGCGCTATCGTAAATGGTGTTACAGAAAGTGTGTTCGGTGTAGAAAACCTAACCTGGGAAAAAGCGATCAAAGACAATATCGGTACAGAAATTGGTTTATTCAATAAACTGAATATCACAGTAGACCTGTATAAAGAAAGAAGAAAAAATATCCTCATTGCCCGCAGCTCACTCTCGGGAATCCTGGGGGTAACCGGAACCGTATTCGCCAATTTAGGAGAGATGAATAATCAAGGGGTAGATGCCAACTTGGAATACAACGAGCAGATTGGAAAGGTATCGCTTCGCCTTTATGGTAATTTCACCTATAACAACAATAAGATCGTCGAAAGGGATGAACCCAGGCAGCTATATGCCTATCAGCAGGCAACCGGGCAGAAATTAGGAGACAACCTGATGTACATTGCTGAGGGATTATTCACTTCTGCCGAACAGATTGCCGCAAGTCCGACCCAGTTTGGTACAAATTTAAAACCAGGAGACATCAAGTACAAAGACATGAACGGTGATGGGGTGATCAACAGTTTCGACAGGGTGTATACCGGAAAATCAGACGTTCCAACCAAACTTTATGGAGCAGGATTTACTGTAGGCTATAAAGGTGTAGACCTTTCTCTTTTCTTCCAGGGTATTTCTGATGTATCATTTATGGCCAATGGTGCTGCAGTAACTGGTGATGGAGCAAGTGGAGCAGGTATAGTGCCTTTTACAGGCATGGGTCAGTACCCTTCTGGTATGCTGGCTATTCTGGAAAACAGGTGGACTGTTGAAAATCCAAGGCAAGATGCCTATTATCCCAGACTGGGGATTTCGAATCAGAACAGCAATAATTATCAGCCTAGCACCTGGTGGTCTAAAGATGGCAGCTTCGTACGCTTAAAACAAGCCACTTTAGGTTATAAATTTTCGGATGCTTTTCTAACCAGGATATCAATCAAGTCAGTGTATCTATATCTCTCGGGTCAGAACCTACTCACTTTCTCAAAATTTAAATTATGGGATCCGGAACTTGGCGCCAACGCGGCAGGCTATCCGCCTTTGAGAACATTTGCGCTGGGACTGAAAGCATCCCTTTAAAAGACATATTGATCAATTATAAGCATTAAAAAATATTCTGATGAAAAGTAAATATTTAATCATGATAGCAGCAGGGACATTGTTTTTAACAAGTATCCTATCGGCCTGTAAACACCTGGACGAAAAGCCAGATAACCTTCTTACTTCAGATATCCTTTGGAGCAACCGGGCAAATGCAGAATCCTACCTCTATAACATTTATGGTGCCGTGCTCGAAATCGACTTTGCACATATCGGCATTAGCGATGAAGCATCTGTTTCTATCCCGGGTACAAATATCAGGCAAATGGTTGCCGGGAACTGGAGCCCTGTAAACGCCTATTATGACCATTGGGACCTTTATTACACCGGCATCCGGTCAACTTTTATTTTTGAAGCCAATGTAGGAAGAGTACCTGAGTCGCAGCTGAGTTCAGCTTTAAAAACGCAATACAAAGCAGAATCAAAATTCTTAAGGGGCTGGTTTTACTGGCAATTGATCAAACAATACGGACCGGTGGTAAAATTAACGGGTTCCCTTGCCCTTGATGAGGATTTCAACAAATATCCCAGGAATACTTTTGATGAATGCAAAGACTACGTAAATCAATTAATGGATGAAGCAGCCGTTGATCTGCCGGTAAACTGGGCTTCTTCCAGTAACTATGGCCGACCTTCAAAGGGAACCTGCCTGGCAGTAAAATCACAACTTGCACTTTGGGCAGCCAGTCCACTATGGAACGGAAACCCGGCATTCAGCTCGCTAAAAAATCAGGATGGAAAGGCACTTGCTCCCACATCATTTGATCCAAATAAATGGAAAATTGCCGCAGATGCTGCGAAAGCCGTGATAAACCTCAATGCTTTTAAATTATTCACCAATCTGGATAACGGTGGTACCAGGTTTGATCCTTATTTTTCAGTAAGGGATCTTTTCCTCACCAATTGGAACAGCGAGATCCTGTTCTCCAGAAATTCATGGAACTATTGGGGATACACCAAAGCATCTTCACCTAATCCGGGGGGAATCAATCTGTACAATGCCACTCAAAATGTAGTGGATGCCTTTTACATGAACAATGGACGCGCTATTGATGATCCTTTATCGCAATATACCGAAACCGGCTTTGCAGAAAACAACAGCGATCAGAGCTGGGGGCATAAAAAAGGACAGTGGAATATGTATGCCAACAGGGAAGCCCGTTTTTATGCATATATCCAATACAATGGCCGTCCGGTATTGCCTGCGCCTACTGTTGATGACAAAAATTATTATTCTTCAGCCGGCAATGTAGATGGTACCGGTCGCGTAGAATTTTATTATTCGGGTAAAGCTGGCGCCAAAGCCACCGGAATTACCAATAACATCACGGGTTATAATTTTCTAAAAAACATCAGCCCGGCTGATAACATCAGGCAGGATGCTACCAACTACAGGCCCTTCATCATTATGCGCTATGCGGAGATTCTGCTCAATTATGCCGAAGCTTTAAATGAGTATGATCCTTCGAATCCTGAGATTGTGCAAACGCTAAACCTGGTTAGAACCAGGGCTGGCCTCCCGGGAATTGAAACTGTATATCCTAATGCTGTTGGAAATAAGGAACTCATGAGAAAGTACATTCTTAAAGAAAGACAGGTAGAATTATGCTTCGAAGGCGACAGGTATTATACGCTGATCAGAAGACTACAATTGGGTGCTCCCGAAAATCAAAATATCTATACCATGAATGTGAATGAAGATGACGGGGGACTGGGATTTGGTTTTACCGGTTTTTACAAGCGCACGTTATTCCAAAAAAGAGCCTGGGAGAACAAGATGTACCTCTTCCCTATTTCTCAATACCAGCTCGACCGTGACAGGGCGCTGGTACAAAACCCAGGTTGGTAATTAAAGCATCATAATGTATTTAAATCAGAATTACATGAAAAGATTCATCAATATAACGGCAGAGCGTTCGCGCTTGTTAAGCTATACGATCTGCTTCCTGCTCCTTATTGCAGGCTGCAAAAAAGATAAAACCGACGGTTATAATCCGTCTTCTCCAATCGCTATTTCAGATTTTATTCCCAAAAAAGGTGGCGGTGGCACAGAGGTACTCATTACCGGAACTAACTTCACTTCTGATCTCTCCAAAATCGCTGTGACTTTAAATGACCTGTCGCTTAAAGTAATTGGGGCCAGCGCGACGCAGATCATGGTAGTGGTGCCGAAAAAATCGAAATCAGGTCCGATAAAAGTGAAGATAGAAAATAAAGAAACTTCAAGTGTGGCCATTTTTAATTATGAATATACACGAACAGTTACAACCCTTGCAGGTTCTGGTAACGCAGGATTTGCCAATGGCAAAGGAACAGATGCCTCTTTCAACTTTTCAGGGCAAAATTGGTACAGAAGTTCCGGCATTGTGGTAGACGATCAACTCAATATCTATGTAGCAGATCCAGGTAACCATTGTATCCGTAAAATCGATCCCGAAGGAAACGTGAGTACCCTGGCAGGTAATCCTGCAGTTGCTGGTTATGCAGATGGTAAAGGCACTGCTGCAAATTTTTCTTTGCCTTATGACCTTGCGATTGATGGCAGTGGCAACCTATATTGTGTAGACCCTGGCAACTGGGACATCAGAATGATCACCCCTGATGGACAGGCCAAGACATGGGGTTTTGGCAGTCAGGCACCATGGAGCGTTGCTTTTGACAAAAGCAGTGGCAAAGTCTACTATGCGAGCTGTTCGAGCCCGGGAAGCGTTTATCAGATCGATGCCCAGGGTAGCACCAAGGAAACCATTTCGGGCCTTAATTATCCTGCCGGAATTAAATTTGACCATGCAGGTAATTTATTCGTATCTGCGCATGGCGATCAGGTGATTAGAAAATTTAATGCCGGTAGCTGGCAGGGAAGCATTGTTGCGGGGCAGCAAGACAAAGTAGGTTATTTAAACGGCGATGGCAAATCGGCGCAATTTGCTTACCCATGGGGCATTGCCATAGATAGCAACGATAATATTTATGTGGCAGGTAACGGAACCGGTGGTGGAAGCACCAGCAATCCTGATCAAAGTATCCGCTTAATCCAGGCAAATACCTACCAGGTGAGCACATTTGCAGGAAGCAACGTGGCAGGCTCCACAGACGGATTTGGACAACAGGCTTCCTTCAGTGCACCTGGCGGAGTTGCTGTAGACAAAAACGGGACGGTCTATGTAATCGACAAAAACAACAACAGGATCAGAAAGATCGTTTCAGAATAATTTAATCAAGTCCTAATTTCAATAATACATGAAATTTTACTGTTTTTTAGACCTATTTTTACTAGCACAGGCCCTGGTCTGTGCTGGTAAAACATTTGCGGCTACATTTCAAATTAAAAATAACGCGCACAAATATTACGTATCCGTTAACGGCTCGGATACGAATGTAGGAAGCATCAGCGCGCCATTTCAAACCATTAATGCAGCACTACGTAAAGCTGAGCCAGGAGATCAGGTAGTGGTGCGGGGTGGAACTTACCATCAGCAGGTAAAATTCCCCAAATCAGGCAAGCCAGGCAAAACCATCAGCCTTCAAAATTACCCGAAAGAAAAACCTGTGATTGATGGCAGCAAAATCGAAGTTACCGGATGGCAGGCGTTAGTTACGCTTAGCAACATGAGCTGGGTAAGCATTGATGGTTTTGACATTTGCAACCTGCATAGTGCTATGGTTAATACAGATCCCCAGGGCATTGCCATTTACGGCAGCGGGCAGCATATTGCTGTTAAAAACTGCAACATTTACAACATTAAAAATACCACTACCCTTGCTCAGGGCAGAAGTGGACATGCCATACTCGTGATTGGGAGCAGTGATACCCCCATTTCAAACCTGTCGATTACCGGTTGCACCGTTCATGATACGCAAACCGGAACCAGCGAAAATGTAACCCTCGCAGGAAATATAGATGGCTTCATTTTCAGGAATAATAAAGTGTATGATACCGAGAACATTGGTGTTATTGTTGCCGGTGGCGACGGCCTCAATCCGAAGGGAGCTATAGCCACCAATTATGCCCGAAACGGGGTCATCAGCGACAATATTTTTCACCACAACAGCATGACTAAAACCCCTGAAACATGGGGAGCTGATCGATATGGTGCCATCTCCATCTATGTTTGCGGAGGCGCCAATACCCTGATTGAAAGGAACATTGTTTACGAAAGTGATAGAGGAATCGGCCTGGTTAGCGAAAGCAATATCTATCCGACAAGGACCACTACCGTAAGGAACAACCTGGTTTACAACTGTTACCGTGCCGGTATTTATCTGGGTGATTATTTAAATTACACCATCTCGGGCACCAAAAACTGCAGCATAATGAACAATTCTCTATTTCAGAACAACCGCGTGTTAGGTGCATTCGGAGAAATAGAAGGAGAAATCAGACTGACAGAACACTGCGATAGTAATGTGATCAAATACAACCGTGTTTATGCAGGACCTGCAGATGTTCTTGTGCATAAGTATACCTCAAGCGGAAGTGATAACCTCATTGACCATAACCGCTATTTTAGCATGGAAAAATCGCAATGGATCTGGAACAGTACCAATGGTAGTCCAATCACAGATTTCCAGGTCTGGAAAAAATCAAGCGGTCAGGATGCCAATTCTACCTTAAAAATCGTCAGTTCAAAGTTTTACGCTAACCTATTAAAAAAATGGAAAAGATCCCTACCATCAAAGATATAGCCAGAAGGCTAAAGATAAATCCTTCAACAGTATCCAGAGCCCTCAGAGGGCATCCAAGCATCGGACTTGTTACTACTATGAGGGTCAATAAAATTGCCGAGGAGTTAAACTATCATCCTAATCAGAATGCCATATTCCTGAAACAGGGAAAAACCTTTACCGTAGGTGTTGTGCTTCCGGATATTGCTGAACCTTTTTACTGTTCTATCCTGAGTAAAATTGAGCGCTTTTCCCATAACAAAAATTACAATGTGATATTTGGTCAGTCATTTAAAAAACCCGAGCAGGAAAGACAAATCCTCGAAAACATGATGAATGTGAGGGTTGACGGTATTCTGATTGCCCTGAGCAAACCCAGAACACCTTTAAAGCAGATTGAACAGTTAAAAAGGTACAATATTCCTGTTGTTATTTTAGACAACAGGAATATCATTAGTGATCAGCCTCATCAGGTTATTGAGCAACTGTTTTCAATTTTAGAACTTCAGCAACTACCTCAGATAGAGGCTTAACCTTCCTCTCTGCTTTGAGTTCCATATTTTGCGTTACCCATGCACGCTCCCAATCAAAAAATTTGGGAGCTTGCATGTTCTTGCCCTGGAGCTCTTGCTGTAAATATTCGATATACATCTTCCACCTAACCAGGTAATAATCCTTCATTAAGCCTCCCCATTCCTTATAGGCATAATCATGCAGGTTATCTTCTGCCGGGTTGTTTTCGCCCCAATAAGTGATCAGCATCATCGCGTTTTGGAGGTTCAGCTTTTTCTCTTCCTTTGTTTTTCCCAAACTTAAAGCCTGGGTTTTGTAAGTATTCAACCGGTAATAAGGGTGTGCAGATAACAGATCGTCGGTTAAACGGATCATGTCAAGAAACTGAGCGGATACTTTGGTAAACTGCTCCGTGTTTTTCTCCTGGTAAGCCTTAATCATCGCCTGAAAAACCTGCTCACCATCATTGGCCAATACCTGTCTTAAAATATTGATCAGATCAATCTGGTAAGTATCAGAATTTTTAAATTCTGGTGCTGCTTTTGCGAATTCCAGCGCCGCCTCTTTAAATTTTATAAGATCATAGGTTCTCACCCGGGTGCCCCAATGAGAAACAGCCTTCGTATCAAGTGCCGGACGGATGCAAAAAACCGATTCACTAGCCCCTTCCTGATAACCCGGAATGCTTTGATAAATGGTTTCGAGAAAACCCTGCCAGGCTTTATCAATATGAGGGTTTGAGTTTCCATAGCGGTATTTAGTATAACTGCTCAACCAGTCTTTAACCTCCACATGGTCATTTCTCCAGCCCAGCTCCAACATCAGGTCGTATACCGGCGGATTATTATTGAGCCCCTCCGGCATAATCCCTACTCCGCTTAAAACATCCTTGTACGGGCCTTTTCTGATCCTGTCTACTTCGTCTGCAAAGCGTTGCAGTTTCCCGTACAGCCCTGGTCTTTCGCCAAAATTGTTTACCACACTCCAAATAAATGGCGTAGCGTCGTAACCCTTCCTTTTCTCCCAGTTGTTGGTGAATTCGCCAAACAGCTCCTGTACCAGCACATGTGACTTATCAAGGCCATCAAGCATTTGCTGTTTGGGATTATCCTGCCAGCCTTGAAGAACCCATATTGATCCGGGAAAACTCTTTTGCATCTCCATTTGAATAGATTTGCCTGCTGCCTTCAAGTCTATGCCCTCGGTGATTCCACCTTCATGAAAAGGATCACCTGCAAAAAAGCGGATGTCTTTTCCATATGCTTTCCGAAGTTCAGCATAATATATACCTGCTATTCTGGTGAAGTCAGCCCGATCAGGAACTAAAATATCTGGTCGTTTAAATGCACCCCAGGTTTTTTGGTCAATAATTTGCGCTTTACCCTTATCTTTCAAAGATGCAGGAACCATTCCATAAAACCCTTGTAATACTGGCGCTATGCCCAGTTCTTTCATCCTGGCCATCATTTTTTGCTGTAAAGCTTTACGACCATCGATCTGACTTTGAGGCATCGGGCCTCCCCACCCCTGAATGTTTCCCATCAGCCACCAGGCGGTATAAGCCGGTCCAACTAAAAAATCGTTAATCTCCTGATCAGAATAGCCGATCTGCTTCAGTGTATTCTGCCATACGGCTTCCATGCCATTTACGGTGAGCATCAGGTTAACGCCATTTAAAGCCATCCAGTCCAGCTCATGCTCCCAATCTTTCCAGTCGTAAAAGCTCATGGTATAGTTATACGTACAATAGTTTAAAGCATAACGGTATTTGGCAGGAGCTTCAACGCGAACTTTCTTCTGTACCTGTGGAATTGGATATACTGCCGAAAGGTTATCACCCATGTGCGACATGGAGCGATTACAATAGTATTTTAGATACCAGTTCAATCCAACTGCGGCAGCATTGGCGCCGGAAGCACTAATCATTAGTTTCTTCCCGATACTCTTCAACTCAAACACATCTTTCTGACCACTTTGCAGCTGTTTAAAAACCACTTGGTTTGTCAACCATGGTGTACGCCGCTTGATCAGCTCCTGTACCGACTTAAACGGCTGCGCCAAAAGATTTAAAGGGACTAAAAATAAAAGTAAACAGGTAAATTTTCGCATAAAATTATTCGGTTTTCAATTTCAAAAAGACCGAAACTAAATAAAATAAATAGTAAAAAGCTAAGCGGAATATGGCCTGGAAGGCCCTAAAAATAGCACAATCGATTGTTCCGTATGCCGCAATCGATTGTGTTATTTTTCCTTATTTTATTTATTCTTTTTTTGATTAGCATTGCCCTAAATGTTTGTGTTTTAACATCATTCCATTATGAAAAAGCAGCTAATTGGTTTATTATTTTACATACTATCTGCAGCCTGCCCGCTATTGGTTTGGGCACAAAAGGGAACGGTTAGCGGCATAAAAGTATGGCCGCGACAGGATATGGAAACGAGCAGAATTAAGGATTTCAGCCCCTATCTGGCCGAAAAATTATTTAATGGGCCATAATGGATAAATGTGATTTCCTGATGAGATTGAGTCCTTTATTCTTACAACGAAAAGAATAAGATCTTCTAACAGGAAAATATTACCCAATGACTCAACAATATTGGCATAACCACAAAACGATATCTAATTCTGTGGTATATTAATAGACCGAATATAGACCTAATCAGATATGAAACCGCAATTACTAAAAGTTTCAACTACACCTACGCAGTCTTTTAGCGTGAGGAGAGACCTGGTTCCTTACATGAACAACAAATGGCATTATCATCCGGAGATTGAACTCATCCATCTAAAAAAAGGCGTAGGTACACAATTTATTGGCGACAATATCAAAAGCTTTAGATCAGGGGATATTGTACTGGTTGGCCCTCATCTTGCCCATTACTGGAGATTTGATGATTGTTATTTCAAAGATCAATCTAACGTACAGGCTGATGTTAGGGTGGCACATTTTAGCGAAAACTTTTGGGGAGATCAATTCCTGAACCTGCCCGAAAACAAGGCCATTAAGTCTTTATTGGAAAACAGCAGAAGGGGCTTGCAAGTGAATGGTAAAATCAAGGTAAAAGTAGCCGGCCTGCTTGAAAGGATGCTGGAATCAGACGGGGCTTCCCGCATCATATTATTAATGGAAGCGCTCAACCTGATTGCCAACTGCAATCAAACTGTTAAACTTTCTTCCATCGGTTTTAAGCAGGATTATGATGAAACCTCCAATATAAAAATTAATGCGATATACAATTTCACGCTAGAAAATTTCAGGCGGAAAATACATCTGGAAGAAATTGCAAGTGTAGCCGTCATCAGTCCAAATTCATTTTGCAGGTACTTTAAATCTAAAACGGGCAAAACATATTCACGGTTTTTAACCGAAATAAAGGTTGGCCATGCCTGCCGGCTATTGATAGAGAACAAACTCAATATCAAACAATTGTGTTATGAAAGCGGATTTAACAACATGGCCAGTTTCCATAAATATTTCAAAATTACTACAGGAAAAAGCCCACTAAGCTATCAGCGAGAATTTATTTCACAAGGTACAAATTGACCAATTTGCACTGGCGATAACTGAATGGTTAAAATTAAAAACTATGGTTCTATTAATGCTGCAGCTGTCCATAAAATGGGTGCCTGTCCATGCAGATCACCGGTTACCCTTTTTCTGTCCAGGTAATATTGTTTATCGTTTTTCTTATTAGTACCCTCACATACTTCTTTCACATTGGCATTTTCATCGAGATAAGATACCAGCCCTATCCAGGCTTTTCTTGCCGCCGGAGCATATTTTTCTTTAGCCAACCAACCTTTTTTCACTCCTACCACCATGGCATAGGCAAACATACCTGTTGATGAACTTTCCTCCCAGGATAGGGGTTCATCTATCAATTGCCGCCACAAACCAGAAGGTGCCTGGTATTTTAACAAAGAAGCCATCATTATTTGATAACCTTTCAAAATCCGTGATCGATCGGGGTTGTTAGCGGGCAGGGAGGTTAATATTTCGGCCATGCCGGCTGCCATCCATCCATTGCCTCTTGCCCAAAAGAAAGGAACATCTGGTGCATGATAAAACAGGCCGTTTGGCCGCTGAAGTGAATCCAGGTACAATACCATTTCCTTTGCTGCCCTATTGATATATTTGTCATCTTTGGTCACCCTATAGGCCTGGGCCTGTAAAGCGGTTATCATAAACATATCGTCTATCCACATCCGTGTATGCCATGTATAGCCACTTTTAAAAGCGGCCAGCTGGTCCGGGTTAACCTTCACACCTGAATCTGGTGCTGCCCATTGTTTATCGGCAATAGCTTGCCCCATTTCCTGATATTTTTTATCACCTGTTTGTATAAAGAGCTGAAGGGGCACAGCTCCAAAAACGGCATAATCTACATTTGTTACCGGGGGAATCATACTGGCTTCCTGAGCGAACATGGGTTCAAATCTTTTGATCAGCTCATTTTTCAGGCTACTGTTTGCCGATGCTTTGGCAAATTTTAGTGCACCGTACCAGGCACAGCTTTCTGCGTAAGTAATTACCCTGGGTGGGGTTGGTTTATTAAAATTGGTATGCGGAGTAGCTACAAACCTGACCGCAACTCTACTACCTACTTCTTCTGGTGAAACACCTTTAGGCCATTTTTTTAAATCTGCTGACTGCGGTAAACTGATGGTGGGAAAAGCAAATAATAATCCCAGGATTACGATAATATTTTTTTTCATATGCATGTTCAATTTGATTAGTAAACCAATCTAAACGACTTATAAAGCCTGCCTAATCTATGGCTCCTGTTTTCATTTTCTCCTTGCCAGATCCTTCAAGCCAGGTCTGCATTTTGCCTTTTACTTCTACTTTGATCACACTGGCTACCTGATTGGGTGCACCGGGTGGTAATTTTAGCGTTACCTGATCTGCTTCTTTTTTCCAGGTTACTTTACCTCCATTGTTCAGTAACCGGGCTGATATCAACTCGCGTGATATACCTTTCACCATCAGTTCTCCGTTTGCCGGCCACTCGAAAACAGAAAAATACAAGGTGGTATTTCCGTTAGCCAGATCCTTTCTGGTTACCCTACCCCAGGTTTGCGACTGGATAGGACTGGCTTGTGTAGCATATATTGCCTCACTGTATATCTTCATCCAGGCGCCCAGGTCTTTTAACCGTTCTACACTTGCCTCTGGGAAAGACCCATCTGGTTTTGGCCCGACATTTAATAGATAGTTCCCGCCTTTTGAAGCAATATCTACCAAATTACGAATCAAAGTAGCCGATGATTTCCAGTTGGTATCCGAATTCCTGAATCCCCATGTACCGTTCATGGTCATACAGGTTTCCCAGTCTTTACCGTCCAGCTCGCTTAAATTTGGGATTTTCTGTTCAGGTGTTTTGGTATCTCCCGGGAAGTTTGGTCGTTTTAACCTATCGTTTGTAATGATGTTGGGCTGTAATTTTAACTGCTCCTGTAACTTTAAGGCAGCCTCATCTGTCATGTTGGTTGGGGTATCCCACCACAATACCGCAATATCACCATAATTGGTCATCAGCTCTTTTACCTGAGGCACAGCAACCCGATCGATATATTGCGCAAAAGACGATGTTTCCTGCGCCGGATCCCAGTGTCCTTTATGTTCCTGGGTATAACGGTTAATTTTAGTGCTATCGGGATTCGGCCAGCCTTCGGCCATTAACTTTCTGGCTACCGAACCGCCAGCATTACCCCAGTCTTGTGCCTGAGAGTAATAAAAACCTAATCTGATGCCATATTTTTTACAGGCAGCGGCAAGAGGTTTTAACAAATCCTTTTTGTAGGGTGTGGCATCAACAATGTCCCAATCGCTTGCTTTCGAATCAAACAGCGCAAAGCCATCGTGGTGTTTGGCCGTAATGATCAGATACTTCATTCCAGCATCTTTGGCCATTTTAACCCATAAATCGGCATCGAATTTTACAGGATTAAATTTTTCTGCTATTGCTTTATATTCTGCTACCGGTACTTTCATCCTGTTCATAATCCATTCTGCACCACCTCTGGCCTGTTGGTGTCCGTTATATTCGCCTGCCAGCTGGGCATATACCCCAAAATGGATGAACATACCAAAACGGGCTTCCCGCCACCATTCCATTTTGTCGTTTTGCGATACCTGCTGTTGAGATTTTACAATAGCAACTGAAAAAGTAAATATCAAAAGCAGACAACTAAGTTTCTTCATCATATTATTTTATTAAGAAATTGAAATTATAACCCTTTGTTTTTTAAGCATACGATCACCAAAATTGATTATTATTTAGTTTATTTAACTACCATTGTTTGTATTGGTTTAAACCAATTAGGGCCAATATTTTTTGCCTTTAGTATTGAAAGCTGGTCATGATTTACCCTTGCTCCGGCTTTTTGCTGTTTTATGTTCCAGACACCTTCCTGTTTTTCGAATTTTGCATCGCTAACACTAAAACCTTTATCAAGATTTAGTGGAGTTGAAGTGGCAACCAACACATTTCCGTTAAAAATCACATCAGCATTTTTATCAACCCAGCTTACCGGATGAGTATCTGCTTTTACCAGATTATTGGTAACCACCACTTTCTGTGGAGGCAATATCCGGTCAGCATTTTTGCCTGCACCAAGTGAAAAAGCCTCTTTGCAGTCTACAATTGTATTGGACGTAATATCTGCATATTTCACCTGCCAATGGCTTACCAAAATCGGATTCGGCAGTCCATCCATTACCGATATTGCAGCTCGCAAACCGGTACCGGTTAAACCTTGCAGATAATTATTGTATACTTTGTGATGTTCGCCGATTACGCGGATACCACCAGTATTTTCAATTTTGTTTCCGATGAAAATATTCCCGGACACTTCATTGTAATTGCCATGGCGCAAGGTCAAAGTACCCACGCTTTCGAAAAATAAATTATTAGATATGGTATTCCTGCATGATTTAACAGAAACAATCTCAGTCTCACCATTGCAGTGCGCGAAAATGTTCGCATCAACTTTTGTGAATGAATCATACATAGACCAGGTGCTTGTGCCAATCCGGATGGTTTCGCCCCCATTTCCGCCGATATCTGGTCGTGGACCAAAATAATTATGGTCTATCTGATGGTAGTTAGGCTGGTCTGAAAGCCATACGACTAAGGTGGGCGCCTGATTGGTTTTACCTTCAAAATAACAATGATCTACCCTGTTGTGATCGCCATAGAGTGAGGTAAATGTATATTCCGTAGCCTGATCAGGCGGATTATAACCTATAACCGACGAATTTGTTAAACGGCAATTAGCAGATTTTTCGGAAAATGTGATCACATCTTCACCTTTTGTAAAACCATCCTTAAACGACATTCCATCTGCAATTAACCAGGTTCCCTCAATTCTTAGTGAAGCTGTCCCTGTAAAGACCACGTTTCCGCCCGTCTCTGCTACAAAAGTGATGGGCTTTGAGCGTGTACCATTACCTTTAAATACCAGTTGTTGATTTTTCCATTCGCCATTTTTAAGAATGACGTTATCTCCTGGCAACAGGTTTAAAGCAGTCAACTCAGCTGCAGCGCTTATTTTATAATCTTTTGCAGATCCATAGATCGAACAAACTATCAGGATTCCTGTTAAATAAAAATTCAGTCTCATATATTTGGTTATTTATATGCTGTAAATCAGCGTCCTACTGCTTTTTATAGTTTTTATACCGCAGCAGCGCCTCTAAATAATAATAATCGGCATAACTCAGTGGTACATCAACCTCACTATCTGATGGTTTTGAACCTGTACTATGCAATAAAATAAAGCCTTTAGCAGTTCCTGCTGGCGCAGCATAAGTTGTACTTAAACTTTTCAAAATCTGGTTTGCCTTTTGATAATAATCCGTTTTGTTCTTGCTGTACCTGCTTAATTCATACAAACCGGAAGCAATAACAGCTGCAGCTGATGCGTCTCTTGGTTCATTTGGAATGTGGGGCGCGTCAAAATCCCAATAAGGCACCAGATCTTTTGGCATATTCGGATGAGTGAAGATAAACTTTGCAATATTTTCTGCCTGTTTTAGATAAGCGGGATTTTTAGTGTACCGGTAACATAAGGTATAACCGTACAAGCCCCATGCCTGCCCGCGGGCCCAGGCAGATGAATTACGATAGCCCTGATGAGTAGTTTTCTTAATTACGCCGCCAGTTTTAGGATCATAATCGACCACGTGATAGGAGCTAAAATCTTCACGAAAATGATTTTTCATGGTAGTATTGGCATGGCTTACTGCAATTTTATGGAAGGATGAATCGCCTGTTAATTTAGTGGCTTCGAATAACAGTTCCAGGTTCATCATGTTATCGATAATTACCGGGTTTACCCATTTATCCCGGCTATGGTCCCAGGATAGGATCACCCCTGTTTTATTGTTAAATCGGGTTGACAAGGTCTTTGCCGCTGCAATAATAACCTCTTTATCGTGTGCATTTCCCGTTAAACGGAATGCATTGCCTACGCTACAAAAAACTTTAAAACCCATATCGTGGGTAGTAGCGTTATTCTTTTCGTTTTCTATAGGTGTAGTAAACGCTCTTGCTTGGGTTTTCCATTGATCGGTTTTATAATATTCATCCAGATACCATAATACACCCGGAAAAAACCCGCTTGTCCAATCTCTGCTGGCAACGAGTTTAAGTACCCCATGATCTAATGTTCGTGGAGAAATTAGTTCCGGTTTAGTTGGGTCGTTCGATTTTTTTATTTCCAGCAACATCAATTGGGTTTGGACAGCAGCCTGTTGAAAGGCTTTTTTAACATTTATATCCTGCGCAAAAGCAGCGGTTTGCAGGAACAATAAAATAATTGCTGGAATAAGGTATCTAATTTTGATCATCATCATGGGTTTATAGGGATTAATTGAACTTCCGGGAGTTTCATCAACCCGCTTTTAAAATATGATCCGGAAGCAATGAAAATTTCGATTATCAATTTCATATTACCTGGTCATAAAGGTGAAACTTACTTTACCAATGGTATTTGGCTTTCCTTTCTCTGCCATAGAGATACTTCCTTTTAACTGGCCGTTTTTAAGTCGCTCTACCTTAATTTTCCTCCAGGTAAACGCGCCTCTTTCAAATTCAAAAGTTTCTCCATCATCATCATATAAATGATATTCACTGGCTTTTTGGCCGTAGTGGCGAATTTCGAGATCTACTTTCGCGCCTAATTTGGGTGAGTGGAGTAAGGCCGGCATCAATGGGATTATTCCACCATCTTTGACATAAACAGGTATTTTATCTAAACCTGGGGTTACGGTGATAACCTGTCCATCGCCGACAAAAACACCAGTATAAAAATCATACCACCTGCCTTTTGGTAAAATTACTTTTCGCTCAGTCTGACCTGTAAACATTGGTGCAACAAGTAAATATTCACCTGCCATGTACTGATCCTTAATCTCCCTGGAAGTAGCTTCTGCATAGGGGTTTTCTTCTAAATCAACATTCGCTTTTTTTTCCATTTTTGCTTCCTGTGTAAAACCTTCTTCTAAATTCATTCCCCTAAAAGGCGGTATACCTTCAAAATGGTATTTTGCAGATTCGCTATACCAATAAGGCATCATCCTCATCCTTAATAAAGCATACTCCTTCACCTGTTTTTCTACATCAGGATAAGTCCAGGGTTTGGTACCACTTGCCCAGGCGTTGATCATAGCCATAGGCGAGAAAACATTGGATTGAAACCTCCTCAACCACTCCTCTCCTGTTTTAGAAGCCCTCACCTCCGGTGTCCACAGTACGCCGGCATAACCACTATTAATAATGGCGGTAACAAAGTCTTCATGGTTATAATAATCGTTATAAATTACATAAGGAAAAGAAGTTCCACCGCCGTTAGATGCCCTAACCAAACCATAGGTGCGTTTGTTACTGTTTTTGAAGATATCAGCAGAGTAGCGCTGCATTAGCAGCCCGTAAGTTTGGCGCATTTGCTCAGCACTGATACCCGAAGGAAAAGTGGCAACATCTGGCCATAAATAATAATCATATCCGTCGACCTCATCAATTTTATATCCACTTACTCCAATCGCTACCTGGTCTTTTTGCAATTGACCAAAGAAAAGCTGTCGTGCTTTTGGCAAGTTAAAATCTGGCACAGCACCCAACCAAACGGTATGTGAAGCGGTTAAGGGCCTGATTTCTTTATAAAACGGTGCATCTGGCGAAACGTAAGGGTTAATCCAAAGATTTAACCTGATCCCTTTGTCCAGCATGTTTTTTACAAAACCAGCAGGTTCGGCGAACCTATTTTTATCCCACGAAAAAGTTCCTGGGTAAGCTTTACTTTGCCAGCCAGGTTCAAGGCCTACAAAATCTAATGGATATCCCTTTTCTTCAAAGCTATTGACTTCTTTTTCTACATCCGCAGCAGTTGAACGTGTCATTACCCTTTGTGTAAAACCAAGGCCCCACCGTGGCGGCAAATAACCACCGCCGTTAAATAAATTGTATCTTTTAACGGCATCCAACGGTTTAGGCCCTGCAAAGACGTAAATTTCTACGCCTGCCGCTGGAACTAAAATCTCCACTTCATCTCCATTGTTGCGGGATGACCAGCTTTTGTCAGCATTTCTATCTTTTGGTACCGGAAAATCTTTACTGTCTTTCCTCATACCTGTTCCGGCCCATACTTTAAGGTACCTTGCCGAATTGATAAAGACACCATACCCCTTAGATGAAACATAAAAAGGAACCGGGGCATGTGTTCTGCCATTATCCTTTCCACCGTAATGATCTACGTGCAGTTCCAAAATCTTCCCCCGCTGATGTATGGTTTGAAAATTCAATCCAAAACCATATAACTGCTCAGTTTTATCAAGCGGGATTCTTAAATAGGTTTTGCCATCATTAAGCTGGGCTTTGATTGCCTGCTCAGAGAAAGGAAATGTTGCCTGACCTAATTTGCTTAATGATTCGTGATTGGGTTTAGCGCCCGAAACTTTTAAAAGATCATAAGCTTCCGGAGCACCAAATACGCCTTTCCACACTCCGGGCTCTATTTGCGTCCAAGCTATTTCCTGGGCTTTCAAACCAAAATGCAGGTGAAGAAGAAGCAAGGCAAAAAATGGCAATCTGAATAATTTCATAAGGATTTTGTGGGCAAATACAAATAATTAGAACTCAACTGGGGCTACATTCTTTTAAAGATTAAGGTAAAAATACAACAAACCGGCATAGTTGATATATACCCGGTTTGTTAGATAAAATTACAATGAGGGGGCCAGCGATGCGCCAAAAACGTGGACAATACCATTGGTGGTTACATAACCTGCACTTCGATCATTAGTCCTGTTGTTATGCACAATTGGCGCCTGGTCGCTGTTATTCAATATTTTTAGATAAAAGATCCCGTTTTCGTCAAAGCCCTTACCGTTGTTGGCATAACCCAACATGGATGATTTGGATAATACCGCATTTGCCGGCAGAATTGATTTTACAGGCACATTATTGGCATTGAGATTATCGAAATTATACTTGCCCTGTCCAATCAGGTATAAGAAATAATTTTTGACATCTTCTTTGGGGTAATCACTCCATTTGGTAGCTGGTTTCGTTATTGGCAGGCCTGTAGTAGGATTAATGCCGGTAACAATAGGAAAATCGAACCATAAACCTGCTGTTGGTATGTTACTGGTTGTTACTGTTACGCCATTGGTTACTTTTGTAGGTAATACCCTTACCCCAAGGTTATGCAAGAAAAGGAAGGTACGATCACTTTTTTCATATTCTGCAAGGTCTATGCCTGCATATTCCAGGCCGAGTTTCATATACTTAAAAACGGTATCATTTGCATCGGTTGCCATACCAGTACCAGTTGCCCTGTCTTCCAAAAACTTACGGGCCGATACCCCGATGTTGGGATCAAGCGTTTTCTTCACGTAATCATAATCCTTCTGACGGTCCAAACCAAACATTTTTCCGCAGCCGCTTTGGCTAATCGCCATCAAAATCAATAAGATTGATGGCAATATTCTATTTTTAAAAACTTTCATTTTCATATCATTAAAAGCCTGCAACGTTAGTCAGGCGTAATTTTAAAAAATTAATCATTACTCACCGTAACCAGGGTTCTGCACCAGTTTTTTATTGGAATTCATTACAGCCCTGCTTAATGGCCAGTAAGAACGTCGCACATCTGTAAAACCGACTATGTCAGTATTACCATTTCGAAGCTGACGGTCTTTTAACACGGGATCCATAATTTCTTTCACTTTGTTTGTTCTTACCAGATCAAACCAGCGTTTGCCTTCGCCGATGAGCTCATATTGACGCTCCTCCAAAATTGTATTTTCCATTGCAGCTTTAGCATTTACCTTAACATCGGTTGCCAGATACTGATCTACATTGGCCCTTTTCCGCACAAAATTTAAATATTTAAGTGCATTTGGCAGATCATTGTTTCCGTTAAGTGCTTCTGCGTAGAGCAGATAAATATCAGATAACCTGTACATTGGCAGGTAAACAGCTGTATTCTGATTGTAATACAGGTTTAATTCTGTAGTGGGTATTGCACCAACCGGGTTTGAAGGACTTGGATAGAATTTCAGGAAACGATCACGGTTGTTAAGGCTAGGATTTGCAACTGCATACACATCTAATGTTTGTTTAGGCCTGATATCGTTGGTATGAACAGGCTGGGTTTGAGGCAAAAAGTAACTTGCGTATAAAAGCGGATCAAGTTGCATCTGTCTGTTATTAGGAGAAAAAGATATCTGCATGCAGGCACAACTGTTTGTGGCAAAATCCCAGTGGATAGACCATATGGTTTCTACGCTCGCTGCAGGGGCCGTAAATATACTTTTCCAGCTGGCTGTTGGCTCCAGGTTGGCATCAGATGTACCCGTGTAAAGTGCGCCTTTAGGGTTTCTGGCTTTAAACAGGTTATTGATCCAGAGGATAGCATTGGTATAATCTTTTTTCCACATATACGCATCTGCCAGGGCTGCACAAATAGCACCTTCATTCATATAGTAGACCGATGCATTCTGATTTTTAACGGTGAGATCGTATGCTGTTTTTAAATCCTTGATGATCACTTCGTCTAAAATCTGCGCTGCCTTAGTCCGTTCCCGCTCGGCTGCAACCTGACTATCCTCGTAGGGTTCTAACCAAACTGGCGCATCGCCCCAAACCCTCACCAGGTAAAAATAAGAAATTGCCCTAATGGCATAAGACTGCGCCAGGTTTGCATTAACAATTGCCTGGGTAACATTATTATCTAAAGCTGGCACCCCTGGTATATATTTAATGTTGCTGTTTGCCCTGGCAATCACGGTATAAAGCCTTGACCAATCGGCATAGGGATTATCTGTGGTAAGGGCATTAAGTGCAATCTCTGTTGTGTAGGTAGTGGTATAAGAAAGAAAACGGTCGAAATTATCTGACCTGAATTCGCCCCAATAGTGGTAGCGGTCGTTAAACTGCGATTCGCCCACCATAGTGAGCTGAAAAGCAGAATACATGCCCGCCATTGCGGCATCAATATCATATTTTGATTTGTAGAATTTATCGCTCGACACCTGCGAAACAGGAGCTTCTGTAAGAAACTTTTTGCAACTGCCCATAGTGAGCAATAGCATAAAAATACAGGTATATTTTATTGTTTTCATGTTGCTTATTATAAACTGATGTTTAAACCAAATCCAAGTTCTCTTCTTTTGGGATATTTCCCTGTATCATCGCCGGGGGTTAAGGGGTTAGAAGTGCTAAATTCAGGATCATAACCCTTATAGTTGGTCCACGTTAATAAATTCGTGCCATATATAAATGCTGTTACTCCTTTGAGATACAACCGTTTTGCAAGGGCCGGATCCATACTATAGGCAAACCTCATACTGGCAAGCCTGATAAAAGAACGGCTTTCCAGGTAGGCACTATTGCCATTAGCTTTTAAATTCCCCCTGGAAGGTCTGTTTGGATAATAAGGGTACTTTGCGATATCTCCAGGTTTTTGCCAGGAATTGTACAGCACATCCGGGTTACCAGGACCTGTATTAGATGGATTGTTTGCATTATACAACAAGGTATTATAAATGTCTCCACCTATAGATGCATTGAACAATACATTCAGTGAAAATCTCTTATAGTTAAATGTGTTGCCAAAACCAATATTGAACTTGGGTTGGGCATTGCCGATCACATGACGGTCACCATCATCAATCAGGCTATCCCTTTTGATATTTGCCCATTCGGTATCTCCTCCAACAAGTTTACCGGAAGGATCGTATAGGTTATGAACGGTTCCGTTATAAGGCTGTCCGTTGAAAGTGTACTGTGGTTTTCCGTTCACATACAAAGGTTTGTTATCAGCGCCCAATACCACCGTCAGTTTATCCCAGCTATCGTTATAGGCATTAGATTCGTTCCATTGGTAAACCCCTAAGTTTTTCCATCCATAAAAGTCTCCAATTTTTCCACCTTCCTGAACATACCATTTGTTGCCTGCAATAAACGGAACGCCGCCTGCAAGTTCCTTAATGGTACCCCTTTCGAAATAAATGTTCGCATCTATGTTCCATGAAAAATTCTTTTTGGATATTGGCGTACCGGAAACGGTGAATTCAATACCTTTATTAACAATAGAACCAAGGTTAACAATAACTGTTGAAAAACCTGTTTCTTTAACCAGCTGGCGCTGATATAACAAGTCCTTTGATTCCTTCTCATAAAGTTCGCCGGTGAAGTTCAATCTTCCTTTCAAAAAGGTAAGATCCAATCCCAGGTTTTTCTGGATGCCGGTTTCCCATTTAATCAGGCTGTTGCCTATCGTGGTATTATAGGCTGCCCCACCTATCCCATTGTAATTTCCCTCAAACTGTACTTTGGTAATGGCACCATAATCCTCGATCTGATCGTTACCAACCCTTCCATAACTTGCGCGGATTTTGGCATCATCAAGAAATGACTTGGACCAATCCATAAACTTTTCTGCAGAAAAACGCCAGGCCATTGATCCCGAATAAAAGGATCCGCGTTTGTTCTCGGGGCCAAAACGCGACGAACCATCATTGCGGTATACTGCACTGGCAAAATACCGGCTTTTATAATCATAGTTTACCCTGGCAAAAATAGCCTGATTGGTGTTGGCTGTACCAGTGGTATAAGTTTTGGAGCCCGTCAGGTAAGCAGGAAGGGTAACTATAATTTCCTCACTTGCTGAATTCAGGTACTCCAAATGAAATACACTCTGCGTTCTCCGGATGGCATTTGCCCCCAATGTTGCGCTTAAGGTATGGTCTTTAAATTTTTGGTTATAGTTAAAATAGGTCTGCGCTTCATACCTGAAATTTTTGGTCAGTTCATTTATACCATTGTTTGTATTCCGGTTTGGACTCACATACCGTGGTGCAAAAAAAGTATACTGTGGATTCTCATAGGCCAGGTTAAAAAGTGTGGTCCATTTGATATGCTTGGTGAGATCAAAATCCAATTGGTTATTGATCTGTGCCGAATAGGTTTCGGTTTTATTGATCTCATACATCGCATTGGCCACAGGATTCCGCTTCGAAGCGATATAACTCGTTAATGCCCCATCCGGATAATAGATCAGCGAGTTTGCAGGCCTGTCGAAAATAACATTTACCGTTCTTGCAATGGGTATTTCATTTTTGGTCTGATAGTAAAGCGAAAAATTCGAGGTGTATTTAAGCTTAGGCAATGCCTGGTAAGAGATGTTCAATCTGGTTTGAAGTGATTTCGCAAAACTGTTGATCACAATAGATTTATCGTCGATATAATTTACGCTCGAATAATAGTTAAAAGTTTTTGAGGCTCCTGCCAAACTTGCATTGACCTGGTTTCGCTGACCGGTATTACCCAGCAACAAATCCTGAAGATCATTATCTGAATTAAAAGAAACGTTCAATGAATCTGTATTCGAGCCTGCCGTGATCAATCCTCCGTTCTGTAACCTTCTAAAAGCCCTAACCTCCTCAGAATTACTCTGCGGGAGTTTATGTGCCAGTTTGCCAAACAGGTGTGTATACTGTACATCTACCCTGGGCTTGCCCTCAATCCCTTTTTTTGTCGTAATCAAAATCACACCATTAGCGGCTTGTGCACCATAAATAGACGCAGAAGCTGCATCCTTCAGGATTTCAATGCCTGCAATATCCAATGGATTGATGTTTCTACCATTGTCTGTAATTACGCCATCAACCACATAAAGCGGACCTGCGCCACCGTTTAAGGTAGTTACCCCTCTAATCTGAACGGTTCCTTCGCCTCCAGGACCACCATCGGTGGTTACAGTTACGCCTGAGGCTTTCCCCTGTAAGGCATTCAATAAGTCTACAGGTTGGCGCTCCTGTATATCTTTGGCGGAAACAGAAGAAACTGCTGAACTAAGGTCGCTTCTTTTAACCTTGCCGCCAAAACCGATTACAACCACCTCATCTAGCGCATTTGAAGCATCTTCCAGTACAATATTGATTGCTCCGCCGCCAACTTTCCTTTCAACAGTGTTATAACCGATCATGTTAAATTGCAGAATGGCATTTGGGGCTACTGAAATGGTAAATTTACCGTCGTTATCAGTAGATACTCCGCCAGTCTGGTCTTTCACCCTTACCGTTACGCCCGGGAGGCCTGCCCCGCTACGGTCTTTAACAGTTCCAGATACTTTTGTTTGCCCCTGAGCAGAAACATTAAAAATACTCGTCAAAGTTAGCATACATGCAAATACCGCTACCTTCAGCAAAGTCAGATCAGCGGGAAAAAATCGTGTAAATCTTCCTTTCATATCCCTGAATTAAAAGTTAGTAGAAAGTCGACTGGATAGACGGGCTGATTGGCCCGATGGGTGGCGCACAACAAGTTATTGATGTAACGCCAATGGTTCTCAAACCCTGGGTAATTTCTGTTACTCATACGATTTAGTTTTATATTTGGTTAATGCAATTAAAGGATAAAACAAGAAATAGTTGATGCAAGAATTGGCGAACTAATCAACTATTTTGGCAATAGCTCCTCTACATTTTGAAAATAGCTTTCTGATCGAAATGCCTATAATTATTACCCGACACCTATGTTTAGAAAAGCAATAGAGCTGGGAATGGGAATAAAAATTTAAAATCTGTTTACGATAATGATGTCAAAATAGCTTTTAAACGGACCCGGTATCAATAATAGCATGCTACGCAATTTAATAGCATAATAATCAACCATTTGACAGAATACAATTCAGCAGTTATAGGCATAAGGTCTCTGCGCAGATGTTATTTCTTAGCATAAGCAATCAGCTTAAAAATTAAAAAACAAAAAAACTATAGCCCGATTCAATATCCTAATCAAGAATTTTAATGATCATCAGACGTAATCAGATAAGTCTCACCTTTCCGAACGCCAAGTTCATAAAGATAAGTTTGCTTTAAGTTAAGCGGCTGCAGCGCTGTTTGGCTATGGTTAAGGTATTTTGTTTCCTCCATATGTTTAAGATCACCCATCCGTAAGCCTGCATTCAAATGCTTGATCTTAATTTTGGTAAACGTCCTGATGCTGCATTTTCCGGTTCTATTTGCTTTAAGGGATGCCGATTTAAGCTCCCCATTCGCCCATTGTATCCCGATGTTATAACCTCCCCTTGCTTTAATCCCTTCGATTTTACCCGACGGCCATGCATCCGGCAGTGCAGGGAGCAAAACCAGTTCATCATAATGGCTCTGCAGCAACATCTCTGTCATCCCGGCGGTAGCCCCGAAATTACCATCGATCTGAAACGGAGGATGTGCATCAAAAAGATTTGGATATGCTCCACCACCGCTCATCTGTCCTTTTGGTGAAAGTGGGTCAATATAATTTAATGCCGAGCGCAACACCTGATACGCATGATTTCCATCCTGCAACCTCGCCCACCAGTTCGTTTTCCAGGCCATAGACCAACCTGTACTAACATCACCACGGTGAAATAAAGACTGTCTGGCTGCCGATGAAAGTTCGGGGTTCCCGTAAACATTGATCTGATTTGCAGGGTAAAGTCCATAGAGTTGAGAAATGTGCCTATGCTGATCTTTAGGGTCATCCCAATCCTGAAACCATTCCTGTAGCTGTCCATATTGCCCGATCTGATAAGGATATAGCCTGGCTTTGGCCTGTTCGAGTCTTTTTGTAAATGTGCTGTCGGTCTTCAAAACTTTCGACGCCAGTATGCACTGTTCGAAAAGTTCTCTGATAATTGACATATCCATCGTAGAGGCAATGCTCAATTGATATTCTTTGCCTTTTATTTTGACTGTATTTTCGGGAGAGGTGGAGGGATTGGTAACCAGGTAACCGCTTTTAGGATCCTCTATTAGCCATTCCAACATAAATTCAGCCGCACCTTTCATTAAGGGGTATCCCGTTTTCTTCAAAAACAAGGTATCATTGGTATACAGGTAATGTTCAAAAAGGTGTGTACTCAGCCAGGCTCCAGCCATTGGCCAGGCGGTTTTTCTGGGCATTTCCCGCTCATCCTTATCAAAAGCACCTACCGGTGAGGTTTTGGCCCAGATATCCGAATTGTGATGGGCAACCCATCCTTTATTGATATTATAATTCACCCTGGCTGTTACTGCCCCGTTAACTGAAAGGTTTTTGATCAGGTTAAATAATGGCGCATTACACTCGGTAAGATTGGTATTTTCTGCCAGCCAGTAATTCATCTGTGTATTTATATTGGTCGTATAGTTACTGCCCCAGGGTGGCTGCACCAGATCATTCCAAAGTCCTTGAAGATTTGTAGCCTGACCTCCTTTTCTGGAACTTGATATCAGCAGGTATCTTCCATACTGATAATAGAGTGCCATCAGATTTTGATCAGGAACCTCATTGTTCTTAAAACGCAACAACCGTTCATTGGTTGGCAGTTGATCCAATTTAAAATCCTGATCCCCAAGTTCAAAATTTACCCGATTAAAAAGCTTTTGGTAATCGCTCAAATGATCCTTAAAGATCTGCGAATTGCCTTTTCTAATGACCTTTTTCATGTAAGTCATGGTCTGTACCGAAGGATTTTTACCTGCTAAACCTGCCGACTTATTAAAACCATTGAAACTTGTTGCAGCTGTTAAGTAGATGACAACTTCTGTTGCCTTGCTTACCGTTAAATTTGAAGAGGTATTTTTTACGGTTCCGCCAACATTGGCCACTTTCACCCTGATCTGAAAATTCATTCCCTCTTTTTCATCGTAGACCACCTGTTGAGGATCATACTCCCTTGCGGCCACATACTTTGGTGCTTTACCATTCAAAATCAGTTGTTGCTGACCTGAGCTTGCCACCACATATTTTAATTTGCTTGTTAAATCAAGCTTGAAACTGATCGAATTTGCTTTGCTAGCCGTTAGTTTCAATACCAAAACCTGATCGGGGTAGCTCATATAGCTTTGTCTGGTATATTTTATTCCATCTACGGTATACCTTAGCAGAGAGACTGCATTAGCAAGATTAAGTTCGCGATGGTAGTTCGTAAAAGTGGCATTTTTATGGTCAAATTCCAGAAATAAATCGCCCATTGGAAGGTACCTTGCCGAATATGGCCCCTGCATTTTACTCCAGAGCGCTGTTCCTTTCAGGTAATCTCCTTCAAACAATGCTTTCCTAACTTGTGGAAGCAGGTTTGGTCCTTCCGGATTGTTCCCCGGGGCTGGATAACCAGACCATAAGGTGCTTTCATTTAACTGTAACCTTTCCCGATGCACGTTGCCGAATACCATGGCACCCATTTTCCCATTACCTAAGGGCAGTGCCTCCTCCCAAACCCTGGCAGGCTGAACGTACCACAACTTTAGGGGCCTGGCAGTTGTTTTTTGAGCATTAACCTTTGCAGTATCAAGACCTATAAAACATATGATTAACTGAAAGATTAAAACAATTCTTTTCTGACTAAGAGTCTTCATATGAGATATCATAAATATTTGGTTATAGTAGGTTTATTTTGCCGAAGCTTAACAAAAGCTGGCATCTGCTAAACCATGATTTTAAACAGAATACCCTGGTCTGTTAATCCTGATTATAAATTTAAAATAAACCGCTTTTATATTTAATCTGCAACTACGTAATAATACATTAGGTTTTACTCTTCCGAATTATCCATTTAGTCAACAAAATTGACATCAATCAGCAAGCTTACGCTTAAAGCAGGCCAATTATGTTTAGTATTCTGCAAATATGATTGACAAATGGAATTCTATTTAAGATTAATTTGTATGAACCATTTATAAACCGATTGCTTTTTTTAAACCTTCTCATAGAAGCCCACGCAAGCCAAACCACTATTCATTAATAGATTATCAATAATGACTAAAATGCTGAATTTAATCCGTGTTACTAGTTTTACTACCATGCCAAGTGGCCGAAAGCTCAAAAAGGGAGATCAGCTAAGATATGATTTCCGAATCGAAAATATTAGTGATTCCATCATTACTAATATCTGTATCAATAAAGAAGGTGAAGAGCCACAAAAGGAAGGAATATCCATCAGTCCAGGGCTTAGCCACACAATAAGTAAAACTTATTTCCTAACCCTAGAGGATGAACGGACAGGGATTATCCGAAATACTTCAATCCTATCGGGCCAGATACCTACAGGAGAAATCATTACCGAAAAACTGACAGGATTGAATGAGATAAAATAAATATGAAAAGACAAACTGTTCGGTTTGTCTTTTCTGATGTTGATTTTATTGTGCTACATCGGCATAAGATGTACCAATTCTTATTTTTTTAACAAAATGGGTTGCCTGTGAAGAATCACCTCCATATACGCCCCACTTCGGATCACAGTAATCGACATCTAAAGTTCTGCAATACAAGCGCTGACTACCATTTGCCAGTGTCTGTTTAACGCCATTATACCAGAATTCAATATAGCCCACTGCAGGATCTCTGGATACTTTCATCCGGATAACGAATTTAAGCCAGGTGTTTACCGCCAGTGTGGTAGACCATGGAACCGTGGCTACATGGTTGTCGTCGAAATGCTGTAATTCAAGGTTCCCCGATTTGGTTCTGAGCATCAGGGGATGATTTTGTAGTGACCCGGCAGTTGGATAGGATTTCCATTGGAATATGGCCTCTGTTTTTAATGTAGTTGGCATGTAAATCTTACTGGTCCATCCTATATATATTTCATCTCCATCCTGGGCTTCGTAATTTTTGGCACCATGGCCCTCTGTCCTGTGGCTTGATGCTGGCTTCAGAAATTTCCAGGTTAGGGTACCCGTTTCATCATTTACGGTAGTTACCGTTCCTGTACCTTCAATATTAATGTCTTTCCATACGTTAGCCGATCCGTTGGAGGCATCACCATTAAAGAGCACAGACATGATCTGTACCCCTCCTGATGTAGTGTTTTGCTGCTGTTCAGCTTTGCCAATTTTTTCTCCCGGCGTTTCGGCTGTTGATTGTTTTTTGCAGCCATACTGCAATACGGTGGCGCAGGCAAGCGCCAGAATTACTGGTTTAAAAGTTCTCATAAGGTTATTATTTTGGTTAGTAATAACTAAATTTAGCGCCTTATTTCATTTCATTATTCTGCACCATAGGCCAATTAATCAGCTGGATTAGCATATTAAGAGAATCATTTTCGCCCTAGATATTTTAGAGCTTTTTTAAATAAATCACGAATGAGCATTATGTAAATGAGGCTTTTTTATTAACATTACATTTATTTTATGTTGATGCTTCGAAATATTCAAATTGATTTCCTAAGGTTTTTGGCCATAACACTCGTTATCATGCTTCATTCAGGTGGTTTTACAAATTCCAATATAATAAACCAGATTTACAATACTATAGCGCGTGGAGGATGGATTGGAGTAGATTTGTTTTTCGTTTTAAGTGGATTTTTAATTACCTCACTGGTCCTGAACGAATATAAAGCATCTGGCAAATTTGACGTTAAAAAATTTTTGATCCGGAGAGGCATAAAAATATATCCTTTATTCTACTTTTTTCTGGTCTTCCAATTTTGTTACAGCGCTTACCTTGGAAAGCCTCAGTCTTCCATAAATCTTCTTTATGAAGCAACTTTCATCGCTAATTATACAGCATTAAATAATCTATTTCTTTGGTCGATATGTGTTGAGGAACATTTTTATCTGATCATTTGCATGTTTGCCTATTTCTTCCAAACGCATAAAGCTTTTCATCCTAAAATTATCCTGAAGATTTATGTTTTCACATTGCTCCTGGGATTCTGCATCCGGATGTTTAATTACATTGAATTTCAAAACTATGATTTTTATAGGGATTACATACCAACTCATTTGCGAATACATGGGCTTTTTGCAGGTGCAGCTTTAGCATATTTTAATATTTATAAACCCAATGCAATTGCTGCAGTAATTGATAATAGAATTTTAAATTCAGCATTACTGTTGTTATCTGTAGCTTTTCTGCTTATTAATTTCATTTGGAACTTAGATGAGGATATAATAGTTTCTACATTATGTTTTACAACAAATCCTATCTGCTTTGCTTTCATTCTGGTCAATCTAATCACCATGAAAAATAGCTGGATACTTAGTTTGTTAAAACCTATGGCATATATTGGAAAATACTCCTACTCCATCTACTTGTTTCATATATTTTTCTTAAGCGTAAAGTATCCTTTTATCCATAACTATGGCCTTATGTTCGTTATCATTCGATTTGCAGGCATATTTATTGGAGGAATTGTAATTAGTAAGTTAATAGAATACCCGATTCTTAAATTAAGAGATAGGTATATTCCAAGTAACGCAAAGCTGTCATTGGCTTCGTCCTAAAATTCTTTATCATAAACGTTCCTTAAGCTGATGTTGGAACCGCGCATGTATTTTTGGGTTGCTTAAATACCAGCCAAAAACTTGATGATTTACAAAATGCCGTTGCACAAAAAACTCGAGCAGTTAATTTTCTGGAAATTTTGGGCCTTGTAATTACCGAAAACTAACGGAGCTCTAGCCTCTAATGTTGATTTATATAACCATGATGATATTTTAAAGTATTATATCCCTAGGTTTTCACGCGTCCGTATTACTGTATTAACCGGCAGCATCAATTGCTCAGCTATCTGCTCATGTGTCAAAGAAGCATCCTTTATCAGCGCATTTATAACCGCTCCGCCAAACCTTCCGATCTTTGAACGGTTTTTAAGCAGTTTGGGCAACTTGTCTTTAATATCTGAACCAACAGATTGCGGTGCCAAAGGATATTTATGGTTGTTCAAGGAAAAATTCAGTTTTCATCGAACCGCTGAAATGACGGAAACGTTTAATCGTATTTACCTGATAAACAAAAAAAATAGGGAGTAAAAAAAAGGGCAAAAGATCTTTAAAAATCCTTTGCTCTGTGAAGGGTCCAATCGCAGTTCTTAATAAAAATCAATTTGTGGATGAATTAATCGAACTAGGCCGATTTTCAAAAATTCTTTTAAAGGGATAAAATCCAATATTGGTTTTGTAGGAATGAGGATTGCTGAAATCCTCAACTTGAAAATCAATTGGTTCGAGGGTTGAATTCAATACGCTATAAATTTAAAACAAGAAAACCTTTCAGGCCATCTCCTGTTCATTACCTATTGAAGGTTTTCTCCTCTTAATACTGCAGGCTAAAACTGAATACTTAATATTTTAAAAAAAAGCGTTTTTAGAAACTTGATATTCGCATAAAGCTAAGATATAATCAGTTTACAACTTGAGCATAAATTAAGAGCGAAGTTTCTTTATCAATTTTATAGATTTGAACATGATTTCAGAAAGCAGCCTTGGTATTAATGATGATTTTGAGAAAGACCTTAATGAGGAAAAAGATATTGACCTGGAAGAGCCATCATCTGCATTACTGCTCAACGCCATTCCCCAGCAGGTATGGACAGCGAATAGCGCTGGAGAAATCAATTATGTAAACGATGTTATTTGCAGGGATTTTGGCCATAGTCCAAAAACAATCTTAGCGCAGGGCTGGACCTCCTTTGTACATCAGGATGACCTGCTTTCAAGTATTCAGCGCTGGAAGGCATCACTAGAGAGCGGAAAAGAATATACAAACGAATTTAGGTTACTTTTCTCCGACGGCCTTTACTACTGGCACCTTGTTATCGCAAGACTGGTGAAACAGAAAGGGAAACCCGATATCTGGGTGGGAACCAATACCAATATCCACACCCAAAAAATGAATGAGGCCAGAAAGGATGAATTTATTTCTATCGCGAGCCATGAACTCAAAACCCCATTAACCACCATTAAAGGGTTTCATCAGCTCCTTTTGAGAATAGCTGAAGAGGGCAAGGTAAAAAGTTATCTCGAGCGTTCATCAGGACAACTCAACAGATTGGAAAAACTCATAGGCGATCTGCTGGATGTGAGCAAAATAAATGCAGGCAAAATGCTTCTGAATTCAGAACTGTTTGATTTTTCCAGCATGCTCAAAGAAGTGGTAGTAGAAATGCGGCAGATGTACCCTAAACATGAACTGAAATTAGCGATTCAGGATGAAACTGCCTTCAATGGAGATCGATTCAGGCTCGAACAGGTAATCCATAACTTTGTTTCCAATGCCGTCAAATACTCCCCGGATTCAAAAACAGTAGAAATCAATGCAAAAATAGCTGACGGGAACATTATCGTTTCAGTAACTGATTATGGAATTGGTATCAAGTCGAGTGATTTAGAGCAGCTATTTGAACGGTATTACCGCGTAGATAATTCCTCAACCCGATTTGATGGGCTTGGCCTGGGGCTGTATATCTCTGCAGATATTATCAAACGCCATGGCGGAAGTTTCTGGATAGAAAGTACTTTGGGTAAAGGATCTGTTTTTTCTTTCAAGCTGCCATTGATCTCAAACTACCTGGTAAGCCCGGAAATACACACTAAGAGCCATTATAAGGATAAACATATTACCATATCCTGCCCAGCTGACAGTGATACGATGCACGTAGAATGGACAGGACACCAGGATATGCATTCTGTCAAACACGGCGGCACTTTAATGATCGAATACTTAAGGGCAAATCAGCGGAGCAAAGTGTTTAACGACAACAGGCTTGTTCCCGGAACCTGGTCAGAAGCCTCAGATTGGGCTGCAAATATCTGGTTGCCCCTAATGGAACTGGCCGGCTTAAAATTTTTCGCATGGATACTGTCAGAAAGTGCTTTTAGCCAGCTTTCTGCAAAAAAGAGCGTCGAAAACGACGATAAACAGGCTGAGATTGTTTTTTTTACTTATGCTGAAGAGGGATTAAAATGGCTGGCAGACAAAAAGTGAACGGGTTATGATGCTACACCCTAATGCAAAAATTACAGCTATTATCTTATCCTAAGTGAAATAAGATTAGCCGGGAGAGTAATTACATTTGTTTTTTGTCGGGATGAGAAGATTCGAACTTCCGACCTCCAGCACCCCATGCTGGCGCGATACCTGGCTACGCTACATCCCGATTAAAAGTTATGCCGGCAAATATAATAGCAGATGAAAACAATCACAATCGATAAATTGCAACCCATTGAAAATCATGCCGAATAAATTACAAAGTTAATTTCAGTTTTTAGAGGTATATTAAAGATAAAATCTTGTTTTGGCAAGGTAATGAGTGGATACTGGTTGGAAAAGCTAAAAAAGAGCCTGATTATTTAATAAAAAATGATCAGGCTCTATCGATATGTTCTGAAAATAATAAATTGATGCAGTTACTTTTGGCACTTACCTAGCCACCAGTATAATTAAAAGAAACCCTTGTTGCAATTTCTGTATAGCCATCATCTTTAAAATAAGCAACATAGTAGCTTCCTGCAGGACTATTGGCTGGCAGGCTCAGTGCGACACTTCCACTTGACATTCCATTGGTATACTTCCAGCTATTAGCATAATTGGTACCGGGTACTTTGTTACTTTGATAAATCCCTACCCAGGCTTTCGCATTAGTTGAGCCATTTGCAAAATTTACTGTAATCGTTTCGCCATTGGCGTAATTTGTTTTATTCAAACTTATTGTCGGCTTTATGCTTGTAATCGAAAAAGTGGTAATTAATCCTTTATGATCGGATGGCCATGTTCCTGTTGGAATCAGGAAAGGATTGGTATAGGTTGGATCTTCATATCCTTGTCCCCGCACAATTGATCCTGAAGGCCCAAATACAATAGATTCACTTACATTGACCCTGTTACTATTATCGGCATAATAAATGTAATCAATCCGGTCCCTTTCATCTGCATCGGGCGCCCAGACAAGTGAGGAGAGGCTGGCACTGGTATTAAATGCGGCCCAGGTAAAGCCGGGTGCGGTGACCGGGTTGGAATTCCTTACCCTATAAGAGTCCTTAAATCCTCTAGCATATAAAGTAACACTGTTCTGCCAGGGAACAATAGTTCCGCGGTGGTCAAAAAGATTCTTTTGTTCGTTCACCCAATCCAGATGAGATGGTTCGTTAAAATCTCCACCCAATATTACAATCCTACCACTATCCCTTTCCAGTTTTGCATCATTCACAAAAGCTGCGATTTCTTCATCTCTACTGGATTGCAGATTTGAGGCCAAAATAGCATTTACGTCGGTAACTGGCTGACTCATTTTTTGAAAACTATTGCCATCGTAGCCCCTGGGTAGGTAACAGGCATAATTTAAATAGTCTAAATGTGCTGAATAGATAGCAACCTGGGTATTGAGATCAAGATTGATAACCGCCTTATCAAATGCATTTCCATATATCCCTGTTTTAAATGATACGATAGGATATCTGGATATGATTCCTACATTATTGTCTTTAAAAGAATAAAAGGTTAAGTTTTTCGCACTTAATGCCGCTAGAACCCTGGCGCTGAAATTCGTATTATTATAATTGCGCACTTCACTTAAGGTGATTAAATCTGCGCCGGATTGTACAATGGCATCAATGATACCATTAAAACCTCCTGATACCTTTGTCCCCTCCTGCCACACATTCAGCTGCAATACTTTTAAACTAAGCGTTGAGCTCGCGGAGGTGCTGGCCTTTAGCATTGTGGAAGGTAATGCAATAGTACTATTTGCAGTGGTGGGTGTGTTGTCCTTTTTGCAGCTCATTAAGATGAAGCAGCAAAGGAGGATAGTAAGAAAATTGGTTTTCATAATTGCTATATTAATATTTGGTTAAAATCATGATATTATAATCTATGAGAATTGGTAAATACTGGTTTACTTAATATGGCTGCACTGCCAGGCGGAAACAAGACATACAAAAAGTAGGTTGTTTTTGCATTAGATGTTTTGAGTTTAGGTTTGAAAAATATTGCCATTAATTTTAGTGCCCTATTTAACCTGATGTTCGCAGGCAATTACCCGATTGCAAAACAATCCTCAACACTCCCCTTTTCCTGCTTCTGTACTATCCAAAGTTCAGCTCACTATTTAACTGAAATGCGAACTACCTTAAGTTACAAACAAGTAATTATAGCTTATAAAATTAAATGAGCGCAAACGTTTGTTTTAAAATTATATATTGAACGGTTATTTAATCTATTTTGATTCCAAAAGACAGAGATTCCTTATACCTTATTGTTTAGTTAATTGCAAACGGATATCTATATCGCACAAACGTTTGATAATTCATTCTGGGTGTATTAAAAAAATAGCATTTATTAAATTAATATGAATTTGTATTACAATTAAGACTGGTTTTTCATATGGTTAATGAAGTAAGTGACATGGCTAGAAGCTTGATACGATGACAAAAATAATTCATCAGTCATGAAGCTAATTTCAACCAGATTATTGGCAAAGCAGTTTTTTTAAAAAAAAATCAAACAACTGCCCCCCTAACTAGCTGCCACTTTAGTTATCAAAAACTTTAAATCTTTAAAAACCAAATCGGGCCTTCTGCCGTTTATCAAAAATAAATTTTATCAGTTTGGGCAAGGAAAATCACATCAATACAAAAAAAATAAATGCACCCTTAGATCTTGAAGTTCTTTACAAGGTTTTGGATGCGTCAGTAACCGGAATTGTTATCACCGATAATCTGTTGCCAGACAATCCGATAATCTACTGCAACCCTGCTTTCGAAGAAATTACGGGATATAAAAGAAACGAGATCATTGGCCATAACTGTAGGTTCCTCCAGGGCAGGGATCGCCAGCAGCCTGAGCGCCAGGCAATTTCGACTGCACTTGCCAGCGGAGAGAGTTGCAGGGTTGAGATTAGAAATTACACCAAAAAGGGCAAATTGTTCTATAATGAACTGTATATATCGCCAGTTAAAGAAGAAAATGGTAACATCACACATTTTATTGGCATACAGAATGACGTGTCTTCCAGGCGGAGGTCCCAACAGGAACTCGAACTGGTGCAACAAGAGACAGAACGGAAAGTTGAAGAACGAACCAGAATGTACCGGGAGAGCCAGGAATATTTAAGCAGCATCGTTGAAACCATTCGGGAGAGCCTTGTTGTGATGGACAAACACTATAGGGTGCTAAGCGCCAACAAGCATTTCCTCAATACTTTCAAGGTTTCTATAAATGAAACAAAGGGAAAGTTGCTTTACGATCTTGGTAATGGTCAATGGAATATTCCGGAGCTAAAAAAGATGATGGAAGAAATCCTTCCTACCAACAATCCGGTACTGGACTATGAAGTTGAACATGAATTTCCGCATATCGGCAAAAAACTGATGCTTCTTAATGCCCACCGCATTGAGCTTGAAGGCAGATATAAGGATTGGATATTGCTTGCAATTGAGGATATTACAGATCAGCGGGCACTACAGCAGCGTAAGGATGATTTTCTTTCCATTGCCAGCCACGAGCTTAAAACACCGCTAACTACCATTGTTGGATATATGCAGCTTATGAACAAGCTGATGCCTGATAATGCGAGTGATAAGTTTAAAGCTGTGGTAGAAAAAACAGGAAAGTATATCCAGCGCCTAAATCAACTATTGTCCGAACTTCTGGATGTATCCAGGATCCAGACCGGCAACATCACCCTTCACCGTGAGGATTTCGACTTTGATAAAATGGTGGCTGATACTGTTGAGAGTATGAGAGCAGCAACGCCATCAAGAAAAATTTCCCTTACGGGAAAAATTGGCAGAAATTTTAACGGGGATGAATCCCATCTCATTCAGGTTGTTTCAAATTTGTTGAGCAATGCGATCAAATATTCTGCTGATCACACGGAAATCCAGGTCCAGGTTTCATCCATTAGCGATTTTATCAAGGTATCTGTAATTGATGAAGGCATGGGCATTAATGAGGATGAACTAGCTAAGGTTTTTGACCGCTTCTACCGCGTCGGAGAGGTACACAAACATTATCCGGGAATGGGAATTGGACTTTATCTTTGCCAGCAGATTATTACCAACCATGGCGGCACCATATGGGCCGAAAGCCAGAAAAACGTTGGATCTACCTTCAACTTTACCTTACCGATGTATTAGCAGTCCGATCAAAATATGAAAGATAAAAAGATTCTGATTTGTGATGATGATTTAGGCATACTGGAAATGCTGGAACTGTTTTTGGAAGATGAAGGCTACCAGGTGCTAATTGAGCCTAACAGTATTAATGCGCTTAAAACAATCGAACGGGAGTCGCCGCATCTTATTCTTCTTGACATTTGGATGCCTAAGATATCAGGTGACCAGATCCTGAGGTCATTAAGACAGAACAGCAAAATTGCCTTAATTCCGGTATTAATGTACTCTGCGAGCACTGATGGCAAAAATATTGCTGAAAGCTGCGGAGCCGACGCCTATGTCCCCAAACCTTTCGATCTTAATGTGTTGCTGGATGAGATTGAGAAACTGATTGATAAATGATTGCTCAACGGCTTAACAGGTTGAGAACCTTTCGAACGTTATTTTTTGAGGGTTCTAAAATGATCCGGAAATATTAAAAGCATAAATATGTACATTTTTTAATTTCAGCTAATGGTAAACCATCTTAGGAATACAGAGTTGTGAAGCAAAAACAATGGCAGGTTTAGGCAAATGCAAAAACCTTCCCGCGTATCACATCTGAAAGGTATATCTGGCACTCAATATCACGAAAAAGAATCGGGATTTAAAATCTGAAGACAGGTGCGATACGCATTAGCAATGCAGAAGATAAATTTCACTTCAATATTTCGCAGCACTACACACAGCTCTAAACTAACATTAAAATGGCATGCATAAAATTTCTGCAAGTTGCTTAGCTATATTTCTGCTAATGGCTTATTTATTTCTCAACACTACCAATTATTCATTTTTCAGGATGTACAACATCAAACCGCTGAAATGACGGAAACGTTTAATCGTATTTACCTGATAAACAAGGGATTAGAAGGCAAAAAAAGAGGGCAAAAGATCTTTAAAAATCCTTTGCCCTGTGAAGGGTGGCTGATGGGGCTCGAACCCACGACCCTCGGCACCACAAACCAATACTCTAACCAACTGAGCTACAGCCACCGTGTTTTTTGATGTCACAAAAGTACGACTTTTAATATTCCATGCAAATATTTTTTTCAAAGTTTTTACAACAAATTTTTAATTCCTTAACATTCAATTATTTGAAATCGAAAAAAAAATTCAAAAGCAGATAAAACAAGCTATTTTGAACCTAAAAACATAACTTTACGGCGTTTATGATCGAAATTTACACAGACGGAGCAGCTAGCGGAAACCCGGGACCAGGTGGTTGGGGAACAATTTTAAGGGCAGGACAACACTATAAAGAATTAAGTGGTGGCTTTAGGATGACCACAAATAACCGCATGGAACTATTGGCTGTAATAAAAGGATTAGAAGCATTAAAAAGCTTAAATCAGCAGGTAACAGTTTATTCTGATTCGAAATATGTAGTAGATGCGGTGGAGAAGAAATGGGTCTTCGGCTGGGTAACCAAAAATTTCAAGGATAAGAAAAACAAAGACCTATGGTTAAGGTTTCTGGAACTGTATAAACTTCACAAAGTGAAATTTATCTGGATTAAAGGCCACAACGATCACCCGGAAAATGAACGTTGCGACCGTTTAGCTGTTTTTGCCTCGCAAGACAAGCAAAACCTGGCTGTAGATACTTTTTTTGAAGTAGAAAGAAGCAAAATTTAGTTAATGTTAATCAATTCCACCGATTACATTTAAATTTTCCAGTTTGGCTTCTACTGTTGGCTCAATTGAAATTGATTTTGCAGTATACAATAACATCATTTCTTCGGCCTTTTCTACCATATGTTTTGATCCGATAAAAATCGGAACCCTTTGATGCAGTTCTGTTGGCTCAATTTCGAGTATACGGTCAAAACCTGTACTGGCTTTGCCCCCAGCCTGCTCAATAATAAAAGCCATTGGATTACATTCGTATAACAACCTTAACTTGCCGTTAGGCGAGCGCGAAGTAGTTGGGTAAATATAAATACCGCCTTTAATTAAATTCCGGTGGATATCGCCAACCATCGAACCAATATAACGCGAAGTGTATGGGCGTTTAGTCGCTTCATCCTCTACCTGGCAGTATTTGATGTACTTTTTAACGCCATCAGGGAAGTGAACATAATTACCTTCGTTTACCGAGTATAGATAACCTGTTTCGGGTATTTTCATCTGGGGGTGCGATAAACAGAACTCACCAATTGACGGATCTAATGTAAAACCGTTAACCCCCTTCCCTGTGGTATAAACCAACATGGTAGATGAGCCATATATAATGTAACCGGCAGCCACCTGTTCAGTGCCTTTTTGCAATACATCAGTTATGCTCGCCCTACCATCAACGGATTTTCTGCGATAAATAGAGAAAATAGTCCCTACAGCTACGTTTACATCTGTATTCGAAGAGCCATCTAAAGGATCAATACACACAATATATTTAGCATTTTGCGAAACCGGCGATTCGATGTGGATGATTTCGTCTTCTTCTTCGGTAGCAACAATACAGCATTCGCCACCACTGGTTAATGCAGCAATAAATTGTTCATCTGCATAAACATCTAACTTTTTTTGTTCCTCACCCTGAATATTGGTGGTTCCCATATCGCCCAAAATATCAACTAAACCCGCTTTATTAATTTCGCGGTTTACAATTTTAGCGGCAATACCAATATCCCTTAACAACCTCGAAAGTTCTCCTTTAGCATATGGGAAATCTGCTTGTTTTTCTATAATAAATTGTCCTAATGTTTTAACGCCACAAACCATACTTAGTGTATATTTTACATTATCTACCCGATAACTCTATAACCTCTAAGGTATGAATATTTTCATCAGTTATACAAAATCTAATAAGGGTTCTCACTTTGTGCCAACCGTGTTTTCCAGCTGCTCCGGGGTTTATATGCAAACATTTTATTTTTTCGTCGAACATTACTTTTAAAATATGCGAGTGCCCGGTAATAAATAATTTAGGAGGGTTAGTGTATATTTCTGCCTTAATTGAAGACGAGTACCTCCCCGGGTATCCACCAATATGGGTCATCCAAACATCAACCCCCTCACAGCTAAATCGATTTTGCTCTGGGAATTCCGCTCTAATTGCAGCATCATCAATATTTCCAAACACACCACGCAGTGGCTTAAACGCCGCCAGGGGCTCGGCCACATGAGGTCCAAAATCCCCGGCATGCCAAATTTCATCTACACCATCAAAGTGTTTAAAAACCGCATCATCTAAAAAACCATGGGTATCAGAAATTAATCCTATTTTTTTCATTATGTATACTTAATTGTGCCCCGTAATTTACAGGATTAGCAAAATCTTTAGATCGCTTTTCACTAAAATAAATCCTTCAAGGCCTAAAAAAAACTTAAGAAACGGCGGCTGAATGCTAAAAAAGATACAATTATGATTGTACAATATTACCATCATCACGCAAGCTTCAACAAGCAAATTTCTTTTAGAAACTGGTTAGAATGCCAGGAAAAAATCTTTAAGCAATTCTTTATAAACTATGGTATGCTGTTTTAAAGATTCATAAATATTAAAGTCTCTTTCTTTTGAAACAATTTCACCCCTTTTCAAACAAATTACCTGTCTAAAGGTTGGTTTGCTTTGATCAGAATGAATATGGATCCGCTCTGCAAGGAACAAACCATAGTCAGCAGCGCTACTAATAACCTCATTTGCCTGTTTTATTGGGAGAATAAGCCAGATCAATCCTCCGTCAGCTAAAAGGGAGTTTGATTTTTCAATTAATAACCTAAAAAAATCTTCATCAGCATGCCTTGCTATCCCCTTCCTGGATTCTTCACTTTTTAAATCATTCACAAAAAAGGGCGGATTAGAAACGATCAGATCAAATTTCGCTGAATGGCTAAACTGTTCGATAGCTACGTTGCTAATACTTAACCGGTCACTGAAAACTGACGACTGGAAATTCCGTTTAGCAGTTCCTGCAGCCTGTTCATCAATTTCTACAGCATGTATATTTGCGTCTGGAAAACGCTGAGCCAGCATCAATGCAATTACACCAGTACCTGTTCCAATATCCAGGATGTTTTTAGGTTCTTCCTGATTGGCCATCGCGGCAATTAAAACACCATCGGTATTAATCCTCATGGCACAACCCTTTTGGTCGACTTCAAATTGTTTGAATTTGAAAATACTCATATAAATGTTAAAACCTTACCCCTATCCTTATTGGTAAAAAAATTGATTGATGAACAAACCTGAATCCAGCTTTGTATTGCAAACTTAGCTTTTTTCCTACCTTATGCTCAACTCCCCCACTAAAATCAACAACTGTTCCGGTAGAACCATTAGCATATTGATTATTTATATGACTACTTCCTATCTTCAGATTAAATACCGGAGCAATCCTTGCCTTTACCGTTACATACTCCAGGTCACCAAAAACCGAATAACCATTAATTCCTCTGTAATTGACATAGGAAATACCTAAACCTAACCGAAGGTTTTCTTTATAGCTTACACCGTTGATCAAACTTAAATCTACACCATTAGGTGTCCCCCCAAGCTGATAACCCATCCAGCCTTCACCAATATCTATCTTTAACGGCCTTGCAAGAAAAAGGTGATACCCTGTTTCGATTTTACCTGTGTACTTAATTTGAGATTGGGCATGAAGATTTAGCGAGACATAAATTAATGTACAGCACAACAGCGTTCTTTTCATTTTGAGTGTTAATTTTAATTATGTAAATTCTAATTTTCGTAGAGTTCTAGAGGTAGGCCATCAGGATCGGCAAAAAAGGTAAAACGTTTATCGGTAAACTCATCAATACGAATAGGTTCGGTAATGATGCCCTGATTATTTAAACGCAAAATCTCTTTTTCTATATCCTCAACTTCGAAAGCTAAATGACGCAAACCCTGCGCCTCCGGACGTGAGGGGCGTGCAGGAGGATTTTCAAAAGAAAAAAGCTCGATCTGATATACACCATTTACTGCAAGATCCAATTTATACGACTTTCTTTCAGCCCGGTAAACTTCTGCCAAAACGGTAAAACCTAATTTATTCACATAAAAATCTTTTGATTTTTCGTAATCTGAACAGATAATAGCGATATGATGAATTTTATTGAACATAAATTTGATTTTAATAAGAAATACATTTGCAGCTTCAATTCCATAAGATTTCATCTAAATAAAGTCGTCATCTCGACCGAAGCATCGCGAAGTGGAGAGATCTACCTTGACAGATTTCTCGACTGCCTTGCAATCCGCCCGAAATGACGATCGGCGAGCAACATTAACGTCAAAAGTAATAAAAGCGCAATTATATTGTGCGCTTCAATAAGCTTTTTAAATTTTAAACGCTATTTTTGCAACTTCAAAAAAAAAGCATGATTCATTTCTTCCTTAGTCAATCGCAGGCGATTTTTGTTTTACAAACAGACAAAGCGCTTTCTACCACTGATATTACTAAACTTGAATGGTTATTTGGCGGTGCCAAAATCTCGCAAGAAACAGCTTTAACAGGCTTTTTCGTTGGACCAAGAGCAGCAATGATTACTCCATGGAGTACCAATGCCGTAGAGATTACCCAGAACATGGACATGCAGGGGATCATCAGGATTGAAGAATTTAAGCAGGTTGACGAAAACTTTGCTGATTTTGACCCGATGCTTTCTCAAAAATACAACAAGCTTGATCAAGAGGTATATACCATCAATATCAAGCCTGAGCCGATTTTAGAAATCACCGATATTGCAGCTTACAATAAACAGGAAGGGCTTTCTTTAAGTGATGAAGAAGTGGAGTATTTAAATACTTTAGCGCAAAAATTAGAAAGACCTTTAACCGACTCTGAAGTTTTTGGTTTCTCTCAGGTAAATTCGGAACACTGCCGTCATAAAATTTTTAATGGCAAATTTGTAATCGATGGCGTAGAACAGCCTACTTCTTTATTTAAGCTGATCCGCAAGACATCAGAAGAAAACCCTAACGATATTGTTTCGGCCTATAAAGATAACGTAGCTTTTATTAAAGGCCCTAAAGTGCAGCAATTTGCACCTAAACGTGCGGATGAACCTGATTATTACACGACAAGCGATTTCGAATCAGTCATCTCCTTAAAAGCCGAAACCCATAATTTCCCTACCACAGTTGAACCTTTTAACGGTGCAGCAACAGGTTCGGGAGGTGAAATCAGAGACCGTTTAGCAGGCGGACAAGGTTCATTGCCTTTAGCCGGAACTGCCGTTTATATGACTGCGCTTTCGCGTTTGGAAGATAACCGCCCATGGGAAAAAGGTGTAGAAGAAAGACAATGGTTATACCAAACCCCAATGGATATCCTGATCAAAGCATCAAATGGCGCTACAGATTTTGGAAATAAATTCGGGCAACCACTGATTACCGGTTCGGTTTTAACATTCGAACATGAAGAAGACAGCAGAAAATTAGGTTTCGATAAGGTAATTATGCTTGCAGGTGGTATCGGTTACGGTAAAGCCAGCCAGGCACAAAAACTTAAACCAAAAGAAGGCGATAATATCGTTATCCTCGGTGGCGAAAATTATAGAATCGGGATGGGCGGTGCAGCAGTTTCGTCTGCAGATACCGGTCAGCACGGAAGCGGAATTGAATTAAACGCGATTCAGCGATCAAATCCCGAAATGCAAAAACGTGCAGCCAATGCAGTACGTGGTATGGTAGAAAGCGATCACAATTCGATTATCTCGATCCACGATCATGGTGCAGGCGGACACTTAAACTGTTTATCAGAACTGGTTGAAGAAACCGGTGGTTTAATCGACTTAGATAAACTGCCAGTTGGCGACCCTACCCTTTCGGCCAAAGAAATTATCGGTAACGAATCGCAGGAAAGAATGGGATTGGTAATCGGAAACGATCATATCGAAACCTTACAAAAAATAGCCGACCGCGAACGTTCACCAATGTATACCGTAGGTAAAGTAACCGGCGATCACCGTTTTACCTTTAAATCTGCAACAACAGGTGTAAAACCAATGGATTTTGAGTTGGCCGCCATGTTTGGCAGCTCACCAAAAATTGTAATGGACGATCAAACCATCGATCGCAAATACGAAGCTATTGAATATAATAAAGCTGAATTAAATACCTATTTAGAGCAAGTGCTTCAATTAGAAGCAGTGGCATCGAAAGATTGGTTAACCAATAAAGTAGATCGTTGTGTGGGTGGCCGTGTAGCCAAACAGCAATGTGCAGGTCCGTTACAATTGCCATTAAATAACTGTGGTGTAATGGCTTTAGATTTTCAGGGTAAAGAAGGTATTGCCACTTCAGTTGGCCATGCACCACTTTCGGCGCTGATTGATCCTGCTGCTGGTAGCCGCAATGCCATTGCCGAATCGCTATCGAATATTGTTTGGGCTCCTTTAAAAGATGGTTTAAAAAGTGTTTCACTTTCTGCCAACTGGATGTGGGCTTGTAAAAACGAAGGTGAAGATGCCCGTTTATATGCAGCAGTAAAAGCCTGTTCTGATTTTGCCATCGATTTAGGAATCAATATCCCAACCGGAAAGGATTCGTTATCGATGAAACAGAAATACAAAGATGGTGATGTGATTGCACCTGGAACGGTGATTATTTCTGCAGGAGCAAATTGCGATGATATTACCAAAGTAGTTGAGCCTGTCCTTCAAAAAAATGGCGGTTCGATTTATTACATTAACCTATCAAACGATACTTATAAATTAGGCGGTTCATCTTTCGCGCAGATTTTAAACAAAATCGGTACGGAAACCCCTGATGTAAAAGAAGCTGATCAATTTAAAACAGCTTTCAATACACTACAACAATTAATTAAAGCGGATAAAATCCAGGCCGGTCACGATATTGGCAGTGGTGGTTTAATTACCACCTTACTGGAAATGTGTTTTGCTGACCGCGATTTAGGCGCTTCGATCGATTTGTCTTCATTAGCAGAGGCTGATAGCATTAAAGTATTCTTTGCAGAGAACATTGGTATCGTTTTCCAGGCTGATGCTTCGGTTGAAGATACTTTTGCACAGGCTGGCATTGCTTTCCACAAAATTGGAGAAGTAAATGCTTCAGCTAAACTGGACGTTAAAAACGCCGCAGATCACTATAGTTTCGACATTGATCACTTACGTGATGTTTGGTTTAAAACTTCGTACCTGTTAGATAACAAACAAACCGGTAATGGCCTGGCAAAAGAACGTTACGATAATTATAAAAACCATGTTTTAAATTACACTTTCCCATTACAATTTGATGGAAAGAAACCTGTAATTGACGCAACTAAACCGCGTCCAAAGGCAGCCATTATCCGCGAAAAAGGAAGTAACTCTGAACGCGAACTGGCCAATGCCATGTACCTGGCAGGTTTTGATGTGAAAGATGTTCACATGACCGATTTAATTACCGGAAGAGAAACTTTAGAAGATATTCAGTTTATCGGTGCAGTAGGTGGTTTCTCTAACTCTGATGTTTTAGGATCAGCCAAAGGTTGGGCAGGTGCATTTTTATACAACGAAAAAGCAAGGGTAGCTTTAGAGAAATTCTTTGCCCGTCCTGATACTTTATCGGTTGGTGTTTGTAATGGTTGCCAGTTGTTTGTAGAGCTGGGCTTAATTAATAAAGACCACGAAGAAAAACCAAAAATGCTGCACAACAAAAGCGGTAAACACGAAAGTATTTTCACTTCCTTAACCTTACAGGAAAATAATTCGGTGATGTTATCTACCCTGGCCGGAAGCACTTTAGGCGTTTGGGTATCACACGGTGAAGGCAGATTCTCATTACCATATGCAGAAGATAAATATAAAATCGTAGCGAAATATGCTTACGAAACTTACCCGGCCAGTCCGAATGGATCAGATTACAACACCGCAATGTTATGCGATGAAAGTGGTCGCCACCTGGTAATGATGCCGCACATCGAACGTTCATTGTTCCAATGGCACTGGGCAAATTACCCGCAAGGCCGTAAAGATGAAGTTTCGCCCTGGATGGAAGCCTTTGTAAATGCACGCAAGTGGATTGAAAATAAAGGATAAGGAACTGATGGAAGATGTAAAATGGATGATGGAATTAAAACCATCGTCCATTTTTAGTTTACAGACCTCTATCTCAAACGAAATGTCTACACCGTGCCGTCATCTCGAGCGAAATGCAACGCAGTCGAGAGATCTGTCGAGATAAATTTCTCCCCGCCTGTACGGGCAGGCATTTCGCTACCGGTGAAACCTGCAAGCTTCAGTCGAAATGACGGTTTAATTCTATTCTTCTAAATAATTTTTATGATGAAATGAGCGTTCCGCCTTCCATAGCTGCTGTACACCCGCCATCGCTTATAGTCCTCGTTCCGCTGCGCTTCACTGCGGGCTAACCGCTCTGTCGGGTTTGTTGAACAAAAGCCTGCTCTTCAGCATACGGCCTGTTTCTGCGCTTGCAATAAACCTTTCATCGTACCACCAGTCTTGCTACCTAAACCCGACCGAAGTGGAAAACCCACAGCCTGAGGTACGAGGGCGAGGATTTGAAACAAAGCGCGGGACGGTAATGACAAAAAGGTGCTGTTTTTGCTTTCCAAAATTAAAAAATAAATATTTACCCGTAGCAGCAGCTTTATAAATAGATTTCCGTACCGCTATTGATTAAAAGTGGGGAAAGAGTAACATTCCGCTAACACAACAAAAACGGCCTGAGCTTTCGCCCAAACCGTTTCAATTTACCCAACCTCACATTTTTTTCTAAAAGAGCATTAATAGAAAAGTTATTTAGTCGTCATGCTGAACTTGTTTCAGCATCTTCCTTCGGGTTAGCCACTGAAACAATTTCAGGGCGACGGGTTTACCTCCCTCTTCCATTTCAAATCCCCTGCACATCTTTCCTCACCTCTTTGCGCCACCCCCTTCCATATTTACGATCCATAAAAGAAGCTACTACTTTATTATAATCTTCAATGGAAAGGCCTGAAGGCATTACACACCCAAAATCATAATAATCTACACCATACTTCTTTTCAAATATTTCCTGTCCTTTAACATATGTAGATACAATACCTCCACGGATTAGAAATTTAATTTTTCCGTTCTTTAAATCGGTATTGGCCAGTTTAATGCTGTATATTTTAGCAGTATCTACATGATTTATCACTTTAGCATTTAAATGAAGCGTTGCAAAGCAAAGAAACAGTAATATTAAAAAGGACTTTTTCATTTTTGAAGATTTTAATTAGAAATGGTAAAGTTAATCGCCATATTATACTTTACCCGCACTGGTACACCTCTATTTTTACCGGGTTTCCATAGCGGCGATTTTTTAATCACTTTAATGGCTTCTTCATCGCAGCCGAAACCAAGCCCCCTTAACACCTTAACATCGGTAACAGAACCATCTTTCTCTACCACGAAACTCACAAATACTTTCCCTTGAACATTTTCTTCCTGGGCCTGATATGGATATCTTAAATTACGTTCCATATATTTAGACCAGGCCTTGGCGCCACCATTAAATTCAGGGTACTCATCAACTCCACCCAGATCTATAACTGCATTCGGATCGCCGGTTCCTGCACCATCCTTTGCTACACCTGAACCATCCCCATTCCCCTTATTATCGGTTAAAACTGCATTAGGCGCAACTACTCCATCCTGGGTTTTATCACTAATCACTGCATCCTGTATTTCTTTAATCGTTGGTGGATCAGGCAGATCTACTTTATTAACCACTACGACCTGCGATGGAAGCGCTATCGTTTTAACCTTTACCGGATCTGCTTTTGCAGGTTCTATCTTTTTCTCTGGTTCAGGGGTTTTAGGTTTCATCTGATGGATCACATCTGTTAAATCGACAGGCCTTGCAATTTCTACAGTTACCTCTTCCTTCGGAAACAACTTTGCATAAATTAAAGGAGAGAAACACAGGAGGATAAATAAGCTTCCGGATACAAAAAGCGCCCTCGTCATAATCGACGAAGATTTAGATCTTAAATCATAAGCGCCATAATTTTTGTTGCGGTTTGCAAATACAAGATCGAGCCACTCGGTTTTGTATACGTTAATTGAAGAGTTGAACATAGCTTTTATTTTTATAGCATGATGCAGCTAAATCTTCAATTCCATAAAACATTCGAAAAATCTATTTTCTTTACAAAAAATGAAATTTTTCATCTGAAAAACATTTTTTTATTTCATTTTCAATAAAATTCATAAAAATAATACGATTCTTTTACGAAAATTAATAAAATATACTATTTTTGACAAAAAACATAACAAATTAATGAAAAGCTTAAGAACCATCGCATTAAAAGAGGCTCAAAACAGAATTTCACCAGAAGTTAAATCACCATCAGCAAAAATTTCTGACTTTTTTGGCGCTAATGTATTTGATAAGAGAAAAATGAGAGATTTCTTATCTAAGGACGTATATGAAAAATTAATATCATCCATCAACCAGGGTGAGTTAATCAACGCAGAAGACGCTAATCAGATTGCGACGGCAATGAAATCTTGGGCTATGGCAGCTGGTGCAACACACTACACACACTGGTTCCAACCATTAACTGGCACAACTGCCGAAAAACATGATTCATTTTTTGAGCCAAGCGGCGAAGGTGCAATTGAAAAATTTGCCGGCAGCGCTTTAGTTCAACAAGAACCAGATGCATCTAGTTTCCCTAACGGCGGTATCCGTAACACATTCGAGGCTCGTGGTTATACAGCATGGGATCCTTCTTCTCCAGCATTTATTATGGAAAGCAAAGCAGGTAAAACACTTTGTATCCCTACCGTATTTGTATCCTATACCGGTGAGGCCCTGGATTATAAAGCACCATTATTAAAAGCATTAGCTTCGCTTGATAAAGCGGCTGTTGATGTTTGTCAATATTTCGATAAAAGCATTACTAAAGTAAATGCATCTTTAGGTATCGAGCAAGAATATTTCTTAGTTGACGAGTCGTTGTTTAATGCCCGTCCAGATTTATTATTAACCGGCCGTGCTTTATTCGGACACATGTCTGCTAAAGGCCAGCAATTAGAAGATCACTATTTCGGTTCTATCCCTGAGCGCGTATTCAGCTACATGGTAGATTTCGAAAACGAAGCTTTAAAATTAGGTATTCCTTTAAAAACCCGTCACAATGAGGTGGCACCTTCTCAATTTGAGTGTGCGCCAATTTATGAAGAAATCAACTTAGCGATCGATCACAATCAGTTATTGATGGATTTGATGGAGAAAGTTGCCCGTCGTCACCACTTCCGTGTATTATTACACGAAAAACCATATGCAGGTATCAACGGATCAGGTAAACACAACAACTGGTCGTTAATTACCGATACTGGTAAAAACTTATTGGCACCAGGTAAAACACCTAAAAATAACTTAATGTTCCTTGCTTTCTTTGTAAACACAATTAAAGCCGTTAGCGAGCATGCCGATTTATTACGTGCAAGTATTGCATCAGTAAGCAACGATCACCGTTTAGGTGCTAACGAAGCGCCACCTGCAATTATCTCGATCTTCTTAGGTTCTCAACTGAACGATGTATTAGACGAGATTGAGCACTCACGTATCAGCAAAAAAATCAAAGAAGATAACGCACTTTGGTTAGGTATCCCTAAAATCCCTCAGATTTTATTAGACAATACCGACCGTAACCGTACTTCTCCTTTCGCATTTACAGGTAACAAATTTGAGTTGAGAGCTGTTGGATCATCAGCAAACTCTTCTGCTCCAATGACGATCTTAAACGCAATTATGGCAGAGCAATTGGTTAAATTTAAAGTTGAGGTTGATAAACTGATCAAAAAAGGTGATAAAAAAGACATCGCTTTATTAACTGTGATCAAAAAATACATCAAAGAATCTAAAAATATCCGTTTCGAAGGAAATGGTTATAGCCAGGAGTGGGAAGATGAAGCTGCAACACGCGGTTTATCAAACATCAAAACTACACCAAAAGCTCTAGATGCTTATTTAACTGAAAAATCTGCTGAGTTATTTGCTTCAACTGGTATTTATAGTGCACGTGAGATTCATGCCCGTCATGAAATCATGTTAGAAAACTTCTATAAAAAACTACAGATCGAAGCACGTGTAATGGGCGAAGTAGCAAACACGGCTATTATCCCTGCAGCAATTGCTTACCAAAATTCTTTAATTGAAAATGTTAAAGGATTAAAAGAACTTGGTGTTGACAGCAAATCATCATTAGATATCGTTAAAAAATTATCAGAGCACTTAGATATTGTGAAAACCAATATCGATGCGATGTTAGAAGAACGTAAATTAACCAACAAAATCGAAGATACCCGCGAGAAAGCGATTGCTTACGATGAGAAAGTTAAATCTTACTTCGATACCATCCGTTACCACGCTGATAAATTAGAGCAAATTGTTGACGATAGCGTTTGGCCTTTACCAAAATTCAGAGAATTATTATTCATGAAATAGATTTTAAGCCGTAAGGTTTAAGTATAGGGCGTAAGGTTTAACTTTACGCCCTTTTTTTTATTTAGTTCAGTAGTTCATTTGCCATTCGTTCATTAGTAACTGCTAATTTGGTTTATTGGTACCGCCAAATGGTTAACCGGTTCATTGGTTAACTGTAATTCCAGCGTGTCGTCAACCTATCCGATAGCTATCGGATTTATTTCAGGGTCTTCCCTGCTAAAAAGATCCTCCTTTGCACCTCCCTAGACCGTCATCCTCACCACCGTCGTCCTTTCGATTGAGGTGTAACGCAATGGAGAAATCCATTTCCAATATTTCCCACCTTAGCCAGGGCGTCATCTCGACTGGAGCGTAGCGGAACGGAGAGATCTATTTCATATATTTCTATTTAAAAAGATACTTCATTGCTAACAGAATGACAACTCACGGAGAAAGATAAACTTTAAAACAGCCCTTATTAATCATTGATTATCGGTATTTGATAAAAGCTGGTGGCCCACCGCAAAACGCCAAACGCCACACGCCAAACTTATCTTTAGCACAACAATTTAAAACCTTTTACCTTTTACCTTCCACCTTTTACCTCTAATCGCTATCTTTGCGCCAACATGAGTGATAACAGGTACAATCAACGCGGCGTTTCCGCCTCAAAAGAAGATGTGCACAATGCCATCAAAAACATCGATAAAGGAATTTTCCCAAAAGCATTCTGCAAAATCATCCCCGATATTTTAGGTGGCGATGAGGAATACTGTAATATCATGCATGCAGATGGCGCGGGTACCAAATCTTCTTTAGCTTACGTATACTGGAAAGAAACCGGAGATATCTCGGTTTGGAAAGGGATTGCACAAGATGCCATCATCATGAATATCGACGATTTAATCTGCGTGGGTGCTACCGATAATATTCTCTTATCATCAACCATTGGCAGAAATAAAAACCTCATCCCGGGTGAAGTAATTGCTGCTGTAATTAACGGAACAGAAGAAATTTTAGCCGATTTACGCGAACAGGGTATCTCGATCTATTCAACCGGTGGCGAAACTGCCGATGTTGGCGACCTGGTAAGAACGATTATCGTTGATTCTACGGTAACTTGCCGCTTAAAGCGCGAAGACATCATCAGCAACGATAATATTAAACCTGGCGACGTAATTGTGGCGCTAGCCTCTTCCGGACAAGCTACTTACGAAACAGAATACAATGGCGGTATGGGTTCGAACGGATTAACCTCTGCGCGTCATGATGTTTTTGATAAAGCAGTAGCCAACAATTACCCTGAAAGTTTCGATCCGGCTGTTCCATTCGATCTGGTTTTCTCTGGAAGGAAACAATTAACAGAAGAGATCGATATTGAAGGATTTTGCAAAACGACGGTAGGAAAACTGGTGTTATCGCCAACCCGCACTTATGCACCTGTAATTAAAAAGATTTTAGAAAACTACCGCAGTCAGATTAATGGCATTGTACATTGCAGTGGTGGTGCGCAAACCAAGGTATTGCATTTCATCAACGATGATATCCATGTCATCAAAAATAACTTATTCCCAATCCCTACCCTATTTAAACTGATTCAGGAGCAATCGGGTACCGATTGGAAAGAAATGTATAAAGTATTTAACATGGGGCACCGCATGGAGCTTTATGTGCCTCAGGAGATTGCTGAAGATATCATTGAAATTTCAAAAAGTTTCAATATCGATGCGCAGATTATTGGTCGCGTAGAAAAAGGCGAACAGAAACAGGTAACCATCGAAAGCGAAAAAGGAACTTTTGTTTATCAATAAGGAATAAGATACAAAACCAAAAAGGCTAGTGAATTAAATCTCAGCAGCCTTTTGGTTTTGTTCGGAGTTTCATTTTCTGATTTTTTTATTCTTCTTGGCTTAAATCATCAATTCGCTCGTCACAGAATAAAATTTATAGCTATTTAAAAATTTCAAATTAGTTCTCTATTTAGAAAATACTTCATCGCAAATTTGATACAAATATGAAACTAGCTTCATATCCTCAAGTTATATATTTATTATAACTTTTCTCTACTTCAAAGTTGGATTTAATATCTATAACCTATCCCAGATGTAAGGGCAAATGAAGATGAACTATAATATCTATAATTTCCATATTCTGAGCTATATTCGGTTAAAGCCGTCCCTAAATATACAGAATGACTTCCTACTGGAGCCGTTAGTTCACCTATATCTGCGCCACTACCTTGAAGACTACCGAAACTATTAATATACCTTATCCTAACAGGGTTAACTAAATCAATTGGAGTATTAAAATTTGCGTCGCTAAAGAACTCTAAGGATATAAAGTATTCAAACCTAGCATCTTCATTTGTAATGCTACTATTATAATACGAGCCATCTTCGTTATAAACAGAAACCAATTTAACATAGATTGGTCTATATAAATAATTCACCCCATCAATATCACCTTGTGAAAGATGATCGCTGTCTCCCCATGTAGTACCGTCTTTTCTAGTCATTTGTGGTGATGTATTTGAACCTACCCTGGCTTCGGCAACATTAGAACGATATAACATTATCGAATTAAAATCAAAAGTTCCGATTTGAAAACCAGATCTTCCTAACACATCGTAAGTTTTATATTGATCTGTCCAATCAGCATTGATATTTGAAAAATCAATATTAATATATTGATCACGATCGGCCCTGGTTTGTTCGTGCATCAGCCCCACAGCATGTCCTATTTCGTGGATGACGGTAGACTCATCGGCACTGGCGGCTAACCTAATAGCTTGCTCACCCCCAATCATACCTAATTTAGAATCTCCAGCTCCATTTTCTGGCAGCCCTGCAAAATTGATATAATTAGCTTGATTAGTCCGTTGTACAAAACGAATTGGTGTGCTAGATTCCCAAGCGTTAATCGCACTTAAAATGTCTGAGCTATGAGTGGCATCATTAATCACATAATAAATAATTCCACCAGGCCATAACTTTTGATATTCTGCTGTAAAAGTGCTTCTTGGTGTAGTTTCTTTACCATTCCCAATCTTATTATATTCCAAATAAGCAATCTGATCTTTTGATAAAATAACATCACCACCAACAACATATTCCCCTTTATTGTTAATTGCAACGGTTACTTGTCCACCATTTTTTAAATGATAGGTTATGGTTTTTCCAGGAGCTTGTGGCTGCTCTCCTTTAATTGAGCCTTCTTTTTTACACGCACTCGTAAAAATGATGAGTAGGGCAAAAATGTAATAGATTTTTTTCATGTTAGATGTTTTAGCATTTTAATTCTTATTTAATTATTGCGTAAACAAACACACATCTGCTATAAAAGCGCATAAATTTGGGATGAATTTTGATTAGAAATCATAGGGAGGTGCCTACACAGGCAAAAGATTAATATTCTAATACGAGGAAGAGGTATAATTTCCAGAGAGCGCGTTTTTATAAAAGTTGTTTTTTGTCTTCTGTCACAAAAATAGCCACTGACTATCAATATAGTTATTTTTTTACATCAAGTAGTTGTTTTATTACATGAAACACAATAACTAGTCATACATTCATTAAAAAACCGCCACCCCCTTACCTTTATATCTTTATCGATACATTCTTAAATTTTATTGGCACAACATTTATTTTTGCTGATATAAGTGTATATTGGATTTAACAAATTACTCCTAACAGGAATAAAAACAATGATCAATGTATATCTACTAGGTGCAGGTAAACATGCCGCTGAACTAAGCGAGTATTTCAATGGTTCGGATGAGTATCTTTTAACCGGATACATCATCAATTTAGAAGATGCGGTAAATCATCCAAACCTAACGAAGCCTATTATTTCGCTGCCCTCTTTTTTAGAAAAACATCCCACGACTTTAAATATTGCATTAATTGGGGCAATAGGCAATTATGAAAGAAAATCTATCATTGAGCCTTTAGAAAACAAAGGTTACCCATTTATCAATATCATCCACCACCATAATTACATCAGTTCTTCGATTAAAATTGGCGAAGGAAACTGCATTGCCCCAGGTTGCGTAATTAATGCAAACGTGCGTATCGGCAACCATTGCATTGTGAATTCAAACTGCAACATCAGCCACGATTGTATTTTAGAAAATTATGTAACCATTTCCCCTGGTGTAACCATTGCGGGCAATGTACATATTCATGAAGGTGTTTTTATCGGTTCAGGTGCAACCGTCATTCCGGGTATAAGCATCGGAAAAGGAGCTTATGTTGCTGCCGGCGCCTGTGTGACAAAAGATGTTCCGCCCCATGTAATGGTGGCTGGCGTACCGGCAAGGGTTAAAAAAGAGGTAGGATAATAATCCGAATGTTTTGAAATCATAAATTTCTCCTCCATTCAGCTTATAACAAAAAAGCCCCGATCAAATAATCGGGGCTTTTAATAAAAATCATGATAAATTACTAGTTAAAGCTATATCTTGCACCTACTTGAATTTGGTATCTTGATGCAAACCCAGTGTTATCTCTAAAAGTTGTAGCTCCTAAGTTCTGATTAACAGTATATTTAGGTTTACCTGTTGCAGCATCTCTTCCTTGAAATACCAGTGGAGTAGTAAGGTTAGGAATTTTTGTTAAACCCCAGTTCTTATTTAATAAGTTACCGAAATTAACAATATCTAAACTAAGATTAAATCTATTTCCATTTTCCTTACCAAATAAAGTACGGATTTCTTGCATGATCCTTACATCTACACGGTTGGCCCATGGATATTCTGCTCCATTTCTTTCCGAGTACTGACCTCTTCTGGTACTTAAATATTTATCCTGATCGATATATTGGTTAAGTCTTGTCCACTGAGAAGTAACACTCTCAGCATTAGCACCTGTTATCGCTTGTAACTGTATATCATTAGCATCTTTAGGAACGTACATTAAGTCATTGGCATTACCATCACCATTTATATCACCTGCTTGGTATGAGAATCTTGTATTTCCAAAAGTATCTCCATAAGGTGATCCTTCATAAATAAATCCTAATGATGTAGTAGAGTGAGGAATTATTTTAAAATTAAAGTTCACTGATGCTATAATGCGATTCTTAACTACAAAACTACTATATGCTAATGTTGGTACATTCGGATCACCTACAATTGGGTTACCTGAATAGGCAGAGTTAGCTTGTGAACCTGGATTAGAGGTTATATCTCTAGCATCACTTCTTGTATAAGCTACCATTACATCAGCAATGGCACCAAATCTTTTTTGCAACTGTGCTGTAACATTCCAAGCGTAACCTTGATTAGTATTATCAAGCACAATAGCATTAGTAATGAACGAATTAACTCTATTTGGACCAGCACTTGCATTTGAAGTAGCTGTAACACCTGGAAAATAAGGTCTAGTATCACCAGTTCCAGAATATGAACCTGCTGCGTTTACCAAGTTAGCATTTCTATGATAAATTTCATTAATAGATTTAGTATACATTCCTTCAATTGTAGCTAGTATACCACCAGGTAACTTGTAATCAAACGCTAAACTAGATCTCCAAATCTGAGGTAATTTGAAGTTAGGTGAGGTTAAATTAATAGCAAAAGTAGACGGAATATTTACGTTAGCAGGAATATAAGCAGATGGATTAGCATTAAAAGGGCGATTTGTTGGATTAGTTAAAAGATCTGAACCAAACATAAGACCAGTATTACCAGCTTGGTTAGTTAACCATACACCTGTAGATGCTCCTGTGAATATACCAGAACCTCCCCTAATGATTAATCGAGAATCTTTCAGCACATCCCAGTTAAATCCTAATCTTGGAGAAAAAAGTATTTGCGTTTTTGGAAGCTGACCAACATCCAGTTTTTCACCATTCCTAAAGGAAGCATCAGTTACCTTAGGGTTAGACTGAATATCAGCTGTGTAAATTGGAAGATCTAATCTTAAACCATATGATAGTTTAAAATTAGGTTTTACATACCACTCGTCCTGCGCATAAAAAGCAACAGGCATTTGACTAAATATTGCGTATGGCTGAGGATTTGATGCATCGGCAGAATAAGTTAACTGATATTGCAATGGTACAATTGAATTGTTCCCGTTTGCTGCAGCAACAAAATCAGCTAGACTTTTATATCTGAATTGACCACTATAGAATTGAGCAAATGCATTTGCGAACTTCTGATACCCAACAGTACCTCCCAAAGTAATCGTATGATTTCCTGCGAAAATATTAAAATTCTCATTTAACGTATAAATGTCTTGGTTTAACCGATTTAAACCACTAAATGGCTCAGAACCTAAAGAGATATAGTTATTTCCATTTCCGTCTTCGATATCAACTAACGGGAAAGCACCTCCATTTTGTTCTCTATAATCTCTAAAGCTTGAATATATTAACTGTAAATTATTTGCAAACTTGTTACCAAATCTAGAGTTTAATTCAGCTGTTACAGAATTTAAATTATTATACTGTTTATATCTAAGATTTGAAAAGATCATTGATTGCAAACTTGGCCCTCTACCATTACGTGATCCTGACCCACTTGGAGCCTTATCATCAAACGAGTTTAAGTAATTATACCTAACCGTTAATCTTTGAGAATTACTGATATTCCAATCTAATCTTGCGGTTAGGTTATTAGCCTCTGTTAAATTGCTATAACCATCGATATCACCAGCATCATACCCAAACTTAGATTGAACCAAATCTTTAACAGTTAACATATCATTATATGTTACTCTTGAAATATTAGCCCCTGTTGTTCCTCTATTTACTTGAAGAGTTGAAGATGGCGCTGTCCTTCTACTAATTTCACCATTTACAAAAAAGAATAACTTATTTTTCACTATTGGCCCACCTAGTCTAAATCCTAATTGTTTATTAGAAAAAGCATCGCCGCTACTTTTTGGCAATTGAGTATCACCAACTTTATATCCTTGAAGGTTTTGATTCTTGTAGTATGAATAAATAGATCCAGAAAATTTATTAGTTCCAGATTTAGTCACAGCATTAACTCCCGCCCCAGTAAAGCCGCTTTGCTTAACATCATAAGGAGCTAAGTTTATTTGCAATTCTTCTAATGCATCAAGTGTAAATGGTTGAGCATTTGTTTGTCCTCCAGGTAGAGATGAAAGGCCAAAAACATTATTCATTTGGGCACCGTCAAGTGTTAATGAATTGAATAATGCATTTCTACCAGCAAATGAAAATCCATTTCCAGCAGAACTCGATTGAGGAGTCAATCTCGTTAAATCTGTTATGCTTCTTGAGATAGCTGGCAATTCCTCAATCTGTTTTCTAGAAATCGCTGTTGCCATGCCAGTTTTTGATTTACTTGCTGAGGCAGTACCTCTAACCACAACATCGCTCAACAATTGTGAATTGTCATTTAGCACGATGTTGAGGACAGTAGCATCACCTAACTTCAGATAAACATCAGTCAATTTTTCTGGTTTATAACCAACAAAAGAAATTTCAATAGTGTATGGCCCACCAACACGAGCATTCGCAATTGTATAACGTCCATCATTGTTGGTAGATGCTGTATAAACACTTCCAGAAGGTGTATGTGTCGCTTTAACACTTGCACCAGGTAGGGCGCCTTTGGCATCCTTAATTGTTCCTGTTATTGATGATGTGGTCACCTGTGCATTTGCACCATAAGTAATACCAACGAATGCAACAATAACCAGTACTAATCTTAAAAGTAAAGATTTCTTCATACTTTGTTTTTTAAATGTTTTTTGTTGTTGAATAATAAATCTAATAGGGATATTATGCTGCAAATGTACCCAATAAAATTTAACACATTTTAACATCCAATGTTAAATAATTATTAAGTCGGGCAAAACTTTTCAACATTTAACACATATTGAAGCCTTTATAACTTTCAGTTTATCAACACTTTGATCGTATAACTAGATTATTAATAACGAAACTTACAGTTGATTATAATTTACGCAGAAAAGACACTGTAATGTTGGTATTTTTCCAATAACACCTATTAACAATAACTTTTTAAGTAAAAACAGCATCATATTTTAACCTATCGCTTAAATATTTACCATTCATCAGCAAAATCCTAAAGGCCAGATCAACATCGCACCGTAAATTTACCTCAACAATATTCAATCAGTGTAAATTTTAAAGGTTATCTCAATATTGATCTAGTCAATTGACATTTTTTTTTTAGTTTTGAGCGATTGTTCCAGGATGAAGATCCTTTAACTTTTTGTAATGCGGATACAGGCAACCCATATTAAGGGACGATGGAGAAGATTACAGATATACAAAGCAATTAAAACAAATCTCTTTAAAATAGATTAAAAAACAGATGAATTACGACGTTATTGTTTTAGGCAGCGGCCCAGGTGGTTACGTAGCTGCAATCAGAGCTTCTCAATTGGGACTAAAAGTTGCAATTGTTGAGCGTGAATCATTAGGTGGTATTTGTTTAAACTGGGGCTGTATCCCTACTAAAGCACTTTTAAAAAGTGCTCAGGTTTTCGAATATATCAATCATGCTGCTGATTACGGAATTACTACTGCAGGTGCAACTGCTGATTTTGCTGCTGTAGTAAAACGCAGCCGTGGCGTTGCCGATGGCATGAGCAAAGGCGTTCAGTTTTTAATGAAAAAAAATAAAATTGACGTAATCATGGGTACTGGTAAAGTAAAACCAGGAAACAAATTAGAAGTTAAAGGTGCTGATGGTTCTCAACAAGAACTAAGTGCAAAAAATATCATCATTGCTACAGGTGCACGTTCAAGAGAATTACCTAACCTGAAACAAGATGGCAAAAAAATTATCGGCTACCGCCAGGCAATGGTACTTCCTGAATTACCAAAAAGCATGGTCGTAGTGGGTTCTGGTGCTATTGGTGTAGAGTTCGCTTATTTCTATGCTACCATGGGCACAAAAGTAACCATTGTAGAATTTATGGATAACGTTGTCCCAGTAGAAGACGAAGATGTATCTAAACAATTGTTACGCAGCCTGAAAAAAGTAGGTATCGATGTCATGACATCAGCAAGCGTTGAGTCTGTTGATACCAGCGGTGCAGGCTGTAAAGTTTCGGTTAAAACGGCTTCAGGTATGCAAACTATCGAGGCAGACATCGTGCTTTCGGCAGCAGGTATCGTAGCAAACATTGAAAACATTGGTTTAGAAGAAACCGGTATCAAAACTGAAAAAGGTAAAATTGTTACTGACGAATTCTACAACACTTCGGTTAAAGGTTATTATGCCATTGGTGATGTTGTGGGTGGTCAGGCTTTAGCACACGTGGCTTCTGCAGAAGGTATTATCTGTGTAGAAAAAATTGCTGGTCAGCATGCTGAGCCATTAGATTACAACAATATCCCGGGATGTACTTATTGCACACCAGAAATTGCTTCAGTAGGTTATACCGAAAAAGCAGCAAAAGCAGCAGGTTACGAATTAAAAATTGGTAAATTCCCGTTCTCTGCATCAGGTAAAGCAAGTGCTGCCGGTGCTAAAGATGGTTTCGTAAAATTAATTTTCGATGCTAAATACGGAGAATTATTAGGCGCACATATGATCGGTGCCAACGTTACTGAAATGATCGCCGAAATTGTAGTGGCCCGTAAACTGGAAACAACCGGTCATGAAATGATCAAATCTGTTCACCCTCACCCAACCATGAGCGAAGCTATTATGGAAGCTGCCGCTGATGCCTACGGAGAAGTGATACACTTATAAGGTAGAAGTTTTAAAGGTGGAAGGCTAAAGGTCAACCCCATCAGTAAAACCAATATTATTACAAAAACCCTTTAGTTAATGCTAAAGGGTTTTCTTATTTTTAGCATTTACATCATCCGTTTTACATTTTACATCAAATGAAACTCCACACCATAAATACAGGCTTCTTTAAACTCGATGGCGGTGCCATGTTTGGCGTTGTGCCCAAAGCCATCTGGCAAAAAACCAACCCGGCCGATGCGAACAATCTTTGTACCTGGGCGATGCGCTGCCTTTTAATTGAAGAAGGAAACCAGTTGATTTTGGTTGATACCGGGATAGGAAATAAACAGGATGAAAAGTTTTTCAGCCATTATTACCTGCATGGCAACGATTCGATGGAGAAATCGCTGGCACATTTGGGTTTCAGCACAACTGATATTACCGATGTATTTCTCACGCACCTGCATTTCGACCACGTGGGTGGAGCAATCGTTAGGGAAAATGACAAACTGATTCCTGCTTTTAAAAACGCACACTATTGGAGCAACGAAAAACACTGGCAATGGGCAGTAGAACCCAATGCAAGGGAAAAAGCTTCTTTCTTAAAAGAAAATATCCTTCCGATTCAGGAAAGCGGACAGCTAAAGTTTATAGAAGAAAAAGAAAATATCGAATGGCAGAAAAATATCAACATCAGTTTTGCTTATGGCCACACCGATGCCATGATGTTGCCTAAAATCAGCTACAAAGGCAGGACTATTGTGTACATGGCCGATCTTTTACCTTCAGTAGGTCATCTTCCCCTACCCTACGTCATGGCCTATGATATGTTCCCCTTAAAAACCTTGACAGAAAAACAGGCCTTTTTGGAAGAAGCCGTAAACAACAACTATATATTATACCTGGAGCACGATCCAATTAACGAATGCTGCACTTTACAGCGAACAGAAAAAGGAATACGCGTTGCAGAAACTTTTAAGCTCAGCGACATCTAAATGATCAGACCAGCCCTGCCCACCGATGTGGAAGAAGTTGTACCGCTGATTATTCAGGCCATGGGTAAGCTGGCGAATAAATTAACCCATACCAATGATATAGCAATTATTAACGAGATTTTTAAACACTTCTTTCAGCAGCAGGGTAATCAATACAGTTATGAAAACACTTTAGTTTTTGAAGATGAAGGCAAAGTGCTGGGCGCTATAAATGCTTACGACGGCAGTAAACTCTTCGAACTTCGCCAGCCATTTCTAACCTACCGGGCCAAACATCACCGGGTTAATCACAACAACCAGGATAACGAAACTGAAAGCGGTGAGTTTTATCTTGACAGTATCAGCGTTAATTCGAAGGTACAGGGAAAAGGAATTGGCAAACAATTGATCAGGGCTGGTATTGATTGGGCTAAAAAACTCGGTCACCATACTATTGCTTTATTGGTAGAACAAAATAACGACAATGCATTAAAGCTTTACGAGAAAATGGGCTTCGTTATTCAAAACGAAAAACAATTTATGGGTGGATGGTATCACCATATGGTTTTTAAGATCAAATAATTACCTCTCACTGCTATAGCTTTACAACGTCATACGCTCCCTTACTAAACGCTTCTCAAATTTATTTTCGTTTTTATTTGTATTTAATCTAAATAATGCCAATTTTTGTAACCGATGGAAAAAGCGTGTATCGATATTAATGAACTGGTTAACGTATTCTCAAATACCCATGGTTCTGTTTATCAATCAGATAAATTAAACTGCTTTTATGTAGATTTTGGCGGTAAATTTGCGCGCTATAACTGCCTGTCTCTTCAAAAATTAAAAGCGGTTGTAGAACAGATCGATATCGAAGCTTTGCTTTTAAATACCCACAAAGCCGATTTCGAATTGGTTACCTTTAATGGCTGCGAACACATTTACCTATTAAGTGCTTTAGAAATCATTGCTTTAAAAGATTTACTGCAAGGTACCTTTACCATGTTCAAACTTAACCACATTATTAGCGACTGTCTATACAGATTGGTTTATTAATGACGGAAAATGTTTGATGTAAGATGGAAGATGTGACACCTAGATTGTTTTAAAAGCTACTAAAACCTTAATGATCTTAACTCCTTAATGGTAAAAAAGAGTTCATTCTCAATTGCAACTGGTCATTTGGGGTTAATCGGTTAACTGTTCAAATCGGTTAACTGACAACGAACGATTAATTATTTAACATTTCATAGTTATAGCCATATTATTTATATCAATTCCCAAACCTTAATGCCCTTAACTTCTTAATGATCGTGGTATGGGTTAATGGTTAACTGTTCAAATTGGTTAACCGACAACAAACGATTAATTACTTAACATTTCATATTTATAGCTATATTATTTATAGCAATTCCCAAACCTTAATGCGTTTAACTTCTTAATGATCAGAATAAATGGTTAACTGTTAAACCGGTTAATTACTGTCAAACGCCCTACTCCAAACGCCAGACTGATTCATGTAGTAACTGCAAACTGAAAATCGTCACCTGAAAACTGAGCATTATCCTGCTGAGTCTCAGCCAGTATCCGTTTCGCGTTATACTGCCATTTTCTATCATACTTATTATATCATCCCGCCTTATTTAAACTGATTACAAATAACTAATTATCAGCAATTTAGACTAATTTCATATAGCAAATAAATCACACAATCTGCTTAATTTGATGTTATCTTTGTATCATTAGTTAAGCAAAGAAAATTATGAAAGACTTAATGCGCATTAAATGTTTAATATCACAGGATATCGAAACATTATTAAATCAGCAGATCAAAAAAGAAGCTCACTCTTCATCACTATATTTATCAATGTCATCATGGTGTGACCAAAATGGATTCGATTTTTCAGCAGATTATTTCTTAAAGCAATCTGAAGAAGAAAGAGTACACCAGTTAAAATTGTTCAAATACGTTTTGGATATGGGTGGAAACGCAATATCTCCGGAAGTTTCAGGCATCAAAACCGACTTCGCCGGATTTAGAGAAGTTTTCGAAGATGCTTTAGAAGCAGAAATTGCCATTACCCAAAGTTTTAAAAATCTGGCTTCTAAATGCCATAAAGAACAGGATTTTGTAACCATGGAATTTTTAAACTGGTTCCTGAAAGAGCAACGCGAAGAAGAATACAAAGCACGCAGAGCATTAGAATTATTCGAAGTGATTGGCGAAGAAGGTACAGGAAGATGGGAAATTGATAAACACGTGAATAAAATCACCTATTCAGAAGAATAACAACAACAAAACATATATTGAAAGCTATCCTGATTAAAATCTGGGTAGCTTTTTTTTTATTCACTGATTTTCATTTTCCGGTACTTCAAGCCCGCAAGGAGTCGTCACAGCAATGACGACTCTTCTTTGGAATTTGCCGATGCCAGCAAAATGCAACGCATTAAACCGCCTATAAAAAGAAAAGCTCCGGGTTTACCGGAGCTTTCTTGGTTTAGGGTGTTTGGTTTATGTTGATTATGAATAAGTCTTGAAATTTTTATAAAAAAAGCGCCGTTACCAGCGCTTTTTTTAAACCAAATATATAATAATAATTAACGAGCATTACAAAAGTACAAACTTTATCCGTATTAGCAAGTATTTTTATTAAAAAAATTAAAATTTTTAACAAAAAACACATAAAACACTAAAATTCAGATTAAAAAAACAATCACAAATAGATAAAAATCATATTAAAATTAAATTTTTATATAAAAACATTAGTTTTTTACTTACAAAATCATAATTTAAGGAAATATTTAAGCAAAATGATAAAAGATTTTATAAAAAATTACTTTAATCATCCCAAAACTTACGATGAAATGTTCCTAAATGGTGACAATTACAGAAATCACTATGCAAATTTCATCAGCAATTTCTCTAAAGAGTCGCTCGAAAACCTAAACAAAAAGGAAGAACTCGCCAAAACGCTATTTATGAGTCAAGGTATTACCTTTACCGTGTATGATAGCGGCGAGGGCATCGAAAAAATCTTTCCTTTTGATATTATCCCGAGAATTATCACTTCAACAGAGTGGTCTTTTATAGAAAAAGGGATAAAACAACGGCTAAAAGCGCTGAATCTTTTCTTGAAAGACATTTACAGCAATCAATTTATTTTAAAAGACCAGATTGTTCCTATAAATGTAATTTATTCTTGTCCGCATTTTTTAAGAGAGATGCACAATGTAAATGTATTACACGATATCTATATCCATATCGCCGGCATAGACCTGATCAGAGATCACGACGGAACATTTTATGTACTGGAAGATAATCTTCGGACACCATCAGGCGTAAGCTATATGCTCGAAAACAGGGAAATTACCAAAAGACTATTCCCCGACCTTATTCCCCAATGTGGTGTAAGAAGTGTAACCGAATACCCGGCCATATTATATAAAAATTTAATGAGCCTCTCTCCGAGGGCCGTTTCGAATCCAACCATTGTACTGTTAAGCCCGGGCATGTATAACTCTGCCTATTACGAACATACTACCCTGGCCCGTCTAATGGGCGTAGAATTGGTAGAAGGACGAGATTTGGTGGTTAAAGACCATAAGGTATTTATGAAAACCACTACAGGCCTGCAACAGGTGGATGTGATTTATCGCCGTGTAGACGACGACTATCTGGATCCGCTGGTTTTTAACCCAAACAGCGTACTCGGCGTAGCAGGCCTGATGGGTGCCTATCGCAAAGGAAATGTAGCCATTATTAATGCAGTAGGCAATGGCGTAGCCGACGACAAGGCGGTTTACACCTATGTACCGGATATGATCAGGTACTACCTGAATGAAGAACCTATATTAAAAAATGTACCCACCTACCAGCTCAGCAATAAAGATGAGCTCGATTATGTTTTTGCAAACATTAATACCATGGTGATTAAAAAAACCAACGGAAGTGGTGGATACGGGATGTTAATGGGACACGCTGCCGGCGAACAGGAAACTGAAGCATACAAAATTGAGATCCTGAAAGATCCACGCAACTTTATCGCCCAACCCACCATCAGCTTGTCTTCTGCCCCGTGTTTTATTAATGGAAAACTGGCGCCACGCAGAATCGATCTTCGCCCATTCGCCTTAAACGGACCAGACGGCATTTCAATTGTGCCAGGTGGTTTAACCAGGGTAGCCTTAAAAGAAGGTTCGCTGGTCGTAAACAGCTCGCAGGGTGGTGGCAGTAAAGATACATGGGTTTTAACTTCTTAGAATACAGAATATGTTAAGTAGAGTTGCATCAAGCTTATATTGGCTAAGCAGATATGTTGAGCGCAGCGACGGTATGCTGCGCATGTTAAAAATAAATTACGCTTCCTCACAAGATACCATACAGGAATTCACCTGGAAGCCTGTAATCAGGATTTTTTCTTCAGATGATGAAAATGAATTACTGAATATCCAGCACGATAGCCGGGCAGTGATCGAATACCTCTTGTTAAACCGTGAAAATCCAAATTCGATTTTAAACATCGTTACGCTGGCGCGAGAAAATGCACGGAGCGTTCAGGAACACATCCCTAAAGATTTATGGCAATGTTTAAACGAATATTACCACACCGTTAAGGACGAAAAATTACTGTGGTATGTACAAAAAGATGATCCGGTTACTGCTTTAGACGTTTTGATTAAACAGGTGATGTTATATAACGGAACCGCCGACAGTGTAATGGAACGCGGAGAAAGCAGAAGTTTCATGAATATTGGCAAACACCTCGAGAGAAGTATACAATCGGTTGATATTCTCGATATTAAATTCAGCTCGATCAGCAGCAATCCAGATTTGCTGACCGATATATCCTACTGGAAACATTTACTATTATCCTTAGGCGGTTATGAGCTCTATTTAAAAACCTACCGGCAGGGTTTCGACGCCAAAAACATCATCGAGCTAGCCATGCTGAACAATGATTTTCCAAGGTCGGCACTGTATGCCATGAATAATATTGAACGGTATTTTAACCGGTTAAAAAGCGAAAGTAATATCGAACATTACAACAACCTCTCTTTTAAAATAGGGCGTTTAAAAAGCATGATTACCTATAGTTCGGTTAACACCATGAACGAAGAGCAATTACATCTTTACCTTACAGAGATCAGGGCCGAACTTTTCGGGATTGGAAACCTGTTAAATGAATATTATTTCGCAAATTCATAAAAAGTATTTTTTTAACCACCGATAAAGACAGAGACGATCCTTTAATTAATTTTTAAATCTGCAGTAACATATAAAAAGCCTTATGCCCATTTTCAAAATCAAACATATCACCAACTACAAATATGAATTGCCGGTTCGCGATAGTGCGAATCAGATTATTTTATTTCCGATTAAAGATGATTTCCAGAAAGTGGTTAAACACGACCTGAATATCTCCGGAAGTCCTGAAATTGAAATTTTTATCGATTATTACGGCAATGAGATTGGTACTTTTACTCAAACTGAGCCCCATACACAATTGAAAATCTTCTCCAAGGTAAGTGTAGAAACCTTTGCAAAACCCTTACCGCAGGATGATATGTTTAGTAGTGAGCAATGGAACAGTTTAAACGCCTTAAAATTTGAAGTGCCCTATATCGATTATTTAAGGCAGGAAAGTTTTGAGGGCATTACCCAGTTAAAGGAAACGGCTTTGACGATCAGGAATACCGAAGACACCCCCTATCAAACCGCGATAAAATATTGTGCCCATGTGTTCAATAATTTCGAATACATTAAAGGCGTAACGGCGGTTGATACCACTATTGATGAAATTTTAAACCTTAAAGCAGGAGTTTGCCAGGATTTCGCGCATATATTAACGGCCATGTTACGCTTAACCGGCATCCCGGCGAGATATGTAAGCGGTTACATTTGCCCCAACCGAGATGGTATGCGCGGCGAAGGTGCAACGCACGCCTGGGCCGAAGCCTATTTACCCGAGTACGGCTGGCTGGGTTTAGATCCGACCAATAACTGTATTGCCAACGAAAACCATGTGCGACTGGCCGTAGGCCGTAACTTTACCGATTGTTCGCCGGTAAAAGGTGTTTACAAAGGTGGTTTCGAGCATATCATGGAAGTTAACGTATCTGTAGGTTATAACGATGAAGATTTTAACGATAACGAAACCTACTTCCAGCCAAAAGAAGTAAACTACCCCAAACCTTCAGGAACGATAAGCACCGCCAGATCGAAAAACAGCTATCAACAATATATGGAAGCCATTCAGCAACAACAGCAACAACAGCAGTAGGCAATTTCCAGCCTTCAATTTGCAGTTGGTAGTTGGTAGTTGGCAGTAGGCAGTAGGCAGTTATCAATTATCAGTTGGCATTTCTCCCTTGTAATATTGGTTACTGATATGATTTTGCTAAAAAACTGTCAACTGAAAGCCGAAAACTGTCAACTGATAAAGTTTTTTTTTCTAAATTTGCGCCTTTTACAAATAACAATATGATTAAGAGACAGCAAATTAAAGATTTATTAAAGTCGACAGCATTTGACACAGAAGTAACGGTTATGGGATGGGTAAGAACTTTCCGTAATAATCAGTTTATTGCATTAAATGACGGGTCTTGCATGAGCAATATCCAGGTTGTGATCGATTTTAATAATTTACCTGATGAGCTGTTAAAAAGAATAACAACTGGTGCGGCCATTTCTGCAACTGGTAAATTAATCGAATCGCTTGGTAAAGGTCAATCTGTTGAAATTAAAGCCACAAGTGTAGAAATTTTAGGTGACAGTGATCCGGAAAAGTTTCCGTTGCAACCCAAAAAACACAGTTTGGAGTTTTTACGCGAGATCGCGCATTTGCGTTTCCGTACCAATACCTTTAATGCCGTTTTTAAAGTGCGTCATGCTTTGGCTTTTGCCATTCACCAATTCTATAACGAACGTGGTTTTGTGTACATGCACACGCCTGTAATTACCGCAAGTGATGCAGAAGGTGCCGGTGAGATGTTTAAAGTAACCACTTTAGATTTCGACAATACCCCACGCAGTGAAGATGGTAAAGTAGATTTCTCACAGGATTTCTTCGCCCGCGCAACCAACTTAACCGTATCGGGACAGTTGGAAGGTGAGTTAGCAGCAATGGCTTTCGGACAAATTTATACTTTCGGTCCTACCTTTAGGGCAGAAAACTCGAATACCACACGCCACCTGGCCGAATTCTGGATGATTGAACCAGAAGTGGCCTTTGCAGATTTAGAAGATAACATGCAGCTGGCAGAAGACATGATGAAGTATGTGATTAAATATGCTTTAGACCACTGCAAAGATGAATTAGAATTCTTAAATACCCGTTTAGCGGAAGAAGATAAACAAAAACCACAGAACGAACGCAGCGAATTTAGCTTGTTAGAGAAATTGGATTTCTGTTTAGCCAACGAATTTGAGCGCTTAACCTATACAGAGGCGATCAGGATTTTAAAATCTTCTAAACCCAACCAGAAGAAACAGTTTAAATACCTAATTGACGAATGGGGTGCCGATTTACAAAGTGAGCACGAACGTTACCTGGTAGAAAAACACTTTAAAAAACCTGTAATCTTAACGGATTATCCTGCTGATATTAAATCGTTCTACATGCGCCAGAATGAGCCGGATGCTGAAGGCAGACAAACGGTTGCTGCGATGGATATCTTATTCCCGGGTATTGGCGAAATGATTGGCGGATCGCAACGTGAAGAACGTTTAGACCGCTTAACTAAACGCATGGAAGATTTAAATATTCCGCAAGACGAACTTTGGTGGTATTTAGATACCCGCCGTTTTGGATCGGCCCCACACTCGGGTTTTGGTTTAGGTTTTGAACGTTTAGTATTGTTCGTAACCGGAATGACCAACATTCGTGATGTAATCGCTTTCCCAAGATTCCCGAAAAACGCAGAGTTTTAGGAAGGTTTAGGGTTTAGGGTTTAGGGTTTAGGGAAAACAAATCTTTTATCAAAGAAGTCAAGTTTTGAAAACTTGACTTCTTTTTTTACGTCATACTGAACTTGTTTTACTGCGTAGCTTTCCGCTTTGCTACAGGTCAGTATCTATCTTGCTATAAAGATCCTGAGCTAAACTCTGGATGACGATCCAATGAGTACGCATCAATCGATTTTTTTTACATCGTCCCATGGGGACGCCTCATGGATAGAAACACCAATTGCCAATTGGTGTTTTCGTTTCGTTAGGAACGTTTGGTGATTAAACCCTTTAATATTTCTTCAGCTCTGTCCACCTAAACCTGATTGACGCGGATGTCGATTTTTGAACGGCAGAAGCAAAAAGCAGGACTGAACAAACCTAAGCACTACTGCCCTACCTTTCCAAAAAATAACTCAAAACCAAAGAAGTCAAGCTTTTAAATGAAACTTAACTTCTTTTTTGCTTAAAAATTTCTGCATTAAAGTTTGAGATTTGTTTTTTGGCATATTTAATCTGTTGTTAGCTGCATAACTATATGGTGGCCAACACCTCCATTGTCTTTTTTTCTTTTTCCGAGATAGTTTTCAGGATATTGGATGCTTGTTCAATGTATTTAAACTCTTTTGTTTCACTTACCTTTTCGAACAGCTGTGACACAGTCGTCCAAAGTGTTGCAATTTCTGTAAATGCCTCCCATCCGGTTTTTAGCTTATCAAGCTCCAGCAATTCATAACTTTCTTTTAAGAAATCACGATACAAATTCCTGAATAATGCGCCACCTGTTCCTGCTTTTTCCATAATCATGGCAGATAGTTTAAATTCATGCTCAATGTTTTTACTCTTTTTAAACCATTTCACAATTTCAGCACTTGTTTTCAAAATCCCTTTATAGGCAATATTCGTAATGGGTGGGTTCAGGTATTCGATGGCATTATTTTTAATCGCTATCGGTATGATCTTTTTTAGATCTGGATTACTCCTTTTGCTAGTCTGTTTGAGCGTATAAAACAGGTTTTTCGAAGCCATAGGTCCTTTTTCAGCCCTCGCCAAGGTTAAACTTTCTAAAGAAGTTTTTACCTCCCCGCCTTGCTGTATTGTATCTACTAAAAAAGCATTTTCATGGTCATAGCCATAAATTGCAGCATAGTGGCCTGCAAAATGAAATGGGTTCGAAAAATATTCTAAATGGTAGCAATCCAATTTCAGTCCTACAACCTGCCCATTATCGAGAAGCTGCTTTACGTTATCCCAGGCTTTTTGTTTTGAAGAAGTTTCCTCAACAGTTAATTCGAGATTTAAATTTTCAGCAATATTTTGTGTCAGCAGATCGGTTTTTATTCTCCCTCCTATAAATGGAAAATCCATTATTTTCATATTCCAATAGATAAACCCAAGCCCTTCACCAAGTCCAAAAAGCATGGGTTCGGAAAGTTCAATCCCCAGTTGCAGCAATAAGGTTCCCGTTGCCGTGGTTTCGCAATGTTGTCCGTTAAAAGGCTTTAAATGCTCAATTTTCATTTTAACTGATTAATCTAAAACATTATATTTTTTTTATTCCGAACGTTCCCAGACGAGAGTGGAAATGATTTAAAATCATAAATCACGGTTTAGGAACATCGTTATTTAGATTTAAATTAATTACATCGTCCCATGGGGACGCCTCATGGGTAGAAACGCCAATTGCCAATTGGTGTTTTCGTTCCGTTAGGAACGTTTGGTGATTAAACCCTTAATATTTCTTCTGCTCTGGCCACCTAAACCTGATTGACGCGGATGCCGATTTTTCATCGGCAGAAGCAAAAAGCAGGACTGAACAAACCCAAGCATTACTGCCCTACCTTTCCAAAAAACCAATGGGTTGCCATACGCTAGACTTCCGAAGTTCTGCCTACGCTTAGCCCCTTTTACACTTCGGATTCATCCTTATCGCCCATCATCATGCATACTATCCCCGTACGGATTAGCATGTGCATAATCTACCGCCGAAACCTTATAATCTGTAGGTGCAAAACTAGCCGAAGTACTGAGTGCCATGCCCAATTCGTAACGCGTTGGATAAGGGGTTTTTAACAAACTACCTGCCGGGATGTATGGAAAACTCTCTAAATAACTCTGCATTACACTCGGACTTACGCGCCTGTTGATGTATGCCCTGCTTAACTGATGCGTTTCCCTTAAACCCGCAGCACCTAATAATTCTACCGCGCTGGCTACGGTTAGGTTATGGAAGTTTTTTACCCGAACGGTTTTATCTTCTACCACAAGGCCTTTCATTAAACTCTGATCCTGTGTAGCCACTCCAGTCGGACAAGTATTGCTATTACACTCCAAAGCCTGGATACAGCCTAAAGCGAACATCATTCCGCGGGCAGCATTACACATATCGGCACCAAGGGCTATATTTTTTACCAGATCGAAGCCCGTTGCCACTTTACCCGAAGCAATAATTTTAATGTGTTTTTTCAGGTCGAAACCATTTAAAACATCATATACAAAAGCTACACCTTCGCGCAGCGGCATCCCTACCGAATTCGAAAACTCCTGAGGTGCCGCACCTGTTCCACCTTCGCCACCATCAACGGTAATAAAATCAGGATAAATACCAGTTTCGACCATGGCTTTACAAATGGCATAAAATTCACTTTTACGACCGATACAAAGTTTAAAGCCTACGGGTTTACCATCCGATAAATCGCGGAGTTTCTTCACAAACTCCAATAAACCAATAGGGGTATTAAAAGCCGAGTGTGCAGGCGGCGACAATACATCTTTACCTTCGGGCACTAAACGGATCCTGGCCACTTCTGGTGTAACCTTTTTAGCGGGTAACATACCACCATGACCTGGTTTAGCCCCTTGAGAGAGTTTAATCTCGATCATTTTCACCTGATCGGTTTTGGCCCGCTCAGCATAAGCATCGTAATTAAAGGTGCCATCGGCATTACGGCAACCGAAATAACCGGTACCAATCTGCCAGATTAAATCGCCACCTGGCTGACGGTGATAATCGCTGATTCCACCTTCTCCCGTGTTATGTGCAAAGTTGCCCATTTTAGCACCACCATTTAAAGCCAGAATAGCATTCTGACTTAATGAGCCAAAGCTCATGGCCGAAATATTATAAATACTGGCAGAGTAAGGTTTTTTACAATCTGGTCCGCCAACAATAACACGTGGATCTAAATTTAATTCGTGGTGAGAAATCGCAGCAATGCTATGACTTAACCATTCGTAACCATTATCGTAAACATTTAACTGCGTACCGAATGGAATGGTATCGTTATCTTTTTTAGCACGCTGATAAATGAGCGAGCGGTTTAACCTGCTGTAAGGTGTACCGTTGGTATCGCTCTCTACAAAATATTGATACACTTTCGGCCGCAGTTCTTCCATAAAATACCTCAAACGGCCAAAAACCGGATAGTTCCTGACAATACTATGCTTGGGCTGGTATAAATCGTAAATACCCAGAATAACAAAAGGACCAGTAAAAATGAATGTCCACCATAAAAAGGGATGATACAAGCCCAGCATAATGGTTAGGGCGATTAAAAATGCGGCAATCGCGACGAAAGCTTTTCTCATAATAATAGATTAGCGTATGTTTTGTTAGTACAAAGATTAGGATTATTAAACAACTGACACCATTAATTTGTTATTTTTACGCTATGCTTATTAAGATATATCCAGAGAACCCGAACGAAAGAGCCATTGAACAAGTTGTTGAAGTGTTGAAGAAAGGTGGTTTAATTATCTATCCAACCGATACCATTTACGGTTTGGGCTGCGATATCACCAATCCGAAAGCGATCGAAAAAATCTGCCGTTTACGTGGCATCAAACCCGAAAAGGCCAACTTTTCTTTCATCTGTCACGATTTAAAGCACATTTCCGATTATATCAAGCCAATTGACAATACCACCTTCAGGGTGTTAAAAAAAGCTTTACCCGGGCCATTTACCTTTATCTTTAACGCCAATAATAATGTACCCAAGTTACTCAGTTCCAACAAAAAAACGGTCGGTATCCGTGTGCCCGACAACAATATTGCACGCTGTATTGTAAAAGAACTGGGCAATCCTATCCTATCTACTTCCATAAAGGATGATGATGATGTAATTGAATATTCAACCGATCCCGAGTTGATTCATGAAAAATACGAAGACCTGGTCGACCTGGTAATCGACGGTGGTTACGGCGATAACGAAGCCTCTACCGTGATTGATTGCACCACGGGCGAGTTCGAAGTAATCCGTGAGGGTAAGGGGAATATTGAGGAGTATTTGTAAGCTCTTGTCGTATAAGCCAGACCGCCTATTTTACGAGGATTGTTAGATTGATTTTTTTTTGGAAGTGACGGTTTCAGTTCCCTGTGGCGGCCTCCAGCCCTCCTTTACACTTCAAGTCCTCCCCGATAAAAATCGAGATGCGGGCTTTCCGTTTCAATCAGGCTTAGTAACAAAGGGTGTTTTATCAAACGAGGGAATGACGACCATATTATCACTACCCCCTGCCCCCTAAATTCTATTGATGCCTGGTCTATACGCCACGCTATCTGCACCCTGCTATCCGGCCTGGCAGATTTTCGCAGAAATAAGCATTGAAATTCCTGCATAAAACTTTCAACACCCCATAGCCCAAGGCAATATACAGTCCCGATTTTTCATCGGGGCCTCCATATTGCCGCAATAAGAATTTTGATAGCTTAGTTCAAGAAAGGATGCAAGCCTTGGGCTTTTGTTACTTTTGGGCCAAGCCAAAAGTAAGAGCCCCTTCGGCGGCGGTGAGCCGAGGCAAGCCCGAGCCTGGGGCAAAGAATAGCAAATGCATAAGATTAGCTTCTCTGAGCACTTCGTGGTTCTCACCTGCGCGGGAATGACGACCGTGTTGTTGTAGCTTATAACCACCCCCAGCCCCTCCTTGAAAATAAGGAGGGGAGCTCCCACCCATAGCTTTAAGGTTGCCGCCTGCGCGGGAATGACGATGGTATTATAACTGCCCCTAAATTCTACTCATGCGGGTTTATGCTCCACGCTATCTGCACCCTGCCATCCGGCCTCGGATATGATGGAAGGAGAAAACGTTAAAGCTTTTGCACCTCCTTTCAACATACTACTGCCCCGAGGCAGCACGCCCTTTCCGACCCTTCGTCGGAACTTGTGCTGGCGACCAATAAAGCTTTGACGAATTTATCCTACATCAGATCCCGGCCTTGATTGTTTGTTTCTTTATCATCAAGGATAAAGAAAGAGCCCCTTCGGCGGCGGTGGACCTGTACCGATTTTTCATCGGTAGCCGAGGCAAGCCCGAGCCTGGGGCAAAGAATAGCAAATGCATAAGATTAGCTTCGCTGAGCACTTTGTGGTTCTCACCTGCGCGGGAATGACGACCGTGCTGTAGCTTATAACCACCCCCAGCCCCTCCTTGAAAATAAGGAGGGGAGCTCCCACCCATAGCTTTAAGGTTCCCGCCTGCGCGGGAATGACGACCGTATTATAGCGAGCGTCTTATCCCCCTATCCGCCTTCGGCACCTTTCCCCTGAAAGGGAAAGGACTAAAAGACAAATTACTGCACCCTGCAATATGCACCTTGCTATCCGGCCTGGCAGATTTTTGCAGAAATAAGCATTGAAATTCTTGCATAAACCCCTCAACACCCCACAGCCCAAGGCAATATACAGTCCCGATTCTTCATCGGGGCCTCCATATTGCCGCAATAAGAATTTCGATAGCTTAGTTCAAGAAAGGATGCAAGCCTTGATTGTTTGTTTCTTTATCATCAAGGATAAAGAAAGAGCCCCTTCGGCGGCGGTGGACCTGTACCGATTTTACATCGGTAACCGAGGCAAGCCCGAGCCTGGGGCAAGCCCGAGCCTGGGGCAAGCCCTAGATTAGGGCTAAACCTAGACCAAGCATTAACGCCATTTACAAGATTGCTTCGTCGGCTGAAAAAGCCTTCTCGCAATGACGAACTCGTTGCTAAAATTCATCACATCAACTCCTTTTTCTGCAAAAAACTTTCCCAAAAAAGCACAGTAACGTCTGCATAAACGAAAAATTACCTTATATTATATTTATTTTTCCACATTTCACCGAATTAACATTAAGTTAATCTGATAATTAGGCATTTGCATATACATTTGTTGTAAACAAAACTTATTATATGAAAAGACCTTTACTTCTCATTTTATTTTTTCTGGTTTTCTCTAATTATTTATTTGCCCAGGTTTCATTAACGGCAATCAATACGGCTAAATCAGAGAATTTTGACGGCATGACCGCAACCGGGACTTCATTAGTTGCCGGGTGGAGCGCCGTTAAAGCCAGTGGCACAAGCGCTGCTGCCGTTGGTTCGGCCTTAACCTTAGCCGTTTACAGCACTTCATCGAATGCTGGCGCTGCCTACAACGCAGGAACAGCTGGAGCGGCCGACCGTTCTTTAGGAAGCCTGGCCTCTGGTGCCCTGGTACCAAGATTTGGTGCCGGATTCCAGAATAATACTGGTGCAACCGTAACTTCAATCGATTTATCGGGTGTGATGGAACAGTGGAGAACCGGTTCAACCGCCACCGTTAACGAAAAACTAAATTTCGAATACAGTTTTAATGCCACCAGTATTGCCGATGCAGCAGCCACCTGGCTACCGCTTAGCGGCATGGACCTTAACGAAAAGTTAACCACAACTACCGCCGCAGCTGGCATTGACGGCAACTTAGCAGCAAATCAAACCGCTATTTCAGCAAGCATCACTGCAATTAGCTGGGCAAATGGAGCCACGCTTTATATCCGCTGGACAGATACTGACGATTTAGGAAGCGATGGTATTTACACGATCGACGATTTTAGTATCACGCCAAAAGGCAGTGTTAGCGCTACACCAGTGATATCAGCGTCAAATACAACATTGGTTTTTGGCGATCAGAACATCAATTCAAATTCTACCGCACAAAGTTACACCTTGGGTGGAGCCAATTTAACGGCAGGTGTTTCAGTAAATGCGACAGCACCTTTCTTTGTTTCAAAAGACAATACTACCTTCAGCAGTTCCATCAGCTATACTACAGGCGAAGTTGCCACATCACCATTGGTATATGTGCGTTTCAGTCCAACAGCTGCCGGCAATGCCAGCGGTAATGTTACCCATAGCAGCACTGGCGCTACCCCTGTTAATGTTGCGGTAAGTGGAAACGGCTTATCAACCATTTTAACACTAAACCAAACGGCTTTCGATTTTGGCTCGCAAAATACAGGCACCAATTCTACAGCACAAAGCTTTACCCTATCCGCAACAGGCTTAACCGATGTGGTGAATATTACCACAACAGCACCTTTTTATCTTTCGAAAGATAATGTTACCTATAATATTTCCTTAGTGTATACGGCGGCTGAGCTGGCCACAAGCAAAACGGTTTCGGTACGATTTAGCCCAACAACAGCTTCACCAGTATCGGGTAATATCAGTATCTCGAGCACTGGTGCAGCCACACAGAACATCACTACCGCAGGTGTAGGTACAACACCACCTGCAGCGCCAACGCATATTGTCATATCAGAAGTATATGGCGGTGGCGGAAACACGGGGGCAACTTACAAAAACGACTTTATCGAATTATATAACCCGGGTAACACAGCGGTTGATTTAACCGGCTGGAGTGTACAGTATTTAAATGCTGCCGGAACCGGAGCCTGGGCCAAAACAGATTTAACCGGCAGTATACCGGCTAAAAGTTTCTATCTGGTTCAGGAAGCTGTTGGAGCAGGCGGAACGGTTAATTTACCTACACCTGATGCCACCGGAATTTTAGCCCTTTCGGGTACCACCGGAAAAGTAATTTTGAGCAGCTCAAATGTGCTTTTAACCGGCGCTAACCCGGCCACGGCTGTGGTTATCGATAAAGTAGGCTTTGGTCCAACGGCCACAGGTTTTGAAACCGCACCTACACCGGTAATTTCCAATACCACTTCAATCGAACGTAAAGCCAGTGCAACTTCAACCGCGGCTACTTTAGCCCTGGGTGGTGCAGAAGAGTTTAATGGAAACGGTTACGATACCGATAACAACCTTAACGATTTTGTAGTTACTGCCCCAAATCCTCAAAACAGTACCGTAAAAGAACCAACTGGTGCCAACCATGTGGTCATTTCTGAAGTTTATGGCGGTGGTGGTAATACCGGCGCTACCTATAAAAACGACTTTATCGAATTATACAACCCAACACTTAGTGCTGTCGATTTAACAGGCTGGAGCGTGCAATATGCAAGTGCTACAGGTACTGGCAGCTGGACAGCCACCACCTTATCAGGTTCTATTGCGCCAAAAGGTTTTTACCTCATCCAACAGTCTGCAGGTACAGGTGGTACATTGGATTTACCAACGCCTGATAAGATTGGTACACTTAATTTATCGGGTACAGCAGGAAAAGTATTGTTAAGCAATTCGGTTACCCCTCAAACCGGCGCTAACCCGGTTAGTGCAAATATTATTGATAAAGTTGGTTTCGGAACAGCAAATGGTTTTGAGGGTACTGCCCCTGCCCCCGCTACAACCAATACTTCATCAATAGAAAGGAAAGCGAGTTCAACCTCTGATGCCACCACTATGGGCATTGGCGGTACAGAAGAGTTTGCCGGTAATGGATATGATAGCGATGAGAATTCGTTGGATTTTGTATTGAGGGCTCCAAATCCGCAAAACACTTCGGTAACCGAACCCGCTTCAATGTCTGGTCCTTATTTGGTGGTCACGCCAAAAACTTTAGCCTTCAGCAATCAGGCCATCAACACCACTTCAGCAGCTAAAACTTATGTCTTATCTGCCGGTAACTTAACCAATGCCACTACCTTAACCACAGCGGCACCTTATGCTATCTCGAAAGATAACGTAACCTTTTCTACCACATTAAGTTATAGTGTGGCAGATTTGGCCACCAACCAAACGGTGTATGTAAAATTCAGTCCAACGGCGGTGGGCAATTCAACCGGTGCTGTTTTACATGCCAGTGCAGGTGCAACTTCGGTTTCCCTTTCGTTAAGCGGTCCGGCGGTTGATCCTAACCAAACGGCTTTCAACTTCGAAAACTGTACCACGGTGGGTAGCGGAGCCTTATCCGATGGCTTTTATCAATACAGCGTAACCGGTGCACAAACCTGGGGCTGTACCACTACTTTCGGACATGATGCGACCGACCCTACAGGTGTGGCAAGCGCAGGAAATGCCCTGCAGATTAATGGTTATTCAGGTGGTAATATTTTAAATGAGGATTGGTTAATCTCACCAGCTTTAAATATCTCTTCGTTTAACTATGCCATTTTATCTTTCTGGACAAGATCTGCTTTCGCAGGAGATAAATTACAACTCAAAATCTCAACAAATTATACCGGTTCAGGCAATCCTGCACTGGCTACCTGGACCAGCTTAGATGGTAAATTCCCTGAAACGGGTACCGATAAATGGACCAAATCGGATAATATAGATTTATCCGCCTATAAAGCAACGCCAGTTTATGTGGCTATTGTATATAATTCGACCACCTCATCGGCCAGCCGCTGGACTGTTGATGATTTCGCCGTAACCAATTCCAACACGCCACCAGCAGTTGATATCAGCACTTCGCCGTCTAGCGTCAGTTTTGGTTTCCAGGCAGCCAACACCACTTCAGCAGCCAGCACCTTTGGTTTCTCTGCAGGTAACTTGACGGGCGATGTAACCTTAACCGCTCCGGCTAACTTTACCTTATCTAAAACCAGTACCGGAACCTACAGCAGTACCATTACTTATCCCAAAGCCGATATCAACAATACTTCGCCAACCGTTTATGCTAAATTTTCGCCAACGGTGGTGAATACGAGTTATACCGGAAATGTAAGCATTGCCACTGCCGGCTCGGCAAACAAAACCGTAGCCTTTAGCGGAAATACTTTCGATATCGCCAATACCTTAGAAGTGGTCAACTGGAACATCGAATGGTTTGGCAGCCCGGCTCAGGATCCATCAAATGATGTACAGCAGGCCGCCAATGTTAAAACCATCGTGAACAACCTAAATGCAGATATTTATGGTTTCGCAGAGGTGGTAGATACTACGTTGTTTAGAAACACCGTTTTACCGGCCGGATACAATGTTTTATTCAGCGAGTTCGGATCCTATGCCGATGATAAAGCCGATGCAGATTATCCGCTGGCGCAGAAACTGGCTTTTATGTACCGTACCGATCTGATTAAACCCATTTCAACTTTAGACATTTTAAGAGATACTTATAACCCTGCTATACCGGCAACCAGTGCCGATGGCACCCCTTACAAAAACTGGTCGTCGGGCCGTTTCCCTTACCTGATGCAGGCGCAGGTGAAAATCAACAATAAATTGGATACGGTTTATTTTGTCGAGATCCATGCCAAAGCAAACACTGGTACCACCGCCGACCAGATTGATGCCTACAACCGCAGAAAAGGCGGCAATAAACAAATGAAAGACTGGTTAGACGCTAACCTTGCCGGTAAAAAGGTAATTATTCTCGGCGATTTTAACGACGTACTGGATGCGGATAAAACCATTGCACCAATGCCAGGCACCGGAACTTCCTATTCAGATTTCACCCAGGATGTGGCTAATTATTTCCCGGTTACCTTACCTTTAAGTTTAGCAGGAAAACAATCTACAGCCGGATTTAATACCGTAATTGATAACGTCATCATCACCAAAAGCCTTAACCTCAACTATATCCCGGCCTCAGCCGAGGTTTTAGATGCCGTTAAAAACCTGGTGACCAATTACAGCTCTACCACCACCGATCACTATCCGATTAAAACGAGGTATTTATTCGGCAATGGTGCGCCTACCCTCGATGCGGTAGCCAACCAGGCTGTTTGTTATAGCTCAGCCAACCAAAGCCTGGCTTTAACCGGAATTTCGGCTGGTCCTGAAACGGCACAAAACACTACACTTTCGGTTAGTGCTGATAACGCCAACCTGTTTGATGTATTAACGGTAGCCGCAAACGGCGCTGACAAAGGCACCATTACTTATCACTTAAAAAACAATGTAAGTGGTGTAGCCAATATTACCGTTACGGTAATGGATAACGGCGGGACAGATTTTGGAGGGGTAAATAAAACCACCAAAACCTTCAAATTAACGGTTAGCTCAACCGCTACAGCAACCGTTACAGGTACTGCTGCAGTGTGTTTAAATGGCGCTGCCCAAACCATCACCTTTACCGGCGCAAACGGAACTGCCCCTTATACCTTTACCTATAACATTAACGGCGGAACAAATCAAACAGTAAGCACTATAGGCACAAGCGCTTCGGTAACGGTTTCGGCCCCAGCTAACGTTGCGGGTACCTTTGCCTATAACTTAGTAAACGTTAAAGATGCAAACTGTGGTCAGCCACAAAGCGGAACGGCAACCATCACGGTGAGAACCCTGGCAACAGCCAGCATTTCGGGTTCAACTGCCGTACCGAACTTAGCAGCCGCACCAAATATTACCTTTACCGGTGCAAACGGAACGGCACCATACACCTTCACCTACAACATTAATGGCGGCACAAACCAAACGATTAGCTCAACCGGAAACACGGCAACAGTGGCCGCACCAACGACTACGGTAGGCACATTTGTTTACAATTTAGTTAGCGTGGCCGATGTAAACTGTAGCCAGGCACAAACGGGTTCGGCAACGGTGCTGATACGCCCTTTACCGGTAGCCAGCATTGCGGGTACAACCTCAGTATGTAACTTCGGCACCTCTCCCAACATTACCTTTACCGGCTCAGCAGGTACCGCGCCTTATACCTTTACTTACACGATAAATGGCGGTAGTAACCGTACGATAACCACCAATTCAACTACCGTTACAGTGAGCGCCCCGACCAATACACCGGGTACCTTTACCTATACACTGGTGAGCGTGGCCGATGCTTATGCCAGTCAGCTGCAAACCGGAACAGCCACCGTAACCGTAAATGCTTTACCGGTAGTGTCCATCAGCAGTAATAAAGGGCTTACGATCTCTAAAGGCGATGCCCTGATTTTAACGGCAACGGGCGGCGCACAATACAGCTGGACAGGTCCTGAAATCACCAGCGGACAAAATGCGGCAGCGGTAACCGTCCGGCCAAAACAAAGCGGCACCTATAAAGTAACGGTAACCAATGCCAGTGGTTGTGTAAGCGATCAAACGATTTCGATAAGCGTCACCGAAGATTATAAATTAGAAGCCAGTACCGTGGTCACGCCAAATGGCGATGGTTATAATGATAAGTTTATCGTCAAAAACATCGATTATTATCCAAATAATACCCTGAAGATATTCGATAAGGCCGGGCGGGTTTTATATACTAAACAAACTTATGCCAACGATTGGGATGGAACGATAAACGGTAGCCCTTTAAGTGAAGGTACCTACTACTACATCATCGATCTCGGTAAGGGCATCGGCACATTCAAAGGTTTTATCAACATCATTAGAGACTAATTACAGACATGAAAGCAATTATCAAAAACATAAAGCAAATGCGTCGCGTAACGTTTCTAGTTGCGGCCGGCACATTATTTTTAAATACCGCGAAGGCACAGATCCTTCCGCTCAATGCACAATATTTCCAGAACCGTTACCTGGTTAATCCATCCATGGCAGGTATTACCGAAGGTTTTAACATCAACGGCAGTTTCCGTAAACAATGGTCTAACATCCCCGGCGCACCCATTACCCAGAGTGTAACTTTAGATCAACAGGTGAATAAAGTGGGCTGGGGCGTGAACATCTACAACGAGAAATCGGGCGGTATACAGCGCACCAAAGCCGTAGGAACTTTTGCCTACCACCTTCCCTTAAACAGCGAGGACCAGAAACTAAACTTCGGGATCTCTTTTGGCGCCAGTCAGGATAAACTCGATTTAAGCAGTGTAAGAAACAGCGATATTAACGATCCGTCCATCGCCCGTTTTAACGACCGGGGTTATTACCTAGACGGCGATTTCGGGATCTCTTACACCTCGAAAGGCTTAACCGTAGAAGGTGCCATTCCAAACATGCGTTCGGTGTTCAGAAAAGACGATTTAAATTTTGCCGATAAACCCACCTTTTATTCAGCAGTGAGTTATAAGTTCATGCTGGGATCGGGTATCAACGGCATCAGTCTCGAGCCTAAAGGTGTTTTCAGGGGGATCAAAAATTACGAAAATTTATGGGATGCCGGTTTGAATGCAAATTTTGCCAACGATAAACTGTACGTCATGGCCATGTACCACAACACGCAAAATGCAACCGTTGGTTTCGGCATGAACTACAAATCGACCTTATATTTCATGGCTTATTACAATACGGCAACTTCGGCCATCAGTGGTTACACCGACGGCGATTTCGAAGTGAATATCCGTGTGAATATTGGTAAGAAACGATAATTTTTGTTTTACAAAAAAGGTCGTCCTCCCCGCGCTGGAGGGGATCTTAATGCACCAATATGCGTCATGCTGATCTTGTTTCAATTTTAAAGAAAGGGTCGTCATCCCCGCGCAGGCGGGGATCTTAATGCAATAGATAATAAAAATTATCTTCGATGAACACAAGCTCAGCATGACAACCGAACAAAGCCGCAGATTTATGATCTGCGGCTTTTTGTTTATATCATTAACCCCTAACCCCTATCCGCCTTCGGCACCTTTCCCCTGAAAGGGAAAGGACTAAAAGACAAATTGTCGCGTCCTGCAATATGCACCTTGCTATCCGGCATGGCAGATTTTCGTAGGAAAAAGCACGTAAATCTGTACACTCCCTCTCGTTACCTCACAACCCAAGGCAGAATCAAGCGGGTGCGTGGGGATAAACGAGGGTAAGAGCCTCGATGCTGCCGCAATTGAGATTTCCGTAGGTTTTTACAAGAAAAGATGCAAGCCTTGGGTTTTTGTTACTTTTGGGCCAAGCCAACCTGCAAAGCAAGCTTGAAGACCTATAAAAACATAAACACAGCTGAAAAAAGTAAGAGCCCTTCGGCGGCGGTGGACCTGTACCGATTTTTCATCGGTAGCCGAGGCAAGCCCGAGCCTAGGGTAAAACCTACAATTGTCATTCTGAACGCAGTGAAGAATCTTTCGGTAAAAGATCCTTCGTGCCTCAGGATGACAGAAAATTGTTAGAAGCAAAAACGATGGAGTCACTGCCGTATCAATCGCAGATAACCCATAGTAGTAAGATTGCTTCCTCGGCTGAAAAAGCCTCATCGCAATGACGGACTTATTGTTGTAATAGAATGACGACCGTATTAGCACCTTACATTTCCTCACAAAAAACACCCCTTTTCCCTTCCCTTTCACTATTTTTACCCCTATGGCTAAATTAATCAATCTGGAAGCATTTCAGCGTTTCTTCCGCTCCGGACAAGTAGGTGGTTTTTTATTATTGATCTGCGTAGCCATTTCTCTGATAATCGCCAACACCACTGCCAAAGATGCTTTCATGCATTTCCTCGACATTAAACTGGGTTTTGGCCCGGTAAACTACAGCATTTTAGCCTGGATTAACGATGCCCTGATGGCCATTTTCTTTTTATTGGTCGGCCTCGAAATCAAACGCGAACTGATAGAGGGCGAATTATCTTCTGTAAAAAGTGCAGCCTTACCCGTAATCGCGGCCCTGGGCGGCATGCTCGTACCGGCATTAATTTATTCCCTCTTTAATAAAGGCGAAGCCTCCGCATCAGGCTGGGGCATCCCCATGGCTACCGATATTGCCTTTGCCCTCGCCATTATTGCGATGCTCGGTAAAAGTGTACCCACCAGTTTAAAAATCTTCCTGGCCGCACTGGCCATTGTCGACGATCTCGGGGCCATTCTCGTGATCGCGATTTTTTATACGAAACAGATTCATTTCGAATACCTCGCCATGGCTGGAGGCATCCTCGTGCTTTTAGGACTGATGAACTATTTCGGCGTCAAGAAACTGGTATTCTACCTCATCCCGGGCATCTTCCTCTGGTATTTCATCCACCACTCGGGCATCCATGCCACCATTGCAGGGGTACTGCTGGCTTTTACCATCCCCACCAACGAAACATACGAAGAGTCGCCTTTGGAAAAACTGGAGCATTTTTTAACCACCCCGGTCAACTACATCATTATGCCAATTTTCGCTTTGGCCAATACCAATATCACTTTCCAGAAAGAAATGCTCGCCGGACTGCTTTCACCCCTCGGTCTCGGCATTATCATCGGTTTATTTGCAGGCAAAACCATTGGCGTAACCTTTTTCAGCTGGTTAGCCGTGAAATTAAAATGGGCCAATCTCCCTACAGGCGCAGGCTGGAAACATGTATGGGGTTTGGGTATGCTCGCCGGAATCGGTTTTACCATGTCGATCTTTATTGCCCTGCTTTCTTTTAGCGATGCGTTGCATGTATCCGAAGCGAAGTTTGCCATCCTAACGGCTTCGATCCTATCGGGTGTGCTAGGTTTTGTGTTTTTGAAATCGGTGAAAAGGGATTAACGGTACATTAACCGCAAAGGGGATTCGCAAGGAAAAGTACTAGCCAGGAAAAAATACAATGAAGTTGTATCATAAATGCGATTTAACTTTAGATGCCTTAATTTTGAGCTGGCCGAAACACCTTAAAGCATATTTAAGAGGCCCTTCGGTAAGCTCCCGTAGGAATCCTTTGGACAAGGAAGACAATTATATATTTATAATACAGCCTTATTAATCATATAACTATTTAGCATATATCATTTGCAGACACCTAATATTTTCTTCTAACTGCGAAATCAATGCTTCTTTATTATCTAATAATTTAGCATATAAAGCTTCAACATTCCTTATTTCATCTTTGAAGTTTCGATATAAATTAAATAATTCTTGTTGTATCGGTTTAGTTTTCGCTTGACTGTTTTCAAAGTCAACAGTATCTAAAATATCTATTAACGTGACTTCTAGTATTTCCGACACTTGAATGAGTCTTTCTACGGATAATTTGGTTTGATTATTTTCGATTTTGGACTAGCTTATTTACCAATGCGATTTATTCCTAACTAAAAATTATTATTTTCGTTTTGCATATATAAATATTTATGAGAATCTTTTTAATGTTAAGCATTTTACTTAACCTTAGTGTTCAGGCCATGGCACAAACATTAACCGCACAATATACCGTTACCCGTCAGTATGATATGCAAATTGCAGGGAATAAAACCAAGTCTGTTACTATTGAGTTTACTGGTCATTTCTATAAAAACAAAAACCGTTATATTTATTATGACACGCCAAATTTTCTAAAAATCTATCCAGATGGAGTCATCAAAGTGTGTATTTCAGTGAAAGTGACCCCTCTGTTTCGGGCCAAACTGGCCACCAATTTGGTTACCGGATCATGCACATCTAAGTTCCTTTCCCTCTGAACAAATATACATTTCGGATCCAAATCCATTTTCCTCAAGACTTCTCAGTTCAATCTATCCTACTGCCAGATTTATCTTCAATTCAGACCTTCCTTAAGATCAAAATCCGCTCGCTTGCATCGGAACGCTTAAAAAAACGTCATAACCCCTCCAAAATAGCGAAACGACAATAGTCTACTCCGAATTGTAGATATGCTCCCAGGAGCCTTTATTTTACGCAGAAACGAAAAGATTATTCTCAAAAGTAAGTCGTGAAAAAAGTTGATCGAAAGATCAGAGTGGCCAGTTTGCCCCGGAACAGGTGGTCACTTTAAAGCGAAATGGGGTGACAGCTTAAACCCGGAACGGGCGGCCATTTTTGCCGAAATGCCCATTCAAAACTTCTTACTGCGACTTCAAAACTACCTACTGCGACTTTAAAACTCCTTACTGCAACTTTAAAACTCCTTACTGCGACTTCAAAACTATCTACTGCGACTTCAAAACTTCTTACTGCGACTTTAAAACTCCTTACTGCAACTTCAAAACTTCTTACTGAGACTTTAAAAATCCTTACTGCGACTTTAAAACTCCTTACTGCGACTTTAAAACTCCTTACTGCAACTTTAAAACTGCCTACTGCGACTTCAAAACTACCTACTGCAACTTTAAAACTACCTACTGCGACTTTAAAACTTTCTACTGCAACTTCAAAACTCCTTACTGCAACTTCAAAACTCCTTACTGCAACTTCAAAACTCCTTACTGCGATTTCAAAACTTTTTTCTTTTTTTAACCACCAAGAACGCAAAGGAAAAAGCCGCAGAAGGCACAGCGCTGGGCGTAACATTCCATCATCCATTTTACATCTTCCATCATTTAACCCCTAATCCGCGCCTTTCCCTTAAATGGGATCGGACTTGAAAACAATTACCGCACCCTGCTATCCGGCCTCGGATATGATGGAAGGAGAAAACGTTAAAGCTTTTGTACCCCCTTTCAACCTACCACTGCCCCGAGGCAGCACGCCCTTTCCGACCTTTCGTCGGAACTTGTGCTGGCGACCAATAAAGCTTTGACGAATTTATCCGACATCAGATCCAAGCCTTTCAGTTATGCTTTTGTGTTAGTTGTTTTTAATGGCAAGCATGCTTTCGCTGCGCTCAGGTTTGTTTCTTTTGGGCCAAGCCAAAAGTAAGAGCCCCTTCGGCGGCGGTGAGCCGAGGCAAGACTGAGCGAAGGACAAACCACCCCCAGCCCCTCCTTGAAAATAAGGAGGGGAGCTCCCACCCATAGCTTTAAGATTCCCGCCTGCGCGGGAATGACGATCGTATTATAGCGAGCGTTTTAGCCCCCTATCCGCCTTCGGCACCTTTCCCCTGAAAGGGAAAGGACTAAAAGACAATTACAGCACCCTGCGATATGCTCCATGCGATCTGCGTCCTGCCATCCGGCCTTGGATATGATGGAAGGAGAAAACGTTAAAGCTTTTGCACCACCTTTCAACCGACCACTGCCCCGAGGCAGCACGCCCTTTCCGACCCTTCGTCGGAACTTGTGCTGGCGACCAATAAAGCTTTGACGAATTTATCCGACATCAGATCCAAGCCTTGATTTTTGGTTACCTTTTTATCAAGAAAAAGGTAAGAGCCTTCTCGGAGGCGGTGAGCCGAGGCAAGCTCGAGCCTGGGGCAAAGAATAGCACACGCATAAGATTAGCTTCACTGAGCACCTCGTGGTTCTCTCCTGCGCAAAATGACGACCGTGTTGTAGCTTATAACTACCCCCAGCCCCTCCTTGAAAATAAGGAGGGGAGCTCCCACCCATAGCTTTAAGGTTCTCACCTGCGCGGGAATGACGAACGATGTTTAGAATCCGGATAACGGAATAATTTTGATACAAATCGCAGATAACCCATAGTAGTAAGATTGCTTCGTCGTTCCTCCTCGCAATGACGGAATTGATGTTGCAATGACAGCTTTAAACAAAAAAGCACCAAGAACATCGCGCTCTTAGTGCCTAAATTTATACACAAGCCTATAAAATCTTAAAGATGTTATAGGCTCATATATAGGATTTACAAATTAATTCCAGCCACCCCCTAACGAACGATACAACCCAACAACAGCATTTAACTGCTCCGTTTTAATCGTCGTTAACTCCAGTTCGCTTTGTAATAAATTGCCTTGTGCGGTAATCACCTCTAAATAATTAGCCATACCACTTTTGAATAACAAACTTGCATTTTTCGAGGCCTGTTGTAAAGTCTGTGCCCTTTTCTCGGCGATACTATATTGAGTTTTTAACTTCTCTACTTTCGTTAACTCATCCGACACTTCACCAACCGCGTTCAATACCGACTGACGGAACTGGATCACTGATTTCTCACGGTCGATTTTAGCCAGTTCCAAAGAAGTTTTCAACTGACCTCTTTGAAAAATCGGTTGCGTAATCCCTGCCCCAACCAAACCGAATAAGGATGCCGGTACATTAAACCAGTTGCTCGCTTTAAAAGAGTTGATGCCTCCGCTAGCGGTAATCACCAGCGATGGGTATAAACTCGCTTTCGCCACCCCAACCTTTGCATTGGCAATGGTTAAAGCCAGTTCAGCACTTTTAATATCCGGTCTGCGGCTTAACATGGCAGAAGGAAAACCTGCGTTTAATTCCTGTGGAATACTCATTTTATCCAGACGGCTATCGCGGTTAATCGCTTTAGGCAAGGTACCAATCAATACACTTAGAGCATTCTCCTGTAAAGTTACATTCTGCTCCAAACGAGGGATCAGCTGTGCCGCCACCAATTGCTGTGCCTGTGCCTGCTGAATGGCCAGCGAAGTAACCTGACCAGCATCGAACTGTAAATTGATAATCCTTAATGTGCTGTCGTTAAGCTTTAAGTTCTTTTTGGCGATTTCCAGTTGTGCATCAAGCATTAACAGGTTGTAATAACCTTGTGCCACATTGGCAACCAAACGCGTTTGAACGGCTTTACGTGCCTCTTCTGTCTGCAAAAAACTGGCTAAAGCGCCAGCTTTTTGATTACGGATTTTACCCCAGATATCGGCTTCCCAAACCACACCCAGATTCGCATTGTAATCTTCGATGTGGCTCGAACCGGTAAACTGGTTCAGGCTTAAACCATTTAAACTGTTATCAGACGGACGGCTCGAACTCGCTGCCACCTGTAATTTCAATTCAGGCAAATAACCCAATTTCGATTGTTTAAACAATACTTCAGCGGCATCGATATTTTTCAATGCAATTTGCATATCGTAATTTTTAACCAATGCTGTATCAATTAAATTTTGAACAGTAAGGTCGTTGATAAAACTCTTCAAAGGCATACCGCCAACACTTGAAGAATCTTTAGGTAATGCGTTTCTGAACAAGCCTGGTGCCACATTGGGCAAGGCTGTATCTTTCGAAACCGAACATCCGCTCCAGATTAAAGCCAGGAGCAGGATGGTAAAAATATTAAACCGTTTCATAAACTACATGATTATTATTGACAGGTTCTCCATGATGGTGAACAACCTCATTTCTTGATTTTTTTGATATTTTTTCCTGTAAAGCCTGGAAGATGACAAAGAGTACCGGAATGATGAACAAACCTAAAATTACACCTGATACCATACCGCCTGCAGCACCAATACTGATGGAGTGGTTACCCTGTGCCGATGGCCCCGTGGCAATACTCATCGGGAATAAACCAAACACAAAGGCCAGTGAGGTCATAATGATCGGTCTGATCCTTAATCGCGCTGCTTCTATGGCCGCATTAACCAAACTCAGTCCAGCCTTTCGTCGCTGTACCGCAAACTCCACAATCAGGATGGCATTTTTAGCGAGCAATCCGATCAGCATGATCAGCGCTACCTGTACATAAATGTTATTTTCGATACCGGTTAAACCCAATACCACAAACACACCGAATACACCTGTAGGGATAGATAAGATTACCGCTAATGGCAGGATATAACTCTCATACTGTGCCGATAATAAGAAGTAAACAAACACCAAACATAACAGGAAGATCACCGTCGACTGTCCGCCTGAAGAAATTTCCTCACGGGTTTGTCCGGAGAATTCGTAAGCATAACCCGTTGGCAATTGTTCTCTGGCGGTTTCTTCAATCGCCTTGATCGCATCACCAGAACTGAAACCTGGTTTAGGGATCGCATTGACTTCGATCGAGTTAAACAGGTTATAACGTGAAGCCGTTTCCGAACCATATACACGGGTTAATTTAACCAGCGTACTGATGGGCACACTTTCTCCAGATTTGTTTTTCACAAACACACGGTCGATACTGGCCGGATCGGTCCTGTCGGCAACATCCGCCTGAACCACTACACGGTAGTATTTACCAAAGCGGTTAAAATCTGATGCCTGTGCCGTACCGAAATAAGTCTGCATCGTTTGTAAAATATCTTTTTTACTTACGCCCAGCTGATCGGCTTTTTCGTCGTTAACATCCAGTTGTAACTGCGGATAATCTGCTTTATAAGAAGTAAAAGCATAAGCAATAGCCGGTTTCGCCATTAACTTGGCGATAAAGTTATTCGCTACACCACTAAATTTATCCAGTCTGCCATTCGTTTTATCCTGTAACATCACGTTCATGGCTTCCACATTACTAAAGCCCGGAACCGTAGGAAAACTGAATACAAAGAAAGTACCGGCAGAGATAGCCGCCATTTTAGCCCTTACGATATTCTGGATCTCATCGATATTTTTAACCGCTCCCCTTTCGTCGTTTGGTTTTAACAATAAGAAAATCTGACCAGCTGATGGACTGTTGGAAGCCGTTAAAAAGTTATAACCGGCCAGCGACATTACAAATCGTGCTGATGGCATCGCCCTCAACTCAGCTTCAGCCTGTTTTAATATTTTATTCGTATTAGCCAGTGATGTTCCCGATGGACTGGCCACCGCGATCGCCACAAAACCCTGATCCTCTGTCGGAATAAAGCCTGTTTTGGTTCTGCCTACCAGAAAAATGGTAACCAAAACGATTAAAGCAAGCCCGCCCATACTGATCCATTTATTGCGGATCAACACCCTTAAGCCGCCAATATAACGGTTGGTCATATAATTGAAGCCACCGTTAAAACCTGCATAAAACTTTTCTACAAAACCTTTTTTAGGTGCGTGATGACCGCCTTCGGCATGTTTGTTCTTTAAGAATAAGGCTGCCAAAGCAGGACTTAAAGTTAAGGCGTTAACAGCCGATATAATGATGGCAATGGCCATGGTTAAGGCAAACTGTTTGTAAAAGATACCTGTTGAGCCGGTCATAAAACCAACCGGTAAAAATACGGCTGCCATCACCAGGGTAATCGATATAATGGCCCCGGTAATTTCGTTCATCGCTTCGGTAGTTGCCGCCCTCGGACTAAGCGAAGGATTTTCTTCCATTTTGGCATGCACCGCTTCGACGACCACAATCGCATCATCCACCACAATACCAATGGCGAGTACCAATGCAAACAGCGTTAAAAGGTTAACCGAGAAGCCGAACAGCTGCATGAAAAAGAAAGTACCGATAATCGCCACCGGAACGGCAATTGCTGGAATTAAAGTTGACCTGAAATCCTGAAGGAAGATAAATACAACGATAAATACCAGTAAAAAGGCTTCGATCAAAGTGTGTTCCACCTGATTGATGGATTCGTCAAGATCGGTTTTGGTACGGTAAAACTGATTGTGTTTAATACCTGCCGGGAAATCTTTTGAAAGTTTCGCTAACAGTTTATCAATGGCAATCTGGATTTCGTTGGCATTCGAGCCTGATAACTGGATTACACCAATGGTAATCCCATCATGTCCGTTTAAACGGTTTACACTACCATAACTGTATGCACCCAATTCAACACGGGCCACATCTTTTAAACGTAATATAGAACCATCTGCATTAGAGCGGATCGCGATATTCTGATATTCCTCTGGTTTGGTCAGCTTACCTTTATATTTAATGATGTATTCAAAAGCCTCACTACTTCTTTCTCCAAACCTGCCCGGAGCCGCTTCCAGGTTTTTGTCCTGAATGGCGGTGATCACTTCATTAGGTGTAATTTTATAAGTAGCCAATTGACTTGGGTTTAACCAAATCCGCATCGAATAATCTTTAATACCACCAAATACACTGGCCGAACCTACACCCGGGATACGTTTAAGTTCGGGAATGATATTGATTTGTGCATAGTTATTAACAAAAACCGCATCGTATTTTTTTGGATCTTCCGAGTAAACCCCGATTGCGCCAATAAAACTGTTTTGCTGTTTTGTGGTGGTGATACCATATTGTACTACCTCAGCAGGCAGTTGACTGGTGGCCTGTGAAACCCGGTTTTGCACATTAACTGCGGCCTGATCGGGGTTGGTACCTTGCTGAAAGTATACCGTGATCGCCAGGGTACCATCATTACTGGCGCTGGAGGTCATGTAGGTCATGTTCTCCACACCATTAATGGCTTCCTCCAATGATGGAGTTACCGAACGTAAAATCGTTTCGGCATTGGCCCCAGGGTATACCGCTGTTACCAATACCGACGGAGGTGCGATATTTGGAAAGCGCTCTAAGGGCAACTTGGTTAAGCCCAGTATACCAACTATTACCAATAAGATGGAAATAACAGTCGAAAGTACAGGCCTGTCTATAAATTTCTGAAACATGATTGCTTAAACTTTAGTGGTTTATTATTTTTTTGTTTTGGCAACAGCTACTTTATCTGCTGCTTTTTGAGGCTGGATCACCATACCCTCCTGTAATTTATCAACGCCGCTTAACACGATCTGGTCGCCAGCTTTTACCCCGTCTTTAACCAGGTAATTTTCGCCGGCTTTACCCACAATGGTAATGGCTTGTTTTTTCACCTTACTGCTGTCGCCTACGGTAAACACAAATACCTTATCCTGCATTTCTACCGTCGAAGACTGCGGTACCAGAATGGCATCATCGTGTTGTAAACCTAAACGGATTTTACCCGTATTACCTGAGCGAAGGATTCCGCTGGCATTAGGGAAACTGGCCCTTAACGTAATGGCACCGGTGTTTTTATCAAACTGACCGTCAATCATATCAATCTTACCTTTAATCGGATAAGCTGAGTTATCGGCCAATAAAAGTTCAACCGCTGGTAAATGTTTAATCCGGTCGGCAGGACTTTTACCCGGGTAGTTGGCATTGAAGTTATTGAAGTCGTTTTCAGCCAGAGCGAAATAAACATGCACTTCGTGGATATCTGATAATTGTGTTAACGCTACCTGATCAGTTGGAGAAACTAAACTTCCCTGTTTCTTCGGGATACGGCCGATGTAACCGCTCACTGTAGCCTTAACATTGGTATAACCTAAGTTAATCTGTGCCGAAGCCACACTGGCTTTAGCTTGTTCGGCATTTGCCTGAGCGATTTTATAAGCTGTTTTAGCCGTCTTCAACTGAAAATCAGAAACTACTTTATTCTGAACAAGAGGGGTTAACTTATCCACTTCCAACTGAGCGTTTAAGATGGCCGCTTCTGCTGCATGTAAACTTGCTTTAGCATTGTTTAACGCCTCGCGATAAGGGTTTTCATTGATTTTGAACAGGGTTTGTCCTGCCGTTACATAAGCACCTTCGTTAACCAGTACACTTTGTAAATAACCACTCACCTGCGGGCGAACGTCGATATCAACAGCACCCTGAATAGAGGCCGGATATTCGATATAGGTGGTTTCTGTACTCGAGTTAATCGCGCTTACAGGCAGTGCAGGTGGCGGTGGTGCAGCTGCTGATTGCTCCGGAGATGACTTACAGCTCACCAAAATTATAGATAGAAGAGAAATTGTTAACAATAACTTAATACTATTAAACTGTTTAACAGTGTTAAGTAAAGGGTACAAGCGATGTAGAGATTTCATATGATTAAATTTAATTGGAATTATAGTGTATAAATAATCTAACAGTGTTAAATTACTGTGTAAAAAAAAATTAACTGTTAATAGATAACGTAATGCCCTTGATGGCATCTTTTAAAATTTGCTGGTTTAACTCGTCGGTTGTTCTTCCGTTGGGGCGAACTAAATTGATGGAAATCAAGCCATGAATGATCGACCAATAGGTGTAATACTTCATGCAGATATCATTGTCTGAAACTGGTTTCTTCTCAAATAACGATTCGATTACATCGCCCAACATACTGCCTACGTTTTCGGCTTCAGGCATCGAATTTTTAACAGTACAACAAACCATATCTACACCGTACATCAACTGATAAAATTCTTTGTGGGCAAAGGCGAAGTTCCAGTAGGCAATCCACATGGCTTCCATTTTATCTTCCGGAGATTCGTGTTTATCCCTGGCTTCGCGGATATCTTTGGCCAACATTAAATACCCTCTTCTGGTGAGTTCCAGTAAGATGCCATCTTTGTTAGAAAAGTATTCGTAAATAATCGGTGCAGTATATTCAATCTGGTCGGCAATTTTACGCATACTTAATGCCTGCCAGCCCTCTGTTTGAACAATGTTCAAGGCAGCATCCAGAATTTTTGTTCTGGTTTCATCTTTTAAACGTAGAATTCTTTCTTTACTTCCCATGACTGGAATATTAGGTGTAAATAATCTAACACCGTTAAGCAAATGTAGAACCAATTCCAGAATTCACAATCATTCATTTGTCATATCGCGTTTTTCAGAAATAAATAGCGGTCTATTTGCGTTTAAACAAGCTTTTTTAATCATGATCATATATTGAAAGAATAGGATGACATTTTTTTCTCAACTGACAGGGCTGACATTTTTTTTATTTTGAAAAGCAACTGCCGCAGCCTTTTTGGCAGTGCAGGCAGTTAAAGAGAGCGAAGTCATATTTTTTTTGAAAAGCGGGTTCCGGTGTTTATCGGACCCGAAAGCCCCGCCATTCGCTGTAGCCCTCATGATCCCTATATAAAAATCATGAAGGGGCTGTCGCTGCTGTCAGGTTTATTAAACGTTAGTCCACGCCTGTTGGCAATAAACTTTGTGCCTGGCCCCGATTGAATGGATGCCACCGATATTTCATCGGGGGCAGAAAGGAAAGCGGGAACGCTGAAACTGATTAGAACTGCAATTGCGCTCCATTCTCTCACAGCATGATAAATAAATTCCAACCAATCATTATCTTAGTACAATGATATTCCGTGAAGCACGCCTAACTGACATACCAGCGATACAAATTGTCAGGCATGCGGTAAAAGAGAACACTTTGTCTGATCCGGCGCTGGTGACTGACAAAGATTGCGAAGAATTTATGACGCAGCGCGGCAAAGGATGGGTTTGCGAAGTGGATGGAGAACTGGTCGGTTTTTCCATTGTTGACCTGAAAGAACATAACATCTGGGCTTTATTTCTTCGTCCCGAATTTGAAGGTAAAGGCATTGGTAAAGAGCTGCACCGATTGATGATGGACTGGTATTTTAATCAAACTCAGGAAACGGTTTGGTTGGGTACCTCGCCCAATACCCGCGCGGAAGAATTTTATACCCGGCAAGGCTGGAAAAACGTTGGATTGGTCAACAAAGGTGAAGTGAAATTTGAAATGACTTATGCGGATTGGGTGAAACGAAGCGCTTAATAGTGAGTTTTATTGCCACGGAGGCACAGATTAACACGGAGATGTTTTATTAGTTTATTAATTACCAGATACAAAGTTATCTGCCTAAATAATAGCCGTCAAAAGACTAAACCATATAAGGTATATAAGTCGCATATAAGTGCTATACCTAATATGTTCTTACATTTCTTATGTGGTGAAAAACTATAATAAAAGTTTTAACCACTAAGACCTTGAGCGAAGCGGAAAGCTACACAGTAAAATAAGTTCAAGGCGACGACCCGATAGATTGACCGTCATCTCGACCGGAACGCAGTGAAGCGGAGAGATCTATCTAGTTAGATTTCTCCGCTACGGTCGAAATGACGAACCGACTGAATGTGCCTTTTTGTCTTTGTGGTAAAACACTAATCCTTAAACTTTTTCATGAAATTGCTCACACTTTCTGCTAAATTCCCATCAGCGATGGCTTTAACGAAAGCTGTACCGATAATAGCGCCATTCGCATACGAGCAGGCCTTATCAAAAGTTTGTTTATCGCTGATCCCGAAACCAATCATGGTTGGATTCTTCAGGTTCAGGTTTTTAATCCTGCTGAAATAGGCTTCAGTGGTATTGCCTACTTCGAGGTTTTTACCCGTAGTAGCCGATGATGATAACAAATAGATAAATCCATTGGTTAAGCCGTCAATTTTATGGATCCGTTCTTCAGCTGTTTGAGGGGTGATTAAAAACACATTGCTCAGGTTATGTTTTTCGAAGCAATCTTTATAAAACTCCTCGTATTCTACCATCGGCAGATCGGGAACAATACAACCATCTACGCCTACTTCGGCACAGGCTTCACAGAACTTTTCTACGCCAAACTGCAAAACAGGGTTCACATAACCCATTAACAAAACAGGAATAGTAACCTTTTTGCGTAAGTCTTTCAACTGTTCGAAAAGCAGCTGAAGCGTCATTCCCTGATCTAATGACTGTTTGCTACTCGCCTGAATTACCGGTCCATCGGCAACTGGATCTGAGTAAGGGAACCCTATCTCGAGCATATCGGCACCCGATTGCTCCAATGCCTCTGCAATTTGCAGCGTATCGCCAGTATTTGGATAACCAGCGGTATAATAAATTGATAATATATTTTTCTTCTCCTGGAAGAGTTGTTTAATTCGGTTCATGTTTTTAGCCTTGAAATGTGAGACGTGAGATGGGAGATGTGAGATGGGAGATTAAGTGCTTATCAGAAAGTCCATCGTCTCATGTCTCACATCTATTATCTCATATCTATAAGTTAAAATATTTAATATAAGTATCCAGATCCTTGTCGCCACGACCTGAAAGGCAAACCACTACGTTTTCGCCACCTTTAAATTCCATTTTTTCTAAGTAAGCCAGGGCGTGTGCACTTTCAATCGCCGGGATAATCCCTTCCAATTGGGTGCAAAGCAAACCTGCATCTAAACTTTCTTCATCGGTGATGGAAACATATTGTCCGCGACCGGTTTTAAACAAATGTGCATGCTGTGGACCAATCCCCGGGTAATCCAATCCGGCAGAAACCGAATGCGGTTCCACCACCTGCCCGTCTTCCGTTTGCATTAAAATACTTCTGCTGCCATGGAGCACACCTTCTTTACCCAGATAAGTAGTTGCTGCAGAAAACCCACTCGATACCCCTTTTCCCGCAGCTTCAACCGCAATGAGTTTCACATTTTCATCATCCATAAAATGGTAAAACATACCCATGGCGTTACTGCCACCACCTACGCAAGCCAAAACATAATCAGGCTGATCGCTTCCGGTTTGCTCCAATAGTTGTTTTTTGGTTTCTTCCGAGATAATCGATTGGAAAATCGCTACCATATCAGGGTAAGGATGCGGGCCAACCACCGAACCGATAATGTAATGCGTATCTACCGGATTGTTGATCCAATCGCGCATCGCCTCATTAGTGGCATCTTTTAAGGTTTTACTCCCTGAACTTGCGGGAACCACCTTGGCGCCCAGCATTTTCATACGGGCCACGTTCGGTGCCTGGCGCTCGATATCGACTTCACCCATGTAAATCACACACTCCAGGTTACGCAGCGCACATACCGTTGCCGTGGCTACACCATGCTGACCAGCGCCTGTTTCGGCGATAATTCTTTTTTTGCCCAGCTTCTCTGCCAGTAAAATCTGGCCGATGGTATTGTTGATCTTATGTGCACCGGTATGGTTTAAATCTTCTCTTTTTAAGAAAATATTGGCACCATATCTTTCCGAATACCTTTTGGCCAGATATAAAGGCGAAGGACGGCCAACATAATCTTTCAATAATTGATGAAATTCCTTTTGAAAATCGGCATCATCAATAATCTTTAAATAGTTTTGACGCAATTCTTCTACGTTTGGATAAAGCATTTCGGGGATGTACGCGCCACCAAAATCTCCATAATATCCTTTTTCGTTTACTTTGTATTTCATGTTTTTTTCTTTTCCTTCCCTTGGTTGAAACCAGGGGTTATGAATAACAACTTATTTATTCATTTCTTTTATAAATTCTTTAATCTTCTCTGCATCTTTTAAGCCTGGTTCAATTTCAAATCTGCTATTGATATCCAACGCATATAAACGTTCGTCGTTTATGTTTTTTATGGCCGGGGCATGTTCTAAATCAATTCCGCCACTTAAAAAGTAAGGTTTGGTATAAGTATATCGGTCTAAAACAGACCAATCGAATGTTTTTCCCGATCCACCATGTGCTTTGGTTTTGGTATCAAACAGGAAATAATCCACCACACCTAAATAAGTTTCCAGCTCAGAAAAATCGAAATCCTCATCTATTCCAAAGGCTTTGATTACTTGTAACGAGCCAAAGGCGGTTTTTAATGCTGCACAGTATTCAGGCGATTCGCTGCCATGTAACTGAACAGCTTTTAGCTTCAATGTGTTTACTTTATCCTTTACTTTTTCTAAGTCTTCATTTACAAAAACACCTACGGTTTTAATCTCAGATGGAATGTATTTGATTAATTCAGCAGAAACATCACTGATCAGTCTGGGCGATTTTTCATAAAAGATAAAACCCAGGTAATCTGGCTGCAATTCTGCAACCGCCGCAATATTGGCGGCTAAACGCATTCCACAAACTTTTAACTTTAACATGCCAATAGTTGTTTGAAACTGTTAAGTGCTTTTTTGCTCATTAACGATTCTTCCGCTTCATAAAAACAATCGGCAAAAGATTGTTGTGGTTTTATGGTTTTAATGGCCAATGCTGAATTACACAACACCACATTGTTCTGTACATCTGTAGCTTTACCATTTAAAACATCCATAAATATTTTGGCTGATGACTCTACGGTATCGCCACCTTTAATCGCATTCACCTCCACCTTATCAAAGCCCATATCCTGAAGAGTTAAAATCTGCTCCCCCTTATTCGAAAAGGTTTTCACATCGCAGGTTAGCGAAACTTCATCGTAACCCTCCAGAGCATGTACAATGGTATAACTTTTATCCGTATCCTGATATAAATAGGCGTATAAGCGTGCTAGTTCCAAGCTGAATACACCTACCATCTGGTATTTTGGCTGTCCGGGGTTAACCATTGGCCCTAGCATATTGAAAAATGTTTTTACGCCCAGTTCCTTACGAATTGGTGCCACAATTTTCATCGCCGGATTAAACAGTGGTGCATGTAAAAAACAGATCCCTGCAGCATCTAAATTACGCTTTAATGTATCCTCATTATTGGTGAACGTATAACCTAAATATTCCATTACGTTAGAAGAGCCACAGCCCGAAGAAACGCCATAATTACCGTGTTTGGCTACATGATGACCAGCACCTGCCACCACAAATGAAGACAGGGTGGAAATATTGAAAGTGTCTTTACCATCACCTCCGGTACCACAAAGATCAATCAAATCGTAACCCGATAAGTTTACCTTAACGCACATATCAAGCATCGCATCCCGAAAACCCTGTAACTCCTGTACCGTAATATTACGCATGGCATAAGCCGTAATAAAAGCAGCAATTTGTGAAGAATTAAATGCCCCTTCAGAAATGGAGATTAAAATGTTCTTTGCTTCTTCCCTGCTAAAACTTTTGTTCTCGAATAAATGGTTTAATATTTTTTTCATGTTTTGTATACTCATTTCCGTCATTCTGAACTTGATTCAGAATCTTTTAAATAGATGCTAAACTAAATCAGCATGACGACTTCAAAAAAATTGCATAAAAAAAGGATTGCTTTTTGGGCAATCCTCTTCGTTGTGTTTAAAATATTTTAAAATATATAACAATAGAATTTGCCTAACGAATTTCGTTATGCCACCACCAATTGTTATTTAAGTTTTTAATTATCATGTTTGTATAAAGCAAATATTGACATAGTTTTTTAATATTCCAAAATCTTTCTAAAAATATATGGCTTTCTTTAAAAGAAAAGTACAGTTTAATGATGATTTCGGTTTCGGATCCAATCCCGTTACCAAAAACCAGCGCATGCTTAACCCCGATGGTTCTGCAAATATCGAGCGTACCGGCCTGCCCTGGTTTAAGTTCGATGATACCTACACCCGACTGGTTACCATGAGCTGGCCGCGTTTTTTCTTTGTTATTCTTGTCGCCTACCTCATTGTGAATACCATATTCGCAGTATTATATAATGTGGTTGGAATCGAAAACCTGGAAGGTGCTAAAGGTTTAACACTCCGCGATCAGTTTTTTGATGCATTTTTCTTTTCTGCCCAAACCATTTCTACGGTAGGTTATGGTCACATTTCGCCACAGGGTTTTATCACGAGTATTTTGGCGGCATTCGAAAGTATGCTGGGCCTGCTGGCTTTTGCTTTAGCAACAGGTTTATTGTACGGCCGTTTCAGCCGACCTACATCTAAGGTAAGTTTTAGTAAAAAAATGGTGATTGCGCCTTATGAGAAAGGTCACGGCCTGATGTGCCGTTTGGTTAATTTAAGACGGAATCAGCTCATCGAGGTAGAGGTACAGATGGTAATGTCGTACAACGAAACGGTTGATGGCAAACAGGTGAGAAGATTTTATCCTTTGGCACTGGAGCGTGATAAAATCGGCATCCTGTCTTTAAACTGGACATTGGTACATCCCATTACAGAAGACAGTCCGTTTTACGAAAAATCGTTAACGGAGTTGCAACATGCAGAGGTAGAAATTTTTGTAATGCTTAAGGCTTTTGATGATACTTTTTCGCAACACATTCATACCAGAACCAGTTATCAGGATGAGGAAATCGAAATGGACGCTAAGTTTGAGAAAATGTATTACCATAACGAGGCGGGTAAAATGGTCATGGATTACAGTAAGCTGGATAAGGTTACGCGGACGGTGTAAAGATTTTTATTATTTGCCTCGCGATACCGTCATTTCGAGCGGAGTGCAACGCAGTCGAGAAATCTATTTAGATGGATCTCTCTCCCGAAAATTCGGGACTGTGCTCCAGTCGAGATGACGATACTTTTATTGAAAAAAGTTGACAACTTTTAGGATGATGTCTTTTGGATAAAATCCAAAATATCCTCATACAACTGATTTCCACCAAAAATCATCTGGCTAATCATCGGCACATGGCTTTTACCTTTAATCTCCTTTATTTCGACAGGAACATGGTTAGCTTTAAGCTTTTCGTATAACCTTGGTGTCTGCAATTTAATGGCACCATAAGTTTTGCTTCCATAAAAAAGTAAATGCGGGTTTTTAATATTCTTCACATAATCTAATGGCGAAGCTACTTTCCACACCGCAGGCTGATCGGTAAAGGTTCTGATGAAATCGAAATAAAAATGGTCTTTTTCGGCGGTGGTTAAATATTCGTTCATATCGAGCCCAAAAGGATCGTTCAGGATTACACCTTTAATCGGATTTTTAATTCCAGCTTTGTTAAAATATCTAGGATCAGCATTGATTAACTCGGCCAGATGTGCCCCCGCCGAATGCCCCATTATAAAAATTTTGTCTGCATTTGCTGTATAATCCGCAATATGCGTTTTAACCCATTTTACAGCCAAAGCGCAGTCATCGCCCATTTTTTCATATTGAACATTTGGCGCCAATGGGTAATTGATAATGACGGTAACTACACCTTTCCGCGCGAAATTCCTCCCCAACCACCAATAAGTCTCTTTCTTCCCACTACTCCATGAGCCGCCATGAATAAAAACCAGAACAGGTTTATTTTTGATGCTATCGTTTTTATAAAAAATATTCAGCGTATTGGCCTCATCAGCATTGCCCGCATAATTGATATTTTTTACTTTTTTAACCTGCGCAACAGAAAGTATCGTTTGAAACAAGAGCATCAATAGAACAAGGGGTTTATACATAAAAAAGGTTTATCATTTCAACAGTGAATAAACGAAATTGTTGTAGATGTGGATTTTCATAAGCTGCATCAGTTTTTTAGTACAAATTCCTAAAACGATCGTCATGCTGCCCGAAGATTCGGTACAAATTTTGATTTTCCCGCTCTATGCCGCGGGGGCATGGTACTTTGGGGCGCCAAAGTACCCAAAGCGCTTTGTCAATCCAGCAATGTGGCACCTCACCACCCACACTCATCAAAAAAACAGCGGCACTTTGTTTTGCTCGTTTCTGCTAAGTGAAAGTTTGAAGATTATTTTCACAAAACCACTACGTTTTAGGTTTGGCAGTGCCATTTGTGCTCTTCTGCAACTGTTTTTTCGATTCTTCGGCCACTTGGGATTGACAGCGTCCTTCTGTAAAATGTGTGCTTTATTAAAGTTGCTTAGCAAAATGCCTAGATTATTCTTAAATATATTTGTCCACACGGTTGGATTTCACATCTGGATTAGGGGCTATCTAGTTGAATGATGGTTGTTAAGGGTCTTCGACTCCGCTCCGACTGACAATTAGCCAGTTTGAATCTCCTATTTAACCTTCCACCCTAAACCCTAACCGCTACACGCTAACCCCATTTACCCCTACACCCTAAACCTTCCGCCTTTATACCCCTCAACCTCCTACCCTTTTATCAACGGATTTTTCTCTTTCGCAAACAGATCAAAAACCTTTTTATCTACAAAGGCTGGAAACAGTTTATTCATCCATACCGCCAATTTTCCTTGTCCGGTCATGATTAAGGTACGTTTACGTTTTTCAATACCATCGGCAATAATGCTGGCCACTTCTTCCGATGTCATCATTTTACCTTCATCCATGCTGGTTTCGCCATGTGCAGCACCATCTTTTGATAAGGCCGTTACACGGATATTCGAAGCCGTAAAACCCGGACAGGCCAAAAGTACATTTACACCTGTTTTAAGTAATTCAGTCCGCAAAGATTCCATAAAACCATTCATTGCAAATTTAGAGGCCGAATAACCCGTTCTGCCCGGCAAACCACGGAAACCTGCAATTGATGATACACCAACTACAGTACCTTTGGTTTTCAAAATCTCAGGCAAAGCATATTTGGTGCAGTAAACCGTTCCCCAAAAGTTCACATCCATCAGGTTTTTAAGCACTGATAAATCTAAATCGTTAAACAGTGCACGCATCGATAATCCAGCATTATTAACCAGCACATCAATCTTTTGAAACGAAACCAAAGCCTGTTTGATAATGAGTTCGCAATCGGTTTCTTTGCTTACATCAGCCTGGACAGCCACAGCCCTGATATTATATTTTTTCTCCAGATCGGCGGTAATTTCGCAAAGCGTTACATATTGGCGGGCAGCCAAAACCAAATTAGCGCCACGTTTTGCAAATTCTTCGGCACAAGCTTTTCCGATTCCGCTCGATGCGCCAGTAATGATGATTACTTTTTCTTTTAAATTCATTATAGTATCCTATAGCGAGCATCAAGATTGATCCCGCTTATTAGTTCGTTTTAAAATAGTTTGTTGCTTCGGTAACTTTGTCCGTATTGATGATATCTGCACCTAATTCATGTAATAACTTCCAGCAAGCCTGATTGTCTGGAGCGCCCCAGAAACGAAAGGGTTTACCCAATTGATGCGCATTGTTAATCAGTGCTGCCAATTTAGTTCTATCGGCTTCTGAAATCTCACCAACACCTTTCCATTTAGAATAAGTCGCAAAATTATCGCTGATCATCGCTATTTTCTTCAGGTCTTCCAGGCCGTAGCTAACATGTGGCAAGCCATCAAAAAATAAGTGGGAATATTTGTGAAATGTATTTGTAGCAGGTCGATTGCCACTAATCACCACAATGGTATTTCGCCCTTGTCGGCCAAAGTATTTCTGGTATTTTTTCAGATTTTTCCGTAACAAACGATATGTCGAATCCCAGTCACCTTTTACATCGATCATCAATTGGAAAGTATAATATTCCTTTTCAGCTGATAAGGATTTAATATGCTTTAAATATAATTGTTCTAATGTATGGCCAGCTTTAATTTCTTTTTTACTATGCGCCACCATTAACGAATCGCCAACGACAAAAACATCGGCCTCTATGGAAAAAGCCTTGTTTTGAATCGCTTCGTAAAAAGGTTTTTTGTGGGTATAATCGTTATGGGAATGAATCCTGACAGGTGTTTGATCAAACCAAGCCGCAAAAATAATTACAGATAATAATAAAAAGTGTTTTACCATTATTTCATCATTGCAGTTTCATAAGGCACACGGGTTACAATCGAACGGCCGAGCGTAATTTCATCGGTATATTCCAACTCGCCACCAAAAGCAATACCCCGTGCAATAGTCGTTACCGGAACATTAAATTCTTTTAATCTTTTGTACAGGTAAAACAATGTGGTATCGCCTTCCATATTCGGACTAAGGGCTAAAATCACTTCTTTAATCCCTCCTGCTGTCATTCTGCTTACTAATCCATCAATAAACAGATCGGAAGGCCCAACACCATCCATTGGAGAAATTAAGCCCCCCAAAACATGGTAAACGCCGAAATATTGACCGGTATTTTCAATCGCCATTACATCTCGCGTATCTTCTACTACACAAATGGTTTCTTTATCACGTTTTGGTGAAGTACAGATTTCACATACCACATAATCGGAAATGTTATGACAGGTGCTGCAATGTTTAATCTGCTGCTTAAGTTTTATAAAAGTATTGCCAAACTGGTTTACCTCCTCCTGCTCTTTGTTTAAAAGATGTAATACCAAACGTAAAGCTGTTTTCTGCCCTACACCAGGAAGTTTTGAGAATTCGTTTACCGCATCTTCGAGCAGCTTGGATGAAAAATTCATATTACAAAAATAGGTAAAATGGTTCATTGGTTCAATAGTTATTGGTTCATTAGTTCATTCGTTATTAGTTCATTGGTAACTGACAATTGCCAACTGGATACTCCTTCATTCGTTCATTAGTTCATTCGTCATAGTTCATTGGTAACTGACAATTGCCAACTGTATACTTATTCAGTAGTTCATTGGTTCAATTGTCATTAGTTCATTGGTAACTGACAATTGCAAACTGAATACTCCTTCATTAGTTCATTAGTTCAATTGCCATTGGTTCATTGGTAACTGAAAATTGCCAACTGGATACTTGTTCAGTCGTTCATTGGTAACTGACAATTGCCAACTGAAAACCGGATACTGGTTCATTGGTCATTTTACTCCGGACTCCGGACTTCCGACTTCGGACTCAAGAATATTGCTTGATTTGATAGTTTTCTTTACATTTATCACCTTAACACAAAACTATGTCTCCAACCATCCTCTTATGTTTCCTGATCGGTTATTTTTTACTGCTGATTATTATTTCATTCGTAACCTCAAAAAAATCTTCCGATAATTCCACTTTTTTTGTCGCTAACCGAAATTCTAAATGGTATTTAGTGGCCTTTGGCATGATCGGAACGGCACTTTCGGGTGTGACTTTTATTTCGGTACCCGGAGAGGTTGGCGCACCAAGCGGAAACCAGTTTCAATATTTTCAGTTTGTTCTGGGCAATGCTGTTGGTTTTATCATCATTGCCACAGTTTTGCTTCCATTGTACTACCGGATGAACCTAACATCCATTTATAGCTATATCGAAAAGAGATTAGGCCATTATAGCTACAAAACAGCAGCATCCATATTTTTATTGAGCCGCACCCTGGGATCGGCAACAAGATTATACCTCGTTGTGATTGTTTTACAGCGTTTTATATTCGATAATTATGGCGTTCCGTTTTGGTTAACCGTTTTAATTTCGCTGGCCCTGATCTGGTCGTACACCTTTAAAGGCGGATTAAAAACCATTATCATTACCGATACCCTGCAGACTTTTTTCCTGGTGCTTTCGGTTTTCCTGACCATTTATTTTATTTGCAGCAGCCTTGATTTCAATATTCCTCAGGCATTCGAAACGATAAAAAGCAGCAGTTATTCGAAAATATTCTTTTTAAACGATTTCCTGACGAATAAGTTCTATTTCAGTAAACAGTTTATCGGTGGTATTTTCGTTACCATTGCCATGACAGGTTTAGATCAGGATTTGATGCAGAAAAACCTGAGTATGGGCACCATTAAAGAGGCACAGAAAAACATGTTCACTTTTACAGGCGTATTCGTGATTTTGAATGTTTTCTTTTTAAGCGTGGGTGCCTTGTTATACATTTTCGCCGCGAAAAATGGCATCGATATTCCATTAGATCATATTAGCGGAAAACCGAGAACAGATTTATTATTCCCCGAAATCGCCTTAAATAACCTGGGCGCGGTACCTGCAATTATCTTTATGCTGGGCTTAACTGCAGCAACATTTGCCACCACCGACTCTGCCCTTACCGCTTTAACCACATCGTTCTGTGTCGACTTTTTAGGCATGGCCAAAGCAGAAAATGTAAATGCTAAAGATGCTGTAAAAAAACGCCATACCGTTCACGTGGCCTTTTCTATTTTGATGTTCCTAGTGATCATCGTGATCAATGCATTAAACAGTTCATCGGTAGTCAGCTTGATTTTTACCATCGCCTCTTACACCTACGGGCCGCTTTTAGGTTTATACAGTTTTGGATTATTTGTCAAAAAACGTGGTCTTCACGATAAATTAGTCCCAATAGTTTGCTTATTATCACCTTTTTTATGTTACTTGCTTGCCACGTACTCGACCACTTTACTTGGCGGTTACGTTTTTAGTGTTGAACTGATTTTGATTAACGGTTTAATCACATTTATAGGCTTGTTGGTCATTAGCAAAAAGACTGATGCGCAAACCAAATTTTAATATTTAGCATTACTTATATGACGAGTGAAGAAAAAATTAGAAGTGCTTTCGAAAACAAAGACTGGCAGGAAATTAAAGTAACAGATTCCTGGCAAATTTTTAAAATCATGGCCGAATTTGTAGACGGCTTTGAAAAACTAGCTAAAATTGGTCCATGTGTTACCATTTACGGTTCGGCGCGTACAGCCCAAACACACCGGTATTATCAGTTAGCAGAGCAGTGTGGCAAATTATTAACCGACAGAGGTTATGGTGTAATTACAGGCGGTGGTCCGGGTATTATGGAGGCGGGTAATAAGGGTGCACACACCAATGGCGGCAAATCGGTAGGTTTAAACATTGAGTTACCATTTGAGCAGTTCCACAATAAATATATCGATCATAATAAATTACTGGAGTTTGATTATTTCTTTGTGCGCAAGGTAATGTTCATGAAATATAGTCAGGGTTTTGTGGTTTTACCAGGTGGATTTGGTACCATGGATGAGCTATTTGAAGCCTTAACCCTGATCCAAACAGGTAAAATCGCCCGTTTCCCGATTGTATTGGTTGGTATCGATTATTGGGGCGGATTAATTGACTGGATTAAAGGTACTATGCTTCAAAAAGAACATAACATCCACGAAGAAGATTTGAATCTTTTCAGATTGGTAGATACCGCTGAAGAAGCCGCAGAACATATTTTCCGTTTCTATGATAAATATGTACTTAAACCGAATTTTTAGACTGGTTCATTAGTTCATTGGTTCATTAGTCATTGGTTTATTAGTAGGGTTAACTGCTTAATTGTTTAAATCGGTTAACTGAAAACTGCAAATTGTAAACTGCTTAATCGGTTAACTGAAGATTGCAAATTGTAAACTGCTTAATCGGTTAACTGAAAACTGCAAATTGTAAACTGTTTAATCGGTTACTGAAAATTGCAAATTGTAAACTGCAAATTGTAAACTGCCAACTAAAAAAGTGCTTATCAACAATAAGCACTTTTTTTATTTGTAACAACTCACGAAAACTGCCATCTAAAGTAAAACGTATCTAAGATGTCGAAATTTATCAGCTGGAAAAACAATTGGCTTAGTGGAAACTTTCAACTCTTTGCAGATGGTGTACAGAAAGGCGTAATCACTTTTGCAACATGGAAAAGCGATGCAGAAAGCATGTTCGAAGATAAAAACTACTTCTTTTCGAACGAGGGCTTTTGGCAATCGCGCACGCAGGTAATCGACAGAAAAACAAATGAAACGGTAGCCATGATTACTTACGACACCTGGAAATCAAAAGCGGTAATCAGCTTAAAGTCAGGTGAGCAGTACGAATGGAAATCGACAAATTTATGGCGTTCGAAGTGGACGGTAAGCAATTACAAAGATGAGCACATTATGTATAGCGCCAGCAGCAGCAGCGGTGCATTATCATCTGATACCGACAATGAATTATTAATGATAGCAGGCTTATTTATTAAGCAGATTTATAACAAACAGGCAATTGTCCTTATTGCATGCTTCATGCCGATCATTACGATATCAACACTTCGTGATTAGTAACTTATTAAATCCTTTTGTGAGATGGAACAGGTATTAAATTGGAGAAAAGGTTTATTTGATAGCAATTATCAGGTATATAACAATGCACAATTAAAATTTGCGTTAAATTTTAGTTCGTGGAAAAATTCGGCAATAGCCACTACTCAAACCGGTATTTACTTATTAAAAAGTGAAGGGTTCTCTAAACCTGAAACTAAATTACTGAACAACCAGAATGAGGTTTTAGCTATAATTACCTACGATTGGCTTCGTTTTAAAGCAAAAATTTTATTTGCCTCCGGCGATACTTTTGACTGGAGCTTTCAAAACAGTTGGTTAAGTCGCTGGTCGTTAAATAACCATCAGGATAAACAGATCCTGTTTAATGCTTCAACCGGAAATGGTTTGGTACATACCAATGTAGATGATGATATGCTTATTTTATGCGGGCTTTTTATCAGGGAATATTATTCGAGGCTTTTGGTTGGTTTTATTATTTTTATGTTCATTCTGTTTAGCTTTAAGAATATTTTTTAGACTAATCTAGTCTTAGCGTCTAATTTAGTCTTAGCGTCTCGCTAAGACATTAGAAAACACTAAACAACATTACAGCATTATTTTATGTCGTAGCGAGACGCAAGGACTAGTGTCATTTTTCGTCCATTTCCAAACGCAATCGTCATGCTGAATTTATTTCAGCATCTACCTTGCAATATAGACCCTGAAATAAATTCAGGGTGACGTACCTCGAGAGCGACTTCTTAGGTTAATCCAAAATCTCTTTTATCTTTTCCGTTGGTCTGGCGATAACCGCCTGCTCTCCTGAGATAATAATTGGTCGTTCAATTAAAATAGGATGCGCGACCATAACATCAATCCATTCTTCATCGGTTAAAGTTTTTCCTTTATAATTTTCAGTAAAAACCTTTTCCCCTTTACGGATCAGTTCCAGTGGTTTTATGCCCAGTTTACGAATAATTTCTTCCAGTTCACTTTTACCGGGTGGGGTTTCCAAATAATAAATCACCTCAAAAGCCTTTCCACTGTTTTCTAATTCGGCCAAAGCACAACGGCTTTTGGTGCATCGGTTATTATGGTATATCGTGATCATTTAGAAATGTTTAAAGTCCGCTTACGCCGCCACTTACCACCAGTTTCATGGCATCTGCTGCTGTCATATGCAAATCGGTTACCTTATCTCTTCTTACAATGCAAAGCTGACCTGCAAAAGAATAAGAAAGTGGAAAATATACGGCAACTTCATCCGGCAGATTGAGTTTATGGAGATCGTTTTGCGTTAAAAATCCGATTTTTTTTAAGCCTCCCTCCACTTCTACCAGCACCGGGTGGTTAAATTTCTTCTCATCGCCAACAAAAGCCTCTGTTAAATCTTTTATAGATGAATAGATAAAATTAAGTAAGGGTAGCCGCTGCATAATCCGCTGAAACCAATTGTACATGGGTTCGGTTACCAAATTGGTTACAAAGATACCAGCAAGTAAAATGATCGTTAAAACCGTCAATAAACCTAAACCAGGGATATTCCGGCTTTCGCCTGTATTTGGATTTACGCCTAAAATATTGTTTACATTTAACCAGCTATCAACAGTTGTAACCGCCCAAACCACAATAAAAATACTCACGGCAATGGGTACAACAATTAATAAACCTTTAATCAAATAGTTTAAAATAGCTTTCCCGACTTTATTCATGGTGCAAACTTAGGAAAAATATGGCTAAATGGTTAGGATTGTTATATTGTTTAATGGCTAGATTATTACCAATCTTTTAGCTTTGAGCCCAACAATATATCAATTAAACAATTTAGCACTTTTCTTACTCATAGAAATAAACCCTTTTAACCCTTTGCGAGATATTGGTTAAAATTTCATATGGAATGGTACCGATATCTCTCGCCAGCTGCATAATGGTGTGCGCTTTATTGAAAACAATAGCTTCATCACCAGGTTTAACATCAATACCTGTAATATCCAACATGGTCATATCCATGCAGATCGAGCCAATGGTGGGCACCAGATGGCCATTGATAAGCATTTTACCCACTCCGTTGCCAAAATATCGGGTGTATCCGTCTGCATAGCCTATTTTTACCGTCGCTATTTTCCCTCCATTTGGCATTACACCCTTCCTGCTATAACCCACAGTTTCGCCCGGAGCCAGCGTCTTCACCTGGGTAACCGTAGTCTTAAGTGTCATTACGGTCTGTAAACCCCGGTTATTAGCCAAAGCAGAATCAAAACCATACAAACCTATCCCCAGGCGTACCATATCCATTTGCCCTTCGGGCCAACGCGAAATGCCTGAAGTATTGGAGATATGAAGCAGCGGTTTATAACTTAAAGCTTCAAGCAGCTGATCCGCGATGATTTTAAACCTTTCAATCTGTTGTTGTGTAAATCCATCATGTTCTGCAGCATCACTTGCCACCAGGTGAGAAAAAACACTTTGAACTTTGACCTTCGCTGAATCTTTAAGCAGATTAGACAAGGTATCAATTTCAGGCTGATCAAAGCCCAAACGATGCATTCCACTATCTATTTTAATGTGGATCGGATAATCGAAATCATAATCAGACAGTGCATTTAAAAAACTATTCAGGATTTCGATACTATAAATTTCGGGCTCGAGTTTATGTTTAATGATGGCTTCGAAAGCAGATTCCTCAGGACTCATCACCATAATGGGCAACGTAATGCCCGCTTTACGCAAGGCAATACCTTCATCGGCATAAGCTACTGCCAGATAATCTACCTTATGAAACTGCAATAAATTGGCAATTTCGAAACTTCCGCTACCATACGAAAAGGCCTTAACCATGGCCATCATTTTAACGCCTGGTTTGATTTTAGAACGGTAAAATTGCAGATTACTCACCATGGCATTCAGATCGATTTCTAAAACCGTATCGTGTATTTTCTGGGTAAGGAGTTTACTGATCCGGCCAAACTCGTAGCGCCTGGCCCCTTTTACCAATATGGTTTCGTGGTTAAACTGTAAACCAGGGAAAGCATCAATAAAAGCATTCGTATCGTCGAAAAACTGCGTCTCAAATTTAAAAAGATCAGCATACTTCGAAATATGAGTCCCAATTCCAATCAGTCGGTTTACTTTCTTCTGCAAAAGCAATTCGGCTATTTCTGTATATAAATCCAGGTCATCTCTCCCCGTTTCAAATAGTTCGGAAAGGATAACGGTTTTCTTTGCATGCTGATTCTGCTGATTTAAAAAATCGAGGGCAATGGCTAAGGAAGAAATATCGGCGCTGTAAGAATCGTCAATAATAGAACATTGATTGATACCATTTTTCAGTTCCAAACGCATGCTCACATGGCTCAGTTTTTCCAAACGTAAATCGGCTTGCTCCGGCGTATAATCCAATGCCAGTAAGGTTGCCCAGCAGATCATTCCATTTTCTATCGAAGCTTTATCTTTAAAAGGCAAAATGCATTCAATTTCTCTGTCTTGATAAATGGCCCGTAAATAACAGTTTCCTTCAATGGGTTCAACCGCAATAATCTGAAGATCTGCCGCTTGTTTACTGCTCCAGCTGAATTGTTTTTTACCAGGAAGTTCTTTTGCACTGATTTCGGTTACATATTCGGGCGAATAAATAAACAGTTCAGATGCTGCAAAAAGTTTCAGCTTCTCGGTTAGTTTTTCCTTTTTGGAGCTGAATCCTTCGGCATGTGCTTCACCAATATTGGTTAGTATTCCGATTTCAGGGTGGATAATTTCAGCTAAACGTTGCATTTCGTTAACCGCAGAAATACCAGCTTCAAAAATGCCTAGGGTATGATCGGACTCGATCTGCCATACTGAAAGCGGAACGCCTATCTGTGAATTATAACTTTTCGGACTTTTAACGATATTAAAGTCGGTTGCTAAAAGTTGATATAACCATTCTTTAACAATCGTTTTTCCATTACTCCCCGTGATACCAATTGTTTTTAGGTCAAATTGATTCCGGTGTTCAATTGCAAGCTTTTGAAGCGCCGCCAAAGCATCGTCTACCAGTAAAAAATTGCAGTCGGGATATTCGTTAATGTATTTCGCTTCGGTAATGACAAAATTTCTGATTTCCTTTGTGTAGGCATCTTTAATAAATTCATGTCCGTCACGGTGCTGAGAAAGGGCAAAAAACACAGAATTTTCAGACACCAAAACCGAACGGCTATCGATCACCAGATATTGAATAATCACCTGTTCATCAACTAATTTGGCATCGGCATTTAAAATTTCGGCTATTTTGGCAATGGTGTATATTGGATTTTGCATGCTTTATATTTCAGAAAAATACGGTAATCGCTATTATTTTTACGAATTTCAGTAAATAATTATGAAAAGCGGTAAACAAGAGGCAGTATTATTAGATAAAAAACAAGCGCTGGTAAAAGCGGAGCATTTTTGTGTTTACCAGGAGCGTTCGCAAAAGGAAGTACGGTATAAACTGGTAGAATGGGGAATGCGTGGAGATGAATTGGAAGAGATTTTAAGCGAACTGATTTTGAATAATTTTTTGAATGAAGAAAGGTTTGCTAAAAGTTATGCTTCGGGCAAATTTAACATCAAACATTGGGGGCGTGTAAAAATTAAACAGGGTTTGAAATTAAAGGGTGTGCCCGATAAAATTTTGCAAAAGGCAATTTACAGCATCGATGATGATGATTATTTACAGACCATCGAAAAATTAGCTTCAAAAAAAGCAGCAAGTTTGAATGAAAATGATCCGTTTAAAAGAAAAAACAAGCTGATGAGCTACCTTCAGGCAAAAGGTTTTGAAACTGATTTAATTTTACTTGTACTGAAAGCCAGCAATTTAAATTAAATATTAAATTTTTAACAAGAAATCTCTTGACAGAAATATAAATCTGCCTATATTTGCATCACCAAAACGAAACAACAACATCAGTTTTGTTCATGCGAAAGTAGCTCAGTTGGTAGAGCACGACCTTGCCAAGGTCGGGGTCGCGAGTTCGAATCTCGTCTTTCGCTCCAAAATGCCTTCCTACCAGAAGGCATTTATTTTAAAGTTAACCAAGCCGATGGAGATCGGTAGCGGCTAATGCTCGGGTGGTGGAACTGGTAGACACGCAGGACTTAAAATCCTGTGCTTTCAAAGGCGTGCGGGTTCGATTCCCGCCCCGAGTACACAAAAAAAATCGAACGAAAACCTTTTAGAAATGAAAGGTTTTTTTGTTTATAGGATTATTTAGGATCAATACCAGAAGTTGTGGAGGAAGGTAAAAACAAATAGCTTTTGGCCTTGATCCATTTATTGCCGAAGTTGCCATTCAGGATTTTCCTATCCTTGAACAAAAGTTCCATCCAAGTCCAGCTTGATTATACCGATAAATAAGTATTGTAACCGGGTGATTCCGTCCTGCAGGCAATCCTGATTTTATAGGGCGCTGAAATTGGATTTATCTGCCGTTTGAAAGCCCTTCATCAGCCCTGTTGTTTCAATTCCAATCTGTGCCCGGAACAATACCCAAACAAAAACCAACGAAAATGTCAGCAGGCAAATACAAACCGGACCAAAAGGCGAATACACAAACCCGAATCAACTGAACATCCTACTAAGAATCAGCGATATAACATCAAAATACCCAATAGTAAGTATTGGTATGTCTGCTAAATTTCTATAGATTTAGTTAACCAAACCAACATTCGGAACATTTCGAAAAACTAAACTATTCATCCACCATTATGAACAATGCACTCAAAAAAGAGCGCGTTTTCTTTCCATGCAGTTGGAGGGAAACGATCTTTTGGAACTCCTGTGCGCAGCAAAACGCAGGGACCCGAAATAAAAAAAGAACAACCTATGTTCTGATTATCCTGCTGTTGATAAACAGCGGTGCCATTGCACAATCATCAAGCCCCCTATTCTCCGCATTCAAGCAGGGCATTGTAAAAACCCAGGAAAAAAAAGCTGGAAATTGCGCCTCGGTAGCAATTATCAAAGCTGCCATCGGCACCTATGGTACCGGAAAAGTTTTTCAGCAGCATCTGAGGGAGAACGGGATAGCGGTCATCCTCAGGGACGGCACCCTGCTAAGCCTAACGCTAGCTGAACTGGAAATGGCCAGCGCTGCCAGCGCGTTCCTTCCCGGTGACACGGCACAAAAGGAACTCAAGGAAATCTTCAACTATGCCCAGCTCTGCTTCGCAGTACTCGTGAAGCGTTATCAGGGACTGACGGAGCCAGCCACTGGCAGCTATAGTGAGGCTTTAGCAGATATCAATGGCGGCTATAGGACCGAAGAAATCTATAAACTTCTGGGCTTAAAAGTCCTTCCTTTGGATGAAAACCCTTCTTACCAAACTTTAAGCACTCATGCTAACCTATTGATATGGAATACTGCCCACGCGGTATACTATAGTAAGGGATATTATGATGAATCCGGAAACCGTTTCCCCACCGCATTGGAAATCGATCAGCTGAGGAAAAGACATGCAAGCTTTTGGGGAACGCTTATCAACGGATCTAAGCCCCGCGGAGGATATTCCTTATTGGATTAGCAAAAAAAAAGCAGTTAAATTTTCTTTAACCAAACCTAAACAAAATGGAAAATAATATTCTGGACTGCCTGATCTCGATTGCGATCATTCTCTTCCTCCTGAGCGTGATCGTGGAAAAGGTCACCCAGCTCATACGCAAATACTCGCCTTTCATCAGGCCGGGAAACTTGCTATACAAAACTTTTGCTACTCGGATCTGGCGGAACGTCAACAGGAAATCAAATGACCGGGGCCCCGAACAGAAAAAAAAGATCGAACGCGAGGTCACTTCATTAAGCCTGATCATCGGAATCCTGATTGCAGGGATTTTTCATATCGACCTGTTCGAAATGCTTAAGCAACCGGATCCAAGGATGGTCATATTCTGGGACCCACTTCCGACCTTCAGCACTCTGCTCGACTTCCGCCTGTTGGCCTCCATTGGCTTGACCGGATTCTTTCTCACCTTTGGATCCAAGTTCTTCCACGATCTTTTGGATATGCTTTATCAGGTGAAGAACATCAAGCGGAAACTTGCAGATGAGAACACCTTCAATGCGGAAGACATCGAACAGTTTGATGAGTATGTCTCCAAGCGGTATGGATCCATTATTCAGGATGCCATCAGCCAGAATCTTTCCGCGCTCAGCCCGAAAGGAACCATGGCCCCTCCGATGCACGGCAAGATGATGGAAAAAGGAAAGCTGGTGGACTGTATCGATATTAGGGTAATTACCCGAACCAGCCCGATCCTTCCCTCAAAAGTAGAAGTGAAGCTGGAAAAGGGGCAGGTGATTTTGGTTCCTGTCAACCTGGTCCCTGTTCAGGGAAATCCGCCTACGGTGCAGAGCCAACAGGGTGACCCGGTAGGCCTAGGAAGCAATTCAACTCTTGATGGAACCATCTGCTGCCAGGTAAAAAGGAATTCGGACGATAAACTGGGTCTGCTTACCTGTAGCCATGTGCTGGAAGGGGGCAACTCAACGAATCATTTTGGCAACATCAGTCCCTCCATTAGCGGTGTTGTAGATAAAACCAAAAATGGAAAATTCTTTTGGGCGATCTGCAACAGTAAACTGGATGCGGCGCTGATCAACATTCCAAACGACAATTTTTCCTACATCCACCCCACCAAAAATGCCAGACCGGTTAGCAGCGCAGACATCAAGGTCACCAAGGTCAGGGTCATCCGTCAAAAGGGAAGGATCCCCAAGAATGGAACGATCATTAATGCAAATGTACCCATGCCCATTGAAATCAAATATAGTGATGGGAATTTTGGGGTAATCAACCTCATGCTGCTCTCGGACATAAGTACCAAAAACGGGGTCACCAGTTATAGCTCGCTAAGCTTTCCCGGCGACTCCGGTGCATGCGTATACGATGAACACGATCACCCTATAGGGATGGTAATCGCTGCAGACAGCAATTTTACCTACGCCCTCCCTCTTGTTGAAATCCTGAAAGAAGCAGATTCGGTCATCCAATTATAACCCAAACAACATGAAAAAAAAATATTTTTACCTCGCTTTCCTTTTTCTCCTACTCTGCAGCCACCTGTCCAGCGCACAGGATCTGAACATTAATGTTACCAAGCTCCAGGATACCCAGTCTGTAGCAGCCAAGTTCGCCCAGGGCATCAAAATCATCTTTCAGGGTGAAAAGGCTTCCAAAGCACCGCCCATCACCATTTTAAGCGATCAGGGTGTTGAGCAAAAACCCGTGATCGAAAAAAGCGGCACCGACTATATTCTCAAAATCAGCTATAGCAACACCACCCGGATGCTGGAAACGATGTTAGCAGATGACCAAAAACTCAGCCTGAGCGGGAGTCAGGGCATCGGCATATATTATATGCGCAAATTTATCAGAATCAAAAACAATGACAATAGGGAAGAACCGCCCCAGAACAAAAATACCAATGTTTATAACTCGGCACTCCAGGATGCGTTAACATTATCTGACCTATTCAAAAAGGGCGATAATGGGATTTATATTTTATTGGCCAAGCTTAAGCATACCGATGAGAAAGACCCCAAGGAGCTGGCGAAATTATATGGGGACAATGCTTTTATGAAGAAATTCTTCGAAGAGCTTAATGCCAAGAGCATGAAAGAAACTGCTGCAGGAATTAACTCAGGTGGCATCGCCCAATTCGGCGCCAAGGCTCTTGGCTGGGACGTTACTAGTGCAACAGACGGCATGGCCAAATTCCTGGTCGAGCGGAGCAAGCAGGAACTCAGTATCGCCTTCTTCAGACGGTTTAAGGAACTTATCAACAAACCCGAATACCGGGATGCACAGATCCTTTTTCCGCGCACCATGGAAACTTTAAATGTGATCGATCGGGACATCTATATGTTCGAGAACTACATCTCGACCTTGAGGGAAAGCTTTAAGGAGGATCTCTCATTGCTGCTTGACAGGATGCCAAAGGTTATTAAAGAAGGCAGGTTCAGTGTTTATTTCACTGACCATCCCGACCTCAAATATTCTGCGCTGATCGGCCTGTTTATCGCCATGGAGCTCACCGAAGGAAATCATCCGGCCGACATCATCCGTGATCTTCCCACTGATTACATCGATAAGATCAACAACACCGACCTTAAGTCCAGCATCAAACTTGTCCAGATTATCTCCGAGTCCCTAAGATCTCCCGATGAAGGAAAATATTGGGAGACAAAAGAGAAATTAAAGCTGCTAGCTAGCTCCGAAAACAACTTTCTTGTCGCCAGACTTTACCTTGGACTACTTTATGAACAGGTTAGCGAAATCTCCTTTGGTGGGGAGAAGCTAACCGCTGCATTGAACAAACTTGCACCACAGGCCGAAAAGGTTCAAGAAGCGATCGCGCTCATCAAACAGATCGGTGAAAAGTGCAGTTCCATTGAAAGTGCTCTGGCTGAGCTCAAGGAAAAAAAGAACGAACAGCCCCGGATCGAGCTTTACCACCGGATCTTCCTCTCCTCGACCGAGATCATCGAAATACTCTCAAACAATGAGAAACTGGCGGCACTTGGCATCACCAATCCCCTAGCTGTAAAGATTCCCGAATACCTGGCCTATACCAAGAATGCAGCAAACCTGGCGCTTAACCTCAATCGCAACAATTATGGTTCTGCAGTGGTTGATATCTTCAACCTTTATTCCCAGTATACTGGTCAACGGGACAAATCCTCAAATGAGCTCCAGACTCCGAATGGTGAAATCTATGTGACCAAACCCCAAACAGCAAACCTGGATGACCAAAAAACCAAAGAGGCAGCCGAAAAGGCCAGCGAAAAAGCCAATGAAGAATCTTCAAAAACAGCAACTTTTATCAAAAAATACGGGAATTTCATGGCTAATGTGGTGAACGCTTCCAGCTCGTCAGACATTTCCGCTGCGATCAAGGCAGTCGCCCTCCCTGTAGGCAGTGCTTCGATGAAAAGACAGAACAGTTTCAGTATTTCCTTAAATGCGTATGTAGGTCCTTACGTGGGGTCAGAAAAAATCCATGGTCTTGACAACAGCTACAAACTAAATACTGCTGGATTGACCGCTCCGATCGGAATTGCCATCAATAAGTCCTTTGGTTTTAATAAAAAGGCTGGTTGGTCGGCAAGCTTATTTTTATCCATCGTTGATATTGGGGCGCCGGTCGCCTTTAGGTTTAAGGATGATGAGACCGAGCAGATCCCAACTATCAAGCTAGGCGATATCATTTCTCCTGGAGCTTTTATTTCACTGGGGATTCCAAAGGTTCCCATTTCATTCAATATCGGTTACCAGACCGGACCGCTCCTGCGCAAGCTCTCGGATACAGTTGCCGAAAAAGCAGATACCCGTTATTCCAGGATCAGTGCCGCATTTGTGTTGGACATCCCATTATTAAATTTTCTTAAAAGCAGATAAGCATGGAAAGCAACCAAAAACTAATCAACCCACTTGACAAGATTGCCCTTAGCCTCTCGGGCGGAGGCTACCGTGCTGCTTCGTTCCATCTGGGAACAATGGCCTATCTTAACCGGCTTATTTATGATAAAAATCCTCTTCTACAGAATCTTCGGATGATCTCTACGGTTTCGGGAGGAACGATAACCGGGGTAGTATATGTACTCATGCGGAAACAGAAAGTAAGTTTTGAAAAGATCTATGAGCTACTGCTGCAACAACTGGAAAGCCTTGATCTGGTGCGGACCGGGATTACACAACTCAATCCGGACGCGGTCTGGAAAAACCCCGGAAAGACGAAGAACCTGATCAATGCCTTCGCCGAGCAGTATAAGAAACATTTTACCGGGAATGCAGTAATGGCGGAGCTTCAAATCCTTCCCGACAAACTCGAACAGGTCGTTTTCAACTCGACCGAGTTCAGCAATGCCATCAACTTTCGCTTCAAGAACATTAGCCTAAGTCTAACTTCTTATGCTGGAAACTTTTACAACCGGATCTACGGACCGGAGCTGGATGAAGTCAGCATGGCCGACATCATCGCGGCTTCGTCCTGTTTCCCGGGCGGATTCGAGCCTATGCTCTGGCCAGACGATTTTATCCACGACCAAAGCCCGAACCTGAGCGCATTAAAAGCGAGCAACCTTGTAAAACAGCAGCCACCAATGGGGGTAATGGATGGTGGCATTTTTGACAACCAGGGAATCGACAGCATCCTTTCTTACAGTAAAGATCCATATTTTGACCTGATTATCATCTCAGATGTTGCCTCTCCCGACATGCAGGCATTCAAACCATTTATTCCAGGGCCAAAGGAGGGCATCAAGGCATATACCTATAGCCAACTCAAGACCACGGCGCAGCGGATCGATCAGCGGATCAATACTATCTTATCACTCTGCCTACTGCTCTTCCCGTCCCTGCCGCTTTTCTGGCACTATGAGCACAACATTGCCACTGGCATTTTTTTAGGACTGAGCGGAGTTACTATGACGCTGATGATTTCCAAAAACTATCTTTTAAGGCAGTTCCAAAAGGGAAGATCATGGTTAGCTGCAAAACTTCTGGCCCTGATCCCAAAATTCTATCAGGAAAAGCTTTCGGCACTCGATATTGACCAGCTTTCGCTCCACCGGCTCGAGCCACTGATCATGGACAGGGCAAACTCCCTGATCACCCTACTGATCGAGGTATTTCTCAAAATTGTGCGTAGGCTGAACTACAATACCCTTTATGAGGACGAGCGCTATAAGTTTAAGCGGATAGACAACCGCATCAAAGAACTGACCGAAGCGGATTTCAAGAAACGCCAAAAGGGAGATTACGATACCCTGATCGGCAAGAACATTAAAAAAGTAGCAGAGGAGGCTGCCACATGCGGGACATCCCTCTGGTTCACCGATACGCAGGTACTTGACCAGACCTTGAGAAAGCTCATTGCATCGGGTGAGTTCACCATGTGCTTCAACATGAAGATCTACCTGGAAAAGATTATGACGGATAGTTGCAGTGGCTATGCCGAAATGGATACCACCAATAAGACACTCATCGATGAAGTCTATGCGCAGTGCATAGCAGATTTTGATCGTTTCAGGAAAGATCCCTACTTTATGTATGATGAGATGGCCGCAAAGCCGGCCGTCGCAAAGCGCTAAAGAAATGTTGGGGACTTGCCGATCAGAGCGAGATCTCCAACATTCCTTTCTTTCCATAAGTGGTGGAGTAACCGTGCATAAAGCAAAGGTCAGCATCCTCCCAGATCGAATTATGTTTGGTGCGGTAATTAAAATAAAGTTTTACATCGGCTGAAGAACGCTTGATGATCCTGGCAATGGTCTCCTGATGGGGATGGCCATAGATAGAACCATTGGTGGAGATCACAAAATGGTTGCAGTCTAAAAGTTCAAGAAGCTCCGGACTGGTATTTCCGCGACTCGCATGGTGGGAGATTTTGCAGAGATCCACCGCAAATCTGCCTTCGGGCTGAAGCCTTTTCAGGCTCTGATAAATCTGGCCTGGCTGCGCATCGCCCAGTAATAGGATTTTTCTGCCTTCAAACTCAAGCAGAAAAGCGAGGCTGCTGGCATTGGCCTCAGCACGGTCCTCTTCAAACTTCATTGCATTGAGCGCATCTACATTGATGGCTCCATAAGCTTGCTCATCACCCCTCTTCGGTTCCGCCTTTTCAGAACCAAATCCCGACTCAAGTTTCAGCTTCAACAGTTCAGCCTCCCATAACGGTTTGAGATCAAAAAGGTGCTGAAGAGAAGGGGAAAGCAGGGTAATTTTGAGCCCACCACGCAGTTCAAAAGCTGGAAGAGGTCCCTCCTCGGGTACAAAAAGCGCAGCTCCGCCAACAATATCGTTCCATTTCAGATTGTGCCGAAGTAGATCTCCGGTCATCAGCTCGCCCTGTCTGGAACCATAAGCTTCTTCACCCGGTCTTTCCGGAGAAAGGTGGTGATAGCCGTTGAACCAAAAATCCCCAACTTCAAAACCGAGCGCATCTGCTTCCAGGATTCGCTGAACCCCTTCAATGTGGTCCTTATCAATATGGGTAACAGCCATTATCTCTAGTCGGTTATGCCCATCTGGCAATCCATTAAGAAAGGAAAGGATTTCTGATCGCGTCCCTCCTGTACCCCCGTCGATCAGAATATATTTGAGGTTTCCGGCATCACCATAACCTATCAGGATCGAATCACCATATCTGGCCGGAAAAAATCTAATGGTTAAACTCATTTCAGTATTTGTTATTGATCAAATAATCTATCCAAAAATCCACGGTCATTTCGGTCAGTCAATGGGATTTCTTCTCCATTAATCTTACGCCCGGGGTTAATTACAGTGGTATTCTTTTGGCTCCAGTCGATCTTTCCGACGTAAGTATCCACCATCTCCAGCGCAGCTGCAATTTCTCGATCCCGTCCCTTGGCAAGGGTATGGAGCTGTTTTAAGCCATCGAATAATAGGCGGACGCCTTCTGTGTATAAAGGAATTCCCCGTTGCTGCGCTTCAAGCAGCCTCTCCCTCACCCTTAATTCATCACCAGGTTCATTCACACCATCATTGATCATCTGCCATGCGTGGATAATGCATCCATCAGGCATCCATCCAAACCAATTGGCCAGATTATTGGCCCAATTATGCATCCGCTCATAGTCCCTGATCTTGAGTAAAAAGTAACCGCCGATCGCCGCTGCCGCTGCATCGCGACGCTTCTCCTGAAACAACATCTCTGCTGCCACTGCCCCATCAAAAAATGACTCTGCCTGGATCATACTGCCATTGCTCATCAGATTCAAGAGTGATTCTGCAATAGAGTTTTCGGACATCAGTTTAATCTCGATGGGAATTGACTTCTCTTCAATCGGATTAAGCCTGATCTGTACGGACATATGCTGATTGAACGGACAGCAAAGCAGGATCGGTTCATAGCGGTTGGACTCGAGGAGCAACAAAGTGGTTTTACCGCTAAAAAAATCATGATTCAAAGGTCCATCCCTTAGCTCAGAATCGCTGAAGGTGATGATGGTCTCGGGAAGAAAATTACCCGCATGAAGGTAAAGACGCTTGAGCTGGAACTGAACACTTCGGTCTATTTCATACTTGAAGATGCTTCCAGATTTATCATTATCCAGATCAATTCCTCCCGAAGTTCCTGAAGGTGCATGCATTTCCAGATTGCTTTCTTCGGAAAGTATAAAATCCATCTCCTGGGGACCGGAGAAAGCTTTGTCTTTTTCCACGAGGTCCTCAAGATCAAAGTCTACTGATTTATCGCCTCCCTCACGAACATCTACAACCTTACTATACTGCTCACCGGTTGAAAAAGAAAGTTTTACCACGTAAAGCGCGGGATCAACATCGAGATAGTTAAAACTGTTTCCGGTAATCCATTTGGACTGCACCCGGTTAAGATTTTCATCCAGGAGCTCAACCTGTTTTGCCGTTTTAAGTGCAAAATCATTTTTAGAGGATACATCTCCAAAAATCCTGATCTTATTATTTCCTGCCATTACAGTTCGACTTTAACGTTAAAAATCTGCCTGATTCCGGGTGCGACCACCTTTTTGAAATCCGTTTTGTTCTGGTAATGTGGAACGGTAAAATTGACGGACATCTGATAGATCCCTGCTGGAATCTTTACCTTCCAGGGCGCAACTTCCGGGGCCCGACTCTGGCTTCCAGCTGCCCCCATATAAGTGAAACTTGCCAACGGCACTGCATCGGCCGGAATACAGTCCAGTTCAAGTTCGGCATCGGGATGCTTGGGCAGCTTAATGAAATTCCCTGGCTTATTGATCGTTGCGGTACAACGCTGGGCTGATGAATCCTTTCGCTGCGCAAGGGAGAGCCAATTGTTGATATTCGGCGGAAAATCTGCCGTTGAGATGATACATTCCGCACCGTTTTCCGCGCCAAAGCCTCTCAATCCACTTAAGATAGCTTCGAGAAAATAACTTGTTCCGCCCTTGATCCCGAATGCCTGCTCATTTGCAGCAGATCCGAGGACAGTCAGGTTATGGATGCACTCAGACTGAAGATTATCAATCACATCCACATTGGGCACTACGATCGTATTTCTCATCACATCGGCAGTTACGGACCGGCAGGCATCCACGAAAAAAAGCTGGGTCTTTGCCCTACAGGCATGAAAGGCCATTCGGGTAGCACTAAAGGGAATACATGAATTCCAGGGATTTGCAGGAAACCTTCCAAAATCTGACAGGACAAGGTATTGCTCCTGCGGCATCCCAAAGCCATGTCCGGCATAGTAGAATACCGCTACATTATCCTCATGGGAACTGCAGCGCTCTTTCCATTCCCAATATGCTCTTTCCACATTCGCCCTGGTTGCCTCTTCTACCCCATCGGTCAAAAGCTCAACACTACCAAGGGGTGAGATCCACGAACTGCTTGTTTGAAGCGCCATTACCTCATCATAAAAGGCATGTGCCGAAATCACGGTAGAATCCAACTGTCCAAGTCCCTTGGCCAAGGCAAAGGTCTGTACCTTTTCCTCGTCACCCCCTGTAAGGTATGGATAATGGCCAACCCCGATAATCATTACATGAGTCTGGGGGCCGGGCTTGATATCTTTAAATCTAATTGCCATAGTTTTTGAAGCTAGCACCTAAAGACATAGCTAAATCGGCAGTCCCTGTTATGAAGAGGCATAACCATGGTAACCACCATCCGATCTCGAGCCCCAGAATTTAGATACACTAAAATAGCGATTTTATTTATAAACCACAAAGAAATAGACGATTACCATTCTAAAAACGCTAAATGATCTTTCAATCCTGATCTCACTCTCTGCAATCATTAACACTTTATTTGTCCAGATATGAAATTATATACCCCTTATAGAATTGACACAATATCCTACCGATATGATTAAATCAAGACTAGAATACATTAAATCCCTATTTACCTTTCTTTCTCCTTCTTCTCTAACTGTTCGGAAATTCCGAACAGTTGATTCTTTATCCAGTTCCTAGGATTGAAAAATATGTTTAATATGTTCGCTAAGTTTGCCTCGCTACGCTGAAAAAGTCCAACAATCTGGATCTAGGTAAGCCAAATTGTTTCATTTTCAAGCCTTACGACTATTTTTGTTTCACCATCTTTAGTGTGATAAACAAGAATTTGATCTGTTTTCATGGTATTAGATTATACAATATAGAATAACCGTGCTATTATTTAGAATCCACCAATAAGAAAATCATTTCATAGCAAACCTTATTTTTATCCCTTTGATTTTGAAGCACTAAGCATTTTATTCAAAAAATTTATTTTATTTTTTTGATTTGGAAAGTTTAATTTCTATATTTGCAACCCCAAAGGAATACAACAAGTATTCATTTGCGAAAGTAGCTCAGTTGGTAGAGCACGACCTTGCCAAGGTCGGGGTCGCGAGTTCGAATCTCGTCTTTCGCTCTAAATGCCTTCCTCACAGAAGGCATTTATTTTAAAGTTAACCTACCGAAGGATTTCGGAACAGGCTAATGCTCGGGTGGTGGAACTGGTAGACACGCAGGACTTAAAATCCTGTGCTTTCAAAGGCGTGCGGGTTCGATTCCCGCCCCGAGTACACAAAAAAATCGAACGAAAACCTTTCAGAAATGAAAGGTTTTTTTGTTTACAGTCATTTCTTATAGACCGAAAGGCTAATGGTTGATAGTGGAACTGGTGGACGCGTCCCGACCTAAGTCGGGATGCTTTCAAAGGCCTGCGGGTTCGATTCCCGCCCCGAGTACACAAAAAAAATCGAACAAAAACCTTTCAGAAATGAAAGGTTTTTTTGTTTATAGTCATTTCTTATAGACCGAAAGGCTAATGGTTGATAGTGGAACTGATGGACGCGTCCCGACCTAAGTCGGGATGCTTTCAAAGGCGTGCGGATTCGATTCCCGTCCCGAGTACTGGACGGGACTAACGTCCCAAGGTTAGTAGGCTTCTCAAATTTGAGAAGCCCATTTTCATTTATACCCAATGTGTTACTTAAAAATATTGAATCAATAGCGTATGTTCTAAACTTCCCTTCACAATACTGCATATTTCAATGAAACTGGTCAATCCATTTCGGGCCAAACTGTACGCGAATTTGATTGCCGGGCGGCTGTCTAAAATGTCCCTTTCCCTCTGAACAAAAACAGGCCTCGACCTCAAATTTCCTTCTTCCTGGAGCAACCAGATTCATCTAATTCAGGTTCACATCCAACCTATCCCCTAAGGTCAACAACGGCTCTTTAATTGAAAACCATAGAGGAATTACACCTAAAAGACGCGCCACAGCATCCAAACCCCACCAGACAGATCGAAGATTGCATCTAGTAGTAATTAACGCCTGAGCCTTTTATTTAGCCTGAACTTATAAAATTAAATGGAATTGCCAAGAGAAGAAATTCTGATCCAAAGATCAGCACCGTCAGTTTGGTCCGAAACAGCTCGTCAGTTTGCAGCGAAATAGAGTGTCAGCATAAATGCGAAACGCGTGTACACTTTTGCCGAAATACGCAGTAGCCGGTATGGCTACCTTTACAACAAAGGAAATAGAGGAATCAATCTCGTTGTTGGAAAAAATGGAAGGATTTCTGAAGGACATGATTGATAAAAATGTTTACACTATTTAGCGCTTTATTTACCTGAATCCCGTAAAACAATTTTACCTAAAATTGAACCTCTATCTGGTCAAGCGCGAACTTGAATTAAGAGCTTTTATGCAAAGTCGTAAAAATGGAACAGGACTATATGGTGCTCGATTTCCGGAGTTTTATTATCAGACGAATTCTTATTTGCCGCATGAAATTGGAATAGGAATTTGTATCTTTGGGTTGATAAGGATTGTAGTACTTTGAGATCATTTTTTAAGTAATGCAGGCTTTGAATAGTAAGTAATTTAAGATCCTGTCTATTGGCCCGAGCGCGTCATTCGTGCGTTCTAGCCTTTCAGAATAAAACATATCTGTATATCAAGGGGTTAAGACCACAGTTCGATTCCCGCCCCGAGTACACAAAAAAAATCGAACAAAAAAAGCCATCAGCAATGATGGCTTTTTTTGTTTAACAACTAATTCAATTCTTGTTACCTTCCTCAAAAAGGCTAATAAATCCTTGCAAAGCGGGTGTAAGTGGTAAATCTTTACGATAAACAAAAAGGGTAGTCATTAATCCAAGTTCGCGCGGAAGGGCAAAAGTTTTGATATTTTTACCACGATAAAAGCTGGAGATAATTTCTTTAGGCAAAAAACTAAAGCCAATACCTGATTCAATAAAATTAACTACACCTTCTATCGAATTCATAACCGTTTTATGATATTGATCAATCCCCTTGCTTACCAGCCACGATTCGAGCCTGGCCCTAAATACACAGCCCTGATCGAACACTATCGTTTTTACCGGTTTCTTATTCAATAAATCGTCAAGCGTTTTGCAGTCGCCCGGCGCAACCACAACAATTTCTTCTTCTTTGATTTTGATCTGATGCAATTCCTGAACATCTATTGGAGCTGGCACAAATGCCGCATCGAGCCTATAATTTATTACATCATTTAAAAGGGTCGGGCGCATGGCCGATTTAAATTCTAGCTCAACAAAAGGAAATTTAGCCGCAAGTTCGTTAACCAGCTCCGGTCCCTTAATCGTCATCATCGTCTCCAAAAAGCCAATTTTGATCTGCCCTCTAACCAAATCACTTTTACCAATAGCCCTCTTTGCTTCGCTAATGATGTGGTTAAGCTGCTTGCTGTACTGCATCAATGTTTCACCTGCAGCTGTTAGCGCTACCTTTCTCGATGTTCTGGTAAACAATGGCGTGCCGAATTCTTCTTCCAGATTTTTGATACGGGCAGTAACGTTCGACTGTACTGTAAACATGGCTTCAGCAGCCCTGGTAAAACTACCATGATGGGCAACTGCTTCGAACAAATTTAAATCATTGGTATTCATAAATCACAAATTATGATAATTAACATCTTAATAAATCATTTTTAATAATCAAATATCGTTGATAGTTTTTTTGAAAAGAAACAAAAAATGAAAAAATTAATTTGGTCAGCATTAATAATGGCTGTTGTATTTGGAAAATCAAACCTCATGGCACAATCTATTTCAACAACAAGCAAATCTGCTTCAGAAACAGCAAATGTTCATTATCGCCGCGTAAGTATAAATGGTTTGAATGTATTTTATCGGGAAGCAGGTCCGCTGGGCGCCCCAACGGTGTTATTACTTCACGGTTTCCCCAGCTCATCGCATATGTTTCGTAATCTCATCCCCATCCTGAGCAAAAAGTATCATGTTATTGCACCCGATCTGCCAGGTTTTGGTTATAGCGATCTACCTGAGCGCACTACATTTGATTACACTTTCGATAATCTGGCTAAAACCATGCAGACGTTTGTAGATGAATTAAAACTTAAACGATTCGCCATATATGTTTTTGATTATGGTGCACCGACCGGATATCGTCTCGCACTGGCAAATCCCGAAAAAATTACGGGCATCATTTCACAAAACGGCAATGCCTATGTAGAAGGGCTTAGTGAAGGCTGGAACCCGATCCGACGTTACTGGGAAAACGACACTCAAGCAAACAGAGCGGCATTAAGAGACTTTCTAACCCTTGAAGCAACTCAATCACAATATTTGACAGGGGTGAATGATCCTTCGGTTATTGCACCGGAATCTTACACATTAGATCAGTATTTTCTCGATCGTCCGGGTGTGGCCGAAATTCAGCTTGATCTTTTTAAGGATTATAAAAATAATGTGGCCTTATATCCTAAATTTCAGGAATATTTTAGAACATACAAGCCAAAAATACTAGCTGTTTGGGGCAATAAAGATCCTTTCTTTTTACCTGCTGGTGCAGAAGCCTATAAAAAAGACCAACCCGATGCAAAGGTGAAATTTTACAATACCGGCCATTTCGCTTTAGAATCGCATGTTGTTGAAATTGGAGATGAAATCCTTAAATTTCTGGCAACTTTACCTAAATAAGCAGAAAAGCAAACATAAATAAATTGGATTTAAGTGTTATCTATCAAAAAATTTTAGAACAATGGAACAAAAACCACCGCTACCACCATTTACCCATGAAACTGCAGTACAGAAAGTACAAATGGCCGAAGATGCCTGGAACTCACGCGATCCCGGGCGGGTATGTATGGCCTACACCATCAATACAGAATGGCGCAACCGAAGCGAATTTATTAATGGTCGTGAAGAGGTAAAAGCCTTTTTATCGGGCAAATGGGAAAAGGAACTGGATTATAAGCTCAGAAAAGAATTATGGTCGTTCACCGAAAACCGCATAGCAGTAAGATTTGAATACGAATGGCATAACGAGGCTGGCCAGTGGTACCGCAGCTATGGCAATGAGTTATGGGAGTTTGACGAAAATGGCTTAATGCAGAAACGTTATGCCAGTATAAATGATATGCAAATTGCTGAACAGGATCGACACTTGTAAAAATTGAAGTTTGAATCAACACAAAAGCCGTCAGCAATGATGGCTTTTGTGTTTTATTTAGTAACCCATTCCCTGCAATAACTGTGCACAATACCATTCCTGTCTTGGCAAATGAAATGGCCCTTTAAACAGGTTGCCTTTCGCTGTCTGCGCTACCGTACCATCGCGATGCAGGTAACCAAACCATTCTCCATGTTCCTGATCATGAAATTTATCGTAAGCGTAATCATGAACCATTTTATGCCAGCGCGCATATTTTTCATCACCGGTTAAGGTATAAGCCAATAATGTGGCAATAATCGTTTCGTTTTGTGGCCACCAGAATTTCATATCCTGCCAATACTCCTGAACAGGTTTGTTGTACACATCTTTAAAGTATAAAATCCCACCATATTCTTTGTCCCAGCCACGCGCCCACATATAATCGAGCATTTTACAGCCTAATTTAATTAATTCGGGATCGTTATTGCGGTATTTTGCTTCGTGTAAGATAAACCAGGCGCCTTCTATGGCATGACCAGGATTTAATGTTCTTCCATCGATATGATCGATTATGGAGCCATCTGGTGCGACCTGTTCCATCACACACTGGATATCATCTTTCACAAAATCGTTTTTGATTTCTTCAATCCAGGTTGAAATCCATTCATCACAACGCGGATCGCCAACGGTTTCCCTCAACTGCTGGGCGGTATTCATCATAATCATGGGTACACCTATCCCTTTTACCGGACGCGTTCCTGTAAATTTTGCAGGCAATAATCCTGGTGTTGTGGCGTATTCGATACATTTCCCAAACAGATATCTTGCTTTTTCAGCTGCAGCTTCATCACCGCTGGCTTTTGCATAGGCTGCATTGGCAATCACCGCAAAAGTTTCAGAGAAATAATAGCGTCTTTTGCGAATCGGCTGCCCCTCACGGGTTACATGAAAAAACATCTGTCCGTCGCTATCAAAACAATGGTTATTTAAAAAATCTATTCCGGATTTTGCGCCATCAAGCCACGCTTGTTTAGGTTCAATGGTATTACAAAGGGTAGATAACAACCATGCGGCGCGCCCCTGAATCCATACCGCTTTATCATCATCGATTAAACTTCCGTCACGATCGCGCATAAACAGATAACCGCCGTGTTCCTGATCAAACGATCTTGGAAACCAAAAAGGAACGGTATTATTTAACAACTGGTTTTTATAAAATGCAGCAAGTTTTTGCAGTGCTTGGGTCGTATAACTCATGTAGATTTAATTGATGGAAATGGAAAATGTGGAAGCTGGTAGTTTGGCTTCGTTAATTAAATTAGCCCTGGTAAAAGGTTGCCAGGCATATAAAACCTGCTTGATTTTCAGTTGAGCAGGAACAATTAAATGTACCTGGTTATTAATGATAGTCGCTCTGATGGGAAGGTGATTTCCCTTTTCATCCGCTACTTCAAAACCTTTTAAAACCGGCCCATTGCCCAACATCAGCCTTTTGGCATGGCTAAAGTTGATCATGATGGTATTTCCCTTACGTACAGCTTTCACTGCAACAGGGCCAATAGCTGAAATATTTTGATGGTAAGTATTTTTTAAGGCGAGTAAAGCCAGGCGTTCGCCTATCTCTTTTTTATGTGTAGGATGAACATTAAGCGAATCGCCCAGATCAGAGCTCACGGCCATACCTGAATTGGGAATAACAGCCTGCAGTTTTCGTTGTGCATCCCTAAAAAAGGGCCAGGAAGGACGATCGATAGAAGACAGCTGAACACTATAAAAAGGAAAGTTACCATTCCATTTTTCACGCCAGCTTTTAACCAATAATGGAAATTCGTGATTATAAAGCTCAATATTATGTGCATTGCTCTCTCCCTGGTACCAAATCACACCTTTTATTGGAAAGCCGATTAAATTAGAAATCCCGGCTTCATAATTATAGGCTGGTTCGTAAGGGTGCCGTTGTTTCGGGATCAATGCATTTTTGAGGTTTACATTTGCCCTGCCCCTTACCCAATCCTGGATAAAATCCGATTTCCGCCAGTTAGCCAACAAATCAACCAGCAAATTATCATGTTCTAATGTTTTTCGATCCATCCACGATTCGAGCGTTGAACCGCCAACGGCCATTTGAATGAGCCCAATTGGGATTTGCGTATTTGAGACAACTTTTTCTCCAAAATAATAAGCAACGGCTGAAAAACTACCGACATTATTTTCATCGGGTTTAGCCCAGGTTCCAGCGAAATAATTGAGTTCATTTACCTGCTTTAATGTTTTTTCATCCCAGGCAATGTTATCTGTTTCGGCCAGTAGATTATACTTCAATAATCTAACCGGGAGATTTTTGTTTAGCCGGCTTAAGGTAGCCTGAGCGGTAGCCGATGATTTTAACGGAAAGGCCATATTCGATTGCCCCGAACACAACCATACATCGCCAATCATCACATCTTTTAACCAAACAGCATGTTGATTTGACTTAACTTTAAGCAGGTATGGCCCACCAAATTTCATCGGTTTAAAAAACACTTTCCATTGGCCATTTCGATCGGTTATTGTTCGCCGGGTAATGTGGTTAAACTGGACTTCAATCCAATCACCAGCATTGGCTGTTCCATAAACCGGGATCGGCCGGTCGCGCTGCAAAACCATATGGTCAGCAAATAGTGTATTTAATTTAAAGCCTCCAAAATTTCCGGTAATATGTGCATATACCGTTTTTGCAATAATACCAGCGCCATTAATATCAGGATGGAGATTATCGGCAAAAAGCTCCGGGCGGTTATTTAAAGCATTATTGAGGTCGATCAGTTCAAATTGATTTGCCTTTGCAACCCCTTCAATTTTATCCTGAGCCTGCCCATACCAATCGCGTGTTCCCGACTTAAATCTTGGATGACCGCTAAAAATCGGGCTTAGTTTGCAGCAATAAATTTTAAGCTTTGGGTTTCCTTTTTTCAAGCTATCGATCAGCCATTGGTAATCAGCTTGAAAATCGCCTTTATAATTTGGCCAGTTACGGGGATCGGTATCATTTAAACCGAGATGAATAATGACAATATCCGCCTGAAAGTTTAGTGCATCATTAAATTCTTTGGTTTTAAAATAAGGATTATGGCCTTTTTTCAACAAGGTAGCTCCGCTATGGCCGAAATTACCGACCAGATATTGATCGCCCAAAAGCTGCTGCAATTGCGCCGGATAAGATTCTTGTTTTGGATTAGGCAATAAATAACCCGCCGTTACGGAATTCCCGACACAGGCAACCTTTACTTTTTGCGCATAAATATTGCCGCTGATCAAAAAGATCAGTCCTGTTATTAACCCGAAAAAAGCTTTCATAAGGTCTATTTTACGATTTCACTCACCGGAATACGCACAAAGTATAAATCTTTTAAGCCTTCGTAGAAAAAGCCAATGGTCTGGTCATCAATCTTCGTTAATGAGGAATAACCATAAAACTTTCGATCATCTACCAAGAGTTCATTTTTCTTATTCCAGCTTTCCCCCAAATCTAAACTTGCTTTTATGGTTAAATTGTAACGGTTGGCTTGCGTATTATCGTTCCCAAAAAATACCACTTCTTTTTCCTTACCTTTTACCATCACCATGGCTTTAATGAAACTGGCCATGCAAACCGGATCAGGCAATGCATTGTACGAAGTATGGTGTTCTACCCAGGTTTTACCCATATCAGCCGTTGTGGCTACACTTCTAAAGCTGCCGCGGTTATCGCGCATATTCAGCATTAAAATACCTGGTGTGGTTTCTATAATCTGGCTTTCGGTGGTGTTTGGCTTAGGGCCGTCTTCTGTTTTCCAGCTTAAGCCATGATCTGCACTATATAACAGTGTAGAATGTGGCATGGCATTTTCATCCCAATACTGCGCAGCAAAAACCAGTTTACCATCGGCCATAGCGATACCACTACCCGGACCGTTAAAAAACAGATTCCAGGCCGGATCTTTAACATTTTTGGTGATGCTTTTCGGTGCCGACCAGGTTAATCCATCATCATCACTACTCACCAATACCAACTGTCCGGTAACATCTTCTGACAAGCCTGGTTTTGATCCGGCTATTGATCTGTTTCCTTTACTCCACAATGCGGCTACCCATATTTTTTTGGTAACGGGATCAAAAAGAACCGCGGGATCGCCTACCCCATTATTTTCGTTCGGTTCGCCCATATCCATAATTACTTTCATGGGTTCCCAGCTTTTACCGCCATCGGTACTTCTGCTCATGCCCACGTCGATATTTCCGGGTAAATCCCCTGAGTTTTTATAGCGGATATCGTATACAGTAATCAACGAACCTTTGTCTGTTGTAGCAATTCCAGGGATCCGAAAGGTATTAATGCCGTTTTCGCCAGCCTTTTTTACTGCTATCCCCAATCTTTTAACAAAACCTTGCCCCTCTTCCTTAACGGTATATTTTTTAGCATTGGTGTCTTCCATCTGATTCACATGAAATTCAATTTTCGAATCGATATCGGCCTGATCTTTTAATTTTGCACTAAACCAAATGTAATACATACCCGGCTTGAGCTTAATGTTCACCTCAATGCCCATATTTACAGCTATTGGATTAATGGTAGTTAGTTTATTTTTTGCTGAAAAAAGTGGTTCCTGATCGGTAAAATAAACATCAATCTTTTCAACCGACTGCAGTCCAGCGGGATTGAGCTTGGCCGCTATTTTTTTAAACGTAATTTCTTTATCACCTTCCGGGATATAAATCAATACCCGCAAAAGTGGGTTTGAATCCATCCCTTTTAAAACAGGAACTACGGGTGAAGAAGCGGTAATGCTTAACCCTTTTAATGGGGAAGCCTGTAAGGTGAATGTGGTAAGCATGAGCAGCAAATTCAAGACTGCCCCTATTTTAATAAGTTTCATATTTTTTTCTGTTGATTTAAGCATCTTCAAAATCGTTAAATTTTGGACGCAGGAAATAAAGTTGAATCATTAAGGCAATAAAAACAATGATAGAAAGCATGGCAAAATCTTTCCCCAGACTACCTGAATCGGTCGATTTGCCCAATAAATCGGTAATGAAAGCCCCGGCAAAAACACCGGTCATATTCATCACCCCATATGCTGTAGCCCTAGATTTTGAGGAAACAAACTGACAAAGAATTGGCATATTGTTGGCATCAAACATGCCATAACCGAAACCAAAACAAAAAGCAGCTCCAATGATATTGAACAAAGAGTGGCCAAAACCAATAAGCAATAGTGATGGAATGGTTAAACCCAAGCCAATGGCACTGGTGTAAATACGCCCTTTGATATTTTTTTGCACCCACCTATCGGATAAAATACCTCCGAAAATTACCCCTAAAAATGAGGATGCCGCAATCGTAATGGTCGAAATGGGTCCGGCCTGTGCCATATCGATGCCTAAATTATTGGCAAATAAAGTAGGGAGCCAGTTTTTAGTGGCCCAACCAGGCAAACTGGGAATGGCAAAATAGATGAGAATTACCCAAAAAGAAATATTGCTGAATAAAAGCGCCAGTCCTTTAAAAAGCGGTTGTTTAATCCGGATCGTTTCGGTACCCTGTATTTCAGTATGTTTTTTCTCTCTTAAAAAGAACATCAGGATTAATGCATATACAATACCTACGAAGCCGAAAGAATGAAAGGTAGCCTGCCAAGAGAATTTTGAAGCTATAGTTGCACCAAAACCACCTAAAGCCTGCCCCATGTAAAGTCCTGTCATGTGTATACCAATGGCGACAGATCGTGTTTTAGAACTGTGGTAATCGGCAATGAGCGATAATCCCGCAGGAATATAAAGTGCTTCACTAACGCCCATTAATGCCCTTAACCAATAAATCTGATTAAAAGTAGTGGCGTAGCCCATTAAAAAAGTAACCAGCGACCAAACCATTAAACTACCAACAATTAACCACTTACGATTCAATTTATCGGCAATGATTCCTGAAACAGGGCTCATTAGACCATATATCCACAAAAAAATAGCCATCAGATAGCCGAAATTAGTGGCCGATTTTAGCTCAGCAATATCCATCTGCATGGCAGGTTTCATGGTCGAAAGCATTTGGCGGTCCATGTAATTCAACAAGGCTACAAACCAAAGCAATCCCACTACTACCCATGCGTATCTTTTCTCTCTCATTTGTTTGGTTTTAATTTCCCCATTAAAATATTAGGCGTTCTTACCCCCGCTTTAATTTCACCACCTGGGATAATCACCTCCTGACCTAAAAGCACGGCATTGGTGGTCACTGTACCATAAGGCAATAAACCATTTAGGCTGAGCCAGGTATTCTGTTTTAGATCATATTTTAGCACCGACTTACTAAAACCAGGGTGATTAGACTGAAGTTTAATTTTCTGCTGATTTAAACTTTCTTTTTTTACAGGATCTTTCTCCCGATCTATTCCGGCAATTAGTTTTTCTGCCTGATGAAAGGTTTCACCCTGATCTCCACTAAAAATGAAAAGATCTTGCGCATTTGCTACACCCGAGGCGGCAGATAAAGCATAAGGTAATGATTCTTTTATGGTCCAGGTTTGCTTGTCGATATTATAGGTAAATACATTTTTATAGAGCGTACTGGTATCGCCCTGGTTTCTTTTTCTACCCCCGATGATGAAAATTTCCCGGCTGGTTTCAGGATGCAGCAATACCGTATGTGAAACGGGATGAGGAAGATTGATCATTTTTTTCCATCCATCTTGTGGTTTTGTTAAATTCAAGGATAAAAATTGATCTGTTGCTCCATTTTCTACTTCGCCTCCAGTGAGGTAAACAACATCTCCTACTGCGGTTAGCGCGCCATTGCTTAGTCCATTTGGTAAATCGGGAAGAAAGCTGATCTGCAATTCATTTGCTTTCCAATTCAGGATCAATACTTTTTTGCTCAGTCCGTTTTCATTTTCACCGCCGGCAACAACAATACCATGTGGAGTACTACAAACTGCACTGTATGCCAGGTTAAAAGGTAATTTTAAGTCTTTCTTAGCGGGCATTAAACGCAGGTTACTATTGGCTTTTCGATACAGAAAAACATCATCGTAGTATTTCTTTTTGCCACCGTTCCAGGGCATTTCATTAGGAAAATTTGTTCCTCCTGCAATAAGCAACATGTTTTGACTGGTACCTGAAATCGCACCAGCTAAACCCATAGCGGTTGTTTGTTTAGGAGCAGGTGGTATTTTGGCGGCTATATTCCAGCCTATATTTTTAACATAGTGGTGCTGAGCCGATAATTCTGGTGATATGATAGATGTAAGCAAGAAAGTAAGGTATAAGATGATCTTTTTCATGAATACGAAATAGGGATTAAATAAAGATAACCATTGCTTAATGATAATTGAGCGCAATGCGGTTAAGCTTTAAACCTTTTCAATTTTATTTAGCCCGGCTGTTGATTTAAAACCTTCAAAGTCTAAACTTTCAACATCCTTTTTAAAGCGTTCGAATGCGGCTGTATCCATATTTTTAACCGGCAACCTGAATTCGCCGCAGTCTAAACCGATCATTTTCATATAAGCTTTACCTGTTGCAATTCCACCATATTTACCCAATAAGCGAATAAAATCAATTGATTTCTGCTGGAAGGCAACGGCGGTTTTCAGGTCATTTTGCTCAAAAGCTTCAATTAACCGGTTGTATAAAGGCGTCAAATAGTTAAATGTACTGCCTACAGCGCCTTTCGAACCTAAAACCAGCGCAGAAAGCATATTTTCATCACGTCCCCAAAGCATATCGTATTTATTATTTTTGAAACTCATGCAGGAAAGAAAGTCCATAAAATCCTCGTGGGTATATTTTACGCCTGCGAAATTTGCAATTTTACCGTCGACCGCTTCCAATAAATCGATCATATTGAGGTTTGCCCCGGTTAATACCGGAATGTGATAATAATAAAAAGGCATTTCGGGCACTTCTGCAGCAATTTCGGCACACATTTCGGCTAAAACCCCAACATTTGAAGGCTTGAAATAAGAAGGTGCGGTAAAGGAAACACCATATAAACCGATTTCGGCTGCATGTTTTGCCAATACTTTACAATCGGCCAGACAGGTACCACCAAGCAAAGTCATTACCTTAAAATCCTGATCATTTTTGGTGGCTGTTGCCCAGGCTTCGGCAACTTCCATTTTTTCTTCACGGCTAAGTGAAACCCCTTCTCCTGTTGAACCACAGATAAAGGCTCCTGTAACACCGTTTGACTTAAGAAACTGGTAATATGCTGGTATGATTGATAAATTTAATTTTCCTGATGGATCAAACGGCGTGAATGGCGCAGCGATTAATCCTTGTAAATGTTCGTGTTTCATTTGTATTGTTGATAATGGCTATGATGTAATTTGATAGCAGATAACTATCGGAAGGCACTTATCCCGATAGTTATCTGGTGTTATTATGTCCCTTTATATCCAGGGTTTTGATCGCCTTTTAAAGTTTCATCCTGGTTCAAAGTCGATAAATCAATCGGCCACAAAATTTTGTGGTTTTGCCCGGCAATGTTATCTAAAACCCCAACCAATGGCAAATCTTTACGAAAAACCAGTGGATTACCCGAAGCATCCTGCATTCTGCGTAAATCGTACCAACGTTTACCCTCAGCCACAAATTCTTTGGTTCTTTCGGTAAATATGGCCAATTCATTTTGCTCAAAGGTACCGTTAACAAATACTGGCGCAACGCCTGGTGCATATGCGCGATTGCGGACGATCATTATTTCTGCCGCAGGGCTTTGGCCTTGTTTGTTTTTCACTTCAGCCAGCATTAAATAGGCTTCTGCCAGGCGATATACCGGAAAATCATCAGAGTAGTTACGCGCGCCCTCTACTACCACACCAGGGAATTTTCGCAAATTAGTGGCATGAATGGTACCTTTGTTGAAATTCAAAAATGTAGCATTTGCACGTTTATCGTCAACATCAAACAAATTGTACAATTCTATTTTGTATTCGTACCGAATAATTGTTCCACCGCCATTTACCTGTAACGGGTCGGCAGGAATAGCCACACCCTTATCATCTACATAACCGCTTAAAGGATCGGTGATGGCGTAAATGAACTGGGAATAACTATTAGTTGCTTCACCAAACTGATTTCTCATGGCAAATATCATTTCGTTATTACCTTTACTCGCAGCAATACTTGCCGATTTAAAAACGTTACCAAAATCGGGCAATAAACTATATTTCGAAATTACATCTTCCAAAGCTGTTCTGGCCGTAGCTAAATCTGCTACAGTTGTTGCAGGCACCGCATTATCAATTTTAACCTTGGCCGACCATAGGTACACCTCCGCTTTCAACATCTGTGTGGCGCCAAGCGACCATTGTGCTTTTTGAAATTTTGTAGTGTAATTGGTTCCAAAGCTCGATGCCGATTTATCGATATCAGCTTTAATAAAATCAAGCGTTTCTTTTTCTGTTTTTGCCCTCGGCAAGTACATTTCCTGAGCCGATTTTGGATTTTTAATCAATAAGGTTGGCTCCATGGCTAAAGGTACCCGGCCAAAAGTACGGAACAAATGAAAATAATAAAATGCCCTTATTCCGTAAGCCTGACCTAAATAATAAGCCTTATCAGCAGAGGAAAGGTAATTCGCCTGTTCTACCTGATAAATGAAATTATTCACATCAAAAATTGGACGGTAAAAGCCCGACCAGCCGGTTATGCCAGTGCTCGATTCGCGGATATCCTGATTGATTACATTTGCAGAATTCAGCGATGCTGTACCTGTAAAACTGGTTCCGGTTCTTAAAGTTCCGCCACGCATTTCGCCCAGTGTGAATATGGTAAATTGAAAACCTCTCAATTGACTATGAAGACCAACCATCCCCCCCTCTACCTGGGCCGGACTTTTCCAGAAACTTTCGCTGGCAAAATAATCCTCAGGGGTGAGTTGTAATTTTTTACACGCACTGAAAGCGGTGCTTAATATGATTAAGGCAAAGCCTATTAGTATCTTTTTCATTGCAGTTTAATTAGAAAGTAAATTGAAGACCAAAAATTATCGTTCTAGGTAAAGGGTAACCACCACTTCCGGCACCACCAATTCCTATGCTGCTGCTTTCTGGAGAATAGAGGGTCGACTCGCTAAAATAAGCCAGGTTCTGTCCACTTACCGACAGGTTAATTCCTTCACTTTTTAACTTACTGGCCAATTTAGCTGGTAACTTATAGGTTAAGTTAACTTCTCTCAGTGCCAGATAATCTCCTTTATGATAATACATGCTTGATTCGCGGAAAGTATTGTTTTTATAAAGTTGATCTGCCCAGTAATAAGTTGGGAATTTTGCATCCGGATTACTTGGCGACCAGGTGTCCAAAACATCCGTAATGGTGTTAAATGTGCCCTGTGCATTACTTGCAAACCACGATCGTGGTCCATCATAAGCCATAAAACCTAAAGCATAATCAAAACGGGTACTTAGGGTGAAACCTTTCCAGCTTGCGTTTGCACCAAAACCTCCGGTAAAACGCGGAACGGTACGTCCCATGTAAACACGATCGAAGCTATTAATCACATTATCTCCGTTTACATCGGTCCACATTACATCTCCTAAAGCAATCGGAAAGTGCAGGTTTTTATCAGCAGCGCTCATTGCATTATACACATTAGGGTGCACAAGTCTTCTCGCTCCAATTAAATCAACAAAAGATGATGAAGCATAAGCATCTAAATCGGCCTGGGTCCTGATGATGCCTTTAGCCTGATAGGCATAAGCCACGTTTGGATCCTGACCTTCCTGCAAGCCTCCAACCCAGATCAACTCTTTGGTATTGGGATCGTAAACCTGCGTACCCCCTTGCCTGTTGTTTTCTAACCCGTTGGCAGGAAGTTTTAAAATTTTATTAGCATTATAAGCCATATTGAAATTAAAGTTTACCGTCCAGTCTTTGCTTCTCCATACGCTGTAATTCAAATCAACCTCTACCCCCTGGTTTTGCATATCGCCGTTATTGGTCGTAATGGAGGTTATCCCTGCACTGAGCGGAAATGTTAAGGATGCAATTTTATCACTGGTGGTTCGGTGATAGTAAGCCACAGAAAGATCAATCTTGTTTAACAAACGGGTTTCTAAACCAACCTCTTTTGTAATTAAACTTTCCCAGCGCAAATTGGGATTTGGAATATTGCCCAGCAAATAACCAATGCTGCTGTTGTATTTATTAGAGCCATACGATCCCTGTAAAGTATAAGCGCCAATAAAATCGTCACTCACATTACCGTTTGCACCATAACTGGCCCTTAATTTTAAAGTATTCACCACGCCGGTAAGTGATTTAAAGAAATCTTCTTTATGTAAGTTCCAACCTACCGAAACGCCTGGAAAATTACCCCAGCGATTGTTTAATAACCTGGAATATCCATCGCGGCGTAAGGTTGCGGTTAGCAGGTATTTTCCATCATAATCGTAATTCATACGACCAAAGAATGATAAAATGCGCTGACGGGTATGATAGGTATCTGTAGCACGTCTATCTTTTTCTGAATTGGTAAGTGCCAGATCAGAAAAGTCGTCAGTAGGTGCGCCGCTTCCTGAAGCAGATAAACCCTGGGCATACGTATCATAATATTCAGTACCCACCATGGCATCGATATGATGTTTGGTTGCTATCGTGGTGTTATAATTGATTACGCCATTATAGGTTTGGCTTAGCGTTTTATCAAAAGATGCCGACGAAGTACGGGTTCTGTTATAATTTCCGGGGCTAGATAAAAAATCCCTGTTGAAAGATTCATAATTCCCGTTGTTAAAGAAGTAGTTTCCACTCACCCTTAATGACAGGTTCTTCAAGAAATCTACTTTTAAAGCCTGGCTTAATGTAAATTTATCTGTATTGTTATTCCGGATAAACTTATCGTCGTTTACCGCCGGGTTGCCATCAAGATAATCTCTGCCGACCAATAAATCACCATTCTCATTCATTCCCCTCATGGTTGGTGGCGCACCTAAAGCACGGGTAAGATAATTTCCTTCCGAGTTAATCGCATCTCGCCATTTGGCATTGGCAAAATTTAAACTGGAAATAGAAGTTAACCAGGGTTTTATCTTATAATCGCCATTTAATACGAAGGTTAATCGTTTATAAAAGGTATTAATGGGCATTCCTTTTTCATCATAACTGCCCAAGCCTGCATAATATTTACCTTTCTCATTCCCACCTGTCATCGATACATTATAATCCTGTGTCAAACTATAATCTCTAAGTGCATAGTCTGAGTAGTTAAAATCCTTATAGATGATCTCTCTGTTTATCCCATTCGGATCATAGGCTCCCGCAGCATTGGTTTTTAAAGGGTCAGTCATCACCTGCCATCCTTTTGCCAGTAATTCTTCATTGGCAGCACTTCTAAACATTGGACTCCACACTGCCGAAGCATTCAGGTTTCCATCCAGAATATTCCCCGCAGCATCTTTATATAAGTTACCTGTACCAAACGGACCTGTTGTATTTAATTGCGTTAAACGGCTAGGTTCGTACATTCCTGAAGTTTCAATTGCTTTTCTCGACCAATAAATGTATTGCTCTGCATTTAAAAATTCGAACGGGATGTTTAATTTATTAATACCTACTTTAGATTTTATAGAGATATTGGAAGCGCCCTCTTTACCTTTTTTAGTGGTGATCAATACCACACCATTACTGGCCCTGGCGCCATAAATGGCCGTAGCAGAAGCATCTTTTAACACCTCAATCGATTCAATATCATCCTGGTTAATGTCGCTAAAACCCGATCTCAGCAAACCATCCACCATTACCAATGGCGAGCCGCCCCCTGTGTAACTGGTACCACCACGTAAAACAATATTAGGTACCGAACCCGGACGGCCAGAAGTTTGCTGAACCCTTAAACCAGGGATTGTACCAGCCAAAGCAGATGCCGGGTTAGAACGTATACCCGTTTCCAAAACTTTAGCATCCAGTTTTGATACCGAACCTGTAAGTTTCGATTTTTGGATAGTACCATAGCCCAAAACAACAACTTCATCTAAATTCTTGTTATCCTCTGCCAGCGCTACATTGATACTGGTGTTATTACCAACTGTAATTTCTTTGGCGGTGTAGCCTGTAAAGGAAAATACCAGAATATCTCCCTGTTTAGCGGCAATGCGGTAACGACCGTCATTATCGGAGGCTGTGCCTGTTTTCGTGCCTTTAACAAGAACGGTTGCACTTGGAATCCCCATTCCAGATACGTCAGTAATTCTACCCGATACCGTACCGGTTTGTGCCACGGCTGTTAGCGCAGTTAAGCAAACAGCCAAACTAAGCAGAAACTGCCTAGCAAATGTTTGGTAAATTTCTTTCATAATTTGGTTATCTTATTTTGTATTATGTTATACATAATAATACTAAGTACCGACTTATTTTAGATATTTGCAAATAGTTTCGATAAACTTTGAGCGAATATTTAGTTGCTTAACTTTATATTTGCCCAGAAAGCTATTTAAAGACCGATTTTAAAAGAAAATAAATTATACATAATAATGGAGAGCATCAGTAATTTTAAACAAGTGGATACCAGTTCGTTGGTAGATCGTGTAGAAGATAAGCTTGTTCAACTATTGCAGGAACGCAAACTTAAAGTTGGAGATAGCATCCCTACAGAGCTCGAACTTTGTGCCGCGCTGGGTGTAAGCAGAACAGTAGTTCGCGAGGCCATGTTGAGATTACGAATGATGGGATTAATTGAATCGAAAAAGAAAAAAGGCGCGGTGATCACCAGTCCGGATTTATTTGGCATCCTTTCCAAAAGTATGAATCCACATATTTTGGATCAGGGAACGCTAAAACAAATATTCGAAATCAGGCTGGTGCTCGAAATTGGAATGGCTGATTTTCTTTTTCAGCGCATTACCGCCGAAGACCTGAAAGAACTGAGAACCATTGTGGATAATGAGCCCGAGGCTTCGCAAGATCATTTATTTAATATCGAGCACGAGATTGCTTTCCACGGAAAGCTTTATGATATCACCGGAAACGAAACCCTGAGAAAATTTCAGAGCATGTTATTACCAATATTCGATTTTGTACACAATAGCGGCTTACTAAAAAAGCAAGGGCAACTGCATAAGTTTGTATCACATAAGGGTTTAGTCGACATTTTAGAAAACGGATCGCCTGAACTTTTCCGCAACGCGATGAGAAATCATCTCGAAAATCATTTTAACCGCTTATTTGCTGAAGAGTAGTTCATTGGTCATTAGTTCATTGGTTCACTAGTCATTAGTTCACTGGTCATTAGTTCACTAGTCATTAGTTCATTCGTTCAATGGTCATTAGCTAATTAGTATGGATAATTGGTTAATTGATTCATTCGTTCAATGGTAGTTAGTTCATTATGATGGTAATTCTTTAACTAACGATCGAATTTAAGCTCCATCCTCGTTGTAAGCCGATTTTCACCAGTAATCCTATCTACAGCGCAACCCCTTAATGTTCTTAACCTCTTAATGTTTTAAGATTTGTTAACATTCATTCCCTCAACAATGGCCTGATTTGATCTACATCGCTTGAGCTATGCGTAAAAGAATCCTAAAACAAAAAAAGGCTTTCTTTATGATAAAGAAAGCCTTTGCCCGGAAATGATCCGTCTAACTTAGGATAATCTGGTAATTTACATTTACTCTTTTCGGATAATTGCTTTCCTCATTATTTAAGGAAACAAACGCAGCATTATCATGAACTTCATTTTTCAATGCATGTTCATAATGCGATTGGATAGTTTCTTGATAATCGTGCTGAAGGTTTTTCGTTGTTTCGGCTAAAAGATTTCTGTCATTCAGGTTTTCTGGCAATAAAGTAATATCGCAGTTTCCTTCACTGATTTCTTTGACTAAGTATTTCATTTTTGGTTTTAAATCTTCGTTTCCTGTTTTATAAATAAGATTTCGAGAACGGTCAAAAATATGGTAAGTCTTTATTTTGTATGTAATCTAAAAGTTAATTTTTTACTTAAAATGATGTATTAACTTTTATGCAGCATGCATTACAATAGCTACATAAAACCATTGGAGTGTAACTAAGGTTCTCCTATTCAAAACCAATCGTTGTGCTTTCCATAAAAACAGATTGAAACCTTTTAGCCTGGCCATTGTTAAGCAAACACAAGTAATTTATTTACAATAGGTTAATCAGTCACAATAACCTGATGGAGAACGAGAAAAATGAAAAGAATATTAGTGGTTGACGATAATCAGGAAATACTGGAGCTTATAGAATTAATTTTAAATCTGGAAGGTTATCAGGTAAGTGGATTAATGGATGCAAGTCATTTTAACCAGCGGATTACCGATTTTAAACCTGATTTAATTTTGCTGGATGTGATGTTAGGTGCCCTGGATGGGCGTGATCTTTGTAATCTGCTCAAAGCAGACCAGTTAACCTTACATATTCCGGTGATTATGATTTCTGCCAGTCATAACTTAAGCGATATGAAAGGCAGTATTTGTCACCCTAACGATTTCATTGCCAAACCATTCGACATCAGCAACCTGATTAATAAAGTAAGCGCACAGCTAGCAGCCTAAAAGATATTTAAGGTTTTGCGTTAAAATAATTACTCATAAAAACGCTCTGAAACTTAATGGCATTGGCCCAATAGTCCCAGTTGTGTACACCAGGTCGGGTGGTAAAATCGTGCGGAATATTGTTATACAAAAGCTCGTCATGCAAACGTACATTCATTTTATAGAAAAAATCTTCGGTACCACAATCGATGGCAATGGCAAGTGCACCAGGTTTAATGCGATAAATCATGTCAATCACACTGTTCTGTTTCCACCGTTCCGGAAATTCATCCTGCGTACCTAACCTTTTCGAAATATTCCACCCATTTGGAAAAGGTTTAATGTCTACGCCCCCACTCATGCTGCCCACCGCACCATAAACATCCTGATGTTTAATCGCCAGGTATAATGCACCATGTCCGCCCATACTTAAACCCGTAATGGCCCTGCCCCTTTTTTCGGCAATGGTTTTATAATGTTCATCGATATAGCTTACCAGCTCTTTAGCCACGTAAGTCTCATATTTCCATTCAGCATCTACCGGACTATCGAAATACCAGCTGGTTACATTACCATCCGGGCAAACAATAATAAACTGATATTGATCGGCCAGGTTTTTAATGCCCGGTACTTTTTTGGCCCATTCGGCATAGCTGCCACCAGCACCGTGGAGCAGGTAAACCACTGGGAAAGTTTTTCCGGTTTTATAACTATCGGGCTTAATAACCACCGCCTTAATATTTTTTTTCATTGATTGGCTATAGGTCAAAGCAGTGTCTACTTCAGCAGCATTTAAGATATGGCTAAACAAAAACAAACAGATGGCTATTAAAAAGCTATTTCTCATGGGTAATTTTAACTATTAATACGATACGGTGCTAAATTTATAAAAAACCAGCTATTGTTTGCCTTTTCTACTCATGAAAATCAAAAAATAATTGGGTTTGGGGCATCTATTCCTTAAACAGCTAAAAAACTTTAAAACAATTTTGTTACCTTATGGTTGTTGAACGGTGAACCCATCTAAAAATGCTTAAAACCTACCCATTTTACATCAAAGCTCCTGTAATTCTTTTAGGAATCGTAATTACAGTATTTATGATGAGTGTGCTGAGAGATATTCTTGTGCCACTTGCTTTCGCAGCTTTAATTGCGATATTACTTAATCCGCTTACCAATCGTTTCGAAAGGAAAATGCCCAAAATAGTAAGCATTATGCTCGCTATGATTATCGGTATTGTGGTGGTCGTTGCCATCCTTTATTTTCTATCCTCGCAGGTCGCGCACTTTTTTGATGACCTGGACAGCATTAAACACAAGTTATCACAATTGTTAGAAGAAATCAGAGCCTGGCTACAAACTACCTTTGGCATTTCTTCACAAAAACAAATGCAAATGGTTAACGATGCCGCAAATGGCAGCAAGGCATTAATCGGCCAGACCTTAAGTGGCTTAATGGGTGTATTAAGTGTGGTTTTTCTAATACCTGTATATACTTTTTTAATCCTGTTATACAAAACACTGATCTTAAACTTTATTTACGAAGTTTTTTCAGAAGAAAACAAACAAAAAGTTGCCGAGATTTTAGGCGAAACGAAAGCGGCGATTCAAAGTTATATTATCGGTTTACTGATCGAGACTTCAATTGTTGCGGTCATGAACTCGGCCGCCCTGCTTATTCTTGGTGTACAAAATGCCATTCTGATTGGCGTTATCGGGGCAATATTAAACCTGCTACCCTACATCGGAGGGATTATTGCCATTGCCTTACCCGTATTAATGGCTACTTTAACCATGGATGGTTTTACTACTCAACTTTTAATTATAGGTGCTTATGCGCTGATCCAGTTTATCGATAACAATATATTAGTACCACGCATTGTTTCGAGTAAGGTGCAAATTAATGCGCTGATCTCTATCGTAATTGTATTGATGGGCGCTGCGCTTTGGGGCATACCCGGTATGTTCCTTTCCATTCCTTTTATTGCGGTGCTGAAAATCATCTTTGACCGGATTGATGGCCTTAAACCCTGGGGGAAATTGCTGGGTGATAACATCCCGACTGAACACATGGGGCAAGTGAAAAGATTTAGGAGGAAGAAAACCGTGGCTACTGGTAAATAACATTCCTTTTATTTATTTGAAAACAGGCATTCAATAATTGGCCACCTAGACCCGATTGGAGTGGGCATCCCGATAATCATCGGGATAAAACGGAAAGCGGGAACAAACCTTAATAGTCGCACCAAATTGCGCACCTCATTTTCAACCTGGTCATGTTCAGCATGAAAGGGCACATATCATTTGCCGCAAATTTCGCAGAAAGCGCTGATTTATAATTTTAATCTGCGTTCATCCGTGTGATCAGCGGGAAATATCTTTCGACTCCGCTTAGGGTGACAGCCGAATGGATAAATTGCCAGGCATTGATATTTTTATCGCACCAAACTGTACCCCCAATATTTAATTTTGTCATGTTCACCATGAAAGGGCGCATATCATCTCCCGCAAATTTCGCAGAAAGCGCTGATTTATAATTTTATCTGCGTTCATCCGTGTGATTAGCGGGAAATATCTTTCGACTCCGCTTAGGGTGACAATCGAATGGATAAATTGCCAGGCATTGATATTTTAATCGCACCAAACTGTAATCCCAATATTTAATTTGTCATGTTCAGCATGAAAGGGCGCATATCATCTCCCGCTAATTTCGCAGAAAGCGCTGATTTATAATTTTATCTGCGTTCATCCGTGTGATCAGCGGGAAATATCTTTCGACTCCGCTTAGGGTGACAATCGAATGGATAAATTGCCAGGCATTGATATTTTAATCGCACCAAACTGTACCCCCAATATTTAATTTTGCCATGTTCAGCATGAAAGGGCGCATATCATCTCCCGCTAATTTCGCAGAAAGCGCTGATTTATAATTTTATCTGCATTCATCCGTGTGATCAGCGGGAAATATCTTTCGACTCCGCTCAGGTGACAGCCGAATGGATAAACTTCCAGGCATTGATATTTTAATCGCACCAAACTGTACCCCCAATATTTAATTTTGCCATGTTCAGCATGAAAGGGCGCATATCATCTCCCGCAAATTTCGCAGAAAGCGCTGATTTATAATTTTATCTGCGTTAATCCCTGTGATCAGCGGGAAATATCTTTCGCCTCCGCTTAGGGTGACAATCGAATGGAAATCACATATGATCTTCCGATCAATTGTAAATTTTATTACTTTTGGTTTATTCTAATCAACATGAAACCAACCGCTTTTCTTTACTTAACGCTACTGCTAACGGCATTAATTTCTAAAACTTTTGCCCAAAACAAGTTACAATCTTCATCCTTCATCACTTTTAATGGCTATAGCCATACCATTGCTGAAAAATTTGGGAAAAGCGAACCCGTAACCGTTGCCTTTTTAGGCGGATCGATTACCAATATGGAAGGCTGGCGTGGATTGGTATGTAACTATTTAGCCAAAACGTATCCGCAAACAAAATTTAGGTTCATTAACGCTGGTATTCCATCATTGGGCAGTTTACCGCACGCCTTCCGCCTTCAGCGCGATGTACTTGATAGTGGAAAAACAGACCTCTTATTTATAGAGTCTGCGGTTAATGACCATGTCAACAAAACAGCAGAACAAACACAGCGAAGGGCTTTAGAGGGCATCATCAGACACACCTTAAGTAAAAATCCGAAAACCGATATCGTCATGATGGCTTTTGCCGATGAAGATAAAAATGATGATTTTGATAAAGGTAAAATCCCAACTGAAGTAAAGGTGCACAGCGATTTAGCCGAATATTACCATTTGCCATTTATTAACCTCGCTTTAGAAATTGAGAAGCGCATTGCCAATGGCGAATTTACCTGGAAAGGTGATTTTAAAGACCTGCACCCTGCACCTTTCGGACAGCAACTTTATTTTAATACGATCAAAACTTATCTGGAAGAAAATCAGAAAAATGCCGGCAAAAAAGCTTCTGCGAGTCTTCCTAAAATCATTGATAAATTTGCTTATACCAAAGGACAGTACATCAGTATTAATGCTGCCGAAAACTTAAATACTTTTAGCATCAATAAAGACTGGAAACCAAACGACGGATTGGAAGGCAGGCCTGGTTTTGTTCATATCCCGGTGCTTGAAAGTGATACCAGGAACAGTACCTTCGATTTGATTTTTAAAGGCAATGCTGTGGGAATTGCGATTTTATCGGGTCCGGATGCCGGAGCGCTTCATTACCGTATAGATGATGGAGCAGAAAAAATGGTCGATCTGTATACACAATGGAGTTCTAGCTTACATTTACCCTGGTACTTGTTACTCGGCGATCAATTGACTAACGGCACTCATAAATTAAGTGTACGCATCAGCGATCACCACAACTCAAAATCAACAGGTTATGCTTGTCGCATTGCTTACTTTTTGGCAAATTAAAATTAGACCAATATCGTGGTCGTTTGTAACCTATTGTTTGGATAGATGTTTTGAGCGTTTTGCTAACTAACTTTAATAAAACGCAGGTTCTACCGAAGAACGCCGTCAATCCCAAGGGCCTGAAAAATCAAAAAACAGGTGCTCAATAGTAAACATTGCATTAACAAACCTTAAACGCAGTGGTTTTGTGTTCATAAATGCTAATTTAAAGTTTTTAGGAACATTGAACACAAAACGAAGTGCCACTGTTTTTTGATGTGTGTGGGATTGTGTAAAAGGCCCATTGTTGGATTGACAAAGCGCTTTGGGTACTTTGGCGCGACAAAGTACCATGCCACCGCGGCAGAGAGCGGAAAAATCAAAATTTGTGTCTAAATATTAGTTTGTGTTAAATCTTTGTGATCATTCGAAACAGGTTTCTAATCTGTAAATAAGTATTCTATATTTGCTATACTTAATCGATTTAGTTTAATTCATTCAAACAATATTGATTGACGATTGCTTATAAAGAAAATAACTCATGAAAAACATCAAATTAATTATCCCGGCAGTATTATTATTATTTTCGGCCTGTAGCGAAGCCACCAGAAATACAGCTAATAGCAAAAGCGATAGCATAACACAAACAGGCATGACCAGCAGAACTGATTCGCTCGAAGCCTCCATTAAGGTAAATGGTAATGTAGCCCTGGGCGATCCATTAATGTTAAGGTTTGTGGTATACAATAATTCTGATACCACTAAAAGTTTTTGCATCTGGCATACACCATTTGAACCCTTAATGAGTAGTTATTTAAGCATAACAAATGAAAAAGGAGAAGAAGCGCAATACAAAGGTGCAATGGCCAAAAGGATGATGCCTCCACCCGCTTCCAGCTATTCTACTGTAAAACCTGGTGATAGCCTGGTTGCTAACGCCGATCTGTTAAAAGCTTATGACCTGAAAGAAGGATCGAGTTATAAAGTAGTTTACACTGGCGGGAATATGAGCGGACTGGTATCCAGAGATACTATCACCTTTGTTTATACCGAATTGCACTAACAAAAAGCATATCTACATCATATCATCTAGTTTTTTAGCCACAGCTTTACACGGATAAACACAGATCTGACCATTTTATGGCTGAGTCATCGTTTTTACCTTCCGAGAACCTAAACAGGCTGTGGTTAATTTAAACCTACCGATTGTGGCATTTCCACCCCCTATTTTGTCGCATTTACACTTTCTGAGTTGTTAAAGTTCCCCTAACTTTATTAAAAAATTAAACACTTTAAAACATGGAAAATAAAACATCAATCACTGTTGAAACTACAGTAAATGCGCCGGTAGAAAAAGTCTGGGAATTTTGGAATAATCCGGATCACATTACTAAATGGGCATTTGCTTCGCCCGATTGGCATACGCCCTACTCAGAAAACGATTTAAAAGTTGGTGGCAAATTTAAAAGCACCATGGCTGCAAAAGATGGCAGCATGAGTTTTGATTTCGGAGGAACCTATACCACCGTTGATCAACATAATAAAATTGAATACACCATGGAAGATGGCAGAACAGTAAGCATTATTTTTGATGCACTAGGCGAAAAAACCAGGGTAACCGAAACTTTCGATGCCGAATCAACCAACCCTATCGAAATGCAACGCGGCGGATGGCAGGCCATTCTGGATAATTTTAAAAGTTACACTGAAGAATCATAAACACATTTTTAATAACATCTTGCGAGATAACAAGTCTATAAACAGGTTATCACAGATAGTTCCAATAAAAAAGTCGTCATTGCGAGGTACGAAGCAATCTTAAAGCGCTCGCTGCTAGCGATAGTTGTAAGATTGCTTCGTCGGCTGAAAAAGCCTTCCCGCAATACTGATTTGATTTTCTAAACTCAGTTTTCGATTAAATCGGCCCCATGCTAAGCCTTAAGTAACAATTCGATTATTATTTGATTCGCATAATTTTTGATTTGAACCGAATACTTTGATATTGTGATCATAATTTACATTTGCCGTGTAAATTATACACTATGTCTCGTACATCTTTATTTTATTTTTCGCTATTATTATTTATCAGTCTATCCATCGGTGTAAATGCACAAACACTCAGCTTAAAGCAGGCAGTTAATACCGCATTAAACAATTATGGTACGATTAAAGCCAAGGATAATTATGCAAATGCATCAAAAACATCTATCCAACAGGCCAAAAGAGAGTATCTCCCAAACTTTAGCCTAAGTGCCCAGCAAGATTACGGAACCATTAACGGCCAAAACGGGCCACAGTATGGTTTGGGTGGTTTAGGAACAGCTTCTTCTGGTCCATCTCTAGACAAACAAAACTGGAATGCCGCATTTGGCGGGCTCTATCTGGCCAACGTAAACTGGGATTTCTTCACTTTCGGAAAAATCAGAGAACGTATTAAAATTGCCGATGCCGCTTACCAAAGAGACAAGAATGACCTGGAGCAGGAAAAATTCCAGCAGGAAATCCGTGTTTCTGCCGCATATTTAAATTTACTGGCTGCACAAAGGTTAAGCAAATCGCAACAGAAAAATCTCGATCGTGCCATCACCTTTAAAAACACTGCCGTAATCAGGGCTAAAAATGGATTAATTGCTGGGGTAGATTCTTCTTTCGCAAAAGCCGAAGTTTCTAACGCTAAAATTGCTTTAACAAAAGCGAAAGACCTGGAACAGGAACAGGCCAACCGACTGGGCGTTTTAATGGGATTAACTGCAATATCCTACGAGCTGGATACTGCATCGATTACGCGCATCCCCGGCAATCTGCTCGAAGATACAGTGATCAAAAGTTCACATCCACTTTTAAAGTTTTACCAAAACCGTGTAGAGGTTAGCCAGCAACAGGTTAATTACTTCAAAAAACTATACTATCCTACGTTTACTTTATTCGGTGTAATGCAAGGCCGCGGTTCGGGTTTCAGTCCGGGTTATGCCTTAGACCAAACGGCTTATTCTACCAGTTATGCAGATGGTATAAATCCTACCCGCGGAAACTATTTGATTGGCATAGGAATGACCTGGAACCTGTCAACCTTACTCAAAAACCGCCCGCAGGTACGTGCACAGGAATACATTAGTCAGGGATTAAAGGAAGAATATAACCTTGTCGATCAACAGTTGAAAGCTCAATTGGCCCTTGCCGAGACTAAATTAAGCAATGCTTTGGCTAACTATAGAGAAGCGCCCATTCAGGTAAAAGCTGCATCAGATGCCTATTTGCAAAAAAATACGCTTTACAAAAACGGGCTCACCACATTGGTTGATCTTACACAAGCGCTTTTTACCTTGAACCGAGCCGAAACCGATCGGGATATTGCCTTTACCAATGTTTGGCAGGCCTTGCTGCTAAAATCGGCAGCGCTTGGCAATTACGACATATTTATCAACGAATTTTAATCTGGCTATATCAATGAATTTAATACGTTTCGCACTCCGCAAACCCATATCCATCTTAGTTTTAGTGGCTGGATTGTTCTTTTTCGGTATTGGGGCCATCAATCAGATCAAGGTTGATATCCTTCCGCAGATGAACCTTCCGGTAATTTATATTGCCCACCCTTTTGGCGGATATACCCCTGATCAAATGGAGGCTTATTTTGGTAAACAATATGTTAACATCCTGCTTTTTGCAAACGGTATTAAAAGTATCGAAACCAAAAATACGCAGGGTTTAATGTTAATGAAACTAACTTATTACGAAGGCACCAACATGGCGCAGGCCGCGGCAGAGCTAAGTGCGCTTTCTACCAGGGCGCAAGCCATTTTCCCGCCAGGTTCGCAACCGCCCTTCGTGATCCGTTTTGATGCTTCGTCGCTTCCGGTTGGGCAATTGGTATTAAGCAGCCCTATCCGCACCAACAACGAATTGCAGGATCTGGCCAACACCTATGTACGTCCTAGTTTTTCCGCTATACCGGGTTTGCTTTCTCCCGCCCCTTTTGGTGGTAGCCCAAGAACAATCGAAATTAATGTGAATCCTTCACTTTTGCGTTCGCATAACCTAACGGTAGACCAGGTGGTTGAGGCCATCAGACTGAATAACCAGACTGCGCCTTCAGGAAATGTGCGGATTGGCGATAAAAACTACATCACCCCCACCAATTATACCATTAAAAAGGTTAAAGATTTTGAAAATATTCCCTTATTTAAAGGCAGCGTGCAAAACTTACAACTCCGCGATGTGGCTACTATAAAAGATGGTGCCGATTTAGTAGCGGGTTATGCCCTAATTAATGGTAAACGCTCCGTGTATTTAAGTATCGCTAAATCTGGAGATGCCTCTACCTGGGATGTAGTTAAAAACTTAAAGAAAAACCTACCGAACATCCAAAATACCCTACCCGAAGATGTTAAACTTTCTTACGAGTTCGACCAATCTGTTTATGTAATCAACGCGGTAAAGAGTCTGATTAGTGAGGGGGCAATTGGTGCCATATTAACCGGACTAATGGTTTTACTTTTCCTGGGTGATAAACGTGCAGCATTGATCGTTATCCTCACCATTCCTACCTCTATTATTGCTGGTGTTTTGTTCCTGAAATTATTCGGACAAACGATCAATATTATGACCCTGAGCGGATTGGCTTTAGCCATTGGTATTCTGGTAGATGAATCGACCGTAACTATAGAAAACATCCACCAGCATTTTGATATGGGCAAACCGAAGGCACTGGCCATTTGGGATGCCTGTAAGGAAATCGCTTTCCCGAAACTATTGATCCTGTTCTGTATCCTCGCTGTATTTGCACCTGCCTTTACCATGACAGGGATACCAGGAGCACTATTCTTACCGCTGGCATTGGCAATCGGTTTTTCGATGGTGGTTTCATTTCTCTTATCGCAAACTTTTGTACCCATTATGGCCAACTGGCTGATGGTGGCACACCCGAAAAAAGGCAGTGAACATCACCCGGGTATTACACAGGATGAGGCTGATTTTGCTGCAACCGGAATTACATTGGAGTCGGAAAAAGATACTTTGAACCAGAAAAGGGTTTTAGTCGAGCGTGAAGATTTTAGTGGCAATGGCAAAATTGGTTTCTTCGATAAGTTCAGGAACCGTTTTATGCGTTTCCTCGACCGGATATTACCTTACCGAAAATCTGTTGTTTTGGTTTATTTGGTGGTTATTATCGGTTTGGCAGCGTTACTATTGGTTAATATAGGTCGCGATGTTTTGCCAAGAGTAAATTCGAGTCAGTTTCAGTTGCGCTTACGTGCACCCGATGGAACACGTTTAGAACGTACCGAAGAAAAAGCGAATGTGGTTTTAGCTGAATTGAAAAAAATGGTTGGCGAAGAGCATATGGGTATATCATCCGTGTATGTTGGTCAGCACCCTGCCCAGTTTTCAGTAAATCCAATCTATCAGTTTATGGCGGGTCCGCATGAGGCCGTTTTCCAGGTAAGTTTAAAAGACTTTGAAGAAGATATGGACGATTTTAAGGATCAGTTCAGGGAAAAAATCAAAAAAGTACTGCCTGATGTTAAACTTTCCTTCGAGCCGATTGAGCTAACCGATAAGGTATTGAGCCAGGGCTCTCCTACACCTGTTGAAGTGCGTATTGCAGGGAAAAACAAAAAACTGAATGAAAAGTATGCCAATAAAATCCTGGCGGAATTGAAGGAAATCCCATACATGAGGGATGTTCAGCTCGCGCAGCCCATTAAATATCCATCGTTAAATATCGATATCGACAGAACACGTGCGGCACAGATCGGGGTAGATATGGCTGATATTTCGAGATCATTAATTGCCTCAACTTCGTCATCCCGTTATACAGATAAAAATATCTGGCTGGATGAAAAAGCCGCTTTGCCTTACAGTGTTCAGGTTCAGGTACCACTTAATCAAATGACGAGTAAAGATGATATCGGAGAAATTCCTTTATTAAAAAATTCGGCACGACCGGTTTTGAGCGATGTGGCAAAAATCACGCCTGATACCACTGCAGGTGAAAATGATAACATTGGTGCTATGCCTTTCCTGTCGGTAACGGCCAATCTTTACCATACCGATCTGGGCTCAGCATCAAAAGATGTAGAAAAAGCCATTAAGGACGTTGGCGAACTGCCACGTGGATTAAATGTTACCGCTATAGGCTTAAGCAAAGTGCTGACTGATACTTTAGATAGTTTACAATCAGGTTTATTTGTAGCCATTGTGGTCATTTTCTTAATGCTGGCAGCCAATTTCCAGTCTTTTAAAGTACCATTGGTTATTTTAGCCACTGTACCCGCGGTTATTTTAGGCTCGCTGTTGTTATTAACGATTACCGGATCAACCTTAAACCTGCAATCGTATATGGGCATTATCATGTCGGTTGGGGTGTCTATCGCCAATGCGGTATTGCTCATCACCAATGCAGAGCAATTAAGAAAACACAACGGCAATGCGCTCGAATCGGCACGTGAAGCCGCTGCATTACGTTTACGCCCAATCATCATGACCAGTATCGCGATGATTGCGGGTATGTTACCCATGGCCATTGGTCATGGCGAGGGTGGTGGGGCCGTTTCACCACTGGGTAGAGCCGTTATTGGTGGTTTATTGGCCTCAACATTTGCCGTACTCATTATATTGCCACTGGTATTTGCATGGGTGCAGGGAAAACAGACTACCGATTCGATATCGCTTGATCCGGAAGACGAAGAAAGCATCCATTACATTAAAGGTTTACAAGAAAACGAATAAATCATCATCACAAATGAATACGAAGATATTTTCAACAGGATTATTAAGTACAGGGTTTTTAGTGCTAACGGCCATATATGGCTGTGGGCACTCTGAATCGAAAGTAACGCCCAGGAAAGAAAAAGAAGCAGCGATAGCTACCTTCGACCTCAAAAAAGAAAAGCTATCTACCAAACTAAGTTTACCGGGCGAATTAATTGCTTTGCAACAAGTAGATCTCTACGCCAAAGTAAGCAGCTTCGTAAAAACCTTAAAAGTCGACATCGGCTCTGAAGTAAGCAAAGGCCAGTTGTTAATGACTTTGGAAGCACCAGAAATGACTTCGCAGCTGGCGGCCACACAATCGAGGATAAAAGCACAGGAAGCCATTTATACGGCCAGCAAAGCCAATTATAACCGTTTGTACGAGACCAGTAAAACTCCTGGAACCATTTCTACCAATGATCTGGATCAGGCAATGGCCAAAAAAAACGCAGACCTGGCACAGCTCGAAGCGGCGAAAGCGGCTTACAAAGAAGTGGGTTCCGTTCAGGATTATTTAACCATCAGGGCGCCATTTAGCGGAATTATCTCGGCCAGAAATGTGAATTTAGGCGCTTATGTAGGTCCAACTGGTAAAGGATCTGATTTGCCTTTGTTTACTTTACAGGATCAGAAAAATTTGCGTTTGGCGGTTTCCATTCCTGAGGTTTATACCGGTTATTTGAAAGCTGGCGATGAAATTAGTTTCACGGTTAAATCATTACCAAGCCAAACTTTTAAAGCAAAAGTGAAACGTTTATCGGGTGCTTTAGATCTTCGCTTACGCTCCGAACGCATTGAAATGGATGTGCCGAATGTTGACAAGATTTTGTTACCGGGTATGGTTGCGGAAGTGAACATCCCGCTTCCGGCCAATGCCAGCACTTTTATCATATCTAAAAAAGCTTTACTGGATACCAGCGAAGGATTATTCGTGTTAAAAGTAGCCGACAACAAAGCGGTTAAAGTAGGGGTAAAAAAAGGTAGGGAAACCGATGACCAGGTCGAAATTTTTGGCGATTTAACAGAAGGTGACAAATTAGTGGCAGAACCAACCGAAGAAATGCACGAAGGAATGACGATTAAACCCTAACTTTACTTGTATTAAGCACTTAAAATATGTTATCAAAAAATCAAGAGCTTTCTACCCTTCAAAAAAAGGAAACATTAGAGGATTTTTATAATAAATTAAAAATCACGCGGCCAGAAATCCCTACGCCTAGCCTGGGGATGATTAATGATATCGGGCACTTTAATGTTTTTAACAGAACTACCGTGTGCAGCAATGTACCATCTGTTTTTAGCCGCAGAGATTTTTATAAAATTTCCTTGATCATTGGCAATGGCATTTTGCATTATCCTGATGCACAGATTGAAATTAAAGGACGGGCATTACTGTTTACCAACCCAAACATTCCATATTCCTGGGAAAGTACTTCGCCAAAACCTGCTGGTTTCTTCTGTTTATTTACCGAAAATTTTATCCATAACCGGAACGAAACCCTTCGCGATTCTTTATTGTGGCGAATTAACGATAATCCGGTAATCCACATTAGCGAAGAGCAGGAAGTAACCTTAAGGGATATCTTCATCAAGATGATGAAAGAGATGGATGGGGATTACATCCATAAATATGATCTGCTGAGAAATTATGTGCAGTTGATCGTTCACGAAGCACTAAAGGTTAAACCTCAGGATGTTGTTTTTAAACAGAATAATGCATCGGCACGCTTAACTGCATTGTTTATCGAATTATTGGAAAGGCAGTTCCCTATTGGTTCTACCGAGCATATTTTAGAGTTAAAAACGGCGCACGATTTTGCCTTCCGCTTGTTGGTGCATGTAAATCATTTAAACCATGCCGTAAAAGAAGTAACCGGCAAAACCACATCTGAGCATATTTCTAGAAGAATAGCAACCGAAGCGGTGGCCCTACTGAAACATACCGAATGGAATATCGCACAGATCGCTTATTGCCTGGGTTTCGAATATCCGGCAAATTTCAACATATTTTTTAAACGTCAGATGCATTGTACCCCAAAGGGTTTTCGTGCAAATTGATGATAATCTTATTAAACCTAGTCGTTTAAATAGTCGAAGCGCCAATCCTGAACCGAGGAAATGGCGCTTTTTTATTGTCAGATAGCTAAATGGCCCATCATCTCCGATCGTTTCGTCATTTCGAGGGGAGTGTAATGAAACCTGAAATCTATGGAGAGGGTCGTCACCCTGAACTTGTTTCAGGGTCTTATCACTAATGATTTTCAGAAATAGATGCTGAAACAAGTTCAGCAGGACGCACCTTTGAATAAGAATCCCTTGTATTTGCAATTCCTTTTTAATCTACCACCGCAACATGATCGCTTTTATCAGCATTCAATACCTATCCAACAGAGATTTATCCAATCTTTAACCAGCCTGTAATACTCATTCGTTGTTTATGGGTAAGCAACACTTCGTGTGCCAAATCAGAACTTTTAAAGAAAACACTTTTGCCGTTATTGGGTGGTATATCCTGTTCCTCATCAACATGATAAATGCGCAATTCTCCCCCATCTTCCATTTTCCAACCGGCATTTAAATACATAATCATCGAATATTGCCGGCTTCCGTTGTGCTGAAACTGATCGATATGTTTTTTATAAAATGTACCCGATTCGTAAAGTGTGTAATGAAACTCATAGCCGGTAATTCCCGTATAACAGGTTCGGTTTAAGTAGGCAACAAATTCGTCCATCAGGTCGAAGAAATCATTTTCGTACTGGTTTTCGTGTTTTCGATCCAGCCAGTAAATCACATCGCTCCTGATTAACTTATCCTGATTCACTACCACATCGTTACCCACACCAGCATTTAAAAGTTTTTTGTTTTCGAATAACCCGATCAGGTTATCTTTAAGGTGTGCCGCCAGTGAAACACTTAAAAAGTTCTCGGCTATCCCTACTTTATCCTCGATAAAACTATCAATAAGGCAATCAAATATTTTCTCCAACAGATTAAATTAATCTTAAAACAGCTCGCCTAAGGGCGGTAAGGTAGTCTTAATTAATGGCTAATCTTAAAACTAATTGTTAAATTGCCTACAAAAGTCAAATCTTATGAAATATCTATTTACGCTCTTACTATCAATTTGTTCCTGTGCCTTGATTTTTGCCCAGGACACGTCAAAATCCGTTCAAAAAAAAGTAATTAAAGTATCTACCTCAATAGCACATAGCAAACTCGATACCAACAGAGTTGTATACGATGAAACGGGGAAAGCACTCCGCTATTATCAATATAGCAAGGTGATGAATACGGGAGAATATTCGATTAACTATGACGGAAATCCATCTCTGCCAACCACTAAAGCCTTTTTAAAGAAAATCTCTCAGGAAGAACAATTCAAAAGGTATGAAATGATAAAAGAATTCATGAAAATCAATAATTCTGCTATCGCTGAGGGCAAAACACTGGATGTTTCTCCCTTAACTGCATTTTATGAAAAAGAAAGGCTCGAAAATAAAGCCATTGTTTTGGTATTCTGGTACGCAAACTGCCCTCCATGTACAGAAGACTTTGCAGATATTGGTACCTTTATGAAGCAAGTAGATAACACAAAGGATTTATTAGTGCTGGCAATTACCACTGATGAGCAGAAAATTGCTGCAGCTAAACTAAAAGAAAAACCTTTGTTATATGCAGAATTAATTAGTTCGGGGCGCGCCATTGCCGATGCCTATCAAATAAAAAGTTATCCATCGTATATTGTCACCGATAAAAACCATGTTATAAGGTATGCCATTGCCGGTAGTTCTCAAATTACCATTCCCGGATTAAAAAATGCTATAAAAGCTGTTTTACAACAATAATGAACATTTTCCCAGCCCAATATTCCACTTTATCAGCCGCGGCTTTAAAGGATTATTTAATTACAGCATATCAGTTAAATCCGTCTACAACATGCCGGTTACTCATCCGAAATGTAAGTGATACTTATATTCTGGAAAATCCGCAACAGAAATATATCTTCAAAATTTACCGCGATGCACACCGGAAACGCAACGAAATCGAAGCTGAAGTAGAATTGCTCAACATTTTAAAAGCAAATGGAAATTCGGTTTCCTGGCCAGTTACAGATGTGGAAGGAAAACAGATCCAACAGCTTAATGCCATAGAGGGTGTTAGAAACGGCGTGTTGTTTTCTTTTGCTGAAGGAAAAGTGATTTTAGACCTGGAAGATACACAGCTCATCCAATTGGGGCAAGACATGGCCAAACTGCATCAAACTACTGCTTCGTTAAAACTCGGGAACCCACGACCTGTATTCAGTTTCGAAACCACTTTATTTGAACCCTTAAAAGATCTCGAACCTCATCTTTCAGAAATGAAGGAAGAATATGAATATTTGCGCAACATTTCAGAAAAAGTAGTTAAAAAGTTCGAAGCATTCGATACTTCAAAATTCAGTTATGGTTATTGTCACTATGATTTCTTTCCTAAAAATTTCCATTTTGATGAGCAGGGAAAAATTACCTTCTTCGACTTCGATTTTGCAGGCGAAGGTTATCTGATTAACGATTTAATGTCGTTCCTTAACCACTATTTCTTTCATCAGCTCAATAACCTGATTACAAAAGAACAGGCAGAAAAGGATTTTAATACCTTTTTAAATGCTTACCAACAGGTGCGCCCCTTAACTGATGATGAATTAAAAGCCATCCCTTACCTGGGCATTACCTTTCATATTTTCTTTTTGAAATTCTTTTATGATAATTACGATGATTGGTCGAATGCTTTTTTAAGCCCCCGATATACAAAACACCGTGTAACGCTGATTAAAAAATGGGAAGAAATGTATTGTAACTTTTAGGCAATGCTACCTTAAATCTCGACATCCTTGTTTATCTTGTATGGTAATTCAAAATCAATAAGATGGATCAGAAAATAATTAACCTGTATGATGAGTATACCCACAGTCAGGTAAGCAGAAAAGATTTTATGAGAAAGCTGGCTATCCTGGCGGGCAGCACTGCACTGGCCATGACTATTTTGCCGATGCTGGAGAATAATTATGCGGCCGCGGCAGATTTTACCAGCGATGATATCGAAGTTGAAAACATTACCTATACAGGTGTTGATGGTGAAATGAAAGCTGTACTGGCTAAACCAAAAGGCAAAAAGAATTTGGGTTGCGTACTGGTTATTCATGAAAACAGAGGTCTGAATCCACATATTATTGATGTTACTAAACGTGTAGCCGCCGAAGGTTTCCTAGCCCTTGGTGTTGATGCGCTCTCGCCGCTTGGCGGAACCCCTGCAGACGAAGATAAGGGGCGCGAACTGATCGGGAAATTAGATCCTGAAAAGAACTTACAGAATTATTTAAAAGGCCTGGATTATTTACGCAAAAGAAAAGACGGAAACGGTAAAGTTGGCTGTGTTGGCTTTTGCTGGGGCGGTGGAATGGCCAATAAATTAGCGGTTAACGACCCTAAACTGCAGGCCGCTGTTGCTTATTATGGCGCACAGGCCAATGTAGCAGATGTTCCGAAGATTAAAGCCAGTTTAATGTTACATTACGGAGGTTTGGATGAACGCATCAATGCCGGAATTCCAGCTTATGAGCAGGCTTTAAAAGAGAATAAAATTGATTATAAAGTTTACATCTACGATGGGGTAAACCATGCTTTTAACAACAATACCTCACCCACCAGATACAATGAAGCAGCTGCAAAACTGGCCTGGAGCAGAACAATTGATCTGTTTAAACAAAAACTGGCCGTGTTAACGAGGTAATAAATTAAATTCGCCATGTCCGTCCGTCATTTCGAGTGGAGTGCAGCGGAATGGAGAAATCTGTTAAAGATGCAATTAAACCAAATTTAAAAGGCTTCGCCAAAAAGCGTGGAGGCAAGTCATCTTCCGCTATGCAATAACAATTGCTCTATTTTGGAAACGTACGTTCAGTGTTTCATAGATGCTGTAGCCCCGCCATCGCTTATAGTCCTCACTGCGTTGCGGGCTATTCCGCTCTGTCGGGTTTATTAACAGAGGCAGGTAGAATAATACCCTAATCGTACCACTAATGCCGCCCCTTAAACCCGATTGCAATGTAAAGCCCACAGCGAGGCACGAGCGAGGACTTGGAATAAAAAGCGGGACTGCCAACACCGAAAAGTGCTGTAACTGCTTTCACCAAAAAAACTAACCTTGCATAAAGACTTAATAAGATTGCTTCCAAAAAGCCGAGGCAAGTCATCGTCCGATATGCAATAACAATTGCTCTATTTTGGAAACGTACGTTCAGTGTTTCATAGATGCTGTAGCCCCGCCATCGCTTATAGTCCTCACTGCGTTGCGGGCTATTCCGCTCTGTCGGGTTTATTAACAGAGGCAGGTAGAATAATACCCTAATCGTACCACTAATGCCGCCCCTTAAACCCGATTGCAATGTAAAGCCCACAGCGAGGCACGAGCGAGGACTTGGAATAAAAAGCGGGACTGCCAACACCGAAAAGTGCTGTAACTGCTTTCACCAAAAAAACTAACCTTGCATAAAGACTTAATAAGATTGCTTCCAAAAAGCCGAGGCAAGTCATCGTCCGATATGCAATAACAATTGCTCTATTTTGGAAACGTACGTTCGGTGTTTCATAGGTGCTGTAGCCCCGCCATCGCTTATAGTCCTCACTGCGTTGCGGGCTATCCGCTCTGTCGGGTTTATTTAACAGTGGCAGGTAGAATAATACCCTAATCGTACCACTAACGCGGCCCTTTAAACCCGATTGCAATGTAAAGCCCACAGCGAGGCACGAGCGAGGACTTGAAATAAAAAGCGGGACTGCCAACACCGAAAAGTGCTGTAACTGCTTTCCAAAAAAAAAACAACTAACCTTGCGCTACAAAATTGCTTCCTGGAAAAGCCGAGGCAAGTCATCGTCCGATATGCAATAACAATTGCTCTATTTCGGCATGATATTTCTTAGCTGCCCTTAGGTGTCTCAGGTGGTAAAAAAGTGCCAAAATAAATCCCCCTTCAACATATCCGATTAAAATTTATCCAATACTTTTTCAGCATCGCCCGAAATGATGATATCGCTTTTATGTTTTTTAGGATAGTTAAACAATAAGGATGTTAATACGGGTATAATGAAAATTGCCACTGTAAAAACAGACACAAAAAGATCGGTTCTTTCACTTTCAATAACACGGGCAACAGGCGAATCTTTATAGAAATGTGTTACTAAGGATGAAGTAAGTTTAATTCCTAAAACAGCAATTACGATGAATGCTATCGTTTCTAAAAAGGTAAATTTCTCCATCAGTTTAACAAATGCCTGTGCTACAAAACGCATAGCCAAAATCCCGATAAAAACACCAATATAGATTAACCAGATATGATCGGTAAAAGCCACAGCAGCAAAAACATTATCGATAGAAAAAGCCAGATCCATTACCTCTACTAAAGCAACAGTTGCCCAAAAATTCCCCATTAAGCCAACAGTAGATTTATAAATCCAGCTTTTGCTTTTGTCTACTTCCTCTTCTTCTTCCTTGCCTTTATTGTTCTTTTTTCTACAATAATCGAAAGCCAGGTACAACAGGTATAAACCGCCAAGTGGTTTCAACCACCAGATTTTAACTAGCCATGCAGCCAGGAACAAACAGATCCCTCTAAAAACATATGCGCCAATAATACCATATTTTAAAGCTTTTTCTCTTTGCGATTTTGGCAAATCCATTACCATAGTAGCCAAAACAGCAGCATTATCAACCGAAAGCAAACTTTCGATCACAATTAAATTTAAAATAATGAGTAATCCGGCCTGTATATCATCACCTAAAATCGTGTGCAAAAAATCCATTGACGGCGTGTGTGTTAATTAAAGTATTAGTTGGGCAGCAAAGAAACAAAATTTATCAGTCCAAAATGCTTCAATCTTTTTTATTAGTTAAATCGTCTTTCAGATTAGCTACTTTATCAATAAAACCTTTACCTTACAGGTCTGAAATTTTATTTGCTGATCTCCAGTTGGTAAATATTACCTTTTTCTCCAGCCAGCACAATCTGTTTTCCTTTCTTCGCTTTTTGAATCGCATTAAAGCTTTTATCGGAAATGTGTTTCCAGTTCTGACCACCATCTGTAGAAATATCTGTTCCTGAGGTACCCGTAGCGATTAAAGTTTTAGCATTAATATAGGTTACGCCTGATCGGAAGCCTAAAACCGGCGTAGCTGGCTTTTGCCATGTTTTCCCCCCATCGCTTGTTAAAAGAATATTATTCGAATTTTCTTTATCTTTTACGTAGTTACCCCCAACTGTTACACCTGTTTTTTCATTAAAAAAATCTATTGAAAAAGGACCGGTACTCCCCTCGCCCTGTAAAATCGGGCATTTAAATACTTGCCAGGTTTGGCCATAATCGGGCGAAAAGTAAATGTTAGATACGGTTCCGCCTGATGCAATCCAGGTTTTGCCACCAGGTAATGTTTTAATGGTTGTACCACTGGCCGCAAAACTGGCTTCGCCTTTGCTTAAGTTAGTTTTGAGGTTTGCAGAAATATCCTGCCAGCTTTTACCGGCATCTACAGTTTTAAGCAACTGCATTTTATCATTTATGGGATCGCCAAAAATGAGTCCTTTATTTTTATCCCAGAAACTTAGCCCATCCAAAAATATGGCCGAATCTACATTTTTATAGCTTTCTGTCCAGGTTTCGCCACCATCTGTGGTTTTCAAAACATATGCAGGAGAGGCAATACCCACAATAATGGCCTGCTTATCGTCGAAAGCTTCGATATCCCTGAAATCGATTTTCTCGTACCCTTTTGGTTTTAACCATTTCCAGGTTATACCACCATCAGTAGTTTTTCCTACCGATCCATTACTACCACTTACCCAGGTAACCTGGTCTGATACCACACTTAACCCACGTAAACTGGTTTTGGTATTTTCATTCAATGGTTTAATGGAATACGATTGCGCAGCGCAAAAAAAAGGTGCCACTAAAAGGCACCATAAAATTCTCTTCATTTATAAATTATTTTACTCGTCTAAAAGTCTCTGACCGGCCTAAAAGAGAAATACCAACATAACCACGAACGTTTAACACATCGTTACTTTTTAAAGACAGGTTACAGCTGTAGGTTTTACCGCTTTTCGGATCGTAAATCGTTCCATCCGTCCACTTACCATCATCGTAAACAAAATCTTTCAGTATTTCCAGATTCAATAAAGCGCGCTTCTGTAACTTTTCGTCAGGGTTTTTCGCATCTAATTTAGGTTTACCATTTAAATTCGGCTCCTTCATCCAGGCTAATTTTCCATAATACTTATCGCCTTTTTTATAGATTTCTATTTGCCCTTCTCCTGAAGGATTAAGCCATTTGCCCACAATAGCATCTTTGTTCTGCGCAAATGCAGAAAACGATACCGCAACAAAAAGCAACATTAAAAATGGTAACTTCCTCATATTTTTTATTTCTAGTTAGTTTTTAAAGATAATAATTACACCTTATATCAAAACACTAAATAAAGAGAAAAAGTATGAGAATGTTAAAAACTATAAAATTTACTTCGAAACGATTGGTAAATACTTAGCCCGGTAAGCATAAAACAAGAATAAATTAAACAGGAGCATCACTGCAACCATCGGCAAATCTTTCGGACCTAAAAATGCATGGTAAAGAAAAATATTTAAGGTAACCGGGAAAATTACCAGCGCAGCTAAAGGTGCTGTACGGCCAATAAGCAATAGTATACCTCCCACCAGTTCGGTTATTTTAATCAATGGAAAAAGATACACGGAGGCCATCAAGCCAGTCATAAAACTCGTTTGTGCCGCGGTCATTTCCGGAGCTTTCGGCATTATATTAAGAAAATAGCTCACAGAAGCAAAAAGATACATGGCGGCTAAAAGCACGCGTACAATAATAACTGCAATTTTCATAGTGGTTTTAATTTTGGGTTTCTATATTTAAAAATAATAAAAGTTACTTATAGTTCAATAGTCATTGGGCATTGGTTATTAGTTCATTAGTCAATAGTTCATTGGTTATTAGTTCATTGGTCATTAGTTCATTGGTCAATAGCCAAAGTTTATCAACCATGAGCCATTAACCATTAGCCACCAATCCAAAACTACAGACTCATGACTCAGGACTCATGACTCCGGACTCAGGACTCCCCCCCCGTTCCCTCACTTCCGACTATTTATTATAATCGTAATTCACCATCCATTGAATACCAAATTTATCGGTAGCCATACCAAAAAGCGCGCCCCAGAACATTTTTTCTAAAGCCATTGTTACTGTTCCACCTGCTGATAGGCTGTTAAAAAGGGTGTGTGCCTCTTCTTCGCTTCCCGCATCAACTGATAGTGAGATTCCGGTACCGAAAGTAGATGCAGGCATTGGGTCGGTAATATCGGTCCCCATCAGTATGTTGCCGCCAATCGGCAAAGCGACATGCATAATTTTGTTCTGATCGCCTACCTCCATGCCTTCGCATCCCGGCGAATCTTTAAAGCGTTGCAGTACAAGAAAATCGCCTCCGAAAACAGATTTATAAAAGTTAAATGCTTCTTCGGTGTTACCGTTAAAATTTAAATAGGTGTTAAGTGTAGCCATTGTTTTGTTGTTTTTTCCCGGGATGGTTAATTATTATTTGTTTCGATTAGTTTAATCCAGTTATTTACAAACTGCTCCAGCGCAACCTGTTTCTCTTCAATATCAATCATGCTGTAAAACCTTGCCTCTCGCCTATCTTTCCAATTGCCCTGCAATAGCGATGAATCTTCGATCATTTTTCCATCGTAAAAAATAAAAATGATCTGTACATATCCATTTGCCCGAAGGTTAAAAGCAGCCAGATCTTTTATATAATAAAAGCTTGGTGAATTCCATTTAATCCTTTCCTGCAGTTTAGGATTTGCATTCAGGATGATATGCCGTAACCGCTCGATTTCCTGCTTAAAAGGATGCTCAAGTTTTTCCATGTAATCATTAACCTGATCTGCTTTCGGCATCTGCTCCTTACTCCTCATGTGCAAGTTTCGTTAATTTAATGTCCATCCATGGCACCCAGTTTTTACCATCAAACTGTTCCCATGTTCCTTCAATGGTATTGGCTTTGAAATTTCCTTTAAATCTTTCCGTATCGGCAAATATTAAAATGATATCATCGTAAATTTTAAGGGTTGATATGGCAATATTACCTTCACTATCGAACGATTGCGACCTAAAAACATCTTCCATATCATCATAATGTGTAATTTCTAATGAGCGGATCTTTTTATCACCGAACATCACATCTACCTGGTGTGTTAAGAAAAAACCGCCGTCAACCCACTCATAGGTATCTGTTCCGGTAATGACATCACCCGATTTTGTTAAACCTTCTGTTTTCCATTTACCGATATAGGGATTTAGCAGATTAAGCCTGTTGTTTCTCATAAATTTAGTTAAAAATCAATTGCTATCCAGCTCGTTGTAAATATTTTTTAATTGGTGTACGTGTCGTTGTGTATGATAAATTACAAAATAAACCGCCTCTAAACGGGTTAGAAAACCATAACCGGGCAACTCAAAGGCGCTGCAGGTTTTAGTTAAATCCAGTCCTGCTATAGCAGTTGAAATCCCATCCCTGATCTGTTTCAAACTTTCTAATAATGCATACTGATGATAGGTTTTATCTTCAGGATAAATCTCTTCAGGTGAATTGAACTTAACATTGAAATTCAAAAAATCATTTCTAATCTGCGCTACCATCAAATCGGCTGGCTTATCTGTTTCGGTTACCGGACCATTTATCACTTCCAGAAAACCCGAATTCGACAAAATCATATGTTCGGCCAATTGGCCTGCCGTCCAGCTTCCTTCAAAAGGTACCACATTAATTTGCGCGGTATCAAATTTTGATAACGTATTTTCTAATGCCGACAAAGTTTCGTTAGCTTCTTTTATTATCTTTTCCATAACTTACATGTAATTCATTCCAGGGTATCCCAATAACCTCCGCCATAAGGCAATCTGTCCGATACAGTTCGCTTCGCGGTAGCTGCTAAAACTGATCATTTCAAACAATGTTATTTCCATTCCGGGGATACTGAGTTTCTCTTCCAGTTTCTCATCGGTAGCCTGGGTTAAAGCTTCCTGCAGCTTTGGCGAAATTGCTGTCCAGTCTTTTATCAAATCTGCTAACGATGGATAAGTGGCATCATCAATAATGCCTTTATTGTTTTCAAAAAGTTCGTCGGTTATAGAGGGGAGATCGATTCCAAATGATTTAGCTAAAAAATAGCGCCCATGTACCACACTCCCTGTAATCCATGCAATATGGTTTGCTTTAGTATCTAATCTTTTTTGGGCATCCTTTTGGTCTATGCCATCCAAAGCCCTCAATAAAAAATCTGTCTGCATTTCGTAAAGCACAATAAAGCCGTACATTCTGCTACTCGTTGGTGTGGTTTTCATATCGTTATTGGTTAGGTAATTAACTTGAATAAAGTTAGGGCTTAATTCAGATGAACACCCTTGCCGTAAAAGTCAATCTTAAGGGGCATTTCAGACAATTTTTATATATTTACGATACCTTAATTTTTAACCAAATGATACAAGTAGGTGTTTTACTGCCCCAAAATTTCAGATTATTAAGCATAGCGGCTATTTTAGACGTATTTGATACAGTTAATGGTTTTTACAGAAAAGATGCCCTTGAAACGCCATTTAACATTAGTTTAATTACCCTCGACGATAAAAATTATAATTTTAGTACACATCCTTGCGTGCCTTTGCAAAAAACCGGGCAGTTTGAATTGATTTTAGTGCCATCATTTGCAACCAATGATATTAAAGACTGCATTGGGGCCAACAGGGGTTATATCCCATGGTTAAATAAACAACATGCAGCAGGGGCCGAAATTGCGACCTTTTGTACCGGGGCATTTTTACTTGCCGCATCGGGACTGTTGGATGGCAAAGCGGCCACCACACATGTTGATGCCTGCTCTGCTTTTTCTCTTGCATTCCCTTTGGTTCATTTAAAGGCTGATAAAACGGTAACACAAGATGGCAAATTATTTACTAGTGGTGGCGCCACCTCTACTTTTCATTTATTACTGCATCTTTTACAGCTTCATTGCGGAAAAGACATGGCCGTTAAAGTGGCCAAGATTTTTGCGATCGATATGGACCGCGTAAACCAATCTTATTTTAGCACCTTCCAGCCTATCCGTCACCACAATGACGATATCGTTGCCTCTGCGCAAGAAAAAATTGAAAATAATTACCAGGATGTGGCCACTATTGAAGAGATGATTAAAGATATTCCTTCCAGTAGAAGAAATATTGTGCGTCGCTTTAAACAGGTCATCGGCATTACCCCTATCGAGTATCTTCAGCAAACCCGTATCGAAGCCGCTAAAAAGTTATTAGAGCAAACGGCGCAGCAAATGACAGAGGTGATTTACAATTCCGGCTATAACGATCCAAAAGCATTTAGAAAAGTGTTCAGAAAATCAGTCGGCATGACGCCAACGCAGTATAGAGATAAATTTCAGGCCAGGTAGATTTAAGAATTGAGACTTTCCAGCCCGTTGTTTAATTAGATACCATATTTCAGACTGGCTGTTTATTTTTTTGAAGCGCAAAGCTTGTGGTTCTTGGTAAATGGCTGTCCCGCTTATCCTATTGTATGAACACATCTTTTGATTTGGATTTTTTATGCATTTTGCCAACCAACGTTAATAAACTTCAAGTTTGCCGAAGAACGTCGTCAATCCCAAGTGGCAGAAAAATCAAAAAAACAGTTGCAGAATAGAACAAATAGCACTACCAAACCTTAAACGCAGTGGTTTTGTGTTCAATAATCATGATTCCCAGTTTTTAAAAGGTATGAACACAAACCCCGAAGGGCTCAATCAGACCAAAGAAAAGAAAAACAATTCCTGATTAAACGAAGTGCCGCTGTTTTTTTGATGAGCATGGGGTAGTGAAAAGCCACATTGCCGGATTGACAAAGCGCTTTGGGTACTTTGGCGCTCCAAAATGCGCCAGCATTCTTGAGCACAAATAAAAACAACATAATCTGCGAAAAACTACCATGCCCCCGCGGCAGAGAGCGGAAAAAAAACCAACAAGATAGTTTATTTAAGAACAAGGGGGCTTAATAGCAAGGAAAAATGCTGATCCCGAAGCTTCGGGACAGTATAACAAACGCCTTTGGACTATGTGCAAACAATACAGGCTAACAAAGTTGTGTCCACACGATGGATGCAATCGGGGCTATAAATGCTTTAATCTGTACCAAACATCAAAAAACACTATTGCTTAGAAAAAGCCTGCTGGTATTTTAATGGCGTTTTGCCAGTTATTTCTCTAAAATATTTATGAAAACTGGTAAAATTATAAAACCCACAGTCGTAGCAGATTTCTTTTACCGTAAGATCATTTTCGATCAATAATTTACAGGCCTGCCCTACCCTGATCTCGTTCAGAAACTGCGTATACGTTTTTCTGCTTTTAGTTTTAAAGAATTTACAGAACGAATTGGGGCTAATTTTAGCTACCGCAGCAATTTCCTTTAGTTCTATTTTATTTTTGTAATTGCTGATGGTATAGTTATAAATAGACTGGATCCTGTCTTTTTCGTTCTCCAAAAAGTTTGGTTTAAATCCTAATGAAACCAATATATTTTTTTCTTCGCAATTGGCTATTTCAGTTAATACTTCGAGTATTTTTATAATCCTCATCGTACCTGTAGCCTCAATAATCTGCGGCATTAAACTGGCAATCCGCTCTTTCGAAATTCCTTGCAGCTGAATGCCTTGTCGCGATTGCAGCAAAACTTTTTTGATTTCCTGATTTTCTGGAAGCTCGAGAAAATCCTTGCCTAAAAAATCCTCTTTAAAATGAATCGCATAAACATCTACCGGTTCACCCGCTTTTTCGTCAAAAAATTCGGAGTCAAAGCGCCAATAATGGGGCAAATTGCTCCCCAATAAAACAACATCACCATCCTTAAAATTTTTAATGCTATCGCCAATAAACTGCGTTCCTCTGCCTTTTTTAACGTAAATCAATTCTAAAGCAGAGTGGTAATGCCAGCGGTTGTTTATATCGGGCATAACATCTCTTCGAGCGCTAAAAGAATCTACCGAATTAGTAGATACATTAAGTAAATGCGGTTTCATAAAATCTTAAAAAATCAATCTAATATGCAAAATTATTTTGCAATGTAAAAAATTGAGCCAATATCATTTAATAATTAGGTAATAAAGTTAAATTTTTATTAACGCTTAACGGCTTAATTTGTAAAGCAACAACTCACTAAAAACATTTTATGAAAGTTGGATTATTTATTCCTTATAATATAGACCAGTTGTATCCTAAAGTTGCCTTTGCAAGCTTAGCATTGCTGGAAAAACCTGGTTTAAATTGATCATTGTGCCCACGGAGCCAGAAGTTTAACTATTTTTATCTTGGCAGAACCTGCTTAACCATTTATAACCAAACATCATATGAGCCACACACCATCAACAAACTTTCAGGTATCCGATACGCCAAAAAACGGCAAGGGATACTTATTCCCATTAATTTTGGTCACCAGCCTGTTTTTCTTCTGGGGCTTTGTCCATAACCTCGATCCGGTATTAATTCCGCATTTGCGCAAAGCTTTCCAGTTAAACGTTTTCGAATCTACCCTGGTCGATTCATCTGTTTTTATCGCTTATTTTTTACTGGCACTGCCTGCAGGCTATATTATGCGCAAGTACGGCTATAAAAGCGGTATTATACTGGGCCTTGTTTTGTTCGCCATCGGCTGTTTATTATTTATACCCGCAGCAAATACCGCACAGTATATATTTTTCTTAGGCGCACTTTTTATTATCGCCTGTGGTTTAACCTTTTTAGAAACCGCGGCAAATCCTTATGTTACCGTGTTAGGGCCACCGGAAACCGCTACCCAACGATTAAACTTCTCTCAGTCATTTAATGGATTAGCGGCATTCTTAGCCCCCGTACTCGGTGGTAAATTTATTTTTACAGAAGTAAAATATACCGATGCCCAGTTGGCGAAAATGTTGCCTTTAGAAAAACAGGCTTATATGCTTGAAGAGGCCTCGACGGTAAAAGCACCTTATTTAATTTTAGGCATTCTGATTATTGTGGTAGCCATCCTGTTTATTTTCACCAAGCTGCCTGATATTAAGGAAGAAGAAAATGCCCAGGAAAAAAGCAGTTTTAGTCATGTATTAGGCCATAGCCATTTACGCTGGGCCATTATTGGGCAATTCTTTTATGTAGGCGCACAGGTTTGTGTATTGAGTTTATTTATCAGTTTCGTCACCTCATCGGCTGGTATCAGTCAGGATGCAGCAAAATGGTATGCCGGTGCAGCAGGCCTGGCTTTTATGGTTGGCAGATTCGCTGGAACGTTCTTCATGAGATACGTAGCTGCCCATAAATTGTTAATGCTTTACGCATTAATCAGTGCTGTACTTACCCTCGTATCTATTTTTGCAAGCGGCATGATTACCGTTTATGCTTTAATCGGCGTCTCTTTCTTTATGTCGATCATGTTCCCAACCATATTCTCATTGGGTATAGCAGGTCTGGGCAAGGATACAAAACTGGGTTCGTCGTTAATTGTAATGTCAATTGTTGGCGGTGCTTTTTTACCGCCGGTATTGGGTTTAATATCAGATGCAACACACAATATACAATATGGGTATTTAGTGCCTTTTGTATGTTTTTTAGTGGTTTTCTACTTCGGCTGGAAAGGATGGAAACCCAATCACATTGAAAAAGAAATTAGTTTAGAAGTATAATATACAATGAGCCATCATGATTTTTCAAAACGAATATAAAATCATCACGGCTTCATAACCGATAAAAACAGATTATAAATAGATGAAAAAATTAGTCATCAAGATTAACCATGCAGATAACGTTTTGGTTGCGTTACAAGATTTACCTAAAAACACCGAAATAGTGCATGAAGGAAATACCTACGTTACTGTTGATGAAATCCCTGCCAAGCATAAATTTTTTATGCAGGATATGAAAGCAGGCGATGAGGTAATGATGTATGGCGTTTTGGTTGGAAAGGTACAGTTTGATGTAAAAGCGGGTATGCGAATGAATGTGGAGAATACCAAACATGCAGCAGAGCCATTTGCCTATCGCAATGTTAATTATAAATGGGAAGCACCTGATGTTAGTAAATATGCCAACCGCAGTTTTAATGGTTATCACCGTAAAAATGGCGAAGTGGGTACCGCAAACTATTGGTTGTTTATTCCGACTGTATTTTGCGAAAACAGAAATCTCGATATCATTAAAGAATCGCTGTATAGTGAGCTGGGTTATGCAGTAGATGATAAATATAAATCTTACACCCACAAACTGGTTCAGGCCTACGAGAATGGAGAAGATATCCATAACATTAGTTTCGAGCCTAAAGTAGATAAAGCCAGCCGAACCTTTAAAAATGTAGATGGGATTAAATTCCTCACACATAATGGTGGCTGTGGCGGAACACGTCAGGATTCGGATACGCTGAGCAAATTATTGGCGGCTTATGCCCATCACCCCAATGTAGCCGGTATTACGGTTTTAAGTTTAGGTTGTCAGCATTTGCAGGTAGAAGATTTTAAACGCGACTTGTTTGCACTTGATCCTGATTTTGATAAACCCCTTTTAATTTTCGAGCAGCAAAAAGCACAAAGCGAAGAAGAATTAATCCAAAATTCTATCCGCAGTACTTTTGAAGGATTGATGTTCATTAATAAACAAGCGCGCGCAGCAGCACCATTAAGCAAAATGTGTGTGGGTGTAAAATGTGGCGGTAGCGATGGTTTTAGCGGCATTTCAGCCAATCCATCTGTTGGATATTGTGCCGATTTATTGGTGGCCTTAGGCGCCAAGGTCTTATTGGCCGAGTTTCCTGAACTTTGTGGTGTAGAACAAGAAATGATTGATAGATCTGTGGATCAGCCGACCGCCGAAAAGTTTATCCGTTTAATGACGGAATATGATGATCTGGCGCATAAAGTGGGTTCTGGTTTTTACATGAATCCTTCTCCAGGCAACATTAAAGACGGTTTAATTACCGATGCGATTAAGTCGGCAGGTGCTGCACGAAAAGCAGGCTCCGCGCCTATTGTCGATGTTTTAGATTATACTGAACCTGCCACTAAACCAGGCTTAAGTTTGGTTTGTACACCAGGGAATGATGTGGAAGCAACTACAGGTAAAGCGGCTGCCGGCGCAACCTTAATTTTATTCACCACCGGTTTGGGTACTCCAACCGGAAATCCGGTTTGCCCCACCATTAAAGTAGCAACCAATTCGATCCTGGCGAAACGCATGAGTGATATTATCGATATCGACACAGGCGCTGTAATCAATGGCGAAAAAACCATTAACGAAATGGGCGAAGATATATTGGAATACTGTATTAAAGTGGCCAGCGGCGAGGAGATCCCTAAAGCGGTACAACTTAATCAGGATGATTTTATCCCCTGGAAAAGAGGCGTAAGCCTTTAACATGGAAGATGGACGAGGGAAGAGGAAAGATGTATGTCCTGAGCTAAATTTGAGTTAGCATGATACAGGCAATTCAGGTCAGATGCTGTCATGTTGAGTTTCCCGAAGAATCGGGACAAGTAGTCGAAACACCTTAAGAGAGTTTAAATAGGTCCTTCGACAAGCTCAGGATGACAAATCTACATTTATGATACAACCTCGTAATGCTTTCAACTTAAACGCTTTGCGCTCAGCAGTTATAACAACAAAACATTAACCAAATATGAATTTAAATTTAGACGGCAAAATAATCCTGGTGAGCGGTGGCGCAAAAGGCATTGGCGCAGCAATTGTGAAAGCTTTAGCTATTGAAAATGCTTTCCCCATCATTATTGGCCGTAACGAAAATGATAACCTGAAAATGCTTCAGGAAATAACAGATCTAGGCTTAAAAGCAGATTATTTTACGGCAGAGCTTACCGCACCTGAAAGCTGCAAAACCATTGTTGATGCAATATTGGCAAAATATGGCAGAATAGATGGCTTAGTGAACAATGCTGGAGTTAACGATGGTGTTGGCCTTGAAAATGGCACTTATGAAGGTTTTATGGAATCGCTACATAAAAATGTGGTGCATTATTACCTTTTAGCCAAACATGCCCTGCCTGCACTTAAACAAAGCAAGGGTTCGATTTTAAATATCGGTAGCAAAACTGCAGAAACCGGACAAGGTGGAACATCTGGTTATGCCGCATCTAACGGTGCCAGAAATGCCTTAACCCGCGAGTGGGCAGTAGAATTGTTGCCATTTAGCATTCGTGTTAATGCCATTATTGTGGCCGAAGCCTGGACTCCGTTATACGAGAAATGGATTAACTCTTTTGAAGACCGTGATGAAAAACTAAAGAACATTACCGATAAAATCCCTTTTGAAAACAGAATGACCAGTGTGGATGAGATTGCCAGCATGGCGGTATTCTTATTATCAGATAAATCCAGTCATACTACAGGCCAGCTGATCCATGTGGATGGCGGTTACGTACACCTGGATAGGGCTTTGTTGTAAATATTTATACTCAATTCATCAAGACGCGTCATTCCCGCGCAGGCGGGTAATCTTAAAGCACTAGTATTTGGCATTAAGATTATCTTCATGAGCACACTGTGGTTCCCAATCAACCCGATAGCTATCGGGTTGGGAATGACGTAACGCGCTTAACTAAGCTATTTCTTTTTCCTTTCTTCCAGATAAGCATGCCATAACAACATTGTAGCAATGGTTCGGTGAGGTTTAAATTGATCAGCTACTGCCAATATTTCTTCTTTACTAAGCCCTGCTTCCAAGCCTTTTACTTTCTTTAATGAGTTAACCGCAGCCAAATCACCGATCGGAAAAACATCGGTATGGTGCAAAGTAAAAATCAGGTAAATATCTACCGTCCAATCGCCGATACCTTTAATGCTTTTAAGCTGGTTTCTAATAGTTACATCGTCCATTGTTTCCATTTTGCTTAAAGACAATGTTCCACTGATCAGGCTTTCGGCCAAATGACGAACATAAATCGTTTTTTGCCGACTGAAATAACAATCTCTTAATTCCTGATCGGTAAGCAAAAATAAGCGTTCAGGCACAACTTCTCCTATCTTTTCTTTCAGCTTATTTAAGGCAGCCAATGCTGATGCCAAAGAAACCTGTTGTTCCAGGATAATATGTATAAGTGATTCGAAAGTATTCGGTCTCGACCAGAAAGGTGGGTATCCATATTTATCCAAGATGGGTTGTAAATCTGCATCGCTGCTGCCTACTAAATTACAAAGCTGGTGGAAGTTGGTCTGATCAAAAGTTTCGAACATTTTTATGGATGTTGATTGGAACGGATCAATTTTGTATATTCAATGCATCGCTGCTGCCTACTAAATTACAAAGCTGGTGGAAGTTGGTCTGATCAAAAGTTTCGAACATTTTTATGGATGTTGATTGGAACGGATCAATTTTGTATATTCAAATATAATACAATCAACAAATTAACCATTTTAATCCCATTTTAAGATGAGATGGTTACTTTTGTCGGATGCTAAAGATTGGAATAGCTGAAGACGACCCTAAAATTGCTGAACTCTTAAAATCGGCACTCGAAGAAAACGATTACCAGGTGTTTACTGTAGCCAACGGTATTGATGCACTGGAGCTTTTCTTGGGCGAAAGCTTTAACCTGTTCATTATCGATGTAATGATGCCGCGGCTTAACGGCATTCAGCTTTGTAAACACATCCGTGGAAATGCCGTGCAAACACCGATTTTGATGCTTACCGCTTTGGGTGCTATTGATGATAAGGTTACAGGCCTGGGAGCTGGGGCTGATGATTATCTGGTAAAACCTTTCCACCTGAAAGAACTCCTGGCAAGAGTTGCTGCACTTTTACGCAGACAACCTATTGTTACCGCTCAAACTGATCATAAATTATATTTCGAAGACCTAGTGCTCAATACTTACAGCAAAGAAGTAAGCCGTGGAGGAAAAACCATTGAACTTAGCGCCAAAGAATTTGTGCTGCTCGAACTGTTTATGCACAATCCCAACCGTTTACTCTCGCGGCAATTTATAGCAGAGCAAGTTTGGGACATCAGTTTCGAAACCGGAACCAATGTAATTGATGTGTATATCAATTTCTTACGAAAAAAGATCGAAAAGGGTTTTGAACGGAAACTCATCCACACCAAAATCAATATGGGTTATATCCTGAAATAATGAAAATAAAGGATCGCATAGCATTATATTTTACATTGATCAGCACCTCATTGCTGTTTGCTGTACTTTGTACTGTGTATTTTACTTTCATGAAATTTTTGGAAGCAGATTTTTTCGAGCGCCTCACCGACCGTACCATGGTTACGGCCAAACTTTACCTCGAAGCCGACGAAATTAGTCGGGATGCGTTGAACAATGTGCGCCATAAATACCTGCAAAAGTTAAACGGCGAAGTTACTCGCATTTACGACAATAAAAACAGGGCCACCTTTATTGGCGATTCTGCTCAATACTGGACTAATTCTACTATCGATGAAGTTCGCAAAAAAGGCCGTTTAAAATATACTGATGGCCAGCGGCAGGTAGTTGGCATTTATTACAAAGATAATCAGGGCGACTTTGTAATCCTGGCTTCAGCAGATGATCAAGGCTCGCACAACAGGCTCGATAAGTTATTGAAGATCATGATTTTCATCTTCATTCTAATTTTCCTCATCGTGCTATTGTTGAGCCGGTGGATTGCACAAAATATGCTAAAACCCCTACAAAAGTTTATGCAGGAAGTAAAACAGGCGGGCTCGCAGAACATGGAGTTCAGGGTAGAAGAAAAGCACAATAAAGATGAAATCAACCTGATTGCCAAAAGCTTCAATCATTTAATGGAAGAACTGGAACAGGCTTTTATTTTACAGAAAACCTTTGTGGCCAATGCCTCTCACGAACTTCGCACACCCGTAACGCGGATCATGATGAATGCTGAATTAGCTTTATCCAAAGAAAGAGACCATACAGCTTATGAAAAGGTAATTGCTTCTATGCTCGAAGATGCCGAGAAAATGGAACACATCATTACCGGATTGCTCGCTCTTGCAAAAATGGATCTGGAACTGATCAATTCTCAACTTATTCCAATCAGGTTAGACCACCTGCTTCTCAAAATACAATCTGAGTGGAAAGCGCAGAAAAACCTTGACCTTAAAATTACCTATCAAAATCCCATTGATCCAAAACCTGAAATATTGGCCAATGCTGTACTATTACAAATTGTCTTGGATAATATCATTTCAAATGCTTTTAAATTTTCTGACAATCAACAGGTAAGCGTTGTTGTTGAAGCAGCTGAAAATGACTTTCTCATTCACATTACGGACAATGGAACAGGTATCGCTACTGAGGAACAGGAAAATATTTTCAAACCCTTTTATACGCGGGCAAAAGATTTTGGTCGTCATGGCGAAGGAATGGGACTTTATATGGCTCAAAAAATTATCGATCTGCTAAAAGGTGAAATAACTACCACAAATCTTGAAAAAGGAGGTTGCACTTTTACGGTGAGATTGACAAAGCTTTAGTAGCTATTTATTACTTCATTCTAATTTTACAACTCGATCGTCACCCTGAATTCATTTCAGGGTCTTAGCGACAGAATAGATGCTAAAATAAATTCAGCAGGACAATTAGCGTCCCAACTTTAATTCCCTTTTAATTTCCGTTTAATCTCCCTTTAATTCGGCAAGGATAGCTTTGCCATATGAGAATAATATGTACGTTGCTCATTTTCTTTTTGGCGATCAGGCCTGGAGCAACTTTTGCACAAAAAGATACGCTAAGCTTAACCCTTAGTAAAACAGAAAGCCTTTTTTTAAAACACAATTATGATCTCCTGGCCGGTAATTACGAGATCGATCAGGCAAAGGCCGAAATTATTACCGCCAAACTCTTTGATAATCCTACCCTTGAATACGAAAATCTGTTTTACAACCACGAAACAAAGAAATTCCTGCAAACCTCTTATGCTTACGGACAATACGCGGCTTCTATTTCGCAGCTATTCAAACTTGCTGGCAAACGCAATAAAAACATCAAACTGGCTCAAACCGGGGTTAAGCTAGCCGAATATGAATATTTCGATCTGATGCGAACATTAAAATTCGAACTGGTCAACACGTTTTATAAAACCTATTTCTCCGCACAATCAGTTAAACTGTATCAGGAACAGATCAGCTCTACCGATCAATTATTAAAAGCTTATAATATCCAGTTAAAAATGGGCAATATTGCCGCAAAAGATGTCATCAGAATTAAATCACTGTTAATCAATCTTAAAGCCGAACAGGCGGGCTTACTGAACGACCTGGAAGATCATTACAAAGACCTTAAGCTACTCTGTGGTTTGGATGCCAATATTTCACTTTCTTTAATTGTAGATCAAGCAGATTTTAAGAGCGGATTGCTCGATAAAATCCCTTACAGTTCCTTATTAGATTCTGCAAGAGCCAACCGCGCCGACCTTAAATTAGCCAAAACCGAGCTCCTTTACAACATGCGGAATTTAAAACTGCAAAAGGCTATGGCCATTCCCGATATAGAAATCGGCCTTAGTTATGATTTAAAAGGTAATTATCCTGAAAAATATACAGGTTTGGGCATCAAAATTCCCATTCCACTTTTCTCCAGAAACCAGGGTGAAATTAAAAAAGCCCAAGTTGGTATAGCTGCAGCCGATTTGAACATCAAAAAACAGGAAGCCCTACTCGAGAATGAAGTATTTAACAGCTACAAAACCGCTTTACGCAACGAAAAATTGTACCAAGAGATCGATCCTGCCTTTAGTACCGATTTTAATATACTCATTTCTGCCCTCATTAAAAATTTCAAAGCAAGGAACATCAGCCTGATCGAATTTTTAGACCTCTATGATGCCTACAAAGAAAATACGCTACAATTGAATAAACTCCAATTCGAAAGAATGAGCACCCGTGCTGAGCTCAATTATGTAACCGGTTCTAATATTTTTAAATAAATCTCATGCAAAATCTTTATAAAAACACTGTACTCATTGCTGCAAGCAGTTTAATATTTTCCTGCAACGAACATAAAACGACCGTGCCAAACGATAAATTTGCCATTACCGATTCCCTGATTAACCGCTTGCTGATTGATACCGTGCAACAGGCCAACAGCAAAACAGAACTGATGTTTTCAGCCAAAATTGCAGCAGATGAAGAACGTCGCTCAGAACTTTTTCCGATGGTAAGCGGCATCGTAAATCGCGTTGGTGTAAGGTTGGGCGATCAGGTTGTGAACGGACAAACGCTGGCCACGGTAAATAGTTCTGAAATGGCCGGATTTGACAAAGAGGTAATTACCGCAAACGCCGAACTTAAAAATACTGAGCGATCGTTAAAACAGGCCGAGCAGCTTTTTCAAAGTGGTTTATCCTCGGCAAAAGAGCTCGATGAAGCCAAAAACGATTACCAGATTAAAAAAGCAGAAGCCAAAAGGGCTAACTCCGTATTAAAACTCAATGGTGGAAGCAGTACCGGATTATATGCTATTAAATCGCCCATTAATGGTTTTGTGATTGAAAAAAACGTAACCCAAAATATGCAGTTACGCAGCGACAACAACAAAAGCCTCTTTACTATTGCCGATCTCTCCAATGTTTGGGCTATGATCAACATTTACGAATCGGATATTTCGCGTGTTAAAGCCGGTGATGAAGTGAGTTTATTTACCCTCTCCTATCCCGACAAGGTTTTTAAAGGAAAAATAGAGAAATTATATAATCAGGTAGATCAGGATAGCAAGGTAATGAATGCAAGGGTTGTGATCCCAAATCATGAATTTTTATTAAAACCAGGTATGCTCGGAACGGTAAAAGTTTCAGCAAATTCGGCCATCGATCTTCCGGTATTAAACTCAAGGGCAGTTATTTTCGATGAAAACAAAAATTATGTGCTAGTCTTAGGTCAGGACCACAAAGTGAGGGTCCAGGAGATCGAAATCGGGCGGAAAACAGCCGACAAAACCTACATCAGCAAAGGTGTACAGGCCGGCGATCGCATCATCGCGTCTAAACAGGTTTTCTTGTTCGAAAGTCTAAAAACTCAATAATTTCTTTTCATTCCTAGATTTCAAAAATGAATAAATTCATAAAAAGCATTATAGGCTTTGCACTGAAGAATAAATATTTCATCTTTTTTGCCACTTTTCTCTTAATTCTGGCAGGTTATTTAAGCTTCAAACACACCACCATTGATGCGTTTCCTGATGTTACCAATACCAATATCACCATCATTACCCAATGGCCAGGCCGAAGTGCCGAAGAGGTAGAAAAGTTTGTAAGCAGACCTTTGGAAATTGCCATGAATCCTACCGAAAAACGGACCAGCATCCGTTCTTCTTCCCTATTTGGTTTATCCATTGTAAAAGTAAGTTTCGAAGATGATATAGATTATGCTGAAGCACGCGTACAGGTAAACAACCACCTCGATGAAGCAGACCTGCCCGAAGGAATCCAACCCGAAGTACAGCCACCTTACGGGCCTACTGGTGAAATATTCCGTTATACCTTATCTAGCGACACAAAATCTGTAAGTGAGTTAAAAACCTTACAGGATTGGGTGATACAAAGAGAACTTTTATCTGTTTCGGGCATTGCTGATGTAGTAAGTTTTGGAGGCGAGGTAAAAACCTACCAGATTACTGTTGATCCACAAAAAGCCATCCAATATGGTGTAAGTGCGAAGGAACTCTTCGAAGCGGTATCTAAAAGCAACATCAATGTGGGCGGCGATGTAATTGTACAAAGTGGTCAGGCTTATGTGGTGCGCGGTATCGGCGTGCTCAACAATATCGACGAAATCAGAAATGTGGTGGTTGATAATATTAATGGCACTCCTGTTTATGTTAAAACCATTGCCGATGTGGCAGAATCGGCTTTGCCAAGGCTAGGGCAAGTTGGCCGCGATAAAGATCCCGATGTGGTTGAAGGCATTATTGTAATGAGGAAGGGCGGTAATCCAAGTGATGTAATTGCCAGGCTGAAAGAAAAAATAAATACGATCAATTCCAGTATTTTGCCTGATGATGTAAAAATCAAACCTTTCTACGACCGCGAAGATCTGGTTAATTACTCCGTACACACCGTGATGGGCAATATGCTTGAAGGGATTTTATTTGTTACCCTAATCGTATTCCTCTTCATGGCTGATTGGCGCACCACCTTAATCGTTTCTATTATCATTCCTTTAGCACTTCTTTTTGCGTTTATCTGCCTCAAATTAAAAGGCATGCCAGCCAACCTGCTTTCTATGGGTGCAATTGATTTCGGGATCATTATAGACGGCGCCGTAGTAATGGTTGAAGGAATTTTCGTCGTGCTGGATGCAAAAGCCAAAAAAGTAGGCATGGAAAAGTTTAATAAAATGAGCAAACTCGGTTTTATTAAAAAAGCCTGTTTAGAAAACGGAAAAGGCATTTTATTTGCCAAACTGATCATCATTACTGGTTTGCTCCCCATTTTCACCTTTGAAAAAGTGGAAGGTAAAATGTTCTCTCCCCTAGCCTGGACTTTAAGTTTTGCCTTATTGGGCGCTTTAATCTTAACCTTTACACTTGTACCGGCCATGGCCAGCGTACTTCTAAAAAAGGATGTAAAAGAGAAACACAATATCTTTTTAGAATGGATTACCAAAGCAACCCTTAAATTTTACGATCTCTGTTTCAAAAAAAAGAAACTGGTTTTTGGAATTTCTATTGTAGTGCTGTTTTTAGGTGCTTTTAGTTTTAAATTTCTGGGGACAGAATTTTTGCCCAGTTTAGATGAGGGCTCCATTTATGTGCGTGCTACTGGCCCGTTGAGTATTTCGTTGGACGAAACCAAAAAACTTTCGAACGAGATGAGAAAGATCTTTTTAAGTTTCGAAGAGGTAAAACAAGTGATGTCTCAGACTGGCCGGCCAAACGATGGAACGGATGCAACGGGCTTTTACAACATGGAATTCCACGTGGATATTTACCCCCGAAAAGAATGGAGACAGAAACAGACTAAAGAACAGCTGATTGAGCGGATGCAGGAGAAATTAAAGCGCTTTCCTGGTATCAGCCTTAACTTTTCTCAGCCAATTTCTGATAATGTAGAAGAAGCTGTTTCAGGTGTAAAAGGATCAATTGTAGTGAAGCTGTTTGGCGAAAATTTCGAGTACATCGAAAAGGAAGAGGAAAAAATAGAAGATATTTTAAAAACGGTAGAGGGTATTGAAGATTTAGGTATACTCAGGAATCTGGGGCAGCCAGAATTACAGATTAATCTCGATCAGAAAAAAATGGCCTTATATGGCGTAAGCACAGCAGATGCTAATGCAGTGATCGAAATGGCGATCGGTGGTAAAACCGCTACGCAGATTTATGAAGGTGAACGCAAATTTGATCTCATCATCCGTTATCCCGAAGATTTTAGGAATGACGAAAGTTCGATCAGTAAATTACGTATACCAACGCTATCGGGTTCAAATGTTCAATTGGGCGAAATCTCGAGTATCCGTAAAATTACCGGACCAAGTATGATTTACCGCGATAAGCACAAGCGTTATGGGGCGATCAAATTCTCCATCAGAGGCCGTGATATGGGCAGCGTAATTGCCGAAGCACAACAAAAAGTAAATGCAAAAATCAAATTGCCACAGGGCTATCAGCTCGAGTGGGCCGGTGATTTTGAAAACCAGCAAAGAGCCATTGCACGTTTATCGCAGGCTGTTCCGGTAAGTTTGTTGCTGATATTTTTTATCCTGTTTGTGCTTTTCGGCAATTTTAGGGATGCGCTATTGGTACTCAATAACGTTCCTTTTGCCATGATCGGTGGCATATTGGCGCTGTTGGCCGCAGGTGTAAACTTTAACATTTCAGCAGGCATTGGTTTTATAGCATTATTCGGTATCTGTGTGCAGAACGGTGTGATCCTGATTACCCGCTTCAAAACCAACATCACCGAGCTGAAACACCACGCCACGTGGACTTTTACCGATGCCATGCGTGATGGGATTGCCAGCAGATTTAGGCCGGTATTAATGACGGCCTTAATGGCCGCTATTGGTTTAATGCCAGCAGCACTCTCTACCGGAATCGGTTCCGAAGCCAGTAAACCACTGGCCATTGTAGTTATTGGTGGGTTAATTACCAATACCTTGTTTAACCTTTTTGTGTATCCGATTGTATTTTATTGGTCGTACGGGAGAAAGGTACATAAAGCGATGAGTGATGTAAAAATGTAAGATTGACTATCGAAAATGTAAGACAGTAGATGTAAATGGATGATGGAATTTCAATGCTTAATTAACGAAAAAAAAGTTTTTAGTAGCGTTTTTGGTTGCTGTACCGTATAAGCTATAAATTAAAGCTTTATGAAAAAGGTATTATTACTCCTCCTGGCTGTAACAGGCCTTTTGTATGTATCATGCAAAAAAAACGATAAAGATAACGATGGGCCTGGTGAAGTTTATGGTAAGTGGAAACTCACCGAAACGATGCAGGATCCCGGGGATGGAAGTGGCAGGTATAAAAAGGTAAGCGGCCAGATCAAATATCTTATTCTAAACAAATCAGCAGATAATGCCGGTAAATTTGAAGGCGATGCACTTCCGGATTTATTTTCGTTCCGGATTTTGGATAGTGTAAAAATGGAGGTTTACAGCAACACCTATAAAATGCCGATGATTTATCAGTACAAGGTTTCGGCAAAATCGCTACAGCTTAACCCTCCTTGTTTCGAAGGTTGCGGGTACAGGTTTGTAAGGGAATAATCTTTTAGGTAAGGTCCTTAAAAAGATTAATTTATTTGAACCTGGATTCAACAAGATGCTTCTTAAATATGATTGTCCTGCTGATTCGATAACGATCAGATCAGCAGAACATCATTCTTTTTCAAACAGTCAAACTATCCCAGATCACCTGATAAACATCCGGTGCATGTAAGGTTTTATCGATTGCCTTTGGGGTAACCAGAACAGGTTTAAATCGATCAGCTACATTAATGCTGCCATGCGACCCTTTAACCAGTGTAGCATCGAGCGGAATGACATCCATCACATAACGGAAACCGGCTTTTTTCCTTAAAAGTTTGTATCCTGCCCTCAATTTAGAAGTCATGAACATTTCTACAGGATCGTAGCCAGGTTTTTTATGAATGTCAACTACCCGCGCATAATCCGGCGCTTTAGCATCGTCAAGCCAAAAATAATAGGTAAACCAGCTGTTTTCTTTTGCCGTAAGCACCAGATCACCTGAACGTTCATGGTTAATGTGGTGTTTCTCTTGTCCTGCCTGATCCAGTATCAATTCAATTTCTGGTACACTTTTCAATAAAGCCTTCACCTGCTCCGTTACACTTTTATCATTAATGTAAACATGTGCAACCTGGTGATCGGCCACTACGAATGCTTTAGAAGCACCCAGATCGAGTAACTCCAACCCTCTTTCTTCACGGATCTGAATCAAACCGTTTTCCCTGAACAAACGGTTAAGGTGGATTGGCTTATTTACAGGGGCAATACCATATTCAGAAAGCAAAATGATGCGTGCACCCCTGCTTTCATAAAAACGAACCAATTCTTCTACTACCTGGTCGATTTCTTTCAGTTCAGTACTGATTTTATCGAGCTCGGGGCCAAACTTTTGCAGGCAATAGTCTAAATGGGGCAGATAAATTAAGGTAAGCGTAGGATTGTGGAGTTTTTCAGTTTCCATCGACGCATCTGCAATCCATCTGGTTGATTTAATATTTGCACCAGGGCCCCAGAACTGAAACAAGGGGAACTGCCCCAGTTTATTTTGTAAATGGTCGCGTAGTTCTGCCGGATGAGAATAACAGTCGGGTAGTTTACGGCCATCGGCCAGGTAATTGGGACGTGGTGTTACCGAAAAATCGGCTGTCGAATACATGTTGTACCACCAGAACATATTGGCACAGGTAAAATCCGGATCTTCTTTTTTAGCCTGATCCCATATTTTTTCGGCATTCACCAGTTTATTAGACTGTTTCCAGAATTTAATTTCACTATCCGTATCATCGTACCATCCATTACCCACAATGCCATTTTCTGAAGGATATTTACCCGTTAAATAGCTCGACTGTACAGCTGTGGTAACTGCCGGCAACAAAGGCTCGACGGTAGTTAAATGGTTTTCGGAAATATATCGCTGAAGAAAAGGTGTATGCGTTCCAATTACGGAAGTAGATAAGGCTACGATATCGATAACAACGGTTTTGTGCATATTTCTTAAATTATAATAAATTTTTAACCCAGGCGAGCTCCCTAATGATTGAATCGTTCAAAGGTGCTTTTAAAGCTGTTGGTAAAACCTCCCAGGTGTAGGTTTCGACTTCTAAATGCGTGGTAAAAGGACTGTTTTTTTGCAAGTTTAGCACCTCGGTAATGTCTGACTGTGTAGATTGGATCAAACCCATATCTTCAACAAAAATGGGAACATGGAAATGTGCCCTCCACTCCTCTACTTCAGGATTTTCACCCGCTGCCAGTGCATCCGACAGGTCAGGATAACGCAATAGCGTACCGTCATTTTTTCGTGCAATTACCTGGTGGAGGTAAGTAGGTTCATCAAAACGGCCTAACTGATCTAATACAGCTGTTCTTGCTGAAAGAGAGGCAGGTAATTTTGCTTTTAATGCCGCACTAATCTGAATTTTCCCAATCTTAATCCCTTTCTCCTGCAGTTCTTTGATGATGGCCGTATGTGGTTCATATCCGATTGCAAAATGACAAACATCATAACACAAACGGATATGCATTTTGATTAAATTTTCTGCTTCATTGGCGTTTAAGCCCGATCGCTCCGCAAAATATGTTTTTCCAATTGGTAAAAGCTCGTTTTCAAACCAGTTGATAAATTCCTCGCCAGATTCCAAAAAACCATCTGGTTCTGGTTCGATATCGAGGTGGATCATTTTATCTGTTTGCTGATGGATTTTTGCTAAACCTTGTGCAACTGCTAAAACATGTGTGCTTGCGGTGGTAGTAGCTTTTTCCTTCTCTAAAGTATCCTTAAACCAGGGTTTATAGCTTAATGGTGAAGTCGAAATCCCACCATCTAAGTCTTCCGGGAGTAATTCGGAAAGGATTTCAGCTAAACGAAGTGTATATGCAACGCGGTCTCTGGTCGTCCAATCGGGCGCATGTACCTTATCTTTAACCCTGGTATGGTGAAAACCACCATAGGGAAATCCGTTCATGGTAAATACATACCCACCTTCCTGCTTAAGCCATTGTTTAAATGTTTCCAGGTGATTTTCTTCCAGCAATTCGATACTGGCGAGATTGGAAAGGCGTAAACCGATGCCCATAGGTGCATCTGGTGATAACTGGGCTTTTAATACCGGAAAACTATCTTTTAACACCGCAAAATGTGCCATCCAGTTTTCGCCTGCATAAATATTGGTACAGAAGGTTAAATGTCCGGAAGTTAATTTCATCGTTTAATGTTGAATAATAGCCGTTTGGTTATTTAAAATTTCGGCAGCTTGTTTTAAAATATCGGCATCAATTTCATGCACTTCCTCTCCACTACCCAGGCCTGTAAGCAAAGTGATGGTTAATTCGCCACCAAGGTGTTCCCTAAATTCTTCCAGCCCCTGTAAAATTGGACTATTGCCTTCAGTAACCTGTAACAAAGGATGAGTTAATTCGAAACCAAGTTGATGGATCAGGCTAATTACCCTTTGCGCGTCTTCCGTACTGATCCTGCCCGATAAATTGGAATATACGGCATCTAAGGCAATACCCATGGCAACAGCCTCGCCATGCCTCACTTCAAAATTAGTCAGATACTCTAGTTTATGCGCACTCCAATGGCCAAAATCCAATGGTCGGGCCGAACCGTTTTCGAAAGGATCGGCACTGCGGATATGCTCCAGGTGGAGTTTTGCGCATTTCCAGATCTGGTAGTTCATGGCGGTGATATCGCGTTGTGCAAGTGCAGTGGCATTCGCCTCCAGCCATTCAAAAAATTCGCGGTCTTTAATCAGTGCCACTTTAATCGCTTCGGCAATACCTGAACGCCAATCGCGATCGGATAAAGTGCTTAAAAATACTTCATCGTTAAAAACAGCAACTGGCGGCGAAAAAGTGCCTAAAAAGTTCTTTTTATTGAAATAATTAATTCCATTTTTTACCCCGACGCCCGAATCGTTCTGCGAAAGCACAGTACTTGGAATCCTGATGTGTTTAATCCCGCGGTGTGCAACCGTAGCCGCATAACCCACCATATCGAGCACCGCCCCGCCGCCAATGGCAGCAACAAACGAATGCCGGTCAATTCCATGAACATTAATGGCTTCCAATACCCGATCAAAATATTGCGTGTCGTTTTTCACCTGTTCTCCCCCAGGGATAACTAAGATATCCTGAACCAATTGCGTTTGAGGGTATTTTGAAAAATATGCTTTAATCTGGTTATTAAGGTCCTGGTGTGCATTTGCCACACCTTCATCTATTACAAATAAAATCTTTTTTACTGCAACTGCCGGATTTAGATTAACTAAAAAACTGTTCAACAGTTCATTTTCTGGCAAAAAGAGCGATGAAGTAAAGAAAACATTATAATTATATTGTACCGTAAAGGATTGATGTAAATGTTCCATATCAATTTGGTAATGTGTGTTTGATGGTTAAGTAACGGCGAATAATTTAGAGAGCCACATGGATAATGGCAATAAAGCTGCAATAATAAAAGCCAAAATCTGGGCATCGAAAGTTACGGCCCAGGCGGCATCCATCAAAATAAGTGAAATTACGCCAGCTTTTACTGCTCCGCCGATATTTTTACCGATAGGTTCTTTTATTGCTTTTAAAAGTGGCCTGAAAATCATAAAGGTAAAAGGAACCAGAAACAGTAGCGACCACAACAACCTATCGTTTACAAAAGCAAAATAAGCAATAGCGCAGATCACGATTGCATATAGAAAGGCCGCCAAATACAAGTTTTTAGCATGGCCTCCGTGAACTTCACCCCGGCTGGTCATCGTAATGGAAAAAATATAAATAACCGGAATAACTGCCAGGTAATAATGACTACAAAGCATTTCTGGCACAATACTCAAACCCAACAGCAGGTTAAAACCACGGCATAGGCCCATATTCAATGGTCCGAAAAAAGAATGGTGTTTGCCAAATTTATTATAAAGCAAAGCGAAAACGGCTACTAAAAGTGCCAATAATCCCGATGTTAAACTATTTAACGCAGCCAGGGTTATTCCAGCAAAAAGCAACAGACTTCCTAAAATGGTTGCATTTTGCAAACTGATCAAACCACTCGGGATGGCCCTTTCCGGGCGTTCTATTTTATCCAGATCGGCATCAAAAACATCGTTGAAAACGATTCCTCCTCCATACAAACAGGCTGTTGATGCGGCTAAAAGCACAATAGATAACCATGGAATGGAAAACCCACTGCTTAAAACACCAGAAATGGCAATTCCCGCTAAAATATCTGCAACTGAAGTAACAATATTGGCAGGGCGCATCATGCGCAGATAGACAATTATTTTTTTCAATACTTTAGCTGATGATGATAGACGATTTATCTGTTCTTGGCTGTTGTCCGCCGCGCAAAATGGTGTTACCTTCGAATTTTTCAGTGAGGTCTACATTTTTTTGCGCATTGAAATCGGCTTCATCCAGCTGTCCGCTCTGTGCAAATGCAGTAATGGCATTGCGGTAAGTAACCAGTTCAATATCCTGATCGCTTAAACCCCGCATTTTCATTAAAGCCGCAGTTTTAGGTACAGCCAAAGGATCGCTGATGCCCCAATCGGCAGCAGAATTCACCATAATACGCTCCGGGCCGTACTGTTTAACAATCTCCACCATACGCTCATTACCCATTTTGGTAAACGGATATATGGTAAAAGCAGCCCAGAAGCCTCTATCTAATACCTCTTTTACGGTCTCTTCATTGTTGTGATCGATAATTACACTATACGGATCGAGGCCATGTTCCAAGGCAATATCCATGCTCCGCTGCGTGCCTTTTTTCTTATCGCGGTGTGGTGTGTGCACCTGTATAGGTAAACCTGCTTCTTTAGCCAGTTCGAGCTGTAGCCTGTAATATTTTTCTTCGGCAGCAGTCTGATCGTCGAAACCGATTTCTCCTATTCCCACTACGCCTTCTTTATAGACAAACAAAGGCAATATTTCCATTACCTGTTCTGCCAGGCTTTCGTTATTGGCCTCTCTCGAGTTTAGTCCAATGGTACAATAATGTTTGATACCAAACTGTGAGGAACGGAAACGCTCCCAACCGATCAGGCTGCTATAATAATCTCTAAAGCTATCCAATCCGGTACGTGGCTGCCCCAGCCAAAATGCAGGCTCTATCAAGGCAACAACACCTGCATCGGCCATCGCCTGATAATCGTCTGTTGTCCTCGAAGTCATGTGAACATGTGGGTCGAAGAATTTCATCCCCTTTACCGCACTGATATCGAACGCTTCAGGCTCCCCCATCAATGCTTTATCTCTTTCAATTGAACTACTGCAACACATATATTTCTGTTTTGAATGTCTAATGGTTAAAATGAATCCCAGTTTAAGTTCCCTTCTGAAAGGGCCAGCTTAAGTTCAGGAAAAGTATGAATATAATCTTTTGCCGGTTGATAATCAGACTGAGCAACGGCAAGTGCAATGGCCCGTTGTTCAATCTGGTCGTAATGCATCAAACCAACTTTAAGGTGCTCAAAAATTTCTGCATTGATAAATTTACCAACCAAACGCCAAAGTTGTGGGTGCACCTTTCGTCCGGCAGCCCAGCGTTCATTTGCATAATCTATCAAAGTTAATGCAAGTTCCAGGTTGGCGCGTTCATCTAAACCAACAATGTGCCTGATATCTTTTTCTGTAAAAAAAGCTTTCAGCACCAATTGGTTCCAGGCGGCATCGTCCAGATTTTCTGAAGGGTATGGGTTGTTTTCCATAATCGCTTCCAAAACCGATCCGATATTACTCCTGATCCCTTCAGCACAACGTTTAACCCAAATTTCAGGATGAGCCAAAAATGGCAATGCCGAATATAAAGCCACGGCCTCACTCATTTCTGCCGAAAGGAACAACCGATCGACAGTTGCATATAATTTCTCCTGATCTGCGGCATTTAAATTGCTTAACAGCCAAACGCGGCAAAGCCTGTCAATAGTCCAGTTACTGATATAGCTGATCCCAGCCGCTGCTATTGAAACCTTTTGAGCCTCGTTAAGCTGAATAACCGATTTCCCTGTTTTGCGTGGCACCATCACAAATGCCTGACTGATCTTATTGCTTTGATCAGCCGATTGTATTACACTTTCTAACCAGTTTTGGCTATCTGCACTCACATTGCTTTTTACAATCGCTGATAAAGCTTCTTGGATAGCCATCGTATCATCACGTTTCATAAAGTATCTGAATAATCGCTTAGCTGGTGATACCCGCCGAAACAAAATAATTGATTAACAAGGCACCTGCAATAATCAACAGCCCAAAAAATTCTCTCGTTTGCTCGATATAAGGTTTAGTGGCCTGCATACTTTCAACCAGACTTGGCCGCTTATATTTCATCATCCAATCTCGTACACCATCTTTTGCAAAAAAAAGGATAGCAGCATAAATTAAATAGAAAGCAGTTAAAAACAGATAAGCAAAAGGGTAAAATTTACCTGCAGCAGCCAATCCACAGCATATTGCGGCGCTTAAATAGATAGATACCCAAAGAAAAGCATCGTTATCATTTAAATTTACATAGGCAAATCCTATAAACGAGATGCAAAAAATAATGTTGAGAATAATTAAAAGCATTTTAAATTATTTGGTTTAAAACAAGGTAAATCGATTTCCCGATTCTTTTCATTCAAAAACAAAGTTATTTAAACTGAATGCTTTTTTTGCCTAAAAAATGTAAATTATATACTGCTATAAAAGTTTTTTTTGATTAAAAACGGTGTTTGCCTCATTCCTTTTCTCTTCTTTTAATATTGGATAAAAAGAAAGGTAGTCTGCATCATCATCCCAAAATGATAATGCTCAACGGTATCTGCCATCACATATTTTACCGGCATTTAAATGCGTCAAACCATCATTCTAATCTCCAAAAACAAGTTTTAGAATATTCGCCAGCACAGGATTATGGTCATCGGCCCGCCAATTGATCAATATATCGGTTTTAAAGGGCAGCGGGATAAAGCGCAGCCCCGGACTTTGGTGGTGCATATAAGAATCGGGCAAAATCGCTATTCCCAGTCCTTTGCGCACCAGTGCAATAATGGTTGATCCAAATTCGGAATGCAGAAATACATCCGGCACAAAATCGTAAGATTTGAAAAGTGCCTGAATAATCTCGCTGTAACTACTGCCCTCATCTTTAGTGGGCAGGATAAATTTTTGCGCCCTAAGGCTCTCCTTAGATAAATCTTCGAATCTTTTAAAAGCATGTTCTAAGGGAACCACTAAAGCCAGGTGATCGGAATATATTTTTTTCGATTTAATACCCTGCTCGCTGGTTATATCGCGGGTAATGGCGAGGTCGATCTTATAATTTTTCAGAAAATCGAGTTGATTTTCATATAAAACCTGTACCAATTTAATTTGGAGCTGTGGAAAGGCCTCTGTAATCTTCGCTAAAATATCGGGCATGATGGAAGCCGATATCGAATCAGGATGTGCAATGGTAATCGTTCCGCGTTCGCCTAAATGGATCTGTTTGGCAAACTGATGGATATATTCGATTTCATTTAATTCGACTTCCCACTTTTCTTTTAAGAATTTACCCGCCGGAGTGAGCTTCACATTACGTTTATTACGTTCAAAAAGCTGTAAACCCAATTCATTTTCAAGCGACTGAATTTGGCGGCTAAGGGCTGACTGTGTGATATTTACCTTTTCTGCCGTTTTCCAATAATGAAGCTGTTCTGACAAGGCCAAAAAATACTTGATTCGCTGAAGATCCATTAATGCAAAATACGCATTAATAAATGAGAAAATAGCATTTTATAACATTTAAAGAGTTCCTACTTTAGTGGCATGGAGCATATCACAATCGAAAGGGCAACAATAGCTGATATCGAAAAATTACAGGAGATCAGTAGAACAACGTTTTATGAGGCTTTTGCAGCGGTAAATAGTGCCGAAAACATGGAATTTTATCTCGAAAACAGCTTTTCGCAAGAAAAACTGACAGGGGAACTGAGTAATACGGATTCTCAATTTTATTTTGCCCTGCTTGATGGAAAAGTGATTGGCTATTTAAAAATCAACCTTGGGCAGGCACAAACCGAAAAGCTGGATCTTGATGCACTTGAAATAGAACGGATTTACCTTCTGAAAGCATTTTATGGTCAAAAAGTTGGCCAGCTGCTTTACCAGAAAGCCATTGATATTGCCCACGAAATACAGGCCAGTTATGTATGGCTGGGTGTATGGGAAGAAAACTACAGGGCTTTAAAGTTCTACGAAAAAAATGGCTTTATTGCTTTCGATAAACATAAGTTCTGGCTAGGCGATGATGAGCAAACAGATTTGATGATGAAAAAAATATTGGTTAACGAAAACGAATTAAAAGTATCCTGATGGAAAAAAGAAACCTCTTTTTAATTTTATTGATATTAGGCACCGCATTCTGGGGCATTTCCTTTTCAGTTACCAAGCTGGCTATTGGCCAGCACCAGCCAGTCCTATTTTTATGCTATCGTTTTTTTCTGGCCACAATGGTATTATCGGTTATTTTCTGGAAACATGTAAAGAAATTAGATTTAACAACCATTAAAACAGGCGCCAGCCTGGCTATTCCACTGGTATTGGGCATTTATTTGCAAACATTGGGCATTACACACACTTCAGCTTCACAATGTTCATTTGTAGCTGGAATAACAGTGGTGATGATTCCGGTGATTAAACTTTTTATTTACCGAAAAGCTGCAGCGTTAAAAATATGGATTGCCGCATGTACCGCACTCATTGGCCTGTTTGTCATATCGGTTACGGATCAATTCAGTATCGGAACTGGCGATTTGTATACCATTGTTGGTGCTTTTTGCTTTGCCATTTATCTCATCCAGATTGAAAAAGAATCGATGGCGGGTGATATTATTCCGACCATTGTGCCCATGTTTGCCACTTGCGCCATACTCACTTTTCTATTAACCTTTATTCAGGGAAACACCACCTGGATTCCGCAGCAGGAAACATTTTGGATGGGTATTATTTTTTGCGCACTATTCTCAACGGCTTATATGTACACCATATCGAATATTTCTCAAAAGTACATTAGTGCAGAAAGGGTATCCATCATCTATCTTTTCGAACCTATTTTCGGAGCCTTCGCTGCACATTTTATTTTGGGAGAAGAAATTACATCGAGGCTATTAATTGGTGGCGGCATGATATTTTTGGCAACACTGATCTCTGAACTGAAATGGAAAATGCCAAATCAAATGGCAATGCTCAGGGTATTGAAGGAAAAAAAGTATTAGGCTTAGTTTAAAGCCTAATACGTATCATTCCCTATGCGCGGGAATGATACCCGATTTTAGAAATGTTCCATTGATAGCTTGTTGAAATACCCTCAAGTAAAATTTATTTGTTAATTAGCGGCAACTTTAAGCGCATGGTGTTGCAACATCATTCTTGTTGCCAAAATGTGTTCGCAAGGCCCTTTTTTAAGTTTATTGCTCAGATAAAAAGCGCATTGGCAAGTCCCTTCTATTAAACGCTGATCTTTATCAATCAAAGCCACTGTACTAAAAGTTTCACTTTTAGTTTTCACTTTACCTTTTATTTCAAGTACATCATTTTCTATTTTGGTAACAATTTTCACATGGTCTTTCGCTATAAATTCGTTCGCAATTTTTTCTTGTTCGCTACCAAAACGTAGAGCATTAAAATCTAGCGGTTCCTGGCTTAGCTCTCTTACACGATAAACACCCAGTTTCAGATCATAAATTACACGCCCCGCCTGCGTGTACGCTGTTAATGCTGATGAAACCACAGCGGCGCTTAGTCCGGTTTTTGTTGTTATTTCTGCTGCAGATGCAAACCAAGTTTCTTTTAAAGCGGTAAAAATCTGTTGTTTGGTTAGTATATCTACATGACCACGAGGTGCCATTAAGTCGAAATTACCAGCCCTGCTCCAGTCGTTATCTGTCCAGCCTGACAATCCAAGTGTAAAAGTCATATCGCCTAAATCAGCCATAAAAAAAGAAGGCAAACCCGAACCCAATAAAACCACTTTAAAACTTTTGGTAATGGGGATTAAACGTTCTAAAATTATCAATCTTCTTCTACCCCAAATTCTGATTGTTTTCTCCTCGGAACCGGTGTAAATAGAGCGATGGAAAGTTAAGGTTTCATACCATGGTTCAATAACCAAACGTACTGGTTTACCGGGCTCTAAAATAAACCGCAAAGCCCGCGGGCCAGCAGTTTCTTTAAAACGACGTAAATATTGACAAAGGCTAAAGACATCCATTGGATGTAATTCAAATGAAGTTGCCGGCAAAGTCATTGCTGCGCTCACCTGCAAAAAGCCCCTCAGCCACGAATCTGGTAAATCTATTTTAACTTCTTTATAAACCTCTTCGTTGGTGGTTTTCGCCTCAAATCCTGAAGGATCAATTTTAAAAGATGTATCCTTATAACCTCTTATTTTTTGAAATTCACCGTATAATTCTGCAGAATAATCGATGTTAGTTGTACCGCATTTAAATTCATTAACTTCTGTAAATACATTGTAGTTACAACTTAACTTACCATACGAAGATTCATCTTGACTAAAACATTCGAAAAACAATTCATCAGGATGAACCGTAATCACCGGATCAAGAACCACCCATGCATCACGATCATTTTTATACAAGTAATCGAAGTACCTATTTTTTGCTTTGTTAAATGGCCCGAGTACCCGATCTTTTTCGCGATAAATCTGCTTTAAATCATTTCTAATTTCTTCGATGCGATTTCTTACCTGCTCAATCTGGAATCCAGCCATGTATTCGCCTAACCAAATTTTTTCCTGTTCTTCGGCCCAAGCTTTATATGCTGCTTTATCTTTTGGTTTATAACGAAGGTCAGAAACAACTACATCATGTAATGCAGATATTGCTTCTCGAAACGCAATTTTTTTATTTAATTTCCCAACAAAAAAAGTTGGATCACGCATTGCATCAGGTACAAAACTCATTGCTGTTTTGTTCGCATCATTACTGATGGAAGTATTTCCACTGTATTTATAATTGAATAACATGCGCTTCGTTTTTGATTATGAGGTGCATATCCAAAACAGGATATTGTGTTTTAATTTTTGTTAAAATATCGATGCAAACAGCTTTATCCTGAATGGTAGATTGTGCTGAGACATCATCTAAAATGCTTATAGCCCAAGCTGCAGTTTCCATGCTCTTAATCGATTCCTGATAGAGGAAATTAAAAATACGGTCCTTGGCAACCCTACCTTTGTTAACACGGGTAAGCGCCGAACGGAAATAAAACGTTAACTCTTGTAGTAAAGCAGGCTTATCTTTAGCGTACATGGATAAGTAACTACTCACAAAAGCCTGAACATTTACACTTGGGTGCTCGCTTAATTTTGTTAAATAATCCACAGCATGATCTACATTAAAAAACCGGGTGATCATTTCCTTGCCAAAACTTTCAACATCTGGCCTAATCGAATCTACAATACCAATTAAAGTATCCGGATCCCAATCTCCTTCTGTAAACTCCGTTCTAAAAAAATGAAAAGCATAAGCCCTGGTATCATCCCATTTCGAATCTAACAGATAAAGTGATTGATTTCTTTCCTCTCGAATTCTTGATACATGTTGCTTGAAATAATTCCATGCCCACTGGCGGATGGCAAGAATTTCATGGCTACCAAAAGAAATAATTTGTCGTAAAGAAAAACGACCTGGGTTACTATAATTTTTCAAAATTTCATACCCGGCCAACTGACTAATTCTGTATTGTGCATGAATCAGTTTTGTAAGCTCTTTTGGTTGTAAGCCACTGCTCCAATATTGTTTTAGATTTTGCAGTAGAAACTCGCTTAAGCTCGCGTGTGCCCCTTCAAACTTCTCTTTACGCATTAAAGCATAAGCAAAATGCGATACAATAACATTTCCAACTTCAGATTGACCAGCTAATTTTTTCTCGACTATTTTAAATATGGCATCCAAAACTTTCTTATCGCTACTATCAATTAGGTTGATTAATAATTGGATATTTTCAACGATAAAATGATCAGGGTATTGATTTAATAACTCAATGCCACCACCACGAACTTCAGGGAATTCACTAAGCAATAACATTTTTGTTAAAGAGATTGGAATTTCCGTTGGAGAAACCCTCTTAACCTTATTCAGCAATATTTTCGTCGCCAAAATTTTATTAGCATTTAATACTGATGAAATTAACTGCTCTACAATATTCCAACTCAATTTTTCCATTTGCGTTTCAGCAAACAAACCTAAACGATCAATAGCATTTTTAGCCTGAAGATTGTTTTCATCCGTATTTTCAAAATGAAGTAGATCGGTAATGGCTTTACCCAAAATAGCCTGTACCCTATCCTCAGAGAAACGGCATTTTTGTAAGGTTTCATTGATCCAGTTTTTGCTTTCCTCTTGTGTATTGAATAACACGATCATTAAAAATTCAAGATCATTAAAATACAATTCAATATTTTCACCAACCAGTTCTTGCGCCCACACCCTGGCATTTCTACTATTGCAAGCCAATATTTTGGCAACAAAGACAGGGTTTTCAGCAAGTTTGCTTTCTTCGTTTTTCAGTATTTCAAAACCGAACTGATTCGGCAAATCGAACTTACTATTTAGCAATTGCAAAATCGAACGTTCATCAAAACGCTGAATAATCTCGTCATATTGTGGATGAGCTGTCAACCTTTCGTAGGCAAAAAGATGAATTCTGTTCATTTCAGCCTGCATTAACAACTGTATGTAAGCTTGGGGCATAGCATCCCAAAGTTCAGGATACAGCTCCAAACGGATCGAACTGTTTAAATCTGTTTTTGGCGTAATATCTTGTTCAACCACTGGCAGAGGTAGTGGTGGTGTTACATTTTTCTTACCAAATAAACTTTTAAAAATATTCTTAGCTGTATCAATTACTGAAACTCCACTGTCACTATTAAAACCTGTATTTGATCTGGAAGCTACCGCTCGAACATTTGCCGCATTGTAATAGTAATCAGGGCTGGTTACTGTCCTGCTGTCGATTATAAACCTTAAATTAGATTGCAACTGGCGCTTCGAATCATTCCCAAAAAGGATGGTAGAAAGCAGTAACGACTCCGAACATTCGGGATAATTTACAATTAAATAGGAATATTGTTTCGTCTTATAATTATAGCGACCATATTCATTTAATGGCTTTTCTTCGGCAATAGAATAATCATTTTCCGTATACTGCAATAAAGTATTTACGGCAAGTTTTAAATATACTGAAGCATCTTTGGTTGCTCCGGCACTTTTAAGAAATTCGACAGCATTTTTCTGAAAATAGGTTTTGGTGTATTGCGAAAATGCCAGTTTACTATCTTTATTTTTAAGTTCTGCACCTACCCTAACTGTTTGGTCAATAGCAGTTAAATATTGTCTGTAATTAGAATCAAGCGAATATGTTCGCCTGAACATGGCGGGTTGTTTCTCGAAACCATAAAATAAAATAGCTAAAGTAGCTACATCGTTTCTTAATTGCGCCAGCTTGTAAATTGCCCTCAAATGTTTAAAAAACGGCGGTTTGTATGGACAAGTTTTCAATACATTATTAAGGATAGGCAACAACGTTGATTGCACTTTGCCTAATAAATAAAGTGTGGTAAAATAATCTACCTCTTTGTCTTTTATATTTTGATCTAAAGTAGCCTTAAGTAAATCTAAATCGTTTATTTCTACAGCATATCTTATTTCTGCAGGTAGCTTTTCTAATAACTGATTGCTAATTTTTTGCTGTTCAGCCTCATTAGCAATTGTTAAAAGCCCCTCAAAAGCCAGGTTCACGATATGACTTTTTTGCTTAACGTTATTGGCTAAAGCCGCAAACAGCGGCTCGGCTGCAGCTGCATTTAATTTAGTTAAAGCATATAGGGCTGTATAAGTTTGCATTTCATTGCCTCTTGTTGCCAGCTTGATAATAAAAGGAATGGCCTCCTTTAAATTTAACATGCCGGCCTTCCAAATTATTCGACTGGTTTTCCACTCAGTACTGAAACTGTTTCTACCAACTACAGCATCTTGCAAGCGCTGCAAAATTGTACCATTTAAAGTATCAGGTTCGACGGCATCTAAGGAAGGGAGTTCCATAAATACTTCCGTTTCAGTTTGATAACCTTTTTTGCGTTTTTCATTTTCCAATTCTGCAAAAAGCACTTCAGCAATATCCAAAGGCAATGCAGCAGTTGTTTTGGTTCCTTCTTTGAGTGTACTTCCTCTCCTACCGTATCTAAAATTCACTAAGAATTCGTTTGCAGAAAGCTCGCAAAGATCAATCTCATATACCTTATCAGATTTCCCTTCTTTAAAAAATAATTTACTTTGTTTAATGAGTTTCATATGCAAAACATTTAAAGAATATTCCACCAATCGTACTGTTTGGCATCATTTGATGGCTTTATGGGCGTTTCTAATTTAACTTCAGGTACCATTTCTGCCACAATGGTTTCTATTTTAACTTCAACAACCTCTTCCCTGATAACCGGATAACCGTGTTTAGCAACAATATTTTCGAGCTGGATTTTAAACGCTGCAGCCTTAATCTTATTTACCATTTTTACAAAATTGATGTAACCCTCAACAGCATTAATCAGATTTTTAGCATTACCCCATTTTTGATCTTTCCAGCCATGTGATTCTATATTGTGCAAAAGCGCCCTAAATTTGCGCAGTTGATCTCGCTGAACATTTAATTTTTCGTTTACAACAATGCCAGTAACCTTTTGCAAATTGCCTTTTCGCATGATATGCGTTTTCGCAGGGTGCATGGTAAAACCTTCAGCTTCAATTATTTTCTTAAGAAAGAACAACAAACTGGCTATATTTTTTTCGTTTTCTTTTGATAAGGAAAAACTTAAATCATCAGCGTATCGGGTATAAGTAAAATTGAATTTTGATGCTAATCCATGAATTTTCTTATCTAGTTTAAAAGCTATTAAATTGCTAATTGCCGGACTAGCAGGAGAACCTTGCGGTAAAATACGATCCCCTTTCTGTACGTAATAAGATACGCCATCCATTTCAACATATTCAGTTTCAGCACTGGTACAGATTAGTCCAAACACCGTAGAAAGTTGCTCTGAGTACCCCAATTTATTGAACAAACCTTTAACGCGTTTGTAACTAATACTTGGAAAGAAATCCTTTAGATCGACATTAATAACGATGTCTTTTTCGAGGTGTGGTTGCGCATTACTGATTATGGAGCGTTCTTTGATGAAACCATGAACATGGTCATTAATTTCGATGCGGTTTAAAACGTTCTCCAATACCCATAGTTGCAAAGCTTTTAACCTCGATTTTGGTGCCGATATTAACCTTTTTCCACCTGTTTTTTTCGGAATTTCGAAAGTGTGGTAATGATTTATCCGAGAAACTTTTCTTTGATAGAGTAAGTATCGTAAAGTAGATAAATCTACACCAATGGCCGATGCAAAATCAATAATTTGATTAAAAACCGGCAGATTAAACTTCTGCAAAGTTTCAATATCAGATTCCGTTTGGTTTAAGCCGCCCGAAACCCCCTCACCTAAATAAATAATTTGCTGTTGCTGAATATTCTTCCAGTTTCCGGCCTTATCTTCTTTCTTTTGTTTGTTTTTTTGCTTGGTTGTTTCTCGTTTCTCCTTTGCCAATTTCATGCGGGCTTTCCGCATTTCTTTCAGCATGGCCTCTTGATTCTGGTATTTACGATCCTGAGCCAAAAGATTGCCCAGCTCTTGGTTTGCAACAAGTTCTCGTTTAATTAAAACTTCTGATAAACTTGGTGTATCAGAAGATTCCCAAAAACCAAGACGTTGCATTTCTTCAAGAATATAACTTTCCTTAGAGGTAGCGCGAATACGATCGTAGATTTGTTGTCGGCTAAGTTTTTCTGCCATTTGGAGCTTGATTTAGTTAAAAAGCCCTGTCTTTTTTATAAAACAGGGCTCGAATTTAAAATCCTTCGTATTTTCATAGGACTATATCAATCAACTCCAGAGAACATGTACTATACGTACGGTTAAACTCGCGGAGTATGGAACCGAAACCGTACGTATAGTACGTGTTCTCCCCATAAAGATTGCAGGTAGTGCCGAGTGTCAAATATTAGTTCATCGATGACGAAACATCACCATTTTCTTATTCAGAAAAAGCAAGGTATTTTTTAAATCCACGGGCAATATAGAAATAAATATTTCGAATTTGAAACTAATTTTTAAGTTCTCTTCAAATTTATTTTCGCTAAGAAGTTAGGGCATTTTAAAGAAAAAAGTGAGTTTATAAAAGAGAAATTGTGTTGGTTTATTTTTCTCCAAATTCAAATACTGCGCAAAACCATACCGCCACTATTTCAAACACTATCTTTCCTGTTTTATGGTTTTAGTTTTGCTATTATTGCTCCAAGTTTGATGAAAATTAAAACTTAACATTATGAAAAAAATTATTTTTCTATTCCTCAATTTTATTTTAATACTAAACACATTACATGCGCAAACGGATATTGAATTCGATCATATTTAAGTGGTTTTTACTCACCTTTTTTTAATAAGCTATCCAGGCATTTTTTTTTATGGCTTCGGCAAATATGATAAAAAAATCAAAAGTGAAACCTCAGTTATTTTATCTAAATATGATGCAAAATATGCCGATCTGATGAGATGTAACTTGTACGTAAACGTTGTCTCAAAAACATACAGTCCGATCAGGTAAATCTTGACCGGGCTTTATTATATTTACCAGGAATTACGGCAATTCAAAATCAACCTTAACCATCCCTCTATTTTAAGCAGAGGACAAAATAAATTAATGCGATGAAACTCTTTTTTTTACTTCCGATTTCTATCCTGTTAACCAGCTTTATACCTGGTTCAAAAACAGATTCAATTGTACATGAGCATAGCATTTCACCTGTAACAGCCCATAAAAAAGGTTTAACACTTAACGAGGCCAATAGTTACATAAGCGATACCGACAATCAGGAAAAAGAAAAAGATAAAACGGCCTTGAAACCCTCATGGGATAATAAAGAATTTAGTTACAATGGCAAAAAACTAAAATTCAAAACCAATACCTATGGCGAAAAACCAGCCGATGGAAGAAGCCTGTATATCTCCCTACATGGTGGTGGCGGCACAACTGCTGCAGTAAATGACGGGCAGTGGAATAACCAGGTATTTATGACAAGCGATCAGCCCAACATGTACAATATTAAGGAAGGTGTGGTTATTGTACCAAGGGCACCGACTGATAGCTGGAATATGTGGTTTCAGGATGAGGTTTACGTTTTACTGGAACAAGCCATACGGGCGGCTACCCTATTTGCCGATGTAAACCCCGATAAGGTTTATGTTATGGGCTATTCTGCAGGTGGGGATGGGATATTCAGACTGGCCACCTACATGGCCGATCATTGGGCAGCAGCAGCTATGAGTGCAGGGCACCCTGGCGAAACCACCCCGGCAAATCTTCGAAACATAGGTTTTGCCTTAAACATGGGCGGAAAGGATGATGCTTACAAAAGAAATGAACTTGCAGCAGAATGGAAGCAGAAATTAAACAAATTACAAACAGAAGATCCATCAGGATACAAACACATGGTCAATATTTTTGCCGATAAACCCCACTGGATGAAAATGGAAGATAAAATCGCGATTCCTTTTATCAGCGGCTTTAAAAGACAACCTTATGCAAACACTATTGTATGGGAGCAAAATTCATCTCATGTCCAGCGTTTTTTTTATTGGCTGGGTATCTCAGAAACTGATGCCAAAACCATTAAAACTGCAGAAAATTCGCCCAAAACCATTCAGGTTTCCTACGTGGGTAATACGATAAATATTAAAGATAATTTTGCCGGCGAACTTTACTTGTACCTAAACGATAAGATGTTAGATCTGGATAAAAAGGTGGTTGTAACCTATAAAGGCAAGCAAATTTTTAAGGGAAAGGTAAAAAGAAGCCGGAATGTAATTTCGCAAACGGCAGCCGAAAGGAAAGATAGTGCCTATATTTTCGCTGCAAAACTGACCGTAAGTAATAATGCCAAAGTACTTATTGCGGATTAAAAGGATATATATTCATTTAAAGGGCTATAATTATTCTCTCTTTTTATTGGCTTAAGTCTTTTGGGTTTAAGCCTTTGTCATTTGAAATAGCTGATTATTTATTCATAATCCCAAATTTGTTGTTTTTAAAGTCCAAAACAACAATTTCGTCAAGAAAATAAGCGTTGCCTGTAAGCCCGTCGATTTTTTCTACTTTATTAAATTCCATCAGTCTTTTGTTTTCGTTATACCATGCTTCATTTTTCTTAAGTTTCTTTCGACCCAAATAAACATCTTCTTTGATGTGGCCGCATAAAACTTTACTTTTTCGCCCCAGGAATTTGCTTCAATAGTATCTTTTGAAATGGATTCCCCTACCAGTTGAGTCCAAATATTTTTATTGGTGTTTATCGGAAACAGGCTGGCACCGGTATCAAATAACAGCCAGTAAGTGTTATTTTTTATTGTAAACGGAATATGCAACCTTCCTTTTTGGTATCTTGTTTCCACAAAAGTTGTTTTCTTTTTTAAAAAATCATCCATTTCATCTAACACACACATCCGCTGTTTTGAATAATCGATAACCAATATTTTATCCTTAAATGCATCAGCACCCAGTGTTCCTAAAATTTTTGGGCTTTTAGTGTACAAAGAATCTTTAGGAATCTCATCACCATATTTATCTTTAAGCAATATATTATTAACGCTAAAAGCACCAAATTTAAGCTGCAACCCTTTGGTATCATAACTGGTATGGCCCGCATCAGAAGTATATTTGGCACTTTTAACAATAAAAGCATCATATTCTTGTGGCGTGTAATAACTGCTTAGCGTATTGCCATAAACAGAGGTTGCATCACTTCCCAAATCGAACTGCAAAATAAAACCGGCAGGTATACGATCAATTTTTGCAGGAACCAGAATCGCAACCTTATCGAACTGTTTCCCTGATATTTTAGCAGCATGCCACATAAAAGGAAACCATTTATAACTATTTAAAGGCAGTGTTTTCTTTTGTGCATAACCATTAGCAAAAGTTAAACACACCACAATAAGGCAATTGGTTAAATGATTTTTCATATAGCTGTTTGAATTTTATTGCTGGCTTTCATACATATCATAATTCTGACACATATTTCGCTATTGAATTTAAAAAAATATTTTCATTTAATAATTAATATCATCACGGTTGCGCGATATAACCAAATTTTGGTAGTGATATGTCGTGTTGATCCTCAGCACGATACCATACCATTTATACAGATCTTTTCTATATTTGATAACAGTCTTTAAAGTGGGAAGCGCAGAATAAGAAATTTGATTTTTCGACTTTACGATTTAAAATTATAATCACTAGTATGTAGTATGGTGCCGGACAAAACAAGTAAATGTAATCTTGCAGGCCTAAGAAAAAGCAAAGGGCTTACTCAGGAAACATTATCCGAACTGTCGGGTGTTACCGTGCGTACTATTCAGCGCATAGAATCAGGTCAGGTGTTGCCCCACATGCATACATTAAAGCTTATTGCTGCAGCATTAAGTATTCATACCGATGAAATTTATCAAAATGAAGAATTGCCTTCAGAACAAGATGGCATCACGCCCAAACTATTACCCCTGATTCATATCATTCCACTATTGGGTATTTTAATTCCTTTCGCCAATCTCATTTTGCCTGTTGTATTTTGGTTAATATACAGAACAGAAAGTGACTGCTATGATATGGAAGGCAGGAAGGTCATCAATTTTCAGATTACGATTTCATTATTAGGTTGTATCAGCATTCCGTTACTCATTTTCTACATGCCTGTTGGTTATCCGCTATTGATTTTATGCTACCTTATCGGAATCATATTTTCTATACTCAACACCATAAGAGCAGTCAAAAATGTTTCCTCTTTTTACCCACTCAGCATCCGTCTTTTAAGAAACCGCTCAAATGTCGGGTAACTGACGTATAAGTGTCGTTGTAGCCATTAGCGTTTTTACAGATTTTTGGATAATAAAATGATCACCACCAACCGTTTAAGCATTATCTTAAAAATCAACGCTATGACTTTAAAATGCGCACTTGCTTATTTTCTTTTTTTATTCCAATTATTAAATTCAATCAGGTCGATGATATTAAAAGATTGGATGGAAGCACGGTATCAGTTGCAGAGATTAACACTACGGTAAAAAGGCTGATGGATGCAGCGAATGTTCAGGGGTTAAATCTGGCTATACTAAACCACAATAAAACGGTATTCGTTAAATCTTATGGTTTTAGAAACAAACCGCAGCACACCATGTTAGATACCGCGACAATTGTATATGGAGCATCTTTGAGTAAAGCTGTTTTTGGATACTTAATGATGAAATTGGTGGAGGAAAAAGCGATTGACCTGGATAAACCGCTTTATAAATACCTGAAAAAGCCAGTGCCAGATTATGAATATTTCTCTGATTTAAAAAATGATGACCGTTGGAAATTAATTACGGCAAGAATGTGCCTGAGCCACACCTCAGGCCTGCCGAATGTAAGATGGTTTAATCCCACAGAAGCAGCTCCCTTATTTGATTCGCTCGGTGTGATTAAAATTTATTTTGATCCGGGAAGCAAATATGCTTACTCTGGTGAGGGGTTTAAACTTTTACAGCTAACGGTAGAAGAAATATGCGGAAAAAATATAGACGAGTTGGCTCAGGAAAAAATATTTAAACCACTGGGTATGGCGCGTACCGGATACATATGGCACGATTCATTTGGTGATGATAATGTAGCGGTGGGGCATATGGATAATGGTGATATAGATTCGAAAAGGAAGCGTACCGAACCAGTTTCAGGAGGATCAATGGTCACAAGCATTGCTGACTATGCAAAATTTATAGAAAATGTGATGCAGCAAAAAGGTTTAAGTAAAAAAATGTATCATGAAATGTTTTCTCCACAGATCACGATCCATTCCAAAACACAGTTCCCGCCCGTTAGTACTGAAACAACAACCGAAAATGATGCCATACACTTATCTTATGGACTAGGTTGGGGTTTGTTCAATTGTAAATATGGAAAAGCATTTTTTAAAGAGGGAAATGGCGGGGCCTGGAAAAATTACAATATTAATTTTATAGACAAAGGGATTTCGGTCATTATTACGACCAATAGCGAAAATGGTGAAAAGATATATCAGGAACTTTTAGAAACCATACTCGGCGAAACCTGCATACCCTGGAAATGGCAGGGTTATGTGCCTTACAATTACAAAAAACAGGAGTAATTATTCTGAACAGGCGGCTTGAGTAAAATACTATTTACCTGACTCAAATATTTCGACCTTACCCGAATTCATGTTATAAACACCTCCTTTAATCATGATTTCGCCTTTTGATTCCATTTCTTTTAATATCGGGCTTTTACTCAGAATCTCCTGAATAGCCCATTTTACGTTCTCATCGCAAACGGCTTCTACAAAAGCAGGATTTGAAGAAACAGCGTTACCGTGAAATGAAGCTTTCGCAGCATTAACCGCCGGGTTAATTTTTTGAAGTAATGTGGTGATATTCCCAAGCTTAACACCATCTATAGCAGACTTAATTGCGCCGCAATATTCGTGTCCCAAAACAAGCACAAGTTTTGCACCTGAAACCTTACAGGCATATTCCATACTCCCCAGAACATCATCATTGATGATATTTCCAGCTACCCTAACCACAAAAAGGTTGCCTATGCCACTGTGAAATACATCTTCTACCGGCACTCTCGAATCTAGGCAGGAAAGTATAACGGCTTTGGGGTATTGTCCAAGAGATGCTTTCCTTACTCTTTCAGTAGTATTACGTATGGTTAGATTATCTTTTGTAAAATCGAGGTTGCCTTTTTTTAACCTGTTAAGCACGTCTATCGGATTAAGTTTTGCCTGCTGCTCTTTTGTTAAAATATCAGCGGTCAAAATATCTTCGGTAGCAATTACCAGTGTATCTTCGCTATTAACCGGATTGGTTTTCACCTCAGATTCACTTTGTTTGCATGCACTTAACAGCGTCGCCGTAAATAAGAAAAAGAATAAAAATAAGCGCTTCATACCTTAAAGAAATAACATTTAAACTTATGAATTATTCTTATGCTTCACAATATCTTATACATATTTTAAACTGACAGGAATGATCGAAAATATACTGACCAAGCCCCTTAAGAGCTGACCAGGACCGTGCCTGATAGTCACTCGTACACCATGATCTTCAGACTCCTGACGGCTGAGTTCCATGATATCCTTAACGATATACTTTTTCACCTTTAATCACGGTATACACTCTTTAGAAATATTCAAATACTGCGCAAAACCATATCCCTGCTATTTGAAACACTACCTTTCCTGTTTTATGGTTTTAGTTTTGCTATTATTGCGACAAGTTTGATGAAAATTAAACTTAACCATATGAAAAAGATAACCCTCATATTGCTCAGCTTCTTTATTGCGCTATCTACCGTAAATGCACAAAAAGGCATCAACTTTAACCGCACTTACCCTGGCGGGGGAAAACTACTCATTTGTGTAGATAGTTCAGTCAAAAAAGTCTACTATGACAATGTATTCCCCAATCAACCTCATACGTCTTTTAATTATTTACCTGAAGTAAACAATTTAAGTATCTCGATTAATTTTAGAAAGAATATTAATATACAGCACTATCGGTACACCATTTTGGAAGATAATAAACCAATCGTGGTAAATAAGCCGATCGACATGGCACAACTGAAAGATACCCATGCCGGAGGTGATGAAGAAGTATTCAGTTCAACAACACTTGGCATTTTCCATATAAAAGGCAAAACGATTACAACATTAATTTATAGTATCGAAAAACCTCTGGATATTGACAAATCTGTTTTTTATGGAAAGTCTATTCCCAAAGCAAAAATCAAAGGTTTTTCTAAGCTTACAAAAGATGAAAAGGGTTTTAAATACAGCTGGATAACCGACCCAAAAGAAAGAACAAATTTTACTTTTGCTAAAAATGACCTGGAATTACAAATTGTAAAAGACAAATCGGATATTGATTATCTATACTATACCTCAATAAAAGACAAAAAAACGAATAAAATCATTTTCGAATCAACTTCCTGGCAATATGGTGGCTTAATTGAAGAACATGACTTTTTACCTAACCTAAAGATCGATAAAAACATTTTCAAAAAATCGGGAGATTACGAAATTATTATTCAGCCATCAGCATTTATTCGATATAACATGCCGCCAAAAGAAATCGAAAAATATACGGCCAGATATATGCTTGCTATCACTTTAGATGAAGAAAACTATACCAAAAAAGAGCTTTATAGCTATGCGTTAATTGCAGCATTTATTATCGGTTTAAATTTTTTACTTATACTTCACGCTATCAAAAAAAGAAACAAAAAAAAGCTGGCCGAAAATGAGCAGCAAAAAAACACGGCAAAGCTTCAGCTTAACTCCATTCGTTCCCAATTAAACCCTCATTTTCTGTTTAATGCACTCTCGGGCATTCAAAATTTAATGAACAAAAACGAAATAGACAATGCCAATAAATACCTTTCTAAATTTGCCCGGTTAACGCGTAACGTACTTGATGATAAAGAACTGATTAGTTTATCGCAGGAAAAAACGCTGCTAGACGATTATCTACAAATGGAGCAATTGCGCTTTGGCTTTAAATACGAAATTTACTACTCCGATAATTTAGCTTTAGAGAACGTAGAAATACCAAGTATGCTGCTACAACCTTTTGTAGAAAATGCGGTGAAGCATGGTATATCGAAAAAGGGCACAGATGGAAAAATTATGATCACATTTACTAAACAAGCGAATGATTTAGTGCTAACTGTTGCCGACAATGGAAATGGATTTAACATAGAAAAAAAGAACAATGGCCTGGGTCTTCAATTGAGCGATAGTAGAATAAAACTCTTAAATAGTATTTATAAAGAAAATCGCTTTATTTTAGCCACACAATCAACCGCTAAGGGCACTGAAATAAGTTTAACACTGACCGATTGGCTATAGTATGATGAGGGCAATTTTAATAGACGACGAAATTTCCAACTTAGAAAACCTGCAGGCATTGCTAGAAAAGCATTGTCCGCAGGTAAGCATAATGGCTACAGCGCAAAATGTAAGTGATGCCGTTACTGCTATTGAAAAACATCTGCCTCATTTAGTGTTCCTGGATATTCAAATGGGCGAGCAAATCGGTTTTGAGGTATTAAAACTACTACCAGCACGTGATTTCGAAGTTATTTTTGTAACTGCTTACGATCAATATGGCATACAGGCTGTAAAATTTGCCGCCTTAGATTATCTTTTAAAACCCATTGATATTGAAGAATTGATAAATGCGGTAAGTAAAGCTGAAGCTAAATTGACCAAGCCAATACCAAATCTACAACTCGATTTTTTACTACAACAACTCAAAAAGCCAGAAACGAATGTGAGCAAAATTGCCCTACAGATGCAAGGCGAAATCAGGTATGTTACTTTATCAGAAATTATACGTTGTGAGGCAGACAATACTTATACCCACTTTTTCCTTTCGGGTGATGAAAAAATATTAGTTTCTAAATCACTAAAAGAATATGCAGATTTATTGCGTCCTAACGGATTTTTAAGAACGCACCAAAGCCATTTAGTAAATCCAAAGTATGTAAAAAGCTGGTTAAAAGAAGATGGTGGTATTTTACTCTTAACATCAGGAGAAAAAATACCCATTTCTAAGCCCAACAAGGACACCGTAAAACAAGCCTTGCAACGACTCTAAACAAAATCTCTCTTATTCAATTAATGTTGAAACGCTTTATCATGATTAAAAAATCAGAAAAGCCTCTCCCATATTAGTGGGAAAGGCTTTGTATTTTACTGATATCAGTTTATTGCGTCACCAAATAGGCCGATACATAATATTTACTATCTGTTTTTTCAAATTCGGCCTCGGGGATTGATATTTTCAAAGTATGTTTTCCTTTTGCCAATGGACCCAGGTTGATAATACGTGTGGGTACAGGGCCGCCTGGGCACCACGAGCGACGTTCTTTGCTAATGTCGCCGAAATAAATACCATTAGGCTGCGTATTATACATCTCAAATGGTGCACAATTTTGGCTCATCTCTATGCGGGTATATTCTTTACCGTCCAGATCTACAACATGTTCTCTCCAGTTGTATTCTTCTCCCCCTTCGGCAGCTCCATGTCCTGATGAAATAACATAAAGAACTGTTGCTTTATTGTTGTCAGGCAATTCGAAGCTTACTTGTTTACTGTTTTTTCCCGCGGCTTTATCCTTGCCGTCTAAACTGTAATAACTCAACAATGAAATTCCTTTTTGTGCAGGCAAATCCTTCACTTTATCGCTGATTAAATCTACCGACACATTAAAAGTTAGTAATGAACCATCGCAACCAATTACTTCCCTTTGTCCGGCACCAGTTGTACCAAATACCTCGGTTAATAAATAAACATCCTTTCCGGCTTGTTTTATCGTACTAACCATTTGGTCTATTTGTGCTTCGTAAGGAATATGGTCGGGTTGGCGGGTACGGTACATAAACGGTGTCATGATCCTTAAAAGTTCAAATTGCTCACCTTTTTCTGCATTAAATTGTTCACCTTTTGGCATAAGAACCAGGGTGACATGGCCAATTCTATCATAGTTATCGCAGCCTGATTTTATGCTCACCTTTATTTTTAATGTTTTACCAATCTTATCGATTTCGGCTGAACTAAGCTGACGCAAATACTCCGCATTATTGATGCGTGTTACTCCTTTAGGAACCGGATGGCCTACCTTTTGTGCATAACCATCATAAAAATCAACATTTGTTAACACATTGATGGTTGCCAGCTTCTCTGTTAACTTAGCTAAGGCTGTGGTGATCTCTCTACCTAATGCGGCGCTTTTTTGTTTGGCCGGTAGCCGATCGAAAAATTGTTGTGCTTTATTGATGTTGAAAGCAGAACCATCAGTGCTTACATACATTAACAAAGCTTCGGCAGCATAAGGTTTGGTGATATTTATTGATAAAAATTCTGACAATTGCGCAAGTTTCAGGTTTTTCACACTATCGATCTCCTCATCAACATTTTTTCTACCAATGGTATCTTCGGCTTTTACCCGTCTTTTTTTCCAACCCAGTAAACGCAATGAAGTATCTAACTTTAAGTATGGCTTTTTAAAGATCATGTAATCATTATTTACGGCAGACCCACTAATTATGGATTTACGCAAATAACCTTTTGCACTAACATTTACCAATCCTTTGGAAAGATACAGGCTCAACGAATTAGGATCAGCGGCTGCATTTGGTGAAGTATTTGGCTTAGTAAATTGTAAAGAAGCTTTAATATCGATATCAGCCAGACCTTTAAAACTGAATTTATTGCCTTTAATTATTGCACTGTCTAAGACCTCTTTGCCATTTCTTTGGAAGGTAAAATAAATCGCCCGATTGGCAGAATCGTAATCAGGTAAATTAACCGTTCCCTGTAATTGGAAAGGGACATCAGTGTTTTTTTGTGCCATTAAACCTGTTGACGAAATGGCGATTAATAAGAGCAATAGATATTTTTTCATCTGTTAAAATTGTTTTCTTTTGCGATGAAGCTGTCGTGATTTAAAGTGGTTTATTCTTTTCTAAAATAGGTCAATGTAACCCAGCTTTTTAGCTTCGGTAAATATCATAAAAAATTAAAAGTGAATTTTCCGTTATTTTATCAAAATATGATGCAAAATATGCCAATGCTGACTTAAAAGGTGCGGAAACAAAAAATCCTTAACAATCATTATGTTAAGGATTTAAATTTTAAGTCGTACCGATCAGCAGGAATACTTTGAACATTTAAATCGCTTTTTATTGCTTATAGATCTATAATTGAGGACTTGGAATAAAAAAATTCATTTGAGCAGACATCGAAATACAAAATAATTTTCGATTACCACACCTTGACCAGATTATAATAGAACGAAAAATTTGGCAAATGTCATTAATAGTATATCACATCCATTCATTTGCCGATGATTCCAAACCAACTAAAACCACACTATAGTGGTTCTCCTGGGCTTCTACTTTAAAGCAACATCCATTTTGTTCAAAAATTTATCAACCGCATCTCTTATATCAATCCCAGACCTTTCAGCTAAAACAATCAACCACCAAATATTTTCGCCTAGTTTATGTTGCAATTCAGCCTCCGAACCGGCTTTCGGCCAGCGTTGCTGTTCCGACATAATGTTGCGCCCCACTAACCCAGCATCAGTCAAATAAGCCAACGCATCTTCTTCCACAGTCCACTCGCTTCCATGATGCAGCACCTCCAGTTCATGATACTTTTTTCTTATTTCCAGAGACCTACGAATAATCTCGTCAAAATTTTCTTTACTCATTGCTATAAATTTATTTAGTGAATTAAGTTCGCATTGACAGAAGAGATCTTGTCATTTTTAAATTTAAATTCAAACGTCCCTCCAATTTTACCTTCTGGAAAATCACCAGAAAATTGCACTACCAAATGTGCATTTTGCTGATCTATTATTGTCAGTTCTACTTGGTCTGTATGTGTGTTGTACCCTATAAAATAGTCGTCAAAATATTTCCGAATCTCTTTATGCCCTTGAAATTTTCTACCTACCGATGGATCGTCTAGAATAGCATCAAATAAATAAAAACTTAGATATTTCTCCGCATCGAACATGTTACTGGCTGTAATCCATTCCGTGATAAAAGTTTGTATGTCCATTTTTTCTTTTTGTTATATACGTGGGTTTGGTTTAAATGCGGAATGTACTTTACGTAAAGCTGGCTTAATGTTCACCTAGAACTGAATCACAATTTAGTTCAATAAACTCTTTTTGTATTCTGAAGGGGAAAAAGAAGTCTTGCTTTTAAATAACTTATTGAATGACTGAGGGTGTTCAAAGCCTAAATGATAAGCAATCTCAGCTATGCTAAATTCATCTTTTGCAAGATATTCCTTGGCTTTTTCAATCACCTTTTCATGGATAAACTGTTGGGTATTTAATCCGACCAGATTTCGCAGCAGATCACTCAAATATCTTGGTGTTACATTTAGATTTTCGGCTACCGCATTTACGGCAGGAAGTCCTTTAATCAAAGAACCCTCTCCTTTGAAATAGTCTTCCAATTGCTGTTCTAATCTGGCAAGCAAGTCATGGGTTACAGCCTTCCTGGTCAGGAACTGCCGGTCATAAAAGCGGTTGGCGTAATTGAGCAAAAGTTCAATTTGTGAAATGATTACATCCTGACTGAATTTATCAATGCGTTCGCTCAGCTCCTCCTGAATAAATCTGTAAATACTCAGAATGGTTGCTTTTTCCTTCTCGGAAAGATAAAGAGCCTCGGCTGCTGAGTATCCGAAAAAACCATATTGTTTGATCTGCGTATTTAACGAATAATGTCGAATGAAATCGGGATGGATGTGAAGTGTCATCCCACTATAATCTGCTTCTTCGTCCTGCATTTTCAATAGCTGTCCGGGGGCTATGAATGACATTCCACCTGATTCAAAATCATAATATCCCAGACCATATTTCAGCGCTCCGGAAAAGCTTGTCTTAAATGATATCTTGTAAAAGTCTAATATAATACCCTGTTCAAAATCCCTTGGATCAAACTTTGCATCTCCATAATTCATTACACTGATGAGCGGATGCGATGGAGCAGCTTGACCCATTGCCTTATGCAATTGTGATAACGAACTGAATATGACGGGCTGTTTTTTCATAGTACAAATTTAAGTAATCCATAAAGAAAGTCATTTCTGCCAGATTGGTATAAAATCCGGCAGAGACAACGAAACTAAAATATAAATTGCGAACGTATTTTTTCGAATTGCCCTTCGGGCGTCAATTCCAAACGTTCCTTGTACAGACCGATAGCATCATTGCCTGCTATATACCTGAGCTGTTTTTTGTCATCAGTGGCTGCTTCATAAATAATCTGGGCTACGTCGTCTGCTTTTGAATAATTGGCAATCTGCTCCTCGCTATAGCCTTCACTAACTTTTGCTACTAGTTGAGTGTATGCTTCGTGCATTCCACCCTGTAAAGACCTTCCTGCAAAATCAGTCTGCATTCCTCCTGGCGCCACCACTTTAACTTTGATCCCAAATTGTGCCAATTCGTAAGCCAGCCCCTCTGAAAAACCATCTACAGCGAATTTGGTCGCATTATAAATCGAACAGGTAGGATAGCCCAATAATCCAAATGTACTGGTAACATTGATAAAGCTTCCACTTCTGCTTTCTCTAAAGTAAGGAAGAAATGCTCTGGTTACATTGATCACACCAAACAGATTGGTCTGCACCTGCGATAGAATTTGCTCGTCTTTCAAAGCTTCCAACGGACCTATCAGACCGTAACCGGCATTGTTTAGCACAACATCAACAGCATAGGATTGTAAAATAGTCGAAACTGTTTTTTGAATTGCTGCAGCGTCAGTAACATCCAATTTCACCAAGGTTACGTTTGGAAGCTCTTTAAGTTTACTTTCCTTTTCAGGATTTCGCATGGTTGCGATCACGCTCCAGCCTTTTGCATGAAATAATTCAGCTGTTGCTTTACCTAGCCCTGATGAGGCCCCAGTGATAAAAATTGTCTTTTGCATAATTCGTTTTTAGATTGAACTATGCAAAAGTGGACATTCCGTAAAGTATGGAATTAATCGAAAACGACATATAGTAAGCCAGAATGACGTTTTGGGCTTGAATTCGCAACAAGTGATCTAAGCCATTCTTCCCATACCAGACTGACCATGGGCAGAATACTTTGAAAATAGCAGAGATTACCTAGAAAGGCGATTTTGAAGATAAAAAAACCGTACTTAGAAATGTTCTAAGTACGGTTTATACCATTAAGAGGAATACTTTGAATTGTACCCAAGAGGAGATTCGAACTCCCACACCCATACAGGCGCCAGCCCCTCAAGCTGGTGCGTCTACCAATTTCGCCACCTGGGTTTGTGCTGCAAATATAATTTAATTTTGGATTTTAAAAAGCGTTTAAATTTCTATTTTCAAACCATCATAAGCCAATCGGATTTGCGCAGGTAAATTCTTTTCCACATCGGCATGTTTACCCAGGTTATGACTGATGTGTGTTAAATAAGTACGTTCTGCACCTACCCTTTCGGCAAAAGCAATGGCCTCGTTTAAGGTAAAATGAGAAATGTGCGACTCTTTCTGTAAAGCATTCAACACCAAAATCTTGGTTCCCTTTATTTTTTCAAAACTTTGCTCCGATATGGTTTTGGCATCGGTAATGTATGTAAAATCGCCAATCCGGTAGCCAGTAATGGGTAATAAATGATGCATCACTTCAAAAGGAACTATCGTGCTTTCGCCGATTTTAAAATCTTCGCCATTGGTTACCGTATGAAGATTAATCTGTGGCAAACCATGGTATTTGGTTTCGGCAAAAATGTAATAAAACTCCCTTTTCAAAGCTGCCTGCACCCGATCAGTGGCATAAACATCAATTACCTTGTGGAGCAGGTAATTAAATGGCCTAATATCATCCAGACCGGCAATATGATCTTTATGTTCGTGTGTAAACAGAACAGCATCCAGGTCTTTTACCTTTTCGCGCAAGAGCTGGTAACGGAAATCTGGTCCGCTATCTACCACGATGGTTTTATCAGTTGTTTCGAGTAAAATCGATGTCCTTAACCGGTTATCTCTTTGATCGGCAGATAAACAAACTTCGCAACTACATGCAATTACAGGAACGCCTTGTGATGTACCAGTGCCTAAAAAAGTAACTTTCATCTGCTTAAACTTTCCTTTCTGTTGATGTAATTGTAGTTTTTTATCTCCATTAAAATAATTCGGTTTGCTGTAAAGATTGATAAAATTGCCGTTGTTTTTCGTCTAACTGGTTTTCATCGGCGTTGGTTTGTTTAACCAGGGCAACCAATGCAGCAATTTTTCCTTCCAGATTCGAAAATTTATTTACTACAATAACCTTATTGTGCTCGAGCAGGCAGGAACCTGTTTTAAAGTTCCCTTTCTCGTAACGAACCTTATAACCCATGGCAAAAAGCAGGGCTTCTAATTTCTCTAAAGTATGGTTTGTTAGTGGCAATGACATTGGAAACAAACTTAGATAAATCTGCGCAGCATTCATAAATACCCGATGAAAAATTTATCAACCATCATGTTCATTTCTAATAATCGGCGTCATCTCGACCGTAGTGGAGAGATCTTTTAATCTAGTTCAAAGATCTCTCCACTGCGCATTGCTCCGGTCGAGATGACGATTCATTGTAAACCTGTCATCCAGCTCCTCTGTTTTGGCTAAATATTAACTTCTATCAGTGTCGGGAATCGTGTTCGCTTCTGCCAGTTTTATTAAAATGCGCTGACCTCACTATTATTCTATTTTTTAAATGTTGACTAGAAACCATTGTTTCTTAAAAGGACCAAGCCGCTTAAACCCGACAGCAGCGGTAGAGAGCGGCAAAAATTAATACTTGTGCTAAGCGGTGGTTCTTTTTAGGCCAGAATGTTTTTAATAGCAAAAAAGATGCTGAAACAAGTTCAGCATGACGACCGCCTAAGGACTATTACACAATAAAACTTAGGTGATTAAGGCATTTTACCCATCCAAGCTTTTTCAACACCTAAGTTACCTTAGCACATATTCATGATAAATAGCTAAGATTGTTATCAAACAAAAAAGGTTCAGCTGTTTCCAACTGAACCTCCAGGTTTCATCCCGCCCAGGCGGAAATCACAATTATCTTAAATCTACTACCTCAACACCAGGATATTTCTTGGCATCGAAAGCAAAAGTAGTTTCAGGTACGTTTACATTTGGTGAAAAAGTTTTTACGTTGTACGTGTATTTGTTACCGTTTTTATCGAATAACACCACATTGGCAATTTGTTTAGCGGCTTTATCGATACTTAAACGAACTTTAAAAATCGATTTTTTAGCATCAACCGGTGTTAAATCAATCATTTGATAAGTTTTAGCACCTGATTTTTCTTCGCCAGTGTACACATATTTAAATCCTTTTTCGTAAACCGTAAAAATTTTAGCCGGATTAATGGCATCACCACTATTATCTACATTGCTTACTTGCACCTCTTTGTCTTTTTTCAAATAAGTCCATTGGCTTTTACCATCACTAAATAACTCCTGGTTAGTCATGGCTACTTTATACTTATTCGAATTGGCTTTAACATACAAAGTACCTTGCTGGGTTTCTTTTACTTTAGCTTTTGGATTATCCAAAGTGAAGGTAAAATCTGTTTTTACAATATTATACGATTTGTATTTTTTACTCACCTCTGCTAAAATGGCTTTAGCTTTCGCATCAGTTTGAGCATAAGTTGAAGTTGTAAAAGCAACTACAACCATTAATGCTGAAATTAATTTCTTCATCTTTTCTTTTTTAAATTTTTCCTTTGAAACGTTAGAGTAGATTTTTTGGTATTGGTTTAATCTAGTCTTTGTCATTCATACTGTTCAAGAACTGTTCCAAAGAATACTCATCAGGGTATAAAACTTCGCGGGCCTTACTTCCTTCAAACGGACCAACAATACCGGCGGCCTCTAACTGATCGATAATCCGGCCTGCCCTGTTATAACCCAGTTTTAGTTTACGCTGTATTAATGAGGTAGAACCCTGCTGATGCATCACGATCAGCCTGGCCGCATCTTCAAAGAACTTATCACGTTCATTAGGATCAAAATCGGCCTTACTGCCTTCGCCTGCTTCATCTATATATTCTGGCAGCTGATAAGCATCGGCATATCCACGTTGGTTCCCAATATATTCAGAAATGCGGTCTACCTCAGGTGTATCAACGAAAGCACACTGTAGCCTGATTAAGTCGCTTCCTGTAGATAAAAGCATATCACCACGGCCAATTAACTGATCGGCACCACCACTATCCAAAATGGTCCTCGAATCGATTTTCGATAACACCCTAAAAGCCAATCGCGCCGGGAAGTTGGCTTTAATGGTACCGGTAATAATATTTACCGATGGGCGCTGCGTAGCCAGAACCAAGTGAATACCAATTGCCCTGGCTAACTGCGCCAAACGTGCTATTGGTGCTTCAACTTCTTTACCTGCCGTCATCATTAAATCGGCAAACTCATCTACCACTAATACAATGAAAGGTAAAAAGCGGTGACCGTTATTTGGATTAAGCTTGCGTTTAACAAACTTATCGTTGTATTCTTTTAAATTCCTCACCTGTGCATCTTTCAGCAAATCGTAGCGCTGATCCATTTCGATACAAAGTGAGTTTAGCGTATTTACTACTTTTTTAGTATCGGTAATAATGGCATCGGCTTCACCAGGTAGTTTAGCTAAAAAGTGTCTTTCTATACGGTTAAATAAAGTTAACTCTACTTTTTTCGGATCGACCAGTACAAATTTCAATTGTGCAGGGTGTTTTTTAAACAACAGCGAAACCAGGATGGCATTAATTCCTACCGATTTACCCTGACCAGTTGCCCCTGCCACCAGTAAGTGAGGCATTTTAGCTAAATCGGCAATAAACACCTCATTGCTAATGGTTTTACCTAATGCAATAGGCAAATCCATCGTGGTTTGGCTCCATTTCTCTGTATTTAGAATACTGCGCATGGGCACCATTTCCGGGTGTTGGTTGGGCACCTCGATACCAATGGTACCTTTACCAGGCATTGGCGCGATAATACGGATACCTAAGGCGGCTAAAGAAAGTGCAATATCATCCTCCAGGTTCTTGATTTTCGAAATCCTTACCCCAGGGGCCGGGATAATTTCGTAAAGGGTAACCGTTGGACCAATGGTTGCCTTAATCTTATCAATTTCAATATTGTAATGATTAAGGGTTTCTACAATTTTATTTTTATTGGCTTCCAGTTCTTCGGCATTTACCGAAATTTTATTGGTACCATAATTCTCTAACAAATCAATTGTTGGATACTTATAACCAGACAGGTCTAACTTTTCATCATAATTGCCAAACTGCTCAACCAGATCATCCGATTTTTTATCTTCTTCAGTTTTTTCGATCGTAAAAGCAGGTTCCTTTTCGGCTTCGATTGGTGGCTCAACCGTTAAAGGAAGTGTTGCTGCCGCAGTAGCAAGAGGCAAATTAGTAGCAAGAGGCGATAACACCACAGGAGCTACTGTTTCTTCCTCTTCCTTTTCTTCGAAACGGCTCGGCTGCAATACCACATTTTGCGGTTTACGTTCGTTACTTACCGGCTTATCGCGTACCGGAAATTCAATAGGTTCTGATGGCTCGTCGAAAGTCTGGTTTTTTACGGCTTGCGCCCTAATGTCGTTTACATAATCCGGGGTCTCGTTATCCAGGTAAACTTCTTTCTCTTTACGCTCCGGAAATTTAAAATCGATGTTATAGGCGATGATTAAAATCGTTAATCCGGCAAAAGCGATTAATCCGGCCACACCGGCCGCACCAATTTGGGCAGCTAATAATTTATTACTCCAATAACCAAACTCACCCTCTAAATAATGTGGCGATTCTGACCAAAAACTATGTGCAAAGCCTAAGGTTAGTGAAATAAACAATAAAAAGAAAAAGCTATAACCTAATGTTTTAGAGATGGAAAGGATTTTAACTTTAAATAATAAACGGTAACCGATAATAAAAAAGGCCAAAACGAACAAGAAAGATGCAATACCGAACCATTCGTAAATAAACTGGTGCGATAATAATGCACCAAACTTACCTAACCAGTTTTGCACAACCGGGATAGAAACGCCTGCTTCTTTTAGTTCTTCTGTTGTTTTAAAAAGATTACTCCAGCCGCCATTTGCGTCGATTACATAACTCTGATCGTCTTGCCAGGTAAATAAATACGAAGTAAAAGCAATTAAAAAGTATAATGACAATATCACAAAAAACAGACCTACAATTTTAACTGCACGGCCATCTGCCAAATCGAAGCTTGGCAAAAAATCTCTTTTTTCTTTCGGCTGCCGACCTGATGATGATCTGCCGGGTGCACTTTCTGCACCTTTATCTCTGAATGTATTGGTTTTAAACTGGTTACCCCTTACCGACATTTTCTATCCTAAATAATTTAATATTGAACAAACTTAGATAAAACTGCGCAGCATTAACGAAAGCCTGACAAAAAAAATAATCACAAATTGTAACCATTGCTGTTATATGCTTTCTACCACGCCTCCTCTTTTTAAAACAACGCATCAAACCCGAGGAAATATATAGTTATACCTTTTATTTTTATAATGTGCCTTAAATTAAATAAAAATATTCATCGGGCATTAAACCTTAAACAGAAATTATTGTCTATTATTTCAACAACACACAAGTTGTTACGTTTTGTCAAATGAAACGGATTTTGTTTTAGGTTTTATCCCGTTTTGCCTGGAGAGGTTAAACGGGATTTTTTTTTCGTAAGATTAATTGCTTAGGCCTATGGGTTTTGCGTTAGGGATTGTAAGGGTTCAGTACCGATCCTTCATCGGTACCGGAGCGAAGCGCAGCCCTGAAAAGCCCGACCCTTTCCCGTATTTCACGGGATTGGGTAACGCCCATATTTTTTAATGGTTAACCAATGCTTAAATGAACTCAGGTGACTTAGGTGGTCCGTATTATTTTGAAAAGCAGGGTTCTGTGCACATCGGTTATAACAGTCCTGCTATCACTTCTCCCGACTTTTTTACGTCGGGATCGCTTTATCAGGTTTATTTAACCTGATTCAGTAGAGCTTAGTTTTAAAAACCTACCAGGTCTTGTGACTTTTGCTAATTTGCTTTACACTATATATATTTAGGCATTAAAGTTTACAATTCCTTAATTTTAGTTAATTTAAAGCGATTTTTGAAACAATATGATGGGTATAGCGCAACTCGAAGAACAAATTGAGGCCGGAAATTTACAAGCAGTAAAAGAAATTTTGGTTGAAAATCCAAAATTGGCAAATATTGATACCTCACATCACATTTCGCCATTATTATTGGCTTGTTACTATAAAAAACAGGAAATAGCCGACTTAATTGCTGAGTTTGTAGATCATTTAACCTTATTTGAGGCCTGTGCAGTTGGTAAATTTGATGCCGCTACCTTATTGATTTTTCAAAACCCGGAAAGTATAAACGAATTTTCTGAAGATGGTTTTACACCGCTAGGTTTAGCCTGCTATTTCGGACATGAGGAATTAGCTAGATTTCTGGTTTTAAAAGGTGCTGATGTTAATCTGGCTTCAAAAAATGGCTTCAATGTATTTCCAATCCATTCGGCAGTTGCCGCTAATAATTTCAATATCACTAAAATGCTGCTAGATGCCGGCGCATACCCGAATGTTTGTCAGAAAGCAGGCTTAGCCCCTTTGCATACTGCCGCACAATTGGGAAATATAGAACTGATTATTTTATTATTAGAACACGGAGCAGAAGTTTCTTTACGCATGGAAGGTGGTAAACTGCCTGCAGATTTAGCCGCAGAAAAAGGTTTTAATGAAATTGCAGAAATTTTAAGAGACGATGATTAGACAGTTTTCAGTTGGAAGTTTGTAGTTCTCAGTTTTAATCAACTGTAAATTGAATATTGTTAACTGTAAACTGGATACTGAATCATTCCCATATTCTCAGACGCATTCTTTTCATGTATGTCCTGATATCGAGCACCACGGCGGCCAAAAAATAGAATAATATTGGAAAACCCACCGCCAAAAACGACGAATAAATAAAAAACAAACGAACTTTAGCGGTACTCATATTCAGTTTACTGGCCAAATAAGTAGAAACCCCAAAACTCTGCTGTTCAAAATAAGTTATAATTCTCTGGAACATTTTAAGCCTATTTTAAAATCTTAACGCACAACACTAGATAAAAATTATCCAAAACCGAAACCATCATTTTGCTTTCAAACTCTAATTTAGCAAATTTAATTGGTTAAATTTCAATAGCCCAAGCAAACTCGTTATTCCAAAACCAATTTTTCGAAATCCTGTTTATCCTCGTGTTTAATAAAAAGCGTTTGTTGTTCTTCCAGTCCTGAAAATTTTTTGATCAGTTCTGCCTTAAATTTATGGATATCGACATCTTTATTCAAAATAACAGTTAAGGCATCGGCATTCCCCCTAACTTCAATAATCTGATTGGGGTATAGTTCTTTTAGCTCGTGTGGAAATTCCATAATGTAAAAACGGATTATAAGGTAGAAAGTTTTATCGGAAATGAGAATCTGTTTAGGCTTGTTTTAAAATTTTAATTCCAATACCACAAGATAGGCATTTTTTCTCATCACAATACTGCTTTTTTAGCTGCAAAATTCCCTGCGACGCAAATGCATGATCCATCTTCACTCCTGCCCCGGTAAATTTATCGGTAATGGCATTTTGTTCAGGCGGCAAACTTTCTAACAGTTTAATCGCCCTGCTGATATAATATGGTGTAGCGGTATGTTTTCCATAAGCGAATAAAAACAAGGCTACTGTATTTAACAGGATATTATCTACAGATGTTTTGCCCATCTGGATATTTACCGAGGAAGCTACTTTTTTAAAATGATAATGTGTTTTCCAGTAATCGTTTACCGGCAGATTTTCAAATAAGGTACGCAACTCAGCCACATTCTTTATTTCCATAATTTTGGAAAAAAGATGGTTGGCCTTTACAATTAATGCTGCAAATTGCGCCAGGCGAATTGTTGGAAAGTTTTGAGGACGCATCCGCATAAACTTCCAAAGGGACACGTCGACTGGTTTAAGGTTATATTTCTTTTGAAGAAACTGAAATTCGGTTTTTAGCCGTTTCGGATATTCTTCTTCAAAATGATCATTTAAAAATCCTGCTGCACCAAAAACCAATGCTTCTATCTGATGTGGATTATTTTTATGCTTGCCATAAATCTTCTGCGAAACGGCTTTGGAAAATAACTCGAATGGCAAAGCATTTATTTTGAATCCAAAATTACGCGCCATGAAACGGTAAAAAGTCTCATCCCAATTTCCGTTTAATTCGTTTAAAGTTTCCGTAACCGCATTTGTTTTCTGCTCAAAACGTTCAACTAAAGTTCTCGATAAAAAGGATTCGACAATTAATTCATCTACCTTACCTATTTGAGCAATGCAAGGAAAATCAGTCAGTGTAAGAAACAGGTTTTCATACTTTCTAATGAGATCTGTAGAGATGCGGTTTTTCAATTCCAAAACCGGTAAAATGGAACCATCCATCCTGTTTATTTCGGCATCATGTTCGTAAACTACATGCAGGATTACATTTTCATATGCGGGGTTCAACTGATGGTTGTGTTTTAGCCAATCTGATGATTTAAGGTGGATTTCTACATTGCCTGCCCAGATGGTATCGCCAATTTCGATTTTTGCATGAAAAAAGTCGGGACCGGCATTTTTATTCAGTAAGCCGGGGTTTATGATTTTCAGATTTTCGCCACGAGTGGTTTGCAGACCGTTAAAATCAAACGACCTGAATTGCCAAACATAATGAAGAAAATCTTCTGGAAAATTCATTCTTGAAGATAATGAATTTATTTAGCTATAACTAACTTATAAGTTTAAATTTTGAGCTTCTTTGGAGTAGTTGTTAAAAACATAGGTAACCAAATAACGATCCTCACTTTTTTCGAATACAAAGTACCAGGTTGTTTTCTGACTGATATTAAAATGGATAAGCCAACTGCCATGACGAGAAATAGCCTTAGGAGCAATGTAATATTGCTTCTTCACGATTTTGCTTTCAGCAATATCAATCAATCTGATAATGTAATCTATAGCACTTTCGCGGATACTGAAATAGTTTTCGTAAAAAAGCACATCAACCAGTTCGTTAAGATAAAGCAGAACCGAGGGGTTGAAGCGTACTATTTCCAAGGCAAAGTATTAATATGCTGAATGACTGCTGCTTTAAATTCAGAAGCCGATAAACTTTCCTCCCACTTTGCATCAAAAGAAGTATGCGTTGCGGGCGTCTTTACATAAGCTACCTGCTCTTCATTAACCACCGGAAGCTGGCCTTGATTTAAAACTTGCATCAGTTCTTTTTTTTCGGCAGCTGAGAGGTTTTTTACATGCTCAAGCAACAACTTAAAGTCCATATTATCAAAAGGATTAGTCATAGGCTAGGTCTAAACAATTAAATATAAGGATTTTTATGCAAAGAAAAATCAATCAACCCTATCAAGATTAGCTACATCATGCATTTCGATAGTTAAAATTAACTTTTTACACTAATTCTGCTTTAATCAAAATCTGCTCCATTTCTTGCTGCAGTTTTAATGCTTCTTCTCTGGCTTTTTCTGCAAAGTCTTCACCTTGGCTTGCATAGATAATCCCCCTGGAAGAATTGATCAGTAATCCGCATTGCGGGTTTAACCCGTATTTACACACCTCATTCAAATCTCCACCTTGTGCACCAACACCCGGTACTAAAAGAAAATGATCGGGTGCCAGTTTACGTACATCACCAAATGCAGCACCACGTGTAGCACCTACCACATACATCATCTGCTCATCAGTTGCCCAGGTTTGCGAGGTTTTAATCACCTTTTCGAAAAGTCTGTCTTCTCCAACCTCCTGTAACTGAAAGTCGGCATGCCCTGTGTTCGATGTTAGGGCCAATAGAATTACCCATTTATCTTTAAAAGTTAAAAATGGTGTTACCGAGTCGCTCCCCATATAAGGCGCTACGGTAACTGAATCGAAACTCATCTCAGACGATGCTGCGTTAAAAAAGGTTTCGGCATACATCGCAGAGGTATTCCCAATATCGCCGCGTTTAGCATCAGCAATAGAAAAAATATCTTGTGGAATATATTTCCAGGTTTCAATTAAGGTTTCCCAACCTTTTTTGCCATAACACTCGTAAAAAGCAGTATTGGGTTTATAAGCTACACACAAATCTTTTGTAGCATCAATAATCTGTTTATTGAATTCCAGAATCGGATTTTCATACTTTAACAGGTGTTTTGGTATCTTATCTAACGAAGAATCTAATCCGACACATAAAAATGAACGTTTTTTTTGTATCTGCTCGAAAAGTTGTTGCTTGGTCATATATGGGCTTATTTGCTGCAAATATGAAGATTTTTAAGTTTTCTGAGCGACAAAATAATGCTCACATTAATTATTTTTATAAACATTTTAAACTTTTGCTTGCAGATTACGTTTCAAATACATACAATTGCAACATAATTTCTCAACCGTTTATCTGAATATCCCAGAAAAATTTATCAAGACTTGTTTTTTGTTACCATTTTTTAAAGGCGAATTTCGCTTTTTATTCAGCTTGTAAACAATTATGAAACAATTTGAGCATTTTCCATAATGAACTCATTCAATGTTTTATAGCCTTAAGAATTTATACACAATGAAACTGCCGGGCCTGCACTAACACAATTATTTTTAAGCCTGTGTAGATTTATAACAGAAAACATCCGTTATAAACAAATGAAAAATTTCTTGAAACATATATATTTAGAATGTTTAGTAAAACAGAATTAAATGATAAGCTCACAACAGAATTACGTGAGCTAGCAAAAAGCTATGGCATTGAAGGTGCCGACTCCCTAAGAAAAATCGACCTTGTTGAAGTACTTTTACACCAACAAGAAATTATAAATGCCGCTAAAGCTGGTGCAGACCCTTATAGCGATATCGAACCTATTGCAGCTACTCCTGCGCCTAAAACCAAAGCGACAAAAACTCCAAAAGTTGCGGCCGCAGCTGCAGCTGCCGCTTCTACCGTGGTAGCCGATAAACCTGCTGCAACAACAACCGACAAGCCGGTTAAAAAAAGAGCAAGGTTAACGAAAGATGAGCCTGCAGCACCAATTGAAAGAAGAAGAGATGCTGTAACTTTATTTGACGAGCCTCAACACCAGCAACAGCCGGAAAGACAGCCAGACAGAATTATTGAAGCTGAAGAAAGTGTAAAACCAATCTCAGCTTTAATAGAAGAAAGTGCAGAAGTGCTTCCAGTTGCTCCGAAACAAAAACAAGAGCCTAAAGAAAAGCAGGAAAAACCGCAACGCGACGAAAATCGCCAGCAAAAACAACCAGGTGGTGGCAATCATCACAAAAACGAAAACAGTTATTCTAACCTCGATTTCGACAACGTAATTACAAATGAGGGTGTTTTAGAAATTATGCCTGATGGTTATGGTTTCTTACGTTCGGCAGATTACAACTACTTAACCTCTCCTGATGATATTTATGTATCTCAGTCTCAGATTAAACTTTTTGGATTGAAAACCGGTGATACTGTAAAAGGTAGCATCCGTCCGCCAAAAGAAGGCGAAAAATATTTCCCATTGGTTCGCGTAGAAACCATTAACGGCAGAATCCCTGCTGAAGTTCGCGACCGTGTTCCTTTTGATTATTTAACACCACTTTTCCCAACCGAAAGATTAAACCTGTTTACGGATACGAACAATTATTCTACCCGTATTATGGATTTATTTACACCGATTGGTAAAGGGCAACGTGGTTTAATTGTTGCGCAGCCTAAAACGGGTAAAACCAATTTATTGAAAGAAGTGGCCAATGCCATTGCTAAAAACCACCCGGAAGTTTATTTAATTATTTTATTAATTGATGAGCGCCCGGAAGAGGTTACCGATATGGCACGTAGCGTAAGGGCTGAGGTAATTGCCTCAACTTTTGATGAGCCGGCTGAGCGTCACGTTAAAATTGCCAACATTGTTTTAGAGAAATCGAAACGTTTGGTAGAAAGCGGACACGATGTGGTAATCCTTTTAGATTCAATTACCCGTTTGGCCAGGGCATATAATACTACAGCACCAGCTTCGGGTAAAATATTATCAGGTGGTGTTGATGCAAATGCCTTACACAAACCAAAACGTTTTTTCGGTGCGGCACGTAACATCGAAAATGGTGGTTCATTAACCATTTTAGCTACAGCATTAACCGATACAGGTTCTAAAATGGATGAGGTGATTTTCGAAGAATTTAAAGGAACAGGTAACATGGAACTTCAGTTAGATCGTAAATTATCTAACAAACGTATTTTCCCTGCTATCGATATTACAGCATCAAGTACACGTCGCGACGATTTATTGCACGACAGAGACACGTTACAGCGTGTATGGATTTTACGTAACCACCTCGCTGATATGAACAGCCAGGAAGCAATGGAATTTGTTCAATCTCAAATAAAAGGAACAAAAAGCAACGAAGAGTTCTTAATTTCGATGAACAGCTAAGATAAAGCTTAAAGGTAAAAGGTGTAAGGCTTAAGGTTTCCTAATTGGATGCCTAAACCTTACACCCTAAATCTTAAACCTTAGACCCCATGCTAAAAAAACATATCCCTAATGCGATTACCTGTGCAAACCTTTTTTCTGGTTGTATCGGAATCGTTTTTGCATTTAAAGGCAATCTGGAAACCGCAGCGTACTTCGTTATTCTTTCAGGAATTTTCGATTTTTTTGATGGTATGGTTGCACGCTTATTAAATGTAAAATCGGCAATCGGAAAAGATCTTGATTCTCTGGCAGATATGGTAAGTTTTGGATTTTTACCTGGGGTAATCATGTTTCACTTATTGAAGGCAAGCGATTATTCATCTGAGTACCTTCCCTATCTCGGTTTTATCATTACTGTTTTTTCTGCACTTAGGTTGGCCAAATTTAACAACGATGCCAGGCAGACAGAAGATTTTATCGGTTTAAATACCCCGATGAATACTTTGTTTATCTGTTCACTACCTTTTATTGCCAGCGATTATCCGCAGGTTATTGCTTCCAGTATTTTGCTGATTGCCATTACGGCAATTACAAGTTTCTTACTGGTGAGCGAAATAAAAATATTCTCTTTAAAATTCAGCGATTTAAGCTGGGCGAAAAATAAAATCAAATTTATCTTCCTCATCCTGTCAGCTATATTAATTGCTGTTCTGAAATTTGCAGCAATACCTTTTGTTTTGGTATTGTATATTGCTTTATCAATATTGCATTTTAGAGGTTCTACAGCCAATCATAAAGTATAACTAAATTTTTCCCGCAGATTTAAGAAGATCAAAATCGCAGATTAACTTATTTTAGGTAATCCTTTAAAATCTGCATTCCTTTTCTGCGGAAATTACTGCTTGGAAGTAAGCTTGTTTTTCTCCAGCTCAAGTTGCTGACAGATAATCACACAAATCAATTTTAGCCTTTCCACATCGGCCTGAATCGTTTCAAGCGCAATTTTATTCCTTGCATGGTCTTCAATTGCCTGAACGAATTCCTTTACGTCATTCCTGCCTATATAACTGAATGTGGGTTTAATTTTGTGTACAGAATTAGCTACTTTGCTCCAGTTCTCTTTTAACAATGCATCAGCCATTTCTGCTAAATAGACCGGCGTTTGTAAAATAAAAGCTTCAAAAAAATCAATTAAAAATGTCTTGTCATCACCAACCATTTGGATCAGGTAAGAAAAGTCAAGAGGGCGTTGGTCGGTTAACATAAGATCAAAGTTAGATGCACTAAAGCTTTTTAACCTCAAGCGGGTCATCAATATTACGACAGATAGACAAAATCGTTTCTCCCAGTACAGGATGTACTACTTCGGGTGCAATCTCAGCCAGGGGCTCCATCACAAATTTTCTGTTCTGCATATGCGGGTGAGGCACCTGAAGTTTATCGGGAATATCGATAATTTGATCTCCAAAAAGGATAAGATCGATATCAATTAAACGTTCACCCCATTTATCTTTCCGCACCCTGCCCAATTCCTGTTCAATACTTAGTGCAAGATCTAAAACAGCTATAGCACTTAAATTGGTTTCTACACCTACAGCCTGGTTCAAAAAAGCAGGCTGATCGGTTTTGCCCCATGCAGCCGTTTCGTAAAGAGAGGAGATGGCAATCACCTTACCGATTTTATCGTTCAATAGATCAATGGCTTTTTTCAAATTCGCCTCCCTATCGCCTAAATTTCCACCCAGTAACAAATAAGCCGTGCTGCACTCTAAAGCTTTATTAAGCATCATGTATTTTTATATCTTTACAACACAAAATTAAAACATTTAAATGAGAGAATTCTTTAAGTATTTATTTGCCTCTATGTTGGGCTTTTTCTTATCGATAGTAATTGTATTTATTATCTGCTTCGTAGTTGTTGTAGGTTTAATATCTTCTATTGATAGCGACAAAACAGTGGTTGTGTCTAATAATTCGGTACTATTTCTGAATTTGGACCAGGCCATTATGGAACGTACACCTAAAAACCCATTCGGAAACCTGCCAATTGTTGGGGGCGAAGAAAAAGATGGTATAGGCTTAAACGATTTTTTGAAAGCGGTACAAAAAGCCAAAACAGATGATAATATTAAATGTATTTACCTGAATGTAAGTAGTCCGAACGCTGGTTTTGCCACTTTGCGCGAGGTTAGAAATGCATTGATTGATTTCAAAAAATCGCATAAAAAAATTATTGCATACAGCGAAGTATATACACAAGGTGCTTATTATTTAGCTTCTGTAGCTGATAAAGTTTATTTAAATCCTGAAGGTGCTTTAGAATTTAAAGGATTTAGCTCTGAATTAACCTTCTTTAAAGGGACTTTGGAAAAAGTTGGTGTAGAAATGCAGGTCATCCGCGTGGGGAATTACAAAAGTGCGGTTGAACCTTTTATTTTAGATAAAATGAGCGATTATAACCGCAAACAGGTTACAGCTTATGTAGGTGGTTTGTACAATACTTTCTTAAGCGATATCGCACTAAGCAGAAATATTCAAAAAGATAGTCTGTATAACATTGCAGATAATTACAAAGTGCAACAGCCACAAGATGCCGTTAACTTTAAAATGATTGATGCCTTAAAATACAAAGATCAGATTTTAGAGGAATTAAAAGGATTATCGGGAAGAACCAGAGGAGAAAATGTCCGCTCGGTTTCGATTAACGACTATGCCAAAAACAATAGCGATACAGGCGAAGGAAAAGATAGAATTGCGGTAATTTATGCCAATGGCGAAATTAATGGCGGCGAAGGTTCCGACAACCAGATTGGTTCAGAACGTATTTCCAGGGCAATTAGAAAAGCACGTTTGGATGATAACATTAAAGCGGTGGTTTTACGCGTAAACTCTCCCGGAGGTAGCGCATTGGCTTCGGATGTGATCTGGAGAGAAGTGGTATTAACCAGAAAAGAAAAACCTGTTATTGCATCGTTTGGCGATGTGGCTGCATCAGGTGGTTATTATATTGGTTGTGCCGCTGACAGTATTTTTGTGCAGCCAAACACCATTACAGGTTCTATCGGTGTATTCGGTATTATCCCCAACTTCCAGAATTTAATGACCAACAAGCTAGGCATTACATTTGATGGCGTTAAAACCGGCAAATATGCCGATATTATGGCGACTAACCGCCCCATGACTGCTGGTGAAAGATTCATTATTCAAAATGAATTAAACAGGATTTACAGTGGTTTTGTGAGCCGTGTGGCCGATGGCAGAAAGAAAAGCAAAGCTTACATTGATAGCATTGGCGGTGGCCATGTGTGGATTGGAACAGATGCCGTTCAAATTGGCCTGGCTGATAGAATCGGAAGTTTTAACGATGCGATTAAAGCGGCCGCTAAAAAAGCTAAATTAAAAAACTATAAAGTTGTAGAATATCCCGATGTAATTGATCCATGGAAATCGTTAATGGATGAAGGTACAGACAGAATTAAAACCTATTATACCAAACAAGAACTTGGCGATAATTACATGCTTTATCAACAAATGAAAAAGGTAATTGCAAGTTCTGGCATTCAGGCCAGGATGCCATTTGAAGCGGTTATTAAATAATTTAAGATGGAAAATGGATGATGGAATATTAGGATTGATGGTTCATAGTTAAATAGTTAATGGTCATAGAGGTCAAGTCTCATCAGCAATTAACCATGAACCATCAAACCATGATCCAGGTAACCATCATCCATCTTACCTGTTCCATCTTACATCACCCATCTTACCTCTTCCATTTTCCATCTCACATCATCCCCTAATCAATCGCCTTCCACTCCGGATGCAGCGTTAAATAAGTTGCATTAACCGGAATATTTGCACGATGAACGGTTAAAGAAATGCTTTTCCCTTTTAAAAATTCAAAGCCAATCCCATCTTTTTGGGCATCGTAAACTGTTACCGTATCTTGATCTTCGTTTAAATAGGCCGAAAGTTTTTTGAGGGATGGAAATTTAAGTTTTGTATCTTCCAAAGTGCTGCCTGTTGCCAAACCATTTTGCGTTTTAAACTGATTAGAGGTAATCCTGATCTGTTTCACATCCTTTACAAGCATACTCGTATCGCGATAAGAAGAATATACTGCAATTTCGTTGGGGTGCTTTCCGGTCGAATCGTTGCTATACCAAATCCCCCAGGCTTTTCCCATAGCAGCATCACCCGCGCTTGGCCTGCCCAGTTTTATCCCAACCTGTTCCATATTTTCGCCAAGGGTGATTTCGCCCACTGAATGTCCGGCCACAACCAGAAACCGCTCATCAACAGGTTGCACGGCAGCTGATGTTAAATTATTTGTCGAATCTGTTTTGTTCTGATTTGCTTGATCGGCAGATTGACAGGCCACCAAACTTATACTTAATCCCAGGAGGGCAAATTTTATAGATTTCATCAGTGTAAAACAACGCTTTAATAAAATTGTGTTTATAATTTTAGACATGCGGTAAAGATTTGAGGCATTATTTCCTAATTTTACCCCTTATGGAAAACAAGACCATCGCCCGCACCTTGCGCCTCTTATCGCAGCTTATGGAACTGCATGAAGAAAACCCTTTCAAAATTAAATCTGTTGCAAATGCCTATTTTAAAGTAGATAAATTGCCTTTTGCTTTAAAGGACAAACCTTTAGCGGAACTGGATAAAATTGAGCGAATTGGCAAAGGATTGGCTTCCAAAATTATTGAGCTTCTTCAAACCGGAGAATTAAAAGAACTTAACGAAATTTTAGAGAAAACCCCTGAAGGTGTAGTGGAAATGCTGGCTATAAAAGGCATTGGACCGAAAAAGATTTTCATCATCTGGCGTACCTTAGGCATAGAAAGTATAGGCGAATTGTATTACGCCTGTAACGAAAACCGCTTAATTGAAGCTAAAGGCTTTGGTTTAAAAACCCAGGAAGAAATTAAAAATGCCATCGAATTTAAACTGGCTGCCAACGGACGGTTTTTATATGCCCAGGTTGAAGGTTTTGCCAAAACCTTATTTACCCAGCTTTCTGATTGGGCTGCAAAGATTGACAGCCATGCACTTTTAGGTTTCGCCGGTCAGTACCGCCGTGCATGTGAGATTATTGATGAATTAGAAATCGTAATCGGTACAGCACAAATCGATGCGCTTAAACAAAACTTACCCGCTTTCGCACCACTTTCACTAATCGAAGTCGAAAATGCTTTCATCTGTACTACCGAAGCAGGTTTTAGAATAAAAATCCATGTGTTAGAAAAAGCTGGTTTCTACTTAGAGTGGTTCAGGTTAACCGGAAATACGGAACATGTAGAAAAAGTGCTGACATTAGCTGGTGAAGGGCCTTTTGCAAATGAAGAAGAAATTTATAGCAAAGCAGGTTTATCTTTTATCGAGCCTGAGCTTCGTGAAGATTTCAACGAAATTGAACTGGCGAAAGTCAATCAACTCCCGACTTTAATCCAATACGAAGACTTGAAAGGCAGTTTGCACAATCACTCTACCTGGAGCGATGGCGTACATACCTTAGAACAAATGGCTGTTTACTGCAAAGAGAACTTAAACCTTCAGTATTTAGGTATTTGCGATCACTCTAAAACTGCGGTTTATGCAAAGGGATTAAATGAGCAGCGTGTTTTCGGTCAGCACCAGGAAATTGATGAACTAAATAAAAAACTCGCTCCTTTTAAAATTTTCAAAGGTATTGAGAGCGATATTTTAAGTGATGGCTCATTGGATTATTCGGACGATATCTTAAAAACATTCGATTTTGTAGTGGCTTCTGTGCACAGCAATTTGCGCATGGACGAAGCAAAAGCTACTGCACGCTTACTAAAAGCCATTGAAAACCCCTATACCACTATTTTAGGACACCCAACCGGCCGTTTATTGTTAAGCCGTGCCGGATATCCGATCGACTATAAAAAAATTATCGATGCCTGCGCAGCAAACAAAGTCGTGATCGAAATTAATGCGAATCCCTTACGTTTGGATTTAGATTGGCGCTGGCACCGTTATGCCCTAGAAAAAGGAGTATTGCTATCTGTAAATCCCGATGCCCACCGTACTGAAGGTTTCCACGATATGCATTACGGTATTTTAGTCGCCCGCAAAGGCGGTTTAAGTGCTGATAAATGTTTGAATGCTTTTACTTTGGAGGAGATAACTGCGTATTTTGAGAGTAAGAAGGGTTAGCTGTTAGCGGTTAGCGGTTAGCGGTTAGCGGTTAGCGGTTAGCTGAAAACAGTCTCTAACTTATCTTGTTTTAAATTTCACAAAAAGAAATCCGTGTAATCTCCAAATCTGTGTAATCAACCTGCAAGGAAAAATCTGCATCATCACCCATAAAAATCTTTTAATATCTTTGCCCCATGATAAGTGAAATTGCCAACCGCATATTTAATCAAGTAATTACAGACTATCACAAGTTTGATGATATTGACCATCCGGTTGAAAACCCATATGATGCCGAAAGTTTAGAGCATCTTTTTTACGTTAAAAACTGGATTGATACTGCCCAGTGGCACATGGAAGATGTAGTACGTAATCCACAGATTGATCCTGTTGAAGGTTTGAGCTGGAAAAGGCGAATAGATGCACAAAACCAGGTGCGTACCGATATGGTTGAGTTTATTGATGGTTATTTCTTAAACCTTTACCAGGGAATTTCAGCCCTTCCAGATGCAAAAATCAATACAGAAAGTCCGGCCTGGGCAATAGATCGCCTTTCTATATTGGCACTGAAAATTTACCATATGCAGGAAGAAGCTGAACGCGAAAGTGCATCAGCTGAGCACCGTGAACAATGCCAGACGAAACTAAATGTATTATTATCGCAACGCGAGGATTTATCAAACAGCATCGATGAGCTACTGGCCGATATTGAAGCGGGCAAAAAATACATGAAAGTATATAAACAAATGAAAATGTATAACGACCCGAGTTTAAACCCGGTGTTGTATAATAAAGCATAGTACTACAAACCGTCATTGCGAGGCACGAAGCAATCCTACTACTTTCGCTATTCAAATTTAGCATTGAGATTGCTTCGTGCCTCGCAATGACGAACTACCTGAAAAATATATGGCCGTAACCCAAAAAATTATCGTTTTACGTTTTTCGGCTATGGGCGATGTGGCCATGGTAGCCTCCGTTTTACGCGAATTTTCTGAACAGCATCCATCTGCAGAAATCATTATGGTGAGCAGAGCTGCTTTTAAGCCATTTTTTGATGGTATCCCGAACCTGATCTTCCACCCTATCCAGCCTAAAACTATTCATAAGGGAATTGACGGGCTATACAAACTCTATCAGGAGCTCCGCAGTTATAAACCAAACGCGGTAGCCGATTTACACGATAATTTGAGGAGCAGGGCAATTTCAACCTTTTTTCGCTTAACCGGAACAAAAATTAAGCGCATAGATAAAGGAAGGGCTGAGAAAAAGGCACTAACCCGTACCCATAACAAGGTTTTTAAACCGCTCAGAAAAACCGTTGAGCGTTATGCCGATGTTTTCCGCGAATTGGGATTTAATGTTAAACTCACTCATAAAATAAATAAGTCTCCGCAGGAAATCCCAGAAAAGGCACAAAATTTATTTACCTATAAAACCACAAAAAAAATAGGTATCTCTCCTTTTGCGCAGCATGTTTATAAAGTATATGCTTTAACAAAAATGGAAGAGGTTATTGCCTCATTAAGCGGATCAGGCGATGAGCTTTTCATATTTGGTGGTGGTAAAACAGAACAAGATGTTGCTGAAAACTGGGCTGAAAAGTATAAAAATGTCCATAGTTTAATCGGCAATTTTAGCTTAACAGAAGAGCTTGCCATCATCTCGAACTTAGATGTAATGTTAAGTATGGACTCATCTGGCATGCACATGGCATCACTTGTTGGTGTACCTGTTGTATCGATTTGGGGGCCGACACATCCTTATGCAGGCTTTTTGGGCTACGGACAATCGGAAAGCGATTGCATTCAGATTGATCATCCAGGCAGGCCAAACTCAATTTATGGAAACAAACCCTGCCTTTGTGGTGTTGAAAACTGTATAGACTTAATTAAGCCTGAAACCATTGTAAACAAAATAAAAGAGAAACTAAATGGCTAAACAACTACTGCTGGTCCGCCATGGCAAATCGGATTGGGGAAATATTGATTTAAGTGATTTCGACCGTCCGTTAAACAAACGTGGTAAAGAAAATGCACCAGAAATGGCCGAAAGACTGGTTAACAGAGGTTTCAAAATAGATTTAATCGTAAGTAGCCCGGCGAAAAGAGCTAAATCTACGGCCAAATATTTTGCGGAAGCCTACAATATTGATCAGATCCAGTTTGAAGAATCTATTTACGAAGCCAATACCACAGCTTTGCTTCAGGTGGTTAATGCCTTGGATGATGCGGCCGAAAAAGTAGTGCTGTTTGGTCACAACCCCGGTTTTACAGATTTCGCGAACGAATTATGCGATGCCGACATTTACAATATCCCAACTGCAGGCATGGTGTTAATTTCTTTTCCTTTTGATTCGTGGCAAATGGTAAGTAAAGGAACCGGAGAAATGGTGTTTTTCGATTACCCGAAGAATAGCGATGAGATTTAGGGCTTTTTACCATTAAGGGATTAAGATCATTAAGGAGAGTGGCCAGTTTATTATTTGCCACGGAAACACTGAGTTACACGGAAATTATTGTGGGTTTGCATTAAATCATTACAGATTGGCTTTAGCCAACTGCACAAGTACTATAATACAGTTTTAGCCCATGGGCGCTAGAAAGGCTTTTCCCGACAAGCACAACCCACAGTTAAATAAACCCCGGTAGAAGCGGCAGCTCCCGATCTTTTACCGATGAATCGGCACTAAATTGGTATCGGGACTACAGCGAATAACGGGGCTGATGAAGGCCAGGAACTACTGACAAACATTTCCAAAAAAAACGCATCAATTTAAAATATCACAAATCAGCTATGAATACCTCAAATCAAATAATTTTATTACCTTTGAATATATAACACGAAAATCTGGCAATAGACATTTCGGTGAATTCATAACCTAAACTCTTCTGGTTATTTCATAATTCGTATCGCCAGAAAATTTATCCATTAATTTATCTGAACATGAGTTTTGACTATAATACTACGCGTAGCCATTTAATTTTATCGGAATATGGCCGCAACGTACAAAATATGGTAAAGTATATCTGCGAATTACCAACCATTGAAGAACGTAATAAATATGCCCAGGCGGTTATCGACCTGATGGGTTTTTTGCAACCACATTTACGTGATGTTGCCGATTTTAAGCATAAACTTTGGGATCACCTGCACATTATTTCTGGCTATCAGATTGATGTAGATAGTCCATACCCTAAGCCATTAATTGAAAATGCTTACATTAAACCAGAACCGCTAGCCTATCCTCAACAAAGAATTACCTACAAACACTATGGTAAAACAGTTGAGAATTTGATTGAAAAAGCCATGCGTGAAGAAAATGCCGAAATTAAAAAGGCAATGGTTCAAAGCATCGCAAATTTTATGAAAATGGCTTACGTTACCTGGAACAAAGACAATGTGAGTGATGATACCATTATTAAGGATTTAAAGTACCTTTCTGGTGGATTGTTATCGCTTGATGAAGGTGTTAACCTCGCTAAAGTAGAATTTAGGGCACAAAATCCTCGTCAAAACAATAATAACAATAACCGCGGCAGAAGCAACAACAATAACAACAACGGAAAAAACCGTCAAAATAACAACAATAATAACCGTCAACGTAATAACAACAATAAACCTAAATATTAATAACCATACGTCATTCTGAACTTGATTCAGAATCTTTAAGATAGATGCTGAAATAAATTCAGCATGACGAAAGGGTTAGCAAAAGAAAAATATATGAACGCATTTGAAATAACAGGCGGAATTAAATTAAAAGGCGAAATTACCCCCCAGGGAGCCAAGAATGAAGCTTTACAGATTTTATCAGCTGTATTGCTTACCGAAAAGAAAGTAACCATCAGTAATATCCCTGATATTAAAGATGTTAACAAACTGATTGAATTACTTGGCGATTTAGGTGTTACCGTTGAGCGCATTAACAAAGACACCTATACTTTTGAAGCTAAGAATATTGATTTAAATTTCTTTGAATCTGATACTTTTAAATCGAAAGGTGGTGGTTTACGTGGTTCGATTATGATTGTTGGGCCATTGTTGGCGCGTTTTGGTAAAGCGGCAATCCCGAAACCGGGCGGTGATAAAATTGGCCGCAGAAGGTTAGACACCCACTTTATCGGTTTCGAAAAATTAGGCGCAAAATTCGTTTACGACAGCAAAAAAGCTTTCTTTAATGTGGATGCTACCAATTTACGGGGTGCTTACATTTTGTTGGATGAAGCTTCGGTAACCGGAACGGCAAATATTGTAATGGCGGCTGTTTTAGCAAAAGGCACCACTACCATATACAATGCAGCCTGCGAACCCTATTTACAGCAACTTTGCAAAATGCTTAACCGCATGGGTGCTAAAATATCGGGCATTGGCTCTAACTTGTTAACCATTGAAGGTGTTAGCGTTTTAGGCGGAACCGAGCACAGAATGTTGCCGGATATGATCGAAATTGGCTCCTTTATTGGTATGGCTGCCATGACAGAATCGGAAATTACTATTAAAGATGTTTGTTATGATGAACTGGGTGTAATACCAGAGGTTTTCAGAAAACTGGGCATTAAATTAGAACGCCGCGGCGATGACATTTATGTTCCTTCTCAAAAACATTACGAAATCGATACTTTTATCGATGGCTCGATTTTAACCATTGCCGATTCTCCATGGCCAGGTTTTACGCCTGATTTATTGAGTATTGTTTTGGTTGTGGCTACACAGGCAAAAGGAAACGTTTTAATCCATCAAAAGATGTTCGAAAGCCGTTTATTCTTCGTGGATAAATTGATTGATATGGGTGCTCAGATTATTCTTTGCGATCCGCACCGCGCAACGGTTAATGGTATCGATAAAAAATATAAACTTCGTGGGATCAGCATGACTTCTCCCGATATCAGGGCCGGGGTTTCATTGTTAATTGCAGCTTTATCTGCAGAAGGCAAATCGACCATCTACAACATCGAACAGATTGAACGTGGCTATCAGGATATCGACACCCGTTTACGTGCCTTAGGCGCGCAGATTAAGCGTGTAAATGCTGATGCACCGAGTCATTAGTAAGGTTAGCAGGTTTAGGGTTTTAGGTAAAACCCAAAGCGAAAATAGCATAAAGAAAAACGCCCGAGTAAAAATTTTACCTGGGCGTTTTTTATTTGGTCACTTTCAAAGGGAATCGTCATGCTGAATAATTTCAGCACCTATCATCTTGTCTTAAGACCCTGAAATAAATTCAGGGCGACGACTAGGAGGTGCCTTCTGGATCAGCATTTTCCATGCTAAAAAGATCCTGAAACAAGTTCAGGAGGACGATCGGAGGAAATATACCATCATCCATCTTACATTTCCCATCTTACATCCTACATTTCCCATCTCAAAACCTACCTACCCTGATATCGCGTTTATAATATCATATTGTGTAATAATTTCGATCTTACCTGTTTCATCTTCCACTAAAACAGCAGAATTTTCTTTATTAATTAGAGAAGAAATTTTATCAATTGAGGTATTTAAATCAACAAACGGGAAAGTAGCCGTCATAATTTCTGAAATGGGTGCCGATTTTAAGCCTGGATTTTCAAGCAGTGCGCTTAAAATATCGCTTTCAGCAATTTTACCCACAATCATGCCTTGCTGTGTTACCGGAATTTGAGAAATATTCATCGATTTGATGGTATTGATCGCTTCGAGCACCGATTTTTGTGCATCAAGGGTTACAATTTCTGTACTTTCTTTTTTAGACAAAATAGATTTAGCGGTTAATTTTTCGTCCTGTAAAAATCCACGCTCACGCAACCAATCTTCATTATACATTTTGCCCATGTAACGGCTGCCGTGGTCGTGAAAAATAACCACAACAACATCTTCGGGCTTCAGTTTATCTTTGAGCTGGATTAATCCACCAATAGCCGCACCGGCAGAGTTACCTACGAAAATACCTTCTTTACGCGCAATATCTCGCGTCATTAAAGCAGCATCTTTATCTGTAACCTTTTCAAACAGATCGATTACATCAAAATTTACGTTTGCCGGAAGAAAATCTTCGCCAATACCCTCTGTGATGTATGGATAAATTTCATCCTTATCAAATATGCCCGTCTCTTTATATTTTTTGAAAACCGAACCGTAGGTATCGATCCCCCAGACTTTAATATTTGGATTCTTTTCTTTCAGATATTTCCCGGTTCCGGAAATGGTTCCACCTGTACCCACGCCAACCACCAGGTGTGTAATTTTACCTTCTGTTTGCGCCCATATCTCAGGACCAGTTTGCTCATAATGTGCCTGTGAGTTGGCTAAGTTATCGTACTGATTGGGTTTCCATGAATTTGGAACCTCGCGTTCTAAACGCGACGAAACAGAGTAATACGAACGGGGATCTTCAGGTTCTACGTTTGTAGGACAAACGATTACTTCGGCACCAAAGGCACGTAAAGCATCAACCTTTTCTTTCGATTGTTTATCGGTAGTGGTAAAAATACATTTGTAACCTTTAATAATGGCTGCCATGGCCAGGCCCATACCTGTATTTCCGGATGTTCCTTCTATAATGGTTCCGCCTGGTTTTAGTTTACCACTTTTCTCAGCATCTTCAATCATTTTAACGGCCATACGGTCTTTAATTGAGTTGCCCGGATTAGTAGTCTCTATTTTCGCCAGAATTGTTCCCGGAACTCCTTTTGTTATCGTATTTAATTTCACCAATGGCGTATTGCCAATAGTTTCTAAAATATTATTGTACCACATCTTGCAAAATTAAGCAAAGGCATTAAGTATTTTACAAACTATATTTTATTTGAAACATAATTTTGAAAATAAAAATTAAGAAGAATTTAATTTCATAATCTATAATTATGATAGGCATTATAGATTGATTATTGGGCAAAATGCAATTTCAATTTTCTTACAGGAGTTTATATATCTTTCCTGGCAGCGATACAATAATGCCCTGCATCTCTAAGGTAAGGATTACGATGGCCAGTTTACTTTGCTGAATATTCAATTGAGCGCATAGTTCATCTATAGAAAGCTGACCATTTTGCAAGGCATCAACAACCCGCTGTTCGTTAGGCGTAAGATTTAACTGCAACCTGGTTTGCTGGATAGGGTGCTTGCCTTTCACTTCATCATCCCAACCTAAATAATAAATCAGGTCATTGGCATTATTTATTAAGCCGGCCCTATTGGTCTTAATCAAGAAATTACAACCTTCTGAAAAAACATCATTTGTTCTACCCGGAAAAGCATATACATCTTTATTATAGGAATTTGCGATTTCTGCGGTTATTAAAGCGCCTCCCTTTATTGATGCTTCAACTACAACGGTAGCATCTGCAATACCTGCAATAATCCGGTTTCTTTGTGGAAAATTCTGCCGGTCGGGATTGGTTAGGATGGGAAACTCGGTGAGCAGGCCTCCATTTGAAACCATTTTCTGCGCTACCGTTTTATGAATTTTTGGATACATTCGATCCAAGCCATGACCAAGCACACCAACAGTAGGAATATTATTTGCCAGGCATTCTTTATGGGCGGTTACATCAATGCCATAAGCCAGGCCACTAACGATTAAAACATTGTATGGTGCTAAAACTTCGCACAATTCCTTACAGAGATTTTTCCCGTAACTTGTTGCATTACGGGTTCCAACAATGCTGATGATACGTTGCTGGTTAAAATCAGCGGTACCTTTGGCATAAAGCAGTATGGGCGAATCGATGCAATTCTTTAATCTTTTAGGATATTTCTCGTCGGAGAAAAACAATACTTCTATCCCGTGTTTTTCAATAAAATCCAATTCTTGCCTGGCCCTTACCAAAGCATCGCTGCCACGGATGGCTTCAATTGTTTTCTCTCCAATACCTGGAATCTGCAAAAGCTGCTTTTTACTTGCAGAAAATACATTTTCGGCACTTCCACAATAGGCAAGAAGGTTTTTGGCCGTTACCGGACCAATCGTTTTAATAAAAGTTAAGGCAATTTTATGGAGCATGCTCATGATCTGATAAGGTTAAATAAATGCGGGATGATTTATTTCCTTAAAGCAAGCTTAAAAATCAATGTCGATTAAACTTTTTAATGGAATATGAATATTGTTTTTTAGTTGTATATATTTCTCTGTTACGGCCCAAACTGTAGTATCAACTCGTTTTGGACCAATGGTGGTATTGAAAGTTATAACGGCTTTTGATTTAAATTCATTACCTAACCTTTGCGCTTCATCAAGCTTGGTTTTTAATTCAGTAGTATGATCCTCTCTTGCATTGATGATGTTTAAATAACTGATATGTTCCTTTTCTACAATTTCTATTGGCATGGTATCTCTTTAACGATTAATGTTAAACAAGCTTATCAATTTTTTATAAAAAAAGCAACTCTTATTTATTCGATTTGTGTAATAATTATAAAAAAACTGGCCAGATTTGAACTACAAATCTGGCCAATTCGGTGCATTTTTATCGCTAATTATTTAAATCTCAACTTTCTAGTTTCAACCATTCCTTTAAATTCGTGGTCCATTTTGCCAGAGAGATCTTCCACCTGAGTTTTAGATAGTGGTGAAGTACTGCTTATGGTATTATCTTTAAGGAAAGAAGAAAAACCTCCATTGGCAGAATAATATAAAGCCTGAGCCAATAGTTTTTCTGTTGGATCGCCAAAATCTTTGGTTACATCATCAAAAATATCCTTATCAACTGCCATTCCATCAAAGTAACCACCTTGATTTAATTGATTTTTGGTTTCAAACTGAGGAATGTATAAATCGTTTTTATCGATACGGATGGAGAAAAAACCAACTGGTTTGCCATAAGTTTTCTTGCCAATCAGTTTAACATCGATGACAGGTTTTAAGTTATTGATCAACAACTCGCTTGCCGACGCTGTACTACCGGTTACAATAAAGTAAACCCTGGTTAAGCCATTCAACGATCCGCGTTTAGCAAAAACTTCCTGGTTTCCAGCTGCAACAGTAGGTTTATAAGAATAATCAAAATAAGAATACATCCGTGTTACGCCATCGTTACCTTTAGCATAAAACTTCTGATTTTGAAGAATAGTGGCTTGATTATCCTGCATGGTCTGCGTCCAGTAAGTGGTATACATTACTTTACCATTTTGAGCTGTTGGTGCAATTAAATTCGTAAAGGCTTCTGATGTAGCTACCGAACCACCTCCATTATAACGCAAGTCGACAACAAGTTCAGTAATCCCGTCTGTTGAAAACTGTGTAAATGCGGCATCCAGAAAATCAGTTGAATTAGTGGTAAAACTATTGAATACAATATAACCAACTTTTTTCGGCCCTATGGTATACGTTTTGGTAAAAAGTACAGGGTTGATATTATAATTTGCTTTGGTTATGGTTACATCCTGACTAGTTCCATCTGGTTTTAAAACCGTCATTGCAACAGTTGGACTTGAACCAAAAATAGCGTTCACTACGTAATCAATCCTTGCATCACTGGTATTGATATCTGTGCTACCATTAATTTTTGTAATCTGATAACCTCTTTTTAAGCCTTGAACACCAGCAGGAGACGTTGCATATACATATTTGATTCTTAAATCATTCGTACTGGCAAAGAACACAGAGAAACCAAAATCACCAGCTACGCCGCCTAATTCGCCAGCTACGGTTCCATCATCAATAAACGAATATTTATCTTTCCCACCTGTACTCGGCAATGCTTTTAAAGCAGCTAAAACTGCGTTGTTTGAGCTATATTGTCTTGGATTAAAGGCCGAATAGCTTGGCATCCCTACATTCCAATAATAAGTTTGCTGTGCATACAGGTAAATCGAATCTTTAGTTAACTCGGCCCGGGTTCCTGGAGCGCCTTGCGGCGCATCATTTCCGTCAGGTGCATTATTTGATTTTTTACATGATGCTGTAAACCCAACCACAATAATCAAAGCACACAAAAATGTATTTTGCGAAATAAATTTTCTAAGCATATCTATTTGTAAATTTCTAGTGACTCAATATACGGCAAATTAATTAATTTAGATTGTTGCTCATCAAATTTATTTGCACCAACAACTAACGCCTGGTTTGGCGATAAATTGTTGCTGTTTAACATGTTCTGAAAAATTTCTGCTTTAGTTAAACCCAGTTCATCAACAAAATACACAGTAAGATATTGTTCCAGCCCATTCCACTCGGTTTGCTTAATTTTATTCAGTTGTTGCTCAGGATTGCCGGCCGTTACAATGAATATCTGTTTGCGATCTACCACAAGTTCCTGCATAAACTCCAGCATATTTTGATAGAGCAAAAGCTTTAAAGGTAAACGGGCATTCTGATGCAGAAGATCGAAATTATGCTTGTACTTTGTATCAATGGCAAACTGGTTTGCTGTTTTCTCAAAAAGTTTTTCGACACCATTCTTCTCATATGCTGCACGCATAAATTCAATAATAGGCTGCGCACTTTTTTGCTCGGTGTATTCTATAAACTGCGCAAACAGATAATAAACCTGCAGCAAATAATCTTTCTCCGGAAATAGCACATCATCCAATTCAAAAATTACAATCTGCTTGTCTTTAACGTATTGATTTGCATCCATATTAAATTGTAAAAAGTTTTAAATCATCAGCATTGTTATAACCAAATACGCCATTTAATTCAGGAGATACATTTGCATGTATAACATGTTCATCGGTTGAAAAAATCCGATCACCATGAATAAACACCGCAAAATTTTGATAAGCAACCTTTTCTTCAGTTATATAATCAGCAATTACATCTGCATTGGGCAACAGCACCTGGATGCCATACTCACCAAAAAGCACAGCAGATTTAGCCAGTGGCTCAAGCTCATAATCGTGCAACGGAATAATACAATCTATGGCTTCGGTGATGCAGAAATTTAACAGAATATGGGCGATACTATCTTTATTTAGCAGGCCTAGTGATGAAAAGGCATAATTTTCGGTTACTATTCCCGGCACATCGCCATAATCGGCAAGTAAAACAAAATGACTGGGAAATGCCTTCATTAGCTTTAAGGCCCTGGCATTGTTCCCTCCTGTTATCAGTATTTTCAAGGTATAATGATTGAATGAATAAATTAGTAATGGATAAAATGAGTGAGCGAATAAAGAATTAGCGCATAATCTTATACGATTAAACCATCTTTCATGCTTACCACACGATCGCTGGTTTTTGCAAGGTGTTCATTGTGTGTAACAATTACAAACGTTTGATGGAAATTATCGCGCAAACTTACAAACAACTGATGTAATCCGGCTGCATTTTCAGAGTCTAAATTCCCTGAAGGTTCATCAGCCAATATAATAGAGGGATTATTGATCAACGCTCTTGCAATGGCCACACGTTGCTGCTCGCCGCCAGAAAGCTGATTGGGTTTATGCTGGGCTCTATCTTTAAGCCCAAACAAATCTAACAGTTCAAATGCCCTGGTTTCGGCCTGTTTTTTATTGGTTTTGGCAATAAATGCCGGAATGCAAATATTTTCAATGGCGCTAAATTCTGGCAGTAAATGATGAAACTGAAACACAAAACCGATGTTCTGATTTCGGAAAGTGCTCAACAAATCGCCGTTCAGTTTATTGATAACCGTACCTTTTAATTGTACAGATCCATCATCAGGTTTATCCAATGTTCCTAAAATATGTAATAAAGTACTTTTACCTGCACCAGATGGCCCAATAATACTTACAATCTCCCCTTTTTGTACTTCAAAATTTACGCCTTTTAAAATTTGCAGATTCCCGTACGATTTTCTTATTCCAGTGGCTTTTAGCATGCTCCAAATTTAATAAAATGGTTGGTTAGTTCAATAGTTAGCGATAGTTCAACAGGTAATCATCCATTGGAAATTCATGATTGGTATATATTTCTTTAACAGCCAGGCCATGGACCATCTCACCATGAGCCATCTGGCCATTAACATCAACCAATAAAAAACAAAAAAGATTTGCATTTATCAATTTTCTATTTAACTTTGAAAAACAAAGCACTTTTAAAATGAACACTCAGGAAGAACAATTAAATGCCTTAAAAGATATCAGACAAATGATGGACAGGTCATCAAGATTTATTTCTTTGAGCGGTTTATCTGGTGTTTTTGCGGGTGTTATTGCATTAATCGGGGCTTATTTTGCCAATGATGAAATTAACAAATTCATCAACAAACGGGGTTATGGTTACGGTGTTGATGGAGAAATGGACCTGGAATTTAACCTGATCAAACTTGGTATTTTTGTTTTGGTGATTGCTTTGGCTGGCGGAATTTTGTTTACCTACAGAAAAAGTCAGAAAAACAATCTTCCCATCTGGGACAAAACCTCTAAATCACTTTTAATTAACTTATTTGTTCCATTGGTTGCAGGAGGTTTATTTATTATTGCTTTATTGGTTAACCATCCGAACACCTATGCTATTATTGCACCAAGCTGTTTAATTTTTTATGGTTTAGCGCTTATTAATGCCAGTAAATATACTTACAGCGACATTCGCTACCTGGGGCTTTGCGAGGTAATACTGGGATTGATTTGCATGTTTTACGTGGGTTATGGCTTAATATTCTGGGCTTTTGGCTTTGGTATACTGCACATTGTTTATGGTCTTTTAATGTATTTTAAATATGAGAGAGGTCAGTAAGAATGAAAAACCCGATAGCAGATTTAAATAAAATATTCGATAGCCGGATCAGGTTAGGTGTAATGTCTATCCTGGTGGTAAACGATGAGATTGGCTTTAACGACCTGAAACAAATGCTCGAGTTAACTGATGGTAATTTGGCTTCGCATTTAAATACATTAGAGCAGGCCGAATTTATTAAAGTACATAAGGGGTTTATTGGCAGAAAAACCAGTACCACCTACGCGATTACCGCTTTGGGCAAACAAGCCTTCAAAGCACATTTAGATGCACTTGAAAAAATGATCAGGAAACTATAAACATTTTTTTTTAACTATTCACTTTGAATTTCAAAGCACTTTTAAAAACATGAAAACGGAAGAAATATTAGCGCCTCAAATGAATTATTTAGGCAAAAGGCTGGCTTACTATTCTGCACTTATCGGCACATTAATACTAATAATAAACTTAATATCAGACTCTTTTTTTCTCATGATCATAGGAGCTGTTTTTACGCTTGGTGCAGCAATTGTAAATTTCTTTGTGTTAGCAATAATTCTAATTGAGCTCATTTGTGACCAAACTTCCTGGAGAAACACTGTCGCTACCATCATCTGCATGCTATTAAATATTCCTTTAGTTATTATCTACCTACTCATTATCAGTTACTTCAATTCTTAAACCTTAAACAAAATGGAAAATAAATCCAACCTCTTAACACTCTCCGTCCTGCTGGGTGGCCTCTTGTTCACTTTTCTCTTTTGGCAGGAAAGATTAGCACTCAATTTGCTTATTTATAGCATTTATTTACTAGCCATCACTTTTATTAATCCCGATGTAGTTAAAAGCAATAAACTAAAAATTTATGGTTTAGCACATCTTTTGGCAGCGGTACTGGTTGTGGTTAACAACTCCGATTTAGCTGTTGCCACCTATTACATCAGTTTACTATTATTCATCGGTTTTAGCCATAACCAACAGATCAGAACCATTTTTACTGCTTTTCTTGCCAGTATTTTACAAATGATTACGGTACCTTTTAATGCAATACGGCATTTAAGTAAAGTAAGCATAGGCAATTTTAACCTTAAACCTGTTTTTAAATTAATTAAGTATATTTTTATCCCGGTTATTGCCGTAATCTTTTTTGCCTGTTTGTATTCGGCCGCCAATAATGTTTTTGCACACTATGCCGAAAGTGTGTTAACGAGCATCGGACAGTTTTTTGAAGATATCCTTCATTTCTTTTTCAAAGATTTAAGCATCGGACGCATTGTACATTTCTGTTTCGGATTAGTTTTAACAGGTGGTTTATTGCTGGCATTTTTTGATAAAAGTTTAGAGAAAGCAGAACTGAAATGCAAGGAACAATTGGTGAGGATCAGGAAGACAATAGGTCAAAAAACGATTTGGTACAATATTGTAGAAACATTTAGCGGAAACCTCTTAACCCGAAAAATGGCCTTAAAAACCGAATATATTGTGGGCATAATTTCGTTTGTTGCACTTAACCTTTTGTTGTTGTTATTAAATGCCATCGATATTACCACGCTTTGGTTTGGCTATAAACCTTCAGGAAATTTCTCCGGCGAATTACACCAGGGCACCAATACATTAATCTTTAGTATTGTAATGGCCATGGCCATAATCCTTTACTTTTTCAGGGGAAATTTAAATTTTTACCACAAAAGCCAAACGTTAAGGGTGCTTGCCTTTACCTGGATGGCTCAAAACTTTATATTGATTATATCGGTATTGATCCGCGACAGTTATTATATCGAATTCCATGGCTTAACGCACAAGAGAATCGGTGTATTGGTATTTGCCATCCTTTGCATCATCGGTTTGGCAACGGTTTATTTTAAAGTAGCAAAACAGAAAACGATATTCTATCTTTTCAAGGTGAACGGAAATATCTGGTTCGCCTTGCTCCTAACTTTTAGCACCATTAACTGGGATGTTTTTATCGTAAAGTATAATCTGGCACACAGCACATCTATTGCGTTGGATGCAGATTACCTGCTTTCTTTATCTGAAAAAACACTTCCCACATTAGATAAAAGCCGGAATAAGCTGGTAATGCCTCCTTCATTCATCCCAGAAGAAGAAACGGTTGTCAGTGCAGATAAAAACAATGATCAAATCTTAACTCGCCTCGATAAAAGAATTGGCTATTTTAAATCGCGTTATGAGGAATCGGGCTGGTTATCGTGGAATTTACAAGATTCGAATACTGCAGCATATTTTGGATTAAACAAATAAAAATCAAAATCATGAAAGCAAAAGCATTTCTTATCTTCTTGGTAGTTGGCCTGTTCTGCTGGAATTATTACCATCAATTGAGGTCTAACCGAACATTAACGCATGCTATAATAGATCAGATTATTTCACAACAAAGCATTGATTTCTCCAAGATTGAAAATTTAGATGCAGATTATATCCTCATTGCTGCGCCTTATACTCAACTAAATACACTTCAATGTAAGTTAAAAATAGATTTAAGCAATATCCGAAACAACGGGATAAACCAGCTTGATCATTTCAACTTAGTTGTTTTTATCAAAAATGGGCAATCTGTTTGGATTTCGGAATTAAGCCGCAAATATGGCGATTTCAGGGAGACACAAATGCTTATTCCGATTGCTAAAGCAAAATTTAAGAAAGTGAAAGCTGTTTTGCAAATCGTTTTATAATTAACCGCTCAACCCTTAGCTCCCTGGTGCAAACCGCATCAGGGAAACTAAAATTATTTAATTATCCATTTAAAACTTATATTAAAATATAAAATCATGAAAAATCAGGAAACATTAAATTCAGGAAAACTAAGAATTACCATCATCTTAAGTGTAATTGCATCAATTTTAGCCATTCCATTGGTAGCCATGCAATTTACAAACGAGGTACAGTGGGACACAAGGGATTTTGCAGTAATGGGTACATTATTGCTAAGTACAGGTTTAGCCATAGAACTTGTGTTCAGAAATTTAAAAACCGGTATTTTAAGAACGGTAATACTTGTAGCGATTTTACTGGCATTATTCCTCATCTGGGCAGAACTGGCCGTTGGTATCTTCGGAACACCATTTGCAGGAAGCTAACGGACACTATTAACCCTTATGTTCCCGCAGATTTAAAATGATTAGCGCAGCGGAAATATTTTTTATGCATTTGGCAAAAACTCACTTTGTTTTTAAGCCTGATTGCAGCGGTAAGCCCGGAGCGTAGTGAGGACTTATAGCGGAAAGCAGGGCCGCGAGCCGCCACGAAGCACCGGGCCTTCGCTTTCAAATAAAAAATCGCTGCGTCTATCTGAGAAACCAGCAGGACACTATAAACAAGCGTCCATTACAGGCGCTAATTTCGGGTTTAACATAAAACGTTCATTTTATGAAAAAATCGGCAATTGCTATTTGTTTAAAGGGTTTGAAATTGTAGCTTTGGGCAAATTTTGTAGCAAATGAACCCGATACGATTAAAATATTATTTTAATCGTAATAGGCTCCATCTGACAGATAAAGACAAAAATATAAACAGATGAATATTCACGAATACCAGGGTAAACAAATATTAAAAAGTTTCGGTGTTAACGTTCAAGAAGGAATAGTTGCCGATACTCCTGAGCAAGCTGTTGAGGCTGCTAAGCAACTGAAAATAGATTACAATTCTGACTGGGTTGTAATTAAAGCGCAAATCCACGCAGGTGGTCGCGGTAAAGGTGGTGGTGTTAAATTAGCCAAAAACCTGGAAGAAGTTAAACAACGTGCAACCGATATTATTGGTATGCAATTGGTTACTCCTCAAACCGGCCCTGAAGGTAAATTGGTGAATAAGATTTTGGTCGCTCAGGATGTTTATTATCCAGGTGCTTCTGAAACCAAAGAATTCTACATCTCTGTATTGTTAGACCGTGCAAAAGGCCGTAACATTATTATGTACAGTACGGAAGGTGGTATGGATATCGAAGAGGTGGCAGAACACACGCCACACTTAATTTTCAAAGAAGAAATCGATCCTAAAGTTGGCTTACAAGGTTTCCAGGCACGTAAAATTGCTTTCAACTTAGGTGTAAGCGGTAATGCCTTTAAAGAAATGGTTAAATTTGTAAGCGCTTTATACAAAGCTTACGAAGCAACCGATTCTTCAATGTTCGAAATTAACCCGGTATTAAAAACATCTGATGATAAAGTAATTGCAGTTGATGCTAAAGTGAATCTGGATGAGAACGGTTTATTCCGTCACCCTGATTATGCAGCAATGCGCGATGTTACGGAAGAAGATCCGATGGAAGTTGAAGCAAGTGCTTCTAACCTAAACTTCGTTAACCTTGATGGTAACGTAGGTTGTATGGTTAACGGTGCTGGTTTAGCAATGGCGACCATGGATATTATTAAACTGGCTGGTGGTGAACCTGCTAACTTTTTAGACGTTGGTGGAACTGCTAATGCACAAACTGTTAAAGCGGCTTTCAACATCATTTTGAAAGACCCTAACGTTAAAGCAATTTTGATCAATATTTTTGGTGGTATCGTACGTTGCGACCGTGTTGCGCAAGGTGTAATCGATGCTTATAAAGAAATCGGTAACATTCCGGTGCCAATTATCTGCCGTTTACAAGGTACAAATGCTGAAGAAGCTAAAAAATTAATTGACGAGTCTGGCCTTCAGGTTTACTCAGCAATTGCTTTAAAAGAAGCTGCAGATTTAGTAACTAAAGTATTGGCTGAACAAGCATAGGTTTAAGCTTAAAGTCGAAAGGCCCAAGCTTAAAGCAATAACATATTCTAAAACCTTTCAGTGCAAACTGGAAGGTTTTTTTATTCCCCTCTTTTAGAGGGGTGTCCGCAGGACGGGGTGTTTCTTTAAACTATTATTTACCCTATACATAAATACCTTAAGATGATCTAAGGTGTCTTAGGTGGTTAAATTATTTAGAAAGTGAGGGATTCTATTGGTTTCGGTTACAAAAGCCCTGCTCTCAAACAATCTTTTTGTGATTTTCAGCCTGAGCGGAGTCGAAGACCCCGCAACAAAAAGTATTTCCATTCCATCAGGTTTATTGAACCAACCAGAAGTTAATCTGCACGGAATTCTAAAATATCACCAGGCTGACAATCTAAAGCCTTACAAATCGCCTCTAAAGTTTCCAAACGAACAGCCTTTGCTTTACCTGTTTTAAGTATCGATAAATTAGACATCGTAATCCCTACCCGATCGCTTAATTCGGTTAACGACATTTTACGCCTGGCCAACATCACATCTAAATTTACAATTATGGGCATAAGGCTTATATCGTTAAATCGTTTTCTTGTTGAATTTCAATCCCCCTGTTAACCACCTGTACAATGATAAAAAGCACAACAGCCATAAAAAACCACACATCAGCGCCATCCATATTTAATGTTTGGAGGTTAGCCCCCTCAACGCCATTTTCCGCTAACCAGATGGTAAATTTATAGCCTAAATGGGCAAAAAAACCTATGCCTAGCGCTAAAAAAACCTGTATCAAAATAAAATGCTTTAATTCTATACTGAAAGGCTGAGAAATGCTGAGTTTTTTATCGATAAACAATTTCACAATTAAATAGAACATGATGGCTTTTAGCACGGCAACGATAATCATCACGAGTGTGATGACCAGAAAATACCCCTGATCAAATTTGTAAACATTTGACAAATAATCTGCTCCATCCCAAAAGTTGCGTACGCCCTCTTGATTTATAAATGTTGTGATAATCGTATTAACGAGTACCCCACCTGCTTCGACACACAGGCCGATAAAAATGATCCAGGAAAGCAACTGTAATACTTTCAAAATCTGATTGGTTGTTATTTTAATTTCCATAATTACATAGTTGTTTAAAATGTAATGCCTGAGATTTATTTTACTGTTTAATAATAGAAGTAATTTCTTGTTTTAATTTCCATACAGACTACCTGACAAAAATTACATGATCAAAAACACACTGCAATAAGTGCATTTTTTGAATTGGCTTAAATCGTTTAAAAATTAAGAAACGTCATATTTATTTAATTATTTACAGCACAAACATAAATAATAAATTATTAAAATTCAAAATATATTTATTGATTTACAATAAATAATAACCGAAAAACAACCATAACCGTCATTTAATCACAAATAAGGTCAGAATTTTATTTGGAATGATTTTTGCTATAAGTAAAACTGTAAAAAACTTGTGCAAACAGCAACATTTTCAGCATTTTATCCTTTCGGATTGCTATACTATTTCGTAACTTTGCACACTCAATAATTAAAGAGCACACAATTCGTATAAATGAGACAACTCAAGATAACGCAATCCATTACCAACCGTGAAAGTCAGTCATTAGATAAATACCTACACGAAATTGGCAAAGTAGATTTAATAACAGCAGAAGAGGAAGTAATTTTAGCAAGGAAGATTCGTGAGGGCGATCAGGCTGCATTAGAGCGATTGACTAAAACCAACTTGCGTTTCGTTGTATCTGTTGCAAAACAATATCAAAATCAGGGTTTAACTTTAGGCGATTTAATCAATGAAGGTAACTTAGGTTTAATTAAAGCGGCCAAACGTTTTGATGAAACTAAAGGTTTCAAATTCATTTCTTATGCCGTTTGGTGGATTCGTCAATCTATTTTGCAGGCAATTGCCGAGCAAAGCCGTATTGTACGTTTACCTTTAAACCAGGTAGGTTCGTTAAGCAAAATCAGTAAAGCTTTCTCTAAATTAGAGCAAGAATACGAACGTGAGCCTTCTCCGGAAGAACTGGCCGATATTTTAGAAACGACAGTGGATAAAATTTCGGACACATTAAGTAACTCTGGCCGCCACGTATCAATGGATGCGCCATTTGTTCAAGGTGAAGAAAATACATTATTAGATGTATTGGAAAACCACGAACCCAATACTGATAGCTCATTGATTAATGAATCTTTATCAGAAGAGATTAAACGTTCTTTATCTACTTTAACGGAAAGAGAAAGAGAAATTATCGTTTTATTTTTCGGCTTAGGTTCTAACCACCCGCTTTCTTTAGAGGAAATTGGCGAGAAGTTTAATTTAACACGTGAACGTGTTCGTCAGATTAAGGATAAAGCCTTACAACGTTTACGTCATACTTCAAGAAGTAAAATTTTAAAATCTTATTTAGGATAAGATTTAAATGCATACAAACAGGAAAAGATCGGCAAATGCCGGTCTTTTTTTTGTTTATACTATTTATGATGGTAATTGGGCTTATTAAGGATCCTGAAACAAGTTCAGGATGACGATTATCCTAACTTGACACGTCATGCTGAATTTATTTCAGCATCTAAATGCTAATGATTCAAATCGAAAAGATCCTGAAACGAGTCCAGGATGACGATTATCCTAATTTATTGCGTCATGCTGAATTTATTTCAGCATCTAAATGCTAATAATTCAAACTGGAAGATCCTGAAACAAGTTCAGGATGACGAACATCTTAAAAATAATTCTTCTAAGGCGTCATGCTGAATTTATTTCAGCATCTATTTGTTAATAATTCAAACTGGAAAGATCCTGAAACAAGTTCAGGATGACGAACACCTTAAAAATAATTCTTCTAAGGCGTCATGCTGAATTTATTTCAGCATCTATCTTGCTAATAATTCAAACTGGAAAGATCCTGAAACGAGTTCAGGATGACGAAACATCGTTAAAATAATTCTTTTACTGCGTCATGCTGAATTTATTTCAGCATCTATCTTGCTAATAATTCAAACTGGAAAGATCCTGAAACAAGTTCAGGATGACGAAACGCAGTACAAATAATCTCCTACTGCGTCATGCTGAATTTATTTCAGCATCTATCTTGCGAACATTTATCTTCTAATATTAATTAACTCAGGAAAGATCCTGAAACAAGTTCAGGATGACGAACACCTTAAAAATAATTCTTCTAAGGCGTCATGCTGAATTTATTTCAGCATCTATCTTGCTAATAATTCAAGTCGAAAAGATCCTGACCTTTAAAACAATAATAACGACTAATAAAACGAGTTCAGGATGACGTTGTCGCAGGTTAAAACAACAAGTGTTTTACCGTTAATCCATTATTGATTAACTGTTTCAAAGAATCAATACCGATTCTTAAATGCGTTTCTACATATTTCTCGGTTACACTGCTATCACTTTCTGCGGTTTTAACACCTTCAGGGATCATGGGTTGATCGGAAACTAAAAGCAATGCACCAGCCGGGATTTTATTGGCAAATGCTGTGGTAAAAACCGTAGCGGTTTCCATATCTACAGCCATCGCCCTTAAAGTTTTCAAGTATTTTTTAAATTCTTTATCGTGCTCCCACACCCTGCGATTGGTGGTATAACAGGTGCCGGTCCAATAATCCCTACCGTGATCCCGAATGGTGGTAGAAATCGCTTTCTGCAACGCGAATGCTGGCAACGCAGGTACTTCTGCCGGCAGGTAATCATTTGAAGTACCTTCTCCCCTAATCGCTGCAATGGGTAAAATTAAATCGCCTAACTGGTTTTTCTTCTTCAAACCACCGCATTTACCTAAAAACAGAACCGCTTTAGGTTTAATGGCTGTTAGTAAGTCCATCATGGTTGCCGCTAAAGGACTTCCCATGCCAAAGTTGATAATGGTAATGCCATTTGCCGTAACACTTTGCATAGGCTTATCTAAACCCATAATCGGCGCATTATCGTTCCACTCCGAAAACATGCTTACATACTTACTGAAATTAGTTAACAGAATATAATCGCCAAATTGATCTAATGGCCTGCCAGTATAACGTGGCAACCAGTTTTTAACAATTTCGTCTTTCGATTTTAATCCTGATTTAACGGGAGATTCTACCTCCTTCACTCTTTTCGATTTCGCTACAATTTCCTCGTCTTTTTTTACGTCTTTTTCTTCGTTCATATTCTTTTAGTTTTGAGCATAGCGCTTGGCGCTTAGCGTTAACAAATATTATATTAAAAAAAAATCCCCCCGCTTTCGCGAGAGGATTTGAATTTTTATGCGGCCTGCAACTTTTTAAAGTCGGCCTTTTCAAATTTTTCTATCGCATAATCGAGATTGATGTGCAATTCCTTGACATCCGTCTGCGTTGGCGTATCGAACATCGCATCCAACATAATCGCTTCGCAGATTGATCTTAAGCCACGGGCACCCAGTTTATATTCCATTGCTTTATCCACAATAAAATCTAAAACATCATCCTCAAAAATCAATTTAACATCTTCGTAAGCAAAAAGCTTCACGTATTGTTTAATCAATGAGTTTTTAGGTGCCGTTAGAATGTTTCTTAATGATTCTTTATCCAATGGATTTAAGTGAGAAAGAACTGGTATACGACCAATTAATTCCGGAATTAATCCAAAAGATTTTAAATCCTGAGGTGTAATATACTTATAAAGATTTTTAAGATCTAAAACGGTCTCATCTTTCTTTACTTTGTAACCTACAGCCTGGGTACGTAAGCGATTGGCAATTTTGCGTTCAATACCATCAAATGCACCACCACAGATAAATAGAATATTGTTGGTGTTTACCGGGATCATTTTCTGATCCGGGTGCTTACGCCCGCCCTGAGGTGGAACATTTACAACCGTACCTTCTAAAATCTTCAATAAAGCCTGCTGCACACCTTCTCCTGATACATCACGGGTAATAGATGGGTTATCACTTTTACGGGCTACCTTATCTACCTCATCAATATATACAATGCCACGTTCGGCAGCCGTTACATCATAATCGGCGGCCTGAAGCAAGCGGGTTAAAATACTTTCCACATCTTCACCTACATAACCTGCTTCTGTTAAAACCGTGGCATCACAGATACAAAACGGCACATGCAAAATTTTTGCGATGGTTTTTGCCAAAAGTGTTTTTCCTGTTCCGGTTTCGCCCACCAGCATGATGTTCGATTTTTCAATCTCAATCTCGTCTTTATCAACTTTTTGATTTAAACGTTTGTAGTGATTGTAAACGGCAACAGATAATACCTTTTTAGCATCATCCTGACCAATCACATACTGATCAAGATGTTGTTTAATTTCAAGAGGCTTTAATAAATTTATAGCCTCCTGAATATTTTTTGTCCCTTTGGTCCCTAATTCCTGCGCAAGCAATTGATTGGCCTGGGTTACACATTTATCGCAGATAAATGCATCCATGCCTTCAATCAACATTAACGTTTCATGCTTGCCAGAATGGCAGAATGAACAACGGGATTCTTTATTTTGTTTCGCCATCTTTTTTTGCGTTTCTCGATAACACTTCATCAACCATACCAAATCCTTTTGCCTCGTCAGCTGTCATCCAGTAATCGCGATCTGAAGCTTTCTCTACCCAGTCGTATGTTTGGCCAGAGTGCTCTGAAATAATATCGTATAATTCTTTTTTCAATTTCAACATCTCTCTCAAGTTGATCTCCATATCAGATGCCACACCTTGTGCACCGCCTGATGGCTGGTGAATCATTACTCTTGAGTGAGGTAATGCAGCACGTTTTCCTTTTGCACCTGCTACCAATAAAACGGCTCCCATTGATGCGGCCATACCTGTACAAATTGTAGCTACATCTGGCTGTATATATTGCATCGTATCGTAAATACCTAAACCTGCATAAACCGATCCACCTGGAGAGTTAATGTAGATCTGAATGTCTCTGTCAGCGTCTGTTGATTGCAAAAACAACAACTGCGCCTGGATAATGTTTGCATTCTGATCGTAAATGGCATCACCTAAAAAGATAATACGATCCATCATCAACCTGGAGAAAACATCCATTTGCGCTACATTCAACTGGCGCTCTTCAATGATATATGGTGTCATGCTCTTCGGGTTCAGATTAGCCTGAGCAATAAATTTATCTACGTGTAAACCGCCAATCCCCTGATGTTTAACGGCAAATTTTCTGAATTCTTGTGAATCTATGTTCATTGTATGAGTTTTTTAGCAGAGGGCATAGAGTTTTAATTTCCTGTTCCCCATAGTTTCGTGAATAATAAAAAACCAAAATATAAATAATATTTCAATTATGTATTGGTTTAGACAAAGAGTATACCACATCAAAATCCATGACAATATAGCACGCTTGTTATTTCAAACTTTTAAAGAAGCTAGAAATCATCCTTGCTAAAATATCTAAATCTTCTAATAAATCTGCCAAATCCTTGTCAGAAATCAGTAGCCTTAAATTCAAAACCAAAAGGATATTAGCATTCTCAAAAACAGATCGATGCGCAAAGTTCAAAAACCTCCTAAAATCAGGTGTAGAATTAGATCCCGAACCTTCTGCAATATTATTAGATACGCTAAGAGCAGCTCCTCGAAGCTGCTCTGCAAATCTATACTTTTTTATTTCTTCTAATTTCTCAGAAATGTCAATTAACTTATTACCTACAATTATAGCTCTCTGCCAAATTAGCAAGTCTTGAAATCTAAATTTTGCCATAAGACAAAATAAGATTTTATATCATGACATTAAAATCACAAGGCACTCTGCCCTATGCTTTTTTATCCAGCGCAATAAACTTATCGTAATCAATATCTTTTTGCTCTAAAGTAACAACAGATTTGATTTGTTCGAAAGTTTTTAATGCTTTTACCTCTTCGAAAACACGGTTTGCATTTTCTTTTTCCTGTAAAAACTGAACTGCATATTGAGCCAGCTGATCTTCAGGAAGTGGGCTTGGGCTGTACATTCTGAATTGAGCATCTAATTTCGCTTTAGCTGCCTGAACTACATCCTCATATTTAATTTCGATGCTGTTATCTTTAATGATTTTGTTTTCGATTAAAGTCCATTTCAGGTTTTTAGCGAAATCATCGTAACCTTCTGTCAATTCCTCATCAGTCAGTTTTTCGTTTGTGGCTTTTAACCAGCGACGTAAAAACTCATCAGGCAATTCGAAAGTGTGTTTAGCTAAAAGTGCTTCATAAATATCGTTCGATAATTTACGTTCTGCATCTTGTTTAAACATACTTTCTACTTCCTCCGTAATTTTCGCTCTGAAACCCGCTTCGTCAGTTACCGTACCTTCACCAAATAATTTATCAAAAAACTCCTGGTTTAAGTCAGACTCTTCTAAACGGTTCACGTTTTTAACGTGAAGTTTAAAGTTTGCTTTTAATTCAGCTGCTTCTTCCTCCGAAATGTTTAAAGCTTTAGCAATTACCGCAGCATCTTCTAATGCTTTCTGGATATCGATGGTAACTTCATCATCTTTCTTTAAACCGATCAACGATTTAAGGATTTTTTTATCTTTAATCTGATCTAAACGAATAGTTGCTGTGCTGGTAATACCGCCTTCAACAGCAGTACCATCTGCAGCTACCTGAGTAAGTTCGGTATAAAGCACATCATCATCAGCCGAAACTTCAGGATTAGTCATTTTACCATAGCTGCGACGGATATTTTTGATACGGCTTTCTAAAGTTTCTTTATCAGCTTTAATTACGTATTCGGTAAATTTATCTTTAGATGAAAGATTTACATCAAAAGCAGGCGCTAAACCTAACTCATAATCAAATTCGAAATCATCTGTATTATCCCATTTAAATTCGCGTTCATCGTCCATTTTAGGAAGTGGTTGACCTAAAATTTCTAATTTTTGCTCTGCGATGTAGTTAGATAAGGTATCGTTCAACAAGTTGTTAACCTCTTCTACCAGGATACTTTTGCCATACATTTTTTTAATGTGGGCAGCAGGAACCATTCCTTTACGGAAACCAGGTAATTGTGCTTTTTTAGCTTGATCTTTAATGGCTTTCTCTACTTTTCCAGAGTAATCAGCAGGTGCGATTTTGATTTTTACAACAGCATTTAAGTTGCCGGTTTTTTCCTGTGTAATATTCATTTTTATGAGATATAGTAAGATGTACTTTAGACGGGAGAATTGCGATATGAGATTTGAGAAAAAACCATATATCGCCACAACCGACACCGCACATCAATTTTTATTAATCAATGTTTTTAAAAACAAAACCGTTCCGATGTTTAAATCGGAACGGCCTTTATCTTGTTGTGCGGAAGAAGGGACTCGAACCCCCACGCCGTGAAGCGCCAGATCCTAAGTCTGGTGCGGCTACCAATTACGCCACTTCCGCAGTTAGGATGTTGTAAGGACTGCAAAGATAGAAACAAGATTGGATAATCAAAAGGCATCAGCAATATTTTATTGATTATTTCAATCAAAAACCGCTAACTCTTTAATTTTTAAGGAGAAAAATTTAAACAGGAATAACTTTTCGGCAATATCGAGTGAAAAAATGAGCGATTATATTGGGTAACGGCCATAAAAAAACCGCTCTGATGTTTAATCAGAACGGTTAATCTTTTGTGCGGAAGAAGGGACTCGAACCCCCACGCCGTGAAGCGCCAGATCCTAAGTCTGGTGCGGCTACCAATTACGCCACTTCCGCAGTTAGGATGTTTTAAGGATTGCAAAGATAGAAACTAAATTGAATAATCAAATTTTTGCAGCGCATTATAGGAGCATAAAATTGATTATTCAGCGCTGCGATCTGAAACATAGACCATTAAAATACAACATCACATTATCCATCTCACCTCCCCCGTTTTACAGCTAAAATTTCACCAGCGTTACTTCGACCAACTCAGGGCCGCCATCTAATGGATAACCTGCTACTTTTCTTCCTTTGATGGTGACCTTTTTATCCAGATAAGTATCCAGGTTGATGTTTGCGCTTTTTAAGGCATAAGTTTTATTGTCGGCTTTTAATAAATGTGTACCATATTGAAAAGTCGTCATTCCAAGTTTCTCTATTGTTCCACTTGCTGTAACTGTAGTGACGTCTCCTCCGTTTTTCATTGAACTGCAACCAGAAATTGCGGCTACAAATAGGGATAGTATTAATATTTTTTTCATAGTTATGGTAACGAGATGATTTAATTTTATGCTACAAATTACAAAAATTTAATCGCCAATAACTAATAAAGTTCTTTTTGAAACTCAAAAAAATACTGAACTGCTTTAACCAGCCTGCTTCCATACCAGCTAAACATTTCTCCATCAACCAGTATAATTTTTGTATCTGGAATGGCGGTTTGGATTTCTTCAATATGTTTTTCAGCAAAAGGATAGGGTTCGGAAGAAAGCAGGATCAGATCACAATTTAAAGTTTTCAGTTCTGCTAATGTAACCGATGGATAACGTTCTTGCGTAATCACATTAGTCATACCATTAGTAAGCAGCATGTCGTTAATAAATGTATTTTTTCCAGCTGCCATAAAGGGCTTACGCCAGATGAGATAGGCTATCTTTTTATCGATACGATTTTGAAGGGCGAGCGTTTGCAGATCATTAAATCCTGCAGCAATTAAATGGTTAAGATAACCGGCTTCCGGTTCGCGATCTACCAGCGCCCCTATCTGGCCAATCGTCTTCATTGCATCATCTAAAGTAAAAATATCGCTCATCCAAACCGGAAAGTCTGTTGCAAGCTCTTCTATATCACTTTGTGTATTTTCTTCTTTATTCCCAATAATCAAATCGGGTTTTAAATCCCTGATTAAATCAATGTTGAGTTTTTTGGTGCCACCAACCTTGGTTCTTGCTGCAAATTTTTCTATCGGATGGATGCAAAACTTGGTCAATCCGATAATTTCCTGATCCAGGCCCAAATCAAACAACAATTCTGTTTGTGAGGGCACCACAGAAATAATCCGTTTAGGTGGAAAATTAATAGAAATTTCCCTGCCCATTTGATCGATAAAGGATTTTTGCATGTTGCAAATATAGGTTATAGAAAGATTAGTCTGTTTAAAGCAAGCCTTTTCCAGAGTTAATCTTCATTCAGCAAGTTTTTAACTGATCAATCTACAATTAACATTTTTTTATATTCTTTTGGGGTAACGCCTTTTGCCAGCTTAAAAAATTTGTTAAAATTAGAAAGACTGTTAAAGCCACATATGTAAGCCATTTCGCTTATTTGATGATCACTTTCGGCTATTAATTTACAGGCATGGCCAATTCTTACTTCGTTAACAAAGGTTACAAAAGTTTTCTGGGTACGGTTCTTAAAGTACCTGCAAAAAGCCTGCTTATTCATATTGGTCATCTCAGCAGCATCAACCAGCAATATCTCTTTATTAAAATTATCAAAAACATATTTCAAAATCTTGTCCATTCTATCATTATCTTTTAACTGATAGTTATTGGTATAACCCGGGCTGGCCAGTAAAACATAATCTTTGTTTTGACAAAGCAGGTTTAAAATTTCCAGCACCCCTATTAAACGGGTAATTTCTTCTGTGGCCCTGGCAATTTTTAACAACAAAGGTTTAATTTCCTTTCTGGCCGAAAGGTTAAATTTCATTCCACGTTTAGCCAGTTGAAAAAAGTTTTTAAGCTTTTGTATATTCTCTGGCTCATGGAAAATATCCATTATTTTTTCGGGGTGGACAAAAAGCGAAATTGAATGTGCATGGGTATCTGGTGTAGAATCGCTAAAATACTGTTGGCTATTGTGCCATACATGAGGTAAATTAGAACCTACAAAAATCAGGTCTTCGTTATTAAAATCTTCAATGCTATCACCAATCATGCGTCGCCCCTCACTCTCCACATTATAAGTGAGCTGGCATTCTTCATGAAAATGGAATTCGGTAGAAAAGTAAGGTGCGTCTACAACCTTTATGCCGTACACATCATTTACTTTCCCATCTAGTATTTTGGCGAAAATCGGTTTCATTTGATACAGGTTATTTTCTTGACCATCAGTTTGGCAATATGTCAGTTATTTGGTTAGGAGGAACTCATTTCTGATTTAGCATCCTAAATTACCAATAACGATAGACAAATTTAATAATTAAGCTAATATAACATCACTATTAGCAAATTATACCTCAGTTTATCTCTTTTTTCCTTAATAAATTAGCTATTACAAATACTAACCGAATTAATCAACATGCTTCATCATAAAATTATTATACTCACAGGAGGTGCCGATGGTATTGGCTGGGAATGTGCAAAAGCCTATTCAAAGGCTGGTGCTACTGTTTGTATCCTGGATAAAAACCCAATAGCCGAAAGCAAACTAAACGAGCTTGAAACCGCGCAAAAAATAGCCATAACCTGCAACCTGGTTAATGAAAATGAAGTGGCTGCTGCTTTTGAAACCATCATTCAAAAGTTTGGCAATATAGATGCCATCCATAATAATGCGGGGATTGCACATCCTTCAAAAACACTTGATCAAACCACAGATGCGGAGTGGGACTTGTTGATGAATGTTAACTTAAAGAGCATTTTATATACCACCCGTTATGGCATCGAGCAGCTAAAAAAAACAAAGGGTTGTATTTTAAATACCAGCTCGATGGTAGGTACTATCGGGCAGGACAATCATGCAGCCTACGTAGCCACAAAGGGCGCAATTAATGCCCTCACGAAGGCCATGGCCTTAGATTATGCACCGTACCAAATACGTGTAAATGCGGTTTCGCCTGCGGCGATTAATACCCCAACCTTACAGTTATGGAGCAAAGAACAACCGAACAAAGAAGAAATACAGCATTACTTAGATAAACTTCAACCTTTAGGTGGTATGCCGGCTGGCGACGTAATTGCAGATGCCTGCCTATTCTTACTGAGCGATGCAGCCAGATTTATAACAGGAACCATTTTACCGGTAAGCGGTGGCGCCGAATTGGGGTATAGAACCATCATATAATCCAGATTACGAACATGATAAATAAAATAGAAATTAGCGACAAACGATTTGAACTATCAACCGGTGCGGGCAGTGATGCCATCCACAAAGACCCTCAATACTCCTATGCAGTTACCAACTTAACCAACGAGAATGGCATTACAGGAACAGGATTAGCCTTTACGCTGGGCGCGGGGAACGATTTGGTTTGCAATGCTGCTCAGTTTTATGCCAATAAGCTAAAAGGACAGGATATTGAAGAATTGATGAGCGATTTTGGGCAGACTTTTCGCACCCTATCAAACGAACAGCAATTTAGATGGTTGGGGCCGCACAAAGGTGTTGTACATTTAGGCTTAGCTTCCGTAACCAATGCCTGTTACGATTTGTGGGCAAAAAAAAGAGGTGTACCACTATGGAAACTCCTGATTGATTTAAGTCCCGAAGAAATTGTAAATACCCTCGATCTCTCCTACCTGGAAGATGTACTCACTAAGGAAGAGGCGATAGCCATGCTGCAAAGCCAAACGGATTCAAAAAAATCGAGGGAAGGTATTCTCGATACCGGTTATCCAGGCTACGACACTTCTGTGGGCTGGTTTAATTACGATGATGAAAAAGTACGCGAAAACTGCAAAAAAGCTATTGCCAATGGTTTTACCGCAATGAAACTTAAAGTAGGATCAGCTGACCCCAAACGTGATATCAGAAGGGCAAACATTGTACGCGAAGTTGCCGGCGAAAGCTCAAAAGTAATGTTAGATGCCAACCAGCAATGGACCCTGCCACAAGCCATTTCAATATGTAATGAGCTTAAAAATATGAATCCTTTTTGGGTTGAAGAACCTACACACCCGGATGATGTATTGGCGCACCAGACTTTGGCCAGAGAAATTGCGCCCGTTAAACTGGCTTTAGGGGAACATGTACCCAACCGCATTATTTTTAAAAACTACCTGCAAACTGGCTGTACGGGTTTTGCCCAGGTAGATGCCGTGCGTGTAGGCGGTGTTAGTGAGTTCATCACGATTAGTCTGTTATGTAAAAAATTTGGCGTACCCGTAGTACCCCACGTTGGCGACATGGGACAATTACATCAGCATCTGGTACTTTTTAACCACATTGCTATGGGGCACGAAGCTTTATTTCTGGAACATATCCCCCATTTAAAACAACATTTTAAACATCCGATTAAAATTGAAAAGGGCGTTTACATTACCCCGCAAGAGGCAGGAAGTAGCTGTGATTTAAAATAACCAAAATCTAACCAAATATGATCAGTACAACCGATATTGTAATTACCATTGCCTATATACTTTTTATTGTAACCATAGGTTTATGGACCGGAACGCGAAAAAAGAAAAACGAAGAAACCACCAGTGGTGAATATTTTTTGGCAGGCAAAACCTTGAAATGGCCTATGATTGGTCTGGCATTATTTGCAACAAACATTTCGTGCCTCCATTTGGTAAGTTTGGCACAGAGTGGATTTGACAGCGGGCTTTTAAATGGCAATTTTGAATGGATGGCGGCCTTTACCCTCATTCTTTTAGCCTTGTTATTTATTCCTTTTTATATCCGTTCGGGCATTTCTACTTTACCTGATTTTTTAGAACGAAGATATAACCGCGCCTGCAGAGATTGGCTGGCATTCATCTCCATTCTATCGGCCATCATTATTCACATTGCCTTTTCTTTTTTAGCAGGTGGTATCGTACTCGAAACCCTATTTGGCATCGACATGTATGTAAGCATAGTGGTAATCGCCTTACTAACCGGACTATATACGATTATAGGTGGCTTAAGGGCTGTAGTCGTTACCGAAACCATACAAAGCTTGGTGCTCATTACCGGCGCCATTATCATTACCTATTTTGCCTGGAATAAAGTTGGCGGCTGGGATCATATGACGGCGATACTACAGAAAGAAAATGCCATGGATAAACTCAGTATGATACGCCCGATTGGCGATAAAAGCGGAATGAGCTGGATAGCCGTATTTTTAGGCTATCCCGTTTTGGGTATCTGGTATTGGTGCGCCGATCAAACTATTGTGCAGCGTGTTTTAGGTGCAAAAGACGAAAACCATGCCCGTGTAGGCTCGTTATTTTGTGGCTTTATCAAAATTTTACCGGTATTTATTTTCGTGCTTCCTGGTTTATTTGCCTATATCTTATATAAATCGGGCACGATGGATTTATCGAGTTTACAAACTGTTGGTAGTAACGGTGAAACCGTATTAAACACCAAAGGCATTTATACTTTAATGATTACCCAGCTTTTGCCAAAAGGATTGGTAGGTATTTTGGTGGCCGCATTATTATCAGGTTTAATGAGTCAAATTGCAGGTGCCTTAAATTCTATCGCTACGCTAAGCAGTTATGATTTATATAAAAGATTTAAACCCGAAACCAGCGATAAAAAATTAGTGAGCGTAGGTCGTTGGTCGGCGGGTATTGCCTTAACCGTTTCAATAGGCCTGTTGCCGTTACTAAATAGCTACGAAAGTCTTTTCAATGGCATCAACGATGTAATCGCACATATTGCCCCTCCCATCACCTGCGTGTTCTTATTGGGCGTATTCTGGAAAAAAGCATCTGCAAAAGGGGCGCAATATACTTTACTGCTGGGCTCCATTATTGGCGCTGGTGTTTTTGTGGTAAACAAAGTTTATGGAACAGAAACGATAATTGGTCAAATCCCCTTCATGATGATGGCTTTTTACCTGTTCTGCATCTGTGTGTTGATCCAGGTGGTATTTTCTCACATCTATCCGGTGAAACACACCGCTCAAAGTGAAACCTTGTATTGGACCTCTATTTGGGAACCGCTGAAAAGCAAAGGCTGGAGCGGTATTGGAAACTACAAATTTCTATCGGTGCTTTTATTGGCCATAATGGGTGTCTTGTATGTTTATTTTAAATAATGTGTACATTAATTAGGAAAAACTATAGCACCATAAGTAAATCAAACTAGGCAGTTAATAAATAACATTTAAAAAAATTAAATATATGATACAATTCAAATATCCCTTACCCTACAAAATCATTAACCGTATCACTTTAGTATGCGTTTTAGCCTTTACAATGGCTTTACAGGTTGCTGCGCAATCCAAAAATAATAAACCGTCGCCAATAAACGATTTTATGGATAAACGCTTCGGCATGTTTATTCACTGGGGGCCGGTAAGTTTACGCGGCACCGAAATTGGCTGGAGCCGTGGTGAGCAGGTTCCAACGGAAGATTATGACAATCTTTATAAAGAATTCAATCCGGTTCTGTTTGACGCCGATGCAATTGTAAAAACAGCAAAAGATGCCGGAATGAAATACCTCACCATTACCGCTCGTCATCACGATGGGTTCTGTTTATGGCCAACAGCCTATACCGACTTTAACATCACCAACACACCATACAAGAAAGATATTGTTGGCGCATTAAATGAAGCCTGTAAAAAACAGGGGATTAAATTCTGTATTTATTACTCGGTATTAGACTGGCACCATCCTGATTACCCAATCCACTCGCCAAAAAACCAAACGATTGATCCCAAATCAGACATGAGCCGTTATGTGGTGTATATGAAAAACCAGTTAAAAGAACTCATTACCAAATATGATCCTTATATGCTCTGGTTTGATGGGCAATGGGAAAAACCCTGGACAGACGAAATGGGTAAAGACCTGTATGCCTATCTCAAAAATTTAAAACCAACCATCATTATCAATAACCGATTGGGAAAAGAGTTTGCCGCATTGGAGAATAAAAACATTGATGTTTCTAAAATGATAGGTGATTACGACACGCCTGAACAAGTAGTAGGAAAATTAAATATGCAAATGCCCTGGGAAAGCTGTTTTACGATTTGTAACCAATGGGCCTGGAAAGCAAATGATAAAATGAAACCCTTAAAACAGTGCCTCGAGATTATTTCGAAAACGGCAGGTGGCAATGGCAATCTTTTATTAAATGTTGGTCCGATGCCAGATGGTAGAATTGAAGCCCGCCAGATAGAACGTTTAAAAGAAATTGGCGATTGGTTAAAAACCAATGGCGAAGCCATTTATGGTACTTTAGGTGGCCCCTACCAGCCTAATGGTGAATATGCTACCACCAGAAAAGGAAATAAAATCTACCTGCATGTATTAAATTCCAGCCTGACTAAGCTTAGTTTAAAAACTATCCCAGGTTTAAAAGTTAAAAAAGCGTACCTGTTAGATAAACAACCTGTTAATGTAGTGCATAAGGATGATATTTCAGTGCAGCTTCCTGCTAACCAGGCCAGCCAGTCAGATTATATTGTGGTGCTGGAATTAAACGGAAACACCGAAAATATTCCAATTGTTAAATAAACCGATATTTAAAAAAGGCAAATATGAAAATTTTAAAAGCAATGTATTTCCTGGCATTAGCCTTCGTGCTAATGGCCTCCGCCTGTAACCCACCTGCAAAAAATGATAGCAAATCATCAAATACAGCAAACAAAGTATTACGTTATGGCAGTATTACAGGACTGAAACCCGAAAAAATGGCTTATTACAAAAAGTTACATACAGCAGCCTGGCCAGGGGTATTAAAAAAAATAACCGAATGCAACATTCATAATTATTCCATTTATTTAAAAGAAATTGAAGGCAAACCATATCTTTTTAGCTACTTCGAATATACCGGAACTGATTTTGCTGCCGACATGAAAAAGATGGCAGCTGACACCACTACGCAACGCTGGTGGAAAGAAACTGCACCAAGTCAAATCCCTTTGCCCGATGCCGCCGCAAAAGGTGAAACCTGGAGTGCTATGGAAGAGGTTTTTCACCATGATTAATCTTACAATAAATAGCTCAATAACTACTTATGATAAAGAAAATACTACCCTTCCTGCTTTTGCTGCTGATCATATTTAGCTCAAAAAAAGTGTTATCCCAGTCGAACCAGCATGACAAAATCTGGTATACCAGTCCTGCTAACGCGAGTACAAAAGACAATCCAAATGGCTGGAAAAGTGATCCTGAATGGTTAAAGGCACTGCCAATTGGCAATGGGTTTTTAGGGGCAATGGTATTCGGAGATGTAAACCAGGAACGAATACAACTTAACGAAAAATCTTTATGGAGCGGGAGTCCGCAGGATAGTGATAACCCGGAAGCAGCAAAATACATCCCCGAAATAAGAAATCTCCTTTTCGCAGGAAAATATAAGGAAGCCGCAGCATTGACCAACAAAACCCAGGTATGCAAGGGTAAAGGCTCTGGACAGGGAAATGGTGCAAATGTACCTTTTGGCTGCTACCAAACACTGGGTGATTTATGGCTGGATTTTGGAAAAAAATCTACTTTTAAGAATTATTACCGCGAACTAGACCTGATTACGGGGGTAGCATTAACCAGATACGAGCAAGATGGCGTTAAATACAAGAGAGAAGTTTTCTCGAGTTATCCCGATCGGGCTTTGGTGATTAGGCTAACGGCCGACAAACCTAATGCTTTATCCTTTTCATTATCGCTAAACAGGCCCGAAAGATTTAATACCGTGGCCAAAAACGGTCGTTTAATAATGAGCGGGATTTTAAATAACGGTAAAGATGGTGATGGAATGCGCTACAAAGCTTATGCTATACCACAACTTACAGGCGGAACAATAAAAATCAACGGAAATTCCTTACAGGTAACCAAAGCCACTTCGGTTACCATCATATTAACGGCCGCTACAAATTACCATTTGCATTATCCGGATTATACCAATGCGAATTTTGAAAGTGAATTAAATGTTATAACCCAAAAAGCAGCTGCCAAAAATTATGAATTATTACGCAAAAGGCATGTAGCAGATTTTTCATCTTTTACAAAAAGATCCTCTTTAACGTTAAATAACAGTACGAATAATCTTCCTACAAATGAGTTGATGACCAAAAATGTACAAAGCCAAAATGAATCGGCTCTTTATGGTCTTTACTATCAATATGGACGCTATCTTTTATTATCATCATCGCGCAAAGGAAGCCTGCCTGCCAATTTGCAGGGTATTTGGGCCAATCAGATACAAACGCCATGGAATGGCGATTACCATACCGATATTAATGTTCAGATGAATTACTGGCCAGCAGAAGTAACTAACCTTTCCGAATGCCAGGAGCAGCTGGTTGATCTGGTTTCGTCACTTTTAGAACCAGGCAAGCGTACTGCGAAAATCCAATACCAAATGAATGGCTGGGTATTACATCCCATTACAAATGTTTGGGGTTATACTTCTCCGGGAGAACATCCCAGCTGGGGCATGCATGTAGGCGGTGGTGGATGGATCTGTCAGCATTTGTGGGAACATTATGCCTTTACGAAGGATAAAAATTATTTAACTAAGGTATTTCCTATCCTCAAAGAAGCAAGCAAATTTTACTTAGACTGGCTGGTAAAAGATCCAAAAACAGGTAAATTGGTATCAGGTCCATCTCCATCGCCAGAAAATTCATTTTTAGCACCTGATGGTGCCAAAGTTCAGATCAGTATGGGGCCTACCCACGATCAGGAGGTGATTTACGAATTATTTAGCAATACATTAAAAGCAGCCAATATCTTAAAAAATGATGATGCTGAATTTATAAAAAAGCTGGATGATGCCAGACTAAATCTCGCCGGCCCGAAAATAGCTTCGGATGGAAGATTAATGGAATGGGCAGATGAATTTAAAGAGCTGGAAGTACAGCATCGCCATTTATCGCACTTGTATGCACTCTACCCTGGCAACCAGATTACGAAAGATAAAACACCTGAATTGGCAGAGGCGGTAAAAAAATCGTTGGAAGTTAGAGGTGATGCTGGTGTAGGATGGACATACGCCTGGAAAATTGCACTGTGGGCAAGATTAAATGACGGTAACCGTGCATTTAAAATACTAAACGCTCAATTGCGGCCAACGGATGATACCGATACCAAATACAGTGCAGGTGGTGGAAGTTATCATAACCTTTTTGATGCCTGCCCTCCTTTTCAGATAGATGGAAATTTTGGTGTAATTGCTGGTATAACTGAAATGTTGATGCAAAGCCATGAAGATTTTATAGCGCTATTACCCGCATTACCAAGCCAGTGGAAAGATGGCCATATAAAAGGCCTGGTTGCCAGAGGTGGTTTTGTGATCGATATGCAATGGCACAACAACAGTATTTCTACAATTACTATCGTTGCGAAAAACGGTGGTGAATGTTTAATCCGTTATCAAAATAAAACAGCAAAACTGCAAACCAAGGCCGGTGGGGTTTATAAACTTGCGCTTTCAGATTTTAAATAATTTTAATAAAAAATCGGGATGCGTTTAAATGCACATCCCGATTTTTTCATTTAGTTTAGGCTACCGCTACGTCTTCTTTTACTACACCATCGGCAATGTGCAAAATCCTGTTTCCATATTGCGCATTTTTTTCGGAGTGCGTAACCTGAATAATGGTAATGCCATCTTCCTGATTTAACTTTTTAAACAGGGTCATGATCTCATCTGCCTGCGCCGATTGGAGGTTACCGGTTGGCTCGTCTGCTAAAATAATGGATGGTTGCGCGGCCAATGCCCTTGCAATACCAACCAATTGCTGTTGCCCGCCCGAAAGTTGATTCGGGAATAAATCTTTTTTGGCCACAATATTAAAACGGTCTAACAGGTCGGCAATTCTACTGGCCCGCTCGGCGCTACCCACTTTTTTATATAGTAGCGGGGCTTCAATATTTTCGTAAACGGTCATTTCATCAATCAAGTGGTAAGCCTGAAAAACAAAACCAATGTGATTTCGGTAAAGTTCAATGCGTTTGCGCTCATTTAACGAGGTTACATTCTCTCCCAGAAATTCATACGAACCATAAGTTGGCTCTTCAAGCATGCCAATAATATTAAGCAAAGTAGATTTCCCCGCACCCGATGGGCCCATAATGGAAACAAATTCACCTTGTTTAATACTGGTGGTAACTAAACGCAACACATAATTTTTAATGCCTTTGTTTGCGTAATATTTTTCGATGTTATTAAGTTGTATCATATTTTTTAGGGTTTGGCGTATAGCGGTTGGGGGTTAGCGATAAATCTACACTAAGCGCCAAACGCTACACGCCAGTTTATTCATATTTAAGTGCATGTACCGGGTTGCCATTGGCTGCTTTTCTCGCCTGAATACTAACGGTTAATGCCGAGATCACTACTGAAACCATGGTGGCCATCAAAAATGGATAAACCGGCATATCAATTCTATAGGCAAAACCATCGAGCCATTTTTTAATTAAAATATAGGCTATCGGCCAGCTGATTAAATTGGCTACAGTAACCAAAATTAAAAACGATTTATTTAAAAGATTTACAATCTGAATATTAGATGCGCCCAAAATTTTTCTTACCGCAATTTCCTTAGTACGGCGTTTGGCAATGAATGTGGATAGGGCGAACAAACCTAGTAAGGACAGTGAAACAGAAACTGCACTAAACAGGATAATCATTTGCATAAAGCGGTTATTTTCTTCCAGGATGTTCGAAAAAGCTTCATCCATCGATTGGTAGCGAAAAGAAAAATCTGGATAGCTTTTTTTCCACTCCGCCGCGATATTATCGATAATTCCTTTATAGTTTTTCGTATCGAAACGTACCAACATATTGTTTGTATTGGATGTTCCGCCTAAGCTGGTTACTTTGTAAACCGTTGGCAATACCGTTTTGTCAAAACCCTCATTGTGGTAATTTTTGATCACGCCGACCACCTGAAAAGTAATCATCTTACCTTCATAATCTACTTTTGCATAAGTTTGGCCAACCATGTTTTTACCTAGTAAATTTGCTGCAGCTTCGTTAAGTATAACTGAGTTAATGGTATCTTGCTTATATTCTTTAGAAAATAATCGCCCCGAAATTAACTTAACCCCCAGGGTTTGTAAGGCATCCATTGTAACCGTTACTCCATTAAGATTAATGTTGTTGCCTTTATAAATGATTTCGCTTTTATTATTAAAGGCATTTCCCATTACCTGGGTTGTGGTAGATACGTATTGGACACCTGGAATACGTTTAATCTTCTCCGCAAAATTTTGGTCGTAACCTGTTTGAAGGTTAATCAATTTATCGCGGTCAAAACCTAAATCTTTCTGGCTAATGTATCTGGTTTGCATCTGCATTACCCCTATCGCGATAATAAAAGTTACAGAAATGACAAACTGAAAGACAACAAGCACATTACGCAGGGCGAGCCCCTTAAAACTACTCCCGTAATTGCCTTTAAGAACTGCAACGGGATCATAATTAGATAATATCCATGCGGGATAAAAGCCTGCCAAAAGTGTTACCAAAGCAAAAAGCCCTAAAAGCTGCATGCTTAAACCAAGCAAATGATCATTGTGCCAAAAACTTAATTCAACATTAAACTGATGATTAAATGTCGGTAACAAAACCTCTATTAAAATAATGCTTAAAAATAATGAGATCATGCTTTGTAGTGCAGATTCGATTAAGAATTGAGATATCAACTGTTTTTTATATGAACCTAATACTTTTCTTACACCAACCTCTTTAGCTCTTTGAACCGATTGTGCTGTGGCCAGATTCACAAAATTGATAATAGATACCAACAGCAAAAAAATAGAAATCCCGATTACAGGCTTCAACTTGCTTAACCAATCAATAGCAAATGGAGGATTCGCATGAACATCTTTTAATGCAATAGCTTTAAGTCCCGGTTTTTTCCCGTTTTTGTAAACATCTTCAAAATTGATTTTTTGCTCGGCAAATGATTTTTTCTTAAAGTCTAAATATACCTTTTGCAAAGTACTATTTGCAGTAAGCGTATCTATTCTGTTAGCCGATTTTGCATACACCTGGTTATAATGCGAACTACCCGGCTGATCGGGATCATGATCCTGATCTCCTGTATGACTTATTCCATTAAAAGTTACACTTTCAGGGGTATTAACATCAGCAACCACTCCGGTAATTTTCAAGGCTGTGCCCTTGTCATCCCGCCACCTCACCAATTTAAACTCTTTCCCTAAAACACGGTCCGTACCATAAAGTTTAATGGCCAAACTTTGCTTTAAAACTACCGTATTCGGTTCTTTCAGGGCGTTTTCTCTATTTCCCTGAATAAATTTATAAGGAAAAACATCAAAAAATGCAGAGTCGGCATCTTTAATTGATTTTACAATAATTGGATCAGCATGGGCTAACTTGACTGAAAACCCGTTTCCCCACTCAGAATCGACCTTTGTGATGGCACTAAATTGTGGTGCCTTTTCTTTAATTAAGGCTGCAACACGCGAATTGCTGATTTCCTGCCAATGATCCTGATTATCGGGCGTAAAAAAATCATGTTTCTCTCTGATCTGATAAACGTTCTGCAGATCAGGCGACCAGGTATCATAACTTTCTTCGTGATTGATATATAAGAGCATCAATACAAAAGCGGTTAAGCCAATAGCCAAACCACCAATATTTATGGCTGCATAAACTTTGTTTCTAAGTAAGTTTCGCAATGCGATTTTTAAGTTGAGCTGGAACATAAGGTGTAAGGTTTAGCGGAGAGCGGTTGGCATTAGCGATAAATCTACGCTAAGCGCCAATGGCTAAACGCCAGTTTATTCATATTTAAGTGCATCAATCGTATTTGCAGCTGCTGCTTTATAAGAGCGGATACTGACGGTAACCAAAGTAATTGCCATCGAAATCAGCATGGCGAGCGCAAAAGGCCAGATGCTGATGTCGATCCGATAGGCAAAACCGGATAACCATTTCGAAATAAACAGGTACGCAAGCGGCCATGCCACCAGGTTGGCAATAAAAACCATTAAAAGGAACGATCCATTAAGCATCCTAACCAATTCGATGGTCGAAGCGCCTAGAACTTTTCTAATGGCCACTTCTTTAGTGCGTTGTGCCGCAACAAATGATATTAAACCAAATAAACCAATAAAGGAAATAAAGATAATTACCCCCACAAACACTTTAAACAGGGCGCCCATTATTTTTTCCGTTTGATAATATTCACTTATTTTATCATCCATAAAAGTAGCGCCGTATACATACTCAGGCAGTACATTGTTCCAGGTATTTTCTATGGCCTTCATGGCAGGTAAAATAAGTTTACTATCGAGCTTTACCGCTATCGTGTTATACGATTCCTTATCGCTACTGATCAAAATCGGAGAAATGGGCTCATGCAGGCTCATGTTGTTAAAATCTTTAACCACACCGATAATATTGCCTATTTTACCATGAACCCGAATGGGTTTACCAATCGCATCATTGTAGTTAACCACATTGAGTTTTTTTAATATGGTTTCGTTGACTACGAATTCTTTGAGTGTATCACTTTTAGATAAACCTTTCCCGGCAATAATTTCTAAACCAAATGTTTTAAAATAATTTTCGTCACCGGTTTTGGTATTGGCCTGAAAAGTTGATTGTACTGTTCCATTATACCTGAAATTACTTTCATTATTAAAATCGGAAGATGGTGCTGCACTGCAATAACTGCTTGATATTACACCTGGAATTTTACTGATCCGATCTTGCAAAGTATGGTACCGGGTAATGGCGATGCTATCAAAAGGGACATCAATTAGGGCTACTGCTGTAGGGATAAAACCAAGAGGTTTCTCCCGCATATAACTCATTTGCCTTAATACAACCAAAGTGCCTATAATGAGTATAATGGTGATGGCAAATTGTACCACCACGAGAACTTTCCGCAAACTTAAACCTGCAGCGTTTGCTGTGATTTTATTTTTAATGGCTAATGCGGGACTATAACCAGACATCACCATTGCAGGATAAAAACCGGCTAAAAAGCTTACGACTAACACCAAAGCCACCATAAATATCAATATGATCGGGTGTTCGATTATACTAAATGAAATATGGTCCTTAAAGAGGCTTTGCATCCCGGGCAAGGCCGCTTCTGTTAAAACACATCCTACCAATAACGATATGACTGTTATTGTTAATGTTTCGGTTAGAAACTGTACAATTAACTGCCTGCGCAAACTGCCCATCACTTTACGTACACCAACTTCTTTCCCTCTGCTTACCGCCTGTGCAGTAGCAAGGTTTATGAAATTGATACATGCAGTTAACAACAAAAAAGCACCAATTATGGCCAGGCCATAAAGTTCTTTCTTTGGCATTACTTTATTTGCAAAATTGCCCAGGTCTGCATTGTAATGAATATCTCTCAGTGGCTGAAAACGATGCCCTTCTTTCGAAACAGCATCTTTTTGATAATATTTAGTGATAAACTGAGGGAGGTTTTTACTTGCATCATCAATAGAAACACCTTCCTTTAATAAAACGTAACATTCGGAATTAGAAGAAACTGTACCCCAATTGGTAGACTCTGGTCTTGCCTGATTCAGATATGTTTTATAAGAGATGACTACCTTCAGCGGAAAAGAGCTATTATCGGGGGTTTTGGCTATAATGCCAGTAACTTTAAGGTTTTCTTTATTTCGAAAATTAATACTTTGCCCTACTGCCTTATGCCAATCTCCAAAAAGTTTATCGGCCATATCATCTGATAAAACAACAGTATTAGGCTGGCTCAGCGACTGGCGTGGATTCCCTTCGAGCCATTTAAAGCTTAAAATCTCAAAAAAATCGGGCTCAGCATAATGCACACTTTCAGAAGTTTTAATTCTTTCTTTTCCCGATTCATCTTTCACTTTAATGATCCCTCCACCTGCCTGAATTGCAGCAACTTTATCAAATTGTTGTTTAAAATCATTGCGCATAGCTGCCGGAAGAGGTCTGGGCGTACCTGGAGATTCGAAAAAATTATCAGGGGTAGTCCAGCCACTTATGACGCGATATATGCGCCCCTCATTTTTAAAGTTTTCGTCAAAACTTAACTGGTAACGGATAAAAATAAAAATGAGGATACAACTCGCCATACCTATTGATAGGCCAAGAATGTTAATCAAGGTATAACCCTTGTTTTTCCAGAGATTTCGCCAGGCGATTTTTAAATTGAGTTTAAACATAAGGTGTAGGGTTTAGGGTGTAGGATTTAGGGTTTAGGGGCTGGGCGTTAACCTTACGCCTTACGCCTTATACCTTAAACCTTACGCCGTTATTCATATTTAAGGGCATCAACAGGGTTTGCTTTAACTGCGCTATTCGCCTGGATACTTACGGTGATAATGGTTAATAAAATGGTTAATGCAGCACTGATTAAAAAAGGAAAAAGTGGCAGATCTATTCGATATGCAAAGGTTTCGAGCCACTTTTTAGTTAATATGTATGCCAGTGGCCAGGAAATAATATTAGCGATTAGAACCATTACAAAAAATGAACTATTGATGAGTTTAAAAATCTGTAAATGACTTGCGCCAAGAATTTTCCTTACTGCAATTTCTTTAATCCTACCTGTCGTAATGTACTTTGCAAAAGCAAACAAGCCTAGTATTGCAATAAAAATGGTGAGTATAGCCGCAGCAAAAAATACAGATTGTAATTGTTCTTGTTTTTTAAAGAGTTTGCCATACATTTCATCCAGAAACTGATAGCGGAAATTATCTCCATCCAGTTTGTTAATCGCCGGCCATTGCGATTTTAGGGTGCTCAGCACATCAGCCATATTGTGCTCGGCGATCTTAATCATAATTTCAGTCTTCGGATTTCCACAAGGATCATTTATTGCATAAATGGTTGGCTCTACTGCTTTCTCAAATCCCAGCGCTTTAAAATCTTTTATCACGCCTACAATTTTATATTCTTTATTCTGGCAACCTTTTATGGTTTTACCCAGCGGGTTGGTTAGTCCATACTTGGCTACTGCGGCCTCATTCAGTATAGCAGCGTTTGCAGTATCGGTTTTAAATTCCCGGGAGAATGTTCTGCCTTCTTTAATCTTGATATCTAAGGTTTCGAAATAATCAAAATCTACATCAGTAAAACTTAAACTTTGTTCTTTCCCATCAACCGTATATTTATTTTTCCCACTGTCGGAGCCATCAGGCAAGGCATTGGCAACGGTAACAGACTTTACGCCCGGAATTTTAGAAATTCGATTTCGTATCGGCTCAAATTTACTTGGCGCAACGAAATAAGCCAGGTTTTTAATGTAAACGACTTGCTCAGGCTTGAAACCAACATCCTGTGTACGCATGTATTTCAGTTGAGAATTAATGATGAGCAAACCAATAACAAAAATTACGGCTACACTAAACTGAACCACCAACAGGCTGTTACGCAACCAATAGCTCTGTTTGCTGGTTTGAAAATTACCTTTTAAAACCAGGGCAGGCTTAAATCCTGATAAGACCATGGCAGGATAAATACCCGCGATTAGTGTAATAAAAATTAAGATAAGTGGCAGCTGCCAAAACAAGGCATTATGGGATGTCCAAATAGTTAAATTTATGGTAAACAGGTTATTAAATTTTGGCAGGATGATTTCTGCTATGATCAAACCTAAAATGGTGGCTACGAAACACTGGATCAGTATTTCTGATAAAAACTGAAAGGCAAGCTGAAAGCGGTAAGCGCCCATTACTTTTTTAACACCTACTTCTTTTGCCCGTTTGGTCGCCTGTGCTATACTCAGATTGGTAAAATTGATACAGGCAATTACTAATATTAAAATACCTAAAACCGATAAAGCCATTAGCACTTTATAGTTGGCATCGCTACCTGCTTTTGGTCTAAGGTGCTGGTTTTTTAAAGGATCAAGAAAGGTTTTGGTCTTTTTAAAAGATTCATTGTTTGGATCAGCTCCGTCTTTGAGCATTTCCTTTTTGTAAAGTGCATTTATTTTGGCTTCCAGCGCCTGAACATCTGTTCCTGGTTTTACCTGGATATAGGTAGTATAGTTGTTATACCCATAGTTTTCGCCTGTCCCAACTTCTTTCATCAATGAAATGGCATCGAAAGAAATATTAGATTGCGGATTGGCAAAAATACTTCCGCTCAGTTTACCTGTTATATTAGCAGATTTACTCCCAATCCAAACCATTTCAGGCTGACCGTTTTTATTACGAGGGAAAAGCGTTTTATAATTTTCGTTACTGAGGTAAAACAGATTTTCGGTGGTACTTTCTGGCTGGGTTAAACCGTTACTGGGTTTCAAATTAAACATTTTTGCAGCAGCATAATCGAGATAGAGGCATTTACTTAAAAAAACCACGCCATTATTGCTGGTAACAGGAAACTCAAAGTAACTTAATTTCATGGTACCAACTGCAAGTACTTCTGGCATTTCTGCCTTAATGGCTTTCCCCAACGGTGGCGGAGTATTATTGGTCTTAAAATCAGGCAACTGCCTGCCTACGACGTAAATTTCGTTATAATGAGGGTTTTCCCTGTCAAAACCTGTTTCATAGGTAAAATACATCGTAACCAAAATAAAAGCAGCTAAAGCGATAGCCAAACCACCTACGTTAATAGCGGTTATGGTTTTATTTCTCCAAAGGTTACGTAAAGCGATTTTTAAGTTTAATCTGAACATAAGGTGTAAGGTTTGAGGTATAGGGTATAAGGTCTGGGCGTTTTAACCTTACGCCCTCAACCTTTTAACCTTATACCTTATTCATATTTTAACGCATCAATAGGATTGGCTTTTGCCACTTTAACCGACTGGGCACTAACGGTTAGTATGGCAATGATTACCGACAAAGCAATTGCTACAATAAAAGGTAATGCAGATATAGAGACGCGGTACTCGAAAGCCGAAAGCCATTTATTTATAATGATATAGGCTAAGGGAAACGCTATAAGATTGGCAATGGCCACCAGTTTTATAAAATCTTTATTCAGCAACACGAGGATATTGCCCGTGCTGGCACCCAAAACCTTACGGATACTGATTTCCTTTTTGCGTTGTTCTGCCATAAAAAGCGCCAGGCCTAATAATCCTAAACAAGAAATGAAAATGGCGAAACCACCAAACCAGTTTGAAAGCGTACCTAAAAGTTTTTCATTTTTAAATTTTACTTCAAATGATTCGTTCACAAATTTGCGGTTAACCGGATAATTAGGTTCCATTTGTTTTACTAAATCGTCAATTTTAGCCAATGATGAACTGATGTTTTGATTTGGGTTTAACCGCGCAATGATAACCCTCGCATCATCCCTTCCATTTGACCTAAAAATCATTGGGGATACTCTTTGGTAAACACTTTCTACAACAAAGTCTTGTACAATACCAACTATATTTAGTTTTTTACCCCAGAAAGTAATCTGCTTACCGACCGGATTTTTTAATCCCATCATTCTCACTGCCGCTTCATTTAACAATATGCTGGTTGTATCATTTGGAAATTTCGCAGAAAACTCTCTACCACTTACTAGCTTGGTTCCAATGGTTTCAACAAAATCATATCCTATTGCTCTATGATTAAAAGAAATTTTCTCATTCGGATTTTTACCTTCCCATTCTACACCGGTTGTATTATCCCCACCTTCAGTAAAATCTGTGCTAAAAGAAGTAACATGAGTGGTTGCACCAGCGGCTATAAGTTGTGTTTTAAGCAATTCTAGCTTGGCAGCATCGTTCATTTTGCCTACTACTGCTATTTGAATTAAATTGGATTGATCATAACCAATAGGTTTGTTTTTAACATAGTTAAGTTGCTGATAAATTACTGCGGTACAAATAATTAAACCAGCAGCAAAAACGAATTGGCCAACCACCAATACTTTCCTCACCGAAGCGGATGAATCTGTTTTAAGGGTGAAACCTTTTAACACTTTAATCGGCTCGAAAGAAGATAAATAAAGTGCCGGATAACTACCTGCCACAAATCCGGTTAAAACCATTAGCCCCATAAGCGTTAACCAAAATGGGCCATTATGATAATCGATTGTTAATTTAATATCCAACAAATTATTAAAATATGGTAAACTAACCTCAATTAAGATAAAAGCTAAAACGGTGGCGATAAATGTGATGAGCAGGGATTCTAAAAAAAACTGACTAATTAACGATTTGCGTGTTGATCCAATTGCTTTACGAACGCCAACTTCTTTTGCCCTACGTTCTGATCGTGCAGTAGATAAATTCATAAAATTTACGCAGGCAATTAATAAGATGCAAAAGGCCAGCAATAAAAATATTTTGAGCTGATCTATTTTTCCACCTACCGATTTACCATTTACAAAATCATCATAAAGATGCCATTTAGACAAAGGATGCAATAAAGCTACTGCCGAATTATCTTTTTGATTGCGTTTGTAAATACCATACATCAGATCATTTGCAGTTGTGAAAAAGTTATTGTCCTTTAACTGAACGAGTGTTAAACACATGTTATTCCCCCAATTGTCTTCCTTAGCCCAGGTTTCCCGTTTTTCGAACAACGCCCAGGGCATAATACATTCAAAAATTAAGCTGCTATTTGCAGGAGCATCTTCTATTACGGCTTCTACTTTTAATACTTCTTCGTTTTCGAGCTTTACTGTTTTATTAATAGGATCTTCATTTCCGAATAATTTTTTCGCAAAAGACCTGGTTAGAATAATGGTATTTACATCTTTTAAAACGGTGGCCGAATTACCTTCAAGAAATTTATAATCCAATATTTTAATAAAATTCTGATCGGCAAATACGGCATTGCTATTTATCTTATGATCTGCAACGGTAATGAGTTGTTTCCTTGGATAAGTGGTGTGAGCGGCATATTTAACTCCAGGGATTTTTTCCTGAACTTCTTTAGCCATCACATTTGGTGTCCATGCCCAGCTAAAAGTTTTACCACTAGCCTTCATATTTTGATAAACTACATAAGTTTTATCATGATTGGAAAATTGTTTATCGTAGCTCCACTCGTAAGCAACATATAATAACAAAATCATACAGCTGGCCAAACCAATGGCTAATCCACCGATATTAATCAGGGAGAAACCTTTGTTTTTCCAGAGGTTTCGCAAAGCTATTTTTAAGTTTAATCTGAACATATTTTTATTGTTTGGCGATAGGTGTTTGGCGTATGGCGTTCAAAATGCCTACCTGGTGATCTTTACTCTTTGCCTCCCCAATCTTCCCATCCGGGAAGATTATTGGGCGGCTATTATTAACTAAACTAAAATCTTTTTAGAGGTTGAAGCGAGAAGGGCGGAGGACTAAAGGTTAATATCACTCAACCCTCTACCTTAAAACCTTCAGCCTTTAACCTTAAATAAGTTCTTCATTCCGGCTTTTGTTAATCTTCTCCGATATCACATGACCATCTTTCAGGTTGATGATCCGGTTTGAAAAACTGGCATCGTGACTGGAGTGCGTAACCATTACGATAGTTGTTCCGGTTTCATTTAATTCGCAAAGGAGCTCCATTACTTCGTTACCATGCGAACTATCCAGGTTTCCGGTAGGCTCATCAGCCAGAACCAGTTTAGGTTTGGTAACCAAAGCCCTGGCTACTGCTACACGTTGCTGCTGTCCGCCTGATAATTGTTGAGGAAAATGACCGCTACGGTTTACAATATTCATCCTTTCGATGATTTCATTGACCAGTTTTTTGCGTTCTCCGGCAGGGATCTTGTTATAAATTAATGGTAGTTCGATGTTTTCGAAAACCGTTAATTCATCAATCAGATTGAAATTCTGGAAAACGAATCCCATATTTCTTTTTCGGAAATTTGAACGTTCCCTATCGTTAAGCGTTAAAAGCTCCGTATCGATAAATTTGTAGCTTCCATTTTCAGGCTTATCTAATAAACCCATTACATTTAACAAAGTAGATTTTCCGCAACCCGAAGGTCCCATGATTGAAACAAATTCTCCTGCCGCAACATGGAGGTTAATGCCATTAAGTGCCGTCGTTTCTACTTCTTCTGTCTTGTAAACTTTTTCCAGATTTTCTATTTTAATCATCGTATCAAGTATTATTCTAGTATCATGTATTTTATCAGGTATCAAAGCCTGATTATATTAATTGTCTATTTGCTTAATCAGTTAAATTGGCGCGAAACACCTAACGCCAAACGCTTACCGCTCTACTTATTAATCTCCACCTGGTCGTACTGGTTAAACTGATCGTAAGACGAGGTAATTACTTCATCACCTTTTTGCAAACCATCCAGTATTTCGTAGTACAGGTAATTTTTTCTTCCAATTTTTACATTTTTCTTCGTTGCTTTTCCATTGGCTACCACAAATACCCAGGAGCCACCTGTACTCTGGAAAAACTGTCCCTGAGCCAGAAGCAGCGATTTGCTGTTGTCAGACAAGGTTAATTTTGTTTGCAACGATAATCCGCGACGCAAACCTTCGGGTGCTGCTCCTTTAAAAACCATTTCTACCTGAAACTGACCTGCTGTAACCTCAGGTATTACTTTACTCACAGTTAAGTTATAAGTTTTACCATTAAACTCGCAGTTAGCAGTTTGTCCTTCTTTTACCCGATTGATATAATATTCATCCACACCTGCCTGAAGTTTATAACCTTGCAACACGTCAATCTTTCCAATCATTTCGTTAGAATTGTATGATTTACCAATTACCGGATCGTAAGACGATAATTTACCAGATACAGGGGCTTTGATCGTCATATTTTCGATGTTCTTACGGATCATCTCCAAACTTTCATTCATTTGTCCCATCGACTGATCGATTTGAGCAAGTTGCATCTTACGGCTTTGATTTTCCTGTTTAATGGCCTGACGTACAATTTTCAATTTACCCTGGTAATATTCATAATCCTGGTTCGACTTGTTAAATTCTTGCAGCGTAATTACCTTTTTGGCGAAAAGCGAGCTATCTAATCTAAATTGACGGGTTGCTGTACGTAAATTATTCTCTACATCTAATACATCCTGATTCAGGATCCTTTGATTTTGCTCTAAGTCTAACCTCGATTTACGCAGTTGATTGATTTGCTCGGTGGCGGCTGTTTGCTGCGAGGTATAACCCAACATGGCATTTGAATTCGCTATACGTAATAAAGGTGTACCTTTTACTACAGAAGCACCGTTCTCGGTAAAAATTTCGGCAACTGTTCCACCTTCCGATGAACTTACAATTACCGAAGTTAAAGGAACTACACTGGCATTTAATAACACGACATCTTCAAAATCGCCATATTCAACTTTACTGATGGTTAATTTATCGGCATCTGCACTGTAAACTTTTTTGAGGGACAAAGTATAGCCATAAATTACAACCGCTACAAAAGCAATTGCTCCACCTATAATTAAAAGGCTTTTAGTGCTAAATCTTTTTTTCTCTATTTTCTTATCCATGTGTTCGGTTGTACTGTTTGGTTTCACTAATAACCAAGCTTGTGCCAAAAGAACCAAACACATTTAAAACATTAATAATCAATAGATTAATAGTAGATTTATTTTTTACATGTTCATTATCGGACAGTTGATGTGCGGGAGCGGACAGTTTTATTACTTTTGCCTCAGCCCTTTATCCCCTCTCCTGGAGGAGAGGGGGCAGGGAGGAGAAAACAGGTTTGCCCCTCTATGTTGTAACATAAAAAGCATAAAACATTATCTTTAATAGGTTAAGTTAATCTATCAGATATGGATGATTATAAGAATAAGTTATTTCATGGTGCCAATTCGAAGCTGTAGAGGGACAGCAAAAAAGAATAAATATATACGAACTTTTAATAGGTAGAGGTTATGCTTGACGCCACAGTTTTAATTATCGATGATGACGACGATATCCTGCTTAGTGCCCGTTTGTTTTTAAAGCAGCAGGTAAAGCAAGTAATTACATGTAAATCGCCTAAAGAGATCAATGTTTTATTGAGCAAAAATGAAATTGATATCATCCTGCTGGATATGAACTACCAAAAAGGTGCCAGTGATGGTAGAGAAGGCCTTTATTGGCTGGAACATATTTTATCGATTGATAAAGATTATGTAGTCATACTAATGACTGCTTTTGGGAATGTTGAACTGGCCGTAAAGGCGATTAAAAAAGGAGCTACCGATTTTATTCTAAAACCCTGGGAAAATGAAAAGCTGTTTGCCACTATTTCATCGGCATCTAAACTTCGCGAGTCGACCAAAAAGGTAAAGAAACTAGAAAAAATACATTCATCGCTCCAAAAAGACCTTACCCGGGGTTTCGAGAACATTGTGGGGCAGGCAGATGAAATAAAACAATTGCAAAATACGCTTTTAAAAGTGGCCCCTACGGACGCTAATGTGCTTATTCTGGGTGAAAACGGAACGGGGAAACAAGTTTTCGCTTATGAAATCCATGGTAACTCGCAAAGGAAAAACCAGGTTTTTATGCATGTGGATTTGGGTTCTTTAAATGAAAATTTATTTGAAAGTGAGTTATTCGGCTATGCGAAAGGTGCTTTTACCGATGCCAAAGAAGATAAACCCGGCCGCTTTGAGCTGGCCGATGGCGGAACGATATTTTTAGACGAGATTGGAAATTTAACATTACCGCTTCAGGCTAAACTGTTAAGCGTTTTGCAAAACCGGACGGTAACCCGTTTAGGAGAAAGCAAAGAACGTAAGGTAAATGTTCGCTTAATAACGGCCACCAATATGCCTTTGAATGAAATGGTAGCTAAAAATACCTTCAGGCAGGATTTACTTTTCCGCATTAACACAGTTGAACTTTTATTACCAGCTTTGCGTAAACGTGGAACAGATATTTTACTTTTAGCCAATCATTTTATGCAGGTTTTTAGCGCTAAGTATCACAAAGACATCCGTAAGCTGAGCAATAAAGCCCAGCAAGCACTTTTACAATATAAATGGCCGGGCAATGTCCGCGAGTTACAACACGTTTTAGAAAGAGCCGTTATTATGAGCGATGGTGCAGATATTGCAGAAGAAGATTTGCAGTTGAGTCCGCAGCGCTACGCACAAAACAACACCATACCAGACGAGATGGCACTGGAGGATATGGAAAAAATGATGGTGCAAAAAGCAATTGATAAACACAAAGGAAATATATCAAAAGCCGCAGCAGAACTTGGCTTAACCCGTGCTGCACTGTACAGGAGAATTGAGAAATTTGGAATTTAAAAGAGGTGTATGGTGTAAGGTTTAAGGCGTAAGGTTAATCGCCGAACAAAACCCTAAACCCTAGACCTTAAACCCTAAACCTTAATGATGTTTTACCAACGTTTTACTTTTCGTTTAATAGTTCGCCTGCTGATCATCAATCTGCTCGGCTACCTCTTATTTTACCTGATTAAAAACACGCAGCTCTGGTTTACGATAACAGGTGTTGCATTGATTTTGTTGGGAACCATCATTTCACTTTACTATTACATCAATCAAATCCGCTCAGATATTAACCGTTTTATCTTAGCCGTTAAAACAAGAGATCATACCCTAAACTTCAAAAACAAAGCAACTAAAGGAAGTTTCCCTGAATTATACGAATCATTCAGCGATATTTTACAGGTCCACAAACAAATCCGGCTGGAACAGGAAGCTATTTTTCAACTGATCAAAACCATTCTGGAACAAGTTCCTGTGGGTGTAATTGTGGTCAATAATACAGAGCAGGAGAAAGAAGAGATTGCGTTTTTTAACCAGGCAGCATCCAGTCTTTTAGGTGTTCCTGCTTATAAATATTGGCACCGGTTAAAGGAGCACCTGCCCAGTTTTTCTAACGAGGTTGAACAGATTTCTTCAGGAGGAAAAAGATTTTTGGAGTTAAAAATCCAGGATAAACTGATTCAATTATCAACCGAAGTGATCCCTTTAAACCTTTACGGAAACAATTATACCATCATCAGTTTTCAAAACATTAAAGATGAAATTGAGCAAAAAGAAACAGAAGCGTGGAATAGATTAATTGGCGTAATTTCTCATGAGATCTTAAATTCGATCACGCCGATCAGTTCACTGTCTGACACCATAAACAAAATGGTAAGTGATAAAAAAATGCTCACCGAAGATGAAATGGATGATTTAAAAACAGCTTTGCAAACCATCCAGCGTAGATCATCGGGCTTATTGGATTTTGTGAAAGACTATCGATTGATTGCTGAGTTGCCTACCCCAAACCTCGAATCGCATACCATTGGCGAAATACTGAAACACATTAAAGTATTAATGCAGCCTTTTGCAAAAGTTAAAAATGTGGTATTGGATGTGGAGCAAACTTCTTCAAAAATCACCATTCAGCTCGATTTAAAATTAATTGAACAAGTGCTGATTAACCTGATTACCAACAGTATTTATGCTGTAGAAAACAGCGAACACCCACACATCAATGTAAATTATCGCTTAGAAAACACCAAATTGTATATTGATGTGAGCGATAACGGAAAGGGTATCGATGCCGGTGATCTCGAAAAGATATTTGTCCCATTTTACACCACCAGAAAAAATGGTTCAGGAATAGGCTTAACCATTAGCCGTAATATTATGAAAATGCACAGGGGCAGTATAGAAGTTATTTCAATACCCGATAATGGCACTACTTTTTCGTTGGTATTTAATTATGTTTAATCATTTGAATGTTTTTTTGAGTTAAAATATCAAACAAAACCAGTTTGATATGCTTTTAATGATGTGGATACATCAAATACAAGCATGAAGACAGTTATAATATCGAACAGACTACCCGTTAAAATCATTGAAGAAAACGACGAATACACGTTTATTCCGAGTGAAGGCGGCCTTGCTACCGGACTAGGAGACGTTTATAAATCAGGAAATTCCATCTGGATCGGCTGGCCAGGAATTGAAGTACCAGAAGAACGTCAGGAAGAAGTTACACAAAAACTTGCCGAACTAAACCTCTACCCGGTTTTCCTTACTCAAAACGAAATCAATTTATATTACGAAGGCTTTTCGAACGAAATATTATGGCCCGTATTTCATTACCTCGTTACTTACGCACATTACGAACAAAACTACTGGGACTGCTATCGATCGGTTAATGAGAAATTTGCAAAAAGCGCGATGCAGGTGCTGAACAGAAAAGATAAAGTCTGGATCCAGGACTACCAGTTACTCCTTCTCCCAGGCATATTAAGAGAAAAACTTCCTAATGCCACCATTGGTTTTTTCCAGCATATACCCTTTCCGTCATACGAAATATTCAGGTTGATTCCCTGGCGTGAAGAGCTCTTAAACGGGCTTATCGGTGCCGATTTAATCGGTTTCCATACTTTTGATGATGTTCGCCACTTTATCAGTACCGCAACACGTTTACTTCCGGTAAATTCCTCATCAAACATACTCAGCAGCAACGAACGACAAATTGTAGTGGAAGCTTTCCCAATGGGAATCGATTATAATAAGTTTTCAGGTTTAACCGCAACGGAGGAAGTACAAAAAGAGATTGCCTATTTCAGATCAGGTAAGGAACATACGAAAGTAATCTTGTCTATCGATCGGCTCGATTATAGCAAAGGCATACTGGAAAGGTTAAAAGCTTTAGAATTACTGCTCCAGCACCATCCCGAATATATTGGCAAAATCGAACTTTTTATGATTGTGGTTCCTTCGAGGGATACCGTACCAAAATACAGTGAATTAAGAGATCAGATTGATCAGTTTGTTGGAAATTTAAATGCCAGGTACCGTTCAATGAACTGGATTCCGGTAAATTATTTTTACCGCTCCTTCCCTATTGAAGTGTTATCGGCCCTTTACTCCACAGCAGATATCTGTTTGGTTACGCCTATGCGCGATGGAATGAATCTGGTTAGTAAAGAATATGTGGCCAGCCGGAACAATAATGACGGGGTGTTGATTTTAAGCGAAATGGCCGGTGCATCCAAGGAGTTAACAGATGCAGTTATTGTTAATCCGAATAACCTCGGCGACATTATGGAAGCCATTGTAACTGCGCTTAAAATGCCTTTAGCAGAACAAAAACAACGTATGAAAGCCATGCGTGCAATTGTAGAAAAATTCAATGTTAAACATTGGGTGAACAATTTTATTTTAAGATTAAACGAAGTGAAAGATTCTCAAAAATCCTTATTAACAAAACATGCCGTAAATGCCATTAACGAAGTAATTGCAAGCCAATATGCAAAAACCCAAGATCGTGTACTATTTTTAGATTATGATGGCACACTGGTAGATTTTACGGGAAATATTGACGATGCTTCGCCAGATGCAGAATTATACGATTTAATTGAGAACCTAACGCTTGATAAGGCCAATAAAGTTGTAATTATTAGTGGCAGAAGAAATGAAACGCTTGAAAAGTGGTTTGGGCACCTAAAGGTAGATTTGATTGCGGAGCATGGAGCCTGGCAAAAATCGTTCGAAGATAAATGGAACAGCCTGCCACTGTTAACCGATCAGTGGAAACAGGAAATCAAAACGCTATTGGAAACTTATACCGACCGTACGCCGGGATCGTTTATCGAAGAAAAAAGTTACTCATTGGTTTGGCATTACCGGAAAGCAGAAGAAGGACTTGGCGATTTAAGGGCCAATGAAATTATCAGCCATATGAAAATTTTGGCTGCAGATAAAGGCCTGCAACTCATGCCAGGCAATAAGGTAATCGAGTTTAAAAACATGGAGGTTAACAAAGGCAAAGCAGCCTTAAATTGGTTGTACAATAAAAAACCTGATTTTATTTTGGCGCTTGGCGATGACCATACCGATGAAGATATTTTTAGGGCATTGCCAGATGATGCTTTTACCATTAAAGTTGGCAATAACATTTCAGAAGCCAAGTATTACCTAAATGATTTTAAAGAAGTGCGAAAACTGCTCTGGAGTTTAGTAAAAGAAGAGTTTGTGGGAAGGAGTTAAATTTTAGCGTAAACGTCATCCCCAACTCGATTGGGGATGACGTTATGCTTATTGCTCTAAGATTCCCGGATACACGGGAATGACATCAATTAAGTAAAAACATTTTCTCAATAGGAATCGTCATTTCGAGCGGAATGCAGCGTAATCGGGAAATCTAACTATATAGATCTCTCCATTTCACTGTGTTCCAGTCGAGATGACGATATTTTTAAGTTAGTCGGGATTTGCAATCCCGACTCTTGAAATGTGGATTTGCAATCCACTTACTGCCTTACAAAAATATCGGCCTATCCAGTTTAATTGCAATGCGATAAGCCGCATTCATTAATCCCACATGGCTATAAGCTTGCGGGAAATTACCCCACTGGCTACCCGTTTTAGCATCAACATCCTCACTGAATAAAAGAAGGTGGTTACAATATTTAATAATGTTTTCGAATTCTTTTATCGCTTCATCGGTTCGGCCAACGCATGCCAAAGCTTCCACATACCAAAAGGCACAAATTAAAAATGTGGTTTTTGGTTTACCAAAATCATCAGCATGTAAATAACGGTAAAATAGTCCATCTTCCGTTTTCAGTTCTTTTTCTAAAGCTATTAAATGATCCTTTGCCCGGTCTGATGCAGGATCCAAATAATTCATCATGATCAATTGTAAGGTGCTGGCATCTAAATGCGGGCTTCCTACAGCGTTGGTATACACTTTTCGTTCCGGATCGTAACAGGCTTCTATGTGTGCAGCAGCTTTATCAATTAAAACCTGCGCGCGTTTCTCAAAATCATCATTACCAATTGTTTTGGCCATTTTTAAAGCAGCCTGTGCGCCTGCCCATTGAAATAAATTACTGTAACAATGTACATTGGCAATATTTCTGAATTCCCAGATTCCGGCATCCTTTTCATCAATTGTCCGTTCAATTTTAGAAAGCACACTTTCAATCCACCTTACCGAATCGCTACGTTCTGAAAAAACAAAACGGTGGTCGGTATAGAGTGGTAACATCGAAATTAAAACCTGACCATAAATATCATTCTGAATATGTTCATAGGCCTGGTTCCCTACCCTAATGGGCTGTTCGCCCTTGTATCCTGTCAAATGGTCTAATGTACGTTCGGTAATTTCCCTTTCACCCGCAATGCCATACAGGGGTTGGTAACGTATATCCTCCGCGTGCGAAATATCAGACAGGTAATTAAAATACCGCTCCATTTCTTCAAAATGGCCAATATGGTTTAACGAAGTTAATACATAGTGAGAATCGCGCAGCCAGCAATACCGGTAATCCCAGTTTCGGGTACTACCCGGTGATTCTGGTAAACTGGTTGTACTTGCAGCTATAATTGCGCCAGTGTCTTCATATTGGTGGATTTTAAGCACCAGGGCCGAACGGATAACAAAAGGCTGGTAAAAACCTGCAATGGACGAATGTTTAATCCATAACCGCCAATAAGCTATCGTTTCACGCAAAAAATTTTCAGCAGTACTTACTACAGGAGCTTCCAGATTTTGGCCATACGTCATGATGAGATATTTAGCCTCATTCAGTACAAATGCTTTCTCGTCAAAAATATAGGTAAGCGATACATTCGTACTTAAACGGATATTTTCGTCACAACCCAGATAATCAATGTGATTACTGCCCCTGCTCGATTTCATTTTACCTTTTCCATAATCGCACACAGGCTTGCACTTGATGGTAATGCGCGGGCTCCCTTCCAAAGGTTCGATTTTTCTGATGAACATGAGCGGTTTAAAATAACGATCGTATAGATGAAAACGGGGTGCAAAATCTGTAATCCGGTATTTTCCATCTTCGGCAGTAATCTCTGTTCTTAACACATTGGTGTTCTCGATATAATATTGATGAGAAGTGAATTCGCCTTGTGGCAAGATTGAAAATTCACCTCCCTTTTTCTCATCCAATAAACTGCCAAATACAAAAGGGCTATCGAAGCGGGGCCAGCAAAGCCAGGATATATCGGTGTTTTTATTTACGTGTGCAATGAAAGCGCAATTTCCTATAATTCCGGTTTGATAAAGATGCTTTTCGGCCATAGACTATAATTTTGTTTATTTTAGTAACAAGCCGATTAGGAAAATGTTAGAGAGAAAATTTTAAAAAAGCTTTTACAGGCTTTAAAAACTTATAAAATCTGTGCTAAAATAATGAGGTATTTATTCGTTTTTGGAAATGGAGGGTTCTGTTTCAATCGCTTACTCCAGCCCTGCAATCGCTTCAAGTCCTCACTCGTTCCTCGCTCCGGGCTTTCCGCTTTATCAGGTTTATAAACAAGGGTTCTGATACATTTTTAATTAGCACAGGCCTATTTCAATAAGGCCGATTGAAATGATTTCGATTTTTCATCGGAAGTAATGAAAAGCGGGGCCAACATTAAAAAGACTTACTGCAAATGCCTTCCAAATAAAACTAAAAATTTATCAGAGTCCTCACTCGTTCCTCGCTCCGGGCTTTCCGCTTTATCAGGTTTATAAACAAGGGTTCGTCCAAATAAAAAGCCAGCCACGAAATCGCGACTGGCTTCTGGTTAATGAATAATGATTATTTTAAATCACAGTACCGCTAGGCACTACTGCTCCTTTTTTAATGACCACTATGCCATCTTTAACGGCATAAAGTTCGAAGTCGCCATCTTCTAAATGGTCGCCGCCATTAATTTTTACATCGTTCCCGATGCGACAGTTTTTATCGATAATCGCGTTGTTAATATGACAGCGGTCTCCGATACCGATTAATGAATGCCCTTTACTGGTTTCATCCTGAATTTCTTCCAGTGTTTGGTACCGATCGCTACCCATTATGTAGGCATTGGTAATTACGGTATCTTTTCCAATTCTTGATCTGATCCCTAAAACCGCATGTTCTACTTTACTGGCCTGAATAATACAGCCCTCGGCAATAATGGTTTTATCCAAAGTGGTACCCGAAATTTTCGATGGCGGTAACATCCTCGCTCTTGTAAAAATAGCATGGTTACTATCGAACATATTAAATTTAGGAATTTCATCCGTTAAGCCTAAATTGGCCTCAAAGAAAGATGAAATATTTCCAATATCAGTCCAGTAACCTTCGTACTGATAGCTTAAAACCCTGCTCTGAGAAATTGCTCTAGGCAAAATTTCTTTACCAAAATCTTTCTCCTCTTCGTTCTCATTTAAGATATTGATCAGGTACTCGCGGTTGAATACGTAAATACCCATCGAAGCTAAGAAATTACGTCCCTCGCCCTGCATTTCTTCACCGGTATCCGAAATCCAATCTTCTAAACCCGTTTTAGGTTTTTCGATAAAAGAAGTGATCATGTTTTCATCATCAGCCTTTAAAATACCAAAATCAGTTGCATCTTTTGCCGTCACCGGAATAGTTGCAATAGTAATTTCTGCATTGGCTTCGATATGTTTTTCGATCATATCTTTAAAGTCCATCTGATACAACTGATCGCCCGATAAGATTAAGATGTAATCGAACTCGTGCGAAACAATGTGATGCATACACTGACGGACTGCATCTGCTGTACCCTGAAACCAACCTGAGTTTTGTACAGTTTGTTCAGCCGCCAAAATATCAACAAAGGCCGTACTAAAATGGCTAAAGTGATACGTGTTTTTAATGTGTTTGTTTAGGGATGCTGAATTAAACTGGGTTAACACAAACATTCGATGAATACCAGAATTCAGGCAGTTTGAAATCGGGATGTCTACCAATCTGTATTTACCAGCAATCGGAACTGCCGGTTTAGAACGTGTTTGTGTTAGTGGCGATAATCTAGAGCCCTGGCCACCGCCAAGGATAACGCCTAAAACTTTGTCGGTCATAGTTTAAGCTTATTTTAATATTTGATATAATTCAATATAATTCAATGCTGCCTTATCCCACGAATGGTCTATTTTCATCATTGTTTTTCTAACTGCTTTAAAAGCTTTTTTATCATTATATAATTCAACAGCACGGTTAATGGCGTGGGTAACATCCCAAATACTGGTTTGATCGTGGCAAATCCCAAAGCCCTTATCGCCTATATCAATGACTGTATCTTTCAATCCTCCAATACGGCGCACAATAGGAACCGTTCCATACCTTAATGCATAAAGCTGATTTAAACCACAAGGTTCAACCCGTGATGGCATAATCAGAAAATCTGCTCCAGCATACATCTCGTGCGAAACCTGTTCGTTGTAGCCAATATAAGCATTGTATTTACCTGTAAAAATATCTTTCAATTGATTTAACCGGCCTTCCACCCAATTGTCTCCTGATCCCAACACCAGAACATTGATGTTATCACCATGTTGTTGTAAAGCGGTATAAAAAATATCGGGCAATAAATCGGCTCCTTTTTCATCAACTAACCTGCCGATAAAAGTAAACAGGGGTTTAGACGCATCCAATTGAAAAACATCACAGAGTGCTGTTTTGTTTGCCAGTTTGCCTGCTTCAACTGTTTTTAAATTATAACCTTTACTCAGCATCGGATCGGTTTCCGGATTCCAAACCTCGCTATCGATTCCATTTAATATTCCTAATGATTTCCATCGCTCCTGCCTTAACAAACTTTCCAATCCACGTGCATTGTTCATCATCTCATCCAGGTAACTTGGCGATACGGTGGTTACCCTCCAGGCACATTTAATGGCCGATGCTAAAGGGTTAATGGCATCTTCCCAGCCCAGTAAACCACCTTTCCATAAATCGAATGCTGGTATATAGTATAATTTATCCCAGCCAAACTGACCCTGATATTGTGCATTGTGAATGGTTAAAACTGTCGGAATGCCACTTATTGGCTTATATTTTACGCAATTTGAAACCATAAAAGGAATTAAACCTGTATGGTGATCGTGACAATGAATGACATCCGGACGATGTTCCCATTGTACAATCCAATCGAGTGTGGCAATCTGGAAAGCGACAAATCTTTCTGTATCATCGTGATATCCATATACGCCCGGGCGATCCGTTAAACCCTGGATATGAACAATGTATAAATCGAAACCAAGTTTATTGGTTTTTTCTTTTAATATGCGGTATTGAAAATGATTGTTTCCGTAATTTGCCCAGGCATCATAAGTCACTTCAAATTCACTTTCACGGATAAATTTTGTATCGTAAGCTGGTATTACCACCTTGGCAATGTGGCCTAATTTATTTTGGTACTTTGGTAAGGCTCCTACTACATCGGCTAAACCTCCAACTTTTGCTGCAGGGTAACACTCAGCACTTATATGTATAATTTCCATCAAATATTTGGTCTAGATAACCTAAGTAAGTTACTAATTGTTTTGAATTTTGCAAATAATGATAATTAAATTTTTAGTTAATCGTTTTAAACTGTTAAATACCCTATATATGGCTCATTTAACCCTTTCGGCAAGGCCATCCATCTTAAAGTAGAACAGATTATGCGGTTAATAAGAGTTATCTATACCTGGATTTTTTGACATCAACAGCGACTCTACCAAACGCAAAAAAACCGCTTAAATCCTTAAGCGGTTTTAACAACAAAACAAATATATTTTTGGTTTAAAAAATATCTTAATATTCTTCGGCGATAATTTCGTAGAAATCGCGGATCGGCTGAAATTGCGGGTGTAAGGAAACTACATCTCCAAAAACCAATAAAGCTGGTGCGGTTATTCTTTTATCTTCAACAATCTCAGCAATGGTATCAACAATGCCAACTGCAATTTTTTCTTCTGAGGTAGAACCATTTTGAATGACTGCTACTGGCAAAAGATTTTTATTTTCTGCCTGGAATATGGCTGCAATTTCTTTTACTTTTTCAATTCCGTTTAATACCACAATAGTCGCTTTGGTTTTTGCTGCGATATATAAATCTTCAGAAATTTCTCCTTTTGAGTTTGTTCCGGTTACTGCCCAAAAACTTTCGCTCAAATCTTTATAAATCATTGGGATCTTTTGCAAACTTGGCGCACCCGTTGCACTCGAAATACCCGGAATAATTTCAGTAGGGATACTGTACGATTCTGCAGCATCTATTTCTTCGTATCCTTTGGCGAAGAAAAACGGATCGCCGCTTTTTAAACGTACCACGTGACCGTAGTTTAAAGCATAATCAACAATCAGTTTGTTAACTGCATCCTGCGAAAACGATTCATCATCTGAACGTTTACCCACGTAAACTTTTGGAATACCATCTGGTGCATGACATAATAAAGCTTCGTTCACATTTGCATCATACAAAACAACATCAGCTGTTTTTAATGCTTTAACACCTTTTAAACTAAATAAATCCGGATCGCCAGGACCTGCACCTATTAAAGTAATTCTTGGTTCAATGTTCGCTTTTTCTACTTTATTCAAAATCATAACAGATAATTTAAGCTCGTTATACGTTTGTTAATTATACAAATATATAAAGTCTATGGGAATAGTAGTAATTTATTTTAAAATATTTTCATTTAATTTTTTAGCAGGTGTCGATTTTGATGATTTTAACTGTTAATGAGGAACTTATATTTCTGAACGCGATGAAGAATCCTTATTCTGACACATAAGATCTACTTCAAAGATCCTTTGACTTCGCTCAGGATGACCAACTAATTGGAGATTCCGTGTTTTCTGTGCCTCCGTGGCAAAAACAAACACAATAAAAACGAACGGACATGGTCTTAGCGAGACGCTAAGACCAGTAGCGGCGATGAAGAATCTTTATTCTGACACAGAAGATCTATTTCAAAAGATCCTTCGACTCCGCTCAGGACGACCAACTGATTGGAGATTCCGTATTTTCTGTGCCTCCGTGGCAAAAACAAACATAGTAAAATGAACATGGTCTTAGCGAGACGCTAAGACCAGTAGCATGGATAATCTTTATGCTGACACATGAGAGCTACTTCAAAGATCCTTCGGCTCCGCTCAGGACGACCAACTGATTGGAGATTCCGTGTTTTCTGTGCCTCCGTGGCAAAAACAAACATAGTAAAATGAACATGGTCTTAGCGAGACGCTAAGACCATTAGCTTTCATTTTAGCTCAGAATTAAATTTACTTACAATCTACACCTTGAAAAATAAATTTACCGGCTTCGAAATTAATAGGTTTATCTTTAACAAAATACGACCTTCCGAGCGTGGTTTCAATTTGCCCTATGCCCATAATGAGTTTTCCATCTTTCTTTAAAAATGCCAATGGATTGGTATAAACGCTTACCGTATCTTCACCGGTTTTAAAGCGGTAATCGACCAATAAAGTATCGCCATTAAATTTTCCATCAATGGTGCCATTGTTATGGGGTTTCTCTCCGTAGTTAATCAATAATGAGCCTGTAACTTTACCAGAGGCCAATATTTTAACATTCATGGCAGCACTGTCTTTTTCAAAGGCCGCAGCATAACAGTTCTCAGTAACCAAAGAATCGGTTTTGGTTTTAGCGCCAGTGGCTGTTTTATTATTTTGGGTACAGGCATACGCAAAAGGGATTGCTGCCAGGGCAAGGTAAAGGATATTTCTTTTCATGGTATTTGTCGTTTATTGTTTTCTACTTCAATATACAAATACGATGACTATTTCCCATCATTTCCATAATGCAAATTTACATCAGAATACTATTTTCGGGTGTTAGTACCGGCGGCAGATCTGTTTCATCAAGCATATCCCTCATATCGATTTCTATTGTCCGCGAGATATTGCTAATTGGCACATCATTGGCACTTCCTTCAAAAGGGTTGGTAGAACTTTCGCCAACAATATCCAGCGAGTTAAACACCCAGGTGAGTAAAATGGCGAATGGAATATTTAACCAAATAGAATAACCCTCAATCAAAGTACCATTCCCCAGTTTGTTAAACTCGTTTAATAAGCCATATGGCACTAAAAACACAAATAAGTTTAACATAATGGTTGCTATTGATGAAAAGTGGCGTGGGTAAGGGAAATTTTTAATTCTTTCGGCTTTGCCCTGGTTATCGTAAAAACTGGTAACCGAACTTTGCAAAGATTGTAGTTGCAAGTCGGATAAGTTCCCTGCAGCAGCCAATTTATTGATATGGCGAGATTGTAAAGCCATTAACTGAGTAGATTTATTTTTCTTGGTTAAAATGTATTTCAACTCATCTGTTGAAAGATATTTCGATAAGATATCTTCTAACTTCTCCGTTTTTTCGGAAACATGATATAGTCTGGCATATTCTATATTACGGGGATCGTTCGAGTTTTCCCAGGCCCTCGGCTCTCTTAACTGAAACCGAAGGGCGGTTAACCAGGCGAAATGGCGGTAAAAAATAACCTGAATGTCTGCCTTTTTATCCTGATTGGCCAGGTAATCGCGTACCATGACCCCAAAAGCACGACTCGCATTGATAATTCCACCATAAATCTGCCTGGCTTCCCAAAGACGTGCGTAACTGGCATTATTTTAAAACTTATGATAAAGGAAACAGCAGTACCTAAAAGTGCCACCGGGACCCAGGAAATGGAAAGAAATGTGAACTTACAGAAATGATAAAGAACAGTTGGAATAATGGCGAGAATGGTTAAACGATAAATATCTCGTCGGGTCCATACAATAAATTCGAAAAAGGTGTATTTCTTTCCAGCGTGCATAGTTTTAGGTTTATTCGGAAAATTATCTGAGGGATTTAAACTAAGATATAAAAAAAATTAAAGGGCTTAAATTTAAAATATTTAAAAAGCGTGTAAACGAAAAACGGGGCTGCCTGATGGTGCCCCGCTGAAATTGCTTTCCCTTTAGATTAAAAACCTAAAGTCTTCATTATTATATTTGGTTGTGGTTCTACTGGATTATATCTTCCATCACACATAGGATTTAGGATCAATGAGTTGAAATAAAATATTCATCATTTCCATCTCACCGCTTATATCATCCGTTCTTCTAGCATTAAGGAATTAAAAATATCAAGATTTTAGCGATATGCGATAAAGCTACAGCCATTGAGGATTGAAAATTGGTTATTGATCATTTTCCATCCCACATCTTCCATTTTACATTCCCTACTTTTCTACTCTACTGCTGCCCTGAACATTAAAGCACCAACGGTTAAGTTCGTACGCGTATCTACCAAAATGGCTGAACCATTTGCCCGGTTATCATCATATAAATCGAAGGCCAAAGCATCAGCAGTTTTAATAATCACACGACCAATATCATTCAATTTAAATTCATCAGCAGCATGTTTTTCAAGGGTATTGATATCAACCTTATGCAAAATTTCACTGATTTTACAGCGGGTAATTTTACTGTTATGCTGAATATTGTACATGATAGAGGTATCTAATGCACGGCCATCCATCCAGCAAAGATCTGCTTCAATCAGCTTCGATTCCTGTGGTAAAGCCGAAGCATTTACAATGGTATCGCCACGGCTAATGTCTACATCATCTTTTAGGTGGATAATTACCGATTGGCCAGCATGAGCGGCATCTGGGGTTTGATCAAAAAATTCAATCTTCTCCACTGTAGAGCTCGCACCACTAGGCAATACCGTAACCTTGTCATTTAAGTTAAAGGTTCCGCTTAATACCCTACCTGCATAACCGCGGTAATCGTGTAATTCTTCAGTTTGCGGACGCACCACCCACTGTACAGGCATACGGGCCAATTGCGATTTATCTAAGTTATCGGTATCAACTTTTTCTAAGAAGTGTAACAAACTCTCTCCTTCATACCAATCCATATTACCTGAATTTTGCACGATGTTATCGCCTTTTAAGGCACTAACCGGAATGTAGGTTACATCAGCCAGCTTTAACTGCTGTGCCAAAACCTTGTACTTTTCTATAATTGCGCTATAAACGGTCTCGCTATAATCAACCATATCCATTTTGTTGATACAAACCACTACATGTTTAATACCCAATAGGGAAACAATATAGGAGTGACGGATGGTTTGTTCTACCACGCCGTTACGGGCATCGATTAAGATAATGGCGAGGTTGGCTGTAGAAGCGCCTGTAACCATGTTTCTTGTATATTGAATATGACCAGGAGTATCGGCAATAATAAATTTGCGTTTTTCGGTCTGAAAGTACTTATAGGCTACATCAATGGTAATGCCCTGCTCGCGCTCTGCCCTTAAACCATCGGTTAAAATGGCTAAATCTATTGTGCCGTCATCATTTTTGCGGTTAGAGCTCTGTAAAGCTTCTAACTGATCGGCCAAAATAGAATCTGTATCGTATAACAAACGGCCGATTAAGGTACTTTTACCATCATCTACACTGCCTGCTGTGAAAAATTTTAATATGTTCACGATTGTTGAAATGTTTTAATGTTGAAATATTTTAATGTTTTGGTTGATGGTTAATAGTTTTTTAGTTGATGGCCTAAATGATGAGCCACAGACTAAAGACTATTGACTTAGGACTCTGGACTAAAAATATCCCCCTTTTTTTCTGTCTTCCATTGCGGCTTCAGAAACTTTATCATCCATACGGGCACCACGCTCTGAAATTTTAGAAGCGCTGATTTCAGAAATAATATCATCAATCAAAGTGGCATCCGATTCTACTGCAGCGGTACAAGACATATCGCCCACGGTACGGAAACGAACCTGTTTGCGTTCTACCACATCTTCATCATCCATATTTAAAAATGGCGAAGCGGCCATCAACTGTCCGTTTCTGGTGATACAATCGCGTTCGTGTGAGAAATAAATACTTGGCAAATCTATTTTCTCTCTGCGGATATAATTCCAAACATCTAATTCTGTCCAGTTACTGATCGGGAATACTCGGATGTTTTCTCCTTTGTGGATTTTACCGTTGTAAATGTTCCAAAGTTCAGGACGCTGACGTTTTGGATCCCATTGGCCAAATTCATCACGAACAGAGAAAATACGTTCTTTTGCCCTTGCTTTTTCCTCATCTCTGCGTGCACCACCGATGCAGGCATCGAACTGGTATTTCGCGATGGTATCGAGTAAGGTTACCGTCTGCAAAGCATTTCTACTGGCATTTTTACCAGTTTGCTCTACCACTTTACCCTGATCTATTGATTCCTGCACAGATCCGATGATTAATTTTTCACCAATCCGCTCTACCATCTGATCGCGGTAAGTAATGGTTTCTTCAAAATTATGGCCTGTATCAATATGGACTAAAGGAAAAGGAAATTTCCCCGGACGGAAAGCTTTTTCTGCCAAACGAACCAAAGTAATTGAATCTTTTCCACCCGAAAATAATAAGGCTGGCTTTTCAAACTGACCCGCTACTTCACGTAAAATGTGAATGGCTTCGGCCTCTAGTTCATCTAAATAATCGAAATTATATGTACTCATTGCAAATGTTGGAATGTTTAAATGTTGAATGATTAAATGCTAAATGGCTTCATTATTCAACTTGTTATATTTGTTGTGTTGTTGTTGTTGTTAAAATTGTTGTAAAGTTGAAAGGTTTGAACGTTGAAATATTCCAACGTTTCGTCGAGTAAGGAGTATAAACCTTCCACCTTTTAGCCCTCCGCCTTATACCTTAAGTAGCGTGCAAACCGCATTCTTTTTTACTCTGGTCTTCCCACCACCATCTTCCGGCCCTAAAATCTTCGCCTGGCTGTACTGCTCTGGTACATGGGGCACAACCGATACTAGGGAAACCTTTATCATGCAGGGTATTGTAAACAATGTTGTTTTCTTTAATGTAGGCTTTCACATCATCTAAAGTCCAATCGAAGATAGGATGAAATTTAACCAGTTGGTTTCCTTCGTCCCATTCTAAATCGTGCATATCTTCACGATTGGCACTTTGATCGGCCCTGATTCCGGTTACCCAGATTTCATTACCTTTTAATGCTCTTTTTAAAGGTTCGATTTTACGGATATAACAGCATTCTTTTCTGTTTTCTACCGATTCGTAAAAACTACTCGGGCCTTTTGTATTTACCATATCCTGCAACAGCTCGTTTTGCGGATAATAGGCATAAATGGGTTTATTATAAATTTCTAAGGTTCGGTTCCAAACGTAATACGTTTCCGGGAACAAACGTCCGGTTTCTAAAGTAAAAACCTTAATCGGAATATTATTGGCAAAAATTAAATGTGTAATCGCCTGATCTTCCCAACCAAAACTGGTCGAAAATATAATACGGTCGGCATATTTAGCTGCCAAAAATTTCAGTTTATCAATTGTACTTAAACCTGCCAGTTCTGCTTTGATCTCCTCTAGGTTCTCCATCACTAAATTAATTTTAAAATAAACATAATCACACTGCGCAAGCTTACAATCATCACAATAATCCCTACAGCAACCATAATCGTTTTTGCCGAAATTTTGTTCGATACTTTTGCGGCGATTGGCGATGCAATTGCGCTACCAATAATCAAGCCCAAAACAGCTTCCCAGTGTTTGCCACCTAACATGGTAAAAAAGGTAAGCGAACTCAGCGTGGCAATAAAAAAGCGGCTTATTTTTACCGTACCCAATGAAAATAATGGGTGCCTGCCGCCTGCAATTAAACTCGACAATACGATTGAACCCCAGCCACCACCAAAGGCCGCATCGATAAAACCGCCTACAAAGCCTAACAAGCCAATTTTCTTAATTTTATCCTGTGCTTTTTTTCTTTTAATATTAAAGGCTTTCATTAAAATAATTGCCCCTAAAACTAAGGTATAAACAGCAACAACCGGTTTAACGTAAGCACTGTAATGTTCTAATGACGACAGAATATAAGCCCCTAAAACTGCCCCGATAATGGCAGGGATAATTAAAATTTTGAATAGTTTCCAGTTTACGTTACCCATACGGTAGTGCATCCAGCCTGCAATACCATTACTCATTACTTCAGAAATGTGAATGGCCATACTTGCCGATGCCGGTGGTAAACCCATCGCTAACGAAAAAGATGCTGTGGTAACACCGTACGACATTCCAATTGCGCCATCAATTAAGGCAAATACAAATCCAGCACCTAAAAACCAATAGAATAATGGATCGATATTAATTAAAAATGCTTGAAATTCTGGTTCCGTATTCCACAAAGAAAAGCCGATAGCACCAATGAGTAGAACGGATGCCACCCAGATTAACCATTTAATGTTCCGTTCGGCAAAACTTTTTTTAGGGTTAATTAAACTTTGGGTAACCTTATTGAGTTTTTTAACCTTTGCCGAAAAATCGCCATTTAAAGTTTGACGCAAAGCACTCATATTCTGCAGTGTTTCATCAAGCTCAGCTGGCAAACCTTCATTTAAAATCTGCTTTAAACGTTTGGCTATGGTTGGTGATTTTCCATTTGTGGAAATGGCAATTTTTAAATCGCCTTTTTGAACGATTGATCCCAAATAGAAATCGCACAGTTCTGGCTTATCTGCCACATTGATCAACAGGCCACGCTCGTGCGTCACCTTTCTGATCTCTTCATTTAAAATATTGTTATTGGTTGCCGCAAAAACGATATCAATATCGTTCAGATCATCTACGTCGAAACTTTTTTGCTTCACCTTTATCAGCGGATAATTGGCGATAAGGGCATAAACTTCTGGCGATATTAATTCTGCAACAATGGTGATGGTTGCCTGCTGACTGTTATTTACAATCGCTGTTAACTTCTCCAGCCCAATATTTCCTGCACCAATTAATAATGTACGCAGCTTGTTCAGCTTTACAAAAACCGGAAAGAGCTGGTTACCTTTTTCTTCTTCCGAAAAAGATTCTGCATTATTAGGTTGGTTAGGCAATACTTGCATATTGTTTAATTAATTTCTTAAATGATGGATGTAATGATACAACTTCTCCAAAAATTAATAAAGCGGGTGCTTTAATATTTTCTTGTTGCACTAAGCCTTCTATAGTTTCAACCACACCAACTACTAATCTTTCATCTTCTGCCGATCCGTTCTGAACCACTGCAGTTGGTAAATGATGTTTGCCTGCGGCTTTAAAAATCTCTACAATTTTTGGCAACTTTTTAAGTCCCATCAGTACCACAACAGTGGCATTAGAATGTGCGGCCTGGTAAATATCAGCCGAAACTTCTCCGGAAGTGGTTGTTCCGGTAATTACCCAAAAACTTTCGCTCATGCCACGGTGTGTAACCGGAATCTGCTGCAAGCCTGGTACACCGATAGAACTCGAAATACCCGGGATTACACTTACCGGAATACTATACGATGCCGCATAATCTAACTCTTCGTAACCTCTGCCAAAAACAAATGGGTCGCCACCTTTTAAACGCACCACGTGACCGTAGTTTAAGGCATAATCAATCATTAATTTATTGATGGTATCCTGAGGATAAGAATGCTCACCTGAACGTTTCCCTACATAAACTTTAATGGCTTCTGCCGGAGCATGCTCTAATAAAGCTTCGTTGGTTAAGGCATCATACAAAACCACATCAGCAGTTTGCAATGCTTTTACGCCTTTTAGTGTCAATAAATCAGGATCTCCAGGACCAGCGCCTAAAAGGGTTATTTTTGATTCTTTATTTTGATTAACCATGTTTCTTTTTAATTGTTGAATTTTGAATGACTAGATGAAGAGTTGTTTGGCGCATGGCATTTAGCGTCTGCAGTTCTCCAATCTCCTATCTATTGTATCAAATCTCATTTCGCTAATACGGCCCTTTTCTCCTTAATCTGATTTAAAAATTGTTTTGCTTCTTCAAAATATTTCTGAGCAAACTCGGCTGTTGGTTCGTTTTTGTTAATCTGTAAAACCAGGTCAGAGAAATTGGTCGATAAATTAAATTCTCCGGTTTCTACATAATGGTTATCAAATTCGCGAATCACACCAACCTGTGTGCTGCTATTTACACCTTTATCTAACAATAACGATTTGGCAGCGCTCACAAAAGTGCTGTAAGTATGATAAATGGCATCGGCATAAGCAGCTTTCTCAAGGTTTTGTTTCGCCCAATCGAATTTTTCATCGGCCTCTAACAATAAGGTAGCGACTAAGTCAATTACCACACCGGCACACTCGCCTACACCAATTGCAGTTACAAACTCTTCTACGTGTCCCCAATCTACAAATTCTTCTGTTTTAAGATTGGTTAAATCGGCCAGTGGCTTTAACAACTGATAAAAATGGTCTTTACCTTTTCTATCATAATATTGGTGAAAGTTCTCCTCTTCCAGGTTATTGGCTTTAAAATCATTTAAAATGAAATGTAAAACACTGGTTGCTCTTTTTGAAGGCACTTTAATTACACGTTCTGCTACTCTACCCACACCATTACCTACTGTACCACCACCCAACATCACCTGAACTGCCGGAACAACTTTTCCTTCAGCTTTTACCGAACTTCCGTGGAAACCAATTTCAGCTAAACCATGCTGACCGCAAGAGTTCATACATCCGCTGATTTTGATCTTGATGTTTTTCTCGTAAATAAACTCAGGGAAATCCGTATAAATCACCTCTTCTAAAACCTCAGCCAGGGTCATTGAATTGGAAATACCCAAATTACAGGTATCGGTACCAGGGCAAGTGGTAATATCAGCTAAACTATCAAAGCCTGCTGTAGTAAAACCAATTTTATTTAAAGCTGAATATAATGAAGGCAATGCTTCCTTACGTACAAACTTTAATAATAAGCCCTGGTTTTGCGTAATCCTGATTTCATCAGCCACATAAAGTCTGATGGCATCAACAAAAGCACGCGCCTTATCAGTTTTAATATCGCCTACCTGAACTTTTACATAAACGCCATAAAATCCGGCTTGTTTCTGCTCAATTACATTGGTCGCTAACCAGTGTTTGTAATGAGCTTCGTTTAATATTTCTACCGCAGGGTACTCCTGTTCTAAAGGCAAGAGTGGCTGAGGTACCGTATTAATATCGATTTTAAAGGTTTTTACTTTGTTGGCAATGCGCTCTTCAGCAACCAAACGTAAAACTTCTTCTAAACCTAATTTTTGAACTAAATATTTTAAACGCGCTTTGTTACGGTTGGTGCGTTCGCCATAACGGTCGAATACACGAAGAACCGATTCAGTAAATGGAATTAACTGGTCTTCAGGTAAAAACTCATGTACCGCATTGGCTAAAAACGGCTGCGCACCTAAACCACCTGCAAATAAAACTTTAAATCCACGTTCGCCATTTTCGTTAATTTTAGGAATAAAACCTAAATCGTGAATATAGCTAAACGCGGTATCTCTATCACTCGAAGAGAATGAAATTTTAATCTTTCTACCCATTTCCTGACAGATTGGGTTACGCAAAAAGTAAGCAAATACGGCCTGCGCATATGGCGAAACATCAAAAGGTTCTTCTGCATCAATTCCAGCATTTGGAGAAGCGGTTACATTACGTACCGTATTTCCACAAGCCTCGCGAAGCGTAATATCATCCTGCTCTAATTTAGCCCAAAGTTCTGGTGTGCGATCTAAACTTACATAGTGAATCTGAATATCCTGACGGGTAGTTAAGTGTAAATTTCCACTTCCATACTCATCAGCAATATCGGCAATACGTAACAACTGCTTAAAAGTTACCTTACCAAAAGGCAGTTTAATACGCACCATTTGTACTCCAGGCTGTCTTTGACCGTAAACACCGCGTGCTAAGCGGAGGCTTCTAAACTTTTCGTCGTGGATGGTTCCATCTCTAAAAGCTTTAATTTTATTCTCCAAATCGATAATGTCCTGCTCGACAATCGGATTTTCGAGTTCTGTTCTGAAACTTTGCATATGTGTTGTTAGCTTTATTCTAAAAATGCTTCCCTGTTACCGAGAAGCATTCCATATTTTATACTTAAAATTATCTGTAGGCTCCTATTACTGCGTTTTACAACAACACATTATTTGCATAGCGATTAATTGATTAGGTATAAAATTGAAATTCATACGCCAAATATATAAAGTATATAGGAATAGTCGTAATTTATTATGAAAAATTTTACGAAAACCTGTTAAACCTGGCAGGTGACCTCCGCTAAACGCCATCCTGAACTTGTTTCAGGATCTGTTTTGAATGGCTGGTTAATAAATAGCTAACTGTCAACCTGTAACTTAATTCCAGATTGATAACTGAAAACCGAAAATTGTCAACTGATTAGGGCGCTAACGCGGATTAAGACCTCGCATGTTTTAAAAACCTTCGAGGTCTTAACTCCCGATCTTGCTACTACCGCTGTTAAATAAACCCGATTGCAGTGGTAGCTGCCGGCTTCAAGCCGGCACTACAAACGGAAAGCGGGACTGAAAACCCCTATGAAAAACTGAACTTTCATTTCCAAAAAAAAAAATCCCAAACTCAATAAATGAATTTGGGATTAATATTTTAAAACCTGCGAGGTTTAAGACATATCGTATTAGACCCTGAAATGAATTCCGGGTGACGGATTTAATGGCGAAAAATAAATATTATAAATTAATAACCCCGATTTTCAGGTTATCCTCACGGCCAATTACATCTGCAATGCTCGTTTCGGTTAAAACCTTAAGCGTAGCATCTCTAACATCAATAAAGGCACTTCTGATTCCGCAGGTTTTCTCGTCAACACATTCATCACATTTGTGATAAAAATTTAAACTTGCACAAGGCACCATGGCAATAGGACCATCAGTTACACGCATTACGTGTACCAATAAAATCTCTTCGGGCTTTTTGTTTAAGCTATAACCACCGCCTGCGCCTTTTTTACTGTATAAAAAACCAGCGTTACGTAAATCGAGCAGGATTTGCTCTAAGAATTTTTTCGGGATATGCTCCTCCTCTGCAATTTTTGAAATTTGCATAGGTGGTTTATCTAAATTTTTACCAAGCGCAACAAGCGCTTTAATGGCATACTTTGTTTTTTTGGACAGCATATTTGCACAAAGCTAATAAAAGAAAGTAAATTATAAAATATGCAACAGGAAGTTGATTTTAATTCAACAAACTATGATATTGATAAATATAAGGCTTAATAACGATAATTGCTTTAATCAAACCAGCGTAAAAATAATCGCTAACCGTAACAGTAGCTTATTATCAGCGTTTAAATTCTACTTTTACCTATATTCTGAATTACAGATTTTTAACAATGAAAAGAAAACTCAATCTATTGCCGCTCCTAATCGTTGCAATTATATTTTTTGCCCTTAACGCCTATGTTTTATCTGGCCTGGGTACCATCAATCAATCTACCTGGCTTAGTCCTATTTTCTGGGTCTTTATTGTTGGACTAACTTTCGCTTTACTTTACGCCATTCAGCAGATGCGGATTCAGGGCATGAACAGGTTCTTCCAGATCATCAGCCATGCCTTTCTGATCATTTTTGCCGCAGAAATTGTATTTGCCTTTTTTCTGCTTCTGGGCGATGTTTACCGCTTGCTATTAGGGCTTTCAACTAATTTTCAGCCAGAAGGTTTCCATATTTTAGGCCGCAGCAATTACTGGGTTGATTTTGCCTTTGTAATGTTCTGTTTAACCATTGCCTTATTTGCTTATGGCATTACCCAGGGAAAATATGCTTACCGCGTAATTAAACATACTTTATACTTTGATGATCTGCCTGCCAGTTTTGATGGTTTCACGCTAACCCAAATATCGGATGTACACGCGGGAAGTTTTACCAATCCTAAAGCGGTACAAAAAGGTATCGACATGATCAATGCCCAAAAGAGCGATCTGTTTGTTTTTACCGGCGATTTGGTCAATAATGCCTCTTCTGAAATTGTGCCTTACATTGGCCATTTTTCGCAAATCAAAGCACCCTTCGGACAATTTTCCGTTTTGGGCAATCACGATTATGGTGACTATATCAAGTGGCCTACAGAAGCGGATAAAACACAGAATCTAAATCAGTTAAAAGCTTATCATAAAGAACTTGGCTTTAAGCTTTTATTGGATGAACATGTGGAACTGCATAAAAATGGCGAGAAAATTATACTGGCCGGAATAGAAAACTGGGGAATTGGTTTTGGAGAGCGCGGCGATTTGAATAAAGCCCTGCAAAATACCGCTGTTAACGATTTCAAGATTCTCTTATCACACGATCCTTCGCATTGGGATGCGCAGGTAAAAAATTATCCTTCGAAAATTCAGCTGTCGCTGGCCGGACATACACACGGTATGCAGTTTGGGATCGAAGCTTTTGGGATTAAATGGAGCCCTGTAAAATACCGTTACAAACATTGGGCGGGCATTAAAACCGAAAACGGAAGGTACTTGAATGTAAACAGAGGCTTCGGTTTTCTAGGCTTTTCAGGGCGAATTGGTATCTGGCCGGAGATTACGGTAATTGAATTGAAGCGGAAGTAAAACAGTTATTACCAACTATTCTTTCTAACAAAAAGGTCGTCATTTCGAGCGAAGTGCAACGAAGCCGAGAAATCTGCCTAGGTAGATCTCTCCATTCCGCTGCGCTACAGTCGAGATGACGACCGAAAAAATCTAACCTAGTAATTAAGCGTATACGTCAAATTATACGTACGGCCACGGCCTGCATAATAAAAGGTTTCTTTCTTCGCTAAGGATTGATATAAAAACTGTGAGCGTTGACTCCAGATGGTCTGATAGTTTTTGTTCAACAGGTTTTGTACCCCAAATGATAAACTTCCGGTAAATAATTTTACCGAACCTAATAAATCAACCGTGGTGAAGCCTTTTAACTCATTTTGCACGGCAACATTTGCAATTGTTGCATAACCTTTCGAATCAAACGAGTGAAAAGCCTGTGCTTTTAAACCGAATACTTTTCCGTTATAACCCAGGTAACCTGCAATTTTTGACGGACTGGCCACCGTTACATCCTGTAAAGACCAGGTACCATCAGCATTTTGTTTCTGGGTTTTGATATACAAACCGTTTACTCCAGCCTCGAAACCATTTTGCAGGTTTAACGATAATGAACCTTCAACACCTATATTCCGTACATTTTCATCAAAAACTTCAATGTTGAATGTGCTGTTGGTTTTCACATTTTTATCTGATAAGGCATAAAAACCAGCTACCTGTGCATTAAATACGCCTGTGCGATAACGGTAACCTGCTTCGTACTGTTCTGTTTTGATACCGGTTAAAGGAGAACTTGCAACATTAATCGAGTTACCTAAATTCCAGTTGGTGCCAGCTAAAGTATAAGCACCCTGTCCATAATATTTTGCCGGATCAGCCAGGTTAAAACCTTGTGAAAAATTAACCCAGGCCTGTTGAGGGGCATTGATTTTAAATACCAAACCACCATTTAATAAGTTCACATCATAATGGTTTTCTCCACCTGCAATAGCAGTAGCCGTTCTACCCACGCCATAAGCCAAAGGAACCGCTGCAGCAGTACCCACAAAATCGCCAACTTTAACAAACATGCGTTGCTGGCGCACTCCTCCTGATAAAGTTAAAAAATCGGCTACTTTAACCTGAGCTTGTAAAAATCCAGATAAACCATTCACCCTAAAGTTTGGATAACGGGCAATGGTCGCTACTGTAGTATTGTTTAAACCGCCCGATGTGGCAGCTTTTGTTCTATCAAACAGGGCTTGCTGGGCATTAAAATTCTCATTATCGGCATCAATTCCATAAGTAAGGTTTAGTCGGTTCCAATCTTTATTCAATACGAGTTTTAATGCACTATAATTCGTGTTTTGGATAGATGATCCGCTGTAAAGCACACCAGGTATTGCTGCCTGTCCCGGAAATGGGTGAAAGCTGAATTTTTCATTTCTTGCCGCTGCCTGTACATAAAGTGTTTGTCCACCCAAAATGTCGCTGGCCTGGTAATTGGCATTGATATTCGCTCGGCTGGTTTTTGGGTCAACATCTGCTGAATAACCATTTCTCATTTCTAAAAGTGCCGGATTTGATAATAATCCACCATAATTTGTACCCAGGAAAAGGTCTTTATCACCACGGTAACCCGAATTGTAATATTGGGCATTCACCGATAGTTTTTGGTAGTCTGTCAATTTAAATTCAGTACTTCCGAAAAAATCGAAGGACTGGTTATACTGTAAATCTGTTTGTGTAATGTCAGTAAAAATCTGTTTTCCATCTGCGCCATAGGCTGCGTTATTTTTCTGGAAGGCCATACCGATACGTCCGTTCCAATCTTTGCTCCCGCCTGAAATCGCTTGTGCTACACGTACATCGTGGTCACTTTTTTCTTTCAAACCGCTGCGTACACCAACCTGTGTAGTGAAGCTTGGCTGACTATCCTGCCCTTTTTTGGTAATAATGTTGATAATACCGCCTGTTGCACCACCGCCATAAACGGCGCTTGCTCCAGACAATACCTCTATTCTTTCGATGTTGAAAGGATCTATCGATTCGAACTGACGGCTTACACCACGTGTACTGTTTAACGATACCCCGTCAATCATCACCAATGCATCTCTGCCGCGTTGGTTTTGGCCGTAATTCGTACGTCCCTCCGGACCAGCATCCAAACTCGGGATCAATTGCGCCAATGTTTGTTTAAGCGGAATCCCTGCTCTGGCTTGTTCCTGAATTTTTGCACCGTCTACAACCCAAACTGTACCTGGTATCTCGCTGATTTTGGTCGGTTTACGTGATGAAACCACCACCACCTCCTGCATATTGGAAGTAGGGCTTAAATAAAGGGTTAAATTAACCGTTTGGTCTTTAGCCAAACTTACTTTTTGCAGTATGGTTGTATATCCTACATAACTTACCTGTAATTTGTAAGCACCTTCGGTTAATTTTAACTCGAAGCTGCCATCAGCAGCAGTTGTAGCCGAAGCATTTTTGCCTTCGACTTTAATATTTGCCCCCGCAAGCGGAGCAGTTTCGCCAATTACCTTTCCGGTAACAGTTTGTGCTTTACCTGTTAACATAAATCCACAAACAAGGATTGCAATTAAGTATAGATTTTTCATTTACTATTATTTTTTTTGCGCAAAGCAATCATTTATTTAGATCAAATCCAAATAAAATATTTTAATTTTCTCTTGAACAGCCTACTAAAACGGTTAAGTAGCACTTCATAAACAACTTATCAACAATGTGTTAAAAATATTTTAAATATTATTTTTAATCAATCTAAATAAAAATATACCTTAGCGGTCGGAATTATCGATAAAAAAACTGCTCAAGCTAATCTCTCAATAACCAGATTTATTAATAAAAAATATCGGCTTAAAAGGCCCGGTATTTTATAGCCTTTAAACCTTAATCTTTTGAAAAATTGAAAAACTAATGTTTACATCAGACCTCGAAAAACATGAATTAATTGATTTCCTTACGGAAAGTCCGACCAAGGAAATCTTCCACCACGAAAATGAAGCAGAGTACCTCCATGCGGTAGGAAAAGTTACCCAGGCGGTAAAAAAATTCCTCAACAACAACCAACAACCTTTTAGTGGTGTATCGCCCTCGAAATTAAGACCGCTGTTTGATTCAATTGAATTTGAAAAAACGCACGATAATTACGATGCCTTGCTTAAAGAAGTGGAACAGCTTTACACCAGCCATGCGGTGGCCTTCCACCACCCTGCTTATATTGCCCATTTAAACTGCCCGATTGTGATTCCGGCGGTAGCTGCTGAGGTGATGATTTCGGCCATCAATTCATCAATTGATACCTGGGATCAAAGTGCAGGCGGTACATTAATTGAGCAAAAACTAATCGAATGGACCTGCGACCAGATTGGTTACAGCAAAAAGTCCGACGGTATTTTTACCAGCGGTGGCACGCAGAGCAATTTAATGGGACTTTTACTGGCCCGCGATCATTATTCCATTACGGCACTAAACCACAACATTAAAGTAGAAGGCTTACCTCAGGAAGCTTCCCGTTTCAGGATCTTTGTTTCTGAAAAAGCGCATTTCAGTATTCAGAAAAATGCTTCCCTTTTGGGTTTGGGTGAAAAATCGGTGATCAAGATTAAAACTGATCGCAGCTTTAGGATGAATACCGTTTTACTAGAAGACGCCATTAAGCGGGAAATTGCACAGGGCAACATCCCTATTGCCATTGTCGGCACTGCAGGTACTACCGATTTCGGCAATGTTGATCCGCTGAAAGAACTGGCTTCTATCAGCAAAAAATACCATACATGGTTCCACATCGATGCAGCTTATGGTTGTGGTTTACTGCTAACAGATAAATACCGGAGTTTGTTGAATGGCATCGAACTGGCCCATTCGGTTACGGTTGATTACCATAAATCTTTCTTCCAGCCGGTAAGCAGCAGTGGTTTCCTGGTCCGTGATAAAAACTTCTTCAACCTGATTACCCACCACGCTGATTATTTAAATCCTAAAGATCATGACGAGGATGGTTTACCCAATCAGGTGAACAAATCGATTCAAACGACGCGACGTTTTGATGCGTTAAAACTCTGGTTTACCCTTAGGATGATGGGCAGGAACAAATTGGGCGGTTATTTTGATACCATTATCGAAACCGCAGCCAAAATTGCCGATCTGTTACATGCTGATAGTGATTTCGAGCTGATGAACGAATCAGACATCAGTGCATTGGTATTCCGCTACCGTCCTAAAAACGTACAGTTAGATGTCTGCGCCATGAACCAGTACATCAAAAAAGCAATGTTTAATCAAGGAAAAGCTTTAGTTGCGGGCACCAAGATTAACCAGCAATTCTACCTCAAATTTACCCTACTTAACCCGCTTACTACCATCAGCGATATTGAAAACATTATTAAAATCATTAAAAAACATGGAAACGAATACGTTAGACTCAATCAGGCTTCAGCAGATTTCAGAAGAAACTAATTTTAATGCACTCCTAAACAGTTACTGCAGAGAATTTAATAACTGGAACCGTTATTTAGGCATACCTAAGTACGATGAGCCTTTAGCAAACTATTTGGTTACCAAACCTGACCGCTTGCATATCCGCTTCGATTTTACGGCTATTGGCTTCGAAGTATATGCACCTTTAAAATTTTATGCCGATAGTGGCAGGCACGTATTTAATTTCCCGATAATCGAACGTAATGTTGCTACAGATGTCATTAGTCCGATCAGCATTTACAGGTTTATGGAATTGGCCATACAGTTTAGTGTTGAAGCGTTTCCAAATGTTGATGCCGGTCTGGTGAAACAACGTTTAGCGAATAGTGTAGAAAATCTTGAAGCATTTTTATCATTCTTTAAACAGAATGGCAGGCCGGCAAATTTCGCCAAAATGAATTTTATTGAGGCAGAGCAATCACTATTTTTAGGCCACAATGCACATCCGCTTCCCAAAGGGAGATCGGGTTTTAACAATAAAGAAGAACTTTTTAAATATTCGCCAGAAACCCAGGGTCGTTTCCAGCTGGCCTATTTCCTGATCGCAGCAGAAAATATTGTGGAGAAAAATGCCGAAGGTTTCGACATCACCGATCTTTTCAGAATCGAATTATTAGATGGCAATAATGTTGAAATCATTAATTTACTCGATCAACACCCCAATTATAAAGTGGTACCCATGCACCCGTGGGAAGCCGGATACCTGCTTAACCTGCCTAAGGTAAAAGCGATGCAGGAAGAAAAGCTGCTGTTCTATCTCGGACATTTTGGAGAATTCTACACGCCAACATCTTCGGTAAGAACAGTTTATAATGCATCGAGCGATTGGATGCTTAAATTTTCATTGCATGTAAAAATAACCAACTCACAGCGCGTTAACCTGGTTCGGGAGCTTCACCGTGGTTATGATGTGAGTAAATTATTAAAAACAGCATATGGCAAAGCAGCCAAAGCTGAGTACCCGGAAATTGAATTTATCACCGATCCTGCATTTATCACCGTAAATTATAAAGGTGAAACCATCGATGGTTTTAACATCAGTATCAGGCATAATCCTTTTAAAGGAGAAGGAACCGAAAAAAATGTAACCTTATTAGCGGCGCTTTGCCAGGATGCCCTATTAGGCCAAAAGCCAAGAATGGTAAAACTGATTGAAGAAGCAGCGATCAGCAAAAACAAACCGGTTGCACATACCGCAATAAACTGGTTTAAACAATATCTACACCTTTGCGTAGCACCGATTGTGGGCCTTTATAACAATTATGGGATGGCTTTTGAGTTTCACCAGCAAAATGTGATGGTAGAACTGGATAAAGATTATTATCCAGCCAAACTTTATTTCAGGGATAATCAGGGCTTTTTCTTTAGCGACGCCAAAGCCGAAGCACTGGAAAAGGCATATCCGGGAATTGCGGCAGAAAGTGGCTCTATTGTACCGAACGAATACATCATTCCTAAACTCACCTATTATCTGCTCATCAACAATATTTTAGGTGTGGTAAATGCCATTGCCAGCAACAATTTAGCAGATGAGAAAACCTTGATTGATCTCGTTTATCTGGAATTTAAACAATTTGAAAACAGTGACACCACCGGTTTGGTAGATTATATCATCAACCGCCGCAGCTGGGAGGTAAAAGGCAACCTCTTAACCAACCTCTGTAATATCGATGAGGCCAGTGCCCCTATCGATAATCCAGCCATCTATCGTGATTTCCCGAATCCATTATCTAAATATTTCTTCTCCGAAAACCTGATCAAACCACGAACCAAAGAGGTGCTTTACAGCAGGTTTTTCCCAAAAGAAAATGTAACCATCAACATCCGTCCGTTTAATATCGAACGCGACCTGGAAATGGTTCACGATTGGTTTAATCAGGAACATGCCAAACCAATCTGGAAGATGGATGGACCAATCAGAGGTCTGGAGTTATTCTACAGGACTTTATTGCCAAACGATTCATCACACAGTTTTATAGGTGAAATAAATGGTGAACCCACCTTTACCATAGAGCCCTACTGGCCTATGCGAGATGGTGTAGGTGCCTGCTACGAGGCTTTAACTACCGATTATGGTGCACATTTGCTGATTGCGCCAACAGATAAGGACAAAAAATTCAGCTTCGAAACCGGTCAGGCTTTAATGGATTTCATTTTTGAACAACCCGAAGTAGGTAAATGCATTGGTGAAGCCGCTGTTGAAAGTCGCGCGATGCACATTTTTGTAACCCGACTGGGTTTTAAATTAGAAAAAGTGATCCAAATGCCTTATAAAATGGCCAACCTTACCTTCTGTTACCGTGATTGGTACTGGGAAAAATTCCCTGACGCAAAAGCCTATGCTATGGCTAAATCATCAGAATTTGAAACGGAGGAAATTTAAATGCAGAATCAAAAAATATACGACATTGTAGGGATTGGCATAGGCCCGTTCAATCTGGGTTTAGCGGCGCTATGTGCGCCCATCAGCAGCCTATCCACCTTATTTTTAGATCAGTCGAGCGAATTTAACTGGCACCCCGGTATGATGCTGAGTGATGCGACTTTACAGGTTCCATTTATGGCCGACTTGGTTACCATGGCCGATCCAACCAGCTCATACAGTTTTTTAAACTACCTTAAACAGACAGATCGCCTTTATAAATTCTATATCAGAGAAGATTTTTTTGTGCTACGTAAAGAGTATAATGCTTATTGTAAATGGGCGATCAATCATCTGCAAAACTGCCTGTTTGGGCAGAAAGTAACCAGTATAAATTATATCGATAACATTTATCAGGTAGAAAAAGTTGATCAGGTAACCGGTGCCAGAGAAATCATTTTGACTAAAAAAATAGTGCTTGGTACAGGAACCGCACCTAAAGTGCCTGGTTTTATCAATCCGGCTGAGCATCAAAATGCGATACATTCTTCAGCATACTTAAAATTTAAATCAACGCTGTTGAAGCAAAAAACCGCAACGATTATTGGCTCTGGTCAAAGCGCTGCCGAAATTTTCTACGATCTTTTGCCCGAAACTGAAAATGGCCTTAAACTGAAATGGTTTACGCGGCCAGACCGCTTTTTCCCGATGGAGTATTCGAAACTGACACTTGAACTTACTTCGCCTGAATATGTAGATCATTTTTATAATTTGAATGATGCAAAACGCAAACAGTTATTAGCGAAACAGAACTCATTATTTAAGGGAATAAACTTTGATCTCATTAACCAGATTTTCGATAAACTTTACGAGCTGAGTGTTGATGGCGAAAAAATCAATGCCGAACTGATGCCCAACTGCCAGTTGAATAATTTAACGGTAAACACCGATGGTAAATACCAGCTTGAACTTTACCACACCGAAAGTGAAAAGGATTTTGCGGTGGATACTGACTTTGTGGTACTGGCAACTGGTTACAAGTACAATGAGCCGGGTTTCTTATCAGGAATAAACGATCGCATCACACGCAATGCTGATGGGCTTTTCCAGGTACACCGCAACTATGCTATTGATGTGAATGGAAACGAAATCTTTGTTCAAAACGCTGAATTGCATACGCACGGTTTTGTAACGCCTGATCTGGGTATGGGTGCTTATCGCAATGCCTCCATTATCAATGCCATTTTAGGTTTCGAAATCTACCATGTTGAAAAACGGATTGCCTTTCAGCAGTTTAGCGTAGCCGATGAAATACAGGTAGATGAATTGTCTACTGCTGAGCTTCAGTTATCAGAAGATTAAGTTAATACGTTGGTCGGGATTTGTAATCCCGACCGTTGAGAAACGGATTTGAAATCCGGAGTACGAGAAGTCCGGATTACAAATCCGGACTAACCCAAAATTTAAAAAACAAATACCATGAACTACAACAACTTCAATCACATTAAACCCTTAAATAAAGAAGTTTGGGATAAAGTAAATCTAAACTATATTGCTAAGTCGATCGTGGAACTGATGCACGAAAAATTAGCAGAACCAACACTGATCAATACTAATGAACAAGGTATTTCCGATTTTCGACTGGCTACCGATACTGAGGACATTTACTATACCTTTTCAGGTCAGCAGCGCGCTTTAGATTACCTGCACATTGACAAACAAAGCATCAAAAAATTTGTAAATGGCGAAAGTGTAACCGTAAACAATGCACCTGCTTTTTATACCGAACTACAGCAAACCTTTGGGATTAAACCATTTACTTTGGCTCATTTTGTAGAAGAAACCTTAAATACGTTATATGCCGATGCTTATATTCATGAAAAAGGCAGGTTAAGTGCTGATGAGCTGGCTAATTCGGATTACCAGACCATCGAACACCAAATGGATGGGCATCCCTGGGCTACCATCAACAAAGGACGCATAGGTTTTAACCATAGCGATCAGGGCAGATATGCTCCTGAAGCCGCTCAAAGAACGCAACTGGCCTGGTTAGCGGTACATAAAACAAGAGCAGAATTTAAAAGTATCGAAAGCATTTCTCCGTTTTCTTTTTATAATGAAGAACTCAGTTTAAAGCAGGTTCACGATTTTAATCAGGTACTCATCCAACAGCAATTACAGCCTGAAGATTATTTCTTTATCCCCGTGCACGAATGGCAGTGGAACAATAAAATCGTATTACAACTGGCACATGACATTGCCCATAATTTAATCGTACCAGTTGGCTTAGGCACTGACGAATACATGTGCCAAAACAGCATACGTACCTTTTTTAATGTGAGCGAACCCAAAAAACATTATGTAAAAACGGCAATCTCGATTTTAAACACCTCCATTTTCAGGGGACTTTCACCTAAAAAACTCGCTATTGCACCAAAGGTAACCCAGTGGGCAAAAGACATGCTCCAGGGTGACGAGTATTTAAAAAAGACCCGCGTAGTGCTTTTGGGTGAAGTGGCTACAGTGGCCTATACCCATCCACAATACAGTGAAATACCGGGCGCTCCTTATCAATATCAGGAGTTTTTAGGGGCCATCTGGCGTGAAAGTGCCGAGAATTACCTCTTAGAGGGCGAAAATATCATGACCATGGCCAGCCTGCTTTATGTAGATGACAATGGTAAAAGCATGGTAGAGGCCCTGATCGAAAAATCAGGATTGGATGCAGAAACCTGGTTAAATGCCTATTTATCGGCTTATTTAAAACCTGTATTAAGGATTTTTTACAAACATGCGTTTTTCTTTAGTCCACATGGCGAAAACACGATTTTGGTAATGAAAAACGGCGTACCCGAGCGCATTATCATTAAAGATTTTGTAGAAGAAATTGTATTAACAGAAGAATCGAAAGCAAAATTACCGAATGATCTGGTCGATGTTTTAAGGGAGATTAATGATGAGTTGGCACCTTTATTTATCCTTTCAGGAATATTTGATGCTGTTTTCAGATACCTGAGCAATATTTTTCACAGTTATGTTGGATTGGATGAAAAGCAATTCTGGCGCCAGGTGGCAGATGTAATTTTAGAATTTCAACAGGAAAACCCAGAGCTTACGCCTAAATTCGAAAAATTTGATCTTTTTGTACCTGAATTTATCAGGGTTTGTATCAATAGAGTGCGATTATTAACACACGGTTACAGCGAAAGCACTGATGTTCCGGTTCCTGAATTGATTGGTACATTGGTTAACCCCGCAGCAGAAGCTTTGAAAGAAGATTTGATGGTGTAGTTTTAAAATAATATCAGGTAAGAATCGTCAATTCGAGCGGAGTGCAACGCAGTCGTGAATCACGAAGTGCTCAGCGTAGCTAAGTCTAAAGGATAGGTCTCTCCATTTCACTTCGCTCCAGTCGAGATGACGATCTTTCTGTGAGGTGATATCGTCATCGTTCCCGAGCAATGACGAATAATGTGCAGTCAGATGGTAACATCTGACACCACGAAAAAAATAAATCGTCGTTTGCAGTCAGAGTTGTCAACTTTCCGGCGAAAGCCTATAAAAGTTGACAACTCTTTTTAAACTATAAAAATAGTTTATATCGATAAAATCATTATCTTGCTTTACAAATTCTTAAAGCATGAGAGCACTATTATTGATTTTTTTAACAACATTTTTATTCGAAACACCTACGATTGAAAAAGACCGCGACCGCTGGAAACCTTATTATACGGATACCGCCCCTGCAAAAACAGCCGATAACTGGTTTCTCCCCTTTGATGTAGCCAACCGTAAAAAAATAAATAACATCAAAATCATCAGCATTTTTGGCGATCATCGGGATAGTTATGTTAAAGGCCATATCCATACAGCTATTGATATTAACCCTGCGCAACCCAAAGCGAAACTGGTTAATGTTTACGCCATGGCCAACGGAATAGTCTGCTCTGTGCATTTGGGCGAAAACCAACGCACAGTCGTGGTAAAACATAAACTGCCCAACGGATTAATCATGTTTACCAGCTACAAACACCTGAAAGAAGTTTATGTAAGTAACGGTCAAAATGTTGATCAGAATACCAAACTGGCCAGGTTATTTACACCGCAGGAAAGTAAAAAATACGGCGGCGATTATCACCATCTTCATTTAGAAATCAGGAAAAAATTTGATGATTATGGCTGCGCAAGCTGGTTAACTTTTAATAATACACAACTAAATGAACGGTTTTATAACCCTCAAAATTTTATTAGAGAACACATTAAATAAGATAAGTTAATCGCAGAGAAGTCAAGTTTAAATAGGCACCCTCCTACTAAACTTGACTTCTCTTTTGAATAAGGAAAGTTTAGGTTGGTTCGCGCTGGGGGATAGCATCAAAATTAAAAAAATTGAAACCAAGTTTCTTTGTTTCTTGTTAGATAAGCAAACGCTCGTAAATAAATTATTTTATTATGTACGTTATCTTAGGCGCGTCTGGTCAGGTTGGATCAGCAATTGTAGATCATTTATTGGCTAAAAAATTACCCGTTAAAGCCGTCATCCATAATCCCGAAAAAGCTTCAGCAATTAAAGCAAAAGGAGCTGAAGTGGCCATTGCCGATGCCATGGATTTAAATTCTTTAATTGAAGCTTTTAAAGGCGGCGACACACTTTTCGTATTAACCCCTGAAACAGGAAAGAATAAAGATGTGCTCGGCGAAACCAAAACGATCCTGGAGAATTACAATAAAGCCATCAGTCAATCTTCAATTAAAAAAGTGGTAGGCTTATCCTCCATTGGAGCACAATATCCTAAAGGCACAGGCAATTTATTAATGTCGTACATGCTGGAGCACGCTTTTAAAGATTTGGCTATTCCACAGATTTTTGTCAGGCCAGCTTATTATTACAGCAATTGGCTGGCTCAACTCCCTGCAATTAAAAAGACTGGAGAGCTGCCTACCTTTTATCCAACCAACCTATCCCTACCTATGATCTCTCCGATGGATGTAGCTGCATTTGTAGCTGAGGTTTTAGAAAAGGACAATGAGTCTAAAGTTTATGAAATCGTTGGGCCACAAAAGCTAAGTTCAGCAGATGTAGCTGAAGCATTTTCTACGGCGCTGGGACAAGAAGTAAAGGCAAAACAGATTCCGCGTGAAGATTGGGATGAAACTTTACAAAAAATAGGTTTTTCGCCAGATGCGAGGAAAAATTTTATTGAAATGACGCAGACCGTGATTAATGGCGATACTGATCCTGAAAACGAAGGGACAACTGTTGTGAAATTAAAAAAGCGCATTTCCGAATATTTCGAAAACGCGCTACGAGACAATAAAAAATAAAATCAGTTGGTGATATTCTCGTTTCGGTTGTTGAGACATCAACCGATTGTATCTCAATAAGGTTAATTAATAAGTAAATTTAGGTTTCCCATTTTCGCAGGTTACGCCCTTAGGCTGTATGACCAAAGCACAATCAGAAAATACACCATATTTTTTATTGTAATCGGCTTGTAGTTTGGTAAATTGTTCTACCTTTTTCAGAAAGGTACTTTCATCTATTTTTACAGAGTAAGCCATGTAACCAGCTGCGCCACCACAAGCTTTAGATCCAATCGCGGTAAATTTCCACTCACCTGCATTTTCACAGGTAAACTGCTGCGCGGTTTTCTCAATGTCTTTATAAAGCGTTTCTAATTCTGCCTGATCGACATTTTGCATAGGTTCTTCGCGATCTGTACAAGCCCATATCAAACTCATGATCAGTACAATTGAAGATAAAATAAATAGCGTCCGTTTCATTGTTGTTTATTTTAACCTAAAACGGGAATCAAAATAAAAACGCTACATCCGCTAAGACCTATGAGGCTTAAAAACAAAGACTTCCGAAGTTTAACTATGAAATGAGCACAGAAATTTCGGAAGTCTGTCAATAATTAAAACTTAATCTTTAACGTACACTTCTCCCTGTTTCCATCATTGATCAATCCATCAGGCAGGGTAATTCTTAAGCCTTTAGCGTTCTGTTTCCATTTGATGATAAACGCTTCATCTTCCATGATCAACTCTTTCACTTTTAAAATGGCGGTTGATAGCGATTTAATAATCAGTTCTCCGTGATTAAATTCTAAAAGCTCGATATTGAGTTCATCTGCTTCGCCAGAATAAAAAATAATCGGATTAACCTCATAAATATGAAGTTGATTACCACTTTGCTCGCTTGTGTTTAAAGCAATTTTTCTACTTACTGCCATTATTATTTGATTTGAGTTAATTTAAAATGGTTACGGCTAGTTTACCGGAGGAAAATTATAAGGTTTCCAGGCACGAAGGCCGCTTAATTCTTTCTGTGTTTCTTCACTTATGCCAACTCCCCAGGTATTAAAAAATGGAGCTAAATTTCTTTTCACCACATTAGAATACGTTTTAACCCACAAATCGCGTTTTTGCTGATCATTTAACCTGCCAATACTTGGTCCGATTTTTTGGTACTCTTTAAAAAAGGCTTTAAAGCTTTCCCATCCAAAACCTTCCTGCATTTGGCGGAACATGATCAAACCTAAAAATGCATCGCTTTTCCATTTTTCATAACTTGCACCTTCAGCAAAATATTTTTTCATCATCTTTTGTGTATTTGCACTCGATACGCCAGTATGCGAATCGTCTCTTCCGCCCATTAACCTGTCGAACATATAAATCGAAAAGAAGTTATTGCTCACTTCGGTCGTGCCACCAAAAACCCAGTTCAGGTTTTGCATGTTATGGCCAATTTCGTGGAAGAAGCCCCAGTTTGCACCTCCCTTACTTGGTTTCATCAATAACTCCGGGTTGGCCATAATTTCGTTTGAAAGCATTTTTCTCGATGGTGAATGATGAATCATGATCGGATAACCGCTGTGCATGTATCCTCCACCAATATGCTCGTCTGGCACCATCCGTTGAGCCCTGTAAAATGGCGCTGGCATATTGGCCAGGTCAAGTTCTCCAAGTACCACCAAATCCCATAGTTTTAATACCTCTTCAGGATTTTTAATGGTTTGCAAAACACTATCTGGCAAAGTTAGAATCACATTTTCAGTGGCCATTTCGCCCCAGGGCGCTTTATTATTCTTTAATTGGTTCTCCCAATCGCTTTGCGTGCTTTTTCCCAATACAAAAAGAGGAGCTGCTACGGCGTGACTAATTTTGAAGTCAATTTTTCTACTTTCGGCCTTAGGTTTAACATTAATATAAATCAGTCCACCAAAAGGCGAGGCCAATCTGTTTTTTCCAATTACCAATTGCTGTTTTTTGGTGATAATTGGCATTCTGCGCCAATCTTCTTTACCAGCTACCCAATAGTTTAAACGATCGCTATGTGCACCAATCTGCACTTCTAAATCATTTACATTGGCATTTTTAGGCACATCGATTTCGACATATTCGCCTGCTTTTGCATATAAACCCGTACTGTACATGGTCGCATTATCATAACCAGAGTAGCCCAGGGTTGACACGATAGACACTAAACTATCGGCCATTTTTTTATGCTCAATGCTTACGGTTTTGTTTACGAACTGAAAGCCCGCTTTTACTGCGCCTGGAAAAACCTCAGCAGATGGTTGTGCTTTGATATTCTTATAATCGGTACTTTTTAAGGTTTCATCGCTCCATTTGGCAATGGCTTTTCTAAAAGCAGTGTCGTTTTTAGAAAGGGTGTGCTGTGGTGTAATGACGATTGTTGCCGGATCTTTAGCAGCATCTTGAGCAAAGGCGCTTAAGCCAGTTGCGACTAATGCAAGGGATAATAGTGATTTCATTTTGTGTTTGGTTTGTTGTTATTTAAGGTGTTAAACTTTCTTTAAGCGGAAAACCTTGGTTTCGTGAGCAGTTACCTCACCATTCCATTTATTATTTTTGCCAATTACTTTATGCTGCCATAAATCTTTGATTTCGTATTTATCAGTCAGGCCTAATTCGGCAAAATTTATCTTTGCATTTTGAGCAGCTGTCGATTTATTTAAAACCGCTATGGCGAAATCGCCATTGGCTAAAGGGCGAACAAAAACATCCCAGATCTCCGTTTTGATTTTTCTTTCGGCCTGTTTACCCAAAGCATCCTGGTTTAAAGCAATTACTTCTTCATTTGTAAAAATGGTTTTTGCTTCATTATCCATTTTACGGATATCGCAACTGGCATATAAAGGTGAATTAAGCATACTGTACAAACTCATCTGGCTCTGGTATTCAGCCTGGGTACAGCCTTTGCCATTAAAAGCCGATGAAGGGCCTTTTGTTCCATGTAAACCTGCCACCAGCATATCCCCATCGTTCCATCTGCCCGGACCTGAAAAGCTGGCCAATCCTGCGGTTTTATCAACAACATTATAAATACCTACCCCACCTTTACCTTCAACATCATTCCATTTATCTCTGATATCGTAAGTGGTGCGCCAGCTCTGTCCGCCAACCTGTGCACCCCAGTTCCAGGGTTCGCGTGGGCCCCATTCGCAAATACCTAATACAATATCTCTACCCGATTTGCGTAAGGCCTGTGCTATTTTGCCATAACGGGTTTTGGCCGTTTCCACATCTTCTGGTGCGTTGCAATAGTCGTATTTTAAATAATCTATCCCCCAAGAGGCAAAAGTTTTAGCATCCTGATCTTCGAAGTTTAAACTTGCGGTATAACCACCACAGGTTAAAGGGGCAGCATCAGAATAAATGCCCAGTTTCATTCCTTTGCTGTGCAGGTAATCGGCCAGGGCTTTTATACCTGAGGGAAATTTCTTTGGATCGGCAATGATTTTGTTTTTATTATCGCGGCCACCCTGCCAGCAATCGTCTAAAAAAATATACTGATAACCTGCTTTCACCATTCCACTGGTAACCATGGCATCGGCCATTTCTTTAATATCTTTCTCGTTCGGATTTTCTGACATGATGTTCCAGCTCATCCAGCCCATTGGTGGTGTAACCGCTAATTTTGGTTGCTGAGCAAGAGCGGTGAAACCAATTAATAGCATCGGAAACGTTAGTTTCAATTTCATAAATATTAGTCTTTTTGAATGGTATGGTCTATCAAAAACGTAAAACGGATGATCTTAGTTCCATCATCCGTTTTACATTATCCATTACTATTTAATCGGTTTGATATAATAACTGTACTGGTAATCTTTAAACGGGATCTGATACTGAATTAATGGCATAGAGCCCCAGCTATCAATCCCCTGAACACCTAATTGTTGCATATCCATGTGCACATAAATCTGGTTGCGTTTTACCAGTTCGCCAGAGTGATATTGTTTTTTCTCGGCCTCTGGATCTAAATCTTCTACCGAATATGGCAATGCATTAAAATTCAGCAACTGATCGGCAAATTCGAAACGTAAGCCTTTACCAGCTTTATTGGTAAAAGTTACCCAGCGTACGTCGGTTTTATTACCACTTTCTTGTGGGCGTGCATAAGGAAAATACTGATCAGAAACCGTTGATTTATAAGTACCAATTAATGAAGCCGTTTTTCTATCTACATAATTTTCGCCCGGACCGCGACCATACCATTGGATATTGCTGTAATCGTTTTTCAGTTGTAAATCGTTACCGATACGCATTAAACTTTTGTAGTTGCCTGTCACTGCTTTAAATTGATTATTTACTTTTACAGTTCCATCAGCGGATACATTAAATTCTTGTGTGGTTTCTGCATCGCCTTTAAGTAAAGATGATTTAACAGTTAGGATAAAGCCATCAGCGGTTGAATTTATAGTTGATTTAATATTACTTGTATTGTTATCCTGATATACATTACGCCACATGCGTAGTTTTGTGTTTAAACCTGCACCGATGTCATTATCAGTTGGCGCACGGTAAAATCCAGGTTGTGGACCAGAAGCCAGTAATTCTTGTCCTTTAGAAACATAACTTGCTAACGTCCCTTTAATTAAATCGAAAGTGATGGTAAAATCGCTTCCCTTAACCACCGCTTTTTCTGCTGTCTGCTCAACCTTCAAAGCTTTCTTGTTGCTGTTATAAACATTGGCTTTTGGCGTACCTGCTAATGCAATCTGCTCGTAAGCAACTTCATAACCTTTTTCTAAAAATGGCTCAGCTGTTTTTAAGCGGTAATGAACGTTTAAGAAATATTCTTTTCCAGCAGCATAATTCGTTTTAAATGGCAGGCTTAACATCTGTGTTTGGCGTGCGCCAACATTCAGGTTACTGACTACCCCATTCTCGATCACTTTCCCATCTTCAACCAATTCCCAGTTTAATTGTACATTGCTGATATCTTTAAAGAAATAACTATTGTTTACATTAATCTGGTTGTTGCCGTTAAAAGTAGTTTTAATATATTGATGTACTTTTTTCAATTCCACAGCCATTGGCGTCATGCCACGGTAGGCCGTAACAACACCCTTTACACAAAAATCGTTATCGCTAAAGTTTTCGTCAACGGGGCCGCTTAGCGGGAAATCACCTCCATAAGCCATAATGCGTTTGCCGTTTTTAACGGTATCGATTGCCTGATCTATCCATTCCCAAACAAAACCACCCTGTAGTTTAGGGTTGTTCTCAATGGCATCCCAATATTCTTTAAAATTACCCAAACTGTTACCCATAATGTGGGCATATTCGCTCATAATAAACGGACGGGTTTCTTTATCCTGTTTTGAATAACGTGGCAGATAATTTGGCGAAGGATATTGCGGAACAATCATATCGGTATTGAAGTCGCTCTCTGCCCTTTCGTACTGTACCGGACGGAAATCTTTTCCTTTAAGCCATTGGTAAGCTTCGTAAAAGTTAACACCATTACCCGCTTCGTTACCTAAGGACCAGGTAATGACCGATGCGTGGTTTTTATCACGCTCGTACATTCTGGTAATGCGCTCAAGATGAGGAATACGCCATTGTTTATCGTTAGCAAAAGTCGTTTCCAAACTGTAATAACGGCCATGTGATTCGATATTGGCCTCGTCGATGACGTATAAACCGTATTCATCGCAAAGCTCCATCCAATAAGGATCGGGTGGATAGTGAGAATGACGAACAGCATTTACATTCAGTTTCTTCATCATTTCCATATCTTTCTCCATATCGGCATGGGTTAAAGTATGGCCTTGTGTGGCATTATGTTCGTGCCTGTTTACACCTTTTAAAAACACACGTTTACCATTAACCAATAAATCGCTGCCTTTAATTTCTACCGAACGGAAGCCCACGCGTTGTGGAATTACCTCGATTATTTTATTGTTTTTATCTTTTAAAGTGATGTAAAGTGTATATAAATAAGGGATTTCTGCTGACCAGTTTTTCACATTACTGATCTGTGTTTTAAAAGAAAGATCCGTTTTATAATTGCCTAATACTTTTTGAATAGTAGTCGCATCTTTCCAGACATTATTTCCTTTAGCATCAACTAAATCAAGCGCTACATAAAAACTATCCGGGCGACTGTGGTTAGTACGCTGATCGATTTTATAATTTTCTACCGCTAAATCTACATTTAACAATCCGTTGGTATAGGTAGCATCCAAATTTCCAATAACTTTGAAATCGCGGATATCTAATTTTGGTGTTGAATATAAATAAACCTCACGCTCTATTCCCGATATGCGCCACATGTCCTGGCATTCTAAATAGGTTCCATCGCTCCATCTGTACACTTGCAGTGCGATGGTATTTTCTCCAGGTTTAACATATTTGGTAATATCGAATTCTGCAGCCAGTTTACTATCTTCACTATACCCCACTTTTTTTCCGTTTACCCAGATATAAAAAGCAGATTTTACAGCACCTAAGCTGATAAACACCTGTCTACCGCTCCAATTAGCCGGAATATTGATTTTCTTCCGGTACGAACCTACCGGGTTATTATCTGCAGGAATATCGAATGGTGGGTTCATTCTGGCTCCGGTTAACTGACGGCCAGCAAATTCGTAAGGTTGATTTACATAAATTGGGGTACCATAACCATTAGTTTCCCAATTGGCAGGTACTTTAAAATTATCCCAGCCTTTATCATCAAAATCTAATTTGTAGAAATCCGTAGGTCTTTTACGTGGATCTTTTACCCAGTTAAACTTCCAGGTACCATTTAATGATAAAAAATATTCTGATTTTTCTTTAGCTCTTTTAGTTGCCAAATCTTGATTTTCGAAAGCAAAAGCCGATGCCCGCATAGGCAAGCGGTTTACTGAAACCACTTCGGGGGTTTGCAGTTCGGAAGGCAGATCTTGTGCACTGATTTGCCCCGCAATAAATAATGATGTAAATAAAATGGTTAATTTTCTCTTCATTCTGTGTGTATAATTTATTTTATTGATCCAAATTACTGATGATTAACTGATAATGATAAAAATGTTTTAGCGCAAACGTTTGAGTTTTAAATATGTTACCGAAAATTTAGCGATAGATTGAACCGGAATAATAAATAAACACTTGCTTTATATAGAGCCTAAAATATAAAAACCCCTTTGCCGCCTCCGGCGGCAAGGGGCTCACTAACTAAACTAACTACTATCTTTGAAATTCTAATTTGCATATGCTAAATGATGGCTACCATTCATTGCCTTTAATTATTAAAAATCTTAATAATATTTCTTAAAAATCGTTTAAGCAAAGAGCTTTCTTCTGTCACTATTTCAACATCTGCTTGCATCCCATTCTTTAGTGAAATTTTATATTCAGCCTCTTTATTCTCTATTCTTTCAAAATCTATCTTAGCTAAGAATACACTATCCTTTATGGCAACGTCAGAAATGTAGCTCACTTTTGCCCTGATTAACCCATATTGTTCGAAAGGAAAACTCCTCATTTTAACCAATGCTCTTTGTCCAACTTTAACTTTCCCCATATTAAATTGAGGAATGTAGACTTCTCCAAAAAAATCAGCACTTAATGGGTTGATGATAAAAATCTCTTGATTTACATTTACGGTTTGATTTTCCTGTAATATTCCGGCATAACTAAGTTTCCCATTTATAGGTGCTTTAACGATAAATTTATTAACCCAGGCTTCTGTTTCGCTCAATATAATACCCAAGGATTGCAAGAACTTTAATCTTTCATCCTGTATGATATGCTCAAGCTCTAAAATCTCTTTTCTTTTATTTGCATTGAGGCTTTTGTTATTTAATATAGACGCTTCAGATTGTTGAAGCGGATATTTACTGGCGAGATATTTGTTTTCCTGTTGTTTATATTCATTATTAGAGATAACACCTTTTTGAAATAACTTTTTATAGGCAAAAAACTCTTCTTCGGTATTGGCAAACTCTTTTTCCTGGATTTTTCTTTGCACTAAGATCTGAGATTTCATTTTATCGATTTCTATTAAATCTTTTTCTAAATACCTTTTCTTATTCGAATAATAACCGCCATTTTGAGCAGATATATATTTTAAGTATTGCTCGTAAAAAACCTGGTAAGCCGCCTGAAGCTCACCCAAATTCAATTGGTCAAAATTTACTTCCTGAATACTTTTTTTTGCAATAAGCTCATCATTTAAAAGGTGAAGCTGCCTATTAAATTTTAAAACATCATTATGGGCTGCAACACTCTCAATAAAAGCAAGAGGTTCACCTTTGTTAACATAAGCTCCTTCCTTGACTAACAATTCTGTAATTTTCCCGCCTTCCTTTGTATAAATGGCCTTCGGGGCATTTAATGAATTAACTTTCAGATTTGCTTTTACAATATCGGGGTACTGAACTATTGAAGAAACCGCGATAACGAGGACCAGGATGATAAATACCAGTGAGATCCCCCTTCTCAATATCCAAGAGGGAACTGCAGTAATGATATCATTAATTTCTTCACTATTTATTTCATAGTGTGAAGGTTCCACATTTTTCACCTCTTCCATTACACGCCAATTTCTAATTGATTTTTTACTAATTCAAAGTATTCTCCACTCGCATTAACCAACTCCCGATGCGTACCTTTTTCTATGATCCGGCCTTTATCTAATACGATTATATGGTCGGCATTTTTAACGGTACTTAAACGGTGCGCCACCACTACAACTGTACGGCCTTTGAAAAAAGTTTCTAAATTTTTCATAATTACCTTTTCGTTGTTAGCATCTAACGCATTGGTTGCTTCATCAAAGAAAATATACATCGGATCTTTATAAACTGCCCTGGCAATTAACAATCGCTGTCTTTGTCCTTGGCTGATCCCATTACCCGCAGCACCTATTTTAGTTTCTACCCCTAGTGGTAGTGTATCAATAAAATCGCCAATGTTTGCTACATCGATGGCATGTTGTAACTTAGACCTGTCGGGGTACTCATCTCCTACAGCAATATTTCTGGCAATGGTATCTGAAAAAATAAAGCCATCCTGCATCACTATCCCACACTGGCTTCTCCAATATTTATATCCAATTTGGCTAAGCGAGGTATTTCCAATTTTAATATCGCCCTTTTCAACATCATAAAACCTGAGTAATAGTTTTAAAATTGTAGTCTTACCACTACCACTCATGCCTACAATAGCTGTTGTTTTTCCTTCTGGAATTATTAAATCAATATCATTCAGTACAGGGTCGTTACCAGCTCCCGGATAGGTAAAACTTAATTTTTGTATGTTAATTGTTTTTTGGATGGGCAATTCATAAATAAATTTTTTATCTATTGGTTCTTCATCTTTAAGCTCATGAATTTCATTTAATCTTTCTAAGCTTATTTTAGCATCTTGATAAGCCTGTAGAAAACCTAATATTTGTTCCACAGGAGAACTTAATTGTCCAACAACATACTGTACGGCCATCATTGCACCAAGTGTGAGGTTGCCATCTATAACAGATTTAACTACAGTGAATGTGATAATTATATTCTTGCCCTCGTTAATAAAGAAGGCACCAAATCTTTGATACTGCCCAAGGGCCAAACTTTTTACACTAAACTTAAACAGGCTTGCCTGAATCCGCTCCCACTCCCACCTTTTTTGCTGTTCGCAGTTGTTTAGTTTAATTTCTTGCATCCCGCTGATTAGCTGCACAATATTTCCCTGGTTCTCTGAAGAAATATCGAAACGTTTCATGTCTAACTCACGTCTTTTTTTAAGGAAGAACATTACCCACAAGCTATATAAGATACTACTAACCAAAAAAATCATAAAGATGTTTAAGTTGTAATAAGCTAAGACGAAAGCAAAAATGATTAGGTTAAAAGACGTAAAAATTGTATTGAGGGATGGGCCGGTTAGAAAACTCTGAATTCTACTTTGATCACTCATTCGCTGCATAATATCACCAGTCATTTTTGTTTCGAAAAAATGCATTGGTAATTTCATCAATTTGATCAGAAAATCGGTTAAAATGGAGATATTTAGCCTGGTAGTCATATGCAGGAGTATCCACGATCTAATGAAATCGACACTCATTCGACCTAGAAATAGCATTGTTTGTGCGATAAGCACTATATAAACAAAGTTTAAGTTCCTCGTATTGATGCCTACATCTACTACTGATTGGGTTAAAAAAGGCAAAATGAGTTGTAATAAACTTCCTACTAATAACCCAAGAAATAATTGTAAAATGAGTTTTTTGTATTTATACAAATAACCCAGCATGTAGCTGAAATTAAGCCCCTTATCTGGATCACCTCCCTGGTTAAAAAAAGAAGGTGTTGGAGATAGTAATAAGGAAACACCATCTATGTGGGACTGACCAGTACCATTAACCCAATATTTGATAAACTCTGATTCTTTATAATTAATTAAGCCTTTGGCGGGGTCTGCAATATGGTATATCTTTTTTCTTGGTGATTTAGTTGTTATTTGATGGAGTACAACAAAATGCTTTTGTTTCCAATGTAAGATTACAGGTAGTTCAACTTCGTTTAATTTTTCTAAACCTAATTTTGTTCCAAATGTTCTAAATCCGATTTTCTCAGCAGCCTCGCTTATTCCCAACAGTGATACGCCTTGTTTATTTATACCAGATATTTCCCGTAATCTTTGCAAACTATAATTACGCCCATAAAATTTGGCAATCATCCGTAAGCATGAAGGGCCGCAGTCCATTTGATCAAGTTGTTTAAAAAAGGGAAATTTTTTCACTTAGCTATTGGTTAATTAAAATGTGGTGTTACTTTAAAAAGACTATAATTAGACAAAAAGAAACTCAATAGTTCCCTTCCCTTATCGAGATTTAACCAGTAAGGTAACTTGGCATTTGCAATCTTCGAATGGTTAAACATCTCTTCTAAAACTTGTTGCTTCTCATTATAGGTTTTGTCCAGATTAATTTGAATTTCACTCAGCCTATTGAAATAACTTTCAAATTCAGTAATCCACATTGGGTGATCATATTGTGTTACTACCATCAGTAAATTAAAGCAAATAAGTCTATGCAACGCAATTTCTGCACTTGCGGAGCACTTACCCGACAAAAGGTGTTGGTAAAACGATCGGAAATTATCAATTGTGGCGTAAAATGCTGTCTCGAATATTTTTTCGAGTTTTGTTTGGCCAACTAAATGAGAGATTTTTAACATCACCCTGGTGATATCATTCAGCTTATCTATTGATAAACTCTTGCCATTTTTTATTTTTTTTAAATTTTCTGTCAGATACTTATTTAAGTGTCTGGCTAATAATTTTACACATTCGATATGAATAAATTGCCTGTAATAATGTGCACCTACATTTTTACTTTTACTTCTAATTAAATGATAAATTGTTAAGCCAAGTAACTCATCAATATCATAGCGTTTGTTACTCAGGTTAATTAAAGTTCTTTTATAACAGTTATCATCCAAATCTTCCAAAACATCATCGGTATTAATATCGAGAAAACCTTGCTGCATGCAATATTCTATCATCCATCCTATACCTGTCAGTCCGGTGTTAAATGTATAATCTGTTAAATCACCCATCTCTTCGCCCAGTTGGTCTAATAATTTTTCTGAATTCTCCTTCAGTCCTTCATCGCCAGAAATTCCGCCTAAAACAAATCCGCATAATATCTGGTTTGCCAGACCACTTTTTATACCAAGATCTAATCTTTTATCCATCTATTTATTTGGTTAATATGAAAAGTGTTGAATTATTTATCTGGTGGGTGTCCGTAGTGAGGCCTAATCCAGCTACGAATTCCTCATAGTGATGGGAGCCTTGGGATTTTTTAAGTAAAAAATCTTTTTTTATGAAGAGTAGGCTTTTAGGTTGATTTTTAACAAGTTCAAATTTGTTAAGGTTCATTGTTAATAAATCTTCATCCAGTATATCTATAAACGCCTTTGTGAAAATTAAATCTATTTTTTTAACAACAGATGATGTTGCCCACCTAAAATTTGCTGCATTAGCTTTTAGGATATTTAAATTATTGAGGAGGTCTTTTTCACTCAACAGGTATTGAATTGGCCAAAATATTATTTCAGTATAATGCGCATCATTAAGTTTTTGTCTTAGGCGTTCAAAATCTAGAAATTCATTATCATTACCACCTAAATCATTAACATTAAATGGGATACCCTTAAAGTCTTCTAAAATAATATGAATATTACATTCTAATTTTTTGTTAATGTATTGTTGTAATCCGAGTAAACAGTCTAAACTGCTTTTTTGATATTTATCAACAACCAGAACAATACAAGTTTGAGGTATCTGAATCCTTCCCTCATCCAATTCTGTCCTTATTTCTTCTATGGCATCTAAAATTTTATAACTACATACTTTTTCTGAGATGCTATTGAGTTTTTGGTCGTACCATGGCTTGAAATTAATGTATTTTGTTTTTTTAAAAATACTATCATCATAATGTTGATGGCCTGAATAATGAAAAACAGCTAATTTTTCCCATTTCTCTATAGGGCTATTTGGCCAGGAAAATTCCAATTCTGAATGGATATGAACCTTGCTTCCAAAATACCATAAATTCCACAGAACAGCCCACATATCTGCGCACCATGCCTGTATACCACGGTCTTCAGTCCGGTAGCTTTTCCGCTTCTGGTAATCAGAAAGCCATAACTGTTTGTTAAAACCATTCATTATATCGAACAAGGCTTCACAATCGGCCTCTACCTTTTCCCAAAATTGGTAAGTCAAATTTTTCAAAATATACTGCGCACCACCGCTATTTTCATCATTGGCAATTATTGTAGAAACAGGAATACCCACTATTGTGGCCATTTCTTCCAATAATTTTTCTGAACCTGATTTAATGATGTATGCACTATCTAAATAACTTCTGGTATCCGAAACATAACATACACCATTTTCGTATAACTTTCCTATTTGCGGCACCCTACTTAGCAAAACATCCGAATCATGATAAAATATAACTTCGTGTTGAAGAGAAACCATCTCTCCGAAATGTTTTTTTATAATGTGTGGCCTTATTGACGAGGTATATTTTCGTTTATCTCTTGTGTCTGTATAAATAAAGAAATTAGCGAGATGCTGATAGGATTGAATAAAATCGTCAAACTGCTTTTGTAAACCAACCTTAGGATCAACCCCTACCAAAACATGAATTGCTGATTTGGGAATACCTAATGAATTAAAATTTCGCAATTGTATTTCTAATTGCCAAATAAAATAAATAGAATCGGGTTGTGCTGAAAGATAGATCATAATATAAAAGAGTTAGCCTAAGCTAACCCTTATTTGATTTTATTTAATTACCAGTTACAACCGTAGATATAAATATTGTGGGTAGAATTATAGCAAATGGATTGCGATGGAGACCATGGCGCTGGGCCACAACTACCATCTACATAAGCCTGAGTACCAACATAGTATTGTGAGTGTGGTCCATCGGTAGGAATTCTGCAACTGCCACCGCTCCCACCTTCATCTTCGCCAACAGTTGTAGTTGTTGTTATTGGATCACCCGGATCTGGAGTAGTTGGCCCGTCGCCACCCAATACATTTTTTAATTGTTCGCGAGACAGTGGTTCCATACCCGATAATTCAATTTGGCTTAAGCTAATTTTTTTCATTTAATTTAAAATTTAAGAACTTACGTTCTGGTTGCGTTATTAATGATTTATGTCTACAGCTTAGGTTGTAGTTACCGAACTAGTATGTACAGCCTGGGTACATCATCGCTCAATTAGTGCTAATTTCCTGAGGTTTATATGTTGGTTTGTTTTAAAATTATTTTTGTTTTGGCGTTAATACAGTTCTACCCTGTTATTTAATTCGCCAAGATCATTGTTAGTTCATCGATACGGTAATTTTCAGTTAGTTTGTAACCGTTAACATAAACCGTTGGTGTTGCCCTAATTTTCATCTTTTCGCACCACACTTGCATTGCTGTGATTTTACTACCATACTGTTTTAAATCATCAGAAATAACATGTTTCGCCGCGAATTTGTCGTAATCTTTTATTGGCGCATTGTACCAATCGTTTAATGCTAATTTCAAGTCAGCTTCAGATCTTGTTGCGGCTATTGCCAGGAAATGCCTTACAGGTGCCGCCCGTAAATCTGCTTCATGATCGTAAGCAGTAAATATTATCCTCAATCGAATATCATTACTACCCTCTGCCAAAGACTCGAGATGTGGATGTGCTTTTGAGCAAGGATTGCAATATGGATTACATACTTTAATAATTTCGTATCTGGCATCCTTTTTACCTATTATAATGCCTAAGTCTTCTGGTAATTTTGGTATAGCATTTTGCTGTTCCAGTGAAGTCCAAAATACATTTCGATTTAATTTTAATTTTACCCACTTTTTTTGATACTGCTGCCCGGTTTTGGCTTTCTTGATTGTAGGAACAATAAAGTTTGTGATGAGTAAAACTGAAGTAAAAATTAATCCATATTGAAAATAATCTATCAATGAGGCTAACTCAAGTAACGACGCATGGTTGTTTAAAAGATGGATCAAAAATTGCACAAATAAAACAGCCTGAATTACCAGGCACAAAGCGCACCATTGTTTAGCAATTTTTAGTTGGTAGTAAAGAGAGTAACAAATGTAAGCCACACTTAAAAACGAAAGTACAGCTGATATGCCCAGGTATCCCTGGCTTGACACCCCAAATATTTGTAGAAAAAGGCTAGAAAAGAAATAGCTAAACCCAATTATCGACCAGCTGAGGCCTAAAAATTTAGCGCCTTTAGAATTTAATACAGCAGAACAGTTAACCTTTTTCCCACTTGAACACATTTCCTTCAAGAAAGGGTTTTCTAATTCCATATCCAGCGCCAGGATAATACCAGAGACAATGGTTCCTGTAAAATTGAGTCCCCATAAGGCTAAATAGTAAAGATTTACTTTTTGCTCATCATAAGAAAGGACTACACCAGCAACAGCAAAAAAGATAAGCAGGAATATCGGACTTCGATTTATAACAGAAGCTAATAATTCTGCCTTTCTTTTTTGTTTATAATTGGTTTCTTCAGCGTTTTGGCCCTTTTCTACAAGAAGAATAATTCCAAGTTCAATTTTGTTAAACTCTTCTGCATTCATCCTTACCCATTTCAATTCTCTGGGATGAAAAAAATTCACTTCATTTTCTTCAATGTTATTAATTAAAGTAAAAAAAGGTTTTTCCCATCCCTCCATTTGAATTGAAGCAATAAAAGGGATTTCGAAATCTTCTAGATTAAATTCTTCATTCCTTTGTATAGCCAGGCTTTTAATTCCAAAATCGTTTATCACATCTTTTATGCAAAGCAGAGATGGAAAATCAGGATGGAAATTAAGTTTTTCTCTTATAGAAGTATCTGTCACACTAACACCAACCTCTTTCAGCAAAACCTTAATAACAGTAAATAAATTGTCATCTCGCTGACGGAGTTTGTTGAGAGCGTTCATAAATTAAATTGTTATCAGAATATGCCTTGGGTTTATTTTAAAAATTCTAATTCAAAGTTTTTAAGGTACGGTTTACCATCAAAACTAAAATCGGGAAGAATATTGATTTTCATCCAATACAAGGTTAATGCAGATACGTCGCTCACTGTTGATGGAATTGACAATGTTGAAGTAATAGGTTCAGCAGTTGTTCCTGGAGGATATAGTGAGGCTAAACTTCCCCATACATAAGGACCCGCTAAAACCATTCCGTATCCTGTAGGTGCTTTATTAAATAATGATCCTTCAGTTCCTTCATCTACTGGCCAGAAACCAATAAGATTTGTATAATTAGGATGCTTGGTAATATCTTTCAAATCTTTATTTGCCGAAATTACAGTTCCATCCAAAGCAGTATTAAAATAGCACAAATTGGCAGCATAAAAGTCTGCTGCACCACTTCCGTCTACCTTAACGAAACCGATTTTTAAAGGTTCTGCTGTAGTTAAGCTTTTATGTCCATTAATATTGCCGCTATTATTAAGTACTCCATCCGTATAGGTTGTTAATGTTCGGGTAGTAGCATTTACACGCTTAACAGTGAAAGTTAAAGTATGCCATGCTAAATCAGCTAATGGGCTACCTCCAGAAATCTGCGTTCTACCTGTACCAGAACCATTTTGCGTGCCACCTACTGAAACTGTCCAATTGGCATTATCAGTAAAAAGTAACCAACCTGTTTGCGTAGTTCCATCTATTCCCACACTCTTAGATAAAAATGCTGGATAACGCGTATTCGAATTAAACTTTACCTGAATCTGCACAGTAAAATCTTTATCGGTACCTGCATCATACAGTCCGTTATCGTTTGGCACGGTAGCCAGTACGGAAGTATTATTAAATCTTATGGTATTAAAACCCGATTTCTTTAATTCAAAAGGTTTAAAAGATGGATTGTATAATAGCGTAAAGCCATTTGTAGGGTTTGCGCTACTACCGCCATGATTACTGGTCACGATTACAAGCCATTCCTCGTTTGCAAAATTCTTCCTGGCCTTTAATGCAGTTAAAATATTACCCACATATTCATCTGCCTTAACAATTGCATTTTTATAATTGGCATTGGTTGCCACATAACCACCATTGTCACCAGCAGCTTCTACATCTCTAAAATTCACAAACATGGTACCTAAGCCTGCCTGGTTATTCAGAATACTGATTGTGCTATCTTTAACAGCTAAATCCGTTGATACTACAGGCAAAAAGTCTGCATTACGCATATAGCTACGCAGATTAGCCCATGGCGTAACAAAAGCTGTTTTTACAGATTTATACTGGGTAACATAATCGAATACATTACGATAAGAAACAATTGGTGCATGGGCATTATTCCCGGTTTGGCTCCTTTCAAAATTATCGTTGCTAATCTGATGTTTTGAAAAACCTGTACCAGTTAACATGGATACCCATCCGGCAGCATCTGAAGAAGTTTTTAAAGTATTGTAAGAATACTTAGCGTTTTTTTGCAATGTTGCAATATTGGTTGGTGCAACAGTTTGCAGTTCGGTACCTGTTAAACCATCAATACTAATCACCAATACCTTACGCTGACCAACAGAGAGCGGTTTCAGGTCTTCGTAAATAGCTGAAGGATTATTGTATTTTTTGCAACCCGTGTAGCCAAATAAGCCTACTGCACAAAAAATTAAAAGTATGTTATATATTTTATTGTTAATTTTCATAATAAGCGCCATTAAGGTTTAATTAGATTGCATTCTGATAAGTTAGCATAGGTAGCATTAACCCCGCTTTTAATCACCACCTTTATAAACTTTGTACTTATGTTACCGGCCGGGAAATTAAAATTGTAAACTGCGGTATTTTGTGGTAAAGTGGTAGTGCCAACGCTCACGTAATTTACATTATCGTTACTGGCAAATATTTCTACATCTTTTACATACCCTCCACTATTATTTTGTCTTTGTGCAAAGGTTACACCTTTAACTGCAATCGGCACTGGCGATCCGGTACCTAATACAATATTGATAGGATAACCTACAGTATTGGTTGGTGTTGCTGTACCATAGTTAGAATGCCAGTAAGAAGAAGCACTTACAACACCGTCTACTAATGCAGCCGCAGTTCCGTCACCTGTATAAAAGGAACTAACTGATACTACCGTAGTATTATAAGTAATGGTCCCTGTACCACCAGTTTTATTTAAGGGATTATAGGTCCATATTGCGGTTTTTAAAAGTGGGTATTTTGCATTAACCTTTGCCACTACTGCATCACTAACGCTAATTCCCCATGCGCCAAAAAACGGAGACAAATCTGTTTTGGTATAATCAGAAAGCTTTTCGTACACAAAATTATGCTTCGTAATATCGCTAGAATTTAATCTATCTGCATGGCGGGCTTCTGAATAAAGATAAGTCATTGCACCATAACCATATTTTTCAAAAATCTGTACAAAAGGTGTCATTTTCATAAACGGCGCTTCATCTACTGCGTTCATGGCCGCATCGGTATCGAAATTTTTTGCTCCGCTACCGCTGGCATAAGTAATTGCCTTAGGGAAACCGCTTGAAACGGCCGGGTGTAGAATATTATAATTTGCACCAATTCTATTAGCTACTTTAAAGCTGAACAAGTTATTAGTCGTTTCGCCTAAAGTGCTCCAGCTCCATACGCTACCCTGCTGACAATTATGTCCAAATTCGTGGTAAGAACCCCATTGCCCTTCACTGGTGCTCAAGCTTTTCACACTTGTAAAACTTCTGAACCACTCACTATCATTAGTACCAACAAAAGGAAATCCATTATGGCCATAACCATTAGTTAACTGGATATCTAATACACCGCGCCATTGACTTTGCGGACTACGGTCTCTGATATCAGGAGCATTATCTGATAAACCCATCCAGGCGTTATAATCTAAATCGAATACATCATTCCATTTAGTCAAGGCTAAGGATGGATTGGTAAAAGGCTCTACAGAATTAAATGTAGCGATAACCTTATCTCTCGGAATTGTAAAAATAACCCGTTTAGCCCTTAATTCTAACCAAGGTACTTGCGAGGCTTTTACTTTAGCAACCCAATCCGCATCAACACTCTGGCCCAAGATAAAATCAGGAGATACTACGGCACCGCTAATACTAAAAGTAACAGGATTAGCATAGGCAAAAGAAGCCAATATATATATATGCCCACCATACAAGTTGCGTATATAATTAACTCCTGCAACCAATAGCTTTCTGTTGTAAATTACCGGATCGCGCAACAATGGAGATTTACCTCCAAGGTTATCGGTATGTGCCCCTATTTGTACAGTTAATCCCTCTACTCCTGCAGGAACTACCAATTTAATGAGTTCGCCAGGAGCGGCATAATAACCTGTACTATATTGTGGAGAAGGTGCAACCGAAATTCTTAAATTCTGTGCAGTTTGATCGGTAAAGTTAAGATCCAAAGTAAACTGGGCGTCTTTAACCCTAGGCTCTGATTGATCTACCAAACCAGGGAATACCCTGGCCTTAGCATACATAGACTTATCTATTACTTTCATATTGGTATCAACAGTTCCTTCTGCCACATTCTGTGAATCATCTGGATAGCCGTCTGGTACCTCGTAGCCATACTTTTTACAGGCTGTAAATGCCACTAAAAGAGATAGGCCAAATATTTTAGTTAACTGATTAATTTTCATTTTATCAATTTTTAAGTTAATTAGTTGGTAATACTATTGTTGGGGTAAACAAATTACCCATTAAGCCCCATTGTTGCGGTACAGCTATATTTAGCCAGTTGTAAATTAATACTGGAATATCAATACCATTTGGAACATTTTTAAAGGCCAGATCGGTAATATTACCACCTACAACAGGCGAAACTTCAAGAAAATATGCCCAGCTTGCACTTCCGGTTACTGCAAAGTCTTTTTTCGCTGCTGAAAGATCTTTTAATACCAGACCAGTACCTTCGTTTGATGGCCACCATCCCAATAGTTTATCAGGGTTAGGCGCTGTAAATGAAATCTCCTTTTTCATATTGGCGATCAGATCGGCATCGGTCATGGCAATATTATAAATAGCCATATCCCTAAACCATAAATCAGTACCATCCGTTGCAACTGTTGCTTTTCCGGCCCCCATGTGTAGGGCAGCAGGGTTAGTTAAGTTTTTACCGGTAATATCTACGCTGGTAAGTTTTTTGCCATCCTGAAATAAAGACACATAACGTACAGCTCCTTCATTAAATAACTTAAAAGCAAGTGTGTGCCATTTACCATCTCTAATTACTGCACCGGCCGAAATGGTATAACCACCTGCAAAACTTAAGTAATAAGAATCGCCCCAGGTCATTAAATCCCAGCCTGTACTGTTTAACCCTTCTCTGGCAGTATAGTTACTCATGTTACCGCAAAAATGGGCATAGTTACTAGCGCCACTTGCAGTGCTCTTAATTTTTAACACAAAAGTATAATCACCAGTGGTACCAAAATCACCAATATTGGCATCAGAAAGTACTGCCACCCCATTGTTTGCTACAGTTGAAGTTAGGCGAAGTGCCGAACCTGTAAAAGGATAAGAACTTGGATCTGGTTGATTAACCAATGTTTTTGAAAATCTTGGGTTATAAAATGCTACATAGGTATTTCTAGAAGGATCGTTGTAAATATTAGAACCTGCACCACCGCCTGATACACCACCACCTTTGTTAGAAGCGACAACGATTAACCAGTTTTCGCCAGAATATCCTTTTCTAGCTTTTAATGCTGTTAAAATTTCGCCAATATACCCATCAATAGTTTGAATAGCAGTTGCATAAGCAGGCGTACTTGCAGTATAGCCATTGGCTGCACCTGCAACATCAGCACTATGAAATTGTGCTACCACCATGGTTGGATTATTTGTGCTTAGCTCTGCTACTACTCCAGCCTTTACTGCAGCATCATCAGATACGTTCTGTTTTATGGTTGCATCGCCAGCCAGCTTATCGTTAAAAAGTGGAGTTGATGCAATTGAAACAGTTCTTGATGAACTTAATGAGCTCTTAATACGTGTAAAAATTGTAGGCGTAGTTGCCAAATTAAGTCCGGCAAAATCCTCCGTAGTTACATTACTTTTAGTATAATCGTAGCCCGTAAACATATTAGTCCATCCGGCTGCATTCGTAATAACATTTCGCTTATCATCAGCAAGTCCATCAAAAGTATATAATGCTTTAGCATTGATAGTTGCAATATTGGCAGGTGCAAGTGTTTTAATTGCTGCTCCAGTTACGCCATCTAAAACAATGTAAAGCACCTTTTTACCGGCACCCAGCCCTGCAGTATCATTTTTAAAAGTTTGTGGCAATGTATTTTCAAAATCCTTATTACACCCGGTAGCCATAAGGATAAGCCCAAATACCGAAGCTAAGCCAAAGCATTTTAGGGCAATAGTTAATGTAAATCCTTTTTTCATATTCATTATGTTTGAAACTATATTGATCAATTAGAAAAAGTTAGGCGTAATAAGTTGCGTGGTAAAAAGGTGTTGAAGCGCAAAATATCTCCTACCAAAATTACTTGCGAACCAGTACTGATTGAAGTTTCGAGCATATCGTAAACTGTACCTTGAAAACCTCCTGTATTATTATAACCAACAGCCAATTGTCCATTGCTTTCTAATACCATAAATCCTTGCCGTAAATAATCGCCGTATTTGTTAAAAGAACCGCTAACAATTATTTTACCGTTATTAAGCTGCCCTACGAAAGTAGCTATGCCCCCTGTTATTGGAAGCGGATTAAACGTAGTAACGTTAGAACCATTTGCATTTAGTAAGTTAACACCAGCAGATGCTTTTCCGTTAAAGCTGGTAAATGTGCCTGCGATTACAATTTTATCGGTATTAGCATTGTATCTGATCGAGTAAATATCTCCATTTGCCGCTGCCCCTACACTAAAGCTGTTATCTACACTGCCATCTAAGTTTAACCTCACAATTCTATTGGCCTGTACACCATTAAATGTGGTAAAAGTACCCGCCAGGATCAATTTTCCATCGGCCTGCATCATAGCATCTAAAATTACCCCATTTGCACCTACAGCACTCTGGCGTGTAGATTTGTTATAATGAAAGGTCGAATCCATCGTACCATCCATATTTACCCTGACCATTTGGCGCATTCTGGTTAAATCGTAAACCTTTTCATCGTAACTAGAGTTTGGCAGATACATTCGTTTATAATTATTAAAACTACCAACAAGGTAAACTTGCTCGCCAAAAACGAATGTTTTCCTAACTGGCCCATCTACACCGGCATTAAATGCACTGACAGTATCACCATTTTTATAAATTTCCTGTGGTTTTGGATTAATAACATTGGTAAGCACCAAACTATCCAATGATCCAGTGGTATTTAACCTTGCCACATTATTTAACGTTTGACGGTTCGGGCGTGTAGAATTAAAAGAGGTAAAACTACCACCAATAATAAATTTACCAGCCTGGCTACCTGTTGCAATTCTTGTAATCGAATTAATGTACTTGCCAGCACCACCAGCTGCTTTACCAAAAGCGACTCCACTTGTGGTATAAGCCCCATCTCCGGTTATTTGAGCAATACCTCCTATTGGCACTTTCTCTGTACCTTTTAATTCGAAATTATTAAAGGCTCCACCTACAAAGTAGTTACCGTTTGCTAAGCCCTCTATATCATACACAGTGCTCATACCCGTACTATTTGTTGCGCCATTAATTACCTTCCATGTAGGATCTACACTTACCTTACCCCCCACTTTAACCAATGGGCCAAAAAAGCTTTGTCCTTGTGAGGTAATCCACATACTACCTGTACTGGCAGTAATTGGAACCTTAAAGGTTAATGTGCTATCGTTAGTTGATCCTGTAACCACCTCGGCTTCAACTTCATTTACGTATACTTTAAAATCGTTGATATACTTATTCAATCCTTTTACCTTTACGCTTAACACCTCGCCCGCATTTACCACATCTGGTTCGATAGTTTTAGTAACGAAAGTAATATCCAAAGGTTTTTTACCCCCGGCGTAAGGATCTTCTGTTAGACCATTCTGTTTTTTGCAGGAAACAAAAGTTGCTGTCAGGCATATTGCCAAAAACAAATGGGCCTTAAATTTATATTTTATGTTATTTAACATTTTTATTCAATTTACGAGTGAAATATTAAACTATGGCGTTGCCGGATCTATACCTGCCGATATGGCCTGTTCGATAAACGTGTATGTATTAAAGCCAAAATTGTGTTTACTCTTGGTTAACACATGTAAAACACCGTTTGTAGGCTGTATATCAGAAGTTGCTACCGGAATATTAATCAATGACACCTGTGGGTTCGATAAATCAGGGATATAAGCCAGGTATAACTGGCGATAGCCTGCATAGGAAACTCTTGATATTTCTGCTCCCGCAGCATTGTAGACTACAGCATCGTTAAAAATTACACCAATATTCATAATCCTGTTCCCATAAGAGGCATAACCCTGGCCTGGATAAGCCAGATAAGATAATGTATCGCGCTGTGGATAATCTTTCAAGCGGCTCGCGCCTTTAAAGATATACTGAGAAAGTATATTCTTCCATACCAAAGGTTTGATTTGTGAAAGTTTAGATACCGTATCTTTACCCTGTACCCTTAAATATACGTTTAATTGTTTAATTGATTTATAAATAGAGCCACTTGGCGGAGCAAAAAATGTGATATTTTCTTTGCTAACCACATCAGCCATACCTGCTAGTTTAATAACAGTTAGAGTAGAATCGAAGAATGGTTTTTTTTCTTCCATATACTGGAGTATGTTTCCATTATATTTTGCATCATGAACCCCAGTTTCCTGATAGTATTTCTTACAACTGGCTAATGCCAATAGCATACAGATTAGGGAAAATAATAGCGTCTTATCTTTATTTTTCATTGTCTTATATTTTAAAAGCTAATGAAGCTACCAGCAGGTATAAATTTGTTTACTGATAGTTGCATCATCCTATTAATTCCAAAAATTATTACCAATTAAATATGGGTTTGCACTACGCTCATCAGCACTAATGGTTAAAGGCCAGGTCCATGCACCTGCATTTAGGTTAGCAACTGAAATAGGTGATTTAGTAAAATCAGAATTTACAACCCGCTTTGTTCTTACCAGATCGAAAAAGAACTGCCCCTCGCCAATCAGCTCCCTGCATCTTTCTCTATATATTTCGTCTTTCAAATCTTGTCCGCTTAACACGATTGGAGGTGCAGCCGCGGCCTCTCTTACCCTATTGGTAAAATCTCTTGCTCCACCTTCATCGCCAAGTTCGGCAAGTGCTTCAGCAGTTAATAAATAACAATCAGGCAATCTGAAAATGATAGCACTATCGTCGCTCGTAACTGATATAGCAGAACCAGATCCCGTTGTATAAATATTTGCAAATTTTTTAAACTGGAAAGTACCTGTTCCTGAATCATAGTTTTCGAACCAGTTGGTTAACCTGGCATCAGGAATACCTGCAGGGTAAAGCTTACTGATATAATCTTTATTATAAGCCATAGAACTTGCCGTTTTAGTTACTGTACCACGGTAAGGATAATGTGAGAAATAATAAGAGAAACCTGCAGGTAAAGAAAAGCCTTCGCCGTAGTTAAAATCTTGTAATATGCCAAATAAATTTTCCGAACTCCGTCCTTTAAAAATTTTCAGCGTATTTTCTGAAGTAATTGGTAAAAGCTTATAATTGGTATAGGTATCCAATTCTGTTGCCAATGTTTTTACAGCTTCGTAATATTTTGTTTTATTCTCATTATCCCATGCTGCAGCCCACATATTTAAATGCATTAACAAGGCAACTGCAGTTGCTTTGGTAGGTCTAAAACCATTTGAAGAAACATCGTTATAAGTGGTAGGCAAATCAGCTTTAGCAGCTGTCATATCTGCTATGCATTTTTTCATTACTTCTACCTGAGGGGTTCTTGCTAGTGGTGTACTGTGATAAGCTTCTGTATAATAAACTGCATCACCAAATAACTTGCAGATAAACATATAACTCAGGTTACGTAAAAATACCGCTTCTGCTTTATACCTCCTTCTGTCTGCATCCTGCAAGCTAGAAGATGGCACCTTATCGATTTCGAAATACATGATGTTTGATGCAGCGATTACATCGTACCACTCTTTCCAGCTCATAATTTTTTTCATCAAATTATCATAACGGTTACCTCTGGAAACAATAAACTTCATATTGTTTCCAATTAAGGCGTTAAAGGTATTGGCTCCATCGCCATCTATACTCAATACATTTATACTATTACCCCGAATTTCTAATGCCGGGAAAAAGGCACGATCATCACCATTAAAAAATTGTGGTGTACCGGCTACTTTTGATCTTAACCGGGCATAAATGCCATTTGTAAATCCTTCTACCTCTTCGCGGGTTTTCCAAAAATTATTGCCTGACTGAGCTTCAATCGGTGTTACATTGAGAAACTTTTTACACCCTGCGGTGGTAAAAACCAATGCGGCAAACAGGATTATATATTTAATATTTTTCATTTTCTTAAAATTTTAAAACTCAATGTTTAAACCTAAAGTAAACTGTCTTGGAGATGGGTAACCTCCCGAATCATCTCTACCTAAACTGGTTACATTTTCAGGATTAGGACCAGTATAACGCGTAATAAAACCAAGGTTGGCAGCAGTAGCATTGATGCTTACCCTATTCATACCGAATTTACTGGTAAAGCTCTTATTAAAGATATAATATACTTTTATGGAGTTTAGTTTAAAGTATGAACCGTCTTCCTGGAATACTGTTTGATTAAGTCTGTATGGATCGATAATGCCCGCACGTACAAAGTCTAAAGGGTTTCCGTAAGTGGCTATATCACCAGGTGTACGCCAGTAGTTAAGTTCACTTAAAGGCACCAAGCTACCCGACTTAAGCGGATTGTTGTATGCCGGAGAACTGAAGTTTTGGAATTGCTTAGCTAACGGGTTATTAATAATATCACGAACTAAGGTAAAAGAGGTATTAATCTCTACGCTCCAGTTCTTCCATTGCAGGTAAGAATAAAATCCACCTGTAACTTGTGGTTGCGAGTTACCTGCAATTACCCTATCGTTACCATCCAGTACATAGTTACCATCTAAATCGGTAAAAATAGGATCTCCTGCCCTAAAATAATTTAATCGGCCAGTACCACCCACACGATAAGGTAAACCTGTATTCGGATCAACAGGTACCTGTGCATTGGTAGAATATACACCTTTGGTATTATATAGGTAGTTAGAAAGTGAGTTGGTACCTAAACGGTAATAAATATCCTGTCCTAAATCTCTATCATAATAAATTAAATCTCTTAAACCATCTGGCAGTTGAGCTAAAACTTCTCTGTTTATGGCAAAGTTCCCTGATATTGTCCATTTAAAAGGGCTGCTCGGATTTAATGGACGGGCAGTTGCCTGGAATTCCCAACCGTAATTTACGTTACTAATCTCATTTGAAGCAATGGTTGAGAATGAATTGGTGCCTGAGATATTTTTATACCTGAAGATATTATCGTTTTGTTTATAATAGGTATCAAAATTTAATGAAAAGCGGTTTTGAAACAAGCTAAAATCAACACCGGCATTATAAGTAGTAGCTTTAGTTGGCTGCAAATCTAAATTAGGCAACCTTTCCAGGTCTAAAAGTATAGAATTGCTGTTGTTATAACGCGGGCCTCCAGCATATTTACCATAGGCATCGAAAACACCTCCTACCGGCTGAATATTGGAACCATAACTTAAACGAATATCAGCATAATCAACCCACTTAACGTTTTCCATAAACTTCTCCTTGTTAAAGTTCCATTTTAAGGCTATTGATGGGTTGGCAATATAACGGGCATTTTCTCCGTTAGCAGAGTTTGCATCTAAACGATAGTTAAGGTCTAAAACATATTTTTGCCTATAGTTATAAGAAAATGCACCTGCGAAGGCTATACTTCTATCATCCCTATAATCAATAGTACCACCCAATGAGGTTAGATAATCAGTCATGTTAGTTAAAGGTCCTCTTAACTGATCGTTTACTCCTTTTTGGTTCAGAATCGCATCAGCCTTAAAAAAGCTCGAATTGATCTCGGTAAATGCAAACAAATTGAAGGTATGTGAATCTTCTCCGGCTGCATCTTTTAGGCCATAAACATAAGAAAACTGGTTACGGTTATATAATTTGGTAGCTCGATCGTTATAAGTATAATATTGAGATTGGTTACCATTTAACGCCGCTGGCGAAAAATTATCCTTTGTATTAGAGTTATTGGTATAGTTTAAGAAGGTTGCGATTCTGAAATTTCTAAAAACTTCGTATTCGGCATTAATAGTTGCAAAAGTTTGCAATGATTTATTGTCATTATCCGTTTCAAGCTGTGCCAAAACACCACTTTGTGATGAATAGAGCGATGGTGAAGGCAGTAATGTTGATGCCGTACCTGTAGTTGCTAAACCACTATTTAATAAACCATTACCACTCCCCGTTTGTACTTTTTGGATCGAGTTCTGTAACTGTCCAACCAATTTAAACTTCGGAGTTGGGTTATATTGCATATTCATATTCAAATTATATCTTGAATATCCCGTATTCTCTTGTATACCAGTCTCATCAAAAGCACCTAAGCCCACTTTATAGTTGAAAGCCACATCCCCGCCTGATATATTCACGTTATGGCTTTGGTTAAATGTATTTCTGTAAAAGAAAGATTGCCAGTCGGTAGAGTTATTAAAGTATGCATTTAAACTATCAGCCAGAATTGGTGAAGAGTTGATTAAATCTATTGCATGGTTATAAGTACTATCATTCTGCAAAATCTGCGAAATACGTAACAACCTTTCTCCCTTACCACCAATTACGGTACGTAACTGAGGTACCAAAGAGAAAAATGAGGCACCAGTGTAACGAACTACAGGCACTTTTGAGCTACCACGTTTGGTGGTAACCAAAATTACCCCATAAGCACCTCTCGATCCGTACAATGCAGTTGCTGCAGCATCTTTCAAGGTAGTAATATCTTCTATATCCTCGGGCGGAATCTGAGAAATTGGCGATACACCTGGTCCTGCCTGCTGGAAACCATAAGAATAATTGGTATTATCATCTACAGGTACGCCATCGATTACAAATAATGGTGAAGTAGGTGTTAAGAAACTAGAACTTCCTGAACCTGAAACATTGATGTTCGAAATACCCCGTAAGGTAATAGAGCCCCTGAAACCTGGTGCACCCGTACTATTCTGAATGTTCAAACCAGCAACTTTACCTTGTAAAAGTGACATTACATCACTTGCCGGCTGCCCCTGGATATCTTTACCTGAAATGGTTACTGTAGAGCCTGTTGTTAGGGTTCTTGTTTTTGTCTGATATCCCGCGGTAACAGTTACTTCTTTAAGCGTAGCATTATCGCCCTGTAATGTTAAATTAATTACTGTTCGGTTATTTACCTTGATGGTTTGTGTGACATAACTTAGGTATTTAAAAGTAATTTCTGCATTAGAAGCAACAGTTACCCTAAAGCGGCCTTCTCCATCGGTTTGACCTAAAACCTTGCCAGCACTTAAGATGCTTACGCCAGGCATGGTTTCTTTCTTTTTTGATTCTCCATCATAAACCGTACCTGTAACCGCAATTTGCTGTTGTGCGAAGGCCAGATTGTGCAAACCAAAAATCAATAAAATTACTATACTGTAAAAATACTTCATTGGAAATATATTTTGTTTTGATTTAGTTAGTTTCATCAGTCGTTATCAAATTTTGGTTTATCATTCTTAAACTGGAAGATAATTTCCCAATCGCCCTCTTCATAAATCTTAAAATTTAATGCGACATAACAGTGTAGCAGTACGGCACCAAAGGCCTGTCTGTCGAACCTGAATACGACCCTTGCAGCACCGCCATCTGTTGTCGTATATTTTGTAGGATACGCCGTTAAAGGAATTGGATAGGCGATATCAAATTTTACTTTATTGGCATCTTTTACCATATTAAAGCCATGTACAAGATTCCCCCAATCAGTTAGCGCAAACTTATTTGGATCGATGGTTTGTGCTAGTGTATCGACAAATTTGAAACTAATACTATGGCCTGAATAACCTGGCAAACCTTTTGGCAGTTTATTGAAAGTAACCCGTACATCACTTGATGATAAAAACTGATTGGTTTTAACACCAGTGATAAATACACCTGATGGACTTACAGAAGTAGAGGTTCCCTGACCAGTTATCGGATCAAGAGGTGAAGGTTCATATGGACGCTCGCGAAGTGGCGTAAGGCGCATATTCTGAAAATATTTTCGACCACCAGTATTCGACATTTCAACATCGAAAACATAACCAGAGTCTGGCTGGGCTTTAATCATATTGGAATTGGCTTCTGCCCACATTAAAAATTCGCCAGAGTGCGGACGCACCTCGAAAAGCGGATGGTTCTCAATTACACGCTTGGCTTCAATCTCAGCAAGCGATTTCTCCGTTCCATCATAAGCAGTTTTCCATACTTTTACCGGATAAAGTTTGGTTAACTCGGGAGCAGGCTCACCGCCAAAAGTACGCATGTTCACAATTTTAAAATCTAAAGGCCTGCTAGAGTTGCCATAGGTAAAATTGTTGGTAAATAATGTATTTCTGCCTAAAGTAGGCTGATAAAGGTACTGGGTATACTGACTATCACTAGCTATAGATAGTCTATTATCAGGTAAATTTTTCTTACACGATGTTAGCAGAAACATCAGGCTTGATAGCATGATACCCATACTAAGAATGTATTTATTAGTTTTCATCTTCATAAGGCTATTGAAATAATCTGGCTGTAAATTCATCAAATCCGAAATTGTGTAACGGACTCAAAATATTAATAGTAGCATTATCAGCCTGGATATTAACGGCATTTGTTTTTGTTGTTATCCAAGCCAGTTTAATAGTTGAACCATACATATCACTGTATTCGAGTGTTATAGCGCCACCACCTACATATCCTGAAGCATTTGATCTTACTGCTTTAATATGCATAGGGTAGTTAATGCCTATAGTATTTAGCGCAATGCCATCAACACTATTGATATATGCGGTGGTTGTTCTGTTACCCCTAATAATGTACTTAGAAAGCATATACAACAGTTGATCCGGATCAGCAGTGCTTAAATAAATTGGTGCTTTCCCTGCTGCCTTTCTGGCTTGGTTTAAATATTTTACCGATGCTGCAAAATTTTCGTTTACAGGTGCAAACAGCGTTATCTTTTGGTTGGTCAAAGAATCTTTTACAAATGGAAAACGATCTAATACCAGTAAAAGTGAATCAAAAGTATTAGGCTTCGATTTTAAATAGTCCAGCGCCGAGCCTTTAAACGTTTGTACCGTATTGGTATAATCGTAATAAGTCGAATCGCTTTTCTTGCAAGCACTTAAATAAATGCCCATTACCACTAACAGCAATAATAAGCTTCTCTTATATAATTTCTTTTTCATGATCTTCTTAATAGTTATTGCCAGTATGGATTTTGAGTAACCGATGAATTAGCGTTGATTACATCAGGAGAAACAGGCCAGTAAATACCACCAGCATTCTCGAACTGTTTAAAAGTAAGTGGCGTACCATTTTTCTTAATAAATGTGCCATTAGAATTTTTAATCCTGTTATATCTCACGATATCATACCATCTCCAACCCTCACCCATCAACTCTCTTCTCCGTTCTTCGAAAATGGCATCTATTAAATCCTTACCCGATGCCGGATCGTATACAATAGGTCCTCTTAAATTTGCTGCTCTGTTTAAGGCATTAATAGCTTCGGTACGTTGCCCAAGTACGGCACATGCCTCAGCCCTGAGTAAAGTAATTTCTTCTAAGCGGCTAAATACCATCGAAGAACTATAAAATGTAAAATTACCCTGAGTTTCTGCCTGTGTACCTACTACTTTAATTTTACTAAAGATGGGTTGTTCGGATGCAAAGTTTGTAAAGTAGTTGGTTCTGTAATATCCAGAGTTACCTATCACACCAAATCTTAAATCCTGCGGATCTGTAAATATTTTTAAAATACTATCCTTTGGTACAAACATTTCTGGTGTCTCTTTCGGAATAAATGGAGCAGCCAAAGTAAGCTGTTCGATATGTCCATTTGCTGTAGATAAACCATTACCCGCCTCAAAAGGGAAGCCTACCATTAAAGTAGCACGTTTAAAAGCGAACGGGCTATAGTAGTTGACGTTATTGGTAAGGGCATCCATATCGATATAATCTAAAGGATTAGCACCATCAACGTAATATTGAGTTGATTGATTATCGAGCACAAATTTTGAATAATTTGCAGCATCAAGGTAATTACCCTGCCAAGCAGCAATATGCGCTAAAATAATATAGGCTGATAATCTGGTAAAGATAATACCATTCCATGTTGGCCAGTTTCCACCATAATACAAGCCAGGTAATATCGGATCGGTACCACCATACCTGAAAGGAACAACCTGTGCTGCAGCCAATACCTCAGCAGTTGCGAATTGCAATACTTTCTCTTTATTTGTTCTTGGTAATTTTACAAAATCACCATCATGAGAAGAGGTTAGCAAAGGTACATCCCCCCAAATTCTTACCATATAAAAATAGGCAAAGCCTCTTAGCATTTTTGCCTGAGCAACATCTACGTTATTGTTTATTTGCGTATAGCGTGGATCTTTACCAACTATTTCTTTCGAACGCTCGATAAATATACTCGCTGCATTAATAGCTGCATAAAACCTGCGCCAGTTGGTAATACGGTTAATTACAGGATATTGTGCATTTAACTGCCCCGAAACAATAGATTTTAAATCTGCCCTGTTCGTTATCGCAAAATCTCCCTGGCGCAAATCGCCCATCAACCAATGTGTATTATCAGAAACTGTAGCAGAGCGCAATAAGCCATATACAGAAAGTAAATTTGCCCTTGCATCTTCTAAAGTTTTCCAGTTGCTTTCTTCTGTAGCTAATCTTACTGATTGTGTATCATCAATCTTCTTACAGGAGAAATTGCCAATACAAATTAAGCTTAATACAAAAGCAAGCGTAATTTTATGGCAGATACTAATTTTATAATTAGAATATTTCATATTAATAATAGTCATATTTTATAATTCCAGTTTGAAGCCAACAACAAATGTTCTTGGGATAGTGATATTTGCACCATCGTAAATACCATTGTAATTGATCAGTTCAGGATCAACACCCGAAAAGTCGGTTAACGTAAATACATTTAATGCAGTTGCATATAAATATGCTCTTCTCAATTTTCCACCTGCCTTTTTAAAGAAACCCGCTTTACTAAAATCGTAACCAAGGGTAACTGATCTTAATTTAACATAAGAAGCGCTTTCTAAAAACAAATCCTGATCGGTACGATAGGCATCTACAGGACTCCAAGGATTATATATTGGATAATTTTTCTGGTTATCAAAAGATTGCCAAGACGACACTTCTTTAACCGAATTGATATCGTTACCAGCCTCACGATTAACAAAGCCATAACGTGTTGCCTCGTACTGGTTGATGGCTTTCTGACCCGCTGCAAAAATAAAATTGAAGTTTAAATCGAAATTTTTATATGCCAGCGTATTGTTCCAGCCACCTACAAACTTCGGTAATCTGTCACCGGTTAATACTTTGTCTTTACTATCAATCTTGTTGTCGCCATTGTAATCAACCCATCTTGGATCACCAGCTTTCAATGGAATACCGTTAAAGGTTCTACCCGCAGGTACTTCTCCATCAGTATTGTAAATACCTTCGTTGGTATACAACCAATAGCTGCCAACCGATTTACCTACCTGAAGTTTATTATCATTCTGATAAATTAATTCATTTAAGCCTTGTGGTAAAGCTGATAGCTTATTTTTATTGTAACTCAGGTTTAGGCCTGTACTCCAGTTTAAGCCATTTTGCCTTTCTATAACCGATCCGTTTACCAATAGCTCAATACCCTTATTATTAATATCCATACCCGATTTGTACTCGGTAGAATATCCGGTTTCTACAGCTACAGGTAAACCAACAACATTGTTTTTATCGTTACGGTTATATACAGTAACAGCAGTATTTAAACGACTGTTTAAAAAAGAGGCATCTAAAGTTATGCTGGTTCTATCAGCAAAAGGTAAGCTAATATTATAGCCAATAAAACCACTGTTATAAGGACGGTTAATGCCTAGCAAACCACCATAGCCTGGTATAGTTGGCTCTTCTTCCCATCCGTTTTCTGAACGGTATTGCGGACCGGCAGCAAAGCGGTCATCCTGGAAAATTCTTAGCGTTCTGCCCCATGAAGCACTTACGTGTAAAGCATCTATTCCTTTATTATTTTTTAAGAACTGCTCTTTAAGGTTGAAGTTAGCGTTAAAAGCTGGTGTTGTTACCCAACGGCTATCTGGCTGACCGTTAGAGGTACCATCCCTTCTAACCAGGGCACTTAGCGTTAATAAGTTTTTATAAGCATATTTAGCGGAACCATAAAACGACATTAAATTATTACGTTCTTTATCAATATACCTGAAAACATAAAAATCATTCTTAGCCAGCACATTTAAATAATCCGGATTATCAACACCACCAATGGTTTGTCTTGCATCAACAAAAGATAACTTTACATAGTCATTTGGCCCATTATATGCCCTGGCGTAATTGTATTTATAGGTATCGCCCTGTAAGCTCTGTCCGACTTCAAAATCAACTGTATTCTTTTTGTTGATCTCATATTTATAGCTAATACTATTGTTGAGCGAAACCCGCTGACTATAACCAAAGTAATTAGATATATAACTTACCCCTGCCAATAATGAAGATGGAATAAAATAATCGCGAATACCTTCATTATAATTGAACAGCCCTGTACTTGTAATGATAAACTTGTTCACTTTCGCAGTTAACGATAAACTTCCGTTCAATACTGTTGAACGATTATTATCTACATTCCGGCCATTTTCGGTTAAATAGGAGGCATACGAATCAGCATTTGGAGAAAGCGGACTGCTCAAATCGGGGATATAACGCGTTTCGGCAAAGCGATCGCGTAAACTTTTGTTCCTGGTACGATCTAAACGGGCAGTATTAACTGTACTTGATACAGTAAGCCATTTAAAAGGTGCCATGTTTATTCCAAAGAATAAATTATACCTGTTAATATCGGTATCATCTGCATTTCCGGCACTTTTGGTACCTGAACCAAAAAATCTGAAATTCGCTCTTTCCGATCCACCTGTTATACCCAAATCAGCAGAAAAAGTTGGGGTATTTTGATAATATAAATCCGTCCAGTTTGATGGCCCAAAGTAAGCCACATTCGTCGAATCCCTCAAATAAGAAGCTGGGCTACCTGTTGGATTATATTTTTTATAAAATTGGCTTCTAAAATTGTTTTCATAAACACCATTAATGGTATTTACCTGTGGCGCAGTTACATAACCAAAATAAGAGTTTAAACTAATATCTCTTAGTCCTCCTCTTGCATTTTTAGTGGTAATGTATATAGCGCCATTAGCTGCATTTGGTCCCAGTTTAGCCAATTCGAAAGGATCTTTAATTACAGTTATAGACTGTATATTATTAATATCTATCTGCGCCAATAAATTGGTTGCAGGGCCTATCCTGTTGTAATCATATTTCTGCACATCAAATGCAAAAGGATTATCGGCAACCAAAGGCACTCCATTTAAGTAGATTGCCGGCTGTAGAGCGTAAATGTCTTTCTTATTAAATAATAGACCCGATGTACCTTGCACAATAATACTTTGCTCAGTACCAGGTTCGCCATTTGGCTCCTGTACGTAAACTCCAGCTAAATTACCTTTAATAATTTGCTGTAATGATAAATTCGGAACAGGTGTTGAGGAACGGATGTTAATCGTATCACGTACTGTTTTAAATTTCTGTAGTGCTCTAACCATTTGGCCAATTGTATCGGTTTTAATGGAATAAGCGGATGAATCTTTTTTAGCTTTAGTGGTATCCTGCTGAAAAACAAAATAACCGCTATTAGCCGTTTTAAGCCATGCCCCGTGGGCACATAAAGACTGTGATCCAAAAACAGATAAAAACAAGGCAATACAAACGCTTGTATAAATTTTAACCATTTTATTAGTTTAATTAAAAGTTTAAGTGTTTAAAGAAGAAATTCGATTGTTAAAATGTAATTAGGAAATTATCTCTTTTTGAGATTTTGGGCAAAGCGATGCCTGAAGACAAAAAGTAAAATTTTTGATCATGGGGTGTGGTTTAGGGTGATTAATATTAATTCTTAAGGCAAAATATATACCCAGAATGATTAGTTTTTGTTTGTTTGCTTGTTTGTTCGTTATACCCTGGTTAGGGGGTGTTATTTTATTTATTAATTCTTTCCTGTTAGTTCAACAGTTTTTTTGCTCGTAATACTAAAATAAAATATTGGCTCGTTATTATTTGGTAATGCAAGTTATATATTAAGAATACTTGATTTTTATTTTTCTTAACGCAAACGTTTGCTTAATAAACACCTAATGTAAAGTGCTACAAAACGCTATAGCGCTCAAACAGTGGCACTAATCAGCCAATTTCTATAATTTTCTTGAATGATATTCTGATAACAAATAAGGACTAATAAAAATACGAAGGATGAACGTTTGATTCGTCAAAAAAAATAACCCAACACCGTTATATTTATGTTCACTTATCCGTTGAAATCCTTCACAATTCTTCGCAAATTTGTAACACCAAAAAGACACAACACAAATTAAGCGCAAACGTTTGTGTATTTTAAAAAAATACCGCCTACATACTCATAAAAGCATTTTTTCATTAGGAAAGTTTTATTCTTGCATGCTATTTTTAGGTAATTTTAATATAAAATCAACTCAAATAGTCAACACATATCCAATAAAATTTACTTTAAAAAAAAGGTTGTTTATAATCTTGGAAAACGGCAAATCATAAACCGTTTTACTAAGTGTATTTTTTGGTAGAAAACCAAATTTAACAACCACTAATTGGCTCAAGAATTAGTATGTATCACTACAAGTTTTTAGCAAAACTTAACGCAGAAAAAGTGATATAAAATTGATCAACAAAGAAATAAATGTGGGTTTAATATTTGTTAAATTAGCCTGATTGGTTTATATCAAACAAAACTAGCCTTGCCAAAATCTGGCAAGGCTAGCATCTTGATATATTAATTATTTAATTACCAACCCGGATTTTGCACCAGGTTTGGGTTAGATTGCAGATCAAAGAATAAAAAGGGATACCGATTCATATTTTCAGTAAAAACCTTTTGCTCCATATCATAAGGAGTGTAGGTAAAGGTTGTTCCGGTTTTTTGTATTTTCATTCCTCTCATTTTGCGGTTGAATACATCTTTAGCAATGTTCCACCGTCTTGCATCCCAATACCGATGACCTTCAAAAGAAAGTTCAATCCTTCTTTCATTCCGTATACGTTCACGCATACCCTCCTGAGTTAATCCTGCAGGTAAAACAGGCATGGTTACTCTGTTTCTCACCAAATTCATCGCAGTATATACCTCATTAATGGGGCCCTGAGCCTCATTTAGAGCTTCTGCGTAATTCAATATCATTTCTGCTAAACGGAAGTGTATCCAATTGCGCTGTGTTGTTCCCGGAGTTGCAGCCCCCAAATCAATTGCCGCATCTATATGTTTACGCATATAATATCCTGTCCTGCTGCCATTCGACTTTTGAGGACCGTCCATACCACCATCAAAGGTTTCGACAGTTCTGGCTTTTATTGGGCTCCCATTGTAAAAAATACTCACAGCAAAACGCGGATCGCGGTTGGCATAAGGATTTGCCGCACTATATAATGGAGAGGTGGTATAGGGCAAGCCATCTTTCATTTCGTAGGCATCAACCAGGTACTGAGAAGGACAAACACCACCGTTTCCGTTAACTTCACCAACTGGAAAATTGGCCGATTCTAAAGTGTTGGAGTTCGTGGCCACCCTACTCCAGATAATTTCTTTATTGGTAGAGGTATTGGTTTTAAAAAGACCTTCATAACCGAGGATACCAGTGGCCAAGGTAAACATGGCACTGGTTGTACCATCATTAAAAGGTTTTGCAGCCTCAGCAGCCAAAGTCCATTTGGTTAAATCGTTGTTCGGATTATTTAGCGGACTTGCAGCGTACAACAAGGTTCTTGCCTTTAAAGCTGCAGCGCTCCATTTGGTCGCTTTACCATAATAATTTTCGGTTGGAGAACCGATATAAGTATCTGGCAGTCTTTTAAAAGCCGAATCGCAGTCTAAAACAATTCTCTTCACCACTTCATCATAGGTTTTTCGAGGTAGATTAATATCATCCTGGAAACTTAACGATTGCAATGTTATCGGCACACCTCCATAACGTTTTAACATATCAAAGTAGTAATATGCTCGCAGGAAAAACACCTCCCCTATCAAGCGATCGCGCTGAACGGTTGCTGTAATATTATTGATTACCAAATCTTTGCCATGATCTTTCACCTGAACTTTACCAATGTTTTCAAAAAAGACATTACATTTTCTGATTCCTCGATAAGAATTACCATACATATCATCTGGATTATAGGTAGGCCCCCAAGTGCCATTGGTATAACGGTAACTATCATTCGATAAGTTAGCATGAACAGCATCATCCGTTGCCGCTTCATACATGGTACCAGTATTTCCAGCAAATCCTCCTAATGCTGTATACCCACTTAACACGCCACTATATATATCGGTAACATATTCTGTGGTGTAACTAATATTTTTAAAAACTGTGGTATCCTGCACATCTAAATCTAAAGGTCGATCTAAAGGATTTTTTTTGCAGGAAGATACCATACAGATTCCAATCAGGAACATAACTGGAATAAATAAATATTTTTTGATTGATTTCATTTTGTTAAAATTATAATTCAATATTTAAACCTACCTGAAATGATTTCGTTCTTGGCGCTGAATTAATTCCGGCACCCAAAAATTCTGGGTCTATAAAATCCGGAAGATCTGCCCATGTATATAAATTATTAGCACTAATGAAGAAACGTGCATTTGAAATTTTAACATGTTTTAAAACATTCTGCTGAAAGTTATAACCAATTTCGATGTTCTTTAACTTTAGGTATTTCCCATTTCTGATCCAAAAATCATTACTTCTATAGTTGTTATCACTGGTGCGTCCATCAATTGAAAGTCTAGGGAAATCTGCTGTTGCTGCTGTTGCAGGTGTCCATCTATTTAATGCAAAATCAGAAGGTTTACTTCCATTAGCAAAACCAGAGGTTGCTGCATTCATAATATTTACCGATCTATCGCCAGCGCCCTGAAACCATACCATTAAATCAACATTTTTAAATCTTAAGCCAGCCTGCGCACCATAAGAAAGATTGCTAATAAACGGCGCTCCTAAAGCCACTTCGTCAAACTGATCGATTACTTTATCGCCATTTTGATCCTTATATTTAAAATCACCTGGTTTTACCGTACTAAAAGTTTGTTTAGGGCTGTTATCTATATCAGCCTGATTTGCAAAAAAACCGATTTGTTGTAACCCGAATACAGTTCCGCTCGATAAACCGGTACGTTTAAGATAATCGTATGGTGTAGCTTGTTCGTCGTTGTAAATAATTTTGTTTTTGGCATAGGTGGCGGTACCTCTTACAGAATAAGCAAAATCGCCAATTCTATCCTGATAAGCTAATTCCATATCGAAGCCTTTATTATTTACGATACCAATATTTAATGGTTTAAAAGATGCACCAATTACCCTTGAGACAGAACCTGGAAAAGCCAGAATATTATTTCTTTTTTCATAGAAAAAATCGACACTCCCTGTCAGTTTGCTATTTAAGAAAGCATAGTCGATACCAAGATTTGCTGTTTTAGCGGTTTCCCAGGTAATATCCGGATTGGCTAATAAACCTTCAGCCCGACCGGTTAAAGTGCCGGGGTTACGTCCAAAAACATAAGAAGCACCTGTACCATAGCCATCAGCATAGAGGTATCTAAATAAACTTCCAAATGTAGTACCGAGAAAGCTAAAATCCGAGTTTCCTGTTAAACCATATGATGCTCTAATCTTAAGCAAATCGATGCTGCTATTTTTAAGAAAATCCTCCTCATTTATTAACCAGGCAGCGGCAACGGCTGGAAAAAAACCATAACGTTTATTGGGCGCCAAATTTTCGCTACCATTATAACCAATATTTAATTGCGCCACATATTTCTTTTTAAAGATATAATGGGCATTGGCAAAAAAACCTTGTGATACATAAGGGAAATCGTTACCGGCTGGTGTTTGGATAGATTGAGAAAAACCTATACTTGAGTTGAGTTCATGATCTTCGCCAAAGTTATTTTGATAATCTAGCTTAGCCCAGGCAGTGTTCATCCTGTCTTGAGTTTGAGATCTCCCTGTAGCAGCATAAAGGCCGTCGCTATTAAAACGTGTATAAGTACCATCGGCTTTTTTATTGAAAACTTGAAAATCTGAAGCAGGAGCACCAAAGGTTGAACCTTCTGAGTTTTGATTGAAATTATAATAAGAAAAGGCTCCGGTTACGCTCAACCCCTTAGTAATCATATCTAGTTTTTGAGCAATTCGGATAGTCCCAAATAAATTACGGTGAACCTCTACAATATTTCCGGTTCTGGTAATTAAACCATAAGGGTTCCGTGTATAGTTTAATCCGCTTTCATTAAAGCCTCCTATTTTACCATCTGCATAAAGCATTGGGAACAAATTTGAAGGATAAGTAGAGATATTATTATAAATGGTAGACGTAGCTGTACCCGGGAAATTTTTTGTTTCTAATCTTCCTGCTAAATCTAAGCCTACCGTTAATGTAGAATTGATATCAATATCCAAATTGGTACGGAAATTATATCTTTTGAAATTGGTGTTGGTGTTAAAGCCAAGCGATTCTTCGCTTAAATCATTATACTTTAAAAAGCCCCGCTGATCCATATATCCTGCCAGCACAAAATACCGTACATCTTTTGTACCTCCCGAAAAAGTTAGATTGTACTTTTGCTGAATAGCCTGTTTTGCTACAAGTTCTTCGTTCCAATTTACATCAGGATATAACTCTTGATCTCTGCCTGGATTATCGTACTGGCCTATTTGTGCAGCGCTATAACGCTCGGCCCTGCCATCATTAACCAATGCTTCATTGTAAAGTTTCATATAGCGTTGTGCACCTAAAAAATTTGGTGCTTTAGACGGTACTAAAACGCCGAATTGTGAATAAAACTTTATACTGTTTTGATAAGCTACCCCCCGTTTAGTGGTGACAAAAATATTCTTATTTGCACCTTTCAAGCCGTAAATGGCATTAGCAGCAGCATCTTTAAGTACAACCAGTTGATCTATCTCTAAAGGATCCAACTGTGCAAAGCCTACCGGTGCATTATCTACAATTATGTTAGGGCTTGAGCTATTGTAGGTCGAAAATCCGCGTATGTACAAACTACTACCATCATAACCAGGCTCTTCACTGTTCATGTTTGTAGTTAAGCCTGCAACCCGACCTGCCAACATGTTCGAATTGTTTGCATATCTAAAAAGCGACATATCGTCACCAGTGATGAAACTTGCCGCACCTGCATAGTATTTCTTACTCACCTTTAAATTGTAGGGTAAGTTTATCGAATCTCCTTTTAGTTTGATTTTCTTAAGGCTATCTATTTTAATACTGTCGGCATTTTGTGCAAATGTTTCCTGACAGAGGAAGCCCAGGCATACAGTCAAGGAACTGATGATATATTTATAATGAATTTTAAATTTCATGTTTTCTTCTGATTAAATTTAAATGAAATTAATAGCCTGGATTTTGCTCAACGGCTGTTCCTTTGTATACTTCAGCAATAGGAATGGCTGCTAAATACATCCTTTTCTGAAAAACACGATTCTCAATTACATAGCGTTCATGTTTAACTACTCCGCCAATTTTGGTTACCTTAAAACCATACACAGGTCCGTTATCTATATTTTCAGCAATCATCCATCTCCGAACATCATAATAGCGTTGGGCTTCGAGCGCAAATTCTACTGCACGCTCATTTCTGATTTTTTCGCGCATTTGCGCCTGTGTTAAACCTGTAGCTAAATCTGGCATATTTACACCTGTACGTTTACGTACCATATTAATATACTCATAAGCGTCGCCGGGACCATTAAATTCATTTTCGGCTTCGGCCAGCATTAAATAAATATCTGCAAGCCTTAAATAATGCCATTTCTGCACACCAGTATTGGCATCAGGACGTTGAAACTTTTTAAAGAAAAGAGATGATTTATAGATGTCCTGATAATCTTGCCCCTGTGCAACACCGCCCTGGTTCGACCAAAATTCTAAGGTATAACCCTTGAAACTATCGCCATTTTTAAGAACGGTAAATGCTAATCTCGGATCGCGGTTTTCCCACCATTTCTGCTCATCATAACCTGAACCTGCCTCATCCTTGGTTTTACCATTAAGCATTTCGTACTTATCAACCAGATTTACCAATACCTGATTGTGGGCATAACCACCTAACCTACCTCCCGGATTGGAATATATAGCTCCATTATCCATTGATTGGCGGTACCAGATTAATTCATGGTTTGCTGCATCTCTCGACTCGGTAAAAAGTTTATCGTATCCACCGGTGTAAAGGGTATACCAATTTCCATTTGCCAAATTTTTTGCCAGAAAATCCCTGCAGGCGTCAGCGGCAAGTTTCCACCTGTTCTTATCATAACTGGTATAGCCTATATCTGGTCTCGACATACTTCCAGGTTGGCCAGCTGGCGCTGGCGTTTCATTATTAAATAATTTACTGGCTGCATATAACAAAGTTTTAGCTTTTAACGCCACGCAGGCTGCTGCTGTAGCTCTTCCCCTATCGTTGTCGCTGGCAGGTGCCCAGGGTAGGTCTGTTTCCGCAGCAGTTAATTCTTTTACAATAAAGTCTACACAATCTGCAAATGACGCCCTTTTCAAAGCATCTTTATAAGCTTGCTGGGCCGCTGCATCCTTAAGTTCTTCAAAGGTTACGGCAGAGGTTAATAATGGTACCCCTCCAATCCGCTTTACCAATTCGAAATAATAAAACGCCCTTAAAAACCGTGCTTCTGCCACAAATTTAGCTTTGCTGGCCGGTGTAAAGGTCATTAAATTGGCATTTGCAATTAATACATTAGTACGCCTAATGTTGGTATATAGATTTGCATAAAAATTATCCAGGTTATTGGTTGCATCAACTGCACCAAAATTAGCACCATTAGTAGCTAAATAAGCTGGCCCTGCTTCTGCCTCGTCTGATAACTGCGCATAATTTTGTCCGTTTCCAAAATCGTCTAAACCACCAACAAGGGGGGCATAACAGTTGGCTAAAAATTTACTGGTATTAATTTCATCACTAAAGGTTTTTTGCAGATCCAAAGCTACCGTGATTGGTGGCGGAGCCAGGAAATCTCTTTTCTGACAAGCTGTTAAACCAGCCGCTAAGGCTGCAACCATTAAGTATATTTTTATATTTTTTTTCATGATTGTAATCTTTAAAATGTAACATTCAAACCTGCACTCCAAACCCGCTGCTGTGGATAATACCAGGCCCTTGTATTTCTATTTTCAGGGTCGAGGTATTTAATTTTACTCCAGGTGTAAAGGTTTGAGCCATTTACGTATACCCGAAGCATGCTCATTCTAACTTTTTTAAGCCATTCTGGAGAAAAGGTGTAGCCTATTTCTGCCTGCTTAAAACGCACGTAGCTTGCATCTTTAACCCAAAAGTCATTTTGCTGATAGTTGTGTCCGCTTCCTGATGATGAAGATAAACGTGGATACGTGGCTGTTGCCGCAGTTGCAGGGGTCCACCTTCCCATATGAATGTCCATAACCTTACCCGTATTAAAAAACTCGTAGGCTGCTTCTAAACTCACTAACATCGAAGCCTCATCTGCACCTTGAAAAGCGGCAGTAAAATCGAAGCCTTTATAACTTGCACCTAAGTTTAGTCCAAAAATATATCTTGGTAGCGTTGGATTTCTTAACTGTACCCTGTCAAAATCATCAATAATGCCATCGCCATTCTGATCAATATATTTGAAATCACCAGGTTGAATTTTACCTAATGGCCCCGGATCATAACTCGATTTTGGCCAGGCATCTATTTCTGCCTGCGAATTAAAGAAACCAGCAGTTTGTAAACCCCTGTTCATTCCCAGTGGTTTACCTGTATCACGCATCCAAGGGTACTTTGCATCTACCTCATCCCTGAATAATAATTTGTTTACGGTGTAAGAAATATTTGTATTTACAAAATAATTTAGTTCACCTGCTTTATCTTGATAGTTTAATTCAACTTCGTAACCTTTATTTTCTACTATCCCTAAATTTACTGCAGGTAAAGCTGCACCAACAGTAGCTGGTATAGTACCTGGTGTGACTAAAATATTATTTCTTTTTTCGTAGAATACATCAACATTAAAAGTGATCCGGTCTTTTAAAAATTTAGACTCTAAAGCAATGTTCGATTTATTTGCTTTTTCCCACTGTACATATTTATTACCAAAAGCACTTTCTAAAATACCTCCCGGATTAACATTGTTGGTTAAACCAAAGGCATAACCACCGCTAGACGTATAGGCATTATCAATATATAAAAAGCGAACGCCCGAATTTAGTTTATCGTTACCTACCTGGCCGTAAGATCCTCTTAATTTTAAGAAACTGATGGCTTTAAAGTTTTGCATAAAAGGCTCATTACTGATTACCCAGCCAGCAGAAACCGAAGGGAAAAAACCATATTTGGCTCCATCAGGGAATTGCTCAGAACCATTGTAACCCATATTCACCTCTGCCAGGTAACGATCGTTCCAGCCATATGTTAAGCGGGCAACAACACCCTGATACGAAAATGGCCAATCAGGAATTGCAGCAGTTCCTGCCCGATTTAGTGTTTTTCTGCTTCTATTAAAAAGAACAAGTCCGCTCACATTATTCTTGCCAAAAGAATTTTGATAATTAAGTGCACCTTCGAAATAAACATCCCGGTATGAGTTATCTGCATCAGAAATAAAACTTTGTGCATAACTTAATATCGGCTGCTCATTACCAACACGCGCACCATAGGTATAATTACCGTTTGCATCTTTACCTGTAAGTTGGTACCTGGCATAATCAGTCCTAAAGCGCTCTATGCGTTGTTTATAATGGTTGGTAAAGGCAAGTTTAGAATTTACACTTAATCCTTTAAGCAATCCATCTAAACTGTATCTGCCCTCTACAGTTCCTTCTATTAAATTGGTATAATCTTTTTGGAAACCAAAATCAGAAAATTCTGCCAGAACGTTATCGGTTAAACTTGGGCCTGCACCATAGGTTCCATCAGGATTTAACAAAGGTCCGTTATTTGGTGGCGTACGCATAATTAAACTGAACAAGCGCGATATACCTCTTTGAGGTATATTCGTTACTTCCGATCTGGCCGCCAGGTTTACTTTTAGCAGTAGATCTTTATTTACATTTAAATCAACATTCGACCTGAAATTGAACCGGCTGTAATCAATGCTGGCATCAACGGCTTTATCTTTGGTGTGATTAAATAAACCACCCTGATAGAGATAACCACCACTTACAAAATATTTAACAAACTTGGTACCTCCACTCGCATTGGCGTTAAATACATGCTGAGGAGCAAAGGGTTTTAAAAATTCGTCTACATAATCTACATCCGGATACAAATAAGGATCAGTATGGTTTTTATAAGCATCTAAAGCTGTTTGATTGTACAATGGCGCTTTACCTTCGTTTGCAAGAGCCTCGTTCATTAAAGTGGCAAAATCGTATGAATTTAAAAACTTAGGCATACGCGTAACCTCCTGAATATCGGTATGGTAGGTAATACTTACTTTAGCCCTGCCTTCTAAACCACGTTTTGTGGTCACCAACATTACCCCATTTGCACCCCTAACACCATATACAGCAGTTGCCGATGCATCTTTTAAAATAGAAACGGTTTCTACCTCATAAGCACTAATACTGTTTAAGGGTCTTTCTACACCATCAACCAAAATTAAGGGTGCTGTACTATTCAATGTAGATCTTCCCCTAATGAGTAAGGTAGAACCATCAACTCCAGGCTGTCCGGATGTTTGTTGGGCAACTAACCCAGGCATACGACCCACCAGCGCATTCGAAATGTTGGCAACCGGCGTTTGCAACAATTGCTTATTGGTAACCGTTGATACTGCAGCAGTAACACTTACCTTTTTTTGCGCACCGTAACCAATTACGACAACATCTGATAAATTGTTATTTTCTGGCACTAACCGGATGTTTAATGTGTTTTTACCATTTACACTTACTTCCTTTTGTGCATAACCAACATAAATAATAATTAATGTAGCATTATCATCTACATTTTTAAGAGCAAAATTTCCGTTGTTATCGGTCAAGGTACCAACATTAGTGCCTTTAACTTTTACAGAAACACCCGGTAAGCCTACACCGGTTTCATCAAGTATTTTGCCACTAACATCAATTTTAAATTTTCTGAATAAAGACGGCTTTGCGTTTTTCAATACCTGCAAGCTGCCTGGTAAACCAAAAACCTCAATAGTAGAGGCGATGGAATTGAAACTTACAAGATTAAGCATGCAGATCGTTAATAAACATGCTGAACGTAGAATTTTCACATACATTAGTTTTTAAGTTTTAGTGTTTAAAGAATAAGCTCGTTTTGTTAATAATCGGAAGGAGAATTACCTGGATTTTTGGGCACAAAAAATCCTGCAGACAAAAAAGTAATTTTTTGATCATAGATTATAGTTTAAAATGAAAGGATTTTATAACAAACAGGGTTTGCTATAATGATTAGTTTACGTTTTAGTTAGTATTTTGGTTACCGCAAATAAGTATCTGATTCTTATTTAACAATACAATATATAAGTAATAAAAACAGAATTTTTATTTTTTTAAAGGACAAACGTTTGTTTAAAAATGCTTATAATTTAAAAATTCGGGGCATCAGAGTAATGTTGCGCTGAGAAAATATAGATTGTATTTTGCCAAAACATTCCCGAAAATTTTTACAAAAAGCTAAAATTGTCTAAACGACAATTAATAGAGATAAAACATTGAACTTTTTGTAGCATAAATTATATAATTGCCACAATTCCATCCATAGCATTAAATTGAAGGATTTAGATTAATAATGTGAACTGCGATATTTACGCGCAAACGTTTGTTTTTATTTGAAAAACCATCATAAATAGCTAATAATGACATATTACCAAATCATCCGGTGAATTTTTTCGGTAAATCGCGATTTGTAATCCCGACTTAAGAACTAAGAATTTTTAATCCTTAAAAAGAATTAACCATGCAGATTATAAACACACAGCACAAAGGTCAAGATCGCAGATCCTGACCAACTAGCGTAAACTATAGGTAACGTATTGTTAGTGTATCAGTATTATTTTTGGCAGGATTTATTCGATACTCAACTTAAAATACTGCTAAGTACTGCCTCAGATGCGGCTTCACAGAAATCGATTCCGGAATAATCGGGGTTGTAACCACCAATGTACGGAACAGCCATAATAAAGATTCTTTTATTCGCCTCCCCAGCTTCATCAACCACCTGAAAATGATCGGTAATGGTGATACCGGGCACCGTTAAAAAATAAGTATTGCCTTTCTTCGTCACCAAATCATTATGCTTCATTTCTTCCTTCCCGTTTTCTGCAGACTGAAATTTTAGCTTTGCCGGACTTACCGTTCCATTGGCAATTAAGCTTTTAAAAGGAAAATCATCGAAAGAAAGGTGCGGCTGACCAACACAGTCGATAAAGGTATCGAAGTGAACGGTAACCTTTTTATCATCCAACGTATAATGATAATCAGCACCGCCAGTTTTTAACGGTTCTACTTTCGCATCATCTCCAACGGCAACAATGTTTAACACGCCAGCCTCATACAGTGCCAGTAATTCTCTGCAAGAACTTTGTGGCACAAATGCAATTACAATAGAGATCAGCGGCATCAATACTTTTTGGAGCCGTTCCATATCTTCGGCAGACAAATATTTGGCAGGATAATTCATCGCAAAACTTAAAACAGCCAAAGCTTCTTTCCAATAAATAGATTTACGCTTCTCTATCGACTTTTCAGCTTCATCATATTCTTTTTTAAAAAGATCGAAAGGTTCCATTTTTTCCCTGAAACCCATCATGGCCCCTACAAATTCTTCCAGGTTCATGTTTTTGATCTGCGCATAAAATGCCGGATCTTTTTCGATAAACATTTCTTTAAAATTCTTTTCGAATACAAAATCCAATGGTAAAAAGCCTCCGTTTTCCGCTATGCTCGCTTGTATTTCAGCTTTACTCAGCGTTTCTTCTTTGCCCAAATGCGAATCTTCCAGATGAAAACGAATGGCCGGCAATAAACCACTTCGCGAGTGCATTACAATTTTAAAGCCTTCGCTTTCTAAATGATAACGATAGGTTCCATCTTCATTGTCTTCAAACTTACCATTTTGCCTGGCCAGTGTTCTTAAGGCATCAATAGCGGTTAACGATGAGCCCATGATGCCAACAGCGTGATTGAGCTTTAACGATATCTTCTTTGGTGGATACGGAGAATCGAAATAGTTGGGAATACGACCTTCATATTTCTTTGGCCAATTGTGTCCGGTACAGATAATAACCTGGTCGAAATATGCCTTACCATGATTTTGGATACTTACACCAACCTGGTTATCTTCAGGAAAATCGACAATATCTTCTACTACACATTTTAAATGTACATTGGTTTTTATCCCTTTTTTCGCCGCTGCATCTTTCAGCAGATTAAACTGCGCAGATAAGTATTCTCCAAAAAACAATCTGGGTAATACTTTATACTCATTAAATTTCGCTTCGTTGATGTTAAACTTTTTTAACACTGCTTTAGGCGCAATTTTAACCCAATCTTCTATAGAATTATAAATGATTGGAATTTCATTGTCTGATACATTGGTAATATGTTCTACATTAGCGCCTTCGGCACTATAAGGCATACCGGCACCTAAATAATCCTTACGCTCGAAAATGTCTATCTCAAAATTGGCCGCTTTTGATTCTGTTAATCTTTTATACATAAAAAGACCACTCGGCCCACCACCAATAATGGCAATTCTTTGTTTTGCTGTTTTAGTATCCATTTATAATTCATACAATCTTAAAAAAGGGAAATTGTTTTGTTTTTTTGCCACGGAAAACAGCGCGCAGTGATTAATCAGTTTAATTTGTCATCCTGAGGAGTAATTTATTCTATAAACATTAATATAAATGACAGGAAAGTCTCTGCATCTAACTCCAATAAGTTACCGTCATTTCGAGCGGAGTGCAACGCAGTCGAGAACCACGTTGTGCTCAGCGGAGCTAAATCTGTCTTAATAGATCTCTCCGCTCCACTGCGTTTCGGTCGAGATGACGCTATCTTTTTTAACACTGTCAATGGTAGAGGTCAGACGATCGGTTTTAGGTGTTGTCATCCCCTGTGGTTAAGAGAAAATCACAATTACCAAGAACCAATTCTGCTTATTACTGTTAAAAGAAAAGTCAATAAATTAAATATGGATACACCGCAACCAAAATTATATATGCTTTTATTGGGATCGAAAGCACCAAAAAGAAATGTAGAACAGCACGATTATTTCTTCGGCATTGCACATTCGCTTAAAGCACTGGTTCCCGAAATTAAAACATTTTGGCCAGAAGCAGGAGCCAGCATCCATGTAGATGGCTGGCGGGAAGTGAACAAGGTTGACAACTATGAAATCAACATTAAATTAAGAGACGGCCACACGCCTCTTTCTACTGATAAACTCTTTTTTATTAACCTTGGCGGCTACCAATCGAACAAACTATACGAGCAACATTATATTGTTTTATCAGTTCATGACGAAAGAGCAAAAGCCATACAAGAGGCAAAGAAAACTGTATTTTTTAAAACAAATTCGATAAAAGGTGCCAATGCGCATATTGACGAAAAGTATGGCATTGATGTGGATGATATTTATAAAATTGAAGATATTTTAAGCGAAGAATCGAAACAAAAATACCATATCGAAATAAAACCATCTTCAGGTGCTTTACCTGAAGATGAAATTCATTTGGGTTATTTTAAACTGGATAAACTTTAACAGTATTACAGGGTTATTTTTTCGACAGTTTTTTTAGCCATGCCACTAAATCAGCGGCTGCTTTATCATTTTCGAAACCCATTTCTTTTGGTAAACGTCCGTTAACATATTCGTCATACAACCATGGATCGGCAATGGCAATTGCGGTCCCTTTACCATATTTAGCAGAAGCAATCACTGTTGCGTTAGCTGCATTTTTCAACACCGGTTTTGCACCGGCTTTGGTTTCAATGGAGCAAACATCTTTCATAAATATTTTCTGCGCCGTTTTAAATACAGGATTGTTCTTGATTGAAATGGCACCATCATCAAAATGTTTGTCATCAATAACATGATTTTGCATCTCATTGGTAAAATGCATGCCAAATACATTGGCTAGTTTATTAAAGTGTGGCAACTCTACGTTTGCACTATCATTGGCAAACATCACCAATACACCGCCTTGCTTTACCCACGCCGAAATTTCGGTGATATCTGCTGCCTGTATATAATTTGGTTTTGGGTTTTCCTTTGGTCGGTCAGGATCTACAATTAGATATACATCAGTTCCTTTTAATTTGGCTACAGTAGGTGCTGTTTCTAAAGAATCTAACTTAAAACCCTGTTTTTTAAATGCATTGCCGAAAATAGAAAAACCACTCATTGCCTGCTCACTCCACAGGTAATGAAAACGAATTTCTTTACCCTGCTTATCTTTACGGGTTTCACGATTAAAAAAATAATCTAAGGTAACAGTTTGTGCACTTGCCAGGATAGATGAACAGGTTAAAACAGAAAGTATGCAAACTCTAAAAAGCATTTTCATAAAACATATCGGGTTAAATTGTAAATATCAATAGCCCAAAAGTATAAAATTTAACTATAATCAAATTGTTATAATCAACCTACAAAGGCTTAATAGATATAAAACTTACGCCATATTAAACTAAATTGATTTACCACAACAAAAAAAATACACCGACACAGTTAAAATCGATTATCCGGTTTAGAGCCAATGCAGATAATCGTGTTCTCCGTCATTTTTTTTCTTGTTTACTTTAAGTCGCTTTTTGAATAAAGCCACGATAAAGAAAGCAATAATCAGAAAGGTAGCGCCTATTTGAGCTATACTTTCTAAATCGAGATCGAACATATGCTTAGTTTTATAAGTTTAACACTAATTTACCCGTACCTGCTCAGCTTTTGCCGTTATGGCTACTGAACTACTTGCCATAAATCCCTGAGGAACCTTCGGTTCTATCCAGGTAGATTTCGGTGGCAAAAACTCAGCATTTTCTGCAGCTGTAATAAACGCATCTGCCGTCATCGGAAAAAGAGAAAAGCCAATGGCGCTTTCATCACTGTTCAGCGCTGCAAGAAATTGAGCCCATTTACAATCCGGAAAACAGGTTAATCTTTCGTCTTCCTTCGGTTTATTAATCCCCAGCACAGCTGACAAGATTTTATCTTGTAAAATAACCGTATCAGGCACTGCTGATAATGCCATAGAAGCCTGATTTAAATCCAGTTGATACCATTCGCCTTTAAAACAAAGCCCTAACCTGTTCTTCTGATCAGGTTTATAAGCTTTGTTATTGGGGATTTTTGAAACATAATAATACTGTTGGAGTTTTTCCATCAACAGTGAGTAAGAAATATCTACCCCCGTAACCACTCTATGAAAGGCACCTATCGAAATAACATCAGCAGACACAAATAGCGAACTGATCTGCTGAGGTGAGTTTTTCTGCAATGAACAGGCTGCTTCCAGGCGATGATGGCCGTCGGCAAGGTAAACCGCTTCAAGTTTCGTAAATTCTTGCACAAATTTTTCAATAACATCTTCTTCCAGTACCTGATAAAGAAAATGTTCCATCTGTGACCATTCGCTTGCCAAAGGTTTACGCGTACGCACCACAAAATCAATAAGCGTATCTAAGGTTTTGTCTTTTTTATGCACCAATAAGATTGGTGATTTTTGCGTTGCCTTATTTTTCCGATCTGTTTTAAGTGATTCTACTTTCGACGATACGGTTTCTTCGTGCCTTTTAATGGCATTTACGGGTGTTTGAGAAAGATCGGTTGCTGCCCAAATTCCCCGCATTGCACCAAACTCACCACGAAACTCGTAAACATAAATAGCCGGCCGCTCATCCAAAGGACATCCAAATAAATTGAGCAGGTCTTCAAAAGAAAGCTGTTCATTTTTATGCACCTTACCATTTACCTGATCAGAAATCATCAGGTCAAATATGTCTTTGCCTGGCTGTAATGCCTTTAGTGGAGAGATTTTTATCATCTTTTAACTGATTATTCGAGTTCAAGAACTGTTTTATCGCTGTATATTTTTTCAAAACTGGCCATCGCATTTACCAATACTTCAACACTCGATAATGGGAGTGCATTGTAAAGCGAAGCCCTAAATCCACCAACTGTTCTGTAACCTTTTATGCCTACAATTCCCTGATCTGCCGCAAATTTTAAGAACCCGCCCTCTACATCTTTATTAACCGCCAGAAAAGTAACGTTCATTCGGGAGCGGTGTGCAACATCGGCCGTGCCATAAAAAAGTGGATTTCGGTCTATTTCAGCGTATAATAATTTTGCTTTTTCTATATTTCTCTGCTCTATCCCGCTTACACCGCCCTGATCTTTAAGCCACAATAAATTAAGCATGGCTACATAAATGGAAAAAACCGGTGGTGTATTGTACATGCTCATATTATCGCGAAATATCCGGTAGTCCATCATTGATGGGATTTCCTTTTTGGCCTGATTAAGAAATTCATTTTTAGCAATCACGAGTGTCATCCCTGCCGGCCCCATATTCTTTTGGGCACCTGCATAAATGAGATCAAAATCGCTAACATTAATCTTCCTGGAAAAAATATCTGATGACATATCGCATACCACGGGAACGCCGTTAGGAGAAAAATCAAATATCTCTGTTCCTTCAATCGTATTGTTTGAAGTATAGTGTATATAAGCAGATTCTTGATCAACATTAAACTGATCAGGGATATAAGCGTAATCTTTATCTTTCGAAGAAGCAACCAGCTCAACTTCACCAAATAATTTGGCTTCTTTAATAGCTTTCTGTGCAAAATATCCAGTATCAAGATAAGCAGCCTTTTTTCCTGCGCTCAAAAAATTCATGGCCACCATAGCGAATTGTGTACTGGCCCCACCTTGTAAAAAAAGCACGGAATAGTGATTGGGAACAGATAATAACTCGCGAACCAAAAGCTGGGTTTTAAGTACCACATCTTCAAATTCCGGCGATCGGTGAGAAACTTCTAAAATAGATAAACCCATCCCACCCCAGTTGATTACGGCCTGAGCAGCTTGCTCCATTACAGATGACGGCAATATGCACGGGCCGGCACCGAAGTTGTGTTTTTTATGCATGAGAAAAATAATATTCGGTTAAATTAATTACAATGTAAAGATCAGTAGTTAAGCAAATTATACCGCAACAACTTATTTATTTGGTAAAAATTATTTTTTATCAAACCCTTAACATCCTAAAAATTTGGTTTAGCACATCAGGAAAATAAGTTGACAGAATATAATTTTTATTTGCACTCCATAATTTTCACTATTATTGTAATATATACACTAAGTAGCTTTTTAAATAAGAACCATAAATTAACTTAAATATACCTTATTTTAACTATTTTTAGGCTTCACAAAAGCGAACAAAATAGAAACAATTATACACTAAGTATTTTACATGCAACCTCAAAAAGTTGATCAGACTGATATCGAAATCCTAAATCTTTTACAACGTGATGGATTATTAACCTATAAAGAAGTTTCGGGAAAGCTTAGAAAAAGCATGACCCATATTGTAGAGCGCATTAAAAAACTGCGGACAAACGGCTACATCAAATCAACAGTTGCCATTGTAGATATCGATAAACTGAGGTCGCATTTTATAGCCTTTCCGCACATACAGCTTACCATGCATTCAGAAGATATTGTAAGGGCATTTAAGGCCGAAATGGAAAAATACCCCGAAGTGATGGAATGTTATCATCTTACCGGACATTTCGATTTTATGCTTAAGGTAGCCATGCCTGATATGGTTTCTTACAACAATTTCCTCAGAGACAATATAGGTGCCCTGGCTTATGTAGGAAATATCCAGAGCTTTTTAGTGCTGAATCAATCAAAGGCCGAAACGGCTTACGCCTTGTAGTGGTTAACTAGTAATGTATTTAATTGCGCATTATTTTAAAGAAATAACCAACTGAAAATTGCCAATTGTTAACTGTTAATGCCCATGGCGTACAGGATAATATTTACCCCAAATTTGGTATTGTCTTCAGCTAAAAAGCGTTTATTCCTGAAATCGTAGTCCCACTCGCAGCCATAATCTTTATTGCTATACAACACCCCTATCCTATTGTTAATGGTAATGGCTTTCAAGTAATCGTGCACCAGATCGTCGCCCCAACCGTTTAACTCAAAAGAAGTGGTAGGCGGTCCCTTCTCAAACTTGAAAAAAGAACTATAAATGCCATGGTTATTGGGGATTTTCTTCAAAGCTTGTGGACCAAACAGGTTGCTCATCTGTGTTTCGAACGAGCGGGCGAATAAACCATCAATATCGTGGTTGCAATCATCTACAAAAACGAAACCGCCGTTGTGCACATAGGTTTTAAAATTTACAGCTTCCTGCTGGCTAAATTGAACCAGTTTGTGTCCGCTTAAATAACAAAAAGGATATTTAAATAAATCGCGGCTGCTCAATTCTACAATTTTCTCCTCTTCATCTAAAGGAATAGTGGTATACTCCAGCAAAGAATTCAACAAATTAGAAGGCATCCGCTGATCGGTATCCCAATCGCCAGAATTATATTTTAACCTCGCAAATGTAAATTTAGCTCTTTGCACAGCCTAAAATTACCTTCATTTTTCATTAATTGTATTTTTTAACCAAATTATCTTGTAAATTTTTTGATATTCTTTCCACAGGGCTAAAACTATCTGCCAATATGCGCTATATTGAAGCACAATATCGTTATACTAAAAAATCAACCGTTTTGGAGCGTTCAGAAAGCAACATAAAAATATTGATCGATAAGATCTCCCTGTTAAAAAGCGAAATACAGAAAGTAATTGTTGGCCAGGATGTGATCATTGAAGAAATGCTGATTGCATTAATGGCTGGCGGACATTGTTTACTGGAAGGCGTACCAGGCCTGGCAAAGACTTTAATGGTAAGAACCATGTCGCAAGCTTTAGATCTTTCTTTTAGGAGAATCCAGTTTACGCCCGATTTAATGCCCACCGATATTGTAGGCACCGAAATACTGGAAGAAGACCATGTAACCGGAAAACGTTTTTTTAAATTTAATAAAGGCCCCTTATTTGCCAATATTATTCTGGCGGATGAGGTGAACAGAACGCCACCAAAAACACAATCGGCCTTATTAGAAGCCATGCAGGAATTTGAAGTAACCTATGGCGGGCAAACTTACCCCTTAGATCGGCCATTTTTTATCCTGGCCACCCAAAACCCCATTGAACAAGCAGGTACTTATCCCCTGCCTGAAGCTCAGTTAGACCGGTTTCTGTTATATATCAAAATCGGTTACCCTACCGCAGCAGAAGAAACACAAATTTTAAGCAGTACCACAGGCAGCAAGAAAGCAATAATCAACCCGATTGTTGGAGCTGAAGAAATTAAGGAACTGCAAGCCATTACCCGCGAAGTAAGCATCAGCGATGACCTGATTACTTATGTAAGCGAAATGATCCGTGCCACACGTCCTGATACCACTACTGTAAATTTTGTAAAAGAATGGGTACGCTGGGGCGCTGGCCCACGTGCCGGACAGGCGCTGATTTTAACGGCTAAAGCAAGGGCACTGTTTAAAGGCCGGTATGCTGTAATCATGGAAGATTTACAAGCCATGGCTTATCCGGTATTGCGCCATAGGGTATTAATGAACTTTAAAGCGGAAGCGGAAAATGTTTCGTCAGACAAAGTAACAGACGAACTGATTAAAGCCATTTCGAAACCAAAATCGAATATTTAATGCAAAAACTGCTTGATCCGAAAATATTGATGGCCATTAAAGACCTGTCGTTATCGGCTAAAATGACGATTGACGGGTTTATGAATGGCATTAATAAAAGTACCGTAAAAGGTCCGGGATTGGAGTTTAGCCAATACAGAAGTTACCAGCCAGGTGATGACCTCCGCTCGCTCGATTGGAAAATGTTTGCCCGCTCAGACCGCTATTACATTCGCGAATCGGAAGTAGAAACCAATATTGCCATACGAATAATCATAGACGCTAGTGCTTCGATGAGCCACAGCGACGGCGATTTTACCAAAATAGATTATGCGCGATATCTTGGTGCCTCGTTAGCCTACCTGGCAAATTTACAGGGCGATGCCATTGGTTTATATGTGCTTAAAAATTCCAGCATCTTTTCCATGATAGCCAAACAGGATTATCAGCATTTGGCCAGGTTATTTTACCAGTTGGAGCAGATTAATCCTGAAGGAAAGTTCACCAAACCCATTCACTACAAAGAGCTGTTTACAGGTACTCAAAAACGCGAACTGCTTATTTTCGTTACCGATCTTTATCAAAGCGATGATGAGATTATTAAATTGCTGGATACTTTAAATACACTTCGGCACGAAATTGTAGTTTTTCATGTGCTCTCAAGAAATGAACTCGACCTGGATTTTAAAGGGTATAGTACATTCGAAGATCTGGAAACAGGCGAAACCATTCAGATCGATCAGGAAAAGGCCCGGGTAAATTATAAGACCAAACTGGCCGTTTATTTAGAGGAAACAAGAGTTAAAATGCTCGACAGAAGAATTTTCTACCGAACCATTTGTACCGATGAGCCTTTAGATCAGGCATTAAGAGATTTTTTAAAACAAAGAAGTAAACTTAGAATTTAAACGGTGCAATTTTTATATCCCATAGGTTTAGTGGCGCTGGCAGGATTAATTATTCCGCTCCTAATCCACTTGTGGAACGTTAAACAGGGTAAAACGGTTAAGATTGGCAGCATTGCATTGCTGGGCGAAAGCTCGAGGGCAAGTTCAAAAAGCTTCAGAATTAACGACTGGCTTTTATTGGTTTTACGCTGTTTGCTTTTGGCACTACTGGCATTTCTGCTGGCGCAGCCATATCTAAAAAAAAATATTTCAGGCAATAGTAAAAATGGATGGATTCTGGCAGATAAAGCCACTTTTCCACAGGTTTTCAAAACACATAAAAAAACGATCGATTCATTGCTAAAAAAGGGTTATGAAATCCACGATTTTAATATGGGTTTTGCGCCATTAACCTTAAAAGATACTACTGCTGAAGTAAAACAGCGCAATAGCTTAAATTACACGACCTTACTGACTGCGGCGAATCATTTTGTTCCCGCAGGTGCAAGCGTTTATCTTTTTGCAGACCGGCGCTTAAACCATTTTGGGAACGAATGGCCAAGCCTTAGCTGCAAACTCAAATACATCCCCTTAAACCAAACGGATACCCTGAGCAGCTGGATTGCCAGCTACGCAGGAAAGAAATATGAGGCAAAATCGAATCCATCCAATACCACCTACGAAGCTTTAAACCCGGCAGATGAAGTGCCAGTAAACATCGCTATACATGAAGGCTCAGGCATTGAAGATGGTAAATACCTCATTGCGGCTTTAAAGGCCATTGGCAGCTTTACGAAACGGAAAATCATCATTAATCCTGTTTCCGGAAAGGTAGCTATTGGTTTCTGGTTATCGGATGATCCGGTTACTCCAATTTTTAAATCTTCAATCGCAGCCAGTGGAAACTTGTTTCAATATGAAAAAGGGAAAGTAATCACCTCACCATCTGCCCTTAACCTTTATGGTCGCCACATTAAATGGAGTAAAAAGGTTGTTTCGAATAATCAATCAGAAAAAATATGGACCGACGGCTTTGGAAATGCAATATTGACCAATGAAAAGGTAAATAATCTAAATACATTTCATTTTTATAGCCGGTTTAATCCGCAATGGAATGAACTGGTTTGGGATGGTATATTTGTAAAAGCATTAATGCCCCTGCTTTTACAAGATAAAACCCCAAATGATTTTGGTTTTGAAGACCATCCTAATGATCAGCGACGTTTATCTACCGCTCAAAATAATGTCTTCGAGATCAACAAAGCCCAATCGGCCACAAAAAGTACTCAAAATAAAGCGCTTGGCACTTTATTTTGGATCGCTGCCTTATTGATTTTGGTTACCGAACGTATTTTATCATTCAGAAAAAAACCGAATTATGTTAAAAGCTGAAGGACAAAACTGGATCAGTAACCTAAGGAAAAAGTGGATTAGCTTTTACCTGATCAGCACCTTTGCAATTGCATTGGCTATCGCACTGGTTATATCGGTTATTGGCGTGTACCTGCTGCATTTTTCACCATGGCTTTTTGCAATTGTTTTTCCTGCGGCTCTGGCTGTTCTTTTGTTCAGGAAACCCATTTGGAAAACCACCAACCATGATGTTTCGAGATTCGTCAATAATCAATATCCTGAACTGGAAGAAAGTGCCGATCTGTTGCTTCAGCAGGAGACTGAATTATCGATCTTACAACAATTGCAACGCAATAAGATTGAAAATATCCTCCCAGGCCTTCCACAACCTAAAGAACCAGCCAAGAAATTATATCTGGGTTTGGGCATTTTGCTTGCGGCTTTATTCATCAGCTTTGGGATTAGCAAAATCCCCCTGCTCAAAAAAGAACCTTTAAACTTTCACGAAAAGCTTAACCAAATTCCCACAATCAAAGAAAATATCCCGGCTGAGATTTCCGATTTCAGCGCAACCATTATTCCCCCAGCCTATACTGGGAAAGGAGAACGCAAACAGAAACAATTTACCATCACCGCCGAAACAGGTGCTCAAATAAACTGGAAAATAGAGACGAATATTGGCATCAAAAAACTGAAACTGATCTTTAACGACAATGAAATTGTTTCGTTAAAACCTTTAAATAAATCAAATACACAATGGGTTTATGCCAAAACCATTAATAAATCAGGCTTTTATCAATTGGAACTGGATGGCAAAAAATCAGATCTCTACCAGATGGAGATCATCCCCGATTTGCCCGTTACGATTAAAATTACACAACCCAAACAGCATACCACAATTGATATCGGTCAGCCACAAAAAATTAACCTACAGGTATCACTTACAGATGATTACGGTATTAGCGATGCCTTTATATCGGCAACCATGGCCAGTGGCAAAGGCGAGGGCGTGAGTTTTACCGAAAAAAAATTATCCTTCAATACCAGTTTTGACAACCGGAAGAACATTTCGTTAGGTAGATTAATTGACCTGAAAAGCCTCGGCATGAAACCCGGTGATGAGCTTTACTTTTTCATCAAAGCGATGGATAACCATGGTCAGTCGAGCCGGTCGGATGTTTATTTTGTTTCAATTGTGGATACCGCAGAGTTAATGAGTTTAGCAGGCATGACCAATGGTGTTAACCTGGTTCCGGAATATTTCAGAAGCGAAAGGCAAATCATTATTGATACTGAAAAATTGCTCAAAGAACAATCGACGCTGCCTGTTGCAACTTTCAAAACCAGAAGCAATGATCTGGGTATCGATCAAAAGCTGTTGCGATTGCGGTATGGACAGTTTTTGGGTGAAGAAAACGAAACCGAAATCGGCGGCGATCATGATGACCACGATGAACATGCCGGACAAAAGGGAGAGGGTGAAAAATTTGGGGATGTGACTGAAATTATGGATAAATACGCCCACAAACATGACATTGCCGAAGATGCTACCTTTTTTGAACCGGAAATGAAGGCACAGTTAAAGGCTGTTTTAACTGAAATGTGGAATGCCGAACTTCGTTTGAGAACCTATAAACCCCAGGAAGCATTACCATACGAATATAAAGCGCTGAGGCTGCTCAAAGACCTGCAACAAAAATCCCGTGCTTATGTGGCTAAAACTACCGTAAAAACATCGGCATTAAAACCCGAAAAACGCTTAACCGGCGAACTGGATAAGATTACGCAACCCGTACAGAAAATGTCGTTTGAGCAAAAAGAAAAAAGGACCGCTTCCTTAAAAACAGTACTTGCCTTGCTGGAAAGCAGAAAAGCAGGCAAAAAGTTTAGTGAACAGGATCAATTTTTACTCAGCGAAACAGAGAAATACATGATTGGGGCTGCAGCCGATCATCCTGCTACTTATTTAAATGCCTTAAGTAGTTTAAGGAAGTTAAGTACGGGTAATAAGCTGGTGGTTAAAGACATCGACCTGGTTCAGCAAGCCATACAAAAAATGATCAATACCGAATCGGCCAAACCACAGACACAAAGCGCTGGCCCGGCTTCGGCTTTGTACCAAAACTATTTTAATAACCTCAACAAAACCGGCAGATAGATATGGAATTTAAATACATCGCTATTCTGACTGGGTTAATTTTATTGGCATTTTTGCTATACAAAGAGGTACGCAGAACCAATCGGGCCAGATTAGTGTGGCGGATTATAGCAAGTATAATTGCCGTGAGTTGTTTTGTCTTATTAATCGTGCCGATCAAATACGAAACACACCTGCCACAAAACACCGATGAAATCATCTTACTCACCGAAGGTGCTAATCCTGCTTCGATTGGCAGCCTAAAAGGAAAGAAATATGCGCTTTATTCTCCAGATTTAAAAAATACGAAGGCCATAATTATTCCCGATCTTTCTTATTTCCTAAAATCGAACCCCAATATCCGAAAACTGAATATTTATGGTTATGGCTTAAATGCTGCTGAATTGGAGCTGCTGGAAGGATATCAGATCACTTTCCACCCTACCGCCAATCCTCGAGGAATCATCGCGGCAAATTGGCCAGCTCAATTAAAAACGACCGAATTATTACAGGTTCAGGGCACTTATCAAAATTCAGGCGATGAAACAATTAAACTTTTGCTCAAAGGTTTAGGCAAAACCGTAGATTCAATCAGTATTGAAGCCAAAGCGAACAAAACCTTCTCCTTTAAAACTTTCCCAAAGCAAACAGGAAAGGCAGTTTACGAATTAATATCCTTAAATAAAAAGGATACTTTGGCTAAAGAACCGGTTCCTGTACAACTTGGCGACCAGGAGCCCATGAAAGTTTTAATCCTGGCATCTTTTCCTGATTTCGAATACAAATTTTTAAAAAACTGGTTATACGAAAATCAATACCCGCTGGCTTTCAGAAGTCAGATCAGTAAAAATAAATATGCTTTCGACTTTCTGAACATCGATAGCGTTAACCTTAATCGCATCAATGCATCGTCATTAAAAAAATTCGACATGATGATCATTGATGAAGAAGAGTTAGCGGCCATCAGCCCCAGCGAACGGTTTTCAATAGATTTTGCCGTTAATAACGGAATGGGTTTATTAATCAGGGTGACTAATTTAAAGGCTACAACTACACTCAGTGGCAGGTTTAGCCGATTCGAATCGCCTGTCTTAAAAGGGAAACCGCTAAATTTAACGCTTGTAGAAGCTCACCTGAAGTTTAATCCATTGCCCCTCGAGCAAACATTGTTTTTAAAGGCCAATCAAAGTGATCAACCACTTATTGTTGATGCCAATGGTAAAACAGTGGTCAATAGCAACATCAGCGGTTCTGGTAAAGTATTGGTCTCTACACTTTCCGCTACATACAATTGGCTATTATCTGGGCAAAAAACTGATTATGCAAGCTATTGGTCTAAACTTTTGGCTAACGCCGCAAGAAAAAGAAACGATATTCAGTCTGTAAGCTTCATTCCTCAATTTCCCGTTATTCATCAAAAAACGAAGATTATTGCAGATCTGGCAGCGTCAAATAAGGTACCAGTATTAAAAATTGATAACATTTCACTTAGTCCGCGGCAAAATATGGCACTTCCTTTCCAATGGGATGCTTTATACTGGCCTCAAAATTCAGGCTGGACAAACCTGGAAATAAATCAAACCATCGAGCCAGTATACATTTATAAAAAAACCGATTGGAAAGCACACAAAAATCAGCAAAAATTAGACGAGACCCGTCAGTTTATCAAAAACCAGAATACTACTGAAGCCAATAACAAATTAACAGACACCATTCTGGAGAAGGAAATATCACTCTGGTGGTTCTTTACAGGTTTTGTGCTTGCTGCTGCTTTTTTATGGTACGAAGCAAGGATTTTGACTGTTTAAATTGTATGGCTATTTCCGAGAAAGAAGTCAAGTTTTTAAAACTTGACTTCTTGAAAAATCTACTTAGCAACATGATTGGTCGTTGCACACTATCACAAACCGCCGCAATACCATACAAATCAGCTCCGTGCTTTCAGTGTTTCCGTGGCAAAAAAAACCAAATACCATACCTAAGGCACTAAAACCTGCGTTTATTAGTCGCTAAAATCACCTAATAAATCATTTATACTTAAATATCGGCCTTTGAAACTAAAATGTTATAATCAATTTCCAGTTTTAGCCTCATAATTGGCTATATTGAAATCGTAAACTAACTAAATTCAACCAATTGAAAAGAAAAGACTTCCTCTACTTATCCGGAATGGGTATGGGTGCCCTGCTCCTGCCCGACCTTTCTGCATTCGGAACTCCCATAGACCCTTTACAGGCCCTAGATGGAGTAGATGTAAAAATTAAAAAAGAACTGGCTGATGTTGCTTTAAATGCAGCAAAATCAAAAGGTGCAACTTATGCCGATATCCGCATAGGCCGTTATTTGAACCAGTTTGTAGCCACCCGCGAAAAACGTGTTCAAGGCGTAGCCAATACCGAATCGTATGGTGTGGGTATTCGCGTTTTAGCCAATGGTTGCTGGGGCTTTGCTGCCACAAACAATGTAACCAAAGATGCCATTGCCAAAGCCGCTGAACAAGCGGTGGCCGTTGCAAAAGCCAATGCTAAAATACAGGGCGAACCGGTTCAGCTGGCTCCCCAAAAAGGTTATGGTGAGGTAAGCTGGAAAACACCGATCGAAATTAATGCTTTCGAAGTTCCGGTAAAGGAAAAAGTAGACCTGCTTTTGAATGTGAACGACGTGGCCATGCAGAATGGAGCCAATTTTGTAAACTCCGTTATTTTCGCGGTTAATGAACAAAAATACTTCGCTTCTACTGATGGTTCTTACATCGATCAGGATGTTCACCGCATTTACCCAACTTTTAATGTAACCAAAGTCGATCGCGAATCGGGTAAATTTAAAACCCGTAATGCATTGAGTGCGCCCTCAGGCAAAGGATATGAATATATGCATGCCCGCCCTGAGGATAAGGTTACCGGGATTGTAACCCGCTACAAAGGTCGTTACGATATGCTGGAAGATGTAAAAGAGGCCGCCCGAGTAGCAACCGAAAAAGTAAAAGCTAAATCCGTTGAGCCGGGTAAATATGATCTGGTTTTAGATCCTTCCCACCTTTGGTTAACCATCCACGAATCTGTGGGTCACCCGACTGAATTAGACCGTGTTTTAGGCTACGAAGCCAATTACGCGGGTACCAGTTTCCTTACATTAGACAAATGGGAATCGAAAAAATTTAAGTTTGGCAGCGATAAAGTAAATATTGTGGCCGATAAAACCCAGGTTGGATCGCTGGGCGCTGTTGGTTACGATGATGAAGGTGTAAAATGCAAAAAATGGGACCTGATCAAAAACGGCGTATTAACAAGCTATCAGGCCATCCGCGATCAGGCGCACATTATCGGTTTAACAGAATCTAATGGCTGCTGTTATTCGCAGGGCTGGGATGATGTTCAGTTTCAGCGCATGCCAAATGTTTCATTACAGCCAGGCAAAGAAAAACTAAGTGTGGATGATATGATCAAAAACGTTGAAAAAGGCATTTACATCATCGGCGATGGAAGTTTTTCTATCGATCAGCAACGTTACAATTTCCAGTTCGGCGGACAAATTTTCTATGAAATTAAGGAAGGTAAAATTGCAGGCATGCTTAACGATGTGGCCTATCAGGCCAATACCCAGGAGTTCTGGAATTCGTGCAATGCCATTTGCGATGAAAGCGATTATCGTTTAGGCGGTTCGTTCAATGATGGAAAAGGGCAGCCTTCGCAAAGCAGTGCTGTTTCGCATGGCAGTGCCACTACCCGGTTTAATGGAGTTAATGTTATCAATACAGCAAGAAAAATATAATTATGGCCATATTAAGTAAAGAAGAAGCCCAGGCGATATTAAAAAAAGTAATCGGATATTCGAAAGCCGATTTCTGCGAAGTAGGTTTAAACGGTTCTGACGGTGGAAATATCCGTTACGCCCGTAATGCAGTTTCTACCGCAGGTCAGATCAGCACCATGAGTTTAGGCGTAAGTTCAACCTTTGGTAAAAAAACTGGCTCAGCCACAATAAACGAATTTGATGATGCCTCTTTGCAAAAAGTAGTAAAAAGAGCAGAAGAATTGGCGATGCTGGCACCAGAAAACCCAGAGTTTATGCCCCTTTTAGGTCCGCAAACCTTTGCAGAATCAAATACCTATAATGCAAAAACAGCTGCCATGACACCCGATACCAGGGCCGAAATGGTGGGTAAAAGTTTAAGCGTATCAAAAGCTGCCGGATTAGATGCCGCAGGTTTCCTGGAAAATGCAACCCGTTTTAATGCCATCATGAACTCCAAAGGTTTATTCGCTTACAACAAGGGTACAAACGTTTCTTTCTCGGTAACGGTTAGAAATAAGCAAGGTACCGGTTCGGGTTATGTGGAGCAGGATTTCAACGATTTAGACAAAATGGATACACTTGCGCTAAGTAAAATTGCGGCAGGTAAAGCCAATGGCTCTGCAGGTGCAAAAGCCATTGAGCCGGGCAAGTATACGGTGATTTTAGAGCCTCTCGCAGCCAGCGACATCTTAAGCAATATGTTTAGGGGTTTCGATGCCAGAAGTGCTGATGAAGGCAGAAGTTTTATGAGCAAAAAGGGCGGTGGGACGCGCTTAGGAGAACAGTTGTTTTCGGAGAATGTAAACATTTACTCTGATCCCATGAATACTGAAATCCCATCAGCAACATGGAATGGAGATGGTTTGCCCGTAAAGCGCACACAATGGGTAGAAAAAGGGATTGTAAAAAATCTTTCCTATTCGAGGTATTGGGCAGCACAAAAAAATGTCGAGCCTATTCCATTTAGCCGCAGTGTAATTATCGAAGGCGGAACACAATCCCTGGAAGACTTAATCAAAAGTACGGAAAAAGGAATATTGGTTACCCGTTTCTGGTATATCCGCTCAGTGGATCCACAGACATTATTACTGACCGGATTAACCCGTGATGGTACTTTTTATATCGAAAATGGTGAGATAAAATTCCCGATTAAAAATTTCAGGTTCAACGAAAGTCCGGTCATTATGCTCAACAATGTTGAAGCCTTAGGTAAACCAGTGAGAACAGGAAGTGGCTTAATTCCGCCGATGAAAATCCGCGATTTTACGTTCACTTCGTTATCAGATGCGATTTAAGGAATTCCCTCTAAATACCGTCATCTCGAGCGGAGTGCAGCGAAGTCGAGAGATCTGCCTAGATAGATCTCTCCTTTCCACTGCGTTCCAGTCGAGATGACGACCTTTTTATTAAAAATATACAAAATTGAGAAGAAGAGATTTTTTATATATGACAGGTGTTGGCCTCGGTGCCAGCATGGTGCCCAATATACCTGCTTTTGGCAAAATAATTTCTGTTGAAGAATCTTTAACACCTGTTGATGTTGCACTAAAGAAAAAAATGGCCGATGTTGCGCTCAACGCTGCAAAAAGCAAAGGCGCAACTTATGCTGATGTACGTATAGGCCGGTATTTAAATCAGGTAGTGGCCACCAGAGAAACCAGGGTAGAAAACATCTCTAATTCCGAATCTTATGGTTTAGGTGTTCGTGTTATCGCCAATGGAAGCTGGGGTTTTGCGGCAACCAATAACCTGGATAATAGCAGTATTGCCAAAGCTGCCGAGGCTGCCGTAGCCATTGCAAAAGGAAATTCAAAACTGATGGATCAACCGGTCCAACTGGCCGCGCAAAAAGGATATGGCGACGTAAGCTGGAAAACACCAGTTGAAATTAATGCCTTTGAAGTACCTATTGCAGATAAAGTTGATCTCCTTCTAAAAGTAAATAGCGAGGCCATGAAAGGTGGGGCAAAGTACATCAGTTCCAACCTCTTTATGATTAATGAGCAGAAATACTTTGCTTCAACCGAAGGCTCCTATATCGATCAGGATATCCACAGGATATGGCCAACCTTTACCTTAACCAAAACGGATGCAGCAAGTGGCAAATTCGAAACCAGAAATGCCTTAAGCGCTCCAATGGGTATGGGTTTTGAATACCTGAAACCAAAAGACGAAGAAAAAATTAAAGGTGGCCCGGTTACGATGTACAAAAAGCGTTACGATATGCTGGAAGATGTACGCGAAGCCGCCGCACACGTTGACGAAAAGCTAAAAGCAAAACCCATCGCTCCAGGCAAATATGACCTGGTTTTAGACCCCTCTCACCTGTTTTTAACCATCCACGAATCTGTTGGTCACCCAACCGAATTAGACCGCGTTTTGGGTTACGAAGCCAATTATGCGGGCACCAGTTTCTTAACCCTGGATAAATGGGAAAGTAAAAAATTCAACTTCGGCAGCAAAGAGGTAAACATCATTGCCGATAAGCTCGAAGTTGGCTCCTTAGGTGCAGTAGGTTACGATGATGAAGGTGTAAAATGTGGGCAGTGGGATATCATTAAAGATGGGATTTTGGTGAATTACCAGACCATCCGCGACCAGGCGCATATTTTAGGATTGAAAGAATCGCAAGGCTGCTGTTATGCCGATAGCTGGGAAAGTATCCAGTTTCAAAGAATGCCAAATGTTTCACTGGCACCTGGGAATGCGGCTTTAAGTGCGGCTGATATGGTGAAAAATGTGGAGAAAGGCATTTACATGTTCGGGAGGAATTCCTATTCCATCGATCAGCAGCGATATAATTTCCAGTTCAGCGCACAGCTGGCTTACGAAATTAAAGAAGGTAAAATTGTTGGCATGCTTAAAGACGCGGCCTACCAGGCCAATACCCAGGAATTCTGGAACTCCTGCGTGCAACGTTGTGATAAAAACGATTACCGGCTAGGTGGTACATTTTCCGATGGAAAAGGCCAGCCCGGGCAAGTCAGTGCGGTTTCGCACGGAAGTGCCACCACCCGGTTTAATGGGGTTAACGTAATTAATACCGGCAGAAAGTTAGGCTAAAACTCGTCTTTTTGCTTCATCAACACCAAAGGACAAAGCTTAATAGATTTGTCCTTTGGTGTTTCTATACGAAGGCTTTTCACGCTGTCCAAAACGCTAATTAGCATAGATATTATTCAGATTTTCAGACCAATATAAATAAAACTACTATTTCTATAGATTTTATAGTAATTATTTTATACCTTTGTTTTATCTTATTCAAATAGCTGCTTTTAGGGGTATATAGAAGAGATTTATAGTCATGTGGCCGAGTGGTTAGGTAAAGGTCTGCAAAACCTGGTACGGCGGTTCGATTCCGTCCATGACGTCTAAACATTTTAATTGTTTAATACACTTATCAAGAAAGACGGAGGGAATGGCCCTTTGATGTCTTAGCAACCTGTTACCCTACAAGGTGCTAATTCCTTCTGCAATTGCAGAAAAGATGAGTTTGAACGCAGGTATTTACTGTATTCGACGGACGATCAATGGCTATCCTTTCTGAAACTTGTAATTAAAATTCATTCATATGTCGGTATATTTTGATTATCCATCGATCAGGGATTTTTTTGAGATCCATGGAAACACTTCGAAAGAAAAATTAGATGATTATGAAAATTGTAGGGCCGAATCAGATCGGCTTTACAATGAGCAGTTAAAGCAAACTGAAGAAGAAATTCATGATCAAGATGAACAAAATACAGACACTTGAAATCGATACAATCGCGCTTATCTATAAATTAAAAACCTAGCATGCATTCAGTAAACCATAAAATTCGAACGGTAATTAAAATATTTCTAATCACTTTAATTTTCTTTCATTTTCCCAATCAAAGCAGGGCGCAATCGAAAGATCCATCCCCCCTCAGTTTTCCTACGCCTAAAAATGTAGATCATATGTTATTTTACCTCCAGCGCGATCCAAATACCAATACCTTAATTTATGCCTTAAACCTCAAGGAAAACGGCAGCATTAATCCTGATGCGCCTATTCAGGTTTACTGGATCCGTTATGGTGAAAAAGGACAGAAAAAAGAACTCGGTTATATCCAACGAAAGTTCGCCTACGGCATCGATACGAAAGCGCTTGGAGCTGATAAATATGAATTTAGGTTTGTATCACATAAAAAACTGCCTTTTTACCTGCAAAAGTATAGCGATAAAAGTTACCATGTTTCGGTAACGATAAACAACCGGATAATCAGAGTTACGCGGTTGTTTATCAGGATTCAAGGCGGCAGCTTCTGGCTCCCGAATGTAAAATATGGCGAAATTGAAGGCATTGAAGAATCGACAGGAAAAGCTATTGTTGAGCGGATAAGCGTAAAATAATCGAAATATTATACTTCAATCATCAACACTGTCCATAACAATTATTTCGCCTCTCTTTTATTGTCTATCGCAGTGCCAAATGTTTTATCAAACTCTCCCTTTACCCATTGTACTTTTCCAAAATCTCGTATACCAGGCGCAATAATGTAATTTCCTGTTTGAGAATCCAGAATTACGACTAAATCACTCGCCCCTACCTGGGTGCGATATCTTCCAATACTCTGATCTTGTCCATTTTTAAAACTGATGGCGGTAAACATTAAGCCTGCGCCCAGAAATCCCAGCAAAAGGGATTTTGTGTCTAATGTAATTTTCATATCCTTAAGATTTATTTGTGTGTAAAATCAAGATAAGATTTTTCTACGAAAGACTAGGGTTACCGCTTCATTCTATCGGAAATATTGCAATTCATTTTGACCTGATCAGAAAACTAAATTACCATCATGAATTAAGCTTTTAACTGGTGATACTCTGGATACAGCCTCTGCAGAGCAACTGGCATCAACCAGTACCACATTCGCTTTATCCCCCGCTTTTGGCCACTGTTTTTTCCCTTTGTCATCCAAAGGAAGAATATTGCCGGTAGCCAGTTTCAGTATCCTAGAAAGTTCAAATTCTGTACGATAGCCGTAAATCTGGGCAGCGATATTGGCCTTTTGCAGAATGCTTCCAGTACCAAAAGTATTCCAATGATCGACAATACAATCATTACCTGCCACCACTTCTACACCATGTTTGTACAATGCGGGGATAGGCATCGGGTTACCAGAAAGCGGAATGGTTGAAGCTATTCCCATTTTTGCCGCACCAAGCTTTTCGGCTATTTCTTCCGTTTTGATTTTGTCGAGATACCGCAGTGCAAAAGCATGACTCACATAGGTTTTTCCTTTCAATGCCGGGTTTTCCATCACTTTATCAATCAGGTATTCGATTGTTTTTACACCCGATTCGCCCGATTCATGAAGATGGATATCTATCCCCTTTCCATGGTCCAGCGCCAGCTGTATCACAAAATCCATGTGTTTTTCAATGCCACCGTCAATAGAAGTCGGATCTAAACCCCCAATAAAATCGATATCCATTTGTGCAGCTTCCTTCAATAAATCTGCCGATTTGGTATAATAAATTCCATGTTGAGGAAAAGCCACAAGTTCTGCCTGAAATGATTTCTTTTTATGCAATAACGCGGTTTCTAAATGTTTCAGGGAATCTAATCCCGAGGTAGGATCAATATTTACATGCGAACGGGCGTAACTGGTTCCGTACGACTGGAGCAATTCAATCAATTTTTCGGATCGTGGTATAGAAGTTTTTAACAGCTCAGGGATGATCTGCTGTTCGAAAGCGATCATATCTTTCACTGATCTGTTTTTCTTCAAATGTGCCTGCCAGGGCAATCCATAATAGGTTTTATCCAGGTGGATGTGCATATCTCTGAAAGCAGGAAGCATTAACAATCCTTTTGCATCAATCGCTTTTGCCTGAGCATTATTGGGAAGCACATTCTTCACCTTACCATCTTCGATCTCGATGATAAAAAGATCGGTTTTTGTTTTGATTACTTCATCTTCATCATACTCAAATCCTGTTTCAAGCCTTACATTTTTTAGGGTCAGGGTTTTTCCAGCAAAATTACTTGCTACATTTTCTTCGGCAATTGCCTGTTCTGTTGATAGTAAACAACTACTGGCAAGCAAAATAGATGAGCTTTTAATAAAATCTTTTCTTGAGATCGAATTTGGGTTTATCATAACAGGATTTCTTTCCTACAAAAATAACGTTCTGTTATGTTTATGAATGGTAGGATTTATATTAAAAATTGTACGATTTATAACTACCTGTGTTCATTGATCGGTTTTTCAGGCTATATTTTGTGCAATTCATAACTGTTCGCGAAATGCGCGAGGTGTCATACGGGTTTGGTTTTTAAAGAATTTAGAAAAATAGGCCACATCATAAAAACCCAGATCGAAGGCAATGGCTTTAATGGGCCTTTCGGTGGTGAGTAAAATCCGTTTTGCTTCGAGGATTAAACGTTCGTGAATCAAGGCGGTAGCGGATACATGAAAATGCTTTTTGCAGAGCATGTTCAGGTAATTTGCCGAAATATTCAATTGATCGGCGTAAAATGCCACAAGTTTTTCCTTTTTATAATGCAGATCAATCAGCGAGCGGTATTTAAACAACACAGGTTTGCTTTGGTAAACCGTTTGGTTATTGAACAACGTTTCTGCTTCCTGACTAAGCATCAGGGCAATAAGCCTGATCCTGGTATTGATAATTTCCCAAAGTATCGCAGGTTTTGCGAGTTCCAATTTGATGCTCCGAAATTCGTGCAGGATTTTTCCGTAAGCTTCGGCACTTAAGTTGATAACCGGATAATTTTGATATAAGATCAATGAAAAACGTAAAGAATTGGCCAGCGTTTCGAATATGCTCCTACTAATCATAAGCTGATGGGCATGGGTTTCTTTCCCCAATTCCCATTTATGGATCTGTTCAGGAAACAATAAGTGCAACTGACCACCGGCAACCTGATGATCTGAAAAATCGATGGTATGCAGGCCACTTCCCTGCTCAAAAAGCATAAAAAGAAAAAAATCATGCTTGTGCGGTTTTTCGATATGCCTTTCCCCAATTATTTCATGATAAAGCAAATTATTTCCCGAATCTTCCCGGGGCCAAAATTCACTGATATCCAGTGTCGGAAAATTTGCAATCACATCCATCAACGAAAAATACCAATTTTGAATAGAAGTTACGAAAAAAGGAGATGGAAAATGAATGGAGCAACGTTATTAGTCAGGTTGCGAATGCTAAAATTAAAATAGAGGCTGTATCATAAGGTGTGGATTTACCGATCCTTCGACAGGCTCAGGATGACAATCTATTTATAATATAGCCTCACCAAAATGCAAGCCTGAAACTTGCAGCATAATTTTCATAGGTAGATGAAAAATTATTAATGGCTCATTTTAACAATGGCAAATACCACGCCGATCAAAAATGACAAAACGTAGTATGAAGCCGGAACGAGGATACTTCTGAATAACAATGCTTTTTTACTATAGTTAAATCCGGAAAAAAACTGATAATAAAACCAGATGCTATAAAAAAAGCCAAAAAAGCTCAATACTCCGAAATACAAAAATACCAGCACTTTGGTATTGGTGTAAAAAATGATCAGTGCAGCAACAAACAGGCCAATGATCAGTTCAACGATAATCCGGTTTGAATTTAGAACCAGGTGTTCGGAAAAATTAAGTTTCGCTTTTCTGAACCAGATAAAACTAAAAAAAGATTAAACAGGAATGGCAATAATGAGGACCAGCTTGGGATGACCAGAGATAAATTTTTCAAGATCATTCATCATCGATCTGCTTCCCTGAGGCATCAGATCAGACATATTGCCGTGTGTATACGGCGCAATAAGACCTGATACCGTCAGTATGAGCAGGATGAGCGTCACAAAACTAAAATACGGTACCCTTTTACCCTGAATAAATTCGCGGACACTGTGCCCTGGCCGGGTGAAAAGGCCTTTTAGGGTAAATAAGATGCCTTTATCTACATGCCAAACACCATGAATAAAATCATGTGCAAGGAAATGTTTAATGGAATAACGGTGTGTAGTAGATTTTTGTCCGCAGTTCGCACAATAATTCTGCGTAACCGGAGCAGCACAATTTAGACAATCAGTTAACATCGATAACTATTTTTTAGCGTCCCTGTTTTTAATTTCAGTATTAATCTGCCCCAGGCTAATAAAAGCCGGTAAAAAGGTTAGCGAACAACAAATAGGAACTATAATAAGCACTTTGGGCATTTTGGATGAGAAGGCAAGATAAAGTATGATCACACTGGCAGCAAGCAGCACCAGGCCTAGTCCAATCATCACGCCTTGCAAACTTTGCTTCTTTTTATATAATTCTTGTACAGATAATTCGGTAATCGGAATGGCCTTTTTCATATCGTTTGTGGTGATTTAACGTCGTTTGGTTATCGCAAAGAGCTATACAATTATTCCGCATGCCTCTTTTGCCGAACAAATATACAATATATCACCAATTGGTGACAAAAATATTTAAAATTGATTGTGTAATTTTCCAGCACGCTTATTTTTCATCATATGGAACAACAAACAGGGGTTAAATCCTTAAGAAACAAGGAAAAAAGTAAACAGAAATTTTTAGATGCGGTGGAGAAAATACTCCATACCAAAGGTTTCTCAGGTCTCAAGGTTAACGATATCGCACGCACTGCAGGCCTGGACAAAAAACTGATCTATAACTATTTTGGGGGAAAGGATGAACTCATTGATGAATATATCCGCTCGCAGGATTTCTGGAGCAATGTAAAAGATGAATCGGGAGGTACTATGTTGAATGATGGCGGAAAAGCATTTTCTAAAGCCATGTTGCGCTCCCAATTCGATTATGTTTTCAAAAATAAGGAGCTGCAGAAAATCCTGCTCTGGGGATTAATAGAGAACAGGAAATCGTTAAAAAAACTCGCAAATGACCGCGAAGAAAATGGTGCCCTCTTGTTTGAAAGCATTACCGATCCACATTTTAAGGAAAATGCGAAAAGATACCGGGCCATTATTGCGCTCCTGATATCGGGAATTTACTATTTAGACATTTACGCCACTACAAATGACTGCACTTTCTGCGGATTGGACGTAAAAAGTAAGGAAGGAAGATCGGAAATTGAAGATGCTATTTCGTTTTTGATTGATAAAACTTACGAGTAAAAATCTGGTTAACAAGGTGAATGTTTCGAAAAACTTTCTACCCTGTAGGTAATCATAATTGGAACTTTCAATATTTAAAAGATTTTTTTCCTTATGAAGCTCCATAGTGAGAGATCTTCGTACTGACAGTTTAATGGATAGTAGTTTTTTACCTATTTGTCTTTACAAAGCTATGAATATTGTGACGGCTTTCAATATATCGTCTGTTACTGAGATGCCAAACTATAGACACCTGAATTAATCACTTTAAATCGTTATCACTATACAAAAAAGACAAAAGACCTGACAGCACCTAGAGAAGTTATTATAGATCTAATATTGATATGGCATAGTTTTAGTGTATCTTTAAAAGATTCTTTATAATTTTAATAAAATTATAAAACGCTTTTGGACGAATTTAAAGAACTTACAATAGAATACTTAAGGGATTTCCTGAACAATAACGAACATAAATATCAAACGGCGCAACAACGACTGTGTTTTGCGATAATAAAGCGTATGTACAGGCGTGTATGTCAAGGATATAGATTTGGGCAAATTCGAATTTGTAGATATAAAAACATGGTAGTGGATGGAAATCATACCTATATTTCTTATTCCCTAGCTGGTATCTTGAATGATGAATCTGACTATACAAGTTCTCATTGTGACATGAAAAGGCATTATGGTACTGTTGAGATAGATGAAATACATGACTGGGATGATTTTACCGAACATGGCAGGAAATGTAAAAGTGATGAGCACTTAAATGAATTAACTAGAGTTATTAAAGTCATATGAAATTTTTCTTAGACATTGATGGTGTAATGGTTCACGCTAATCCACATCGTCCTGTAGAATTAGAGGATGATGGATTTTATAAATTCAATGCGCTCGCTGTAACCATTTTAAAATGTGTTCTTTATAAGACAAAGGATGAGGTAATTCTGTCTACATCACATAGGTTCAAATTTTCAACCCTAAGATGGAAAGAGATATTTGAATCTAGGGGCATAGAGATGAACCATATATCCATTATTCAGACCAGTTATTCTACTTCCACAAGAATCAATCGTAAAATGGAGATTGAACAATGGATTATGAAAAATAATATAAGGTATCAAGATTTGGTTATTATAGATGATGACAAATCACTAAATGACCTACCGAAGTCACTAAAAGACAGACTTGTACTAACTAATCCATATACTGGGCTTAGTGATATTAACGATTTGACATCTATTTTGAAGCGCAGGCTGAAGCAGCGCTTTGAAACACTAGAAAAAGCCAAGTAATCACTTGGCTTTTTTCATTTAAACAAATTAGTAGTAAGATCCATTTATGGGAGTAAATACTCTCTAACGTTATTTAATTTATTTAGCAACCGCCTTTGCGGGGGATACGTTTAAAAATCACTTTGCTATCTCGTTCTGCATATTCGCAGGATACTATCGGATAGGAATACTTAGGTGCGTACGATACGACATGGCTTCTTATTATTATTTTGTCGTTAACTTTCAGGCTATGCAATTGCTCCAGCTGAGATTTTTCCGGCTCAAATTTTACAATATAATCGTCACCATTAATCCTGGCCATAACACCGAAACCTAATCTTGATCCTGGCGGAAGAGAAAGCGAGGTTACCACAGCCTCCATATTGCTAAAAGCGCTGAGATGTTCCCTTATTTTAGCAGCACCGTTAAGCACTTTTTGCCCTCCGGGAGACGCTTCCCATGATTTGAACTTTATACCATCAGGACTAGCCTCCCACTTTTTCTTTTCGGCATTCCTTTCAGCAGCAGAAAGCGGCTTTGGCGATGGTTTATTAGTCGTTTCATTCTTGATTTCACGATTCGCAAATACTAGTCCGCTCACCACAACCAATGGTAATATCAGCGCATAAATTACTTTTTTCATCATTTTTATGGGTTTATTAAATTATATAAATTTTCTTGATCAGTCAGATCGGATAAGCCATCATTTATTTTTCATATGCGATCAAACTTGATTCAGTAAAATTACTTTGATATTTTTCGGCCTGCGTAACTTTTATTGTAAATAAAAATGTAAACTTTGTAAAATAAAATATTGACACTATGCATCTTAGTCGAAATCTACTATCCGGTAATAGCAAGTATCTATTTGGATTCATGCTTTTATGTATTGCTGTAATTTGCGCAGCCTTCAGTATAACCGGCAGTGACGATTTTGATATGGCCAGGAGAGAAGTTTTACTTCGCAGAATAGGACATGAACTCCTCTTACAGTCGGGCGACAGTACATCAAGGGTGCTGCCGGTAAAAAAGATCGCGGCAAATGAATACCAGGTTGGGTTTGAACATGCGCTAACTTTTCAACCAGGTGCGCTGGTGAATATTACCAGTCGCGTGCTGGCCAAAGACCCAATGGCAGATGATTATGTTGTTAAAGTGCTGAATTGTGGCAATTCCAGTGTAGCTTACAGCTATGCGATATCCCAAAATAAAAAAGATGATATTGTAACATGCCTGGGAAGAAAGCAACCCAAAGCATGTTACATGATCAATATTAAATTCAAACCTACCGGCATAATCACCGCAAAGAATGGGTATTTGCTGGGCAGTCTGCCATTTTTAGCATTTATTGGTTTTATTTTTTTGAGATCTGTTAAGCCGCGAAGAACTATATCGGATGATGATCAGCATTCAGATATAATTACCTTGGGTTCAGTTTTGTTTGATGCGAAAAACCGTAAGCTTATCTTAAATGGAAAACCAACAGACTTAACCGGAACTGAAACCCGTTTAATGCTCATTTTTGCACTGTCGCCTAACGAAACCATCGCTCGAAACCGACTACAAAAAGAGATATGGGAAGATGAAGGGGTGATCGTGGGACGTAGTCTGGATATGTTCATATCAAAACTTAGAAAAAAACTGGAGCCCGATCCCAATATCAACATTGTTGTGATACGGGGCAAAGGATACAGGCTTGAAATTGGCGTTTAGGATTAATCTTCCTGCTGAGAACTTGTTCTAAAAAACAAAACCCTCTCTACGCAATGTAAAGAGGGTTTGTACCCAGCGCCGGAGTCGAACCGGCACGGTTTCCCACAGGTGTTTGAGACCAGCGCGTCTACCAATTCCGCCAGCTGGGCATTTGCTTATTCAGCGGGATGCAAATGTATAAATTAAGCAATTCATTCGCAAATTTTATTTGCTTCTTTTTATTTTTAATCTGATTTAAGAGGATACCTTCAGTTTAACAGATTATCTAATAACAACTGATTCAATTGTTTAACTTCTTTTTTAGTCATTTCCATATTCATTGGCAGATAAACTAAATTTTGAAGTGTTAGCTCATTTGAGGTTTTTGACAACAAACTGGTGAAACCGATCTTAACTAAACTGGAGGCTTTTGACGTGGCATCGAATCCTTTTGCCCTTAATTTATCGATTAACAGTGATGGATTAGCCACCACGATCGGGATTACCCAATGTGTATGCCTTAGGTTTCCACCTCCAATAATATTTCGCGAATCTACATCCTGCAATAATTGATTTGCCAGGATCTTTCTTTTATGAATATGAGCTTGATTAAAATTACTCAATTTATGCTGCAACATCCGCAAATTAGCATAACATGGTCTGTATTTAATTTTCTTCATTACATCCGCACCTGGAAAACCTCTTGTAAAACCCGTAATAAAAGCATCAAAGTCTTTACCAAATTGCCTGCAAAGCCAATAAGCCAGGGTAAATAGCCATCTTGCGGTTAGGATGTTAATCAGGGTAGCAATGATTATTTTTTTGAAGTATCGATTACCTTTTTGTACCGGCAGCCTGTTGTTTAATGTTTTTACCGCAGCAAATAGTTCTTCATTTCGAATACAAAGTATCGCGCCGCTTAAAGCGGTATTCGTCTTAATTAGTCCGAAACTGAACAATACTACATCTGATTTCACATTACCCTCATAAACTCCGTCATAAGCTTGTGCACAATCCTCTACTACGATCAGGTTATGCAGTTTGGCTACGTGAAGCAGTGCTTCAGTATCCATTATGGCACCAAATAAATGGGTAATTAGCAGCAGTTTCGTTTTGGGCGTAACAGCAGCCGCTATCTGCTCAGTGGATAGGCCAAGCGTGTTTTTATCTATAGCTAGAGGTACCACTTTTAGCTGATGGGCAGCGATAATGGCAAACATATCCGGGATGTTAATATCTGCAACCAGTATTTCGTCACCAGGCTCAAGATTTAGTGAGTCTAATACGAGATGTAAGCCTGTACGAACAGAGAGACAAGGCAACTGCCCTTCAGAGAAAAAGAGCTGTTCTTTTTTAAAACCGCAAGCACTGCCTATACAGTATAATGCACCCTTAAAAAGTTCGGTAAAACGAATATCTAACCTACCCCTGGCGATCATTTGTCAAACACATATAACCCTAAGGTAAGTAATTTGTGTAATGGACAATTAGTTTAGTGCTTTTTCGTCTTTTAGCTTTCGGTCGACGATAAAAGGTGCGAAAGGAAGTAAAGAAGCCAGGAAAATTAAAACAGCTTTGCCAAACTTCCATTTTTGCTCTTGCCAGGCCAAAATTAAGGTAGCGGCATACAATACAAATAACAAACCGTGTGCCCATCCGGTATACTTTACATACAAAGGAAGATCTGCGAAGTATTTTAAAGGCATGGCTACAAATAATAAAAGCAGGTAGGATATTCCTTCTGCTACGGCTACTTTACGGAAAATAGAAAGGGAGCTATTCATTGATCTGATTGTTTGCTCCGAAAGTAGAACAAAGCTTTTACCTGTCAAAAACTAAAAAATGATTTTACAATCCGCTGTTGTTATTTGCCACGGAAACACTGAACAAAGAGATAGCGATTACAAGCTCAGGCACCTAGCGTTTTGCATCATTATCTTCGGACCTCCGACTCCCGTCTTCGGACTTAATTCTATTTCACCAATCGTTCTCTAATCCGATCGATATACTTTTGTCGGTAAAAATTATCTTTTATAGCAGGCAACAGTGCATCTGATTCTTGAGGGTTGCTGTCGAACTGACTCATCAGATCCTTTAGTTCATCGGCTAAATCCTTTTCTATCACTTCAACATCGCGTTTGACCTGTGCGCTCTTTTCGGCATCTGGCTCAAATTCCAAATCCATTAAAGCCTCGTTAATATCCATCATTTCCATCAGAAAAGATTGTGGCAATTGATAAGCTTCATCAGCTTCTACAATCCCTTTTAATTCCAGTACGTATTTTAAGCGTTTCTTAGCATTGCTTAGTGTTTGATAGGCCTTGTTGTTCAGCGTTGACAGATTAAGCACTTCCTGCTGCTTCTCTTCGCTTTCATTGGCATAAAAATCGGGGTGAAACTGTTTGCTTAAAGCATAAAACTTTGCTTTTACCGCATTCTGATCTGGATTAAACAGAATCGGTAACTCGTAAAAATCGAAATAATTAGTATCTGATGCTACAACACTCATGATGTATTAAATTAAAAAGCCGCAGATGTACAGATCCGAATGGTCAAATCTGCGCATCTGCGGCAATGATATAAATTTGGTTTTACTTACCGAAGGATTTTAGAATATCATTACCAAAAGCAAACACCATCAAACAGATTAAGATTACAAAACCTACAATCTGTGCTTTTTCCAGCACTTTTTCGCTTACCGGCTTACGTTGTACCATTTCGATCAAAAGAAACACGACGTGACCTCCATCTAAGCCTGGAATAGGCAATAAATTCATGAAGGCCAGGGCCATCGAAATCAAACCTGTTAAAGTCCAGAATTTAACCCAGTCGAAAGTACTGCCATAAACCTTTGCAATCCCAATCGGGCTGCTGATATTACGTGCACTTAACTTTCCGGTTATCATTTTACCAATACCTTTTGCATTATCTACAAAAGTGCTCCATGCCATGCTGGCGCCAACTGGTAACGACTCTATGAAGCCAAAATCTACATGTGCAGTTTCTGGCATCTTCAGGTTAGGGATAATACCAATTGTCCCCTCTTTACTTACTTTAAGGTCGAATGTTACCTCCTTACCTTTGCGCAATGCTTTAACGGTAATAGGTTTTAACTTATTTGTAGAAACCTCTTCTTTAAACTGATCGAAGAAAGTAATCTGCTTACCATTAACGGCTAAAATACTATCGCCGGGTTTAATACCTGCGGCATAAGCCGGATATACCGGTTTCTCGAACTTTCTGCCAAACAGTTTATCAAAAAATGATGGTTTATCAGCCTTTTCATCAGGTGCACTGACCTTATCAACACGCTCCATGATATATCGCGGCGTGATGAAATTCTCTTTATCGTTCTTCGATATTTTATTTAAAATGGTATCGGGAACAGAGATGTAAAGGGTTTTATTCTCTCTTAAGATGGTTAATTGTGCACCATCAAACAATACTTTGCTCGATATCGCATCTTCAAAACGGATTAATTTATTGCCATTGATAGCCAAAATTTTATCTCCATTTTTTAAACCGATTTCTTTACCAATTGCACCTACAGAAATACCATTGTTTAGCTTGCCATTAACGGTATAATTTTGTCCGATGTTGAAGGTTAACATCCAGAAGATAAAAATACCTACAATCACATTAACAATAATACCACCTAACATCACGATTAAACGTTGCCAGGCTGGTTTAGAACGGAATTCCCAGGGTTGAGCAGGTTGAGCCATTTGCTCTGTGTCCATACTCTCATCAATCATTCCGGCTATTTTCACATAACCACCAAGTGGTAACCATCCCACTCCATATTCAACATCACCTTTTTTGAAACTAAAAAGCTTGAAACCCCATGCATCAAAAAATAAATAAAACTTTTCTACTTTAATACCAAATGCTCTGGCTGCCAGGAAATGCCCTAATTCGTGTAATATTACCAATAAAGACAATCCGAGCAGCAGCTGCCCCGCCATAATCAATCCATTCATATTTTCTTATAAAATTTTTATGTTAGATGTTAAACTATACTTTTTGTTACTAATTCGCCGGCTAAGATACGGCTATGTTTGTCAGTTTCTAAATAATCACTCAATTGAGGTTTTTCAATAAAACTGATTTCTTCCATACACTGTTCTATAACCTCACTCATCTGCAGAAAACCAATTTTATCCTTCAAAAATGCATCTACAACAATTTCATTCGCCGCATTTAAAATACATGGCATATTCCCCCCTTTTCGCAAAGAAGTGAATGCCAGATTTAAATTCCTGAATGTTTCCATGTCGGCCTTTTGAAAGCTAAAGTTTGGATAATCTAAGAAGTTAAAACGCTTAAAATTGTTTTTTAGCCTATCGGGATAATTTAAAGCATACTGAATGGGCAGTTTCATATCCGGAACGCCCATCTGCGCCTTCATGGAGCCATCGGTAAACTGAACAATTGAATGAATGATAGACTGCGGGTGAACAATCACATCAATCTGATCTACATCCAGGTTAAATAACCACTTTGCCTCAATTACTTCCAAACCTTTATTCATTAGGGATGCGGAATCGATCGTGATTTTTGCGCCCATCACCCAGTTGGGATGTTTTAAAGCCTGCTCCTTTTTTACTGTAGATAAGAAATCTTTTGTTTTGCCTAGAAATGGCCCGCCAGAAGCTGTTAAATAAATTTTCTCGATTTCATTCTGCTCCTCACCCACCAGACATTGAAATATGGCCGAATGCTCCGAATCGACTGGTAAAATTTCAACCTGATGTTCTGTTGCCAGTTGTGTAATTAGTTCACCAGCAACCACTAAGGTTTCTTTGTTGGCCAAAGCAATATTTTTTCCTGCCTTAATAGCAGCAATAGTAGGCTTTAGTCCTACCGAGCCCATTAATGCGGTCAACACGACATCGCTGTCACCATAAGCCGCAACTTCTGATAAAGCATCTTCACCCGCTAAAACTTTAATATCAAAAGCAGATAAAGCATTTTTTACTTCATTGTACTTGTTTTCATCACAGATCACAACAATAGCTGGTTTAAATTCCTTTGCCTGTTGAATCAGTAATTCCGAATTCTTTAATGCAGATAGGACAACAACTTTAAATGTTGAGGGATGATCCCTTACCACTTCCAGTGCTTGTGTACCTACACTTCCTGTAGAACCTAATATGGTTATTCTTCTTACAGATTGCTGTATTGTTATATTGCTCAATTGTTTTCTTTCTCTCGTACTAAAAATTTAATTGCTTTAGTAGCTTTTAATTAAATCTTCAATTTTTCATTTGTAAATTTTATTAGTTGATGAATTTCTTTCGGCAAAGTTTCCAAAGTTGCAAAAATCTTTGAATATGCTTCTTCATTCACCAACTTTCTAACTCTTGCTTTTTCGTTCCAGTCTAGGCATTCCTTAACCGAACCAAAGCTATAATAATAAAACTTGACCTTATCTTTTTTATGATATCGGCCAAAACCTTCAGCAATATTAGCTGAAATCGAATCAAGAGCATCAACAAACTGCTGCCCGACGGTATATTTTGCAAAGCTTTCCCAACCAGATACCAAATCCCATACAAAATTGCTCAGATGAAAGGATTTTGTATAAGCCGTTATCTGATTTAATTGTAAATAATTCCTTTCCATTTATTGACGAATTTTATTACTAACAATTTAGCAATTTTCATGTAGCTCACGCTAAACAATTCAACAATATTCTATCTGCCATGCTTAAAACTCATTGCTTAGTAATGCAGCAATTAAACAATATACCTTTCCAAAGCGTCAGCCAGCTTCCTATCATTGCTCAAACGCGGTACTTTATTCTGTCCGCCTAACTTTCCTTCACTTTTCATGTAGTTTACAAAAGCCTCTTTTTGCAAAGTACGTATAATCAACGGCTGGAGGATGTTTCCTTCAATCAGGTCAAAGTAATAAATATTTTTCTTTTGCAAAGCCTCATCTACCTTTTTGCTAAAAGCAGCCATATCTTTTGGGGCAGATGAAAATTCGACAAACCATTCGTGATAAGGCAATTGTCCGGCATCTGGGTTAACCTGAGGCGCAACGGTAAATTCGGTAATTTCGACCTGTTCTTCGTTGGCTACACTCAAAATCGCCTGCTCTACCTCTTCTCCTATTACGTGTTCGCCAAAAGCAGAAATAAAATGTTTTATCCGTCCGGTGACTACGATTTTGTAAGGATTTTTTGAAACAAATTTCACGGTATCGCCAATACTATAACCCCACAAACCTGCATTGGTATTTAAAATCAGGGCATAATTCGTATCTAGTTCTACCTCCCCCAGCGATAATCTGGTTGGCTTATCATTGTAGTATTCATCTGCCGGAACAAATTCGTAAAAAATCCCTGCATCAGCCAATAACAATAGTCCTTTATCTTGCTGCGAATCCTGATAGGCGATAAAGCCTTCTGAAGCCGGGTAAGTTTCGATAGCATCGATCTTTTTACCGATACTCTGTTCAATTTTTGCCCGGTAAGGTTCAAAATTTACACCACCATAAATAAACAGGCTAAAATTTCTGAATATTTCAGCGATTTTCTTTCCGCCCGATTTCTCCGAAAGTTTATCGAAATACATTTGTACCCAGGGCGGGATGCCCGAAATCAAAGTCATGTTTTCATTGATGGTTTCCTCAACAATGGCATCAACTTTTTGTTCCCAATCTTCGATAATGTTGGTTTCGTAAGAAGGTAATCGGTTCTTTTGCAGATAGGCTGGCACATGGTGTGCTACTATGCCTGATAAACGCCCTACATTGATTCCATGTTTTACACTTAAAACCGGACTCCCTTGCAGAAAAATCATCTTTCCGTTTACAAAATCGGCCTTACCTGTTTCATTAATATAAGTTAAAATGGCATTCCGGGCAGCTTTTATGTGCTCGGGCATCGATTCTTTAGATAATGGAATGTATTTTACCCCCGAAGTGGTACCTGAGGTTTTGGCAAAATAAAGCGGCTTTCCTTTCCAAAGCACATCAGCTTCACCTGCTACTACACGGTCTACATAAGGTTTTAATCCTTCATAATCCTGAACCGGAACATGTTTTTTAAAATCGGCATAGGTTTTAATCTCAGCGAAATGATGGTCTTTCCCAAAAGCAGTATGCTTAGCTTCGTCAACCAGCTTCCTTAATATTTTATGCTGAGCATTAACGGCATTATTTTTCCATTTGTTAATCTGCCAAACCGCAAATGCCGCAAAGGGTTTACTTAGTGCTGCTTTAAGCCCCCAACCCCCTGAAGGAGACTTTCCCTTTCTACCGTTCTTTTCTTTTTCCATAAATTTAAATCTGATTTTTAACTCCCCTTCAGGGGCTGGGGGTTAAACGATATTATGTAAAATATCCGGATGCTCATCGCCTTTATATTCGCTCGAAATTTTTCGGTATGCAACCGTTAAGGCTACACTCGATAACGGAACGATGATAAATGAACTTAAAATATTTACAATAAAGGCGATTAATGGCCATTGCAGGTAGTTGAGCAATAGATAAATTAAATATCCGCCTCCTAAAACGACCAATAACAATAAAATTTTGGTGAAATTTCCTTTAGTAGTAGCCAAACTCAATTTGATCGAATCGAATGGCGTTGCACCTTTATCAATGATAAAAAACGGGAAGAATGAAATTCTTAACCAGGTGATAAAAATCGCAATAATTCCTACTGAAATGGCTACGTTTTTAACAATGGTTACATTAATTCCTGTATAAATAAAAGGAAAAGCAACCAGAATTACCACCAGGTAAACACCAAGGATACAGGCCACAAAATAAAGGGTAGCAAGCAAGAATCTAATAATCTGTTGTCTGGTTGGAAGCGTATCCACGATTTTAACGTCGTTTTCTTCATCGTCCATTAAATGGAAAATATATTTAAACAGCGAAAGGTTGATGGTAAAGTAGAGCAAAACGAAAATAATCACCATTATAACGCTTAAAGCTTTGCTTACGTCTTTAATAAAAAAGGCCATTAAGCTCGATGCACTTGCAGTGATAAACATCAAAAAACATAGCGTAGCAATCGAGAAATAGTGTTTCTTGGTAATGCTCCATGCCTTTTGAATTACATCATTAACGGCGAACGTACTTTCTTTTAGATAATTTATCATTGTTGTTTGAATACCACACGTTTAAATAAATCCTGTATAAATCCTAAACCATAAGCAGTTAACTGGATAAATGAAGATATAATGCTCAAAAATGCAACTTTTAACGATTTATTTACAGACCATGAATGAAAAAATATCAACATAAAGTAAATCAATAAGAAGAAGTTACAAACATATGCCAATGGAGGATATATAAAGTTACATAAAATAGTAAAACCAAAACCCAATGTGAACAAGGCTGGAAAAAAGTGTACGAGTTTTAATTCTTTTGGGAAATGTTTGTAAATATTGATCCTTGCTCTCCCGAAAAAATGTAATTGTTTGTAAAACTGACTGAAGCTTGTCCGGCGCTTATGGTAAACCTTTGCATCTGGGATCAAACCAATCTTGAAACCGTTCTCGTGGATGCGGATACTATATTCAATATCTTCACCCAATCTGGTTAAAATAAAGCCTCCTACCTTCTCCCAGGCCTGGCGTGAAACCCCCATGTTAAAACTACGTGGATGAAATTGTCCTACGTGTTGCTTGTTTCCACGGATACCACCAGTGGTGAAAGGCGAAGTCATGGCATAACTGATGGCTTTTTGTACAGGCGTGAAACTGTCATGTGCAGCGTCAGGACCTCCGTAAGCATCTAAATGATGCTCGTACAAATAGTTTTTAACTGTTTCGAGGTAATTTGCAGGAATTAAACAATCTGAATCGAAAATAACAAAGTAATCACCAGTAGCCCTTTCGAAACCAAAATTACGGGCAAAACCTTGTCCGGCGTTTTCCTTAAAGTAATATTTAATATCCAGTTTATCAGCATAAGAGGCAACAATAGCCTTTGCATCGTTTTTCGAACCATCTTCAATAACCAAAACCTCAAACTGTAAATAAGTTTGTTTGGTTAGGGTGTTTAATAGTTCGTCAATTTCCTGAGGACGATTGTAAAGTGGAATGATGATGGAGAAAAACATGCTTTTAAAGGTAAAAGGCAGAAGGTAAAAGGTTGAGGGTTTATGGCGTATAAAACCTTACGCCTTAAACCTTTTGCCTTATACCCTCTTCTCGATTAAATATTGATTTCTTTCTGGCGCGTTACGCGATAATAATTCGGCAATAAAACCTGCCAGGAACATCTGCGAACCTACTACAATGGCAACCAGTGATAAATAAAACAAGGGCTGATCGGTTACATCACGGTAAGCCTGGCCTTGCCATATCAAATATTTCTTTTCGAATAAAATATATAGCGCCATGATGATGCCGATAAAGAAACTTAAAACGCCTAATGAACCAAAAAAGTGCATCGGGCGCTTGCCGAATTTACCCACAAAGAAAATAGAGAGTAAATCTAAAAATCCGTTTATAAACCTGCTGAAGCCAAATTTGGTTGTGCCATATTTACGTGCACGGTGTTCTACCACCTGCTCGGCTATTTTACTAAATCCGGCCCATTTAGCAATTACCGGGATATAACGGTGCATTTCGCCATAAACTTCGATCGTTTTGATTACATCGCTACGGTAAGCTTTCAACCCGCAGTTAAAATCGTTCAGTTCTATGCCGCTCATTTTGCGCGTAGCGGCGTTGAACAATTTAGTCGGGATAGTTTTTGTGATCGGATCGTAACGTTTCTTTTTCCAACCTGAGATGATATCAAGTTTTTCTTCTTTTATCCGGCGGTACAATTCAGGAATTTCATCCGGACTATCCTGCAGGTCAGCATCCATGGTAATGACCACATCGCCCTGAGTAGCTTCGAAACCAACATTTAAGGCTGCAGATTTACCGTAGTTCCTCCTAAATTTAATGCCTTTTATTGCAGGGTTTTGAAGTCTTAAATCTTCAATCACCTCCCATGATCTATCGGTACTACCATCATCAACCAAAATAATTTCGTAACTGAAATTATTGGCAATCATCACTTTATCAATCCAGGCCGTTAATTCCGGCAAAGATTCATCTTCATTAAATAAGGGTACTACAACTGATATATCCATTTTTGAGTATTATCGTCATTGCGAGGAGGAACGACGAAGCAATCTATTATAAGATTGCTACACCCCTATGCGCTTTCCGCGCTTCGTTCGCAATGACGCATTATTAAAAACGTGCAAATTTCATCAAATTAAATGATAAAACCTGCACGTTCAAAATTTTATAAAGGAAATTAAGATTCTTTCGGGAACGAGTCGAATACAACAGGTTGTTTTTTCTTCAAGATAGCGGAAAGGATTAAAGAAAGAACGCCATATAATGCCAGTGAAACTCCAAAACTGGTGAAGATGTTTTTAAAAGTAGGCTCAAGTTTCTCCTGCATATTGCCACCTTTAGCTATTGCCTCATCAATTTGTTCACTAGCCATTCCAAATTTTTCCATCATTGCCCGCTGTGCACTTTCAATTGCAGCAGCAGCCTTTTGCGGAAGATCGGGATCAATAAATTTCATGAGTATCACATTGTAAAGTGTTGCGGTTAAGGCCAGAATAAGGGAGATGATTAAAAATGCTTTAAAAGCTTCTCCAAACGTCCAAAACCCACCTATTTCTTTGCGGATATTTATGCCCACCACTACTAATAGTGCTATGAATAAAACGAATATACCTATCTGAGCCACAAAACTTGTGTAAATCAATACCGGATCTATAAAATGCAGGGTTAACGATACAATTATCGAAACCGCAGCGAGCATTAATCCATTTTTAATAGCTAATTTGGAAATAAGAGCACTTTTGTCCATAATTTTAAATTTTAGTTTAATTATTAATTGTTGTAATTAATATATAAGTAGCAGAATCGAACGATTTGTTACTACTATACTGAATTATTTCTTTAGTTGTTTCTGCACTTCCCTCAACATCAAGGAAAAAGATCATAAAAGGTACAAATAATTCTTGCATTTCTTCACTGACATTCAACTTCGCTGCTGTTTTGCAGATTTCTTCCACGCTAGTTTCTGCCAATTGCTGGTTGCTGATCAGTTCTTCATAAATTTCGAATTCATCCTGAAACTCATCGTCTTCTACCAATAAAAACTCCTTTAGGAAATCGCCCAACTCAGGATCCAAATCTTCGTCCTTACACTCTTTAATGTAAAGCAAAAGATTTAACAATTCCGTACCTCTGTCAATGGTTTCTTCTTCAATATTCGCCCACTCATCACTTTCTAAATAGTCGTCTTCCAGTTTCTGCACATCACTGCTAAAGAAATTCACCATCAATAAATCGAAAAATACTTCGCGTAATTCTTCAAATTTCGGATGAGAATCGAAAACAGCATCAAAAGCAGTAGCCTTATCTAAAAAGTTAACATCAAGTTCAAAAGCAGCCAATAATTCTGTTTCAAAACCGTCTACATTGGTAGCCGAAACTTCAGCGTACTTATTAATGGCTGCACTTAGTGCTTTTTTTACTCTGTTATCCATAGGATCAATATTTTTAGTATTTAAGGATTATTACATCAATAGTCATGCTGTCCCGAAACTTCGGGTTCAGCATTTATAAGTTATTTTTAACTAATTCTCCCAGTACTGATTATTGTTATAAACCAATTTTACTTTTCCCGTTAGTTCTGTATTTATTAACGGACTATTTGCCGATTTTGAATGGTTATTTGCGGCATTGTATAACCATTTTTCTGTTGCGTTAAAAACAGTAAAGTTGGCTTCAGCGCCTTCTTCGACTAGCGGAACAGCTAAATTTAACAATTTACGTGGATTAATAGCCAATTTCTCCGCAATTAAAGTGATATCCAATCCGGCCTTTAATAACAATGGCAATACAGTTTGCAAAGCAATAATGCCATAGTGGGCAATTTCGAACTCTACATTTTTAAATTCGATTTCCTCCGGACGGTGCTGTGAAGTAATGGCATCGATGGTTCCATCTTTTAAACCAGCCAATAATGCCTTTACATCTGCTTTTCCACGCAGTGGTGGCTTAACCTTGTAGTTGCTATCAAAATCGTTTAAAAGTTCTTCTGTAAACACCAGGTGATGCGCTGTTACATCGCAGGAAACCTGAATGCCATCTTTCTTTGCCTTACGGATCAAAGCCACAGCCCCTGCAGTTGAAATATTACTGATGTGGATTTTGGTTTCATTATAAGAAGCCAGGAAAATATCGCGGGCGATGTGCATTTCTTCGGCCAATGCAGGTAAACCTTTCATGCCCAAGAGAACAGAGTTTTTACTTTCGTTAATCTGAGATTTGCCAGCTATCGATTTATTTTCGGGATAAACCATTAAAAGTGCATCGAAACCTTTGGCATATTGTAAAGCACGACTCATAAAACCATCATCCTGCAAAGCCCTATCCCCATCAGAGAAAGCTACTGCACCAGCCTGTTGCATATCGAAAAGTTCGGCAAGTTCTTTCGCTTCGCGGTTCTGGCTTATGGCCCCAACTGGCAACACATCAACCAAATTGTTTTTGGCCCTATTGATAATGTATTCTACTTGGGATTTTGACTGTACAACCGGACTGGTTTGCGGCAATAAAGCTAAACCTGTAAAACCACCAGCTTTTGCCGTTGCCGTTAACGTTTGAATATCTTCCTTAGTTTCGAAACCTGGATCGCCGGCTACGCAGTTTAAATCGAAAAAACCTGGCGTTAAAAAAGCACCCTGAGCATCAAAAACAGTTTCGTTTTTATCGGCAGTTAATTTACCTATGTTTTTAATTTTACCATTATCTACCCGAACATCGCATTGCTGGTTATTAAATTTACTTTGCGGATCGGCAATGGTTACATTTTTAACTAGGAGATTCATATTGTTTTTTTTGTGTTGTTAAAAAATCGGATGAGCAAAATTTCTGCTGCAATAAAAATCAGCGACAAAATTAGACAAAGTTTCCATAAAGTCTGCCCGATTTTATCGGTGCCCGCAATTAATTTAACAGCATCTTTATCGGTATCGAAAACTTTGAGGTTACTTTTGTCAGCCAACTGATCGAGTTCGGTTTTGCTTAAATAATGCATATCAGATTCTGTTCTGCCATTATTGAAACTATAAACGGCAAGCAGGGAATCTGCAAGCTTCAGGTTATAAAAGCCTGCACTTTTTATCTGATCGGCAATGTAAATCAATGTTTTTCCATCTGCCTGTCGGATTTCAGGAATGGCCTCAAAACGATCGGCTGTTATTTTTAAGCTTTGGTTTTTACCAAGTGTGATCTTTTTACTCGCTAAGGCATTATCATTGCCAAGATTGTAGTATAATGGAGTTTCATTTCCACCACTAAGTGCAATACGGTAGATTAAGGGTACAAAAACCGGATGACGGGCCAAATTCCCATCACTTGTATTTAATCCTGAAGCTGATAAATAAACCTGTCCGTTCCCGACCCCATATTTAGAGAAAAAAGGCTTCCTGCCCGGCAATAGCATAATATCCTCCCTGGCCGAGATATTTTTTTCTACAAATGAATAGTAGCGCGAAACAGCTGGTAAATCTAAATTTTTAGGTATTTCTTCAAAAACGGTCTTGAAAATGGGATTTTGCAGGTCAATCTGGTCAACCTTGCTTGCTGAGGTATTTAGTGTTTGAATGGCAGGGAGTGACAATCCACCTAAAAACGAATTGTAAGTTTGAATATCGGCATCTAAATCAGGGAAAAGCACCACCGTACCACCTGCATTCAGATAGGTTTTTAGCTGCTGCGCCAAACCTGTTGACGGATTTTTTAATCCGTTTAACACAATCAGCCCATAACTGGCAAAATTGCTATAATTTACATTACTCTCGGCATTTTCAGTAAGTTTATAATAAGGGTCGGCTGCAAACAATGCTTTAATATAATTACCGGCATTAGTGCCATTGACGCTTAAAACCGGGAAGCTTTCATCTACTTTAAAACTGAAAGAAAGTGTATCATCAAAAGTCACCGGAAAATCTTTAATGCTGATCACGCCTTTTTGCCATCCTGCGCTCAGTCCCGAAAAGTTCAAGGTATCCTTAACTGTTTTACCGCCCGGAATCGTTACTGCCCCTAATCCCTTTTGCTGATTATTGATACTCAGCTTTAAGGGAATATTTTTCGCTTCTTCTTCTGAGTAATTTTTTAACTGTACGACTAATCGTTCATTCGCACCTGGTTGATGATTCGGGGAAAGCGTCCAAACACTATCTACAGCAATATTGGGCAGCGTATTGGCATTCAGTTTCAAAAATGAATATTGAATGTCGGCTTTTGTATCGAGTTTATTGGTGGTTGAAATATTCTTTTGAAAATCGGAGATCAAAAAGCTATACTTATTTGCAGAACCGGTTAAAATATTGCCCTGTCTGTTTAGTATCTGTTGCAGGTTTCGGTTTGCTGCAGAGATTTTAACATCATCAAGCGCTTTTAAAAACGCTTCTTCATTTAACAGGCGTTGATGCTTTCCTTCAAAATTATTGGTTAATAACTGAAAACGATCGTTCATACCGAAACCTTTAACCAGTTCTTTTGCCCTGCGCTTGGCTTCATCGAGCAGGTTGCCATCTTTATTAATGGCTTCCATACTGTAAGAATTATCGATATAAATGCTTACTATATTGTTTAAAGCCGTCGTTTTTTGGTTGTGCACCGGGATGTAGGGCTGGGCAAATGCCAGCACCAAAAAGATAATCGCCAAAATCCGCGACAACAGTATGAGCAGGTTTTTAAGTTTTTCTTTAGAAGAGTTTTGTTGCTCAACTTCTTTTAAAAGCTGAACATTAGAGAAATAAACCTTTTTAAACTTCCTGAAATTGAATAAATGAATGATAACCGGGATGGCAACCGATATTAGTGCGAAAAGAAAGCCCGGATAAAGGAAATTCATTAAAAACCAAAGATAGAAAAATTATGGAATTGGGTATAACATTCCTTATTTATTATTATCAATGTTACTTTTTAATAACAGGTTTTATATTATTCCAAAACTTAAATAATGATTCATTATCAATCAACATTTGATACAATCTTTGATCTGGTGTTTTTGATAACCATAATTTAAGCTGTAATTCTTTAATTTCTTCTGAAGTATCTTTCATTTCTTTAACAGATTAAATGTTGCAAGCTTAAGTACTTTTACCCATTTGTTGATGTACTCCCAATCCAATGTATTTAATTCAGCTAGATTTTTTATATCTTGAATTTGAATTGCAGATTGCAAAACTTGAATCCAAATCAATTTTGATATTAATAAATCTTCAACTGTAACCAAATATACTGATTTTCCAAAGTATTCCATTTCGACTCTTCTATTAAATTCTTCTTGTCGAAAATCTTCATTCTTTAAGATTACAAAATCAGCTTTATACCCTGATGTATGATCTATTATATTAAACAAACTTTGCTGCCTTACAGCATCCTTTACTGAATTAATATTACAGTAATAACCATCCTTAAAGTTAGCAACAAAACCATCTATATCTTTAGGTTGCAGGTGAACAACAAAATCAAAATCACGGGTAGCTCTTGGAACTATATACACACCCATCGCAATACTCCCCGAAAGCATGTAGGGAATATTATTTTCATGGAGTACGTCTACTATTTTATTAAAAAAAGAAAGCATGGAAATTTTTTTAATAATAATTTATCTAACAATTCGATTTTCAATATGCAAATCCAGGAAATTCGATATTTACAATTTTCCAGCTATTGTTATGCAACGCAAAATACAGTTTAAAGGGTCCACTAACGATTTTCGATTGTTTTCGAATCACATCTCTGTAACCCGCAACGCCTTCAACAAAGCCCATGCCCTTACCATCGTTCAGCAGTTCAAAATTAACATCAATAATATCGTACCGGCCACCAACATATTCATCAGATTGACCAAAAATACCTTTCAATCTCCCGATAATTACATCTTTACCGATTATTTTATTACCTGGAAGGATAAAAAAATCATTCAATTCGTCGGTAATAGCCTTAGATTGCTTAAACCATGCGTTTATAAACCTAATGGCACTATTTACGATATCAGCCTGATGGTTAAATGTGGGGTTGCTCTGCATTGTATCTTTAAAAATTAACCGACTAGCTTTTGACTAGTCGATTAAAAACTTGGCGAAGTTAATTATTCTTTAGCCTTTCTCTAATTTCTGCGAGAGAATAATCGGACAATAACTTTCCATCTCTAAAAATTTCTTTCAATTCGCCTTGTGCTTCCTCCTCCCAGGTGCATTGGTCTTTCAGCTCATATTCACCTTTGTCGTTTTTAAAAATCTGCAATAATCCCTTCGCCGATTTCTTGGTTCCGTCGTCGGTAATCGGATCTTTAAATATTTCACGTCCAATACCATCTACCTCACCATATGTAGCTTTCATGGCAAAACCAAAAGTATCGCGTGTATTGTACTGATACGTAAATGAACCAATACCAAAAACTACGTTGGTAGAGGCAAAACCTTTCGATTTTAAGCGTTCGCAAATCTGAGTAGCTCTTTCTGTGGTGATACTATCGCCATAAATGGCACCAATTTGTGGGACAAGCTCCTTAAAGCCTTTATCATTAACTTTCCCTCCAAATACACCCCAAAGCAACTCGATTACACCTTTTTTCTCGTTTTCGTTTTTACCGTTGGGGTTTCCGCAGATGATATCAACCGGATCACCCGAGTCTGGCCTGATTACTACTTTACCTGAACGAGCGGTAATATCATGTTTTAAAACTGGAAGATATTCGGTCAGTACTTTCCATAAATCCCAGGTATCGGAAACGATGGATACAATTCCTTTTGGGTAAACTTCTAAAATCAAGCGTTTAAAGGTTTCAAGTTCCCCGGTGTTGGTTCCCATGCACATCACAGAATGTTCCGTAGCGGCTACGGAGCCACCGATGAGCTCTTTATCCGAATCTGCATGATAATATTCTTCTAAAAAGTCAATAGCCGGAATGGTATCCGTCCCGGTGAAGCTCAGTAAATGGCCAGCTGCTGAAGTTACTGCAGCTTCTATCCCACCCATGCCACGCATAGAGAAATCGTGTCCCTGCCAATCTACAAATTCTGGTACGGATGAAGTTTCTGCTGCATATTTATCCAAAATGAGCCGGTATTGTTTAGCGATGGTAGCAGAATTGCATGGCAACCAAACCACAGCTGATAATAATGTTTCGAAATAGTTAGTTAACCAGAAAAATTCAGGTTTGGTATTGTACATGGTAAACATGGGTACACGCAATGGCACTTCAGCCCCCTCTGGTAGTGATTTAAAAACCATAGGAATATAGCCCAAATCGTGTAAATCGCCGATGTGCTGCGTACCTACTAAATTTTCTCCCAGGTAATTATTGATCCTACGGGCGTATTTTTTCAAAATTTCTTCTTTTGGCTGTTTAAAGAAATTTTGGTTAAAATCTTCAATAATGTACTTTTTGATAAAATATTGCAAACCAAAAAGTACCACATGGTTTACGTTTGCGAGCCTGCTTTTTCTGGGTGTCCAGTTAGAATAAACCAATGTGGTATGTTCAGGGTATTGTCTGCGGTGATCTACTTTGTATCCGTCTGTTAATAATAATGGGTTCATCATGGTATTTTATGTTATTATTAATTATTTATTTCTTCCTTTTTCGTTTGGATACAGGCTTTGTAGAGTATCGCTTTGCCAAAATTCTTTGGTTTCGATATCCAAACAAGTTAATTTTCCTGTAAATGCAGCACCGGTATCGATATTCCAAACATTACAACCCTGCATGGGTACGTTCATATTATAATAGAGCGTTGGGGTATGGCCGATGTAGATTTCATGATAGAGCAATAAACGTTTAGGATAAAGTACCGAATCTTTTTTGATCCTCTTATCCATAGTCAGGGCCATTTCCCAAAGCGTTCTATCCCACGAATAATTGGAAGAATAACGTTCTTTTTCAGGACCATGCATGGAAGAAAAACCAGCGTGAATAAAGAGGTTGTTATGCTCATCCACGTAATAATCTTTCATCCGCCTAAAAAAGTTTAAGTGTTCCTGCCTGATCGCATCAGAAGTATCTTGGTAACTCTCCATAGTTAATTTACCACCATGAACAAACCAAACCTCATCTACAATACCTTTTTCGAGCCAATCGATACACCAGGCATCATGATTACCTTTGATAAAAATGCCTTGATGGTTTTCTTCCAATTGGATCAGATAATCAATTACCTGTGCCGATTCGCTCCATCCGTCCACATAATCGCCAAGAAAAATCAGTTTGTCAGCTTTTGTTACTTCTGCACGCTCGAATAACTGGCTTAGGCCTTTCAATCCGCCGTGAATATCTCCTATTACTAATGTTCTGCCCATCTCTAAAACGCTATAAATTCAGCAGGCACAACATCTGTAAGCCAGACATTGTTATCTGATAAGTAAAATTTGTACCCGGCCTTGTGCATAGCCCCACTGTTAATGGTGAGTATAACGGGTTTTCCTCTCCTACTGCCTACTTTATTCGCCGTTTCTCTGTCAGCGCTTAAATGCACGTGCTGTCTGCCCATTTTTTGCAAGCCCTGCGCTTTAATAGCTGATAAGAATTTTTCAACTGTACCATGATATAAGGATGCTAATGGCTCTGTTTCATTCAAGTTTAATTCAACAGGAATAGAGTGTCCCTGATTTGCCCTTATTTTAGTTTTATCATCATTGAAGGCAAATCTTTTTTTGTCGTTATTTTCAACAATGTACTCAAGCAGTTCAAAATCTATTCGATTATCATAGAGGTTGAGTTTGATTATGAGCTCATTCACATCTGCCCAGCCATTTTCATCCAGTTTTAGACTTATGGTTTCTGGTGAATGCCTCAAAACGTAACTTAAAAGCTTACTAATTCCTTTTGTTATTTTATTGTCCATGAGCTATCAGATTAATTTTCAACTTTTTGTTCAATGCATCATCTTCAAAGACAAAAGGTTTTTCTATCGGGATCATTAAATTCTCCAGCTGATGATTCTGAACAAATGCATGTTGTTCCTTTACAAACATGCTAATATCTTCTATTAACAAAATATCATTTTTAGCGAAAGAATTAATGAATTTATCTCTCAATCCGATCTGAATTGCCCTTCTTTCCTGCTTTGCACCATAAGGATCGTGATCCGGATCCCATTGAAGTCGAATATTAGAGTTTTCCAGTTCATTTCTCCACTCTTCGTGAGAAATTCCCTTCGTTTGATCGTAAGAAGAGTACACCGCATTTTCTAAATAATTACGAAATGCAGAAATTTTAAGGTGTATTGCTAAAGTAACTTCTTGTCCTTCTTTTTTGCCCCAACCACTTCTGTACATCATCCATAGAAAATTAGGTTTGATCCATGTCATTCTGCTTAAACTGAATTCACCTCCAAAAAATTGATTTTTGACTGCAAATTCACCGATTTCTTTTCGGTAAGCCTGATAAACGATTATTTTTTCATCATCATACTGCGCCATAATATGGCATCCTGAAGTTGGCCATTCTAATAGCTGTTCTTTATATTTTTTTACTGTTATTTTCATTTTGTAATTCTATTAACAACTCATATCATTGTTTAATGCGATTGAGTTTCTCATCATAGAGCCTGTAATTCTCATCGTCGAAGCAAACGAAGATTACCTTTTCTATTTTTTCTTTTTCAGCAAAATTATTTACCGTGGTAATGGCAATATCTGCTGCTATATCTTTAGGGAAATGATAAATCCCTGTACTGATGTTTGGAAAAGCAATAATCTTAACATCATTTTCAACGGCTAAGGTTAAACTGTTGCGATAGCAATCTGCAAGCAAAGCATTTTTTTCTTCGCTATCACCATTCCAAACAGGCCCAACCGTATGGATCACATATTTTGCCGGTAAATTGCCTGCCGTGGTAATTACGGCATGCCCAGTTTTGCACTTTCCCTGTTTATCTCTGATGGCCACGCAAGCTTCTAAAATGGCTTTACCACCTTTTCTGTGAATGGCACCATCTACCCCACCGCCGCCAAGCAAAGAACTGTTTGCCGCATTAACGATTGCATCAGCCTTAATTTCTGTTATATCGGCTTTGATTACTTCTAAGATCATTATTTTTTATTTAAAGTTACCTATACAACTCATCCCTAACTTCCATCAATGCAAAGCCCAAAAGGTTTAATCCTTTCCAATTCTTGGGTATTTTTGCATCAGCATTGTCTTCTGCCAACCCAATTCACCAAATCGTATCAACCGGACTGGCCTCGGCTAAAATCTTATCTCCTGTATGGATTAAAAACTCTTTTAGCTCTTTATTTTGATTAAATTTATGAAAGTTGCCCTCTTTCACAATTTCATATCTGTTTTTTGACCAAATGGATTCATCATAATTTTTAACCTCACGTCCCAGTTTTTTAACTTCTTCCGGGGATTTTGAAGCTAAAATTTTATTTAATGTTTCACTGTCGTTAAATAATTCAGCTTTTTTACTCATCATCCAATGTTCAGCAGTTTTATATTTAATCTTATGTACCACAAAAGGAGAATGCCACCACTGGCTTAAGCAAGCTTTAGAAAGAACACCATCTTTTGAAACCTGATGCCCCCAAAAGAAAAAATACTCTTGTTTTTTGTGTTTGATACCAGTTTCGCTATTGTATAGCTTTGCATCTGCTCATATTTACTCTGTAACTTGTTACATAGATTTTCAATATCACCTTTTCTTACTAGCATGCTTATCCATTTTTCAGGTATAGCTTCAAAACCATAAACCAAACCTGCTAAACCACCTGCAATAGCCGCAGTTGTATCGGTATCGTCACCAAGATTAACTGCTTTTAGAACAGCATCCTCATAAGATTTAGTAGTAAGAATACACCATAAGCTAGCTTCGAGACTGTGTAACACATAACCTGAACAATAAATCTCATTTTCAGTGACTGTTGATATATCATCTATTAAAATTCTATTAAATAGATTGATTTCCTTTGACTCGAAATTATTTTGTGCAATAAAATCTTTGAGCTTAAACTTCATATTATGATATGCTTGATCCTTATCATTACCTTCCAACAGCTCCACACCATAAATGATATAAATAAAGCAAGCAAAAACCGACCGAAAGTGCGCATGAGTAATGGATGAAACTTCTTTCACCAGCTGAAAAATATACTGCAAGTCGTTTTTACCTTGAAGATAAAATAGCAGAGGCAGAATTCTCATTAAAGATCCATTTCCATTATCCGTTTCTCCACTACCTCCACATAAAACCGGATCAACTCCTTTAGCAATTTCCCGTATTGCCTTGCCGGTTGCAATCCCAATATCAAATACTTCTCCATGTGGGGTCCAGATATTACCATTGTACCATTTCAGAAATTTCTGGGATATATCCTGCAAATCATACCCATAGCTGAGGCTTTCAGCTAAGCAAAAGGTGAGTGAACTATCATCGCTCCAAGTTCCAGTAGGCTGATTATGGGTTCCATAACCTTTCATATCTTCAACAGGGTTTTGCGTTAGATATGCTCTCGATTTAAATTCTACAGGAACACCAAGTGCATCACCAACAGCTAAACCAAAGAGGGCATTATGAACAATTTTGCTTTTCATTTCATGTTACTTAAGTAATATATTTAGGCTTACAATATCTTCTGTAATTTTATCTGTGTTACCCCTTTATGATCAACCTCTTTGATCGAATCAGTAGTAAAAATCTGCTCAAAGTATTTGTCTAGTTCATCAAAGCCTTTGCTAAATATACCGTGACTGATGGCTAAATATAATTTCCCAGCATTTTTAGCCTTTAGCGCTTCACTCAGACCAATAAAAGTCCCACCACCATCACAAATATCATCTACGATTAAACAATCAGCACCGGCTAAATCTTCGGCATATACTTTAAATCCTGAAAGCTTTCCTGTTTTCACATCCCGGCTTTTTGAACATTCTATCACTTCTGCACCATCTAAAAACTCAGAAACTTTATAAATTTTCTTTAACGCGCCACCATCTGGAGATATAAGTTTTACATCAGTTCCAATTTTTGCAATTACCTGTTTTATAAATTCATGGTTTGAAATGGTAACACAGTTATTGAGCAATGCCGGGCTTACTTCGCTATGCGGATCAAAAATGGTAACATTTGCCAATGCCATTGCATTAATAATATCGGCATACACTTTTACCGACAAGGGCTCGCCTGGAATCATGACGCGATCTTGTCTCGCTGCAGGAAAATATGGTATAAAAAGATGAATCTCCTTCACCCCCATTCTTTTGAGCGCATCAACTGTAATACAGATCAGGCCTAAATCGTTAAAGGAATTTATTCGGTGCGTAATGGTAATAGGCAGGGCAGCATCAAAATTATTTGAAATTTTAATATGTGGTTCGCCACCTGCAAACAAGAAAGATTTGTATTCGATTAAGTTATTTTCGCCTAGCGGAGTAAAACCCGGATTTAGATTTAACATATATTTGCGTATTATTTACACAAATATAAAAATCATTTTCAGAATCCAAAAAATAATTTGTGTTTATTTTACGCAAACCTAATGTCAAACTGGAAATTTTCTTTTAAAAGTTGGTTATATTTCGGCTTATCGAAAGTAAAAAGCTTCCCTGGTCTACCACTAACTCCGATTTTAACCACTTTATCAGTTTCTTTAACAATTCCAAAACTTAGAATTTTTTTTCTGAAATTTCTTCTGTCGATATCTCTTTCTAAAATGGAACAGTATAAATTCTCCAGATCGGAGAAGAGGAATTCCTGATCCAATAAGTCAAATCCGATTGGCTGATACGTCAATTTGCTTTTTAGCCGCTGGTGCGCCAGGTTGACCATTTCATTATGATCATAACCCAACTGTGGAATTTCATCAACCGGAAACCACCTGGCATCTTTGGCGTCAGTATCGGCCTTTAACACAAAGTTTTTCGGATTTACTAAAGCAAAATAGGTTACAGAAATTACCCTGAAGCGTTCATCACGATTGATATCATCACCAAAAGTTCCTAACTGTTCAAGATAATTTACGGTTATACCCGCCTCTTCTTTCAGCTCCCGCTCTACAGCGCTTATTAAAGGCTCATCATTTAAAATAAATCCACCTGGTAAAACCCAGCGATCGGCTAACTTACCAAAACGTTGCTGAACAGCCAGTACATAAAGCGTTCCTTTTTCATAGCCAAAAACAATAGCATCAACAGCGATTTTGATATTTTGATCGATCATTCTTAATTTGTGTTAAAACAACACAAAGTTAATCCTTTTAACGAAGAAGATTGAAACTGTTGATTAAATTCTACCTAAACTTCTTCATCGCAACCCAAAGTTTTTCGTCCATGCCATAAACATCAGGCCTGTATTCGATCCTATCGTTTTGAGCCCATGCCGTGATATAGGTAATAATTAACGGAACATTTTTCTTTGGCGCAAACCAAGCTGGTTTTAATTGAAAAGTTTTAAGCGTATCAGCCTTTTGTGCCATGCGTTTTTTATACCATTTTACATGTGTACTATCTATCGGCGGCAAATCTACTTCAGCCCTGAGTTTATCATAAGTGTAAGAATCTTTCACCAAAAGTTCGGCAAATTCCAAAGGCTTCTCAATACGAACACAACCATGACTGATTGCCCGATTGCTTAAGTTAAAACCGTTCTTGTTATTGGTATCGTGCAGGTAAATACTCGAGCTGTTATCGAAGATAAATTTGAACTTTCCTAAAGCGTTTCCTCCACCAGATCCTTGTTTAAATTTAAAGGGTAATTTATCACGCGAATACCTGTTCCAATTGATGGTATCAGGCTCACCAATTAGTTTGTCTTTATAGTAAACTTTGATGTTGCTATTTGATAAATAATATGGATCTTTTCGAGCCATCCAATAGATCTCACTTTGCGCAATACTTACCGGAATATTCCAGATCGGATTGGCCTGAATGGAGTTGATTTTACTGAACAATAAAGGCGTCTCATGGTTCTTCGGTTTGTCATCTAAATTACCAGATTTTGCAAAGGCTTTTAGCTTATCTTCATAACCGTTTTCACGCTTCCCACCCACACAAACTTTCATCGTAATTACCGTATCGGTTTTGTCCAGCCAGGTCAACCTAAAATCAGGAATATTTACCTGCACATAATTGTCTCCGGTCTCCGGCATTTTCCAGCGGAAACGTTCCATGTTCAACAGTAAAATCCGCTTCTCACTTTCAGCATCTGCATTTAAATAGGCCGACTGCAATGCTTTATACTGAACTGATTTTGGCTGAACGGATCTTAAGGTATCCACAAGACTTTTACCATTTAAAAGATTAGACATTCCTAAGCTATCCGGACGCCTAACTTTAATGTAATAACGTGAAAAAATGGTGCGGGGATTTACCACCCCATATTTAAGGTAATTATTATAATTCAGATAAGCATTAGCCGACAATAACTCTAATTTCGCGATTACGGGATAACTTTCCTCTACCTTTTTAAACTTATTGGCTGTTAATACGGCTAACAAGCTTTTAATTTCATCTCCTTTAAAAATCTTTGGATTAAAGCCATGCACCTCACTCTGATCTAAATAGTTCACTAACGAATCCAGCTCACCATTAATATAAAATTGTGTAACCAGCTTAGGTTGAGCATAATTATCGGCATAAAAAGCTTTAATAGTTTTCGGATTAACGAATTTACCCGAAAGACTGTCCATTGTTTTCACAAAAATGCTATCATAAGCTACAGTATCGAAATCTTTGTAGATTTTATTCTTAAAATGTTCAGACAGTACTTTCCCAATCTCTGGTGGGCTTTTAAACCATCCACAGGCAGAAATAAATAAAATAAAGGGCAGAATTAGAAAGCGGAACTTTTTCAAATACGTAAAATTTTAATACAAAATAAGGGTTATTGGCAATAAAAACAGCATAATGGCAAATTAAGTGCCATTATTTTTTGTTTTCCCATTTCAAACACTATATTTGCCAGCGCTTATCAGCTAAAGCATTGATACTGGCAGAAATAATTTATGAATTTAACTTTGAACCATCACTTACATTTACACCATCGCCGATAGGCGATATGATATGTTTGTTTTGTACTTCAAAACTTTTTTCCGTAAAATAATTTCTTGTTCACTCTATATTCAATACTTTGAAAACACTTAAAATCGCTATCCAAAAGTCGGGTAGGTTAAACGAAAAATCTGTAGAAATACTTAAAAACTGTGGTTTATCTTTCGAAAACTACAAAAGCTCACTCATCTCAACCGTTACCAATTTTCCTTTAGAAATTCTTTTCCTTCGCGATGATGATATTCCTGAATATGTACAAGATGGCATTGCCGATCTGGGTATCGTTGGCGAAAATGTAATTGTAGAAACCAAAGCAGAAGTTGATTATCTGCAAAAATTAGGTTTCGGAAAATGCACTTTAAAAATCGCGGTTCAGGCCACCAGTAATATCCAAAAATTAGAGGAGTTAAATGGCAAAGCTATTGCGACATCTTATCCCGTAATCCTCGAAAAATTCTTACAGGAAAAAGGTATCAAATCTGATATCAGAACCATTTCAGGATCGGTAGAAATTGGTCCGGGTTTAGGCTTAAGTGATGCCATTTTTGATATCGTATCAACCGGTGGAACATTAAAGAGCAATGGCCTAAAACCATTCGCTGATGTAATGCAATCGGAAGCCGTTTTAATTGGAAATAAATCGATAGCTGATAATCCTGAAGTTGCAGAATTGCTTCAACGCATCCGCTCTGTACTTAGTGCAAAATCGAACAAATACGTGGTACTAAATGTATCAAAAGATAACCTTCAAAAGGTAGTCGATTTACTGCCAGGTGTAAAAAGTCCAACCGTGGTTCCACTCTTCGAACCGAACTGGGTAGCCGTTCATTCTGTAATTGCTGAAGAAGACTTCTGGGATAAAATCAACAGTTTAAAAGCAGCAGGTGCTGAGGGTATTTTAGTAATGCCAATCGAGAAAATAATCAGATAAAATCGTTTAAATTCACATTAACTATTAGTTAATTTTAAATTATAAAACATTGAAAATCTACAATTATACAGATTTATCTAAATCAAAAATTGAAGAACTTTGTTCAAGGCAGATTGAAGACGACAAACTGGTTGAAGAACGGGTAACCGACATCATCAGCACGGTAAAAAAAGATGGCGACCAGGCACTTTTCAACTTCGCAAAAGCGTTTGATAAAGTTGATTTGGAGAAGCTGTTTTTGGATGCTGAAGAATTAAAATCAATTGCCTCTAACATTCCGGCTGAAGCAAAAAAAGCGATTGATACGGCCTATCAAAACATTAAAACTTTTCACCAGTCGCAGTTAAAAACTGAAGATAAAATCGAAACGATGCCAGGCGTTATGTGTTGGCGCGAATCGAGGCCAATTGAAAAAGTGGGCCTTTATATCCCGGGAGGAACAGCCGTTTTACCGAGTACTTTTTTAATGCTGGCTACCCCTGCAATCATTGCCGGCTGTAAAGAAATTGTGGTATGTTCTCCTCCACAAAATGATGGCAAAACCAATTGTTATCTGGCCTACTGCGCGGTGCTTTTGGGTATCGAAAAAGTATTCTTAATTGGCGGCGCACAAGCGGTTGCTGCAATGGCTTTCGGAACGGAAAGCGTACCACAGGTATATAAGATCTTCGGTCCCGGCAACCGTTATGTCACTACAGCAAAAACAATGGTTCAAAATAAAGTAGCTATCGATATGCCTGCCGGACCATCAGAGGTACTGGTTATCGCTGATGAGACTGCCAACCCTTCATTTATTGCTGCTGATCTGCTTGCACAGGCAGAACACGGAACTGATAGTCAGGCTATTTTAGTGGCTACTTCTTATCAGATCATCGCTGAAACCTTAAAAGAAATTGAAAATCAGCTTAATGTGCTCCCTAGAAAGGATATTGCAGCTAAGGCAATAGCCAATTCATATGCGGTTTTAGCTAAAAACCTGGAAGAGGCGATGCAATTTTCAAATGAATATGCACCAGAGCATTTAATATTGGCTACTGAACATTTTCAAAGCCTTATTCCATTGATTACCAATGCAGGATCGGTGTTTTTGGGTAACCTTACACCAGAAAGTGCTGGCGATTATGCTTCCGGAACGAACCATACCTTACCAACCAGTGGTTTCGCAAAGGCTTATTCGGGTGTATCTACTGATGCTTTTCTGAAAAAAATCACCTTTCAGCACCTTTCTGCAACAGGATTAAACAACATAGGCCGTACAGTTGAGATACTTGCCGCAGCAGAAGGACTAGAAGCGCATAAGAATGCGGTGAGTATTAGATTGAAGAATTAAATTAAGGTAAACCTATATAGTGAGGCCGTCATGCTGAATTTATTTCAGCATCTATATAATAAAAAGACCCTGAACTAAATTCAGGGTGAGGAATAAAAATATTAAAATGGACATTAACGATTTAGTAAGAGAAAATATAAAAAACCTTCGCCCCTACTCTACCGCCAGGGACGAATTCAAAGGTCAGGCATCAGTATTTTTAGATGCAAACGAAAACAGTTATGGTTCGCCATTACCAGCAAATTATAATCGTTATCCTGATCCATTACAACTGGATTTGAAGGATGCAATCAGCAAAATAAAAGGCGTGCCCATTGAGAACACTTTTTTAGGAAACGGTAGCGATGAAGCGATAGATTTATTGTTCCGCGCTTTTTGTAACCCTGGAAAAGACAATGTCATTGTGCTGCCACCAACCTATGGAATGTATGAAGTTTCGGCTAACATAAATGATGTTGAAATACGCAAAGTGAGCCTGCTTCCTAACTTCCAACTTGACATGGAAAAGATTGCAGAAACGATTGATAAAAACACCAAATTAATCTTCATTTGTTCGCCAAATAATCCAACCGGAAATTCGATAAACCGTGAAGATATTGAAACCATTTTAGCCAACTTTAATGGCATCGTTGTGGTGGATGAAGCGTACATTAATTACGCCCGTCAGAAGACCTTTATTCAGGAGCTAACCGAGTACGGAAACCTGGTGGTTTTACAAACTTTTTCGAAAGCCTGGGGACTTGCCGCATTACGTTTAGGCATGGCATTTTCTTCCACGAAAGTGATCGATGTTTTGAACAAAATCAAACCACCTTACAACATCAATCAGGCCACTCAGGATTTAGCTTTTGAAGCCTTAAAAAACATCGCTCAGGTGAACGATTGGATTAAAGAATCTGTGGCAGAAAGAGACCGTTTAAGTAAGGCTTTAACTGCACTCAATATTGTTAAAAAAGTATATCCTTCTGATGCTAATTTTATCCTGACAGAAGTTACCGATGCATTAAAAATTTACGATACATTGGTTGATCAGGGCATCATCGTTCGCGACCGTTCTAAAGTAACTTTATGCGAAGGCTGTTTAAGGATTACCGTGGGTACAAAAGAAGAAAACGATAAACTATTAACTGTTCTAGAAAATTTTTAAAATGAAGAAAGTATTATTTATAGACCGCGATGGTACGTTAAACATCGAGCCTGATGATGAACAGGTAGATAGTTTTGCAAAGCTTAAATTTTATCCGCGCTCTTTATATTATTTATCGAAAATTGCGGCCGAATTAGATTACGAACTGGTGATGGTGACCAATCAGGATGGATTGGGAACACTTTCAAATCCTGAAGAAAATTTCTGGCCGATCCACAATTTTATGTTGGATACTTTTGAAGGTGAAGGCGTTCATTTCAGTGAGATTGTAATTGATAGAACTTTTGCTAAAGACAATGCCCCTACGCGTAAACCAGGTACGGCCTTATTAACCAAATATTTCAGTGAAGATTACGACCTGAAAAACTCTTTCGTGATCGGCGATCGTTTGAATGATGTGGTTTTGGCCAAAAACTTAGGCGCTAAAGCAATTTTCCTCCGCCAGAATGATGCCTTAGGTTCGACAGAAGCCTTGGATAAACACGAAACTTTATTGGATGTGATCATTCTGGAAACCAAGAAATGGGAAGATATCTACAACCTGTTAAAAGCAGGAAGCAGAAAAATTCACCACGAACGCAAAACCAATGAAACTGATATTACCATCAACCTCGATCTGGATGGCACAGGAAAGGCCAAGATTGAAACGGGTTTAAACTTTTTCGATCACATGCTTGATCAGATTGCCAGACATGGAAGTGTAGATTTAGAAGTAATTGCAAAAGGCGACTTACATATTGACGAGCACCACACCATAGAAGACACGGGTATTGCCTTAGGCGAAGCCTTTGCCAAAGGTTTAGGCAACAAATTAGGCATTGAAAGGTATGGTTTTTGCTTACCAATGGACGATTGCCTGGCACAGGTAGCCATTGATTTTGGTGGAAGAAACTGGATTGTTTGGGATGCTGAATTTAAACGCGAAAAAGTTGGCGATATGCCGACAGAAATGTTCTATCACTTCTTTAAATCGTTTAGCGATGCCGCAAAATGCAACTTAAATGTGAAAGCAGAAGGCGATAACGAGCACCATAAAATTGAAGCTATTTTTAAAGCCTTCGCCAAAGCCATTAAAATGGCCATTAAACGCGATGCCGAGAAAATGGTATTGCCGAGCACAAAGGGACTCTTGTAACCCCCAGCCCCTAAAGGGGAGAAGACAGCAAATTGACGTTAAGATAAATTCGTTATAAACAATAACATGAACGATAGAAATTCAAAGTCCCCTTCAGGGGATTTAGGGGTTGGAATAGTAAATTACGGAGCGGGCAACATTTTCTCCCTTACCGCAGCTTTAGATCGCTTAAATGTAACCTATGGCATGGTAAATACAGAAAGTGACCTCGAAAAATATAGCCACATCATCATCCCTGGTGTTGGTCATGCGGGTGCTGCCATGGAAAAACTGAAAGGAACAGGTTTGGTAGAGGCGATTAAAAAACTAACAAAACCAGTCCTCGGTATCTGTGTGGGCATGCAGCTCATTACCGAACATTCGGAAGAGGGCGATGCCGCGCTTTTAAATATCGTTCCGGTTAAAACCAAAAAATTCGATAAATCACTGAATATCAAAATACCACACATGGGTTGGAATGCCGTGAGTCCGAAAAACAATTCATTATTTGAAGGTGTTGAAGATAATACACAATTTTACTTTGTGCATTCGTACTTTATTGAATATAACCCTACTTTTGACATCGCATCTGCTGATTATGGTTTAAAGTTTTCGGCAGCGGTACAAAAAGATAATTTTTACGGCGTTCAATTTCACCCCGAAAAATCGGGAAAAGCCGGCGAACTAGTATTAAAAAATTTTTCAAATTTAAGCTTATAAAATGTACATAATACCTGCTATTGATATTTTGGATGGAAAAGTTGTCCGTCTTCGTGAAGGCGATTACAACCAAAAAACAGAGTATGCTGTTTCTATCCCCGAAATGATAGAGAAATACCGTTCAAATGGCACCGATTTCATTCATATTATCGATTTAAACGGCGCCAAAGGAGATTTTAGCAATCAAAAAACACTTTTCGAGATTATTAAAAAAACCGAAATGAAAGTGCAGTATGGTGGTGGGATCAGAACCATAGAGCAGGTGACCAATTTGCTTGATGCTGGTATTCACCGCGTAATTGTAGGTACACAGGCCATTACCAATCCTGATTTCTTACCTCAACTCAGCGAGGCTTTTGCTAAAAAAGACGATTACGCCAACCGTATTGTGATTGCAATTGATGTTTTGGATGAAGTCATAAAATATTCTGGCTGGATGGAAAGTTCGCCGATTAAACTGATGGATTACGTTGACAAATGTCTCTCGCTAGGCTTTTTCCGTTTCTTATGTACTGATATCAGCAAAGATGGAAAATTAGGCGGGGCTGCTATCGATTTATACGAAAAACTGCTTGAACATTCGCCGATGATTAAACTGATTGCTTCAGGTGGTGTAAGTTCGATGCAGGATATCTACGACCTGGCCAAGTACCCGATTAGAAGTGTAGTAGTTGGAAAAGCAATTTACGAAGACCGCATTACCATCGAAGAGATTAAAGAGTGGAATTTGAAGGCGTTGTCTAGTATCTAACCCCCCCAGCCCCCTGAAGGGGGAGCTAATAGCATCAACAAAAGATGAACTACGAAATATATGAGGACGATTTTGATTTTTTACAAGTTAATGAGCCCAATATGTTTTATGGTGCGTCACATATAATTTTTGAAAATGCGAAACGCTTAAGAAATAAGGTCACTGAAGCCGAAAATTTACTATGGCAAGTAATCAGTAACAAGCAATTAGGCGTTAAATTTAGAAGACAACACCCTATTTCATACTTTATAGCTGATTTTTACTGTCATGAAGCAAAATTAATCATTGAATTAGACGGGAGCATTCATGACCTGCCAGAAGTCCTCAATAATGATATTGAAAGGCAAAAAGCTCTGGAGCAATTTGGGATTAGGGTAATTAGATTTAAAAACGCTGAACTTTACAATAATTTAGACTCAGTTTTGGAAAAGATAAAAGAAGCCATACAGGCTAAGCAATTTGCATCTCCCCCTTTAGGGGGCGGGGGGCTTAGTAAAAGAATAATCCCTTGTTTAGACGTTAAAGATGGCCGTACGGTAAAAGGTGTAAACTTTGTTGATTTACGCGATGCTGGTGATCCGGTTGAATTGGCGGCGCAATATGCACAACAAGGTGCCGACGAATTGGTTTTCCTGGATATTACGGCTACGCACGAGCGTCGTAAAACGATGATTGAAATGGTTAAATCGGTTGCGAGGCAATTAAACATTCCTTTTACCATTGGCGGGGGAATAACCGAAATTGCTGATGCCGAAGCTTTATTAAATGCGGGTGCAGATAAAATCAGTATCAATTCGGCCGCGGTTAGAAATCCAAAGTTAATTGAAGACCTCGCTAAAACTTTCGGGGTACAATTTGTGGTTTTAGCTGTCGACACCAAATATGTGGATGGTAAAAACATGGTTCACTTAAATGGAGGAAGGCTAATTACCGAGCTGGAAACCGAAAACTGGATTAAACAGGCAGAAGATTTAGGCGCAGGAGAAATCCTCTTAACTTCGATGGATCACGATGGTACCAAAGCTGGTTTTGATTGTGGATTGCTTAGTAAAGTAAACCAAATGATCAATATCCCGATTATAGCATCAGGTGGAGCAGGCAACATGGCGCATTTTACCGAGGTTTTTCAAAAAGCCAATGTTGATGCCGCACTTGCAGCTTCGGTATTTCATTACGGCGAAATCCTGATCCCTGATTTAAAACAAGAATTAAAAAGGAATAACATTCCGGTAAGAATATAATAGTTAACTCGTCATTGCGAGGCACGAAGCAATCCTAATGCTATGGGTTCGAAACCTGCAAAAGTAGTAAGATTGCTTCGTGCCTCGCAATGACGGAAACATCATAAAAATGAATATCGATACATCATCTCTTGATTGGGATAAAACAGCTGGCTTACTCCCTGTAATCATTCAGGATTACAAAACTTTGGAGGTTTTAATGCTGGGCTATATGAATGCCGAAGCGCTGGAAAAAACACAGGCCGAAGGCAAAGTAACATTCTTCTCACGCTCTAAAAACCGCCTTTGGACTAAAGGTGAAACCAGCAACAATTTTCTTTATGTAAAAGAGCTTTTTGTAGATTGTGATCATGATACAATCCTGATTAAAGCCGACGCTGTTGGTCCAACCTGCCATACAGGTAGCCGCAGCTGTTTTAAAACGGATTACAACCAGAATTTCATTTTCGAACTCGAAAACATCATCAACGATCGATACGAAAACCCCGTTGAAGGATCTTATATCAACAAAATGCGCAACAAAGGTTTGAATAAGATTGCCCAAAAAGTTGGGGAAGAAGGTGTAGAAACGGTTATTGCTGCACTTGCTGAAACGGAAGAAGAACTCATTGGAGAAGCATCAGATCTTGTTTTTCACCTATTGTTTTTATTGAAAGAAAAAGGCTTATCTATCCAGGATATAGCTAAGAATTTAGAAAAAAGACACCAATAAAGGTTTGAGGTAAAAGGCCTAAGGTTTAAGGTGCTAGCTGCCTAACCTTATAGCCTAAACCTTAAACCCTAAACCTCAAGAAATGCTCAAACACCTACAAACCCTTCCCGGACACCAAAACCCTGTTTACGCTTTAGCCAATTCGGATGAGGATGGTATATTTTTTAGCGCAGGGAACGATAAGGGTGTTGTAGAGTGGTCATTACATACCATGGCTTTTGTAAAGGTGAAAATGCCAGTACAGAGCTCGGTTTATTGTTTACATTATTACAATAAGCAATTATTTATTGGAGAACGTAGTGGTGCTTTTAGCGTTTATGACTTCAATGATCAGAAAGTAATTGCCAGAATAAATGCGCATACCAAACCCATTTTCAACATACAAACGGTAAAAGGTAAAAATGAACTTTTAACCACCGGCGAAGATGGAACGGTTGCGGTTTGGTCGCTGAACGATTTCACGGAGATCTACCGTTTTCAGGTGGCCTATGATACGGTTAGGGCCATTGCCATTACACCTAATGAAAGCGAAGTGGCTTTTGGTTGTAAGGATCATCTGATCAGGATTTATAACCTCGCAGACTACAGCTTAAAACAATCTCTGGAAGGACATTCATTACCTGTTACTTCTTTGGCTTATCATCCAACGGGTAAATACCTGATTTCGGGAAGCAGGGATGCCCAATTAAAAATATGGGATCTGCCCAATTACGAACTTAGGGAAACCGTTCCGGCGCACATGTTTACTGTCTACGACATTGCCTTTCATCCTTCCCTTCCCTATTTCGCTACAAGCAGTCAGGATAAAAGCATTAAACTGTGGGATGCAGAAAATTTTAAATTGTACAAGATTTTAAGCTTAGAAAAGGCAGGTACCGGTCATACCCATTCTATTAATAAAATTATCTGGAGCCACGATGGTAAATGCCTCATTTCTACTGGAGACGACAGACAGGTAATGATTTGGGAAATGGAAGGCTAGTTATTGTAATATCGATAAGCTATCGTCATGCTGAATTTAGTTCAGCATCTTTCCTGATATAATAAAGACCCTGAAATAAATCCAGGGTGAGGTCGCTTTATCCCCTACTATTCCACAAAGCGTTTAATAATTCTCAGCTTGTGAGAATATTTACCCAGTTCTTTATTAAAAATCCCCTGGTCATCAATCGGATCAATTTTAACCTTTGCTGAGGAGTGGATAATTTCATTCGGGCTCAACATAATGCCCACATGGGTAATCCGGCCTTCATCGTTATCAAAAAAAGCAACATCACCGGCTTTACATTCGGCCAGAAAGCCCACTAATTCGCCTTGTTCTGCCTGTTGTGAAGCATCGCGATTTAACTTAATGCCTAACATTTTAAATACGGTTTGTACAAAACCAGAGCAATCTAAGCCAAACAAATGCCTTCCGCCCCATAAATATGGAATGTTTTGAAAGAATTTAGCTGTTTCGGTTACCTGATCAGTAAAATTAACAGCACTATTATCGTATGCTTCGAAATTCACTTTAAATTTTTCTTCACCTGCATAACAAGAACCATCTTTTAAAAAAGGGAGGTTACTTGCCGGACTTAAATGATACGAACTTCCATCGGCCGCGGTTAACACATTATTGAAGCTGAGCGGAGCAAGTAATTTACAATCGTGCATTGCTGCAAACTGGTTTTCTGAAATCGGAGCCAATTGTCTGAAATCCATCCAACCCTTATAACCATCATAGCCATTTTGAATGAGCCACCAGCGATCTTCCTTCTGAATAACTTCTACATGATCGCCGAATAACAATTGCGAAACAATTTCTGCTTTATCTGATGCATCAGCTCTTAAGGGTGCTACAGCAACCCTGCAAATACCGTATTGATTTTCCATTTAAATATGCTCGTGAAACTATTGTAAAACTAATAAAATACATCCATTGCCTAACATTTTGCCTGCAAATTTGTTATTTTTATGATGATCACCTTTTAAATATGCTCGCCATGAATTTTAAAAAAATATTAATTGCCGTTGATAATAGTACCTGCTCAGAAAAAGCGGCAAAAGCCGGTTACGACATGGCTGAAAAATTTGGAGCAGAAGTAGCTTTGGTTAATATTATCGAACCTATCCCGGCTAATGTAAATCCTGATTTAACCCTGGCACCGGTTTTTTTGGAAACTTATGATAACAGCGAAGAGAACAGCCATATTCTGCTGAAAGAAATGGAGACCAAATACAGTAAAGGTGCAAAAACCACATATTTAAGTATTGTTGATACCGCAGCACATGGCATTATTCAGCAATCTGATGAGTGGGGATCTGATTTAATTGTAATCGGTACTTATGGCCGTACGGGTTTGTATCACTTTTTAATGGGTAGCGTTGCGGAACACGTAGCACGTAAATCTGCCTGCCCTGTTTTGATTATCCCGAATAAATGTGATGTAGATTAGTTCATTGGTTCATTAGCCATTAGTTATGGTAACTTTAAACTGCCAATTGCAAACTGCTTACTGAAAACTGCTTTATTCCTTATTAGTTGCTGTTTCAATCTTTGACCATTAAGAAGTTAAGAACATTAAGGTTTAGTGATGGCATTGAACATTGTCATTTGTAAGTTAGCATGACAGAAAAACACCTCCTTGTTAATTTGTGAGTCTGTTTTAGCTAAATTGCAAACTGCTAACTGAAAACGGCAAACTGAAAACCTCCAATTCTCTTAAACAAAAAAGTCTCACATTATGCGAGACTTTCCTTGTAAATATTTAATAAAGGCTTATCCTTCCTGGTGTAACCAGGCTTTTTTAGCCAATAATTCTTCTTCTGTTTCGCGGATGTCTTCGTCATCTACACAACAATCAACCGGGCAAACTGCCGCACACTGAGGCTCATCATGAAAGCCCTTACATTCTGTACACTTGTCGGATACAATGTAATAAACTTCATCAGAAACTGCTTCCTGAGCGGCATCAGCTTCAATTTGTTGATTACCAAAATCAATGATACCATTTAAGTTAGTACCATCAGAAAAACGCCATGCAGTACCGGCATCGTAAATTGCGTTGTTAGGACATTCCGGTTCGCAAGCCCCACAATTTATACACTCATCTGTTATTTTAATCGCCATGTTTTCGTCTAATTCTTTTGCTTAGTTTACCTTTGCGATGCAAATATAATATATAATCACTTAATAATAATTCTAAATATGTCAGCATTAACTCAAGAAAAAGCAATAACCGCATTTAGCAAACTAGGTAAATTGCTTACAAACCCTACTGACATACTAGGAAATGCGTTTTATAGTGCTGAAAGCACTAATGCATGGTTTACTGCAGAAAACATAAAAAAATCTATTTTATCTTTTGCTGAGCAGTTAAATGATGTCGATTTGACGGTTTGGTTTAAATCGATCAGGTTTAGCACATCCCCAAAAAAGGTTGGTTTAATCCTGGCAGGCAATATCCCACTGGTGGGTTTGCATGATGTTTTAAGTGTATTGGCCACAGGTAATATTGCTTTAATCAAACTTTCTTCAGCCGATGATAAATTAATTAAAGCTGTAATTGCTGAACTCATTAAAATAGAACCATCTTTCGAAGATAGAATAGAATATGTGGAGCGTTTAAAAGACTTTGATGCTGTTATCGCTACCGGAAGCAATAACTCATCACGCTATTTTGATTATTATTTCAGTAAAGTACCCAACATTATCCGAAAAAACAGAAACAGTGTTGCAGTTTTAGATGGCTCGGAAAGTTTCGAAGATATTCAAAACCTGGGCAACGATATTTTTGATTATTTTGGTTTAGGCTGTAGAAATGTTTCTAAAATCTATTTCCCAAAAGGGTACCATATTGCTAATTTTTACGAAGGCATAGAAAGTTTTCAGCCAATTATTAACCACTTTAAATACAATAATAACTACGATTACAATAAGTCGATCTATCTCGTTAATGCGGCTAAACACTTCGATAATGGTTTTTTGTTATTAAAAGAAGATGAAAGCCTAACATCACCTTTAGCCGTTCTTTTTTATGAAGAATATGATAACCTCCAGCAAGTAGAAGATAAATTAAAGGATAAATTAGAGAACATCCAGTGTGTGATAAGCCAATTGCCTTTAAATTTAAACACTTTTGGTTTTGGTCAAAGCCAGCATCCAAAACTTTGGGATTATGCAGATAATGTAAATACCGTAGCGTTTTTGAATGGTTTAAACTAATATTGCTGAGTGACTTTGCTTATTGATGGCAATTTAAATTCTAAATTTATTTAATATTGCATAAACCTGAGCCAGTAGATGCACTCTCTATTAAAAGCGTTATGTTTTCTTACTATCCTCCTGTTTGCAAATTTTGCAAAAGCGCAGCTTTGTAGTGGGACTTTCGGATCACCGCTTATTAGTCAAACCTTTGGGCAGGGAAATAGTACAGATAGCTGGTATGGCCCATTAGCACAATATGCACCAGGCGCCTCTACTTATACAACTTTTGTTGGTCCTCCGGGAGTAAGCCCACGTAATTTAACGGCCAACCAATCGGGCTTGGTTAAAACACCTGCTACTCCTGGTAATCCATACCCCATTTATTGGCAGCCGCATGCCGATCATACCGGAGATCCTAATGGTTTGATGCTTCTAATTGATGGAATTGCTACGCAAACTGTATTTTTTGAGCAGCAAATGGATAATCTTTGTCCAAATACTATTTTGCGCTTATCAATCTGGGTGTTAAATGCAAATTCGCCGACTGCCAATGCCCAAACCCCAAACATGAGCTTGCGGATCACCGATCCCAATGGCAATGTATTAAACGAGCAACCCACCGGAAATGTACCCGCAGATCTTACATGGCATCAATATTCTATCGACTTTACCAATGGCAACAGCTCCACCATAACCTTACAACTCATTAACAGAACACCAACAAATAGCGGCAACGATTTTGCTTTGGATGATATCACCGTACAAGCTTGCGGTCCAGCCATCGCCCCATTTTTCAACTCGAATGTCTCATTATTAAGTATGTGTGAAGGAAATACCAGCAATTTCATTTTAGATGCGAATATTACTGCAGGTTATGCAAACGCAGTTTACCAATGGCAGGAAAATACGGGTAGCGGCTGGACTGACATCGTTGGCAAAACCACCAAACAAGCTTCGATAGATTTTTCAAATCGAATACCAGGCACTTATCAATATCGGTTAATTACAGCTATGAATGGCAATATTGACAGAACTTACTGCAGGGCAATATCGGAGCCGATAAAGGTTACGGTAAACCCACTTCCAATAGCCAAAGCAGAAAATATTAGTCCAGTTTGCAGTGGTGGTACCATCCAGCTAAATGCATCTGGCGGAACAAGTTATAAATGGTATGGTCCGGATGGTCAATTTCTTTCTGCAGAGAAAAATCCAACAATTGCCAATGCAACCAAATTAATGGCAGGTACATACACTGTTCAGGTGACTACAAATGGGTGTACATCTCCGGCAACAACAATTGTTGAGGTTTTAGATCCAATAATCCCAATAACCAACATCCAAACAGCAAGCATTTGTGAAGGTAAATCTGTTCAGTTAGAAGCGTCAGGTGGCTCAACCTATCTTTGGCGCCCATCAAAAGGTTTGTCAGATCCTCAAATCGCAAACCCAATAGCCTCACCAACTGAAACAACTACCTATACTGTTGAGGTTTCAGACGGACGATGTTCGGCTGAAGCAGAAATTACCGTCAATGTAAATAAAAATGCAAAAGCTGATGCAGGTACAGATCAGAAGATCGTAACTGGACAAAACATCACCTTAAATGGCAAAATAAGCGGTGATAACGTCAGTTATTATTGGACACCATCAGATTATCTTGACGACCCGACCAAACTCCATCCCATTGCTACCCCAACTGAAGACATTACCTATACTTTACATGCCAGTTCAAATTTAGGCTGTAACAGTAGCAATGATGAGGTTTTCATCAAGGTTTATCCAAAAGTAGTCATTCCCAACACATTTAGTCCGAACGGTGATAATGTAAACGATACCTGGAATATTCCAACTGTTTCGTCTTTCCCGAATCCGATTGTAAGAGTAAGCAACCGTTATGGTCAGCTAGTATATCAAAGTACAGGTACCTTTAAGCCCTGGGATGGTAAAATGAATGGAAAAGATCTTCCTCCGGCAACCTATTATTACAGCATTTATTTAAATAAAGATTTTAAAACCTATACCGGCTGGGTAATGCTGATGAGATAAAAAGGACTTCTTACTTTCGCTTATCATTTGGAAATGCTATTTTTGGACACAATGTATATCGTTAAAGTTAAAGGCATAGCCAAAATTCCAGATTACGTACAGTTAAGAGATGACAAGTTTACACTTTTAGCTTATTTTAGGGTGGACAGACCTGATAAATCGCTGGAAAAACTCGGACTTGGCGACAAGCAAGATTACATTATGGAAATGGTTAAAGATTTGCCTTTCGGGCAGATTGCAAAATTAGAAATATAATATGGCAGGCAACTCAGTAATTCATTTAAGCAATGTTGATGTTTTTCAACAAAAACATTTAGTCCTCTCAAACGTAAATTTACACATCGAAAAAGACGAATTTGTGTTCTTAATCGGTCAAACAGGTTCGGGCAAGAGTAGTTTGCTTAAAATATTATATGGCGACCTACATATTGGTAATGGTGAAGGCAATATTGCCGGTTTCGACCTTAAAAACCTAAAAGAAAGTCAGGTGCCGTTTTTACGCCGTAAATTGGGTGTAGTTTTCCAGGATTTTCAATTGCTTACCGACAGAACCATCGAAAAAAACCTTGAATTTGTGCTTAAGGCAACAGGCTGGAAAGATGAAAAACTAATTAATGAGCGCATTAAAGATGTTTTGGACAAAGTAGGTTTACGTTCTAAAATCAAAAAAATGCCGCACGAAATTTCTGGTGGTGAGCAGCAACGTATTGTTATAGCCAGGGCTTTGTTAAATGATCCGGAAATAATCCTGGCTGATGAGCCTACCGGGAATTTAGATCCGGAAACATCAGAAGAAATTGTAACCCTATTAAAACAAATCAGCCAGGCCGGAACTGCGGTGTTAATGGCTACACACGATTACCACATCATCCGCACTTTCCCTTCGCGCATTATTAAATGTGAGAATGGAGTGGTGCATGAAGATGCACAAATCGTATAAAAAATTCTGACATCCGTCAGCTAATCAGCCAATCTGTTCAGATAAATACAAATAAATCTGACAGCTTGGCTGATTTCCGTTTATGGCAAAATAGTTGAGATTAACACAAAAAAATTCAGCCCAGTATTATGTTTAATAAGAAGAAAAATAACGATAAAGAAGAAAATATAATGAATCCTGAAAATACATCAGAAAATACTGCTGAGAATGTAGAGAATACTGATGCTCCTACCGCTGAAACAGAACAGGCACCTGAACTATCTGCAGAAGAAAAGTTGCAAGCCGAAGTTCAACAGCTTAACGACAAATATTTACGTTTATATGCTGAGTTTGATAATTATAAACGTCGTACACAAAAAGAACGCGTAGAATTATTACAAACTGCTGGTAAAGATGTAATTGTGTCACTTTTACCTGTTTTAGATGATTTCGACCGCGCATTAAAAGCAATGGAAACTGCTGCTGACGTTGCCCCGGTTAAAGAAGGTATTTTACTGGTAAGCACCAAGCTTAAAAACACCTTAGCACAAAAAGGTTTGAAAGATGTAGAAAGTATTAGTCAGCCTTTCAATACCGATTTCCACGAAGCAATTACCAATATCCCTGCGCCTAGCGATGATCTTAAAGGGAAAGTGATTGATGAAGTTGAAAAAGGTTATACCTTAAATGATAATGTAATCCGCTTCGCCAAAGTTGTAGTTGGAGCGTAAGAAATAATTATTGAATGATTGAATTTTGAATGATTGAATTAACATTCTCTCATGCCATTACTCAATCATTTAATCATTTTATAAAGAAGATGAGTAAAAGAGATTATTACGACGTATTAGGCGTAACTAGGGGCGCAGCCGCTGATGAGATAAAGAAAGCTTATCGCAAGATGGCGATTAAATATCACCCAGATAAAAACCCGGGAGATAAAGCTGCTGAAGATAAATTCAAGGAAGCTGCCGAAGCTTACGAGGTTTTAAGTAGTGCGGAGAAAAAACAGCGTTATGATCAATATGGTCATGCTGGTGTTGGTGGCGCAAGCGGTGGCGGCTACGGCGGTGGCAGCATGAACATGGACGATATTTTTAGCAATTTCGGCGATGTTTTTGGTGGTCACAATCCTTTCGAAAGCTTTTTTGGTGGCGGCGGTGGCGGTCAGCAACGTGGCGGTCGTCGGGTAGCTAAAGGTTCCAACCTGCGCATAAAAGTTAAATTAACACTTGAAGAAATTGCACATGGTGCAGAAAAGAAAATCAAGGTTAATAAACTAATCGTTTGTAAAACCTGCGATGGCTCTGGCGCAAAAGATAAATCATCGGTAAGTACCTGTGGTACCTGCGGTGGCAGCGGCCAGGTGCGTAGAGTAACCAATACCATTTTAGGCCAGATGCAAACGGCATCTACCTGCCCTACCTGTAACGGTAGCGGTCAACAAATTACGGCTAAATGTTCAGTTTGCCATGGCGATGGTGTGGTACGTGGCGAAGAAACCATTACCATCAATATTCCTGCAGGTGTAAGTGAAGGTATGCAGTTAAGCATGAGCGGAAAAGGAAATGCGGCACCTAATGGCGGTATCCCGGGCGATTTAATTATCTTAATTGAAGAAACCCCGCACGAAACTTTAAAACGCGAAGGCAATAACATTGTGTACGATTTACATTTAAGTTTTGTTGATGCTGCTTTAGGAATGAGTATCGAAGTACCAACCATTGATGGTAAAGCAAAAATAAAAATAGAACCAGGTACCCAAAGCGGAAAATTATTGCGCTTAAAAGGTAAAGGTTTGCCTGAAGTAAACTCATACCACAGAGGTGATGAGATTATCCACATCAATATCTGGACACCAAAAGCTTTAAGTAGCGACGAACGTAATGCTTTAGAGAAATTACGCGAATCGCCAAACTTTAAGCCTCAGCCAGGTAAAAATGATAAGAGTTTCTTCGAAAGAATGAAAGAATACTTCGAGTAATTAATTAAATATAAATTGAAAAACCGGTGCCACAAGCATCGGTTTTTTGTTTTATAACAAATTAACGGTATTTCACTTATATTTTTATTGCCATTTATAACTGATGATAAACCTTTCCTCATATAACCTGTTTTATATGCATGAAATGGAGAATTGGTTGTTCGGGTTTCTATTACCGCGAATGGAAAGAGGTTTTTTACCCTAAAGGCTTGGTACAAAAAGATTGGTTCAAATATTATTGTGAACATTTCAATACCATAGAAATCAATTCTACCTTTTATAAAATGCCAACTCAAAAATCGTTTGATAAATGGTATAATGAAAGTCCTGATGGTTTTTTATTTACGATTAAGGCCCCGCGACTAATTACACATTATAAACAGCTCAATGAATGTGAGCAACTCATCAGCGATTTTTACGAGGCTATTCAAACCGGACTAAAAGAGAAATTAGGCTGTGTACTCTTTCAGTTTCCGCCAAAATTCGATTATAGTGCAGAACGGTTAAATCTGTTGATGGAAAACTTAAATCCAGATTTTAAAAATGTAGTAGAATTTCGCCACATCAGCTGGTTTGAAGAAGAAATTTATAAAAAACTCGCCGAAAACAATATCATTTTTAGTGGCCAGAGCTACCCTTCTGCCCTGCCTGATGATGTAATCCGGAACACAGAAACCGTTTATTACCGTTTTCACGGAAAGCCTGTATTATATAAATCAGAATACGATATTAATGTTATAGAAGGTTTCAAAAACCAGATTGAAGCTAGCGTAAATGAAGTGTTTGTCTATTTTAATAATACCTGGGGCGTTGGTGCATTACATAACGCGAAACAACTGCAGGACTTAACAAAATAGTTGCGTAGTCAGGCCAGTAAGCATTTGAGCACTTCGCTATCTTGCCAAACCCCACAGACCTCAATAAAATAAACCTGGATCGCAATGGTATTTCGCTCTACTACCCTTAATTTAGCAAAAACGTTAACGAAATTTAATGGATAGCAGGGCTACAGTTACAAAAGAGCTGCTGACCTTGCTTTTCAAAAAACCAAACATCAAAGCTATTTGACGGTAGTATCTGACAGCAGGGATTTATGAAAAAAACCTAAGCGACTTGATTTTTTACCGAAGTACTACAAACCTGAATAAAATAAACCTAATCGCAATGGTATTTCGCATTACTACCCTTAATTTAGCAAAAACGTTAACGAAATTTAATGGATAGCAGGAAATCGGCACCCAAGAGCTGCTGACCTTGCTTTTCAAAAAAACAAAAACATCAAATATGCGCATTGCTGTTATCGACCTCGGTACAAACACCTTCCACTTACTCATTGCTGAAACAGCAGGAAACCAGCTGGAAATTTTATACAAAACCAACGTTCCCGTTAAGCTGGGCGAAGGGAGAATAAACGACAATATCATTATCCCGGCAGCCTTTGAAAGAGGCCTGAATTGCCTTGAAACCTTTAGCCATACCATTGCTGAATACCAGGTTGATCAGGTGAGGGCTACCGCAACTTCAGCCGTGAGAAGTGCTGAAAACGGTCAGGATTTTGTAGATGTGGTAAAAGAAAGAACCGGGATAAACATTGAAACGATTAGTGGTGAGGTAGAAGCTGAATTAATTTACCAGGGTGTAAAACTGAGCGGAGCTATTGCTGAGCGATCGCTGATTATGGACATTGGTGGTGGAAGCGTCGAATTTATTCTGTGTGATCCTGAAAAACTGATCTGGAAGAAAAGTTATAATATTGGCGCAGCACGTTTAATGCAGCAGTTCTTCAAATCAGATCCTATAGCCGACGAGGAAAAGAATGCCATTTTATTTCACATTCAAAATCAACTGAGCGATCTTTTCGACATCTGTGAAAAATACCAGCCCAAAACCTTAATTGGTTCGGCGGGAGCCTTTGAAACCTTTGCCGAACTCATTATCCGAAAAAATAACCTGAAAGCAGATATCAGTACTGCCAAAACTTTCGCATTCAATTTCGACAATTATATCGAAACTTCCATCAGGCTATTGAATGCTACACATGAAGAGAGAGCCGCAATGCCAGGCATGATCTCCCTGAGGGTAGATATGATTGTGATTGCCTCCTTAATTACCAATTATGTATTAGGCCGGTGTAAAATTAATCGCTTAACGCTTTCTACTTACGATTTAAAAATGGGTGTTTTGGCTAGCCTGATGTAAAATGAGTGAGATTACAAAGGTAGTTTCTCCTCAGATTTTATCCTGTTGATCCTCCCTATTTTACCGAGACAAGTAATCGAACCACATAAAAGGTATTTAATTAAATCCTTCGATAAGCTCAGGATGACAATTCTATATTTAATGTATAAACCACTTTAAGTATTAACCTCTATTCACGTAGGCTATTTCTTTTTCGGTGCAATCATTATCTTGCCCACAATCATGTGTTCAGCTTTTTTAAGGGTCAGATTATTTTGTTTTTCGTTAGAAAAATTGAGTGTTATAAAAGCATTATACTGGATGCTATCAACCACCAATTGATTATTACTGACATCAAATTTCTCATCTAAAGTAATTTCATAGCGGCCATTTTTGTCCGTCACCCCGAAAAACTTTGTATTAACAATAACCAATCTTATTCCTGCTGCTGGCTTACGATCTGCTCCAAGAACATAACCATATATTTTTTTGGGTATAACCGACTTTTTAATCGCTGGTATGCTATTTATGCTTCTTGTGATTTCAATTGGTACTTTCGATTTTTCTGCTTTGGCATCCATTACAAAAATGCTCATCCCTATGGCCAATACGCCCAGGTATTTCATCCAGTTTCTATTGCTGGTAGGAACAATGGATAAATGATAATTGAGCTGGTTTAATTGGGTTTGACTTAAGCGACCACATATCGAACCACTGGCATTAGCCAAAACCCCTATGATTTGGGCATTGGTATAACCTGAAAAATCGATTACATTTTTGCTGCAGGCTTTACAGAAATTAAAACCCTCTCCTTTATCCATTTCATCCCAGTTCTGTAAACAGGGTTCGGCTATGGTAACTTCGTTAATTCTCGTTTTCATCGTGCTGATTTTCTTAGATGATGAAACTTTTACGAGAATTCCACAAGACGGTTTAAATAAATTTCAACAGTTCGTTGTAAAGTTTTTCTGTTGGCAAACCCATAACATTTGTATAAGAGCCTTCTATGCATTCTACCACTACAATACCCCACCAATCTTGCACGCCATAACTTCCGGCCTTATCAAAAGGTTTATAATTATCGATATAGAAGTCGATTTCATCAACGGTAACCGATTTACAGTAAACTGCTGTTCTATCGTAAAACGAATGAATTTTGTCGCCTTTAACAAGTGTTACACCGGTAAAAACTTCATGTTTGCTGCCTGAGAGTTTAGCTAACATTTCCTGTGCGTGGGACCTATCTTCGGGTTTACCTAAAATTTCTCCGTTTAAGGCAACTATGGTATCGGCTGTAATCACGATTTCACCATCAGCTGTAAAAGCCTTAGCCTTCTTTTCTGAAATGTAAACTGCAATTTCTGCAGGACTTAAATCTGGCGGGTAGCTTTCATCTACATCTTTGAGTTCGACTTTAAAATCTAAGCCCATAAGGGTTAAAAGTTCCTGTCTACGTGGCGATTTAGATGCTAAAATAATGGGAGGGAAATTGGCAGGCATATTTTATTTTTTTTGCTAAAATAAGAAAAGCGACATAAAGCCGCTTTTCTTATTTGATATTTTACCAGGATTAGTTATTTCCACCACCTTGTCTACGTTTTTCCATCTCGGCGCGTTGCTCTTTTTGCCAAGCTTCGTAAGTTTTTTTCTGATCGTCAGTTAATACTGCAGTTACTTTTGCATCATTATCAGCACGCATTTTTTGCATTTTCTCTCTCATTGCATCTCTATCGCCACCACCTTGCATTTCTTCACGCATTTTTTTCATGGTTTCTGCCTGCTCAGTAAAAACAGTGGTTAATTTTGTTTTTTGATCATCAGATAATTTTAATTTTTCGTCTAACTGTTTTACTCTTTCTTCAGGTTTCATCATCATTCTTCCTTGTCCACCACCTTGTTGCGCGTTAGCGAAACCAGCTATACCTAGCATTAATCCGCAAATCATCATTAATTTTTTCATGTTGTTCTTTTTGTTGTTTTTGGTTGAAAATTGAGCTAGTTGGAGTGCAAAAGAAAATAAAAGTTTAACGATGCTATGTAACTTAGCTGTTGCAAAATGAAATGGCTTAATCTTTCAGCAATAATACCGGCACATGCGATTTAATGGTTAGCTTTTGAGATACACTTTCATGCAATAAACTTTCGAAAAAACTATATTTCTTAGGCAGCGCAATAATCAGCTGGGCTTCTTCACTTTTGGCAAATTTTACGATTCCTTTAATCGCATCGGGATGATCAGCATAATGATATTCGGGAGAAAAATCTTTGAGCATTTGGTGTAAAAAGTGTTCTTCCTGCGCGTCAATAACATGACCTGAATTAATATTGAGTACCAAAAGTTTTATGGCATGTTTGCTTAAAATATTTTTAAGTGCGTGCATGGGAATCACCTCTTTAACCTTTTTAAAATCGCAGGCCAAAATGGCTTTTCGAATCGATTGATAATCGGCCTTTGGCGGAACAACCAACACAGGAACCGGACTTGATTTAGAAATTTTGATGGCATTAGAGCCGATATCGCTTTCATCTTTCGCTTTTTTACCGTTGCTGCCGATAATGATCAGTTCTATTTCCTCCCTATTTACCCGATCGATGATAGAACGCAAGAGTGTTTCTCTGGTGAGGTAAATTTCTATTTCAGCACTGGGGTTAATCGCTAACATTTTTACCTTCAGTTTTTCGAGTGCTTCAAGCCTTCTGGTCATTTCATCAGCAATATGAACATCTGTAGTAACAATTAAATCAGGTGTTGGCAGAATGCTTTCGTATGCAGAAACATAATAGGCATTAAGCAAGATAATTTTTGCGTTCGTCATCGCAAAACTCAACCTGGCAGCATATTTGGCTGCATGATCTGCCGTGTTCGAAAAATCTACTGGTACAAGGTATGTGCTCATATGATTAAAATTAACGTTTTTTACATTGATAAATTAATCAATCGATTGATTAATTTATCAATGTAAATTTCGCATATAATACGGTTTATTGCAAATTTTAATGATTGAGATTTATAATGGTAACGTCATTCTGAATATGCTGTCATTTTGAACGTAGTGAAGAATTTATCGCCAGAAAGATCCTGAAACAAGTTCAGGATGACGATTCGCCGAGAGACTTTCTACTAATGCACTAATGACAACTGAACTAATGAACCACCTACATCCCCGAATCGGCGGCGTTTGGATTTTCATCATGCCATCTGCCCTGTACTTTCATTACCTTTTCGATAATGTCGCGAACGGAAGTTTTACCCCCATTGTAAGGAGAAACGAATGTAGATATCGCTTTTATCTCTTCTACGGCATCGGCCGGGCAGGTTGGAAGGCCTACGAGTTTCATTACTTTTAAATCAGGGATATCGTCGCCCATGTAAAGCACTTCTCCTGCAGTAATGTTTTTATCCTGAAGATATTGATTAAAGATGGCCACCTTATCACCTGTTCCGAGGAAAACATCGGTAACCCCCAGGTTAAAAAAACGCTTCCCCATGGCAATACCATCCCCACCAGATATGATGCAGATGTTGTAGCCTCTTTTAACCGCCAACTGCATGGCATAACCATCTTTAATGTTAAAAGTGCGTAAGGACTGACCATTATCAGTTACCTGAACAGATCCATCGGTAAGCACACCATCTACATCAAAAATGAAAGTGGTAATCTCTTTTAGCTTTTGGAGAAACATTGGCGCGTTTGGCGTTTAGGGTTAAGCGCTCGGTGCTGACTCAAGACTGAGGACTCCGAACTCAGGACTAATTACTGATTATCTCTCCACTCGTATACCCAGGCAGATTGAATTTGCTCTAAATGTCCTTCACTGCTTTCCTCACGGGTTCCTTTAAAGTTAGGCAATGATAAAACCCAATCTAAAAGTTCGGTAAAACGGATACGGTAGATTTTGGCTTCTGTAAAATCATCACCAAATTTCTCATATAAAGACATTGCAATATCTTCATAATCGTTCCAGTAAAAAGGTAAAGCAAATTTATCGTTATTCATGTTTTGTTTGTTGTTGTTTTGGTTAATTGTTTGAACTGGTTAATCGGTTAACTGTTCTATATGGTTAATCGACTCCCGACTAAAGACTTTGGACTCCAGACTAACTAGTGCCCCATAAAGTCAGACTGATCTGGAATAGTTACTTCGATATCGCCGTTAATCACTACACACTGGCAGCCCAGGCGGGAAGTAATTTTTGGACGAACAGCTCTATCGATAAAGTCTTCTTCTTTATCAGAAATCTCTTCGATATTATCCATACCCTTTGTTACGTATACATGGCAGGTACTGCAACCACAAACACCACCACAGTTGTGTTGTAATTCGATTCCGTTATCCAGGCAAACATCTAAAACAGATTCGCCGGCTGCTATTGGTAATTCAATAGATTCGTGATCTGCTTCTTCAAAATTTATTTTTAGTTTAAAAATGCTCATAATTATTTTGCAAAAGTAATAAGCAAAAGCCGTAATTATGCTATTTCAGCGTTAATTTTATGCTATCGCTCAATGTTTGATAAATGTTCTGCAATTCGGGCATATCTGTTAACATGCTCAAATGTTTATTTAAAGTGCTTTCGTCGGCCCTAACTGCTGGCCCAGTCTGCACATTTTCAGGTAGATTGCTCATCACCTTATCGGCTGTTTCGGCAATTAATGGCCTGATGATTTCGAAATCTAAACCATTCTGGTTTAAAATCTTATTGGCTAAAGCGTACAGGTGATTCGGAAAATTACAGGCAAAAACTGCTGCCAGGTGTAATACTTTTCTCTTATCGCCATCTAACTGATATACCTGACGGCTAATTTTTGCTGCCAGTTTATTTAAAATCGTTAATTCGCTTTCATCATTCGCTTCGATACAAAGCGGGATATTTTCAAATGAAACTTCTTTACCTTTTGAAAAAGTTTGCAAAGGATAAAAAACACCAGCTTTTTTCACATACGTTGATAAAATACTGATATCTGTAGTTCCTGAGGTATGCACCACCAAACCGGTTACGTTTTTTAATGATTTGGCCACTTCTTCAATGGCATCGTCTTTTACTGAGATAATGTATAAATCAGCATGCTGGTAAACCGCATTTAAATCGTTTACGGCTTCTGCTGCGATTAAATCAGCCAGTAACCTTGCATTATTGAGATTGGGGCTGTACACCTGTACCACATCTTCACCTTTCGCTTTTAATGCTTTTGCTAAGTGTGTGGCAACATTTCCCGAACCTAATAAAACAATCTTCATGATTTTATGCGGCTTTGGCCTCTTTTCTCCTTCTAAAAATTGAAAGTAAGAAACCAACAACCATGATAATGGTACCTGCCCAATATAAATTAATGAAAGGAAATTCTATTGCTTTAAAAACCACCCAGTCTTTAGCCTGCTGAGGTTTTTCAAAAATCTGAAGCTCCACTTTTTTCTCATCTGGCAATACTCTGGAGAAACGGAATTTCAAATCCAACTCATCTACCTTACGGGCGAAATCGAAAGTGTTATTTCCTTTAATCAAGAAAATAGGCTCAGTGTTATAAATTTTGCCGGCAGCATTAACTTCCAATGGTAAACCCACAGCATAATCGCCCTGGCCTAAAACTAAATCTTTAGCGGTTGGTTTTCTGTTTAAATCTTTAACCGTAACAATACCACTTGAGGTATGAATGGTATCGCCTACCGAAACTTTTACAATCCGTGGCGCTTTGTAATTTTCATCATCAGAGTGACCTTCGTGATCGCCATGCGATTCCTGTTTAATAGCGGCACTGGTAATGTGCGTATACACATCATAGGTTAAATAATGTTTGGTATCAGGAGAAGCAATTAAGCCCATTTTTTCGTTATCCTGCACATGTGGATGCAAGTTAAAATCTTCCTTAACCTTTCCTTCTTTATCTAAAACCTTAAAATTAAGGGTATAAATCGTATTGGGTGCTACTGTGGTATCGGCTACATAGGTTACGGTATACTTACCCATTTTTTTAGGTTCGTTTTTATATAACATGATGTTTTCGCCAGGCTTCTCTGTTTTCTCGAAATCCTTTACGGGGATAAAATTATTTGAATTGATCGATAAAGGTTTGTTGGTAGCAGCAGAAATTAATGCACCAAGAATTAAGAAAGCAAAACCAATGTGTGCAATTGCCGATCCGGCCAGTTTTGCCTTACCACCGAAAGCCTGATATAATACCGCTGCGTTAGAAAGCACAGCAAATAAACAACTGAAGGTAATCAGGATATACATGGTGTTGGTGTATATGTTAGCCACATATACCAAACCGGCTGTTAACACAACAGAGAAAATAATTGCAGAAACCAGGCTACTATAAAATTTGCGTGGATCAGTCCTTTTATATTTTAAGTATTGAGAGAAACCTGAAATTAACGTAATTAATACCGCAAATGGTGCCTGCCACTGGTTGTAATATTTCACAGCATCAATTGGCGGAGAAAAGTTTGTTCCGAAAGCCTTGTTGAATACGGGTACTGAAGTGGAGAATATGACTTGGATACAAGCGATGGTTACCACTAAAGCGCCAATAAACATCCAGAATTCGCGGGAATAGGTTTCTTCATCTTTGGTGGTGATGGGTAATTCTTTCCATCTGATTACAATAAGCACTATCGCTAAAACAGCGAAAACTACATTGTATAAAATCAGGTGACCAAACATCCCCATATCGGTAAATGAGTGAACTGATGTATCACCTAAAATTCCGCTTCGGGTTAAAAAAGATGCATAAAGCACCAGTAAGAAACTTAAGAATACTAAAGCAATTGCAGTGAAATAAGCATGGCCAGTATTTTTATAGGCAATCATCACGTGTACTGCACCAATTAGGGTTAACCACGGAATTAAAGAAGCATTTTCTACAGGATCCCAGGCCCAGAAACCGCCAAAGTTTAACGCTTCGTAAGCCCAGAACGAGCCCATAATAATACCTGTACCCAAAACCATTACGGCAAAAAGTGCCCATGGCATAGCTGGTTTAATCCATTCTTTATATCTTTTTTGCCATAAAGCCGCAATTCCATAAGCAAAAGGCACAATCATACTGGCAAAACCTAAAAACAAGGTTGGTGGGTGAATCACCATCCAATAGTTCTGCAGCAAAGGATTTAATCCTCTACCATCGGTAATAAACTTTAAATAATTAGCGAAGTTTTCAGGGTTTGCGAAAACTACAGGCGCCATTGATTTCAAATCAAGAGAATCTCTTAACAGGATAAACGGAGAACTTCCGATGCGCTCACCAAAAATCTCAACCCCTAAAAGCATTGAAGTTAAAAATACTTGAGAGAAGGCAACAACTGTCATTACCGGGCGCTCCCAGGTTTTCGCTTTCCAGATTAATAAAGTACCCAGAAACGATTGCCAGAAAGCCCAAAGCAAGAAACTTCCTTCCTGCCCTTCCCAGAAAGCAGAAATAATATAATGAATTGGAAGCTGTTTTGAAGAGTGCCAATAAATATAACTGTACTCATTGTAGTGGCCCAGTACCAGGTAGAACAAAATTGCTCCGATACCGATTACACAACAAAAGTTAACGAGAAATCCAATCCGACCTAAGTTTCGCCAAGATTTATCTTCTAAATTTTTCTCGCGACTGGCATAAAAGTATGCGATGGTTGAAAGTAACGATGCACTAAACGCCAGCACAATAAAAAACTGACCGATTTTACCCGGCAGCAGGTTTTCGCCTACAAATTGAATATCCATTAAAATTAGTTATATTTTTTCTCGCCGTACTTACCTACGGTGTCTACTTTACCATCTTTATTTATTTCGACAAGGTTATCGTTATATTTGGACGGGCATTTCATTAAAATTTTCGATGCGTAAAATTTGTCTTTGTTCATCTTGCCGATCAACACCAATTTTTCTGATTTTTCGAAATCCTGCGGTTTGGTACCTGCGTAAATTACCTCTCTCACTTCTCCTTTTTCATCTTTCATGTGGAATGAAAAATGGTTAGCATCTTTTACGGCGTCGTAGTAAGTACCCATTGATTTTACCCAATAGCCCATCACATGTTCTTCTTTCTCGGAAAGAGCTGCCTGTTTGAAATTAGAGTAGGTGTCGGTATTAGCGTTTAAGCTAAATAAAATCCCTACGGAAATCGCGATGGTAATCAATCCAATGATTGCACTTTTCTTCATGGTTATACTTATTGTAAAAGCTGGCAACAAAGATAGAAAAATCGGCTTAGCCAGCATTCTTTTACATTTTTCTTGTCTTTATATTGACAATTATCTGATTTTTGAAGGAAAATATTTTTCCGAAAGCCACTATTTATAACCGATCTTAAGGAATATCTCAATTCGTTTAAATATCCGGACTGAAATTATTAAGTTTGGCCTGTCAGATAATCATTCCTTTTTTACATCCCACAGTAAAACCTAAACCAGATTAACATGAAATTAAAGCAGTTTTATAAGCTTTTGTCATTTATCGTCTTGATCCCATTTTTAAGCTCATGTTTTGAAGTAATTGAAGAAATTGCCCTGAAAAATGATGGAACCGGCGATGTGGTACTTACCATAAACCTGAGCCAGAGCAAAACCAAGGTAGCTTCGGTAATGCTTTTGGATAGCGTACAAGGCTATAAAGTACCCAGTAAGCAAAAAATTCAACAGGAATTAAATGAAGCCGTTGCTTATTTAAGAAAATCGGAGGGAATTTCGAATGTAAAAAGCACGAGCGATTTTAATAATTACATCGCCACCATCAGTTTTTCTTTTAAAGATGTTTCAAACATCAATAACATCACCAAAAACATTCTTGCCCAGCAAAAAATTAAGGCGACTAACACGTCATCGTATACGTATAACAAGGCCACTAAAACCTTTAGCCGAAAATATCAGGCCATTGGTACCGCTAAAACAGAATTCAATAAATTAAAAGCAAAAGATAAAGCCGTTTTTAACGGCGCAACCTACACCAGCATTTATCGTTTCGAATCGCTTGTAACAAGTAGTACCAATCCGGCATCAAATGTATCAAAATCTAAAAAAGCCGTGATGTTAAAAAGCAGCATCATGGATTTAATTAACGGAAAAATTAACGTATCTAATTCCATACAACTATCTAAATAAATGAAACCAATATCTAATTCACGATAGTTTCATCTTTACTGAAAACAAATTACATAATGAAAAAAATTCTAATTGCCATCGCTCTTTTCTTATCGTTTAACCTGGCCAAAGCTCAGGATTTAGTTAAGAAAATACCATCTAATGCCTTCACAGTAGCCACAATTAAAGGTGATAATATATTTAAGTTAATGTTTGTGAAAGATTTTAACGAATCTTTTCTAGGCAAGAAATTATTGACTGAAACTTCAAAATCACTTGATAAAAGCTTTACCAGCATAGAAGACTTCGGTATAAACCTGGAGAAAAATATGTATTACTTCAATCAGTTAAGCGATAGCATTACATATAACTGTTTTCTTATTCCGATAAAAGATGCTAAAAAATTTGAAAGTCTGATTGACAATAAAGAAAAAAAGTTTACCCAGCAGGGCGATATCCGTACGATGGTTTTGCCTGATAGCACCAGCATTATTAAATGGAACAACAATATGCTGTATTTTGTAACAGGAAGCATCAGCAGTTCTTTTTTTGCTGATTCAGTTAAATCTGCCCGTTATGGGATTAAGGACATCAGGTTCCAGAATGATGATGCAATAGCTATTGATAGCACTGCAGTAGTTGTAGATTCTGTAGCTACAACAGTATCGATGGATGAAGAAGTGCCTGCCCCACCTGTAGCAAAAGTGAAGGTTCAGAAAAAGCCGGTTGCTAAAAAGAACACTAAAAAAACGGTTGCAACGAAAAAAACCGGCAAAAAGAAAACAGCCAAAAAATCTAAAAAAATCGCCAAAACTGATCCGGATTTTGAAGAGACAAGAGAATTCGCAGTCGATACTGCAAGCATGACTCCTGTTCACGGCATTGTTGATGAACAATACGATGCTTACCAGCAAGAGCGTTTAGAACAAGACGCAAAGAAAAAAAGATTGGCTTTTACCTGGATGACCGCCCAGGCGGATCAGATTTTTAATGGTACTTACGAGTCTATCGAAAACAATAAATCATATACAGCCAGTTTAGATAACAAAGCCATTGCAGAGCTTTGGGTGTCGAGTCTTCAAGATGTTTATAATGCGGTTTCTCCCGAGTTCGGTGCTTATGGTAAGGCGGGATTAATGAAAGGTTATGGCAGTTTAAATGCGAAACTTTTTATGGATGACAAAAGTTTCCGCATCTCTACAGGCTTGGAATTGGCCCAGGAACAGGCAGATGCTTATAAAAAAATCATGAACAGAAAGTTAAACAAAAACTTTTTGAAATATGTAAACAGCGAAAAAGCCCTTGGTTTTATGAGCTACTCCATCGATACCAAAGCGTATCTCGAAGAATTCCCTAAATTAATGAAACAGGCTTATGGTTCTTTTCTGGGTGCTAAAATGGACGAAGAAATTGACCTGGGTGCAGAATTGATTTCTCTTTTATTAGATGAAGAAGCGGTAAGCAAAGTGGTTAAAGGTGATGCCCTATTTGTAATTAACGGACTAAACACCAAAGATGTTACTTATACCACCTACGAATATGATGATGATTACAAACAGAAAGAAATAGTTAAAACCAAAAAAGAAACTTTGCCTGATTTCCTTTTCATGTTTTCTTCTGAAGATACCAGATTGATCAATAAACTGATTAAATATGGTGTAAACAAAAATTATGTATCTGTTGAGAACAACATTTATAAAATACAGGAAAAGAAAAGTCCGATTGATATTTACTTTATGATTAAAGATGGCATTGTATTTTTTGGTAATTCCTTAACCGAAATGCAGGGCATTAGCAATAATCAATACAACAGCAATAAATTAAGTAAACTGCATAAACAACTATTGAGCAAAAACAATTTCAGTTTTCTGTTTAATGCCAAAAACCTGGTAGGCAAAGTGCCGGATTCGGAAATTGGTGGAGAAGAAACCGCTAAGAAATTTAACAGCACTTTAGAAAAAATGGGTAATGTTTACATGAAATCGAACCCGATTAAGGGCAGATTGGTTTCAGCTGATATTAGTGCAGAGATTCCGAACGGACATGAAAATGCATTGAAATACTTGTTTTCGCTAATTGAAAATGCAGCTAAGTAGTTTAGCTGGCAATTATCAGTTGGCCGTATACAGTTAACCCACTTAAACAGTTAACCTTTTCTATGAAGAAATTTTTAAAAATAACAGCAGCGATAGTAATATTGCTGCTTATTTGTTATTTCGGCTTTTTCAAGTACAGACAAATCCAGGCCAATAATGTATCTATCCCTGTTTCGACGAATGCCTTACTCAAAATAAATGTTGACGAACTGTACAAAACCATTGCGCTGAGTTATATCAAACATCCAAATCAATATGCTGGAGCAGATAAAAAAGGGATTAAGGAAAAGGTAGATGATTTAAACACTGGATTGAAAATCCCGGCAAACATTTACCTGTATGGTTTAAAAGGAAAGGCAAAAACTACCTTTTTCTCGAGCTTTGAAATAGCAGATGCTGCAGCGTTTAACCGTTTTATCCAAAAGAAATCTGCTTTGCCATTGATTAAAACAGATAGTAATTTCTTTCAATCCAAAGATTCGACCCTTTGTATCTTATTTAACAAAACAACTGTCGCGTTAGCCTATACACCACAAAAAGAACAGGTTAAAACTGTTCTGACCGAAATACTGAACCGCAAAAACATGATTAAAGTTGGCGATAGCCAGTTTAAAGAACTGGTAAATCTTTCCGATCATGTTTCGTTTCAAAACATTGAAAACTTTAGCAAAATTAATTTTACTGACGGAAAAATTAATTTCAGCAATGAATTTATCAATAAGATGATCGAACCAGCCGCGAAGCCGCAGCACCGGGCGCTAAATCCGGAAAGTACGGTAAGCATGTGGCTAAACGCCAAATTTAAAGCCCAGTCACCTCAGCAAAATCAGACCGTAAGCCCTTCCCTCCTTTCGAAATATAATTTTTTCAGGTTTTACAAAGATTACGTGGATTTTGAGTGGACAAATACCATTACGCAGATAGATACCATTGTAGGCTACGAATACAATGATGATTTTGAGCAGGTGGAGAAAAAAATACTCCAGGACCGGAAGATTCCTTCAATTGTTATCAATCTAAGCGCTGATGATAAAGCAGTGGGTAATTATCTCAAATCGCTGGGCGCATTGGATCAATCTACCGGAAAGATCAGCAGTGCTATGATTCCATTGTACCAGGTTTACTTTAAAGGCAATAATGGTCATGTTCAATTGAGTACTCTGCCAAGCATTCAACCCGATCAAAAAAGGGAATCATCCGACGATTTCTTTTATTTTAAAGCAGATTTAAAAAAGTTGATTAAACAAACACCAATGCCCTTAATTGCAGATAAACTGGCTACTTTTAGTCAGTTGGAAATCAAAGCAAAAAGTATAGGCAAAGACAAAATCAAACTGGAGTCGGAACTTTTATTTTTAAATGAAGATGCCAACGCCTTGATCCAGCTTTTAAAAACGTTTAGAAATGGCTTCAATAGTTCGTTAAATTTTAACTTCTCAGTTGGTACGCCGGCAAGTAGGTAGTGTATTTCCCGCAGATTTAAGGAGATTTACGAAGCACAGGGCCAGTACAAAACAAAAAGTTTCATTCCGTTTTGCGCTTTTACGCTTCGCTTCCTCATGCCTCGTTGCTACAGGGTAACGCTTCACCCGCCCGCCTGCTTCGGGCAGGGGGCTAAAGAGACACGGCAGTATTTCTTTTGCCGGGTTGCAAGGTGCACAAACCCTTGTTCCTAAACCTGATTGGAGCGAACATCCCGATTTAAAGCACTGTTTTTTTTGCTTTTTATGGTGTGCTTGCTTGTTTCACAGGTTTCATCGGGATAAAGCGTAAAGCAGGACTGGCGCCTTCCAAGAACCACAGGCCCGTCATTTCCAAAAAAAATTACGGAAACCTCATAATATCAATATTATCCTTCGACAGGCCCAGGATGACAATGGCCAATTTTATTCTCTTTGGTCTGCGGAGCCACCAAACCTAAATGGTAATAATGATTTGGGCACAAAAAAGCCCTGCAGTTTTAAATCCTGTAGGGCTTTGATTTAGATCATTATCCTTCGGCAAGCTCAGGATGACTAGCTAAGAGTATTATGGCCAAACGCCCAGGTTCATGTAAGAAACTGCAATTTTATCAATTGAATTTACAAAAGCAGCTGTTCTTAATGTTTGGGTTGCTGGTTTGTTCATTAATGTTTCGCGGATTTCGTGATAAGAATGAATCATGGTATCTTCTAAACCAGAGTTTACCAGTTCCATTTCAGACGCCCCTTTAACAATCATTAAACGATGCTCAGGAAGGATCGTTTTACCCGTTAAGTTTTCTAAAGTATTAATTAGATTGGCATTTGAATTGGCTGCATAACGGTTCTCCATACGACCAAAAGCCACGTGAGAAAGGTTTTTCAACCATTCGAAATAAGAAACCGTAACACCACCTGCATTACAATACATATCAGGAATGATGATACCACCCATTTCGGTAAATATGGTTTCGGCTTCTGGTGTAGTTGGACCATTTGCACCTTCAGCAATAATTTTCGCTTTGATATTACGGATATTAAGCTCAGTGAATTGGTTTTCTAAAGCAGCAGGAACAATGATATCGCAATCTTGCTCTAAACCTTCCATCGAGTTTTTAAAGTCTTTAGCGCCCGGGAAACCTAAAATTGAACCTGTGTTTTTACGGTGTGCAAAAACTTCATCAACATTTAATCCGTTAGGATTGTAAATGGCACCCTCAAATTCGCATAAACCTACAATGGTAGCGCCAAATTCTGCTAAGAATTTAGCCGAGTGGTAACCCACATTACCTAAACCCTGAACAATTACCCTTTTATCGCCTAAACCAGCTTTAAAACCAATTTTAGCCATATCTTCTGCCACTTCTACACATTCGCGTACGGCATAGGCAACACCACGTCCGGTGGCTTCTTTACGGCCACGGATACCATGTAAAGCAATTGGTTTACCCGTTACACAACCTAGAGCATCTAACTGACCAGGATTCATGGTCATATAAGTATCAGCAATCCAGCTCATTTCGCGTTCACCCGATCCATAATCAGGAGCAGGAACATCAATACCGGGGCCAATAAAGTTTTTCTTAATTAATTCTGTAGTATAACGGCGGGTGATGGTTTCTAACTCGGCAACACTGTACTGTTTAGTATTAATTTTAATACCACCTTTTGCGCCACCAAATGGAACGTTAACAATGGCACACTTGTAAGTCATTAAGGCAGCAAGGGCCATAACCTCATCTTCGTTTACCATTTCACTGTAACGGATACCACCCTTGGTAGGGCTCATGTGGTGAGAGTGTTCTACACGCCAGGCATCAATTACTTCAAAACCGTTTCCGCGGCGGATTGGGAACTGGAAACGATACACACTATTACATGTTTTAATCTGGTTCAATAAACCTTCTGGATGATTGGTGAATTGAGCCGCACTGTCAAAGTTCTTACAAACATCTGCAAAGAACTTGTTCTCGTCTGCTAGATTAGCCATTATTTATTTTTTTTATGAATAAGTTTTCGCTGCAAAATTGCCTAAAAAAACCGCACATATCCAAATGAAAAAAGACTTAGTGTAAAGCAAACACCACCTTATTTTGGCTGTTAAGGCCATTTTATACCGTTTTGGGGGAATGTACAAAAACAATATTTAAACATATTTAAAGGCAGATATAACAAAACAATACTTTGATTAAAGCAGCGTTTTAACCGGCTTTTTATGGCGTATTATGATTTAAAAAAAAGTATAAAAAAAATATTTAAAACCAGGTTTTGCAAGCGCAATTAAGAAAGAAAAAATTCAACGGGTTTAAAATTGGGTTCATTACGGGTTTTACACCAAAAATAAGGCATAAAAAAAAGTGACCAATTGTATTGATCACCTTCTTAAAGTTAATCTAAATCGTCCCGTTGATTTAATTTATAACTAACCAAACTTGATCAATAAATTACCAAAAAACAATACTGTGATGTAGGTATTTTGGTTATGTACTGGTTTGTATTTTTAATTAGGGATTTCTGAATCGGCAAAAACCTCTATTACAACGAGATAAACAAGATAAATTTCGATAATTGCATCTTTTATCCTTCTAAAATAGCACTTTTATCCATTTTAAAAATCAACTAGGATTTTAGCAAAAATTCTTGTTTACGCTATTATTTATCAGTTTGGTTTTCTTTTTCGATTTTCTTTAATCTCTTATCTATAGAGAACAGATAGGCCAGCAAACCGACAAGGATAATCACAATACAGATTACCACAACATATATCTTTCCATTGCTCCGAAGGCTATCAGCCATTTCTACACCATTATCCTGCGCAAATAACTGCAGGGCTGTCATCATTAATATCAGGGAGAAAAATATCTTCTTCATTTTAGTTATGTTGTTGTTTGTTTTCTATAGTACGTATTCTGAAACGGATGGTATAAACCCAGTAACCAATTAATATCCAACCCAAACATGCAGGATAAAATACCATCCGCATGCGGCTATCTAAATCGTAACTGTTAAAGCCAGGATTACCACCGTTACCCGGGTGTAGGGAGTCTTTTAACCGGGGTAAAACAAAAAGTAATACCACCATCATCGGGAAGGCAAAAATATTGTAAATGGCCGAAATCTTAGCTCTTTTCTGTTCCTCATCTATTGCATTACGCAAAATAAGGTAAGCAAAGTAGAGCAAAATGGAAATGGCGGCAAAATTTTGTTTAGGATCGAAACTCCAAAACTGCCCCCAGGTATATTTAGCCCAGATGGCACCTGTTACTAAACCTAAAACACCAAAAACAATCCCGGCATTTACACTCTCTACCGCTTTAATATCGTCGATTTCACTTTTGGTACTCAACGATTTTACGCTGTAAAAAACAGAGATCGAAAAAAGGACAATCATGGCAAACCACATCGGAACATGGAAATACAGATTACGGATGGTTTCGTTCAAAATAGCCAGATGTGGCACACCAAGTAACAAACCCGCTATCGCAGTATAAATCACCAAAACTGAACCTAAAATTTTCCACCAAGTTTTATTCATACGTTTATTTAATTATTGAGTTTTGAATGGCTGAGGGAATCGTTGCTTTTTCATTCCATCATCCATTTTCCATCTTCCATTTTTAATCCCTCCAAAGGTAAGGAAATAACAATAAAGACGTTGCCACCATCAGTACATTCACCACGAGTAACATCGCTATTTCATCGTAACTATTCTCCCATGGCAAGCCATCAACAGCATTTTTAGCCAGTTTAATTAATAAAATCAGCACCGGAATAATAATTGGGAAGCTTAAAATCGCCATCAACATTCCACCGTTACCAGCTTTACTTGCTATGGCCGAAACCATTGTAAATACTGTAGAAAAACTGATACTGCCCAGCACCACGGCAACGTAATACATTGCTAAATCGGGTGGGGTAAAAGAATCGAAAACCAGTGTATAAAAACCTAAGGCAATTGTGGTGAGCACCAACATCAGAAGCGTATTGTAAACTGTTTTAGAGATTAACACCGCTGCAGGACTTGCCAAGATATAACTATACAACTGCTGGCCTTTAGTTTCCTGCAAAAAACTCTTCGATACGCCATTAATGGAGGCAAAAAGCATGATGATCCAAAATAAGGCATTCCATGTTAGTTTATCGCCCAGGCTAACAAAAGAGAGGTAACAGGTAAAAATGGTCGAAACCACATAGAGCAATACACCGTTAATGGTATATTTGGAGCGCCACTCTAACAATACTTCCTTGTGAATTAAATATTTAACCTCTTTGGCCAATTGCATAACCGCAAAGATACTTTTATTGATAAATATTGCACGCTTAAATTGTTGTATTGTTGTAATTTTGTTTATAGATAAGCCACAGAAACACAGAAAACCGATAAAAGTGTTAGATACAGCTGTTTTTTTAAGTAGTTATCTTTTAACTAAAAAATCTGTGTTTATTTGTGAAAATCTGGGGTAAAAAAACATGAACTACGCATCAGTTATAACATCGCCGGTTGGCAAAATAACCATCTTAGCTGATGATGAATTTGTGCATGTAGTTACTTTTGCCGAGAAAGACATCTCAGGATTACCAGAAAACGAACTTACGGTAAAGGTAGCCAATCAGTTAAAGGATTATTTTAAGGGCGATTTAAAGGATTTCGATTTCCCGATGAAACAAAAAGGAACCGAATTTCAACAGGAGGTTTGGCAGCATTTATTAACCATACCTTTTGGCGAAACCACTTCCTACGCCAAATTTTCTGCTCACCATCCACTAGCCATACGGGCTATCGCTGCTGCAAACGGAAAAAACAATATCGCCATTATAGTGCCATGCCATAGGGTAATTGGCAGTAATGGTAAACTGGTTGGTTATGCAGGTGGTTTATGGCGTAAACAATGGCTGCTACAACACGAACGTGAAATTGCCCAAAAAGGACAAACCGAATTAAAATTTTAAAAACATACTTTTTTTTGCAGATGAATACAGATCAAGCCGAAACCAAAAATTACATAAAAGCCATCCGCTTAATTAATATTGAAGGTGACAAATGTGCCTTTGAAACGGGTACAATCCCAATCCGTCAGCATATTAATGCGAATTATTTTTTCGCTCAAACCGATGTATCAACTTTAGAGAAAATCCCCCACCCTGCACCAAGGCGTCAATATGTAATTACCCTCAAGGGCAAACTCCGGTTTACAGTAAGTAATGGCGATACTTTTATCATCGAGCCGGGCATTATCCTCATTGCCAATGATACGGCCGGAGAAGGGCACACCTGGGAAGTTGTTGATGGCAATGAATGGGAAAGAATCTACATTCCATTGGAAGATGATACCGACGATTATTTTACCGCAGACAGCCCATTTTAAATTCTCTTCTTAAAATCTTCTTACATCTAAAATAATTTATATTTTTGGAAGATATCAAACGCTCAATGAACTACAATCCTGGCTTACATATTTTATCAGAGTTCTCGTCTGAAAAAACTGAACAACTTTCTTCTTTTCACGATTGTAAAGCACTATTTAACAGCTTAATTAAGTCAAATACGCTGGAAAAAGTTGGCGAGGTTTATCACGATTTTCCAAATGGGGGTTTTACGGCTGTAATCTGTTTAACAGAATCGCATCTGTCTATCCATACATGGCCGGAGTTTAAACTGGCAACTTTTGATATCTTTTTATCAAACTACCAAAAAGACAATACCCAAAAGGTTAAAGATATTTATGAAGCTGTACTCCAATTTTTTGAGGGTATAGAAATACAAAAAACTGAAGTTGTTCGCTAATGGAGAATTCAGTAAAATCATTTTTTAAATTATCAGAGACCATTACTTGTTCGATTTGCAAACAAGATATTGTGCTTTATGAGCCAGCTAAAAGCGAGTACATCGTCTGCCCATCTTGTTTTTCCTACCTGCGTATTTTTACCAGGACAGAAACAAGGTTGAATAGAAAATTAGATCAACCTGAAAAAGTTTTGGTATTAAAACTGGGCTCAACAGGAAATATTCATGGTACAGCATTCAAGGTAATTGCTTATCTCGAAAAAAAAGAAGCAGGAACGGATTACCATTGGAGGGAATATATCTTAACCAGCCATGATAAAGGTTACGTTACCTTATCCGAATTCGATGGGCATTGGAATTTTATTGCCAGCAAAGATTTTCTTCCAGACTTTAAAGAACCTATATCGTATGGGTTAAGTATTGGTTATAAAGATGTGGAGTACAAACTTTTCAATAGATATACACCTGTAGTCACCGCTATGCTTGGTGAAGTGGATTGGGATGTAGTGAATGAAAAGGTTAAAGCTACCGAGTATATCGCCCCGCCTTTTATGGTGGTAAAGGAGGTTGGCAAAACCAGCCACCAAACCGACTATTACATTGGCGAATATCTAGATGCTGAAGTGATTGCAAATGCATTCAACATTGATAAAAACGACCTACCCGAGCAAATTGGTATTGGTGCAAACCAGCCATCAAAAGCTTTTGAAAGGTGGACAGCCTCGTTAAATATATCCGGTGTAGCTATTGTTTTAGTCCTGGTTTTCCATCTATTGTTTAACCTGGTAAAACCTGAAAAAGAGCTGATCAATGATGATTTTTTAATTGTCTACGATACGAAAGGTGGTCCTGATACTTTCAAATCATTTATTACGCCATCTTTTACGCTTGATGATGAATCATCAAATATTGAATTCGAAATTGCATCAGCAGTTGATAATAACTGGCTCGAAACCACCATTGTATTGGTTAATGAAAGCGATAACAAAACCTGGGAAGTAAGCAAGGGGATCGAATATTATCACGGTACTGAAGATGGCGAAAGCTGGTCGGAGGGTTCGACAAGAGAATCGATTACACTATCAGAAATACCTAAGGGAAAATACCATTTAAATGTGTATCCATCATCAGGCGATATATTTAGAAATAACCTTTACATCAAAGCGGTGAGCAATGTAACCATGTGGGGCAATACGGTAACCACCCTATTATTGCTTTGTATTTTTCCGGCAATCTGCTGGCTTTTAATGCGAGATTATGAAAAAAGAAGATGGAATAACAGCGATTTTTCACCTTTTGTAAACGGAGAATAAATGAATTTGAAACCGATAAAATATTACCTGATCGTATTGTTGGCTGTTATAGGTTTTTATGGCTACAGTGGTTTAAAGGGGCATGCTTATTTTCCAGATAAAGCAGAAAAAAACACAGAATTTAATGGCAATAAAAGTCATTCAGGTCACATAAATAGATTTTACCATAAATAAGAACATTATGAGTTTAAATGAATTAATTAACATCAAGTACATTATTGCATCACTGGTTTATTCCGTATTGGGCATCATTGTTCTTTTTATTGCTTTCTGGATTATTGAAAAAATTACACCAGAAAACCTTTGGAAAGAGATACTGGAAAAGCAAAATCTAGCATTGGCAATCGTTTTTGCAGCTTTTATTATTGCAATAGCAATTATTATAAGTTCAGCCATTCATAGTTAGCATGAACAAAAAGCTACCGGCACTTTTATTAATTTCTGTTTTTGTTGTTGCAACCTGCGGGCTTATATACGAGTTGATTGCGGGTACACTGGCCAGCTATTTACTTGGCGATTCAGTTACCCAATTCTCCACCATCATTGGCGTTTACCTTTTTTCTATGGGTATAGGCTCGTGGATATCTAAGTATTTCGAAAAAAATATCCTTTCGTGGTTTATTCAGATCGAAATTTTAGTCGGCCTGGTTGGGGGTTTTAGCTCAACGGTTTTATTCCTCGTTTTTGAAAGCATTGCTTCATTCCGAATTGTGTTGTATGGCTTTGTGAGTCTGACCGGTATCCTTGTGGGTTTAGAAATCCCACTGTTGATGCGCATCCTTAAAGATCGTTATGAATTTAAAGATCTGGTTTCGAAGGTTTTTACATTCGACTATATCGGCGCGCTACTGGCCTCACTCATTTTCCCACTCCTGCTTATCCCCCATTTAGGACTGGTTAAAACCGCTTATCTGTTCGGGATGCTCAATGTGGCAGTGGCTTTAATTGTATGCTTAAGTTTCAAAAAAGAAATCAGGGCTTCCAAATACTTACAAAGTGCGTCCGTTATCAGTATTATTTTGCTGTTGGCAGGTTTTGTTTATGCAGATAAAATTACAAGTTTCTCCGAAAGTCAGACCTATAGCGATACCATCATATATTCGAAAAGCACGCCTTATCAACGCATAATCCTGACTAAAAAAAATAAAGTTTTACGACTTTTCTTAAACGGAAATCTTCAGTTTAGCTCTGATGATGAGTACCGGTATCACGAGGCATTGGTACATCCTGGACTGCAGGCATTACCTTTTGCAAAACATGTACTGGTAATGGGCGGTGGAGATGGACTTGCAGTTCGGGAAATACTAAAATACCCTAATGTAGATTCGGTAATATTGGTAGACCTGGACAAAGGGATGACGAGCCTTTTTCAATCGAACAAGATTCTTTTAGGTTTAAATAAAAACGCACTCTTATCGCCTAAGGTAAAAGTAATTAATGCCGATGCCTTTAGCTGGATTAAAGCACAGCATAAAAAATTCGACTTCATTGTAATCGATTTCCCAGACCCTTCAAATTATGCCGTTGGCAAGTTATATACCAACGCTTTTTATAAACTGGTTAAGGGCATACTTGCTCCTAAAGGTTTAATGGTTGTCCAATCTACTTCACCTTACGTTGCGCCAAAATCTTTTTGGACGGTAAACAAAACCCTTGAAAGTGTGGGTTTAAAAACCATTCCGTATCACAATTATGTGCCCTCTTTCGGCGAGTGGGGTTACATTATGGCTACCGATCCGGATAATGTTTACAAAAAACCGCAGCAATACTTACCTAGTTTAAGGTTCGTTTCGAAAGAAAGTTTAGACCTGATGCTCTTCTTTCCAAAAGATATGGCAAGGGTAGAAACTGATGTAAATAAATTAAATAATCAGATTTTGGTGAAATATTTCGAAGATGAGTGGGCAAACGTTTTATAAAGATGATTTATCGGCATATTTAAAACGACGTGCTTTTCTTTTGAGGATAGGCCTGATTACTGGCGGTATTTTTTTGAATAGCTGTTATAAAAAAATCAGATCTACCAAATACAATATCAAAGGAACTTTACAGGGACCGAATGCAAAAGCTGGTCATATTTTACGCGATAAGATCAAGCTAGCCCCCTCAAGTAAAACAAGAAAGGTAAAAACACTAATTATCGGCGGTGGAATCTCGGGTTTATCAGCTGGCAGGTGGTTAAAAAAGAATGGAGAAACAGATTTCGAGATTCTGGAACTGGAAAATCATACTGGTGGAAATTCTTATTTTGGCACCAATAATATATCCTCATACCCTCTAGGCGCCCATTATATTACTGTCGCAAACAATGATGATCATCTGCTTATCGATTTTTTGCAGGAAATTAATGTCATCACCCACTTCGAAAACGAACTCCCCTACTACAACGATTATTACCTGACTTTCGATCCGGAGGAAAGGTTACTGATTAATGGCGAGTGGCAGGAAGGTTTGGTGCCAGATTTTGGTGTCCCTGCAAGCGATAAAGAACAAATCAAGCGTTTTTTACTGGAGGTAGATCAGTTAAAAAATACCAAAGGGAACGATGGAAAGTTCCTGTTCAATATTCCGTTAAGTTCATCATCAAGCGATCCAAATTACAGAAAACTGGATAAGATTTCTTTTCAGGCCTATCTCGAAGAAAAAGGATACGATTCGAAATATCTCCTATGGTATTTGAATTATGCCTGCAAAGATGATTATGGTCAGAAAACAGATAAAATATCAGCCTGGGCTGGTTTGCACTATTTTGCTTCGCGTAGAGGAAAAGCTGCAAATGCAGAACAAAATGCCATAATCACCTGGCCAGAAGGCAATGGCTGGATCATGAAACAACTTGCCAGTCAGCTTAAAGATCATATCAAAACCTCAACCTTATGTTATGGTTTAAAATCGCTGGCCAATGGAGATATAACTGTTTCCATATTCAATATGCAAGCCAATATCACCGAAGAAATAACAGCTGCAAAGATTATTTTATGCGCACCCCAATTTGTAAACAACCGTTTACTCCAAAACTTTAACCGCCATATAAATTATCAGTCTTTTAGTTATTCGCCCTGGCTAATCGCAAATATTACCATCAACGAATTACCGGAATCAAAAGGTATTAATCTTTGCTGGGATAATGTTGCCTATAATACAGCATCTGTTGGCTATGTAAATTCGGCCCAGCAGCATTTAAAACTCACGGAGAATAAAAAAGTAATTACTTATTATCTGCCGCTGTGCGATTTTGAACCGGCAATTGCACGCTTAGCTGCATATACCAGGAGTTACGAACAATGGCTTGATATTGTTGTTCCTGAATTGGAAATGATTCATCCGGGAATTACAGCGGCTATTGAAAATATAGATTTCTGGGTTTGGGGGCATGGGATGATTGCACCTACAACAGATTTTGTTTGGAGTGAAAACCTGGCAAAAGCCAGAGCACCAATAGATCATAAAATTTTCTTTGCCCACAGCGATCTGAGTGGGGTTTCTATATTTGAAGAAGCTTTTCATCAAGGCGTAAACGCAGCAAAACAGGTTTTAAATGTTATCTCATAAACCAACCCAACCCTGGCTTCACTCGGCATGGACTGATATTATTTTTATTATATCGCCGGCATTTCTCTCTTTATTGCTGGTTTTACTTTTTCCAGATCAGTTTCAAAACGCAACAGGTATTCCATTAGCCTATTGGGTATTTTTAATTGTTTTTATTGATGTTGCACATGTTTACAGCACCTTATACCGAACCTATTTTAATCGGGGTAATTTCAAAAAGCAGTATACATTGCTCATCTCTATTCCGTTGGCCTGTTATGTTATAGGTGTTATGCTCTATCGTTTTGATGGTTTATGGTTTTGGAGAATCCTGGCTTATTTGGCCGTTTATCATTTTATCAGGCAGCAATATGGCTTTATGCGCCTGTATTCCCGTAACGAAAAATCAACCAGGCTGTTAACAACTATTGATAAAATTGCCATTTATACCGCAACTTTATATCCTTTGCTTTTCTGGCATTTAAACAGCGGGCGAAATTTCAACTGGTTTGTAGAAGGCGATTTCTTTACTTTTAAGAACGATATGCTATTAACATACTCCAGCATGGTGTACATCTTAATTATCGCCATTTATATCGTCAAAGAAATTTTATTCATCATTAACAAAAAGTGGATTAATATTCCGCGCAACTTAATCGTAATCGGAACATTTTTATCCTGGTATTTCGGTATCGTTTATTTTAATGGTGATATGGCCTTTACTACCTTAAACGTAATTTCGCATGGTATTCCGTATATGGCATTGGTCTGGTTTTTTGAAAAGAAAAAAATCGGAGGCCAAACCGCTAAGAATAAAATCATGGATCTCTGTTTCGGAAAATTCGGAATATTATATTTCTTATTGATTCTCGTACTTTTCGCGTACATGGAAGAAGGCCTTTGGGATGGCTTGGTATGGAAAGAACATCAATCGGTTTTCAAACTTTTTTCCGGCTTACCGCAGGTTACCAACACGGAATTATTATCGCTGCTGGTTCCACTTCTAGCTTTACCACAAGCTACACATTATGTGCTCGATGGCTTCATCTGGAAAGCAAAAAATAAATTCTAAAAAATCTGTTTTTTTATCCGTTTCGTAAATCATATCAAAACTCCTGATATTATGAAAACGGTCTGCTTATTCCTGTTTATTTTTTTAACTCACCTGCCAATGGAAAAAAATATTCCTGTGGCTAAATTAGATTTAAAAAAATATTCGGGAACCTGGTACTCATTATATTCTATTCCTACCATTTTTGATAAAGGGAGCCGTGAAACCACTACTAAATACACTTTGAATAAGGATGGTTATTATAATGTTTTAACTACCTATAAAAAACCGGGCGATGATAAAGTTTATTCCAGGAATTCTAAAATGTATCCATCAGAAGAAGGAGATAAAGGAGAGTTACAGGCACAGTTTATTTGGCCGATAAAGGTTGATTACTGGATCATTGAACTGGCAGATGATTACTCTTATGTGGTGGTAGGACACCCCGATCACAAATTTTTGTTCATCATGAGCCGTAATCAGACTATGCCGAAGAAAACCCATGATGAAATTGTAGCCAGGTGTAAGGCAAAGGGATACGAGGTTTCAAAACTCACCTCTCAGTTGCACGAAAAGGCTTAGGCGCTAATCTTCTCTCCGCGTTTAACACTAAAAAGCATCAATATTACGCCAACTAAAAGTACGATCCATCCCCATTGGAAATGAACAACTTTACCGATAAGTTTATTGGCGAAGCCATATTTAGTATAATTATTTGCGGTAAAATAAACAGCAACCACCGCTAAAACGTACCAAATAGCCATTACAAAACTCATAAACCTAAATGCCCCTACTTTTCTAATAAACAGAAACAACACTGAAATGGCGATAATGGCATAAGTAATCATAAACAAACGTGCATCAGATTGATACAAGTTCCAGTTGCCTTTAATCGGCACTTTTAATATCGGGCAGAAACCTGCAATAACGCATAACAAAATGCCTAACCAGGCCCTGAATTTATTTAATACTAACATCTTTTTGGTTAATCGGTTAACTGGATAAATTGGTTAATTGTTTGTAATGGAAGTAATGGTTTAATCGCTACCTTGTCTGGCATTTTTTAATGACTAATGACTAATGACTAATGACTAATGACTAATGACTAATGACTAATGACTAATGACTAATGACTAATGACTAATGACTGAACTATTGCCCTTCAATAATCCCCATCTTATCAGCAAAATGGGCACAATAATCGCGTAAATCTTCAACGATCAAAGTTTCATTTGTGGCTTTTAAAAAGCTATCGCCCATGGTTTGCAAGGTTTCGTAGAAAAAACGTTTCATCTCGTCAACGGGCATATCTTTTGTCCAAAGATCTATCTTTAAAGTATTTTTATAATTATGGTCCCAAACTGATAAAAACATTGCCTTTGCTGGCACTTTATCAGCATTTCCTGCATCTGTACTCTCCCAAAGTATATTATCGGGATTATTTCCTTCGTCTAACTCAACAGTTATTTTTATTTCTGCTTTTTTCATATTCATATTGATTTCATCGATTTAACAGATTCCTCCGATATAAACCGACTAATTTTTCCGGATGCAAAGATGCTTATTTAATTTGATTACACAGATGAGTAGATTGAACAGATCAGAATTGTACAGATATTTTTACGGTTTAATTACGCTAACTTCTGCAGGATTAACATGAGTACTGCGGCAATGAAGATGAAAATCAGCTCAATTATCCAAATACGCTTAATATCTTTTAAAGTGAAGCGGAAAATTAAATCGGTAATAAAAGTAACCAGAATTAAACACCCTAAAATGAATTTGTAAAAAGCACTCAGGTCAAAATGCTGACCAGCCGGTTTGCTTTGAAAAATACTAGCCACCAGAAATGCCACAGCGAGCGATGTAACAATATTTAAAGGGGTAATCCTTAGCTTCATTACTTTTTCTTATCGAATTTTTTACCTTTTTTAAAACTCTTTACCTGCTTGCCGGCTTTTGCTTTGGCTTTTTCCCTCACCTTTTTCTCTATCGCCGCAGCATGTTTTTTCTCATGGAAGGCTCCTTTAAAATCAGGATCATCCTTGCGTTTCTGCATATCAATTTCCTTCGCAATATGTTGACGTTCCTCGTAAGGGGTTTCATCAATAAAAACACCTTCCGGAATTTCGGCGACAGGAATATATTGGCGGATTAATTTTTCAATCTTGCGGATATAATATTTTTCGGCATCGGTGGCAAAGGTAATCGCATCACCTTTGGCAAAAGCCCTACCGGTACGGCCGATACGGTGTACATAATCTTCGATAATGATCGGCACATCAAAATTAATTACATGACTTACATCACTTACATCAATGCCCCTACTCGCCACATCTGTAGCCACTAAAACCCTGACATTACCTTCCTTGAAACTATTGATAGAGTTAATCCTGGTATTTTGCCCTTTATTGGCGTGGATTACACGAACATGCTCAGCACCATATCTGCGTTCAATAAAACTGTAAATGTTATCTGCAACCGTTTTGGTTTTACAGAAAATAATCAGGCGGTTAAAAGCCTCATCATTCTTCAGCAAATGCTGCAATAGGTTAATTTTCGTTTTGAAATTCGGAACGTAATACAAAGCCTGCGTTACGTTTGCAGCAGGGGTTGCTTGCGCAGATGCCTCAATCACAAGCGGATTATTCAAGAAATCGCCGGCAATTTTCTGCACCAGGTCGCTCATTGTAGCCGAGAACAACAAATTCTGGCGTTTACGCGGTACAATTTCCAAAATCCGGTGAATTGAGCCAATAAAACCCATATCCATCATTTTATCGGCTTCATCCAGCACCAAAAATTTTAAGCTCTGCGTATTAATATCACCTGCCAAATATAAATCCAGGAATCTTCCGGGCGTAGCAATTAAAATATCAACGCCTTTTGCAATTTGCTCTTTCTGCGTTTTCGGACCTATTCCACCAAAAATCACTAAAGAACGTAAATCGGTATAGGTAGAAAATAACTTTACCTGTTCTGCAATCTGCATCGCCAGTTCGCGCGTTGGAGATAAAATAAGTGCTCTTGGATTGTCGCCCTGAGCATATTTTAACTGCATTAAAATGGGCAAAACAAAAGCAGCGGTTTTTCCGGTACCGGTTTCGGCGATACCAAAAATATCTTGTCCAGATAATACTGGCGCAATTGCTTTTTCCTGTATCGGTGTGGCAACGGTATAACCTGCATCGGCAACTGCATTTAAAATTTGCCTGTTTAACTTAAATTCTTCGAACGATTTTGCCATAGCGCACAAAGATAGTGATTAAGGTTGAGGGTTTGAAGGCGTAAGGCAGAAGGTTTCAATCCCATGCAGAATTGAAGCTTCGTTTTATCAGAATTGGGAGTAAAACAATTTCAGTAATTCTTCGGTTCTGATAGTCCTGCTATCGTTTCAATCTTTTTGCGATGGTCAGTCTGAGCTTGTCGAAGACCTGCACCAAAAAGTATTTCCACTTTATCAGGTTTATTTAACTCAAAACTTAGCATAAAAACTCAATTTCCCCTTTCCACAGTATCAAAATCTTGATACCTGATACTAGCTACTTAACACTAAATTACTACCTTTGAAACCATGAATACTTACCTGATAAAAGCCGCTACAATTGTAAACGAAGGACAAAAAATTGTTGCCGATGTATTGATAAAAGATGGATTGATAGCCAAAATCGGCCAAAATCTGTCTGCACCTGATGCACAAGAAATTAATGCAGAAGGACAATACCTTTTACCAGGAATGATTGATGACCAGGTCCATTTTCGTGAGCCCGGTTTAACCCATAAAGCCGATATTTTTACCGAAAGTATGGCCGCTGTAGCTGGCGGGATTACCTCTTTTATGGAAATGCCCAACACTGTGCCCAATACTTTAACACAGGATTTATTAGCTGATAAATACGAAATTGCTGCCCAAACCTCATTGGCCAATTATTCCTTTTACATGGGCGCCAGTAACGACAATATTGAAGAAGTTTTAAAAACCGATCCTAAAAATGTTTGCGGCATTAAAGTTTTTATGGGTTCATCAACCGGGAATATGCTAGTGGATAACGAAAAAACTTTAGAAAACATTTTTAGCAAAGCACCAATATTGGTGGCTACCCATTGCGAAGATGAAGCGACCATTCGCCATAATCTGGCCGAATTTAAAGCCAAATACGGTGAAGATTTAACGATAGAGATGCATCCTTTAATCCGAAGCGCGGAGGCTTGTTATAAATCATCATCACTAGCAGTCGAACTGGCAAAAACTTATCAAACGCGTCTGCATATCCTCCACATTTCTACAGCAAAAGAAATTGCTTTATTTGATAACATTACGCCACTAAAAGACAAAAAAATTACGGCTGAGGCTTGCGTACATCACCTTTGGTTTAATGACCAGGATTATGCTTCGAAAGGAAATTTCATCAAATGGAACCCTGCAGTAAAAACGGAAGATGATCAAAAAGGCGTACTCAGAGGTGTTCTTGAAAATTATATCGATGTGATTGCAACAGATCATGCCCCACATACACTGGCAGAAAAACAGCAGCCTTATTCACAAGCGCCATCTGGTGGTCCGTTAGTGCAACATGCATTGCCCGCTTTGCTGGAAATGCATCTACAGGGTAAAATCTCTCTGGAGAAAATTGTCGAAAAAACCGCGCACAATCTGGCTATCTGTTTTGATATCGAAAAACGCGGTTTCATCCGTGAAGGCTACTGGGCAGATTTAGTCCTGGTAAACCTGAAAGATTCGTGGAAAGTAACTAAACTTAATAATTTCTATAAGTGCGGCTGGAGCCCCTTTGATGGAGATACCTTCCAGGCCAGTATTAGCCACACTTTCGTATCAGGAAATTTAGCTTATCAAAATGGCAAATTCACGACCGATCAGATCGGAAAACGCCTAACTTTTGCAAGATAGATTTGCTTAGCTTAACCTATATGCGACAATAGAAACTAAGGTGATTTCTTGTTATGCCCCCTTTCACCCCACCCATAAAAGATAGAACAACGGAAGAACTCCTGTTAATTGTAGGCGCTCCCGATGAATGGAATGAAACAGCTTTACAGGAAGCTCAATCAGTGCTAATTTTAAGGAAGGTTGATGAATCAAAAATCAAACAGGCCAAACACCTGTCCAAACAAAAAGTTAAATTAGAAGAATTAAAAAGAGCAAAAGAATCGTACTCAGTTTTTGATTTTATCTTTGAGCCGATAACTTTTATCGAAATTATTTTTTCTTGGGAATTAAAAAAAGATGGATACCTTAGAAAAGCAGAACAGCAGCGATGGTTCAGAAAAATATTACTCTTCCTGTTGCTTGCCATATTATTGTTTTTTATAATCTACAAGTGATTTGATCTCATTTAAAAAGTTAGTTCGTTCTAAAACGTTTATCATTGCAACAGCCGCTTTTTTAGTTTTTCTGATCGGATTAAGTGAAAACTTAACCGAAAAAATTTATTTCAACAACTTCTATCCGTTAATTTCTAAACTGCTAAGGTTTTTAAGCTCCCCTTTCCCCTTCGCCATTGGCGATATACTCTACATCCTGTTGGTTGCATATTTATTGTGGTATTTTTTCAAAACCTTCAAAAAGTATCGGGCAAAAGCAATCAGCTTAAAACAGATTGGGATTAAATGCCTCAACCTTATTTTAGTACTTTATCTTGTTTTCAAATTAAGCTGGGCCTTAAACTACTCGCGACCAGCAATAGCAACAAAACTGGGTATAGCCAACGAAAAATACAACACTGCCCAGCTGGTAACGTTAGGAAAATACTTTCTCATCAGGATTACGCACTTAAAGCTTAAGATAGATAGTATGAATAGCAGGCCAAAGTTATATTCGGTTGCGGGTCTATCAAAAACAGCAGCGCTAAGCTATCAACTACAAGCTAAACAGAATACTGCTTTTAACTATGCTATAACCAGCGTAAAACCGTGTTTATTTGCCGGTTACGTAGCAAAAAGTGGCATTGAAGGTTATTACAACCCATTAAGTGGAGAGGCTAACATTAATATGAATCTACCTCCATTTATTTTACCTTTTACCATTTGCCATGAGATTGCACATCAAACAGGTATTGCAAAAGAAGATGAAGCCAATTTATTAGGCTATATCACGGCCATCAAAAGCGATGATATCAATTTCCAATATGCGGGTTATTATTGTATGTTCCGCAGTATTTTGTGGGAAATCAGAGTAAAATCCCCAAACGATTACCAAATGATTTTTGAGCGCATTGCTCCTACAGTATTAGCAGATTTTAAAACCGAAAACCAATTCTGGCTAAAAAATAATTCCGATATGTCGAAATATATGAGCGTAGCTTTTGATCGGTTATTGAAACTAAACAACCAGAAAAAAGGAATTAACAGCTATCAGGATATTGTACTCTGGTTATACAACTACCATAAAAAAGATTTAGAAAAAAGCTTATCCCGAGGTTCATCAGAAAATTGGATCACTAAAGATCTTCAACGCAATTAATCATGTTTTCAGTTGGTTATGAAAAACTGAAAATTGCAAACTGAATTATCCGTGTATCGCTTCTCTCGTTCCGAAACTCTGGATCAGTTCTCCTTCAAAATCTAACCATTCCTTCCAGCGTTTATCTACATCCACATCGGTACTATATTTACGGGCAAAATTTAAAAATGTAGTATAATGTCCGGCTTCAGAAACCATTAGCTCATGATAAAATTTAGCCAGTTCCTGATCTTTTATATTTAACGAAAGCACCCTGAAACGCTCACAACTTCTGGCTTCAATCATTGCCGCAAACAATAACCTGTCAATAAAAGCCATATTGCGGCTTCCGTCTTTTTTACTGAATTTCACCAAACGGCCTACATAATCATCTTTCCGCTCGCGGCTTAAGGTATAACCACGTTTTTTTATAATTTCAATAACCATCTGGAAATGTTGCATCTCTTCAATGGCAATCGCAGTTAATTCATCTACCAGATCCTGATGTTCAGAGTTTTGAGTGATTAACGTAATGGCATTGGTTGCCGCTTTTTGTTCGCACCAGGCATGGTCAGATAAAATTTCTTCTAAATTCGATTCCGCAATATTTGCCCAACGTGGGTCTGTCAATAATTTTAATCCTAACATGTAGTGCTTGTAATTGAACTGCAAAATTAGGAATATTTCAGATACGTTTAATATCTCCCGCAGATTTAAAAGATGATGCAGGTTTTACATTTCACTCCACGAAAATCAGATTTATCTGCGGGAGCCGAAAAAAAAGAACTTATTTTGCAGGTAAATGAATACAAGTGTTAAGAAATTATTGATTATTGGATTTGTCTGGCCCGAGCCCACTTCATCGGCAGCCGGTACAAGGATGGTCCAGTTGGTTGATCTATTTCTGTCTGAAGGTTATCAAATCACATTTGCATCGGCAGCATCAAAAAGCGATTTCAGTTTTGATTTTAGTAAGACTAGCGTTGTTGAACAACAAATCAAACTGAACGACGAAAGCTTCAACGTATTTCTGAAAGAATTAAATCCGGAAATAGTGCTGTTCGACCGTTTTATGGTAGAAGAACAATATGGCTGGAGGGTTCAGCAGGAATGCCCAAATGCCCTTAGAATTTTAGATACTGAAGATTTACACTGCCTGAGGAGTGCCCGCCAGCAAAGCGACAAGAAGAAACAAGCCTTAGATTTATTCTCGGATACGGCGAAGAGAGAAATTGCTTCCATTTTACGCTGCGATTTATCTTTGATCATTTCTGAAGTGGAAATGAATATCCTGAAAACGCAGTTCAAAATTGATTCGTCGCTGATTTATTATTTACCCTTTCTGGAAAACGAAATCGATCAGCAGGCGATCGAAAACTGGATCCCTTTTGAAGATCGGGCAGATTTTGTTTTCATTGGCAATTTCCTTCACGAACCCAACTGGAACACCGTACAGGTTTTAAAAACCAAAATCTGGCCTACACTCAGAAAAAGGCTTCCAAATGTTAATTTAAATGTATACGGATCTTATGCATCGCAAAAAGTGTTGCAGTTGGATAACAAAAACGAAAAGTTTTTAATTAAGGGAAGGGCTCTAGATGCCAAAGATACCATTGCTAAACATCGAATATTACTTGCCCCCATTCAGTTTGGCGCGGGTGTAAAAGGTAAATTTATTGATGCCATGCAGGTGGGTACGCCGTCGGTTACCACATCCGTTGGTGCAGAAGCCATGAAAGGAGATTTAGATTGGAACGGCAGTATCGAAGATGATCTGGACCTTTTTATCGAAGAAGCTGTAAAACTCTATCAGGATAAAAATACATGGCAAATGGCACAGCAAAATGGCGTACAGATTATTAACCAAAGGTATTCAGCAAAATATTTTGCCGATCCATTTATTAAAGAAGTTGAAAGATTGGCTTCAAATTTAATTACACACCGACAAAATAACTTTTTCGGACAAATCCTAAATCATCACACGGTACAGAGCACCAAATACATGAGTTTGTGGATCGAAGAGAAGAATAAAAAGTAGTCCGGAGTCTTTAGTCGAGAGTCCGAAGTCGGGAGTCTGAGGTCCGAAGTATAGTGGCTTGAAGAAGAAATTAGTATAGATTCTGATTCCGTGGTCTGTGTCTCAAAGACCACTAGTGATAAGTTAATTTTATAGTGGCTATTCATTTCCCGCTGATCACACAGATTAACGCAGCATACAATGACAAATCAGCGCTTTTCTGCAGAATTTACTGGACATTATATGCGCCTTTTTATATTGAACATAACATTAGTATAGATTCGGGAGTAAATTTTATCTGTGACGAATTTCGCTCGGGTAACAGCACCCTCGTTAAATAAACCTGATGGTACGGAGCCGATCCTTCAATCGGCGGGAGGGACAGCAGGGCTGCTGCAACCAAAGAATTACCGGAGCGTTCATTACCTAATACTAACCGTATTTGAAAGAAATCAAATTTAATCTATTTAACATTTCAACTTTACAACATTTCAACAATTTTAGTACAACATTTGCTTACTTTTGTGCCCATGGCAAAAATATCGATTAACCTTGCTACAGGTTCGTTTCAGAAGGAAGAAATTATAGTTGGAATAGATTTAGGTACAACCAATAGTTTGGTGGCTTTTATCAATCCCGATAAAAATCCGCAGGTAATTAACGATGCAGGTAAAGGGATTTTGGTACCATCAGTGGTTTATTTTAATAACCAGAACGAAGCCATTGTGGGGAATGAGGCGAAAGAATTTTTAACCACCGATCCTTCAAACACCATTTTTTCGGTAAAAAGATTACTGGGCCGCTCTTATAAAGATGTGGCCGAACATAAAGATATTTTCTCTTACAAAATTATAGACGACGATAGCGATGCATTGGTAAAAATCCATGCCGGCGACCGCTTTTATACGCCCATCGAATTATCGGGAGAAATTTTGAAAGAGCTTAAAGCAAGAGCAGAACACGCTTTAAAAACGCCTGTCAACAGAGCGGTAATCACTGTTCCGGCATATTTTAATGATAGCCAGCGCCAGGCCACAAGAGATGCCGGAAAACTGGCCGGCCTGGACGTGATGCGTATTGTAAATGAACCCACTGCAGCAAGTTTGGCATACGGAATTGGTTTAGATCCAACACAACAAAAAACCATTGCAGTTTACGATTTAGGCGGTGGAACATTTGATGTTTCTATTTTACAGATCCAGAACGGAATATTTGAAGTGTTGGCGACCAACGGCAATACCTATTTAGGTGGTGACGATTTTGACCGGGCCATTTTAAATTACTGGCTGGAGAAAAACAACCTCGATGTAGCCGTAGTTGCCCAAGACAATATTTTGATGCAAACCTTACGCCTACAAGCTGAGGCTGCTAAAAAAGCATTATCTACCCAAAATTTATATAACGAGCAGGTTGGCGAAATCTGGTGCACATTGGATAAACAAACCTTTGAGCAGTTAATTTCGGCAAAAGTTGAAGAAACCATAACCGCATGTAAAAATGCATTAAGCGATGCTGATCTATCGGCAAGCGATATAGACGAAGTGATTTTAGTGGGTGGCTCTACCCGTACGCCTTATGTAAAACAGGCGGTAGAAAATTTCTTCGGCAAAAAACCACAGGATAATATCAATCCTGATGAGGTGGTAGCACTTGGTGCAGCAATTCAGGCTGATGTTCTGGCCGGAAACCGCTCTGATATCTTGTTGTTAGACGTAACCCCTCTTTCTTTGGGTATCGAAACCATGGGTGGCCTGATGGATGTAATTATTGCCCGCAACAGCAAAGTACCAACTAAAGCGGGTCGCCAGTACACCACTTCAATAGATGGACAGGTAAATATGAAAATTTCTGTTTATCAGGGCGAGCGCGATTTAGTGAAAGAAAATAGAAAATTGGCCGAGTTCGACTTAAAGGGAATTCCTGCAATGCCTGCCGGTTTGCCGAAAGTAGACATTAATTTTTTATTGAATGCCGACGGAATTTTAACCGTTCAGGCGATAGAATTACGCTCTGGCGTTAAACAGGAGATCGAAATTACACCAAGTTATGGCTTAAGTGACGATACCGTGGAGAAAATGCTCCTGGATAGTATAGAACATGCTAAAAGTGATGTAGAACAACGTATGCTTATTGAAGCGAGAAGCGAGGGCGAACAATTGCTTTACACCGCCGAACGTTTTATCGAAAAACATGCTGAGCATTTAACAGAAACCGAAATTGCAGAAACCAAAGTACATATAGAAGCGCTCAGAACCGCTTTAGCTACGCAGGAAAAAGATACCATTCTGAAAAGAGCAGATGAACTGAACGAATTTACGCGTCCCTTTGCTGAGCGTGTAATGGATGCAGCGATTTCTACGGCCATGAAGGGAAAGAAGATCGAGTAACTGGTTGGCAGTTTTCAATTGCCAGTTTATTGCTACAGTTACCAGTTGTTAGTTTTGGGCCAGAGATCGTCATGCTGAACTTGTTTCTACAGATACGTCATTCTGAGCTTGTCTCAGAATCTTTCCTGCCATTAGGATCGATACATTTTCTTTATTTGGAAAGCAATACCAATGCTTATCGGTTCCTAAAGTTCTGTTCCTTCTGGTGACAAATGAGAACCACTACAATTGCTTTAGTAACCAAGTTGGGATTCTTTTGGCACCATATCAGGAGCTAACCGTTCGGTTATAAAGGCCAACAACTACAGAACTTTCGTTTTCAAATCAGAATGAATACTTAAATTAGGAAATTAACAGTTCAGCTCACTTTATCTTCGGTTATGCCTAAAATCAGACGCCAGCTTACATTATTTCTCACCGAACAAAACGAAAATATCGAGAAGATCAGGGCAGAGTATAATCCCATTCAATACCATTTAATTCCGGCCCACATTACTTTGTGCAGGGAAGATGAAATTGAAGCGTTGGAAAAGGTTATAACGAATATAGTGTCGATTAAACTTAACAATCCCATCAAAATTAAGCTTCAAGCTGTTCAACGGTTCCAAAATGGGCAAGGTGTGTTTATTCCCGGTAAAAACCATAATCATGATTTCGACCAATTAAGGGCTTCTATCTTAAAAGGAATAATCAGCCCACCACGATTCCAGCTGCCTCACATTACGCTCATGCACCCTAGAAATTCGCAGTGTACTGATGAAATTTTCAAACAGATAAAAAATTATAAATTACCTCATGAAATAAGTTTTAATGAGATAACTTTGATTGAACAAGTAGACGAAAGCCCCTGGAAATTAATTAATAGTTTTCCTATTACAACAACCCCATAAACAAGCCAGAAACCCTCGATACACTCAAGAATAAGTAAGAAGATGGTGTTTATAATGCATTTATTTAGATGAAGCTGTAAAAATAACGATCATTTCTTATGATTAAATCGATAAAAGTTAAAGACAACAGCAATTTAGTACCATTACTTTATGTTTTTGGTTTGTTCCCATTATTTTTAGTTAATCTCACATTTATCTTTGACCTGAGTTATCTTCAATCAACATTAATTACAATGTCGATACCGGTTGTCTTTCTAATTTTCTTTTTTAAAAACTTAATAGCTAAGCAAGAGGAATACGCCATCATAGCGGATGAAAATGAAATCACCTTATTAAAACTAGGGAAATTTAAGTGGACTGAAATTAAAACAATAGAAGCTATTGATGATGAGTCATTTGGACGCAGAAGATATTCTTCCATTAGTATTGTTTTACAAAATGGCAAAAAGTTTAAAATCGAATCCACAAACTTCGATTATTCCAATCATGAGCTAAAAACCATTTTAACCACGCTGGGAAAATTTACCGACTAATAATTTTCTTCACTTTTCTTACCATACATCAAAAATGGCTTAGCCCATATCCCTTAACTTTGTTAAAATTATTTATCATGATGGAATTAGGTATCGGTATGTTTGGCGATTTGCAGATCAATGCAAAGGGAGAAATTCAACCCGCTCAGCAAAGACTTCAGGAAATTATAGCAGAAATAAAACTAATGGACGAAGTTGGTTTAGATTTTTATGGCATTGGCGAACATCATCGCCCTGACTATGCGGTATCGAGCCCTGAAATTATATTGGCTGCAGCAGCCACCGTAACCAAAAATATTAAACTAAGCAGTGCCGTTTCGGTTTTAAGTTCTTCCGATCCGGTTAAATTGTATCAAAATTTTGCCACAATAGATTTAATTTCGAATGGCAGGGCCGAATTAATGGCTGGCCGGGGAAGTTTTATTGAGTCGTTTCCCCTGTTTGGCTACAACCTCCAAGATTACGACGAGCTTTACGAAGAGAAGTTAGATTTACTCCTTAAAATAAATGCAGCACCTAAAATCACCTGGAAAGGCAAATTCAGGCCAGAATTGAATAACCAGGAAGTATTACCAAGAGCTATAAATGACAATTTAAAAATATGGGTGGCCGTTGGTGGAACACCAGAATCAGTAGAACGTGCTGGCAGATTAGGTTTGCCGGTAATGTTTGCCATTATTGGCGGTCAACCCATACAGTTTAAGCCCCTTTTCGATTACTATAAAAAAGTTTATCAGGCTTACGGACATGATATGGATAAATTTGAAGTTGGCGTTCACATGCATTCTTTATTTGGCGAAAACAGCAGTGAAGTTGCCGATTACTATTACCCGCTTTATTCGGCACAGATGAACAGAATTGGCAAATCGCGCGGCTGGGCACCTTATCAACGCAATCAGTTCGATGCTGGCCGGAGCAGTAGCGGTGCGTTAATTATTGGCGATGTAAACGAATCGGTGGAGAAGATTTTAGCCATGGAAGAAACCTTTGGTTTAACGCGTTTCTCTGCACACATGGATGTAGGTGGTCCATCGCATGCAGCTTTGATGAAATCAATTGAGTTATTCGGAAGCAAGATTGCACCCAAAGTACGCGAAGCTTTAAAGCAATAAATTAAGCGTTGTCTTTTTTTGCGAAAACCTGTAAAAAAGAATAGATATAACAACCTACACAGATGGCAAATAAACTTTCTAACAAAGCGAAAATGGTCATGATGGAAGTAAAAATCAACGCTGCATTATAATAATTGAATAAAAATACCGCGGTAATCAAAAGGCAAAATCCAAAGCCTAAGGTTGCCGCGAACTTTTTTGGGGCCAGGTCTTTCATTTTCGGCGAAAGTGAAAATGCATTGGCTATTTTAACGGCGATAAATTTCAACAAACTCAATTTGCCCGATGTAAATGCCCTTAAAGCAAAATCAAAGATCAGAAAAACAATTGCCCAATAATTTGAAAACACAACACAAGCAATTGCAATTACTGCGACCATAAAGGCAATAATCCGCACTACATTTTCATTTACTCTTTCTGCTGATACCGGGCAAGATAATTCCATGGGCTAAATTTGCCGTAAAATTAGCGAATTAATTTAATGTCTATACAATCCAACAAAAAACCACCCCCAAGCCCTCCTTGAAAATAAGGAGGGGAGTTGATTTATCTACTAAGATTATACGCAGCAAAAGGTTCATACTAACACCTAACCAGCACATCCTTATAATAAAGAGTAGAGTTATTTCATCTATTAAAATGTATAGCCAAAGGATTCAAATTACAAACGCCAACAACAGGAACTAACCTTTGCCTCAGCACTTCCTACTCCCCTCCTGTTTTAGGAGGGGCAAGGGGTGGTAAGCGAGCAAAAAATTAGTTTAAAAATAGTTATATTGAATCATGGTGATCCATAACATCAAATACCTGAAAAATTATAGAAAGGAATTAAGGAACAATCTTACGCCTGCTGAGGCAACCATGTGGAAATATCTTCAAAATTCTAAACTTGATGGCAAAAAATTCAGGCGCCAACATAGTGTCGGAAATTATATTTTGGATTTTTACTGCCCTTCAGAAAAACTGGCTATTGAAGTTGATGGTGATAGTCATAATGATTATTCATCAGAAATATACGACAAAGAACGAACTGACTTTTTAAACAGCAAAGGAATTAAAGTAATTAGATTTGATAATGTTGAAGTCTTTGAATCTGAAGAACTGATATGTGAAGCGATTAGAAATCATTTTAAAAATAAAAAACCACCCCCAACCCCTCCTTGAAAATAAGGAGGGGAGTTGATTTATCTACTAAGATTATACGCAGCAAAAGGTTCATACTAACACCTAACCAGCACATCCTTATAATAAAGAGTAGAGTTAATTCATCTATTAAAATGTATAGCCAAAGGATTCAAACTACAAACGCCAACAACAGGAACTAACCTTTGCCTCAGCACTTCCTACTCCCCTCCTGTTTTAGGAGGGGCAAGGGGGTGGTAAACAAGCTATAAATTAATTTAAAAATAGTTATATTGAATCATGGTGATCCATAATGTCAAATACCTGAAAAATTACAGAAAGGAATTAAGGAACAATCTTACGCCTGCTGAGGCAACCATGTGGAAATATCTTCAAAATTCTAAACTTGATGGCAAAAAATTCAGGCGCCAACACAGTGTCGGAAATTATATTTTGGATTTTTACTGCCCTTCAGAAAAACTGGCTATTGAAGTTGATGGTGATAGTCATAATGATTATTCATCAGAAATATACTACAAAGAACGAACTGACTTTTTAAACAGCAAAGGAATTAAAGTAATTAGATTTGATAATGTTGAAGTCTTTGAATCTGAAGAACTGATATATGAAGGGATTAGAAATCATTTTAAAAACAAATAACCACCCCCAACCCCTCCTTGAAAATAAGGAGGGGAGTTGATTTATCTGCTAAGATTATATGCAGTAAAAAGGTTCATACTAACATCTAACCAGCACATCCTTATAATAAAGAGTAGAGTTATTTCATCTATTAAAATGTATAGCCAAAGGATTCAAACTACAAACGCCAACAACAGGAACTAACCTTTGCCTCAGCACTTCCTACTTCCCTCCTATTTTAGGAGGGGCAAGGGGTGGTAAGCGCGTTGCCTCAGCCCATTCGCAAAATTTTCTGTACCCAATAGAAATACATTCTTATATTTAGTAAAGTAAAATTACACACGAGCAGATACAAAACAAACCATGAAGAACATTTTCCAACCCGCGGTAACTAGCGAAATTATTGACAGAATTAACCAGCTTACTCCAGCTACCACTCAACTTTGGGGCAAAATGAATGTTGCACAAATGCTGGCACATTGTAATGTAACTTACGAAATGGTTTATGATGACATTCATCCAAAACCAGGCCCAATAATGAAGTTTATCCTGAAAAAATTAGTTAAAAGCAAAGTGGTAAACGAGAAACCTTATCCTAAAAATAACCAGACGGCACCACAGTTTATGATTAAAGGTGATAGAGATTTCGAAAAAGAAAAGACCCGTTTAATCGATTACATCAACAAAACCCAGCAGCTTGGCGAAGATTATTTCGACGGCAAAGAATCACATTCATTTGGCCCATTAGCAAAAACGGAGTGGAACAACATGTTCTATAAACACCTGGATCATCATTTAGCACAATTCGGAGCATAAATTTCGGGAATATAAGCGCAAATTATTGTCGAAATCGCCCCCTTAAATCGTCACTTTTAAACCTTACACCGTCTAAAAATCTTGCCTAACTTGTAGTAACAAAAAAAATATATAAAATGGCAAAACCACTTGTAACATGTCTTTGGTTTGACGGACAAGCCGAAGCAGCAGCAAAATACTATTGTTCAGTTTTTAAAGATTCTAAAATTACGCAGGTTACACCCATGGTTGTTACTTTCGAATTAAATGGAAATAAATTTATGGGCCTTAATGGCGGTCCGCAGTTTAAATTCGATGAAGCGATTTCTCTGATGGTAAACTGCGATAATCAGGACGAAATAAACTATTACTGGGATACTTTCATAAATGATGGCGGTACAGAGAGCGTTTGCGGATGGCTAAAAGATAAATTCGGACTTTCATGGCAAATTGTTCCATCAAACATCGGCGAACTTATGGCAGTGCCCGAAAGAGCAAAAAGAGTAATGGAAGTGGTTATGCAGATGAAAAAGCTGGATATGAAAAAAATGGAAAATGCATAATATTTTGCTTTGAAACCCTGAGCGTTACCAAGAAAATTGCATATCTTCAATATATGAAAAGATTAACGATTTTAACCGCGTTAATCATCCCTATATTTCTTTGCACCTCCTGGGGTTTCTTTGCGCATCAAAGGATAAACAACCTTGCTGTTTTCACTTTGCCTTCTGATATGATCGGTTTCTATAAAAAGAATATCAAATACATTACCGAACATGCTGTCGACCCCGATAAACGCAGGTATGCTGATACCCTTGAAGCACCACGGCATTACCTTGATGTGGAAAACTACGAGAAAAATATTGATAGCATTCCCGAAAAATGGGATGATGCCCTGGCTAAATATGGCCTGAAAAAACTGAATACCGATGGCATTATTCCCTGGCAGGTACAGCGTAGTTATTATGCTTTAGTTAAAGCTTTTAAAATGCGTGATTCGGTGAAGATTTTAAAATATTCTGCAGACCTGGGCCATTACATTGGCGATGCACATGTTCCTTTACATACTACAGCCAACCATAACGGGCAACTCACCAATCAGGTTGGCATCCACGCTTTTTGGGAAAGCCGTTTACCCGAATTATATTCAAGCCATTACAATTTTGTTGTTGGCCAGGCGGATTATATTGAAAACCCATTGCTAGAAATCTGGAAAATACTTAAACACACGCACAGTTTAGTTGATACGGTATTAACTTTCGAAGCTGAACTGAGCGCATCATTTCCTTCCGACAAAAAGTATAGCTTTTCTGAACGTAATCATACCGTATTGAAACAATATGCTACAGGCTATTCAAAAGCTTACCATACTAAAATGAATAACATGGTAGAAAAGCAAATGCGTGCTGCCATATTAAAAACGGGTTCATTCTGGTATTCTGCCTGGGTTGATGCAGGTCAGCCGGTGCTTAAAAATCTGATTAAAACATCATTATTACCTGAAGAGAATAAAGAAAATGAAGAGGTAGAAAGGAAATATCAAAATGGTTCCCTCATTGGCAGGGAACTTTAATTATGCCTTTGGATCCTCTCCTTCAATCATTGCTTCAATCTTTTTAGGTTGTAAACGGCTTCTAATGGCTGCCCAGATGGCAGGAACAAAAGTTACCACAGCAATAAAAATAATAACCAGTTCGAAGTTATTTTTAATTACCGGGATTTGCCCTAATAGATAGCCCCCTAACAATAATGCAAATATCCAGGCTACTCCGCCAACAATGTTATAATAGGTAAAACGACCGAAAGGCATTTTGGCTATTCCCGCTACAAATGGTGCAATGGTTCTGAAAATTGGGAGAAACCTGCTTAACATAATGGCCTTACCACCATGTTTCTCAAAAAATTCGTGAGATTGATGATAATATTTAAGCTTTAAAATCTTGTTCTTTTCTTTAAACACACCTGCACCTAAAAAACTCCCGAGTTTATAATTAAGGGTATTTCCTAAAATTGCAGCTACAATTAATATAATGAGCATAATCCAGATATTTAAACCTGTTTCATGTTCGCCCGCAATTAAAGCGCCCATTGCAAAAAGCAATGAATCGCCGGGCAGGAAAGGTGTTACCACAAACCCCGTTTCGGCAAAAATGATCAGGAATAAAATGAGGTAGGTCCAGGTACGATATTCGTTAACAATTTCAGCTAAATGTACGTCTATATGAAGAATAAAATCTATGAGCTGCTGTAGTAGTTCCATTTATCTAATTTTGGGCAAAAGTATGAATATGAAAGGGATTAAATGCTAGTATATTGCAATAAAATTAGTTGGATGAAATGATTCTATTTTTAAGTTCGCCCTTTTTATCGCCATCAAATAATATAATGTAAACCCGACCATTATTAATATTAAGAGAATCTAAGCGTGATACCGCAGGCGGAGGGTTTGTAGCAGTAGGACTAGTTAATTTGAAGGCAAATTTCATGTTTTTATTAACTTTAACCTTGAAAGTTTTAATCGCTCCATACGCAATTGTAGATTCTACAGGTTTAGCAGTATTTGTGCTATCGGTAATTACAACACTAGAGCCTAGCGTATAACCAAGGTTTAAAAAAGTTAGTTTAGCTGAATCAAGATCTGGTTTTACATCATCGGTATAAACTTTCAATTTTGCAGGATCGCCAGTTTTTTCTTTATAATAAAAAACAGAATAATTCTGTCCGATTTTAAATGTTTGATCTCCTAATGCAGCTACATCAACACCAGTATTTATATTTCGCGTGGTTATATTATAAGCAGCATCGCCTGCAACGACTACATAACTTGTATTTGTACCGTGAGCAACGGGTGTTCCTATTTGGATTCCATTTAAATAGAAGGTTTGTGTTGTATCTGTCGAAGCAGCTTGAAAAAATCGCACTTTAGCATCACCTTCAATTAAATTATCGTTTTTGATGCATGAGCTGATTAAAATGGCAAGTGTAAGAAGAAGAAATATTTTAGGAAACAATACTTTGTTTTTCATAATTAATCGCTGATGCTAATAAAACGTAAAGATAGCAGAAAGCATATTAAACATTGAAATTAATTATCGGTAATGATATGTGCTTCTAATGTTGCAGCTGTAGTACCACTGAACCAAATCGTATAAATTTTACCGCCTTCTAAACTCGTTTTATCAATGGTTTTAACATTACCAGAACCGACTACCGTATATCTTAAATTGAATCCCGTATCTACTGTAAAATAGCTCGATGCTTCTTTAAAAGCCAGTCCATTTACAAACTGGGTACCACCCTGTACCATAACATTGATGCCTGTAGCAAAATTAGGCGTCAGGTTAATCAGTTTTACTTTGGCTTTATCGGCCTCTGTATTACTTAAATTATCCTCATAACTTACAATTTCCAACTCTCCTTTTTTATTGGTAACCAAAAAAGTAGTATAGGTAATAGATGGTGTAAAATTTAACGAGGTATCAGTGGTTGTATTATTTGTTCCGGCGTAAGAAACGCTTCTATTGCCTGAAGGTATTTTTACATAATCGCTGGTTTCGCCAAAAGCTAAAGCTACACTGGTTAGTTTTTCATTATCTAAATAAACATCCTGATGCACGTCGGCCTGCGATGCGTTGACCATTTTTACCTTGGCCTGGCCTTTTACGACTTCATCTGGATTATCCTTTTTACAGGATGAAAAGCCTATACTACATAGGGCGATGAGCAAAATCAGTGATTTCGAGAGATTGTTATAGATTTTCATGCTTGTGTTAGTTGATTAAAAACAAAAATGGCTCGGTCAAAAACCAAGCCACTTTCTTATCAAAACTAATAAATTAGTTTTTTCTTAATAACTATTATTTAGCATAACCGGCATCACCAACATTAAAACGTCTTCATTTTCGTCATTGGTTTGCGGAATTAGAAGTCCTGCTCTATTAGGTGTTGAAAGTTCTAAAGTCACCTCATCACCACTTAGATTGCTTAACATTTCGATCAAAAAGCGTGCATTAAAGCCTATTTCAAGATCTTCACCATCATATTGGCAACTTAAACGCTCATGTGCTTCGTTAGCAAAATCCAAATCTTCAGAAGAAATATTTAACTCGCTTCCGCTAATTTTCAATCTTACCTGATGTGTCGTTTTATTGGCAAAAATTACAACCCTACGAAGTGTGTTTAAAAACAGACTTCTGTCGATAATTAATTTATTAGGGTTATTGGTTGGAATTACCGCCTCGTAATCTGGATAACGTTCGTCTATTAAACGACACACTAAATTGATATTTTCGAACTTAAAGAATGCGCTGGTTGCATTATAATCTACTGACACGTTGATATCAGTTGAAGGTAAAGCCGCTTTTAAAAGTGTTAAAGCTTTTTTAGGGAGAATAAATGATGTTGCTTTATCTGCCTTGCTATCCATACGGCGATACCTCACCAATTTATGTGCATCGGTAGCCACAAAGGTAATGTGCTGAGGAGATAACTGACAGAAAACACCTGTCATCGCCGGGCGTAGCTCATCGTTACTTACGGCAAAAATAGTTTTTGTAATGGCTTCAGTTAAAACAGATGCAGGCAAATTTACAGAAGACGCGTTTTCTACTACGGGAATCTTCGGAAAATCATCACCATTTTCACCACTCAATTTATATTTACCATCGCCGGCACTGATCTCGATCGCAAAAGTACTGTCATCGATATTAAATGCGATAGGTTGATCTGGCAATGTTTTAAGCGTATCTAATAAAATTTTAGATGGAACAGCTACTTTACCTTCTTCCTTTGATTCTACAGCCAAAGCAGTTGTCATGCTGGTTTGCAGATCGGTAGCAGAGATAGTTAAGTTTCCATCTTTAATTTCGAAGAGAAAATTTTCTAATATAGGCAAAACCGTACTGCTGCTTGATGCACCATTTACGGTTTGTAAGTGTTTTAATAGAGTTGATGTGGATACAATAAATCTCATGATATTATTTAGTCTTCTTCAAAAATATAAAAATTATTTAGCGTACTTGTATTTGCGGTAATAATGTTGAAAAATCGCAAAGAATATTAACAATAGCAAGGGTGCCACTACATTTATAAATTGCCATTTCGTTTTTTCGAGCTTAATTTTGGCTTTATCCAACAATCTGATTTTTACTTCTTTATTCCGCAGCGCAATTAAGTTGTCGTTATCTGTAAAATAATCAACAATATTGAGCAATAAGGCCTTATTGCCAAAAGTACGCTGCGAATAACGATCGAAACCTAAGGGAAAGGGATTTCCATTTTGTTCTGACACCTGGTTTTTAAAAATATCGCCATCTCCTATTACAATCATTTTAGCCGCTTTACCTGTACTTTCCAGCGTGTAAGGTTGTGTAATATTAGCCGGTAAAGGTCGACCGGCAAAAACCGATGGAAAATTACCTTCCAGCATCAAACCAACATGCTGTGGTTTACTTTGGAAAGATCGTGGATCTAACTGTTCGCTTACCATTTGCAAGCTAAACAATTTCGGCACATTATATACTTTATTAAAAGGAGATGTTGCTAAAATATACGATTTCTTTACGCCTTTAACACCAATGGTATCTACTGTACTTGGAAATTCAGATTTTACACCATCCAGCTTTTTCACAATACTTTCTACAGTATCGGGTAATAAAATCGGGTAATAAATCCAGGGCACGAGTTGCATTTGGTTTTGCCCGCCAACTACACCTGTTGAAACCGGAATTTCGGCACTGTTTGCCGGATCGGCAATAATATCATAATTAATCCTTGCTCCATACATAAAAAGCATATCATCCAGGTTCAAATTACTGCTAACCGCCATTTGTCCGCTTTTTCCCCGCAAACTGTCCAATTCAGCACTTACCTGATCAATACTCCAGAGGACCCTCCCACCATTCATTACGAAATAATTGATTTTATATTTCTCCGTTTCTGTAAAAGGTTTTTTGGGTTTGGCGATAACCAGCATTTTCAATTTATCAAGCCCTGCTTTATCAATACTATTTAAATCGATACGGCCAACCAAATAACTGCTTGATAGGGTGTGAATGGCATCAGCCAGTTGCAAATCGGAGAGCTCGCCATTTGACTCGGAAAAGCCAATACGAGGGTTATCTCCCGCTAATACTTTCTTTAAACTTGAAGTAAAAATATATTCCAGATTTTCAATAGCACGGTTTATATTGTCTTCATAATTTCCCCGGGTATCTAAATTTTGGAAGAGCTTAATGGGAAATTCCTTCCCTTCGCTTTCCATCATGGCCATCGGAAAAACGAGTTTCTGCGTTAATCCACTTTCAGTTTTCACACTCAAATTGGTTGCTTCTATTCCCCTGTCGTATAAATTATTGATCACGGTATCCTGATCGGCCTGATTTAGCCCGGCTAGCGGATCAACAAAAACCACCTTAACTTCGGTTTTAGCATAAGCCCGATAGTCAGCTAAAATGTCTGATACCGCAGCCTGCAACCGTTTAAAAGCAGGTGGTAACTCTCCAGCTAAAAAGACAGTAATGATGACCGGTTTTTCATTCTGCTCCAATAAAGCTTTCGTCTTATCACTTAAAGTAAAACGCTTATCGGACGTAAAATCAAAACGATGAAAAACATATTGCCCCGCAACATTTAAAATAATCAATGCGGCTATAACGATGATAGAATTAATCCATTTATACTTCAGCCTCATTATCGTTTCCCTCCTATGATTATTTTAGTGACCAATAAAAACAGCACTGAAAACGTAATAAAATAAATAAGGTCTCTGGTATCTAACACACCACGGCTTATCGAGGTGTAATGTTGATTGATTCCTAAACTGCTGATCATGTTGCCGATGCTTTGAAATGCAGCAAGCTGACTGCTATAATCGAAGCCTAAAAAAGCGAATGCACATAAAGCGGCACTGATTACAAAGGCAATTACCTGATTTTTAGTAAGCGCAGAGGAGAAAATACCAATGGATGTGAAAGCAGCACCTAATAAAAACAGACCGATGTAAGAGCCAATTACCGATCCTGAATCGATATTTCCTTCAGGAAAACCCAGCTTCGAAATGCTGTAATAATAAATTGACGTCGGGATTAAGGCAAATAATACCAAAACCAAGCTCGCTAAATACTTTGCGAAGATGATTTGCCAGATCTGGATGGGCCGTGTGATTAAAAGCTCGTATGTTCCTTCTCTCCGCTCCTCGGCGAAAGACCGCATTGTAACGGCAGGAATAAGAAACATAAAAAGATAAGGAACCAAACTGAAAAAACCATCAAGTTCGGCGTAACCATAATCAAGTATGGAGGTATCAGGAAAAAACCAAAGTAACAGGCCAGAAACCAATAGAAAAATGCCAATGGTTATATAAGCAACCATCGAACTTAAGAAACTGAATAACTCGCGTTTAAAAACTGCGTACATGTGCTATTAAAACGCCGAAGTTAACCATTTATTCCTGCAAATTTAAAAGGAATTGATTAAATGAATGGATTATCAAATCTGCAATATTTAAATTTAAAAAGAGGCCGTATTATAAATAGAATTGTCATCCTGAGCCTGTCGAAGGGCATAGTTAAATAACCTTTTGTGTTTCGACAGGCTCAACATGACAAAATCTCAAGAGAAACTATCTTTATAATATAATCTCTTATTTACGCCCAGATCGGTTTAGAAAGAAAAACCTAAACCCACTGATAATACGCGGTTAGTTACTTTTGATTTATTCGTATCAGCATAGTCAAGGTTACTCAAGCCTAAACCATAACCCGCGTTGATGTTAAAACCATTACTTAGTTTATAACCTGCTAAGAAATTAATCCCAAAATCTCCTCTTTTCATCGTACCGTCTCCTCCAAATTTGATTTCTTCTTCTGAATTGGTTATGGTACTACCTCCACCACTTAATGTTGCTGTAGATTTATTTTTTCCGCTTATGGCCATTGCATAATAAGGGCCTGCACCAATAAAAAATTTTCCATCACCTAAATCGAAATTAAATACTGCATTTACAGGAAGTTCAATATACATCATACTGATTTTCGAATTAGCAGTAATCGTATAAATGTTTCCTGGCTCCGCATTAAAATAAGAAAAATCACTTTTTCCACCCTTACCAATTAAAGATAAGCCGGGCTGGACTGAGAATATTTCCGAAACAGAAATATCCATCGTTCCTCCTACAAAAAAAGAGGTACTCATTTTTTGCTTATACCCATTGTTTTTGGTCCCCGATGCACTAAAGGTTGGAAATGTTACACCTGCTTTTACACCAATTTTGAGATTGTTTGTTTGAGCTGAAGCTGCAAAGCCTAAGCCCGCAACTGTTAATAAAGATAATACTAGTTTTTTCATCCGTTTAGATTTGTTTTCAATTGTGATGAAGCCATCACGATTTTTCATTTAATTAATGATTTTGAAAATCATGATGACTTCATTTGTTTTTTTGAAAATCACTTTTTATTTGCCTTGGTTTTAGAAAGCAAAACCAACGCCTACTGAGAAAACTTTATTTTTAAAGGTAATCTCATCTGAAAGATCCGTATCTGCAATGCTGCTTAATCCTAATCCGTAGCCTGCGTGGATGTTAAAGCCATTGTTTAATTGGTAACCAGCCAAAAAGTTTAAACCAAAATCGGTTCTTTTAAACTCTGACTCTGCTTCGCCAAATTTAATGTCTTCTTTTACCGATCCGTATTTACCATTTGCACTTAATGCATAGGCAAAGTACGGCCCTGCGCCTAGAAACACTTTTCCAGCGTTTCCTAATTTAAAATTCGCCAATAAATTTACCGGTAACTCCAGGTATTTAAAATTTAATGTTGCCTCATCTGTAACTGCAATATCATCATCTTCGAAATCAATATCACCACTAGCCAGTTTTGTTCCTTTGTTTATAAAAGTTAAGCCAGGTTGAATTGAAATTACATCAGATAATACAAATTCGGCTGTACCGCCAACATAATAAGATGTTTTTGCATCGAAACTGACCGATGTACTTCCTGATGATATGGTCATGTTTGGAAAGGCTACCCGGCTTTCACGCCAAAAATTACAGGTTTACTTGTTTGAGCTGAAGCTGCAAGGCCTAGACCTGCAACTGTTAATAAAGATAATACTAGTTTTTTCATCTGATTTTTACATATTATTTTTTAGTTTCCGTGCGTTCGCCTCATCAGCGAAAACATTACAATAATAAATAAACTAATTTGATAGTTAAAATTTTGTTTTCCAACTTTACCACGTTAAATGGCTGATATACAGCAAAGCCCCCAACTTCGTGGAGGCTTTTGAATGAATTATAGTTTTATTATAAACCGAATGCAAATGCAGCGCGGATACCAACAAATGATAAAGTGGTGCTATTTTTCGACCATCCTTCATAGCGTATTCCTAAATCAATACTAGATTTATCAGCAACTGAAAATGAAGCACCTAAAGTTGGAGCGTAAGAAAATGCTGTGCCACCATTGTTTTCAGTAAAAATTGCAGCACCTAATTCACCAGCACCGTAAAAATTACCACCAAAATAATATTTAGCTCCTGCTTTTAAAGGTATAACACCTGAATTAGTAGCGCCAAGGTCTTTCCAAGCCTTTTCAGGAGCTACTGAAATATAACCTGCTGATACGGTTAAATTCAATGATTTAGCCACATTAAATTCACCCATCACTGAACCTCCATAACCTAGACTTAGTCCATTCGTATTATCACCCACAGGCAATAAGAAATCTGGTCCTACACTAATTTTGTTAACTGCTCCTTCTGTTTGAGCTGAAGCTGCAAAGCCTAAGCCTGCAACCATTAATAAAGAAAGTAATACTTTTTTCATGTGATTTTTAGATTATTGTTCGTTAATTATTTACTGTTTTTAGACAAGCATTATGCCAAAAACGTTACAAACGAAACAAATGAAGCTAAAACAAAAGCACAACACATTGATTTACTGGTAATTACACACAGATAGTTTTTATTCCAATAAGTTGTAGGCCTACTAAAAAAGACTAAATTATTGTATGCTTATCATGAATTAATTGAATAAAAACAATAAATGGTCCACTTAATTATATTAGTTATAACACAAACATATAGGCAAATCTGATTCCAACAAAACCTTTGGTGTTTGTTTTATTTGAATCGGAAAACTCATTTTTGCCTGTCCATGCTTCATATCTTATGCCTAAATCCAGTTTATTTCCGCCCGATAGCTTAAATTGATTTCCAATGCCCGGCGACCAGACCCATAAAGTTTTTTGTCCATTGTTTAGTGGCAATGCTGCGCCTAACTGCCCTTCTGCATAAAAGCTTTCACCCAACTGATATTTCAAGCCAGCTTTAGCGGGTAGATAAGTTAAATCCTGAACTTTAAAAAACTGGTTGCGTTTACCAAAGAAATTCATAAAACCTCCATTTAGGGATATGGCAAAATCAGCAGCTATTGGAAAATCAGCTTTTATTGAGGCACCCAAACCTATTCCTGATAAATTAACGAAGTTTCCTGATGGTAAACCTATTTCTGCACCAATACCAATACTGGTGGTGTTTTGGGCTTTCAATATAAAAGGCATTAAAAATAGAAAGGTGATTAAGGCGTTTTTAATTTTTGGACAATACATGAATTAAGCGGTAAGTTTTCTAAAAATATCTTCTAACGATTGTTGCTGGTGATTTTTTTTCAGGCCTTCGAGCGAGTCTTTCGCTACAATTTTACCTTTACTAATAATGATGATATCATCACAAATGGCTTCAACCTCTTGCATAATGTGTGTAGAAATAATAACCGTTTTAGCTGCGCCTAATGTTTTGATCAGCTGCCTGATGTCAACCAGTTGGTTGGGGTCTAAACCAGAAGTGGGTTCATCTAAAATTAAAACTTCCGGATTGTGGATAATGGCTTGTGCCAAACCAACCCTTTGGCGATAACCTTTTGATAACATCCCGATTTTTTTATGCTGTTCTGCTGTTAAACCTACCATTTTGATTACCTCATCAATCCGTGTAGGCAAATGGCTAAGCTTATACGTTTGGCCAACAAAATTTAAAAATTCCTTTACATACATATCAGCATAAAGCGGGGTATTTTCAGGAAGGTAACCAATATGTTTTTTAGCTTCGATAGCTTCTGAAAGAATGCTCTTTCCAGAAATTTCAGCCTCACCAGATGTTGGTTCTAAATAACCGGTTAGCATACGCATGGTGGTAGATTTACCAGCGCCATTAGGACCAAGAAAACCCAAAATACGACCTGGTTTGGCTTCAAAACTAATTGAATCGACCGCCTTTTGCTTATCGTAATGTTTAGAAAGATTTTTAACTGAAATGCTCATTTTATTTTTTTGCCACAGATTACACAGATAAACACAGATTTTAACGTTTCCCGATCTGTGTCTATCCTGTTTGTCTGTGGTTAATTAATATATGGTGAATTTATTTTTTTATTATATCTAAACTTATCCAGTTCTTCTGATGCCTGCGGTAAATTATCGCCCGATAAAATATCTGCGCCGTTATTAACCAAATGATAATAAACATTTTTTACCGGACTGGCCATGGCACTCTTGTCGATATTCCCCATGGTGCCTAAAATAGTGGTAATGCCCTTATTGTGCAGGTATTGATAGAGTTCTTTATCAGGAGCAGATACACCAACAAATGCTACAATGCGGTTATTGGGAATGCCCATGTTATTTAAGCGTTTCAATTCTGCTTTTTTCTGAACGGAGGCTGAAATCATTAGCTCGGGTGCCAATTGATGTACTTCCTTCGCCTGATCTGCAGTATAGGTAATGATTATCGAGTTACTTTCCACTTTATACTGCCTTACTTTTTCAATCACTTTAGCGTAAGAAACTCCTTTTTTTAAATCGATAGTTAACAAAACTTTTCCTTTGCTCCAGCTTAATACACTATCTAAAGTCGGGATTTTAAATTTTGTTTCTTTACCTGCATCATCTTTAAGATTAAAAGCTTTTAACTCCTCGTAAGTATAGTTGCCAATCGGTCCTTTTCCTGTCGAAGTCCGATCGAGCTTATCATCGTGCATAATCACCATTACCGAATCTTTACTGTAAGCGATATCAAATTCAATGATGACCGGATTATAGGTAGTGGCATTGTCAAACGTTTCGATGCAGTTTTCAGGAAAACCAGGCATTGGGCCACCACGATGCGCACTGATTAATGGAAAACGGTTTTCTGGCGACCATTTTAAGAATTGATATAACTCTGCGGGTTTATTAAACTTAATATATTGATGGCTTTTTTCTTCTGGTTTGCATGAGGTAAAAACTGCAACAATAACCAGGAATAGCAAATGATGAAATTTCATGCTTCAAAAGTAAACAAATTGCTTAACTGTTAAACGGGTTAATCGGTTAATTGTCGGGGTGGTTAAATGGTTATGGTTAAATGTTGAAATTGCTTAATTGTTTAAATCGGTTAAATGCTTAATTGTTGAAATCGGTTAATCGGTTAATTACTTATTACAACTATTAAACAATCTCCCCATCTTAAATGTCATGTACAGTTAACCAATTTATACAGTTTAAACAGTTAACCATTTCTTTAAACAATTAACCTCTAGGCAAATCCATTCTTGATGGCAAAAACAGCCAATCCTACCCGGGTTTTAAGTTCGAGTTTTTCGCACAGCTGATCGCGATAGCTTTCAACAGTCCTTGGACTACAGAACATTTTATCGGCTATTTCTTTATAATTTAGCTCCGTAACGGTGTATTTTAAAAACTCCTTCTCCCGATCTGAAATTTTGATCTCCACATCTTTGGTTTTATTCAGGCTGGAGAAAATGATTTTCGATGCCCAATCAGGATAAAAAAATCCGTTAATATTCAATTTGGTCAGTGCGTTTTCGAGCTCTACCGGATGTGCATTTTTTAACAGGTAACCTTTAGCGCCATTGCTCACCATTTTAATCACACTTTTTTCTTCACCCTGCATGCTCAGCGCCATTACTTTTACCTCCGGGTGATGTTCGGTTACCCAGGTTACAGTTTCAAAACCGTCCATAATGGGCATACTAATATCCAAAAGTAAAATATCGGGTATTTTATTGCTGTTTTCGAAGTTTTTAATCAGCTCTTTTCCATTTTCACAAACGTAGATCACCTCAAAGGCTGCAAAATTATCGATAATGCCTTGAAGTGCTTTTGCAATCAGGATATGATCATCAACAATAACTATAGTTTTTTTCATGCCGGGCCATTTAAAATAATAGTAAGTGTGGTGCCTAAATCGGGTTTGCTTTCTAAGTTAAATTGTCCACCGATTATTTCGGCTCTTTTTTTCATATTTTTTAATCCTATACCATCAGAAGTGATCTGATCATAATCAAATCCTACACCATCATCCTGTATTTTTAAGACTAAAAAAACCTCAGGCGAAGAACTTATTTGAATCTTGATATTACTGCAATGTGCATGTTTTAAACTGTTTTGAAGAAATTCCTGGGTTATCCTCAATAATACATTCTTTTTCACAAACTCAAGATCTAGACTTTCGAAATTGTATTGAAAGGTTACCTTACATTTTTTCAAAGCATTAAGGTTGTTCACTTCTTCCTGTATTAAAGTTACAATTTCATTTTCACTTATATTATCGTTCGTTAAGTTTTTCGACAAACTTCTCAAGTCTTGGAGCGATGAATTAATAATCTGATAAATCTGTTCAATTCTTGTACTTGCCTGTGGCACTTTGTTTTCGTGCACCAATTGCTGGGTATAAAGACTCACCAATGTTAATTTTTGTCCGATATTATCGTGCAATTCGCGGCCAATCTGTTGCATGGTGGCCTGTTGTATTTCTAACTGTGTAGTTAATAGTTCCTTTTGATGTATTTCGTTGGTGATTTTGATTTCATTCAGATATTCTCTTTTCCGCTCTTTGTATTTTTTAATGTAAACCATAATGGCCACTACAAACAGCACGAAAAACAAGTTAAAAAGGATGATTGTAATTAAGAGCTCTGTTTTCCCCATATAAATGAAATTGAGAATAATATATACATTACAATCCCCGATACCAGAAAATAATCGAAGTAAATATTCCAGATCTGCTTATATTCTACCAGCAGGTAATAAAATGTCCAAAATGGCAAGGTTCCGATATAAAATAACGTTACCCCCAAATTAACATAAAACATCCTGTTTCTATTAAAATTAATGATATCGGAAGAGGTGATCTGTTTGTAATATTCCATCACCACTAAAACCATCAAAATAAAGGAGCCAAAAGTATAGTTAAATGAAAAGATTATTTTACTCCCTTTAAAGTAGAATTCGCTGGGTATAAATGATATTAAATATAATAAGGAGAGTGCCCAAAACAGCTTTTTATTGTTAAAAGATTTCAAAGCATAAAGCCAGTAAAAAAAGATAAACTGAAAAGGGATAACGATATAGTTATAATAGGTTGTTTTAGAAAAACTAAGGTAGGCTCCTCCCCATTTACCAAAGGCCTCACAGCTAAAAACAGCTACCAGAAAATAGACGAAAAAACGCCAATATTGCTTTTTCAAGCCTTTTAAATGCAGCAAAGCAACAATTGCAGTCCCTCCTTCAATCCAAAGGAAGCTATCGCTCAGAAATTTCTGAAAGCTGTTCATACTTATGGCACATTAATAAATTTCAACCGCAGCTTCTGCAGGTGGAATAAGCTGTCCGTGATTTTGAGCCATTACCTCACGCGACTGGCTTGCATTACTATCCGAACTCATGGCCATCAAGGTAACTGCCTGCTGCTTTTCTGTTTCTTTTAGTGGAAAAGTGGTACGGTCTAAAGGATTAAAGTCATAATCCTGGTAACTTCCGTCACTACTCTTCTTTTTTAAAGTAGGGATCATCACCAGTGTATGTTTCTGAGCATAATTTTTGCCTATCGATTTTTCATCTTCAAAGCCATTCCATTCGTTCTCTTTTGGATAAGCAGCATAATAAAAACGGATACCCAGCGCCCCATCTGCAATGCGCGGGTCTACTTTTTTGCTAAAAAATTCGATGTCGGCGATAAACTTCTTTAAGGTTTTTAAGCCGAAAGAAACCGAATGCGAATCGGTTATGCCCAATACTTTATTAATGGCCGCTAAATGATTATTGCGGTAACCATCTACCATTTGCTGAATTGTGGCCGGATCCATCGTATTTGGATGTCCTGGTCTTTCGTTTTTTTTCATAAGATCGATTAATTTTTGTAACAGATAATAAGCTAGCGCCCCACATAAAAACACGATAGCATAGGTTGGCAGATGTTGCATTTCCATAATTTTTAAGTTTTAATTAAAGTTAACTTTTATTCCCAAATGTGATAAAACTTTTATGGATAACAGATGGGGTTTTCCCCATATTTTAATGTTGTTTTTACCGCTTTTTATTTTGTTGCTTTTACTACTGGTTTTTAGTGTTTTACCTGCCATTTTTTCACGGTAACTATTTCAATTTTGGGTATTGTTTAACACAAAGGAACAAGCCGAAAATCCTGAATAGAGTAGGCAAAACCTAAAACATTAAAACCATGTCAAAAACATTGAAAAAAGAAGAAAAAGTACAGTACACCGGAAGATACCTGGTATTACTGCCAGAAGGATCAAACACCTCCGATTCTATTAACCAGATCAATTCTGTTAGCGGATTGAACTTAAAAAGCTCTTTAGAATTTGAAAACGAGTTTTTCACTGATAAAGACCTTGCTAAAACCGATGGTATCATCTTAGACAAGCTAGGTATCGCCATTGTAAACGAAAAACCAAAAATTGAAAATTCAATCAGCAGTTTAGGCGACACTGAGATGATTGTAGAAAAAGAAAGAGTAGTTTATGCTATTGGAATGCTGGATGAAAGTACCCAAAATTATGTAGAGGGTTACAGAGATGCGGTAAACCAAATGACCAATGTATTGGTTGGAACCGAAACAGAAGATTACAGCTATGAAGAGCAGGAATCGGAAGTAGAATCTGTTGGCGCCACCTGGGGATTAAAAGCAACCAATGTGGTACCCACCAGCTTTTTAAGATACAATCCTTACAATGGTGCCGGCATTAAAGTTGCCATATTGGATACAGGATTTGATTTCCATCACCCTGATTTTGCTGGCCGCCCTGTTGTTCATCAAAGTTTTATCAGCGGAGAAAGTACGCAAGATGGACATGGCCATGGCACGCACTGTACTGGTACCGCCTGTGGTCCTTCTAGCTCGCCATCGGCTACTGAAAGATACGGTATTGCGTATGCCGCAAGTATTTATATCGGAAAAGTTTTAAGCAATGGTGGATCTGGTGGAGATGGCGGTATTCTTGCTGGTATTAACTGGGCCATTGCCAACCGTTGCGATGTGGTAAGCATGTCGCTGAGGGGCTTTGTAACAGGAGCAGGTTATTCAGCTGTTTTTGAAACCGCTGCAGCCCGCGCTTTGGCACAAGGCACTTTAATTATTGCTGCTGCAGGAAACGACTCGGCAAGGCCAGGCACAGTAAGACAGGTAATGCACCCTGCAAATTGCCCGTCGATAATGGCTGTTGGTGCGGTAGATGTGAGTATGAATGTGGCCGCTTTTTCTAACGGAGGCCTTTACCCAACTTATGGCGCTGTAGATATTGCAGCTCCGGGTGTTAACGTATACTCTTCTACAAAACTGCCTACCAAATATGCAAGCTGGAACGGAACCAGTATGGCTACACCACATGTTGCAGGTATTGCCGCACTATGGGCACAGGCATCGGGTTTGAGAGGAATTAATTTATGGAGAAAATTAACCTCAACGGCTAAAGCATTACCTTTACCAGGTAGAGATGTAGGAGCTGGATTGGTACAGGCACCTACAAAAACAAGATTGATAAAATACCCGATTGATAGATTACCGATTGATAGATTACCGATTGATAAATTCCCAATTGATAAACTCCCTATTTTAGTTAATCCGAAATTCCCTATCGATCCAATTGGTCCAATAGAAAAAATTATAAGATGAAAACAAAATGGTTAATATCTGTAAAAGACGACGCAATGGATTTAGTGGTCAAAGCGCTGAAGGAAATTGGTGTTAAAGATGTAGAAGCCTTAGATGCAATTGGTGTAGTTGTAATTGTTCCGGGCAACCATAAAATTGCAGATATCAAAAAAATTGATGGCGTATTAAGTGTTGAAGAGGAAAGGGACATCAGCATTTAAGCCAGCAAAACCTAATCATGCGCTTAATTTTAAAATCGGTGCGACATTTAGTTGCACTGATTTTTTTTTATAGCTGAGTTAAGTCTGATGAGATCAAGCAAATGATTAATAAAGGTGCTATAGCACTTTATGGGAAGGCTTCGGTCTGGCTGTTTGCTATTAATACAAAAATAGAAGCACTAAAGTGGCCACCTAAACCTGATTGCAGCGGGCACGAGTGTAACGATTAAAGCGGAAAGCAGGACTACTGAAACCGACTAGCGTTCCAATTGCTTTCCAAATCATTTGAACCATTTAAGAGATTTAAGGGCAAATAAGCTGACTGGCAAGACTGCCTTTCACCCGTTTTCGACCACCTAAGGCACCTTAGCACACCGAAGTTAAGTGCAGAAATTCTAAAATATGCAGTTCCTTTGCCCATTGATCAAAAACCTTTTACCTCTTACCTTTTACCTTGATTGCAGCGGGCACGAGTGTAACAAGTAAAGCGGAAAGCAGGGTTGATTAAAACGATTAGCACGGCAATTGCTTTCCATATTATTTGTACCATTTAAGAGATTTAAGGGCATATAAGTTGACTTATCACGGATCTGATTCCCTTGAAAGATGCTGAAATAAATTCAGCAGGACGATTGGATTGTTTTTTTAGCTTGATCAAAAACCTTTTACCTTTTACCTTTTACCTTGATTGCAGCGGGCACGAGTGTAACAAGTAAAGCGGAAAGCAGGGTTGATTAAACCGATTAGCATTCCAATTGCTTTTCAAATCATTTGAACCATTTAAGAGATTTAAGGGCAAATAAGCTGACTTATCACGGATCTGATTCCCTTGAAAGATGCTGAAATAAATTCAGCAGGACGATTGGATTGTTTTTTTAGCTTGATCAAAAACCTTTTACCTTTTACCTCTTACCTTTTACCTTATTTATTATCTTTGCTGCATTATGGCTCAAAAGAATAACGACGAACAATTTAAAAATGTAATATCACACGCTAAAGAATACGGTTTTGTATTCCAGAGCAGCGAAATATATGATGGCTTAAGTGCTGTTTACGATTATGGCCAATTGGGTGCCGAGTTAAAAAACAATATTAAAACCTACTGGTGGAAAGCTATGGTGCAGATGCACGAAAACATTGTAGGGATTGATTCTGCAATTTTTATGCACCCCAAGGTTTGGAAAGCCAGCGGACATGTTGATGGTTTTAACGACCCCATGATCGACAACAAGGATTCTAAAAAACGTTACCGTGCCGATCAGTTATTGGAGAATAAAATTGATGAGTTATATTCAGAACTGGCCAATTTCAGTGCGGAGAATAAGGCTAAATTTGAAGCATTTCAGCAAGAAATATTGGGTTTAAGTGATGAAGGTCAGGCGAGCTGGGTTCCAACATTTAAAGATGAGGAAACGATTTTAGACCATGCAAAATATCCTTTTGTGGAGGAAGCAAGCTGGAGATTTGTTAAAAAGGGTTTAACGCTTGAGGTAGAAATGAACCTTGCGCTGAAGTCGGAAAACTTAGCACAGCTAAAAGATTTAATTGTTGATTACAAAGTAATCTGTCCGATTTCTAAAACGTCTAACTGGACTGATGTACGCCAGTTTAACCTGATGTTCAGCACCCAATTCGGTGCAATGGCCGAAGGTAGCGATGAAGTTTATCTTCGTCCGGAAACAGCGCAGGGTATTTTCGTAAACTTTTTAAATGTTCAAAAATCTGGAAGGATGAAAATTCCTTTTGGTATTGCACAGATTGGTAAAGCCTTCCGGAATGAGGTAATTGCCCGTCAGTTTATTATGCGGATGCGTGAGTTTGAGCAAATGGAAATGCAATTTTTTGTTCGCCCGGGTGAAGACAAAAAATGGTTCGAATACTGGAAAGAAGCACGTTTAAAGTGGCATAAAGCTTTAGGTACTTCGCCTGAAAAATACCGTTACCACGACCACGTAAAACTAGCACACTATGCCAATGCCGCTACTGATATCGAATTCGAATTCCCATTCGGATTTAAAGAAGTTGAAGGTATCCATAGCCGTACCGATTTCGATTTAACCCAACACCAGGAATATTCTGGCAAGAAAATGCAGTATTTCGATAACGATTTAAATGAAGAAGGTAAACCTTATGGCAATTACGTTCCTTATGTAATCGAAACATCTATCGGTTTAGACCGTATGTTCTTGTTAACCATGATTAATGCCTTTGAAGAGCAGGATTTAAGCACCGATGACAAACAGGATAGCCGTACTTTATTACGTTTACACCCTGCTTTAGCACCTTACAAAGTTGCCATTTTCCCATTAACCAAAAAAGATGGCTTGCCTGAAAAGGCCCGCGAAATTATGGATACCTTGAAATTTGATTTCAACTGTATTTATGAAGAGAAAGATGCGATTGGTAAACGTTACCGCCGTCAGGATGCTGTGGGTACACCTTTCTGTATTACCGTTGATCATCAAAGTTTAGAAGATAACACGGTTACCATTCGTCACCGCGACAGCATGGAACAAGAACGCGTAGCCATTGCCGATTTAGGAAACATTATAGGCTCGGCAGTAAGCTGGAAAACCTTGTTAGCATAAAACGAATCGTCATGCTGAATTTAATTCAGCATCTCACAAGATAAATAGTTCAGTCGCAGGTTTTACCCCTGCGACTTTTTTGTGTATAAAAAATGAATTTAGCCGAACATTACCATAAACTGTATACCGACGCTGTTGCGAAAATATCAGCTGGCCGATATGAAACAGATCATTTAATCGATTCAAATACTGACCAGCGTTTTGGACTCACTTTGGTCATCAGGCCTGATGCGGCAACCAACACCAACATCCAACAGTTTTTAGCGGAAGCGGAAGCCATTGAACCTGATCAATATTATTATCAAAATTCAGATATCCACATTACCTTAATGTCTATCATTTCCTGTTATGAGGGCTTCGATTTAAAGGATATTGAGGTGGAGGACTATATTCAGCTTATCCAAAAGGTGCTTGCGAGGCATAAAAGTTTCAAAATTCAGTTTAAAGGGCTTACGGCATCACCATCCTGTATTTTAATTCAAGGTTTTTTAACGGATACCTTAAACGAAATCAGAGACGATTTACGGGCAGGCTTTAAAAATTCAGGTTTGCAACAAAGCATCGATAAACGTTATACCATCCAAACTGCCCATGCTACAGTAATCCGTTTCAGATCGGAGCTGAAACATATAGATACTTTGCTTAATCTGATCGAAAAGTACAGGGGTTTTGATTTTGGCACTTTCGAAGTAAAACAGATAGAACTGGTTTATAACGATTGGTACCAAAGGGAAAGATTCGTAAAAAAACTACAGGTATTTGAATTGAAATCATAATATCAATCGATTGAACTGTTTGTAAAACCACATTCTGGCTTTGTTATTTTCTAAGGCAAATTCAATTAAACTGCGTTTTATTAATTTAGTAAGCTAATCTGACCAAATGTATAAGGCCAAAAAATCGATACTCACCATTTTAGCTGTTTTTTTCAGCATTTCAATGGTTATTGCACAGGGAAAACCAAAATTTAAGGTCATTGCCTTTTACACGGCCAAAAATGATCAGGCGCACATCAGTTTTGTTCATGAAGCAAACAAATGGTTTCCTAAAATGGCTGAAAAATATCACTTCAGCTACGATTCTACAGCAAACTGGAGTAATTTAAACGCCTGGTTTCTAGCTAAATATCAGGTTGTTATGTTTTTAGATACCCGGCCGGAATCAGCCGAACAGCGCAAAGCTTTTGAAAAATATATGGAAAATGGTGGCGGATGGATGGGTTTTCATTTTTCTGCCTTTGCCCTTTCAAAGTCGGCTTTCGATCAAAACTGGAACTGGTACCACCATACCTTTTTAGGATCGGGCGAATATGGCAGTAATACCTGGCGACCAACATCGGCAATACTTAAAGTAGAAAATAAAAAACATGCGGTAACCAAACACCTGCCCAATACCTTTAAAGCACAGCCCAACGAATGGTATCGCTGGCAGAATGATTTAAGAAAAAATCCAGACATCCAGATTTTACTATCTATTGATTCATCTAGTTTTCCGTTAGGTACCGGCCCAAAAGCACACGAGATCTGGCATAATGGTTATTATCCGGTGGTTTGGAGCAATAAAAAATTTAAAATGGTTTATGTAAACATGGGGCATAATGACATTGACTACGAGCACAAATACGATAAAACCAATAAAACACTCTCTTACACCTTCGGCAATGAAACACAGAATAAAATGATTATCAACAGTTTATTATGGTTAGGGAAGAAAAAAAACAAGTAATTTTCCATAAACTGCCAGATAGCGCGTAATCCTTTGGTCACAAATACCATTACCATAGGTTTCAGATTTCATAATCATTTAGCTGAATATTATATTTGTTTAAACCGGAATCGCTTTGATATGAAAATCCCACAGAAGTTTTTTGCCCGTCAACATGAAATCGCAGCCGATTTTTTGAAAGAGTTGGATAAACATTTAGATGATGTGGTATCGGGCCGGGCAACTGAAATGTTCGAAGTAAGAGATTTTGCCGAACTTATTCATGTTCACCCCACACACTTAAGCAATACCATTAAATCGGCAACAGGTTATTCGCCTTGTTATTTCTTTGAAGAACGTTTAATGGAAATTTCGAAATCGATGTTGCAGAATGTAAGTATGCCTATTGCCGAAATCGCAAGGACATTAACCTACGACCCCTCTAACTTTACCAAGTTTTTTAAACATTTCTCCGGCCAGACTCCTAAACAGTACAGGGAAGCTTATTTCCAGTCTTTAGCCGGCAATAAGGAAATTGTCACCATATAAAACTTAAACAGTCACCATTTTTACTTAAGCTATCACCATTTTTACAGCGGCTTTCCATCTAACTTTGTTTAACAAATTTAAAGAAAATGGAAACACAAAATAAAATTGCCCTGATAACCGGCGGTAGCCGCGGATTAGGAAAAAATGCCGCTTTAAAAATTGCAGCAAAAGGAATTGGTGTCATTGTTACCTATCAATCAAAAAAAGAAGAAGCCGAAGATACCGTTAACGAAATAAAACAGTTAGGGGTTCAGGCTGCAGCATTACAGTTAAACGTTGCCGATACTAAAACTTTCGATGCCTTTTTTACGGAAGTTAAAACGGTATTGAAATCTGTTTTTAATGCCGAAAAATTCGATTTTCTAATTAATAATGCGGGTATTGGCATTCATGCTTCATTTGCAGAAACGACTGAAGAACAATTTGATACTTTGGTAAACATCCACTATAAAGGAGCCTTCTTTTTAACCCAAAAGGCTTTGGCATTATTAAATGATGGCAGTGGGATTATTAATCTTTCTACTGGTTTGGCACGTTTTGCTACCCCTGGCTATGCAGCCTATGCCTCGATGAAAGGTGCAATGGAAACCTTAACAAAATACCAGGCCAAGGAATTGGGTGCAAGAGGAATTAGATCGAATATTGTTGCTCCAGGTGCCATAGAAACCGATTTTGGTGGTGGTGTAGTGCGCGATAACGATCAGCTTAATGCCGGAATTGCTTCGCATACTGCTTTAGGCCGTGTAGGTTTACCTGATGATATTGGCGGCGTGGTTGCTTTTTTATGTACCGAAGATGCCAGATGGATTAATGCACAACGCATTGAAGCATCGGGTGGTATGTTTTTGTAAAATTTAGTTAACCGCTAAGGCGCAAGGGTCACAAAATAAATTAAAATCCTTGCGTCATACTGAACTTGTTTCAGTATCTGTTACTATTAAGATCCTGAGATGAACTCAGGATGACGCTAAAACTTATTGAACATCTGCTTCAACCCAACCGTTAATAGGCTGAGGTGCCATACCAGTCATGTTGATCTACCCTTGTAATTTCGGGCTTACCAATCTGGGTTAAAAAACGTTTGGCGCTCACCAGGGTTTTACTTTCCCGCTCATCAAAATTGGCAGCATCGGGTTTTAAGCTGTTAATCCTGACCATTCCTGCTGATTGAATAAATTCGCCATCACCCATATAAATAGCGGTATGCGTTATCCTCCCCCCTGTAGTTCCCCTCAGCTTTGCAGCGGCGAAAAACAGTAAATCGCCAGCCTTTAAATTGCTAAGACACTTAGTCAGGCTGATTGAATCCTGTTCTAAAATATCAACATCTTCGCCAACCAAAGCTTGTTGTGAAGCATCTCTCGGAATAATGATCCCATTCAGAAAATAACTTGTTTTGGTAAAACCGCTACAATCTACACCTTTGTTAGATGTACCACCCCAAAGATAGGGTACGCCAATTAATGTTTTTGCTGTAGTTAAAATAGATTCAGCGCTTGGATTAGGCCTTTTAATCCAGCTCGAAAACAACTTCGCATCAGTTTTTTTAATGTAGCCGGTACGTTTATCAGGGAAAAGAACCTGATAATAAGCTTTTTCTTCACCAGTTAACACTAAGATATTGCCACTCACTAAATCAGAAACGCGGGAGGAGTTCACATCTGCCTGACTAAAAGCATGACCAAAGTCGGAAGTAAAAATAATCCTTTTCGATTTTTTCCATTGGTCAAAAGCCGCTTTATCCATTACACTTACAGCGGTACCGTCAGTCCACGATAAGTAACCATCGGGTGTGCGTACCAGATAATAGCCACCTTGCTTTTTTAATACCTGCACAGGTGTACCCAAAATCATCTGCGTCATCATTTCTGCCGCATTTTGGGGGGCAGCTCTGTTGTTACAGACCGAAAGATTGGCTAATCCGTATTCCATTCCGGTCAATTTGTTCGAAGGAAGCAGTGTATTTATTTTAACGAAGCCCTTAAAATCTTTGGTTTGATTATTTAGTGCCTCAAGCACTTGCGCCGATGTACTTTCTGCAATAACCGTATCCCCTTTAAACTGAACATTAAAATAAACAGATCGTTTATCTGGTGCAAACTCTTTTTTTACCTGATTCGAAACGGCTCTATATGTTGCCGTATCAACCTGCGCCTGTAAGGAAACCGCAAAATGTAATAAACAGCCCAGTATTAATATTCTTTTCATCATCGTTTTATGAAAATAAAATTACGAATATTCATATTGCTTAATGAGGTAAATGCTGTAACTAATTGCTTACTCGATATTATTTTTAACAAACGAGAAATAAAAAAAATTAAAAGACGTTATCCATGAAAATCGTCCTATGTTTAAAAAACTTCTACCCATTCTTTTACTCTTATTTTTTGCCAGTCAGGCTAAGGCCCAAAAATGGACTGATGCCGAATTTCGCAAGGCCAATACGGCCGCAAATGCTTCTTATTTAAGCAATGAAGAAAAAAACATTGTGATGTATATGAACCTGATCCGCATTGATGGCGAAAAGTTTTATTATACGTTTTTAGAAGACTACATCAATAACTACAATGCTAAAGTGCGGAAGTACAGAAATTACAATGAACTCCGGATTACCAGAAATAATTCCTATTACACCTCTTTACTTAAACATTTACGTGGCGTAAAAAACCTGCAGATGTTTTACCCTGATGATAAATTAACTTCGTTAAGCCGGAGCCATGCACAGGATTTAAACAGGAATAATCTCGATACACACGAAAGCAGTAACGGCGATAAATTTTCGAAACGATTATCCCGATACTTCCCCAATAAGGCTATGAGCGAGAATATCGATTTTGGTTACTCGAACAGTTTAGATATTGTTTGCCACTTATTATTAGATTGTGGTGTACCTTCCCTTGGTCACCGTTTTAATTTACTCGATCAGAAATACAAGCTCAATACCGTTGGGGTAAGCATACAGCCCCACCCCTCTTATACCTGGTGTGCAGTGATTGATTTTGTTGCGCAATCTACGTATTACACCAATAATGAGTAATTGTATAAATGATCTTATTACTGTGGCAATAAAAATATAATTGTAAATTGCGCCCAACAATAAAAGGTGCACAATAATTGCATATTTCAAGGCCACCACGTCCTGTTGAACTCGTTTCAGCATCTTGACCGCAGGAAAAGATCCTGATCCCGAAGTTACGGGATAGGATGACGACCGCTTATGTAATTTGATGTATGCCCAATAACCACAACGAACCGTTTTAAGTAATGCGCAAAATAATTTTAGCCGTCATAGATTTTTTTCACCCTCCTTTTAAAAATTTTATTTCCTTACATAATTTCAGGTACCTGGCCACTGGTGGTGGCACTTTGCTGCTGGGAATCTTAAGTTATTATTTTGCTTACTTTTTCATTTTTAAAACCGAAGAGGTAGATTTTGGCGTAATTGTGCTTCAGAGAGAAACCGCATCATTATTAGTCGATTATGCCATTGCCATCCCCACCAGTTTTTTACTCAACAAATACATCATATTTACACATAGCGAATTAAAGGGCAGGGTTCAGCTTTTCCGGTTTTTAAACCTTCAGTTCATTAACATACTGGCCAATTATGTTTTATTGAAGTTTTTGCTGGAACTGTTAAGAGATTACCCAACTTTAGCCATGCTTTCGAGAATACTGGTATCGGTTTTAATGGCACTTTTCAGTTACCTGTATCAGCACTATTTTACGTTTAGCGTTAAAAAAATAGGGGGCAAAAAAGCAGGTAAGAAACATTAATAACCCTCGGCAATGGTTTTGCCACGGAGGCACGGAATATTTGTGGCGCAGTTTAGGTGGCCAATATTTGCTACTATTTTCGTTTTGCAGCCAACTGCCTAAAAAACCTAATTCATCAGCACCAGCCTTTGTTCCTAAACGGGATGGAAGCGGCATCCCCCGATTCTTCATCGGGGATACAGCGAACAGCCCGACCGAAGCTTCCCGATGAAATACCACAGCACCTTTCCACCAAAGCCTTAATATTTTCGATGTTTTTTTGGAAAGCAGGCCACAAGCACTTCGGTTTCTACTGTCCCGCCTTTGCTTCAAGTCCTCACTCGTGCCTCGTTCCAGGCTTTACGCGCCAGTCGGGTTTAGGTGGCCAATATTTGCTACTATTTTCGTTTTGCAGCGAACTGCCTAAAAAACCTAATTTATCAGCACAAGCCTTTGTAACTAAACGGGATGGAAGCGGCATCCCCCGATTCTTCATCGGGAATACAGCGAACAGCCCGACCGAAGCTTCCCTATGAAATACCACAGCATCTTTTCTAATGATTAATCCATCTTTTTACCCCCCTAAAACCTTTATTACTTTAACCTGTTAATTTATGCAGCCGCTTTCTTGATAAGATAAAAACAACATCCTAACTTAGCTGCCGACCAACTTATTTTCAAATTAACCATGAGCCATTTTAATGATTTTAATAATGCGCAGGTAACGAAATTGCCCAATCATTTAAAGCAATTTATTGTTGACCAGAATTACGAAAAATATACACCAATCGATCAGGCGGTGTGGCGTTATGTGATGCGCCAGAATTATAGTTATCTTAAAAATGTTGCTTATTACCCATATATAAAAGGCTTACAGCGAGCTGGTTTGAGTATTGAACACATTCCCGATCTGAAAACCATGAACGATAACCTGGGCAAGATTGGCTGGGGAGCTGTTACCGTTGATGGTTTTATTCCGCCAGCAGCATTTATGGAGTATCAGGCTTACCGTGTACTGGTTATTGCGGCAGATATCCGTCAGATTAACCACATCGAATATACACCAGCCCCCGATATTATACACGAAAGTGCTGGCCACGCCCCAATTATCGCCGATACCGATTACAACAATTATTTAAGTTATTTTGGCTCGATTGGTGCCAAAGCCATGTTTTCGGCTAAAGATTTTGAACTTTACGAAGCCATCAGGAAACTATCGATTTTGAAAGAAGCTGTAGATGCTGATGAATTTCAGATTGCAAAAGCAGAAAAGGAATTGCGCTACATTAGTGAAAATATGGGCGAGCCTTCTGAAATGGCTTTACTTGGCCGCTTACACTGGTGGACAGTTGAATATGGTTTAATTGGTACTTTAGAGAACCCTAAAATTTATGGCGCGGGCTTGCTTTCTTCTATTGGTGAAAGTGCAACCTGCATGCAAAGTGATGTGGAGAAACTTTGGTACAACATTGATACGATTAACTATGCCTACGATATTACAAAACCACAACCGCAGCTTTTTGTAACCGAAACATTCCAAAACCTGATTGATGTTCTGGAAACTTTTGCCAACACCATGGCCTTTAGAAAAGGTGGAACAGAAAGCATTATGAAAGCAATTGCCTGTAAAAATGTGGCCACGGCTGTTTATAGCTCGGGTTTACAAGTAAGCGGTGTTTTTACCGATATTGGTGTGGGTACAAAAGATGAGGTCACTTTTATTAAAACAACTGGTCCTTCGGCACTGGCATTTAACGGAAAGCAATTAGCAGGTCATGGAAAACACTACCATGCTGACGGTTTTTCGTCTCCTGTGGGTAAGTTAAAAGATGCTGTAAAGGCATTAGAAGATTACAAGCCCAATGATTTACAAACCCTGGGGGTAATTTTAGGCGAAAAGGCTGAACTTATATTTGAAAGCGGCATTAAAGTAATTGGTACAGTTAAGGATATTATTACAGAAAACGATAAGCTTCTTTTAATTGCCTTTAAAGATTGTAGGGTTACAGAAGGTAATGGAAACATCTTGTTTAAACCCGAATGGGGCATTTACGATATGGCGATAGGTGAAACGATTGTTTCAGTTTTTAATGGTGCCGCCGATAAAGACGCCTACGAGGAGATTACTTTAATAAGCAATGAGAAAACGCATCAGATTGTTTACGATGATAAAACATTAAAACTGCACGGTTTATACCAAACAGTTCGTGCGATTAGGGAAAGTGGCGAAGGTTTGGATCAGCTTGCCGAAATCTTTGCACAACTTAAAACGAACCACAGGCAGGACTGGCTTTGTGCATTGGAAATTCTGGAAATTATTTACCATAAAAAGATTTATCATCAGCTGGAAAAAGAAATTCAGGTTTATCTGGAAATCAAAGCTGGCAGGGAGCTTGATCACAGCAAATTAATCAGTGATGGTTTGCATGTAATTAAAAACCCGGTAAGCCAGTTGATTGTGGAGGATTGACCCATACCTTTAATTTTATTAATTTTATGATATGTTTAATACAAATAGATGCTGAAATAAATTCAGCATGACGAACTCATCTCTTAAATACCCAACAATTTTAACTTTTTTTAATGAACATTATAATTACAGGTGCAAGTAGTGGAATTGGTTTTGAAACTGCTTTAGAATTTAGCTTACAGAAAGAGAACAAAATTGTAGCCATTGCCCGATCTGCCGATAAACTGCGTAAACTCTTAGAAATTGCTAAAGGCATTAATCCCGACTGTACACTTTTACCAGTAGAATTTGATATTGTAAATGACGATTACGCTGCATTAATTCCGTTTTTAAAAGAACGATTAGGGACTGTTGATATCCTGATTAATAACGCAGGAGCCCTAATTAATAAACCTTTTTTAGAAACTACCGAAATTGACCTTGGCGAGATGTTGCAAAGCAATGTGATTTCGCATTTCAGGATGATCCAAAGTATTTTACCATTAATGCAAGCTGGAAGCCATATTGTAAACATTGGAAGTATGGGCGGTTTTCAAGGAAGCGTTAAATTCCCGGGCCTTTCGGCTTATTCTGCAAGTAAAGCGGCACTACATACCTTAACAGAATGTTTAGCATTTGAATTGGCTGAAACAGGAATTAAAATAAACTGCCTCGCTTTGGGCTCAGCACAAACTGAAATGCTCGAAGCTGCTTTCCCTGGATACCAAAGTCCGGTTATGGCCTTCGAAATGGGAAAATACGTTGCTGGTTTTGCAAAAACCGGACATAAATTTTTTAATGGAAAGATTTTGCCTGTTGCTGTTACCACACCATAATATCCATATTATTTAGTAATTTACATGCTAAATCGAAAAACTAAAAACCTATGGAAACAAACTCTCCTTTTAAAACAGCCGACAATGGAAAAAATGCCGCAATAATAAGCTACTTTTGGTTTATTGGCTGGTTAATTGCCTATTTCGCCATGTATAAAGATAATCAGACCGAATTGAGCAGATACCATTTAAAACAAACGCTGCTGTTCCATCTGGTATCAACTGTTGTGAGCTGGGGTTTAAGCTTATTTTTAATTCCTTTAATTTTTGCAACTGGTTTTATAGATGCCGTTTATATACTCCGCATTGTTCAAATTGGATTGTTCGTATTGTGGATTATCGGACTAATTGCTGCATTCCAGGGCGAAAAAAAACCTATTCCATTAATTGGAGAGCGGGCACAAACCATGTTCCCAAGTATTTAAATATTTTAATCAGAAGAGGCTGTATCCTAAGTTGTAATTCCATTCGAATTTGTCATGTTGAGCTTCCCGAAACGTCTTGCGAGACATTTCAACAAGGTCCTTCAACAGACTCAGGATGACAATCCTATATTTAGGATACAGCCTCGTTTTATTTGCACTCATTTTCAACATTTTAATCGACTTTGGATATTTTTTATATCTTTGGTTCCAACATATGAAGAAAATAATAGTCCCGATTGCGTTTTTCATTTTGTCTGCCACGGCAGGAAAAGCCCAAACCATCATCCCGGCTCAATACCAGGAATTAGTTAAAAAACTTGTTGCCAGCCTGCCTAAAGAGGAGAAATCATCAAACCATTCGCCGGCTAACCAGTCTGAAAGTTTAATCGAATTTGCTAAAAGTATGTTAGGTATCCCCTATCGTTATGCAACAAGCAATCCCAAAGTTGGCTTTGATTGTTCAGGTTTTGTGAGTTATGTTTTCAGTAATTTTGGTTTTAAGGTTCCACGTTCTTCACGCGAGTTTAGCTACGCGGGTAAAGAAACCAGCCTGGAAAACGCCAAAGTAGGCGATGTATTGATTTTTACAGGCAGTAATTCAAGAATAAGAAGAATAGGCCATGTTGGGATTGTTTATTCTATTGATGAAAATGGGATCAAGTTTATCCATGCCTCTTCGGGTAAAGCGCATCAGGTAACCATTACGGATCTTGATGGCCATTATAAGGCCCGTTTCATGAAAATTGTAAGTATTATATAACTTACTTTTTATATTTCCACATTCTTGTTTTGCCTTCTGCAAGCCATACCAATGTGGTAACCAGTCTTTTTTGTCTGGTAGCTTCTGTTTTAGCTTCTTCAAGCCACAATACATAATCTTTTTTATTGGATGTGCTAAAATTCTGAAAAACCGCCAATGCCTCAGGATCTTCCTGTAAAGCTTCCATTAAATATTCTGGTATAACCAGTTCTTTCTTTTCTGCAGACTTTGGTTTTGCCGGCAATTTTACATTATCCTCATTTAATTGAATGGCCTGTTGTATATACGCAATCAGGATCTCATCCGAAGGCAAATCCTCTAAAGAAGTTATTTTCCCCAAAAAACCCATCGCTTCAGAACGTTCTTTGAAAATGCCATACTCATCCTGCATTAACGAACCTTTCCAGAAACCAAAAGCACAATGGTGTTTAAAGGATGCCATATGGCAAACCGTGCCTTTAAAATCAAAAAATGGCATGCTCCACTTCATTTTTTCTTCAATCCGTGCATCGGCCTTATGTACCAGATTTCTTAAATGATCTAAAATGGGGATCGCAAATGCTGCCGAATTAATGATGTACTGATCTACCTGAACAATTGTATGCATAACTTATAAATTACCTTTAATAAATTTAAAGCAAAACAACCTTTAAAGCAAGTTCTACCGCTCCATGATGAAGAAACTTTTTGGCCAGTTCGTGTAGTTCCCTTTCACGGTTGGTTGCATCTCCTATGGTTGCATCGAGCACTTCTTTTACCTCGGCGTGGGTATTGATCAAATCGATTTCTTCGTCACTCGGCAAATGTTCAACATTTCCTAACATGCCGAGATCATTTCCAGACAATACTTTAGAAAAACGGACCGAATGTGGCAAGCGGTCAACACCTATGCCTAATTTAGCCAGGGGTTTAGCCACTTTAAACAAATTGTCGCCTGTAACCCTACAATACCAATCACCACCTAAACGGGCTACAAGGTCGATTTTTTCCTGATCAATCCGGCCGTTTTCGTCTAAAATAGCTTCATTAATGTGAATCACTTTTATTTCAGCCAGAACCAGGTTGCCAGCACCGTGATGATCGCCCAATGAAATTACCTCATTTACAATACATTCAAACTGTACCGGTGCTTCGGCCACCCTTGGCGGACTAACCAGATCAGATTTCAACATGGTAAATCCTGCTTTCTCGAACTCGTTTACGCCTTTCGCATATTCGGTACTGGCCAAACTCATTTGCTGCACCATATCGTAATTTACAATATTGATTACACACTCTTTAACCTGCAATACATTTTCAAGGCTATGTTTGGTGGTATTATCACGCACCCTTCTCGACGGGGAAAAAATGCAGATCGGTGGATTTGTGCTAAACATATTAAAGAAACTGAAGGGACTTAAATTAATATTCCCTTCGGCATCAATAGTGGAGGCAAAGCAAATCGGCCGCGGAGCGATAGCATATTGCAAATAATTTTGCAATTCTACAGGGCTTAAGTCAGAGGTATTTAAAGTTAGCACAGGTAGTTAAGTTTACTATTTGAAAGGATTAAATGGCGATTAAAACTTTAAAAAGATCGTCCTTTCGAGCGGAGTGAAGCGTAGTCGAGAAATCTATCATAGATCTCTCCATTACACTGCGCTTCAGTCGAGATGACGACTTTTCTATTAGATTTTATCATTGATAACATCTAATAGAAAAAAGATCATGAAATGAATTCAGAATTAGGAACACATTATTCAAGCGCGGATTTACTTCTTCAACGCCAGGATCGAAAAATCGGTATTGGCTTTTGTAATCGTATTGGTTAAAGCGCCCAGACCTGTAATTTCCATCTCTACAACATCGCCCGGCTGTAACCACTGCACTTTATAATTTGGATCGTTAAGTAACCCTGTTCCGTTTAACTCTAAAAAACAACCTGTACCCACTGTTCCTGAACCAATTACATCACCCGGAAGAATATCTACGCCATAAGCACAACGCTCAATAATTTCGGCAAAAGTCCAGTCCATATCAGCAGCATTTCCTTTTGAAACCTCAATGCCATTTACCCTGCAGGTCATTTTAAGATCGTAAGCATGACCAACGTGTCCTGCTTTAGGTGCCACTTTATATTGCAATAGTTCATCAGGAGTTACCAACCACGGACCAATTACGGTAGAAAAATCTTTTCCTTTTGCAGGGCCTAAATTCAGCAACATCTCTTCCATTTGCAAGGTACGGGCACTCATGTCGTTCATCACCATATAACCGGCAATGTATTCATCTGCCTCGGCAGCTTTAATATTTCTACCTTTTTTACCTATAACAATAGCAATTTCTAGTTCGAAATCCAGTTTATCAAAATGATCTGGCATACATTCAATTTCGCCAGTACCCTGAATAGCATTGTGATTGGTAAAATAAAAGATTGGATACTCATCAAATTGCGGGATCATATCAACCTTCCTGTTCCTACGTGCCGCAGCAACATGCTGTCTGAAAGCGTATCCATCGCGACAACTGGTCGGGTGTGGAACAGGGGCCAAAATTTCGTAAAAAATTTCTTCTTTAGCCGCTAAACTACCATCCTTTATTTGATCGTCTATCCTTTTTGCTCTTTCCATTAACACTTCGCCTCCTTGCAGAAATTCGCTCATGTTATCAGGAATAAGCTTATCACAGCTATTTAAATTATAAATATGCCCATTTACAAACACACCAAGATGCTCTCTGTCTTCGGTTTTATAGGATACTAGTTTCATATACAATTTGGTTAAATACGCGGTAAAGCTAAGCAATTAGGGCATTCAAAATAAAACTTAAACGTTATTATTTTAACACGGTATATTTCTGAAGGTTTGATTTTATTAAAGGAAAATCTTTTGCCTGTAGGTTCTTGTAATGCTTTTTATTGGAGAGTAATCCACCTATCAGTAAGCCACCCGATACCCCAACAGGTACACCCGCAGCAATAAGCACCACCGATTCTACCAGTTTATCGCTTTTGGCAGCCAGTACAAAAAAAGTTAAACCTCCGGCAATGGCCAGCGGGGCAGCTATCCCTTTACGGTGAATGTATAATGCACTGATGCTATCGGCACTTAATTTTATGGTATCCTTCCGGTTTCTGATGATGGTTAAGTAGTCGTCGGCTGCAGCGTAAAAAGAACCTCTTGTAGCGTTTCCACTTCGGTCTATAACCCTAATGGTGTACTTCGCCTTTTGTTGTGCAAAAGTGGCTTGGCTCAAGGCTAAAAAAATTAAGCATGTAAAAATAAATTTCATCGGGATGATCGTATAGTAAGTAATTAAAGGTAATTAAAATTTCAACTTTTAAATAAAATACTTACCTTGGCACCATTAAAACCATGATCTTAAAAGCATTACATATTAATCTGGTAAACGACGCTATTGCGGCCCGTCGCTATAAGATGCTATCCAAGCTGATCATGGCTCAATATTCTCTGTAATTTTCTTTACCCTTCTTTTTTAATTGAAACGCATTGTCGTTTTGATTGTTAATTCATTAGGATTTTTTCTTTCTAACCATAACATCATTTAATTATGCCTATTTATCATAAATTGGGGCAGATTCCAGCTAAACGTCACACGGTTTTTCGTAAACCCGATGGAAATCTTTATGCCGAAGAATTGGTATCAACCGAAGGTTTTTCCAGTTTATATTCATTGGTTTATCATTGTCATCCGCCAACCATTGTAAAACATTTAGGTGAACCGTACAGTGTTGAGCCAAAAATTGCCCGGGAAAAACACCTGAAACACACGAGTTTAATTGGTTTTAACATTACACCCGAAGATGATTTTCTAAAAAGCAGAAAAGCCGTTCTGGTGAATAACGACCTACATATCGTTTTGGCAGCACCAAGAAAATCGATGACCGATTATTTCTACAAAAACAGCCAGGCCGACGAAATGATCTTCGTACATGAAGGTTCAGGAAAGCTGAAAACAGGATTTGGAGAAATTAAATTTGCTTATGGCGATTACCTGATCATCCCGAGGGGAACCATTTATCAGCTGGAATTTGATACCGAACAGAACAGGCTGTTCATTGTAGAAAGTTTTAGTCCGCTAAGGCCGCCAAAAAGATATTTAAATCAGTTCGGACAGTTAATGGAACACGCGCCCTATTGTGAGCGAGATTTAAGGCTGCCTGAAAACCTGCAAACACACGATGAGTATGGCGATTTTAAAGTGCTGATTAAAAAACAAGGCTTAATTTATCCATACACCTATGGTACACATCCTTTTGATTATGTAGGCTGGGATGGTTATCATTATCCTTATGCTTTCTCCATTCACGATTTCGAGCCGATAACAGGTCGCCTGCATCAACCACCTCCTGTTCACCAGACTTTCGAAGGGCATAATTTTGTGGTTTGCTCTTTTGTTCCCCGAAAATACGATTACCACCCCGATTCTATCCCAGCACCATATAATCACAGCAATGTGGATAGCGATGAAGTGCTTTATTATGTTGATGGTGATTTTATGAGCCGCAAGAGTGTATTTAAGGGGCAGATTACCCTGCACCCGGGTGGTATTCCACACGGACCACATCCCGGTACAGTAGAAAAATCAATCGGAAAAGAAAAAACGGATGAACTGGCGGTAATGATCGATCCTTTTAAACCTTTAATGCTTACACAGGATGCCTTGGATATTGAAGATGAGAATTACCACAAAAGCTGGCAGGTTAATATAGAATAAATGAGTCGGAAGTCGGGAGACCGGGGTCCGAAGATAAATAAGCAATCATCCAACATTTATTTGAATGAGTCGGGAGACCGGGATCCGAAGATATAGAGCAGATAAATAAGCAATCATCTAACATTTAAACGAGTCGGAAGTCGGGAGACCGGAGTCCGAAGATAAAGAGCAGATAAATAAAGCAATCATTCAACATTTAAATGAGTCGGAAGTCGGGAGACCGGAGTCCGAAGATAAAGAGCAGATAAATAAGCAATCATCTAACGTTTAAATGAGTCGGGAGACCGGAGCCCGAAGATAAAGAGCAGATAAATAAGCAATCATCCAATATTTAAATGAGTCGGAAGTCGGGAGACCGGGGTCCGAAGATAAAGAGCAGATAAATAAGCAATCATCCAATATTTAAAACAATAGCACATCCGACTTCGGACCTCCGACCTCGGACTTAATAATATAGAATAAATGAGTCGGGAGACCGGGGTCCGAAGATAAAGAGCAGATAAATATGCAATCATCTAACATTTAAACGAGTCGGAAGTCGGGAGACCGGGGTCCGAAGATAAAGAGCAGATAAATAAGCAATCATCTAACATTTAAACGAGTCGGAAGTCGGGAGACCGGGGTCCGAAGATAAAGAGTAGATAAATAAGCAATCATTCAACATTTAAATTAGTAGGAAGTCGGGAGACCGGAGCCCGAAGATAAAGAGCAGATAAATAAGCAATCATCCAATATTTAAAACAATAGCACATCCGACTTCGGACCTCCGACCTCGGACTTAATAATAACAACAATGGAAACACAAACATTTGCAGAAAAAATATCAAAAGCACCAGATTTTCTGCCTATTAACGGAACAGATTATATCGAATTTTACGTAGGTAATGCCAAACAAGCAGCACACTACTACAAAACGGCATTTGGATTTCAAAGTTTGGCTTATGCCGGACCTGAAACAGGCGTTCGTGATCGTTCATCCTACGTGTTGCAACAAGGAAAAATCAGACTGATTTTAACGACGGCATTAAAATCAGATCATCCAATAGCAGAGCATGTAAAAAAACATGGCGATGGTGTAAAAGTATTGGCCCTTTGGGTAGACGATGCTTACAGTGCCTTTGAAGAAACCACAAAACGTGGTGCAAAACCCTATCTGGCCCCTCAAACCTTAACGGATGAAAACGGAGAGCTTAAAATGAGTGGTATTTACACTTATGGCGAAACAGTACACATGTTTATTGAGCGTAAAAATTATAATGGAACTTTTATGCCAGGTTACCGGGTATGGGAAAGCGATTATCAACCTGCTGATGCTGGGCTTTTATATATCGACCATTGTGTGGGTAATGTAGGCTGGAACCGCATGAATGAAGCCGTACAATGGTACGAAGACGTAATGGGTTTTGTTAACATTTTATCTTTTGATGATAAGCAGATTAACACTGAATATTCGGCTTTGATGAGTAAGGTGATGAGTAACGGAAATGGCTATTCGAAATTCCCGATTAATGAACCTGCCGAAGGCAAAAAGAAATCGCAGATTGAAGAATACCTGGAATATTACGAAGGTGAAGGTGTTCAGCATATTGCTGTAGCCACTAAAGATATTGTTAAAACGGTTAAAGAACTGAAAGCGCGTGGTGTGGAGTTTTTAAGTGCGCCACCAGAAGCTTATTACGATATGATGCCACAACGTGTAGGCAAAATTGATGAAGAAATAGCCTTATTAGAAAGCCTTGGCATTTTAGTCGATTGTGATGAAGAAGGGTATTTATTGCAAATTTTCACTAAACCAGTTGAAGACCGTCCTACCCTTTTCTTCGAGGTTATTCAGCGTAAAGGCGCACAAAGTTTTGGTGCGGGCAACTTTAAAGCTTTATTTGAATCCTTAGAGCGTGAGCAGGAATTGAGGGGTAATTTGTAATATCATTCGTCGCGAGTAATTAATCCAAGACGTCACCCTGACCTGTAGCGCAGCGAAAAGCTACGGAGTAAATTTATTTCAGGGTCTTAGACAAAAAGATGCTGATCCCAAAGCTTCGGGACAGCAAGACAACATCTAAAATTTAAGCGCAAAAAAGAGCAGGCTTGAGCCTGCTCTTTTAGTTTTAATAAAATAATTCTTTAAATTTAGATACACACAAATATTTAACCTTAAAGAATTATGAAAACAACACTCACACTGGTCTTCCTGCTGGCTGCCACACTCAGCGGCTACGCACAAACAAAGGCCGAAATCGTTAAAACCATCAATCAACTGCTGGCAAAAGCCATCGGCGGAACCGATCACATTTTACGTAAGGGTATTGAAACTACATTTACCATTACAGCAAATTCATTTTCCATTGATGAGGAAATGAATTACGGGGTTTTTACCGTTGGAAAAACCTTTGCCAGTTCAGATCATGCCAAAGAAGAAACCACCAGCAAATCACAATTAACCGCCTGGAAAGGATTCAAAGTTAGTCCGGAACAAACCAGCAACAAAATTAAATCAATCTATCCGGTTTTCGACAAACGTGAAGATGAGCCTGATAACGATAAAAATGGAATTAAATATTATTGTTTAGCAGGTGATGAGGATAAATTGGTAGCGGCATTAGCGCAGCTACAAGAGATGTATTCGAAAAAGTAATGAACCTAATCGTCAGAAAGAGGCTGTATCATATTTGTGATTTCCCTTTCCAATTTGTCACGTTGATTCAGGAAAGTAATGGAAATGCTTTACAAGTCATTTAAACAAACCCTTCGACAGGCTCAGGATGACAATTTTATATTTATGATGCAACCGCTTTTATATTTATTTTCAGTTGTAACATAAGTATTGCAACTGCGATAAGGTGAGGTTTTCTTCACTAAAACTTCATAAATGAAGTGCACCTTTGAAATAACAAAACACGAAGCGATTTCAATTTTGTTAAATTCTAAAAACTCATAATTAGTTTTTTAGTTTTCCGGTTACCCTTATCTGATACCTCATGTATTGCAAAATACATGAGGTTTTTTGTTTTAGAAGAAATCAAGTTTAAATAGCCTGTTGCCAACAAAATTGACTTCTTTGGCAAGTTATTCAGCACTTTCTTTAAGCATCTGGTAAAGGTCTGTTGCACCCCCGTCAAATTTAGTCCCGTTTACGTAAAAAGAAGGCGTTCCATTTACACCACTCCGTACACCACTATCAAAATCATCTTCTATTTTTCGTTTAATCTCTTCTGAAGTGCTGTCTTGCTGAAACAGCTCCAAATCTAAACCAATGGTTTCAGCCAATTCGTCGAACAGCTCACCATCCAGGCGGTATTGATTTTCGTAGAGTGCATCGTGCATTTCCCAAAACTTACCTTGCAAACCTGCCGCTTCTGCAGCAATGGCCCCTGGAAACGCAAATTCATGGGCATTTGCCAAGGGAAAATGCCGGAAGATGAATCTGATCTGATGGCCAAATGTTTCCTCAATTTCCTTCATAATCGGATAGGCATTGCCGCAATAAGGGCATTGATAATCGCCAAACTCCACAATGGTTACACTAGCCGAATCATCGCCCTGGACATGATCTTGATTATTGATTTCAGGTTTTAAAGTACTCATAACTTATTTCTTATCTAATTCCTCTAATGCTTCTAAAATTCCGTCAGCACCAGGATTAACGGCTATTGGCGATAAATAACTCCAGGCAATTTTCCCTTCTTTATCAATCACAAAAAGTGCCCTTTTACTTTCGCCAAGTTCTTCATCATACACACCATAAGCTTTTGACACGGCGCCTTTTGGTTCAAAATCGGCCAATAAGGGGAAATGCAATTTTCTATTTTCTTCGAAAGCGAGGTGGCACCAAACGCTGTCGACAGAAACACCGAAAATCTGGGCATCATACTTATTAAAATATTTTAACATCTCGTTATAAAGTGCCATTTGGTCGCTGCATACCGGGCTCCAGTCGGCAGGATAAAAAGCCAGGATAACGTTTTTACCTTTAAAATCTTGAAGTTTTATTTTCTGATCGGGAGTAGCATTCAATTCGAAATCTGGTGCTATAGCGCCTTTTTCTAACATATTAGGGAGTTTAAAATTTAAATCGTTTTATTAAACAGCACTGAACCGGTGTTGTTTGCATCAAAATTTTAGCCTAATTTCTGCCGTTTGATTAAATAAGACTGAAGGACCGGATAAAAGCCATCATTCATATCGGCATCAATTAAGTCGATTTTATATTGGGCACATTTTAGTGCAATCTGCTGCCGGTAAGTAGAAACCGCCGCAGTATAATTTTCCTTTACCTGATTGGTGTGCACTTTAATCGTTTCGCCGGTTTCCATATCGATAAACTGGTATGGGCGGTTCTCAAAATTGAAATCAACTTCTTTTGATTTATCCACCACGTTAAAAACCACCACTTCGTGTTTGTTAAATTTTAAATGCTGCAGGGCATCAAAAAATTCATCCGTTTTAGCTGTACTGGTCTGCGTATTAAATAAATCGCTAAAAATAATAACCAAAGAGCGTTTATGAATTAATTCGGCAACCTGATGCAAAGCTTCGCTTAAATTTGTCTGCGCATTTACCTTAGGTTTGTGCAGCAGGTCTTCTAATTGTGTAAATAAATATTTCTGGTGTACCGTAGTCGACTTTGCCGGCGAATTCAACAATATTTCATCCGTAAATAAGCTTAAACCAAAGGCATCGCGCTGTTTCTTCAGCAGGTACATTAATGATGCAGTTGCCTGTATGGAGAAAATCAGTTTATTATTTTTGGGTTCGGGGAAGTACATTGATGAGGAAACATCAATCACAAACTGACAACGCAAATTGGTTTCTTCTTCGAAACGTTTACTGTAAAGTTTATCCGTTTTGGCGTATAATTTCCAGTCGATATTTTTAACATTATCGCCATTATTATACTGACGGTGTTCGGCAAATTCGACCGAAAAGCCATGAAACGGACTTTTATGCAGTCCGGTAATAAAACCTTCTACTACTTGCTGTGCAAGCAATTCTAAATTACCATAGCTTGTTTCGTTTTCATAGTTTACAGCCTGCATATGGTAAAGCTAATAAAAGATTTATTAAAAATTCTTAAAAACTTATCAGGTTTGGATGGAAAAAATATATTTTATCGATAAGTATAGTTTGGAAGTTACGTTTCGGTCAAATGGTTAAAAAAAGAGATATCACGTGTCATTTTTTGAAGTGATTTGGAAAGCAACAGCAACATTTAGGTCTGTACAATCCCGCCCCCGCTTCTGCCGATTAAAAAAATCGGCATCTCGCTACGGTCGGGTTTAGGTGGCACCGATTGTGCTGCTAGCCGTGGTGAATAAACCCGATGGTAGTGGCAGCTCCCGATTGAAAATCGGGACTAAAACGGACAGCGGGACTGAAAATGCCATGAAAAGCAGAACCCCACTTTTTCAAAAAACAACGAACAATGAGCTTAAAATAAAAAATCCCGAGCTCCATAAATGAACTCGGGATCTATATTTTATAATTACTTAACTTACTTCTTCGCTATTCTAAACAAGTGGCCATTATCGGTTACTGAATAAAGCGCTCCGTCTTTACCCTCTACCATATCGCGGAAACGTTCGCCTTTGCCTTCCAGCAAACGCTCTTCGCCAACAATTTTATCATCTTTTATTACTAACCGGATAATGTGCGATCCGCCCAAACCACCTACAAATAAATTCCCTTTCCATTCGGCAATGCTGCTGCTGTTGTAAAAAGCAATACAACCTGGCGAAATGCTTGGATTCCAGTAGTAAACGGGTTGCTCCATCCCTTCTTTTTGCTGAATACCGTCGCCCACTTTTTTACCACTATATTCTGTTCCGTAGGTGATGATTGGCCAGCCATAATTTTTGCCCGGTTTAATGATATTTACTTCATCACCTCCTTTTGGTCCAAATTCTGCTTCCCATAAATCTCCGGTTAATGGATTAATAGCCAAACCATCAGGATTGCGTAATCCATAGGCATAAATTTCTGGTTTTGCATCTGCCTTGCCTGCAAACGGGCCGTTGGCCACCGCTTTTCCATCAGTAGTAAGGTGCAGGATTTTACCCAAAGAAGAGTTTAAATATTGTGCCTGGATTCGGATATCACTACCAGAACGTTCACCTGTACTTACAAATAAATTGCCATTTTTATCGAAAACAATTCTCGAACCGTATTGCAGTTTACCGCCATAAGCTGGTGTAGCGCGGTAAATAATGCTTTGGTTTTCAATGGTCGTTTCGTTAGCTGCCAATTTACCTTTTGCAATGGCCAATAAAACGCCTTTATCCTGAGGCTCTGAATAAGCCCAGTAAATCATTCTGTTTTTAGCAAAGTTAGGATCTAAGGTTACATCTAATAAACCACCCTGGCCAGATGGATCTACCTTTGGCAAACCGGTTATCTTTTTACTTAATTTTCCATCTGGCGTAAGAATCACCATGGTACCCTGCTTTTGGGTAATTAGGAAACCTCCGTTTGGAAGAACCGAAATGGCCCATGGATTTTCCAGCTTTTCATTAATAATCTTAATATCAAGAGGGGTTTTCGTCTTTACACCTGCAATTCTGGTCTGCCCGGCAAATGCAGGCTTATAATCTGCTGATGGTTCGTTGGTTTCAACAGGATTCTGCGCCGATACACATGCAACATTTGCACAGTTTAGTGTTATACCTGCCAATAAAATACCTAAAGTTTTATTGTTAAATAAGTTAATAGACATGATTGTTAGTTTTTTATTAAAGAAACAAAATTATGTTTGCAATAAAAAACCCAAATCCATCAAATGAACCTGGGTTTTTGTAATATTATTAGTGAAGTTTTGAAGATTTTGCGTTTACCTTAAACCCTCTACCTTTTACCTTCAACCTTTATTTAAACTAATTGCTTGTTTAATTTTTCTGCTAATACTGATTTTGGAACAGCACCAACTTGTTTGTCTACAACCTGACCATCTTTAAAGTATAATAAAGCTGGGATGTTACGGATACCAAACTGCATTGAAATTTGAGGGTTGTTATCAACGTTTACTTTTCCAACTACCGCTTTACCATCATACTCTTTTGCGATTTCTTCTACTACTGGACCAACCATGCGACAAGGGCCACACCATTCTGCCCAAAAATCTACTAATACGGGTTTATCTGATTTTAATACAAGCTCCTCGAAGTTTGCATCTGTGATTTCTAATGCCATAATTATTTTTTTTATGTTCAAATATATGTATTCAATTGTAATGCCAACCCATCCGCAATGTCAATTTGACATTATTTTGGTAAATGCGGAAAGCGGTGGGCGTATTGCGTTTTGCGTTAGATGGGCTAAACGCTCGGCGCCAAACGCGTATCGCTTAGTTCAGCTTGTAATTTACAACATTAAGCCCGAGTAATTGTTCTAAAAACTTATTGCTTGGATTTATTTTAAGGTTTTTGGAAGGCATATCCAGCATAATCTCCTTTTCCCGATCAAAAATAGCGAAGTTAAGTTGGCAGTTTTGCTGCTCAGAGTTTGCCTTATTGTCTGCTAGTATGGCTTCAATCTCGCGCATCAGCTGATCGTTAACCCGCTCAATCGGCACCTGGATCGTTAAACTTTTAGCTAATTTATCCCTCAGCTCAGACATTAGGTTAATTGCTGTGATTTTAAATTCCCAATCACCGGCTTTACCGAAACGCTCGCCTACCCTACCTCTGATCTGTAAGAAATATCCTTCTGTTAAAAACGATTTAAACTTTAAAAAATCTTCGCCGAACAAGGCCATTTCACTGGCATCGTCGTAATCTTCGAAAACAAAAGTACCAAATGGCTTACCTGTTTTGGTAATCCTTTGCGATGCGGTGACTACAAGTCCACCTACACAAAGCTCACGGTTTTTTAGTTTTTCGAATTCAGCCAATATATCTTCATTGTTATCGCCCATACGCACCTTATTGATGATGCTTAGCTGTTTAACCCCATGGGTACAGAATTTATCGAGTTCGAGTTTATAATTATCCAGAGGGTGACCGGAAAGGAAAATCCCAATCGCATCCTTTTCGTATTTTAACCTGTCCATTAATGCCCATTCAGGCGAAACCGGCAAACTTGGTTCTAAAATCAGATCAGCTTTAGACCCCCCGAACAAGGAAGCTTGTGAGGTACTTTCATTGTTCTGAAAATCGTTGGCATATTTAATAATCTTTTCAATGCCATTCATTTTATCGTTCGGGCCGATATAAAAATACTGTGCCCTATGACCTCCAAATGCATCGAAAGCGCCGCTATAAACAAAACTCTCGTAAGCTTTTTTATTTACAATACGGGTATTGGAACGTTTAGCAAAATCATATACATTACCATAAGGCCCATTTGCTAATCTTTCTTCAATAATACTTTCTACCGCCTTTTCACCCACACCTTTTACTGCCGACATTCCAAAACGAACCTCGCCTTTGGCATTTACCGAGAATTTGAGATCAGATTCGTTCACATCAGGTCCCAATACCGTAACGCTCATCTGGCGACATTCTTCCATAAAGAAGGCTACCTGTTTAATATCACTCATATTGTTCGACAGTACCGCAGCCATATATTCAGCAGGATAATGTGCTTTTAAATAAGCTGTTTGATAGGCAATCCATGCATAACAGGTAGAGTGCGATTTGTTAAAAGCGTAGGATGCAAAAGCTTCCCAATCTTTCCATATTTTTTCTAAAGTTGTGGCATCATGACCTTTTTCGGCCGCTTGTTTCACAAACTTTGGTTTCATTTTATCCAGAACGTCTTTCTGTTTCTTACCCATCGCCTTACGCAGCACGTCGGCCTCACCTTTGGTAAATCCAGCCAGTTTCTGCGATAAAAGCATTACCTGCTCCTGGTAAACGGTAATTCCGTAGGTTTCTTTCAAATACTCTTCGCAGGCATCTAAATCGTACTTAATTTCTTCTTCGCCATTTTTACGGCGAACGAAACTCGGAATGTACTCCATTGGTCCTGGGCGATATAATGCGTTCATCGCAATTAAATCGTCGAAAACCGTTGGTTTCAGCTCCTTCATGTATTTCTGCATACCCGGACTCTCGTACTGGAAAATCCCGATGGTTTCACCCCGCTGGAAAAGCTCGTAGGTTAAAACATCATCGATGGGAAAGTTATCCGGATCGAGATCGATACCAAAGCGTTTTTTAACCAGTTTTACGGTATCTTTAATCAGGGTAAGGGTTTTTAAACCCAAAAAGTCCATTTTTAATAAACCCGCGCTTTCTACAACCGAGTTATCAAATTGGGTAACATATAAATCAGAGTCTTTTGCTGTAGAAACAGGAACGAAATTGGTAATATCGCTTGGCGTAATAATCACCCCGCAGGCATGGATACCGGTATTCCGCAAAGAGCCTTCTAAAATCTGTGCCTGTTGAATGGTTTCGGCACTCAAATCTTTTAAGCCTCCAAGGTTTTTCAATTCAACAACGCGTTCATATTCATCAGGACGCAAAGCTTCTTTTAGTGTTTTCTCATCCAGCGTAAAGATTTTGGCGAGCTTCATGTTCGGAATCAGCTTGGCAATCTTATCTGCTTCAAAAAGCGGCAAATCCAACACCCTTGCTGTATCTCGGATAGAAGATTTGGCGGCCATGGTTCCATAAGTGATAATTTGTGCCACCTGGCTGGAGCCATATTTGCCAATTACATATTCCATTACACGGCCACGGCCCTCATCGTCAAAATCGATATCAATATCGGGCATGGATACACGATCGGGATTTAAGAAACGCTCAAAAAGGAGATCGTACTTAATGGGATCGATATTCGTAATCCACAAACAATAAGCCACTACCGATCCGGCTGCAGAGCCACGGCCAGGGCCTACCGAAACATCCCTGCGACGGGCTTCGGCAATAAAATCCTGTACAATTAAGAAATAACCCGGATAACCGGTTTTCTCAATGGTTTGTAATTCGAAATCTAAACGTTCGGTAACTTCAGGGGTTAATACACCATAACGTTTCTTGGCACCCTCGTAAGTAAGGTGACGTAAAAATTTATTCTCCCCACGTTTTCCACCGTCGGCTTCGTCCTCAGCAACCAAAAACTCTTCAGGAATATCGAATTTAGGTAAGAGTACTTCACGGGCAAGTTTGTAGATTTCGATCTTATCTACAATTTCTTTTATATTGACAATCGCCTCTGGCAAATCGGCAAAAAGCGATTTCATTTCATCGCCAGATTTGAAATAATATTCCTGATTGGGCAAACCATAACGGTAACCACGGCCACGGCCAATTGGTGTGGCCTGTTTTTCGCCATCTTTTACACAAAGCAAAATATCGTGGGCATTCGCATCCTTTTTGTTAATGTAATAGGTATTATTGGTGGCGACCAATTTAACAGCATGTTTACGAGCCAATGCAATCAACGATTCGTTTACACGGTCTTCATCTTCCTGATTGTGACGCATCACCTCCACATAGAAATCATCGCCAAACATGTTTTTCCACCAGATCAGCGCTTCTTCAGCCTGGCTCTCGCCCATGTTTAAAATTTTATTCGAAATCTCCCCGGAAAGGTTACCCGATAAAACAATAATATCATCTTTATACTGTTCAATTACTTCCCTATCAATACGTGGAACGTAATAAAAACCTTTGGTATAAGCGATAGAAGACATTTTAGCTAAATTATGATAGCCTTTTTTATTTTTCGCCAACAGTACCATCTGGTAACCGTTGTCTTTAGCGGTCCGGTCTAAGTGATTATTACAAACAAAAAATTCTACTCCAACAATCGGCGTCATTACCACTTCAGTTGGACGTTCGCCCGCCTCAATTGCGGCAGCATTTTTCGCTTCGGCGGCTTTGTTGTGGTTTAAAACATTGTTTACAAAATGAAAAGCCCCCATCATGTTCGCATGATCGGTCATGGCTACTGCAGGCATTTTTTGTGCTGCCGCAGCTTTTACCAGATCGGGGATACTGATGGTACTTTGCAGTACCGAAAACTGGGTATGGTTATGTAAATGTACAAAAGTTGCTGCTGCCAGTTCCTGTTTGTTCCCGGCAAGTTCCTGCTTCGAAATTCCGCCGCCTTCGGCTTTTTGTAAACGTTTGCGGATTTCATCAGAAGCTGCCTTTAAATTGATGTGTTTTAATCCAACACCTTCAATGGTAGCTGGGTTTACCTCTCTAAAACGAGGGAAATATTCTACATCAACCTGTAATTCTTCTTTTTTAAAAACCTCTCTTTTTACCAATTCCAGGAAACAACGTGTAGTTGCTTCCACATCGGCAGTTGCATTGTGGGCTTCGTTAAATGGAACGCCAAACAAATAAGAATGTAACTCGGTTAAGGTTGGCAGTTTAAACCTTCCACCCCTACCTCCTGGTAATTGTAAAAGCTGTGCGGTAACCTCAGTACAGGTATCCAAAACGGGCATCTCTGCCAAACGGTTGGCTACACCAAAACGGTGGAACTCACAGCCCATAATGTTCACATCGAAGCCCACATTCTGGCCTACAATAAATTTGGCCTTGTTTAAAACTTCGTTAAACTTCGCCAGCATCTCGTCGAAACCAATACCCTGTTCGGTAGCCAGTTCGGTAGAAATACCATGAATCCGCTCTGCATCGTACGGAATATTAAATCCCTCTGGTTTAACCAGATAATCCTGATGCTCAACCAATCTCCCCATCTCATCGTGCAGTTGCCATGCAATTTGTATACAACGTGGCCAGTTATCCGTATCGGTAATGGGTGCGTTATAATTACGAGGCAAACCAGTGGTTTCAGTATCAAAAATTAAATACATATTGTGCTTAAAGAATTAACCGTTTCAGAATAATAACGGTTCTTCAAAAATAGGAATTTTGGCAGGTGCTTTTGTCAGATTTTATCAACAAAATATGGTGGAAAATAAGAAAATATATTCCGTCCTAATCGGCACTGCGATTGCTTTCCCAATCAGAAAAAAAGGCATAATAACTTCAAAAGTTTTTTTTTGGGAAATGTGGGGTTCGGTTTTTCATCGCTCTTTTCAGTCCCGCCCCCGCTTCTGCTGATGAAAAATCAGCATACCGCTACGGTCGGGTTTAGGTTGGGCAGTCTGTGCTCCTATCCACAGTAAATAAACCCGATAGGAGCGAACATCCCGATTTTTTCTATCGGGATAAAGCGTATAGCGGGACTGTAATAACCCACATTTCACTGTAACTGCTTTCCAAACCGGTTTTATAATTGAGCGATGGGATTCTTGACTAAGCTATCATTAACAGAATCCAATAGAAAGCTCTTTATTGCAAGGAGAAACGAAAAGCCTTCCTCGCAATTACGATATCTTGCAGACTGCCATTTGCCAAAAAAAAAATCTGTCATTCCTATTGATTTTTACACCATAAATTACCCCCTCAGAATGACAGGAAATTTTTAAAAATGCTCCTGACTCACCAACTCACTTACGTCATACCCCTTCTGCCTGCACCTTTCGATGATGTGCACCAATAAATCGGCCTCCATCTTGGGTTCGCGTGCCATAATAAACAGGTACTTTTCATCGGGATGACCTACAACCACATAACTATAATCGTCAGCCAGTTCGATAATCCAGTAACCGATTTTAAAAGGCCATAAAAATTGTGCCTTCATATCACCATCATGCTTTTCTTCATCGAAAAACAGTTTGGAAGTGATCGACTTTTCTTCAGGTTTTCCTTCTTTGTGATAAGTAGTATAAACATCAAAATGATCGTTGTCGGCCAGCGTGTAGGTTTCGGTAGTTTGTTTCCAATGTTTATCCAATAATGTTGGGATGGAATATAATGAATACCATTTACCTTCAAAGGCTTTATAATCGATATTTGAAATGGGTTTGTTTTCCATAATTGGCCTTTACTTTTATGCTTCTGCTTTTGAACTTATTAAGTAAACCATCATCAAATTATAAAGTTTTGAAAAGGATTTTTAAACCTTATATTTATTTCTACCTTCGATTAAATATTTAACGATACGCAAACCATTAAAATAAAATATATGAAAGTAACGGTTGTTGGCGCAGGCGCAGTTGGTGCCACTTGTGCAGATAATATTGCCCGCAAAGAATTGGCGAACGAACTTGTCCTGTTAGATATTAAAGAGGGTTTTGCCGAAGGCAAGGCAATCGACATGATGCAAACTGCAACCCTTTTGGGTTTCGACACCAAAATTACCGGTGTAACAGGCGATTACAGCAAAACTGCTGGTTCTGATGTCGTGGTAATTACTTCAGGCTTGCCCCGTAAACCAGGGATGACCAGAGAAGAACTCATAGGTATTAATGCTGGTATTGTTAAAGGTGTTGCCGAAAATATTTTAAAATTCTCTCCTGAAGCCATTTTCATCGTGATTAGTAATCCGATGGATACGATGACCTATTTAGCTTTAAAATCATTAGGTCTGCCTAAAAACCGCATTATCGGCATGGGTGGAACCTTAGATAGCTCCCGTTTCAAATTTTATTTATCGCAAGCTTTAAATTGCAATCCAAACGATTTACAGGGCTTTGTGATTGGAGGCCATGGCGATACCACGATGATTCCTTTAACCCGTTTAGCTACGTACCAAAGTTTACCAGTAAGTAATTTACTGGATAAAGCTACGCTGGATAAAGTTGCAGCAGATACGATGGTTGGTGGTGCTACTTTAACAGGTTTAATTGGCACTTCTGCCTGGTACGCACCAGGTGCTGCAGGTGCTGCACTGGTTGAAGCGATTTTACGTGATGAGAAAAAATTATTTACCTGCTGTGTTTCCCTCGAAGGAGAATACGGACAGGAAGATATCTGTTTAGGTGTACCGGTAATTATTGGCCGTAATGGATGGGAAAAAATCATCGATTTTAAATTAACCGATGATGAGCAGGCTGCATTTAACAAAAGTGCCGATGCGGTAAGGAATATGAACAGTGTACTGGCAGAAATGAAGTTGGTTTAACACCAACATACTTTATTTTTTGCCACAGAAAGATAAAAGATTTTTTTGCCACGTAAACACAGAAGCACGGAATAGATTTATCATCCGTGTATTTTTGTAATCCGGGGCTTTTTTTCACTTAAATAAATTGTCATCCTGAGTTTAATCGAAGGACAGTAGACAGCAATAAATAATGAGATCAATTTCAATCCCACTAAAACTGATCAACTTACAAGATGACGGCTTCCACCTTTTGGTGGAAGTTGTTGTTTTTAAGGAAAAACATTTTGCAGTTTTAGATACTGGTGCCTCACGTAGTGTATTCGATAAATCGTTAATTGAGCAACACCTCTCTGAAACCCTACAGGTATCAGACGAAATTAATGCAGCTACCCTTTTTACCACCACCACTACCATCCAGGCAACGATCCCTGAACTAAAAATCGGACCGTTAAAGCTCAAAAACTACGAAACAGTGGCTTTTGATCTGCAATCGGTTAGCGAAACGTATCAACAGTTTGGCCACCCACCTATTATAAGTATTATTGGCGGAGATATATTAATGCAATATAAAGCCGTTATTGATTACAGGAAAATGATCCTCAGGCTTTATAAATAATACAAGGTAATGAAGAACGACATCAGTGACAGGAATGATATTATGCTTTTAGTGGATACGTTTTATAAAAATGTAGCCCTTAACAAACATATTGGGCCAATATTTACCGATGTTGCCAAAGTAGACTGGTCGCACCACCTACCAAAAATGTACGATTTCTGGGAAAGCATTCTCTTTGGAAAGGCCACTTATAAAGGTAATCCTATGCTTACCCATTTTACACTAAATGAGCAAACACCACTACAAACTGAAGCCTTCGAAACCTGGAAAAATCTATTCTTCCAAACCGTTAATGATCTTTTTGCGGGAGCTAATGCAGATCTGATCAAACAAAAAGCACAATCTATTGCCGATTTAATGCATTTCAAAATCAATGCACCGCAACCGAAGATTAAAATTGTTTAAGTTTTTTTACTTTGATTTCAACTGCTTTCTTTATAAATTTAGTTAACCAAACTAAAATCAAATTATGAAATTCCTAAAAATCTTACTTGGCATTATTGTCGTATTGGCAATAATCATTATTGTAGGTGGCTTTTTCTTGCCTAAAAGTTATACCGTTACCAGGTCTACAGTAATCAATGCTCCAGACAGTGTGATTTACAAAAACGTGGCGGACTTTAAAGAATTCTACAAATGGAATCCATGGGCAAAAATGGAGCCTACAGCTAAAACGACCTATGGTGGGGTTGCTGGCGAACCTGGGCATATCTACGAATGGAAAGGTAAGGAAACAGGAAGTGGCTACATGAAAATAAAAAGTGTAGCACCTAACAAACAGGTAGATATTGAATTAAAATTTATCGAACCTTTTGAAAGTTTAGCAGACACCAAATTCGACATTCAACCTGAGGGAAGCAGCAATAAGGTAACCTGGACAATGAGTGGAGAAAATAACCTGATCAGTAAGTGGATGTGTGTGTTTGTGAGTATGGATAAAATGATCGGCAAGGATTTTGAAGATGGGCTAAAATTTCTGAAAGAAAAATCAGAAAAGGGAGTTTAATCGATCCGAGCACAACTATTTGCCACGGAGCCACGGAAAGCACGGAGTATTGTCATTGTGAACATAGTCTAAGACTAGTTAAAATTATTTACAGCCTCTCGCTTGGGAGGCTTTTTTTTGCCATAATTTGTAGTAATCCAAACAATTGTGTCGGCTTTACGTTAAAAAAACATTAAAAACCGACTAAGCAGCAATTAAGATTTTGTAATTCCCTATTTTTTAGATTACTTGCCAGCAAATGAATTTATTACTTGTAGAAGATGAACCGAGCGTTGTATCTGTAATTTCGAGAGGTTTAAGCGACGAAGGCTTTACGGTGAGTATAGCTCCTGATGGCTTAATCGGGAAGCAGATGGCTTTAGAAAATCAGTTCGACCTGATTATTCTCGATATCATGCTACCTGGAATAAATGGACTGGAGCTCTGCAAAATCATTAAAGAACAAAAACCAAATACACCTATTATTATGCTTACCGCATTAGGTACTACCGAAAATGTGGTAAACGGACTGGATAATGGTGCAGATGATTATTTAATCAAGCCATTTAAATTTGCTGAGCTTTTTGCAAGGATCAGAATGCTGCTGAGGCGATATCATGGGGTAGTTTCACAAGATCAGATCATTTCCATTGCAGATCTCCAGCTAAATTTAAGCGCGAAAACGGTCAAGCGCAATCAACAGGAAATTGTACTGACTGCAACAGAATATCGCTTACTCGAATACATGGCAAAAAATAAATCTAAAATTTTATCCCGGATAGATATTTTAGAAAACGTTTGGGATATCGATTTTAACCTCGGCACCAATGTGGTTGATGTTTATGTTAATTATCTTCGCAAAAAAATAGATAAAAACGCCGATCAAAAGCTTATCCATACCGCAGTAGGCCTGGGCTATATATTAAAAGATAAATAATGCAGATTGCCAAAAAAATCACTTTACTTTTCGCCATTTTATCGGCAATTATTATCTCCCTGTTAAGTGGTTTTGTCTGGTATTTTTCTAACGACTTTGCCTTTGAAGATTTTTATAAACGTTTAGAAGCCAGGGTTAATATTGCTGCGCAGATTAAATTGTACGAAGACGAGAACAATAAGGTGTATGCTAAAATGCGTAATCAATACCTTGAACGTCTGCCTTCAGAAAAAGAGTACATCATAGAAGCTGGAAAACCAACTAATAAACTGGACCGAGAGTTACCAGCTAGTTTTTACAACCGCATAAATGCCGGATATGTAGCACGTTATCGTGTGGAGAATCACTTTTATGCTGGCAAATTCTTTAAAAACCCAAGTAAAGGATATATCGTAATTGTTTCGGCAAACGACCCCTTTGGCTTTCGGGAGCTAAAAGACCTGCAACGAATCTTGATTATCGGTTTTTTCCTTTCTGTTATTTTATCTTTTGTGGTTGGCTGGAAATTTTCTAATTACATGTTAATGCCGTTAAGAAATGTAATTAAGAGTGTTAAAAAAATAAAAGCAGAAAATCTACACCTGAGATTAGATGTTAAAGAAGGGAATGATGAAATGTCGCAATTGGCCCAAACCTTTAACAACATGCTTAACCGTTTGGAAACAGCTTTCGAAACGCAGAATAACTTTATCAGCAATGCTTCACACGAATTAAGAACACCTTTAACCATTATTAGCGGGGAGGTTGAACTGGCGATGAAAACCATCGAAGATACCGCAAAACAGGAAAAAGCTTTAGCGAAAATTAAAGATGAGGCAGAAAGATTAGAACATATCTTAACCAGTTTACTGGGCCTGGCACAATCGGGCTTTAATGGGAAAAACCAACCCTGGGAAGAGGTACGGATGGACGAACTGTTATGGGAAATTAAAGAATCGGTTAACCAGGTACACCCCAACAGTAAAATAGAAATCGATTTTACCAAACTCCCTGACGATGAAGAATTACTAACACTTCGGGTCAACAAAAACCTGATCAAACTTGCCATCAGCAATATTGTAAACAATGCCTGTAAATACTCAAATGAAAATCTGGTAAACATTAGTATCGAAAGTAATGCCAATATGCTTTCGATTGCTGTAACAGACAGAGGGATTGGAATACCGCAGTCAGATATCCAGCATATATTCGAACCCTTTTACCGTGCATCTAACACCAACGATTTTAAGGGCTACGGCGTTGGCTTACCACTTTCTTTAAATATTATCCGTTTACACAGAGGTAGTATCGCTATTAAATCGCAGGAAGGCATTGGCTCAGAGATTAAGGTTTTATTACCTGTAACAGGTTAATTGTTTAAACCGTTTACCTGGTTAACTGTAATTAAACGAGAGGTACAATTAACCGCTTAACCAATTTATACAGTTAACCATTGATTATTCAAAAAAGGAGTACACTCTAATCTCATTCTAATCTCGCTCTTATTTCGCTATAATAACATCAGGCTAAACTTGTATAAATAATTTTTCAATTCATTTAAACAAGATATAGCGATGAAAACAGTATTAGTACCAACCGACTTTAAATTAGAAAGCGTTAAAATTATTGATGCGCTTGTTCAACATCAAAAAAACGAAAGCGTAAACATCATTTTTGTTCACGCCTTTAAACTATCCGATTCGATAACTGATATGTTAATGTTGAGTCGCCGCAGCCGTGATTACGAAAATGTTAGCGACGAATTTTATCAGCAGATCAATCAGGCCAAGGCAAAATACCCTACACAGATCAATACTATCGGGATCGAATATTTTTATGGAAGTACGGTAGCGGCTTTCAAAAACTTTATCGAAGCCTTTGATGTAGAACGTATTGCCTACTTAAAAGAATACAATTTTACGCCGATCAATAAATATAGTATCGACCCTAAAATATTAACAGAACGTGCCGGCTGTGAAGTAATTCAATTAAACACGTTGACCGTTCATGCAAGCGAAAACTTAATTGACACAAAAATACACGAAACACAGTTGCAAGAAGCAAACGCTTAATTATCACATTTTAAAATTTATATTATGCTGTTACGAAATAATATTCCGCTCACTTATATATTCGGAAAGATCAAAAAAGAACTCCTGTTTGTTATTGGCTACTCTATAGGTATTGTGGTATTATATGAAAACTTTCATGTTACACGCATTTCCATTCCTGTTGCTGTACCCGCTTTACTAGGCACAATCATTTCGCTGCTATTGGCATTTCGGTCTAACCAGGCTTACGATAGGTGGTGGGAGGCCAGAATTCTTTGGGGAGCTATCGTTAACGATTCCAGAACGCTATCACGTCAGATATTGTCTTTCGTCGAAAATCCTTATGGTTTAGATGAGGTTGAGCAATTTAAAGAACGTTTCATCAAAAGGCAAATTGCCTGGTGTTATGCTTTAAGTAAATCGTTAAGGGGTTTTAATGCACGCAAAGATTTGGAAGAATACCTGTGCGCCGAGGAAATCGCTTTTATTAAAAAACGTAAAAATGTAACGACAACGATATTGGAGTTACATGCCATGGACTTAAAAAAGGCATTACAGGAAGGCTGGATTAATAAATACCAGCAGATAGAAATCGACAAAACCATTACGGCTTTATGTAACCATATGGGCGGATCGGAAAGAATAAAAAATACCGTTTTCCCGGTTACTTATAGCAAATACATCAATATGTCGATCCATTTGTTCATCGTATTACTGCCTTTTGGCTTAATTGAATATTTTGGCTACATGGAAGTGCCTCTAGTCGTTGCTATTGCGGCATTCTTTTTATTGGTAGAAAAAATGGCGGTTCATCTTCAGGATCCATTCGAAAATAAACCTACAGACACACCAACGACAACTATCTGTAGAAATATTGAACGCGATCTTTGCCAGATGCTGGATGATAATAAAATATACGAGGACAAACCTCAAACCGAATTGGCACCTGTTGGATCGTATTACATTCTGTAATCAATCCTTGCCTAAAAATAATCTCATCATTGAGATGGTTAGTTAATTAAAATGTATCTGTACTGGATAGTCCAGATCATTTTGAAAGGTTTATAGTGATACAAAGCCATTCGTAAACGGAATGGCTTTGTTTTTATAATTAACTGTATAACAATTTGTATTTCTCCATTAATGACTTAGTTTCCCTTATACCTGCCCTTGCTGTTCTAATAGCAGCATTAAAATAGAGTACAAATAAAATGATAGAAAGTGACACCACTAATTGCTGTACATTAATAGAAAAAATAGTGAGTTCAGACGGTGTGTTATTCACGATAAGATTCGTAAAAATCAAATCAGCTCCTAACAGACTAAGGAAAGAATTTCCAGACTTAAAAGACAGATATTTTTTATAACCAGAAACCTGAATGTTAATGTAGGAAAATATCAAAACTCCAAACACTAAAAGCATCGCCAGAACAAAAAACATATAAAAGTTGTCTTTTGTAAGTAACCCTTCCATTTTGTAAATACCAAATATGGAGAAACACAGCAGTAGCACATATTTATATCCGAAAGCTGAGCAGAAAATCCTCCAAAACAGGCGGCTATATTTTGCACGGATTGAATTGGCTATCCCATTGGCAACGGCACTGAATCCCATTACACCAAATGACTGATGTGTTTCACTTACCGCAGCATCAAAACTAAGCAATGGATTTTCGTCCATTTTATCTTCTACTGATGAGGCTACATGATCCAAAATTTCCATTTGTACATCAACATCTTTAAAGCCTCTCTGTGCGATAAGCGCTTTAATTTGATGCAGTTGTTCTTTACTGAGATTCATTTAAAACGAAGGTTTTAAGTTTAACAATAACTGTAGCTGGGCAATAAAATCTTTTGCTTCCTGTAATTTATTTACCACCTCTTTTTCTCCATCTTTAGATAAGGAATAATATTTCCTTACCCTGTTTTCAACCACTTCTGTAGTTGTTTCCAATAAACCTTCTGCTTCCAGTTTATGTAAAGCCGGGTATAAAGCCCCCTCTTTTAACAATAATTCGCCCTGCGTGATGGATTTTACTTTTTGAGTAATTTCATAACCATACATCTTTTCATTTTCTGATAAAAGATTTAAAATAATGGTTTGTAAAGTACCTTTAAATAATTCATTATTAACTGCCATATCGCAAACATATAAATTTTTACATACATAAGAAAATTATGTATATAAATTTTAAAGTTAATATGATAAAAAACAAAAAACCCTCTTCAAGATTTAAATGAAGAGGGTTCGTATTTTAAAGTCCCCTTAAGGGGATTAAGGATTAAGCATCAATTTTTGCATACTTTGCATTACGCTCAATAAACTCTCTACGTGGCGCAACTTCATCGCCCATTAACATCGAGAAAGTATGATCGCATTCTGCTGCACTTTCGATTGTAGCCTGTAATAAGGTACGCGTAGCAGGATTCAGTGTAGTATCCCAAAGTTGTTCAGCGTTCATCTCACCCAAACCTTTGTAACGCTGGATGTGTACGCTATCTTCTTTACCATTACCTTTAATACGTTGTACAGCTGCATCGCGTTGTACATCATTCCAGCAATATTCGAAATCTTTACCTTTTTTAACCTGGTAAAGCGGTGGTGATGCAATATAAACATAACCGGCTTCGATTAATGCCCTCATATAACGATAGAAGAACGTTAAAATCAAAGTGGTAATGTGAGAACCATCAATATCCGCATCCGTCATAATTACGATCTTGTGATAGCGTAATTTAGTCAGGTTTAATGCTTTATCGTCTTCTGGCGTACCGATACTCACACCGATAGCCGTAAACATATTTTTGATCTCGTCGTTCTCGTAGATTTTGTGCTCCATCGCTTTTTCCACGTTCAAGATTTTACCTTTTAGTGGTAAAATGGCCTGAATGTTTCTATCGCGACCTTGTTTAGCGGTACCACCCGCCGAGTCACCCTCTACCAGATAAATTTCACATCTTTCCGGATCGCTATCTGAGCAATCGGCTAATTTACCTGGCAAACCAGATCCGCCCATTACACTCTTACGCTGCACCATTTCGCGTGCCTTACGCGCCGCTGCACGTGCTGTAGCCGCTAAAATTACCTTGTTGATGATCATTTTAGCTTCTTTCGGATTTTCTTCCAGATAGTATCCCAATGCTTCACCAACCGCAACATCAACCGCTCCCATTACCTCACTGTTACCCAGTTTGGTTTTGGTTTGTCCCTCAAACTGAGGCTCCTGAACCTTTACCGAAACTACTGCGGTTAAACCTTCTCTAAAGTCATCACCGGTAATTTCCATCTTCAGATTTTTTAATAAACCCGATTTATCGGCATAAGCTTTTAAAGTACGGGTTAAACCTCTGCGGAAACCTGCAATGTGTGTTCCACCCTCGTGGGTATTAATGTTATTCACATAAGAGTGAACATTTTCTGAATAACTATCGTTGTACTGAAAAGCCAGCTCAACCGGGATGCCGTTCTTAATTCCTTCGATATAAATCGGTTCAGGTAAGAAAGATGCTCTTGTTCCATCTAAAAAGGCAACAAATTCTTTCAAACCACCTTCTGAGTGGAATACTTCTGATAAGAATTTCCCGTCTTCTAAAACTTCACGCTCATCAGTTAACGTTAAAGTAATTCCTTTATTCAGGAAAGCCAACTCACGTAAACGACCTGCTAAAGTATCGTATTTATATTCAGTGGTTTGCGTAAAAATGGTCGCATCCGGACTAAAAGTTACAATGGTACCGCGTTTATCGGTCTCACCTACTTCTTTAACATCGTATAAAGGTTTACCGATGTTATATTCCTGCATCCAGATTTTACCTTCGCGGTGAACTTCTGCTTTTAAATGTGTAGATAAGGCGTTAACGCAACTTACCCCCACACCGTGCAAACCGCCCGATACTTTGTAGGTATCTTTATCAAATTTACCACCCGCGTGTAAAACCGTCATTACGATTTCAAGCGCCGATTTATTCTCTTTTGTATTAATTCCGGTTGGAATACCCCGACCGTTATCTTCAACCCTGATGGAGTTACCTTCTAAAATTCTAACATCGATTGTATCTGCATGACCAGCTAATGCTTCATCAATTGAGTTATCTACAACCTCGTAAACCAAATGGTGTAAACCTTTTACACCCGTATCACCTATATACATTGAAGGGCGCTTACGCACCGCTTCTAAACCTTCTAAAACCTGTATATTATCTGCCGAATAATTTGACTTTAAATCCTGTTCTTCGCTCATATTTTAATTAAAAACAATAAGTATCAAAAATACGGAAATTTTGGCATTTAACCCAATATGTGGATAAGTTTTAGGCTGTGAAAAAGCGATAAAGCTTTCTAACTAAACACTTAAGCATAAAGCCTGTTAAGGATAATTAAAATGTTTTTTTTTGAAAATTAAATCGCGTATTCCAAAAAGGGCTGATCTCTCATTTTTTATGTCTCAACTTTACATCTTCTGCCAAACGTTCCTACGGAACGAAAACGCCAATTGTACGATTGGCTACCGATGAAGCGTTCCTTCGGAACGGTTTGTGAACTAGAATTTTACCCTTTTTCGTTCCGTAAGAACGCCTGATGGGTAGAAAAAAAAATGAAATGTTTTTTCGTTCCGTAGGAATGTTTGGATTGTGAAATTTGCTATTGCCACCCTGCAGCCCCAAATAGCCATGCTGGCCGCGCCACTTAAACCCGTATTCTATGGTTTATGCAAATAAAAAGTTTTTTTTCTGAGAAGCATTACTTTAGATTTATGCAGCAGGCTCCAGGAGGTATGGCGTACCTCTTTTAACAGCAGCAAAAGCTCTGCTCAGTAGCTTATTTTTTATCACATTCAGTACACACATAGCGTTTTTTCCCTCAGCTTTTTTTCGATCATAGTATCGTTTGAATTCGTTATCTTTTTTTATCGTGTTTAGCGCACACATGGTCAGTAACGCCTTTAGTTTTTTATTGGCGAGGTTGCTTACCCGGTTTCTCCCTCGTATACTCGTCCCCGAGCTATGTGGAAATGGGACTATTCCACAATAGCTCGCAAACTTTCTGTAGTCTGAAAATGCAGCGAAGGCTTCAGTATGGATCAGGATAAACATAGCCGTCTGCTTTCCGATCCCATGCACGCTCTGCACAAGGCTGAACTGTTCGTTTAGTTCCTGGTCCTCTGTTATTAAGGCTGCCAACTCGATATCTACCTTTTTTATCCGTTCGGCGTAAAGGGCAAGCATTTCCTGGCTATCGGCTATGCAATAGCCAGCGTTCTCCCTATCAAATCCTTTAAGCTCTGAGCAAGTGCATTTAAAAGAGGTCTGGTGTCTTACCAACTGTTCGCGGTGTGCCAGCAGGTGTTTGAGTTTTGAGCTTGTTGCCGAAGGAAGGAGGTAAGGACGGGCTTTGTGCTGATTTGAAAAAGCATAGCTTGCGATTGCCTGTGCGTCAGCCTTATCAGATTTCCCCCGTTTAAGTCCAATGGAACGCTTAATGTGCAGCCCGTTTTCAACCCATATAGATAAATCATTTGCATGCATAAAGTTGGTTATGGGGCAGATATAAATACCTGTATGCTCGCAACAGAAAAGAACCTTCTTAGGCGCGATACCATGTATGGAAAGCCATTCCAGCATTAGGCCAAAGCCATCATAGCTGTTCTTAAAAACATGGTGAAGGGGCTTGTCGAAACAGGCCTGTGTAACAACAGCAACATCGATGGTTGATTTGGAAATATCTATTCCAACAAATAGTTCATAATTCATAACTTTACGGTTAAGTGAAATGGAAATCCTAAAGTTGAATAAAACTGAATCCCTTAATAGTCCGCTAGACTAAAATTCTATATGGTTCTTGTTCAACTAAAAAGCAGAGGTCTGTTACAGGTTCTAGATCGTAAGTCTGGATCGCAGCATAGTTCACCTCTGCTTTTAAGGTTTCCTTTGTCAAATTTAATTCTTTGATAATCTTTCTCAAACCTAAGGGATGGCAGCGGACATGAAATAAAGCGGACAGCGGGACGAACAACCTTTTGAAATACAGGCTTTGCTTTTCAAATCACCGCTACCAGATGACACGCTTAGCCTTATGCGCTTAGCGTTGAGTAAATTAAACGTTTAACGCAAAAACCAATTTGGAGCAACTTGTATTGCGATAGGCCTTTCTTTAAATTGGATATAAAAACTAATTTATATAAGTTTGCTAAAATTTATTAAACAAGAATGGAAAGAAGAACCTTTAAAACCTTTGGTTTACTTGCAACAGCAACTTTGATAACTGCTTTCTCTGCATGCCAGAACAAAGACACTAAAACTACTGAAATTAAAAAAACAGAGGGTACTACTGCCGCGGTTTCTCCAACTGAGAAAATTGTGTACGTAAACTCCGACTCGTTACTTACAAAATATGAATACTTCAAAGATCTTAAAGTGAAATTTGAAGGTAAGACCAAAAATGCTCAGGCAGACATGCAGGCTAAAGGTCAGGCTTTTCAAAGAGAGGTGGCGCAATACCAGCAATCGGCACAAACTTTATCGGCCGATCAACGTAAAAGCACTGAAGAGCGTTTAGCACGTAAACAACAAGAACTACAAACTTACCAACAAAATGCTGGTGGTGCTTTACAAAATGAGCAAGCTGCTGAGAATGAAAAACTTTATGATAAAGTAGCCGATTACTTAAAAGGTTACGCGAAGGAAAAAGGCTATAAAATGGTTTTAACTTACTCAAAAGGTAACAGCGCTATTTTATTTGCCGACGAAAGTTTAGATGTTACTTCTGAAGTAATTAAAGGCTTAAACGCTGAATACAGCAAAAAATAAGCAAACAGCGATTAAAATATAGATGCCCCGTATAAATCGGGGCATTTTTTTTGTGCTGTATTTTATAAAAAGATCAGATTAATATGGACAATCAACATCAGAAATATATGCAGATGGCAATTGAGTTATCTGTACAAAATGTGAGTGAAAGCATTGGCGGACCTTTTGGAGCGGTAGTGGTAAAAGATGGAAAGTTGATTGCCAAATCGGCAAATAAGGTCACTTCTACCAACGACCCGACTGCACATGCGGAAGTTTCGGCCATCAGGCTGGCCTGCAACGAGTTAAACACTTTCGATTTGAGTGGCTGCGTAATTTACACCAGCTGCGAGCCTTGCCCCATGTGTTTAGGAGCAATTTATTGGGCAAAAATCGACACCATTTATTATGCTAATACCAAGGCTGACGCCGAACACATTGGTTTTAGTGATAAATTTATTTATGAAGAGTTAGACAAACCCATGGAAAACAGAAGCCTGCCGGTTGTCCAGCTGATGCGCGACGAAGCCCTGGCAGCCTTTAAGCTATGGGAAACCTCACCGATGAGGATAGCGTATTAAAACAGAAAAGGTGCCGATACTCAGCACCTTTTCTGTTTTGAAATTATTATTTATTTACTCGATTCTTTTCCTGCCAATAAGCCGATCATGGAATCTATTTCCTTCACCACACCATCATCAGAACCAGAGAAACCTACCGCTTTAAACCTGATATTACCATCACCATCAATCACAAATTTAGTCGGGATTCCATCCACTTTATAGGCACTTACCACATCAAACTTGGAAGGATCTTTTGCATTTTTGGTATCGTAAAGCACATTAAAATTGTATTTCTTCGCAGCAATAAAGTCAGTCACCACTTTCTCTCTATTTTCTTCTGTTTGCCAGGTATTTACAAACAGGAAAACCACATTTGGATTACTGGCGTATTTGTTCATTGCTTTTTGCATCCCAGGGAAAGAGGATACACAAGGCCCGCACCAAGTGGCCCAATAATCTAAAATCACAATTTTACCTTTCAAACTGGCTAAACTTATGGTTTCGCCTTTCAGGTTAGTTAATGAAAATGCAGGCGCTGGAATATTAATCATTTTTTTTGTCCATTCTGCGCGCTCTTTTTCTAATGCTGCTTTTTCTAAATTGGCAATGTAGGTTTCATAAGTTCCACTTTTCTTTAACTTAGTATAAAGCATTTTAAATTCGTTCTTTAACGAATCGTTGCCATTACCTTCTTTAATCAATTTTTCGGCCTCACTGTAAGCTTTATCATCCTGGCCATTCTTAATTAAATAAGTTACATAACGGGAGGATACATCTGGCGGAACATTAGCGTACAAGGGTATGGCTTTTTCCTGCATAGCCAGCGCTTCTTTAAATTTCCCCTGATGATAAAGCAGCAAGCCATAGGTATCTGCATACATACCATAAGCGCCGTCTAAATATTTAAGGTATTCTTCTTTAGTGTTATAATACTTTGGCATCTCATCACTTCTAGATGCTTCTATCAGTTCGAGTGATTGTTTTGAAAGTTGAGCGGCCAATTCTACATTTTCTTTTTTCTGAGCAGATGGCCAGGCAAAACTATTGTTGTACAGGCTTGCCCGAGACATTTTATCGGTAACTTTTGCAGCGTAAGCCTGAAATTTTTCCAGATCATTAGCTTTTACAGCACTATTGGCTAACATACTATGAATGGAATTCAACCTACCGGCATCTACTTTTTTGGTTTGATCGAGGTTAAACCTGCTAATCATTTCATCGGCCTTTTGTACTTGTGTGGCAAAATCTTTTGTGCTATAAAGCGTATTCATCCCGTCATTCCAGGCATAATTTCCGGTAGGATATTTTTTAAGCACAATAGCTTTAACTGAATCGGCCTGCACTTTTTTCTTTAACAGGGAGTAAAGGCTAATAACAGTACCCAAATCTTCTTCTTTTGGTTCTTTCAGTTTTGACAGGGTCGAAATATTTTCATTGATCAGCTTTGTACCATTGTCTTTATCTGCTTTGTACTCAAGCGACAGGTATTGATTCAGGTTTTTCTTTTTCAACTCAGGTTTTAAGGCAAAAGCTTGTTTATACAATGAAACTGCCTTTTCAGGGTCGATGGTCAGCCCCAAATAGTAATTTCCTGCTAATCCATATAAAAAAGCTTCGTTAAGATAGGCCTCTGCCGGAACTTTACCCGCTTTAGTAAATTCTAAAACATAACCAGCAGGTGCTTCATCTTTTTGATCGCCAACCGAAAAAGCAAGTCCAACCACAGTAACACTATCGGGAGTAGAGATTTCTCCTTTATAAATCCCTCCCTCCTTTGTGAGTTCTATTTTGTTACTTTTAGGATTGGTTTTTGAAAAAAAGGTATAACCAGTACACTTCACATCTGCCAGGTTTTCGAGATTGGTTCCCTTTGGGTCGTATGTAAATTTAACTGTACTTCCTGCTGCAGGTTTGGTAGCAGAAAATTTCACTCCTTGTGCATTTGCTACTCCGGCAGCAAATATGAGCAAGCATAACAATTTTAAGGTTTTCATAATGAAAGGATTAAGTTTTTATTAGGTAACTAAATATATAGTTTATTCTTTATTCTTCAAAGCTGTTTTATGTTAAATTTTAAGGAATAATTATTGTAGTAATTAAGGATGACCTACGAACAAAAAATAAGCAGTGAGCTGAATTTCTGGAAGTTTAAAACTTTGCAAAAACCTTCGCTTTTGAATAAAATGACGAATAAAGTGCAGAAAAAAATAAATAGTTATATTCCCGATAAGGTTCACAATGCCATAACTACTGCGATTAAACAGATGGTTAAGGCTGTGCTTTTTGGATCGACATTTACCACCTCGAAGCCGATTACCGATTTAACCCTGATGCACCGCGAAGCATTAATTAAGCAAAAAATAGAAAACTATAAAAAAACAGGTGCAGCCGAAGGCGGAATTACCGGTGCAGGAGGATTTTTAATGAGCCTGGCTGATTTCCCGCTGTTACTGGGCATAAAAATGAAAATGCTTTTTGATATTGCTGCTGTTTACGGATACGATGTGAAAGATTACAGAGAACGTTTATACATTTTACACATCTTCCAGCTGGCTTTTTCAAGTAAAGAAGAAAGCCAGAATATTTTCATGAAAATGCAGGATTGGGATGATAAAGCACATCAATTACCGACCAATATTGATGAATTTGACTGGCTTACCTTTCAGCAGCAATACCGTGATTATATTGATTTAGCCAAACTTGCACAAATGCTTCCCTTTGTAGGCGCGGCGGTGGGTGCAGTCGCCAATTATAAACTAATCGATAAACTGGGCAAAACGGCAATGATGAGTTACCGGATGAGGTATTTTAGTCTTCAGTCCATAGTCCTAAGTCATGAGTCGACTGACGACTTAAGACTCAAGACTGGGGACTAGTTAACTAACTAATCTTCTTCTTCGAACATACCTCCAATCAGGTCATCCGTTTCCCGTCGGTCTTTTTTTGTTGGGCGGCCAGTACCTCTATCCCGTTTTAGGTTTGGTGCATGAAACATCGATTTAAAAGCATGCGTTTCTTCAACAGGGGTTAAATCTTTGTATTTTGTTAAAGCCGTTGGCGAATCTGTTCTGTTATATGAAAGTTCTACCACTTCGATAATTTTCTTTTCGATCCCTTTCGATACCTGATAAACTTCACCCACTTTCACAATCGCCGAAGGTTTAATATTCTGTCCTTTGAGTTTCACCCTACCCGCTTTACAGGCATCAGTAGCCAGGCTCCGGGTTTTAAACAACCTGATTGCCCATAAATATTTATCGATCCTAAGTTTTTCTGTCTCTGTCATAAAGTTTCAAAAGTAAAGAATTGTTAAATGTTTTATTGCTTTATTGTTAAATCGTTCTCCATATTGCACACCCGTTAAAAGCCAGTAATCTGAACAATCCAACAATTTAACAATCTTTTACACCAGTCTACAACAAAACAATTTAAACAATTAACCATTTAATAAGCAAAAATTGATTTATTTTGCGTAAAATTTAAAAACATCATGTATTCAGATTTAAAGAAATTAATTGAAGCCGCTTGGGAGGATAGAACCCTTTTAAAATACAGCAACTATTGCGAAGCCATTGAAGCCGTTATTATGGGGCTTGATAAGGGTGAAATCCGTGTTGCTGAGCCAGTTTTAAACTCCTGGGGCATTAATGAATGGGTAAAGAAAGCAGTAATTTTATATTTCCCGATTCGCGAGATGAAAGAAATTAAAAGCGGTCCTTTTGTTTACCACGATAAAATGGATTTAAAAACCGATTATAAAGCAACTGGTGTACGTGTTGTGCCTATGGCAAGTGCGCGTTACGGTGCGTTTTTAGCAAAAGGTGTAATCATGATGCCATCATACGTAAACATTGGCGCTTATGTTGATGAAGGTACGATGGTTGATACCTGGGCTACTGTAGGTTCTTGTGCACAAATTGGTAAACGCGTTCACTTAAGTGGTGGCGTAGGTATTGGTGGTGTTTTAGAGCCAGTACAAGCTGCTCCGGTTATTATCGAAGATGACGCTTTCTTAGGATCAAGAGCGATTGTGGTAGAGGGTGTTAAGGTAGAGAGAGAAGCTGTTTTGGGCGCTAACGTAGTATTAACAGCATCAACCAAAATTATTGATGTTACCGGCCCTACGCCAGTAGAATATAAAGGAATTGTTCCTGCACGTTCGGTTGTAATACCAGGAAGTTATACCAAAAAATTCCCTGCCGGCGAATTTCAGGTGCCTTGTGCTTTAATTATTGGTAAACGTAAAGAAAGTACAGATAAGAAAACTTCGCTTAACGATGCGTTAAGAGAAAATAATGTTGCCGTATAAAATGGCTTAAGGCGTAAGGTTTAGGGTGTAAGGTGACATCCCAAACCTTATACCTTATGCCTTTAACCTTATACCTTTAATGAAAATAGGATACGATGGCAAGCGTGCCGCCAATAATTTAACAGGATTAGGTAATTACAGCCGTTCTTTAATTGAGCATCTGGCACATCAGTTTCCTCAACACCAGTACCTGGTTTATGCGCCCAAAGTAAAAGCGGCCAAACAGATCGATGCGTTTTTCGAAAATGATAGCATCGAGCTTAAGCTTCCTAAAAGTGGGCCTTTTTTATGGAGGACTTTAAATATCCTGAAAGATTTAGCCCAGGATGATTGTCAGATTTTTCATGGTTTGAGCCACGAAATTCCATTAGCCATACAACATACACGGATTAAATCAATTGTCACCATTCATGATTTAATTTTCCTTCGTTTCCCGCAATATTATAAATTTATCGACCGGAAATTATACGAGTGGAAAAGCAAATCTGCCTGTAAACGGGCCAATAAGATTATTGCCATCAGTGAAAAAACAAAGGCTGATATCATTGAACTTTACGGGATTAGTCCCGAGAAGATTGATGTAATTTACCAAAGTTGCGATGACAGCTTTAAAACACCTTTCCCGAAAGAAACATTGAGCCGGATCAGGGCAACCTATAAGCTGCCTGAAAAATATATACTGAATGTTGGCACCATTGAAGAACGTAAAAACCTAAAACTGGTTGTGCAGGCCCTAAAAGCGGTCAGCGAAGATTATAAATTGGTGGTGATAGGCAAACAAACGGCTTATTTTAAAACGGTTGAGAAAGAAATAGAAAAACTTGGCCTTAAAAACAGGATCTTATTCCTAAAAAACATCCCCTTTGCCGATTTGCCGGGTATTTATCAAATGGCAAGTGTTTTTGTTTACCCTTCTTTTTACGAAGGTTTTGGCATTCCGATTATCGAAGCTTTATATTCTGGCGTTCCGGTTGTTGCGGCAACAGGTTCATGCCTGGAAGAAGCTGGCGGACCAGATAGTTTATACATCTCACCAAACGATGCCAACGCTTTAGCCACAGCAATCAATCAGATTGTCGAAAACCCTCCACTCCAAAAAGAGATGAAAGAAAAAGGGCTGGAATTTGTTCAAAAATTCAATAGTCCTGTGGTTACAAAGCAATTAATGGATTGCTATTTAGCGCTTTAATTATTTCTACGATTATACCGCAGCAGCCTTCCTAATCTAAACCTGACATTCGCGAAAAGCCCGGAACGAGGCACGAGTGAGGACTTGCAGCATTGGCAGGGCTAAGCACTAATAGTAGCAATGCCCCCTCTTTCAAAATAAAATCCTATGTCTCAAAAAAGCAAAAGAAAAAGGGCTGGAATTTATTTAAAAATTCTACAGCCCTTTCTTTATTCAGCAACTAATAAATTGCTATTCAGATCTTTATAATATACACTAAAATTATTTAGCTGCCGTAACTGTTGGCGGATATTGTGCCAATATTTCTTTTACGCCTGTATACAAACGTTCTTCTCTTTTGTTAAAGCTATCCAGGTTAAAACCAGATCCTTGTCCGTGCCAGAATAAAATCTTTTTAGCAGGGTCTAAGAAATCGATAATAATGGTGCCTTCAATATATTGGTTCACGTAGGTACCGCCGCCCCAGAAAGGATTTCCCCAGCCGCCGCGCCAGCCCCAACCCCAGCCACCATAGTAACCAGGACCATAAACATCCGTTTTTTCGCGGGCAACCACAACCAAATTCACTAACATATCTGGTTTTTCAGATTTAGTAAATCCTTTGGCATTCATTTCTGATTCAACCGCAGCCAATAAACGGCGTTTATCCAGGTTATTTAGCTTAACCCTTGCTATGCCTTTATCATAAAAATTGTAAGTTTTGTAACCGCTTAAATCAACATTTTTGTCATAGTCTGAAGCGGTGCGGAGTGTTGTACATCCTGCTAATGCCAATACCACTGTAAAAAGCATTAATAATTTTTGTGTCGTTCTCATTTGTGCGTTGTTCTTTAAATAACCTGATCTAAATATAACGATTTTGACAATTAAAAAGGAAAATCATTTATATTTTTTACAATCAGATTGTTATATTAAAAACAGCTAGTAATTAATTTAGTTTGGATGCTATATACCTCTAACTAAATATTTTACAATTAGATTAGATCGCTTATTTAATACACTGGTGGATATTGCATTAAAATCTGTTTTACAGCCGAATTTATCCTTAATTCCCGGTTATCGTAATTATCAAAATTAAAGCCTGTACCTACGCCATGCCACATTATGGCTTTTGTCCGGGGATTTAAAAAATCGATAATAATTCTGCCATCTGCAACTTGTTTCCCTGTATCTAATGGTCCAAATTGCGAATCTCTCCATTGATAAGCCAAAGTTGCTGTATCCCATTGGTAACCACCTCCCCTATACCCCCAATCAGACTTGGTTTTAAGGGTACTAAAAACTACAACGTTTACCAAAAAATCGGGTTTATTGGTTTTAGCAAAGCCCATTTTAGTCATCGTTGCATCTACAGCATTTAACATTCGGGGTTTATCAAGGTTATTCAACGCTAAGCTTTCAATCCCACTTTCGTAATAATTATAGGATTTTAACTTTTTAAAGTCGATCTTTTTGTCATAGTCTGATGCCGTATCAAGTATGGCACAGCTGGTAAATGCCATTACAACCGTAAATAGCATACACCATTTGAGTGTTTGTTCCATTTTTTGTGTTTTTATTTAATAACCTATGACTAAAATAATAGTTTATCACCTTAAAACACATAACACTTGTTGAATAAATGATAAAGAATCTGTTACGAGCACTACCATCTTAACCCCTATCAGATATATGGCACCTCAAAGGATTAAAATCTATCAAAAAATTGGGTAAAGTTTTCCTGCAACACATTCCTTATAAACTTCGTAAATAAATTAACTTTGCGACATGTTAAGAGACGAGATTAATAAAGCTTTTGAAGTATTAAAATCAGGAGGCGTTATTCTATATCCAACGGATACCATTTGGGGATTAGGCTGCGATGCAAGCAATCCCGAGGCAGTAGATAAATTACTGAAGATCAAAAACCGCCCTGCTGAAAAGAGTTTAATCGTATTATTGGATGTAGACAGCAAACTGCAAAGTTATGTAGCCGAAATTCCTGATGTGGCTTATGATTTAATCGAATATGCAGAAAATCCCTTAACCATTATTTTCTCAGGGGCAAAAAACTTAGCGCCAAACGTAATCAATGCGGATGGAAGCGTAGGAATCAGAATTGTTAAACACGATTTTTGTACACCATTAATTCAACGCTTCAGAAAACCCATTGTTTCTACTTCTGCAAATTTAAGCGGACAGCCTTCGCCAAAATTCTTTGACGATATCGATGCTGAAATTATCGATGCTGTTGATTATGTAGTTGATTTCGAACAAGAAAACCGAACCAGCAGAAAGCCTTCAACCATTATGAAACTTTCTCCAGGCGGACAATTTGAGTTTATTAGGAAGTAAGTCCCCAACCCCTAAAGGGGCTTTGAATCGCTGATAGTGTTTACCGACCAAATGTTTTGCTTAATTTTGAACAAATGAATTACCCTTATATATGCAGTCTGAATTAAATGAAGGGAACTCCAAGTCCCCTTCAGGGGATTTAGGGGGTCACCTACAAAACCCCATATTTAAAACCTTATCCTCAATAGCCGATAAGCACAATACCGAAGCTTATGTTATTGGAGGCTTTGTTCGTGATTTATTTTTAGATCGCCCTTCAAAAGATATTGATGTGGTGGTTGTGGGTAGTGGAATAACCTATGCAGAAGCGGTAGGCCGGAAACTGAACACTAAAGTTGCTGTTTTTAAAAATTTTGGCACTGCAAATATTAAATATCAGGATTTAGAAGTCGAATTTGTAGGCGCACGGAAAGAATCATACCGTTCCGATTCGCGTAAGCCAATTGTTGAAGATGGCAGCTTAGAAGATGACCAGTTGCGCAGGGATTTCACCATTAATGCTTTAGCCATTAATTTAAATGCTGATCATTTTGGCGAACTGTTAGATCCTTTCGACGGGATCAAAGATTTAGAAAATAAGCTCATCCGTACCCCGCTGGATCCTGAAATTACTTTTTCTGATGATCCGCTGCGTATGATGAGGGCAATCCGCTTTGCTTCACAGCTTAATTTCAACATCGATCCGGCTGCTCTAAATGCCATTAAAACGCAAAAACAGCGCATCAGTATCGTTTCAAAAGAGCGGATTACCGATGAGATGAATAAAATCATCCTCTCTAAAAAACCTTCAGTGGGTTTTAAGCACCTTTTTGATACCGGCTTGTTGCAGCTCATTTTCCCTCAAATGGCACAGCTTTATGGTGTAGAGATTATTAAAGGAAAAGGACATAAAGATAATTTTTACCACACACTGGAAGTACTGGATAACATCTGTGCAGACACCGATGACTTATGGTTGCGCTGGGCCGCTATTTTACACGATATTGCCAAACCTGCTACCAAACGTTTTGAAGAAGGCCACGGCTGGACTTTCCACGGTCATGAAGATAGAGGAGCCAGAATGGTTCCGAAAATATTTGCACAGCTCAAACTGCCTTTAAATGAGAAGATGAAATATGTGCAAAAATTGGTGCAGCTTCATTTACGGCCGATTGTCCTGGCGCAGGAAACGGTAACAGATTCTGCCGTAAGGCGATTACTTTTTGATGCCGGGGAAGAAATTGAAAGTTTGATGTTGCTTTGCAATGCCGATGTAACCACTAAAAACGAATACAAAAAAACGAAATACAGAAACAATTTTGAGCTGGTTAAACAAAAGCTTAAGGATGTAGAAGAACGTGATAAAATTAGAAACTGGCAGCCCCCTATTTCAGGAAATGATATCATGGAAACTTTCGGTCTTGACGCCGGGAAAGAAGTTGGCCTGATTAAAAATGCAATCCGCGAAGCCATTTTGGAGGGCGAGATTACAAACGACTATCAGGAAGCATTTAATTTTATGCTAAATCAGGCAAAACAAATGGGATTAAATCCTGTTAATAAATAATTTAATTGTTGAAACACCACAATTGGGATGTCTTTTATGGCTCCTGATATTTGTGGTAATTATAAATTAACTTTATTTTTACGGTTCCAAAACACTATAATGGCTATTTATAAATTTAGAATTACTTTCGAAGATTTTGATGATGTTGTGAGAGAGATCGACATTAAATCAAACCAAACATTTGAAGACCTGCATAAGGCTATTCACAGATCTACGGGTTATAATGCCGAAAAATCTTCCTCTTTTTATGTAAGCACCGATAATTGGTTAAAAGGAGATGAAATTGCCTATTTACCAAGCGAACGTAAAAAAGACCGTGTAGTTTTAATGGAGAATTCTAAACTGAGTGGTTTTATTGAAGATCCACATCAAAAGTTTTACTACATCTATAATTTCGATCGCCCTTACGATTTTCATGTAGAGCTGGTAAAAATAATTTTAGATGCCGATCCAAATATCGAATATCCTTTTTTAGCGAAAAGCAGTGGCGAGGCCCCAAAAATAATGGAGCAAAACAGTCCACAGGCTGTTGATCCAAGAGGCGCAGTGGCATCGGCAAGTGAATTTGATTTCTTAAATGAAATGAACTTTGTACCGGAAGATACCGACGAATTGGAGGCCATGGGCGAAATGGGCATCAATACCGAAGAGCGGGACGAAGATGAAGAAAGCGAAGAAGACGAATTCGGGGACGAATTTTCGGATAGTGATAACTTCGAAGATGATAGCCATAAAGACGATTATTAATTAGCAACAAAATAATAAGTACAAGAAGCTGCCAAATATTTAAATTTGGCAGCTTTTATTTTATACAGCACTATGCTTCACCCAAAAACCTTAATATCCATTGTTGGCCCTACTGCAATTGGCAAAACAGCCCTGGCTATTCAACTGGCTCAACATTTTGGCACAGAAATTATTTCTGCCGATTCCCGCCAGTTTTTTAAGGAAATGGAAATCGGAACGGCAAAACCAGATATTACCGAATTAGCAGCAGCAAAACATCATTTTATTAATTCACATTCGGTTTCACAACTGTTCAGCACAGGCGATTTTGAAGTAGAAGGTTTAAAAACGATCGATCAAATTTTTAAAGACCACAACCTGGCCATTATGGTTGGCGGTTCGGGTCTATATGTAAATGCCTTAATTAATGGTTTGGATGAGATGCCAGATATTGATTTAGCGATACGTGAAAGACTGAATAAACAATTTGAAGAAGAAGGATTATCCAGTATCCAAAACCAGCTGGCCAAATTAGATCCCGAATACTTCGCAAAGGTAGATCAACAGAATCCGCAGAGAATGATCAGGGGTTTGGAGGTATTTTTATCAACAGGTCAAAAACTTTCATCAATGCTTTCGGCTACAAAAAAAGAAAGACCGTTTAATATCATCAAAATCGGGTTAAATACCGATCGTGCTGTTCTATATGACCGAATTAACCGCAGGGTTGATAAAATGATTGCGGATGGTTTAGTAGATGAAGTAAAATCGCTAATACCTTTTAAAAAATACAATGCCTTAAACACCGTAGGTTATAGTGAACTTTTCGATTACCTGGATGGGCTATCAAGCCTGGATGATGCAATAACTGCGATCAAACAAAATACACGTCGCTTTGCTAAACGTCAACTGACCTGGTTTAGAAGGGATGAAGAAATCAATTGGTTTGAGCCCAATCAAAGCGCAGAAATTATAAACCTTATAGAAGATAAAATAACGGCGAAATAAAAAAAGGTTGTATCATAAATGCGATTTCACTTTAGATGCTGTCATCTTGAGCTTCCCGAAGAATCGGGATGACAATTCTATATTTATGATACAACCTCCGCTTATGCCATTAAAAATCTTATTATTTATCCGGGAACTTTACACCTCTATACTGTGTAATATCAACCGTTGGAATGGTAGAACCATATTTAGCATTAATGGCATCAATAAATACATTCGCAATTACTGCATTTCCACGTGGGGTTAAGTGAATACCATCTAAAGAGAATGCACCACCCGTAATAAATGCAGCATTAATACCAACACCCTGAACGTTAATACCCGTTTTTACCTGATTAAAATAAGTATAGGTATCAGCGATAGCCAAACCTTTGCTTGTAGCTAAAGATTTAATGGTACTGTTGTAGCTATTTACATAATCTTTTACTTTAACTACCTCATCTTTATCCAGTACCCATTTATTTTCGATTGGATTTAAGGGATGTAATCCATAAGGAATACCAGCAACATTTGGTTTTCCAAATATGCCTTCTGATTGGAATGGCAAACGGATTAAATCTTCAGCAGTTGCAGGTCTTACTGCGCCTGCTCCGGTTTGGATGTAAATTGCCGCTGCCGCTGGATTAATTGCCTTAGCGGCATTTAACAAAGCTGCCACGGTAACCGTATTAAAATAAGGAATTGCCGTTACATCAGGAATAGTACCTACTATACCTTTTTGACCACCTACGGTTAAAACATTTAAAAAGTTAGCATATAAAGATGAAAAAGTAACCTTATCTGTTAAAGCTGTTGTTGGGTCGGTAGATACGGTAACCGCACCGTTTAAGGCATAACCCAATACATCATTATTTCCTAACCAAAGGGAGAAAAAAGTATGATTTCTGCCTTGAATAAACTGAAAATAATTGGTTTTACCTACCTGAGCATCGGTTAACAAACGTTCGAAATAAGGGTTTGCAGCACTGAAAGAAAACGTTGGATCGAAAGCCAGATCAACACGCATGCCCGGTATACCTAAGTTTTGAATTTCACCGTTATATTTATCTAAATGCTTCGCTGCATCCCGATAAGCCAATTTATCAACTACCGGCGTTAAGGTTGGTGTTCCGTTAACCAACGCGGTTAAAGAAATATAACTTGAGCCGTTTAAATGTTCTTCACTAAAAAACGGCGAAGTGAAAGCACCACCACCAACAGTAGCCATTTTGGCCGCCAATAAATTAGGATAGGCCACTTTCTGTCCTTCTAAATATAAACCTCCATCGGCAAAGCCAGAGGTTAAGGAATTACCTACTGCAATATATTTGCTAAAATTAGCTTGTCCGGCGGTTGATCCTGCAGGAGTTTCTATTTCTGGTTTACAAGCTGCTGCAAAAAGGATGATAGCAGCAACGAAACTATTCAATATGTATCTTTTCATTTGTAATTCTCCTACCATTTATAAGTTAACGAAATACCTGGTGCATAAACCAAAGTTTTAAAGGTACCATCCAGGCCCGTTTCGATATTCTTTTGTTTACGCGATTTAACATCTTCAAAAAAGAACGATGCATTAACTTCGAAATGGCGGGTAGGTGTATAACCTAAACCAGCACTTAAAATATAACGGTCGGCATCAGGCGCTTCGGGGGTTACGTATCCATCCTGTACCGGAGAAAAGGCATAACCAACACCTGCCCTTAATGCTAATTTCTCTGATGCCTGGTGGTTAATACCTAATTTAAACGAAGAACCATCACGATAATTGCGTGCCGATTTTGTATCAACAAGCGCAGGTGTATTGGTTGCATAATCAAAAGATAAATCCTGATAAATGTGCCATTGTACCCAGCTTGCATCAAATGCTAAAACGGTGCTTTTTGACAAGGGAATACCTACCCCTAAACTGGTTGTTGCTGGTAAAGGCAATTCGGCATTAAATGTATTTCCAGCCGGGAAAGATCCTTCTAATGACTTAGGAACTTCAAATTCTGCTGAGCCACCATCAAGTTTTGTAATGACCTTCGATTTGTGTACCAGTGCAAAAGAGATGTTGCTTAATGTTTTAATGTATAAACCCGCGTTCCATCCGTAACCTGTTCCGGTACCATCTAAGGTTGCTTTTCCCGAACGACCGTCAGGAAAATTTACAGGAATAGCCCTTTGAAGATTTACATCGCCATGGTTATAAACGAAACCTGCCCCTATACCAATACGATCGGTAATTTTTATACTTAAAGTTGGTTGAAAATAGATTGCTTTTAAATTTAGTGAGGTTAAAGCATACTTACCAGACCAATTATCGCCCCAATCTACCAAACCGCCAAAAGGTGTATATACACCTAAGCCAACCTTCCATTTATTCGATTTCGGACCCCAAACCGCATAAAATTCGAAAGGTGGAGCAATTTTGTTCTTCACATCTTCTGTAACGTTCGAACCTGCTTGTTTAAAAGCCGACTTAAATAATAATGGGTTTACACCTGCTGAAACGGAGTTTTTCTCTAAGAAAGTTACTGCACCTGGATTGTAAAATACGGAAGCCTCATCTAAAGCCAATGCAGAACCTGCACCTGCCATACCAATTTGTTTCTGTCCTTGTAAATTAACCTGGAAACCCTGCCCCAAAACCCAAAGTGGGGCAGAAAGTAATGCGCTCAATAAAATTTTTCTCATCTATATATGGTTAAATAACAAATATATACTATGCTAACATAGCAAACAAACATTTGTTTGTAAGATTTTGAGTACGCTTACGCTTGAGCGGTTGGCCCGCCGAAGCCCATCGGAAAAGGTGGTTCTTCCTGAGTTTTAATACGTCCGTTTACGGCTTCGAATTTCTGAATGTTATCTTCCAATGCCGATAATAAACGCTTTGCGTGTTCCGGAGTTAAGATAATCCTTGATTTCACTTTAGCCTTCGGAATTCCCGGCATTACGCGGATAAAATCCAATACGAACTCGGTATTAGAGTGTGTAATGATGGCTAAGTTTGAAAAAATTCCTTCAGCGATTTCTTCTGATAACTCTATGTTTAATTGATTCTCGTTTTGTTGTTCTTCCATAATAGCTCAAAAATAAAAAATTCCGCTGCTTAATAGCGGAATTTAAAACATAATGTTTGAAATAAAATTAATTCACTGGCGCTATAAAATATTATTTTTCTAAAAAATCTAATTCTGCTATGGCCAATGTTTTTTTATTGCCTGCAATCGCTGTTGCTTTTACCTGTATATATTTTGCTGAAATTGCTTTTTTGAAATAATGCGTGCGCGGGGTTGGATCGTTAATTAAATTACCAAACCCGAAGCTCTCGGCATCTTGCCAGGTTTTACCATCGTTACTGATTTGTAAAACGCCTTTCTCTAACATTCCATCAGCATAATCAGTTGGTGGGGTATAAATAAAACCCGTTAATTCACGGACATTACCTAAATCTATTGCTATTTGGAGCTGATCATTGCTTTCGTTCGCTAACCAATACGTTTGTTTTTTACCATCAAATGCCATTGCAGCAGCGTGCTTAGCACCTTCGCTATCACTACTTAACAATTTCCAATCTTTTTTCACTATACCAAATGTTTCAGTGGCTATAGGTCCTTTTTCTTTATTGGTTATGGCTATTGCTTTTACTTCGCCTTTTGCAATTTGAAGCGGACCAGTATATTTTTTAGCACTGGCATTCGGTACAGTTCCGTTTGTGGTGTAGTAAATTTCGATGCCTTTGTTAAGGTTAGCGGTAGCATTTTCTCCGTGTGGCTTCCACCCAAATACGTGGGTTTTCGGTGAAATGGTGGTTAAACCATTGATATCTCTGCTAAACTGTAATTGTGGCGGACGTGTACGGTAATAATGTGCCGATATGGTGGCTATTGCAGGTTCAGCTCTTGATGACAGAACAGTTAACCTAAACCTCGAAGAAGTGATTTCAGGGAAACGTAAAATACGTTTATAACCGATATTCGTTGCCGCAGCAATTTTTTGCCATTTATTACCGATCCAGGCCTCCAGCTGGTGTTCGATTACGCGCTCGCTATGGTTTGCAATATCTTCCTGTATTGCGATTCTATTGATGGTAACCGGCTTAAGCGTTGCTATTTCAATGCTGTTTTGCTTATTGTTAAGTAAAACATAAGTGTTCATATCGTTATCGAGTACTTGTTTTGCACCTTTTGCACCGGCAAATAAATTTTTGCCATAGGTTTCGGTGATGCGCTTACCAACCTCGTTCAGTACACTTACATCTTCATCTGAAAATTTACCACTTCTATTTGGGGGGATATTGAGCAAAAAAGTCGAATTTCCACCTGCAGAACGTTCGTAAATATCAAAAACATCATCCGCACTACGTACTTTTTGTTTCTCATCGTCACGGTAAAACCAGCCTTCTCTTATGGATGTATTGGTTTCGGCTTGTTGATAGTGCAGGTATTTAGCTTTATAAAGTTCGTTATTGCTACCTAAATCCTTATCTGTCATATCAGGAAAATGTGTCGCCGTATCCGGGTTTTCACTATAAGGAATTACGTTCCACTCGGTTTCGCGGGTTCCACCAGCTTCATTGCCACACCAACGGATGTCTTCTCTACCAAAAATCACCGCTTTTGGTGCTAAAGTATGGATCAGTGTTTTCCAGGCCGGATAGTTATATTTCTGTCCGCCTTTGGTTTTAGGATGTGCACCATCAAACCACACTTCATCAATTGGTCCGTATTCGGTTAAAACTTCAAATAATTGGTTTAGAAAATATTCGTTGTAATCGTCAACCTCGAATTTAAATTTAGTTGGGTTAGCGAACGGGCGTCCTGCTGTTTCGCGTGGAATGGTTCGCGTAGATATTTTACTCAGATTGCCATACAATCCTTCAGGATTTTCGATTTGATATAAATCTGCCGGAGATAAATAAATACCTAGTTTAAGTCCGTATTTTTTGCAAGATGCAGAAAGATTTTTTAGAATATCTCCTTTCCCGTCTTCGAAACCTGTTGACATGATGCCGTGTTTGGTGTAACGGCTTTGCCAAAGTACAAAACCATCATGATGTTTTACGGTAATGATCACCATTTTCATCCCTGCCGATTTCATCGCCTGGCACCATTGATCGGTATGCAGTTCTTTTAAATCAAAAACTTTCGGGTCTTCTTTGCCATTTCCCCACTCCATTCTGGTAAAAGAGTTTGGCCCAAAATGAATAAATGCAATAAACTCGTTTTTTAATGCGCTTAATTGATTAGCGGTTGGCACCACATGACTTGCCTTTGCAATAATGCTGGCTTTACTTTCTCCGGGCGTAATGGCTATGGTATGCTGTGGTTTTAATTTGTCGCTTTGAGCTAAAGCGTTGGCCATGAATAACGCCATCAAGGTTGAGGTAACAATTAATTTTTTCATTAAATTATTTTGTAATAAAATTAGCATTTGGTTAAGGTTGAAGTACAACGTATGTTAACAGTCTTTGAATCTATATTATCATTTTCGCTCCGCTTTTAGCGCGACAGCCGCATCACTAATCCATTTCCCATCTTTCTGTTTAACAGGAATAAAGGCGAACATCCAGTTCTGCCCGGTTATGGGTTTAGGCACTTTTATCAACAGTTTATTCCACCCTTTTTTAAGCTTGATGGCTGCAGGTTTACGCGACCAGAAAAATTCTTCATCGGTATATGGAATTTCATTGGCTGGTGTAAACCAGGTTGGTTTAAGGTTTTGGTTTCCACCCGGATTTTGCCAAACCGGCCCTTTTAGTTCCATATTGTTGATATAAATTTCGCCACCATTGGCATCCCATTTTCCATTTTGTGGTATGCCCGCACTATGCCTGTTAGAACGTGCAGGGGTTTCGAAACCAATTAAAGCATTGATCGTTTGGTCTGCTTTACAAAAAATGTACGAAATAAAATCAACTTGTGTTAAACTATCAATTGGCTGATTTGGAATTAACGATTGATTAATTCTGATCACACTTCCAGCAACTTTTTGAAACACTTGTTTTGCTTCCCCAGCCTTGTTTTTCGGATAAACCTTGCTTAACTGCCATTCTGTTTGTGAAGTATTAAAATAAGGAAATGCCAGCTGACTAAAAAACCGGCCCTGATGAGCTGTTAACCGTTTTTCAAATTCTGCGAAGTATTGATTGGCCAGGGTATTTTTTAAAGGTAAAACATTAAGGTATTCGGGCTTAGCCTCAGCTCGCCCACACCAAACGGCTTCACTGTATGCCAATGCACCCGGCCAAACCGGATTATGCAGAAAAATTTTCTGCTTATCTGCTACCCTGGTATCTGGCCAGCAACATAAAATACCACCTAAAGCATATTGATCTCCCTGAGCTTTGTTGCAAACCTGTTGGAAAAAGTAATGCTGAATTAAAGTAACAGCATCAAATAAATTTAAATAACCACCATACGAATCGATAATGGGATTAGTGTTATTGTTGGCTACTTCGCCTGTTGCTTCTTCCCGCCAAAGCTGCTGTATACTTCCTGCTGCTGGTGGCAAGCCCGGATTCCACACCATTACCTTACGTGCGTTGGCCAAAACCCTTTTGCTCATCCTATCGATAAATGCCACAGGATTGGGAATATGAACCTCATCAGAGCCAATATGTATAATCGGGCAATCGCCGGATGGGATTTCTTTGCAAAATTCGTCAATTAACTTTTCTAAAGTCTGCATACCCTGCACACTTTCCATCTTAAAGCCAAATACACGCTCGAAATAAGCACTATGCCCAGGCATATCTAATTCGGGGATAATGGTGATAGCCCTTTCTTTAGCAAAGCGGATCAATTCCCTAATATCATCAAAACTGTAACTACTATCCGGATCGCGGCTAGTCTGCCTAAATCTGGATTCATTAAGCTGAGGGAAGATTTTACTTTCCATACGCCAGGCCGGATTATCTGTTAAATGCCACTGAAAGGTATTATATTTATAATGAGAAAGTATTTCCAGTTGTGCTTTTAACATAGCAATACTTTGAAAATTACGCCCATTATCGTGCATAAATCCCCTAACAGCGAAAGCTGGCCAATCACTAATCTCGCAAAAAGGTAATGAGCTGAACCCGTTTTCTTTCAGCATTAACTGCCTCAAAGTCTGGATACCGTAATACAAACCATTAATGTCTGGCGCGCTGATGTTAATTCCTTTTTGAGAAACGGAAAGCTGATAACCTTCTTTTTTAAGGTTTGGTATTTCTACGATTGCTAAGTTTACCTGAGTTTTATTTTTGCCAGAATTGGCTGAAATCGTAAGACCATTATCCACCAATAAGCTTTTTAAAGCAGGTAGAATAGCAGTATCCGCATTTGATTTGACAACAATTTGCTTAACAATCAATTTCCCGGGCAGCCATTGTACTTTCTGTGGAAATGGAATAAGTGCAACAGGTGCACGGTTTAATTCATCAAGCGAATGGTTACTTGTCCAATTATTTCCTTTGGTTTGTGCACTTAGATTAAAATAGATCCCTATAATAAGAATACCAAATAGAAGCCTCTTCATCATTTTGCACCGTTTTTAAATTGATGAAATTTCACCCAGTCAATTTCCATTTCTACCGGCAAATCGGCATCTTTTATCTTCCCAACCCAGCTACCTCCCAGCTGCATATCGATAAGCAGATAATGTTTGCTTTGATTAAACGGAAACTGTCCTTCTTTGGTCGTCGCTATTTTTGGATAGGTAAAAGCCTTTTTGTTATTCACGAAGAATACTAAACTGTCTGGATACTTTTCTACAGCATAAGTATTAAATTTTTTGGGATCAATTTTAGCTGTTCCTCCTGATTTTGGTTTATCCTTTATTTTAAGGGTAAGCGTATAATAAGTGTGAATGGTTTGATAAGCTATGGAATCAAAATTTAGTCTTTCCATAATATCAATTTCGCCACCATCAGGCCATTTACTGTTTTCGGCCAGCATCCAAAAGGCAGGCCAGGCACCCTGGGCTCCATTTAGTTTGGCTTTAATCTCTAAACGACCAAAACCAAAAGCCACTTTATCTTTGGTATAAATACCACCGGTTAAGTAGCGTGAAGTATCTTTCGAAAAATCATTATTTTTTATTCCACGGAGTATCATTTTACCGTCCCGAAGCGCATAACAATTTTCATCATCGCTCATGTGCCTGTTCCAATCGGCACCTCCGCGAGGTATTTTAGACCATTTTTTTTGGTCGAAACTACTTTTCTGGTTAAAATCTTCCTTCCAGGTTGCTTTCTGGTTATAGGTTCTACTTACCGAGCAGGAATAAAGTAAAACCATTAATAATGAAAGTGATACAAGCTTCATAAACCGAAGTTAATTAAACCTTACACAATAAATTAATGGATTGTCAGCCCACAACTACGCAAACGTTTGATAGATTGTAACAAAACGAATACGCAAAACATCGGCAAGAAAAGCTATAAATTCTGATTAAAAACTTTCAGGGCTTCTTTATCATCGTAGGCGATAATTAGCGCCTTAAGTTTCTTTTTAAGCTCATTTTTAATGACAAAATAGTTTTTATCCTCAATTATATTTTTTAATTCTTTGGGATCTTTTTTCAAATCATACATTTCCCAGGCCTCGGTGCCTTTATAAAAACGAGCCAAAACATAACCATCGGTTCGAATGCCAAAATGCGGCGAAACATAATGTGGCCCTGGATATTCATAATAATGATAATATGCGCCTTCTTTTTTCCAGTTTTTTATTTTTGGATTTTCTAGTACGGGCAAAAAAGACCTACCCTGCATGAAGCCTGGTTTGGAGATGCCTGCAAAATCAAGAATTGTTGGTGCCCAATCAACATTTGAGATGATTTGATCTAATTTTTTATCTTTCATTGCCGAAAGGCCTGGCACACGGATGATGAATGGGGTACGAAGGGATTCTTCATAGATAAAACGTTTATCAAACCAACCATGCTCACCCAGGTAAAAGCCCTGATCTGAGGCATAAATAACAATCGTGTTTTCACTTAATCCATTACGATCCAGGTAATCTAGTATTTCTCCAATATTTCTATCCAGTGATTTTGCCGTAGCATAATAGTCTTTCATGTATCGTTGAAACTTCCATTCTTTTAACGCATTTCCTGTTAAATAAAGTTGCTGAAATGCTTTCGAAAGCTGGCCGTAATATGCACGATATGCTTTGCTCTGCAGGCTATCCATGCGAGAATACTCTCCCTGCTGATAATAGCGCATCATTGATTCTTCAATCTCTTTTCCTTTTACTGCCGGCTTTGTGGCTTTACCTACATTAACTTTTTCACCAAAAGGCTGATTGATTTTTAAATCGGTTTTAATTGTCATGGCCTCCCCAATACTCATTAATTGCTTAGATGCCGCCGTTCTTCCTTTATAATCATCGTAAAACGTAGCAGGTAAAGGAAATTTTATCGAGTCGTATGCGCCAAGATCCTGTAAATCGGGCAACCATTCTCTGTGCGTTGCTTTCTCACCTACAACCAGGAAAAAAGGTTTATCCGGATTTCTTTTGTTTAAATAATTTTTTGTCAACTCCGTTATCACCTCCGTTACGTAACCATGGTACAATAAAGTATCGTTCTTTTGGTTTATAAAATCAGGATTAAAATAATGTCCCTGTACAGGCATCACATTCCAATAATCAAAACCCTGTGGAAGGCTTCCTAAATGCCATTTCCCAATCCAGGCCGTTTGATAGCCATTTTCGTTCAATATTTGTGGTAAAAAACGTTGGTTGGTATCTAATACACCGTCGTTAACCTTATAGCCATTTTTATGGCTGTATTGCCCGGTTATAAAGGCTGCCCGGCTTGGTCCGCAAATGGCATTTGATACAATTGCATTGTTAAACAAGGTGCCAGACTTTGCCAGTTTGTCAATATTCGGTGTATGAATCAATTTATTCCCATAGGCACTTATTGCCTGATAAGCATGATCATCGGAAAGTATAAAGATGATATTAGGGCGTTTATTTTGAGCAAAAACCGTGGCTTGAAAACATAAGAAAAGAAAGAGAAAAAAATTCTTCATATGGCAAAAATTATTGGATTAAGCAATTGCATTTAAAACTACACAAATATTTTTTTTTCGCTGCGATGAAAAATAATCGGGTAACAAAAAAGCCTACCGATTTTTACATCGGTAGGCTTAAAATTATTGTTAGATTAAAATCTAAGCTTCTACTTCTTCTTGTTTCGAAGCTAATAATTTATCGTATTCTTCCTGAGAACCAACGATGATTCTTTCGTAACCACGTACACCAGTACCTGAAGGGATTAAGTGACCAACGATCACGTTTTCTTTCAAGCCTAACATATTATCGCGTTTACCTGCAATTGCTGCCTCATTTAATACTTTCGTAGTTTCCTGGAACGAAGCCGCAGAAATGAACGATTTAGTACCTAATGATGCACGTGTAATACCTTGTAAGATAGAACTTGCAGTTGCTGGTCTTGCATCTCTAACCGTAATCTGTTTTAAATCCTTACGTTTCAATTGAGAATTTTCATCTCTTAATCTACGTAATGAAACAATCTGACCTGGTTTGAAATCTGTAGAATCACCTGCGTCTTCAACAACTTTCTTGTCGTACATTGCATCGTTCTCATCGGCAAAATCCCAACGGTCAACAGCATTGTTTTCTAAGAAAATAGTATCACCTGGATCTTCAATGTGAACTTTCTGCATCATCTGGTGAACAATTACCTCGAAGTGCTTATCGTTAATTTTCACACCTTGTAAACGGTAAACCTCTTGAATACCATTTACTAAGTATTCTTGAACCGCTGCAGGACCTTTAATTGATAAGATATCGGCAGGAGAAATTGAACCATCTGATAAAGGCATACCGGCTTTCACAAAGTCGTTATCCTGTACAAGGATGTGTTTCGACAATGGAACCAGGTATTTTTTAACTTCACCATCTTTCGATTCGATTGTGATCTCACGGTTACCACGTTTAACGCCACCTAAAGTTACCACACCATCAATCTCAGTTACTACAGCTGGGTTAGATGGGTTACGTGCTTCAAATAATTCCGTTACACGAGGTAAACCACCTGTAATATCTCGGGTTTTACCAGTTGCACGAGGAATCTTAGCGATAATCTGACCAGTTTGGATAGCTTCACCTTCATCAACTGAAACGTGGGCACCTACCGGAATGTTATAACCTTTAATCATTTCGCCTTTTTTATCAACGATCTGAACTGAAGGGTTTTTAGTTTTATCACGTGTATCGATAATTACTTTTTCACGGTGACCAGTTTGCTCATCTGATTCTTCACGGAAGGTTACACCTTCAATAATGGCATCAAATTGTGCTTTACCGGCAAATTCTGATAGAATAACCGCGTTGTACGGATCCCACGAACAGATTTTATCACCTTTAGAAAGTTTATCACCTTCTTTTACGAATAAGAATGCACCGTAAGGAATGTTGTTGGTTACAATGATACGTCCGGTTCCTGGCTCAACAATTTTGAACTCACCTGAACGACCTAATACCACCTGAACTGTTCCTTCTTCTGTTTGTGTATCAACAGTACGGATATTTTCGAATTCGATTACACCATCAAACTTAGCTACGATGTTAGATTCTGCAGCAATGTTTGATGCAGTACCACCCACGTGGAAAGTACGAAGTGTTAACTGTGTACCCGGCTCACCGATTGACTGTGCTGCAATTACACCAACTGCCTCACCTCTTTGAACGCGTTTACCAGATGCCAAGTTACGGCCATAACATAATGCACAAACACCACGTTTAGATTCGCAGGTTAATACTGAACGGATCTCGATACCTTCTAACGGAGATTCTTCGATCAATTTAGCAACATCTTCGTTAATATCTTCGCCCGCACCTACTAATAATGTATTATCCAAAGGATTGTATACATCATGTAATGAAGTACGGCCTAAAATCCTGTCGTACAATGGCTCAACGATATCTTCCTGATCTTTTAAAGCGGTTGTATACATACCTCTTAAAGTACCACAATCGTTATCGTTAACAATCATATCCTGCGCTACATCATGTAAACGACGGGTTAAGTAACCCGCATCCGCCGTTTTTAACGCCGTATCCGCCAAACCTTTACGTGCACCGTGAGTAGAGATAAAGTACTCTAATACCGATAAACCTTCTTTAAAGTTTGATAAGATCGGGTTTTCGATGATATCGCCACCTGAACCTGATTTTTGAGGTTTCGCCATCAAACCACGCATTCCGCAAAGCTGACGAATCTGCTCTTTAGATCCACGTGCACCTGAATCAAGCATCATGTAAACAGAGTTAAAACCTTGGTTATCTGATGATAACTGAGTCATAACGAATGTAGTTAACCTGTTGTTGATACGGGTCCAGATATCGATAATCTGGTTGTAACGCTCGTTGTTGGTAATGAAACCCATGTTATAGTTGTTTCTTACCTCTTCAACCTCAGCTGCTGCCTGTTCTAATAAAGTATGTTTTTCAACCGGAATGTTTACGTCTTGTAAGTTGAACGATAAACCTCCCTGGAATGCCATTTTGAAACCTAATTCTTTGATATCATCCAAGAATTGAGAAGCACGGGCCATACCGGTCATTTTCACTACTTCACCAATAATATCTCTTAAAGATTTTTTGGTTAATAGCTCATTGATATAACCAACTTCTTCAGGAACCATTTGGTTGAACAATACTCTACCTACAGTAGTTTCAGTTAATTTATTAACGATAGAACCATCAGCTTGTTTAACATTTACCCTTACTTTGATAAATGCGTGCAAGTCTAATTCTTTTTCGTTATAAGCAATAATAACTTCTTCCGGAGAATAGAAAGCAGAATCCTGTCCTTTTACCACTCTGGTTTCATCTGTTCTACGGCCTTTAGTAATATAATAAAGACCCAAAACCATATCCTGAGAAGGTACTGTAATTGGTGTACCGTTTGCAGGGTTTAAGATGTTATGTGCTGCAAGCATCAAAACCTGGGCTTCCAAAATTGCGGCATTACCTAACGGTAAGTGCACAGCCATCTGGTCACCATCAAAATCGGCGTTAAATGCAGTACAAACTAGTGGGTGTAACTGGATTGCTTTTCCTTCAATTAATTTTGGCTGGAAAGCCTGAATACCTAGTCTGTGTAGCGTAGGTGCACGGTTTAATAATACCGGGTGACCTTTTAATACATTTTCTAAGATATCCCAAACTAACGGATCTTTTCTATCAACGATTTTCTTCGCAGATTTAACTGTTTTTACTACACCACGCTCAATCATCTTACGAATAATGAACGGTTTGTAAAGTTCAGCAGCCATATCTTTCGGAATACCGCACTCGTGTAATTTAAGGCTAGGCCCTACAACAATTACCGAACGAGCTGAATAATCCACACGTTTACCTAATAAGTTCTGACGGAAACGACCTTGTTTACCTTTCAAGATATCTGAAAGTGATTTCAAAGCACGGTTACCTTCAGTTTTTACCGCATTAACTTTACGTGAGTTATCGAATAACGAATCTACAGCTTCCTGCAACATACGTTTCTCGTTACGTAAAATTACCTCTGGTGCTTTAATCTCGATCAAACGTTTTAAACGGTTGTTACGGATAATTACACGACGGTATAAATCATTTAAATCGGAAGTAGCGAAACGGCCACCTTCTAATGGTACTAAAGGACGTAATTCTGGTGGAATAACCGGAACGATTTTAACAATCATCCACTCAGGGCGATTCTCAATACGTGTATTAGCGCCACGGAAAGCTTCAACAACCTGAAGACGTTTTAAAGCCTCATTTTTACGTTGCTGAGAAGTTTCGTTAGCTGCCTGGTGACGTAAATCATAAGATAAAGTATCTAAATCAATACGTTTTAATAAATCTTCTAATGCTTCAGCACCCATTTTGGCGATGAATTTATTAGGATCTTTATCATCCAGGTATTGGTTTTCTTTAGGTAATTTATCTAAGATATCTAAATACTCTTCTTCCGTTAAGAAGTCCATATAGTTGATACCTTCTTCAGCCATTAAGCCTGATTGAATAACTACGTAACGCTCGTAATAGATAATTAAATCTAATTTTTTAGTAGGTAAACCTAATAAATAACCGATTTTGTTTGGTAAAGAGCGGAAGTACCAGATGTGTGCAACAGGAACCACTAAAGCAATGTGGCCCATACGCTCACGACGTACTTTTTTCTCCGTTACTTCAACACCACAACGATCGCAAACAATACCTTTATAACGGATACGTTTGTATTTACCGCAATGACATTCGTAATCTTTTACCGGACCAAAAATACGCTCACAGAACAAACCATCACGCTCAGGTTTGTAAGTACGGTAGTTAATGGTTTCTGGTTTCAACACCTCACCGCTTGAACGTTCCAAAATAATTTCTGGAGACGATAAGCTAATCGTGATTGATGTGAAATTGCTTTTTAATTTATTATCCTTTTTGTAAGACATACTTATGTAAGGTTAAAGGCGTAGGGTTTAAGGTTTAGGGCGTAGGGTTTAAAACCTTTCACCTTATACCTTAAACCTTCTACCTTATTTAATCTAATGTAATATCTAAACCTAATCCGCGTAACTCATGTACCAATACGTTAAACGATTCTGGCACACCTGGCGTTGGTAGGTTTTCACCTTTAACAATGGCTTCGTAAGTTTTGGCTCTTCCGATTACATCATCCGATTTAACGGTTAAGATCTCCTGAAGAATATTAGCTGCACCGAATGCCTCTAATGCCCAAACCTCCATCTCACCAAAACGCTGACCACCGAACTGGGCTTTACCACCCAATGGTTGTTGTGTAATTAATGAGTATGGTCCGATTGAACGGGCGTGCATCTTATCATCAACCATGTGACCTAATTTCAACATGTAGATAATACCTACAGTTGTAGTCTGATCGAAACGCTCACCTGTTAAACCATTGTATAAGTAGGTTTTTCCTGAAGCAGGAACTCCTGCTTTAGCGATCCATTCTTCCACCTCATCATGCGTAGCGCCATCAAAAATCGGGGTTGCAAATTTAACACCCAATTCTTTACCAGCCCATGCCAATACGGTTTCGTAGATCTGACCAAGGTTCATACGTGAAGGTACACCCAGTGGGTTCAACACGATATCAACCGGACTACCATCAGCTAAGAAAGGCATATCTTCATCACGTACAATACGTGCAACAATACCTTTGTTACCGTGGCGACCCGCCATTTTATCACCTACTTTTAATTTACGTTTTTTAGCTACATAAACTTTTGCCATCTGTACGATTCCTGAAGGAAGCTCATCACCTACACTGATCGCGAATTTATCACGTTTGTAAGCACCAAGTTCTTCGTTAACACGGATACCGTAGTTGTGAAGCAACATTTTAATCATCTCGTTTTTATCATCATCAGTAGTCCATTTGTTAGGGCTAATGTGATTATAATCAAGCTCAGCTAAAATTTTCTGAGTAAATTTAGCGCCTTTAGCAACCAATAATTCTTTGTAAATGTTAAATACACCCTGAGATGTTTTACCGTTTACGATGGTGAATAATTTGTCAACTAATTCTGCTTTTAATTTCTCAGTGATATTGTTATATCCTTTGTCTAATTTCTCAATTGCCGATTTTTCCTCAGCTTTTGTCGTTTTCTTAGCACGGCTGAATAATTTAGTATCAATTACCACACCCTGGATTGAAGGAGGAGTTTTTAAAGACGCATCTTTAACATCACCTGCTTTATCACCAAAAATTGCACGTAGTAATTTCTCTTCCGGTGAAGGATCAGACTCACCTTTTGGTGTAATCTTACCAATTAAAATATCACCTTCTTTTACGTCAGCACCAATACGGATAATACCATTTTCATCAAGGTCTTTAGTAGCCTCTTCAGAAACGTTCGGGATATCTGGTGTTAATTCCTCTTCTCCACGTTTAGTATCACGTACTTCTAATTCAAACTCTTCAATATGCAATGAAGTGAAAACGTCATCACGAACAATACGCTCGTTAATTACAATCGCATCCTCAAAGTTGAAACCTTGCCAAGGCATGAATGCCACTTTCAAGTTTCTACCTAATGCTAATTCGCCATTTTCAGTTGCATAACCTTCGCAAAGTACTTGTCCTTTAGTTACTTTCTGACCTTTCTTAACGATTGGTTTTAAGTTGATACAAGTATTCTGGTTGGTTTTTTTGAATTTAATTAAACGGTAAGTTTTGCTATCACCTTCAAATGAAACTAAACGATCATCTTCGTTACGCTCATATTTAATGGTAATTTCGTTAGCATCAACATACTCTACAATACCATCACCTTCTGCATTGATCAAAGTTCTTGAGTCACGTGCAACGCGACCTTCTAAACCTGTACCTACAATTGGTGCTTCAGGACGTAACAATGGTACGGCCTGACGTTGCATGTTCGATCCCATCAAAGCCCTGTTCGCATCATCATGTTCTAAGAACGGAATTAACGAAGCAGCGATTGAAGTAATCTGGTTAGGTGCAACGTCCATTAAGTCTAATTTCTCAGGCTCAATAATTGGGAAGTCACCCTCATAACGCGCTTTAACACGTGGTGTGGTAAAGTTACCTTTATCATCATACTCTGCATTAGCCTGAGCGATGGTTTTACCATCTTCATCTTCTGCAGATAAATAAATAACGTCTGAATCTACAACTACTTTACCATCTTCAACACGTTTGTAAGGTGTTTCAATGAAACCTAAATTATTGATTTTTGCATGCACACAAAGTGATGAAATTAAACCAATGTTTGGTCCCTCTGGCGTTTCAATCGTACATAAACGACCATAGTGCGTGTAGTGAACGTCACGTACCTCGAAACCGGCACGCTCACGTGATAAACCACCTGGACCTAGGGCCGATAAACGGCGTTTGTGCGTGATCTCTGCTAATGGATTGGTTTGATCCATGAACTGAGATAACTGGTTAGTACCAAAGAAAGAGTTGATCACTGATGATAACGTACGGGCGTTAATCAAATCAGTTGGTGTAAACACCTCGTTATCGCGAATGTTCATACGCTCACGGATTGTTCTGGCCATACGGGCTAAACCAACACCAAATTGTGCGTATAATTGTTCACCTACCGTACGTACACGACGGTTAGACAAGTGATCGATATCATCTACCTCTTCTTTTGAGTTGATCAATTTGATCAGGTATTTTACAATTGCAATAATATCTGCTTTTGTTAATACTTTAACCTCATCAGGGGTATTCATTTTTAATTTACGGTTGATGCGGTAACGACCAACATCTCCTAAATCGTAACGTTTATCTGAAAAGAATAAACGATCAATGATACCACGTGCTGTTTCCTCATCAGGTGGTTCTGCGTTACGCAAAGCACGATAGATGTTTTCTACAGCTTCTTTTTCTGAGTTTGATGTATCTTTCTGTAATGTATTATATATAATGGTATAATCAGCCTGACTTGCGCCATCTTCTTTTGATAAGATGATGCTTTTTACGCCAGCTTCGATAACCATATCAATGTGTTCGTCTTCTAAAACGGTTTCTCTTTCAAGAATCACTTCATTACGGTCGATAGAAACTACCTCACCAGTATCTTCATCAACAAAATCTTCAACCCATTTTTTCAATACTCTTGCAGCCAGTTTACGACCGATGTATTTCTTTAAACCCGATTTACTAACTTTTACTTCGTCAGCAAGATCGAAAAGTTCCAAGATATCTTTATCAGAATCGTAACCGATAGCACGTAATAAAGTGGTAACCGGGAATTTTTTCTTACGATCGATGTAAGCATACATCACGTTATTAACGTCTGTAGCAAACTCGATCCATGAACCTTTGAAAGGAATTACACGGGCAGAATACAATTTGGTTCCGTTAGTGTGACGGCTTTGACCGAAGAACACTCCTGGAGAACGGTGTAATTGCGAAACGATAACACGTTCTGCACCGTTGATAACAAATGTACCTTTTGGTGTCATATACGGGATCGTACCTAAGTACACATCCTGGATGATGGTTTCAAAATCTTCATGTTCTACATCATTACAAGAAAGCTTTAGCTTTGCCTTTAATGGAACATTGTAGGTTAATCCACGCTCAATACACTCGTGTATATCGTAACGTGGCGGATCAACAAAATAATCAAGAAACTCTAATACGAAGATATTTCTTGAATCTGTTATTGGAAAGTTTTCAGCAAACACTTTAAACAAACCTTCGCTAGAGCGATCGTCTGATGTGGTATCTATCTGGAAAAATTCTCTGAATGATTGCAATTGCACATCCAGAAAATCCGGATAGTCTATAATGTGCTTACTAGTTGCAAAATTTACTCTTTGTTCGACTGTCTTTGCCAATGGACTAAAAGATTTTAGTTTAAGAATAAACTATTTGTTTGGTTCAGATTTCAAACAGGCTCATTAACCAAACAAAATGAGATGTTTATAAACAGGTAAAGACACCGACATTTTCAGTCGGTGTCTAATACATTTTTAGCTTAGCTAAGTTAAGTGATTACTTAATCTCAACTACTGCTCCAGCTTCTTCTAATTGTTTTTTAAGAGCTTCTGCTTCGTCTTTAGCAACACCAGCTTTTAATTCTTTTGGTGCTCCGTCTACTAAGTCTTTAGCTTCTTTCAAACCTAAACCAGTTAAGTCTTTAACCAGTTTTACAACTGCTAATTTCTGACCACCAGCTTCTTTTAAGATTACATCAAAAGATGTTTTTTCTGCAGCAGCAGCAGGTGCATCACCACCAGCAGCAGGACCAGCAACTACAGCAGCAGCTGCAGGCTCAATACCATACTCATCTTTTAAGATTTGAGCTAATTCATTAACTTCTTTTACTGTTAAGTTTACTAATTGCTCAGCAAACGCTTTTAAATCTGCCATTTTATTAAGATTTTAAAAATTTACGTGTGTAATAATTTTGTTTAATTTGCGAACTTAAGGTGTTCGTTAACCTTCTCTTTCTTGAAGAGTTTTAACAATTCCTGCAATTTTGTTACCGCCTGACTGAAGCGCAGATAGAACATTTTTAGCTGGTGACTGTAATAATCCAATGATATCGCCAATAAGCTCTTCTCTTGATTTTAAGCTTACTAAGTTATTCAATTGGTCGTCGCCAACGTATACTGATGAATCTATATATGCTGCTTTAAGCACTGGTTTATCAGATGTTTTTCTCAAAGTTTTGATCAACTTAGCCGGAGCGTTTGCTGTTTTTGAGAATAATAATGATGATGAACCTTTAAGGGCTTCGTATATCTCAGAAGCATCGCCATCTAAACCTTCAATCGCTTTGCGGATTAAAGAGTTTTTAGCAACCTTCATTACGATATCACCTTCGAAACATTTGCGGCGGATGTTATTGATCTGCTCTACAGAAAGGCTAGAAGTATCAGCAATATAAAAATTGCCAAACTCTTGCATTTGTCCTTGTAGTTCTAAAACTACTTCGTTTTTTTCTTCTCTGTTCATGATTAGATCCCCGCTACTGATTTTGTTTCAATTGCAATCCCAGGACTCATTGTAGAAGACACGTGAATGCTCTTAAAATAAGTTCCTTTTGCAGCAGATGGTTTTAATTTAGAAATTACTTGAATAATCTCAAGTGCATTCTCATAAATTTTGTCTGCTGGGAATGATACTTTTCCTATCGAGGCGTGTATGATACCCGTTTTGTCTACTTTAAAATCAATTTTACCTGCTTTAACCTCTGTTACAGCTTTACCAACTTCGTTAGTTACTGTACCAGATTTTGGGTTAGGCATTAAGTTCCTTGGACCTAAAACACGGCCCAATTTACCTACCTTAGCCATACAAGCTGGTGTAGTGATAATAATGTCTACATCGGTCCAACCACCTTCAATTTTAGCTACATACTCGTCTAAACCTACGAAGTCTGCGCCAGCTGCTTTTGCTTCTTCTTCCTTATCAGGAGTTACTAAAGCTAAAACACGTACAGTTTTACCTGTTCCGTGTGGTAAAGTAGCAATACCACGTACCATTTGATTGGCTTTACGCGGATCTACTCCTAAAGATACATCAATATCAACTGAAGCATCGAATTTAGTCGTAGTGATTTCTTTTACCAAAGCAGCAGCATCCTTCAAAGTATAAGCTTTACCAGCTTCTATCTTAGCATGTGCCTTTTTTTGATTTTTAGTTAATTTCGCCACTGTTGTAAACTGTTTTTTAATTAATTGTTCCAGGGTGCGTCACCAGAAACGGTGATTCCCATACTGCGTGCTGTACCGGCAACCATACTCATTGCAGATTCGATCGTAAATGCATTTAAATCAGGCATTTTATCTTCAGCAATAACTTTAATCTGGTCCCAGGTCACCGATCCAACTTTTTTACGGTTAGGCTCAGCAGAACCACTCTGTAATTTAGTAGCATCTTTTAACTGGATAGCTACAGGAGGGGTTTTGATGATGAAATCGAATGACTTATCAGCATAAACAGTAATTACAACTGGCAATACTTTACCTGCTTTATCTTGGGTACGAGCGTTGTACTGTTTGCAAAACTCCATAATGTTCACCCCTTTAGCACCTAATGCAGGTCCTACTGGTGGCGATGGATTTGCCGCTCCGCCTTTGATCTGTAATTTGATCATTGCACTGACTTCTTTTGCCATTTTGTGTTTTTTGTTTATTTAAAACTCAATGTTAAATATTGGAAGCATGTAACATTTAATTCCTTATAGCTCCTATAAAGCTTAAAGGACTGCAAAGATATGGATAATCTTGCAAATGCACAATAGATGGAGAGAAATATATTTTATATTATGTAATGCGTAAAAATATTCCCGATCAATTAGGAGTTAGCAACGATCATTAAATTGAACCAAACCTATTTCGTATTTAATATGCTTAAGATTTGCTTAAAGCTATCTCCTATTTCATTATAGGATAATATTACTGATGTGCTGGGTTTGGAAATACTTTTTACCACTTTATTACTATGTATATAATAACGTGTTTCGACAGTGTTTTTTATTTTAGAACCTTTCACGTACATCGGCTTATCGTAGAATATCTCCTTTCTAAATACAAAGAATAGACCTTTATTATTAAGATAATAATCAACCTCAGCTCTTCCTGTTTCACCATAGAAAACACAATGCATTTTTTTTAAGGTATTTTTATCATAATAACCAGTTACCTCTCCACCTTCTGCCGACACACCGGGTGCATCCTTAGTTTTCTTTCGGTAAAGGCTTAACTGTTTATTGATTGCTAAAAAGTCCGTTTGTATTTTCTTGATAATAGCCGGAGTATCAACCAATGCTTTGATTGAACGATCATTTACACAGACACCATCAGCACCATAATAAAGTATACAAATCAAAAATATAAGAAACCCTTTCATAACTATTTTACTTTTTTCAAATCTCTAATACTTTGACCAAAAGTCATCTGAAAATGAGGATAATCTTTAAAACCTTTCCAATTTCCTCCCCATTCAAATCCCAAATCTTCTCCAATCTTAACAACCTCTTTTGGCAATATACTCCAAACTGCATTACCTTCTTTCACAATCACAACATCCATAGCTAATGCATAATTATGATAACTTGTACCTCCTTTTGCTTTAGTTACTATATTTCCAGGAGTAGTTCTGCCTTGATTATATAGCGCATTTTGTTCAGCAATAGTCCTTAAAGCCTGTACAATCCTTAGCTGTATACCAAGCTCTTCTTCCACTGTATTAGTAAATTCCCGAGCTGGCGCTTGCAATCTTTTATCTAATGTTAAGATCCGCTTATTAGTAGCAGCATCCCAAGTTGGCTTTAAGGATCTGGGAAGACCGTTTTCTACCAATAATAATAAAGAATTCGCTTTTTTATTGAACTTTATTCTTTTTCTTTTATCCCAAACCATCCCTGACTCAAGAAAATAATAATCAACATCAATACCGCCTTTTGCAGATACTTTCTTCACTACATAATTTTTATGAATAGTGTCAATAATTAAAGGAATTAAAGCAGGAGAAAATGAACCCGAACCAAAGATTAGAAACGACTTAAAAGGATCATAAAAACTAAATATAATACCTGCGTTCTTCTTCCCTACTAATGAATATTCCATAATTACTGTTAAAGTGGTTTGACAATTAATTATTAAATCACAAAAAATGATAGGGATACTTATAATCTAGCAATTAAAATGCCATAATCTTATAATGAAAATCTATTTCAAACAAAAAGGCCTCAGAAAATAAATTCTAAGGCCTTTAAATATTTTAAAGATAATTTCTTACTCTTTTTCTACCTGCATGTAGTTAAGTTCAAGTGGCGTTTTACGTCCAAAGATTTTAACCATTACTTTCAGTTTTTTCTTCTCTTCGTTTACCTCTTCGATAATACCGGAGAAACCATTGAAAGGTCCGTCCATTACTTTGATGCCTTCGCCCACATAGTAAGGCACATTCATGGTTTCACCTTGCTCGCTCATTTCATCAACCACACCTAAAATACGGTTAACTTCTGCCTGGCGCATTGGGATTGGATTACCGGCTTTATCACCTAAGAAACCAATAACGCTGTTAATTCCTTTAATGATGTGTTCTAATTCTCCATCTAATGTAGCTTCGATTAAAACATAACCAGGATAGAAGTTACGTTCTTTGGCAATTTTTTTACCATCTTTCATTTGGTAATATTTTTCCATTGGTATTAAAACCTGAGGAACCAAATGAGAGAAACCTAAACGGCTGATCTCAGCATCAATGTACTGTTTTACTTTCTTTTCTTTACCGCTAACAGCCCTTACAACGTACCACTTTAGATCGCTCATTAGTAAATATTAATTAGAAAGTGATTTATAAAAAGTATCTAACACAAATGTTGATCCTTTATCCATTGCAAAAATAACCAATGCAATAATTAAAGAAGCCACTAATACAAGAATTGCAGAACTTTGCAGTTCGCCCCAGGTAGGCCATGTAACCTTCTGGGTCATTTCATCGTACGATTCTTTTATAAACTCAACTACTTTAGCCATATTTAATTTATTGAATGACAGAATGACTAAATGAGTGAATGATAATATTCGAAAGCTTACTTTCAAATTCAATCATTCACTCATTCAATTACTCAACCATTGTTTTGAGCACGGGAACAAGGATTCGAACCCTGATCAAAGGTTTTGGAGACCTCTATTCTACCGTTGAACTATTCCCGTATTTAGAAAGCGAAGTGTTTAAGTGTATAAACACTTCGCTTTTCTTATTTTACTTAAGCCCCGGTCAACCGGGATTTAAGATTTATTTTAAAATTTCAGTTACCTGACCAGCACCTACTGTTCTACCACCTTCACGGATAGCGAAACGTAGACCTTTTTCCATTGCGATAGCGTTGATCAACTTTACAGTGATGGTAACGTTATCACCTGGCATTACCATTTCAGTACCTTCAGCTAGTGAAATCTCACCAGTAACGTCTGTAGTACGGAAATAGAATTGAGGACGGTATTTGTTGAAGAATGGTGTGTGACGACCACCTTCTGCTTTTGATAATACATAGATCTCAGCTTTGAAATCAGTGTGAGGCGTTACTGAACCTGGTTTACAGATTACCATACCACGACGGATATCAGTTTTCTCAATACCACGTAACAATAAACCTACGTTATCACCAGCTTCACCGTAATCTAAGATTTTACGGAACATCTCAACACCAGTTACTGTAGATTTTAAGTTCTCAGCACCCATACCTAAGATCTCAACCGGATCTCCAGAGTTGATTACACCACGCTCAATACGACCAGTAGCAACAGTACCACGACCAGTAATTGAGAATACGTCTTCAACAGGCATTAAGAATGGAAGATCAGTTAAACGTGGAGGAATTGGAATGTAGCTATCAACAGCATCCATTAATTCCATAATTTTTCCAACCCATTTAGGATCGCCGTTTAATCCACCTAATGCAGAACCTTGGATTACAGGAATATCATCACCTGGGAATTCGTAGAACGATAATAATTCACGAACTTCCATTTCTACTAATTCTAATAATTCAGGATCATCAACCATATCCACTTTATTCATGAATACAACTAATGAAGGTACACCAACCTGACGAGCTAATAAGATGTGCTCGCGAGTTTGTGGCATTGGACCATCAGTAGCAGCAACAACGATAATTGCACCGTCCATCTGAGCAGCACCAGTAACCATGTTTTTCACGTAATCCGCGTGACCTGGACAGTCAACGTGTGCATAGTGACGGTTAGCTGTTGAATACTCAACGTGAGCTGTATTGATTGTAATACCTCTTTCTTTTTCCTCTGGAGCAGAGTCAATTGAATCGAATGAACGTGCCTCAGTTAAACCAGCATCAGCCAAAACTTTTGTAATAGCTGCTGTTAAAGTTGTTTTACCGTGATCGACGTGACCGATTGTACCGATGTTTAAGTGCGGTTTACTGCGGTCAAATTTTTCTTTTGCCATTTTATTTATAACTAATTAGTAGGTTAACTTTTTATTATTTTTTTATTTATTGTTATTTCAACACAAAAAACCTTGTCTACTCTGCTTATTAAACAGATTTAACAAAGCTTTATTATACCTGAGCCAACTATGGGAATTGAACCCATGACCTCTTCCTTACCAAGGAAGTGCTCTACCGCTGAGCTAAGTCGGCTTTTTAGTTTCCAGTTTCAGCCTTTTTAGTTTTATCCAAATTAAAACTGTTACCAATAACTGCCCACTTTCTAATTTTTATTGGAGCGGAAGACGAGGTTCGAACTCGCGACCTATAGCTTGGAAGGCTATCGCTCTACCAACTGAGCTACTTCCGCTTTTAAAAACTAGTGATTGATTGAATGAAAGAATGATAGAAATAATCTCTCATTAAAACATTTGGTCGTTCATTTAAAGTGTGGGGAGAGAAGGATTCGAACCTTCGAAATCTTGCGATAACAGAGTTACAGTCTGTCCCATTTGGCCGCTCTGGAATCTCCCCATTTTTTACTTTAAAATGCTAACACTTTAAAATAAAAAGAGCCTCCTATCGGAATCGAACCAATGACCTACTGATTACAAGTCAGTTGCTCTACCAGCTGAGCTAAGGAGGCTTTAAATTTTGTGCAATGATACGAAAAATCTTCATTTTTCATACTATTAACGTGTTTTTTTAAAACTTTTATCTTTTTAAAGAACAACCCTTTTCTTCCTGGCCTAACGCCGTTTCCGAAAGGGAATGCAAATATACACACTTATATTTCACTTCAAAATAAATTTGAAAAAAAATACTGAACTTTTTTAGCCTATTCATTCAATTAGGCCCATTTAAAATAATAGGTACTTCATAATCAGCCGCTTTGCCTGCGCTTAAATTTGTATTATTTTTTTTAACTTTTTAGGTGTTCTAAACGAATATGAATCGGTTTTTAAGTTTAATCGCACTTTCCCCTGCTGCCTGCTGCTTTGCCACCATTGCCCTTTACATGCGCTACCGCCACTAAATCGTTTCTATTCTTATTGTTTTTTTAAAAAAAATCATTCGATACCATAATTCCTTAGTCAATAACAATTAAAAAATAATAGCAAATTCCTCAAGGTAGTGCATAAAAAAGGCAACATAATCATTAATCATGTTGCCTTTTCTTAAACTAAGCTAATTTTTAGTAATCAGCGGCTTCGCTTTCGCTTAAAATTGCTTTATGCTCGCTTAATTTTGCGCGTGTTTTATCTTTATGTTTCGTAATCTGCTTTCTTAACGATTCAATAGCCAGATCGGTGGCTTCTTCAAATGATTTACATTGTTCTTTAGCGAAGAGGGTTCCTCCGGGCACAATGAGTTTTATCTCACTAATTTTATTGGCCTCATCCTCTACGTTCTCTAACTTTAAATACACTTCTCCGCTAATAATCTGGTCAAAAAACTGATCTAGCTTATTTGCTTTTTTTTGTATAAAATCTAACAACTTACTGTCTGCACTGAAGTGGATTGATTGAACTCCGATTTTCATTTTTCCTCCTTTTTTTATGCCTTTGGATGGGCTTGTTTATAAATTGTTTTTAATCTTTCGATTGAATTGTGGGTGTAAACCTGGGTTGCCGCTAAACTGGCATGACCCAAAAGTTCTTTAATTGCATTTAGATCTGCTCCTGCATTTAACAGGCTTGTTGCATAACTGTGCCGAAGCACGTGGGGACTTTTCTTCTCATTGGTTGATACGTGGTTTAGGTATGAGGTCACAATACGGTATATTAATTTTGGATATGCCGCTGCACCTGTATTGGTAACGATTAAGATAAGCAAATTGTTATTAAAGTTTTGCAACTTTTTTAGCTCAATGTAGGTATTTACCTGATTAATAAGCTGTTTATTTACGGGGATGATCCGTTCTTTATTTCTTTTACCCAACACCTTTATCGTTCCCGAATAAATATCAATATCGGTATCCTTTAACTGAAGCAGTTCTGTTAAACGCATGCCTGTTCCATAAAGCAGTTCGATGACCAGGTGATCGCGAACCGATGGGAAACTTTCGTCAAAATAATGCTCAGAATCCAGTAGATGATCCATTTTTTGTGTATCAACAAATACAGGTAACCTTTTGGGTATTTTGGGTGCCTTAATTAAAACAGTAGGGTTTTGATCAATTTCTCCGGTTCGCTGTAAAAATTTATAAAAGCTCCTTAAGGTCGAAATTTTTCTATTGATGGTATGCTCGGATATTTTGTTCTCCATCAGATCTACCATATAACTCCTCAGATGAACATGTTTTACTTCTAAAAAATTCAGACTGAACGTATGATTGATATACTCTTCAAACTGATCTAAATCGGTTTGATAAGAGGTAATGGTGTGCTGAGAATAGCGCTTCTCGTGAGTTAAATAGGTTATAAAACTTTTTAGCAACATTCAATATCTTTTTGCCGGGGACTGATATGAAGTTACAAATAGTTTTGATATAAAGAAATCATTAATTAATTGTTTATTGTAAAGTTTTTGATTTCTTTTTAAAACAAAAAAGTCCTCCCGATTTAACATCTGGAGGACTTTAATGTATTTATATCTTAAACAACTATGCAGTTGTATCTTGATTCATATTCTGAATGTAAACAGCATGTTTAATTTCAGTACGGCGAGCAACGGATTTTTTCTCGTATGCTTGGCGACTACGTAGTTCTCTCAATACACCAGTTTTTTCAAACTTTTTCTTGAAACGTTTAAGGGCTTTATCTAATGATTCGCCGTCTTTAATGTTGATAATGATCATAACGCTGAAATACCTCCTCTCGTGGTTTTTTAAATTTTCCCGTGTTATCGGGGCTGCAAATGTAAGCAAAATATTGAAAATGAGAAAGATTTTATAAAAAGAAATTATATTTAAATCATTGATTAAACTAAACTGTTGTTTACTTACATTTATATATACAATATAGGATATGACAACAGGCAAAAAAGTAGGTTCAATTATCGCAGTTATAGTCGTGATTTTACTCGTAGCAGTTTGCTATTACCGGTATTTCTTTGTTTTTGGCGAAGGGGTTAAAGCAGGCGAATTAAATTATGTGGTAAAGAAAGGTTATATCTTTAAAACATACGAAGGTAAATTGATTCAAAGCGGCGTACGATCCAAACAAGCCGGCACCTTGCAAAACAACGAATTCGAATTTTCTATTGCAAATAAGGAAATTGCCGATAAAATGATGGCCAATAGCGGAAAGTTTTACGAGTTACACTATAAAGAATATAAAAACACCCTGCCCTGGCGCGGATTTAGCGTTTATGTGGTAGATAGCATTTTAACTACGAAAGATATACAATAAGCTAAAGGTTTAGGGTTTAGGGTTTAGGGTTTAGGGTTTAGGGAAAATTATTATTCAAAAGATTAGTTTTAAAACCTTATACCATAAACCTTTTACCTGCTAACCTTTCTTCGGTACCTTCGCTCCTGCTTTTCTGGCTTCCGATAATCCGATAGCAATAGCCTGTTTTTTGGAAGTCACTTTTTTACCTGATCCGCTTTTAAGCTTACCTGCTTTCATTTCGTGCATGGTTTCTTCTACTTTCTCACCAGCTTTTTCTGAATACTTTGCCATATGTTAGTTTATTAGTCATTAGTTCAATGGTTCATTAGTTCATTAGTTCACTTACCAAATGGTTATTGATCATTGAATATTGGTTATGGTACAATAGTCACTAATGTGGGCCATTATTTAATCGGTTAACTGACGCCAAACGCCAAACTCCAGGCTTATCCTGGTTATTGGTTATTGGTTATTGGTTATTGGTCATTGGTCATTGGTCATTAAAAAACATCGCTTTCAAGTAGTTGGTTTTAAAATTTTAAACAAAAAAAAATCCGGAGGTGGTTAAGCCATCCGGATTACTCATAATATATTTGGTTTTAATAAGGTTGAAGGTGTAAGGTCTAAGGTGTAGGGTGATCGACATTTGCCTTAAACCCTAAACCTTCTACCTTTCTACCCTTGCAAGACTTCTCTGGCGATTACAATCTTTTGTATTTCTGAGGTGCCCTCGCCTATTGTACATAATTTACTATCACGATAAAATTTCTCAACTGGAAAGTCTTTGGTATAACCATAACCACCAAATATCTGAACGGCATCTGTGGCTACCCTTACCGAAACCTCTGAGGCAAAATATTTCGCCATAGCCGATTCTTTTGTCATGGGCAAATGCCTGTTCTTTAAATCTGCCGCCTGACGGATTAATAGTTCGGCAGCTTCAATCTCTGTAGCCATATCAGCTAGTTTAAAGCTAATGGCCTGAAAGCTCGAAATGGGCTGACCAAACTGCTGGCGTTGTTTCGAATAAGCAACTGCAGCATCAAAAGCACCTTTTGCAATGCCTAGGGCCAAGGCGGCAATAGAAATTCTGCCGCCATCTAAAACTTTCATGGCCTGTTTAAAACCTTCGCCAACATTGCCCAATAAATTGGCTTTAGGTACGCGGCAATTGTCAAAAATCATTTCTGTGGTTTCTGATGCCCGCATTCCTAATTTATTTTCTTTTTTCCCTGCAGTAAAACCAGGTGTACCGCGCTCTACTACAATAGCCGAAATCCCTTTCGAACTTCCTTGCTCACCGGTTCTTACCATAACAACCGCAATATCGCCGCTTTTGCCATGAGTGATCCAGTTTTTTGCACCGTTTATAATGTAATCGTCGCCATCTTCAACAGCAGTGGTCATCATCCTTAAGGCATCCGAACCTGTATTGGCTTCGGTTAATCCCCAGGCACCAATCCATTCGGCTGTTGCCAGCTTTGGCAGCCACCTTTGTTTCTGTTCTGGATTGGCGAAGGCCAGAATATGACCAGTACATAAGGAGTTGTGCGCAGCTAATGATAAACCGATTGAGCCACAAACGCGGGCCACTTCTACAATTACATCAACATATTCCTGATAGCCCAATCCAGAGCCGCCATATTCTTCGGGAACCAATACGCCCATTAAGCCCAGTTCTCCGAGCTGTTTAAACAATTCAACGGGGAAATGCTGTGCCTCATCCCATTCCATGATATGTGGACGAATGTTTTTCTCTGCAAAATCGCGGACCATGGCCTTTACACTTTGCTGAGTTTCTGTTTCTGAAAAATCGAAGCTTACGCTCATTAAATTTATATTTTATAGTTAGTTGAGGCAATTATAAACAATTATTTGATAGTTAGTTACCATTAAATATTTGTGCAATTACAGAATGAAATGGTATTCGGTTCAATTAGTTTATCGGTTAATTTTAAACCTTGAAATTAACGGCAATAATTAACCTGGAAACGAAATACATAATTTTTTAATGATCATCTTTTTTTGGAAATCAGGTACAGAAGCGTTTGGCGTTACTCAGCCCCGCTCTCCACTTTACTCCGTTACACTCCGTGTTCGTTCCGATCAGGTTTATAAGGCACCGCTGGTAAGATGATTTGGAGTTTATAATTGCTTTCCAAATCAAATTGAAAATCGATTCTTTTAAACCTGGCGGCTAACTCCTAAAATTGACCCAGAATAGGAAATGCTTAATTTTTAAATGGTTATCTTTTTTGGAAATCAGGTACAGGAGCTTTTGGCTCAACTCAGCCCTGCTCTCCACTTTACTCCGTTACACTCCGTGCTCGTTCCGATCAGGTTTATAAGGCACGGCCAGTACGATGATTTGGGGTTAATAATTGCCTTCCAAATCAAATTGAAAATGGATTCTTTCTAAATTTTGCAATTAACTCGGAATAGGAAATGTTTAATCTTTAACTCAAGTGTTTAAAAAGAAATATAAGGGGTAATTTTATCGATAACCTGCTGGTTCAACAGCACAATCTTTTTCAGATCAGATATACCCGAATAATTGCCATGCTGCTTGCGGTATTGAATAATGGCATTGATCTGTTTGTACGAAAGGTATGGATTGCGCTTTAAATCGTTAAACGTTGCTGTATTTAGGTTTATTGTTTTTAGCGGCGTATTGCTGATTTCGATCTGATCTTTAATTTCAGCATACTTCGTAGAATCTAAGCCATAAACTTCGAGCAGCTGCTCTTTCTTGTAAAAACCACCTAAACGCTCGCGGTATTTAATAATTCTAAGGGCAAAAGTGCCACCAATGCCTTTTATCTCGTCCAGTTGTGCCGAATCAGCCCTATTGATATCGACGATTGTCAATGTTTTTTTAGCATATTCCTTTTTTTCGAAAGGCGCATATTTTCCGGAGTCCTTGATGGGCTGATCGGGTATCTGAATATAAGGCAATATCTTTTGGTACATTTCTGGCGAAAGGGTATACATTTTCTGAAGATCTTCGGCTTTATAAAATTTACCACCCTTGACGGTATAATTTATAATCGATTGTGCCTGTTTTGGCGATAAGCCTAAAGTTTGCCAGCCTTGTACATCTAAAGTGTTGGGATTGAATTTAAAAAGTTTAACCGGTTTTTCGGGATTTGAACTTTCAATCCGATCGCGAATGCTATTGGCATGTGCCTGATCTGTGATGCTGATCTTCTGAATTTGTGCTAAGAGATTTGGATCATCATTTGAAAGGGGCTGATAATAATCATATATAATAGGTATAGCCTTAATGACAATGAGAATAAAGACCAGAAACAGCAATCCATTAAATTCACCCTTGCTAACACCAAAATTTTTGTTGAGCCAAATTCTCATTGATGCGATATGACATGTGTATTATAAATATAAATCTTATTTTTGGGATTGCAAAACAGAATGGGTTTTGCCTATCAACAATCTAAGAATTTTATATGAAGATCATAACTACATCTGAGTTTGCGAAAGCAACAAAGATAGATAAGCTAGGTGTACCAGGTTTAGCAGGTTTGATGATGGAGATCATGAAACTGAACGATATCAACGACGTATTCGCTCAAAATCAACACTTTAAAGGCTTAGAATTTGTAGACAAGATATTAGAAACCATTGGCGTTTCGATAGAATTTGATGATGATGATTTAAACAGCATCCCGAAAACAGGACCTTTTATTGCTATTGCAAATCACCCTTATGGTGGTGTAGAAGGTTTGGCTTTAGTTAAACTATTGTGCACGGTTAGGCCGGATGCCAAGGTGATGGTAAATTTCATTTTGAAGAAAATACCAAACCTTGATGAATTTTTTGTTGCTGTAAATCCTTTCGAAAATGTGCAGCATTCTTCAAGTATCAGTGGCTTAAAAACTACTTTTGATTTACTTAGAAATGGAACACCAATTGGTATTTTCCCTGCAGGAGAAGTTTCTACCTTTAAATTAGATGCCCAGCAGGTAACCGACAGGATGTGGCATCCTGTTGTTGGAAAACTGATTGCCAAAGCAAAAGTACCTGTTGTACCTATTTATTTCCATGGCAATAATGGTGTTTTCTTTAACATTTTAAGCTTCATCCATCCTACGCTGCGTACAGCAAAGCTACCTTCGGAGTTTTTAAATAAACACGGGCGCACCATTAAGGTACGCATTGGTAAACCCATTGCCGTATCTGAAATTTCGCATATGAACAGTAGTAATAAACTGATGGACTTTTTAAGGGCCCGTACCTATGCGCTTGGTGTTGGATTAGATACAGAGAAAAAACTCTTTAATCCGTTAAACTTATTTAAGATTAAAAAGAAACCTGTTGAAGTAATTGAAGAAACTTCGAGGGAATTAATTAAAAATGAGGTTGTGCTTCTGGAAGATTTCAAGGTTTGGACAGAGAAAAACTACGAAGTATATATTGTGCCGACTTTAAAAATACCGAATATTTTAAGAGAGATTGGCCGTTTGCGCGAAATTACTTTCCGTGAAGTTGGTGAAGGCACGAACAAAAAAATCGATCTCGACAATTACGATATCTACTATAACCACTTATTTATTTGGGATAAGGATTTGGAAAATATTGTAGGTGCTTACCGGATTGGTAAAGGAGATGAAATTTTAGAAAGCATGGGCCGCCGTGGCTTCTACCTGTCTGAATTGTTCAAAATGAAAGATCAGTTTTACCCGATGTTGAGACAAGGGATAGAGCTGGGCAGATCGTGGATCAGAAAAGAATACCAGGGCAAACCTCTTCCATTATTTTTGCTTTGGAAAGGTATTTTAAAGTACCTGATCGATAATCCGCAGTATCGTTACATGTTTGGACCGGTGAGTATCAGCAACAACTTTTCTAAATTTAGCAAGGCCCTAATTGTAGATTATATTACCAAAAACCATTTCGATTATGAAATGGCCAAATATGTTAAACCCCGGAACAAATTTAAAGCCGACTTACTGCCTATCGCTACCGATACCCTGGTAGACAGTAGCGAATCGTTCAAAGATTTAGACAGCATCATCGGAGACATTGAAAACTCGCACATCAAAATTCCAGTATTATTGAGGCAGTACATGAACCTGAATGCAAAGATTATCTCATTCAATATCGACCCTAAATTTTCTGATTGCTTAGATGGCTTCTTAGTGGTTGATACACATAATATCCCACCAGAAATGCTCGAAAAACTCGGCAAGAATCTTTAAGTCAATTCAATAAAAAAACCCAGACATCCATCTGGGTTTTTTATTATCAACTAACCTAAACTTTATAAATACTAACCAAATATTTATGCCACAAAAGTAGGTTTGCCTTGTTAAATTGGTATTAATGATATGTTATTTATAGAATTTATTCATGCATATATAATGATATTTCTAATCCAACGATTTTCTCCTAAGAAGCAATTTTCAAAGCCCTGAATCAGCATTAATGTTAACACTACGTTAAGTGATGCTAAAATTGTTCACATAAAGAAATTGTTGCTTTTATGTTAATAATAAGTAAATTTAATGTAACCAAATACAGGGCGGTTTGAAAAGAGGGATTTATACATATGTTTTGAGCACTATTTTGTTCGTTTGCCTGATGATGAATGCCATCATCTCGAAGGGACAAAACTATTCTTTCGATTTTTATGATGGGACCTTTAACTTTAGTATCGATTCTTCAGTGGTTTTTCCAATACCCAAAACAGCAACCACATCAGCCGTTTCAAACTTTTACAGCCGCATCTCCTCTGGTCAATATGCGCCCCTTATTTCGTCTTTAGAAAAATACCAGAAAAAATACAACCTAAACGACTGGATTTATTATCAGCTGATTCGTAAAACAGCCGAACAGATTAGCCCGAAAGCAGCTAATTATTTCGGTTATACTTTATACAAATGGTTTTTACTGAGTAAATGTGGCTACGATGCCAGGTTAGCCATAGGCAATGATCAGGTTATCTTTTATGTAAGAAATGAAGAGGATATCAGTGATATTCCGTTTTTTATGATTGATGATAAAAAGTTTATGTGCCTGAATTACCATGATTATGGCAAACTGTTTAAACAGACCGATGCTTACAAACCTGTTAAAATTTTAATTCCAGAGGCTAAAAATCCTTTCTCTTATAAGGTAACCAGAATGCCCGATTTTAAACCGGAAAGTTATCAGGAAAAGGATATCGAATTTAGCTACCGTCAAAAAATCCATCACTTTAAGCTAAAAGTTAATGAAGATGTACAAGCCATTTTCAAAAATTATCCGGTAGTAGATTTTGAGAGTTATTTTAATATCCCTTTAAGCAGGGAAACGTACAGCTCGCTTATTCCCACCCTGAAAGAAAACCTAAAGGGCATGGATCAGAAAAAAGGGGTTGATTACCTGATGAGGTTTACCCGTTATGGTTTTTTATATGAAGATGACGGTGAAAACTTCGGCAAGGAAAAACGTTTCTCCCCTGAACAAACGTTATTAAGTACGTACAGCGATTGCGATGACCGGGCTGCACTATTTTTCTATCTGGTAAAGGAAATATATAACCTGCCGATGATTGCCCTGCTATACCCTAAACATTTAACCATTGCTGTTCAGTTTGATAAACCAATTGGCGAACCGGTTACTTATAAAGGCAAAAAATATTCGTATTGCGAGCCTACCCCCCAGGCTCAAAACCTAAAAATCGGACAACTTTCTTCAAATTTCAAAAACAGTAAATACGAAGTGGTTTATGCATACGAGCCTGTTAAGAAATAGCCATTCACATTAAATTAATGTTAAAAAATTATTATGTTATCAACAACAGGTTGATTCATGGGCTATTTAAGGTAATTTAGATTTCTTATATTGAGTTAAATTTAAAACCTGGTCTATGTCTGCTGTTATCTATACTGTTTTAAAAGAATTTTTTGTTGAGGTAAACGGCCACGCCATAAAGGCTAGAATTATGTCGCCTATTAATGATGACAAAGTTTTCGTTTTCAAAATCAGTTCGTTTTACAAAAGCAAAACTGATGCTGATGCCTATGAACCGGCGTCTACATTTACCTCTTATGCAAATGCAGAGCGGCATTTACTTCAGTATTTGGAAGGCTTCCAGAATACATTAGATCTGGGTGGCGAAATCGCAGCAGGGCATACTTTTTAAATATTTTCCTTATCGTCTTTTTCAGGGGGAAGTTCAGATTGAATGGTCTCCTCTTCAAAGGCCTTCTTATCCTTTTGGTTTCTTTTAATCAGGTAAACAATTAAAATAATAACCAGAACCGCAACGCCGATTAATATTGGATAGTTCATATTCGTTCGATTAAATTCTAAACTATTTGATTTAAACTAAGTTATGAGAAATATTTTATATGTTAAGCGCCGGGCTATGTGTTAACATAATCATAATATTAATTTAACTTTCTGTTTTTTTATCTTTGAAGAAACCCTATAAGTTCTAAATGAAAAAGAATAAATCCAAGTCGAAAAATCATTCGACAAGCAAAAAACTACGCAAAGAATTAGAATCGAAATTAGCCCTTGCATTTAACGAACTTGTTATCCAGTACGGAAAAGCCAAAAAAACTGATAAAGTAATCGAAAAATTTGCAAAGCAATTAACTAAAAAAGTTACTTTCGCTACTCAAGATGATTCTATAACGCCATATATTAAAGAAGAAAAAGCAACGCCTGCAAGTCCGAAGGTTAAAACAGCTAAACCTGCTGTAGCAAAGAAAAGCAAAGTAGAGATTAAAGAAACAGCATAAAAAATTATAAAATAAAAGGGGGCGTTCATCATCAAAATGAACGCCCCCTTTTTTATTTGCTCAACAGTTAATGTACAATAATATTTTTTACCGCCGTTACCAGTGTGTATACTTGCCATCAGAAACTGTAGGCTGTAATTGATAGCTGTCAGGTGTACTGAAACCAACCAATCTCATTAATATTGGATCAGGAAATTCGTAATAATAACTAATCCTATTAATACCGGTGCCATCCCATTGATAGTAAATCCAGTTTCAACAGTTTTATAACTCATCTGATAGGGCTCCTGATCATTTGTAAATAGCTGCAATTCAAATATGCTCTTATAAATTAGAAATCCTATGTAAATTCTAGCGTAGGCTTTACTGTTTTTATAATTGTAATAGGCTTAGAGCCATTACCAGGCGTTATCAATATCGTATAACGTATGCGAATACCATCAAGATTGGTGGCATTATAGTAACCTGTTCCGATACTATAATCCTGACGATGCTGAACCTTAAAGAAAATATTCTTAGCATTCGCAACATTCGAGCTGCTACCATAAGCATAAATTTCTTCTCCAACGATTTCTTTCCCATAACTTTCGGGCATTGGATAATTTGGATCATTCCTATCCAAATACCTCTCTATGGTTGTTTTTTCAGAAGGACGGCCATAACTTGCATATTTTTGCCTATAAGGTACAAGTACATCAATTCTGGTAACTTTAACTGTTGTTCCATCATTTGTAACCTCTGGATTGGTTATTGGTCTAAAATCATTAAGGAGGCCATGATGATAAACTACACTATAATCGTCGATATATTTTGTCTCTGCACCAGGAGCTTCGTAGATTAACACTTTCTGATTCGCTACGAACAGAATTGGGGCTACTGAAAAATCAAAAACACCTAAAATCTTATTATAACTCGGAATATATCCAACGGAATTAGCATTCGCCGATCCCGGCATTGCTAAAGTAGTACTTAAGATACCGCTATTATTTGTTATTGAGCCAGTCAAATTAGTTTCTACTTTTAATTTTAGATCAACTACCTGAGGGCTGGTGGCAGCTCCCCCCAATATGGCACTAAAAAAACCTTTAACCGCACCACTTAAACCACCTTTAACACCATCCTCTATAGACTTTGTTACATCTGTTCCAAAGACTTTTGATTTAGGCAGATTTAGTGCTTGTATCCCCTTAAAACCAGCTACAAGAATAGCAGTATTCCCTAGATTCCCTAATAAACTACCTAGATTAAAGCCTCCAGAGCTTGCGGTACCAACAGTACCTGTTAAAGTTCCACTTGACGTTCCATTAAGTGCAACTTGAGACAAATTAGTTGAAGATACATTCCAAACAAAGTTTAAATTCTCTTGACTGGTGTTTGCAATATAGGGATCATAAGCTAGCTCGTATTGACAAGCATACCATGCACCAGTTGATAATATCTGATAATTTTGAATCTTTGTTACTGATTGTGGTACATTTTCAGGATCGATAATCTCTTTAGAAAAATTCATTATTGAAGACGGATATCCGCCAGATATGCCTAATCCATCACTAAAGTATGAAGATGCGTATGGGCTTCCAGGAGGTAAATACAGATAAAAGCGTATTAATCCTCTATATTTATTGTAAAGTGCAAAAAAATTGGGAGATGTTAATTGAGTAGGACTAAACGTATTGTAAATCAGATTCCAGCCATCTGCCTTTTTATAATCAAAAGCAATTTCATTTGGGAATAATTGATTACTCCCTGATGCCCAAGGCACCAAGATAGGTGGTGAACCTGCTGGTGTAGGCATATAATCAGCAGTTTCCCAATCAAAGACATGGGTGGGAATACTTGCAAGTTTATTACTAATTTTCAATTTCTTAGGTTCAGATACCAGAGTTGTATCTTTTTTACAGCCACAGAATGCCATAGCAATTAAAGCCGCAACCATTACGATTTTAAGAGATGTTAAATAGACGTTTTTCATAACTAAAAATACCGTTGTCTCATTAATAAATAGTTAAAGACTTATTAAGTTATCAATTATGCATTAATATAATTAGATTCTAATTTAAAACCATTATTACCAAAAAAGGGTATCCATCATATGATGAATACCCTATCTATATCCTGTTATACAGGAAAAAGTTTATGCTTATAGGTTAGCTAATAAATCTACACCATCAACGGTTGACCATTTACCTTTAACTAAAGTAGCACCAGTTGCAGTAGTTGAAGTGGTCCAGTTTGTACCAAAACTAGCCGCGGTAACGTTTATGGTAGACACTCCGTTAATAAACAAGTTTGGTGTATTGGTAACCTTAACATTAGTTAATTTGATCTTACCCGTTAATACCTGGTGGTCAAATGTAACTAAATCGCGGATTTGTACAGCACCACCATTAAATGCAGTAGGCGTTGTTTGGCTAGCATAACCATCAATTACGATATTGCTATAATCACCATTACCTTCTGCTTTAAACTGGAAAGCATCTAACTGGATTTCACTTTGTGCTTCAGTTGTAGTACCAGCAGCTCTTTTTAACGTAATGTTGGTTACTTTTGGAAAAAATGCATTGTCTACACCTTTTGATTCTACTTCCATACCATAGTTGCCCACACCGGTTTGATAAGCATACCAGTTGGTATTATCCTGGCCTCTCCAGCCATCCTGCCAATCGAAAGAATCATCAGCATTACCATAAGAGATTAAGTTTTTAGCACTTACGGTACCACCATAAAATTCGAAACCATCATCATTTCCTTTGTAAGAAACCAGGTTTTCTAATACTGTTCCACTACCTACAGAATAGAATGAGAAACCATTTTGTTCTTTAGAGTTGGTTGTAATTACACGGCCTGCATATTCTACTCTTACATATTTTAATGAACCACCATTATGGGCAGCATTAGTACCACCGTATGGCAATAATAAACCATCCTCAGAGTTTGAAGTTTGAGGAGCAGGAGCAGTCGATGAGTTTACAATCGGCGCATCACCATACATGATAATGCCATTCCAAGAACCACCAACTTTTGATTTTTCTGTTAATACAATTGGGTTATCGGCAGTACCGTTGGCAATTAACTTACCACCGTTTAATACTACTAAACCATCATCACCATCAGATTTATCAGCAGTAAAAGTAGAACCCGCCTCGATAGTTAAAGTAACACCTGATTGAATTTTAACAATACCTTTTAACGTATAATTACCAAAAGCCAATGTTCTGTTAGCTGTAATATCGCCTGTGATTTCGCCTACTACCGGAACTTTTGTAGGGATCTCGTCATCTTCGTCTTTTGAACAGCCCGTAAAAATTGTAGCTGACACAGCAATTGCATAAAGTAATTTTTTCATTTTTAATCTTTTTTAATTTTCCTTTGATGTGTAAATTTAGTTTTCCTATGTTTTGAATACATTAACCCATGTTTAACATTACGTAAACCGAAGGTTAATAAATCGTAATGTCAAATTAGAATGTGTAACCAAGGCCTAACGATACGCCAACACCTCTTTTATAATCTTTAACGGTAAGGTCGTTCTCGTATATTTTCACTAAACTATTTCCGCCTAAATCAACTTTATAAGTTGGGTTTAAGATATTCTCTACGCCAAACTTTAAATCCCACTTGCCCGAAATCTTGTTGCTCCAGATCAAATCCAGTTTTCCAAAAGGTTTTTCGTAATAGTTATCTAAACCATTGGTACCTACCGCGTAAATACGTTCGCCATAAATGTTGTAGGCCAGTGTAATGGTACTTTTCCAGTTTTTACTGAAATTACTTTCGTGTTTGATATCGGCATTGATTAACCACGGTGAAGCACCCTGTAACTTACGGGTATTATCATTACCGATGGCAGCAGTTTCTGCACTGTTTTTTACTTTATCGATGGTTGTTTTCGTATACATCAACGAGGTATTGAAACCAACTGAGAAATTAGAAAGTGATTCGCTGAATCTTGAGAGTTGCAATAAAAATTCTAATTCCGCACCATATAAAATTGCTTTTTTAGAGTTATCATAAGTAATGGCTAAACCACCGCTTCCAGCTGTTGGTGTAAACAAACGTTCAATAGGATTTTTCAAATATTTGGCAAATCCGGTTATGGCAAACATTTCGGTATTAGAAGGGAAAAACTCATATTTCACGTCTAAATTATAGTTTTGACTATTAATCACATTAGCATTACCATTTTCGATAGTTCCATCAGGATTTACGAACTCTAACGGGAAAGCCTCCATAATAACCGGTTTGGTTAAGGTTTTTGAAAGTGATAGCCTTAAGTTGGTTTTCTCGCTAACCGAATATTTAAAGTTTACAGCTGGCAAAACATCTGTATTGTTTTTTGTGACCCTTACAAAAGGATCGTCAATAGTTCCTGGATTTCTGAATCTTGTAACCCGTTGCGATTGCTCGACCCTTAACCCACCATTGATGTTAATTTTATCACCTACTACAAGAGATAAATCGGCATAACCGGCGTTAACACTTTCCTGCATGCGGGCAAGATAAGTTGCACCTGTACCTTCATTATAAGTAAAACCACCGTTGGCAATCTGCCCGGCCAAGGTAGCATCAGGTTGATTGGTATTAAAAGTAGCATTGTTAGAGGCCAGGTTTTGTGAAACCAAAAACCTGAAATTAGATTCTATTTTATTGAAAGAGCCATTGTAACCTACCGTAAATTTATTCGCTTTTGCTAAATCGCTATTTCCAAACTTCCAATTGTATTCCAATAAACCAGATCCGAAGAAATCGCCATTAAAATCCATATACTGTCTGGTGATACTATTACCAGTATAACTGATTGATGTGGTATTGTTATCAAGCTTCGCTCCTTTAAACGATTTTCTGTCAGGAAGTTCGTAGCCTGTTTTTGAATAAGAAGCTCCTGCCCTTACGCTATGTCTATCATCTTCCGTTATTTTATAATTCGCAAATACCTGTCCGGTAAAAAAATCAGTTTTTTGCAATTGGTTTAAGCGGATAAACGAGTTATTGGCAGTAGCCTGGCCATTGGTATAACCCAATTGATCCTGTATCATGGTTTCAGTTCCTTTTAAATAAAAGGCATTTAAATTTAAGTTTAACCTGTTGGTACCATAATTAACCGCACCCAATAAAGATGAGTTGGTCGAAAACCTGTATTTAGTGGTATATAAGTTGTTATCGTAAATACCCTGAACGGTATTAAAGAAACGATCTACACCTTCTCTTATTTGAAAATTATTATCTGTATTTACAGAAACCAGATACTGGAAAGAACGGTTATTGTCAAATCTGATTTTTCGTGTATGTAGTATCCCAATATTTGTATTTAAAGGTGCATTTCCTTCTTCTACATCGAAGCCAGAGTCAAACTGTGAGTTGGCTTCGTTTGCAGTCATGGTATAAGATGATGGCTTCTTACCGAAAACCTTCGGTATGCTACGGTCATTGCTTGGAAAACCAAAGTAATCGCCAACTGAAGTCTCACCCTCCGGTCTTAAGAATTTTTTAAAGCTACTGTTAGAAAGAAAGCTGGTACCGATATTAATTTTCGTTACTGCCTTTTCGCCCTTAGCCGTTACAATATTAAATGTTCCACCCGCAAAATCGCCATATAAACCTGAGTTGAATGTTTTGTAGGTTTCTAAAACACTTACAATGTCTGTTGGGAAAAGATCTAATGGGATAATCTTTTTGAAAGGATTGTTAGAAGGAACAGCTAAACCATTTATTAAAAGATTATTATACCTGTCTTCTAAACCCCTTACAAATAAACCCCTGCCATCTACTTTGGTAATACCGGTAATTTTGGTTAATCCTTCTTCAACATCACTTACACCCTTCCTGGATAATTCCTGGATTCCGATACCCTGTTTAATTTCGATTGCATTTTTTTGAAGCGATAAAAGTGCCGTTTCAGTTTCTCTGCTGGCCTGACCTTTTACCTGTACATCAGCTAATTTTTGAGAATTAGATTCTTCAAGCGCCAGGTTTAAAGTAGTTGTAGCCCCTCCGGTCACTTCCACAGCCGGTACTTCTTTATTGGCATAACCTACATAAGAAGCCTCTATAATAAATTTGCCATCTTGTAATGCAGCGATAGTATATTTACCATCTGCACCTGTAGAAGTACCTTTAGTTGTACCTTTAATTTTAACCGTTACCCCAATTAAGGTTTCGCCCGTTTTTTTATCGGTAACCGTTCCAGAAATTTTTCCTGTTTGTGCATACGCAAGTATGCTGATCGTTAAAGCGAACACCGTGAGTGCCGCTCTTTTAAAAGAGTTTAGTAAATCCAATTTGCCTTTATTTGATAAGGGCAAAAGTATTACCACAGTGTTAACTACAGGTTAGGTGTTAATTAACATTGTTTTACTTTAAAGTTAACTAAACGTTAAGTGCTTTCAGGGTCAGTAACGAATACCTACTTTCTTGCAAATGAAGTGCAATAACCAGATCGGACCGATTAACAGGAACTTAACATCATCCAGGAATGATGGTTTTTTGCCTTCAATTTTATGACCAATGAACTGACCAATCCAGGCGGCAACAAATATAGCCGCATAAATGGCATAGGCTGTTCCGCTCCCTAAACCCACAGCCTGTTCAATCTTTACAATGATGTAGCTCATTAGTCCCACCACCCAGATCATCAAAAAAAACAATACCGGCGAAAGCGTGAAGTAATAATACAAGCTAAAGGCCAATAAAAAAGAGGCCCAGTTAAAGAAACCATTATAGCTACCCAAAAAGCCAATATGCGGAAAAGGGATCTGCCAGATCAATCCTAATAAGCTGAATACAATTAACGGAACACAGATCCAGTGCACGAGTTTGTTTGTTGGATTTTGGTGACTTTCGGCATACTTATCAAAAAGTACATCTACTGGTCGTTTGGGTTCGGTTGTTATGGTTTGCTTGCTCATTATGTAAAAATAAAAAAAAGCGATGGAATATCCATCGCTTTATATTTTGTTTTCGCCGGGGTTTGTGCCTTCACAAACCTTTTCTATTACTAAGATCCTGAAACAAGTTCAGGATGACGATTTAACCTATTTTGCAAATGCTACTGAACGGGTTTCTCTGATTACCGTAACCTTAATCTGACCAGGATAAGTCATTTCGGTTTGAATACGGGTCGAAATATCAGCAGCTAAAAGTTCTGCCTGCGCATCTGTAATGCGTTCGCTTTCTACAATCACACGTAATTCTCTACCAGCCTGAATAGCAAAGGTTTTTTCAACACCAGGATAAGATAAAGCCAGTTCTTCCAAATCTTTAAGGCGTTTAATATAACTTTCTACCACCTCGCGACGTGCACCCGGGCGTGCGCCAGAGATCGCATCACAAGCCTGAACGATTGGCGAGATCATCGAAGTCATCTCAATTTCATCGTGGTGGGCACCAATAGCATTACAAATTTCAGGATGCTCCTTATATTTTTCGGCCAATTGCATTCCTAAAATGGCGTGTGGCAATTCAGGGTTATCATCTGGCACTTTACCAATATCGTGTAATAATCCTGCACGTTTGGCCATTTTAGCATTTAAGCCAAGCTCTGCTGCCATGGTTGCACAAAAATTAGCTACCTCACGAGAGTGATGTAACAGGTTTTGTCCGTAAGATGAACGGTAACGCATACGGCCAACCATACGGATTAACTCAGGGTGTAAGCCATGAATACCTAAATCGATCACAGTACGTTCACCAATTTCTACAATCTCATCTTCGATCTGTTTTTTGGTTTTGGCTACAATTTCTTCAATACGTGCCGGGTGGATACGACCATCTGTTACCAAACGGTGTAAAGCCAAACGGGCAATTTCTCTTCTTACCGGATCGAAACCTGATAAAATAATTGCCTCTGGTGTATCATCCACAATAATCTCAATACCGGTAGCGGCTTCTAGCGCACGGATATTTCTACCTTCCCTACCAATAACGCGACCTTTAATCTCATCACTTTCGATATGGAAAATAGAAACCGAATTTTCAATTGCAGCTTCAGTAGCGGTACGCTGAATGGTTTGGATCACCACTTTTTTAGCCTCTTTACTGGCGGTTAATTTTGCCTCATCAACAATATCCTTCACCTGCATCATTGCTTGTGTACGGGCTTCCTGTTTCAGATTTTCTACCAATTGCTCTTTAGCTTCTTCAGCAGAAAGACCAGCAATGGTTTCTAATTGTTTTAGATGCTGATTCTTAAGCACTTCTACTTCTTCCTGTTTTTTAACAGCCAGTTCAGTTTGCTTTTCGAGGTTGCTTTTATGCTTATCGAGTTCCTGCTCTTTTTTATTGAAGTTCTCCATACGCTGATTTACCGATTGCTCTTTCTGCTTCATGGTATTTTCGCGCTGGTTAATGTTATTGTTTTTCGCATTCACTTCTTGTTCATGCTCGGCTTTCATTTGCAAAAACTTCTCTTTTGCTTCTAAAAGTTTATTCTTTTTTAAAATTTCTGCATTGTTCTCTGCATCTTTTAAAATCTTCTTCACTTTGTTCTGTGCAGCAACTTCCTGCTGTTTAAGCAAGTTACGCAGGAGGAATCTTCCTACCACTACTCCGATAGCTATACCCGCTATTACGGCAAATACGTATCCTAATATTTCAACTATTTCCATTTTGTTTTTTAAGTAAAAAAAAAACCGCAACTAATTTTTAAAGTCTCATACATTTTAAACCTCAACTAAGCATAATTAGGGTTTAAGCCATTTTCAGGTGCCATAGCAGATGAAATACGCCCTCTTAACCCTATAGATATTGAAGTGTTAAGTTTTATAAAATTTGAAACTCAAAAACTAGCTGCGGCTATATTTTTGTGCTAATATATTTAAGGCATGCGTCATCCTGAATTGATTTTACTACGTAGCTTTCCGCTGCGCTACAGCTCAGGATCTTATTAAACAGGCTCTGAAACAAGTTCAGAGTGACGTATACTTTGAAAGAACGAACCTTATTTTGAAAAGAAATTACTGAGTAAAACATCCAATTCTTCAACTTTATCGGCAACAGCAGTATCCTGGCTTTGTACTTTATTTTCTGTTCTCAATACAGCTGTTGCATAGTGCAACACAGCCATAGAAAGAAGATCCTGCTTATCTCTAACCGCATAATTATCCTGATAATCCTTTATGCGCTCGTTGATCATTTTTGCTGCCCGTCTCACAATTTCTTCCTCTTCCATATTCACCTTTAGCGGATAAATACGGTCGGAAATGGTTATTTTAATCGAGATTTCTCCCATTTGTTTAGCTTAGTTTCTGATTTCTTTGCACCATTATTTTTTTAATAATGCAATACTTTTATCAATCTCCCGCACAAAATCGTTAATTTTTTGTTTAATGTCAAGCGATTTTTCGCTTGTTCCCTCTATACTTTTGGCCAATTTAGTAACCCTTAATTTTTCGTCAAGTTCTACATTTTTGCCCTTCGCCGTATCGAGTGCTACTTTTAACGATTGATTTTCAAGCTTTAATAAATCATTTTCTTCCTGTAGCGCATTACATAGCTCTAATACCTGAGCCGTTTTTTGTAATACTTTATCTAATTGATCTGCAACAGAAGTCATGAATTTATTTCTAAAAATACGAATTTATATTTTATTTCCTAATTTCTGCACCAGCTTGTGCCGTTAAATTCGCGATTAGTTTCTGCATTGTATTTTCGATCTGCTTATCGGTTAAGGTTTGTTCCTCATCCTGCAAAATGAAATTCAAGGCATACGATTTTTTACCCTCAGGTAATTTATCGCCAACATACACATCAAACACACCAACCTCTTTGATCAGCTTTTTATCGGTTTTGAAAGCAATGCTTTTTAAAGTATCGAAAGTTACGGCCTGATCGATCAATAAAGATAAATCCCTGCGCACTTGCGGGTACTTAGAAACCTCTTTGTTTACGATTTTATTTTTCCTCACAATATCCAGCAAGGCAGCCCAATCAAAATCAGCATAAAAAACCTCTGCGTTTACATCAGCTACTTTACGGTCGGCTTTTGATACAGCACCAAAGCTTACCAGGGATTTATCTCCACGGAAATATTTAATGCCATAAGCAAAGTTTTCATCATTTAAAACATCAGATTGATAGCTTGCAATGCCTAAACGCGAAATAATGGCATCAACTGCCGATTTTAAATTATAGAAAGTTGCTGGTTTAGCATTATGATTCCATTGCTCGCTTTGTTTTGCACCTGAAATCAACAACAATAACCTGGGACGCTCTACATACTGCTCATTAATTAAATGATAGGTTTTACCGAATTCGTAAAACTTAACATCAGCATTTTTACGGTTTTGGTTATAAGCTACGCTTTCTAATGCCGGCATCAACAAATTCTGGCGCATCACATTTAAATCGCTGCTTAAAGGGTTTAAAATAAATACCGCCTCGTCTAAATTTTTCGAATAAGCCGATTTAGTCAACGAGTTACACATAATTTCTGCATAACCATTCGAAGTAAGCATATCTGCAATTACGTTATGCGTATTTTCTTTTTCAGGTTTAATGCTGTAAGAAAGCGATGCATTTACCTTTGATGGAATTTCGATATTGTTATAGCCGTAAATACGCAATACTTCTTCTGTAATGTCGCATTCGCGGGTAACATCTACTTTAAATGATGGAACTCTTAAAGCCAAAGTATCATCAGATGTATTGGTTGCCGATATACCCAATGCCGTAATAATGTGTTTAATCTCTGCTGATGGAATATTTGCGCCAATTAATTTATTGATGTTGCTATAACTTACCTCAAACTCGAAAGGCTTGATATGACTTGGATAAATATCAGAAACTGATGAAGAAATTTCTCCGCCTGCCAGTTCTTTAATTAATAAAGCCGCATATTTTAAAGCCGTAACTGTAATTTCAGGATCGGTACCACGCTCAAAACGGAAAGAGGCATCGGTTTTTAAGCCATGTCTTTTCGATGTTTTACGTACAGAAACCGAATTAAAGTAAGCACTTTCTAAGAAAATATTTTTGGTACTGGCATCAACTCCTGAAGATTTTCCACCGAAAACACCCGCAATACACATTGGTGCTTCAGCATTGCAGATCATTAAATCATCTGCATTTAACTTACGTTCCACATCATCAAGTGTTACAAATGGTGTTCCTTCAGCAACTTTTTTCACGATTACTTTTCCACCGGTAATTTTATCGGCATCGAAAGCATGCAAAGGCTGCCCTAAACCATGAAGCACATAATTGGTAATATCAACCACATTATTGATGGGACGTAAACCAATTACCTTTAATTTATCTTTTAACCACTCTGGCGATTCTTTCACGGTAACGCCAGAAAGTGTTAAGCTGCTGTAACGTGGACAAGCTGCTAAATCTTCTACTTCTACCGGAATAACCAGGTTTTCGTTATCCGTTTTAAAAGCTAAAAGATCAGGCATTTCATATTCGCTTCTGAAATAAGCAGCTAAATCTCTGGCCACCCCTAAATGCGAAGCCGCATCAGCACGGTTTGGTGTTAATCCGATTTCGAAAACAAAATCATCATCCATTTTGAAATGCTCTTTTGCAGGAATCCCAATTTCGGTATCCCCGGCAAGGATCATAATCCCATCATGAGATTTACCTAAACCAATTTCATCTTCGGCACAGATCATGCCCTGAGAAAGTTCTCCCCTTATTTTGGATTCTTTTATTTTAAAAGGCTCACCTTCTAATGGATATACGGTTGTACCCACTGTTGCCACTACCACTTTTTGACCAGCACCTACATTTGGCGCACCGCAAACAATCTGAAGGTTTTCTTTAGCACCAACATTTACCGTAGTAATGCGCAAACGATCGGCATTGGGATGCTGAACACAAGTTAATACTTCGCCAATAACCAATCCCTCTAAGCCACCCACAACAGGCTGCACTTTTTCTACACTTTCTACTTCTAACCCAACATTGGTAAGGATTAACGAAAGTTCCTGAGGTGTTTTATCGATCTGTACGAATTGTTTTAACCAGTTATATGATATTTTCATTTATTGAGATTTGAGATTCTAGACATGAGATTTGAGGCATGCAAGCGCTAAAACCTTAGTTCAAGAATTATAAAACGCAAAGATATTATTTAAAGCCCAAAGGAGAAAGTTAAACCCACTATCTTCACAATAAAAATGACTAATGGCTAATATTTAAATTGGATAGAATTACTGCACATGCCCCTGCTCCGATTACCAGCATAATAACTGATGCAATAACTAATTTAAGGCCGGGTTTAACGGGTTGTTTTTTCGCAGCTTTTACAATGATCTGAATGATGCCTATTACAAACAACAATACCACGATTACCCAATATACAATAAAAATTTCCATGAGCTTAAATTTGAGATTAACTGTTGGCAAGCAATACCGCACAGGCACCAAAACCGATTATCACCATAATTACTGAAATAATAAGCAATTTTAGTCCAGGTTTAAGAGGTTCGTTTCTCGACGATTTAATAATAATCTGAATAATGCCAACCACAAAGAGTACAACTGCTGTAAGGCAATAAACAATGAATAATACAAATAAGCCGTCCATGTTAGTTCATATTTAACTTTTCCCTGATCAGATCAATTTTATTGTCGCGGTAAAAAATATTCATGGTTTCAAAGGGTACCATTTTGTATTTATCGCTCACAATGTGCACACAGGATTTTTTAACCGCACGCACATCAAAATCCAGCGGGTCCATAAAATTCATGATGATGATCCGGAATAAATTATCATAACTTAAACTATCCGATTTTACCCGTGGCAGGCAGCACATCAATTCGCCGAAGGTATCTTCTGCACAATCAACTGAAACACCTGTGCTAAACAAGTTAAGCATGTGTTCTTTCAATTTCTCATCATGTTCGAAAACGATGGTGTTTTTCGAATTGTTGAGTAAATCTTCCGGATTGATCAGATGTGTCATCGGGATCACCTCATCGCCAATTTTTAAGGCATAGGCCATACACAAGGCATCGGGATTGCATGGCACCGGGATTAAATCCTGCGGGGTAAAGATTGGATATTGCTCATAAATTTTCCTGCGCACCTCAGTTAAGGTGATCCTTCCCTGTTGATCATTATAATCATCATTTCTTCCCGCCACCTGAGTAGGCTGGAAAGTAACCCCACGAACACATTTCTGCTTAAGGGCATAATCCAATATATCACCGATTTCATGATCGTTCAATCCATTCTGTAAAGTAACCACCAAAGTTGTGGATACATTAAACTGATTGAGGTGATCGATGGCTTTTCTCCGTACCTCAGTAAGGTCTTCGCCTCGTAATTTGGTTAAAACTTCTGCACTGAAACTGTCAAACTGTAGGTAGATTTCAAAATCGGGCATATAACTGGCCAGTTTCTCGACAAAATTAATATCCTTTGCAATCCTGATACCGTTGGTATTTACCATTAAGTGTTTAATGGGTTTGGTTTTGGCAAGATCTAAAATCTTAAAAAATTCGGGGTGTACCGTTGGTTCTCCGCCTGAGAGTTGAACTACATCGGGCTCACCCTCGTTGGCCACCACCACATCCATCATCCGTTCTATTTCAGCCAAAGTTCTATGTCTGCCATAACTTGGCGAAGACATGGCATAACAGGTAGGGCAGGCAAGATTGCAACGATCGGTAACTTCTATTACAGTAAGACATGAATGCTGTTCATGATCGGTACATAAACCGCAATCGTAAGGGCAACCGTAATGCACTTTGGTATTAAACTTAAGCGGCATTTCGGATTGTTTATTGTAATTCCGGATCTGTTTGTAATATTCTACATCATCGGCGATCATTACTTTGCTATCGCCATGCGTCCTGCAGTTTTTCAGCATAAACACCTTAGCGTCCTGAAAAACAATTTTTGCATCGCAAAGCTGTAAACATTCCGGACAAAGACTTTTGGTATAATCGTAGTATATATAATCTCTGGTATTGGCCATAATGTTTACTGTTTAGGTAAAATCTGTTTCGAAATTCTGATAATGAATCTATAATAATAAATAAAAATAAACAATGCAGACCAATGAATACTGCTTAAATTTAAAAATAATGATTGGTAAGGTTTTATAAATTCAATTACAAAACGGAACAGGAAATATAACACCATCAATAACTTAAAGCGATCTCCATTAATCAGTTCTTTATGTTTTAAGCGATTAAAAAGGAAAATCAAAAGCAATAGATAGATTATTTCGTAGAGCATGATGGGATGCCGAAGGATGCCATCACCCAGATCCACACCCATAAAAAAGCGAGTCGGCACACCATAAGTTGGCTCGTCGATCCCCATTGAAAAGCAACCAATACGACCTATAATCAACGCTACCAAAATCGGGATCACATAGATATCACCAGAGGCGATATTTACACCTATGATATTTTTTATTAGCTCCACACCGAACAAACCGCCAAGCAAACCACCCACAATGGTTTTACTTTGATAAAGAACTGAAAAACTAAGGTGATGGAGTACTTCAGGCGTTTCGAGCACCGCAATTACACGCGAGCCGATTAAGGCGCCAAGCATGGCTCCCAGCATAATCCACAGCCGGTTTTCATCAGATATCGGATCTACGATCCCTTTTTTATAGTAATAATATAACCTAACACCAATAATGAATGCCAGCGTTTCGAAAATATAGTGATAATGGTATTCGTTACCAAAAAGTTCGAATTGAAAAGGAAACAGTGATTCAGATTTTAACAGCATAGATTAAAACCAGAGTCTGCAGAACACAGGTAAATGATCAGAATAATACCTTTTATCCTTACTATCAGTTAATACCGCAAATTTCTGCACTTTAAATCCTTTGTTTACAAAAATATAGTCGATCCTGTTTTTCAGGTCGCTGTTAAAATCAAAAGCATTAAAAGTACCTGCCGGGCCATATGGAGGCTCTGCAGAAACCTCTTTCGCATCGATAAGAAAAGATTTGATGGTAGCGATGGCTTCAGTTTCAGGGGTTACATTTAAATCACCCGTAAAAACAACTGGTAAGGTAGGTGCGATCTGTTGTATTTTTTGTTTCAGCAATTTAGCGGATTCAATTCTTGCTTTCACGCCAACATGATCGTAATGGGTATTAAAAACGATAAATTCTTTTTTATTCAGCTTATCGTACAATTTTACCCAGCTGCATACGCGGTTAAGTGCAGCATCCCATCCTTTTGAAGGAACATCAGGCGTTTCTGACAGCCAAAACGTTCCGCCATCTTTTTTGGTAAACCTGTCTTTATCGAAATAAACTGCTGAAAATTCTCCTTTTCGTTTACCATCATCACGCCCAACCCCTACGACATCGAAATTAGAATTCTCGAGCAATGCATCAAATTGTTCTGGTAAAGCTTCCTGTACGCAAAGAATATCGGCATCATGAAATTTCACCAAAGCTTTTACATTATCTTTTCGGTTTGGCCAGGCGTTAACACCATCTGATGCTACATTTAAGCGGATGTTATAGGTAATGATATTAATTGGAACCGCTTTTTTCTGAGCGAAAGCCATAATTGTTAATAAAAGAAAAACAGGGATGAGTTTTAAAGTATTCATAAATATAATTTCACCATTTAATTAATGCCGGCAGGCCAATAACAACTAATTTTAAGCCGCTATAATACTAATTTAAGGTTAATTGTACTTTAACAATCAAATATCTTTTAAATTAAATCTTCATCTCTGTAACTATAGTAACGGTTATTGGCGAAAATCACGTGATCAACCACATACAAACTGAGCAAATTTCCGGAGGCAACCATATTCCTGGTCAATTTATCATCGCTCTCGCTGGGTTTTATATTTCCCGAAGGATGGTTATGTGCCAATACAATATTTGCGGCATTGTTTTCTAAAGCTGTTTTAAAAATAATTTTCGGATCGGCTACCGTACCTGCCTGCCCGCCTTTACTGATTAAAAATTTACCAATTACCCGATTAGACCTGTTGAGGAGTAATATCCAGAACTCTTCGTGATTGAGATTGGCGAAGGTTTGATGTAAATATTTATAAACATCGTTAGAGGTTGTAACATGGGTAATGGACTCTTCCGAAGTTTCCTTCCTTCGTAAGCCAAGCTCTAAAGCGGCAATAATGGTTAAGGCTTTGGCTTCTCCAATGCCTCTAAACCTCGAAAGATCTAGAATGGAAGCTTTTCCTAGTTTAGTTAAATTGTTATCGTAAAAAGATAAAATCCTTTTGCTTAAATCCACAGCGGTTTCATTTTTACTTCCCGAGCCAATTAAAATCGCAATCAGTTCGGCATCTGTTAAATGTCTCCGGCCATGTAATAAAAGTTTTTCACGCGGGCGATCTTCTTCCGCCCATAACTTTATACCCAGTTTCTGTTCGTAATTTTCCATTTTTTCAGACAAAAAAAAAGCATCCCAACTTTTGGTTGGGATGCCTTTACTAATATCGTAAAAATTCAGATTAATCTACTTTACTTTAGGAAAAATCTCATTGAGTTTTTCTTCTAATGTAACACCTGTTAGCCCTCTTGCTAAAATGACGCCCTCCTTATCAATTAAAATATTATCCGGAATCGATCGAATGCTAAACATTTTTGCAACCTCATTATTCCATCCATTTAAATCAGAAACATGAAGCCAGCTGAGTTTGTCATCTTTTATTGCTTTTAGCCAATTCTGTTTTTTATCATCTAGTGATACACTTAAAATTTCGAAGCCTTTATCTTTAAACTTTTGATAGGCGGCTACAACAACAGGATTTTCCTTTCTGCAGGGTATACACCAGGAAGCCCAAAAATCAATTAAAATATACTTCCCTCTTAATGACTGAATTGAAATTTTTTCTCCTTTTATATCATTTTGTGCAAAATCAGGTATCTTTTCTCCTAATACAATCCGAACCAACTTAATTGTGGCGCCAAGAATATCCTTTCCTTCGCTTGTATCTTTAATTTCTGCACTTAGCGATTGATAGATTTGTTTAAGTTCTGCGTGAGTAAAGCTTACCAGATTCCTTTTTAATATAACAGTACTCGCCATCGTATTGGCTTGTGAAGTTAAAAAATCCAATACAATCTTTTTAATTTCGCTATTTTTAGCTACTTGATCAACCACAGTTTTGGTTCGTTCAGATATTATGCTTGATACAGAATCAATCAACTTATCTGTTAGGCCTTTCTTTAAAAACTTTGTCTGCATACTTATGTAACTAAACTTGCCGCTTTTTCTAAGTCCGCTTTTAGTTACAGTATCGAGTTCTATAACAACATCACCATCCCCTAAATAAAATGGATCAAGCGTTACCGTTGTTTTGTTTTTAAAATACACATAGGAAAATGCAGGTAAACCGGCTTTTCCTTTGAAAGAAAAAGCTCCGTTTTTAACGATAGTTGAATCTTTTTCATCGCCATGAACCAAATATAACAGGCCATCATACGGGCACTTAAAGTTTCCGGTAACTAAATAAGTTTTCTGTGCAAAGACTCCCAATGCAAGACAAAAGAAAAAACTGAATACAAGAGAACGTTTCATCTAAAAAAATTTAATCACAAAAAAAACGGTATTGAATTGCTTCAATACCGTTCTAATATCGTATAAAAAACTAGCTTATGCTAAACCGTTAACGAATTTCGTTAATTTTGATTTGTTATTAGCCGCTTTGTTTTTGTGGATAATGTTCTTTTTAGCTAAACGATCTAACATAGAGATTACTTTAGGCAATAAATCAGATGCAGATTTTTTATCTTCTGCAGCACGTAATCTTTTAATAAAGGTACGTGTAGTTTTTGCCTGATATCTGTTACGTAAACGTTTTGTTGCGTTTGCTCTAATTCTTTTTAATGAAGATTTATGATTTGCCATTTCTATTTAGCCTTTTATTTTTCTTATTCGTTTCCTATAATTCGGGTTGCAAATATAGGATTAATGTTTTTAAATTACAAAACACTTTCAACTTTTTTTTCATTAAAATTGAACCCCCATTTCCGAACTGCAAAAATACGTTAAAATTATTCATTAATAATACTTTAACTTAATTGAATAAAATTTCTTTTCGATTAAGAAAACAGGCTTAAAAATACTATTTTTGGGCAAAACGATTTTTGAGTGAAAAAACGAATAGCCATCTTTGCATCAGGTTCTGGCTCCAATGCCCAAAAACTGATGGAGCATTTTAAACGGAGTAATGAAATAGAAATAGCTTTGGTATTGACCAACAACGCCGATGCCTATGTATTACAAAGAGCTGATAATTTCGAAATACCCACTCATATTTTCGACAAGAACGAGTTCTACAAAACGGATGAAGTGGTAGACCTGCTTAAAAACCTGGAGATCGATTTCATTGTACTGGCAGGTTTTCTTTGGTTAATACCTAAAAGCCTAATCCACGCTTACCCGGGCAGAATTGTAAACATCCACCCTGCAATCCTTCCAAAATTTGGAGGAAAAGGAATGTATGGCGACCATGTGCATCTCGCGGTAATGGCTGCAGGCGAAACAGAAGGCGGCATCACCATTCATTATGTTAACGAAAACTACGATGAAGGCGAATACATCTATCAGGCGCGTTACAGAATCGACAAAAACGACAACCTGGAAATGGTCAAGTTTAAGGGCCAGCAGCTCGAGCACCAGCACTATCCGCGTGTGGTAGAAACCATTGTAAAAAAAATCAGCAAATAAATTACACCTACAACTGATTAATAAGGCTTTTTAAATCCACTTTAAAACAGCGAAGCTGGCAAATGGATCTGCCTTATTATATATAGTAGAATAAAATTTAATATTGATCGGTAAATCTCATTAAAAAACAATCCTGTTTTACTACCTTTGCGGCTCAAAATTTTCAGTAGAATGAGTCAATCCATTAAAATCAAAAACGCTTTAATCTCAGTATATTATAAAGATGGTTTGGAGCCATTGGTAAAATTGTTAGCCGCACAAGGGGTGCAGTTATTTTCTACCGGTGGAACAGAACAATTCATCAAAGATTTAAATCTTCCGGTAACAGCGGTTGAAGATTTAACCGGTTATCCATCTATTTTAGGCGGACGTGTTAAAACTTTACACCCAAAAGTATTTGGCGGAATTTTAAACCGTAGAGCATTAGCTGGCGACCAGGAGCAGATTGCTGAATATGAAATCCCTGAAATTGATTTGGTTATTGTTGACTTATATCCATTTGAAGAAACCGTAAAAGCAGGCGGAACACCAGAAGAAATTATCGAGAAAATCGATATCGGTGGTATTTCCTTAATCCGTGCCGCTGCGAAAAACTTTAACGATGTCGTAATTATCGCATCAAAAAACGACTACCCTACTTTACAAGCCCAATTAGAAGCACAAAATGGCGAAACGACTTTAGCACAACGTAAATCGTTCGCTAAAACAGCTTTCCATACTTCTTCTCACTACGATACTGCAATTTTTAATTATTTCAATACAGAAGAGCCTCTTGATGTTTTCAAACAAAGTGTAACGGAAGCTAAAACTTTACGCTATGGCGAAAATCCTCATCAGGGTGGTGTATTTTATGGCGATTTAGATGCCATGTTTACCAAATTAAACGGTAAAGAATTATCATACAACAACCTGGTTGATGTGGACGCTGCTGTTGCTTTGATTGACGAATTTGAAGATCCAACTTTTGCGATTTTAAAACATACAAATGCTTGTGGTATTGCTTCGCGCCCTACTGTTAAACAAGCCTGGATTGATGCATTGGCCTGCGATCCTGTTTCTGCTTTTGGTGGTGTATTGATTACCAATGTTGCGGTAGACTTAGAAACGGCTCAGGAAATCAACAACCTCTTTTTTGAAGTTTTAATTGCCCCATCTTACCAGGCAGAAGCAATTGAGTTATTCAGCAAAAAGAAAAACCGCGTTATTTTACAACGCAACGAAGTTGAATTGAGCAAAAAACAATTTAAAACATTATTAAACGGTGTAATTGAGCAGGATAAAGATTTAATTATCGAAGGTCCGGAGCAAATGACAACCGTTACCGATAAAGCACCTACTGCACAAGAACTAAAAGACCTATTCTTTGCCAATAAAATTGTAAAACATACTAAATCGAACACCATTGTGTTGGTTAAGGATGATGTTTTAATTGCAAGTGGTGTTGGTCAAACTTCGCGTGTTGATGCCTTAAGACAAGCGATTGAAAAAGCAGCGGCTTTCGGATTCAGCGTTAAAGGTGCTGCAATGGCTTCTGATGCTTTCTTTCCTTTCCCTGATTGTGTTGAAATTGCTGCCGAAGCCGGAATTTCAGCTGTTCTGCAACCAGGCGGATCGATTAAAGATGCTGATTCAGTTGCAAAAGCAAACGAAAAAGGTATTGCAATGGTAACCACAGGGGTAAGACACTTTAAACACTAGTTATTCAAGTAGAAGGTTGAGGGCTTAAAGGTAAAAAGGTTTACATCTGACCCTAAAATTATTAGTTTTATTTTGTTAATATTTTAATTGCCTTAAAAACAATTTAATAACTGAAGAAAATAAAACTTAAAACAATAAAAAAGCTATTTTTACATTAGGAATAGTATAGATTTGATAAAATAAAGAAAACATACCTTATACATGGGATTATTTAACTGGTTTACGCAAGAAGTTGCCATCGATTTAGGCACTGCGAATACCCTGATTATACATAACGATAAAGTAGTTGTAGATGAACCATCTATCGTTGCTTTTGATCGTACTACAAACAAAGTCATTGCTATAGGTCGTCAGGCAATGCAAATGGAGGGTAAAACCCACGATAATATTAAAACCGTTCGCCCATTAAAAGATGGTGTAATTGCCGATTTCAACGCTGCTGAGGCGATGATTAAAGGGATGATCCGCATGCTTAATGGCGGTAAAGGCTGGATGTTCCCTTCTTTACGTATGGTAATCTGTATTCCATCGGGTATTACTGAAGTAGAAAAACGTGCGGTGCGCGATTCTGCCGAAATTGCCGGTGCAAAAGAAGTATACTTAATCCACGAACCAATGGCAGCTGCCGTAGGTATCGGGATTGATGTAGAAGAGCCAATGGGTAATATGATTATCGATATCGGTGGTGGTACTACTGAAATTGCGGTTATCGCTTTATCAGGTATCGTTTGCGATCAATCGATCCGCGTTGCGGGAGATAACTTCGACTCTGATATTGTAAACTACATCCGCCGTCAACACAACATCATGATTGGCGACCGTACGGCTGAAAAAATCAAAATTGAAGTAGGTGCTGCTTTGCCTGAATTACAGGATGCTCCTGCTGATTTCGCGGTTCAAGGTCGCGATTTAATGACCGGTGTACCCAAACAAATTACTGTTTCCTATACCGAAATTGCACATTGTTTAGATAAGTCGATCTCTAAAATTGAAGAAGCGATTTTAAAAGCTTTAGAGATTACCCCTCCGGAACTTTCGGCTGATATTTACCAGACTGGTATTTATTTAACCGGTGGTGGTGCATTGTTGAGAGGTTTAGATAAGCGTGTAGCGGCTAAAACAAAATTACCTGTTCACGTTGCAGAAGATCCGCTTCGTGCGGTAGTTCGTGGAACTGGCATCGCCCTTAAAAACATTGGCGGATATAAATTCTTAATGCAATAACCCACAGAAAATGGAAGATGTAAGATGGATGAGGTATTAATCCATTTTACATTTCCCATCTTCCATTTTACATCAAAATATGCGTAACCTTTGGATTTTCATCAGCAGATACAACGCATTTTTCTTATTTATCATCTTTTTTATCGTTGGGATTTACCTAACGGTGAAAAACAATTCCTATCAGCGTAGTGTAACCTTAAACTCAAGCAATGAGGTAGTGGGTACTGCATACGAAAGGTTAAATGTTTTTAAACGATATTTAAACCTGGGTATGGTTAACGATAGCCTTGCTGCAGAAAACGCTAAGCTTAAAAGCCAGTTACTGGCATTAACAACGGTAGATACGGCCAAAGATGTTAAAGTGATCGATACGGTTACCAACCAACAATATACGTACCTGGCGGCCAAAGTGATAAAAAATTCTATTACGTTGCGCAATAACATCATCACCATTAACAAAGGTTCTTTGGATGGGATTAAAAAAGACATGGCTGTAATTGCCCCACAAAGGGGGGTTGTCGGTCTTGTCCGTGATGTTTCTGAACATCTGGCCACGATTCAATCCCTGCTGCATAAAGATGCCCGCATTAGTGTGGTATTAAAGAAAAACAATGCATTAGGGTCCCTGGTATGGGGCGATGGAAATTTCGACATCAAAAAGGCGTTTATTAAAGGCGTGCCTAACCACATTAAAATGTTCGCTGGCGATACAGTGGTCACTTCTGGGTTTTCCGCATTTCCTGCAGGCATCTTAGTAGGCCGGATTACCAAACCCAATGTGGCAACCAACGATAATTTCTTATCGGGAGAATTGAATTTATTTACAGATTTTAGCACATTGCAATATGTATATGTGGTTAAAGATAAAAAAGCTGAAGAGCAAAAAGCTTTAGAAAGCATCGCTAAACCGAATGAATAGTAGAATCATTATTTTAAATGTCATCAGGTGGTTTTTACTACTTTTTGTGCAGATATTCCTGCTCAAGAATATGGGCTTCTATGATCTTTCTACGCCATTCATTTACGTATTATTTTTACTCCTGCTGCCCTTCGGCATGCCCAACATCCTGTTGTATTTACTGGCTTTTGGAACAGGTTTAACGCTTGATGCTTTTTACGATACCATGGGCGTACACGCTACAGCCTGTGTGGTATTGGCTTTTGTAAGAATTTCTTTTATTTCAATAAGTTTAAACCGCGACGCAATTGATGACCCCGAACCATCGTTAAGTTATATGGGTTTTCAATGGTTTTCACTTTATGCTTTTCTTTGCGTTGTTGCACACCACCTGGTGCTGTTCTTTTTAGAAACATTTAGGCTAACCGAAATTGGTTATACCTTAATGAGATGCGGCTTAAGTTGTATCTTTACACTGCTTATTATTTTATTGGTAGAGTTTATATTCTATAGAAGAACACCACGCTAATGGATCAATTATTTAACCGAAAATATATCGTTCAAGGATTATTTATTGTAATCGCCCTGATTTTATTAGGGAAGTTATTTTATATCCAGATTATTAGCGATGCAGCTTTCGTTTCTGCAGAAAGTAACGTTTTAAGAAAAATATACAAGTACCCTGCCCGTGGTGCCATTCTAGACAGGAATATGAAGGTGATTGTACAGAATGAACCTGTATACGACCTCATGGTTACGCCAAACGAAGTAAAACCTTTTGATACCCTCGCGCTTGCTCAGGCTTTGGACATTACTTTTGAGGATGTCCGGAAAAACCTAAAAAAAGCAAGGGGAAAATCGAGTTATCAGGCTACCCCTTTCCTTAAACAGATTTCGGTGCAAAGTTATGCCCGTTTACAGGAGACACTTTACCGTTTCCCTGGATTTAGAACACAGGACAGAACCATCAGGCATTATCCCGATAGCGTTGGCGGACAGTTATTTGGTTATGTAAAAGAAGTAAGTCCCGTTGATATTGAAAAATCTGAAGGCTTTTATAAACCTGGCGATTATAAGGGCAAAAGTGGTTTAGAGTTTTCTTATGAAGAAACTTTAAGAGGCGAAAAGGGCGTAATTAATACGGTATACGATGCGCACAACACCCCACAGGGAAGTTATGCCGATGGTAAATATGATGTTAACGCGGTTTCTGGAGAAAGGTTGATCTCAGGGATTGATATGCGGATTCAAAAACTTGGTGAAGAGCTGATGATGAATAAGGTTGGTGCAATTGTAGCGATCGAACCTGCTTCGGGAGAAATTCTTTCACTGGTCAGCAGCCCGGGGTATGATCCAAATCTTTTGGTCGGTAGAAACCAGGGGAACAACTACATGGAATTTATTGTGGGTAATCCATATCGTCCTTCTTTAGTAAGGCCAATAATGGGTTACTATCCCCCAGGATCTTCTTTTAAACCCGTTGATGCGCTAATCGGATTGCAGGAGGGTGTAATCGATCCCAACACCACATTCTTTTGTCCACACTATTATCAGGCTGGAAACAGGAAAATTAAATGCGAACACTTTGATGGTTCCATTTCGCTGAGAAGGGGTATTGCCCGTTCCTGCAATACTTATTTTTGTTATGTTTTTCAAAAGTTAATCACCAAAAACGGGATGAAAAACCAAAGACAAACTTATCAGGAATGGCGCGATAAAGTAGCTAAATTTGGTTTCGGATCAAAACTGGACATCGATATGCCTTATGAAAGAAAGGGCTATTTTTATACCGCAGATCATTACGATAAAGTTTATGGTAAAAGATGGGGTTATACCAACGTCATCTCGCAGGCTATTGGCCAGGGTGAAATTACTGCTACTCCATTGCAGATGGCAAATGCTATGGCAATTATTGCCAACCGTGGTTACTACATCAAACCGCACTTAATTAAAGGTATCGGCGATAAAAACCTGGTTAAAAAAGAATATGTGGTTAAAAATTATGTAGGTGTAGATGCCAGACATTTTGAGCCGGTAATTGATGGTATGCAGGATGCGGTAAACACCAGCTGGGGAACCGCCATACTCTCACGAATTCCGGATGTGGTACTCTGCGGAAAAACAGGAACGGTACAAAATCCACATGGCAAAAACCACTCCGTATTCATAGGTTTTGCCCCAAGGGATAATCCGAAAATTGCCATCGCTGTAATTGTAGAAAATGCAGGTTATGGCAGTACTTATGCCGCACCAATTGCCAGTTACATGATCGAAAAATACCTGAAAGGTAGTGTAAGTGGTGGAAGAGCCGCTCAGGTAGAATGGATGAAAAATCAAAACCTGCTTCCTTTATTGATCGACAAAACCAAAAAAATCAAATTAACGAAAGCCGATAGTTTGTTGCTTAAAAAAGCAGATTCTACCAAGCGGATAAAAGATAGTTTGAGAATTAAATCGGCAACCATAAAACAAACGGTTACCACAAAGCCCAAAGAATTAAAATCAGTAATCATCGATAAACCTGTAATCCAGAAATAAAATGCAGCAGCAACAGGGAAACCGTTTTTTCTTTAATGTAGATTGGATTACTGTTTTAATCTATATCGCTTTATGCGCTATTGGTTTTGTCAACATTTATGCTTCCGTTCCACCCGAGCAAACTGCCGTGTTTGGTTTTAGCACGCTTTACGGCAAGCAGTTAATTTATATCATCACCGGTTTAATTTTAGGCTTATCGATCTTATTATTTGATGGTAGGCTTTTCAATGTCTTCTCGCCCTTTATTTATGGCGGTACATTGCTCTTATTGATGGCCGTATTGCTGATCGGAAATAAAGTAGCCGGAAACCAGGCATGGATTGCCATAGGCTCTTTTAAACTTCAACCGGCCGAATTTGCCAAGTTCGGCACGGCATTGCTTCTGGCAAGGTATGTTGGGGCATTTAACCCCAAATTCCGTGATATTAAATCAATCATGATTGCGGGATTAATCGTTGGTGCACCACTATTGTTAATCATGCTTCAGCCCGATACGGGTTCGGCATTGGTGTTTCTTGCATTTATGTTCCCGTTATACCGCGAGGGCTTATCAGGATACTTTCTATTGATATTTTTGGGAATGATTGTGCTCTTTATTGCCGATTTCTTAGTACCAACCTATATCTTAATCATCATTATTACCACCATTGCCGGCCTCTTTATTTACAATAACAGAAGGAAACAAAAAATAATCTTCTCTACGGTATTGGTAACCGTTTTCGCTATTGGCTATCTGTTTTTAATCAAAATTGCCTACGAAAAAGTTTTAGCACCCCACCAACGCAGCCGTATCGAATTAATGTTAGGGCTTAAAACCGATAATAAAGGTGCGGGTTATAATGTAATTCAATCGCAGATTGCCATAGGCTCGGGCCAGGGAACCGGTCGTGGATTTTTACAGGGTACGCAAACTAAATATGGTTATGTACCAGAGCAAAGCACCGACTTTATCTTCTCTACCATTGGTGAAGAATGGGGATTTATGGGCTGTTCGGTGGTGATAGGTTTATACATGTTCCTGCTACTCCGATTGGTTAATTTGGCAGAAAGGCAGCGATCTACCTTCTCCAGGGTGTATGGCTATAGCGTAGCCTGTATCCTCTTTTTTCATGTGTTTATTAATATCGGCATGACCATTGGCATTATTCCGGTAATCGGAATCCCCCTGCCCTTAATTAGTTATGGTGGCTCTTCACTTTGGAGTTTTACCATCTTACTGTTTATCTTCTTAAAGCTGGATTCTAACCGGATGGGATTTATTTAGTCCTCAGTCGAAAGTCTTTAGTCTGGAGTCGATATATCAAAAGAGACGCATCATCCTGAATAGATTTTTCAAAGGCATTACAAATGCTAATCTCGTACGTAGATATATCAAAAGAGACGCGTCATCCTGAATAGATTTTTCAAAGGCATTACAAATGCTAATCTCGTGCATCCTCGTTACAAACGAGGACGATAATGGCTTTAAGATTCCCGCCTGCGCGGGAATGACGCCTCAATGGGCAATAGCATGATGGATACTGACCTGTAGCGAAGCGGAAAGCTACGCAGTAAAACAAGTTCCGTATGACGATGCGCAGTGTAACGCCAGCCGCAAGTCGCCTTACGCCATGCGCCTACTTACTAAACCTACGGTTCAATAACTCGTAAAACTGATCGACAGTGGCTTGTTTGTTAGCCCAGTTATTTTTAGCGGCATAATTATTCTGCAGGTAGCTATCTGCGGCTTCGAAGCTGCTCATTTTATTGATGATATCAATAACTTCCGAATAAGCCAGATTATAGCCATTAAAAAGATCTTTAATAAAAAGTAACTTTTCATTTAAACTAATTGCCTGTTTTAAATCGGCAATAGGTGCTTTTACAGGCTCATCGCTTTTTCCATTTGTTTTGGCCAGCAAATCGTTTAAACTTGGCGCAGGTTTAGCCGCTTCAGGCTGTGGAGCAGGTTTTACCGGAACAGCTTCTGGTCTAAACAAAGGGCGTTCCTGTTCAACAGGTGGCGAAATAATGGGATCATCCAGTTTCACATCTTTCAGTGCCTCAATAGGCTCACTTGGCACAGCAACCGGTTCCACTTCTTTAACAACTGCAACAGGTTCTTCTTCGGCAATTACTAAAGGTTCTTCCTCTTCTTCCTGCGGAATTAAGAAAGGCTCCGGGCCAATTTCATCTTCTTCAGTCGGCAGCACCTCTTCCTGAACAGATAAAGCATCTTCTTTTTCGTGAATTATCTTTTTACGCGCTAAAATTTCTGCTTCTTCTTTGCTTAAGGGGCGATCGAAAATTTCTTCAACAGATTTTGCTTCGTAATCAAACTGATCGTTTTCATCGTGTTTGCCGAGTACAAATTCAAAAGTATGGTCATCCTGGTCGGGTTTAAAGAAATCTTTATTCAAAAGCGAAGCCGCTTTTTCTTCTTCAATAATTTCATCATCCAGCACTTCCTGCTCTGGCTTTACATCCACTCGTTCTTCCTCTTCCTGGGCGGTAGCTACTTCTTCCAGTTCCTGTGGATCAAAACACTCATCGTCCTCCACATAACTTTTTTCAGCTTCAGGCAATATAATGGTATTTTGTTCGGCCAGCAAAGCATGGTTTCCTGGTTCAGCCGGTTTATCTTCGGTTATGGTGTTTAATTTTTTGACGATATTAACATGATCGGAAAGGAAATGGGCATTAGCCAGAAAAAGCTCCAGCTCCAAATCGTTTAATTGCTGAGGGTTTTGAGCTAAAAACTGATATTGCTCATTTAATTCTGTTAAAATGCTGCCGATCTTTCTGAAAATATCTTGTTGGTTCATCATAAAATTAAAACGAATTTTTAGTCGATTTATGTTGGTAACTATGTGTTCAAAAATAACACATAATTCTCATATTTGTTCGGTTTAAAAATTATAGCACGGACATAGGGGAATAAAAAAACAGGCATGTTATTTAGCGAACAAAATTTTAGAAGAAGGGGCGAATTTTCGGGAAGTATAGAAGTGGTATGTGGCTCTATGTTTTCGGGTAAAACGGAAGAACTGATCCGCAGGTTAAAAAGAGCCCAGATTGCTAAACTGAATGTCGAAATTTTTAAACCGCGTACCGATACCCGTTACCACGAAACTGCTGTGGTATCGCACGATTTAAACTCGATAAACTCTACCCCTGTGGATAGTGCTTCGGCCATTTTATTACTCGGCACCAATACGCAGGTGGTGGGCATAGATGAAGCGCAGTTTTTTGACGATGAACTTCCTGATGTTTGCAATAAACTGGCCCTTAAAGGTATACGTGTGATTGTTGCAGGCCTGGATATGGATTTCACGGGCAAACCCTTTGGCCCTATGCCTGCATTAATGGCCATTGCCGAACATGTTACCAAAGTAAATGCGGTTTGTGTTTGCTGTGGAAACCCTGCCCTTTACAGTTACCGGACCGTTGCCGATGAAGCCACCGTTTTACTGGGCGAAAAGGAAAGTTATGAGCCACGTTGCAGGGCTTGCTATAATCTGGGCAAAGGATAACACCATTCTTGATTAATCTGTATCTTTAAGCCGGATTTAATTATTGGTATGGATAAACAATTTAAAATCAATGCTTTTAGAACCGGTTTAGCTCAATTTGTAACCTTCGAAGAAAGTGAATGGGAAATCTTAAGTCAGTACCTGAGTTTTTCTACCTTAAAGAAGAAGGATCATTTTGTAGTGGAAGGAAAAGTATGCGATTATATTGGCTTTATTATCCAGGGTGCGGTTAGGCATTATCATGTTAAAGACGGACAAGAAATTACGGGTTATTTTTGTTTTGAAAACGAGCTGGTAAGTGCCTATAAAAGCTTTGTAAAAAGAATACCCAGTACAAATTTTATTCAGGCCTTAGAAGAAACTGAACTCGTTCTTATTGCTTACGCCGATCTTCAGAAAATGTTGAACCATCCCATGTTGGCACTTAAAATGGAAAGGTTTGGCCGTCTGGTTGCAGAATATTACATCTGCTGTTATGAAGACCGCGTTACCGCCTTTGTTACCCAAAGCCCTGAAGAGCGATATACCACACTTGAAAAAACGGCAAAAGATATTTTCCAGCGTGTTCCACAGCACTTTATCGCCAATTTTTTAGGCATCACCCCTGTCTCGCTCTCGCGTATCCGTAAACGCACACTCATTTTAAAGGATTAAATTCAAACCTTATCTTTTGTTAACGTTTTCACGGTTCCATGGCGCATAACTTTGAACTAATCAAAAAACAAAGATATGCATACTATACTTGGCGCCGGCGGACCAACAGCAAACGCACTGACCAGAGAATTAAGCAATACGAACGAAACCATTAGATTGGTTAGCCGAAAACCAATTTCTACAAGCAACCCAAATGCAAGCTGGGTTAAGGCCGATTTATTAAATGAAGCTGAACTTTTCGCAGCGGCCGAAGGTTCGAAAGTTATATACCTTTGCGCCGGTTTGACTTACGATGCCGAAATATGGCAACAACAGTGGCCGGTTATTATTCAAAATGTAATTAACTTAACTAAACGTACCGGCGCAAGGCTAATATTTTTCGATAATGTTTACATGTATGGGCTGGTAAATGGCCCAATGACAGAAAATACGCCTTACCAGCCATGTAGTTTAAAGGGAAAAGTAAGAGCAAAAATAGCCGAACAATTAATGAATGAAAGTAAAGCGGGTAAAATAAATGTAACCATTGCCCGCGCAGCAGATTTTTACGGAGCAGAGTCGATGAACAGCTTTTTTGATATGATGGTACTCGATAAGTTTGCCAAAAACAATAAAGCTCAATGGATAGGAGACCCAAATACACTACACAGTTTTACTTACGTTGAAGATGCGGGGAAAGCTTTATATCTATTAGGACAAACACCCGATTCTGGCAACCAGATATGGCACTTACCTACTGCGGCTCCTTTAAAAGGGAAAGTTTTTATAGAAATGGCGGCAAAGATTTATGAAACCAAGCCTCAATACATGATCATTAATAAACTGATGCTACGCCTGGTAGGTCTATTTAAAAAGGTAGTTGCCGGCACGGTAGAAATGTATTACCAGTACGATCATGATTACCATTTCGATTCTACAAAATTTGAAAAAGCATTTAACTTCAAACCCACAGCGTATTATGATGGTATTTTAAAGCTATCGAAAACCATGTATAAAAAGCAGAATTGACAATAATCGGCGTAAATTATAAAGCCAACTATTTATCTTTAGGGCAAATGATTTCAGATAATACAACGCATAAAACCATATCTATTCTAGGCTGTGGTTGGTTCGGGTTGGCTTTAGCCAAAAAACTGATCGGGTTAAATTACACCGTTAACGGTTCTACCACAAGCCAGGAGAAGTTAGTGATACTGCAGGCCGAAAATATCCAGCCGTTTTTAGTCAACTTTACGACTGAAACGATTGTAGCTGATCCAGTTTTTTTTGAGGCGGACACCTTATTTATCTGCATTCCACCAAAGCGAAATTCAACTGAACTCCATGATTATCCCAAAAAGATCCATTCAATTTTGGCTGCAGTGAAAGATAAATCGAAACAGGTGGTGTTGATCAGTTCGACGAGTGTTTATGCTGATAAAAATAAGATCGTAAATGAAACCAGCGAAACCCATCCCGATACTGATTCAGGAAGAGTCGTTTTAGCCGCAGAAATTTTATTTAAGGAGCTGTTTCCTGAAAAGAGCACCGTGATCCGCTTTGCAGGTTTGATTGGTCCTGACCGCAATCCGGGGAGATTCTTTGCAGGAAAAAGTAATGTTCCGAATGGTTTAGCACCAGTAAACTTAATTCACCAGACAGATGCCGTTGGAATTGCAGTTAAACTTTTAGAAAAACAGGCATTCGGCCGAACCTACAATGCCTGCTCGCCAAACCATCCTGCAAAAATGGAATTTTATGTCAACGCGGCTAAAAGCACAGGGCTTGCAACACCTGAATTTATCGCGGAAAAGAAAGATTGGAAAATTGTAGAGAGTTTGCATGTACCTGAATTTTTGGGGTATGAGTTTGAGGTGAGGATTTAGAAATCTAAACCCAATTCGTCACCCTGAACCGAGCCTTAGCGAGCTCACCGAAGGTAATTTATTTCAGGGTCTATAACACCATTTTAATTAAGCCGAATATCCTTCGACAGGCTCAGGATGACAATATGGATAAATTTAACTCAACAACCCCAACAACTCTTTTTTGGTTAAATTTTTGAATAAACTTCCATCCGTTTGGATCAGATCCTTAACCAAATCCTTTTTGGTGGCCTGAAGCTTCATAATTTTCTCCTCGATCGTATCAGGGCAGATTAAACGTACAGCCATCACATTTTTATGCTGACCAATACGATATGCCCGATCTATGGCCTGGTTTTCTACCGCGGGGTTCCACCATGGGTCGACCAGGTAAACATAATCGGCTTCGGTAAGGTTCAATCCGGTTCCACCGGCCTTTAAACTGATCAGAAAAACAGGAATATCAGCATTTTGTTGAAAAGAGCTAACCACTTCTGCCCTTTTACGGGTTTGCCCGGTAAGGTATTCGTATTTAATGCCTCGGCTTTCCAATTGTTTTTTAATCAGATCGAGCATGGTTACAAACTGAGAAAAAACGAGGATTTTATGGTTGCCAGCCTTACTTTCAATCTGCTCCATCAGCACATCAATTTTTGAGGAAGCCTGTAAATATGATTTTCCATCGGCCAATAATGCGGCCGAATTACAGATTTGCCGTAAGGTGGTAATGCTTTTCAGCACATGCATCGAGCTTTTAGGTAGCTCATCTTCCTGTTTACCCAGAATAAAATCCTGGATTTCCTTTTTATTGGCCTCGTACACTTCGCGCTGCTCCGTTCCCATTTCGCAATACAGTACAATTTCTGTTTTATCGGGAAGTTCTTTCGCCACCTGTTCTTTCGTTCTGCGGAGAATAAACGGCCTGATTTTTTGCTGAAGCTCTTCTGCCCTTCTACTATCCTTAAACTGATCAATCGGGGTTGAATATAAATCGGCAAACTGCTGTTTACTGCCAAATAAGCCCGGACAAGCGAACGACAACTGCCCGTATAAATCAAAAGTATTGTTCTCAATAGGCGTTCCCGTCATGGTTACTTTATTTCTCGATTGCAGCATCCTTACCGCTTTATAACGTTGCGAATCCGGGTTTTTGATCAACTGCGATTCATCCAAAAAGATATAGTTAAAGCGATAATCTTTCAAAAAACGGATATCAGAAAGCAGTGTTCCGTAAGAGGTTAAAATGATTTCGTAATCATCGAAAGTGTCAGTCGTTTTGGTCCTTTCGCCGGCATAAATGGTTTTTACCTTTATGGAAGGTGCAAATTTATCTACTTCGGCCTTCCAGTTAAAGATTAATGAAGCCGGAACCACCACCAGATTGGTATTGTATTTTACTTTTTCGCGCTGTGATAAAATGAAAGCCAAAACCTGAATGGTTTTACCCAATCCCATATCATCTGCCAGGCAGGAACCGAAATTAAAATCATCCAAAAAGTTGAGCCAGTTTAAACCATCCTTTTGGTAATGGCGTAAAGTGGCGGTTAAACCTTTTGGTACTTCAACCTCCTGGATTGAGTCTGTACCTTCGAATTTCTGCTTATATAGTTTCAACTCGTTTTTTACATCCCCATCCAATAATGCATCTTCATAAAGTTCATTGATGGAAGCAAATTTAATTTTTGGCGTAAGAATGGCCTCTTCGGTAACTTCTCCCGCATTAAAATAAGCAGCAAATTTTTCGATCCATTCGTGTGGCAGTATGCCCTGTGTTCCGTCATCAAGTGTCACAAACTTACTTTTGTTCCTGATCGATTTATGTAAATGTTTTAGCGCAACCTGCTGCTTGCCAAACTTCACTTTTACTTTGGTTTCGAACCAATCTGTTCCACTTAAAACCTCGATATTAATTTTAGCCTGAAATTCACTTAATTTATTGTTTTTGAGCTGGTTGAAACCTAAAATATGTATGCCTTTATTCCGCCATGCTTCAAAAGCTTCGAGGAACCAGGCTTCTTCCAGAAAGCGTTTACGATGCAGGTAAAAAGAATCGTTGGTTTCCTGATCGTAGAAAAAAGGATGCTGTTTCAGCACATTTCCGATAAACTGCAGCTCGGCATTTTCGTCGCGGTGTAAGGTAAAGAGATTACCCAGTTTATCCTGCGCCTGGATTTGCTTTTTAGACAGCACAGGTATTTCTAAATTCCCATAGCGCATTACCGGTGTAAGGAGAATATAATCTTCAGATTCTGACAGATAAATCAATTGCTCATTTTCGAGATCGAAACCTTTTTCTTCAATCTGGCTTTTGGTAGCAGGCTTTAAGTAAGAATAATCGACATGGATACTGCCTTCTAGCGGCACCAAAATAACTTTTTGAAATTCGGGGTATTTTGTTTTGTGCAGGATTAACCGGTTGCTCTGTTTTTTGAAAAACCCGATTACGCGTAGAAAATCGAGTCTGCCAATTAAATACAGCTGATCTTTAAGTTTAACAAAATACTGGTGTACCAACACCAGGTTATCCAGTTCGTATGATTTCCCTTCGATGATCAACCGACCTGTAATCTCATAATAATCATCGCGTTGGTTTACAGAAAGACGCAGGTCTACTTCCAGCAAGTGCACATCAACGGCTGTAATGGTTGAGGCCTGAATAGCGGCAGACTGTTTACTGTCCTGCAGGTAAAAAGGAATCTGTAGCGGATTTTTAACGATCGCCTTCAAGGCCTCTATCTCCGCTTCGCTTTGATCGTTATTGTAATTCTGTTGAAAAGTGGTGATACCGCTATAAAACTTGAGCAGATCATTATCGTTGGTTTTAAAAAGCAGATCTGCAGGATTAATGCCTTTTACCGGGTTTTTAACTTTGCCGCTTTTAGTCGTTTCGGCCTCAAATAATTCTACCGTTAAATTGTTGTAATAACGGTGTTGTCCAAAAACCAGGATCATTTTACCCCGATCGTTTTTGGCCTGTACTTTTGTATTACCTTTAGTTGCCGGCAATAAAAGTTCCTGTAAATTTTGTTGAGCTTCTTTATGGAATGGCTGGAGGGCATCCATTTTAGGGCGGATATCTAACTGGCCGTTTTCGTAGCGGAGATTAAACAGCAAATCAAGATTCGCTTCTTTTTCCAATCCGTAATCGATTGCAATTTTACTAAGCTTTTGCTTCCGCAGGTTACTATCGAAAAATATGAGCAGATCCTGACGCTGAAGGATATTATACAAAACCCTTGCCTGGTGTTCGCAGAGTTTATGTTTCGGTGTGGTACAACGGCAAGAAAGCTTTACTGAATTATCGTTTTGCTGTACCTGAACAATCGGAAAAGGTAAGCCAGAAGCTTCATCGCTAAAGGCCGCAAAATCGATTTCAATCTGCTCTGGAAAAAGCTGATAAAAGCCTTTAACATCAGTATGAATGAGTCCGCTTAAATGTTTAAGGATAACAATCTGGCTAAGATTTTTCAGGTTAAAATCCTTTAAAATATAATCGTAAGGATTATGCTCTGATACCTGATGTGCGGTTACCTGTTCACTCATTTAAAAGAAAATAGCTAAGTGATAAAAGTAATCATTAATAAGTTTTGGCTAAAACTCCTTTTTAGGTTTTTATGCACAATTAATCAAGAGAATCGTCATTTCGAGCGGAGTGCAACGCAGCCGAGAAATCTGTCTCGATAGATCTCTCCATTTCGCCACGCTTCAGTCGAGATGACGAACTAACAGCGTACTAAAGTGATTTACGCAAATTCAAATAAAAAGGCACTGCTACCTTCTCGGTTTTTCCATTGAGAATAAACTCTGCCGCCTGGGCACCTAATTCGCTAAAATCAGTCGAGATTGTTGTAATCCCATCTAAAATAATCCTTTTTAAAGGCGTTTCGTTATAAGAAATTACGCCAACATCTTTCCCGATTTTAAGTTTTTGGGCAATCAATCGTTCAATGAGTGTTACCAGGTCATCTTCCATCAGGTTAATGTACACCTCACCCGGATTAATTTCTTCATCTTTGATATTGTGGATTACTTTATGGTCGAAAGCATATTGCTGGCAGAACCGGTAAAAACCAGTGAGTATTTCGTGCGGAAAATAACTGTTTTTTGGAAAGATAATTTTCAGCGTGCGGTAATGCGAAAGTCGGTCTAAAGCCTGTTCTAAAGCGGCGTAAATATCCTGCGCAAAGTTTTCGTAAGCCGCAGCATAATCACCTGTTACCCCCGGCAGCAATTTATCAAGGATCACCAGTTTTTCTTTAGGGATGGTATTGATAATTTCGTGCGCATTTTCGCCCCCTTCCAAAAAATGTGGGATAATCACAAAGTGCGAATAATCATCACGTTTGGCCACGATCATTTTTTTAAACAGCGCAAAGTCGTTATTGTAAATATAAAAATCGATTGCGGCACGCTCTCCTAAGGTTTTGGTGAAGGAATCGTAAATGATCTTTTTGTGTGTACTGAGCTTATTAAAAAGCAGGCAAACCTTGAGTTTGCGCGAGAAATCGGTATTAATAATAAAATAACCCTTGCCCGGTACAGAATCAACCACCCCGAGTTTCCGGAGGTTGCGGTAACCTTTTTCGGCAGTATCCCTCGACATTTCCAGACTGAAACTCAGCTCGTTTATCGAAGGCAACAAGCTATTTTTCAGAAGCTTACCACTTTCAATTGCAGCCAAAATGGCGTTGGTTAACTGCTTGTATTTCGGCGTCGACGAATACTCATCGACGTTGAGATAGGGGATTAAATCTTCTGGTTTCAAAATGGTTGTATTGATATAGGAAATTCTAATATACGGAAATTCCTAAAGTTCTATTGTACGTTGTATGGCAGAATAGTATTTTAACTGGATCATATCCGTTGGTGCAGGGTTTTCATTCCAGGCATCATTTATGGCCAAAGCTGTGCCTATGGCCGTAGCCTGCGAAACCGAAGAGGCGTAAACTTCAATATCTGGAATAGAGGTAGCCAACAAGTGCATGTAAATTGCATTTTTGCCAAAACCGCCATCTACAAAAATCCTTTTCACGCCAGTGTTCAGGATCAGCTTTAACGAATAAATCTGCTGTTTGATCAAATCAAAAATCAATTGATGATAGGCTTCCTCTGCTGTTTGAAAGAGATTTAAATCACGCTCCGGAAAGGCAGAACTTGCTGAAAAACCCTGTTGTTCTTGTCGGTTTTCAGGAATTTTATTCGCCAGTTTCAAAATCATTGAAGGGTTAAACTTCAAATGTTTAAACAGATAGGCCGCACGATCGAAATGTTCGGCAATGCGTTTTAGCTGCACCTCGTGTTCGTAACCTGCAAAAATACGTGAAGCTTTAACCGCTTTGCCCTTAAAATGCATGTAACACAGGCAATCTTGTTTAAGTTCTTCGGCCGTTAAAGGTTCCTGGTTAAAAGGATTTAAACTAATGCACCAGGTTCCGGTTGAGATGAGTACAAATGGCGTATTAAAATTGGCCAGATAGGGAATCAATGCGGCTGAACTATCGTGCAGGCCAACACCAACTTTTACACTACTGCCTTCGAAATTAGTTTTCAGGCTGGAATCGGCAGGGGTAAATGTGCCAAATTTCTCATCGATTTTTTCGGTTTTAACCCAGTTGTGGTATTCACTTTTGTTGAAATCCCAAAGCTGGGTATGGCACCCGATACTGGTAATATCGGCAACTGCCTTACCCGTGATCAGATAACTTAAATATTGAGGGAGGTGTAAAGCCCACTTCACTTTTTTAAATATTTCTGGCTTTTCGTTCTTCAGGCGATACAATTGCATACCCGAATTTAAACTACCCAAAATTGGTGAGGCGGTTTCTAACGAAATCTTCTCCTCACCGCCATATTCTGCATAAAAGGCTTTTTTAAGCGCCTCAGGATATTCTTTTAAATAATTATAAAGCGGTGTAAGCGGATTGCCATTTTCATCCAGATAAACAAAACTGGCCCCATAAGTAGAGAAATTAATGGCCCTGACATCGAACTCTTTCAACTGCAAAACCTGATGCAGGGAATCGTAAACTGATGAACGCAGGCTTTCGAGATTTTCGCATGGTTCGCCATCTTCATCAACTGTTTCAACAAAACGTGCAGACCGCTCGTAAACGATACTGTAGTTTTCGTCAATCAGAAACAGTTTTTTATTCGTTTTCCCAACATCAAATATGGCAATAACAGGTTTTGGCATTTCTATTTCTCTATTTACAAACCTGTGGCAACAGTATTTCCGCGGTGATTAACTAATTGATTTCTAACTTCTAAACCACGGTATAAGGCGATTGGTGATAAGGCTGCTCCAGCTCTTAACCTGGCTTCGGCGACTAAAGCCCTTAAATCGCTACGGAAAGTATGTTGTAAAATTTCCTGCGCTTTGGCTACATCGTTGTTATTTTGTGCTTCGTTTAATGCTTTTCTATCCACCAGTAATGCCTGTGCATAGGCGATCATAATCGCTTCTACCGATTGTAATAAATCCTCTAGCGGATCTTTCACATTGTGCGAAGCATCGATCATCCAGCCTAAATCTTTTGCATGGTTCATTCCTTTTGCATCCATACCTTCTACCAGTTCATTAAAAATCAAAAACAATTGGTAAGGTTTAATGCTTCCGGCGGTTAAATCATCATCTCCGTATTTAGAATCGTTGAAGTGGAAACCACCCAATTTTCCTTCCATTAACAATAAAGCCACAATCTGCTCGATATTTGCATTAGGCAGATGGTGCCCCAAATCGACCAAAGTATAGGCTTTTTTACCCAGTTTACTTGCGTACAACAATGATTGTCCCCAATCGCCAACCGTAGTTGAATAAAAGTTAGGTTCGAAGGCTTTGTATTCGACAAACATTTTCCAATCTTCCGGCAGGGCTGAATAAATCTCCTGAAGGCTTTCTAAAGTATTTTCGAAGGCTTTACGGAAATTAAGCTGACCAGGGAAACAAGAACCATCGGCAAGCCAAACGGTTAAGGCATCAGATCCCAATGCAATACCATGTTTAATTACTTCGATATTATGTTCAATCGCTTGCTTGCGGATATCTTTATTTACATTCTGCAAAGAACCAAATTTATAACTGTGTGCAGCACCTTTCTGATCCTGAAAAGTATTTGAGTTCATGGCATCGAACTTTAAACCATAGCCAGCGGCCAGCGTTTTTAAAGCTTCTGCATTTTGAGGGATATCCCAGGGAATGTGAAGCGAAATGGCACCACTTGCACCATTAAGGGCATGAAGTAAACCTACATCTTCAATTTTTTCTTCAATGGTACGCGGTTCGCCGCCGGTAATGGCAAAACGGCCAAAACGTGTTCCGCCGGTACCCAATGCCCAGCTTGGAATGGCAATCTGAAAATCGACCAGTTTCTGGATTACGCTTTCCAGATCAACGTGTGCCCAATCTTCCTTTAAGAAAGAAAGTTTGCGCTGATGCGAGGTTAAAAGGGAGTCGTTATGCTTTTCTATTTGGTTCTGCTCGATATTCATGAGAATATTTGGTTTTTCTTAGGTTAATCATTTTGGCGACACAATCGCCATCCACTTCCATCCTCTTCACAAAGAGAATGATTATTTTTTTAAAAGTTATTCCCAGCCTGTGGGGACACAAGCCTAGGGAATAACGCACTAAAACTATTTTTAATCTCCGTGGTCTGTGTCTTCACAGCGCACCAATCGTCATATCGGTCTGTGCGGGCACCAGCCACGGATTTATATTATCTTACAAATGCCATGGCTACACCGCCATCAACATTTAAGACATTTCCGGTTGATTTGTGCAGCAAGCCACCAACAAAGGCGAAACAGGCATTGGCAATATCATCCGGTAGTATAATCTGATTTAACAAAGTACGTTTTGCATAATAAGCCGGTAGCTCTGCAACGGTAATACCATAGGCTTTTGCACGGCCTTCGGCCCAACCGCCAGCCCAGATATTGCTATCGCTGATCACCGCGTCCGGGTTAACCACATTTACGCGGATGTTATCGGCACCCAATTCGGCTGCGTTTAACCTGCTTAAATGTAACTGAGCTGCTTTTGCACTGCCATAACCAGCATTATTTGGTCCGCTTACCAAGGCGTTCTTACTTACAATATTAATGATATCGCCTCCAATATCCTGCTTTTGCATCGTATTTGTTGCAGCCTGGGTAATAAAGAACTGGCCTTTTACCAAAACATCATATAACAAATCCCAATCCTTTTCAGTATGATCGGCAATGGTTTTAGAAATCGATAGGCCGGCATTGTTTACAATAATATCTACCCCGCCAAAAGCCAAAGCAGCCGAATCGAAAGCTTGTTTAATATCTTCTTCGCTGGTTACATTTAAAACTGCCGTGCTGTAAGAATCCTTACCGAACAGACCTGCGAATTCTTTAGCTGCTTCTTCTAAACGCTCGGCATTCATATCGTTTAAGATGACCACACCGCCCTCAGCAACAAACTTTTTAGCAATCGCTTTACCAATTCCACCGGCACTACCCGTAATCAACGCAATTTTACCGGTTAAAGGTTTTGGCTTAGGCATACGCTGTAATTTTGCTTCTTCCAACAACCAATATTCGATATTAAAAGCTTCCTGATGTGGCAATGAAGTATATGCTGAAACCGCCTCAGCACCTTTCATCACATTAATGGCATTGATATAGAATTCTGCCGCAACCCTGGCGGTTTGTTTATCTTTAGAGAAAGTAAACATTCCTATTCCGGGATACAGAATAACAACCGGGTTGGTATCGCGAATGGCCGGACTGTTTGGATGTTTACAGGCTTCATAATAAGCGGTATACATTGCCCTGTACGCTTCAAAAGCAGGCTCCAATGTTTCTTTTAGCGCTTTAACATCCGATAAGTCGGCATCGCTGGTTAAAGTTAAAACCAGCGGACTGATTTTAGTTCTTAAAAAGTGATCGGGACAACTGGTTCCCATTGGGGCCAGGCGATCCAAATCATTAGAATTGATGAATTCCAGCACACGCGCATCATCAGTAAAATGACCGATCATGTGTTGTTTAGAAGAGCATAAACCACGCAAAACAGGTGCTAAAGCAGCCGCTTGTTTTTTACGTTGATCTGCAGCAGCACTTTCAATTTTTTGTCCACCAAAAACAGGACCTTTTTTACCATAATTCTGGTTGAGGTAATCCGAACAGATTTCGATTACTTCTAAGGTATTCAGGTAACTTTCGTAGGCCGTATCTCCCCAGGTAAACAAACCGTGTGAGCCTAACATAATACCGCGGATGCCTGGATTTTCATCCAAACATTGCTTTAACTGCAAGCCCAGCTCGAAACCTGGTTTTTTCCATTCTACCCAGCCAATTGTGCCGCCAAATAATTCTTCCGTAATTTTTTTACCGTCTTTAGCCGCAGCGATGGCAATGGCTGCATCCGGATGCAAGTGATCAATATGCGCAAACGGTAAAAAACCATGCAAAGGCGTATCGATTGATGGTGCCTTAGAGCTCAAATCGAAAATGCAGTGGTTAAACAATTCAACCATTTCATCCTCATGTTCTACCCCACGGTAAATATTTTTCAAACTACGTAAACGATCAACATATAATGCTGCAAGGCCGCTTTTCTTTAAAGTGCCTAAATCGCCACCTGAGCCTTTTACCCACATGACTTCGGTTTCTAAACCGGTAAGCGGATCCTTTTCCAATACTTTACACGAGGTATTTCCACCTCCATAATTGGTTAAGCGTAAATCTGCACCCAATAAATTAGAGCGATAAATCAAAAGGGCAACTTCATCTCCAGCCAGTTTTGCGGCTTCCTCTTCATCCCACAGATAGCTTACGTGCTTATAACTTTTCGTATCGATTGACATTCTTATATTCTATTTAAATTTTTATTATTATCCTTTTATTCTATTACCATAACCCACAATGAGTACCGAAATGATGATGGTTAAAATACCCGCCAACACAGTAATCAAAGTTTTTCTGGATACCCCTTTCCACTCTTTTAATACCAGTCCCCATACGTTGGCAATGAGGATGATAAAGGCCATATGCAGAATCCACGAACTGGCGCCATTACCCATTTTACTTTCGCCCATACCGTAGAAAAAGAACTGTAAAAACCAGGTGGTACCTGCCAGTGCAGAAAAAATATAGTTTTTTAATAGCGGTTTTGCCGCGTTTGTATAATCACCAAATGTTTTGTTTCGCGCATTTAATACCATACACCAGATAAAGTTGGTGGTTAAACCTCCCCAAAGCACAATTACATAAGTAACGTTGTTCTGGAACAAGAAATTACCCGGTTCAGCAGGATTTGCTGCTTTCCAGATCGCGTTAGCTGCATCGGCCATTGGTTTCCCGGCTTCGATGCCGAAATTGAAACAGGCACTTAAAACACCCGATACAATACCCACAAATAAACCGAGTCCAAACTTATATTCTGTTTTTACCTCCATGCCGTGCGGATCGGTAATACCGGTTTTCATTTCCTTCTCTTTCATCATACCTGCCTTACCGCAGATGATAATACCCACAACGCAGACTAAAAGCCCCAGCAATACCATGCGACCCCAATCGGTATGTAGAAACATGGTAAAAGTATCTTTACCTGCCTGAGGGAAAAAATCGAAGTAGATAGATGGCAGGATGGAACCCAGAACCATGCAAAGCCCTAAAATGATACTACTCCCTAACGATACGCCCAGATAACGAACGCCCAATCCATAGGTTAAGCCGCCGATACCCCAAAGCACACCAAAAAAATAGGTTAGCCATAAAATACTACCGTTTGTACTGGTGATAATTGCCGTAAAATTCGGGATGGTTAAAAAAGCAGCAAGTGGTGGAACGATTAACCAGGAGAAGATTCCCCCAACAATCCAGTAACTTTCCCAGGCCCAGCCTTTAACTTTTTTGTAAGGGATATAAAAACTTCCGGAGGCAAACCCGCCGAAGAAATGAAAAATTACGCCTAAAATTGCTTGCATGCTCTATTAATAATATTTGGTTGCTCTAAAATAGAATATACAGTAATTTTAACTGTTATGCACTGTTATGGATGAGAAATAATATGAGCGATGGAAGATGTAAGATGTATAATGGAAGATGGAATTGGTAAGTCGGGAGACGGAGATTAGAAGTTATCAGGTATAAAAACAGATATCCGTTCTTTTCCGTAGTTTTAGATGTTACCATCTGACACTTATTAAGCTCTTAAAGTTCTAATTATCTAGTTCAGGTTATCCAGTATCAGTCTTTTTTTTAGGAAAAGAAAGGGCAGCATTTCACAGGTGCTGTAGTCCCGCCATTCGCTTTATCCCGATTGAAAATAATCGGGATGCCCGCTACTGTCGGGTTTAGTTAACAAAAGCCTGTTCCCTGTACCAGCCTGGATTAAATAAACCCGATTGCGATGCTGAAACAAGTTCAGCATGACGATCGCCTTAGACAAAGGAACTAAAAACAAATGTAAATTAACAGAGATGTGTCTACACGATAAGAAAAGTCGGGACAGGCTGTCATTTATGGCGTAAAATGTTACCGCCCGGCACGATTTATAACATTGGAAGTGCAGAAATTCTATCCACAATATCTTCAATTACCTCAGCCGATCTGAGGATTTTATAATGCCCCACATCTTCGAAAGATTTTGCCTGGATTGCAGGATATTTATCCATGAATTCTTTTAGAAATGCATAGGGAGAAATGTGATCAGCCGGATCGAACGCCAGGAAATGATCAATTTCGGCGTTTAACTGATATAATTCAGTCAGGTTAAAGTGGCTTGCAGCAACAGGGAACTCTTTGACAAAGTTGCTAAAAAAGATATCCTGATCCTTTGGGCTGATGTTGACCGAATCGAGACTCTGCTCGAAGTTTTCTTTCAGCCTGATTAACGGTGCGATGCTAATGAGCAGATCTGGACTATAGCCGAGTTCCTGCAAAGCAATTACATTAGCCATACCGCCAAGGGAGTGCCCAATCAGCACGTCGGGCTGCGCATAATTTAAGGCAATGGATTTTACCGAATCGGCATATAACATCAGGTTGGAGAATTCAGAGATTGAACTTCCGTTACCGGGTGCATCAAAAGCTATAATTTCCAGGTCATCTACTTTCAGGAGTTCAGTAATCAACTCATAAAAGTCTAAAGCTTTTGAGGCCCAGCCGTGCGTAAGTAATACTTTACGTTTTCCGTTTCCCCAGCTAAAGCAGTTAATGGTTACTTCGGCATGGGTAAAATAGGTATCAAAAACCTCAAGACTAAATTGTTTTGATGCTGCTATCAACTGTTCCTGATGCAGGCGTAATGGCATTTTGGGTGAGTAAAAAATAAACTCACGCATTAAAGCTGCATCAGGTGCTGCCTGTGTTAATTTAAGCTCGCTTACAATCTGTTTTAGCCTTTTCAATTCGAGCTTATTTAGGAGTTAAACCAAATGTGATTTTAAATCAGCTGGCGAATAGTTGATCGACTTTAAAGTCTTGTCGTCAGATTTCCGGAACACCAAAAACAGTCCGTCGATTTCTTTGTAATAAGATTCGGTCTGGTCTTTAGCTAAGTAAAACTGGATGGTTTGTTCTGCTTCTTCTATGGTTTTGCAGGCTTTGCTCATGTTAGAGCGGTGAACTTCATCAAATAAAGTCTTAAATTTTCCGCCTAAGCCAAACTCGTGAATGGCACCGGCCAAAACATACTGCAAATCGCAAAGTGCATCGGCTACTTCTACCAGATCATCATTTTCTACGGCTTCCTGTAATTCTTTCAGTTCTTCAGCTAAAAGCGAAATACGCAAATTGGCCCTCTGTTTTGAAGGAATAACCGGACTTTCTAAAATAGGGTGTTTAAAGGTGGTGTGAAATTCTGCAACCTGGTTTAGCGAATTCGTTTCTTGCATGATGATGTTGGTTTAATCTTTATGCAGCAAACTTAAAAAAAACGGGATAAATAATTCGGAGAATTTATGCACACTGTAAGGTTAATCGGTTAACTGTATAAATTGTTGAATTGCTTTATTGTTGAATTGTTAAAAACCAGTCGATATGGTTAACCGATGAGAAACACCAAGAATTTAACAATCAATCCATTAACAAATTAATCAACCCCACCTTAATACTCTTAACTGCTTAATGGCTAAAGAAATATGCAGTAAGATTTTCACCATTAAGGAATTAAGCACAATTAGAAAATGATTTAACAATCAAACCATTAACAAATTAATCAAACCCGCCTTAATACTCTTAACTGCTTAATGGTTAAAGAAAATATGCAGTAAGATTTTCACCATTAAGGAATTAAGAACATTTAGAAAATGATTTAACAATCAAACCATTAACAAATTAATCAACCCCGCCTTAATACTCTTAACTGCTTAATGGTTAAAGAAAATACGCAAAGATTTTCACCATTAAGGAATTAAGCACAATTAGAAAATGATCAAATAAAGATGAATCCCAACAATTAAACAATTTAGCAATCACTCTTCAACCATTAACCGTTCTTCTTCCCTTCCCTCACCACTTTAAAAAACTCTTCTTTATAGGTTTCGCCAATTGGAATTGCCTGATCGTTAATGTAAACGGTATTCCCATCAATCATTTTAATTTTTTCGATCGAGATGATATACGATTTATGGATGCGGTAAAAAGGTGGCTGAGGCAATTCGGTTTCCAATTCGCGCAGTGCCTGGTAAGTAACAACCCTTTGCGAAGCCGTATAAACCGAAACATAGTTTTTCAGTCCCTCTATATATAAAATATCTACATAATTAACCTTGATAAACTTGTTCTTGGTATCGCCTTTGATGAAAATAAAATCATTTCCCTGCGTTACCTGCTGCATTACAATTTCTTGTTGAACGGGTGCTACAGGCATTAAAATCTGCTGCGCTTTAGTGGCTGCCTTGTAAAAACGCTCGTATGAGATGGGTTTAAGCAGATAATCTACCACATCAAGATCGAAACCTTCCAGGGCGTATTCGGGATAAGCGGTAGTTAGGATTACCTTGCATTTACCACCACAGATTTTCAAAAACTGAATCCCGGTTAGCTCTGGCATCTGTATATCTAAAAAAACAAGATCAACTTTACCCTCCTGCACCAGGTTAAGTGCTTCAAAAGCATTGGTAGTGGTGCCAACCAATTCTAAAAAGGGCGTTTTATTGATAAAAGCAGCAATAATATCTGAGGCGTAAGATTCATCATCAACAGCAAGGCAACGGATCATAATGGGCGTTTAGGGGTTGGCGATTAGCGTGAATTAACATTTGAATAGTTTTCAATGATACAAATTATCCATTACAGATTTAAAATTAACGTGCTTTTATAGGTATTGCCATTATTCGAAATCAACAATTCATGTTTTTCCGGATAAATCAAATCCAACCTGCGGTGGATATTTACCATACCTACGCCACTCGAATGATCTTTCTGTGCATGACTGATCTTATTACTTACCTCGAAACTTAAACGTTTGTTTTGCACCTTAAGTTTAATGCGTACAGGCTGTGCCTCGTCATTTACCACCCCATGTTTAAAAGCATTTTCGACAAAAGGAATCAATATCAGGGAAGCAATTTTTTGACCGGTAATGCCTTCGGTTGTAAAATCGACATAAAATTTCGGTTCAAAGCGCATCTTAAATAATGCCACATAACTCTCCAGGTATTCTACTTCCTTGTCTAAACTCACTTTACCATCAGGACTATCGTTTAGGGTATAGCGCATCAAATCAGACAAGCGTAAAATCGCATTGGCCAGTTGATCGGAAACTGGAATAGCCAAAGAGTAAACATAATTTAAGGTGTTATACAAAAAGTGTGGATTGATCTGAGATTTCAAAAATGAAAGCTCGGCTTTCACCACTTCTTCTTTAAGTTTTCGGTTAACCTGTTCCGATTTAAAGCTCTGCTCAATACCATAAACCGCAGCAGGCACCACAATAAAGGCAATACTCCAATAAATGTTATCCGATATATAAGCCCAAGCCGTTACGCCATCATTATAATTATGAAAACCAAGCCATTTTAGATAAAGGACCTCTTCTATTAAATAACGAAGTGAGATAAAAACTGCTATCGTAAACAAAATGCCTGCAATTAACTGAGGCAATTTATTTCTTTTCAAAAATCGCGGATACACCCATACATAACAAATGTAGAACTCTATCAATTGTATAAAATTCATAGAGATACTCAAAGCAGCCTTAGTAAAAGTTGTGCCATCAATTAAATAGCCTCCATAAAAATAACCTAGAACAAGTACCCAGCAAAGAATATGGATAGAAACGATTTTTATTGTTTTCATGGCCTAAAACTATACAAAGCTTTTTTAACTGCCTATTTTCTTATTCCAAACCTTCAAAAAATTATCCCAACCTGTACATTTTAAGGATCAACACCATTTATTATCCGAAAATGGATTGGGATAATATTTCAGGGGGTTGGGATTATATAATTTTTAGGCTGATGCAACCTCTACATCTTTGAATCGTCAATTATAAAACAAACAAGATGATGAACCTTTTATTTAAATCTGCGCTTTTCGCTTTGCTTATTTTTAGCTTTAAATCTGCTTATACTCAAACCATTAAGGTGTCGGGAACCATTACCGATAAAAGCAATAAAGCACTTGATTATGCTTCGGTCGCATTAATTCACTTACCCGATTCGGCCTCAGTTGCATTACAGGCCACCAATCAACAGGGAATTTACGAATTCACCAATGTTAAATCTGGCCGCTACCTGATTAAAGCATTGATGATGGGCTACCAGAAAAACCAATCTTCAGCTTTTGAAGTGAAAGATGTGGCCGTTAAAGTTCCTTCAATTATATTAACCGACCGTTCCAATAACCTGAAAGAAGTAAACATTGTATCGAAAATGCCGGTAATTGATCAAAAAGCAGACCGGGTAATTGTAAATGTAGAACAGATGAATACCGCCGGCGACAATGCACTGGAGGTCATCAGCAGGTCTCCGGGGGTAAAACTGGATAAAGACGATAACATTGTGCTGAAAGGCAAAAAAGGAATCAATGTAATGATTGATGGCAAGATGAGTTATATGACGGGGATGGAATTAACCACTTACCTTAAATCCTTGCCTGGCTCAGTATTGAGTAAAATTGAGCTGATTTCTAATCCGCCATCTTCTTTCGATGCCGCCGGTACTGCAGGGATCATCAACATTAAACTGAAAAGAAACAAAATGCAGGGTTTTAACGGAAACATGAATCTTGGCGGTGGTTATGGCCGTTATGAAAAAGTTTACGCCGGCACCAACCTGAATTATAACATCGGTAAAGTAAGCACCTATGTACGCTTAAATGCCGGGCACTATAACTCATACAACAGGCTGACTTTAAACCGGACCATTGGCGATGAACAATATAACCAGCTTAATTTCTGGCATCCGGTAACCAAGAGTTTAAATTATTCAACGGGCGCCGATTATTTTATGAATGAAAAACATACTTTAGGCATAATGGTAAAAGGCTTTACTGCACCCGCAGAAACCAAAGTAAACAGTAACTCGGTAAACTATAGCGCAACAGGAGCAAAAATGGGCGGCACATCAATGTTCAATCCACAAAGCAATACCGAAAAAAACCATGCGCTAAACTTAAACTACCGTTTTAAAACCGATACATTGGGTGGCGAACTGGGTTTTGATGCGGATTATGTTCAATACGATAACAGCAAAAACGAAACCTTTACCAACAACTACCTTGATGCAAATGACCAGCTGATTGGCAATCCAATCGACCTGCGCAATGAGGGCATGGGTAAAGTCTCTATCTATTCAATCAAGGCCGATTATAGCTTAAATTTTTCCAAAACATTAAAAATGGAAACCGGCTGGAAGAGCAGCTGGGTAAAATCCCAGAGCGATGTGCGTTTCGACTCGCTAAAAACCGCCGGCTGGATTAACGATCCGCGCAGAACCAACCCCTTTTTATACAATGAAAACATTAATGCCGCTTATCTTTCCTTTGATCAAAGCTTTAAAAATATACAGATCAAAGCAGGTTTACGGGCAGAACAGACCCTGGGCGATGGCCGTTCGTCAGGAACCAATACGTTGATAGACAGAAAATACTGGAAGCTTTTTCCAACACTTTTTGTTTCCTTCAAAATCGATTCAAACAATCTCGTTACCGCTGCTTACCGCAAAAGCATCAACAGGCCTTCATACAGCAGTTTAAATCCCTTTACTTTTTATACCGATCCCTATACTGCCATTCAGGGAAATCCATTATTACAACCATCCTATGCCAATAGTCTTGAATTTAATTACTCGATTAAAAACTTCAGGGTACTCACATTGAGTTATTCGGTTAGTGATGGATCGATATCGGAAGTGGTTTACCAGAACAATAGCACAAAAGAAAGTATCTCCAGGTCAGAAAACCTGAACCGCACCACTAATTTTTATATGGCTACCGGGAGCCCATTCGACATTACCAAATGGTGGAACAACAATACCGAAGTTTCAGCCGGATTTAACCGAACCGAATCGGCTGTGCAGGGCAATGGTTATAATGCTTTCTCGTGGAACTGGTCGGTAATGATGGATAATACCTTCACCCTGCCTAAAAACTACAGCATAACTACCTATGCTTATTACGATTCTCCTTCTGTTTCGGGCCTGTTCCGCAGTTTGGAGAGTTATCAGTTAAATATTGGTGTTAAAAAATCATTCTGGAACAAAAACGCCACACTGGCTTTAAAAATAAACGATATTTTTAATACGAATAAATTCAGGGCCAATCTGGAATACAATAACATTAAAACCTATTGGCAAAACGAATGGGAAAGCCGTAGGGTAAATTTAAGTTTCACCTACAAATTCGGGAACATGAAAATTAAAACGGCCCGCAGCAGAAACACCGGAACAGCTGATGAAGAAAACAGGGTTGGGAAAAATTAAATAATAAATGTATGTAATTATAATACTGTCAGCCTGAGCTTGTCGAAGACCTTTTATAATCGAGAACAAATTAATATTTGTCCTTCGACAGGCTCGGGATGACAACTTCAATAAAAAACGTCGTCATCTCGACTGAAGCGCAGTGGAATGGAGAAATCTATATAGATTCCTCGACTTCGTTGCACCTCGCCCAAAATGACGACTACTTGAGGAGAGTATCTCCGAATTAAAGTTTAATCTTCAACAAATACAAACGATGACAGCATCTTCGAGCTTGCTGCAAAACAAGGTCTTTGTCAGGATTTATTTGATCCTTTAATTCACTATCATTTTGCTAAGCGATAAGCCTGGATGATTTTATGAAAAATCTGATTGTTGGGGTACACACCCATAAAAGCATCTGAGCCTGGGCCATAGGCAAATACAGGCACCATAATATTGGTATGATCATCTGTACTGAAATGACCACGGACTGTTCCTTTTCTATAAGAGGCATCCAGGAGCGACAGTCCACCGGTTTCATGATCGGCAGTTACCACAACTAATGTTTCGCCATCCTGATCGGCAAACTTTAAGGCTTCGCCAACCAAACGGTCGAAATCCTGCTGTTCGGTTACTGCAAAAGGCAGATCGTTGGCATGCCCGCCATGATCAATCTGTGCGCCTTCAGCCATCATGAAAAATCCTTTTTTATTTTTCGAAAGCAATTCAATTGTTTTTAAGAACGAAGTCTTCAACATCTCTCCCCTTCCTTCCAGTATTTTTCGCGTAGCAGAATCGTCTAAAAGTACCACTTGCTTATCCGCATTTGATGCAACAAAGCTTTTTAAGTTTTGCTGAAAAACATAACCTTTAGCCAAAATTTTGTTCATTAGCTTTTGATCTGGATTTTCGGTAAAACTTTTACGTTTAGATCCTACCAGAACATCAACATGACCATTCAGAAAATCGGCTGCAATTTCGTGGGTCATGGTACGCTCAACCTGATGGGCGTAAAATGCTGCAGGCGTTGCATCGGTAATATCTCCACTGCTGATGATTCCGCTTTTAATACCATAGGTTGCTAAAACATCTGGAATAGCCGCCAGTAATTTACCGGTAGAATCGACACTGATATAGCGGTTATTGGTTTTATGACCTGTGGCCATAGCCGTTGCACCAGCAGCAGAATCAGTAAAATCTGAATTGGAAGCCTCTGTACGTGAAAAACCGATATGCCTGATCTGAATCACATTGGATTGACCAAAATTGGCGCTCAAGCCGGCCTGTATCTGGGCCAGCCCCATGCCATCGCCAATTAAAAGGATAACATTTTTAACTTTTGTTTTTAGTGCATCGCTTTTATAGGTTGGCTGGTAAGGTGTATAACCTTTATCATTTATGTACTCCAGTTTGGCCCTGTTCTGATAAAAATCTTTCAACAATGCCGGATGATCGGTGCCAATCCAATCAACACCCATGTGTTCCAGTTCTTTCCAGCTGTTCGGACTATCTTTGGTTGCCCAAAAGCGGAAAGGTTTACCCTGGGCATGCACCTTGGCAATTACGGCTTTTATCTTCTCCAGGTCGGTTGGCGTTGGGGTTCCTTTTCCATTCCATACCGAGTAATGCGAAATATCATCACTGATCATACCAATGTGCTGCAGTTGATCGCTGGTATAGTTATTTCCCGGCCGGCCATCAAAACTGATGATTGATGGATAATCTGCAAACTTTTCGGCAGGCGGAACATCTCCGCTCAATACAATTTTAATTGCTGATGGGTTGACCTGTTGATCGAAAACAGGCTCAAGACCTTTAAGGTCAGTCAATAATTTTGCAATTACATGCTGGTAATCTGCTTTGATATCGATTACCAGTTGCAGTTTTTGTTTTGGATCGGGATAAGGATGGTTTGCGTTTTCCTTAAAAAAAGCCACGAGCGGGTCGATGTATAGCTTCTTTAAGGTTTTACCGGACCTGATTTCGCTGCTTTCATGAGCAACGAACAACTCCCCGTCGCGGTAAAAAACATCTGCTTCTATAGCGCCCATTCCGGCATAATACGCTGTTAGAAGAGGGATGTCCTGTTTGTAATCGTTATGGCTATGCCCGCGATTGGGGTTCATTTTAATTTGCGCAGATGCGCTCTGCAGCGCCAGTAACATCACCAGTGCTGCAAAGTTTATCCATATTTTATTTACCATCCTGCGTTTTGTTTAATTACGCCTGCACTGTTATCAATTTCTCTTTGTGGTACTGCCCATACATCGTGTACCTGTGGATTGAAGGTTCTGGCCGGCCAGATCACACTTCCATCAAAATCATGCAAAGGTTTTGCATAAGCTGCCTGCGCATCGCCCCACCTTACCAAATCTCTATGGCGGTCGGCCCATTCTCCCGCAAGTTCGTTGCGGCGCTCACGTTTAAGGTCATCTATTGTCATTCCGGTTTTAGTACCCAATCCCGCACGAAGCCTGATTTTGTTCAGTTCAGTATCGCCTGCACCAGCTCCGCTTAAGTTGATGGCCGCTTCTGCTTTGATTAACAATACTTCTGCATAACGCATTAAAGGCACATTTAAATCGGTAGTACCATTATCTCCGTTCGGATTCACATGCGTTGGGATAGGGTTGGCGTAAGAAAATGGCTCCATATATTTTTTAAACTGATAATTTGAAGTGGCTCCAGCATCTTTGGTAAAACTACGTTCGGCACCAAAGAACATAAATTTATCGCCAGGTTTTAAAATAGTGGCTTCACGGCGCTGATCTCCTGTTTCGTATGAATCGTAAAGCTCTTTGGTTGGCAGGTAATAACCCCAGCCATTGTAAATTCCCCAGGCTTTATTGGTTAACATTACCCCTGGAAGTTTGCTCCCCCAGCCTGTACCTCCACCGCTTGGTGTACACACTACCGACCAGATATACTCTTTAGACCAGTTGTTCGATGCTTTAAATACATCGGCAAAACCTGTATTCACCAAATCATGCTGACCTGAGGTAATAACCATATCAGCATATTTTGCGGCATTGGCATAATCCTTTTTATACAGGTATACTTTAGACAGATAGGCCCATGCGGCGGTTTTATGTGCTTTGCCATAATCAGCAGGTTTCATTGCCGAAAACAATGGAAGGTTATCAGCCGCCTTTAATAAAAGTGAAATGATATAGTCGTAATTTTCGTTTACATTTTTTGCGCGTGCAATAGGCAAAGACGGATCGCTTTCTGGCGTAACAATTGGAACTCCTGCTTTATCGTTTCCATAGTTGGCAGCCAACTGGAAATAAACCAAACCAGCATTAAAATAAGCATCACCGATGATCTGTTTTTTCAAAGCTTCGTCCATGGAGATGGCCGGCACATTGATGATGATATCGTTCGCGCGTTTAATTATGGCATAACGCATACTCCACTGGGTTTCGGTATAACCTCCACCCACATAAGTACGGTTAAAGTTTTTAATGTTATCGGCCTCTGGTTTGTTACGCCCAGTAACCATATCATCGCTGGCATTGATAAACCAGAACATTCCACGGCCATAAAAGTCTTCAGCATTATAATTTTCGTACATGCCCGCTTCTGCTTTTATAGCATCTTCTTTAGTTTTCCAGAAATTTTGTGCCGATGGAGATCCTTCGGGTACAATATCAAGCTCTTTTGTACAAGAAGAGAAAAAAGCAAGGGCGGCAAATGCCATATATTTAAAATTCGTTTTCATTGTTATAATTGGTGATTATAGATTTACACTTAAACCAAGGATAAAGCTTCTTGCCTGTGGATAACGGCCAACATCCAGTCCGTTATTGTCCATTCCGATTTCCGGATCGAAACCCGAATAATTTGTAATGGTAAAGAGGTTATTTGCAGTGGCATAAATCCTTACCCCTCCTGTTTTCAATTTATTGGCAAGCGATTTTGGCAAACTGTAACCCAGTGTTACATTACGGATACGCAGGTAAGAACCGTCTTCGATATAAAAATCGGAAGCATTAAAGTTTCCATTGGCATCGCTCGTTGAAATGATCGGCACTTTTCCACCCGGATTCTCCGGCGACCAGGCATCCAGGATACCCACCAATTTATTGTACGATGGACCGCTGGCGCTATACGTGGTACGTTTTACGGCATTAAACAATTTGTTCCCCTGTACGCCCTGCGCAAAAATATTAATGTCGAAATTTTTATAACTCGCATTAAAGCTCAGGCCATAAGTGAAATCGGGATAAGCGCTGCCTGCGAAATAACGGTCGTTTCCATCAATAGATCCATCACCATTGATATCAACAAATTTAAAATCACCCGCTTTTGCATTCGGCTGAATTTTAGTTCCTTTCGCATTTTTATAATTATCAGCTTCAGCCTGACTCTGGAAAATACCATCAGTTTTTAACACATAGTAACTGTATAATGGTTGCCCTACCCTGATGGTAAGTGGAGCAAGTTCGTTACGGAAATTGGTACCTACTGCAATATTTTCTAATCCTGGAGCAAGCTCCTGCACTTTGTTGTTAACCTTGGTTAAAGTAGCGTTTACGCTATAAGTAAATGCGGCGTTTTTATCACTATTGTAAGTTAAGCCCAATTCTATGCCTTTATCTTTTACAATCCCGGCATTGATGGTTTGTGTATTTAAACCAGCTGTTCCAGGCAACGATCTCGTCAGGATCATTTTATTGGTTTCTTTGATAAAATAATCTGCATTCAGGCTTAATCTGCCCAGAACAGCTACATCAATACCAAAGTTTGTTTGTTTTGATTCTGCCCATGTTAAATCTTTGTTGGCCAGAACAGTCTGTACATAACCATTTTGTAGCGTTGGTGTCTGCCCGAAATAACTTTGGGTAGCACTTAATAATGGATTTACTGCCGAAGCATTAAGCGATGCTAAATTGCCCAATATGCCATAGCTGCCTCTCAGTTTCAGTTCGTTCAGCCAGGAAGCATCCTTAAGAAAGTCTTCTTTGCTCACTACCCATCCTGCAGAAGCCGATCCGTAATTTTTTGTCCTGTTATTTTTACTGAGCAGCGATGATCCGTCGCGGCGCCCGATTAACGAGAGCAGGTATTTTTCTTTATAGTTATAGTTGGCCCTAACAAACAATGAAGAAAGTGCCTGTTCAGACATCCCGCTAACCGAAGGCTGTATCACGGTTGCATTTACCAGATACCTATATTGCGGCGATTCGTCATCAAAACCTGCTCCGGAAGCTGATAAGCTGTTACTTTTTGTTTTCTGAAAAGAATAACCACCTGTAAGATCGAGCTGATGACTGCCAAAAGTTGCTTTATAGCTTAACACCTGCTCGGCAAGAAAATCGTTACTGCGGCTGCTGCTTTCCTGCAAACTATTGCTCAATACCGGTTTCCCCACCTCAGGTCTTTTGGGCGTAAAGCTTTTAAAAGCAGCGTCTGATTTGGTGATACTCAAATTAGACCTAAAAGTTAAACCTTTGATCAATTTAACATTAACATAGGGATTAACCACCAACACATTTACTGGGTTATTGATATCGATGCGTTGTAAATCGGCAACAGGGTTCACAATATCACCATAATCGCCTGCATATTGCCCGCCCGGTAAACCTGCAAAACTGCCATCGGCATTGTAAGGCGTTCCATTGGTTGGATAATAAATCGCAGAAAGCAAAGCACCGGTATAATCGCTACTGGTATTGGCGCCATTTCCATTGGTACTGCTGTACGATAGGTTTTCGCCTACTTTTAACCAGTTGGTTACCTCATGTTCGGTATTGATCCTGAAATTGTAGCGTTTGGTTTGGGTGTTTAAAACGATGCCTTCGGCATTACGGTAATTGAAACTTAGGTAATAATTAGATTTTTCACTGCCACCGTTTATAGCGGCATTGTAATCCTGTACCATTCCATTTCTAAAAACTTCGTCCATCCAGTTGGTGCGGGTAACCTGCCCATCAGGATATTTCGAAGCATCAAAAGCAGGCAATATGGTTGTACCTCCGTTTTTGGCTGCAGTGGCGGCTACCTGTGCCCGTTGCTGAGCATTTAATGGTTCTAGTTTTCGCCATGCGCTTTGTTGCCCTAACTTGGCATCAAAACTGATCTGCATTTTACCGCTTTTACCTTTTTTGGTGGTAATCAATATTACCCCACCTGATGCCCTTGCCCCATAAATTGCGCTCGCGCCGTCCTTTAGCACAGAAATCGATTCAATATCATTGGGGTTAAGCTGTGGCACACCCAGAAAAATAGACCCATCAATTACATAAAGTACACTTTCTCCGTTGATACCTCCGGCACCGCGAATGTTGATGCGTGGTGTAGCCGTTGGATCGCCACCCTCATTGGTTACAATTACCCCGGGTGATTTTCCTGCCAGCACCTCTCCTACACTGTTCAGTGAGCGCGAAGAAAGTTTATCCAGCCCCACAATGGTAATTGCACCCGTTAAGGTTTCCTTTTTCTGCGTACCGTAACCTACCACCACTACATCGGCAAGTGTAGAACGTTCTTCGCTCAACACCATATTGATTACCTGGTTTTCGCCAACTTTTACTTCTTTGGTACGGTAACCGATCATCGAAAATGAAAGTATAGCATCAGCGCCCACCTCAATACGGTAAGCACCATTACCATCAGTTATGGTTCCGCTTTGTGTACCCAGTACTTTAACCGAAACACCCGGTAAAGTTACACCTGTCGAGTCTTTTACTATCCCGGTAATAATACGGTCGGGTTTGTTAAAAACGGCATTATTTAATATGACATAACCGCCTTTTTCTAAAACCTGCAAGCCCAGCCTATCCAGCAATGACCTTACGGGTTCTGTGGTGAAATCGCCACTTACAAACATATTTTTCTGTTGTAGCTGATCGGGATTGTATACAAAGCTTAATCCGGTGCGCGACTCGATTTCTTTGATAATTTCGGTTATTTTACGGCCTTTGTTAATCGTAATACTAACCGTTGTCTTCTCTAACTTTTGCGCCATACCAGCAGAAGCCAATATCGAGCTGCAAAATATGCAGAGGATTGAAAATGTTAAACATGAGTATTTCATGATCTTATAAAGAGCTGGTGTCCTCTTATGGGAGGTAGTTTTCATTGTTTAATTTGTTTGATTTTATTTATTTGTAAAGCTTTAATTATGCTGACGCCTATGGTCAGAAAGAAAGATTACGATGACCGATCTAACCGGTACCGCAGATGATTGCTATATCATACCTTTATCTCATCTGTATATATTAAATGTTTTATGATTTTTTGATGCATTGAATTTTAGGTGGTGGAGGCTGCAGATAATGTCCAAAATCTCTTCCAGCGATTGCCTGCTGGTAAAAACAGCTGTACTTTTAAGTTTGCCTAAAGCGGCATCCCCCAATAAAATTTTAATACTGAACACGTATTGAAGCTTACTGATTACCTGTTCTAAAGTTGCGCCGTCAAAAGCAAGTTCAACAAAGGCAGCTGCTTTGATTTTACTGATTGCTGCACTGCCCGCATTTTTATCATAGGTTAAACACTCATCTTTGATGAGCGTGGCCAGATTTCCTTTTTTATTGCTCACGGCAACCTTTCCGGTAACTACGGCAACTTCGATCTGTTTACTGGCCTGGTAAGACTTCACCTTAAATGAAGTCCCCAGCACCTTGATATTTATACCTGATGCGGTATGTACCGTAAATGGTCTTTTCGCCTGATGGACAATATCAAAAAAAGCTTCACCTTCTTTTAGTTCGATCTGGCGGCTGTTTGAGGCAAATACTTTGGGGTAACTAAGTTTTGCAGAAGAACCCAACAAAACCACCGAACCATCTGATAAAGTAATGCGTTTTCGCTCTGCAGCTCCGGTAATTACGGTAAGCTGATCTTCAATAAATTTTACCGGCGCACTGAGCTTCCAGATGGTTACACCCAATGTAATAAGAACCAACACTGCAGCGGCAATCCTGATAAAAGGGCTAAGCTTGAATACCTTGCCTGTTTTTTTATACATAGCGGCTTTAAGGTGAACGAACATTTGCTCCCCTATTGCTGTTTTCCGCTCTGCATTAAGTTCAATATTTTCCTGACTGAGCGTGTCATACCATGCTTCAACTATTTTTTGCTCTTTTGGATTTGCCTGCTTATCGAGATATTTCTGCAGCAGCTCCTTTGCCTGTTCTTCTGTCATTTAAATACATGTCAGTTGAAAAGCAGATGGGTACTAACCAAAAATGTTATCTATAAATTAACTTTATGTTAAGCCAATCAAAGCCGCGATGAGCAGGATATAGGAAAGGCTTTTTTTCAGCAGTTTCAGGGCAGCAGAGATCTGGTTTTTTACCGTTTGTACAGAAACATCAAGTTCTGAGGCGATTTCTTTAATGGATTTTTCCTGTTTCCGGCTCATTGAAAATACCAGTTGCATTTTCTCTGGCAAGAGCGCTATAGCTGCGTCTACTTCTAAATGCAGCTCTTTTAAAATCAGCTGATCATCTGCGGCAGCCGTATGTTGTTCATCCATAAGTGTTATAAGTGCAGTTTGGTGCTGCGCTTTAACGCTCCCCGACCTGAAATAATTAATCACTTTGTATTTTACAGCACCATGCAGGTAAGCACCCAGACTTCCTGATAAGTTAATTGCCGCCCGGTTTTCCCAGAGGGAAATGAAAATTTCCTGCGTAATATCCTGTGCGACGGCTTCATCTCCGGTTTTTTTGAGGGCAATATCAAAAACATCTTCCCAATAGCTACGATAGATTTCTTCCATAGCCTGATGGTTTCCGTGCTGTAAAGATGAAAGTAATGAATTGCTCAAAGGATGCCGCTTTATAAAAAGCAAAGCTAGCGGCCCAATATTCCCTTAGTATTAATAAATCTTAAAGAGTAGGTGATGATGATGGAAAATGTAAGATGGAAAATGGACAGGGTTCTGCGCCATTAGCCATATCCATAAAAAACAGTTATCATTTCGACGATATTACACCATCAGAAAAACTAAAGCACCAGCAGCATCCAAACATTACAGGCAAAATGCCCTGAATTACCGAGTGGTGCAGCGAGTTTTTTAAATCCTGCTTTTTCGTACATAGCAATTGCCCGGGTAAGTTCAGGAAACGATTCCAGGTAAATCTCATTATAGCCAAAATGCTGGGCCGATTCTATACTTTTTTCCATGAGCATTTTGCCGATACCTTTTCCGCGTGAAGATGCCGAGGTATACAATTTAACCAGCTCAACACAACCATCCGGCAAACCTCCGGTTGGATAAATGCCACAGCCGCCAATAATAAGTCCATCCTCTTCGGCAAGCCAGTAAGCCGATTGAGGGTGTTCGAAAACTGTAGACAGCTCATCGGTTGTCGGATCAGTATAAACCGTACCCGGCTTATCTATTTTAAATTCTCTTAAAATCGTCCTGATCATTTCAGCCGTAGCCGTATTATCTGCTGCAGTTATCTTCCGGATGGTAATGGCCATGTTTTTTATTTTTTTTTGTAAAGTTAATGGTTTAGGTTAATTCTTGCGCGGTTAGGTTAATTGTTTAAATTGATAGACTGTTAAATTGTTATGATTTGATCTTCAGTTAACCGGTTTAAACAATTACCCGATTAACCAAACTTTGAAACCAATCAGTTTGAATTAACCTAAGCGTTCTGAAATAGATTTATTATTTTGGCGTTATGTTTGCAGTATATCAATATCCAAATTTTTGGGTACTTATACAATCACCTAACACACATAAAATGAAACATGGATTATTAGTATGCCTATTAACTGTTGGCCTTTTCGGTTGCGGAATAAACAGGCAGGCCCAGCAGATAAAAGCCCTGGAAGACTGCACTTATAAAATTACAGGTGTACAACAGGTATCGATTGCAGGCACAGACGTTAAAAAATTAATGGACCAGCAAAGTTTTAGCTTAACCAGTTTACCGGGGGTTGCCCTTGGCCTGCTAAGAAAAGACATTCCACTTAGGGCCAATCTGAATTTAGAAATAACCAACCCATCAGGCAATTTGGCAGCCATCAACCAGTTCGAATATAAAATATTGGTTAATAACACCGATCTGGCAGAAGGCATCGTTAATCAAAATGTAAGTATTGCACAAGGTCAAACGGTTACTGTTCCGGTGCAGCTGGTAAGCAATATTTATGGATTAGTATCTAATGGAAACGTTTTTAACGATATTATCAAAGCCGCTCAGAAAGGATCATCTTCAAAAGATGAAAAGCTAGGTTTATTAACCATTAAAATAAAGCCAACCTTTATGCTCGGCAATACGCCTGTTAAATATCCAGGTTACATTACCATTAACAAAGATATCAGCAGTAAAATATTATTGTAAATACCACCACAAATAAAAATGCCCGCTTAACAAACATGTTAAGCGGGCATTTTCGTTAAAAACTTGATTAAAATCTTTTATCAGGTGTCATAATCATTCCCTTAATTCCTTTAGGATCCAGTTTTTCATCCAGCGCCCTCAGTTCTGCGACCGAAAGTTTTGGCGGCAGTGCTGTTGTAGTGGTACTTAAGCTAGCTGTTTTAGCTGCTGTAGTCACAAAATTCCCGTTTTTGGCATACAACAAAGCATAAGCCAATAAAGTTTCTGTTTCATCTCCCCACGCTTTGCTTAAATCTTCTGCTGATTCTTTATCAACCGTCAAACCAGAATAATAGCCACCAACTCCGAGTTTATTTTTGGTTTCAAATTCGGGAATATACATATCCACCTTATCTATTCTGATCGGAAAGAAACCAACAGGTTTACCATAGGTTGTTCTGCCAATTAGCTTTACATCCATTACCGGTTTCAAACTGTTAATGGTTAACTCGCTTGCAGATGCCGTAGATCCGGTTACTATAAAATAAACCCTGTTTAAGTTTAAACTACCTGATTTTGCAAATTTCTCAATATTATCAGCAGCTGTAGGCGAATAATTTAAGTCGGCATAAGTGGCATACTTTCCGTTTACCCCCGTGGTAAAGGTTTGTAATTTACCTGCATCATCTAACAATGGCTGGTGTGCCAAAACGGAAGCTTTGCGCTGCGCACTCGTGATCGATTGCAGATAAGCATTGTAATAAGAAGTAAACATCGTATTCCCTGTTTCTCCTGCTGGTGCGGCTAAATTAATCATCTGGGTAGCTGTTGAAACATAACCACCACCGTTATAGCGTAAATCAATAATCAATTCACTTACCCCCTGGGTTGCAAAATTAGAAAAGGTTGTATTTATGGCCGTAGAGGCATTATTGGTAAAGCTATTAAATACAATGTAACCCACTTTCTTGGTGCCAACCGTATAAACATGGGTAAACAATATTGGATTAACCGTATACAAACTGCTAGATATAACAGCCGTTTTTGGATTGCCATCAATATCATTAAAAGCCAAAGTCACCGTTGCATTTGTACCAAAAATGGCATTATTTAAAAAATTAACGGCACCAGGATAGGTCAGATCTGTCCTTCCATTTACACTGGTTATCCTACAACCACGTGTTAAGCCCTGTACTGCTGCCGGTGAGTTAGGATAAACATATTTTACCCTTAAATCGGTAGTGCTATTATACTGATACTGAACAGAAAAACCGTAATCATTGGCTGAGCCATTTACATCAGCTTTAAGTGCACCTGTTTTCCCCGATGTAGCTGCCGTATAATCGAAAAACGAATATTTAGGCTCGCCAGAAGAAGTGCTTACAAATTCATATGGTTTTCCCGTTGCCGGATCCAAAGAATATTGTGTCATGGCATATAATTCAGCTTCATTCGAACTAAATGCACGCGGATTAAACACCTCATAGGTTGGCAGCGAAGTATTCCAGTAATAAAGTTCTTTACCGTATAAAAAAATAGAATCTTTAGTCAATTCTTCCCGCGTTCCGCTAGGCGTTGTCACAACTGGCGGAGATACGGGCTCATCAGGCACAGGGTTACTCTTTTTGCAGCCAGTAATGACCCCAAAGCTTAAAAAACCCAGCGCAGCCAGGTAAGGGAATATCTTATTTCTCATTTAAATTGTGATAATATTATCTTTTATATACGTATTGGGCAATAGTTAAGTTGTTCGGAAAGAAACTTTTGTCTACCAACAAACTAAATTTAATTCAAAATATTGTGCTCTTGAACATATGTATCGGTCAATTACGTAAATCTACCGATTAAATTACTTTTCGCTGAGATATTTAATAAATTTTAACATAATTAGATTAAACCAATGTCAGGGTCATAGTCCTTTTGCCCCCACATATTGTCGCCTTTGCACCGCTTAAGTCAATCAAATTCGCTGCAAATTTGTTATACTTAATTATTTGATTTAAAAATCTAAGAACCATGAAAAAGATCGAATTTAAAACCACAATTAACGCCACAGCGGAAAAAGTTTGGGATGCGCTTTTTGGCGTGGAAACCTACCCTAAGTGGACAGCTGCTTTTATGGAAGGATCGCGAGTAGAAACAGATTGGAAAAAAGGAAGCAAGGCCTTGTTTCTGGGTAATAATGGAGATGGAATGGTAGCGGTTATTAAAGAAAATATCCCTAACCGGTACATGTCTATCCAACACCTGGGCGAAATAAAAGATGGTAAGGAAGACTTAAGCGGGGATTGGGGCGAAACACTGGAAAATTATACCCTCAGTGAAAAAGATGGCAAAACAGAACTCCTTATTGATATGGATATTAACGATGAGTGGAGAGATTATTTCGAAAAAACCTGGCCAAAAGCTTTAGATAAGGTTAAAGAAATAGCCGAAAAACACAATGAATATCATGTAGAGACCTAAATAAACATACTCAAAAACCAAAAAAGCCTTACATTTCTGTAAGGCTTTTGTTTTATAAGTGGTGCCACCTGGATTCGAACCAGGGACACAAGGATTTTCAGTCCTTTGCTCTACCGACTGAGCTATGGCACCCCCTTTTGGGATTGCAAATGTAGTATTCTTTTTCCCAAATCCAAAAAAAGGATTTAAAATTATTTAAAAAAATAGAGACTTTTTTAGCCGTTAACATTCATTTTTCTGACAATCAACAAGATGCAGTCCGAAAAAATAATTCTATTATTGATATCCAGCACCACCACATCGAGATCACCAACCACCACTGCATAACTACCACATTTACATTTTCATTTGTCAGGGAGATTATTTTTTTCACAAACGTCACTTGATCCTGATGGTAGCGGTTTCCCGGCTGGCGGCACTTTCCGGTGTAATACGTACAGCATCTGGCCGGTTACCATATTGATCATAAATAATTACCGTATTATCGCCTGCTTTCAACCAGCATTCGGGGATATAAAGACCGTTAATGGGTACACGTTCCGGATAACCTCCTATGTTATGACCATTAATAAAGATAAACCCATGGCTTAATCCTTCAAAAGAAATGCGCCACATGGGATGGTTATTGGGCTTTGTTTTTTCCAGCCGGAAAGTATTTTTATAAAAGTAAGGACGGTTAAATTTTTCTGTTGATCCGATTACTGACCATCCATCAGCAGAAAGCATATCACCAGGACCGCCTTTCATTTTCCAACCCTTTAATTTGAGGTCATCATTATAAATAATTTCCACCGGCTTATCGATGCCACCGGCCCCATAATGGTTCTCCAGGAACACGGAAAGCACAATCGGTTTATTGGTACCGTCATCCTGATAAACCGCTGTAAAAGGTTTATTCCAGTCATCTGCCCGGGCTACGGGCTTACCGTTAATAAACACAACGGCCTTGTCATCAACACTCCGAAACCGGAATTCTGTCGGCACACGACCATCTTTTATAGGGATTATGGCCTGAAACCAGGCGAAGCCGGCTTTTTGGCCGAAGGGATCAGCTCCAATTTTATAGCTTTCGGCATTTGTAAAATCAGGAACAGGCTGGTTTTCGTCATGGCGTTCGCCGGCAAGTTTAACCATCTTCCAGTTATCAACGAGTCCGGGTGCCCCCCGATGCATAATGACTTCGCCCGCAATGCCTTTCTTGTCAACCTCACTGAGATAACCAATAAAGTTATAAAGCTTATCCCGGCCATCGTGCGCGGCATAAATCGCAAGCATATGGTCACCGGTTTCGACATCAAACTGAAGTTGATCACTATAACCAGCTGTAACACGTTTACCATCAACGAACACAATGTAGCGACCAACACCGCTACTGATGTTGAGTTTGTAGCGGCCACTTTTTTGGATTTTAATATGGGTTCTGTACCAGGCATTGGCAGAAATATCTTTATCGGCTCCCATTTCAAGGGGTTTATCGCTTGCCAGCCATTCGCGATCATCAAAATCAGGTAAGGCTGCTGCTGAAGCCGATTTTGCTAACCAGTTATTATTAAGCACTGCATTTGGTCTGGAGATCAGATTTCTGGAGGGAACGATATGTTTTTTTAATTGATCGCCGAATACCCAAACCGGGAATTTTTTATTTTCCTTCCAGAAATACTCGGTGTTTAGCGTGATGGCTTGATTGGTTGAAATATGAAAATCAGCTACATATTCCGGCCCAACCACCACAAATTGCTGTTTTTTTTCTTCTACAAACCACGAACGGTCTGCCAGTTCGGTGCTCAGTGCCAATATGCGCAGCGTTTGCCCACCAGTAATTAAATCCTGCACAAGCGGTGCATCTTTGCCATAGCTTAACTGAAGATTATGTAATTTTCCATTGGAAAGGTGTTTTAAGTGGCCAACACTTTTGGTTTGGCCTGTTATGCGCAAACTTAAGGAGCCTTGTGAGCCTGGGCGACCATATACGACAAGCGTAGTGGTTTTTCCATTCCGGGCGATACCCAGCACCCGTGTATAGGCACCCAGCAAGGTTACCTTGTCTGTCAGATTGAAATTTTGGACAACCGGCAAAATCTCACCCGGCTCCAGATTGATTGTAAAATTTCCTTTAGCACCAACCAGTCCCTGACCTGAATAAGGCAATATCCCTTTACCATAATTGTCGATAAATGAAATGGTACCCGCAGTGCTTATGCGTGAGTTGATCGTATAACTGCTGCCAATACCCTTGAGTTGTTGAACCTGGCCGGCCGTACTGTTCTCCAGGATCTGTTCAAAACTACGTGCAAAGAGACCATTTCGTTTAAACTGATAATAAATAGGCCTCAAATCGCCGGTTTGGCCTACAGCAGCGCCATAATCATAACAGGCCGCATCTTCGTGACTGAAGCTGTAATCGAAATTGGTACCGCCATGGGCCATATAGTAATTATAACCATTGCCACCGCGGGCAATAATTTTCCAGGTTCGTCTGCCAAAAGTATCTGCGTCGGCTTTAGTAGAACCATAACGATCATACCAAACACTCCAGAATTCGGTGGTAAACCAAGGGCTTGGTCGTTTGGGGTCGTCCAGTGAAACCTTATTTCCGGCCGGGTCGCCACCATGATTGAGACCGCTGAAAAAATACGGTACCTGCAGGCCCAATGCTAATGCTTTTTCCTGCAGATGTTTAAAATAGGTATTCGGTATATTGGTTCCCCAGGATAAAGGATGCTCATTTTCCAGTTGGACCAATATAACCGGGCCGCCAAGATGGATTTGCTGACGGCTGACGATAGGCATCAAATGATCAAGAAACCGATCCATATATTTTTCGAAAGGTGCATTTGGAGAACGCACTTGCAGGTTATCCTTAAAACGTAGCCATATCGGATAACCGCCACTATCCCACTCACCACAGTAATAAGGCCCTACCCGCACAATGGCATACAAGTCAAGCTGTTTACATATTTTTAAAAAATTTTCGAGATCACGGTCTCCCGCAAAGTCAAACTTTCCTTCAAAGGGCTCATGAAAATTCCAAAACGTATAAACTTCGACACAATTAAAGCCACCTCTTTTCAAGCGAAGGAGGCGATCATACCAAAGTTCGTGAGGGATACGGGCATACTCCATGCCTGCCGAAACCAGGAAAGTACGTTTTCCGTTTAACAGGAAACCTTTAGCATCAAAACTGATGAATTTTTTAGCGGCGTCTGCGGGCGGAAATATATGATCATTGATTTGGGAAAAAGCCGGGCTGTTAATATTTAGCAGCCCGAAAAATATTAAAATAGGTAAAAGGCAAAATATGCGATTCCTGAAATGGTTGCTTTGAATGGAAGATATGGTCATGTGTACAATAATAGCGGCTGTTTAAAATCTAAATTATTTTTGCTAATCAGTATACTGGTCAGGTCTGAATTATTGCAACTCTGTTTCAAAATTTGACAAAAAGATACTACCCTCTAATCCCCAGGTAGGGTCGATCGGTATACCCAGCCAGTAAAATATCTGTGGAGCGATCGTGACGTTCTGTACACTTACGTTATCTGCACCCAGGTTACACCTTAATGAATTTGCCGTAACAGAATAGGCAATCGGACCCGTTACTTTAAAATCCGGATTGCCCGAAATGCCATTGGCCAGGGTGGTGCCACCATCTGTTAATGGCCAGTAGCCTGTTAACCCGTTTAAATTTGGATTGCCAAGCGAACAGGCATCATTAGCGATCTCGCCATCGCTGAGTATGCGTTTGTAAATTCGCAGGTCAGTCAGATTGAAATCAGTAGCATTATTCCCGCCAATTTGCAACGGAGAAGTATCTGTTATTGTGGCAACGGTCCCCAGACTAATGTCTGTCAGTGATCCTGTTAAGGCGCCATCCATATAGAGCTTAATGGTCCGTGTGAGTTTGGCAAGGTCGGTGGTCATGGTAATGATTACTGAATGCCACAAACCATCAGTTAGCGTATTGGATACATCCAGCTGGGTGGCATGATTTGAATCATCGGTCATATATACCGATAAAGCCAGCCGTTGCCTGAACAAACCAAATCCACGTTTACCGCCATTCGTCATTTTTCCTAACATAAAGTAAAAGCTACCGCCGGCATTATAAGTACCATCGGAAAAAGGATTCAGTTTCATTTTCATTTGTACGGTCATGGAGCCGCTGCCGATGTTATAAAGACCGGTTGGATCGCCTGTAAGTGTGGCTGATACATCACTTTTAAACCTGGGTGAGTTCAATGTTTTCCCCTTTAGTTCCAGGCCTTTATATTTCGTATTGTAAAATAATGTGAACAGGTTTCTTTCCGGATCGGAAGAGCCACCAAAAGTTTTACCTGTTGCACCGTGATTTGAAGTGATAATAATCAGCCAGTTTTCTTTATTATAAGATTTGCGCTTTTTCAGTGCTGCAAGTAATTCGCCGATATAACCATCCGTTGTTTTTAAGGCATTAGCAAACTCAGGGTTCGTCGCCGAGAAACCAGAATTCAGGCCCGCCGCTTCCACCTCACGAAAGTCGACAACGGTCAAAATCTGGTTGTCATTCTGTAAATGTACAACAGCCGAATCTTTAACGGCTTTATCATTGGCGGGAGTGATCTGCGCATCCGAATGGATCATTAGATTGCTATTCAGCGCAGACCAGCTACTGATCGACAGGGTCTTATATAGCGGTCTTAACTGCAGGATCCGAAAAAAAAACGTCGGATAAAACGATGCGCTGATTGAAGGGTTATTTGGATCTCTGGTCGGTTGGAATGTGGCATCAGTAATTTGATGTTTCCCTATATTGACACCGGTTGCCATACTTGCCCAGGTTGTTGCATCATTCGTACGCAAATCGCTTAGTCCAGTCCACGAATATTTACTGTTCGGCAGCAAGGATGCAATGGTGGCTGGCATAACGGCCTTAACCTCCGAGCCTGGAGCGGCATCAATATTGATTAATAAAACCTTTTTTACAATAGCAGAATCGGATGTTTTCTTGTCCAACTCAAAATTAGCAGCCGGATTATTGTATTTCGTACAAGCGCCCAACAGCAACACGGCAGCCACAATGCTAAGCCTTATTTTTTTTTGCATGTTCATATGTCTTTGATTAATTGCCGTAATGCATTAATTACCATCATAAAATGTTCCTAATTCTGCAACAGCAGAGAAGGCCGTGTTGTCATAACTGTTTTTATCTATTGTAAAACGGACATACCTGGCGTTTACAGCAGTTGCGAAAGTAAACTCCTGATTGTAGTTTATTTTCAGCATCGGAAAAGTGCCTACAGTAGTGAAATTAATATTGTCGTTGCTGTAAGAAAACACAAACTGCGTTACCTGCCTGCCACTCATGCGCGAGGCCATGAAACACCCGCTTATTTTGGAAACGCTGCCCATGTCGATATTGATCACATGGGGAACAGGGGCTGGACTGGCCAAAGGTGTACAACCCGAATAACAGGCATGCCAATAGGTCTCCGGAATACCGTCTATCATGGCGGCAATTGATCCCTCCTGGGAAGCGTTATCGCTTGCGGTAATAATCCAGTTACTGCGGTTGGTGTAAATACGTTTTGTCCTGACCGGGTAGTTATCTGTCACATATACTTGTTTAATCGGATCGTAGGTCCAGATGGGGTCTGCCAACAGCGGATATTTTTGCTGAACATTACCCCGGGTGATCGTACTAAGTGGGATGCCCCAGGCATCAAAAAAGTTTGAATAATCTTTTTGGGTATAATCACAAAGCGCTGTAAAAAAGAAATTTCGCTTGGTCTGATCATCGACTGACCAGTTATTGATGGTTTGTGCCCTGGCAGTCACATATGGAATTAAGCCTAATCCATTTTCACCAGTTGCCGGATTAACAGATTTTGCGAAAATCTGAAGAAACATCATCAACCTGAACGTTGTACCTACACCTGCCAGGGTCGGATCATTATCCATATATTTTCCTGCCGGGCGGTTAGCAAAAGCCAAAGCAACCGGCCCAACTGTGCTCAGGCTATTAGGGCCTAAAGACGCCAGGGCGGGAAAAGGCAAATTGTTTCGAGATGCTGTTTTCATTAAGTTAAAATTCTGCACCGTTTCACTTTCTGCTACAGACTTCCACCAAAAGTTTGGTGCGGACATTTTATAATTTCTCCCCAATTCATGGTTGGTAATCACAGAATTTCCAGATGATAATGTGGTGTAGTTAGCCCATTCGTCGAAAATATTAGCAGAGGTTAATGCCATAATCGGCTGACCATTATGAATCAACGAGTTGCCTGCTATTTGTACATCCATTACGGCTCGTTCGGGAAGTTCGGGTGCACGATGCGTTGCATCGGCATTTCCGACGGTCCATCCTAACCATTTATAATAGTCTTCTACCATAACCTTGTCCCATTCCGCCATCGTTTGATCAATATTGTTAAGCGTGCCGTTCTGGATTCCCTGCAAAACCCAATCGCGCGAAACAGACAAAGCCACATGTTGCGAGCGGAGTTCAAGCCAGGGAACCCCCGAGGCCATTACCTTGCGTTGCCAGGCAGCAACATCAGTTGTTGTTCCTAAGATGTAGTCGCTCGTTGCCACCACCCTTTTGAAATGAAAAGTTACCGGATTGGCGATACTGTTTGCGGCTTTAATCCAAATATACCCACCGTAAAGATTGCGGACCGTATTAACGCCAGGAAACAGGGCTTTGACCGTACTGATCAATGCGTCGCGCCGTGTCGAGGTCTGTCCGGTCAAATTATCGAGATGCGAACCTACATATACGTTTAGGCCAAGGATATTTTCGGGAACATCGATCTCAATGAGCTCACCAGGCGCCGCATAAAGACCCGTACTGAAGATCGGTTGCGGTACCGCATTTACGCCCAGCGTAGCGGCCGGAACATAGCTATATTTCATGTTTAAGGTAATAACTGTATCTGCTATTCGTCGCTGGGCATCACTAACCAGCCCTGGGAAAATCCGGGCACGTCCATAGAAACTCTTGTCAACGCCAAGTGAATCATTCTTAAAATAGTCGGATGGCTGATTACCGGAATAATCATCATAACCATTTTCAAAAGTCTTATCACCTTTTTTACAAGCAGTAAATACCGTCACCAGGCCGATCATGATGATGGCGATGGGTTTGATTGTGCGATTAATTCGCCGTTTATGATTTAAAAACTGCATACGAATCATTTTTAGGGGTTAACATTTGAATACACCGGTGAAAACGCTCTGCCGCTAAGCTGCCAGCTAACGTCGATATTGACACCCAGCCACTGCATGATCTGATAGGGAACATCTACCGCATTGGGTACGACATGATAAAAGGCATCTGTTACGGGCGGACAAAGATTTGCACTGTAATTGCTAAATTCATTCCACACATAAGGGCCGCTAAGCTTAAAATTTGCGGTCGTGCCATAAGTTCCCGTACGTTCTTTCAGCACCAGCCCGCTTGATTCATCTCCAGGCCAGTATCCGATCAGATTTTTATAATAAGGATGCGCTTCCGTTATGTTTGTTTGGCAGGATAGCCTCGTGATATCTGCATCCGGCATAGCCACATTGTAGATCTGTAAGTTTGAAATCAATAAATTCGGATTCGCATCGCCATTTGTTGGTATGCGTCCGATACGCAAAGGGCTCACATTATCGATGGATTCAGAGGTTGTGCGGGTTCCGGAACTATTGAATTTACCATCGGTATAGGTTTTTACAGTAGCTACCCCATTCAATCGGCTCATCGTAACAGTAATGACATGCCATTGGTTATCGCTTACATTTCCACCGGCGATCTCGTCTGAAATAGAGGTATTTACCGTATAACCATTTCCTTTGAGAAAAATGATCCAGCCTGCTGATCCGTTAAAATCGGCGGCCCGTTTTGATAGCACGGTCGGATAACCGGCACTTCCCGTAAAGCTGTTTTTGATGAGGAACTGGATCGTTGTAGAAAAATTGGTTCCTAAATTGTACAGATTCACATCGCCCAGCGTTGCATTAACAAAGTTATTATTCGCATAGGTATAGCGTACGGCATAACTATCAAAGGTTACCGCGGTTGTAGCAGGCTGTGGAAGATACTTGGTCGCGAACTTTGAACTGTAATAGATCGTGAATATATTCCGGATCGCATCATCATAAATTGTCGAATTTGGCGGCAGATTAACAGCCACTTTCCCTCCCTTATTTGAGGTGATCACCACCAGCCAATTTTCAGCGTTATAATTAGGGCGGCTCTGCAGGGCGGTCATAATTTCACCGATATACGCATCCACCTGATTGATGGCATTGACATAGGCCGTCGTGGTGCTTTCATAACCAACGGTAGCAGCCACCGTTTCCACGGAATGGAATTGAGCCAATACCAGATCCGGGTTATCATTCTTTAATGCTGCCACCACTGCCGATTTAACATTACCATCGTTGTTTTCAAATGTTTCACGGATGTCGGCCGCTTGCGTAAAGTGATCGGCAAACGCTGCTGAAGCACTAAATGCCGCGGTTTTATAAGAACTATTCGTTTTTTTTAACAAAGTTATAAATGAAGGATAGTTGCTTAGGTTATTACCCGCAAAGTCTTCCGAAGTCACAAAATGTTTTGCCCCTTCAACCCCGGTCATTTGATTTGCCCAGGAATTGGCATTGGTTACCGTTTGTGTGCCATTATTCACCAATGCGTTATAGGTATAAAGTGCGTTTGTTGTCAACTTATATAAATTGGGTGGTGTAATCGCTTTTATGGCATTGCCCCGTGCACCATCAATGATAATGTAAAGCACTTTGGCATGGCCATAGCTGGCTGGGGTCCCGCCATACTCTGACTTGAGCAAATTCGGAAAGTTTTCATTTTTGCATGAAGCCAATAGAACGGAGACCATCAGTACGGCACTGCAGATACAGGTCATGTATCTAAACATTAATGCGGCCGAATTTTGATATGAAGTTTTCATCATCTTTAATTTTTAATTTCCACCTTAACGATATTATTCACGTTTTTATCATCGAATTTCCGGATATACCCCAACAGGATAATCGCCGGTGCACCAATAGTAGAAGTCGTTTCTATTACCTGCTGGATCTGCCCGGAGAAAGTACCCAGGTGATTAAAGGTCTGTAACGCTGAACCATCTGCATTGAGTAATAAAAATCCAGGCCGCGATACACCATTATACTGATCGAACGTTCCGGCAACAAGTACCTTTCCGTTCTTGAGCGATCGGGCAAAATTGACATTCCCTCCGGTGACATCGCCGAACTTAAAATTGGCATCAAGCGATCCGTCCTCCATGAGCATGGCAATTCCCGGGCAGGCTTTGTTATTGAAAGTAGTAAAATTGCCAGTCACCATGATCCTGCGCGAAGTAGAATTGTATTGGACTGTATTGATGTTGCCATTGGCGCCTGTCCCGGTCTGGTAAGTGGCATCAGGCTGGCCGTTTTTGTCTAACCTGACAATATAATTGGCGTTTACACCATTAAATTTTGTAAAATTCCCAACAAGTACAATTTTGCCGTCAGTCTGCATAAAGGCATCATTCACCAGCGCATTGGCACCGGTACTCGTCGGGCCATAATTATAGGTTTCATCCAGTATACCATTTTCATTCATACGGGCCACGGTGAATATGTTTTTAAAGGTATAAGCCCTGGACAGCCGCGTAGATTTAGTATAATCGATCGTAGTATAAGAATTGATATTACCCACTGCAATTACTTTATTGTCTGAGGTTACGAATGTTTTGATGATGGTTTGCTGACCACGGAAAGCACCGTTAAACGCCGGAACGGTATCGAGTCCGTTACTTGGTATTTCGGGTATCTGATTAATTACATTGACCGTTACTGCATCTAAAGACCCGTCTGAATTTATACGGGTAATATTACCAATACCGCCTTTTCTGTAATAAAGGTTATAATTTCCGGCAATGATAAACTTCCCGCTTGCTAAACGTGCCACGCTTAAAAGTGAACCGCCTAAATTCATTCCATCTCTCGTATTCAAGTTTCCGATGCCTCCCAGGGAGTTCACGAAGGCAATCCCCGGATAGTATGATCCTTCATAGCGCAGAAATGAGCCCAGTATCATATAGCCCTGATTGAACTCATAAGCTGAATAAATCGGCCCATCAGTGCCATTGCCGGCACCAAAACCTGCATCAATGGAAATATTTCCGGTAATGGCAAACCTCGGACCGAAAAACACCTGTCCGCCTAACTTTATAGAAGATATTCCAGAACTGATATCGGTAGGAACCTTAATCGTTATGGTGGTATCGGTTACATTGAGTATTGTTGTTTTTTGATTACTGATCAAGAAGTCGAAATTACTCCCATATTTTAGCAAGCCTTTTACCTGAAAAACCACGGTGCTACCTGCGGGTCCTGAGGCAGGTGATGGTGAAGCGGTTCCAAAAGTTACACCTAAGGGTGCCTTCCCTCCGGCATAGGGATCCTCACCAATAATGGCTGACTTCTTACAAGTTGCCAACAGCGAGCTGATCAGAATTGCCGTTAAGAAAAATGGATATTTTAGTTGCTTTCTCATATTTTTATTCATTAGGTTATCTCTTACAGTTTACAATGGCGGCTTAATACCAGCCGCAATGGCCTGCAGAATAAAATTGTTGGTTTGAAATCCAAATACGTGCCTTTGATAAACCAGCACATGTACCACCCCGTTATATGGCTGAATATCGGAAGATGCCACCGGGACATTGACCATTGAACCTATCTTATTGGTAAAATCGGTGATATACGAATAGTATAATTGACGGTATCCGGCATATTTTACTCCGTTTACATCGTTGTACAAAACACCGATATTCATTGGCCTGCCCCCGTTGCTAATATAACCCTGGCCGCCAAAAGTACTTAACTGGGTAGTATCCAGTTGCGGAATATCCTTAAGTAAATACTTCCCTTTTACGATATAAAGCGATAACATATCCTTCCATACTTTCGGATCTATCTGATTGAGTTGCTTTACAGTATCCTGCCCCCGGCCATAAAGGTATTTATTGAGGTTTTTAACTGCCTTATAGATACAAGAACTTGGTGGCGCAAAAAAGGTGATCGTATCCCTGGAAAAAACATCCTGCATTCCGGCCAGCGTAATAACACGCGACAGCGTATCAAAGTAAGCTGGTTTGTCAGCCAGATAGGTCAGAATGGTGCCTTCATATTGTGCTTTGCCTACTCCTGAATCGATATAATAATTGTTGTTTTTGCAGGAAGAAACGGCAACTATAGCGATCAACAGAAAAACGGGGATATAAATGATATATTTCTTCATATGAATTTCTTTTAGTTCCAATATTGATTAAGGGTCATGAAGGGGTTATTGGCCGTAGCCGTTACATCTATCGGCCAGGTCCATGCGCCACGGGCAAAGCCGTCAGCGGTGATTGGTGAAAAAGTAAAATTACCATCTATCGCCTTACGGGTTCTGACCAGATCATAGAAGTAATGGCCTTCTCCCATCAGTTCGCGAACACGCTCGTAGTAGATATCGCTTTTCAGCGCATCTCCGTTTGATGCAATATCCGGTGCCCCGGCCCTTTGCCTTATCAGATTTAATACCGGCAGTGCGTCGTTATCGCGGCCCAGATTAGCCAGCGCTTCGGCACGAAGCAGTACCACATCGGCGTATCTAAAGACCACCTGGTTCCCTACCTGAAGGGAACCTGTGGATGGACCTTGTTTAATATTTACAAACTTGAGCATCTGCTGGGTTCCGTCAGCAGCGTAAAGGTTTGCATCGAACCATTGCGTTTTCCGGTTATCCGTTACATTGGTCGGGTATACCCTGGCCATAAAGGCTGCATCATACCAAATCGTCGAAGTTAAGAAAGGCTGATAGGGTTTGAGCAGTACGTAGTTGGAATATACGGCATTCGGCAGGAACTGTTCAGCGGAATTGGCTTGCTGAACGATTTCAAATAATCCTTCTTTAGAATTTCCGCGGAAAATATCATATGTATTGATCAAAGGCAACAATTGATAAGCGCCACCGCTCTGCGTCATGATTTCTTCGCCAAGTGCAGCAACGGTGGTATAATATCCGAGCTGATTGGCCTGATCAAATCCAGCTTCCCACATGTTAATATGCATCATCAGGGCGATAACACTGCCCCGCATGGCACGTACGGCAACCTTTGCTATATCTGCATAAGTCCAGGGCAGGTCATTTTTAACTGCAGCTAATTCATCATTGCAGTTTTTAAGCACCGTTATCATATTGGTGCGGGGTAATGCTTCTGAATTAAACGCATTCGTATAATAAGGAACATTGCCAAATACGCGAACCATAAAGAAATAACTGATGCAGCGCAGGAAAACGGCCTCTGCCTGATAACTCTTTTTATCCTCAGCAGAAAGCACCGACTCCGGCATTTTCTCAACCTGATCATACAATATATTCGCATTTTGAACAACATTAAAAAAGTTTGTCCATAAGGTGATTGCCCAAAAGGTATCAGTAGGTTTGAGATATTTTGTATTGGAAAGCAATCCTTTTAAATCGTTCTTTCTAAGATAGCTCACATATAATTCGGAAGAATGTTCGGAGGTTATATTGGCCGGAGCACAGCGCAGGTCGCCTGTGGCGACAAAAAAACGGCTATCGCGCATTGTCGCATTACGAAGCAGGTTATATATGCCGCCGGTAAAAGCTTCAACATCCGCTTTCGTTTCCCAGAAATTATTCCCGGAAAGGTTGTCAATTGGCACCACGTTCAAAAATTTCTTACAACCTTCCAGCCCTGTGCACAAGAGTATAATAATGATCAGACAAATTACTTTTTTCATATCCGTTAGAATTGAATGTTTAAACCAAATGTAAAGTTCCGGCTCAGCGGATAACCACCCGAATTATCCCTGCCCAATCCGTCTACACGCTCAGCACTTGGACCGCTGTAATTGCTGAAAGTGGCGATGTTGCTTCCGGTAGCGTAGACCCTGCAGGAGGTAATGCCGAACTTTTTACTAAAAGCCGGATTTAGGTTATATGACAAGGTAATGCTGTTGATTTTCAAATAGGATCCGTCCTCCTGAAACAGTGTTTGTATATATTGAAACGGCCTGACCAGCGCGCTTCTGGTGTAGTCAAACGGGTTTGGATAAGTTGCTACATCACCAGGACTAGTCCAAAAATTATATTGCGAAATCGGCACCAGTGCATTCTGGCTTAGTGGGTTTGAATAGTTTTGAAATAAGCTGGCAGTGGCGTTATTGAGTACATCCCTGCCAATGGTATACGACATGGAGATGTTCATAGAAAATTGTTTATACTGCAGATAAGAACTAAACCCGCCAACAAACCTTGGCTGCGAATTGCCGGTAATTACAAAATCATTGTTATCCAGAATGTAATCACCATTCAAATCGGTCCAGATCGGATCGCCCGCCCTGAAATAACTGCCCTTACTGGCGGTTCCGCCAACACGGTAACGGAGGCCGGTCAATGGATCTACCGGCACATCCTTATCTGTACTGTAAACACCATTGTAGTTAAGCAAAAAATTAGACAGCGAATTAGATCCCAAACGGTTTACTATGGGTTGTCCCAGATCGCCGCCATTGGTAATAATTTGGCGTACCTCATCTGGCAGCGCAGCTAGGTAATCCCTTATGATTGATCCATTAACGGAAAAAGTCCATTTCCACTTACTTTCGGAATTTAATGGCCTAAAGCTTAAATCCAATTCGTAACCCTTGGTAACTACGCTGGTTTCATTGGTACTGATATTCGTAAAAACATTATGGTTAGCAAGGTTCCTGGTACTTAGCTGGAAATCACTTTGTTTATAATAATAATCAAAAGTCAGCGAATATTTCCCCTTCATAAGGCCAAGATCAAGACCATAATCCAGTTGTGTTGAACGGCTGGGCACTAAAGCGGTATTTGGAATAGTCGTCAGGTCAAGCGATACCGTACTGACATTATTATAACTCCCTGAGGACAGGTATTTTCCGTAAACATCATAAATTGTACCTGATGGAACAATTGTTCGCCCCCAACTGGCCCTAACTGAACCGAAATCTAACCAGGTCAGGTCTTTCATGAAATCTTCATAGTTAAAGTTCCACTTTATACCGCCTGCAGGATTCTTTTTCCAGGGATTGTCGGTGCCATTGGTCGAAGTACCATCAATCCGGTAATTCACATCCAGCACATATTTTTTCTTATAATTATATGAGAATGCTCCTGAATATCCCAGCGACCGGTTATCTGGGGTATAGGACGATGAGGTGCCTGACAAAAGGTAATTATATCCTATAGGCCCCTGAATCTGGTCGTTTGGTGTACCGCTGTAGTTAATGATATTATACCTGGATTTACCTATCGATAATTCAGTAAAGCCAAATACACTGAATTCATGCGCGTCATGTAAGCGGTAAACATATTGAAAACTGCTTCGGGAATACAGAGAAGAGTTTTGAGCGCTAAAGGCGTAAACCCTATTATTATTGTTATTTAAAATAGCCGGGCTGAAAGTATTTTCTGTCTGATCGTTGTAATTATAACTGAACTGACTGGAAACCGAAAGCCCGGTGAGCGGCCGATAAGTTAACTGCAGATTGGTGTTAATGCCCGCAATCTTGGAAGCATCATCCACAGTTGCCGCGGCTAGTGCAGAATTGCTGGCGGTATACAGGGAAGGTGCCGGCAAAAGTGAAGATGTATTGCCGGCTGTCGCAACACCTCTTTGTACAAGTGCATTGCCACTTCCCTTGCTGTTTTTCGTCAGCGAATTATTGATATATGCAACCATCGTGAATTTGTTGGACGGTTGATATTGCATGTTCATAGATAGATTATAGCGTGTGAAGCCGGTATTTTCAATAATCCCTTTCTGATCAAATAAGGAGGTAGCTACTTTGTAGTTAAACACCGTAGAACCACCAGACATGGTAAGGTCATGACTTTGATTATAAGTCGTGCGGTAGAAATAACTCTGCCAATCGGTGGAGTTATTATAGTAAGCATTCAAGCTGTCGGCCAGAAAAGGGGTAGAATTGACCGTATTAAGCGCATGATAATAGGCCGTATCGAATTTCATCACCTGGTTGATACGCATGGCACGTTCGCTAATCCCACCGATAACAGTGCGCAGCCCCGGCACGGTACTCACGAAAAACTTACCTGAATAACTGATAATTGGAATTGCCGATTTACCCCGCTTCGTGTTGATAATAATGACGCCATAGGCTCCCCTCGAACCATAAAGTGAGGTTGCTTGTGCATCCTTCAAAACCAGCATTTCGGCAATGTCTTCGGTTGGAATCAGCGCCAGCGGGCTGATCCCTGGCCCGGCCTGATCAAATCCGTATCTCGCACCTGTGGTCATATCCACCGGAATGCCATCAACAACAAAAAGTGGTGAACTGGGCGTTAGATAAGCGTTGCTCCCGCTGCCCACTACATTTATATTTGATATACCACGCAGGGCAATGGTCCCCATCATGCCCGGTGTACCATTATTATTTTGAATGTTTAAACCGGCCACCTTTCCCTGGAGCAGCTCTACAATATTAGCCGCCGGCACATCTTGAATATCTTTGGCCGTTAAGGTTTTAATAGATCCCGTAGACAGCTCCTTTCTTTTTTCCTGATAGCCCACTACCACCACTACTTCGTTCATATTATTTACCTTTTCCTGCATATAAACAATCATTTCCTTACGGGCATGTGCTTTTTGGGTAACATCCTGGTAGCCGACACAACGAAATAAAAGATCTGTTCCGTCTGCAACTTTGACGATAAAGTGCCCTTTATTATCTGTAATACCGACAGCCTTTAAAGTTGCTCCGCTTTTGATATAAATATTAACAGAAGGGATACTTAAGTTTTTCGGCTGCTCCAGTACTGTTCCGGATATGGTAATGCTTTGCGCAAAAACACTGTGATTGAGGACAATCAATCCGAGTATAATAATGAGGGTAAATATTTTCTTCATAATTCCAGCGTCGGTTAGCGTGATTAATTAAACAATGGCGTATCGCCAGAAAAGACCATAATAATTTCCCAGTTGCCTTCTTCGTAGATTGCGAAATCGAAAACAATTGATGAGCTTTCGCGGAATCCGCCGGAATTAAGCCGGTCATAGCTAAAAACAGTGTGGGCCTGGGTTCCGGCTACATTGGTATAAGGCGTTTGAAAGGTTACCAGAGGAATCGGATAGGCCACATCATACTTTACATAAGCTGAGGTTTTTTCCATATTGAAACCGTGTACAAGCGTAGCCCATACGGTCTGGTTAAATTTATTGGGATCAATTACATTAAAGCCCGCATCATAGAAACGGAAAGTCAATGTTTTTCCTCCTGTAGTGGTTGCGTTTGGATTTTTATAGAAAAATATCCGTACATCTTTCAGTGGAATATCCAGTTTGGTGTTCTGCCCGATTACATTGTTAATAGAAAGCGGGTTAACATATGAATTTGCCGCAATTCCATTAACCGGATCGTAGTTAGAAGGCTCATAAGCCCGCTCTCTTTGCGGTATAAGGCGTAAGTTCCTAAAATATTTACTGCCTCCGGTATTACTCACTTTAACATCAAAAACATAGCCCGAATCGGGTTGTGCCCTTACTATGCCCGACTGCGCACCCGCCCACATTAGAAACTCACCGTTATGTTTACGTACGGAAAATAAAGGCTGGTTCTGTATCGTTCTTTTACTGTCAATTTCGGCAATCGTTTTTTCAGTACCTGTATAAGCCTGGGTCCATATTTTTACCGGGTAATTATTGGTGAGTTCGGGCGCCGGCGAGCCATCGGCGGTACGGCGAAGATTAACGATTTCAAAGTCTAGCGGCTGGGTCGAACTCCCCGCATTAAAATTATTGGCAAACAGATTGTTTCGGCCCAGGATTGGTTGATATACCGTCTGCGTAAAGCGGCTATCATTAGCAAAAGCATCGGTATTATCAGGTAAATATTTTGTGCAACCGAACAGGATACTGCTGGTTAACACAATCATTATCCAGTATTCGCAGCGGTGAAATCTATTATTCATGGCTATTTATTAAACTTTAACAAAAATTGATTAAAACCAAAAACATGGTCGGTATTGAGCACGTGGATGATCGCATTCTGCGTTTTTACGTTGATGACAGCAGTATTCGCATTAACCCAGTTTGAAGCGACTGCCGAATTGTTCATGTCTGAAAAAATCAGCTGCTGTTCGCCGTTTCCAACTAATCCCGAAGCGTTCAGGTTGCCATATTGTACATGCATATCGTAGGCATACTTCATTGCAGATTGATTCACTCCATTGGACTGGGTCTTAACATAATCGCTGGTTAATGGCGTTTTCAGAATGTACCTATAAATGATTGTATCCAAGGTGGGGCCATCTATCGAGCTCAAATAAAGCGGGGTTTTCTTTTGAAATGCCCGCTCCCTGTTTAATCCTTTCACTGCATACTCAAAACTTTTATTGGTTACGCCAAAAATGGTCAGGTTACTAACCTTTAAACTATCACTTAAAGCAGGGAAGCGGTTAACCACGAGCATAAGGGAATCAAAAACACCAGGTTGGGTTTTCAGATAATCCAGTGCCGTGCCCTTGTAATTGATGGTTACCGGTTCAAAATTGTAATACGTATCATCACCTTTTTTACAGCCTGCCAAAAACGCGACCGTAAGAACCAGGATGAGAAAATTATATGTCTTTTTCATGTGCGTTCGGATTATTTCCAATAAGGGTTTTGCTGAATAAGGCTGTTAGCCGATAAAACACTGGTTGAAACCGGCCAATAAATTCCGCCCGTTTGAATAAGTCTGCTGAAGGCTGTATCCTTTTGGCGGATTTTATGATAGCGGATGAGGTCATACCACCTCCAGCCTTCGCCCATTAGTTCGCGCCGGCGCTCGGCAAATATGGCATCTACAATATTTGCTGTTGATGTTTGTAAAAATAAGGGCACCCCTCGGTTTTGCCGGATCAGATTCAGATACCTGATTGCTTCATCCCGGCGGTTGAGGGCAGCCATTGCCTCTGCCCGCAAAAGCTGTATATCCTCCAGGCGTGAAATAAGCATTGCCGACCCGAAAACCGGATAACTACCATCTGATACACCATCTCTAATCACTTTTATCTTACTGAAAACCGGAGTGCTACTGTTATAACCTGTAATATAATTTGTCCAGAATGTTTTGGCCAGGGTATCCGTGCCAAAACGAAAATCATAAGCGTCGGTAAAGATGCTGCTCAAAGTATCTCTGCTCACAAAAATCTGTGGCTTCACCCGCGCCACAAAAGGCTGGGCAAGCGTGAGATCTTCCAGGTGGCCTGCACCGCTGGATTCTCCATTAAAATCTATTGCGCCGAAGGCCACAAGTTGTGCAGGCTGACGACCTTGAAATATGCCGTTAGCTGCGGTAAGATAGCCTATAGAAGAGGCAGTGATGCCTGCTTTAGCGGCATTGTCCATAACCAGCCCGGCATAAACATCGGTATTTACATAATTGCCCTGCCAGGCAGACATGTGAGCCAGAATCGCGTAGGCTGAAACTTTATTGAGCAATACGCCCGTCCAATTTGACTGATTAAAACCATAATAAGTTTGTGGTGAAACGCCATAATAATAAGGCAGATCGATTGCTGCGGCCTGTAATTCCCTTTGAGCGTAGTCTAAAACTGTTGTCGCACTTGTACGGCCTATCGCCGGAAATGTACCATTATCATAAGCATAGGTTACTAATGGTACATCACCCCAAATCCTTACCAGATAAAAATAAGCCAGGGCCCGAAGCGCACGGACCTGCGCAATATCGAGAACCAGGTTGGCCTGCGAATATTTAGGATCGGCCTTAACCACGGCTGGTGCATGCTCAATAAATACGGCCGCACTGTTAATCACGGCATAAAAACGACGCCAGTCAGCCAAATCTTTGATCATTGGAAATGAAGCATTCAGTTGATTCCTGATAGCGGCATCCAGATCAGGCCTATTGTAAGAACTGAAATCTCCGAAGCGCAGATCGCCATAAACCCATTGTGCATAGTTATTGGCAAGTGCTGAACGAAAAAGGCCATATACGCCCATCAACGCAGACCTACTGTCGTTAATCGAGGTCCATTGCAGGTTTTCAGGCGAAACCTGTGTTGAGGACTGGTCAAGTGCTTTCTTGCAGGATATTCCCGCCATCAGCATTATGGTGAGCATTGTACATACAGCCGCTCTCGCTATCAGATTATTTTTTATATAGGAATACATAGCTTCTATAAATTCAATTTAAAACCAACAATGAACGAACGGGGGATTGGCAACCCGTATCCGCTATACAGACCGTTAAAGTCGATCAGCTCAGGATCAGTGCCTTTAAAACCAGTGATTGTTGCCAGATTGGCGCCGGTTACATATAAAGCAGCATTCCTTAGCTTACTCGAACCTTTCTTAAAAAGCATGTCTGTAAAATCATAGCTAAGGGTAACAGCGCGAAGTTTCAGGTAGGATGCGTTTTCCAGGAAAAGATCCTGATTCAACTGGTAAGGGATCACAGCGCTCCAGGGATTATAAACCGGGTACTTTTCAATAATTACATCTTTTTGCCAGAAAAATATTTCCTGCACCCCGCGGATATCACTTGTAGCGGTGAGGTTGGCAAAATTGAATTTGTTCGACGCACGGCTGTTCAACGCATCCTGCCCTAAGGCGAAAACGACATTAACGTTCAGCTCGAGTTTTTTATAACTGAAACGATTGTTCCATCCACCGGTTAGCGCAGGCATGCTATGGCCTTTCAGTACCTTATCATTATCGTCAATCACATAATCACCGTTCTGGTCTTTCCATTTCGGATCACCGGCAGAAAAACTAAGGCCGTAATAACTCAACGGCTTGTTGTTTACGGGGTTTACCTGGATCTCTCCGGCACTTGTATAAATACCATTGTTCTCCAGCAGCCAAAACTGGTCTATAGATTTACCGACCTGCAGTTTCCGGTTGCCCAACACCAGTGTCTGCTGGCCATCAGGAAGTGCACTTAACCGGTTTTGATTAACCGCAGCATTAATTGAAGAATACCAGTTCAGCTTTTTACTGCCTTTAATCACAGCAACCCCTACAGCCGCCTCTATACCTCGATTAGTGACCGACAAACCGTCTTTCCACGTTTGCGTATAGCCCAATTCTTCCGGAACCGGTACAGCGATGATCTGGTTTTTATCCTGTTTATGATAAATCCCGACAGAAAAGTCAACACGGTTCAATATCGTTCCCTTAACATTAAGGTCGATTTGATCGCTATATGGCCAGCCCAGCTGATAACCTACCCAACCAGTTGAATAAGGCCGCGACAATACTGCCGAAGCGTTATAGGAAAATATGTCTGGACTATTGTTATAACCCAGGTCTACAGTATACTGCGGGCCTTCTGAAAATTTATCGTAAGTAATTAATTTACCTATCCTTGCGGCAGATAGGTTTACGGCAAGGTTATTTATCTTTTTGTTGTCTTTCAGTAAAAACTTTTTCAAGTCCCAGTTGATACTCAAGGCAGCTGTTGGAAGCCAGCGATGATCTGGCTGCACATTACTGCTACCATCTACCCTGAAAGTACCGTTTACGCTTAAAAAGTCTTTAAAATCATATTTAACTGAGGCAAATGAGGACATAAGTGTCATTGTCTCCTTGTCGGTATATCCATGAATAATAAAGCCTGCACCGGTGCTGGGCACTTTGATAAAATCATTAGCACCATGATAGGCCTGCGAGTAATTATAGCGGTGGATATCTGATTGTATCATGGTTCCTGCCGAGAATAAAAAACTGTGATCGCTATTGAGTTCTAAATTGTAATCTGCGGTATTGCTCCATATTGCGCGCTGATTGTAACCGAAATACCCGGAAGCATAGTTGATCCCATTCATCAGTGTTGAAGGGTAAAATGTATTTCTCAGGCCTTCGTTGTAATCGAAAGATATCTTAGTGGTATAACGGATCTTCTTTAACAGAAAATTCAAAGCCACATACCCTTGAATGGCACTATTAATATTTTCATCTATGGCATTGTCATAAATTGACAGGAGGGATTGATAAGTATCACCGGAAGGTGCAATGGGTATATTGATATCGGGTATATATTCCATCTCGGCAAATCGGTCGCGGAGGTTTTTATTTGGTTTCCTGTTTAAGCGGGTGGCATTTACCATACTCGAAACGGTTAACCAGCTAAAAGGCACCATATTAATAAAAAAGCTGGCGCTTGATCGATCAAGGGAACTTTGATCTGCAGAACCGCGATCTGATGTATGCGACCCGAAAAAGCGGAAATTTGCGCGATCATTACCTCCCGTGATGCTGAGATCGACATTCAGCAATGGATTGTTTTGATAATAAAGATCAGACCATTGGGAGGCACCATAATATCTGGCATTGGTCTGGTCATATAAAAATGCAGGGTAGGTTGCCTTTTGTCCTGCAGTAGCATATTTATCATAAAACATCCTTCTAAAATCGTTTTCATAAGCCGCATTGGTCGTCGAAATATTTGCAGGTTTGGTTGCCTGACCGTAATAGCTGTTAACCTCGATCTGTTTTTCACCTGACTTAGCGTTTTTAGTCACGATCCAAATGGCGCCATTAGCAGCCTCCGGACCTAATCTGGCAAGCTGGGCAGGGTCTTTTACCACATCAATCGATTTGATATTATTAACACTGAACTGGGAAAGCAGGTTAGTTGCAGGGCCGATCGGATTAAAGTCATAACCCTGAATGTTGTAAACGAAGGGGTGATCACCTATAAGCGGGATGCCATTAAGATACACAGCAGGTTGATTACCATACCGGTCTTTATTAGTAATCAGTGGTGAGGTTAACCCCCTGATGGTCATAGCTTGTAACGTACCTGGTTCTCCGCTCTTTTCCTGCACGTATAAACCAGCCGATTCTCCCTTCAACATTTGCTGAATGGTTGTAAACGGTGTTTGTGCTAATTGGCCTGCCTGAATATGGTCGGAATGCGCTATACCCTGAACCACATTTTCTACCCGATCGCGAAATGAACGTACTTTGAGGGTATCAGTAGGTTTGAGCGATCTTATAGCATCTTTTCTCAAACTGTCTTTGCGCAGCGAATCCTGTGTAACCAGTGGCTTGACCGGAACTTGCTGATACGACCTGAAAACGCTATTACTTCCCCATGCAGGAGAATTAGCAAAAATGCATAACAGCGCACAATAGCGCATCCAAATCGTAACTTGACGAAGTAAAAGTTTAATCATACTGGCTCAATATGGTTTATATTGGTTTGTTTGCAGGCGGCATCTTTTCAGTGGAATGCCGTTCACTTTTAAAAAACTATACTAAATAGAAGGTTTACAGCGTGCATTAAATCTTCGGTCATGTCGCACAGCTTACTATGCGCAGACTTTATTTTGTTCTGAACTTTCTCTCATTTGGTTAGTCGTAAAACAGAAGCAAAGAAAGTGCAATTCAAAGCGGAGGGTTAGGTACAAAATAAGATTTATAGGGGTAGAGATCGGTAAATTTGCCCTTAAGGAGCCGCAAATCGTTCGATTTCGTTTCTGGAATACAGATTTATAGCTGGCTAAAGTTCGTTATGGAAATCCAGCAACAGCCAGCCAGAGGTTATGCGCTCCATTGAATTGGGAAAACAATCACTGATTTATTATCAGAATGCTGCTCAGGCCTGTTATTGGTTTACATCAAAAGTAATTTGGAGCGCGAAATTTTAAAAACAGTGCTGCCCGGTAAGATCCGGAAATAGCGGGCTGATATTACACCAGCTGGCAACAACGCCTTTTGTGCGGTTATTGCTGCCAGAGAGCTCCATCAAAGGGATTAGACTACCGACACCAAACTAGTCTGTTTTTGAACAAGCTTATAAGGTTTTGCGGTATTTTTTAATGTATTCTGAAGGCGTCATTTCGAACAATTTCGTGAATTGCTCACGAAAATATTTTTGATTATTGAAGCCCGCCCGAAAGGCAGCTTCATTTACCCTGCTGTCCGTTTGGATCAATAGTTCCGCTGCTTTTCTCAAGCGGATGAACCTGATAAATTCATTGATCGATTTACCGGAAATGGATTTAACTTTCTTATATAATGCCGAATGACTCATCCCTACCTCATTGGCCAGTACTTTAGTATTGAAGTCTGGGTTATCAAGGTGCCGCTCTGTAATGGAGATACATTTCGACAAGAATTCTTTAAAGGTGGGCGATATTTTCTGATTATCGGCTTGAAGAGTCACTGCATTATAAAAATAGCGTTGCAAACTATTGCGGCTTTTAAGTATATTATTGATCCTTGCCGTTAACAGTTCAGCCTCAAAGGGCTTGGTAATATAATCCTCCGCCCCGCACTCCAGGCCTTTCAGCTTGATCTCCGATGATGTCGACGAGGTCAGCAATATAACCGGGATATGACTGATGGCAGGATCAGCCTTTATCTCTGTACACAGTTGGATACCGTCCTTTACGGGCATGGTCACGTCACTGATGATGATATCGGGAAGTTGTTTTTTTGCCTTGATCAAACCATCCTCACCATCTACGGCTTCATAAATGATAAACGATTCTTTAAATATCCGCTTAATGTACTGCCGGAAAAGTTCATTGTCATCAACGATCAGTATTGCCGGTTGTTCGGATACCAGATTATCCAATTCCCCAGAATCAGGTTGCTCCATAGCGGTTACCGGTTCTTCCGCTTCTTCTTCCGCCAGGTCAAGATCAGGCATGATAAATTCAGTATCTTCATGGTGCACGGTTATACCGGCTAAATGTTCCAGTCCTTTAAGCAGTTCAATCCGGAAGACCGTTCCCTCTCCGATTTCACTGTGATAAGTCAATTCACCTTTATGAGAAGTGATGAATTTTTTAGCGAGATAAAGGCCTATTCCAAAACCCTTAACCGAAACGTTGTAACTTTTTGGCGCCTGATAAAATTTATCAAAAAGTTTATCTCCGATTTCGGGATGGATACCCCGCCCATTGTCCTGAATCAGGATCGCTATGCGGCCGTCATAATCCTCGACTTTAACATGGATACTGCCATTCTTTTCCGTAAACTTAAAAGCATTAGACAAGATATTAAAAAGTACGATCTCTATCTTTTCCCGATCAGCAAAAATTTCAATATATTCTTCAGCAGACTCAAATGTAATATCAATATTTTTCAAACGTGCCTGACTTGTAAAACACAGGAAAACATCTTTACAAACTAATACGATGTTCAGTTTTGAGATTTTAAGGTCATCTTCTTCGTGATCTGCCTTTCTGAACAGTAATAACTGGTCTACGAGGCTAAGCAAACGTTTAGCGTTTAAATATACAATGGATAAATCGCTGACATCTATATTTTTACCTGAGCTATAGAGCAGCTCCTTTACGGGATTAATGATCAGCGTTAGCGGACTACGGAATTCATGTGAAATATGGGTGAAAAACGAAAGCTTCCGTTCATTTAATTCTCTTTCCTTCTCTGCATTTGCTGTGGCCATTTCGATTTGGTAATTCAGCCTGACCTGATTTGACTTATACCTGTTAAACCGGTACAGCAAATAGGAAATGATGGCTAAATAGGTTAAATAGGCCCACCACGAACGATACCATGGTGGTAATATGATGATCTTTAAAGTAAGTTGGCGAGGATTCCAGATACCTTCCCCATTAGTTGACCTGATATGAAGTACATAGGTACCTTCATGCAACCGGGAGTAATTACCACTCCTCGCTGTTCTGACATTGTTCCAATTATTTTCAAGACCTTCAAGGTAATAGCTATAGGAAATCCTGGAGGGGAACGAATATTCCAGTGCACTATAATCAAAAGAAAGAAGGGCCCTGTCATAAGGGATTTTGATTTCCTTAGTATCGTACAGGCTGGCCGAATAGGCCGCATCGCTGATCAGCGGTTCGTTTGAAGCCCTTAAATCTGTCAGACGCAAAGGCGGAAACGCAGAATTGTTCATAATGCTGTCAGGATTAAAAATATTAAATCCCTTGATGCCGCCAAATAGAAGTTGTCCTGAACGAAGGTGCGCCGATGCATTATAATTGAATTCGTTACACTGGAGCCCGTTTTCGATATAAAATTTGTTAAAAGTATTATTGCGGTAATTAAATTTCGTTAAACCATTGAAGGTACTCAGCCACAGATTAGCGTGATCGTCTTCTTCAATATTAAGCACAGTATTGTTACTCAACCCGTCAGACTCTGTAAAGGCCTGAAAACTTCCGTTTTTGGAATTATACTTTAAAAGTCCGGCATATTGCGTCCCGACAAAAAGATCTCCCGATTTATTAAAAAATATCGACCGAATAGGGTATCTGATATCATAAGTGATCACTTTCCCCCCAGCTGTGTACTTATAGAGTTTATTGAAACTTCCGAACCACAAATTACCCAGCTTGTCTTCATTAATGGCAATGATATTCTTTAAGTGTTCATTATTGAATGGCTCAAATCTATCTGAGGCAACATTATAGTGATATAAAAGCCCGACACCAACACAGGTTCCTGCCCAGATCCCACCCTTTTTATCTATAAAAAGTTTCCAGACATTCTCATCCTTACCCCAACTGTTGGCGCAGGGATAATATTTGAATGTGCCTGAGCCCCGGTTATAACGGTTAATACCCCCACCGAATGTTGCTATCCAGATCACATCATTATTGCTCCTTACAATGCTGGTCACATTGTTACTGCTCAACGACTGTGGGTTGCCGTTTTCATGACGGTAAGTTTTAAAACCCTTCAACCGGTCCCAGAGCGAGATTCCTCCGCCATCCGTTCCGATCCAGATTTTCCCGTCACGATCTTCGCAGAAGGATAATATAAAATCGCTGACCAAACTTTGCTGGCTCAGCGGATTACGGTAAATATGCTTGAATTCGTTTCGCTTGCGATCCAGGACATTGATTCCACCACGCAGTGTGCCAACCCAGATCCGATGTTCTTCATCTTTTAAAATAACACTTATCGCATTGCTGTTCAATGAGGATGGGCTTTCACCTGCAGTCTGATAAGAAAAACTTTCCTTTTCCGTATCCATAATATTAATTCCACCGCCATCTGTCGCGATCAGCAACCGGTTCCTGCGATCAAATGCCAGGCTGAGAATGCGTTGAGCAAGAAGTTGACCGGGGGCTACACTATACCATTTAAAGCTTTTAGCTAAAATGTTATAGCGATAAAGTCCGTGGTCTGTACCAATCCACAGGTTTCCCGATTGATCGGCCTCAATGGAATTTGCATTCCGGATATCCCCATTGCTACTCACCAAAGAAATCTGCTTTGAACGGTAGTCGTAATAAGCCAGTCCTTTCGCGGGGTTGATCAGCCAGGCCCTGTCCTGAACTGGCCGGATGGCACGGATGGAATAAGGGGTCAGCACTTTTTCACCGGGTTGAAAAGATACCTGACGCGTTTCCCGGGAGTGATTATCGTAAACCAGAAGCCCCAGATCAGATGCGCCGATGAACACATCACCATGGTTTCCTCCTTTAATGGCATAAATTTCCTGATCGATAGGTCTCGCCTTTTTATCATTATAAGCTTTAAATATAGGTTTGACAAATTTGGAAGGGAAACTGTGCAGCACGCTTACTCCCCTTTTTGTAGCAATCCAAAGCGTCCCTGAGCCATCTTCCGCCATACCAATAACCTGATTGTTGACAAGTGATGAGCTATCATTGGGGTTATTCCGGTAAATACGGAAACTGTAACCATTGTATTGATTCAGGCCATCATCTGTTCCGAACCACATAAAGCCAAAATGATCTTTATATATCGCATTAACCGAATTATTGGAGAGCCCTTTTTCGATTCCTAAATGGGAGAACAGATCCTGTGCATGCAGGTCTGTAAACCTGATAATCAGTATGATTAAAAAAAATAAGTAACGAAAATTTTTTTTCATGTTATTTTTTTAAAGGTTCCGATCCCAAGGCCTCGCCAGGGAGTAATCGATATAAAATCAATTACAAATGAACGATTTTTTTAGAGGTTTGTAAATTTATAAGGACATGCCTTGCCAGGGCCTTTTTATGCAGTGCAGCCATCCCCGTATATATCTCAACTCTGTATATTTTTATACCTGTGAAAATACATAGTGAAATTAAAAATAGGTATAATTTAATCGATCTTACGCGGCAAATGGTCGGGTACGGAATGGTCAATTCCATCGAGTAAAGGATGGTCTATCCCTGTTATTTCGTTCTGATTAGGTCGGAGTAATTCCAGTACTTCGATCGAATTAACACCTTTACGTAACCATTCTGCGGGAAGGTAAAGCGTTTCCTGTGGACCGATGCTCCAATACTTACCCAGGTTATGGCCATTCACCCATACCATTCCTTTCCCCCACTTACGCATATCAAGGTAGGTATCGCCAATAGCGGTGAGGTTGAACGTGCCCTTTTTAATAACAGGCGTATTTCCGGCCTTAACGGTTGACTGGTATTTGATTTTTGACAGATCGTTGAAAGGAAAGCGGTACATTGTCCAGCCTTTAATTTTTCGATTGTTAAAGCTTACGTACCCCGTTATTCCTTTACGGTTTTGCAATAAGTATTTCCCGAAATTAATCCGTCCAAGATTTTCTACCAGAATATCCAATACGACCTTCCCTTGTGGAAGACTTATATTTAAACTATCCTGGTTCAAACGGCGGTCAAGCGTAGCGATCTGCTTACCATTAACCATGATCAATGCATAATCGCGCAGCTCTTTGATTTTCAATGTGCCTTTAATACCGCCGGTTAGTGTTGTTCTGTAAAGTACAAATCCATAATCCTGCAGGAGTTCCTCGAAAGTGAGGGGACTATCGTGATAAGTTCCCTTAGAAAGATTCCCCGTTAATGATGCCGTAAGCCCAAGTTTTATAGTTGGTATCCGTATGGCTGGTTTAGGATTGGGAACGGGTGGCAGCGTTGTTCCGGCAGGCAGGTGCTTTTGAATAATGGATCGAAATGCATGGAATTTCGCTGTGGCATTGCCTGCTTCATCCAGAGGGGCATCATAGTCATAACTACTAATCTGCGGTTCATAAGGGGTTTCATCTTTAAAATTCGCCCCGTTCATAAAACCGCGTGTTGTACCCCCGTGAAACATATACATGTTAATGGAAATTCCGGCGGCAAGTACCGAGTCTAATTTACCCGTAAATCGGGCTGCCGGCACGGTATGATGAGGAGCTCCCCACCAGTCGAACCAGGCGGGATACCATTCAGCGATGTAGTAAGGCCCTTTTCCGTTATGATGATCTGCGATCAGTTTCTTCACCTTTTCGGGATTATCAAGCCCGTTAACTGCCGGCAACAGGCCCGGAAGATAACCATTGGTGAGGTCAGGTGCAGGGTCACAGGTATATAACAAGCCATCGAAACCAGCTTTTATAAATAATTTCTGATTGATCGAAAGGTATTCCTTATCGCTGCCATAAGAGCCATACTCATTCTCAATCTGGACCATTAATATATTGCCACCGTGGTTGACCTGTAATGGTGCAAGCTGCTTGCCAACCTCCATGATGTATTTTTCATACTCCTTTAAATAAAGCGGGTCCTTACTCCGCACCACAAGTCCTTTTTCGTTTTCCAGCCAATAGGGATAACCACCAAACTCCCATTCTGCGCATACATATGGGCTTGGCCTTAAAATAACCCACAAACCTTCCTCCTTAGCTATTCTGACAAATTCGGCCACATCATTATTGCCTTTAAAGTCGAAGATGCCCTTTTGGGGTTCATGAAGGTTCCAGAAGACATAAGTTCCGATGGTATTAAGCCCCATTGCCTTTGCCATCTTCATCCTTGACCGCCAGGCTTCTCGTGGAATCCTCGGATAATGAATTTCACCACTGATCATTTGGAATGGTTTACCATCAAGTAAAAAAGCATCATCACCAAGGGCGAAAGTGTGTGTTTCCTGCGCGAAAACGGGGATTGTAAAAAGTAAAGCGAGTATTACCGCTCTGATTGTGTTAAATAAATACATACAGCTCTTTATTAAGTAATAATTGGTTTAAATAGATCATCTCTGATTGCAAACAGCACAGGATACCCTGCACGCCACATTGATTCTGCTCACGCAATTCCTGAGCTCTGCAAATCTGAAATAAACGTAGAAATTAGCTAAAGCACCACACAGGTAGGAAATCATAATTTTGGGGAGGTAAATCGGTATTCCCCGTCCATGGTAGCTTTAACCCTCATCAAATGATGATAAAGATTACGCCTTTTAACCAGGGATATGAATCAGAAGGTTTTTTTAACTGCCCGATTGCAGTCGACCGGCACAAGAGATGATTGACTTAAAAGAAAAAGAAAGTATTGTTAAGCTCCCGCCCAAAATAAAAAGCCTTTGTCGAATACACTTCATGGAAAAAACAGCACCTGAACACCCAGAGCGGCTTTATACGAGAAACGACCCCTAAAATTATGATTCCCTACCCGCTTAGATCGGTCGTATATCTATAGGTTTACATCCGCTAACCAAAAGCATTCAGGTTGCCGTACCATATGCAAAAAAAACATTCACATGATCTTCAGGAAAACGATCTGGACATTATCGGTCTGGCACAACTGGCTTATTCGGGTTTAACCGACCAGGCGAAGCATAAGGGCATTGAAGTCGATTTAAAGCTTACCGGCACTGACACCCAATTTCAAAAGACAGGTCTTCACCAGATCGAAGTACTATTATATATCATGCTTTCGACCTCCATCAACCTGGCGCTTCCAAAAAGCACTATTGTATTGGCAGTAACGGATAAAGCTGGAGCGGCCGAGATCAGCGTTTCTTTTTCTTCTATAGGCTCGAGCAGTAACAGAACGGAAAATGTAGGAAAAATGGATTCTTCCGTCAAAATCATCGCTTTTCTGCTCGGACAATTTCCGGTAATACGAAAGTCCAGTTCCCCGGCAGACATCTCAGAAGAAAACTGGACACTTAATTTACATCAAACAACAAGCGGCCTCGAGATGATGTTTACCGATAAAAAAATACAAACATCGTACATGAGGGGCTTGGGCTCAACCTATCATGCCATAGCTGAAACCGCCATATCTGAACATTTGCGCCATTTAGATCTGCCATTCAACTGTATTACATCTGTCCTGGTAATTAAGTCCAACGAAGCACCTCATGTGTTATTTAAGCACAACCATTGCACTTTCAGTGTAATTTCCTATCGGGAAAATATTAGAGATCTTCTTGAGCAGGTTAAGAGTAAGCTACCAGAACTCATCATTTGCCTTGCCGACCCCGAAGCAACTCCGGTAACAGCGATGGCGGCGGCTATCAAGTCGGTCCACATATTTAACCACATCCCGGTTATCATTGCCTCGAGGAACGGCAAAATCTCCAAGCATATTTGGTCAGGCCTTAACGTCCCCTATTACCGGTATACAGCCCAATCAGATGAAACAGTAGCTGAAGCAATCGAATTAATAATGGCCAGAAGACAGCTGCTTCAAAAATATTTTTATCGGGAGGTGTGCGGAAATGAGCTGAAAAACATTCCTTTTATGTATCAGGAGCTTGTAGCAGTGTGTACCGCAATCATTGAACAGCACCTCCTGAATCAATCTTTTACCATTCATCAGCTATGCGAACTGGTTGGAATGAGTTATTCCAGTTTATTTAAAAAAATGAAAGCGGCTACCGGACTTTCTGTAAACGGCTTTATCAGATATATACGACTATGTAAAGCAGCACATTTACTGCTCGGCAGCATGTGTAAAGTTCAGGAAGCCGCACTTAAGGTTGGCATCTCAGATATTAAATATTTCCGCGAAAAATTTATCGAACTGTTTGGTATGCGACCTTCCCTTTTTGCAAAAACGCATCGGGCTGCCTTTAGCTTCGAACAAACCATAATCCTGGAGAAACAAATACAATTCACTAAATAAAAAATCAATCACTTTAAAAAGAAAAAAAGAAACAGATGAGAAAAATATCCATGAAATGGGCTCTGGTAGCTATGATAACACTTTCGGTTTCCGCTCTAAAAGCATCAGTTCAGCAAACTGAAGGTAATAATCCTTCTAACGACAGGCCTCCTGCGGAAGATGCAGGCAAAAATAAAGTGATAAAAAACCTCCCGATACTCAAATCAGGTCCATGGCTGGACCTTGATGATACGCACCCTACAGCTACATTTACTGTTAGTGCATCCGACCTGCAAAGCGATCAGCCGATCAATATTACTGCAACTTCAGGCTTTTCTGTAAAACCCCAGGTAATTCCGGCTAATGCACAAAACACCACCGTAACGGTTACCTTAAACAGCACCAAAAAACTGACTCTTGGGCATGTGATCCTCAGAAGCGGTGCTACCAGATCTTATGTAAACTTAAAAGGTTATGGAAGCAAAATGACCACCAAAGCAATGACCAATAACCCAAAATATGCAGGTGGTAGAGATGCCGAAATAACCTTTGGTGAAAAAGAGGGCTTCAATCCTGATGTCAACGGGTTTACTATGGAATTCAAAGTAAATACAGATAGCTTAAAGGAATTTTATCCTTATGCCGTTACGAATAAAGGAATTGGTTTTAAAGCCTATATTAATGCCAAGGGGATGGGTTTGTATAACGGATTGGACAAAAAAGAGCTGTTTAACCCCACAATCAATGAAGAAAGCGGTCTTGGCCAGTTTTACAATGATGATAAAAGATCACATACATACCGCTATTCGTTTACCAGAGACAATCGGATTATCATTTTCAAGGACAACTTACTGATTGACAGCGTGCGTGCTACAGATTATGGCACCCAGCCTGAGTTTGCGGTCGGAAACGGCGATATGGTAGAGAACCTGCTGAAGAATCCAAACTTTGAAGGCGAATTTAATACGGCCTACGATAACCATATCGCAACCAAGATAGAAGGCTGGGATGTGCTGATCGGTGACCGTTATAATTCCGAGCAATTTATCAAAAATCAGGAGATCAACAACCAACAGGATTTTGACAATCATATTTTAAGCATGAACAATTATAAATGGGCAGATGGTTGGTCTGCCTCCGAGATCGGGCAGGTAATAGATGTTGTACCTAATGAAACTTATACACTTTCGGCACTGGTACGCGGCGGTATCAAAAAAGAGGGTCCCACCATGGGGGTGATCAAGATCCAGGAAGTACAGGACAATTCACTCGGAACCTCCGTGGATGTGACCGATAACAACTGGCAAACCTATTCTCTTGACTACACCACCTCTGCAACCTGCAAGCAAATCCGCATATTTTTCTACCTGGAACGAGATAAATGGGGCGCCACGATTAGTCCGCTGGAGGTGGATAACGTGAAGCTGACCGGAAAATCAAGGACTTATGCAGCAAAGGCAGGATTCCAGAATACATCCACAGGTATAGACTATTTTACGTTCGATACTACCGGGGCCTATGCGCCTAACCTAAATCCTCAGATAAACATTTCTGTAGGAAAAGCTAAGTAAAAGAATAATATACCAATCATAAGTTTATGAAATTTTATCTGCTAATTATACTATTGCTCGTATCGGGCATGGTTAATGCCCAAAATAATTTTAAGCCTGGAGAGATTTGGAAAGATCAGAATGGGAAGGCAATAAATGCACACGGCGGCTGCGTGATCAACAATAATGGAACCTATTATTGGTTTGGTGAAAACCGCACGGGCGGAAAATCTAATGGAATTAGTTGTTATCGCTCAACAAACCTTTATAACTGGGAGCGGTTAGGACTAGCACTAACGCTTTCCGGTCTTCCTCAGGCAGATCTGAATGATCTGGCGCAAGGGCGTAAGTTGGAACGTCCAAAGGTGATTTTCAACAAAACCACCAAAAAATGGGTGATGTGGGCGCATTGGGAAAAAGAGAACGGTTATGAGGCTGCGCGTGTGGTGGTCGCAACCAGTGATAAAGTTGAAGGGCCTTATCAATTGTATAAAACCTTCCGGCCAAATGATCATGATTCGAGAGACATGACGCTATTTGAAGATCACGACGGAACCGCTTATCATTTCAGCGCGACCGATATGAACAAGAGTATCAACGTGATTCGCTTGAGGCCCGATTACCTTGAAGGTAGCCCCACTGAGAACAAAATCCTGATTGGCGAACGTGCGGAAGCACCGGCCATATTCAAAGTGGGTGATGTTTATTTTGGCTTATTCTCCGGGTCTACCGGCTGGGATCCAAATCCCGGAAGGAGCGCCTATAGCTGGAACATCCTGGGAAATTGGAGCATAGGCTCAAATTTTGCGGTAGATCAGATGAAAGAGCTGACTTATCAGTCGCAAAGCGCCTATGTATTCAAAGTGGGCGGAAAAGAGAATGCCTTCGTTTATTATGGTGACCGATGGGATGCCAAAGACCTTGGGGCATCACGATATGTATGGCTGCCCATTAGTATGCGGTCAGGCTACCCTACTGTAACCTGGCATCAAAGCTGGGACTTAAGCATTTTCAATGCGATGTATCGTTATAAACGGGCCAAGGCGATTATCGGTAATAATAATTACAGTTTATTGGAAAAACAATCCAACCGCCTGGTATCAAAACCTGCGAACGGATTTTCGATCGCCGATGATGACGACAATATCAATCTTAGCTTTCAATTCTTACCTACTGCAAACCCCTCGGTATTTAAGTTGAAGGATCTTAAAAGCGGAAAATACCTGGAATCTGTTTTTAATACTTTGAGATTAAATGAAGTCAATGTGAAAGGGAGCCAGGAATGGGAATTTTATCCGCAAAATGATGGTTATTTCAAAATCAGAAATAAGGCTGACGGAAAATATTTGACCGTTTCAGGGGGAGCCACCTTTTCAGGCAGCGGTTTGTATCTTAACGATGCAGATGATACTATTCCACAAAACTTTGCAGTTTATTTCGATTCTGCAAAATACCAGTATGAGGTGGCCGATATCTTTTCAGCGGCTTACCATGCGGAGTGCATCAAACAGGCCGCGCAAAGCAAGCTTCAGCATTGATTTACTGGGTATACTCCGAAAGGGAAAATATTATTTATCCGGATAAGAAGCTAAAATAAAAAAGGTCATTTTCAATCGAAAATGACCTTTTGACGTTTGTGGTGCCACCTGGATTCGAACCAGGGACACAAGGATTTTCAGTCCTTTGCTCTACCGACTGAGCTATGGCACCATCCGTTTGGGATTGCAAATGTAGCGTTCTTTTTTCAAAAGCAAAACTTTTTTTCGATTATTTCATTGTTGCTCTGATTATCAATTAATTAATTTTTCACCTTTCTTAAAAAAGGCCTTAATCGTTGCTTAGAATGAGTACAAACAAACAATTTTATTATATTTTTTATGCATGCATAGTAATTTATTTAGATTAATATCCTAATTTAGCGTAACAATCTAATATTGCATGGTAGCACAGATCCTTTTTCTAGTACTTACACTTGCAGCAATTGCGCTGTTTACAGTTAATCTGCGTAAAATAATTCGCAATATCCGTTTAGGCAAACCGGTAGATCGACAAGATCAGCCGCAAAAAAGGTTAATGACCATGCTTCGCGTAGCCTTTGGTCAATCTAAAATGGTTGTTCGGCCTATCCCCGCCTTTCTCCACTTTTTTGTTTACATCGGTTTCGTGATCATTAACATTGAGGTATTGGAAATCATCATCGATGGTTTATTTGGCACACACCGTATTTTTAATGGTTTGGGTGGTTTATATAATTTTCTGATCGGCTCTTTCGAAATTCTGGCCTTTACTGTTTGGGTTTCCTGCGCGATTTTTCTGGTTCGCAGAAATATCCTAAAATTGAAACGCTTTAGTGGTGTAGAGATGAAAAGCTGGCCAAAATCTGATGCCAATTATATCCTCATCACCGAGATTTTATTAATGAGTGCCTTTTTGTTAATGAACGCAGCCGATGCAAAATTACAGCTTTTAGGTGCCAGTCATTACGTTAATGCAGGAGCATTTCCGGTAAGCCAGTATTTAATCAATATCCTGCCTTCCTCAGAAAGCGCCTTGGTTGTGATAGAGCGCAGCTGCTGGTGGTTCCACATTATAGGTATTTTGGCTTTTTTAAATTACCTGCCTTATTCTAAACATTTTCATATTCTCTTTGCTTTTCCGAACACCTACTTTTCTAATTTGGAGCCTAAAGGCGAGTTTACCAATATGGCCTCCGTTACCAATGAGGTAAAGGCCATGCTTGATCCTTCTTTTGTTCCGGCAGAAACCGAACCCGGTAAATTTGGCGCCAAAGATGTAACTGACTTAAGCTGGGTAAACCTGATGAATGCCTATACCTGTACAGAATGTGGAAGATGTACTTCAGTATGCCCGGCAAATATTACAGGTAAACTGTTATCGCCGCGGAAAATCATGATGGATACCCGCGACCGTATTACCGAGGTGGGACAAAATATTGATAAACACGGTGCAGAACACCAGGATGGAAAATCTTTATTGGATGATTACATCAGCAGAGAAGAAATTTGGGCTTGTACCAGCTGTAACGCTTGTGTAGAGGCTTGTCCGGTAAATATTGATCCCTTACAGATTATTACAGAGCTTCGCCGTTTTGCCGTGATGGAAGAGTCGCAGGCACCGGGAAGTATTAATGCCATGATGGGAAATATTGAGAATAACCAGGCACCCTGGAAATACTCTCCGGCTGACCGTTTTAACTGGGCACAAGAAAGCTAGCAATTGATAGTTTTCAGTTGGCATTGAATTAAAAGAATAATTACATCAGGTCTTAATACTTGATAATAGATAATAGACAAATGGAATTTAAAGTCCCTACAATGGCCGAGTTAATGGCCGCAGGCGAAGAACCGGAAATATTATTTTGGGTAGGTTGTGCTGGAAGTTACGATGAAAGAGCGCAGAAAATTACCCGCGACATTTGCAAGATCTTACATCATGTAGGTATAAAATATGCTGTTTTAGGAACAGAAGAAAGCTGTACAGGCGATCCTGCTAAAAGAGCTGGTAACGAGTTCCTGTTCCAGATGCAGGCCATGACCAATATTGAGGTATTGAATGCCTACAACATCAAAAAAATTGTAACAGGCTGTCCGCATTGCTTCAACACCATTAAAAATGAATATCCGGGTTTAGGTGGCACTTACGAGGTGATTCACCATACCCAATTGATCCAGGACCTGATTAACGAAGGCAAACTAAAAGCCGAAGGTGGTGAAAGTTTCAAAGGCAAAAAAATCACTTATCACGATCCGTGTTACCTGGGCCGTGGAAATGGCATTTACGAAGCACCTAGAAAAGCCCTGGAGGTACTTGATGCTCAATTGGTGGAGATGAAACGCTGCAAAAGCAATGGCTTATGCTGTGGTGCCGGTGGCGCACAGATGTTTAAAGAACCTGAAAAAGGGAATAAAGATATCAATGTAGAACGTATTGACGAGGCTTTACAAACCAACCCACAGGTGATTGCTGCTGGTTGCCCTTTCTGTATGACGATGCTGAGTGACGGCATTAAATTAAAAGATAAAGAACAGGAAGTTAAGGTATTGGATATTGCCGAGATCACCGCAAGGGCAAACGGACTTTAATTTTCTCCATTTCAACTAAAATAAACAAAGCCTGAACATCGACGATGCTCAGGCTTTGTTATGTTGTTCATTACCATTTTGCTATACCGCATCAGATAAAGAAGTGAAGGTAAAATCCCTGATCCTTAACGGCGGCAACAGATAATTGGCTTCCGATTCGGCGCTTACTGTTCTTTCGGTTATTCCGATCTCGTCGAGGTTATTCAACATAATAATCGGACTTTCGTTAAATCGGAAATTCTTAACCGGAAACTTAATCTCGCCGTTTTCGATGTAAAAAGTGCCATCCCTGGTCAGCCCTGTTAACAAGAGGGTTTGCGGATCTACCGTACGGATATACCACAAACGTGTAACCAATATACCTTTTTCTGTTCCTTTAATCAGTTCTTCCAAAGTTTTGGTTCCACCTTGCATAATGGCACCACCCGGAAATGGGATCGCTTTAATCCCGGTTTTTTGCGCCCAGTATCTCGAGCTGTATAAATTTTTAACTACTCCTTTTTCTATCCAGTTTACTTTCTGCTGTGGCCTTCCATCCCCAGACCATGTAGCAGTTGGCAATTCAGGATTCCAGGGATCTGAATAAATATTCACTCTTTCATCTACCAGCTGTTCACCCAATTTTGTCTTACCTCCGGTTTTGCTCATAAAACTCCGTCCTTCATCGGCCTGTCTGGCATCCATCGAGAAGAATAAATTCTCCAGCATTACCGCCACGGCAGTTGGTTCTAAAATAACGGTATATTTTCCTGGTTCTATGGCCTTTGCCGTTACCGACGACATTGCCTTTTTAGCTGCTATAGCTGTATCGGCCTTTGCATTGAGTTTACTAAAATCGTTATATCCCCTTGTGGCATAACCAGAACCCTTACCATCATCAGTTCTTACCGTAATGTTAAAAGCAACATCGGTTGAAGTATTGTAGGCAAATAAACCCTTACTGTTCATCATTGCGGAACAACCCACGCTGTTTGATAAAAATCCTGCAGCATTCAGTTTATTATCCATTGCCTGTTTTAAACTGGCCTGTACGGCATCGGCCCGGTCTTTTGGGGTAACGGCTGCTGTAGCCGGAGAAAATGTAGGTGAATCGGCACCATATTCCTGAGGACCAAGAAAAGGCATAAATTCAGGGTTTTCTGGTGCAAGTTGTGCAAGTTCTTCTGCCCTGCGCACTACTTTTTGTAGTGAAGCATCATCAAACTCATTTATGGTTGCTGTACCGAGTTTTTTCCCGAAGGCTGAGCTCACCACCAAACTGTTAGCGCTAATTCCGCCACTGGTAGAAACGGCGTTTCTGGCATACCTCAGGTTGCCGCTATCCGAACAATTTAAATTTATTTCACATTGTTCTGCTTTAGAGTAAGAAAGTACTTTAGTTAAAAGTGCCTTTGCTTCTGCTTTTGTTAAGATTGGCATAATTTCTATCAGATTTTTCTAGCGGTGTTGATAACATTAACTTTATTAAAACGTGTGGTTGCCGATCCGTGAGATACAGCACTTACCTGCCCAGGCTGCCCCTTACCATCAAAGAAAGAGCCTCCTAAACGGTAATCGCTTTGATCGCAAATGGCCACACACGAATTCCAGAACTCCTGCGTATTGGCCTGATAAGCGACATCCTTAAGCATACCCACTATTTTCCCCGCCTTAATTTCGTAATAAAGCTGACCGCCGAACTGGAAATTATAACGCTGCTGATCGATAGAAAAACTTCCATCACCGACAATGTAAATGCCTTTTTCTACGTTTTTGATCTGATCGGCTATACTCAATTTGGCCTTACCCGGCTGCAAAGAGATATTGGCCATGCGCTGAAACTGAACACTACTCCAGTTATCGGCATAACAACAGCCTTGTGAGGCATTTAGCCCCAAGATATGTGCCTGGTCTCTGATGGCCTGATAATTTACCAGGATGCCATCTTTAATCACATCCCATTTTCCGCATTTTACCCCCTCATCATCATAACCAACTGCACCTAAGGAACCTACCTCCGTTTTATCTGCCGTAATATTAACTTCTTTACTGCCGTAATTAAATTTTTTAGATTCCCATTTGTCTAAAGTCAGAAAGCTGGTTCCTGCATAATTGGCCTCGTAGCCCAATACGCGATCGAGCTCGGTTGGGTGACCACACGATTCGTGAATAGTTAACCATAAATGCGAAGGATCCAAAACCAAATCATACTTGCCTGGTTCTACCGATTTTGCCTTTATCTTTTCGCCTACCTGCCTGGCTGCCTGTGTAGCATCTTCAAGCATATCGTACCGGCCTTTATAAAGCGTACCCGATGCAGTTTGTATTTTATCCTGAGGTCTTGCATTTAAATATTCGTAACCTTTGCCTGTAGGCGCGCTCAATGCATTTCTGGTTTCGAACTTACCGGTTTCCTTATCTATTTTGGTGATAAAGAAAGTCGGCCAAATGCGATGGATATCCTGATCGATATATGAACCATCAGTTGACGCAAAATATTTCTGTTCATTTACCGCAAATAAGATGGAGTTGATATAATCTGCACCGCCCTTCATAGCCGCATCATTCACAGCCAACAATAAATCTACCTTCTCTTTTACAGGTACTTCAAAAGTATTTTTCTCAATAGGTGCTTTCCAGCTAACTTCACCATAGCCTTTTTGTGGTGCCAGTTGTACAGGCTCTCTTAACAAACGGGCATTTTCTTTGGCAATAGTTACCGCCAGTTCAGCTGCTTTGGCAATACTGTCTTTATCCATTTTGTCGGTGGCCGCAAAACCCCAGCTGCCATTCGAAATTACCCTGATACCAATTCCATACGATTCGGTATTAACAATATTCTCTACTTTATCTTCGCGTGTAACCACATATTGGTTAAGATACCGGCCTACACGCACATCGGTGTAAGTGGCCCCTTTTGAGCGTGCCGCATTTAAGGCCACATCAGACATGATTTTTTTAGCGGCAGGATCAATATACTCCAAAGCCTGCTCGGGGGAAATTTCTTTCCCAAAAACTGGAATGGCAGGAAGCATGGCCGCAGCAGCCCCTACACCAGTTAAATAAATAAAGTTTCTACGTTTCAAGATGAGATGGTTTAAATGTAACTGAATATAAGTGTTTTAAGTCAGTCTCCAAAATTTAACACCTCAATTATACAATCAGGAATTTCACCCCATACATGGCAAAAGCAGGAAAATCATCATTAATTATGCGTTCTATGGAGCAGAAACCTGCGCATTTATTTTATTCAAATTATCGCGGATCAGGTTTAAATCTTCAGCCTCCATATTTTTTAAGGGGATAACAAGCTGTGTCGCCATCGAATCTACATCGCCTCCCCTGTCTTTATAGGTTTGCACAATTACATCATCACCTTTGGTATGGATATACAATTTACCAGAAGTAGTTGTGCCGTAATAATCCATATCTTTAAATTTCGATAACTTAAATGCGAAATACTCGGTTTTACCGTTATTAAAATACCGCTTGTAACGGCAAAAGCCATTGTTGGTAACATTTAGCTCATAACGCTTTACCTGGTCGCTTTCCTGACTGTTATCGTAATGATCGGTAAATGTTTTTTGTAGATAATTAAGAGATTGCGCGACAGATTCGGGGTCGGAAAAAGCACATAAAAACATACAAAAAGCCGAAATAAGGGATATTTTCAAGCAGAGTGTAAACTTTTTCATCAGGTTAGCGTTTTAAACACACCAATTTAATTAAAATCATAAATTTGTATATGAGTTTTTCTCCACAATCAAGAGTTTGGATATACCAAAGCGATCGCAAATTTACTTCTACTGAAGAAAATGAGATCTTAAATAAATTAGCAGCTTTTACTAACCAGTGGAAAGCACATGGAAATGAATTGCTTGCAAAAGCAGAAATCCGCTATGGCTTTTTTATTATCCTAACGGTCGACGAAAGTCAGGCGGGTGTTACCGGTTGCTCTATTGATAGCTCTGTTCGCTTAATTAAAGAAATTGAGCAGGAATACCATGTAGATCTTTTTAACCGTTTCAACATTGCCTACAAAGTAAATGGCGAAGTTGTGGTAAACAGCAAAGAAGATTTTGAAACGCTGGTAAATATTAAACAGGTAACACCAGAAACCATCGTGTTTAACAATATGGTTCAAAACCTGGCAGAACTGGATAACAAATGGGAAGTACCATTTCAAAATAGCTGGCATTCAACTGTTTTTGCCCATTTATTATAAATAAGGATGTTCATTGTAGATCTTAAATATATTGTTCCACTGGAAGAACTGGATGAGCATATGAAGGCTCATGTTCAATTTTTAAGAAAATACTACGATAAAAATATTTTTGTAGCGTCGGGCCGAAAAGTACCCCGTACCGGTGGAATCATCTTAGCCCTTGCCCAGGATGAAGCGGCCTTAAAAAAAATCCTGATGGAAGATCCGTTTTACATCAACCGATTGGCCGATTTCACCATTACCCAGTTCTTAACTTCACAATATCATCCTGATCTCGAATCACTTTTGGGAAAATAAATTCTTAAAACCGTCAGTAGTATTCTACATTATTTTCGCTCTTGCTCAAACAATTAGCTGGCAAAAAACATTATATTGGTTAAATCAAAATAATGTCTATGAAGCGCTGGCTCAAAATCTCTTTAAAAATTATATCTGTTATCGTTGTACTGATTATCCTCACCTGGCTGGCCGGTGCATTTTATATCAGCAGAAATAAAAAAGAAGTACTGGCTTCTATCCTTTCACAGCTCAATAAAAATTTAAACGGAAAAATTACCGCTAGCAGCATGGAGCCAACGCTCCTTAAAAGTTTCCCGGGTGTTTCCGTATCCTTAAATGGTGTTTTACTGAGAGATAGCTTATGGAACCAGCATAAACACGATCTTTTAAAAGCACAGGATATAGATGTATCGCTAAATGTACTTTCGCTTATTGTAGGCAATATCAATATTAAACAGATTGCCATTAACAACGCCTCCATTTATATCTACACCGATTCTACAGGCTACAGCAATACCAGTATTTTTAAGAGCAAGCCTAAAACCGAGCAGAAATCGTCATCAAAATCCTCAGCATTAGAAGTTAAGAAAATTGATTTTAATAAGGTTAGTTTGGTATTGGATAACAAAAAAAGGTTCAAATTATTCAATTTCGATATCGATCAGATCCAGGGCAGAATGGAATACCCTGATAGCGGCTGGACAGGTAAAATTAAACTGGCAACTAAGGTAAACAGTTTCGCCTTTAATACCCGAAAAGGCAGTTTTTTGAAAGACAAAACTTTAGAAGGGACTTTAAATGCACATTATAGCCGAGATATGGATGCGGTAATTCTGAGTCCTGAAATACTAAACATTGGTGGCCATCCTTTTAAAATCGGTGCTAAAATAGAATTAGATAAATCTGCTTTTGCCATTAGCATAGCCGTTGATGATATTTTATTTAGAGATGTCGCTTTATTGCTATCGCCCAATATCTCTTCCAAACTCTTAAAGTTCGGGATAGAAAAACCGATCGATATCCGAGGAAATATTGTTGATGACGGATCAGGGAAATATGGAGATCCTTTAATCAAGGTTGGAATAACAGTTAGAGATAATGTGGTTTCTATCCCAGCGGGCAAATTAACCGCTTGTAACTTTGATGGTTCTTTTACCAACCGGGATACCGTTGGTGGCATTATTGGTGATGAAAACTCATCCATTAAGTTCCACAGGCTTACGGCAAAATATTTTAATGCACCGCTTAAAATCGACACTTTCACAGTGAATAATTTATCTCGCCCAATTGCCACCGGACTGGTCACTTCGCAATTTCCCCTATCCAATTTAAACAACTCACTAGGCACAAACGATTTTGAATTTAAAAACGGAACAGCCAACTTAAGATTATATTGTAAGGCTGATATTGATCATTTCAGGTTTACCAAACCAGTTGTATCGGGCAAGATACAGATTGCCGATGCCGACATCCTTTATATCCCCAGAAAGCTTCATCTGGTAAAAAGTGCGCTCAATATCAACTTTAACCAGAACGATTTATCGATACAAAACGGGCATTTCCAGTTGGGCAAAAGCGAGCTTAATGTAAGTTGTAGCATCGCCAATTTTGCCAATCTGTATTATACTGCCCCTGAGAAAATATTGGTCAACTTAAAAATGTCGAGCCCTCAGCTCTACCTAAAAGAATTTTTACCCTTCTTAGGACCAAGAACGGCAAAGAAAAAGTCTGGCGGAAATAAACAAGTGGTTTCGAAAGAGCTAAGTAATGTACTGGAGCTTTCACAAATGAATATCCGCTTAACGGTTGGTAAAGCCATTTATGAAAATTTTCTGGCCAAAAACCTCGATGCTGATATTTCCCTGCGTGGCGGAGGTATATTCTTCAACAAAATAAGTGTGGCACACGCAGGAGGCCAGTTATCGCTAAACGGGAATATTATGCAGGAAACTGCCTCAAATAGCTTTAAAATCAATTCAAAAATCAGCCATGTAAGTGTTAAAGATTTCTTTTATTCATTTGATAACTTCGGACAAAACACCATCACCAACAAAAATTTAAAAGGTTATTTATCTTCATTGGTTAATATTTCCGGACGCATATCGCATACCGGAAAAATTCTTCCGCGATCGATTAATGGTAAAGTTGTGTTTAATCTAAACAATGCAGCCCTGGTTAATTTCGATCCAATGGTTAAAGTAGGAAAATTTGCCTTTGCCAACAGGAATCTATCAAACGTAGAAATCAAAAACCTTAATGGAACACTAAACGTGCGTGGCGATAAGGTAGAAATTAGTCCGATGCAGGTAAACTCAAGCGCTTTAAACTTTAATGTAAAAGGCACATATGCTTTAGGAAATGGCACAAACGTAGAAATGGACATCCCGCTGAGAAATCCAAAGGGAGATGAAAACCTCACTAAATCTGAAAAAAGAGAAGCCCGCATGCGCGGTATCGTATTGCACTTAAAGGCGGTAGATGACGAAAAAGGCGGAATAAAAATCAGGTGGAATAAGGATCACGACTAGTTTTAGTCCTAAGTCTGGAGTCAAAAGTCCTTAGTCGATTAATAGACTGAAGACTCAGGACTTTGGGCTTCGGACTAAAAATCCAACGGCCCTAACCTATTCATATTCCTTAAAATCAGGTATTGACGGTGCCTGATGTATGGGGTAGCATTTTTGGGTGTCCATCTTCTCGGATTTGGAAAACAAGAAGCAATTAAAGCGGCTTGTTTCTTAGTCAGTTTTGTACAGGATTTGCCATAGTATTCCTGGGCAGCCGCTTCAGCACCATAAATCCCGTCGCCCATTTCAATTACGTTCAGGTAAACCTCCAATATTCTTTCTTTGCTCCAAAAGAGCTCAATCAGTAAGGTAAAATAAGCTTCAAAACCTTTTCTTATCCATGAGCGGCCAGGCCACAAGAAAACGTTTTTAGCCGTTTGTTGCGAAATGGTACTTCCTCCCTTTACCTTTTTCCCTTTGGCATTACTGGCAAAAGCTTTTTCAATGGCTTTCATATCAAAACCGATATGTTTTAAAAAGAGCTGGTCTTCGGCAGATACTGCAGCCCTTTTCATATTATCAGACATATCCTCGAATTTCACCCACTTTTTCTCTGTTTTAAAAGACTTTCCATCGGCTTTACGCTCAATGTTCCGTAGTACCATCAAAAGGGTAATTGGTGGGTTGATAAAACGCAGGGCAATTACCCAAAACACAGAAACCAGCAGAAAATATAAAAATACTTTCGTAGCAATATTGGTAATCTTTTTTAGAAGGGGATGTTTTGCTTTGCTTTTAGTTCTGCTTGTCCGCGTTTTCGCCATGGCGCAAAGGTAATTAAAGAGACGGAAGATGGAAAATGAAGCGGTGTGGAATAACGCCAAAAAAATCTTTTTTTTTATGTGCAAAAATAAAGTCGAAATGCAAAATTCTCGTGGTAAAGCCTTAATGTACCTTAAAATCACTTTGTTTATGTATTTTGTGACTCACATTTTTAAACAGAGGGCAAAACAAAATTAACCAAATGAAAAAACTAGGCTATCTCTTTCTTGCTGTTACCCTATGGAGCTGCAGTACAACCAAAAACATCAATAACAAGTCTGAAAAGTGGATTACACTCTTTAACGGGAAAGACATTAAAGATTGGAACGTTAAAATCCACCACCACGATTACAATGTAAATTTCGGCAATACCTTTAGGGTTGAAGATGGAACAATACAAGTGCGATACGATCAATACGGCGATTTCAATGATCAGTTTGGCCATCTTTATTATAAAACACCCTTCTCTTACTATCATCTAAAATTAAAATACCGTTTTGTTGGCGAACTGCAAAAAGGTGCGCCGAGTTATACCTTACGTAATAGTGGAGTGATGTTCCATTCTCAGGATCCGAAAACAATGCCTAAAGAACAGGATTGGCCAATTTCGATCGAAATGCAGTTTTTAGGTGGATTGAGTGATGGCCGTCCCCGCCCTACCGGAAACATGTGTTCGCCAGGTACAGAGATTTTTTATAACGGCAGTAAGTATCCGGGCCATTGTCTGGATTCTAAATCGAAAACATACGACGGCGACCAGTGGGTATCAGCCGAACTGATTGTGATGGGCGATTCGATCGTTAAACATATTATTAATGGTGATACCGTATTGCAATACAGCAAACCACAAATTGGCGGAGGCGTAGCTAACCGTTTTGATCCGAAAATTAAAATTGATGGAAAAGCGCTTACTGAAGGTTTTATTGCCTTACAAAGTGAAGGACAGCCAGTAGATTTTAAGGATATCCAGATTATGGAGCTCCCGCACCATGACAAGAAAAAATCTAATTAAACATTTTTCGATATCATACGTTACAACAACATGAAAGTTGCATTAATTACAGGAGGAAGCAAAGGAATTGGTTTCGGTATTGCCGAAGCCCTTTTGAAAGCAGGTTATAAAGTAGCCATTACAAGCAGGACGATTGCCAGCGCGAACCAGGCTGCATCACATTTGGTGGCACATGGTGATGTATTGGCCATTGAAGCAGATGTTGTGGATTTTAAATCTCAGCAGGATGCGGTAAACCTGATAATCGAAAAATGGGGACAATTGGATATACTGATCGCCAATGCAGGCGTTGGGCATTTTGCGCCTATTGACGAGCTGGACATCGATTTATGGAAAGAAACCATCGATACCAATTTAACAGGCGTTTTTTACAGCATTAAAGCCTCGGTTGATGAGATCAAAAAGAACCAGGGGCATATCTTTACCATATCGAGTTTAGCCGGTACAAACTTTTTCGCAGGAGGTTCTGCTTATAATGCCAGTAAATTTGGTTTAACAGGATTTACGCAATCGGTTATGCTCGATTTAAGAAAGTACGGCGTAAAGGTGAGCACCATTATGCCCGGATCGGTAGCCAGTCATTTTAACGATCATCAGCCCAACGTTGAAGATGATGCCTGGAAAATCCAGCCAGAAGATATGGGTAAACTGATTGTTGATTTATTGGCCATGCCAGCAAGAACTTTGCCGAGTAAGGTAGAAATCAGGCCAACTACGCCGAAGGGGTAGTGGAAGATTAATCTTATGTTTAAACACCCACTCAGCTCATTAAAACCTGTGGGGATCTATAAAGATTTCCCACAGATTTGCTGATTCAGCGCCTCCATTAAGCATTTTATTAGCCAGCATCCATCATATTATCACTATCGACGCAACAAAATGCCCTGACTTTGTTACAAATTTTAATAAAATATACCCTTACTTTGTTACAACAAAAACCTATATTTGGGTTGACTTTGTTACAAAATAGAAAATAATGGCATTTAAACGATCCATTGAAGAGAACTTAACCCGATGGAAAAACAGCAAAAACAGGAAACCTCTAATTATTCGAGGGGCACGTCAGGTAGGAAAAACAACACTAATAAAGGACTTTGCGAAAAACTATCTTAATACTATTTTTCTTAATCTGGAGAAACCTGCACACCGTCAATATTTTGATGATTTTGACGATGTACACAATATTGTTGAAGCACTATTGCTGGGACATGGGATTCAATCGGATAAGATAACCGAAACTTTGCTCTTTGTTGATGAAATTCAGGAAAGTGCGAAAGCTATACAAATGCTAAGGTATTTTTACGAAGAAATTCCTGACCTGCATGTAATCAGTGCTGGCTCCCTTTTGGAGTTTGTATTACAAAAAGTAAAAAGTTTTCCGGTAGGCAGGGTCGAATTCTTATACTTATATCCCTTAAATTTTCAAGAATACCTTCAAGCTAACCAAAAAGATGATCTGTTAAAATATCTGCTTCAAACCCCTGTAAAAGCTGTTGCGCACAAATTGTTATTAAAAGCCTTTCGTAGATATGCCATTATCGGAGGCATGCCAGAAATAATAAAAACCGATTTAGAAGAACATAACCTTTCAGATCTGTCTATTGTTTACGAAAGCATTTGGGCAACCTACAAAAATGACATAGAAAAATATACCCAGAATGAAACAGCGAGAAGAACTATTAACCATATAATGGGTACTGCCCATCTTTTTCTCGATAAGCGTGTTGTTTTTCAAGGTTTCGGCAATTCGAACTATAAATCGAGAGAGGTTGGAGAAGCTTTTAGGATATTAGATGACGCAAAGATCATCCGGTTAATATACCCATCTACTAATACCGAACTTCCAATTATTCCTGATTTAAAAAAATCGCCTAGACTACAATTTTTAGACACAGGATTAGTCAACTACTCATTGGGTATCCAAGGAGAAATGCTTGCTTTAGATGATTTAAGTTCAGCTTATAAAGGAGCCGTTATTCCACATTTATTTACTCAGGAACTGATATCAGTTGAGCGTATATCTTCTCATAAACCTAATTTTTGGGTAAGAGAGAAAAAACAGTCTGATGCAGAAGTTGATTTAATTTATGCCTGTAAAAAATTTGTAATACCGATTGAAATAAAATCGGGCAGTACAGGAAGCTTAAGATCTCTTCATCAATTCATTGATGCCTCAGCACATCCTTTTGCCATTCGGGTATATGGAGGCGAGTTTAGGCTAGAAAAAACAAATACACCAACAGGCAAGCCTTATCTTTTATTAAACCTCCCATACTATCTGGGAACACGTATAGCAGAATATGCTTCTTGGCTAATAGAACAAAACCTGTAATCCTATCGAAACCTTCTTTCTTCCATCCTTATTTTTTGGTATAAAAAAAAGAGCCTTTCGATTTGCATCGAAAGGCTCTTTATATGACTCTTTAAAGAATGCTTATTCAGCTACTACTTCAAAAGGAACCTGAACTTTCACTTCTTTGTGTAAGTTTAAGTTAGCAACATATTCGCCAACAAATTTAGGTTCAGTTTCGAAAGTAATACGACGACGGTCTACATCAAAGCCTTGTGCTTTTAATGCTTCAGCAATCTGGATGGTGTTAACCGCTCCGAAGATTTTTCCGCTTTCGCCTGCTTTAGCACCGATTGAAAGTTTAACATCAGTTAAACGCTCAGCAACACCTTCAGCATCTTTCTTAATTTTATCTTGTTTAAAAGCAGCTTGCTTTAAGTTCTCTGCTAAAACTTTTTTAGCAGAAGAAGTAGCCAATGCGCCAAATCCTTGAGGGATTAAATAGTTACGGCCATAACCTGGCTTTACTGTAACTACATCATCTTTCTCACCAAGGCCTTTAATATCTTGTTTTAAAATAATTTCCATATCTCTAGCCTCCTATTTTAATTGATCAGCAACGAAAGGTAACAAACCGATGTGACGGGCACGTTTAACTGCCTGAGCCACTTTACGTTGGAATTTTAACGAAGTACCAGTTAAACGGCGTGGTAATAATTTACCTTGATCGTTAATAAATTTCAACAAGAAATTTGCATCCTTGTAATCGATGTATTTAATTCCGTTTTTCTTGAAACGGCAATATTTTTTACGGTTATCCTCTACTTTAGGGGCAGTTACGTATTGTATTTGTTCTCTTGCCATTACGCTGCAACCTCCTTAGTTTTTTTGTTAAAAGCACCACTACGCTTTTTCTCATTGTAAGCAACAGCGTGTTTGTCTAAACGGATAGTTAAGAAACGCAACACACGCTCATCGCGTTTTAATTCAAGCTCTAATTTTGCGATCAAATCTCCTGAAGCTTTGTATTCAGTTAAGTTGAAGAATCCATTTGATTTTTTCTCAATTGGATACGCTAATTTTCTCAAACCCCAATTATCTTCCTGGATAATTTCGGCTCCGTTATCAGTTAGAACTGCTTTGAATTTAGCTAATGCCTCTTTCGCAGCCTCTTCTGATAACAACGGGGTTAGAACGATAACAGTTTCGTACTGATTCATTGTTATAAATTATGTTTTTAATTTTTTAATCCCGAGGTATATTACGGGGATGCAAAAGTAACAATATATTTCTTAAAATCAAATGATTAATTAGATTTTATGCAGCAAATGTAATGAGGTAAAATGGAAGATGGATCATGAAAGAGGTAAAATGGTAGATGGAAAAAGTAATGTAAAATGGCAGATGGATAATGAAAGAGGTAAAATGGACGATGGAAAAAGGAAAATGGAAGGTCTGCAAGGAAAACCATGCACACTACATCATCCATCTTACCTCTCCCATCTTACCTTCTTAAAATCAAATGATTAATTAAAGTGGCAGATGGATCATGGAAGAGGTACAATGGACGATGGAAAAAGGAAAATGGAAAATCTGTGATGAAAACCATGCATAATACATTATCCATCTTACCTCCCCCATCTCACATCTTCCCATCTTACCTATAAAAAAAGGGAGACTATCTATCCGACAATCTCCCCATATCAATTAGCTGTTAGTGTTTAATAGGTTTCTATCGTTTTAACAAAACTCTCTTCTTTATACTTCACTACGAAAGTTAATTCTTTAGAGTCTGTTTTACCGATATTGAATTTTTTAACCAGTTGCGATTTATCTTTGAATACCTCTTTATAAACCTCATCATTGTATTCGTTATACACTTTAACTTCTACCGGACTATTCTCCAGGTTTTCGAGGTTAAGCGTAATAACCTGATCTTTTTTAGTGTAAACAGGTTTAAATACGTTAGAAACTTTCGGCTCGGAAACAAGTGCCTCCCCGTTTTTAATTACGACATTATATTTTGCAACTTTTATATCCGACTCCACTTTAAGTGTGTATTTTCCGTCAGGAAGCTCATTCAGATCATAAATTTTGCTAGAGAAAGCTGAAGCATGAATATCCTCCTGAAATAAAACTTCATTATCAGCATCCATTAGCGATAAATTAACGTTCTCTGCCTTATCTACAGAAAAGCGGATAAATTTTTCCTTTTCACCTTTTACTTTTAAAGTAAAATCATCATCGTTAGCGTGTACACCCGTAGCAGTAAAAAATAACGCTGCTATTAAACCGATTTTTAAGAACTTTTTCATAACCAATATTTTTAAAGAGTTAATAATTATATGACACCACTAAGGTACGGCACTAACTGAAGGATAGGTGATTGCATATTTTCCAATATCTATGCTATATTACCCCTGGTTAACTGTTATTTTAACAAAAGCTATAATAAAGCATATTTTTTACGTATTTTAGAACAATAATTTAGCAAACCATGAAGCCTAGTTTTGAGGTTGTTGAACCTTCTTTCGGAAGTTCATTTTATTATTCGAAATATGTAGAGAACGCCAACAATATGGCGCACCTCTGGCATTACCACCCCGAAATTGAAATGGTGTTTGTGAATGGCGGTGCCGGGAAAAGGCAGATTGGCAGTCACGTTTCCTATTACACCGAAGGCGACTTGATCCTGATTGGCAGCAACCTCCCCCATTGTGGCTTTACCGATACCAATACCGGAAACAAAAACGAAACTGTTATCCAGATGAAACCCGATTTTTTGGGTAGCATTTTTTTGGGCCTGCAGGAAATCAGAGGCATACAAGAATTGTTCGATAAATCGAAGGCCGGAATTGCCTTTGGCCCTGAAACCATGCAAATAGTGGGCGACAGGATAGAAATGATGGACGATCTGCCGCCTTTTGAACGACTTTTAACTTTACTCAGTGTATTAAAAGAACTTGAACATGCAAAAGATTACAAGATCTTAAACGCCGATGGATTTTCGATGGAAATGCAGGTTCAGGATAACGACCGCATTAATATGATTTTTAACTATGTAAAAGATCATTTCCAGGAGCAGATCAGCTTACAACATATTGCGGAAATGTCGAGTATGACTGTTCCTTCATTTTGCCGTTATTTCAAAAAAATCACCAAGAAAACATTTACACATTTCGTAAACGAATACCGCGTTGTCCACGCCTCAAAACTTTTGGCCGAAAAACCGACCAGCATTGCCAATATTTCTTACGAAAGCGGTTTTAACAACTTTAGCCATTTTAATAAATTATTTAAGGAGTTTACCGGCAAAAGCGCTTCCGAATACCGTCACGAACTTAAATCGCTGATTAAATAAATGAATATGAACAAATTCCTGTTATTGATATTCTCAAACCTCATCAGCCTGTCTCTTTACGCCCAGTATGTGGATATTAATTTTGTTAACTGCAAAATAAGTGAAACCGAGCAAAAGAAAATTGAGAAACTGATTGCCTATGAACGCATGTTTTGTAACGAAATTTTCGAAACAAGAGAAAACATTACGGCCCCGGTAAAAATAAATCTATACGGAAAAAGTAAAGATTACCGGGCTGCGCAAAAAACATATAGTGCACCAGTAAATAGTACCGGATTTTACATTGCCGCCATTAACGAAGCCTTTGTTTACAAGAGCAGCGATTTCATTTCGGTAGCACTCCATGAGGCTAGTCATAGTATTTTCCAGTTTAATTTTAAAAAATCGCCCAAATGGCTAAACGAAGGGCTTGCAGAGTTTTTCGAAACACTGGATTTCGACAGTGAGGGGAATTTATACTCCTATCCACAAAGCGGTAGAATTAAAAGTATAAAGGCTGGGATAGATTCAAAAGACACCGAAAGGTTAAAAAATTTCTTTAAAATATACAGCGGTTCATTTTATGGTCATGATATAGACGACAATTACAATACGGCCTATAGTGTGATCTACTTTTTTATAAAATCCAAAAGAACAGACCTGCTCAAAAAAATAATAAAATTAAACACCCAGGGTTACGATACCGAAAAAGCGATTGAACTTACTTTTGGTAGCTTTAACTCGTTTGAGGAAAGGTATAAGCTATTTTACAAATATCATCAATAACGTTATTCCTTTAACCTCAAACTTTTGCCTCAGGTCTTATCCTACTATAAACTAAACCCTCCAACTTTTCAACCTTGCAACTTTTCCACATTTCTACTTTTCAACCTTACAACACTTAAATTTTTCCTATTTTCGTGCCGATGGAAAATTTTATCGTTTCTGCCCGTAAATACCGCCCAGCCACCTTCGAAACCGTTGTTGGCCAGCAGCATATTACAGGTACGTTAAAAAATGCCATTAAAAACAATCAGCTTGCCCAGGCATTTTTATTTTGCGGGCCTCGTGGAGTGGGTAAAACAACCTGCGCACGTATCCTTGCAAAAACCATTAACTGTACTAACCCTACAGCAGAAATGGAAGCTTGTGGCCAATGCGACAATTGTCTTTCTTTCCAGAACGGGCATTCATTTAATGTTCACGAATTAGATGCGGCTTCAAACAACTCTGTTGATGATATCCGTAGCTTAATTGAGCAGGTTAGGATACCACCACAAGCCGGAAAATATAAAATTTATATCATTGATGAGGTTCACATGTTATCGCAGAGTGCATTTAATGCCTTTCTGAAAACACTGGAAGAACCGCCTTCATATGCTATTTTTATCCTCGCCACCACCGAGAAACATAAAATCCTGCCCACCATCTTATCGCGTTGCCAGATTTTTGATTTCAACCGGATCCAGGTGGAAGATATTGCCAGTCACCTGTCAACTATTGCCCAGCGCGAAAATATTGCTTTTGAAAGCGATGGTTTACACATTATTGCCCAAAAGGCAGACGGTGGACTGCGTGATGCGCTTTCGATGTTCGATCAGATTGCCAGTTATGCAAACAAGAACATTACTTATAAGGCGGTAATCGATAACCTTAATATTTTAGATTACGATTATTTTTTCAAACTCACCGCTTATTTAACCGCAGCAGAAGTTAGCCAAACCCTCCTCCTGTTCGACGAAATTTTAAATAACGGTTTTGATGGTAATAACTTTATAAATGGCCTTGCTTCACACTTCCGTAATTTATTGGTAGGTAAAGATGCATCGACGATTAAACTATTAGAAGTTAGCGAAAACATTAAACAAAAATACCTTGATCAGTGCAGGCAAACAGAATTATCGTTTTTGTTAACGGCATTAAACCTGGCCAATACCTGCGATCTGAATTACAAAAATTCTAAAAACCAACGTTTACAGGTAGAGCTGGCACTGATAAAAATGTGCCATATCCGGTCGGTCGTCAATTTAGCACAACAGCCTTTAAGCCCTAATAACACAGCAACTGACGTAGATCAGGATAAAAAAAAAACTAATGTCGTAGCCGGGCAGGCCGAAACCCCAAAGCCACATACTGAAAGCCCAATTACGGTTCAGGATGTAGCGCCTGCTGTTAAAAGTACAGTTTTATCCACTGGTCCTGCAGCAGAAAAACCTAAAGAAACACCCAGGGTCGGTCCGCCGCCATCTGCCACTTCCATCAGTATCAATATCCCGAAAGCAAATGCGGTAAGCACACTGATCCCTTCATTAAATGATCTGGAACGTGTAGCCCAGGGAGATGATGATGAAGGACCAAAGAAAGTTACCGGCGAAGCCCGGGAACCTTTTAGTTACGATCGTTTACTGGAAGTGTGGAATGCCTTTACCCAAAGGATGAAGGCTACCGATAGGATTAATCTGTTCACCATCTTAAATAATTTTGCGCCAACACTTTTAAATCCTGAGCTGATTGAGATTTCGGTAGAGAGCAAAACACAGGAACATCTTGTACAACAAGAATCGGTTGAACTTTTAAATTTCTTACGGAACGAGCTTCGGAACTTTGGTGTTGAGGTTACCTATAAACTCATGGAGCGCAAGATAGAAAACAGGCTTTACGGTAACCGCGAAAAGTATGATTATCTGGTTAACAAAAACCCAAAGCTGGACGAATTGCGCCGCAGATTTAATTTAGATATCAATCCTTAGCCAGTTTTCGGTTAACAGCTTTCAGTTCTTGGCGGTTAAAAACTGCCGCTTGCAAACTGCTAAATGTTCTTCGGTGTATCGTTAATCGGGTATCCTTCTTCATCTAAATCATCACGGTTATCCTCCGGTGTACGGGCAAGAATTTCATCTTCGGGGCTTAGTTTTACGCTTTCTCCGTTATCTACGTGCATACCCAGTTCTTCCAGTTCATCGTTTACGATATCTTCATCTCTGGCATATTCATCCCCAACATAAGGATTGGCCTCATCGTAAGTAGAATCGTCATCTTTAGCACCGGCAGCTACGGTTTGGTAACCCATCGGATGGTCGTAATCTGCATCTGTACCTTTCACATCGAGCTCGTAACTCTGCTTACGTTCATCATAAGCCAGGTTTTCTTTATTAATTTCGCTATTTTCTGTCGTACTATGTATTTTATCCTGCGATCCTTTATTCTCGTTATTTGCCATGATATGGGTCTCCTATTAATTTATATGAATATAACAAAATGATATTGATAAGGTTTGTTTCCAGCAGAGAATCTTCCAATTATTAGGGCGTGCCCCAAGCTACGCAAGGGTCGGGCTATACACTGCAAGTCCTCCCCGATGAAAAATCGGGATGCGGGCTTTCCATTTCTATCCCTCACGCAGGCCGAAAATAATACCCAGGCAAGTTTAGGAGGTACGGTAACGGTTAATACCGAAACAAATTAATTACTTGACTGGAGAAAAGAAGTTTAGGTAAAATATTGGGATCTATTTTATTTCAGTAAAGCAATGATGTGGTTAGTCGGGTTTATTTTACCCGAAATAGCTGTACCATTTAAGTCCGTTAAACCCTATCAAAGCGGGATGCTGCCGATATTTCATCGGGAGCAGAAGCGGGAGCGGGACTGTTGTAACCCAAAAGCTTCTGCATCTGCTTTCCAAATGAAAAATATTTACGCCTAACAAAATACTAATCAAGCTGACAAACCTACAGCATAAAAAAAGCGTCCAGATTTTTATATCAGGACGCCAAAGTATTTTAAGAGTTGTTAACTTCCATACTAGAAGCATATTAAAGTTGACAACTCAATTTAGCTTATAAAGAAGCCAAAGAAGTATTTAATGTTTCGCTCGGACGCATTGCCTTGCTTGCCAGCTCATCATTAGGGTTATAGTAACCGCCAATGTTCTGAGGTTTACCTTGAGCACCAATCAACTCTTCGTTAATTTTCGCTTCGTTTGCGAATAAAGTTTTAGCCAATGGCGCAAATCTCGCTTGCAAATCAGCATCCTTAGTTTGTGCAGCTAAAGCTTCAGCCCAATATAAAGCTAAATAGAAATGAGAACCACGGTTATCAATTGTACCCAGTTTTCTACCCGGAGATTTGTCAGTGGCCAGGAATTTAGCATTAGCCTCATCTAAAGCATCGGCCAATACCTGCGCTTTTGTATTGTTCTGTGTTTGAGATAAATGCTCTAAAGAAGCCTGAAGTGCCAGGAACTCACCTAATGAATCCCAACGCAGATAACCTTCATCGATAAACTGCTCAATATGTTTTGGAGCAGAACCACCAGCACCAGTTTCGAACAAACCACCACCATTCATTAAAGGTACAATAGATAACATTTTAGCAGAGGTTCCTAATTCTAAAATCGGGAATAAATCTGTCAAATAATCACGTAATACGTTACCGGTAACCGAAATGGTATCTAAACCTTTGCGGATACGCTCTAAAGTAAACTTAGTCGCTTCAATCGGCGCTAAAATACGGATGTCTAAACCTGTAGTATCGTGGTCTTTTAAATAGGTATTAACTTTAGTGATGATTTCTCTATCGTGTGCTCTGTTTTCATCTAACCAGAAAACCGCTGGCGTTTCTGATAAACGTGATCTGTTCACCGCTAATTTTACCCAATCCTGAATTGGAGCATCTTTAGTCTGGCACATGCGGAAGATATCGCCTTTTTCTACTTTCTGGTCGAAAAATACTTTGCCATCTGCATCAGTAACACGGATAGTTCCTGAACCGGTAGCCTGGAAAGTTTTATCATGCGAACCATATTCTTCAGCTTTTTGAGCCATTAAACCAACATTTGGTACTGAACCGATGGTGGTTACATCAAAAGCACCATTTGCTTTACAGTCATCAATTGTTGCGGTATAAACACCCGCGTACGAACGATCTGGAATTAAAGCGATGGTATCCTGTGCTTTACCAGCTGCGTTCCACATCTGTCCCGAAGTACGGATCATTGCCGGCATAGAAGCATCAACAATCACGTCAGACGGCACATGAAGGTTAGTAATTCCTTTATCAGAATTTACCATAGCCAAAGCTGGTCCGTTTTCGATGGCCTGAGCCAAAGCGGCTTCAACCTCTGCTTGTTTAGCGTTGCCCGCAATTTTTGCATAAACGTCGCCTAAACCATTTCTGGTGTCGATGTTCAGTTCCTTGAAAAGATCGGCATATTTAGTAAAAACATCTGCAAAGTAAACTTCAACAATAGCACCGAAAATAATCGGGTCAGAAACCTTCATCATCGTAGCTTTTAAGTGTGCAGATAACAATACGCCTGCGGCTTTAGCTTCAGCAATTTCTTTGGCTACAAAAGTTTTCAATGCCGATAAGCTCAATGCAGAGCTATCAATGACCTCTCCTGCTTTTAATGGCGATAAACCTTTTAATTCGGTTACCGTACCATCAGCAGCTACAAATTCTATTTTAAACTGACTTGCTTCAGCAACCGTTGTAGATTTCTCTGAACCATAAAAATCGCCTTCAGTCATGCTGGCCACTTTGGTTTTCGAATCTGCAGACCATTTACCCATCGAGTGTGGGTTTTGTTTTGCATAATTTTTAACCGCTTTAGGCGCCCTGCGATCAGAGTTACCTTCACGTAAAACCGGATTTACAGCCGAGCCTAAAACTTTTGCATATTTAGCTTTAATTGCTTTTTCTTCATCGCTCTGCGCATTATCAGGATAATTTGGAATGGCAAAACCCTGCGATTGTAACTCCGTAATTGCACCTACCAATTGCGGGATAGAAGCAGAAATATTTGGTAATTTGATAATGTTAGCTTCTGGAGTGGTAGCCAATGCACCAAGCTCTGCTAAAGCATCACCAATTTTTTGATCGTCTTTTAAATACTCAGGAAAGTTTGCCAAAATTCTTCCTGCTAAAGAAATATCTCTGGTTTCTACATCAATACCTGCTGATGCGGTAAAAGCTTGTACGATAGGTAACAGTGAATAGGTTGCCAACATTGGCGCCTCATCGGTTTTGGTGTAGATAATTTTTGATGTATTTGACATGTTTATATTGATTTTGCTTATTAAGGTTAATTATTCAATGGGTTTCCAGGTTGGTAAACCGATCTTCTTAAAATCGCCTAAAGATAAAATAATCGAATGAATTAAGGAACATCACAATGTTATTTCTGGTTTGGATCAGCAATTCATTTTATTAAAAACCGATAATCTTCTTAGTAGTGAAATAATAATGTAACATACCATTGTATTTAGGGAGCGCAGAGTCATTTACTATATTTAAAGTTAGTCCTGCTCTCCGCTTTATCCCGATGAAATATCGGGGATGCCGCTTCGATCAGGGCTATGCACCTGAGCCTGTAGCACAGAAAACCGGAATATTAGCAGAAAAATAGCGTAACTAAACCTGATCGAAAAGTCCGGGGATAAGGCTTTGCGTGTGGACTCAAATAATTAAGATAAGTATAGGCCTTTTGTTAACAAACTTCAATAAAACACAAATCTTACAGAAGGACGCCGTCAATCCCAAGTGGCCGAAGAATCAAAAAAACAGTTGCAGAATAGCCCAAATGGCACCAACAAACCTCAAACGCAGTGGTTTTGTGAACATATTTCATCAACTTTCATTTAGCAGAACCGAGCAAAACAAAGTGCCGCTGTTTTTTGATGAGCATGGGGTAGTGAGAAGCCACAATGCTGGATTGACAAAGCGTTTTGGCTACTTTGGCGCTCCAAAGTAGTATGCCCCCGCGGCATAGAGCGGAAAAAATTAATACTCGTACGTAAACGGTAGTTCTTTTTGGGCCAGAATGTTTTTAATAGCGAAAAAGATGCTGAAACAAGTTCAGCATGACGATCACTCTAGACAAAGAAACTAAAAAATCCAGTCAAAGAAACATGTGTCCATACGATAGGATTTTTATCGGGAAAGGTAGAGCAGTAAGAAATTAACCAATGGAATACTGCGATTGCTTTTCAAAAAAATAAACGACCATATCATAATTAGGTATAGTTTTATCTGTCTTTAGTGCAATATCCCAATATTTTTTTGTGAACCATTTCTTTGGCTAAACTTTTGTAGCCTTAAAACTATATATCTATCTATTTTAAACTTTTTAATTGAAAATGGCCGAACCTACTTTAGATCAACAGTTAAACGCCCGCAAATTCGACGAAGCTAAAAGCCTTATGCTGAATGGCGAAAAACTCTCCAAAAGCTTACAAGAACACCATCGATCATCCATATTCGACAACCTGGTCGGAGCGAAACAATACGAAATCCTCCAATTCATGTTAAAGGATAAAACCATCGAAACCGATATTTACGAATTCGACAGTTTTGACAAAAGCATTTTTCAGGCCATTGCCCGCAGCCTTGGGCATGACGATGAAGATATCGCATTTTTTGATGAATTTATTACCCATTTCGACAACTTAAATGATGAGGTAAACACGAAAACACTATTAAGTTATCTCTTCGAAAACGGGGTGAATTTAGGGGTAATCAAAGCATGTATTAATGCAGGTTGCAGGGCTAATTTCAAAAACAACGCAGAAGAAAACTACATCCATCAGGTAGTGAAAAGCAGTTTCCGCCGTTATAACCTGAACGATGAGCAGACTACTGATCTGCTTAAGGGCTATATCGATATCCTCCTAAACGAGGGGGTAGATATTAATGAAGGCAATGTGGTGCAGGAAAGCCCACTAATTACCGCAATAAAATTTAACAAGAAAGACTTAATAGCTTATCTCCTCGAAAATGGTGCCGATCCCAATCATACCGACCGTGATGGAAATTCAGCCTTCTTTTATGCAGTGGCACATTTGCAGAGCGAAAAAATATACGATACGTTGCGTAATTATGCCACACCAGCTTTCGATCAGATCAATAAAAACGGCGAAACACTTTTATTCGAATACGTGCGGATGATGTCGAATAGTGAAAGTGGCATCAACTTCCTTAAAAAACTGATTGAAGACGGCGCCGATTTATATCAGGCCAGTACCTGGTATGGCGCTGACACGACTCCCTTGGATATCATTGCCGAAAAACAGGCTGATATTTTACAGGCCGTTTTAGAAAGCGGGCAAGTAGATGTGAACAGAACAGATAATGAAGGGAATACCCTGCTGCATAAGGTTTGTGCCTACAATGTAAACTACGAAGCAGAAAAAGCAAAAGAAACTTACCGAAAAGTAAAACTCCTGCTCGAAAACGGTGCAGATATTGCGGTTACAAATGATCAGGATCAAAGCGCACTGATGCTGGCCGCTGATGATAACCTGAAAATAAAAACAGTTGAACTGCTCATGAAACAATCTTAAGATATGTCGATGTCATTTATTATTGCCTGCGAGAGCGGCAAGCGCAAAATAGCCGAACTTTTATTGGCCAACCAAGAGGTAGAGGTAGGGTATACAGATGAAAAAGGCAGAACAGCACTTCACTATGCTGCCCATCGTGGATATTTAGACCTCGTGCAGATTTTAATAGATCGTGGGGCAGCTTTAGATTATGAAGATCATGCCGGCGAAACACCTTTTTACTTTGCCTGTTTACAAAAACAGAAACAAACCGCATTGTTTCTTCTGGATAAAGGTGCAAGGGTGGATATTAAAGATTTTAAAGGCAATAGTTTATTACACCTCACCGCTCAAAGCGGACAAATTGAAGTATTGGAAAAACTGATCGATCAAGGCCTTGAAGTGGATGGTGAAAATAACGAGGCAGAAACCCCTTTGCTTATTGCGGCAAGCTGGAGGAATAAGGAAGTTGTTCAAAAATTACTGGAATTTGGCGCCAACATCAACACCACCAATAAACACGGCGATTCACCATTAATTTTTGCGGTTAAATCTAAAAACACACCTATGGTTGAGCTTATTCTCGATAAGGGTGGAAATATCAACCATGTTAATCACGCCGGAGAATCGGCCTTATTAATTGCCTGTTATGATGCCAACCGGATGTTAACCAAAATATTGGTAGAAAAAGGTGCAGATGTATTTGTTTCTTCAAAAGATGGTTTATCTCCCATTTGGTATGCCTGCGCCAATAACCAGAAAGAAATTGTCGATTTATTTCTAAGCCATGGGGTAGATGTAAACTATGCAAAACCACTCTCGGGTAAGGATGATTCGATGTATTCGTATTTAGAATGGGTAGAAACCGCCAATAACATTTCCATATCGGCCAGCTTCTCTTTCGATAATAATTACAACTACGGCGGCGAAAGCATGTTACATGTAGCCGCCAAAAGCGGACATTTAAGTATGTTAAAGCTATTAACAGAAAAAGGTGCCAATGTTAATATCCAGGATGAAAGCGGGAATACCGCCTTACATTACTCGGCTGCCAATGGTAAAAAAGATGCGGTAAAATTTTTACTCGAAAAATCAGCAGACCCTACCATTGTAAATGTAAAGGAACAAAAAGCAATAGATTATTCTAACATTAAGGGTTTTAATGAAATTACCGAACTCTTGTTACAATTTGGCCCCTCAAACATTTCTAATCAGCCAATCAAGGGTGCAGCACCTGCTGAAAACAGTGCAGAACCAGCTAAAAATGATATCACATCAAAAAAACAGGCACTGTTAGATCTGAAAGAATTATTGGATGCCGGTATTTTATCACAGGAAGAATTTGATGCCGAAAAAACCAAAATATTAAAAGGTTAAGTGATAATATTATAAAAAAATATCAAAACAGTTTAAGACTTAAATTTTAGTTATAAATTTATGTCTTAAGAATTTTCCTGGCTGAATGACTAAATTTAACCAGGAGAATTCAACTTTAATGCTCACACAAATGAAAAACCTTAACAAAATCAAACTGCAGTTATTTGCCTTAATTGTTATTGCTATTGCGACATATAGCTGTTCACCAAAACTATATCTGGATGAAACTAAGCGCTATCAGGCAGGAACATTAACCGATTTACAGGTAGATTCCCTGCATCTTTTTTTAAAAGAAAACCAAAGGCTTGCTTTAAAAGATACCATTATCATTAAATACGATTTCAATAAAGACGACTGCTGGAAAGACCTTAGTTATCAGAACCCAGAGTTCCTGAACAATGTAAGGTGGGCCTTTCAGAAAAACATTCTCGAAAAAGCCGAGGCGAGGCCAAAAGTTGCCATTTACCAATACCGTGAGGTAGGAAAAAGTTTCAGTCCGATTAAATCGAAAGGTTTAGAGATAGAAACCGATTCGGGCTTTCTTAAGAAATTATTATTTAAAGAGGCCACTTCGTGTGGAACCTCAGCAATCATCCTTCCGAACGGAAAGTTTTTACTGGTAAAATCAGACCCACAATTCTCTGCACTGATATTAAACGCCAAAGACATCGAGAAAAAATTACAGGAAAATCTGGTTAAATAAAGACCAGAAATAATCCGGCTTTAAGCTGCGAAACGATTTAACAAAATTTAACTAAAAAATTAGGTGTAATACTGTAATTTAGTTTTAACGAATCGCTTTTCAAATTAACAACTCGAAATTATGCTCAACTTCCTTTTCTCCACTCCTACTAACTTAAAAGTAAATCATCTTGTCTGTGGTCAGATTTTCGTTGTGAAGTAATATTTCAATTTTAAAAGATTATATAATAGTACTTCCCTGTTAATCCTCATCGCATCACGCCAGGGAAAATAATATGCGCTCTCCAGGAAGGTACTCACAGGGTACTTTCCTTTTACGGTTTTAGGGTTGTGGCAATTTTGCCCTGGCTAAAAACTTCTCTCCGTTTTCGATGTTATATTTTTTGAGATAAGTTCTTAATCAAAAACCGGTTAACATGAAAAACAATATTTTTTACGCATCAATGCTTTCTACTGCGGTCCTTTTTGGATGTCAATCCAATTCTAATTCACAAAAACAGGGAGAAGATACAACCGTTACGACTAAAAATGGCGCTGTAGATTTGCCCGCACCCGATACCAATGCAGCCAAAAGCAAATTTAGCAAAGTTATCGGTTGGCCAGAAGGTAAAACCCCTATTGCTCCTGAAGGTTTTGTGGTAACCAAATTTGCTTCGAACATTAAAAGTCCACGCCATACTTATATTGCCCCAAATGGCGATGTATTGGTGGCGCTTTCTAATTCGGAAAGAAGCACTGTAGAAGCAGTTGCCAATACCATAACAGGCAAAGCAAAATCAGAAGTACCAGGAAAAAGTGCCAATACCATTCTCTTATACCGGGATGAAAATAAAGATGGCAAGCCTGAAACCGTTACTACATTTTTGAATGGTCTTAATCAACCTTTCGGAATGCTGATTATTGGTAATTCATTTTACGTAGCCAATACCGATGGCTTATGGCAATATCCATATAAAACCGGCGACACTAAAATCACCGCTACAGGAAAAAAAATCCTAAGCCTACCCGCCGGTGGATACAACAATCATTGGACTAGAAATCTAATTACCAATGCAGATAAAAGCAAAATTTATATTACCGTTGGATCAGGCAGCAACGTTGGCGAAAATGGAATGGAAAATGAAGTAAGACGGGCCAATATATTAGAAATAAACCCCGACGGGACCGGAGAAAACATTTATGCCAGTGGTTTGCGAAATCCTGTGGGAATAGATTGGGCTCCATCAACGAATATGCTTTGGACAGCTGTTAACGAGCGCGACGGATTAGGCGACGATTTGGTACCAGATTATATTACCAGTGTTAAACCAGGTGCTTTTTATGGCTGGCCGTACGCTTATTTTGGACAAAATGAAGATCCCCGTTTAAAAGGTAAAAACCCGGAGTTGGTTAAAAAAACTATAGCTCCTGATGTTGCCGTAGGCGCACATACCGCTTCTTTAGGATTAGCTTTTTACAAAGGCACTAAATTTCCGCAAAAATATCAGGGTGGTGCATTTATTGGTCAACATGGCTCATGGAACAGGTCGGTAATTTCTGGCTATAAAGTAACATTTGTACCTTTTAAAGATGGCAAACCAATTGGAAAACCCGAGGATTTTTTAACTGGTTTTATCGCCGATCAGGATAAGGCAGAAGTTTATGGCCGTCCGGTTGGCGTTACCCTAACACCAGATGGCGCCTTATTGCTAGCCGACGATGTGAGTGGTACAATCTGGAAAGTAGCAGCAAAATAGTTTATCAATTAGCCACAGATTAGCAGAATATGCAGTAAATTTATCTGCCGATTTGTGGCTAAACTATTAATCCCTTTCCCCTTTGAAATCGAACTTTACCTTACTGTTTATCCTTCTTTCACTTACTGGCTTTGCGCAGGTCCTTAAACCTGATTCCGTAAAAAAACTTGAAGAAGTTACCGTTAAAGGTTATTACAATTCGCATTCTTTATTAAGATCGGTATCAGCTGTAAATTTGATTGACAGCAATTTAATCGCAAATCAGCAGAGCAGCTCCTTAGTGAGCACTTTAAATATTGTTCCTGGTGTAAGAATGGAAGAACGTTCGCCAGGTAGCTATCGCCTATCGCTCCGTGGGAGCTTATTACGCTCTCCTTTTGGCATCCGAAATATTAAAATTTACATTGATGATTTCCCACTAACTGATGCAGGTGGAAATACCTACCTCAATGCCTTAGACGTTTCTGCAGTAGGTATGATGGAAATTTACAAGGGGCCTGAAGCCAGTATTTTTGGTGCAAACACAGGCGGTGCGATTTTGATTAATCCGCCCGCCATGAATCACAATGAAATTAATATTTCAGCGATTGGAGGTTCCTATGGTCTCTTTCATCAAACAGCATCCATCAAACAGCAATATAAAAAGTACAGTTTCAGTTTTAGCGAAGCCTATCAGCGAAGTGACGGATATCGGCAAAACAGTGCAATGGACAGAAAGTATTTTCAAACTTTGCAGCAATGGAATTATAGCAATGCAGGCAGTTTAAAGGCTTTTGCTTTTTACAGCGATTTAAATTACGAAACACCAGGTGGATTAACGGCTGCACAATTAGATCAGGATCCTAAACTGGCCCGTCCGGCAACAGCAACCTTACCTGGAGCCATTTCGCAGCAAGCTGCCATTTACAATAAAACCATTTTCGGGGGAATAGCTAATTCCTATCAGATTAACAGGCAGTTAAAACATGTTATTGCTTTATTCACCTCTTATACCGACTTCAAGAACCCCTTTATAACCAATTACGAAAAGCGCTACGAAAGTACGCTCGGGTTCAGAACATTTTTAGAATATGCGCAGGCCAAAGAAAACATTAAATTTAATGCGCAAATTGGGTTAGAAAGCGCTGCCACCAAAAGTCAGATTAAAAACTTTAATAATAATGGCGGTGAAGCTACTGCCATGCAAGCTTCAGATCGCTTAAAAGCCAGTCAGGATTTTGCTTACATCAGGTTAAACTTCGATATCACCAATAAATTCCTGATCGAACTTGCTTCAAGTTTAAACTTTTTTGGCTACAACTATGAAAGTTACTTCCCTGCAGTCATTGCGACAAAAGAGCGTAAATTTAATACGCAGTTTATGCCAAAGGCTGCGCTATCTTACTTAATTTCAAATGATCTATCGATTAGGGCCTCGGTAAGTAAAGGTTATTCGACACCTACTATCGCAGAGGTAAGATCGTCTGATAATAACATCAATAATAACCTTCAGGCTGAGTCAGGCTGGAATTATGAACTGGGCTTAAGGTATAAAACAGCGGATAACCGTTTTTATGCCAACGGGAATGTATTCCATTATCAGTTAAAAAATGCCATTGTAAGAAGGCTAAATCAAAATGACACTGAATATTTCATCAATGCAGGCGGGACAAAACAAGAAGGCATAGAACTGGAAACAGCCTTATGGATTATCAAAAACAATAATTCATGGTTAACCGGATTACAACTCAGGAGCAATTATACCTGGAGCCAATTTAAATTTGAAGATTTTGTAAGCGGCACTAACAATTATGCGGGTAATCAGCTTACCGGTGTTCCAAAAAATATCTGGGTGAATAGTCTCGAATTTAACTTCTGGAAAGAATTTTACCTCTTTGCCCAGCACAACTATACCTCAGCTATTCCGCTAAATGATGCCAATACCGCTTTTTCTAAAAGATACCATCTGCTGGAAGTAAAAGCTGGAATAAAAAACCTAAGGTTAGGTAACACTCGCCTTGATTTATTTGCAGGTTTAAACAATCTCTTAAATGTTAATTACAGTTTGGGCAACGATTTAAACGCCGCAAATGGACGGTATTTTAACCCGGCTGCAGGAATTAATTTTTACACAGGCTTATCTATTAAATTGTAATTTTAAATCGCATCACATAAATCAAATTTACATGATGCGATTTTTTCGTAAGCTAAAAGGCAGCTTGTTTTTCATTTTCCCTAATTACTACATCACCAACTACGATTTCTACGGCATAACGTTTTTTCCCGTCCTTACCATCATAATTATTTGCCTGTAATCTGCCTTCTACAGTTAATCCTGTACCTTTTTTAATCTGGGCTTCGGCCAAATCTGCTTTTGCGTTCCAAAAAATTAAATTAAACCATTGTACTTTTTTAACTTCTTCACCCGCAGCATTTTTGTAGGTTTCATTTATCGCAAGGTTAACCCTCGCTAATTTTTGATTTCCAAAAGTCTTTACATCTGCATCTGCTCCGGCAAATCCGCTCAATACTACTTTGTTAACTGCACTTTCCATGATCTTTAAATTTTAAGTTTCTAAATGTTTAACGAACAGCGGTCACCACGACAACTGACAGAACAAAATTGCCACGAGAATCAAAAATTAGTCGGATTGTAAACATTTATAGTCGTTTATAAACGTTTATACACGGAAAACATGCGTTTAAAGCCTCTAGGAGATGTTTTATATTTTTTTTATTCCATCGTTTTATTTTATAAATTAGGTCATCATCCCATAATAAAAAAGAAATTATTATGGAACGTTTATGTTTAGACTGCGGAACCCTGATTAGAGGAAGGGCCGATAAAAAATACTGCGACGACGCTTGTCGCAACAATTACAACAATCGTTTAAAGGTTGAAGACAATCTTGTGATCAAACGGGTAAATAGCATATTAAAAAAGAATCGTGCGATACTTGCTGGTCTGAATCCGACTGGAAAAACCAAGATTACCCGTAAAAAGCTAATTACGGCAGGCTTTAATTTTGAATACCATACCTATAGTTATGAAACCCATAATGGGAACACCTACATTTTCTGCTATGAATATGGTTATCTGATTTTAAACGATGACAGATACTTGTTGGTAAAAAGGGAAGAAAAGCTTTGGCTAGTCTAATTTAAAACACTTTCGCTTACTCGTGCCTATCCCGCAAATTTCGCAGAAAAGCGTTGATTTGTAATTTACGTCGCGCAATCTGTGCGATCAGGTGGAAAATGAATAGCCATTACACAATTCATTGATCAGATTTAATCACCCAAAATTTGCAGAAGGCTAAGCATATGATTTTTTTATTCAGGAGGAGATGGTTAGCTTTATCAGCTTATGATAAACGATAACAACAAGCATTTAAACCCATCATCGGGAGATCGATCGAAGGACAATAATGCCAGATTTGTTAATAACACTAAAAGTTATTGAGATAAAAAGTCTTTATTTTCGCCCAATTTCTTTCGCCTCCTATTTTACCAGTCAATATGCCTCCAAAAGAAAGTGCCATAAACCAATTACCATCGATATTACTAACGGCATCCAATTTAGTTTATAGTCCTTTGGGTTATCAAATAAATAACTTACAATTAGAAAATGAAAGTCAGGCATATGCAGCCTGTGCCTTTGAATTAAACGGTTTAAAAATCAGACACCGCCTTTCGAAAATCACCCCAACTAAAACCGGACAATTTGTAACCATATGGAAGCGCAATGAAGCAGGCATTACAACACCTTTTAACGATCAGGATGAATTCGACCTGTTAATAATATCAGCGAAAAGCGCTGGCCAAGCTGGCCAGTTTATTTTTCCAAAAACCATATTGGTAGCACATAAAATGATTACCAAAAATGGAGTAGAAGGTAAAAGCGGGATTAGGGTTTACCCTCCCTGGGATACGCCAACAAATAAACAGGCCGAAAAAACCCAGCAATGGCAGGTACCATATTTTATTGAGATAGACCTCAATGGAAATACCGATCTTGCGAGGGCGAAAAAATTAATTGGAAATGAAATTAAATAAACCGGGTTTTAAAATCACGGTTAAACTTAGCAAGTTTCGGGTAGTTTACCTTTTCTTTCCAAACTACTTTTGGATATAAATTATTCAAGATCATGAAAGCACAAGAAGAAATCAATTTCAACCGGATAGCAGAAGCCATAAACTACATCAAGGCGAATTTTAAAACACAGCCTGGTTTAGAAGAAATTGCAGAGAAAGTAAATTTAAGCCCCTTTCATTTCCAAAGATTATTTAGCGAATGGGCAGGCACTACGCCCAAACGTTTTTTGCAATACATTAGCATTGGTTATGCCAAAGAAATGCTGAAAGAAAACCAAAGTTTATTCGATACCGCATTAGAAACCGGCCTATCAGGAACCAGCAGACTGCACGATCTTTTTGTAAACATCGAAGGGATGACACCTGGAGAATATAAAAACGGCGGTGAAAACCTTCATATCAATTATAGTTTTGCAGAAAGTCCGTTCGGCAACATTATCGTAGCCAGCACTTCAAAAGGAATCTGCCATATCGCTTTTTACGATGATGAAAAGATTGCTTTAGCAAATCTGCAACGCCAATTCCCATCCGCTCAATATCAGCAGATACTGGATAAAGAACAGCAAAATGCGTTATACATTTTCAGTCACGACTGGAGCAAACTGCACCAGATTAAACTACATTTAAAAGGGACGGATTTCCAGTTAAAAGTTTGGGAAGCCTTGCTAAAAATACCTATGGGTAAATTGGCCACCTATGGCAACATTGCCAAACAATTGCATAATCCTAATGCATCCAGAGCGGTAGGTACGGCCATTGGCGATAATCCCGTAGCCTTTCTCATTCCCTGCCACCGGGTTATACAATCAAGCGGTGCATTGGGCGGTTACCATTGGGGGCTAAACCGAAAAACGGCCATGATTGGTTGGGAAGCAGCAAAAACAAATGTTTAGCCCTGTATGATCAAACATGTCGATATTTCAACGGAAGAACTAAAAAAGTATTTGAGAAGCAAAGCTATTTGCCTAGGCGGAAATGCCAGATTGAAGATTTACGGGTTACTTAAATGCAGCTCGGGAAAACGGATGAAGAAAGAAAACCGTGTATTTTTCCGTTCTGTAGAAGAAGTACTTCAACATGGCTACCGCCCCTGCGGGCATTGCTTAAAAACAGCATACAAACAATGGATTTATTCAACACCACAATAGATATTAATCAAAATCTGCTCCCATATGGCGGCACCGTAAATTACTATGGCAAATTATTCACAATATCAGAAGCCGATCATTATTTCGAGGCGCTGATGAGTACCATTGAATGGAAGAATGACGAAGCTTTTATTATGGGCAAACACATTATTACCAAAAGAAAAGTAGCCTGGTATGGAGATGAAGCCTATTCCTATACCTACTCCAATAAATCGAAAATGGCCTTACCATGGACAAAGGAATTACTGGATTTAAAAAAAATCTCAGAGGAGCAAACAGGTACTACTTTTAACTCTTGTTTGCTTAATTTATACCACAACGGTGATGAAGGAATGGCCTACCATAGCGATGATGAAAAGGCTTTAGCAAAAGATTCGGCCATTGCATCACTCAGTTTCGGTGCCGAGCGAAGATTTCTTTTCAAACACAAACAAACTAAAGAAACCGTAACCTTATTTTTAGAAAATGGAAGTTTATTGGTGATGAAAGATGAAACGCAAACGAACTGGCTGCACCGCCTTCCGCCAACGAAAAAAGTAAGTAAACCAAGGATAAACCTCACCTTTAGAACAATGGTAGTTTAGTCCTGGCGATTAAAACCACTTAAAACTTTAACGACCTTAAGGACACCATGACTTGTGTATTCATAAACCAATTTTATTGCAAGCTTATATTTTTTGCAATTGAGGCTTTACTTTATCATAAAATTCTTGAAACACTTTATTATCAGCATAAGTCATACCGGGGAATCCACAACTCTCGAAGCAAATTCTCAAATAGTTGATAAATGTTGTCTCATTAGGTTCATTTAAAAACTGACTATCAATACTTTTCCCCTTATTTAACTGCAAAGCATATGGTGCTCCCCCACTAACGTTATCCTTATGAAGATCATCAGCCGAAAGATCCAGAAAAGCAAAACCAAAATCGTCATCTTGAATATATTCTTCCATTTCTTCCAACCAATATTTATTGGTTACCTGTGAAACACAATCTGTTAAAGGGGCTATCTGGATAGCATCTGACATCTCCCATAGAATGTTTGGATCTCTTTGATAATTCCATGCAAAATTGCAGGAACCTACAATCTGATAGAACATTTTCATTGATATCGGTAACTTTCCGATTGGCTCAATGTTTCGCTCCAATATATCAAGTAGCTCGTCTGTATCTGAGAATGGCTTTAATAATGCTTCGTCATTTCCCGATTTATCTTTCCAGAAAACGTAATCAATATTTTTAAGTTCTTGGTAGATAATCTCAAGATTGAACCTAACCCTTTGAAAGGTTTCAATCAATACTTTTTCAACGTCAGCATAATAACTAGGAGAAAATGCCTCTTCTCCTAGTTTTTCAATGTCTGTATAAACACGATGCGTTTCTCCATTTTTGTACCTGTTGTAAAAGCTCATTGTTATCTGTTCTTAAGATACTATGGCAGTTAGATTAGTGGTTAAACTCTTTAATATCTACAATGCGGTCGTCATCAGCACCTTTCTTTAAAAAAGAAGTACCATTTGCATTTACTACCCAGGTATAATCTCTTTGAATATTTCCAACAAGGGTTTCAGGTTCATTGATTAATGCTGCTGGTAATGGCAGGTTAAAAGTTTCGCCTGTTGCCGTATTTACCTGGTACAAAGAATTAGCGGTTAAAAAGGCTAATGTTGTTTTATCGCTGGAATACATAAAAAATTTCCCCTGGATACGTTCATCAGGATTTTGTCTTTTAACCGGATAAACCCTCGAATTGATCGTTGTGATAAAGAAATCGTTATTAACCAAAATATTGCTACGGGTTAATTCCTCTAAGCCATTTGTATATTTTTTATCTTCAGCACCTTTTGATGGCTTGTTCAGACTTACCACTTCGGTTTTTCCATCATTAACAGCAATGATATAAAACGGCGCCATTTTTCCGGTTTCGTTTGCTACCTGAACCAATACGGCAGTTTTTTGTGTATTGATGAATGATGCAACAATAAATTTCTGTGCAGCAGCATTTGGCGCGTCATCAACAATAATCGTGGTATCCTTGTATTGAATAGCGAAACGATCGGCTGTAGTCACAGCACCTGAATCTGTTTTTACGATAGTCAGGACATTTTTCTTCGATTTCGGAAAAACATTAAAATCGTCAGTTGCAGCAAATGTTCTGGCTTTGTAGGTTTTTTCTGATTTACCGCAGCCAAATAAAACAACGGAAAGTAAGAGTGCATAAAGCGTAATTTTCATGAGTATAGCTATTTATATATTTTTCGCTAATTTATAATCTTTATTGCTTTTCTGTTATCAAAGTCACCAGAAAATTACCGCATCAATTGAAAAAAATAATTCAAAATGAATCAGTTGCATTTTAACTTCTGCAGCTCGGCTTTGCTATGATAAGATTAGACGTTCGTCTTCTGGCAAAATTCCTTATTTTTGATTAAAGGATTATCCCCATGGCAGGCATTTCGAATTTTCTGGTTAAAAACAAAAGCATTATCCTTTATGGCGTTTTTTTGGCTGTTTTACTTTTTTTATTAAAGTGGCTTGAGCTTCGTTTTATCATTATTAACCATGCCTTCGAAATTTATGCGGGTTCAATAGCAGTTATTTTTACTGCTTTGGGTATATGGCTGGCGCTTAAATTAACCAAACCTAAAACCATATTAATTGAAAAGGAGATTTTTACCGAACGGGGAACATTTATCCTTAACGAAAAAGAACTCATCAGGCTTAATATCAGTAAAAGAGAATTAGAAGTTTTACAATTGATGGCAGCAGGATTGAGCAACCAGGAAATTGCATTAAAGTTATTCGTTTCGCTAAATACCATCAAAACACACAATGCCAGGCTTTTCGAAAAACTAGAAGTAAAGCGCAGAACACAAGCCATAGAAATGGCTAAAAAACTCAGCATCATCCCTTAAACAACTCGTACTTAAGTATTAAAATAGCGCTATTTTTTAAAAATCACCCTAAAGTATGAGGGTTAAAACAAATAATGGGAGCAATTTTGTGGTCTAATCTCTTAATTATAAACAAATGAAACCATCATGAGCAAACGCTCACAGACAGACATGAATAGTACTCATGATAGCTTCATTACAATTAAAAAACAAACTATATACTGATGAAAAAGAACGTAATTGTATTCGGATTGATCGCTGGCTTAATTGTCTCTGTTTTAATGGTACTTTCTATGGCCAGATGTTACAGCGACCCGAGCCTGGAACACAGCATGCTTATCGGCTACGCTTCTATGGTGCTGGCCTTCTCCTTTATTTTTGTGGGCATCAAAAACTACCGTGATAAGTATAACGATGGCCTGATCACTTTTGGTAAAGCTTTTAAAATCGGATTATACATCAGCCTGATCGCCTCCACCATTTACGTTTTGGTATGGCTGGTTGATTATTATGTATTTATGCCAGATTTTATGGATAGATATGTTGCTCAGGCCATGAGAGAAGCTAAAGCCAGTGGTGCATCGGCAGCAAAACTTGCTGAAAAAGCCAAAGAGCTTGCGGTTAATCAAAAATTGTATAAAAATCCGGTAATGGTTATTTTGTTTACCTACCTGGAAATTTTACCTGTTGGTATATTGGTTTCATTAATCGCCGCATTCATTCTGAAAAGAAAACCGAACACGCCACTTGCGGCAAGTCCTTTTCAATCTTAAAGGTTGAAAAATAGGTAGATCTGCGTTTTTTTAAAACCAAAAGACGCTTTAGCTTATTTACTAAGTAACATTTTGTTTCGCGGTCATTAGAAAAATAAAACGATGATAGTTAAATCTCTTTTAGGTGAATTTCTTCATGAGGTAGAAAGCACCCGCAAACTTTTAAAAGCAATACCCAACAGTGCCTTAGATTTTAAACCCTCTGCGCACTCGTGGACTACAGCCCAGCTGGCCACGCACATTGCCGAAATTTACGATTGGTACCCGGGTACTTTCCATGGCAATGAGTTTAATATGGATACCTACCAGCGCGACGAAGTCGACACCAGCAATATCGACAACATTATTGGCAAATTTGAACGTGCTTTTGGCCGGGCAAAAGAAAGTATCGAATCGGCAACCGACGAAAGCATGTTCGAAGACTGGAAGATGACCGCCGGAGGCAAAACTGTTCTCGAACCCATGCCGAGGATTCAGGTCGTGCGGGGCTTTTTAATGAACCACATCTACCACCACCGTGGTGAAATGATTGTTTATTTACGTGCTACCGGAAATAAAGTGCCCAGTATATATGGACCAATTTACGAAGATAGCCTAAAGTAAAATTGGCAAATTATCCTAATTTTGAAGGATAAGACCAAAACTGGCCATGAAGATTTTTGCTGAAACGGAACGTTTAATTTTGCGCGAATTAATACCGGCAGATGCCGAAGGTATGTTTGAAATGGATGGTGACCCCGAGGTGCATCTTTATCTGGGCAATAAACCGTTAAAATCTATCGCACAGAGTATAGCCGATATCGAATTTATCAGAAAACAATACACAGAAAATGGCATTGGCAGATGGGCGGTAATTGAAAAAGCAACAGGTAATTTTGTGGGTTGGTCGGGCTTAAAATTGATTAAAGAATTTACCAATAACCATATTGATTACTACGATCTGGGTTATCGGTTTAGCAAACGTTTTTGGGGAAAAGGTTATGCTACAGAGACTGCGATCGCGGCAAGAGACTATGGTTTTAATGAACTCAATCTCTATGAGATTTTTGGTATAGCAGATATCAGAAACCTCGGTTCTATCCATGTTTTGGAAAAAGTTGGTTTAAAGAAGATCAATCTTTTCGATTACGATGGCATAAAACACCATTGGATGAAGATGGAGAAATCAGTTTCGCTTTAATCAAAAGGCAATTTTTTCTTTTTATGGTTTAGTTTTTGATGCTACAAAGGAAATCATTTAAACCTCGTATTATGAAACACCTTATCTTCTGCGGAATGCTGATCTTATTATTGAGTTCTTGTAAAGAAAAATTAGATCCGGCAAGCTTTACCAATACCAAATGGGAGTTAAGCGAACTACCTGGCTTAACTTTGCCCACAGCTGCAAAAGCAACGCTAAACTTTGCTGATAGTTTGAGGATCAGCGGAAAATCGTTCTGTAACAACTATGGCGGACAGGGAGAAATTGCAGATAATAAAATAACCGTTAAAAATGTTTTCGGCACAAAAATGTTCTGTCAGGAAACTGATGCTGCAGAACGCGCCTATTTACATGCCCTTAATCAGGTGAATAGCGCAAAAATAACTGATAATAAGCTATATCTGTTAAATGGCGATAAAACCTTGCTGGTTTTCACCAAAACAAACTAGAATCTTTACACGCATAAAAAAGGCTGAATAAAGTATTTTTACTATTTTCGGCCTTTTGAGTTTAACGCAGGAGTGATGCCATCGATAACAGAAGATCTGAAGTTTTTTTTCTCAACCATAAGAAAAGCATTTAATTTATTTCAGCAGAATGATCCCTTACGTCTGGCCGGTGCTACTGCTTTTTTCACCAATTTCGCCTTACCCCCAATATTAATTATCCTGATCAGGCTTTTCGGGATGTTTACCGATCGAAGATTATTGGCTACCCACCTCTTCGAACGTTTGGCCAGTATTCTCGACAATGAGAGTATTTTACAGATCAGAACGACCTTAAGAAACATTCGCGGTATCGATCAGGCCTGGTACGTTACCTTGTTTAGTTTTATTTTTTTCCTTTTTGTAGCCACCACCCTGTTCAATGTGATTAAAAACTCGCTGGAGCAGATCTGGAATATAGGCCAAAAAGATAAAAAAGGAATCATCAATACGCTTAAATCGAGAGCCATATCGGTTACCATCATCTTATTGGCGGGGATATTATTTTTTATCGGTTTACTGGCCGATAGTGTGCAGGCTTATATTGGTGCCTATTTAAAAAATGGCGCACCATCTTTCGGCCTGGTGTTAACTTCCATCATTAATCAGTTTGTATTTGTGCTGATTGTAACCACCTGGTTTACCATCCTTTTCAGGTATTTAACCAATGGACGGCCTACCTGGCGGGCAGCAATTTCAGGAGGTTTGTTAACCGGATGCCTTTTTACCGCAGGAAAGTATATTTTAAGGATTTTATTGCCATTGAGTAACATCAGTAATATTTACGGATCGGCCGGATCGATTATCGTAATTATGCTTTTTGTATTTTACTCTTCATTGATATTTTATTTCGGCGCCTCATTTATTAAGGCATTGAGCGTGGGCAGGGCCACACCTATTATACCAAAAAACGGATCGTTTGCCTACGAGCTCACAGAGGTTGAATTGGAAAAAGAGGAATAAAAAGAAAGGCAGATAAATTTAATTCATCTGCCTCTTCTTTATTGAGTTCGCTTAATTATAATCGTCTTGCTGAACTTGGTTCAGCATCTTTTTAATCTAAAGACCCTGAAATGAATTCAGGGTGACGTATCCTGGGAATAATCAACTAAGATTACAAAATCCTATAACCTAAGCCCACTGTAAATATGTTTAACTTAGTACCAGGATAACCTGATTTATTGATTTTTGATAAACCCAGTTCGTAACGTGCATCAAAACTTAATTTTTTAAGGTCTAAACCTGCACCAAACTGCCAGGCCATAGCTTGATTTTTAAAGTCGGCTTTGAAAACACTTCCTGCAGCCTGACCAAAACTCTGGTTTTCATCTAATATTAGCGAAAACATCGGTCCGGTATTTAAACGAAGTCCAATGCCGGCAGCACCAAACTTGGTACCCACCAATAAAGGCACGTCTAAACTTGTAAAACGCACTTTATTTACCTCACCCGTTGACTCACTTACTAAATCTGCTTTTTTCCCCGACACATAAAGCTCCGGCTGAAAGTAAACCCCTGCTGCACCTACCCTGGCCCAAAGACCACCATAAAAGCCTGCACGGTTATTACTGTTAAAAGTGTTTTCACTATCAAATTTCGAAAAATTTGCACCAGCTTTAATGCCTAGCTGGAAAGATGGCAGTACCTGTGCGCTGGCAAATAAACCAACAAGCAAAAAGGCAACGGTTAAAGATAAAAATTTCATATGCGATTAATTTTAGCTGGTGGCATTGTTAATGGCTTCTTGTTCTTTTAAAGCCTCAACATTGTTTTTATCACCAAAGTTTTGTGTTTTACCTGCAAAGTAATCTAAAATTCCCGAAATAGTATCTAAGTTATCGGCTAAATTTTGATGAATATCTGGTAAATCTTTTTCCAGGCGGCTATCGCCCAATTCGATATTATCTACTTCAATTTTACCAATTTTCTGAATAAGTGCCTGCTGAGAGTTTTGCAAATCTTCCAATTCACGCACGATCTTTTCCATTAATTCAAACTTCTTTAAAGTATTCATAGGTTCTTATTTTTAGTTAAACTATTCCTTATAAACCCCTTAGCCTTTATTTTGTTTTATTACCCCGATATTTTAACAAAGAGATTTGGAATTGACAAAAACAACTAATAAATTAGTTTAAAATTAGCTGTTATGAAAAAGCGCCTTACACTATTGGTTTTATTTGGTTTAAGTTTAGCAGGTTACGCGCAAAATGCAACCACTGTTGATAAGGAAAAACTTTTTGATTTTTATCAGACTCAGCGTTATGCCGATGCTGCTCAGTATCTTAAAGGTATTTATGGAGAAGAGGTGAATGATTTTAAAACCCTCAGCCAGATTGGCTATTGTTTTTTAATGGCCGGCAATAATGTAGAAGCCGAAAAATTTTACAGCAAAGCCTATACACTACAGCCACAGCACCTCCCTACCCTTTTCAGTCTGGGTAGTATTAATACCAAACGGGGAAATACCGAAAGGGCCAAACTCTATTACGGTCAAATTGTAAAAATAGACAGCAATAATTTTAATGTATATAAACTGCTGGCGAACCTTTACACTTTGCCAAAAGATTCTTTAAAGCTCAAATACTTGTTAAAGGCCAATCAGATCAACCCTTTAGAAGGTGATGTGGCTACTGATCTGGCTGAAGAGCATTCCGCTTATCAGCAATACGAAAAAGCTTATCAGGTGCTCGATATAGCCATTAAGGGAGACAGTGATAACCTGGTGCTGCAAAGGGCGAAACTTCCCATTGCCAACCAGCTTAAAAAATATGGTGAAGTGATTACTTCAGGTGAGAAATTGTTGAAAGATGCTGCCGATGCTGGGGTAATAAAAGATGTAGCAAAAGCCTATTATTACACTAAAAAATATCAAAAAGCGATCGATCTTTTTAAACTGTTGGAAGAAGCAGCAATGGAGAATGAAGCGACCTTATATTACACATCACTGAGTTACCGGGCTTTAAAAGATTATCCGCAGGCAGCTGTTTATACCAGAAAAACCATCGATGAGGCTATTTCGCCTAATACTTCCAGTTATTACTCTTTACTGGGACTGGTTTATGAAGAAAACAATCAGCTCACACTGGCAAATGCCGCTTACAAAAAAGGCCTGCAGTTTAAAGCCACCCCTACCTTGTATTACCGTCTTGCTGTATTTTACGATACACGCCTAAAACAGGGTAAAAATGCACTTAAATATTATAACCTGTATTTAAAAAGCAGGCCCAGTTTGATGGACGATAAAGAAGAAATTAAATTTTCGAAAGACAGGATAGCGCAGCTAAACCTGACTGACTAAACCAGATCTTCGAAAACGGGTTTTACATTGTCCCAAAATTCGTCGAGGGCAATAATTCTGGGTTTAAAAAAAGAAATCAGCTCGGGCCAGTGCTGCTGATTAAATATGCTTACCCCGGTAATACTGATTGAAATTTGTGATACGGTTTTGCCGAAATCATCGGTGGCATCTTTAATCCATTCCCATTCTTCGTTTACGGTATTGGTAAACAAGCGTTTAAATTCTTCAAACTGTTCGAAAATGAGATGCCTGATATCGGGATCGGGATGTGATAGCTGAATGCTGATAAAAGCTTTTTTACCGTCAACATCCATTTTAAAGAAGATATTCTTCACCCCCGTTTTGTAGTTCGTCCAGTTTACGGTTGAACCACTGGCCGAAGGCACGGGTTTCATATATTGTCCGAAACTGATCCAAAACTGTTGGCGCAGGCGGGCTGCTTCTTCTTTATTGTACATTTATTTTTTTAATAACTGATGGAGACTTTATCAATTTAAATAAGTCGTCATTCCCGCGCAGGCGGGAATCTTAAAACTAAATGCATTAAGATTCCCAATCAAGTTGGGAATGACGACTCCTCAAAAATCTATCATATTGATATAATCTCTTTAACGAGGCTGCAATATTAAGCGATTAATATTTATATTCAAAATGATAGCTACCTGAGCCTATTTCTTCTTTTTTATCGATTTTTGGCAATACCACGGTGGCGGTTGCATTGGCTGGCACAGTTACGTCTAGTTTAAAAACTCCATCGGCAATCGTCCATGAAGATTTAACGGTACCGTACACGGTTTCCAGTTCTGCAGATGCGTTGGTTAATTTTCCGCCTGGTCTTGGTGCAATTAAAATGTTTTTGTAACCTGGTTGTGCTGATACCGGATTAATGCCGGCAATATTTTTATACATCCAATCGCCAATAGCGCCGTAAGCGTAGTGATTAAAAGAATTCATATCAGCCGTTTGAAAAGAGCCATCCTGTTTAATACCATCCCAGCGCTCCCAAATGGTCGTTGCACCCATTTTAACCGGATATAACCATGATGGATAACTTTCCTGCAATAACAGATCGTAAGCTACATTCTCGTGCCCAAAGCGGCTCAATACATGGCAAAGGTATGGTGTACCCAAAAAACCTGTGGTCAGGTGATTTCCGTAATCTTTTACGTTATCTACCAATCTTTGTGCAGCCTGTGCGCGTAAATTTTCAGGCAGCATATCAAACTGCAAGGCCAATACATATGCGGTTTGGGTGTTGGAGATCAGCTTTCCATTTGGCGTCATGTTTTCTTTCATATAAGCCGCTTTAATCTGCTCCAATAGTCTGCTGTACTTGCTTACATCATCTGTTTTACCCAATACTTTTGCGGCATTTATAAGCAACTGAGTAGAATGCGCATAAAATGTTTGGGCAATCATGTACTTATCCGTCACTGCAGCACGGCCATCATTATCATCGTTGGGGCGATAGAACAACCAGTCGCCGAAGTGGAAACCTGTATTCCAAAGGTTATTTTTTGCTACAGAAGAAATATAATCGACCCACTTTTTCATGCTACCATATTGTGTTTCCAATAGGCCTTTATCTCCGTACGAAACATACATATCCCACGGAATAATGGTGGCTACATCGGCCCAGCCTGCCGAACCTGCATCATTCTGGTTCAACACATTGGGTACCACAAAAGGAACACTACCATTAGGGAGCTGATCTGCCGAAACATCTTTTAACCATTTGGTAAAAAAGGCCGATACGTCCATGTTGTATGCCGCAGTTGTGGCAAAGGCCTGTGCATCACCGGTCCAGCCTAAACGTTCATCTCTTTGCGGACAATCGGTAGGTACATCAACAAAATTCCCCTTCTGTCCCCAGCTAATATTATGTTGCAATTGATTGAGCAAAGGATTTGAGGTCGTGAATTTCCCACTGGTTTTCATATCGGAATAGACCGCTACTGCAGTGAGGTTTTCCAGTTTCAGTTCACCAGGATAGCCATCTATTTTGACATACCTAAACCCCTGAAAAGAAAAATGTGGCTCGAATACCTGTTCAGTTTCACCTTTTAAAATATAATTGTTTTGTTGTTTGGCGCTTCTGAGGTTTGTGGTGTAAAAGTTTCCTTCTTTGGTTAATACTTCTGCATGGCTGATGGTAATTTTAGTACCAGCAGCACCTTTAGCTTTTAACATGACCCAACCCACTAAATTCTGCCCAAAATCGACAACGGTCTCACCTTTCGGGGTTTTAAATATTTTTAAGGCTTTAAATGTTTCGTGTTTGCTTACCTGGGGTCCGCTCATGCCAACCAGTTTTTCCGTACCCTTGGCCAGTTCCTGCACTGGTTTCCAGGCAGCATTTTCTCTAAAGCCGGTATTATTCCAGCCGCGGAGCTCTAAGCGGGCATCGTAGGTTTCGCCATCGTAAATATTGGAGGCCAGTATTGGTCCATAAGCTGTTTTCCAGCTATTATCGGTAGTGATGGTTTCTCGGGTTCCATCAGTGTATTCTACTTCCAGTTGCAACAATAATGCTCTGGTATCGCCGTAAAAGTGTTTTTGATTACTAAATCCAATGCGGCCTTTGTACCAGCCATCGCCTAGTGAAACGCCAATTACATTCGCGCCCTTTTTTAGTACTTGCTTCACATCATAAACCTGGTATTGAATATGGTCTTTATAACTTGTCCAGCCTGGTGCAAAATAAGCATCACTAACACGGCCGCCGTTAATATGGGCTTCATACAAACCTTTTGCAGTGATGTAAGCCATTGCCGACTTTACTTCTTTCTTGAGGTTAATTTCTTTCCTGAAAAAAGGACTGGCCAGGGAAGTATCTTTTCCTGCTACCGAAATCCATTTTGCCGTCCAATCTTCAGGTTTTAAACCGGTTTGAAAAAACTGAACAGGTGACCATGCAGATGCATTTCCGTGGTTGTCTTTTACCCTAACCTGCCAGTAATATTTAGTTTTCGAGGATAGCCCGGGACCATCATAGGCGATGAGAACCGATTGATCGTTGTTTACGTTTGCTTTCCACAAAACTTTATCAATACTGGCTGACGTACCCAATCTGATTTCGTAATTACTCTGCCTGGTATTTTTTAGATCAGAAACCATCTTCCAGCTAAATCTGGGTTTTGGCTGATCGATACTAAAAGGATTTACCAAATGCTCAACAGTTAAATCTTTTACCGAAATTTTCTGTGCTAAAACATTTGTAGTAAATAAAAAGATTAAGGCAAGAGCAGCTATTGTGCCTGAGGTACGGAAATTCTTGTTCATATTGGTTAGCGTTAATTTTTTAGTCTTAACTATACGATAATCAGAAATATTATTTAACCAACCATCCTGCACTGTTATGAAAAATTAAGCGTTAGCACAACGCCAATAATTAAATAAAATACTATTTAACAGTCATTTACAACAATAAACTACTAGAAAAAATAAAGCTTACCGGTTCATTAATCGGGCAACATATTTGCCAATGATATCGAACTCTAAATTTACAGTATCGCCAACTTCAACTTCCTGTAAATTGGTATGTTCGAAAGTATAAGGGATAATAAATACCGAAAACTCATCGGCCTGAGAATTTACGACGGTTAAGCTAATGCCATTTACACAGGCAGAACCCTTTTCTACAGTTACATTTCCGGCTGAAGCATCGTATTTAAAACGGTATTCCCAGCTACCATCCAGCTCTTCTCTTTTTACACAAACAGCTGTCTGGTCTACATGACCTTGTACAATATGGCCATCTAAACGGGCATTCATCTGCATACAGCGTTCGAGGTTAACTTTGCTCCCCACCTTTAGGCCGTCGAGATTGGTTTTATTTAAGGTTTCATCAATAGCGGTAACGGTATGTGTTCCGTCATTTAAAGCCACGACCGTGAGGCACACGCCATTATGGGCTACACTTTGGTCTATTTTCAGCTCATGGCTAATTGCAGAAGAGATGGTAAAGTGGATATTGGTATGGTCGTTTTTAATGGCAGTAACCTCGCCAAGTGTTTCTATAATTCCAGTGAACATTTTATATTTATTTACAATAAGGTCGTCATTTCGACTGAAGTGCAGCGAAATGGAGAAATCTATATTATTTTAACTTATAGATTTCTCCACTACGGTCGTAATGACGATCTCACACCATGACGATTCATTTATTCTAATATTTCAATCTATTTTTTCTCCAGTCGGAGCTATTTTTAATAGCTGCATCTCCCAACTTCACCTCTTTCTTATCAAATAGTTTTGCAGCAATTACAGCAGCAATTAAGGCTTCTGTTTCGTCCTGTACTTTTAAACTTTCGGGCTTAAAGTATTTACCCACAAAATGCGTGTCGAAATTACCCGTTTTAAAAGCCTCGTGCTGCATGACAAATTTACCAAAACCCAAGGTAGTTTCTATCCCCGTAATATCATATTCTTCAATAGCCCTCACCATGCGCTCAATGGCCTCTTCTCTGTCTTTACCATAAGTAATCAGTTTGGCGATCATAGGGTCGTAATAAATCGGGATTTCCATCCCCTGCTCAAAACCATCATCAACCCTTACCCCGTTGCCTTTTGGCGTATTATAAGTTTGCAGGGTACCAATATCAGGTAAAAAATTATTGGCCGGATCTTCGGCATAAACACGAAGTTCTACGGCGTGCCCACTGATTTTTAAATCCTCCTGACTAAAGCTCAGCTTTTCGCCGGAAGCAATTTTTAGCTGTTCTTTTACCAGATCTATACCTGTAATTAATTCGGTTACGGGATGTTCTACCTGCAAACGGGTATTCATTTCGAGAAAAAAGAAATCGAGGTTCTCATCCAAAATAAACTCCACCGTACCAGCTCCGGTATAATTCACCGAACGGGCTACATCTACGGCACACTTGCCCATCCTTTGCCTGATTTCTTCAGTTAAAACAGACGAAGGTGCCTCTTCTATCACTTTCTGGTGACGGCGCTGCACAGAACATTCTCGTTCAAAAAGATGAACAATATTGCCATGGTTATCGCCCAGAACCTGTATCTCGATGTGTCTTGGTGAGGTAACATAACGTTCAATAAAAACAGCCCCATCGCCAAAAGCTGAGGTGGCTTCACTTACGGCAAGCTGCATTTGTTCTTCAAAATCTTCAGCCCGCTCCACAATACGCATGCCCTTGCCTCCGCCACCTGCAGCAGCTTTAATCAATATCGGGAAACCGACTTCGATGGCACGCTGTTTTGCCTCGTTCACATCCTGAATGGCTTCTTCTGTTCCGGGCACCATGGGGATGTTATATTTTAGCGCTGCTGCCTTTGCCGAGAGTTTATTGCCCATCGTTTCCATGGCCTGTGGCGAAGGACCAACCAAAATCAGGCCTGCATCGGCAACCATTTGTGCAAAACCAGCATTTTCTGATAAAAATCCATAACCGGGATGAATGGCTTCGGCTCCCGTTAATTTACAGGCACCAATAATCTTCTCTCCTACCAGATAACTTTGGTTAGATGGTGCTGGCCCAATACAAACCGCCTCATCGGCATAACGTACATGCAGTGCATTACGGTCTGCTTCAGAAAAAACGGCAACCGTTTTTATACCCATTTCTTTCGCCGAGCGCATGATACGCAAAGCAATTTCGCCACGGTTAGCGACTAGGAGTTTGGAGATTGGCGTTTGGGCTTTGGAGTTTTCGGGCATCTTGGTTAGCATTTCATTAGACATATTGACTCAGGACTAAAGACTCAGGACTTAAAACCCTGTCTAAGACAAATGTAATATTATTTCAATTGCCTGATCGATCATTTCAGTACTTAGATCCAGGTGTGTTACCAAACGGATGGTACTGGCACTGGTGGTATTGCAATGCAGTCCTTTTTCTTTAAACTGGTGTACAATTTTCTCTGCTGATCCCTTTTCTACTTCAAAAATAACAATATTGGTTTCAACCGGCATGACCGATTTTACATATTTTGTGCTGGCCAGTGCATTAGCTAAAGCCTGTGCATGGGCGTGATCGTCTTTCAAACGTGTGACGTGATGATCGAGCGCATAAATACCTGCCGCTGCTAAAAAACCAGCCTGGCGCATGCCTCCACCAAAAGCTTTTCTAATTTTCCGCGCTTTATGGATCATTTGTTTGCTGCCCAGCAGCACTGAACCAACAGGCGCTCCAAGTCCTTTAGACAGGCAAACCGAAATACCATCAAAATATTTGCCGTATTCGCTTGCCTGATCGCCAGTGGCCACAAGTGCATTAAAAATACGTGCACCATCTAAGTGCAGCTTTAATCCTTTTATGTTACAGAGGTGATGGATAGGTGCAATTTGCGATAAGGTATAACAGCTTCCGCCACCTTTATTTACGGTATTTTCTAAAACCACCAAACTGGAATTGGGATAGTGGATATTATCTTCATTGATTTCAGGCTCAATCAGCTCTGGTGTCAAAATCCCGCGATCGCCATATAACAACCTGACCGATGCACCGGAATGATACGCGATGCCCCCGATTTCGTAACGGTATACATGTGCCGTCTGATCGCAGATCACCTCATCCATGGGTTGGGTAAAACACTTAATCGCAATCTGGTTCGTCATCGTTCCGGATGGACAAAATAATCCGGCTTCCATATTAAAGATCGAAGCCAGTTTTGTTTCCAATGCATGCACCGTTTCGTCTTCACCAAAAACGTCGTCGCCCACTTTTGCATTCATCATGGCATCCAACATTCCGGCAGTTGGTTTGGTTACCGTATCACTCCTGAAATCTAAAAATCTGTTGTTCATTTCGCTATCTGCTTGTAAAATATTGTTGACGTTAAAAAAAAGACCAATGCCTTTTCTGGTATAATTTTAAGGTTTTTCGGCGATTAAACGCCCTATATAGTGTATTTTTTACACACTTAATTTCCGACAACAACAAATTGTTAAAAAATTATTAAAAAAAAGGATACAAAATATAAGACTTTTTATACTTTTATCGTGCTAAAACCAAAAATAAATAAAATGATAGTAATTGCAGACGGCGGATCTACCAAAACAAATTGGTGTTTGATTAACGAGGCCGGCAGAAAAATTTACTTTAACACCGAAGGTTACAATCCATATTTTTCAAAAGGAGAGTACATTGTAAAGTCTTTGAATGAGACTCTTCCAGACCACTTGGAAAGAGAGAAATTAACAGCAGTTTACTATTACGGTGCCGGCTGTTCTACACCTGCAAATGTTAAGATTGTGGCTGATGCCATGCAACAAATCTTTGTTAATGCAACCATTTTTGTAGGCCATGATTTACTTGCTTCATCTAGAGCACTCCTTGGAAACGAGCCAGGATTTGCTGCTATTTTAGGTACCGGTACTAACTCATGTCTTTACGATGGATCTGAAATCACCATGAACATCGATTCATTAGGTTATTTCCTGGGTGATGAAGGCAGCGGTTCGTACATTGGTAAACGTATCTTAAGCGATTACATGAAAGGTTATATGCCGAAAGGCTTACGTGAAGCTTTTTATGATAACTACGCTTTAACTAACGAAGATATTTTCGATAACATTTATAACAAGCCATTGCCAAACCGTTTCTGCGCAAGCTTTAGTAAATTCTTATACGATTTTAAAGATAATTACGAGGATTATGCCTTTGCAACCATTGATTATGCATTTACCGCATTTTTCGAAGCTTTGGTTATTCACTATCCAAACTACAAAGATCACAAGTTAAACTGTGTAGGTTCTGTAGGTTACAGTTTCCGTGATATTTTAAGTATTGTAGCCGACCGTTACGAAATGGGCGTGGGTAAAATTATCCGCTCACCTATAGATGATTTGGTTCACTACCACCTGGAGCTAGCGCCTAAGGCTTAGTTTTCAGTCCTAAGTCTGGAGTCTTTAGTCCGCAGTCAAATACGAATTAAAATAAAAATCCCCGATTTCAAACCGGGGATTTTCTTTTTTTATAAGTTATTCAGTTGTATTAGTCTTTCAGCGCTTTAGTCTTCAAGTCCTCCGTTATCACATCTAGCTTTTACTTTAGCGCTATGCCCTCCGCTCAACGCCAAACGCCTTCCGCTTATCGCTCTCCGCTAGAACGAAATCTCCTTACCAAAAAGTTTGGCATATTTACGTTTATCAAAACGGTATAAAGTAGCTGCACGATAAGAAACACCTTTTTGTTTTTCATCAAGCTCCTTTAGCACGCCAAAACTCACAATTTTCTTTCTAAAGTTCCTTTTATCGAGTTTTTTACCCAGCACCAGTTCATAAACATGCTGTAATTGCGTTAAAGTAAATTTTTCCGGCAAGAGTTCGAAAGCAATGGGCTGGTGTTTAATCCGGCGTTTTATTTTTTCTAATCCTTTGTCATAAATTTTCTGGTGATCGAAAGCCAGTTTAGGCAGATCAGTAATTGGCAGCCAGTTGGCTCGCTTGGCATAGCTGCTAATCGGCCTCAGCTCTTTATCGCCACCCAAACGGATCAAGGCATAATAAGCCAAAGTAATTACCCTACCCTGGGGGTGCCTGTGCGGATCGCCAAAAGCATAATACTGTTCCATGTAAATACCACGCAAACCAGTAAGTTCGTACAAAATCCGGGAGGCTGATTGATCTAAACTTTCATCAGGGCCAACAATGTTACCGGGCAATGCCCACCAATCTTTAAACGGTTCTTCATTCCTTTCAATTAGCAGGATTTTTAATTCCTTACCATCAAATCCAAACAAAACGCAATCTATCGAGAATACAGAATCTAAATGAGGTAAAATTTGTTCCAAAGTAAAATTTAGTTATTTTAAGCAGATAAAGGTATGACTTTCAATATTAAGTAAAAAAAATAAAATAAATTACTTAGTGTAAAAAATACACACTATATTCGTGTTATAAAGATGGAGCCAAATATAAAAAATATAGCTGTACTCACTTCTGGAGGCGACGCCCCTGGAATGAATGCTGCAATCAGAGCTGTTGTTCGTACCGGAATTTACCATGGCATTAACATGTTTGGTGTAATGCAAGGTTACCAGGGTTTAATTACCGACAACATAAAACCAATGGACGCCCGTTCTGTAAGTAATATTTTACACTTGGGTGGTACCATATTAAAAACTGCACGCTGTTTAGAGTTTAAAACAGACGAAGGTCAACAGATTGCCTACAATAACTTAAAGAAAAACGGCATTGATGGACTAGTGGTAATCGGCGGTGATGGAACATTTACCGGAGCGAAACGCTTTTCAGAAACTTTCGGCGTTAAGGTGATCGGGATACCGGGCACGATTGATAATGACTTAGTGGGATCAGATTTTACCTTAGGTTACGATACGGCTATTAATACTGTAATCGAAGCGATTGATAAAATCAGAGATACTGCCGATGCACACGACCGTTTATTCTTTATAGAGGTAATGGGCCGCGACTCTGGCTGTATTGCACTAAGAAGTTCAATTGCCAGCGGTGCCGAAGCTGTTTTGTTACCAGAAAAGGAAACCAGTGTAACTGAATTGATTGAAAAACTGGCCTTAGGCGCAGCTACAAAAAAATCATCAAGTATCGTTATCGTGGCCGAAGGCCATAAACAAGGCGGTGCTTATGATATTGCAAAAAAAGTAAAAGAAACTTTTGACCATTACGACACCAAAGTAACGATACTGGGCCACCTTCAACGTGGTGGTAGCCCAAGCAGTTTCGACAGAATTTTAGGCAGTCGTTTAGGTTTTGCCGCAGTAAATGCGTTAATTGCAGGCGAAACGGAGCAAATGGTAGGTTTAAAAGGAAACGAAATAAAATTAACCAGCATAAGAGAGGCTTTAACCGCTCATTCTTTTAAACTCGAGCCCGATTTAATGGAAATGACAGAGGTACTTTCAATATAATATGGTAGCAGTTGTTTATAGCGGATCAAAAACAGCATTTTGGAAAATAACACAAAATGGACAGGTAGTAGCACATTGTAATACTACAGGCCTAAACCCTTGCTTTGTTGATCCAAAAACGATCTTACAGATTTTAAACAAAAAAGTTGCTTTGGTTAACAACGCAGAAAATATAAAGAAAATTTATTTTTTTGCAGCTGGTGCATCGTCAGCAGACAGAAAAGAGGAATTAGCCAAAACCCTATCATCGTTTTTCAAATACAGTAAAATTGTAGTAGAAAATGATTTATTTGGCGCCGCTAAAGCAGCCTGTTATGATCAACCCGGTATTGTTGGCATGCTGGGAAGTGGTGCACACTGTGCCTACTTCGATGGAAAAAAGCCAATCAGTAACAACTTTGGATTAGGTTACATACTGGGTGATGAAGGTTCTTCGAATTATTTTGGGAAAATACTTCTTAAAGAATTCCTAAGTCTTAAAATGCCTAAGGATATCGAAACCAAATTCATGCTGAATTACAATCTAGACCGCCCTCAGATATTAGAACGTATTTATAATAAGCCACAGGCCAATATATTTTTAACTTCTTTTTTTGATTTCATTACCCAAAACAGCAAACACGAATATATTCGCAGGCTGATTGACGAGGGCTTTGAAAAATATATTAAAACTTATGTTTTACCAATGGCCGAAAAATACAGCGACCGGGATATACATATTGTAGGTAAAGTAGCTGCAGAGCTCGAAGACCGGTTAAAGCTGGTGGCTAATAAATACGACATCACAATTAAAAGCATCATTAAAGAACCAATACAAAATTTATTAAAACATTACACTAATTAACAAAAACAATGAGCAAAATTGGAATAAACGGCTTTGGCCGTATTGGCAGACTGGTTTTCAGAGCCGCATTAAAAAGAGGATTGGATATTGTAGCGATTAACGATTTGATCGAGCCTGATTATATGGCATACATGTTAAAATATGATACTACACATGGCAAATTTGATGGTACGATTGAAGTTGTTGATGGTAATTTAGTTGTTAATGGCAAAACAATCCGTGTAACTGCAGAAAGAAATCCTGCTGATTTAAAATGGGATGCTGTAGGTGTTGAAGTAGTAATCGAATCTACAGGTTTATTCTTAACCCGCGCTGATGCTGAAAAACACATCGCTGCCGGTGCTAAAAAAGTAGTTTTCTCTGCTCCTGCTAAAGATGGCGATATCCCTACTTATGTAATGGGCGTTAACCACCATAAATTAACTGCAGATCAAACTATTGTTTCTAATGCATCTTGTACCACAAACTGTTTAGCACCAATTGCTAAAGTTTTAAACGATAACTTCGGTATTGTTGAAGGTTTAATGAGCACAATCCACGCGGTAACAGCAACTCAAAAAACAGTTGATGGTCCTTCTGCTAAAGACTGGAGAGGTGGCCGTGGTGGTTTCTCTAACATCATCCCTTCTTCTACTGGTGCAGCTAAAGCTGTTGGTATGGTTTTACCTGAATTAAAAGGTAAATTAACCGGTATGTCTTTCCGTGTTCCGGTTGCTGACGTTTCTGTTGTAGATTTAACTGCACGTTTAGAAAAACCAGCTACTTATGAGCAAATTAAAGCAGCAATGAAGGCAGCTTCTGAAGGCGAATTAAAAGGTGTGTTGGCTTATACTGAAGATGAAGTAGTTTCTTCTGACTTTATTGGCGATGACCACGCTTCGATTTTTGATGCTAAAGCGGGTATCTCATTGAACGATAATTTCGTTAAAGTGGTATCTTGGTACGATAACGAATGGGGATATTCTTCTGCATTAGCTAAATTCGTAGAATATTACGCAAGTTTGTAACAAAAAATTGCGCTAAGCGCTTTTTTAAACCATAATAAAAGGCAACATTATTCAATTAATGTTGCCTTTTTGTTTTAAATACAATTTTCACCCATAAAACTCCATCTCAAAAACGATTCGAAATCAGTTTTTATTTAATTTTTATACCCAAAATTTACTTAACAACACCTAAAACTCAAAAAATAGGCTTAAAATTTCAGAAAAATTCATATTTACCCAAGAACTAAACAAACGTTTGACTAAATAATACCATAAATTGATAATATTTAACAATTACTTAACATATTTTTGAGCTATATTTGCAACACAGTCGTTTTAAATCCTAAAAGCTTACAGAAAAGGAACAGGAAATAAAAAATGACAAAAAAAATACTTAAATTTTTCTTAGTGTATTTTTTACACTATCAAATTTTTTACTATATTTGTAGAGTAATAAACGGAACGATGTTTATCACGATAAAAAAAGATAAATCATTTTCTTGAAGCACTTCGGTTCGGATAGAAGATTAAAGACAAAGCCTGGCTCATAACAGGTTTATATTTGGTTAGAAAAAAGAGACAAGTCTGGATAGATTGTCTCTTTTCTTTTATATAAGATTTTAATTTCCAGCTACTAACCGCCTTCTACCTTTTATCAGAAAATTTCTTTTACTAAATAACAGCAAAAATAACTAACCTATAACTGGATAATATATATTTTGAACAAAGCCTTGATAGTTTTCTTTTTTTGTACAGTTTAAAAACAACCATAGACTCAACTGACCAAAAGACTTGCTGGTCTTTCATAAAAAAGATTAATTCAAAATAACGCCATATTTTACAATTGGTAAGTCTACACATTTAGTAACAACACTATAATTGCAATGAATAAGATCTGAACTTGTGGTTGATAGTATTACCTCTTAGTCGGGCTTTCTTAACTTTCAATTAATAGTTTTAAAATAATCTGTCAACAACTTTATACTTGTAGTTCTTAGGTTTGGAACTTGCAATACTTAACTTTAAATTTTCTACCGGAAGTTTTAAACTTGCAGTCCACAGCATTAAACTTTCATTTATCGACTTTACTGCTGCAGTTAACAATTCTAACAAATAGGTTGATTACTTTATCAATGCAGTAAGGTAGTTTTTAGTTTGCAGTAAACAGTTTTATTGAGCAGGTGATAGCTCAATAGTTTTTCATTGATGGAATAAGCCAAAATCACTTAATCGGAATTATAAAACAGACTCCTATCTACTCAAGTGGACCAATAAGACTAAGTATTGTGAGCGTATCCTGAATCTTTCTCAATAATGAATTGTCGGCATTTTGCTGAAATGCTGTAATAATATTAACTACTTCTTTAACATGTGTTTTATTGATGTAACTATTTCTGGCTAATGTATCAAAAGAGACTAAAATTGAATATTTTGTATAAAGTTGCGAGGCAGATTTAGAAATAATTTTTAGTAGATCTAATCCTTTTTCACTTGGCTTTAGTTGAACCAAATAAGACAAAGCCAATATCATTCCCTCCGAAGAATGATTTAGTAGCTCTTCAGTTGAAAGATTATTGCGTACAATGATCTCCCCCATTTTTCTTCCTAACTCTGCCTTCAACCGTAATCTTTCCGCATAATCAGGAACACTTGTCTTCGTAACATAACTATTTGCCAACTCTATCAATTTTTCTTTATGAGAGTTATCAGCACGTTCGATATTAACTTTGGGTGCATTTTTTAAATCAACAGCAAGTTTCACATCTTCGATCCTCTCCTTTGCCGTTGAAAGTTCAAACTGTGTATTTTCAATTTTTCGTTTGCTTTCTTGCGCTGATTTCTCAGCATTTTTTGCAGCTTCTAATATTTTCTCACCTATTGTATTAATAAACCGCCTTGAAAAGATAGCTGCAATTAAGCAAAAACCAGCGAATATCAAATAATCATTATTGTCATCACTTATTGAAAGATTACTTGATATCATTTTTAGAAAAGCAGGTACCAAAAACGCTGCACCTATCCCCAATAGGATGTATTTAAACCTTCCAATTTTATCTCCACTATCTTTGTCTAAAGTATCAAAATTATGCAAGTAATTTAGGTATCCACCAAACCCACCGCTGCAAATCATAATGCCTATAATAACTAATAAATGTATATCAACTTTACAATGCATATCTATATAGTAATAATATCTAATTTCTTTTATTGTAGTTTAGGTTTATTTAACTAAATACCTCGATAACAAACATTACTTAAAATACCGCAATTATCAAATTTCTTATAGCCAAATACTATCTCAATTTTTATTTAAATCTAATTACTATTAGAATCCCACACAATACTTAGTAATAGGTAATCATTCTATGCTATAGGACTATTTTTTATCTTACCGGAGTAGGAACATGGCACTATATCCCATCATAATATTCGCAGTTGCCCAAAATATAAATTACGAGTTTGTCTGGAGCATTTTCTAAAAATGCCAGGAAAAAAAAGGATATAGCCACTGGCTACATCCTCTATCTAAATTAACGCTCTCAACTATGAAGTTGATATAAGGCTCTCACCCCTTATATCTGCAATATTACGGCTCAAAGATTAAGATTTGATGAAGATTTTACTTTAAATAACACCATTTAATAAAAACTTTAACAAAATCATTTCATTATTGGGAAGCTTGGCTGATCAGCTATGAAATAAAATAAGCCTCCCTTAACAGAGAGGCTTACCAGTGTAAGTGTAATCTAAATCGTCCCGTTGATTTAATTTTTACTTAACCAAATTTAAACACAAATGCATTGGTTAGTATGCATAATCTGATGTTGTACATCAATATGTAAAAAGTGTATAATGTTATGTAAACATAGCGTTTAACTTGAGTATTCATTACGCACATCGGCCTAAGCTATTATAATACTGATCATTCCTGCGAAGCAGATGTCTTTACTTGATTACACCAACTCTCTCACTAATTTACTGCGTATGCGGCTGAGTGTTTCTAAACGCATCCCTAAATAACTGGCTATACACCTTAGTGGTACCCTGGATACGTCAAAAGAATTTAGTTCTAAGAATTTTTCGTATCGTCTTTCTGCGGAAGGAATTCGTGCGATTATGGCCCGTTCTGAAGCGGCATGATACTGGAGTGCCAAAATCTTTCTGCCAATAACATTTGTTTCCTGATAACTGGCATAAAGCTTATCAATCAATACGTGCGGGATGGCAACTAATTCGGAGTTTTCCAATGCCTGCAAATATTCGATAGAGGGCTGAATATTTTCATCCGGATGCTGAATGGCCCCAATAAATTCATCCCCTAAACTGATCCAGGTGGTAATTTCATTATTACCATCTTTAATAAAACCCCTTACCAAACCTGATACGACAAAAAAAACATAATCATTATTATCAATAGGCGATAAAATGTATTTATTCTTCCTGATGAGAAGGGGCTCTACATTTTTTTCAATTTCCTGAATAAAACCAGGGGTGATAGGGCATAAACTACTGAAATAATTTAATACGGCGTTCACTAAAAACACCTTGCGGGATTCGAGCATACACAAATAGGGATAGACTTTAGACGCTTAATAATAGCGATTTTGAACGAAAAATCAAAATAAAGTAGATTATAGCGAACTTTTTACTGTTTAAACCCCCTTATGACGTGGATTTTTTAATATTTTGAAGTGCAAACTGATTTATCCAGGTAAAAATCCTGAATTTAGTCTGATCAAATTGCGAAAAAGACTGCCAGGCTTCGCAAAATGTTTGCTCTAGAATTAATTTAGCTTTCTCTTCATCTCTTACACGCCTTATAATGTTCCCATAAAGAGCTGCTGAATATCTTTTGTAAAGAACTTTAAAGGTAGCAGGATCATGCGTTTTCAATGCAATCAAAAAGAGCTCATCGCCAGATAAGCCAGCCTGCTGATCAGCACTTTGTTTTTGATGGATAACCCTTTGGGATAGCGGTTGCATGGATGATTTGATAGTATTGCTTTAACACGCCGGATATCCGTTTGTTTAGGCAACAGGCTAAAAATCAAACAACCGAATGGAGTATGCGCTACACCACCTGAAAAAGCTTTAAAAAATCCTAACAAATTAGGCTAAGTCTTTTTACAACATTCATTCCATTCATTTTTCGCATAAAAACGCAAACAGGTACAATCTACACGCCAAGGCAGCGGAAATTAGTATAATGCAAATAGATAAGGAATTTCGGGCGGAAGATGCCTGATGATTAGAAGTAACATTTTGGCCTTCTGCTTTTTGCGGTTTGCAGGTAATAACCAATAGATATTTCGTGCGAGCCATAATCATAGCTACCGAATTTATTTAAACTGTAATCGTAACCATAACCAATGCGGAGATTTTCGCGGACAAAGAACTCGGCAATCAATCCAATGGCACTCCTTGCCCTTAAATCGCTTTGTAATGCTGGTTTGGGATAAAATTTTACGGAGGTTCTGTATGCAGCACCCAACCAAAGTTTTTCTTTGATCATTAAAAAAGCATTCAGATCCAGTGAGGTTGGCCCGTTCAAATCATCTTTGATTAAAAACGTAGGTTTGAACATAAAATCATTGTTCATTTGAAACACCATTCCAGCCGTTAAATAAAAATGCGGTTTGGAAGCAATACTCAGCAGATTATTATCCCTAAAAACAGGAAGGTATTGTGTAAGCAGGTTATTGGCAGAGAAACCGATGAAGAATTTTTCGTTCGAATAATGTACGCCTGCCCTAATATCGGGTACAATCCGGCTTTCATATCCCGTTGGAATTTTATTGTCGCCAGTTTCATTTGGATCCAGCAAACTTCCGTTAAGGCCCATCTGCATGACGCCTATGCCAACGCCAAAAGCAAGCACATTGGTTTCGGTGCGGTCTAATTTAATGCGGTAAGCAAAATTACCAGATAAGTTTAAGGAATTCTGCGCGCCTATTTTATCTTTCGATACCAATAAGCCCAAACCTAAACTTTCGTCTTTAACCGCTTCATCTACTGATACGGAAAGTGTTTGGGGAGCACCCTGAATACCAGTCCACTGGGCCCTGACAAAGGCCTGCATATACAACTCTTCTTTGTAACCTGCATAAGCTGGATTGATGAATAAACCATTGAACATATATTGCCCAAACTGTGCATTCTGCTGAGCGAACAAACAAATGCAGGCTAAATTAAATAATGCCGTTACAACAATCTTTTTCATCTGTATAATCTAATTTCATTCCTTCACATTTTAAATCCACTTACCTGATCACGGTAACGTAACCTTTAAACTCCTGCCATTGTGCACTTGTTGTTTTCACTTTAAGTACATAGAAATAGGTTCCATCTACCAAGCCGTTAGCTGTCCAGTCGTTTAAATAGCTATCTTTCTCATAAACGGTACTTCCCCAACGGTTAATAACGGTCAGCTGGTTTTCGCTATAACGGTCTAATCGCTCAATAAAAAAGGTTTCATTTTTTCCGTCACCATTTGGGGTAAATACATTCGGTATTTTAAGCCCGGTGATTTCTTTAGTATCAACTGATATATTGTTCGATGGATCGGGATCTGCTTCGTTGATGGTAACCGAGGCGCTGTTTACCACATTACCCGGCTTCATGGCCCTTACGTTAACCACAAGCTCTACAAAACTTCCGTTGGCCAATGTGGGTATCGCCCACGAAACTGTTTTGGTTTGCTCGTTATAACTCGCAGTACCTACAATTGTAGGATCAACACTCACAAAAGTTAGGTTTTCCGGAAGGTCATCTTTTACTTGTATGTTAGTCGCATTGCCAAGCCCGTTATTACGCACCAACAAATTGTATTTAAATACCTCGGTATTGATTACCTGCCTGCTTTCAGATCTTTTAACGATGGAAACATCTGCAGACATGGCCGTTTCCATAACTACTTCCATTTCTTCAGACAGATCGGAACTACAACCGCCCAGGCTAAAAGTAATAACAGTATATTTTCCGGCGGCATTTACGACGTAATCTTGCGAAGTAGCACCCAAAATAGCCTCACCATTCCTGAACCATTGATACGAGGTAGCCCCAGTACCGTTGGCCCTGAGTTTAACGGTAACACCTGGTTTAAGGTTAAGCGTATTCGGATTGGAAGATTGCGCAAAGCATGCCACTGCAGAAAGCAGCAGCATGCCGAACACAATTATTCCAAATCTGTTAAACATCATCATTAAACCGGACGAACAATAACACCTAAGGTGCTACAGAGATAGTTGCTTTACCTGGCTTAACCGTAACTGTAATAGCCTTGCTGGCCGTTGCTGTACAAGTTGTTGCAGGTACAATCGGAACACCGCCAGTGGCATAACTTCCAACAGCAGCAAAAACATAAGCACCTGGAGCCACGCCGGCTTTAAGGGTAAAAGTATCTCCTGAAGCTGATGCTGTACCCAAAGTTGCAATATCAGCTACTGCTGTACCGCCTAATGTTGCAGACCAAGTATAAGCCATGCTTACCCCAGTTGGTAAGGTTATCGAAGCATCCTTACTCGCCGTAATTACAGTAGTTGCGGTTTGATCGGTACAATAAACACTTCCCGGGGCTGCAACGGTAATAATAGGCGTAGGTAATTTTTCTACAATGGTATTATCAGAGGCATCACTAGGGCAAAGATTTGCATCAGCTGGTATTACCTGAACCGAATAAGTATGGTTTCCGGCTGCTAATCCTGCAGCGATCTGATAAAAGGCATTTGAACCATTGTATATTACCGCAGCTTCTGCAGTTCCGTCAACGGTCCATACAATTTTATCGCCATTTACAGGGGCATAACCAGTGAAAGTTGGATTCAATTTTACCGTACCAGTTCCGCACAGGTATACATTTGGCGTTTGCGCAAAGGCACCCAGCGGCAGTAAGAACATTAAGAATACAAAGATTCTTAGATTGCGTTTTGTAGATTTTTTTGTCATGATGATAATTGGTTTGGATGGAATGATTTATTTTCTTTTTAATTAATAGATACTGTTGGTTTATGTGGTACAAGCTTGACCCTAAAACTAAAAGGGATGGCCCGTTCGCAGCCGTTTGCATTTTTTATGGTTAATAGCCCCTGATATACGGCTACCGGCGTATTTGACGGAACATTGATTGTAATTTCGTTTGCTGGCAAAACCTGATCTGAAACAGCAGGAAGTAAATTTCCAGTCCAGGAGATGCTATAGGTAATAGGACTGAAAACCGGATTAGTGTAAGCCATTTTGGTTATACTAAGTCCTTCGCAAATACCTGGATTAGATTCCAGGGTTAAATTTGGTAGCGGGTTTACAGTTAAATTAAAATCCACTTTCTTTCCGCAATAGGTAGCATCATCAGCAACCGTGTAACTAATTATGGCAGCGCCAGCGGCAACAGCTGTAACTTTTCCTGTAACATCTATCGTTGCGATGGTTGCATCGCTGGTACTCCATGTTCCACCTGCATAGGTATTTGTAAATGTTGTGCTTGTTCCGCTACACATCGCTGAAAGGCCGGCAATTGCGGGGACAGGTGCATATTGTTTTACTTTAACTTCTACCACCTGCGCACCTCCGGCATTTTTACATCCCGTTAGGGTATTAACAGCTTCTACGTAATAACTGGTTGTGTTTGTAAGAATAGGAGTTGTATATGTTGTACCTGTTTTAATTAGTGCGCCTCCTGATGGCAAATCGTACCAATTGTAGGTAAAACCAGCATCTGGCGCGGTAACCGCTATTATGGTAGAAGATCCGCTGCAGATTGTTGCACCGGGCACCACGAGCGTTGGTAAAGGGTTTACCTTAAGTTTTACCCTTAAGCGTTCAGAAACAGCAGTAACGCAATATGTTCTACTTGCCTGTACATAATAATTATATTCTCCGGCGGCAAGAGTAGAAGGAGGGGTATAGGTCAAACCGGTATGAACTAAATTACCCCCAGTCTCGGCATCGTACCATTTATATTCTGTGCAATCTTGAGCATTTTGAACAGAAAATGAAGCGGTCCCGCCTTGACAAATAATTTTCTCGTCAGTAGTAGATGGATCCACCAGTGTGCGTGGTTTTGCCAGCTTGCGCTTAATGTCGTAAATCCTTAAACGGCTGAAAGCACCCGTAAGCCCGCCCATTGTAATCTCCAAACGGTCGTACACATCAGTTACCAAAAAGGTTAAAGAATATTTGCTGGTTGATCCAGGTAATAATTTCAGATTCAAAAAAGTACCTGTGTTTTCAAACGCAGGTCCAGCTTCAACTCCATTTAAATAGGGCTGTATAGTAAAGCCAGTTAAAAGGCTAAGATCTAAAAGACCCCCTCCAGGATTTTCGAGGATAACGGTTACAGAATCAGCTGGTTGAGATGGTTTATTAAAAATTGTATTAAGATATACCTGATTTAAAACAGACGCACCAACATCAATCAAGGCGTAGCTATTTGGATCCGGATCAATGGCATTAAAGGGATTGGTAACCGTACCTGTTAAATTTGCAATTCCACCCAAGGCAGTGGGTTTTACACCAGAGAGTACGTCTATTGCTTCATCGCAATTGATTGATCCTGTGCTTAGCTCCATGATATAAGCATGAAAAACCTTTAATGATAATGCTGTAGAAACCACGGCACCGGCAATCTTTACATAGATTCCGTTAAAAGCCTGTGTTGGCGTTACCGTAATTTCAATCTCTCCCCCTCCACCAATTACACCGGCAATATTTGCAGATGTATAAATAGGAGTTCGGGTTGCATCATAGCCTGGCTCATATCCATAACCAATTAAAGGCGTGTTTCCGGGAACTTCATGAAGGTCTGTAAAACTACCGATTTCAAAGCTGCTCAAAAGCCCCAATAATTCTTTTGGAAGTGCCAGTTTCACCGTTACAGGGGTATTTGCGGCTATTGTGCGTTTATTTGCATTAGCACCATCTGTAGTAAATTCGAGAAATTGGGTGGCCGATCCGGTAAGACCAAGAATTCCTATCGGAACAGATAATGTTGAAGCATCTTTAACCTGTCCATTTACAGCATTTGATGCGTCTGAAATACTTCCATATAAATTTGCGCCTAAAATACCTAATCCATCAATGTAAGAACCTTGAAAGTTTGCATAAGTCCGTGCGGTATTTTCACACTGCGCATATAAATATGCAGGCATAAAAAACAGCACAAACACCAGGAAAGATAGACAAGAGCGCCTTTTCAATGTAAGTTTGGGATGACGTGAAAATTAAATTTTGTTTGTTTGCTTATAGGTACAAAAGTACAGTAGCGCTATATCACATTATCCGTTCACTTTATTCATTACCCTCGATAATAGGCGCTAAAAGCCTGTTTTGTTGATATTTATCAACAAAACTTAAAGAATGAAAAACTTTGGTCTATGCTCTCTTATCTTACGCGAGGGGATGGCCCGAATCTAGCTATGATATTTATGATGAAATACCATTAAACCAAAATAAGCAAAACAGAAAACAGCAACGATTAAGATAACCGCTCAAATAGCAAAAGGCTGTAGTTGCGGTATAAAAAAGGAAAGAAATTTTAATTGGGTTTGGAAGACTATTTTTTACCGGCGGGCAATATCTTCAAACTAAATGCAGAAAGCAGCTACAAAGTGTGATGCTAGCCAGGCTATGGTGGTATTTGAGCGCCTACCAAAAGAAGATCTTTCCATGCAAACATCAAGTTTAAACGCTAACAGGCAGCGCTTTATCATAATGTATTAGACAAAGGTTTATACCTTAAAAATTATTTAAAAAATAATACTTGCAGGAAACAATGGTTATTGTATCTTTGCACCCTCTCTGGAAGCTTCCACTCCAGGGTTTAAGAAAGCCTCCCAGCAATGGAAGGCTTTTCTTATTTAAGCTATTTAAGAATTTAGTTTTGGTGCGTATAATGTCACCTTTTTTTTATTTGCTCTTAAAAACCGTTACGGCCAATGGTGGTAAATCAACAATTATTGAATATTCCTGTCCATTATAATTTTCCAGATCAGGAACTATATCTCCCCTGTTATTAATACCGCCCCCATAATATACAATATCATCGGTATTAAAAATTTCTGTCCATTTGGTTTTAAAAGGAACGCCAATTCTATAATTCTCACGTACCACAGGTGTTAGGTTTATGGCGATAACCAAAGTATCTTTTGCTTTTGGTCCTTTGCGCATAAATGTGAATACTGATTCGTTTGCATTATCGGCATCGAGCCACTGAAAACCTTCGTAACTAAAATTGAAATGATATAAGGCTGGTTCCTTCCTGTAGAGGAAGTTTAAGGCCTTAACGGTTTCCTGCATGCCTTTATGCGGTGGGTATTGCAACAAATGCCAATCCAGCGATTGTGTAAAGTTCCATTCGTTGGTTTCGCCAAACTCATTTCCCATAAACAGGAGTTTTGCTCCAGGATGGGTAAACATGTAAGCATAAAGCGCCCTTAAGTTCGCAAACTTCTGCCAGTCATCACCAGGCATTTTATACAGCATGGGTGACTTACCATGCACCACTTCATCATGAGAGAAAGGCAACATGAAATTCTCGGTAAACGCATAAGTCATGCTAAAGCTTAGCTGGTGATGGTGATGTTTCCGGCCAAGGGTTTCTACTTTGAAATACTTTAAGGTATCATTCATCCAGCCCATCATCCATTTCATGCCAAATCCTAATCCGCCTGCATATACCGGATGGGTTACGCCAGGATAAGTGCTGCTTTCTTCGGCAATGGTTTGTACGCCCTCAAAATTCCCATAAACGGCAACATTCAGGTCCTGCAAAAACTGTATGGCGCCAAGGTTTTCACTTCCACCATATTCGTTCGTCGCGGCATCTCCGTCTTCTCTGGAAAAATTAAAATACAACATCGATGCTACCGCATCTACCCTTAGCCCATCGGCATGGTATTGATCTATCCAAAACAAAGCATTACTAATCAGAAAAGAGCGTACCTCGTTTCGGTCATAATTGAAAATATATGATTTCCAGTCGGGATGAAAGCCTTTCCGCATATCGGCATGTTCGTATAGATGGGTTCCATCAAACTCATACAAACCATGTCTATCACCTGGAAAATGAGAAGGAACCCAATCCAATATCACCGCAATTCCTGCTTTATGGAGCTCATCAATCAGGTACATTAAATCCTGTGGAGAACCATAACGTGAACTTGCGCCAAAATAACCTGTAATCTGATAACCCCAGCTGGGGAAAAATGGGAATTCCATTACGGGCATCAGTTCTACATGGGTAAAACCCATTTCTTTTACATAAGGAACAAGCCTGCCGGCTACCTCCCTGCAATTTAGTACGCGCTCTGGATTATCCGGATCGCGCTCCCATGATCCTAAGTGGATTTCGTAAACCGAAATCGGCTGATCTAATGCATTTATCTTTGCCCTTTTATTCAGCCAGGCTTTGTCTTTCCAGGTGTAATCGGTATCCCAAACAATACAAGCTGTTTGCGGAGGATGTTCCCATCTCCTGGCATAAGGATCGCCTTTTAAATGCTCCGATTCATCGAAACCTTTAACAAAATACTTATAAACTTCTCCCTTTGCGATACCTGGGATAAAACCTTCCCAAATACCCGATTTATCCCATCGGACACTCAGCGGATGCGAGGCGTTGTTCCAATCGTTAAAATTACCCACTACACTTACACGAATCGCATTGGGTGCCCAAACTGAAAAATAAGTTCCAGCGACACCATCAACTGTAATTAAATGCGAGCCCATTTTCTCGTAAAGCCTAAAATGCTTTCCTACAAGAAAAAGATCAATATCATAATCGGTAAATAAACTATGGATCCAAACGGATTTCTGTTTATCAATTTTTGGTTGGGATGATTTCTTTACAGGAACTTTTTTTGCTGACGGCATAGGTATTTTGGTTAGACTGGGTGAAACCCCAAATACTAAACAGCATTTGGGGTTCAATGTTACAAACTCAAGATTTGTATTTCTAAGAAGTTTTTATTGCATTTGAAATGCAGGATATTCTGATCGTCGGTATAAAAATCTTTCACCTCTTTATTATCGATAATGATCTTTTTCACCTGGAATTTTACGCCGATAACGTTGCAAACATAAAATTCATAATTAGGGGTATACAATCCTTCGTTACGTTGGTTCACTTTAATGGCCTGAGCATCGCCTTTTACGGTGAATTTCTTTTCCAGATAAATGTCCTGTTCGTAGGCAAACGTATCACCATGATCTTCGTACATGTATGAATTTACCTCGTAATCGCTGTGATAAATATTCAATACAACTTCAGTAATCGATTTTTCATCCACATATTGCATGACCGGATATTCTGGTAAAACGGTACCTGCCCTTACAAACATTGGCATACTGTCGATCTTGGCATCAACTGTATATTCATTACCGCCGTCGAGGATTTCGTTGGTCCAGAAATTATACCAGGTTCCTTTTGGAAGATAAACTTTTCTGGATATTGCACCTTGTTCTAAAACCGGGCAAATTAACAGTTTATCCCCATAACAAAATTCATCCTGACGAAAACTGTTGCTGATATTTTCCTGCTCCAACATCACCAGTGGCCTTAGAATAGGAAAACCATAACGGTGATGCTCCCAGAATACCGAATACAGGTAAGGCATTAAACGATACCTTAATTCGATAAACTTACGGTTAATATCTTCGAAAAATTCGCCAAAGCTCCAGGGTTCGCGTTCAGCAGTATCACCTGCAGAGTGTGCACGCATAAATGGAGAAAAAGTACCTAACTGGATCCAACGGGTAAATAATTCCCCATCAGGCTCACCACTAAATCCGCCAATATCTGTTCCACAGAAAGGCACGCCAGAAACCGATAAACGCTGGCACTGGATATTTCCGATCTTTAAATGTTCCCAGGTGGCAATATTATCGCCGGTCCAAACACTTGCATAACGTTGCATGCCCGAATAACCAGCCCTGGTAATGGTAAACGGACGTTTATTGCGCATTAATTTTTTTAATCCCTCGTAGGTAGAACGCACCATCTGCATGCCATAAACATTATGTGCTTTACGGTGTGAGCCACGGTAACCATCATAGTTATGACGGACATCATTAGGGAAAGTTCCTGAACCAAACACGGCTGGCTCATTCATATCGTTCCAGAAACCTGCAACGCCCATGTCTACCAATTCTTTGTATAAATTACCCCACCAGCTCCGTACTTTTGGATTGGTAAAATCGGGAAACTGACAGCGGCCAGGCCAAACATGCCCTTCCATATAATAATCGTCGCTACGGCGACAGAAAAATCTTTTCTCTTTACCTTCTTTAAAAACCCAGTAATCGTCATCTACCTTAATTCCAGGATCGATCATAACTACGGTTTTAAAGCCATCATCAGAAAGTTCTTTAATCATTCTCCGTGGATCTGGAAAGTATTTTTTGTTCCAGGTAAAACAGCGGTAGCCATCCATGTAATCGATATCCAGATAAATGGCATCGCAAGGGATTTTACGTTCCCTGAACTGTTTGGCTATTTCTTTAACTTTTGTCTCAGGGTAATAACTCCAACGGCACTGCTGATAACCCAAAGTCCATTTTGGAGGCATCGGGTGCGTTCCGGTTAAAGTTGCATAACGTTTAACCACGTCCATAATATGTGGCCCGTGGATATAATAGTATTGCAATTCTCCGCCATCGGCCCAGAAACTGGTTTTATTTACATCTTCTGAACCGAAATCGAAATATGATTTAAAGGTATTATCGAAAAAGATACCATAAGCCGCCTGATTATGCAAACCAATATAAAAAGGTATGGTGCGGTAAAGTGGATCCTGGTTCCAGCCGAAAGAGTAAGCATCGGTATTCCAGTTTTCGAACCGCCTGCCGCGTAGGTTAAAATTGCCAGATTTATCACCTAAACCGAAGAAATTTTCTTCAGGGTGGCATTTTTTGGTTGCGTAGATATAATAACCGCCAAAATCTACATTTTCTTCCCAGTGCATAGAATTGGCTTCATCAACCATAACTACATTGGTAATATTATCAGAGAAGGAAATATGGAAATTTGCTTTTTCTATTTTACAGGTTACCGCATGGGTAGAAATTGTGAAATGATCATCGTGTTCCTGCATTTTAAAAACAGAAACTTTTTGATCCACTTCAGGCACGGCATAAGAAAAATCATCTAAAAAAACGCCATGAGGAGCCAGGCGAACCCGGATAATATCATCGCTTACCACGCGAACTTCTACTCTTGCATCGCCATCAGAAAAATAAAAACGGTTGCCCTCCTTTTTTACTTTTTTAACTGCACCAAGGTATTGTTTAACAATTGGCTTTACCGATATATCTACTGGATTGTTTAAATGTTGTATTTCTTGTTCCTTTTCGATCAGGTCACTTGTCTCGTTAGTTTTGTCGTTTTGCGCTTCCATCCTTATTTATTCAAATTTTAAATTCATGGTTCTTAAACCGGGATGTGCTTAAGAAAGTACTATAATACAAATATTTTATAAAAGGGATGTAGCTTTTTTGCAAAAGTTGTTTTTAATAGTGTAAGTTTTACACTAACTTATGCTAATTATGCATTTTTGATGCGTTATTAAGTACTGTTTTCTTGAACTAAAGATAATACTAGAATTGTAAATTCCAAACAAGATTAATGAAAATAAACAAGTTATTTTATTTCAAATCAGGAAATATGGCCTTCCATCATGACTTTGACTCAATATATTTAAAAGGAAAATATGGGCGTTCATTCAAGAAGATTTAAATGACGTAGCTGATCGCCCCAGCAATGACTGGCCAAATGTTTAAGTCTACAAAAAAGCCCTCTATACGATTAGCATAGAAGGCCCTTAAAACTCAATTCACTAATTATGGATTAAAACTAATGGCTAAGTAATAAATTGCACCTGCCTCAGGATTGCCATAGGAAGTGAAATAGTATTTGTTCAGTATATTTGAGCCACCCAGTTTAACAATTGATTGTACTGAAGGGATTCTTAAACTCACCTGTGCATCTAACGTACTGTATGCGGGTACCTGGCCAGCTGAGAAAGAAGAGTTCCAGTAAAACTGATCTTGCCAGCGGTAAGAAACATTGAAACCAAAGTTTTTAACAATCTCTTTATTTCCTAAGCCAAGGTTATAACGGATTTTAGGGGTATTGAAATCATTAATATAATTACTCGGTAAATCGCCAATCTGATTATATGATACGTTACCACTAACATTCCATTTACCCATCAAATAATCCAGGCCTAAGGCACCCCCATAAGAAGTAACAGTACCTTCTGCATTTACAGGTACACCATATTTTACATAATCAGTACTTGTACCAACCTGTTGATAAACATTAACCGCAGTAATAAAATCTTTATAACGGTTATAATAACCATAAGCGTCAATCAATAATCTCGGACTTAACAAACCTTTATAACCAATTTCATAAGCTTGTACGCTTTCTGGTCGTACACCACGCGGATCGAAAGTATATTTTTGTAAAATGCCGGCAGGTGATGCACCTGATACAAGTGCAGCATTATAAGCCCGGTAGCTGGCTTCTGTATAACCTTTAGTTGCTTCAGTTAACAAGCCATACTTAGCTAAACTTACAGGTATACCACCAATTAACCTTTGCGATCCACCACCAACAGAAAGGTCGATGTATTGATTTTGTGTGGTTGGGTTACGGTAACCTGTTTGGTAAGATAAACGGATGTTGTTATTTTTTGCTACAGTGAAAACTCCTGTGATACGCGGTGTAAAACGGCCCTCAAAATTTGTACTTTTATCATAACGACCTGCCACGGTTAATTTAAAGAACTCCCAAATTTTTTTACCAGCTTGTGCAAATGCACCATATTCATTGATGTTAATTTCACGATTCAAATCGTCAAAAATCGTCCCGCCTGACCTTAACTGATACAACCTTGAGGATGCACCAACCTGAAACTCTATTACATTATTAAATAGATTGGTAAAATTGTATTGGCCCTCGTAATGATAAAGGTTGGTTTTATCATCAAATTTTGCTCCATATACTCCGGTTGCAAAATTCGTTGCACTGATATTGGTATTCATTATAGCATCCTTATTGATATTAAAAGCTGGGGATCCTGGCAAGGCCCTGCTTGCATCGGCAGCGGATCTCGCTGCAGCATTTGCGATAGCATCAGTGGCTCCTTGTGCTTTTGCAGTGGCATAGGCAACTGTATAAGTCGGAAACCAGGAGGTCCTGGAAGGACTGGTTTTTTCATTAATATAACTTCCTAAGATTGAAGAAATATAAGAATCTCCTGAACGTTCCTGTGTGGTGTACGCTTTAACAAAAAAGTCCTGACCTTTTAATTCAATTTTATATTGTCCGATATTAAAGTTTCGGAGCGAATAGCGATCTGAACCTGTATAAACAGAAGTTCCCGTTCCCCAGTTTGCCTGACCTATTAACTGAATTGTTGGCGTAATATTGTAATATAAACCACCTGAGAATTTTAATGATTTTGTACCGTAGTCAACAAGATCAGACTCGTTATAACCTGTACGTGAAACAGACTGGTTAGAAATCAAACCATTTCGAAGTCCATAAGCCACACCAAGATAGGGCAAAGCAGGGCGTAATGCTGCATAAGCTGGATTTGCATTAATTAACGTAACAAGATTACCATAACTTGCAGTAGGTGCGGCTGTCATAATCCCGTTAAAGCCAGCAAATGCAGCCGCAAGCTGAGGATTAGCGGATATCCCGGCGGCTACAAAACGAAGGTTTGCATTAACCTCATCGCCATAAACATTTACTCCATCATAATTTGGATCAGAACTTCTGTCCCCGGGTTTAACCGAATTTGCAGTCCTATCAAAATTAGAATAGTTATTACCAAACCAATCTTTTGCCTGCAGGAAAGAAAATGCAGCTTTTACGCCAAATCTATTGTTCCATGATTTTGCCATGCGCACATCTAACTGATTGAAAGGCTGCACGCTGCTATTGTCATCGTTCACATGGTTTACCCCTGTTTTATATTGAAAACTTGCACCAGGATATTTAAAGGGATCTTTAGATGTCATTAACAAGGTACCGTTAATACCACCTGCACCATAAAGGGCAGATGAAGCGCCCGGTAAAAGTTCTACATTATCTACATCCAGTTCGGTGATGCCCACAATGTTACCTACCGAGAAATTCAGTCCCGGTGCCTGGTTATCCATTCCATCGATGTATTGGTTAAAACGCGTATTACCATTCGAATTGAAACCACGTGTATTAATCGACTTGAAAGTTAAACTCTGCATACTGCTTTCTACACCCTTCATATTGTTCAGGGCATCGTAAAATGATGGCGCGGCGATTTCCCTGATAGAGGCGGCACTCATGCGCTCAATAGAAACCGGCGATTCTAATATACGCTCGGGTGTACGTGAGGCCGAAACTACAACATCACCACCCAATACAACCGCGGTTTCCAGTTCCAGGTTAATACCCGAAGTGCTTCCGGTAATCTGCTGTTCTACGGTACCGTAACCTACATAAGATGCCACTAGAGTGAAGGGAACCTTTGCTGATGTGGTAAAAGTAAAACTACCATTACTTGTGGAGGCGGTACCGCCAGACTGACCTTTGATAGTTAAACTAACCCCTGCTAGTCCTTCTTTCGATTGCTTATCTTTTACGGTTCCGCTTACCGTAATACTTTGTGCCTGTGCCGCGAGGTTGCCCGCGAACACAAATAATAACACGTAGAAGATCTGTGTAAAAATTCTGCTCATAAACGATTGTTAATTTGGTTGTTTGTATTATTAGTTATATAAACTTAAATTCTTTTTTTGAATTAAACAAATTATGTTAGCATAATAATTTCAATTCAAATTATAATTTTGATTGATATACAGTTTGTTGTATTTTGCATTAAACATAAACCGTCATTTTGCCCTATCTTAGCAAAAGACTTGTTAGCTAGCCATTATGAATAAAATTAAAGCCCTGTTCTGCATCATCATTCCGATAGCATTAGCTTTTTTATTTAATACCAAATTAGGCAGTACGCCTCCCTTGTTAAAATTCCTAAATCCTTTTATGGGTTTCTGGCAAAATGCAGAGAACAATCATTTTATGTTTAACCATAAAGCGAAGATTAAAGGCGCAATAGATAAAATCGAAATCGTTTTTGACGACCGCATGATCCCCCATATTTTCGCACAGAATGATCACGATCTGTATCTGGCACAAGGTTATGTAACCGCCATGCACCGCCTTTGGCAAATGGATTTTCAAACCCGTTTTGCAGCCGGAAGAATTAGTGAAGTGGTGGGTGATAAAGCCATTGAGGTAGATCGTTATCAGCGCCGGATGGGCATGGTTTATGGGGCTGAAAACTCATTAAAAGGCATGATGGCCGACCCGAAAGCAAAAGAAATGATCTTGGCTTATACCGAAGGAATTAATGCCTATATCAAAACACTTTCTAAAGCCAATTATCCCTTAGAATACAAAATACTCGATTTTAAGCCCGAAAACTGGACCCCGGTAAAATGTGCTTTGCTCCTAAAACAGATGTCGGCAGTATTAGCCATGGGTTCCGACGAATTTTACATGACCAACATCCTGAAAAAATTCGGACCTGAGGTGACCAAAAATCTTTTCCCTGATTATCCTTTCCGTGAAGACCCGATTATCCCGGTTGGCACAAAATGGGATTTTTCACCCCTGCCAACACCAAAAACACCGGAAAGCTTCACCCAGGCTCAAACCGGCGAGGTAAAAACAACCGAAAAAATAGAAGGCATTGGCAGTAATAACTGGGCTTTATCTGGTGCTAAAACCGCATCAGGATATCCGATTCTGGCAAACGACCCGCATTTGGATTTAACGCTTCCATCAATATGGTACCAGATTCAGCTACATGCACCTGGGGTAAATACCTATGGCGTTTCTTTACCCGGTGCACCTGGTGTAATTATTGGTTTTAACCAGAAAATAGCCTGGGGCGTAACGAATGTTGCTGCCGATGTGCTTGATTTTTATCAGATCAAATTTAAGGATTCGACCCACAATGAATATTGGTATAACAATACATGGAAAGCCACAACCAAACGACTCGAAACCATTAAAATACGTGGAGGAAAAGACAAAGTAGATACGGTTTACTATACCCATCACGGGCCAGTGGTATATTTCCAGAAACCAAAATACGGCAGGGCCGACAATGTACCCGTTGGCGATGCTTTAAGGTGGATTGCGCACGATGAATCGAATGAGTTGATGACTTTCTATTATTTAAACCGTGGAAAAAATTACAACGATTACCGCAAGGCTTTAACTTTTTACACTGCACCTGCACAAAACTTCGTTTTTGCCAGTGTAGATAATGATATTGCCATCACGCCAAATGGCAAATTTCCGCTAAAATGGAAAGATCAGGGCAAATTTATACTGGATGGTACCGACCCGGCATACGACTGGCAGGGATGGATCCCAAATGCACAGAACCCAACGGTTAAAAATCCGCCACGTGGTTTTGTAAGCTCGGCCAATCAGTCTTCTACCGATACCACTTATCCTTATTACATTAACTGGGAATTTGCACCTTACGAGCGGGGCAAGCGGATTAATGACCGTTTATCGGCTATGAATAAGGCGACCTTAGACAGTATCCGCCTGATGCAAACCGACAATTACAGCATTATGGCGCAAAACCTGGTTCCTGCATTGTTACCGTTACTAAACAACGAACAGTTAAATGCAACGCAAAAAGAAGCATTGGCTTACCTGAACAAGTGGAACAAACGTTATGATGCCCATGAAATTGCAGCCAGTGTATTCGAGATATGGACCAAACGCCTATCACATAATATCTGGGCGGATGAATTCGAAGTGAAAGGAATCCCCATGCGTTACCCATCAAGAGACCGCACGGTTGAGCTGATTTTGAAAGAACCCAATGCTATTTGGTACGATAACATTAATACCAGCAAAAAAGAAACATTACCTGATCTGGTTAACGAAGCCTTTAAATATAGCTGTGATAGTTTAGAAAGACGCTTTGGGCCGATAAACAAAGATTGGGACTGGGCGAATGTGAAACAGACCAACGTACCGCATCTGGCCAAAATACCAGGGTTCGGTTCGAAAGTTTTACAAATTGGTGGCGCGAAAACAGCTATTAATGCATTAAGCGAAGCCAATGGACCTTCGTGGCGGATGGTGATTGAATTGGGTAAAACGCCAAAAGGACATGGTGTTTATCCTGGTGGCCAATCAGGCAATCCTGGAAGCAAATTTTATGATAATATGATCGATACCTGGGCAAATGGTAAATTATACGATCTGTTTTATATGCAAAGTCCTGATGATAAATCGGGTACAGTTATTTCTCGTTTAAAAATTTCTAAATAGGCTAAAATGGTTTTCATTGTTATATTAATAATCTGTTTTCTACTGCAAATGATCGCCCCCTGGTGGATGATCATTGTCATTTCTTTTGCTACCTGCGGTATTATTGGCAAAACAGGAAAAATAGCCTTCTGGCAATCGTTCCTTGCTATTTTTTTACTTTGGATAGGTTATGCTTTATTTAAAAGTTTACCTAACGACAACGTACTGGCGGGGCGTGTAGCCGTAATGACGGGTATCAAACTGTGGTGGGCACTGCTTTTGGTTACCGGTATTTTGAGTGGCCTGGTTGCCGGAATAAGTGGCTATTGTGGTTATCAGTTCCGCATGGCGATGCTGGCAAAAAAAACTGACGAGAAAATAGCATAATGCTTTGTACTTTTGCCCTGTGAATTTAACAGCTAAGGATATATTTTCAGTAAAAAGCACCAATGCGTTTAACGCCCTGGCATTAAACATTTTTAAGTTACAGGCGCAAAACTGTAATGTTTACCGCGAATATATCTTCCATTTAGGTGTTGATGCAGATGAGGTGAGCGAAATTGCACAGATTCCCTTTTTACCCATCAGTTTTTTTAAAAGCCATGCTGTTCTGAGCAGTACCAATCCAATAGAAATTACGTTCAGCAGTTCGGGCACTACAGGCATGGTACAAAGCAGCCATCATGTAAGCAATGTTAAATTATATGAGCAGAGCTATCTACAAGCTTTTGCCCAATTTTACGGAGACATTACCGAATATTGCTTTTTGGCGCTGCTCCCGTCCTACCAGCAGCGATCGGGCTCATCATTGATTTATATGGTCAACGACCTGATCGAAAAAAGCAGACACCCACAAAGCGGTTACTTTTTATATAACCACGATGAATTACTGAAAACCCTCCTCGAGCTTAAATCAAAAAAACAGAAAACCGTTTTAATTGGCGTGACCTATGCCCTGCTCGATTTTATAGAACAGTTTGATATCGATTTCCCTGAGCTGATTGTAATGGAAACCGGAGGAATGAAAGGGAAACGCAAAGAAATGGTACGCGAGGAGCTGCATGAACAATTAACCAAAGGATTTGGTGTAAAATCAATCCATAGCGAATATGGAATGACGGAGCTACTTTCTCAGGCTTATTCTTTAGGAGAAGGCATTTTCAACTGTCCTAACTGGATGCAGGTTTTAATCCGCGACACCAATGATCCTTTAAGTTTAATCGAAAATGGCAGAACTGGAGGCATTAATGTCATCGATCTGGCCAATCTTAATTCCTGCTCCTTTATTGCCACGCAAGATCTGGGCAGAATAAATCCCGATCAAAGTTTTGAAGTATTGGGCAGATTTGATAATGCCGATATAAGGGGATGTAATCTATTGGTGCAGTAAACGCTAATTTACCTTATCCGAACAGCTCGCACATAAACCAGTAGCAATCAAATTAAGGTGTGCCACTTTAAATCCTGCCGGAACTTTTAATGCCGGAATCTTAACGGTATCCAAACAGTAAATTTTATGGCAGTTATCGCAATTAAAGTGTACATGTTCATCATGGTGGTCATGTGCGCTGCAACCATCAGAACAAATGGCATAATTGGCTGTGCCCTGTTGATCTAAAACCTTATGGATAATCCCTTTTTCTTCAAAAGCCTGCAAAACACGATACAAGGTAACACGGTCTGCATCTTTACCCATCACTTGCTCCAAATAAGGCTGAGAGGTTGCAGAATCCCTTCCACTCAAAATCTCCAGCACCTGCAAACGCGGGGCAGTTCTTTTTAGTCCATTTTTAACCAAAAGTTTTTCGAAACGCGCAGTATTATCTTCCATAACCATACAAAAATAAACAATTAATTAATGAGTTTGGCATTTTTGATGCTTATTGGTGGCGCATAACTCGCATCCTTTTGCTCCAATTTTAAAATCCCCCGTATACGGATCGGTTTTTCGCTATAAGGTACCGCACGTTCCATTTCAATCATAATCATTACCGGAATACCATTTTGTCCGCAAAAATAACACTGGTTAACGGGCAGGGTAGCCAGGAGAAATTTCTGCTGTTTCGATCCGCTTTTTATCGGAATCAGGTAACCTGTCAAATCAAATTCCCTGTCTTCAAAACGTTTAATTGATTCGGTAAACAAGGGCATAAGTTCGTTCTTTTCAGTAAGTTCAAATTTCACAGAACCGATGATGTCCCAGTTTAAAGATCGCAACTGATCTTTCGGACTGTGCTTTTGCGTTTGTGCATTGACCGTACAAACCGAAAACAGGAAAAAAATAAAATATACATGTCTCATCGTTTTACGGCGTCTAAAAGAAAAAAAGCAGATCGGCTATCACCAGAATCGTTGATTATAAATTTTCCCCGTAGGACAATGGCTTCTTCTGTCCAGTTGATGGGTTTCAAAGTCTTTACTTCGATCATTGAAGGAATATCGCCTGTCCCACAATAGGGGCAAGAGGCAATGGGCACGATAGAAAACATGAACTCGCTGAAGCTATTGCCTACTTTAGTGGGAATAATATACCCAGGGAGTTCAATTATCTTATTATGGATTGCTTTTAGCGCCGGTGGAAAAACGGCCTGCCAAACCAAGGGTTTAACCTGCTTATCGTACTTTAGACCAATGAGATTCCATGTGGCGGTTCGCATCTCTGTGTGCACAGATACCTGAGCCGTTGCTGTAATGGAGATTAAAACCAATAGGACCAAAATGCATTTCTTCATGATCGAATGAGCCTATAAAAGTTTTGCATTTAACAGGAAAAACTCGCTCCTGTCATCCCCGGAGTCGTTAATCATGAAAATTCCCCTGAGCTTAATTGCTTTTTCTGTAATGGGGATAGCCCTTAACATTTTTACCTGCACCATTGATGGAATATCGCCCGAGCCACAGTAAGGACAGGAAGCGATAGGCACAATAGAAAACATAAATTCGCTAAATTTCGACCCTACCTTTGTGGGGATGATATAACCGGGCAGTTCTATGATTTTATGGTGTAATGCCCTTAATGCAGGCGGAAAAACACTTCCCCATTTCTTTGGTGCAATTTCGGCATCGTATCTCAAACCGATCAGGTTCCAGGTAGGCGTGCGCAAGTCGGTATGTACCTTAACCTGCGCCGCTACTACGTGGATAACTAAACATGAAACAACCAATAAAACCAATTTCTTCATTGCATTAACCTTAACGGATTATCTGTTTTTGGTTAAAGTTTCGGCAATATCAACCTTGTAAATCTGCATAGCAGGAATAAGCGAGGCTAAAGTGCCAATAAACAGCCCGATCCAGATTAAATATATTTCCTGTGGAACTGCAGTAAACCCCGTTAATTTTGCCTGCGAAGATTCCTGATAGGCCCCGATTACCTCAAGCGCAGCATGCCCGATCAATAAACCTAATAAGGCACCAATAAGCGTAACCAAAACCCCTTCAAACATGACCAGGAAAAACAGTTTCGATTTTGATGCACCGAGGCAGCGCATAATGGCCAGATCGTATTTCCGTTCTTTCATCGCGTTATAGAGGCTGATAAAAATGCTTAAGGCGGCAATCGCCATAATAAATACGGCAAACCATTGCAGCGTATCAATCCCAACGCCGATCAAAGAAAATAGCCTCGCGCTTTCCATTGCCGGAGAGGCGGCCTGCATGTTTGTACTTTGATTAACCATCCGTGGAAAAACAATCACCGACATGGGCGATTTGTACTGGATCAGTAAGGCGGTGATTTGTTTATCATTAATTTCTTTAGCTTCTGCTCCAGAAACATGGCCATGCTCCTGATTATGCTTTTCTTCGTGCATTTTATACACACTGCCAATATTGGTCAGGATCAGGTTATCGGTTATATTCCCCTGTGGTTTTAAGATTCCTTTTACGAGGTAAGCATGTTGTTTATGAATATCTCCGTTGCCAGTTAAACCATGTGCGCCAAAAAAAGAATCGCCAATCTTCAGCCTGGATGTTAAAGCAACCGTGCTCCCCAGGGTTACTTCTAAATCTTTATGCCAAAAATTGCCACTTTTTAGGGATAAACCATAAAGATTAGAGAAAGTACTATCGGTGCCGACAATCCGGTAACCGTTGTAATTATCGCCCAATGCCAAGGGAACAGCCCGCTTAACCATAGAGTTTTGCATTAATTTGTAAGCATCTTTTGCAGGGATATTTCCAGTAGGATAATCGATGTGGTAAATGCTGCTTAATATCAATTGTAAAGGACTTCCTTTTGCACCAACAACTAAATCAATATCCCTGGCATTTTTTTCCAGTTTATTTCCAATCTGGTTGGCGGCCAAAAATAGAATAGAGAGAATGCCTATACCAAAGGCAACTAAAATAATATTCAAAATTGTTGTTAGCTTATTCCTAACGAGGTTTTTGCTGCTGATTTTAAAAATATTCATTAGAGTAGATAGGTTTTAGTAATATATTCCTGCACCCTCCTATCGTGTGTAGCAATGATCAGTGCAGCACCATTATCTTTAGCCTGGGTAGTCAGCATCTGGATCACCAAACTGGCATTCTCATCATCCAAGCTAGAGGTAGGCTCATCAGCAATTAACAGATCGGGTTTGTTGACCAATGCACGCGCCACCGAAACCCTTTGCAACTGCCCCTCACTTAATTGGTCAGGATAATTTTTAGCCAGCCCGGCAATCCCCAGCTCGTGTAAAAGTGAAAGATTCCGTTCATGGTCTACAGGTACCCCGGCCATTACTGCCGCAAGTTCCAGATTATCGAGCACATCGAGAGAACGAATAAGATGCGGCCTTTGAAAAATAATACCGATATGCCGCCCCCTGAACCGATCTCGTCCTCTTGCAGGTAAAGTATATAAATCAGTTCCGTTAACTAAAACTTCGCCCTGAGTTGGCTCCAAAAGCCCAGAAATAATATTAAGCAATGTGCTCTTTCCACTGCCAGATGCACCTAGTAAAAGCCATTGCTCCATATCGGCGATTTCCCAGTAAGGAAATTTCAACCTCCTTCCCTTCTCATAAACATGTGCTAATGCGCTGATCTTAATCATGACCTATCACCTTTTGCACTTTTTTAACGACCAGATTTTTGATGGCATAACGCCTGTAAAGCTCTACGCCATCATTTGTGCCATGCTTACAGGCAGGGTTTAACATCGCAATAAACAACAATGCAGGGATAAATAAGATTTTAGAATTCATTGACATAACTGACTAATGACCCAATGGGCAAGACTTAAGCATTCGTAAATTGATATAGTGGGCCGCGGCAATGGTAAATCCACCAATCGGGATTAGGATTGGCTCCAATGGCTCAATACCCGAAAAATGCCCCAATGTTATACAGGCAAATCCAGCAATAAGTACCATAATGGGTATAATACGGCGATGTTGTTTGCGGTAAGCGGTACTTAAACTCCAAATACCAATGATTAAAGAAACGGCGATCATGGTAATTTCAACCGCTTCATTCGCTAAGAAACCCATTCCCCACATGGGTAAAACCGTAATTAAAAATGGCAGTGCGGCGCAATGTATGGCACAAAGTGTTGAGGCGGTAATCCCGATCCGGTCGAGGTTGATTCTGTAACTCCGTAGTTTCATCAAAATAAATTTAGTTCACAAATATAAAAGCAATTTAGTTGCATTTACAAGTTTACCAAATATATTTGCAACATCATTGCATTAAAATGATAAAAACAATCCCATTGCTGCATTAAGCAGTTTTTACTGGAACGTGAAACAATAGCTCAGTTGCCCCCACTTATGAGTAAAAAAAACGCTCGATTATTGTCTGTTAACTGATACATAAACAAAAAATTACAAAACAAAAAGCAGCTTTAAGCGCCTGTTTGCGCATATTTTATGTTGAGACTGAATAATAGTCGATGAAATGAACAAAATGGTAGTTTTTCTATGATATTCTTAGGTTTTATTTTGCGTAAGTTTGATTTACCCAACCAAACTATGCTTATTATGGAACCCTCAGAAGAACTGACTTTAGTTAAAACCCGCCTATCTTGCCCGAAGTGCAAAAACTTCGAAACCTATAGGGTACCAAGGGGCTTTATCTTTAAAACGCTTATGCCGTGGATTTCAGTTAAGAGATACAAATGTTATAAGTGCTTTAATAAGTTTTACGTATTTAACTAAAAAATCTAGAAATTAGCATCTCATTTAAGCCACTTTAGTGGCTTTTTTCTTTTTAAGATCAAGTGTATAAAAGCAACCCGCCCTATTTGGTTACCCCTGTGAATTCGCGAATAAAGTTTCCGAAGAGGTTTTCAGCTACTTATTATTTAGAATCGAGTTTAGCGGCATTAGAAGATTAACCACCGCAACACTGGTTTACCGCTTTAACCGTAAAAAAGATGAAAAGGACCGCCTAGTAGAATATGAGTAAATTTACTTACATAGATCTAATGAAGAATTCTGCCATTAGGATATTTAAAAATCTTTTCTGAAAGAAAGTAAATCATATCCCTTATAGAAAAAAGTCAGCAAATATTTGTTAATTTTGATCCAGGGGATAATCTTAAAATAAAGAAATGCCAAGCCTGAATGTAATATCAAAGCGGTTAAAACAGCTATCTGAGATCTCAAATAAAAAGGAAACAATTTTTCTGGATGATATCCGGAAGGAATTCCGGCAGGATCTCCAGCATTTTATCTTTGGAGAAACCCTAATCCTCAAAGATGGAAAACCTGTGATTGGAAGAAATCTTTACAAAAACTGGCTTTTTAAGATAAAAACCAAGGGTTTTGATTATGATATTAAGTTTCTTTAATGGATATTTTAGCGAAGTTAAAAAAGATTGATCGCCTAAAAAAAAAAATAGATGCCTTTAATGTAGGTAAAGATTGGGACCATGACTTTATTGAAAAGATCAAGATTGACTTTACGTATAACTCGAACAAGATAGAAGGTAATGCGCTGACCTACGGGCAGACCATACAATTACTAAAAGAATTTGTAGCTCCTAAAAATACATCCACCAGCGATTGTCTGGATATCTTAAATCACCAACAGGTACTTGATGAGGTTTTCGGGCAATACCAGGCAACCAAGATTACTGAGGCAAATATTAAACGTCTTCATAAAGTACTGATGCAAAGCCCCGATCAATGGTCTGATTCGATCCACTACGATCCTGGAAAGTACAAAATCCTTGAGAATGTAACTACCCGTTCATCTGGTAAAATTCATTACTACAAACAACCTCATGATGTACCCGTGGCTGTCTCAGATTTAATAAAAAAGACAAACCACCGTTTATCCTCATTGACATTAAATGCGAATGATGACCACATCTTGAAGATTGTAACAGAATTTCATTTTCAATTTTTAAATACGATCCATCCTTTTGGTGATGGAAATGGAAGAATTGCAAGAATCATCATGAACATCATTCTCCTTAAGTTTAAATATCCTCCTATATTCATTAAATTGATTAACAAATCAGATTACATGAACACTTTCGAAGCGGAAGAGCACACACCTGGATCAATGCTCACCTTTATGGCCGACCGGTTGATCGAAAGTCTTAAGATCAAAGAAAAATTTTTAAAAGCCAATTTATTATAACGACGATGATTAATTTGCTTCTGGTCGGGTAATCTCTTTAAAAATTTCGTTTGTCTTGTTTTTGATATCGATTACTCTTTGAGTCGTGAGTATTGTAAAAATAAGTGCAAGAGGGAACCATATAGCCAACCATCCAACATATCCTAATTAGGGTAAGGATGGACAGAATTATCCCAGATATTGATACCGAAAACAGAAATTTTAAGATTTGATGGCTATCATTTTCAACTACTTCGAAACTACCATTTCTTACTTTATCCCAAATATAAAAGATTGTGACCTTCTCATGAAGGTATCTTTGTTCAAACAGGATTTTTTGAATTGATCGATCTAAAATCAGGTAATCCTGTTTTTTTAATTATTTAGTGATACGCGCTAAAAGAATTTCTGCTGGGAGATCAACTTCCTGTTCTATCTTAAATTCGAGCCCAATGAATAAATCTTTTACCTTTAATTTCATTGGGCCCGAAAATATTAATCTGCGATTAAAAGGAAGTAGTTTTTCTTTCCTTTTTGTACCACAATAAATTTATCGTTGATCAAATGAGCGGTATTGAAAACCTGGGTAGCATCTGCTACTTTTTCTTTATTTACAGAAACACCTCCACCCTGGATCAGTTTTTTGGTTTCGCCTTTAGAGGAGAAAACAGCAGCCTTTTCTGCAAATAAAGTAGCCGCATCAATGCCATCAGCCAATTCAGATTTCGAAATATTAAACTGCGGAATACCTTCGAACATTTCTAACACCTGATTTTCTGACAAGCTTTTCAAAAATTCTAAAGATCCGTTTCCGAACAAGAATTCTGAAGTTTTAATAGCCGTTTCCAACGCTTCCACTGAGTGTGTTTTGATGGTGATATCTTCAGCTAAAGCTTTCTGCAGGATACGCAAATGTGGTGCCGCATCATGTTCTTTTTCTAAGGCTTCTATTTCTTCCTTATTTTTAAGGGTAAAAATGCGGATCCATTTTTTCACATCGTCATCGGATGCATTCAACCAGAACTGGTAAAATTTATATGGAGAAGTTTTCTCTGGGTCTAACCAAACTGCACCACTCTCGGTTTTACCGAATTTGGTTCCATCTGCCTTTTTGATCAATTGTGTGGTAATGGCATAAGCTGTACCGGCATCTTTTCTTCTGATCAGCTCTGTACCGGTAACAATATTACCCCATTGATCAGATCCGCCCATCTGTACCAAGCAGTTTTCGTTTTTCCATAAATGATAGAAATCGTAACCCTGAATCAACTGGTAACAGAACTCGGTAAAAGACAGACCAGAATCACCCTCCAAACGTCTTTTAACGCTGTCTTTCGCCATCATGTAATTTACGGTAATGTGTTTACCTACATCCCTGATAAAGGTAAAAAGATTCATATCCTTAAACCAATCGGCATTGTTAACCATTACTGCGCCATTTCCACCTTCTTCAAATTTTAAGAATTTAGCCAATTGCTTTTTCATCCCTTTCAGGTTATGCTCAATCATTTCAGGGGTCTGAAGATTACGTTCATCAGATTTGCCTGATGGATCGCCCACCATACCCGTAGCACCACCAACCAAAGCAAATGGTTTGTGCCCGGCATTTTGAAAATGAATCAGTGTCATGATCTGCGTTAAGTGACCAACGTGCAACGAATCTGCGGTGGGGTCGAAACCGATATAACCAGAAGTCATACCCTCGTTTAACTTTTCCTCCGTATTCGGCATAATATCATGCAGCATGCCACGCCATCTTAACTCTTCAACAAAATTCGTCATTGTACAAACACTTTAATAATGTGGGTGCAAAGATAAAATTTTAGCTTAGTTTAAAGCAAATTAGTTGGTATTGTAATTGAGTTACCATAATTGATCTTTCCACCTCCTATCCTTACCAATATTTTACTATTGGTTCTTTACAACAATACAAGAAAACATTACATTGCAAGATGAACTTTTTATCCCATTATTATTTCGACCGGACAAATAATGATGCCAATGTGGTAATGGGAACGGTTTTGCCAGATCTGATTAAAAATGCTGCCAAAGAGGCAAATTTATACCCACAGAAAAACGAATTCTTGTTTAAAGGAAATCCTGATGAGGAAAACCTGCTTTTTGGCTGGAAAAGACATTTAGCTGTCGACCTGCTTTTTCATTCCTCTAATTTCTTTTTGGAAAAAACCACCGAACTTAAGCAGCTCATTAAACCTATAGTTGAAAATACAGCAGTTCGTCCCTCATTTCTCGCGCATATTGGCTTAGAACTTTTATTGGATCATTTATTGGTTGAACACAACTTAATCCAGGTAAACCATTTTTACGATAAACTCGAAGCAGTAAAAAAAGAATCATTAAGCGATTTTCTGGAGCACTGCAAGCTAAAAGATCCTGAAGTATTTTTTGGGTTTTTAGCAAAATTCATCAGCAGTAAATACCTGTTAAGCTATCAAAAACTCGAAAACATCAGTTATGCCCTTAACAGAATCTGTATGCGTTTATGGCCAGAAACATTAAGTGAAAAGCAGTTGCAGGAGCTTACTTTTCAGCTGGGCCTTTTCAAAGTGGTTTTAGAAAAAGACTATATGGATATTTTTAAGGAAATTGAGAAAAAACTGGTTTGATTATTTTGATATATTTGGGCAAAAACCAAATAACTAAATGAAAATTAAACTAATTCTCTCCCTATTGCTTATCTTTTTGCAGTTCAATACCTTCGCTCAACAGCAGATTAATGTCATTAAAAAACCAACTTGGAACATCAGGGCTTCTTATGATAGTAATTATGGCACTAAGGTAGATTTATCGGGTAATGCCATCGCCATGATTGTTGACGTTCCCAAAGCCGACTTTGCAGTGGTTACCGTTGATGATAAGCTCAGTCAGCAATGGCTGACAACACTTGTCGGTTTTCCAATGGCCATTGGAAAGTTCAAAAACAATATCATGGTTATTGCTGCTTCAGACCGCAGTTATTTCAAAAGTTTCACCAACCAGTTTAAAGCCTATCTTCTCGAAGAAAAAACCGGTAAAATACTTTCCGAAAAAGTAATTTACGAAGGAAGCAAAGATTATGTTGAAACACCAGAATTTTTTATGGCTAAAGATGGCTCTTATTTTAAGATGGCCACCAGATTAACCGGCCTAAAACGCAAGGTGCATATTGGATTACCTGTTGTTGGCTTCTTCACGGCACTAAAAATGGATAAGGATTTTAATGAATCTCAAAGCTACACCGTAATCGATTTTAATGATAAACTGGAGCAGATTCAAAAAATGGAGCCTGAAATGCCAGATGGAGATACCTGGAAAGCATCTTGTGGAGATGACGGCAGTTTTATCATCAGTACGGTAGATGCTTCGAAAGGAAAATGCAATGTTGCAATTTATTTGAGCAGCAACCCCAGCCCACTTAAAACCGTTAGCATTCCTTTGGATGCTTTTAATCAGGATGAAATATCGTCGATAAGTTTTGCAAGTAGTAAAAAGCCCCTGGTAAATTACATTGGCATATTCTACAAAAATACGAACAAGGAACGCTCTACGTTAATTGCAAGAATCGATTTCAATAACGGCACCTATACCTCTACAAAGGAAGTTTTTGATAAAACCCATATTAAAGAACTGCAAAAGTCTTTTGTACCGGTCAACAAAAAATTCAACGATCTGACTTTCTCAGATATTAAATACATGAATATCAGACATATTGCAGAATACAACAATACGCTTCTCGTTACTATTTCCCCAAGGTTCTCTGTTACGAGCAGCCATGGTTCTATTACATCTGAGGGATCACTTCTGATGAATGCCTATGATGTTCAAATGAAACCACTTTATCATCAATTCTTGCCCCGTGATTATACAAGTAGTATCGCGGGAGAGGGATCAGAGGTTTCGTTCAACCTGGCAGAGAAAACCCTTCGAATCTTAGCTAACCAAAAAGATGGTCTTACTTCAGTTGCTACCGTATATGCTGAAATGAACTTGGAATCGGGTACAATAAACAAAATCAATCTGATATCTAAGGACGACATCAAAAATTCTTATTATGCCAATACCGAGTCCATCAGCTGGCTAAATGGTAGTTTTATTATTCCATTTATTGAGCGTATGGGCATTTTTAGCAAGAAAGTAGATTTACAGCTTTTACAACTAAAATATTAATCACTCTGCTCCTTTTTCTATATTTGTCTTATGTCGCAAACTGCAATAAAACAAGAAATGGATGCCCTGGTGGCCGAATTAAACCAGCACAATTATAATTATTATGTACTGGCTATGCCCACCATTGGCGATTATGAGTTTGATAAAAAATTAAAGCACCTCGCCGAGCTCGAAAAAGCGAATCCTGATTTTGCCGATCCCAATTCGCCTACGCAGCGTGTGGGTGGCGATATTACTAAAAACTTCATTACGGTAAATCACAAATACCCGATGTTATCATTGGGGAATACCTATAACGAGCAGGATCTCCGCGATTTTGACGAGCGGATCCGTAAAGCAATTGGTGATAATTTTGAATACGTTTGCGAATTAAAATTTGATGGCCTATCCATTAGCCTTACCTACGAAAATGGTAAACTTTTACGTGCGGTTACCCGTGGTGATGGCACTAAAGGCGATGATGTTACCAACAATGTAAAAACCATTCACACCATCCCGCATCAGATTAAGCCGACCGTTGCACCTGAACATTTCGAAATCCGTGGGGAGATTTTTATGCACAAAGCTGCATTTTTACGTTTAAATGCAGCGCGGGAAGAACTGGGCGAAATCCCTTATGCCAATCCGCGCAACTTTGCATCAGGTACCATAAAAATGCAGGATAGCAAAGAAGTCGCTAAACGACCTTTAGATGGTTTTATTTATTTCCTGTACACCGATAAAAATGAATTCAAAACCCATTGGGAAAGTTTAAATGCTGTAAAAGATTGGGGTTTTCATGTTTGCGAACACAATCGCCTGGTTGCTAACATTGATGCTGTACTGGAATTTATCCACCATTGGGAAAACGAACGTTTTAAACTGAGTTATGATATTGATGGCATTGTAATCAAGGTAAACAGTTATGCCCAACAACAAGAATTGGGTTTTACCTCCAAATCGCCACGTTGGGCCATCTCATATAAATACAAAGCAGCCGAGGTTGAAACCGTTTTAGAAAAAGTAACTTATCAGGTCGGCAGAACCGGTGCCGTTACGCCGGTTGCCAATTTAAAACCTGTGTTATTGGCTGGTACTACGGTTAAACGGGCCACATTGCACAACGCCAATGAGATAGATCGTTTAGATTTACATGAAGGTGATACCGTTTATGTAGAAAAAGGGGGTGAGATTATTCCAAAAATCATCAAGGTAAATCTTGATAAACGCTTACCTGGCTCAACCAAGGTACATTACCTTCATCATTGCCCGGAGTGCGGAACCGAACTGATCAGAAAAGAAGGTGAAGCAGTACATTACTGCCCCAATGATGAAGGTTGTCCGCCGCAGATTGTGGGAAAAATTCAGCATTTCATTTCACGCAAAGCGATGAATATCGATGGACTCGGTGATGAAACCATCGAAACATTTTACAAACACGGCCTGGTAAACCATATCAGCGATTTATATACCTTGTATCAAAAATCTGATCAGTTAAAAACCTTAGACCGTTTCGGGGAACGATCAATCGAAAACATGCTTGCCGGGATTGAAAAATCGAAGGAAATGCCCTTTGAAAAAGTACTTTTTGGGTTAGGCATCCGATATGTTGGTGAGACGGTTGCGAAAAAAACTGCTGCTGGGGTGAAGAATATCGACAAACTTGCTAATGCCACAGTAGAGGAACTCATCGCAATTGATGAGATTGGGCAACGGATTGCAGAGAGTATTGTTGAGTATTTTGGAAAATCTGAGCATTTACAGCAGGTAGAATTATTAAAATCGGCAGGATTACAGTTTGAAATTGAAGAAAAGATAATTACGCTTGATAGTGATAGGCTTATTGGAAAAACATTCGTAATTTCGGGCGTTTTTGAAAACTTTAGCCGCGATGAACTGAAAGACATGATTGAAGCCAATGGAGGCAAGATGCTGAGCGGTATTTCAGGCAAATTGAACTACCTGGTTGCAGGCGACAATATGGGCCCATCAAAGCTGGAAAAAGCCAATAAGTTAAACGTTCCGATCATCAGCGACGCAGAACTTTTAGAAATGCTAAAAAGTTAATATGCATTACTCATTAATTTTAATGAGGCAAAAATAAAAGATGGAATAAAAAGAGTTATAGATAGCTATTTATAACCTAAAGATAAAAGCCTGGTGCCCTTTGTGGCTCCGTGGTAAAAACAAAAAGTAAATTATATAATGAACAAATTTCAGGGTACTGGTGTGGCATTGGTTACACCTTTCAACACAGATGGATCAGTTGATTATAACGGCTTAAAAAACCTGATTAATCATTTGGTAGACGGAGGGATAGATTACCTCGTTTCTTTAGGTACAACCGGCGAAACCGCTACAATGACCAAGGACGAGAAGAAGAAGGTGTGGGCCTATACTGCTGAAATTAATAACAACAGATTACCGTTAGTTGCCGGCATAGGTGGCAATAACACATTAGCCGTGGCTGAAGATATTAAATCTTTGGATGCTGCTGGTTATAGCGCAATTTTATCGGTTAGTCCTTATTACAATAAACCTACTCAGGAAGGAATTTATCAGCATTATAAATATTTAGCTGAAATTTCTCCTTTAGATTTGATTTTATATAATGTACCAGGTCGTACAGGAAGCAACATGAGTCCGGAAACGACCTGCAGACTGGCGCATGATTTTAAAAACATTATTGCTACCAAAGAAGCTTCAGGTAGTTTTGATCAGTTTAACCAGATAATGAGAGATAAACCAGCAGATTTTCTTTTAATCTCTGGTGATGACCCGGTTACTTTGCCCATGATCGCGTTAGGTGCTGCAGGGATTATTTCAGTAATCGGAAACGCTTTACCTAAACAGTTCTCTGATATGGTAAAACTATGTTTAGCTGGCGATTATAAAGCTGCTTTGCCTGCTCATTTAGGCTTAATAGAATTCACCCGTTTGGCTTTTGCTGAGGGGAATCCGGCAGGAATAAAAGCGGCATTAAAACATCTAGGTGTTTGTGGCGATACGGTAAGATTACCATTGGTTAAAGCTTCTGCATCATTAGAAAAATCAATTATAGCAGAAATAGAAAAACTGAGTGAAGTAGCTTAAACTGCTCCATAATCATATTTTAGAACAGATTGTTTGATTTTGCTGAAAAGTAAATGAAGACAATCTGTTTTTTTGTGTGTAAATAAAAAATTACGCAAATTAATATTCTGACAATCAACACCTTAAAACAAACGCTAAAAACTGCAATCCTACAAGCGTTTTAAGCATATTAAGGGCATCATTATTGAATTGGCTTCGATACACACAAATTAAACACACAATGAAAAAATTAGTATTAATCGCCCTGGTGGCGGTAATGGCTATGGGCTGCAAGAGCAGATCCTACCAGGAATCGTCGATTACGATCGGTATGCCGGAAAATGAATTTAAACGTGCTAACCGCTCTGCAGAACTGATGCTGGCCAATGATGATGGAACGAGTATTTATCGCATTATCACCACATCGTTTATTCCCAAACCGGAACCATTTACATTCTTTTATTTTTATCAGGGAAAACTTACGCGTTTTGTAAAATCAGACCGATTAGACGATTATAAATTTATCCGTTAAGTAGAAAAGGAGATTTTTATAAGATTTGTCATCCTGAGCCTGTTGAAATATGTTCGACAAGCTCAACATGAAAGCATTTGAAGAGAGATTGCATTTATAATACAATCTCTCTTATAAAAATATTAAGCAATTAATTTATTCCGGCGTTCCATCAGCAGGTTATCCTGCCATACGCCTTTGGCTTTGCCTATTTTTTCCCTGTATCCTACTACCCTAAAGCCCGCTTTTTCGTGGATTTTCAATATGGCTGAATTTTGTAGAAAAATTCCTGCCTGAAGCATCCAAATGCCTTTATTTTCACTTTCTTTAACCAAGGCATCCAATAATAAGGAGCCTATCCCCTGGCCTTTGGAGCCATGTTTAACATACACTTCTATCTCGCCTACCCTACCAATATCGTAATTTGCAGATACCGGCAAAAGCGCGCTCCAGCCTATAATTTCTTTACCTTTGCAGGCCACAAACCTGCAAGCTTTAAGGTGTGATGAATCCCAGTCTTTCCAGGAAATATCAGGGGTTCTAAAACTCGCCGTACCTGTATCGATTCCTTCCTGATAAATAGCACTAACCTCACTCCAGTCTGCAGCACGCATTATTCTTATCATAGTTTTAATCAATTGTGGCTAAAAAGCCAGTGAAAGCTATATCGTTAACGTTTATTGAACGAAATTAGCTATTCAGGCCACTTCTGGCGAAGATAACCGGACCAAGTTTGTCCTATATTATAAATCAGTACAACTAGCCGGCAAAAAGCAGCTTAAAGCGACGTTTCTGTAACAAAAACGTTAAGCTAACGTTTTTCTTTCCCGATGTTCTTTGAATACTCAACAGGGCTCATTCCCACTACTTTTTTAAAAGCGTTATAGAAAGCACTCCTGGAAGAAAAACCTGCACTGTAAGCCAATGCCTCCAGCGTGAAATTTTGCATAATCTCCGGATTGCGGATGCTATCCTTGATCCAGGTTACCCGATACTGGTTAATATAATCAATAAAGCTTTTATTGAAATAGCTGTTTAATACAACAGAAAGTTGATGACTGCTTATCCCTATTTTCTGAGCGAGAGAATGGAGCCTGATATCTTTTTGCCTGAACAATTGATGTTTGTTCACGTAGAGTTCCAATTTTCGCCCACATTCTTCCAGGTCTCTGCTACGCTCTTTAGGTTTTGAAAAATTTTTCTTGATGGATAAAAGTGTAGAGGCCTTAACATTCAGCAAAGAAGCCACCAGTTCCAAAGGCAGACGGTCTAAATAACCCGGATTAGTTTTGGCAAAATACAGATACCTTTCTTTTGCATTCCCCACACGTATAATATGTGCTCTGTGCTGGGCATCTTTGTAATATTTTTCTAAAACAACCCTAAAGATATAATTGAGCTCGAAGTGATGTGCAAAAAGCCGATTGAGTTCATTATTGTGGATGGCCAACAGATCTGTATCTTCAACAGCTACCACATATTCTTCCGAATAACCCGATCCATGAAGACCTGATATAGAACTTACAAAATCATTTTCGACTGAGATATAGGTTGTTATTTTCTGTTTATTATGGGTGGTGCAACCCATTACAGCGCCTTTAACAATGAAATAGATGTACTCGCATACTTCATTCTCATTGAACAGTATCTGGTCTTTTTTAATACTTAGCGTTAAAAGGTGTTGCTCAAATTCTTCTTTCAATTTAGTATCTACAGGATGCACGCTACCCAGCACATTCAACACATACCCTACATCCTTACTTTCTGCTTTATTGTATTGCAAATGTTTTGACACCTTATACCGTTAATAATGTTAGCACTTCATACCAAATGAATGACGCAATTGGTATGCTTTATCTACTTTGACTGAACACAAAGCTTTCCATATACCCTAAAATCAAAATTTTCGTTTAATGTTTGTACCTAAAAGGCTGGCTGGAGCAAATAAATAGAAAGCTAAGGAAAGTTAAGCAATGAAAGATAATTTGTCTTATATATTTTACAGTAAAGATGATATTTAGTGATAAATAGCAATAGGAAAATGTAGTGTACAAAAAAAGCCTCAGAAATATCCTGAGGCTCTTCATTATAATATTTTGGTCGCTTAAGCTTTGTTTTTGGTTTCCTGAACTTCTAAACGAATGGCCTGAGCTAAGTTTTTCAAATCCTGCATACCTTTACGTATACGGGTTCCAGCAGCGCTGTTACCTTTGTTATAAAATTTGTCTGCATCAGCTTCTAAAGCTGCCACTAAACTTTTTACTTCTTCGAATTTTTTCATTTTTAATTACTCCTATGGTTCTTTAAGGTTTTTAGTTTTTAATTATCTACTCTAATTTAAAGGGTTTGATGAAATAAAAAAATTTTTAGAAGAATAAAAAACGGCCTTCTACGCCGTTTTTTTCCACATTCTATGCATTTATAAACATATTACCTGAAAAATAACCAGCTCAAACAGCTGTAATACAGGTTTTTACAAAAAACCACTCCATAAAAAAGCCCTTTAAACGCATTTAAAGGGCTTTGTAAAATTTTCATTGATCTTAAACGGTAGCGAATAGATTCTCTTTATAATATCCGTTTTCTAATTTTTCAGCAACTTCGCTAAAAGCATCTAAAGTACGTTGTACATCTTCCAGCGTGTGAACAGCTGTAGGAATTAAACGCAGTTCAATCATGCCTTTTGGAATTACCGGATAAACTACGATTGAGCAAAAGATGCTGTAGTTCTCGCGTAAGTCGTAAGTAATTGCAGTCGCATCAGAAAGTTCACCTTTTAAGAAAACAGGCGTAACTACTGAATCGGTAACCCCTAAATCGAATCCGCGTTCGCGTAATCCTTTTTGCAAGGTCATTGCAATTTCCCAAAGTTTATCTTTTAATTCAGGCTTGCTTTTTAGCAATTCTAAGCGTTTTAACAAACCGATTACCATTGGCATAGGTAATGCCTTAGCAAAAGTCTGAGAACGCATGTTATACCTTAAGAAGTTGGTAATTTGTTCTGTTGAAGCAACGAAAGCACCAATACCTGCCATTGATTTGGCGAAGGTTCCAAAGTAAACATCAATTCCTTCAATACAGTCTTGTGCTTCGTGTGTACCCGCACCGGTTTTACCCATTGTGCCAAAACCATGTGCATCATCAACCAGGATACGGAAGTTGAAATCTTTTTTAAGGTCAACAATTTCCTTTAATTTACCCTGGGCACCGCTCATTCCGAAAACACCTTCCGTAATTAAAAGAATACCGCCACCAGTTTCTTCAACCAGTTTGGTTGCACGCTCTAATTGCTTACGGGCACTTTCAATATCATTATGTTTGTAAACAAATCGTTTACCCATGTGTAAACGTAATCCATCTACAATACAGGCATGCGATTCTGCATCATATACCACCACATCATTCCGATCAACTAAGGTATCGATGATAGATACCATACCCTGATATCCGTAGTTTAATAAAAATGCATCAGGTTTGCCTACAAATTCTGCAAGTTCTTGCTCCAGCTGTTCGTGATAGTTTGAGTTACCGCTCATCATACGGGCACCCATCGGGTAAGCCATACCAAATTTTGCAGCAGCTTCTTCATCTGCTTTTCTAACTTCCGGGTGATTGGCTAAGCCTAAGTAGTTATTTAAACTCCAAACCAAATGCTCTTTTCCACGAAACTGCATGTGAGGTGCAATTTCTCCCTCTAATTTTGGAAATGAGAAATACCCATGAGACCATTTCTGGTGTTGGCCAAGTGGCCCCATGTGCTTTGCTATCTTATCAAATATATCCAATGTATTATGTGTTTTTTATAATAAAATTTTGCGAATTTAAGCTTTATTCGTCTTAAAATCAACCTAATGATCTTTTAGGTGTTAATTAAGATTTTTTAACACTCCAATTTTATGCCAAAAAAGCCCCGATTTTACATCGGGGCTTTAAAATTATATTTGGTTTGTTTTAATCAACGTTATCGTGCAAGAAAGAATTGTTCGGTCTGATCTCAGTACCACCGTCCTGATCGTTGCTTAAAGTAAACCTGCTCACCTGCGATTCTGAAGAATGCTGAACTTGCTGCAACTGCATTTGTTTGCGTTTGTAAGCAGGTTCGTTTTCCAATTCCTGTAAACCATTGGTGGTACGCAATTTCATACTTAAATCTTTCAAACGTAAGATACGTTCTTTAGATTTTTTTAATTGCTCTTCCATCGATTCATCACTTTTGTCGTCGTCTAAACCTACAACCGGCATTTCGATTTCTGGTTCAGGCTCAGGCATTGGCGGCATTTGGGCAACCGGTGTTTCGAATACAAAATTAGTTTCAGCTAATTTTACTTCAAACTCAAAACCAGTTTCCTGTACTTCTTCTACCTGAGATTCTTCCTCCATCAAAGTATGGCGAACCACGTTATTTTCTGGCTCCTGAACCTTTTGAGGCTCAGATTTATTGAACATACCACCAAAAAGATCTGCCTGCGAAACTTCTTCCTTCGTTTTTAAAACAGGCTCGTAAGATGGCGTTGTTTTAGGCTGAATGAAAGAATTTACTGGTTCAACGGGACGAACCAACGGCGCTTCTTCAGGTGTTAAAAGTGATATTTTCTTTTTATTTTTTTCTTCGTTTACGCGTTCTTCTGATGTTTGGAAACCTGTAGCAATAATGGTTACCGAAAGTTTATCGCTTAAAGATTCGTCGGTACAGTTACCCCAGATTAAATCAGCCGACAAACCGGCTTTCTCCTGAATGTAATCCGTAATGATCGAAACCTCATCCATGGTTACTTCACGTAAACCAGAGCTGATGTTCAATAAAATGTAACGGGCACCTTCGATTTCGTTATCTTTTAATAATGGAGAAGCCAAAGCGCCCTCTACAGCCTGTAATGCACGGTCTTCGCCCTCAGCGGCAAAACTACCCATAATGGCTACGCCACTATCTTTCATTACCGTACGCACATCTTTAAAATCCACGTTGATATAACCTGGCACCGTAATAATCTCTGCAATACCTTTTGCTGCCGTCGTTAAAATATCGTCGGCCTGACCAAATGCAGAACCCAGGGTTAAGTTTCCGAAGATTTCGCGCAGGCGATCGTTAGAGATCACCAGGTAAGAATCTACGTATTTCTTCAACTCTTCCATTCCCTCGTCGGCCTGCAGTCTACGTCTTTTTCCTTCGAAAGAAAATGGTGTAGTAATGATGGCCACAGTTAAAATATCAAGTTCTTTAGCTGCTTTTGCAATGATTGGAGAAGCACCTGTTCCGGTACCACCACCCATTCCTGCTGTAATAAAAAGCATTTTGGTTGTACTACCTAACATTGCCTTAATATCATCTATATTCTCTATAGCTGAGTTTTTACCAACCTCAGGAATAGAACCAGCCCCCATTCCTTCGGTTAAGCTAGCACCTAATTGTACCTTGTTAGGTATAGGGCTAGATTCCAAAGCCTGGGCATCTGTATTACAAATAATAAAATCCACACCAGTAATACCAGACAGGTACATATGGTTCACTGCGTTGCCGCCACCGCCTCCAACACCAATTACCTTGATGATTGAAGACTTATCTTTTAACATTTCGAACTGCATATCTTTATGAATCAGTTGTTTAAAAATTTTTAAATTCTGTTCATTACTCAATGTAATATTAACACTTTTTCAACAGACGTTTTCCACAACTGTTAATAATGTGGAAAACTCATCTTTTGTGGAAAAATAATTAACTTTTTAAGTAATCTTCATCGCTTACATTCATGTCATCCTGAATGAAAGTTCTTGTTTTTGCCAGTAATTTATCAAACAAACCTGGTCCTCGTTTCTCTTTTTCTTTTGCTGTTTTTGGTTTTTCTACAAAAACACCGGGCTGTTTCATTTCTTCAATTAACTCTTCTGCTTTCTGGATTCCTTTGATCAGCAAGCCAACACTGGTTGCATACATCGGGCTTTTCAGGTCATCGTAAATGGCTTTAGGCATATCTTCATATTTAGATAAATGCTCGTTCGGGTAACCAATACGGCAATCTAAACCGGTTACATATTCAACCGCCTGAGACAAGTGTTTTAATAAAGCACCACCTCCGGTAATTACAATACCACCGATCAGTTTTTTCTCGTATCCGGAAGATTTGATTTCGTAATATACGTGTTCAATAATTTCTTCCATACGGGCCTGAATCACGTAAGCCAGGTTTTTAACCGAAATTTCTTTTGGTTCGCGGCCACGTAAACCCGGAACGCAAATAATTTCGTTTTCCTTATTCTCCTCAGCCAATGCCGAACCAAAACGTGTTTTTAACAACTCAGCCTGGTTACGCATAACAGAGCAACCCTCTCTGATATCTTCGGTAACACTATTGCCACCAAAAGGGATCACTGCTGTGTGACGAATAATACCTTCGTGGAAAATGGCAATATCTGTAGTACCACCACCAATATCAACCAATGCAATACCAGCTTCTTTTTCTTCCTCGCTCAACACCGATTCAGAAGAAGCCAATGGCTCAAGAATTAAATCCTGAGTTTGCAAGCCTGCATTGTTTACACATTTGATAATATTTTTTACAGCCGTAACCTGACCTGAAATGATATGGAAGTTAGCTTCAAGGCGAACCCCTGCCATACCAATCGGATCTTTGATTCCCGGCTCGTTATCGATGGTAAATTCCTGTGGTAATACATGGATGATCTCCTCACCCGGTGGCATTACCAGTTTAAACATATCATCAATTAACTTATCGATATCTTTTTTACCGATTTCGTTATTTAATTCTCTTCTTGTTAAAATTCCTCTGTGCTGTAAGCTCTTAATGTGCTGACCAGCAATACCCACATTCACCACCTGTATCTCTACATTAGATTGTCCGCTTGCTACTTCAACTGCTTGAGCAATACCCTGCACGGTTTTTTGAATGTTAGAAACCACTCCACGTGTCACACCCGCCGATTCTGCTTTGCCTATTCCTAAGATTTCTATCTTACCGTGTTGTGTTCTACGACCAACGATAACACAAATTTTTGTAGTACCGATATCCAATCCTACTACAATGGGCGACTGACTGGTAAATTTTGCCTTGTCCATATTCGTTAATTTTGCTGAGTTTTATACTGTTTTTCCAGGGCCCTGATTTCTTTCTCTCTTGCCTCTCTCTGTTTTTTTAAATCTGCCTCAGATTTTGCCGGCTTTGGCTGTGTTGTTACCGTTTGCTTCGGTTTTTCTTTTTTATCCGCAGGTTTTGTTTCCTTTGGTTTAGTGGCCTGCGTAACTGCCGGCTTTTTTACTTCTGTTTTAATGGGTTCCGTTTTTTTAGGCACTACTGTTTTTACTTCAGCTTTTTTGGGCTCTGCCTTTTTCACTTCAGCTTTAGGTGCTTCTACCTTTTTTGGTTCCACTTTTTTAGGTTCGGGCTTTTTGGGCGCTTCCTTCTCTGCTTCATCTGCCTCAGGCCGGTCATCCATCGCAGCAACAATTGTACTCTTGATTAATGAATCGGTCACGTTTCGCTGTATCCTCAAACTATCGGCGGCAGAAATTGTTTTTGCTTTTTTTCCTAATTCTGTCGAATCTCTTTTTTCGCAAACAATCTGGTTGGTATATTTAATATTGATGGTTTTATAAGTATCCCAGCCTACCTGAGGCATTGCTTTTTTATAAAACAATAACAGGTTCTTCATTTTCTTCTCCAGCGAATCGGCATTACCCAAAACAATCCGCTGATTACCGACCCTTGGTATCAGTTCGATGTCGTTTTTCTGATCAACCACAATCTGCTCAATCTGCGAATCCCAAAGGGTATCTTTTTTAATGTACTGAGCAGTTTTATATAAATCTCTTGCCAGTTGGGTATGCAGGGTATCTACACGACTTCCAAAAACTTCTGTAATATGTCCTGTTGCCACAAGTACATTAGCAGTGAAGTTTGAAGAAATAGGCATTTTCAATCCATCATTATCAATGTAAAAGTCCTGCCCGTTTTCGTTCAATATACGAAGGATAGGCTGGCGTTGTTTTACTTCGATGTGCAGTACTCCATCCATATCTACATATACCTTGGCAAAGCCGATGTAAGGATTAGACTGCAGTTTTTTCTCGATCTTATGAATATTGATGTTTTCGAGGTTACGCCCTAAAAGCACACCCTGATCTTCTTTTAAAATGGCATCAATTTCTTCACGCTCAATAAAATTATCAGCGCCTGGAATTAAAATCTTAACATCGGTACATTTAACCGTCTGTTTCTTCACATTGATAAAACTCAAAAGCACCACCACCCCTGCCAGGCTGATCAGCCAGACAAAGCCAGTAAAAATTGCGCTCCAGTTTATCCGTTTAAGCATTGTTTAATATATTTTTAAGGGGCTCGATAATCGTATCGATATCTCCCGCACCCACTGTTAAAATTAATTCAGGTTTTGTGTTCTTAACCTGCTGAACCACAAAATCTTTTCCACATATTTTCTTATCTGCTAAAGTGATTTTATCCAATAAAAACTGTGAATTTATCCCTTCAATGGGCAATTCTCTCGCCGGATAAATCTCCAGTAACATCAGTTCGTCGGCAGTGCTTAAAACTTTTGCAAATTCATCTGCAAAATCCCTTGTCCGTGTGAACAGATGCGGCTGAAAAATTACGGTTAACTTTTTATCAGGGTACAACTGCCTCACGGCATCAAAACAAGCCCTCAGTTCTTCAGGATGATGTGCATAATCATCAATATAAATCTGACTGCCATTATTCACAATATATTCGAAGCGGCGTTTAACACCCTTGAAGTTTGCAACCGCTTGTTTTACTTTTTCAGCATCGATACCTAGCTGTAAGGCAATAGCAATGGCAACCGTTGTATTTTCGACATTGTGCTTACCGGGAAGCATTAAACTGATGTCTTTGACACTTTGGGTGCTATCGGTATAATCAAAAACAAATTTCGATCCTTCTACCCTTAAATTTTCCGCCCTCGCTGTTGCTGTTGAACTTGCGGCATAACTGATGCTTTTTTCCAGCGGTAATCCTTCATGTGCATAAAGTACCCCTTCGGCTTTCAACTGGCCGGCAAACAAACGGAAAGATTCTTCCAGATGGCTTTTATCGCCATAAATATCCAAATGATCGGCATCCATTGAGGTTACTACGGCCACATCCGGGTGCAGGGTTAGAAACGAACGATCATATTCATCAGCTTCTACCACTACCACGTTGTTTTTCCCAAAAAGCACATTACTGTTATAGTTACTGGTTATCCCGCCTAAAAAGGCCGTACAATCGTAGCCGGTATCTTTTAAAATATGTGCAACAATAGAAGATGTCGTAGTTTTGCCATGCGTACCCGCAACCGCAATACAGAACATCCCTTTACTGATAATCCCTAAAACCTCAGAACGCTTTTTAAGCGCGAAACCTTTACTTATAAAATGGTTTAAAATTTTGGAATCTTTTGGAATCGCCGGGGTGTAAACCACGAGGGTATCATCATGATTATCCAAAAATGCACAAGGCAGCGAAGAGGCTTCATCAAGATAAGTAATGAGAATGCCTTCCTGCTCTAAGGTTTCGGTCAGCCTGGTCCTGGTTTTATCGTAACCACAAACTACCTGTCCGCGTTTAGCAAAATAACGGGCAAGCGCACTCATGCCGATACCACCGATACCTACAAAGAAAACCCTATTTATTTTACTTAGTTCCATTTTATTAGATTTGAGATGGGAGATTTGAGGCACTAGACAAATAGTCTGAACTCATATCCTACATCTAGTTTCTCATATCTTTACTTAATCAATTTCAATACTTCGTTCGCAATAATTTCATCTGCTTCTGGCAATGCCATCTTAGCTAAATTTTCGGCAAGCGTTTCGCACTGCTCTTTATTGTTTAACAGGGCTAATGCTTCTTTAACCAGGGTATCTTCTGCAGAGCGGTCGTTAATTAATATTGCTGCTCCGTTTTTAACCAGGGCCATCGCATTTTTAGTTTGATGGTCTTCTGCTACATTTGGCGAAGGCACCAGTATCACCGGTTTTTTAATTAAACAAAGTTCTGCTATGGTTCCGGCACCTGCCCGGCTCACAATCACATCCGCTGCGGCATAAGCCAGATCCATTTTATTTAAAAACTCCAGGATGCGAACATTGGGGTGATAGTCTAAGCCCAATCTTTCTATAATCCCTTTGTAGTAATATTTACCTGTTTGCCAGATCACCTGTACATCTTGTGCAAGAATAGCTGGTAAATGTTTTTCAATTGCTTTGTTCAATGTGCCTGCGCCCAAACTTCCACCGGTAACCATAATGGTCTTTTTCAATGGATCGAGTTTTAACAGTTCGGCGCCCTGAAAATGTTTGCCTTTTATATCCACCACTTCCTGGCGGACAGGATTCCCTGTTTTCAAAATTCTATCCGCCGGAAAAAACTGATCCATGTCATCAAAGGCGACACAGATTTTCGAAGCTTTTTTACCTAACCACTTATTGGTTATTCCGGCATAAGAATTCTGTTCCTGTATGAGGTAAGGAATTCCTTTCAAAGAGGCTGCATACAATAGCGGCCCTGAGGCATAACCACCCACACCTACTACGGCATCGGGTTTAAAATCATTAATAATCTGCATGGCTTTGCGCACGCTACCGATTACCTTAAAGGGGAGCGCCAGATTTTTAATAATCGAGCCACGTTGCATCCCGCTAATATTCAATCCTATAATTTTATATCCGGCTGCAGGAACTTTTTCCATTTCCATTCGACCTATAGCACCCACAAACAAAATTTCACAGGCTGGCACCATGCGTTTTAGCGCATTGGCTATGGCCACGGCGGGAAAAATATGCCCGCCGGTGCCACCACCTGATATGATAATTTTTGGGGAATTATTCATTTTATTTCTTAATTATTAAATGAGTGAATTTTGATTGAGTGAGTACTTAACAGCAATCATTACATTCTATAATACAATCATTAATTACGCTATCGCTGGAATCTCTCCAACAATTATTTTATTATTTATTTTTTCTTCTTTCGGTGTGAGTTTTGCATTTTCTTCTACATCACGGCTTACGCTGAGGATAATCCCAAAAGCCACACTTGTAAAGATCATGGATGTACCACCCATACTAACCAATGGAAGCGGAACCCCTGTTACCGGCCCCAGCCCTACAGCTACCGCCATATTGGCGAAGGCCTGAATGGTGAGACTGAAACTCAGTCCGGCTGCAAGCAGCGCACCAAAGGCCTTGGGCGCTCGGGTTACGATCTTGATACATCGGTATAAAAGCACCAGGTATAGTATCATGATTACAATTCCTCCCACAGTTCCCCATTCTTCAATAATAATGGCGAAAATAAAATCGGAATACGGGTGTGGTAGGAAATTGCGCTGCGTACTATTACCTGGTCCTTTACCAAAAACACCACCAGTAGCTAAGGCAATTTTTGCCTGATCTGCCTGGAAAGTTTTATCTGAATGCTGCATCTCGGGATGTATAAACGTATTGATACGCGACATGTAGGTTTTCCTTCTTGGTCCTAAAAAGAAAACAAACAGCAGCAGTACGAAACCGCCTGCACAAACAATCGCGATCTGTTTAATACTGATCCTACCAATAATTAACAGCAATATGCTTACACCAAACAGCATTAATGCTGTAGACAGGTTAGCCAGTGCGATTAAAACGAATACCACACAAACCGAGCCCATAATTGGTATAAATGACTCTTTAACATTTTTAATATTTTCCTGCTTTTTGGTCAGCATCCGGGCCAAAAAAGTAATCAAGGCCAGCTTGGCTAAATCGGAAGTTTGAAAAGTTAATCCGATTACCGGTATTTTAACCCACCTGGAAGCATCATTTAAGTTGGTTCCGAATATCAGCGTATAAAACAACAGCGGAATGGTTACAATCATCAGCACCTTCGAAATACCTGCATAATAGCGGTAATCGAGCAGGTGGGCGATATAGATCATCCCGATACCCATCAACACAAAAATTAAGTGCTTGGTGAGCAAAAGCTTCTCTACGGCTTCTCCTTTTTTATAGGCTAAGGTACCTGTTGCACTGTACACTGCCATTACAGATATAAGCGAAAGCAGGATGATGATCAACCAGATCCATCTATCGCCTTTTGTTTTATTAAGTAGTGCCTGCAACATATATTGAGCCTCCTATTATAATTCTCTAACTGCCGCTTTAAACTGATTACCGCGGTCTTCGTAATTTTTAAACAAATCAAAACTTGCACAAGCAGGCGATAACAATACCGCATCGCCACGTTTAGCTAAATGAAAAGCAATCTGTGCCGCTTCCTCAGCCGAAAAAGTATTTACAATTACTTCTACATCATCCTCAAAAGCATCGTGGATACGTTTATTATCCTTACCTAAGCAAACAATGGCCTTTACCTTACTTTTAACCAAATCCTTAAGCATGTTATAATCGTTCCCCTTATCAACACCGCCCATAATGAGCACTACATCGCTGGTCATACTCTCTAAAGCATACCAGGTAGAGTTTACATTGGTGGCTTTACTATCGTTGATAAAATCGATCCCTGAAATTTTGGCCACATGCTCTAACCTGTGCTCAATATTTTTGAAATTCCCCATGCTTTCGCGAATGGACTCATTTCTTAATTCTAAAACTTTCGACACAATGCCTGAGGCCATAGAATTGTAAATGTTGTGCTTGCCCTGTAAGGCTAAATCTGAAATAGACATGGTTAGTTGGTTATTTGGTTCTGTAAGGATATGTATAGTAGTTTCTTCTAAATAAGCGCCCGGTTCAACTTTTTTAGTAATTGAAAAGGGAAAAGCTTTCGCTAGGGGTTTAGCCAGTGCGATGGCTTTTAAGCTCTCTTCGTCATCTGCACAATAAATGAAAACATCTTCTGCTGTCTGGTTTTGAACAATGCGCATTTTTGACGCGGCATAATTCTCCAGTTTATAATCGTAACGATCTAAATGATCTGGGGTAATGTTAAGTAAAACAGCGATATCTGCTCTGAACTCGAACATATCATCAAGCATAAAGCTTGAAATTTCCAGCACATAATATTCGTAATCTTCTGTAGCCACCTGTGCGGCAAAGCTCTGACCGATATTACCCGCCAAGCCTACATTTAACCCCGCATTTTTTAAGATGTGATAGGTTAATAAACTCGTCGTTGATTTACCATTGGAACCCGTAATGCAGATGGTTTTAGCATGGGTATATCTTTTGGCAAACTCAATCTCTGAAACCACTGAAATCCCTTTGGCCACCAATTTTTTAATGATTGGTGCGGTAGGTGGAATGCCCGGACTTTTAATGACTTCGCTAGCATTTAAGATCAACTCTTCAGTATGTTTTTCAGACTCGAAGGGAATGGAAAGTTTTTCTAAAGCAGCCTTATATTTATCGGTAATTACACCATAATCGGAAACAAAAACATCGAAACCTTTAGCCTGAGCCAGTTTTGCGGCGCCAACGCCACTTTCGCCGGCCCCAAGAATAACCACACGGCCCTGCCCGGTCATTGCTGACTTCGTATTGCTTGATGTGATATTATTCGTGCTCATTATTTTTTTTATTTTTTAGTATCAAGTGGTGAGTATCTAGTCAAGACATTAATACCATCACACTTAACTTTTTACTTATTTTTTATTTACCACTAGGTCATTTTATTTATTACGCTCTCTTTTACCTTTCAGCTTTAGTCTTTGAGCTTTTCTATTAAACCTTCAAACCCACGACCTTCAACCTTAACTTACCTTAGTTTCAATGTTACGATGGTCATAATGGCCAGCATAATTCCGATAATCCAGAAACGGGTTACAATTTTAGCTTCGTGATATCCTTTTTTCTGGTAATGGTGGTGTAAAGGCGACATCAGGAAAATCCTTCGCCCTTCGCCAAACTTCTTCTTGGTATATTTAAAATAAGATACCTGCATAATTACCGACACCAGTTCGACCAGGAATATTCCGCATAAAATCGGGATCAAAAGTTCTTTACGGATCATGAGCGCAAATGCGGCAATGATACCCCCAATAGCCAAACTTCCGGTATCGCCCATAAAAATCTGAGCAGGATAAGAGTTGTACCAAAGAAAACCAACGCAGGCCCCAACAAAGGCACCGGCAAAAATCATCAGCTCGGCCGAGTTCGGGATATACATAATATTGAGGTAATCGGCCATAATGGTATTACCAGAAACATAGGCTAAAATACCAAGGGTAATCCCGATTACAGCTGATGTTCCGGTGGCTAAGCCATCAATACCATCGGTAATATTGGCCCCATTTGAAACCGCTGTAATGATAAACACAGTAAAGATCAGGAATATGATAAATGCATATTTCTGATAATCGCCACCTAAAAACTTCAATACCTTGGCATAATCGAACTCATTGTTCTTATAAAAAGGCATATTGGTTTTGGTCGATTTTACATCTTGCGTATAATAAAAGGTTTCGCCTTTTTGGCGCAGTACCATCGGAACCGTAGAAGTGCTTTTAACATTATCCTGAACCGTTTCTCTTACCACAATATTGGGGTGGAAATACATGGTGGTGCCTACAATCAGACCTAAACCTACTTGACCAACCACTTTAAACCGGCCAGCTAAACCTTCTTTGTTTTTTTTGAAAACCTTGATATAGTCATCCAGAAACCCGATTGCACCCATCCAAATGGTTGTGATGATCATCAGGATGACGTAAATATTGGAAATATTGGCAAATAACAGGGTTGGAATCAGGATACCCAGCAAAATAATGATACCCCCCATTGTTGGTGTACCTTGTTTTTGCATCTGTCCTTCTAAACCTAAATTCCTTACCGTTTCTCCAACCTGTTTTTTATGCAGGTAATCAATCAACCTACGTCCGTAAACGGTGGTAATGATCAACGATAAAATAATAGAGATAGATGCACGGAAAGTGATGTACTGAAACAACCTCAACCCAGGTATATCATAATGCTTATGCAGGTATTCGAATAATAAATATAACATTAGCTGATTGGTTTTAATTGTTCAAGTAAAATTTCTTTATCATCAAAATGGTTCCTTACACCATTAATTTCCTGGTATTTCTCGTGCCCTTTGCCTGCAACAAGAATAATATCTCCTGGCTGCGCTAAATGGCAGGCTGTTTTTATGGCTTCTCTTCTATCTAAAATGGACAAGGTTTTACGCTTATTTGTCGGCGAAACCCCAGCTTCCATATCGTTGATTATGGTCTGTGCATCTTCTGTCCGTGGATTATCAGAGGTCAGAATTACTTTATCACTCCAGTCGCAGGCCACCTGAGCCATAATCGGCCGTTTGGTTTTATCACGATCTCCTCCACATCCGATTACCGTAATTACCTGTTCAGTTCCTTTGCGGATATTGGCAATGGTACTCAACACATTCTGCACCGCATCTGGCGTATGGGCATAATCCACAATACCAATAATTTTATCGGCAGAAGTGATATAATCAAATCTTCCTTCAGCGCCTGATAAACGGCTCAACAAAGTCAACACTTTTAATTTATCCTGTTCTAACAAGATGGCAGTTCCATAAACGGCTAGCAGGTTATAGGCATTAAAAGAACCTACCAATTTGAAGTATACATCTTCGTTATCGATATCTAAATGCAGCCCGCTGAACTGGTTTTCGATAATTTTTGCTTTGAAATCGGCCAGTTGTTTAAGTGCATAAGTCTTTTTATGCGCTTTGGTATTCTGCAACATCACCACACCGTTTTTATCGTCGATATTGGTTAGTGCAAATGCCGATTTAGGTAAAACATCAAAAAATGCCTTTTTAGCCTTCAGGTAACTGTCAAAAGTTTTATGAAAATCTAAATGATCATGTGTTAAATTCGAAAATACCCCACCAGAGAAAGTCAATCCTTCGATCCGGTGTTGCGATACCGCATGCGAACTCACTTCCATAAAACAATAATCGCAGCCTGCATCAACCATTTCTCTTAAAAGCTGGTTTAGCGCAATTGGATTCGGTGTTGTATGTGTTGCTGCCACTACCGTATCGTTGATGTAATTCTCTACCGTTGACAAGAGCCCGGTTTTATACCCTAAATCTTTAAATAATTTAAAAAGAATAGTGGCAATGGTGGTTTTCCCGTTGGTTCCGGTAATACCGATCAGTTTTAAATCTGCTGATGGATTTCCAAAATAATTACCAGCAATGATCCCCAAAGCAACCGATGTATTTTCTACTTTAATATAAGTAATTGTAAAATCCTGGATTTCTGGTAAATTCTCACAGATAATTACCGCTGCTCCCTGTTGAATGGTCTGCCCGATAAACTGGTGCCCATCAGCCAAAGTACCCACAATTGCAAAAAAGACATCATCCTTACCTACCTTACGCGAATCGAAATTCAGCGCATTGATTTCCCTATCGGTTTTACCAACCAATTCTTTAATCGTTACGCCGTAAAGTAAATCTTGTAATTGCATTTTTTATTCTTTTAGTATCAGGTATTTAATATCAAGCAGCAAGACCTTAAGCCTTATACCTTTTACCTTACACCTTAATTCAACTCTATTTGTACACCCAATCCTTTACCCACCTTGGTTCCGGCGATAATAGATTGGCTCACTACTTTTCCAGAACCAAAAACTTTGGTTTTTAAGCCTGCATTTCCTAACAGATACAATGCATCTTTCAGTCCCATACCCGCCACGTTTGGCATCACACCTTTACGTTCGTTATTTTCCTGAAAAATTGTTCCTGCACTGGTATCTATAATGTTGTAATATTCAGATTTTGAAGCAAAAAGCGGTTTAAAACCAAATGCTTTATACACTTTCTGAGTAGCTTTACTCTGTCCGGCTTTTGTAGGCGGCGTACCGGTATTCCCAACCAAACGGGTAGGAACATCGTTGTACATCTGCATATCACTGGCGTAGATGCGGTCAGCCACTTCCCTAAACACCGGACCTGAAACCAAGGCACCGTAATAACCCCCTTTAGGATCATTGATTACCACAATCATTGAATATTTCGGCTTATCTGCAGGAAAATAACCTACGAAAGAAGCCTGATACTGCTTTTTAGCCTTGTAACCCTTGTTTGCGTCAGCTACCTGAGCTGTACCCGTTTTTCCGGCAATTTTATAAAGCGGGTTATGTACATATTGCTTCCCACTACCTTCGGTAACTACTCCTTCCAACATGCTTCTGATTTTACTAAGTGTAACATCAGAACATATTTTATCGTTAATTACCCTGGCTTTAAACTGCTCAATCGGGTTGCCCAGCCGCCTGATTTCTTTCACAAAAATTGGAGCGATATACTTTCCATTATTGGCTACTGCATTATAAAACGAAAGCATTTTCAACGGCGTTAGCTCCATCTCGTAGCCATACGCCATTTGTGGTAAGGTCATTTTGCCCCAGCTTTTATTAGATGGATTTTTAATAGTTGGCTTGGCCTCACCCGGAATCTGCAATTCCATTTTTTCGTTTAAGTGCCAGTTGTACAAATGGTCGGTGAACTTTTTAGGATTAGCACCATATTTACTATTAATCAAATAAGCGATAGCGGCATTTGATGATTGCTCAAATGCTTTTTTCACTGTCACAACACCAATACTTCCGTGCGAATCTTTGATCATGTGACCAGGAATTTTATAATTTCCTGTTCCAACCATCATGTTTGTATCAACCAGTTCATCCTCAAGTAAAGCCATATAAGAAGCTAATTTGAAAGTTGAACCTGGATCCTGATTACCCGCAATAGCGTAGTTAAATTTCTCTTTATACACCCCTTCTTCTACTTTAGAATAATTGGCTACTGCTCTGATTTCGCCAGTAGCAACCTCCATTACAATTACCGCTCCATGGTCGGCATCGTACTTAATCAACTGTTTCTCTAATGCACTCTGGGCCAGATCCTGCATATTTACATCAATGGTCGAAATGATATCTGCACCATCTTTCGGCGCCACCTCAGCTTCTTCATTTACCGGAACATAAACCCCACCGGCAATGCGCTGCATTAGTCTTTTCCCGGTTTCGCCGTTGATGTATTCTTTATATGCTCCCTCTAAACCTACACCGTTTTTAACATTTTCGTTTTTATAGCCAATGGTACGGGCCGCCAAAGCCTGAAAAGGAAGGATCCGTTTGTTCTGCTGCACAGCAATTAAACCACCGCTAAACTTGCCGATGTTATATAAAGGAAAAGTCCTGATGGTTTTCAGATCAGCATAACCTACTTTACGATGGATCAGCAAATAACGTGCACTATCCTGACGTCCTTTACGCAGGTAACGCGCATATTCTTTAGCGGTTTTATCCTGAAAGAGCTGCGCTAATTTATAACCCAGCGAATCTACTTTTTCATTAAATACCTTATCTTCGGCAATACCACCGGCAAACATATCCATACGCAGTTCGTATTCCGGTATAGAAGTAGCCAGTAAACTACCATCGTTCGAATAAATATTCCCACGGGTAGCCTCCACGCTTACATATCGTGTAGAAAGACTATCTGCCATAGCTTTCCATTTTTTCCCTTGCACATACTGTACCTGACCGAGGCGTAAAAACACCGCGAAAGCAAAAAGCACAATTAAGCCAAATGCCAGATATACACGAAGCAAGATGTTTGCTCTAATATTCATCGCTTTTAACAATTATTTTTTTTGGTGGTTCAATCAGTTCTTTTATCCCAAGGGTATCTACCTTTTTGGCAACCTCCGTCAATTTACTCTTGAACATCAGGTCAGCTTTAAGGGATTTATACTCCCATCTTAATTCTTTTACTTCTTTATTTAATTTATCAATGCGGCGAACATTGTTTACCGCAAAGTGACTATTGGCAATATAAATCATCCCCAAAAGGGCCAGAAAACACAAATAAGGCAAAGCATCAGTTGCCGCCTCTTTACTTACTAATCCATCATTAAAAAGCTTACTGATAAATGAATTACTATCCATTTTTTCTTCGGCAGTTTTTGGCCTTCTGGGCGCAGCTTTTAACTCTGGTTCAGGCCCAACCTCTTCTTCCTCTATCTCTTCCCTAAACCTGTTCATATCTTTTCTGCAATTCTTAGTTTCGCACTGCGAGCCCTGTTGTTTTGAGCAATTTCCTCATCAGTGGCAATTATCGCTTTGCGTGTAATTACATTAAATGGCTTTTGCTGATTTCCGAAGAAATCTTTTTCTACCTCACCCTGAAATTTACCTTTCGCCATAAAGTTTTTAACCGGCCTGTCTTCTAAAGAATGATAAGACATCACCACTAAATGACCACCAGGTTTTAACACATCAGCAGCTTGCTGTAAAAAATCTTCAAGCACCTGGATTTCGGCATTCACCTCTATACGCAGTGCCTGAAAAACCTGCGCTAAATATTTATTTTCTTTTCCTTTCGGGATATAACCAGCAATAGCTGATTTCAAACTATCTATATCAGTAAAAGGCTGCTCCAAACGCGAAGTCACAATAGCACGCGCTAAAGATTTCGCATTTTTCACTTCACCATAAATCCCAAATATTTTATGCAGCTTATCTTCGGTATAGGTATTCAATATTTCGGCAGCGGTTAAATCGCGGTGCTGATCCATACGCATATCCAGATCGGCATTATGACGGATCGAAAAACCACGTTGCGGCACATCGAACTGATGCGAAGAAACACCAAGATCAGCCAGGATACCATCAACCTGCTTAAATCCTTTTAAGCGGAGATTATTTTTCAGGAAACCGAAGTTCTGGTCGATAAAAATAAAACGATCATCAGCGGGGATATTTGCCTGCGCATCAGGATCCTGATCAAAAGCAATCAAACGCCCTTTCGGTCCTAGATGTTTTAAAATTTCTTTTGAATGACCGCCACCACCAAAGGTTACATCAACATAAACGCCGTCAGGTTTAATATTCAACCCATCAATACAGGGCTGCAACATTACAGAAACATGGTAATTATTCGCCATCAGCACCTCCTTTCTTACCACCCATCACCTGCTCGGCAAGGTTTGCAAAATTCTCCGGTACGTCATCAAAAATATCTTCGTAAGATTTTTTATCCCAAACTTCGATACGATCTAACTGACAAGCCAGTACAAGATCGCTTCCGATACCCGCATAATCAACCAGCGATTTAGGCAAAAGCACACGACCAGCCGCATCAAGCGAAAGCTCGGTTGCACCACGGGTAAACGACCTGATAAATTCACGGTTATTTTTTTCGTAGATGTTCAGTTTGCTTAAATCGGTAACGATAGCATCCCAAACTTTCTTTGGATAGATCACCAGGTTTTTCTCAAAACCACGGTTAATAATCAACCCTTCTTTCTCAGATTCAGGCAATTGTTTCTTAAGCGCAGCGGGAACCATAAGGCGGCCCTTTGCGTCAAGTTTACAATCGAATTCTCCTAAAAGTTGGGTCATAGTGGTATCTACACTTTTTATCTAGTGTAAAAGTAAATAGTTCTACCACTTTTTACCACTTTTTACCACAAAAAAGTTTTCCACATCCTTTTTGTTACAATAATGGTCTCACAATATAGTCAGAATAAGCCTAACCGCACAAGCAAAAAACCTTTATCCACTGATAATTAGCAGGTTAAAAATAGATTATTAAAAAGTGTCACCTTGGCCCAGTTTTTCCCATAAAATTTAAATAACGCTAAAAATGAGCGTATTAAAGAAGCCACAATTATTCAGCTAATGACCGTTCCTGTAAAATCTCAGCTTTAATGAGCGGGCAAGGGAAATAGCAAAAAGTAGGGCGCTTAGGTCTGACAGGAAACCGAAAAATACCACTCCGTAAAGACGACATCGAGAATGTCACGAGAGAATCAAGCGGTAGGAGGAAAAATAATATATATTTTTTTTTTGGCTAATCTGTCACCAGCTTTGTAAATTAAGGCGATCAATTTCGTTAAAATGCCTATCCTTTGTATGCAATTTTAAGTCAAATTGCTTTGCTATTGCTGCTATCCATATATCATTCTCCGGTATTGGCTTACCTTTTTGCAATAATGCTGCTTTGATTAAAGCATAATGATTAGCCGTTTCATCATCAGCAATAAGGACATTACATTTTTCCAGAAAAAAGTTGATTTGTTTAATGTGTTTCTTTGGATTAGCCGATCTGTAGGCACCCAGATAAAGCTCTCCCAATACAGCAAAAGGAATATTGATTTCCTCCTTTAGGTTTCAAGAAATGCTGTGATCGTCGGGTTTCCTTTAAATAACTCGATCACTATATTAGTGTCTAAAAGGTTATTTCCAATCATCCGGGTGGATTGTTTCACAGGATTCTGCGATAATACGTTCCATTTCTTCCGCTTCAGCTTTAGACCAGATTACCGAAAAATCTCTTACGCTTGGTGTTTTTTTAACCGTTTTATTATTTGCAACTTTTAATAGGTTCTCCAAAGCAACTAAAGTAGCTTCACTTTTTACTTTGAGCATTTCTTCAATCAAAAGTAATTTACGTGTTTCTATGTGCATGGATGTGATATTAAGTATAACACAAAAATAAAGAATTATTTCTACAATAACCTTACCATCCTCAAATTGAGGGTGGTAAGGTTGTCCATTTCGCTCTCCATTGATGGAATCAAAAGAGGAGGACATATTCGGAACGTATTCTCTTAAAGATGGGAACTTCAAAATTCGTTGGAAATACTTAATACCCTCCTGCCACATCTCTGTTTAAGTTGATCACAGTTTTTCTTTCTCCTTTGACAATTGGATAAAGTTTCCATTTATTGTTGTCAACCTGTTCCAGCTGCCAGCTATTTGCAGGGTCTGCCAGCAGTCTTTTTACCGCTCGTGGAAAAGCGTTGGCGGCTCTTGCATTTTCCCAGGTTCTTATTACTTTAAAAATAGCTTCTTTCTGCGGACAACTTTCAACGTCCTTTTGGTTCATTTTTAAACTATATGTTGTACCAACACCTACTGAAATGGCTTGTATATGCTCATATTCTTCAACTTTGGATTTGGCATTGATCGGGAAGTTGCCCCCCATACCCACAGGAAAAAAGTTAGCATAACATACATCACGGAGATCCTTTCCCTGACTGGTGGTACTGCCCCATTCGCGGGTTTCAGCGTCGTATAGATTTTTCCCACCACCAACATTCCAGATGCTTTGATAATGCCAGGATCCTTCAGACAAGGTAGCACCTGTGAAACGGATATATGGGACACCTAACTGTGCTGCCTTTTCGAACATTTTACCAAAGAAACGTTTAGTAGAATAATAACCATGTCCGTTATTAAACAAAAACTCCTGGCCATCGAAATCGTAATAAGAAATGCCATTGACTTTGCAGACTTCAGCAAAGTGTTCAGCGATTTTGTCCTGCAGCTGCATATTCGGAATAAGACCATCGTATCCATAATTAACCGTTACCTGAAGTTTGTAAATGGTATCGCCATTGGCATGGTTTGAGGCAGTGGTTTTCCAGTATCCCCGCTTCACATTCAACAGCCTGTAGGGTTTCTCCTTTGAAACGCCCATATAATGAATAAGTTCTTTACCGATTTTGATCATGTTTAAGTTGGCACAATGACCTTCCCAACTGGCAATCTCATCAAGATAAGTGGGATTGTCTACCAAAATAACCGTGTCGGTTGCGCTGATATTTTTCACCAACAAGCGTTTTTGCTGATAACACAGGCTGTCGCTCGGGATTGGACTTGCATCCAGGGTGCCTGGGGCCAAAGCATTTGTAATTGGAGTCCTGCCGATACTGATCCCTAGTTTGGCTGCCATATCAGAAAACTCCTTATGCGAAACACTTCCGTTTGTTAATTTAATCGGCTTTTTCTCAAAATTCTTTCCGTCGATATAACCGTTATTGCCTCGGTCGGCTCTTAAGAAGCCCTGATCGTATAAACTTATGGTTTTAAAGCCCAATCTGGATGTATAAGAAATGGTGCTATCATTTAAATTACCACTTGTTAGGAGGTCAGGAACAAATGCAGCCGGGTCTTTTATCCATTTTCCATTAATGGTTGGATGCGGGAGCTTTTCCTTCAGGACAATATCCTGGATCACATCCAGCAAAGCCGTACTGTCAGGGCTTCCCCACAAGGCGACCGATGATCCGATATAATCTACACCTGGTAACGGTTGTACCTGTAAATGGTTGGGCGTGTTCGCAGCCATATTAGGAATGAGCGAAAAGTAAACCTCTCTTTCAAAACCACGGTCTCTTGACTGATAAGCGAGTGATATCCTCCCGTTTTTATCTACAGTTGCCGCATTACCATACATGATGCGGTACCAGGGTTCTTTATGTGCATAAAAAGCAACATCGCTGACCCCGTTTCCGCCCAATGTAAATACCTGACCTTCATGCAGGTTCGAGGGCAAAGGAAAACGCTTAGCATCAGGAGTATGAACAATGTATTGAAACGGTGCAGCATCGCCAATGGTTTCCGCTTTTCCACCCAAGGTATTATCATTTAATGCCATCATACCAATAGAGTAGTTTACGGCAGCACTTGTATCCCTGGCTACACCGATGATTTCGCCTAATAGATTATTGATCTGAGTGTGTAATGGCCCCCATTCAATCACATCGATACCTTTTCGGTTAGTGAGTGAGAGCAAGGTTAATTTAAAATATTTCGCCTTAGGCTCCAGTTTAACGTTTGCCACCGAACCATTGGCATAATATAGTGCGAGTGTTTTTTTATCTTTTATATAAACCGCTTTAGTGGGTTCAAAGTATTTTTTTTTGGTATCACTATATAAACTTAGTAGAGGTGAAGGTTTGTCAGCAGGACTAAACTCCCGGTAAGGGGCTTTAGTCTTATTTTTCATGCTGGTGACGAAACCTTTGTTATCCACCCTGATTTTAAAATAATCAGTCGAAAACTCGGTCTGGCTATATCCCTTCACCGAAAACCAGCAGGTGATCACCATTAGCAATACAGTAGCTTTTGCGGCGATATTTAAAGAATTATTTTGCATTTCAGGTATCTATTTGTGTGTTTGTGTTGTGTTGTATAAAAGTAGGCGAACTTTCTTTATCCGCCTACTTGATTATTTGTATTTTATTGTAGCGGGTCAAAAGGGCCGCCCCATTCTTTGTTCTGTGGCAACTGATCAGGTTCAGCAGATATCTGCGTTGGGTGCAAAGCATTAAACCAATGATTAAGATCAAGGTTATAAGTCTGATTAGCCGAGGCCGTCTTATCCAGATTTTCTACGATCACTGCAGAGAATTTAGCCCTTACCGCAGCAGTCATAATGTTGTCTGTATTTCCAGGCAAAGCTTCACCTTTATTCAGCATCAGGAATAAACCTCTCCTGGTGGTCTGGGTATTCAGGATATCGTAACGTCTCCACCTTCTTAAATCGTTAAATCTAAAACCTTCAAAAGCGAGTTCCACCTGGCGTTCGTTCATGATCGCTGTACGAAGATCGGGCTGTGAAGTTGCTGTAATGCCATATTTCCCGGATACGCCAGCGGCAATACCCGCACGTTTACGGATGGAAGATAAAGCCGTTACGGCCTCGTTACTGTTACCTGTTTCGTTTGCAGTTTCGGCAAGCATTAAGAGAAGTTCAGCATAACGCATAGGCGAGAACCAGCTTTTAGCACCGGCTGCTACGCCTACAAGCGCTGCCCTGTCTATAAGTGTATCTAAACCTTTACGCTGAAAAAAACCTGTTACGCCATTTTCATCTCCATTTTGAACAAGCGGAGAAATACCCGAGAATAAGGTCGTATTTTTCTCCGGGAGCACAGTGCTGGGCGTTGCCGATGCTTTCCAGGTCCAGGCTTGCCAGTAAGTACGGGATCTTGGCGCGGTCATACCTATTGTATTCACATCAGGCGTTGGGTACACTGTACCACCACACCAAATGGTTGCATAAAACCGGTCGTCGCGGTTGGTGTAAAAATCAGTTAGAAACTGCTGATTATAAGCTGCATTAGATAATTGGTTTTTATCAAACTGCATAGGGCTACCATCACGTTTTGGATAAGCGATCAGTAGAGGTAATATGGGTTGATCGGTATTGGTATTTCCATTTGTAAAAGGAAGGGGCCTGATGGCGTTAAAGTTCATGTAACTATCCGGATAATAGTATTGCCTGGTCATAATATGCTCTTTGTTCCTCGAATACCAGATTAACTTGTAGTCGGCAAACAAACCAAAACCCGCTGCATCTGCAGCCTGTACAGCGGCTTTGGCAGCATTATAGGCATTTGCCCACCTGACCTGATCGTTTGAAGGGTTAAATAATGGACTGGCATACCATAAAAGTACCCTTGCTTTAAAACCAAGCGCAGCAGCGCGGTTAATCCTGCCGTAATCAACTCCACTGTAGTTGGGAGGCAAAACGGCAGCCGCCTCATCCAGATCCTTTATAATCTGTGCAACGCATTCAGATGTTTTGCTCCGTGCTACTTTCAGCGAGTTTACATCGTTCCCGTTTTGCGTCTTTAAGATCAATGGTACCCCACCTACCGAGCTGACCATCCCCCAGTAAGTCCAGGCACGCCAAAATTTAGCCTCGCCGATTAACCTGTTTTTGGTATTTGGGTTGATTACCGATTCAGGCAAATCCCTCACCTGATCCATAAAATAATTGGTTTTATCAATATTCGTATAATTGAGATTGGTCGCATTTGCTACTAAATCGACGATACCCCGCTGGAAACCACTCAAGTTCCCTCCTGATGCATTAATGCCCTCATCAGCATTCGCACCACTTCCAAGCGGCCATCCGGGCATAAGGCCGCTGTATACATCGTTCAAATAGGACTTGATTAAAACAGAATCTGTCCATACATTCTTTGGATTTATCGCTCCTGTGTTTTCATAATCCAATCCTTTTTTACAAGACGAGCCCAGGGCAATAATCAGGGCGATATAAAGGATAAATTTATTTTGATTTAGATATTTCATTTTGATTTCCTTTTAATGTTAAAATTTAGAACGTTACGCTTAGACCGGCATTGTAGGATTTAACAATTGGGAAAGCCGTACCTCCACCCATTTCAGGATCATAGAATTTTTTGTTGAATTTGCTGATCACAAAAAGATTAGATCCGGATACATAAAAACGAATGTTGTTTACGTATTTTTTATATAATTTTTGCGGAACATTATAAGCAACATTCAAAAACTTCAGGCGTAGAAAACTTGCATCTGCCAGCCAGAAATTACTTCCTGCTGTATTAACACCTCTTACGGCATCATTTGCACTGTAGCGATAAGGCAACCAGGAGTTATCAGGATTTTCCGGGCTCCATGACTCATCGTACCAAGGACGCCACATCCTGTTCCATTCTACTCCTCCGGATAAGTCATTGAAAGATTTTTTATAACCGAACGAACCGTTGAAATTGGCATTCACACTTATTCCCTTCCACTCTGCACTTAAATTTAAACCGACTACTTTGGCATTATTGCTATTGTTTAGCACGGTAATGTCATTGTCGTTGATTTTATTGTCACCATTAAAATCCACGTAGGCCAGCTGTCCGGGTTTAGGCGCAATGCCATTGAAAGTATATCCAGGTTTAGCCGCCAATAAAGCATCCACATCCGCCTGCGACCTGAGCATCTTATCAACAGTGTAACCAGTAATCATATTCGCAGAACGTCCCTCTTTGAGTATATCCTGATAATCGTAAGTTACATTCTGATCCCTCATCACATACCATGAATCGCCATAAGTGAAATTCGCACCTACGCTATAATTAAATTCGCCAACCCTGTTGTTGTAGTTCAGGCCGATATCAATACCGTTAGCTTTCATTTTACCGTAATTCACAGATGGTAATGGGCGGCTAAAGGTTGGTGGGGTAGACTGGATCTTTGCAGCCAGGATATCGTAGGTAAGGTTATGCCAATACTCAGCTGAGGCCGTAAAATGTTTTAAGAAACTGATATCGATCCCTATATTCTTGTTCTGGTATTTTTCCCAGGTAATGTCGGGATTGGGCAATACATCATATCGTATCCCAGGGTTAAGTGCAGGCGATTCGCCAAAAAATGCACTGCCTCCCGGAACATATTTATCTTCATATTGCCAGCGTGCAACGTTATCATTACCTGTTATTCCGAAAGAAGCCTTTAATTTTAATGATTCAATTCCTTTTACATTTCTAAAGAAGTTTTCTTTAGAGATCACCCAGGCTGCAGAACCGGCAGGGAAGAATCCCCAACGTTTATCCGGGGCAAAAATTACCGAACCATCATAACGATAGGTGAAAGTAGCGATATACTTATCTCCATAATCATAAGCAAATTGTCCAACATACGATTTACGACCAGTTGTTACCTCGAAACCATAGGTGTTGCTGATACTTTTTGTTGCCGTACCGTTGACCACACCTGCTCCTCCGGTAGAGGCCCACCACTGGTCAGTTGTATAAATAGGAAAACCATTGATGGTCGCATCAATACCGTCGCCGGAACGTTCCTGACGTTCGTACACCAGTGCCGCGTTTACGTGATGTTTGCCAAAATTTCGTTCAAAGTTTAACTGAAAGTTCAATTGCTCCTCCTGGTTCCAGGCAGATAGTTTTTCTATAGAATTCGAATGTTGTGTAAGACTTTTCCCTACAACAGTATTTAAATCCCAGATAACTGGTGTAATCTGTTTCAGTTCGTAATAGGTAAAAGGATGTGAATATATTTTTTGATTGGTGTTCGTAAAGCTTTTTATATAGCCCACTTTAGCACTTAATCCTTCCAAAAACGGGGCTTTATACGTTAAATTTAAATTCGCAACAGATTTGATGGCCTCTGACTTATTGTAACCTGCCAGTCCTTGCGCTTCGCCTGGTTTATTGGTAATCCAGAAGTAATACACTGGGTCGCCTGAAGCCGTAAAGGATGGCATATATGGCTGCCATACCAAAAGTTTAGGAAACATATCTCCCGACCAATCGCCCTGAGGGGCATTAAATTTATTATTGTTTATGCTAAAGCCAGCGAAAACCGTTACATCTTTGGTCAGGTTAGCCGTTATATTTGCCCTGACGTTGTACTTTTTTTCGTTGGTGTTTTTGATAAAAGTTTCCTGGTTTACATAAGAGCCGCCGATAAAATACTGAAGTTTATCTGTCCCGCCCGAAGCACTTAAATTATGCGTAGTAATAGAGGGATCGACATAAACATCTTTTAAGGCATTAAACCCGTAGCCCTTGCCGCCACCAAAATCCGCATCCTGAAAGTATGCTTTTGCATCCGCAGTCCAGGGAGTATTTGCCGGTCCGCCAGCTTCGCCCCAAATTCTGTTTTGAATCGCTCCCCACTCCATGATACTGGTTAGCTCCATGTTATTTCCACGGACATCTTTTCCGGTGTTCACCGAATAGTTTACAGATGCTTTTCCGGCCTTACCACGTTTGGTGGTAATCAACATCACTCCCCCGCCTGCACGGGCACCATAAGCAGCTGTAGTCGCCGCGTCTTTTAAAATGGTTACATCTTCAATTTCATTAGGGCTTAAATTGTTGAATTCTGCCGCATCACTGGTTACTTTTCCGTCAATTACATATAAAACCGGCGCTGTATTCCATGAGCTTGGCGTTCTGATGCGAATGCTGGGCTGTGCTCCTGGTATCCCACTAGGCGTGGAGACATATAAGCCCGGCATTCTACCTGCCAATAAGTTACCCACTGATGTAGTCGGGATTTCGGTGTCTGTCTCTTTAAATTTAACAGAAGCGACAGACCCGCTCAAAAGTTCTTTCTTTTGCTTGGTGTAACCGACAATCACCGTTTCGTTTAAATTGATCGCAGTAGAGACCATTTCTATTACTATTCCCTGTTTAGGCACAACAGTTATCGCTTTATAGCCGGTCATGGTAACCCTTAGCATCGCGCCACTGGGTACAGCAATTGTAAATTTACCCGACTCGTCTGCCTTTACCGAGGATGCAGCGCTCCCTGTAACGGAAATTGTGGCAGCCGCCAATGGGATCTTTCCTTCTGCATCTACTACCGTTCCCGATATTTTTACCTGAGCAAAAACATGATAGGACTGCAGTAAAATGAAGACGATTCCGAGCACCCGTAAGTGCATTTGTAATACCTGTTTCATAATCTAATTCTTTGGTTGGTTAGTTTTCTTGTTTGGTTTTTTGCCGGATGGTTTGGAGCCCAACCAAACCATCCATGCTATTAGGATAAATCTCAGAAGAATACCTAGCCGCAACTACCACTAATTTGATCGTTTACAATGTTTTTTTTGCCCTCTTTTCCCCTTGTTCCTACGGATAAAATGACCTGAATCATCAATTAAACCCGCAGCAGGGGCCATACGCTAAAATTTCGATTTCCCATTCTAATCAACTATTGAGCGTATAAGCCAGACGTATTGAATTAAAAAGCGATAGCAATTTCCATTTCGAGAATATCTGATGAATTATTATTTAGACTTATTAAATATAATTTGGATGAAAGCAATTAAAACAATTTCTTTGTAAGCGTAAACCAAATTCCCTATCGTGATACCCGGGTAGGAAACCAAGCTAAAAAAATGAAATCTGAACATACTCCTCGAAGGCCAAACTGGGCAAAACATCAAAAAAGGTGGTTTGGTAAATGGCATCTTTATCTTGGTATTATTGCCGGGGCAATTGTTGCTTTTGTTGGTGTTACCGGCAGTATCCTGGTTTTTCAGGATGAGATAGACCGTGCACTAAACCCTAAGCTGTTCGAGGTGATTGCACAGAAACAAAAGTTGCCTGTTGAGGAGATCGTGCCTTTAATTAAGAAGAATTACCCCAGGTTAAAAATCGATTACCTGATGCTCAATAACTTCAAAAATCCTAATGAAGCGTATAGCGTTCTGAATTTAAAAACTGGCGGAGAAACCTTTATTAATCCCTATACAGGAAAAACAACTGGCAAAAGAATACACACCAGTTCTTTTATTCATATAGTTACCGAACTGCACCGGACTTTGCTTATTCCTGTTGCGGGACGTTACATTTGTGGTTTAGCTTCACTCTGTCTTTTAATTTTAACCATTTCAGGTTTACGTTTATGGATCCCTAAGAAATGGAAACAGTTAAAATCGGTACTTACCGTAAGGTTTAGCGGATCACTTAAGCGGCAAAATTACGACTGGCACAATTCACTCGGTTTTTACTCCTCTCCCATTGTGGCAATACTGAGTCTTACCGGTTTTTCGATTACTTTTTCTACACTTATTATTCCACTGTTGTTCGTGCTTAGCGGGAAGTCGCCGCAAGGAGTTGCCAAATTGTTAGGGGCAAAATCGGCATGGCATGCACAGGCTGTGCCACTTCCGCTTAAACAGGTTGTTGCCGCAGCCAAAGAAAAAATGCCAAACGGTTATATTGGCGGGATTGCCTTTCCGGCCGATAAAATGGGAACTTATCGTTTGGATGTAGTGAGCGGAAACCTACCTAAGGTTGGAAAAAGAGAAATGCTTATTGTTGATCAATATACGGGCAAAGTGTTACTGAACAGCCGGAAGGATTTCCCAAATGTTGGCAATGCTTATCTCAGCTGGTTAACACCCATCCATTATGGAAGCTTTGGTGGCAGGCCGACACAGGTTATCGCCATTATTGCCGGATTAATACCTTTGGCCCTCTTTATTACAGGTTTTATCATTTGGTGGCCACGTTATAAGAAACAAAAGAGAGGTAAAAAACGAAAAACCAGTGAAGCCGTATTGAATGAGGCATTGGAAACTCCAATAGTTGAAAAGGAATTAAAACCAGTGAAAATTAAAACACCACTTCCGAAATTAGGCAGGTATTTTCTTTTGCAGTTTAAATCGGGATTGAAATATGCTTTGATTATCCTTCCCCTCAGTTTTATGATGGGTGCACTCTACGGCCTTCCTTCCGGAATCATTATCCAACCTGCTATTTTTGTAGTGGCTTTTAGCTGCGTGATGGTCTGTTTGAATTTTATATGTGCATTGTTGTCAGAAATATTCAATATCCTGTTCCTCCTTCCATTTAAAAAAGGAAGCCACAAGGTAACCCGCTACTTCGCATTATCAACCGCATTTATGGTCTGTTATCTGGCAGTTTATATGCTATTGCTCAATACAGGTTTTGAGGTTTTCTAAAAGGAATTTATATAATGTTGTCAGATGGAAAGATCTGACAACATATCGTAATATGGAATAACGCACCAGGTTACCCCAGATCAAGCTATTCATTTCAGTTTCATTGCTAGTTTTCGCCAGCTACCGAGCCCTCAACAGGTTTATTGGTCGCGGTAATTTTGGTTGGGAGTGGCGCTTTGGTTTTCTTCATCCAGCTTAAAAGATCATCCAATAGTTCATCTCTTTTTTTCAGGTCAGCATCCGCCAGGTTATTGTGTTCGCCCTCGTCTGTTTTGATATTATATAATTCTACGGCATGGTTACTGTTAATTTTGGCTTTTCCTCCATCCAACAACCACTCTTCGAGGTAGAGGTGCAATTTAAAATCGCCTTTTCTAATTACCGCAACGGGCCGAGTTCTAAATACTTTATCGCGCCCTCTGATTACCGGATTATCGAGGTATCCAGGAAAATACCAATATATAGCCTTTCTGCTTGTTTCTGTTTTATGCCCAAATAAAAGCGGACTCAGGTCTTCACCATCACCTTTGAATGTATTGTTGCCAGCGATGGCCATAAAAGTAGGGTAAAAATCTAAATTGATAATTGGTGCAGAATTTACAGCTGCCGGTTTGATGTGACCGGGCCAGTAAGCGATAAAAGGCTCTCTTATTCCTCCTTCGTAATAGGATCCTTTATTCCCTCTTAAAGGTTCTTGCGAAGATTGTTGTGTAGCACCATTATCGCTTGTAAAAATAATCAGGGTATTTTTATCGAGCCCTGATTTTTTCATAAAATCCATCAATACCCCGATGCTGGCATCAAAATCGTAGGTGCAGGCGGCATAGAGTGCCATGTTGCCTTTTAAACCTTTTTGCTTAAATTTCTCTATCGTTTCTGGTTTTGCCTCCAGTTTAGAATGAATGGCATTATGCGCAAGGTAAGCGAAAAAAGGTTTTTCCCGTTTGGTTTGCATAAACCTGATGGCCTCATCAGTTAAGGTAGACACCCCTTTTGGATCAATCTGCCCGTCGGTTCCCATATTGGTTTTTGGTCCACGGAAATACTGATCAAAGCCTTGTGCTTCCGGTTGAGTTTCCTGCGTTTCGCCCAGGTGCCACTTACCAAAAATAGCTGTAGCATAGCCCTGCCCTTTTAATCCCTCGGCTATGGTTACAAATGTGGGGTTCAGCTCCGTATTATTGCGTACCGGAACCAGCCTCATCTGATCTACAGGACCTCTGGTGGTACTTCCTACTGCGTAAACGCCATGTCTGGGCGTATAATGACCACTTATTAACGAAGCACGGCTGGGTGCACAGTTGCCTGCGCCAGCGTAAGCATTATTAAATACCATTCCCTTTTTCGAAAGCGCATCAATATTTGGTGTTTCCATAAGCTTACTGCCGGTAAAGCCACAATCCATATATCCAAGATCATCAGCAAAAATGAGCAGGATGTTGGGTTTGGTTTTCACCTGTTTATTCTGGGAATAAAGGGTTAAGCAGGAAAAGCTTATTAACACGGCTAAAGAAAATATTTTAATGAATGTCTTCATAGGGATGTTTTTAAATGGATTTTAACTAATGATTAATGAGCAGACCTTCGTCTTCTTAACATCAACAATTTTCATCAATACCAAACAAATATAATAACAGTTTATTAACTCATTTAAACGATATATTGTCAATTGGAGCGCCCCCGAATTAAAGCCATAATAAAAAGGCCCGGGTAAACCCAGGCCCATTATCAATCATTATCATTTTGCCGATGTAATGATGATTTTTTTAATATCCGATTGGAGAGCCCCCCCCGCTAAGTGGCCAACCAGGATTTTGATAAATGGGAGATGAGGCTAAATCTCCGCCGTTTGCAGTAATGGAAAAATTTTGAATACCGATAGGGCTTAAATAATGTGCCATTGCCCAACGCACCCCCTTATAAGAATCGGCATTACTTTTTACTTCAAACGGCCTTAAATAAACACTCAATGCGGGGTCAGAAACAACTGCGTCACTATTTGAAGCCCATAAACGATTTGCTTAGGGGTGTACCAGTTCTGCATAGGTCCCCATAGTTTAAATCCCTCAATATGGGCTGGCGTAGTAATCATTTGGTCCATAGCTCTCCAGCGCCTCAGGTCCATGTACCTTAAGCCTTCTGCCATTAGCTCATCACGTCGTTCACGGCGAATATTATATAATGTCGGCGAAATTAACTGACCGGCCGAATATGCCCCCCAATCTAATTTTTCTTTAGACATATCGGTCGCTGCGATAGTGATATTAAAATCAGGGTTAACCTGGGCTCTTGCCCTGATTTTCTGCCAATAACTTGTAGCGCTTGCATCCAAAGATCCGTTTTTTTCATAGCAGGCCTCTATATAATTCAGATAAGCTTCAACAGCCCTAAAAACAATACTGCCGGTATAACCTCCACCATTATTTGCCTGGGCTCCATCATAACTTATACCTTTCCTGATGGTGTAACCGGTAGTATACCTTTGTTCTGCGTTCGAAGCATATATCAAAGGGGTAGGTTCAACATCGGTTTCGTGACTCCCTTTGCCTTTGTTTATCAACACATTTAACTGTCCAGGCTCTTTTAAGAAAAGATTTAAACGGCCATCACGGTTTGTTCGCTGATTGGTAATATAGTCATCACCGGCCCAACCGCTTCCAGGGGCATAAATTGGTAATCCATTGGCCATCAGAAAACTTTCTACCATACTGCGCGTCAGGCCAATTGCATTGTTGCCCAATTGCGCATATACCGGTACGTTATGTGTCCCTACAGCGTTTGTTGCCTGCCGCCACAACAGCACTTCGCTATAACCCGACATGTCCAGCGCACCAAACATGCTAAAATATGGATTTTCATTATTGGGAGAAACGATGGTTCCGGTGTTTGTTACCAGCGTTACCGCATCAGCAACTCCTTTTGCCGAGGTCATGGCTTCTCCCAGAAAATATTGAATCTCATTGTCTATGCTTCCTGATTTAAACTGGTAGTTGGCGTTATAAGCCTTTGCTGCGCCTGGCCAGTTTGGACCGTTTGGCACAAATGCTGTACCTTTAAAATATTTAAGCCATGTGCCTTCGTACAAGGCTACGCGAGATTTGAGCAGTAATGCGCAATTTCTGGAAAGTCTGTTTTTTGCGGCATTGTACTGAGGCTGCATCAACATTGCTGCAGAATCAAGGTCCGACAAAATAAAGCGGGCAACTTCCGAACGTGGCGCGCGTTTGCTAGCCTCCGTTAATATCTGGCTATCATCGGGAAATATTGTCTTTATAATGGGAAAATCGCCTAAATTCCGCAGCTTGCTAAAATAGGCGAAAGCCCGTAAAAAATACATTTCTCCAATGAACTGGTTTATATTGTTTTGGCTGCCGGTTATTTTTCCGGCTTTCCAACGCGGTATAACCGTTTGAAGGAAGTAATTGCACTGGAATATATCAGTAAAGTTCCAGTTGCCATCCAAACCTGAAGGAACTTTCACTAAACCAGGTGCAAATCTGTTGTCCTGAGAAGTGCCCACCTGGTTGTCGGTTGCCTGATCAAGTGAAAAAGTTCCAAAAGTATAATTACCCACCTGCGCGTGCGATGGTAGCATACCATAACGGGCAATGGCATAAGCGCCCAGTTGGGATTCCTCAATTAAATAATCATCCGGTGTAATATCAGAGGGGGGAGTTACATCAAGTAAATTCTTTTTACACGATGGAATTATTAACACAGCTAACGCAATGATGATAAACCAGGCATAGTTTTTATTTCTTAAATTCTTCATTTCTTATTTATTTAAAATGTAACATTTAAACCGAAGGAGATAACTTTTGTTAACGGATATGCGTTTCCTCTCGCTCTGGGCGTGTCCTTTGCACCTCCGTTTATAGTTTCGGGATCAAACTGGGACGGAACTTTGGTTAAGGTAAACAGGTTATCACCTGAAACGTACACTCGCAATTTTTGCAGGCCGATACGTTTGGTTAATGATGGCGATAAACTATATCCCAGCTGAAGATTCTTCAACCTCAAATAGGCGCCATTAAGTAGATAAGCGGTTTGCATATTGTGGTTTTTATTTGTGCCAAACACTGGTCTCGGAAAATGAGCATCTAAATTTTGGCCTAAAGGGTTATTAGGATCAGCACGGAAATAATCTAGTTGCTCTCCTTCAAGAACTGTAGAATAGTATACATTATCCGTGATTCCCCAATAATAATAATTGTCAATATTAGTACCACCAGGCCAGAAATCCTGTTTTAATACCCCTTGAAAAAAGGCGCTCATATCAAAACCCTTGTAGTCAAAATGCATATTAAATCCAATCTTATAACGTGGTGTTGTATTACCAATAACATGCCGATCGCCCAGATTGCCTATTGTTCCATTGCCTGCGTCTATTTTGCCATCGTTGTTGTAATCGGCATACATAATATCGCCGGCGCCCCAGGAAGAACCAAAATAACTTTGGCCATTGCTGCTGCTAGCCAGGTGTGCATCCATCTCTGCCTCGGTTTTGGCTATTCCTATTGTGGTGAAACCATAAATGTTTCCGATTTTCTGCCCTGGTATATAGGTGTTAGTTGTACCAGTAATATTGGGGTACCTGGTGACGGTCGTTTGATCATCAGATAAACCAAGGTTAAAACCATAACCAAGTCCACCCTTTGTACGGTCTTCCCAGGCAACCGTTAACTCCCAGCCTTCTGTTTTTAAATCAGTGTTATTTGTGGGAGGTACTTCAATACCAAAAGTCACCGGCAATTCTACTGCAGGGCCTAGCATGTTTAAAGTTTTGCGGTTATACCAATCGAAAGAACCTGTTAGCCGGTTATTAAGAAATCCATAGTCAATACCTAAATTTAATGTTCTAACCGTTTCCCAGGTGAGCGTTGTACTTACAGGTCTGGGAGCGCCCGCGGTATTGGGCTGTATGCCATTCACTAACCAACTGCCATTAGCAGTGCCTACCGGCATGATAATATAGGTTGGATAAAAGAGGTTTGTATTCTGGTTGCCTACACTGCCGTACGAAGCCCTAAATTTAAAAGTATTTAAAAATTTGGCATGCTCTTTAAAGAAATCTTCATTTGCTACGTTCCATCCTGCAGAAAAAGAAGGAAAATAAGCCCAGCGTTTGTCTTCACGAAACCTTGATGAAGCATCGTATCTTAAGTTTGCTTCGAACAGATACTTATTGTCATAACTGTAATTGATCCGTCCAAAATATCCGGCTGTACCCCATTTCTGATATTGGCCACTAACATTTGGAGGAATTACCAATCCGGTGTAGCTTAAACCCGAAGTGGTATTGATTGTGGGTGACTCTGGTACAATAACTCCATCTCTCGAAGCATATATATCGCGATACTTGAAAGATTCCGTTTGTGCACCTAAGGTTATCTTGAAATAATGATTTTTAATATTCTTCTCATAAAAACTATAAATATTACTTTCCAGGTAATCTTCTTTATATCCTTTTTCATTCACGCTTGAACCTGTTGAATAAATGATGGCATTGCCCGCTACATCATGGTTATATCTTTGCAGATAATCGGTATGATCAAAATAATTCATCGTACGGAAATTAAATTCCCCAAAGGTTTTCCAGCCTTTTATTGGCTCTGCCACTAACTGCAATTGATGCACCATCAGATCTTGCTGGTGTTTATATAACCCTCCATTTAGTAAGGGTGCTGCAAATGAGGGAGATTCGAATAAAAAGCCATTGGGATCATAAAGTGGTAATGTTGGCCAGCCTTGTCTTGCCAAACTCTCATAAAGCCCACCGCCCAATGCACTGGGCTGCTGTATCTGTTCGCGTACGTTACGGGTAGTGTAGTTAGCCGTAACATGATCAGAAATTTTTGTACTGATCTTGGCGGTAACGCTGTAACGGCTATACAGATCTTGATTTAAGGCCAGCAAACCCTTTTGGCCCAGATAGTTTCCGGATAAGTAATAGGTGGTTTTCGCATCGCCACCGGTTAAACTTAAATTATGTTCCTGTGAAAAGGCAGAATTGGCATAAACCACCTTAAAATAATCAATATTATCGTTGCCATACGCGTATCCATCACCCCATTGTGATGGGTTATTTGGATTAGGAATAATAGCTGTAGTAATCTTGCCGCTCATATAATCCTGTATACGCAGCAATTGATCTGCCCGAAATATATCCGAAGAATTTCCATTTCTGCTGGCTTCATTAAAAACCAGCGCAAAGGTGTAGGAGTCGACCGTTTTTGGCAATGTAACAGGGCTCGTAAAGCGGAAATTATCATTGTAATTCACTGATACTTTACCAATCTTTCCTTTTTTGGTAGTGACTAAAATTACGCCAAAGGCTGCCCTTGAGCCATATATAGAAGAGGCGGAAGCATCCTTCAAAACGGATATATTATCTATATCTGCGGGGTTAAGTGCGGTTAATGATCCATCCATACCGTCGATCAAAACCAGCGGCGCTGCACTCGAAGCCGAGCTAATACTACCGGTTCCACGAATATCGATAGACGGCGGTGTATTAAATGCACCGTTTGATTGCGTAATATTCAATCCCGGTACAATGCCCTGCAATGATTGTAAGGCATTAATAACGGGCCGGTTTTCCAGTTGCTTACCACTAACGGTTCCAACGGCGCCAGTCAAATTTACTTTTTTCTGGGTACCAAATCCTACCACCACCACTTCATTAAGTACCCGGTTATCTGATTGCATCTTCACATCAATCACTGTTCGACCACCTACAGGGATTTCTTGTGTATCAAAGCCCATATAGGAAAATACGAGCACCGCATCATCTCCCGATACGGTTAATGAATAGCTGCCATCTGTATTGGTAACTGTACCCTTCCCTGTGCCACGCTGCGTTACCCCCACTCCAGGAAGTGGATTTGCTTTATCATCGGTAACTTTACCGGTGATTATTTTGTCTTTTGGGATTTCCCGACTGATCATTTTTGAATGATCCAATACACCAGGGCTATAAGATCCCAAAGTATTTCGAAAAGCATCAATATGGATCGGCGCACGTGCTTCTGCACCACCATATAAAAATACCATGAAAGTATTTATAACCACAACACTAAAAAAGAGTGCGGTCTGAGATTTTTTTTTCATAATTAATTTTTTTAATCAGTAATCATTTTTTTTAATTAAGGCCTTTTCAGAACCTGAAAACAGCATACAACAGCGTCATTCAGGCTATTTGTCACCTATTTTTTCAGGAAAAACGAAAGATTTTCAAGGCCTGCGGAGCTAACCCTGTAACGGACTCACTTTTTCATGTCTGTTGTATTTTTTCTCCATACATTAATTTTTAGTTTATTATTATTTGGTTTATTCTTGGTTTATAAATAAGTCACTCAGGCCTACCCAACCTAGGGGAGAGGGCAACATTCAGAACTTCTCAAACTGCTGCTGCCCAACATCCCTTTGGTGTTTCAACTCATTTGTGTTAGTTGTTTATTAGCTGTTTAGCAAAGCGCTTGTCATTTCAATATTAAATCCAGTTGTGCTTTAGTTAAGGTCACCGGGGGATTAAATGCCGCTGACTGTGCATACATCATTATACTTTTGTAAAGTTGTTTGGCTACAATATCCTGCTTAAGTCTGCCTTGCAAATCGAGTGAGCAGACGATTAATTTGCCTTTCTTAACCTTACACTCAAATAAAAGGGCCAGTTTATTGTTTAATGTAGGATCGTCAATCACGTAAACCAATGGATTTAGCTCATGGGGAAGTTCATCCAGTACCATTGCACCATTACTAAAACTGTCTGTCCTGCCATCGGCATGGGTTAAATTCCACCATTGCCATTCGGAATGATCTGCGGTTGGGAAATAATTAAAAACAGGATTTTTAGGCTTACAATATATCCCATAGGTTTTAGGTTGAGCTGAAAAAAGAAGTACATTCCAAAACGGCGTCGGGAATCGTATTGCCTGTGCCTGTTTTAGTTCAGGATGCAATAAAACTACCGTTTGGCCATCTTCAAGACGCTTCATGGCTGCAGCATCCAACCGCCTGGTTACCGATAAACCCGTTACCGATACTGATTGATCTGAAGGATAAACCCAAATATTCCATTCGTTAACAATTGTTGCATTTGAGGTACGAATCTGAATGGTTAGTTGCTGTGCTTTTTTTACACCTGTTAGCGAATAATGAACGGCTCCAACCCGTGTTAACCCACCCGATAGAATGGGCTTGTTTTGCAACTGCCCTTGTCCGATTATTTTCTTTTGCTGATCAAGAACTACATAATAGGGCTTGAGGGTAATATTTTCCATTGAATAGTTCGCAAAATCTACCACACTCTTTATGGTGTCAGTATTCAGCCAAACATATTTTTCCAATCGCAAGAGTGGTACAACCGGCGAGCAGAAATGCCTGAATTCAGCAGGTGAGATTATGCCTTTTGATTTCCAAAAAACATCAAGAATCCCAACAAGTGCTGTGCCCTGTCCAGGATAATCATGCAGATCGAGGAGTTGAAAGCCACCATAATTCGGGGTACGCAAAGAACGTTCTATTTCTTCGCGGTAAAGTAACAGGGCGAACTTACCCGATGCGGCCGAAAAAGCCTGATTTAATGGCAGCAGGCCTTTTTGCTGCATGGATTGTCGCATCCACTCCAGGTTTAATGGACGGAGTATACCCGTATAATCTTTTATTTGATTATAGTTAGGGTACACACACCATTGTCCTATCTCATGGGAAATGCAGGGTATAGTTAAGTAAGAGAGTGCATTTCGGTAATCTGAAGATGATTGAGGGACAGAACGATCGAAAACATCTTCGCCTCGTTTCATTATCCGCCTTCCATTTTCCAATCCGGCATGAAGCGCAAGGTATTGATCAAACTGGCCCGGCTTTAAAGCACCCCCAGCTTCTGGGTTTGTGGTGCGGGTATATAAATGACGTTTATTGTCGATGGCTTTCCCATAAACCACCAGCCGATCCAATATCCCGTAATCTCCGGTTAATTCATTTCCCATGCTCATCAGGCAAAAAGAAGGGTGGTTTCCGTAGGTGATCAGTATCCTCTTCAGTTCATCTTTCAGGAATTGATCGCGGGCGGCATCTTTACCGATAGGCGGCGCATTGATATTGAACAAAGGCAGCTCGCATTGAAGATAGATTCCAAGCTCATCTGCCGCTGCAAAGGCTGCGTCGGGCGGGGTGAAAGAATGGAACCTTACATGGTTCAAGCCGTAACTTTTGATGATCCCCATAATTCTAATCCAGTCTTTTTTATCCGTTGAGGGATAACCGGTTAGCGGAAAGGCGCCTTCATCGTGTGTCCCCCTTAAAAAAACAGGCTGTTTATTGATCACGAAATTGCCGCCCCTGGTTTCAAATGACCGTAAGCCGAATAACTGCGTGCTCACACACCTGATATTTTTTGCTGCCAGACTGACCTGCACCATATACAGATTCGGATGAAATTCATCCCATAACTTAAAGCCCTTTGCGATGGGCACAACAACTTTTAGTGTAGTATCCCCGCTCTTTAAATGTGGCTGAAGATTTATGCTATAGATGATATCCTTTGATTTAGAACCTGAAATACGCAGTTCAATATTGGCGTTTACTCCTTTGTCAAGCGAGTTATGCGCTTTTACATGTACCTCAAATTGTTTTAGATCAGGATTGGTATAAACATTTATACTTTCAACAGCCATACTTTTATGTGCAGACATTTCCATCCGGCCGATGATACCGTTCCAAATGGTTTGTACTTCATCGGAATAGGCATGGCTCCATTCCCCTATGTTAAAAATTCTTGCATTATCAATACAGATGGAAATAGTATGCCTGCCCGGAGTCAACTGCCCCAGTTGATAATCGTGAGGTGACAAGAGGCTCGATTGTGAACCAAAGGATGCGCCATCTACCCATAACTCGGTATTCCACATACATCTTTCCAATGAAACCGACAACTGGCTGCCTTTCCACGATTCGGGAACAACTATCGACCGCTGGTACCAGGCTTTACCGGTGTAGCGACGGGTTCTGTTTAATCTTGCCAGCGGACCCGGGAGTTTATGTTCAAATAAGCTAAAATTCTCTTGTCCTATAGGCTCTCCATAACCGCCCTGTTCAAGTGATCCGGGGAGTGTAATTGCTCCATGATATTTGATAAACCGTTCTGCCAGGGATTTTTCTATACGGATAGTGTCAATATCTTTTGAAAACCACATGGCTTTTTTTCCTTCATCCATCGGATCGAGTAATACCCGCCAATTTCCTGCTAAGGATAATTTGTTCGAAATATCAGCAGAAGATTTTTGAGTGAGAGGTGCCTGTGCATACAGCTCAACAGCTACACTTAAGTTGAAAAACAACAAAGTAAATACAGGCATGCGCTTGCAGAAATTAAACATTGTACTTCTTTTCATGGTATGAGAAAATAACATTTGGTCAACTGTTGCAGGTGATGGTTTTTTATCTATTTTAATTCAAATTAAATTGCTGTAATGCGATAGTTTAGCCCTTTCTTTGAAGTGAACGTAGTGATATAGCCATTTGCAGTTTTTGTTGATTTGGCCGCAATACCCGCAACTTTAACAGGGTTGGCCGTACGGATTCGGCATGCGCCGCCCGCTCCTGATAATACAGAAGCGCTCACGAGCCGCTTATTTTTCCAATCCATATCCACCGTGAAATTGCCACGCGCTTTTAGTCCGCTAATATTGCCTTCAGCCCAGGCATCGGGCAGGGCGGGCAGCATATTAATCTCATCCGACTGGCTCTGCAACAGCATTTCGCACATACCGGATAAGCTGCCAAAGTTGCCATCTATCTGGAATGGCGGACATGAATCAAACAGGTTAGGATAGGATCCACCTTCTCCGCTGATGTGGTGTATCACCGCACGTATCATTTTATAAGCGTGGTTACCATCCAGCAACCGTGCCCAAAAGTTAATCTTCCAGGCCAGGCTCCAGCCTGTACCGCCATCGCCTCTTAACTCCAGTGCTTTTTTGGCTGCTGCCGTAAATTCGGGTGTTTTAACAGGCGATATCTCGGCTCCGGGAAATAATCCAAACAGGTGCGATACATGGCGGTGTTGCCGTTCGATATCCTCATAATCTTTATACCATTCCTGCAAATTGCCTTTTTTGCCGATGTGCAGCGGATAAAGCAAAGCCTGTTTAGCTATAATGCTATCGCGGAAAGCCTTATCATAACCTAATATATTAGAAGCGCTAATAACGTTGGTGAACAGATCCCGGATGATAGACATATCCATAGTGGTGGCGATAGACACATGTTGCTCCTTTCCATTCTGATCACGATAAGCATTCTCTGGCGATACCGAGGGGGCCGTTACCAGGTAACCCTGATGAGGCACCAGCCAGTCCATACAAAACTGTGCTGCACTTTTCATCAAAGGATAAGCAGTTTGGCGCAGGTAGTTTTTATCTTGTGTAAACTGGTAATGCCACCATAAATGCTGCGACAGCCATGGCGAACCCATGGCCCAGTTAGCCCACCTTGGATCTCCTGTACCCTCGCCCACCGGGTTAGATATGGCCCAGATATCGCTGTTGTGATGCACCGCCCATCCGCGTGCATGGTAATATTGGGTAGCCGTTATTTTGCCGGTTACGGCCGCATTTTTTATATAATCAATAAATGGTAATTGCATTTCCGACAGGTTGGCTGCCTCTGCGGGCCAGTAGTTCATCTGTACATTAATGTTGGTGGTATAATTTGCACTCCAGGCGGGGCGGAGGTCCTTGTTCCAGATCCCCTGTAAATTGGCTGGCATCCCACCCGGCCGCGAACAGGATATCAGCAAATACCTGTTGTATTGAAAATATAATGTTTCGAACAATGGGTCTTGTACACCATTCGTGTATTTTATCAGGCGTTCGTTAGTAGGTAGCGTGGCATTTGAATTATCTGCCGGAACGGCCAGGTTGAAGTTTACCCGGTTAAAATAATGATGATAATCTGCTGTATGCGCACTCAGCAAAGCAGGCCATGCTTTCATCAATGCTTTGGCAAGGTACTTTGTGGCGAGTTTATTCTCGTCCTTCCCTTGGGTAACCGGACTTTTGTCGAAGCCGTTAAAACTGGTCGCTGCCGAAAGGTAAACCAGCACCTCATCGGCATTTTTTACAGTGATGCCTGATGTATCGGTGCTTACCGAGCCGCCTTTGTTTATCGCTTTCACCAATAGTTCATAACGCATGCCGCGTTGATGCAGACTGTCGTCCCACTCAATCGGGTTTTTGGTATTGATATAATTGGGTTGGATATGCGCAGGTACTTTGCCCCTCATGGCTAATCCATTATTGGAGATGGCTACGTTTTGGTGCTTTAATACATTGCTGGTGGCCAGCTTAAAACCTAGGGCGCCTGGCCTGCTTGCCGTAAAGCGGATCACCATTACCTGGTCGGGTGCTGAGCTGATCATTTGCCGGGTATAAGTTATTCCACCGATAGTGAACCTGGTGGTCGTTATGGCATTTTTGATATCCAGGTCGCGGTAATAGGCAGATGGATCGTTGTCAGGGAGATCCTGCGTGATGGAAAGATTGCCCAAAGGGAAATAGGAGTCGCTGTAATTGCCCTGCATGTTTCTGGCTAATTGATCTCCCGCCGCATAATCCTCATTCTTCAAGAGGGCCTCGCGTGCCAGCAGCAGGTTGGCGTAAGCTCCCGGGTTCATATTGGTACGCATAGGGCCGCCCGACCATAAAGTAGCTTCATTCAACTGGATCAATTCATGCTTTACCCCGCCATATACCATAGCACCAAGCCTGCCATTGCCTAGCGGCAAAGCTTCTGTAAATTCTTTGGCAGGTTGCTTGTACCAAAGCTTCAGGTTGTCCTGCGCAAAAGTTAGTGATGGAATAAATATTGCCAGTACAGCAATGTAATTTTTCATTTTTATATGTTTTAATATTTTCAGGAGGACTGACTGGCAGCGTATAAGATTTGGATGAAATTCGTTTGGTAACCTAAATCTCTTAGCAACTGGCAAAACAACTGATCGCATTGTATTCCTGTCCTTTAAAGGAATTGAGGCACATACAATACATCAGGCTATAACCAGCAGTTTACAGCCAGTCAGGCCGTAATTTTTTCACATTATTGGATCTCGGTAATGGTCTTGTTTGGTTCAAGCAGGTCTGTTTGCCTGAATTTTTAGAAGTGTTATGATCGCCAGGGCTAAGTATTTTCATCTTTCTGAGTCATCATTCTATTTTTATATAAAGGTTTATAAATGGTTATCTTTTGTTAATCACGCTTATGCGCTGTTGCTCCATCGAATTTCCAGCCGCCAGGTATGCGCTATGCGCGCACCTGTATCAGTTTTCCAGCATTGATTTCTACAGTTTCAGCATCAATTTCTACGCTGACCTTATCAAATGCGAAAGCAACAGGAATAATTCCTGGCTTCCACGATCAATTGTCAGTTTACTACAAATTATTTGCTACAGCCAACATTCGGTCAGCTACGGCATAATAAAATATAAAAACAGCATGCTCCGGGCCCACTGGCCAAAGCAATATAAATGTGGGATGATTGGACTTCCGTCCTCAGTTGGGATGTGATTCAGGTTGAAATACCTGATAAAGAAAGATTGCCATTACCATTAAAGGGATTTAATAGATTATGCAATCGTAGAAACTAATTTAATAACTAATAATAGAATAACAAAATTATTTTAAGCATTTATTCTAAAGTAGTTTTTGCAATGGAGATCTTTCAATCTCAAATAAACAGCGTTAGCTATAAATTTAATGTTATTTATTGCTTACCATTCAAAGTTACAGGCCAGCTCATGAAAACTGGAAACTTTGGTCATAAAAAAGGCCTGGGTTTTTCCAGGCCTCTAAAATTAGATCATTATTTTGCGGGTGTAATCACGATTTTCCGGTATTTGATTGGTTTCAGATAGTTTAATCTACAGTTTGTTGAAGTGATTCCTTTAACCTAAAGTTTATGACTAAAGAATCTCCTTCGACAATAGTAATTTTTCTAGTTGATAATTGATTATATCCGATTGCAACTGCACGAAAAATATAAGTACCTTTCGATACCTCAATTTTATATTTTCCACTTAGATAATCACTCTTACCTAACAACTCATAGTTTGTTGATTGAATTCCAGAGCCGCCCAAGCTTATTTTGCTTTTTCCATCTGAAACTAATCCGGTAATGATAATTTTATTAGAAGTTGTTTTGAATTTACTTACTGAATAATTATTTCTGTTTATAGCACAATTACTAAGAAAAAGCACAAAAACAATATTTACCACAAAAATTATTCTATTTTTCATCTTTTTAAATCAATTTCTTTCTATGGTGAGTATTTAAGCTATTATCATCGCTTTTTGTAAGTATTAAAAACATTGGTCGAATCCAATAGATTAATAAGGTCATTATATTTTATATTGTTCTTTCACGTACATTTATAATTTTGAACCTTCCACTTTTATCTTTTTTAAGTTCTAATAAAAAATTATGTCCAGTGGCTCTGAAAATTAGTTCAATAAAAATGAGTTTATTATCTAATTTCAAATCCCCCAATTCTACCAATGTAATTGGTTTAAAAATATCCATCCCTTTCATGAGCTGTTTCACATCTGTATTTATGGGCAAAAGAATACACTTCTTTCCATCTATAAAGATTTCGGTATGCTGTAAATTTTCAGGTATGATAATTTGCAAAGGTTGATTATAATATTCCTTTGGTAAAACTTTTTTACCTAAAATATGATGCAATGATTCTTCAATTATGGAGATAGAATCTTTTTGATCTAAATAATTATAATTACCGCCATTGGTACTAAACCCACTTTTGATGACGATACCGCTGACTGGGCTTAAAATTGGCGCATCCAACTCGCCAAAAATATCAATGCCCCGGTGGCTACCTAATTCTCCCCAAGGGTAATACCAAAAACTTTTCTGATTCCAATTGATGATCGGTTTAGCACCATCTACCGGAACGGCTATTTTCGTGTAAAAATCTTTTATATTGAGGAGAGAAATGATTACAACAAAAAAAGCTATAATCAAATAAATTTTCTTTTTATACATTTTTGCCAACTATTTAGCACTGTAGATAAGTTATTTTCAGTAGAAACATAGTATGATAATGTACGTTTGCCTGTATTTGTATTTTTTTATTTGGACTTAATAAAAAACTTGATCAAACAATTTATTAAATGATAACTGAATGTTCATCATGCCAGATAGTAGCATCTAACATGATGAAATGTACATCATTATTTTGCGGGTGTAATCACGATTTTCCGGTATTCAATCGGTTCGTGATCTCCCTGAAGGTAAATAGGTCCGGGCTCACCTTCATTACTATCCAGCGCGCCACCCGTTATGCCCGGAATTTCCTGGTTACTGATGATGGTTTTGCCGTTGGCTACCACAGTTACCAGACGTCCCACGAGGGTAATATCGTAACTTTGCCATTCGCCGGGGCCGAGGGTAACCATTTCATTGGCCGTTAAAAAACCGTAAATACCACCAAAAAGTACGCTGTTAGGGTGTGCATCTTTTTTGCTATCCTCAATCTGCACCTCGTAGCGGCCCCTTAAGTATACCCCGCTATTTCCTCCTTTAGCATATTTGAATTCGACATGGAGCTTAAAATCATTATACTTTTCTTCGGTAACGAGGTTTGAACCTGCTTTCGGACTGGTTAAAATGCCATTTTTTACGACCCATTGATTTTGTCCGCTGGCTTTCCATCCTGACAGGTCTTTACCATTGAACAAATTAACAGGTTTGCCCCAGGTTGGTGCAGTAGTCCTTTTCAGGTAAGGTGCCTTAACACCTTTCCAGCTATATTGTTTACCATCGCAATTGGTCATTGTCCCCTGGATCCCTGCATCGGCTACCGTGCCCTCGATAATTAAATTCGATGACCCGTTTTCCCATTGTGGCGGGATTTCGAACCTAAACTTTCCATTGTCGAACTTTACTTCCGCTACCGGACGCGCACTACCGGCAGTAGATACAAAATATCCTACTAAGGTTTTATAACCAGACAGTTTTACTTCCAGCCATGCTGGTGCCGGTTTTCCGTTGATATCGACTGTAATGTCCCAACGGCCGATCAGTGCTGCAGGCTCAACCGCCAATTGAAGGTGATCAGTTTTAGTAACTGTTGCAGCTGATGTTTTTAGAGACGGTGCAGCAAGGAGCAGGCAGCTTATACCAAACGAAAAGATTTCTTTTCTCATATTGTAATTTGATTTATAATGAATTGATGTTTTATACCCAAGACCACCACTACGTTACAGACCAAGGTAAATTGCCAGTAAGGTAGGACTTATTTGTTTTAAGCGCAAGTGCCTTTTGGCTGCTGAACAGTATCGTTACAAGATATACTGCACTACAATAATAATAAGACTTTGTAAAAAAGCAGAGTTGACACCAAGCGCAAAAGGTGTATGTGTTGAAAATAATTTTAAAAACAAAAGCCCTTGCAAATTGATCTGCAAGGGCCCTGTTTATGTGAAGAATGACATTTTATCCATTAATGGCTTTAACACCCGGCAATTCTTTACCTTCCATATATTCAAGCAAAGCACCGCCACCTGTAGAAACGTAGCTTACTTCATCTTCCATACCGAATTTTGCGATTGCTGCAGCTGAATCACCACCACCAATCAATGAGAATGCACCGTTATCTTTAGTTGCGGCCACAACAGCTTCAGCCACAGCTTTAGTACCCACCTGGAAACTTTCCATTTCGAAAACACCCATTGGGCCATTCCACAATAAAGTTTTAGAGTTTTTAATTACATCCTGGAATAATGCCACTGATTTCGGACCTATATCCAATCCCATCCAATCTGCAGGAATCTGACCTGATGTTACATCCTTTTTATCGGCATCGTTTGCAAATTTATCTGCAATTACCGTATCAACAGGTAAAATCAGGTTTACCCCTTTTGCTTTTGCTTTTTCGATCAGTTCTAAAGAAAGTTCCTGTTTATCGGCTTCTAATAAAGAGGTACCAATTTCTCCACCTTGTGCCTTGGCAAAGGTGTAAGCCATACCACCACCAATAATCAGATTATCTACTTTATCCAATAATTTCTCGATCAAAAGAATTTTATCAGATACTTTAGCACCACCCATAATGGCTGTAAAAGGTCTTTCTGCGTGGTTTAATATTTTTTCGGCATTTTCAACTTCCGAGGCCATTAAATAACCGAAGTATTTCGCATCCGGGAAAAACTGGGCAATAATTGAAGTGGAGGCATGTGCACGGTGAGCCGTACCAAAGGCATCGTTTACATAAACATCGCCTAATTTTGATAATTTCTCTGCAAAGGCAACATCACCTTTTTCTTCTTCTTTGTAAAAACGAAGGTTTTCTAACAATAAAACTTCACCAGATTTTAAATCGGCTGCCTGTTTTACGGCGCTTTCACCAATACAATCATCAGCAAATTTAACTTCAACACCAACAAGTGCAGATAAATCAGATAAAATGTGTTTTAAAGAGTATTTATCAGTAGGGCCATCTTTCGGGCGACCTAAGTGAGACATTAAAATAACCGCACCACCATCTTTTAAGATTTTAGAAATGGTTGGCAAAGCCGCCCTGATTCTTTTATCATCAGTAATTTTAAATTCATCATCTAAAGGCACATTAAAATCTACCCTGATTAATGCTTTTTTATCTTTAAAGTCAAACTGGTCAATTGTATTCATGTTAATTATTTTTGATTTAAGTTTAATTTCATTTCGTAATGGAAACCGATGCCAGGGATATCAAATTCCGGCGATTCGGTCGTGAAGCCGATTTTCTTGTAAAAAGCTGCCGCTGTTGAACGGGCATTACACCATAAATAATCGGTTTTATATTCTTTTAAATATTCGATGGCAAAAGTAACCAATGCAGCGCCGTAGCCATTGCCAACGGCATCAGGATGTGTAGCCATGCCCCTTAGCTGATAGCCCTCTCCCTCTTCCGGAAAAAAATCGTTCCGCATAAAAGTAGCAATGGATTTTATTTCTCCATCTTTTAAAAAACCAAGATGAAAAGTATCGTAGGCAAGATCGCCCTCAAAAACACATGCTTCGAACGGTTTGCCATTGCGTAAAACCAGGCTTCTTAAGGGCAGTACTTCTTCTGGAAGAATAAATTTCACCATATTTTTTTATCATTAGCTATATCTGAAGACATAGCGCCGCAACGCTTGCAAAGTTAATAAAGCAATTGAAACCCAATAATAATATCCGTCAGAAAGTTCTAACATTTTAGCTACCGTTAGGTTTGAATTAAAAAGAAAGGGATAATGGACAGCTTGGTGTCGATTCCCTTGCAGATCAGAAGCGTTTAGCCCCTGGCGCAGCGGCATCCCCAAAGCGAAGCGGAGGGATATAGCGGAGAACGGGAACAAACTTGAATAACTGCACAGGCACTGCGCTCCTAAAAGATTAAAACAATGGATCATATATCATTATTAGGAAAGCCAGTGATGTGCTAATCGGTTATGGCAGTCCTTCTTTTCGCTCCTATCTTTTTGTGATGGTTAAGCGGAATGTTGTAGGCTGGTGGAACAAAAAGGATAGCCGCTTCAATAAGGTTTATTGAACAAAGGCTTGTGGAAGAGAAAAACGACATTATCACCATGCGAATTGCATCGGCTTGCTTGCAAAAAGGAAGTGTTTAGCCCCGGGCGAAGCGGCATCCCAAAGTGCAGCAAGGGATATAGCGGAGACCGGGAACAAACTTGAATAACTGTACAGGTACTGCGCTCCAAAAAAGATTAAAATGATGGATCATATATCATTATTAGGAAAGCGAGTGAAGTACTAATCGGTTATGGCAGTCCTTCTTTCCGCTCCTATCTTTTTGTGATCGTTAAGTGGAATGTTGTAGGCTGGTGGAACAAAAAGGATAGCCGCTTCAATAAGGTTTATTGAACAAGGGCTTATAAACAACAGAACTACAATACAACCAAATAAACGGGCGAATTGCATCGGCTTCCTTGCAGATCAGAAGTGTTTAGCCCCGGGCGAGGCGGCATCCCCAAAGCGCAGCGAAGGGATATAGCGGAGAACGGGAACAAACTTTAATAGCTGTACAGGCGCTGCGCTCCTAAAAAGATTAAAACAATCGATCATATATCATTATTAGGAAAGCGAGTGATGTGCTAATCGGTTACGGCAGTCCTTCTTTTCGCTCCTATCTTTTTGTGATCGTATAGTGGAATATTGTGGGCTGGTGGAACAAAAAGGATAGCCGCTTCAATAAGGTTTATTGAACAAAGGCCTGTTAAACAACAGAACTACATTACAACCAAATAAATAGGCGAATTGCATCGGCTTGCTTGCAAAAAGGAAGTGTTTAGCCCCGGGCGAAGCGGCATCCCCAAAGCGCAGCGAAGGGATATAGCGGAGAACGGGAACAAACTTGAATAGCTGCACAGGCACTGCGCTTCTAAAAAAGATTAGACAAATGCATAATCACGTTTTTTTTTTTTAAGAAAGCACCATATTCCCTTTCTACTCACACGAGCCGTTTCGCTCATCCATCCGCTTAAGTAAAAAGGACAATACCTTTGCGTAAACCACATAAGCCACAAACACAAAGAACCCGAGCTGCAGTGCCGAATTATTGGCCGTAACAGTGGTTAGCGTATCGTTTTCGATGTTCAGGCCGGAGAGCTGGCTTTTCAATATTCCGTTTAAGCCGATATAGGTCATTGCAATGCCCACCACCATTACATCAGCCATATCCCATTTTCCGAGATCGAATGCCATAAAGCGCAATACTTTCTGACTTCCGAAAAGATGTCCGCAGGATACATGTACACCTCTTGCCACGATGCGGAGTAGCGGCAATGCCACAACAAATAAGAGCAACAATGCACCAACGAGCACGGCATCTGGTTTCGGCTGTTCGATTAATGTTCCGATAATGCCCAGTATGCTTTTACTCTGAAAAAAAAGCACCTGATTAGTGAAGGCGATTTTATCGCCCAACAATGCAAACTCTAATGTTTTTATACGTGCATCAACCTCAATAATTGGGGAGGTAACCCCTACTGTAAGCAAAACAACAGCAAAGAGCAGCGACATCACAAACAATGGAACGTGCAATTGCACCCGTTTTCTTAAAAAGAGCCAGAGCATTAATGCAATGGCAACGCAAGCCAGCATCGCCCATGCACATTGAAAAGTATCGTGTTTAATTTGTGCAAGTTTGGCCTCTACCAAACGATTGTAAGCGCTTGCTCCGGCAACATGGTACTTTTGATAAATATTATGTTCTACCGTGGTAATGGTGGTATCGGTACTATCGTAGGTTTGCTCTTCCAGCTCGTCTACTTTGCTCGCCGCAACGTTTTTGAGCCGCTTTAAACTGGCCGGACTTGTGATCTTTGTTACAATAGTTTTGGCGAAAGATGGCACCTGTGCATGGAGTTCATCAACGTCTACAAAGCTGTTAAAGGCTAGTTTTTTGAGTTTGCCACCAAGGGTTTTCTGAGGCTTGGTTACTTCGGAAACTGCTTGATTAACCAATCCGTGCAGCTCCTTTTCAATGCCCTTGCGCATCTCTATTTTCTGTTTGGCAGTTAACTTGAAGCCTTTTACCCGTCGGTCTACCACAGCCGAAATCTTCTCTCCCCATCGATCTACCGAGAAGATGCCAAAGGTAATGTTGTTCGATAGGCTGTAATCTTCCTTAATCCGTTTTTGTTCGTAAGAAAGCTGGTGGAAGCGGTAACCGAAATAGGCTTCTCCAATTAAAAGCAGGCTAAGTGCTGTAATTAGCACAAAAGGTGCTAACCAGTTCTTTTTTGCCGGAGTATTTTTAGGATTATGTGTTGTTGTTGCCATAAAAAAATGAATCAAACAGCTGCAATTAAATTGGATTAATGGGCATCGTGCGGTGTAATGAACTTCAATATCGTTGAGAGAATGAGGCCATATAACACAAAGCTGATGAATATGATATATCCGGGCTGCAATGCCGTATTGTTGGTGGTTAGAATGGTAAGCGAATCGTTTTTGATATTAAGTGCCTGAAGTTGCCCTTCGAGCAAGCCATTCAGCCCGATATAAGCCATGAGTATGGCAATGACAATAACATCGGCCATACTCCACTTACCCGATTGGAATGCGAAGTATTTAATTACCTTATTTTCGGCCAGCTTTTTATTCCCCAGGAGGTGTATTCCCGTCGAACTTAACTTGACTGCCGGAAACAGAATACTAAAAACCAATATCAGCACACCGACCAGGATAGAATCGATGCCAGGCTGACTGATGAGTACGCTTACCACGTCCATGATACTTTTGCTCTGAAAAAACAGCACCTGATCTTTAAAAACCACATGCTCGCCGAGCAGCACAAAATCCAGCGAACGGATACGGGCATCAACCTCTATCATTGATGCGGTGAGGCCGACAGCCAGGAGGATAAATGCAAAGAGCAACGACATGACAAAGAGTGTGGTATGCAGATCACGGCGTTTGCGAAGCCCCCACCAAAAACCCAGCACCACCACCACGCAAGCCAGCATACCAAATGAATAACTGTAGGTTTTACTACGAATTTCGGATAACGTTTGAACAAGGTTTTTATTCAATGCATCGGTAGAGCTTACATGATATTTTTTGTACAATGCCCTTACAGAAGCTCCGTTGGCCACAAATGCACTATCGAGCTTTTCTTCATTGGCCAGTTCGTTAAACTCGCCCATGGCCATTTTACTCAGTTGCCGCTTGTTTTTGGGATTATCTACCTCGGCAATAATCTTTTTGGCAAAAGCCGGCACCTGTGCCCTGATGCTGTCGGAGTTTACAAAATTGCGTATCGCAAATTTCTGAATCTTGCCACTGATTGTTTTTTTGGGTTTATTAACCAGTGCCTCAGCTTTGTCTATAAGGGCGAGCAGCACATTTTGCACTTCTGTTTGTAATATTTTCTTTTGTTTTTTGGTCATTTTCAGGTTGCGTACCTGATGGTGCACAATCCTTGAAACATTATCTTTCCATTGCTGCACAGAAAACAGTCCGTAGGTAATGTTATTGATATTGGAATAATCTTCCTTTATGCGTTCCTGCTGATCGGAAAGTTGGTGCAGCCTCAGTCCGAAATATCCTTCCGCAACCAGCAGTGCGGCTAGTGAGAGGATGAGCAATAATTTGGGAAGAAAAGACTTCCGCTCTTTAAGGTGTGTTTTTTGTGTTTCCAAGCGATTCAGTTTACACGTTTAGTCTCTTTTCTTCTTCCTGTCCAGATTGAAGTCCTTGCATTTAGGAAATGCAAAATCTGACCAGCTATTGGCAGATAAAACCAATAAAACACAAAAAGGTTTAGCAAAAGCTAAACCTTTTTTAAAATTACTTAAAACCTTATATTTTACAATCGATCAATTTTCTTTACCACATCGATTAAACGGCTGCTATAACCAAATTCGTTGTCGTACCAGCCTACCACTTTAACCAGATCGCCAACAATAGAAGTTAATAGCGAATCGAAAATACAAGAATGCGGGTTGTCGATAATATCGACAGATACAATTGGATCTTCAGTATACTCCAGGAGGCCTTTTAATTCATTTTCGGCAGCGTGTTTAAAAGCAGCATTAATTTCTTCGATGGTTGTCTTTTTCTTGAGCAGGCAGGTAAAATCGGTCAACGATCCGTTTAAAACCGGAACCCTGATCCCTGCTCCACCTAAACGACCATCCAGTTCAGGAAAAATATGGGTAATGGCTTTTGCTGCCCCAGTTGTGGTTGGAATAATGGAAGATGAGGCTGCCCTTGCCCTGCGCAAATCTTTGTGGTTTGCATCATGCAGGTTCTGATCGCCGGTCATGGAATGGATGGTGGTAATATAACCTTCCTCAACCCCCCAGTTATCGTTCAAAATCTTAATCATCGGGGCAATATTGTTTGTAGTACAACTCGCATTTGATAGTACAGCACTGGTTAAATCAATCTGATGATCGTTTACCCCCAATACCACCATCGGAATATCTTCGGCTGCCGGCGCTGAAATCAGCACTTGTTTAGCCCCTGAGGTAATGTGTTTTTCAGCGAGCGATTTGGTTAAATTTTTGCCTGTACAATCGATAACCAGATCTACCCTAAGTGCCGACCAGGGTAATTCATCGGCATCTTTAATGGCGAAAACCGGAATAGAAAGCTGATTGATCACCAAGGCATCGGGTTTTGCTGAAACATTACCCGCGAAAACACCATGAACAGTATCGTATTTAAATAAGTGAGCCATCGTCTTGGCTTCTGCCAGGTCGTTAATGGCCACTACTTCAAATCCCTCAGCCAATGCCAAGCGTAAAAATGTTCTTCCTATTCTACCAAAACCATTTATTGCCAGCCTCATTGTTATTATAAAAATTAGAGCGCAAAATTAGTATTTATTTATCAAAGCAAAGACCTGATTATATAAGATGGAAAAGGGATGATGCTTTTTGGTTGTAAGGCCAAAAATGTGCTAATATTCTTACAAAATGATGAAGGTTAGCCGGGTAACAAACACGCGTTTTTTAAAAAAATATTTTTTTTTTCGAAGCGCCAAGGCTGAGCTACCATTAGTGTTGGTTCCCGTTCTTCGCTATATCCCTCCGCTACGCTTTGGGGATGCCGCTGCGCCCGGGGCTAGGCATTTCTGATTTGCAAGGAGGCAAACACAAAACTGCTCACCATTTTATAGTTGAAATACTACTTTGTTTTGCTTCACAAACCTCCGTTAAATAAACCTTATTGTAGCGGCTATCCTTTTTGTTCTACCAATCTAAAAACATCTCACTAACCATCACAAAAAGATAGGAGCGGAAAGAAGGACTGCCGTAACCGATAGGCAAACACCTGCTTTACAAAAAAATAAAATTTATTTTCTGAAGCGCAAAGACTGAGCTACTATTAGTGTTGGCTCCCGTTCTCCGCTATATCCCTTCGTTGCACTTTGGGGATGCCGCTGCGACCGGGGCTAGAAACTTCTGATCTGCACAATACAGAAACAATTAGACGACTACCTGCCTTTCTTTTTAAGCAGACTTAAGGTGAGCAGGCTATTGAAGGCAATGCAGAGGCCAATAATAAGCAGAATCAGCACAAAATTTCCAAGATGCTGTAGAATAATGGTAGCCGCTATCGTAGCCAGATTAAACCCCGCAGTCGAAATTACGATCCAGCTGGGCTTTAAGCCTAACTGCTCTAAACGGTGGTGAATATGGTTACGGTCGCCCTTAAACGGAGATCCGCCCTTTAAAATACGAATAGTGAACACCCTTAAAGAATCGAAAACCGGCACAATGAGTATGGCTACCGCTATGGCTGGTGCAGAATAAAAAGCAGGCTTACTCCCACCGGTGAACTTATTAAGCTCTATAAATTTAATGGCCAGCGCAGCAGAAATAAGTCCGATGATTAATGCACCCGTATCGCCCATAAATATTTTAGCTGGAAACCAATTGTACTTTAAAAAACCAGCTATGGCACCCGCCAGGGCAAAGGCAATAAATGCATATGCTATCTGCCCCATAGAAGAAAACAAAATACCGAAAACCAGGCTCGTCAAAATGCCGATTCCACCTGCCAACCCGTCAATACCATCTATTAAATTGAATGCATTATTGAGGAAAATAATCAATGCAATTGAAAAAAGACTTCCCCATAAAGGTAACATATCTCCTATGCCCAATACACCGTAAAGGCTGGTTAAACGGAAAGCACCAAAAAAAACCAGAATAAAAGCCACCACAATCTGCAGAATAAATTTTGTACTGGTATTGGTACCATAAACATCGTCTTTTAACCCCAACGCCGAAAGGATAATGCACGACGCAATTAAAAAATTAGCTTCTTTAAAATTAATAATGGCAGAAAAAAGCAAGATGCTTACGGTAAAACTACCTACAATGGCCAGGCCACCTAAGCGTGAAATATTACGTTTATGGTTTTTACGATGCAGGTCGTTTTTATCAAAAAGGCCATATTTTAATGAGGTATAGATTACACTTGGAATACTGATCACCACGATAGAAAAGGCCAAAATAAATATGGCCATACAGAAATAGTTTGGATTGGTATTCAGGATATCTTTAAGCAAAACGGGATGACTTGATACACAAATATAAGTAATGTCCCCATAACAAACTGTCGTTTATAAATGTTTAACATGACATAAATCAAAGAGAAGCAGTTTTAGAATGATTCAACCGGAGCTGTAGCCAAATTAATCAGGAAAGATTTAAAATTGACTGAGTTTACTCAGCTTTTTCCTCATGAGGGCAAAAAGCGGGTATGGTATGCTGTTTCTCTTCAGCGCTTTATAATCATTAACAAAAGCAGAGATCCTGCCCCTTAAAGATTGGTTACTTACACCACCTGTGCGCATATTCACCATTAAGATGGGTAAATAAACCGCTTCGATTTTATGGGTATAAAAGTAACGTAATATTAATTCGTAATCGGCAGCCGTGCCCAGATCTAAGGCATAATTTCCATTCTTTTCAAACAACGATCTTTTCAAATACAGCGTAGGGTGTGCGGGCATCCAGCCTTTTTTAAGATCTTCCGCTGTGTTTTGACGTGATTTCCAGGTCCTGATAATTTTATGCGTTGTGGGATGGATATAATTCAGATCACCATAAAGTCCATCTATTTCTGGCTGATCGATAAAGGTTTTGGCTACTGAAGCCAATACATCAGGATGTGCAAATAAATCATCGGCATTTAAAATCCCGATTACTTCTCCTGTTGCCCTATTAATTCCTTTATTAATCGCATCATATAAACCTTTATCCTTTTCTGAAATAAAATAATCAATGGCAGATTGGTTTTCCTGAATAATATTCAGGGTTCGGTCTGTCGATCCTCCATCAATCACAATATATTCTATATCGGCATAAGTTTGCGCCATTACCGAACTAAAACACTGTTGCAAAAAGGCTTCGCCGTTGTAAACGACTGTGATTAGGGATATTTTCATGTTTACCAAACGGGATTCTTTGGCTTTTTAAGCTTAAAAATTGGGTAAAGATAAACAATAGCCTTACATATGCCGAATGGTTTTCTATCAAGCGCACAAAGATGATTTACAGTTTATTTCTTCTTTTGATAATGAAGAGACCAAATAGGCCTGCCGCTGCACCTAAAACCCAGGAATGGTCATCGAGGTTGCACTCTACCATGGTATAAACGCCTCGTTGCCCACCAACCACTGGTCCACCCACACATAACAATGCAAGGGCATTTATAGCCCCAAAGCACACATTACATGAAACAGTGGAGGAAGCTGTCCACGAACAATAATTCGCCGACAGAGACGTAGTCGGTGTTGAACTATAGAGTCGTGCACCTAATAGTGAAGTATAGTCTGTGTAAACTAAATTATCAGAAAGCAAACAGCCGTCTACTGTTCCCTGAGCAGTTACACTTAAAGGATTTAAAGTAAAAAGTAATATGATGGCTAGCAAACATTCCTTCATTTCATATCGGTACTGATTCGATATAAAATTAGCTTGCTTGCATTATGGATTCGTTGTTCCTTTTGTTCAATAAATAGGTGCCATCTATGTCTAGGCTATTAGACAAAAACTACATTAGTAGTAAATTATTAAACTCAGTTGCAATCTTTATACATTAAAGAGTTAAACAAATCTTAACAAAGTATTAAGTGTTTTCGTTTAATTAAATAATATCCAGCTCCTCCTAATAGACATAGCGAAAAAATACTGTAATCATCCAGAGGGCAATTTTCCAATGAATAATTAACCAAAGATCCAGTACCATAAAGCATACCATTTTTAGTAATGGTACAGCTACTATATGGTGAAGAAGGTAAAATTACAGCATTGCAATCAGTAGTGCTGTTATAAGTATGCGGCACCTTCGCGCTATTGCCATCATACTCTGTTCCTGAAATTATAACGGTATAAATATAATCGCCGCCATGATTATTATCAATGCAACCTGATTGTGAAGATGCTATGGGTATGTGCATAAAAAAAAGACCTATTGAACAGACTGTAAAAATGAACAGGAAGCGCATAAAAACGTATTATAAAAACTACAATAAATACAAATATTGAAAATAAATGAATTATATACGATGGCGTTTTCAGCTTGGTTTTCAAAAAAGACAATTAAAAAACACTACTAAAGGAATAGAATTAATGACAAATGATAAGAAATCTCATTTAAAACTACAATTAGCGCTATTTTCAGTTAAAAAACGTTTTAGTTAGTACAAATCAACTTATTGATAAATATCATGAACAAAATGAACGAGTAAATTGAAAATTGCTTAGTGAACAGGAGATTATTAAAAGATTAGTTTCAACAGTAACTGTAGAAATCGCAAGGTTAATAAAAATTTTGAGCTAAAATTTCGACTCACTCAAACGTTCTTTTTATAGAAGCAATACATAAACGTTAAGTAATTTACCCAAAATTTCGAAGCCCCTAAACAATATGCTTTGATAAAGGTGAAAATCAAAGCAAGGTTGTTGAACATATTAAAAGCTAATTGCACCAACAAAAGAAAAAAGATCTATAGATTGTGGACCTGGCCTACGACAGATATTTTAACCTCCATTTACTCCTCAGCATGCAGGCTCCTAAAAGCCCTGCAAAAGCTAACAAGAAAATGTCATGATCATCTAGTGGTAAACCACATGGCGCTTCAAAAGTAGTTGAAATGGTGTAAATCTGGCCAGTTTTTGAAGAACCATTTAAAGTACAGGTACCTTGCGGAGAGCCAGATGTTGCCAAGTAGGTGTGTGGACCACATACTCCTTCCCACCATACAAAGTTATTCCCATCTCCGGTATAAAATTGGGTAGCCGTTTCATGGTTATTAAAAACTTTATTATAGGTATCAAAATTCAGCACTAAACAGCCTGTCTGGGCAGCCGCAGTCAGCGAAATGACCAGTGAAATTAAAAAGGATAAAAGGATCTTGAGCATCTTCGGGAGCATTACCTCGCAAAGATTAAAAAAAGCAACTCAAAAATACTTAAATGTAGATAAAATAATACAAATAAAATATTTACGGTATCAATTATGAGTACGCCATACCTCCTGTTAACCTTTTAACCAAAAAGAAAACGTGCAGCATTCAAAACTTACCGATCAACGATTTCATATTCATTCACCTTCACTAAACCATAACCTGTTCCTGATAAACATTGCTCCGGCACAACTGGCTAACAATGTTAAGAAAGGTACATAATCATCGATAGGACACCGAATATGATCTTGCAAGAGCAGGCCTCCGTAAATCCCTCCTATAGTACATTCTCTTGTGAGTGTGCTTGCTGGTTCGGTTGGAGAACAACCAGCAGGAATGCTAAGGGGACTTCCTCCATAATCAGGGCCAAATACACCGGTAGTACCTAAGTTAGTTGGGTAATAAATTGCTTCGAATCCCGGCCCATAATATTTTATGCAACCCGATTGAGCTTGAACATTTCCTATAAAACAAATAAATACAGCCAGCAGAGAAAATCTTAAACACCTCATACACCAATTATCTTAAAGTTGTTATTCATTTTAGGTTAATAACAGCCCCTAACAACCTTAAAATAGTGGCAAATCCGAATAACAACACGCCTGCAGGCGATATGCAACTTGAATTATACTTACAGGGATAGCGACTTTTTAAATAAGCATAAAAACAATAAACCAGCTTTATAGCTTAAATAAATATGGACAAATATACCTTATAACTGTAGTATCAAAACTACACAGTTAAACTTTTACGTTGATTTATATCAACACAAAAAATGGCTTTGAATTCAGACACGCCTCATCATGAGTTAAAAACAGCACAATTAAAAATCGGAAAGTGTTGTTTACAAAGTATATCTGGAATTAATGATTAAAAAAATCAAGTGAGCCCATTAGGTACATAAAAGGCAATCGACGAGCCTTAATTCTAATTTAATTTTTTTTAAGCATCTTTAACCCATATTTTTGTACGTAAGCCCTAAGCTTACATCCTACATCCCGAATTAAATATGATCCCGACAAAAGCAATTTTAAAATTTCTTTGTATTTTATCTATTACTATTGCCCTTGCCAGCTGTGCCGCCAGAAAAGAGCATAGTCTATTTAACGCCCCAAGTGATGTCGTTACCGATACCATTAAGCAGGTGTATGTGGTAAACGATCAGGGTATTAGTGATGCCTATTATAAAATAAAGGTGAATGATCAATTGGCCATCCGAAATGTACAGAACAAAGAATTTGGGGCTACTGCATCATCTGGATCAGGTTCGAACAACTCCCAAAATGCAGGAGGTTCCATAAATAATATACTTTCTTATCCGGTAGATATTGATGGTAAAGTTAACCTGCCAGCTATAGGAAAGGTGGATGTGATCGGTTTAAGCAGACGGGATGCGGCCATTAAAATTCAGGATTTATATGCAAAACAACTGCTTCGCGACCCCATTATCGAATTAAGTGTAGTAAACTTAAAAGTGACCTTATTAGGAGAGTTTGGCAAACAAGGGAATTTTTTACTCGAGCGGGAAAATACCACCTTAATTGATATTATTGGTGAAGCAGGGGGTATTAACAAAACCGCTGATCCTAAGACCCTAAAAATTATTCGTGGCGACAGAAGCCATCCTGAAATTATCTACGTTAACTTAAACGACATTAACAGTTTAGCCAGTAAAAAGCTGATTCTTCAAAATAACGATATTATCGTATTGCAACAAACCAAGAGCTCGGCATTGAGCGAAAAGCTAACCAGTGTGAATAACATTGTACAACCCTTGCTGGTGGTAGTCAATCTGGCTGTATTAATCTTTACCTTAACCCGCTAATGGATAACACTACACCAACCGAAAATAGAAAGTTAGCCAGCCAGACCATTAACTATTGGAAAATCGTATTGATTTTCTTGAGTAGATGGTATTGGGTTGCCGGAACAGTATTGATCAGCTTTGTAATGGCCTGGCTTTATGTGCGGAGCATTACCCCTATTTATATTACTTCGGCTTCGCTAAAACTAGACAGCGACCAGCAGCAACAAATGACTTCTCTGCCTGGTTCTCCTGTAAATTATCGTCCTTTTAATCAGAATCAGATTCAAACCGAAGGTATTATTATGCGATCGGAAGATGTAATTTTAAATGCATTAAAGAATCTTGATTATAAAATTAGCTATTATTTGGAAGGGAGAGTACGGGTAACCGAACTTTATCCCACACAGCCATTTCAGGTTGATATTTTAACGCAAGATTCTGTTAATTTCAGCAGGGCTACCTATGCAGTTAAACCTGTTGATAACCGGACTTTCGAACTATCAAGCAGCGACGATAATAATCAGCATTTGAAAAAATATCGTTATGGGCAGGCCATAAGCATGGGGAATATGGTTTTTACCGTTAAAACAGAAATCCCAGCTACTGGTAATTATAGCTTCAAATTTAATGGAACCAGAGATCTGTATGGCCGGGCTGCTGGTGGCTTAAATGTGTTCGAACAGGAGAAAAACACCAATATTATGGGGGTTACACATACCGATAGTAATCCGGTTTTTTCCGCCAATGTATTGAATGAGATTATCAAACAATATGTAAAAAATGATGCAAGGCTTAAGAAAAGGTCAGCTAAACAAACTATAGACTATCTGGATAGTCAGATTGCGTTTTTAGATGCCCAGGTAAATAAATCGGGCAACAAACTTTCCACCTTTCAAAGCAGTAACAAACTCATCGATCCAACTAGCGATAGGGAACTGGGAAATTCGAAAATCAGCAATCTACAAAACCAGATTGCTGAATTACAACTGCAAGAATTGGGTATTCAGCAATTAGAAACACAAGTAAAAAACAATAAGGATCGGATACAGCTTAACCTTAACTTAGAGGGCACCAACAGTACGCTCTTAACTGGTTTAATAGCACAACTCAATGCACTTATCATTAATAGAGAAAATAAGTTACAGAATTTCAATGCTGATGCTCAACCCATACAAGATATTAACCGGCAAATTAATGAAGTGAAACAGGCTATTGTAACCAATATCCGGTTATTGCACGAGCGTAATCAAAAAACCATCAGTTACATTAACGGACAAATTGGCCTGGCCAATCAGGCTCTGGGTAGTATACCAGCCAAACAAAATGATTTTGCAAAATTACAAAGCAATTTCGACATCAACCAGCGTATGTTTTCGATGCTGTTTGAACGAAAACTCTCTGCGCAGATTAGCTCAGCAGCCGTAATTTCGGGCGCCACCATTATCAGTGTCGCACAGCCTTCCTTTTTCCCGATCTCTCCTGTGCCGAAGAAAATTTATTCTTCTTATTTATTTATGGGTTTGTTTTCGGGCCTGGGTTTAATTTTATTGGTCAGAATATTAAATCCTTATCTGTACGATATTGAGACGATTGAGGGCTTAACCGCAACTCCTATTATTGGGGTAATTTTAAAATACCCTAAAAAAGTTGGCCTTGGTGAAAGCGTTTTATCGATAGAACGCCCAAAATCTATATTTGCCGAATCGGTGAGGTCGGTGCGAACGAACCTAAGTTTTATGGCCAGTGATCAGGAAACTAAGGTAATTTGTATTACTTCAGAGGTTTCAGGAGAAGGGAAATCGTTCGTAAGTCTAAATCTTGCCGGTACTTTATCTATTATTGACAAAAAAGTGATTTTAATTGCTGCGGATTTACGAAAATCTAAACTCCACTATGCTTTTGGCTCGGACAACCACATTGGTTTAAGCAGTTATTTATCAAAACAGGCTGATTTAGCAGATATCATCTTTACTGATGAACGACATAATATTGATTATATCACTTCTGGCCCGGTTCCTCCAAATCCTTCTGAACTTTTACACCACAAGGCCATGGGAACATTGATTGAAAAGCTTAGAGAAAGTTATGAATATATTATTATCGATACGGCTCCTGTAGGCCTAGTTTCAGATTCTGTTCCGCTCATCCGGAAAGCAGATATTAACCTGTTTATTATCCGTTCAGGCGTTTCTAAATTCAGGGCCGCCACCATTCCCGATCGTTTATCAAAAGAATATGGCCTTAACAACATTGCAATTATCCTAAATTCATTTGGTGATGAGAAGCTGCATGCCAACATTTATACCACCAATTATGCCCATAGCAATACCGGAACGTATTACTACTCTAACTATACCGGCTATGGAAAAAGTGGCTATTATGATGATGAGAAGAGTTGGTGGGAATTTTGGAAGAGAAAATAGAATGGAAAAGGTGAGATGGAAAATGGATGATGGAAGGGTTAGCTTAGTAGTTAATGGTTAATGGTTTAGAATGGATGGCTTAATCGCTTAAAGTTTAAATTGGTTGATTGACAAGATGCAAATGGAGATTAATTGTTGATATAGTATAATTCATGATAGATCAAAATTACAGGTGGTACCCGGTTTATACGCGTTCGAGAGCAGAAAAAAAAGCGAATGAGGAATTGAACAGGAAAGGAATCCAAACTTATTTACCTCTTAAAAAGGCAGTTAAGCAATGGAGCGACCGTAAAAAAATCGTAGAAGAGCCCTTGATTAAATCTTATCTATTTGCCTATATTTCGGCAAGAGAATATGCTGAAGTTCTGATGACCAATGGTGTTGCCAGATTTATTTATTTCTCCAGCCAAATCGCTTCTATCCCTGACCAACAAATCCATGATCTTAAACTCTTGCTCGCTACAGATGCCGATCTGGAACTCATTGATTATGACATTAAACCAGGTGAAAGGGTATTGATTAAAGCCGGACCTTTTAAAGGTGTAATTGCCGAATTGGTATCGGTACATAATAAGCAACGTATTATTTTACGTTTACAAAACATGGGTTATTCGATAAATATTAATACATCGATAGCTTTTGTAGAACCAATCTAGGGACGGATGATGTGTGAGATGAGATTTGAGTCCTGAAATGTGATGTAGGACTCAGCAAAATATATAACAAGTGATCAGTACATTTTGAAAATAAAAATGTGACTGAGCGGGCGAAGCTGTATCCGGTGCAAAATAAGTAGCCCAAATTTTAGTAAAAAAAGATCAATGTGTCGCATAGCAGGCATCATTAATAGCAAAAATTCATTCGAAAAAGTCAATCAACAGGTAAAAGCCATGTGCGATAGTATGCAACATGGTGGCCCTGATGATCATGGTATCTATACGGCTGAAAAAACACCGCTATGCCTTGGTAACCGTAGGTTGGCTATTTTAGATCTTAGTTCCACTGGACATCAACCGATGCTAAGCCATAAAGAAGATCTGGTGATCACTTACAATGGCGAGATTTATAATTATAAGCAGATCAGAACTGAATTAATCAATTTAGGCTATATTTTTAAAACACAAACAGATACAGAGGTCATCCTTTATGCCTATCAGCATTGGGGAGAAACAGCATTCGAAAAACTTGATGGTATTTTTGCCTTCTGCATTTTTGATAAACGGGAACAATGTGTGTACCTGGTCCGGGACCAAAACGGAATAAAACCACTTTATTATCATTTTGCTAACGAAACTTTAACCTTTGCATCAGAAGTAAAAGCATTTAAACACGCTAATATTGACCAGGAAAATGATAACTGGCGGATTTACTACCTTGCTTTTGGCCATATCCCCGAACCTTATACTACACTTAAAAATGTATGTAGCCTGGGCAAAGGTTCTTTTCTGAAATACAACATTAGAAGCGCTCAGCATCTTATTCAATCGTACCATGAATTTGAAAGCACTTCTTATATTCATAACGAAAGTTATGCGATTGAAAGAATCCGCGAACAACTTGGCCACTCTATCAAACAGCAAATGATTTCTGATGTTGATATTGGCGTATTATTCAGTGGTGGGCTCGATTCGAGCATCATTACGATACTGGCTAATCAATATAATAACAAACAGTTGTCTAGTATTTCTGCCAATTTTAATGAGATAGATTTTTCCGAAAAAAAACAGCGGAATAGTTTACTTCAAAAAATAAATCTTCAAAAAATTGAACAGCTGATTACCTATCGCGATTTCGTGCAGAATTTTGAAACCGTTTTAGCAGATATGGATCAACCCACAAATGATGGGATCAATACCTGGTTTGTATGTAAAACAGCAAAAGCGAACGGGATAAAAGTGGTGCTATCGGGTTTAGGCGCTGATGAGCTTTTTGGCGGATACCCATCTTTTGATCGGATCCATAAAATACAAAATCTAAATTGGTTGAGTAAAAGCGCTTTACGCAGTACGCGTTTTTCCAATAACACCAAATTTAAACGTTTATATTACCTCAGCTTAAACTCACCCATTGGCGAATACCTATGTTTGAGAGGAGTTTACTCTCCTGATGTGATCGCCGAATTGTTAGACATCGATATGAAAACCGTTATCGATTGCCTGGAAGACATCCCCCTTCACCCCGGAATTAAGAAAACCAGTAACGAAACAAGAGCGAGCTGGTTCGAATTTAACATGTACATGCAAAATCAGTTATTAAAAGATACCGATTTTATGAGCATGAGCCATGGTGTTGAAGTGAGGGTTCCATTCCTGGACCGTAATTTTGTTGATCTGGTTCTTTCCATCTCAACAGAAATAAAGTTCAGTTACGAACAGAAGAAAAAACTCCTGGTAGAGGCTTACAAAGAAGATCTACCCGTAGAAACCTGGAAAAGATCAAAAATGGGTTTCACTTTCCCGTTTCAAGAATGGATGAGAAAAAGCTCCGACATTGCCGATCCATCCCGTTATGCAAATAAAAGGGCGAAATCACTCATGCAGAACTTTGGAGAAAACAAATTGCACTGGAGTTCTGCCCTAGCCTTATACAGAATATATCATGCCAGTTAAGGTTCTATTTTTAACACTTAAAACGTTTAGTTTTACTGGTGGTATTGAAAAAGTTTGCCGAAGTTTATCCCGTGTATTATACGATTTAAGTGAAGAAGAACTTGTTCAATCGACGGTATATTCCATGTATGATAAAAATGCTGACCGTGATTCCAGGTACCTGAGCAAACAGCAGTTTCATGGTTTTAACGGAAAAAAAGAACGCTTTGTAGTACAATCTTTTTTAAGTGGCTTAAAAGCTGATGTGATTTTGTTGAGCCATATCCATTTAATCAACATTGTTTATTTCATCAAGAAAATACATCCCCATAAAAGAATCTATTTGTTGGCACATGGTATAGAAATTTGGAAAAAGTTATCTGATTCCAAACTCAAAATGTTAAACCAGCTGGATAAGATTATTTGTGTAAGTCATTTTACTGCAGATAAAATTATGGAGATGCATCACATTCCTGCAGATCGGATTGAAGTATTAAACAATTGTCTTGATCCTTTTTATTATTTATCTACACAGTTCGAAAAACCGCAGCGTTTATTGGATCGGTATCATCTAAACCGCGAAAATTTAATCCTTTTTTCACTATCCCGTTTATCCTCTTCAGAGAAGTATAAAGGATACGACCATACCATTGAGCTATTGCCGCAACTATTGGAGATATACCCTAACCTCGTTTACCTATTGGGCGGTAAATGGGATGCTGTAGAAAAGAAAAGATTAGATGACTTAATTGTAAAGAATCAACTGCAGGAGCATATCAGAATGATCGGTTTTATTGATGAAGCCGAACTTACCGAACATTTTTTACTGTCTGATATTTTTATTTTACCCAGTAAAAAAGAAGGTTTCGGAATTGTATTTATCGAAGCCCTGGCAAGCGGCCTTAGGGTAATTGCCGGCAATAAAGATGGCAGCGTAGATGCACTTCAAAACGGAGCACTTGGTTTATTAGTAGATCCTGACGATCAACAAGAAATGCTAAACAGCATATTCAAACTGCTACAACATCGTCAAACTGAAAAGCAGAAAAACAGCCTACAAGAGAAATGTATGAAAGCATTTGGATATACCCACTATCTTCAATCAGTAAAAAACTTGATTTTAAAAGGCTCAATTAATCATACAGCATCAAGTAGCGATCAACAAAAAAAACATGCAGATAAACAAGCTTAATATTTATGGTTAAGGAAGAACAGCAGTGGACCATTGAGGCTAAATCATCCTTGTTTGACCTAAAACTGCATGAGGTTTGGGCCTATCGGGATTTGTTGGTATTATTGGTCAGGAGGGATTTTGTCTCTTTCTACAAACAAACCATTTTGGGGCCACTCTGGTTTTTTATTCAACCCCTGTTTACCACCATCATTTTTACCTTTATTTTTGGCAACCTTGCAGGTATCTCTACCGATAGCCTACCGAAGCCCTTATTTTATATGGCCGGAATTACGGCCTGGAATTACTTTGCTGATTGTTTAACCAAAACATCATCTGTTTTTAGGGATAACGCTGGTATTTTCGGCAAGGTATATTTCCCCAGGTTAATTATGCCATTAAGTATTGTGGTAAGCAATCTGGTGCGCTTTGGCGTACAGATGCTGTTATTTCTCATATTAATGGCCTATTATTATTTCTCAGGCGCAAACTTCAACATCAGCTGGGCAATTTGCCTGTTCCCGGTAATTGTAATATTAATGGCTTTATTGGGTTTGGGTGCAGGGATGATTATCTCGGCTATGACCACGAAATATAGGGATTTGGCTTTTCTCATCGGTTTTGGTGTGCAGCTATTGATGTATGCGACTACTGTAATCTATCCCTTATCTGAGGCTATTAACAAATATCCGGCTTATGCCTGGATTATCGAGTATAATCCGATGACGCCAATAATTGAAACTTTTAGATATGGATTTTTAGGACAAGGAAGCTTTAGCTGGTTTAGTTTAGGTTATGCTACAATTGTTACGATTTTTTTATTGTTGATTGGCACAGTAGTTTTCAATAAAGTAGAACGGAATTTTGTTGACACCGTATAAATGGGAAATGGAAGATGTAATATGGATAATGGAAAGCATAACTTTAAGCATATTTTAAATGTCTAACATTGCAATAAAAGTAGAAAATCTCAGTAAGGCTTATCAATTGGGCCAAATAGGTACAGGAACGATCAGCCGCGATTTAGAACGTTGGTATGCGAGAATTCGTGGTAAGGAAGATCCTTTTTTACGTATAGGGGAAAGCAATAATCAAAATACCAAAAGTGAAAGCGATGTAGTATGGAGTTTAAAGGATATCAATTTCGAAATTGAGCAGGGTGATGCAGTCGGTATTATTGGAAAAAATGGAGCAGGAAAAAGCACTCTACTTAAAATATTAAGCAAGGTTACAGCCCCTACCACCGGAAAAATATCTGGCAAGGGCAGAATTGCAAGCTTATTGGAAGTAGGTACTGGCTTCCACCCAGAGCTCAGCGGTAGAGAAAATATTTTTTTAAATGGGGCTATTTTGGGCATGCGCAAAAAGGAAATCCAACGCAAATTGGATGAAATTGTGGATTTTGCAGGAATTGAACGATACCTGGATACACCAGTAAAAAGGTATAGTTCTGGGATGTATGTAAGACTCGCTTTTGCAGTTGCAGCTCACCTGGAAAGCGAGATACTAATTGTAGATGAAGTGCTTGCCGTTGGGGATGCAGAATTTCAGAAAAAGTGCCTTAGTAAAATGGGCGAAGTGAGCAAAGGCGAAGGAAGAACAGTACTTTTTGTGAGCCACAATATGGCATCCATTAAAAACCTGTGTACAAAAGGAATCGTGCTAGAAAATGGACTAATTTCTTTAAAGGATGAAGTAGATCGCTGTATTGTTCGTTACTTAAATAACAATAAAGAAAATTATTATAATCACAACCTAAGCTTAGAAGAAATTAATGATGTCAGACTAATTTCTATAGGAGTTTTTGATCACCAAAACATAAACCTTACTTACATAGATACTGATACCGAATTTTATGTGAAAATCGCCTACGAACTAAAAAAAGAAAACACAGTTGGTTTTACTTTAGGCTTCTGGAATCAACATGCTGAAATAGTATTTATTTCCATTAGTAATCCTACCCCATTTGATGTTCAGAAACCAGGATTTTATGAGTCAGTTTGTAAAATTGAAAGGAGTTTTTTAAACAACATAAACTACTCCATATCTTTAAATATATACGGCAGGAACTTTGAAAATCCACAATTGTTAAATGATGTTTTGACAATTAAGGTTGAAGATGGCATTAACATAAGAAAAAACTATATAGGAGGATATGAAGGAATGATTAGGCCCAATTTTGAATGGCAAATAAATAAGCGAAATGAAATTATTTAGTAAAAAAAAGAAACAGGAAGATCCAGGCGAATTCTGGAGTCAAAAAGTTGAATTAACAAAAATAATGAGCAAGTACGACTATTTTAAAGCTACATGCTCGGCTAAAAATATATTACATTTTGGTTGTACCGATTGGCCAATTTTCGATCCAGCTACAAACCTACACATCTGGCTAGCAGGAATTTGCAAAGAATTAAGCGGCTTTGATATTGATGTTCAGGGATTAGCAGAACTACAGAAGCATGTAAACCAGCCATATTTTTCAGATTTTGCTGAATTGAGTGATAAAAAATTTGATGTATGCCTGGTACCCGAAACAATCGAACATGTTGAAAATATAGGGACGTTTCTTTCAAGCCTGGGAAAAGTTAATGCTGAAAAATTCATTATCACAGGACCTAATTGTTTTGCTCCCGAGCATATGTCTAGAAATATAGCAAGTAACAATCTATTTGTAGAAATTGTTCATCCCGATCACAACTGTTGGTTTAGCCCTTTTACGCTCAAAAATGTGATTACCAAATATGCTAACCTTAAAGTTGATCATGTATATCTATTAGAAGATGAGACGATGGTTTGCTGCGAATGCACTAAAGTTTAAAACTTGAAAAACATTGCCATACTTTACATATGTACAGGAAAATACGTCTCATTTTGGAAGAATTTTTATTCTTCTTGTGAGGAAAATTTCCTTAACGATTACCGTAAAGAATATTTTGTTTTTACAGATGCCATAAACATTGAGCAGGAAGATAATGCGAAGGTCCATAAAATTCATCAAAAGCAATTGGGTTGGCCATACGATACTTTATTGCGGTTCGAAATGTTTAAAAAAATAGCCGGGGAGCTTAGGGACTTCGATTACATTTTTTTCTTCAATTCGAATATGATCTTTCGTAAAAAAATTGATGGCTCATTTCTGCCAGAGAAAGAAAGCTTATTAGCCGTTATTCACCCAAGTTTCTATCAAAAAGACCGCATTAATTTCACTTATGAAACAAACCCTAAATCAACCGCTTACATTGCAGAAAATGAAGGATCTGATTATTTCATGGGCGGACTCAATGGTGGAAAATCAGCAGATTACCTTGCCTTAATTTTAGAACTTGCCGATAGAATTCAAATTGATTTAAAGAATAAAATTATTGCGGTTTGGCATGATGAATCTCATTTAAACAATTACTTAATTGGTAAGTCTGTTAAAATCTTAGATTCATCATATGGTTATCCCGAAGGCTGGGATTTACCATATGAAAAAAAGATAATTATTCTTGACAAGAACAATTATGGTGGCCACAATCATTTAAGAAAAATAAAAACAAGCTGGTTGAAACAAATAAAAAACAAATTAAAACAAATCTTAAATCATTTATAATTTGATCGCTGTTGTTGCGCAAGGACGATTAGGAAATCAACTTTTCCAATATGCTTTTGCTTATGCCAGTGCAAAAAAGCTCTCCTGTAATTTTTATATCGATAAACGGTATGAGAAATATGTGCTATCTGAATACTTTCAGTTATCAAATGATTTTTTTTCTAAACTAGATAGATACGTTTTTTCGATCGGGGGCTTTAGAAAATTCTTTAGCTCATTTTTACGGCTTGGGATTTATGCTTTAATTGAAAGAAAAACCATCAGAAATGAGGCTTTCTTTTCAGATACAGAAGCACCAAGTAAGCAGCTAATTAAAATAAATAACCATACAAAATATCACGGTTTTTTTCAATCTGAAGATTACTTTTTGCAATACAGAGCAGAAATAACAAAAGAGTTTAAAATTAAAAAAAGGCATCAAATATCCTTTAACCAAATTTTTAATACCATTCCGAAAGACAAAAAGATTGTGGTAGTACAGATAAGAAGAACAGATTATATAGAATTAAATATTTGTTTATCTGCTACATATTACCACAGCGCCATAAAAGAAACTTATAATGAGAACAATTTCTATATTGTAATTTCTGATGATAAAAAATTCATTAATGAAGAGTTTGGCTATTTAACCAATAAGTATATATCAAATCATGATGAAATTATCGACTTTCAGTTCCTTATGAATGCCGATATCTGCATTATATCTAATAGTACATTTGGCTGGTGGGGTGCATATTTAAACAAAAAAAAACCAAAAATATATGCTCCAAAATATTGGCTGGGTTTCGTAGAAAAAGAAGAATTTCCGAATGGAATTATTCCCAACGAATTTACTGAAATTGAAGCATGACACCACAAGTTTCTATAATCATTCCTACGTTAAATAGAGCAGTATCACTAAAGAAAACTATTGAGAGTGTTTTTGCCAATAAATTTCAAAATTATGAATTGATCATTGTAGATAATGGCTCAACAGATAGTACCAGGTCAGTTTGCGAAGTTTTCAGTGCTAAACCTAATTTGGTTTATTTATATGATGAAACACCTGGCTTACTTACCGGAAGGCATGTGGGCTTTTCAAAATCCAGAGCACCTGTTATTTGCTTTTTAGATGATGATGTAGAAATTAACAATAATTATATTGAGAATCTTATTCATACGTTCAATGATGAGCGCATTCAATTGGCAACAGGCCCATGCCTTCCCAGATACGAAGCTGAACCTCCCGGATGGTTAAACTATATGTGGGATGAAACTAATGAAGGGCGATTTTGCGCTTGGTTAAGTCTGCTGGATTTTGGCAATCAGAAACATACCATTCATCCAAATTTTGTGTGGGGACTGAACTTCTGCATCAGGAGAGAAGTACTTATTGAACTAGGTGGGTTTCATCCAGATTCGATGCCTAAGCGATTGCAAAAATTTCAGGGCGATGGCGAAACAGGATTAACATTAAAGGCTGCACTGAAAGGATGTACTGCGATTTATGTCCCAGGTTTATCACTTTATCATCATGTTAATCAAGAAAGATGCACTAAAAATTACTTCAATAAAAGGGCATTTTTTCAAGGAGTTTGCAATTCATTTACAGAAATAAGAACTAAAATATTGTTCAAACCAATAAAGGATTCATCAAAAATTTCGATTTCAAGAAAGATTAGAAATGCTTTGCATCCCTATTATAAATGGATAAGAAAATCCAGTAAAACAGAAGTGAAAAAATTGCCGGATGAAATAAATTCAATACTGTCAGATTTAAAAGCTGCCGAGTTAGCAGGCTACAACTACCATCAGGAAGCCTTTAAAAACGATCCTTTAGTTAAAGAATGGGTTTTAAGAAAAAACTATTGGACATTTAAACTACCAAAATGATTGAAGAGGTAAAGTATTTAGATCAAACATTGGCCATCATTATTAGAGCTGCATACAAAAAAGAAGGCATTGCTTTTTTTACACCTGGAGATTTCTCACAACAATTAGGTTATATGAACCGGCAGAAAGGATACGTGATAGAGCCACATGTACATAACCTGGTCGAAAGAAAAGTAACACTAACACAAGAAGTATTGTATATTAAATCGGGGAAAGTTAGGGTAGATTTTTATGATGAGGATAAACAATACCTGGAAAGCAGGATTGTTGAAACAGGAGATGTGATTCTTTTAGCCGCAGGTGGACATGGATTTGAGATGTTAGAAGATGCTGAAATGATCGAAATAAAACAAGGCCCCTATTGTGGAGATGAAGATAAAGTAAGATTTGACCATAAGCCTGTGCCCATTAAATTGATTGATAAAAATGACAATTCAGAATTTTAAACTTTACAGTCAATATTATGATCTGCTCTATCAGGACAAAGATTATTTTGCCGAAACAGCATATATCGTTAATCTTATAAAAAAATATCGGCCAGAAAGCAGTAAAATTATCGAATTAGGTTCCGGGACAGGAAAACACGCTAGCCTTCTGGCGAAAAAAGGATATACGATTTTAGGCATTGAGCGCAGTGAACAAATGATTGAGATCGCAAATAAAACTAAAACAGAAAATGTTGATTTTCAAATTGGCGATATTGTTAAGTTCAAAACCAATCAATCTTTTGATATTGCATTATCAATTTTTCATGTAATCAGTTATTTGACTAATAACAAGGATTTAATAAAAACTTTTTTAAATGTTCATCAATCATTAAATCTTAATGGGTTATTTATTTTTGATGTCTGGCACAGTCCTGCAGTAAATTTTCAAGTTCCGGAAAAAAGAACAAAGAGACTTGAAAATGCAGAAATAAGGATTACCAGAAAAGCCAATCCGACTATCCTGTACGAAGAAAATGTTGTAGAAGTTAACTATGATATTAAAGTTGAAGACTTAAAAACCAATAAAGAAATCAACATTAAAGAAATACATCCAATGCGACATTTCAGTAAGCAAGAAATAGAGCTTTTAGCTTACGCAACAGGCTTCCAGATACTGCATTCAGAAGAATTTTTAACATCTGCACCCGCTTCAAATCATACCTGGGGTGTTTGCTATATTTTAAGAAAATTATAAACTCATGAATCCAATACCGGTTAACACACCTTTACTTAATGGCAATGAGTTAAAATATATAACAGAATGTATTGAAACGGGCTGGATAAGTAGTGAAGGACCATTTATTCAAAAATTCGAAGAAAAATTCAGCCAATACATAGGTCAAGAATATGGCATTGCAGTTTCTAGCGGCTCAGCAGCACTCGATATTTCAATCAAAGCCTTAAATATTGGAAAGGGAGACGAGGTAATAATGCCAACTTTTACCATAATCTCCCCTGCTCAATCAGTAATTAATGCAGGTGCTACGCCAGTTTTAGTTGATAGCGATCCACTAACCTGGAATATGGATGTTAACCAGATCGAGGCCAAAATCACATCAAAAACAAAGGCCATTTTAGTGGTTCATATTTATGGTTTACCTGTAGATATGAACCCTGTTTTAACATTGGCTAAAAAGCATCATCTTAAAATTATCGAAGACGCGGCAGAAATGCACGGACAAACCTATAATGGTAAAATGTGTGGTAGTTTTGGCGACATCAGTATCTTTAGTTTTTATCCCAATAAACACATCACAACTGGTGAAGGTGGCATGATTTTAACTAACGACATGGCATTGGCAGAACGCTGTAAAAAATTACGTAATCTTTGTTTTGAACCTAATGGACCACGGTTTGTACATTATGAATTGGGTTGGAATTATAGAATGACCAACTTACAAGCCGCCCTGGGCTTAGCACAATTAGAACAGCTAGAATCTTTCCTTAAATTAAAAAGGAAAATTGGCAATAACTACCTAAAAAATCTGGTAAAACTTAAAACTAAAGGTTTTTTGCTTTCTCTTGAAAAAACAGCTTATGCTACAAATATTTATTGGGTATTTGCAATTGTATGTCCATCAGAAGAAATAAAAGAAAAAATTACATCTTATTTAAGTACAAAAAAAATTGGCACCCGCCCTTTCTTTTGGTGCATGCATGAGCAACCGGTATTTAAAGAAATGCAGCTTTTTACTGGAGAAAATTATCCAAATGCAGAAAAATTAGCCAGAAATGGTTTTTACCTTCCCAGCGGACTGGGTTTAACAGATTTTGAACAAGATTTAGTGATAAATGCAGTTTTAGATTATGAGTTGTTATAGAGTTGCCATATGGATTAATGAAGCTTTTGTACCAGAATCGGGAGGAGGGTATTCATTTTTATCTCAGCTTGTAGAACGAATTGATAATGAAGATTTTGGCCCTGAAATAGAAATTTATTTTGTTGGGTTTAATTTAAGCGTCGAGTTTAAAAAGAAAACAATAAGTTTCCCTTTTAAGAAAAGTTTTTTATACCAGAAAAAAGTAAATTTCTATCATAAGTTTTTTGGCTCATCAATTCCCCGAAAAGATATCGAACAAAACTATATTAATACAAAAAATCTACTCAGAGAACATAAAATAGATATTATATTCTATCCTACCCCCGAAGTTTTTATTGAAAACTATCCATACATAATTGTAAACTGGGATTTGGGTCATCGAACTACTTATGCCTTTCCGGAAATAGCGATGGATGGTCAATGGGAAAGCAGGGAAAGCCATATTTTAAAAAACCTACACAAAGCTTTATTAGTCTGTGCAGAGTCCGAATCGGGGAAAAATGAGATTATAAAGCAGTATCAGTTACCGGAAGAAAAAATTGTAATTTTACCCCTCTTTCCAAGCAAAATTGTTAATCCAATAGTAGAGGTGCAAAAACCTTTATGGATGAATAATCATAAAAAATTCTTTATCTATCCTGCGCAGTTTTGGGCACACAAAAATCATTACAATTTAATTTTAGGCTTTAAAGATTTCGTTAAAGAAAACAAAGATTATATTCTAGTATTACCAGGAAGTGACCAGGGTAATCGACAATATATCAATTCTTTAATTAAAGAATTGGGCTTAGCTCAGCAAATCATATTACCAGGTTTTATTTCTGATCAAGAACTAAAATGGTTATATATTAACTCAATTGGCTTAGTATTTCCATCATTATTAGGACCTACCAACATGCCTATTTTAGAGGCAATAGCTCTAAAATGCAATGTAGCCTGTTCAAATTTAAAGGGGCATATTGCAATGGCTGGAGATTTAGCGATATATTTTGATCCATTAGAGCCATTAGCAATTAAACAAGCTTTGGATAGTTTAAAAGATAAAGCAATTGATCCAATTATTTCTAAAACAAATCATCAGATCACTGCCTACTCAATAGAGAATGCAATTGAATCATTTAAAAATATTATGATTAAAAGTATAAGTATAAGACGAACATGGGGCGCTTAATTAATATTTCAAAATGGCTTAGCGATAAGTTATTATTTACTGGTCCTAACATTATAAATCTTCAAATCCAATTCCATGATTTTGTACCTGATGCGGGAAATAAGATGTATGAACTACGGACTTTATTATCAAAAACACATCACCCAACTTACCTTTGCGATTTCATTTGGGAGAATTGGTTAATTAAACATGAAATTTAATTTATGATTAATGTTGTTTTAAATGGACGTTTAGGTAATCAGTTATTTCAATTTGCCTTTGCTTACCATATCTCAAAACAAAAAAAAACCAATTATTGCTTAAATCAAAAAGTTGAACGGTGCTCCCTGATAGAGTTTTTTGATATCAGCACGGGCCCCTTTCATCTACTAGATACTTATCTTTTCTCCATAAAAGGATTTAAAAACATCTTTAATCATCATTTTCGAAGATCATTCTATAAATTCATTGATGGCTTTTTCAAAACAAACAGCCAATTTATACCATTTGACGAACCTTACCTCAATGCGATTAAAACGATAAATAATCACAGATCATTTGAGGGTTATTTTCAATCAGAATTATATTTCGAACCACACAAAAGAGAAATTAAAAACTTGTTAAAAATCAAAAAAAAATACCTTAATGATTTTAAAGATAATTTTAGCAAAATCTATAAGCCGGGTTATAAAACGGTTGTGGTTCATATCAGAAGAACTGATTATCAGCATTTAGAAATATTAGACCTGGGTAATGCCGATTTAAGACTTCCTGCAACATATTATCATCAGCTGATCAATAAACTAGAGAAATCAGCCAACAACTACCAGTTTATTTTTATTGGCGATGACATTTCATTTATTGAAAATGAATTTGGCTACGTGCAAAACAAATATATTTCTACAGAAAATGAAATAATTGATTTTCAGCTCCTGATGAATGCAGATATTTGCATTACCAGCAATAGCACGTTTAGCTGGTGGGGTGCCTATTTAAATGCCAAACCGGATAAGATTATTTATTGTCCAAAATATTTTCTTGGTTTTCATATCAAGCAAACAATTCCACCAGATATTTACCCTTCTAACTGGCAAATAGAATATATTAATTCAGAGAATAAATGAAGGATCGTTCTGTTTTAATTTTAGGAACCAATAGCAAAAAATATTTAAATTTTGCTATAAATTGTGCCAGGTCAATCAGGTTATATAATCCAGATTTAAAAATATTTGTCGGTACTAATATTATTCCAGAGAAAAATACCGATGCCATAGATTTCATAAAAATTGAAAACGATATTGCCAAGCTATTTATTGAAACCAAGCTTTATTTAGATGTTTTCTTAAAAACAGAAGAAACACTTTACATTGACTCTGACATGCTTTGCTTTGGTGATCTTAGCCCAGTTTTTGACCTCTGCAGTTCTATGGATGTAACTGTCTTGGGCACTCCTGTTAAACTTGAAGACTATTGGGGCGAAGAAGGTGCTGTATTTGCTAGAAAACAATTTAATATAGATCAGTCTATTTTATTTAATGGCGGGCTGTACTATCTTAAAAAACTGAATTAACAAAGAAAATATATAGTGAAGCTAGAAAACTTTCTGAAAAATACGATGAATATGGTTTCGTTAGGATACAGAATGGCTGGAAAAATGAGGAAGAACTGGTTTCAGTTTCAATGACGGCTCATAAACAACGACCGATTGATGATGGTGGTTTAATTGTTGCAGGATTTTCAAAAGCCAATGAAATAAATAATTTAAACGTACTAACAGGTAAAATTAAAAAAACTATTCCCACCAGTGGAAAAACTGAAGACTTTAAAATAAAATCGCCCCTTTTATTTCATTTTGGCGGAGAAAACATGAATTCTCCATTATATATCGCGCAAAAAACATTATTAACACTCAACAGAACTGGAATTCCAACTCTTATGGCAACTGCATTTGTAAACCTTACAATAAGCTGGCCCCACCAATTTTATCTTTTCATTAAGTTAACAACAAAAAAGATTGTTCGAAGATCATGATGCAAAATAGCGCAGGTGTTTCTATAATAGTTTGTTGTTATAATAGTGCTAAAAGGTTACCCAAAACTTTGTTTCATTTAGCTAAACAAAATATCACAAAAGGAATTGAAGTAATTATTGTTGACAACAATTCATCGGATGATACGGCAGAAGTTGCCAAAAGTTTATGGGAAGAACTCAATAATCCCTTTCCTTTAAGAATAGCTTTTGAAGCTCAACCAGGTTTAACAAAGGCCAGAGAAAAAGGAATTGAAGTTGCACTATACGATTATTTGATTTTTTGCGATGATGATAACTGGTTAGACGAAAATTATGCCATAAATACCATGCAGCTTTTTGACGCCGATGAAGAAATTATGATTTTAGGAGGCCAAGGAAATCCTGTTTTCGAATCTGATAAGCCATTTTGGTTTGAGAATTTTTACCAAAGTTATGCTGTTGGTAAACAGGAAGTAAAATCAGGGTTTGTAAGTTTGGTATATGGTGCAGGATTAGGAATTCGGAAAACCATTTTGAAAAATCCGAAGTTTTATGCTATACCATTTTTTTTAAATGATAGAGTTGGTACAAGATTATCTTCAGGAGGAGACTCCGAAACTTGTCTCCGCGTAAAATTATTGGGTGGAAAAATTTTTTACTCAGAAAAACTAACCTTCTATCATTTTTTAACAACGAACCGGCTAACCTGGAAATACTTACAAAATCTTCATATTGGTTTTAGTTATTCTTTTGTACCACTCCACGTTTATGATTTAGTTTTAAATGGAAGTAAATTACCTGAATTTTACTGGCTAAAAAAAAGCTTCTTATATTTCGCGCGCACCATAAAGTATAGCTTTTTACACTTCCACAATATTATCAAAAATAAGGAAGGTGATGTTAAAACCATCCATATTAAAAGCTGGATGATCTTGGGATTTGAATTTTTAAGATATAATAAACAAATCAAAAAAATGTATAAAGATATAAGCACACTAAAGTTCGATGATTAAACTGTCATATCTTATTTCAACCAGAAACAGACTTCCCTACCTGAAAATAAATCTGGAAAGGCTTATCGCTAAGGTTTTACCGGATGAGGAAATAGTTGTTGTTGATGCAAATAGTACAGACGGTTCAACATTATACTTACAAGAACTTTTAAAGGAAGGAAAAATTCATCAATTTATATCAGAACCAGATAAAAATCAGGCCCATGGCTGGAATAAGGCTATGCTCATGGCCAGGGGGATTCTGTTTAAAAAAATCATTGACGATGATGTTTTTGATTATAATGAAATAAGGAAATGTGCTGATTATATGTTTGAAAATCCTGATGTTGATGTTGTGATATCCAGCGATTTATCGTCAGGGATATTAAATTATAATAATATTGATGTCAATTCATCCAGACTTAAGCACTACAAAGACTGGAGAGCCGGAAAAATAAATTGCTTTTCTTTTTCTGATGTACACATGCTGGTGAGAAAAAGCATTTTGCCCTACATAGGTTTATATAACACATCTTTTGTGATGATTGACTGGGAATATAGCTTAAGAATGAGCTTTTTGAATGTAAATATCAGCTATTATACTGGTTACAACGCGCTAAATGTCGGCTCACCAAATAATGTTTCTTCTACAGTTTCTAAAAAAACACTCCAGAATGAAGCCAAAATTGGTCAAGCCTTATACGGTTATCCCGGAGATAACAAGAGCATTAGTTTTTGGAGCAAAATAAAAATTGCCATCGGTAAAATAATTTATGCTAAGCCGGCAAATACAAATACTTACCACGAAATTAATCTGACTGAAATTTACAATCACTTTTACGAGCGTATAAATAAAATCAACTCAGAAAGCGACGGTCAATTCATTACTAAATAATGGAGATACTGAACATTAAAGATAAAGACCAAAGCTATTATCAGCACGAAAGACGTGAAATGATGGCATTTGTACCATTAGATGCCAAACATATTTTAGAAATTGGTTGCGGAAATGGTGCTTTTGGTAAATTGATAAAAGAAAGACAAAATTGCATTTATTGGGGAATTGAGCCAGAAAAAAAATTTGCTACAATTGCACAAAAAAATATAGACAAGTTCTTTAACAATACATTAGATAAGTGTGATGGTTTGCCTAATAATTATTTTGATTGCATCATCTTCAATGATGTATTAGAACATTTGACAGATCCTTTTTTAACACTTGAAAACTGTAAAAGTCTTTTAGTCAAAAACGGGTACATTGTAAGTTCGATTCCCAATATGAGGCATATTCCCTACCTATACAGATTAGTGTACAAAGGAGAATTTGAATATGAAGACGCTGGTATAATGGACAATACACATCTCAGGTTTTTTACCAGTAAAAGTATTATTAATCTTTTTAGCAAACTTGGTTTCAAGATCATAAAACATGAGGGAATCAACCGGTTTGTACCCAAAAAATTTTCAATTCCTTTTAAGATTTTAAGTTTTTTAAGAATTACAAAGTTTGAGGATACTTCTTTTCAACAGTTCGCTACCCAGGCTCAATTAAATGATTAATATTGATATCATAATTCTTAGTAATGGAAAAAGCAAGAGGTTAATCGATCTCACCAGGCAAACCGTACAGAGTTTATTGGAATCGGAAGACAACTCAATGATTAAGTTTGAGATTTTGGTTATTGAATCATGCACATCCATTAAACCATATCAGTACCCTAATGCCAAAACAATTTATCCGGAAACTAAATTTGGTTTTCATAAATACTTAAATATAGGGCTGGACGAAACCAGTAAAGATTTAGTGTGCTTTTGCAACAATGATTTAATATTTCATAAAGGCTGGGCGTCAGCAATTGTTAAATCAATGCAGGATGATAACGGATTAGACAGTGTTGGCATGTTCTGTCCAAATTTTCATGCAGATAAATTAGACCAAATTCCTGATGAAATCAATTACGGATATAAAAATGGCGTATTATTTACAGGTTGGTGTTTCCTTGTAAAAAGATCAGTTTTTAATAAGGTTGGAAAGTTTGATGAAAAATTTAATTTTTGGTTTGCAGATGATGATTTTAGACTCTCTTTAGAAAAACATGCTATTAAACATGGGTTAATTAAAAATGCCAAAGTCACACATATCAGAAGTGAAACTTTGAGTTCAGAAAAAAGCCGCAGTCAGTTTAAACTTCAGGAAAGTGCAAAGGCCTACTACAATTATAAATGGCGCCATCATAATAAACTCATATTTATAGCGGCTAAAGTTAAATACTACCTTAGATTAATACTTAAAGCGCATTAAAATTGGCTAAAATAATTAAAATAAAATGCACAAACGGAATTAATTTAGCTGATGCAGTTGACGATATTTTTTTTGAATTAATGGACCAATTTCATTTCGTTGAATCTAATCAACCCGATTTTATTTTATTTGGACCATACGGAAATGATATACCTAAACCAGGTAAATACATCAGAATTGGCTATTTCTGTGAAAACATCTTACCCGATTTTTCTATCTGTGATTATGCATTTGGTATTCCATCAGAGGATGAAATTAGAAATAAACGATATTATCGGATTCAATGGCATGGCTTAAATCCAAATAAATTAATAAAACATTTAACCGAAAATGATATAGATCAAATCATTAGTCAAAAAACCAGTTTCTGCAACTTTCTCTATTCAAACAAAGTGAGTTATCGTGAAGCATTTTTTAAACAATTATCGAAATACAAAAAAGTAGATGCACCGGGTAAATCGATGAACAATATGCCATCAATAGATAATCAGTTTACCGGAGGCATTTGGGACATTAAAAGGCAATTTTTATCTCCTTATAAATTTACCATTGCCTTTGAAAATTATGTTTATCCCGGTTATCAAACCGAAAAATTATATGATGCTATGCTTTGCAATAGTTTGCCAATATATTGTGGGGACCCTAATATTAACAAAATCTTTAATACTGATAGTTTCGTTAATGTTTCCGATTATCTAGAAAAAAAAACTGGCATTATGGTTAAAACACTGGAACGTTTATCCCAGCAAAGTTTTACCGATTACCGGCCTGCTACACATAATGGATTCATGCAGAAAGCGATAAGAAAAATAAAAATCCAGGGAAGAAATTTAAAAATGAAACTACAATTCAATAACCTGGATTTTTCAGAAGTAATTGACAGCGTTATCGAGATAGATAAAAATCAAGATTTGTATGCCACATATTTAAGGCAACCCTGGTTTAAAAACAATACTGTTGATATGGGAACCACTAATAAAGAACATTGGATGACCATATTTAATCGCAAATAATATTGATCACCAATCAACCACTTGTTTCTATCATTATCCCTATGTATAATTCAGAATTATATATAGCAGAGACCATTAATTGTGCCCTTAATCAAACCTGGAAAAAGATCGAAATAATCATAGTTGATGATGGTTCGACAGATGATTCCTTACAAATTGCTAAGAAATTTGAGTGCGAGCATGTAATTATTCTTCAACAATCAAATAAAGGAGCATCTGCAGCCAGAAATCTTGGCTTAAAAAATGCAAAAGGCCATTATATCCAGTTTTTAGATGCTGATGATTTACTTTCTTTAAATAAAATAGAATCACAGGTAAAATTACTAAATAACAATACCGAAAAGTTAGCTATAGGCCCCACGGTGTATTTCCAACATGGAACAAGCCCCTACGCAAATCAACTAAATCATGAATGGTACCAAGAAGGCTCATCCAATATGCCTGATTTTTTAATAAAATTGTATGGCGGTGATTTAATAGGTCCAAATTATGGAGGAATGATTACTATACATGCCTGGTTAACACCTCGTGAGGTTATAAATAAAGCTGGTTTTTGGAATGAAGACCTAAGCTATAATGATGATGGAGAGTATTTTTGCAGAGTTGTTTTAAATGCAGTAGAAATTAAATATGCGCCTCAAGCTATTGCTTACTACAGAAAGCAAAAAAACAGCTTAAGTAGTAAAAAAAACATTCGAGCTTTAACTAGTTTTTTCAATAGCATAACTTTAAAGAAAAACCACCTTTTAAGCAAAATCGATAGCGTTGGAGCAAAAAAAGCAATTAGCAGGTACTTTGGTGAAGTTGCACTTGCAGCCTACCCTAGATCAATAAAAATTGCAAACCAGGCAATGAGAGAAGCAGATAATTTAGCTTCGATCCCTAAAAATTATTACCAGCATACCCCTTTTTATAAAATAGTTTCAAAACTATTTGGTTGGAAAACCGCTGCCTGGATTAGCTACCTTAAAAATTTTAATAAATAACAATTTAATAATTTTCACCTTTCATCTGTTGGGTTTAACAGTAGGCAAACGAAATCTCGAACCTTTATTAATTTTTAGCTTAAGAAGTTTAGAAGTTGGTATTTAAGCTCACGCAATTATTTAAATGAAAAAAACTGTAGAAAGATTACTGGTAAAAACATTGAAGATGATGAACGTTGATTTATTGGCACATGCACATGTTCAAGCTGGTGCTGGTCATAATTGTTATCAATCTGGAGAATTCTTTGTTGCCGATGTTGTTATTGCTAAACTATTAGGTAATACGCCAAGTATAATATTTGATGTTGGTGCGAATATTGGAGAGTATACAAAAATGCTAAATGTTAAGTTTCCGAATGCTAAAATACACTCATTTGAACCAGTTTTAGTAACTTTTCTACAGCTTAAACAGCATGTAGACCATCCAAATATTATTTTAAACAATTGTGGCTTCGGGGAAAAAGCCGAAGAGCTCGAACTTTTTATCAGTTTAGATAATGAAAATAGCGCAATGGCAACCCTTTATCCTGAAGCGCTAGGGTCGATATTTCAACAATTTAAAGAAACAGAGATCGAACCAACAAGATGTAAGTTTATTACAATTGATCACTATTGTACAGAGAATAAAATTCTTTCCATCGATTATTTAAAAATTGATGTTGAGGGTCATGAATTAAAAGTGCTAAGGGGTGCCATTGAAACCATTAGAAAGGATGTTGTAAAGCTAATTCAATTTGAATTTAATGAATTTAATATCATTTCAAAAAGCTTTATGAAAGACTTTTATAACACTTTACCAAACTATTCTTTCTTTAGGATTATGGCTTCAGGTCATTTATATCCATTGGGAGAATATACCTCATCTCATGAGATTTTTAGATATCAAAATATACTAGCCATTCATAATTCAGTTAAGATTAACCTAAATAACAGCTTTTTCAAAAAGCCCCTAAGCTAATGATGAAAAGTAATATCTCAAAATCATTAAGATAAAACATGATTACTCCAAATCAGACTACTTTAGTAATTTTTACATGTGAGGGCAAGGAACATCTTCTCCCAAAGTGTTATGAAAGTTTTATACAAAATTGTGATTATACGTTTTCGCAAACAATTTTAGCCGTTGATGGGGTAATAGATGAGAACGTAATACGAAGTATTAAACCAGATCTGATTGTTCAAAACTTTAAAAGAAAGGGATATGTTTTTAACATTATTAATGCGCTTAACTGTATTAAAACTGATTTCTTTTTTTGGTTAGAAGACGATTATTATTTTAACCAGCCGGTAAATCTTAACCGGATAGTGGATGTGTTAACCAAACATAAAAACTGGTCGACCATTTTTTTAACAAAAATTGAACCCTTGAAAGAGGAACAGATGCTAAAGCATTATTTTGATGAGTTTTACTTGCCCGAATATGGGTTATCGGTTTCTCCTTCATTATGCCGCACGCAGTATATAGTTGATGCAATTAAGCAAATGATAGATTTTCCCAAATCTGATAAAACAACAACCTATGGATTTGAAACATTTATTTCAGATTATCTGATTCAAAATAATTTTCCGTTTGCATTAATGGATTCCGGGCCCATCCCTCATGCCATCCATCTGGGTGCACTGGAAAGTACTAATCGAAAATTCCATATGATTAACTCACTTGAAGACAATGATTCAGAAAATCAGAAAAGCTATATATCAGGCTTTGGATCCGATAAAAAAATAACTTACAAAAATAAAGTTAATATTTTATTAAAACTTTGGTATGCTACACTGCTACTAAGTGTAAAGCTTTTTAAAGATAGAGAAGCCTACGATTTTGCTTTCAGAATCTATACCGCTAAACTAAAAAAATTCAAATCTTAATGAGCCTATTTTCATTAATCAACAAATTATTGGTTTCAAATTTAAATAAGGCTAAAATTATTGAGGTGAGTTCGCATTATATCTTAAGAGAAAAAATTAATCAAAACAGCTTGATTTTTGACCTTGGCGCCAACAAAGGTAATTTTTACCGCAATATGCAACAAAGATTTGGAGGTCATTATATCGCAGTAGAAGCATCCTTATCATTATTTCAAGTACTCCCAAAAATTAACAATGTTGATGTGTACAACTATGCGCTGGGAAATACAAATGATGATGTAACTTTTTATCTTTCGAGTAATAATGAAGCGAACAGTATGGACAAGAATATTGCCGGAGTGTGGGGAACGGAAAATCATGAAATCGTATCAGGAATAACCTTTGACAGCTTAATTGAAAAACTCAATATCCAAAAACAGATCGACCTTGTTAAAATAGATATTGAAGGCGCAGAAATTGCAATGTTAGATGATTTATCTGCCCAAACATTAACTAAAATTGCGCAGATATCTGTTGAATTTCATGACTTTCTCAACCATGATGTAACAAGTGTAAAAAGAATGGTTAGTAAATTAAAGAAAAATCATTTTTTCACATTAAAAATCTCAAATCAAGACTGGCGGGAAGTTTTATTTATCAACACAAAACTCATTAAATTAAATGGAAATCAATTTTTCAGGCTAGCTGTTATACATCCCTTTCTACAACTTTTAAAAAGTTTTCATATTTATCTGGGAAGGAAAATCCGTTCATGATTCGAAGAATTAAAAATAGCCTGGTTTTTAGATTACCACTTGTTTACAAGAAAATAATAGAACAATACAGCTTAGCTATTAGAAAGAATAAAGTTCAGGATCAAGACTTTAATTTAACAATATTAGTTGGAAAAGCACAGCTATCAATGCTTCGGGAAACTTTGAACAGCATCATTAAAAATTTCAGGGATATTCCATCTATTTTCATTTTTACTGATAATAATTTAAGTCCTGAAGAATGTTATAAAGTTTTAAATTGGCAGCAACAAACTTCGATAAACATCATCAGCGCCAATGACTGTATTTCCTTTCATAAAGAAAATCAAGATTTAGTATCTTTCGCAAAAATGAATCCAATGGGCTTAAAGCTCGCTGCAATATTACAGACAGCCGCTCAGGGCAAGCCTGTATTGTATTGTGACACGGATGTACTATGGTTTGGCGACCCAAAACATCTGATTAATGAGATGCTGGCCAATGATCAAATATCACTTAGCTTATCTTATGATTTTCAACCTGCTTACGATCAGGCTTTGGTAGAAAGAGGGAATTTATCCATATTAAATAGTCCGCCCTATTTTTGCGCCGGCATTTTGTTGTATAAATTAACAACTAAGACCATTGAAGAAAATCTGGCGAGAATATTACCACTGGTTGCAAAAGAATCAAATCATTTTTCCGAGCAAACTATTTTTTCATATTTAAACAAAATTTGCGGAGGCTTCGGAATGGACGAACAAGAATTCCAAATTAGCCTGAAAGATCAATATCATTTTTTTCCAAATAAAAACAACCCCATTGCCAGGCACTACATTGGCCCCGTACGACATTTATTTTGGCGAGATGCGTTTTTTATGCGAATTGGATTACTCAAAAAATAACGCTTGAATAAAAACATCATAACAATTGCAACCGGTAAAAGCTTATATATAAGCCTTGCTGTAAACTTAGCCCGTTCCTTTTTTTACTGGAACAAGCACACAACCATTAAATTCTATATGGTTACCGACCAAGCCAGTTTAATTCCGAAAGACATTCTTGAGTATATACAAATCATAAAAATAAAATCTGGAGAATTGGGCGAGGGATTTTCAACGAAATTGCATTTAGATAAATTAGCCCCGTCCGGACAAACTTTGTTTATTGATAGTGATTGTTTAATATTTGGCAATATAGATGGGATCTTTGATAGATTTAAAGGTAAGGATGTAAGTGTAATTGGCGGATATATTAATGAGGGTGAATGGTTTGGAGATATTAAATCCATCTGTAAAAAATTTAATGTCCCTTGTCTTCCAAAATTTAATGGCGGCATATATTATTTAGAAAAAGGTCAAAATGCATCTAAAGTATATGAAGATGCGCGCCGATTAGAAAAAGAATATGATGCTATTGGCTTTAAAAGATTAAGAAACAAACCCAACGATGAAGTAATAATGGCTTTAGCCATGCAACTCAATGGAATGCATACAATACCTGATGATGGGACAATAATGAGCGATCCACAAGCTTGTCCTGGAGGTTACAAAATTGATTTAATTAATGGCTCGAGGTATTTAATTAATCCTCCTGCACCTAGTCCACTGCACCAAAACTGGTATCCGTTCACTACAGTAACGCCACTAATCGTTCATTTTTTAGGTTATTACACGCAACATTATCCTTATGAAAGAGAAGTGTTAAGATTAAAATTAAAAATGGAGAATAAACTTAATCCCATCTCTAATTTTTTCACTATCATTAAAATTGAATATGGTGAGCGAATTAAAATCTTTGGCAAAAGTATGCTAAGACCTTTATATAGGTTATTATTTGGTACAAATACAATTAAAAAATCAGAACGACTTTAAAAGTTTATCCATGGTTGATGTTTCGATAATTATACCTACCTATAACCGATTCTGGTCTTTACCAAGGGCTATTGAAAGTTGCAGGAAGAACTTTTGTAAGATTGAAATTATTGTTGTTGATGACGGAAGTACTGATGAAACATGGGAATGGCTGCAAACTCAAAATGATATTGTTAAGATCAATCAAAAAAATCAAGGCCAGACTTATGCTGTTAATACCGGGACTAATATTGCCAGAGGGAAATATATACGTTTTTTAGATAGCGATGATTTTCTTGCAGATGGAATCATTGATCTTCAATTTAAAGAAGCTGAATTGAAAAATGCAGATTTGGTTTGTAATAGGGTTGATGATTATTTCCAAGAAACGGGCAGGATAATTGAACATGCTGATGTCAACTGGGATGATTTTTTAACTGTTCAATTGGGTAATACTTACGGCAGCCATTTTTTAGGAATGTTATTTAAAACCGACTGGGTTAAACTTGTTCCCCGCCGACCAGATTTTGCATTGCGGGAAGACAGAATGTTTATTTTAGAATATGGGCTGTTAAATCCACGAATCGCCTATTTATCAGGTTGCGCTGGTTATTGGGTTAAACACCATAACCAGATGAATAATAGCTATAATGGCTTATCTTCTCAAGCAGCAAATTATCAACACTTAAACATTTATAAAAAAATAATAATGAGGTTGAGTGAAACAAATGACCTGACAGTTTCAAGAAAAATTGCAACTAGCGAAAGTCTTTTTTCTTTAGCAGAATGGATTGCCCGAAGCGATTTAAAAACATCCATCGCAATGATTAACTGGGCAAAAGAGTTGAACCCGGATTTTAGTATCAACAGAAAAGATAACATTGGAAAACTATATACATTTTTTGGTTTTAAGCTTACACATCAGTTATTAAACCTAAACCGCTCAATTAAAGCCTTATTTTAAAGTTATGGTGATTAATGAAACATTAAGTTTAAACCGTTATCAATGGGCCTCATCATTTATCAATAACCTTACAGAAGTTGAGCCAGTTGTATTCGATATAGGCGCAAAAGATAGTATAATTACAAGCTCCATTACAAAAAAGATCAAATATCAGGGATTTGATATGGCACCCGAAATAACTTCTATAAAAACATGGAATATTAATAATGAACTACCTGAACTATCTAATAGCGCTGATTATGTGTTATTATTAGAAGTTGTTGAACACTTAACAAATCCATGGAATTGTTTATCAAACTTAGCCAAAGTATTAAAACCGGGCGGAAAGCTAATATTAACCACACCAAACCCTTTTTGGAGCGAATCGAGATTTACCTTATTTGCAGAGGGAAAAATGCCCTGTTTTACAGTTGCAGATTTAGAATTAAACCATCATGTGTTTACACCCTGGCCCCATGTTATTGAGCGATTATTAACTGATAATGGTTTTGTAATTGAACAATGGAACATGCTTGATGGAAAAACCGCTCTTTTCGACAGGAATCTAATTAAAAATCCATTTAGAATTTTTAAACGGTTAGCAAAAAGATATTTAGAGCTTAGGTCACCTATGGCCTGTGGGATGAGCTATGGCCTTGTTGCCAAAAAGAAAATGGAAGCTGATATTAAATAGTGTGACAAAATCACAAATACCGTATTTGAACGCTGTACAGACCCTAAGGGGTTTTGCTGCTTGTCTTGTCTTACTTCATCATATTTGGATGTTTTACCCTAAAATCCCTTTTCTATACCTGGCTATGCAAAAGATGTATTTGGGTGTTGAAGTATTTTTTGTCATTTCGGGATTCATCATACCATACTCCATGTTTGCTGCAGGATATGAACTAAAAAACATTGGCTTATTTTTATGGAAACGCATCTTAAGAATCGATCCTCCATATTTAGTGATGATTGCCATTACCTTAATCATTAATTTTTCACTAAACAGATCAAACGTCATTAGCTTTAATAATCTCCTTTTACATGTTGCCTATTTAATCCCATTCACACATGAAAAATGGATATCCAGTGTTTTCTGGACCTTAGCAATAGAATTTCAATACTATCTTATTATTGCCTTCATATTTCCCCTGCTTATACATAAAAACAGATGGGTGATACTATTTACAATTTCTGCAATTTTAAGTCTTAATTTGATAAGCCATAGTATGGATTTTTTACCCAGGTGGGTTACTTATTTCGTAATGGGGATTGTTACATTTTATTTTAAGATAAATAAAATAAATAGAAATGAGTATATAATTGCCATCCTTGCCTTAGGGATCCTGCTAAAATTTCAAATCAGTACAATGTTTGCACTGGTTGGAATAATGTCAGCATTTTATCTGGCTTTTGCATCGTTTCTAAATAGAATAACCGATTTCTTTGGGAAAATATCTTATTCGCTATATATCTCACATTGGTCCTTTTTACCCTTGATTAGTTATTTTCTTGTTAAATCAATCGGCATTAATCCCAATTTTCATGTCATTTTGTTCTTATTGTCGTTTATGATCTGCATTATAATTGCCTATATATTTTACTTATTTATTGAAAAATATTTTGCAGAAAAGTCAAAAAAAATCAGCTATCATAAGAAAGCAAAAATGTTAACAGACCCTAATTATGCCAGCTATTAATATTTTTTATTCTGAACCAAACTCAGACCGCTGGATTAAATACGACAGATATCCTCGTCAACTAATTAGACGTATAATAAGAGGGAAACATAAACCTGGCGGTCAAATGATGGTCGCTTTGGAATTGATGAAGGGCCTGGATAAGCTAAAAATACCATATCGATTCAATGATTATAGCTATGCAAGGAAACATCCTCATGAATTAATAGGAGTAATTGGTAAATCTCATTTAATATTTGAGAAAAAGTTTAAAAATCCAATTTTATTCGGAGCAAGTATATTTTCACATGCTATTGAATCTCCTGATTTATTACAAAAATATAGTAACATTAAAGAAGTGCTTGTTCCGGGAGATTGGATGAGGAAAATGTTTGAGCCTTATTATGGAGCAAAAGTAAAAACCTGGCCTGTGGGCATAGATACGGAAAAATGGAATCCCAAAATAAAGGAAAAATTTAAGTATGATTTTTTAATTTATAATAAAATACGCTGGCAGAAAACACATTTCAAAGAACAACTTGTTGAACCAATAGAACAAACCTTAACAAAAAACAACTTAACTTTTACATCTATCGTTTATGGTGAGTACAAGCATGAAGATTTGTTAGAAAAACTGGCTAAAAGTAAGGCTGTAATTTTTTTATGCGAACACGAAACCCAGGGTCTGGCTTATCAACAGATTTTGGCTACCAATACACCCATTTTAGCATACGACCAACAAGATTTTTGGCTGGATCCATACTATTATCCCGAGAAAGTTAAATTCGGCCCTGTAAGTTCTGTCCCCTATTGGGATAATAGATGTGGTGTAAAATTTAAAAAAATTGAAGAATTTGAAGTAAAACTTTTAGAATTTGTTTCCAAAAAAAACGAAAATCAGTTTAAACCACTTGATTATATTTTAGAAAATCTTACACTCGAAAAATGTGCACAAGAATATTATCATATTTACACATCATTAGCCAATACACTTCATAAATAATGATAGGTTTATTTTTATATAATGAAGTTGATTTAAACGCTGAAATCGCAGGTGGAGTCCAAATTTGCTCTAAAGAGTTTTTATCAATTATTAAAAATACGGTTGACGAACTTCATTTTTTTAAGGTGAGGCATAGCAAATCAATATTGTTCAGAATCCTTTATAAATTAAATCTCGATAATTATTTGAGCTATCAGCCTCATCATTACAAGCAACAATTAAAAGCCGTACTAGAAAACAACAAAATTTCTCATGTTTTTATAAATAAGTCAGAATTACTTCGTTTTTCTAAGTTGATTAAAGAATTTCAGCTCCAAACTATCCCTAAAATTATTATCATGTCTCATGGTAACGAAAGTGGAGATCTTTTGGGAAATTTGACCAATCCTAATTCAATTTTTAACCGGTTTTATGCTTTTTTTGGTAAAATTAAATTAGGGTTAAATCTTTATACAGAATCTCTATACAGGAAAAACTATGTTGATCTGGTTTGTACAATGTCTGAAGAAGAAAGTGCTATCGAAAAGTGGTTGGGTATCAATAATCCATTTTATATATCAAGACTTATAAATAAAGAAGAAAATATAATTAGAAACCCCACAAAAAATATATTTGGGTATGTTGGCACCCTCAACCACACGCCAAATATTTTGGCTTTAACCCAGCTTTTTGATCTTTTAAAAAAAACAGGAATAAATTCGGAAATTAGAATTGTTGGACAACCCATCCATATTGGAAAAAATCTGGAAGCGAAATATTCATTTGTAAAATACCTGGGTGGATTAAAAGATGATGAGTTATTGCTTGAAGTTAAAAACTGGAAATATTTTATTAATCCAATCTTTTATTATTCCAGGGGTGCATCCATGAAACTAGCTAAAGCTATAGAATGGCAAATACCAATTATTACCACAATTGCGGGTAAAAGAGGATACGTTTGGCAAGAAGGAAGTTTGATCGAAACTGGAAATACTCCTATTGAATTCGCCAATGAAATGTTAAAACTTGAATCCGATTCAATTCATTATAATACCTTAGCCATTGAAATCAACAAAATAAAACAAAGTACCCCTACCGCATTACAGCAGGGCAAAAAGCTGAGGGCTCTATTAACAGGCAATCCTTTTATATAATTGAAAAAAGTTCTTATTATTTCTCCTTATTTCCCACCATGTAATGCACCCGATATGCAGCGGGTAAGAATGAGCCTACCTTACTTCGAGAATTACGGTTGGACTGCTGAAATTGTAACGGTGAATGCTAACTTTGCTGATCTTGTAAAAGAAAATCTTCTGCTCAATTCAATACCAAGAAAGATAAAAATACATACTGTTAGCGCCTGGCAAAAAAGTTGGACAGGTAAATTCGGTTTAGGAAGCATTGCCTTAAGATCATTATATTTTTATTGGAAAAAAGTTAATCAGATTTTAGAAAAAGAGTGCTTTGACCTAATCTATTTTTCTACTACGCAATTTCCAGTTTTGGTTTTGGGCAATTATTGGAAAAAAAAGTACGGCGTTCCTTACGTTATTGATATGCAGGACCCCTGGCATTCTAATTACTACCAGGATAAACCTAAAAACCAAAGACCTTCTAAACATTGGTTCTCATATAGATTAAATAAATTTCTAGAACCCATAGCCATGAAAAGAGTAGGCGGTTTAATCAGTGTTTCTCAAAGCTATTTAGACACCTTAACCGTACGTTACCCCCGCTTAACCCACCTTCCGAAAAAGGTAATAACTTTTGGATTTTTCAAACCGGATTTTGATCTGGTTAAAGAAAATTATGATTCTTTTGATCTACCTTATCTTAAAGAAAATGGTATTTTCAATTTCGTGTATATTGGCAGAGGGGGAGCAGATATGAAAGATTCTTTAAAACTGTTATTTACCGCATTTAAAAAAGGGCTAGCTAAGCAGCCTGAAATCTTTGATAAGATCCGGTTTCATTTTATTGGCACAAGTTATGCACCTAATGGACAAGGCATTCCTAGCATTATGCCTATTGCTCTTGAAATGGGAGTTTTAGAATATGTGCATGAGCAGACCGATCGCATCTCCTTTTATCAGGGTATTTATTCATTGCTAGAAGCAGATCATTTATTGATCATTGGTTCGAACGACCCACAATACACTGCATCAAAAATATTTCCTTATATTTTAGCTGAGCGGCCGCTTTTAGCGTTTTTTAATGTGAAAAGCAGCGCTTATCAAATTATAGCTGACAATAATGCCGGAATAGTTATTCCCTTAGGTTTAGAAATGAAAGATTTAACAGAACAGGTTTACCAGTATATTTTGCGTGTTGCTGGCGGTCAGCGAAAAAAAAATGAAGTAAATTGGGACAACATTAATCTATATTCTGCCGAAAACATGTGTAAAAGTCAGTGCGAATTGTTTAATCAAGTAATTAACAATTAACCATAACAATACATCTCTATTTTAACGAAGTTTTTAATTGAAAAGGTTAGCCATTATTATAACACATCCTATACAATATTATTCACCTTTCTTTGTGCTATTGGCTAAAGTATGTGAGTTAAAGGTTTTTTATACTATCGGAAAAGATAAAGCCCTTAGCTATTTTGATCCTAATTTTAAAAGAGAAATTAAGTGGGATATTCCTTTATTAAATGATTATGCTTATGAGCTTGTAACCAATACGTCTAAAGATCCAGGTTCGCATAGCTATAAGGGAATTGTTAATCCCAGCCTGATTAATAACATTAACAAATTCGATCCTGATATTATTTTAATTTATGGATGGGCTTATCATGGCCACCTATCGGCAATGCGCTATTTCAAAAATAAAATCCCAATTTGGTTTAGAGGTGATTCTAATTTGCTCGATGAGGGCAATAATAATTTCAAAAAATATTTAAGGTATTTTTTTCTAAAATGGCTTTATCGGCATATTGATAAGGCACTTTACGTTGGAATGGCAAATAAGGCTTATTATAAAAAATTTGGCATTAAAGATCATCAGTTAATCTTTGCTCCTCATTCCGTTGATAATAAGCGTTTTGCAGAAAACCGTTCTATGGAGGCAGAACAATTCAGAAAAACACTGGGTATCAGACCTGAAGAAATACTTATCCTGTTCGCAGGCAAACTTGAGCAAAAAAAAAATCCAGAACTTTTATTGAATGCGTTTATAAAAATGGATGTAAAAACCACGCATTTGCTTTTTGTAGGAAATGGAGTACTAGAGGAAAATTTGAAATCGAAGGTTGAGTGTTTAGGAATTAGCAGCGAGGGATTAGCGGAGAAAATGAAAACTAAGCCCTCCTTAGACTATACTCTGAATGACGGTATCAAAAGAAGAATTCATTTTATGGATTTTCAAAATCAAAGTACAATGCCAGTCGTATATCAGGCCTGTGATCTATTCTGTTTACCTTCTCAAGGACCTGCTGAAACCTGGGGTTTAGCTGTTAATGAGGCGATGGCAGCTGGAAAGGCTGTTCTGGTATCAACTATGGTTGGCTGCGCAATAGATCTGGTCAAAACATCTGTAAATGGAGAAATATTCAAATCAGGAAATATTGAAGATCTGATTAATAAATTGAGCACATTAACAGATGATAAAGAAAAATTAGCACAAATGGGAGTAGCATCCCAGCAAATAATTCAAAACTGGTCGTTTGAAAAACAGTTAGAAGCAATTGTTAATACGATTAATAATAACATTGATGCAAAATAACAATCCTACCAGACTTATATTAACTTTATTCTTCCCGGTATTAATTTCCTATTTATTGGTAAATAGTCCGATCATATCTTATTTTGTAGCCTGGTTTGGTTCACTCTTTATCTTTTATACTACCATTTTGTCACCAGCTGCAATTATTAATAAGGACTTACCCATCCATAAGCAAATTATGCGACCCATCTTTTTAACGCAGCTGATTTTTGCAGGCTTTATGTGTACTACATCTATATTTTACTTTATGGATCATTTAGGTTACCGGTATCTAACAGAAGTTAATTATGGCGCACAATTTAAAGAAAGTGAACAAACCTCACTCATTGCCAGTTGCCAACGGATGAGTTTATTGGGACATGCTGCGTTGGTTGCAGGCATGCTATTGGTAAGAAAGAATACCATCATAATTAAAAGTGCTAAAACTTTTGAAAATGATGATTTTTTAATCTGGCTCAGTATTATTGTTTTCGGGATTGGTTCAATCTGCCAACGTTTTTCCGGACTTAGTCAAATTTCTCTTCCCCTTACCATTATCGGAATTTCATGCGCAGCCGTACTATTCGTTAAGGGATTTACGGCAAAAAATATCAGATATCTTAGTATAGGGGCTACTATTTTCATCCTTAATTTTATACATGCCTCTCTATCCGGATATAAAGAACCAATCATTATCAATGTGATCCTTATAGCTTGTGTATTTTTTCCCTATTATAAAAAGGCCATACTTTATTTGAGCATTCCTGTCGCTTACATATTACTTTATTTCCTACCAACTTATAATAACACTGTAAGACAGAGCTGGGGTGGAGAAGTAAGTGCGGAGGAAGCACAAAACCAAGCTTTTGAAAACCTTGAGTCTAAAAACGAGGAACAAATTGAGGATACTAACTGGGGCTTCCTTACCAAAAGGCTGAGTGAGATTGAGATGTTTACTCAATTTGTAGACTATGTACCTGACCATCATCCTTATTATGATTGGGAAATAGTTGAAAATTCTTTGGAAGGACTCATACCCCGGATTTTTTGGTCAGGGAAACCCAATATGGAAACAGTTTCGATGCAACGCGTTTATGATGCCGGTGTTGCACATCCTCTGTCGACAGTTTCAGCTAAAACCCGCCCAATTGTTGATGCCTATTTAAGTTGGGGGATTGTTGGGGTATTGTTTTTCATGCTCTTATATGGAATGATGGTCCAACATTTTTCTGATTTAGCTGAAAGTTTATTCGGTGGCTACGAACTGGGCTGTGTAATTATGTTTAACAGTATTTTTCAAGGCCTTTGGCGGGGAAATAACTTCGAATTTATGTTCAATAATATTTTTTGGGGTTATGTAATTATGTGGTTCCTGTTTTACCTGCTCAGAACCATAAAGGTATTGAAGCCTGTGTTTGATTAAGAGGGTTAGTTGTTTTAAAGAATTTACATTGAAAATTATTCACATTACTGCTTCTTACAAACCTGCGTACATTTACGGCGGGCCTATACAGAGTGTTGGGAAGTTGTGCGAAGCCTTAATTGGGTTAGCGGTGAGCGGTGAGGAGTTAGGCATTAATGATGTGCAGATATTAACGACAACGGCAAATGGAACAAATGAGCTCGATGTGGCAATAGGTAAACCTGTACTGGTTGAGGGTGTAAAGGTTACATATTTTAAACGCTGGTCAAAAGATCACAGTCATTTTTCGCCGGGATTGTTACTGAGACTAAGGAAAGAGATCCGTCGACAGGCTCAGAATGACAGTAATACTAAACGCCAAACCCCAAACGCCAAACTCATTATCCACATTCATGCCTGGTGGAATTTGGTTTCGGTATTAAGCTGTTTAGTGGCCAGATGGTATAAAGTCCCCGTGCTTTTGTCACCGCGTGGAATGCTCACCTCTTATACATTTGGTAACCGGAATTCCTTTTCGAAAAAAATCATTCACAACTTACTGGGTAAACAGTTATTAAAATATTGCCATATTCACGCCACTAGCGAACAGGAGAAGACAGATATCCTTAAAATAATTACGCCAAAAAGCATCAAAGTCATTCCTAATTTGGTCAGTTTTCAGTTTTCAACTTCCAGTTTTCAGATATCAACTAATGACATATTTCGCTTACTCTTCCTCTCCCGTATTGAAGAGAAGAAAGGGCTTGAATTACTTTTTGACGCCTTAACTCTTGTCGATATTCCATGGAGATTAACTATTGGAGGCACAGGGCAGGAAGAATATATACAAGGTTTAAAAGACAAGGCTGAAAAGCTAAAACTTAGCGCACGAATTAATTGGCTCGGACTGATCAGTAATGAGGAGAAGTTTAACTTAATGGCCGCTCATGATTTAACTGTGCTCACCTCTTATAACGAAAATTTCGCTAATGTGGTGGTTGAAAGTTTAAGCGTGGGCACACCTGTGTTGATCAGCAAATTTGTTGGTCTTGCTGATTATGTGGCAGATAAAAACCTGGGATGGATCACGGGGCTAAACATTGAAGAGATCAAAACCGGAATAATTTCGGCCCAGCTGGATATTGAAAAAAGAAAGGCAATCAGGACGACTGCTCCATTACAAATCAATACTGATTTTAACGATGATGTTTTGGCTAAACAATACGTCGACTTTTACGAAGAAATTTTAGCTACTCCATCAGCAATTAATCCTTAAATGAATCAAAATTTTAGTTTTATCATATTAACCTTTAATGAGCAGATACATCTGCCCAGATTACTGGAATCGATTAAAAAACTAAATGCCAAGGTATTTATTTTAGATAGTGGAAGCACTGATGAAACCTTGAAAATTGCCGAGCACTATGGCGCTGAGGTAAAACAAAATCCTTTTATAAATCACCCAAAACAATGGGATTTTGCCTTAAAAAATTTTAAAGTAGAAACACCATGGACGATTGGCCTCGATGCGGATCAAACAGTTACCCCTGAGCTGTTCGAAATGCTGGCCAACTTTAAAGAGGAAGACCACGCTGATGTTAATGGTATTTACTTTAACCGCAAAAATTTCTTTCAGGGAAGCTGGATCAGGTTTGGCACCTTCTATCCCTTTTACCTTTTAAAAATGTTCAGGACTGGGGTCGGTTTTTCTGATCTGAACGAGAATATGGATCACCGTTTTATTGTACCGGGGAAAACCGAAATCTGGAAAAAAGGATGGATTTTAGAAGAAAACTTAAAAGAAAACGATATAACCTTTTGGAAAGCTAAACACGAACGCTACAGTGATCTGGTTGCGCAGGAAGAAGTAGAAAGGATGTTAAAGCTGCGTACACAAAGTTTAAAGCCCAACCTATTGGGCAGCCCTGACGAAAAACGGGCATGGTTAAAACAATTGTGGTGGAAACTCCCTCTTGGATTTCGCCCCTATCTTTACTTTAGTTACCGGATGTTTTTTAAACTCGGTATATTTGAGGGCGCCACAGGTATCAAATTCCATTATCTTCAAGGTTTCTGGTTTAGAAAACTGGTAGATAAAAAAATTAAAGTCATTCAAAAAAACAGAAGTTAAATTTATAAATGCCGATAATATATGACTCCAGAAGAAGCAAAAAAAGAAGCGAATAAAAAGGCCATCAAATTTGTGGTTGCCCTGTTTATCTTATATATCCTGTTCAGCCAGGGAAATCTGTTTATGAATAGTGTAATGACACCTGGTTCCAGATTTCATAATGCCTATATTGCTGATCACTTTGATTATATCCAGGGTTTGAAAACAGCATTAATAGTACCAGCGGTATGGATTATTAAAGCTTTCGGCTTTTACGCCATTTATAACGAAATGGATGTAATGGTTGTAGCCGGCCCCTATCTCCGCGTCAATTATTCCTGCCTTGGCCTTGGTGTGATGAGTTTTTTAGCCGCTTTCGTACTTGCTTTTCCTGCATCATGGAAATCGACTTTTAAAATGCTCATCATCGGTTTTATTGCGATTTACGTTCTGAATGTATTACGTATTGCAGGTCTGGGTGTATTACTCGGATTCTTTAAATCGCAGCGGAACAATTTCACCTATCACCATGAAATTTTCAATATTATTGTATACATCTGCATTTTCGCGATGTTATATTTGTGGATCAGAAAAAGCAACAAACTAGCTAAAAATCAAACCATTGCCAACAACAGATAAAGCGGAAATTTTGCTAAAAACACAGCTACATAAAGATTTTGATACCGGCAATTTTAAGGTGGGCGCTTCTATTGTTAAGCAGTTTTTGTGGTACTTTACAGATGTTATCTTTTTTAAGAGCCGCATCATGCCAGTCAGCGCGGTATTGGTTGCTTTGTTACGGTTATTCGGTGCCAGGGTGGGTAAAGAGGTACGCATCAAACCTGGTATCCACATTAAATATCCATGGAAACTGGAAATTGGCGATTATAGCTGGCTGGCTGATTGTTATATAGACAACCTGGACCAGGTAAAAATCGGCAAAAACTGCTGTATTTCGCAGCAGGCTGTTCTGATTACCGGAAATCACAATTATAGCAGCACAAATTTTGACTTAATGACTGGTCCTATTGTGCTGGAAGATGGAGCATGGATAGGTGCCGCAGCTAAAGTTGGCCCCGGGGTAACCTTGCACAGTCATGCAGTTTTAACGATGGGAAGCATGGCAACAAAAGATTTGTTGCCTTATGTTATTTACCAGGGCAATCCTGCCCTGAAGGTTAAAGGCCGTGTAATGAACTGATAATACTTTAACCTAAACAGAATAGCTTAAGCGGATTACAAAAAAAGTAATCCGCTTTTTTTTGTCGTCAACTCATTATATTGATAAATATCAACAGATTTACATTTCTTTGGCACAAGAAATTACCTGATATAAAAAAATTATCTAGACATTTGTACAGTCTGTCGTCCTAAACCTAGTTAAGTGATAAATTTTAAATTAATGAAGAATAAGTATTCCTTATCTTCAAATCTTATTTTAATTACTTTTTTAATCGGCATCGTAAATCTCTTTTTCTACGATTATAAGAGTACGCAGGAACTGGTTATTTTTATATCGATCCTTATCACGCGCTATCTGCTTTTTATCCTAATCAAACGCAGGTTCCAATGGAGCAAATATTTGCTGGTCTTAATTATTATCAGGAGCATATACCGCCTGTTCATTGTAATGGGTGAAGCAGATATTAGCCCGGTGACCAAGATAAACCTCTCACTACAGGTGGTTATTTCCATACTGGCATTTGCAATCCTGTATGTTTTCCCAAAGCTAAAAGGGTGGATAAATGAGCGAAGGAGATATTTTTCTGCGACAGGGCTGCCTAACACCCAGCATTAGTTTTTATTTGAAGCATCAAGAGAACACGTTTTAAGCATATTGTAAAGGACAACTATTTTATTGGAAAAATAGTATAATTGCTGAAAGCAATCCAAAACAAAATGAATGTTATCCTGGCCTCTACCTCTACGCTGTTTGGCGGCAATTATCTGGAATACCTAAAAGATGAGCTTATTACGCTCTTTTCCGGGGTAGATGAAATTATATTTATTCCTTTTGCTAGGCCGGGAGGTATTTCGCATGAAGAATACACAACCAAAGCCCGCGATTTTTTCTCAAAACTTAATATCAGCGTTAAAGGCCTGCACGAATTTAATGACCCTATTGTGGCCATCCATCCTGCCAAAGGCTTTTTTACCGGTGGTGGTAATACTTTTCTGCTGGTCAAAACCCTGCATGAGTTGGGACTGATGAGTCCCTTAAGTGAAAACATTAAACTGGGCAAACCTTATTTGGGTTGTAGCGCCGGAAGCAATATTGGCGGCCTGAATATGAAAACCACCAATGATATGCCGATTGTGTATCCTCCTTCTTTTGATTGCATGGGCCTGGTTCCTTTCAACCTTAACCCGCATTACCTTGATCCAAATCCGGAGTTAAAACATAACGGGGAAACCAGAGAAACCAGGATCATGGAGTTTCTAACGCAGAACGAAATAAAGGTAGTTGGACTACGCGAGGGCAACTGGATCAGGATTTTGGGAAAGGAAATTACTACGCAGGGAAGTGAAGATACCAGGATTTTTGAAACAGGCAAAGCCCCATATGAGCTTTCACCAGGTAGTTCGTTATTGTAATTGGCAATTTAAATAAAACGCTAAATAGCTACAAGTGAGGATGGAATTAGGATCATCGACTTGTAGCCATTATGTTTCTCACCGATAAGAACGGTGATCTTATAAAGTCAATTACATTTTAATTATAAAGCTAAGGATCTGCTCTTTTTTCGTGAACGAAGATATATCACTAGTCCGCCGAAAGCTACGATCAATATTACAGGGATAATTAGTGTAGCCTGCAGGATTTCAGGGCCTGCCAGATTTTTAGCATTGGCCAGCGCCTGCCCTGATGCAGAACTTTCCGGCGCTTTTAAATAAGTGTCAAGCGAGGCTCCGGAAGGTAAATGTTTAACGATCAGGTTATCGTAAAAACTTCCCATAAACATCGTATAAATAGAAACCGCAAACATCCCTGCCCCGCCCATCAGGTTTAGGCCCAGCGCTCCCGATTTCGGAACATTCTCAGCTACAAAACCGATCATCGTTGGCCAGAAATAACAAACACCTATACCGAAGATAATGGCAGCGAAGAAAACGGAATTTCCGGTAAAAGTGCTCAACATGTAAAGCCCAGCCGCAGCAAATATTGCTGATAAGAGCAATACACCCTGAGGAGCAAGACGGTGAACCACAGGTTCGGCAAAACCGCGGCCGATTACCATAATTCCGGTAGTCAGGGTGAGTAATAAAATAGCATTGTCCGTTACGTTTTTGAGTAGTAAACCGATCCATTGACCAGTAAACAACTCGGTAATGGCGGTACCGAACATGCAAATGAACATAAAGATAAACAATGGCGAAAGTACTGCTTTATACATATCTGAACTGGAATAACCAGAGGATACCTTTCGGTAACCGGAAAATCCAGTTTTGAAAACAGGTACCCGTAAATCAAAGTAGGGATAATCATCATGGCAACCTGCACTTTCCAGCCCAGTCCGAGTTGGACAAACAAGGTCACCAGCAAAGTGCCAATCACAATACCTCCAGGAAACCACAGGTGAAAATGATTTAAGCGAGTGGTTTTATTTTCCGGGTACAAAGCAGCAACCAGCGGATTACAGGCGGCCTCTACCGTACCGTTGGCTATACCGATCAATAGGGTAGATAAAAACAGGCTCCAGTAACCCTGGGCAAAAATAGTGAGGACGATTCCGACCAGATGAAAGATAAAGGCCATCACCAGCAAACGTTTCATGCCGATCATATCAACTACAAATCCTCCAACCACAATAGCCAGCGGAAATCCCCAGAAGGCCGCAGCTGTAATGGTGCCCAATTGGCTGGTACTTAATTGAAAATCGGTCCCCAGCTGGTTCATGATCCCCGCACGGATACCGAAGGAAAGGGAAGTTACCAATAATGCCAGGCAGCTTGCCCAGAATAGTTTGGTCGTTTGAATGTTAAGCATATGTTTAGGTTTATATTGGTTTTAATTTTGGAATGAACAAAAGTTTTTTTCTTAATTCAGAAATAGCTCATCTACAAAGAGCCAGGCTGGTTGTCCCTTAGCCGGATGCCATTCAGGTAGTTTCTTGAGGTTTTTGGCCACAATTTTCAGACAGGAAATACGCTGAGACTTGAACTTAGCCTCAATTTTAATGAACTCCCGTTCCTCCATTTTTTTGGGGATATCGGGTCTTAACCTTCCCAATAAATGCAGTTTATTCTGAGTTGCCCCACCCCATACCTCCACATCGGTAGGTGGGAATATGTACGGTTGTATCTGCTTCATCACATGTAAGGTTATCGACTGCAGGGTTACGGGTTGCTTAAAATACAGCATCGCCTCCATATTATTTTCCCTGAAAGCGATCCACTTACCCAGGTTGAAATCATAATCTCCCAATTGATTGTCGATCAAAACCTTTGCTCCACCGGCCCTGTATTTCTCATTGGCCGGCAATAAAAATGATATGCTATCGGGTTTATAGGTGCTCCTGTAAAAATTAGCGACCAGCACATCACTGCCATACCAGCCGGCTTTATATGCTTTAGCCTTTATGGTTGTATTCCCGCTCAGGACAATTTCCTTGTTATAGATAGGAGATTTCAGGCTGTCAGGTTCAGTTCCATCTGTAGTATACCTGATTTTAACCCCGTTGATCAGGTGTTTCATCTGCAGGGTAATGGCATCTTTGAAAACTGTTATATCCGTATTTAGGCGTGGCTTATTTAATTTAACGGGGTGTTTTCCATCATCCTTAAAACCAGTTACTACAGTCAGGTTCTTGTTTATTTTTTGTAGCTGAGACACTTCTGCCTCACTTAAACCCGTGTTCCATAAAGTCAGCTGCCTGAGTCCACCCATATTCAAAACCTGTTTGACAAGATTATAACTGACTTTGGTACCAGAGAGCGACAATGCATTTAAATGAGGCAAGATGACCAAATGTTTTAATCCCGTTCCTGTGATGTTCGTAAAATTCAGGTTCAATTTACGCAGGTTTTCGAAGCCGGAGATGATTTTCAGGTCATCATCGCTTACCGGCATGCCGCTTAAGTTTAAGGATATGATCTGTTTTTTGACCTCACTGAGTTCCTTTAACACCGACGGTTTATAAACACTTTTATTATAAATATTCACCGCCAGTGCCGGTGATTCCTTCGCTAAGGAATAGACATTCCTGTAGTTATTGTTTAACTTTTTAACAGTGCTTTCATCTGCTGCAGCAAATTCGAATTTCTCTTCGGGAGTCTCAACAGGAGCCAAAAAGGTCGTTGCCAATAACCTTAAAGAATCAGTTGCAGGCAAGTCCACGACTTTCTTCTTCATTTCGGCATTGTTTTTTACCCAAAGTTTCAAAAGCTGTATTTCTTTTTCGGTCAATTGGGATTTTCCTCTTGGAGGCATATGTTTTTTTTCATCCAATGGCAGGTGTATCCGTTCTATTAGCAAACTAAGCTCGGGTTTGCCGGGCACAAACAGCTTCCCCGTTTTCCCGCCTTTAAGAATTGCCTGGGCATTATCCATGATCAGATTGCCTTTAGCCTTTTCGATATTGTGACAACTTAGACATTTCTGAGAAAATATCGGCATCACCACATCTTCAAATACTTTTGCCTGCTCCAGTGGAACTTTAGCGCTTTCTGCAGGGCTACTTACCGGTTCGAGCACGAAATTGTCTCCATGGGTCAACGCCGCACCATAATGGCCCGCTAGGATTACAGAAAGTATGGTAAGCACAGCACCGCCTCTTGCCACGGGCAGTTTATACCAGGCAGCATTCCTGCAGTAATAAATAAAGGTGGTGATGAAAACGATACTAACACCCGTCCATTTGTGCCATTGCAATATATTTCCGGAATACCCTTCCTCTTTAGAGAGGAATAGCCCCATGATAACGGTTACTGCAGAAAAAAGGGTACCAGCAAGCAGTAGCCAGGAAGTAAAATCATGGTAGAGTTTTTCTTTGGCATAGGTATCTTTAAAACGGAAAAACTCCAGCAGCATCGCCAATAGCAAAATAACGATCGGAAAATGTAATACCATAGGATGCATTCTTCCCAGAGGCTGTAACCAATACGGCACTGCAATCCTGTTGCCAAAGACCAGCAGAAAAATAATAAAGGCATTTGCCATGAACAGCACATTCTCTGCAAAACCCTTGAGTGTGATCTTCATTATATGCGTGTGAATTTGTAAGGATAAACTTTTCCTGATGCCCACTGCGCTACATAAAGGTTTTCATCATTATCCACGCAGACATCATGTGGATTCAACAATATCTTTTCGGCCTGGGCCATTGGCTGCAATACACCATCTTTGTAAACCGGGAGCGTTCCGCCAACATTGGATATCACTTTATTGTTTTTATCCAAAATGGTCATAAAGCCGCTTCCATCCTTACCCAGATCAGGTGAGCGTAATACCGCTGCATACAGGTAATCATTTTTGATCACCGGTCTGCAAACACAGGCGCCCGGGAGGGTGATAACTTCTTTCAGGTTACCTTGCAGATCAAAACGTTTAAAACAGTTGCGGGTACGGTCTGTGACCAGTAACGATGGTGTTCCACTTCGTTTATCAATACACACACCATGTGCATTGTCAAGATGTTTGGTTTCCGTTCCCCTGCCCCCGAAATAACTGAGTAATTTACCATCGGCACTATAATGAAATACATACTGCTGACCATAACCGTCTGCAATAAAAAAATCGCCGTTATCAGCTACTGCGGTTTCAGTAGGCACAAATTCCTCTTTCTTTTTATACAGCCCGGTTTCCATCGGGTAGTCAATAGTCATCAGGATCTTGCCATCCAATGTGGTTTTATAGACTTGATGGCGCGCTGTATCGGTGATAAAAAGAAATTCTTTCCCGTTTTCTTTTGCCAGGGTAAGCCCATGGCCACCAGGAAATTCATGTCCCCATGAGTCAAGCAGTTTTCCTGATTTATTATAAATGAGAATATTGTTTTTGGTCTCGTTGGTCAGCAGGATAATCCTTCCTTTAGCATCCTGCACCATCTCATGACAATCGTTTACCGGATGTTGCAGAGGATTCAATTGTCCCCACTTGGTATCCAGCATATAACGCATGGTATTATGTCCGTATACAGGTCCTTTAGGTTTTGCCAGCAGATCTTTGGCAATAAAAAAACTTGCTGAAACTACTGTAGTATGCTTTATAAATTTTCTTCTGTCCATAAACGGAGTCTATATTAAAATGTCATTGATTACCTTACCGGATACATCGGTCAGCCTGTAACGGCGGCCCAGATGTTTGAATATCAGTTTCTCGTGGTTTAATCCGAGTTGGTGCAGAACGGTAGCCTGAAAATCATGCACATGTACAGGGTCTTTAATGATGTTGTAACCAAATTCATCTGATTCGCCATGCACGATCCCGGGTTTTACCCCTCCACCGGCCATCCATATGCTAAAACAGCGTGGATGATGGTCGCGTCCGTAATTATCTTTGGTCATTTTACCCTGAGAGTAATTGGTTCTGCCAAATTCACCTCCCCAAATCACCAGGGTTTCGTCCAATAACCCGCGTTGCTTTAAATCGGTAATCAATGCAGCAGAAGCCTGATCTACATCTTTTGCCTGCCCGGCCATTTCGTTAGGCAGGTTTCCATGCTGGTCCCATCCCTGATGGTAGAGCTGTACAAAGCGGACACCGTTTTCACTTAGTTTTCTGGCAAGCAGACAATTGGCTGCAAAGGTTCCCGGTACCAGGCAATCTGATCCATAGAGTTTGATGATATCATCCGGTTCCTTGGAAAGGTCGGTGATTTCGGGTACCGCAGTCTGCATCCGGTAGGCCATTTCATATTGCTGCACTTTTGCATTGATCTCCGGATCTCCGAACTCTTTGTAGGAAAGATCGTTCATCTCCGCCAGCTTATCGAGCATTTTTCTCCTTTCAAACCTGTTCAGTCCTTCAGGATCCTTAAGGTAGAGTACTGGATCTTCACCACTGCTGAAGTGTACCCCCTGATGGGTTGAATCCAAAAAGCCATTAGTCCATAATTTCGAGTATACCCCTTGCCCGTTACCTTTGCCACGCGAGAGCAGAACGGTAAAAGCGGGCAGGTTCTTATTTTCACTGCCCAGCCCATAACTCAGCCAGGCCCCCATACTTGGCCTATTGCCTTGTTGTGCACCGGTTTGAAAGAAAGTTAAAGCCGGATCATGGTTTATCGCCTCGGTAAACATGGATTTAATGATACAGATATCATCAACTACCTTTGCTGTATGCGGAAACAGGTCGCTTATCCACGCCCTGGATTCGCCATATTGTTTAAAATCATAATAGGATCCCACCAGCGGAAAGGATGCCTGATTGGCCGTCATCCCAGTAAGCCGCTGTCCGGCACGGATGGATGCCGGAAGTTCCTGCCCCATCATCTCCCTGAGTTTGGGTTTATAATCAAAAGACTCCAGCTGTGAGGGTGCCCCGTTCTGGAACAGGTAGATTACTCTTTTGGCTTTTGGTGCAAAATCAGGAAGACCGGCTAAAATATCGCCATCATCTAGGGCCCCTGAAAAAAGATCGGGCATTAATAAGGAGCCCAGGGCAACGCTTCCAAGTCCTAAACTTAGCCTGGACAGGAAACGACGCCTGTTAAAGTTAAGGCCATGTTCTAAGAAATCCTTTTCCATATATCAGGTTTTTGTAATCGTTTCCTCTAGATTATAAATGGTGGTAATCACCTCCATCATTGCGGCCAGTGTGACCTTATTGACGTTTTTAGCAAGGGGATATTCGCCCACGGCCAGTACTTTTTCTGCATCTTTCCCCTGCTCAAATACCTTTTGCTGATCTGCATAATAAGCTATGAGCAGTTTTATTTCCTTTTCGTTCGGCATGCGGCATACAATCAGCCTGAATGCTTTCCTGATTTTTGCCTCAGTCGTATTCTTTTCCTGTAAAAGCTTTGCTGCCAGAACGCGTGAAGCCTCCAGTACCGTAGGGTCATTTAACATCACCAGGGCCTGAAGCGGGGTGTTGGTGTTTAAGCGTTTCACCTCGCACTGATCGCGGTTACTGGCATCGAAAATACCCATTGAAGGTGGTGGAACTGTACGTTTGATAAAGGTATACATGCCCCTGCGGTACAAATCTTCAGCATGATCCTGCCGGTAAGCGGCCAATATACCCCGCCCGGATGTTGCTCCTTCCCAAAGCCCGGCAGGCTGATAAGGTTTTACGCTCGGGCCACCTATGGTTTTCACCAATAAGCCGCTACTGGCGAGTACCACATCTCGAATAGATTCCGCCGGGATGCGGTAACGCGGCGCCCGTGCGAGCAAAATATTTTCAGGGTCGGTTTTTAATTTCTCTTTGGATACGATTGCCGACTGGCGATAAGTTGCTGAGGATACCATCTGTTTAACCAGTCGTTTGATGTTCCAGCCATGGTTCATAAAATCTACAGCCAGCCAATCCAGCAGCTCCGGATGAGAGGGAAGTTCACCCTGCATCCCAAAATCACCTGAGGTTTTAACAATGCCGCGTCCAAAAAACTCCTGCCAGATCTGATTCACAAATACCCTTGCGGTAAGTGGATTTTGCTTATCGAAAAGCCATTGGGTTAAACCCAAGCGGTTTTTGGGATATTTATCGCTGAAAGCGAGCAACGATTTCGGGGTGCCCGCCTGTACTTCTTGTCCATGCGCATCGTAAACACCCCTGTTGAGGATGTAGGTTTTACGCAACGTATCTCTATCACCCATTACCGATACAATCAGTCTATTGGTATCTTTCTTATTTACAAAGCTTAGGATCTTTTTGATGTCCTCATTGCTGATTTCCATCAGTGGCTTTTTCGCATAGGTTTCGGGACCACCTACAGTTGATTGAAGTCCGACTTCTTTAACATTGTTAAAAAAAGCATATAGCTGATAATATTCCTTTTGAGAGAAGGGATCGTACTTATGATCGTGGCAATGCGCACATTCAATAGTTGCGGCCAGCATGGCTTTGCCAAAGGTATTCACCCGGTCTGTTACGTATTCAACGCGGTATTCTTCATCTATTACTCCACCTTCTTCGGTGATTTTGTGGTTGCGGTTAAAGCCTGTGGCCAGTAGCTGCTCTTTGGTGGCATTGGGCATCAGATCTCCCGCCAATTGCCAGGTGATAAACTGCTTGTAGGGCATATTGGTATTGAATGCATGGATGACCCAGTCCCTCCAGGGCCATTGACTACGATAGTTATCATCCTGATAACCGTGTGAATCGGCATAACGGGCTACATCCAGCCAATGTAATGCCATCTTCTCCCCATATGCCGGGCGCTGAATGAGCGATTCTACAACTTTTTCGTAGGCATCGCTACTATTGTCGGCCATAAATTTATTCATTGTCTCCATGTCCGGTGGCAGGCCGGTAAGATCGAGGCTGACGCGTTTTAATAACCTTTCTTTGTCTGCCTGCTCATTTGGTTTTAACCCTTTTTGCTCCAGTTTCTGAAGGATGAAATAATCGATTTCATTTTTTGCCCACGCTTTATTTTCTACTTTTGGGATCCGCGGACTTTTTGGGGGCGTAAAGGCCCAGTGCCGCTCATATTTAGCGCCTTGCTTGATCCATTTCTCAATGACGGCAATTTCATGTGCGGTTAATTTGAGATTAGAGGATTTAGGAGGCATAAGCTGCGTTGAATCCTGACTAGATATGCGCAAAAAAAGTTCAGAGGATAGGGGCTTAAACGGGACTAATGCGTGCGCTGAAGGTTTATCTTTCAAAGCTTTATAGGCTTCTTCAGCGATATCCAGTCTTAAATCTGCTTCACGTTTATTGGCATCGGGGCCATGGCAGATAAAACACTTATCGGACAGAATCGGCCTGACATGAAAATTGTAACTGATGCTATCAGGCACCTGCTCCTCGGCGATCTGGCTCGTTGATGAGCTATTGCATGCCTGTATCGCATACACAATAGCCGAAAACAACAGCATTAAATAAATAAGCCTGCGGTTCATACTGATTATATTTGGTTTCGGTCCTCGCTGATGAGATGATCATCGGTAGGGCTGGTATAATAATAAATAACTAAAACGATTAACACAATGGATTATCCTACTCATTACAATGGACTATCTTACTATAAAACAGCACGGTAAGCTCAAAAACTTGCAATCTTTATTAGCAGCATAAATGCCAAAGAAAAAACATCCGGTATTCTTAATTTTATAAAGGTTCAAATATAATGGGCGCCCCACTACAAGTAATTTGACAATTACTTATGTTTTTTTTGCAGGTGTAAAACCAAATGGTATCGTAATCGGCTATTTTTATAATGCCCTGAAAATAACAGCCTCTCCACCTTTTGCTTTTAAATCAAACGACAGCACGGTTGAAGAATTTACCTCTATTTTCCTGATCAGAATTTTTGTGGCCGTTTGTAGTGAAGAATCATCGGTATAAATCGTGGCTTCGTATTTTGTTTTTCTGTCTAGAAAATTAAGCGGTAAAGTGAAACTTCTTGATTGATCGGTCATTGTACCCAGGTACCAATCGTTTCCATTTTTTCTGGCTATAGTACCGTATTCACCTATCTTCCCATCGAATACCCTGGTATCATCCCAAACGGTTGGCAAAGCATCATAAAAACTAAGATCAGGTATTTCATCTATTACGGAGGCGGCCGATCCTGCCCCTCCCTTAGCCCTGGGTGCATCAGCAGGACGGTCATACCAATAAACGAATTGCCATGGGCTATATAAACAGATTGCTTTCGCCATTTGCGAGGCATGCGAGCCCATTTGATCTACCCTTGGCGCAAAATAACAATTTGTAGCATCGGCAGCACCAGCCAGCATCCGGGTAAACATGGTGCTTAATGCCTGTTTGCTATCAGGACTTTCTTCATCACCACGCACGCCCTCCTGGGTCATTAAATTCGGATAAGTCCTCGAATAACCTGTTGGGCGGTAATCGTCGTGAATATCCAGCATCAGTTGATGATTTGCTGCTTTTTTGATGGCCTCATGAAGCCATTTCATATTCTGCTGTGAATTTACATTTACAAAGCCATATTTTAATCCTGCCACGCCCCAGGATTTATACAGAGGCAGGATTGTATCGATCTGTTTTGTTAACGCTCTTTGATTGACATAGAGGATTACCCCAACACCTTTGCTTTTTCCATAAGCAATAACTTCCTTTAGATCCAATGGACCTGGAGACCTTGAAGCGTCTACATTTACGGCAAGCGCGCTGGATGCGTTATCATATTCGTGACCATACCAGCCGGCATCAAACTCTATATACTGGAGATGATGTTTGGCAGCAAAATCTATGCAGGCCTTGCCTCCAGCTGTTGTTAAAGTGACCTCGCGGATTACCTTTCCAGGTTTTATCCAAGATACATCCTTCAATGAAGATGGTTTATTTAAGTTTAGTATGAAATAGTTATTTTCTAATAGTCTGCCTGGTGATTCTGCAATCATTACATAACGCCAAGGTGTTGAAAAACTGCTATCAAAAACCGATTTTCCTTTTAGTGCTGCTGTTATCAACAAGCTGTCTTTTGGAGAACGGTCAAATTTCATTTGTGCATAGTCAGTTAAAGCAGCCTCACCCAATGCTACCACACATTTTGGATCGATTTCAATCACATAAGGACGCTCAGTACCGTTTGGTGTTTTGCTCACACGCTCCCTGGTATAACTTGCCTGCGACTCCCTGGCTATCCACGAAGCATGATCCCGGGTAAATTGAAAACCAGTAAGCTCACGGGTAATCGTTACCGGTTTCTTGTTATCGATGTTATATTGAAAGGCCAATCCTTCATTATATAAGCGAAAATCCATCGAAAAAGAACGAAAAGGTTTTGTATTCTCCTTAAACCGGATGGTTAGTCCCCTATAGTGATCAGCATATATATTTTTCTCTCCGTAAACCGGTTTCCAGGTATCATTCACTAGTTTTTGGCTAACTGAAACAATTTCCAGATGAGCAGACAAAGGATCTTCTCCTTCAAGTTCAAGCCCAAGCGGTGATGCAGCGATTATTACACTTCCCTGAAACATAACACTATAGTTTAATGCAGATTTATTATGCATTTCTGTATTGAGGGTCACCAGTATTTTTTTGTCCGGGCTCAAAATCTTAACTTCTTTTGCCTGTACAAACCGGCTTAGTGTTATCAAAAACAGTATGGTAAGAAACTTATTCATGTTATTTTGTCTGTGCGATCGGGATCAACATTTAATTTGTATGGTGGGTTAGCGGCGAGCAATGAAGCCTCAATACCGTATTACGATTTCTTTAAACAGATGGGTTTTCTGGTTGGTTTGGATGATTTTCATGTCAATAAGATATTTGGCCAGCTCAATGATAACAAATCTGCAGCTAATTTCTAGATAATATTGGATGTGGAGCATAAAATTTGATTTTCTCCGTTTCATTCTATAAATTGAGGCGGAATCTTATCCAAACTCCATTAACCGTTATGAAAAGGTATCTTTTTATTATCCTTTTAGCCATCTCTTTTTCTGTACAGGCACAGTCTAATGCAGGCAATTACAAATACATTATCGTGCCCGAGAAATTCAATTTTTTAAAGCAGGTTAATCAATATGGCTTAAATACCCTGACCAAGTCATTTTTTGAGGAGAAAGGTTTTACGGTATATTTTGATAATTCGGAGATACCTGAAGAAATTGCAGGCGATAGATGCAAGGCCCTGATTGTAGAACTGCAGGAAAACAACAGCATGTTTGTGACCAACCTTACGCTTTTGCTTAAAGATTGTAAGGGCGCTGTAGTGATCAAAAGCAAGGCAGGCAAAAGCAGGGAAAAAGAATATGAAACTTCGTATAATCTGGCGCTGAGAGATGCTTTCACCTCCTTCAACGATTTTAAATATATAGCGGGCAACCCGACTGTGGTTACCAGCCCGGCACCAGCCACGGTAAATACAGCAGCTAAAACCGCCCCTGTACCCGTTAATGAGCCAGTAGCTGTCAAAACAGAACAACAAGAAGGATTATTATATGCACAACCCATCAGCAATGGCTATCAACTGATAGACGCGACGCCTAAAATTGTAATGACCTTACTCAAAACTTCAGCAGAGGATTGTTATATTTCGAATAATGGGAGTGCAAATGGCGTCGTTTTAAAAAAGAATGGAAGCTGGTTTTTCGAGTACTACAAAAACAATATTCTTGTTTCGGAGAAACTATCAATTAAATTTTAGTGCTATGATTTAAGCCTAAAGGTTTATGGAAGAATTAATTAAAGGCAAGCTAAAATAAAAAACAGATCCCTTTCCTATCTGGCTTTCTGCCCATATCTTCCCGCCATGTCTGTGAATAATCTCCGCAGACAGATAAAGTCCTATTCCAAAACCGGCAACAGTGCTCATCCGGTTACTTTCTACCCGGTAAAACCGTTCGAAAAGCTTTGGAATATCGTTTTCATCTATTCCCATTCCATGATCCTTAATCCGGAATACGGCAGTCTCACCTTCAAGATAACAGTCTACACTTATTTCACTATCCACAGGTGAGTATTTCACCGCGTTGCTGATCAGGTTATTAACCACATGTCCAAGCTTGTCTCTATCCACGCTCACAAAAAACCCTGGCTGGAAGGCAAATTTTATGTTATGGCTGTTTACTGTGGCCATATATTCTTCAAGCACTTCTTCAAGCAGTACAGACATTTCTACGGGCTGAAAATCCATCAACATTTTGCCTGACTCCAGACGTGACAGGTTAAGGAAACCATTGATCATGCTTGTCATTTTATTCACCTGGCGTTCAGCTCGCTGCAGGGCTTTATCTTCAAAGCCATTCTGATTACCTCTGGCTTTCAGTTGCATAACCTGGATATAACCTTTCATGGAAGTAAGCGGTGTTTTAAGTTCGTGGCTCACCATTGCAATAAAGTCATTCTTCCGCTGTTCATCGCGTTTTTGATCTGTTACATCCATCAGCACGGCATAAATGCTGTCAAAATCGCCATTACTGCCTTTTTTAGCCTTGCCAACTATTCTTACCCAACGGCGCTCGCCTGAAATAAGCTGCCTGATCGGATAGGTATAATCCAATGGTTTTCTAAGATTGATACAATCCTGAAAAGCCTGCTCGAGATCGGAAAGGTATTCGGTATCAACGCAAGCCAGCACCATTGCCCGGTTCACCTCTTCTTCCAAAGGCATGCCGCAAAGTTCCCTGAATCTTTGTGACACTTCTGCCCGTCCTGTTTTAATATCCAGGTTACAACTACCCAGCTCAGCGGCATCGAAGGCCGATTGCAGGTTATCTTCACTTTCCTTTAAGGCGTGAAGTGCATCATTGAGTTTATCGTTGATTTCTGTCTGAAGATCATTAACTGCCGCGAGCTCTTCATTGATCGCTTCCAGTTCTCTTGTCCTTAGCCTAACGGTATTTTCAAGATTTTCATTAAGTTCATCAGCCGTTCTTCTTGCTGCTTCAAGCTCCTTATTCCTGGTTTCTAAAAGCAGTTGGTTTTTCTTCAACTCACTCAGATCAGTAACAATGACACTTAGCGCGGTACCTTCATCAAGATTAAGCACTTTCAAAGAAAGCTGTACGGACAAATAGATGCCTGAACTGCTTATAATATTGATTTCTGCCTTAGTATCTGCCTGCCAGGCACTATTAATCAGCTCTTGTACAATCGCCTGGTCTTCTCTTGAAAAAAATGTCAAAAAGTTTCGGCCGATAACTTTTTCTAAAGGTAGTTCTAAAAGCCTGGCCAGCTGCGAATTGCAATACAATATCCGAGCAAACCCATCAAGGGTGAGTGCGCTTTCGGTCATCTGTTCGATAAAAATCCGGTAGGTATGATCAGCACTCTTGAGCGTGAAGAGCTGATGTCCATCTTCACCATTTACAATCAGGGCATCAACTTCCCCCGAGCGGATGGCCTGGATGATATCGTTCGCTTCTTCCAGCTGGAGACGAAGTTCCTCATAGGCACGTTCAAGCTGAATATGTTCACTTGTCTTCTGCATAATTTAATACCTGATACCCAAGCCCTTCAATACTTTTTCACGATCGGAACAATCACCGATAAGCTTTCTGGTAGGAAGAGGAGATTTTTTGATCAACATTGGAATGGCGGTAACGTCCTCATGCTGTACCAGTAAGGGTTGCTGATGTGCATCAATAATATCCAGCTCGTACCTGCCGGCAATAAATTCCTCGCAGATTGCACGGATATTAACAATGGCCCTTGCGGAAACCGGTGATGCACCTGCAATGAAAAGCCTAAGCGAAAAAAATTCTGCGCTTGGGGTACTATCTGGATGATCTGGATTTCCTGTAGACATCATTAATTATTAACCTTTGTACGTATATCCAGTCCCACTAAAACCTTTTCCTCATTTGAAAGGTCACCTATAATTTTGCGAACGGGTTCAGGCACTTTTTTCACCAGTGTCGGAATTGCAAATATCTGATCACCTTCAGCCAGTTGTGGTTTTTCCAAAAGGTCGATCACCTCAATGCTATATTTTCCCTTCAGATGTTCTTCGCAGAGCTTCTTCAGGTTTTCCAGTGCCGCTACCGATTTACTCGTTTTACCGGCTACATACAGCCGGAGTTCGTATGCTTTACCCACTATTTATTTCTTTTTTTTATTTCTATTTTGTTCTTCTCTACCCGTATTTCCCCTGCGCATGTCGGCAATTTTGCTTATGGTTTCGCCCATAATCTGTTTTTTTAAGGCCTCCTCTACATAAACTTTATTAAGCTCTTCTTCTGCAGATTCATATTCTGACCTTAAACTTTCAATCTTTGATTGCAAAACTTTCCGCTTACGTTCCAGTTCACGGTCTTTCCGGCTGACTGCCTGTGCATGGATCACTTCACCGGTTTGTTCTAGCAATACCCGTGCCTCTCTTGCCGATCCGGTAAGCACACCATCCTCGGTAAGATATACGTCCATCAGGTTAAGCCCCTGATCGGTAATGACAAATTCCCTAATCTGATTGGAATGTTTCATGCCCCTTGATTTCATGATATACAGGCCTCTGTTTCTTTCCCCATTACTCTCGATATCCCGGATCAATAACCATGCATCAACAAGCGAAGATACACCCTCGTCGGTTTGTTCGTTCACGATAGTATTGAGGGTAAGTGCGGTAAACATTACCGTAATCTGCTCAGCCTGTAGAAAGTCGATCAGACGCACAAGCATGGTTTTCACCTCACTTACAGATCCTATCGTGATCAGGTTAGTGATCGGATCAAGCACAACCACGGAGGGTTTGAATTTTTTGATCGCCTTGTGAATTGCCACCAAATGCATCTCCAGGCCATATAAAGTAGGGCGTGAAGCATAAAACTCCAGGGTCCCTTTGGTTACATGTTTTTGAAGATCAACACCAATAGAGCGCATGTTCCTGATAATTTGTTTTGGGGACTCTTCGAAAGCAAAGAAAAGACATTTTTCGCCTCGCGCACAGGTAGAATTGGCGAATGTGGCCGCTATACTGGTCTTGCCCGTTCCAGCCGTACCTGAAACCAATATACTGCTTCCTTTATAAAAGCCAGAATTTCCCAGCATTTTGTCAAGTGCAGGAATACCTGAAGATAAGCTTTTCGAAGAAACCTCATGATTCAGTTCCAAAGAGGTAACCGGAAGTACCGAGATACCTTCATCATCGATCAGGAAAGGGTACTCATTGGTTCCATGAACCGATCCGCGGTATTTTACAATCCTAAGCCTTCTGGTGGAGATTTGGTTAATAATCCTATGGTCAAGTAAAATCACACAGTCTGACACATACTCTTCCAGTCCCTGACGGGTGAGCCCATTTCCACCGCGCTCCCCTGTGATGATTGCAGTAACCCCTTTCGATTTTAGAAACTGAAAAAGCCTCCTGATCTCTGCCCGTAATATTGCAGCGTTGTTTAGCCCCGAAAACAAGTTCTCGATGGTATCCAGCACAACTCTTTTAGCACCTATACTGTCAATGGCATAACCCAAACGAATGAAAAGTCCTTCCAGATCATATTCCCCGGTCTCTTCTATTTCCGAACGGTCGATGTGTACATAATCCAACTTTATTTTCTTATCCTTTTCTAAGCGATCCAGATCAAATCCGAGTGAGGCTACATTCGCTTTAAGTTCTTCAGCTTTTTCCTCAAAAGCCATAAATACGCCGGGTTCGTTATAATCCAGTGCCCCTTTTACGATGAACTCTATGGAAAAAAGTGTTTTCCCAGAACCCGCTTCGCCGCAGACAAGTGTAGGCCTTCCCGAGGGTAGTCCCCCCAGCGTGACTTCATCAAGTCCGGAAATACCAGTAAGTGTTTTAGGAATTGTACCTGATGAGCGCGTTTCCGACTGCTTTTTTACTTTAGCCATTCATTTAAATTTTAAAGCCTAAATCTATTAATTAATTATAACCTCAGATCAGCTCTTTTCAAACAAACAGGGAATATAAAAAAATGTTTGCCACCAGCGCACATATATCCCATCTAAAAGTCGTAGCGCTTTTGAAATAACTTTCACCATAAGTTATCACGGCAGGATGCAAGATTCATCGTTGTACCGCTGATCATTTCAGGTCTGCCCTGCAATTATTGATAGCCCCTATTATTACCATGTTGATCCCAAATCATTGGGAGAATTCTCGCCCGAACCAGAATGATCTCTAAAAACGAACTCCTTTTCGCCCGATTTTTAAACCTGTTCGTCGAGAATTACACTGCGTTGGTATAATTGAGCATTTTCTGCTGCAACGTTTTGCCCATAGTGGCGTCTTATCTACAAAACAATCACAAAATATTAATTAAAAATATAAATAACAGCATTATGAAAACCTCAATCAAAACCCTAACAAAATCAGTATTAGCAGCTATCGTTTTAAGTTCTGCTATTTTCTCAACAAGTGTAATGGCAGGCGAAAAACAGCCAGTTAAAATGTCGGCACCTAAAAACATCAGCCAGGTTATCGTAAGTGGAAATGTAGAAATTACATTGATACAAGGAGAAAAAGAAGGCGTAAGCTACAATGATGATAACACTGGTAAAGTAAAAGTAATCCAGGATGGACATGCATTAAAAATTAGTTCGGCAGATAGAAATACCGCTAAGATTACTGTTTATGTAAACAATATCTACAGAGTACAGGCTTCTGAAAATGCAGTAGTAAAAACAGCTGGTAAATTAGATGCTAAATACCTACAGTTATTCTTAAAAGGAAATGCGGTTGCTGAAATCGATTCAGATACAGAAAGTTTATATACTGTAATTGAAGGCCGTGCCGATTTAAAATTAAGCGGAGCTACAGGAGAACACATCTTAGTAATGGGAAGCACTCCAAAATTGAATCTTGACAGGTTTGCAGCATTGAAAACACAAATGAGCTCTCCAGTAACTGGTACAGAACAAACAGCTTCATTAGCAAAATAAGTTCATCACAATATTAGTAAAGGGCGGCAAAAATATTTTGCCGCCCTTTTTTTGTTGAAATTTTTGTTCAGAAATAAGTCTTCCTTTGGTCTTATCCGCACATAACTTCACCATTGATCTGAAACTGATTTCGCTTTACAGTAAGGCAATTTAAGAAATGGCCAAAGAATGTGGCCGAAGTGATACGCTCAGAAAATCAATTCTAATCCCTATTTTTGAAAACCCATATTTTCAATAAAAGATAATATTCAATACTGCTTAAGCTAGATGATAACACGAAATTCTTTTTACCCGGCCATCCGGAACTCCATATCGTTACTTTTTATCCTGTTTTTTTCTGCTCATGTGTTTGCGCAGCAAGATAAAGGTCAGGATGTAGCTATTCTTTCCGATTCTGCTACCTTGACCAGGGGTGATTATCTCACGCATCTGGAAAAAGTATTTGAAACCGTTAATAAAGTTCCGGTTACTGTTGGCTCTTTTAAGAAACTTAAGCCCATAGAAGCACATTTAACGCAGGATGAAGCTGCACTGGCACTGCTTAAAAGCCGTTTAACACAAAGTGACAGGTCTCCAAACCTGCAAAACCTGCAGATGGACCAAACCCTGCTGGAAGAACTACAAGGCAATAACAAAGATTGTTTATCAGACCTTGATGAATATGAAAAGGAGCTACGGGCTTTAAAAACCGAGATTCTGAACCTGCGTAAAGATACCGTACTGATTAAAATATTTACGGTGCCTGCCATACAGGTGATGTTTAAAGATCAGTTTGCAGAGTTAAAGAAGAAACGGATAGTGATGGATAGTTTATTGAAAACAACTACCTTATCAATTAACAACCTGCAGGCCAGAACCTCTTCTAACCTGATCAATATTAAAGAGTTAATGTACCTGACCGATAGTCAGCTCGATGCGGTGAGCATTAAAGCTTTTGGTAAAGAGCGCCGTTACTTATGGGAATCGGTAAACAAACGGGCCAATAAAAGCATGGGCTTTCGCAGGTTTATCAAAGGAGAGCAGGAAATATCAGGCTATTATTTTGTATATACCCGAAGCAGCCGGCTCTTATTGCTGTTCACCTGTACCATATTTTTCTTTTGGGTATTCTTCAATTTCAGAAGTGTAAAACAGCGTGGCCGTTTAGAAACCCTTGATGGTTTTTCGCTGATCAGTCCGCAGCCTTACCTCATCACCTTTATTATGCTCTTTGCACTGGCGCCAATCTTTGATCTGCGGGCGCCTGCACTTTACATAGAAGCGGTGGAGATTATACTGGCTATTTTGCTCACGGTATTTTTCCGCAAAAAGCTAAGCGCAAAGTTATTTTACTATTGGTGCATATTTGTGGTACTCCTTCTTGCCCCGGTTTTTTTACGCCTTTTGGGTATGCCACCAAGATACCAGCGCTGGCTCCTGCTGTTCCTCACGACCAGTTCGGTGGCCTATGGCATTATGGTATGGAAAATGCTCGATGAGCAAACCAAACGATATAAAATGATCCTGACCACGGGTTTTATTTATGTTGTCTTTGCCATCATAGCTACCTTTTGTAATCTATTTGGCCGCTTTACCCTCACGCAGATTTTTTATTCTGCCGGGGTAAGCTCGCTTTTAAACGCCATATCGTTAACCATCCTGGCCAAAGTATTGGTAGAAGCCTTTTTGCTACAGATGAAAAGCAGCAGGATCAGAAAGGGATTTCCGGAATATTTCGACTGGCAGCCAGTAATTGCCGGACTTAAAAGGCTCACGGGTATTGGCGCTACCCTAATCTGGTTTGTCATCTTTACTACCAACCTGAATATTTTTAACGGGCTGTATGAATCGGTAATGGAAATCCTGACTGAGAAAAGAACGATAGGCAGTTTCTCTTTTACTTTTGGTGGCATTGTATTGTTTTTGGGTATTATCTGGATTGCCAACTTTTTGCAGAAATACATTGCTTATTTCTTTGGCGATACCGGCGATGATAGCTTTGATGATAACAAAGGAGAGCGATCTAAATTACTGGTTACCCGTTTGGTGTTATTAATTGGCGGCTTTTTAATCGCCGTTGCAGCCTCCGGACTGCCAATCGATAAAATAACGGTGATCCTGGGTGCATTAGGTGTGGGAATTGGTTTGGGTTTACAGAATATCGTAAGCAATTTTGTATCGGGCATTATCCTTATTTTTGATAAGACGATCCGAATAGGTGACATTGTAGAACTGAGCAATAAAAAAGGAAGGGTAAAGGAAATCGGCGTACGCGCCAGTACCCTACTTAGCGACGAAGGCGCCGAAATTATTATTCCTAACGGCTCCATTTTATCGAACAACATCATCAACTGGACACTGAGTAATAACCAGATGCGGGTAGATATTTCTTTATCAATTGCCAAACCCTTTAATTCAACTGAAGTGGTAAACCTGATCAGAGAAATTATTGTAGAGAACAGCAATGTTTTTATCAGCAAAGAACCGATCATTATGATCAGCCCGATAAGTAAGCTCAACAGCAATATCAACATTTATTTCTGGTGTAAGGATATTTCTAAAGCTGATCTCACAAGAAGCATGATCAATGCGCAGATATTTGAGGTGTTTGAGCAGAACAACATCGACATTTTATAATCCAAATATTATAGACTAAAAGAATTATAAAGTCAGTAATCTACACCAAATGGCATAATATGTTCATTATTTTTAAAAAAATGAACATATTATGCTTTTCTGTTCAAAATATTACATATTTTTGTGATATGTTCAATATTTCGTAAAATATGAACACATGCCTAAAGTCTGTCCATTAATAATTAATATTATACACATACGCTTAAGGATATAATAAAAATGAACATTTATGGTATATGATAGAACACGTCCTTTCAATGATCTCCCACTCTTACCTCCTTTAGAAAGTATTGAGGAGGATATAGATATTTTAAAAAAATTAGTAACAGCTTCAAGAGCATTGGCTACAACAAATAGCAGCCTTTATCGCCTGCCCAATCCAACAATGTTAGTCAACACTATTGCACTACAGGAGGCACAAACCTCAACCGCGATTGAAAATATATTCACCACAGAAGATGAATTATATAAGGCCGTTTCAGATACGCTTAGAGAAGATAACATTAAGCCCGCAACGAAAGAGGTATTAAGGTACCGGGAGGCACTTTGGGAAGGGTATAAACTGATTGTAATAAACGGAAAAATAGATAAGGATTGTATCATCAGTACATTCAGACAGATTAAAAATACAACGGCAGGTTTCAGGCCCCAACAAAGTTTAACAGTGATCAGAAGAGGGCAAAGTCAATTTAGATCAGGCGAGATTGTATATACCCCACCTAGAGGAGAGGGCATAATTGAAGCAAAAATGGACAATTTGATTGAATATCTAAACGATGATAATAAGTACCCATCAGACCCACTGATAAAAATGTGCATCGCCCACTATCAATTTGAAGCAATACATCCATTCACCGATGGAAATGGAAGAACTGGAAGAATTCTAAACCTTTTATATTTAGTCAACAAAGATTTATTACAACAACCTATATTATATCTGTCCAAATACATTATCCTAAACAAAGATGATTATTACTATCACCTAGGGGTAGTTACCCAGAGAGGTTCATGGAAACCCTGGCTCCTATATATGCTTGATGCTGTAGAAAAAACTGCTGTATTAACTAACCAGTTGATCATAAGTATTCTGAATCAGATGGAAGCTACCCTATCTTATGGAAAATCCAAGATCAAATGGTATAATAAAGAAATTAATGAAGCTATTTTCAGCCAGCCCTATATTAGACCTAAATTTATTGGAGATCTGCTTGGTGTTAGCTCAAGAACGACACTTACTAAATACTTCAGAGAACTTGAAGATGCAAAAATAGTGAGTGCAGCTAAAGATGGTAGAGAAGTATTTTATATTAATGATGATCTTATTCAAATTTTGAAGGGATAAAAGACACTTTAGGCCGTACTGAAGAACAATGACTTTTCATTTGTCCAAACCAGTAGGATAAATCAAAAAAGTGTATTTATCTTTAAAGCATGAACAAGTTTATCCTTTCTGAAATCAATATTTATCCCATCAAATCGCTGGGTGGAATACGCCTTGAAAAAGCGCAACTCGAAGAAAGGGGCCTGCAATATGATAGAAGATGGATGCTTGTTGACGAGGAAGGTATCTTTATTACCCAAAGGAAACACTTTGAACTGGCACTATTGCAGGTAAATATTAGCGATGGTAAATTAACAGTTTCCCATAAAAAATTACCTGAGCAAAGTATATTCTTTTCTTTGGATGAAGATACCGGGGAGCAAATTTCAGTTGTAATCTGGAACGATACCGCTACAGCACTTGAAGTAAATAAAACGGTAAGCGACTGGTTTTCTGATTTCCTGAACTTTAAGGTTAGACTGGTAAAAATGCCTTTAACTGAAAAACGATGGGTAGACCGTGATTATGCTTTGAATGATGAAATAGTGAGTTTTGCCGATGGTTATCCCTGTTTGCTTATCGGTCAGTCTTCGCTTGATGGCCTTAACAACAAGCTAGACCAACCCATTCTGATGGACCGTTTCCGTCCAAATTTTGTTTTTACGGGTGGCGAGCCTCATGTGGAGGACGGTTTTCAAAGTTTTCATATTGGCGAGGTACTGTTTTCTGCGGTAAAACCTTGTGCAAGATGTGTATTAATCACGATCGATCAGCAAACCGGCGAAAAAGGCCAGGAACCATTGAGAACGCTGGCCGGTTACCGTACAGCAGGCAAAAAAATCATGTTCGGACAAAACCTGCTTCATCATCATTTAGGTACAATACGTGTTGGTGATGAATTAAAAGTTAAAGATTGGAAGGAAGCGCATTAACACGCTTCCCTATTCCATAAGCAAATGCAGACCTATTTCATTTGCATTGTGGTAACTTTATTTAAACGGTTTTAGCTTTTCCAGTAAGCGTATTCCCGCATCATCTATGTCGGTTTTCGGCAATTGTTCATTTTCGAATACCTGCAAACACCAATTTATTATTTTATTGTCGGGATATTGTTTAACCTGCCCCTTCAGCCATTTGCTGGCTTCTGCTCTTTTTCCAAGTTTTTCAAGTGCCCAGGCCGTTGCCAGATGATTGGAAGCGATAAAATTATTCACGGTATTCTCAATTTTAGATTTGAACTGAATAATCTTTTGTAAAGAGGCTTTTGCGGCTGCTCGTTTTCCCATTTGTTTATAGCACAGATAACTCATCCAATCTTCTAAACGTTCATCCAGATTTTCCGGATAGGGTTTACCCACCCCTAAGTTCAACGGCCACTTCTTTGCCTCATCAATGAAAGTAATTGCGGTGTTATAATCGTGATGTTGTATCCTTTCAATGGCTTGCATCAGCTCTGCCTCCCGATATAGTTCGCGCCCGATTGTAGCCCCCTCGAACGGCAGGATATTGATTTTTGATAAAAGTTCAGTGCATTTTCGGTAATCCTTATTAAGCAACAGCGCTTTTGCATACAACATACCGATGATATAATTGTCCTGGTGTGCATTGTAATAAGGTTCAATTACCGTCAGCGCATTCTGCTTATGGCTAATGTAATAATCGCCCAATAGTTTAATGTAACGCCAGTCATTTTTATCTAATGCAATTGCCTTTTTAAGATCAGCAAGATCTGAGTTCCCCATTAGCATTGCGGCACGGGCGGCATAAAAAGCTGCAAAGTCTGGCTGATCGCCACATGCGGTAAACAACTTTTTGCTTTCAGTGATGTTATTCCGGTCTTTATATAAAAGGGCAAGGTAATATTTTGGTTTCCAGCTTTTGCTGTTTTGTGTTGCCCATAACAATACTTCGAGGTCTTCTGATCGGAACGGAAATACAAATGCGGGAGAGGTAGCATCGGCCTGTTCTAATAGTAGAGAGGAAGACAATCCTTTTTTATACTGCAAAAATGCCAGCCAATAATTTACCAAAGCATTTGTAGGCGCCAGGTTCAATACTTTTTCACATTCCTCATAACACCCGCTTTTGTAATAACTAACAGCCAATTCTAAAAAGGTTTCGGTTGGCTGCTCATCGCGGATCATTGAAGTGAATGCTGTTTTGTTTTCTGCTGAAGGCTTTGCCAGATATTTTTCGAAACGTGCGAAATGATTAAGTGGATCAAATGACAAAATCGTATCCAATACCGGTTTAGCATTTTTATCTTGATAGCGAAGGGCAATAGCCTGTACTTGTAGTGCAGCAATATCAAAACGGTTATAATCAATCGCTTTGCCTGCATACTCCATTGCCTTGTTCCAGTTTTTTTCTACCAGATATAATTTACCTAAACCATTATAAGCTGCACTTCTGTACTCAATGGACAAACTTGCAATATCAAAACCGTCTTTAGCATCAATTACATTGCCCATTTCTGCATTGATGATGCCATAATAATAATTAGCTGCACCATCATTCGTATCCATACTTAATGCTTTTTTTATCACTTTTAAAGCTTCGGCATACTGCATATTGCGGTACATTAATTCGGCCATTTTAACCAATGCGGGTAAAAAATTAGGTTCTTTAGCTAACGATGATTTTAATTTTTCTGCTGCAGCGGCGTACATTTTCTGATCCATCAGCGCCTTACCCTGCAAATAAAGGCCATAGCCCGAATTCCAGTTAAAATCTTTGGGCGATTCAAGCGGGCGGCTCAGGTTATAGGCATCCGGTTTAGACTCGTAAATCAGCTTATTATCGCCTAAAGTAACAACCAGATCTCCAGGATTCACATCCATTTTTATAGAATCAGTAAAAGTTTTGGATGGGGCGATTGCTATTTTTTTATCATAAATATTTTTCCCTCCCTGCGTCACCTTTAGTGTTTCTGAAATCTGCTGTACAGCACTCAAATAAATTTTAAACCAGCCATTTTCATGTTTCACATTCAATGCGCCATACTCATTGGCTTTTACAAAACCTTTCGTTTTTAAAACAGGATACCAGTATTCTGTCCATAAATCAGCCGCGCCAGGTGAAAAACTTTTATGTTTGAATGGCGTAAAGGTACTCTTATCAGCAGTTTGATTGAATAATCTTCCGGATTGGATTTCGGAGTATTGACCATCTGTATCGGTCAACAGCTTTTCCCATATCATGCCCTGATCTGAGAGTCCCCAGATCCATATCTTTTTACCTGCCTTATCATCGTGACCAGAATATCTTGCAATTCCGAAATCGTCATCATGCCAGTAAGCCCCAAAAAAATCAGTGTATTTGCCAAATACATGGTAAGATTTATACCCACCAAAATTATTGTTATCATAAAAAGAAATGTCTTTACCATTCTCCTTATTTATCGGCCAGTCGCTGTGCTCGCCTTCATGCCCCAGATAATGGGTGCCCGGATAAATGTATTCTAAATTTCCACTCACCTTTATCCCCGTGTTCATCCAATGGTAATAGGGCTGCTCAACAGGTGTTGAATTAAACCAGAAACATTTGGTGGTAAAATATGATTTATCCCGGGGCAGATTAATTTCCATTGTCCAGTTTGTCCGGGTTAGCAGATCCAGTACCCCAATAAAACAGCTTACACTGCCGTCGTCATTTTTTCTGGTCAAATAGTTTACCGGCGTTACCGTGTTAGGTGTATGCCCCATAATGCCATAGTTCGGCTCAATTCCACCACTGGTCCAGGGGCCGCGCATGGCTATATCCCTAAATTTCACCACATGGTTATCGTAAACGAAAGATTTTCCTGTCGATTTTTCAATGGCCGACCATATCTTTCCTCCTATCTCTGGTAAGATGGTCAGTTTTAAATAGGCATTTTCCAGCTCAATAACTTTCCATTCTTTTTGTACGGGTTTATCGGTAAATCCATCGTAGCGGAAATAAGGATAAATGTGGGTAAACGAAGGAATTGGATTAGGATCAGAAAAGGGATAAGTTTTAAATGCCTTCTTATATTCGCGGATACGGGCAGCCTCCTGACCAAAAGCATTGACTGTAACGACACAGATTAAAAATGCGAAGCATAAATATTTTTTCATTGTAACCTTTATGTGATGAAATAACCTGAACCACTATTGAAACATTTCCTGGCTAGCATATAACTAGATCGACTATTTCAAATCGTTAATTCTGACTTGTTTTAAGCCTTTTTAGTTGAACTTAACTAAGATAGAATTTCCTGTTCATTTTATCGTATCAGCAATGAACCGTAGGGATGGTTTTTAGTAATGATAATCTGTAAGGCCAATAGCCAAAATTTAGTCCTTTGAAGTAAGAATATAGCAGCGCATACCTGGAACATCCATATGTGTATTTTGATAATCGCTTGATTAAAGAAAAGAATTCTTCCAAATTGCCATTTTAATAAAAAGTGTAATTTATTTTAGCAATATTTATTTTTTGATTCTATTTACTGTAATCAAGATTAATAAGCATTTGAAAACAAGATTTTGAAAAAATTAAAAGATAATAAGCGCTCTTTTCCTGATTCATCAGAATCTTTAACAGTACGCTACAAAGATGCACAACCCTCAATACTTGACGGAATCGATTTTAAGCAACTTAAAACTACCAAATGAAAAAGATCATCATTATAGCTATTATTTGTATTGGTCTTGCGATGATATCATGGCCTTTCGGCATAGCCATTTATAATAAATCAAACCAAAACTTGAAGACTGCCGAAATAAGATCCCTGCTAATTGGAAGATGGAAATTTTCACACGGAAATTTTAATGGTTCGCAGAAACATAAAGAAATCGATTTGATGCAAGGACAAATATTCGATTTTTCAAGTATTTCGTATCGCACAAATAAAAGCAAGTGGTATTGCTTACCAAACGCTTATTTAATAAACCAAAGTCAGGTTGGTGGTCAGTTTTTTTATTCGTTTGTAGGTGCACAATCGAATCGAAATAGTTTTCGAATACTTTTATTAAATGATAAAGAACTATCAGGAGGTTGGGTTTCACAGCCAGATGAAATGCCAAAACCTGTTTTTTATTTTAAAAAGATGAATTAAATTTTTATCGTTTAACTTATCTGAATTAAGATTTATCTCTAATATTTATAGTCAGAGGAGTTATTTAGTAGGGCCTATTACATATAAGACCGCAGAAAGTTAATGCTGCGGTCTTTTTATTAGCGCTAAATACAAATTGCATTTATAGGAATCTACTTTTTAATTGGAATCCTAATATTGTACAATTTATCATGTAATGCTTTCATCTGTGTTTCCGAAAACTTAATGTCTTTTCGATCATAGGTCATTAATCCATTGGTTTCTACTTCCACATCGGTCGTTTGCGTGTACACGCCGGCAGAAAGTCCTAAGGGGATTAATTCTTCCAAACGTTTCATAAACTGGGCGTATTTGTTAAACAGATCGGTTTTGTTTTTAAAACTCTGATAACCCCAGTTGTTTTTCTGTTGCCAAACATGGCCATCAATAGGCAGGCCAAGTCCGCCAAACTCACCAAGCACAAGCACATAATCTTTCCCAAAATAATCAGGGCTCGGCATAGCCGGATGTGGATAATTATGCAGATCGATAATATCGCCTACCGGATGAAAATTACCTCCACTAGCCGTATTTACAAGCCTTGAAGGATCTTTCTCTTTCGTCCATTTGGCAATTTCTACCGTCTTAAACTGGCCCCAGGCCTCGTTAAAAGGTGTCCATACGACGATTGAAGGCACATTGTAAAGCGCATCGATAATCGCATTCCACTCTTTTTTATAATAGCCTTCAGATTCTGCACTTCTGTTTTGATCTGAGCCATGGTCTAAAATACCCGGACGGTTCTCCCAGCCATTACCCAAATCGCCACTTGGCATATCCTGCCAAACCAGCATACCCGCTTTATCGCAATGGTAGTACCAACGTGCGGGCTCTACCTTAATGTGTTTTCTGATCATATTAAAACCCATTTCTTTGGTTTTATCGACATCAAATTTTAAGGCTGCATCCGTTGGTGCAGTGTAAAGACCATCTGGCCACCAGCCCTGATCTAGCGGACCGTACTGAAAAACAAATTCATTGTTTAACAGCATACGCTGAATACCATTCTCATCTTTGCCCATTGAGGTTTTGCGCATGGCAAAATAACTTTTCACCTCATCTACCTTTTTATTTTTAGCAATCAGTTCAACTTTTAAATCGTATAAAAACGGATTTTTAGGGCTCCAAAGTTTAGGGTTCGCAATTTTTAAATTGATTGCACCGTTACCATCAGCAATCTGCTCAGCGACTTTCGTAGTGCCATCCCATGCCGAAACCTTAACCTGATCGCCAGTACCAGCGCCTGTTAAAAATGGGGTAACCGCTACCGTTTGCTGATCGATATCTGGTGTTATTTTAAGGTGATCGATGTGTACTTTATTTACCGCTTCAATCCAAACGGTTTGCCAGATACCGGTTACCGGGGTATACCAGATGCCTTCAGGCTTTTTCACCTGCTTTCCTCTTGGCTGAGGGCCTTCATCTGTAGGGTCCCAGACCTCTACAGTTAAAGTCTGGTTTCCACTCTTGTTCAGAAACGGCGTAATATTGAAACTGAAAGGATCGAAACCGCCTTCATGTTTACCTACCACTTTACCGTTGATGCTCACGGTACTTCTCCAGTCAACCGCGCCAAAATGAAGCAAAATTTCTTTACCCTTCATATTGGCCGGTACGGTAAAGCTGGTTTTGTACCAGAGCAGGCTATCCTTACCAACGGTTTTGCCCACACCCGAAAGTGAAGATTCTACCGCGAAAGGAACCAGAATTTTACCCTGATTGATTGCCGGTTGTTGCGATTTTCCGGAAATGGCATAATCCCAAAGTCCGTTTAAGTTTTTCCAGTTACCAGCACGCTCGAACTGTGGGCGTGGATATTCTGGCAAAACATTTTTAGGATTAACTTCCTGTGCCCATGGTGAAGAGATTTTCCCTTTTACCATCGACCACGATTTGTCCTGTTGCGCGGAAAGGGATAACGAGAGCCCCAGCAGCGAGATAAGGATGGATACTTTTTTGTTCATTGGTTTAAATTTGTGTGTTAAGGTTGGGTTTGGCAATGTTTTTAATTTAAGCAAAGAATAGTTTCATCCTGAGGGCTTATTTGTTTCATAAAAGTCAATATGAATGACAGCAATTAATTTACGCTTAAAATCCCCATAGTTACCGTCATTTCGAGCGAAGTGCAACGCAGTCGAGAAATCTGTCTAGATAGATCTCTCCATTTCGCTGTGCTACAGTCGAGATGACGACTATTCTATTGGGGTTTATCAATGATAGCCTCTGGAAAGACAAATATTTCAATTTTCAACTAAGGGTCTTCGACTCCGCTCAGACTGACAATAATTTTTATGAATCCATTCTTCGGATCTTCCTACTGAAAAAAATTTATTTGTTATTGAGTTTTTTAATCAGGTTTACCTCATCCAGGCGGTATGGGGTGCCATCGGGCTGAAAGATTTCGTGGAACCACTCAATCGGATCAGATCCATCGGCAAGCGGGGTATCCCAGGCATATTTGGTATTGGTTTTACCCGCAGCAAATCCCCAGTTAATGGCGCCAACATTTTCATTTTTTAGCATAGGCAAAATGTTTGAAAAGCGGCTGTTGCGTGATCGGGCCATATATTCGGTACAGATCAGTGGCCGGCCGCTGGCTTTTAACAGATCAATGGTTCTTTGGTGCCAGTCTGGTGCCTCATAGTTATGGTAGGTTACAATATCTGAGTTGGCCAGCTGTATTTCGTTAAGCTTTTCGAAACCCCAGCTCCACAATCCGATAGAAATCGGCTGATCGGGATTGACTGCTCTTGCCCAGCTGATGGTTTTGGTTAACAAGGGAATGGTAGCCTCTAACTTTCCACTATTTCCGGGTTCATTGTACAAATCCCAAAGTAAAATTCTTTTATCGTGTGCAAAATGGCTAAGTACATCCTTTACATATTTTTCGAGTTCAGGGAAATTGGCTTCTTCTTTAAAAGCAGGATCACCGGGATCTTGCAACCAGCCCGAATTGTGAACACCTGTTTTAGGTGCCGGCTGTTTACCAATGGCTGAAGTTTTATTCCAGCAATCGTCGAAAAAGACAAACATCGGTTTAATACCATGTTTTTGGGTAATGGTTAAAAACTGATCCATTCTCTTTTTAAAACCCTCAGGATCCTGACTCCAGGCCTTACTGAACAAGAATACACGCAGCGTGTTAAAACCAATTCCTTCGGCCCAGCCCAGTTCTTTATCAATCAGATCGGGTGAAAAAGTATCGGCCTGCCACATTTCCAGCTGATTGATGGCATTGGAAGGAATGTAGTTTGCACCTGTTAACCATTTATGTTCCTTGTACCAGGCATTGGCTTTTTCTACTGACCAAACTTTTGCAGGCTCAGTACTTTTTTTTGTTTTTTGCGCGAAACCCAGGCTGATGTTCAAACTCAGTACAGCAAGAAGCGCATAGTTTTTTAAATTCATATCGGTATTTATCTGATTATTATTTATTTCGGTTTGATGGTGAGGTGATGCTCAGTCCTGCTTTTACCGGAGTTCCAAAATTTGGTGTACCATCGGTATTCCAGTTGAATTTTTGGGCACGGGGTGAGCGGAAACCTCCGCAACCCTGACCCGGTTTATCGTTGGCATGATATAGGATCCAGTCTTCTTTTCCGTCTGGCGATTTAAAAAATGAGTTATGACCCAGCGCGTAGATGCTGTCTTTTGGCGACTGCTGGAAAACAGGCTGATCAGATTTTGCCCAGGAAGCAGGATCGAGCAGATTGCTTTTAGCCGACGCGGAAAGCATACCCAGGGCATAAAAATCTGTCCAACAGCCACTGGCTGAATAAATGACAAATATTTTATCTCCATGCGGCAAAAACTGAGGCCCTTCGTTTACATCCACATGGGCTCCTCCACCCAAATCCCCTATTTTTTCCCAGTTAAATTTTGGTGTAGAAATCTTCACTCTTTTTCCTTCTACCGTCCATGGATTTTTAAGCCTGGCGATGAAAATTTCCTGTTTGCCGTTTTCATCACCCTCCCATCCAGACCAGATCATATATAACTGGCCTTTAAAATCGATTACATCCCCATCAATGGCCCATTTATCAGTTGGATCGGCAATTTTACCTTTAAATACCCACTCGCCTTTCATGGGGTCGGCTGAAGCATTTTCTAAAACATACATGCGGTGGTTTTCATTTCTTCCATCATCGGCAGCGAAGTAAGCGTACCATTTGCCTCTTAAAAACATGACTTCCGGTGCCCAGATTTCTTTACTATACATGGTGCCTGCAGGTGCATGCCAGATGGTTTTCCGCTCTGCATCTTTTAAGCCATCTAAGGTTTTGGTTTTCCAAAGATCTACCCGGTTGCCAGTGGTATGGGTATAATAGTAATAACCATCTTTATAATAACTATAAGGATCGGCCCCGGATGGCAATAAAGGGTTGGTAAATGTTTGTGCAGGCAAGCCCACTGCCCATAACAGGCATAAAGTACTCAGCAAATATCTTATTTTCAAAGCGTTCATTTTTAAAGCTTTACATCTTTTATGTTTTTCGATTAGTGGCATTCGCCAATCCTTAAAAAAAGCAATTTCTTCTCTTAAACCGATTCATTTTCATCTCAATATTTCTACAAATGCAATCAATTTAACCCTAGAATGTTTTTGCAACACTTTGCCTTAAAAACCGAAAACTTTCAGCGTCGATTTGCATATGGTAGCGATCATTTTTATCTTTTACAAAAGCCGCTTTGACAACAGCGGTTGCCCTCGGCGATACCTTGTGGTTCGTGTAATGGGTATGAAATACATACTGCAGCTGACCACTTTTATCCGTAAAAAAATCTCCGTGACCGGTTCCGTTTAGCTGTAAGGTCTTTTTGCTGATGATCGGATTGCCTGTATATTTTAACCAAGGTCCTGTAGCTGAGCCTGAAGTAGCATAACCCACGGCATAATCCGGATTCCTGAAATCATTTGCGGAGTAAAAAAGATAATAAAGATTGTTCTTTTTTAGAACCGTTGGGCCTTCGGTTACCGGCCAATCGGTTTTTGCCGTATTTTCCCAGGGCTCAGTTCCTGATAAACAAAATTTTGTTGTTTCAGGGATTACATCTGAAAAATCATGCTTCAGTTCTGCTACAAAAATCCGGTTACCCTGATCAAGCTTTACATGATAGAGGTAGTTTTTTCCATCGGTATCGGTAAATACAAATGGATCGATCTGTTTCCCTATACCTGATATTGCTTTTAATTCTTTCTGAACAAAAGGACCTGTTGGGCTATTACTATGGGCAATAGCAATCTGTTCATCAGCGGTATAAGCCATGAAATAGGTTTTACCCTTTTTAAATACCTGTGGTGCCCAAAACCCTTTAGTTCCAAAGGCATCGCCCTTTTTTAAGGCAAATCCCTTATTTTTTCCGGCCGGTTTAGTCCAGTTTTTAAGATCGCGGGAAGCATAAACCATAAAGCCTTCATCGCCGCTGGTACCATATAAATAGTATATACCCTTGTCTAAAAAAATAGTTGGATCGGCCAGGTAAATGGTATCGTTTAATTGCTTGGCAAATGCGTTTTTACCAATAGAAAATACGAAGCAGTATAAAAAAAAGGCAAAAAGATATTTCATTTAATCATGATTAATTAAAGGTAAGATATTGATATCAATAATATTTCGATTGATCGTCATTCCCAACCTGCGCGGGAATGACGAAACTTTAAAGTATAAATATCAACTTAAGAGATCGTCATTTCGAGCGGAGTGCAACGTAGCCGAGAACCACGTAGTGCTCAGCGAAGCTAAATCTATTAGATCTCTCCATTTCGCTGCGCTACAGTCGAGATGACGATTTTTTTTTGTGGATACTGTCATTAACTAAAAATTTATTTTAGTAACAGGCGTAAAAATAAGGTCGTCTACTCCTGCAATTTTAACCCCTATTCTGGCAAAAACATAATTTTGTGCCGGTACAATCGTAGGGATATTTACACTCATATTTAAGTTATTCAGGTCGGCAATTGCCGTTCCGGTGAGTTGTTGTATTGCCAAGTTATTGCCTCCGTCTACAAACTGTGTTTTATTGATATACAGCGATACACTTTCTATATCCTTTGCATTGGCATCGGTGATGATTTTTTCCAGTTTGCAGAATCCATTCACTTTGCCGGAAGCGGCAGTTAAGCTAGCACCGCGGATCATGTAATAAGGCATGACTTCAATATCCATTACCTTGTTCCCGCTAATGTTTACCGCCAGGGTATCCTGTTTACCTGCGGCATTCTTTTTCCATAAAAACGGACCCTGGTTGGGTGAGAAAACTAGTTTATAGTTCCCATCGAATAATTTAGCTGAATAATTACCATCCTGACTTACATTTACGTTAAGTGCGGAGTAGTTACCAAAGCCTGACTGCCAAAGTTCGAAGTTTACCTGGCCGTACTGAACATTAATGGCTTCGCCCTTGTATACGATCCTGCCTGTGAAATCGGCTGCAGGTGCCTCGTAATTATCCTTTTTACAAGAGGAAAAAAACATGGCTATAATTGCCCCTATGATGAAATAAAATCTATTTTTCATGTTATATATGATTATTGATTAGGGTTTCTGATAATTTTCGGATTGCCGTTAAGTACATCCTGCCCGATAGATGAGTAGTAATTACCGATGCGGAAGCGGTGTGCCGCGGTAACACGGCTGGGTTTAATGACCTTAAAAATATACTTCAGGTGATTGGCATTACCCGGGTTGTAGTATTTATATGGCCACAAGCCAAACACCTGTGTACTGGTGCGCGTTGCGCTTCCAATATTGGCTGCATTGATAAAATCGGCGGCCGACATGTTGTTGCCGTTCCATACCTTGTCGGCCAGCCTCCAGCGTTTCATATCCCAAAGCTGATGTCCTTCAAAAGCAAATTCTACTTTTCGTTCGTGTACGATACGGTCGAAAGTAATATTTGCCGGACTTAATGCAACGGTTAATCCTGCACGGTCTCTTACCGGTTTGATATAATTGGCTGCTGTAGCGGCATCACCCAGTTCAAAAGCGGCTTCGGCAGCATTTAACAATACTTCTGCATAACGGTAGCGGATCCACCATACATCGCTCCGGGTCCCAATCTGGCCCGAACCTGTAGCAGGATCTAAATATTTACGCACGTAAAAGCCTGATTGCGCACTGAATTCTAAACCATCAACAGGGCCATCTCTTCCCACCACCTGTACCGATGCCGGATTATCTGGCAGTACCTCTTTTTTGCTCTGCCCGAAATTATCTCCGGTAATGATGGTACCATTGGCTAATTGGTAGCCCGCCCAGATGTCTACCGTTTTCCCTTTAAACTGTGTTCCAGGGAGAATTACCGTTCCGGCTAAACGCGCATCGCGGTCAGCAAAAATATCTGTGATGTTAGTATAATAAACCGGATTTCCACTGCCATCAACCGAAGCCAAAGAGGCATAGGTATTATCCAGTTTTTCGAAAGACTGAACCAGATTTAATGATGGGTTTAATCTTCCACCTTGTGCTTCTTCGGCAGAAGAACGCGGCTGGTTATCGATGGTAAAACCATGAACCTTATTGGTTTTCAATTTAAAATCTTTAGCAAAGATCACCTCCGGATTACTGCCTTTATCGGTAAAAAGGGCCGCAAAATTATCGGATAGGTTTGGGTTCTTTTTGTAAAGTGAATATTTACCGCCATCGATAATTTCTTTTGCCGCATTTAAGGCTTTGGTAAAATAACCATTAGCCATTGCCGCAGGAATGCCAACCTCTCCACCCGGAAGGCTTAATTGAGCATTGCTGTATTTGGCAATCGAACCAGCGTATAAAGCAGCTCTGGATTCCATGGCCAGCGCCGCAGCTTTTGTAGCCCTGCTCTGGATGGTCGCATTATCAGGAAGTATGGTTTTAATGGCTTCCAATTCTGAAATCACAAAATCATAAATTTCTGATTCCTTAGCCCTTGGATATTGCAGGTAACTTGGATCGCCGCTATAATCGTAGGCCAGGGGAACTGTAATCAAAGGAACACCGCCCATTCTTTTTACCATCTCGAAGTATACACCAGCCCTGATAAAACGCGCTTCGGCTAAAAAACGGTCGCGGTCTTCAGCTTTTAAAGCGGTCGCTTCCTGCCCGCGTTTAATAAACAGGTTCAGGTCATTTATGAGCCTGTAAACGCCCATATCCCAGTATCTCCAGGCATCATATCCGTATTCCAAATTCTGGTGGCGACCATAGTCACCACTTGCTGAAGCAAAACCCTCATCAAAATCGGCAAAAAGCCACCACGATTCGATGCGCTGAAAATCAGGGTAACGATCGTACAGATCACCAACTACGGTAAGCACCAGATTGGGGTCTTTCCATACCGCATCAATGGGTAAGGTACTGGTGGGTTGTTTATCTAAAAACTCAGAATCTTTTTTACATGACTGCGCAAAACTTAAACATGCAATGGCAGCAAATGTGTATATATATTTTTTCATTTGATTAGTCGTTTTCATGTTATAGCGATAATTTAAGACCGATGTTAAAAAACTTATTCTGTGGATATTGCAATCCATTATCGTCTGCAATTTCAGGATCTACACCATAATCTTTCAGGTTATCGATCGAGAAGAGGTTGTATCCGTTTACATATACCCTTGCATTCTGGATCTTGATTTTTTCTGCCCATCTTTTTGGCAGGGTATAACCAATCTCAAGTGTACGCGCCCTCAGGTACCTCACGTTGTGCAACCAGAAAGTCGAATTTCTGGTGTTGTTACTATGATCGCGGTCATTAAAACGGATTGCAGGATATTTACCAGCCACCCAGGGACTGTTCAGGTCATAGAGATTAGTACGATGCCAGCTGTCGTCAGCAAAATTCTGCAGCAAAGCCCCTCCATTCTGGAATGCCCAGCGCTGTTCCCAGTTCTGGTTCCAGGAATACATGGCACCGCCAGAAAAATCGGCCGTAAAATCGAAGTTTTTATAAGAACCGCCAATGGTAAATCCAAAACCTACATTTGGTTGCCCTGCTGTGGTATATCCTATTGGTCTCTCATCTAAAGGATCAATAATTCCATCGCCATTCTGATCTTTGTAAATTAAATCGCCCGGCAATAAAGAACGGTTGCCTTTTCCATCAATATTCACATTGTAGTTATTGATCTCATCGATACTCTGGAATTGACCGGTTACTTCATAGCCCCAAAAAATATCGGCATATCTATCGGTACCATTACTTCTGTAATTTTCCCATGAGTTGCCAAAACGTGGTTTATATCTTTCTAAAAGTTTCTTTCTGCTAATGGAAATGTTTCCACCAACATTGTAATTAAACTCACCGATTTTATCTCTGTAGTTTAAAGAGAATTCACCTCCAAACTGTGCATCGCTCTCCAGGTTTTCAACATTTAAAGGATATCCTAGTTCTATTGGAACAATGACGTCGTTTTTAATGGCCGGTAAACCAGAACGTTTTCTATAAAAATAATCTGCAGTTCCGGAAAGTTTACTGCCGAACATCGTAAAATCCAGACCGATGTCGGTAATTTTGCTTTTAAACCAGCTCAGGTTATTGATAATAGGACCTTTATCCCTTGAAGTGGTAATGTTTTTTCCATCCAATATCACACTGCCCTGGTTGTAGTTATAACCTGGGATATAGGCAAAAGGATCGATACCCACATCATCATCCCCAAGCTGTCCGTAAGAAGCACGGAGTTTCAAATCGTTTAAGATATTGCTTTCACCCAAAAGCGATTTCATAAATTTCTCTTGCGTAATTCTCCAACCAATTGATGCTGAAGGGAAATAACCTACACGTCTATCTGGCGCAAACTTCCATGAAGCATCTCTACGACCGGAAAGCTCCAGGTAATATTTATTGTCGTAATTGTAGTTTAACCTGCCCACATAACCAATACGGGCCTGCTCTTCCTGTATATCAGCAAAATCCTGCCCATCCATATCGGCAAACTGCAGCACAGGCAAAATATTAGTCTGTGGTACCGCATGTTGAAAGGTATAGGTTCTAAAACGGTCTAAACGCTCGGCCACCAATACAGCGCCTACCGTATGTTTGCCAAAAGTGCGGTTATAATTCGCCTGTAGCTGATAGGTATTGGTATATACTTTTTCGTTTCTGCGCTCTCTGTAAGGATTTGAACTGCCTACTTTTTCTTCGTAAATGCCTGTTTCCGGATGATAGGTATATACATTATAAGTGTACTCATGTCCATTGATTACGTTATCGGCAATGTAATAGGAATATAAACCTTTTATTTCCAAACCTTTTATTGGCGTTTCATAAGAGGCCGATAAATTGGTTTGCAAAACTCTCCAGTCTGATTTCCAGTAACCGCTTAGAGCTTTGCTCTGTACAGCAAACTGCTCGGTATTGTGACCGATATCGTTCGGGTAATTTGGATTGCCATTGGCGTAAGCCTGTTCAGTAGGTCTGTTTCTCAACAAAGCAAAACGGGCGGCCCAGTAATCATCTCCACCCGGTACGCCTGGCTGGTCGCGGCTTTCGATACGCCCGTTGATGAGCATACCCACCTTAAAACGGTCGGTTATTTTAGCCTCGATATTACTTTGGATATTGGTCCGGTTAAAATCGAATTCTCTTGCTTTTCCATATACACCTTTCTGATCTAAACGGGTAGCCGAAAAGTAATAGTTTACCCGGTCACTTCCACCCGAAGCACTTAAGTTTACTGAAGTTTGTGGTGCGTTTGGCGCAATAATAATATCTTTCCAGTTCTGACTCTGGTAACCATATTCTGTACCTGCTTTCCATTTATCCAGTTCGGCCTGGGTAATACTGGTTGATCCGTTCTGATTCATTTCTGCAGTAGCCTGCCCTACTTTCCACTGGTAAGCATCAGTCGTTTCCGGAAAACGTACCCAGTTCTGCCAGCCAGTATAAGCATCAACACTAAAGGTATTTCGTGTACTATTTTTTCCCCTTTTGGTGGTTACCAAAATTACACCATTTGATGCCCTGCTACCGTAAATCGCAGCCGATGCATCTTTAAGCACACTGATACTTTCGATATCGTTAGGTGAAATATTATTAAACTGGCCGGCATCTTGCTGAATACCGTCGATAACATAAAGTGGATTACCCATGTTACGGATCTGGATATTGGCGCTCGAACCCGGCCTTCCGTCAGGCATCCTGAAAGATACACCAGGTAACTTTCCTGCCAAACCTGTGCTCACGGTAGAACCGCCATGCACTTTTTCAAGGTCTTTGCTGCTGATTGATGAAATAGCACCTGTAATGGCCTCCTTTTTCTGTGTATTGTAGCCCACCACAATAACTTCCGTCAGGTCATTATTAGATGGCTTAAGCTGAACGCTGATTTGCGTACGGCCAGCCAATGCAACTTCCTGATTAACATAACCCACGTAAATAAAGATCAGTGTGGCATTTTTATCGGCTACCTGAATCCTGAATTTTCCATTGCCATCAGTAGTTACGCCCGTGCTGGTACCTTTAACTTTAATACTGGCGCCAACAACCGTTTCGCCCTTTTCATCAGTTACTGTTCCGGTAACGGCTGTCTGCTCCTGAGCCCTGAGCTGAAAGGAAAGTAAAATTAAGGTGATGGAAGTAAAAATAACGGAGAGGACTTTGCGTTTCAAAAACATTTTTTGAAGCAGGTACCCATCCAGGCGGACAAAGCCGCCATAAGAGAATAAACTTCTTTTCATATTAGGTTAGGGATTTGGTTAGTTATAGAAGTAAATGGATTTAGTTCTATTTAATTCTTATCCAAAGATTCGGTTTTTAGCTTTTCAGAGGGATACGCATTTGTATCAATCTTTCTTCATTTTGTCTCGATTTGTATTACAGCTGTTACTTTAAGGTGGTCGTCAACGCTGAGTATCGTCATCTCGACCGTAGTGGAGAGATCTTTTAATATAGTCCAAAGATTTCTCCATTCCACTGTGTTCCAGTCGAAATGACGACCTTTCTATGAAATCGACCTTTCGAGGAAGCCCTGCTATCTCTTCTCCCGACTTTTTACGTCGGGATCGTTCTATCAGGTTTATTTAACAAAGGCCAGTAGCAATATTGAAATCAGACTTACAGATTTGTACACGGTTTTTTTGCGTTAGGGATTGTAAGGGTTCAGTACCGATCCTTCATCGGTACCGGAGCGAAGCGCAGCCCTGAAAAGCCCGACCCTTTCCCGTATTTCACGGGATTGGGGAACGCCCATATCAGTTAACAGTTCGCAGTTTTCAGGTCTATAAAAATGGATAGCGTTCAAATCAGTCTGCAGTGGGCAGTTTGCAGTTTAGAAAAAGTATTCTTTACCCATACAACGATCTGTCTCAATCTTTCTACTAATCTGCTCAAATTCAATTTAGCCTGAAAGCAAAGCATTTCTTTAATATATTTGATGCAGCTGACCAAGATATCTTGAAAAAACTCTTCGCCCTTTTATTCCTATTGTTTACGGTACACCTGCTTTGGGCGCAACCCTATTATTTCAGGCATTATCAGGTAGAAAACGGGCTTTCTAACAATACAGCGTTTTGCAGTGTACAGGATGGAAAGGGCTTTATGTGGTTTGGCACAAAAGATGGCTTAAACCGTTTAGACGGTTATTCTTTTAAAACCTACCGACACGATCCGGATCAGGCTGGCAGTTTAGGCAACGATTTAATTTATGCGCTGCACCATGATCAGGAACAAAGCCTTTGGGTAGGCACAAATAATGGCGTATACCAATACAATGCTGCAAAAGAAAGCTTCGCCATCATCAAAGAAACCAAAGGCATGCGGATTATCGATCTGGCCAGCGATCAGCGTGGAAATTTATGGATCTTATCTTCATTCAAAATATACCTATATCAAAAGCGTACCAGGAAAATACAGGCTTTTACCCATAATGCACCTTTCGATGCCTCGCTGGTAACGGTTTTAAAGGATGGTAGTGTATGGATCAGTACCGGAAAAGGAACGCTCGAAAAATACAATCCCAGGGAAAATAATTTTCAACAGTTTAATATCAATGGAAAAAATGCCAAAACCGAATATGGCTGGGTATCGAGAATTGCTGAAACCGAAAATGGCAATTTATTGGTCGGCACCACCAATCAAGGGGTTAAACTCTTTAATCCGGTTACCTTAGCCTCAAAAAATATACTCAGCTTAAATGACGACCAAACGCCAATTTTTGTACGGGACATCAAAAAAACAGGAGCTCATGAGTTTTGGATTGCCACAGAATCGGGCATATACATTTATAATGATGAAAACGAAACGATTATCCACATCAAAAAGCAATATAACAATGATTATTCTTTAAGTGATAATGCCGTTTATACCATTTGCCTTGACCGTGAAGGCGGGGTTTGGACAGGCACCTATTTTGGAGGGGTGAATTATTATTCGAGTCGCACATCTTTGTTCACTAAATACTTTCCGCAAAAAGGCACCAATTCGATTAGCGGAAGTGATGTAAGGGAAATTACCAGAGATGCTAACGGGAATTTCTGGATCGGTACGGAAGATGCCGGACTGAATAAACTCGACATCAAAACAGGGTTATTTAAACACTTTTTACCGGACGGAAAACCCGGGAGCATTGCTTATTCCAACATCCACGGTTTATTGGTTGACTGCGACAAACTCTGGGTTGGCACTTTCGAACATGGGTTGGATGTTTTAGACCTGAAAACAGAAAAGGTAATTAAACATTATCAGGCAGGTGCCGGAAATGCTTTACGCACCAATTTTATTGTTACTTTTTGTAAAACTCGGTCGGGCGAAATTTTAGTTGGAACCATTAACGGGATTTATCGTTACAACCGCAAACGCGACGATTTTGAACCCATTGCCGGCCTCCCCTTTATTTTTTACGATTCGGTTATTGAAGATAGCAAGGGCAATATCTGGGCAGGCAGCTTTAACGATGGTTTATTTCAGTTTAACTTATCCAAACCCGGTTATGTGAACTATCGGAATAATCCAACAGTTATTAAAAGTTTAAGCCATAACACTGTAAATAGTATTTTTGAAGATCGCAAACAACAAATTTGGGTAACCACCGATGGTGGCGGACTTTGCAGGTTTGATCAGAAAACACAGCAGTTTAAGCGTTACGGCATCAAGAATGGTTTTCCAAGCAATTACCTGTTCCGTATTGAAGAAGATGCGGCAAATAAGTTCTGGATAAGCAGCACCAGGGGACTTATCCATTTCGATCCCACCACTGGTTTGAGCAAAACCTATTCTAAAGCCAACGGATTGCTTACCGATCAGTTCAACTACAGTTCTGCCTATCAGGACGAAACTGGCCGAACCTATTTTGGGAGCGTAAAAGGGCTGGTGAGCTTTAATCCGGCCAATTTAAAGGCAACGACCTATGAAACCCCGGTATTTTTAACCGGATTTCAGATTAACAGTTCTGAAATAGGTTTAAACGGGACTGATTCTGTTGCCAACAAATCGATTGTTTATGCCGATACCATCGAATTGAACTATAACCAATCGTCTTTTAGTATCGATTTTGCCGCCTTAAGTTACCTGTCGCCCGAAATGACAGAGTATGCTTATAAAATGACCGGGCTTTATAAAAACTGGGAATATTTAAAAACCAACCGGAAGGTTTATTTCACCAAACTTGCCCCGGGGAATTATATTTTTGAAGTGAAAGCATTGGTTGAAGGAAGCAGTACCTGGAGCACCAAAAATGCCAAACTCCTGATTAAAATACATCCTCCTTTTTACCTCAGCCCGTTGGCTTACCTGCTTTATCTGATCGCTGCCGGCGGAATTATTTTCTTCCTGGTGCGAAGGTACCACCGAAAAATTGCGCTAAAAAACAGCAGGCGGATGGAAGTTTTTGAGCATGAAAAACAAAAAGAAGTTTATCAGGCTAAAATTGAATTTTTCACTAATGTTGCGCACGAAATCAGAACGCCACTCACCCTGATTATCGGTCCGATGGAGAAACTGATTAAGCAGGCCGATGCCGTACCTGCGATAGAAAAGAATTTACGGATTATGGGGCGAAATACCGATCGGTTGCTCAAACTGACCAATCAGTTATTGGATTTCAGAAAAACCGAAACCAGCGAATTTTCATTAAACTTTGTAAAAGCCGATATTTCTGAAATCCTGAAAGATGTATTTCTTCAGTTTCAACCCGCTGCCGAACAGCACGACATTAAGTATAACCTGCATTTACCCGAAAAAAAGCTCCATGCTTATATCGATGTAGAGGCGTTTTACAAAATGATCAGCAATTTGATCGACAATGCCATTAAATATGGAAAAACCACGGTACAAATTAACTTATCCTTACAGGAAGGTGATCAGTTTGCGGTGATGGTAAAAAACGATGGGCATAGAATCCCTATTGAAATTAAGGATAAAATATTCGAGCCTTTTTTCAGGGGCAAAGAAACAGAAATAAAGGCAGGAACCGGAATAGGTTTATCGATTTCAAAATCGCTTGCGCAGTTGCATAGAGGAGAGCTTTATTTAGATTTTAATGACCGTGATTTTAATATATTTGTATTAGAACTGCCTATCCATCAACTTATAGAATTTAACCTGAACGGAAAATGGAAGAAATTGTAGGCACATATACCATAAAAGATACTGAAGATATGGAAAGGTCTGTAGTGTTATTGGTTGATGATAACGAAGATATCCTGGATTTCATTTCAGATGATCTGGAAGAAAAATACCAGGTGTTACAGGCCAGAAATGGATTAGAAGCATTAGCCATATTACAGCGTGAAATTGTTCAGCTCATCATCAGTGATGTAATGATGCCCGAAATGGACGGGTTCGAATTTTGCGCAAAAGTAAAATCCACCTTAGAATTCAGCCACATCCCCGTGATCCTGCTTACTGCAAAAAATTCATTGCAATCTAAAATTGAAGGTTTAGAGCTGGGTGCCGATGCTTATGTGGAAAAACCCTTTTCGCCAGAATTTCTGCAGGTACAGATTTCCAGTCTGATTAAAAACAGGAATAAGATTAAGGAATATTTCTCCAGCTCTCCCCTCCTTCACCTTAAAAGCATTGCTTATTCTAAGGCCGATGAATTGTTTTTAGAAAAATTACAGGATACCATTAACAAAAACATCAGCAATCAGGACCTTGATGTAGAACATCTGGCTGAGAAGATGAACATGAGCCGGCCAACCTTATACCGGAAAATCAAATCTATTTCTAACCTGAGTCCGAATGAACTGATTAATTTGGCCAGGTTAAAAAAAGCTGCCGAACTTCTAAATGAAGGGGTACTAAAAATTTATGAAATCTCCGAGATGGTAGGTTACAGCTCTCAATCGCACTTTGGAAGAAACTTTGCCAAGCAGTTCGGCATGTCGCCTACCGACTATGTAAACAGTAAAACCGCCGATAAAAAAAAGCCTTAAAATCAAAGAGTTAAGCATTGTTATTTTCTTTATTTTTCCGTAAATTGTCATAACCAAAATATAGAAGTTATGAACATGCTTAAGAAAATCCAGCACTGGGGCGATCACCATCACCCAAAATGGTTAGACTATTTTAGAATCTTATTAGGCCTTATTTTAATCTGGAAGGGCATTGATTTTTACATCAATATGCAAGCCTTTAGTAATTTAATGAGGGGCGCTTTCTTAGGCACAGCGGTGAGCATAAGTTTGCTGGCTCACCTGATTATCATGCTACATATTATCGGGGGTTTAGCCATTACACTGGGCACCCATACCCGCATATTTTGCCTGGTTAATTTACCCATACTCATCGGGGCGGTATTCTTTGTGAATATTTCCGGTGGTATTTTTAAACCCTATTCAGAATTTTGGTTTTCGGTCTCGGTATTAATCGGACTCGTTTGTTTTGCAATTGAGGGAAATGGCGTTTTATCGGTAGATCGGGAAAAAATTTACCCTAAACAGGCGCTTTAGCTTAAAGCTGAAGTCCAAAATTTCGCTTAAAAAGGCCAATATTGGCCCTTTATTTATTTTTTTGAACGTTTTTACGCGAGCTAACTAAATGATTAGCAACGCTTAAAATATTTATGCAAATATTTGATTCGAAATCATTTGCAGATTTGCGCCAAGTTCGTACTTTTGCAGCGGAGAGCTGGCAGAGTGGTCGAATGCGGCAGTCTTGAAAACTGTTGACTGTAACAGGTCCGGGGGTTCGAATCCCTCGCTCTCCGCCGAAAAAATTGAAGCCTGAAATAGAGATATTTCAGGCTTTTTTAGTTTCCGGTATACTCAAATATGCATGAATTTGCATGGTTCAGATGAGTGATTCGGTGAGTAATTGAAAAGCCATCTACATGCAGATTTATGCTGATGCAAATAGATCCGAAATCACTGCAGAAAGATCATGTGAACTAAGAAATGGATCATTTTTGCAGGTAGAGTAAACGGAAAAAGGAAGATCTAAAGTCGTTAAATGACTATTTGACAGACCTTCAAATGAAAATTTTTGAGATCAATAGGCAATTGACCCTTCGGAAAGAAACAATTACAGCTGGCTTCATACGTGGTAAGTTTCTAGGAAAAGAAGAAAAACAGATTTTGGATACAGACATGTCTTCTGCCGGCTTTGCTCGTATATATTTACCGATCAGCATTATTATCTACCGAAATAACTTTAAATACGTCAGCGGAAGAGAAGATTAGGTTCGTAATGTTCATAAACTTCTAACGAACATTCACCTTCAATCCTTGTAATTACTACCAAAAGTGGGGAAGAACCACTTTTGCCGAAATACGCAAGTTCGACTCCCTTTTGCTCCAACATTTTGGTCGACTAATCTGTACAAATTCATCGTATATTTATATTTTCGGCTTTCAGTCGATTTAAAAGGCACACCTACCCATTCTGAAACATAGTACCCATCTCATTTTGGTTCCATATACACTCTTCTCCTATTTGATGTTGTTAAAAGACTACCGACTACCCTCAACCCTTATCACATACTATCCGGCGTTGGCGATAACTAAAATTATCGCTGTTGCTAAAATTCCCTCAGGGTACTGTATCCGGCATTTCTTAAAATGCTGTTGAGCAACACTAGGGTACTGTTACCCAAGTTTCGAACAGGTTTTAACTGTTTTATGGTATATTCCTCTGTAAAAAAAATCACTGGAACATCTTCTGCAGATGGGTAGGGTATTTTACGATAGGAGGTTTCAAGCTCTAAAAAATACTTCACTGCATGAAATAACCGATTACTCGCATTCTGCGCTAAAAGTTCTAAAATCCCTTTTCCTGCTGCATTGCTATCAGTAATTTTCACTTTTACTATTTCCTTTTCCAATTGGAGGTGAAAAAGCTTCACTTTTTTGAGTGCCTCCAGATATTCCTCATGGCTAATCATATCCATTGCAGATTATTCTCTCTAATTTCTTTGAATTTAAAAGGCTGCTGGTATTTGGATTTATTCTGGCTCAGTAAAGTCGAGATCTTTATCATGTGTTTCAGGTATGGTCAGAATGCAATAAAACCCTATCCCAAAACAGATCAATCCCAATATAGCAGCAGCATGCAGCTCAAGTACCTCAGGTTTGAGATAGGCATAAAAAGTCGTCATTAGCACTACAGTACCACGTACCATATTTGGAATTGTGGTAGCTGCTGTAGCGCGTACATTGGTGCCAAATTGTTCTGCGCCAATGGTTACAAACATGGCCCAGTAGCCAATTCCAAAGCCTAACCATAGACACATCAGATACAACGCTTTGGCACTTTCAATCCCCGCATACAGATAAATTACAGTGCCTGCCAGGGTAAAAAGCATCATGATAGCTACAGCTTTTTTACGCGATGAAAGGTAATAACTGATTACTCCGCTCAATAAATCGCCTACAGCTAAGCCGATATAACACCACATTACGGCCAGGCCAGGTTTTACGGCCTCGGTAATACCTAAAGCTAAAGCAAACTCATTGCTAAAGGTTGCCAGAATACCAATCACGTACCAGGTCGGAAGTCCAATCCCTATACATTTAGCATAAAGTTTTAAACGTCTTTTATTGGTAAAAAACGATAAGAAGTCGCCCTTTTTCAGGTGGCTTTTTTCTGCCATATGCTTAAACATCCCCGACTCAAAAACCCCTATCCTTAAAAACAATAATAATACCCCCAGTCCGCCCCCAGTAAAGTAGGCATACCTCCAGCTAAAAAGTTCTACGGTAAAATAGGCAGCTACGGCACCCAGAAGCCCCACACCTGCCACCACCGAAGTACCAATAGCCCTTAATTTTTTCGGTAAACTTTCTGACACCAATGTAATGCCTGCGCCGAGTTCGCCAGCCAAACCAATCCCCGCCACAAAACGAAGTGCTTTATACAAGGTCACATCCTGAACAAAACCACAGGCAAAATTGGCTATCGAATAAGTAATAATAGAACCGAATAAAACAGAAAGTCTTCCCTTCTTATCACCTAAAATACCCCACAGGATACCGCCTAACAGCAAACCGCTCATTTGCCAGTTTAAAATACTGGCGCCTTCTATGGATCTTTGTGCCTCATTCAAACCCAGGTCGGTTAAACTGGGTATCCTTACAATTCCAAAGAGTAAGAGATCATAGATATCTACAAAATAACCCAGTGCGGCAACAATCACGGCAGCACTAAACAAGTACTGCCATGTTTTTTTATTCTCGTTAATGCTCATTTCGCTACAGATAGGTAAACATTACAGTCGATTGGCAATCCTGATCAGCTATAGCCCTTACCCAATGCGCGCTAAAGCCTTTTGGAAATTCATAATTAATGCTTTGGCCGGCTTTTATAGCAAAGGTTTTATATTGATGAAAACCTGTTAAGTCGAAGTCGATCTCTAAAGTGATGTTCACGTCCTTATCAGAAGTAATCGATACCTTTTTCTGGTCATAACCAGTCATCAAATACGGTAAAGATGCTTCATTGGCCTTTACTGCAGTATTTTTCCAAACACCGCCCTCACCTACAGGTTTACCCATCTTCCATAAATCATCAATACCGCCATACCATAAGCCATTGGTGCCCGTGCCAAAATAATTACCATCGGCTTTAGCATCTTTTTTTGTACCACTCAATACCAATAAACCTCTCCAGGTACAAAAATCAATTATCTTTTTATGGTGGGTAGTAACCGGGCGAACAGCAATAAATCCAGATTCACGTCCAACTTCATAAAAAGTACCCTGAATATTTAACATAAAGCGCTCTGATTCCGTTTCACGTTTATCGCGTGAAGCAAATGTTTCGTAAGCAGCAGCATTTTTAGGTATACGGAACGTACCTGTTTTATCCTTTATAATTACCGATGCTTCATCAATGGTATAGTTTTTCTTTAAGGTTAATAATTTTTCCACCTGAGCGGTACTATCTGGCGCATTGGCGACAAACGCTAGTTTCTCATCAACTTCACTGTATTTTTTGCCGTTTGAAATATTTAATACCTGCAGGTTCTTATTATATCCAGAAGGACGGATCAGGTTTTCGTTAACAGCGGTTTGATCGTTAATCCCGGCAATACTGCTAAACATTGAGGGCTGGCTTTGTTGTGCTTTGCTTGTAAGATGAAAAAATGCTGAAGCTGTACAATCTTTATTGGTTTTAAAACGTACCCAATTGGCGTTAAAACCCGCCGGAAATATGGCATACTGATAACCATTTGCCGGAACAGCAATGGTTTTGAAATCTTCCCATTTGTTGTTACCCAATTTATCAATCTGGATGGTAAAATTGACAGCTTGAGCTGATTTCTGTGTGAGATGGAGCACTTTCTCTTCAAAACCTTTGGTAAAAAAAGGATCGGATGCAACTCCTGCTTTAACCTGATCGTTCTCCCAGGGGCCGCCCCAACCTGTCGCGGCACCCCATGTTTTTAAATCATTCCATTGCCCAAACCAAAGGTTGGATTGAGCACGCCCAGCCATTGGGTTTTCCAAAACGGTAGTCTCATCTGTGGAAATGACGATTTGGTTATTCCAACTGCAGAAATCAGGTATGTAGCGCAAATGACTATTTACAGGCGCAATGCCACCACTATTGTTTCTCGAAAAGGTTTTTGGAAAATCATACATCATACCATGCATATCCATAATCATTTTACCATTGCCAACTTCTCTTATGCGCGGCCATTCGGTATACCAGCCTCCTCTATGGTCGTAGGTATGCGCTGCTTTTGGCAGGCGGTAAGTATACCACTGGCCGTTATCTAATAATTTTAACATTACCGAACGTTTATCCCAGCCCATCGTCCACAGCGGACTTTTATCATTTGGCGATCCATAGATGCCACCAGGACCTGTTACGTCGGTAAACTGGCGGCGTTCAATAATTTTCCATGCCTTTCCATCCCAACTGGCCAACACACCTTTTTCTTCTGCGTTCTGGGGTAAATCGCCTGCCTCAAGATTTTCTTTTTTCAGCTTAAAAACAGCATCTTCCCCATTATTGGCTACCACCAATTGTTTTTGAGCTGTGTAGGCACCTTTACCATGCCATCCGGGTACTGGCTTATTAAAAAGTTTTTTTACCGCAAGTGTATGCACGTTAGTTTCATAGAGCATGCCTTCCATATCGTAAAAGTAAACCATGTTTCCCGGATCTGTTAAATGGCGTGCTGTTGCCGTCATTCTACCCGGCATCACTGAAAATGGAATTACCCTAACCTTGCCCTTGTTATCTATAAAATAATTACTGGTGATAAGCTGATTAGATTCTTTATGGATCATCCGGTTTGCGGGTGTCCCGCCAATGCTTTCCGGATGAATGGTTACATTTAGCTTATCATCAATACTATATAATTTGTCTGAGCTCCCTTTTGGATCGTGCGGTGAGTAAGTGACCATCCATAACTGTCCTGCCCAGGGTGTAATGGCACCAATACCATTTTCGAAACCATCATCTCTGGTTTTTTTGCTACCCGATGTCCATCCTTCGTTAAAAGTGGCTAAATGTGGGTAAATACCACTCACTTGTAGTGGTTTAGGGTTCTGCGCCTTAATATGAGCTGATACAAACAATGTTACCGCAAATAGCAGGGATGTTTTTTTGATCTTCATTAATTGTTATTGGTTTGTTGATAAAGTTTTATTTGATTAGTTTCTCAATCATTTTGAAATATTGAGCAATTATGTAAATTTAGCAGGTGCCGCTTCTAAAGTTGATTAAGGAACTATGCAATTCTGAACCAATGTTATGTACAAGATATCTTACTCAAAAACAAACTGTTATATTGTATGAAAAATGATTCTGTACAAGGGGAGAATTCAGTCTTTTTTCAGCAGTTGGATATCTGTTGTAAAAAAGTAGCGGTTAAGGTCGGCAAGAAGGATATTTCGGAGTGGAAAAATAGCGATTTCATCAAACTAAGTGAGCTATTACACGATCAAACCAAGGTTACTTTAAGCGATCATACCCTAAAAAGAATCTTTGGAAAACTAAAAACCTCTACCCGTTATTTCCCTCAAAAAGCAACAAGAGATGCGCTGGCTCAATTTATAGGTTACCGCGATTGGCATGAATTTGAATTATTAAATCCCTTACAGATCGAAAAAATAGATTCGGTCCAAAAGCAGCCAATGGCGGAACCAGAAACCGAGCCCGTAACTAAATCACCTGCAACAAAGATGGCTTATTTATTTGGGACATTATTTCTGCTTATTCTATCGCTTGGTTTTGGCTTTTATTTTTTCTATCCAAACTTTAATAAAATTGAACAGATTAAACTCATCTGTATAAATCCCGAAGGTGGAACACCACATTCGGCCATATTCAATTTAGCTATAAAGGGAAAAGGAACTGATATCCCCTCAGATTTTACCATAGATTTTGGAGACAGAAAGCGCAAAAAAAATATCGCGCCCAATCAGGCAGTCAATCATTATTATGAGTTGCCAGGACGCTTTTATCCCACCCTTCATGCTAAGGATGTAGTAGTGGATACTGCAGTAGTTTATCTTAAAACAAAAGGTTGGTCAATATTAACGAGCCTACCTGCAGATACGTCAAGATTTTATTCCGTTTACTCCAAAATTAATGGTCAAAATGGTGTTTTTAGAGCAACTGCGGCAGAGATTTCAGCAGCAGGAATCGATACCAATAAAACATTTTATGTATCATATATTAATATTAAGCCAACAACTATCAATGCAGATAATCTGAAGCTCAAAGTAAATGTAAAAACCTCGGCAAACAGACCTGGAGTAAGGTGTTCACAGTTTAATATATACCTATATGGAGAAGTGGATAGACATTTCATCGATGTGATTAAACCCGAATGCGTAGCCTGGGCCAGCTATCAATTTTCAGAAATTCAAAAAGATGGAGAAATAAGTGACCTAAGGGCACTAGGTCACGATCTTACCGCTGGAGCAAATGTTACATTAAACATTGCAGACAAAAAAGTAAAGCTATATATCAATAAACAATTGGTTTTTCAAACCCAGTATAAAAAACCAATTGGGAAGCTAATGGGTGTAAAAATCTTATTTGCTGGCCTCGGTCAGTTTCAAAACCTGGAGCTAAAGGATCTTAAAACAGGTCAAAGCTTTTAAAGCAAGCGATTAAAAGTTGCATCTTTCTTTCCCCATAATGACCTGCAAAGAAACCAGCAGTTTATAAAAATTTTAATTTTCAGCACAGAAAATAGTTTTTACACGATCTCATCTTTTTAGGCATCCCTGTAAAAGCGGCTATGGCTATGCCAAAGGCTTGTACATAAGCAACCAGAATAAACACATAAACAACTAGCTAACAGCTATTTAAGTTATACATTCTTTTGCAATTATTTTGCAATGTGAAAATGCAACATATCGCCTCCCTATTGCGATAAATTTACATTAACCGAGCAACTGATCCCATCCTTAACCCTGTAAGCAATGCCATTTTACTTACAGGATACTAACCACGATTAAATATAAACTATGAGATATAAATTATTATCAGTGCTATGCTTAATGATTATTGGAAGCGGTGCAATTGCCCAACAGGCGGTGCCTAATTACCTCCAATCGTATAAGCAACTGTATCGTAAAGATCCGCACGCAGCAGCCTTAAAGTGGTTTGACGATGCCCGATTTGGCCTTTTCATTCATTGGGGACCATCTACTTTTTACAAAAAAGGAGAATGGAATATGTTTTACAGCAAAATCCCTATTGCCGAGTATAAAGAACAGGCGATGAAATTTACCGGAGAGAAATTTAATGCAGATAGTATTGTCGCATTGGCCAAAACAGCCCAAATGAAATATATCACCTATGTGGTACAACATCATGATGGTTTTGCGATGTACGATAGCAAGGCAAATCCATTTAACAGTATGAATGCCAATGCACACCGCGATTATTTAAAAGAGCTTGTTGTGGCCTGTAAAAGATCAGGTTTGGGCTTGTTTATCTACTATTCGTTGGGCATTAACTGGACGCATCCCTTCTATTTGAGCAAAAAATATTATAACGAAGCACGCCCCGCTTACCAAACAGAGCAACCAGAGATCAGGTTTAAAGATAAATCCGACTTTGTTTATTACTGGAATACCGTTAAAGCCCAAATCTTTGAGCTTTCTACACAATATGGAGACATCGCTGGTTTCTGGTTCGATCCAATCGGAGGTGCCTACACCAATCCGGAACTATTTCAGGTACAGGATATTTATGACATGATCAAAAGATTGCAGCCGCAGGCATTGGTCTCTTACAAAACTGGTTTTAATGGTAATGAAGATTTTATTTCCTGCGAGCATGAAGTAAAATCGTTAACCACCCTGATGCGTCAGGTACAAGGAGAAAAAACTGCACAAATGGCTGAAAAAGCCTGGCAAAGCAACCGCACTAAAAAAGCAGAAATGTGTACCACCATGCAAAATAAAGGTTGGGGCTACGATGAAAATTCAACGCATAAATCAGCAGCTGATGTTTGGAAACTCTTAGAAAACACGGCTAAAAACAACGCAAACTTACTACTTAACATTGGCCCCTATCCAGATGGCGCCATTGTACCCGTGGATAAAAAAGCTTTAACTGAAGTCGGACTAAAAATAAGAAAAGAAGGTTTCCCAACACTGAACACCAAAACCTACATGCAATTTAGAGATGAAGGGGATAAAAAAATTACCGAAAGAGATCTAGAAACCATAAAGTAAAACAATACCAACCAAACAATTTTAAACAAATGAATAAATTTTTTACCAAATGCTTAACTGGCTTGGTAACTGTGCAGATGGTGTCATCCGGGCTTCAGGCTTACGGAAATACACATTTTGTACCAGTTACAGCAAGCACGGCCAATATTCCTGGAGAAAGATCTCTCAAACCGATCAAGGGAAAAATTATTGATGAAAAAGGACTGGCCCTCCCCGGGGCAACCATTACTGTAAAAGGCACCAAAAAAGCCGCCGGCACTGACAATAACGGCCAGTTCAGCATTGAAGCCAATCCGGGAGATGTACTGGTGATTACTTTTACCGGTTATACCACCCGTGAGGTGACCGTTTCATCGTCCGATAACATTAATGTGGTGCTGAAAGAAAACAATAGTGATCTCGAAGAAGTCGTGGTTGTAGGTTTTGGTCAGCAGAAAAAAATCAGTGTTACCGCAGCTATATCTACTGTTTCGTCAAAAGAACTTAAACAATCACCTGTTGCCAACCTTAATAATGCACTGGTGGGCAGGTTACCAGGTTTAATTGGGCAACAGACTTCCGGCGACCCGGGAAGAGATGCAGCAACGTTATTAATTCGGGGACAGGGAACTTATAACAATGCATCACCGCTGGTTTTGGTGGATGGTGTGGAACGTACTTTTAGTACCATCGACCCAAATGAGGTAGAAAATATCAGTATCCTCAAAGATGCTTCTGCAACAGCCGTTTATGGTGTAAGGGGAGCAAACGGGGTAATTCTTGTTACCACGCGACGTGGTGCCCTTGGTAAAACCACGGTGAGTATAACAGCAAATAATGCACTACAACAGCCTACCCGCCTGCCAAATTACCTTGATGCCTACAATTACTCGCTGCTCTTAAATGAGGCTTATGCAAATGAAGGTAAAGGGCTCTTTTACGCTTATTCTCAGGCAGACTTAGATGGTTTTAAAAACCATACTGACCCATATCTCTACCCGGATGTAGACTACATGAAAGAGTTTTTAAAACCGGTTGCACAGCAATATAACTTTAATGCCAACGTATCGGGAGGTACTAGGATTGCAAAGTATTTCGTTTCGGGCAGCTATTTTTCACAAGATGGACTTTATAAACATACGGGTACGAATGAAAATGCTTTTAACGGAGATTTGAATTATAGTCGTTACAACTTCAGGTCGAACGTAGATCTGGATGTTACGCCAAACCTGCGCATATCTACAAACCTGGCCGCAAGAGCAGAAACGCGAAACGGTCCGGCTACTTCAACATCTACGCTATTTAGTTCGCTGGTTGCTTTTCCGCCAAATAGTGCACCGCTTACCAATCCTGATGGCACTTATGGTTATAATTTTAGGCAGGCAAATGTATTGGCACAGTTTCAATCTGGCTTTTCAAAAGAATACAACAACAAACTCGAAGGTACTGTGGTATTGGATTATAAACTTGGATCACTATTAAAGGGCCTGAGCTTTAAAACCAATGTTTCCTTTACCAATGAATATACGCATACCATCACCCGTTCTTATGCAGATTACCTAAAATATAAAATCCTGGGTAAAAATACTGATGGCACTTATATTTATAGTGAGGCTGCCGGCTCATACAACCCAACATTGGGTTTTTCGCAGACATTTGATCCTGCCGTTGCCAGAACCACTTACTTAGAGGCTTCATTAAATTACAACAACACTTTTGGTAAAAGCACGGTAACGGGTCTGATATTGGGTAATAGAAGCCGCAAAATCAGGAATAATGCCGCATATGACTGGCCGTTTTCTTACCAGGGTATCGTGAGTAGGGTTACTTATAATTATGATGATAAGTATTTTATAGAAGGAAATTTAGGCTATAATGGTTCAGAAAACTTTCCTACCAATAAAAAGTATGGTTTCTTTCCATCTATTTCGGGCGGCTGGGTAGCCTCGAATGAAGGTTTTTTAAAGCCTGCCAAATGGATCAGTTTATTAAAAATCAGAGGCTCTTATGGCCAGGTGGGCAATGACAAATATGGAAGTGAGACCAATACAACTGATCGTTTTCTCTTTATTCAAAACTCTTATGCAACTGGTACCGGTTACTCATTTGGCCTCACGAACAATAGTGCAGTTACCGGTTATGTAGAAGGCGCTTTTGGTAACCCAACTGTCACCTGGGAGAAGGCAAACAAAGCCAACATAGGTCTGGAGAGTGCATTCCTAAAAAATAAAATCACGCTAAACGTTGATCTCTTCTACGATAAGCGCAGTAATATTTTAAGCAGATACGGCAATATTCCAACCACTTTTGGACAAACCTCTCCTGTAGTAAATCTTGGTATTGTTGAGAATAAGGGTTACGAGATCGAACTGGGGCACAATAACAGGATAAACGATTTTAGTTATACAATTAAAGCAAACCTGAACTATGCCCGCAATAAAATTATTTTTAGGGATGAAGCAGGCACAAAATATCCCTGGATGCGCCGTACGGGGCAATCAATAGGTCAGCAATGGGGTTACCAGACTGCAGGATTTTTCAATAACCAGGCAGAAATTGATAACTGGGCAAAATCATCCTTCGATCCAGGTCCACTTGGCAAATTACAACCAGGCGATTTTAAATACATCGATCAAAATGCTGACGGTATAATCGATATTTACGATCAGGTGCCTATAGGTAATCCCCTAATCCCCGTTTTCACCTTTGGAGGTACCCTATCACTAAGTTATAAGAACTTTGATTTTAGCCTGCTCCTGCAGGGTGCAGAAAAAACTTCAATGATCAGAACCTTGGAAGCTGGTTACGAATTTTTTAACAAGGGCAAAGTAATGGATCTCCACTTAGGAAGATGGACCCCTGAAACGGCAGCTACAGCAACTTACCCGAGATTATCATCTTCGCCTAACCAAAGTCAGCATAATTATGTCGATAACGACTTTTTCTTAATTGATGCCAGTTATTTACGCCTTAAATCGGCAGAACTGGGCTTTACACTCCCAACTTCATGGATTCAGAAAATAGGACTAACTAATGCCAGGTTATATGCCAACTGCTTTAATTTATACACCTGGGACAAGGTAAATTACTTAGACCCTGAAAATAGGGACGTTAGGGCCTGGTATTATCCGCAACAGCGCATTTTTAACTTCGGCGCAACAGTTTCTTTTTAACCCCAAAGATCAAGAAAAATGAAAAAAGCATATCTATATATTCTGGCAGCTATTGTTATAGCGAACGTAGTAAGCTGTAAAAAAGACTTTTTATCATCCCCACCAGTAAGCGTGGTTGATGCAAAGGCCATATTTGGCAATCCGTTACAAACTGCTGGCTTTCTGGCCAATATCTATTCAGAACTATCCGGCAGCCCAGACCAGTTTGGAGCTGGTACTGGTTTTACCAACATGTGCGATGAAGCAGAAGCAGGTTATGCTTACTATGCATCAAATGCCAGTAACGTAGGCTCTTTTAACGGCAGTAACAATCCCGATAATGCCTCGCTTAACGATAATTACCGGAAAATTCGCAAATGCAATGTAATGCTTGCCAATAAAGACCTGATGACCTTTACCCCTGCGCTGAAAGACCAGTATATTGCAGAAGCCCGTTTTTTAAGGGCATTCTTTTATACCGAACTTTTAAAACGCTTTGGCGGCATGCCCATAATCACCTCTCCAATAGATTATGAGCAGATCAAGGATTTTGATGCCCAGGCCGAACTAAAAAAAGGCATCAAACGCAATACTTATGCAGAATGCGTAGATTTTATTGTGAAACAGCTCGATTCCGCAGCGACTGTGCTTCCCTGGTCGCCACCTTCCGATCTTGAAAGAGGGCGGGTTACTGCAGCGGCATGTGCTGCACTTAAAGCAAGGGTTTTATTGGTTGCTGCAAGTCCGTTATTCAATGGCTCAGGCAACGAGTTAACGGGCTACCCAACAGCAGATCCTGCCCGATGGCAGCTGGCCTTAGATGCTGCGCGCAGCTTTTTCACCAAAAATACAGCAGGTGCCAATTGGTATTCACTTTACGCCGGTGGATTCGACAAGCTCTTCACCGAGTCGAGAGATCCAAATAACAGGGAAATTATCTGGTATAAACAAAGCTCGGGCGTAACAACAGGAAATTTCGATCCTACTTATTTTAATCCGCCAAACCGGCTGGGTGGCTTTACAGGCTACGATGTATCCCTTAACCTGGTAGATAAATTCGAAATGAAATCAGGTTTGGCCATCAATGATGCGGGTTCAGGTTATAACGAACAGCAATGGTGGTTAAACCGCGATCCACGCCTTGCCTTTAGTGTGCTAAGGAACGGTGATTTGTGGAGAGGAAATACCATGGAATTCTGGGCAAGAGATGTTTCAAACAAAAATCTACCAGGATTGGATTGGGGAAGCCAGAACCAGACCGGGATGACAATAAAAAAATTCCAAAGGCCAGACAATGGAACCATTGTAACCAAATATCATTACATCAGGCTAGCCGATGTATACCTGATGCTTGCCGAAGCTGCAAATGAAGTTGGTGGACCCACCGCTGAGGTTTATACTGCCATTAATACGGTTAGAAACCGGGCTACCGTATTGATGCCTCCCCTTCCGGCAGGTTTATCAAAAGACCAGATGAGGTTGCGTATACAGAACGAACGCGCAGTAGAACTGGCCTTTGAAAACCAGCGTTATTTTGACGTGAGGCGATGGAAGATTGCAGAACAAACCGATAACGGCCCATTTCAGGGTTTTGTGATTGAGAAAAATGGCAGCACCATTACCCACAACCGTTATACGCTCGAAGTTAGAAAGTTTCAACCAAGGATGTACCTCTACCCAATACCAGATGTAGAAATTTTTAAGGGGGCAAACATTGTCCAAAATCCAGGTTATTAATTGCTAACGCTAACAATTTTTATGATGAATAATTTCTATAACAAGATAAAAAAACAGGCTTTATTATTTGTAATTGCCCTGTTTTCTATGACTTTTTGCGCGCTGGCGCAGGAAGTAACAAAAGGCACCGTTACCGACCGATCGGGAAAACCTGTTGCGGGTGCACGGGTAGATGCAGGAACATCAAAATACCCCATTATCACAGATAGTAAAGGTGCTTTTTCGATAGGCGACAAAAATGCAGATACCATTTACATCAGCAAGCCAGGTTACCAAACTTATAAACAGGCCGTTAAAGCGATAAAAGATTATAATGCCATTGTTCTCCAAGCTGAACAACATTTCGATGAAACGCTTACCCTGCCCTGGAATTCCAGCGTACAGAAGAAATATTATCCCGGCGCAATAAGCACCACAACTGGTGCAGCCATGTCGAGGTACCATAACCTCAACAATTCCAATTCTCTTGCAGGCAGTATGGCCGGGTTAATTACTGTACAAGGAAGTGATGAGCCAGGTTACGACGGTTCCTCACTTTATATCAGAGGAACCAATACTTATAATTTTGGTAGTATCACTACCTATGTAGACAATGTACCATTAACTTTTAGCCAGCTAGATCCGCTCGAAATTGATCAGTTATCCATTTTAAAAGACGCCAGTGCTAATGGCACCTACGGTATCGCAGGAGCAAACAAATCGTTAATTGTAACGACCAAAAGAGGTGTGGCTTACCAGAACAAGATTAATTTTTATTCACAGTTTGGCTTTATTAAACCTAATGCGCCACAAAATTATTTAGGTGCTAAAGATTATATGAATTTGTATAATGAAGCTGCTGCAAATGATGGTCTGCCTGCAAGGTTTACCACCGACCAAATTGCGGCTTACGATAACCCCAACAGAGATATGGATAGATATCCTGATGTAAACTGGTATGGAGAGCTGATTAAAACTGAAGCGGTTCAGCAAAAATATAACCTTACCTTTTCAGGCGGTACCAATGCCGTGCGCTATTTTGTATTATTAGGTTATGCCAAACAAGACGGGCTTTTCAAATATGGTGATTATAATGAAGAAGTATATCAATTCAATAGCAATAACTCATTCGACAGGTATAATTTCAGAACAAATATCGATTTTGCCATCACCCCTAGTCTTACCGCCTCAGTAGATCTGGGCGGACGGGTAGAAAACCAAAGGTCGCCCGGTGCCGGAACATCAGGTACAAATGGTATCTGGTTAAATCTTTCCCGCTACCCTTCAGGCCTTTTTCCAATGATTTACAGCAATGGAAACATCGGTGGTAACAGCCAGTATGCTCGTAACCCGTATGGCATTATTACCCGCACAGGCTATACCAATATTGCTACACGCAACCTGCTGGGTACTACGCGCATAACCCAAAATCTCAATAAAGTAATAGAAGGACTGAGTTTAACCGGTGCTTTTTCATATTATAACAACTATAACAACATCGAAGGCAGAACTATGGATTTTGCCACATACGAACTTCAGCCGAACGGCACTTATCAGAAATTCGGTAACGATGTTGCCCTTGCCGTAAGAGCGAGAACGGCTACGCAGAACAGGTTGAACATCTTTTGGGCCAAGGCCGATTACCAGCACTCATTCGGCACTAAACACGAACTTGATGCAAGTGTGGGCTTTAACCAAAGTGTAAATACACCATCGGGTGATGATTATCCCTATGCTACACAAGGCTTTTTTGGCAGGGCTTTTTACAATTACGATAAAAAGTATGTGGCCGAACTAAATATTGGTTATAATGGGAGTGAAAACCTGCCAAAGGGAAAACGTTATGGTTTCTTCCCATCACTGGCCTTGGGCTGGATCATCAGTAACGAGGCTTTCGCAAAAAGCGACTATGTCGATCTGCTCAAACTTCGTGCATCATATGGCATACTTGGCAATACCGATTTTGGAATCGGCGGAGATGCCAGGGCAAGGTACCTTTACCTCAGCAATTACGAAACCGGAGGCAGTTATGTCTTTGGTAATAATCCTGCAAGCGCCGGAGGAAGAAGAGAAGGCCAGCTGGGCAATGAGAACATTACCTGGGAAACCAATAAAATGGCCAACATTGGAGCTGATTTCGAAATACTTAAGCATTCTGTTGGTGGTAGCGTTGATGCTTTCATGGAAAGAAGAAAAGACATTCTCGCCTTCCCCTCATCAATTTCAAGCCTCGGCGGATTTACCACCAAACCCTTTAATGTAGGTATTATGGAAAACAAGGGTATAGAGTGGGATGTGTATTATAAGCAGAAAATCGGTGATTTATCTTTTGCCTTGCATGCTTTAGGCTCTTTTGTAAAAAATAAGGTCATCAACCAGGAAGAACAAATTCAGCCATACGATTACCTGTACCGTACGGGAAATGCTTTAGGAACACCTTTTGGCTTAACCTCAATCGGTTTCTTTAAAGATCAGAACGACATCAACAATAGTCCTAAACAGAATTTTAGTACTGTAAAACCTGGTGATATTAAGTACAAAGATGAGAACAACGACGGCGTGGTTGATGTTTACGACCAGGTTAAACTGGGCAACCCAAACCTTCCGCAATTATATTATGGGGCAAGTTTAGATTTAGCCTTTAAAGGTTTCGACCTAAAGGTACTGTTTCAGGGTGCTGGCAGCAGAAACGTAAGCATACTCAATTCTGCCACGCAGGGATTCAGCGATGGCAATAAACCTACCGACTTTATATTGGGCAGGTGGACACCAGCTACTGCAGAAACTGCTACTTCTCCCCGGCTATCATTAGGTACCAACGCCAATAACTATCAGGCATCTTCCTTTTGGTTAAGAAATGGCCGTTACCTGAGGTTAAAGAACCTGGAACTGGGTTATTCACTTCCACAAAACCTGGTAAGCAAGGTCAAACTGGCTCATGCACGCTTTTTCGTCAACAGTTTTAACCTGTATACCTGGAGCGATCTTCCATCTGACCTTGATCCAGAATTTTTAGGCGCAGGGCTGGGAAGCTATCCACGAACCAAATCGTTCAATTTTGGACTTAACGTAGAATTTTAACCCTCATAAATAATTAGATTTTATGAAAACGACAATAAACCTGATCTGCATAAGCCTAACCTTCGGCTTGCTTTTCACCATAACATCCTGCAAAAAAAGTGTGCTCGACAGGCCTCTGGATATTGAGGTTCAGGACACACTGGTTTTTGGCTACATCAATTACGCGACAGATTTTGTAACCGATATTTATGCAACTTTACCTGGTGGGTACACCGATTTTGCTTCAACATTTAATGAAGCCGCTACAGACGATGCGCGTCATGGTAACCCGGGTAATGGCAGCTACCGTTTCACCAACGATAGCTGGGGTATTACCGTAAATTCAGATGATAAATATGCCAGCTGTTATGCCGGCATTCGCAAATGCAACCTTTTTTTGAGCAAAATTGATCTGGTAAAACTTAAAGACCATACCACTGATGTTAAAATAAACGGTTATACCGCAACAGAACAAAAAGACAGGCTGATTGGTGAAGTACTTTACCTGAGGGCTTATTTTTATGCAGAACTGCTAAAACGTTACGGCGGTGTGCCCTTGGTTACACAGGTACTGGGCGTTAACGATGACCTGGACTTAGCTAGAAATACCTACGATCAGGTCGTTAAACAGATTGTAGATGACTGCGATGCAGCTGCGCTTAAACTACCTACGTCTTATTTAATTGCAGGTCCAAGAAGTATATCAGTATCAAACTATTACGGCAGAGCAACGAAATGGGCTGCACAGGCACTTAAATCAAGAACATTGTTATATGCAGCTAGCGCGATTAATAACCCTAACAATGATGCGGCTAAGTGGATAGCAGCCTACACCGCTGCAAAGCCCTTTTTTGATGTTACACCTGTAACGCCAACCATGACACTGAACCCTGGTATAGCTGGCTACGAAGCCTTATTTAGGGGCAATACTGCAAGCCTTACCGAAATCATCTGGTCCAGACCCGCAACAAATTCAAATAGCCTCGAAACAGCTAATTTCCCTATTGGAATAGACGGGAGTACAGGTGGCATTAACCCTTCACAAGCGCTTGTTGATGCCTATGAGATGAAAACCAGTGGTAAACCCATTAGCGACCCCACAAGCGGCTACAACCCTGCCAACCCCTATAACGACAGAGATCCAAGGTTGGCAGCTAGCATCTTTTACAATGGTGCACTTTTTAAAACGGGCAGATCCATCGAAACCTTTGATGGTGGATTAGATGGACCGCAGAAAGTATATGGTTCATTAACCGGATACTATATGAAAAAACACCTGGATGTTAACCTGAACCTTACCCAAGCGCAGGCAAGTCAGCACAACTTTATCTATTTCAGGCTGGCAGAAATGCTGTTGAACTACGCTGAGGCCAGAAATGAAGCAGATGGGCCAGTTGCAGATGTTTACACAGCGATCAACAGAATACGCACAAGGGCTACCATGCCTAACTTACCTGCCGGCTTAACCAAAGCGCAAATGCGTGATCGGATCAGAAATGAACGCCGTGTAGAACTTGCTTTCGAAGGCCACCGATACTGGGATGCAAGAAGGTGGAATATTGCCAAAGATGCATTCAATGGTCCATTTACGGGAATGAAAATCGTGAAAACAGGAAGTACTTTCACCTATACTCCTTATAAAATTGAAGACCGGATTTTTAAGGAGTTTATGAACCTATACCCCATACAGCAGCGTGAAATTTTAGCCAATCCGAAATTAGTGCAGAACCCTGGTTGGTCAAAATAACATTGAACCACAACTTAAGACAACCTAAAAAACATGAAAAAAAACACATTACTAGTTTTGCTATTGGCAGCCCTCATCAGCTCCTCCTGTAAAAAGATGGCGGAAACGCAAAGCAGTTCTTCAAATGGGCAGGTTACCAAACTAGTGGCTGATCCCGTTTTTACGAGCGATCACGACAAGAACCTAACCGTAGTATATTTTATACCTAATGATAACGACACCATTCCAGGTTGGAAAACAAGATTGGGCGCCATCCTGTTGCGTGCACAGCAGTTTTATGGTGAGCAGATGCAGGCTCGTGGGTACGGTTTTAAAACATTTGGTCTTCTAAGGGATACCGCGGCCAAGCAGGTAAAAATTATCGTTATAAATGGTAGTCAGCCTAAAGCGAATTACCCTTACGAGGGTGGATCAACAGCTGTTGCTGCCGAAGTTAATGCCTACAAGGCCACTCATCCCGCTGATTTTACGAGTGACCATGTACTGGTGATTATGCCAGCAGCCAGTTATGATGCGAATGGCGAACCTGGTGGTGTACCCTTTTATGGGACAGGTCGGTGGGATTACGCTTTGGATTACCCAGACTTTGATCTCCAATACCTAGGACAAAATACCACGCTGGGCAACAGAGCCACAAAGTGGATCGGTGGTATGTTCCACGAAATGGGCCATGGCTTAAACCTCCCGCACAATAAAGAACTGGTATCTCAGAAGAACGACCCTAATTTTGGGACTACGCTCATGGGAGGCGGAAATTATACCTACGGAAAGTCGCCAACATTTCTAAGCCCGGCAGATTGTGCTATCTTAAATGTGAACCAGGTTTTTCAAACCAGTAGTTCAATTACATACTACACCGCTGTAAGCGCAACAATCAAAAGAATTTATTCATCTTACAATGTAACGAGTGGCAATATTATCGTTTCGGGAAAATTCCAATCCAATACACCTGTAACCAATATCGTGTATTACCTGGATCCTAACGTGAACAATGAAGGTGTAGGTACAAATAAAGATTATAATGCCAATACCTGGAAGAGTGATGTAATTGGCACTGATAGTTTTTATGTTCAGGTTCCAATTGCCGAGATGCAGGTAAAAGGAACGACCCCTTATGAACTTAAAGTTAAATTAGTGCACCAGAACGGTACAGTATTTCAAACCATATATCCTTTCGATTTTGTAAATAATGTGCCGGTTATCGATATTACTAGCGATATGGACAAAACAGGCTGGAGCGTAATTGGTCAAAGCTCTCAGGAGGGTTCATATCCTGCCACGAACCTGATTGATGAGAACCAATCAACTTACTGGAGATCCAGGCATACAAGTTCTCCTGCATCCTTACCGCATACTTTTAGGGTGGATATGGGAAGTGTAAAAACATTGAACGGCTTTACACTCAGCCAGCGCGTAGATGGTTTAAAAACCGTAAAAAATATCGAAGTGCAGTTAAGTAATAACCCTACAACGAATTTTGTCACTGTTGGCACTTTTGAAGTTCCCAACAATAACCGCAAAACAAAATTTCCCTTTAGCGCCCCACAAACGGCCAGATATTTTAGGTTAGTGGTCACTTCAAACTGGGACGGTACAAACGACTCCGGAATTGGAGAGGTGGGAATGTTTTAACATACGAAACCATTAAAAAACAATATCAGCCTTCATATATTGAATTTTAGTTAATTCATCAATTGATGAATTAACTAAAATTCAATATGCTGCTATCTATCATTAAAGGTATATTTTTATTGGTATCGATCCTTGCCTGTATCTGACAGGACAGACTATCGGTGAGGGACGATTGGGCTTTAAGCCGTTGCTAATCGGGATGCGGCCCTTAATTTTTGTAGTATATTGAAGCTTTTTAATTGGAAGCACATCGATAGGAATAAATTGTCCAAACATGCATGAAATAACAATTTGCCACTATCGAAAAAATTACAAGGATTCGAAGGCCTTGTAATAGCTTAGGCTTTGACTTTCCTGGCACTACTCCAGTAACATAAAACGCCATTAATCATTTTAAATTTATCTCTTATATAGAGTCCTCGCGACAGCAATTAATAGATGCTTAATTAGTCTTGATTTGATATTTATTTTGTGCTGATTCCGATTCCCATGCTTCCAAATATGCTGATTGACTTCTCACAAGTTCTACTTTAATTTTATTAAATATTACTCCAAGCCATAATAAGAATCACTTACACTTATATATCTAAGAAAATGTGCATTGAATGAGGCCAAAGCTTATTTCGAATTTAATTTGAAACCGATGACATTGAAGATATCTATTGATATAAAAATACAATAGTTTTTTAACAGCCAAAACTCTTGTCCAAATAACTTGGATAGAGAAATCAATGGTATGATTGAAGCCTTGGAATTATTTAATATTAAGGAAGGGATTATAGTCACTATTTCACAAAAAGATCAATTCCAAAAGAATGGAAAGATCATTAATGTAATTCCCGCCCATTAATACTTATTGAAATAGCACTAATCGACTCAGAGTGTTATATTTTCAGTAAATACGCTTCAAAATCGAGAAAATACCACTAAGGTATCTTTATGGACGCCTTCCTCCCGCTAAATGGTACTAAGTCCTTACAAAACCAGCAAATCGTATGATTACGGGCCTTTTTTTTTGCTTTTGGAATCCTAAAAAAGGTTGACCAAATCTTAGCAAAATGGTCAATAATATTTAAAAAAAATGCAACGTTCACCCCGGAGTTACAGTGAAAGTTTCAAACGATTAATTGTAGAGGAATAAGAGAACAGTCATTTGAATAAAGACCAGTTGCAATTTAAATACGATATCCGCGGGAATCAGTGTATTTAGAATTGGTTGTGAAAAAAAGACCCAGGGCTTGCCTTTAAGAAAATTAGCCTGCACAAAAGTCGTCTGGAGTGAACCAAACTATCTTAAACATATTTTTCCTTATCTTCACCATATTTACAGCTACTAATGTGTTTTATGACGAAAGATGAAATGGTTTTACACCAAAAATCGCACGATTATGGCGGGTATTCCTGTATGGCATCTTTGCTACTGTTTACATTTTTTGTCATGATAATCATTTCCTATTTTTCGGACGAGAATGGGGCCTTGCATATTGCGCTTTACGCCATGGGGGTGCTCCTATTGGTATTATTGGGCATAAGACTAATCGCTTATAAGTCTAAACATGAAGCAAAAAACATGCGGTTAAAGGTATCTGAAGAGGGGCTCCAATATTATAAGCATGTCACCTTGATCGAATGGAGATCAATAACAGATATTCAGATTATTAACCGGGAGCTCTCAGTTTCTATTGGTACATCGCCAGCGTTAGACTTTAAACTGAATTTATTGGATACAGATCTGGGGTACGATTTTGACGACTTCTGCCAGTTACTGAATAAGTATTACTACCCCAAAAGTATCTATACCTATGAAACCTGGTCTTCCTGCGGCTGTTAAATAAATCATGATGAAACCTATATTCACCACTGTAGTACCGGATGAGGAACATCAAAATTATACACAAAATCCACTGTGGCAACGACTTGATGCTTATTCGCCGGATAATGATGATTTCGCGATCCCATTCTCCAGGAAACTGGCGGTTACCGAAGGCTGGACAAGGCGGTTTACCTTATTGGCAATTGAAGAATATAAGCGTTTTGTGTACCTCTGCTGCATATTACGCAACGGGGCATCACCTTCTGTTGTGGTAGATAAGGTATGGCACATGCACTTGCTTTATACGGTGGAATATTGGAAAAAATTTTGCCCTTTGGTTTTGGAGCGGGAATTACACCATTACCCAAATGTAGGCGGTATAGTGGAATATAATAAACATCAGGATTGGTACCTGGAAACACTGAAACTTTATATCTTGATTTTTAAAGAAAATCCACCTCCCGATTTTTGGCGGATACCTGCGGACATTTCCCCCTACCTATTGCCTCAACCTAAAGATAAAAGGACTTATCATACGATGTTGATGTCGAAGAAACAGATATTAACGAAAATTACCAGCGTACTGCGTAAATTCCGCTTAACCTAATGTTTTGTTTATTGTAGTCTTTTAGGTTTTATTAGGATTATTTTATCTGCAGTCTATGGCATGGCCATAGGCACTGGTAGTCTTAGGAGATATAAAAGGGATACCCAAATCGGCCGACCGCAATATAAGTAAGGCACCCATAAAAAACATAAACCAGGGGATAAGTTTGTTGGTATTAAAGTGAATGTATTTCTTCAGAAAAATTCCTCCAAGAGAAATCATGAGCATAAGTGGTACGGTACCCAAACCAAAAAGAAACATAAAAGTAGCACCAGATTTAATGCTACCCGTATTTAAAGCAGTTGCAAGTGCCAGATACACCATTCCGCATGGGATGATGCCATTCAGCATCCCCGCAAACAGCGCCCAACATGGCATGCCGAATACTTTACCCATAAGCCTGGCAAGTGGTTGTAATAGCTTTAACTGTATTTTTGAAAACCTACAGGTGTATGCCTGACTGAACTGAAGGGCAGTGAATAGGATAAGTACAAAACCGATTAACAAACTCAGTGTTTTCTGATCGCTAAATATGCGGATACTGTTTCCTAAGATGCCTACTAAAAGCCCTAAAATGGTATATATCGCAATGCGGCCAAATTGATAGAGCAAAAGCTGAAACCCGCTTCGAAAGAAATTCTGTTTCGCGAATGGCATACCCAACATAATCGGACCGCACATTACAGCGCAGTGCAGGCTTCCGAAAAGGCCCATCAAAAATGCCAGTGGCAAAAAATTGGTCATAGCGTGATGTTGTCTTTAAACAGATAATCTTTGCCTGAAGCGCGCCATTGAAGGTTTAAAAACCACATTCCTCTGGCCATTTTAGTTTTATCGACCAGAATGAGATTCGCCGTTCCCGAGGTGTTTCCTTTTAGTTTAACATCATCATCACTATTAACAGGGCGCATTAAAATGAGGTGGTAAGTAGCACTATCTTTAATTTCGATAATAATCTGAGTTGCTGTAACGGTAATTTTGGGTCTGGCATTATCCTCTATAACACGCTGTTTGGCATCGTATTCTGAATTATAATGGATACCCTTTTCATAGTAATTTTCTTCGATCAGGGCGTCACGTCCGTGTATATGAAACATATAAACCACCATACACACAATAAACATCATGAATGTAAGCATACCCAATACTATTTTTGTTCCCCAGTTCATATCTCTTTTTTTAATTTTGAATGCATGAATTTTGAATGACTTCATGTTAACGGCAATTCCACATGCCAATCATCTCTCATTCAATCACTCCATTCCTTCCGGCTGCGCGAAAAAACTTGTATTTGCCGTACTTAAAACTTCGCCATTTACCACAATTTCAAAAACCGCATCGGTTTTATATTTTTTGATGGATTTATTCTTTCTGATTAAAAAGAATGTGAGATGTGCTGAACCTTCTTTTGGCAAAACATCAGCTTTTTGGATAAAATTAATTTCGTCTCCCTTATCTTTCGATCTGAAAGTAAATTTTACAGCCTTATTGGTTTTGTTAATCAACTCTGCATTATACAAATTACTCGTTCTGTCTGTTCCCCTGCTCTGGTATAAGGTGCCACTTGCTCTTAAAACGGTAGTCTGGATATCTTCTCTTTTATAAATCAATGAAGAAAAAACCATCATTACAACAAACAGTACCGCAGCATAACCGTATGATTTTAAGCCAATTTTATAAGGTTTACGCGCATTAATAAAATCCTGATTAAAAAAACCAATCAGATTTTTGGGTTTGTTGAGTTTAAGCATCACCTCGTTACACGAATCGATACAGGCGGTACAGTTTACACATTCAAGCTGTGTACCTTCACGGATATCGATACCTGTGGGGCAAACCTGTACGCAAAGCCCACAATCAACACAATCACCCATGTTTAAAGCCAACTCCTGTTTCTGCATACGACCACGCGGTTCTCCCCGGGTAAAATCGTAGGCAACAACCAAACTCTGATTGTCTAACAGCACGCCTTGCAGCCTTCCATACGGACAGATTACCGTACACACCACTTCGCGCACATAGGTAAAAACGCCATAGAATATAAATGTAAACAGCCAGATGGATACGAAGCCAGAAATATGGTCTGATACCGGCTCCGTTATAATTTTAAGGAGTACATCCGAACTGATCATGTATGCCAAAAAGGTATTCGCAATGGCAAAAGAAATCACCAGAAAAATAAAATGTTTACTTCCTTTTTTGAATATTTTCTCTGCATTCCAATCGGCCTGGTCTAGTTTTTTTTGTTTATTGGCATCGCCTTCAATCCAATATTCAATCCTGCGGAATACCATTTCCATAAAGATCGTTTGCGGGCAAGCCCATCCGCACCATAACCTGCCCAACACGACTGTAAAACACACGATGAACATGATGAAAATCAGCATGGCAAGGGCGAAAAGATAAAAGTCCTGCGGGGTAAAGATTAATCCGAAGAATACAAATTTTCGCTCAATAAAATTAAGCAGTACCAACTGCTCGCCGTTAAGTTTTAAAAACGGACAGGAGAATAAAAACAACAGCAACACATAACTTACCCATTTCCGGTAAGTATACAACCTGCCCGATGGTTTTTTAGGATAGATAAAATTTCTGCCCTTGCCTTTATTTTCTTTTTTATTTTTTAATAACATCGGCTTTGTTCACACTGTCTTTCGGCGCTTTCATTTCATTGTCTTTTAAATCTTTTGCTTCGTATTTCTCGCCTTGAGGCGCTTTGGCTCCTGCAGGGTTTGTTCCTTTTAGCGATAGGATAAAATTGGTAACGGCACTGATCTGTTTTGGGTTCAGGTTTTTCTCCCAGCTAATCATTCCTTTCTCAGGAACCCCATATTTTATGGTTTTGAATACATTGTTTACACCGCCTCCATGCAACCAATACTCATCAGTTAAATTCGGCCCGATGAGGCCCTGGCCTTTATCGCCATGACAAACCACACAATTGGTATTAAAAATAGTTTTACCGTCTTCCAATACAGTTGCTGTATTATCAAACTTTACTGAGTTTTCATCAATAGTATTGGCCGATTTTTCGAGATAAGCCGCTTTCTCTACCTGCGCTTTGGCCATTTCGTTTTCATATTCTTTGTCCTGCAAATCTCCATATCCACCGATGTGGTAATAAAAAAGATAAGCTGCTGCGAAAATCATGGTCCCGTAGAAAAGAAAGTTAAACCATGCGGGAACAGGATTATTCAGTTCTTTAATACCATCGTAAGCATGATCAATTACCAGATCCTTTTCTTCTTCAATGGGCCTTAAACTTAAAATTTTGGTCCAGATGGAAGGTTTAACCGGTTGTTGTTTTAACCAGGTATCGTAATCTAAGACTGGTTCTTTTATCGGTTCGGTGTATGGTGTAGGATTTAACTGTTCCTGATACATGACCTTAAATGCATTTAGCAGCGTTACAGAAACGAAAAGCAGCACAATTGCGAAAACCAGGAGGATGATAATCAGTATTTCCGACTGGTTTAACCCCAACCCTGCCTGAGCAGGTGTTATGGTTTCTGCAGTTTTCTCATCCGCAGCAAGGGCAGTAACTGATATGAACAGGAACAATAACAATAGTTTAATCTTCTTCATGTGCATTAGGTTGGTTATCTTGAATAGGAAGCTGGCTCATCACTTCGATATGTTTTTTATTTAGTTTGAGCAGGTAAATACCCACAATTACAAAAAACACCATGAACATGAGCAATGAGGTGATGAGGTACAGTTCACCACCGGCTAAATCTTTGATCTGGTTGAACATCTTTTATTGATTTGAAGGAATGTTTTCTTTATTAGCTTTGATATCAGTACCCAAACGTTGCAGGTAAGCAATAATGGCGACTATTTCTCTGTCGCTTTTAACCTTGATGTTGTTTTGTTTTAGCTCGAGTGCAATCTTTTCGGCCTGAACTTTTAAATCATCATTAGCACGTTTATCATAGCCTTCCGGATAAGGAACGCCCAACGTTTGCATGGCCCTGATCTTGCTGGCTGTGGTTGTGATATCCAGTTTCTGTTCGATGAGCCATGGGTATGGAGGCATAATGCTTCCTGGTGACATGGATGCAGGATCGACCAGGTGATTGTAATGCCAGGCATCTGAATATTTTCCCCCTATGCGGTGAAGATCCGGGCCTGTTCTTTTACTTCCCCATAAAAATGGGTGATCATAAACAAACTCTCCGGCTTTGCTATATTCGCCATATCGCTCAGTTTCTGAACGGAAAGGCCTTACCGTTTGCGAATGGCAGTTTACACAGCCTTCTCTGATGTATAAATCTCTGCCCTGAAGCTCTAGCGCCGAATATGATTTTACGCTGGCAATGGTGGGCACGTTAGATTGAATCGTAAAAGTAGGCATCATTTCAACCATGCCCCCAATGAGGATAATAATCAACGATAACACCATAAATTTCATCGGTTTGCGTTCCAAAACCCTGTGCCAGGCTTTATCAGCTGGAGAAGTTTCAACAATGATTTTGGTTAAAGGCATGGCCTCGGCCGGTTCGTTGGCCAGCAGTTTAGCTCTTAACATGGTTTTCGCCAAGTTATAAGTCATGGCAATTACCCCTATTAAATATAGTGCCCCGCCGATTGAACGTAAAACATGCATTGGTATAATCTGTAGTGTCGTGGCTAAGAAATTCGGATACTTTAATAAACCCTCGGGCGTAAATTCTTTCCACATCAAACCCTGGGTAAAACCAGCCCAATACATGGGTACAGCATAAAAAAGTATACCTAAAGTGCCTATCCAGAAATGGAAACCCGCTAATTTTTTAGAGTATAATTCTGTTTTGTAAATACGCGGGATTAACCAATACAGTACACCGAATGTTAAAAATCCGTTCCAACCCAAAGCGCCAACATGCACGTGCGCCACAATCCAGTCGGTAAAGTGGGCTACACCGTTTATCTGTTTTAAGGATAATAACGGGCCTTCGAAAGTGGCCATGCCATAAGCGGTAAGGGCAACCACCATAAATTTTAAGGTTACATCTTCTCTTACCTTATCCCAGGCACCACGCAAGGTTAATAAACCATTAATCATACCGCCCCAGCTTGGGGCAATCAGCATGATCGAAAAGGCAACACCTAATGACTGTGCCCATCCAGGTAGTGAAGTGTATAATAAATGATGAGGGCCTGCCCAGATGTAAATAAAAATGAGCGACCAAAAATGCAGGATACTTAACTTATAGGAGTAAACGGGTCTTCCGGCCATCTTTGGCAAGAAATAATACATCATGCCCAGATAAGGCGTAGTTAGAAAAAATGCCACCGCGTTATGTCCATACCACCATTGTACCAGTGCATCCTGAACACCAGCATACACATAATAGCTTTTCATAAAAGAAATGGGCAACTCGAAAGAGTTTACAATATGCAATACCGCAATGGTAACGAAAGTGGCAATGTAAAACCAGATGGCCACATATAAATGGCGTTCTCTTCTTTTAAAAATCGTTCCAAACATGTTTACCCCAAAAACTACCCATATAATGGTGATAGCAATATCAATCGGCCATTCGAGTTCAGCATATTCATGTGAGGTGGTAAAGCCCAGCGGAAGTGTGATTACCGCGGATAAAATAATGAGCTGCCAGCCCCAAAAGTGGATTTTGCTTAGCGCATCGCTAAACATCCGTGCTTTTAACAAACGCTGAAGGGAATAATAAACGCCCATAAAAATAGCATTGCCCACAAAGGCGAAGATGACAGCATTGGTGTGCAGCGGCCTGATCCGGCCAAATGTGGTATACTGACTGCCCATGTTCATTGCAGGTTTAAACAGTTGCATTGCAACAAGCAAACCAACTGTCATCCCTATAATTCCCCACACCAGGGTGGCAATACCAAAGTTCCGGACAATCTTGTTATCGTAAGTAAATTTTTCTAACTGCATAATAGAAGCTGAATTTTTGTATGTTTTGTACACCAAAGGTATTTGGCAGTGGGCTGACAAAGTATGATAGCAATTAGCTGGAAAAGTGATCTTCTTCACTTTTTTCGGCTTCAATCTCATCATCGAAGAGCATACGGATACCTGGGGTATGTACATCATCGTTCTGACCAGTTTTGTAGGCCCAAAAGAACGCAGCAAGAAAAATGAGTGCCATTAAAACGCTGCAGCCCACTAAAAAGTAAAGGATGCTCATATCAATTTATTTTTGCGGGCAAACCATCGGGTTGCCAGGGTGGTAAAGGAGATAATGGTAACCGTACTAATCGGCATCAGCACTGCGGCCACCAAAGGATAAAGGGTTCCCTGCACGGCAAAATAAATACCAATGCAGTTATACGCAATGGCTATAGCGAAACTTGTTTTAATGATCTTCAGCCCGTCCTTACTTAACTGGATAAAGTCAGGCAGAAAATTTAGGGCATCACCTTTCAAAATGGCATCGCAGCCGGGCGTAAAATTATTGATGTTATCGGTTATCGCGATTCCAAAATTACTTTGTTTTAAGGCACCGGCATCGTTTAAGCCATCACCCAGCATCATTACTTTATTTCCTTGCTGTTGAAGTTGTAGAACGGCATCCAGTTTTTGATGCGGGCTCTGACGGAACCTGATACTTGTATTTTTTGTAAAAATGGTATCTAGCATCCACCGGTCTTTATCGGTATCACCAGATAAAACCTTTAACTTAAATTTCGAAAGTTTTAAAATCAATCCAGCCAAACCTGAACGCCACAGCTGTTTGATGTCAAAACATCCTTTATAAACATGGTCGATCACCACATGCACTCCACTTTCACTTGCAGACTCTACCGCAATCGGTAACATAGACAGGTGCCCGGCATAAATACTGTGGTTGTTTATTAAGGCGGTCAAACCTTTTCCAACCACCTCTTTATAATCGCTGAGCGAATAAAACCGGTCAACATTTAAGGCTTTTAAAATATGCCGGCTTAGGGGATGGATAGAGTTTCGCAGCAATGAGGCTACCATACTTTTTTCCTCGCCTGTTAGAGATCCGTTGAAACCAATTTCGGCATTTTCGTTACTCGTTAGCGTACCTGTTTTATCGAAAATAAGGGTATCACATTTGGCAAGTTCTTCAACTGCATCTGTATTTTTTACATAAAATCCCTTTTTATCAAAAACCGATAAAATGGCAGATAAGGTAAATGGGGTACTTAAAGCCAGTACGCATGGACAGGCCACAATAATCACTGCTGTAAATGCCGACCATGCTTTGTGGCTATCGTTTTGGAACAACCAATATGTGGTAGCTGTAAATGCGGTCAGGAAAACACCCAGGCTGAAGTATTTCGCTACAGTATCGTTAAAATTCTGTTTTTCGGTATTGTTTTTATAATTATCGTTGTTCCATAAACCAGTTAAATAACTCTGTGAAACAGGTTTGATTACCTCGAGTTCTATGGCCTCACAGGTTTGTCTGCCCCCTGCATAAATGATCTCACCCAAAACTTTGTGTACGGGTTCCGATTCGCCTGTAACAAAACTCATGTCCATCCAGGCCTCACCTTTCATCAGAATGGCATCAGCCGGAACCAGTTCGCCGTTCCTGATCCATAACCTGTCGCCAATCTTGATTTCGTTTATCGATACCGGCTTTTCTTTGCCATTTAACAAGCTAGTTACTGCAATTGGAAAGTAGGAGCGGTAATCACGATCAAATGAAATGTGATGATAGGTGCGCTGTTTGAGCCATTTCCCCATTAAAAGCAAAAATACCAACCCAGTTAGGGTATCGGCAAAACCAGGACCTGTGCTTAAAACAACCTCAAAAGCTGTGCGTAGGAAAAGTACTGCAATAATCAACGCTAAAGGGGTATCGAGATTAATATGCCTGTGTTTAAGACTTGTGATGGCCGAGGTAAAATAATCGCGGCCACAATAAAATGCCGCAGGAATAGAGAAAGCAAGGTTTAGCCAGCCAAACAGCGATTGAAACTGCCTCTCAAAACCAGATAAACCAAAATATTCCGGAAAACTGAAGAGCATTACATTGCCCATTAAAAATCCGGCAACGGCTATTTTTAATACCAAAGCTTTATCTACCGAACTGCTGTGTTCCTTTACTACATCCTGCAGACTGATTAAAGGTTCATAACCAATCTGGTTTAAAGTTTCTACGAGCTGCCTCAAAGAGATTTCGGTGTGATTGAAACTTATGGTAACCTGTTTTTTAAGAAAATCGATCCTTGAGCTAAATATAGCGGAGTTGATTTTATAGAGGTGTTCTAACAACCAGATACACGAACTGCAGTGGATGGCCGGGATATAGAGGGTAATAATACTCGAACGCTCCTGTTTATAATCCAGCAGCTGCTCAATAATTTTAGGTTCGTCGAGGTATTCTAAATGACTTTCATTTTTAAATTGCCTGCCCGGGTTGTTATTGTACACATAATAATTGCATAAATTATTGTCAGAAAGGATCTTGAAAACAGCCATACATCCGGCACAGCAAAAATCTTTATCTGCTGTATGGTATTTTACCTTGGGCAGATCTTCGCCACAATGGTAGCAAAGGGCCTGTGTTGCGGTTTTATTTTGATCTTCCATTATTGCCTTACTTAAATTGATGAACTGAACAACTGGGTTTTGGGCTGTTTAAGCCATAGCTTCTCGTCGAAAGCCATACACACGTTTCTTAAAAACGATCGCCCTTTGGTGGTAATCCTGATTTCTTTTTCGGTTACCCAGATCAGTTTATCGCGTAATAAGGGCAACAACCTGTCATAAACAAGTTCGGGGATACCTTCTTTGTACACGGTATTTTCCTTACACATGATATTAAGGATATGTTTTCTTATTTCAAGATCTTCCGCTGTAAGGAAATGTCCTTTTTCTACCGGTAGTACACCTTGTTCAATTTTATCAAGATAATCTTCTACCTTTTTCGGGTTTTGTGCAAAAGCCGTCCAGCTATCGCTGATGGAGGACACCCCAAGGCCAATCAATAAATGGGTATGGCTGTTAGTGTAACCCATAAAATTGCGGTGCAGTTTCTGTTCGGTCATTGCCTTAAACAAAGAATCGCTTTTCAGTGCAAAATGATCCATGCCTACGTCTTTATAACCCGCTTCATCGAGCAAGTGCCTGCCCAACTGGTAGAGCGCAAATTTTTCGTCGCCCAGAGGAAGATCTTCTTCGGTATAATGTCTTTGGCCGGGTTTTAACCAGGGCACATGAGCATAACTGTAAAAAGCAATCCGATCGGGTTGCATAGCAATAACCTCTTGCATGGTATCTGATAAGCCTGAGATGGTTTGCCCCGGAAGACCGTAGATCAGGTCAAAATTAACGGAGCGATAACCAATTTCCCTGGCTTTTATGGTAACCTGTGCAACCTCTTCAGGCGTTTGAAACCGGTTAATTAAAAACTGAACTTTAGGATCAAAATCCTGTATACCCAGGCTTAACCTTTTAAAGCCGAGTTTGAATAAGGTTTCAAGATGTTCGGGAGTAGTATTTGCAGGATGCGCTTCGAAAGAAAATTCTATATCCAGAGCCAATGCTGAGTTTAGGGTAATTCCGCTAATGAGTATTTCGAGGTTGGTCGGACTAAAAAAAGTAGGTGTTCCGCCGCCAAGGTGTAGCTCTTTTAATTTGGGCTTGCAACCTAAGGCTTTAACATACATTTCCCACTCGGCAAGTACGGCCATGATGTAGGGCAGCTCTACTGAATGGTTTTTAGTAATGCGCGTATTGCAGCCACAATAGGTACATAAACTTTCGCAAAACGGCAGATGGATGTATAAACTTATTCCTTCTTCCTGATGTATTGCATAGGTTTTTGCTACGGTTGTTAACCAGTTTTGCTTATTAAAACTTTCATTATCCCAGTAGGGAACAGTTGGATAACTGGTATACCTGGGGGCCGCAACATTATATTTTTTAAGCAATGCCGAAGTTTCCATTATTTTAGCATTTTAAGGGTAGAACATTCGTTTTGGCAGCAACATGCCTTACCTACACATTTGCCTGCAGCCCATTGATCGAGGTTTTTAATGACCTGCTCCATGCGGAGTTTAGCTTCTGCATCTCCAGCGGCCAGGGGAACATTTGCTACCTTTAAACCGGCCGAACCGGCGGCTTTTAAATCAAGATGATCGGTTTCGGATGATGAAGTGGCTATATATTTTATGCCCAAAGCTTTTAGGCCTGTAATCATGGCTTCACTCAGCTCATCATTATTAAAGACCAATAAGGCCTCTTTTCCTGCTGCAAATGAAAGTGTATCGGCGGTTAAACTGTTGGCAATTATGGTAATGTCGTGTTTTTTATAATTGGCCAGTACCAACCATTCCTTTTCATCGGGTTTGATGTTATAAGCTATAGCTTTCATATACAGAGTTTATCTACACAAAACTATAGTGGAAGTAAGCGGCAACAGATGAGGATGCTTAGAGAAAAAAATGATTTTTGTTACATTTCTGAATTTGGAGTTGGGCGTCTGGGATCGATTAACTGATTGATTAGTCCACAGTCTGAAGTCTTTAGTCCATAGTCGATTAATCCATGAACAACCTGGCTATCAACTACCAGTTTTCAGTTCTCAGTTTGCAATTAACAATTAACCGATTAAACCTTGGGTTCGGAGCTTGGGCTTGTGCGTTTGGAGTCGACTAATTTATCAACTACCAGTTAACGGTTCTCAGTTTGCAATTTACAGTTAAACAATTAACCGATTAACCCCTGGGCAATCAACCATTTATCAACAACCTGACTATCAAATACCAGTTAACAGTTCTCAGTTTGCAATTTACAGTTAACCAATTTAAACAATTAACCCCTGGGCAATCAACCATTTATCAACAACCTGACTATCAAATACCAGTTAACGGTTCTCAGTTTGCAATTTACAGTTAACCAATTTAAACTATTAACCGATTAACCACTGGGCAATCAACCATTTATCAACAACCTGGCTATCAAATACCAGTTAACAGTTCTCAGTTTGCAATTTACAATTAACCGATTAAACCTTGGGTTCGGAGCTTGGGCTTGTGCGTTTGGAGTCGACTAATTTATCAACTACCAGTTAACAGTTCTCAGTTTGCAATTTACAGTTAACCGATTTAAACAATTAACCGATTAACCCCTGGGCAACCAACCCAATTACTGTTTAATATTCCGTAATTTTTCTAAGGAGAGAATATTAATGGCATTACCTGTTTTATCGATAAGCTTTTCATCTTTAAAATCAGCGAGCATTCTGCTTACTGTTTCGCTGGCTGTACCTACCAATGCAGCAAGATCATCGCGCGAGATCCTGATGGTACAGCTGTCTTCAGTACCGTCGCCAAATTTAACGGCCACCTGTAACAATGCTTCTGCCACACGTTTTCGTACGGATGAATAAGCCAGCTGGAGCATTTGCTTTCCTTTATCGCGTACATTTCCAGATAATAAAGCGATAAAAGTTTTGGATACCGCCTGATGGTTGAGCAAGTATTCCATAAAATCGGATTTGGGGATCTGGATAATGTCTGATTCTATTAAGGTTGCCGCATTGTCTGTGTATACCTCGCCATTACATAAACTTTCGTATCCAAAAAAATCTCCGTCATGATACAAGCTGGATGAAAGTTCCCTGCCATCCTTAAAACGTTTGTAGGTTTTTACCTGGCCCTTAACTAGATAATAAAGATGGGTCGGCTCATCCCCTTCCACATAAATAATTTGTTTGTTGGCAATTGGCCTTGATTTGCCCCTTTTGCGAAGTTCGTTCATCACCGTTTCGCTATTGCCTGTGCCTGAATTAAAGCCCGATGATTGTTGTTTTTTCTTAAACCTGCTTTCTATAGCCTTAAAGAGTTCGATGTCATCAAATGGTTTGGTGAGGTAATCATCTGCTCCCATTTCCATACCTTTTCGCATGTCTGCCCGCTCAGTTTTCGCCGTAATGAAAATAAAAGGAATGTTTGCCGTTTTCTGATTTTTATTCAGCAGGTACAGCACCCCATAACCATCCAGTTCCGGCATCATGATATCGCAAAGGATTACATCCGGCAAATGGTTCAGTGCCATTTCTACACCTAACTTACCATGTTTAGCGGTAAAAGTTTCGTAACCGGCCAGATCCAGTACTTCGGCTGTACTTTCCCTGATGTCATCATTGTCTTCAATAATCAAAACTTTCTTGTTCATGGGAATGGGTATTAACTGTAAAATTATTTACGGAAGGTAAAGCGGAGTGTAAAAACCGTACCCGAATTTTGTTCACTCTGGCAGGCTACAGTACCATTCATCAGGCCTACATATCTTTTTACAATGTTTAGCCCTAAACCTGTGCCAGGGATATCGCCTGTATTATGTGCCCTGAAAAAAGGTTCGAACAGGTTATTCTGATCCACTTTTGGAATACCAATGCCGTTATCCTTCACCTCCAGAAGGAGCTCATCATCTTTTAAAATAGAATTGAACTGGATCAAAGTGTCGGCACCAGAATATTTTATCGAATTGGAAATCAGATTGATCACGCAATTTTTCAATAGGTTCGGATCAAGATAAACTTCGGCAGTTGTACCGGTATGTTCGTAAATAATATGCTGGTTCTCTTTGGTCATCATCTGCATTTCTTCTGCAATTTCTTCTGCAAAGCTGATGATATTGAAAGTTTGGGCAGATGCTTCTACTTTTCCGGCTTCAAGTTTTTCCAGCGAAAGAAAGTCGTTTAAGATTGTAGTGAGGTTATTGATCGAATTTTTGATTTTCAGCGTATGTTTTTCTACACTGGCCACATCCTGTTTAGAAGTATATTTATCTATTAAAGAAGCTGATAATTGTATAGAACTAAGTGGCGTTCTAAACTCATGCGAAGCCATGGAAACAAACCTTGTTTTGAGCTGATTAAGTTCTTTCTCTTTCTGAAATAGCGCCTGCATATTTTCTTTGGCCATTTCGAGTTCGGATACCAGTTTAACCAGATCGTGTGTACGCTCTTTTATTTTAACCTCTAGTTTTTCGGTGTAACTTCTAATCTGCTCTTCATTGGCTTTTTCTTTACTCAGATCGTGGATAAAACCAGTATAAATTTTACGGTCACTAAATTCTATTTCGCTTACGCCCAGCCTAAAGGGAAAAACAGAACCATCTTTACGCTTTCCGGAAACTTCTCTCCCAACACCTATAATGTGTTTCTGCCCGGTATGTTCATATCTGGATAAGTAGCCATCATGGCGCGAATGGTCGGGCTCCGGCATTAAAACCGAAACATTTTTTCCCACCAGTTCTGCTTTATCATAACCAAAAAGCTCAAGTGCAGCCGGGTTTAAATGTTCAATAATCCCTTTATCATCAATAGTGATAATTCCATCAATGGCATTTTCAATAATTGCATCTAAAAATTTCGATCTATCCATGTATCACATCAGTATATCCTTGTAAATATAGAAAAGTTATTCCCGATCTTTTTTCCCTTATTCAACAATCAATCCATCCAGTTTGTCTTTCGACTTCGCCAGTTGCTCATACAATCCTTTTAATTCACCAGATGCCTGATCGGCAACCTCGGCAAAAAGCTTTTTATAATAATTAATGCCTTCGGCCAGCTGGAGTTTGAATCCGTTTAATTGCTTTCTTTTTTTATCGCTAAAATTTTGAAGCTGCTGTTTGATATCTTCCTGAAGATAGTCGATGTATAGGTTAAGCTCTTTGATAAAAATATGTGGCCTTTCCACTTTGCTCAGCAGGTTAATTTTTCCATAAATATGGCCAACCATCTCCTCAAATGAATATACATCAGAAAAATAAGCCAGGTTTGGTCCCGGGCAAATGGCTATTGCGGTATTTTCTTTTGGTTTAACCATATTATATTTCAAATAAGTTGAGGAACATAAGCCTTCACAAAGGCAAACTTTTTCGGTTACCAGGTTAAACTGTTTCTGGTATTCATCTTCTGATAGACTAGCTGTTTTTAAGCTTTTGATCTTTAAGTGCTGATATTCGCGGGATGCCGTACAGATGGCTTGTTCGGTAAATTCGGTATTGTTGCAGAGGTATTTTTTGGTACACGGACTTCCGGGCCTGCCCTTTTTAATCCGCTCGGTGCGCTGGAGATCTATTGTACTATTTTTAAAATTATTAAACCGGATACCCAGCGGAGAGGCCCCGCTTAAATAAAAATCGCTTTCTGTCGAGCCGGCCAATTTTACTAATGTTTCGGCATCTACATTGGTTACTTCGGGTACCAACAGAAAAGGGCTTCCCCATCCTGTGGCATCTAGATTATAATATTGAAGGAGGAAATCGTGTTCTGCTGCAGTACCTATGCCACCTTGCACACTGATCCGTTGTTTAGGCTGTTTTTCTGTTTGGATTCCCTTTTGCGCCAAAGCAAATTGGTACATTTTAAAAAGCTCGATGAGCATATCATTTTTTTTGAGCTTAAATTCTTCCAAAATCGGCCCCAATAAATATCCTTCCGTTGCAAAGGCATGGCCACCACAATTTAAGCCCGATTCTATTCTGAATTCTGAAACCCACAAACCCTTTTTTGCCAAAAATTTAGCCTGGATCAATGCCGACCTGAAATCGCTAACTTTTAAGATGATTTTCTTTTTCAGCTTGCCATTTTCATCTGGAAAAAAGTCTTCAAAATTTTCCATATAACTGTATAATTTCGGGTTCATACCTGCAGATAACACCACTGAAGCGCTCAGTTTACTTTCTGCAAAACCACGAAGTGCCGCCAATGCATCGGTATTCATATCGCCGGAATATTCGCCATCTGCATAATTCATTTTATCTACCTTGGCCATGATGTTCACATCAATAGCCCCCATCCGCATCGCATTTTTTAAAAGCGACTGGAAGGTCTTTTTGGTTTCACCTTCAGGATATTCCAACATCAGATCATACCCATGTTTTAATTTAGCGGTATCGGGCAAAAGTTCGAAATAGCGGCAAATATCATTTCCAATTGAAAAATCCTGTTGTTTTAAAGTTTTGAAATCGTCGGTGATGGTATCCGACAAAAAATTGAGGTAGGCGGTGATGCGTTTACTCCGGCTATCCGTTTCTCCTTTTGGAATTGCATCGAAATGAATCAGGCGTTTTTTTGAATGATAAGCACGCATTCGCTCGATCAGTTCGTCATCAACAATAGAAAGCACGGATGAAATACCGTATCTGGCAACTTTAAGTGGGGTATCAATAGAATAACCTAAGCCTAATACGGGGATATGGAATGAATGTGGCATGATATTTTGTGATATAGGTTTGGCCTTTTATAACAAAAAGCCGATGATTTCGACAGCAAAACTATCGCAGTTGAACCAACCAAAGCATGATGCCAGTCAAAACGAAAAGTGAGTGAGATCACTTTTTAATGATTTTACGGAAAGTACTTACTCTACGGTATCGTGAACCTCAAATCTGCCCGTTTTAAGGTGTAAGATAATTTTAAACACGATAATATCTTCATCATAAGTATCTGCTTTGCCCGTACCATGTGACGGCTGTGCCGAAGGGGTATTGGTTAAAGGCATCATCCGGTGGATAATCCCCTGAAGTGCTCTTTGCTTTTCTGCATTATCATTGATTTCTTCAAACTTGCCCCAGCACACTACACTCTTCCAGTTAAAGGTATCGCGGATCTGGTCGGTCTGAAAGCATACCTGAGGATTACTTTTCATCATCCTGATTTTTTGCCCGGGAGCAGAGTGCGCGTAAACCGTGCCGTTATTGTACACATAATTGATGGGCACAATGTAACTTACGCCATGGGCATGGCAGGCCAAACGGCCAATATATTGTTCTTTAAGGAGCTTTTCTATTTCCTCTTCTTTTAATATGCCTAACATCTTCTTATCGTTAAATATTGATTAATAAACACCTAATCACCAGAAATATCCAGGACAATCCGTCCCTCAATCTCTCCTTTTTTCATTTGATCAAACACATTATTAATGTCTTCCAATTTTGCTCCTTTAACCTGCGCCCTTACCTTTCCGTCTACCGCAAATTCGATGGCTTCCTGCATATCTTTTCTTGTGCCTACAATTGAACCTCTAATGGTTATCCTATTCAACACGGTATCGAATATAGGCAGATCAAAACTGCCTGGAGGTAAGCCATTTAGGGATAAAGTACCTTTTCTGCGCAAGGCTGAAAGCCCCTGGCTAAATGCAACAGGCGTTACCGCCGTTACCAATACACCATGCATACCACCAGTTTGTTTTTTAAGAAATTCGCCTGGATCATGTTCCTGTGCATTAACCACAATATCTGCCCCCAGTTTTCTAGCCATCTCCAGTTTATCGTTGGAAATATCAATTGCGGCAACCTGAAAGCCCATCGCTTTTGCATATTGAACACCAAGATGGCCGAGGCCACCAATACCAGATATGGCAACCCATTCGCCTGCTTTTGCATCAGTTTCTTTTAAACCTTTATAAACGGTAACGCCGGCACAGATAATGGGTGCCATTTCTGCAAAATTTACATGCGAAGGGAAATGGGCAACATATCTCGAATCGGCAATTACATATTCTGCAAAACCTCCATCAACACTTTATCCTCCATTTTGTTGCTCGTAGCACAATGTTTCCCAACCAGTTAAGCAAAATTCGCAACAACCACAAGCACTGTACAACCAGGGCACTCCAACTACATCGCCTTCCTGAACACTTTTAACATCATGGTCCATTGCCGCTACCAGTCCGATGGCCTCATGGCCGGGCACCAACGGCATTTTTGATTTTACCGGCCAGTCTCCATTACAAGCATGAAGATCAGTATGACATACTCCGCATGAAATTACCTTAACCAAAATCTCATATTGATTGAGCGGTCTAACCCGCAATTCTTCTATGGCCAGTGGTCCGCCATATTCATGAATAACTGCGGCTTTCATTGTTTTGGGATACATATATAGTCTGTTTAAGAATTGAATTTTATAATGATAAGCTGTTACATTGGGGTACAATGTTCGGGAGGTAAAACCAAAAGCGGGATCTGAATATGATCAGACATGTTCAGGGTATAGCTCCCTTTAAGCAGGCGATGAAAAAAACTGTGTTTTCGGTGCACCATGGCCAGAATATCGATCTGTCCGTTTTCGACAATCCAGTTTAAGCCATCTTGAACCCGCTCACTGTTTACATGCCTGTGGTAGATATTTCTATAGTTAACCCTATCGGCAACCCGATTTAAAAAATCTTCGGTTTCTTGTTTGTGAAGCCTCGGATCAGATTGTGAATTACCGGTATGTGTAATGAGGATATCAGCATTAAAAGGTTTTGCAAATTCGGCAAGTGTACATAAAACCGGGATATCGCTATGGCTAAAATCTGTGGCGAAAGCGATTTTTTTTGGTTTCTTAAACCGATATCCCGCAGGAATAAGCAAAACAGGTATTTCCTGTTCGATGATTTTTCGGGCCACACTGCCCATAAGTGTTTTGGTTAACTTATCTGCCCGGTTTAATCCCGCCACCACGAGGTTCATTTTACAATCAGCAAAATATTTACTCACCTCTTGTTCTACTTCGCCACGAACAGATCTTCCAAACACTTCTGCTTTAAAACCAGGCTCATGATGGGCCATTTTATATTTTTCTTCAACTTTTTCAACCAGTTGGTTTAAGGCTTTTTTAGCCTCCTGCTCTATAAGTTTATATTCTTCGAGCGGCCATACCAGAGATGCGGCGGCAGGAGAAAACTCCGGAACCTGAAAAACATTTAACAGTTCTACCCGGGCACCTATACCATGGGCCAGATTGGTTGCATAATCAGCTGCGTTCTCTGCCGCTGCAGAGAAATCAACAGCTACCAGGATCTTTTTCATATTCTATGCCGTTTAACTAGCATAAAGTTTGTAAAAACCTGAGGTTAAAAATATGAGCAGCATCAGTTATTAAAATGATTGTCTACCAAACGCTTCCGTTAAAAAGTGATGTAGTTATTACAAGCCGCTAAATAAATATTTAGACTAATTATCATTACCACAAAAAAAGATTAAATCGTTATGCTTTCCGTAATTTCAATGTTTTAAAATTATACAAGATGAGTGTGCATATAGGCTTAATGATCTGGAAGGAAATGAAGCAGAAAGATATTTCTGTTTCAGACATTGCTGCCGCGCTTGAGATCAGCAAAACAAAGGCACAGGAAATGCTGAATGCCGCAACGATTGATATCCTGACGCTGGTACGCGTGAGTGAATTCCTGAATTACAATTTTTTCAGCTATTACGAAAGCGGAAAGGTTTTCTCCAAGATCGAGCTACAGGAAAAAAAACGGCTGACAGCAGAGGTTGATAGGTTAAAGGCTTTGCTCACTGAAAAGAACAAAGCCCTCGAACTTCAGGAAAGGTTAAATAAGATTCAGCTCAGTACAATTTCACTATTGGAAAAAGGCCAGTTTAGGTAATCTGACTTTAGGAAGTAAAGATTCCTTTGAGCATTATTTAACGGAAAGATCTGTTACCTGTCCGTTAACCGAATTATTCCTGATATCCGCGCGAACGACACGATTAAAACTGATTACATTTTTATTGGCATGAAATGCCGGATATTCTTTGTTCATGATTATTTTATTGTCGCTAAACGTTAGTCCATCAACTGATTTTGCATATAAAATCGGATAGTCAAACGTGTCAAATTGATTATGATGTATCCGTATTCCCGAATGAAAATATTTCTTTTGGTTCTTAAGATCCGGAATTTCCGGATAGATGGAGATAACTGCACTTGTAAACTGATACATACTGGTTAAAGCATTCACAAATTTATTATCTGTGATTTCTATGTCCCTGCAGGCACCGGTTTCATACCAGCCGTTACTGTCGCCGCAGAGCAAAATAGCAGTTCCGGATGTATGGTCAAACAGATTTCGGGCCACCAATGTTTTTTTGGGGGTACTGAAGAGTGCTCCTCTTGCCCTATTATTCCTGATGGTGTTGCCGGTAAATTGCACGGCAGGTGTCCAGGTTAAGTTTTCAATCCCGATATCCTGTTTTGAAGGATCTATTTCTGCATCCAGCTCCTTTGTAAATTCAATCTTAAATGATTTGATCGGATCGCTTTCATTGCCCCTTATGGGTTCGATAGCGGCAATGGTATTTTTAACATCCCACAGCTCCATTGTTTTGGATTGGATAAACTGTACACTGTCGCCTGCATAACCCCAGTCAAAGCCATAACTCTGGCTATGCATATAATTACCAATAACCGTTTTGCTATCAATCTTTTTAACTAATTTCAGGTAGGTACCATGTATGTTAATCGCATCATCCATCATCCCTTCATATAAGCCATTCTTTGAGGTAATAATACCTTTACAACCAGAAAAATGTGTTGCATCTGCTTGCGTGGTAAAATATCTTGGATCATGATCGCCTCTTAAACACACGCCGAAACCATCCATATAAATATTTTCTGTTAACTGGGCCAACAGTCCCATGCCCTCAGCATAATGCACTTTTACATTCACCAAACTGATGTTTTTACCTTTATGCACAAAGATACCCGGTGCAGGGCGCGCCCAGCTTCTCATGGCGATTACAGTACCAGGAACCAGCTTCTTGTTTTTCCAGTTGTAAGCCCTTATTTTACCTGGTGATATTTCGGAAACACCTTTCGTTCCTACCCGGATATCTCCGGTATTAAAAACAATATGTTTGGTTTTGCCTTCAAATGCAATGCCCGATGTTGGTTGCATTTGCCATCCCTCTCCTGTATTATAAAATACGCTGTCTTTGATCAAATATTTCACCCATGGCGCGGTTTCAAAAACGATATTTCCCTTTATGGTATCATTTTCAATAATTTTGACCTGTGCAATTTGTGGTTTTTCAAAATCGATACTTAGGTTTTGGAGTTTTACATTACTTGCCTCCACAAGTGCAACTGGAAGCATACGCCCATGGAACATTAAATCAGCACCATTGCCTTCAATCGTGAGGTTTTTGAATTGTTCCAGTGCTATTCCAACAGTTTTCGGATTATTCTGATCGTGATTGGAAACGTAATACGTTTTTATTGCGGCTCCTTCGGGATAAAAATCATATCGCCCTTTTTTAAACTTTACGACTACGGAGTCATTGTATTTTGTTTCATTTTTAATCTTCTTAAGTACCTCCGATAACTTTGATGTACTGTTTTTTCCATTGTTGGGTATAATTCCGTAAGTAGAAAGATGATAAACTTTCACTTTTGTCTGCGCACTTAGGGAAAGGGTTAAACTGAAAAATATAATGGATAGGCTTATAATTTTTAAGCGCTTCAATGCATTCGGTAAGCTCATCATATGATTATCTTAATATTAAATAGGCTTTGGTTAGAAATGACCACAGGCATATTATTAATATACCCTGTGCCATCATAATTGTTATGGTAAAAATTTGTTCTCTAAAGTTATAAAAGCAGCATCATTATTAGCCAAATAAAAGCCTTTAATTTTAGCTCAAACGTTTGTTCGACCGCAACAATATCAGGTGCCAATAAAAAGCTGTCTGATAAGATTTCATAAACAAATAACTGATTTAAGCGCTATTAACCAAAACAAAAAACCATGGTTACGGCATAGTTGTGAATTGTTGAGTTTATTATAAATATATTATCAGACAAACGTTTGCTGAAAAAAACTAAATGGCAGCAAAAAATGTATTGCAAGCAATTTACATTATCGCATCTACATTTTATATTACTGTACCAGCGTTTTATATTATCGCATCCGCATTTTATATTATTGCATGTGCATTTTATATTATCGCATGTGCACTTTATATTATTACATGTGCATTTTATATTATCGCACCTGCATTTTATATTATTGTATCTGCATTTTATATCAATGCATCAGCATTGGCTTATATAAGCCTTCAATTCCAGCCTGAACCAATTGTCAGATGGTTTTGTATTGAAGGATTATTTCAGCTTTTCGAACATCATAATGGCGGTATACAAAACGCCGGCTTCGCCCCTAAAAGTTCCCGAGCCTCTTGGTTTATTATCTACCGAATACCATTCATAAAAACCATTATTGTCTTTTACCCTTTTCACCATCGGAAGCATTTGTTCATACGCTTCTTCAACAAATCCATACTTAATTAACTGCTGAATCATTCGGCCGCCAAACCAGGTCCAATCGCCACCGTTTTGGTAACTGTACTCGGGGTTCATAATTTTGTTTTCAAAATATCCCTTCGGGTAAGGCGGATATAAGGTTAATCCTATTGAGCCGGCGCCCGCCTGTTTTACCCTTTTCACCATTTCATCCAACGATACTTTTACTTCCTTTTTACTCAACAATCCGGCTTCAATGGCAATGGTGGTCCCGCCGAAATAGTAAATCTTATGCTCATCAAAATCCGCAGGGAAAGGCGAACCTTTCAGATAAATATGCGGAATAAACTTTTGCGCTTTTTTATCCCATAAATACTTCCGGCAGTTTTGGGCTACTTCTTTTTTGATCACATTCCATTTTTGCTGAATTGCCGGCAGCATTTCCGTCAGGTTATTTAAAGCGATCAGAAACATGGCATTATCGTAAATATCAATAGCCGTGTGTGTATTATGATCCAAATCAACTCCCCAACCGTGTTCAGGTTGTACGTCGCCCCAATCGGCTGTTGTAGCGCCTATAATTAACCCGTATTGTTTGTTAAACCGGTTTTTCATGAGGAAATCCATAGCCCACTCCAATCGTTTACCGACCGTTTTATCACCTACTTTTTCGTCCAAAATACTTCGATCGCCTGTTAGTTGAATGTATTTGTAAACGGCCTGAACCAAAGAGCTTTCCTGATCGGTTTCGACGGTATTCTTGTGCGCGGCATAACGAGACTCTAATTTCGAATATGAAAAATCGGATGCAGCAGTACCTACTTTTTCAATCGGGGTAAATCCATCTATTATATTGCCATCTTCCCCCTGCATTCTGCAAAAAACCAACAGGTTTTCTTTCAAAACTTCCTTTTGATTTACCTGGGCGGCCAGTCCGATAAAAGTGTTGTAATCGCGGATCCATACTTCGCGATAGCCATCGCCAGCATTAAATCCTGATTTCATTACTTCCAGGGCTTTGTTTTTTACAAATGGAAAATAAGCTTCGTTCTGAATTTTAAATTCACCATTTTTGACTTGTGCGGAACTACTTGCAAAGGCAAATAATAATCCTATTAACGCATAATAACTTCTCATATATTTTTAGTTTTTGAACCAGCTGATTAAAAATTATTTATTTCGAAATGATTTCCGGGTTGCCTATGGTTTTAATAATAAATCGATTGGTTAATTCTTGATCTTCCGTAAACTGGCAATCAAATTTTATCATGTGTTTTCCAGCTTTTAGCACAGGAATCGTTTGTTTTAAAGCAATATTCTTCATAAAAGCACCTTTCTTGTTATACAACTTGATGCTGGTTCCATCACAAACCAATGAACTTCCCGCTTCGTAGTCGCCAGGTAATTCCATTTTAAAATAACCATCTAATTCTAACCAGGGATTGCTGATTTTTCCTTCTTTACCCATAAAGGTTAAGGTAAAATTAAGCGGCTGTTCTGCTTCTTTGTTTGTAAATTCCCATTGAGAAAAAGTAGGCTCGCCCGGTTGAAGGTTTTTCTTCTCATGTTCAAATTTGTATTTCTTAAAGGGATACAGTTTCCAGCTGTTATTTACTTTTTCAAGATGAAAATCGTTTTCCGGTTTTTTCAATCGGGCAGTCTGTTCAGCAGAGAAAATGTTCGACCTGTAGGCTTCCTGCCAAAGTTTAACCAATGCAAGTAACTTGCCCGTATTCGGGTTGGTTTGAAGGCTTTTATATCGGGCTACCAATGCAAAACCTGCATGATAACCCGCAGCACGGGCCATCATCCATTCAATATCCTCTTCGGTAGTTGTTGATGAAAGTAAAAACCATCCCAACATATTGGGCATGTAATTACGCTCAAGAAAAGGCTGGTTTTCTAAACGGTAATCGCCCTGAGATTCGCGGAATCCACCATACCAGGGCTCTCCCCAATTCCAGTAATGACAAAGATGCCAGTAGTAGTGGTAAGAGCGGCTTGTGCCATTTACCAAAGTCTGTTTGGTATCCTTAATTACTTTATCGGCAAAAACCTGCATCCCATATTCACCTTCACCTGCCGATAAACAACCTTCATGGCCATCAAAATCCATATGAGAAACACCAGTTTCATTAAAGAAACGACTCAGATTCCCCGCGATTTCCTGTTGTAATTCGAAATTAGGAAACAAAGTATTATATGGATAATCGAACAGCATACCGGCCGTTTCACCTTTTGGATGATCAACAGCTTTTGTACCATACATGCCCCGCTGGCAATCCAATAATTTATATGGCGCCGCTGCCGAAACCTCTCTAAAACGAATGATTTCATCTCCGATTTTTACCGCATGTAACGTACTGGATTTTATATTTTTAAAATATTGATCAGATAAAACCGGGATTTCATTTGCAGTTGCACTTATATTTTCAGTCAAAACCGATGAACCTGTTATGGAAAGACGTTTATCGGGAATTGGTGTTACATAAGGGTCGTTGGTATTAATAAAAGTGCTCAGGGTATGTACCCCAATTCTTAAACCTTTTTTACTGGCTTTATCCACACAGGCTTTCATCCCCGCTAGTCCGTTTGGAAAAGCATTAGCATCCAAAATAAAATGCCCCCATGATTTAAAGGGCCCCTCGTGATACAATGAAGCCAAACCGGCCTGCTGCGTATAATCCAGCATGGCATCGACTGTTTTTTCATTAAAATCAGAGATCAGATAGGCGCTTCCGGTCTCGGGCGATTGTTTGAACCAAACGCCATTAATCAGTGCATGAGGAAGACCTTCTGCTACCTCAATTGCGCCAATGCGTGATAAAACCTGTGGCTCAGCACATCCAAAAAGAGCGATTTTAGAACCTATGGTGGTTTCGTTTGGAATGGCCTTTACAGGCATTTCGGGGCGGCCCCAAACGGTAATTTTTCGATCTTTCGAACGATCCAAACTAAATGCCTGCAAACTACTTCCATAAGATTGTGCAATCGCAGTTGAACCGCGTAATTCATTGGCACCTTCATCATTATTTAAAACACCGCCAACTGTTTTTGGATTTAAAGCCTGGATGCCGATAGCGTATTCCCCATCGCGCACCACCCCGACCACTTCACCAATCGTTTTGTTGATAATGGTTGGGTAAGATCCCCAAACCACTGCATTTACTTTATCCTTCTCCTCCATTTTCAGCAACTCAAAAGTGAGGTGTGTTTTCTTTTGGGCTACTTTAACCTGAACTGTAACTTTTACAGGCTGATAAACGAACGTAATTATGCCCGATTTAAAAGTAGCTTCAGCGGGCTGATACCACTCCTTGCCTACCCGGATTTGTAATAATGGTGCTTTTTCGCCAGTGGCGAGGTAATTTTTACCTGAAACAGGGTTCGACAGTGCAGTTATTTGTCCTTTAGCAGACAAATTAAGGCTCAAACCTTCGCTTTTTAGACTGATCTGCTGTGCCGAGGTGCTCAGAAATGGTATAAAGAAGATTAAAAAAATAGTGGTTATTTTTTTCATGTATGCAATTGGTTAATTTTTAATTAATAAACAACCCTTGTTACTGGTTGATGGCAGTGGCTACTGTGGCTTTCCTTTCATGAAAATCCGGTTTCAAAATAAAGCTGGCAGGTGCATACGCTTTTAACGGAAAGGTCAGCCTGCCCCCTTTTACAGGGATTGGCTTACCGGTTATTTCGCCACGAAGATTTACAGGTATTGCACTTGTGTAATTTGATCTGTTCGGTAAAGTAACGATGACATTGCCCGAAATACCTCCCTGTTCCCACAAGCGCAAAAGCGTTCCCTTACCATCAGGATTTTCGCCAAAGGCGGTTACTAAAACACTTGCCCTTGAAATTGTTATGCCCTGATTTTTTAAGGGTAGCTTCCCTGCTTCTCCGCTTGCAACTCCCGTTAACAGGGGCAAACGAGCCTCCCATGAATTTCGGGTGAGATTTGGAACGGTTGGTGTATGCTGATCAATTGCCCATATGCGAACCCGTTCAGTCCATGAACCTTCCTGCCATAATGGAAAATTAGTATTCCACATGTTATTATAAATGTTGACAAATATGGATGGAATCTTTGGTACATGAGTCAGGGAAAATTTCCATAACCCAGGTTCGCCCAGACTAATCAAAGGAGAATCCATTGGCGATAGGGCAACTCCCGACTGATCTGTCTGTGTAATTGAAACGCCAGAATTTACAGCCATCAAATAACTATTGGTGCTCGAAATAATATCTCTTGCCGGATTTACCGGACCACCCAAACGCCCTACCGTAAATGTCGGTTCCTTAACCGCAAAAGGGAAACAAAGCCAGCCACCTTCAGGTTGTTTGTCTGGTGTTTTAGCATTAACCGACCATTCAACATCTACATAAGCCGCATTTCGGGGAAAGGTAAATGTTAAGGTGTATTTACCGGCAAAACCTTTTGTATCAGAAACGGTCAGGGTCGCAATATCGGCCAGGTCAGCATGAGATACTATGATTTTCCAGTCATCTGGCGTAAATGCAACATAAGGTGCTTTTTGAGCATTAAGCATGCCGGGTTTTCCCAAATCATTTAAACCCCAGCCGTCTTTTATCCTGCTGTAGGCATTAAACCATTGATCTACTTCATTTGTACTGAAGCGTTCGTGTAAAAACTGACCTACAACATATTTTGAAGATTGATCAACTAATTCACGACCTGTCTTTTTTTCTATTAATGACGATATGCCTCCTCTTTTTAAATCAAAAACTACGTTGAAATAGGGCGTACTGAACGACGTTTTTTCATCAGTAGAAATGGTTTCTTTTTTCATTTCTGAGGCTGATATGGAAACATATCCTCCTGCAGGCACATCTTTCACAAAAATAGATTCCCCTGGATTCCAGGGATTCGCAACCATTCCGGATCGGGCCCATGACAGTGGGTTGTATACCGTCATGCGTTTTCCTTTTATATTCACCGCATTCGCCAGTAAATCGAGATGGGTCTTTAACTCGCCGCTTACGATGTCATTTGTGTTGAGGATATACTGACGTTTTACATCATAAGAATTCAGCCACTTTCTTTTACTCCCCACTTTGGTATTATGCGCGTCGCTATTTTTCAGTTTTGAATAATCTCCATTTTCAGGAACAGGCTCTGCAGCAACTTCCGCCATCCACTTTTTCCAGTCCTCACCATAGCTATAACGCGGACCATATTCAGCATTCATACCCCAGGTATGTTCGGCATATAAAAGACTCTGCTCATAGCTTTTGGCCAGTTTTTCGGAAATGGATCCAGCAGGTATGCCCCAGATCCCCATTTGTGTATGCAGTCCGTCGAGTGCTGATTCTAATGGACGAATATTGCGTGCAATTTTGGTTTCCTGAGGATTTGAAAGTAATCCATGAATCCAGGTGTCTGGTGTATCCCCTTTGACCGTAGGCAGGTTTGGTTTTTCAGCTAAAACAGCTTTGGCAAAATCATCGAGGGTTCCAAAATGGATCTTTATCCCTGGCATTTCCTTTTTTGCGTAAGCTAACAATCTGGCGATATCTTGCTCATTAGGCGGGCCATGGTTATCACCTGTCATTTGCATGGCTAAATAATTTTTGCTGGGCCAGTCTTTTGTTGGTTTAATATCCGATCCGTATAAAGCGGTATAGTTGCACAATATCTTTGAACCATCAGCTCCTTCCCACCAGAAAAGTTCCGGAAAGCGCGGATACTGACTGGCGGGATTACAGCCCAACTGCAAAAATTTTATACCAGCATGGCTTAATAAAGTTGGCAATACCCAGGAATGGCTGGGCACATCGGTCATTTTTGCACTAATGGTTAAGGGAATCCCATAGGTGCGTGAAATTTTGGATGAATAACCAAGACCTCGAACTAAATCCTCATAATCTAATGACTCTGTATGCGTACTAAACGGGAGTCCATGAGCTACAATTGAGCCTGCTTTAATTGCTTTCTCTATCCTAGCTTTACGTTCCGGAGTTTGTAAAGGCCCCAGAATTTGGGCATACAAAGGCCAGCCAGGTACCGTCCAGGCAAACTGTTTTCCGTTTCCAGTGTTTTTTTCTATTACACTCAACGCATTATCCATCATTTCTTCACGGTAGCGTTTAAAAACATTTTCAGGTAAATCGGTAAAGCCCAGATCAAAATGCGTTTTAAATACGACCCATACATCAGTCACTTTTGAATTCACCGTTTTCTGCTCTTGTGCAGCTAATCCCGAAGTGAGCAGGACAAGAATAAAAAGTGCCTTTAGCTTCTTTATCATAAAAATTTCAATTCTACAGTTTCATTTACGGCTGTTTTAAAAGAAAGTTGAGCGCCTTCAATTATTTCAGCCTTTTTACCATTTCTGACCAATTGTACTTTGTGATCAGTCCATGGATTGACGATGTTACAAAGCCTTCCTTTTTCACTTACAATTTTAACGTCAGCAATAATTTCATTCTTTAAACTTGCGGAAACCAAGAAAGCACCCCATGTTCTGATATTTTTAAAACTTGCCTGCCTATTTTTGGGGAAGCCGTTAAACAAACGAATGTTATTTCCTGCGCTCATACAAAACATTTCATTGATTGCATTGGCTACCGTACAACTGTTTTCTATACCATGCGGATTGTTTAACTGGAAGCCGTTTGGATGCGTGTGCAAAGCGTATCGATGCAGTTCGTTCAGAATCACTTCGCGATCATATCCTACCCTAATGGCGGCTACAAAAAAACTACTCGATGTATTATTGTCCTGCCAGCGTTTCATTTCTCCGATAGTATTTCTGGAAACGGTGAGTAATTCTTCACTGCTATCAAGGGTAATTGCATTCGCCGGATAAATATGTTGTATACCTAAACCATTGTCGTTCCACCAGGCCGTACCTACTTCGGTATAACGGAAAACCTTTTTTCCTTCCCGCATTTGAACCGGAAAAGCACTCAGTTTGGCTAAAATTTCTTTCCACTTTGCCTGTTTGTTTTCATCTATTTTCAATGTAGAACTCAGGTCAATAATGAGGTTCAGGGCATTCCGGATCAACCCGAGCGATAAAACCGGGTTTTTATCATTTCCGGAACCTTCATGAATTGCATCTCCATAGATGACATATCTTCCATTTTCAGACTTTAGATAATCCTCCCAGAAATTCACAACCGCAAGTGCGTAGGGATATATCTTTTTACCGTAATTCGCATCATAAGTACAGCGCCACTGTTGTGCCATGTTTATTAATCCATAAGCTGCATTAGAGCGTTGACCTAAGAACAAACCTCCCTGTTCCTCATCTTTGCTGTTTAGGTGAGCAGGGTGATTACGGGTTACTTCGATTCCAAGCGGACCAATGCCTACAGGATATAAAATACCCCTTGTATGTGTTATATTTTTGGCATACCATGCACCTCTTTGCATAAAATCAATCAGCGGCGCATCATGTGGTTTTCCTTGTGCTAAACGGTTGGCAGAATACAGGGCGTAAAACGGGGCCTGAAAATTATAATTCAAATGATAATCCCCATTCCAGGCTGGTTTATCGGTAGTTGTCCAGCCAAATATTCCCGGTGGAAATTTTGGATCACGACTGCAGGCAGCCATGGTGTAAAGTCCCTGATAATAAGCTTTCATCAGTACAGTATCTTCCAGAGAAACGACCGATTTATTCCAGTACTGATCCCACCATTGATTATGCTGCTGCATCAAGGTTACCGTAGCATTTTTATTGATTTTTTTGATTCGACCGAGCACATATCCCAGCGGTTCTTTCTTTTTGAACCTGCTTTCAACAGCCAGGGCAACAATCATTTTTTTCCCAGGCTGTATTACAAGGTTACTGTCAGTATAATTGATAGATTTTAAGGCAATAGCCACTTCAGTAGCGATATCTACACTGTCGACAAATGCACGGGTAAGCCAGTAAGTATCATTTACCTTACCGCTTTTTAGTTTCGCATGTGGAGATTCAGGCACTGTTAGCTTAATGGAGACTTTTGCGGCTTTATTAATCGCATTGAGTTCAATAAATATTAAATTATCAGTTGCCGATACCCATGATTTTATTTCAATTTTTTGCCCGTTTTTATGAAGCAGGCAAGTCGTAACACCATTCTTGAGGCCTTGTTCAGCAGAAAAACCGGCGCCATCAAAACCTTCAATATTAAGATCAACAAAACCGGCTACACGCGGTCCGGACAAATTATCCGATTGTGATTTTAACCTCCAAAAATCATTTTTCGATACATAATAACGTAACTGATTGGTCTGATACCCCACACTCATTTCCACATCTCCATTTCCCATTAAAGGGGCATCAATAGAAACATGATTTGGGATATGAACAGGTGGCTTTGTCCAGTTATTTTTAAATTCAGGGGCATAACTTTGCGCAAAAGCCATGCTATTACCTAACAACAATAAAAAAAACAGCTTAATAACTTTCATGATTCTTTATTCATAGTTATAATTCCAGTTTATGCTTTTGTGATTTCCTCCTGATTGATATCTTTTCATATGATGCCCCGATCTAAATCTATTTGATTAATAAGAATTCCGAAACGCCCATAGCGGCCATATTCACTTTAGTAGTAGCTGACCTGTTCTCTCCTGATTTCATTTCGATAAAAGATTTTGGCTGCAATGATTTCCACACAAATTGTGTTTGCTGAACAGCTTGTTCCGGATTAAACAAACGCACTACATATGTTCCATCTGCATTTGGTGTAATGCTGGTCACCACAATTTTTGGATTGCTTAATTCGAAAAGTGTTGCCGGGAGTGTTTGCTCCTTTTTAACTGGCACGGCAATTAAAGGCTGCGTAAACTCGGCTGCAGCTTTTTCCATTTCAACATCATTCACCATATTGTGTGGGCGTAAAGCATATTTAAAATGAACTGCTCCTTCCTGATCAGCCTTGTAATTGGTATGCCAATAATTGTTCATCACATAACTAAACCAGGTTGAAGTGGGTTGCCCTTCTTTTTTCCATTCTTTATGCTTCGGTGGCATGGTCTGCCTTTCATCAATCATATTTCCTGGTTCTATCAAAGGCATTTCGAGTAACATCCATTGTATCCCTTTATCGGCTTTTGATACATCCAGCCATCTGCGGCCATACAGATAATCCATATTCGAACCTGGCAACTGATCTTTTAAATAACGCATGGTGCCATAACCGGCATCGATAGTTGTTTCGGTTAGCGCGGCATCAAAGGGATAACCGAAGTGAACGGCTTCTTTAGAACGAACTGATTTTTTATCTAAAATATTCTCGATCAACAGGGCATCGCTCCCCGCGAATAAAGACAATGTTCTTTCCAGTTTATTCGCGCCCGGTGCATCCGAAATAATCGACACCTTGGTCAGCACCGGCCCGTTCTCCATCACTTTTACCTGCACCTTCCCATTACTTACGGCCTCTTGTGGATTCATGCCCGGCACATACCAATAGCTGTTTAATCCCTGATTGCTAAAACCACCAACATAATTGAAATTATTTTCTGTTTTTAGTCCTGTAATACTGCCATTGATTTTGTCCCAGGTAAATCCAATTTTCCCATTCGAGATCGAATTTTCGGCAACAGTAAATTGACTTGCTGAGCTACTTGGCGCGTCATTAGAAATTTCATAAGTCGCGGTACCTAAAGCGGGTACATCGGCCATAAACACATAGTTTCCGTTACTTAGTTTTTGTAAAGGTTTTTTATTGCCTGCCGCATCTTTTACTGATCGCCCTGCTATGGTTCCCGATAGTACGACCGGTCCGGTCCTTTTCCAGGATGAAGTATTGAATACCGCAATTTTTTTAGACTTTGAATCGGTTAATGGTTGCAATAAATTTTCTTCCAAATTATTAATCTGCGCATCTCCATCGAGCATAAATTGTTTTTTAATGCGCCATTGTTCGGTAACAAATGGTACATCAGGCTCGGTGATGCTGTTGTGCGCGCCCCAGGTATGCTCATGAAACATGATAATATTCGTCCAGGCCTCGTAAAACTGCTGCGCATTGTATTGCTTGGCGTTTAACATCGAATACAATGTTGTTAATTGCTGCAAATGCAAACTATTGGTTCTGTTTTTTCCTTCTTCAGAAGCGGTAGAAACCGCCCCATCTTCCCAGTAGGGACTAATATCTCCTTTAACTGTTGGGATCTGCGCTCCGTATCGCTTTTCAAAAGTTTCAAAAAGTTTTTCGGTTGTATTGAGTACAATTTTTGGAGAAGCATATTTTTCATTCCATTGTTTTACAAAATCGGAAACTCCGGTATCAATTGGTCCATTATCTGCCACAATATTGTACCTCCATTGTACTGTTTCATAAGGATAATTTTTGGCGGTAAGCTCTTGTAAATAGGCTGCTATTTTTTTTGGTCCGCGATCAAATACGCCACCTATGGCTGTTCCATGCCAGGAGGAATAGCCTTTGGCACCCGTCCAGAATAATACTTTTTCTTCTCCTGAGGGTGATGTCCACCATACCGGTTTATCGCCCCAGGCTTTTACAAAATATCCTGCCCTATCGCCCAGGTAAGGGTGATCTTCGCCCATAAAATTTGGCCCGCTCGAAAAATATTTTACTCCTCCTTTGGATAAAGCGGTTACTGTAGACCAGGCAAAACCCGGGATATCCGAAATCATGGCACTGTTAATTTCGAAACCAAATTCTTTTCTGAGTTGAGCGGCATAATCTGTGTAGTGAAACATTTCTTCAGGCTGGCTTAAACCCGTAAGAATATTGGCATACAAAGCCGATAAACAAATACTTCCCTCTTTTACGGCTTTAACAAATTTTTCCTTTTGTGTTGGTGAGGCCTGTTTCAAATAATTTTCGACTGCCCATAACGATTCTATATTCCATTTGAATTTGGCTTCCACAGGATAATCTTTCGTTTTTTCGATCATCGCCAAAGCATCATCAATATTTTTAAGGTGAATTTTTAAAACCTCAGGTTGGAGGTGCGAGTAACCAATATCGGTATGGGAGTGGTGTATGAAATTTAATTCGCGATAAACAACCGGTTTTACAGCGATAAACTTATTAACCAATGTTTTTCCAGCCGAAACGGCCAAAATCCGAACACTGTCATCCTTTTTTACGGCATTTACAGGGATATCAAAATTGTTTACACCATCTTTTATCACGAAAGCATAAGATTCGCTATTATTTACTTTAACCTTAAGTTGTTCATCTTTTCCAAAATGCAAAGCGGTTAATACAATAGGCTGTTTTCCATTTTTCAATAGAAAAGGCATGGGATTAATATCCACTTTTTCTTCGAATGAAAATTTGAAGGTCATGTACCAATCATTGCTATTTTGCGCCTGACCAATCACTTTAATCCGTATCGCCTGTCCCGGTTTTACCTTACTCGCAGGCAAACGTAAGAAAGCCAGCCCGTGGGCATCATTGGCACCATCTCTTTTGGTTTGTTGAAAAACCAATGCAGAACCATCTTCTGCCTTGGAAATCCAATCGGGTGTCTTATTTCCTGGTAGTGTAGTAAAGGTTAATAATTTCTGATCGTTAACATATAAATCAAAATTGCGGTTACCGCTACTGGTAGCCGTAGAATGTGCGGCTACCCAACTGAAATAAACATAATCACCTTTACTGTTTTGCGGGATTTTAGCGGTTTCCCATTCGATGGTTTTCTTTCCATCAGTAGCCCGGGTTAACAAAGCACTGGTGGCATAATCCGGAAAAGCCGAAAAGTAAGTGATGTTTTCGCCACTTATTTCTTTTGCAAAACCGTTGATCCAGTTGATTTTCCCAAAATAGGGCACTTCTTTCTGCGCCAATGCTGTTTGCGCAAACAGGGTAATGATCAGTAACAGCATTGCATTTTTAAGACTGCCGTAAAAGTTATTTAAAAACATATCTGATTGATTTAGATGTGGTATATAAAATTTCATTTTTAAGGGAAAAGTATCGTTCGAATTATTGGGTATCGTAATCGTATAACTCCTTATAATCCACTTTAGGGATTGCTTTTCCGAAAGCTGCTAATTCTTTATCTCCATCAAATAAAAGGGGGAAAAATTTACCATCAAGCTGTTGATCCTGGGGCATTGGCGGAAAGCTGCTTAAGGCTTCCTGCCTGTGGTACCCCGCAGTGTTTCCAAGCGTATGCGCACTCATTGTATTCAGCACTGTTGCTCTTCTTGGTCGATTAGCAGTATTGGCATAAGAGCCATGCATCATCAGGGGGTGATGAAAACTGGCGTAACCCTTTGGCAGTTCATTAGGTACCCGTTTTTCAAATGCCTCCAATTGTTCTTTATTTAATATCGTTCTCACGGCGTCCATATCACCTGTTAAACCGGTAATCGGGAGCAGTCCCCATTTATGACTTCCGGGAACAAAATAAAGGCAGCCATTTTCGGTATTGGCATCATCCAATCCGATCCAGCAGGTAAGGTGATGCATGGGTTTGGTGAACGTCCAGTACGAAAAATCCTGATGCCAGGCCACTACGCCGCCATGTTTAGCCGGCTTGCAGAACAATTGATCATGAAAAATCCTAAAAGATTGCCCCAACAACTGATAAGCAGCCATGCGAAAGGCAGGTGCCCATAATAAATCGTGAAAGCCAGGCGTTAAACGCCAGGCGCCAATGGCATGAAAAAGTACTTTGTCCGGATCTTCTGATTCGTTGCTTTCATAGTGATAAAATAGTTTTTTATCGGCTTCATTTAAGGACTGTAATTTAATCAGCTCTGCATTAAGCAGATTTACCTGTTCTTCAGACAGAATTTTAATCCCTTTGATGAAACCATCTTTTTTAAAAGCAGCCACCTGTTCATCAGACAACATGTATTGCTCCCATTCTTTTGCAGATTTTGGTTGAACAAACATATTGGCGATTGGATGGCTATAATCGGCCAGATCATTAGACAGATGGAGATTTACCTTTTCCATATTATTTTTCTTAAAGCTTAAAATCAACTATTTACAATATCTCTCCTTTAGTAACTGCATCATATACAAATTGATATCCCACTGATTGGCTATCGGCATATTGGTAGCGGGTAAATGAACCATGTATGGAGCAGGACCAAATTCAGTGGTGATGGTTAACACCTCTTTTTTATTATCATGATACGCTTTTACAATGGCATCCCACCAGTTAAAATGGGCATTTAACTCGGCTTTAAACTCTGGCAGCCGTGGATCTATTACTTGTGCACTTTGTGAATGACCTATTCTCGAATGGAGATGTTCAACCTGTTTACACGCCAAAGCAAGGGCCTCTTCCTGATCTTCCAATAAACTCTCGGCTACATTACACCAATGAGAAAAATCGGCTGTTATTTTTAAATCAGGAAGTTTTTTTAAAAAATCATGCGTTATATGAGCGGCAAACAATGCTTTATTACGATGCGTTTCATGACATGTGGTAATCCCGGTTTCGTGAGTTACTGCATCTGCAATAGCAAACAGTTCGGCATTCTGCTCAAAACTGAAATAATCCTTTCCCGTTTGTGCGTTTATCTTTACTGGTTGTAGCGAAGCATAAAAGCGTAAATATTTTGTATAGTTAGCTTTATGTTTTTCAAAATCCTTTTCGAAAGATTGATAATACTGCGCAATCAAAAGCAGCTTATATTTTTTCAGTGCAGTGATCATGATGTTTTGCTCATCTGAATTTTCAGGAACAGGAGCTTCAACACCGTCGTATCCTGCCTCTTTTACATCATGGCAAAACTGATCCCAATTGATATTTTCAGAACCCCAGCGCGGATAATAGAATTGTATCTTCATGATCTATTTTACTTCCGAATTCCAGGCTTTTTCAATTTCTTCCAGACTTTTCCCTTTGGTTTCAAACAACTTTTTCTTGGCATACAAGAAGGACAGGATACAGAAGAACGAGAAGATGAAAAAGGTAGTTGCAATACCCAGGCCATCCCTCATGATTGGGAATAACATGTTGACAACCCAATCTGAAACCCACATGGTCATAATACACATCGATAAAGCTGTCCCTCTGATGTGCGTGGGGAATATTTCTGTAGAGATTACAAATTTTAACGGACCTAGTGAGAACGCGAAGAACAGGAGAAACAGAATAATACTAAATAACATGAACCATCCGGTGATGTCCATTAAAAAGCAAAAACCCGTTAAAGCCAAAGCACCTGCTGCACACAATGAACCGATGATGTATAAAGGCCTGCGTCCCCAGGTATCTACTTTTGAAATGGCAATAAAAGTAAACAGCACATTGGCCGATCCTAATATGACCTGGTAAAACAGCGCGTCGCTGGTTACAATACCTGCTGATTTTAAAATGGTCGGGCCATAAAAAATAACGCCATTAATTCCACTAAACTGTGATAAGGCCGTAAGAATGGTAGCCAGTGCGAGCAGTTTACTTAAAGGCAAACGCATCAGCTCTTTATAACCACCCGATTTTTGACTGGCCATTTCTTTAATGGAATCGAGTTCTAAACGGCCTGTTTCCGCTCCGTTTATTTTGATCAGCGTGTTTAAAGCCTCTTCATTTCTGCCATATTGCACCAACCATCTTGGGCTTTCGGGCACAATTAACAATAACAAACAAAATGCAGCTGCCGGAACAACCCCAACAATAAACATTCCACGCCAAACATTTTCTACAAATAACCAGTGTAATATACCCTCGCCGGCACCCGCATGGACAGTGGCGTAACGTTGCAAGAATAAATTGCTGATATAAGCTGCTAAAATACCTATGGTTATGGCCAGCTGATAAAAAACGACTAAACGACCTCTCTTTTGTGAAGGGGCTACTTCAGAAATATACAGTGGCGATACATTAGAAGCCACACCCACCCCCATACCGGCCAGCACCCGGAAGAAAATTAATACAGGATAAGCTACTGAAAATGCAAAACCAACCGCACTCACTAAAAATAATATGGCAGCCAAAAACAAGACTTTTCTTCTGCCAACTTTATCGCTGAGGTAACCCGAAAAGGATACCCCCACAATGCAGCCCAATAAAGCGCAGGATACAAATAATCCTTCCTGTGCGGACGACAATCCATATTGCGACTTTAAAGGCTCGATGATACCGCTGACCACGGCCATATCAAAGCCGAATAAAAAACCACCTAATGCCGCAATAAGCGTGATTAGGAAGATAAAATAATTTGCTCCTTGTTTTCTCATAATGGTTTGGTTATTTGGTTGTTTTTTTAATTGATGATTTGGTTAGCTTTCAACAACAATCTTCTTTTACATACGCCACAACCAAAAAGGCTTTTTGCACTCCCTGGTACCGAACGGTATACTGGCTTATGGCTGCAGGTATGACAAAAGTTTCGGCGTAGCTGAACTGGCTGGTTGTATTGCCTGTAATAACTGTTACCGCTTCCCCTTCAACCAGCATGCAAATATGACATTGGCCATTGGTGCTAATAACCGTTTCTCCAACAAACTCGTATCGATCTACCGCATAAAAATGTTCCTGATGGGTTGAAAGTGATAACTTCCTTCCATTATCCCATTCGGTTGCTACCTGTTGTTTAGAAATTAGCTCCTGCGAAACATAATCGCCTTTTCGGTCAAAATAAAGGTTCTTAAAAGCGTGTTCTATATTAATTGGACGGGGTTTGCCATTTAAGCCCAGTCGCAACCAATCGTACATTTTGAAAGTGAAGATGTATGGCGTACTGCTGATCTCCAGTACCATATTATTCTTTCCCGATGCATGAACAGTTCCATTTGGAATGAGAAAGAGATCATGCTTGTTGGCCTTAAATTTCTGCACATATTTTTCGGCATCCATTTCGATGCCTTTATTTTGTGCGTCCAGTAAGGCCGTTTTAAATTCATCCGGATTAATATCTTCCTGAAAACCCAAATAAACATCGGCATCAGGCTCACAATCCAGGATATAATAGGTTTCATCCTGTGTGAAATTTTCGCCAAAATTCTCTTTGATATAAGCTGTACGCGGATGGCATTGAATTGAAAGATTGCCGCCGTCATAGGTATCCAGAAAATCAAAACGGATCGGAAATTCTGTTCCAAACCTTCGGGCTGCTTTTCCCAAAAGTTTCTCATTATTATAAAATAACAGAAAATCGAATGATACTTCGAGTAGATATTGATTGCCCTCGATCACAATTCCATTTTCAGGCGTAATCAGTTCAAAAGACCAGGCGTAGTTTATTTCCTCCTCGTTAAGTCCTTTAATGTGCTTTTTCATCCAGTTCCCGCCCCAAATACCGGCCTCAAACCAAGGTCGTGCGCGAAGCGGCTGCTTGAGCATTTGATGTAAAGTATTTCTGAAATCATCACCGCACATCCATGTAATTTCAGTCACGCGCTGTTCATCAACAATCACATCCATTTTGGAAAGCAACTGTTCTTTATGTTTATTCAATACAGGCCAGTCTACAAAATAAGCCCGTTTGTACATTTGCGTCTGATCAGCCAACTCTGTACAGCCCATATTTTTTGCTGCACCAGCCCTCATTCTATATTGAATTTCATTTTTGGGCACATCAACATATAGCAATAATCCTTTCCAATTAGCCAGTTCGGCGCCGGTTCCATAGAGGATACACAGGTCAACTGATGGATCGGGCTGCAACATTTCCAGTTTCTGCAGATCAAAAAAATCAGACAGACTGCCCTGATATTTATTCCCAAAAACCGGATCAGTTCCATTTAAATTGGCGCTTACCATCGCATCGATCTCCGCAGTAGGTTTGAGACAAGAATTGATATCGTACCAAAATACTTTTCTGTTTTTCGAAAGCAAATATGCATGTAACTGTGTCCTGAACTCCTCCCATAAAACACCTTCAAACCCGTCGATGATGATGGTTTTTTCCTGATCTATTTTATCAGCAAGGGTATCAAAACCTGCGTAAACCCCGGCATCGGAATGAAATGACGGAAAAACTTCGTAGCCCGAATGATTGGTTACAACTGCTTTTAGTGGTAAAACGGGTTGAGTTGTTTTTCTTTTTAATTTCTGATCAGTATCCATGTAAATATTTGTTTTTTTGCCTGCAATAACAGCTGCTCCGGTTAAAATACATTCCTCGGTATCATTGCAGAAAGTAATTTTTATTGCTTTATTCAGGTGCTTTAAGCCTTCTTTTAGTGGTGTAAGAAATAGTGAACTGGCTTTTGCAATATTGCCGCCGATAACCAATTCATCACATTCGAAGTGCGCTAACCAGCTATGTAAAAAAGCGCTTAAATTGGTGCCGAACTGCTCGAAAATAGAAAGTGAAAGTTCACTGTTCATGAAGGCAATATCTTTAACGGATGTTGCTTCTCTACCACTTAATGTTTTGTATTCATTCAGGAACCAGCGCACAGAAAAATAATCATCAGCTTTGGCATCTAAAAAATTCTGATCGTAAAAAGCGCCCGAAGCAGGCAATGCCGGATGTTGGGTAAGCAGTGTTCCGTTCTCCATAAATGCAGAGCCAAAACCCGTCCCCAATGTTAAAAACACCGTTTTTTTACTATTCAGTTGATGGCGGTTATAAGTTCCTTCAGCAAAACAATGTGCATCATTTGAAAAAACAAATGCTGTATGGGTTAAACCTGTATAATCTGCTAATGCCTGTTGCAGATGAATTCCGAATGTATGTTCAAATTTCCCGCCTACGCCGGCTATGGTGCTCACCCCTTTCTCATAATTAAAAGGCCCCGGAAAAGCAATTCCAACCGCATCAGGCACAATCCCCGCTTTCGTCATCACTTCCCTGATCCCCTTACCAATCGTGGCTACAATGTTAAATCCTGTATCGAATGCGTCAAGATCTTTTCGTACCAGAGCCGAGGATGTTTGCAATGGGTTATTTACATCAATGACACTTATTGTGACATGACTTCCGCCTACATCGATCCCAAATTTTTGATGGTTTGCCATTTTTACACCGAACGCTTAATTTCAATACTATAGGTAAACCAATCGTTACGGTAGTAGCAGATATTGTACTCTATGGGCTTTCTGCCTGCATCGAGCACCAATCTTTTCCTTTCCAGCACAGGTAAACCCTTTTTTATGCCCAGCAGATCGGCTATTTCCGCTGTAGCAGCGATCGCCTTTATTTCTTCCTGAGAATACATGGGAACAATATTGTGGTCCATATCCAGTAGGTCGTATAAAGGCTTTTTAAAATCTTCATCTTCAGAGAGCCCGATACGGGGATGAAAGTAAGATTCGAAACACACCATCGGACTTTCATCAATACTGCGGATACGTTTAAGACAGATTACATCGGTATCGGCTTCGATCTGCAAATATTTTGATACTTCTTCACTGGCCTTTTTTTTCTGCACATCGAGTACGAGATTTTTAAAAATCAATCCCATATCTTCCATTTCATGTGTGAAACTCATCCAGTTCGTTAGGTTAGTCGTTATTTTTCGTTGTGTAACCCTTGTTCCCACTCGCTTTTTCCGTTCCAGTAATCCCTCGTTTACCAGGTTGTTGATGGCCTGTCGGAGTGTATTTCTGGAGATTCCCCATCGCATGGCCAAATCCGTTTCTTTTGGAAATAACTCTCCATTACTAAACTCAGGAAGCTGAATTAATTTTCTCAATTGCTCTTCTGCCTGATAATGCAGTGGTACTTTACTATCATGATCCAACTGAGATATTTTGTTCATATGTTCATACATATTACAAATTTATAACATTTTACCACATTTCAATAAAAAAATTAAAGCCTGTAAAATGGTCTTTTTATTGGCCTTAAGCGTGTTAATAAAATAGAAAAGCGCTCCAGCGGAAAATCTAAGCGGAGCTTCCAGGCTCAATACTTACAACAATCGTTAAATGGTTATTTGATAATGAGAATCGTTTTCGGACAAGAGGAAAGTTTGAGGTATACATGTTTTTCGGTTAGGTGGCTTTTAATCTCCACATTCAATAAAATGGCAGACATCCCCTTTTCGTCGGTGACTAACTGCCCTTCTCTTAAAGCTTCCAGCTGGTCAATAGATAAATTTCTACTGATACTTATTCCTGCAGGCATAGCACTTTCTATGATGTTCTCATCGGTAGTGTAGGTATTTTTTGCTCTTTTCATCATGTGTTTGGTTAAGTTAGAAAGAAGTAGATGAATCCTGAAGTTCAGCAATATGATCTTATCGGCTAAATTAAAAATGCAGGCAGGCAGTATTTCATCCCGCTGCATTGACATAAACGGTCGCCGGGATTAATTTTTTTGTAAAATTGCTAGCAGGATTCCGCCAGTTTCACCATAATTATGCTTTTGAATATTAGTTTCAACGATTTTCCCTCTTGCGGCTAAACTCAGGAGAATAACCTGACGCAACTACCATTAATTTGATTATTTCTGATGTTTTTTTTGCATTTGCTTATTTTCGCGAAAATATTAGGGTATATTTAATACACCAAACGCTCTCGGTTGACCAAAAAAAACTAACCAGCATGCAGTATATTTATGAGAACTTCACTTTTCCGCCCGATCAGTCCTTTACGGTACGTTCGGAAATACTGGAAATAAAAAAATACGCCTCATTAAAATCACATGTTAATTTTGAAATCGCCCTGATCGAAAATTGCTGTGGAAAACGTTTTGTAGGCGATCATATTGAAGACTTCAGCGGAACAGAGCTCGTTCTTTTGGGAAGTTATTTGCCACATTGCTGGCAATATTACAGCACTGTAGACCCTGGTTTGCAGCCTAAGGTAATTGTGTTACATTTTTTCCCTGATTTCCTGGGGAAGGAACTCTTAACCAAACCTGAGGCAGCTGGTTTGAACGAACTTTTTAAAAATGCGGCAAAAGGTATTTTATTTACAGACACAACCATTGCAAGAGTTAAAACCATCATGAACGAGATGTTGTTTGAAACAGGCCTTTACCGGGCGGGTTTAATGCTGCAGCTTTTAGATGTGCTTGCCGGATCTGATTCTTATAAAACACTCTCCTCGCCATCATTCAGTATTGTTGAAACCTCTAACGAGGCAAACAAGATTAACCGCGTTTTCGATTATATATTTAAAAACTTTAAGAAAGATATTTCATTAAACGATGTGGCCGATATTGTACCCATGTCTACAGGTGCCTTCTGCAGGTTCTTTAAACAAAAAACCAACCGCACTTTAGTAGAGTTTATTAAAGAAATAAGGGTTGGGCACGCCGCCAAATTGTTAATGGAAGGCAATTATAATGTAACCGAAACCTGTTACCAGAGTGGTTATAATAACATTTCCAATTTCAACAAACACTTTAAAGATGTAAAAGGCTTATCGCCAAGAGAATTTGTTAAACAATATAAAATCAGCGCTTAATTAGTTACTGAACTTATAAAAAGGAATAACCTCCACCCATTTCTGCCCTGGCAAAGTACCGTTAACGCCCTTCTGATAATTATTCATTAATTTATTCCATTCGGCGCAGCGGGGACTAAAAGATTCTGACAACTGGCTCATTTTATTCAGATCAGCACCTTTCGGAAAGGTAACCCGCATCACAATAAGGTCGTTAAAACGGTAGAGACTGATACTTTTAAATCCAGCTTTTTTAAATCCCCCCTCTACCTCTGGCCATATATTCTTGTGGTACTGTAAGTATTCCTTCAGTTTTTTTTGATTATCAACGGTATTCACAACAAATACTTTTTCGGCATATTCATCCGCTTTACCTTCATTGCCTGCCAAACCGCAGCCCAGCAAGGTACATCCAAAAATTATGCATACAAACAGAAGAACGCTATTTTTCATGTTGATTTAGTTGAAAAGTAAATAAATTAAAACTATGATCACCGCCAGGCCGAGCCACATTAACCATATTGGTTTCGTGCTATCGGCCACCTGATGTTTCGTTTCAAGAAGTGATGGCTGTACCTGTACCACTGGTGGCTTTGTAATTAAGGTTAACACCACAATGGCAACACTTAGCGCTATAAATATATAAAATGATAATAGCAAAAAATGGGGCCAGTATCCTTTGTACGGATAATTTAATACGTGGCAGGTACCCAAAAGTAAACAGAGCAGGCCTCCACCGTAAAGCACAGTTTCTACAGAGATGCTGTTCACCCGTTTCCAGATGATTCCGGCCAGAAAAACCACAGCCAATGGGGGCGAAAGTATAGAAACCAGGCCCTGGCTTAATTCAAAAAAGTTTTTTCCCGAATAAGAGAAAAGCATGGCAATCCCCACCCCGGCAATAGCGGCCACAATGGTAATCCATTTGCCCATTTTTATCTGCTGTTTCTGATTAAGCGGTGTAAACTGCGGAACAACATCTAAAGTAAAAACGGTACAGAAGGCGTTTAAACTCGACGATACCGTATCAATTAATGCAGCAATCAATGCGGCAATACTCAGGCCGAGCAGGCCATGCGGCATCAGCCTTTTGATCATGGTGATATAAGCCGTATCCGGTTGTGCCGAATCTTTAAATAATACATAACACATCACCCCTGGAAGAATAAATATGATGGGCATTATAATTTTAAGTGTACCGATAAATAAAGCCCCATATTGTCCTTCTTTTAGGTTTTTAGCGGCTAACATCTTTTGCACAATGGTCTGATCTGCACACCAGTAATAAATAGCAACAACCGGGTAGCCCAAAACAATAGAAACCCATGAATATTCGGGATGTGATGCCGGCAGAAAAAGTTTCCAATAGGATTCTGGTGTTTGGCCAACCAATGCGTCTATACTTCCAATTTTCTGAAAACCCAAAAAGGTAAGTACTATAGAAGATATGATAATAATGATAGATTGAAAAATACCGGTACGCACCACAGCCTTTAGGCCACCAATGGCGGTAAAACTTGTGGCTACAAATGCGATGATGATAATTGCCGTAAATAACGAACAATCAAATACTCCAGAAATGAGCAGGCCTCCGGCATAAAGGGCACTGCCAAGCCACACCACCAGTATCGAAATCAGGCTGTAGATCACCAGGAAGTTATAAGACCGGTTACCAAAACGGATTTTTAAAAACTGTGGAATAGTTGATATTTTGGCTTTAAGGTAATAAGGCAGAAAGACCATGGATAATAACATTAAAAATATCCAGGCTAATAATTCGAAATTACTGCCCACAATGCCATGTGAAAAACCAACGCCGGCAAAACCAATTAACATCATTGGGCCTGCATTTGCACTAAACATAGAAAAGCCGATCTGCCACCATTTCAGGCTTCGCCCCCCTAAGAAAATATCTTCATCATTTTTTCCCTTTTTACTAAAGCGAAAGCCAACAAAAAATAAGACAAGGGCGTAAAGGCCTAAAATTAAATAATCTATATAGTTGAATGATAAACTCACAGTCGGGTTCTTTTTTTACATGGATACCACAGGCGCATATTTCGGAACATCTTGTTGTTCCCATAACTGCTCCCTAATGATCTTATTTTCTTTTTTACAATATTCCCAGTCAATTCTTACCGGCAGTCCTTCTATTTCAGGGAGGAAAAATCTGCCGTTCTTCCATTCTGGTTTAAGCAGAAAATATTTTTCCAGTCCATACATAATGGAATACAAATATTCGATCATTGCATTATTATTGGCGGTGGTCATTAAGAAAGTTGAATACAAAGAATACCCTCCTGAAGAAAACTGTAGTTTTTCTGCTTCGCAAAGATCCCTTATTTCTAACCACTCTTTAATGCCCCCCAATTGCGTGGGAACAGGCTGCAAATGTTTCACTCCGCTATTCACCAGTGTCCTGAAAATTTTTGAGGTTCTCTCCGACTCGCCATAAGCTATGGTAAGGGAGGTTTTTCCACAAAGCATCTCGATCTGATCGTAAGCGGCCGAATGAATCGGTTCTTCCAGCCAATGGATATTTTCTTCTCCTACGGCATCGATAAACTTAAACACCTGGGCACACGACCAGATTTGATTGGCATCTACCGCCAGCTTAACTTTATCACCTAGGAGGCTTTTTACAAATTTTACCCTTTCAATATCTTCTTTCAATTTCTTACCGAAATCCTTTCCAACCTTCATTTTGTAACAGTCAACTCCGGCATCTATAAATAAGCCAGCTTCTGTTTCTAATTGTTTTAGGCTATAATTGGTTCCGCCACCGCTTCCATACATTTTCACATCGCCCCGAAGGCCCCCGATGTATTGGTGCAAAGGAACTTTTTTTCGCCTGGCGGCCAAATCGTACAGCGCCATATCAATCTGTCCCAGCAAAGCCGAAGCCGCGCCTTTAAACCCTTCATTCCGGATAGACCAGTATAATTTTGGATAAAATTCCTGATAAGGCATGCCCTGACTGTGGAATAATATAGGAAACAGGCAGGTTTCTAATATATTGGTATAGCTGTTATATATGGGCGCCTCTCCAATATTTCCGTCCACATCCTCAATGGTAATAATGGATATCGAATAATGCGGGAAGGGGCCCATAGTTGCATCCTGAAATGGGGTTATGGCTTTAACCTTTTCTAAAACTCTTATCCGAATCTTTTTTATATCAAAAATCTCGTTATCTATATTATACATCTATCGTTGATTTAGCGTTTTAAATACCTCGGTATATACTTCCGGCGACAACCGGCCTTGTTCTATTGCCCTCAATGTGTCTGTTAACTGTTCTTTATCTGTTGCCCCCATTACCACTTTAAATTTTCCTTCGATTGTAAAAAGAAAGCGATGGGCAAGTTCATGAAGGGGCATATGGTACTTTTTGGCGATCTCATTTATCTTTTTAGCCTGTGTTACACTTTCCAAACCGAGCCAATACGGTGGAGAGGCCGTAAATTCAGGAAACTTAGCCCCCAGCAGCCCCATATTTAGGGGGCTGGCTGCGTAATAGGCCTTATTATTTTGTGCACAAAAGGGAATGATGGTATCCAAAGCCTCAATATTGCAGGCATTAAGCCGGTTAAAGCCCATAATAACTTCGAACAGATCAGATTGAAGATAGGGTTCAAGCGCCGCGGGTGGATTTCCGCCTAAACCAATCTTTTTGGCATAACCAGCATGCTTAAAGTATTCGAGTTGTTTTAAAACGGCATCAATATCCGCTTGAACAATGGCATCCGGATCGTGAAGAAAAAGGATGTCTATTTCAGGGATCCCGAGCGTTTCTAAGCTATCTTCTACACTTCTTAACATGCCATCAGGGGTAAAATCATAGTGACCATCGTCAACTGCATAACATTTCTTACGCCCAACTTTTGTGCTGATTTGCGGGCGTTTACCTTCCCACTGGCGGAGCACTTTCCCTAATATATCTTCTGCATCGCCGTAGGCCGGCGCGGTATCTATTGCCTGAATCCCATGTTCAAGGGCTGTAAAAATGGTAATAGCCGATTCCTCAGGTCGAATCTTTCCCCAGATCCCACCCAGGGCAGCAGTCCCTAAAATTACATTGTCTATTACTGAGCCTGTCATGATTTAATTATCGACGATTTTTTTACCTATAAAACTGTAATGCCTTTTGAAGGGCTAATCTTAATCCGAATGGTTTCGCCCGCTTTAACCTTAACTTTAGGCCAGTCTAAAAATGCGGTATAAGCCATCGGCTTTAGTTTCTCCTTTTCTGTTTCTGCCATCACCGATACATCAGCATCATATTTTGTAGAATTTTGGAGCTGTAAAATCATCCCAGACCCATCGCCAGAAAGGAGTTCGGCATTAACATGATCAAAAACGTATAAATTCTTTGTATCTACATTCAGGTAAATTCCCGGAATTTCGAGGGCCATCAGCATACCGTTGGTTTCGGTCCAGGAATTACGTGTTTGTATAAAGTTACCAATACTTCCCTTTCCTTCGGCATCACTCAATTGAATCCTTTCCATAGAAGAGCCAATAAGATAATTGGTTGTGATGTGCCCGGGCATATTTATTGCCTCGGCATGGGCATGCTGAATATCCCTGATCAAGTCGGCATACAACATATTTCCGGTTGCCCTAAATAACTTGAAGATATAATCGCCTGATGCCGTACATATACCCGGTGCAGCATGTTTATTCTGGATACTGGCCCAAATGGCTCCGGCCATATTACTTGTTAAACCGCCAATCGCACTGTTTGGTGGAAAAACCGGATCGTAAGAAAATACCCACGATGCACCTAAAGCCGCCTGAACCTCAGCCCTATCTAACCACTCCTTTTGTCCGGTATAATAATACAAGGCCATTAATGATTCCAGAAATCCAAAGGCAGATTCAGAATCTGCATCCTGCGATATATCGCCACAATGCCCACCGGTTAAACCCTGCTTTTCTACATCTCTTTTATAGTAAAATTTTGCAGCATTAGCCGCTACCTTCATCCATTCTTTCTCCCTGAAGTAATCGGAGGCCATCGCTAAACCTGCAGGCACAATTGCTCCACCAGTTGAATTGTATACCGCAATTTCTCCGGTTTCGGGAACAATGTACTGCCCAAATTGACCGTCCTTTTTCCAGGTACGAACGAAAGCTGTAGCCAGCTTTCTTGCAGCATTTTCCCATTCCGGCTTAATACTGGCTCCATAACCTTGTGCCTTTAACAACAACAAGTGTTTGGTTAACCAAAGCAGCACATCTGCATTCTTTCGCACCAGGGTTTGCATGGGCTTAAAATACGGCGACATCTTTTCGGGGATAAGCTCGCCTGTGGCCTTAATGCCTCCAAAGAAATATCCGCTTTTCCCCTGAAGTTTATTTACGACAAAATCCAATTCGGCCATCACCCTCTCCCGTTCTTTTTTATCATTCAAAGCCAGCATGGGATAGGTATTCATCATCCCGCTTACCCAGCCGAGCTGAAAATCCTTATTATTTTCTGGCAGATAATAGGAGCCGGCCTCTACCTGCACAAAATTGCCCTTACATATATTTGTAGCCACTTCGAAAGTTTTGCTCATGGGCAATAAATTGCGTGGATGATTTAAACCTGACAGGCTTTTGCGCACTTCCATAAATTTCTTTAAAAGTGCAGGGATATTCTCCGCATTAAACACAAATACCTTAAACTTCAGCTCCACTTCATCGCCCTGTTTCCAGTCTGGGGCAAGGTCCCTGCTCAAATGAAAATCGCCGAATCCGGCAGCCATTTTACGTACTGCAGGCACTGAAATATCAAACGAAGCACTATCTTTCTTTGCAGTTTCGCTGATGGTTAAGCCATTAGCCCCTAATTTTGTCAATTGCCCGGTAAGCACAATAAAACCCTTTTTCTCGGTTTCCGAAAAAAAGCACATGGCTGGTGTGGCTACATTGCCGGTCTGTAACTCAATTAGTGATGCTTTTCCATCTTCATTGGAAAGCCTGGGATTATTGGAAATGGTAAGGGGTACCAGGGGATTATAATACATATCCTTTGGATAATCTGGATTATAACCATTACCAATTGATCTGTATCGGTTGCCATTGTATACCGCAGCAGGAACAAGTACGTAGTTTTTCGGATTCCACTTGCTAAAATCAAATGACACCGAAACTGCAGTAGATTTTGCTACGCCGCTATTCAGGCGAAAGCTGGCAACTGCTTCTATAACATCTCCCTGCCCGGGGGGGCTTGTTGTTTTTAACTGTAAAGCCCAGCTGCCTGTTTTAGTTTGAAGGAAATTTTTATGAAAAATATGTTCGGTTAATAAATCAGTGCCATTGAATTCTTTAACGGATACTTTTAAAGAACCATTCAAATTCTTCAATAATTTATTAAGCGGTTGTTGCGCAACAGCAACAATACCAGTGCCTGGCACTAACAAACAGATTAAAGCTATTTTTAAGTTCTTTATGCTCATCATTAATTTCATCCCTGTAAAGGTTCAATTTTGGTCAAATCTAAACTACCCTTAACTTAACTAATACCTATGTTTTTTTCGCAGCAGGTTATTAAATTAAACCACTCCGAATGTACCATCAAGAATATCATCAATTCAATAATTGAATGATTGCCACAGGATTTATCGGCTCTAACTGAAATTAATCTCCTTTTTGCATTGTCTTTAGCAACAATTTTTAAAGGCATTGTAACAGGGTTCAAAAAAATAACTACAAATTCTATAGTTTTTATAGTCTTTTAATAAAAATTTTTATATTTGTCAAAACACGTTGAATATTAACGCTTAATAAAAATATATGTCACACTTACTTATTTTTTCTATGCGCATGTACCCTCCCTGTTGTTGCTAATTCAGTAGCATCGAACTCACCCTTATTAAAATGAAGTGCGGTTTAATGTCAAATTAAAAACATCCATCCTGTTTTTACAGCAAGGCATTACCCAAACTTTAATCATCTCTATAAAACCTAAAAAAATGACATTATCAGATTTTACCATTTTGGGAAAAAAAATATTGGTTGGCATTGTTGTAACCTTAGTTCCTTTCATTATCATTTTTGGTGGGTTATACCTCACCAGGCATTTACTAAGCGATAAAAAATCAACCAACATCATTAATACAAAATAAGAACTCATCTATGAAAATTGAGGAAACTACCCGAAAGCGGATTATAAAAAACGCATTTTTAAGCCTTTTTATCTACGCGCTACCCATCGCCCTTATGTTTGCCACTTTTACCATAACCGGTGAAAGACCCTGGCTAAAACAAAAGCATAAAACCGAAAAAAATAAATCTGTAACCCCTAAAAATGCGACAAACAATGGAACAAGTGATTAATTTTATCAAAAACATTATTGAAAACCTGAATGGTTTCGGTTTTCCTTTTTTAGTATTCTTTATTGGCGTATTGGAGTTTTCATTTGGTTTATACAAGGGCAAATGGCCAAAAAATGAACGTTTTGTAGATATAGCCTGCTTTACCTTACCAAGACTGGTTATCAGACCAGTTGTTGCCTATTATGGATTAAAGTTCTTGCCTGCTGTATTGCCGGATCTTAAAAATGCATTTGAATGGGTCCCTTTCTTCTGGGGCTGTTTCATTATTGCCGTAGCAGATGATCTAACCCAATACTGGTACCATAGGTTACATCACGAAATTCCCTGGTTATGGCGCTTTCACCGTACACATCATTCTGCATCTTACATGGGCATGGCCATGGCGAGCCGGCAAAATGCCATTTATACCTTGTTTTTCTCACAGACTTATTTAACCACAGCTTTGGTTTATTTAGGACTGGGCATTCCAGCCATTGTGGTAAAAGGCATAAAAAGTACAATTACTACACTGGCACACTCAAGTATACCATGGGATAAACCCTTTTATAAATACAAAATTTTGCACCCGTTGGCCTGGGTTTTAGAAAGAACAATTTCTACACCTGCAACCCATCATGCACATCATGCTGCTACTACCGATGACGGCATTGGCTATTACAAAGGAAATTTTGGCAACATGTTTTTCTTGTGGGATATCATTTTCGGTACAGCTTTAATTACCAGGAAATACCCTAAGGCTTATGGCATTTCGCACTATGAAGGCGACCAATGGTATGCACAATTGTTATGGCCTATCTTTAAATCGAAAGTGCCTGGTAGCGAACTGGCAAAAAACGGGCCGATGGTGAGGTTAGACGAACCAACGCCTGTAATCCATATTCAGCATAAAACTGATGATGTTTTTGAGGAAGAGGAATATTATTACCGACCGGGTGCAACACTCGCTAAAAATTAAGATCAAAAGGCCGGGCATAAAAGCCTGGCCTTTTGATTTACTGGCTGGCTAAACAAGGGCTGTTAGGTTAAGCGTCCGGACTCACTTGACAAAATCCAACACCTCTAATCATTCCCCCTACGTCCCCTGTGGCTTAGCCACCTGCTGCAAAAACAAATTCAGATCCTCGTCTTTGCCTAAATCCAGTTTCTGTTTTAAGCGATAACGACTCATGCGCACACTTTTAGGTTCGATACCTAAACGGATAGAAACCTCCTTATTGGATAAACCCATAAGCATGTACGAACAATATTTTAAATCGAGTCGTGTAAGCGTATGATTAGCCTTTTGTTGCAAACGTTCGAAGAAAACAGGGTTGGTATCAAAAAAATCAGTTTTATGCTCTTCAAAGTCTTTATCCATTTTTTTCTGTTGATTCACAATTCTTTTAATCTGTTCATCAAGCGAAAGATGGCTTTCGTGATTTACCTTACCCGACAATAATTCCAACAGCTCATTTTTTTCCTCTATCTGTAAGTTACCCGCCAGCACCTCTTTCTCCAAACGTTCCTGCCGTTCTTTAAGCAGGGCCTGTTCTGTTTGAAGTTGAATAGCCTCTGCTTCTTTTAACTGTGCCCTCAGCTCAGCAGCATCTTTTTCCTGATCAATCAGTTCCTGCTTCCTCACCGATGCTTTAAGTTTATAATTATACGATATAAGCAGAAAAAGTAATGCGGCTATTCCACTTAGACCAGAAATAATGTAAAAAATATTCAGTTTTTTGGTAAATGCGGTTTGTTGATGGAGATAAGCAATCTCCTGTTCCTTTTTTTCTGACTGATATTGTGCTTCTACCCTTATTATACTGTTTACTTTCTCTTCATCGAAAGCTTTTTTATAATAAGTTAAATATTGCTTTAAATAGTTTAGTGCTGCTGCTTTATCTCCTTTTTTCTCGGCTATATTGGCAAGTCCCTGGAAAATCCTGGCCTGGGTAAGTGGCATTTTTACTACGCCATCGGCAATTTTGTTCAGTCCGGTTAACAATGTCTTTTCTGCCTCATCATAATTTCCATCACGCAGCGCATATTCGCTCTTTAGACCATAACAGTTTAACAACACCTCTTGTAAATTGGTTTTTGTTGCAATTTCTATCGCGATATCTACATATTTTTCGGCACTATCACGGTAGGTGTTTGGAAAATATTGAAAATAAGTATTAGCCGTGTTTAAGGCAATTGCTGCTGTATTGCTGTGGATCAGCAGACGTCCTTCCTGTTTTTTAGACAGCAATAGTGCCTTTTTGTAAATCAATAAAGCCGAATCGAGCAGGTTACGCTTAATGGTATCCAGCTTAAATCGGTCGAAATAGGTCTGTCCAATAGTAAAATAGGCATTATTTAACAAATCAACCTGTTGGCTTTTTACAGCAGTGGAGTAGCATAAATCGGCGTATTTTTTTTGTTTTGCAGGATTATTACCATATCCATAAAAGCTGGCTAAATAGTGATAGATGGTGCTTTCGTATTCATATGCCTGTTGTCCCTTAAAAAAATCAAGGGCTTTAAGCAGTTTTGCTATAGATTTATCGCTTTCATCATTGATTAGGTCTAACCAACCGCTCCTGAACCATACAAAGCCCAAAGCAACCGGGTCTTTTGTTCTTTTTGCATAATACATAGCACTATCCAGGCTTTCGTAAGCATGCTTTAAGTCTTTTTTCCAAACATACAGGTGAACTAAGGTTGCATAGGCTATGGCTTTACTCTTTCCATCCTTTAGCCCTTCGCTGGTTTGGAGCGCCTGATTGGCCTGCTGGAAAGAAAGTGGCAGGTTCTTTTCAAAATTCGCTTTAGCCAGTTTACACAATAGTTGTACACGTACTTCTTTTGAAACACCATCCTTCGAAAGCAGGCCGCGTAACGAATCGAGGTATATCTGCTGAGCATCCGCACTTTTAAAAAAAATAAGGACAAATGATACGGTAATTAATAATGTTTTCAGTGGTAGCTGCATAATCAAAAATAGAAAAAAGAAACACTTTTGAGGAAGCAGAATTACAACAAATAACTGGAATATAACAGTTTAAACGCTTTCTGTAGACTCCTTGTAGTCGCTCTGATGAAAACAGGTAGTCGCAGAGTAGTCTCACTTTTCTTGGCTGCCCGTCCATACCCTGGTAATTTTGGATTATTCAATTCAACAAAAAAATTAATCCTATGAAACAGAAAACAATGGCTATCCTGGCCTACATTACATTGATCGGTTGGATCATTTCTTACCTCGAGTTTAAAAAATCAACAGAAAAAAGCACGCTGGTTAATTATCACCTGGGCCAATCGCTCGGGCTTATCATCACTTCTATCCTTTTAAGTATTGTAAGTGGCGTTGTGCTGGCCATCATCCCATCTTTGGGAAGTGTTTTTTATCTCATTTTATTAATTCCATTTGTATTACTCTTGCTCGGCATTATAGCGGCCAATAATGAGGTAGAAAAACCTTTACCGCTTATCGGGAAAGTATTTGAGGGAAAATTCAATTTCGCTTCATAAACAACACTAAAACCAGAAATTATGAAAACCAAATGGTATCGCGCTGCGCTAATGCTATTGTTGCTGTTATCTGGGTTCGGCGTATTTGCCCAGGTAGAAGAGCGCGGAGGAGAAGATTCAACGATTAAAATTGAATTTAGACTGACGGATCACGCAAGCAATAAAAGCCAGACTTATAAACTTTATGGCATCAATTATTCAGTAAATAACCCTTATTACATGCAAGATGAAAGTAAGCTGATAAATAATGGGAGCTGTGGAATTAGTATTGATATGGCGCAGGAAGCAGATGAATTTCTATTGAAATGGGTTGCAGGAGCCATCAAAAATGCCTCTGGAGAAATTACGATTGTACATATAGGCAGCGTAAAAAAACCACGAAAAATTGTCTTTACCGATGGAAAGACTGGCAGCTCATCTGAAAGCTTTTACACCGCCACGACAACCAATAGTTTTCCGCAAATCAGCATTTATGTAAAATCACTGACGGTAGACGGCATCACTATTTTTACCATGGCAAAACCAGCAGATAAAAGTGAATAGGTAGACAATTTGTAAACCCTTTACATCAAAACCAATGAAAAAATTAATATTACTCCTGCTTATTGCCGCATCAGCACTCACCATAAGCAGTTGCAAAAAAGATAAAGCGCCAACTGAAAACCCAGCAGAAGCAGTTAAAGCCAAGGTATTAGGCAAATGGAATTTTGAATCAGGCACTATCATTACCACAAACCCGCCCAATCCAGAAAAAACAGAAAACCTTACCGGCAGGCCGGGTATGTATTTTGAATTCCGCACAAATGGGATTTCTTTCAATAATCTGGAGGGCGATGCAGAAGAACCGTATACCGTTACCAGCAATACTTCTATGCGCATAGGAGATTATACTTATAACATTAAAGAACTGACCGCCAACAGGTTCGTAATAGAATCAGTACAAAGCAACAATACGACAACCTCAAGATTTACCATGATTTTGAACAGGTAACAATTAAATTAGATAAAAATGAAAAAACACCTAATGATCATGCTGATTATGGCATTTGCAGTTTTCATAACCAGTTGCAAAAAAGATAAAGAAACCGATAGCAGCCAGGCCACTATAGCCAAATTACAGGGCAGATGGATGGCTACCTCACAGGTAGAAAAGGTTTACGAGAAGGCTGGCAACAAGCTGGTCTCCGAAAAAACAACCCCTTATATAGCCAACCAAAGGGAAATTGAATACAAGGGAAATGAAATAACTTATTACTTTAACGGAACCCCTGAAGATACTTACAGCTATGCCATTATTGGTACCGAAATAAGGTTAAGAGAAGATAACAGTGGCGTTTATTATCAATTGAAATTTTATTCTGATACGCAGCACTCCCATACTGAAGAATATGATTATAAAAACAACGCTATTGAAATGAAAGAAGTGACAGAAACCATTTATAGCAGAAAATAACGAACAGCACCAAAACTTAAAATTATGAAACTTTATATATTGGTTTTATTAGTGACCGTAACTGCACTTACCGGATGTAAAAAAGATAAAGTGAGCGACAACGACATCAATAATCAAAAAATACAAGGCAAATGGGATCTGGTACTCACCCGGTCCGTTACTTTTAATAATGGCAAAAAGGTTGAAGATGAGGAAAAGATTGCAAGTGGCACGACTATTTTTGAATTTGCGGGCAACACACTAAATTATATCGAAAAAAGTAGTTCTAAACAGCGTTATTCGTTTACTATAGAGGGCGATGAAATGATCATGCGAGGAGATAGAAATGGTGCTGTTTTCTTTAAATTCAAATTTAATTCTGATACGCAATTGGAATTATCGCAGCGTGAAACAGAAACCATCAACAATGTGACTTATGAAGAATCATTTACCTATGTAATGAACAAGCTGTAATAATTACGTAGATAGTGATTAATTGCCCTAACAGCAGAAATGGCAAAATCTTTGAACTGGCTTAATAAAAAAACATGATGAACCCAGAACTCTAAACAACAATTTACCTCTGAAGATACACCAGGATGGCAGGCGATAGATGATCAATTGGAGAAGATATACGGTGATTTAGAGGCACGCCATTACCCGCCATTGTGCGGAATCCATTACATGGCTGGTGGAACAGACCCGATAGATGGCGCCAGTATTTATGATTGCAGCCACCAAACCTTTCATCGGCACATCATCAGTTATGGTATGAGCGAACTGTATTATAGTGAAGATAAAGCCGGCGGAGAATTTAGCAAATGGGGTTTTGAATTTACGTTCAGGCTGGTCCCATTCAAAGATGATGAGCATGATCCCATCTGGGCCATAAACGTGATGAATAACCTGGCCAGGTATGTATTCTCGAGCGGGAAATGGTTTGAAGAGAACCACTTTATCCCAGCTAACGGCCCTATTAAACTAAATGCCGACACTGAAATAACAGGATTTGTTTTTGCATTAGATCCAGAACTGGGGAAAATAGATACTCCACACGGCGAGGTAAGTTTTTTACAGTTGGTGGACATTACCAATGCAGAAGTAGAACAACTTAAGCAAAATCCTTCAATGGCAGCTGTGAAAGAATTAATCGATCGTTTACAACAAGACAATCCATTATTAATAACCGATTTGAACAGGAAATAAAACTTAATGGTGAGTTTGCCTGGACGTAATCAGAATAAAATTAATGTCATGCCAACAAACATACCATACGATAATAACTGGGCCCTGTTACCTGGTGTTGGGCTGGGCAAAGTGGCATTTGAGATGACCCGATTACAGGTAAACGCATTTAAAAATATTTTAGGCGAGATTACTGCCGAAAGAAATTCTCTGTCACAAAAAGAACAGTTGCTGGACACTTTCCATATGCTTAAGGATTTTTTTACCGAAGAGGATCTAAAAACAGCTATGAAAGCTTTAGAGGAAGCAGGTGCACAACGTGGGGTTATAGAAACGGAGCACAGGGCAACAGGGATAACGCTGGAATACGAAGACGGCAAACTGACTGAATTTTTTGCCGATGACAGGGCCAGGCAACTTCATTTCCAGGGCACTGCTGTTTTCTCCAACCCATTAAGTTTAATCAAAAAAATGGCTTCTGTGCTGCAGGAAAATCCCTTGATTAAAGATGACGAACTGGTGTTTCAAAAACATAATATTTACCTGTTTTCTTTTATCTGCGAGGATTTTACTGAAGGCAGTACAGACAATAGAACGATGATGTGGAGAAAACACCCCAGACCTTTAGGCCTAAGTTTATTAGACTATCAAACCATGCAAATAATATAACAGGAAAATAAAATAATAGCAATAACCAGGATACATAAAATATAATGGAGGAATTTATTCAGAACCATCCCGGCGAAACAGAAGCAAAGCCCAGGTACAATCCGCAGGATGGCAATACCAATAGTGCAGGTTGGGCGTTTTTGGTACTGGCCTGTGTACCCGTAATAATTACTTATGCCGTGCTCTCCAGGCTAAAAGAGATCAATAAAATAGAAACCTGGATGTATTATGTGGGGCTTGCCATTGCATTGGTTCTCGGGGGATTAATAGGTAAAATTTTTATCCAGAAAATAACGCGGAGAAGAATAAACGAGCAGAAGAAATATTACAAATTAACGGGTGCAAACTGGTTGCCTCAACCAAAACGGGAAGCGCTGCAGTTAGATGCTCCTGATGGGTATAAATATGGAGAATGGATTGAAACCCTTGAGTATTGGCCTTGCGAAATAAGGTTGCCTAAAAAAGTGGATTTTAAAACCTTTATCGTTACCACAAAAGAAGAACGGCTGGAAGGCAACGACCAAAGCTGGGGCGTATTGTCAGAAAAATCGTACAATGAAACTATTGACCGCCTTTTTAACGGCATGCACAGCGAACTGTTTGCTACCGAGAAACACCTGATGCCAGCAGAAGAAATCAAAAAAATGATCACCCGCCTGGCCGACCTTACACAACTGCCCGAAAGTTATGTGCAAGCATGCTGGGAAACAAAAGATGATCAACCTCCATTGTTACTTTGGGGTTTCGACCTCCAGCGCATCATAGAACTATCGCGAACTTCTTTTATGGCAGGCTTAATTACGGAAGAAACGGCATGGCAAAATATATTAAAAACTTCAGCATATATCCATGCGCTATTTGATGACATGGATAGCTTTTATAACAATTTTAGGTTAGGTCACGCTTATCTGATTAACGACTTTAAAGTAACAAGCGAAAAGCTGAAAGCCCATAAAGCATATACTGAAAACTGCGACTGGCCGATTAAAGAAATTGCCTGGCGTAAAAATGGTATTGACCTTTTGCCCGATGTCATCCGAAATGGCTGTAAAGCGTTTGTAGATCAGCAAATATTAAAAAGTAAACATCAGGTAATCAAAGGTTTTCAATCAGGCAATACTGATCACACACAAAATTAGCCTACGATGATAAAAGAGAGCAGCTACAGCATATTAGCGCACAGTATTGAATTTGAATGGTATAACCTGTTCTTTAGCACGCTCCACCAAAACCGAATAGTTAACCGGGATAGAATAAACGCTGTCGATCTCAACACCTCACCACATTCGCTGATTATCGATAACAGGGAAATTATTTTCCTAAATCATGGCGATACGGAATTGCTACCAGCATTTGCAGCGAGAAATAAAATCCCTCAAACTACGCATATCGATACCTGGGCCATACTGACCAGGGATTATCTGGATACTGAACTTAATCCGAAAGTAATGTTGGAACAGAACCAGCAATTAACAGATATTGGAATCGATCAGCATGAATTTAAAAAAATAAGTAAAGCGCTTAAGTCAACTTTATTTGGCACCATGGAATGGACCTATCTCGGATTGTGGGATTTACTGGCAATGAAACAATACAGAAATCCATTTTATCGCTTTTTCGGAAGGAATTTTTATTGGCAGGCAATGGCCATAGCATTAAAAGGAAGTGATTACGAAAAACAGCAACTCAAATAATAAACAGCTGAAAACCATATTTGCCGGTTTATGTAAGAGGATACAATATTATGCCTGGAGTGAATCACCATTTTTTACGAGTCTTAAATAAATTCACGATCGCAAGAACAATTCTAAATAACACAATGCAGATTAGCTTAACATATACTTTAATTTCCGGAAACATGGGCCATGTAATTTTGCCTCAAACGGAAAACAAAACTTATGAACAAAACATTATTAAAGCAAAAGGCTTTAGCCCTTGCTGTAGCTGCATTCGTTACTTCGGCAATTGTGATCAGTGCCTGTAAAAAGAATAATGAGCCAGAAAGCCCTGAAACCACTCCGGTTACGCTTAAAGATTATTCGGTAAACCCTTCATTGGTAAAAGCCATGCCTGGTTTCGAAAGTCTGAATATTACTACTTTAATTAGCTCGGATGATGTACTGGCAGAATCACCAAATTTTATATTTGGCGCACAACCCGATGGAGCTGGAATTATTAAAAATCCAGCTGGCGAAGGTTTTATCATGATTAATAACCATGAAATTCTTCAATCAGTATCGAGGGTATATTTAGATAAAAATTTCAAACCTGTTAAAGGAGAATATATTGTAGATTCTGATGGCGGTATGACCCGTTTATGTTCTGCTACAATGGTAACGCCAGAAGAACATGGCTTTTCTAAACCAGTTTTCTTAACGGCAGGAGAAAGTGGTGCAGAATCAATGATCCACGCGATCGATCCACTTGCCGCTGCAGATAAAAAGAACAAACAAAGAACAGTCAGTGCATTGGGCAGATGGAGTGCTGAAAATGCGGTACCACTACCTAAAGCATCATATTCTGGCAAAACCGTTATCCTGATTGGTGAGGATGAAACAGATGGACAATTGGCCATGTATGTATCTAACACCCAGGGTGATTTAGAAAATGGAAAGTTATATGTGATGAAACGCAGCAATAACGATCCGATAGAAACCAACATGGACAAAGGACAAAGTTATGATGTTGAATTTGTGGAGCTAGACAATGTAAAAAGCAGTACAGGCGCACAATTACAGCAACAAACGATCGATAAAAAAGCTTTAATGCTGGCTCGTGTAGAAGATATCGATTACAGAAAAGGCAGTGCAGCAAACGGACGCGAAGTATATTTTACCGCAACCGGTGTTAGTCAGGGCGATAAACTTACACCCGTAAGTGGAAAAACCATGTGGGGCCGTGTATACAAATTGGTATTGGATGCAAGCAATCCGTTAAAAGGTAAATTAGAAGTTGCGGTTGATGGCAATGACAACCCTGGAAAAAGCATTGTCAATCCCGATAACTTATGTGTAACTGAAAACTATGTGTACATCCAGGAAGATGGGGATTCGTTCTATAAAAACAATGATCATGATGGAACCATCTGGCAATTTTCAATGGCTTCAAAATCGTTAAAACCGATGTTACAAATGAACCACCGCAGAACAGATGCTACTTTTAACGCTAAATATAATCCATCAAACAGTGTACAATTAAGTACATGGGAATATGGGGCGATGTATGATATCTCTGCATTGACAGGCATTCCTGATACATTCATCGTTAATTTACACCCGCACACCTGGACAAGTGATAAATACAAAAATGCGGATGGTGGTACAACAAGATTGGTAAATAATAACGAAGGCGGACAAGTTGTAATTGTTCGCGGCGTTTCTAAATAACTCAAATCACCTCTCTATCCCTTCCGGCAAATGCTGGAAGGGATTTTTCTATTTTATTTCAACTCCTTCCTAAGCATGTTTAGCCTTAAAAAAATTGTTTTTTTCGTTGTATTGATTACCCTTACTAGCCTGTTGTCCATTTTCTGTAAAACGGAAAACAGATCAAACGCAGCACTGATAAAAGCAGATTTTGATCGGCAGCTCACTGAATTTCAAAGCATTATTGACCAAAAATTATCGAATGCAGTTCAAAACAGGGACGAAAAAGCCATAAAACAAACTTTTTTACAGGCCAGAAAAAAATACAAAGAGCTGGAGTATTATATCGAATACTTTTTTCCTTCAACTTCTGCCCTGCTAAACGGAGCGCCCATAGATGAAATTGAACTGGGTGAAAATCTCATTGAAAATCCAACAGGCTTTCAGGTGATGGAAGAAATTATCTATGAAAAACCAACAACAGAAAACCGAAAAGAATTAGGGAACGAGGTAAAAAAAATGCAGCTCAACCTGCAGCGTGTTAGTCGTTTTAATGAACAGTACGAGATTACCGATGCACAATTATTTGATGCCATCCGTTTAGAAATTTTCAGGATTACCAGTTTAGGCATTACAGGTTTTGATACCCCAAACGCTTTACAATCGATACCCGAAACGGCTTCAGCACTACAGGGAATCGCAAACGTATTGGCAAAGTATGAAAATAATGCATCAGCTAAATTGATACCTTCAGCGATAAGCTACCTGGATAAAAACCCCGATTTTAATCATTTCGATCGTTTGACTTTTATTACCGAATATCTTGATCCAATCAGCAAGCACATCAATTTACTTCGTTTAGAAAAAAAAATACCCACTGCTGCCAGCGGGGCTGCGTTACGCGATGATGCAACAAGTATGTTTCAGGTAAATGCCTTTAATGTAAACAAATTTGTAGGCAACAGTACCCTATTTATTAATGATGATAAAATTGCACTTGGGAAAATCTTGTTTAACGACGCTATACTTTCTAATGGAAATAACCGGAGCTGCGCCAGCTGCCATCAGCAATCACTTGCCTTTACCGATGGTTTAACTAAAGCAACAGGAATATCAAATGGTAAATCTTTACTGAGGAATACACCAACCTTAACTTATGCTGGGTTACAGCGTGGATTTTTTTATGATTTAAAGGCCGGAACCTTAGAAGATCAAGCGCTTGATGTGGTCCATCATAAACAGGAAATGAATGGTTCACTAACCCAGGCCGCAACGAGAATTAATTCATCAAAAAACTATCTAACTTTATTTCAAAAAGCCTATCAGGATAAAACTGCAAAAGCCGATCCCTGGAAAATCCAGCATGCACTGGCATCTTATATCCGTTCCTTATCTCCGTTTAACGCCCGGTTTGACCGCTACATGCAGGGCGATAAAAAACAGTTAAATCAGGAAGAAAAAGCGGGTTTTAATCTTTTTATGGGAAAAGCAAAGTGTGGTAGCTGTCATTTTGCACCTTTATTTAATGGCACACAGGCACCACTCTTTATCAAAAGTGAAGCAGAAGTTTTAGGCGTACCCGCCACTACAGACACCTTAAAACCTAAAATAGATGCTGACTTAGGCCGGTATGCCCTTTATGCGTACCCACAATATAAACACGCTTTTAAAACCTCTACTTTAAGAAACATCACCAAAACAGGTCCATATATGCATAACGGTGTTTATAAAACCTTAGAACAGGTGATGGATTTTTATAATCGAGGTGGTGGCGCAGGCATGGGAATCGATGTTCAAAACCAGACTTTATCAGCCGATAAGCTGAACTTAAGCAAACTGGAGATCAAACAGATTATTGCATTTTTAGGCACACTGGAAGATCGTCCATAAATAGAATATGCTCGCGTCATCCTGAGTTTAGCTCAGGATTTTAAAAGATGGAAAATGTAAGATGGATGAGGGAATTAACCTTGAGTCCAATGTTAGCGAGAAATGCATTTGTTATGCACAACAAGTGTTTAGTGGCGATAAAATCGGCTTTCCCCCACCCATATACCCCTGGTGTCATCCTGAGTTTAGCTCAGGATCTTAAAAGAGATGGAAAATGTAAGACGGATGAGGGAATTAACCATAATTAGCGAGACATGCATTTGTAATGCACAACAAGAGTTTAGTGGCGATAAAATCGGCTTTCCCCCACTCATATGCCCCTGGCGTCATCCTGAGTTTAGCTCAGGATCTTAAAAGATGGAAAATGTAAGATGAATGAGGGAATTAACCATAATTAACGAGACATGCATTTGTAATGCACAACAAGTGTTCAGTGACGACAAATTCCCCCTCCCATATACCCTTGGCGTCATCCTGAGTTTAGCTCAGGATCTTAAAAGATGGAAAATGTAAGATGAATGAGGGAATTAACCATAATTAGCGAGACATGCATTTGTAACTCATAATAAAAAGTTGTGTGGCGATAAAATCACCTATCTCATCCATCCTCGTTACAAACGAGGACGATGCATAAACTACAACAAATCCTTCAATACCACCCAAACGTTTTCAGCAAGGATCTTATCGCCCTCGGCGGTGGGGTGTATGCCATCGGCCTGGTTTAATTTCGGAACACCACCTACCTTATCCAATAAAAACGGGATCAGCGCCATTTGATTTTTCTTTGCCAGATCAGGAAACATGTTTTTAAAATCTGCAGCATATTTTGCGCCCATATTTGGGGGAACCTGCATACCGGCCAGCACCATTTTAGCATCCGGGTATTTAGCTTTTACACGGTCAATAATCGCCTGAAGGTTTTTAATCGTTTGCGATACAGGTAAGCCACGTAAACCATCATTGGAGCCAAGTTCGAGCACAAAAATATCTACACGCTGTTTAAGTAACCAATCAATCCGGCCTTTTCCACCAGCAGAAGTTTCTCCGCTTAAACCACCATTAATTACTTTGTAAGGCATTTGTAAAGAATCGATCCGGTTTTGAATTAATGCCGGGTAAGCTTCTGTTGGGTCGAGCCCATAACCTGCTGTTAAACTGGTGCCAAAAAAGAGGATATTCTTCTGTTTAACGGCTGTAACTGCCGTTTTTTGGTCAGCCGAATCTAAAGTTTTATCCGTATCGCGTTTACTTTCACGGTTTCCGCAGCTTAGCAGTACAAGGCTCAAAACAAATAGCCCCATTAATCGTTTTCGTAACATATCTATTTAATCTATATCTAATTATTATTTAAACCATTACCTTAACAGGCAGCGCCCTGTTATGTTTGGCCATCATCTATACGCAAACCTTAAAAATTCAGCTATTGGAAAGCATATTGAACATCCGAAATGTAAGCAAAATTTACCAAAGTGCCGGACGGGAACTCACCGTTTTGGATAACATTAACTTTTCGATCACAGCAGGCTCAACAGTAGCCATAACAGGTCCTTCGGGAAGTGGAAAAACAACCTTGCTCGGCTTATGTGCCGGATTAGACAGGGCCAGCAGCGGAACGGTTGAGCTGAATGGTATAGCCTTAGAGAAACTGAATGAAGATGAAAGGGCAGCGGTTAGAAATCAGTATGTGGGTTTCATTTTTCAGAATTTTCAACTCTTACCCACTTTAACGGCGCTCGAAAATGTAATGGTACCCTTAGAATTAAGGGGTGCAAAAAACATCCGTGCACATGCCTTAGAACTGCTGGATAAAGTTGGCCTGGCCGATCGTTCGCATCACTATCCTGTACAATTATCAGGCGGCGAGCAACAGCGCGTTTCGCTGGCCAGGGCATTTTCCAATCAACCGGCTATTCTCTTTGCAGATGAACCTACCGGAAACCTTGATGCAGAAACCAGCGAAAAGGTAATCAAATTGCTTTTTGATTTAAATAAAGATGCAGGGACCACCTTGATTATCGTAACACACGATCTAGAGTTGGCTGCCAGAACGGCAAGAAGCATTAAAATTAAAGGCGGCGTAATCATTTCAGACGAAAATTCTACTTATGCCTAATAACCTCCCAAAACAATCTATAAAGTTTTCGTGGCTGTTTAAAATGGCCTGGCGCGATAGCAGGAAAAACCGTGCACGTTTATTGCTCTTCATCTCATCCATTGTTTTGGGTATTGCTGCCCTTGTTGCCGTTTATTCCTTTAAAGATAACCTGCAAAAAGATATTGATGCACAGGCAAAAGAGCTTACCGGGGCCGACCTTGTTTTAGATAGCCGCAAAGGGGTAAGCAAAGCCATACAAAAAATGCTCGATACACTTGGTGATGAGCGATCGCAGGAGAAAACCTTTGCTTCGATGATTTATTTTCAGAAAGGTGGAGGCAGCCGTTTGGTACAAATGAAAGCCCTGGAGGGAAACTACCCTTATTACGGTACCATAGAAACCATTCCACTGGCTGCCGCAAAACATTTTCAATCGGGGAGAAATGCATTGGTAGATCAAACCCTCATGATGCAGTTTAATGCAAAAGTGGGCGATTCGGTAAAAATAGGCGATCTCAATTTTAATATCCTGGGTACGTTAACCAAAGCCCCTGGCCAAACCGGTATTGGTGCAAGTATTGCGCCTACCGTTTATATTCCACTACAAACACTCGATAAAACCAATCTGATTAAAACCGGAAGCCGGATCAACAATAAATTTTATTTCCGGTATAATGATCCCTCCAAAATAGATGAATGGGTAAAAAAGCAGGACAGCAAATTAGAGAAAGAAGGTTTTGATGCCGACACCGTTGAATCGCGAAAAGAGCAAACCGGAAGATCTTTTAAAGATGTAAACCGTTTCCTGGCTTTATCTGGTTTTATCGCCTTGCTGCTGGGTTGCGTTGGTGTAGGCAGTGCCATCCATGTGTACATTCAGGAAAAATTAAGCGCGATTGCCACGCTGAGGTGTTTAGGACTAAAATCACGCCATGCCTTTTTAATCTACCTGATCCAGGTTTTTTTCATCGGCTTAATTGCCTCCGTTTTAGGGGCAGCTTTGGGCACAGGCATACAGTTTTTACTTCCCCTGGTGTTAAAAGATTTTCTGCCAATCGAGATCAGCATGCAGGTTTCGTGGCTGGCGGTGGGTCAGGGTGTTTTATTGGGGCTCATCATCTCGGTCCTCTTTGCCCTCCCTTCACTCCTTTCCGTTAGAAGGATTTCACCTTTAAATGCCATCCGGATATCTTTCGAAAAAGCATCCGGAAAAAGAGATCCGCTAACCTGGCTGGTATATCTGCTTATGGCGGTCTTTATTACGGCTTTTACGCATTTGCAGATGAAAACATGGTTCCAAACGCTGGCTTTTACCGCCAGTATTGCCATCGCTTTTGTGCTGTTGATTATACTGTCTAAACTATTGATGTTTCTGGTGAGAAAACTCTTGCCTAATTCATCGCCTTATTTATGGCGACAGGGTTTTGCTAACCTCTACCGGCCCAATAACCAAACCTTGATGCTTACCGTTTCAATAGGTTTATCCACTGCATTTATCTGCACACTGTTTTTTGTTCAGGGGATATTAATGAGTCGTGTTACGCTTTCATCAGGTGCCAACCAGCCCAATATGGTGATGTTCGACATCCAGAATACGCAAAAGGAAGGATTAGACAGTTTAACCAAAGCTTTCAAATTGCCGTTAATGAACCAGGTTCCCGTAATTACGATGCGGATTGAAGAAATTAACGGAAAGAAAGCCAGTGCCGATACCAATAACAGAAGGGCTTATCGCAACGAAATCAGGGCTACTTATCAGGATACTTTAACCGCAGCAGAGAAAATTACATCGGGAAAATGGATCGGAAAAATAAAACCCAATGAAACGGTTTATATTTCTCTGGATCAACGTTATGCCCAGCAAATCCATGTTAAACTGAATGATAAAATCCTTTTCAATGTGCAGGGTATGATGATCCCTACAGTGGTTGGAAGTTTGAGGGAAGTAAACTGGAGCCGGATGCAGACCAATTTCAGGGTTGTTTTTCCTGCTGGGGTATTGGAGGAAGCACCACAGTTTCATGTATTAATGACCAGGGTACCATCGGGCGAAGTTTCAGCTCGTTTTCAGGGTGAAGTCGTGCAAAAATTTCCAAATGTTTCAGTCATTGACTTAGATCTCGTATTAAAACTCTTAGATGAGTTGCTAAGCAAGATTGGTTTTGTGATTCAGTTTATGGCTGGCTTTAGCATGGTTACCGGCTGGATTGTTTTAATATCTTCGGTATTAACCAGTAAAAACCAGCGAATAAAAGAAAGCATTTTATTGCGGACCATGGGTGCGAGCAGAAAACAGATTTTAGCGATAAATGCCATTGAGTATTTCTTTTTAGGGGCTTTTGCAGCCGGGGCAGGATTAATTTTAGCCATCAGCGGAAGCTGGGCATTAGCTAAATTTACTTTCGATGCAAGCTTCGTACCTCCGTTTATACCAACCATATTGTTATTTGGCTCAATAGTGTTGCTGGTGGTAATTACAGGAATATTAAGTACCAGAAGCATCCTGAACCAGCCACCGCTGAAGATTTTAAGGACGGAAAGTTAAGCGAGTCCAGTTGACAGTTTTAAGTGTTCAATTTGCAGTTTGCATATAACTGAAAACTATGAACCGCCAACTGAAAACTGTTTATACAGCTTTTAGCAATTTATAATACATTTACATCATGATTAGATTAAACAACGATACGCCAAGCGACGTTCTTCAGGATGTAAAAATCGGCGATATGGTAACCGATACCTTTAGCAAAACAGGTTTGGTAGAAAATATAGAAATTAGTGATGATGGACTGTACCGGGTTTACGAATTTAATCTGGTAACGGGACGAACCATTACTATTAAAAAGTAAATTACCCTAAGCCCTAACCAAATGTCATTATTTATCCTGCTTTTCGGTATCCTCTTGCTCTTCGTGCTGATCTTAAAAAAGATCAACCCCATGATTGCCCTAATTGCGGTGGCGATTATTACAGGTCTTTTATTAGGCATGCCAGCTACAAAAGTAATGGCTTCTATCAGCAATGGGATTGGCAGCACATTGGGCAGCATGGTTATGGTTTTGGCGCTTGGCGCGATGATGGGCAAACTGATTGAAGACAGCGGATCGGCAAAAAAGATCGTTTTCATTTTGATCGGTGCTTTTGGTAAAAAGAACATTCAATGGGCGGTGCTTCTCACCGGTTTACTAGTCGGAATTCCTTTATTTTACAATGCAGGTTTCGTGGTATTGATCCCTTTGGTTTTTGCCATTTCGGCCACAACAGGATTATCAAAATTATACATTGGCATCCCAATGGCTACAGCCCTTTCGGTAACACATGGTTTTTTACCACCTCACCCTGGTCCTGTCGCACTGGCTGGTATTTTCCATGCCGATATTGGTAAAACATTAATTTACGGATTAACTTTAAGTGTACCTATTGCGGTTATTGCCGGAATCTATTTCCCACGATTGATCCTTAAACGAGATCAATCAGTAACTGTTCAACATTTTAGTATCAGTGAAGAAGAAAACCTTCCTTCTGCTTCAAGGAGTTTCATCACTGCATTGCTGCCGGTATTTTTAATCATCGCCGGAACCATAGGAAGCAGTTTCAAAATCGATTATATCTGTAAACCGCTATTTATATTTTTAGCCGATCCTACTGCAGCCCTTTTAATCTCGGTTATTATTGCTTTAGTAGTTCAAAAAACTTCGATTACGAAAGCAATGGAATCTTGTGCCGAAGGAGTAAAAAGTATTGCCATGATTATCCTCATTATCGCAGCAGGCGGCGCCTTTAAACAGATTTTGATTGATAGTGGTATGGGCGAAACCGTAAAACAACTTACAGGCGGCCTAAATTTATCGCCATTATTACTGGCATGGTTAATCACCGCATCACTTCGGGTAACACTAGGTTCCGCAACAGTGGCTGCACTAACCGCTTCAGGTATGGTGTTGCCTTTAATAGGGCCTGGCACGCCACCAGAGTTAATGGTATTATCAGTTGGCGCAGGGAGTTTAATGTTTTCGCATGTAAACGATACCGGTTTCTGGATGTTTAAAGAATATTTTAACCTGAGCCTGAAAGAAACATTTCGCACCTGGACAATGATGGAAAGCCTGGTTTCTGTTCTAGGGCTTGTTGGGGTGCTGGTGTTGAATCAATTTGTGTAGCGATCCCGTCATTTCGAGCGGAGTGAAACGAAGCCGAGAAATCTATCTATTGTACTTAAATCAAGCTCAAAGATCCCTCTCCCGAAAGTTCAGGATTGCACTACAATTGGGATGGCGATTCATCTGTAGTATTTTTTTTTCGGGAAAGCAATGGCAGAAGCTTTTAGGTTAAAACAGCCCACTCTCCGTTCTTTTCGATGAAGAATCGAAACCACTTCGATCCCTTAGGTTTGAGAAAGATTATCAAAGAATTAAATTTGACAAAGGAAACCTTAAAAGCAGAGGTGAACTATGCTGCGATCCAGACTTACGATCTAGAACCTGTAACAGACCTCTGCTTTTTAGTTGAACAAGAACCATATAGAATTTTAGTCTAGCGGACTATTAAGGGATTCAGTTTTATTCAACTTTAGGATTTCCATTTCACTTAACCGTAAAGTTATGAATTATGAACTATTTGTTGGAATAGATATTTCCAAATCAACCATCGATGTTGCTGTTGTTACACAGGCCTGTTTCGACAAGCCCCTTCACCATGTTTTTAAGAACAGCTATGATGGCTTTGGCCTAATGCTGGAATGGCTTTCCATACATGGTATCGCGCCTAAGAAGGTTCTTTTCTGTTGCGAGCATACAGGTATTTATATCTGCCCCATAACCAACTTTATGCATGCAAATGATTTATCTATATGGGTTGAAAACGGGCTGCACATTAAGCGTTCCATTGGACTTAAACGGGGGAAATCTGATAAGGCTGACGCACAGGCAATCGCAAGCTATGCTTTTTCAAATCAGCACAAAGCCCGTCCTTACCTCCTTCCTTCGGCAACAAGCTCAAAACTCAAACACCTGCTGGCACACCGCGAACAGTTGGTAAGACACCAGACCTCTTTTAAATGCACTTGCTCAGAGCTTAAAGGATTTGATAGGGAGAACGCTGGCTATTGCATAGCCGATAGCCAGGAAATGCTTGCCCTTTACGCCGAACGGATAAAAAAGGTAGATATCGAGTTGGCAGCCTTAATAACAGAGGACCAGGAACTAAACGAACAGTTCAGCCTTGTGCAGAGCGTGCATGGGATCGGAAAGCAGACGGCTATGTTTATCCTGATCCATACTGAAGCCTTCGCTGCATTTTCAGACTACAGAAAGTTTGCGAGCTATTGTGGAATAGTCCCATTTCCACATAGCTCGGGGACGAGTATACGAGGGAGAAACCGGGTAAGCAACCTCGCCAATAAAAAACTAAAGGCGTTACTGACCATGTGTGCGCTAAACACGATAAAAAAAGATAACGAATTCAAACGATACTATGATCGAAAAAAAGCTGAGGGAAAAAACGCTATGTGTGTACTGAATGTGATAAAAAATAAGCTACTGAGCAGAGCTTTTGCTGCTGTTAAAAGAGGTACGCCATACCTCCTGGAGCCTGCTGCATAAATCTAAAGTAATGCTTCTCAGAAAAAAAACTTTTTATTTGCATAAACCATAGAATACGGGTTTAGTGGGCCTAAATAGTACTGCTATCCAGGGTAAAATAAACCCGACCGACAGCGTTATCCCTCCCGATTTTACATCGGGATTCAAAGGGATTAAGCAAAGGGCGGGACTAGCGGAACCGAAGCACTACAGGTAATGCTTTACAAAAAAATTGCTTCCACCTGAATGATTGCTTCCACCCCTGGCTATAGGATTGCTTCGTTCCTCGCAATGACGAAACCATCAAAAAACCTTAATTCTTCACCCTGTTCTTTTCTGCATCGGCACCGGAAGATTCGTGTTTGGCGGGCGAAGAAAAAGCTTTACCAAAACGATAACTATAACTCAAAACAAAGTTTCTCGAATCCTGCTTGTTTTTCCAATTGGCCTCGGTTGCCGCCAGGTTGTTAATTACACCGTTAAATATCCGGTCTCTGAAAATATCATTTGCGGTTAATTTCAAGGTGCTTTTTGCCGAGAGCTTTTTCTGCACTGCTGCACCAAACTCATGCACCGAGCCGAGTAAAAACTGAACATTAGAAAGTTTACTCTGGTAGCTCATACTCATTTCTGCATTCCATGTCTGACTGATTTTAAATTGCAGATTGGGGTTTGTTCTAAAATAACTGCCATTGGTCACCAAAAAACCAGTATAGAAATCGGTTTTTGAAACTATTTTGGCAAATTCCATATAGGCATTTAATTTTAACCATTTTGCGAGGTCGATCTCTGCATTTACCGAAACATTGGCCACTCTTGTTTTCCCCACATTTGCCGGTCTGCTATAGTAAGTTCCGTTTAAAATTTCGATGGTTTCGTTCACCTCATCCCGCACCCAGCTGTAACCAAATGTAGTGGTAATCTTATTTTTATACGTATGCGACAGTTCTACACTTTGCGTAAAAGAAGGCTTCAAAAAGGGATTACCAACATAATAAGTAAACTTATCCAAAGGAGAAAAGAATGGATTAAGGTCCTGATAATACGGACGATCGATCCTTCTTCCATAATTCAGCCCCAGTTGATTGTTCCCTGCAGTATCAAGTTTGTAGGAGAAATAAAACGTTGGAAATAAACTGTTATAGGTTCTTTTAAAACTCGAATCGGGTTTAATCAGATTCCCCAATTGATGCCCGTTAGAAACTGTGTTTTCATACCTTAGGCCAGCCTGAAGCGAAAACCGTTTTCCTTCCCTGCTGATGTTCAGGTAAACCGCATTGATATTTTCTTCATATAAAAAGTGATTACTCTTTTCATAATCGGCACTGGTTTTTCCGTTTGCAGTATTAAAGTAATCGGCAATGTTATCGGTTTTGGTATAAGCCGTTTTAGCCCCCGCATCAAGCTTCCACTTATTTTCCAGTGGATGTGAATAATCTACTTTAGCGGTGTAGATATCTATATTCGAAGGCAGATTACCTGTTAAAATATCCTGGTATTTTAAGGCTCCTCCAGGCAGGTAACTGAAGTTATAATACGTTTGATCGGTTTGATTGCGATAAAGCAGGTAATCCGCATCAAAGGTTAATTCTCGCCCTGCCTGCTTAAACTTGTGCCTGTAATTTAAATTTACACCCCCATTCTGGTATTTAATCTGATCGATATTTTCGGCCCTGATGATCGAATCTAACTGCATTGAAGCATTAGACAGGTTACTGGTATTGTTATTTACCTGTTTAGAAATCCGGTTCATTCCGGTGAGTACCACGCCCCAGGTTGTACGGTCTGAAGCGTAATAATCAAGTCCGGTTTTCAGGTTAAAAGTATTGCCATGCCTGCGGAAATAAGAATTTTGATTAAAGTAGGATTTGGCACTACCATCAGCATTTTTATATTTCCGGTTCAGGTCAAGATCGGTAAAACTGTTATTGAGGTTATAACTCAGGTTGCCGAAAACATTAATCTTATCCTTGCGGTAATTAAAGTTGAAACTATTGTTCGAGCGGCTTAACTCCCCCTGATTTAAACTCAGGTTAATCCCACCATTAAAACCAGCGGTTTTGGTTTTCTTGGTTTTGATGTTAATTACGCCTCCGTTTCCGGCGGCATCATATTTAGCCGGCGGATTGGTCATCAGTTCAATCTGATCAAGAGAAGAGGAAGGCAGCGAACGCAGGTAATTCTCCAGATCGGAACCCGATAAATAAGTTGGTTTATCATCAATAAAAATGGCCACCCCGTTTTTACCTTTCAGCGAAATTGCCCCGTTCTGATCTACATTAACCCCAGGCGATTTACTCAGTACATCCAGTGCGGTTGTACCTGCATTCGAAATCAAAGCATCAACATTCACAACAGTACGGTCTATTTTTCGCTCCACAAAAGCTTTCTGCCCTGAAATGTTTACCTCTTTTAAATTGGTGGCCACGGCTTTGATCTTGATATCTGATAGGCCAATAACGGCATGGTTGGCTGATAGCACCAATGTATCGGTTTGATAAACTGGCGATCCGACTACCGATATTTTAATCAGGTATTTTCCATAAGCGAGCTGATCAAAACTAAACAATCCATCCTTTTCGGTGAAGGTTGTTTTAACCAACACCGAATCTTTAAGCAGCGCAATGGTGGCAAATTCTATATTTTTTCCTTCGGCATCCAATACACGACCATAAATTCTGGATTGAGAGGTTTGGGCTTGAGCAAAAGTAAAGGCAATATTTATCCATACGGCTAAAAAAGCCACAAGCTTATATTTCATGGGTGTTGATTGGATTAGCGCTTTTAGAATCTATTGTTTATGATTTTCTACCAGGAAATTATACATCAGCGAATGATTTTCGTTTTTCAAAAACCGTTGCTTGTATTTTTTCTGCACATCAGCACTTTGTTTTACGCCATTTACAATTAAATCGTTTTTATTGAGTTTGTACGATAGTTTATTGGTACTGGTAATAATGCCGTCTTTCATCAATTCCTGATTGATTTCTTTGGTATAATCACGTCCATCTCCGTTGGTTACACTTTTCGAGGTAACTGTACGCTGCACGCCAGTTCTGGTACTTGTTCTTTCGTTATACACAGGAGGTGTTGGTGGTGTAGGCGGAGCTGGTAGATTAGTTGGCACTGGCGGAGCCGGAGGTAGCGGTGGGGCTGGCGGTACAGCATATGTAGCAGCACGGGGTGCCCTTGGCGCTCTTGGTGGGCGCGGCGGACGAGGTGCTCTTGGCACACGGTTTCCTCTACCTTCTTTATCATCCTGTGCCCATTTGGCATCTTCTATTGCCCATTTGGCGTCTTCCTTAGCTAATTTAGCATCTTCTTTTGCAAGTTTCTCGTCTGCTATCCTTAGTTTTTCGTCGGCAGTTCTGGCTTTAGCATCTTCTTTCCGCAGTCTTGCATCTTCTAATGCCTTTTTAACATCTTCCTTTCTGGCCTGCTGATCAGCAATTCTCATTTTTGCATCTTCAGCGGTTTCATTACGTTTAATTCGCTTGTTTTCTGCTAGCTGTTTCAATTGACGATCCATTTTCGAATTGATTTCTTTTTCCAATTGATCGGCAGATTTCCCTTCAACAGGTTTAGATTTTTTAGCTGTATCCTGTAAAACCTGTATTGAAGTAGCTATTTTTTTTCTGGTAACTGTTTTTGCATGGCCCACGCTTTTAAAGGCGGCACTGCAAACCACTACCGATACCAGGGCGATGGTTAATATTGTCTTTTCCATTTTGTTTAAAGTTGAATTGGTGTTGAATAACATCCTGCTTGCTCTGTGCAGCAGGCTACCTTTCTTACCCGTTATCGCCATAGCATAAGCAGGTGCACGCTGCTTAAACTCCTGACAGATGATGAGGGCCTGAACGTAGTTTTTGCGATCGCTTACACTGGCAATGGCCAAATCATCACAGCAATGTTCGCGTTCTGTTTTTATTAATTGTGATACCCAAAGTACCGCTGGGTTAAAGAAGAAAACGATTTCGATAAAACTTTGTAACAGGTTTACCAGATAATCTTTGCGTTTAATGTGGGCCAGTTCGTGAGCAAGAATCGCCTCAACTTCTGCATCTGACAGGCCGGTAAGCAAACCTAAAGGAATTAAAATTAAGGGTTTGAAATGCCCCACCACCATTGGCGCCTGCGCAATACCCGATTGCATGATTTTAACCGATTGACTTAAACCTAATTTTTCGGCCAGCACAGCTAATTTTTCATCCCATTTTTTACCCGCAGCATAGGTTTTATGTTTACGTAAATGATATACACCATTTAAACCTACCATTAACTGAATGCTTTTCCCACAGATAATTAAAAACCAGATCAGTACAATCTGATAAGCATATGCATTCCACAAAGAAAGAATTTTGTTCAGGCCCGAATACATGTCCTGCTGAACGTTTGCAATTACAGGTTGTCCGGTTTCAGGGAGATTAATTACGACCTGATCGGCACCAGAACCCACAGGCTTTTGCAGTTCTCTGCAAAAGGTGAAGAATATGGCTACAACAAACAGCACTAAACAAATGGTGAGCAGGTTATAGCGCATTACAGCACTTGCTTTTCGGGTGGTAAACATCACCAGGCCAGCCAGCAAAGCCAAAATTACCCCAAGCCATAGCGAGTGGAATAAAGTTGCGCCGAGGGCATGCAGCCAGTTTTCGGGTAAAAGGTTAATTAACTTAAATTCCATCATTGTGGTTCTTTAGAATCTGCTGTTATTAATTATTCCATGCTATCCAATAGCCGCTTTATCTCTTCTATTTCCTGTTTTGAGGTTTTTTCGTTACCCAGAAGCTGCATCATTAACTGTGAAGCAGATCCTTTATACAAAGTATGTACAAAACGGTCTAACAACTGCACTTTGGTTTTTTCTTCAGCCTCGACAGGAATATAAATGTGCTTCATTTGGCTTTCATCACGTTTTAATATCCCTTTCTCGGTTAAGATCTGCATCTGCTTTAAAGTTGAGGTATAATTCACCTCCCGCTGTTCGTTCAATTTATCGTTTACAAACCGAACGGTAGATGGACCGAACTCCCACAATACCTGAAGAATTTCCAATTCAGCTTTAGTAGGTTCGGGCAGGTTATTTTCGGATTGATTACTTTTCATATTCTAAAGGTACGATATTTTTCGTACGATACAAATATTAGGTTAAATATTTTTATAAAAAAAACACAAGAACCTCATTTTGAACGATTTAAATAAAAATAAATTAACAAGAGATCGGTAAGTTCTTTCTTTCTAAAGAAAAACATCTTTATTATTTGGAGCGCAAGGCTTGTGCAAAACAATAAGTTCCTTCCCGTTTTACGCTTTCCCGAAACTTCGGGATGCTTCGTTGCTGCAGGGTAACGCTGCAACCGGGGCTAGATGGCGAAAACATAGTTCATTTGTTAGGTTGCAGGGCGCACAAACCCTGGTTGCTAAACCCGATAAAGCGGAATAGCCCGGAGTGCAGCGAGGACTATAAGCGAAAGCGGGGCTGTAAATTGCCAAGAGTCACGAGCCCTTCATTTCCTAACCATAAAAACATGATTATGCGAATAGGTACGCCTTTAATTTCGGTCGGTGAGACACCAACTAATAGCCAAAACATCTATTTTCATTTGGAGCGCAAGGCCTGTACACCACAAAAAGTTCCTTCCCGTTTTACACTTTTACGCTTCGCTTCCTCGTACCTCGTTGCTGCAGGGTAACGCTGCAACCGGGACTAGATGGCGAAAACTTAGTTCATTTATTAGGTTGCAAGGCTACAATACTTTCTTCATAAAACTGATTGTAATGAAAAGCCCGCAAGCGGGGCACGAGCGTGGGCTTGTAATGCAAAGCAGGACTAACCCACTCCCATGAAACACCATTCTTTCATTTCCAGATTTTAACCAGACCTCTTTCATCAATAGCTTGTTGATGCTAATGCAGCACCTAAGGGCTTACCTCCAAATATCGATCATTAAGCCCTCAAACACTAGCCCAATTGCAAAATGATATTAACAAGACATTAAACATCTGATGTTCAAAACAAACATCGTATGTTTGTGCTGTAAATTCATCATCATGAAACAGGAGCACAAACTTTTCGAGCAGATAGCAGCAAAAATTCGTCAGGATATTAAAGAGGAAAAATTTAAAGTGGGCGAAAAAATCCCATCGGAACCTGCCCTAATGGAGTTATATGGCGTTGGCCGTTCTACCATCAGGGAAGCCATCAAATCGCTTACTTTATCCGGAATTTTAACCGTTCAACAAGGATTTGGCACCAAGGTAAATGCCATTCCTACCGAACCGATAGAACAACGCTTGCGCAGCTCTGATTTTGAAGAGATTAATCAGGTAAGGGCTTTGCTTGAGCAGGAAATTGTTCGTTTGGCTACGCAAAACCGAAGTGAAACCGATCTCCAATTGATCAGTGAGGCACTCGAAAGGAGAAAAATTTCTATTGAACAGGCACTAAGAACCGAATGTACCAATGCCGATATCGAATTTCACATGGCTATTGCACGGGCATCAGGAAACCGTGTACTAACCGATATCTATGAAAGCTTTACGGTAATTATCCGCGATTTTTTTGCCAAACGTGCGCCCTCTGGTATTGCGCATTTTGCCATGAGTCACCATTTGCACCAGGCATTGTATAATGCAATAAAAGAGGGTAATGCAGAGCGTGCCAGAGAAATAACTGTTACAATACTGAATAATAATCACTAAATATCATGTCAATTTTAACTTTTACCCTAATTTTAATCCTTGGCGCCTACCTTGCTGGCCTGGTTGGTTCATTAACCGGTCTTGGCGGAGGAGTAGTTGTCATTCCGTTACTTACACTCGTTTTCCATGTCGATATTCGTTATGCAATAGGCGCAGCATTATTAGCCTCTATCGCCAATTCATCCGGCGCAGCAAGTGCATACATTAAAGAAGGAATTACCAATATACGCCTGGGGATGTTTTTGGAAATTGCCACCACAGTGGGTGCAGTTATTGGTGCCTTAATTGCTGTTTACACCCCTACAAATACCATTGCCATTCTTTTCGGCAGTGTACTGCTTTTCTCTGCAGCAATGACGCTGAGGAAAAAGAACCAGGAAGCCTTAACGGAGGGCAGTAAACTTTCCGCCATCCTGAAGCTGAACAGCAGTTACCCTACACCAGCCGGCACTGTGGAGTATAAACTCAGGAACATTGGTGCAGGCTTTTCGATCATGACTGTAGCCGGAGTAATGTCGGGCTTGCTCGGTATCGGATCCGGCGCTTTAAAAGTACTGGCCATGGATACCGCAATGAAAATTCCATTTAAGGTAAGTACAACCACCAGTAATTTCATGATTGGTGTTACCGCAGCAGCTAGTGCTGTAGTTTACCTGCAACGTGGTTATATGGATCCGGGAATAGCGTTTCCGGTAGTACTGGGTGTACTGGGAGGAGCATTTACGGGCGCAAAATTATTGACCCGCATCAATCCATCTACCTTAAGGATCATTTTCTGTATCGCCATCACATTTGTGGCCTTCGAAATGATTTACAATGGATATCAACATAAATTTTAATTAAAAAAAGTAATGAAAAATATCAGTTCAACCCATCCCATACAAGACCGCGATATAGAAAAAATTGTTGGAAAATTATTAAGGTTTGGTGTAATAACCGCCAGTTTAATTGTTTTATCAGGCGGCATACTTTTCCTGATACAATATGGAACAGGAATAAGACCCGACTACCACATTTTCAAGGGGCAAGAAAGCAGCTACATTACTTTTGAAGGAATTTTTATGGGTGTTTTCACCCTAAAACCTATGGCAATTATTCAGTTCGGCGTTTTGCTTTTAATCATCACCCCCATTATGCGGATCGTATTTTCGCTATTTGCCTTTATCCAGGAAAAAGATAAACTATATGTGGTCATTACCTTAATTGTACTGGCAATTATATTAGGCAGTACTTTTGGTGGATTAAAAATTTAACCCTTTGATAAAAACAACTGAAAATGCTGTGGTAAAAACAGCATTTTCAGTTATCAAAATTAATTGCCGCTAAGCTGTTTAATGATCGCAATAATATCTTCTTCTCCATATTTTGCAGCGGCATCGCCGAAAGTATTCAGTGCGGTTTTAGCCAAAGGCGATGAAATGCCTTCTGCTTTAGCCAGGTTCAGATCTTTTACAATATGTTTAAGCGCAAAAGCAGCTTTATAATGATCAGCAATAATAGCATCACCTTTAATTTTAGTGAAAATATTGCCAATGGCTGCGTTATTGATCAATTCTAATAAATCCGATGTTTTAATCCCTTGTTTATTGGCAAACAAAACGGTTTCGGCCAAGCCTTGGGCATATAAAGCCAAAAGTGAATTGATGGCCAGTTTTGCACTGTTACCCGCGCCATTTTCGCCTACAAGCTTAGCTAGTTTGCCCATTTTTTCAAGAATCGGTTTTACCTGGTTAAATACATCTTCTTCACCACCCACCATAATAACCAGCTGACCGGTTTCTGCCTGCTTTACACTTCCTGAAACTGGCGCATCTAAATAAAAATTTCCATTGGCTTTACACAGCGCAGCCATTTCTTTTGAAATCGAAGGAGAAACCGTGCTCATATTGATGATGATCTTACCCGAAGTTTCTACACGCAAAAGACCTCCTTCTCCATTAAAAATCTGCGCTATGGCGGCATCGTCAGAAACCATAACGATTACAACATCGGTAGTGGTAATCAGATCCTGAGGTGTTTGGGCAATTGATGCCCCCATCTCTTTCAACGAAGCTTCCTTGTCCTTGCTCCTGTTGTAGACCATAACTGCATAACCTGCATTTATCAATTGCTCTGCCATCGGGATACCCATGTTCCCTAACCCGATCCAACCTATTTTTGTATGATTCATTTCGCTATTTTATGATTAAACAAATGTGGCAAAGAAAAAGCTGAAATTATTAAATGCCAGGTAAAAATGATACGATGAAACAATTATTTGATTGAAGCACATCGGAATACTAATTTTTTTAGTAAATTTACAATCTATTATACACTTGATCCCTCAATTCATTACCTAACAATATGGCCAGCCCGCTTAAAGATTTATATTCACCTGCCTTTTACGATAGATTAACCCATGCATTAGCGATTACCATTCCGGGTTTCGACAAAGGGAAATTTATCAAAAAGATTTTCACTCCCGAATTTGAATCAAAAGAATTGAAAGAGCGGATGAAACATACTTCGAAGGTATTACACGATTTTTTACCGGAAGATTATCCACTAACGATCGCACTGATCAAAAAAACAATCACACAGTTAAGGCTTCAGGGTATAGGGGAGGATGGCCTGGCTTATATGTTCCTTCCTGATTACATTGAAACTTATGGCATTGATGATTTCGAAAACTCTGTAGAAGCGCTCGAATTTGTGACGCAGTTTGTGAGCTGCGAATTTGCCGTTCGTCCTTTCATTTTAAAATACGAAAATGAAATGATTTTAAAAATGCAGCAATGGTCGTTACACGAAAGCCATAAAGTAAGAAGGCTCGCCAGCGAAGGCAGCCGTCCGCGGTTGCCCTGGGCTATGGGTATCCCCTTTCTGAAAAAAGATCCTACATCTATTTTACCCATACTGGAAAACCTTAAAACAGATCCATCTGAATATGTAAGGCGGAGCGTTGCCAATAGCTTAAACGACATTGCCAAAGATCATCCTCAGGTGGTTTTAAATGTGGCTAAAAACTGGTCGGGTTTGGGTACCGAAACAGATGCCATTATTAAACATGGCAGCCGTACCTTACTTAAACAGGGCCATACCGATATCCTTAAACATTATGGACTAGATGACACAGGGATTTTATTAAAAGATTTCAAAATTTTAACGCCCGAGATCAAAATCGGCGAAAGCCTGGAATTTTCTTTTTCTATTCTCAACGAAAATCCAACTGAACAAAAAGTAAGGCTGGAATATGCTATTTATTATAAAAAACAAAATGGGCAGAATACCAGGAAAGTGTATAAGATTTCGGAGCGGATTTATCCTGCAGGTGCAACAATAAACGTGATCCGAAAACAAAAATTCGTGCTGATTACCACGCGTAAATTCCATTTGGGCGACCACCAGATTTCGATAATTATTAATGGTGCCGAAAAGGAAATTTCACACTTCGAATTAAAGGCTTAGTTTGGATTTTAATTCATCGAGTAAAGCAATCTGCTTTTCATTGATGTATGTAATGGCTTTACTGTAAGTGAACCACTCAGCTTTATCTACTTCCGCAAAACTTTGCCTTTTACCCGATCGGGGTGGCCATTCTATTTCGAAGGTATTGCTAACGATTGTTGAAGGATCAAGATCCCCTTCTAAGGCCCAGCACAATACTTTTTTGCCGCCCTTCTGTATTATTGGAGCTAATTCAATGAAGTTGCCGGCTATGTCCTGACCTGTTTCCTCCTTAAATTCACGGATAGCTGCCGTTAGGGCCTCTTCACTTTCATTTAATTCGCCTTTAGGTACTGTCCAAAAGCCAAGATCTTTTTTAGCAAAAAACGGTCCGCCAGGATGAACCAGAAAAAATTCTACCTGCTGATTTTTTCTTCTGAAGAGCAATATTCCTGCGCTTTGTTTCATAAGGGTAAGGTAGGGATTTGTAATTAAAAACTAAAAGTTAGCTTGCTTTAACATCTTTCTATAAAGATCCTGAAACAAGTTCAGGATGACGACACTTTCTAGGAATTAACAACGACAAACCTTACGTCTTGCTGAACTTGTTTCAGCATCTGTTTTGCAACAGGATATCTTTGATTACTTTCAATGACCTAAAAGTGCTTGCGAACATCTGTAACAGTAGACTACCGTATATCGCAATAAAAAAGCAGCCAGGGTTTTTAAATCCTGGCTGCTTTATATAATCTAATATGTTGAGATTTTGTTAGAGGTGTTTTACAACAACCCGTACAACCCATGGGCATAATTCCTTAAAGAGGACGATACCGTCTTCATCTTATCCGGAGATGGGCCTTTCACTTTATAGGCTTCGGGGTGAAGTTCTAAAGGTTGTTCGTTAATTTGTTCTGATGTGCTTCTATTGCCTAATGTAGCATGCTGTTCTTCGCTTAATTTTAAAGGTGCCATGATCTTGAAATTTATACTAGAACAACAGGATTATCGGAAATAAGTTTGTTGTTTTTTGTAAATTTTTAAAATTATTTTTCAAGACTCGAAATCCAGTTTTTAGTGTCCGAAATTTTTACGGGAAAAGCCGAAGCAACAATTTTCAGTACGCCTCCGGCATTAATATCCTCTTGCGTAATGTAGTTCTTATTGAAAAGTTTTCCGTTGAGGAACACAGCCTTGATGTATTTATTTTTCAGGCTAAAATTTTCCGTTTCAATGGTAAAAGTTTTTCCTTTTGGCAGGTGATAACTTAGCGATGGGAATAAAGGCACATTTAAATAATAAATTGGCCAGCCTACACAAGCAGGTGAAAAACCACTTGCTGCAAACACATACCAGGCACTCATTGCTCCGGCATCATCATCCATCGTACGGAGATAGGCATGTGGTTGGTTTCGGTAAATTTTACCAATATAACTCCCTATTCCGCGGCTGTTATCATTAAAATAATTCTGGATTACGGTATCAGCAGCCAGTTGATGCATCCAGTATTGAGATTTATAACCAGACCTGGTAACATTATACATCAATGGAACCTGCAAATCCGGTTCATTAGCATGGTTATATAAATCGCGGGCAAAAAATTCATCCAACTTTGACAGATAAGCTTCCTCTCCTCCATCCAGTTCAATCAATCCTTTAAAATCATAGGGAACAAACCACCGGTATTGCCAGATGGTGCCCTGATATAAACCACGGGCCTGCATGCGGTCGACATCATTTTTCGTCATATCTTTAAAATCTTTATTCCAATATTTCTTGTATTCAAGCGCTTTATTGAGATAAAAATCAGATTTTTCTTTATGCTTCAAAATCTTAAAAATTTCCGCCAATGCCCAGTTGTCGTAACTCGATTCCAGTGCTTTATCCGGAGATTTATAATCCAGGCCATTTACCTCTTTCACTAACGAATCGGTAATTTTGTTAAAATCTACCGGATAACCCTTGCGGTAGGCATCAAGCAAAACCACAATGGCATGTTCTGAACGCACGGTATTTGATGGCTCATTTTGCCCGGCATAATCTTTTTTGCCAGAATGATAGAGATCTGCAATAGAACTCACCATTCCGGCATATCGATCCTGTTCAATTAAAGACAGCAAAGGTAATTGCGTGCGGTAATTGTCCCAAATGGCCCAGCCGTTATAACGGATTTCTTTATCTTTCTGAATTTCGCCTTTTGTATTACGATAGGTACCGTCGGTTTCAGAAATCACATACGGCGACTGCATGGTACGGTATAAAAGTGAGTAAAAAAGTTTTGCACTTTCCAGATCTCCATTTACGGCAATTTTAGAGAGATTTGTATTCCAATCGGCTTTGCTTTGTTCTTTTACGGTATTAAATGGGTTTTTATTGATGGAAGCTTTTGCAGCTGCTTCACTTACTGCAGAAAGTGCAATATTGATTCCTACCGAAGTTACTTCTCCTTTGAGCATGGCTATCATTTTGTGGTCGTCGATTACTTTCCACGATACGTTATCGCTGATTTCCATATAGTAAAACAACTTGTATTTACCTGCACCACAAGTTGTTTTCGAGCTAATCCATCCGCTTACGGTATTACCGTTTACCTCGTGCGATTCGGCCACAAAAGCACCATTAAAAGCATAACCCAAATCGAGATAAAAACCTTTGGCTCCCTTGGGGAATTGATAGGCATGCTTCCCGGCTTTGCCTAATACAGTAAAACTGGCTTTAATTTTATTTTCAAAACCAACTTCATAATAACCCGGACTTGCTTTTTCAGCAACCTTGATTAGTTCTGACTTCGCCGGATCGCCCCCTAAAAACGGTTTGATGAAAATATTACCACCCGAGCCCTGACAGCCTACCCCTTCGAAACGGTTGTGCGTAAAGCCTTCAAATTTCTTCGCCAGGTATTCGTAACCCGTATGCGTTTTAGGATAAGTCTGAGGACCAATACTCAACATGCTAAAAGGAGCCGAAGCCGCCGGCGACATCTGCCCGTGATCTGCAGAAGAACCTAAAAAAACATTCACCTGATCTACAGGTTTAGCTGTTTTAACAGAAAAATTCTGTGCTTTTTGCTGAGCTAAAACGTTTAACGAAAAGATTGGCAGTAAAGCCAGTAGTTTAAGGGAAAGCTTCATTATTTGTGTTGTTTTTAAATCGGCCTAAATTAGCATTTTAACATGAAGTAGATATTATGTTTTAGGTTCTTTACAAAAGGGGCTTTTCTGTTCATCACCCTGAATTTATTTCAGGGTCTTTATAGTTATATAAGGATGCTGAAAATAATTTAACATTACAATTCATTATTGATGAAACTATTTTTCAATATCATTATTAATTCAATCATTGAAAAAGGCATAAAAAAGCCGTTCCAATTTTACATCGGAACGGCGCTAAATAATTTTATCTTCTTACTTAATATTAACCGGAACAGAAATTTTATCCCATTCTAAAGCGAAGCCGCTTTTGGTAATTTTGTAAACCAAACGTTCTTGTGTTGCTTTTAATGCTTTGGTTTTAACATCAACACGCAAAGCATCTTTAGCTTCTTCGTATTTGTAAGCGCCCCACTGTTTTGGTTCTTTGTTAAAAATTGCTGTCCAGGTTCCGCTTTCTTTAGGAATTAAAAAGAAACTGTATTTTCCAGCGGCTAAAGCTTTACCTTCAACTACGATATCTTTATCGGTTTCGAAAGTAGTAGCCTCGTTAGCACCTGCACGCCAAACTTTATCAAAGGCTTCTAAACCGCCCCAGATTTTACGTCCTTTTACGGCAGGGCTGCTGTAATTGATGGTAATGGTTGCACCTTTTACTTTTCCTGTTGCTGTAGCTGCAGGACTTGGCTTAGGCTGAGCATCTTGTGCCATTGCACTTACAGAAATAGTAATTGCTGTAAATAGCAACGCGATTGATTTAATCATCGTTTTCATAGTATTATATTTATCTGTTTTTGTTGTTTTTGATTTTACGAATTTATGGCTTTAGGTTGATAAAAACTATAATCCTAGTGTCGAAAAAATTGAGCTGAACTTTTGTTACTTTAAATTTATTTCTACGTACAGATTAAAACCGCCTTATTTCTTTCTTCCAACAAATCTGATTTTAAATGTTATCTGTCGGCTACGGCTTTTGGATTAGAAAACAAGAGGCCAATTACCGAAAACATAATTACTGCTGCTGCGCCAATTACATTGAGCCAAAGAAATGAAACAATATCGAACTCATACACCGCGACAACAGCAATTTCGGATAAGATAGCCGCAATAAATACAATAGGCCCGTTTATCTTTTTAAAATAAAATGCGACCAGAAAAATACCCAGTATTGGTCCATAAAAAAGCGAGCCCAGTACATTAACGGCTTCTATTAGCGAGCCCATTTGCGTAGCAAACATGGCAACAGCTATTGAAAAAATGCCCCAGGCCAAAGTGTGCAAACGGCTGTATTTTAGTTCGGTTTCGTCATCTACTTCTTTTTTATTAAAAATGAGGTGTACATCTTTTAACGAACAGGCAGCCAATGAATTGAGTGCTGCTGAAATAGACCCCCAGCTGGCCAAAAAGATGACTGCGAAAAGCAGCCCGATCATCCCAACCGGAAGGGTATTCTTCACAAAGTATAAAAAGATATAATTGGTATCAGTTTTCTCTGCATTATAATTCGATTTGTTAATGGCCTCTTCTACCCTGCCATGCAGATCTTTCACCTTTTTTTGAGTTGATTTAAAATTCGCAATCGAAGAATTTAGATGTGGTGATTGCTTTTCCTTTTCTAGCAGGATATCTTTTGATTGCCGGTTAAATTGCTGCGCTAAAGTATGGTGTTCTTTTTCGAAAGCAGCTGCCTGCAAGGGCTGGGTTTCTTTTAAATATTGATAAGAACGCTCATTGAAATAAATCGGTGCGGGTTTTAAAGAAAAGAAAGCAAACAATAACGCACCAATTAACAGGATAGCGAACTGCATTGGGATTTTAACCAGTCCGTTTAACAGTAAACCCATTTTAGCATTGGTATTGTCTTTGGCGGTAATGTATCTTCCCACCTGGCTCTGATCAGTGCCGAAGTAAGAAAGTGCAAGGAAAAAGCCTCCGATTAAACCACTCCAGATGTTATATTTATCTTTCCAATCGAATTCTGTGGTAATTACATTTAATTTACCCGATTTCCCGGCCAGGTAAAGCGCGTCTTTAAATCCGATTCCATTGGGCATATTTTGCATCAAAAGGTATCCGGCAAAGGCCATCGTGCCTAAAATGATTAAAAACTGCAGTTTCTGTGTGTGTGCAATTGCTTTTGCGCCACCAACATAGGTATAAATCAATAGAATCCCACCAGTAAGAATATTGGTCAGATAAATATTCCAGTTTAAAACACTGGAGAGAATAATACTGGGTGCATAAATACTAATCCCGGTCGATAATCCCCGCGAGAACAGAAATAGCAATGAAGTTAAAACCCTTGTTTTTTTATCGAAACGGTTCTCTAAGTATTCGTAGGCCGTATATACATTCAATCGCTGAAAAATCGGGATGAAAGTAATACAGATCACAATCATGGCCAGTGGCAGACCAAAATAATACTGCACGAAGCGCATGCCATCGGTATAAGCCTGCCCGGGCGCCGATAAAAAAGTGATGGCACTGGCCTGTGTAGCCATAATACCCAAAAGCACAATATACCAGGGCATTTTATTATCGGCTTTTAAATAAGATGCGTTGCTTTTTTGCCCACGACCAATAAAAACGCCATAGGCTACCACAGCCATCAGGGTAAATATCAATACTGCCCAATCGATATTACTCATGCCCAGAATTTAGTAAACAGGTAATAAAATACAATCTGAAATACCAGCGCCAAAGCGAGTAATATATACCAGGTATTCCAGTTTTTAAATTGATTTTTCATCACTTCCCTGCTGATAAAAAGTTAAAGAACAACCTGGCTGCACCAACATTCCCGGCAGGCAATTGTCTGAAAAAGGCTAAAGGTGTATAAATAAAATTCCCTTTACCGTATCTGGCATAAAGTGTCGACCCCTGAAGCGGTTCTTCATCCGTATCGTGCATCTCGAAAAGTGGTTCATATTTAGCATCCCATTTATCAGGAAAATAAGCACCACGCTCCTGCACCCAGCCTTTAAAATCATCAGCGGTAATTTTATTCGGATAGTTTAACAGTTTATGCTCAGGTTTCAAAAATTTAACCTCAGCATTTTCTTCAGTCACCCTTTTACCACTGATACTGAACGGATAAATACCAAAATCCTGCAGGGCCATATCCTGTGTGGTATTGTACTGCATCACAATCGTTCCACCGTTTTCTACGTAACTCCGTAAAGCAGTTTGCCAGTTTTTAATTCTTTTTTCGGTATTGATTACCCTTACTCCTGTTACCACGGCATCGTAGCTGGCCAGCTTGGCCGTGTTTAGAATATCTGCTTCGGTCAATACATCCACCTGTAAACCTGCCTGTCTTAAAAATTCGGGAATCAGATCTCCTGCCCCTTCAATATATCCAACCTTTTTTGCCAGCACTTTTACATCGCCTTTAATCAACCATGTTGTGGCCGGAACAAAATACTGCAGCGTCGGCAAATGAGGATATTGAATTAATACCTGTCCTTTCGAATATTCATTCGCTTCTGATGAAAAAACAGCTTCCAGCTTATTCTGGCTGGTTTTAATTTTGGCTAAATCTTCAACCGGGAGAAGAAAGTTCATCGTATTAATGGTATTCTCGGCCAGGTTGATCCCCTGAAAAGTTTTCACTACCTGGTTACCAATTTTGAAACTCACCTTGCCATAATTAATGTTCTTATTGGCCTTTAAGCGAAGGCTAACATTTAAAACTTCTTTTTCTTTAGCAAAATAAACCGGCTCGCTAAAACTTAAATCGAGTGCTGGGATGATCCTCAGGGCTTCCACAACATCACCTTTAACAGGATCTAATTTTTTATAAGATAAAGGCAATCTGATCTCAAATTTTTCCGATTCGATTTTCAGCGACAATAACACATTAACGGGCGATTGCATTTCGGGAAGTCCGATTAAAGTATCATTAGCCACACTGAATGTTGCCGCATTTTTTGCAGGCCGGGCCAGCCAATAAGGTTCAGTAAGCGCCGCATCTGCAGGAATCTGGATTTTACGTTCAATGGTAATCAGCGAATCGTTAGCAAGCTTTCTATTTAAATTATCCGTTTGATTTAACCAGTTCACACTTTCTACAGTTATCGGAGTAGCCGATCTTGAAATTAAGTTTAAACGGAAATTATAACTGTTACCGGCAATCGCTTCAGGTTGATTGGTTACCACCTCGCCCATAAAACCTACACAGCTTAAAATGATGTTATCGATAGCCGTTAGTTTATCTTTTCTCAACGCTACATCCTGCAGTTCTGCAATTTTCTTTCTCAGCATCAACAGTCCGTGCAGGCTTTTATCAGGTTGATTATAATTGAACGATAATAGTATAATATCAATCAGTTCATCAATATCGCCTATACCTTTGTCTGACCAGTTGACACTTAACCCATCAAAAAGCGTTCTCCTGGCAGGATCGCCTAAAACATGGGTAAAATAATCGGAACGTACACCAGCCACCGATTGTGTTCCTGCCCCCTGACTTTTATGTAAACTCCGGCTTAATCCCGCTAATTCACCATAACCCATTCCCAACTGTGCATCGTATTGACCAACTGTGGCCTTTAATTGATTTTCGGCTGTGGTATTAACAGAGCCAAACCTAAAGGTATTCCATAACAATCTTTTGGGTTGCCAAACAGAAACATATTTAAGCTGGTTTGGAAACATATTTTTATCGGCAGCAGCCTTAAATGCTTTTTCTGCAACAACCGCTGAAGCAGCATGTTGTCCGTGCCCCGCAGCTGCAGTTGGCGGAAAACGGCAAATGACCACATCAGGCATGAATTTTCTGATCACCCAAACCACATCGGCAGTAATGCTATCTGCATCCCATTGTTTAAAAGTATCATTCGTATTTTTAGAGAAGCCGAAATCAATTGCCCTGGTGAAAAATTGTTGCGCACCGTCTAATCTGCGGGCTTCCAAAAGTTCATGTGTTCTGATCAGGCCTAAAGCTGCGCCTTGTTCAGTGCCCAAAAGGTTTTGTCCACCATCTCCCCTTGTCAGCGACAAATAAGCCGTTTCTACATTTTGATCGTTGATCAACCAGGATAATAAACCAGTATTCTCATCATCAGGGTGAGCAGCCAGATATAAAACTTTCGGAAGATGTTTTAACGTTTTTATCTCTCTATAAATTTCTGAAGATTTGGATGGGCGTACTTGTTGGGCAGCACAAAAAACAGCCGGAAAGCAAAATATGAATATTGCGGTTAGTCTCTTAAACATAGAATTTGTTTTGCAAAAACCAAATATGCTTAAAAAGCTTTTACTTTAATGCTTCGGAAACGAAAAAGGTACAAAATAAGTCCGGAGTCGGCAGTCTGAAGTCCGGGGCTTAAACACCAAGCCGTTTATTTTATCCACCTCATCATCTTTCGATATTTTTATACTTAATATTGCAGCATAAATTTTACCTATGAATGGCATGGTGCTCATCATCGATGATGAAAAGAAAATCTGCAGTTTACTTTCCAGGATTATAGAATTAGAGGGTTTCAAAACCTTGCAGGCCAACACTGGAAAAGAAGGCCTTAAATTGCTTAAAAACAACGATGTAAGCATTGTAATCAGTGACGTAAAACTACCTGATGTTAATGGAGTTGCATTGGTTAAGGATATTAAAGCTATTAAATCTTACGTCGAAATTATAAATCTTACGGCTTATGGCACCATTGCCGATGGCGTTTTGGCTATTAAAAACGGCGCATTTGATTACCTCGTAAAAGGCGACGATAACGACAAGATTATTCCGCTTTTGTACAAGGCGATGGATAAATCAAATCTGCAACGCCGGGTTTCTGACCTGGAAAACAAAATCGCAAAAAAACATAGCTTCCAAACCATTATTGGTCAATCAAAGTCTTTAATGGAAGCGATTGATCTGGCGAAAAAAGTGAGTGCAACCGATACTACCGTTTTGTTATTGGGCGAAACAGGAACTGGAAAAGAAGTTTTCGCGCAATCTATTCATTACGAGAGTCCGAGGGCTGCAAAACCCTTCGTTGCCCTAAATTGCAGTGGTTTTAGTCCTGATTTACTGGAAAGCGAATTATTCGGATACAAAGCCGGCGCTTTTACAGGTGCCAATAAAGACAAAAAAGGACTACTGGAAGAAGCAAACGGGGGCACATTGTTGCTGGATGAAATTGGTGAAATGAACCTCGATTTACAGGCAAAATTATTGCGTGTACTCGAAAGCCAGACTTTTATCAAGGTGGGTGATACCCAAACACAACAAGTAAATGTTCGGATTTTAGCCGCCACCAATAAAGATTTAAAAGCTGATGCGGCATCTGGAAAATTCCGTTCCGATCTCTATTACCGGCTTTCGGTTTTTACCATCACCTTACCCCCGCTACGCGAGCGCAAAGCAGATATCCCTGCATTGGCAAAGTATTACCTGAAAGAATTTGCGGATAAGGTAAACCGGTCTACACCAAAAATGGATGATAAAATCTTATCCTTATTGAGCGATCATAGCTGGAAAGGAAATATCAGGGAACTTAAGAATGTGATTGAACGTTTGGTCATCCTGTCAGATGGCGATACCTTAAGCGTTACAGCCTTGCCTCCTGAATTTTTTGAATTTGCACCAATAGAAAACGATTATAACCTGCAGCAGATAGAAAAACAGCACATCCAAAAAGTACTCATCCATACCAAAGGGAATAAAACGGAAACTTCACGATTATTGGGTATCGGCTTAACCACACTTTACCGTAAAATAGAAGAATACCAGATTAGGGAAATTTGAGCGAAGGTTGGAGATTGGAAAAGTTGAAAGATTTTGGGTAGAAATACTGGCCCATTATCCCTCTTCCATCATCCATTTTACATTATTCCTATGCGCCAAACCTGATCCATTTATCACCTTCGTGGCCAAAGATAAAAGAACCGGGGTGTAACATTTCGGCAATATCTTCTATGAGTGAAACCGCATTTTCGGCCGTTCTTTCGCGGTTAACATCATCATTCAATAAAATGATACGGTTATTTTGCACGGCTTGCCAATTGGTATTTAATGCCGTAGGCACTTCTCTCATTAAATCGGTTAACGTTTTACCGGGTTGATAATAAATAATAAATACAGCACTAAGGATGTCAGTCTCTAGCATTCCGCCAGCCAGCGAAATTTCTTCTGATAAAAAATAAGCCGGATTGTTGTCCGTATCTAAGCAGGCGACAGGCATTTTATCCATAAATTTAATCTTGTGCTCCACTAAATCTAAACGTTCCTGTAATTCTTCCTGTTTAGCCGCATCAAGGCCAATAAATAAATCGTTTAAAAAAGACATCTGCATTAAATTTATTAATTTGTGCAAAAATAACATTCCTGATCGCATGCGAGGCTCATTTAATTATATATTTTGTCTTTTTTGTATAAGCTTATTCTTTTCATGTAAGGAGCATGCTGATCATCAAGACAAAAAAGTCTTCAATATTAATCTCGATCAGGGGCTAACCTCCATCGATCCGGCATTTGCGCGCAACCAGAATGCGATCTGGATGACCAACCAGATTTTTAATGGTTTGGTACAAATCGATTCCTCCTTGCAAACATTGCCCTGTATAGCCAAAAGCTGGCAGGTTTCGGAAGATGCGTTAACCTACACTTTTAACCTGCGCAATGATGTTTACTTTCATGATGATCCTATTTTTAAGAACGGTAAAGGACGGAAAGTTATAGCAAGCGACTTTGTATACAGTTTTTATCGCTTAATTGATCCAAAAGTAGCCTCCTCAGGCGGGTGGATTTTTAGTGATAAAGTAAAGGATAAACATAATTTTATCGCCTTAAACGACTCTACTTTCCAGATCAGACTGGTCCGTCCTTTCCCACCGTTTATGAGTTTACTCACTACGCAATATTGTTCTGTTGTGCCCAAGGAAGTTGTAGAACATTATGGTAAAGATTTCAGGAGTCATCCTGTCGGTACAGGCCCTTTCAAATTTAAATACTGGAAGGAAGGCGAGATACTGGTGCTTTTAAAAAATGACCATTATTTTGAAAAAGATGCCAAAGGAATGGCACTACCCTATCTCGATGCCGTTAAAGCCAGTTTCATTACCGATAAACAAAGTGGTTTTATGAGTTTCCTGAAAAAGGATCTTGATTTTTATTATAATGTAGATGGCAGCTACCGCGATGATATCCTGACCAAAAGCGGAAAAATGACTTCAAAATACAAAGGAAAATTTACATTAACCAAAAGCCCATACCTGTGTACCGAATATGTGGGGATATTGGTAGATACCAATCTTTCGATTGTGAAGAAATCGCCATTGCGCTTAAAAAAAATCAGGCAGGCCATTAACTATGCGATCGACCGTGACCGATTAATAAAATACCTAAGAAATGGCATTGGCGTAGCGGCAACCTCTGGTTTCATTCCCAAGGGTATGCCCGGTTTTGACAGCTTGGCCGTTCGGGGATATGCCTATAACCCAAAACTTGCCGCTAAACTTTTAGCAGAAGCAGGTTTCCCGGAAGGGAAAGGCATGGGAGAGGTAACCTTAAATACTACTACAACATATAAAGACCTGATCGAATTTATTCAGGGCGAGCTTACTGCAGTAGGCATTAAAGCTAAAATTGATGTAAGCCCAAGTGCCAGCCTAAGGGATTTAATGTCGAAAAACAGTGTAAACTTTTTCCGTGGTTCCTGGCTGGCCGATTATGGCGATGGCGAGAACTTCCTATCTATGTTTTACTCCAAAAACAAAGTCCCTTATGGACCGAATTATACCGCTTTTTACAATAAAACATTCGATCAGTTATTCGAGAAAAGCTATTACGAAACCGATAACGAAAAACGCTTTGAGCTTTACCGCAAAATGGATCAGATGGTAATGGATTATGCCCCGGTTGTTCCGCTTTTCTATGATCAATCGGTGGTAATGCTTCAAAATAACATTAGCGGGTATTCTTTCAATCCATTGAGTTTGATGATTTTAAAACGGATAAAGAAAAACTAAAAAAGCCTCCCGATTTGATCGGGAGGCCTGAACTATATATTTAGATTGGGTTTTATTGTTGAACGCCGCCCATACCTCCTTGTTGCTGATCCTGCTTAACATCGTCGTTTTTGATCTTTTTCTTTTCTGTAAATTTCAATTTACCGAATGAGTAGCTAAAATTAACACCAAAAGAACGCAATGGGTAATAAATATTGGTACTTTGATAAAGTGTACTTGTTTTATTGCCGAGCGTAGTTACAGAGTTATTTACCGTTTTAATATGTAAATCGCGGGTAAATGGATTTAAGGTATTAATTCCTATTGAACCTTTTTTATTCAGTATATCTTTCTTGAACGATGCTCCATAAAATACCATGGCATCTGTTTTACCCTGGTAAGTTCTTCTTGGTGAATTTACCACACCAAACAATTCGAAATTGTAACCTTTACCAAAACCATATGCAGAACGGCCAAAGATGTTATAATTTAAATAGGTACCTGTGCTTACATTTGTTAATGAATTGCTCACCTCGTAGGTATTAACCCCAAGGTTAGTCATCAAAGTCCATTTTGGTTTTGGGTTATAAGAAGCAAAAACGTTAGCTCCGTAAGTTTGCGCTACGCCCACATTAATATAGGTAGATAATGTTTTTTCAAAGCCGTTTTCTTTTAATGGAATTATAGAACTTTCGATTACTCCACCTGTACGACGATAAAATACTGATGCATTAATTACAGATCCTTTAATAAAAGTTGAATAACCCAGCTCAAAATTATCACTTAACTCAGGGCTTAACGTCGGCTCTCCCTGACGGATATTAAACTGATCGCTCTCATTACGGAAAGGATTTAAATAAGCTAAACTTGGTCTTTGTACCCTACGGTTATAGCTTAGTTTTAAAGTTGCATTTCCCTTAAGTGTTTGAGAAATGATTGCACTTGGAAATAAGTTAAAGTAATCGTTTTTTTGGATGCCCGCTTTAGCAGTATTAAAATTGATACTGGTATATTCAGACCTTAAACCACCTTTAAAATTTAATTTTTTGCTCAGTTTAAAGCTGATTACCCCATAGGCAGAGGCTACATCTTGTTTGTATTCAAAATCCTGGTTCGCATCATTAGAAAATTCACTATTGATGTTCCTGAAAATCCCTTTTGCACCAACCTCCAAAGTAGTGGATTTGTTAAACGGATAGGTATAATCTGTTTGTATGGTGTATTCTTTATTTTTACCTGTATTGTTATTATTTACAGCAGGGAACGAACTACCGATAATTTCATTCTGGAATTCTGTTGTATTCCTCCCAGAAGATAATTGACCAGAAATAGTAAATTCTTCCCCTTCTTTTTTGGTCGTATGTTTATAATCAACATTCCAATCGAAATTATTAAAGCCCATATCCATATCACTTTTATTTTTAAAAGGCATGCCATTTAAAACATAATCAGCGCTTCCCGGGCCTCCGTTTGAAAAGTTATTGTATTTTAAATTGGTACTTACATTATTGTAGGCGTTAAAATCATAATCAGCACCAAAACCACCATTATATCCTTGACGGCTCCATTTAGATACCCCGTCCTGAATAATGTTAGTGATGGTTGTTTTCCCGATAGTGTCGGTACGTGTATTATTTTCGAATAAAACTCTCGAATCCTGAGCATAAGCTAAATTGGTACCCAAACTTGCGTTTACGCTTAACCGGCCGGTTTTAGCAGTTAAATTAAAAGCGCCGTTATTTTGACGAGTACCGGCAGCTACATTTACTGTTCCACTTACCCCTTGAGCATTTGATTTTTTAGTAATGATATTGATGATACCACCCGAACCTTCTGCATCATATTTTGCAGATGGACTGGTAATTACCTCCACACTTTTAATTTGTTCTGCAGGGATCATTTTTAAAGCATCAGCAACACTGCTTGCCATGGTTCCGGAAGGTTTACCGTTGATTAATACACGAACTGCGCCACCGCGTAACTGAACATTTCCGTCAACATCAACCGAAAGCATTGGTACCTTACGCATTACATCAGTAGCATCGCCACCTGCATTTGTTCCATCCGCTTCGGCGTTATAAACCATCCTATCGATTTTATTTTCGATAACGGCTTTGGTTCCCTGCACCTGAACATCGGCCAAAGTATTTTCGCTTGATGATATATAAATTGTACCCATATTATTATCGGGTTTTGATGGCGTAGTGGTCACCAAAACAGATTTTGTTTTGTAACCCATAAAACCGATCATTAATTTATATGAATCAGGTGACACATTTTGTAAGCTTAATTTTCCTTTTTCATCAGTTACACCACCATTAACAGATTTATTATCCTTTGTATTAATTAACGATACCGTTGCATAATCAATTGGTTTTTTAGTTAATGAATCGAGTATAGTAGCAGTAATACGTCCGGTAACAGTAGATTTTTTTGCTCCTCCACCAAAGCCGCCACCCGTAAACTGGGCATGTGCGGTAAAAAATAGTCCTAGGGTGAAGGTAAGTAGTAGAAGTTTTTTCATGTTAAAAGTTAGTCTTTTGTAATTAGTCTACGCAAATTGCATTTTGTTACAATTATAACCTATACTTTTCACTCCAACTCTTTTAATTAGTCGGCAAACACTACGCTTTTATCGGTAAAAGGAATCATAGGGGATGGAAAATGGGAAAAGGAAGATGGGAAAGTTAACTTACATTTTCCATCTTACCTCATCCATCTTACCTTACACATTATCTCGAAATATTATTCGGCCTTGAATAAACCATTTGCATAACATTAATATTCCGCATGGCAAAGGCTGCCTCGCAATAGTTCAAATAATAATTCCACTTGCGGATAAAGGTGGTATCAAAACCTAATGCCTTAACCCGCTCAAGGTTCTTATTAAATTCGATAAACCATAAATGTAATGTTCGGGCATAATCTAAGCCCATATCCTTTAAATCAACAAGTGTTAAATCTCCGGTTTCATTTATCGCTTTATTTATCGCCGCTACCGAAGGCAAAAGTGATCCTGGAAAAATGTGCTTCTGAATCCAATCAACCCCGTTTCTTAATTTATCATACCTGCTATCAGGCGAGGTAATGACCTGAAAGGCAAAAATTCCATCGGGTTTTAATAACTCCTGGCATTTTTCGAAATAGGTCTCCAGGTATTGGTGGCCAACCGCTTCGAGCATTTCGATGGAAACAATCTTATCAAAAGTACCTTCAATTTTACGGTAATCCTGAATCAGGATAGTTACCTTATCGGCTAAACCTTCAGCCATTACTCTTTCAATCGCTAACTTCTGCTGTTCTTTCGATATCGTAACCGAAGTAACTTTGCAGCCGTAATTTTTAGCTAAGAAAATGGCATTACCACCCCAACCGCTTCCGATTTCCAGAACATGGTCGGTGGCTTTGATTTTTAGCTGCTTCGCCAATCGATCGTACTTGGCATATTGCGATTCTTCTAAACTTAAGTGCTCCGGAGAAAAGTAACCGCTAGAATAAGTCATGCTTTTATCGAGAAAAGTAGCGAAGAAATCGTTGTTGAGGTCATAGTGTTCTGAAATATTTTTTTGCGATCCGGCCAGTGTATTCGCCCTGCGCACATGGTAAATTTTATTCACCCATTTAAAAAGGTTTAATGCCATAGATTTTACTTTGCTCCCGGTAACAGAAGGTGCATTTTCGATATTTAGGATTACCCATTTAATTACGTTAGTGATATTCGTCGTATCCCACAAACCAACTGTATAAGCTTCGCCAAAACCAATATCGCCATAAAGTGCTATTGATTTAAAAAAATCGGGGTGATTGACCTGGATATTTGCTTCAATTTTATGTTCACCATTACCAAAAACCAGCATTTGTCCGTTGGGCAATGATAGCTCTAATTTGCCCAGGGTCATTTTAGAAAGTGCATTAAGCACTACTCTTTCAAAAAAACCTGTAGATGTTTTGGTAGCGGTAAGCGTATTCATAATCTTCAATCTATTTTATTTGTGGTTTATAGGGCTTATATACGTTACGTTGTAGCTCAGGGTTTTCGGCTTTTGGGTGAAAAGGTATTTTTTTTACCCAAAGTTTAAAAGCCTGCCAGTGGATCATGCCCATTATCTGCAATGGAATTAGTGGAATGGAGAAAAAATACTTCAGCATATTGCTGTTGGTTAAGGCTTTTTTCGCTCCCTTTAAGGTACTGATAAAAAACAGATTACCATTTTTATCCAGGTCATCAATTTTAATATCGAGTGTATCCACCGGTACTTTTAATTTAAAATCGAAGGTATCATCATGATCTATAAATGGGGAAACATAAAAATATTTTGTGGTTATTTTTTTGAAAGTATCGCCCTGCAATTCGTCTTTTCCAAAGAAAAAAAGTTTCATTTCCCGGTAGGTATTACTAATTTCTGCCACGCAACAAACCGGATTGTGCTGTTGGTCGAAACAATAGTAAAAAGAAACCGGATTAAAATTATAGCCCAAAACGTTAAGATTGGTAAGCAGTTTTATTTTCAGCCTAGCACCATCTACCCCGTTTTCTCTTAAATAATCTTCTAAATGCTGACGGGTATTTTTAGTTTGATCGGGATTATCTTTTGGTAATTGAAGGTGTTCTGCATCCCGAAAAGAAAAGAGGTTAAATTTATTATGGCTAAACCAGCGAAGCTTTTTACTCAGCAGGTCCAATTCATCCAGATCGATATAGAACATATACACCCTGTACCAAAAAGAATGTTTTTTTGGCGCTAAGCGATGGTGCATCACTTTTGCGGTATATATGCTTGATGTGAATTCCATTATATTACAATTTACGAAATTTATAGTTCATGTCTCCATTTTGAGTTCGTCATTTCGAGCGAAGTGCAACGCAGTCGAGAAATCTATATCCAGGGCGCGCTCGCTAACTTAACGTCATTCCCGCGCAGGCGGGAATCTTAATACAAGATACAAGCCAGACTAAAGCGTTACGATTATCTTCGATGGGCAATCGTGATTCCCAATCAAGTTGGGAATGACGTAACTACTCTATAACTCTATGCATAAATCAACCGCACTTTTGTACGCATCTTCATGAAAACCATATTTAAAATAGCTACCACAATAATATATCGGTCCCTTATCGTTTAACTTGTGCAATTGCGCTTGCGCCTGCATGGCCGAAACATCAAACAAAGGATGATGGTAATCGATTTCTTTAATAACCTTATCAGGGTTTAAGGTTCCGGTCGGGTTAATGGAAACAAAGTAATTTTGTTTTTTAGAAACACCCTGCAGGTTATTCATCCAATAAATGGTACTCGGCAATAACTTATCGCCCTGTTTTTCTACGCGGTAATTCCAGCTACTCCAGGCTAACCTGGCTTCAGGCATCTGTTTTTCATCGGTATGTACCACTGCTTTATTCAATTGATATTTGAATTTAGAAAGCAGTTCAGTTTCTAAATCCGTTTTATCTTTCACAATTTCGAAAGTCTGGTCGGCATGAGTAGCCATAATCACCTGATCGAATTCGAATACTTCACCTTTATCGTTTTCGACTTCAACTTTACCGTTCTCTAATCGTTTGACTGAAATAATTTTATGGTTGATTTTAATCCGATCGCGGAAAGGTGCAATCAGTTTTTCACGGTAGGACTGACTACCATTTTGCAGGGTGTACCACTGATGCTGGGTATCTAAACCCAAAAAGCCATGATTTTTAAAGAAACGGATGAGGGTAACGGCAGGGAAATCCAGAATCTGTTCCATTGGCGCACTCCACACTGCAGCACTCATCGGAATCAGGTATTGCCAAAGCATATCATCGCTGTAACCAAACTCCTTAAAAAACCTTCCAATAGAATAATCCTGATATACTGGATTATCGAGAATCTCGACACTTTGTTTGTTGAAACGATTAATCTGTATCAGCATTTTCAGGTAGGAAATGTTAAACAGGTTTTTGCGTTGCGCAAATAAATGGTTTAAACCCGAACCGCTATATTCTAACTTTTTAGGCAGAAACTGAACACTGAAAGACATATCGGTTTTAATGACCGGTGCATCGATTTCTGCAAACATTTCAGTCAGGTTTGGGTAAGTCTGATAGTTAAAAACCATAAAACCAGTATCCAGATAAATAGGTTTACCATCCTCTTCTAGTGTGATCGTATTGGTATGTCCGCCAATATAACCGGCTTCTTCGAAAAGCGTAATATCATATTTGTGTTGCAGTTTATGGGCACAACCCATGCCTGCTATTCCTGAGCCAATGATGGCGAGAGTTTTCATAATGAAAAATGTAAGATGGACAATGTAATATTGATGACGGAAGATGTGAGATGGAAGATGGAAATTTAGCAGCCATCATTTTCCATCTTACCTCTTACATTATTTATTCTTTTCAAATAAATAATGGCACACCATCCATTCATTCCCTTTATTGTAATTGAACAGTTCGGCGCAGGACATGTAAAATAACCGCCAGTAAACCCACCATTTTACCGCCTGATCTTTACCGTAGGTCGTTTCTAAAATAGGCATGATTTCCTTTTTATGTTTGTCCATATTGCTTAACCAGGCTTCGGAGGTTTTACCGTAATTGGTTCCATTTACTACCCAATGTTTATCGATCTTGAGGTCGTCGTTAAAGTAAAAAAACAGGTGATTGGAAGGCATAATACCGCCTGTAAAAAAGTATTTACTCATCCAGTCGGTTTCGTCAATCACCTCAAACTTGTAAGCTAGGGTTTTGTGGGTAAATATGTGCACGAATAACTTGCCATCAGGTTTCATAAAGGAAGCCACCTTGTTTAACAGGAATTTATAGTTACGCATGTGCTCAAACATTTCTACCGAAACTACCCGATCGAATGTATCGGCTATCGTAAACGTATTCATATCGGCAGTTAAAACCGTTAGGTTCTGTATGCCGCGCTGTTTCGCCGTTTCATCAATAAAAATTTTCTGTGTAGCAGAATTAGATACGACGGTAAAAGTACTCTCCGGAAACTTTGCCGACATATAAAGCGAAAGCGAGCCCCAGCCACAGCCCAGTTCCAAAACATTTTGGCCATTCTGCAAGTCGGCCCTTTTGCAGGTTAGGGCCAGCATATCATCCTCCGAGGTATCTATATCTTTAACGCCTGCTTTCCAGTAACCACTACTGTATTTTAAGTTTTTGCCAAGGCAATACTGAAAAAATGCGGTAGGTAATTCATAATGCTGTTCGTTGGCATCGGCCGTATTTACCGCGATAGGCGATTGTTTAAGCTCGGCAACCAGGTCCATAAATTTTTCCTGCTGTAATTCTTCGTTGCCCAGCGTTTCATCATCCAGGCGTTGTTTGCATAATTTTCTGATGCCGATACGCAATGCCGTATCCGGAAGTTTGTCGTTTTCTAAAAGTTTATCGTACCACATTTTAAGGTAGAAGGTTAAAAGGTTTAAGGGTTTTTGAAGAATTCAATTATTTCTTCTTAAACCACGGAAAAAAAGCGCTCGTTGTTTGTTGATATTTCTGATAAGCTACAGGTTTGCTCCGTAGGTTTTGCTCTTCATTATTCGGAACGCCGGTAACCCGGGTTAATAAATACAAAATAATAGCAGGGCTGATGATCGCCAGAATACCCCAGGGCGAGGCCAGGGCAAAAATGAAATAAGCCATCCAGGTTAACCATTCGAAAAAATAGTTTGGATGCCGGCTGTAGTACCATAATCCGGTATCGCACACTTTACCTTTGTTACCCGGATCTTTTTTAAATGCAGCAAGCTGCCTGTCGGCAATCATTTCACCAAAGAATGCAATTACCCAAACCGCAGCGCCAATATATTCTAAACCAGAAATAGCTTGTGAAGGATTGGCCGTAATAATAAAAAACGGAATGGCCAGGATAACATTGGATATCGCCTGAAATTGAAAAAATATAAAGAAATTCCGGTCCGCTTTGTCGCCCCATTCTTTACGAAGTTGCGCATACCGCCCCTCTTCTTCATCTAAATGACCAATAACGCGCTGCCAAAGGTGCATACCCAGCCTGAGCTCGGCGATTAAAAACATACCACAGATTAAAATTTTGCGGGGATCAAATCCGTCCGACAGAAAAAAAGTAATCAGCGTAATTACCGGAAAATTCAACGCCCAAAAAACATCAACTACTCCGGCATTTTTGATTTTCTTTGCCCAGAGCCAAACCAGGCCCATAATTAAACAACAGGCAATAAGAGAGATGAGGGCTATAATAAGTAGATGTTTGGTTTGCTGCATAAGGTTTAAGGTAAAAGGTTTAAGGCCAAAAAGCCCAACGAGCAAGCTTATTAAACTTCAAAGCAAAAGCCCCACACCCTCAATCCTACATCCTATGCCTTAATCAGTAATTCTTTAACACCTTCGCCATCTTTTAGTTTGAATAAATGCACCAAAACATAGGCTAAGGTTGCTATGCTACCTAAATATACGAACAAAATGGTCATAGAGATTTTAAGAATAATGCTTTTTTCTTTATAAAACATCCAAAGGGTGATAATGAAGATGTTAGCATAAAAATCCCACAATGTGGCGCGCATCCAGGGGATGCTGCCTAGAAAGTCCCATTGATCGAACAGGTTACTCTCCAGTGAGGTAGCAATTACCTTATAACACATAAAAACCAACAAGGCTGAGAAAACAATTTTGAGGAAGTTGATCATCGGAATGGAAATTTATTTAAAACAGATTGCCCTATATACGGTAAGATAAGCAAAAAGGATTTTATTGTAAAAACCCCGGGATATTCTCCGTGATTTCCGTGCATCCGTAGCTAAAAGTAAATGTGTGTTTTGAAAAGCATGTTGCTGTTTGTTTCGGCTAGGGCAGTCCCGCCATTCGCTACAATCTTTTTGAGGTACTTTTGCGCGGGCACCAGGTATTTGGCGCTTATGAACAGCTGCTTCATGCCTCAGCATCGGCGCGTATTAAAGTTGCTGCAAACAAAAAGGATTTTCGCTGCTGTCGGGTTTAGATGGGGTAAAACTGTGCAAGAAACAGCATCGAAGGAGAATCATCAAATGAAATTTATACTATTCCTTTAACGGGCTCAAGATGACAATTTGCACCGTTAATTCCGTGATTTCAATGGTTCCGTGGCGAAAAAAGACAAGGCCTATTGAGTGAACCAAATAGGGCAAAAAAAATGGTCTGTGAAGACACAGACCTTATAATTGTGTAGCAACCCTTTGCTTACGCTCAGGGTAGCAAATTAATTAGCTAAATATGTTTTCAACCTCTCCTTAAACCTTTCTGATCTTAATAATACGCATCCAGTGCAATACCTTCATTACCGGATAGGTTGGATCAAATTCCCACCATTTGGTAGCAAAGTTAGGACTGTTTGGTTTTTTGTGGTGGTTGTTCTGAAAAAGCTCACCCATCAGCAAGAAATCCCAGGGTAATGAATTTTTGCTATGGTCGTCGTTATCGTGATTTGAATAGCCATATTTATGACCACACCAGTTTACAATTGCGCCATGCAGCGGTCCCATTAAAAAGTGAATAGGCAACAATAAATACATCCACCAGTAATTGGCAAAAGCCACATAAAAGCCGATATAAAACAGCCCGCATGCAATTCTCCAGGCCCATGAATTTCCAATCTTATCAACCATCGGCCATTCAGGATAATTCCCCTGAAAAGCTGGTTCTGGCTGTATCTTAAATTGCAGGTAATTCATGTACATATTTTTCGTTGCAATCATCATCCCGAAAACATCCTTAAAAAAATGTGGAGAATGTGGATCTTTCTCTGTGTCGCTGTAAGCGTGGTGCATCCGGTGCAGAATGGCATATGCACGCGGGTTTAAAAATGAAGAACCCTGCGAAATCAGCAATACCAGGTAGAAAAACCGTTCCCAAAAAAGCTCCATTTTAAACATCTTGTGTGATGAGTAACGGTGAAGGAAAAAGGTTTGGCTAAACAGGGATAAAAACCAATGGCAAAGAAAAAAAATGAAGATGATCATGTATGGGGTGTATGCTATATAAACGTATTTTGAGGGCGTTTAGTTTTTCATGGTGTATAAAAACTAGGCTGGTTTAAGCGTTTAGACAAAAAGAATCCTGTTCCAGGGTATAGAACAGGATTCCATTTTTAAATTATTTTATTATCTGCCGAAATCGTCTTGAACACGTACGATATCGCTTTCATCTGATGGGTTTGAAGCATCAGTATGTTGCCATATTTCAGCCACAACACCCCAGTCTTCCAAACCAATTAAACGGTGGCGTTCGCCTTGTTGTAATTTGATCTGGTCTTTTGGTGCGTATTTTTTCACTTCACCTTCTTCATCTGTTTGGCTGGTTTTGATACCAACTGTACCCGTAACCACTTGCCAGATTTCAGCTCTGCGGTGGTGATATTGCCACGAAAGACGTGTATTTGGTGCAACGATTAAAATTTTCGGGCTTAATTTACCACCAATTTTAAGGTCTTCAACATTTAAACCATCAAAATAAGTATCGGCAAATTGTTGCGCCTGCGCTTCGTCTATTACAAAGAAACCACCCCAAGGACGGGTTTCATCACGGTTTACTACATTAAAACCTTCAATTTTTAAACGTTGTGCTACGCTTTCGAATATTTCTTTTTTGTCGTTTGTCATTGGTAAAATATTAGTTTTTCTAATGATTGTCGAGGCGCACAGGTATGAATTAGTCGCCTGTGTGGTTCTATAATTTGGCGCAAAAATAAGCCTAATAAATTAAAAAAGCCTTCTTGCGCCTTTTATTTTTTTAAACTCAATTTACGAATTGTCTTAAAACCCGCCTATACACTGGTTAAAGGCTGTAAAATTACTGATAAAAACCTTTTAGTAAGTGTGATATCCCCCTTTGCTTTAGTATGTTTGATGAACAATAAATAGCTGCTAAAAATGATCCAAAAATTCGTTACCTATATTTTCTTTTTTCTTGTTTTTACCCAAAAAATTGCTGCTAAAGTTTACCTTATCAGCAGTGAAAAGGAATTGAAGGCAATTGAATCTATTTTGGTTCCGGGCGATGAAGTAGAAATTAAAAATGGAAATTATAACAATTGGGCGATAGCCATCAGCGCTAAAGGTAGCCTGGCCAAACCGATTATTATCCGTGCAGAGAAATCGGGATTGGTTACTTTTTCAGGGAGCATTACTAAACCGGTTTTTAAAATTTCCGGAGATTATATTTTTATAAAGGGGATTAATTTCAAAAATGCGGTACTAAGCAAAACGGGTGTGCTCATTGAACTAAACACCAGCAATAATTGCAGGATATCAGGCTGTAATTTTTCTGCAAATCAAGTTCAATCGCAGTTTACGCCCTTGGTAATCGTATCAGGTAATGGCAGCAATAATGTTATAGATGGTTGTAGTTTTGTGGCAAATGTCGATAACCAGGATGTGCAGGTTAAAATCACCAAAGAATCTTATCCGAAATTTACGCTGATTGAAAATAATATTTTTAGTGATAAAGTGAAGGTGAGCTGGCCAAACGGTAATGGTGGTGAGTGCATACAGGTAGGTCAAGACCCGGTATTGCTGGGAAATCAGCGTCCCGAAAGTACTGTACATAAAAACAGGTTTATCCACTGTAATGGCGAAAACGAAGTGATCAGCAATAAAAGCAGTGGCAATAAATACCTGAACAATTATTTCGAAGATAACGACGGGGAACTGGTGATGCGTGGCGGACATAATTGTGTAATTGCCGATAATACATTTAAAGGTGGTACAGGCGGCATTAGGATTAATGGAACGGGGCACATGGTGATCAATAATAAAATTGATGGCATCCAAACAGCCATTCGGTTAATGTATGGCATGGCAAAAGGAAAAGAAGAAATTGGTTTTTATATCGCAGCAAGCAATTGTACGATAAAAAATAACACCCTATCGAATGCCACAACCGGGATATTGATTGGCGATAGTAAGGATGCAGACTGGACAGGGAAATTCGATATTAAAAGATACCCTTCACCAGTAATGCAAAGTGTTGCTCCTTTTGACAATATCATTGGGGAGAACCGTTTTAAAAATGTAAAGGCTGAAGTGGTAAAGCGGTAATTGATTAAAAAAGGGATTTTTTAATTACTCATTGGATGCGATTGTCATGTCGAGATAAACAATTAAAGCACATAAACTGTTTAAAAATTGGCAAAAGGTCGTCATTTCGAGCGGAGTGCAACGCAGCCGAGAACCACGTAGTGCTCAGCGAAGCTAAATCTAAATACTATAGATCTCTCCATTTCGCTGCGCTTCAGTCGAGATGACGACTTTATTTAAGGATTCTATACTTGATAATCTTTTAAATTACTGAATCTTATTCACCACAAGATCATCGAAATAAATATAGCTGGTTTGGCTTGAGCCCCAAACGGCTACATCTTTTCCACCTCTAAAATTGTGGAATGATAACCTCTTAATCAAACGTTGTGCATCGTTGGTCGTCCAGCGGATAGATTGATCCAATACCGTTGTTCCATTGATGATTACTTGTACCTGTCCATTTTTATTCGATCCGGTATTGCTTTTCACATAAAGATGAACGGTATAAGTATCGCCTTTTACCAGGCTACCCGATGAAGGGTAAGACTTGCCGAAGGTATCGCCGCAAGGGCCAGCCATATCTCTGTGGTAAACATAGGGCTGAAAAAACACACGGCTACCGGTATTGTACCACATTAAGCGTAAACTTCCTCCGTTTCCGTCGCTGGCAATGTCGCATCCGGTATTACCCTCCCCAATCAGGAAGCCGAAGCCAACTTTTCCACCCCTGCTCCAATCGAACTGGCTATGGAAACGTACTTTAAAGGTAGCCTCGTATGCTGAACCATCTGATATGTCAGCACCTGCGATTAAACCATTTGAAACAGAATTAGGTGCAAGGGTAGCCCTGGCCCAATTACCCGAAATGTAGGCCCTGCTTTCGTTCCAGCCCGTTAAGGTCGCGCCACCAAAATCGGCACTGGCTTCGCCATAAGTGTATGTCCCATCGGCATGGGTAAAACCGGTATTGATGCTACTTGGAATAGCTTCTGTAGTCGCTTTGGCATTTGATTGCGCGGCAACATCGATGTTTTCGGGGATTGATTCTGCTACTTTTTCTTTCTGGCAACCATAAAGGCTAAGGGAAAATATAAGCACTAGTGATGCAATAAAATGCGTTGAATTCATTTTCTGACTCATGTTAATTTTAGTTTAGATTTAAATTTGGTTAGTGATTTTTTTTCGGGTGAAATGCAATATCCTATCCTTGATAGTTTATTACGGATTTAATTTGGTCGCTGTTTTTTATTCTTGGGTTAGCTTGATCTGATACCCTAACCTAATCAAAAATGTAATCCCAAACAGACGACAACGACCTTAAAAACAGCTAAATGGGGTTTAACTGATGTTACAACGATTGAAATATTTTCGATTAAAGTATTAGAAAACCTTGTTTTATAATATGGCGTAAGATTCGTGGATTTTTAAACTGCAGTTCACAATTACTTTTTTATAATCCCTGGCTTCAATATCGCCATTAATGAGTTTCACCAGCAACATAACAGCCTGTTCGCCTAAGGCCTCGGGATTTTCTTCGATCGAAGCAATTGGCGGAGTGCTGAGATAAGTTATAATGGGATCGTTACCGAAACCAATACATTCGAGTTTTTTAGCATAAGGATGCTCAACCGAACGCAAAAATTTAATCGTATCGAACAACAACTTTTCTTTAAAAGCCACTAAAGCTGTCGGTCCGTTTTCAGGATCGTTAAAAAGGTTTTTAATGGCCGCCAGGGTATTTTCATCATCAAAATCGGTATAGGCCACATGGTTGGCATTAAAAGGGATTTCGTTATCCTTAAGTGCATTAATGTATCCGGAGAATCGATCGTGACTGAAATTAACCATTTTTGGTCCGCCCAGGTAAGCTACTCTTTTATGCCCGCGGTTAATCAGGTACTCTGTAGCCATATAACATCCCTGGTGGGTATTACCTAATACTTTATGGCAGTTAAGGTTAAAGCTCGGATTGCGGGTATAATAAACCACAGGGATCCCGATTTTCTCGAATTGATCGAGGTGGGCGAAATCAGAGGTATGTTTGGAAATGGCAACAATTAACCCATCAACCCTCGATCCTAAAAGCGTGGCCGCAGCGGTCACCTCCATTTCAAAATTATCGTGCGATTGACTGATAATAATATTGTAACCGTTTGTTGTAGCCAGCTGTTCCATGCCATAAATGCTACGCGTGAAGAAATGGTCGGAAAGATTGGGCAGTATAATGCCAATAATCCTCGATTTACGGTCTCTAAGCCTTAGCGCAGAAATATCGGGCGTAAAATTTAATCTGGCGGCGAGTTCTTTTACCCGAAGCCTGGTACTCTCTTTAATCCGTGGATAATCTTTTAACGATTTGGAAACGGTAGAAATAGACAGCTTTAATTCTTTTGCAATTAATTTTAATGTAACAGGTTTATTTTCCATAGGTAAAGGATGTTTAAGCGTTACAATGTGGTTAGCGTTTGGTGCCTCGTAACCTTTTACAGGTTAGGGATTAGGGGTTAGTGTTTATTATATATAACTAAGCACTAACCCGCTAAACAATTAACTATCTATGGAATCTTATCCAGGGCCGGAACATTGTTTTCATAACCGGTGTACCCTTTATTTTGATTGATGCGGCCTTCTGTATTAAAACGCTGCGCTGCTGCCGGAACCGGCCAAAGCACGTGGTATGGAGAAATCCTGAAATTTACGCCCAATACAGTAGGCACCTTGTTGCGGTAAAAATCATTCTTTTCGATAATCCTGTCGTAAAAGAAATTATTATCAGAGAAAGAGGCAAGGTTATAGGTTTTTCCGTTGTAGGCAGGCTTTCCAGTCGTTGCGAAGATATAGGCAATGCGGGTAAGTTCTGTTTTTCGCGGCTCCTCATAAAACAGCTCTCTTGCTCTTTCATCCAGTATGGTGCCGATGTTAATTGCCGAAGCATCGGTTAGCAAAGCTGCATTGGCCCGCGAGCGTACCTGGTTTAAATCTGCCATGGCCAAAGCAAGGTTGCCTTTCCAATAGTAAGCTTCAGCCCTTAACAGATAGGTTTCGGCCAAACGGAAGATATACCAGTCGGTATTGGTTCCTCTTGGCGGCGTCCAATATTTATCAGCCGCAAGTGCATTGGTAGAATTGATAAAAGTTTTATAGTGTGGCCAGCCGAAAAAATGGCGGATGGTATCTAAACCTTTGTTCAGAAACATGTTATTTACATTGCCGGGGGTCACATCTACCAGAGGTTTGCCATATAACGCTCTTTCAGCAACGTTACTTCCTGTTTTAATAGCAGGATTGTTATACACCAGGTCGGTCATGTTCATCCACATGCCTGGGGCGTGGCGGTAATCGGTATTATCTGTCCAGATGTTTTTGGTACTATAGGCGGTACCACGGTAGCGCCCAATCCCTCTGCCGTACATTAAAGTTAAGGGTATTTCTACATTAACGCCATCAACAATGGCCTGGGTGGCACCAGATGGTGTTTTCAAATTGGCAAAATGCCAGGCAGGTACGCAGTTACGCATTACCTGCGATCCCAAATCGGTAGCACCTGCAAGCGTTTCTCTGTCGATGGTTAAAAAAAGTGCCTCACGGTTGGCAGGAATGGCCTTGTTATCCATCCGGTGCAAATCCCAAACCACATTTTTACTGGCATCACCAGCGGTACTCCCGAAACGGTTCCGCATTAAGCTATACGTCCCACTGTTGATGACATTGTTGGCTGAGGTGATGGCTGCATCAAAATCACCCAAAGCAAGGTTAACTTTGGTCAGCAGGTGGCTACACGCACCTTTGGTAACATCACCACGATCTACATTATCTTTCAACCATTTTTCGGCAAATAAAAGATCTTCCTGCATTTTTTTTAATATCACCTCACGGCGGGTAGAAAAATAATCCAGTTTAGGGGAGGTGATATCTTTTAAATTCAATGGCACATCGCCAAATTGGTGTACCAAACGATAATAGTAATAGGCACGATAAAAATAGGCAGCACTAAGAATAGCATTTTTTTCGGCCTCATCTTTATAGGTTACATTGTCGATATAGGTAATAACGGTATTGGCCATACGTACCCCTCTAAAACCTTCAGTCCAGTAAAACCCGATCCTGTTAAAATCGGGGTTATCCAGGTTGGCATCCGGTGTTATCCGGGTATCCATATCCTGGGCTTGTGTGGTTTTATCCGTTGTTCCATCTACAGCAACTTCCGAAAAGATAGATTCGGTAACGATCGGTGCCATATCGCCTGTAAATTCTCTCCTCACATTGGCTCCAATGCCTGCAATAGCCGCTTTCATCGCCGCTACACTCGTTAAAGCGGTTTGCGGTTCCAGTTGCGACAATAATTCTGAATCCAGATTTGATTTTTTACATCCATTTGCCGACAGCAGAAGGGCCAGGGCCACAAACGGAATTATTTTTTTATATGTGATATTCATCTTCTTCATTTTTTAAAGGGTAACATTCAGTCCGAAAGTGTAAACTCTAGGTGTTGGAACAGGATTTCCGTTATTATCTGCAGTTTGCGGATCCCATTGGTTCCAATTTGGGGCATATACACCCGCATTACTTACATTGGCATATATTTTTGCATTTTGTATCCTGAGTTTGCCCAGAAAATCTTTTGGCAGGCTATAGGCGAGTGCAATGGTATTTAACCTGATGAACGAGCTTTTACGGTAAGCATTAAAACTAACCCCACTTAAACCCGAGTTTAGGCGGGCATAATCATTAAGGGGATTACCTGGTGTCCAATAAGGGATAACATAAGAGCTCGATCGGCCAAAACCTACACTTCCGGGCTGGTTTTTGGTCTGGTTATCGGCCCTAAGCTGTCCCCAGCTTGAGATAAGCTGGAATGAAAAATCGAAATTTTTATAGATATTAAAATCGTTGCGGAACGACCAATTGAACCTTGGGCTTTTGTAGCCGATAAACTGTTTATCCAGATCGTTGTACACATAATTTCCATCCACATCCAATAATTTAAAATCACCTGGCTTAATGCCCTTGTTAAATTTATTGGCTTCTGCTACTTCATTTTCCTGCCATACGCCTAAAATTTGATACTCCCAAATTACATCGATGTCTTTACCAATAAACCATCCGTTACCCGGATCATCATTCGGTGTGGCCAGGCCAACAATTTTATTGCGGTTAAGCGACAGGTTTGCTGAAGTGCTCCAGGTAATATTTCCACCTGTAAAGTTTTTACTGGTGATGCTCAGCTCAAACCCCCTGTTATTTACACGACCTAAATTGGCAATAACATTTGCATAACCCGATGCAGATGACAAGGACTGGCCGATTAAAAGATCTGATGTTTTCTTATCATAAAGTTCAATAGATCCGTTGATTCTATTGTTCAAAAATCCAAAATCCAAACCAAGATTCAACGATTTTGTCTTTTCCCATTCCAGGTTTGGATTACCCAAACGCGGGCTGTTTACCACGGTATTCACCTCTCCTGGTGTACCGCTACCGCTAACGGATTGATACTTGCCTCCGGTTAAAGTCTGGATGGCAACATATGGATCAATGACGTTGTTCGCATCCCTGATTTCTCTGTTTCCATTGATACCGTAAGATAGACGCAGTTTTAAAAAGTCGATCCATTTAACCGGTTTCAAAAAGTTTTCTTCACTTACGGTCCAGGCTACCGCCGCTGCAGGGAAATTAGCCCGTTTTTTAGAGGCTCCAAAAGCAGAATACCCATCTCTACGAACAGAGCCTGTTAAAGCATACCGACCTTTGTACGAATAATTCACTCTGGCCAGTAAAGCATCGCCCGTATAAACTTTATCATCGCTGCTTACGGTTGGTTTATTACCGCTTTGAATGTTATGAAATCCCAATACATCAGTTGGTGCAAAGCCTTCATTACTGGCGATGGTATACCAGGTAGAATATTTCTCGGCATTGACCAATAGCGTTACATCAATGTTATGATCTCTTGCAATAGTCCGGTTCCATTTTAAGAGGTTATCCAGCTGCCAGTTGTATCTGGTTTCCTGTGCCCTTGATGCTGAACCACCAGGTATGGTTACATTTGGATTTTTAGAAGACTGGTGATTAAAGGTGCGGTACTGATCTAAACCCGGACTAAAATTTGCCTGGTAAGTGATCCCAAACGGCAATTGCACTTTGGCATAAAGACTACCGAACAAAGTGCTTTGTTTTTGCAACCTTGAATTATAAGTCCGGTCGAGAAAAGGATTACGGGCATTGAGGCCGTTATCATCGGTAGGGATTCTTCTTAAAGAGCCATCTGCATTATAAAAATCGCCGTAAGGAGATAAATCTGGCAGTTGCGAAAACTGGGCTTCAATAGCTCCCTCATCGCGGTCGGCAAATTGCAGATTCATACCCAGCGTTAAAAACTTAGCCGCTTTACCTTCCAGATTTAACCGGGTACGGAAGGTACTGAAGCCTCCTCCGGCAATAATGCTTTCGTTTTTAAGATAACCTAAGGACATGTAATAGGAAACCTCTTCTTTTTTCCCGCTGAGGCTGAGGGTATGATCCTGGCGTTGGCCGGTAACAAAAAGCATATCGTACCAATCGGTTGTTTTTCCGGCAAGATAATTGGCCTTTTCGTTAGCCAAAAGACCCAGACGGCTTAACCAAAGATCGGTTGGATTGGTGGTGGTTTGCCCGTTTAACCATTGGGTAAGCGTTACGCCTTCTGGCAGGTTATTGGGATCGTTATAAATGTAAGGTGGATTTACCCCGCCACTGCGTTGTACATCGGCACGCCAGTTCAAAAAACCTGGACCATCGTACACAGGTTGATCTTGAGCCAGGGTAGCCATCCCGAAGTTTGTATTTACCGTAATGGTTGGTGCACCGCTTTTTCCTTTTTTGGTGGTAATGGCGACTACACCGGTTGCTGCTTTTGCTCCATAAACCGCAAGCGAACTTGCATCCTTAAGTACATCAACCGATTCAATATCATTAGGGTTAATATCAGACAGCTGACCGATAAAAATAACCCCATCTAACACAATCAGCGGTGTTGTGGTCCCCGTTAGCGTTGTTTTTCCGCGTACGAGCAGATCTCCGCCACCTTTAGCGCTATTGTTAAAACCAACCGTTAAACCCGGGATGTTACCACGAAGGATATCGGTAACACTATTTGGATTTTCGTTTTCCAGCTGCGTGGCTTTAATGCTCGAAACCGCACCGGTAACATCTTTTTTCTGTGCAGTACCGTATCCAATGACCACTACATCGTTAAGGCCTTGTGCACCGTCATCCATCGTAATATTGATGGTGCTTCGCCCATTTAAGGTCACTTCTTGTGTGGTAAAACCGATAAAGGTGAATACCAGGGTTTGGTTGCCATCAGGAACCTTTATGCTATACTTACCCGCAGCATCGGTTAAGGTTCCGACCGATGTATTTTTTACCCTTACGCTTACGCCCGGAAGCGTGATCCCTTTATTATCTTTAATGGTACCCACAATAACGGTTTGGGCAAAAGCGCTAAAACTCCCGGACAGCACCAGCAGCAAAACCGCTAAAATTTTTGCTTTACCTGCGCAGATACGCCCGAGGTATAGCAATACTCCTCTTTGGTTGTAAATTTTACTCATAGTTATAGTTTAGTTAATGATTACCTGTGAAATTTCAGATCACAATAAGTTAATAGCAAATCGGCTGCTGAAATTGAAATGGATATTAGCCTGAAAAAAAAGGAATAACGCTGGCAAATGGCTGCCTTGCTTGACTCTTGAACATGGATGATTTGGTTAGACTTATTTTATCTAATATAAAAACCCGCAGCGCCAGATATAAAAAACTATAATCAGAATAAGCCCTAAATCTGCGTCAGATTGAATTTACAACGATGTAATTAATTTAGGGTTTTATATTTATGGGCACGATGAACCACAGATGGCACAGCTAAACACGGCTCTTGTTAGTGTGATTTACTTAGCCACGGAAGCGCAACGAACACCGAATACATTTGTCATGAAAAGCAGAGCCTAGTACCTTTCCCTTTCATGAACAGCGCTCAATACTATCATTTTTCTGATACCATCATGCAATTTAACTTATTTTGATAATAGCAGCTATTTGTGAAATTTTGCCTCACAAAAAATAGTACATATCATGGAATACAGAAAACTAGGAAATACAAGGCTGGAGTTATCAGCAATCGCATATGGCGCCTTTGCCATCGGTGGCAATATGTGGGGAGGAAACGAAAAAAAGGATTCTATCGAGTCAGTTAAAGCATCAATAGATAATGGAATAACGACAATTGATACGGCTCCTTTTTATGGCTTTGGACTTAGTGAAGCGCTAATCGGTGAAGCCATTAAAGGGTACGACCGAACTAAAATACAATTATTAACCAAATTCGGCCTGGTTTGGGACGGTAGCAATAATGGTGCAGGCGAACATTTTTTTGATGCACAAAACGATGGTAAAGCGGTACCCATTTATCGCTACGCTACAAAGGCATCGATTATTAAAGAGGTTGAAGACAGCCTTAAACGCCTGCATACGGATTATATTGATCTTCTTCAGCAACATTGGCCCGATCCAACAACCGAGATAGATGAGGTAATGGAGGCCATGGCACAGCTCATTAAAGATGGTAAAATACTGGCCGCCGGGCTTTCGAATGCTGATCATGCATTGCTGGAAAAAGCTGCTGCTGTAAATCTGCCAGCATCAAACCAGGTACCATTTAGCATGCTCAACAGGGCTATCCAGGATGATTTAATCCCTTACACATTGGAAAATAATATCGGCATTATTGCTTATAGCCCAATGGAAAGAGGGCTGTTATCGGGCAAGTATTTTGAAAAAGAAAAACTTAAAGCTGACGACCACCGTAATGGATATTTTAGTCAGTTTGATCTTGACGCTGTTAAAACATTTCTGGAGCGCATTTCGCCATTGGCAAAAGAGAAAAATGCCAGCATTGCGCAATTGGTCCTGCGCTGGACAACGCTTCAACAAGGCATCACCGTTGTACTGGCAGGTGCCAGGAATGCTGAGCAAGCGGTATCAAATGCAGCTGCAATGGACTTTGAGATCAGTAAGGAAGAGCTTGCCTTTATTGATGGTGAGCTTGGGAAAATTTGAGATTCATCTATCTGCGGAGGAAAAGTTTCAGTTCTTGCACTGGTTTGAGTTAAATAAACCCGATTGAAACGGATGCCAATTTCCTTCAAATTGGCAGGAGGAAAAGCGGGACAAAAGGTGCCAAAAACAAGGAACCATTCATTTCCAGTCAACGATATAGATGATAATTCTTAGGTTTAGGAAATGAAAGGACAATAAATAACGTTATTGAAACAAAAACGGGTGCCTCATATCGGACACCCGTTTTTTTATTTATGGTCGATGTACCACCAACCACTTTAATACCTGCTTAGTAACCTGGATTTGGAGTCAGGTTAGGATTATTTTTGATTTCCGAAGTCGGAATCGGGAACAACAAATGTTTGGTTTGCAAAGGCTGGTTTACACTTTTATTAATGTGGCCAACAAAATTATCGAAACCATTAGTGGTTTCGTTATATACTTTACGCAACCTCACCATATCAAACCAGGTAATGCCTTCATAACATAACTCGTGCCAGCGTTCCCTCCATACGGCTTCTTCAAACTGTGTCTGGCCCAAACCTGCCAGATCAGCCAGTTGTGCTCTTTTCCGCACAGCATTTACCGCAGCGTAGGCCGCAACATTCGCACTACCATCTGCCCTGTTCTGCGCTTCAGCATAAATTAAGAGTGTTTCTGCATAACGGATCTGTGGAATATTCAAATCGCTTCTGCTGGTACCCTCCACCCCTAACGTTCCATTTGCAATCAGATCGAAATGTTTAAAAACATAAGGTTTACCACGGTTAATCAGCGGCATTTTAAAGCCATCGGTATAATAGTCGGTAAAGAAATAACCATCTCTGTTTTTAGCCCTTAAATCTCCGGCCTCATACGAGCCATAAAAACTGGCAGTTGGGATAGAAGTTCCAATTCCATCAATTTTAGAAACCAATGGCTGGTGCAATGGCAGGTATGACGACTGTAAGGGGTTGCCAAATCCGGCAGCATCATTGTACTGGATGCCGAATAAATGCTCTACTTTATTGTCATTTTTTGCATCATGCAACGCTCCGTAAGCTGGAAACAAACCGAGTAATGCCGGATTTCCGGTTGAATAATCGATGACCTCTTTCGCTTTATCTGCAGCTAATTTATAATAAGCTGCACCTTTGTTAAGGGGCTGTCCGGCCATGGTTAAATATACTTTTGCCAGTTCAGATTTAATGGCTGCTGTAGAAACACGTCCACTTGCATCCATAAAAGGCAAACCAGCTGCCTCTGCAGTCACCAGATCATCAACAATCTGTTTGTAAACCTGCTCCTGCGGTGTGCGGGAAGGAGAAAAATTGGGGTCGTTAGGACTGGTAATTGGTTTTGTAATCAAAGGTACATCACCCCATAAACGCACCAGGTAAAAATAGGCCCAGGCCCTGATGAAAGATGCCTCGCCCAAAATCCTTTTTTTCTGTGCATTATCCATCGGGTTAATGCCCGGAACTTTATCCAACACCAGATTGGTTTGCGCAATTACCTTATAGAAACCGTTCCAGGTTTGGTTAACATGAAGGTTTGTTCCATCATAAATCAGAGAATATAAATTGTTCAGATCGGAGTTTTGCGCGGTTTCAGTTGATTGTATCCCCGTTGGTGCATCCAGCATTTGCCAGTTGTTGGAATAAATACCAGCACCGGCCCCGATAAACCTGATTTCTGCATAAACCGCGGCAATACCTGCTTCTGCATGTTCTGGTAAAGTATAAAAACTGCTGGGCGAAAGATTGGTGGGATCTGTTTCATCTAAAAACTTCTTACATCCCGAGTTCCCGATGATAGCACCGCTTAGCAACAACAAAGCAGCGATATTTTTTATGTTTATTTTCATTTTGATATCCTTTCTTTAGTTAATGTTTATAATCCAATGTTTAAGCCTACCATGAAAGTAGTGGGCTTTGGATAATCGAAAAATGTTTGGCCTTGTGCAAATGCATTTCCATAAGTGGTTACCTCAGGGTCGTTACCGGTATACTTGGTGGCCAGGAAGAAATTCTGAACAGATGCATAAACGCGGAGTTTGCTTAAGCGTAATTTTTCGACAAGTGTTTTATCAAAAGTATAACCGAGTAAAAGATTTTTACCACGGATGAAAGAACCGTCTTCTAACCAGTGGGTATCCACGTTGGTTACATATCCGGCAGATTGATCCCTGATGGCGGCAATCGGTGTATTTTGATTCTGAGGAGTCCAGGCATTTAATACGCTGGCAAAACTATTGGCCTGTACCTGTCTGTCTTCACCGGAGTGATGGGTCATATTCAACACATCATTACCATAAGAGTATTGGAGCTCTACAATCAGCTCTAAATTTTTATAGCGGAATGAGTTGCCAAACGATCCCCAGCCTTTTGGCGTTCCGTTACCAATAATCTGACGGTCGGCATCTGTAATGGCATGGTCGCCGTTTACGTCCAAATATTTAATATCGCCCGGAAGCAAAGTTTTACCGCCACGGTAACTTACATATTTAGCTGCTTCTGCCCTTTCGGCTTCGCTCCAGGTTCCTAAACGCACCAGTCCCCAGAATGAGCCCACAGGCTCACCTACCCTGATAATACCCGTTTGGTTGGTGAAATTTGGATTACCCACACCAAAAATATCGTCAGGCGTAGCCAAAGAAAGTACCTTATTGCGGTTAAGGGAGATGTTAAAGCTGGTTTTCCAGGTAAAATCGTCAGTTTGAATGTTAACGGTATTGATACCCAGATCCAAACCTTTGTTCTGCATAGACCCGATATTTTTTCTGATTACTGAGTATCCTGTGGTACGTGGTACAGGAGCATCCAATAACATATCGGTTGTTTTTCTGTAATAAAGATCAGCCTCTAAATTAATCCGGTTGTTAAACAAACCCAGTTCTAAACCAGCATCAACCTGTGCTGTTTTTTCCCAAACCAGATCAGGATTTGCTAAACGACCTATACCAATACCGGTTACCTTACCATCATTAATAATGGCAGAGTTATTAACCAGTGTGGCTAAAGACTGATAAGCAGGAAGTTCTGAATTACCACTTAAACCGTAACTGGTTCTTAGTTTTAAGTTTGAAATGGTTTTGTTCCCTTTCAGAAAATCTTCATCTGAAGCTTTCCAGGCCAGTGCTGCCGAAGGGAAAAAGGCGAATTTATGGTTCTCTCCGAATTTGGACGATCCATCAACCCTACCCGTAAAAGTCACCAGGTATTTATCTTTAAAGGCATAGTTTAATCTTCCAAAATAAGAGTTAAAAGCCGATCTGTTGCGGCTGGAGCCCACCGTAATCGATTTACTCCCAGAGCCCATATTATTGTTCCCGTAAAAATCGGTTACAAAATTCTCCGCATGACTGGTATTGCTGAAGAAACTGGTGGCCTGCCAGGAGATACCCAATAAGGCATTAATGGCATGCGATTCGGCAAAACGTTTGTTATAGGTTAAATAATTTTCTAGCGACCAGAAAGTTTCACGGTCATTGGTCACATTTGCTGTACCGTTCTGCCCGTCAGATATGCCGTATAATTGTTTGGCATTGTACTCGTTAATGTTACGGCTTACAACATTAGCCCCTAACTGGGTACGAAACTCTAAATCTTTATTAAAGCTAATGGTAGAATAAATGCTTCCCAAAGCAGTTTGCGTGATCATTCCATATTTTTGATCGGTTAAGATATGCACCGGATTGGAGCCTCCTTCTGCCCAAGGAATCAGTTTATTATCGCCCCACTTGCCATCTGCCAGTTTAATCGGGAGAAAAGGAAATGCTTCGGTAATCATGCGGACTGAGTTTAAACCACCTGTTCCCTGATCAACTATGTTTTCATCCTGGTTATTGTAGCTCAAATTACCGCCAACTTTTAACCAGGGCTTAATTTTGCTATCGAAATTAAATCTGCCCGAATAACGTTTTAAATAAGAGTTCAATAAAAGTCCCTGGTCATCGCGATAACCTGCAAAAACGCCGTAGGTGCTATTTTCGTTTCCACCTGTAAAACCCAGCTGGTGATTTTGCGAAAGTTTGTTCTGTGTAGATTCTTTTAACCAATCGGTGTTATATAATGGGTTTCCATTGCCATCGAAAAACTGAGGTAAAGCTATTCTCGATGCTTTTGGAACAGGTGTAGATGCATAATTTCCTGCTGCCCATCCTACCGGATCGTAAACTTTAATGTTCTCGTAAGCCAGGTCCTGCACTTTAACATACTCGAACGCATCAAGCATCTTCACATGGTGTGCGGCAAGCGTATTTACGCCAAAATCTGCATCATAGGTAATGCGCTGTGCATTAGCAGATCCTTTTTTGGTGGTGATTAAAATTACGCCGTTGGCTCCCCTTGCGCCGTATATGGCGGTCGAAGAAGCATCCTTTAACACTTCTACTGAAGCGATATCGCTGGGGTTAATGTAATCGATAGCGTTACTGTTCTGCGTTTGCGACCCCACTGGCAAAGCCACACCATCTACCACATAAAGCGGATTGTTACTCGTGTTGATGGAGCTAAATCCACGGATTTTAATGTTGGTCTGACCGCCTGGCCTACCCGAGTTGGTATTTACCTGTACACCGGAAATACGGCCAGCTAATGCCTGGTTTAACGATGAAGAGGGGCGTTCCTGTAGTTCGCTGGCTTTTACCACACCAACAGAACCGGTAAGATCTGTTTTTTTCACGGATCCATAACCAATTACCACTACTTCATCTAACTTATTGGCCTCGGCAGGTACCATTTTAACGCTAATATTGGCTTCATTGCCTACCGTAACATCTTTATTTTGATAGCCCACATAAGAAAAGCGGATCACATCGTTTGGGTTGGCCTCAATGCTGAATTTACCAGCTTCATCAGTTACAGCAGTTTTACCTGAAGAAATGTTTTTGATGCCCACTCCTGGAATAGGCATGTTTTTTTCGTCTGATACGGTTCCTGTAATTATTTTTCGGTTTTGGATATGCACTAAAGGCATACTTAGCTTGGAAAACCCTTCGGATTTTTCAGCAACCAGATTCATCGAAAAAACAGGGCTATTGAGCAAAAAAAGCACGGTAAGCCCTGAAATCTTTAGTAGATTGATTTTCATCGGTTTTAGGTTTAGTAAATGGTTAGTTAATAATATAATTCAACTGCTAGAAGCTAAAACGTTTTATCAATTATTCAATAAAAAACAATTGACGGCAAATAATCATGTTAATCAGAAGGCTTGGGGTTAAAGGCCATTGCGTGATGGGAGATCGTATTTTTAAATTGGTTAAAAACTACACGCAAATAAACTACACAGACATATACTACACCATAAGGCATAAATGCACCTAAGCTCATCATCATATTCGGTTGTTGATAAAACGATTTATCAACTCAATATTAAATATTTTATCACAAAATCAAGAATAATATTTTGATGATTAGAAATACTTAATCGTATAAATCCGATTACAGTATGATTACTTTTACAGGGAATATTTTTTTTGAATTAATATTTAAAAACAAGCCGCATAAAATCGTTATAAACGACCTATCTATCAATTACTTAAATATAAAACACCAGAATTAATCAGAATTTTTAACTTTTTTTCAGGTGGAACCTGCTTTTTTATCTGGATTATATTTGTACTGCAGGTTTAGAAAAGGCTTAATTGTTGCTGGGATGAAAAATGCTTGACCGAATGAAAATCATCCACCTAAATTCTGAATAGCAAACCGGGCTTTCAGCTGTTTATCAGTGAAAACCCGGTAGTTTTATGTATCATGAATGGTATCTATTGCCTAATCAGCCTTATTCTTCTCCACTATTTTTCATTTTCATCAAAATGGCATAAGCATTTTTAACCACGATATTATCCAGTTTGGATTTCGAATGTATTGCTGTAAACCCATCAAGGCTGGTACCAATCTCAACAGGGATCATTTTATAGTGGTTACGGCCAAGATCTGCAAAAACATAATGTTTATTTTCCCATTTCACGACAGCATCTTCCGGTACAGCTTGTACAGCTGCGCTGGAAACCGAAATAACGGCATTTAAAAATGTTCCAGGCAATAATTTGCTATCTCCATTTTTCAGGTCGCAATGCACACTGGTAGTGCGGTCGTCTTCGATATTTGGTGTAATGAGGTGGATTTTGGCCACATATTTCTGATCTGGATTTGCGGTAGTTGTACACAAAATCTCCTGACCAATTTTTAGTTGTGCAGCATCCCTTTCGAACACAGTAAGGTTGGCATGCAATGCGTCCGGACTGATCAGTTCAAACAGAATATCTGCAGAATTTACATATTTACCTGTATTTACGTTTACCTTGGTTACATAGCCACTGATGGGGGCATTAATCCGGATACTCCGGCTGATATTATCTTCGTTTAAGGTTAGGGGATTAATTCCTATGAGCCTTAATTTTTCTGCAAGCGATTTAACCAATACCTTTTGATTGTTGAACTCACTTTCGGCCTGCTGAAAGATTTTATCGCTGGTGGCCTTGGTCTGGTTTAATCCCTTTTGCCTGGTATAATCTGCCGAACTAAACTTCAGCTTGTTTTTTGAAGTGAGGTAATCCTGCTGTAACTGGATGTACTGCTGATCTTCGACAATAGCCAGCAAACTCCCTTTTTTAACCATCATACCGGGAATGAGTGTCATTTTTTTAATGTATCCACCCATTGGTACACTTACCGAGTAGGTATTTTCTGGTGGCACATCCACCACCCCGTTTACATTAATGGTATTACGCAGTACTTTTTCTGTCAGCTTTCCGAGTTGGATATCTGCATTTTTCACCTGTTCGGCACTCAACTGCACCTCATCCGTATTTAGGTTTTTTGGAGTTTCTGCTGCCTTTTCATTTTTTTCCGGGCTACCACATGCGATCAAAATAGCGATGCACATCAATCCACTTATCAGTTTATTTTTCATTATATCTTATTTGTCTGTTGCTGTAATTCTTTCAATTGCAAATGCCGCTTCATTAAACTGTTGCACTTTATCATAATATTCTGCCTTTAACTGTATCGATTGGTTGATCAGGATCACCCAATCGAGATAAGCAATTTCACCTGCATTAAGTTTTGCTGTAGCTGATCTGATAATGTCGCCTGCATTGGCCAGTGAAACCTTTTGATAAGATCCGATCAACCGTTCCAGCTGCTGGTAACGTTCCCTGGCATTTTCCAGTTCGTTATCTAGGGACTTTTTAGTCAGCTCCAGTTCCCGCTGTTTCTGCTGTATTAAAATTTCCGAAGCTTTGATCCGCGACTGCTGCGCCCCAAAAAATATAGGAATTCCCACACCTACACTAACCGATGAAAACCGCTTGCTCTTATCAAAATACTGCTCAGCGCCTGCATTATTGCTCTGCCAACCCACAATACTTGAATTGTTGTAGCCAAAATTTAATGATGGCATAAGTTTGCTTTTTTCGAGTGCTTTTTGTTTTTGGGCAAGTTCCAGCTGGGCTTCGCTCAGTTTAATTGCAGGACTGTTATCTGTCTCAGCTTTTAACAAGAAATTTGCGTGATAAATGGCACTGTCTGTTGCAGGTTCTAACAAACTTTTACTATCCAGCAAAAACCTAAAGTGGTTGAGGTTTTGTGCATAATCCGTTTTCAATACTTCGAGCTGATTGGCGATCTGTTGTTTTTGGTTTTCGGCCGTTCGCAGTTCCAGCACATCCACATCGCCCGATTTAAAGCGCTGGGAAGATTTATTCAGAAAAGCACTATACACACTGTCGGCCCAGATTAACAGTTTACGTTTTTCTTTCAATAAAATAAGATTGTAATAAGCAGACTTTATCTCCGTTTTAAGGTCAAGTTTTTTTCCATTTACCTGTTCTTCGCTGATTTTTACATTGATTTTATGTACCGCATGCTGCCTGGCATAAACCGTAGGGAAATCTAAACTTTGCACCACAGAAACCTTATTGTCGTTTGCAAGACTGTTGAACTTGCCATAGTCGAAACTTACCGCGGTTTTAGGTACATCGAAAGTGGTTTTAACGAGCTGCTGATAATATTGCACTTCAGTTTTTGCTATGTGTAGCAACACATTGTTTTTCATTGCAGTATCTAGTGCTGATTTAAGACTGATCTGCTGCTGGGCATTGGCATTTTGCAAACCAATAATTATAAAAATGGCGATAACGGCCAATTTTCTTTGCTGACGGAAATAACTGAAACCTTTTTCGAATAATATATACAACATGGGTAAAACAAACAAAGTTAACAGGGTAGAAACCAGTAGTCCTCCGATTACAACTGTAGCCAGGGGTTTTTGTACTGCGCCTCCGGCACCAGTGCTAATGGCCATCGGGATAAAGCCCAGGGAAGGAACCAGGGCCGTCATTAACACCGCACGGAGTTTTGATTTGGTGGCATGTATTACAATGCGTTTAACATCAGTCCAGCCTTCTTTTTTTAAACGGTTAAACTCTGTAACAAGTAAAATCCCGTTTAGTACAGCAACCCCGAACAGTGCAATAAAGCCTACCCCGGCAGAGATGCTAAAAGGCAGATCCCTGATCCAAAGGGCAAGTATTCCGCCAATGGCAGACAAGGGGATAGCAGTGTAGATCAATAAACCCTGCTTTACTGAACTGAAGGCGAAATATAAAAGTAAAAAGATCAGTAACAGTGCAATGGGTACCACAATGGCCAGACGTGATTTAGCGGCCGTCATATTTTCGAAAGAGCCGCCATAAGATATGGTGTAGCCTTTAGAGAGGTTTAATTTTTGCCCGGCTTTTTGCTGTAGTTCCTCAACAATAGACTGCACATCTCTGTCCTTAACATTAAAGCCGACAATAATTCTTCTTTTGGTATTTTCTCTTTGAATCTGGTTTACGCCTTCTACTTCTTCGATATTGGCAACCATACTTAAGGGAACCTGGTTACCTGATTTGGTGAGTACCATCAGATTTTCTACATCACGCATATCCTTTCTGGCGGCTTCATCCAACCGCACTACCATATCGAATCTTTTTTCGCCTTCATACACCTGCCCGGCAATCTGTCCGGCAAAGGCCGTATTTACTACACGGTTTACATCGCCTACATTTATACCATATTTGGCCATTCCATCACGGTTGTACTTAATAACCACCTGGGGCATTCCGGTAACCTGTTCTTCGTAAACATTAATGGCACCGTTTACCGTACCGATAATAGCGCCCAGCCGCTTTGCATAAATGGCCAGCGAATCGAGGTCTTCACCAAAAATCTTACACACTACATCCTGCCGTGCACCGGTCATCAGTTCATTAAAACGCATTTGCACAGGGAATTGGAAGCCAACGGTAATCCCGGGGATAACTTCCACTGCTTCGGTCATTTTTGCACTGAGTTCTGGGAAAGATTTGGCCGATGTCCATTCTTTTTTAGGTTTTAGAATAACCATCATGTCTCCGGCCTCGAAAGGCATAGGGTCTGTTGGCACTTCAGCACTTCCAATTTTGGTCACTATTTTCTGTACCTCAGGAAATTTTTCCAATAGAATTTTCGAAGCTTTCTGGGTAGTCTCGATGGTATTGTTCAGGTTACTCCCGGTTAATAAACGTGTTTCTACTGCAAAATCGCCTTCTTCTAACTGTGGGATAAATTCTCCACCCAGTGTGCCCATAATGAAAACAGAAATGGCGAAAAGGGATAAGGTAACGGCCAATATGGTTTTGGGGAAATAAAGCACCTTACCCAGTACAGGCTGATACCGGCGTTCTATCCATGCCATTAATTTATCGGTTAGATTTTTTTTGTGGCTGATTACTTTGTTCAGGCACAATGCAGACATCATGGGTACATAGGTAATCGAGAGTATAAAAGCACCGAGAATAGCGAAAGCAATGGTCCAGGCCATAGGCTTAAACATTTTGCCCTCAATGCCTTCCAATGATAAAATAGGCAGATATACAATGAGGATAATGATCTGACTGAATACGGCCGATTTGATCATTGAGCCAGTTGATTTTTCAACCTCTGCATCCATCTGGTTCTGATCGATCCGGTTAAGGGTTCTGAAATGTTTGCTGTGCGAAAACCGGTGGAGAATAGCTTCCACAACGATAACCGATCCATCAACAATGAGCCCAAAATCAATAGCACCAAGCGACATTAAATTGCCGCCAACCCCAAAGGTGTTCATCAGTATAATGGCAAACAGCATGGATAGTGGGATGACCGACGAAACGATCAGCCCAGCACGCAGATTGCCTAGAAAAAAAACCAGAACAAATATTACAATCAGTGCACCTTCCATTAAATTGGTTTCCACTGTACTAATGGCATTATCTACCATCTTGGTCCGATCGAGAAAAGGCTCTACCACCACACCTTCGGGCACCATTTTTTGGATCTCGGCTATCTTATCCTTTACTCTTTTTACTACAACCGAAGAATTTTCGCCCTTCAGCATCATGACTACAGCGCCTGCCACTTCACCCTGTGCGTTATAAGTCATTGCGCCATAACGTATTGCCGAGCCGTATTGTACTTTGGCTACCTGCCCCATCAGCACGGGCATTCCGTTATCAAGGGTTTTCACTACAATTTTCTCAATATCAGCCAAACTTGTCGTCAGTCCTTCGCTCCTGATGTAGAGCACAGTCGGGCCTTTTTCAATATACGCCCCTCCGGTATTCTCATTATTTTTCTCCAGGGCATCAAAGATCTCTGCAATAGTTAATCCATAGGCCTTAAGCTGATCTTGTTTTACAGCCACTTCGTACTGTTTCAACCGTCCGCCAAAGCTAGAAACCTCAGCAACACCGGGTGTTCCCAAAAGCTGTCTTCTTACAATCCAGTCTTGAACGGTACGGAGTGCCTGTGCATCATACTTACCTTCATAACCTTTCCTGGGCCTTACTACGTATTGGTAAATTTCGCCCAAACCGGTTGAAACAGGCGCCATTACCGGCGACCCAATACCCTGCGGAATTTCCTGTTGAACCTGTTGCAGGCGTTCGGCAATCTGTTGCCGTGCCCAATACACATCAGTTTCTTCGTTAAAGACAATAGTAACGAGTGAAAGTCCAAAGCGTGAAAAACTTCGGATCTGTTTTAATCCTGAAATACTGCTACAGGATTGTTCTATAGGAAAAGTAATTAGACGTTCAATATCCGGCGCGCCCAATGAAGGCGAAACGGTGATGACCTGTACCTGGTTATCGGTAATATCGGGAAGGGCATCAATAGGTAATTTGGTAACTTCATATGCGCCCCAGCCTACAAGCGAGAGCACGAATAAAGCAATAATCAGCTTATTCCTAACGGAAAAGCCAATGATCTTATTCAACATGATAATTATTTTAAAAGGATCGACATATTATCCCATAAAGCCGTTTTAAAAAGGGCAAGGGAAAAACTAGCATAAAAATAGGTAGGGATTAAACCGAAAGAATCGGCGGACGGAAAAGGCTTCCGAATGTAGGATTGTGGTGCATACGCTGGTAGCTGAAAGCAAAATCATCTAAAAGACTCAGACACACCGCTTTTAATAAAATAAACTTTTCTGCCGGCACACCAATTGAGATGATATGGTGGCCATCTATTTTTTTAAACGGCAGTTTCATATCCTCTTCTTCGTCATTATCATTCAGATCCTGTCCAAAATAATGCATCTGCAAAAAATCGATAAAACTGATCTGTGCATCGATATCATGATGCTGGATAAAATGTACAATAAGTTGGGGTGCCTTTATAACTTCACGAACAGACGTGTTAAAGATCAATATGGGGAACAGTAAGAAAAGGATAACTTTGTTCACGCTGCAAATATAATGATGAGCTGGTGTAAAACAAACTGCAATGTTTATCATGTCTGTTACCAAACCACTAACACTTTTCATTAATGCCGGGTTAAGAAATGAGAAAGCCCCATATTTCTATGAGGCCAATTATTTTGTCTTATCAGCATCCACGGATAAGACCAAACCAAACAAACTAATGAAATTAAAAGACAAATAAGTTTGAGATTTGTTTTAAATATTGATTAAATTTTAAAAATATAATTCCAAATATGCTTCCTTCGATCTGTATTTCGGGATTTTCTTCACCATATTGTATTTAGCCAACCCTTGGTAATACCGCCAAAAATTATTCTTCCGGCCATTAGTTAACAAATGTATGCGCCCCTCTAAGTTATTGCGTTCGATATGGCTATCAATAAGATCCAATTCCCTTACAAGATCGGTATCCAATAATTTTTTATGTGTAACCATATTGGGTGCGATTTTTAACTTATACCGCCACGGTTCGTTAAAAACATACCTAATTTCTTGTTGACGTGTTTTAACATTGTACATTTCAACTTGGCTAAAGCAAGCTTTTTCCTGTTCAGTAAGGTCTAAATTGCTGCTCTCCCATAAATATGACGAGAGTTCGCGCAGCAATTGCTTTTTGATTTCATATCCATACCTTCCTTTACGGCGTTTTTTTCGTTGGAATGTTTTATCGTGGTGGTATTCAACTGTATTGATCTTAGCAAGTAATGCGGTATAAAACTCTGCTCTTACGCTAAATGCAATATCTGCTCTGAGTACAAAATATCTTTTCCAGCCTCTTTGATAGGGTTTATCTAGAGGTACCATCGGCAGTGCACGCCTTTGTATCCAAAGCTCCGATCTTCTTTTACTCAGCCGGATAAGTTGTTTGTCGCGATCTGTTTTTACCAACCGCTTTTTCTGCCGTGCGCTTCTAATCTTGCATGGCAGTTCATGTGTGTCCATCGGACTTCCATTTAATTTCCTTTAACTTGAATGTGGGTCTCAATTCGTCCTTGAGTAAGGATATACCCCTTGATTGGAAAATAAAACATTGTGCAATAGCAAATTGAATACCTTTGAGGCAGCCAATCAAATAAAAACAAATTATAGTATTTTATCGCCTATTAGGCAATTTGGGAAGGGGAAGATATGTAGATATATGCTGTCATAATTCCTAAACATTAAAAAGATTGTTCATTAGGATGACACAAAGTTAATAAATTTTCGGAATTTAACAGAAAGAAGAAATTCTGTTTTATACTCATGGCGCAAAAACCACTGGCAATATAAGCCCTAACCTAAAGAATAATGTAGCCCAGGTAAGTTTATTCTATATGTTTTAGTCCTACACCAAATTTAAAACCAGATTTTATATCCATCAGAAAGCTGATATCAATTTACTGTAAAACTTATTGTACCTGAATCTGAAATATTGCTTCTTGCATCTCTGGTAATTACTTTCCAATAATACACATTTCCCGGAACTACGCTGATATCAGAAGCTTCCGTAACCATCTTATTGTCGATAATCGTATTCAGGTTATTGGCAATTGTACCGAAATAAACACTATAGCCCACAATATCTTTATCGGGATCTGCTCCAGACCATTTTAAGTTTACTTTTCCATTAACAGCTGTGATTTTTTGGTTCATATAAGGCGAAATCATATCTGCAGGATAAGGTGAAAAGGATATCTGACCGGGACCGGCATTAAAAAATTTCCAAACCTCGCTTAATGGTGTTTCACTTGATCTTGTCGACAATGATTTTACCTGCCAAGAATATGGTGTATTCAATAATAAATTTATGTTCTGCGATACCGAAGCCGTACGCATTGTAATAACTTGATTGGTAAGCAGATTTTTTATGATCAAATCATAACCTTCTGCATTTTCTGCTGGCTGCCAACTAAAGGCAACAGTACTTTCTGTGGCAGTAATATTGGTTCCGGTTAAACATGGTTGATCTTTTAAAGGAAGAAGTAAATTTGCCTTCCCAAGCAAAACATCAGGCTCGCCAGGGTTTTTAGCACATCCAGCAAAAATGGCAATTACCAAAACTATTACTACTATTCTTACTTTTTCCATACTTTAAATATTGTTGTTTTTGCCGCCAAACGAACCTTTACCACGTATACCCCAGGCACCATTTGTGAAAGCTGTAATGTAGTGGTGCCTGAATTAATATCGTGTTGTTTATTGTAAACCTTTTTTCCAGAGGCATCTACTATCTCTATATTGGCTTTGCCAGTTTCTGCTTCTTCCAGTAATATATTTAACTCATCACTAAAGGGATTTGGATAAGCCATTAATTTATTACTTATCAGTATCTTATCAGTATAAATGCCTTGACAAGCCATATCTGTTTGTACCTTTAAGTTGTTTATACCATTTACCAGTTTAAGATTGTACGTTGACTGGGACGTACTATAAGTTTTATCATTAAGTGTAATCTGATAATTTTCACCTCCCGCAAGTTGGAGTTTCACTATTTTATTATCATTGTTAATAGCAGAATATACGGTTAGTGGTGGTGGTTCATCGATAGCAATGGTAAAACAACGTTTAAAATCAGGTTGTCCATCAATGGTAATACAAACGGTATATATAAATCGGCGAAGATCATTAAAAACAATACGATCATTAAATTGGCCGCTTATTGGACCGTATCCTGTGATGGCCACGCGGTAAGGCAATTTCTCTTTTGCGGTAATTTCAATTGAACCGCTGTTGGCACCGGGACAGGTAGAAGAGGTACCTTTTATAACAAAATTGTCCATTGGCAAATTGAATGCGGTTACCGCAATATTAATTATTGAGGTACCTGCCCCGCCCTGGTTGTTTGCAGTAATAATATAATCTGCAGCAGCAGATTCTTTGGTGGGTGTACCGCTTATGATACCGGTTTTGCTATCAAGCACTAAACCTATCGGTAAGGCCGGACTGATAGTGTAACCGTTGAGCGAAATCCGTTTTAACATCGAACCGTTATATTCGCTGAAAATCACACTTCCTTTTTGATCGACCACAATACCCATCGGCGTCAATACACCCGCAGCAGTGCCTACGCCGTTTTTTGAGGTAAAGGTGCCCATTCCAGCCAATGTAGAAACCTGCCCCGCAGGGCTTATTTTACGTATACGGTAGTTCAGGAAATCTGCCACATAAACATTGCCTAAATCATCTACCGATATACCGTTTGGTCTATTAAATGCAGCGGCGTTGCCTAAGCCATCGGCATAGCTAGCTGTTCCGTTACCAGCAAGCGTAGTTACGTTACCAGTGGTAGAAATTTTCCGGATCAGATTGTTTTTGCTATCCGAAACAATAATATTCCCTATTGGATCAATGACTAAACCCGCAGGGCCTAAAAACTGCGCCTGCGAAATGTTGCCGTCCCTGGTTCCTCCAAAAGGACTACCGGCAAAGGTTGTTACAACCCCTGTCTGGGAAATTTTGCGGATCATATTATTCCCATTATCACTTGCATATACGTCGCCATGTGAATCGACCACCAGCCCCATGATGTTATTAAAGCTCGCGTCGTTGGCACTTCCATCATTAGAACCAACATTACCGCTGCCGGCAAAATGGGTAACCATCCCAGATGGACTGATTTTTTTTATCATCAGTCCGTTACCTACAGCAACATACAGATTTCCGCTGGCATCAATCGCAATTGCACTAACGTATGAACTTCCGAGAAAACTGAGTGCTGCAGTTGGTACCAAGGTACTAACTACCCCATCTGCCGAAATTTTGCGTATGGCTGAAGTTTGGCCAGCAACCAAATAAATATTATCAGCCTGATCGATGGCCATATAAGATGGGTAAAAAAATGATGCCTGGCTTATAGGGCCATCAGTAGCGCCATACTCAAAGGTTCCGGCGTAGGTCGTTACGTTTGTATATATCTCTTCGGGTACCACACCTCCCTGAACCGTAGGAGCAATACTTTTACGGTACGGTTTACATTAAAAATATGTTTATTCTCATAGCTGATCGTAACCGGGGTTGCTTTGATCTTAAGAAATCCCATTTTTCTGCCTGTTCCGATACTGTTCTTAACCAAAATATCACCACTTCCTCCAATGCCCAGTACAGCTACTATTTTGGTATCCGATTCTACATTATAGCTGGCAGCTGCCCTTCCACCGAAACTTACCTGGTTTGTTCCCAAAAATCCAGATCCGGATATGGTAATACTTTGTCCGGAAGCAGCTGCCTGTGGCATAAACGATTCGATATACGGACCAGAATAAACAAAACCAGTTTTACTTACTTCTCCTCCGGGAGTAATAATTTTCACATCACCCGATCTGCCCATGCCTACAATTGCAGTAATCTGGCTATCAGAATCTACAATAAATGAAGCAACTGAAATGCCACCTAAAGAGAGCTCTGTTGCTCCGGTAAAACCAGTTCCCGAAATCTTGACTGTTTCGCCATCTTTTGCAGTTAACGGACTGAATGCTGTTATAATGGGCGCGCCTGGAATGGTTACTTCTATCGTAATTTTTGCAGAACTGGATCCAGAAACGTTATAGGCTGTAACAGTATATTCTTTTAGCGTAGCCTCTTCTGTTGGAGTACCTGTTATGGTTCCATCAACATTGAGTTCTAAACCTTGTGGCAATGTAGGCGTAACCTGGTAGCCCACAGTACTTATCTTTTTAATCTGATGATTATACATATCTGCCACGAAAATATCGCCAAAACCATTGGCGCTGATCTGATAGGGCAGTTTAAACATGGCCAATGTACCTATCCCATTCTGATTGCCCTGCTTACCATTACCGGCAATAGTAGTTACATAACCGGAAGGACTTACTTTTCTGATAAAATTATAATTCTCTGATACAAAAATATTGCCGCCGCCATCTACTACAACCCCTGCAGGCTGATTAAAGCGGGCATCTTTTCCCTGCCCATCAAGTGTAGCAAAACTATTGCCTGTTCCGGCGATCGTGCTCACAATCCCATTCTCGGTAACTTTACGCAAAAGATTCCCAGTATATTCGACAACATAAAAATTGCCCATTCCATCTGTCGAAATTCCGTATGGCCTATTAAAACTTGCAGCATTTCCAACGCCATCTGCACTGCCAATACCACTACCTGCAACGGTACTTACCAAACCCTCCGGCGTTATCTTTCTGATCTTATGATTAGAAACGTCGCAAACAAATATATTTCCGTTAAAATCGGTTACAATACCAGCGGGATTATTAAAGCCAGCTGCAGTTCCCTGTCCATCAGCACCGCTTGCTCCCCCGCCAGCTAAAATAGATACTTCGCCACTTGGAGATATCTTCCTGATCAGGCTGGTGGTATAGTCACTTACATATACATTGTTGTTAAGATCTACGGCTATACCCATTGGTGAATTGAAGCTCGCAGATAGACCTGTACCGTTTGCCGATCCTGCTTTACCGTTCCCCGCATAAGTTGAAGTTAGCCCTGCAGGCGTAATCTTTCTGATGACATTGTTCTTACTATCTGTTACATATACATTTCCATCTTTATCTGTGGCAGTTGAGCTTGGAAGATTGAAGAATGCGGCCAGTCCAGTACCGTTGATGAGTCCTTCGTTACCACTTCCTGCATGAGTGGATACTTCAGAGTAAAGGGCATTTGGAATACGCCCACCAGAATTTTTGATTTCGATAGGTGTAATTTTTGTTCCAGCTAAAAAAGATTTTTTTGCATCGATAGAAATATTGGGTAAGGGGAATTTAAAACCGGAAATCGCTCCAGTTCCATTTGGTGTTGTGATGATAATACTACCTGAGTTTGTATGCTCAGCCAGCACAACTTCTATTTTCTGATCGGAAATTACGTTAAATGATTTTACCGGGGCTCCACCAAAACTTATAGCGGTTGTACCTGTTAAATTGCTCCCTGTTATGGTAATGGTTTCGCCCGCTGATGCCAGTACGGGAGAAAACGAGGACAGAACCGGTGGCGCATCATATTTAAAACCATCGATTTCTCCAGCACCATCTGGTGTTACCACACGTATTACACCAGACAAACCATTGGCTACAGTGGCCTCGATCAGGTTATCGGAAACAACCTTAAAACTCAGGGCAGCCTTGCCGCCAAAACTTACATTTGTGGCATTACTTAAAAATTTACCTGTAATGCTTACCAAAGCGCCCGTTTTTGCATTTAAAGGCGAAAAGGAGGTAATAGTTGGCGGTGCCTGTAAGGGGTTTGGATTGTTTCTTAAAAACGACAGCGAAGTATAACCGGTTGTGAGGATATCGACCCGGCCATCACCATCGATATCTGCAAGCACTATTTTTGGGTTTTCAGCACTAACTGGTATTTTAGCCAATTGTCCGAAAACATCCTTATCAAATGTGCCATTCACCGAAGCATTCCTGAAAATCGCCACAAAATTCTTACTATTATCTGCAAAAGCAAGGTCTGGTCTGCCATCGCCATCAATATCAGCTATATCAATTTTTGAAAGACTGTTTTCCAAAGGCTTTACCATCAGGCCGCCAAAGCTCACATTACCAGGTGTGGATGCATTTTGGGCAAACAGGAGAAAGCCCGAACCAGAGCCACATCCTACCACAGCATCCAACCTGTTATCCCCATCAATATCAATAAGATTAAAACATAAGCTATTATTGTAAACGGTAATTTTTGTACCTAAATCGAAACTGATATTGCCTGGTACAGACTTGTTCAACATGATCACAAAACCTGCTGGCATGTTGCCAACGTATTCTTCTAGAAATGTAAGATCAATCTTTCCATCGCCGTCGATATCGCCTAACCTAAGATCGTGTATACGGGTTTTACTGTAAAGTGTTACTGGGCTTGCGAATGATATTGATTCGATTTGCCCCATAATGGAGGTGTTCTTAAAAACCATTGCTATATAACCCGAGCCCACAGCTATTAGATCTGCCTTCCCATCACCATCAACATCATTCACCAAAACTTCCTCGGCCGAGCTATTGTATTCCAAATTGATTTTATTGACAAATGAAATGTTTCCATTGGTTGTTGTATTGATAAAAATCAACAGTCTATGATCAATAGTTAACAAAAGGTCTATTTTGCCATCGCCATTAACATCTCCTGTACTCACAAAGTAAACCTTTCCGTTAACACCAAGATCTATTTTGGAAGCAAAGGAACTGGCATTTAAAGCGCCAGGGCTAGCTATGTTGCGATAAATTGAAATGCCGTTTCCGTTTGTATTAGAATTTGAGACAATTAAATCAGGTTTCCCATCATTATCCAGATCGGCAAACTTTGAATTATTGAAATACTGTGGTCCAGATATTTTGAATTCTGGGTCAAAATCTGAGCTATAGATAGCTTTCTTTGATAAGAATGGAGAATAAGTAAACGGAAAAGCAGATCTTCCGGTATTCAGGCTTTCCCTGTTCAATACAGAAATCTGTTCGTAAGCACTTCCCTGCGGAACCTTAACGGTAAGCTCATTGCCACTTGCCTTGGTTACAACAGCTTTTGTTGATCCGAAAAAAATATCGTTGTTTGCGGCAACGGCCGAAAAACCGGAACCTTTTATCTGCACTGAAGCATCTTTAGAGGCAGCTAGAGGGCTAAAGGAAGTGATTTTGGGGACAGAAGTATTAACTACCCGTTGACTAACGTTTAAATAAGCACAAATTACACCCGAAGACCATTTCGAAGTTAAAATATCTGCTACGCCATCTGCATTCATGTCTGCAACAGCAATATCAATACCGTCAATTACTATTCCACTCGTTAGGTCAAAATCGATAACTGTTGAACTGATATTACGAAAGACCCGAGGCTTTCCAATACCATCATAGGTAAAAAAATCATTCTTACCATCTCCATCAACATCCTGAATAAACACAGTACTAGGATAAGGAGAAGTAGAAAAAGATTTCGCCAAGCTAAAATTCAGATTACCTGCTGAAGAACTATTCTTGAAAATACTAACAACACCAGGCTCTCTTGTTACACTAATAAAATCAGGCTTTCCATCCCCATCGATGTCGCCTGCATCATAACAGCCTTCGGCCTTAAAACTAACCTTGGCAGCAAAATTTATCTTACCTATACTGGAGGTATTACGGAGAAAAATTACCGAGCCTCCGTTGCTTACTGATATATCGACCTTTCCATCACCATCAAAATCCTTACAGCTTAAATAATAACCATTGTCTGTCCCGTTAAAATCCATAAAACTATCAAAAGACAATATTTCGTTTATTGAAGTATTTTTAAGGATAGATATTGTTTTGTTATAATATGCAACTGTTGTAGCTACAATATCAGGTTTTCCGTCCTCGTCAAAATCAACTACATCGATGTGGGTGCATTCGCCTGCTGCTCTAAAACTTGACAAAGAATCAAAACGTACATTGCCAGGGGCAGATCTATTGATAAAAACAAAAATATTTATGTTGTATTGCCCGGTAGCAACGATATCAAGCTTTCCGTCGCCATTTAAATCTGCAACGATTACATTTGTTGAAGCAAGCCACAAAGATTGCTGCATTTCAAAGGCAATGTTTTCATTCTTATTTGAGGTATTTCTAAAAACATTAATGGTTCCCTGCTCAGTATTGGTAACTGCTACATCAGGTTTTCCATCGCCATCAAAATCTCCAATGGCAAAATTTTTCGGGGCATTCCCTGTGGTAAAATTTTGTCCTGACGAAAAATCATCGGCTGTAATGCTCCCATTAAACGGTGAAGTAACCATAAAGGAAGTTTTGGTTTGCGCAAGAAGACCGTTTGATCGGTTGAGGACCGTTATCGGCTTATTGTTGGCCCCACTAGGAATGCTAACAATAAGTTTGCCTGCTGTTGCTGATTTAACCTGCGCCTGCGTTGCTCCAAAGAAAACGGTATTAGATCCAGCATTAGGGTTAAAATCTGTCCCCAAAATCTCAACATCAGAACCAACTGGCCCTGTTTTGGGATTAAAGCTATTGATTACAGGTACTTGGGCAAACGAATAGGATAAATTAAAATGCAGAATGCAGATTAAAATAGAAATAAGAAATTTCTTCATTAAATGGAGCGCTGTGTCAGTTTGTTTGGTAAGACGAAAATAAAGTTATTACCCCAATAAAACAATAGTACGAACAATGTAAATTACTAGGTATAAGCTAATTTAATGATCGAATATTTTAAGAATTGCGATTCCCATTTCAAACAAAAGGCACCGAAATTTCCGGTGCCTTTAAATGTTGCGTTGTATTTAAAATTAATTCAAATCAAAACGATCTAAATTCATTACTTTATTCCATGCAGCCACAAAGTCTTTTACGAATTTGCCTGCTGCATCTGCACTGGCATATACTTCTGCAATTGCTCTTAATTCTGAATTAGAACCAAATACCAGATCGGCACGGGTTGCGGTCCACTTTGGCTGACCCGTAGCACGACTGCTTCCAATGTAAAGTTCCTTATCTTCAGCAATGGCTTTCCATGCGGTTTCCATATCTAATAGATTTACAAAGAAGTCGTTGGTCAGCTGACCTGGTCTTATAGTCAAGATCCCATTTTTAGAACCATCGAAATTGGTATCGAGCGCACGTAAGCCGCCTATTAACACCGTTAATTCAGGTGCTGTTAAAGTAAGCAACTGGGCTTTATCAATCAGGAATTCTTCTGTAGGAACCGGAGATTTTGAATTACGGTAGTTACGGAAACCATCAACAACAGGCGCTAAATAACCAAAAGATTCTACATCGGTTTGTTCTTGCGAAGCATCCATTCGGCCTGGTGCAAAAGGAACGGTAACTGAATGCCCTGCAGCTTTTTCTACTGCAGCAGCACCCGCCAGTACAATTAAATCGGCAAGCGAAACTTTTTTGCCATCAACTTGTGCTCCATTAAATTCTTGTTGGATTCCTTCTAATACGCCCAATACTTTTTGTAATTGCGGAGGATTGTTAACAGCCCAATCTTTTTGCGGAGCCAAACGGATCCGTGCACCATTGGCACCACCACGTTTATCAGAACCTCGGAAAGTAGAAGCCGATGCCCAGGCGGTAGAAACCAGTTCGGCCACACTCAATCCCGAAGCCAGTACTTTTGCTTTTAATGCGGCAATATCACTTTCATTGACCAATGCATGATTAACCGCAGGTATTGGATCCTGCCAAAGCAATTCTTCATGAGGTACATCTGGTCCCAGGTAACGCGCCAGCGGTCCCATATCGCGGTGGGTTAATTTAAACCACGCTCTTGCAAATGCATCAGCAAACTGATCGGGGTTTTCTAAGAAACGTCTTGATATTTTTTCATATGCCGGGTCGAATCTTAAAGAAAGATCGGTGGTCAGCATGGTTGGCAGGTGTTTTTTTGATCCATCAAATGCATCAGGAATAATGGCTTCTGCATTTACAGCTTTCCACTGATGTGCACCAGCAGGGCTTTTCGATAATTCCCATTCAAATCCAAACAGGTTTTCGAAAAAGTTATTACTCCATTGCGTTGGTGTTGTGGTCCAGATTACTTCTAATCCACTCGTAATGGCATCTGCACCTTTACCAGAAGCATAACTATTGTTCCAGCCAAAACCCTGGCTTTCGATACCAGCGGCCTCAGGCTCTTTGCCCACATGATCGGCCGAAGCTGCACCATGGGTTTTACCAAAGGTGTGTCCGCCTGCAATTAATGCTACCGTTTCTTCATCATCCATCGCCATGCGGCCAAAAGTATCGCGAATATCTTTAGCGGCAAGAATTGGATCTGGATTTCCATCCGGTCCCTCAGGGTTTACATATATTAATCCCATCTGCACTGCTGCCAATGGTTTTTCTAAATTACGGGAGTGCACATCGCCATCGGCATCATCATCAGTAACCACTACTCCATGTGCCTTATTTGCGCCGTCAGAACCATGTGCGTAACGAAGATCGCCACCCAGCCAGGTTGTTTCTGAACCCCAATATACCGATTCATCTGCTTCCCAGACATCCTCGCGCCCACCGGCAAAACCAAAGGTTTTAAAACCCATCGATTCTAAAGCGATATTCCCGGTTAAAATCATTAAATCTGCCCACGAAATTTTGCGCCCGTATTTTTGTTTAATTGGCCAAAGTAACCTGCGGGCTTTATCAAGGCTCACATTGTCTGGCCAGCTGTTCAGCGGTGCAAAACGTTGTAATCCGGCACCGGCACCACCACGACCATCCCCTACCCGGTAAGTTCCGGCGCTGTGCCACGCCATGCGGATAAATAAACCTCCATAGTGACCGAAATCTGCCGGCCACCAATCTTGCGAATCGGTCATCAGTGCATGTAGGTCTGCTTTTAAGGCGGCTAAATCTAAACTTTTAAAAGCTTCGGCATAATTAAATTCACCATCCATTGGATTGGATAAATTAGAATGCTGGCGTAAAATGCTCAACTTTAACTGCTTTGGCCACCAGTCGCCATTTCTGGTACCGCCACCACCTACATTACTTTTCATGCTGCCATTATGAAACGGGCACTTGCTAATATCGTTCGATTCTTTTTCCATATGTATACTATTTTGTTAGTGAAATTCTGATCCTTTAACAGATTGACCGGATAATTATAAATTTAGAGAATTGAAATAACTAATCACAATCATTTAATTCTATAATGGAATAGTTAGAATCTATTAATGTGCTATATCAGCAATTTAGAAGGGTGATGGGGTTTAAATCACTAAAATTTAATCTTAGGTTAATTCCTGCTTAAAATAAAATGCCCCCGCCAAAGCATTAACTTTAGGGGGGCAGGATGAAACAGGTATATATGGAGATGACTTGTTAGAAAGTATTAAACTTAAATTTTTGGTTATTGGCACCACCGTAACTCCAGATATTAAGTAATGTACCATTGGCGGTAGCACTGCCCGGAACATCCACATTTTTTGAAGGGGCATTACGAGGCGAAATAATATAATAACCGCTAGCCTCAGGTGTAATGTTAAACTGTTGCGAAGTGGCGCCAGTGTGGGTCCTGATTTCTAATTTGGTTCCGTTTGCTGTAGCACTGCCTACTACCGTAAGCGCTTTAGTAGGTGCATGTAAAGGTGATAGCCTGTAATATCCATCAGCATTTTTGGTTACACTCCATCTTGCGTTATTAGAGTTTCCATCGGTGTAAATAATTACCTGTGTCCCATCAGCAGTAGCGCTGCCAGGTACATTTAACAATTTGGTATTATCCAATGCTGAAGCAATTTCGTAACTGGTATTTGCCGGTAAACCTACGTATGTAAAGCCCGTGTAAAGCTGGTTGATACCTGCGATATCTGTTGGCGACATGTTAGCTGCCGGATAACTGGTTTGATAAGTAGAACCATCGAGTTTGGTAATGGTAGGCTGACCATTGCTCGAAAAAGCATAAGGCTCATACATCATAATCGACTCGAAATCGAAGTTACCATGATTGGTATAACTGGTAGCCGACACCTGATTAAAGTTAAATTCTTTATCATCGGGAATGTTTTCAGGATGGATAATTACATTACTGCTTTGATCGGTTCTGCATTGTTCGTGCATTACGCCCAGTGCATGAAACAGCTCATGAATGATAATGCCAGGTGTATTATAATTGTATAAATTGAGGTTTTGAGCACCCCCAACCATACCTACTGAAGAACTGTTCCCGGTAGATTTAACAAAATTGATATAATTTGTTTGCGATGTTCTTTGTACAAAAGTAAGTGGCGATACCCTGGCGATATATTGCATGGCTTTTAGCGAAGAAGCGGTATCTGCCCCCAGATTGCTCAGACTGTAATATACGATGGAATTTGTCCAGCGTTTAACCAGCGAATTCATAATTAACGCCCTTGCTGTGGAAGACATTGCGGCATTGTTATTGGCTTTCAACAAGTTAAATTGTTGTTCGGTTAAGATAACATCGTCTGAAAGGTAATAGATGCCCTTATCTTCTTTCACCAGGATTTTATTTCCTCCGAAATTAAACTCATGCATGTTGTCTAGCTTTTTCACATCGGTTTCAGCATTGTTTTCGATGCCCTGTTTTTTACAACTTATAACTGAAATACTGAGTAGGATGGCTGTGAATACGCCCAGGTAAATCTTTTTGTTTGTTTTCATTACTTTTTGTTTTATGGTTAGATTGAATGATTTAATGCGACAGCATATTTTGCCTAACGCCTCTGTTAAGCCCCAAACCAAGATTTATCTGCTTTTAATTGTTTTTACGCCATTAAAAAGCCATTCAGTGTTTAAGAAACCTCCAATTCATTTTCACCGTTATAAAACACGAAAAAAAATCCTTACAATAATTTATAAAATAACATAACCGAAGTTAACAAATGCTAAACACAAAAACGGCCGTTTATTAACCAAATTATACCGGATTTTGATTTTAAAATACAAATAAATAAGTCTGACAAATATTATTAAACATACAAAATAAAATTTGGCCGAAATGCGCACTAATGATGGTGTTTAATAGAATCAACGTAGATAAACAGAAAGCCCTGCAATTAATTTGCAGGGCTTTTAATCTAACATGCACCAATGCATATCAGAACTTTAATTCTTTTAAGATGGTAATGTAAAATTATTGATCAAGCACCAGTTTTCCTTCAAGAACAACATTTCTGAACCGCTGTTCTGATACCGAGCCATTGTACCTGGAATTGACGAGGTCCATTAAGATCTGCATTGCGGTTTTGCCTTGCAGGGCTGGTGATTGCTCAACCGTGGCAATGGGTCTGTAATCCATAAACCGTAAAACGGAAAGGTTTGAAAAACTGACAAAGTCTATTGCTTCAGCAGCAGTAATGTGTTGTGCCCTAAGTTTCCTGATTGCATAAATGGCCACATAGTCGTTAAATGCAAGCACTGCGCTTGGCCTGCCGGGTACTGCTAAAAGCCTATCCATTTCTTTTTCGGTGCCACTTTCTGTTAGGTCGCATTCTGTATACAGGGACGGATCAAAAGAGATTTGCTCTCTTTCCAGCGCCTTGATATAACCGTTTTTACGCTCCGTACTCGAAAGCAGGCTTTCGGGTCCGTTAATCATGCCTATTCGCCGGTGCCCCTTCTTTAATAAAAAATCAACCGCCTGCTGGGTGGCTAATTCGATGTTACAACATACTGAATTGATGCTGAAATAAGGGGGAACGCGATCGAAAAACACAACTGGAATACCATTATCTTTAAGCCTGGAAAAATGACCAAAAGTCTGCGTTTCTTTTGCCAGCGCAATCAATAAGCCATCTACCCTAAAATCAATCATTTTTTCTACCAGGGCTATTTCTTGTTCTTCACTATTCATAGACTGGGCTACAAAAACCGCATAATTATTGGCCATTGCCATTTCCTCTATAGCAGTCATTGCCGTAGAAAAAAAGGTTTCGGAAAGATCAGGCAGGATAAGTCCAATGGTAAATGTACGTCCCGACCTAAAAGAAAGAGCCGAATGGTTTGGCCTGTAATTAACCTTCTTTGCTAATTTTTTCACTCTTTCTCTGGTCACCAGAGAAATGGTTGGATGATCAATCAAGGACCGTGAAACAGTACTGATAGAAAGACCAAGTAAATCAGCAATTTCCTTTAATGTTGCAGGTTTCGACTTCATATTATTTTATTTAGAAGGTAAATTGATTGTAACTCCAGCATGCCAGACTGGATATTTTATTTTTTTATTGGTATCATATTTCATCTCACTTCAGCAAAGCATCCTTTAGGTTTTTCACCCAATTATAACAGCTTAAATTCAGTTGCATACTGTGGTAAGAAAGCTGCTGTATTTTATCAGGGTAGTAATCATTAGCATAATCCACTTCGATTAAAAAATCATCGGTGAGTGCATATCCACACCCAATGGTCAGTCTATTACTTCCCAGCCTTGGCTGACTAAACACATTGGGCGCAGTTTGCGTAAATACTTCTTCAGAAGCGACCATGTAAACTGCTCCTTTAACTATTTGTGATGCATTTATGGGCTTTACCAGCTTCAACTGACTCCTTACCCGGTAACTTTCATCAAAACCACCTAAACTTCGTTTGTCACGGTGATCTTCTAACCTCAGTCGGGCAGATAAGGTAAAAGGCGTTTTTCTGAAATAATAAATACCCTGAATGGCAGATCTGATTTCCGGAAGACCATCCTGTCCGGCAAGTATAATTTCGGGGTTATGGTTATAGCCGGTAAACACCGAAAATTTAGCTTTTGAAAGTGAATAATGAATCCATACTCTGGCATAAAGTTGTGCATTGGCATAAAAAGGATTGTTATTTGCGGGCACACCCGTCCATACCTGGCCAAGATTTATTTCATTGCTCCACCTGCCTTTTATCGGTGTTACAAATTGGAAATCGTTCCAAAACTGATTGTAAGTGGTAACTTGTGCGCAAAGATCAGCAGAAATTAAAATCAGCTTTAAACCTAAAACCAATGTAAATATCCGTTTCATTACTTCAATTCGTACTTTATGTATTCATGCTCAAAACTTCCATCATCGTACAGATTGAGAAGAGAATAACCTGGCACGGTTTGTTTATAGGCACTTTTACCATCATCTCCCGGCTCCCACCAGAAACCACTGGTTGCGCCATTACATAAATAAGCAACGTCATTGTACCAAACCTTATCCAGTAAATGAATGTGGCCACTTAAACAAAGTTTAATGTTCTTATTCTGGTTAAACACTTCAATAAACTTCATAATATCGAGGTGGTTGTAACTCCCGCTAACCTTAAATGGCCCTCTAAAATCTGCTTTGTTATCTACAATACCGGTACAGCTCAACAATGGGTAATGCGACATGATTAGTGTAGGCTTATCCTGACTGTTCTTTTTTACATCTTCTACAAACCAGTTCCATTGTTCGTCATCCAGCATACCCGGATTTGTTGGATGGTTACTATCCAGCATGATAAAATGCCAGCCTTTTTGATCGAAGCTATAATAATTATTGCTCATGCCCAGCATCTTTAATACCCCAGCTTTACCGCCCAACTCATCATCTTTACCTTTCCACCACATGTCATGATTTCCCAACACGTGGTGCATGGGGATACCTTTTACAACCTGCACACTTTCGTTCCAGCAGGCCCATTGCTGCTCTACCCGATCTTTGGTAATGTGATCGTAATCAGCCGCATAAATAGAATCGCCACCATTAAGAATCAGCTCTACTTTATCCTTTTTAATCATTTCGAGGCATTTCTTAAAGCGGGCAACAGCATTGTGCTCAGGTCTGATGTGCACATCGGTAATGTGTGCAATTTTTAAAGCCTTCTTTTTCTTGATTGGCGCAGCAACTGATGTGTCTGCAACACTCGTCAAAGCAATCGTTCCTATCGTAGCTCCAAGTGTTTTAATTAAATCTCTTCTTTTCATTTGTGTGTTTAAATTTATTTATCCTAAGTTTCGGTCTGAAATATAGGGTACGATCGGATATATGTAATCGTCCATATTTACCCCTGATTTTTCGGGCGAGGAACCTACAAAAACAGTCTTTTTACCCTTAATTGTAATTCTGTTTTTATGGTCAATTTCAATCATCGCCCATATCGGATCTTTATAGGGCACGGTATATTTAATGTATGGATGTGTTTTATCTACCTCTTCCGAATAACGGCTTTCTTTATACTTATCGCCAAGCCATTGGTATGATGCGCTGTTGATTTGCACATAATGGATGTGATTAATGTAATTGTAGTAATCCTGGTGATGATGGCCGCTGATGACCATAATTACCTTTTGTTTCCCTGCTTTTTTATTGGCCTGCTCCAGCGTATACCGCAGCAATGTGCCGTTTTCCAGTCCACCTGCATCATTATCCAGTCCCTGATGACAAAAAACCACGGTTTCTAAATCAGTTGATTCAAGGTCTTTTCTGAGCCAGTCGAGTTGTGTAGGCGAAATAAAACGGGCATAACCTTTTGGCCGATCGGCACTTTCGTTATGCTCATTTCCATCCAGCACGACAAAATGAAAACCATTAACATCAAAAGCGTAATATTTAGCTTTGGCATTCCAAAAGGTTACGACCTGATCGCGTGTATATCCGCCATCGGTATCGTGATTACCAATTACATGGTATTTAGGACCTTTAAACTGATTCCAAACATCCATTAGTGGACTATTTGCTTTTTTTGGATAGCAGAAATCACCACCCTGTATAATGAAATCGGGCTGCTCCCTGTTCATTTCATCAATAAATGCAGATAGGCGCGATATGCCATCATGCATTACATCATGATGAAGATCGGTGATCATACCAATCCTGACTTTCTTTTTGGCCGGACTTAAGTCAGGAAACCGGGCAAAAAGCATAGTTCCACCCGCTAGTCCTGTTGTTTTTAAAAATTCTTTCCTGTCCATTATTTTTAGATTATGGCTTAGTTGTTAGGTATATTTTTCTGCTGCAAACGCAGGGTTATCTTTGGAGATAAGCGGATTTATTCAAAACCAGCCCGCCTCATCAACAAGTTAAAATACGACTACTATCAGTTAATATTCAGTCATACCAAATATACAAATACTAAACAAAGTTTATAACTATTAATTTATTTTTTATTTTATTTTATGATGCACACTCCTGCTTACCTGCGTGATTAACAATAACTTATACACAAAAAAACATCAGCCGGTAAACAGAATGACGATTGTTTTAATTTGCGCTTAATAATCTGTCAGCTTATAATTGAAAACCGGGTATTACTGCTGCCTGATCTGATGAAAATATAATAGAAGCTCGTGCATCAACATTAATTGGATTGGGTTAAGTTTTTCCCCATATAGAAAATAAAGCTGATATGAGGTCTAATATCCTGCCAATGGTAGGCTGCCGATATTTTAAAGCTTAACTGTGCATTTGCCTGGTTTTTGACAAATGGGTATCTACAGCGAAAAAATGGCTTATCATTTCATGTTCCTGTTATTTCACAACAGATTCAATCACATCGCCTATAGGGTTTACCGAAGTAAAATTAAAGCCCAATAACCTGACAATTGTTTTAGCGTACTGATCCTGATAAATCTGTCCGTTATTTTTCACTTCGCCCAGCGGTTTTATATTTGGTCCCAAAGCCATAAACCAGGTATCATTAGAATGTGGCGTACCGGAACCATGACTTGTCCATTGTTTTCCTTCGCCCCGGCCATGATCTGGCATAACAATGATTGTTGTATTATCTTTATAAAACGGATCCTTCTGAATGTAATTCCATAAACTGCCGATCATGGCATCAATATTATGGGTGGCATCCAAATAGAAATCATACTTACCATCATGTGCATGATCATCAGTATCTGCCAGATCCAGATATACTACTTTAGGGTGGTTGGCTGTGATATATGATTTTGCTATAGCATAAGTACTTGCATCCCAGCGCTCGCCACTGCCCCATAACTGCGGCTCGTAATGTTGTACTTCATTAGCCAGTTTTTGGGCCTCTGTAAGGTTGTTTCCTTTAACATCCTCAAATGGGTTATTCACCATTAATCCATTTCTATTGCGGTTAATAATTCTGGCCACGGCATCCCATGAAGCAAAGGCCACCACCTTGCCTTTATAGCCTTTTTGCTGATTTATAAACTCGAGTATATTTTTATTCGGATTATCAGGATAGTCGTTACTGTTTACTTTAGGATCAGGGTAACCTGTTAAATTTTCATTTCGGCCAGGATAAGAAAACCAAAAAGTGTTTTTAACGTTAACCAAACTTCCTTCTTTTCGGTTGCCATAAAGCTGCCCTTGCTTTGCTATTGTACGCCATACAAATGGCATGAGTTTAACCCGCCGGTCTTGCTCATTATCGGCCCAGTACTTGTTAATCCGCTCGGTAGAATCCTGAGAATTGTATTTTTTATTTGTTAAAAGTTGCTGTTCGGCTCCCTGAAATACCTCATGCCACCGCAATCCGTCTATTGAAATGATGATGAGGTTCCCGGCTTTATTACTATGCTGTGCAATAGCAAAATGATTAACCAAACTTATAAACAAGAATAGAATACCTGCTTTTTTCATATTATTTTTTCTATCGATCGTATACGATCATTTTTAAACAATTGTAGAAAAGCCCTCCCGAAGGAGGGCTATCTCAAACTAACCGGTAACCAATTTTATTGCCACCCAGGGTTTTGAATAAGGTTTTTATTCAGTAATAACTCTGAAGTAGGGATCGGAAATAAGTAATTTTTATTTTCGTTAAATGTTTTGGTCTGATTTGGATAAGGAACGATATTGCCTGAGTTCCCGTTGGAAAGGTAGATATCCTTGTTAATCACAGCATAAGTAACGCCTGGTGTTTTTACTGCAGGTATAGCGGCAACAATCGCAAAGTCGAGTTTGCCATCCTTAGTCAGGTCGTACTCCCCAAGTCCAGGGAAATAAATTCCGTAAAACTTCTTTGCGAGCAGGTTTCCAGCTTTCCAGCGTAAGATATCACTGTACCTAAAACCCTCGCCTGCAAGCTCCACACGGCGCTCTCTTCTAATTTCCAAAATCAGGGCACTGCTTACATCAGGATACTGCGCAGCCAAAACCGGATCTATAGCCACGCCCATGTTAAGGTGGGCAGCTCCGGTCATTCCAACACGATCGCGTAGTTTATTGATGGTCAAGTCAAGGTCCGCCTGGGTAATTGTTCCCAACTCAGCCATAGCCTCAGCATAATTTAGCAGCACTTCTGCATACCTGATTACCGGAGCATCATTATCAGATTGACCGTAAATCTCCTTAATCGGATCATCCTGGTAAAATTTCACCTGAAGATAGCCTGTTGGTGTGCCTCCGGGAATTTTAGGAATGGGACTAAATCTTTTGCTTGCATCTGTTCTGTCTGTACGGGTATAAAGTGGATTCAGCACCGTTTGAATCAACCTTGGATCTCTGTTTTCAAATTCATCCATATAGGTTTTTGTTGCATAACCGGCAACTGAAGTAAATGGAGTACCGTCTTTCATCAGGTAAGAATTGACCATCTCTTTGGTAAAACCCCTGCCATAAGCGCCAGATTCGGCACTAAATGCATGCCTTAAGTTTAATATTGTACTATATTCGTAAGCCAATATGACTTCGTTTTGAGGCGCATCAGACATGGCAAACAAATTGAGGTAATCTACGTCGGGCTTTCCTGTAGTGTACAAAGAATAACCTCCTTCATCGATCACTTTTTTAGCTGCATCTTTTGCGGCAATAAGAAAACGATCTGCATCGGCAATTCCACGGTATTTGCGCCAGGTACCTTCAAACAAACAAATTCGCGACTTTAAGGATAGTGCCACATAACGGTTTATTGTCCACAGCGGGGTTTTAGATGTCCGAATATTTGCTGAAGCATAATCAAGATCCTTTAATACAGAATCCATTACCAGCGTACGCGGGTCTTGTGGTTTATACAGCTGCGCCTCGTCATTAATGTTCATTGTTCCCGAATACCAGGGCACATTTCCAAACCGCTTTACTTTATCGAAATAGAACCAGGCACGGAACAAACGGGCCACGCCAACATAATGGTTCTTTGCCTCAGCAGCAGCATTTGCTTTACCATAGTTTTCGAGAAAATAATTTACACTCCGCAAATAACTCCAGCTCCAGCCACCACCTGTACTTGGCACCAGATATTCGCCGGCCACTACTTTATCATAAGGTAGGGTTTCCATATTATCGCTTTGTGTATCATCGGTCATGATGCCTGCACCAGGAACCAGACTGTACAAACCGTTACAATATAACTCCAGGTCTTTTTCATTTTTAAAAAAAGTTTGCGGAGCGATATCCGTAATCGGGAGTTTATCAAGAAAGTCTTTTTTGCAACTTCCAAAGCATATTAAAATTATAACAATGCTTAAATAAATACCTATATTCTTTAACATGATCTTCAATTTTATATCTTAAAGTGTTACATTAATACCTGCTGAATAACTTCTTTGGAAAGGATATGATTTTCCAGTTCCCCATGACGATGAGCCGTCTCCGCCAAGTGTTTCGGGATCAAGCACCTTGAACTTAATGTTATTGATTTCTCCAATATTCTCTCCACTCAAATAGAAGCGAAAGCTCTTCAGTCCGATTCTTTTTACCAGCTTCTCCGGCAACCTGTAGCCAATGGTCAGGTTTTTTAACCGCAGATAAGAAGCATCCTGCAGGTAACGGGTCTGCACGACATCTAGATCCCGCCATTCTGCAATATCACCTGTTCTCCAGGCCGCATACCTTGGAAAGTAGGCATCCGGATTTTCCGGCGACCACATGTTATCCAGCTGATGCTGATAAACATGCTCCCACGGGGCACGATAGGTACCCCAGAAATAACTTGATGTACCTAACCAGAAATCTCTTTTAGCTACACCTTGTAAAAAAAAACTCATATCGAATCCTTTCCAGTTAAAACCACCGCTAATACCGTAGGTATAACGTGCTTCTCTATTTCCGATCACCTTCAGATCGCCATGATCGCCAAGGGTCAGTTTTCCAATATTGATTTTTCCGTCGCCATTTAAATCTCTGTACTTTGGATCACCTGCATGAAAACCATAGTAACCGTCTACAGCAGACTGATCGGCATGTGCAGCTACCTCAGCATCAGACTGAAATAATCCTTCAGTTTCCATTCCCCATATTTCTCCGATTCTTTTACCTACATAATATTCTCCAATATTGCCGTTAGGATTATCGAATTTGGTGATCACGGTATAATTATCCGCCAGAACGAATCTGAAATTGTATTTAAAATCAGAACTGGCGAGGTTGAACTTATTATTATAATTTAAGGAGAGTTCCCATCCCCTTGTTCTCAAATCAGCAGCATTGGTTCTAGGGGGAGGTGTACCAAGTACAGCGGGAAGTTGCCTTGATGAGGTTAGCATATCTTTAACATCCCGGATGTAATAGTCATAAGAGATATTCAGTTTATTTCCCATCAGGGCAATATCCGTTCCCCAGTTTTTGGTGTATTGTCTTTCCCATGTTAAGCTTGGTGAAACCAAACCTGGCGCATATACCGCAGGTGGCTGGTTACCCCCTAAAATATTGGTTATTTTAGATGAACTTGACATTAATGGTATGTATGGATAATAATCCGGGTCACTGCTACCCGCTTTACTTACCGTTTGGTTACCTAAAGAACCATAAGAGAACCTTAATTTAAAGTCGCTGATGGCAGGTTTTAATCCTTTGAAGAAATTTTCTTCAGATACGCGCCATCCTATTGATCCTGAAGGAAGAAATACATAACGGTCATCAACAGGGAAACGGGATGAACCATCTCTCCGTCCATTAACCTCTAACAGGTATTTGTTATCATAGGCATAGTTTACCCTGAAAAACTGACTTCTTAAGGCCCATTCACCTGCTGTTGAAGTATAGGATGGATTGCCCAATGCAAGACCAATGTTTGGTGTATTTGAGCTGATCAGGTCATTTCGGAATATCGAATTGCTATCTTCATGATAACCTTCCTGGCTATAACCAGCCATGGCTTTAACATTGTGTTTGCCAAAATTCTTTTCATATTCTCCAAATACATTAAATACATTGTATTTACTGGTATTATATCCCTGGCCAAGCCCGCTCTGTCCATCCTGAATATTTACATTTGGGTTGGCATACTGATATTCTAAAGGAATATATGGGTCTAGAAAATTTCCATTTACACTTTGGAAAGTATAATTGGTGGTCACCCTCAGGCTATTCTTGAAAAAATTTGTCTGTGCCTCAAAGGTGGTTAAATAATCATTTTTCTGAGACTCCCCGCGTCCACCATCTTTTAAATAGCCCAGTAGTACGCCATTTGCGGTATAGGAGCCATTTGGATTGTTTACAATCTCAAAGCTTGGTATTCTACCAATAGCGTGGAACAAATCACCTCTCGAAGGGCCATTCCACAGGGTAGGATATTTGTAACCTGTCCTGCTCAACTGTGTGGTATTACCCAATTTCAACCATGAAGTGGCTTTAAATTCTGTTTTGCTACGCAATGAATACCTGCTGTACACATCCGGATTTCCTTCAAACAATCCTTCCTGACGCAGATAGCCGGCAGAGACATTATAAGTAACCTTTTCTGTGCCTCCCCTGATGGATAAATTATTATCCCAGGTTGGCGTATTTTTTCTGAAAAGTTCATCAAACCAGTTGGTAGAACCAACATATACGTATTTTGTCGGATCAGCAGGATCTATATAATAAGGAGGCAAACTCGGATCGGCTGAACGTTTGTTCGCATAATCCATAAAAGTTTGGTTGTATAAATCGGTTCCGTAATAAGCTTTATAACCCTCATTTTTAACCCGCATTACAGTTGCCGGATCGGTTACGATATTGGGTAATTCGGTCAATCGCTTATCTGAAAAATTAGAAGAAAATTCTATATTCAAACCAGAATTAAATTTGCCACTTTTAGTCGTGATTAGGATCACACCAAAGGTTGCCCTTCCCCCGTATATAGCCGCCGAGGCCGCATCTTTTAATACCGTGATATTTTCTACATCCTGTGGATTAAGGGAATAAAGGCTGCTGTTTGATGTGGTTGGCACGCCATCAATTACAATAAGCGGAGATCCGCCATTGATGGACTCATATCCCCTGATGTTTAAATCAGAAGTACGGCCAGGCTGCCCGCTAAAATTGGTGATGGTTAGATTGGGAATCACACCCTGCAAGCCCTGTGCAATGTTTGAAATCGGGCGGTCTTTTAATACATCACCACTAACAGTACTTACGGCGCCTGTTAAATTTACTTTTTTGGTCGATCCGTAACCGACCACCACAAAGTCGCTCAGCTCTGCTGCACTTTCTTCAAGTTGTATGGTTAGCGTACTTTGTCCATTTAGTGGAACTTCTTTGGTTTTGTAACCCACAAAAGAAATCAGCAGGACATCGTTTTTATCTGCCACAAGGGAAAATTTTCCTTCCGTATTTGCAGTAGTGGCTTTTGTGGTGCCCTTCACTTTCACCGATGCTCCGGGAAGCGGTGCTCCCTTGCTATCTACTATTTTACCTTCAATATTTACAAAAACCATCAAGGGGCCACCGAAGATGTTGTTTTGCTCTTCAACCTTGTTTTTGACTACAATCGTTTTGCCTACAATGGCATAACTAAGTGTCTGGTCTTTAAAAACATCTTTCAGTACGGCGTCCAGCGGTTTGTTTTTAACCGCTAAAGATACTTTATTGCTTTTTTTAAGCAATTCGGTTTGCACCCATAAATTGTATCCGCTCTGCTTTTCAATCTTATCCAGCACAAGTTGCAGTGATGCATTCTTTACGGATAAAGTAATGCTTTGCCCATAACCTGCTGCATAAATATGAAGGCAGGTTATAAAACAGATCAAGGCTGTCAGTTTGATTCGCATGATAAATCTTCTTTTTTTATCGAGGTCTATCCCCATGTACCAGGCAAAAAAAGCCTGGGCAATTCTGTTTGCCTGCCTATTTTTATAAATAGGTAGGTACGGAGTAAAAAAATCCATATTTTTGTTTGGTTTGGTTGTTTTGTAAAAAGTTAATCCAATATTTTTCTTTCAGATTCAGCCTAAACTATTGCCGGATGTGGTCGAAACACATTCGGTTTTTTTGGCTTAATCCGGTTAAAACTGCCTGGCAGTTTTATTTCAAGTTAGTCTCTTACTATAATCCTCCTTCCTTCAATCGTAAAGTTTAAGCCTCCGGTTTTTAGTATTTCAAAAATTTGAGTTATCGGGGTATCCCTTGAAATCCGTCCGCGGAAATGATAATCGGGAACCTGCCCCACAAATTCAACATCTACATCGTACCACCTGGAAAGCTGGCGCATAATGGATGATAAACTGCTATCGTTAAACTGAAAAGAACCTTCTTTCCATGATATGATTTCTTCAATATTGGGGTTGGCATTTAAACTCATCAGTTGTCCGGTATTTATAGCCTGCTGACCTGGAACCAGTATCAGATCTGTATTGGTTTTTGCAGCTGAATGAACTTTTACACGGCCTTCAACCAGGGTTGTTTTAATGTTACCTTCATCGGCGTAACTGTTAATATTAAAATGTGTACCCAACACCTCCACCATCTGATTTCCGCTCATCACCCTAAATGGTTTAGATTTATCTTTTGCTACTTCAAAATAACCTTCACCGGTTAACACCACTTTTCTTTCCTTAGCTGAAAAGGCAAGTGGAAATTTTAAAGATGAGGCTGCATTTAGCCAAACCTGTGTCCCATCTGGTAATTTCACCAGATACTGTCCGCCTTTAGGTGTTTCGATGGTATTATAAGCACTGGCTGAACCCTGATTTGATGCACCGCTAACCGTATAACTTAATTGCCCGCTGGCCGTTTTGGAAATACTGATTCCTGCCTGTTGGGCAACCTTTCCATTGCCTGCAGCATCCAGATTGATTCTGCTGCCGTCAGCTAAAATTAAAAATGCCTTGTTACCACCTGGTGTAATGGTTTGAGGATTGGCCTGAGGCCTGCCGGCGAGCGCTGGTTTTTTATCTAGTTTTAAATAACCGATAGCAACAACGAGCAGGATCGCAGCAGCGGCAGAAAGCCATCTATAGTCTATTTTCTTCCCAACCTTCTTCTGCTTCAGCTTTCCCTCCCCTACATTTGCATCTATAAGCTGTTTGATATTACTTTTAATTGCCTGCTCATCCAGCACATCTGTGATATCGGTTTCATTATTAACCAGCATCGAATATGTTTCCAAAAATTTTTTTTCCTCATCAGATGCGGTTCCTTTGTTGTATCTGTCTAAAATCTTTAAAAGTTGCTTTTCGTTTATATGTTTCATCAGGTGGCTGCTTTAACAGTATGACCCGCGAAAAGAGAAAAAGCCCAGTCAGGATAAAAATATTTTTTTAAATCCTATGGTTTGGAAGAAAATGAGTCCTGGTGCTTAAACCAGCATGAATAAAACAAGAATAATGAGCAAAGCTGTTTTGAGTTTTGCAAGGGCTCTTCCTAAATGGTTACGTACTGTTTTAGGAGATAAACAAAGTTGAGTGGAGATTTCAAGCGTATTTAGGCCTTGGTTAAAGCGCTTTTTGAAAATTATTTTTTGTTGCTCGGGTAAATTATCGATCAGGGCTTCATAAGCACAGAGAAATTCTTTATACAAAATCTGATCATCAGCCTGGTAGCAAGATACCTCCGATTCCATTAATACATCCAGAATGGGGCTGCTGCGTTTCTGTTTGGCCATCAGTTTATAAGACTGATTTCTTACGGCAGTAAAAAGGTAGGCGCTGAGGTTTTCAATTTTGGAATCTTTATCCCTTAGCCACAATTGAGTAAAAATATCTTGCGTAATGTCTTGTGCAGAAGAGATGTCTTTAATTTGTTTGTATGCTGCATTAAAAACCTGTTTCCAATAACGGTCGTACAACTCATTAAAAGCCAGATTATCAGAAACGCTAATCAGTGCTAATAATTCTGCATCACTTCTACCTTGGGCTAGACTTAATTTCATGACATCAGTAAAGTTAAAATCCTGCTAATGATCAGCATATTTGGCTACACCAAATATATAAATACTAAACAAAGTTTAACAAAAAAAATACTTTTTTATTCTTCAATAATGGTTTATCAGCAACATAATCCATTAACTACCTTTATCTGCATACCAACGCAACTGTAAACTTATATTTCGAAAATACGCCAATAACAAACAATAGTATTAAAATTATGGATATTCGCCTAATTTTAAAAAAAGTTTCGTATAACATAAATTCATTTAATAATTAGCACTTATGTTTGTACAAACACTAAACTAAGTACAGTATAATTAAACTAACAGAATTACTTTTTCAACTCCATAAGCGGAAACTCGAAGCGCATAATATGCCTTAAGAAAGCCAATTAGAAGCGAATAAACTGATACGTGCATGAACAAACTTAAACACCTTCTCGTCAGTTCTAAGCTGTTTTTCATTATCTGGTGTATGTTAGCTGCATTTGGCACTTACTTCTGCATGTACGCTTTCAGAAAACCCTTCACCAGCGGTACCTACACAGGTTTAACGTTTTTTAATCTTGATTACAAGGCTGTTTTAATCATCTCGCAGGTACTCGGCTATATGATTTCAAAATTTATTGGCATAAAAGTGATCTCAGAGCTTAAAAAATCTGGCAGAAAAAAACTCATTATTGGCCTTATCCTTTTTGCTGAAGCATCTTTGCTGCTCTTTGGCCTGGTTCCATACCCTTTCAATTTCATTTTTCTATGCTTAAACGGTCTTCCCCTCGGCATGGTCTGGGGAATCATATTCAGCTATCTGGAAGGAAGGCGTTTTACAGAAATGCTGGCCATGGGGCTAAGCATTAGCCTTATTGTATCTTCCGGAATAATTAAAACCATATATTTCACCATACATGAGTGGCTTCCCTGGGTTTCAGAATTCTGGATGCCCGCTACCGTAGGCTTGTTTTTTCTACCCCTCTTCCTGCTGTTCGTTTGGATGCTGAATGTTATTCCTGAACCCAATGAAACCGATAAACTCCTCCGCGTAGAGCGCTTACCCATGAATACGGAAGACAAAAAGTTATGTCTGCGTGAATACGGCATTGCGATCATAGGCATTGGCATTATCTACACCATGCTTACTACGATGAGAGACTTTCGGGATAATTTTTCGGTCGAGATCTGGACTGAGATTGACAGTCAGTGGGACAAGGCTGTTTTTTCTATTACTGAAGGTATCTCAGGGACGATCGTACTGCTTTTTATTGGCAGCTTATCTTTGATCAGAAATAATATTAAGGGTTTTTGGGGTACTCAATACCTGATTGCTTTAGGTTTAATACTGAGTGGAGGCAGCACCTTGTGTTTCCAGTTTAACCTCATCAGTCCTTTTTGGTGGATGTTACTGGTAGGAATGGGGATGTTTATGGCTTATACGCCTATCCAGGTCGTGCTATTTGAACGGATGATCGCCCTTTTTAAAATAAAAGCAAATGCCGGATTTTTTGTTTACATCTGTGATGCTGTGGGCTACCTGGGCAGTGTAGGCCTTTTATTGTACAAAGAATTTTTCATGAAAAACGTCAGCTGGGCAAAAGTACTGATGCAATTCAGCTATCTGCTATCAGGAATATGTCTTTTACTGCTGGTCTTCGTCGCTATTTTCTTTAACCGAAAAATAAGGGCAAAAGGGCCGATAACAGGAATTTTAGATAAGCTACCCATAAATCTCCACGATTAACTCCTCCAGACCTGGATAGTCATTACTCCATCAGAAGCGAATGATTAGCAGATTTATTTCAATCTAAAAACAGAATTATATATATTAGATAACCATACATTTCTGAACCTCTCATGAATTTAGCCAAAATTTTTAATCGTTTATTCAAAAACATCAGCACTCAGGATAATCTAGTTTTGGTCAAACTTGATCCCAAAAAGCTCATTTTTCCTAAAAACTTTTCCGCTAAAGGGATATGAAAAATCTTGAATCATTCAACTCTGGCTTCATAAATAAACTTTCACTACAACAGCTGGTTTTTGTACTAACATTATTCTGCTTCTCATTTCAGTTTAGTACTGCACGCTCGCAGGTAACTTATAAGGGAATTGTGATTAGCGAAAACGAAAAGAAGCCGCTTGCACTGGTAACGGTAAAACTTCAACAACAGCAAAGAGATACCGTTTCAAACGAAAAAGGAATTTTCGAGATCCATACCAATGAACAACCGGATACCTTGACCTTTAGTTATATTGGTTATAATATTCAAAAGATACCTACCGCTAACTTTAAAAATGGGCAAACTGTACTGCTGAAAGAAGATAACTATACGCTAAACGAAGTACAGATCAGCGTGAAGAAACAATATGAGGTTTTAGGTAAATTTTCTTATGATCAGGTCAACTATAGCGTTAAAAAGGAAATACAGGAGCTATTCGTTTCCTCACCCCTGCCTATTGCAAAAATGTTTGAGACGACGGCTACCGATTTTAAACTGGAGTATATTACCCTTGGCCGTTTTGCGCAAAAACATTCTCCACCAAGCAAACCACTTTTTTCACCAAATGGTCGTACTACTTTATTTCCAATTAACGACGAACTTTATTTTAACCGGAATAAGCACCTCGATACATCGAAGATCAATATTTATGTAACGGGAATAGATTCTATAAGCCATGGTCCCGACACATTACTTTACTACAAAAAGATAGAAGTAATGTTGGATAGTTATCAGACCTTGAACCAGATTGATCTGCGGAAACTGAACATCCGTCCTCCCGGTTCAAGTTTTTTTGTCATTATAGAATGGTTGTATGAACTCCAGAACCAGACCTATAAAATCGGCCATAAAATGGTGACATATAATAGTCAGAACGTTTTCATCCCACAATATACCATTGGCTACGAACCTTTTATTGCGTTATATCCACAATCCGCTGATAAAACGAGTAACCGTTTTATCAGACAAGACGGAAAGTGGTATGCCCTGGATAAACCCGCAGGTGATGCTTCCAGGGAAATTGCACTGTCCATAAATATCTCATACTACAAATGAAAATGATTAAACACCTGCTTCTTTTCTGTTGTTATGGGTTGTTTGGACAGATACCAACCTTACAAGGACAGGAAATCAACCGCGTTACGATTTTTATAACAGACAGTACGACAAAAAAACCGATTATTGGCGCCCTGGTGTCCTGTAAAACCAGACAGACCTATACCATGGCCAATACGCAGGGGAAAGTGGACCTATTAGCTGCCAAAAGCGATTCGGTTTATCTCGAGAAGCAAAACTATATATCAAAAAAAATCAGGATAGCCGACGTAGAAAACGGCAAGGTGCAACTGGTGCTAAAAATGGCAACAGGTATCGTTTTTAAGGAAATCAAAGGCACCAAAAAAATAACGCTTAACGAGTTTAACATCGATCATGTGAAACATTACGTGGGTTTTCCAGACCCATTTCATCCGTTACCATACCAACAGGTGGCGCAACGTTTCTATAATCCGGCAGAACGTTATATGCTGGAAAAAATTTCTGTTGCCCAGCTCCTGTTTAACTCAGAGCTAGCGATTACTGAGAATAAAAATCTTTTTTTAACTAAAAACTATAAAGATGGAGATGCTCCTGGCGGAGATAACAGCAGAGTTTACAAATACGAGGATTTGCAAAATGCCACTTTCAGGGTCAGGATCTATCGCGCCGATGCTGCCGGTTTTCCTGCTGAAGATCTATGCAATGAGGAAATCAATGTAACTGCGGAAAACTCATATAAGATCGTGGCGAATATTTCAAAATATAAAATTATCATACCAAAGGGCGATTTCTTTGTCGCCATACAATGGCTGCCCAACATTGAAAACGCAAGTCAGATCGCCTACAACACATTTTCCACTACCAAACTAACTGGTTTCAAACCTTTTGTAGGACTTGAGCTGATCAAAGATGGGGAGGCTACATTTTTTGCAAAAGATTATTCAGGAAACTGGAAAATAAGTCGGGATAAGGCAAAATTGGCTATAACCGTTACAGGCAGGGCAGAATAAACCTTATAATACCAAACTTGTGAGCGCTTGATGAAATATTTTACTCTATAATTTTTCAAGTAAAAACATTATCAATTGACTCTGGAGTCCCATCTAGTTGATTTCTGTAACATAAAATCGGAACTCAAAAAATGCGGGCAGCACAGATAACACTGCCCGCGGGTATTTATTGAAGCGTTATGGTTGAGGTTTTATAGTTTTGGCTCACCGGCAGGGTACCGTCCTTCAAGGTCAATATCAGCTTTTTAGCCGTTGCCAGATTTGCAGGAATAGCAGTGATGACCAATTGGGCCGAACTGCTGTTGGCAGGAATCGTAATTTTCCCTGCCGGTCCCGAAATCGTATAATGCGTACCTGCTACAGCTGTGCTTGCAGGATCTATCGAATAGTCGATGTTGATATCAGAACCCTGTTGTGGCCCTACCAGCTGGATAAGTACTGTAGTGCTTCCGGGAGCAGCCGTTGTACCTTTCGCAAGTGTTACGGTAACCGGCTTAAATTCTACCTGCGATGGCTGGTCGTATTCTATCCTGTATTTTTTACATCCAAAAAACAGCAGTATTGCCAATATAGCGGCTGGAAATATTATTTTTTTCATATGATTTATTATTTTAATAGCCTGGGTTTTTAACAAGATTCGGGTTCACACTCAGGTCGGCCTGTGGTATGGGGGCAAGGATTCTATAATCGGTATTATAGGCAATAGGCGCAATAGTTCCCAATGCCGTAGATTTTGGAACATCTAAACCAAGGCGGACCAGATCAAACCACCTGTCCCCCTCAAATGCAAGTTCAATCCTTCTTTCTTTCAGAATTGCAGCTATTGAAACGGGAACACTGCCTAAACCTGCTCTTATTCTAATCTTATCCAGATCACTCTGGGCAGTTGCACCAATGGCCGAACCTGCCCTAAAATTGGCTTCCGCCCTAATCAGGTAAAGTTCAGAAACCCTAAGTAAGGGTATATTTTGTAAAAAGTTAACCCCATTTGTCGGAACCCATTTGCGCACATAATTAACCGTTACATTACTTTTTTTGCCTGTTGTAATGGTACCTCTTCTTATATCTCCCGTTTCATACAATGCCAGTAACTCGGGTGTTGGCGTAAAATCGCCATATCCTACCTTTGGCTCACTGTTGTTATCAAAAGCAGTCTGATCCTGGCGCTTACCGTAATCAGCGGGAAACTGGGCGTAATAAGACTGTAAGGATTCATTGATATTAGATTGTTCGGAAGTGATTACAATATTCAGGATGGCTTCCGGATTATTGTCAGCGTAAAAACTGGAGGTATATGCGGCATTGCTCACAAAGGTTGAGCCTGCTGCAGCAATTGCTTTATCTGCATAAGTGGCGGCCTGACTATACTTACCCCAGTAAAGGTAAACTTTAGACAAAATAGCCTGTGCAACCGTTTTGGTAATGTACCTGTTCCCGGCGGCATTATCCAGAATACTTTCTGCAGCCAATAAATCCAATTCAATTTGTTTGTAAACCTCATCTACTGTATTCCTTGCAGGAAAAGTAACTGCTGCGAGTGTAGGTGTCGGCTTCAGAACAAGCGGCACACCTTTATCAAATCCATTGACGATAAATTGAGGATTATAGCCGTACAACTTTACCAGATCCCAGTAAAATAAAGCACGTAAGCCATATGCCTGACCTAAGATCTTATTTTTGTCTGCCTGCGCACCAGCCAGGTTAGTTGTTGCTTCGATAACCAGGTTAACCTGATTAATACCCGAAGTATACAGTCCCCAAAGGCTCATGTGGGCGCCCGCTGCATTAACCGAATTGGTGATCAAACGGTTAGAATTAAGCCCGGGAATCGGATAAATATTATCAGCCATGATATCAGGATTGATTTTAAACGACTGCCCGTAATATCCGGTTCCCCTTAAATTACTGTAAACGGTATTGAGCAGACTATTAACGCCTGTAAGACTGGATAAGGCATCAGCCGCAGCTATAGTATCTCTGGGCGCCGTTTCCAGTGTTTTTTTACATCCTGAAATCCCAACCAGCCCGGTTAGTATAAGTATATATAAGTATTTTTTCATTTTGATTTATTTTTATCTACAATCCGATCTGGAATCCTAAAGTATAAGTTCTCGCCTGCGGTACTCCCCCATTATCAGAAAGTACGCTTTCCGGATCAGTCCCTGTATATTTGGTCCAGGTTAACAGATTGGTACCGGTCGCATAAAGAAGTACATTATTAAGCTTTGCTTTGGAAATGAAATTTTTAGAAAATTTGTAAGACAACCTCACTTCTTTTAGTCGCAGGTAATCTCCTGGCTTATACCACTGGGTTGATAGCGTACTGTATGCAGTAGAGGCAATTCCCCCGGTTACATAATTTCCTCCGGTATAGGCAAGCGGCACATCTGTAATCTGCCCAGGTGTTGTCCATCTTCTAAAAACATCCGTACTCCGGTTTGATGCATTTGCATAACTATCCAGGAAGTTTTTATTCTGATCGATCAGCAAAAAGCCTGTAGCATACTGGAAGAAGATATCAAGGCCAATTCCACCGTATGAAAAGTTATTGGTAAACCCACCAAAATATTTCTGCTGGCTGTCGCCTATAATTTTCCTGTCGTTGGTGGTGAGGTTATAGGTCAGGTTATTGTTTGCATCTAACCAAAGCGGTCTTCCATCAGCCGGATTTACCCCCGCATACTGGTAAGAAAGAATCCTGCTTACGGAGTTGCCAACCAACTGGAATCGTGGATCAAGATCATCGGTAATAAGTTCGAGTACTTTGTTTTTATTAAACGAGACGTTGAATGAACTGCTCCATTTAAATTTACCGACCAGGTTTTCAGAATTTATCTGAAATTCGAAACCCCGGTTACGCATTTTACCGGCATTATCGCTCACTCCGCTATAACCGCTTGTACTGGGCAGTGTACGCGTTAAAAGCAGGTTTTTATTCAGTTTATTATAATATTCGGCAGTAAAACTTAACCTATTGTTCAATATTGACACATCGGTACCAAGATTCAGGGTATAACTGTCTTCCCATGTAAGTTCTACATTCGGAAGGCCGCCCGGCGAAATCCCGCCTACACCATTATAACCTGAGTTCGAACCAAAGGTGGAAAGAGAGGCAAAGTTTCCGATACCCGAATTCCCAACTTTACCATAACTGGTTCTGATTTTCCAGTCATTCAGCCATTTAACATCCTTTAAAAAGTTCTCTCTTGAAAGTCGCCATGTAAGTGATCCCGATCCAAAGAGCCCGAATTTCTGGTTTTCACCAAACCTTGAATTTCCATCGTAACGGATTGTTCCGTTAACAATATACTTATCATCAAAAGCATATTCTGCCCGGGCAAAATATCCCAGGTTTTTAAACTCTGTAAAGCTCGACGAAATAGAAGCCAGAACAGTACCTCCGTTCAATGTCCTGAATAAATAGTTTGGAAAACCTGTTTTCTGGGTAGTTACGGAGTTGTTTACCTGATGGCGATACTCAAAACCTGCCAAAGCAGATACTTTATGCTTAGCTCCATACAGGTGGCTGTAATTTAAAGTTGCGTTGGTTTGGTAATTTTTAAACTCGGTATCTAAAAAGGTATATCTTCCGTTTGGTGCGGCACCATCTCTTGTTCTTGGATCCTGAAAACGGTCCTCTTTGATATCTCCATAATCGATCGAACCTGTTGCCCTAAACTTCAGGTCATCAATAATTTTATAATTCAAGGCAAAAATCCCCTGAAGCTGGTTGGTAGTCCCTTTGTTAATATCGTAATTTGCAGATTTGATTGGATTGGTGGCTACTGCACCGAGCAAAGGTTCATTGTAATCGCCCGAGGCGGTGTATATGGCCTGGGTTGGAATCAGAAAGTTTGCTCCAAATGAAGGGTTTGCAAATGTTGAACCACTCAGCGTTCCATTCTGGGTAAAGGTACTCAGGTTTAAATTTGCCTCCAGCGATAACCGGTCATTTACATTGTGCTCAAGATTGGTTTTAAAGGTACCTCTTTTGAAATCCTGCTGAATCTGTTGCCCTTTTTGATCAAACAGACCTGCAGAAATATAAAATTTGGTTTTGGCGTCACCTCCCCGGGCAGTTAACTGATAGTTTTGTGTCTGGCCTTTCCGGTAGGCGGCATCATACCAGCTATAAGATGGTGCGGCAGACGGATCAGAACCAAAAACCGTTTTGATACCAGAAGGACCAACAACCTGGCTGCTATTGGCACCGTACCGGTTAACATATTCTTCTGTGTACACCGATAGCCACTCAGGTCCAGAAAGTACATCAAGTCTGTTAACCTCTTCTGCGTAACCAAAGTAACTACTGAAATCGAATTCGGTTTTCCCTGCTTTCCCTCGTTTTGTTGTGATGATAATTACGCCGTTTGCGGCCTGTGAGCCGTAAATAGATGCAGATGAAGCATCTTTCAATACATCAATAGTTTCGATATCATCGGGATTCAGGTTGTTTAAAATATTAGATGTAGATAAGCTTCTGGATAAATCTCCCGAATTGATCTGGATACCATCCACGATGTAAAGTGGTGCAGTACTGGCGTTAAATGAGCCCGTTCCGCGGATCAATACACTTACCGAAGCACCTGGTGTTCCTGAATTGGTGGTTACCCTAACCCCGGGTAACCTACCCTGCATGGCCCTATCGAAACTTATTAAAGGCACTTTTTCAATCTCTTTTGCCGAAATACTGGAAACCGCACCTGTAATGTCTCTTTTTTTAACCGTTTGGCCGAAACCAGTTACGATAACCTCTTCTAAACCTGTTTGATCGGCTTGTAAGCTGATATTGATTGCCTTACGGTCACCAATATTCTCCCTTAGCGTTACAAAACCGAGGTAGCTAAACTCAATTGTTTTTGCCGATGATGGAGCAACGATGGAAAACCTCCCGTCTGCATCAGTTTGCGTGGCAATTTTACTGCCCGATATTCTTACAGAAACAGCAGGAATGGGCAGCCCGTCTGCCACAGCTATTACCTTTCCTGTAATAACTTTGGTTTGTGCCCTTGCATTAAAGACTGCAAAAAGGCACAGTATAATAAGCGAAAATAACTTTCGTTTCATTTATGATGGTTTTAGTTAATGAATGTTGATGCCAGTTCCCAATTCATGGCAGATATTGAAATTTTACCCACAGCGATTTCATTGCTAACAGAAAAACTGCCTAGCCTTAAATCAACACAATGCTTTAAGAAGAAAAATGGGGTAATTTGGGAGAATAGGATAGTTTAAGCAGTAATACAATCGTTTACGGCTAAGGGACATCCATTTAATTGACGAACTAATTTTTTAGGATATTTTCATTATATTTGTTTGAGTGGTTAAACATTAAGTCGCATTATTGGTCACATACCGTGATAAATCACTTGATTCAGGGGCGGCCTCAATCGCCCCTGTTATTATTTATCTGGTAACCTTTTGTACACTTTGCATAAAAGGGCAGCTGTCTTTTTTCTCTTATTATTTCTAAAACTTATTAATTAATTTTTATTGAACCGTATTCTTATCTATTTACTTTTAGCCTCCAGAAGCGACGCCAGTTTTTCTTTCAATGCTTCTCCACGAAGTCCTTTTGCGATAATCTTTCCATCTGGATCAATTAAAAAGTTTGCCGGGATAGATCTGATTCCATATTGTTTTGCTACCGCATTGTCCCAAAATTTTAGGTCAGAAACATGTGTCCATGTCAACTGGTCATCGGCAATGGCTTTTAACCAGGCCTCTTTTTTCCCAGGCTGATCTAAAGAAACACCCAATATGGTAAACCCTTTATCTTTATACTGATTATAGGCTGCTACTACATTAGGATTCTCCTGTCTGCAAGGTCCGCACCATGAAGCCCAAAAATCAACCAGAACATATTTTCCTTTAAAATCAGATAATTTTACCGGTTTATCGTTTACATCATTTTGTGTAAAATCGATTGCCTGAAGTCCAATTTTGGTTTTCTTTACCGCGTTGAAGTAAATTGAAACATCTTTACCAGCTTTACTCTCTTTTACCGTCCCATCTAATCCAGCATAAACCTGTTCCGCTTCTGCCTGTACGGATTCACTGGTGGCAATCTGCTGAATTGCGTTTAAGCTTATGTAAGATTTAGGGTTTTTCCTTGCAAAATCAAGGTATATTGGCTCCAGCGCCTTACTTGCTGCTTCATAACGTTTATAAATCGAATCGGTTAGTGCCTTATTTTTTTTCTGTTCAGGACTAAGTTTACCAAATTCGCCGCTTATGGCTGCAAGTTTATCCTGTACAGGTTTGGTTAACGCTTTTAACTTATCATTATCGGCATTTACTTTCGATCCGGAAATTGAAGCATTTTTTAAAGAATCTGCCGTGGCAAGTTTAAGGGTACCTGTTTCGAGATAAAAGGACAATACATCCCTTTTTCCGTTTTTTTCAACTGGTTTTCTATAGAGCGATGCCCTAACCGGATCGGCTACATGGCCAGAAAAGGAGAATGATCCATTTTTTAATTCTGTAGAATCGGTAAGCGATTGTCCATTCTGAGCATAACTGAGGTATACTTTTTCGGGGGCTGATGATTTTTTCAGGGTTCCCTCAATGGAGAACGGTTTCTGTGCTATTGCTGCAACCGGAAGGATACTAATGGCAATTAGTAGTGATTTTTTCATGGTTTTTGGTTTTATGGGTTCTTTTTATAAAATAATTAAGTTCAAAGTTGAAACAGCATGTAAGCTCAACTACCTGAAAACACGCTCGAAATAGTTGTTGCCTTTCAGCTGGAAGATATCAGGTTTCATCCCTACAAAAACTTTTTCGGGAGTGATATCGTCAGCGCTGGTGTTTAAATAAATGTTCATTTTTTAATCTTTAAAATTTACCACAGGCTCATTCAGATTCTTTAGCGAAATCTTTCTTATCTTTCCTTGGTTAGAGGAAGGATTTAGCACCTTATTTGGCAACAGGTTGCTAAGACATCACAGGGCCTTTCCCTCAGTCTTTCTGGATAAGTCTGCAAAATTATTCCTTGCAGGAGCAAATATATATAATTCCTATAGATTTTGTAGTCTTTTTATTTAAAGTCTAAAAAAAGTGGTTATACCTGTAAAAACACTCATGAAAATTGCATATCTATGACTGTTGATGTAACAAACTTTGGTGGATATTTAAGCTACTATGCCAGGGAAGAAACCCTTTAAATGACAAAGGCTACCTTACAGGTAGCCTTTAATGTGGTGGAGAATATCGGATTCGAACCGATCACCTCTTCACTGCCAGCGAAGCGCTCTAGCCAAATGAGCTAATCCCCCAATTTTAAATTTTCAAGCTTCCTGCCCGAGCAGCAAAAATAGCAAATACTTTCTCGAATGCAAATGATAATTCACTTTTTAATTAATCTTTAGGTTTAAAAGCAAACAAGGCCATTAAACAGATTACCGCAAACACCGATTGCATAGGATAATTGATGAACAGAAAAAGTACAAATGTGGCAATAAGCAACAGTACAAAAAACATAATGGCCTTAAAAGCGGTATCCATATAACACATGGCTACAACAGCCAAAAGGTAAAAAGGAATAATAACGGCAGCTATAAACATCGCCGAAAATAAATTCCTAATATTAACCGAACATTAAATATGCTTTAGGTTTAATTGCGTAAAGTTGTGAGTTAAATATATTCGTTAACTTCTTTTTTGTTTAACAGCTCCTGATAACAATCTACAAATTGGGCCACGTTATAGCCATCCATCAAGGCATGGTTTACGTGTATGGAAACCGACATTATTTTTCTCCCGTTTTCATCTCTAACCTTGCCAAAAGATATTTTAGGGCAGCTATCGTGATAAGCATAATTGCGGGCATGTGATAAAGAAGTGAAATTTAACCAGGGTAGTGCCGAATAGTGAATTACATTTCCGCCTGATGAGGAAGGGATTAAACCTGTGCTGGCCTGCACCTTTTCAATCTCTTTATTGGCCGCTGTTCTAAAATCTTCAAAGTCATTATAGAAATCCATGTAGCCAAATCCAAATGTGCCATTTGGTCTGTTAATTGTGGCTGCAGCATGCACGCTTTCATACTTCCAAACCTCGCCATCAATAATGCGGTAACGAAAAGGTTCTACCTGATTGGCAGCAACAAGCGATTTGTGCAGGTAAAGCAGAAAAAAAGAAACTTGATGTTCTTTTGCTTCTTTGTAGGTAGCCGTACAGTCAACTTCTACGGTTACGCCGAAGAAAGGTTCTTCAAAGGCGCTAAAAAATTTAAAATGATCTTTTCTGATCCAGGTGTTTATATCTATTTTTTCTTTCATTCAATTAATTTTGGTAAAACCTCAGATAGATTTTCCATCTGATAAAAGTTTGCATGTTCGATGGTATGATCGATACTTTCGTGCACCCAGGTGGTATGGAAAGGAATGTGAACAGCATGGCCGCCAATATTCAATACGGGTAAAACATCCGATTTTAGAGAATTGCCCAACATTAAAAAGGCCTCAGGTTTACAATCCAGATGTTTAATCAGTTTTTGATAATCTTTTTCCTGTTTATCGCTCATAATTTCGATATGGTGAAAATAGTGGTCCAGCCCTGATTTGGTCAGTTTTCGTTGTTGGTCGAGTAAATCACCTTTGGTAGCGACCACCAGTTTGTATTTCCCATGTAAGGTTTTTAATACCTCTTCTACCCCATCAAGCAATACAACAGGTTTATTGAGCATTTCCTGTCCAAGTGTTATCGCTTTACTAATCACAACAGGATCTATTTTACCTTCGGTTATCCTTAAAACGGTCTCGATCATGCTTAAAACAAAACCTTTAATCCCGTAACCATAAAGCGGTAAATTGGCTATTTCTGTTTTATAAAGTTCTGCCAAGATGCTGTGCCGGGGCATAAAATCTTCTAAAAGACCTGCAAACTGCTCTTCGGTTTCGCGGAAATAAGGTTCGTTTACCCAAAGGGTATCATCAGCATCAAAAGCAATTACAGTAATTTGATTTTTCATGGTTATGCTTACTTTAGTAGCACAAAAGTAAAGCAACAGATACCGTTAAAAAAGGACATTTGTCTCGATTAAATAAATATGCTTCGCACCAATCTTACTTTCTTATCCTTTATCGAACGTTTTTCTTCCGAAAATAAAGGAGAAGCCATAACACTTAAAAACTTTAAAGCAGGACATCGTTTTGTTGAACAGGGTGAAAAAATCAACAATATTTACATCATTAAGGATGGCATTAGCAAGTGTTTTATTTCTGAAGAAAACGGTAAAGATTTTATTATCGAATTTTTAGGTAAAGGCGAAGTGGTAGGCGAATTGGAGGCTTTAAAAAAGATAGATTGCTTATGTAATGTAGCGGCAATAAGTGATGTTTCGGCCTACGTTATTCCCGATCATCTTTTCCTTTCACTGATTCATAAAAGTAGTGAATTTACTACAATCTTACTCCAGGAATTGTCTACCAGAATTATACAAACCAGTACACGGGCATCCTTCCAGCAGCTATATACCTTAGAATATGCGCTTTTAAAATTGCTCAAACTGCAGGCCGATGAGCACATCTCCATCTCGAAAGAAGACATGGCTGCCTATCTGGGCATTTCCGTAAGAAGCTTTAACAGAAGCTTAAAGCAAGTGATTGATAAAGGAGGTTTTGATACCCCCGAATTTAAGCATGTACTCCAGCTCACCAATATGAAAAAGCTACTCGAACGATTAAAATAACCAACGTTATTTGTGGTATAATTATTGCTTCGAAGGTATTTAAAAATTAACTGTAACGTTTCGGCAATTTGATTCGTTTAAGTAATTGAAATTTAACAAGGCCGCATTTTTGCGGAAAACAATGCCACACAAAAAAACCACATATATAATGAAAAACTGCAAACGTCAATTCACATTAAGATTCCCAAGTTAATCGATATTCTGGAGTACCAGCTTACTCTGCAATAAAACGATATCCTTAATTATCATTTAAATAAGGCGCAGGCAACACCTCTGCCATTTACATTGATTCAGCTAATCTTAATTAAACATGAGTGCTTATATTAACATCTACACCAATTCTTTAACAGACGATCTAATTCCAACAATTTTAAAACGGTTAAACGAACATGAAAATGTTCTGGACATTAACTCATCCTTTTCATTTCGAAATACAAACGGGACTCTTCCAATTGTTTTTAAGTGGGACAAGCCAAGCCTGGAAATATTCAACGAAAATAATTTGAAATTAAATTTTAGTGTTTCACTAAAATCTTTCGATCTTAAAGAATACAAGAAAAAGCTTTTTAAAGAAAAAATTATCAAACAAAGCGCTGTTCAAAAAATATTTGGGTTATTTAAGAAGAAGAAAAAAAAGAAAGTAGCCAAACCTGTAAAATTAAGTGCAGAGGTTGAAACACAATTACAGCAGTACAATAAAGTATTTTCTTTAAAATATCATTCAGGTGATGTTTTTGAAAACCATTTTGCAACTTTAATTGGTGCGATTATTACAGAATTAACCAATGGCGTTTGTCATTTTACCCAGGAGAATGTGTGGTACAATGCTAAAAACGCACTAAGAGAATCGTTGGTAAACTTATATACACTTGAAGAACTGCCTAACCACATCAACAAAAATGCGGTAGCCGTTGCGAGCTAAAAAAAATTAAATTTCTAAAGCCAATATCAATGCTTCTTATATATCTTAAGATATTGATATTGGCTTTTCTTTTTACCTTCATCATCACTTTAATACGCTCCCTGGAGTTATTGGTCGTTATCAATATTTAACGCGTCATCACACAGTCTCAAATCTTTAGGATTAATAGCTTTCCTGCGAGATATCTAAGCTACATCTCTCCACAAACGCCCAACTGCGCTTTGTTTCTCAATGCCTGAGCGGACACTAAACATTTAAGGCTTAAAACTTGTTGTTTAATTAAACGAACACCAGTATGCCCGATATCTTAATTATAAACGGTAGCGCCAGATTGAATGGAAATACACAAAAGTTTATCAGCAAACTCACTCAGGAAATTGCATTTGATCAGCTAAATTTAGTGGAGCATTATTTTCTGCCGTATAATTACGAAAACCAATATCCGGTTGAAGATGGTTTCGAAACCTTTGCAAAAGAAATCCTATATCATAAACACCTTATTTTTGCAACACCTGTGTATTGGTACAGCATGAGCGGGCGAATGAAAAACCTGTTCGATCGCCTGACAGATTGGGTAACCCTGAATAAAGAAGTGGGCCGAAATCTAAAAGGAAAAACAGTACAGTTAATTGCCGTAGGAACGGATGGCGATTTACCCGACGGTTTTACAACACCATTTTTTATGACGGCCAATTACATGGAGATGGATTTTAAAGGCCATGTTTATTTCAATTCGGATCTAACAATTAGCGAGGAAGAACATGCAGAAATCAGGAAATCTTTTTTTAGTTTTATAGCTGTATAAACACCTTGTTTAGCACGCATCATAATTTATATATCCAAAAATTCTATTTAAAGCAAAAGCATGAATGTAGAAGAAGTTTTTAAGAATAATGAAAAATGGATTGCCGAGAAACTGGCCATTAATCCTGATTATTTCACTGAATTATCGAAAGGTCAAAGCCCTGAGTTTTTGTACATCGGCTGTTCAGATAGCCGTGTTACCGCAGAAGATTTAATGGGCATACAGCCAGGTCAGGCTTTTGTACACCGAAATGTGGCCAATCTGGTAAACAACGTAGATTTAAATGTAATGACGGTTTTAAATTATGCCGTACGCCATTTAAAAGTAAACCATATTGTTGTTTGCGGCCATTACAATTGTGGCGGTGTTAAAGCAGCCATGCAACCTGCAGATTTGGGCATATTAAATCCCTGGTTAAGAAATATCCGCGATGTATACCGTATCCACAAAGAAGAGCTGAATGCCATTGAGGACGAAGGTCTTCGTTACAACAGATTGGTAGAACTTAACGTTCAGGAGCAATGTGTTAACCTGTTAAAAACCGCAGCCGTGCAGGAAGCAATTGCCGGACGCGGCTTAACCGTTCATGGTTGGGTATTTGACATCCACACCGGTCGTTTAATTGATCTAAAAATCGATTTTGAAAAGATTTTGAAAGACATTAAGGAGATTTATAACCTTTATTAGTCCATAGTCATAAGTGCGAAGTCTTTAGTCCTAATGACATAAAAACCCCGCAGGTTTAAAACTTGCGGGGTTTTATTATCTTTGTGGAGTCCTAAAAAAGGTTGACCAAATCTTAACAAAATGGTCAATAATAATTTAAAAAAATTGCAACGTTCACCCCGGAGTTACAGTGAAAGTTTCAAGCGATTAGTGGTAGAGGAGTACGAGAACGGTCATTTGAATAAAGACCAGTTGCAACGTAAATACGATATCCGCGGAAATCAGTGTATTCAGAATTGGTTACGAAAATATAGTAAATTAGCCTATCCAAGATATAAAAGCATTGGCAGGCCTATGAAGGACAACGATCAACAGCGACTCAAAGAGCTTGAGTTCGAGTTAAAGCAAGAGAACAAGGCATTGGAAAAGAAGTTAAGGGAAGCAGAACATCAGCTTTCCATGTACAAGAAATTTGTTGAGATCGCGGAGCGGGAACTGAACATCGAGATCCGAAAAAAGTCTGGCGCCAAGCAGTTCAAGAAATAGCACTTTTATCCAGTAAGAACACTATTACTAAGTTGTGCAAGCTGTTTGGCTACACGAAACAGGCTTTCTATAAGGCAAGATCCAATAGCTCAAAAAAGACTGTTGCAGAGCAGGAGATCAAAGAGATGGTCCTGAACATTCGACATAAGCTACCGCGGACCGGGGTCCGTAAGCTGCATGTGATGTTACGGGAAAGCATGTCCCGCAAGAACATGTGGGTTGGACGCGACAAACTTTTTGGGATATTAAGATCACAGCATCTGCTGGTCCAACGGAAACGCAAGTATACCAGAACAACTGATTCGAAGCACTGGATGAGGAAATACCCCAACCTAACTAAGGACCTGGAACTAACCATGCCTGAACAGCTATGGGTTTCAGATATAACATACCTACAAACGGTTGCAGGAAATGAATATCTGCATCTGGTTACCGACGCAGGCTCGAAGCTAATAATGGGGTATGAAGTCTGTGGCGATATGAAGGCTGTGTCTACGAAAAAGGCATTGGAGATGGCCATAAGCAAGAGGGAGTATGAGCATCAGCTCATCCACCATTCTGACAGGGGACTACAGTATTGCAGCTATGATTATATCAGGCTTTTATCGCATAACAACATCACAATCAGTATGACTGAAAATGGTGATCCATATGAAAATGCAGTCGCAGAAAGAGTCAATGGGATTTTAAAGGACGAATTTGGATTGGATGCAGTCTTTAAGGGGAAAGCCCAATTATATAAACAAGTGCACCAGGCGATTGAATTATATAACCAGATGAGATTACACTCTTCAGTAAATATGTTAACGCCGAGGCAAGCGCACTCAAAACCTAAGATATTTGTAAAACGGTGGAAGAAAAAAGAACCATCAAAATAGATTTTAATGGTTCTTTTATTTTTATAATTTAGTAAAATAAATAGTCAACTTTTTCAAGGACTAGACACTTTGTGGTTACTACTCTAGACTTCTGACTCAAGACTTCTGACTCAGGACTCAGAACTAACCTACCTTCCCATCCAACCGCCATCAACGGTCAAAATTGTTCCATGAACATAATCACTTGCTGGTGAGGCCAGGAATAAGGTTGGTCCTTTAAAATCTTCCGGAGTGCCCCATCTTCCGGCAGGGATACGCGATAATATAGAGGTGCTTCTATCCTGATCTTCGCGTAAAGCAGAAGTATTATCGGTTGCAATATAACCAGGCGCAATGGCATTTACATTTACCCCTTTTGATGCCCACTCATTAGCGAAAGCTTTGGTTAAAGATGCAATTGCCCCTTTACTCGCTGCATAACCAGGAACGGTAATACCACCCTGGAATGATAATAATGATGCCGTGAAAATCACTTTTCCGCTTCCTCTTGCAATCATCTCTCTACCAATTTCACGCGTTAAAATAAAGGGGGCCGTTTGGTTTACCGCAATGACTTCATCCCAATACTCATCAGAATGCTCAGCAATTGGCTGACGTAAAATTGTTCCGGCGTTATTGACTAAAATATCGATAACGGGATGGTCTGCTTTTACCTGAGCCGCAAAAGCCAGGGTATTTTCGCGTTTACCAAAATCACACTGGTAAGCATAAAACTTTCTGCCCAGCGCTAAAATTTCTTTCTCTACCGCACTGCCCTGAAGTTCGAGACTTGCAGAAACACCGATAATATCGGCACCCGCTTCTGCTAAAGCTAAAGCCATTGCTTTTCCTATCCCTCTTTTACAGCCGGTAACTAATGCAGTTTTACCTGCTAAATTGAATATGTTTGACATGTTTTTTTCTAAAGTTCTATTTTAAAGATCTCTCCACTTCGCTTTGTGCCAGTCGAGATGACGAAAAGAATTTATTTCAGTTCGGTAATGGCACAGTGGTCCATATCGCCATAATCAAGATTTTCGCCTGCCATACCCCAAATAAAAGTATAGTTGCTTGTGCCTGCACCTGAATGGATTGACCAGTTTGGCGAAATAACCGCCTGATCGTTCTGCATCCAAATATGACGGGTTTCTTGTGGCTGGCCCATAAAGTGGCAAACGCTCTGTCCTTTTGGAACTTCGAAATAGAAATAAGCTTCCATCCTTCTATCATGTGTATGCGCAGGCATGGTATTCCAAACACTTCCCGATTTTAACTCGGTCATACCCATTTGTAATTGACACGTAGGCAAAACACTATTTACCAATAACTTATTAATTATTCTGTGATTTGCGGTTTCAGGCGTACCTAATTCTACAATCTCTGCCTCAGCTTTGCTTACCTTTTTGTTTGGATAAGTATGGTGTGCAGGCGCAGAATTGATGTATAATTTTGCAGCTTCGCCAGGGATAGCAGATTCAAAAAACACTTCTTTGGTACCTTTACCAATATACAAAGCTTCTTTATAATCCAATTCGTATTTTTCGCCGTCAGCAGTAACAATAGCTTTTCCGCCAACATTAATAATACCCAGTTCCCTACGCTCTAAAAAGTAGGTGGCTTTTAAATCATCTGGATTTGGAAGTGCTATTTTCTGATCAACAGGCATTGCACCACCAACAATATATCTGTCAAAATGAGATAAGGTTAGGTTTACCTGGTTTGCCTCAAATACGTTTTCAATCAGGAAATTATCCCGCAAAGCAGCGGTATCCATTTGTTTAACTTCTTTAGGGCTTTGAGCGTAACGGCTTTCGAATTTATTCATTGGTTAAAAATTGAGTTTTGCGATAAGACCTGAACTGATATCAGATCCTATCCGCAAATATATTTATACCTTACTTATTATTTGTATTAATACTCAACTTTATAATCCTTTTTTATGGTTTCTCCACTCCAGGCCTTTAAACTGGTCCAGGGTGCAGGTGCATCTGTCCAGAATTTACTATCGGCTGGTAAACCCAAGCTTAAAAAGCCCAGCGTGGCCATATATAAACTTCCCGTTGAAGTGTAGGTATCTGCCACTTCCGGCTGATGACCGTTAAAGCCCAGCACCAGCCATCCCTTATCGTCAAAATTCTGCTTTCCATCATATAGTTTATGCATGACGGCGGTTAAGCCACCACGAACTTGCGATGGTTTTACATATTCAGGCAGTTTTTCCATTAAGGCTGTTTGGGCCAATGCCTGAAAGGCAGCTGTACGATAAGTGATCGAGCGGCCATAAGCCGGATAAGTGCCCTCTGGCGAAATAATCCTTTCTAAATACTCTGAATAACGCACCATTCTTTTCAATGCGATATCATAATCGGCCTGAGCTGCTCTTTTCTTGTCAACCAATACTTTTAACAGATCAACCAGCATCGGGTGGATAACATAAGAATTGTAATAATCCATGCTAAATTTTTCACCATCACTATACCAGCTATCGCCTACGTACCATTCTTTCATTTTATTGATCGAAAACTGAACACGGGCAGGATCATACTGCTCGCCGATGCTTAACAGAAAACCTTCGGTTAAACCTGAAAACAATAGCCAGTTGTTATAAGCACCACTACGGGTACGTAACGATTTAAATTCTTCTATAAATCTTTTTTTGGTGAGCTCATCAAGTGGTTCCCACAGCGCTTTTGGTGCACGCAAGAAAGCATGTGCAACATAGGCCGCATCAACAATAGGCTGACTTTCTGAGCGGTAACTGATATAATCGGGACTCTCGGGATTTACCGAATTGGCCAAACCTTTTAAAAGTTCGGTACGCATGGTTTTTCTAAGTTTACCTTCTGCAGAATCATCGTCTGGTAAAGCCAGCCACGGTGCAACACCTGCAATGGTGCGCCCTAGTGCTTCGAGATAAGTAACTTTAGCCGCATTTAAGCCATAACCTGGTGCTTTTTCTACAGGCATGTTCTTTTTTAACGTTTCGTTAGCCAGGTTATGGATTACCGGGTACGCAATACGGTTTAAGGTTTTAACCCAAAAGGCACGGTCTTCGGCGCCGGTGGCCGGTTTCTTTTGTGCATAAGCAAACTGCGAGAAGATCAGCAGTGCCGAAAAAATTAGTTTGTATTTCATTTTCTTTATAGTGTGAGTCTTAAAACTCAGTGTTAATTTTAAATTATTTGGAGAGCAGGTCTCTGCACTACTATTCAAGTTTCTTCCCGCTTTCCGTTTTACTCTCCCGATGAAAATCGGGCTCGTGTCCACTTCAATCGGGTCTAGGTGGCCTGTGAACTGCTACTATTTTACCCGATTAAGCGATCTGTATGATTTTGTATTGATCAATTTTTAGCTTCTTTTCCTTACGAATCGCCATGCTGTCCCAAAGCATCAACATCAGCATCCTTTAATGCAGGAAAGATCCTGAAATAAATTCAGGATGACGACGCTTTTTATTAAAATCCTGTCATGATCAATATCTTTACAAATACCATTTCTTGTATCTCGCCAAAGCCTCTAAATAGTAGTAATCGGCATAAACCAAAGGCACATCTATTTCGCTGTTTAACGGATAAGCACCGGTGCTATGCATTAATAAAAAGCCCCCGTTTTCGCCTAATTTTGCATGGTAGGCATTACCCGCGAGTGAATAAATCATGGTTTCTGCCGCAGATTTGAATTCAGCTTTTTCGCTTCCAGAAGCATACTGCCCCAGCTCTAACAATGCCGAAGCGATTAATGCACCTGCCGATGCATCGCGCTTGGCAAAAGGAATACCTTGCGCATCGAAATCCCAGAATGGTATTTTATCGGCCGGTAAATTTGGATGGTTTAATATAAAGTGTGCAATACCTTTGGCTTGTTTTAAATAGCTTTCATCTTTGGTAAAACGGTACATCATGGTATAACCATATAAGGCCCAGCCTTGCCCGCGCGACCACGCAGAGCAATTTGCAGCGCCCTGCCAGGTTGCTTTTTTAATGATTTCGCCAGTTTGTGGGTTATAATCTATCACATGGTAAGAACTAAAATCTGGTCTGAAATGATTTTTTAAAGTAGTATTGGCGTGTGTAATAGCAATCTCTTTATACTTTTTATCTCCGCCATTATCGCTTGCCCAGTTCATCATTTCGAGATTCATCATATTATCAATAATTACCGGACACTCCCACATTTTGCTTTTGTTCCATGATTGGATTGATTTTACAACCGGGCGGTAACGCGTAGCAAGAGATTCAGCAGAACGCTGAATTACGGCTTTATATTCTGCTTTGCCTGTTAAACGGTAAGCATTCCCAAAACTACAGTACATCATAAAACCTAAATCGTGGTTTCCAGTATAAGTTTGGTTGGGTTCTATTACTTTTAAGGCCAGCTCTGCCTCTTTTTTAATGTTCTGATCTTTGGTTTGTTCGTATATGTACCACAAACTGCCTGAATAAAACCCGCTGCACCACCACTTAATATCGTAATTTATAGATTTACCTTTGTCGAAACTTTGAGGTGTTTTGCCCTCAGGTATATTTTTAGCCAGCACTTTATATTGGTCGGCGGCGAATTTAAATTCATCGTTAATTAACTGGGCCATTGGCTTCCTGGCGGTTTGGGCAAATGAGCCAGCCCCCGTAAGCAGGAGTAATGCGGCAATTAAATTGATTTTTTTCATCTGTATATTTGTGTTTTTAAAGGTAATGAAGCGCTCCTTCGCAGCGCATATCATAGTCTGTTTATTATTATTCTTTTATTTTAAAACTCGCTGTAGCACCTGCAAAAGCGCCATCTGGCAAATTACAAGCTATGCTTTTTGGTTTTGATAAACCCGGCAGTTTAAGTTCTACATGTACAGTAGTATGCTCCTGTGCAGGATCTGCCAGGTAAAGCACTGGGCTTTTAGTATTCAACTCTTTAATGTAAACGGTACAAGGCTGATCAACATGGAGGAATAATCCGTTAACCGATAATGTGCCTGCCTTGTAAAACACAGCCTGCAACATATTTAAACCTATATGTTTTACCGCCTGGATTTCTTCTGTATTTTTTAATACCTGTATCATCGATCGGTTGTATTTCTTTAAACCTTTAGCATCAATTCCCGGCAAAACCAGGTATTGGTAGCTGGCATGCTGGGGATTTTGACCATGATTTAACCAGATTTTAAATACCTTATGTTGCAATTCGGTTTTGCTCTGAAATTGATTGATGCGGTACCAGCTTCCATTTTGGGGATTATTGCTAATCTCTAATTCCCCACCTTGGGGAAATATATACCCAATACTATCATGAAGTGCCCAGATTTCGCTGTTGCCATTAGCATGTGCGCCATTTGATGAAATGACCTCACCCCTCGACCAGGTCTGGTTAATGGTGGTGGTGATATTTTCTTTCGAATCACTCCTAATCCCAGCGCCTAAACAAACTATTTCCTGATCAAAAAAGAACCAGGCTTTTTTGGCCTGAACACTATCGTAGTTTAAATCGTAACACGAAACGCCATAAACACCATCACTAACTCCGCCTACAAATTTGGTTGTACCCGGAATTCCCCAATCGCTTTTAATGGTTGCGCCATGATCATCGGCATAATCTCTACTGGTGGTTCCGGGGATTTTATCCCATTCCCATACCGGCATCAGATTGGCATATTCAGCTCCATTGCGTTGAATATTGGTTGCCCCATCGGGTAAAAATTTCCCCAATATATTTTCGTTATTGCCACGCTCCGTACGCAAGGTTAGGGTAGATGCGCTTTGGACGCTAAAAGTATATGCAGGACGAACATGCAGTGTATAACCGCTTTTCCAGTATTGGTTGTGACCAGGTGTAAGCCCATAACCGGCAGGCTTTTTACCCGACGTTCTTAATGCTGAAGCATCCCAGTAAGCCGTATTTTCGGGATCGAATAGCTTAATTTTACTGACGATACCACCCAGACCGCTGCTTAACGAATCTTTACGGCTAATCCCGCGTCCGCGTACATTAAAATCGTAGAACGATCCTCTTATGGTTTTTAAGAAAGTATTTTTAAGGTAATTGACCAGAATAGCCAACTGATCTTTCGGCAAAGCATATTCCGTTTCCCTTAAATAAAAAGCCGCATTAACCGAATTTCCGGCAAACACCCTTCCATAACTGGCAATGGCCTGTTGTTTTCCATGTTGGTAATAACTGCCATCAACCTGAACACCTTCTTTTCCGTCGATTATCGCAATAGGTTCGAAGAGATATTTCGCCGCAGAATCTAGGGTCGCCTTATTCTGGGTTAAACAGGCCCGGTATAAATAATGTAACGCCTCATCAGAAGTGTTGGCACCATCACCAACTCTTAACTTTCTGATCATCCGTTTAATCAATGCATTCTCTAAGGCTGGAGGAAGTCCTGTTTTTGCACTGCGCATCAATATCAAGGTTTGCCCGATCGCTTGCGGATAAAAAATATCGTTGTACCACCAGTTTTTGTTCTTCGGGTTTTTATCCAGCCAGTTCTGTAACGATTGAACAATCGCGCTATGGAGCGCCGCGTTATTATACAGCTTGTTCGATGGGCGGATATAAACCGTTGCCATATCTTTAATCCGTTTTAAGGGATCATATTGGGCATCGGCATAATTAACATCCTGCCAGCTGCCATCAGTATTTAGATTTTTAAGGTGCTGGCTAACCTCATCAGCCAGGGGCTTATCTTTAACAAAAGTCTGCAAATCTTGATTAATCCGTTGCAGAATAATATTAAAAGGTTCGTTTTGTGCTTTCGATGATATACTCATCAGCACTAAGCATCCCGCCAGGAATCCAAGTCTAACTTTTTGGTGAAACTTTATTTTGTCGTTTGTTTTTTTATTTACGGCAAACATCATTATTTTTTATTTAAGCCCCAGAACCAGTTTTGATATTGACTATAAGGAAAATCTGGCGCTTGTTTTTCTTCAAAGCTAGCAGAAACCAGCTGTATGGTTTCTCCAATTATGGTTTTTTTAATTTCAATTTTGATTCTTTCGCCTTCTTTAAAGAGCTGATAACCTACTTTACTCCGCTTATTCGACCGGATGGAGAATTTACCCATGTTGCTCACTAATGTTAAGCTCCCTCCCTTTAAACTGTTTATTTTAATGTTTTTTGTCTCGCCATTTTGCATATCTGCGCTGACCAAAAAAGCACCTTCTGCCCTAAGCTGCTTAAACGACACATTTTTCCAGCTGGATGGAATGGCCGGGAAAATCCTGATTTTATCTCCCCAGCTTTGGATCAGCATTTCCTGCACCGATGTTGCTGCAGCCAATGGTGTTTCGATAACCGGCCCTGATTCGCGGTACAGGGTATTGACCTGCATAAAACGATCGAACAGTTCATTTAACCACTGGTAAGCCATATCGCCATTTCCCATACCGGCATAAATGGAGGCCGCACCGCTAAAAGAAAATCCAGCAAGCGCAATTTTATAAGAAAGCCAGTTTTTTAAAGATAAGCTGATCAGTTCCTTATTTTCTGGCTGCTCCCAATTCACCAGATTATATGGGTAAATCATCAGTAAGTGTGAATAATGCCTGTGCGAGCTGTTTAACGGCACGTCTTTACCAATCAAAAACCCGGTATCTCCAACGGGAAATGGTGCCAGGTTTTTCAATATCAAGTTCCATTTATCGGCGTCGGCATCTTTTAACTGCTGTGCTTTATTTACCTTAATTAAAGTTTGCAAAGCCCAGCTTAAACTCGATAAGGTATAATTTGCATCTTCTGCATTTTTGTATTCCGGAGAATGAGACATTGGAAAATGATAAATCCCCTTTTCATCTTGCTTAAGCTGATGAATTAAAAAATTTGCCGATCTTTTTAATAAAGGATAAATTTTAGTGCGGAGGGTCTGCTCATCTTTATTATAGACATAATACTGGTAATAATAATATAACATCCAGGTGAGGTTTGCAGGCTCAAAAGTCCCTTTGTTAATCTCTGCTTCCGTAATTGGGCTGACCAGATCGTAAGAAGAGCTCCTTCCTATGGCAGCAGCATCATTACGCCATTGCGCCGGAACATTGTTGATTAAGTTTTGCTGATGAACATTTAAGGCCTTAAACAACGATTCGCCTAATTCTAAATGATTGGCCGTAAAAATTGGCGAATAAGTAAGCTGGGTATTTAAATTCCACCAGATGGCTGGCCAGGGTGTAGCACTTGTCCAGGGACCCATTAAGTCGGCTATGGGTTTATCTGCACGGGTTATCGAAGCGAGTTTATAAAGCTGTATCCAATAAAAATTTTCCATGCGTTTATCGGGCAGGGCAACAAAACTCTGCTGATAATAGCGATGCCACCAATTGCGGTGTGCTACAATAGCTTCCTTACCGGAATTAAAGTTTTTAAGGTTAGTTAAGGCTTCTTGAGTTTCATCAAGATTATTATATCCATCGTAGCCCACACTCACCAGCAGTTTACCAGCACTGGCATGACCACTAATTTGATAAGCTGTGGTATAACCACCATTATTGAATAAGGGTTGATTACAAAAAGTATAACCGTTTTCAGTCGAAATTTTTACAGGCGGGTTTTCGGGATAGTTTGCAGGTTTATCTGTCGGGTAGCCTTGCAGGTATCTCGGGCTGATACTTTTACCCGGGTTCCATTTCCAGGCTGAAACTTTTTCTTGCTGCGTGGCATTAACCGAAATACTAATTACATTTTGATTGACTGCAACAAAGGCCGTAAAGGAGATTGTTCCCTGCGTTGTAGATATGCTGCCTTTGGCTTCGGCATTGTAAATATCGAGCTCAATTTTGGCACCTGTTATTTTACCTTCAGTTTTAAGCGTAAAATAACCGATGGGCAGACGCGATTGCGTATACAATTTACCTGCGGCAGGCATCAGTTTTTCGCGGTGATCGACCACATCACTCCTGCCAATATCGAAACGGATTAGACTGTCGTTTTCTTTATAAATATTGGTACCGAGCAACCCGTTACCCAGAATAATACCACTGTAATAATCTTTACCAAGATGATCCCATTTTAAGTTTTGCCTGGCCATAAAAACAGGCCAGTTTACCTCATTAGCTGGTATTTGCGCCACACAGGTAATGAAAGGCAATATCAGCAAGGATACAGAGAGGTATGCTTTCAGTAAGCTACGGGTGTATCTTAATTTGTTAAACGGCATTTCTATTTAATTTTCGCTTCAATAATAAATTTTAACATTTAAAAAAGCCACCAAGCCAGGCAAGGTGGCCCCAAACTAACGATACTAACCATTTTTTATCAGACTGAACTGATGTTTCATATTTTTTACCAGCCTGGATTTTGGATCAATGCGGTATTTTTTGCGATTTCTGAAGCCAACATCGGGAATAAACCATAGTTGGCTGGAAAATGATGTTCACGCACATCTACATATTCGTAGCTATAAGTATTGCCTGTTTTGGTAATCTTAACGCCACGTATTGGTTTTTCAAAATCAACCGCAGCTGTTTTCCATCTTCTGGCATCCCACATACGGTGTTCTTCCATAAACAATTCTACATCGCGTTCTTTTTGTATAATGGTGCGCATTTCATCTTGTGTAGCATCGGCCTTAATTCCATAATTACCATCTGTACCTGCAGTAATACCAGCACGCTCTCTTATTTTCCTTAGCTGGGCGTACACTTCTGCTACTGGTCCACTATACTCGTTAAGGGCTTCAGCATAATTCAATAAAATTTCTGCATATCGGATTAGCCCCCAGCACCGCTCTCCATTCCCTGTAGAATTTTCTAACAGATATTTACGTGGAAAGTAACCCGTATTAAATCCAAGCGGCCCACTTACAGCGTCTGTTGTGCCAGAACCTACATAAGTATTTACCGGAGCAGCATTATTACCGCTTAAAATCCAGGGTGCTCCGTTATAAATGACAGAATTGGCAAAACGGGGATCACGGTTGGCGTAAGGATTGGCCGGATCGTATAAAGAACCTGCTTCATTAATGGCTTTACCATTAATCATCGGAAACTTATCTACTGTTTGCTGGCTTACCGTAAAGGCATAACCACCAGATCTGCTCTGTGGCAGTAAAAAAGTTTCAAACTCACGTTGTGCACCCCTCATTGCCGCAAACAGGTATTCGCTGTTTACCCGCATCTGAAAAACCTTATAAAAGCCATATCCGTTTCTGTTGGTTGTACCGCTTGCCGCACCATTATCTACATATAAAGAATAGTTACCGGTATTGATAATATCCAATGCAGCATCGGCAGCCTTTTTCCAGCGTTCTTTATCGTAAGCAGCATAACCTGTTAGCTCACGCACTTCACCTCCCGTAGCAAGTTGACCACCGTTAAATAAAGGACTTGCGGCATATAGTAAAACACGCGATTTTAAACCCATGCAGGTTCCCTGGGTAATACGACCATAATTTTGGGGCTGAGAGGTTACAATGGTTACATTGGTCGGTAAATCTGCTTTTGCCGCGTCGCATTCTGAAACGATATAATTTACACACTCCTGGTAGGTTGATCTTTTCAAGTTAAAATCCTCGGTAATATCATAAACCTTATCACCCAGTAATGGTACACCTCCAAAAGCCCTGATCAACAGGAAATAATACCAGGCTCTTAAATACCTGGCTTCGGCAATCATGCCTTTTTTGGTTGCTGCACTTAATGGTGCACCACCAATATTCTGCAGAAGTACATTTACCCTTCTGATATTTTGATAAGGAACCGACCACATACCGGTAAAATCGCTATTGGTTGAGCTTTTAGACACCAGACCAAAGGCAATAACCACTGCTGAATTTTGGGTACCGTTGTAACGGCCCGCAACACCTTCATCAGCCGCACCCGAATGCCCACCGGCATCAAGGTACTGAATATCATATTGAAAGCCAACCTGCTGATAGATGCGCGTTAAAAACGCCTGGGTATTTATACTGTCGGCAAAGGTAGTTTCTTCGTTTAAGGTAGTTAAAGTACTCTCATCCAATAAGCCTCCTTTTTTACAGGAATAGCTGATGATGATAAGCGCAAATAAGGCTATGATGGAAATTTTCTTTTTCATCTGTATAATGATTTATTTTCTAGTTGATGAAGCTATCATGGGCATATTCATCACTATTTTTAAACAGCATGCCCATGATGGTTTCATGATCATTTAATTAAAATGTAACATTTAATCCAAGATTATAAATACGCTGGGTTGGATAAACACTGATTACCGTTGTGGTACTGTTTCCATTTTCAGGATCTACCTGGTAAAGGTCGGTTACGTTGGTCCAGGTAAGCAGGTTGTTACCATTGGCATATAGCCTTATTGCAGAAAGGCGTAGTTTTTTAGCCAATGCATTTGGAAACAGGTAGCTGATTTCTGCCGTTTTTAAACGCACATAATAATTGTCTCTCGTCCAAAAATCAGAGAAATTGTTGGTTGCGTTTGGAAAATTGGTTACCGCATTACCACCCAATCGTGGAAAGATAGCTGTAGCAGCTGTTTCTGGTGTCCAGCGTTGCAAATGTATCGGCTGATAGTTCGAGTTTCCAGGAGTAATAGTCTCCGAGTGGAAACGGGTACTATAACCATATGAACCCTGGAAAAATACATTCAGATAAAAGTTTTTATACCCGAAATTAAAGTTTGCCCCATAGGTAGTGTTTGGCAGGTTTGGTTTGCCAATTACCCCTTTATCGGTATCATCAATAATTTTATCCCCATTCAAATCCTGATATTTCATATCACCTGGACCGACTGCTGTTGTTGGTTTGGCCACATTAGGATCGGCGATTTCTGCTGCAGTATAAAAGCCTAAAAAGTGCCATCCAAAATACTGACCAATTGGGTTGCCTGTAGCCGCTAACCAGGGATAAGCAGGCTGTGCTTCATCTTGATACAGGATTTTATTCTTGGCATAAGAAAAGGTTAACCTAACCCCTGCCGAGAAATCGTTAATTTTTTCGTTGTAGCTTACCTCTCCGTCAAAACCTCTGTTATTTACTTTACCCAGGTTAACCGGTGGTAAACCTACCCCAATGGTAAAGGGAACACTTTGTCTGGTGGTTAAAATATCGTACCTGTCGTTGTTGAAATAATCGGCAGTAATTTTTAGCTTACCTTTAAACATGTTCAGGTCAATACCCACATCAAGTTTCTTTTCTTTCTCCCAGGTTACATCCAGGTTTCCTAAACTACCCTCGGTAATGCCGTTATATGAGGTAGGTGATGTACCAAAATTGTAAGAACCCGTTCCTAAAGTATATAGCTGAAGGAATTTTTTCGCCCCACCAATATCATCCGATCCCACCATACCATATGATGCTCTGATTTTAAATAAATCTATAAACTTGATATTATCCGAGAAAAATTTCTCTTCAGAAATATTCCAGCCTATCGATGCAGCAGGGAACCAACCTTTGGTTTTCGAACCTGTAAAACGGTCGGTACCATTGTAGGCGGCGTTAAATTCAATCAGATATTTGTTTTTGTAATCGTAACCACCCCTAAGCGTTGTTCCTGTAATTACTGTTGGCACTCCTGGACCTTGATTGGCATCACCTGTAGTAGTGGAATTAATTACACGGTTATCGTTATACAATATCAAACCATATACACGGTGGTCGCCAAAATTGCGATCGTAATTTAAAGATGATTGTGTACTTAAGGTACGGAAAATACTGGTATTGCTGTATCCTGCTGCAAATGGCGGAGTACGGTACTGCGTAGCATTTAATGGCAGGTAAAGCCCCGTAGCCGAATTATATAAGTAATAAGGTAATGCGGTCCTACTTGCACTTACGCTATAACTTTGGGCACTTGCATATGATAGTAATACTTTAGCCGCCAAACCAGGTGTAATAAAATCTAACTTCTGACTGGCGCTCGAAACAATATTCAGGTCATTATCAAAAGTTCTCGAATAGCCTGACTCTGCCAAACGGCCAATAATACTGGTATTTGCATTGGTTAACAAAGGGTTGTATGGGTACGAGCCATTTGGGTTGGTAACCGGGAAAGCCCAGGGTGGTAAATAACCACCACTGTAAATTTCGCCAACAATACCATTTCCGTTTGCATAATAGGCATTGCCCTGTTGTGAATTAAAAGGCTGGTTGGTTTCGCCGAAACGTCCGGTTAAATCTAAGCGGATACTTAAGGTTTTGGTTGCCTGAATATCTAAGTTCGATCTAAAATTATAACGTTTGTAATAGAAATTACTATTTACACCGTTATCTGAACTAAAATCCCTTACATTACCATTCTGCCATAAATAACCTGCCGATACAAAGTATTTTACACTTTCTGTACCACCCTGAAAATCGAGGTTCTGCCTGGTAATCATAGCACCTGGTTTAAAAATGGTTTTCCACCAATCAATATCAGGATGTCCATAAGGATCGGTATGATCTCGGTAAGCAGCCAAATCGGCGTCTGTAGCATAAGCTTTATTGGTTAAATCGCCCGAATTTCTGAGTGCCTCATTGTTTAATAATTTAGCCTCATAAGAATTTAAGAATTCAGGAGTATTTACATCCATCTGATAACCTGCCTCCGACTTTAGATTAATTCGTGGTTTACCGGCTAATCCTCTTTTAGTGGTGATCACCAATACGCCATTCGCACCTTTAATTCCATAAACAGCAGTGGTGGAGGCATCTTTTAAAATGGAAACAGTTTCTACTTCATTGGGATCGATATCGGAAACCTGGTTATAATCATATTCCACATCATCAACAATAATTAAAGGAGAGGTACTACCGGCATAAGTACTTACGCCACGGATAAAGAAAGCTGCCCCGTCTGCTCCAGGTTGGCCACTTCTTTGTTGTGAAGTAAAACCGGGTAATCGCCCTGCGAGGGTATTCTGGATACTTGCACTTGGATTCTGTTTAATCTCTGATGCCGAAATCGAACTGATAGCCCCGGTATTGGTAATTTTCTTTTGCTTACCAAAACCAACAACCAACACTTCATCCAGGCCCTTAGTATCGGCCTTTAAATTGATGGATACTACTGTTTTTCCAGCAACATTAACCTCCTGGGTTAAGTAACCGATTGATTTAACAATAAGGGTTTTTGAGGTGCCTTTTAAAGTAAATTGAAATTTACCTTCACCATCACTTACGGCTCCATTATTGGTTAAGCCCTTTTCTACAATTGTAGCACCAGGTAAGGGCCCCGAATTGTCGACTACAGTTCCTCTAATAACCGTTTGCGCCAAAGAAATGCCGGGCAAAAGGGTAAAAAGGATTAATAATTTATATAATATTTTTTGCATAATAGGTATGGTTATCATTTAACAATTTTTAGAATCTCCAATTACCAGCCTGGGTTTTGTGTTAAGTTTCTGTTCTTGTTCACCTCGCTGGCTGCAATTGGATAACGATACATCTTAGCGGCATCGAACGACACATTGAGCGCATTTGTTTGAGTATAAGAGAATGTGCCATTTGCATTTTTGATAATCTGCATGCCATGCAAAGTGCCATTCAATACGGTTCCGGCTATTTTCCATCTGCGTATATCCCAAAAACGCTGCTCTTCGAAAGCCATTTCCACCCTACGTTCATGTCTGATCGCCTCTCTCATTTCGGCCTGGGTCATAGTGGTTTTTAATCCATGTTGATATCCTGCTGTGCTGCCTATCGCAATACCCGCCCTTAACCTTAAAGCTTTTAACTGGTTAAAAGCTTCAGTTCTGTTTACGGCATTATCTGCAGCTTCGTTCATGGCCTCGGCATAATTGAGCAGAATTTCGGCATACCTGAAAATCGGGAAATTGTGTGTTTGATTGCTGTAAACCGAAGCACTTTCAAAAGTTTCGTTCAAAAATTTACGCATGTAATAACCGGTCCGGGTTTGCACGTTTACCGCACTTCCAGGTCTGTCTAAACCTCCATCATAGGTTTGGATTATTCTATTTAACCATTTTGCGTTGTTGTGAAAAATAGTTCTGTAAAACCTTGGATCTCTGCCTGTGTAAGGATCTGCGGCATTATATCCTGATGCCGGATCACTTATCGCTCTACCATTAGCCATATCAAAAGCATCAACCAGTTCTTGCGTAGGGCTGGTGTAACCAGAACCCGATGCATTGGTAGCCGTATATCCGACAGGTGCATTCCTGGTTTCGAGATCGAAAGTTACTGCTCGCTGGTAGGCAAGAATAACCTCACTATTTTTACGTGTGTTAAAAACCGAAGTATAAGCGGCAGTTAATGAAAATATATTCAGGTTCATTACATCTTTAGCCGCCTGTGCTGCCGCAGCCCATTTGGTTAAATCGTTAGTTGGATTGTTTAATGGACTGGCATCGTATAATAAAATTCGTGCTTTTAAGGCAAGTGCAACGCCCTGGGTTACCCTTCCATAATCTTCGTCAGCAGCCAGCGTGTTATCGGGTCTGGCGATAGCCTTTAAAGCATCACATTCATCAACCACATATTTTACACATTCAGCGTAAGTATTTCTGGGCAATTGAATATTATCATCTAGGCCTAAAACCTTATCACCCAATAATGGTACACCACCAAAACGTTTAATCAGTTCGAAATAAGCAATTGCTCTAAGTATTCTGGCTTCCGATTTCCAGAACACTTTTAATCCTTTTTGATTTAATGGCACCACATCAATATTGGCCAGGAATATATTGGCCCTTCTAATGGTTTTGTAATTATTGTCCCACGAGTTATCTACAGTAGCCACGGCAGAAATACGGCCGTTAACAAAATACTCGATGGTGCTTGCTGGCGATGAACTAATGGCATCATCAGAAGCTGCATCTAATACATCATTGCCTATTCTATTGTATCCATTTGGCAGATAAGAATAAATATCTGCTAAAAATGTTTTGGCCTGTATGCCCAGCGAGTCTGTTTTATCGAAAACGTAAGTAATATCCTGACTGGTTGGCTCTGTTTCGTATAGTGGCTTTTTACATGCCGTAAAACCAATGATGGTAATGGCTAAAACACCAACTATTTCTTTTATCTTAATTTTCATCTGTTTCTAATTTGTTTTTAATGGTGATGAAATGCTCATGATTCAGAATTCCCCTGAACGCCGTGAACTTTCATATCAACCCAGCATTAAAATTTCACATTTAAACCAGCGTTAACCACTCTTTGCAGCGGATAACCATTTCCGTAAACCTCAGGATCTACCCTATTATAAGCTGATAATGTAACTGCGTTTACAGCATTTACAAAAAAGCGGATTGAAGCCAGTTTTAGTTTACTGGTGAGCAGTTTCGGAAGTGTATATCCTAACTCAACATTTTTTAGGCGTACATAACTTCCATCGTGCAACCAGTATGATGAGACGGCTTCGTTATTCGGGTTTGAACCAATAGTTAAGCGCGGCTGTGTGGCAGTGCCTGCCGTGGCAGGTGTCCATCGGCCAAGATTTTGTTCAAATGCCTGTCCTAAACCATTGTTCTGGAATGCCCATTCTGTTGAGCCGGAAACATAAACATAACGGTTTTGAACACCCTGTAGCAGGGCAGAAAAATCGAAACCTTTATAGCTAAAACCTAAATTTAAACCATAAAACCAGATTGGATTATTGTTTTTGAGTGACTGAATATCAAGCTCGTTGATAATGCCATCGTTATTTAAATCTTTATATTTAATATCGCCTGGTACCGGGCTGTAGCCTTGTATTTTTGCACTTGAATTAATCTCGGCCTGGTTTTGAAACAAACCATCGGCGATATAACCAAAGGTTTGATCTTCGCGCTGCCCTGTTCTAACCATCCATGGGTATGGCCTATCGATCTCATCCTGATATTGAATGATTTTTTGGAGCGAGAAAACATTCGGAGCAATGTAATAGTTAAAGTTACCGATATTATTGCTGTACTTCAGGTCGAACTCTACCCCCGAATATCTGTTGATGCCTATGTTTTCTGCAGGATAGGAAGTACCCAATAATGCCGAACTCCTTCCTCTGGTTTGGACCAGATCAAAATTCTCATTATTGAAATAATCAGCAGCGATGGAGAGCTTGTTGTTAAACAAACTTGCATCAATACCAAAGTTATATTGGTTTGCTTTCTCCCAGGTAATGTTCAGGTTAGCCAATGTACCTTCTGTTGTTCCGGCGATTGCTGTTGGCGTGGTGCCATAATTGTAAGTACCACCCGTTACATAATATTGCTTATAAGCAAAATAACCAGCATTTGCATTACCTGTATAGGCATAGTTGGCTCTTACTTTAAGCGCATTTAGCCATTTGGTATCTTTTAAAAAATCCTCTTTCGCAATATTCCATCCTAAACCAAAGCCATAAAAGAACCCAAAGCGATTGCCCTCCTCATATCTGTTTAAGCCGCTATAACTTAAAGCAACCTCAGCCAAATACTTTTCTTTATAGTTATAATCTAGCCTTCCGGATAAATTACTAAAGATCATTGGGATTTGATTGGCCGTTTGCGCACTTTGCGAATTGTATTTTAAAAGTGCATTAATACTGTGATTACCATAAGTTTTATCTAGCCCGGCAGAAAAATCAACAAATAAATTTCTGCTCTGACCAGAATTGGTAGAAAGATTAATCTGCTGACCATCTACACCAAATTTCTGATATACATCAGGATTGGTACTCGCCAGTTTGTAAACCGCATACTGTTTGGTGCGGATAATGTTTTCTGATACACTGGTATTAAAACTGGCCAGGGCTTTTAACCATAAACCTTTGGTTACATTATCGAGCGTTTTCCGTAAAGAGATATCCGCAGAAACATCTCTTGTACTGTTATAAAAATAACCAGAGCGTGTTGTTGCTGCCCATAAATTGGTTTGATAATCAGAACTACCAGCCAGCGAGCCATTAGGATTAAAAACAGGATAAGCATTATTTGGTGTAGCAGCCAGTTGCGCAAAAATATTATTACCACCAAAGTTTGATAAGGTTGTACCAGTCGTAAAAATGGCAGTATTGGCCCCTGCTCCGCCTGGCTGGTTGCCATTTTGGATGCGACCAAATAAGTTTAAGTTTAATAAAGTTGTAGGCGTAATATCTATATCGATATTCGTACGAACCAAGTACCTTTTATAATCGGTATTGGTACTGTAAGTATTTTGATCATCCTGTTTAAGGATACCGCTCTGATTGAGATAATCTACGTCAAGAAAATATCTTGTAGAATTACCTCCACCATAGGTATTTAAATTATACCGGCTAAAAACTGTATTTGGTTTTAAGATCGTCCCATACCAATCTACATCAGGATGAAATACAGGGTCCGATCCGGTTGCCCAGGCATTTAAATCAGCAGCAGTATAACGTGGTGCTTTTCCATCGTTTGCCAATGCTTCATTGTATAGAGTAGCGTAATCAAAAGCACCTAAGGGCTGGGGCAATTTAATAGCCGATTGTAAACCTGCCTGTGCGGTTAACGAGATCCGCTGTTTTCCAACTTCCCCCTTACGTGTGGTTATCATCACTACACTGTTAGAAGATTGCTGCCCTAACATTACCGTAGATAAACCATCTTTTAGAATAGTTACAGATTCTATTTCCTCAGGGTCGATAGAAGGATAATCTCTCGGCACGCCATTAACTAAAACTAATGGTACATTTCCCCTAACTGTAATACTTGTTCCATCGGCACCCGGCCTGCCGCTGCTTTGTAAAGTATACAAACCAGCCAATCTACCAGATAATGCATTATTTATTCCGGCTACCGGAACCTTAATTAAATCGCTGTTATAAACGGTTGAAGTAGATTGCAGGTTGGTTGTTACGCTTTGTTCGCCATATAATACGGGTGTAGTAGCCTGGCGTTTTTGACTTTCGCCTAAACTCACGTTCAATAAAGCCTGATTCGCTTCTACCTCTTTTACCAGATAGCCGTTAAGCGTAAAGACTAAAACATCGCCTTCTACAGCACTTATTTTATACTTCCCGTTTTTATCGGTAGAAACACTGGTTCCGGTTTCTTTAATCGAAACCTTTACACCAAACAATGGATTACCAAAGTTATCGGTCACCGTTCCAGTTACTTCCAACCTATGGTTTTTAGTAAACCCAATTTTTCCCTTTACATGGCTTTTGACTCGTATGGTATTTGCATTGGCCACACCTGGGCATACAGCGTATACGGTTAACGAAAAAAGCATTAATTGCTTAAAGTAAGTTTTCCTCATATAGTTCTTGTTTGTTGGCTAGTTGCTTGTCCGGTGTTAAGGAATGGCAGGGCATTCGCTTTACTTACGGATAAATTTTGGTTATTAAATATTTGGTTATCACAATGCAATCAGTTACAAATGCATAGGGTCAAATCTATTTAGAAGCGAAAAAAAGAAGGGGGTAAAATCCTAAACAAATAGGTATAAAAATCCTAAATAAAGGCAGAAAACAGCATTAAACAAGGCAAATAATCAGATAAAGTGTTAAAATTGCTTTGCCAAACGTATTTGATTTTTATAATAGAAACATTTTGTACTTTTAATCAGGTAAAAGCTAAACATCCCTCACTTTCTGCCAACATGAAATACCTGCAAACATTTACTTTAGTATTTTTTATCATTGTAAGTAATGCTCAAAACAAATATGCTTTTAAACACCTCAATGTAGAAAACGGGCTCACACAAAGTTCGGTATTATCTATTGCTCAAGATGCCAGGGGTTTTATCTGGTTTGGCACCCGGTTCGGGTTAAATAAATACGATTCTAAATCTTTCAAGGTATATTATCACGAAGAAAATAATGAGAAAAGTTTAAGCAATGCGTCATTTCTCTCGTCTATTTTAGCGTTAAAAGATGGAACATTATTAATTGGCACCTCAAATGGGCTGAATAAATATAATGAAGGGGATGATAACTTCGACCACTATGTGCACAACAGTAAAGATCCCAATAGCATTAGTAATGCTGGAATAAGTTGCATTTTTCAGGACAAAAAGAACCGCGTTTGGATCGGTACCACAAATGGTTTAAACCTGCTCAGCACCAATGGAAAGTATAAGTTTAAACGCTTTTTAGATAAGCAAAAGCAACGCCAGCAAATTTATGCCATTACAGAAGACCATAACGGAACATTATGGTTAAGTACAACTTATGGTTTAGTAAACATGCGCTTTAAAGATGGGAAAATACACCTCAGGTATTTTAAAGATTTTAGCGAAGAGCTGAACAAAGCGATTGATAACCACATTACAACCATGGTTGAAGACCGAGAAAATAATTTATGGATCGGCACCAAACAAACGGGTGTAAGCAAGTTAAACCTCAGCACGGAAACCATTACGAGCTACCAATACTCCAGTCTTAACCCAGCAGGAATTAGCAGCAATAACGTCCGCAAAATTATGATGGATCAGGAAGGTAAACTATGGATTGGAACATTACATGGTATTAACATCTACAATCCTGCCACTAAAAACTTCAGTTCCCTGCATAATATCCCCGAAGATCCAACCAGCCTGAGCCAAAACTCTGTTTACGATATTTATCAGGACCGGCAGGGCATAATATGGGTAGGCACCTATTATGGAGCCATTAATATGGTATATCCCAATTATACACCCTTTAAGGTTTATAGAAGCACTACAGCGCCAAATGGCTTAAGCAGCAACGTAGTCAGCTCGATCATGGAAGATCAGCACCAAAACCTCTGGATTGGTACCGAAGGCGAAGGGTTAAATTACTACGATAGAAAAAACGATACTTTTACCCGTTATAAAAATAACCCGAACGATCCCAAAAGCTTAAGTGCAAATTTGGTAAAATCGGTTATACGGGATAAAAAAAACAGAATTTGGGTAGGAACACATTATGGAGGGTTAAACCTTTTTCAACCAGAAACCAAAACTTTTGTCAGATATACCAAGCACAAAAACGATACCTCATCCATTAGCAATGATGAAATTACAGCCCTTTTTGAAGATAGTTATGGGCGCTTTTGGGTAGGCACCAACGGTGGCTTAAATAGCTTTAACAGTACTACCGGTAAATTTATCCGCAACCGGGTAAACGGCTTAACCGATGCGGTGCATTACATTTTTGAAGATGCCAAAAGATGCCTTTGGGTAGCGACCAACTCAGGTCTTTACCAGTTGAAAAAAGATAGCCAGCGGTTTATTAGCCGCGTTGCTGCCGATCCGGAAATTTTGAAATATAACGAAATCACTTGCTTAACTACCGATAAAGCTGGTTATTTGCTCATGGGCACTTCGCATAACGGTTTGTTTAGGCTCAACCCTGGTCGCCATAGCTATTCTAGAATGACCACATTTGATGGCTTACCCAGCAACAACATCATGGGCATACTGGAAGATGATTTTAATAACCTTTGGATAACTACCGACAAAGGTTTATGTAAATACAACCCCAGGCAGAAAACTTTTAAAACATACAACATTAAAGATGGACTGCCGGGCAACGAATTTAATTACAAGTCATTTTTGAGAGACAGTAAAGGTGCCTTTTTCTTTGGTGGATTAAGTGGAATGGTGAGCTTTTTTCCCAATGAAATCAAAGAGAACAAAAACACCCCACCAGTTATTTTTACAGGATTAAAACTGTTTAATAAACCCATAGCACTGCATACCGGAGATGGTTTACTTAAACAAAACATCAGCACCATTAAATCAATTACCTTCGAATCAGATCAGAATGTATTTTCAATTGATTTTACGCTACTCAACTTTATTAAATCCGATAAAAACCGTTATGCCTATAAACTGGGAGGCTTTGAAAAAAACTGGAACTATGTAGATATCCCCTCAGCCAGTTATACCAACCTCTCGCCCGGAAACTATACACTTATGGTTAAAGGAAGTAATAACGATGGCCTTTGGACCAATGAAACCAGCACCTTAGATATCAAAATTCTGCCGCCATTTTACAGAACATGGTGGGCCTATCTGTTTTACTTTTGTGCTTTTGCAGCCATTTCCTTTGTATTTATACGTTACTTGTTGATAAAAGCCGTACTTAAAAAAGAAAAAGAAATTAATGAACATAAGCTAGAGTTTTTTACCAATATTTCTCACGAAATACGCACGCCTTTAACCCTCATCGTTGGTCCGTTAGATAAGTTGATCGAAAACGCTAAAGACGATCCTGCCCTGAACCGGGATCTGCAACCGATAAAAAATAATGCCGACCGTTTGATGAACTTAGTTACCGAACTGCTCGACTTTAGAAAGGCAGAAAGCGGAAAAATGGCCTTACATGTAAGTCCTGGTGATGTGGTAAAATTCTGCAGGGAAATATTTCTGGCTTTTCAGAACATGGCGATTTCTAAAAACATCGATTACCAGTTCGAAACCACACAGGCAGCAATTGAGCTTTATTTTGATAAGGTTCAAATGGAAAAAGTGATGTTTAACCTACTTTCAAATGCCTTTAAGTTTACACCTGTAAACGGAAAAATCAGCCTAAAAATAGAAACAGAAAAGCAATTGGTTAATATTAAAATCTGCGATAATGGCAAGGGTATTCCTTTGGAGAACCAGGCCAGTTTATTCACCAATTTTTATCAGGCCAATGCCACTACCACCATTGGTACAGGTTTGGGCTTATCGTTCTCTAAAAGCATTGTAGAACTGCATCATGGCCAGATTAGTTTCGAAAGTACCCCTAAAAATGATAAGGCCTTTGGCAATACGGCTTTCACTGTAAGTTTAAAAACAGGAAAAGAACATTTTAATCCATCCGATTTTATTCCCGATTATGTTTATTACGACGATGCCTTAAATTACAGCCTTAGTACTACAACGCAGGTAACCGAACAGATTAAGGAGGATGATGTACTGCAGGATGATTCAGGGAAAAACAAAAAGAACAGCATCTTACTGGTAGAAGATAACGAAGACGTGAGAACCTTTATTAAACAGGCTTTAAGCCCTTCATATCAGATATATGAGCGCGAAAACGGGGCAACCGGACTAGAATGCGCCTTAGATCTGATTCCCGATTTAATTATCAGCGATGTAATGATGCCCGTAATGGATGGCTTAGAATTATGCCGGAAACTTAAAACAGATGAGCGAACCAGCCATATCCCGGTAGTTTTATTAACGGCAAGATCGGCTTACGTACACCAGGTAAACGGTTTCGAAAACGGAGCTGATGCCTATATTATGAAGCCATTTAACTTAAAGATACTCGAACTGAACATTCAAAACCTGTTAAATGCCCGGGAAACCGTTAAAAAAAAATTTGCACAGGTAATTACGCTCGAGCCCAGAAACATGGTGATTAATACCACCGAGCAGCATTTTTTAAATAAAATTATTCAACTTATCGAAGACCGGATTGCCGATCCTGATTTTGATGTACCTACCTTATCAGCAGAAGTTGGGATGAGCCAACCTGTGTTATATAAAAAAATAAGGGCACTGACCGACCTTTCCGTAAACGACTTTATTAAATCGTTGCGGATAAAAAGAGCCGCTCAATTACTTAAACAGGGTACAGGAAATATTGCCGAGATTGCTTATTCAGTAGGTTTTAACGACCGGAAATATTTTAGCTCAGAGTTTAAAAAACATTTCGGCAAAACCCCGAGTGAGTTCATGAGCAATGATTAACCAGTAAACCTTTCCGTAACCTGCTGATCGAAATGATTGTTCATAATTGCCTGATATACCTGTTCTGCAACATGGTGCAATAAATCTAGTTTTTCAAACAGGCGTATTACATCTGGTTCACCAATCTGGTAATTGTTTTCATACCGAACAGCCAGGTAAGCCTCATCAAGCAAATGCAACAGGCAAAGTTCTTCCTCATCATCGCTAAATAGCTCAGACAGCTGTTTTACGTAAGCTTTAATATACAGTTGATGGGCTTTGATGCGGTGTGTTTTTTTATCCTTTCCCATCACCAAAACTTCAACGGCCCGGTACGTTAAATCGAAAACCTCGTGCAGCATAAAAGTGCAGTATTCGAAATTTTGTTGTTTAAAATAGAACTTTGCACCCGATAAAAATTGGTTGGCTTTATTAATTTCTTGTCGATAGATGCTTTTAACCCGATCTGCAAGGAGGTGAGCTGTTCCACGATCGAGAAAACTTCCAGATTTACTGAATAAAGCGTTTTGAGCCCCAGTGGCATAGTAAAAAAACAAACTCCCATCCAGCAAAGCCTGCTCAACCTCGTGTACATGAAAAACCCGGTAACTAAATTCCATTTGCCCGGTAAATACAATATTTAGTACTGGTGTTAACTCGTTCAAAATACGTACATGTTTAATCGAAACCATAATCAGCATTTCCTGCACCGCTTTACCGGCAAAAAAGTGGGTGTGGAGATAAATATACTGAGTGGGTACCGCCGCTGTTACACCCTTTAACAAGCGCATAACAGTTTCTTCTTTTACGGCATAATGGCTAAGGTTTAAAAATTTATTGCGCATAAAGGCCTCCTTTCCGCTTTAACATCATCACTTAGTGAAGGATTTCCGATGATCAGAAAAAAAGCTTCCACGATCATCAGCATGGCTTCATACTGCTCAAATAAAAATTCCTTATCCATCAATTTAATGCTGCTCCCGGTACTAAATGCTGCATACAGCCATTCTAAAAGCCCTAAGCGCAACTGTTTAATTTTTTCAGGAACAAAAAAAGACTCCACAAACCGGTAAGGGTTTTCGATATGTTCGGCAGGGAGTGTATTTACTTCGCAGAGCCCCTCATTATACACATCGTTTGATATGAAACGCCCTTTCGTGGCAACCAGGCCTTCGGGCAAGTCTTCCTGATAAATTAGTTTTTTGCTTGCAATTAAATAGCCGGTATTAAGCAATTTTGTAAACTGGTTATAAAGGAAAAAATAATCGGCAACATCACTTACACGGTTATCTTCTGACAAGGCTATTTTATACCATTTTTTCAGGTAGGCTTTGTGACCTGCAAGGTTATCCAAACTAAAGAAAAATTCAATTGCCTGAAATGGATCATCAAATAATTCCTGATCAAAAGCCAGTGGCGATGTACTTTCGAACATGGCCATGTGATAATAGCGATCGAGACTTTTAAAACTATTTTTAGTGATTACCCTTTCGTGGATGAGCCAGCAGGCCTCCAGCATTTTTTTAGTGTTTTCATAAAACGGAAAAATATACTGGTCCCAATCCAGATCGAGCTTATTTTCCAATCCGGCCAGTAACCATTCTTTGTAAATTAATTTATAGCTCTCCGATTCAAAGAAGATAAAAATATCGAGAAAGGTAAATTTTGGACTTTCCATTTCCACTTTGCTCAATAATTTCGGACAATATTCAAGCAAAACCGCTTCGCGTGCCAGGCTGCATTCATCAGCCTCAATCGCTTTTACAAAGGCCGTATCGGTTTCAATCCGATTAAAAATTAAATCTGAATAATCGAACAGCGGCAACAGCTTTTCGTAAAAAACCAACAGTTGCGCAGGATGCTTTTGCGGCGAATAATCAAATTCGTTTTGAGGTGGGTTTAACCAGTTTTTGAGAAACTGTAAATGATGGCCTATACCATTTGACAAAAAAAAGCTTTCAATAGCATCAATAAATGCCATCGTTTCTTTTTTAAAATTTGAGATCCCTTCCATAGCCGTATATTTTTAAATGATTATATTAGCTAACGAATTTAGCAAAACAAAATAAGTTTAACTATTAATTATACATAAAACTTATTAACATCTTTACCTTATGAATGAAAATCAGCGCTTAAAAACACTAATGGATTTGTTGGGATTTAGAACCCAAAAAGATTTTGCTATGGCGTTGAATATCAAACAAGGCTCTCTTTCGGATATTTTAAGAGAAAGGATCAATGTATCCAATTCCATTAAAGATAAACTCGAGCTTAAATTCGATGTAAATTTAACCTGGCTTGAAAATGGAACCGGCGAACCCTTCTTTAAAAAGAAACGGGCCGTTGGCGAAAGCAAAGAGGGTGTTCCCTATTTTGACATGAGCCTATCTGATGCTAAAGAGCTCATCGTAGAAGAACAACGCGCAGAATACCTGGTAAATTACCTTCCCTTTAACGATTGCACCGCCTATTTACCGGTTTATGGCGATAGTATGTATCCCAAATATGCCGCAGGTGAAATTATAGCCATAAAAGAAATTACCAATTACGAAATCTTACAGTGGGGCGAAGCTTATGTGATAATGACGGATGAAAACAGTAACAGTCTGCGTACCATAAAATTAATTTTTCAGCACGCCGATGAGAGCAAACTCATCCTCCGTTCTTCAAATCCAAATTTCAAAGGCGATACGGTAATCCACAAAAAAAGTATTCAGGCACTTTACATCATCAAAGGAAAAATTACACGGAATATTATCTAGCAGAACAGTTTTCAGTTCGCAGTTGGCGGTTAACAATTTATAGCTAAACTGAAAATTGCAAATTGCCAACTGAACCATATAGTCCTCGTTTGTAACGAGGATTGATGAGATTCGCATTTGTAATGCGGTTAAATGATTTTGGGGATAAAACCAGATAAAAAGCACGCCCAAAACTTTAAAATTTATTACTGCGACTTTAAAACTCCTTACTGCGACTTTAAAACTTTCTACTGCGACTTTAAAACTCCTTACTGCGACTTTAAAACTTCCTACTGCAACTTTAAAACTTCCTACTGCGACTTCAAAACTTCTTACTGCGACTTTAAAACTTCTTACTGCAACTTTAAAACTTCTTACTGCAACTTTAAAACTCCTTACTGCAACTTTAAAACTCCTTACTGCGACTTTAAAACTTCTTACTGCGACTTTAAAACTTCCTACTTCGACTTCAAAACCACCGCCTGCACACATGAAACGATTAACCGTTCGATCAGAACTTCTTATTGCAATTACAGAACTGCCAACTGATAACTAATTACTTTCCTTTTACACATCTTCGCCGTACCTTTATTTAATTAAAAAAGGAAAGATATATGAATACTGAAAAAGCCATTCTTGCAGGCGGCTGCTTTTGGGGAGTAGAAGAACTGATCCGTCATTATCCTGGGGTGATCTCCACAGTGGTTGGATATACCGGAGGTGATGTTCCCAATGCCACTTACCGGAACCATGGCACACATGCCGAAGCCATTGAAGTTACCTTTGATCCAACTGTTTTAACCTATCGCAAATTATTAGCATACTTCTTCCAGATCCACGATCCGAGCACACGAAACCGACAGGGAAATGATGTAGGTACATCCTACCGTTCTGCCATTTTCTACAATAGTGAAGAACAGAAAAACACGGCAAATGCATTGATTGCCGAGCTGGATGCTTCTGGCAAGTGGCCTGGAAAAATTGTAACCGAGGTGGTACCTGAAACCGATTTCTGGAATGCTGAAGAAGAACACCAGGATTATTTACAGAAAAACCCTTACGGTTATACCTGCCACTTCGAAAGACCAGACTGGAAATTATAAATAAGATCGTTATTACAAGGCACTGCTTGCCTCGACTCTTCTTATAGTGGACAGATCTTTTAATTTGGGTTTTTTATGCACTTTGCTAAACAACGTTAATAAAGTTCAGGCTTTGCCGAAGAACTTCGTCAATCCTGATCCCCGTGGTCTGTGTCCCCACAGACCACCTAGATTTTTAGCAAAAAATTTATCCATTTCGTTGCACTTCAGGAAATGATGATATAAATTCATCTGGATAAATCCTTGATGTAACGTAGAAAAACAAAATGGTCTGTGAGGACACTGACCAAGGAAGCAGATCACTCAAACAAAAAGGCAACTTCCTGAATCGAAAATTGCCTTTTTGTTTAAAATGTAATCATGACTGGTCGCTAATCATCATCATCTTTTTTCTTCTTCTCGAGAATGACAAAAGCACTCCGTTTTGGCGCCGGCATTACCGATTGTTCGCCTTTCACCGATTTCCACACCACTTCGTTTAAATCTAAATCCGGTGCCGAATCTTCCTTGGCAAAATTGAACAGTTCAGAACGTCTGCTGCTCTCATTTACGGCCACATTCCTCGTATCTAAATCAATAAGCGGCTGAATCACATTATAAGGTGTAAAATCAGGCGTAGCCGTAAAACATTCGTATAAAGGCATGGCTGCAGCATCGTACTGGCTCATGGGCGGCAATCCTAAAATAAGTTCCATTGTTCTTAAAAACCCGGAAGTAGAATACATGGTATGAACAGGCGTATTTCTTTTTACGTAAGGACCAACCACATAAGCCGGCGAACGGTGTGCATCAACATGATCGGGACCGTTTTGTGCATCATCTTCCAGAATAAAAACAACCGATTCTTTCCAGATTTTGCTGTGCGATAAATGCTCCAAAATACGGCCAACCGCCAAATCGTTATCGGCAACTGCCGCCTGTGGCGAGTATTTACCTTTCTTTTGTCCGCTGGTATGATCATTAGATATTCTTAAAGTATTAAACTGGGGTACAACACCCGCAACCAATAACGAATCGAAATCATGCTGCCAGGCATCTACCCGCACCTGATCTTTAATGTCCATGTCAAAACCCGGCGAAGCGGTACACATATGGCCTTGCAGTGATTTAATATTTGCCTTGCCATAATCGCCAAACTCACCATAACTGCGGTAGCTTACCCCGGCCCTTTGGCAGTAATCCCAGATAAAACCACCTTTTGGATAGGTTACCGGCCTGCCGCCTTCGAAGCTGGTGCTTCCACCACGTGCACCATAACTGGTTGGCCATGTTTTCTCGACTACATCTGTGGCGTAAGCAGCCATGCTCCAGTTGTGTCCATCGGCACTTACCTCCGCATCCACATAGAAATTATCCAGCAACACATAGTTTTCGGCAAAAGCATGCTGGTTAGGTGTAATTTTTCTGCCGAAAAGTGTCAATTTAGAATCTCCGTTTCCTTTTGGCATATCGCCAAGCACCTGATCATAGGTTCTGTTTTCTTTGATGATATAAAAAACATGTTTAATAGGCGATTTTTCATTCTGTTTACGCGGAATAGGATTTCCGGCTTCACCATCGGCAGTAATCGTCCGTTTATCAGTAAAAGGTGTATTGGCATAAACCTGTTTGGTATATACCTTTAACTGTTCAGGTTTTGGCGCGTCGATAAAAGATAAGGTACCTTTAAACAAACCAGCAATATACTGCAGTCTGCTATTGGCCGTACTGCCCATGTGATAACCGCTGTTATCTACTTTAGAAATGGGTTGTGGCCCCTGAGGGTTCGCCATAGGCGTATTCCCTTTACCGTTGGTAACGAGAATTTTCGAACCCAGAACCTTCACACTGGTTGGATACCAGCCTACCGGAATAAAACCCTGACTCAGGCTTAGTCCAGGTTTACTTACATCAAAAACGGCTAAACAGTTATTGTCAGCATTGGCAATGTACAAAGTTTTTTCGTTGGCACTTAAAGCTAAACCATTAGTAGTCGAGCCTGTTAACTGCGTGGCATAGAGTGTAGTAGCAATGGTTTCAATTACCTTATTGTTCAAGGTATTAATGACCGAAACGGTATTATCGTTTGCATTGGCTACAAAAAGAATATTGCCTTTTTTATTAAGCAATAGTTCATTTGGATGATCGCCAACCGGAATACGCTGTGAGATGTTTTCTGATATCAGATCGATTACCGCAACTGATTTCCCGCCCCAGAGCGAAACATAGAGTTTACTTTCATCCGTTGATAAAACACAACTGTAGGCAATTGCCGGAAGCTGGATTTTTTTAAGGATCTGCTTTTCTGCTGGATTGATGATGTATAAACTGCTATCCTCTTTGGTTACGGTATATAGTTTACTGTTGTTTTTGTTTACCACAATCCCTGCCGGACTGATTTTTCCTTTTGGCCAAACCGGACCGAGTTTAATCGTATCGCTTTTGCCCAGTTTACCGTTCTGAATATTAAAATCCAAAATCCAGTTATCGTTACCACCTGAGGCATACAGGTGTTTTTCGTCTTTACTAAATGCGATTCCATACCACGATTTGCTCAGGACTTTTTCATCAATAATCTTTTCTGTTTTGACATCAAGCAATTGTAACGACTGGGTACTTTGTCCGTTGTTGGTAATGGCAAGATATTTACCCGAAGCGCTCAGTTGCATGTTTAAAGGCAAATCGCCCAATTGCAGCGAATGCCCCGCCGGACTCAGTTTCCATCCATTGGGCAATAAAATCTGCTGGGTGCTTTCGTTTTTGCCCGGCCATTGTGCAAATCCTCTTTGGATAAAAAAGAAACACAAGAGTAATAATAAGTATGATTTTTTCATTTTTCTTAAATTGAAGATAGCAGCACTAGCGATGAAGATTAAAATTAACCAGGGCCCTGATGGTATAACCATTACCAGACGCTACTGAACCAATTTCGCGTATAGCCTCTGATGGAATAGCCTGACTGCGGGTTGCATAAAAAACAGGTCCGCCGGAAATAGAGAACGAAAGTTTTGAATGGTTTGGTTCCAGATTGATTGAGGGCCCAATCATTACCTTTGCACCACCTTCTGCCTCGTCTTTTTCCCAAAACCCTTCTAAATCCTGTCCTAAGGCTTCGAAACCAAGGTACAAAACATTAGAAACGCGGTGCTGATAGCCAAAACTCGTAATAAAATCAAGCTTATCCCTTGTTTTATCAAAAGCTTTTTCGAAGCGAAGATTACCCGCCATTCTCCAGTTTGTTTGATCGAATGAAGCAGTAATCCGGCTAATCGCAGAACCTACGTTCGACCAATCTCTACTTAAGCCTAAACCAGCACCTAATCTAAAACCAGCTAAGCCTTTACCGCCCACAAAATCTCTGATTACTTCAGCTTGTTCTGCACTGGTTACGCCCCCTGAATTGGCAAAACCGATTGCAGCAGTGGCATACAAAGTAAACCTGCTGCCCAAATATCCCTTAACCCCAAACTGTTGTCCTAAACCATCATAACCGAACTGTCCATTGGTTCTTTCTCCATAACTCCCTGAATAATGGATATTCCAGCGGGGATTTTCTGCGGTTAGCGTGTTCAAAGAAAACAAAAAGGGTTGTGCAGCGTCTGTCCCAATCTTAACTTCCGACTGACCTTCTGTAATCTTTTGGGCAGAACAATTCAGTGCAATACCTGCAAAAGTGATTGCTAAAAGTATCTTTTTCATTTTAGTTTAATATATCAGTTAGAATTTCGTTTCATTCAACAGTGGTGATCCACTTGCGTTAACCTGATAAGTTTGGATCTTATCATTTTCATCAACCTCTACAATCCGGTAACCTTTGTAGGCTGTGCCCCAGTTTCCACCAATATGGGCATCGAAGAAATGAGGAAGTTTATCAGTATAAAAGACAGCATCGAGACTATGGTCATGTCCATGGAATACGGCTTTTACATTTGCATAGCTGTGCAGGAGCTTAATCGTATCCGGACATTCTACAAAAGGACTTTCGGGCACCCAGAAATGAGGTGGGATATGCAGCACCACGAAAACAGTTTTTAGGTTTTTAAACTTATCGAGCTCCTGTTTTAAAAAATCGTTGTTAGGGCATAAATAAGTTCCTTTGGTATCTGAAGTGTTGGCCAAAACGAAACCTACTCCATTTTTTTCGAAAGAAAAGTTATCCTCGTAACCAAAAACCGATTTCCAGATCTTCGCGTCGGCATGATCGTGGTTACCCGGGATAGCATAAAAAGGAACTTTAAGTTTATCGTAATATTCTTTTTTTACTTCTGATAATAGTTCCGGACGATCGTGTACCAGATCTCCATTAATGATCACAAAGTTTAAAGGATTTTTATCGTGAGATTCATTTAACCACTTTACAATATTTTCGTGATGAAGTTTATAATCTGTTCCGGGCTGGCCATAATGCCCATCGGATGCAATGGCGAAACGAAGTTTAGGTGCTTTGCCCGGTCTGGCGGGAGCGCTGTGTTCTTCAGCAAATGAGGAAAGAACCGGCGAAATACTGGCTACTACAGCAGCGGCCAAACTATTTTTCAGAAAAAATCGTCTGTTAGACATAAGGATAAGATATGTTTTGTATCAAAGCCCAATATTAGCTTGGTTAGGCTTCTTAAACATAAATTTAATGTTATGATTAGGTTAACCGAAGCATAACTATGTATCAATTTTATAACAGAAACATGCTGTGGATCTTGCCTTTACTATATTCCCCGGTCTGTGTCCTCGCAGAACGAAAAACAAATAATTTCTTCCTATTGAATACTTGACAAAAGCCAACTGGAAGGTCTGTGAGGCCATAGATCTTGGAAAGAAAACGGTTGTTCGATCTTCAGCGAGCTCAGACCGATAACATTTCCAAGATAATAAACCAAGTGCATCTGTTCCGTGCTTTCCGTGTTTCCGTGGCAAAAAAAACAAATTACCAATTCAGGAAACTTCCAAAAAACAAAAGGTCTGTGGAGACACAGACCTTGGGATAAGGTATTTAAGTAGATCCTTCGACAGGCTTAGGATGACAATTCTATATTTATGATACAACCGCTTTGATTAGACTATAGAATAACGATCAGCTGTTTTACCACCAGATAGGCCGCCAATGCATATAAAAATATCGCAATCGATTTATTAATAATTAAACTGCTCAGCGCAAACTTTTCCTGAATATAAGTTGCAAAATGCGCATATAGGTAAAGTGCCAGTGTAGAACCCACACCGGAGCCCAAACTAAAGATTACCAGTGACAGGTAATCGGTTTCGATCCATTGATGTAAAATCACATAGTTACCAAAAAACAACCAGAATGGAATCTGAACAGGATTTAACACCCCTAAAATCAATCCATATAACACACTCCCACTGCGTTTATCTTCTTTTTTATTGCTGGTTTTGGGTACTTTTTTCCTGTTTTTCCAGGTAATCGTTCCCATCACCAAAAACATCACGATCATGAAACAATCGACCAAAGTACTTAAGCGCACTTCACTTACCGCTTCGTTCGGATTGATATCGCTCATGGCCCAGCGGGCAAAACGCATCATCCCAAAGGTGAAAAATACTTCTACGCAAGAGAAGGAAAGAATAAAGTACCAAACCTGGCGCATGCCTTTGTTAATGGCGAGCTGCGCAACGGTGAGATTAATATTGCCGGGAGGAATATACCCCATGGCATTGAGAATGATGCCTATGAAAAACGTTAGAAAAAGCATTGCCGAAATTATGGATTTAAATTTAAATGCGATGCTAAATATTTTCCGGTGTACGATTTTTCTACCTGAACTAAATCTTCGGGTATGCCTTCAAATACCACCTGACCACCGCCATCGCCCCCTTCAGGGCCGATATCGATAACCCAATCAGCACATTTAATCATGTCCATATTATGTTCAATCACCAAAATCGTGTTCCCTTGTTCAATGAGTGTATTCAGTGCTTTTAACAGTTTTTTAATATCATGAAAATGCAGTCCAGTTGTTGGCTCATCAAAGATAAACAGCGTTTTATTGGCATTATTTCCTTTAATTAAAAACGACGCCAGTTTAATACGCTGCGCCTCACCACCCGATAAGGTATTAGAAGATTGACCTAAATGCACATAACCCAAACCTACATCAACCAATGGATTTAATTTATTGAGGATCTTTTGTTCATCCTTAAAAAACTCAACCGCTTCTTCAATGGTCATATCCAAAATTTCGGATACGTTTTTCTCTTTATAGGTCACATCTAAAACCTGTTGTTTAAAACGTTTACCGTTACAGGCTTCACAAGGCAGGTAAATATCGGCCATAAACTGCATTTCGATCTTCACTTCGCCCTCACCCTGGCAAACATCGCAACGGCCGCCTTCTACGTTGAAAGAGAAAGCAGCTGGCTTTAAGCCTGCAGCTTTTGCAGATGCTAAACCAGAAAACAGCGCACGGATATCATCCCACGCTTTAACATAGGTAACCGGATTAGAACGGCTGGAGCGACCAATCGGATTCTGATCGACCATTTCTACAGCGCTGACCAGATCGTAATTGCCAAAAATGCCATCATAAGCACCCGTTTGTTCACCCGCGTAATTTCCGATTGCTTTTTGCAATGCCGGATATAAGATTTTTTTAACCAAACTGGTTTTTCCTGATCCAGAAACACCACTTACTGCGGTAAAAACACCCAACGGAAACTTCACGTCAATATTCTGCAGGTTGTTTTCCCTCGCACCTTTAATCAGGATATGGTCTTTCCATTTACGGCGTTTATCCGGAATGGCAATTTTTTCCAATCCCGACAGGTAACGGCCGGTTAAACTATTTTTATCTTTTAAAATCTCCTCGTAGTTACCACTGAAAACTAAATTACCACCATGGGTACCAGCCTCAGGGCCAATATCGATAATGTAATCGGCTGCGCGCATCATTTCTTCTTCGTGCTCCACCACTAAAACGGTATTGCCTACATTACGGAGCGAGATTAATACTTCAATCAGTTTATTCGTATCGCGTGGGTGCAATCCGATACTCGGTTCGTCCAAAACGTAAATAGAACCCACCAAACTACTTCCCAATGATGTGGCCAGGTTAATCCTTTGCGATTCACCACCCGAAAGCGTATTTGATAAACGGTTTAGGGTAAGGTAGCCTAAACCTACATTGTTTAAATAAAGAAAACGGTTATCAATCTCTGCCAGTAAACGTTTGGCAATTTTGGTATCGTTAGTATTTAATTTCAGCTCGTTAAAGAAAACCAGGGCTTTTGCCAAAGGCATCAGCACCACATCGATAATCGATTTTTCAGCAATCTTTACATAAGAAGCATCTTTACGCAAACGCGAACCTTTACAATCCGGACAAGTGGTTTTACCGCGGTAACGGGATAACATGACGCGGTATTGAATTTTATAAGTCTGCTCTTCCAGTTCTTTGAAAAAAGCATCCAGGCCTGCAAAATATTTATTCCCTGTCCAGAGCAACTGTTGCTCTGTTTCGGTTAAAGCACTATAAGGCCGGTGGATCGGGAATTCGAATTTTGGCGCAGCTTTGATAAAATTCTGCAACCACACATTCATTTTTTCGCCACGCCAGGGGGCAATGGCATTATCGTAAACACTTTTGCTCTTATCAGGAATCACCAGATCTTCATCAATGCCGATTACATTTCCATAACCTTCGCAGCGTTTGCAGGCCCCATAAGGGTTGTTGAAAGAGAAAAAGTTTGGCGTAGGTTCTTCGAACTTTATTCCGTCCAGTTCAAAGCGATCGCTAAAATGTTTCGTAGTACCCTGGGCCTCTACATAACAATCGCCTTTACCTTCAAAAAAAGCTGTCTGCGCCGAATCGGCCAATCTGCTTAAAGTTTCTTCCTCCTGATTGGTTACAATACGATCAATCAGGATCTGAACGGTTTTATCATCTGTAAGTTCTGCATCCTTAAAATCAGCATCATCTAAAACTGTTTCTATCTTTTCTATTTTATCATTAATCAGGACCCTTAAAAATCCTTTCTGTAATAAAATAGCCAGTTCTTCTTTAATCGTACGGTTATTGTGCGGATATAGCGGGCAAAAAATGGTTACCGTTGTATCTTCAGGCATGGCATTTACATAATCGACCACCGTGCTTACCGAATCTTTTTTCACTTCTTTTCCCGAAACAGGCGAAATGGTTTTCCCGATACGGGAGAAAAGCAGTTTCAGGTAATCGTAAATTTCTGTCGAGGTACCGACGGTAGAACGCGGGTTGGAAGTAATTACCTTTTGTTCGATGGCAATTGCCGGTGCAATACCTTTAATATAATCAACATCGGGTTTATTCATCCGGCCCATAAACTGGCGGGCATAAGAAGATAAACTTTCTACATATCGGCGTTGCCCCTCTGCATATAAAGTATCAAATGCCAGCGAAGATTTCCCCGAACCAGACATACCGGTTACCACCACAAGTTTGTTTTTTGGAATGGCAACATCGATGTTTTTGAGGTTGTGCACACGGGCACCTTTTATGATAATATTTTTATGCGGATCTTTTTCGGCCTCTTTTTTGCTCATGTATGATAACGAATATAATGTATAACCCCAGAATGTTGTTAGGGTTTTAAGAACATACAAAAATAGGGTACTGAGATGGTTAATTTATTTTTTAACATTTTATTTTTTGTTTTTTGATAAAAAAATAACTTTCTTTGAATATTAACAACCTCAAAACCAAACTGACACATTCAAAAAACATAGGAGAGCAGCTATAGAAATTAAACATCTACAAATTAATTTTTAGCAAATAGTACGGGATTTAGTGTAGGTAAACCTATGAATTTACAATCATATAATGATCAGGACCTGGTAAAGGTATATATTACCGGGAACGAGAATGGATTGCAGGAACTTTTAAGAAGACATAAAAGTAAAATTTATACCTCTATCTACTTATTGGTGAAAGACCAATATCTGGCGGAGGATATTTTTCAGGATGCTTTTATAAAAGTAATTAATACCCTGCGATCAGGAAGATATAACGAAGAAGGCAAGTTTTTGCCTTGGGTAATGCGTATTGCGCATAATCTGGTTATCGATTATTTCAGAAAAGAAAAGAGAACACCAATCATCACCAGTGCTGATGGAATGGATGTATTCAATATGCTACACTTTTATGACGAGAGCGCAGAAGATAAAATGCTTCGCGATCAAACCCATAAAGATTTAAAAGCAATGATCCATTTATTGCCCGATGAGCAGAAAGAAGTGCTCCTCATGCGCCATTACGCCGATTTAAGCTTCAAAGAGATTGCTGATTTAACTGACGTGAGCATCAATACCGCCTTAGGCCGTATGCGTTATGCCCTTAGTAATTTGCGTAAAATGCTTAAAACAAAAGAGATGACCTACAAAGGGTAGTGAAAATGTTACATAAAATTTTTTAGGGCTTGAAATAAAGCATCTGAACTATCGTTAAGTTTATAAAACTTATCACATTCAGTTGCTTATGACAAAAACCTCTACATCAAAAACAAATGTAAATTTACCTACACCTAACATGTTTCAGCCTAAAACTGATATTGAATCGGACGCAGAAATCGACTTATTTTATGATCAAATCAAAGGTAAGTTAGATAGACTGGCTAAAAATCCTCAAGATGAAACCATCAACAAGATTTTAGCTTACAGCCGTACAAAGTAGTAAATCTTTACATGAGCCAAAAAAGCTTGTTTCACAGGGTGGGACAAGCTTTTTTTTGTGCCTATGGATGATGGAAAATGTAATATGGATGATGTGTGAATTCTGGGCTGATCTAATGGTTGATCGTCAGACAGCAATTTAATCCATCAATCCATTTGACCATGAGCTATTGACTTTCTAACCATAAGCTATTTTACAACAACATCCTACCTCTTCCATTTCACCTCTCCCATCCTCCATCCTACCTCTCCCATCTTACATATGGATAAATGGCCTAATTTTTACAATCCCCTTAAATAAAAAGCCTTACCTTTACATAGTGTAATTTTAACACTAAGTACGCTATGAACAAGAACTTGCTCCCACTCACTTTAGGCGGTTTAGGCATCGGCATAACAGAATTTGTGATGATGGGTTTGTTACCCGATATCTCTAAAGATTTAGCCGTAACCATTCCACAAGCCGGACATTTAATTTCAGCTTACGCTTTGGGCGTGGTTATCGGTGCCCCGTTATTGATTATGATTGCGGGTAAATATCCACCAAAAATGATATTGATTGCTTTGATGATCATGTTTACGGTTTTCAATGCTTTTTCAGCATTTGCCCCAACTTTCGATACCCTGTTTATTGCCCGATTGCTTTCAGGCTTACCACATGGTGCATTTTTCGGCGTGGGCTCGGTAGTGGCCAGCAGAATCGCCGAAAAAGGGAAAGCGGCTCAGGCCGTATCGCTCATGTTTATGGGCTTAACCATCGCCAATATTGTCGGCGTACCGCTGGGCACCTTTATTGGTCACAATTTCTCCTGGCGCATATCTTTTGCTGTTGTGGTATTTGTTGGTCTGGTTACTTTATTAAGTTTAAAGTTATGGTTACCTGCTTTAGAAGCCACTAAAAACCGCGATTTAAAAGCCGAACTAAGTTTCTTCAAAAAAAGAGAAGCATGGATCATCATTTTTATGATTTCAATCGGAACCGGTGGTTTATTCACCTGGTACAGTTATATCGCCCCGTTAATGACTGACGTTGCTGGTTTTTCGCCAAATGCAGTAACCTATATATTAATGTTAGCGGGTATTGGTATGTTATGTGGCAATTATATCGGTGGTATACTGGCCGATAAATTTTCGCCGGCAAAGGCATCTGCAGCCTTGTTATTAACTATGGTGATTACCCTAACCATTGTGCACTTCGTATCGGCAAGTCAGCCCTTAGCTTTAATTATGACTTTTGTTACCGGCGCTGTCTCTTTTGCGCTGGCTGCTCCTATACAGATGTTAATGATCCAGAGCGCCAAAGGTTCCGAAATGCTGGCGGCCTCGGCCAGTCAGGCGAGTTTTAATATCGGTAATGCCCTGGGTGCTTTCTTCGGTGGACTTCCGTTAGTATATGGCTTCGATTATACTTCGCCAGCCTATGTTGGTGCCGCAATGGCTTTGGTTGGTGCTTTCTTTGCATTTTGGCTGATCAAAAGTAACCAGGGGCTAACCGAACAGGTTAAAGTACCCGCTGCTTCTTTTCACTAAAAATATTCGTCATTGCGAACGAAGCGGTATTTTGTGATGGGAGTGAAGCAATTTATAATATTGCATTTTTTTTGGAAAACATAGGTTAGTGCAAGAAAAAATTGTCAGTCCTGCTGTCCGCTTATCCCGATGAAAAATCGGGACCGCTCCCATCAGGTTTAAAATGAAGGGTCATACCGTTAATTAAAAACCCAGTGCGCCATTTTTGAATGAGTGAATGAGAAAATATAATCATTCGCTCATTCGAAACTCCATCATTCAATAATCACTTCACTCTATCTCTCAAACGCCCAAAGGTAGCGCCCACCGAGAAGCCACAAAAGCTATTCGCGCTATTGAGATTGGCACTTATTCCAAGGGTTAACGCTGCAGCCCTCCCAACCAAAAAACTGGTCCTTACTTCTATCGGAATGCCAAGAGTTCGGGTGGTAACAACTTCATAAACATCATGATCAAACAGGCAAAACATAGACTTGCAGGTATTGTACAAAAATGCGCCTCTTGATATCTGTTCCGTAAATGCCAGCCCTGCACCAAGCTTGATGTTGATATAGCGTTCGAAACTATAACTTTTGCCTACTATAATCCCAACATCAGAAATACTGGGATTAGGCTTATCTCCAAAAAGCTCGAATTCTGAAATACCCGATGATTTAAAAGCAATGTAATTGGTTTTACGCTGCAAATAAAGATGAAGCTCACCATAACCACCATCTTCGGTTCCTTTACCTCCGCTCAAAGCTATACCATAGTAAAATTTATGATTTTTGTGTAAGGTGTCTTGTTGCGCTGACGCAGCTGTAAACCCTAACAAACAAAAGCATATCAATAAATATTTCATAACGTTCAATTTAGATGAGTATGAGGACTATGCGGCAGCTCCCATTCTTTTAAGCAGCTTTAAATGAGATTTTATCCCGCCGAAATAACTGGTACAATTGGGTTTTACACCACTTTCATTTAACATTTCGTACAATATTTTACTGATCTGCGGGTAGTATACATGGTGATAATGCGGAAATAAATGGTGGGCAATATGATTGTTAAAACCACCTAAAATAAAGTTCGCCGTTTTACTAAAAGGATGCATATCGTTTGAGCTCTTAATCTGGTTCATTAACCAGGAAGCATTGATGTAACCCTCCGCATCTGCTTTCGGATATTGCGTTTCCTCTACATGATGGGTCATAAAAAACGTGAATAACAAAAATAGCGATTGACTTAAATGCATCATCAAAAAACCAAACATAACTAAGTACCATGGCTGAGCCGAAAAAAGCATGGGCAATACCACTAATAAACTGATGTAGACTAATTTCTGAAGCGCAAAAGACAGGTAATACTTAAAACTCTTTTTAACGGCAAAGCCATCATTGCTAAAAAGAATGACAAAATCTTTAATAAAAATCCAGAACAACGAATAAGTAGTATAAGCCAATGGCGCATACAAATGCTGATAAGCATGGAACCAATAATGTTTACTATCAGGCACCACACGGATCAGCTTTGATATTTTAAGGTCTGAATCATAATCTTCTACATTTGGTGCGTAATGATGCGAATTAACATGGCGCAGTTTCCAGGCTTCGGCATGCGCACCAACCAATGTATAAATAGCCACAAAGCAGATATGGTTTAGCCGCTTACTTTTAAAAATGGTATTGTGCGAAAAATCGTGCGAAAAGTTAAAGGCAAAGAGCAAAGAGATAAAACCATATAGCACAAAACAGCTTATAAAACTCATCGGACCGGTAATTTTATACAAGGTTAGATAGGCAAATACCGTGAGCGAAAAATACACCAGAAACTTAGCGGCAATCATCCTCATAAAAGCAGGTTTATCAATCACCAGCTCCTGCTCTACACGTTTGTATATCGCTTTTAGCAACCGACTATCAGCCGCTACATGAATGTGTTTATCCTTCATATCGCATCGGAATTAAATGTTCACTTTTACCCATCATTTTCAAAAACCTGAAATGCGAGGCCAACGATTCACCGTACGACATTTCCATGTACGTAAGTTTGTGCTTTTTAGCTAATGCCTTAAAAATTGGAATAATGTGAAGGTAATGCACATGGCAAACATTAGGGAGCAGATGGTGTACGGCATGGGCGTTAAAGCCACCCAATGTCCAGTTTAGAAATTTACTTTCTGCATGGTAATCTATAGAAGTAAGCAACTGCAGTTTCGGCCAGCTCATGTTCAATTGATTATCTTCATCGGGTACCGGATGGCTCACATAATCTGATAAGTGTGCAACGCCCAACACCGCCACAAATAACAACGAAATGATAAAATGATTCAGCAGGAATGCCATCAAAACTACTGCCCAGCCGAAAGGCAACAGATAAACTGGCAACACAATCATATAACCTATATACAAGAGTTTATACACCACCAGCTTTATGGCTTCAATGCGGGGAATTTCCACTTTAATCGTCCGGCTCGATAAATTGAACAACAATAGGCTTTCTCTAAAAAAGAACCAGTTAATAGAATAAAAGAGATAGAGAAACGGCGCGTAAATAAACTGATACCGGTGGTACCCTTTTAAAGGCTGCGATTCGGTCATCCTAAACAGGGGATTGTTCAGCACATCAATATCGCTACCTTCTATGTTCGTATATAAATGGTGCGATTCGTTATGGTTTTTACCCCACACATAGGCATTATTGCCCTGCAGATTAAAACTGAGAGAGAACAATAATCGGTTCCAAAACTTGCTTTTAACCGCTACACCATGGGCAGCATCGTGCGAAACATTAAAAGCGGTTAACAAAACAGAAAGCCCCATCAGCAGGTAAAAAACATAAAATGCCAATACTGAATCGCTGGTGATCATTAAAATATAAAACAGGATGTCCAATCCGAAGTATAAGAAAATCTTAAAAAACATCTTCGCGTTCCCGGTTTTCTTCAATCCATTTTGAACAAAATACAGTTCTACCTGCTCATTTAATTCTTTATAGAATGCTGAGCCTTCATCCTTTATAAATCTTAATTTGTTCATGTCGTTATTTATTTAATCCTTTTAAAATGATAAGCAGAATCGTAAGAACGACCTGCCCCTATAAATAGTAAAAGTGCACCAGAACTATCATAAGCATGATTCACGATAAGTCCTCCGTCACTTGCTAAACCAATGCGTGTTTTTTCACTCTTTGAACCCCCTAAAATGTAGGGCACTCCGTGAAATTCCACATATTTATTCCCCAATAGCAACAAGCCTCGTGATTGCAGTTTGGCCGATAAGGTTACGCTATCAACAATCAAATTGTCTTTTTTAAAATGAAAGCTGATTTGGTTATCCTCCATCACCTTTAGATCTACAGTGAGGTTTTCAGAAGGTTTGAAATCGATTTCGCGTTTGCTGATGTATCGATGAAAGCGCTCGGTTGCAGGCTGATTACCAAGCGTTTCGGCTACCCCTTTTTTGGTATAAATCAAATCAGGAAATAACTGGTAGGTACCCGAAAGTTTTGATACTTCATCTTTATCCAGTTTAACCTTATGGCGACTGATGGGCCTGTCAGAGAAAGAAGCACAGCCCGAAAAAAACAGCCAACAAGTAATGATGCAGACAGACTGCTTAAAGTAACGTGGGTTATCATTCAGCCTACTGTAATGGGCATGAGGCTGAATGGAGGTTGAGCTTAGCATATTCATTTGATGTATTTTAAATTGTTAATCAAATCTAAAACACTGAACATTACGCCATTAATCTTAAAGATTACTATAGATCATAAAAATATCCTTTAAAGAAATTTATGAATCTATAATATGATTATAAATTATAATTATTAAATTAACTGTCGACAATAATCCATTCGATTATTAAAAACGTTAAGATTTCATTTATAAATTAATCTTTATGGATAATCAGCAAGCATTATTTTTTCAGGCCATCAAAGCAGCCTTACCTGAATACCAGAACCTGGCGCTGAGTGTAGCCGAAGAGTTAGGAATAAGCACCAATGAAGCCTATAAGAAAATCAGGGGCGACAGCAACCTTACTTTCCAGCAAATCATCAAACTTTCTGATTGTTTTGACGTGCCTTTCCTGTACAGCCCGAAACAATCGTTATCTGTTACTTTTAGCTATTTAAGTGTAAACGAAGATTTAGATATGGTTGGCTATCTGCGGAATTTATTGGATAACATTAAAGCCATCAAGAACAGCCATAAAAAACACATCACCATCACCACTGACGATATTCCTTTATTTCATTTTTTCAAGTATCCCGAACTCACAAGTTTCAAACTCTTCTTTTGGGCAAACAGCGCCAATAATCTAGAGATGCCGTTCAGTTCTTCTTTCCTGTCTGATGAAATTATTAAAATTTCGCAGGAGCTGCATAACACTTACCTGGAAATACCAAGCACCGAAATTTGGTCTAAAGATACCGTAACAGGCACACTTGAACAGATCAGGTATGCATTTGAAGCCGGGCACCTTACAGATACCGAACTGGCCGTGAAAATTGTAGAACAGGTAAGGTATTGCCTGACCGATATGAATATGTATGCAATCAGCAGTAAAAAAACCATCGACCCTAGCCATACTTTTAACTGGTACAACTGCGATGTACTGGGAAGCATCGCTTACCTGGTCGATTTTAAAGACCGTATGGCCTGCTACAACAGGTTTAATACTTTTAACTATTTAAGAACTGAAGACCAGGCCTATTGCAAACAAACTAAACAATGGATGCAGGGCCTGATTATGAAATCGGTTTCTTTTAGCGGGCAGGGAGAAAAACACCGCAATAAATATTTATATAATGCCTTTGCCGAATGCGATAAATTGTTGAGGGAGATTACTAATGGTTAGATCAATAATTAAGCGTTAAACCTGCGCCAAAACCCATATCACTATCGTAGTGCGCAGAAATGCCCATGTATTTCGTGGTAATAAATTTAAGTCCACCCATAAACTCTTTATCACTGTTTACCATAAAACTTGCCCTCAAACGCTTAGAAATGGGTATATCTTCCCGCATTAACTGCAAACGAACATTGCCATCGTGGTACACTTCTGCCTGCGCAATAATCAACATAGGTAAAGTATAGGCAAGCCCCACACTAAACATGGTTCTTTTATCCTTTGTACTTTTTTGGCCAAAAATATTACTTTCCTGTTCGCCAGCCTCCATTTTCCGGTAGCGCCAGTCGAAACCCACAAATGGCATTAACCACTGCATCCGATCTACATAACGGCCAATATGGGTTTCAGTTTCAAAGCCGTGCATTTTATTATAACCTAAGCGCCACTCCGTTCCAAAACTCCAGCGTGTATTTGCCAACATGGCCATACCGTCGTTTCCGTTGCTGGCAAAATCGTTTTCGGCCATAAAATGAAACATCCTGTCATCAGCATAAAGTTTTCGCTGTGCCAGTTTAGGGTACGGAATTTCGGGGTTTAATGGTGAGTTTTCATAACTAAAAATTTTACCCATCCCGCTCATCATGTGGTATAGAATATGGCAGTGAAAAAACCAATCGCCACTTTCAGAAGCGCTAAACTCAATGGTATCGCGCTCCATGGGCATGATATCGAGTACATTTTTTAAAGGCGCATAATCGCCCTGACCATTAATTACCCTAAAATCGTGCCCATGCAGGTGCATAGGATGACGCATCATACTATTGTTATATAAAATGATCCGCAGGTTTTCGCCCTTTTTGATGAGGATTTTATCTTCTTCTGAGATGGTTTTATTGTCCAAAGTCCAAACATAACGGTTCATATTGCCCGTTAACTGAAACTCCATTTGCCGGGTTGGGGCTTTAGGCAAAGTCGTTTTTTCAGGCGAGCGCAACATATCGTAATTTAATGTTGTTATCGGACCTTTCATGCCTTTGTCATTGCCCATATCATGACCCTGGTGTGCATCCGAAACAACCGTATCTCTCCCCGCGTCATCCAGCTCAGCATACATGACCGTATTCATATCCATCACCTGATTCTGCATTTTCATCCCATCCATCTGCACCAGATTGCCGTTCATATCCATCATTTCGTTCATCATTTTCATGCCTTCGAAATACTTCAATTTGGGCAATTTTTGAGCCGGCACTTTCTGCCCGCTGCCCAGCCACAGCGAAGCCGATTTGGTACGATCTTCGGGCGTTACCAAAAACTCGTAACTTTTATTTTCGGGAACAGTTACAATTACATCATAGGTTTCGGAAACGGCAATAATCAGCCGGTCTACCTCTACCGGCGTTACATCGTTACCATCATTAGCCACTACCGTTATTTTACCACCGGCATAAGTGAGCCAAAAATAAGTAGATGCTCCTCCGTTAGCAATACGCAATCTTACTTTATCGCCTGCTTTAAGGTTGTTGGGTACCTGGTACTGATTTTTTCCATTCACCAAAAAGGCTTCATAATATACATCACTCACATCCATGGCGGTCATCCGCTTCAGTTCGTTGGTGAGCTTGGTTTTAAAGTGTCCGCTTTTTATGGCCTCAGCATAACTCTGGGTAGTGCCTTTTTTTATCGCGAACCAATCATTGGCATTATGTAATCTCCTGTCCACTTCGTGGGGCATCATATTGCTCCACTCACTTAAAACAACAGGCACTGTAGGTATAGCCGGTTCTTTTCTTTTATTCAAAATCATCGCACCGTACATTCCAATTTGCTCCTGCAAACCAGAGTGACTATGGTACCAATGCGTACCGTTCTGTATAATAGGGAAACGGTAAACATGGGTCTTATTGGGTTCAATAGGCATTTGGGTTAAATACGGAACGCCATCATACTGATTTGGCAGAAATAACCCGTGCCAATGTAATGAGGTTGACTCTTTAAGTCTATTATGCACATGTATTTCTGCGGTATCGCCCTCTGTAAAGGTTAGCGTGGGCATGGGTATTTGCCCGTTTACCGCTATGGCTCTTTTAGCTTTTCCACCAAAAGTTACGGTTGTATCAGCAATATACAAATCATAACGAACAACCCCTGGCAGTTTGTTGTTACCTACAGTTTCGATATCGCTTGTTTTCTGGGGATTTTTTTTGGGGGCAGCTGCTTTTACCTCGTTGTGCTGATGTTGGCCAAAAGCAAAACTGCTGAGCAAAATACTAAGGCAACAAACTAAAATAAACTTCATTTTGTAGCGTGTGTTTTATTTAAGTACTTCGGCAACCTTACCACAAGTTAACATTTTATTGCCATAATATGGATTCTTTATCGCCTCACCTTCGCTTAACCAATAGCTTTTTTTCATCGGACAATAAGCGTAATAAACAGGCTTATCGTTAAGTTTTATGGCTTTTACCAGTGCATAAAAATCGGTTGATAATGACGTGAAATGATCTCTTTGATGTTCGATATCTTTACTCTCGGCAATGTGCTCGGCATCAAATAATATTTTATCACGCAATGCTTTTGAAGCGTTGGTTTTTTCGCTGGCTTTTATAGCGTTAATTAATACCGTAGCCTTCGTGCCGGCCAAGCCTGCATTACTGCCGATTAAAGCATCTTTAACATCGTAATAGGCTTGAAGCGGACTAACCGCTGCTGCTTTTTCCTGTGCCGATACACTGCCTGCCACCATTAGCGCGATGACATTGATCGTAAATAATTTAAATAACTTTTTCATTTTGTGTTTAAGTTAAATGTTACCAGTATTTTCCCACACCCGGCAGCAACTTGCTTTTTTGCTTTAACTCGCCAAACCGGAACGGGTTTTATTTTTAAACAAAGCTAGCGGCATAGCCTCTCGGGATGTTATACTTTTACCGAAAATGTTTATATAATTATCGCCTACAATCGGGTAATGCGTTTGGCGTTAGGTGGTTGGCGTGAATGAAGTAATTAAGCTTTATTTATGCAATAAATTATCTCCTCATGATAATAAATCGCAGTTTTACCTCTCCCATCTTCCATTACCCTTCATACATTTTCCATCTTACATTTCCCATCTTACATTTTCCATCTTTCCCCTATATTTGCACATGCTTAAAAAAGAACGCTACAAACTTTTTGTAGAACATTTTTCGGCCAAGCAGCCTGATGCAGAAACCGAGTTACATTATCATAATCCCTATCAGCTTTTAGTGGCGGTAATCCTTTCTGCACAATGCACCGATAAAAGGGTAAACATGGTAACCCCTGCACTTTTTCAACGCTTTCCTAATGCCAAAGCTTTAGCCGAAGCTACCCCCGATATTGTTTTCGATTACATCAGAAGCATCAGTTATCCCAACAATAAAGCAAAACACCTGGTGGGCATGGCGAATATTTTGCTTAACGAATTTAATGACGTAGTGCCTTCGGGCATTGATGATTTACAGAAAATGCCTGGTGTGGGTCGCAAAACGGCCAATGTAATTGCCTCGGTAATTTATAACGCCCCGGCAATGGCGGTTGATACCCACGTTTTTCGTGTGGCCAACCGTTTGGGTTTAACCAATGGCAAAACTCCATTGGCGGTTGAAAAAGATCTGGTTAAAAACCTGCCCGAACACGATATCCACATTGCACACCACTGGCTTATTCTGCACGGACGTTATGTTTGTGTAGCCAGGAGCCCTAAATGTGAGGTTTGCGAAATTACCTACATGTGCAGGTACTTCGAACGTTTAACCGCTCAAAACGAAAGAGATAAATTAAAAGCTTAAAAAATTATTTTCACTTTACTATTGACATTAGCTAAAAAACATTTACCTTAGCTAAATATATTAGTATTATAAATATCAACATTTAAGCATATTAGCCGATAATCGATTATATTTACGCAATCAATGAAAAAAGACATGAGCACTGCAAATCCAGATAAATTAAAAGCTTTACAACTTACTTTAGATAAACTAGAGAAATCATACGGTAAAGGTACCATCATGAAACTTGGCGATTCTGCCGTTGAGCCGATAGATTTTATTTCTACCGGATCAATCAGCTTAGATATTGCTTTAGGTATTGGCGGTATTCCAAAAGGCCGTGTAATTGAAATTTATGGACCAGAATCTTCTGGTAAAACAACTTTAGCTACACATATTATTGCCGAAGCACAGAAAAAAGGCGGTATTGCTGCTTTTATCGATGCAGAGCATGCTTTTGATCAGTTTTATGCAAAGAAACTAGGTGTAGATACAGATAACCTTTTAATCTCTCAACCAGATAATGGTGAGCAGGCATTAGAAATTGCCGATAACTTAATCCGTTCGGGTGCTATAGATGTCATTGTAATCGACTCTGTTGCGGCTTTGGTTCCTAAAAGTGAAATTGAAGGCGAAATGGGCGACAGTAAAATGGGTTTACATGCCCGTTTAATGAGTCAGGCATTACGTAAATTAACCGGAACGATTTCTAAAACCGGGTGTTGCTGTATTTTTATTAACCAGTTACGTGATAAAATTGGTGTCATGTTTGGTAACCCTGAAACCACAACAGGTGGTAATGCATTGAAATTTTATGCATCGGTACGTTTAGATATCCGTCGTATTTCGCAGATCAAAGATTCTGATGAAGTTTCCGGTAACCGCGTTAAAGTAAAAATTGTTAAAAATAAAGTGGCCCCTCCTTTCCGTATTGCAGAATTTGATGTGATGTTTGGTGAAGGTATTTCTAAAAACGGTGAGATTATCGACTTAGGTGTTGATTTTGGTATCATCAAAAAAGCAGGATCATGGTTCTCTTACGGAGATACCAAATTAGGACAAGGTAGAGATGCCGTAAAACAATTGTTAAGCGACAATCCTGAACTTGCAGAAGAATTGGAAATTAAAATTAAAGCCGAAGTAACAGGCGATAAACTGGCTGAGAAATAAGCCAGGCTTCAATGCTACAATATTAAAACGCCCTGCTAAAATTATCTTAGCAGGGCGTTTTGCTTTATACGTTATGCTGATTTATTTACAGGCTTTGCTGAATAAGCGCAGCTATTAGTTTTGACTAAAAATGGCGCTAAAATCTTTGGTTACATACACTATAACCAACAGTGCAGCGATTACCAAGGCACCCAGGATAATTACCCCCCAACTCCCTTTCAGTTTGTTTTTATCATTTCTGATTAACCAATATAAAATACCAATCAGCGGTATCGCACAAACAATCCAAAATATTAACGATGCTCCAGTCATATGTATATTTAATTTAATAGTTTTTATTAGTCCGAGGTCGGGTGTCCGAAGTCGGAAGTTTAAGAGCAGATTAATTTTTCAGTTGGCAGTTTTCAGTTTTCAGTCGTCAATCCTTAGCCAAGGAAGACACGGAACTTCATGATGCGTTATTCCAGTGCGGAGTCTAAAGTCCTTAGTCGATTGCACAAATGACCAGTGAACTAATGACCAATGAACCATCCCTTTAAAACTCCATCCGCGCCATTGGCGAAACATCCTGTCCTACAAAATCCTGCTTCAGGTATTTCTGGTAACCTGCTATGGCAATCATGCCCGCATTATCAGTGCAGTATTGAAATGCCGGGATGTATATCTTCCAGCCCAACTCATCGGCTGTTTGTTGCAGGCCATTTCTTAAACCAGAGTTTGCCGAAACACCTCCTGCAATAGCAATTTCATTAATTCCGTATTGTTTTGCTGCTTTCTTTAACTTGTTCAGCAAAATCTGTACAATACTATGTTGAACCGATGCGCAAATATCATCTAAATTTTCGGCAATAAAATGCGGGTTCTCTTTTTCCTGTTTCCTGATAAAATACAGAATAGAAGTTTTAAAACCGCTAAAACTAAAATTCAAATCGGCAATTTGCGGTTCGGCAAATTTAAAGGCAAAAGGATTTCCATGTTGCGCATGTTTATCAATCAGTGGTCCACCCGGATAAGGCAAGGCCAGTAATTTTGCGGTTTTATCAAAAGCTTCACCGGCAGCATCGTCTAACGTTTCGCCTACAATTTCCATATCAAAGTAATCTTTTACCAGCACAATCTGCGTATGTCCGCCCGAAACGGTTAAACAGATAAAAGGGAAACTAGGCTTAGGATCATCAATAAAATGCGCTAAGATGTGCGCATGCATGTGATTGACAGAAATTAAAGGTATATTTAAAGCTAATGCAAAAGATTTTGCGAAAGAAACACCAACCAGTAACGATCCTAAAAGACCAGGACCACGTGTAAAAGCTACGGCATTAATGTCCTGTTTTGTAACTTTAGCATTAATTAAAGCTTGCTGTACGGCAGGCACAATATTTTGTTGATGTACCCTTGAAGCTAATTCAGGTATAACACCACCATAATTTTGATGAATTGTTTGGTTTGCAATAACATTGGCAGTAATTTTGCCGTTGTTACAAATAGCAACGGATGTATCATCGCAAGAAGACTCGATAGCAAGTATAACAGACAAATTATTAATATTTAAGCTGCAAAATTATTAAAAAACTATTTAAAATACTCCTTTGGGTAATCGCATCAATAATCTTGCTGCTTGCGCTTCTTATTTTTTCGCTACAATTTAAGTCCGTTCAAACTTATTTTGCGCAGAAAACTGCTGCGTACTTATCAAAAGAGCTTAAAACCACCGTTTCCATCAAAAGTCTTTACATTAAACCCTTTAAATCTATCGTACTGGAAGATTTATTGATATTGGATTTACAAAAAGACACTTTATTGAGAACCCCGGAGTTCATGGTCGATATTAATCAATTATCCATTGATAAAAAGATTATCGATATCAATACCATTCAAATCAACAACGGGCGGTTTTTCCTAAAGGATTTCAAAGATAAGTCTTCTAACCTCGATTTCATTATAAACTACTTCGATTCTGGTAAACCCACTGTAAAGAAAAAGAAAAGTAAGCCATATGATATCAATATCAGCCGTATTATTTTAAACAAATTTGCCTTCAGGTATAAAAATTACGCAGCAAAAGATACCACTCAGGGCAAAAGTGTAAACTTCGATAATGTTGATGTTAAAGAACTCAGCGGTATTTTTGAAGGGCTCGATACCAAAACACATTTGGTTAAAACCAACATCAAAAACCTGACTTTCAAAGAAAGAAGCGGATTTTACCTGAAAAACCTGACTGCCCAAACCACGATAGACAGTAATGCCATTGAGCTGAAAAACCTGTTGCTCGAAACCAATCAGAGCCGTTTAACCGATTACTACCAAATGCGGTTTAAAAGTTATAAAGACTTTAACCACTATGTAGATAATGTGCGGATGAAAGCCATTTTTAAGGATAGCCACATCACCTCCAGGGATGTTGCTTTCTTTGCGCCTGAGCTGAGCACGATGAAACTCGATCTGGATGTTGATGGCCAGATTACAGGTTTGGTGAATAACCTTAAAGCCAAAAAGCTATCGTTAAGAACCGGAAAAGCCACACACATTAAAGGCGATTTTATTTTAAAAGGGCTGCCGAAATGGAAAGAGACCTTTATGGACCTCAACATTGAAATGGCGGGCACGAATAAAACCGATCTGGATGAAGTGCTGGCTGGCATTACCAACAGCAAGAAAAAAATTGTTCCGGTAATTGTAAACAAATTTGGCAACATTAACTTTAACGGAAGTTTCACCGGTTTCCAGAACGACTTTATTGCCTATGGCGAATTTAAAACCAAACTGGGCCGTATTGTTTCGGATGTGAACATGAAAATCGATAAAAACGATGTTCCTTCTTACACCGGGAACGTAAAAAGTTATGATTTTAACCTGGGTAACCTGATTGATGAAAAAAGCCTTGGCCGCATCAGTTCTTCCCTATATGTTAAAGGCCGTGGCACGGAGCTTAAAGAGTTAACCGAGAAAATAAACGGTGATGTAACCTATATCGATTTTAATGGTTACCGTTACCACAATGTGAAAATTGACGGAACTTTTAACAAAAAGTATTTCGACGGTAAGCTGAGCATTAACGACCGCAATGTGAAACTGGTTTTTGATGGCGGGGTAAACCTGAATCCAAAACTGCCGGTATTTAACTTCAATGCCACGATTTCTAAAGCAAAATTAAAGGCTTTAAAACTGCTGAAAGATTCGTTGCAGGTTGACGCTAAATTTACCACCAATTTCTCGGGTACCAACCTGAACAATATATCAGGCAAATTATTAATTGAAGAAATCAGGCTGCAAAACCCGAAAGGTGTTTACAGTGTCGATTCGGTGCAGTTAATGGCCAACGGTATCGGTACGAGCCGCGTACTCGATATCCGCTCGGACATTTTAGATGCCAGCATTAAAGGTGAATATGATTTAAATTCGATTGTTTCTTATTACAAAGCCATCGCCAAAACCTACATCCCTTCCTTAAAGGCCGATATCATCAAATACAAAAACCAGATTTTTCAGTTTAACCTGAAAGTTAAAAAGTTTGAACCGCTGGCGCAGATATTTGTACCAGGCCTTGAATTAGAAGAAGGTGCAACGGTAACAGGTGATTTCGATTCGCGTAATAATACCGCAACGCTGAATGGTTTTGTGAAGAAACTGAAATACAATGGCATTGTGGTCAACAATATTATCCTCGATGAAAATACCACCACCCAACAGCTTCAACTGATTGTCACCTCCGATCGTGTGCAGATTAACGATAGTTTATTTATTAAAGATGTAAACATTTCCAATATCCTGCGGAACGACAGTCTGGCTTTCAACGTAAAAATGTCGAACGCGGAAGAGGATAATCAGCTCGATTTAAACGGTTTGGTAGAATTTACCAAAAACCAGGATACTACGGCAAGGTTAAGCGTATTACCTTCGATCTTAAAAATTAATAACGAAGAGTGGCGCATCCAGGAGAAAGTACGCATTGTGCTCAACAATGGTAAAACCGAGATCAGTAATTTCGATTTAACCAACGGAAAGCAGCAGGTGATTATTGATGGATTAATTTCTGAAGATCCGAAAGATTTAATTAGTGTTGGTTTTAAAGATTTCAACTTAAAAACCCTGAACCCTTTTACCAAAGGCTTTGGTGTTAAATTGGGTGGAAACCTGAACGGGACAACCGATTTATATGGGGTATTAAAAGCACCCAGGGTAACCGACGATTTAAAAATCGACTCGTTAAACTTTAACGATATCTATATCGGCACCTTAACTGATACCTCATCTTACAGCAACGAGAACAAAAAAATAAACGTATTTACCCGCATCATGGCCGACGGTTCGGAGACTTTTAAACTGACCGGAAATCTGGATCTAAAAGAAAAAGAAATCGACCTTGACGTAAAAATGGACGAAAGCAAGCTCACCATTCTCGAGCCTTTTGTGAAACAACTCGTATCCAATTTAAAAGGAAATATTTCTGCTGATTTAACCGTAAAAGGTAAATTAGAGAAACCGGAAATTAATGGGAGTCTATCGTTAGATAAAGGACAACTGATGGTAAACTACCTTAAAACCACATATGTGATTACCGATAAGGTAGAAATCAATAACAGCGTCATTAAACTCGAAGATTTTGTCCTTAACGATTTGGAAGGCCACGAAGCCACCGCAAATGGTACGGTAGATTTAAACGACATTAACTACCCTACCTTGAACGTTAAGGTAAATGCAAACAGTTTAATGGCCTTAAATACCACCGCGAAAGACAATTCGGTATATTATGGCCGTGCCTACGGTACTGGTGTGTTTACCTTTACTGGTCCTACCAATAAAATGAAGATTGATATTAAGGCGAAAACGGAGAAGGGAACCGTATTTAACCTGCCTTTAAACAGTTCTGAAACCATATCGGACAAAGACTTCATTAATTTTGTAAGCCGCGATTCGACTGTACTGGTGAAGAAAAAAACCAACTTTGATGGTTTAACCTTAACCTTCAAGTTAACCATCGATCCGAATACCACGGCGAATATATTTACTACCCTGGGTAATTTAAGTGGCAAGGGTAATGCCGAGCTGAACTTAAACATCAATAGTTTCGGCGATTTCGAAATGTCGGGCGATTATATCATCGAGACCGGAAGTTTCGACTTTACAGCCCAGGAGGTTATCAATAAAAAATTCGAAATCAGGCAAGGTGGAACCATCCGCTGGACGGGTAACCCTACCGCTGCACAGATCAACTTAAAAGCAGTATATGCATTGAGGGCGAGTTTAAATGACCTTTACAAGGCCGCCAACCGCGATGCCAGCAGTAACGCCAACCAAAGGGTAAATACCGAGGTAGAGATGGGATTAACAGGATTACTGTTAAAACCAGATATCAAACTGGATATCAATTTCCCTGCACAGCCTTCTATTAAAGAAGAACTGCAAACCTATTTAAGCGATCAGAACAACCTGAACTTACAGGCATTCAGTTTGATTATCCGAAGAAGTTTTGCGCCAGGAAATGGCGGCGAATCGATCGGAAACCAGCTCAGTTCTACCGCAACCAGTACCGCTACGGAGTTGGTATTTAACCAGTTTAACAATGTGCTTTCTTCCTTAAACTTAAACTTTGTCGATCTGAACGTACGCTCTTTAAGCGAGGCCAATGCATCGTTTAAATTCTTTAGCGATCGTTTAATTATTAATGCAGGAATTGTAGACCGGAACAGTGTGAACGATTTTACGGTGATCGATTTCTCTAAAGACAATGTAGGCAGAGAGGTTGAGGCACTTTTCTTAATTAAAAAAGATGGAAGTTTAACCGTAAAAGCGGCAAATAAACCACCTACGCAACAAAGTATATTCTTAAACAGCGGGATCAGCTCAACTGCAAACGTAACCTCTTTTGGTTTGGTGTATACCCAGCAGTTTGATACGTTTAAAGAGTTTATTCAGAAAATTTCGGGTGCCTACCGCCGGAACCTGAAAAGGAAACAAAGTCAGGCCCCTGTTAAAACGAATAAATCGATTAATAAGGAAGCGATAATTAATCAGAGCAAAGGGAACCAACGGAGGTAGAAGGGGTTAGAGGTTAGGGTTAAGGGGTTCTTTCTGGCCATTGGTTCATTGGTTCATTGGTCAATAGTTCATTGGCCATTGGTTTATTAGTCATTGTTTCATTTTTCCAACCATCGTCATTGCCAGGAACGAAGTAAGACTTCAATAGAATGATCGTCATTCCCGCGCAGGCGGGAATCTTAAAGCGCAGGCTAGTAACGATCGTTGTATGATTGCTCCCAGAAAGATCCTATCGTGTGGGCACATCTTTCGATTTTGGTTTTTTATGCCCTTTGCTAACCAGCATTCATAAAGTTCAGGCTTTGCCGAAGAACGTCGTCAATCCCAAGTGGCAGAAAAATCAAAAAAACAGTTGCAGAATAGGACAAATAGCACTACCAAACCTTAAACGCAGTGGTTTTGTGTTCAATAATCATGATTCCCAGCTTTTAAAAGGTATTGAACACAAAACCCGAAGGGCTCAATCAGACCAAAGAAAATAAAAACAAATCCTGATTAAACGAAGTGCCGCTGTTTTTTTGATGAGCCTGAGGAAGTGAGAAGCCACCTTGATGGATTGACAAAGCGCTTTGGGTACTTTGGCGCTCCAAAATGCGCCAGCATTCTTGAGCACAAATAAAAACAACATATCTGCGAAAAACTACCATGCCCCCGCGGCAGAGAGCGGAAAAAAATGATATTTGTGACCACAAGATAGTTTTTTTAAGAACAAGAGGCTCTTACTAGCAGGAAAGATGCTGACCCCGAAGCTTCAGGACAGCAGGACGATCGCTTTTAGAATATGCCAAAAAATACAAGCTAACAAAAATGAGTCCACACGACAGGAAAGATCGGAATAGGCTGTCGGCTGAAAAAGCTTTCGGGCAATGACGATTCCTTGTAGCCTATTACGTCTTTGAAGCAATAAAGTCTACTAATAAAATAAATTCAGCATGACACGCCCCCTAGATTAGCAAGCGATAAAAAGCAGATATATGCTGCTGCTAATATTAATCGACTTAGGTTATAAAGATCCTGAAACAAGTTCAGGAGGACGAATCCCAGAAAAAATAGATCCCGAGACAAGCATAAGCGGATGAACCGAAGGATTACAAATACGCATAAAAAAACCAACAATCGAACACTTGTTCAATTGTTGGTCTTGTATAAGTTTTCAATTCACAATTTTCAGTTTGCACCATGCAAACTGTCAACTGCTAACTGCCAACTGAATTATCCTTTCATAATCGAATGGCCCATTTTATCTCTTTTGGTGGTCAAATAACGTTCGTTATGCACATTGCTGGCAATTTCGATTGGGATGTTTTCTACCACTTCCAAACCATAACCGATTAAACCGGCTCTTTTGGTGGGGTTGTTACTCATTAAACGCATTTTAGTTACACCTTCTGATCGCAGGATCTGCGCACCCACACCATAATCGCGTTCATCGCCTTTAAAGCCTAATTTAATATTCGCTTCTACCGTATCGAAACCGGCATCCTGTAAGTTATATGAACGTAATTTATTAATCAGTCCGATACCCCTGCCCTCCTGGTTCATGTATACCACGATACCTTTACCTTCTTTTTCGATCATTTCTAGTGCTTTGTGCAACTGCGGCCCGCAATCGCAACGGCATGACCCAAAGATATCGCCCGTTACACAAGAGCTGTGTACACGCGCTAAAATAGGTTCGTTGGCATTCCATTCGCCTTTAGAAATGGCCAGGTGGGTGGCGTTGTTATCTAACTGCGTATAAGCGGTCATTTTAAAATCGCCCCAGGCGGTAGGCAAATCGATGCTCACCTCTTGTTTAATCAAACTATCAATGGTTAAACGGTAGGCAATTAAATCTTCGATGGATATAATTTTTAACTGGTGCTGTTCGGCAATTTTAAATAAATCCGGAAGTCTGGCCATTTCGCCATCTTCTTTCAAAATCTCTACCAATAAACCTGCAGGTTTCATGCCGGCCAGGCGGGCTAAATCTACCGCAGCTTCGGTATGACCTGCACGGCGGATGACGCCACCATCTTTAGCAATTAAAGGAAAAATATGTCCCGGTCTGCCCAACTCTTCAGGATTGGTTTTAGGATTAACCAGGGCTAACATCGTTTTAGAGCGGTCACTTGCCGAAATGCCTGTGGTACAGCCGTGACCAACCAGATCGACTGAAACCGTAAAATTAGTTTCGTAAGCAGCCGTATTTTTACCCACCATCAGGTTAAGGTTTAACTCTTTACAACGTTCTTCTGTAAGTGGCGCACAGATTAAACCGCGGCCGTAAGTAGCCATAAAATTGATGATCTCGGGCGTTGCGTTTTCAGCTGCCGTTAAAAAATCACCCTCGTTCTCTCTATTCTCATCATCTACAACAATAATCACTTTACCAGCTTTTATATCTGCGATGGCCTCTTCTATTGTGTTTAATTTTGTTTGCATTTTATAAACATTATGGGGCAAATGGTGTGTAAGGCGTATTAAAATCAATTTATACCACAAACAATAACCCGTACAAATGTACAACCTTATTGAGCAATATTTGGATTAAAATATCATCTGTAAGTAAAGGAAAAGCTGCCTATTTTTCCTTCTTTTTAAACAACTGAATGAAGAGCTGCTTGTAATAATTTACATCAAACAAGGCCGAATCTACTGTAGCTTTATAGGTTAAAAAGGCCGCCAGGGGCGATAAAACAATCACGGCAATCCACATCCCGAAGATCGGGTTTAGATTACCTTCACGTGCTGATTTTTCGGCCACCGTGGTAATAATGTGGTATACCAGGAAGAAACAAATGGCCACCACCACGGGTAAACCCATGCCCCCTTTTCTGATAATGGCACCCAATGGTGCACCAATAAAAAACAACAGGATACAGGATGCAGCCAGGGTAAATTTACGCTGGTACTCAACGGTTGCAAAAATAATTTCACCGGTTAAATCCGTTTGGCGCGGGCCCCAGTTGGGTACGTGCTGCATAATATTTGCAACCGTATTGTTAGCATTATCGAGGGCCATTTTACGCGATCCGTTAGGGATGTCCTTTAGGATGACATCATCAATCTCTTTCGGTACGGCTTTAACCTTCATATAACCTTTCGTTACATTAAACTGCTTAAAGTTACTGGTGAGATTGGCAATGGTGCGTATCTTCATCGTATCCAGTTGCTTGTTCAGCGAGTCGCGCTTTTTTGTAATGCCTTTCAGGTTTAACATGGGCGTACTGTTTCCGAAAGCATTCGGATCGGTGGTACTGGGGTCAAAAGAAGACATATCGAAACGCGGCGAGGTTTCTTTAAAACGGTTGCGTGTAAAAATCTGCCTTGGATTGTACATCCCGTTTTTCGAAGCCTGCTCCTCGTATTGCACACCATTTTTAAGGTTAAGCACCAAAAACTTACCGTCGGAGGTTTTATTCATTTTACCTTCTCTGGCCAGAATCACCTTCGGAATGCCGTTATTCTCCCGGTGATCGTAAATCATGATGTTGTGCAGCGTACCGTCTTCCTCTTTCGAATCGACACGGATGGCATAACCCGGAATGGCATTGTTAAAAACCCCTGGTTTAATTAAAAATGAAAGTTTTTTATTCCTGATATCGTACAGCAGCGAACCAAATTTTAAGTTGGCTTTGGGCAGCATGTAGTTGGCGAAAAAGAAGGAGGATACCGTGAGGATCAAAATCACCACAAACAGGGGGCGCATGGCTTTCTGCAGAGAAATCCCTGCCGATTTAATAGCCACCAGCTCATAATTTTCGCCCAGTGTACCAAAAGTCATGATGGAAGAAAGTAATACTGATAGTGGCAGCGCCATGGATACGTTGGCGGCCGAGGCGTAATACATCAGCTCCAGAATGGTGTACCATTCGAAACCTTTTCCAATTAAATCATCAATCCATTTAAACAGAAAAAACATTAATAGAATAAACATCATAACAAAAAATGTTGCTATGAATGGCTTCACAAATGCTTTTATTAATAGAAGATGTATTTTTTTCACCCTACAAAGGTAAACAATACGAAGATAATATTATGCACCCAATACGCTAATCAGATAATCGATCTGGTTGTCCCAGATTAATTTTTTCTCTGCAAGAAGCTCATCGGTAGTAAAATCAGTAATCGAGAGGGCTACATCATTTGTTAGTTCGTCCTGTACAATTTCCATCTCAAAATAACATTGAGGTTCATCGTCCAGCCACTTAAATTTAACCAGCTTATTTTCTTTAATGGAAACCAGTTTTGCTTTTTGCTGCTCATCGTCCCAGGTAAAAGTATATACCTGATCGCGGAAATTCACATCGTCCGCAAACCATTGCGATAAGCCGTTTGGCTCACTAATAAAACTATACAATATTCTTGGTGACGATCTAACTTCGTACTCTAGTGTAAATTTTTTCTTTTCTGCCATGTTAGTACACTACCAGGATAATTTCCGGACTATTTTTTAATATTATTTTTCTAAAGAAAGGTAATTTATTCTATATCTGCAACAATATAATTTTTATTGGATTTTGGTGGTGGTTTACTAGTTCATTAGTCATTGGTCATTGGTTCATTTGTCATTCGTTCTTTGATTATTGAGGTTAATCGGTTAATTGTTTAAATCGGTTAATCGACTAAGGACTACCGACTCCGGACAATCATTGGTTCACTGGTTCATTAGTCATTGGTCATTTGTTCATTAGTTCATTGGTTCATTGGGATTAATCGACTATGGACTAACGACTCTGGATTCAGGACTCCAAACCGATCGTTTCAATCTCCTATCCACGCCAAACGCCGATCGCCAAACGCTGAGTAGCAATCGCTAGCTCAGTTGTTCTTTATCGAATAATGAACTGATTTTATACCTATGATTAGATCCTGAAATAAATTCAGGATGACGAATGCGAGTAGGTTAACCGACTAAGGACTCAGGACTATTGACTTCGGACTATCATTGGTTCACTGGTTCATTAGTCATTGGTTCATTAGTTCATTGGGATTAATCGACTAAGGACTACCGACTCCAAACTGATCGTTTCAATAATCCACACCAAACGCCGATCGCCAAACGCAAAGTATTGATTGCGCTTATATGAACCTTATATGTCTTATGTGGTTAAGAAACGCAGGGCGGCTAATTGTTTTAACAACCTTCATCCACGCGCCAAACGCTAGCTCAGTTGTTCTTTATCGAATAATGAAACTGATTTTATACCTATCAAAAGATCCTGAAATAAATTCAGGATGACGAACGCGAGTAGGTTAATCGACTCAGGACTACCGACTCTGGACTCCGGACTCCAAACTGATCATTTCAATAATCCACGCTAAACGCCTCTTTTTAAACAACTCCAGACTAACCGCCATCATAATAAGGTTATTTCGTGGTAGTTTATAAGCCTGAATAAGGTGGTATCCGCTTGATTTTAAACAGTTAAAATCATTTAAATTTACTGAGCAATAAGGCTTTAAAGGATTTTTCACATTTCTTTTTAATAGAATGTATATTTATTCTATATTTGCAACTCTTAAAAATAACCACATCGATATTTACGTTATACAGTAAATATTAAGCCCGGCGGGGTAGCTCAGATGGTTAGAGCGCAGGATTCATAACCCTGAGGTCGGCAGTTCGATCCTGCTCCCCGCTACTGAGAAAAAGCTCATCGAATGATGGGCTTTTTTTTTGTTTAAAGGTTTTTAATTAATCTCAAATGTTAAGCTCTAGCAAACAAACACAGGTGGTAGGCCTGCGCCAGCGAGGGCTACGACCAGCATTAGGGCGTGAACACCTTAAACTATTTCTTTTTCATTATTTTTTCAAATTCGGCCTGGGTTAGAATTTCTAAAAATTCATCGCGAAAGTGCCATGCAGATACATATCCGGCTGAGACAATGAAACTGATCACCCAGGTGGTCTTTCCCTTCCATAATTTAAATGCACAAATATCTGTCGCGGTAATATAAGGACTTGTTTCACCTAAGTGTTGATGTGAGGATGCTTCTATCTTGTCTATACCACCGGTTCCCAGCGGAATAAGATTGTTATGAAGCTTTGTTTTTTTAATGATATTATTGTCTTTGTCAAAATTAATCAGGTAATCATTTCCTAATAACACTTCATCCGGTGCGCTTTGCCCGGTGATGACATATACTTTTTTTGCCCCATTTTTTATGATCGGAACAAGATTTAAACTGGTATTTTCATAAAATTTAAAAAGCGTGTCGCTTGAAACAGCCTGTGCAGCTTTTGACCGGATGGCATACAAATCTTTTTCAACTCCGGTAAATTTTCTTGTTGTGGTGTCTATACGATATTTAGACGAATCTAAACTACGGTTGAACTTAACTGTCGCCAATACTACCGGATCGTCATTTTTAGAAAAAAAGATCGTGGTCATTTCTTTTGCTGTCTCATAAGAAAAATATCCCCCGGATAATTGCTTCTTCCCGCCGAACCTGGAGCTGAAAATCTGTGTACTATGACCTGAAGCCCATTCAGAACGATAAAGCATTTCCCCCTCTGCTTTAATGTTATCAGCAATCTTTTTCAGCGCATTTGTTTGTGCTGTTGCGTTTTGCAACAGGATAAACAGGGTAATCAATGTGAACAGTTTTTTCATTAAGGCGAAGCGCTTGATAAATATTTGGTGAATATAAATAACCTTTCGGATTTTGTATAACGGTTGCAATTTCAAACGTTCAGATCGTTAGCTATAAAAGCTATATTTCTAATTTTGGGAGATAGTTTAAGATTATGGACTTCATTCTTTGACTAACAGCTTCAAATAAGTAAAAATCTGCCCGCTATGTTCCGCTTCGTGATAGTTAGCGGCTTGCAGGGCCTCGACATGATTTTTTACTCGAAATCCGACCGGTAAGTCAAAGGGCTCATAGTTGACAAATAATCTGGATTCCAGATCTGATTCAAGGTGGTTAACGGTCTCAATCAGTAAATGTTTTACCTCATTAACATCTGGATTAACTCCCCAGGAACGAGGAGACGATCCAATTTTGAAGGACTCCATAAATTCTTTAGAGATATACATGGGTAATCCACTACGCATATACATATGCCGCTGTTGAGAAGTGATGCAATGTCCTATTTGCCAGATGATATTATTGTTAAAACCTACTGGAATTTTAAATAATATTTCGTGATTACTTGTTTCAATTAAGCGCAACAGTCTATTCCTGCTAGCTCTTAAAATTTCACATTCAAAATGTACATTAATCATTTATTTGGTTTAAGTCCTCAGGAACAGAAGAATTCGTCATGCGCTCTAAAGTAACTTTTTGACATTAAAGTTCAAAATTTACCTCTGTTTAGGAATCTACGTACTAGGTTTATATGGATACATTTGTTTTTTTTGTTTAAAGGGATTTGAACTAACCTCAATTTCCGCTCGAGCTAACATGCACACGTGGTAAGTGTGCGCCAACGAGGAGCTTTTTTTTGGGATTTAATCTGTATCTAAATTCAAAAAACTATTTTTGCGTTCAAACAATAGCTATGGTTGACATTTTATACAATTATTATAGATTTGGATCTGCCAGTTCGAATGATATCGACATTTTAATTGACCATCCTCAAGCATTGGGTGCAGAGTCAGACAAAGAATTGTATCAGAATTTGAAAAGAAAATTCCCTGAAATAGCGCATTGGGATATTAATATCATTCAAATAGACAACGGTAAAATAACCAAATCAATTCCATCTAAGGGTAGTATAGATGCTGTGCACAATAGTCTGGCCGATACATATGCCCTACACAAACAAGCTCATGCTTTTCCCTTAATTGGTAGACAAAAACGAAATATCCTCTTGGCAATTATTAAATGCACAAAAACATTACTAACTATTTTCAAAATAACGAAACGAAAAGAATACTACAAACATGATCTCCGACCTATTGTTATAAATGGAAATTTCGAACAAATACTAAACAAGATAAATCAATTGAATTTTAGCGAATCGTTGTTTGATGATCCACAAAGAAATTTAGACACGTATAAAAGTCTGATTTTTCGTGTAGGTCAAACGATAAGCTTAATTAATGGCATTGAGGTTTACACCAAAGAAGATTTCAAAAAGTACTACCCTGACCTTGCAAATATTATTGACCGTAAAATCATAGATATTGTCCCCCTTTTTTCAAAATACCTAAATTTATTAACGGAGGAAATTAAATTCTTAGGCATTAAACAAACATTGAAAAATGTTATCCAATACGATGAAACAGAAATTGACTTTAGAACCGAGAAAAATATCACAAATAGTTAAATAACCTTTGTTATTATCAAACAATAACCTACTGTGAATATTTTGATCATAGGGAGTGTAATAAAAAAGCAGCTCCCAATCAAAGCTACTTAAGTCCAAATGGACGCCGATTAAGGCTACAGATTGTGCTGGTGTGTGGCAGTAAAGCCTCTAATTTGATTGGTGCACAACCTAAATATCTTAAGAATACGGCTCAGATGGTTTCTTCGCATGTAATTCCTCTGCTAAATTAAAGTTTTTCCATTTGATAAACCAATATCTCTGGTGATTTTTGAAACTCAACAAAATTGGTTTATCTCTTTTAGTTACACCAAACATATGCATCATTTTTTTCTTAAATTCTGCATCCAAAAATGGACAGACCATCAGGTCAAGAAAAAGCAGAGTAAGTTCTGAATTCCTCCTTCTTCTAGAACTTGCAACGCATTTAATTTTCTCAATAATATGGATTTCTAGTGCTTTTTTAATGTTTATATATATAGCAATGTTTTCAATATAAAACAGTAAGCTCGTTATAGCAAAATAATTCAATTTATATTTAGGCAAAAAATGTTGTGTATCCACGCCATCTTTCCATATTTTCTCAAAACTAAAAAAAGCGGCTATTTGGTCAACAGTCAACCTATATGGCCTACCTAGCTCTCTTAGAACAACAAGCAAATATAATGTTTCTAACTGAACATGTTCTTTCATTTTATGCTTCCCTAGAACCAATGTAATATCATCTTCTATTTTTTTAAATACTAGGTGCGTATTAATTGAGCTAAAGCGTTTAAAGTGTCCTTTTTTGCGAATCTTTTTCCCATCAGTTGATATGACCAAACTGTCAAATCTATAATTACCTTTAACATAATCTATCACAGTGGACAAGATAGTACTGAACTTAATCGTAGAATTAACTCGTGGAGCAACCGTGTAAATAAAAGAAGTAAAGTCTAGCAGTTCAATTAAATATCGAATAAATGTATACTCCTCTTTTTGCTTTTCGAAACTGGAGAATGTATCTGGGTTTTCAGTTTTTTTAAACTCATCTTTGGATACCGCTTTAAAATGCTTCTCGAATGCAAGAATACTATATTCCAGCCGCGTATTAATTAATGCTAATGTGTAATTTGCAATATCTTTATATTCAACCTCCGCTTCGCTTATAATTATTTTAAATCTAGTAATTAGATAATTAGCATCGCAAAAATTTTTAACATATGTATTAAGAGTACCTTGATAATCCTTAAGCTTTTCTGTGCTGTCTATTATAATACCTGCTCTTTCATCTAAAAGCTCAACTATTCTAGATTTTGCAATTGTCAACTCAGTGATTAAAGGCTTAATGTAGAATTTATTCTTTATCTCACTCACTGATAGCTTATACTCTTTAAACATATTTCCATAAAGCTCAAAAATTCTCGCTCTTGTGCTCTCATCGTTATAAAAAATAAAGAAATCATCAACATAGCGGAAAATTTCGTAATCTTTTTTATGTAGGATATCTGATCCTCTCAATTGCTTTTCAACTTCGACATCAATATGTTGTAGTATTAGCTCAGCAAATATCCTGGAAGCTTCAGGGCCAATTAGTATGCCATTTGTTTCGCCAAAGTTTGCATTTTGCATAACCCGATCAAATCTACCTCCGAAAGTCATTTTGGATTCATTCAATTTATCCTTTACCATTTCCTTGTTAATCAATGCCCAAGCTAGGGAATGGGTATATATACTGGTAAAACATCTCGAGATGTCAAATTTAAACATCAGATCAAACTTCTTTTCTGCCCGATGATAATAATAATCTTCATAAAACTTATAAATGTTAGAATAGCGTTCATAAGTAAAAAAGGTTTTCAGCGTATCATACTCCTTACCACCTATCTCAACAGAATCGTCTTTATCACCTAAAAGTTTATCGTGAAGAGAATCCTTCACATATACATACTTTGCAATATCTTGAGGTTTTCTAATGGAAAACGGGGATTGTTGGGAGTAATAAATGATTAGCTCCTTAAATTTATCATAAAACTCAACGATTTCCAGTTGATTTTTAGGATGCATAAGAGCAAGTTCACGATACTCAGCTTCTTTATGAGTGATATTGTATTTGAATGGAACTCTCATGTGATCCTTTTTTGGTAGTTTGTGAGTTGCACCGATTACTTTTTCCAAACCAAACAAAATCTCCATTATGAGTGCTAATGGCTTGTCATTATAAACTCTTGACCAAGATATGGTTGTTGCACTTTCATCACCAGATAGTTCCACTTTATATCTATCTAAAAACTTGTAGAAATGCCTATTTGAAAAAATTATTGGCGTTTCATAAGGAAGCGTATCCGATAGCACTACTCTGTACCTTGAGTGATTAAGTTGTTTTCTTTTTGACCTCATCACTTCCAGATATTTACTATTTTTTCAAAATTTGATCTTAACACATTTCCTTCTGCATCTTTCATTTTGGGCATTTTTTTTGTAGATAAATTATAAAAAGTCTTGTTCTTAAAGCCATCAGCAAAACTGAATCTTTTCAACCTTGTCATTAAAACTCTATCTGTCAAAGGATTTAAATATTCATCTATTTTTGTCCCTAAGATTTCGTCTAGCTCTACTAAGCTTTGACAATCTGGATTAATAAGACTATTTGCATAAAAAATTCCAATAAAACCTTTCTTGGGTTTAGTAAGTTTTGTGTTTCTAGTTAAATATGCCAAACGATAATGTAACATTTTACGGGCATTCAGATAATTATATTTCCTCGTTGCAATAAATGATTGCAATACTAGAGTGATCCTTTCGGCATATTTCCGCATTTTATTATCAGACAAAAGTACAGTTGTACAAATGCCGTCTTTTATAATGAATTTATAACCTAAAAAAGTTATTACCGTATTAGTTTTATTTTCAAATAAGTCACACTGAAAGGTTTTATTGTTTTCAATATTCTGTTTTTCGAGATTCAGAATGGATTCGATCTCTCTCAGTCTTTTATTTAAGGGCAAAAACACGCTATAAATCTGTTTCTCTATAGCTGCGAAGTACGGCGGGGCTAATTCTCCTTTCTCTTTATTTATCAATTTGGCTATTGCAAAGAATTTTTTATTCTCATCACTTTCTTTTTCTATAGTTTTTAAATAACGATAAACATATCCATCGTCCAACTTTTTATTAACTTTTAGTTTTTCACCAACTATTATCGCCTCAACACTAGAAAGAAAGGCTTCAGGTACATGACTTTTTGAAGTAGGTGTGAAAACAACTATTATATCATCAACATATCTTGCGTAATATCTAACCCCCTCTAAACGTCGTATATTTTCATCAATATCTCGCATATAGAGCTCTGCTAGATAAGCACTAACACCAACGCCTCTGGGTATGCCCTTCTTATTGTCACTATTCAATTGTCCTGTCAGCTTATTGTATTCATAGAAAAGATTTCTTAAAATTTTAAGTGATTGAGGGCTTAATAGAGAATTTTTCGTTAAAATCCACATTAACTTTTCTTGCGAAACACTCTCATAAAAGCTCTTAATATCAGTACGAACGATATATTTAGGGAAATCATCAGTAAGTATATCCTTAAACTGTTTGACGATTAAATGTCTTTCCGAATGAGAAATATTAAAGGTTTTTCGAAGATTATATTGCAGTTGTTTCATTACAAAAAAAGTTGCAGGCGTCTTATCTATTGTATAGATCTGCTTCCATGTATTATTATCAAAAAACTGATTTAAACGCAAAGAAAAATCCCGTTGATTAACATGTTGGCTTATGTAAAAGAGAAAGTTTTCTAAAATAATATCGCGTTCAGTTTCTGCTTTTAAAAGTTGCGTCTCCAGCTCTTCTATAGAAGTATCATCCGCAAACTCATTTTTCAGTTTTCTTATTTCCTTTTTTAACGCAGAAGCATCCTCTGCCGCTTCAACGTATTTATTATCCAAAAAGCTAGTATTGAACCGAGCTTTACGGTTTTCAACTTCAAAAATAATGCGAAAGTTATTATAGGAAAAGGACTGGTCGAGCATGAGAGTTTAGATTGGATTAACATTAAAACATAAAAAAATTCAAAACACTTGTTATCTGACATTAAGTTTAATCCTATCAATACAAATGGGAAAATTAGTTATATTCAATAATCTAAAATATCAAAATTTAATTGGCATATGCATTTTATTTAAAAAAATCCCCCCTGCTAACGTACACGTGCCGCGTGTGTCACTAAATTCAATCCGAATAGCTAATAAAACCGGAGTTGCCCATATTTAGATTATCTGCTATTTTGCGAAAAGTTTTGTCATGAAGATAACTGAAGCACAAAGGAAAAAATATTTCAAAGAAGTTAATGATGATATCCGTAAATATGGCTATCATACCACTGTAGTATTGGAAGCAGAAAATTCTACACCTTTTGCTTATTCAACAGGGATTTATGAGTATTTCAAAATCCCGGAGTTGTTCATTTCGGGTCTCGGTCCAAACCTTTCGGGGCAATTAATTAAAAACTATGCAGATCAATATAAACTTAGGGCTGTTCCGCTAAATAAAAGAATTACAGACTTAACAGAAAGATTTCCGGTATACTTTATCAAGGTCACCAATGAAAGTTTATCTGATTATGTGTTATCTTCAATCAGGCATTACGGGAACGAAAAATATGAGTATTTACAACTCATATTTCCGGACTTAAATGGAAATTTTCCAGATGAGCGCAACTACGATTATGACCAGAAGATTTTTGGGAAATTCGAACCAAAATAAAAAACTTATTTAGTGCATCTTGGTATACCTTACGCATTTAGCGCCGTAGGTGCCATACCAAACTTCTTTTTGAAGGCATGCGAGAAATGCGACAAGCTTTCGAAGCCCAGATCGAGATAAATGGCAGAAGGTTTCTGGTGTTTGCTTTCAATGAGGTGTTTGGCTTCCCTTAGCCGTTTATCCTGCAGCCAATGACGGGGTGGAACACCGAATGTTTTCAGAAAATCACGTTTGAAACCGGCCAGGCTGCGACCCGTCAGCTGGGCGAATTTTTCGATGGGCACATTAAAATGATAGTTGCTCAGCATAAACTTTTCCAGGTCGATTTTATGCTGTTCAGAAAAGTCGAACAAAAAGTTTCGCAATGCCGGCAGGGCAAGTAACAGCAATTTAATGCCTTCTTTCACTTTCAAAATGCCCATTTCATCGGTCATGGTGGCGCCCGAGCTTCGGGCATAGGGAATAATCGATTGAAAATAGCCTTTCAGGAATTCATTTGATGGAATCAGGATATTGGGCGGACCGATGTATTTCTGGTCTGCCGTTAACTTTTCTTCCAATACGATCTTACGTAAGAGTTCTTCCTGCAACGATATCACGATGGTTTCATAGTTCCCTCCGGGCAGCGGTGTTTTGGTGAGCGTGCCCAGCTGGTTTTTGCCAATCAGCAGTACTTCGCCTCCGGTCATCGAAAGGTTTTGACCGGAGGTTTCTAAGGTAAACTGTCCCGAAACCTGCAGTACCAGGGTATGGTGGTTCCAGAAACACACTTTCTCTTTCCGCTGGGCCGAGAGGTATGAATAAAAGATGACACCGGGGAGGATTTCTGCTGGACTGGTCATTTAGCGTTGTAAGTAAGTACCACCACGTATGGCACCTATTGCAAAAGTAGTATTTAAAGTATTCATTTCCTGCGGGCTAAATACAATATCCATTGCTTTAAGATTTTCAGGTAAACGCGATCTGCGACTCATGCTCACCAGAGGCATGATGTGATCACCCTGTTCCTTTACCCAGGCAATGGCCAGCTGCGTAGGTGTACAGCCTTTATCCCGGGCCATTTGTTTCAAGACTTCTACTTTTTCGAGGTTATGAACCAGATTTTCGCCCTGAAAACGGGAGAAATGGCTATGGTAATCGTTCGCTGCAAGCGGTGCTTTCATTTCACCGGTTAATAAACCTTCTGCGGTATTGGCAAAGGCAACTACGGCAATGCCCAGTTCTTTTGCTGCCGGCAGCAGTTCGCTTTCGATCTGACGGTCGGCCAGCGAATAACCAATTTCGAGCGCACTGATGGGGTGAGTATTGTTTGCTTTACGAAGCTGATCAGCGGTAATTTCAGACACGCCGATGTGACGCACTTTACCTTCTTTAATCAGGTCGGCAACCGTTCCGATGATGTCTTCTACGGGCACGCTGTCGTCCATTCGGCAAGGCTGATAGAGGTCGATGGTTTCGATACCCAAACGCGTTAGCGAGTAATTGATAAAATTTTTGATCGCCAAAGGTCGCAGATCTAATCCCAGCCACTGGCCGTTGTGAAAGATGGCACCAAACTTTACGCTGATAAAGGCCTCATCGAGCCGATCTTTAATCGCTTTGCCAATTAACATTTCATTATGTCCGGCACCGTAAAAGTCGCCTGTGTTTAAAAAATTAATGCCACGATCTAGTGCCTCGTGAATGGTAGCTATGCTTTCTGCTTCATTGGGTGTAGCACCACCCCAAATAGAAGACATCCGCATGCAACCCAAACCAAGTTTAGATACGAAGGGGCCATTCTGACCCAACTGAATTTTTGTGATGTTGTTCATGAAACAAAGATCAGCATTCGAAACACCGGAGGCTTTCTTCTACGGCTCAAATATTTTGTCTGTACGGCTCAGTTACTGGCGTTCCCGAAAATCACTGGGTGTACACTTATACTTATCGCGAAAGCTTTTGGTAAAATTGGCCAGATCATTATAACCACAATTAAAAGCAATGTCTTTAATCCTTTCGTTTGAAATTAAGAGCAGTTCGGCCGCTTTTTCGAGCCTTTTGGTTTTGATATAATTGGCTGGTGTATCGTTGTAATGTCTGGCAAATTCGCGTTTAAAAGACGATAAACTCAAATTATTCAGTTGTGCCAGGGCATCGATATTGAGTTGTTCGAACAGGTTGGCCTCAATAATTTGCTTAAAGGTATAGGTAGCAGGCGAAAAAAGCTGTGCAAATATGGTTTGTATGGCCCGAGCATTAGCAGTTTGGGCCAGCAGCAGGATAATTTCTTTTAACTTTAAAACCAGTATATCTTCGTTAACCAGTGCGGGATGCTGAAAATAAAACAGCAAACCTTCGATATATTTTTCGATTAAAAAATTGTTGCTTAACACTTCGGCACTTTTGTTCGAAACCATACGGCCGGTTGCCTGAAGGATAGCGGGCATCTCCCGGTCGTAAATCCGTTTTAAAATATCGGGATGAAAATTAACGACCATCATTTCGTTAACACCTCCTTCATTTAAGTTACTGATGGTTTTGCTGGCTTGTATACAATTTAAAAACAAAGCGTGTTTATGCGGTATATTTACGCGATCTTCGTTGCGGTGATATTGCATTTCACCCTGTAACATGTATAAAAAACAGGCATTATCGGTAATGGGAAAATCGAAGGTAAAAGGTGCCTTGATCCTGATGTTCTGGATAATGGCTTTACCAAACAAATCGTATTTTTTATGGTCAATGATCATATTAAAAACCTTCAGCTATAAAAATAGCAAAACTAATGCATGCTTTGGCCTTTCTGCCCCCATGCATTAGTTGATATATGATAGAATATCTTTTATCCGAAAATCACAAGCTTTACTTTACCGTATTTTAAGCGCTTGACGTAGTTTAATGTACTGGTAAATGGCGCCGGCAATAAATGCGATTAAGAGCACCAGCAAGGTTTGGGCAATGATCGGATCGGCAGGGTTTTTAGCCAGTGGATGCCCCAGCGGAACCCGGGTAAAGGTTTCATTCACGGTGGGGATGAGCGACAGAAAGAAGCTGAAAGAGAGTAAAAAATTCTCTATATAACGGGCCCTGTTACTGCCGCTTCGCTTTACCGAAAGCCAAAAAGCCACCACCACTAAAATAAAAATGAATACCGAAAAAATATGCCCGGCATTAAAGCCTCCATGTTTGGAGATGCCTAATGCAGTTAAAGCGGTAACGCTAGTTGTATAAAAGTATATTTTACCACTAAGCTGCGTTAAATCAATTTTGCCAAAGCGTACAAATGAAATGATTGCCGCTACAATGGCTACAATACCAATGATGGTATGAAAAATTCCTAAACCTGATAGTCCCATAGTCTTTTTGTAATTATGTAATTATTGTTTACAAAAGTGACTATAGTAAGCTTAAGGGGTTTTGTGTATTCGTTCAATTCATTGGTAATCTCGTTCAAAATTACATTCTAGCCTCATTCTAGCGCAAGTCTTAGTGTCACTGGCCGGAAACATTGGCCAGACTTGTGCTTTCATTAAATTAATCTCATTAACGAATTTTATTAGTCAAATATCCTGAATGCACAAGTCATCCTGCCCGTTGTCCCCTACACTAAGACTTGCGCTAGTGAGGTATTTTATTCGACCTAAAACTTTCAGAGGTTATCCTTAGCGATTACACTCCAGTCATCCGAGCCATGGCCTTTTGCAATCCAGTTATCCATTTGTGTTATAACGGCAGGCAGAACGGTAAGGTTTACGCCATTTTCTTTTGCAGCATCTATCATCAGGCCGGCATCCTTACGTGCCATATCGAGTTCCCAGGAGGGATGTTTAAAATCCCCTGCCCTTATTTTATCGAACCTGGCAGGAACACCTGCACCAGGATTCCATGAGCTAAACAGTGAGGCCACTTCTCCAGAATCAATGCCGAGGGCTTTGGCCAATCCAAGGGCATCAGCAAGTCCTGCAGTAAGCGAGATGAGAAAAAGGTTACCGATGAGCTTTATGCCGGCTGCTTTTCCTTCTTCAGGACCAAAATTAATCAGTTTACCAGTCATTTTGGCCAGTTCAGGTTCAAGATGCGCAATAACAGCCTGATCGCCCGACACGAGCATGTTCCCGGTTCCTTCCAGTGCATTTGGCGGTCCCATAAATACCGGCGCATGCAGATAAGTAAAACCATTACGTTTCCACTGTGCCGTTCTTTCGATTGCGCCTTCCACTGAGGTTGTGGTATGGTCGATAATGGTGATGCCCGGCGAAAAACCTTTGCTGGCAGCGGCCAGTACTTCATTTACGATTGCATCATCCTTCAGGGTAAGGTGGATAACAGTTGCACCTTTTACCGCCTCAACCACATTTTCTAATGCTTTTGCGCCATCCGTTTCCAATGCCTGTGCTTTTGATGCAGTCCTGTTCCATACCTGTACCGCTTCGCCACGGCGCAGCATGGCTTTAATAAAACCCGTTCCCAAAAGGCCGGTTCCCAAAAATGCTTTCATAGAATATTTTATTGATCTGATAAAGGTAACGAATGACAGGCATTTCAGGCAAAGAAAAATCTGGCTGATCCTGTCCATACCGGTATATAAATTGATATGCGGCCTAAAAACCGCATATCAATCATGAATTTACATCAATTTCAAATATTAACGGGTAGCATCGCAAACTCCCTTAAAATAGCCGACTGATTCAGCTATTCCGGCTAAGGGATCTTTCATGTCTTTTTCGTATTCCAAACTACAGCAGCCCTGGTAATTCACCTTTCTCAGCATTTTTACATAGGCCGGGATATCAATTACACCACGACCGAGTTCGCAAGTGGTACCTTCATTTGCCGCTACCGTTACATTTTTTAAATGCATATCAAAAATCCGTTTCGAGAATTTCTGAAGGTCTGCAACAGAATCCCGCCCATCTCTTTTGTTATGTCCCATATCAAAGCATATTCCAACACGTTGATCCAGGTTTTTAATCAGATTATAAATGCTTTCCGCATTTGGATATAGTTTATCCTGGGGGCCATGGTTATGAATGGCATAACGAATATTATATTCCTTTGTCTTTTGGGCCACATACTCCAGGTCGGCATGGGCCGGAATTCCGATCAGTAAATCAACACCTACCCTTTTTGCATAATCAAATGCCTGATCAATCTCTTCCTTATTTTTGATGTAAATAGGTCCCACGGCATATCCAACTACATTATTTTCTTTCAGTTTAGCATGAAAGGCTGTAATTTCTTCTGCTGTACTTTTAAAAGGCAAATGAAAGTCTTTAATGCAGAGGTAATGTACATCAACCTTTTTCATCATTTTAAGTGATTCATCGAGGTTAAAGTTCAGAAAGCTATAACCGGCGATGGCTAATTTAAAAGCATCTTTAGCCGCAACATTTGGTTGAACAGGCTCCGAGAAAACTGAGGGAATATTGGTCAGCGAGGCTGCAGTTAGCCCCAATATTCCGGTTTGTAAAAAATTTCTTCTTGTGGTCATCTTAATTTTATCTGGCGACTAAAGTTAATATTTAAATTGATGTAGTTCAACGTTCAGGGAACCCGATATGACAAAATTTATCCATAAATCGAAGCCCGACTTGAACCTTTAATGTTCCTCGCCTTCCTCTTCCGCATTTTTCACCTTACTTAACAGATCGTACGCGCCTTTTATCACCACCCTCCCCTCACCGATCTGCTCCGCAAAAGAAACCTGTGTATAACCGTTTTCGGCAACACCTGTTTTTACTTCCATCATCCGGTACCGGTAAGGGTTGGTGCCCTTAGCAGCAGGCTGATCGATAAACACGAATTTTTTGCCTTCAAATTCAACAATGGCCGCATCGGGTAAGGCTTCTACCTTATTCATGCCGCTTTCCACATAAGCTTTCAGGTACATGCCCGGAAGCAGCTGTGTATCTTCCTGATCCAGGTGGCAGTGAATCTGTACCGTACGCTCTTTACTAATTTCCCTGCCGATGAGGTAAACCGTGGCCATGCGTTCCTTTTCCTCGTTGGCCAGTACAAAGCGAACCTTCTGCCCCAGCTTAAGTTTAGGAACATCCTTTTCAAATACCGTAAGCTCTGCATGCAGGTGCTCGGTATCGGCAATTTTGAACAACACATCAGTGGTACTGGCAAAAGCACCTATATTGGTGTTCACCTGCGTAACATAACCCGCCATTGGGGTATAGAGGTTAAAGGTTTTCTGGATCTGTCCTTTCTCAAGTGCTGCGAAACTGATATTCATAATCGAAAGTTTTGAACGTTGTCCCAGTAATCTGGCGCTCACACTCTGGTATTCGCTCCTTGCTTTCTGCAGTGCTTTTTTAGAATTGACGTTTTCCTTTGCCAGTTCTTCCTGGCGATCGAGCTCCTGTTTTAAAAACTGCAGCTGACTTTTATAATCCAGATAGTCTTGTTGCATCTGAATGAATTCCGGGTTCTGCATTACCGCCACAAGCGCCCCCTTGGCTACACGCTTTCCTTGCAGCATACTGGTGCTTTTTACAATCCCTTCCAGCGGTGTGGAGATAGATACCAGGCTTTGCGGAGGAAGATCAAGCATGCCATTTACTTTGGTTGTTCCGCTTAATTCTTTCTGCTCTATAGCGCCCAGCGTAATTTCCGATAACTTATACTGCTCCGGGGTAAGGCTTACGATATCACTTGCTTCGTGAACGGCCTCTTTTTCGGGCTCCTTTTCCGTATTGGGACGGCTACAACCAGCCAGATAAAATGGAAAGGATACCAGGATAAAATATTTATATATAGATCTCATGAGCTATGTTTATAATGATTGGTGATTACCGGTTAAAAATTCAATCTGATTGATGCTCTGGCTTAACTGGAGCAGGGCCATCAGGCGCCCCTCGTAAATACCATTTGCCTGTTTAAGGTTCAGCAGGTATTCCGAATAACCTATTTCTCCGTTCTGATAGGCAATCCGGCTGTTTTTTAAAATCAGTGCGGCATTGGCCAGCGCCGAAGTCAGAAAATAGTCGTAACGTTTCCTGTTTTTCAGGTATTCGCCCAGGGCTTGCTGATACTGGCCAGTTAGTTTTCGCTGCTGAAGTTCCAGGTCGTTCGAGGCCATATCCCTGTTAATCAATGCGGCTTTTGCCTTCGCAGCATGGGACCTGTAAAATAGCGGAACAGAAAGGCCCACCTGAAAGCCCTGAAAACGTTTGTCACGGCCAAAGAAAACATCATTTCCGTTAACGTTTTGAAAACCCGTTAGCGACTGGTTAAAATAGCCAAGTGTAAAATCGGGTAATGCTTTGGCAAGTTCGACTTTCCGCTGTTTTTCGGCGATCACGATCTGTTGCCTGAAATAAGCAATGGCCGGATTTTCATTTAACAGCGCCGTATCTCCAATCGAAACTTCGGGTGTTTCTTTTAAAAACTTGTCGGCAATTAGGGGAGCTCCATTCCTGCCCAGAAGCGTAGCCATCTGCGCGGTATAAATTTCGATATCAGACTGGTTTTGATCGAGCAGGTTCTGTACCTCCTTGAGCTGGGTCTCGGCGGCGACCTTTTCGAGCAGGTTCCCCTCGCCTGTTTTGTACTTCAGCGAAGCAGATTTCACAAAACCCTTGTAAATGCTGTCTTGCCCGAGCAGCAGTTTTTCTTTCGAATACAGGTATTGAAGATTCGTATAAACGGTCTTGACCTGAAAAATGAGTTCATTTTTACCCGAAGCCACCTGAAGCTGGCCTGCTTTAATGCGTTCATCCCCGAGTGCCGCATTTGCAGCAAAAAGTGTGGGGAAAGGAATACTTTGCGAAACGGTAAAGTTGTTGTCGTTTTTAACCAGACTGTTGTACTGCCCGTAAAGCATAGACACTTCAGTTTTGGGCATTTCAAAGGCACTTTTCCGCAGCGCCTGCTGCAGCCCTACGCCGAGGTTCGCCCCGCTGATTGCCTTGTTATTTTCCAACGCCGAAGATACGGCCTGCTCAAGGGTTAATGCCGTCTGGGCATTTGCAGGTTGCAATCCAAACAGGACAACAAACAGCACCATTATTCCCGCTACCGGAGTTATTTTTATTTTTTTCCTGCCTATTTTTTCTACCCAGATATAAAGTACCGGAAGCACCAAAAGGGTAAGCAGTGTTGCAGAGATTAGTCCGCCGATAACAACGGTTGCCAAGGGGCGTTGTACTTCAGCACCGCTTCCACCCGAGATGGCCATCGGAAGAAAGCCCAGTGAAGCCACAAGTGCCGTCATAATCACCGGACGAAGCCTGACCGAAGTTCCTGTTTTAATAATTTCGAGCATATCTTTCATTCCTTCTTTTTTTAACCTGTTAAATTCACTGATCAGCACGATACCATTTAGTACCGCCACACCAAAAAGTGCGATAAAGCCGATGCCCGCAGAAATACTAAATGGCATAGCCCGTGCCCATAGCGCGAATACGCCACCAATAGCCGACAGTGGAATTGCCGTAAAAATTAAAAGCGCATGTTTAATGGATGAAAAAGTAAGATAGAGCAACAGTAAAATGAGCAGTAGTGCCAGTGGAACGGCAATCCCCAATCTTTTAGTGGCGGCCTGCAGGTTCTCAAAAGTACCGCCAAAAGTTGGGTAATAGCCTGGCGAAAACTTAACCTCCGCATCAATCTTCTGCTGGATTTCCTTGACGATACTTTCCACATCTCTTCCCCTCACATTAAAACCAACGGTAATCCGCCGCTTTGCATCATCGCGTTGGATCTGGTTTGGCCCTTCTTTGTACTCGATATCCGCCAGCTGTTCAAGCGGGATCTGGTTGCCATTGGGTGCGGTTACGAAGAGGTTTTTCACATCTTCCAGTGACTGCCTGTTTTCTTTTTCCAGGCGGACAACCATATCGAATCGCTTTTCACCCTCAAATACAAGACCTGCAACCTCTCCGGCAAAACCCGAGCGGATAGCGGTATTCACATCCTCAATATTCAATCCGAACTGCGCAATTTTTTCGCGGTGAAATTTAATGATCACCTGAGGCAGCCCGGAGGCCTGTTCAACATACACATCCTCAGCGCCTTCGATTTTTCCGGCGATAGCGCCGATTTTTGATGCGTAGCCACTCAGCTTCGAAAAATCTTCGCCATAAACCTTGATCACCACATCCTGCCTTGCACCGGTCATGAGTTCATTAAAGCGCATCTGTATGGGCTGCTGGAACCCAAAAGTAACCCCCGGAATATACTGTTCCAGTTTGGCCTGCATTTTTTCGGCAAGTTCATCCCTGGTCGAAGCATTTGTCCAGTCGCCCTTATCCTTTAAGATGATGATCAGATCACAGGCTTCTACCGGCATGGGGTCGGTGGGAATCTCGCTGGAGCCGATCTTTCCGATTACTTCTTTTACCTCAGGAAAATTGGCCTTTAATACCTTTGCTGCCCGTGTAGATGCTTCGATGGTTTGAGAAAGACTGCTTCCGGTAAGCACCCTGGTTTCTACGGCAAAATCGCCTTCCTCTAATGTGGGAATAAATTCTGCGCCCAGGTAATTGAAAATAATAAGACAAATGACAAATAACCCGATTGCAATGCCCACCACGGCCACCCGCACCCGAAGCGCAAAATTGAGCATTGGCGTATACACCCTTTGAAAAAAGGACATGATTTTGTCTGAGATATTTCTTTTGGTGCTGATGGTTTTGTTCAGGAACAGCGCACTCATCATTGGTACATAAGTTAAGGATAAGATGAAGGCACCCAGGATTGCAAAAGCCACGGTTTGGGCCATAGGCCTGAACATTTTGCCTTCTATACCCACCAGTGCCAGAATCGGCAGGTACACGATGAGGATAATAATCTCGCCGAAAGCGGCGCTGTTACGGATCTTGGATGCAGATTCAAAAATCTCTGTATCCATCTCCTGCTGGCTTAACCTGTTTTTGTTCTTTCGGATCCCCAGGTGGTGAAGGGAAGCTTCTACTATGATTACCGCACCATCTACAATCAGGCCGAAATCAATGGCACCCAGGCTCATCAGGTTTCCACTGACGCCAAAAAGGTTCATCAGGCATACCGCAAACAGCATGGCAAGTGGAATAACCGAGGCTACGATGAGTCCGGCACGGAAATTTCCCAAAAGCAGTACCAGCACAAAGATCACAATTAAGGCACCTTCTGCCAGGTTTTTGGTCACTGTACCAATAGCACTGTTTACCAGTTTGGTACGATCGAGGAATGGCTCGATAACAACTCCTTCGGGAAGGTTCTTTGCGATCTGATCCATCCGGGTTTTTACGTTGGCAATAACCTTGGAAGAATTGGCACCTTTAAGCATCATCACTACTGCCCCTACTACTTCGCCCTGATCATTTCTGGTCATGGCACCATAACGGGTGGCCGCACCAATCCTCACCTCAGCTACATTTCGGATCAGCACTGGGATGCTGTTCTCATTGGTCCGCACCACAATGTTCTCAATATCCGCTATACTTTTGATAAGTCCCTCGCTTCGGATAAAATAGGCATTGGGTTTCTTATCAATGTAAGATCCGCCGGTATTCTGGTTGTTTTTTTCAAGCGCCTTAAAAATATCGCTGATGGATATGTCCATGCTCCTGAGTTTGTCGGGATTGAGGGCAATCTCATACTGCTTGAGGTATCCCCCAAAACTGCTGACATCTGCAATGCCCTCTACACCCAGCAGCTGGCGGCGAACAATCCAGTCCTGAATGGTGCGGAGTTCGGTGGCATCATATTTCTTTTCATATCCTTTTTTGGGATGGATGACGTACTGGTAAATCTCCCCCAGCCCGGTGGTTAATGGCGCAACTTCGGGCGTACCGATGCCTTTCGGAATGGCCCTTTCTACTTCGGCAAGTCTTTCACTTACCTGTTGGCGCGCCCAGTAAATCTCTACATCTTCCTTAAATACCACCGTTACAACAGAAAGTCCGAACCTGCTAAAGGAACGGATTTCTTCTATTCCGGGAATGGTGGCCATGGTTTGTTCTACCGGATAGGTTACAAAGCGCTCAATATCCTCTGCGCCGTTGCTTGGCGAGGAAGTAATGATCTGGACCTGGTTATTGGTAATATCGGGAAGCGCATCTATGGGCAATTGCCGCAGAGAATAGATTCCCCAGGCAATCAGCGCCAGCATCATAATTCCCACCAGCAGTTTCTGCCTGATGGAGAATTGTATTATTCTGTTCAGCATTGTTGTTTAAATCAAAAATCAATAAATAGCGGGATAACATTGCACCGTGTGGTGCAACATGTGCATGCTTTTCATGGACAGTGCCATGAGCTCAAAAAATTGATTAAACGATTTTAGGCGGTTGCCAGATATCGAGTGGTTGTTTCTTTAATGCCGAGCACTGGAAAACCGGGTAGGGTTTCCGGAATACCGGAACAATCAGGTCTGTTAACTTTTCGGATGGGAAGTGCTGACCAACAGAACAGCAGGCACAGCTGCAGAATGGCGGACAGGATTCTCCGTGCGTATGTTCAGCTTTTGCATGATCGCTGTGCACAGTGCTTTCGGTGTGTGATTTGGAAACCATATCCTCCTTGTCCTGGCAGGGCATGAGGCCCAGAAGGATCAGATAAAGAGAAAAAAGGAATACCAGGTTTTTCACTAAGGGCAAATGTAATGATTAAAGTTTTTAATTCATAAAGCCCGTTTTTATTTTAAATCGTGTTCTGTTTTGATCGGCAAAAAACTATTATCTTTTCAACAAGCCTCAATACGTTACGTATTATTGTGGATGCAAAGTTATCAGGTAAAGAATGTTGGTTATTTTTACCCATTGCAATTTTACCTGCTATTACATGATAACTAACCTGAATAATGCGCTGGCCACCAAGCCACACTATACCATATTAGACGGTCTTCGCGGTATCGCGGCTATCATCGTTGTTACCTTTCACCTCACCGAGCCTTTAGGAACCGGGCACCTGGATATTTTGGTTAACCACGGTTACCTGGCTGTAGATTTTTTCTTTTTATTATCAGGCTTTGTAATGGGCTACGCTTACGACGACCGGTGGACTAAAATGACGGCTGGCAATTTTTTTAAACGCCGCATCATCCGTCTTCAACCCATGGTAATTTTGGGGATGACACTGGGTGCTATCGGATTTTATTTTACAGATTCTACCATATGGCCATTGATTCATACCATTCCGCTTTGGAAGATGCTGCTGGTGCTGCTGATTGGTTATACGATTCTGCCTATACCCTTATCGCTTGATATACGTGGCTGGCAGGAGATGCATCCCATGAATAGCGTGGGCTGGTCGTTGTTTTTTGAATACATAGCCAACATCCTTTATGCGGTGTGGATCAGGAAGTTTTCTAAAAGGGCTTTAAGTATTTTGGTTGTTATCGCTGCCATCGCATTGGCACAGCTGGCCATTACAAACGGCGATGTAAGCGGGGGTTGGACACTGAATATTGAACAGGTACGCATTGGTTTTACCCGCACCCTGTATCCCTTTTTTGCCGGTCTGTTACTCTCGCGTATCGCAAAACCAACCCGGATTAAAAATGCCTTTTTATGGTGCAGCCTTTTAATCGCTATGGTATTATATATGCCGCGGATTGGCGGTGCGGAACACCTGTGGATGAACGGAATTTATGAATCCGTTTGTATCATCATTGTTTTCCCGCTTATCGTATACCTGGGCGCCAGCGGTGTGCTGCATACACAAAGAGAGCACAGGCTATGCAAATTTTTAGGGGATATATCCTATCCTTTATACCTGGTACATTATCCACTGGTTTATTTTTACGTGGCCTGGATCAGCAATCATAAAGGCACAACAATCGTGCAGGCCTGGCCTTATGCCCTGCTCATTTTAACAGGCAGTATTGTTTTGGCCTATGCTGTGTTGAAATGGTATGATGAGCCTGTACGCAAATGGTTGCAGAAAAAGCTGGCCTAAATCTGGACTAGACCTCATCTGGTTTGGTCAAACCTCCAGTGCGCATACAGGCCGCCATGCATTGAAGTTGCTTACAGGGCATTTATACTTTTTGCTGTTCTTTAGCTGCCAGCTGAATGGCTTCCCTAATGCGCAAATAGGTGCCACAGCGACAAATATTACCGGCCATGGCATCATTAATATCCTCATCAGTAGGGTTTTTATTTTCTTTGAGCAGCACCGCAGCCGACATAATTTGTCCGGCCTGGCAATAACCGCATTGCGATACGTCCAGTTCGAGCCATGCTTTTTGCAGGGGATGGTTATTCGATTCGGACAAGCCCTCTATGGTTACCACTTTTTTACCCTGGGCCCTGCTTATTTTGGTTACGCACGAACGCACAGCTTCACCATCGAGATGTACCGTACAGGCGCCGCATTGTGCCACCCCGCAGCCATATTTGGTTCCCACTAAACCAATGATATCGCGGAGCACCCATAACAAAGGTGTATTGGGGTCTGCATCAACCTTATAGTTTTTCTTATTGATATTTAGCGTGATCATATTAAAAACATTAATGATAATAGAAATGGATTAAACACTACCTGCATTTGTTTGCGGCATCGCAAAAGGCTGCTGATAAAAACGCTTTCCGGTGGCTTTATGTAAAGCATTTGCCACGGCACCAAATACAGGCGGGAAAGGCGGTTCACCTAATCCTGTTGGGTCAATGTCGTTCTGCACAAAAAAGACTGCTATTTTTTTTGGTGCTTCGTGCATCCGGATGATCCGGTATTTATGGAAGTTGTTTTCTTCTACCACACCATTTTTATGTGTCAAACCGCCATACAAACTGTTTCCAATACCATCAACAACTGCGCCCTGAACCATGTTGGTAGCGGCATCAGGATTGATTACAATACCACAATCGATAGCACTGAATACCCTTTCTACATAAGGTTCTCCGTCTTTCACGATCATATCTACCACATGCGCCGCATAAGAATTATGACAGAAATATGCGGCAACCCCGCGGTTGTAATTTTTATGGTCGGCACCATTCCATCCCGATTTTTCTTTAATCAGTTTCAGCACACCAGCATAACGATCTGCATCGTACTCATTGTTTTTACCGACCGGATTTTCTTTAGCTCTTTTTAACAGTTCCAAACGAAAATCAATCGGATCTTTGCCCATGGCTTCGGCCAGTTCATCAAGGAAAGATTGTTCAGCTGCCGCATTAAAGTTAGATCTCGGTGCCCTGAATGCCCCTATTGTAATATTAGAAGGAATTTGCCAGCCCTCGGCAAGATAATGATCTACCGCCCCGGCCGGAAACCTATTCGCGTGGATGGCATGTTCGGGAATACCGCCCCCTTTAACATGAAAGGCCGTTAGGTTTTTATTCGAATCTAAGGCAGCCCTATAGGTAGCGGTATACATTGGACGATAAATGCCATAGGTAGTATCGTCTTCGCGACTGTAGATCAGCTTTATAGGTGCTTTTGTTTTTCTGGAAATTAGTGCTGCTTCTACCAGGTAGTGCCCATAGGCCCTTCGGCCAAAACCGCCACCCATGCGGGTCATCTGGATTTCGATCTTATCGGCAGGAAGTTTTAAAACTTTCGAGAGTGTAGGCTCTGTCCATCCTGGAGCCTGCAAAGGTCCCACGAGCAATGCTTTTTCATCGGTAACATGTGCAAAGAAATTCATGGGTTCCATGCAGTTATGGGCCAAAAACGGCGCAGTATAAGTACGCTCGATCACCTGTGCTGCATTTTTAAAAGCAGTTTCTGGGTCACCGTCTTTTCTTAACTGCTGGGCAGGTTTAGCTGCATTCTCCAACATCTTTGCATATTGGTCGGTTGTATTTTCGATTGTTCCAGGGACAATCACTTGCCTGCCCCCGTTCCTGCCTGCCATAGTATCTTTGGTATCACCGGCAGGCATCCACTCTACGAGGAGTTTTTTCCGGGCATTCATCACCTCCCAGGTCGTTTTACCTACTACCACCAACAAATCATTAAAAGTGCGCACATCGAATCCGCCCTGTTCAAATCCATCTTCGTATAGCTTTAAACTGAAAACATCTTTAATACCGGGCATTTTTAAGGCCTGCGAGGCATCGAAAGATTTAAGTTTCATACCAAAAGCAGGTGGATGCTGGATCATCGCAATCAACATTCCCTCATGTTGGTAATCAAGGCCAAAAAGTGGCTTACCACTAACAATCTTACTACCTTCTACATTTTTCTGCGAATTTCTGACAACATTAAAATTCTTTACTTCCTTTAATTTAACGCCTTTTGGGACAGGAATAGTGGCTGCCTTTGAAGCAAAGTCGCCATATTTACCTTTTTTACCGCTTTTTTCGTGATAAAGCACTCCGGCCCTGGTTGTTATTTCTGTTATAGGCACACCCCATTCCTGCTCCGCAGCCTGCATTAACATATTGCGGGCTGTTGCTCCGGCTTCGCGCAGGGGGCGCCAGTACATCCGCATCGAATTACTTCCGCCGGTAAATTGCGGACCCAATTTCACATTATCGTGCGGTCCCATTTCTACCACTACTTTATTCCATTCTACCTCCAGCTCTTCCGCTACGATCATTGGAAGGGAGGTCATTACATTCTGTCCGAACTCTGGATTTGGGCAGATGATTTTGACTAAATTATCTGGCGTGATCTTCACATAACCGTTTATTTCACTCCACTGCACAGCTGCTTCTATTTCTCCATTGTTGGTAGGCATAGCTAATTTGGCCAGCCCGCTAAAATGGATCATCAGTCCTCCGCCCACAAGTGCAGAGGTTTTAAGAAAGGCGCGTCTGCTGTTGTCAGTCTTAATCTTTTCCATGTTGGGTGTATTGATAAATGAACATTTGATTATTTTTCCGGAGGTGCATAAGCGCCTGTGATCAACCAGGTAATCCAGGCCTTTTTAAATTCGGCATGGCTTAATGGTGGTAATTTTCGCCCTTCGCCAGGATTCCAGCCAGCTAGCACAAGACCGTCATCGGCATGCTCGATCAGTTTTTTGATATCTTTATTTCCATTCTGTTTCAGGTCGGTAAGCTGTTTAGCCAATTGCCGTGGCGATCTCCCCTGGAAAACCATTTTCATATTTGCGGGTGGTAAATGCCAGTTGGGATTGCCCGGAGGGGTATGAAGCCCAGGTGTGTTAGTAGGCTGGTGGCAGTTTGTGCATTTCATCGCATAAACGCCTTTACCATCGCTTCCTCTTTTGGGTAACATGGCATGCAGGTGACTGTCATCTCCCTGAAGCGGAACGTTGCCTGCGGGATGGCAGTTCATGCAGCGTGGACTCATCAATACAGCATATACTTTTTCGAAAGCCTTAACTGATGCAATACTGTCTTTCTTTACCACCTGCAATGGGTTTGGCACAGCGCGTTTATTGCCCTGTCCTAAACCTGAAGCCATTATACATACCAACGATGATAAGATTCCCATAACCAGGAAGGCCCTAAGGGCTCCCCGCTGTTTCCCTTTGTTAATATGCTGGGTATTCATCTTTTGTGCTGTTAGTTGTTATATCTAAATATAGTTAAAATTTGTAGCAATGTACTTGGCACTCATTCAGCTTTAACTCTTCATTACTTTCCCTTAGCGAGGTAAACGCTATCGCTCACCACCTCCAGCCAAACGGTTGGTCCTTTTTCGCGTCCTGTAATGGCAACCTGAACAAAAGCACTGTCGGCACTTGCCCCATGCCAATGCGCCACATTTGGTGGACATTTTATTACATCGCCCTTGCGGAGTGTAACCTTTGGCTGGCCTTTTTCCTGGTAATAGCCTACACCGCCAGTGGCTAATAAAATTTGTCCAGCCGGATGCAGGTGCCATTTGCTTCTGGCGCCAGGTTCAAATGTAACATTACCAATACTGTTCGGATTTATGCTGTCGCCTTCAACCATGGGGTGCAGATAAACGGTTCCGGTAAAATTATTGTTCGTAACTTTTTCACCTTTAGGAAAAACCAAATCCGTTTTTGTTGTTGCCTTTTGATTGCTTACACAGGCGGTAAACAAAGCCAGCATAGCGGGAAGGAAATATTTAAGATTATCTTTCATGATTATAAGTTCGCTTGATAAAAACCTGTTAATTTCTTCACCGCCTGCGATACATACTCCGGTTTCCAATAGGTTTGGATATGAGTGGCGCCATCAATTAGAAATAGTTCTTTCTTTTTGGCGTTGGTTGCTTTTTTAAAGGCTTCTGCTGTCATATAATAAGTATCGGCTTTGCTACCAGCAATCATTAATAAAGGCTGATCGATTAAGTCCATGTTGCTGCTGGCATCAAAAGTCATCAGGTCGAGCAGGCTACTCATGGTATATTTAAAGGTCGAGTTGGGATGTGCATGTGTTCTGTAATAATATACATATCCTTCACGGTATAAATCAGTTGGGATTTTGGCAATTTCCTCATCTGTTGGATTGGCCAGGCTTGCATAAATCACATCTCCACCTGCAGCTTCCTGCGCGCGTGCATTGGTAGCCTGCTTTAAACGTTCCTGTATGGTTGCTAGCTGTGTGTTCATAAAGCCATTGCGCCTTACCTCGCCAGAGTTAAACATGCTTAAGGTTGCAACAGCTTTAAAACGTTTGTCGGATTGAGCGGCCTTTAAAGTATAACCGCCACCACCACAAATACCTAAAACACCCAGTCGATTTACATCTACCCCTGCATAATGACTAATAAAATCGGCCATACCATGAATATCTTCGATGCGGTTTGTAGGTTTATCTACATGGCGCGGCTGTCCGCCACTGGCACCCTGATAGGCCGCATCGGCAACAATGGTAATGTAACCTTCTTCGGCCAAACGTTGCGCGTACAATCCGGCTGTTTGCTCTTTAACCCCTCCATTGGGGTGGGCCACCACTACAGCAGGATATTTCTTTGATGAATCATACCCGGCAGGTGTATAAATATTGGCAGCAATATCAATCCCATCTAGTTTATAGGTAACGGGATGAATGTTTACTTTTCCAACTTCATTCTTGCTAATGGCTCCCTCATAAACCAGCGTATAAGGGTTTTGAGCAGCTGCTCTTGTATTACTTTGTGCTTCTGCATTATCTAAGCCCGCCATTGTGATGGCTAAGGCTATTATTGAGGTTATTTTCTGCATTTTGATGACTATTCTAAATTTTACTTCTTGCTTTTCAGCACTTCATTTAAAACGACTTGTGCCGCATCAGCTTCTTTTTTCCCGATTGACTGCGCGATAACACCAACGAACTGCTGTAATTGGCCGGGCGATAGGCCTACATTTAAACAGATACTCAAATGCGAATTTAACATCGGCTCTGCCCCACCAATGCTGCTCAGTACAGCTACGGTTACCAATTCCCTTTCAGCATAAGTCAATACATCCCGCTCAAAAATATCGGCAAAGAGGTGTTCCTTGAGGAAAACTTCAATTTCAGAAGCGAATGCCGCATACCCTGTTCGTGGCCCATCCTGTGAAGCTCCGGTTAGCTTTCCCAAAATTTCCTTACCACGCTCATATTTAGTCCTATTGTCGTTTACAGGAGAAGGTTCTGCTCCGCGCTGATCAGCGATGCCTTTAGCTTTTCTTTCTTCCAGAACAGCCATTAGCGTTTGAAGCCCCCGGATACTTCTTGGGAAACCACAATAAGCATAGAGGTGCACCATGGTTTCTTTTGTTTCGTTTATAGTTAAAGCCGCATCGAGGCCAGCGTTCAGTTTTACTTTCAGTGCTGGCAGATCTCCTTTTGCGGTGAGGCCTGCAATGGCAATGAGGTTTTGCTGTTTTGCACTTAAAGTACTTTTCGCATTGCTTGATTGAGCCATCAGATTTGCAGGTAAACTAAGGGTGACACCCAGTACGAGCGTTAATAAGTTTATATTGAATAATTTCATAGATTATTTTTTCAGTAACCGGTTAATTCCTACTTGAGGAGCTTAATCTCCTGCAACCACTTTACAACTTCGGCCTGCGCCTGTTTTTCTTTTTCACCTTTCATTATAAAATAAATTCCGTCGCGTTCTTTACCTCCCTGCGTAGAGAAACCGGCTAATATTTTGCTGGAAGGCGCCAGTTCTTTTACAGTTTCAAAACTGCTACCCGTACCATAACCTGCATTGGTATTAAAAGGCACCAGTATTTTTCCTTTCAGGTTATATTGTTTCAAAAAACTTTTCATTGGCGGAGGAAGTTGCATCCCCCAGGTAGGAAAACCTACAAAAACTACATCGTATTTTTCGATGCTATCAATAACCGTTTTCAGTGGTGGTAAAAACCCTGTTTCATTTTCCCTGGATACCTGATCAACGATTGTTTTATAATCTTCAGGATATGGCTTTTGCAATTCCAGCGCCACTAATGTTCCACCGACCTTTAGGTGTATCATATCTGCGATTGCCTTGGTATTTTTGGTCCGGGACAAATAAACGATCAAAACTTTCTTGTCCTTCAACATTTCCCCCTGGTCAGCAACGGAAGACTGTGCTTTTGAACAGCCAGACAATAAACAGATTGCTGTACTTATTAGGATACTTAGTGTAATTTTCGTTTTCATCTACTTGATCTCCTGTAGATACAAAGTTCACAGGATTAAAGCCTTTTGGAGTAGATGAATTACAGAGATTACAACCAATATTACTGATCCAATCCTTTATCTTTTAACCATTTGGACAATACATCAGCCACCTCCACATTGTTTAGATCAGCAAAAGGAAAATGCGTATTTCCCTTTATTCCGATCTCGGGAAGATGGATTACCGTTGCGTTGCCTCCATGTTTATTAATGGTTGCAACCCAGATCTTCGCCATTTCGAGCCCTGAACGCCAATGGTCTTTGTTCCATACGGTGGTAGGCTGGGCTGCAATGTTATCGCCGTAGTACACCACAATGGGGATTTTCGTCAAGCGGTTAAAGTCTTCGAGCGGTATTTCAACGCCTTTTAACTCGCCAAAAAGACCTGCAGATTTGATGGGTGCTGGCAATTCTCCCTGCGGAAACACGAAACCACTATACGGTTCGTACGCTACTATAGCTTTAACTTTATCATTTTTAATGGCAGTTAACCAACCAGGCCCACCTCCTTGTGAATGTGTTACCAGGATACCTTTTCCAATTTTGTCGAATAACTGCGATACCGCATCTCTGACCACAACGGCATCAAAAGCGCCTGTATTCGGGGTCATTTGCCTGTAAAACTGTTCGAGTGAAGCAGAATCTTTCGGAAACTGCACATTTGGAAAATAATCGGGATAATTACCTATGCGAAACTGACTGAACCAGAACTGTTCGTCGGGAGTTGGTGTTAATGTTGCGGCAACATTACTCTTTCCTGCATCGCCACGTCTGGGCTGATCGAGCAGGTAAACACTAAACCTGCGTTTTAGAAAAATATTCTGAAAACCCGCCCTTCCATCTGGAGTGCTTTCCCATGTTTTTTTCGATTGTCCGGCTCCATGCAGAAAAACCAATGGGTATTTACGTGCTTTTACCGGCACCTGATAAAAAGCATAAGCATGGTCGCCATGAAAAGTCTGCCCCTGAGGTTTCAATGCATCCTTAATGTCGAATACCCCAGGTTGTATGCTTTTGGTACCGCCAACCAGAAAACTGCCCTGATCTGCAATCATTAGTGGCTTTTGACTTTGTCGGGCAAATAAAGTTGATCCCATCAACAGCGCGACAACTGATAAACATAACTTTTTCATCGTATGGCTTTGTTTTAACGTTGTGGGCCAGGGCTATTCACTTTGGTAAAAGAAAGCGAGCCCATTTTCCATTTTCCACCCTCTTTTATATAAACCTCGGTGACAATAAAAGGATTGGTAACTTCGTTTCCACCAACCACTGCCAGCAAAGTAATGTTATTTAACAGTATGGCCGTATTCCCAATAATATTTACGGAAACCGCATGGATATCTGCTTTTTTATAATGGATGCCGCCGCTTTTAATCACCGCAATTTCCCTTTCTTTTCCCCAGCTTCCGCCCATGTGCACGAAGACAGCTTTTTCATCAAATAATGCGCTTAGCGCATCTACATTTTTGTCTGCCATCCAATCCCACTTGCTTTTAGAAAGTGTAATGATCTCCTGCTGGGCTTTTGTAGGCGTGTTATCTGTTTGTGCTTTGCATAATGACACACAAAAGATGAAGAAAAATAATCCGATAATTGATGTTCTCATGATCATGTTTTAGGGGTTTATAAGATTGTTGATTAATTTGATTTATTTACCTGCCAACCATTTTCTGGCTCTGCTCAGGGTAGCGGTGACCCTGCACTTCAATTTTAGCTACCGCAGTTTCGATTTCGGTGAGTTCTGTTGCGGATAACTGAATCTGAGCGGCACCAAGGTTTTCTTCCAGACGATACAATTTGGTTGTACCCGGAATAGGAACAATCCAGGGCTTTTGAGCAAGCAGCCAGGCGAGCGCAATTTGTGCAGGCGTGGCATGCTGTTTGGTTGCAATGCTGCCCAACAGGTTTACCAACACCTGGTTTGCTTTCCGGTTTTCCTCAGAAAAACGTGGCACAGTATTGCGGAAATCGGTCTTATCGAAGCTTGTATTTTGATCGATTTTACCTGTTAGAAAACCTTTACCAATCGGACTAAAAGGGACAAAGCCAATTCCAAGTTCTGCTAATACAGGTAATATTTCCTTTTCCGGTTCGCGCCACCACAGCGAATACTCGCTTTGCAGTGCAGTTACGGGTTGTACGGCATGTGCTTTTCGTATAGAAACTACGCCAGCCTCCGAAAGTCCGAAGTGTTTTACCTTACCTTCTGCAATCAGGTCTTTTACTGTACCTGCCACATCCTCTATTGGTACTGCAGGATCAACACGGTGCTGATAGAACAAATCTATACGATCGGTACGCAGCCTCTTCAGCGAAGCTTCTGCTACTGCCCTGATATTTTCCGGACGGCTATCAAGTCCTTCACTGGTTCTGGCATTTTTAAAACCAAATTTGGTTGCAATAACAACTTCATTGCGAAAGGGTGCCAGCGCTTCGCCAAGCAGTTCTTCATTGGTATATGGCCCATAAACTTCAGCTGTATCAAAAAACGTAACTCCTTGTTCAAATGCCGAACGAATTAGTTCTATCGCTTGGTTTTGATCGGCAGCCGGACCATAACCAAAGCTTAAGCCCATACAGCCTAAGCCCAATGTAGATACTTCCAATCCACTTTTCCCTAATATTCTACTGTTCATATTTATCATTTTATTAATGTCCCAGCTTTCTTTCTCCAAGCCATTTCACCATTGCCGGGTCGCGGTGATCGAAAAAACTGCTGGATTTGGTATCCATGCTCTTAATCGAGTTCATATCATCATCGCTCAGTTTAAAATCAAAAACATTTAAATTCTCGGCCATACGTTCTTTCCGCACCGATTTTGGGATAGCCACTACACCGCGCTGGATAAGCCAGCGGAGAATTACCTGAGCAACAGATTTGTTGTACTGACTGGCAATGGCAAGCAGCAGCTCATCATTAAAAATATTGTGTTTCCCTTCTGCAAAAGGCCCCCACGACTCGATCTGTACTTTATTCTCATTTAAGAAACGCTGGGTATCGAGCTGCTGATGAAAGGGATGTGTTTCGATCTGGTTAACCGCTGGGGTAATTTCATTGTGAATGATCAGATCAGCTAAACGGTCGGGATGAAAATTACTCACGCCAATGGCCCTTACCTTTCCTTCCTTGTACAGCTCTTCCATCGCACGCCACTCGCCATACACATCTCCATAAGGCTGATGGATCAGGTATAAATCCAGGTAATCTAATTTTAGCTTTTTTAACGAGGCTTCAAAAGCTTTTTTTGTATTTGTATAACCGTTTGATTGTATCCAGAGTTTGGTGGTCACGAATAGCGCCTCTCTCGGTACATGGCTGTTTTTAATCGCCTGGCCAACTGCTTCCTCATTCATATAAGATGCAGCAGTATCGATTAAACGGTATCCGGTATCAATTGCATCCAATACGCTTCGTTCGCATTCTGCCAGGTCTGTTACCTGAAATACACCGAAGCCCAAAAGCGGCATCTCAATGCCATTATTTAATTTAACTGTTTCCATATCCTGATTGTATTACAAATATCTGCTCAATAAGTAAGTGTATTGGTATACAGATTCCTGCTTTTACTACCAATATTACTGATCGCTGATTGCGCGCGGTGATAAGCCCGGCGAATTGATTAAGTTTGTATGAGCAAAGACAAAAGGCGATGGAAAAGGAATTTAATTTTAATACAATCAGTGCGTATAATGATTTCAATAACCACGAAACACATCATCCATTGGTTAGTGTAATCGATTTTTCAAAAGCAAAAGAAAGAACAGGTTCAAAAATGAATTTTGAGCTGTACTGTATTTTTCTAAAAGATGTGAAATGTGGCGATCTGAAATATGGCCGTCATTATTACGATTACCAGGCTGGAACTTTGGTTTTCATCTCGCCGGGACAAACCATCGATGTGGAAAATAAAATAGATTATTACCAGCCCATAGGGCATGGATTGGTATTTCATCCCGACCTGATCCGCGGTACTTCTCTTGGAAAAACCTTAAGTGAGTATAATTTCTTTAGCTACCACACCAGCGAGGCCCTGCACCTATCGGCTAAAGAGCGGCAACTGGTATTGGATCTGTTCGCTAAAATTGACAACGAACTTCAGCAATCTATCGATAAACACAGTAAAAAGCTAATTGCCTCCAATATCGAACTGTTACTCAATTACTGTGACCGTTTTTACGACCGCCAGTTTATTACCCGCGATACGGTTAACAAAGGTGTGCTGGAAAATTTTGAGGAGTTACTAAATGGCTATTTTAAATCAGAAAAACCTTATTCAATTGGTCTCCCTTCTGTTGCTTATTGCGCTGAAGAACTTCATTTTTCGGCTAATTATTTTGGAGACCTGATTAAAAAAGAAACCGGTAAATCAGCACAGGAGTTTATTCAGGCTAAGATTATTGATGTGGCCAAAAATAAAATATTCGACAGCAGTAAAACGGTAAACGAAATTGCTTATGAGCTTGGGTTCAAATATCCACAGCATTTTATCAGGCTATTCAAAAAAAGGGTTGGCAGTACCCCTAACGAGTACCGGAGCAACCAGACAGCATAAATTTTAACCAAATCGTTAATAAATTCATTCTTGAAAAACTTCTGATTAAAAGCTCCACGATAGATGGGCTTTTTTTGATTAAACCTAATTCACAGTTTTCAGTAATTGAGTCTATCGCGTATATTTGAACGTGACCGACAAGACGATTACGCTCAAAAAACAGGAAAAATGATACAAAAAGAATTAACGGAATTAACAGATGAGGAATTGTTGCAGGAAGCAAAAAAGAAGAAATCAGCAGCCATAACCAACGCCGTATTAATTGGTTTTCTGGCTGGTGTGGTATTTTACAGCGTGATGAAAAACAGTTTAGGTTTTTTGACACTCATCCCTTTATTTTTCATCTATAAACTGGTCAATAATTCGAAATATGACAACCAGGAATTAGAAAATCTTTTAAAAGAAAGAGGCTTGAAATAAGGAAGGTGGCTGATGATCAGAAATTGATGGCTGACCCTGGCAAATGGATTGAAGCGTAAAAATATACATCGAAAAATCTAAGAAAGATGGAATCTAATATCAGGATCATTAATAAAAATGAAGGCGAATATTTAGGCATAGCCGGAGGTAATTACAGGATCATCATTTCTGGTGAGCAAACCAGTGGCAACTATGCCGTTATTGAAATGACGGTTCCTCCGGGTGGCGGCCCACCGCCGCATGCGCATCCGGATACACAGGAAATGTTCCATGTATTGGAGGGAGAAGTTGAATTTAAAACGGAAAGCGGCAAAGAAATCGTTTCAAAAGACGGCTTTGTCAATATCCCCCTTGGCGGAGCCATTCATTGCTTTAAGAATATCTCTGAAAAACCTGCACGACTGCTTTGCACGGTAGTACCCGCCGGACTGGAAAATCTATTTCAGGAAATAGGTGCGCCTGTCCTTCCCGGACAAACGCTACCCATTCCTGAATTAACAGAAGAGCGAAAACAATTATTAAAAGAGATGGATTTGAAATACAACCAGCAAACCTATCCGAAGGATTTTCTGGGATAATAAGTTCGTTACAGTGCTTAATATATCGCTTAAAGCCCTGCTACTTTTTTGAGGCTTTCTCTATTCAAAGCTCCCATGTGGCTAATCACTTTTGAATTGGCTTTACCATTCATGTCGACAGCTACATAAGTTGGAAATCCGCCTTCTGCATTCAGGATCGTTCTTAACTGCGCCAAGACTTTTTCATTGATGAAAACATGGGTACCAGGAATCTCCATTTTGACAATGTTCTTTTTCCACAATTCCGTATTAGAACCGCTAGTAGTACACAAATAAATGTAGACTACTGGCAAATCCTTATTTTTCTCATGTAGGCTTTTGCTCGAAGGCAGATCTGCTAAACAAGGTCCACACCAGGTAGCCCAGATATCGATGATCAGTGCCTTTTTGGGGAATTTTGATTTTAGATTAATCAGTAAATCTTCCGCTTTTATTTTTTCATCTACTTCATAAAGGTCAGCCTCAAAAGGTAATTTCACTAAAGGTTTGCCAATGTTTGCATCTTCTGGTTGTTTTGATGTGGCAAATAAGTTTTCTACCTTTTTTTGATTAAGATTAGCTTTGGCCAGTTCGTTTGTTGATACGCTTTTGCACCAAGGCGTTGTTATACTATTGATGATGTTTGGATAAACGGTGGAAAACAGGTCTTTATAATCATCTAGAAGAAACAACTTCAATATATCCGATTTCTGTGGGCTATACAAACTGTCTATTAAGGCAAGCGCACCCGGCAGCCCTTTTCCCTTTGTCAGTTTTTCACTCGTAGAATAGCTTTGCAGATATCGGTAAAAAGTGGAGCCATCATTACTTACAAAATAAGGTTTGTGATTGCTAACCTCATTAAAAAGTTTAACTGGCATCAGATTGTTCCGATAGGCTACGCATATATTTCCGTAAAAACCGGATAGGGTTTCGTTTTTGATTGCCCAGGCATAATCGGAATGATCGGCAATAAATTCTTCATCAATCTGGAGTAGCGCATTTTTTATAGAATCAATTTTCGTTAGAAAGAATTCTTCGCTATGTAGTTCTTTCAGCTTTCTAAAATTGTTGAGGCTTTTATCCAGATCTGATTTCTCTTTACGTTTAAAAAGGACATTTTTATTCATTACGGTGTTCAGCTTTCCGTCATCGCCCAGGTATTCCACTCCGTCGGCAATCATAAATGCCCGCTTCTCTAGTTTCTTTGCATCGAGCACTACGGTTAGTCCTGAGTTAACATAAATGCCCGCGTAGAGATAGGGACCAACAGTTAACCAGATTTGCTGATAAGGTAAATTCTGATCGAGCACAACTTTTGCCAGGCCGGCGGCATCTGTTTCTACAAATTTGCTAACCTGAAAACCAACGCCCATCTGTACCAGCGTTAATTCGATGTTCACCTTTTTGATACTATCAGGAAGGTTTTTGACCTGAATGCTTAATGTTGCCGGCTTGCGGTTGGCAAGGTAGCTACTCATTTTTTCATCCTCCATTTGAAGAGGGCCGCTGCTTTGTGCATGCACCTGGACACAGGTAAATAACAGTAAGAAATATAAGATACGTTTCATTTTGATTGGTTTTATTTTTTTATGGTGTTTAATGCTTTAAGTACGTTTTCTTTTTTGCCTCTTGAAATGGGTATGCGTGTATCGTCGTTTAATAACAGGTAACCACTGTCCTCTTTAACCAAACTTTTTATGAATTTTGCATTGACTAAATGAGACTGGTGACAGCGGATAAAATCGTAATTGCTAAGTATTTCTTCGTATTCGAAGATGGGCTTTGATACCATAATATTTTTGCCATCAGCAAGATAGAATTGAGTGTAGGCATTGGATGATTCACAGCGAATAATTTCATCAGTATGGACAAACCTGATTTCTTTGGTGGAGGCCAGGGCTAATTTGTGGTCTTTTTTGGCATCTTTATTCTTAATGAGCTCCATTAAGTTTTCCAGCTGAACGTTTTGTTTACGCTGATTCAGCTTGGCTTCAACTTTAAGAATTGATGTTTTTAGCTCCTCTGGATTCACCGGCTTAAGCAAATAATCTATAGCGGAAAATTTCACCGCCTGAATGCCATACTGATCGAAGGCGGTTACAAATATCACTTCAAACTGGTAGTGTGGTAATGCTTTGAGCACATCAAAACCATTCTTCTCCGGCATTTGTATATCCAGGAACAGTAAATCCGGATTGGTAGCGACAATGGTCGAAATGGCATCATCGGCATTGGTGGCCGAACCTACAACCGTAACAGGCAATTCATGCTTCCGGAGTAAGCTTACCATGGTTTCAATATTGTTTTTTTCGTCGTCTATTATTACAGCTCTTATCATATTAGCCAGTTTTTGAAGTAGATGGTAACTTGTGTTTCGTTTTGTATTCGGTTTACAGAAAATTCAATCTGCTGGGCATTAAGTGTTTGGTTCAATAGTTTGATTCTTTCTTTAGTGAGCTGCAGCCCAAATCCATTTGATGGATTATGTTGATCGAATCCCCTGCCGTTGTCCCTCACCTGAACAGACATATCGTTGCCTGTTTTATCAAATAAGACCATAAGTCTTCCTTGCTCCTGCAGTGAAGATATTCCGTGTTTTACGGCATTCTCTACCAGCGGTTGTAAAAAGAGGCTCGGGATCTCTATGGCGTTGCTGTCTATCTGACTGCTTGCTTTTATCTCATAACTGAACCCGAAACGTAATTTTTCTAGATTTAAATAATTCTCCAAAATCTTTATTTCACTTGATATGCTTACAAATTCGTTGTTAGTGGCTTTTAACGATTCGCGCATCAGGTTACTGAATTCGATCAGATATTTGGATGCATTTTCGGAATCGTTTTTGGTGATCAACCCCTGGATCGAACTCAGTGCATTAAATACAAAATGCGGATTAAATTGCGAGCGGATAGATTTGAGCTCGGTTTGTACCAATTGCTTTAAGGTATCCTGGGCTTTGAGTTTTTCAGTCTGTTTAGCCGAGCGCCGCAAAAGCACAATAAATCCAACGGCTAGCAGAACAAGCATACAAAGACCTATTTTGGTCCATAGGGTTTGATACCAGGCCGGATGGATGGTAAATGTATATTTGCATACATGTGTACGTTGCACACTGTAGCGGATCAGCAAGTCGTATTTACCTGGCGAAAGATTTTTGAGCCAAACCAGGTTAAAATCGAAATCGTTTACTGCCCAGCCAGTACTGTCGGCACCTTTTACAAGGTTGTATTCGATGATGTTTTTAGACTTGATGATATCGTCTAAATAAAAGATCAGGTTATTTTCATTGGATCGGAATTCCTTTTTCAATTTTAGGAGTGTAGAATCCTTAGCCCAGTCTATGGGTTTTTCATTTATCCTCAGGTCTTTCCATTGTTCTTTAAAAATGCTTAGAAACTCAGGGAGCTGCGAAAATGTAAATACACCAACCACTCTGGGCTGCCATTTTACCCAGTAGGCAGATAAGGAAGTTTTAATGCTGTCTGGCTGGTCTGTTTGCCGCACCTGAAAAGTTAAGGCTTTGCCATAAGCGCCTTTAAACTGCCCCAGATAAGCCGTCACATCATCAATTTTAGTAGAGTCGGCAATTTTGGTCATCCAATACGTATTGGTAAATACTTTCGGCGTGGTCCAGGGTAATACCACCTTTTTATTATTTTCCAGCACCCTGAACTGGTATTTAGCCGCATTTTGAGCATTAATGCCATTTACGGTGATGACAATCCCGGTTGAGTCAAAGATGGGCACCGCAAATACACCGGCATAACTATCTCTGGCCTGGGCATATACCCCCGATTGTTTATTGGAATAGGTTTTTAATTGTGGTATTTTTTCCAGCACATGTTTGTAGTTTACCGCCAGTTTGTTGGAATAAAAGGCCGAGATTAATAGGTTATTCTGCTGTGTAAATCTAGAATTGTGGCTGTAAAATGTATTGGAGAAATATTTACGAATAGAATCACCATGCTGATCATGTTTTATAACAGGGTGGACACTATCCAGGTTCATCTCCAGCTTTTGTGCAAAGCAAAAGATCTGGCAAAAATAGAAAAGGATAAATAGGATGGTACTGCGCATCTGCTTGTTTGAAATTATTAAGTTCAAAGTAAAGGCTTTCAATCATTGCTTGTATACGCTGATTTGAATCTGGTAGATTCTATTTTGAATCAGGTAAATTCGATCACCGAAAGCGCGGTGAGCAATTGGCACAGTTATCGCTTAGTTCCCATTATGAAACAAATATATCTTATTGTAGCGTTGTCGGTAATGCTGCTTAGCAGTGCTTGTTATAGCACCAGAACTGCTGGTAACAGCGGCAAAGTGCCCCCAGGACAAGCTAAAAAAGGAACAGGCTCAAAATCGGCCAAACCTTTTGCCCCAGGACAACAAAAAAGGAATTAAAAAAGAAAACCCTCCAAAATCTGGAGGGTTTCTTTCTTTAATTACACAAACAACTAATGTTTTCCTTTACCGTTTCCATGGCCTTTGCCATTTCCGTTTCCTTTATTAAAATGCGGTGAGGATTTTCCCTTATCACCTTTATAAACTTTGGCATTACCCTTCGCCGCCGAATATTTTAGCCCTTTGCTTTTCCCTATAGCCGATTGGCCATGATTGCCTTTAAATTTGGCATATTTTACTTTGTGGGTTTCAAAATAACGGTAAGGCTGAGGAGAATTAATTACCACCTTATAACCGTTATATAAATCGTAGCCCCTATATCTCGGTGGAAGCGCTGTGGTAAAAACCCATCCTCCGCTACCTAAATAAATAAACTGTTTTTTAGGCACATAATAATAACTCTCAATATCAGGCAGATAGTAATAATCTACATAATCATATCCGGTTGGACCCCATGCAGGCTGTGCGCCAATATTGATGTTTACACTTACCTGGGCTTGAGATTTAAAAATAAGGCCGCTGCTGACCACCATTAATAACAACAAGAATAACTTTTTCATCGGTTTAAATTTAGATGTGAACAATTCGTTTTACGGTTTTAAAGTAACCGTTCCGAGCAGTGTATTTTCCCCTAAAGCTACTTTAACAGCAGTAATGGTGCTATCTCTATAACCCACAACCGGTACGAATTTAACCGAGTAGGTACCCGAAGCTAAGCCACCCACTGTAAATTTACCTGTTAAAGGATCTGCAACGGTACCTACGGTATCTGTTCCTGCAATAACCAATACCTCAGGATGGCTGGCCAAAGGCAAAACAGTTCCTGAAATTAATCCGGTGGTTGCTGATGCAATTCCACGTACTACTGGTTTTAATAAATATTTTCCGTTTCCGGTACTGACGATCGATTTCGCTGCATCAAAATCTAACAGCAGTGTATAAGCAGCGCCTTCAACCAGTTCAGGATTAGCCGTTAATTTCACCTTCCAGCCAGATGTTTGTGCACTAGGCGTTTTAAGTTCCTGCTGAACGCCATTGACCACAATCGTATTTCCGGTTTCGTTAAGTACCAGTCTGATTTCAGTAATTTCTCCCGATGGCATTTCGCCCGAAGCAACCAAAATATCAGGGTTACTGGTGCCGATTCTAAAATCAAGAATATCGAATATACCCGTACTGGCCGCAAATACATAAGGTTTATCACCCGATACCAGCACAATCTCTTTTACACTTAAATTAATCTTATCGAAGTTACCCGGAGCATCAGTCATTTTAATCTGAACTTTAGTGGTTCCCTGGCTTGATTCATTTTTTTTACATCCATAAAAGGCAATCATCCCGATTACAACGAAGACCGCCAAAATGGTATTTACAAAATTTGTTTTCATAACTATAGATTTTATTTAAAGTTTTACGCTTCAAAGTTGAAGGCCGAAGATGAAACCAACATGAAATTTAAAATTTATTTTTTTCATCTTATTTTCATGTTGCCAGTCTACTTTTGAAATGTGAGCGCACCATGTATGGTGGTTTTTAGGTAGGGTTTACCTCTTAGGGGGTAAACTTTTTTTATATTTATAAAATGATCCGATTCGCCGTTATTTTTTGTCTGGTTATTGCCCCGCTTTCGGGTGTTTTCGCCATGCGCCAAGATTCTACCACTTTGAGTGTAGCGAATCTGCAAGAAGAACAAGTGATAAAAAAACAGGACAAAGGAAAAAAAGACAAACAGCCTGAAAATCAAAAACCTGAGCCGCTTCAAATCAAAGAAGTACCAAAAGCCAAAAAGCAGCTAAAACCCATGGCGGTAAGGCCTAATGTAAAGGTAAAACCCATCAAGATTATTAAACCCAAGATTAAAAGGCCGTAAAGGATAAATATATGCGCATACGTCTCTTAATTTTATTCTCGTTTTTGGTCATATCGAATGTAAAGGCACAGCAAGATTCGACAAAAGCTACGCTTACACTGGCGACCATGTATAATAGTAACATTAACTATTACGGACAGGTTACCCCTGAAAAATATCCTTATGTACTCTTTAATGCCACATTACGATTTCCTAACGGTTTGTATTTTTCGGGTGGTGGTTATAAACTGCTAAATTATGGCTCAGCCATTTCTGAAACCGATTTAGGCATAGGTTATGATTATGATTTTAACGAAAAACTCACTGCAGGACTAGCCTATACCCATTCTTTTTTTCCTTCCAATTCTCCTTTGCTCCAGGCATCCAATAATAATAACATCAATGCATCGGCAGCCTACCAGTGGCCCTGGTTTAAAACAGATCTTAGTGTAGATGTGGCCTTCGGAAAGCAAACCGATGGATTTATCAGTTTTGGAAATTCAAAAGAAATCGAACTGGGAACGGTGTTCAACGAGAAAAACCTCATTTCAGTTACACCAGCCATCGAGATTACAGCGGGCACTACCCATTTTTACGAAACATATATCATCGAAAAAAACAAAAGGCAGAATTCGAATGGAAACGGAAAGGGAAAAAGTGATATAGCCCCCGGAATCGTTAACGGAAATACGACATCGGTAGTGGAGAACACAGTCAATCAGTTTAAACTATTGTCGTACAATTTTAAGTTACCTTTAAACTGGAGTAACGGAAATTTCCTTGCAGAGGCCAGTTATCAGTTCTCTATACTTGGAAACAGAAAAGAAGAGAACGTAAAACACCAGCAATCTTTTTTTGGTTTAGCAGTTTACTATCAATTTTAATCGGCGTGAAGGTATTGATTGTAGAAGATGAAAAAACACTAGCCTTTGAAATGGAAAAATTCCTTAAAAAGGCTTTTTTCTTATGTGATCTGGCCCATAGCTTTAAACAGGGCGTTAATAAGCTGGAGCTGAACCAATATGATTATGTGCTTATTGATTTAGGTTTGCCGGATGGGGATGGCTTTGAGCTGCTGGGCAAGGCAAAAAAAAGCAATCCCGATGCCGCTTACATTATTCTTACGGCCAGAGGTAAATTAGAAGACCGGGTGGCGGGCTTAGACATGGGCGCAGACGATTATTTAGCGAAACCCTTCTTCTTACCCGAACTCCAGTCGCGCATGCAGGCCATTGCAAGGCGAAAATTTAAGGTTACCGAAGAATTAATTCCACTCGGAAACTTTAGTATCGACCTGCAAAAACGTTTTGTATTTTTTGAGGAGGAGCAGATTGAGCTTTCGCGCAAAGAGTTTGACCTTTTGAGTTACCTTTTACTGCATAAAAACAGGGTGCTTACCCGAATACAATTGAGCGAACATATTTGGGGCAACTTCGTAGATGATGATTACGATTCGAACTACATTGATGCACACATTAAAAATATCAGAAAGAAATTAAACATTTACGCCCCTACCGAATGGTTAGAAACCGTTCGGGGCGTTGGTTATAGAATTAAAAAATAATTTGAAACTATCTACTAAACTCACTTTATTTATTACCGGATCTAAACTTGCCATTGTAGGTCTGTTTATTCTATTGCTCCCTTTTCTGATCCGGCAGATCGCCTCTAACTACACCAATTTTTCACTTCGGAACCAGCAGAAAAAAGTAATCCAAAACATCAATAAAAAAGGATTAGATTATTACTTCGAAGGGGATAACAGTTATGGCAGCTACACCATGCTTAAAGATGAATATATTGCACTCGAAACGGTAGCGCAAACCCTGAAACTAGATACCATACGCGACACCAAACGTATTGTAGAGCAAGATACCATTGCTTATCGGGTACTCAGTTTTACCTTTAAAAAAAATCAAAAAAACTACCTCCTTGAAATCGGTAAAACCACTGCCAGCATTAATCTTTACAATGATGCATTACAACGTTTTGCCTTATATGTGCTCATCATTCTTATTGCCTTAAGCATTATTATAGATTTGATTTTTACCCGGCAGCTAATCAAGCCACTTGGGCAGATTATTAAATTAAGACTAAGCAATAGCCGGTTCCCTTTTAAAAAGAAACATGGCCATATTAATACCAGTACACAAGATTTTAAATACCTCGATCATTCCCTTATTTCATTAATGGACCAGATTAATGAGGCTTTTGAAAAGGAACGGGAATTTACCGCGAATGCTTCGCATGAGTTTATGACCCCCATTAGTATTTTACAAAACAAAATGGAAAACCTGCTTACTGAAGAATCAGCATCCGAAACAGTACAGGAACACATTGTGGATATGATGAAAACACTGGAGCGGTTGAAGAAAATATCGCGATCGCTTTTACTTATTTCAAGAATAGAAAATGAGCAGTTCTCTAAACAGGAAGAGATAGCACCGCAAGTACTCCTGAATGAAATAGTGGAAGAAATAGGCCATAGGCTCGAAGAGAAAAACATTCAGATCGACATCAACCTCAGCCATAATCAGCGTTTAAGCCAGATCAATCACGATCTTTTATTTCAGCTTTTTTACAACCTCATTAACAATGCCATTAAGTTTAACAAAGAAAATGGAAGTATACAGGTTGCTGATCTTATTGAAAAAGGTTATTATTCCATTCAGGTTAGCGATAGTGGCCAGGGTATTAAAGCAGAAGATATACCGCATGTATTTGATCGTTTTAAAAAAACCGGACATGCCGAAAATACCGGTTACGGATTAGGTCTTGCCATTGTTAAAAGCATAGCCAGCTACCTTAGCCTAAAAGTTCAGGTGAGCTCAATACCAGGGGAAGGAACAAGTTTTAAAGTGGTTTTCGAAACAGCACAAGGCGGAAACGAAAAGAAAGCTAAGGGAGCAGATGAGGTTTAATGTCCTCATAAATCAGGGTGTTAGATCAAATTTTTTACCGAATAAAACAGCTATTTTCTTCCTTTTTTCCAGGTAGTTTTTCAAATCGTCACCCGAATTAAACTGCATTTGTTTACCATTACAATAAAACGGTCTTCCGTATGTACTGCTATAATACGATTTATAAATATTGATCACTTCTTCACCATTATATTCATACAAAACAATACCATTCATATCAGGATAATTGGCAATATCCTGAAATTCGTTTTTAAGCCAGGCTAAATTCGCTAAAGGATTTTTTGTTCCACAGGCGGTGGTATTTTGATCATAAGAAACATCCTTTTTTTTACATCCGATCATGCAGGTTAAAAGCAGTATGGATATGATTTTTAGTTTCATTTTTTAATAATGGCTTGTGGTCATCTTTTTGGTTAGCTATTCTGATAAACGAAGATAGTCATTAGTCATTCTTTTTCAACAAAATAGCGACTGAAAACCCCTGCAAACTTTTAGCCAATTGAAAATAAGTGTAATAAGCACTACCTTCGAATATGCCATTATTAAAAATGCATCATCAAGAATTCGAAGCTCCTGAGGAACTGCAGGACACGATAAAATGCTTTTGGTACAACAGAAGAGTATCTGGAGCGCAACTATCGGGTTTTGAAGTTATACCTGATGGTTATGCAGAAATTATTTTTCATTTTGGCGGCGGATGTAGCATTTCGGTTAACGGAGAATTGCAGCCTTTACCCTCCCCTTTTATGATGGGTTTACTTAATCAGCCGGCCATATTTTACACGAAAAACCGTTTTGAAATCATTGCGATCAGGTGTTTTCCATGGACGGTGTTCGATTTACTCGATCTCCCATCCGAAAAACATGACTTACATCTGTTCGAACACCCCATCGCCAGGCTTCAGGCTGAGCTGAATGCATTTGTTATTGCCGGCCAGATAGATGAAGCTGTGGCAAAGGTTAAATCGTATTTCTTACAGGCCAGGGCGCAGCTTGCTCCCAACAGCATGTTATTCAAAGCCGGGATGGCGATGCAGGAAGCAAAAGGCACCATACCCGTGAGCGAGGTTGCAGCCGCAGCCCATGTAACCGTACGTACACTGGAAAGAAACTTTAAACGATCTTCCGGCCATACCGTGAAAGATGTATCCGGCCTGATGCGTTTTGAACAGGTGCGTAATCAATTGTGGCTTGATCCGGATGCCAGTCTCGCCAGTTTGGCACATGAGTTTGGTTATGCCGATCAACCCCACCTCAGCAGAGAATTTAAACGTTACAGCGGCACCAGCCCCGCAGCATTCGCCCGGAAAGCCAAAAAAGGCAAACAGATATTAAGCAATGGTATGCTTAACCTCTCATCCTAACCTCATCTAGCGATTGTCGCGTTTATACAAGCCTAATACCCGGGCATTCCAGAATTTTGTGTTTTAATCATACGATATGAACACTACACATTCAAATAAAATTCTCGAACGCCCAGATGCCTTTTACGATGTTATTATTTCAGGCGCTGGTCCTGTAGGTTTGTTCCTGGCCTGCGAACTGGCTTTAGCCAAATGTTCGGTACTGATAATCGAAAAGGCAGTGGAGGCGCACTCACCTTTAAAACAGCTTCCCTTTGGCATCCGGGGTTTATCGGCGCCAACCATTGAAGCACTTTATCGCCGTGGTTTGCTGCAAGAACTTAAAATACATCAACACCTTAAAAACCCACATCAAAATGCCGTTCAGGGACCCCGCCGACAGGCAGGGCATTTCGCTGGCATTCCATTTCACGATGGCGATATTGATAGCACACAATGGAAATATCGCCTGCCAGGTTCTACACCTACCAGTTTAATTACGGAAATGGAGGAGCTGGAAACCATACTTTCCCTGCGTGCAGAAACCCTGGGCGTTGAAATTAAACGAGGTTTTGCCGTTACAGGCTTCCATCAAAGCAGCGAAGGTGTAACGGTACAAACTGCTGGTCAATCTTTCGAAAGTAAATGGCTTGTGGGTTGCGACGGAAGCCGAAGCGTGGTGCGTAAGACTGGCGGTTTTGAATTCGCGGGTACTGAACCCGAATTTACCGGTTACTCAGCTAAAATAGACCTCGCCAATCCAGAGTTGCTTAAACCCGGACGAAACGTAACGCCAACAGGCATGTACATGCAATCGCAGCCGGGTTACCTGGCCATACAGGATTTTGATGGCGGTGCATTTCATGGTTCGGCCAAGGCCATTACGCGCGAACATTTGCAAGAGGTACTGCGCCGTGTTTCAAACACCGATGTCACCATCAGTAAGCTCCATATTGCCAGCACCTGGACCGACCGGGCAAGGCAAGCCACAAGCTACCGTAACGGACGCATACTTTTAGCCGGCGATGCTGCGCACATTCACGCGCCTTTAGGCGGACAAGGGCTTAACCTGGGTTTGGGCGATGCCATGAACCTGGGCTGGAAGCTCGCAGCCACTATCCACGGAAAAGCGCCTGAAGGTTTACTGGATAGTTATGGTACAGAACGGCATCCCATTGGTGCGCAGGTACTCGATTGGTCGCGCGCCCAGGCAGCCATTATGAAACCTGAACCTAATGCCCGCGCTTTACATGCCATTATTACTGACCTGATCAATACCATTGATGGTGCCACCTATTTTGCGGGCAGGGTTTGGGGCGTTTCTACCCAAATTAATCTCGATGGGAAGCATCCACTGGTTGGATGCAGTGTTCCTAATTTTGAATTTGAAGATGGGAGAACCATTGGTGAATTGATGCACAGTGGCCGGGGCATATTGCTCGATTTTGACCAAAATACTTCACTCAAAAAGTTGGTTAATGAATACAACGACCAGATCGATTATATTTCGGCAACTGCAAAAAATCAACTGGGCCTTTGCGCGGTATTGATCCGCCCCGACGGGATTGTTGCCTGGGCTACTGAGCATGATATTGATTACAGCGAGCTGCAAAAAGCAATGGCACAATGGTTTGTATAAAAAATCAGCATTTTGATTAACGAGGTTGTACCATAATTAGTTACAAATATTATTTTTTCCGCTCTCTGCCGCGGGGGCATGGTACTTTGGAGCGCCAAAGTACCCAAAGCGCTTTGTCAATCCGGCAAGGTGGCTTCTCACTGCCCCAGGCTCATCAAAAAAACAGCGGCACTTCGTTTTGTGTTCAAGACCTTAATAGGCTGGGAATCATGATTATGGAACACAAAACCACTGCGCTTAAGGTTTGGTAGTGCTATTTGTTCTATTCTGCAACTGTTTTTTTGATTTTTCTGCCACTTGGGATTGACGAAGTTCTTCGGCAAAGCCTAAACTTTATTAACGTTGGTTAGCAAAATGCATAAAAAACCCAAATCAAAAGATGGGTACATACGATAGAACCTTTCGGGGAAGCAATCTTACAACGATCGCTACCATCGTACGCATTAAGATTGCTTCGTTTATCGCAATGACGACCTTTCTCTAAGGATCTGTCAATGCAAGCTAGCTTAAATACGTTTTAAAGTGTTTCGACTACTTGTCCCGATTCTTCGGGAAGCTCAACATGACAGCATTTGAGGTAAAATCACCTTTGTGATACATCCTCATTTTCTTTGGGATATTTCAACAATCCTACTCCATCTTAAGCCAGGTATAGCCTTCTGCCTTGATTTTGATTTTAAGTTGAATTTTATTTGCCGCATCTACCACATGGCTTGTTTTCTTTCCGGCTTCATCGGTTACAAGCACATTACGGGTTAAACCTGCATAATACAAAGGAACCGATATTACCCTTTCGATATCCTGATCTAAAGGATTATAAAGCATTAACAACCCCTTTGTTTTCAGACTTGGGCTTACATGCAAAATGCCATCCCAGTCTCGGCCATCGGCCCTGCGTAAGTGGATAATGTCGCTATTGAGAATTTCGCGGTATTGTTTGTACCAATTGATTACACCTTTTACGGTTTCTTTGGTGGCTTCGGTATCATACAAACGAGGCCCACGATAACAGGCCTGCACCCCTGCCCCATAATATTGCATCATCAATTGTTTATAGTCTTTCAGGTGATCGGCGAGTGGCTCGAGCACGGCTTCAGCTCCTCCTCCCTGATAAGCAGTTAGTGGCACAAAACCCCAGCCCATACTTGGTGTTTTCTCCCAGGTCCCGTCAAAAATATTCTGTCGGTTCAGGATCATCTGGTTAGCCCTTGGCAACGAAAAGTTCACCTCACGATAGCCAATTGCAATTTTATTGGTACCGTCTAAAAAGTACCAGTCTGGTGCATTGATGTAAATTCCCCTTTCGCTTAACCAGTGGTAAAGTTCTTTTTGGATTTCCATTTGCGTCCATTGGCTATCGGCCAGCCCTTTGTGTCCCGGATGCGTGGTCGAAGCACATACATCACCAGGGTAAGGCCCGTCATTTTCCCAGATATCGAATCCTGTTCTTTGAAAAAAGTATTTGATTTTATCGCGGTAGCTCAAACCCCATTTACTGCCAAAACATGGTGCATGACCAAAAAAGGCACCTCCGGGTTTTCCCGTCAGCGGACTAATCACATCATCTTCATCACTAATTCTCCGGGAACTAAAAAGCGAATAACCGCCAATCTTTATATTTTTAGCATGGGCATATTCGGTCAGGTTTTTCCACTTTTGGATATTAGCCGCAGTAGAATCTTCCATATTCAGGTGGCTTCCAAAACTTAAAATCAGCGCTTCGTATCCGGTTGCCGCACACTGATCAATGGCGCTCTTTACCTGCTGATCGTTTTTGCTCACCAGGTGCATAAATATTGGATTTTGAGTTGTCCATGGTGCAATCATTCTATACATTTTACGAATGGCTAAACCTCGTCTTTCCCGATCGTAACCATCCATTAAAAGTTCATTGCTGCGGATAGAACTGAATACTTCACCAGCAGCCAGTTCAACATTCACCCCTTTATCTGGGTATACTTCCAATAAACAAGGGGTGGTTTTATCGTAATTCACCTGCGAGGTATAAAGGCTATCGGCTTTCCAATGTGTGCTCTGATCACTTAAACTGTACTTCATGGCATTGTTAAAAGCAAAATTACTCTCAATATAAATACCATGTGGCGTTTTCATTTTATCGGTACTGCCCACAACAGCGCTTTCCTCTTCCACCACGCCCAGGATTTCATTTACCACCTGTTCAACCTTAATAGCAGCATTCGTTTTATTCTCTACGGTAACCCATTTGGTCATCAGCGGAATTCCGTCATACAACGCATAATTTACCTTAACCAGCACACCGTTTAGTTTAGCATCTGCACTTTTATAGGTAAAAGTTAGTGTTTTGCCTGTTGGATTTTTCTGATTGGCCGTCCACATGGAGCCCGGTTTCCATTTGATAAACTGGGGCAATGCCATGATTTTATAATCCTGGAACTGAAAATCACCTTCACTGGCTCTCAAACTTCCAAGCATGCCCGTGGTGATGTAGGCATTCTCTTTCTGGCCATATAAACCGCCGATATTGTATTTTTTACCATTAATGCTTACCTGGGCTTCGGGCTTAACTGACCGGAGTAACTGCTCGCCGGTACTCAGATTACGAAGATCGGTACAGGCCACATTTGGCGATAACCGGAATACCCGTTTAAGGAGCCCATTGCTTAAAATAAGGTCTTTTTGATCTGCACTTTTAAAAACAGCTGCAACGTGGCCTTCTCCATGCACCAGCCAATCAACCGTGCTTAAATGATCCTGGCTGCTTTTCCAAACCGGCATTTGCTGGGCGAAGGTTTCGGTACATCCAACAGTTAAAATGAATGCAAACAGCAAAATAATGGCTTTATAAAATGTATTGGTGCTGCCCGTCGGCAATTTGGTTAGTTTTCGGGCCGTTATACTTTTCAGCCTCCTTAGTTTCAGCATATTCTTTGTTTCGGTTGTGCTAAAATATGGAAATTTTACGAGCGTTTAATGTCTGATCAACAGATCGATTGAAACGCCCAAAAGCACTAACAAAATTCCAAATATGAACATGCCCAGGCAGTAAGCAATCATTGCCTTTACATAGTTTACTACTTTTTTCCCGTTAAAAAACTGTGCAATGGCCCAGGTACTGTAGGCTGCCGCGGTAATACCCGAAACTTTCATTAAACTGATTTTGCTAAGTCCTTCGGCAATGGCAAAAACAGAAATGATTAACATGCCAATGCCCATTACAAAACACAGGAGGATTAATATTTCGAAAAAGTTGTAGTTATATTTTTTAAAAAACAGTTTTAACCACAGGGAAATACAAACACCCATTAAAATATTGGCATAACCATAATGGCCCTGCACCCAATCGTAAATTAAACCAATACTTGTTTTTTTTACCTCTTTAAATTCAACATAACCTTCTTCAATATGGAAGAAATGACTAATTACCGTATAAATTAACGAGCAGACAATGATAAATATAACAGGTTTCACCAATCGGCTCCGGTTATCGGCAATGAATGTTCTGATGTTTAGTCCGGGCCTGATCAGCAGTTCTTTTACCGTGAACAATATTCCTTTTTCGAAATGTAAGATATGTTGAATTTCATGCAGGATATAATGTGCATCTACCCTTTTAATCTGCATGGGCTGACCGCAATGGCCGCAAAAATTAGTGTTAACGGTTTGGTTACAATTTTTACAGTTCATGGTATTGGGTATCATAAAAAACTATTGATTGGTATGTGGCATAATTTGATTTTTAAAGAAATAAATACCTGTCCAGGCGATAAACCGCTCCATTACCTGAATAAATAAAATAAAATTTTGCCTTGAGCAGAACCAATGTGAATACGAAAACCAAACCCAATATGACGAGCACGATTAAAGCGCTCTTTAAAGCCAGTTTACGCTTGTTTAGTTCTACAAGGTTTAATTCGGGGTATTTTTTCATGTTCAAAAAATGTTCGCTGTAAAAGTGAGTACAAAAATATTTTCAAAGGCTACACTTTAGTGTAAATTTGCGATTAAGCCATCCCCAAAATGAAAGATCCGATTACCTCCGCTTTGCTGACTAAGAATAAGGTTGAAAAAGTATCAGCCGAAGACCTTCTCCAGCAGCAAAATTACATGGAAGCGATAAAGGCTTTTGCGCGTTTAACCTACGAAAGCGTATATGTGATCGATTACGAAAAAATGGCATTTGAGTATGTTTCAGAAAACCCCTTGTTTTTAGGTGGTTATTCGCCCGAAGAAGTATTGGGTCTGGGTTATGAATTTTATTTTAAAAATGTTCCTGAAAAGGATCTCACCTTATTGAGCCTGATTAACGAAGCCGGATTCGATTTTTTCGCAAAACTGCCTGGCGGAGAAAAAAAACACTATAGCATTACTTACGATTTTCATCTGAAAAACCAGGAAGGTAAATCCACGCTGATTAACCATAAACTGACCCCCTTATTTTTAACCAGTGAAGGGAAGTTGTGGAAAGCGATGTGTATTGTCTCCATCTCGCACCATCAGCAGGCGGGTAATATCTGTATTTACAAACAGGGTACCGATGAGCTGTGGGAACTCAATATCGAAAATAAAATCTGGCAGAAATCAGCGAAACCAAAACTAAGCCAAAGGGAAATCGAAATTTTGCAACTGCACGCCCAGGGCTTAACCATTAATCAAATTGCCGAAAAAATATTTGTTGCCCCCGATACCGTAAAATATTACAGGCGAAGGATTTTTGAACGGCTGGAAGTGAGTAATATGGTTGAAGCGCTTTCTCGGGCGGTTAACAGCAAGATGATTTAATTAAGTGGCAAAGCAAACAATAAGGCCTTAACCTAAAAATGCGCCCAGCAATTTAACCTGAACGCATTACTATTTAACAATGCTAAAATAATTTTAAAGGTCTAGGATCGCCAGCGTTTCGCCCTTAGGAAGCTCCCTGGCGGTGTACTGGAGGCTCAATTCGCGGTTGGCATTTTTCTTCTCCAATTGCAGCAGTTCTTTTACGGCTATCGTCATATTCAGATCTGAACCGGTAGCATTGGCAAAAGCCCATTTTTTCAGCGTATTTCCTTTATCATCTTTTAAAAAGATAATCCGATCGGTACCTACACCCTTTCCGGTACAATGCCTGTAATTGATCCGCAACTGATCGCTTTCTTTAGCCGCATCCAGTTTAAGCATTCTTAAACTCAGGGGCTGGTTTACAGCCTGCTTTAAAATGAGTTTGTTGTTGAGGAAAATTTCGTAACTGTCTAACCCAAATTTAGCGGTAAAACCAAGGGTGGTAAAACACAGGGTAATCAGCGCAAACATCTTAATAAACGCCTGATTGAATTTGATTTGTTTCATGTGACACGTTTTTAGTGAAAAATTTGATTCTTTCTACACAATATTAAGTTATTGGGAAGGGCAAGAGAAAAATAATAGACGAACAACCAGAATAATAGATATCAGTCTTTTTATGATTATATTCATCTACTATTTATGTCGTTTGTCGATATAATTTTGCGGGCTAAATACTTTTCGTTTCCTTTATCATCAACGGCATTAACCGTACCAACAACTCATCATTACCTAAAAATGGACACACTGGACAAACCGCTTAAACTGCCGTTTTCTAAACGCAGCGTTTCATTAAAATATGTTTTGATTCATGTTGCGTATTGGTTGCTCATTACAGGATTCTTTATTTATGAGAAAAAGTACCTCATCTATAAAGCCAGCATGCCCTACTTTGTGGCCTGCGTAAGTGGTAGGATTGTATTGCTGATGATCATCGCGTACCTTAATCTCCATTACTTTTTACCCAGATTTTTGCTTAAAAAACGATACTTCGCCTATTTTGGATGGGTACTCATTTCGGTAATAGGGTATTTAACCGCTCAGAGTCTTTTCGATTATTATTTATATGGTTATGTGGTAGGTCCCATGCGCAACAGCCACCTCATGGAGAGCTTATCATACAACTTTTTTAGTACACTATGGTACCTGGGTTTAATGCTCGCCCTAAAACTAAGTATCGACTGGTATGGCCAGCAGCTTATTATCCAGAAGATAACCGTAGAGAAACTAAACGCAGAGCTTAACTTTCTCCGTGCGCAGGTCAACCCACATTTCCTGTTTAATGTATTGAATAACCTCTATGCACTAACCCTTAAAAAATCGGAGCTTGCCCCGGATGTTGTACTTAAACTATCAGAGATGATGGAATATATGTTGTACGACAGTAATGACGAAAAGGTATTGTTAGAAAAAGAGATCAGTTATCTTCATAACTATATCGAACTCGAGCGATTAAGGTTTAGTGGAGCGGCCAATATTGTGCTGAACAGCGATGCTACCCTTAATGGAGAGGAGATTGCACCACTGTTACTCCTTCCACTCGTAGAAAATGCCTTTAAACATGGACTCAGCAAACAAACTGAAAGCAGCTGGTTAAGGATAAATATCGGATTGAAAGGATCAATATTGTCTTTCCTGATCGAAAATGCCAAACCATCTTCAATAAGCGACAAAAGGAATGGAGGTATAGGCCTGATCAATTTGCGAAACCGGCTCGAACTACTTTACCCCAATCAACATCAACTGGAGATTGAAGATAAAAACAACATTTTCAGCGTCAAATTGATCATTGAACTGTAGATTAAACCATTAAAAAACATGCTAAACGTTATTGTTATAGATGATGAACCTCTTGCCCTCGAAATATTGGAGGGTTATCTGAAAAGAACTGAAAATCTGTATTCGGTATCGTTGTTTAGCCATGCTGGTGAAGCTTTACATTACCTGGAAAATAATAAGGTCGATGTATTGTTGCTTGATATCGAAATGCCCGAAATGACAGGAATTGAATTCCTAAAACGTTTATCAGAGCCGCCGCTTACTATTTTTACCACTGCCTACCGCAACTATGCCTTTGAAGGATTTGAGCTTGGGGTAATCGACTTTTTACTTAAACCGATTTCCTTCCCCAGGTTTTCGGCTGCAATGGATAAAGTAAAAGATTTCCTTGCGCTTAAATTACAAGATCACAAATTGGAAACGGATGCACCCGAGCCCGGATTTATCTTTGTTAAAAGCGGGATAAAAAGGATTAAACTTTATTTCGATCAGATTACGCATATCCAGGGTTTAAAAGATTATGCTATTATTCACACACCAATAGAAAGGATTGTGATTAAAGGCTCGATAAAGATGGTACAAGAAATGTTCCCTGCTCCGCTTTTTATTCGCGTACACAAATCCTTTCTAGTTGCCCATAAGGCAATTAAACGGATAGAGCACAACAGGATCATGATCGGCACTCACCAGATCCCGATCGGGCGGAACTACCGCGAAACACTGGAGCAAAAGATTAATTTAAGCAGATAAAACTTTGGCCGGGATTTGCTATCCCAACCAAAGTCCCGTTTTATTGGAGATCGCATTAAGCATTCAATCCGCCGTCGATTGTTAAAAACGAACCGGTAATGTATCTCGCTTCTTCACTTGCGATAAAGCTCACAAATGAGGCAATATCTTCTACTGTACCGTAATCTGGCAAGGCCATACGGGTTCTCAGAAAATCGGCCAATGGTGCATCAGCTGGATTCATATCCGTATTAATTGGCCCGGGCTGAACCAGGTTTACCGTAATTTTTCTGGCACCAAGGTCGCGGGCTAAACCGCGTGTAAAACCCTGAAGTGCCGATTTGCTCATGGTATACAATGTGGTTTCAGGACCAACAGCATTATCGCCCATGTTGCTGCCAATGGTAATGATGCGGCCACCTTCGGGCATAGCTTTTACAGCTGCCAAAGCAGCTACAAAAACCGCCTGTACATTAACGGCCATAATTTCGTTATAATCTTCAAGGGTATGTTCTTCAAATGCTTTGCCAATGTAAATACCGGCATTGTTAACCAGCACATCGATACGGCCAAAATCGGCGATGGTTTTAGCCACGGCACCCGTTACTTCACCGGCTATGGTACTGCTTGCTTTTAATGCAACCGCAACTCCACCGGCAGCTTCAACCTCAGCCACTACCGCCAACGCTTTTTCAGCTGAATGGGCATAAGTAAATATCACTTTTGCACCTTCTGCAGCTAACCTTTTTACAATCGCTGCGCCAATGCCACGACTTCCTCCTGTTACCAGCGCAATTTTATCTGTTAATTTTTTCATGTGTATTTTTTAATTTTTCTGCTAAAGTAAAAGAGATACTTTACATTTGCAGGTAAGCAGCAAATTGTTAGGTACTAACAAAAAAGTAAGAAATGAGAAAAGAAACATCAACTAATGCTTTGAACGAAAAAATGATGATCGACAGCTGTGGCATGTCTTCATCACTGGCTGTAATTGGCGGAAGGTGGAAACCTGCAATATTGTGTCGCCTTTCTTATGGCACCATGCGTTATGGCGAACTTAAAAAAGACATTATTGGCATATCAGAACGGATGTTAGTGGCACAGTTAAGAGAACTGGAGAAAGACCAGATCATTACACGTGTTGTTTTTCCGGAAGTACCACCAAGGGTAGAATACCGCCTGACTGATTTGGGCCGTACCATGAAACCGATGCTGGATGCGATGTCTGACTGGGGCAATATGTACCGCGAACAGATCAACCAAATGCAAAATTCATCTGCTTCAGTAGTGCTGGATAAGTAAGCGGAAATCTGGTGAACCTGTGATCTTTTTAAGACTATACTGCTTCCCGATTCAAAAAATTTTAATAAAAAATAACATGTTGTTTTTCGACTGACAAACAGCTGTCATAGTGCGGATATAACTTTGTTTTATTAAATGAATATCACATCATGTCAGCAATTATGATTACTAAAAACGAATTACTACAGCATTGGTTAGGCCACAGAAAACTAACCAGAAAAACCATTGAAAAATTTCCAGAAAAAGAATTATTCGAATTTTCGATCGGTGGAATGAGGCCTTTTTCTGCCTTAATTAAAGAGTTATTATCAATTGATGTTCCTGGTTTAAAAGAAATGGTCACCAGAGAAACATCGCCATTTAGTCACGATCTTCCGCTGAATACCAAGGAAGAGATCCTAACAAAATGGGATGAGGATACCCCAAAAATTGTGGAATACTTTAACCAGATCTCCGAAGATCAGCTTCAAGAAACCATTAAGTTATTCGGGCAGTACGAGTTTACAATCATTAGCCACCTCTTGTATTTCATTGATAACGAAATACACCACCGCGGCCAGGGTTTTGTGTATTTAAGGGCCTTAGGTATTGAGCCTCCATTTTTCTGGGACCGTTATTAAAAAAAGCAAGAGGCTGTATCATAAAGGCTATTTCACCTCAGATACTGTCATGTTGAGCCTGTCAAACACCTTACGAGGTATTTAAATAAGTCCTTCGACAGGCTCAGGATGACAATTCTATATTTATGATATAGCCTCTTTGTTTTTTAATCTCTTTAAACCAGATTCCATTATCTCAACCAGTTCATTATTCAAATGGGCTGGTTCTATAATTTCGGCTACATCAACAAATTTAACAAACCAGCGCACGAAAGAAACTTCAGAAAGAGAACAGTCGAAGTACATGACCACAAAATCATCTGAAATTTCTTCGCCTGTAAATCCGAAAATCTGTCGTTCCCAATATAAAAAATGCGCATACTTCCGGTCTACCCTGATTTCGATTTTCAGCATATTTTCGGATAGGCCTTTATCCCTGAATTCATTAATTGGCGGGTGTGTAATGGTGAAACTTTCTTCGAGTATGGAAACTTTTTTAATCCGGTCTAATCTAAAATTGCGGTAATCTTTCCTTAAATGGCAATAGGCTAAAAGATACCAAAGACTGTGTTCGTAAAATACACCGATTGGTTCAACAGATCGGCTAACCGCATGAATATCTCCACTTTTGAGATAATTGATATGGGTTATTTTTTTCTTTAAGGTACTATTGAGTAAAACATCAATAATATTGGGCAGATAATCTTTAGATTTTAAGTCGTTTTTAAGATGTACGGTATCTTCTAAATGTAGAAAATCTCTTTTTTGATTTACCTGAAACGAACTTTTTATTTTGATCAGCGCGGCTTCGAAATGTTTTTTAACAAAGTCGGTTTCATGTTTTTGCATCACTTTTTCGGCAACCATTAAACTGAGAATTTCTTCCTGGCTAAACCTCGATGGTTGCAGCCTAAATCCTTCCATAATCGAATAACCAGATCCTAATTCATTTACGATCGGAATACCGGCAATCTCCAGGGCTTTTAAATCCCTGTAAATCGTTCTTAAACTGATTTCGAACCGCTTTTGTAATTCATCTGTAGTGACTACGGATTTTGATTGCAGCAGAAAAAATATCTGTAGTATCCGGTCAAATCTTTTGGTAATATCCATTTTTAAAATGTAGGTATTTACATTAACAGTAATTTAGATGGTTTGCACGCTAGCGGCGAAATGGCTTTGGCAATACGTTTTCAGATGAAGAATTTACGAGTTCCAGAATTCTGTTTTGCCGGGTTTCTGTTTTTTTGGCTAGCACAATCCATTGCAGGAGGGATTTTTTAACCGATTTACTTAAGCCAAGAAAAAAAATCTTAGCGTCTTTTCTGGTTTTAAATTCTGTAGCTAAATCTTTAGGTATTTTAAGTGTTTCAGCTGCATCTAAAGCTTTCCATGAGCCGTTTTGTTTAGCTTTTTTAATGGCTTTTAAGCCTGCTTTGGTCATCAGTTCTTGTGCCAATAGTCGCTTTACCTTTTCCTTATTAATTTTCGACCAAACGCTATTGGGTTTCCGTTTACTGAAAAACTGCATAAACGTCTTCTCATCTATCGTTTTTTTTGTACTGTCTATCCAGCCGAAACAAAGGGCCTCATCTACAGCTTCACTCCAGGTAATGCTTGGCAAACCCGTGCCTTTCTTGCTATAAACAAGCCAAACCGACGATTTAAGCTCATGATGCTCAACTAACCAGTTCCGCCATTCATTAATGCTGCCCGGGCAAAAAGTTTCTATATCTTTTCCTTTGTTTTCTACCATTTCGCAATCAATAAAATAATTTTGATGAAACAGATTGCCCTTAAATTATTTTAAATGATGGGACAAATTTAGCAGCCTCAGTGACAACCCTATGTCAGTGTGGATTTTAATTTTTTAAAAAATTTTGGATAATACCTGATTTAAGCTTCAGCTAAAACATGCTTTAACGTTTCCAATTGCCAGGTACGTTCGGCTTTTATCCGGTTTAAATCATTTTGGAAAGCCAGGCCAATGGTTTTAATGGCATAATCAGCGCATACCATAGCATGTTCTCTCATGTGCCCAACAGCTACTGCCTGACCAGCAGTTCTAATCGCATTTGTCATTACTGCTGTGCTACTTGTGCGGGCAAGCGCATGAATTTTGAAACCAGCCTGTCTAACCTCATGAACACTTGCTTTTCCCGCTTGCCAACGTTTATTTATTTCGAATCCGGTTTCAATAATGGATAAATTTATATTTTCGTCCGGCACAAAGGTTAATACATTTTTGGCACAGCTGATTGCCCACTTTGCTAAAGCCACCTGATCTGTTTTCTCGTAAAGGTGATCAATTTCAGCCCTCAGTTCCCGATCATCAACTATTTTAATTTTCGATATGGTTGCCATAAATTTTTAAGGTATTAAACCATTCTTTATTAAGCCTGAGGCAGCTCGCCTTCTTTGTCTGGATAATGCAGGTGTACATCCTGACGTGGAAAAGGAATGGAAATATTATTGGCTTTAAAGGCTTCCGAAATGGCCACAATCAGGTCGCTTCGGGTGGCATTCGCCTCACGGATGTGTTTCGCCCAGAAATAAATTCTTAAATCGATGGTACTCGAGCCAAACTGTTCGTACTGTATTACCGGGCCAGGGTTTTTGTTAATCCGCTGCTCTGCATCTAAAACTTCGCCGATTACACGTCTGCATTTCTCCAGATCGGCATCATAGGCAATTCCCAATGTTATCGATACCCTCTTCCGGTTTCCGGCCAGCGACCAATTAACGAGATGTGAATTTAAAAGATCGCCATTAGGCATCACTACATCTGCCCCATCCCAGGTAGAGATTACGCTGCTTCTGAAACCAATTGATTTCATTGTTCCTCCCTGGCCATCAACATCTACAATATCGCCCACATTTACCGGTTTTTCAAAAGCAATGATCAGACCACTCACCAGGTTATTCACCAGCGTTTGCAAGCCAAAACCAATACCAACACCAAGTGCGCCAAGTACGATGGTAATCCGATCCATCGGGATACCTGCCGCTGCAATGGCTAAAAATAAGCCAATGCCCAGGATAAAAATCCTAATCAATAAAATCCAGCTGCCCAGTCCGCGTTTTTTTTGCTTGCTATCTTTATCAACCGCTAAATGCTCATCAGATGCGAAGAAAGAAACGATTTTAGATACCAATACCGAAATAGCCATAATGGCCACAAACAATACTAAACCATTAATACTAAAGGTATAATTACCGAGTGTTCTGTCCTGGCTAAAGAAATTACCAAGTGGTTTTGCCAGATATTCGAAAGCAGGAAAGTTCCTCCCCATTAAAATGAGCCAGCCAAATACCAGCAACGCATAAAGTAGTAATGGCGCTTGTTTTCCTACGCGCTCAAAATTAAGATAGAAAAGCTTTTTGTCCTGAACGGTATATACATCGAATGCCAGTAATAAACCTTCATTAATAAACCTGACTACCCATAAAAAAAGAATAGCGACAACCACATTAAGATAACCGCCGATAAAAAGTGTTTTTGCCAGGTTATAGCGACCAAATATATCGGCCAGAACGGCAAAGATTTCGAGGATGACCATAAAACTGATAGAATAGGTAATCCATTTTTCTCTGAGTTCCTGTTGCTTTTTCTGGAGGAGTATGATAAGCCCTGACACTACGCCTGTAACAGCGGCAATTAATATCAACCAGCGTTCTGTTCTGGAAGCCTGTAAAATCAAATTATCAGCCGAAGCCAAAATAAAAAACAGCACCATAACAGCCCAAACACGGAGCCAGTACTTAGAAATATATCCTTTAAAAATGATGGTTAGGCAAACGCACGAGATTAACCAGAAAATAACACTGAGGATAAACGGAGGCGATATAAAAATAAATTGAAAAAGACTGAGCACCAGTAGTATTGCAGATGCCAGCGGGTAGCGCAATACAAGCTGACCTTCAAAATCTGCTTTTAAAAGTTCCCTTGCGGTATAGATCCGTTTCAATGAACGCAGGTAAATAAACGAAATGGCTGTCAGCAAAACCAAGATGAGTAGTTTGCCTGAATTATTTTCGGAATAAAAGTTTAGCGTGAGCAGACCTTTTATTTTGGAGAAACTTAAAATTTCGCCAAATGGCCTGTAAAAACCCACGGGTTGCCAAATATTACCGAAATCCCGTCCAAGGACATTGTAAGCCATTTTACGTTGATAAATATCGATTTCATCCAGGCTGACCTGAAGGCTCGACACTTCTAAATTAATCTGGTTCAGAAGTGTCTGAATATTTCCGCTGGCCTGCTTAAGGGCTGTATCAATGGGTGCTATTTCATAGGCAACTACGGCGATTTTTTTTAGGTATCCCGCCAATTCCAGAGAATCTGCTGGAAACTTAAATAACGCAGGCACGCTCGAAAGAGAATCTAAACGATAACGGAAATTATCAAGTTCCTGTTGCCGCAAATCAAGACTTGTTTTCCTTACTTTGGCTTTATTAAGCAGTTCATTTATAATTTTTGAAGTAGCAGTAAGGTTTCTAAAAGTTTGCGAGGTTCCTTTATTGGTAAAAACACCATCTCCGGCAAGCATAAAATCTGCCTTGATCTGCTCCAATTCAGTTTTTGTCCCTACAGTATCCACACTGGTTTTCAGATACATTTTTGCCTTTTGCATAACTGTTCTGATTTCATCGAAGATTTTGGTCTGCACAAGTGTAGCTTTATCGGCATCGAAGTCACTTTTACTCTTGATAGCCGACCTACGGCCAAACTCCTGCATTTTGGCCACAAAACCTTTTTTTGTAGTATCGGTTAATGCACCAAGAGGTGAACTGTCTTGTTTTTGAGCCCGAACGGCAAAACAGATCAGCAGGAAAATACCTGTCAACAGATAAAAACGATAAATTTTCAAAGGCATAAATAAAATGAACTTAATCAATATTACAGAAAATGCCCCATAATTCAAACAGCGAAACCAGTAAAATACTGTTCCTACAATGAAACCGTAAGGCCGAAGTTCCAGCCTAGCCAACCTTGAGTGCCATTTTTAAAGCGACGATGCCAGGCAGGAGCCACTTCTTTTTGATCTGTTTCACCAGGAATTGCCTCGCCCTTTACGTAATACGAATAAGCTGGTCCGGCAAAAAAAGCAAGCCTCGACAAAACATTAAACTGCAGGTGTGTTTGTAGCCTGTATAGGGTATTTGCTTCTTCAACACGGCCAGGATATATCGATTGGATGGTGCCCTCAGCGGCCACGGAGAAGCGTTTGTTTAAGATAAAGTCATGACCAAGGCCTAATCCAAAAGTAAATAGCCGGGCAGTATCTGAAAAATTTTTACCCGCAATTAATAAGGTGTATAGATTGGCATTTCCGGTTTTAAAAGCGATGTTGGTATTGATTAGCTCATTGCTATACACGGTTATTTTACGGTAGCCATTATCGGATAAGTTGATTAAACCGATACTAACCCCTGAGGAGGAATCAGCCAGGTTAACCACGCCAAGCTGAAAACCATCCATGTTTTGAGCATGGTTAACCAATCCGGAAAGCTGCATACCCTTTAAACGCCCCGAGGTTTTATTCAATACCCCTGCCAGCTGAACGCCAGTGGTATTCTTACTCACATTAATCAATCCGGCTACCTGCGCTCCTTTAACATCTTTACCTGCGATGTTGCCTGCCCCGGCCAATTGCAAACCCCTGACATTACTTTCTACTCTGTTTAACAAACCAGCCACCTGTACTCCATCCATATTGAGGTTTACATCATTGTATGCCCCCGACAACTGCGTACCTTTTACCGATCCGCCTACGACATTGAACAAACCTGCCATTTGAATCTTTTTAATATCCCCTTTGGTTAAGTTAAACACACCAGCGATTTCAAAACCATTTGTTCCGGCGGTATAACCACCAAGGATATTTAACGATGCTTTGTTCACAACACTGGAGCTCATACTACCGTGCGAGCTTAAGCCAGGCGTAAACGATGCCTGAAAAGGCGTCTGCGCTAAAAAATCGGGGATATTCAGGTTTTGGATGCGTTGCTTTGATGAAAGCAAAAAACGCCATATTCCCCTTCCGCCAAAAGTATTGGAGAAAAATGCACCTTTCTCTTTATCCGGATCTTCGTATTTTCCGGGTTTTATATTGATATCAGCCAAAAAAACCAGGGCGGTATCGCGATAGGTTTCTTTACTTGCCGTTAAAATGACACCACTGTGCTCGCCTCTAAAACGTAATGTAAAATAACCACTGTTATCTGTAAGCGCAGCCTGAAGCAGTTTTTTTTCGTAAACACTGGCCTGCTTCACTTTATTCCCTGTCCTGGTATCAACCACATAACCGCTTATTGCATATTCATTGTCGCCATTAGCAATATGTTCCGCTTCTATGGTTAAATGATTTACAGCATAGCGTAAAATAATATATTCGGCATTTTCTTTATAATCTACCTTACCATCAAACAGATGATCTAAAACCTCACGCACCGGCACATTTCTCACATTCAGGTTCACCAGACTATCCTGCCTGAACAGCACACCATTATAAGAAAAATAAAATCCGCCGGCTTTGCTTAACATCTGCAAAACATTGCCAACCTTTTCTTGCTTAACATTCAGGCTTACTCCTTTTGACAAATTCCGTCTGTAATCGACCGTAGTAACCTGCGCGCTACAATAGCCCGAAATAAAGAGCAATAAAATAATTAGTCTTGTCTTCATTATTTTTTATCAGACAACAAAATGGTGTTGCCGTTACGGGATAACTGTAAATTTAAGGTTTGGCAGATAATGTAAAGGTTCTGGTTGATCGATCCCATTTTTAATGTGGTATTGATGGTTAAGCCCTTAATCTTTTCATCCAAAGTGATGTTGCTTCCATAGGCCTCATTCAAGGCATTTACCAGTTTGGATAAAGCAATGTTATTCGCCTGGAACAAGTTGCTGCGGTAATAGTTGTAAAGCTGATCGGTACTTTGTTCTTTTACCAGTTTACGGGTATTGCCATTAATGATAATTTTCTCGCCTTTATAAAGTTTAATCACATCATTGGCCAGACAAACCTTCACAATGCCGGTTTCTACATTAATTTCAGTATCCTCTTTAAGATGTTTAATGTTGAATGAGGTACCCACTACTTCTACACTTATCTTTTCGATATCGATTACAAAAGGATGTGTTTTATCTTTCGCTACATCAAAAAACACATCACCCTGTTCTAATTTCAGTTTTCTGTTGTTTTTAAAGTTAGCGACATAACTTATTCTGGTATTCTTGTTTAAGGTAAGTGCTGATCCATCAGGTAAGGTTTCCGTACGAACCTGAGCGGTAGCGGTGAGTTCAGTATATTTTCCCGGACCATATAAACTGTAGGCGATCCATCCGCCCAGGGCAATAAACAATACCGCAGCAATCCTTAGCCACACTTTACCGGCATTTAAGGGCCTGATGTTTTCCTTCTGTGGTTTTAAATCTGCTCTTCTCGCCTTAAAACTTGTCCATGCCTGCTCTTCGTCCCTCTTGTTTTCGTTTTTTAGGGTGTTGCTTACCTGCCAGATGGTTTCCAGCTCCGAGAAATGTTTTTTGTTGGCTTCGGCAGCATTTAACCACTTTTCTACCTTTTCGTTTTCTTCTTCAGTACTTTCTTTTAGAAGAACCTTTATCAATAATTCATCAGTCATGCGCTTCTTCTAATTAAAAAAATCATTATAATACCATAATCCAAGTAAAATAAACACCAGAAAATCAGCCAGTTTTAATCTTAAAATCCTTAACGCTTTTCCCATTTGATTTTCTACCGTTTTGATTGATAAACCTAAATGATCGGCAATTTCGCGGTATTTCAATTCTTCGAACCTGCTCATTTGAAAAATGGTGCGGCATTGCTCGGGCAAATGGTTCAAGGCATCTCTTAAATGCTGCTGCAGCTCAGTAAATTCTACTTTTGCAGCGGCAGGTTCATGTTCTGTATTCATGCTGTGTACCGTAAATTCCTGATATTTGCTTTTGGTTTTTTCCTGTTTAATGTAGTTTAAACTATCGTTGTAAACACATTTGTAGAGATATGCTTTTATAGATTGTATTTTAAGGCTTTCCCTTTTTTCCCAAAACTTTAAGAACATTCCCTGAACAATTTCTTCTGCAACATCTTCATCTTTTAAAATCACCTGAGCATAAGCGTGCAGCGCATGGTAATGCGTTTTGAACAAATGCTCAAATGCGGCATCATCATGGTATTGATCTGTAATTCCGGAAGCTACTGCTGTTAATTCCACGGGTTTAATTGTAGTCAAATATATGTTTATTAATTTTTGAATTTTGAATAAGGGAATGACTGAAGGATGGAATGATAGCATAACCGAATGTTAACTCGTGCACCAATTCAATCATTCAAATCTCACTCATTCAATCATTTATCTTAAAAACTAATTGCCAAACCACCTGTATAACCTAAAAACAGGGCATGTAAAGTATTGTCTTTTCTGTCCCAACTTTTTACGTAGTGTTTCTGTAAGGTTTTTCCTTCTTCTGTATTGGTTGATACAAAATTGAACGACGGACCCGCAAATATTTCTAAATTAGGACCTATCCTAAGTGAAGGCAATAATTGAAAGGTAGATTTGAAATAATTGCCCCGTTTAAAGTTTTGCAATGAGCCGGCGGTAAGTTCTGCATTTAACCTAAAGTGTTCTGACTGAAAAAAATGAGCCCCTAAACCGGCTTCGAAAGCGTAAACTTCTTCTTTATTCTTAAAATTATAACCTGCACCAATAATACCATACAATACTTTCCCACCCGATCTGAATGTGGCCATCGTAGTTAAATTCTGGTTGGTGGTTAAGGCTATACTTTTCTCGCCATTTTTAACAATATTGATAATCCCAATCGGATAATCGCTGCTATCGGCCACGTTAATAAAACCCGCAAGCTGTACGCCTTTCACTTTCTTAGCCACATTGATAAAACCTGCAATTTGCGATCCTTTTACATCACCCGCTTTATTCATAAAACCTCCAACCTGTACGGCTGAAACATTTTTCGAAGTCCAGTTCATAAAACCTGCCAGCTGAGCACCACTGTTTTCTTTTGAGATATTGGCGAAACCTGCAATTGCAGCCCCATTTCCACCACCATAAGTATTGATAAAACCCGCAAATTGTGCCCCACTTGCTTGTCCACCAATGTGGTTAGAAAAACCTGCAAACTGTGTTCCGCTTGCATTTTTACGCACAATATTAGAGAGCCCTGCGAAGGAGAGCCCTTTTTCTGCTGCTGAAACACCAACCAATGCATTTAAAGAAAATACATTTGTATCCAGCGCCGCGTGGGTTCCGTTCGTACTTACAGGATATACCAAACCAATATTTACTTTATTTTTTTTGCCTTCTTGTGCAAAACCATTTAATCCCGTGCTTAATAGTATGGCTAAACCTAATGCTTTAATACCAGATGCTTTTTTGAAACTGATGCTGGCGGAAAAGCTGTTTTTAATTTTTGTCGAAGTTGTATTCATTTCTGTCTAATTTTAAAATGAGACAACCAATACAGCACTTACCCCTACGTGCCGCAAAAAAAATATTTCCGTACCCATCAATACCTTTGCTGATTCGCACATGAAACCAGCTTAAAGCGAAATAAAAAAGCCTTGAAAATACATTTCAAGGCTTCTGTTTTAATTGGAAAATTATTTCGGTTTATGATTTGATAAAAGCCAACAGGTCTTTATTTATGGTTGCCGCTTCGGTGGTTGGCATGCCATGAGGAAAACCAGGATAAGAGATCAATGTTCCATTTTTTAAGAGTTTTACGGCTTTTGCCCCTGTAAGCGGGAAAGGAACAATCTGATCGTCTTCGCCATGCATCACCAATACTGGAACATCTACACTTTTAAGGTCTTCAGTAAAATCAGTTTCCGAAAAAGCTTTAATACAATCATAATGTGCTTTTACACCACCCATCATGCCCTGACGCCACCAGTTATCTCTAACGCCCTGCGATATTTTTGCGCCTTCGCGGTTATATCCATAAAAGGGTATGGTAAAATCCTGAAAATATTGCGGTCTGTTAAAAGCTGTACCTTCACGTATTTCATCAAATACAGCAAGTGGAATACCATCAGGATTATTTTCGTTCTGCACCATTATGGGTGTAACCGCACTAATTAACACAGCTTTCGCTACACGGCCTTTTCCGTATTTTGCTACATAACGAATCACTTCTCCGCCACCGGTAGAGTGGCCAATGTGTATGGCATCTTTTAAATCAAGTGCCTGGGTAAGCTCAGCCACATCCGCGGCATAAGTATCCATTTCATGCCCTTCAGCCGTTTGACTGGATCTTCCATGCCCGCGGCGATCGTGTGCAATAACCCTGTAACCCTGTTTAAGGAAAAACATCATCTGTCCATCCCAATCATCACCAGATAATGGCCAACCGTGGTGAAAAAAAAGTGGTTGTCCGGTTCCCCAGTCTTTGTAATAAATTTCGGTTCCGTCTTTTACTGTAATCTTACTCATTGCTTTTGATTTTAGTAGTTAAAAAATTCTGGATTTGCACGTTAAAATGATTCTTGAATGAGTCACCCCATGAAAACTGAGGCGTAATATTAAAACCTAAAAATAATAAATTAAAAGCTCATTAGCCTAATATGATCCCGTAAATCATCCCTAACCGATTACAATATCGATCTTACTAAGCCGCCTTCTACCCTAATGGCAGCGCCATTGGTTCCGGAGGCTAATGGACTTACATAAAAAGTAACGGCGTTTGCAATTTCACTCACATCAAGAAAGCGTTGCAGTAATGAAGTAGGCCTCATGTTCTTAAAGAAATGGGCTTCTACCTCAGCGATGGAGATGTTTCCATTTTTGGCTAAATCTTCAATAAAACCACCAACGCCTTTTGATTTGGTAGGCCCGGGCAAAATTGAATTGACGGTTACCGCCGTACCCTGGGTTAATTCTGCCAGGCCACGGCTAACCGCCAGCTGTGCAGTTTTAGTCATACCATAGTGGATCATTTCATCCGGAATAAACACGGCCGATTCGCTGGAAATAAAAATAATCCTGCCCCAGTTTTTCTTTAACATTTTAGGAAAAAGCTGTCGCGATAACCTGATTCCGCTCATCACATTGACTTCGAAAAACCTAAACCAATCTTCATCACTAATTTCTTCAAAAGCTTTAGGTTCAAAAATGCCCGCATTATTAATCAGGATATCGATCTCCGGAAGCTGAGCAATCAGGTTGCTTACTTCATCTGCTTTCGAAAAATCGGCGGCTATGCCTGAAATAAATTCGTTTCCGGCAATACCTTGCAACGATTTCACGGCATCATCTACACTGCTTTGCGACCGCCCATTGATGATTACTTTTACCCCTTCTTTTAATAAACTTTCGGCAATTGCAAACCCGATACCTGCTGTAGAGCCACTTATAAAAGCTGTTTTATTCTTTAACTGTAAATCCATTTTTTGATTTTTAAATAATGTTTACGATAAAATTTCAATTGCCCTATGGGTTATACAAACTGAACAATTTTCTGGCTAAAAAGTGTCATAGAAATATGCTAAAAATGAAGCCAGGCAAGGGTAAAAGTAAATTTCTGCAGTACGTTGATGATTTTACGATCAGCATTAGGTTTGTTCAATAAATGGTTTCATCAATTCACCTTTTACTTTAGGGTTTTAAGCTGAGTAGCCAATATTACCCCTCCGAGCGCAGCTGTGAGAAAAACGCCTTCTAAAATCAATAACCTTTTTTTCTTTTTAAAACCGCGGTAAAAGGTATGGGCTGCAATAACGCCCAGGCCAACAAACTCGATACGCTGTTGTACCCTTTTAGACGAATCTTTGTTTTTAATCAGCGCAATGCACAGTAATTCATCAATTAAACTAATGTTTTTAGAAACACCCTTCCTAATCTGAGCCTTACTTGCCGAAGCACCTAGTTTCCTGGCCGCACTTTGCAATCCAGTAGTGGTAATCTCATTAATCAAACGTGTTTGAGTATCTTTTTTTTCCATATCGCTTTCCATAAGTTCTATTATTTCAACCCCGCATAAAGGGATATGGTTTTGATTAATTTGAGAATGATGTAACCAGCCCTTATTATTTTAAGAAAGGATAACCAGGTCGATATCTTTCATCGCCAGATTCTTCAGCAAACCATTAAAAACTGCGGTACGCAGGATGACCTGAAAAATATTAAGATGGGGTTTGCCGATGCAAATGGTGGTAATTTCCTTTTCGGTAGCCACATCGATAATGGTTTTGGTGATGCCATTACTTTTTACTTTGATCACTTCGGCCCCGAGTTCGGTAGCCAGTTTAAAATGATTGATCAGATGACGTTGTTTATCAAGTTTTATGCGTTCCATGCTTTCACTATCGCTCTGCACATACAATACAATCCATGGCGATCGGTAATAGGAAGCCAATCTTGCTGTTTTCCGGATTACTACCCCTGCGGTTTCGGCGTTAGAAGAAATGCAGGCTAAAAAACGTTCAGGCCGGAGTTTAATTGATTTTGGAATTTCGGTCTGGATTTTCCGTTCTACCTGGTGCACCACCTCTTTTAAGGCCAGTTCGCGCAATTGAAGGATTTTATCAGATTGGAAAAAATTGCCGAGTGCCCTTTCGATTTTTGATTGATCGTAAATTTTGCCTTCTTTAAGGCGGGTAACCAATTCGTCTGCTGTAAGGTCGATGTTTACGATTTCATCAGCTATCTCCAGTATCTTATCCGGAATACGTTCGGTAACCGCTATTCCGGTAATCTGTTCAATTTCTTCATTAATGCTTTCCAGGTGCTGGATATTTACGGCCGAAATGACGCTGATTCCTGCCTCGAGCAAATCGAAAACATCCTGCCAACGTTTGGTGTTTTTGCTGCCTTCGGCATTGCTATGGGCCAGTTCATCAACAATAACAATCTCAGGATGGCGGTTCATGATCCCCTTGAGATCCATTTCCTCTATTTCTTTGCCCCTATAGAAGATTTTCCGTCGCGGAATAATGGGAAGACCAGCAACAAGCGCTTCTGTTTCTGCTCTTTTGTGGGTTTCAACATAACCGATGCAAATGTCTACACCATTCCGCAGTAAGGCATGCGATTCCTGGAGCATACGGTAAGTTTTGCCCACACCGGCACTCATGCCAATATAAATCTTGAGCTTTCCACGCCTGGATTTTTTAACCAGATCCAAAAAGTGCCTGACCGATTCTTCTTTTTGTTCTTCTTCCATGATCTTTACCAGGTAACGGTCATTATTCTTTTTTCTATCAATATGGTAACGGCGATCACCATCATAAGCGTAAACAATACCAACATAAATTTAAGTGAAATCTTCCTGGAAAGCAGCTTGTTCTGCTTTTCTGTTGCATAACTTCTTTTGATTTTGCTACTCCTGCTGTTTTTCAAAGCACTAAGCTTTCTGATCATCAACGTGCCCAGTATAGCCAAAAAAATGCTGAACAGGATTTCTATGTATGGATGCATTGTTTTAATATTAAGAGTATTTAAAATATCAGTCGTCATCTCGACTGAAGCGCAGCTGAATGGAGAGATCTGCATTAGATTTAGCTTTGCTGAGCACTTCGTGGTTCTCGACTACGCGGTGCTCCGCTCGAAATGACGAACTGACTCTTCCTAAAACGATACGGCGATACTGGCCGTAAGGGTGGCATTGGCATTTACCGCTGCTGCATCCCTTGCAAAGATTTTGTCCTTGCTATCGTAGGCTTTTCCTTCTATCCTGATCACCGCATTTGATATTGGTGCATAATCAAGGTTTAACGAATAGCCTTTTGTCTTGAAGCCATTGGGCGTTCCGGTAGCGACAAAGATTCCATTTTTATCTTCATAATATTCGAATCTTCCGGCAACAGCCCATTTCGGAGCAAATTTATATTGCAGGATTGCAACAGGTGAGATCACCTCGTTTTTATCATCACTTCCTTTTTGTTTTTGCTGCGTTCCGTAATCAAATCCAACAGTTACGCCAAATTTATCGGTAAGCTGGAAGATACCATAAACATTGTGGTAAAATCTGTTTACCCTAACCGAATCAATGCCTTCCGTTCCAAGATAATTGCTGTAGTTTACGGTGATCTTATCTGTTGGTTTCCAGCTCAGCTGAAGTCCGCCTGCAGGTTTATCATTTCCATTCTGGCGGGTAATGCGCTGCCACCCGTTGAGGTAAAGTGCTGTTGCTGTAAATTTGCCATCTTTAGTTCCATAGCTAATTTTCGCACCCGATTCGTAATAAGGGGTGTTCTCTGAAGAGATATTTCTGGTGAGTACCCAGCAGTCTTTTGAAACTGCACCTTCAAAACCGATGTGTGAAGAAAAGATTCCGGCATCAATCCAAAGGTTTTCCGATTTCGATAATTTCAGGCCTGCATTGGCTTCAAAAATATTTTTTAATACGCCTGGCTCCGCAGCAAGGTTTGCATTGGCATAGCTTCCGGCCATTACCGCTAAATTGGCGCGGATATTTCCACTATCGTAGGCCGCTTTAATAAAACCAAGATTTAAATTTACCTCGTTCGCACGGTTGTGCGAATAAATAAAACCCGGGCGGTTATGATCGGCAGGTTTGTTAAAATCATATCCGTAATAGGCCTCAAGGTAACCGCTTACTTTAATTTTAGGTTCTTCCTGTGCTTTCGCGAAGAATGTAGTGGTAACTGCAGCGGCTAGTAATAATAATTTTTTCATCTGTATTTTCTATTTATTTTATCTGATTGTTTTTATTGGGTAAAGCCTGGCGTGATCGTCATCTCGACTGAAGTGCAACGGAATGGAGAGATCTCATTAAATGAATTTTCAAAGATCTCTCCACTACGGTCGAGATGACGTTTTCTCGCTAAACCACTAATTAAAGTTCATCAAGGGCAAGGTTTAGTTTCAACACATTTACCGATGATGGACCGAACATGCCCATAAAGGGTTTTAGGGTATTCATGGCAATTAGTTCTTTTACTTTTTTCTCCTCTATTTTCCTTGCCTTAGCCACTCTTGCCACCTGCAGGGCAGCACCCTGTTCAGAAATATTTGGATCAAGCCCGCTTCCTGATGCAGTAACCATATCGGCAGGGATATCTGATTTTTTGATGCCCGGATTGTATTTCAATAAAGTATCGATACGCGACTGCACCTCTTTTAAATAATCAGGATTAGACGGGCCTTTGTTAGAACCTGCAGAACCTGCTGCATTGTAAGCCACTGCTGATGGCCTTCCCCAGAAATATTCTGGTTTGGTAAAAGATTGACCCAGCAGCGCATAACCAACTGTTTTACCATTTTTGGTGATTTTTTCTCCTCCACCGTTTCCTTTAGACATTTTACCGATAAAGGCCACACTGATGGGATATACTACGCATAACAGTACCAACAGTACAAGGGTTAAGCGGATGGATTGAATGATATACTTTTTCATTTTATTTTTATTTTTATTGTCATCCAGAGCCTGTCGAAGTACTTTTGTTATTGTGTTTCGACAAACTCAACGTGACAGGATTCTTTACACAAATAAGCCAACCAATAAATCGATTATTTTAATGCCTATAAATGGAGCAACTACCCCACCAATGCCATATATGAATAGATTCCTGCGTAATAAAGCGGTTGCACCGATCGGTTTATAAGCCACACCTTTCAGGGCCAGCGGGATCAGGATCGGAATAATGATGGCATTAAAAATCACGGCCGACATGATGGCCGATTCTGGTGAATGCAGTCCCATAATATTCAGGCTTTGCAAGGCAGGAATTGAAGCGATAAATAAAGCCGGAACGATGGCAAAATACTTAGCTACATCATTCGCAATGGAAAAAGTAGTCAGCGTACCTCGTGTAATGAGCAGTTGTTTACCGATTTCTACAATCTCGATGAGTTTAGTAGGGTCGTTATCTAAATCGACCATATTACCGGCCTCTTTTGCAGCCTGTGTTCCACTGTTCATGGCTACACCAACATCGGCTTGGGCCAAGGCGGGCGCATCGTTAGTACCATCCCCCATCATGGCAACCAGCTTGCCCAGCGCCTGTTCATCCTTGATGTAGTTCATTTTATCCTCTGGTTTGGCCTCAGCGATAAAATCGTCCACACCTGCTTTCTCCGCAATATATTTAGCCGTTAAAGGATTATCACCGGTAACCATTACGGTTTTTACACCCATTTTCCTGAGGCGTTCGAAACGCTCGCTAATTCCAGGTTTAATGATATCCTGCAATTCGATTACGCCAAGGGCTTTCTCATTTTCAGATACCACAAGTGGTGTTCCTCCATTGGTAGCAATGGCCTTTACATGGTTTTCGATATCGGAAGGGAAAATATTCCCAGCTTTCTCGACAATATTCCTGATCGAATCGAAAGCACCTTTTCTAATCCTTCTTCCGTCGGCCGTATCTAAACCGCTTGAGCGGGTTTCGGCGGTAAATTTGATGAAAGTAGATCCCTGTGGTGTTCCGGTAGATTTAATGCCCTGCTCAGCGGCTAACTCGATGATTGATTTCCCCTCAGGGGTTTCATCGGCTAATGAGCTCAGTAAGCAGGCATCGGTAAAAGCTTTAATGTTTACGCCAGCAGTTGGATAAAAATTAGTGGCTTTACGGTTACCAATCGTAATGGTTCCGGTTTTATCTAAAAGCAGTACATCAATATCGCCTGCAGTTTCTACGGCTTTACCCGATTTGGTGATTACGTTAGCTCTCAATGCCCTGTCCATTCCGGCGATACCAATCGCTGATAGTAATCCACCAATAGTGGTTGGAATTAAACAAACGAAAAGAGAGATCAGTGCCGCAATGGTAATTGGTGTATTGGCATAATCGGCAAATGGTTTTAAGGTTACGCAAACAATAATGAATACCAGCGTAAAACTGGCCAGCAAAATGGTTAAGGCGATCTCGTTTGGTGTTTTCTGACGCGATGCACCTTCAACCAAAGCAATCATCTTATCTAAAAAACTATCGCCGGGAGCAGTGCTCACCTGAACCTTGATCTCATCAGATAAAACTTTTGTTCCACCGGTTACCGATGATTTATCACCTCCAGATTCACGGATTACAGGGGCAGATTCCCCGGTAATGGCCGATTCGTCGATAGTAGCAATACCTTCGATGATCTCTCCATCAGTTGGGATGGTGTCTCCTGCTTCGCAAATAAACACATCGCCTTTTTTTAACTGGTTGGACGAACGGATTTCGATAGTTCCGTTGGCCAAAAGCACTTTTGCTGGTGTTTCCTCTCTTGTTTTACGGAGACTATCGGCCTGTGCCTTACCTCTTGCCTCAGCAATGGCTTCGGCAAAATTTGCAAACAGCACGGTAAGCAATAAAACTAAAAAGATGAAGAAATTATATAATGGCGATCCTTGTCCGTTATGGTTGAAAGAATACACTGTAACATATGCCATAACCAGTGTTCCAATCTCAACGGTAAACATAACCGGGTTGCGAACCATTACCCGTGGATCGAGTTTGATGAAAGATTGTTTTAGCGCGGTCTGCACCAGGGCAGGTTCGAACAATTTATTATTGGGTTTCATATTATTTATTTATGTGTAATGGAAGATGTGTGAAGGATGATGGAGGGCTTAATACTCATTTTCCATCATCCCTCTTACCTTTCCCATCTTAGTGAGTAAAATATTCTGCCAAGGGGCCTAAAGCCAGAGCAGGGAAATAAGAAAGTGCATTTAACACGATGATTACCGCGAAAGTCATTAGGGCAAAGGTCTTAGTATCTGTTTTAAGTGTACCTGCAGATTCAGGAATGAATTTTTTAGCGCCTAATAATCCAGCAATCGCAACAGGTCCGATAATCGGCAGGAAACGACCAAGGAAAATCACAATACCGGTAGATAAGTTCCAGAAAATATTGTTATCGCCCAATCCTTCAAACCCCGATCCGTTGTTGGCATTAGATGAAGTCATTTCATACAACATCTCAGAGAAACCGTGAAAACCAGGATTATTGAGCCAGTTTTTTGGCTGTACCGCCCAGGCGGCGTCGCCATGACTGGTAAAAATGTAACTGGCAATTGCAGTTCCGGCGAGGATTAAAAACGGACTCAACAGCGTAATAATGGCTGCAATTTTGATCTCCCGGGCTTCAACCTTATGTCCAAGAAACTCCGGCGTTCTGCCCACCATCAAGCCTGAAATAAATACAGCAACTATCAGATAAATAAAGTAATTCAATAAACCTACACCACAACCGCCGTAAAAGGAGTTGATCATCATGGCCAATAATTGCCATAACCCTGTTAAAGGCATCGTACTGTCGTGCATTCCGTTTACCGATCCGGTAGAGATTACCGTGGTAAGTGTACTCCAATAGGCGGTGGCTGCAGGTCCGAAACGTACTTCTTTACCTTCCATTGCGCCGGTAGTTTGCGAGATACCCATTTTGGCCAGGGCCGGATTTCCGCCCAATTCTGAACTTAAAGTGGGTAAAAGCAGCATGAACAAACCAATGGTCATTACGCCAAAAATGGTCCAGGCTAGTTTTTTCCTGCGGATAAAATAACCAAAGGCGATGATCATCGCTAAAGGGATAATCGTTTGCGCCATCATTTCCACCATGTTGGTTAAGTAGCTTGGGTTTTCAAAAGGATGTGCTGAATTAGCCCCAAAATAACCACCACCATTTGTACCTAAATGTTTAATGGCAATCATTTGAGCTGCTGGTCCTCTCGAAACATGAACAGTATCGCCTTGCAGCGAAATAAACTGATCTTTACCCTCATAACTTGCAGGTGTGCCGTTAAAAGTTAAAATTAAGGCAACTACAAGTGATAATGGCAATAATAAACGGGTGATTGATTTGACAAAGAATTCCCAGAAGTTGCCCAGTTCGGTAGTTGTTTTATCTCTAAAGGCTTTAAAAAGGACTACCGCAGCGGCGATACCGGTTGCCGCACTTACAAACTGAAGAAACATCAGTACGTATTGCTGGGTGAGGTAACTTACGCCACTCTCGCCTGAGTAGTGCTGAAGGTTACAGTTCGCAACAAAACTGATAATCGTGTTAAAGGCCAGATCCGGAGTCATCCCGGGATTTCCATCCGGATTGAATGGAAGTTTATCCTGGAAGATGAGTACAAAAAAGCCGTAAAACAACCATAGTATATTAATGGTAAGCAGTGCTTTTAACTGCTGTTTCCAGTTCATCTGTTCTTTAATGTTAATTCCGGAAAGCTTGTAAATACCCGTTTCCAATGGTCTTAAAAAATCTGTCCAGACTTTTTCTCCTGCAAAAACCTTAGCCAGGTATTTACCCAATGGTATTGCGATGACCAGGGTGAGCAGGAATGTGGCAATAATGCCTGTTAATTCAGTGTTCATTTTTTGATTTGTTAATTGCGCTCCCTAAAGGAGACAGGATTAAAATTTTTCGGGTTTGATCAGCACGTAGATCATATAGATAAATACGGCGATGGCGATAATGAATAATGCGATCATAATGTTAGATTTTTTCGAACCAGTCGATTGATTTGTAAGTAGCCCAGCAGAGCAGGATGAGGATTAAAAAAATTAGTATTGTCATGATTGTAATGATTTTGTATACCCTTAGCCAACTCTTGTACCATAAAAGAGAAAATACAGTCAATCAATTGATTTACAATTAATTACATACATAAGATATTATTATAGAAAAATCAGGCATTAAAAAACCCTTCCATTTTGGAAAGGTTTTTTTCATTGTGGGAAAACTGAATTCGTCATTGCGAGGAGGAACGACAGCCCGTCCCGACCTTTCGGGGAAGCAATCTTTAAGAGTTTGAAAATAGCAATCGTTGTAAGATTGCTAAACCCTGGTCTTAGCGTCTCGCTAAGACCTCAACATGTAATCCATATTTTCTGAATCTCCGTGGCAAAAAAACAAAAGTCTTAGCGCGACGCTAAGACTAGTAAAGACGCTAAGACTAAATAGGGCGAGTCGTCACCCTGAACTTGTTTCAGGGTCTTTTATGCAAGATTAGATCTCTCCATTTTACTGCGTTTCAGTCGAGATGACGATCCTTTTAGAGAGGGGGGTAGCAAAAAAGTTAGTCTTAGCGCGACGCTAAGACTAGTAGACTAGATCCGTTCAGGATGACAATCACAGCTTCAGCCCTTCAAGCAAACTAATGTAAATATCAATCCCCTCTTCTATTTCTTCAATACCGATAAATTCATCGGCGGTATGAGAACGTGCAGAATTACCTGGCCCCATTTTAACCGATGGCATATCCAGCCAGCCCTGATCTGAGCTTGTTGGCGAAAGGTAAGTTTTCCTGCCTAGTGACAGTCCGCTTACTACCACCGGATGTAACATATCGATAAATGATGGTTTTAATACATTTGGCCGCACCGTAAAATGGCATGAGGTATGGTTAATAATGGTATTTACGATTTCTCTTTCGTTATAGTTATGATCGAAACGGATATCTACCGTAAAGCTGCACTCGGCCGGAACAATATTGTGTTGGATACCCGCCCTGATCTCAGTTACCGTCATTTTCACAGGCTGCGGTTGATCATCCATGATGGGAAACAGATAACTTTTAAACCAGTCGATATCTTTAAGCGCATGGTAAATGGCATTATCACCTTCTTCCCTTGCTGCATGACCTGAGCGACCTTTCGAAACGCAGTCGATTACCATCGAGCCTTTTTCGGCAATGGCCATGTGCATGCCTGTAGGTTCGCCTACAATGGCAAAAGATATTTCTTTTAGATCAGGTAATATGCTGCGGATACCCAATTCTCCTGAGGTTTCTTCTTCGGCAGTTGCCGCCAGACAAAGGTTAAACGAAAGGTCTTTTCGTTCAAAGAAGTACAGGAAGGTGGCGGTTAAAGCAACCAGCGGTCCTCCGGCATCGTTACTACCCAACCCGTATATTTTTTCTTCCTCTATAATCGGACTGAAAGGATCTCTGGTATATTGTTCATTAGGCCTAACGGTATCGTGGTGAGAGTTTAACAGAATGGTTGGCTTTGAAGCGTCCATATATTTATTGTAACACCAGATGTTGTTGTGTTTCCTAAAAGTATTAATGCCCTGAAGGTTTAAAAAAGTTTCGATCTGATCGGCGGTCAGCATTTCATCGCCACTGATGGAAGGAATAGAGATTAATGAGGAAAGGAGTTCGAGTGATTCCTGATAGAGGTGGTTAAGATCAGGACCTTCGGTAAGTTTTATTTTACTGATCGTATTCATAACAATGTGTTTAGTCGTTTTAAGAATAAGTGATTTCCTGGTAGATCTCAGCATGCTGATAAACTACGGGCTGTGCATCAGAAAAGTATTCAGGATCGAAAAGCATCGCGGTACAGAGACAATTGCATTTTTTCTTGCGTGTTAAAATGTCGTAGTTCACACAGCTTTTGCAACCTTCCCAGAAATGCTCATCATGGGTGATCTCGGCAAAACTTACCGGAAGAAAACCAAGTTTGGCATTCATCCGCATAATTGCAGGGCCAGAGGTAATGCTAAAGATTTTTGAATGAGGATACAATCTTCTCGACATTTTGAAGATTCTGTTTTTGATGGACCTGGCTACCCCTGAATTTCGGAATTTCGGTGCAACAATAAGTCCTGAGTTGGAAACGAAGCGTTCATCTTCCCAGGTTTCGAGGTAGGAAAAACCTACCCACTCGCCTGTATTGGTTAAGGCAATAACCGCCTTGCCGGCAGCCATTTTCTCAATTACCGATGCTAAGGTTCTTTTGGCAATGCCTGAACCCCTTGCAATGGCAGATTGTTCTGTTTCCTGTATAATTTCTTCTGCGTAATGTGCATCGTCCTGATCGGCAATGCGCACAAAAATGATGTGGTTATCCATTATGATTTAAATTTCATGCCAGGCCAATCACAAAGGAAATGCCCCAAACCAGTATGAATACCTAAATAGCAGTTTAAACAATCATAGGGGCCATTATTTTTTTTCTTCGGGGACCACATAGGATTGGTACCTTACCAAAATGGAAGGATTAATTTCATTATGGCAATCTATCGCCCCATTTTGCCATCCGGCGCATTAATCATACTAAAAAACTTTGTTGCTGCATTAAACGTATGTCCATTAAAATTAAACAGACATACCATGAGGAAAGGCACGATAATACAAATCGATCAATCGGTTGGCCTTGGATTTATACGAGATGAAAATGAACAGGAAATCGCATTTTGTCTAGCAACCCTTAATGAAAATATTAATATCGGCGACCTGGTAGAATTTAAAATCGAAAAAATGATACATGGGCTTACCGCAACCAATCTTCATGTATTATTACTTATTTAAATGCAAGTTTTCAGATTATTTTGTATATTATGAAATAGCAAGTGGTTATTTATCTTAAAAAGATCCCTCTCTGAACCTAAAGTTTATAACATTATGCTCAATTCTAGCACCAGTTCTTTTGTACGGCCACTTATCCAGTATATGGAACAATACCATAAGCTTTCTGGCGGCCTTATTGCCCAGTACGAAAAACATTGCACATTGGTAAGCATTAGGAAGAATAAACACATTGTTTCTCCTGTTGATAGTAATGCAGCACTTTACTTTGTAAATAGTGGTATTGTTCGCGGTTTTGTAAAAGATGGTACTAAAGATATTACCACCTGGTTTTGCTTTGGGAATAATATTGTAGGGGCTATCCGCCATCCTGATTTACAAGCTAAGCACTCTGTAGAATATTTACAGGCCCTGGAAGATTGTGAACTGACCCGCATTCCCTATACATTAATCGATTATGCATATGCCCATTTCGAAGAAGCCAATATTATAGGAAGGAAATTGCTGGCGGTACACTATTATGCGGCATCTGAAAGATCGATACTGGCCAGAATACCCAATGCATTGCGGCGGTACCAAAAGCTGGCAGAGAGCAGAAAAGTAGACTTAAACAAAATACCGCTTCGTTATCTGGCAAGCTATTTAGGAATGAGATTGGAAACCTTAAGCAGGATCAGAAGCAAAGCGCTGCATAAAACCGAAAAGCGCGACATTCAGGTATCCATAGAAAATGGTTAAATCCAATAATTTAAATTGGAATCAAAATCCTTCAAAAAAAGAAACCCCGTACAGTTGTTTGTACAGGGTTAAAAATCAGGTAAATTAAAGGTTTAACCTTTTTTTATCATATCAATCATCATCGAAATTTCGTCTACTGCAGCTTCATTGCTACCATCAAAACCCATAAGGTTAAATCTGATGTTTCCCGCAGGATCAATCACGAATTTGGAAGGAATTCCCGACACTTTATAATCGGTAACCACCTTGTTCACTTTCGAATCAGGATCTTTGATATCCATTAGCACCTCGAAACTATATTTTTGCGCGTTAATATAATCGCTGGCATCCTGAGTGGGTGTGGCTGTTTTTTCCCAGGTATGAATAAATAAAAATTTCACGTTTGGATCTTCCTTATATTTATTAACAGCCATTTGCATGGCAGGAAAAGAAGCCTTACATGGCCCACACCAGGTAGCCCAAAAATCAAGGATGACCACCTTACCCTTTAAACTGCTGAGGGTAACTTTATTTCCTTTAATATCGGTTAAAGTAAAATCTACGGCAGGTTTATTGATAATTTCCTTATTTAGCTTTTGCTGTAGATTGGCCAGAATCCCTTTCCTGATTTCAGCGGCATAGGCATCAAAACCAGCATCACTGCCCTTTACCTTGATGTAAAGTGTTTTAAAGGTGTTACTCATTTCATCATTGGCTTTGCCCGATTTTACAGCCTCTTCCAATTTAGCATAGGCCTCCTGGTTTTTATTTAAGGCCATTAATATTTTGGCGTATTGGAAATTCGATCTCGGAGAAACTGTTTTTGGATTTTTAGCAGCCAGATCAGCATATACCAGCGCTTCGTTATACTTTTTTTGCTCATAAAGAATACCTGCATAGGTCATGGTTAAACCTGGGTAACCCGATGCGGCAAATTTCGATGAGTTTTCGTCAGGCAATTTACCATCATAATAAACTTTGGCACTTTCCATCGCTTTTTTATAGTATACCGCTGCATTTTTTAAATCGCCGGTTTTGTAAAAGGTTTCAGCGATACCACCATATCCATTTCCTTTCCAAAAGTCTACCTGAAGTTTACTGATGTATTCAATGGCCTTTGCTGCATTTTTCTCTTTTGCATATTCAGAAGCGATAGCCGATACCGCATAATCGTACACAATCAATTCTTCTCCAGAACCTGAAACCGGAAATTTTTTAATCCAGATTTTATAGGCATTTTCTTTATCCACTGCCGTCTTCTCATCATAAATTTTGCTGGCTTCCTGTCCCCTCGCCCTTGCGCCTTTAGGGAATTTTTGCAACTCCACCTGAACCAGCGAATCGGAAGCTTTTACATTTTTCAAACGGTAATAGTAGTTAATGGCCAGGTCAACATCTTTTTCCTGATCCGCAGCGGCTAGCTTTTGCAATTTGGCTGCCAGCAGTGCTTTATCGGCAGGTTCTTTCGAGGCCACCAGTTTGTCTAGATATATCCTGGTTGTATCAACAGCTTTGGTCTGCGCTTTTAAACCACTCATACTTCCTAAAATGATGAGAGAAAGTAATCCTAACATTTTTTTATTCATATTTAATGTGCTCATGTGATTAATCTTTAAATAGGTTTGATAATGTATTGTTCAATTCTTCTCCACGTAAATCTTTTGCAAGCACTTTTCCATCCTTATCCAATAAAAAGCTAGCGGGAACCGATTTTACGCCATATAATGCTGCAGCAGTATTCGACCAGCCTTTAAGTTCAGAAACATGTTTCCAGGTTAAACCGTCATCATTAATTGCTTTCAGCCAGGCTTCTTTTTTGCTATGTAACGATACCCCTAAAATTTCGAAGCCTTTATCATGGTATTTTTTGTAGGCTGCCACCACATTCGGATTTTCTTTACGGCAGGGGCCGCACCAGCTAGCCCAAAAATCGACTAAAACATATTTCCCGCGCAGTGCCGAAAGTTTAAGTGGTTTTCCATCCACATCATTCATTACAAAATCGGGAGCCAGTTTTCCCGGAGCAGTTTTATTGGTTAATGCTAAACTGGCTTCAATGGCTTTTCCATAATATGAAGCCTTAACTGCCGGATCAAATAACGCATACATGGCTGCTGCCTGTTCCGGATATGGATAATTAATAAAGCGGTCTTCCACAATTGCAGCAACTGCTACTGAAGAGGCGTGTGCCTTTACATAAGTTCTTACTGCATTTTGATTAAGTACATCCAGTGCTTTAAATTCATCATCAAATGATTTTCGCTGTTCCGGACTTAAGGTTACTTTACCTTTTTGATTTGCACTATCCAAACGGCGGTAAATATCACCAGCTTTTGATGTTATCGATTTCCATGGACCATTATAAAAACCAAAATAAATATCAGTTTCAGGCGAACCGGTTACTTTGGCCATAAACAACGAATCCTTGTCGCCAACTATTGAAATGCTTTTATTTTCTAAAAAGAAGTTTTTTTGTTGCTTCCCTCCCTTAAGTTTTAAGGTATACATTTTAACCTCCGGTACTGTACCACTAAAGGCAAAACCCCCATTGGTAATAACAGCAGAATCTTTAATTTCCTGATCTCCAATATTGTGCAAAAGATAAATTAATCCTTTATCTATCCCTTTTATCTTACCCGTTAACTTATATCCTCTTTGTGGACTAAAAGCAGTTGCAACCAAGATAACTAAGGCAGCTGTTGCTATTAATTTCATTGTCTTTTTCATGATTGATATCGTTATGGGAGCCAAACCGGCTCCCGATAATTAATTTTGATAACCTGGATTTTGTGTTAACGAAGGATTAACAAGAATCTGTGTCTGCGGAATTGGAAATAAAATGGAAGTTGATTTCCAGGTTGGTTTTAATGAGCTAATTACTGCATTTGCACGACCAGTTCTTTTTAAATCTAACCAGCGATGTCCCCACTCGCCAAAAAGCTCTACTTTTCGTTCCTGTTCAATAGCCGTTAACATTTGTGACTGATCTAAAGCCGCACTTACACCTGCTAATCCTGCTCTGGTTCTCACCATATCGATATCAGTTTTTGCTCCTGAAAGATTGTTTTGCTGTGCGCGGGCCTCTGCACGGATTAAATAAAGCTCCGCAAACCTTAAAGCAACATTATACTCGTTGCCACTGCCTGTTCCGAATTTATACTTGCTGATGCCATAGTAGGTTTTTCCTGAAATGGTTTTTGGTGTAGCCCAGGCAGTTCTTCGTAAATCAGTAATGGATTCAAAACTTTGATATGTTGCATCTGCCAGTGAAAATGCCGGAACTACTGTTGCTGTTGTCACATAAACGCCACCATAAATCGAAACACCTGTTGTATTTGCAACTTGCCAGATAATTTCATTGCTATTATTTACAAAGGCAGCATCAGGCGTTGGTAAGCTATAAACACCGGCACTAATTACCTGAGTAGCCTGAGCCTCTGCATTAACATAATCTTTTTGATAAAGGTAAACACGTGCCAAAAGAGTGGTTGCGGCATACTTATTAATTCGCGCCCTAAATGTTCCGGTATAGGCAGGAGGCAATAAACTTTGTGCATCGGTTAAATCTTTCACAATCTGTGCATAAACCTGAGCTGAGGCTGTTCTGGGTAAGGTTGCATTTTCGAAAGCTGAATAATCATCCTTTAACGGTAAGGGTACATCGCCATATAAGTTTACCAGATAAAAATAGGCAAGGGCTCGCATAAATTTTGCTTCGCCCAATAACTGGTTTTTAACACCCGGGGTTAAACTTGTTGAAGCGGTTAGGCCACTAATTGCATTATTGCAATTTTTAACAAAACCATAATACGATGCCCAAAAGTTGGCTACCGTACTATTCGTGTTGGTTAATGCATTATTTGCAAATTCCTGCAGAACAGCATCAGTAGAATTATACTGAAGATCATCTGCAGACAGGCCTGAAAGTATAGTTGAATTTAAAATAATACCTGTTGCCGATGTACCGGAAGAATATAAGCCCAATATGGTACTCTGTGCAGATGCATCTGTTTTAAATGCATCCTCAAATAAAATTTGTGTCGGCGGAGCACCCAATTCTACGAATTTTTTACAGGATGAAACAGTTAAAACTGTTCCGATCATTAACATTTTATAAAAGAAATTTTTATATATTTTTTTCATGATTTTATCAGTTAAAATGAACAGTTAATACCAAAAACAATTGTTCTTAACGGAGGCAAAACCTGACCAATTGTACCGGTACCTAAGCCTGAAGGTCCGCCTTGAACGGTGGTTTCGGTATCAAGAATATATTTGTTTTTCGACCAGGTATAGAGGTTCTGTCCCTGAACAAACACACTGCAACCAGACATCTTGATATGCTTAAGCCATTCGGCTGGTAACGAATACGATAAATTAACCGATCTGAGTTTTAAATAAGAAGCATCTCCGTAAACCGCATCAGACGATGTATAATTGTTGTATGAGGCATAAATGGCTGTACCTGGCGTAGCAGAAGCACCTGGAATATCACTGCTGGTGTTGGTAGGCGACCACCTGCCGGCCCAATAATTATTCTGGTTTACCAATGCACCTGGCCTGGTATTTAAAATCTTGGTTACGCCAAAACGGTGGTTAAACTGAAAAAATATACCCAGCTCGAAATTTTTGTAAGTAAACGTGTTGTTAAATCCTCCAAAGAATGGCGTACCCAAATCAGCTACGTAACGATCATTTGTCGTAATACTTCCATCCCCATCTCTATCTTCAAACATGGCGGTTCCATTGGCTGGATTTACACCCAGGTAATGGTAAAGACGGATCAGATTAATGGATTCACCAACTACATAAGTTGAAGCATAAAACGACTTATCAAGACTTGGAAAATCTAATAATTTGTTATCGGTGAAGGTAATGTTTGCCGAAGTTTTCCACGAAAAATTGCTTGATACGATATTTGTTGAGTTAAGCTCCAATTCTAAACCTTTATTCTGAATAGACGCCGGAAGGTTGGTGGTATAACTGTTGTATCCGCTTTGTGTTGGCAAGGCATTAAATGTAATCTGATCTGATGATCGGTTTCTGTAATAATTGGCCGTAAATGAAATACGATCCTTTAGGAAACCCAAATCAATGGCAAATTCTAATTTTTTAGTCGTTTCCCATTTAATATCTTCATTTGGAAGTGTTGCTATACTCGTAGCCGCATTTCCCAGATAAGCTGTAGTGCTCGAGTATAAAGGCAGATAAATAAAGTTAGAAATCTGATCGTTACCTGTTGTTCCGTAACTTCCCCTCAATTTACCGAAGCTAAGAAAGGGTAGGTTATCTTTTACAAAATCTTCCTGAGAGAATACCCAGCCTGCACCAACTGCTCCGAAATTACCAAAACGGTTAACCGGACCAAATCTTGAAGAACCATCTCTTCTAAATGTAGCATTGAAAAGGTATTTTTCTTTCCATTCGTAATTTAGTTTGGCAAAAACAGCATCATATTTATACTTAATAATATTGTTGTACAATACCGTAGTGGTACCTGCAGCTCCTAATGTGCCCAATAGCGCCTCGTTACTATAGTTGGTTCCGGAAAGATAAAGCCCATTTGAGGTATTTTGCTGAAAACTTGTTCCGATAAGCGCGGTTAATGTGCCCTCCCCAATGTTTTTTACATAATCTAAAGTGGGTTCCACAATCCAGTTCTGGGCGTTAAGGTTGGTAAAATTGGCAGAACTTGTTGGGTTGTTGGCCGGATTTTGAGATGATGCAGGTGTAGTGGCAACCTGCTCGAGCCTGGTATTGGTATAACCAAAATTAGTTTTAGCCGTTAAACCTGGAAAAATGGTATATTTAAGATTGGCATTGGCGATTAAATTATTCGTTACCCCGTTATATCTTCTTAATAAACTGGCCAAAGGATTTGTAAAACCAGTAGCCCAGAATAATTTACCCGCGGCATCATAAAGTGGCAGATTTGGCGGCAGATTATATACCGATGATACATCAGAGGTTGGTATGTTGGTATTATCGTTACTATAGCTCACCGAAAATGAAGCATTGAATTTCTTATTTAGAGAGCTATGATCTAAGTTTAGTCTCGACGAGAATCTTTTATCGCTATTGTCGCCTAAAAAAACGGTACTTTCTCTGCGGTATGCCGAGTTAAAGAAAAAACGGGTTTGCTCGTTACCACCCGACATTGATCCTTGAACATCGGTAATGTGGCCCCGGTTTCCAATGAGCAGTTTTTGAAAATCGGTAGAATTGTTCTGGTCCCAAACGGTTAAATCTGGCGCATTGGTAGCCGTAGGGGTAACACCATCGTTTTTAAAAGCTTCTTTTCTTAACGCCAGGTATTGCTGCAAATCTAACGTAGGTATAAAGCGGTTGAGCTCAGTAAAACCTGAACTAAAATTTACACCAACTTTTACTTTTCCCGATTTTCCTTTTTTAGTCGTAATTAAAACTACGCCATTTGCACCTCTTGATCCATAAATTGAAGTCGCATCAGCATCTTTCAAAATATCGATACGCTCAATATCAGAAGGGTTGATCATACTAAAAGGACTTACACCTCCACTGGCCCCCGACGTTCCAAAAGCATTTAAGTTATCTGTTGCAGGCGAGCCTCCATTAAAATTGGTAAACGGGACACCATCAATCACATACAAGGGAATCCCTCCAGAGCTAAGCGAATTCTGGCCCCTGATCTGCACCTGAACGGCTCCACCCGGAACACCATTATTCTGCGCAATCAATACGCCCGACATTCTGCCAGATAGTGCAGCTAATGGATTACCAACAGGTTGTTTTTCAAGCTCTTTTGCCGTAATAGAAGCAATAGATCCTGTACTCGTTTTTCTGGTTGTTGTACCGTAACCAATAATCTGCACCTCATTCAGGCTACCTACCGAAGGTTTCATTACAATCTTGTACGAATTTTCTGCGCCAATCACCTGTTCTGTATTCTGATAGCCGATACAGGTAAAAAGAAGCACTTTGGTTCCTTCATCGGGAAGATTAATTCCAAACTGGCCGTTTCTGTCAGTCGCTGTACTTGCCTTATTGTTTTGTTTCAGTATTATTGATACACCGGGAATGGGAACGCCATCCTCATCTACTACAATACCTGAAATCCGGATATCAACCGGCAGAGCTTTAACTTCCGGTTTTATCGATGAAATTAAAATCCTGTTATTTAACTGGGTTATTTTAAAACGTTTGGAGTTAAACAGCACATCAAGCAGTTCCTGAACGGTACGTTTTTGAACCGGGATATTGATTTCCTTTAATTCTTTAAGATCGGTATTTCTATAAATAAAGATAAAAGGTGTTTGCTTTTGAATTTTTTCAATAGCAGAAAATACACTCTCATGATTTAATCCAAGTATAACTTCTGTATTGGCGATCGATTGACCTTTGGTATAAGAAGCAAAGATTAATGAAGAGGTGGTAAAGGTTATTATAGCTAGTACAAAGCTTAAACGCATAATCTGACGAATTAGATATCGTGATTTTTTAGAAGCGAAAAATTTCTTACAGGGATTCCCGCCCTCTGCTGATTGTGCAGAAAATTTCATAATTTTAAATGTTTTAAATGATGCCTAAATTGTTTAATACATCCTGTTCCAATTCCAGCTGGAACAGTGCAAATTTTATCTCTCTGTCTCGCAAGGACAGGGAGATTTTTTCATCAAATGTGGAAATAGTAGAGTTCTTTCATGTAGTTTGGTTTGTTTGGTTTTAGTTGATATTGATTATTTAATTATTGCAATCCTTACCCGAAATAAAAATCTCATTGGCCTTGGTTGCGTATGTTGCATTATTAAAAGAAGTTATTACCTGCAAAATCTCCTCTAAACTTTCTCCTTTCTGAAAAGTTGTGGTAAAGCGACAGTTTTTACCATGATCATCTACAAAAGTAATTTTGGTTCCGAAGCGTTTAGCCAATACTTCAATAGCATCCTTCATCGTGATGTCTTCAAAGAAAATATCTTTTGCCTGCCAGTCTACAACCTCTTGCGAGATCACTTTGGTCAAACTTGGCATTTTTCTTTTCTCATCAAAGGTGAGCTGTTGATTAGGCGTAAGTACCCCTAATAGTGTTTGATGATCCTGTACACTTACTTTTCCACGGGTTACCGTGATCACAACTTTCTGCCCCTCAATAGCTTTAATATTAAAAGCAGTACCTAAAACGGTTGTTTTCACTTTTCCCGCATAAACAATAAATGGCTTAGCCTGATCATGAACGATATCAAAATAGCCTTCACCTTTTAGGGTAACCTCTCTGGTATTTCCATCAAAATGTTTGGGATACAGCAACACTGCCCCATTGTTTAATATCACGGTACTCCCATCTGGTAATACAATTTTTTTATGCTCCGTTTCTGCCACCACATTAAGTACTGCTACATTAGCTTTAGCCGTTATTTTTTGCGTTGAAGGCTTTAAAAAATAAAAAGTAGAAAAACCGGCAATCAATAATACAGCAGCCCAACCTATCCAGGCAAAATTTAATTTAAATGACTTTTTTTCTTCCTCACCAACAATTTCATTAAAAATTGTATTGGCCTTACTTTCTGCTATAGTTTCGTTCGATTGGAATAAATCCCAATCTTTTTCCATGAAGCGTTTTTCAAATTCAACATTGTTTGAGGCGTTAAGATGATTAAATAAAACGCTCTTTTCTTCTTCTGAGATAGTATTTTGAGCATACTTCTCCAGAAGTTCACTTATTTCTTCATTTTTCATACAAATGGCGATATAGAAAAGATATTATTATGTTCGTTTTAAAGGTTGACGTTTGAAAAGCATAAAAAGGGGTAGTCAAAAAATATTTTTTTTTAAAATATTTTAAAACTCCAACCACATTTAAAAGAAAAGCGATATAAAACAGGAATGGATTACATTATTTTAGCAATCCGATAAAAACGAAAGATATAAGTGGTATGGTATTATTTTTATCTACCATGGTTCGTAATGTTTTTAGGGCTTCTCTTAAATGAACCTTAACAGTAGCGGGCGCAATATGGAGTATTTCTGCAACTTCTTTTTGTTTCATACCTTCAATATGGCACATCCGGTAAACCAGTCCTTGCTGTTTGGGTAGTTTATCCAGTAATTGATCAACATAACTTTCCGCATCTTTTCGCATAATGGTATCTTCGGTTCCGGTGTCCTGTTCCATCCAAACCACTTTTTGCAAGTCTGTTGTTTTATTTTCAGCGGCAATAGCCCGAAGGGAGTCTAAAGTAAGATTAACAGCTATTCTTCGAATGTATCCACCAAAGTTTTCAATTGTGCCCAGACTTTCTCTCTTTAACCAGATTTTAAGGAAGGTTTCCTGAACGACCTCTTCAGCTCTTTCTTTAGATTTCAGGTACCGGTTGGCGTATGAAAAAACTTTATTTTTATAAGCATCAAAGATCAAGCGAAAGGCCTGTTGATCGCCAACAGCTATTTTGAGCATTAAATCTCGTTCCTCTCCCAATTCCTTAATTTGCATATACTAATATAATATTTTCAAAGCAGGTTTTCCAGGTTGATGAAGCATTTTTGGCTTGCAAAAAGGTAACCTGCAATGGTTTCAGTTACATCTTCTATTTGAAGCTATAATTTCGGTAAGACTACAAAAAAATCTGATTATTTATACCAATCAGGATGCAATTTGACAATAAAACCCTAAATACAGCACTTTAAATTAAATAAAACAGGATTTATTTACATCATTGCTCAAATGCAACCAAAATTCAACCAATCAGGAAACAGGAAAGCTGTTTTAATTGCGTGAAGTAATAAGAATTAAAAATGATGGCGGTTAAAACGTAAAAAAGCCACAATGAACACATCGTGGCTTTTATTAATCAACTAAACCTTATAAATACTAACCAAATATTTATAGTTCAAAAGTACATCAGGTATATTAATTGCAAATCAAGTAAGGGTTAAATGAAAGAGAAGAATTTATCATTATCGAAAAAGCGATCAAATTAAATCAAGTACAAGGGCTAGAACGCCCTTGTATTGATTGCGCTATCATCCCTAAACGACGCTCACTAGATATCCCTAATATCCAATTGGTGTGCAATTATAAGTGCTCTCCATCATAATTCATAATTTAAGCTTATCCAGTACCTATCCAAAAATATGTACACATAAAACCCTAATAATCAGAATAATAAAAACACTTGATATATACTGCAATTCTAATCTTTATTACCAATAAGTAAACGTTACCGTCGATTGGCAGTCTTTATTTGCAGTTGCCCTTATCCAGTGTGCACTAAAACCATCAGGGAATGTATAATTAATGGTTTCTCCGGCTTTTAGCGTAAAGGTTTTATAAGGGTAAAAGCCTGTTAAATCGAAATCAACTTCAAGTGTAATTTTCACCTCTTTATCGGCGGTAATGCTTACTTTTTTCTGGTCATAGCCAGTCATTAAATAAGGTAATGAAGGATCATTTGCTTGAACAGTGGTATTTTTCCATACGCCTCCTTTACCTGTTGGCTTGCCCATTTTCCATAAATCATCAATTCCTCCATACCATAGGCCATTATCCTGGTCGCCAAAATAATGTCCGTCTGCCTGTGCACCTTTCTTGGTTCCACTCAATACCAATAAACCTCTCCAGGTACAAAAGTCTGTTATTTTTTTATGGTGTGTGGTAACCGGACGAATGGCATTAAAGCCCGATTCGCGGCCCACCTCATAAAAAGTACCTTGCACGTTTAACATAAATCGCTCTGATTCCACTTCCCGTTTATCCCGATAAGGGAAAAGTTCATAGTCATCAGATCCTTTTGGCAAACGGAAAGTTCCGGTTTTATCTTTGATGATAATCGATGCCTCATCAACCTCATAACTTTTTTTAAGGGCCAGAAGTTTCTCCATTTGTGCGGTACTATCGTCAGTAGTGTTTAAAAACGACAATTTCTCGTTCACTTCCTGATATTGTTTTTTGCCATTTGAGATGTTTAAAACCTGAAGGTTTTTATTGTAACCCGAAGGACGGATCAGGCTCTCATTAACCGGCGTTTTTTCGCTTATCCCGGCTAAACTATTAAACATATTGTCTTTACTTTCGTGCATTTTACCTGTAAAATGAAAAAACGCGGAAGCATTACAATCTTTGTTTGCCTTAAAACGAACCCACGTTGCCTTAAAATCAGCAGGAAAGATAAAATACTGGTAGGCATTGGCTGCAAGCGTTATGGTTTTATAATCTTCCCATTTGTTATTGCCTGCTTTATCGATCTGGATGGTGAAACTAACGGCCTGATTTGATTTTTGAGAAAGGTGCAATACCTTTTTATTAAAACCACTGATCAAAAAAGCATCAGAAGGTGTATTTGCCTTCACCTGGTCATTATCCCAGGGGCCACCCCAACCTGTTGCACCACCCCAGTTCTTAAGATCGCTCCATTGCCCGAACCACAGATTAGACTGGGACCTACCGGCCATGGGGTTTTCCAGCACAGTTGTTTCATCAGTAGCGATTACAATCTGATTATTCCAGCTGCAAAAATCGGGAATATAGCGCAAATGACTGTTTACCGCTTGAATACCACCACTGTTTGCCCGTGAAAATGTTTTAGGAAAATCGTACATCATACCGTGCATATCCATCAGCATTTTACCGTTGCCAACCTCACGAATGCGCGGCCACTCGGTATACCAGCCTCCTCTATGATCGTAAGTGTGGGCAGCTTTGGGTAAACGATAAGTATACCATTGCCCTCCATCTAATAATTTCAGCATCACGGAACGTTTATCCCAGCCAATGCTCCACAAAGGGCTTTTATCCGATGGCGAGCCATAAATACCACCCGGACCTGTAACATCAGTAAACTGTCTGCGTTCGATAATTTTCCATGTTTTGCCATCCCAGCTAGCCAATACGCCCTTTTCCTCCTCATTTTTTGGTAAGTCTCCGGCTTCAAGCATGTCTTTTGTAAGCTTAAAAACGGCTTCCTCTCCATTGTTGGCAACCACCAGTTGTTTCTGCGCAGTATAAGCGCCTTTACCATGCCAACCTGGAACGGGTTTGTTAAATAGTTTTTTTACGGCCAATGTGTGTACATTGGTTTCGTACAACATCCCTTCCATATCGTAAAAATAAACCATATTGGCCGGATCACTCAGGTGGCGTGTGGTTGCGGTCATCCTGCCCGGCATCACCGAGAATGGAATAACCCTCACTTTTCCCTTATCATCGATAAAATAGTTACTGGTAATTAACTGGTTCGATTCTTTGTGGATCATCCGGTTTGCTGGTGTGCCGCCAATGCTTTCCGGATGGATGGTCACATTAAGGTTATTGTCGATACTGTACAACTTATCAGAACTTCCTTTGGGCATGTGTGGCGAGTAGGTTACCATCCAAAGTTTACCAGCCCAGGGCGTAATGGCACCAATGCCGTTTTCGCCCCCGTCGCCATAACTTTTGGTTGCTCCCTGTTTTAACCAGTTTTGCTTCTCCCAGTTTTCGTTAAATGTGGCTAAATGCGGGTAAATCCCACTCACCTGTAAAGGTTTTTGTTGTGCATGTGCCAAATGGGCCGTGAAGATGGCAGCACTTATTAAAGTGCTACATTTTAATATCAGGTTTTTTTTCATGTGCATGGTTAAAGCAGCCGAAAGGGTTTACTTCCGGCTGTGATCTGTTAGTAATTCGGGTTTTGTGTTAATTTTGGATTCGCCCTTACCTCAACAGCTGGTAATGGCCATAGGTATTGTTTCGATTTATCAAAGTTGCGTTGGAATAAAACTTTAACATCTGCGCCAAAACCACTATAATCGGCAATACCATCGTCATCTATTGGTGTAACGCCCGGGAAAGGCCATTTCGCTCTGTTTTGGTTTACCGGATCTGGTAAGCCAATAACAGGACGTGTGAGTGCTTTTTCTGCTAATTTCCATCTAATCAGATCCATGTAACGCAGGCCTTCAAAAGCAAACTCAACCCTACGCTCTCTTCTTAGCACATTTTTTAGTTGTGTTAAATCTAAAGTAGTAATCGCCGGGTAAGAGGCTGTTTGGCTAACAGGTACACCATAAGCCCTGGCCCTAACCTTGTTAATGGCATCAAGTACTGTAGCATCAGCCTGTCCCAATTCAATTTTTGCCTCCGCATAAGTAAGTAGTATTTCTGCAAAACGAATGATGATGGCATCATTATCTTCTTTATGTGTGTCAGACCAGTTTTGAGCTACACCTTTTTTAAATACAAAACCGGTGAAACTTGCAAAAGGTGCCACAGCGCGCGTATCATTATTAGTTACTTTGCGACCTAACTTATTGCTCCATACCTGTGCAGAATCGGGGTGTGGGTTATAATTATAGCCTAACCAATAACTCGTCCGCGGCACTACTGTTGAAGGGGAATTATTATAAAATGGAACTATCGTAGCAATTAATCGTGGATCGCGGTTTGTGAAAGGATCTAGTGGATTGTACAAAGGAGACTCATCAATTGGTTTCCCATCTGTACATTCGAACGCATCTACTAATTCGCGGGTTGGCAAAGTAGCACCAAAACCGCCAGCGTTACGTGTTAAAATATCATCCGGCACACTAAATACCTGTTGTGTTTGATCTCTGGGTATGCTGAATATAATTTCTGCACTCTGTTCCCCAGCTAATTGGAAAAGGTTATCATAAGAAGCATTCAAAGTATAAGCTCCAACTCCTGTTAAATTCATAACTGCTAATGATGCTGTTCTGGCCGTTTCCCAATCAGCCATGTATAAAGCAGTACGAGCCTCTAAGGCTAATGCAGCACCTTTGGTTAATCTTTTTACGGCAGTACCATAAGTTTGAGGGAGATTTTGTGCGGCAAACTCATATTCTCCTTTTAAAAAAGTATAAATATCAGCTTTACTGGTTTTATTTACATTTTTGGCCTCTTCTATGGTTAGCGTTTTGGTATTTAAAGGCACATCGCCAAAGTGGGTTATTAATTTGGTATATTGATATGCCCTGATCAATCGCATTTCTGCTTCCAATCTGGTGATAATGGCCGCAGGCGTATTTGCTGCTGCCCGGTCTTTATTTTCCAAAAAGGTATTTACCCTCGCAATGGCTTTATAACAGTTTAAATAGTAGGTTTGTACATTGGCATTATCAGAAGCCAGGCTACCTGCTATAACAGGATTACCGCCTGATCCTCCTCTATAAAAACAATTATCGGAGAAAAATTCTTCCCATGTACCGGTAGCTGTCTTAGCTGAGGTCCAAAAATCTATCCGATATAAATCATTCACCGCCAGTTCCAGTTCATTTTGGTTCGTATAAAAGCTACCCGTAGCCGGGCTAGATGGATCTGATAAATCAAGTTTTTTGCATGACGATGCCGTAACAAAGCCTATAGCCAAAAATGTATATATAATGGTCTTATTCATTTTGTATAGATTAAAATTTAACACTTATACCACTTAAAAATGTAGTAACGATAGGATAACTTGCATTGCCTGATTCAGGATCGGCATATTTAGGATATTTACTACTGGTTAAGAAATCGTTAGCAGAAATATACAAGCGCACTGATTTAAGCCCTAATTTTTGAAAAACATTATATTTATCGAAAGTATAACCAAGCGTAATATTTTTTAACCTGAAATAAGAACCATCGAACAACCAAAAATCTGATGAAGCGTAGTTATTCGTGGCATTAGTATTGGTTAACCTGGGCAAAGTTGCCGCCAGGTTTTGCTCAGTCGTATTGCTTTTACTCCAAAAATTGCCTTCTAGATAGGTTGGAAAATTACCAAACTGTTCCTGGAAAGGCCGAACGATATCATTGTTCAATCGGCTCAATTTTTTGCCAACTCCCTGGAAAGTAATACCAAAATCAAAGCCTTTATAACCTAAATTTATATTACCACCGTATTGGTAACGAGGCAACGATCCGCCCAATAACACTCTATCGTTAGCGTTAATTATTCCATTGCCATCTATATCTTGATAGCCAATATCGCCAGCAGTTACAGCAGCACTGGTTTTTGCGGTACCTGCTATCGGGGCAGTTTGGTATATACCGGTACTCAAATAACCATACCATTCGTTAAACTGGCTTCCCTCCATGTTAACTAAAGTACTGCCGCTTTCCTGGCGTGTACCACTCATGTTTTTTATATTACTTTTAGCATCAGAAATATTAAAACTGGCGCTATAAGTAAAATCGTTAATTTTATCTTTCCAGTTTAGGCCCAATTCCCAACCGCTTACATCGAGTATGCCCGCATTTTGTTGTGGCTTATCGTAGCCCATGTTTAATGGAATGTCCAACTGCAATAAAATATCTTTAGTGCTTTTTTTGAAATAATCAGCAGTAACGTTTAATCTATTGTTTAAAAACGTAGCATCTAACCCCACATCTGTCGAACGGGTTGTTTCCCATCTAATATCATTTACTGCATAAACTGTCTGGCTTCCAGAACTTAACGGAACTAACACACCGTTTTGGTAGAATAAAACATTTCGAAGATCGATATTGGCCTGGTAGGGATAATAGACTTGGACATCATTGTTATTTCGATCAATTATGCGTTGGTTTCCAACCTCGCCGTATGATGCCCGCAGTTTTAAGAAATTAATCCATTTTGCTTCTTTTATAAAGTTTTCTTCTGAAAGCACCCAGCCTGCTGAGAAGGAGGGATAGGTTGCACTTCTAAAACCTGGGGCAAACCTTGAAGACTGATCTAACCTTAAATTAGCCTGAAAAAGATACTTGCCCATAAAATCATAACCCACACGGCCAAATACCGAATGTAAACTTTCCTCGGTTGCACCGCCAGCATTATCACGTAATGCAGTTGAACCGACTGTTAAATAGGGAAAATCTAACAAAGGGAAGCCATCTCTGCTTGCGCTAAGTGATTCAGCATTAGAATAAATGCTTTCGTAACCTGCAAGAGCGCTAAAATTATGCTTGTTGTTAAAAGTTTTGGTGTAATTAGCTAAAAACTGTCCGGTAATTTGATAAATTTCATCTCTATCTTCATCTAAAGTGGTAAGTGATGTATTGCTTGCCGCACTCGGGCTACCATCGGGATTGGTATAAGCGATTTTCTTTGAAAATGCCTTACTCTTGTTAAAGTCGAAGGTTGGCGCAACAATCGCAGTCAATGTTAAATGATCTATCGGTTTAAAGTTTAAGGCTAATCTTGCTTGAAGCTGGTTAGATTTTGAGGTCGTTGTGCCCCCTTCATTTAACTGTGCTAAGGGGTTTCTTCCGTCTTTGGCAAGGGCATAAGCGCCATTTGTATAATAAGCGGCATATACCGGAGGCATCACCCTGGCTTCGTAAATGGGCGTTTGCCCACTAAAAGGATTAGTAACTGGAGAAAGGTTATTTAAACGCCGAAAGGCTAAATCTGCAGTTGCACTAAATTTATTACTGATTTTAATGTCGTTGTTTACCCTAAATTGATAGCGTTCGTAATTATAGTTGTCATAAAATGCCCCTACATCCTGATAACCCAGCGAAACTTTTGTTTTTAACTTTTCTGTTCCAGAGGTAAATACCAAATCATGTTGCTTTCTTGGTGCATACTTATTGGTCATAATTAAGTCCTGCCAATCAGTATCAGCAAAAGGAAATTTATCCGGAGTGGCTGATCTGTTTTTATCGAAATTGTCGATCGCATCCTGTGCATATGGACCTGTTGCGGCACCATCATTAACGGCCTGTTCGTTAAAGTAGCGCATGTATTTTGGTGAATTTACATATTCAGGCAGGGCTGTTGGTTTTTGCAAAGCATACTCAAAATTGTAATCTATACTCGAAGCCCCCGTGGCACCACGCTTAGTCGTAATTAAAATTACACCTGCAGCACCCCTGGAACCGTATATTGCGGCTGAAGCTGCATCCTTTAGTACACTCAATGATTCAATATCATTTGGGTTAACCAAATCCATACTGCTCACAGGTATTCCATCAACAACCACTAAAGGACCGTTGGTATTAAGCGTAGTTACCCCTCTGATTTGTACCGTAGCGCCAGCGCCGGGTGCCGAATTGTTCCGCGTAACACTTACACCAGGAACTGCCCCCTGCAAAGCCTCTGATACTTGCAAAGTTTGACGGTTTGTAATGTCTTGTCCGCTAACCGTTGCTATTGCACCTGTTAAATCTTTTTTCTTCTGCGTACCATAACCTACAACTACTACATCATTTAAGTTTTTGATATCGGTAGCTAAACTAATGGTCATATTCGTTCCTGTAATTGAAACAGTTTGTTCCTGATATCCGATATAGCTAACCAACAGTTTATTGGTACCAGTCGGAACGTTTAAGCTAAATTGCCCGTTTGCATCAGTGGTTGTACCTGTTTTTGTACCCGGTATACTTACAGTTACACCTGTAAGGCTTTCTTTGGTACCTGCATCAATCACCTTCCCGGTAACCGACCTGGTTTGTGCTTTTAATGCATAACAGGTACACAAAAACAACACAAATAAGAGTAGTTTTTTTTTCATTAAATTTGGTTAGTTTTATAAAAAAATAGTTTGTTTTGCAGCAAATGGTTCTGAACCTGTGATTTGCTTTTATAAACTTAGGCAATGATTTATATCACAAAACATTAACCGTCTATACAAATGTTTACCAATATTATTGACAGCACAACAAGCTAAAAACCAGACAATTACCCCAAATGAACAATGAGTTTGTACAAGCCGAAAATTCTGTTTTTTTTAAGCAGCTGGATATTTGCTGTAAAAAAGTAGCGCAAGAAGTTGGCGAAAAAAACATTTCGGACTGGAAGAACAGTGATTACATCAGATTGAGTAGCCTGCTTCACCGGAAAACAAAGGTTCATTTAAGTGAAAACACCCTTAAACGCATATTTGGAAAACTTAAAACGCCTGTGCGCTATTATCCACAAAAAGCCACAAGGGATGCTTTGGCTCAATTTATTGGTTACCGGGATTGGTACGAATTTGAACTGTTGCATCCTGTAAGTGAAAAGGATGTATCGACCCTTAATTCTACAACTCCTGATGCTCAACCAAAAGAAGTACCTGGTAAAAAGAAAAACCACATATACCTGGTGTTGTTACTGATTATTACCATATCCACTATCGGCTTTTTCTACTTTATTCATAACAATGATGAGCTAACTAATGTAAAGCTGAACTGTTTAAATCCTGAAGGAAAAAGTCCGCATTCTGCAATCTTTAAGTTGGCTGTTAAAGGTAATCTGCCTGACGATTCATCTACTTTTTTCATCGACTTTGGAGATGGCAAAACCAAAAGATCAGCAACTACAAATGCAGCAGTAAACCATTATTATGAAACACCCGGAAGATATTTCCCGGTACTATACCACAAAAATACACCGATAGATACGGCCTATGTATATCTTCAAAGCAAAGGATGGGATGTTATTGCCACCATGTTGTACGATACGACAAGGGTATACCCGATTTTAAAGAAAATTGCTCATGAAAGTGACTATCAGATAACCGCTAAAGAACTATCAACGGCAGGTGTTGATACTAACAAAACCTTTTTTGTATCATATAGTAATGTGAGACCCACAAATATCAGTGCTGATAATTTCGAATTCAATGCAGATATTATCACTTCAGCAGAACGGGCCGGAGTACGCTGCTCGCAAGTTGATATTGCAGTTTTTGGTGATAGAGACAGTCATAACCTGAGTATAATGAAACCCGAATGTACGGCTTGGAGCTCATATAAATTTTCGGAAATGGCGAGAAGGGGAGAAAAGGATGATTTAAGACAGCTTGGATATGATCTTACCGGAGGTGGCAAGGTTAAACTCCGCATCAGGAATCAACATGTGTCACTTATTATCAATAATAAAGAGATCTTTAAAACTCAATATAACCATGCTGTTGGAAAATTAATGGGTTTTAAAATCATGTTTGCAGGCATTGGTTCTTTTAAAAACTTAAGTCTTTACGACCTGAAAACCAATGAAAGGTTTTAATCAATTCACAAGTACAGGTATAATTGTATTGTCCCCGGTCGTAATTCAATCGCTAAACCAAAGCTTTTAAAAGAATAGATGATTCTGCAAACTCATAAAATGGTTATATTGCGGCAAAATGAACAGTTTAAAAAACGCTAATCTTACTAAACTTTGGTCATTTCTCTTAAAAAAGGAATGTGTTATTGTCATCTATCTGCTGTTAGCAATAGTTGCTGGATTTAAGCAGTATCATCACCACGCTTATAACAATTACCTGATATTCAAGTATGTTTACTGGCATACCACAGATCTTCAAAATTTATATCATAATTATCCCGAATACCTAGATAGCAACCATTACGGCCCTGTATTTTCGATTTTTATTGCTCCATTTGCCCTATTACCTGATGGTTTTGGCTGTATCCTTTGGAATATGGCCAATGTATCAATATTGCTCTGGGGAATTTACAGTCTTCCAATTTCGTTAAACAAAAGGACTATTATTGCCTGGATATGTGCACATGAGGCCTTAACTGCACTCTTCAGTTTTCAGTTTAACATTGCACTGACGGGATTAATATTGCTCAGTTTCTCTTACCTGATTAAAAAGAAAGAAGTACAATCGGCTTTTTTTATTGCCATCGGCACATTGGTAAAACTTTACGGGATTGTTGGACTGGCATTTTTCTTCTTCACTAAAAATAAGTTAAAATTTATCATAGGCTGCCTCATTGCTTTTACGGTATTGTTCGCTTTGCCCATGGTGATTTCGTCTCCCGCATTTGTAATTCAATCCTATCGAGACTGGTATCATTCCCTTGCTCATAAAAACGACCTAAATGCATCATTAACTTCTTTTCAGGATATTTCTCTGATGGGAATTGTAAGAAGGGCAACAGGAGATATCAGCATTCCGAACGCGCCGTTTTTACTGGTTGGCCTCATCCTGTTTGGTTTACCTTATTTACGGATTAAACAATATAAACATATTGGCTTTAGGTTAATGTTACTGGCCTCTACACTTATTTTTACGGTTATATTTAGCAGTGGTTCTGAATCGCCAACCTATATTATTGCTTTTGCAGGTGTTGCCGTTTGGTTTATGGTGCAGCAAAATCCTAAAAAAGGATGGATAATAGCCTTATTTATTTTTGCTTTTATCTTAACCAGCCTCTCGCCAACCGATATTTTTCCAAGGCCGGTTAAAGAATTTATTCGTCTATATTCGCTTAAAGCCCTACCTTGCGTGATCATTTGGTTAACCATAATTTATCAAATGATGAAAGAAGATTTTGAGTCTTATCTGATTGCCGATAAATGAATAAACTAGTTTCTATAGTAATCCCTGCTTACAACGAAGCCGATAATATTTTTGTAATAGCCGAAAGTATTAAAAAAGTTTTTTCGACCATCAATTATGATTATGAAATTATCCTGGTGGATGATGGAAGTGCCGATCATACCCTCGAAAAAATAAAGGATTATGCCTCAACAGCAAATAATATATTTTTCCTCGAGTTTTCGAAAAACTTTGGTCACCAGTTGGCGGTTAAAGCGGGCATGGACCATGCTTTTGGCGATTGTGTAATTTCTATGGACTGCGATATGCAGCATCCTCCCGAGTTGATTCCGGAAATGTTACAGAAATGGCAGGAAGGTTTCGAAGTGGTATACACCATCAGAGAAGAAGATAAAAATCTATCTAAAGGAAAAAGAAGCTCCTCAAACTTATTCTATAAAACCTTAAACTGGTTATCGGATATTGACCTGGAACCAGGCGCAGCCGATTTCCGCTTACTTGATCAAAAAGTGGTGAGTGTTTTTAGAAATTTTCATGAAAACGAGCCATTTTTACGTGGTTTGGTCAAATGGCTTGGTTTTAAGCAGTTTGCTATTCGGTATAATCCGGCCGCACGTTTTTCGGGAAATAGTAAATATACCTTCAAAAAGATGTTGAGGCTGGCACTGCATGGTGTTACCTCTTTCAGCATAAAACCATTGTATTCGGCCGTTTATCTGGGTTTCATTCTGTCGTTTGCCTCTGTACTGTATATTCCCTACATTATTTACGCTTTTGTCAATCACGTAGAGGTTTCAGGCTGGGCATCAGTAATTATGACCATTGTCTTTTTTGGAGGGCTCCAGCTCATTATCCTGGGCATTATAGGTATTTATGTAGGTAAAATGTTTATGCAATCAAAAAACCGCCCTAATTATATTATCCGTTCAACCAATATTCAGCAAAAATAAATGGTATTGTTAAGTTTTGATATCGAAGAGTTTGATATGCCTTTTGAATATGGAAAAGAAATTTCTTTTGAAGATCAGATTGCCATTTCGAGAGCGGGTACAATCGCCATTTTAGATATTTTGGAAAAATACGAAGTTAAAGCCACTTTTTTCTGTACCGTTACCTTTGCCGAAAATATTCCCGATCTGATTAAACGGATTACCGAAACAGGACACGAACTTGCCTCACACGGTTATTATCATTCAGATTTTAAACCCGAACATTTACTGCAATCCAAATTAAAGCTCGAAGAACTTTCGGGCAGAGAAATTACCGGTTACCGCATGGCCAGGATGATGCCAGTTGACGAAAGGGAAATTGAAAAAGCCGGGTATGCTTATAACACGTCCATTAATCCAACCTATTTGCCTGGGCGGTACAACAATTTGAACATTTCCAGAACACACTTCATTAAAAACAATGTGTTACAAATTCCGGCGTCGGTAAGCCCATTAATTAGGTTCCCGCTGTTTTGGTTGTCGTTTCACAATCTGCCTTTAACTCTTTATAAAACACTAGCCAGCTGGACTTATAAAAAAGATAAATACCTTAATATTTATTTTCACCCCTGGGAATTTACCGATTTAGAAGATTTTGATCGCTTTGGTTTTCCAGGTTACGTCAGAAAAAATACAGGTACAAAAATGGTAAAACGCATGGAAGATCTTATTTCGTGGATGAAGGCTAAAAAATATCCCTTTGGCACTTTTCAGGAGTTTATCCGTACAATTTCTGCAAACTGAAAACTGTAAACTGTAAACTGATAACTATTTATACGTTTCAGCTAATTTTAGGGCATTATAGGCATTAACAATACCTCCGCTTACACATATTTCGCTGAAAAGCGTTCTAACATTCTCCCCCCTTTCATTTTTGTATTTTACTTTGTGCGCTACCTTCGAAACAGATTTCATGATTATTGCTCTTACCTGTGCTGGTTTTAATTCCGGGTAGTAGCTTAAAATTAGTGCTGCTAAGCCAGCCACAACAGGCGAGGCCATACTCGTTCCATCAGCCTCCTCATATTTGTTATCAGGAATGGTTGAGTTAATTAAAAATCCAGGGGCAAAAACATCTACATTATATTTGCCATAATTAGAAAAATCGGCTTTCAGATTGTCATCATCTTTATAGGCACTTGCACCTACTTCGATCCAGTTACTGGCATGAGGCAGCTTAAATTTTGCGGAGTCGATGGGTACAGGTTTTACTAATGCAGATCGGTCATAAGATGGCCTCATACCCATGCCATTATTTTGTGTCATGGGTCTGGGTGGAGTAAAGTCTGGTTTGCTGGGTTTTTTATTCGCTTCTTTATAAGCTTCAGCCTCTTTACTGTCAAAAAACTTATTAGGGTAATTCTCTTCCAGATCGTTATTTTGGTTATCGTTTCCGGCTGCGTGTACCAGTAATACCCCTTTTAGTTCCGCGTATTTTACTGCCGAGTCTACTGCTTTTTTATCCCACTTGTAGCTTTTACCAAAACTCATGTTGATTACTTTAGCACCATTATCAACCGCGTACCTGATGCCGTTGGCCACATCCTTATCACGTTCATCTCCTGTGGGTACCACCCTGATGGCCATGATACTTACATGATTGGCTACGCCCAAAATACCTGTGGAATTTGTACGATCTGCTCCAATAATTCCGGATACGTGTGTACCGTGAAAAGGATCAGGGCCTTTTACATCATTGTTTCCATAATCTTTTTGGTAAGAATTACTGTAATCATCGCCCACCAGTTCTGCACGCCTATCATATTTGGGGTTTAAGTTATACTTCAGCATTGCATCGTATTGCTTGTAACCTTCCTTTATGCTCTTATAAAATTTCTCAAAACTACCATCTTCCTTAGCACCCTTTCTGATGATTGTTTTTACCTGCTCTTCCGTTTCATCATCAGGTTTATATTGATCAATATCCTCCATGGTCGGGATTTCTTTTTTATTGATTTTCGCCACAGAATCTAAAACCTTGTTGATGGCAATCAGAACAGAAAAAGTATTGCTGGCATCTTCGTATTTCTTACCGAAATCGCCAACCATTTTCTTATACAGTTTAAATTCTTCTTTTTGGGCACTGTCTAAAGGAGTTAAATTGGTTGTTGATTGATATTTTGGAGTATAAATCCTTAACAGGCGCACCAATTCTAAATTGTCAAACTCTAGATTGCCTTTCTTAGAACCAATAAAATTCCAGCCATGGATATCATCGATATAGCCATTACCATCATCGTCTATTCCATTTCCCGGGATTTCTTTTTTATTCGTCCATAAAACAGATTGTAAGTCAGGGTGATTGGTATCTACCCCACCATCAATTACTGCTACAATAATATTTTGCTTAGGTTTTTTATCTTTTAAAAGCTCGCGATAAGCTTTCTCCGTACTGATACCAAAATATCCGTTTTCTAATAAATCTAAATTAAACCAATTGGCAGGGAGTTGTACATTTTTACTTTGAGCAAAAACGCCAAAGTTTATACATAAAATAAAAGCAAGAAAGGTTAATTTCTTCAGGTTCACATTCATCATCATAATATGTACGTAATACTACAATAATACGGTTTTATTACCTTGAGGCTGAAAGATTTTACATTTTTTAACATGCGTAGAATAATCATTTTTGAATAGCTATCGTTCAGCATAATCAGATCATTAATTTTCTGATGATCTGGAGCGCAATTCCTGCACCATGTAGGCCGGGTCCTGTCCTGCTGTGCGCTGCAATCCTTTTGGAAATCCCTTATGATAAACAATCTACCGCTGCCCAAAAGGGATTTTCGCTGCCATCAGGGCTATTCAACCTGGGATGGAGCTATAACAAAGAAGATGGCATACATTCAGCGGAGATCAGCGTAATCTGCGGGAACAAACTTAAACTACCTTAACTCCTTAATGGTGGAATAAACCCTGTAATAATTTCTTTTACCATTAAGGCATTTAGGACATTAAGAAATAGCACGTTCAGGACCTTAACTTTCTTAACTGCTTAATGGTAATTGAGAGTAAAAGGTTTACAAAAGCTTATAAACCAAGAAAACCCTTCAACATTGCTGTTAAAGGGTTTCTTTTAAGATTTGGCACCGACCTACTCTCCCACGTGTTACCGCAGTACCATCGGCTCTGGTGGGCTTAACTTCTCTGTTCGGAATGGGAAGAGGTGGACACCACCGATATAGGCACCTAAATATTTTATTGAGGTAGAAGGTGGAGGGTTGTAGGGTATAAGGTTTACCCTTATGCCTATCTGCCTTTCGCCTTAAACCTTAAACATGATTGAAAGAAGTTATTATGAAGAACAAACAACAGTCTGTTTGCTTTGAAAGCTTCGGATGATTAGTACTACTCGACTGTGCTGTCGCCAGCTTTACATCTGTAGCCTATCAACGTAGTAGTCTGCTACGGTCCTATATGGAATTCTCATCTCGTGGCTAGTTTCGCACTTAGATGCTTTCAGCGCTTATCTATTCCCAGCGTAGCTACTCTGCAATGCCCCTGGCGGAACAACAGATTCACTAGAGGCTAGTCCAACCCGGTCCTCTCGTACTAAGGTCAGCCCCACTCAAAATTCCTACGCCCACAACAGATAGGGACCGAACTGTCTCGCGACGTTCTGAACCCAGCTCGCGTGCCACTTTAATCGGCGAACAGCCGAACCCTTGGGACCTTCTCCAGCCCCAGGATGTGACGAGCCGACATCGAGGTGCCAAACCTCCCCGTCGATATGAGCTCTTGGGGGAGATCAGCCTGTTATCCCCAGCGTACCTTTTATCCTTTGAGCGATGGCCCTTCCATGCAGAACCACCGGATCACTATATCCGTCTTTCGACCCTGATCGACTTGTCTGTCTCACAGTCAAGCAAGCTTATGCTATTGCACTCCGCGTACGGTTACCAAGCGTACTGAGCTTACCTTTGAAAGCCTCCGTTACCTTTTTGGAGGCGACCACCCCAGTCAAACTACCCATCAAACAATGTCTCCCGTAAGTACGGGATTAGACACCGAATACAGAAAGGGTGGTATTTCAACGTTGGCTCCACGACGCCTAGCGACGCCGCTTCAAAGCCTCCCACCTATCCTACACATCCTGTATCCAATGTCAATGTTAAATTGTAGTGAAGGTGCATGGGGTCTTTCCGTCCCGTTGCGGGTACCCGGCGTCTTCACCGGGACCACAATTTCACCGAGCTCATGGCTGAGACAGCGCCCAGATCGTTACACCATTCGTGCAGGTCGGAACTTACCCGACAAGGAATTTCGCTACCTTAGGACCGTTATAGTTACGGCCGCCGTTTACTGGGGCTTCGATTCAATGCTTCTCCTTGCGGATGACATCCCCTCTTAACCTTCCAGCACCGGGCAGGTGTCAGGCCTTATACCTCATCTTTCGATTTTGCAAAGCCATGTGTTTTTGTTAAACAGTCGCCTGGGCCTTTTCACTGCGGCTGACATTGCTGCCAGCGCCCCTTCTCCCGAAGTTACAGGGCCATTTTGCCGAGTTCCTTAGCCATGATTCACTCGAGCACCTTAGAATCCTCTTCCCGGATACCTGTGTCGGTTTGCGGTACGGGTTTTTATAACCTGAAGCTTAGCGGTTTTTCTTGGAAGTCTGATTACCTGCACTATCCACTCACCCGAAGGCTTGCGGTACTATCGACTTTCAGCTAGATCGGCGGATTTGCCTACCGTTCTAATACCTACTGTCTTTAACGATCTATTCCGTCAGATCGCGGCAGTGTCACTACTCCGTCCCCACATCGCAGTTATAAAAAGTACTGGAATATTAACCAGTTGTCCATCGAATTTCCCCTTCGGGTTCTCCTTAGGTCCCGACTGACCCTGATCCGATTAGCGTTGATCAGGAAACCTTATCCTTTCGGTGGGCGGGTTTCTCTCCCGCCTTATCGTTACTTATGCCTACATTTGCTTTTCTAGAAGCTCCAGCACCCATTACCAGGTACCTTCGCTGCCGCTAGAATGCTCCCCTACCGATATATTTCAATCCCATAGCTTCGGTGTACAGTTTAATGCCCGTTTATTATCCATGCCCGATCGCTCGACTAGTGAGCTGTTACGCACTCTTTAAATGAATGGCTGCTTCCAAGCCAACATCCTAGCTGTCTGTGCAATCGGACCTCGTTAGTTCAACTTAACTGTAACTTGGGGACCTTAGCTGATGGTCTGGGTTCTTTCCCTCTCGGCGCGTGACCTTAGCACCCCGCGCCTCACTGCAGATCATATTTCATAGCATTCGGAGTTTGTCTGGATTTGGTAGGATTTGACTCCCCCGCACCCAATCAGTAGCTCTACCTCTATGAAACTTAATATCCACGCTGTTCCTAAAAACATTTCGGGGAGTACGAGCTATTTCCCAGTTTGATTAGCCTTTCACCCCTACCCACAGATCATCCGGAAACTTTTCAACGTTTATCGGTTCGGTCCTCCAGTACGTGTTACCGCACCTTCAACCTGTCCATGGGTAGATCACAAGGTTTCGCGTCTACCCCCTCTGACTATACGCCCTATTCAGACTCGCTTTCGCTTCGGATCCGTGCCTGAAGCACTTAACCTTGCCAGAGAGGAGTAACTCGTAGGCTCATTATGCAAAAGGCACGCCGTCACGCAACTTGTACGCTCCGACCGCTTGTAAGTACACGGTTTCAGGTTCTATTTCACTCCCCTGTTCGGGGTTCTTTTCACCTTTCCCTCACGGTACTGGTTCACTATCGGTCTCTCAGGAGTATTTAGCCTTACCGGATGGTGCCGGCAGATTCCCACAAGGCGTCTCCGACCTCGCGGTACTCAGGATACTGCTAGGCTAGCATTCTATACGTGTACCGGGCTATCACCGTGTATCGCTGGGCTTCCCATCCCATTCCACTTCTGTTTGCTAATGCCACAACGCAGTCCTACAACCCCCACTTTGCCGTAACAAAGTAGGTTTGGGCTCTTTCCCTTTCGCTCGCCACTACTTAGGAAATCATTGTTATTTTCTCTTCCTCTGCTTACTTAGATGTTTCAGTTCGGCAGGTTTGCTCATTATATGTGACTAGTCTTCAACTAGCCGGGTTGCCCCATTCGGAAATCTTCGGATCAATTCCTATTTGCAAATACCCGAAGCTTATCGCAGCTTATCACGTCCTTCATCGCCTCTGAGAGCCAAGGCATCCCCCGTGTACTCTTTATTACTTTCTTCTACTCATACGCCTTTTGCGCCGTATGGTATGCTTTTTTGCTCTTGTTATGATGTCTCATACCGTTGTCTGGATTGCTCCTTCTTCCGGTGAGCACAAACACAACAGTCGCCTATTGTTGTTTGCTCTTCTTTTTTAACTTCTTCCAATATGTCAAAGAACTTTACTAAGGTTGAAGGTGGAGGGTATAAAGGTAGGGGGTTTCATTGTCCCCTAACTAAGCCTCGTTTCAGCCTTATTAGTAAAAACTGCGGTCTCGAACCGTTTCAGATGTTTTCTTTATTACATCTGTGCCCCATGGCGTTTCTTCTTAATCTTTATGTCAATGTATATTACCGATCCCGGTAACCTTTGTATTATGTGGTGGAGAATAACGGAGTCGAACCGTTGACCTCCTGCGTGCAAGGCAGGCGCTCTAGCCAGCTGAGCTAATCCCCCAAAAGGATGTAAACGTGTAGTCCCGTCCAGATTTGAACTGGAGACCCCTACATTATCAGTGTAGTGCTCTAACCAGGCTGAGCTACGGGACTGTTGATTTAAGGTCGGCTATCGTATGCAGTATATAGTATCTTACCGCTACTGCTTTCCTTTGGCTTTCCCCATCTTTAGGTTCCGTTATGCTTTGCACTTAAGCTATGGCACACCGTTGTCTTCTGGGTGTTTCTTTTTTTCTCTTGTGTTTTTTAAAGTATATGGTATGGCATGGTGGCCTTAAGCCTTCTACCTTATTACCTTCTACCTTATTTAGAAATATCATGTTGCGTGGCGAGTAGGCGGTGCTACTCCAGAAAGGAGGTATTCCAGCCGCACCTTCCGGTACGGCTACCTTGTTACGACTTAGCCCCAGTTATCGGTTTTACCCTAGGACGCTCCTTGCGGTTACATACTTTAGGTACCCCCAACTTCCATGGCTTGACGGGCGGTGTGTACAAGGCCCGGGAACGTATTCACCGCGTCATTGCTGATACGCGATTACTAGCGAATCCAACTTCATGGGGTCGAGTTGCAGACCCCAATCCGAACTGTGAATGGCTTTGTGAGATTCGCATACCGTTGCCGGCTAGCTGCCCTCTGTACCATCCATTGTAGCACGTGTGTAGCCCCGGACGTAAGGGCCATGATGACTTGACGTCGTCCCCTCCTTCCTCTCTGTTTGCACAGGCAGTCTGTTTAGAGTCCCCATCATTACATGCTGGCAACTAAACATAGGGGTTGCGCTCGTTGCGGGACTTAACCCAACACCTCACGGCACGAGCTGACGACAGCCATGCAGCACCTAGTTTCGTGTGATTGCTCACTGATCTATCTCTAGATCATTCACTAACTTTCAAGCCCGGGTAAGGTTCCTCGCGTATCATCGAATTAAACCACATGCTCCTCCGCTTGTGCGGGCCCCCGTCAATTCCTTTGAGTTTCACTCTTGCGAGCGTACTCCCCAGGTGGAACACTTAACGCTTTCGCTTAGCCGCTGACTGTGTATCGCCAACAGCGAGTGTTCATCGTTTAGGGCGTGGACTACCAGGGTATCTAATCCTGTTTGATCCCCACGCTTTCGTGCCTCAGCGTCAATAAGACCATAGTAAGCTGCCTTCGCAATCGGTGTTCTGAGACATATCTATGCATTTCACCGCTACTTGTCTCATTCCGCCTACCTCTAGTCCATTCAAGCCCATCAGTATCAAGGGCACTGCGATAGTTGAGCTACCGTCTTTCACCCCTGACTTAACAGGCCGCCTACGCACCCTTTAAACCCAATAAATCCGGATAACGCTTGGATCCTCCGTATTACCGCGGCTGCTGGCACGGAGTTAGCCGATCCTTATTCTTCCGGTACATTCAGCTATTTACACGTAAATAGGTTTATTCCCGGATAAAAGCAGTTTACAACCCATAGGGCAGTCTTCCTGCACGCGGCATGGCTGGTTCAGAGTTGCCTCCATTGACCAATATTCCTTACTGCTGCCTCCCGTAGGAGTCTGGTCCGTGTCTCAGTACCAGTGTGGGGGGCCATCCTCTCAGATCCCCTAGTCATCGTCGCCTTGGTGGGCCGTTACCCCGCCAACTAGCTAATGACACGCATGCCCATCTTCATCCCATAAATGTTTGATCATTGGATAATGCCATCCTGTGATTTTATGCGGTATTAATCCGGATTTCTCCGGGCTATCCCCCAGATAAAGGTAGGTTGCATACGCGTTACGCACCCGTGCGCCACTTTCATATCCAGCAAGCTGGATAATCTCGTTCGACTTGCATGTATTAGGCCTGCCGCTAGCGTTCATCCTGAGCCAGGATCAAACTCTCCATTGTAAAATGTGTTGTAAGATGCTGACCAGTTTTAACTATTGTTAAAAATAGTCTTCTTTTTGTTATGTTGTCTGTTAGACACCACCTTTAAAATAAAGCTACGTAATCATGTACTTTGATCGGTACTCCATTACCTCGCTACGCTACATTGACATCTCTTTTAAGAACTTGTTGATCTGGTAAACCTCGCGGCCGATCAGTTATATATCTTCGGTTTCAGTTCCGGCCGGTCTTATTCGTCCAACCTGTGTTTCAATCCGTTTCAATCTTTTTTTGTTATCTTCCCGACATCCGCCGTTCCGATTTTTTTGCCCTTCCTTTTGGTTGGGAGTGCAAAGGTAAGGATCTTTTTTAAACTTCCAAATAAAATAAATTTTATTTTTTCTGTCTTCTTTTTTCCTCTCCCCTTATTTCAATACGCTAATGTTATTTAGCTTTCCGTCCTTCCGAACCGGGCTGCAAAGGTAGCAATCTTTTCTTCTCCCGCAATATTTATTTTAAAATAAATATTGCCTCACTCGCCCTAATGCCATCCTTATCTAAAACCCTTCCTCCGAAGCGGGATGCAAAAGTAGGATTTTTTATCGTACACGCAAAACATTTTTATGGAATGGGGCGGGGATTAGCGTAACCACATGGCTTACAGACAGAAAAAATATGCCGATGGTTAAAACTTTTTAAGGAAACAAGTGTTTATCGGCGCACCGCCCCCAAACAATCCTGAAGTTTTCCTTGCAGCCAGTCAGCCCCTGCAAAATAAACCTGATTGAAATGAAAAGCCCACAGCGCAGCGAGGACTTGGAATGAAAAGCAGGAACCAACCTGGATAGTAGCACTAAACCTGCTTTACTAAAAAAAACAATTCGCCAATTAATATTTGCAAAATGGAATAACAACCAATTCCTTTATGCTCTGACAATAGCCAAAAGTTTTTTACCCGTAGTTAAAACAAGCACAGCGACTAGCCCTGCTGCTAATCCAAAAGCAAATTCTCTAAGAATTGAAGGCCAAGTATGAAGAACATGATGTAGAAAACTAACATTGTGCGCAAAAATCCCACCTGAAACCAGGATCAATGCGACCGTACCTACAACACTTAATATTTTTATTATAACCGGTAAGGAACGAACCAATAGATTTCCTATGGATGAGAATATACCTTTTTCGCCCGAGGCCTTCATTAAACGATATCCAACATCATCCATCCTTACAATAATGGCCACGATACCATAAACACCAACGGTAGCCAACAAGGCTACAGCTGACACCGTCAAAATTTGTATAAGCAGCTTTTCTTCGAGCACACTTCCTAAAGCAATAATTACAATTTCTATTGATAAAATAAAATCGGTAATAATAGCTGATTTGATCTTTGCTTTTTCTGCTACCTCGCCCTCCTGGATAACTTCTTTTGCTTCTACGTGCGAGGGTTTTGATCGATGAATAAAATATTCAACAATTTTTTCTACCCCTTCATAGGCAAGGTACAAGCCACCTAATACCAAGACCACTTTAATTGCTACCGGAAAAAAGAAATTGAGCAATAACGCAATGGGAACAATAATAAGTTTATTCACAAATGACCCCTTGGTGATTGCCCAAAGTACAGGTAACTCTCTTGAAGAAAGAAAACCAGTAGATTTTTCTGCATTAACCGCTAAATCATCTCCCAGGATTCCTGCAGTTTTCTTGGCCGCTACCTTAGCTGTCACCGCTACATCGTCCATTAAAGCACCTATATCATCCAAAATCGCAAAAAAACCTGAAGCCATATCTAAATCAATTATGCCGCAAAATATCAAATCCTTTCCAGATTCGGACAATCATATTTAAATCTTTAAGGGATAAGGCTAAAACAATATTCTACAGAAGGGGTCTATTTGCTAAATCTATCAATACAAACAATACCGAAGTACTTCATACTGAAGAGTTAATACGTAATTATAGGGATAGTGATAAGAAACCTATCCTTTTTAAAAGCACAGTTTAACTTTAGGCACCCATTAAGCCTGATTAAATATTTGATGATTTGGAGCGCAATTTCTACACCATGTGGGTGAGGTACTGTCCTGCTGTACGCTGCAATCCTTTTGGAAATTGTGTTTATCAACAATCCATCTTCGCCCAAAAGGGATTTTCGCTGCCATCAGGGCTATTCAAGCTGGGCTGGAGCTATAACAAAGAAGATGGCATACATTCAGCGGAGATCAGCGTAATCTGCGGGAACAAACTTAAACTACCTTAACTCCTTAATGGTGGAATAAACCCTGTAATAATTTCTTTTACCATTAAGGCATTTAGGACATTAAGAAATAGCACGTTCAGGACCTTAACTTTCTTAACTGCTTAATGGTAATTGAGAGTAAAAGGTTTACAAAAGCTTATAAACCAAGAAAACCCTTCAACATTGCTGTTAAAGGGTTTCTTTTAAGATTTGGCACCGACCTACTCTCCCACGTGTTACCGCAGTACCATCGGCTCTGGTGGGCTTAACTTCTCTGTTCGGAATGGGAAGAGGTGGACACCACCGATATAGGCACCTAAATATTTTATTGAGGTAGAAGGTGGAGGGTTGTAGGGTATAAGGTTTACCCTTATGCCTATCTGCCTTTCGCCTTAAACCTTAAACATGATTGAAAGAAGTTATTATGAAGAACAAACAACAGTCTGTTTGCTTTGAAAGCTTCGGATGATTAGTACTACTCGACTGTGCTGTCGCCAGCTTTACATCTGTAGCCTATCAACGTAGTAGTCTGCTACGGTCCTATATGGAATTCTCATCTCGTGGCTAGTTTCGCACTTAGATGCTTTCAGCGCTTATCTATTCCCAGCGTAGCTACTCTGCAATGCCCCTGGCGGAACAACAGATTCACTAGAGGCTAGTCCAACCCGGTCCTCTCGTACTAAGGTCAGCCCCACTCAAAATTCCTACGCCCACAACAGATAGGGACCGAACTGTCTCGCGACGTTCTGAACCCAGCTCGCGTGCCACTTTAATCGGCGAACAGCCGAACCCTTGGGACCTTCTCCAGCCCCAGGATGTGACGAGCCGACATCGAGGTGCCAAACCTCCCCGTCGATATGAGCTCTTGGGGGAGATCAGCCTGTTATCCCCAGCGTACCTTTTATCCTTTGAGCGATGGCCCTTCCATGCAGAACCACCGGATCACTATATCCGTCTTTCGACCCTGATCGACTTGTCTGTCTCACAGTCAAGCAAGCTTATGCTATTGCACTCCGCGTACGGTTACCAAGCGTACTGAGCTTACCTTTGAAAGCCTCCGTTACCTTTTTGGAGGCGACCACCCCAGTCAAACTACCCATCAAACAATGTCTCCCGTAAGTACGGGATTAGACACCGAATACAGAAAGGGTGGTATTTCAACGTTGGCTCCACGACGCCTAGCGACGCCGCTTCAAAGCCTCCCACCTATCCTACACATCCTGTATCCAATGTCAATGTTAAATTGTAGTGAAGGTGCATGGGGTCTTTCCGTCCCGTTGCGGGTACCCGGCGTCTTCACCGGGACCACAATTTCACCGAGCTCATGGCTGAGACAGCGCCCAGATCGTTACACCATTCGTGCAGGTCGGAACTTACCCGACAAGGAATTTCGCTACCTTAGGACCGTTATAGTTACGGCCGCCGTTTACTGGGGCTTCGATTCAATGCTTCTCCTTGCGGATGACATCCCCTCTTAACCTTCCAGCACCGGGCAGGTGTCAGGCCTTATACCTCATCTTTCGATTTTGCAAAGCCATGTGTTTTTGTTAAACAGTCGCCTGGGCCTTTTCACTGCGGCTGACATTGCTGCCAGCGCCCCTTCTCCCGAAGTTACAGGGCCATTTTGCCGAGTTCCTTAGCCATGATTCACTCGAGCACCTTAGAATCCTCTTCCCGGATACCTGTGTCGGTTTGCGGTACGGGTTTTTATAACCTGAAGCTTAGCGGTTTTTCTTGGAAGTCTGATTACCTGCACTATCCACTCACCCGAAGGCTTGCGGTACTATCGACTTTCAGCTAGATCGGCGGATTTGCCTACCGTTCTAATACCTACTGTCTTTAACGATCTATTCCGTCAGATCGCGGCAGTGTCACTACTCCGTCCCCACATCGCAGTTATAAAAAGTACTGGAATATTAACCAGTTGTCCATCGAATTTCCCCTTCGGGTTCTCCTTAGGTCCCGACTGACCCTGATCCGATTAGCGTTGATCAGGAAACCTTATCCTTTCGGTGGGCGGGTTTCTCTCCCGCCTTATCGTTACTTATGCCTACATTTGCTTTTCTAGAAGCTCCAGCACCCATTACCAGGTACCTTCGCTGCCGCTAGAATGCTCCCCTACCGATATATTTCAATCCCATAGCTTCGGTGTACAGTTTAATGCCCGTTTATTATCCATGCCCGATCGCTCGACTAGTGAGCTGTTACGCACTCTTTAAATGAATGGCTGCTTCCAAGCCAACATCCTAGCTGTCTGTGCAATCGGACCTCGTTAGTTCAACTTAACTGTAACTTGGGGACCTTAGCTGATGGTCTGGGTTCTTTCCCTCTCGGCGCGTGACCTTAGCACCCCGCGCCTCACTGCAGATCATATTTCATAGCATTCGGAGTTTGTCTGGATTTGGTAGGATTTGACTCCCCCGCACCCAATCAGTAGCTCTACCTCTATGAAACTTAATATCCACGCTGTTCCTAAAAACATTTCGGGGAGTACGAGCTATTTCCCAGTTTGATTAGCCTTTCACCCCTACCCACAGATCATCCGGAAACTTTTCAACGTTTATCGGTTCGGTCCTCCAGTACGTGTTACCGCACCTTCAACCTGTCCATGGGTAGATCACAAGGTTTCGCGTCTACCCCCTCTGACTATACGCCCTATTCAGACTCGCTTTCGCTTCGGATCCGTGCCTGAAGCACTTAACCTTGCCAGAGAGGAGTAACTCGTAGGCTCATTATGCAAAAGGCACGCCGTCACGCAACTTGTACGCTCCGACCGCTTGTAAGTACACGGTTTCAGGTTCTATTTCACTCCCCTGTTCGGGGTTCTTTTCACCTTTCCCTCACGGTACTGGTTCACTATCGGTCTCTCAGGAGTATTTAGCCTTACCGGATGGTGCCGGCAGATTCCCACAAGGCGTCTCCGACCTCGCGGTACTCAGGATACTGCTAGGCTAGCATTCTATACGTGTACCGGGCTATCACCGTGTATCGCTGGGCTTCCCATCCCATTCCACTTCTGTTTGCTAATGCCACAACGCAGTCCTACAACCCCCACTTTGCCGTAACAAAGTAGGTTTGGGCTCTTTCCCTTTCGCTCGCCACTACTTAGGAAATCATTGTTATTTTCTCTTCCTCTGCTTACTTAGATGTTTCAGTTCGGCAGGTTTGCTCATTATATGTGACTAGTCTTCAACTAGCCGGGTTGCCCCATTCGGAAATCTTCGGATCAATTCCTATTTGCAAATACCCGAAGCTTATCGCAGCTTATCACGTCCTTCATCGCCTCTGAGAGCCAAGGCATCCCCCGTGTACTCTTTATTACTTTCTTCTACTCATACGCCTTTTGCGCCGTATGGTATGCTTTTTTGCTCTTGTTATGATGTCTCATACCGTTGTCTGGATTGCTCCTTCTTCCGGTGAGCACAAACACAACAGTCGCCTATTGTTGTTTGCTCTTCTTTTTTAACTTCTTCCAATATGTCAAAGAACTTTATTAAGGTTGAAGGTGGAGGGTATAAAGGTAGGGGGTTTCATTGTCCCCTAACTAAGCCTCGTTTCAGCCTTATTAGTAAAAACTGCGGTCTCGAACCGTTTCAGATGTTTTCTTTTATTACATCTGTGCCCCATGGCGTTTCTTCTTAATCTTTATGTCAATGTATATTACCGATCCCGGTAATCTTTGTACTATGTTGTGGTTTGTTTCAGCTATAGGCCTTACCCTATACCCTCTACCTTTTAACCCTCAACCTTAATGGTGGAGAATAACGGAGTCGAACCGTTGACCTCCTGCGTGCAAGGCAGGCGCTCTAGCCAGCTGAGCTAATCCCCCAAAAGGATGTAAATGTGTAGTCCCGTCCAGATTTGAACTGGAGACCCCTACATTATCAGTGTAGTGCTCTAACCAGGCTGAGCTACGGGACTGTTGATTTAAGGTCGGCTATCGTATGCAGTATATAGTATCTTACCGCTACTGCTTTCCTTTGGCTTTCCCCATCTTTAGGTTCCGTTATGCTTTGCACTTAAGCTATGGCACACCGTTGTCTTCTGGGTGTTTCTTTTTTTCTCTTGTGTTTTTTAAAGTATATGGTATGGCATGGTGGCCTTAAGCCTTCTACCTTATTACCTTCTACCTTATTTAGAAATATCATGTTGCGTGGCGAGTAGGCGGTGCTACTCCAGAAAGGAGGTATTCCAGCCGCACCTTCCGGTACGGCTACCTTGTTACGACTTAGCCCCAGTTATCGGTTTTACCCTAGGACGCTCCTTGCGGTTACATACTTTAGGTACCCCCAACTTCCATGGCTTGACGGGCGGTGTGTACAAGGCCCGGGAACGTATTCACCGCGTCATTGCTGATACGCGATTACTAGCGAATCCAACTTCATGGGGTCGAGTTGCAGACCCCAATCCGAACTGTGAATGGCTTTGTGAGATTCGCATACCGTTGCCGGCTAGCTGCCCTCTGTACCATCCATTGTAGCACGTGTGTAGCCCCGGACGTAAGGGCCATGATGACTTGACGTCGTCCCCTCCTTCCTCTCTGTTTGCACAGGCAGTCTGTTTAGAGTCCCCATCATTACATGCTGGCAACTAAACATAGGGGTTGCGCTCGTTGCGGGACTTAACCCAACACCTCACGGCACGAGCTGACGACAGCCATGCAGCACCTAGTTTCGTGTGATTGCTCACTGATCTATCTCTAGATCATTCACTAACTTTCAAGCCCGGGTAAGGTTCCTCGCGTATCATCGAATTAAACCACATGCTCCTCCGCTTGTGCGGGCCCCCGTCAATTCCTTTGAGTTTCACTCTTGCGAGCGTACTCCCCAGGTGGAACACTTAACGCTTTCGCTTAGCCGCTGACTGTGTATCGCCAACAGCGAGTGTTCATCGTTTAGGGCGTGGACTACCAGGGTATCTAATCCTGTTTGATCCCCACGCTTTCGTGCCTCAGCGTCAATAAGACCATAGTAAGCTGCCTTCGCAATCGGTGTTCTGAGACATATCTATGCATTTCACCGCTACTTGTCTCATTCCGCCTACCTCTAGTCCATTCAAGCCCATCAGTATCAAGGGCACTGCGATAGTTGAGCTACCGTCTTTCACCCCTGACTTAACAGGCCGCCTACGCACCCTTTAAACCCAATAAATCCGGATAACGCTTGGATCCTCCGTATTACCGCGGCTGCTGGCACGGAGTTAGCCGATCCTTATTCTTCCGGTACATTCAGCTATTTACACGTAAATAGGTTTATTCCCGGATAAAAGCAGTTTACAACCCATAGGGCAGTCTTCCTGCACGCGGCATGGCTGGTTCAGAGTTGCCTCCATTGACCAATATTCCTTACTGCTGCCTCCCGTAGGAGTCTGGTCCGTGTCTCAGTACCAGTGTGGGGGGCCATCCTCTCAGATCCCCTAGTCATCGTCGCCTTGGTGGGCCGTTACCCCGCCAACTAGCTAATGACACGCATGCCCATCTTCATCCCATAAATGTTTGATCATTGGATAATGCCATCCTGTGATTTTATGCGGTATTAATCCGGATTTCTCCGGGCTATCCCCCAGATAAAGGTAGGTTGCATACGCGTTACGCACCCGTGCGCCACTTTCATATCCAGCAAGCTGGATAATCTCGTTCGACTTGCATGTATTAGGCCTGCCGCTAGCGTTCATCCTGAGCCAGGATCAAACTCTCCATTGTAAAATGTGTTGTAAGATGCTGACCAGTTTTAACTATTGTTAAAAATAGTCTTCTTTTTTTATGTTGTCTGTTAGACACCACCTTTAAAATAAAGCTACGTAATCATGTACTTTGATCGGTACTCCATTACCTCGCTACGCTACATTGACATCTCTTTTAAGAACTTGTTGATCTGTAAACCTCGCGGCCGATCAGTTATATATCTTCGGTTTCAGTTCCGGCCGGTCTTATTCGTCCAACCTGTGTTTCAACCCGTTTCAATCTTGTTTTGTTATCTTCCCGACATCCGCCGTTCCGATTTTTTTACCCTTCCTTATCGTTGGGAGTGCAAAGGTAAGGATCTTTCTTAAACTTCCAAATAAAATAAATTTTATTTTTTCTGTCTTCTTTTTTTCCCCTCCCCTTATTTCAATATACCGGTGTTAACCAGCTTTCCGTCCTTCCGAACCGGGCTGCAAAGGTAGCAATCTTTTCCTCTCCCACAATATTTATTTTAAAATAAATCTCGACCCACTCGCCCTAATGCCATCCTTTCAATCAAAACCCTTCCTCCGAAGCGGGATGCAAAAGTAGGATTTTTTATCGTACACACAAAACATTTTTATGGAATGGGGCGGGGATTAACGTAACCCTATGGCTTACAGACAGAAAAAATATGCCGATGGTTAAAACTTTTTAAGGAAACAAGTGTTTATTGGCGCACCGCCCCCAAACAATCCTGAAGTTTTCCCTGCAGCCAGTCAGCCCCTGCAAAATAAACCTGATTGAAATGAAAAGCCCACAGCGCAGCGAGGACTTGGAATGAAAAGCAGGAACCAACCTGGATAGTAGCACTAAACCTGCTTTACTAAAAAAGAATTATAAATAAACACCTTACCTAATATATGAGCAGCAATTAAGTCGAACAACTATCGTATCGAATTTTTGAACAATAATTAATACTTTTATGGCTTTATTAAACCATCTAAATAAATGAAGTTGATGCTCAAACTATACCTTTCTCTGCTGTTTATCAGCATAGTAGAAATCGGTTATGCGCAAAATTATAAAAATGAGCTCGTTATTATCTCTGAGAACGATGCTTATATCGACATCACCAGTGATCGTTATTATACAAATGGTGCTTTTATTAAATACAGGCATGCCCTGGATGGAGCGCATTTAAAAGCAGGGCGAAGCAAAGAGATTATCGGTTTCGAACTTGGTCAAAAAATATACAATCCGTATTACAGCTTTGTACCAAACCCTGCCCTACACGACCGCCCTTTTACAGCATATCTTTATGGCGAAGCAAATTATAGCCGTTTTTATACCAACAAACAAATGCTAAAGGTTTCTGCACAGATTGGACTTACCGGAAAAGATGCTTTGGGTGAAGAGTTTCAGAAAGCATTTCATAAACTGGTTGGCCAAAATCAGATTGAAGGATGGGAGTATGGCTTAAACAGCGAACCAACATTAAACCTGGGGGTAGAGTACAATAGGCTTTTATTGAGCACAAACAATAAAATATTCGATATTACGGGAACAACTTCCGCAGCGGTTGGTAACGTGATTACAAAAGCAAATCTTGGCGCAATGTTCCGCCTGGGCAGATTTAACGATATGGATGGTTCGTCGGCTTTTAATAGCCTGGTGAGTAATAACCATATGAACAAAGCAGAACGCAAATACGAACTTTTCCTTTCCGTTAGCCCGCACTTACATGCGGTTGCTTTCGATTCGAGTTTGCAAGGGGGATTATTTTTGAATGATAAAGGGCCAATTACCTTTAAACCCAAACCAATTGTTTTTACCACGCAGGTGGGGTTAACTTTCGCCATTGCGCGCTGGACCGCAAATTATACCGCTACTTTTACTTCGAACGAAGTTAAAAACAGTGCCACTGGTTACCGCTACGCCTTTTATAGTCTTGCTTACCGTTTTAGTAAAAGCTAATGAAAAAACAACTACTCTTTTTTATTCTCGTTATTATAGGCTTAGCATCTGTCCAGGCTCAAATTGCCCCGGAAAATCATTCGATTATTCTTAAACCCATATTTGGTACGCATGTAAATAATGATCAGGGACACTTGTTTCAGGATCAGATTACAGGATTTGATGCGGCTTATTTTAAGGACATCAGCCAGAACAGTGATAAGTGGATCGGATTTGGTGGCGCCAAATCTTATGGCATCGGATTTGTTTTTAGAAACCTGAGCAAACTGAAAGGCACAAAAGATACTTCGGCCAATGCTTTTGGGCAGGTATATGGCCTGGTGGCTCAGATGGATTTTCAAATATTCAAAATTGGAAAAGCTAAATTTAATTTTACTCCAGGCGTTGGTTTGGGTTATACAAACAAGTATTACTTTAATAATACCAAAAACAGATTTCTGGGAAGTCCGATTAACGAAACCATTAAAGCAGATTTAGGAATGGAGCTGCCGATGAGCAAATACGCCGATTTATTAGTAGGTCTCGGTTTTTTGCATGTATCCAACGGAGGCGCCACTGTTCCGAACGGGGGATTGAATACCGGAAATATTTACGTCGGACTTAAACTCAACAATCCGAAAACATTAACTGCTGAACGAAAAAGTACCTACACCACTTTACAGCGTAATTCTATTGAGCTTAGTGCAGGTTTAGGCGCAAGGGGTGTATTTGGTAACAGAACAAAAAGTTTATACAAAAGTGGATTATATGCCGGCTACAATTTTTACCTGAACGATGTAATGTCGCTTAAAGCAGGTGCTGATGCTGTATATTATTATTCTGTATTTGATCCGAATAATTATGGAGAAACCTTCCAGAACTACGGTACTTCTTATGATAAATGGCGTACAGGGATCAGTATTGGTGCCGATATCAACCTATGGCGTGTTACTGTTGCCGCGCAGATTGGAAAATATATCCATTATAACAGATTAATGGATAAAGCGACCTGGTACTGGACCTTCGGACCCACTTTTAACATTACACCTCATATTGGCTTGCAGGCTAAAACCTATATGCATTTTGCCCAGGCAGATTATGTAAACTGGGGCGTAGTTTATAGATTTTAATATTGTCCTGTGCTTAACAATACCAAAGTACAGGCCTCAACTGGTTCGATGTTGTGTTGATCCAATAGTTTTTCGAGCTCGTAATTTTCAGTTCCCGGATTGAAAATGACCCGCTTTGGTTTGGTTTCCAGGATATAATCGTGGTATTGAGCCTGTAAGGATGGGCCAATATACAGGGTTATGGTATCGATATCGGTGTGGATCAGACCCGGTTCTTCAATTTCTACGCCTGCAACCTCTCCTTTTTTTATGCCCACATTAACAATTTCGTGATTGAAGCGCTTGAGCATATTGGCTGCTTTATAGGCATATCTTGAAGGGTTTGGCGATGCGCCGATTATAAGTGTCTTTTTCATTTTGAAATTGATTACACAGATGGAGAGATTACACGGATAAATATTAAAATTTAGAAAGTAAAGCAATTTGACCGGAATGGTAAGCGTGGTGTTGTGCCAAACCACTTAAAAGCTCGGCATTGGTTACACCTGTTCCCAAAGTCGGATTTCGCTCACTCTTCACTTCATCGTCCCATTGATTATTTTTTATGGTTTCACAAAGGCGGATGAGTTCTTCGTTTGCAATTTTAAAATTAAAGATAATACGCTCCCAAGCCTTAGGTGTCCTGCTTTCGGGCATTGGCCAATCGCCCATTGCGGGTTCTGTTGCTGGTTTCCCACTCAGTCTTGAAGTCACTTCTTCTGTCCAGGCCGTTAAGTGCAAAGCAATTTCAGCAATAGAATGTGCACCCGGCACAAAGTGACTAAAGGCACTTTCGGGGTTAACGTTATTCAGCGTTTGCATTACATGGTTCCCATGCCAGGCATCGCCATTAAATGCCTTTTTAATTTCGTTTGTAATATTAAACATACCTAAACAACAATTGGGGCCATATAAAGTTTGTTAAGATGCGTTTAATATTGCATTTGCACAGTTAATTCCATCTATGGCTGCCGATACAATCCCACCCGCGTAACCTGCGCCTTCTGCGCAAGGATACAAACCCTTTACCTGAGGATGCTGGTAAGTTTCTTTATCTCTCGGAATTCTGACCGGAGAAGACGTTCTGCTCTCTACCCCCACCAAAATAGCTTCATTTGTATAATAACCTCTAATCTTTTTCCCAAACAAAGGCAATGCAGCGCGTAAACTATCTGATACGAAATCGGGTAAAATATTATCGAGCATCGAACTTTTGGTTCCCGGCAGATAAGAATTCTTCGGTAAATCGATCGATAGTTTATTGTTCACAAAATCCACCATTCTTTGTGCAGGCGCTACTAAGTTGCCACCACCAGCCTCAAAAGCCATTTTTTCAATTTCAGATTGGAAGTGCAACATCCTAAGCGGATCGTAGCCCTGAACATCATTTAAGGTAACCTGTACTACGGTGCCTGAATTGGCATAAGGATTATTCCTTTTAGATGGCGACCAGCCATTTACCACAATTTCATTTTCGCCGGTGGAACAAGGTGCAATAATCCCCCCCGGACACATGCAAAAAGAAAACACCCCACGGCTACCAACCTGCTCAACTAAACTATAATAAGCAGGCGGTAAGAATTCGGACCGGATATCACAATGGTACTGGGCAGAATCAATAATTTCCTGAGGATGCTCAATCCGCACACCTAAAGCAAATGGTTTGGCCTCAATCAGGATATTTTTACTGTTCAACAATTCGTACACATCTCTCGCAGAATGACCTGTTGCCAGGATAATATCATCAGCGAACAACTTTTCTTCAAAATTGATCTCAATTCCTTTTACTTTTCCGAATTCAATTAAAATATCAGTCATCCGGCTATCGAACATCACCTCGCCCCCGGCATTCAGGATGGTATCTTTGATAGCAGTGATAATATGTGGAAGTTTATTCGTGCCAATATGTGGACGGGCATCGGTAGCAATATCAGCTTCTGCGCCATGGTTTACAAAAACCTGAAGTACTTTATTAATATCACCCCGTTTATTCGATCGGGTATACAGTTTACCATCCGAATAGGTTCCTGCGCCACCCTCGCCATAACAATAATTAGATTCGGTATTCACTAATCCCTGCTTATTTATGGCAGCTAAATCTCTGCGGCGTTGCTTTACATCTTTGCCACGTTCGATCATAATGGGTTTTAATCCATTTTCGATACACTGTAAAGCTGCAAATAACCCGGCCGGACCAGCGCCGATTATAATTACGGGTTTGGCATCGCTTACATTTTTATAGTTAATGGTGTATACTTCGGGAATGGCTTCCTCATCGACAAAAACTTTTACCTGAAGTCGGAATATCACTTTTCGGGAGCGGGCATCTATCGATCGTTTCAGGATTTCATAACCTTTAATTCTTGATCCAGGCAATTTTAAGGCTTCAGCCAGCTTCTGCTTAATCAACTCTGTTTGCTCTACCTCGTGCGGGAGCAACGTAATTTCGATGTCTTTTTGCATATCATGTCAGGTTTTTATCCCGAACGGTACAAAGATAGGCAACTGATAGCATATTTGATGATTTCAAAATATGACTAAAAATTATCAGCAGACTAAAGTAATGCTTTTATGTTTTTTTGGAAAGCCACCGCAGTATTCCATAAGCCACTTTCTTCCCGCTCTACCTCCTCCCGACTTTACGTCGCGATCCATTCGTTCGGGTTTAGATGGCGGCTTTGTTGCTACTATGCAGGCTTTCCGTGCCACAGCCCAAAGTTTTTAGCCCCCGATCGGAGCGGACACGAAGTAAAGCAAAGAGCGGGAGCAAACATTAAAAAAAGCGAATGTCCTTGCGCTTCAAAACAAAAACATCAGTTTAAACATTACCCTAAGCTTGCCAACCTGGCAGATAATTATTGAAAGTGTAACAAAGGCATGCAATTTGATATCTAATTCGTAAATTGACCATAAATCAATTCTATTAAAAAGACAAAAACCATAAAAATGAAAAGATTAATATTTGGAATTTTAGCTGCAGTTATTGCAGTGAGCACTTTAAGTTCATGCGGATATAATAGCATGGTTAAACTTGATGAAAACGTTAAATCGAAATGGGGAACTGTGCAAACCCAGTATCAAAGAAGAGCAGATTTAATTCCGAACCTGGTAGCTACGGTAAAAGGCGCGGCTAAATTTGAGCAGGGTACTTTAACTGCTGTAACCGAAGCACGTGCAAAAGCAACACAGATGACGGTTAAAGCGGATGAACTGACACCAGAAAACATTCAGAAATACCAGGCAGCTCAAGGACAATTGAGCCAGGCTTTAGGCAAACTATTATCGATTACCGAAAACTATCCTGAACTAAGGGCTACACAGCAATTCAGTGATTTATCGGCACAGTTAGAAAGTACCGAAAACAGGATTACCGTTGCCCGTAAAGATTTTAATGATGCGGTACAGGAGTATAATGGTAAAATCAGATCGTTCCCAACCAATTTAACTGCTGGCATGTTCGGCTTTAAAGCTAAAGGATATTTTGAGGCCGATGCTACTGCAAAAGACGCCCCTAAAGTAGAATTTTAATATTCTCCACACAATATATAAGGGTAGTGAATGTTTATTAAAAAGCATTTATTACCCTTTTTACTTCATACATAATAAGCATATGTCGTTATTTTCAGATATTGAACAAGAAAAAATAGCAAACGCGATTTCCGATTCAGAAAGAGCAACTTCCGGAGAAATTAGGATAGCTATTGACAAACATTGCGCAGGCGATCCATACGAGAAAGCTATCGAGTATTTCACCAAGCTGGATATGGACAAAACAGCTAAAAGAAATGGGGTGCTGATTTATCTGGCACATGCCGATCATAAATTTGCCATTATTGGCGATGTAGGCATCAACCAGGTAGTACCTGAAAATTTTTGGGAAACAGCTAAAATAGCGATGACTGCACACTTTGCAAAAGGCAATTTAGCCGATGGCATTATTGCAGGTGTAGCGTTGGCCGGAGAAAAGCTAGCCTTGTTCTTCCCACCTCAAAAAGGCGATATTAATGAATTGCCAAATGATATTGTTTTTATGGATAACCTAGAACACAAATAAACGATGAAGAAAATATTCCTTTTCTCGTTACTGAGTTTATTATTCACTTTTGCCTTTGCACAGGATTTTCCAGAAAAACCGAACACACTGGTTAATGATTACGCTAATGTATTATCATCCGATCAGAAGCAGCAACTGGAAACTAAATTAGTAGCTTTTAATGATTCGTCTTCCACACAGATTGCCGTAGCGATACTAAAATCAGTCGGTGATTATGATATTAACGAATACGCTGTAGAACTTGGCAGAAAATGGGGAGTTGGCCAAAGTGGCAAAAACAACGGCATTATGATCGTTGTGGCCGTTGGCGATCGAAAAATCTCTATCCAAACAGGTTATGGTTTAGAAGGTGCATTACCCGATATTTATGCCAAACGTATCATTGACAACGACATTAAACCCAATTTTAGAGCAGGAAATTATTATGCCGGCCTGGATGAAGCGACTACTTCGATTATAAAATACACCAGGGGCGAATATAAAAATGATAGTCCAAAAGCTTCTTCAAAGAAAGGTGGCTCAGGCAGTATCATCATTATTATCATTATCGTCATCGTGATCATCATTATTATGCGTAAAGGTGGTGGCGGTGGCAGCGAAGTAATTGGTGGCCGGGGTGCATCCAATGCTTTGTTCTGGGCTATGCTTTTTGGAAGCGGTGGCGGTGGACGAAGCAGCGGTGGCTGGGGAGGCGGCTCTTCAGGCGGAGGCGGTGGCGGATTCGGTGGTTTTGGCGGAGGAAGCTTTGGTGGTGGTGGTAGCAGCGGAAGCTGGTAAATTCATTGGTTCATTGGTCATTAAGTTAGAATCTACTCCGTTTGAACGTTACCACTTTCCAACAGATTAAAACATTACAACAATAATGTACAGAAGAGATTTAATCACAGCAGAAATACAGAAACTTGCGCAGGTTTTAGCCCGTATTATGGGATTAAAATTAGAGGGTAAGTTGGCCGAAGCCAATCAGCTTTTTGACGAAACCATGGAAAGCGGTTTTCAATTGCCAAAAGAAATTCTGGAAAGTGAAGAGCTGGCTGTTTTTGAAAACTGGTTGACTGGGGGCAACCTTCCTCCGGAAAAACTCGACTCACTGAGCGAATTTCTATATTATGAAATGGGCATAAGTCAGGATCGGAACCAAATGATTGCCCCAAAGCTGAATTTAGTTTATAATTACCTGTCAGATCGGCATAAGATTGTACATTTGGTCAACCTGCACCGTCAGAAAACGATACAACAATACTTGCGCTAAACGCCTATTGCATGGCGCTAAACAAAACAACATACATCAATGATTATAGAAAAGTGGCAGAAAATAGCCTCTAAATATTTAGTACGAGAGAAGTGGGCTACCTTGAGGGTAGACGAAGTTAAACTTCCCGGAGGTATTATAAAAGACGATTATTATGTTTTAGAGTATCCAAACTGGGTAAATGCGATTGCATTAACTGAAGAAGGAAAAATAATCATGGTACGCCAGTACCGCCATGCAGCCGATATTGTTTCACTTGAAGTTCCGGGCGGTGTAATTGATGGCGATGAAGCACCTGAGTTTGCTGTTAAACGTGAACTTTTAGAGGAAACCGGTTACAGTTTTAAAACCTGCAAACTTATAGCTGAGCTTTATCCCAATCCTGCAACATCTGATAACAGGACCTTTACCTATTTCCTGACAGGTGGTATTAAAACGCATGAACAGCATTTAGATGAACATGAAATATTAAATGTTGAAGAGTATACCATTGATGAGCTAAAACAACTGATTAAGGATAATAAAATAGCCCAGGCACTTCATGTTGCGGCTTTATTATATGGCTTAGCAGAATTAGAGAAACTTTAATTTATTTTACAGAAAAACAGAAACAATAAAGGCCAGATAAAATATCTGGCCTTTATTGTTTAATGCATTAACTTTTGATCAGGAACGAAAGATTTTATTTAAACCCTTCTACCTTTCTGTTCCTGAACCTGGTTTAGCTCATTTTTAATTTCTTTTGGATATCGTGTACGTAAGCTTTAAACTTTTTATCGGTATCGATTAAATCTTCTACGGTTTGGCAAGCATAAATTACGGTACTGTGATCGCGACCGCCGAAGAAAGCGCCAATCGTTTTTAACGATGATTTAGTATGACTTTTAGAAAGGTACATCGAAATCTGACGTGCCTGAACAATTTCGCGTTTACGTGTTTGCGATTTAACCATATCTACAGGAACCTCGAAATACTCGCAAACCAATTTCTGGATATATTCCATTGAAATTTCTTTAGAAGTATTTTTAATGAAGTTCTTCAACATCTGCTTAGCAAGGGCTAAATCGATTTCTTTTTTATTCAAAGTAGCCTGTGCCAAAAGAGATACCATAGCACCTTCTAATTCACGTACATTGTTATCAATGTTGTGTGCCACATATTCTACCACCTCGCCTGGTAACTCAATACCATCAGCATACATTTTCTTTCTTAAAATAGCAATACGGGTTTCCAGATCAGGAATCTGTAGATCTGCTGATAACCCCCATTTAAAACGGCTTAACAAACGCTCTTCCAAACCAGCTAAATCTTTCGGTGCTTTATCAGATGTTAAGATGACCTGTTTGCCCGATTGGTGCAGGTGATTAAAAATGTGGAAGAAAATATCCTGTGTTTTTTCTTTACCGGCAAAGTTATGTACATCATCCATAATGATTACATCCATTGCCTGATAAAAATTAACGAAATCGTTAATGGTGTTGTTTTTTAATGAATCTACAAACTGCTGGCAGAATTTCTCACAGCTTACATAGATCACCAGTTTATCTGGCATGCTGCGTTTAATCTCGTTACCGATTGCCTGCGCCAGGTGTGTTTTACCCAAACCTACGCCACCGTAAATCATCAGAGGGTTAAAAGATGTACCACCTGGTTTAGCAGCTACAGCGTAACCTGCAGAACGCGCCAAGCGGTTGCAATCTCCCTCAATATAATTTTCGAAAGTATAGTTAGAGTTTAATTGTGGATCAACATTTAATTTTTTTAATCCAGGGATAATAAATGGGTTTTTAATATCCTTATTAATGGAAACCGGAATCGGCATCGATTGTACCTTTGCCTCCGCTCCATTTCCATTTGAGGGCATATTGGTAGTATAAGGATTACCGCTGTTTGATGATTTATCTACAACGATGTTATATTCCAACCTGCCATCCTCTCCAAGTTGTTTCTTTACAGTCTTGCGGAGCAAGCCTACATAATGTTCTTCAAGCCATTCGTAAAAGAACAAACTTGGCACCTGTATAGTTAAAACCTTACCTTCCAATTTAAGGGCTGTTATTGGCTCGAACCAAGTTTTGAAACTTTGACTCGGAATGTTATCCTTAATAATTTGAAGACAGTTCTTCCATACTTCTGTACAAGTTTTTTCCAT